>CAWDXH010000001.1:0-2322930 GCA_963806275.1 uncultured Bacteroidota bacterium
CAGGCCGGTTAAACTTATTCATCGTTCTGTATTGTCATCCGATCCTGCAGAAATGAGAAGAGTGATCGATAACGCCCGTCTTCCTGATACCACTTTAGTTGAAGTTAAATTTAACTGGTCGCATGGACATTCTACACCCGTGCTGGCTTTGACGCATGATTCACATTCAGGAAAGCGGGACGATGGTTATTGGAATCCCATGCCTTCCAATTATCGCATTGAATGGATGATCCGTAATGAGGACTTTTTTATTTTACGCTGGGGTCAGCCTGACTTTATAAGAAAGCATATTGCTGCAAATACTCATGACTATGTAAATGGATATTTTGTTGGATCGGAAGGATATATTCCCGCCAAAGATTTTTCTCATTTAGATAATGGCCATCGTAACTGGAAATATGCTTTTGAAAAGCAATGGCTGTTTTATATGCTTTGGGGACGTTTACTCTATGATCCATCTACGCCGGATGCAGTTTTTGAAAAAGAATTTAATAATCGTTATGGCAATCAAAAGGGTGATCGTTTATTAAAAGCCTATGCGCATGCCAGCCAGATGCCACTGAAACTGGCTTCCTTTTTTGCAGCCACCTGGGACTATACATTATATTCAGAAGGCTTTCTGGCGCCCTATCCAGCTAATGGAGGTTTGTTTGATTCAGCGTCGGCATTTATTTCAATCAATGAACTGATCGATCATCCCGTTCTGGATCCCAAATACATTTCCATAAAAAATTATGCAGCGGCTGTAGTTGGAAATAAAATGTTGGAAAAGGGAAAACTTTCACCCCTGGTACTGGCTGATTCTCTTGAAGCGGATGGTAAAAAGGTAATCTCCCTTATCACGCCATTGCGCCGGGCTGCATCCGCATCCTTGTCCTGCGAACTGGATGACCTGGAATCATGGGCACACCTGAGTTTATATTTTGCGGATAAACTGCGGGCCGGAGTGGCGCTGGAGCGGTTTCGGTTAACAGGAGTAAAATCACAAAAAGAAAAAGCAGTACAGTTGTTAACAAGCTGTCTTAGTCATTGGAAAAAACTGGGTAACATTACATCTGCTCATTACAGCGAAGTGCCCTATATTGATGGGTACAATTCATCTTTACATACAAAAAAGGATGCGGAATATTTTAGCTGGATAAAGTATTTACCACAGGTGCAGCGGGACATAGTTTTAGCAAAGGAATCATTACCTGTTATTTCAAAAAAGTATTGATAATGATAATTACCGGCATGAAAAGAAAAAATAGCCTGCTCCTCGTTTCTCTATTTGGATTTATTTCAACAAGCTTTTGTCAAAGCGTACAGGTAGTTTCTGAAGAAAAGATTCCGGGTGGCGTTTATGCTGCTTCTATGCTGAAGAAGGCGTTTTCAAAAAAAGGAATGACTATAAAAAATGCTCCGGCCGATTTTACTGTACAGCTTTCTGTGGACACAAGCAAATTAACCGGTGAAGCCTATACCATTCTAAATAATGGAAAGCAAATAATAGTAACCGGTGGCGATCAAAGAGGATTAATCTATGGCGCACTATCTGTCACTGAAGATATTGGCAACGGGATACAATTAAAAAATATCAAATCAAGTAAAGCTCAAGCTGCTCTTCCATTTCGAGCTATCAAGTTTGATCTTCCCTGGGATACCTACCGAAGAAGTTATTCTCTTGACCAGCACATAGAAACTTGTAAGGATTTAAATTATTGGGAAGCCTTTTTGGATATGATGGCGGAAAACAGGTTCAATGCCCTTACCTTATGGAATTTGCATCCCTACAGTTATATGATCAGGGCAAAAAATTTTCCTGAAGCCTGTCCCTGGAATGAAAAAGAATTAAAAGAATGGCAGGATCTTTTTCATGGTATTTTTCGTTTGGCAAAGGAGCGGGCAATAGAAATTTATATTTTTCCGTTTAACATTTTTGTAAGCCCTGCCTTTGCTAAAGCCCACCAGGTTGCCGTTGATAACCCGGTTAATGATTTCTTTTTTGGTAGGGCTGATACTTCTGAAATTATAAAAAGATATACAAGTGAGAGTGTAACCCAACTGTTGCAGGAATATCCGGAAATAACCGGGATGGGACTTACGCATGGTGAGTATATGGGCGGAATGACACCCAAAGAAAGAGAGGAATGGTTGAAGGAAACCATTATTGAAGGCATGCGGCTGGCAGGCCGAAAATTAAAACTGGTACATCGGATTCCTCTTTCGGCTAATACCGGTTCCGGAGGATCGACTAGTATAGAAACCGAACGATTAACAAGAAAGGTTATAGAAGCGGAAGGCAACCTGGAATTCATTGATGGCCCGGTATGGGGTGATTTAAAATTCAACTGGTCGCATGCACATTCCACTCCTCAGTTGGTAAAAGTGCATGGAGGTAAAATGTATGATGCATTATTTAATCCGCTTCCGGAAAATTACAAGATCACCTGGACAGCACGTAATGAAGATTTTTTTTGCCTGCGCTGGGGAGTACCTGGTTTTGTACGGGAACATATTGCACGCAATACACCTGCTTATGTTGGTGGTTATTTTGTAGGATCTGAAACTTATATTCCTGCCAAAGATTATTTTACAAAAACCAGGTATCCCAGTAGACTGGAAGTATGCATTTGAAAGGCAATGGCTGTTTTATAAAATATGGGGACGATTACTTTATGATCCTTCCGCAACCGATGATATTTTCCAGGCAGAATTTACACGCAGGTATGGTAAAGAAGGAAAAAATTTATTACAGGCTTCGGCGCTAGCTGGTGCTACTCCTTTGCGCCTGGCCTCCCTTTTTGATTTTGGATGGGATTTCACACTCTACAGCGAAGGGTTTATGGCGCTGGATAATAAAATAAAAAGAGTAGGATATATTTCAGTTGACAGGTTGATTAACCAACCCGTAACAGACCCTGCTTATGTATCCGTCGCCGATTATATAAAAACAATAACATCAGGCGGAACATTTGACAGTAAAAGAGTAACACCTCCTGTACTTGCTGCCTGGCTGGAGAAAGATTGTAATAAAGCACTGGAGCTGGTAAAAAATATTAATGTATCGCACAATAATGATTTGATGTACGAGGTGGCTGATATTAAGGCGTGGGCTAACCTGGGATTGCATCTTGCAGCAAAAATAAAAGGAGCGGTTGCGCTGGAAACATATAGAGCAAAAGGTGGAGAAACAAACAAACAACAAGCGGTACAGTATTTACAAAAAGCCCTTGCTTATTGGGATGTCGTCATTGCCATAACAAGACCGGTTTATAATGATATGCCTTTGGTTCATTATAGCGAGCAGGATGGAAAACACTGGAAAGAAAATGATGAGCTTCGTTTTCATTGGGAGAAATTAAGACCGGATGTTGAAAAAGATATTGAACTGGCAAAAAGTGCATCCATCAATAAAAATTAAAATCACCTGTCTTTATATGAAAAAAATTATTGCGGTTAGTCTTGTAATGTTGTTGTTCTTCCATATTGCAGTTGCGCAGGATGGAATTAAAGCAGGAAATTTTATAACGGAACCGCCAACATTAATGAACCTTGGATTTGAATGGCAGTTTACGGGCGATGCAAACAGGAATGCCACGGTAGAAACTGCTTACCGGATCGTTGGTGCCAATAGCTGGAAAGAAGCTTTGCCTCTATTAAGAATTGGCGGTGAGCGGATATTTCGGGAAGCGGAGCAACTGGAGTACCTGGTTCCCGATTTATTTGCCGGAAGCATACTTGATCTTTCTCCCGATACGGAATATGAATGCAGGTTTACCATGAAAGATCCGGATGCTGCAGAAGGAGAATTAATACGAACGGTAAAAGTTCGGACAAGAGCAGAGCCAAAAGCTGCGGCTGATGGAAAAATTTTGCATGTTTACCCTGCTGACTGGAAGGGAAAAAAAGAGGAACCTTCTTTTTTAGGATTGAAAGCCGCATACTATGGTTCCGGTCTGGGAGACTGGTCGGTGGTAACAGAACGAAAAATAAATCCCGGTGATATTATACTGATGCATGCAGGCGTTTACAAAGCTGACCGGTTGAATTATGTGGATCCATACGGAATCTCTTTTGATGGCACTTATGTCCTTACACTTAAAGGAACTGCTGATCGTCCCATTGTTATCAGGGGTGCCGGAGATGGCGAAACTATTATTGATGGGGCAGGGGCGCACCGGTTGTTTGATGTAACAGCTACGGATCATCACCTGTTTGAAAACCTCACTTTCAGAAATACAGATATAGTTTTTTCTGCAGGCCTTAAAGAAGTAACAGGCGCCAAAAACTTAACGATAAAAAACTGCCGCATGGAAGATGTGGGCATCGGGGTCATTACTGAAAACGCAGGGTCAAAAAATTTTTACATAGCCGATAATATCATCCTGGGCCGGGATGACAGGTACCGCCTCCGTGGCTGGGCTAATCCGGGCATTTATCCTCCCAGCCAGCTTTTTAGCTATATGGCCATAAAAGTATATGGTTCCGGTCATGTGATCTGTCATAATTCCATAGCGTTTTTTCATGATGGCATTAACGTTTCCACTTATGGTACTCCGGAAAAAGAACAGGATTTAAAAGCAGTATCCATTGATATTTATAATAATGATATTCATTTGGTGGTCGATGATTTTATAGAAGCGGACGGTGGTGTACACAATATCAGGGTAATGAGAAACCGGGGCGTAAATGCCGGCCAGTGCGGACTGAGTGCCCAACCTGTTTTTGGCGGGCCAGCTTATTTTATTCGTAATGTATGCTATAATATACCTAATGGATTTGCTTTAAAATTCAAAGCGAAGCCATCAGGTCTTTATGTTTATCATAATACGTTTATAAGTGAAAACAGGAATACAGAAATATTTTCCAATGCACATTTCAGGAATAATTTATTCCTGGGTGGAGATGCGGATAACCGGCCTGTTACGGCATTCCCCATGGCGACTGTTTATTCCTCCTATGATTACAATGGTTATCGTCCCAACCGAAAAGGTGGAGATCAGTATCTATGGAGTTCTCCTGCAAACGGACAAATAAGAGACTATTCAACAAAGGAAAAAGATGTAAAAGGATATACATCACTGAAAAGCTTATCTGAAGCAAGTGGTTTGGAAAAGCATGGTATAGAAATAGACTATGATATATTTACGTCCATGCAGGCTCCTGATCCTGCAACCCCTCACCGTATTTACCATTCAGCGGATATCAATTTTTCATTAAATCAAAAAGGAAAGGCAGTGGACAAGGGAATGATGTTGCCAAACGTGAATGATGGATATAAAGGGAAAGCTCCTGACCTGGGAGCTATAGAAGCGGGAGAGCCGGTTCCAGTTTACGGTGCCAGAGGAATTAGTCTTCCGTCTTTTTACCGGTAATCGTTATGATGAATTCAATTTTATAAAGGAACATTGCTGGGCGTTGTCGGGATATTTAAAAACGTCCTGCTTACAATAACGCCAAACTCCATTTTTTGCGTTCGTTACGCTATTATGATAATTGAAGCTTTCGGTTTTCAATGGTTACATTGAAATGTATGTCAGCTTTCAATGCTTTGAAAACTTTAAGTACTGTATCAATTGTCGCACTGTTTGCACTGCTTTCCAATTTTGAAATTTGTGCTTTTTGAACACCCACAAGTTTTCCAAGTTGTTCCTGAGTGAGATTACGCTCCTGTCTTGCCTTTTTAATCATGTGACTTAAAACGTCCATGTTTAATTCATATTCATATTGGTCTCTCTCTTTCGTACCCGTCTTACCTATATATTTGTCTTTCATCTCGGAAAGTGAATAAGATTTTATCACTGTCTTTGCCATGATATTATTTTTTTGATTTGGTTTCAAAATATTTTTTCCTGATATTAATTGCTCTTTCAATTTCGTTCGCCGGAACTTTGTCTACCTTTTTGACAAAACCATGTGTTGCTAAAACCAATGTTTCCTGATCGTCAGTTTTGTCCCAAAAAGCAAGTAACCGAATTTGTTTTCCACCAAAGCGAACCCTTAACTCCCAAATCTCCTTTTGCAATTTCTTAAACAGTCTTGGGTCATTGGTTTGTTCCGCTAAGTCGATATTATAAAAAATTTTCCTGACCGCTTTAGGGTCAAGTCCGGCGATGAATTCATTGGCTTCTTCTAAAAACCGAGTTTGAAAATGTCGCAACTAATTCGTTTCTGCGAAGATAACATAAGTTTCCACATATGGAAACTATTTTTTAATCTCTTGAACTATTAAGAAGTGTCCATTAAAGCTGACGTACAAAAAATGATTTGCAGTATTATTTAATTATCCCAACATGGCAATTACTTAACTTTAAACCACCTCAATAATTTTAAAGCAACCATATATGAATAAACAATTGTACTATTTAATTATTGCTTTTTTATGTCTGCCGGTTTTTTGTTTTTCGCAGGGTGGGAAAGTAATGGACAATCTTTCTATGAAAAGTAACATACTTAAAATGGACCGGAAGTATGCCGTGTACCTGCCCCCGGATTATGAACAGTCCGAGCGCAGTTACCCGGTTCTTTACCTGTTGCATGGTGGGGGTGATGATCAAACCGGCTGGGTGCAATTTGGTGAAGTAAAACATTACGCAGATAAAGCGATCAAAGAAGGCAAAGCTACTCCGATGGTGATCATTATGCCGGATGCCAACACCGGCCAGCGGGGTTATTCAAACAATGCTACAGGCAGCTGGCGGTATGAAGATTTTTTCTTTGAAGAACTGATGCCTTTTGTTGAAAAAAAATACCGCATCAAATCAGAAAAAAGATTCAGAGCCGTGAGTGGTTTATCTATGGGCGGCGACGGAACATTTACCTATGCATTGCATCATCCTGAATTATTTTCTTCCGCCTGCCCACTGAGTGCCGGCACGGGACCGCTTACCATGGAAGATGCAAAGACGAGGGTAACAAGAGATAATCCGAATATCGCCGATTCATTGATCGTAAAATATTTTAATCGCCAGAGTGTACCGGCATTGGTCAATGCCATGCCGGACAGTTTAAAAAAATCCGTTCGCTGGTATATCGATTGCGGAGATGATGATTTTTTATATGAAGGAAATTCGCTGGTGCATATTGCCATGAGAAAAAAAGATATACCCCATGAGTTTCGTATCCGCGACGGCAGGCATAGCTGGGTGTATTGGCGGGAAGCATTGCCGGAAGTGCTGCATTTTGTTTCGCAGGCTTTTCATCAACATTGACAGTATCACAATACAAATTTCCTTCTTAAACTTTAGTTGCTTCTAATTTATTAGGATCAGCTCACTGATTTTTTGTTGCTAAAGGGTTTCCTTTTCTAACTCTCTTGGTGTTGGATTGCCTTTGCCTTTTGTTATAAGATTTTTTAAACTCCCCTGAATATATTCTGTCCAGGCATCATGACAAATTGTATAACATTCATATTCCGGTACAAGGCCCTGGTGAGTAAATTTCAATTCTGTTTTCCCTTCTTTACCGGAAATCTCGAAGATCACATTTGTGCCAATCCATTCCGTTGCATCCTTTGTGAATTTGAAATAATTGTCAAGCACATGCCAGACAACTTTTTTGTCAGTCACAAGTTCAGTGACCTTCATCTTGGAGCGATGTATGTCCTGGTAGTGATAAGAAAATTCACTATTTAGTTTGTCCGTATATCCTTCAATATTTTCAGACCACCAACCCCTTACATTATTCACTGCATTAAAAACTTCGCGGGCCGGTGCATCCACTACAATCGTAGTGGTGAAATCCTTACTATTCATAATTTGTCTTTTTAGTAATAAAAATTATTCTATATCATTTATTACTGCTATAATTTCAAAGTTGATGCCAGAATTATACCGGCCATGGGTATAGTCCAGGTATTCCGTAAGGTTGATTTGAACCTTGTTTTTTCCCTAACATGTTTTCCCGAACAATTTCAAATCTTTTAGGTTGCCTCACAACGAGAATAAGTAACCATCCGCATGTTGTGTATGAGCCATTATTATTACACAACTGCAGTTCTATAAAAACAATTTATAAAAACAACGTGCCTGTTTGTATTAATCAGGGTTTGTTTTTTCTGCAATATAAAACTGGTAGTTAATTGTCCAGCGAAACGTTTCCCCGGGTTTTACTTTTATATTTATATAGGGCTCGGGACATATTGTTTTTTGTGCCGACCAGAAAACTAATTTTGAAATGGGCTGATCACTGGTTATTCTGACGGCGGCTCCTGTCTTTTTATTTTCAATCTTTATATCGTAATCTTTTGAACTGTTCCCAAAACCTAGCAGAGATTGAAAAAACAGGTGTTCATTTTTTGCCAGTTCTTTATGAAACAGGATCTGGTTATCCTGTATCATACCCAGTTCAGCTTTGCCCTCCACCGCAGATGACAGTTTAAATGGAAAGGTGACTGTGTAGTCAGGTCCAATATATTGATTATCGATCAGGAAGAAATTATGATTGAATACATTGGTTTCGATCGTTTGTTTACCCATATTTTTTAATTGATAGTTCAATGCCATTTCTGGTTTATCCTTTTTCAACTGAACTTGTTTCTTATAAGTGTAAGCATAATCTTTATCCTTAAGCGTATGAGTGAATTCAACCCGGTCCGATCTTTTTTTCACTTTCCACTTGCCCGCATTTGAAATAGTGTAGGGGGTTACAAAAGAGTATTTGGGTTCTTCAGGCTTTGTAACCATGCCTATCCCAATCTTAAGAAAAGGATCTCCTGTTTTTGCTTCATCATAACCAACCGGATAAAAAGCATCAACGGGGCCCATGATAGCGTCATGGATAACGGGACTATAATTTTCAAACCATTGTCCGAAATAAGTATGGCCTTTATATCCAAGTTCCGGCATTACACCCGACCAGTCAAATCTTGATCCACGGTAGTAGCCGTTTTTTGCGTCGGGCAGGTAAAGACGGGCATGAATTAAACCATTCTTTATTTCCACTTGCGGAAATGGATCTAAAGGTTTGCTGCCTGCCAGGAAAACAGAAATAATGGCGATCAGCAAATATATTTTTCTCATATGGTTAACTCCAAAGCCTGTCATAAGAGCGTACTTCATTCCATTGTGGTGTTGGTTCAAAATAACTTTCATCTTCCTTATGAAGATGTTTTTTCATTTCTTCATCATTTAATTCAATGCCCAGGCCCGGCGCATCATCCGGTACATTGGCATATCCTTTTGTGTACAGCGGTTGCTTACCCACCATCTTCACCAGGTTGGGCCACCAGGGATTATCAACGATCTGGTTGGGCACTTCGAGGGCCAGCGCATTTTGTGTGGCTGCTGCGCAATGTACATTGGCCATAAAACAAATAGGTGTTCCTGCAAAATGCATTACCATGGGTGTGTCTTTTTCTTCCGCATAGTCGCCAATCTTTTTTGTTTCCAGTATGCCCCCCGATGATCCCATATCCGGTTGAATAATATCAACAGCATGCGCATTGCAAAGCTTGATGAATTCTTCTTTCAGGTAAATATCTTCACCCGTCATGGTAGGCGTATTAATAGAATCAGTAATCATCTTTAATTGCCCGGTATTATCCCAGGGAAGAAAATCTTCTAAGGAGGCTAGATTAAAACGCTCCAATGCATTGCCAACCCGGATGCAGGTATTGAGATCAAAATGTCCCTGGTGATCGGCAGAAAGAGGAATATCATAACCGACGATGCTACGGATCGTGTCCACATATTTTGCCAGCTCATCCAGTCCTTTATTGGTCACCTGCACGGAAGTAAATGCATGGCGGGTATTCTGGTAAGAAAGATAGCTTTGACTTCTTGAAGAAGAAACATTTTCATTAAAGCCAGGAATAAATTTTGTGTTTACGGTGGTACCGGGAATCTTTCTGATCTTTTCTATACCCGGATGCATTTTCAACCAGGTGAATCCCTGCACTTCCATCCTGTTTTTTACATCCGCTTTAAATTGATTGAGGTCCATTTCTGCCAATGGTTTACCTCCTGAATTAGGTATGTAAGAATACAATCTTACTTTTTCACGATACCTTCCGCCCAGCATGGCCCAAACGGGTGCATTAAATGCTTTGCCTGCCAGGTCCCAGAGCGCCATCTCCACACCGCATACGCCACCACCCATTCTTCCATGGCCACCAAATTGTTTGATGATCTTAAAGATCATTTCCACATTGCATGGATTTAGCCCAAGTATCCTGCTTTTTAAATAAAGCGCAAACTTAGCATCACCTCCATCTCTTACTTCACCCAGGCCATATATTCCCTGGTTGGTGTCAATACGAAGGATCACATTGCGGGCATTGGTAGCTCCGGTTCCATTGCTGATAGTGGTGTAGCGCATATCCGTTATTTTCAGATCAGAAGGCGATCCGAACCTTGGAACCTTTGAAGTAGTCTGTGCAATAGCATCTTCTACCCTTAAGTTCATTAATCCCGTCAATGCGATTCCGCCCAATGCTGTTTTCTTTAAAAAATGACGGCGGTTATCTTTTGTGGCGGGGTTGTTGATTTCTGATTGCGCTGCTGTTGCTTCAGCCTTTTCCTGTTTTTTATTTTCTTGTGAAAGTTGCTTTAAACTATTTTTCATTTGTTTATTTTTTATTTGTTTTAGCCAAATGGAATTCGCCAGATAATCATCCCGGTTGGTGATCAGCATTATCGTGGCTCATTTCATGGTTACAAATATTAAAGGATTAATTTTTTGAATAAATACAATTGTATAGAATAATGAAATAAGAGTTTAGAGAGGATAGAATAAATCTCAGGATCATTTAAAGATCTTTTATTAAAATACCAGCGAAAACAGATCAGTTATTAATTTTCAGATAAGTCGTTTATCAATGCTAATTAAAACTATCCCCGCTTTCCATTGCTGATAGCCTGCATCAGGCCCCGCATATATCCAAAAGCGAATAAAGAACCAATATTACTATAACCGGCATGATCATTACTGTCGCCGGCCATGGTAGGCACATGATCTGGTCTTATCGGTCCTTTGAACCCAATATCATAATAGGCTTTCATGGCAGCATACATATCAATCTGTCCTTCGTCATGAAAAGTTTCTTCAAATTTAAATTTGCCCCCGCGTACATTCCGGAAATGAACAAAATGAATAAGCCCCCGTTTTCCAAAATCATGAACAATGGTTGGAATATCGAGACCCATCAGGGAAAAATTTCCCTGGCACATGGTGATGCCATTGTTCGGACTCTTCACTATATCAAGCATGCGGTTAAAATTATCCAGTGTGGTCATAATCCTGGCAATGCCTTTAATACTGTCCACCTGCGGATCATCGGGGTGCATCGCCAGTTTCATTCCTATCTTTTCTGCTTCCGGCACTACGGCTTTCAGAAAATAAGCCAGGTTTTTCCATAAGTCATCTTTAGTGACAACGCCAAATTCTGTATTGGGTAAATCTTTTACTTCATCATAATCAAAAGCTGTTACCAGTGCACCGCCGCGGCCGGGCTGATCTTTTTTTGTACGGTACCAGCTGATCACAGGCATCCAGTTATAGCAGATAATATCAATGCCGCCATATTGTTTCAGATTTTTCATGAAGGTGATGAAGTTTGAAATTTCTTCATCTCTGCCGGCAAGACCCAATTTGGTTTTGTTGCCAAGGGCGGGAGGTCCTTCAATTACATTCAATTTTAATCCTGCCTTTTCCCAGGCTTCTTTATTTGCACTGATAACTTTAGGATCCCATGGCGCTGCATCTTTGTGGTTACTTAAACCGGGATTAATTCCACCCACAGCACCCAGTACATCCAGTTGCTTCATAAACGCCATTCTTCTTTCGTCCATGCCCCAGAAATAAGCTTCACTCATTTGCATACCGGCATCCTTTGCCAGGTTATTTAACTTTTCTTTTGCATGGGGGTTAGGGAAGGCCATAGCAGGGCTCATTCCTCCAAACGTAATGGCCGACGCCAGCGTAGCACTTTTCTTTATAAAACCTCTGCGACCGGATCTCATCATTTAATTATTTATTGCTGGTTGAACAGAAGGGTTACCTGAACTTAAATTATCAATTCAATTTACCATGCTGCTGATTGCTTTTAAACAAATGTTGTATTATCAATACCATCATCGAATAAAAAATTACTCTTTTAAACTTTTCAGGTAAGCTATACTTTTAGGAACCTGCGTCATATATACATCGCTTTCATCTTCTATAAAATAATGTTTGATCCCAATTTCTTTTGCTGTTTTTAGTATCGCCGGTAAATTCAATTCACCGGTACCCAGCGTAACATCATTATCTGTTGAAGTTAATCCTGTCAAATCTTTCTTTGTTCCTTTCCGCATGTCTTTCATATGCATCAGCGTCCACCGGTTCGGGTATTTTTTCATCAATGCAACCGGGTCGCCACCACCAAACCATATCCAGAATATGTCCATTTCAAAAGATACATAGTCGGGGTTAGTGTTTTCCATCATATAATCCAAAAGAGTTCCATTTTCATAAGGAAGAAATTCATAGCCATGGGCATGATAAGCGAGGGTAACACCACCTTCCTTTAATATTTTCCCTGCCCTGTTAAAATCTTCCACTGCTTTTTTTGCATTTTCAAAATTGAAAGATCCGGTCTTATGCGGTATCCAGGCTACCATAACATATTTAGCTCCGAATATTTTAGCCCTCCATATAATGGAATCCGGTTGGTTAACGACCTGGTCATACCCGGCGCCGAAGGAGGGAATACTCAACCCCCGCTCATCACAAAGTTTTTTATATTCTTCCGGTGGCATGCGACCTCCGCCACCTTCAATTTCTGTAAAGCCCATCATTTTAATTGTATCGAGGGTAGTCGCCACTCCATTGGGAAAACTTTTTCGAAAAGTGAAAGGCGCAATACCGATGGGTGCCGTAAATAAAGGTTTCTTTTTTTGAGCACAGGTTGGTTGATCAACTGATAATATAATACTCAGCAATAACAACGGGGCGATAACTTTAATCATGGAATTTATTTTATAGTTTCTGATTATTTATTTAATAAGAATATAATCACCTGGGTTTTCGTTTTCACAATTTCAATTCTAACTCTGAATATCAGATATTTCCTTTTTTTAATTCTTCCACAGCATGGTCGGCTGCACGGGCCGTTAGTGCCATATAGGTAAGTGTTGGGTTTTGAGTTCCTGTTGATGTCATACAGGCGCCATCGGTTACAAAAACATTTTTACAATGATGTAACTGGTTCCAGTTATTAAGTAAAGAAGTTTTTGGATCATGGCCCATACGAACGCCTCCCATTTCATGTATATCAGATCCCGGCGGCGACTTACTATCATCTGCTTTAATGTTGATGAATCCTGCTTTTGCAAACATTTCTTTTGTTTGTTCAATATAGTCTTCCACCATCTTATCATCATTGGCATCCCATTCACAGGATACGATCAGTTGGGGAATGCCATATTTATCTTTCAGGTCGCCATGTAACCGAACATGATTTTTTTCAAGTGGTACACATTCGCCCATCATCCAGCTGCTCAAATGCCAGTTGCCATAGGATGGGTTAAGCAGGTTTTCTCGCAGCTGGTCACCTATCATTCCGGTGTCAGACGACAATCCTCTTCCACCACCAATACCAATGGCATAACCTCTTAAAAAATCCATCTCTTGCTTCAATACATTTCTGAACCGGGGGATATAACTATTGCTTGGATTTCTGCCATCTGTTTTTTTATCTGTGTAGCCTTCAAAATCGGCGCCACCTTTACCACGGTAATTATGCCAGGAAATAAATTTACCCAGCATACCGCTGTCATTTCCAAGTCCGTTTGGAAAACGTTGCGATGTGGAGTTTAATAATATAGCATTGCTGTTTAATGCCGAAGCATTCACGAAAATAACAGGAGCATGATATTCAATCATATCCTTTGTAGTGCCATCAACTATTTTTACACCCGTTGCTTTCCCTTTCTTTTCATCATAGATGATGGAGTGCACTACCGAATGTGGCCGCATGGTCAGGTTGCCGGTTTTAGCGGCCCATGGTAAAGTAGAAGCATTGCTGCTGAAATAGCCACCATATACACAGCCCCTGTTGCACATATTTTGATTCTGGCATTTATTTCTTCCCTGCTGCACATGTATAGGCTGCGGGTCGGTAATATGGGCACACCTTGCCTGAATCAAATGCCTGTCATTATAATTCTTTTTTATATTTTCTTTAAAATGATTTTCTATACAGCTCATTTCAAAACCCGGCATTACTTCACTGTCGGGTAACACAGCAAGACCGTCCCTGTTTCCGGCGATGCCTGCAAATTTTTCAACATAGCTATACCATCCTTCTATGTCTTTGTAACGGATGGGCCAGTCCACTGCAAACCCATCCCGGGCGGGTCCTTCAAAATCATAATCACTCCATCGCTGTGTCTGGCGTGCCCACATTAAAGATTTACCACCCATATGATATCCGCGAACCCAGCGAAATGGTTTTTCCTGTATAAAGGGTTGCTCGTCGTCTTTCAATGCCCAGGGTAATGTTTCCTCACGCAGAAACCTGGCGCCCTGGTAATCTTTTCTTTTTTCTATGGGTAGTGTGCCGCGGTATTGAAAATCCCAGGGTGCTTTGGACGCTGTCGGATAATCAACTCCATGTTTTACCTCGCGGCCCCTTTCCAGTACCAATGTTTTTAAACCTTTATCACAAAGTTCTTTGGCGGCCCAACCGCCACTGGCACCGGAACCAATGACTATAGCATCAAAGGTTCTTGTTTTTACATCATCTGGCATCTTGTTATGCTTTTAAATCAACGCAACCGTAATAATGTCCCGGTGCTACTTTATAATGAAGATAATTTTCCATCACTTCTTTCGAGGTGTTAAATCCACGGATCGTTTCTGATTTCATTAAATTAAAAAAATCTTTCTCCGCTTTATTTTCTGAGTCAGAAAGTTTCATTAACATATCCTGCCGTTGCGCCTGGTTGCAGGCTGCAAATGATTGATTATGTAATGAGCCGGCAGAAGCATCTAAAGTCTTTATTTGTGATTTCACATTATCCTGTACTTCTTTCTCATAACAATCATCAATAAGGACCTGTAAAAATTTATCAACTCCAACGGCCAGTGCTCCTATTGACTGCCCGGCAGGAATGATAGTATCTGCAATTTTTGCAAGCATTTGCTGCTCAGAAGCAGAGAAGGATGATTGATGTGTGCTTTTGTCACTGATACCGCATGAACTTATCCAGGCAGGAAGTGTAATGAGTCCACCCGATGCGACCAGCAGACTTTTAATGACACGGCGTCGTTTCATAAACAATCATTCGGTTGAAGAAAAAATAATACGATTTACCCTACCATGAATATAAGTAATATTGTAAAGTCTTGGTTCAATTTATCTTTAGGTTTCATGCCCCTGATACTTTATAAACAAAAAGTAATACTATTATTCTTTTTTTATGTATACCCGCCAGGTGAGTGGGTAAAGATTTGAATTATGAACAGGTATATTGCTCCAATATTTACCTGTATTTTTATGTCCATGAAAAAGCCGGGCTTTCTGTTTCTGTTTTCAATTTTATTTTTCTTACAATCTGTTGCACAAGAATCGAAACAGGCATTGACATGGCCGGGTACCATGCCATGGTGGAAGGCAAATAACCTGCGGCTGATTCAGGTGAACCTGCCCGCATATGAAGCCGCCACCTTAAATCCTGATTCATTGGTTGAAGACCTTATTAATCATTCCGCCAATACATTAATCATTAACGCCGGTGGCATCATGGCATTTTATCCCAGCAAGCTACCTTTTCATTATATCAATCCCTATATGCAAAAAAATATGCTGGGCGATGTGATATCCAAATGTCATGAACATAATATCCGTGTGATCGTACGGTTTGATTTCAGCAGGGCACACGAAAGTATTTATAAAGAAAACCCGGATTGGTTTTATATTTCAAAGAAAGGCGAACGCATTATAAATACTGATATGTATGTAGTTTCAATCAATGCACCCTATGTACAGGAGAAAGCGTTTGCTATAATTAGTGAAGTGATCGATCTGTTTCCTGTTGATGGCATATTCCTGAATATGCCGGGTTACCAGACACGAAATGCCTACGAAGGGATTTATTATGGTATCGATCAGAATGAATACGATAAAAAAGCATTCTATGAATACAGCGGTTTGAATTTACCGGCAGAAGAAAAAAAGGAGGATACCGTTTTTCATAAGTACACGGCCTTTAAAAAACAAACGATAGAGGAATGGTCTAAACGACTGCATGATCTGATCAAATCAAAAAATAAAAATATTGCCCTTTGTACTTATTTCGACAAATATGTTGACATCATTCGTCATGAATCGCAAACAAACAGTTTACCCTACTGGCCTTATTCGGCATCGGATAATGTAGGTAATGCGGGTAATTCATATCCCGATCATATTATCAGCAACAGCAGCATACAGCAAATATCTTTTCAATCGAGATACAATGCCATAGAGCCGGAAGAAGCAGCTATTCGTTTTTATGAAAATATTGCCAATGGTTCCGGTCTTGATATCAGTATGATGGGTGATATGCGGGGCTACGAGGATGAAAGAAATTTCGCCGTTGTAAAAAAGATATATGCCTTTCACAAAAAGTATGAACCTTATTTTGGAAAATATAAATCTCCGGCACAAATCGCTGTTATAGCACCCGGCACCTGGCCTTCAGGTGATGCCATGCAGGAATACCGGGGCGTAATGCTGATGCTGAAAGAAGCCCATTTGCCATTTGATATTATTGAAGATGCACAAATAGCCAACCGGGCGGAAAGAATAAAGCAATACAAACTGATCATTTTACCGGATATAACCTATGCGGATGACGAAGCAATTCATACCCTGAAAGAGGCAAGCAGGATGGGAACCTCTTTGATAGCTACCAACAAAACTTTTTTTGATAATGCTTCTGCCTTAATGGACTTGTTTGGTGCAAGGATCATCAAAAGCGATTATGAAGGAAGTGGCAATTATTTAGAAGTTGATAAACCTGCGTTATACAAAAGATTGAATCAGCAGAAAATGCTTTTCTGGAAATTTAACCTGGGGCAATATGATCTTGCCGGGGCGGATATGGTTTCCCTTCCCATTCTCAGCAAAGGAAGACCGGGTCCACCGGAAATAATTGGTGGTCACGAACCCACGGGCTACTATGCAATGGGAATGAAAAAATATGGGGCAGCAAAAAATGTGATTCTTCCGGAAAATATCGGCAAACTTTATTACCTGCACGGATACGAACAGCATAAAAATATTTTGCTGGATGTGATCGATACTATTTTTCCGCAAGCAAAGGATATGTTGCAGACCAACGCACCCGCCAGGAGTGGAAACGATACTGCAGCAATACACAAAAAATATTCCTGCGAATGTCAACAAAAAAACTACGGATGGATTGTTATTACACCTGGTCAACCTGACGGGCTTCAGCGGCAATACTTATTTTGAGCCATTGCCTGTTTATGATATTTCCTTTCGTATTCGCTGTGGGTATAAACCTAGCGGAGTATTTACACTGGCAGGCAAGCGGCCCCTGCCTTATACATGGAAGGAGGGGATGATCTCATTTAAATTAAATAAATTAACCGATTTTGAAACGGTGGTCATTGATAAATAACTTTAATTAAAACTTCTAAAAATTGAACCTATGTCTAAATTTTTTTCGTCCATCTTATTTTGCTTTTTATTGGGTAATGTTTCTTTGGCTCAAACAAAAGATGAAAAGGCGGTAGCACAATCTGTAGAGAATCTTCGTAAGGCAATGCTCACCCCGGATAAAGCAACACTTGGAAGGGATGGTTTCTTCACAACTAACCTATGGACATTCAAGTGGTTTGATTGAAGATAAGGCTGCCTTTGTAAACGCTTTGGTAAGTGGAAAATCTTTGTTTACCTCTATCAACTTATCTGATCAAACGATATCTGTATCTGGAAATGTAGCCATTGTTCGGCATCACCTGGTGGGTGAAACATTAAATAATCAGGTCGCGGGAAAAGCAGATCTGCTTGTTTTGCTGGTTTGGCAAAAGCTGGATGGAAAATGGAAATTGCTGGCCAGGCAGGCAGTTAAAACACCGGCCTGATCTCTATATCTAAAAAGGGACCCGGCCTGTGATCAATTATTTTTTTTGCTTGTCAATTCTGTTCCGGACCTCTTCTACTATAAATGGAATAGCACTTTCAGGAAATGGTGATACACAACTTGCATTTATCTCGCACAGGGAATATTTTCCCTTTGTGTTTTCCGTATTGATGGTATTGATAAAAAAATCAGCATCCCATATTACAGGCATCATGTCATTTTTTAAAGAAGTCAGTTCTTGTATAGTGTTTATCCATTTTGTTTCCATTATTTCTTTAAGATCACGAAACAAGCCGCAATCCTCGCTGAAATAATATCGCCTGCCCGGTGGTTTGGGCTTTATACCGGTTTTTGTTGAAGGGTAAAGAGCATTTATTTCCTGGTATCCGAAACCCGCCACCCGGTTGCCTGTTACATAACAACGCACCATGCCATTGATAATATTCGGATTCCATTCCTGGTCAATCAGCATACCCTCATTTGAAAAGTAAAATTTCATCTCTTCAAAAAAATCATCTGTTGACAATATCCTTTCCTCTCCATCACCCTGAGCATGTGTGATGCCAATCCTGCTTTTATTTATATGGGTTGTATCAATTTTAAAAACGCCGTTTCCTCCATTGCCCCTGTACTGTTTCAAAATTCTTATTCCGGATGCATTGCCTGTTCCTGGAAATTGTTTTTTAAATTCTTCAAATGAGGCATATCGTTTTGTATCTCCACCAAATTCCATATCTCTTGTGGTATATAAAATATCTTTGGTTCCGATTTTTAAAATCACTTCAGGGTGGGCGGAAACAAGGCATCCTTTTTTGGAAAGCTCCGATAACAAAGCATCCAGTATTTTCCGGTCATTTCCCTGCTCAATCGGGTTGACCCAAACCAGTATTGCATCATAACTCAGTAAATCAAGGACAAGCTTTTTAGCCAGTGCATCATTATAGATGACAGAATCAACGCGGAATCCATCATCAAGAAAAGCAGAAGCAAGCCCCCTGTACTTTTCTTCAGTAAGCACATTCCTTGTTGAATTTAATTCGCCATAAACCATTATCGCAATGGAGTAGCTATGCATGATTTGATTTTTACCGGGGCTGATATAAAATTAAACAATTAGCAGGGAGCAGCGGGAACGGATATTCCTTATTCATTCATTTCTCATTTAATTCTTCAGAAGATTTATCTTAGTGACCTGCTTGCATTATTTAATTCAATAGTTAAAACTGCCATAATGAAATATTCAAGAAATGAATTTTTGAAATTAACCGGTCTCGCTATCCCCGGTGCTTTGACTTTAGGTGGTGCCGGTCAATTTATTAATCCTCCGTCTGTTTCTCATACAACACTTAACCTGGCGCTGGCTTCCTACACATTGCGCAATTTCAAACTGGAAGAGGCTATCAAAATGACTTTAAGGCTTGGCTTTACCGCTATTTCATTAAAATCGATGCATATGCCTTTGGAAAGTTCCGCTGAGGATATAAAAGCCATAGCAGCCAAAGTAAGGATGGCCGGGTTGAATTTATATGGCGCCGGTGTTATCTATATGAAAACAGCGCAGGAAGTGGAAAATGTATTTGCTTATGCAGGGCATGCAGGTCTCGAAATGATCGTAGGTGTGCCGAATCATGAATTATTGCCCCTGGTGAATGAAAAAGTAAAAACTACCGGTATCAAATTAGCTATTCACAATCATGGCCCCGGTGATGAAATGTATTCCAGCCCCAATGATGTTTATGAAAAAATAAAAGGACTTGATAGAAACATTGGTTTTTGTATCGACATAGGACATGTAACCAGGATTGGCCAGGACCCGGTTCCTATGCTTGAGAAATATAAAGACCGGTTATATGATATGCATATGAAAGATGTAAAGAAAGCGGCGGCAGATGATTCACCCATTGAAATTGGGCGTGGTGTTATTGATATCCCAAAAGTTATAAAGATGCTGAAGAAAATAAATTATAAAGGAAATGTGGCATTTGAATTTGAAAAAGATGGTGAAGATCCCTTGCCCGGGTTAGCGGAATCGGTGGGTTATGTCCGTGGCGTAATGAAAATGACATAAGGACTAAACCAGTTTGAGGCAGAGCGACCCTTAACCTGCTTTCTTTTTTTAATCAATTATATTATGAAAAGAATTTTTTCGGAAAAGCATTTGCACAAAGCAGTGCTTTTTTTTGCCACCTGTTTTGCTGCATTAATAATTAATGCGCAAACAAAAACGGAAGGTCCCTGGTGGCCCAATAAATTATGGGGAGCCAGTGATCAGTCGGGCGGCTCTAATTGGATTACTCCGGAAAAAATAGTGAAAGCATTATCATTGGTAAAAACAGGAAAAGTATTTGAGCTGGGTCATATGTATGAAAGAGGCATGCCTGTGGCGGGGACCCGAAGTTATAATCTATTCATTCCATCCTTTCCAACCTATTCACCAACGGGCGATGATAAAGTTGTTTTTAATGATGAATATGTTACCGCTGAAATAGGACAGGTGGGAACACAGTTTGACGGGCCGGGCCATGTGGGCAGGCAAATGACCATGGCAGACGGATCAACCGCGAATATTTTTTATAATGGCGTGAATGGGGAGGAGATGAAAAATCCATATGGTTTACAAAAACTAGGCATTGAAAATGTAAAACCCATTATCACCAGGGGAATATTAATTGACCTTGCCGCTTATAAGGGTGTGAACACGATGCCTGAGAATTATGTGATCACCGTAGCCGATGTACGCAATGCGCTGGCAAAGCAGGGTATGAAAGAATCAGATATAGAACCTGGTGATGCGCTTTTATTCAACCTCGGTTGGTGGCGGATATGGCCGGATAAAAAATCAGTGCAGGGTAAGTCGGCACATCCGGGTCCTGAATTGATTGCCTGGATCATTTCTATGAAACCAAGTATGGTGGGATCTGATGCCATCATGGATGCGGGGCCTGATTATCTTTTGCATAAGGAGGTAATTCTTCAGCATGGTATTTTCAATTTGGAGTTTATGAGTTTTGAATCCATGTTATCAGAAAAGCAGCAATACAAATTTCTTTTTATGTTCACACCGCTGCGGCTGAAGGGTGCTACCGGTTCTCCAGGGAGACCACTAGCAATTTATTGACAAGACATAAAATAATTTTGTAGTCCACCGGGCCCCGAAAAAATGACGTTAAGAAAATTACTAGTAAACTGTTAAGAAGCCGGTCCCGCAAACAGCGGGATTTGAACCAGCACTTTTTTTTAATCCAGGGCTCAGCGAAGGATTGCGTCAAGGCATAAAAGTAAAAAGTCACAATCATCTTAAGGTTTCGCATAAAATACTTAATACACATTGTCAAACGATAAATCAAATTCTAAAAAAATAAATAACAGATAGGATCAGCAATAGAATGCCACTAATATAAATTCAACGGATCAATAACGCACCCCAAACCACTAATGACTGCAGACACATATGTCATCACCGAAAAAACAATAAAGGATCCACCGCAATCTTTCAGGGAAAAATTAAAATTTCTCGGGCCCGGGTTTATTCTTTCAGCCTCCATAGTTGGTTCGGGTGAATTGATTGCCACAACCACACTGGGAGCCAGGGCCGGATTTATTGCTTTCTGGATTATCATTGTCAGTTGCCTGGTAAAAGTGGCCGTGCAACTTGAGTTTGGAAAAAGAGCCATCCTCACCGGGCAAACGGCTATGCGATTCATTTAATGAATTGCCCGGACCACGTTCCGGAAAAGGGAACTGGGTGGTATGGACCGTGTTCATCCTTTTATCTTTTAAAATTATTCAGATCGGTGGCATACTGGGCGGCACGGCCATTGTGCTGAATATGCTTTTTCCTTTTCTTCCTATTTATGTATGGGTCATCCTCATTGCGGTGGCGGCCGCATCTATGATCTATAAAGGATATTATAAAGTAATAGAAAAAGTATCGCTGGTAATGATCGCCGGATTCACTGTATCTACCATTGTTGCCGTTTTTATGTTACAGTTTACCGCCTTTAGTATTTCATGGGCTGATATTTCCGAAGGCCTGCAATTTAAATTACCTCCGGCTATCGTTGCTGTTGCCTTTGGTGCTTTTGGAATTACCGGTGTAGGTGCTGATGAAATTATAGCCTACAATTATTGGTGTATTGAAAAAGGATATGCCGCTTATACCGGGCCACGCAACGAAAGTATTGAGTGGAAAAAAAGAGCGCAGGGATGGATCGGTGTCATGTACCTGGATGCTATCATTGCCATGATCATTTACACGATTGTTACAGCGGCTTTTTATTTATTGGGCGCCGCGGTATTATATGGCAGTTCCGTTATTCCTGAAGGAAACGGGGTGATAGAAACCCTGGCGCTTATCTATACACAATCCCTGGGGCCGGGTGCAAAAACGCTTTACCTGGCCGGTGCTTTCTTTGCTTTATTCTCCAGTGTGTTTGCTTCGCTGGCTGCCTGGACAAGAGTGTTCCCTGATATTTTCGGGCAATTGGGTTGGATCCATTTTTTCGATAAGCAGCAACGGAAAAAAGTGGTCGGCTGGCTGGCATGGATCATCCCCATGATATGGGCAATGGCTTACCTGTTTATCAAATTGCCGGTGATCATGATCGTATCGGGAGGCATTGTAGGTTCTGTTATGCTTTTTGTGATCGTGTATGCCGCTATCTATTTTCGGAATAAGAGCGTTTCATTACTGCCTTCGGGCTTATTATATAAAACAGCTTTTGTGGTCAGTGTTCTTTCCATTATCGTTGTGGGAGTATATGGATTAGTTCAACTTTTTTCCAGGTAACTAAATAAAACATTCTTTAAAATAAAATATTTCTTTTATGAGTAAATCAATTCAGCGCCGTAAGTTTCTTGCCTCGATGGTTGGATTACCTGTCCTTGTATCCGCTTGTTCTGCATCCAAATTGTCAATTGCATCCGGCAGTCAAATGGCAAAAACCTCCAATGGTTTAAAAACAAGTCTGAATGCTTTTTCTTTTAACGGGCCACTTTCAAAAGGAGAGATGACCATCAGTGATATGCTTGATTTTTGCGCAGCCAATGGTTTTGAAGGCGTAGATATTACGGGATATTATTTCAGCGGCTATCCGCAGGTGCCGCCGGATGATTATTTATTCGGTATCAAAAGAAAAGCATTCGGGCTGGGCCTTGAGATAACGGGTACGGGTGTAAGAAATGATTTTACTGTTGCGGACAAAACAAAACGGGAGCAGGAAGTAGTACTGGTAAAAAAATGGATTGAAGTGGCGGCAAAGCTCGGCGCACCGGTGATCAGGGTATTTGCCGGCAACCAGAAAAATGAAGGCATCAGTACAGAGCAGGTAACGGACTGGATGCTGAAGGATATACAAACCTGCGTGGATTACGGAAAGCAATATGGCGTTATCATCGGGTTGCAAAATCATAATGATTTTATACAAACAGCCGCACAGGTGAACAAGATGATCGAAGCCATCAATTCAGAATGGCTGGGGCTGATACTGGATACCGGCAGCTACCGGGTACACGATCCCTATGATGAAATTGCAAAATCTATAAAGCATACCGTTAACTGGCAGATCAAAGAAAATGTGTTTATCAATGGAAAGGAAGTGGAAACGGATATGAAAAAATTATTCGCCATTATAAAATCATCATCGTATAAAGGCTACCTGCCCATTGAAACCCTGGGCGAGGGTGATCCGAAAATAAAAGTGATCAACCTTATAAAAAAAGTGAGGGAAGCCATGGCCTGATTTTTTTGATCTGCTTTAGTTTTTCCTCCCGCCAGAGGCGGGATTGACTTTTTTTGTTAATCCAGAGCGGAGCGAAGGATTGTGTCAAGACAAAAAAGTAAATAGTGTTTTCAGGATTTATAAGACTTTGCGATCTAAAGTCAGCATTTACCAGTTATGTTTTTTTTAGTTGCAAATAATAATATCTAAAAAATCCGATTAGTATTTACCCTTATACCTTCTTTTAAAAATTACCCGGTAAATTTGATGGTCAACAAAAATTAGTTTAATGCCATATTCAACCCGAAAAGAATTTATTCAAACATCCGCTGTACTTCTTGCCGCCGGTTTAACCGGTCTTTCATGGAATACAAAAAAGAAAAACCCGCTCCTGTCTTTTTCAACACTGGGTTGCCCCGACTGGACCTTTCCTCAAATTGTTGATTTTGCTGCTAAGCATGGTTATAAAGGAATAGAAGTAAGAGGTATTCAGCGGCAGATGGATTTAATAAAATGCAATGAATTCAGCACTCATGAAAACAGGATGGCTACGCTGGCTCTTATGAAAGAAAAAGGATTGCGGTTCATTAACCTCGGTTCTTCCGCTACGCTGCATTTTGCCGAAGGAGCCGAAAGAGAAAAAAATATAGAAGAAGGCAAACGGTTTATCGACCTGGCACAGCAGATCAACTGTCCTTATATCCGTGTATTCCCGAATAATTTTCCAAAAGGGCAGGAGCGGCAACAAACGATGGACCTCATCACAAAAGGATTGGTAACACTGGGTGATCATGCAAAAGGATCAGCCGTTTCCGTTTTAATGGAAACACATGGTGAAGTGGTAAAGGCCGATGACCTGCAAACCATCATGCAGTCGGCAGCACATCCGCAGGTGGGCCTGGTATGGGATCCGTCAAATATGTGGACCGTAACCAAAGAACCACCGAAGGAAGTATATGCCAAACTAAAAAAATATATCCGTCATACACATATCAAAGATGGAAAGCTGGCCGGCGATAAATTGCAATACAAATTACTCGGTCGTGGTGATGTGCCCATATTTGAAGCCATTGATGTTTTAGCCAAAGACGGATACAAAGGTTTCTATAGTTTTGAATGGGAAAAAATGTGGCATCCTGAAATTGATGAACCCGAAATTGCACTGGCGGATTATCCCCTGGTTATGAAAAAACATTTTCAAAAAACATAAGTCACCCGTCATGATCTGCTATGTTTTATTTATGCGATAAATATCATAAGCAGGTCAGCAAGTTTTCGTTTATCAGCAATCATCCATAGCAATAACTTTAAAAAATAATAACTATGCCCGGCGATCCTCCATATATCAATAACAAATCAAAAGCAACAAAATACCTACGATGCCATTATTGTCGGTTCCGGCATCAGCGGTGGCTGGGCCGCCAAAGAACTTTGTGAAAAAGGATTAAAAGTATTGTTGCTCGACCGTGGTCGCATGGTTACTCACGGTGATTATCCCACCGCCACTAAAAGCACCTGGGAATTTCCACACCGGCTCACCCTTACCGAAGAAGAAAAAAAACAAAATTATGTGCAAAGCCGGCATTATTCTTTTCGCGAAGACAACAAACATTTTTATATCAACGATACAGGAGAATCCTTATACCGAAACCAAACGCTTCGACTGGATACGGGGCGATATTGTCGGCGGTCGTTCTCTGTTATGGGCAAGGGCCTGCTACCGCTGGAGCGATCTTGATTTTGAAGCCAACCTCCGCGATGGTCATGGGGTTGACTGGCCCATACGTTATAAAGACATTGCTCCCTGGTATGATTATGTGGAATCCTTTATTGGTGTCAGTGGCAACCGCGACGGTGTATCCGTGGTACCCGATGGAAATTTTCAACCGCCATTTGAAATGAATGCGGTGGAAAAATATTTTAAAGAACAAGATAGAATCAAAATATACCGACCGGAAAGTGATCATCGGCCGAACCGCCAATCTTACCCAACCGGTAAAGGGCAGGGGCCAATGCCAGGCCCGTGATCTTTGCCACCGCGGTTGTCCCTATGGCGCTTATTTCAGCACCAATGCCAGTACTATACCGGCTGCCTATGCAACCGGCAACCTGACGGTAAGGCCACATTCCCTGGTGAACAAAGTGATTTATGATGAACAAAAACAAAAGGCCACAGGCGTAGAGATCCTGGATACGGAGACAAAGCAAACGGAAGAATTTTATGCAAAGCTTATTTTCCTAAATGCAGCTACGGTAGCCACGGCTTTTATTTTATTAAACTCCGATTCCATCACGATTCCCCAATGGGCTGGGCAATGGCAGCGACCAGGTGGGCCGCAACCTGATGGATCATCATAAGGGCCTTTCCATTTCATCCGGCGTAGAAGGGTTTGAAGAAGATTATTATTATGGCCGCCGGCCCACCAATATTTATATACCGCGATTTCAGAATGTAAAAGGTAAAACAAATGATTATCTCCGCGGTTATCATTTTGGCGGCAATGCCTCCCGGCCCGCGGCAGGGCAATGATGCTATAGGAGCGGAGTTAAAAGAAGCTTTGTCGGAGCCCGGACCCTGGCGGATGAGTTTGTATGCTTTTGGTGAATGTTTGCCTTATGCCGATAACCGGATCACCCTGGACACAAATAAAAAAGATCCTATGGGCAGGCCCATGATCACTATTGATTGTGAGTTCAGGGAAAATGAAAAAGCCATGCATGCGGATATAGCGGCCACCGGTAAGGAGATGCTGGAAGCCGCAGGTTTTAAAGATGTGCGGGTGCAGGGGCAAATCTCTTTTCCCGGCAATGCCAATCATGAAATGGGTATTGCCCGCATGGGCCACGATGCCAAAACATCGGTGCTTAATAAGTATAACCAAATGCATGAAGTACCCAATGTATTTATTACCGATGGTTCCTGTATGACATCGGGCTCCTGTCTCAATCCATCCCTTACTTATATGGCGCTGACGGCAAGGGCCTGTGACTATGCGGTGGGGGAGTTGAAGAAGGGGAATATTTGATTGATGTAACCAGCTGCTGTGCATTTGGCATCGCCTGTTGCGACGCTCCGTTCAGGGTTTGGTTCGCTGTCCGGCACTATTATATTCAAAGGCAGCAGTGGCGTTTTTTGTGTTGTACCTGTTGGTTTTATTGAATGGCGAAATCTGTATCCTAATTATTTTCCATTAATTGGAGAGGAAAAAATGTAAACTGGGAAGCGTATATTTAGGAGTTAGCTACAATTATAAAAACAACAACCATATGCCAAAAATTGTAAATTATCCGAGAAAATCATTTGACACTGCATTTACGATTGCAGAGACAGTAGAAAAATTAGGAGGTAAATGTTCTGAGCAATTATTAGGTGACAAACTCGGAAAGAAAAAGGAGGCTCATTTATTTCAGATATAACTTCTTCTATTAAGCATGGACTTATTACTAAAGAGAAGAATAATTTGAAAATAACTGACTTGTACAAGGACATTAAACTTTCATATACTGATGATGAAAAAAATACTAATTTAATTAAATCGTTCCTTCTGCCTGACACTTATAGAGAAATATTGGAAAGATTTGACAAGAACGAACTTCCAATTGATGTCTTAGATAAGATGCTAATTAAAGAATACAATGTAGCGAACAATATTTCTCAATTAGTAGCTAATAACTTAATTAAAGGGGCTGAAAAGTTAGGATTAATCGTTAACGGAAAAATTAGTTTGAATAAAGATTTACTTGAACAAGCAAAAAAAGACGCTGCGGAAAAAAGCGAAGAAGAAAATGATGATAATGTTGTAGTAACCCAAAAGGGAAAATCCTCTAAAAATGAATCTTCGGTAGACACCAGTATTACCCAAAAACTAAAAGACAATATAGGAAACGGCCAAACCATTCAAAAGGATGTCGTTATTAATATAAATATACAGCTTACAGTTCCCGAAACTACAAATGAAGAAGTCTACGAAAAGTTTTTTGCGGCAATGAAGAAAAACCTTCTTAGTTAATATAACGATGGATTCGAAACTATTCACATCAATATTCTCAAATCTTCAAAATTTCAAAAAGGAGATTGATCCTTCATTTGAGATAAAAAAAAACTCAAACACAATATCTCTTGAAAAATTTGATATTGTTGTTATTACTGCCTCAATAGATGAGTATCATGCTTTTTCGAAATTCTTGGAGTCAAGTGAAATAAAAGAATACAAAAACGACCCTACACTATATTTAAAGGGTTCTATAAAAAACAAAAAAGGCAAAAGAATTAAAGTAATTATGCCTATACCAGGAGAAAAGGGAATTGCTGCAGCCTCAATTAATTCGACAAAAGCTGTAATTAATTTTTCACCTGACTATCTATTCATGGTTGGTATTTGTGCTGGTATAAAAGCTGTTACGAACATTGGAGATATTATTTTAGCAGAAAAAACCTTAGACTATAACGAGGTAATCGAAATTGAAAATGCTGATAGCACAATACGAACCAAGTTTATGAATAACATACTTGACATTGGGGCAAAAATAAAATCTCAATGCCATCTTTTCTCTGCAGGATACAAATTTGATTACGAATATTTGAAAGAGAATTTCAAAGCACAAAATAAATTAAAATGCCATTTTGGTTTATTAGCTACGGGAAGTTCACTATTACGAAATGGAGAAAAAGTCCGGCAATTGACAAAAGATTATCACAATTTGAAAGGAATTGATATGGAAACTTATGGTGTCTACAAGGCAGTAGACAGTTTTGAAAATAAAAACGGAGAAGTCCAATTTCTTTCAATTAAGTCTGTTTCTGACTATGCAGACAATGAAAAACCGAAAAAAGACGAAGAATCCATTGACAAAAGAGGCATTGCATTACACAACAGTGCTAATTTTTTATATGGATTCATTTATTATTCCGTTCAATAACTGTTGCTAACATTGGTATTGCCAATAGGTGGGGTTGGACATTGGAGCAATCAGCAGCTGTAATTCTACTGTGCTTCATTTCAAAGCTTGACGAATAACTTTTTATTTTTTTGTTGTAAACTTCAACTTTATATTTTCAATTGGGTAGAGGTTATCGGCGGACGGAATACTAATACCCGTACTTCCGCAAGCCCGCCCGTTTCTTCCCACTTGCAGCACTACGGGGTGATAAAAAAAATAATGCTAGCTCTATCTCAGCTATAAGCCCAACTGTTGTTTCGCTCAGGGTGTATAGAAAAACTTACAGCCTTTCGCACTACTCTGTGGCTACATAACAAATCCTGCTCCGCATTGCCGATCAACTTTAGTAACTAGGGGGCTGAAGGATATGAATTCTGTTATCAGCCAGCCATAGAACAAATCTCAACTACTCCTATGCGCTGAACATGAGCATTTGTCCTATTGGAGCTTAATGTAAAAGAAGAGAAATATTTAATTTCGTTACCAGTATTTTAGTCCTTTTTTGATTGCCACTGGTGCTTTTTTATTTTAATAATACTACAGGACAGTCATCAACCCGGGCATAAAATAATGGCAACAGCGGCGTATATTTAGTGTCGCTTTTAATTTTTTCGTATACAATTCAATAATTCAATTGATTTATCAAAATTGACAGATTACCAACTCTATGAAATCAGTCAAAATTCAAAGCTGGACAATGACATAAGAAAGTTGGCAAATAACGAATTCAATAGTCGAAAAATAAGTGTTGACGAAATTCAAAAAATTGTATTGAGACATGAAGCTCAATTTCAACCTGACATAGAAGATGGTTTAAAATTCCAATATATAATTCTTTTAGTTTTGTTTCCGTTTTTTATTCCAATACAAAGTGTTTTTGCGGGGAAGTGGTTAGCAAAGGGACATAAACGTAAATGGAAGGATTATTGGTTTTACCTTTCAGTTGGCTATCTTTTTTGGACAATCATTATTCTTTTTCTAGCCAAATATTTTTTGTTTAGGCCTGCTTAATATCTATTTGATAGAAAGATGACAATCGACCTCCTTTGATTGCCTCTTGTGTCTTTTTCCTCTGGTATCACTAAAGGCAGGTTTAAATTAATATTTGAAAAAGAAGGAATTAAATTTTGACGTGCTACACCTTGCAACAGGACATCAATTTAACTTTACTCAATGACGAATCAAGTTAAAATTTACGTTTATGGTTCTTGCCATTTTTCAGAGCGACTTGACAGCGATGAAGCAGTTGGAAACGGAGGCTACGGCATTGTAATTACTTCTAACGGACAAAGAGTTGAAGAAATTTCAGGAGGCTTCTCAAACACTACCAATGCAAGAATGGACATTGTTGGTATCACCGAGGGTCTTAAAAGAATTAAAGAGCCAAGCGATATAGTAGTTTACTTGACAAATGGCTATGTTATTGACACATTATCCAAAGGCTGGTTAGAGAAATGGAAAAAGAACGGATACAAAAAGAAAAAGCATGTTGACCTCTGGAAAATATTAGATTCTGTTTTACAGGAAAATTCCCACTCAATATCATTTAAACATTCAAGAGATGTAAAATACACAGCCGATTTTCAACATGCAGAGCAGTTGGGAAAAACTATGTCGGGAAAGAAAAATCTGCCCAACGACTTAGGTAGAGATAGCAATAGCACCACAGACCTTTTCGATGCAACTCAACAAACATCAAATAACCAGACCGAACTTTTAGAACTTGAAGATGACAAACCAATACTTGACGGCATTTGTGTAGATGCTTCCTGTATTGAAAATCCAGGGAAAATGGAATATCGTGGCGTTGACATCAAAACAGGGAAAGTAATATTTGAAATGAAGTATGAGGAAGCAACAAATAATATTGGAGAATTTTTAGCCATTGTACATGCTCTTGCACTTTATAAAAGGGACGGGAAGGAATTAAAAATCGTTTACAGTGATAGTCTTAAATGCTATTTCGTGGGTCAAACAAAAAAAGTGTAAGACCAAACTTGAAAAGAATGATAAAAACATGGTAGTGTTTGAACACATTCAAAGAGCCATAATTTGGCTTAACAATAATGAATATGATGCCAAGGTATTAAAATGGAATACTGCGGCATGGGGAGAAATTCCCGCCGACTATGGACGAAAATAATTTGCCTTATTATTGCGTTTAGTCAATGCCAATGTATCATTCATAGATTTAATTTCAGATAGTGAATCAAACCAAAACAGATTTAAGCAACTTAAATGATAAGCAAAGGGAAGCCGTTGTCAGCGAAGACAAACGACTTTTAGTTTTGGCTGGTGCTGGCTCAGGCAAGACAAAGACGCTTTTACAGAAACTCATTTACCTGATTGAAGAAAAAGGAGTAAGTCCGTCAAGTATTCTTGCCATCACTTTTACAAAAAACGCAACCAATGAAATGATTGACCGCTTAATCATTTCAGCCGACACAACAGGACAATATGAAAAGCATGTTGTTTGACAAGCGAATGAGCAAAGCTGATAAGGACAAGGAAAGATTTAGCAATCAGAAAAAATATAAATGGATTGACGGTTTAACCGTTAGAACTTTTCACAGCTTTTGCTATAGCATCTTGCGCAACTATGGAGTGAATGAATTTGACAACAAGTTCAGGATTATTGGTGATGAAAAACGAGATGAAGAAGATGAACTATCAAAACATGTTGCACCGGAAACAGTTTTTGAAGTAGTTCATAAACTTTTGATTGAACAATGTGAGGACACAGAATATTTACTGCAACTGAAACGATATATTTTAGATTACCTCATTGATAAGATTCATTTAAAGAAAAACGACAACAAGTATTTACCAAAAGACGGCAAATATTTTACAACACTTGATGGAACAAAAGTTCGTTCAAAATCAGAACAGTTTATTGCTGATTGGTTTTACCGGCATAGCATCAAATATGAGTATGAACCTTTACTAAATGTAAAGGACTTTGATTTTCATCCCGACTTTTATATTCCTGATGCCAATCTTTATATTGAGCATGTAAGCGACAAAAGTTTTTCAACTAAAGACAAAGAAGAACAATTTGAAAAAGGCAATTTGCTTTTAGTAAAAACCTATGAAAGCATGACAAAGGATTCAGCATTGTTTAATCATACTTTGGATAAGGTTGTAAAAAATCGTTTGCCTGCAAATTATCATAAGACAGTTTCACTTACTTATAAAGAAGAATTTAACGGCTATCATGAAAATGTAAAAGATTTTGTTACACAAATCATGCGTATCACCGACATGATTAAGGTTGAGAATATTGACATTGAAACTGTTTTAGAAAATGCAAGGAAAGACCAGCATGAAAGAGTTAGGAATTTTTATGAATTAGCCATTCCAATTGTTGAAAAATACATTCACTACTGCACCAACAAATCATATCTTGACTTCAACGACCTGATTTCACGAAGCACTTCCCTGTTTCAAAATCACGAAGACATTGCAAACAAATACAAAAGCAAATACCAATATATTTTAGTTGATGAGTTTCAGGATGTAAATAATTTGCAGGTTGAGTTAATCAAACTTTTACTTACTGACCAGACACAACTTGTTTTGTGTTGGTGATGATTGGCAAAGCATTTATGGTTTCAGAGGTTCTAATGTGAGTTATATTGTTGACTTTGAAAATCACTTTCCAAATTCAAAAGTTGTAAAGCTGAATTTGAATTATCGCAGCACTCAAAATATTGTTGGCGCAAGCAATGAAGTAATCAAGCACAACAAATTCAAAGTTGAAAAGGAAATTCATTCATCAAAAAAATCAGAACATAAAATTGTTGTGTATTCAGGTAACAGCGAAGACGACAACATTCAATTTTGTTTCGACAAAGTGCAGAGAGTTATTAGAAGATGGATTGACTAATGATGATATTTTATTTCTCTACCGCAGAAGTAAAATGTATACGCCTGTACTTCTGACTTCGTTTTAAAAACTGAAGAGGGAATAAAAGTTCAAGTCAAAAACAATTCATGCAGCAAAAGGACTTGAAGCAAAAGTTGTTTTCATTATCGGTTTGACAGAAGGCAGCGGTGGCTTTCCGGACATTTGGTTAGAGGACAGAATTTTTCAGGTGATAAAAAAAGCAAATCATGACTTGCTAATGGAAGAAGAAAGGCGATTGTTTTATGTTGCAATCACAAGAGCTAAAGACAAACTTTTTCTAATAACAGAAAAAGGAAACGAATCAAGCTTTTTAAAAGAGATTCCAGACATTTTTACTGTTAAGACAAGCATCCCGATAAAATCAGTTGTTGAAAAAGTAATTACTTGCCCAAAGTGTTTCAGTCAGCTTGAAAAACTTTTTGCTTTTTGCCCTTATTGCGGACACAAAACATCGGAGTTACGAAGCTCAGACCGATAAAAGGTGGTTTACTATTCTGCTGGTTGACGAATATATCCTCATCACTTTATCGCTATTAGCGGCAGTTGCATCTGAAGTAATTCTCATTGACATTAGTTCTTAACTTCAACTCTTACAACATAATCAGGTAACAGTTCCGAGTAGAATGTTATATAATGTACCACCAGTAGCAATACCTGTTCATTAAAACAAACAAAAGCCTAAAGTTTATGGATACAGATTTGAATATAGAAGAACATCCGGATTGGTATAGAGATGTTTCTCCGATGCGATTTTTAATTCTTGGCAGCTTCCCACCTCATCCCTCTAAATGGGTATATCCTTTTTTCTATCCAAATGGGCGAAATAGGTTTTGGAAAATTTTAGCCGATTTGGCAGGAGAATCTTTACAATGGACGAAGGTTGATAAAATAAAGGCAGTTGAGGAGAGATATGAAATAATGAAGAAGTTGGAAATTGGAGTACAAAATATAGGTTTTGAAATTGAACGAAAGGGTAAAAGTGCTTTGGATACTAAAATCACCATTAATAAATATCACGATATCATTTCTATTATTGAAACTCATCCTGAGCTAAAGAGAATTCTGTTACCTGGTTATTCAGCCAAACATAGTACTGCGAAATCGTTTATAAAATATATTAAACAAGAAGGAATAGAGGCTTCTGAAATTGATCAGATTAAACCTGAAACCTTATTTAAAATATATTATAAGGGCCGGGCAATTGACTGTGTTGTACTAAATTCAACATCAACAGCATCAAAGATTAAGTATGAATTTCTTTTAGAGCAATTTAGAAGAAATCTGAAGTAGTTTATAGACTTGTTTTTTTCCTGCCGGGTCCTTCCACCTTCAAAGGCGATGTGTCAGATGGCCCTGTGTGTCTTAGCTGTGGCACTCGCCGGGCTACGGGGGATAAAAAATAACTCCTGGTCTATTCCGGCCACATTACTCAAGCTACTGCATAGACTACGACAATTCAAATTTGTGAAACTTGCCAGGGAAGGAAAATCTGCATGCTAAAAAATTACAATAATTGGTAACAAAATATATGGGATAGTGGCGTATATTTAAAAGCTGGCCGCATTTTGCTTTAGATCAAAATTTATCTCCCTTATGAAAAGAAAATCCGTATGTTTCAGATGTAACTCTCTCTTATTATTTTTTTTGTTACTGTCTTCCATCCATTCTGTCAATGCACAACAACGGTCTCAATATGACCTGGCTGCGTGGATTATAGCAGCAGTAGCAGATAATGACACGACTACCATAAATTGGGCGCTTCAACAAGGAGGGGATATCGATTATAAGCGTAGTGGATCCACTGCCTTAGCACAAGCTATTTATTATAAAAAACCCGCCATGGTCACCTTTCTGTTACAAAAAGGTGCAAAATTAGAAAGTGTGAACGAAGAGGGCCTTACAGCATTGCAGTATGCTGAAAAAGTGGGTGATCCTATGACTATTGAACGCTTAAAAGTTAAAGCACCCCTACAAAAAGGAGCTGACACTAAAACCATTGAAAATAATAATGACTCCACTTATAATTCTTCATTAAGAGACTCTTTAGCCCTTTACCCGGAAAGTAATAAATATTATGTTGGTCAAAAAGTTTTGCATAGCAGGGACAAAGGAAAAACATGGGAACAGGGAACTGTCAAAGCAATATCAACCGATAAAGATTTATTAGCTGCCGGCTTATCGCCCTACTTAGTAGAGAATGAAACTCAAACAGTACAAAATTATCTGGATACAAATTTTATTACTACGTTGGCCCGACAGCCCTACTGGACCAACTTTTATATTGGCGATTGGGATCTGCATTTACCTATAACTGCAGTTGACCGGCAAATCGACAGGGATATCTATACTATCATCAGTGGGGGACATAAATTACCTCCTCTCCGGATTGATGCAGATAGTTCTTATTCCTGGGTAATAAATAAGAAGAAGGTTTTGAAAGGAATATGGAAAAGAAACAATGATGCTCCGGGAATCATTCTAATGCGTGGTGACAGATCCGATAACTGGCTGATGTATAACACCACGGATGCTACTAACAGAAGAATATATAAAAGCGATTACATTATTCTCTCTCCACTATCCGGTAAGTATTCTCCAAAACATGGGTTTAGAATTGTAAAGAAGAAATAAAGCTTATGTCATTTTGCTTTATCTTTTACTCTGAATAATTGAACGGCAGCCTACAACAGTTTTACATCAGCGGGGCAACCGGGTTCAACATCAACGCCTGTACCAACCATCATCTGTAGTCCCAGTGTGACTGAACGCAGGTGTATGCTGCCAATATTGGTCACTTTTGCACAACCATAGTTACAAAAAAACATAACTGTAGTTTTCCGTTGTAAGCATTTCGATATTTATATGGCGTGAACATTTTCCGTCCTGGTTGGTGTTCTATAAAAATATGACGGTGTGATTAGTGTTTTCATTCCGTAGTTTTTTGTCCCCGATTTCCTAAAGCCTATATTAGCTTCTGAATAAAATCTCTACATTAGTACTTCGTTCGGCATCAGTCACCGGGGGCGACGAATAGATGAAGCTCCCAACACCAACAAATGCCATCGTTGTATGCAATCTTTTGGACTGCAACTTTAAATTCAAAATATGAGGAAGATATTATCAGGGACACTGTTAATTATTTGCTCGGCTTTTATGTCATGTAATTCTAAATCCGAATTAAAAACCAGAGTTATTCTTGCCGTGTTCGCTCATCCTGATGACGAAGCTGCGATCGGGCAATTGCTCGTAAAATATAGTAAGACAAATAAAGTCTATTTGATTATTCTTACTGATGGTAAACTGGGAGTAAGACCTGGATTTCCAGGTGGCGACACGTTAGTAAAACTCAGGCAAACTGAAAGTGAATGTGCTTGTAAAATAATGGGACTTCAACCGCCAATATTCTTAGGCTTTTCAGATGGCTTTGACACCAGAGATGGCGTAGGGTTATATTTGGACCAATCCCAACTACTGAAACAAAAACTTACTGAAAAAATAAAAGAATTGAATCCTGACTTGATAATTACTTTCGGCCCTGACGGAGATACGGGTCATTCTGATCACCGTATGAGCAGTAATATGGTTACTGAAATTATTCTAAAGGAGGGTTGGGTAAATACATTTCCGCTTTACTATTTAGGGTGGACAAACAAAGATGATATTAAGTTTAAAGTTATTGGAGGATTAAATACGGTTGACCCAAAGTACCTGAATATTTCCATTAAATATACAAACGAAGAAGAGGAGCAGGCAATGAAAGCTCTTGACTGTTATAAAAGTCAGTTATCACCACAAGAAATATCAGAATGGAAAGATGTGGAAAGAAAAGATTCCTCAAATACGTTTCATTTTAGACAGCTAGTTGTATCGGAAAAACAAAAAACAGACTTTTAGAATAATATAATAGGGCTGCGTACAACATTGGTCACTGTTGCACAACCATAATTACAAAAAAACAAAGCTGTAGTTTTTCGATTAAAAGTGAGTTTTTCCGTTATAAGCATTTCGATGTTTATGTGCCGGGAACATTTTCCGTCCTGGTTGGTTTTTATAAAAATGAGGGTACGTAATTGGTGTTTTCATTTAGCTTCTGAATAAAATCTCTACATTAGTCCTTGGTTCGGCATAGGTCACTGAGGGTGAGGAATAGTTGAAGCTCCCGACAGCAACAAATGCCGATCGCTCCAGGCTATGTTAAACAACTACTACCTAAAACAGAAAACAACCTCTCAAAAGATTAATCTAAACAAATAATAATATGGAAAAGTTACAATTCAAAGTAAGCATCCATGCACCTGTGACCAGGGTATATGATCTGATGCTTGGCATAAACAGTAAATCAACTTATGAGCAATGGACTTCTTTGTTTAACCCAACATCAACTTACGAAGGAAGTTGGGAAAAGGGAACTAAAATTCTTTTTGTTGGCGTCGATGAGAAAGGAGAAAAGGGAGGTATGGTTTCCAGGATAGCTGATAACATTCCCAACCGATTTGTTTCTATACAGCATTATGGGCTCTTAAAAGCTGATAAGGAAATTACAGAAGGACCAGAAGTGGAAAAATGGGCAAACGGATTTGAAAACTATACACTCGAAGAAAACAATGGAATTACCACCGTCACTGTTGATTTAGACAGCACAGAAGATTTTACAGGATATATGAACCAAACCTATCCAAAAGCACTCAGCAAGTTGAAAGAGCTTTGTGAAAAATAATAATCTCAACAATACTAAAACGACAAAGTAATAAACACAGTCTATAACTTTAGGGCACCGTTGCACAACCATAATTACAAAAAAAACTACGCAGCTTCTGTTCCGGCTTTCCAAAAATCTGTTTTAGCTTCTGAATAAAATCTCTACATTAGTACTTCGTTCGGCATCAGTCGCTGGGAATGAGGAATAGATGAAGTCCTGACAGCAACTAATGCCTTACATTAGCGTACCTTTCCGCCTCCTCTGGAAACATTGCCTAAACGTAATTCTTCACTTTAAAATAAAAGCAATGAAACAAATCAAAACCAGCGCCTGTTTTTTGGTAGCCACTTCGGTGTTTTTTCTATTTGGCTGTAGCGACAATGCAACTACTTCTGAAGCCAGTGAAAGGGATACAACATCAGCTTCCGCTTCAAATACAGACATTGCTACTACACCAGCCTATGACCCTTCAATGGATCCCCTAACGACGGGCGGACAGTTGGTCAAAAAAATGGGTGATACATTAGGTGTAAAGATGTATGAGTTTACCGTAAAACCAGGTCAATCATGGGGACTGCATACACATCCTGACCACACCGTTTATACTCTGCAGGGTGGTAAAATGGCTTTGTATATGCGGGAAGCAGGAAGACAGGATACCCTGACCTTTCCGACAGGAATGGCTTTCGTCAGTGGGCCATTAACAGACTCCGGTAGAAATATTGGAAATACGACTATAAAGATGCTTGTAACCGACTTGTACCGGCCAAGAAGTAAATAATCCAAATACATAAACAGGAGCAAATTTTTTTGAGCATTTTTAATCAACCTCATTAGCTTTGATATTCTATGCACGGCTGCCGGCAAAATGTCACTGTTGCACAACCATAATTAAAATAAAATAGCTGTTGGTTTTCCGGTCTAAGCATTTTGATGTTTATGTGCCGGAAATATTTTCCGTACCGGCAGTTGTTCCATGAAAATAGGGTTCCTTGATTGATGTTTTCATTTTGCTTCTGAATAAAATCTCTCCTTTGGTACTTCGTTCGGCATCGGTCGCCGGGGGCGATGAATAGATGAAGCCCCCAACAGCAACAAATGCCTATCGTTGGCTGTAATGGCAAAACCGAACCTCGCTTTATGACAAAGAGCAAATTGAAATTTTACTTAGACTTTGTCCCTCTAATTATTATGAGCAATTTCTGCAGTCATTTTGGTATGGACTGTTTCAACAACTGATAAAGGCCTATTATGGAAACATTATGTTGGATTTGCCTTCTTGCCATTAAACTATTTCTTGTTTTATAAAAATCATAAACTCGGAGTTGTAGGTCTGGGATTGACACTTTTAATTGGACTTTTGGGTTTATTATCCTTTTCCCCAGCTGTTACAGTATCTAAAGTATTTTGGACTCTATTTGATATAAATATTCCTATTTTCTATGGTCAACCCATTTTTCTACTTTGGCTTGTAATCCATTTTATAGTTTCAGGTCGACACTATATCGCAATTGCGACAAAAAAATATTGGCTGGACTTAATGCAACAATTGTCACAGATTCATGATTGACCGAAAACCACTACAGCCAACATGGGGTCACTGTTGCACAACTATAATTACAAAAAAACATTGCTGCAGTTTTCCGTTGTAGCATTTAGAAGTTTATGTGACGGGAACATTTTCTGACCTGGTAGGTGTTTCTATTTCGAAAAGATATTTTAGCTTCTGAATAAAATATCTACATTAGAACTTCGTACGTCATCGGTCGCCGGGAGCGATGAATGGATGAAGCCCCCAACAGCAACAAATGCTATAAGTTACCTGCAACCCTATTTGCAATCAGTTCGCTGTTCGTAGAGGGACAGGAAGCCTCAACAACCTCCACACATTTTGGCACATTTGCAAGGCGCACAAAGCCAATGCACAGAAGCCAACCTTGCAAAAGAGCCAAAATTTCCCCAGCACACCAGATGGGCTCGACTGCTTATAGAAGAGCAGGTTTGAATTTTTTTGTACTTTAAACACCCTCATTCTTTTTCAACATCTTTGCAATACAATCTTTCCTTCATATGTACGAAATCTTCTTCCGGAAATTCAATGAAAAAGTTCCCTTAACAAAGGAAGAAGAAATCTTCGTCCAACAATATCTCACTCCTAAAAAGCTGCGTAAAAAACAATACCTGCTACAGGAAGGTGATGTGTGCAAACATATTTGCACCGTTGAAAAAGGTGCCTTGAAAGCATACCTTGTTGATGAAAAAGGTGGTGACAACATTATCGCCATTGCATTGGAAGGATGGACAATCGCTGACCTTTCCAGCTTCTTTAAACAGGAACCTGCTACACTAAACATAGATGCTTTAGAAGATAGTGAGCTTGTACTAATAAGCAAGGCAGCACACGACGATTTATTACAGAAGATGCCAAAGTACGAAACGTATATCCGCATTGGGGGAAAAAAGACAGTTTCAGACAGGTGATGTGCTTTTATTGGAAGATACTGAAGGCAAAGGTCATCGTACAAGAAACCTCGAATTAAGAAAGAGAAAATCAATTTTTATAACCGTTCCATAAACAGTCATATCCATCTACAATAAATATCATGAATAATTACACAACTGTTACCGACACTTTAAACACTTTAAAAGAAGAAGGGTATGTTTTAGACTTCAATTTAAAACCAGATTGTGTGGAGTGTATATCAACAGATATAAAGCTATACCCTGATGATTTTGTTATTGATAAATTCTATCGCTTTGAAGGAGCCAGTAATCCGGATGACAGTGCTATTGTTTACGCTATATCTTCAAAAGATGGATTGAAAGGCTCATTGGTAGATGCTTATGGTGTGTATGCTGATAGCCTGACAACTGATTTGATAAATAAACTCAAAATTATACGATAACAACATCAACATTGGATATGGGAAATGGTAAAGTCATTCAGCCAACAGGAAAAAAATTCAAATTAAGTATGTCAACAATTGGTCACTGGAAAGATGGCAAAATGATAGAAGAATTTTTGCATTGGGACAACCAATCAATGATGAAGCAAATTGGTTTGGCACAATAAAGATTAAAATACCTAACTTAAAAGCTACTTCGGTAGCTTTTTTCTTAATTTTATTTTAGATGAATTTCGGGTAATCTTTGCTAGTTGAGTACTTGTAGCACAAATCTGTATTATGAAGAAATTGTTTAAATGGACTTACATCGCACCTGTCATCATTTGGGCTTTTTACATAATTGCACCAATTGATGGCGGCTTTGTAATAAACATTCTGTCTATCGGTGCTTTGATTGTGGGTGTACTCTCGTCAGTTCATCATGCAGAAGTGGTGGCGCACAAAGTAGGTGAGCCATACGGTACTATAATTCTGGCAATTGCAGTTACAGTGTTAGAAGCATCTATCATCGTATCACTAATGCTGACGGGTGGTGCCGGTGCAGAAACGTATGCCAGGGACACACTTTTTGCAGCGGTCATGCTTATTCTTAATGGTATCCTTGGCATAAGTATGCTTATTGGTGCCATAAAATTCAAAGAACAGATTTTTGAAAGCAAAAGTGTTACAATCGCTTTAGTGAGCCTTGTATCTATTTTAGTGCTCACCCTGGTTTTGCCAAACTTTACCACAAGTGTTGCCGGTCCTGTTTACAGTGCTCCGCAACTTGTTGCCGTAGCTTTTTGTTGTATAGTCATCTATGCTTCATTTTTGTTTACACAGACAGTGCGGCATCGTCAATATTTTCTTACAGAAAGTACGGAAAAGGAAAAGGTGATTTCCAAAAAGGAAGCATTTATTAGTTTAGGGCTGTTACTGGTTAGTTTGGCAATAGTTATTCTGTTAGCAAAACAACTTTCTCCGCTAATTGAACAGGCAGTTATAACTGCTGGCTTGCCCACAGCATTGGTTGGTGTTGCAATAGCCGCCGTCATTTTATTACCGGAAGGTATTTCCGCCGTCCGTGCAGCTCGGCGTAACCAATACCAGACGAGCATCAACCTTGCATTGGGTTCAGCAATAGCAAGTATTGGTCTTAGTATACCCACTGTGGCGGTCATTTCTACTTTTATGGACTTGCCGCTTGTTTTAGGTCTAGACCGGAAGTCTATTCTTTTACTTGGGCTTTCTGTATTTACTGTAATGCTATCCTTAAACAAAGGACGAACAACCGGCTTATATGCAATGGTACTTTTGGTTAATCTCATTATGTACATCTTCACCATCATTTATGCATAAAAACGACATTGTCTTCATTATATATACCAGTAAAAAGTTAAAGAGAAAAGCAGGTTTAATTTTCTTTGACCCTTTTAAACTTTATTGTCTTGTCCATTCTATTATTCAAAATGCACAAGTATAGCTTTGGAAGGATTTATTTCAATATTATTAAACTTAGCCGGAACCTTTGCGTTTGCAGTTAGTGGAATAAGATTAGCATCCGGTAAACAGATTGATTGGTTAGGTGCATATATAATTGGATTAGCCACTGCAATTGGTGGTGGAACTGTAAGGGACTTATTATTAGATGTAACTCCATTCTGGATGCTCGACAGTAAATATTTTATAACAACCGGATTGGCTCTGCTTGCCACATTGGTTTTTAAAGAAAAGCTATTCAGATGGAGTAATACCTTATTTATGTTTGATGCCATAGGATTGGGATTATTTACAATAGTTGGAATTAGCAAAAGTATTGAAGCAGGTTTGCCTCTCTGGGTTTGTATTGTTATGGGTACAATCACAGGAGCAGTAGGTGGTGTTATCAGAGACGTTTTATTGAACGAAGTACCACTATTATTTCGGAAAGATATTTATGCACTTGCATGTGTAGCAGGTGGTATTGTTTATTTTGTATGTATTCATTTCAATTTGTCAACGGGTTTGACAGAACTTATTGCAGCTTTAATAGTAATATTAATAAGAGTAATTGCTTTGAAGTTTCACATTCAATTACCGGTTTTAAAATCAATTGAAACAAAATCTGATAATCAGGTTGAAGAAAAATAAACGACAAATGTTAAGTCATGCTGGATATAGTAATTGAAGCAAGAGAAGCAGCAATCAGCAAAGCAGTAAAAGTAAAACGCATTCTTCCATTCCGCCTAAGGAGAATGGTAGGTCCTTTTATTTTTATGGACCATGCCGGACCAATCACAGACATTCCTTCTAAACCTTCTTCATTAGATGTTTTACCCCATCCACATATTGGACTTTCAACAGTGAGCTATCTTTTTGGCGGACAGGTAACACACAGAGACAGTTTAGGTGTAGAGCAAGTAATTAGACCTGGTGAAGTAAATTGGATGACTGCCGGAAGTGGCATTGCACATTCCGAAAGATTTGAAGACCCTTCAGCACTTACAGGTGGATTAGAGATGATACAAACCTGGGTAGCACTGCCGGAGAAAGACGAAGAAACAGCACCATCTTTTAACAACTATGTTCCAGAACAGTTACCGGTATTTACCGACAAAGGAGTTTGGATGCGACTAATAGCAGGCAATGCATTTGGTTTGAGGAATGATGTTAAAACAAACTCTCCATTATTTTATCTGCATGTTGTATTAGAGAAAGGTGCAACATTCGGGCTACCAAAAGAACATTCAGAACGTGGATTTTATATTGCAAAGGGAAGTGTTGAACTTTCAGGAATTACATACAACGCAGGACAAATGTTAGTGTTTAGCAAAGGCGTTGACCCCGTTATCATTGCAAAAGAAAACACTACATTGATGCTTTTAGGTGGTGAGCCTTTAGGTGAACGCTTCATCTGGTGGAACTTTGTTTCATCACGGAAAGAACGCATTGAGCAGGCAAAAGAAGATTGGAAACAAGGAAGAATTATACTGCCGCCAAACGACAACGAAGAATTTATTCCGTTACCTGATGATAAATCAAAACCAGCAGGAAGTTCGCCAAGACCAGAACCACTTTCATAATAGCACCGGCACACAAAGCCAGGACACAGAGGCCAACCTTGCAAAAGTGTGTGCTATTCTCCTACCACTTCAGGTGACACACCCTGCTTCGGTTGACCCAGTGTTTCAGGTGATATACCCCGACGAAGGGTATGCAAATAACAAGGGGTCACTGTTGCACAACCATAATAACACAAAAAAACATAGTCTGTAGTTTTCCGTTATAAGCATTTCGAGGTTTATATGGCGAGAACATTTTCGAACCTGGCAGGTGTTTCTTTCGAAAAGATAATTTAGCTTCTGAGTAAAATCTCTACATTAGTACTTCGTTCGGCATCGGTAGCCAGGGGAGGCCAATAGATGAAGTCCACAAGAGCAACATCAAAATTGTCGCAATATGCCCTCAATTTGTCGTAACCTCACCCTTTAAATTTTGAAGGAAAATATCATCTTTGGGAAGAATTTTAGCTATTAAGTAAACACGTTATTAAAAACATAAATTATTAATACCGGCATCAATGAAACTTGACATCTATATCAACTATCCGGGACATTGTGAAAAAGCATTCCGGTTTTACGAACAGCATCTTGGCGGAAAAATAAATAGTATGATGCCTCATCAACAACCGCCTCCCAATTTTCCAAAAGATTGGGACAACCCAATACTTCATGCAATAATGGAGATAGGTGGTACCCTGGTCAGAGGAGCTGACATTCCTGATGCCGAACCAATGCGCAGCGCCTATCTTACTCTAATACTTGATACGCCGGAGAAAGCTGAAGACATTTATAACCTGCTTTCCAGTGACGGCGAAATCTTTATGAAGATGGAAAAGACTTTCTTTGCAAATCGCTTTGCTATGCTGCGGGACAAATTTGGAACGTCATGGATGCTTCTTAATGAAAATTAGAAATCGTTTTCTTTTATATTGCGTTTGGAAAATTGGCGCAATTAATCAAATGACTAAAGCCTGACGCCAACATTTTGTTTTCGGCTTTGCTGCCAGACATAGTAAAATGAGCTGCATATCGCTACCATATATTATAGTGCCTGGCGTAATCTATTTGGGTTTCCTTCCCTTCAGGGTGTCCACCTCTCTTCAAAGGCTATGCATCAGATGGCCCTGGTGCAGTAGCAATTGCACTCGCCGCATTACGTACTGTTAATATAAAATAACGCCTGGTCCTCCCCAGCTACAATACCAGGCTTAAAGTCACCGGCTACGACATTTTAAATTTGTAAAACTCGTCAGTGAAGGAAAATCGGTATACTGATAAATTCAATTAATTTGGGGAACAGAATTGGGAAAGTGATAACTTATATTCAGGAGTTGTGTGTTTTGCTGTTTGCAACGGTATTATGTTATAGCCTGGTCTCTTGCAGAAGCCCCGGCTGCGATGAAGGTTCAGTATTTGATTTAAATCTGATAAATATAATTTTGAACCAAACTTAAATAACATGAAAATGATTCTTGTGTTCCTACTCATGGTATCAACCCTGGCAGCTTATTCGCAAAATTCAGACGAAAAAACCCTTTCCACAATCAATACCGTAAAACCAAAACCAGGACAAAAAATGACTTTTGAAGCCAGGTATAAACTACATGTAGCAAAATTTCACAAAACCGAAGAAAAAATAACCGTTTATGAAATCTTAAGTGGTGAGTATGCCGGTTATTATCATCTTGTAAATGCTGAAAAGTCTTTCGCCGATTTTGACAAAGAAAGAACTGATGCCGCTGCACATAACCTGGATCTTGATAAAAATTTCTATCCCTTCCTTGAAAACACTATCAATGGTACTTACCGGTTTATGGATAGCATGAGCCTTCGCCCCGAAGTACAGGCAGAAAAATTTTATGTAACAGTGGATTATTTGAAACAGTCACTTAACCAGGCGGATTACAGACGGGAACAGGCAAGAACAGTTAAAATAAATAGAAAGATAAAAATACCCTATGTAGAAAATTTGAATTTTCTCTATTTAGAACAATTGTGGGAGGGTCAATCCAGGTAACAGTTAATATGCGTATTCTGAAAGACGGATTTAAATCCTTACCATTTAATTATTATGGCAGATCGCCTGCAGGTACTCCCCTTTTATCTGTCGCTTTCAAAGATGAATACACAAACGATTATGGATCGAAAGCATGGGATGACCGGGTGAAACTTTTGGAAGGAGCTATCGAAAAAACGCAACAGTATATTATGAGATTGAGAAAAGATCTCAGTACATACTGAAAGAATTAAAAAAGAAAATAACTTCTTAATATCCGGGTGTCCGCCCACCTTCAAAGCTGATGTATCCAATGGCCTTTTGTGAATGAGCTGTAGTACAGCCGCAGCAGGAGATAAAATAAAAATTTAATTTTTGGCAGGTAGTTGTTTTGTTATCACTTCTGCCCATGTCTTGTTTCCAAAAATGGGCAGGCAGTCATCCGGCTTGTTATTTGTTACCTGTAGTTAATGAACCAATCAAGGATAAAGGAGCCAGTGAGGATTAAATCCTTTATCTTTAATTTATTCAGAAATAAAATGAATGAATTATGCCGGTAGATAAAAAAGTACTGTTTGAAGCCTGTATGGAACAGCAGCAAAAAGAAGTTGAAAATTTTGAGAACAGGGTTAACAGCCTGAAAAAAGATATGTTCACAAACAAGGAATCTGCCAGTCAGAGTGGCGCAGGAAACGCCGGCAAAATGGATTTATTGGGGAACTACGAGAAGCAACTTACATTCTCCCAAATGGAAATGAACCAGCTTAAATCATTAAACCCCTCCGTTGCCAATTCCATAGTGGAGCCGGGTGCCATCGTAATGACTGACCAGTTAAACTTTTATATATCGGTGCCTACCGATAAAATTGAAATTGACTCAGAAAGCTTCATTGGTATTTCTGTCAAGTCTCCCATCTATGCAGTAATGCGGGGAAAAAAGAAAGGGGATGGGTTTACATTCAATGAAACAAATTATACCATCCTGGATCTGTATTAAATCATTTCTTCATCTGGGGCCGGGCCGTTGTTCCTCAAAAGAAGTACAGTGTGGTTGCTGTACTGAGCCTGTCGGATTATCTCTACCAACCACGGCTTAAAGAAAGAGAAACATTTGATTTCTTTCCCAGGAGTTTAGTACTTTTTGATTGCCATTTGTGCTTAATTTTTTTCCGGTATTACCAAAGGCAGTTTTAAGTGGATGGACTTGTGAAGGATGAGAAATAAAATACAGCTGTTGCGCTTTTTAAGTTGTACTGGTACGTGATTACGAAATTAATAAAGATACCACGGGCAAAAATTTAAAATTAGCGCTGAAAAAAAAGTGGGTTTGGGAGGGCATATTTAAAAGTTATGCGCAACTTTATGACCGAGGCTTTTAAACCTTAACATAATTGAGAAAAGCTGCATAAAGAAATTATGACTTTTAATAATTTAGGAGATAAAACTATGACAAAAAATAAATTACTGCGAATGGATAATGTCGGCATCGTTGTGGAATCTCTCGATGATGCTATCTCTTTTTTCATGGAGATAGGCTTAAAGCTTGAAGGACGAGCTACGATCGAAGGAGAATGGGCAGGTCGCGTTACCGGACTGGGCTCTCAGTCTGTAGAGATTGCTATGATGGTTACTCCCGATGGTCACAGCCGGCTCGAGATTTCGAAATTTCTCAACCCGCCTATTATCTCAGATCACCGGACTACTCCCGTGAACTCTCTCGGTTATCTACGTGTTATGTTCACTGTCGGAGACATTGACGAGATGGTATCCAGGTTAACCAGGCATGGCGCCCAGCTCGTTGGTGAAGTAGTTCAATACGAGGACTCCTATCGGCTCTGCTACATTCGCGGAACTGAAGGACTTCTAATTGGTTTGGCGGAACAGCTCGGTAATAAATGAGTAATTGCCGTTAAATAAAAATCCTTAACCAGGGAATTTGTACTATTAATATTGCTGACTAGCTGTACTATTTTCACGATTTGGAAAATCAAAATATAAAATACAGCTGTAGCGCTTATTGAGTTGGATGGGTAGCTTATTACACTGTGCAAAGGCTGGCAGGAGAAATAAATTGTATTGATACTGAAAAAATACGTGGGTGCAGTAGCGTATACCATATGAGAAAAATAATTTCATTTATGCACATATCGCTTGACGGTTTTGTAGCAGGACCGAACGGAGAAATGGACTGGATTAAAGTTGATGAAGAAATTTTTGATTATGTCGGTAAGCGGATAAGCGAAGGCGACACTGCATTATATGGACGGGTAACTTACCAGATGATGGAAAGTTACTGGCCTACCGCAGCAGACAAGCCGACAGCGACCAAGCACGACATTGAACATTCAAAGTGGTATAGCAAAGTTCACAAAGTTGTTTTATCAAAAACAATGAAAGACGCGGATTTGACTAACACAACAATTATTAGCGACAACCTTTCGGACAGAATAAATGAAATAAAACAACAGGCAGGTAAAGACATCTTGCTTTTTGGTAGCCCGACAGCAACACATTCACTTATTCAACTGAACTTAATTGACGGCTACTGGCTATTTGTTAATCCAATTATTCTTGGACAAGGCATTCCATTGTTTGCAGACATCAAAGACAAAATAAAACTAAAACTATTGACTACCCGACAATTTACTTGCGGGGTAACTGAACTGAATTACACAGTGGACAGACAATAACAACGAACCGCTGGCATTGGGGTTTATGCAAGTTGGGCTTGCCCGTAATACTTCAGCAATTTGCAAAGCCAGCCTTCAGTTTCGGCAGATGCAGCAGTGAGAACTCTAAACTGACTGCAAAAAGTTTTCTATCACATTGACAAACGGGGAGGCTGAAAACCGGGTGGAGCAGCAAACAAATTTGTCGGGTCATCACTATAATTAAGGACAACAAAATCGGGAAGGATTAATGAAAATATTTAAAGTTGTCACCTTAATATCAATGATGCTAACCCTTACGGTAGCAGTTGCCAGCGTTGTTGCTGTATCAATCACTGGTTTTTATCCAGGGATTGTGGTGCTTTTATTATTGACCCTGATTCCAATTGCGTCTAAGTTTTATGCTAATAAAATTATTAGCAAATACAGTGCTTTTCAAAGAAAGTATTACATATCTGGCCCACTAATACTGCCACAATATTAAACCAATTCAACCCATCAATTTAAAAGCTTTACATTGTCATAACTTGTCCTGCTCTGCGGGAGATACGCCAACACACATAACCCGGGCTGTATATCTGCGCCAGAGATAAAAATTTGACATGATGACGAAGAAACAAACAAAACGAATAATCAGAATAGGATTGATTATTGGAAGCATGATCTCCTTGTTTTTCGTACCATGGATTTTGGTAAGGGCCTGGTTAATGCCACTACCTGTTACAGTTCAGGAACAGGTAAATGATGCCATCGGATATGGATTAGATGGTATAATTGTTTATGTAGATCAGGGAGGAAAGGAACCAGCTTTTTATGCTTCTGGTTGGAATAACAGGGAGAAAAAAATACCCGCCGATCCTCATTCATTATTCAAGATTGCCAGTATTAGCAAATTATATGTTGCTGTTGCTGTCGCTAAATTGGTAAATGACAAACATTTGTCTTTGGATAAAACACTCGCTGAATACTTACCAGAACTGGTGGGAAGAATGGAGAATGCTGATAAGATTACCCTGAGAATGATGGTGCAGCACCGGAGTGGCATTCCCGATTTTACCGACACCCCTGCCTATTGGGAACACCCACCCAAAGGCAATAAAGAAAATCTTGAATTGGTGCTGGATAAGCCTGCTGACTTTGAACCTGATAAAAAATATAGTTATTCCAATACCAATTATTTGTTGATAGGCGAAATCCTTGATAAAACATTGGGGTATAGCCATCACCAATATATCAGGAAGGAAATTTTGGTACCGCTTGAACTGAACAATACTTACAGTTTACTAAGTGAAGCGGATTCAGACGACGTTATGAGTGGGTATACCGTGGGTTATGACGGCGATTTAAAGCAAAATGATTTTATAAACCCTGCCGGCTCAATGGTGGCTACAGCAGAGGATGTGGGAATATTTCCTGAGGGCATTGAACGATGGCTCTTTGCTAAATGATAATGAGCAAGCTGTTTATTCTTCTATTTATAAATATGAACATACAGGATTATTGCCGGGATACTCCAGTATTGCCAGGTATTATAAAGATATTGATGCAGTGGTTGTTCAGTTTGTAAATACAAGTGGTGGATACACCTGGAATTTATCGGAGATCGTATATAATCGCATTGTAAAAATACTGAGAAGTAAAAAAAGCTGATAACAAACTATGCTGCAATTATAAGACAGCATTCGCTATCAATAATATATTTTAAAAATGAAAGCAATTGTATATTCAAAATATGGACCACCGGAAGTAGCCAAATTAATGGACGTACTTAAACCAACACCGAAAGACAACGAGGTATTAATAAAAGTGTATGCATCTACAGTAAACAGAACAGATGCTGGATTCCGAAGTGCCGAATATTTTATTTCCCGATTTTGGAGTGGACTTTTACGTCCGAAATATCCAATATTAGGTTGTGAGTTTGCAGGTATAATTGAAGAAATTGGTAAGAGCGTAAAAGAATTTAAAAATGGAGATAAGGTTTTTGGCTTTAATGACAAATCCTTCGGAGCCCATGCAGAGTATTTAACAATTGTTGAAACAGATGCTCTTACAACGATGCCTGAAAACATAAGTTTTGAGACAGCAGCAGCTCTTACAGAAGGAGCACATTATGCCTTAGTGGATATTCGGGCAGCAAAGATTGAACGTGGACAAAATGTGTTGGTTTATGGAGCAAGCGGAGCCATTGGTTCTGCAGCCGTTCAATTATTAAAACATTTTGGTGCAATAGTAACCGCAGTTTGTAATACAAAAAATGTAGCGCTTGTAAAATCCCTCGGTACAGATACTGTTATTGATTATCAAACACAGGATTTTACAAACACAGAAAATAAATATGATTTTATTTTTGACGCAGTTGGCAAAAGTTCATTTGGACAGTGCAAGCCATTCTTACGTGAAAAAGGAATTTACATTTCAACAGAATTAGGAAAAAATGCGGAGAATATTTTTTTTGCAATAACGACTCCAATTTTAGGTGGTAAAAAAGTTTTATTCCCAATTCCAACAATCAATAAAGAAGACGTAATTTTTTTAAAGGAACTTGTTGAAAAAGGCGAATACAACCCTGTGATTGACAGACAATATAGGTTAGACCAAATTGTAGAAGCTTATAAATACGTTGAATCTGGACAAAAAACGGGTAATGTTGTATTAAAAATAGTAGCATGACAATAAGCAGTCACGGTTGCATTTGCTGCTATTTTGTTTTCAAAACACGGTTTTGTTTTTCTGCTTCTGCATCCAGGTATTTACCAACTACCATACCTGTTAAAAGGCCAAAAGATATTCCCATTGCTATCCCTAAAGATCTTTCAAACATATATCCAAATACGGTTCCGGATACGGTTCCAAATAATAGTCCAAGTGCTATGCCCTTAGTGGTATAATACCCTTCGATGATAAAAGAAAACTCCCTTTTCAGGTATGTTGAAAATTTTTCAAATTGTTTTTCCAGGTATTTTTTTCTGTTGCTGTTGCTGGCATCAAGGTTCAGCTCATGTAGTGCTGCAGCTATTGATGTTAATTGATCTTCGGTTAAATCCTTATTCTTTAAGTCAGACAACACAGCAATGTACTTTTCATACAATCTGATTTCCGATTTTTTTACAGTTCCGGTTACCAGGTTTTTAAAATAATTTATGGTTTTATTTACGCTCATAATTTTGTTCTTTTATTGGTTATAGCGTATTACGCTAATGCAAAGGCGGTAGGATAAAAAAATAGTATTGGTACTGAAAAAATAAGTGGGCGCAGTATCGTATATTTAATTAGTATACGCTACTTTGTTTATCCATGGTTTAAACATAAATAAAATCTGACAGGATTATTCAATTATTTCAAAAACAGTTATAATGAATAAAAATAAGATTTACATTTCCTTGGTAATATCTATTTATTTCACATGGTCCTGTACCTCCCATAAGAATAGTGAGCTTGCTGTTCATCAGATTAAGTTTATAACAGGTGCTTCAAATAACAAATTGGAAGTACTTGACTGGGGCGGAAATGGCCGGCCATTGATTTTCCTTGCCGGATTTCCCGGCACCGGGCATGTATTTGATGAATTTGCACCAAATCTTACCGATAGTTTTCATGTATATGCACTAACCCGAAGGGGATTTGGTGCATCGGCTCCTTCATCAGGTTACGATATGAAAACTATGGCGTCGGATATTCTGGCAATGATTGATAGTTTGCACCTGGACAAAGTGATACTGGCAGGCCATTCAATTGCTGGAGATGAAATGACCAGGTTCGCTGGTATTTATCCTTCCCGGGTTGACAAACTCATTTACCTGGATGCCGCATATGACCGAACCAAAGTAATGCAGTTTGTGGCCGATTTTCCGGCTTTTCCAAATCCAACAGCCAGGGACTCTTCCTCCTTTGCCAATTATAAAGCATTTAGAAAAACCGTGATCGGAGTGGATGTGCCGGATGATGATATAAAGCAGACATCGGTATTTTCAGAATCGGGAAAGTTTTTAAAAGATGTAACTGCTGATTCTATCTTCGGATTAGTGTTTACTTCAGTTGAAGTACCGGAATACAGTAAAATCAACGCCCCGGCTTTAGCTATTTACGCCGGCACAGACTCCATTACACTGTTGATCCCTTTTTATAATCAGCTTGACAGTGCCAATAAAATAAAGGCTGATAAAATATATCTCCTGTGGAAAACATACAGTGCCGGAGAACAAACCAGTTTCAGTAAAGATGTTAAACAGGGAACCGTTAAATTAATACCGGATGCCAGTCATTACCTTTTTATTTCACACCCGGATAAAACCGGGAAAATGATGCGGGATTTTTTGAAATAATTGAATTGCTTATTTTGCAAAAACGAGTAAGCCATTAAAATAAATCAGCGTACAACATCGGTTGCACAACTACCCTTAAAAAATACATTATACCCGGATAGTGAATGAATCTTTATCCGCCCTAACAGGTGTTCCATAAAAATAACACGCCATGATTGTTGTACGGATTCTATCAAAGTATCTCCACCAACCACGGCGTAAATGAAGAGAAATATGTGATTTCTTTATCAGCATTTTAATCCTTTCTTTATTGACACTCGTACCTTTTTATTCCGGTTTATCCCAATGAAAGTTTTAAGTGGATGGACTTGTGAAGGACGCGAAATAAAATATAACTGCAGCGTTGGTTGAGTTGCATGGGTAGCGTATTACGCTGTTGCCAGGGGTGGAGGGATAAATAAATAGTTTGGATACTGAAACAATAAGTGCGGGCAGTAGCGAATATTTATGAGTTAGTGCGTCATGACTAAAATCATACCAAACGTTACCATAAATACTAATAAAAAGTTTAAACAAATAATAAACGGGGTAGCTGAAAACCGATTAGAGTAAGCAAACAAAAAGTGCGGAGTCAGCACTATAATCACTGACAAAATAATCATGTCTCAGATAGGAAATACTATGATCACGATGATGTTTGTTGCCAGTCCTGAAAACCAGGCAGAGGGGGAAAGGATTTTTGCAAGCCATGCTAAATGGATGGAAGAATCCCACCATAAGGACGGTGAACTGGAGATGTTAAGTTACAATGTGGCTCAGGGTGTGGAGTTCTCTAATCCACTAGATCCATCATCCAGCCCAACAGGAAACAAAATTTATACTATTTGCGAAGTATATAAGAATCCGGCAGGACTGGATGACCATTGGAAACAGGGCCAGGCCACCTGGGCAGATTTCGGTGCACTGATGGATTGGATAGGCAAGGTTAAGCTTACCATCATGCATGGATCATCTATTAAGTATTCACTTTGGTAATCTGCTTTATCTACAAGGCGGATTACCAGTTTCCGCTTTGTTTCCATTCCTAAAACATATTGGTACTTCGGAACACAACTGGTTATTTTAGTTAGGAAACACCATGATATCAGAAATATAGTTTTCAAGTGATATCCCCGCAGGCACACCAATATTTCAGTTCACTGGAATAGCATAAACCCGGAGATATAATCGATATAAGAAAAAAAATAAAGACAAGTGGTAGCTCAGCTATTGACCCTTCGTAGGTATCCTCTGTACTATATAAGTTATATCCCGAATGTGCCGGTAAAAATGATCCCCGTAATACGGTAGAGGATGTACGGGTCAGCATGTACTTCGACGGGAAAAAAAATAAATGCTACCGGATGCAGCACGATATTTCCGCCCGGGCCACATACCCTGCGGATTGAAATCGAACCCCGGGAAGGCTATCCTTTCAATAATTCATCTTACCTGATCAAACGTGTTGACCAGGATAAGAATCACTGCTACAAAGTGATGATATATGTCGACAAATGTGCAGGAAATCAATATCACAAAAAATAATCGTTCGCATCTCTATTCCAGAGCAGGTTCTGTTCGAGAACGTTCCATCAAATTTTATTTAGCGAACGCTTCACCCTTACACATGTAATTGAAAACTGGCATAAAATATTATGAAGTATGAGCATACCCTGCAGGATTGTACATAAGCAAAAAACATGCAACTCATGATGTATCCGGTGCGGAATAAAGAATAAGCAAAAAGTTACGGCAAAGGCCGGATTCTATGCTTTTCATACCCATGCTGTGAGACTTCGGGCAGGAACAAAAGTATTCAAATCGTTAGCCAGAATTTGTAACGATTACACTATTCATGCTTTACTTTCATCTCAATATATAAAAGCAATTTCTCCATCGCCAATTATCTATCTAAACAGAATAGTTACACGCCTATTCCTCCAACCCCACATTTTATGTGTGTACTACCTTGTTTATCGAAGACCTTTATACCGGACAAAAAATTTAAATTATTAAAAATGTTTTTATGAAACTCAAATTCATTTTGCCTGTGGCGGTATTCATTCTTGCATTTTCCAGCTGCAAAAAAGGTGATACTTATCCTCTGAACCCTCTTTATGACCTTGATGTTCCTCTTCATGGCGTAGCAAAAAACGCAGGTGCCGGTTTCATTAAGTTTCGACAAAACCCGGATACAGCCCGTGTAGTGACCCTTGAAACTTGGGTAACTAAACTACGACCCAACCATACTTACCTGTTGCAACGTGCAGTAAATCCAATAGCTGACCCCACTGGCTGCTCAAGCACTGCCTGGCTCACACTCGGAGAAGGATTGCAACCAAAATCAATACTTACGAATGCCCAGGGTTATGGAAGTGCAAATTTATGGCGTGACATTACAGCGATAGCCCGGGGTACTGCATTTCATATTCGCTTTCAGATAGTAGATGCATCAACTTTAGCACCGGTATTAACAAGTGATTGTTTTGACTATACGGTGAGATAAAATTTTTATGGTCTAATATAAAAAAGGTTATCATACTTATCGTTTGGTAATCTTTTTTGATTAAGAGGAAAGATGATTGTTTTCGGAATGACCCGTTCCGATTTTATATTCTGCTGGTGGAAATAGCGGCAATTCTAAACGATCACTTTTAGTCATACATTTCATACTTTCCTGAATACACCAGGTTCCGAACGCTAAAAGTCATATTGATTTGTATTTAAATATTGCATTAACTTTCCTGTGCAGCAGCGGATTTCAGGATACGTAATGCAGATCTATTTCTACCAGCTAACAGACAACCTTTGATGAAATTTATATGGATGATATTATTTGCATTATTTCCTGTGCTTTCCCAATCACAAAGTAATCGACTGGATAGCCTTAGCAAACTATTGCCTTCATTAAAAGACAGCAGTCGGATTGATTGTTTAAATAAGTTGAGTGTTGAATATTTTATCAATGCTTTAAACGAAACCTATATTAACGTACAAACAGATACAGCAATTTCGTATGCATCTAAAGCCCGGAGCGAAGCATTGAAAATTCAATACACAAAAGGACTTGCTGAGGCATTACAAAATCTTGGTGAAATACACCGTGATAGAAATGACTTTATAGCAGCGGAAAATTATTTTCGCCAGTCCATTCCTTTGTTTGAAAAAATAAATGCACAGGAAAAATATAGCAGGGCTAATGAAGCTATGGGCTGGTGCCTGCACAGGCAATGTAAATTTTCCGAAGCAAGGTTGGCGTATGATCGGGCCATGCCTTATTACCTCAAAGGAGAGAATAAGGAAAGGTTGTCCATGTTATTAAGACTGATCTCCTATACCTACAGTGAACGTGGATATAATGAGAAAGCGTTTGAATATTTATTGCAGGCGATCAGAATTACATTTAAAATAAATGATACAAGGGGTGTGGTTTCTTCGCCAAAAGTTTTGGGCAATTTATATAAGGATGCCGGAGAAACTGAAACAGCTTTAATTTACTATCGGTTAGCTGCACAAAATGCAAAGAAAACTAACCAGCCAGTTCGGTATAATAGGCTGATGGGTGACATAACAATGTTACTTGATCAATTGGATTCAGCCATATATTATTATAAAGAGTCCCACAATAGTTTAAAACTGCAAACTACAGACACTACAATTAGAAAAAAAGATTTCTCCTATCAAAGTGTGGGTATTGGGGAAGTTTACCTGAAGCAACATAAATATGATCTGGCCATCGAAGGGTTTAAACAGCCTTTACAATTATTAAAAAGGGGAAATAACAGAAGCGGAATGATGGTAGCATTTTATGGACTTGCCAGGTGCTATCAAGCTCAACAAAATTATAAAGAGTCTTTTTTATTTGCAAACCGTTTATTTGAAATAGCACAGGAAACAGGTGCAAGGCCATTTGTAAGGAACGCCTATAAATTGTTTTGGGAGATGTATGACCGACAGGGAAAAACAGATAGTGCTTATAAATACAACTTAAAATATACAGCAATAAAAGATTCCATTCTCAGCGATGAATTTATGAGAAATATAGCTTTATCGGAAATGAGGTCGCAGGATGAACAGCAAAAAACAAAAATTAGTTTACTGGAGAAGGACCAGCAACTTAACAAGGAAAAACTATCACTTCAACAACAAAGATTAAAAAGCGAATCATTGATACGGTATATATTTATTGCAACCACATTCGCCATTGTATTGATTGGCATTTTTATTTTCCGCAATATCAATCTTAAACGTAAAAATGAAAAACAGCATCTTGAACATGCATTAGAATTGCAACAACTTCAAACTCAAAAAACTACCATTGAATTTCAGCAACAAGCCACTGAACTTGAAATGCAGGCACTCCGTGCCCAGATGAACCCGCATTTTATTTTTAATTGCCTCAGTTCTATCAACCGGTTTATCCTTATCAATAAAATAGATGAGGCTTCTGACTACCTCACCAAATTTTCCCGTTTGATACGGATGGCTTTACACAATTCTGAAAAATCTTTGATAACACTCGAAAGTGAATTGGAAGCACTTAGACTTTATCTTGATCTGGAAAGATTAAGATTTAAAAATGCTTTTAATTATAGCATTACTTTTATCAACACCATTGATATTAATGCTGTATATATTCCGCCAATGCTGATACAGCCTTTTGCTGAAAATGCTATCTGGCATGGGTTGATGCATAAAAAAGGGGTTGGCCACCTGGAAATTCAGTTGTGTGCCGAAGATAAAACATTAGTATGTGCGATTATTGACAATGGTATTGGGAGAAATGTGGCGGCTTCCTTTAATAGCCGATCTGCCGAAAAAAATAAATCAATGGGTGTTGACATTACTGCAGGGCGTTTGGCACTTTTAAATAAATCAAAAAATGAAACCGCAGTTTTTAATATTGAGGATTTGATTGACGAAGAAGGTAAAGGCTGCGGCACCAAAGTATTGCTTACAATACCTTACAAAGATCTAACGGAAGTTGTAGCATGAATATTAAAAATAATAAGATGATTACTGCCACTATTGTTGATGATGAACCTGATTGTTGTGAATCGTTGGTAATGTTACTGGAAAGGTATTGCCACGAAGTAAAAGTGCTGGACATTTGTTATTCAGCGGAAACAGCTATCCAATCCATCAAAGAGCATCAGCCGCAAATACTTTTTTTGGATATTGAAATGCCTTTTATGAATGGGTTTGAGTTACTCGAAAAATTAGGCGACATTAATTTTGAACTCATTTTTACTACCAGCTATGATCAATATGCCATTAAAGCAATCCGTTTTAGCGCATTGGATTATTTATTAAAACCGGTTGACAGGGACGAACTACAGATGGCTGTACAAAAAGCTGCACAACGTAAACAGCATCCACTTCCTCAACAACTAGAGCTGCTGCTGCAAAAATTAAAACATCCTGCTGTTCCTGTAAATAAGATTGCTATACCAACTATGGAAGGCTTTCAATTATTGGCTGCTGATTCTATTATCAGTTGTGAGTCGGAAAGTAATTATACTTATCTTTTTTTAAAAGATAAGCGTAAGATAATTGCGTCACGCAATTTAAAAGAGATGGAAGGTATATTGGAAGACTATCCATTTATAAGGGTACACAATTCTCATGTAGTAAACATCAACGAAGTAGAAAAATACATCAAAGGTGAAGGCGGCTATTTAATTATGAGTGATGGTTCAACTATTAATGTATCACGCAGCCGGAAGGAATTACTGCTAAAAAAGCTTTCATTAAGATGATACCCCGGTATGATTACAGCTTTACTGAGTTAGATAATCCGGGGAATAGCAATATGCCATTCATATTTAAAGACTTAAAAAAATGCGGGACATCATTTTAGAAAAGAAAATTCTGGTTTGCTGTTGCCAGCATTGAGATTTGTATATGCATTGCCAACGGCAATTTCAATTGGAAGGACTTGTGAACGACGGATATAATATACAATTGTAGCGCCTTTTAGAATATGGGTAGTGTATTTCGCTGTTGCAAGGGTTGGCAGGATAAATAAATAGTTTTGATACTGAAAAAATAAGGGGACGTAGTATTATATATTAAAGAGTTATGCCTCATGCTCAGGCATAAGCGCATACTTGTAGATTTGCCGCAGGAAATTAACATTATCAAATTAAAAAGCAACTAATATTGACATGACAGATAATCGGGCAACACCAATTGAAATTACTAAAGACGAGTTCAAAAGAGTTGGCAACCAATTAATCGAAACTATATCTCATCATTGACACCTTGGATGAAAAGCGGGTTACCACGGGTGAAACACCAAAGCAAATACAAACTGTTTTAGGCAATGCTTTTTTACCAGAACATAGCAGTTCTGTTTCAGAGCCATTTAACAGGGCTTCTGATTTATTACTCAACCATTCTTTTCTCAATGGTCACCCAAATTTTTTTGGATACATCACTTCGTCTCCTGCGCCAATAGGAGCACTGGCAGATTTGTTAGCTACTGCTGTCAATCCTAATATGGGTGCTAATATTATAAACCCAATGAAAACAGCTATTGAAAAGCAAATAGTGAAATGTCTGGCAGAATTTATTGGTGTGTCTTCAAGCAGTGGCGGAATATTAGTTAGTGGCGGCAACATGGCAAATTTCACTGCTTTCTTAGCTGCAAGAACTGCCAAAGCACCAAAAAGTTTGAAGGAAGATGGCTTACCTAAAAATCAGGGAGAAATGGTTTTCTATTGTTCAAAGGCAACCCACACCTGGATTGAAAAGGCAGCTGTTTTATTCGGACACGGCACAAAAGCTATCCGGTGGATACCTACAGATGCGGAAAATAAAATGAATACGGAGATTTTATCTCAAACAATTAGTGACGATGTAAAGAATGGCAAAAAACCTTTTCTTGTAATTGGAAATGCAGGAGATGTTAGCACAGGCGTAGTGGATAATCTTTATGCAATAGCTGCTATATGCAAGACGCAGGATTTGTGGTTTCATATTGATGGTGCTTATGGAATTCCTGCAGCAGTAAGCCCCAAATACAAAAATTTGTTTGACGGAATTACGGAAACTGATTCCATTGCTCTTGATCCGCACAAGTGGCTTTACCCCCCGCTTGAAGCAGGTTGCACCCTGGTAAAAAATCCTCAACACCTTATCGATACTTACAGTTCGCATCCTGTTTATTATAACTTCGGTAACCAGGATGACGAGCCGTAAATGAATTATTATGAATATGGTTTTCAAAATTCGAGAGGATTCAGAGCATTAAAAGTTTGGATGGCTTTACAGCAGGCAGGTAAAAATGGTTACATAGAAATGATTGAAGAAGACATAGTGTTATCACAGCTGTTATTTGAGGAAGCAAAGAAACAATCGGAGCTGGAAGCAGTAACACAAAACCTGAGCATTACTACGATGAGATATGTTCCAATTGGTTACAAGCAAGATGAAAAAAATGACGGATCTTACCTGAACACATTGAATGAAAAATTATTGAATGAATTGCAACAAGGAGGCGAGGTGTTTTTATCAAATGCTCTAGTTTCAGACAAATATTGTCTGAGATTTTGTATCGTAAATTTCAGAACTTCAAGAAAAGATATTTTGGAGATGTTGACATAATAGTTCGGGAAGGTCAAAAAATGCACCAAACACTTCAGGGAAAATGACAATTCGCCTCAATACTTTAAAGTGCTACGAATAAATGCAGTCCCCAACGGCAACAAATGGCTGTCGTTATGCTTCATTTAATCAGGCAGTAGTTCCAGTTCAAAATAATATTGACTATGAACAAAGAGAATCCGGATATTTTCACAAGGATCCTTGCCGGGGGAACGATTCTCATGGATGATCCGGAAATTTCTAAAATGTGGGATGTGGTAAACGGTATGCTCAAATTATCACCGGTTTTTTTATTCCTAAGGAACGAGAGAAATTATGCGTTGCGGAGGGGAAGGAACAAAGATGGTTTTTCCAGTTTGATCAATAAAGGAAGGCATCCGGGGTTTTAATAGCAAGTTATGCCAATTCGATTTGAGAAAGAGTAAGTCGCTCTCTTTCTCAAATCAGTATTGGCCTTTGCCCGTCCTTGAAACAATATCTTTATACACAATGCTAAACGGTATAATTAAAATGATGCTATAATTAATGTTATTCTGATAATAACTACCGAGCCTCCTGCTAATTTGTTCTTCGTAATCCATTTATTATAGGCAAAGATGAAAAAATGAAGATTTAGCAGGAGGGTGCCGGATTGTTTAAATTTTTCATAGATGTTGAATAACGGGACCATTCGACTCGGTCTCTTAGGATTGGATTCTCGAATTTTCTTTAGGAAATGAAATACTTACTTTGAGAAACGTGTGGTTTTCGTTAGGATACCAGAGTTGGATACTTTCTATAGGATTTTGATTTTACTTTCTTTCGAACAATAATTTTTAGCAGGATGTTGGATTCTTATGTTGAATTTTCGGGAAAATAAAAAGAAGAAGTTGACTGATACGGATTTCAAACTTTGGTTTTTCAGGATTGGGTTTTAAAAAAAATTCAATACTTGGACGGTTGGTTATTCAGGATGATATTGGATTTAGATTGAATTGAATCAATCAACTTCTGCATCAAAAGTAATTGTGAATTCTTTAAGAATGTAGAGCAAAACAACTCAATTAATTTACTATGGTATTTCCTGTAATTATAGGAAACATGCTATTGTACTGTTGCAGGTATAACGATAGAAAAACTAGTACTTCTACGAAATTGAAGAGCTGAAAGAAATTGGATTTGTTTTTTCCCAAAGCTGAATTAAATGTATTATTGTTTTCCTAATGCCTGTATTACATCGTATTTGGTGATGATGTGATAATTACCAGCGTCATCCTTTGCTAATACGGCGCCATTTCCCCGGGTTATTAATGAGCTCAATTTTTCGACAGGGGTATCAAAACCAACCATGGGCAATGCCGGTTCCAACACATCGGAAATTTTAGAATTTTTGATATCAGGGTTATCAAAAACCTTTTGAAATAAACCTCCTTCACTTATTGAACCAATCGGTCCATCACCATTCATTACGGGTATTTGCTCAATATCATATTTTTTCATCAGATCCACAGCTTCGCCAACAGATTGAGCAGGCTCTATAGTAATCAGGCGCTTGGCACCTCTTGAACTGATCACATCTTTAAATGTTTTTACATCAAGAAAGCCCCGTTCTATCATCCATTGATCATTATATATTTTACCCACATACCTGCTACCGTGATCATGAAAAATACAAACTACCAGGTCGTCTTTTCTAAGCTTGCCTTTTAATTGCATTAACCCCTGCATACAACTACCTGCGCTGTATCCACAAAAAATACCTTCCTCCTTTGCCAGTTTTCTTGCCATTATAGCACCATCTTTATCTGTTACCTGTTCAAAATAATCTATCACACTCATATCATAATTTGCAGGAACAAAGTCTTCTCCAAACCCTTCAGAGATATATGGATGTACTTCTTTCATATCAATTTCGCCGGTACGAAAATATTTTGTAAGCAGGGAACCAAACACATCTATTGCCCAAATTTGAATGTCGGGATTCTTTTCTTTCAGGTACATGGCCGTACCGGTAATTGTGCCTCCGGTACCGGCGGTGCAAACAAGGTGAGTGATTTTTCCATCTGTCTGATTCCATATTTCGGGTCCGGTAGTTTCATAATGGGCTAACCTGTTTGCAAGATTATCATACTGGTTCATATGGTATGAGTTCGGGATTTCATTTGCCAGTCTTTTCGCTACGCTATAATAACTCATCGGATCTTCTGGTACCACATTGGTTGGGCAAACGATAACTTCAGCGCCTACTGCTTTTAAAATATCGGCTTTTTCTTTTGATTGTTTATCTGTAGTTACAAATATGCATTTATAACCTTTGACAACAGCTGCGAGTGCCAGACCCATTCCTGTGTTGCCGCTTGTGCCTTCTATGATGGTGCCACCGGGTTTTAGCTTTCCTTCCTGTTCTGCAACTTCAACCATTTTCAATGCCATCCGGTCTTTGATCGAATTGCCGGGGTTGAAATAATCCACTTTTGCCAAAACAGTACAAGGAAAATTCCGTGGTGATCTTATTTAAGCGTATTATAGGAGTATTGCCTATTGTTTCCAGATATATTGTTTTTAATATCCATAATTCAAATCTTGTTCCGGCAAAGGTAACATTTTGGATGTAGTGGGCCCCTGAGCTCATTTGATGTTAACATAATAAACCACTGATTAGAATATTGAAATAAACGCTATATAAAAAAGAAGAAGCAGGACGAAACAAAATTGAAAAATTGCTAATTGAATTTTTGGCATGGACCTTAAACTATAAATGAAAACCCGGCCTCCCTCGCAAAATGCATGAGAGTACCGGGCTTTTCCTATTATTTTTATTTATCCTTTTGCCTTTACTTTTATTTTCGACTTTGCAGGAGTGGGTGATTTTTTTTCCTGGCCCTTCATAGCCGATGCCAGTTTAATGGCCTCATACGCATTTACTATACCGCCGCTAACGCTAAGGTCGGACATTTCTACGTCTTCACCCGTACCCGGATCTTTAACTTTTTCACCGGGATTAAAGGTTGATTTTTCAATTATCGATTTTAATTGCTGCGGTGTCAGGTTTGGAAAGTATTCTAAAATGAAAGCAGCAAGACCGGCAACTACCGGAGAGGCCATACTTGTTCCTTGCAGGATCTGATATGTATTGCCTCCTGGTACGGTGGAATAAATTTTTACTCCAGGAGCAAATACATCCACTTCATTCTTTCCATAATTTGAAAAGTTTGCTGTATAGCCACCTGCCTTGGGGTCTCCGCTTGCTCCCACTGTTATCCAGTTATCTGCCCGGCCACCTTCTTCAAATACCGGATTGGGGAAATTGGAAGTTGTATCAAGATTATTATGACTATTTCCTGCTGCATGCACTAATAACACTCCTTTTCCTGCTGCGTATTTTACGGCATCATCTACCCACTTTTTTTCTGGCGAAAAGCCTTTGCCAAAACTCATATTAATTATCCTGGCGCCATTATCCGCAGCGTACCGTATTGCTAATGCGATATCCTTATCATGCTCATCTCCATCAGGAACGGCCCTGACCGTCATAATCCGTACATTATCTGCAATACCATTTATACCCACGCCATTATTTCTTTTTGCTCCTATAATACCGGAAACATGAGTGCCGTGCAAGGCGGCCGGATTATTCACCATTACATTGTTGTTTCCGTAAAATTTATCATTAAGGTCGTAATAATTATCCTTTACAATCTCATTGCGATATTCTTTGGGTGCTTTATCCACCGCCTCAAATTTATTAATATCGCCTTCCAGTTCATCCAATATCATTACGTTTGAAATCTCATCATTATCATTTCCCTTGCAGATATTCATCAGAATAGCCTTTACTTTTTTTGCCTTATCTGTAGTAGCTGAATAACTTTCAAGGTCAATACAATTATATTCTTCCTTACCCAGGTCTTTTCGAATGACAGAATCTCCCAATAATAAATCCTTGTACATTCTTTTCACCTGTAAAACTTCCAGGGGATTTACTTCTCCCACAATATCAAATTTGGCTTTTAGCCACATCTTATATTCATTTTTTTCATCCACCGACAATGTTCCGGAGGCGATATCTCTTTCTTCCCATTTACTTTTCAGTTTGTGATACACACGGGCAGCCTCGTAGGAATCTTTTTCCACATTTCTGCCATCCCTTCCCCCAAGGAAGTTCCATCCATGTACATCATCAACATATCCATTGTTATCATCATCAATGCCATTGCCAGGAATTTCTCCCGGGTTCTTCCATAATACGGATTTTAAATCTTCATGAAGAGTATCTACGCCTGAATCAATAACTGCAACAATAACGGGTGTGCTTTTAAGATTTTTGGACTTCACAAATTCATATGCTTTGTCAACACTGATACCATAAAATCCACTTTCCTTTTTGTCCAATGAGGTGCCAGCCTTTTGGCACATCCGTTTTTTGGGCATTAAGACCTAAACTTGTTAAACCTCCGGCAACACATAAGAGGATGTGCTTCATTAAACTCTTCATTTCTATTTGATTTATTTTATTGTTTTAACAAAAGTGGGAAAATTTCAAAAATAGTATTTACCACTCATATATTTAGTAACAATAAAAACCCTGCCACGGCTTATCCGGCGCAGGGTTTTAGTGCTGTTTTGACGAAAGTTTATTTTGATTAGTTGCTTAATTTTAACTCTACCCGCCTGTTTTTGGCTTTTTCTTCTGCGGTTTTTCCTTCATTAAGTGGTTTATCAGGACCAAAACCTTTTACACTTAACCTGGATGCATCAATACCCTTTGTTAAAAGATAATCCTGCACCTTACTGGCCCTGTTTTCAGACAATAGCATATTAGCTTCATATGTTCCATCACGGCTGGTATGTCCTTCAATTAATACCTTTATGGCTGGATTATTTATTAATATATCGGCTATTTTGTCGAGTACTTCAAAGGACACCGGTAGTAATTCGGCACTGCTAACCTTAAACTGTATACGTTTTGCTGCAAAATCCACCTTCTCCACAATTTCCTTTTTAACATCTTCAGGGCAACCTTTATTGGATTGAGTACCTTTTACTGCAGGGCATCGATCTTCCTCGTCATTTATTCCATCACCATCAGTGTCTGGAACCGGGCAACCTGCATACCTGCCAAAGCCAGCCACTTCCGGACATTTATCATCCTTGTCATAAATGCCATCTTTATCTGTGTCGGCATACGGGCATCCATTGTTATCCTTTGAACCTGCAAGCTCAGGACATTTGTCGTTTATGTCTAATACTCCATCGCCATCTTTGTCTTTTACCGGGCAACCATTGTTTGAAATAAGGCCGGCTTCTCCCGGACATTTATCCTCAGAATCTGGCAAGCCATCATTATCAGTATCAGGACATCCTAAGAATTTGGAAGGCCCTGCTAAATCCGGACACTTGTCTATTTTATCAGGAGTGCCATCGCCATCCTTATCTTCTATTTTTGGAAGATCAGGTTTTCCGAAATAAACACCCAGCGTAGCACCCATAACCTCGTGTTTGTAATCAGAAATGGTATAATCAGCAGGCTTATAAAAGTCATTGAGCCCACGGCTGTAATTGGCAGTCAGGAAAACACGACCCAATTCAAAACCAGCAAGGCCATTAATCCCATAATCAATAATAGAATATTGACCGGCGCCTTTACCAACAGGCAAATCCGTATTTTCTTCGGAGGTAACGCTTACATCGGTGATGATATCGTATTTGTTATCAAATCCATTATAAAAGAAAGACAGGTAAGGCCCTCCACCCAAAATGAAATTTGCTTTTTTACCCAATTTTATTTTATATACAATGTTAAAAGGGATGTCAATGTAATTGGTGAATTGCTTTTTTGTTTGATAGTAATTCGTATTTAAAATAGAATCGGGTAAAAAAGGTCTTTTAATTGCCACCGATGTATCTGCTGAAGCACTTTTGTAATTTCTTCCTTTATTGAAAAAAATTACAGAGGGTTGAAAATAAAAATTGGAAGTTGGATTAAAGCGAAGATTGGCCATAAATCCAAAATGAACTCCGTTTCTACCAGTATATTGATTTTTCAAACTATCCCATCCTGGAAGATTGTTTTCTTCTATTATTTTCGATTGGTGAGGGCCACCAGTAATTGCAATTTTAAATTGAGCCCGGGAAACAAGTGAATAAAGAATGACAATTGTAAATAAGAGAGAGATCCTTTTCATGGATATCAGGTTGGTGTTTAAGGATATAGTTTTACTGTAAAAATTGAAATTATTTTTCAGAAAACGAAGCAATTAGCAAAGTATCTCATTAGCCATTATCAACGAGCCAACAGATTTTTTAGTATTTAAACATGAAATTTTATTCCCTGTGCAAGCGGCAGGTTGGTGCTGTAATTTATGGTATTGGTTTGCCTGCGCATATATACTTTCCATGCATCACTACCACTTTCACGACCTCCGCCTGTTTCCTTTTCACCACCAAAAGCGCCACCGATCTCTGCACCTGAAGTGCCAATATTGACATTAGCAATTCCACAATCACTTCCCGTGGCGGAAAGAAACAGTTCCGCTTCCCGGAGGTTTAATGTCATGATAGAAGAAGATAACCCCTGGGGCACCTCGTTTTGGATAGCAATGGCTTCATCGATTGTTTTATACTTCAGCAAATAAAGGATGGGTGCAAAAGTTTCATGGTGAACGATCTTGAAACCTGGTTTTGCCTCAGCAATGCATGGCTTTACGTAGCATTCACTTTCATATCCATTGCCTTCCAAAACTCCACCCTCCACTATAAATCTTCCTCCTTCTGATTTGCAGGCTTCAATAGACCGGAGGTATTGAGCTACAGCATCTTTATCTATTAATGGTCCTACATGATTCTTTTCATTAAGCGGATCTCCGATAGAAAGTTGTTGATAGGCATTGATCAATTTTGCTTTTACCTTTTCATATACATCTTCATGTATTATAAGCCGCCTTGTACTGGTACACCGTTGTCCTGCTGTACCCACTGCGCCAAAAACGGACCCTAAAATGGCAATATCCAGATCTGCCTCTTTTGATATGATAATGGCATTATTTCCTCCTAGCTCAAGCAATGCTCTTCCCAATCTTGCGCCTACTGCTGCACCAACAGATTTCCCCATCCGGGTAGAGCCGGTGGCTGATATCAGTGGGATCCGGGTATCATTGCTCATCCATTCGCCTACATCCCGGCCCCCTATTATTAATCCACTTACACCTTCCGGAACATTGTTTTTTGAAAATACTTCGCTGATGATTTGTTGACAGGCAAGTCCGCAAATAGGCGTTTTTTCGGAAGGCTTCCAAATACATACATCACCGCAAACCCATGCAAGCATTGCATTCCAACTCCATACTGCTACGGGGAAATTGAAGGCGGATATAATTCCAACAATACCCAAAGGGTGATATTGTTCGTACATTCTGTGCGAGGGTCTTTCACTATGCATGGTTAAGCCATGTAGTTGCCTGGAAAGTCCGACAGCAAAATCGCAGATATCAATCATTTCCTGTACTTCGCCATAACCTTCCTGCAGGCTTTTACCCATTTCATAGGAAACTAACTTTCCTAATGGTTCTTTATGTTTTCGCAAACTTTCACCTACCTGCCTTACTATTTCACCTCGTTTAGGTGCCGGCCATGTGCGCCACTCCAAAAAAGCTTCTTCTGCTTTAGTTATAATTTTTTCATAAGCTTCTTTATCTGCAGATGTGATAGTGGCAATTAATTTTCCATCAACAGGCGAATAGCTTTCAATTTTATCACCTTTTGTATTCACCGTTTGTGTTCCGGAAGAAACACCTTCATTATTAGTTTTTATTCCAAGAAGTTCCAGGTAATCCTGCATACAATCGATTTTGTTATAAAGTAATATTTAAGAAGCGCAAAGATATTCTATCTGTCTGTTACCAGCTTTTGATTAACTGATTTACCTACTTTTGAACCTTTAAGCACAGCGTATGATCAAAAATAATTGGACAAAAGAAGAGATATCCGGGATATATCAAAAACCTTTGCTTGACCTTATTTATGAAGCAGCTACCGTTCACCGGAATAACAATGACTATAGTGAAGTGCAGATCAGCAGCCTGATCTCAATAAAAACCGGGGGATGCTCTGAAGATTGCTCTTACTGTCCCCAGGCGGCCCGCTATCATACCGGCGTGGAAGTTCATGCATTAATGAAAATAGATGAAGTATTGGACGCGGCTGAAAAAGCCAGGAAAGGTGGTGCTTCCCGGTTGTGCATGGGCGCAGCCTGGAGAGAAGTAAGGGATAACAAAGATTTTGACCGGGTGTTGGAGATGGTGAAAGCCGTAAATGCATTGGATATGGAAGTGTGCTGCACCCTTGGCATGCTAACTTTTGAGCAGGCACAAAAATTAAAAGATGCTGGTTTATATGCATACAATCATAATGTAGATACATCTAAAGAAAATTATAAGAATATTATCACTACCCGTACTTATGATGACCGGCTTCAGACCCTTCACAATGTTAGAAAAGCAAAGCTGACTGTTTGTTCAGGGGGCATTATTGGATTGGGTGAAACGGTTGATGACAGGATAGGCATGTTGCATACGCTCAGTAACCTGCCTCAGCATCCCGAATCTGTGCCCATCAATGCGTTGGTGGCCGTAAAAGGAACTCCTCTTGAAAACCAGGAAAGAGTTTCTGTATGGGAAATGGTAAGAATGATTGCAACCACAAGGATTATTATGCCAGAAACAGTGGTCAGGTTGTCTGCTGGCAGGTTAGAAATGAGTTTGCCCGAGCAGGCTTTATGTTTTATGGCCGGAGCCAATTCAATTTTTGCCGGTGATAAATTATTGACCACACCCAATCCGTCTATTTCCGACGATATGCAGATGTTTGAAATACTGGGATTGAAAGCAAGGAAAGCTTTTAAAAATGAAGAAAGAAACGGAGCGATAATGAGTTCATAAATTCTCCTTTAATTAAAATAATACAGCCATTTGGTAGTTTCTTCCCGTTTGATAAATGATGTGATGCAGGAGGTTCTTGAAAAAAGAAAGAAGGACTCTCTTTATCGCTACCTGCAGGTAAATGAGAATTTAATGGACTTTTGTTCCAACGACTATTTAAGTTTTGCCAGATCGGAAAAAATAAAACAAAGGGCAAACCGGTATGCTAGTGAAATAAATGGATTATCCGGAGCTACAGGTTCCCGGTCTATTTCAGGCAATACAGCATTTGCCGAAGAACTCGAAAATTTCCTTGCATCGTTTCACCAGGCTGAAGCAGGATTGCTTTTCAATTCTGGCTATGATGCTAATGTGGGTTTGTTTTCCTGCATTGCAAAAAAAGATGATACTATAATATGTGATGAATTGATCCATGCAAGTATTATTGATGGATGTCGCCTTAGTTATGCCAATAGGTTACGTTTTGCGCACAATGATATGAATGACCTGGAAAAAAAACTCAGGCTGGCCAGGGGAAATGTTTTTGTTGCAGTTGAATCTGTGTACTCAATGGATGGGGATATGGCGCCTTTAAAAGAAATTGTGGCTCTATGTAAAAAATATCAAAGTAATTTAATTGTTGATGAAGCACATGCCACCGGTATTTTTGGCAGGCAGGGCAGGGGATTAGTATGTCACCATGGATTAGAAAATGATGTGTTTGCCAGGGTATTTACTTTTGGAAAGGCAATAGGTTGCCATGGCGCCATTATTACAGGAAGTAAAACCCTGCGAAATTATTTGATCAATTTTGCCCGGTCTTTCATTTTTACAACGGCACTGCCCCTTCATTCCCTCATTACAATTAAATCTGCTTATGAAGAAATGCTGACAGAGTCCTTCGATAATTCATTTCTCCACCAATTGATCTGGCAGTTTAAAACGGGCTTTGAAAAGGATGGAGACATTTTTCTTTTAAAAAGCAATAGTGCAATACAGAGTCTGATTATTCCGGGCAATGAAAGGGCCAGGAATATTTCAAAACAATTGCAAGCGTTGGGTTTTGATGTGAGGGCTATTTTAAGCCCTTCCGTACCTGCGGGTAAGGAACGATTGCGTATAAGCCTGCACATGCATAATACAACTGAACAAACTGCTCAGCTTAAACAGGCTATCAAACAAATACTTTTTGTATGAAAGGGATAGTGGTGGCAGGCACGGGAACCGGCATCGGTAAAACATTTATATCCTCCATCCTGGTGGAAATGTGGGAAGCAGATTACTGGAAACCTGTGCAGGCCGGAAATCTCGATTTTACTGATACCGATTTTGTAAAAGCGAATATCACAAATCATCATTCTTATTTTCATCCCGAGGCCTACCGGTTAACAAAGCCCATGTCTCCTCATGCAGCTGCTAAAATTGATAGGGTTCAAATATTACCAGGTAATCTTAGTCTGCCTGTTTCCGGCAATTTGATTGTAGTAGAACCTCCCGGCGGATTAATGGTTCCGCTAAATGATAAAGAACTTAATATTGATATTATTAAAAAATGGGATTTGCCTGTGATTCTCGTTTCACGAAATTACCTGGGAAGTATAAATCATACTCTTTTATCCCTTCATCTTTTAAAGGATCGGGGCATACAACTGTATGGAATAATTTTCAATGGTGAAGCAAATCAGTTTACCGAGGATTTTATTTTGCAATATTCCGGGGTAAAATGCCTTGCTAAGATTGGTCATGAAGAAAATATTGATAAGACAGTGGTAAAAAAATATGCAGATGAATTGAAAGATAAAATGATAATATAAAATGAATCTTTCTACCAGGGACCAACAAGTGATCTGGCATCCATACACCCAGGTGCAATTGAATGATCCGCCAATCGCGATATCAAAAGGTGAAGGCGCATACCTGTTTGATGACAACGGAAAAAGATACATTGATGCTGTTTCATCCTGGTGGGTGAATATTCATGGTCATGCGCATCCGTATATTGCAAAAAAAGTGGCGGAGCAGTTAAATAAACTGGAACATGTAATATTCGCCGGCTTCACTCACCAACCCGCAATAGAACTGGCAGAAAACCTCCTTACTATATTGCCATCCAACCAGTCAAAGATTTTTTTTTCTGACAACGGCTCAACAGCAACTGAAGTGGCGATAAAAATGGCTATACAATATTGGCATAATACCGGACTCAGAAAAAATAAGATCATTGCGTTTGAACATAGTTATCATGGTGATACTTTCGGAGCTATGTCAATTAGTAGCCGGAGTACATTTACACATCCATTTGAGGGTTTACTTTTCGATGTTATTCATATTCCGTTGCCTGTGGCCGGGCAGCAGGAAGAAACCATTCAATTTTGCCTCCAGGTAATAGAAGAAAATAAAAATGAGATTGCTGGTTTTATTTTTGAACCATTGGTACTGGGTGCGGGTGGAATGTTAATGTATGATGCCAGCGTGTTGAATAAGCTTTTAAAGATTTGCAAAGAAAATTCAATACTCACTATTGCAGATGAGGTGATGACCGGATTTGGAAGGACAGGAAAACATTTCGCTTGCGGATATTTAAATCACAATCCCGATATCATTTGTTTATCCAAGGGCATCACCGGGGGTACGATGGCGCTTGGGGTAACTTCATGCACCGCTGATATTTTTAATGCTTTTCTTTCAAACGACCGGGCCAAAACTTTTTTTCATGGCCATTCCTATACAGCTAATCCCGTGGCCTGTGCAGCCGCAATTGCCAGTTTTGAATTATTGATTAAGGATGAATGTCTACAAAATATAAAAAGGATAGAAGATCTTCATTTATCTTTTATTACAAAAAACAGGAAAAATATTTTTATAAAAAACTTACGCAGCCGGGGAACCATCCTGGCCATGGACTTTGGTACGGATGAAAAAACATCCTACTTTAATCCGCTTCGGGACAGGTTGTATACCTTCTTTTTAAAAAAAGGCATCATACTTCGTCCTTTAGGAAATACGGTTTATGTTATGCCCCCGTATTGTATAAGTAATAATGATTTGCAGTTAATATATTCAAGCCTGGAACAAGTGAATGAAATTTTATAGCTGCTCCTGGAGTAAATAAAATAAAGATTGTCTTTATTCCTTTTAATCACTCAGTACGATTCAGATTCATTTGGAAAATCGTTGGTCTTTACATCAGATATATATTGTTGCACTGCCCTTGTAGCTTGCTGATGAATATCCAGGTACTGCCTGAGAAACCTCGGTTTAAATTCGGTATTTATTCCCAGCATATCATGCATTACCAGTACCTGGCCATCGCAATAGCCACCGGCACCTATACCAATGGTAGGGATGGATATACTTTCCGAAACTTCTTTAGCGAGCGAGGCAGGAATTTTTTCAAGAACAATACCAAAACATCCGGCTTCTTCAAGGAGTTTAGCGTCCTTTCTTAATTTATCTGCTTCTACTTCTTCTTTAGCTCTCACGGTGTAAGTACCAAATTTATAAATCGATTGGGGAGTAAGACCAAGATGTCCCATTACAGGAATACCGGCCGAAACAATCTTTTTTATAGAATCCAGTACTTCTTCTCCTCCTTCTAACTTAATACAGTGGCCACCGGTTTCTTTCATGATGCGGATAGCAGAAGCAAGGGCTATATCCGAATTGGACTGAAATGAGCCAAATGGCAGGTCAACAACTACCAAACACCTTTCAACCGCCCGGATAACAGAGGAGGCGTGATATATCATTTGATCAAGTGTAATTGGAAGGGTTGTTTCGTGTCCGGCCATTACATTGCTTGCTGAATCACCAACCAGTATTACATCTACCCCTGCACCATCAATGATCTTAGCAAACGAAAAATCGTAGGCAGTAAGCATGGAAATTTTTTCCCCCGTTTGCTTCATTTTTTGCAGAGTATTAGTCGTTATCCTCTTTATTTCTTTGTTTACAGACATGAAATTTTATTGAAATATAAAAATAGATAAAATCAAACATTGCAGTTATATAACTCTGATAGTAAAAAATAAGTTTATTTTTTACCAGTCACATTAATGCAAGAAACAATAAAACAAGCAATCTCTTTTTTATAATGCAGTTTTCAGATTGAAAGCATTTATATGGCAAGGTCCGGCACAATCAAAATTTATTTAGCTACCATTGCCATTTTCTCCCTCACTTCTTCATAAAGAGTATGGATCAGTCCATCCGCCAGGCCAATTTTGGGAACAAATATTTCCTCCGCATCAGCCCAACGCATTACATTGATATAAATTAGCAATGCGGGTACAATTACATCGGCCCGGTCTTCACGGAATTTATATAAACTCATTCTCTGCTCCAGTGTCAGTGTGCTGAATTCTTTATAATAATCCCGCAACAAATCAAGGGAAAGTGGTTTTCCTTCTTTGCGTTTGGAAATTGAAAATATTTTATTGATGTTGCCTCCGGTTCCAATAGCAGAAACATGATGAAAGCCCTTTGTTCTTGTCTTTGATAAATTCTTTCATTTCATCCCAGGCCGCTTCCGACACCTGGTTTTTTAACAATCGGATGGTACCGATATTAAAGGATTCTTTAAAAACTAATTTGCCGTCGCTGAAAAAAGTAAGTTCTGTACTACCACCACCTACATCAATGTATAGGTAAGATTCGTCCATTGTCAATCCTTCGGCAAAATGATTTTCATAAATAAAAGAAGCTTCTTCCTGTCCGCTGATAATTTGTATTTCAATTCCTGTTTCCGCTTTTACTTTTTTTATGATTTCTTTTCCGTTTGCGTGCATCACGCATGGCAGAAGTGGCACAGGCTTTCAGATGTTTTACTCCATATACATCCAGCAATAATTTATAGGATTGAATGGTCTTAATAACATTCTCCGCCTTTTGCGGTGAAATTTCACCTTTATCAAATACATCAAAACCTAGACGAAGAGGTACCCGAACCAGGGCGATCTTTATAAAACTCAGGCGTAGTCTTTGGGCCCGGAATTACATCACTGATCAATAATCTTGCTGCGTTACTTCCAATATCAATGGCTGCCAGTCTCAATTTGTGTTAATGTTTTTTTATACAAATAATCATATGTTTCTACCTGGGAACGAATTTTCTTTTTCTGTTGTTTTCACATATTCATTGCTCAGTTCATTATCCAGCCATCTTGCTTTTACATTATCCTGCAATTGTATGTTCAGTATATCTTTTAATTCCTGTTTAATTTCTTTATTCCAGATGGGGCAGAGTGCTTCTACACGATGTTCAAGGTTGCGCAACATCCAGTCAGCCGAAGATATATAAACTTTCTCTTTGCCCCGGTTATGAAATACCCACACCCGTGCATGTTCCAGGTATTCATCTACGATACTGACGGCCTTAATTTTTCTTATAAATTTTTTATTTTCAGTAAGCATACAAAAGATCCCCCGTATAATTAATCTGACCGGAACTCCTTCCCGGGCCGCTTCGTACAATTTTTCAATCATACCTTCATCAGAAAGAGAATTCATTTTTAATGTGATCCCGGAAGCTTTATTCTTTCTTGCATTTCTTATTTCTCATCAATCAGTTTATACATTTCCTTTCTTACGTATTTGCGGGCTGGGTATAATAGTATTGCAATTCTTTAAGGAATGATTGTCTGATTTATAATGTTCCAGGTAGTTAAACATCCGGCTTACATCAGTCATGATACCCGGATTGGACAGTAAGCAGGCAATGATCTCCATAAATCTTTGCTGTTTTTTCATTCAGGTTGCCGGTACTGACAAAACCATATAATACAGCTCTTATCTTTTACTTTTTTTCGAATCATGCAAATCTTGGCATGCACTTTCATATTCGGCATACCAACCAGTACTTTGGCACCTTCTTCTTCCAGTCTTGTTTTCCATTCCAGGTTTGCTTCTTCATCAAACCGGGCACGCAGTTCCAGCATTACCACTACTTCCTTGCCATTTCTTACTGCATTTATCAACGCATTGATGATCTTGGATTGTGGTGCAAGGCGATAACAGGTTATCTTTATGGAAGTTACGTCCGGATCAATGGCCGCTTCACGTATAATATCAATAAGCGGAGTAAAGGAATGATAGGGAAGATGAAGCATGACATCTTTTTCCAAGTATCACATCAGATACTCTGCGTTCAGTCAACAATGGATGATCAAATGGATTTCTCCTTGGCTTTTTTATTTTGAAAACCTGCTCAGGAAAATCCATAAAAGTGCCGGAAATTATGAATCCGTCCTCCGGGAATAAGGTTATCTTTTTTTGAAAGATTCAGCCGACGGGTCAGGTATTCCAGCAAGCCCGGATCCATTTCTTTGTCATAGACAAAACGTACAGGTTTTCCTTTTCGCCTGTTCTTTAATCCTTTTTCAATTTTCTGAATGATGTTGGTGGAGATATCATTGTCTATATCCAACTCCGCATCTCTGGTTACTTTAAATATATGGGCATGATATTGATCGTAACCGAAATAAGAAAATATTTCAGGCAGGTTAAATCGTATAACATCTTCCAGCAAAATGATATGGTGTTCATCCGGCTTTAGAAGGGAGCATGAATAAATCTTCCCATTACCCGGCTGGGTACTTCTATCAGTGCAAATTTTTTCTTTAATGCGACTATCTTTTTTCCACATTACTACACCCAGGTAAATTGATTTATCACCGCAGATTGGGAAATTGCGGAATGTTTTCAATCATCAGCGGAATTACATTCGGGCTTACTTCGGCATCATAATATTCCGTCACAAATTCCTGCTTGTTCTGGGTTCAGTTCATTTTCTGTTACAAGGAAAATTTTTTGTTCTTTCATTTCGCACTGCACATCTTCCCATATCCGGGCGAATTCACTTTGCTGTTCAACACGATCATTTGAATATCATCCAGTATTTGCTGCGGATCAGTCTTCCAGGTGCATATTGGCTTTACCACTGATCTGCATCATTCTTTTCAGTGTAGCTACCCGCACACGGAAAAACTCATCCATGTTATTGGAAAAAATTCCCAAGAAAGCGGATTCGTTCTCTTAGTGGAACTGAATTATCAGCAGCTTCCTGCAATACCCGTGCATTAAATGAAAGCCAGCTTATATCCCTTGCGATGGTTTTTTGTTTTGAGTGAGTGCATGAATTCTTTAAAGTTTAGCGGAGAAAGTTATAAAGTTAAATAACAAGGAGAAAAGAAAACATTAAGTTTCGTCAGATTTAAAAGGACCAATTAAAAGTTTCGGGGGAATAAATCATCAATTCTAATTTAATTTTTTTCTTTTATTATACCAGGGAAGAAAAGCAAAACTAAATAAGCCTCCAATCATTATAACCACGGTTTGTGCCAGCCATAGTAACCAGCCAAAGGCAACCGCTATGCTTTGTTGCAATCCGTACAATTGCATGGTGGCTTCTATGAGGTAGGGATAGGCTCCAATTCCACCCGGCGTTACAATCATACCTATGCTACCAGCTGATAACACAGTAAAAGCTTCTTTTATCCCATAATGCCGGGTTTCATTTAATGCCTGGAAACCGATATATCCGCCTGATAGGTAAAGGGACCACATGGCACAGGGTTAAAAATAAAAACTGCCACCTCTTTTTTAAATGCCGAATGGTGCTGATGCCCTGCCAGATCCTCGTTCCAATTTTTTTAAATGCGTTTGCCAGGTCATTAAAATTTTTCTGTTTAATGATCATCCACAATGCGATAAGTATAATTATGATTCCAAAAAAAATAATACCAATTACATAACCCGGAATTTTATTTTGTTCATCCTGCTGACCTCCATTAAAAATGGTACCCGTTATTTGGGAATAGAGGCCAGGCTGTATAGCCAGGGTAATTCCAAAGACAAGGACCAGCGAAATGGCATCGATTATCCGTTCAAGAATGATGGTACCTACCAGTTTATCTGCCGGTATTTTCTCGTAGCGGGCCAATAAAGTACATTTCAAAATTTCACCCAACCGGGGAAGAGCCTGGTTGGCAAAATATCCTATCATTACGGCAAAAAAAGTATTGGCTTTATCCGGCTTATATCCCAGGGTTCCATAAGTAACCGCCAGCGCAGCGCTCTAATGTAATGACTCAATAATAAAATAAAAAATACAGGTCCTATAAGATAAAGCTTTGCATATTTTAAAGCCGCATGTATTTCCGACCATTTTTGATTATCAATATCCTTTACAGACCACCAAACCAGGAAAACGCCCAGACCCAGGAAAAAAAGATATTGAATAACTATAAAAAACCGTTTGTTCATTGTTATTTGGTAAAGCTAGTTGGGCCGGATCAAAAAGAAATCTTATTAAATAATTACAAGTTTTCCTGAACTGCACTAAAAGTATTAATCTATTATGGGTTTTGATTCTTTTTATGTTTGTTTAACAATCAAGATGAAATTAATCATGAAGCAAGAAATTCTCTTTTTGCTTCAAATCTTATTGCCAGCTTTTGGGAATAGAATCCATGGTTTAAAGGATTTCGCTTCTTCAAAATCCATACTGGCATATGAAATAATGATAACGATATCTCCCACAGCAACCTTTCGTGCTGCAGGACCGTTCATGCAGCAAAGGCCGGAACCCCTTTTTCCTTTTATTACATAAGTTTCCAGTCGTTCACCATTGTTTACATTAACCACCTGCACCTTTTCATTCTCTATCATATGAGCCCCATCCATAAGATCTTCATCAATTGTGATGCTGCCCACATAATTAAGATTAGATTCTGTTATTACAGCACGGTGAATTTTAGACTTTAGAACTTCTATATGCATATTGCAAAATTAGAGCATTTAAGAAGTTGATTAACCGTGATTGCATTGACCGGTAACAATTAACAAGACCTGTCCAATAAGATATTATCAATAAGCCTTACCTGGTTTAAATAAGCAGCTGCAAGAGCCACCAGTTTTTGCTTTCCATTCCAATTATCCACCAGCTTTAAATTACAGGCATCTGCTATTTCAACATAGTCTATGCGGAAACCCTTTTCTTCAAGGGTTTTTATTGTTTGAGTTTTTAAGGTCATTAATTCCCCAATCTTTAATTGGTCTTTTATAGTTTGGAGTGCATGGTATATTCCGGAGGCATTGATTTTTTCTTTTTCATTTAGTCTCATATTACGGCTGCTCATGGCCAGGCCATTCTCTTCACGTACCGTGGGGGATATATTGACGCGGATTTGGCCTTCCATTCCAATAAGTTCAATCAATTTTTTAACAACCAGGCATTGCTGGTAATCCTTTTGCCCGAGGTATAAGGTATCAGGTCTTATTGTATCAAGTAAGCGGTGAACCACATTACATACGCCCTGGAAATGGCCGGGTCTGTATTGTCCTTCTAAAACCGTTTCAAGGTAACCAAGGTCATAGTCATGGGTCATTTTTATGCCTTCGGGATAAATTTCAGCTACGGATGGCAGAAACAATATATCGCAGCCGGCTTCTTCCAGCATAGCAATATCCTTTTCAAGAGTGACCGGGTATTTTTCGTAATCCGCCTGGTCATTAAACTGTATTGGATTAACAAAAATGCAGGAAACAGACAGATCATCACATTTTTTTGAATTAGATATAAGTGAAATATGTCCCATGTGTAACGCTCCCATCGTTGGGATAAGACCATATTTTTTGCCTTCTTTTCGTTGTAATTCAAGATAATTGGCCAGGTCATTTTTTTTCTTAAATAATATCATAAACAGTTTTGTATGTTCCAAAAATCAGCACAACTTAACTATTCCTTGTAAAAAACTAGTACCTTCGCACACGTTTTCTAAAAAACGTTTCATTTAAACGGGACTACATGTCAGCAAAAAAAAGGATTTTATTTATTGCCAACGAAATGTCGCCCTATCTGGAGTTGACTGAATTTTCCGAGACTGTAAACAAGCTAGCAATAAAAGCAAATGATAATGGCTTTGAAGTTCGTTGCATCATGCCACGGTTTGGCACTATCAATGAAAGGCGCCACCGCCTGCACGAGGTAGTTCGGTTATCTGGTATAAATGTATCTGTAGATAATGATGACATGCCGCTACAAATTAAAGTAGCTTCCTTGCCCAGTGCCCGCTTGCAGGTTTATTTCCTTGAAAATGAGGACCTCTTTAAACGAAAGTATATTTTCAATGATGAAAGTGAAAAATGGTATGATGATAATGGTTTAAGAACAATATTTTTTTGTAAAGGTGCCCTGGAAACTGTGAAGAAATTTGGGTGGCCTCCGGATATTATTCATTGCAGCGGCTGGATGACGGGTTTGATTCCGGCCTATCTGAAAACTTTGTATAAGAAAGAACCAGTTTTTTCGCACAGTAAAACTGTTTTTACCATTGGTCAAAATACATTTAAAGAAAAATTGGGTAGCGGGTTTTTACAAAAGTCGCTTATTCATCCCACGCTGAAAGAAAAAGATCTTGAACTATACAAGGAAGCGACTAATACAGCTATGTTCCGGGGAGGCGCTACCTATGCAGATGCTATTACTTTCGGATGCAGATAAGATTGAGAAAAAATTGATGGACGAATTTACCAAGGTAAGAGGAAAGAAGACATTGCTGTATAATGAGGAATCTGATTTAACAGAGTATTTACAACTGTATAGCGATCTTGCAGGCAAGTAACCTTGCTTTCCCTCTCCATATCGGTGAGGGTATTTTTAACCATGGTATAAATTTTTTTTGTGAATTATAAATACCCGGCATTTAGGCTTGGAGCTATTGTTACCAGCATTGTTATTTTATTTTTCTCCTGCAAAAAGATCAACGAGTCTTCAACTCTTGGTGGAAATTTAATTCCCGTTGTTGATAACATAACCACATTTGATACGCTGCTTACTGTTGAAGCTTTTAATGATACCTTCTCCGTGTTAAATGATACCACTTACTATAGCAGCGATTATGAAAACTTCCTGGGACTAATAACTAATGATCCTTTTTTTGGGAAAACAGATGCCAGGCTTTTCCTGGAATTAAAACCTCCCAATTACCGCTATACATTTTTAGGTAAACCCGATAGCCTTCATATTGATTCGGTTGTTTTGATATTGGACTATGTAGAAACCTATGGTGACAGCAATGCAGTACAAACAGTAAATGTATATGAGATCCCTCAATCAAGTGATTTTGGAGATACATCCTATACCATCCGGAAGAATAATTATTCAAAGGCCGGGTTATTAGGCTCCAGAACTTTTGTTCCGGGTGTTTTGAAAGATTCGGTAAAAGCATACCAGGATACAACAGCAAAACAATTACGGATTAGGTTAAATGATGCATTCGGCCAGCGATTATTAAATTATGATACAATCAGCACTTCTTCTAAAGGTGCTTATTATTCTGATTCTGCATTTCGTAGTTATTTTAAAGGATTTGCACTGGAATCCACTTCTGGCAATGCACTCATTGGAGTAAACCTGGAAGGAGCTAATACCAAGCTTGCCATTTATTATAAAGATGATAATGGGGATTTGCCCATTGAAAAATGGGATACTGCTGTGGCCTATTTTGGCTATGCAGCAAATCCTACGTCTTTCTCTGCAAATTATATTATGAGAGACTATGCCGGTACACCCCTGGCTGCAGCTATTGGCGGTACTACACCAGATGATCTTGTATATATACAATCTGCACCCGGTTCCTTCGCCACGCTTAAGATTCCAGGGTTGAAAAATTTGAATAACAGGGTTATTCACCGGGCCGAACTGATTATGGAACAAGTGTATGATGTAAGCGATACTCTTTTTTATCCAACAAAATTGTATTTGGATGCTTACGATTCTTCGGAGTCTAATTTTCGTACAATTCCATATGATGTTACATTCGACGGCACTGGGAGTTCTAACCTGAACAGTTTTGGTACCAGTCCTATCCAAACTAATGATGGCACAGGTAATAACATTAAGAGCTGGCATTTTAATTTAACAAGGTATGTGCAGCATATTGTAAATGATACGGAGCCAGTATATGATCTTAGACTTTCAGCTCCGGTTTATATAAGTGAATTATACCGGCCGGGAAATTTTGGAACAACAAGTATCAAGGTTCCTGCTTTTATAGTGAACAATGAGGCCGGTAAGGGAAGAGTGCGATTAGCTGGGAATACAGGACCTTCTGACTCAAATCCAAGACGAATGCGATTACGAATTGTTTATTCCAAAATTTAGTGGAAAACTAATTATATCGGATTGGATCGGGTGCTATCTTTGCACCCGATTTAATTTAAGCTGTTATTTAATACCGGTTTTGTTGAAATGGAAAGACACGTAAAATGATATACAGAAGACCTGCAGTCTGCCAGTACAAATCAAAACCTATTTGATTTAATATTTAAAAGGGATTAAAACCCAAATAAATTATAATACTCTTTTCTAAACCTAAACCAAAAAGAATGCCTTATTTGTTTACTTCTGAAAGTGTATCTGAAGGACACCCGGACAAAATAGCTGACCAGATTTCCGATGCATTGATCGATAATTTTCTTGCATTTGATCCCCAAAGTAAAGTGGCCTGCGAAACACTGGTGACCACAGGCCAGGTAGTATTAGCTGGCGAAGTGAAATCAAAAGCTTACCTGGATGTCCAGGAAATTGCAAGAGGTGTAATCCGGCAGCATCGGGTATACTAAAAGCGAATATATGTTTGAGGCAAGTTCATGCGGTGTATTGTCTGCTATTCATGAACAGTCTGCTGATATTAACCAGGGGGTTGACCGGAAGAAAAAAGAAGAACAGGGAGCCGGAGACCAGGGAATGATGTTTGGCTATGCTACTAACGAAACGGACCACTACATGCCACTTGCGTTGGATCTTGCCCACAATCTCCTGATTGAACTCGCTACAATTCGCCGCGAAAAAAATTCAAAAATGTCATACTTGCGTCCTGATGCAAAAAGCCAGGTCACACTGGAGTATGATGATAATAATAAACCTGTCCGCATTGATGCAATTGTTATCTCTACGCAGCACGATGATTTTGACAGTGAAACTAAAATGCTTGCCAAGATCAAAAACGATGTGATCTACATCCTGATTCCAAGGGTGAAAGCAAAGTATAAGAAATACGCTAAGTTGTTTAATGATAAGATCAAATACCATATCAACCCAACAGGTAAATTTGTGATCGGTGGCCCTCATGGTGATACAGGTTTTACAGGAAGGAAGATCATTGTAGATACATATGGTGGTAAAGGAGCACATGGTGGCGGCGCATTCAGCGGTAAAGACCCCAGCAAAGTTGACCGCAGCGCAGCGTATGCTACCCGTCATATTGCAAAAAACCTGGTGGCGGCAGGCGTAGCTGATGAAATATTGGTGCAGGTTTCTTACGCTATTGGAGTGGCACAGCCAACCAGTATTAATGTAAATACATATGGTACGGCTAAAGTCAATCTTACCGACGGAGAGATCAGTAAAATTGTGGATAGCGTTTTTGATATGCGTCCTTATTTTATTGAGCAGCGATTAAAATTGCGTAACCCTATCTATAGCGAAACTGCAGCTTACGGACATATGGGACGTCAACCTAAAATTGTTGAAAAAACATTCGTTTCCCCTGATGGGAAAAAGGTTACAAAAAAAGTTGAATTGTTTACCTGGGAGAAACTGGATTATGTTCCAAAAGTGAAAAAGGCTTTTGGTTTAAAATAAACACTACCCAATACCGCTAAAAAGTTTTGGAATAAGCAGACCCTGTAGATGTAATCATTCAACAGGGTTTGTTTTTTTATTTTTATACTATGAATGAAAATCCCTGGCAGGTGATTTCTGAAAAAGAAATCTATAATAATAAATGGATAAGCGTTACAGAATACGATGTTATTAACCCATCCGGTGGACAAGGAATTTACGGGAAAGATCCATTTTAAAAACATTGCGATTGGAATCATTGTTTTAGACGAAGATCTGAATACCTGGCTGGTGGGTCAATACAGGTTTGCGATGAATGAATATAGCTGGGAAATACCGGAAGGGGGTGGTCCTTTGGATATTGATCCCCTGGTTTCTGCCAAGCGGGAACTTGAAGAAGAAACCGGGTTAATAGCCCATGAATGGAGTCCCATATTGAATATGCATCTTTCTAATTCAGTTTCCGATGAACAAGCCATTATTTTTCTTGCCCGGAAATTAGAACAACATCAACCCCAACCAGAGGAAACAGAACAATTGAGTATAAAGAAAATTCCATTTGAAGAAGCCTGGCAAATGACGCAGGAAGGCTTAATTACAGATGCCATGTCCGTGGCGGCCATTCAAAAGGTAAAATGGATGTTAATGGACAAACAAATATCCTGATTAAATTCTCCGTGGTAAATTCCTTTGATTGTTTTATAGTTTCTTTGCTATGTGAAAAATTTCAGACAGCAACAGAGACCAAAAAAAAGTTCCCTGGTTATTAGTCCCACGGCCGTAATGGCTGCAATTACCGAAGGTCAGCAATTCGATAAGATATATCTTGATACCAGGGTGCAGGGACATGTTATCAATGAGATCAAAAGACTCGCTGCGAAACATTTCATTCCTGTTAGTTTTGTTCCTTCCGTTAAACTGGATAGTTTTAACGTAAGTGGTCACGAAGGATGCATAGCCCAGATAGCCAGGGTTCAATATCTCAACCTCCAGGAAGTAATTTCATTTGTTGTAGAAAAGGGAGAGTCTCCCTTGTTTTTGATATTAGATGGCATCACTGACATCAGGAACATCGGAGGCATTGCCCGCACAGCCTGGTGTACAGGTGTTCATGCTATTATAATACCTGAAAAAGGAGTGGGAGCCTTGAATGAAGATGCGGTACTTACTTCAGCAGGTGCATTGGAAAAAATACCGGTATGCAGGGTCAACAGCCTTATGAAAGCTGTGGACGAACTGCATCAGAATGGTATAAAAGTTTTTGCCACAGAAATGACAGCAATAAAAAATGTTTATGATTGTGATTTTAAGGAGCCCTGCGCCATTGTTTTGGGAAGTGAAGACAACGGTATTTATCCGGCACTCCTGAAAATTTGCGATGAAAAAATAAAGATCCCGATGAAGGGTGATTTTGAAAGTTTGAATGTATCGGTTGCCGCAGGGATGGTATTGTATGAAGTGATGAAACAGAGAAGCGTTTAATATTATAAAATTGAAAACCTGGTTATGCCGGAGAATTCCCAACCAAACGCACTCCAAAGAAAAATCAAACTTATTGAATGTCCCCGCGATGCCATGCAGGGATGGAAAAATATTATTCCTACAGAAAAAAAAGTGGAATATATTAATGCCTTGCTGAAAGTGGGATTTGATACCATCGATTTTGGATCCTTTGTTTCTCCAAAAGCCATTCCTCAAATGGCTGATACGATGGAAGTCGTTTCAAGACTGGAAATGCAAAACACCGAAACCAAATTACTAGCCATTGTAGCAAATTACCGGGGTGCAGAGGAAGCTAGCATCTACGACCAGATCAACTACCTGGGGTTCCCTTTTTCTGTTTCTGAAACCTTTCAGCAGCGCAATACCAATTCCTCAATTGACCAATCGCTGACCAGGGTGGAGGAGATACAAAATCTGTGTATAAAAACAAAAAAGGAGCTGGTCGTTTATATTTCAATGGGTTTTGGAAATCCATACGGCGATCTTTATGACGAGGATATTGTTTTTGAATGGATAAATCGTTTGGTTGCTATGGATATAAAAACAATATCACTTGCTGATACAGTTGGTATTGCTACTGCCCAACAAGTGTATGATGTTACAAGATATTTAATTGAGTCGTTACCCGGCGTGGAAATGGGTGTACACCTTCATTCCACCCCGGAAGGCTGGAAAGAAAAAATGGAAGCTGCCTTTAAAGCTGGCTGTAACCGTTTTGATGGGGCGCTGAAGGGAATTGGTGGTTGTCCCATGGCCGATGATGATCTGGTGGGAAATATGAATTCGGAATTAATGATTGCATACTTTAGAGAAATGGGATTGATTCCATCTCTCAATGATGATGCTTTGAACGAAAGTTTACAGATAGCATCGGAAATCTTTTTCAGCGGGATTGACAAATTATAATATTTGATTTCTAACAAATCAATTACAAACTTTCAACCAGGCAACTTTTAAATATAGCAGGAACATTATGGACTTCATGTTGAATTTTGAACCAAAAAAATTGGTAACTCCTGTCAATTACCGGCATAAATTATTGCTGGTAGGTTCTTGTTTTACAGAACATATCGGGAATGCATTAATTGAATCAAAATTTTCGATAATGCAAAACCCTAACGGAATATTATTTGATCCCGTTAGTGTTTGTAATAGTCTTTTGTCTTATATCCATAATAAGCCTGTATAAAGAATCTGATCTTTTCTATTTAAATGAGATCTGGCATAGCTGGCAACACCATAGCCGCTTTTCTCACATAGACAGGGATGAAGGTTTACGGATCATAAATGAATCAATGCAAAATGCCCATGAATTTTTGAAGGAAGCGGACTGGATTATTATAACATTGGGCACATCCTTTTCTTACCGTCTTAATGAGGTTACTGAGGCAGTCATACAATTCTTTTTACCTAAAAGGGCTGGAAGGTTCTGTAGCTAATTGTCACCGGGCTCCGGCACAATGGTTTTCAAAACATTTATTAACAGTTCAGGAAATCATTGAGGCTTTTGACCTTTGTTTGCATCAATTGTTTCAGTTTAACCCTAGGCTCAATATTATTTTTACCATTAGCCCGGTAAGGCATATACGGGATGGAGTAGTAGACAATAACCGCAGTAAGGCAAGGCTTATCGAAGCCGTTCATCACCTTGTCAATAAATTTGACAAGTTGCATTATTTTCCCGGCTTATGAAATTAGTTATTGATATACTAAGGGATTACCGGTTTTATGATATTGATTTCGTGCATCCCAATTATATGGCAACTGATTTCGTCTTGCAACAATTTTTCTTCGTCGTGCCTTGATGAGGAATCCAGGCAATTGATGGAAGAATTAAAAACAATTAATATTGCCCGAAAACACAAACCGTTTCAGCCAAAAACGGAAGCCCACAGAAAATTTTTATTAGCCAGCGCTGAAAAAACCAGGGAATTACAAAATAAATATCCATTCATTGATCTCAAAGAAGAGTTGGAATACTTTACTACATGGCAAAAATATTATGTTGCTAATTAGAATTTTATTTTGGGTACAGGCATTTGCAGGCCCTGTGATCTTGTTTGGTCTGTTGGCATTCATTGTATTTAACCAGGGAGATCAATATAAAGGAATTGCTATTGGATTATTGACAGCAGGTGTGATGGCAGAAATTATCCTGGCAGAGTGGATTAGGAGGAAGTATGGTAGAAATCTTTTTTAGCAGAATATATGGTCCAATTAAATGGACGAAAATTTAAGAAATAACAATTCAGATAATAATGCGGTATTTCGTTTTGGTATGATAAACTTCCCCCGGGCGAAGAATTGTATTTGGAAAATGAGGAATATTAATGGAATTAGGATGTTTCTGGGTTTCAAGACAGAGTCCCGAAAAAGGTCCAAAACTGCTCCCATTTTTTTGATGTAAACCGGGTATCCATTTGCCTGTATAAAAATGGACTGTTGGTTCTGTTGTGAATACCTGCAGTTTTATACCACTCTTTTCTATGCATACTTCTGCGGCTGGTGAAATCATGTCATCCTTTTCTATTTCATAAGTTTGATCGTAACCATTTTCTTCATCCCACAAATCACTCACCTTTTTCCAATCCATAAAATCATATTTTGTATTCTTCACAGGTATAGTATTGCCTGTAACAACAAAATTTTTATCCTGTTCAAGTATGGTTTTGGAATTTATTCTGATTAAATGGTCAGCAATTGTACCGAAGCCATTTTTTAAATTAAAATAACTATGATGCGTAAGGTTGACAATGGTCGGTCTGTCAGTTGTAGCGGTAAACTCGTATGTCAGTTCGTTATTATTATTAAGCTCAAAAAGTAATTTAACATGCAGGTTTCCCGGGTAGCCTTCTTCCCCGTCAATGCTTGTATATGAAAGAATAAGTTTTCCTGTTGAATAAGATTCGCAATTCCACACTTTTTTGTCAAATCCAAAATAACCACCATGCAAATGAGCAGGTGCTATGTTTTTCCCCAGTAAAAACTTAATGCCATCTATGCTGAACTCTCCGTTTCCAATCCGGTTGGCATATCTTCCTATTGCCGCACCAAAATAAGGACAACCTGCAAGATATTCATCGGACAAATAATCTTCAACGTTATCAAATCCCAATACTATATTGTTGATAGAATGATCTCCTTGTTTTATTTTAAAGGATGTTATTATAGCCCCATAATTGGTAATACATACTTCCGTGCCTTTGGTGTTGCGCAGAGTATATAAATAAATATCTTCACCCGAAGAATGAGTTAAGCAAAAGCTTTCTTCAATTTTTACCATTTTTAAAAATACTATAATCCGGATGACAAAGGTTGGATTGAAGAAAAAGTTACGCAATCGATTTCCAAAAAAAGCACTCATTTATACTTTGCCAGCAACGAGTCAATCTAATCGGCAATCTAATAATTTTTAATGGGAGAGAGGTTATGCTATGAATAGTTTTTCCCTGGAACTTTTTTTGGTCTTACAAATATGAATGAGAAAATGGATTGCTGAATTAATGAATTCTGTCACCCCGGATTTCCATGTTCTCCATTATAACTGTTTCGTATACCAGCCATTCTTTCCATCTTTTTCTCACTTTTTCTTTGTCAACATAAGTTTCAGCCAGTTCGATAAATAAAGTGTAATGTCCGGCCTCACTTTCCATAAACCGCCGGTAAAAATTACGTAAGTATTCATCATCCAGGCCTTCACTTAAGCGCTTAAATCGTTCGCAACTTCGGGCTTCTATTAAGGCCATGATTAATAATTTATCCAGAAACCTGGCTTCTTCACTGCCGCCCTTTGCTTCAAATTTTAAAAGTTCATTTACATAAATATCCTTTCGTTGCTTGCCCAATTTAAGTTTGCGTTTGTGTAATTCGGCCATCACCAGGCGAAAATGACCCCATTCTTCTGTCACGATCGGGGAAAGATCTATGATCAGCTTTTCTTTATCACTATAGCGTTGAATTAAGGAAATACAGGATAAAGCAGCTTTTTGCTCACAATAAGCATGGTCGGATAAAATATCTTCAAGCGATTTTTCGGTCAGGCTAGTCCATCTGGGATCAGTGGGCAATTGAAGACCCAAGATGGTTTTAGCGTCCTGAGAAAGTTCCATCAGGCAAAAATAGGCGGTAATGGGCTCAAAATTCCGGGTTTGGGTTTCCGGGGCAACTTTAGTCTTCCTTTCTTTTGCCATTAAATTTAGTTGCCTTACCTTCGCCGCCACAAAATATTTAGGATAAACAATCGGATGAAAAATAAAAAAAGTCAAAGATGCCTTTAACAAAAGAAAAAACCGCGAGCATTTTCACAGAATTTGGTGGTGCTGCAAAAAACACAGGTTCTATTGAAGGCCAGATTGCACAATTAACTGAGCGGATCAGCCAGATCAGCGGTCACCTGCAACAAAACAAAAAGGATTTCTCTACACATCGTGGCCTGATGATTATGGTTGGTAAGCGTAAAAGTTTGCTGAACTATTTACAAAAGCATAATTTGACTGGTTACCGCCAATTGATTGAAAAACTCGGACTTAGAAAGTAAACCCTGCCCACCGTTCCCCGGGCGTTGGGATGTAGTCGTTTAGTTTGAGAATTTTCTTAATTTTTGCATGTAATAAGACTCAGATATAAATGATTATTCCCAGCTTCAAATTAATGATGTTGGGAATAACTGTTTTATGGCCTTTCCGTATTCATTTTATTAAAATTTAAGGATCAAGAATTGATTATCGAATTAAACTTCAAACAGGGTGATTGAATAAAAATTGATAGCAAACACCCGTTTAGAAAATTTCTGAAAATAGTTTGAGTGCTTGTATACTCAAATTTCAAACTTCTGACAACTTATGTTACAACAACCAATTCGTAAAACCTTTGATATAGGCGGTGGCCGTATGGTGACTATTGAAACCGGCAAATTAGCCCGCCAGGCTGATGGAGCGGTTACCGTTTCAATGGGCAACTGTATGATCCTGGCTACAGTAGTAGCCAATAAGGAGCCAAAAGAAGGACAAAGTTTCTTTCCTTTATCAGTTGACTACCAGGAAAAGTTTGCTTCTGCCGGCCGAATTCCCGGTTCATTCTTTAAAAGAGAAGCAAGATTAAATGATTATGAAGTACTGACAAGCCGTTTGATTGACCGTGCATTGCGTCCACTTATTCCCTGAAGATTATTTATGCGAAGTGCAGGTTTTAGTATCCCTGATCTCAAGTGACGAACAAATAATGCCTGATGCATTAGCCTGCCTTGCGGCCTCTGCAGCACTTGCCGTTTCCGATATTCCAATTAAAGAAATTATTTCTGAAGTAAGGGTTGGAAGGGTAAATGGTGAATTTAAGATCAACCCTAACCAGCGCGGAAATGGAAGATTCGGATATAGAATTTTTAGTGGCAGCTACTGATAAGAACCTGATGATGGTGGAAGGTGAAGCAAAAGAATGCAGTGAAGAAGATCTTGTAAAAGTGTTGCAGGTAGCACATGATGCTATTCGTATACAGGTAAAAGCACAGGAAGAACTTCGTGCTTTAAAAGGCGTAACGGGAAAAAGAGATTATACAAAACCTGTTACTGATGAAGCTTTAGAAGCGAAAGTAAATGCATTTGCAAAGCAAAAAGTATATGAGATTGCAAAAGGCGAAGTACAGTAAGCATGAACGCAGTGATAAATTTGCACTAATAAAAGAAGAGTTGATGGCTCACCTGAAGGAAGGATTACAGGAAGGTGAAGAATTGCCAGACCAAACAAAAAAATTAGCCAGCACTTATTATAGCGACCTGCAATATTATGTGGTACGGGATATGATCCTTGATGAAAAAGTACGGTTGGATGGCCGTGGTCTTGAAGATGTTCGTCCTCTGGATATGGAAGTGGATGCTATTGCCTTCTCCACACGGTGCAGCCTTATTTACACGAGGTGAAACCCAATCTCTTACCACAGTTACCTTAGGAACAGCCTTAGATGAAGTTCTGGTTGAAAGTGCTGCCAAATCTGTTGATTCAAAATTTTTTCTGCACTATAATTTTCCTCCGTTTTCATACCGGTGAAGTAAAAATGATGAGAGGGCAGAGCCGTAGGGAAGTAGGTCATGGTAACCTGGCTATGCGTTCATTAAGACAAATGATGCCGGGAGGTGATTTTGCTTATACAGTTCGTATTGTTAGTGATATCCTGGAATCAAATGGTTCATCTTCTATGGCTACTGTTTGTGCCGGTTCACTAGCCTTGATGGATGCAGGTATTCCAATTCCTAAACACGTTTCTGGTGTTGCTATGGGACTGATCACGAAAGGAGATAAATTTGCAATTCTTACAGATATCCTGGGTGATGAAGATCACCTCGGTGATATGGACTTTAAAGTTACAGGAACCCGCGATGGTATTTGCGGTGTACAGATGGATATTAAAGTTGATGGTTGAAAATGGAAGTGATGAGCAGGCATTGGACCAGGCCACGCGCGGTCGTCTGCATATTCTGGATGCCATGTATGAATGTATCCCGGAAGCAAAACCAGAGGTAAAACCACATGCTCCACGTATGGTGAAAATGTTTATTGACCGGGAATTCATTGGTGCTGTTATCGGGCCAGGTGGTAAAGTGATACAGGAAATGCAACGTGAAACCGGAACTACTATCAATATTGAAGAAATAGAATAACAGGGGAGAGGTAAGCAGTGTTTGGAGTTAATAAAGAAGGTGTAGAAAAAGCTGAAGTATGGATTAAAGGAATTGTGGCTGTTCCAGTTGTAGGTGATGTATATGAAGCACTGTTAAATCCATAATGCCGTTCGGAGCATTTGTTGAATTCTTACCTGGTAAACAAGGTCTTGTTCATATTATCTGAAGTAAGCTGGAAACGATTGGAAACACTGGAAGGTGTAGTGAATGAAGGCGATAATTTAAAAGTGAAATTGATTGGAACGGATCCAAAATCAGGTAAATTCAAATTGTCAAGAAAGGCACTGATTCCAAAACCAGAAAATAAGCCGAGAGAAGAATCTCAGTGAAAAGAATAAATTTTAGCGAAAACCCTGAACAAAATTCAGGGTTTTTTAATTTTCAATAATGAGCCAGATACATTCAAATAAAATTCGAGCCTGTTCGGCAGGAAGAGTCCGACATATTAGTGGCACAATTAAGTGAAATTGGGTTTATAGGATTTCGAGGAAGAAGAAAATTGCCTGAATGCATTTATAAATTTAGAAGAGTATTGACGATTCATTACTTCAATCGCTCACCGGGTTGAAGCGTAAATGAATATACAAAGACTCTAATAGAGGAAAAGAATTGGAACAAGGTATGGGAATCCAATTTTGAACCTGTAATGGTTGATGATTTTGTAGCCATTCGGGCTGCTTTTCATGAACCGGTAGAGCACGTTAAATATGACATCATTATTACACCCAAGATGAGTTTTGGTACCGGCCATCATGCTACCACTTATATGATGATGGAACAAATGCGAAAAATTGATTTTTCAAGATAAATCAGTTTTTGACTTTGGAACCGGTACCGGTGTACTGGCTATACTTGCAGAGAAAATGGGAGCGAAAGAAATTCTTGCAATAGATAATGATCAGTGGAGCATTGAAAATGCTGCTGAGAATACTAAAATAAATAATTGCAGCGTTGTTGATTTGAAACTAACTGATGGATCGCTTATGCGTGGCCAGTTTGATATTATTCTTGCCAATATTAATAAAAATATGATTCTTGGAAAATCTGGGCCTTTTATCAAATCTAATTTCAAGGAATGGATTATTATTAATAAGTGGTATCCTGATTGAAGATGAACCGGAAGTACAGGCTAATTGTAACAGGCACGAACTTAAAGGTATTAGAAAGGTTTGAAAGACTCAACTGGTTGTTTCTTAAGATTATCACATAACGTAAAGTTGCTATGTTAAATTAACGATACCAACCTTGCTTATTTTTTGTTATTTTCGTCATTCAACTTCAACCCCAAATTCTATGAATGAACTATTGCTCATAGTTCTTGCATATTTGATTGGTAGTATTCCTACTTCAGTTTGGGTAAGCCGCTATTTCTTTGGTATTGATATTCGAGAGTATGGCAGTGGCAATGCCGGTGCTACTAATACCTTTCGTGTGTTAGGTCCTAAATGGGGAACTGTTGTAATGATCGTCGATATGCTGAAAGGTACAGCGGCTGTAAATCTTGTTTTACTTCTCCCTCAATATGCGGATAGCAGAAACTCTTTTTCTCAATTTACAGATCAGTTTAGGCCTTGCTGCTGTTTTGGGGCATATTTTCCCTATCTGGGCTGAATTTCGCGGAGGTAAAGGGGTGGCAACCTTATTTGGATTAGTATTAGGAATTTCTCCATGGACCGCATTATCTTGTTCAGGTGTTTTTTTATTGGTTTTGTTTTTTACAAGGTTTGTGTCTTAAGTTCTATATTTGCCAGTATAGCATTTCCTATTTTCATTCTTGTCATTTTCAATGTAGACAATCCTATCTACCGGGTATTTGCCATTGCTGTAGCACTGATGGTATTTTAACTCACCAGAAAAATATTGGTCGTTTACTAAAAGGAAGTGAAAGTAAAGTGCCATTCTGAAACACCGTGACCGTCGACGGCAGCGACGAAGAGAAAATGCTTCTTTGAATAATCCTTAGGCGTGTAAAAAAATCTTAACTTTTGTTTCCGGCTTAGCCGCATGTGATTTTGGTACAATGATTGAATTTTGTACTTACAAAATAATTAATGAAATGCTCAAAAAAATAACGTCTTTTTTATTGATCAGTACTGTTGTAATAGCATGCTCACAAAATTCTGTTACAGGTCGTAGTCAGTTCAAATTATTACCTGAATCACAGTTGCAGGCAATGGCTGTTGAGCAATATCAACAATTTCTATCTACAAATAAAGTTGTTAGCAGTTCTGCAAACCGGGATGCTGAAATGGTAACCCGGGTAGGTCAGCGCATTACCAGGGCAGTAGAACAATATTATGCATCAAAAGGACTTTCCGCATGAGTTGGAAGGATATCAGATGGGAATATAACCTGGTAGATAGCAAAGAAGTTAATGCCTGGTGTATGCCAGGTGGAAAAATCGTTGTGTATACCGGGTTGTTGCCTATCACTCAAAATGAAGCTGCATTAGCAGCCGTAATGGGACATGAAGTTTCACATGCAATATTTCAATCATGGAAATGAAAGAATGAGCCAGGGATTAGGCGCAGAAGCAGTGGGCGCAGGTTTGCAAGTTAGCTCTGGCAAATAAACCAGCAGCCACGCAAAATCTGTTTATGACTGCATTTGGAATTGGAGCACAAGCAGGTGTATTACTTCCTTTTTCACGAAAACATGAGTTAGAAGCTGATCAGATACGGATTAATTTGGACCGCTATGGCAGGTTATAATCCCCAGGAAGCGATAAGCTTGTGGGAAAGAATGGAAAAAGCTATCAAATGGTCAAAAACCACCTGAATTCTTAAGTTCACATCCCAGCGAGGGAACAAGAATTGCACAATTAAAGAAATATATGCCGGAAGCACTTAAATATTACAAGCCAATTGGCAAATAAAAGTAGATTTGCATCAATAATCCCGTTCAAAATTAAATTGAACGGGATTTTTTATTGTATTAATCCGCTTAGTCCGGGCATTTTCACTCTATCTTTGCACTCCCGTCAATAAGAACACTGCGTAATGGACATTACAGACCGGTCGTAATTGCCTGAAACTCTTTAAAATTACTTCAAAGTATGTCACAAACAGTTTTTGAAAAGTTACAATTGGCAGACGAGAAGAAATCTTTTAATTCAGGGTTTGCCTTCTTCAATCGAAAAGCAGTTCAGCAAATTATCATTCGCCAAAAACATGACTCCGCTTCTGAAAAACAGGAAAATCGATTTTGCGCTGGTATTTGCGGTAAATGAAAACCAGTTGAATGGGATTTTGAAGGATGTTATGCCTTCTTTGAAGGATGAATCTAAATTCTGGGTCGCTTACCCCAAAACCACTTCTAAGATCGTTACTGATCTTAACCGCGAATGCAGCTGGAATCATCTGACTTGCGCAGGATACGAAAGTATTGAGACGAGTTGAACTTGACCATGTATGGAGCGCAATGCGCTTTGTACGCGGAGAAGAAGCCCCGGTTGAAGAGGTTGTGGTTGTGTCCCGCAAAAGGACAGCTGCTGCCCTGGCTGATTAATTCTTTTAAAAGAAATTGACAAGGTTTGTTGCATAGCAACAAACCTTTTTTTATGAAGTGAATTTATCAACCCTGATAAAAGAAAATAACCATGAGTTTTCTGAATGTGGAAATAAAAGCCAGGTGCACTGATCCTGTTTTTATCCGCAATTACCTTTTGGCTAATAATGCAGAGTTCAAAGGCATTGATGAGCAAACGGATACTTATTTCAATGTTATCAATGGCCGGCTAAAACTTCGTGAAGGAAATATAGAAAACAACCTGATTTATTATCATAGAGCAGATCAGGCCGGGCCCAAAAATTCATCTTTTCAATTGGTCAAAATAGAAGATACAGAAGGATTGAAAGATGTATTGTTGAAATCATTGGGGCAGAAAATAGTAGTTAAAAAGAAAAGAGAGATTTATTATATCCGGAATGTAAAATTTCATGTAGATGAAGTACCGGGCCTGGGCTCATTTGTAGAGATAGAAGCCGGAAATATTAACGCTGATCTTACCGAGTCGGAATTAAAAGATCAATGTGAATTTTATATGAAGGAATTAATGATTAAACCTGAAGATCTGATTAAATTGTCATATAGCGACCTGCTTGCCGGAAAATTTTAGCAAGGATATGATTTAAAAGGAAATGGATTTCTTTCAGAAAAAGTGGCAAAATTAGTTAACGGATAATTACTGTGCCCATTTTTTTGGTCAGTTCGATCTCCATTGCTTTTAAGTGTGTATGAGTTTGGTGCAGCATTTCATATTCCTCAGGTGTATGTGTTTTTTCCAGGTCTACCTGGTTTTCCAGTAACATTCTTTTTACTTTTCTTAGTTGGAGATAGTTTATGACAGACTCCACTTCTTCATTGGTTTTATCTTCATCCATTTTTAAAAATCCCATCAGCTTCTTGTCATTTTCCTTTGCTATGGTTTTCATAAAATCCTCATAGCTCTGTTCAAACAATTGTTTTTGAAATCCACCTGCCTGGCTGAATTCGGTGCGCCATCTTTCGCTTTCTTCGTAAGGAAAATTAAGGAGAGACACAGCGAATGTGCTGAGTCCGGGATCGGGATGATAAATAAAGTAACTTTTATTTGCTTCTTCTGCATTTCTTTCTAAAACCACTTTGAACGTGTTGACCAGGATTAAAACATTCTTGTTGTCAATCAAACTTTCATCAACCATTTCGTCAAATATATGTTCTGCAATAAGCTTTGATTCATCCCATTTTCTTAAGCCATACTCCAGGAGTATCCGGGCTAGTTCTCTTTCCTGCAAATCATCTTTAAATAACAGGTTAAAGGTGGCATCGTCAAAATCAGTTTGTTCCGCTTGCCTTGCATTTTCCTCATGTTTTTTTGCTTCTTCAAAAGGAAGCTTGCGTTCCTGCGTTGATATCCGGTCGCGGATGAATTTATTTACCAAGCTGATGCAAACCACCTTCATCAATTTTTAATATTTCCGAACATTGTTTTATGTAATCCTGCTGCTTGGTAAAATCTTCCGCTTTATTGATTCTGGAAATTGTTTCAGCCATCCGGGTTACTACTTCCGCTTTTTTTACAGAATCGTTACCTGCATCTTTTAGCGCCACTTCTAACTGGAAAAGAATAAAATCTTTTTTATTCTTATTGATAAACTGGGTAAAAGCGGCATGCGCCAACTTTGTTTACATAACTATCGGGATCTTCTTTATCAGGGATCAATACCAATTTTACATTCAGTCCTTCTTCCAGGGCCAGATCCAATCCACGCAAGGCAGCTTTTACACCAGCAGCATCTCCATCATAAATGATTGTAAGATTATTGGTATATTTTTTTACAAGACGAAGCTGATCCGGTGTGAGCGATGTACCTCCTGATGCCACTACATTTTCAATGCCTGCCTGGTGCAGGGAAACCACATCCGTATAACCTTCTACCAGCAGACATTCATCCGCCTTGTCAATTGCCTGCCTTGCCAGGTAAGACCCATATAATATTTTACTTTTTACATAGATCTCATTTTCCGGTGTATTGATGTATTTCGGTGCCTTGTCATTGCTTTTTAATATCCTTGCACCAAAGCCCAATACTTTGCCACTATGATTATGGATAGGAAAAATAATACGTCCCCGGTAGTTATCCATTAACTGTTCATTGCGTAAAGCAACCAGGCCGGTCTTTAATAATAAATCGCGTGTTGAATTGTTTGCCAATAGCTTCTTTGGTAAAAGCATCCCGCTGTTCAGGTGAATAGCCTAATTGAAATTTCTTAATAATCTCTTCCCGAAATCCTCTTTCTTTTAAATAACTTAACCCGATATCCTGGCCTTCTTCTGTTTCAAACAGCATTCTGCTGAAAAATTGCTGTGCAAAATGGTTGATGATAAAAAGACTTTCGGCCGATTGTTGTTGCTGCCTTTGTTCATCATTGGCAAAGGTTTCTTCAATTTCAATATTATATCTTTTAGCCAGCCATTTCAATGCATCTACATAGCTGTACTTTTCATGCTCCATGACAAAGCTGATAGAGTTGCCACTTTTTCCACAACCAAAACATTTATAAATTTCTTTCGCCGGAGATACGGTAAAAGACGGGGTTTTTTCATTATGAAAAGGGCAGAGTCCCAGGTAGTTGGCACCTCTTTTTTTCAATTTTACAAACTCGCCAACTACATCAATAATATCAATGCGGCTTAATATCTGTTGTATGGTATTTTGACTTATCAAAACGGTATTACTAAAAATCTTGTTTTTATGTCAACGAAGATAATAACACAGAGGCCTTATTTCTCATTATAAAAATTTGATTCTTTCATTTGCATATGTGCCATTCATAACCTGGTGATTTTTTGTTTAATTTTGAATGGTGTCTTACAAGGAAGGAAAAAAATAAATTTTTTTTTACGGGTATACTAAACTTTTATAAATTCATCTTGTCACATACCAAATTATTTATATGAAAGTCTGCAGAAATTCCCTTGCTTTCACTTTTATAGTTCTCACATGGTTTAATTCGGTTAGTGCCCAACAACCAGAAATTGATTCTACGGGCCATCCGGGTGACAATTTCAGTTTGCAGGGGGCATTGGAAATGTTCAGGAAGTCAGGCACGCCTGAAGAGTTCGAAAAATTGATCAATTCCGAAAATAACAATGTCAATAACCTGGATTTGAATGGCGATGGGGAATCTGATTATATACGTGTTATTGATAAATCAGATAAAGACCTGCATGCTTTAGTATTGCAGGTGCCGGTTTCTGAAACAGAAAGCCAGGATATTGCCGTAATAGAAATTGAAAAAACGGGTGAGAGCTCTGCGGTTTTACAAATAATTGGTGACGAAGAAATATATGGTGAGCAAATCATTGCAGAGCCTGTAGAAAAAGGAGGGGACCAGGCCTATTATCAATACAATTATGAAAAGAACCAACATGGTCCATTGACGAATTTCGATGAATTGTCTTACAGGATGATTGTCAATGTGTGGCTATGGCCTTCCGTACGGTTCATGTATGCTCCGGCGTATCGTCCGTGGATCTCGCCCTGGAGATGGCGTCATTACCCGGCTTGGTGGAGGCCCTGGAGACCTTTAGCCTGGCATAGCTGGCAACCCCGCCATGCTATCTATCATCGCCATTTTGTTTTTGTAAACACACACCGGGTAGTCAGAGCCCATTCTTTTTACAGGCCTGTCACGGGTATTCGTTACTGTAAGACAGTCAGAAATCGAAATGTAGGGAAAGGACAAGAACAACCGTCACCGGACCCAGGGCGAATAAAGTAACCCGCACAACAACAACTGTCAGAACACCCCAGGGTAAAGTAAGAAGCTCAAAAACAACGGTAAGAAAAAGACGCAGATAAATAATTACATTTTCCTTCATCATGCTAAGCGATAACCAGTAATATGCTGCCGGGGCCTGATCCGGTGGCATTTTTTATTAAATATATTCACGCATGTAATAAACAATTGTGCTAAAAAAGGCTTTCTTTTCCCAAAAAAGAGTTTTAATTTACATATACCATCCAACACCCTCCGGGAAATAATTGAGTAAACTACATTTATTCACTTTAAATTTAAAATCCCATGGTTCAGGTAGAAACTTCACAGCTCACAGGAGAGTGTAATTCCTGGAGAGAAAAACTTCGTCAATACCGCGACGAATTTTCAAAAGACAAAACAAAACTCCAGGACGCAGCCAGCCGCACACTCTCCAAAGAACAACTCCAGGACGTAGAACATCTCCACAACCAGTTTCACATTCAGCTTATCAACATTCACGATCTCAAACATGCCATCAAAGCGCATGAACAAAAAATGGGTTATGAAATGAATGTGAACAAAGGAAAACTGAACGGAGAAACAATAGCTGAGCATGAAATTTTATTGGACCAGTACCAAAGTCTTGAACTGACGCTACAGGATCTTCGGGAAGAATTTGATCGGTTTCTTAGCCGGGTGTAATAAATAGGTTTTAGTGATTTCAGTTTTACGACCACGAGTCATTATAGTGATATTTATTTCGAATTAATTTTCGTTATCCGGCCCTCTGAGCCTTAAATTTCAATCCTTAAGATTGTCTTATAATAACATTACTTACTCTAAAACATCTTGCCATGCCAGAGTTTGATACCTCACACGTAAAAAATATTGTCTTGCTGGGCCATGCCGGCTCCGGTAAGACCAGCTTAGCGGAATGCATGCTGTACGAAGCAGGCCTCATTACCCGCCGAGGCAATATAGCCGACAGAAACACAACAGGAGATTACCACGAACTTGAACAGGAACGTGGTAATTCTATTTTCAGCAAGCTCCTGCATACTAAATGGCGGGATTATAAGATCAATATTCTTGATACACCGGGCTATGATGATTTTGTAGGAGAAGTGATATCTGCCTTGCGGGTTGCCGATACCGGTGTTATGCTGCTCAATGCTGTGATGGGAGTAGAAGTAGGTACCGATATGATCTGGGAATACACAGAAAAATTTAAAACACCGATGATCTTCGCGGTAAATAAACTGGATGATGATAGTGCCGATTTTGATAAAACCGTAAGAGAAGCAAAATCGCATTTTGGAAATAAGGTAGTGGTAGTTCAATACCCGCGGCAAACAGGATCAGGTTTTCATGAGATCATTGATGTATTGCGAATGACGATGTATAAATTTAAAGACAATGGTGGTAAACCGGAAAAACTTGCCCATACCGGATGATGAAAAAAGCAAAGCTGATGAATTGCATAAAGAATTGATTGAAGCCATTGCCAGCAATGATGAAACATTGATGGAAAAATATTTTGAAAAAGGTGAGCTGGATGAAGATGAAATGAAAATGGGAATGAAAAAAGCGATGATCAATCATGATCTTTTCCCTCTATTTTGTTTGTCTGCAGAACGAAATATGGGCAGTGGCCGCCTGATGGGATTTATTGATAATGTTTGTCCCAGTGCTAATGAAATGCCTCCACAAACAACAAAGCGTGGCGATAAACTTACCTGCGATGCCAATGGGCCGGCCTGTATTTTTATTTATAAAACGGTCTCCGAACCACATGTCGGTGAACTATCATTTTTCAAAGTATATTCAGGAACGGTGAAAAGCGGAATGGAACTGGAAAATGAATCTACGGGTGTAACAGAAAAGATAACCAACTTTTTTTAGTAGAAGGAAACAAAAGAAGCAATGTAAATGAATTGGTAGCAGGTGATATCGGTGCTACATTAAAATTGAAAAATACGCATGTCAATAATACACTGCATATACGGGGTAAAAATTATGAATTGGAACCCATCGAATTTCCTCCACCGAATATGACGGTGGCCATCGAAACAATCAAGAAAGGAGAGGAGGAAAAATTATCACAGGCCATGCACCAGCTCCGTGAAGAAGATCCAACCTTATTGGTAGAAGTTTCCGCCGAACTAAAACAAACCCTTATCCATTGCCAGGGCGATATGCACCTGGCAGTTGCCAAATGGAAGATTGAACATAACCATAAGCTGGAAGTAAAATTTGTAAAACCCCGAATTGCCTACCGGGAAACTATTCGGAAAATGGCGGATGCCAGTTATCGTCATAAAAAACAAAGTGGTGGCTCCGGGCAGTTTGGTGAAGTGTTTATGCGGATAGAACCCTGGTACGAAGGAATGCCTGAACCAAAGGATTTAAATGTAAGAGCAAGGGATACGCATGACCTGGATTGGGGAGGTAAATTGGTTTTTTATAATTGTATTGTTGGTGGCGCTATTGATACCCGATTTCTCCCATCCATATTAAAAGGAGTAATGGAAAAAATGCAGAACGGCCCGCTTACCGGTTCTTATGCACGTGATATACGGGTATGTGTGTATGATGGTAAAATGCACCCGGTTGACAGCAATGATATTTCATTTAAGATAGCCGGGTTGCAGGCATTCCGCAGGCATTTCAGCAAGCGGATCCGCAGATACTGGAACCTATATATCATGTGGAAGTATTATGTCCTGATGATCTGACGGGTGCTGTAATGGGTGACCTGCAAAGCCGCCGGGCCATTGTGGAAGGCATAGATGCGGAAGGCCATTTTCAAAAGATAAGCGCAAAAGTACCATTGGCGGAAATGGATAATTATTCTTCATCATTGCGTTCCATCACACAGGGAAGGGCCAAGTTTAAAATGAGTTTTTTAAAATATGAGCCCGTGATGTATGATCTGCAGAAAAAATTAATTGAAGAATATAGCAAAGCGGCGAAGGAAGAATTTGCATGATAAAAAAGTTATTGTCTATTTTGTAGAAAGGCTGCTAAAAAGCGGCCTTTTATTTTAATGTGACCCTTACTTGATTTTAATAGACAAGTTTTTTCTTTTGCAATAACAGTTGTCCCTACTAAATAGAAAAAAAAATTATTATGATGTTTGTAAAAATATTTTTATATATGATAGTGTTAGGTTCTAATTGTAGAAACTTCGAAGGCCCAAAAATCACAATTATTGGTAAAGCAGTGGAAGCTAAAGCTGGTGCTGTTATCATTTCTGATGATAAAGGAATTTATTATTTAGACGGATTAGTTTATTGGGATAAAAAATTTTATGAAAAAAAGATAATAAAGATGTTATTCTCTATTCAGTAAAAAGGCTGCTAAAAGCGGCCTTTACTGTAGGTGATGAAATCCATGGCGGAGGTAAGAAAAAGTTTTACAGTCCACGGCTATACGCAAACCAGGAGTGAGACGTGGCTGAGAAGTAAATTCGGGCAGTGAGACTTCGGGTCAGAACGTAAGCATAATATTTATGAAAATACTGATTTTGAGATTTTAAGAGTTAGTGTGAGGAAGCAGTTATTAACTAAGGGAAAAAGAGGCTTCTTTGACTTTGACATTCAACTAAAATACACCGGTGCTTACGTTTATTTTTTAAAATCGGGAAAGGTTTTGCTACTGCCGAATAATCTGCATGACACAACAAATGGGATTAAATTTAGAAACAAAGAGATCTAAGAAAATTATTTAAACATTGAGAAATGTCCAATTAGTAATTTGAACCCATCAATCGAAGAATAATATCAAGATGAGATTATCAATGTTGATAGAAATATATTAAATATTTCAAATTACTTCAGAGATAAGTTTAATATTAAGGATGAAATAACTAATTATAAGGATTTGCTTATAAAGATTCAGGCTCTAGGAGTATCAGATGATTCAAAGAAAGAATACATATATGCAAGGTTACTTTTAGTGAACAAATCAGGCAGTTTGTAAACGGCAAATGGATATTACTCAAGTAATATGGATCTTTTAATCCTTATTTTATACCTGCCGTAATTAATGATAAAAATCAAGTAGTACAAATAATGAAAGTTAGGATTTGTTTTTTACGGATAGTCAAATTTCCATTAACAATTTCCTGAAAATGCCCCATATTTCCTCCCCAAAAATGAAATTAGATACACCTTTCTTTAAAGATAATTATAGTGAGCATATTATAAAATAGGTGATATATTCAATCAATAATAGTTGTGCCACTCAGTTTTTTCCTGCCCTGAGTCTCTTCTTCAATCCTTCCTCCGCCTGCGTTCGTGTCCGCAAATAAAAGAAAGCCCCGGTTTCGCCCACGAACCGGAATTATTAACTTCAGCAGCCGGAATTATCAACTGAATGAGAAGAATTTTTCGTTTTTAAAATATTTGTGGGAAGTGTTTTGAAGTAGTTGGTTCGTGAGACACGAACCAGGGCAGCGTAAATAGAACAGATAGCAGTGACCCTCCCGCGTTCGATATTTTATATTATAAAGCGTATCCAGAGAAAAAGTGTTTTGAATTGTGCGAATTATTGAAAGGTATGATTCAAAAGGCCTTTCCAAATTATTCCTTTGTAGAACACTCCTTATTATTTAATGCAGAGGTTGAAGGAGGTCTAATTTATGGCCAAGATGTTGACTACAACATAATGAATAAATATTCACTGTATGAATTTTTATTTTAGAATAACATAAATAAAGAAAAATTGATAATACTTGAATAGTCGTGTTTGGCCCCCTGTCTTTAGTCTTCCTTTCTTGCCGAGGTGTCCATATTTTTCACAAACGAAGTGTCAGATAGCCTTGTGCTTTGGCTTTGTGGCACTCGCCGTAAATCAGAGCAAGAAAAAGTTTTAACGCCGGGTCCACACTACAGGTACAAATCCGGAATGTAGACCTCCTGCGAAGCAGACACTGCCACCGCAAGTTTTTCCCTCCTTTAGCATCTAATAAAGTGTTCAGGCAAGATGACTGAATGGAAATCTCTTTGCCTATGCATTTTATTACCAACGGTTTCCCGTCTAATTATTATCCTAATACACTCTTGTATAAGTTTTTTGGGAAAAGGGTCCTCACTTTGTTCCGGATGCAGTTTTTTATGCGTTTGCTTATAACCATCCTGGTATTTTTTATTTTATCATCCATAAGTGCACAACAATCCCCTGTCGTCAACTTTGAGGTGCAGGGCAGAGTGCTGCTGCAGAACGGCAACCCGGCTCCACTGGCCAGCATCAGTCTGCTCAGCCAGCAAGACTCCGTACTCCGGGCTTCCGCCGTTTCCGATAGTAAAGGCGCCTTTTCCCTCACAGCTTCTCCCGGCAATTATTTGCTGAAGATTACCCTGCTTTCTTACCAGGATAAAACCATTCCAGGCATCCGCCTTGACCGCGACATCAGCCTCGGCGAGCTTACACTGGCCACCGATGTAAGGCTGCTTAAAGAAGTGGTGATCACAAGCGAAAAGCCACAAATGAAACTGGAACTTGACAAGCGGGTTTACAATGTAGGTAAAGACCTGAGCAATGCCGGTGGCACGGCAGCTGATATCCTGAATAATGTTCCCTCCGTCACCGTGGATGTGGATGGCGAAGTCAGCTTCCGTGGCAGCCAGGGGGTACGCATCCTTATCGATGGTAAACCTTCAGCCCTTGTAAACTCCCCTGATGCGCTGCGCCAGCTTCCCGGTAATATGATTGAGTCCATCGAGGTCATCACCAATCCATCAGCCCGTTATGAGGCAGCCGGCGAGGCAGGCATCATCAATATTATTCTCAAAAAAAATAACCGCATGGGGCTCAACGGTACCTTCCTTGCCAACCTGGGTTATCCCAATGCATTTGGCGGTTCATTCAACATCAACTACCGCAAAAAGAACCTCAACTTTTTTACTACCTATGGAGTAGATTACCGGTCCACGCCGGGTATGGGAAAATCAAACCAGCAATTCCTCAGCGCCGACACCAGCTTTGCCTACCTGCAAGACAGGAAGATCACACGCAGCGGCATTTCGCACAATCTGGTAGGTGGGGTAGATTATTATCTAAACCCCAGCACAACATTGACCGGATCTTTTCTTTACAACCCTTCTGATGGCATCAACAAAAGCACCATTCGTTACGATGACCTTGACCAGGATGGTTATATTCAGCAAACAGAGGTTCGCGGTGAGCGGGAGGATGAAAAAGATAAAGACATGGAAGCCTCCCTCAATTTCCGTCGCAAGTTTGATGAAAAGGATCACCAGCTCACTGCTGATTTTAAATACATCTGGGGCGATGAAGTGGAGATCTCTGATTTTAAACAGGGCATTGTGGGGAACGGTAATCCTTTATTGCAGCGGGCAGACAACCGGGCGAATGAGCATACCTGGCTCTTCCAGTCGGATTACATTCGTCCCTTTGGCGATAAAGGCAAGGTGGAAACCGGGCTAAGGACCAGCACCCGCTCCATCCAGAACAATTATGTACTGGAGCAGCAGGAAAATGGTTCCACCTGGGTGGCCCTGCCTGCTTACGATAATAACATGGTCTATACGGAAAAGATCCACGCCGCATACCTCATGGGAAGTCGCAAAGTAAAACGTTGGGCTTTCCAGGGTGGTTTGCGCCTGGAGTATTCCGACATCACCACCGAACTCACCCGTACCCGGGAACGCAATCACCGTGACTATCTCAACCTTTTCCCCAGTGCTGCCGCATCATACGAGCTCAATGAAGACAACACCCTGCAGCTTAGCTACAGCTACCGTATTCAGCGACCCAGGTACCGGGAACTCTTGCCCTTCTCCAACTTCAGCGATCTGCGGGCTCTCTTCAAAGGCAACCCCGACCTGAACCCCGAGTTTACCCATTCGTTTGAGGCTGGCCACCTGGTCAATTGGGACAAAGGCAACTTTCTTTCCAACCTATTTTATCGTCACCGCACCGGTGTCATTCTTCGATTCACCGAGGTGGATTCTACTGGTATCGCTTTCACTTATCCCATCAACCTGGCCACCCAGGATGTATATGGGCTTGAATTGAATCTGTCTCTTGATCCCCTTCCATTCTGGAAAATCAATACCAACCTCAGCCTCTTCAGGATGGTGATGGATGGAAATTTCCGGGGCCGCGACCTGGGCAGCCGTGCATTCACCGGCAACGGTCGGTTTACCTCCCGCATCACTTTTTTGAAGAAATGGGATTTCCAGTCTTCCTTCAGCTACCGGGCGCCATTCCGCAATCCCCAGGGCAAGGACCTCTCCATTTATTTTATTGACCTGGGTATCTCCGGCGATGTGTTGAAAGGAAAAGGTACCCTCACCTTCAGTGGCAGGGATATTCTGAACTCCAGGAAGCGGAGAAGCCTGGTGAATGATGAAGGCTATTTTACCAGGAATGAATTTCAGTGGCGCTCCCGCCAATTGATGGTCACCTTTGCTTACAGGCTCAACCGGGTAAAAGAAAAACCTTCCGGAGGAGATGAGATGAGCGGAGGATTTGAAGAGGATTTATAAGTAGGAAAGAAAGGAAACCTTACGGGAGTATTTTCTTCTTGGTTGACGTAGCCATGATAGTCCATTATATTTTTTCTGATTTAGTCTGAGGAAAGTAATTGAAATTATTATACAAATCTTTAATTCCTTCCTTGCCTATTGTCCATTACATTTCACATGCGATGTGTCAGATAGCCTTGCGCATTAGCTTTGTGGCACTCGCCGTATTTCGAAGCAAGAAAAAGTTTTGATGCCGGGTTCACGGTTATGCACATATCAGGAATGAAACCCGGTGCGAATTAGATTTTTTGCGTTGTTAATTTGCCTGAACTAAAAAATAGGGAAATAATAAAATTCATTATACGCTGCTACTTGTGTATCTCGCTGCCGGAATATACCTTAGAGGCAAATAGTTATCATTAATCAAATTTTATTTCAATGAACCGTGCCACACTACTAATGTCAATAGCCCTGGTTTTTTCTTCTAATTTATTTTCACAGGCCGATAGTAATGACGACAACAGCATGCAGATTTTTGAGAAAGTTGAATTGGAAGCCTCCTTTGCAGGCGGAGAGCCTGGCTGGCGAAACTTTCTTGAGAAGAATCTGGATCCCAGTGTTCCTGTTGATAACGGAGCACCTTGTGGCAAATACCTGATCGTTGTTCAATTTGTTGTGGATAAGGAAGGCCGTGTTTCAAATATCAAACCTCTGACCAGGGAAGGTTATGGAATGGAGCAGGAAGTGGTACGCATATGAACAACCCAGTGTTCCTGTTGATAACGGAGCACCTTGTGGTAAATATTTGGTAGTTGTTCAATTTGTTGTGGATAAGGAAGGCCGTGTTTCAAATATTAAAGTCCTGACCAGGGAAGGATATGGAATGGAGGAGGAAGTGATACGTATTATGAACAAGTCAGGACTCTGGAACGCTGCAGTGCAAAACGGCCAAAAGGTTAATGCTTACCGGAAACAACCGGTTACTTTTGTAACTACTGAAATGGGATTTAATATTCGATCCGAAACACCTTATATACTTTATACTGCTGAGGATAATGAACTGGATATTATTCTTGACCAGGCAAAATCAGAAAACCTTGAGGTCAGTATTTCCGAAGGTACAATTACAAATAACGGCGATGGAAAACTTATTGCCCGTGTATCTAAACCCGGACGAGTAATAATTACAGTAAAAAATAAAAAGAAGAAAAATAGTTCAGGCAGTGCGATGAGTTTTGAGGTAAGGCAAAGGAATGTACAGCAGTGATCCCAAAAGTAAAATGAATAAGACTTTACGCTCCGACAAATAAAATACGAGGTTCTGTTTAGTTTATAATTTTGCAAGCTCCATCACTAATTATTGTGTTGTAGTAAATCAATTCTTTTAAATTGGCTCAATTAAGGTTATACTCCTACCTTATCATCCTGTTATTAAATAGACCATGTCGCAGGTAGGATCAGTCAGTCCGATTATCGCTAACTTTATTTCACATTGACGCCAGAAAAATTCTTTCTGAAACTTTTAATTAGGAAAAATGAGTTATCCCTTTATTGCCTCTGTACAAATAAGAAAATTTACAAACAACCTGGTCAACGATCAAAATGATTTGCTGGCTGTGGAAGAGCCCCTGGAAATTCAGTTGGTAACCGGCCCACTGGGGAACAGGATAAAGAGATCTGTTTCCGTTACTATGCGTACCCCGGGTCACGATGATGAACTGGCAACCGGGTTTTTATTTACCGAGGGAATAATCAACCATAGCAAGGAATTATATTCTGTGGAGCAGGATGTTCTGGATGGAAACAAAATAGTTATAGAACTACAGGAGCATGTAAGCCTGAATATTAAAAAACTTGATCGGAATTTTTATACTACTTCCAGCTGTGGTGTATGCGGCAAAACAAGTATTGATGCCATCAAAACAATATCGGTTTATAATAATGAAACCGATACCATTTGTTTAAAGGCCGGGTTGTTCTATCAGATGCATGACCGCTTAAGAAAACAACAAACCCTGTTTGACAGTACCGGTGGTTTACATGCCTCAGCGATCTTTGACCTGGAAGGAAATCTGGTGATGCTCCGCGAAGACGTGGGCCGCCACAATGCGTTGGACAAATTGATTGGTGCTGCATTATTAAAAAATGAATTGCCTTTGAAGCAAACGATTTTATTATTGAGTGGCAGGGCAAGTTTTGAATTAGTTCAAAAAGCCTGTATGGCCGGCATAAAAGTGATCACCGCTGTGGGTGCGCCTTCCAGCCTGGCGGTGGAATTGGCCAGGGAATGTAATATAACGCTGATCGGTTTTTTGCGTGATGAGCGATTTAATATTTATACCGGAGAGGAACGAATTATAATGTGAATTCGAAATCCTGATTAAGTGAAACGAGAGAAAAAGATAAAGGGAAAGATGTGTCGATTATCCGGTTCTGTAATTATTGTCAATGGATGATATTTAAATTTCACAATGAATAACAAACAACCAGAAAGCAATGATGCGGAAAATCCAGAACGATTTACGGGTTTAAAAACAGGACCTGTAAAAAAAATGGCTGCCGGTATTCCCGCCGTGATATCAAGCTTTCGCCATGTAATGGGAGAAGCAGGTCTTATCCGTGGTTGGAAAGCATTAAAAAAATTAAATCAAAAAGATGGATTTGATTGTCCCAGTTGTGCATGGCCCGATCCGGATGATGATCGCAATACAAGCACAGAATATTGCGAGAATGGTGCAAAAGCGATTGCTGAAGAAGCCACCGCGAAAAAACTGGAAGCAGATTTTTTTGCCCAGCATTCAGTTAAGGAATTAGCAGCATTAAGTGATTATGAGATCGGGAGGAAAGGCCGTATAGCACAACCCATGTATTTGCCGGAAAATGGTTCGCATTACCAGCCCATACCATGGGAGGATGCATTTCAAAAAATAGCAACTACCTTGAACGGACTTGCTTCGCCGGATGAAGCCATATTTTATACATCCGGCCGAACCAGTAATGAAGCGGCTTTTCTTTACCAACTTTTTGTTCGGGAATATGGCACTAACAATCTTCCTGATTGCAGCAATATGTGTCATGAAAGCAGTGGCGTGGCCCTTGGAGAATCACTGGGTATTGGTAAAGGTTCTGTAAAGCTGGAGGATTTTTACGAGGCAGAAGTGATCATCATACTGGGACAAAATCCCGGGACCAATCATCCACGGATGCTGACGGCTTTACAAAAAGCAAAAGCAAATGGAGCTGTTATCATATCTATCAATCCATTACCCGAAACAGGACTGATGGGTTTTAATAATCCGCAGCAACTAAAAGGAATGTTGGGATTAAGTACAGCACTTACTGATATTTTTTTACCGGTAAAAATAAATGGCGATATGGCATTGCTGCAGGCCATTGCCCTGCTTTTATCAGAGGAAGAACAATCACATCCCGGTAATGTATTTGACCTGGATTTTATAAAAAATAAAACTGAAGGATATGAAGCGTATGCGGCTCATTTGAAAAAACAAAACCTGGCTGATCTTGCAAATGCCTGCGGGATTGACCCGGTGCAGATAAAAGAAACAGCTGCTGTGTTAAAAGATAAAAAAAAGATCATTGCCTGCTGGGCAATGGGTCTTACACAACATAGGAATGCGGTGGATACAATTAAGGAAATCGTAAATCTATTATTACTGAAAGGCAGTATTGGAAAGCCAGGTGCCGGCACTTGTCCCGTTCGCGGACATAGCAATGTGCAGGGCGACCGCACCATGGGTATTTATGAAAAGCCATCCCAAGGCATTATTAAATTCACTGGAGGATAATTTTCATTTCACGCCACCCGCCAAGAACGGTTATGATGTAGTGGAATCCATCAAAGCCATGCACGAGGGAAAAGCAAAAGTATTTATTGCAATGGGTGGCAATTTTCTTTCTGCAACACCCGATACGCAGTTTACCGCAGAAGCATTACGGAAATGTAAACTTACGGTTCAGGTTTCCACTAAACTAAACCGCAGCCATTTGGTTCATGGTGAAGAAGCTTTGATACTGCCCTGCCTGGGAAGAAGTGAAAGCGATATAATGAATAGCGAAGAACAATTTGTATCCTGCGAAAATTCTATGAGTGTAGTGCAGTTATCCAAAGGGTTTAAAACCCATATCCCGCAATCTGCTTAGCGAACCTGAAATTGTATGCAGGCTGGCTAAAGCTACTTTAAAAGAAAGTAAAATAAACTGGGATAAATATCTGGAACATTATGATCATATCCGGAATGATATTGAACGCACCATTCCCGGTTTTGAAAAATATAATGAACGGGTAAGAATACCCGGTGGTTTTTATTTGCCGAATTGTAACCGGGAAGGAAATTTTGATACGGATAATAAGAAAGCAAAGTTTACTATATCACAACATACTATTATCCCTCTTGCTGCTGATGAATTGATGATGATGACGATCCGCAGTCATGACCAGTTCAACACAACGATCTATGGATTGAATGATCGCTATCGCGGCATTTATAATGAGCGCAGAGTTATTCTAATGAACCAGCAGGATATGAACAACAGAGATTTACAAAAAGAAGATGTGGTGGATCTTTATAACCATCATGATGGGGTAGAAAGAGTGGCGAGAAAATTTATCGTTGTTCCTTATCCCATTCCTGAAACCTGTACGGCAACTTATTTTCCTGAAACAAATGTGTTGGTGCCTATTAGTAGTGTAGCGGAAAAAAGTAATACACCTACTTCGAAACTGGTTATTGTAAAGGTGAAGAAATGTGTGTCGTAATAAATATAATTGAGAATTAAAGTACTGATACACTTGCTGGTTGATCAGTCATAAATTTTCTAATCATGCCTCATTCCTTCCGCCACACGGAATACATGAAGCAGGTAAGGAAATAAAGCATCCATGGTTTCCTCCACACCACGGGTAGAACCCGGCAATGTAATAACCAGAGTATTTTTTATAAATCCTGCAATGCCTCTTGACAACATAGCATAAGGCGTTCTTTGCTGGCCGTAATTTCTTGCAGCTTCCATGATACCGGGAATTTCCCGGTCTATCAATGGCCTGATGGCTTCCGGGGTTATATCTCTGGGAGAAAGACCCGTACCACCGGTGAGCAGGATAAGGTTATAATCTTCCCTGCATAAGGCTTTTACTTTTTCCTGAATCAGATCAAACTCATCAGGTATGATCTCATAGGTATCCGTTGCTATTTTTTGTTTCGACAATTTCTCCATGATCTTTTGACCGCTGCTATCTTTTTTCTTATTATGAAATACTCCATCGGAACAAACGACCACAGCGGTTTTTAATTCTTTTATTTCGCGGTCTTTAAAATCCGATTTTCCTCCTTTTTTATTTTCTAACCGGATTGTTGCTATTTCCACTCCTTTATCTAATGGTTTCAGCATATCATAAATTGTTAAGGCAGTAATAGCCGCTCCATGCATGGCTTCTACTTCAACACCCGTTTTATAAATACTGTGCACCTCAACTGTGATGATGATCTTTAATTCATCCAACTCATGTTTGATGGAAGCAAATTCTACCGGCAGGGGATGACAATCGGGAATTACGTCGCTTGTTTTTTTTATGGCAAGTAATCCGGCGGCCCTGGAAAATTCAAACACATCACCTTTGGGAACCTGTTTATTTTTAACGGCATCTATAGTTTCCTGTTTTGAAACAATTATAACAGCAGAAGCAATGGCCTGCCGCAGTGTACTTACTTTATGTGTTATATTAACCATAGACCTTGTTTCTTTATGACCACTTTCAATCGAAGAAAGGCAGAATCATCAATTAAATTTTAATCTGTATAAGTTTTTATGACTTATTCTGTTTCCATTGATGCGTTTCATCTTCAAATATTTCTTTACCCCACACCGGCAATTCCGCCTTGATCCTTTCCACTGTTTCCTCGCAGGCACCAATGGCCGCTTTCCGATGTGCTGATGAAGTAAAGACAAAGAGAGATATTTCTCCCGCAGCTACGTTTCCCAGTGAGTGATAAACATGCATGCAGGTTAATTCATATTTTAAAAAAATATCTTCCCTGATGGCATGCATTTTTTCCAGCGCCATTTCTTCATAGGTTGTGTATTCTATAGCAGCCACTTTTTTTTTGTTTATCTCGTCAGCTCTTACCTGGCCAAGAAAAATACTGTGTCCGCCAATTCCTGTCTGCGTGCTGTGTTTTTGAATGCTCTCTGCAATAAAAGAAGCTGCAACGGGGCCCTGTATAAAAATATTTTTAGGTTTTCTTTCTTTCATGTTGGTTGAACAGGTTGTTGTTTTTTCCAATTGACGATACCACCTTTCAGGCTGTAAATTTTTTTATCGGTTCCAAAGATACCGGATAGAAGAGTAGCAGCCTGTTTGCTCCGGTTGCCGGACTGACAAAAAACAACGATGGTATCCGAATTCAGATCCGGTATTGATTTTCCCAATTGTTGTAAAGGAATTTTCAGGTGATCAAATTCATGTATTGCCGGTAATTCATGAGGCTCTCTCACATCAATGATATTAATTGCTTTTTTTCTCCATAGTTCATCAAATGCATCCGGATCAATTTCTATAACGGATGATGAAGAAGCACAGAGCCACTCATAGTTCATTTGTTTAAACTCGTTTTCATTTGCAGGTACCAATGACGCTGTTGCTTCCCTTGCAGTAAGCTCCAATTCATAAACCTGGTTATTTAAAGCATTATAAGTTAAAAGCCGGTTGATCAATGGTTCCCCGATTCCCGTGATCAATTTGATCGTTTCATTGGCCATCATGGTTCCAATTATTCCGGGCAACACACCTAATACGCCGGCTTCTGCACAATTAAGCACTTCATCTTCTTTTGGAGGAGTTGGAAATAAATCGCGGTAATTGACGCCAGATCTATTTTCTTTATTTGGCAGCGGATGAAATATCGTCAACTGACCTTCAAACTGTGAAATGGCACCATACACCAATGGTTTTTTTAATAACACACAGGCATCATTGATCAGGTAACGGGTTGAAAAATTATCCGTGCCGTCCACCACAATATCAAATGACCGGATAGTCTCCAACGCATTATCAACAGTGAGTCGCTGATGATAAGGCGTGATATTAATTTCAGGATTCAATTGCTGTAAAACATGAGCTGCCCGTTCTGCTTTTGACATGGCCGATATCACGGACAGTATATAATGGTTGACGATGAAGATTAGAAAGAGCTACTGTATCATCATCCACGATTCCTATAGTACCCACACCGGCGGCAGTAAGGTATTGAAGAACAGGGCAGCCAAGGCCACCGGCACCAATTACCAATACTTTTGCATGAAACAATTTTTCCTGGCCTGATTCGCCAAATTCACTTAAGATTATTTGGCGCTGGTATCTTTCATATGAAATTTTATCTTCCATTATTTATCCACCGGAAAAAGGAGGTAACAGGGCAACAATGCTGTCTTCATTTAATTCAGTATTGGCTGCAATGGTTTGTTTATTTACCGCCATAATATATTTGGCTCCGGCCAGCGCAGGATAATTTTTATTTAATTCGCTCACAAGAGCATTTGTATCAGCAACACCGGAAAGAATCAACTCGTTGCTTTCAAGAATCTCCGTAAGCTGGCCAAATATTTTAATGCGTACAGGCATAATAGCACAAATTTAGTTTAGTAAGTTCTTATTCCTGTACCGATAATAAAAAAGCAGTGATATCTGCCAGGCTTTTTTCTGAGAGATTCATGGCCGAGGCGCCTGGCATAAGTGTTTTTTCCAGTTTCTTTTTTGTGCTTATCGTTGATTGAGCAATAACATGTTTTTTCCCCGCAATATCTTTTACAACCACATTGTCTTTATTCTCAGACAAAAGAAATCCAAAAACAGATTCCCCATTTTTTGTATTCAGCAACCAGGGCTCATAACCAAATACAATGGCAGCGTTTGGATTAATAATGGCATCAAGCAATTCCGTTTTGCCTAATTTTTTGCCAATGTGAGTAAGATCGGGACCAATATCATTTCCCGTTTTTCCCATGCGGTGACAAGCACTGCAATTTTTTATAAATAACGGTCTTCCTTCCACCGCATTTCCTGGTATGCGGGTTAATGCATCCATTGAAAATATTTTGTTGTTAACCTCACTTGCGAAATAATTGCCTGCCTGCACCCGAATGGCTATATCAGGGTTATTGAAAATATGTTCCTGGATAACCGGTAACAGGAAAGCAGGTAATTTTTTTTCGGATAACAGGCCGATCAGTAATTGTCCGCCCAGCGAGTCCTTTGCCATTTCAATCGTACGCCACTTTCGTTCATCCTGCGACTGCCGCTCGTCCAGTACGATTTGTTTTTTTACTTTCATAGCAGCAAGCTTTCTTTCGTAAGCTGTATTGAGACCGGTCTTTGACCAATCAAGCAAATGAAACCAATCATTACTTTGACGGAAGGAAAGCCAATACAATGCCTGCTCTTTTATATCCGGCTTATTTGATTTAGCTGCGGCAAGCATATATCCGGCAGCCTTTTTATCATTGATAAATGCAAGGGCTGTGATCATTTTATTTCTTTCAGCAGCAGGCAATAAAGTATCCATTGCCCTTTCAGCTATATCACTTATCGCATTTACCGGGTGAAGTCTCCAGGCAAAATCACTCATTTGTTTTTTCCATGTATCCTGTCCTGCATTCTTTTTTTCGGTGAATAAAATTTTTAATTCATTGTACCATAAAGCTGCATCTGCATCCATAGCAGTTCCGAGTGTTTCAAGGTACCATCGGTCATTTCCATCATAACGGGCGGCAAGCGATAGCAAGATTTCTTTTTTCTTTGCAAAGGCAGTATCTCTTAAAGCTATTGCCACTTCCCTCCGAACAAAAGAGGAGGTATCTTGTGATAGAATTTTAGCAAAAGGTAAAATATCGCCTGCCAGCTGGCGCAAGGCCCGAAAGGCGGTAATACGTATCTTTTCATCCGGAGCAGTAATTAAATTTTCAACTATTTTTTTCCCTTCTTCTCCCATTTGCGCTAACAGCCATACAGCCCTTGCCTGTATAAAAGGATTTTCATCCTGCAATAAAGTTTTCACCTGTGCCAATGCAGGAGCACCTTGTTGTTTCAATTTTTCAAAAGCCTGGTTGCGAACATTGACAGCCGGACTCCGGAGTGCATCTAATTGTCCTTCCACGGTAGCCAGATCTATCTTAGGATTGACAAGCTTTTTATTCTTTGGAGCAATGCGATATATTCTGCCATAGCCAATACTGTCCCTGGTTTGATGACCTCCTACAACTGGATCATACCAGTCAGCAATATAAATAGCCCCATCTGTACCGATCGTAATATCAGAAGGCCGAAACCATTTTTCTTTTAGTTTATTCTGTGCCGTATCGTTCCATACATATCCTTCGTTATCATCTGGCAATGATGTAATGAAATTTTTCCTTTTACCTAAATCATAACCTGATTGTTTGATTTGCGGGTGGTAACCAAATATTACATTTCTTCCAGCATCGGCGCTTAATAACATTCCTCTATAATCTTTTCCTAAGGCATCGCTTTCATTCATCACAACACCTGTGGGGGAACCGGCACCTGAGCGGTCACCAGCTGGCATAACACCCGGATCATCCTGGTGCCAGTGTGCTGCGAAAATATCTTGTCCCGGCCGCTGATCTGCCTGCCAGTAGCGGGTTCCATCTGTGCTGAAATATCCGGCATTGCCTCCTTCCATTAACCATGAAGTGCGACAGGTTACCACCTGGTCATCATTATCATTCTGCCATAGATTTCCATACGAATCTGTTACCACTTCATAGGAGTTACGAAAATTATGACCTAATACAGTTAATGCGATGCCATCAGGTTTCATACGCAATGCCAGGCCACCAACCCACACTCTTCCGTCATCACTTTTAAGATTGCCTTCATTTTTATTATTGTAAGGGGAGCCTCCGGTATATAAACTTCCGGACCGTAAAGCCCAGCCAGCTTTATCTGTTACCATATGCGGACCCGCATTTCCGGCATTAAAATACCAATTGCCATCGGGACCTGCCGTAACGGAATGCAGGGAATGATCATGATCTTTTCCACCAAAGCCAGTTAAAAGAATTTCTTTTTTATCAGGGATATCATCACCGTTTTCATCGGTATATACGATCAGGTTTGGAGAACAGGAAACAATGACTTTATTCCCAATAACAGCAATACCTACCGGCGACAACAGATCCCTGTCCTGCACAAACACGGTGGATTTATCAGCTTTTCCATCCTGGTCGGTATCTTCTAATATCACGACCCTGTCTCCCTGCTCATGATGAAGAAATTTTGTTGAGTCGTTGTTATAATTTCTGTAGTTCACTGCTTCTGTTACCCATATTCTTCCTTTGCTGTCCACATCAATATTGGTTGGATTGTAAAACAGGGGAGACTCTGCCCACAGGGTCGCTTCAAGGTCACCCGGCAGGTAAAGACCGCTTTCATTTTTGGGAGAGGATGGCTGGCAACCCGGAGAAAATATAAATGCTATAGCCAGAATAATAACGGGAAATATAAATTGCTTTAATCATCAAATAATGTTATGAAGAACGCTTTGAGAATATACTTTTTAAGTACTTAAAATTTTGCTTGTAGCTATCGACCGTGTTTGCACCTTCAGGTAAGGAACCTTCAATTTGCATCCAGCCATCACCGTAATAGCCCGTTTCGTAAACTGCCTTTCCGATTGCGGCCCAGTCCAATGATCCTTTGCCAAGTAAGAAACCATTTTCTTTCATATGCAGTTCACAGATCATTTCTTTACCCAGTTTTTTAAATTCAGTTATACAGTCGTGCCCGGCATCAGCTGTATTTCGAAAGTCATAATACACTCTTAGGTTTGATGAACCCACCTGGTCAATGATTTCGAGGTGTTCGTCAGCATTTAAATAAGATTCGATGCCTAAAATAATACCATTCTTTTCAGCATGCGGGGCTACTTTTTTTAAGCGACTGATCACTTCTTTTTTACCTGCAGGATCATTGCGCAAATCGTTTTTATGGAAAAACGCAAGTAGGACAACGGGTGCAAGGAGTGCTTTGGCTGTTTCTATACTATCCCAAACCCATTCTTCGGTTCGGGGATCTGATTTGTAAGGCACATTGTTGAGTTCGCCAATAGCGATACTTGAAATTTTTATTCCGGTTTGCTTTGATTTTTCGATGTATTGCTGCTGCACATTTTTATCCCGGAGGTGTAAGTTGTTTTTTTCTGAGCCCATATTAACCATGATGCCATCCAATCCAATTTCCTTTGCCAGTATAAAAGCATCGGGATCACTGCTTTTGCCCAGGCTCCAGTCGCAAGCACCAATATAGAACCGCTTTTTCTTATTCTTTTCGTCCTGACCCGGTGGTAAAGAAAGACCTGCAAGCGCTGCCAGCCAGGCAGATTGTTTAATAAGTTCTCTTCTTGTAAGCATAAGAATAGTATTGCAATGAAATTATACCATTTCATTGAATTTTGAGCTCAAATATACCAGGGGAAATAATACTTCAAAAAGGAGTATCCTGATGAACTATTTTATTTAAAATTATCTTTGTTTCAATATTTATTTTATGGGAAAGTTTCATAACTCCATTGCAGACCATCATAAAGAGTTTATTAAATCACAACACATGTTTTTCGTGAGCACGGCTCCATTAAATGGTGAAGGACACATTAATCTTTCACCAAAAGGATTGGATAGCTTTAGAATACTGTCATCTACCCAAGTGGCTTATATGGATATAATTGGAAGCGGGAATGAAACATCGGCACATATACTTGAGAATGGCAGAATCACTTTTATGTTTTGTGCATTTGATGGTCCGCCCAATATTTTAAGGCTTTATGGTAAGGGTCGTACTGTTTTACCTGCCGATCCGGAATGGACAGAACTCGCTTCTCATTTTGTTTTGTTGCCGTCTACCCGGCAAATCATAATTGCCGAAATAGATAAAGTGCAAACATCCTGCGGCTTTGCTGTTCCCTATTATGAGTATTCTGGTGAAAGGGAACATGCACATGAATGGGCCAGTAAGAAAGGTCCGCAGGGGTTGGAAGAATACAAACAGGAAAAAAACCTGGTAAGCCTGGATGGCCTGCCCACAGCGTTAGCGCAACATCAGGCATGAGTGAACAATAATTTATAAGCCGCCACCGCTAAAACCGAAGCAAGTACATATTTAAGTATGGTTGGCTTAAAGCGCAAGGCGCCGAACCAGGCACCGAATATTCCACCGGTAAATGCAATGGCCACGAACCAATACATGTCGGGACTGAATTGAATTCCTTTAGTCAGTTGCCCGGCCAGACCTGCTATAGAATTTACGAAAATGAACAAGGCGCTGATACCAGCTGTTCGCTTCATGTCCGACCATTTTAAGAGAAGCAGAACAGGTGATAAAATAATACCGCCACCGATACCAATCAAACCGGAAAGAAAACCGATAGAGGCACCAATGAACAGGGACAATAAGATATTTGAGGGTTTTATTTCTGACGGTTTCAGATTTGAGAACAATAAAAACCGAAGGATGGGGATGATTAGTAAAAGGCCTAATATTTTTTTGTAAACACCGGCATCCACAGTAATCAAGCCGCCGACAAATGCCATGGGTACGGAAGCAATAGCGAAAGGCAAAAATATTTTCCAGTTAAAATGTTTTCCCCGGTAAAATTGAAGAAACGATGTCAGTGAGACAAATAGATTCAGCAGGAGGGCTGTGGGTTTCATTACATCAGGAGATACAGCGAAAATGGCCATCAAAGCCAGGTAACCACTGGCGCCCCCATGGCCCACGGAAGAATATAAAAATGCAACCAAAAACAAAAGTGCGTAGAAAAAAAAGATGCTATCCATTTCCGGCAAAATTATTCAGGTAATAAATGGATTTCAACTTCGTCGCCTTTTTTACATTCCGTTACATCTTCCTGAATTTTAATAAGGCAGTTTGCATTAGCAAAAGAACTTAAGCGATAAGATTCCTGCGCATGAAGGGCTGTAACTGTATTCCCATCAAAATATCCTTTTAAAAAATGAGTAAGTCCTGCCGCTTTTTTGAATGCATCGTTCAGAGGGACCTTCATTTTTCTGATGCCGCTTTTTTGTCTGGCCGCCTTTCTTAATGCAGGTTCTATATATTCATAAAAACAGGTGAGTACTGAAGCCGGGTTGCCAGGCAATCCGAATATTAGTTTATTTTCTTTTTTACCAAAGTAGAAGGGCTTTCCGGGTCGTTGTTTTATTTTGTGAAATATTTTTTCAATCCCTGCATGTGCGGAAGCTTCCGCAACAAAGTCATAGTCACCAACACTGACACCACCTGTTAAAAAAACAATATCGCTTTGTTGTAAGGCTTCATTCAGCACTTGTAATACTTTTTGAAGTGTATCCTCAGCTGTGTACTCTTTTACTTTAGTAATATGTAATTGTTTTAGCGCAGCTTGTAAGGAAAAAGAGTTGGATTCATATACCTGGCCATGAAGTAAAGGGTTGCCGGGAGATTGTAATTCATTTCCGGTTACTATAATGCTGACAGAAGGAAGGGGATAGGCCAATAACTCTGTAATGCCGATACCTGCAAGGAAACCAATTGCGGCAGGCATAAGCGTAGTATTTATTGCAACAGCCAGTTCGCCGGATTTTATTTCTGATCCCTTTGCTCTTACGTTTGAACCTTTTTTTAAATTTTCATCTGCTATAACAAGCCCGCCATTTTCAATCCTTACTTTTTCCTGCATCACTACCGTATCTGCGCCAGGAGGCAGGGCGGCGCCAGTAAAAATGCGAACAGCGTTTCCGGGTATTAAAGAAAATGATTCAGCACTACCAGCCGACATTTCACCCGTGATCTTTAGTGGCTTGCTGCTTTCTAAATCAGAAAATGATAATGCATATCCATCCATGGAGGATTGGTCGTAGGCCGGAATATGAATGGGAGCGTAAATGTCTTCAGCTGATATCAGACCCGCAGCCTGCATTAAGGCCATTTTTTTTGGAGGGAGTGTATGTACATTTTCAAGAATGATTTTTTTCGCTGCTTCTACAGAAATCATGTGCTGTTTACAATTATATTTCTTATTAAACTATCCGGCGGGCAATTCTATCCTCCGATCGTAATCATACTCCTGTTATTAATCTCTTCTGCATGCAGATGCTCAAAATCAGTTGTAAACTGTCCTCCCAATTCTTTGGCTTTAGACCGGATGCTCTGATGAATTAATGGGATTACATTTTGGCCATTCCGGAATGCAGTCAGCAAATCTGTTTCCTCTTTCGAAAAAAGACAGTTTTTTAATTTACCATCTGCGGTCAGCCTCATCCGGTTGCAATCACCACAAAAGTTGGAACTCATCGTACTGATAAAAGCGAAGGTTCCCTTATGTCCTGGCACCTGGTATCCTTTTGCCGTATCATGTTTTTCATCCTGCAATCGCACTATTTCATATTTGCGTTCAATGATATCAAGCATTTGTTGCATGGTAAAAACTTTATTACTGGTCCAGCGGTTGCCACTAAATGGCATAAACTCAATAAACCGAACATGCACCGGAACAAGCTTTGTCCATTCTACAAAATCATTGATCTCGTTTTCATTCAGGTCTTTCATCACTACCATATTCACTTTTACATGAAAACCGCGGTTTATCATCATGTGAATATTATCATAGACCAGTTGATACTGATTGCGGCGGGTAATGAGATTAAATTTATCGGGTTGAAGAGTGTCCAGGCTTATATTCAACGATTTGACATTAGCTTCCTCAAGAGTATCTGCAAATTCATGCAAGCGGGTAGCGTTCGTTGTTAAGGTAAGTTTTACAGGCAATTTTGATAAAGCGAGAATAATTTCTTTTGCATCTTTCCGAACCAGCGGTTCACCTCCGGTCAGCCTGATTTTATTTACACCAAGGTCAACAAATGTACTGGCGAGGGCTTCTATTTCATGAACCTGCATCAACCTGGAGGCTGGCGTAAATTCATAATCCTCTTCCGGCATGCAGTAAAAGCATCTCAGGTTGCAATTATCCGTTAGCGAGATCCGGAGATAATCATGAATACGTTGGAAAGAATCTGATATCATATCATCCCGAAATTACTATAATAATCACATTTATCACCTGTTGCCCGGATTATAGCCATAATTGAAGAATCAAAAGTAAAAAGTGGTCCTGGTTAAAATTCGGTGCCAGAAAGGCAATTATAACCATATGAATAATATTCATATTTTTTTGCAAGGGTTAAAAACATTACCTTTTTAAAAAATTTATCGTTATGTCAAATCTTATCAACCAATTAACTATTGCTGTTTTTACAACTTTTCTGGTGGCCTGCAACACTGCATCAACCGACAGTAAAACAACAGATGCTATGGAATCTGCTGCTGCGTTTGATCTTGCCAGTGCTAAATCAACTATTGAATCGCAGAATGCAAAATTCATGGATGCGTTTAAAAAAGGTGATTCTGCAGCTGTAGCAGCCAGCTATACATCTGATGGCGTATTGTTGCCTCCCAATAGCGAAACAGTTCAGGGAGCAGGTATAGTTTCACTATGGGGTTCCTTTATGGGTATGGGCGTAAAGGAAGTGAAGCTGAGTGTAGATGATGTGGCAGGTAACGCGGAAATTTTATCCGAAACAGGACGGTATGAAATTTTTGGTGCGGAAAACAAAATGCTGGACAAAGGAAAATATATTGTTGTATGGAAACCGGTTAATGGTGAATGGAAAATGTACCGGGATATTTGGAATAGCAGTATGCCTGCGGCTCCTGCAAAATAATCTAATAGTTGGGGTTTTGTTCGCTGGCAATTTTTTAAAATGCACATCGCATTAACTGCCTTGTGTATTTTTTATACACTTTATACTAAGTTGTAACTGAATTAAATTGTGGATTGCAGTCATCTGCATAGCCAGGGAAACCCTGACTTTTAATAACGGATCCAAAATTTCCAAGGCTCCGGTTCAATAGTGTTAGGTGGAAGAGGGAGGGATGGTTTATGAAAGCTGTGCAGGAAAGGAAAATGAAATAGTGGTTATTTTTGCCCTCGGAATACTGATATTCAAACTTCCTCCCAATTCATCTGCTTGCACATAAACCTGTTGTAGGTCGCTGGCCAGGGCATAACTATTTATATTACCGGACTCTCGTATTTCCAAAATGGTGAGGGAACCATGTTTTCTTGCTGAGAAACGAATGCAGGTATTTTTTAACTGGCCAGCCACTACAAAAAGCAGACGGTTGATCACCGAAATAGTTTGCTGGCAAATATTCTCAACGGACACTTCTTTCGGAATATCATTCACAAAAAAGCTTTTATTCTTTACCGCCACCGGCAAATAGATACCGGCCATATCTCTGACCAGGTGTTTCAGATTTTCCATAAAATATGAATTTGTTTTTAATGCGGGTTATCCCCAACAATCGTTATGTATTTATTAACCCGCTTTTTTCGAAATCAAAAACACAAAGTTATCCCCGGTTATCCCCTTTGTCCTATAGATGTAACTACTATTATCTTATAGGAATAAATAGGGGTTTTATGTAGAATAAGTACTACGATTTTCGTATATAAATTAAATAGATTCAGAACTCATGAATATAGTGTCTTTTATAAATTATAAAAATGAAATGTCCATGATCGATTTTTCGCTCCAAAACCGGGATGATTATTTTCATGGACATACTATGTGGCTAAAAAACAGTGAAAAATAATCACATGTAACAAATAATTTTTTCTCCATTGTAGATAATAGGGAACATAAACCGTTTTTTGGTTTAAGGCAAATCTTATTAATGGCAGATTGATTTTCACAAACTAATAAAGCAATCGGTTTTTCATAATTAGAACCAGCCGGTAGTTAAATAGGTGTTCGTGCTGTACTGAAGGATCGGCCGGATAATTCATTCAATCCCTTAATAAGCTTTTATCTTTAATATACATATGAGTTTATTTAATGCTAAAGGATCTATTACTATCACCTGCCACAAACGTATCACACCTTATCTTGGCCAGGAAGTCAAAGATCTCGGATTTGAGATTGATGAGAGTTTCGTAACCGGGGTGCGCCTTACCGGAACGATGAATGATTGTATTAAGTTAAATCTTAATCTTCGATGCGCCAGCCAGGTGTTATATAGCCTTAAACAATTTGAATCGGCCAATGCGGATGATATTTACAATAGCCTGATCAGTTTTCCCTGGGAAAACATTTTACCGGATCCCGGATATTTTTCCATCACCAGTAACGTCAATAATCCAACCATCAACAACAGTATGTTTGCCAATCTCCGGGTGAAAGATGCCATTGTTGACCGTATACGGGAAAAGCGGGGCACAAGACCGGCTACCGGATCTGAACTCATTGGTGCTGTGATTCATTTATACTGGAAAAATGATGAAGCTGAAATTTTTATTGACACAACCGGTGATTCAATAGCAAGACATGGTTATCGCAAAATACCCGGCCAGGCACCCATGCTGGAATCTCTGGCAGCGGCGACCATTTATGCTACCCGATGGAACAGAACTTCTGCATTTGTAAATCCCATGTGCGGTTCAGGCACTATCGCAATTGAAGCAACGCTGATAGCCACTAACCGGAAGCCAGGATTATTCAGAACCAACTATGCATTTATGCATGTAAAGGGATATGACGAAAAAATATACCTGGAAGAGGATGCTTTATTAGAGGAACAAATTATTGATGTACCCGGTCTGCGGATTATAGCTACTGATTACAGCGACAGGGCCATCGAAAATGCAAAGAAAAATGCCGTGGCTGCCGGAGTGGCCAGGCTGATTGATTTTTCTGTTTGCGATTTTGCTGATACTGAAATTCCGGATGACGGGAAGGGGGTAATGATTATTAATCCCGAATATGGGGAACGCCTTGGGGACGTTTCAGAATTAGAAAAAACATATAGCCGCATCGGCGATTTTATGAAACAACAATGTGGCGGTTATTTTGGGTACATTTTTACCGGAAATCTTGAGCTTGCAAAAAAAATAGGATTGAAAGCAAACCGGAGGATCGAGTTTTATACCAGCACCATTGATTGCAGATTGCTTGAATATGAACTGTACAAAGGAACAAGAGACCAGCGGAAGGCTTAAATATTGAAGTTCCATCTTGCCGGGAAAAAACACGGGGATTGTGTGGCGAGCTCATCACAACAACTGTTTTATTCATCCTTATTTTTTACGTGTTTATAATTTTATTGAAAATTTATCGAAAAAAATGGATTAGCTTTTAGTATCCTTTAACAATCAAAAACATAAAATTATGATTGCCGAAAAAACAATGACTACAGGCGAAGTAGCCGAAAAATTTAACGGTCTTGCCAAAGAAGGAAATTGGGATAAGATCCAGGATGAGCTATTTGCAGACGATGCGGAAAGCATTGAACCTCCTCATTCTCCCGGTTTGAAATCAGTGCAGGGGAAATCCGCTTTGAAAGAAAAAGCAAAGATGTTTAATGAAATGGTAGAAGAAATGCATGGGGGCTATTCTACTGATCCGGTAGTTGCGGGCAACCATTTCAGTGTAGCGATGGGAATGGATGTCACCATGAAAGGAACAGGACGTACCAAAATGGATGAAATTGTAGTATATGAAGTTAAAGACGGTAAGATCGTTAAGGAACAATTCTTTTATTAATGAACCTTGCCGAATAAATTTGAGGGAAAACCTGGCCAGTTTATAAGCGCCGGGTTTTTCATTTACCGTCATCGCCTTTGGTTTTTGATGCGGCATGTATCGACCCCGCCCAACACATATCAATCTAACAGGCAGACATTAGTTATCCGGATAAATTAAGGATTGCAACCATCAACGCTTTTTTTTCTTCTGCTTTTTGCTGCACCTAAAAATGGCAGCATATTTGACTATTAAAATAAAAAGCATTTATTAAAAATGAATAAAAAACAACCTTCACTGATCTTTTGTATCCTGATGGACCTGGTAGGATATGCAACCTATGCCATTCCATTTTTTGGCGAAATAGGAGATATTCTCTGGGCGCCGGTTTCATCCCTCATCTTCATGTCAACCTTTGGTGGCTGGAAGGGAGCATTAGGTGGTATTGGTAATTTTATAGAGGAAATTTTACCCGGAACAGATTTTATTCCCAGCTTTACCATCATGTGGTTTATTCAGTCCATGCAAAGAAAAAACTCCGGAACAACAGTAAAACTTTCCCGTTAAATCATTCATAAAAAACCTGCCCTTGCCTTTGGCACCGTACAGCCAGGGCAAGGGTTTTTTAATGTCAAAAATTTCCATGTTTATTGCTCTCCTAATATTTACTTGTTGATTTCATTACACATTTTTTTCAGGTTTACTAAATAACAATACGCCAGAATAATGAAATTGGGCCGTTTAGGATATTGCCGTAAACTTGCGTAGCAATTAAAAATTACCCGGCAGATTTCTGAATTCCTTAATCATGAACCGTATAGACCGAATGTTTGGAATCCTCACTCTGTTACAATCCAAAAAATTTTTGCTGGCTGAGAAAATAGCTGACAGATATAAACCCAATAACCCAATATCTCAATATCAAAAACACTAACATGAAAAGGATAATTAAAAAAGGAATTACTTACGCCGAAAGTACAGACGCTGATGTAAAGGTTCGCGGTATTGTAGAAGGCATGCTTGCTGATGTTGCAACAAACGGAGATACGGCAGTTCGTACCTTGTCCGAAAGATTGGATAAATGGTCGCCGGCCAGTTTCAGGTTATGTGATGCAGAGATTAAAGACATCATAGCTGGCTTAACTGCACAGGTAATAGACGATATAAAATTCGCTCAAACTCAGATAAGAAATTTTGCTCAAAAGCAAAGAGAAGCCATCGTTGACATGGAAGTGGAAACCTTGCCCGGCGTTTTTCTCGGCCATAAAAATATTCCGGTTAATAGTGTGGGTTGTTATGTGCCCGGTGGCCGCTACCCTATGGTGGCTTCTGCACATATGAGTGTGCTCACCGCCAAAGTTGCCGGTGTTCAGCGGGTGATTGCCTGCACGCCGCCTATCAATGGAGCGATACCTGCTGCTACTGTAGCTGCAATGTCTATGGCAGGGGCCGATGAGATATACATTTTAGGCGGTGTACAGGCGATAGCGATGATGGCCTTAGGAACAGAAACGGTTCATTCGGTAGATATGCTGGTTGGACCAGGCAATGCGTATGTTGCAGAAGCCAAGCGCCAGTTGTATGGTAAAGTAGGCATAGATCTTTTTGCCGGTCCAACAGAAACATTGGTGATAGCCGATGATACATGCGACGCTGAAACGTGTGCCACCGATCTGTTAGGACAGGCGGAACATGGACCTACTTCGCCTGCGATTTTATTAACCACCAGTGAAGCGCTTGCCCATGCAACTATAACAGAGATTGAAAAACAACTCAAGGTTTTGCCTACAGCAGATATAGCCAGTGTTTCATGGAAAGATTATGGGCAGGTAATTTTGGTAGATACCGAAGATGAATTAATTGAAGAAGCCGATAAACTTGCCAGTGAACACGTGCAGGTAATGACAGCCAATCCCAGGAAATTTTTAGACAGGATGACGAACTATGGAGGGCTGTTTTTGGGCCATCGAACAAATGTTGCTTTTGGTGATAAGGTAATAGGTACCAACCATACTCTGCCTACAAAAGAAGCCGCAAGATATACCGGCGGTCTATGGGTGGGTAAGTTTTTAAAGACATGCACCTTCCAGGAAATAAGAACCGATGAAGCCAGCGCAATGATTGGTGAGTATTGTTCACGACTGTGCGAAATAGAAAATTTTGCTGGACATAAGGCCCAGGCCGATCTGAGAGTGAAGAGATATAAAAAGTGATAAAGAAGATATTGAGATATAGGAGAAACTATTTATAGGAGCAATATCCCAAAACCACAATCTCTCAATAATAAAATAACAAATGGCACCATAAAGAGGGAACACAGCAGTAGTCACAAGTGGTGCAGGTGGCATCGGTTCAGTTATATGTAAAACATTGGCCGCTGAAGGCCCAATGAGTCATTACTAATAGCTGTAATGCTGCAATAACCGGAAGGTTTTCATAAAAATTGCCAGGTGATAAAAATGCTGTTTTTCATTGGTTTATTCAGTCCATGCAAAGAAAAAACTCCGGAACAATAGTAAAACTTTCCCGTTAAATCATTCATAAAAAACCTGCCCTTGCCTTTGGCACCGTACAGCCAGGGCAAGGGTTTTTAATGTCAAAAAAAAAATTTCCATGTTTATTGTTCTCGTAATATTTACTTGTTGATTTCATTACACATCTTTTTCAGGTTTACTAAAAAACAATACGCCAGAATAATGAAATTGGGCCGTTTAGGATATTGCCGTAAACTTGCGTAGCAATTAAATTACATGCCTGATTTCTGAATGCTTTAATCATGAACCGGATAGACCGATTGTTTGGAATTCTGACACTGTTACAATCAAAAAAATTTGTGCCGGCTGAAAAAATAGCCGACAGATACAAGATTAGTGTGCGTACTGTATACAGAGATATAAAGGCGTTGGGTGAGTCAGGTATTCCTATTAGTTTTGAACAACATAAAGGTTATTTTGTAGTGCAGGGTTATTTCTTGCCACCGGTTTCATTTTCCAACGAGGAAGCCAATGCTTTCTTATTGATGGAAGCAATCGTTTCTGGTTTCGCTGATAAATCTATACACACACATTATACAAATGGGTTGAATAAAATAAAAGCGGTATTAAGAGGCGCACAAAAGGATAAGATTGATATGCTGTCTGGCAATATCAAACTCCAGGTGCCATCCGCCTTCCGGTACGATTTTGAATATTTGTCTATTCTCCAAAATGCTATTTCATCTAAAACTATTCTTGACATAGATTATAAGAACAATAATGAAATAGTAAGCAAAAGAAAAGTAGACCCTATCGGGCTTGTATTTTATGCTTTTAGCTGGCACCTTATCGGTTGGTGTCATATTCGCAACGACTACCGCGATTTTAAAGTGGCCCGTATTTTAAAACTCAGGAATACAGATATGCCATTTCAAAAGCACGATCATATAGACCTGGAAAGTTATATGAAATTACTCCCGGTAGATTATTAGCAAGCAACTTCATGCCTTTCAGTAATAACCGGAAGAAACAGGTTTGTTCGTCAACAACTGCCTGTGATATCATATAGAAATAAGAATGAGGTCTGAATATATCAGAATCAAAAATAAAAACCTGATAAAAAACTCATGAAGAAAAATTGACTGCCATAGGGTTGACAGTAGTGTGGCATAAATTTGTACTAACAAAAAAAATAATTATGTCAATGATTCAAATGCTATTGAAAGAAATGGACAAAGAGGCAACAATAACCCGCAAAATGCTGGAGAGAGTTCCCGATGATAAATATGATTGGAAGCCTCATGAAAAAAGTATGTCTCTCCGCCAACTGGCTACCCATGTTGCCGAACTTCCATCCTGGGTGAGCATGGTACTTACCACGGACGGGCTGGATTTTGCAAAGAATCCTTATCAGCCTGAAATTATCAACAATAAAAAAGAGCTTCTTGCTTATTTTGAAAAAACGTTAACAGATGGAAGAGCACATTTGGAAAAGGCGGAAGATAAAGACCTGGAGCCTGATTGGACACTCCGGAATGGTGAGCAAATTTATAGTGTGGAAAGCAAGGGAGAGGTAATCCGGATGACCTATAACCAGATTGTACATCACCGGGCGCAGTTGGGTGTATTCCTTAGATTATTGGATATTCCAATACCCGGAAGTTATGGACCGAGTGCCGATGAAATGAATTTCTGATGCTTATTTGTTTTAATACAAATCCTTTAGCATTTACATGCTAAATGGCGTGTCTGATTTTTTACACATTTATTGATGTTCTCATTAATATAGAGGAGTGTTTAGTGTCATGGCAATAAATCGTGCACCAGGAACACAATCCCGGAAAGGTATTATAGCCGGTTAATTTTTGAGGTATATATCTATTTAATACAGCGTTGGATGGTTCATGTGATAAACAAAAAGCCATCTGCCGTGGCAGATGGCTCCTGACTTTTATGTCAGCAGATATTTTTTGGAGTAGCCCGGTTACTCGATAATAACCGAAGGCGTCCATGATTGATCTGTTGATTGCATGAATACCTCCTTTTTCTTTGGTGAAGAATGAAATTACTAAAATCATTCAGAAAGCAAAAAATAATTGGTCCTTTTTTTATATTCCAAAATCGATTATGCCGGCTTTATGGTCTTGCATATTTTTTGAAGATCCTGTGATGTTTTATATACAAAATAAAATTGATCGGTAACTGATTTGAAAGTTGAAACAAATCGGTTGGTATCTGATTCCAGTTTTCCCTGCTCTAATTCTTTTTGCCGGGATACTATAAGAGCGTTTACCCTTTTATCTAATAATGCATGTGGATTTTCTCCCAATTTTTGAGTTGGGTTAAAATGAGGATTAGCCAGGTATTGTCCTGCAATATTTAATTCGTTAACGCTTGCTTTTATGAGTGGCCCGAAATCTTCAGAAACATAATCTGAATGTAAAGCATCGGCATAATAACTAAGTGTTGCAAGGTGTGATACCAACATATGTGAGGAAACAACGAAGCGATGAAAATCTTTTGAATCTTTTCTTTTACTTTTTGGTTCTGAAAGCATTTGCGTAAATGCATCCGATACATTGGCCAGGGATACCCAGGCATGTTTTCTTTTTTCTTTGGAAACCTGTTTGTCATATGCCTGACCAATAAAAGCATTAGCTACTGTTTCAAAATAATCACTAATATCCTGGATGACTTGTTTCATCAAATCTCTTATATGTTCTCTTTCCCATATCGGGGGCAGCAAGTAGGAAGCCAGGAACGCCACTATGCATCCGACAACGGTATCAATAATTCTTTCCGTTACCACATGCCCAAACTCTGCAGGTTCCAAAATATGAAACATGAACAACAGGTAGATAGTGATCATCACAACACTTACCAGGTATTTCCAGCGTAAAAAGCTAAAACCACCGATCATGCTGATGGCAAGGAGTACAAGTATGGCGGTGTTGTTTTTTACAAAATGTAAAATAATCCAGCCAATGGCCACACCAATCAACGTACCTGCCAGGCGTTGAATATTTCGTTGCTTGCTCAGGCTGTATCCCGGCTTTAAAATAATGATGACGGTTAGTAATATCCAATAGCCATGCGCAAATGTCAAAAATATACCAAGGATGTATGCAGCTAGGGCAGCTATACTGATCCGGAGTGAATGACGGAATATATTGGATTGCAAAGAAAAGTTTGACCAAAATTGTTGTGGATCTATCGTTTGCCTGGTTACATATTTGGAAGGGTCGGGTGTGTTGATCCTGATATTGCGGAGTTTACGGTCGTATGAAGTGTATTGATGTAAAGTACGGATACGATCCGCTATGTCATCGAGACTTTCCGATATCTGGCGAAGGCTGATGAATCCCTCCAGGTTAGAAGGGCTTAATAAATTCTGTCGTAGTTGCTGGAAATTTTTCTTTTCCTTTTCAAGGTAGGAATCTATTCGTCTGATCATAGCCGGATGATTTGCCACTAATAAGGGAAAGACCAATTTCATCCAACTCTCCGGCCAGGGAAATTATGATATGCCTGAATTCAGAAAGAATAGTTGTTTCATCAAAATAAGCATGTAATTTTTTGTAGTCAAGATGAGAGGCCATCGTTCGCTCAATCAGATCTGAAACATCTAAAAATACCATCATCAGGATCCGGCTGGTATGCGTAGATTCTTTTACAACGCTACGTGTTTTAAAAAGCAGCTCAGCAATCAGTTCTTGTTTTTGTTGCACATCCACTTGTGCTGCCATCAGTGTTTCATAACATTTGTCGGTATCAACCGGCGTTTTGTAAAATTCAGCCCTGGCACGAAGGTAGTTTGCTGCAGAAAGAACATATTCTCCCATGGCCTGTTGAATCAACTTATAAGGCCTGATGCTATAAAGCAACAAACTTAGCACCGTGTACCACAGGCCACCAGCTAATATGAACAAAGCATAATAAAGGGCCTCCAATTCTCTAAACAACTGGTGCGTAGTCATCACCATGATCAGTAAGGCGGCAATACCGATAGAGGTTACCCTGGCCCCATATACTCCTATCATAGAAAAGAAAAAGCATAATACGGGGAGAAGGAAAATAAAAATGTTATGTTGCTGGGATGTATAACCCACAATAAGGGCTACAAAAAACAGGAAACCGCAACAGGCTAAAAGACCGTTTCGCCGGTGATGGATAGGTCCGGGATTATCCGTGATACTTGCGCCCAAAGCTCCCAGAGACACGAAAATGCCGGTTTGCAATAACCCGAAATATCCGCCCACCAATGAAGGAAGGAGTACACCAACCGTAATACGAACACCATCTGCCAGGTAATGACTATTTATAAATCTCCTGTATTCCTTTATGTAATCCATGCAGATTGCAAATATACTGTGTGTAAAAGGGAGGGTGGTCAATCAGAATTTACAGATGAATAGATAAGAGTAATCAGCAGTGGTCGGAAGTATTTAATATTTCAAAAAAATTCAGGAAAAGCAAAATCGTATTTAAATGAATTTATTTTCATTATTTAAATACGAAAGGAACGCTTTTCCGGCAATGAGGATTAATTTTATTTATAACTTCCAGATAATCCCGTGATATGATCAAATTAATTTTTACATGTATTTTGTTTTTGATAACGATTGTTTTTTTAATAAGATGCAGCAATGCCTCTATTAAAAATCAGCCGGCAACGAGATGGAGTAATGATCCAACGGACTCGTTGCCTTTGCCCTTTGCAACGAAATCCGTTCAGAACTTTAGTAAGGTAATTGGGTGGCCGGAAGATAAAACGCCCATTGCCCCCCCTGGTTTTAAGGTAACAAAATTTGCAGATGCTCTTGATAATCCCCGTTGGATTTATGAGGGACCCAATGGTGATATTTTTATATCAGAGTCAAACACTATTTTAAAAGGCTTAAAGAAATTAGGGGCAAAGCTTTCCAGAAAGATCAAAACTCAGAATTATGGAACCAGCCGGGGTCGCATTACTTTGTTTCGTGATGAGGATAAGGATGGAGTTTATGAAAAGAGATATGTTTTTGCTGAAGGACTAAATCAACCCTTCGGCATGTTGATATTGGGTCAGCATTTTTACGTTGCGGACACTGACGCTTTACTTCGGTTCGGTTTTATTCAAGGTGACACTTCTTTAAAAACAGCAGGTGAAAAAATAGTTTCTTTACCAGCAGGTGGTTATAATAATCACTGGACAAGAAATATTATATCGAACAAAAAAGGAGATAAAATTTATATCTCAGTAGGATCTGCAAGTAATGTAGGAGAGCATGGAATGAAATATGAGGAAAGGAGGGCAAATATTCTTGAAGTAAATTTAGATGGAACTAATGAACGAATCTATGCAAGCGGACTTAGAAATCCGGTTGGCATGGATTGGGCGCCGGGTTCTGATGCACTTTGGACAGCGGTTAATGAGCGGGATGAACTGGGAGACGACCTGGTTCCTGATTATATTACCAGCGTAAAAGATGGTGGATTTTATGGGTGGCCTTATTTTTATTATGGAAAAAATATTGATCCAAGGAAGAATGCATCAAAAGAAATACATCAGATCGATCATGTAATAGTGCCGGATGTTTCCCTGGGTTCTCATACAGCTTCACTGGGCCTGGCGTTTTATGATAAGAAGGAATTTCCTTTAAAATATCATAACGGCGCTTTTGTGGGCCAGCATGGTTCGTGGAACCGTTCCTCTTTGTCAGGTTATAAAGTAGTATTTGTTCCGTTTGCAAATGGAAGACCTTCCGGTAAACCTGAAGATTTTTTGACGGGATTTATTTCTGAATCTTCAAAAAGCGAAGTGTATGGAAGACCCGTATGCGTTGTGGTTCTAAGTGATGGTTCTATGCTGGTATCTGATGATGTAAGTAATGTGATCTGGAGGGTTGCCATCTTACATAATTAAATAAAAAAAAATCGGGTCGTTTTAAGACGACCCGATTTATTCTATCTTTTTTATAATTAATTAAGAACGTCCTGCATAAGAGGGGCGATAATTATTGCGGTTACCTCGTTGATCATTCCTGTTGCCTCCGCTATTTCTTTTTTGATACGAAGGTCGCTGAGCCGGATGGGGTACAGGTTGACTATTATGCGTCATCACAAAAGGATGTTCGGTTACTACAGGAATATTCTTTTTAATCAATTTCTGTATATCCCGTAAATCAACCCTTTCTTCAGCATCACAAAAAGAAATGGCAATTCCATTTGCACCGGCCCTGCCTGTACGGCCAATGCGGTGTACATAGGTTTCAGCTACATTGGGCAAATCGAAATTTATCACATGAGTCAATTCATCAATATCAATACCACGTGCGGCAATATCAGTAGCAACTAATACTCTTGTTCTTCTTGATTTGAAATTAGCCAGTGCAGATTGTCTCGCATTTTGTGATTTATTACCATGAATAGCCTCTGCTCTTACACCCGTTTTGCTGAGCTCCCTGGCAATTTTATCTGCGCCATGTTTTGTGCGACTAAATACCAAAGCAGTTTGTATAGTTTTATCTTCCAGTAAGTGGGTCAGGAGCAAACGCTTGTTTTGTCTTTCTACATAATATAAAGATTGTTGTATAGCGTCCACCGTAGATGAAACAGGAGTTACCTCAACCCTGGCCGGATCTGTTAGTAAAACATTTGCCAGTTGCTGTATCTCGGGGGGCATTGTTGCAGAGAAAAACAAGGTTTGTCTTTTTGCCGGCAATTTGGCGATGATTTTTTTTACATCGTGAACAAAGCCCATATCCAGCATACGGTCTGCTTCATCCAGAACGAAGAATTTGATATCACGCAGAGAAATATAATTTTGTTGCATCAGGTCTAATAGTCGCCCGGGAGTAGCTACTAAAATATCTACACCACGACGAAGTGTATTTACCTGGCTTACCTGCGAAACTCCGCCAAAAATAACGAGATGTTTTAGATCGATATAACGACCATAGGACTTAAAGCTTTCTTCTATTTGTATAGCCAGTTCCCGGGTAGGCGTCAGAATCAATGCTTTTATATTCCTGTTACGGGGTCCTGCTTGCTGCTGCTGATGCATCAGTTGTAACATCGGAATGGCGAATGCAGCTGTTTTGCCGGTTCCGGTTTGAGCACAACCTAACAGATCTTTTTGTTGTAAAATAATAGGGATTGCTTGCTGTTGAATAGGAGTAGGCGTAGTATAGCCTTCATGAATCAAAGCTTTGAGTACAGGCTCAATAAGCTGCAAATTGTTAAATGACAATTGAATAAAATTTGATGAAAAAATATGGTAAGGCTATCAACTTAAATGAAGATACTTTACCTGCCTTACGTTAAGCCTTCACGGGATTTGAGGAGAATAAATCAAAACAAACGAAGTGAGTGATAACATATAAGAACTGCGAATATATACTTTAATACCGGGATAATCCAATACATACACAAAAGATTCTTAAAAGACCATTTTGATAATGAAGATTAGATCGAACAAAAACAGAATTATATATGAGGGATCATGAACTGGCCGGAACATTCTCTTTAAGCCGGGGCCTGGTTCCCACGGGTCTTTTTATAGAGCCTATTTTATTACAGGAAAGGATATCACTTTTTTTTTCCTGTAATTTCAATGCAGAAATATGATTTGTTAAAAAATAAAGGAATGAATGTTCAGCCAAATAATTTCTGACTACTCATTAACCAACTGGCTTTTGATTTTGCTTGCCTCGTTTATTATCGGCTTGGCAAAAGCCGGGTTAAAGGGAATAGAAATGCTGAATGTAACCATCATGGCTATCGTTTTTGGAGGAAAAGCTTCAACGGGAATCGTTTTACCATTGCTTTGCCTGGCTGATATCCTGGCTGTCATTTATTACAACCGCCACGCACAATGGAATCATTTCTGGAAATTGATACCCTGGATCGTTACTGGCATTCTGATTGGTGTGTATGTAGGTAAAGATCTGAATGAAATTGTATTCAGGAGAATTATGGCCGTTATTATAGGGCTGACTGTAATCATTATGCTGATACTTGAATTTCGAAAAAATATCACCTTACCTTCCAACAGATTATTTGCAGCGAATATGGGATTGATAGCCGGGTTTACTACTATGCTCGGCAACCTGGCCGGATCTTTTTCCAATATTTATTTTTTAGCCATGCGGGTTCCCAAAAATAATTTCATTGGCACAGCCGCCTGGATATTTTTAATTATCAATTTTTTCAAGCTTCCCTTCCAGGTTATATTTTGGAAGAATATTAATTTGCCCAGTTTATATACTGATCTCTTATTAGTGCCAACATTAGTGCTGGGTTTTTGGGCGGGACTCCGGATTGTTTCAAAAATAAAAGATAACAGTTACAGAAAAGTAGTTATTGCATTAACCATGGTAGGCGCTATCGTTATATTTTTAAAGAAATAAATTTTAATAATTTCTTGTAGCTAATCTCTATAAAAAGAGTATGGAGCAACTAAATGGCAATAGTTCGAGTGAATGAGCCCTGGGATCATTTTTAACCAATTGATTATTCCTGATAAAAAATTTCCAGTCGGAATCATCAAGCCTAACTTTTTTTGGAATAGCGGTTCCGTTAAAATAGACACGGATTTTTTTCCAACTATCTTTTACTGCTGCCCCGTTGATAGTATAGCCAATGATACCTGCAGGCATTTTATCCAGGAAAACCAGGTTGGCTGCAATATCATCAGAAGTTTTCATATGGAAAGCCGGATGTTCTTTCCGCATTTTTATTAAAGATTTTATATAGAGAAAAACTATCCTGGTTCTTTGTTTTCAAATTCCAGTCGATGGCATTTATGCTATCACCCGCGTTATAAGAATTTTCATTGCCCTTTTTGCTTCTTAAAAATTCAGACCCGGCATGTAAAAAAGAAATTCCCTGCGATGTTAAAACGATGCTTAACGCAAGTTTATACATTTCTTTTCTTTCTGCCTCACTTGCATCATGAGCAGATATTGCCAGTTTATCCCAAAGCACATGATTATCGTGGCACTCAGCATAAGTAATAGTTTGAGAAGGGTGGGCTGCATATGGAGCTTTGGAATAATTTACTTTTTTATAATTGACCTGAGGATGTTTGCAGGCAGCCACTATCCCAAATTTTATACTTTCTTCCATACCCGGCCGGCCACTGACAAATCCCCGCTCCTCATCAACAAATACACTACCTTTTATCCCATCCCTGATATCGTCGCTGAAAACAGCGATATTATCCAATTTATAGGCATATTTTTTTAATGCCCTTACCGAATCAGGTAGAGGAGATGCACCTGCGGTCCATCCTTCTCCATAAAGCAGAATGCCTGGTTTTAATTTTCTTAGTTCACTGGCAATAATATTCATGGTAATTATATCATGAACACCCATCAGATCAAATCGAAACCCGTCCACATGATATTCATTTACCCAATATTTCAATGACTCCAGCATAAATTTTCGCATCATAGGTCTTTCACTGGCTGTTTCATTGCCGCAGGCCGTTGCGTTGGAAAATTTTCCATCCATGGTCTGGCGATAATAATACCCGGGAACGATTTGGTTGAAGTAAGAATCCTCCGTCAGCATGGTATGGTTATAGACTACATCCATTACAACGCCCAAATTATTTTCATGAAATGTACTGATCATTTGTTTCAATTCTTTGATCCGTGTTATTCCATCATGAGCATTGGTGGCATAAGAACCTTCAGTTGTATTATAGTTTAAAGGTTCGTATCCCCAATTGTATTGGGGCTTTTCAGGCTGCGATTCATCTATGGAAAAAAAATCATAAACAGGTAAAAGGTGAATATGCGTAACGCCAAGTTCAGCCAGGTGATCAAGACCGGTGGAAAGGCCTGCATTATTTACTGTTCCTTTTTCCGCCAGGCCAATAAATTTTCCTTTGTTGGTAATGCCGGAATTTGAAGAAATACTTGCATCACGGATATGCAGTTCATAAATAATTGCATCAGTAGCATTTTTTAAGACCGGGCCTTTATCTTGTTGCCAATTTACCGGATCGGTTTGTTTCAGGTCCATGATAAAACCCCTTTTACCATTTACACCAACGGCCTTTGCATATGGATCCGGAACTTCATCCTGCCACTTAGTATTGATCAGGACACGAAAAGTATAATACAATCCTTTCTGATCTCCGGGTATATCAATATTCCAGGTGCCGGAATCAGCCTTATTCATATCGATGGTTTGTAAAGGATCCCCTCCGGTTCCTTCCTGGTATAATCGTATTTGAACTGTCTCCGCCGTTGGCGCCCAGATTCGGAAAGAGGATTGCCGGGATGAATAAGAGAGACCAAGATCTGCACCATTGTAGACAGGGAAAGAACTAAATTCATTTATTTGTGCTCTTGATAAAAAAGGTATAATAATTCCCATCAGAATAATGGCATTCTTCATTGAATATAATAATTTTTATTTAAAGATACTTTCCTTCCCGGCTTTTACGCAAACGAGTTCACTGGAATAAATAAATAAATCTTCTTTGATTGAATCTTTACATGTAAATTGGCGATCAATTCCTTAATCAAAACAAGTATTATTATGGGCGACTTCCAGATTAAGAAACAACCAAAAAAATATGATGCAGTTATTGTGGGTTCCGGTGCCGGTGGCGGAATGGCTGCTTATGTTCTGGCCAATGCCGGTTTAAAAGTTTGCATGATTGAAGCGGGGCCTTTATACGATCCGCAAAAGAACATTACTCAATTTAAAAATCCATGGGATTCACCACGACGTGGAGCCAGTCCACAAAACTTCGTCCTTTTGGTGATTTTGATGCCTGTTATGGCGGATGGGAATTAGACGGCGAACCTTATACCAAGGCTACTGGAACACAATGGGACTGGTGGCGGGCAAGAATGCTCGGAGGTCGCACCAATCACTGGGGACGGATTTCACTGCGGTTTGGGCCAAAAGATTTTAAAAGAAAAAGTATTGATGGTTTCGGCGATGACTGGCCGATCGGTTATGAAGACGTAAAACCTTTTTATGACCGCGTTGATAAATTAATCGGTGTATTTGGTACCAATGAAGGGTTGGATAATGATCCGGATGGATTTTTTCTTACCGCCCCCAAAACCAAGGCTGCATGAATTATTTATAAAAAATGCAGCAACACAGGCAGGTGTTAAAGTAATTCCTTCACGTCTTTCTATTCTTACGCAGCAACTTCCGGATAACAAAGATCGTGGTGCCTGTGCATTCTGTGCTCAATGCGGACGCAATTGCAGTTTTTACAAAGCTGATTTTTCCTCTCCCAATGTATTGATATATCCCGCCATGAAAACAGGCAATATTGATATCATTTCAAATGCCATGGCCCGGGAGGTATTGACCAATAAGGAAGGACTTGCTACAGGTGTATCTTATGTCAGTAAGGACGATATGATGGAATACCAGGTGGAAGGAAAAGTAGTGATACTGGCAGCCAGTGCCTGCGAGTCTGCCAGGTTATTATTAAATTCAAAATCGCAACGTCATCCGAATGGCCTGGCCAATAGCAGCAATGTGGTTGGTAAATATCTTGCATGATTCAACCGGTGCAGCTATGGGAGGAATTCTTCCTGAATTATTCGATCGTAAACGATATAATGAAGATGGAGTGGGCGGCATGCATGTGTACTCACCCTGGTGGCTGGACAATAAAAAACTTGATTTTCCAAGAGGTTATCATATTGAATATTGGGGCGGGCAGGGACAGCCTTCCTATGGTTTTAACTGGGGAATTGAAAACCTGAATGGAAAATATGTGGTAAAAGGAAAACAAAAGGAAGCGGGTGGTTATGGTGCATCGTTAAAAGAAGATCATCGTTATTTTTATGGCGCAGGTGTTGGCATGGCCGGAGCGGGAGAAGCTATACCGCTGGAATCTAATTATTGTGAAATTGATCCGACTACGGTTGATAAATTTGGAATACCGGTTTTAAAATTCAATGTAAAATGGAGTGATCATGAAATAAAGCAGGCCAAACACATGAAGGAAACTTTTAAGGAAGTGATGCATAATATGGGCGCCATAATAACCTGGGGTGGTGATGATAATGCCAGCAATAATTATGGCTTGTCAAAACCCGGGGAAATTATTCATGAAGGCGGAACGGTACGTATGGGTAATGATGCTAAACGTTCTGCCTTGAATAAATGGAGCCAGGCGCATGATTGCAAAAATTTATTTTGTGTGGACGGCGGGCAGTTTGTAAGCCAGGCAGATAAAAATATTACCTGGACCATCCTCGCATTGTCAATGAGAGCCAGTGAATATATTATTGATGAAATGAAAAAGCAAAATCTATAACTAAAGAAACTTATTAGATACAAATTAAATATTCAACCATAAACAATCATTATGGACCGACGTAAATCTTTAAAACTAATTGCATCGGGCGCTTTAGCTACCGGCAGCAGTTGTAGCCGGTTGTAATACAACAGAGAATAAAACGCCTGAAGTAAAAAAAGGGGAACCAGAATTTGCCCTCGACCGAAATGCGGAAGAACTGGAATATGAAAAATCATTGCTTGCACAGGGTAAGTTTTTTTCCGCGCACGAAATGGCAACAATTACTGTGCTGGGAGATATCATCATTCCAAAAGATGAGGTCAGTGGTAGCGCTTCTGATGCCAAAGTGCCGGACTTTATTGATTTTATTGTGAGAGATATGCCACAACACCAGGTACCCATGCGTGGCGGACTTCGCTGGCTGGATATGCAGTGCCTGAAAAAGTATGATAAGGCCTTTAAAGATTGCAGCCAGCAGCAACAGATCGAAATGGTAGACCAGATTGCCTATCCCAATAAAGCGAAACCAGAAATGAAACAGGGAGTTGCATTCTTTTCACTGATGCGCAACCTGACAGCCAGTGGTTTTTATACATCCGAAATTGGTGTAAAAGATATTGGTTATGCAGGTAATACACCCAATAAATGGAATGGCGTACCCGATGATGTACTTGAAACAATATAAAATGGCATATACAGAAAAAGAAATGAAGGAATGCGTTAAGTTTTCCTGAGTGAAGGCTCCAGGGTAGATTCCGATCTCCTGAAATGAAAATTGTTGTTACAATTTGAAAGGATAAGCTGACCGTGTAATTTCCACCTGCAGTTCGATACAACAGTTTGAATAAATCTATTCTCTTGCTCCGGCCATGAGTTGCCTGGCTCATTTTATTCTGCAACTAAATTTTTTACGATAGATAACTTTCCTTACCGGGTTATACATCCCTTAAATCAATCAAATAAAAGATTATAAGTAAATTGAGTTAATAAAATGGCAGGTGACTCCATGAAAGAAATACAAGATATTATTAAATCGTTTGACCTGGCACAAGCCCAGGGAAGGCAAACCGCATTGGCCACCGTTGTTCATGTAGAAGGTTCATCCTATCGCAGACCAGGAGCCCGGATGCTTATTACTGATGAAGGGCAGTTGACAGGGGCAATCAGTGGGGGTTGCCTGGAAGGAGACGCCCTGCGAAAAGCCTTGCTGGTAATGGCTCAACAAAAATCTATGCTGGTAACCTACGACACCATGGATGAGGATGATGCTAAACTTGGCATCGGCCTTGGGTGCAATGGAATTATCCAGGTTTTGATAGAGCCAATTAATAATGCGGATCCAAGTAATCCTGTTGAACTATTGAAAATGATAGCCGGAAGGAGGCAGAAGGCGGTTTTAATAACCCTATTTTCTTTGATAAATAAAAGAGAAGCGCAACCTGGCACTTGTTTATTGTTAAGAGAAAATGAAATTGTAGAAGGGCATGTACCCATATTAAAGAATATCCTGATCAGGGATGGAATGCAGGTATTAAGTGGAAACCGGTCTTTATTCCAAACTTACAATTCTGAAAACAAAAATCTTACAGCATTTTTAGAATTAGTGGAAACTACTGTATCATTGATCATTATCGGAGCAGGAAATGATGTGATTCCGCTGGTAGCTATGGCAGGCAACCTGGGATGGGAAACAACGGTAATCGATGGCCGTCCCGAATATGCAAAAAAGGAGCGTTTCATTGCTTCGTGCCAGGTATTGGTTTCAAAGCCAGAAGATGTGATCGGACGGATTTCGATAGACGACCGAACTATTTTTTTATTAATGACTCATAACTATAATTATGATCTGGCAATGCTCTATCCACTGGCTTTGAAAAAAGTGAGGTTTTTAGGAATGTTGGGACCTAAGAAAAAATTAGGACGGATGCTAAGGGAATTAGAAGAGCAGGGAATTTCTTTAACAGAGCAAGAAAGATTATCCATTTATAGTCCGGTTGGCCTTGATATAGGTGCCGAAACTCCGGAAGAAATCGCTTTGTCAATTCTTGCAGAAATAAAGATGGTTCTGAGTGGAAAAAAGGGATTGTCATTAAATGATAATTCAGGTACCATCCATTCACGCAATGATTTTCTAATTGGGCAGGTAAATATCGATGACGAAAATTAGCCGGCTATAAAACCAGGAAATTATATAATAAGCAATTGGGCTGCTATTATACTTGCAGCCGGATCTTCCAGCAGGCTGGGAAGACCGAAACAATTACTTTCATACCAGGGAAAAAGTTTTTTGGAGCATACGGTTGATGAAGCAAATAGCGCAGGGGCAGATCCTGTAATTGTTGTACTTGGCTCGAATGCGGACCAGATGGAAACCATATTGGATCAAAAAAAAGTCAGGACTATAGAGAATAAGGAATGGGAGGAAGGAATGGCTTCTTCAATTCGTTGCGGAATCGAAACACTTTTTCATATTGCTCCTTTATCAGATGGAGTCATAATTATGGTTTGCGATCAGCCCTTTGTTTCGGCCGCCTTGTTAAGATTATTAATTTCAACTCAAAATAAAACAGGTAAATCTATTGTTACTAGTTTATATGAAAATGCAATAGGCCCTCCCTGTTTTTTTCATAAAACTATTTTCCCCGAATTGTTGGAATTAAAAGGCGATGCAGGGGCAAGGAAAATTGTAGATAAGCATAGAAATGAAATGGCAACGGTATTATTTCAAAATGGAAATATAGATATTGATACCGATGCTGATTACAATGAATTAATCACCCGATCATAGAAAGGAATTGAATAATCCAATTACAACAATTTTGTAAACCCAAGTTTATTGACCGGAATGTTGATCAACATAAGCAGATATCCAACCCACTTGTCCGTTCTTTACAAGGTAAAATTGTTTTGTTTCATAAATCGACTTGAATTGTCTCATGATCTTGAGTAAAAGGCCCGTGCCGGCCATCATGGAACGCTGGTCAAACACTTTATGTACCCGCCTGATTTCTTTTGAAGCACTTCCTTTATCAATCCAATTGTCTTCGATGCTTTTTACGAGATCAGCGTCAGACAAAGCAGAATAATTTTTATAAAGTGTTTCGCTGAAATTTATCACTTCATCGTAAGTAACCGGAACGATTGAATTACTATAGGCTTCCGGCCTGATCAATGTAGCTACTGCCCAGGCTATTCCTCCGCTAAAAGCAATATAATCATTCATGTTATAAGCGCCGCTTGCATTTACGGCATAAACTATATCCTTTTCCTCCGCAGCAACCAGAACCCTGTACAGTTGTTTGTTGTAATTAACTAATGTTTTATCAAATTCGTCACACCTTTTTTCCGCAGCGTTACCAGTGCTTTTGGTGCCCCAGTCCAGGTTAAAAAGTTTAAAATCCTTCGTATTATCGTAAGGGAAATAACCTCCTTTAGTATTTCCACTTCCAATATCTATGAGGAAAGTGCTAAATCTTTTTGAATCCGGAACAATTCCGAGATGTGAAAGCCTGGCTTCCTGTAAAGCATCAATTACTTCCACTTCTCTTTGAGGCTCCTTGATTTTTAATTTAAATGAGTCTATTAACTGGCTTATCCATTCATTTTTTTCTTCCCTTGCTGCCTGCATTTGAACGCCGCTGCTGATAACAGTAAAAATATTACCGGGTGATATATTATAATCCTTGCTGGCTATAGTATAGAGATCGGAAAAACCATTTAGCGTTGCCTGGAAGGTGGGGGAAGAGAAAGATATAAAATCTGTATTGACAGACGTATCTTTTAAAACATTAAAAGTGCCGTTGCTTTTTGAATTTTTTCCTATTTCAAGTAAGCTCATCTTTACGCCCTTTGATCCAACTTCTATCCCGCTGTAAAGTGAGGGATTTTCATATTTCAGACTACTATTATCCTGGGCATTAAGATTGGTTAGGTGGAGAAACATCAAACTTGTAATAAAGTAAAATGCTCCTGAGTAAGCAGTACGCATGGTGGTTAATTTGTGGCTAAAAACAATAAAAAATCAACACATGAAAATAGCGAAATACGCAATAGAAATTGCTACTGTGTATAATTTACATTTGGGTTTTTTTGCTGATTTTATAAGCACTTTTGTTAACCTGTTGAGAGATATAAGATTGTAAAAATTGCCAGGCAAAAAGAGTAAAAAATAGCTTTTAATTTCTCAGCGGGTATAATAAATTGAATAAAAAAGAGGCTGTAAAAACTACAGCCTCCGGTAAGATCAAATTTTATGTATTTGGGAATTCCTTTTTAATATCTGCCATCTTTTTTATCCTTGGATCTTCCAATTCCATAACCTACACCTCCACCAATCACACCACCAATGGCGGCACCAACAGCACGATTGCGCTTATTAACAACTGCTCCAATTACGGCCCCGGAACCAGCACCTATAGCTGCACCTTTTGCCGCTTTGCTCCATCCCTTCTTTTTTGATGTCCTGGCCTGGTTCTCCGAACCGGACCTCATTGATCCGCTTCTGGTCCCTGAAGAACTTCTACGGGCAACAGGTCCTTGAGAAGCATAAGAGGTGTTTTCAGATTGCTTATAAGCATCTATTGCTTTCAATCTTTCATTTTGGACTTTCCAATCCTGGAACTCGGCTAAGCCAACTGTATCGGAATACAATAAACCTTTTGTGCTTTCAACAGAGGTCGCGGGTTTTCTGTTGCACGCAGTTATAAATAATAATGCAAGACCGGCGATACTTAAAGTGTAAAGAAATCTTTTCATAACTGTAGTTTTTAAAATGAAGAATTATAAATTCCTCATAGAATAATCAGAAAGAATGCCATAAAAAATCCAGTTGTTAAAGCAATCGGGAATTTAAAAATAATACAGTGGTAATAAATAAATTAGAGGGAAATTCTTTTAACTATTAACGAAGCTAAATCCATGAGGAAAATAGGAGGCCGCACTATAAGGTATTTTTTATTGAGGAGATTAAACTTTTGATGTAAAAAAAAGTCCCGGAAGATCAATTCCGGGACTTGTTAAAGAAAGTATTATTATTTGTTCTAAACGAATTGAAATTTTTAAAGGAAACCGTCTAATTTAATAGCGATTGCGATCCCTGTTATTTCCGGGAGGTCTGTTGTAACCGCCCCCGCCGCCTCCACGATTGTTAAATCCTCCGCTGTTGCCACCGCCACCACGATTATTAAATCCTCCGCCCCCCTGGGATCTTTCTTCTGCCTGCTTTACTACCAATGGCTTTTTACCAAGGGAAATATCGTTTAAATTTTCTATAGCATCTTTTCCTTCCGAGTCATTTTTCATATCCACAAATCCAAAACCCCTGCTTTTCCCGGTTTCCTTGTCTATAGCAACCTTGGCTGAATTTACAGGGCCAAATTTTTCAAATATTTCCATCAATTCGTCGTCATCCAAATCGTAAGGAAGACCTGCTACAAAAAGGTTCATAATAATTGGTTTTTGTAAATGTACAGAACTTATGTGTGTATTACTCTATAAAATTAAAGATCAGTCTTGAAACCTGATCATTTCCATTCTGAATTTTTGGTGGTACCAAATTATAAGCAAAATAAACCGGTAATAAGGTGTAGAGGGGAAGGCTGGTTACAAAATTTTACAGTTTTAAAAATTGAAAGGGATCAAAGTAAAATTTTAAAAAATCCGTATTTTTTTCCTGGGAAATATTTACTCTCGAATCAAAAAACTAAAAAAAGGGGACAGTGAAACTACCCCCTGATAATAGGGAGCGAATCGGTTAACCCCCTTTACCTATTTTAAATGTAGTTATGGAAACTACTAATTGATCTTTAAAAACCCGTTTGCCTGCCAAAACAGGCAAACGGTATAAGTGAATCTTTAATTCGTTGATGACGGATATTGGACGAATTGTTTTTCAAGGGGTATTGTCGGATATATATCTCACCAACTTTCATCAACAGTGTAAAGGAACGACTTGATGGTGACACGTAAAATAGTTCAATCAACTAACTTGATGTAGTATTTTGTATTACATATTTTCTCTTAGTAATTATAAAGCAAAAAAATAAAACGATTAAATAATAACAGGCTAATTCCTTAAGAACGGTCAGTTCACCCTATTAAAATAAAAGTAAATAGTATCCTTTTGGATGTTTTTACCCGGGCCTGTAATAAAAGCCTTTAATGTATTGTCATCAGACATTTCATATTGAATGTCTGTAGGAAAATCGTGCAGCGGGTTTGAAAAATGTACAATGGATTCATTTAGAAAAGTAGAAATGAATTTAACCGGCTTCCCTTCATTTTGATCTTTCACTGTGTTTTCAAATACCCAATTGGAAGCATCCCGGTAAATGGTTGCCTGTTCATTCAGGGATGTGTCAATACCAACAATTTTAAAACCGTAGCACCTGTAGGTTCCGTCGCTATTTTTTGTCCAACGTTCAAAATTTTTTCCATTTTCCAGTTGCCATGTTCCGGTAAGCCTTTCAAATATTGATATGGGGGCCGAAAGGGTGGGAGGTTCTTGTTTTATAACTTTATTTTTTAATGAGGGGTTGCAGGCCGTATTAAACATTATCCAAAAGCTAATCAAGGCCATATTTTGAACTAAATGCCCCATAATTCAAACTTAAACTATTAAGTTGTTGAGATAGCATTTAAATTGACCCGCCCTCAAAACTATAATAGGAAGAACAGGCCATTTTAAACTTGATTTCGACTACGCCTTGCTTTTATGTTTTCTGAAGACTTTCCTTGATTTATTTTTTTTGAGCAATATAAGTGTGTCTCGTATGGGGGAAGAAATCAGGTATAAATGAGGCCCGCTGCCCGTTCGCAAATTCCTGATAATATTTATGGTAGGTATGAAGCGGGAAATGATGATTTACGAATCCTTCCGTCTGTTTTTTTGAATAACTGTAACATTCTCCAAAATGATTTTTCATCAGTCCCATGCGCCGTAAAGGATTGTGCCACCAATTGTGAAAATCAAAAATAGCATAACCTCCCTCTTTCAGGGATTGCTTCATTCCACTTAATACCAGCCCTTCATGATAAGGAGAGTAAATAAGTGAATCACCACAATATAAAAGATCAAGCGTGTTATTAAAAGGAGGTTGGGTATAGTCTGTCCTGATAAATATCATGTTATTGATATTTTGTTTTTCCGCTTTTTTCATCATGTATAACATGGACTCAATACTAAGATCACAATGAAATATCCAATCAAACATTTTATGGAATTCAAAAGTATAATATCCCGAACCACCGCTAAAATCGCAAAACGTTTTTCGTTCAGTGGTATTTTTCTCAATGAGGGATTTTATAAAATTTACATGGTATAGTTTTTTTCTAAGCCATTTTGGATCCACCAGCTCCGGAGGCGCCCAGGAATTCTCCATGTTGGCGTTTTCTTTTTTAGTATTAAAAAGTGTAGTATAGATCTTTTCGTGATAGGCACTCCTTTGGTCAAATGCATAATGGACCGGTTTTGCGGGTAACATTTCCAGTATTCCTTCGGAATAAGGAAAATGCCTCTGACATTCTGTACAGGTAAAATGGGAAGTTTCGAAACGGATGGGTGCCTTGCAATCCGGGCAACTGACGTATTCCTGAATAATTTTGATCTTGTCCGTACGCATTTGGTTCTGTTGTGATGGTTAAAAAATCTGAATTAAAAACAACAATTATGCGGTTATCATATAATATTCGTCAGTTGATGGATTTTAGAAATTGCACAAATAAAAACAGCAGTCAATAAAAATTATTTTTCTCAGAGTACGGAACCTAAATCATTAATATTTAAAGAATGCTCTTAATAGAAGTCAACGGCTTAAATCTTGTCAGGTAGATATTCAGAGGTATTTTCTTAGTCAATTCTTCTATCAGCCGTCAGGAGACTTCGGGCATTTCAAAAATATATGTTTAAGTCCAAAACTTGAAATTTACTTTGATTTATTTGGGTGATTTTTTTTCATTTGATCCGGAGTTTCAAAATCAAAGGCAAAGTCTGGAATTAACTGTTTATTTTGGGGATTCAAGCAATTAGTTAGTGAGGTTTTTTAAAAGATTCTACATATTCGTATTCATGTCTCTACCCTGGATTTCGGGCCTGAATGCGCAATTGTGCCAGGGCAGCCTGGGAGATCCGCTGGTTAATATAACTTTTGGAGCAGGTACTAACCCGGGACCCGCTCTAAAAGCCGCAACCACCTCTTACCAATACCAAATCTCTGATTGTCCACAGGACGGATATTATAGCGTAAGAAACAGTTCAAATTCTTGTTTCAATAATTCCTGGCATACCCTCACTTCTGACCATACAGGAGATCCGAATGGTTATTTTATGCTGGTTAATGCCTCCTTTCAACCCAGTGCCTTCTACCTTGATACGGTAAAGGGTTTGTGTGGTGGCACTACCTATGAATTTGCCGCATGGATAATTAATGTACTAAAATCAACAGCTTGCGGTGTTAATGCCACGCAACCTAATCTGACTTTTACTCTTGAAAACTCCGACGGTTCACTGTTGAAATCTTACAATACAAATACGTTATCACTCCAATCAAGTCCTGTGTGGCAACAATTTGGATTTTTTTTTACCACACCCTCCAATGTGTCGGAAGTGGTACTCAGAATATTTAATAATGCTCCGGGAGGCTGTGGAAATGACCTGGCACTGGATGATATTACTTTCAGACCATGTGGGCCGAAATTAACACCATCAATAACCGGGTTTACTACCACCGAAGCGTCAATTTGTGAAGGGGAGGATCGTTCTTTTGAATTTACATGCTCAGTTTCAGCTGGCTTCAATAATCCTTCTTTCTTGTGGCAACAAAGTATGGACGGCGTGTTTTGGTCAGATATTCCGGGTGCTACAACAACAAGGTTTACCCAAAACTTTAATGCAAACATGGCCCTGGGTAATTATCATTACAGATTATCTTCAGCAGAATCTGGTAATATGAATGCCATTCAATGCCGCATTGTTTCAATACCCCTTACCATTAAAGTAAGCGGTAACCCCAAAACAACGGTTGGAAGTAATAGTCCCATTTGTGAAAATGGAAACCTCGTTCTGGGCGCAACAGGGGGTGTTTCCTACCAATGGAACGGAAATAATAATTTTTCAGCAAGCGGTTCCTCTATTACAATCAACAATGCAAAATTGACTCAATCCGGCAAGTACTATGTACTAGTTACTAGTGATGCCGGTTGTAAGCAGCTCGATTCGGTATCAGTTGTAGTAAATCCAGCTCCCAGGGCAGGAACTTCATTTTCAGTTGCCAATATTTGTGAAGGTGATCGTGTGCAATTAGAGAGCAGCGGAGGAATAGATTATCAGTGGGTGCCTGCAACAGGGCTTTCTGCCGCTAATATTTCGAATCCGGTCGCTTCGCCTGAATTGACTACCCCTTACAATGTTATTGTATCAAACCAGTTTGCATGCAGGGACACAGCACAATTAGTAATAAGTGTGGTTATGGCTCCAACTGCAAACGCTGGCCCTGATAAATGGATTATAAAAGGAAATTCGGTGCAACTTTCTGCGAGTGCGGAAGGACTGAATGCAGTTTATTTGTGGTTTCCTGATGCTTTTATTAATAGCACCCGGTTTTTGCAGCCCGAGGTCAGTCCTCCCCAAGATACAAGCTATATATTAAAAGTAATTTCTAATGACGGATGTGGTACAGCGATGGATACTGTCAGGGTTTTTGTTTACAAAGATGTTTTCGTGCCTGGTGCATTCTCTCCGAATGATGATGGACTAAATGATACTTGGAATATCCCGGCTCTTGCGGCTTATCCCGAATTTGAATTAACCGTATATAGCAGGGCAGGCCTGGTTGTTTTTCAAAATAAAAACAATAATCGTCCCTGGAATGGAAAATATAAGGGAAATCTTCTTCCTGTTGGCATATATGTATATGTGATTAATCTCAAAACTGGTGGCGAAATAATAAAAGGAACGGTGGCTCTTTTGCGGTAAATGTTGCTTATTTATAATTATTCTCTCAGTCCATTTTGCGACCGACCAGGTAGCCCGAAATAATTCCGGTTATTAGTCCGATTGAAATCCAAATCAAGGATCCTTCGCTTGCAAAATAACTTACCGCCAGGCCGATAATTCCACCGCCTATGGCAAACAAACTGGCAGCTTTAGTTTTCGCTACAGGTAATGGCCTGTCTTCTTTATTTTTAAACTGCTTCAGATGTTCTTTGTGTTTTTTCCGGTGGTGAGATCTTGCCATTTTTAAATATTTTGATGAGCCTTTCGGCGCTCTGAAAAAATCGTAATCATAGGTAATTATAGGACCTGCAACCAGGCAAGAAATATACTGGTACTTAATAATCTGAATAATCAGTTGGGCGCATTAAGGTAATATCAATGTGAGAAACATTATTTTTATATCCCGGCATGGCCGAAAGCTTTTTCCATTCCGGATCAGCTGAAAATGCTTTCCAATGCTTATCCCTGTCTTCCTTGTTTTCAAATGTCGTCATATACATCAAATTGGGCATTTTACTTCCTGCCAGTACATCGCCATAAAACACTGCGTTAAAATTGAGCTTTTTGAAAATATCAATTTCACCTCCCTGATTAAACATGTGTATTTTGTTTTCATAAATTTTTTCGGTGGCACCTTCATAGCTGCGCAATTCATAAACCCTTCCTGATTTCGGTTCCTTTAGTGAAGGCAATTGCATTTTAGGAGTGTGAGAGAAGGCCTGGAGTAAAATGGTTTCCATCCTTGTATAAGGTGCTGCGTTAAAAACGGCGTCAAGGTATCCGGTTCCTTTAGCCTGGTAATCTTTATCAGCTTTGAGTTTAGCTGAAAGTTTGGGCACCATATCAAGCGATTTAACATTTATCAGCACATATAGTCTTTTGTCACTGGCCGTATCGTTACTCAATGGTTTAAATGCACCAACATTATTTATATTCATTCTATGCAAGGCAGGTATTAATGCATTTTTCAGGTAATCATCAATTAGTTTTTCCTGTGCGCTATTGGAAAAATGGTAAACTGTTAATTGATAAAATTCCCTGGCTGCCGGGCTTTCTTTATTCGCTAACGCCAAAGAGGGGATCATAATGCCTATAAATAAAAAGCTGGATAGTATATCTGTAAATTTTTTTATCATTCTGTTTGACATTTATTAATCGGTAAAAAAAATATTTTTTAATAGCTGATATTATTTCAACTCATTTGAAAAACACTCCCTCCATTTTATTAATTTAAGAGGAACAATATGCGATTTTTCGTTCACGAACCTAATGCATTTTTATTAGAAATGATGGTTACCAAAAACACAAGTGACCGGATATTAATTTGCATCCTATTTAATTTGCTTGCAGGCTCGCTAATGAGTAATTATTTCTGCAGGAGGTATGCTAACATGATCAGCCCGGAAGGGTAGCTGGTTGAGCTTATTAACTTTAAAGGAATTCTTCCCATAATATTTTGAAATAATAATTTACCCCGGCCCAATAGTATCGGATGTACTGCTAACATTATTTCATCTACCAGGCTACGATTTAAAAAATGAGTAGTTAGTGACGCACCTCCATAAAGCCAGATATCTTTGCCCGGTTCTTTTTTTATTTTGTTTACTTCCGTTTCTATATCTCCGTAAACGAGCAAGCGATCACCGGCAACATCCTTTAAAGAATTTGAAAAAACATATTCCTTTAAGGAAGGGAAGCCTGGAGGAGCAGAACCGCCCATTGCCAGGCTCATTTCGTAGCTTTTGCGACCGATAAAGATGGCATCGATTCGCTTAAAAAAATCAGTCATTCCATAATCATTATCTGTAAAACACCAGTCAAATTCTCCATTGGGTCCTTCTATAAAGCCGTCGAGACTGACAGCTAATTGTAATATTACTTTTCTCATAAAACCAGGTTATCTTTTACAAAGCTAAAAGTTTGAATACAACAGAAACAAAAATATGAGTATTTGTTCTCATTTTCTGCCCCTGATCTGGCTAGGAGAACTGAAGAAAGAGCCTTATTAATGAAACCTGTCCAAATCAAAAAATCCCCGGTTGATACGGGGATTCATTTTAAATAGTTCTATTATATTATCGGGCGACAAGGCTTCTGAAACGTTCAATGTTTTCCATCCTTTCAAAGCGAATGGGTAAATCCCTGGATAAACCTGATTTGGAAACCCGGGCCATTCCTTCTATTCTTACCAGGGCCTCCTTCTTTTTAAAAAGTTCCCTTTGATTTTTAACAGCTCCAATCATATCCAGTTTGATGATTGCAGGCACAATGAATTCGGATCTTTTTTTTACGTTAACCCTATCATTCAATCCTAACCGGCCAAAAAATACATTATCCACGTAAACATCTCCCCTCAAATCAGAAAGCTGTACACCAAAGTTGTTGGGATTATAATAAATAAGATCAATGCCGGCTGTAGATTGTAAAACTCCCAGTTCAATCATTCGTACCTCACGGATATCCCGGTATTCGGGTTCTTTTACATTTGAAGTGCCACAGGACGTTAAAAAAATAAGTCCGATAAAAAGAGTAGAGATCAATGTTTTCATGCTTATGGTTTTAAAATAATTTAATAAGGTTATGACGGAAAATAGGATGAAAGATCAAGCCACAATCAGTTAAACTATTGTAAAGATGTTTTTTTAACAGAGTATTTGTGGATTTGAAATAATGTAAATTTTTAGACGAAGTATTAAAATACATTTCAAATAAAAGCCCGATTGCTTTATTTGAATATTATGTAGCTTAGCCCTCTGCATTTTTTTTCAATATAAAAATTATAAAGTATGAAAATCCTGGTTGGTCTGTTATTTTCTTGTTTCTGTTCTATTATAGTTCTTGGCCAGGAGCCTGACAGGGATTCCCTGTATATGCGGGAACACTATGTAAAATCAGAATATAAAATTCCTATGCGTGATGGTAAAAACCTGTTCACGGTAGTTTATATGCCAAAAGATAAATCAAAGGCATGGCCCATTTTGATGAACAGGACTTGTTACAATGCATCAGCATATGCGGACTATAAAACTCATGGGCATCCTTCCCGCTTTCTTGTAGAGGACGGTTATATCCTGGTTTTCCAGGATGTACGGGGCAGGTATATGAGTGAAGGGGAGTTTACTAATATGACGCCAAACATTCCTGGCAACAATACAAAGAATAAAAAAGATATCGACGAAAGTTCTGATACCTGGGATACGATAGAATGGCTTATCAAAAATCTTAAAGGTAATAATGGAAGAGTTGGAATATTTGGCATTTCATACCCGGGTTTTTATTCTGCTGCCGCATTGCCAGATGCGCATCCTGCATTGAAAGCTTGTTCTCCCCAGGCACCGGTTTCCGATTTCTTTTTTGACGACTTTCATCACAATGGGGCATACCTCGAAAGTTATACCGCGGCCTTTGCCGTTTTTGGATACCAGAAAAAGGAACCAACTAAAGAAAATTGGTTTATGGAAGAACTGATGCGATTTTATGGAAAATCTGCCAAAGACGGATATGATTTTTATTTAAATCTGGGTCCTTTAAAAAATATTACAAAGGATTATCATCACGATAATTTCTTCTGGGAGCAGATGGTAGAACATCCAAACTATGATACGTTCTGGCAAAAGAGAAATATCCTTCCCCACCTGAATAATATTAAACCTGCCGTGTTAACAGTAGGAGGGTGGTTTGATGCTGAAGACTTATATGGCCCGCTCAACATTTATAAAACCATTGAAAGAACATCACCAAATGCAAAGAATTCAATTGTAATGGGCCCATGGGGACATGGCGACTGGGCTGCCGAAAAAGGCAAGAGCATCCATAATCATATTTATTTCGGCGACAGCATCTCTACTTTTTACATGCGGGATATTGAAAAACCATTTTTTGCTTACTATCTGAAAGATGCAGGGAATGAAACATTGCCGGAAGCTTATATGTTCAATACGGGTAAAAAGGAATGGCAGCAATTTGATAAATGGCCGCCAGAAAATATACCCCCTGTTCAATTATATTTTGGCGAAAATGGAAAGCTCTCAGTCAATAAGCCGCTGAATGAAAAAGCGGTATTTGAGTATACGAGTGATCCGGCTAAACCGGTACCATATACATCCCAGACAGAAGGGTTGGATTTTACGCCACGCTTGTTCATGAGTGATGATCAGCGGGAAGCTTCCCGCCGACCAGACGTTCTTACTTTTGAAACGGAAGTATTAACAGATGAAATTACCATTGCCGGAGAGATATTGTCAAAACTCAAAGTAGCAATGACGGGTACGGATGCCGATTTCATTGTAAAGCTGATTGATGTCTATCCACCCGACCATCCCAATTATGATCATAATCCTAAAAATGTAATAATGGGAGGCTATCAGCAATTGGTACGGAGCGAGGTGTTTAGGGGAAGGTTCAGGAATAGTTTTTCAGAACCGGAACCTTTTATACCGGGTGAAATATCCGATATAAATATTGCGCTGCAGGATGTGTTGCATACTTTTAAAAAAGGGCACAAGGTAATGATCCAGATACATAGTACCTGGTTTCCTTATATTGACCGCAATCCCCAGCAATACGTTGAAAATATTTATAAAGCGGATGAAAAAGATTTTATAAAATCTACAATAAAAGTTTATGGTACCTCGGTCATTGAAGCCGGTGGCAAACAGTCAGTAAAAAAGGCCTTTTAAATTTTAGATAGTTGGGAATACAGCTTATAAAACCAATCCTTAATATTTAAAAAATTCTTTCATCCTGGTCATCAGCAGGTCTTTTTTTCTCCTGGACACTTCCAGCTCATTTCCGTCTGAAAGAATAACATACCCCCCTTCACCCCGGATATATTCTTTTATATGCTCCAGATTGATGAGCAGAGATTTGTGAATGCGCACAAAATTGCAATCCTGCAATAACTCCTCATATTCATGCAGCGCTTTGGATGCGCAAATAAGGGGGCGGTTCGTAAAATAAAAATTGGTGTAGTTACTGTGTGATTCGCAATAAATAATCTCCCTTATTTCCACTACCTGGAACCCTTTCAACGAAGGGATGCATAATTTCATCTTTTGGGGATTGCTTTTTTGATGCATATTATGCAGCAATGTTTCTATACTGCCCCCGCTGGATTTTTCTTCCATTTTTTTTCCGGCCCTTTTTACAGCTTCTGAAAGTAAATCTTCATCTACCGGCTTTAGCAGGTAATCCACGGCGCTGAATTGAAATGCCTGCATCATATAATTATTATGAGCAGTAATAAATATGATCTCAAAATCAATTTGCTCCAATTCCTTTAAAAGTTCAAATCCTGACTTGCCAGGCATAGCAATATCAAGAAAAACAAGCCGGGGATGCAATTGCGCTAGTTTTTCCTTTGCTTCTTCAGCGCTACTGCTGCAGCCAATTACTACTACTTCCGGGCAATTCAACTTTAGTAATTTTTCCAGTGAACTCAGGCCTCTTGGCTCATCATCTATCAACATAGCAGTTATCGGTCGCATACTTTTTCAAAATTATTTGTAAAAAAATTGAACTTTCTTTTTTTCAAAAAATGCGTTTCCATAAGATCAAAAATTCATATCAAGAGGCATATGTAATGTAACAACAGTACCCGTTTCTTTATAAACTGATGAATCACTTTTATCTTCAATAATAACACTGCTCTGAAAATTATATTTTTCATTCAACAAACGTATCCGATTTTGAATATTTTGAATCCCTACAGAAAGGTGTATCTCCTCCCTGGTCCTTTTAATCTTCAGCGACTGGTTAATTCCGATACCATTATCCTCAATGATGCAGGCCAACCGTGGGCGCCCATCCGGCGAAATGGATTTGTTGAACTTTATATGAATTGAGATACTTTTTTCTCTATTTGGCACCCCATGCCATATCGAATTTTCAACAAAGGGTTGAATAAGCATAGGAGGTAAAACAGTTTCTACCAGGTCCAGGTTTTCATCTGCCGTTATTTGAAAAGAAAAATTACTGTTTCTTATCTTTTCCATTTCTACATAGCGCTGCAGGTAATCGATTGTGTTCCGTAAACTGATAAAGGCCTGGGTTGATTGTTCCAGTGTTACCCTTATCAGGTGGGCAAACTTGGCAATAAAATGAGACGCATCTTTATTCTCATTATTCAGGATCATTTCCCGAATACTGTTGAGACTATTGGAAATGAAATGCGGATTCATTTGTGCATGCAGGGCTTTCATTTCAGTGCGGGCCAGTAAACGATCAAGATTAGCTTTTTGCCGGATCTGTTTTATCCGTGTTTTTAAAATAACAATACCAATAGTAATCAGCAGCAAGGAGCCAGTGATAATAAAGGCGGCTGTTTTCCAAAAAGGAGGACGTATATAAAAACTGATTTTCTTATATTTCTCTATACCTGATTTACTGGTGGCCTTCAAGTGTATATCATACCTGCCGGAAGATAGGGAAGTAAAATTAATATTTCGCTGATGATCCAGGCTGGTCCAGTTTTGCTCATTATTCAACTTGTAGGCAAACTGGTAATTATTATTTTCAAAATCAATGACCGAAAATAAAATGGAGATATTATTTTCATCTGATTTTAGCCGGATTAATTCTTTCGGGTGAAAAAACGATTGGTTATCGTTTATCTTTATTTCCGGGATCGTAATTTCACTGCCGCTGTCATCATACGTTTTCGTAATAGCAGGAAATTTCACCAACCAATTATTGCAAAACATGTAAAGGTATCCCCGGTTTTGGTCAAAATATATCCGGCGACTTTTTGGTGACTCATCCGGGAAGCCATCAGTGTAGTCATAAACTATACATTTATTTGTAAGCGTATTAAATTGGGTTAGATGGTTAGCACTGCCAATCCAAAGCACATCATCAATAACAGGACTAAAGGTTTCCAATAATTCGGAGGGCAATCCATCCAACCTGCTGTAGGCTACAAATTTTTTTTCATTTATAATATATTGAAGCAATCCGTTTTCCGCATTATGAAGCCATAATGATCCGCGTTTGTCAGCACTGATTGTTAATATATCGTCATTATATTTATTGACACCGCCATAAACACTGATCAATGTATCAAATAATTGCTTTTGATTATTCCAGCGGGCGAGAGAATGTCCGCTGATCCAAACATCACCATATGAATCATAGGCTATACTTTTAACTTTTTCAAAAGGCAGCGCCGGGGTTGTTGTAGTAGTAAAAAAAGTAAATGTCCTGGTTTCAATATGGTATCTGGCAACAAACCCGTTTAGAAGTCCGCATAGCCAGGCATAGCCGTCATTTCGGGCAGGTGCCATCATACCCAATTCATCCAAACGTTTATCCGCATTTTTTATAATATCCGAAAGTTTGCCATATTTATATGTCCGTGTATCCAGCCATAGCAATCCGCTATTGGTGGTAATCCATAATGTATCGGGATGGTACATTTGGATGGACCTGATTTCATTCCATTCATTATCCTTTCCAAAAAATTCAATTGTTTTATTTATCAGCATGGTGGCTGTGTCAATGATCAACAACCCCTTGTTCCTGGAAAAACGACCGGCATATAATTTATCCTTATGTCGCCAGACGCTTGTTATCCCACCCGAAATAGAATCCGCAGGCAGCGGCTGAAAAAGAAATGATTTCATAAAAGGGGTAATCAGCTTTTGTTGCAACACACCATTTGAAGTACCGGCCCAAAGCCTGTTTTCCTTATCCTTAAAAAGACATTGGATCTTATGGCCTGCCAGGTATTTTTTTCCATCAGAAAATATTTTGCCGTTTTGCCTGTTAATGTGATAAAGGTAAAAACCAGAAATGCCCCCGTTAATGGCAAAGGTTGTATCATTTAGCATTGTCATTTTACTTTCCCAGCTAAATTCTGCCTTAGGATTGGACAAAGGAGATACAATAGTTTTCTGCAGAGACCGGTTAAAATAAACGATCCTGTTTATTAAAAAATGAAAAGAAACAAACTCATTTCTGTTTACCTGGTACAGGCCAAGGAATTGATCTTCATTTTTTGGATCCATCGGAAAAAAACTGGTCCACTCTTTTTCTGTTTCGGAAATTTTTTGAAATTCATTTTTTTCGGAATGATAATATGCCAACCCGTTATCCTCGGTCAAAACCAGGCAATCCTTGTCCGAAAGAGAAAATATATTGCGGCCGTACAAAATCCTGCTTTGTCCTACATTATGTAAAGAGTATGCATCATTCCGGAAAACAATGTCATTTCGATCATTCAAGACATAGAAGCCTGATCGCCGTAGTGAGGGCAACCAATTGATCCGAAAAGATAATAGCATCCCAGGCTGCATTGCGAATATTATAAAAAGCAGTGCTATCCGGAATATAGAAGTTATGAAAGGAAAGATCTCGTGTGTTAACAATTTTAAATCCCGAATTGGTAATGACACCCAGCCGGTGCGAACCCAGATTTTTAAGATTTCTGATAATACCTGACGGTAAAAATAACGGCTTTGTACCCTGGTAATAATTAGTAAAACTGTTGCCGTCAAAACGGTTTAGACCTAAATCGGTTCCTGCCCATATATAACCCCTGTCGTCCTGTTGTATGCTGGTTACATAATTATGACTCAGCCCTTCTTTTACCGTAAAGGATACAAAGTCTTCTTCGTTATACTGTGCCTTTACAGGAGTGGCCGTTAGTATAATAAATGAAAAAAAAGAAATGAATTTGTTATAGGCTGTGAACGGGAGCATGATTTAATGCAGCTGGAATCACTTTAAAGTTAGAAGAATAATTCATACAAACCTTGTTTGCAAAGTTGGTAATTGTTGTAGCCATCGATCTTAAGTAAAATATTACCGATTATCATTTGGTTGCTACCGTTAGTGAAAACCCGGGAGCAAATTTTTTTTTAAATGATTATCCGCAAACACAATCAAAGCCGCCGTTAGTGAAACGGCGGTTGTTAGAAAATGTAATTGAACATACATTCATTTTTTCATTATACCACCCCGCGAAAAGTTTACTTGTCCGCCTTTATTACTGATCAGTATTTAGGTCATCAAATTTTTTGGTGGTGCCTTATATCCTGACAATCTTTTTGCAACCATAAAACTTCTAAATATGAAAAAGTTTCTACTCAGGTTTCATTCAGTTTCTACTACTTCCATATTAAAAACGGTACGGCGAAAGAAGATTTATTTATTGGCCTTTATCTTATTGTTGGCCGGTTATTTTAAATCTCATGCACAAATAATTGATGATGGGAACCTGCAGCATGTTGGTTTTACCGGGAGTTACCAGGATTTGGTAATTCCAAATAACCCATTAATCATAAAAATAGGAATGCATCTTTAGGGGCTGACGGTGGTGCTGCCCGTGTGAGATTGGTAGTTCCTATTATAGGTGAGGTAATCAATACTTGGTAATTCAGGTGGAGGAGCGGGTGCTTTTGTTTCGGTAGTTTTTCTGGTAGGTTCCGGACCTGGAAAAATTCCCTATGGTTCCACTCTTCGTTTTATCATTGGCCAAAAGGGAACAAGTGGTCAGGATGATGTTATTGGTGGAGTTGGATCAGAATATGGTGGCGGAGGTGGAGGTACAGCTGTACTTTACCTGCCACCGTCAGGCAGCACATGGATTTTACTAGCCGTGGCAGGTGGTGGAGGTGGTGCATATGTTGGAATGATAGCGGGATTATGTGCAATTACTGAACCTGGTGGCTCCGGCCGTGGAAGAGACTGAAAATGGTGGAGGACGCACCGGTATTGTAGGAGGATCCGGTTTTGGTGGCAAGGCGGCGGTGGCGGTGGCTCAAGCGCTTATGGTACAGGTGCCGGTGGTGGTGGTGCCACTGTACGTGGGGGAAGTGTGCCTTGTATTGACGGAAATTTAGATGTTCATGATATTGGCGAAGGCGGTGCGGGACGGAATCAAGGTACCGGGGCGGAAGAAGGTGGTAATGGTGGCACGAGTGAAGGATGCACTTCCCTTCTTTTGGCTGGAGAAATGGAGGATACGGTTATGGTGGCGGCGGCGGCGGCGTTGGCGTAGGCGGCGGCGGGGGTGGTTACTCAGGTGGCGGATCAGGTGACGGTTTAGCTTGCGGCGGCGGCGGTGGAGGAAGTTTTTTTCATAGTATGCGGGATTATGGGATAATAAGCGGTGGAGGTAATACCACTAATCCGAGTGAAGGTTTTGCAAATTACGAGGTAACATTAAACCAACCCCCGGTTGCAGAATGTAAAAATGCAACCGTTTATTTATCTGCAATGGTGAAGCTTCCATTGTTTTTACCGATGTAGATAATGGCAGCTACGATCCGGATGGCACACCACTAACTTTTAGTTTGAGCAAAAGCAGTTTCACTTGTGCCGATCTTGGAGAAAACACAGTAACATTGACCGTTACTGATGATGAAGATGCCAGCAGCAGTTGTGAAGCCATTGTAACGGTAGTTGACAATTTAGCTCCGGTTATTACTTGTCCTGCAGGTATAACAGTAAGTTGCGCTTCAGAAGTTCCACCGGTAAATACGGCTTCTGTTACTACCACCGATAATTGCCCGGTTACAGTTATTCATGTAAGTGATGTTATCACCAATCAAACTTGTATTAACCGATTTATTTTAACAAGGACATATAAGGCTAAAGATGCTTCCGGAAATGAAGCTACCTGCACCCAGGTAATAACGGTTAACGATAATATAGCGCCGGTGATCAGCAGCCTGACAGCAAGTCCTTCCAGTTTATGGCCTGCCAAATCATAAAATGCACGATATAACTGTTAATTACCAGCTAACAGATAATTGTATCAGCAGTCCTTCTTCATCATTAAGCGTCACAAGTAATGAGCCCATAAATGGTACTGGCGATGGTGATACGGCACCAGATTGGTCAATAACGAATAACCATAACGTAAAGGTTAGAGCAGAGCGGGCAGGTAATGGAAGCGGAAGAGTGTACACCATTAAGGTTAGCAGCAATGATGGATGTAACCCAACATCTACGGCAACGGCAACAGTAAAAGTTCCCAAGAGTAACAATCAAAAAAGACCAGGTCAACCCGACTTAATAACAGATAATCTCATTACAAAGGATTTCAGCATAGGGGCTTTTCCTAACCCGGCAACCAAGGGTTTTTATATCAGCATTGGTGAAAGTGAAATAAAAGAAAAAGTATTGTTACAGGTATTTGATATAACTGGCCGCCTGGTAGAAACAAAGCAGAATGTAGCAGGGGGATCAACGATCCAGTTGGGCAATAATTACCGCCCGGGAGTTTATTTACTCAGGGCGATACAGGGAGATATGCACCGGGAGCTGAGGTTAGTGAAACTATCTGACTAATATTAAGAAAAGAATAGAAACAGCTTGCCTGATTTAAAAGGCAGGCTGTTTTTTATAACGTACTTACATGTATATGACAAAAACCGAAGAGGTTGGTCATGCAGTGGGGGTTATAAAATCCTTTTGCCGTTAACACAATGAAGGCCGCCGTTTGTGAAATAGTGATTTTTTTGGTGGGTGCAAAAATTTAAATTCAGATGGTTTTTATAAGTATGGATTTGTTTCCGCGGAATGATGATTAATAAAAAGCAAACATTCACTAACAAAAAAAAATTGCAGTATGAAAGTTTCTACCCACATTCCATTCTTCGGATTTTTATTTCTATGTATTTTATTATTACCAGCACAAAAGATGATGGCACAGGTTTCCGGAGTAAAAACGATACCTGGTGATTATGTTTCTATTAGTGCAGCTATCCAGGATATAATGATAGTTGGCTTGTCGGGTAATACTATACTGGAACTTCAACCTGGTTATACAGATGCAGGTGAAACTTTTCCGATAACTATTCCTGAAAATATGGATACCCGTGCCGATGCTACATTAACGGTACGACCAGCAGCATTGGCAACAGGCCTTTCCATCGGGTCTGGTTATATGATGAACACACCTATTTTTGAAATATTTGGTTCCTATACATTTATTGACGGAAGGCCCGGTGGTACAGGTAGCACCAGGGAATTAACAATATTAAGTAATACGATTTATGGAAGCACTGTACAATTCAGCAACAATGCAGGATTTAATACGGTAACTTACTGTCGACTCGAAGGATTAAATGGTAGTAATGATCTTATTATTCCGGGTGGAGAAAGTGGGATTGTAGTTTTTTATAACCTGGGTCCTTTTCCGGTAAATAGTTTTAATACACTTCACGATAATACGGTTAGCCATTGTTTAATAAAGAGAATTCCTGGTGCAGGACCGGAACAATACAATAATGGAATCCTTGCTTATGGTAACCCCGATGCTCCCAATATCGGCAACAAAATAATTAATAATGAAATTGAGAATTTTGAATTAGTGGGCATTAAAGTTAAACCAGATGGTAGCGGAAGTAGTTGGACAATTACAGGCAACAGTTTTTATCATACATATGCATTTCCTGTTCATGGCAGGGCTATACAATTTGAACCCGGACCTGCCAGCGGCCTTAATACGATTGAGGATAATTTTATAGGTGGCAATGCTCCACAGAGTGCCGGGAAAATGCTGGGGCTTATTTCAGGGATATTTCTTGATGTAAGCAACAATGCATTAACTACGCTTAAAAACAACAATATAAAAAATATACACCTTCAGGCTCCTACTCCAGGCAATTTTACAGGTATATACATAAAGCAGGGCCGTGTGGAATGCTCAGGTAACCTGATAGGGGGCACTGATGCAGATTTTGGCATTGAACTTTCTTCTATTTATTCAGGTTTTTTTAAAGGCATTGTCTTTGATCTTTGTGGCCCCGGATCTATTACTGGTAACACCATCAGAAAAATCAGGTTAGTGTCATCATCAACTACAGGACCAAAATTTTTTGGAATTCAAACAAGGCCCGAAGCAAATATTGCTATATCACAAAATATTATTGAACAACTTGATATTACAAGTTCAGGTCCGTCAATCGTAACGGCAATCGGCCCGGTCATAGACCCCCCTCCATCCGGGTTTATCTGTCTTCCGGCACCACCCGCTGGAGTTGACTATAACCTGATTAACAACATCACCCTTTCTTCTGATGATGGCAACGCCAGTTTTACAGGCATTGAATTAGGCGGAACCAATGCAGGCATTGAGCCAGCACAATTGCACAATAATGCAGTGTATAAATTAAATGTATCGGCACCAAATGGAGAAGCTAACGTTACAGGATTACGAATCAATGACAGAATTTCTGCAAATACAGGCAATATCATTGGTTCGGATACTGAAGCCAATAGTATTTTAGTAACGGGAAAAACAGCCCTTGTCAACGCTGTTCATGTAAATGACTCCCCGGATGCTTCCATCAGTGATGATATAATAGGAAACATCACGGTAAATGGAACTTTATCTTCTTCCCTTAATGGCATTTTTTTCCAGGGAGGAGGTATCGCCAAAGCCGAAGGAAACGAGTTAAAAAATCTTTCCGTCAGCAGTACCGGCCCGGCTGATATGGTGGGAATTAGTTTGTACGGGACGAGTTACTGGCAGCGAACCGTCTCTATTGCATCATAACCAGATTTATAGTATAAATGTTTCTTCAACTGATGCCGAAGCCAGCTTTGCGGGCATAAATATGAACGACAGGATTTCCGCCAATACCGGTAATATCATTGGTTCCGCCTCCGAAGGCAATAGTATTGTGGTAACCGGTAAATCTGCCACGCTACCGGTATTCATTTAAAAAATTCGCCTGATGTTTCTGTCAGCGATGATGTCATAGCCAACATAACCGCCATCGGAACTATGGACCCGGGATCCGTTAAAGGTATTCATTTTGATGGTGGCGTCATAGCCAAAATTTCCGGTAATGTTATTCACCATCTTACTTCCCCTTTATCAAAAGGTATTTATTTGCAACCCGCAGGAGATTTATCAAATGTAACATATTAACAACAATGTAGTTAACTGGCTTAAATACAATTCTGGAAACGGGATAGAAACTTTTGTTGCAACAGAAGCTTCGCTCGATCTATACGCATACCGATAATACAATCAGCAACTGGCAAACGGGTGTGTTGCTGCAGGCCGGAAACGGCGCAACGCTGGAACAATCATTTCAAAATAATTCAGTAATTAATAATCAAACCGGCTTTATAAATGAAAACGGAACAGCGGTCAATGCCACCTGCAATTGGTGGGGCCATGCCAGCGGCCCCGGAGGTGCAGGGCCGGGAACAGGTAACCCGGTTGGGCCTAATGTAACATTTACTCCCTGGGCTACTATAGAAAATTATGTTGCCGTACATGCCGGGGCCGATCAAACTATTTATAAAGGTTACGGCCCCACCAGCAAAACAATAACACCCGCAATTACGGTTTGCGGTACACCAACCATTCTGTGGTCAACTGGTGCTACTACTGCTGCAATAACGGTGAGCCCAGCGGTAACAACAACCTATTCTATAAAAGTTACAGATGCCAATGGTCATGAAGCAACAGATGAAATAATTGTTTTTGTTCAGGATGCACGGTGTGGGAACAATAATAATAAGGTGTTGATTTGTCATAAAGAATCGACCACGAATAGGAAAACGCTTTGTATAGCTTCATCCGCAGTGTCTGCACACCTGGCTCATGGGGATGTTTTGGGAGATTGTGAGGCAGGAACTGCATCTAAGCCATCCGGAAGCCAGGCGCCCGGAACAAACGTAAATCCTGAAGATGTACAGAAATCCTTCACTATTTTCAATGTATACCCTAACCCTCTCCAAAACCAGGTGAAATTAAAATGGGAATCGCTGGTTAGCGGTAGTGCAAAATTCAGTGTGATTGATGTGCTGGGACGCACCGTATTCACCCAGCAGTTAGCGCAATCGGAGGGTGTTAATTACCGCAACCTGGTATTGCCATCATTGAAAAACGGAAATTATATTATGATGTTGCAATCGGGTGAAAGCACCAGGACAGAAAAAGTGTTTATTCAGCATTGATCATTAAATCAGGTATGAAGTTCATAAAAGAGGAAGCAGAAATGCTTCTTCTTTTTTTTGAAGGGACCAATAGAATATTTCAAGACGATCTATAGCAATTTCAATATAACCATCCTGTTAAATACAATGCATTCAAGATTTTACATCGATAAAGAAGAACAGGACTAATTCCTCAAATTATTTGATTTATCAATTTGGGGTGACTCAATGAGGAAAACGGGAGAGGCTGAACTAGGGTGGTGGTTTTTTTTTTAAAATTCCCAAGTAATTTTTTTATTGTCGAAAAAATTGATTCAATTGCAACTGCTTTTAGAAAGCCTTTGCAAGTCTTTTCTGCATTTTTTGGCAATGCCTTGCTTTAATTTTAATTGGTTTAAGCTCTGTTAGTTTTTAAAGAATGACTTCACATTTAAGGTGAGGCATAGTGGTATTTACTAACATTAAAACAATTTTAAATTAGCCTTCCGGTGAAATGGATAAAAACAGAACAATTCATTTCAAAATTCAATTTCTGTATTTCAACTTCATTATTTCACCGGCAAACTAATTACCGGTTATCCTCCCCCTGTAAACAAAATCTTCCCGATCAGGTTCTGATTTTTACAAAAACTAATTTTCCCAATTTCCTGTACAGAAAGCCATACCATTTTTTAACCAATTCTAAAAAGTCAAGTATGAAAAAAATTCTATGTAAAAAGCAAATCATTGCTTCAGCGGCATTATTCATCTTGTTTTTTTCAGCCTCCACGATCGGGAAAACACAATGCAATCTTCTAAACGAAGATTTTAATAGTTCACTCGTTCTGGCTGCAGGTAACACAGATGGCGCCTGGTATCCTGATCGTTATCCTCCTGCAGGATTTTCATCATTTGTATTTAATGTTGAAAACGTATTGAAAATTTCAATTGATGGGATTAATGATGGTGCTTCTTTAAGACCAGGAGGTTTTTCCTCTTCATTTTACAATACACATGGCAGAAAGTTTAACCAATGTGGTAGATGCGTAACGGTAATGAAAGGAGACCTGTATATTCCGTCAGACTGGGAAACCAGGCACCGGCGCACTGATATGTGGGCTACCGCGTATGATGTAACCAATACTATTTCAGCCTATCCAATAATTGGGTTTCGTAATCCCGATGCCGGGTCTCCCGGAATTTATTTTTATGATGTGAATACAGGTTTGTGGATAAATTCAGGGGTATCTATTATATACGATGAATGGTATAGCCTGGAGTTTAGATTGTCAGGAACAGACCTTGAATACCTGGTTAATAATGTAGTGGTAGGAACATTATCTTCCGGAGGTTCAACATACTTCGGAGATATAATTATGCAAGCTTATAACTTTAATGATCCGGCACTTCCGGTTATAAATCAAAGTTCAGATTCTTATGATGCTTATTGGGATAACCTGGTAACTACGGGAAGTGGAGGAAATGTAGTAACCAATATCACTACCGGGGAAACTTTTTGTTCTATCCAATCAGCAATTAATGATCCGCAAACATTGAATGGGCACACCGTAGTTGCTGGTGCAGGAACTTATCATGAAGATGTAGAAATTAGTAAAACGATTACGCTAAAAGGATCCGGTATAAGTCAATCCATTATTTCAGGAATAATAGGTGGCGATAATGCTACGGTACGAATAACTTCTTCAGGAGCGACCTTAGAAGAATTTACTATAACAAGGGACGGAAATAATACAACTGATTGGAATAATCCGGGACTAAACAGTGCGGGTGTCGCCATTCAAGGATTATCTGTTACAGGAGCTACTATCAGGAATAATAAGCTTGTTGGAAATAGAACCGGAATTGATATTAATAATTCAAACAATCATACCATTCAAAACAACGATATTTCTGATAATAGAACAGGGTTAATATTCAGAAATCAAACGGATAATTTGACAATAACCCAGAATTTTATTAAAAATAACTGGACTGTGGGTATTGTATTTCTTGACGCAAGTGGGGGAACAAATAGCCCGGTTCAATCTGCCTTGAATAGTAACTTAAATAATAATGATATTAGTGGAAACTGGTATGCACAGGTGGTCGACAGGCAAACAGGTGGGTCTTTACCATCTCCGGGAAATAATCTTAAAAATTTTACCTGCAACTGGTGGGGAACGCTAAGCCCTGTAATTACAACAGCCAACTCTACAGAGCCCGGTTATGCAGTTCAAATTCCGGTAGCCTATGGAGGTACGGCCACTCCTCCGGGTGGGCAGCCAGATATTGCAGGTCCGGCATCTGCAAATATTGTGTATCAACCCTACCTGATTATCGGCACAGATAATGATGGTGTAGCTGCGGGTTTCCAGCCGGTACCTGGAAGCTGCATTGGTACAGCGAATGATAATGATGGTGATGGGGTGCCAAATGGCGATGATAATTGTCCGTTGGTTGCCAATCCAGACCAGGCAAATAATGATGGAGATGCCTTAGGTGATATCTGTGATCCTGATGATGATAATGATGGTGTTCCTGATCCAGATGATTGTGCACCATTCGAACCAACTATTGGCGCTCAACCAAAATTAACTACAACAATAAATGGTGTTACAGTAATCTCCAATAATGATGGCACTGATGATCAGGCTTCCTTCACTGTGTGCAACACACCTAATAATATTTTATTTAATCAATTCACTGATCAAAATGGAAATACCGGACCATCAGTTAAAGCATATCAGGTAATACAAACCACCAACGTAACCGTTCCATTCTGTAACAATTGTTCTGCATCATTAACTGCTTTTGCAGGAGCAACTGGTACAATGGCATTGATAAATCCTAACATGTCTGGTACGTTGGTAATGAAATTCAGAGAGTTTATTGATACAGATAATGATGGTCAGATTGATGCCGACGAATGTGCTGCAACAGATTGGATAATTTATACAATAACATTAAATGCCGAAATATGCAATGGGATAGATGATGATTGCGATGGTTTAATTGATGAAGGATTTACGGATACAGATGGTGATAATTTGGCTGATTGTGTTGACCCGGATGATGACAATGACGGTGTTTTAGATGGAGATGATAATTGTCCGTTAGTTGCCAATCCAAACCAGGAAAATAATGATGGAGATGCTCTGGGTGATGTCTGCGATCCTGATGATGATAATGATGGTGTATTGGATGGCGTAGATAATTGTCCTTTTGTTCCCAATTCAAACCAGGCCGATGCGGACAACGATGGCCTGGGAGATGTGTGTGATGCAACATGCGGAAAGAAAAATGATAAAGTTCTTATCTGCCATAAAGGGAAAGAAATTTGCGTGGATGCTAATGCAGTTCAGTCGCATCTGAATCATGGTGACAACCTTGGGCCATGTACTTATGAACCTTGCAAAGGAGATAATAACTTTTCAAAACCCGTCGTTCTTTCCCCAACACAAGCTCAAGGTAAATGGTACACAGACCGATATGCACCTGCGGGATTTTTATCACCTGTTAACTTTGCTGGCAATGCAAGGTTGAAACATTCGATAGCAGTATCAGGTGCTGCCACCAACCGTCCTGCAGCATTCAGTTCATCATTTTACAATACCCAGGGACGCAAATTTGATTTAACCAGTGGCACAACCTACATGGAAATTGAGCTGTATGTTCCTTTAGCCTGGAAAACAACCGGTCGTCGTATGGCAGGTTTCTGGGGAACTGCTTTTGATGCTTTCAATAACATATCAGCTTATCCCATCATAGAGTTTACAAGTGAAGCCGGACCAGCCCGCTTCCGTGGTTATAACGATGGGGTATGGGTGGATATGGGTTTACCTTCCGGATTTAGTTATAACAAATGGGTAAGGCTTAGTATTGAATTGCTTTCATCGGGCGAGTTCAGGTATCAAGTTGGAAATTTGCAGACTACTACTACTGCTTTATCTATTTATAACTCAAAAAGAATTGGAAATACAATACTGCAGGGCCATAATACAACTACAGGTGTTAATTACGACATCTATTGGGACGACTTTGCATTCCATTGTTATAAAAAATCAGGTGGAGATGATGATGAAGATGACGATGAAGATGAAGATGACGAAGATGACAGACCTGCCGGCAAAATGATTGTATCAGCCGATACAAAGAAGAAAATAATGGAAGATATGAAAGGCCTGCAATTAGTTGCATCGCCCAACCCAACCAATAACCATTTCAGAATTGAAATAAAAAGCAATAACACGAATGATAAAATAATCATGCAGGTGTTTGACATTTTGGGAAGGCGTGTTGAGTTGCGTAATAATTTATCAAGTGGAAATAACATCATGGTCGGTGATAATTATAAACAGGGAGTTTACTTTATTCGCATCATGCAGGGTAAAGAATACAAAGTGGTAAAGCTGGTAAAACTGTCTGATTAAAGAAACGTTCTAATCATTTTACTGCCGGACCTGGTTAAAAAGGTCCGGCAGTTTATTCCTTACTCTAAAAGCTCTTCCGCCATTAACTAAATCAAAGCCGCCGTTAGTGAAATGGCGCTTGTTAAAAAATATAAATCCACATACATTCATTATACATCCACCGAAAAATACAAACACTCCACACTCTGATGAAACCAGCAAAAAGGATAAGATAGTTTATCCAGGAACAATTATATGACACCCAACTGCAATCCTGAATACTGCAAATGTTAGCTGGTTATTGTAAAATAAGAGGGATTATTTCAGGGATCAAATTGTACTACCATCATTTTTATTTGCAGGGATACCGGAACCCATCGATTCTTTGTAGATTAAAAGTTTGCTCATGAAAAAGATATTCCTACTTCTGCTGATCAACTCCTTTTTTCTTTTTGTTTCTGCGCAAACACCTGGAAATGTAGGCATCGGCACAGCCACACCCACCCGTGCAAAATTAGAGGTGCATGGCGCTGTTGATGCCACCAGTGCCATCTTTGGAGGCGAAAGCAGCGGCATCTCCATACAGCGAAACTGGCCAGCCATCGGGTTCAACACTTATTGGAATGCGGGCAACCGCTACCTGGCAAATGGTTTTGCGGCCAAACAATTTCTTGATCCCAACAGTGGGTACATGTATGTAGATATGTTTTCAAACGGAGCCGCGGGTGAGCTTCCACCCATAACGGCTCGTGCCCTTGCAATTTCACCTACTGGCAATGTGGGCATCAAGGGGGCCAGTCCCACTGCCGAATTGCAATTGCCCAACAGCATCAGTAACCGTAAATTGGTTTTATGGGAATCGGCGAACAACGACCATCAGTATTTTGGTTTAGGTATTGAACCGGGCACTATGCGTTATTCGGTTGCCGGCAGAGATAATGTGCACCGTTTTTACGCAGGCGCTTCAGCGGGTTCATCGCAATTGCTCATGAGTATTTGGGGAAATAAAAACCTGATTATTGGCACACAAAATGGCGGAAGTAAAGTTGGCATTAACAGCATAAACCCTTTTTATGCGTTAGAAATTGTTCAGACAGGCGGCAGGGGCCTCGCTATAATTGATCCGGGTACTTACAATTATTTTGGTATGAATACCCACCTGTTTGGTTCAACCAATAATCTATATATTTTATACAACGATGCCGGGGTTGCATTCATAAAATCTGATGGTAGCTATCACAGCGGCAGCGACGAACGCTTAAAAAACAACATTAAGCCAATGCCCGAAACACTTTCAAAACTCATGCAATTAAAGCCGAAGACCTACGCTATGAAATACAATAACCCAGATAAAAAATCAAGTATCGGATTAATCGGCCAGGAGTTAAATACTTATTTCCCCGAATTGATCTCCCTAACCGATGGTGCAAGTTTTGGGCATAAAGAAATTAAGGAACTCTATGCCGTAAACTATAGTGGCTTATCGGTAATTGCCATAAAAGCCATACAAGAGCAACAGCAAATAATAGAAAGCCTGAAAAAACAAATTGATGAATTAAAAGAATTGATAAAAACACTTCTGCTAAAAATTAATCACTTAACGGAATAAAGCCAGATATTATGAAAAAAATATTTCCTCTTTTGGTAATCAACTTCTTTTTTCTATTCGTTTCTGCACAACCAACACCTACCACTAACGTAGGCATCGGCACTACCACACCCACCCGTGCAAAATTAGAAGTGCATGGTGCTGTGGATGCCACAAGTGCCATCTTTGGAGGCGAAAGCAGCGGAATTTCATTGCAGCGAAACTGGCCTGGTATAGGCTTTAATTCATATTACAATAATGGCCACCGGTACTTAGCAAATGGTTATGCAGTTCTTCAGTTCATGGATCCGGGGAGTGGCTATATGGCTTTTGATATGTTTTCAAATGGTGTTGCAGGAGGGTTGCCGCCAATAACCAGGAGAGCAATGGTTCTTACAAATGATGGAAGGGTGACAATTGGATCAGCCGATTTTCCACCTGCCACTTTATATGTAGCAAGAGGAACAGGCTTTGATGGGACAGCAGCTTTTCAAGGCACTACATTTCGTTCCCATTTTAATTACGCAACTTCTGAAAACACTTATATAAGGGCAGGAAAAAGCAATGGAAATGTATTTATCAATGATGTCCCGGGAGGAAATATTTTTATTGGGAACGGAAATAGTAAAGTAGGGATTAATACTCAAACACCTGATTATGCACTGGAAATTCGTCAGATAACAGACATAAATGGATTTGAAAAGGGAATGCTTTTAGTAAACCCACGAAAGAGCTTTGACAATTGGGGATTTTCGGTTAACAGTAGCGTTAGTCAAAATCTGTCTTATTTATATTTTAGTTTCAATGGTTTATCCAGAGTTCAAATAAATCCCACGAATGGAAATTATAATTCAATTTCCGATGGACGCTTAAAAACTAATATCCGGGTTCTTTCCACAGTCCTGAGTGGTGTCATGCAGTTACGACCAGTGGAATATGAAATGAAAGGAAATGTTGGCTCTGGCCCGAAAACACTTGGATTCATTGCACAGGAAGTGAAAAATATCTTTCCAGAGTTAGTCCAGGTAGCTGATGGGAAAATGAAAAATACTGACATCTATTCAGACTTACACACAATGACCTATTCAGGATTTGGTGTGTTGGCCATAAAAGCTATTCAGGAACAACAGATTCTTATATCAGACCAGCAAAAACAAATTGATGAATTAAAAGACTTGACAAAAACACTTCTGGAAAAAATTAATCACTTAACTGAATAAAGCCGGATGTTATGAAAAAAATATTTCCTCTTTTGGTAATCAACTTCTTTTTTCTATTCGTTTCTGCACAACCAACACCTACCACAAACGTAGGCATCGGCACTACCACACCCACCCGAGCAAAATTAGAAGTGCATGGATCTGTCTTTTCCACCTCCGGCATTTTTGGAGGCGAAACTACCGGAATGTCCCTGCAAAGCAACTGGCCCGGTATAGGTATCAACGAATATGCCGGTAATGGATTCAGATATATAGTCAATGGATATGGCGCTGTTCAATACCTTAATCCAAACAGTGTGTACATGACTTTTGCAATGTTACCCAATGGCATTAAAGATACTGCCGCTGCCACACTCAACACGGCCATGATTATCAGCAACACAGACAATATAGGAATAAGAACCACCCCTGCCAATGTATCGCTCTATGTAAGAAAAGAAACAAACTTTGATGGTTCCGCAGTATTTGGAGGATCTAGATATAACTCACATTTTAATTACAGAAGTGTTGAAGACACTTATATCCGCGGAGGAATTAACGGAAACAATGTTTACATTAACGATATCCCCGGTGGTAAAGTATTGATCGGTGGAGGTTCTACGATGATAGGGGTAAACACTGCCAGCCCTGGGTATACAATGGTAATAAGACAGGTTAACAATAAGGGTCTTGTATTAATTAATCCGGATTGGGGTTTTCGCGGATGGGAATTAAAAGGCGACCCCTGGAATGCTGATCCCAATAATCTACATACTTCCCTGGCACTTTATTACAATGGCAGGAGCAATCCTCTCATGGGCTGGTTCAACGCTAATGATGGAAGTTATAATGCCAATTCAAACATGTGTATGAAGGAAAATATTGAAACGCTCGGCCCCATCCTTGATAAAGTGCTTAGGTTGAGACCTACCCGGTATAAAATGAGGGATGTTAAGTCATCAGAAGAAATGATAGGTCTGATTGCGCAGGAGGCTAAGTTGTTATTTCCTGAAATGGTTAACGCAGTGAACAAACAAACACCTTCTGATGGTGCTCTTCCCAATCAACATGGTATTAATTATTCTGGCTTTAGTATTGTTGCCATAGAGGAGCAACAGCAACAAATAATTGATTTACAAAAAGAATGCAATTGCTGGAAGAGCAAAATAAAATGCTGATACACTTATTAAAAAACAAAAATTGATTGTATGAAAATTTATGAAATGAATTCTAACAATAGCAGGCATTAAAAAACTTTTGGATTTATTGCGCAGGATGTAAAACCGTTATTTCCTGAAATGGTAAGTGTAAATCATAAAACTTTTGATTCTGTTAACCGCATACCCAATTTGCATGGGCTTAATTATACTGGCTTCAGCGTTATTGCAATAAAGGCTTTGCAGGAGTAATACCAACAAATACAGGCTTTACAAAAAGAAAACGATGAGTTGATGATACGGCTTGAGGCTTTAGAAAAAAGATTGTAGTATAAACATCAATAAATCGCTGAAGTCACTTCATGTTATCGAATATTTAAAAACGTACAAATTTTCTTATGAACAGAATATTGTTTTTTTTAACCGTTGCCGGTTTTTCAGCCACCAGCGCCAAAAGCCAGCTTGCAATTGATAATACCATTTTCTTTATAGGCCCCGGCGCCCTGGTAACCGCTCAGGGAGATGTCACCAGTAATGTTGATATACAGGGAGCAGGTCTTTTATTAATAAAGGGAAACACACTTCAAAATATTAACATGGAGGGATTTACTATTCCTAACCTTGAAATAGATAATATAAACAATGTGAATTTAACAGGCAAGGCAATGGTCGGCGCCAATCTTTTATTCACCAATGGAAATGTGCAATTGAACACATTTGATCTTCGCATGGCTTCTGCCGCTACTATTACCGGGATCACATCTGCACGATTTGTGATCACCAACGGCACAGGCCGATTGGTAAAAAATTCATTAGGCCCTGCCACTTCCCCTTTTATATTCCCGGTAGGGTTTAGTGCTTCAGAATTCAACCCTTTGACTATAACTAATAATGGCACAACTGATGATATAGGAGTGAGATGCACTCAAAATGTCCTCACGCAGGGGTTGACCGGAACTCCAATAACCCAGGATTTTGCAAATAATAGCTGGATAATTTCAGAAGCAATAGAAGGCGGATCAAATTTTACAATGACAGGTGAATGGACGGCTGGCGATGAGCTTTCAAATTTTAATAGATTTAAATCAGGGATAGCACGTTACAAAAGCGGTACAGATTGGGATTTACCGGCCATTAACATAGCATCAGCTCCGGGGTCTGATCCATATACCTGCAGTCGTACTAATATTACTTCAACAGGTGTTTTTGGTATTGCTGATCTGCAAAATGTGAATGCAGCCAGGTTGAATTTGAAAGTTTTCCTTCAGGGGCCATATAATTCAGCAAATGGTTTGATGTCTGACTGGCTTCGTGATGATCCTTCAACCAGCGGCATAGACCCTGTTATTCCCACAACCCAACCTTATAATGCTTCATTAAATGCAAAGTTTGCGAGGGCCGGTGTTTATGATGGCACAGCAACAGTAAATGAGACTGTCAACCCAACCGTATTTAATACAACCGGAAATGATGCCATAGTTGATTGGGTTTATATTTCTACTGTTGATACTTTAAACCCTGCTATCAAATTTCAAACAAGAGCTGCTTTATTGCAACGTGATGGTGATATTGTTGATACAGATGGTATATCCCCGGTTGTTATGCCAATTGATAATGATGGGAATTATCAGTTTCTTGTAAGTCATCGTAATCATTTAAGTATAAGAACACCTGCCGCCTATTCATTAGCAGATAACGCTATTTTCAATTATGATTTTACTACAGCTCAAAGCAAGGCCTTTCAAAACTCAGTAATAACTACCAATACAGCCATGGCTCAATTCGGAAATGTATTTATGATGATGGCTGGCAATGCTGATATGGACGATTTTGTGAGGGCTATTTTACAGGTGCAGCCACTCATTCCTTCGGATGCAGACTATATAAGAGAAGTAATTTTAAATGGAAACCCTAATGCAACGGTAACAGGATATTCAGTTGCTGATCTTAATATGGACAGAAGTGTAAGAGCAGCTTCGAAAATTCTGCCACCAATTCCATCTGATATTGCCTTTATCCTTGGAATGGTGCTCGGCGGGCAACCTAATGCCATCAGGCAAGAACATAAATAAATTAATAGTATGAAAAAAACGGTACTGTTAATAATGGCGATCGTCACCGGGGTTATTTCTTCAGGACAGTCAAGAATTAATAATCTGAACATTGGCCTGTCAAGTAATGGAGCTAATGGTTGCAATACCGGTTCTGGCGCCTACTTTGAAATTGCATTAAGGCCTGTCAGCGCAGCTTACACTGCATTTCCGGTAGCAGAAGATTTAGGTATTATTTTACGGGCACCAAAATCAGATTATAGTCTTTCAGATGCCGTAAAAATTATGCAGGTTAATTCATTACTTTACGGAGGAACAGCTACATCTTTAATGACGCCGCAGGCAGTAGTTGATATAGGCGACTCTTATTTGTATTTGCCCATTGCCCTCAATTCGGCAAAGGGTTTGAATTTAAGCCCGTTAACAGTTAATAACTGGACTTTTGCTTTTACATTTTCATTCAATAATCCAAAAACATCAATCCAGTTAAACAAATTAGTAATAGTTGATCAAATAAATAATTCAGCACTTTCAGCATTTATTGGTTCTACTGTGTTTACCTATTTGAATATTGGCAGTACAAATCAGCTAACTAAAGCAGCCTTTAATTCATTAATTAACCCTGTCCGTATTTCCACAATAACGGCTGCCGGGCCATCAACGTTATGTGAAGGTAAAAGCGTTTTGCTTAAAGCTTATTCAGGCGCAGGTTATACTTACCAATGGAAAAAAGCAGGGATCAATATTGCCGGTGCCACGCTTGCTAATTATACTGCAAATTCTTCCGGTATTTACTCGGTTGTTCTCACCAATGCGCAGGGCTGTACAATTACTTCTGCAGCTACAACTGTTGTTGTAAATCCCTTCCCTGTTGCTACGGTTACCATAGTTGGGCCTTTGACATTCTGCTCAGGTAAAAGCGTTTTGCTTAAAGCCAATCCAGGAAAAGGTTATATTTATCAATGGAAAAAAGCAGGAGTTAATATTGCCGGTGCAACGCTTGCCAATTATATCGCGACAGCTTCCGGTATTTATACAGTTTTAATTACCAATGCGCAAGGCTGTACAATTATGTCTGCAGCTACTACTGTTGTTGTAAATCCCTTGCCTGTTGCAACGGTTACAATAGTTGGGCCTTTGACATTCTGCTCAGGTAAAACGGTTTTACTTAAAGCCTATCCCGGTGCAGGATATACTTACCAATGGAAAAAAGCAGGGGTTAGTATTGCCGGTGCCACGTTTGCTAATTATACCGCGACAGCTTCCGGAATTTACACAGTTTTAATTACTAATGTACAAGGCTGTACAATTACGTCTGCAGCTACAACTGTTGTTGTAAATCCCTTGCCTGTAGCAACGATCACAGTAGTAGGGTCATTGACATTCTGCTCAGGTAAAACGGTTTTACTTAAAGCCTATCCCGGTGCAGGATATACTTACCAATGGAAAAAAGCAGGGGTTAGTATTGCCGGTGCCACGTTTGCTAATTATACCGCGACAGCTTCCGGAATTTACACAGTTTTAATTACTAATGTACAAGGCTGTACAATTACGTCTGCAGCTACAACTGTTGTTGTAAATCCCTTGCCTGTAGCAACGATCACAGTAGTAGGGTCATTGACATTCTGCTCAGGTAAAACGGTTTTACTTAAAGCCTATCCCGGTGCAGGATATACTTACCAATGGAAAAAAGCAGGGGTTAGTATTGCCGGTGCCACGTTTGCTAATTATACCGCGACAGCTTCCGGTATTTACACAGTTTTAATTACTAATGTACAAGGCTGTACAATTTCGTCTGCAGCTACAACTGTTGTTGTAAATAGTTTGCCTGTTGCAACGGTTTCAGTAGTTGGGTCATTGACATTCTGCTCAGGTAAAACGGTTTTACTTAAAGCCTATCCCGGTGCAGGTTATATTTACCAATGGAAAAAAGCAGGGGTTAGTATTGCCGGTGCCACGTTTGCTAATTATACCGCGACAGCTTCCGGTATTTACACAGTTTTAATTACTAATGTACAAGGCTGTACAATTACTTCTGCAGCTACAACTGTTGTTGTAAATAGTTTGCCTGTTGCCACGGTTTCAGTACTTGGGCCATTGACATTTTGCTCAGGTAAAAGCGTTTTGCTTAAAGCATATCCCGGTGCAGGTTATACTTACCAATGGAAAAAAGCAGGGGTCAATATTGCCGGTGCTACACTTGCAAACTATACGGCGACTGCTTCCGGTGCTTACACAGTTGTTATCACCAATGCGCTGGGCTGCACAATTACTTCTGCAACTACTACTGTTGTTGTAAATCCCTTGCCTGTTGCAACGGTTACCATGGTGGGTCCATTGGCATTCTGTGCAGATAAAAGCGTATTGCTCAAAGCCTATCCAGGTGCAGGTTATACTTACCAATGGAAAAAAGCAGGGGTCAATATTGCCGGTGCCACGCTTGCCAATTATACCGCGACAACGTCCGGAGTTTACACAGTTTTAATTACCAATGCGCAGGGCTGTACAATTACGTCTGCAGCTACAACTGTTGTTGTAAATCCCTTGCCTGTTGCATCGATATCCCCAGGCGGTCCTTTAACCTTTAACTTTGGCGGAAATGTTCTGCTTAATGCTCCTGCGGTAGTGGGAAATATTTATCAATGGAAGAAGGATGGGATTAATATCATTGGAGCTACGACTGCAGCCTATACAGCAACCACCAGCGGAAGCTATACAGTGAACATTACCAATTCCAATTTATGCCAGGCAACTTCGCAGCCGGCTCAGGTTTTGGTAAATCCTGCTACAACAATTACAAATGCAGCGCCATTAAAACGCCAGGCTGAAGAAGGTCAAATCAAGCAGGAACCTATTATTAAAGTATATCCCAATCCTCTTTATGGGAATGATTACCTGAATATTGAATGGACAATACTCAATGCAGGTAAAGGTGTACAGATAATCATATCCGATAATACCGGAAGAATGATTGAATCGAGGTTTTTGAATTCTTCCGATAAAAAAATCAGAATTAAAGGAGCCAACGGAATATATATCGTTGAAATAAAGTGGGGAAAAAAGGAAAGAAAAATATTCCGGGTATTAAAAATTGACTAAGAAAGCGGGGATCATTAAACCTAAGCTACTTGATAAAGATTCATGCGTTGTTCTAAATATAAAGCTTAAAAAGGTAAGGTGGCATTACGGTAAATTCCCCGAAGCGACCAATATTTTCTAACAGGAAAAGACTTTTTTCAGCAAAATATCTGCCTCATAAAATTAAAAAACATACTGGTACAATTAAATTTTCTGCAACTGGTATAAATAAAAATGATTTTTTCAACGGAGGATATTACTTTGATCCCAAATTATTGCGGGAAGCATTGATCGATGTACATTTCATTCCTGTAGTGCCAATTTTTATGCTATCTACATTCTCTCAGGCACTTTTATTCCCAGCAGGTGCATGGCCGAAGCGATCACATTGCTGTTAGTTCACAAATTTGCAATCGCAGTTGTTTCTTTTCTTCTGATTCAGCATTCAAAACCGAATGATCGGTATAAAAAGTATTGAATGTTTTTGCAACATTAAAACCATAGATAGCAGCAAGGATGGGTTATGTTCCTGCAAGCCTGTTCAATAACCTGGATACTGTTCCAGCAAAACAATCAATTCTTTTTCTTTTGGTAACAAATCTGCATTATGCCTGAAGATGACCTTGCGTTGCCTGTTCTTTTCTCAAAATGGACTTTATCCTTGCATGTATAAATTGAATGAACGGACCTGTAAATCCATGAAAGTCGATACTTTCTTCCGGGTTAAAGATCATTCTCTTTTTTGGATCAACACGCAACAGGAAAAATTTTAAAGCACCCAGGGCAATCGTATCATAAAGTTCATTTAGTTCACCAGGATTAAAGTCTTTTACTTTTCCCAGTTCTTCTGTTTTTTCCCGGGCTACTTTTTTTAATTCTTCGATCATATCATCCGCATCTACTACAGTTCCTTCCCGGGTTTTCATTCTGCCGGTAGGAAGTTCTACCAGACCATAACTCAGATGATAATATGCCATCTGCATAAGGTTTTCCCAATTTTTGCAGGATCAGTTTCAGCACTTTCATGTGATAGTTCTGTTCATCTGCTATCACATAAATACTCTGATCGTATTGAAACTCTTCATACTTTTTATCTGCAAGGCCGAGATCCTGGGTGATATAAACTGACGTGCCGTCTTTCCGCTGTACAATTTTTTCATCCAGGCCATCGGCTGTCAGGTCGATCCACACACTGCCATCTTCTTTTTTATAAAACACTCCTTTCTTTAATCCATCTTCTACAAATTCTTTTCCTAACAGATAGGTTTCACTTTCAAAATAATTTTTGTCAAAATCACTTCCTATTTTTTTATAGGTCTCATTAAATCCTTCATACACCCAGCTATTCATTTTTTGCCAGAGCGCCCTTACTTCAGGATCGCCATTTTCCCAATCCAGCAGCATTTTTTGCGCAGCCAGCATGATCGGCGCATTTTTTTCTGCATCTTCTTTACTCATTCCGTCGGCCATCAGCAGCTGCAGTTTCCTTTTTATGTTCTTCTCCAAACAGCACATAATAGTCACCTACAAAATGATCGCCTTTGATGCCGGTTGATTCAGGCGTTTTGCCTTCGCCAAATAGTTGCCAGGCCACCATCGATTTGCAGATATGAATACCACGGTCATTCATGATCGCCGTTTTAAAAACAGTATGCCCGGTTGTTTTTAATATTTCAGCAACACTCCAGCCCAGGAAATTATTTCTCAGGTGACCGAGGTGCAGAGGTTTATTGGTGTTAGGAGAGGAGTATTCAACAATTACTCTTTGTCTTATTAGCCGGCTGACAGGCCGATTGATCTTTATCGTATATTACGGTTTGCAGAAAATTGATCCAATAATTGTCAGCAATAACCAGGTTTAAAAATCCTTTGATAACATTAAAGGAAGAAAATAACTCAGGATTATTCTTTAACAAGGAATTCACCAATCTCTTTGCCCAGTTGTTCCGGGTGATTTTTTTAATTGTTTTACAAAAGAAAAAAGCACCAATGTATAATCTCCTTCAAATTCCGGTTTGGTCTGGTTTATTGTTAGATCATTCTGCGCAAAATCTATTCCGTACAAATCAGTTAATGCTTTTACTATAAATGGTTTTATTTCCGATACAATACCCATCTGTTCTATAATTTAGCTGCGAATTTACGGGAAACCTTTCTTCATTAAATGATATTGGGTAAGTCCCGGAAGGCCAGTCAAAAATCAAAGGATTAAATCAGAAACTTCAATATTTTTGCCCGGCATGAAGCGGCATATTCATTCAGCAAGAGATTTTATTCTTCCTGTCATTGATTTTTTTTATCCTCCTTTCGCCGGCTGATGAACCTGCAAACCTTCCGGTATGCTGCGTCGGGAGGAGGAAATACGTTGCTCGGATTCCTGTTTATTTTATCAGCTATCGATATTTATTGCAGGAACGAGCAACTTCATTTTGGCTTTTATGCATTTAAAGGCCACGTAGCGGCTTTGTTCATTTCTTTCTGTGTAACATTTCCGATTGGTTTTTTTATGTCAAAATATGTGGTCTTCAATGATTCAGTGATGAAAGGAAGAATTCAGTTGTTCCGTTATTTTATGATCTGTATGTTTAACCTGGCATTGAATTATATTTTGCTGAAGATATTGGTGGAAAGAGCCCACGTTTATCCGGTCTTGCGCAGGTACTGACAACCTCTATAGTTATTGTGTTCAGTTTTCTGGCACAAAGACATTTTTCTTTCAAAGCGAAGTTGCTAGATGATGAAGCTACAGACTGAAATCTATAGAATCCATTTTTACAGATAAGATTACCGGTGCAATTGCTTCGGATGATCAGGGACTGGCTGAAAGGATAAACACCAATCAGCCGAATTTCATCTGATTTGTCCATAACTCCGGATACCTTTTATCCATTCATGGTTAAGTTGCTGGTTGATAGTGATTTTTGCGCTGTCAATATAGGTGCCGAGATCAAATCTTGTATTTCTTGCTTATTTCATTAATGATCCTCCGGCTAAACAGCCATTCTGATGTTTTAAGCAATGCATCTTTTGATTTGATATCAAAATCAATATTCTTGATTTCCAGTATACGGTTTTCATGTCGTATAAACGGGTTTTCCTGTAAGATAAAAAGTGCCGTTATCCGTTCCGCCGAAATTTACCTTGATGATCAGTTTTTCATTTCCTGTTCCATACAACTGACAATCCCTGATAATGAATTTCTTTTTTACCGGGCCCTTATTAAAATCAAATTCTTTATTGGCAATATGCCGGTTCAGAATATTGCTTAGTGAATCATAATTGAGCCTGGCATCCAGGAAAATGGAAAAACCCTGTTGCCTGCTAATAGATCCAATTGAAGGAATGTTTGATGTTTTTTCTTCTGGTTTTTCAAAACTGATGACTGGTTTTGCAGACAAACCCAGGTAGACATATAGTGAATCATCCTTAGCATACAGGTTATTTATTCGAATTGTTTGTGGATTCACTTGTAACCAACCCATATCATAAATATTATATGGCTTCATCAATTGATTCCAAACCTGTTGAAACTGGGGTTTCAGATCGATGGTTCCATAACTTCTTTCCAATACAGCTTTGGCAGTATCCAGTTCTTCTTTTAATCCATTCAAAACTTCCTTCGTGATATCCTGTCCCCAGAAACAGATTTCACATTTATCCAGCGGCTGAGGTTCATTTCTCCTTACCATCAATTTTACTTTATAATCTGGTTGCAATGTCAGGGAATTGGTAAAGGAAACATTCACTCTCCTTTCCGGTTCATCAAAACCGCATCTGCAGGGAGCAGTCCACGGTGAAATAGCTGCGCCACCCACACAGACTCTGGTGGAACCTATGATTTTGTAATAACCCGTAAAGCCAAGATTAAAAAGAGTACCGGATGCACTTAATTGCAAAGGGCTTCGGCGAAAACTATATTTATACCTGGTAGCGCAATTATCCTGTACCCAGCCATTCGGATAATCGGGTGAAGTAAATAGTGTATCCACCTGATTTTCGGCCATTGAATACAAAGGCTTCAGGTTTATTTGTAATGGAATATTGATTTCTGAAACAGGCAGTGAATCCAGTTTAAAATTGGATGCAAAAAGCAAGGGTCTTTCCGGGTTGATCTTATGGGAGCAGGAGGCGATAAAAAAAATTATTGCGACCGAAGTAAGAATTTCTTTTCCTTTCATACTATTGATTTAAAAACGGCACTTTTGGATCGGGCATCAGTTCCAATCAAATGTAGGCAAAGAAAAGATTCGAAATTGAGCAGGACATTTTTCACTATTCAGGTTGTATCATGCTAAACTAATTACCAGGGCCATCAGATAATGGTATCCAGTATTTTAAAACTGTTCATTGGGTTGTAACATGGTCTTGCATTTTGTGCTAATGAAAATTTAAATGTTCGCCGGGTTTTTCCATCCTTTACCCAGCCTTTCAATAGTTTCTTTTATTCTTTTAGATCTGGTTTCCTCTCTTTTGGCAGTCACTATCCATTCTACATATTCTTTTTTATGAGAATAGGGGAGGGCATCAAAAAGAGCAGCTTCTTTCTTATTTTTTTTGAGTAATTCCTTCAGGTCGTCAGGTAGCCTCACCTTTTTATTTACCGGATCAACCCAATTAAATATTTCCCTGTTTACTTGTTTTGCATCTTTCTTTTTATCAGCTTCCGTTTTTGCACGGAAACCAAAAACCGACCAGGTATCATCAAAGGAAATCAGATTTATCCAGGTAAGTTTATCTGATGCACTTCAGTAAACAATCCCATCCTTTGTCCCGGGTAAGATCAGTTTGTATCTTCGAAGTTCCTTTTGGATAATAGACCCATACAATAACATTTTCTTTTACTAGTTTCATCACTTTGCTCAATTCTTTTTCCAGCTGGGCTTTATTCATAACAAACCAATGAACCTGGTCATAGTCTTTGCCTGAAGTGATCAGCTTTACATTTTCCGGCAACGGAGCCAGGCCCTTTTTAAAATCGGCAGGCGCATTCAAAGTAAGAAGTTTAAAATTCTCTTTGATGCGTAATTTTTGGGAAATTGAATTAGCCATTAATATTATGATTTGGTGGTAGAATAAAGAATCTGCGGGATATTCGATTTTTTGGGTTCTTTCATTATATACTTGTTATCACGTAATAAAACATCACAAAGCAAATGACCAGTTTCAGGAATGAACCTAGTAAAAAACCAACAAATGAACCAAGGGCCGCTCTGAACGATTTTCTTGAATCTTGTCCGGCAATCATTTCCCCGGCAAACGCACCCAGGAAAGGACCAATGATCATACCCAATGGACCCATCCAGAAAGCCAGCAAAAAGCCAATAGTACATCCCCATACTCCATATTTGGTGCCGCCATATTTTTTTGTACCCCAAATTGGAATCAGGTAATCTAATACCAGTGAAACAGCAACAATACCTGCCCACATCCACAAAAATTTGGAAGTAAACGGATCCGGATCCCGGAATTGTTGAATGAATAAACCAGCAAAGGCAATCGGAGGACCCGGTAGTAATGGCAGTATACTTCCTGCAATACCAATGATTATTAAAATTATTCCCAATATGATCCAGAGCCAATCCATATACAATAATGAAGATTTGATCACGCAAGATAAGAAGTAAGAAGCCTCCTGATTAAGAACCAAATTCCCTAATCATTATGAATTTAATTCTTCTTTTCATCCACTGGAATTTCGGACTGCCATTTTTTCACATTTACTCTTCACGGCACAATGATTGACAATCAATAGCTGTCCCGCAAAAAGCGGGGAAAAAAATTAAAAACATAAACTATGGGAAAGATAATTGGAATTGACTTAGGAACTACAAATAGTTGCGTTGCCGTAATGGAAGGCAACGAACCTGTGGTTATTGCCAACGACGAGGGACGCCGTACAACCCCGTCTGTCGTGGCTTTTTTGAAAAATGGCGAACGTAAAGTGGGTGATCCGGCCAAACGCCAGGCCATCACCAACCCGCAAAATACAATTACTTCTGTAAAGCGTTTTATGGGCCGCCGCTTTGATGAAGTGACAGAAGAAATCAGTCACTGGAGCTATAAAGTGGCAAAAGGTGACAATAATACCGTACGTATTGACATAGATGGCAGGTTATATACACCACAGGAAATTATCGCCATGATTCTTCAGAAAATGAAGAAAACTGCTGAAGATTACCTGGGCCAGGAAGTAACGGAAGCGGTTATTACCGTTCCTGCATATTTTAATGATGCACAGCGCCAGGCTACAAAAGAAGCCGGTGAAATTGCCGGTCTTAACAGTTCGCCGTATTGTAAACGAACCAACAGCAGCTGCATTGGCTTATGGTCTGGATAAAGGAGGTAAAGATCATAAGATCGCCGTATTTGACCTTGGTGGTGGTACATTCGATATTTCAGTTCTTGAATTAGGCGATGGTGTATTTGAAGTAAAAAGCACCAATGGTGATACTCACCTAGGTGGTGATGATTTTGATAAAGTGATTATGGACTGGCTGGCTGATGAATTTAAAAAAGATGAAGCAATTGATCTTGCGCAAAGATCCTATGGCTTTGCAACGTTTAAAAGAAGCTGCTGAAAAAGCAAAGGTGGAATTATCTTCTTCTACAGAAACAGAAATCAATCTTCCTTATATCACGGCGGTAGACGGTGTGCCCAAACACCTGGTGAAAAAATTGAGCCGTGCTAAATTTGAGCAATTGGCAGATAATTTATTTGCCCGTTGCCTGAAGCCCTGCGAAGCAGGCATTGAAAGATGCAGGAATAAGTACCTCAGAAATTGATGAAGTGATCTTGGTAGGTGGTAGTACCCGTATTCCTAAAGTGCAGGAGATAGTTGAGAAATTCTTTGGTAAGAAACCAAACCGCAGTGTTAACCCCGATGAAGTAGTGGCAGTAGGTGCTGCTATACAGGGTGCAGTAATGACCGGTGAAGTGAAAGATGTATTGTTGCTCGACGTTACACCACTTTCTCTTGGTATTGAAACAATGGGAGGTGTAATGACAACGCTGATACCTTCAAATACGACGATACCAACCAAAAAATCTGAAACATTTCAGTACGGCCAGCGATAATCAGCCCGGTGTACAGATCCATGTATTGCAGGGTGAACGTTCAATGGCGAAGGATAATAAGAGCCTTGGAATCTTTAACCTCGATGGCATACCACCTGCACCAAGAGGTGTACCGCAGATCGAAGTGATCTTTGATATTGATGCCAATGGTATCCTGCACGTAACTGCTAAGGATAAAGGAACCGGTAAAGAACAAAAGATACATATTGAAGCAGGAAGTGGTTTAAGCAAAGAAGAAGTTGAAAAAATGAAGGCAGAGGCAAAAGCCAATGAAGCCACAGATAAAGCGGAAAGGGAAAAGGTTGACAAACTGAATGCGGCTGATAGCCTGGTATTCCAGACAGAAAAGCAATTGAAAGAATATGGCGAAAAAATTCCTGCTGAAAAGAAAACTGTTATTGAGTCGGCTGTAGAGAAATTAAAAGAAGCTCATAAGGCACAGGATATTGCTGGTATTGATAGCGCAATGGCTGAATTGAATGCAGCATGGACAGCGGCCAGCCAGGATATGTATAATTCCACCCAGCAGGACGGGAATGCTGCGCAGCCCGGTCCTGACCAGGCAAGTGGCGGAGAAGGAAGTACAGGAGCAAAGGCAGATGATAACGTAACCGATGTTCCCTACGAAGAGGTAAAGTAACATGTAACCTGAACAGATACATTATGAATTTGGATAAAGCCCTTACAGAAATGTGAGGGCTTTTTTCTGTATTGTGAAAATAGAATTGCATCCGGCCTTCATAAATTAGCCATTCAATGACCGAAAGTTCCAATTCGTTCACATTGATCTTTTCCTGCTTTCTTACCTGAGTTATTTTTGTATTGGCTTTTAAATAACGATAAGTGGATGTAAAGAAAATGACTTTGCTGTCTAATCGTTTTCAAAAGAACCTTTTTTTAAAAAGTAAAAAAACCTTAGTAAAATGAAAAGTGTTGTAACGACTTTTTTCGAACAAATGGAAAAAGATGTATTGGAAAGATTGTACAGTGGAATAGTAGATGAAACTGTTGCAAAAGATTTAATTTTTCCCTGTAAGAAATTAAAAAATAAATCATTCGGAATTACTGATCTGTGGAACATTCGGAGAAATTTAAAATCTGCTAATAGCCGTTGGAATAAATAAATTACAGGAAAAAGGGGTAAGTATTTTCCCTGTTAATTACACTTGTATACTTGTGGTGTTATTTGTTAATACGGGTATAACGTTTATTTATTTATCCATTTTTTTTTGGAGTTCAGCAGCCCTGCAGTACATTTGCAACATCAATTTGAGCATTGATAAAATTATATAAACAGGGTGATAGAGTTTGCCGCTTGCCTCTTCTAACGATTCCAGATTTTTCTTCCCCCATTGCTCAAAAATTTATTTGTAATTAATAAAAACAGGAAATAATCATGAAGAATGATGTAATGCCATCTATTGTACAGATGGAGTATGGAGTACTTGAATCGCTATTAACAGAGGTTAAAGAAACATTAGCAACAGACATTAAAATGCCGGAAGAGCCCAGGCGATCTTTTGGAATTGCCGATCTTTGGAATATTCGCAGAACTGCAAAATCGGCCCGCAGCATGTTTAAGGGATAGTGAACTACCGGCGCATTTTTAAGCCGTAACCGCATCCAGTAAAAAAAGAAAATGAAATGCCGGTCCTTTCCGGAACCGGCATTTTTTAAATAAAAATAATTTTATTACTCGTTACCAAGTATCACTATCAATGCATAAATAACTCCCGGGATCCAAAATAATAAAGTTAGCAACAGACTGATCCAAAATTTACTATTTATTTCTCCCTGGTGCAGGTATACAGCAAGCGGTGGAAGTAAAATAGCAAGAATAACCAATAATAAAGTGTTGGTACTTGGCTCTGCTCCGCCTTTTTTGGCAGCTTTAAAGGCTTTTATTTCTTTTTTAGCATCTTTGATCCGCGACTTTTTTTCTTTTTTTGAAAGGCTCTTGAATTCATTTACAGCCGCTTTTGCTGTAGCAGGATCCGGTTCACTGGGTACAGATGAAGTGGAAGAAGAAGGAACAACAAGTGCAGCATAAGAATGGCTGATTGAAGTAGCAGCAATTAAAATTGCCATAGAAACGAATAGAATTTTTTTCATTTTGCCTGGGTTTAGGGTTGAATAATTGTTTGTTTTTTTAAAGATATTTCATTTTCCATTTGCCTGCTAAAAGAAATAACCCACAATTAGTGGGTTATTAATAAAAAATTATTTTCGAATTACATAATATCCATTGCTTTTACAAAAGCGGTAGTTTGAAAAGGAAGAATTAATGTCAGCCATTCCCAGTGAGAAAATATGGCGAGAATCAAAGCCGCCGTGGATGCAAAAAAAAGAAGCCAGTAAATTCCTTTGTTTTTCTTTTGTTGTTCCATACGTTTATTTTGGTTTTTATTTTTCCAATCCGGTTTCCCGGCCCATGCAAAAATAGGCCTGGCGGTTGAAAGGAAAAAAGATATTAGTCATTATTCTGCTAATTTCTAAAGCTTGTTATGGACAAAGACCAGATATGCTTTATTTTCCAAAAAACGCTGTAACACCTCCTGAATAATTTTCCCGATAGGTTTTAAACCCAAAAACTAAAATCGACTTTCGACCGTTTTTGACCTTTGGAATTTACCTGTACATTTTTCTAATGTTTCTTAAATAAAAAATATTATCCTTGAATGTTTTATTTTACATTCGTACAAATGTGTCTTTTACACACTTTTTTAAAGGATATTTGAACCAACGATTGCAATGATTCTTCATTTTAATTTACGATTCCATACAGAATTTGGTCAGAGTTTGTGGGTAAGCGGTAATGCCAGGGAACTTGGAAAGAATGACCCGGCCCACGCAGTAGCAATGCAATATCTCAATGATGAATTTTGGTATGTCGCTATTCCTGTTTCTAAAAAGGACTGGAATAAGAACGGGCTGACCTATAAATATTACCTGAAAAATAAAGAGGGGGAAATGACCGGGGAATGGGGACATGATAAGGTAATATCAGACCCCGGAAAAACTATCTTGGAGATACATCTCCTGGATACCTGGAATCATGCAGGCGAATATGGAAATGCTTTTTATACGGCTCCGTTTGAAAATGTTTTGCTAAGGCATCAGTATTCAAAACATAAGGTAAAAGCAGAAAAGCACTTTACACATACATTCAAAATAAAAGCGCCTTTGCTGGATAAGCATGAAGTAATCTGTCTTTCGGGGAGAGGTGAAAAATTAGGTAACTGGTTGGAATCAAAACTTATTCACCTGGCAAAAGAGGACGGTTGGTGGTCTGTGAATTTGGACCTGGCTGAAAGCACCTTTCCGGTAGCATATAAATATGTTTTATTCAATACCCGGGAAAACAAGTTGATCAGCTTTGAGCAAGGGGATAACCGGCTTCTCCATATAGATACCCATTTGAACCGGGTAACCATTATTCATGATGGTTTTGCCCGCATTCCTAATGACACATGGAAAGGCGCCGGTGTTTCTTTGCCAGTTTTTAGCCTGCGAAGTAAAAATAGTTTTGGGGTAGGAGAATTTGCAGATATAAAATTACTTGTCGATTGGGCGAAGGAAACGGGTCTAAAGCTGATTCAGATTCTACCGGTCAATGATACTATAGCCACTAATACATGGATAGATTCCTATCCGTATGCGGCTATCTCTGCTTTTGCATTGCATCCTTTATATATTAATTTGGAAAAATGTGCCGGTAAAAAGCATTTTGATTCTGTTCAATTTTTGAAAAAGAAAAAACTGCAACTAAATGAACTTAGCCAGGTAGATTATGAAGAGGTCATTCGCTTAAAGCTTTCCATTTTAAGAGAATTGTACGATGTAATGTATAAGGAATGTTTTGATTCAGAAGATTATCAGTCTTTTTTTGAGGACAATAAACACTGGTTGATACCCTATGCAGTCTTCTGTTATTTACGGGATCAATATGGCACTTCACATTTTAACGAGTGGAAAACAAACAGTGTATATATAAAGGAAGAGATCGAACATTTATTCACCACAAAATCATCTGTTCAAAAAGAAATCAGGTTTTATTGCTTTGTCCAATTCCAACTCCATCTTCAATTAAAAGATGCTGCAGACTATGCACATAAAAAAGGTATTGTATTAAAAGGAGATATACCCATTGGTATTTATCGTTATGGTTGCGATGCCTGGGTGGCTCCGGAATTATATAATATGGAAGAACAGGCAGGAGCACCTCCGGATGATTTTACGCCAATAGGGCAAAATTGGGAATTTCCTACCTATAACTGGAAACGCATGCAGGAAGATGATTTTGGATGGTGGAAAAAGCGATTCGAACAAATGAACAATTATTTCGACGCCTTTAGAATTGATCATATACTTGGTTTCTTCCGCATTTGGAGCGTTCCCTCAAACGCAGTTCAGGGTATCATGGGACATTTTGTTCCTTCAATTCCTGTACACTATTCAGAGTTTGGCGAAAACGGAATTTGGTTTGATGAACCACGGTATTGCAAACCATTAATTACTGAAGATGTATTGCATGAAATATTTGATGACCTGGCCGAAAGGGTAAAGCAGGATTTTGTTGAGCCCAATGAAAGAGAAGGTTACGATTTGAAGACACCATTCCAGGATCAGCGAGCTGTTGAGGCCTTCTTTTTGAAGCTGGAATCAACTGAGGAAAATTTAAAGTTGCAATTGGGGTTGTACGATCTTATTTCCAACGTTATATTTTTTAAACAGGAAAGATCGAGAGGCCTGGAATACCATTTTCGAATTGATATGGAAAAAACCTCTTCTTTTAGATACCTTATACCGCATGTGCAGGAAAAGCTGAAAGCGCTTTATATAAATTATTTCTATCGCAGGCAGGATAACTTTTGGAAAAAAGAAGCTATGAAAAAATTACCCAGGCTTAAGGATTCTACCAATATGCTTATTTGCGGCGAAGACCTGGGAATGGTTCCGGATTGTGTACCTGAAGTAATGAATTTGCTGGGAATACTAAGTCTTGAAATTCAGCGGATGCCCAAGAATCCTAAAAAGGAATTTTTCTATCCTCATGAAGCTCCCTACTTATCTGTCATCACGCCATCTACTCATGATATGAGCACAATTAGAGGCTGGTGGGAAGAAAACCGGGAAAAAACGCAGCATTTTTATAACCATGCTTTGGGACAATGGGGTGAAGCACCCTACTTCTGCGAATCCTGGATAAACAGGGCAATCATCTTGCAACACCTGTATTCTCCCGCTATGTGGAGTATTTTTCAACTGCAGGATATTCTGGGAATGAGTGATATACTGAGAAGGCCCAACCCTCACGAGGAAAGGATTAATAATCCTGCTAATTCAAAACATTACTGGCAATTCAGAATGCATCTTCCTTTGGAAGATTTAATTAAAGAAAATGAATTTAATGAGGAGCTTAAGGGGTATGTACAACATAGCGGCAGATAATTGCAAAAAATCAAAACTTATTTATCCCTGGGGATAACGTGATTGCCCGTTTATTACTGCCCGGCAATTATTGATTTTAACTAATAACGAATAGATATTTAAAATGAATGGGAAATAAATCCCACAACAATAAAGCTTTTATATTTATTTATTGTGGCACTATCGTTGTACCTTCTTGCTAAAATAATCTATTATGTATAGTAAAGTGGTTAACTCGCAGGATCAGGCCTTATGTCATTTATATTATCATTGTTGTCTGAAAAACGGAAAATTATCTCCGCTTGAAATAGATAGCCTTTCTGATCGCTTTGTAGCATTGGGTTTACAAAAGCGGTTGAATTTTAAAGATGAAATGAATGCCTACAGGTCTTATAATAACACGATCGAAAACGAGGAGCAATATTTGAAGTTTCTTATCCAACTCATCAATCCCACTAATGAGCTTGCGCTGTATTCCTATTGTGTAGAATTAACAGTCAGCGATGAATTAATGGATATGGTTGAAGAAAGTCTGATCAAAAAGATTGGTAATCTTTTGAATATAGATGAGGCCCGGCAGCAAACTATTCAGAAATTAGTTGTTGAAAGGAAAGTAGTGGAAACTGAAAAAATAATGTAGTGTCGGTTTCATTTTTATTCACCATTAGGATTATTTCGGGATAGTTGAAAATCATCAGGCTTCATCCTACTCGTTAAACAATGGGTATAAAGTTGCTGGTACAGGATCTATAAACAGGAATCTTTTTCAAAAGAGACTTGTTTATAGATTTTTTATTTCCTCTTATGCCACGGAACACTCATTTCGGCTTTTCATAAATAAACCTCACCATGGCATTTTTTTTATCATCAGATGTCAGATACACCTGGTAACGCTTATCGTTTGCATTTACAATCATGAGTGCTGTATTGGGAGGAATGGATCCCAGGTTTTCTCCAACCATTACCATTTCCTGCCTGGGTTTTGATGGATCAATGCGTATATATATTGTAATGGGTTTAGCTGCCAGAACCTGGTTGGATACTACAGCCACATCATTGACATAAACGGAAATTATATCCCCGTCAATAACACCATTATCATAAAAATCGAGGCGCAAATTGCCGGTATCTACTTTTATTTCTTTTACAAGTTCCAGTTTCCGTTCTATCAAAACCGGCGGCACTTCTGGTTTAAAGGCAGGTTTTAGAATCCGAGTTAGAACAATTGTTCCCGGGGGACAATTGCTTTTGCCATCCATTGTTTTTCCTGTCCAGCTTCCCCGCAATTGCTCCTCCTTCCCATCCGTGTGGAAAGAGAGAGAATATTTTTTAATACAAGGAATGCAATCGGGTGGAATACGAAAAAGAGATACCTTCTCCTCCTGTATATTTATGGATTTTGTTATCGTATCATATATGCCTTCAAATTCTTCTTTTACGTAATTGGTTGTGTCGGAATAATGGTAAGAGTTGCCCCGGATGCTGGTGCCTTCCGTCTGTAATTGCAGTTCAATATTATAAACAGGAAAGCAACCTCCCGGTTCCATAACAAGACGGCCCTTCCAGAAGCCATTTATGTCCTGCCCATGGCTGCAGAAAACTAAAAAAAAATAAAAAAATAAAAAAATTGCACTGCGCATTTGCAATGAAAATAAAGGAAAAACTGTAGGTGAGTATAAAAATTACAGAAACGGCTATATGAATTAATACAGAGAGTAATATAAATTCAGGGAATCAGAATAGGCACAAGATATTTTATTCCTTGTCCTAAGGTATGTCCGTTAAAGGCCTGACCTTATCCCGGCTTATGATATTTAAATTTCACAACAGCATTCTTTTGGGAAGTGGAGGTAATGCGTACTTCAAAGCGCTGGTCACCTGCCTCTACAATCATAAGGGAGGTATTGGGCGGAATACGACCGAGGTTCTCTGCCACCATGGTCAGCTCCTGTTCCTCTCCTTCTTCCATTTTAAAATGTAGTGTTATCGGACTTGCAGTAAGCCTTTTATTAGATAATACAAGTTTTTTATTCAGATAAACGGAAATTGTATCGTCATCTATTTCCCCATTATCATATATTCTGATCTTTACATCCGGGCTGGATACAATAATGAATTGCGCTAATTTATTTTCTCTTGTTTTTAATATTGAAGGTGTGATAACAACAGGCTGTGATTCTCTAATAATTTCAGGCTTGATCTTCTTCAGAGAGTCATCGTTTATTTGTTGAGGAATTTCTATTTTTTTCTTTGTTGTTTCAGTAGCCGGCTTTTTAATAACCGGAGTTGATTTAGGAATATTTGTCTTTTTAGGTGTGGATAGTTGGTTTAGAAGGAGTAGATTTTGCCAGAGGGCTTTCATCATTTTTTTTGGGTCGTAATGCCGGTTCTATATAAAATTCTGAAGTGGTGACCCTCCGAAGATAGACTTTACCACCACCGCAATCACCCCATTCAAAGGGATTTGGCCCTTGTTTTACTTCTTGTTTTCCAAGATAACTTCCTTCCAGAAATTCTTCTTTGCCCGAACGGGAATAATTAAGATTATAATTCATGATACAGGTACCACCTCCTCCGGCACTTTTAACTTCAACTGTTTTTATTTCCCTAATCCTGAAATTTTGAGAAGTGCCAACATAATTGCCAGTCATGGTTGCTTTGCCATAGAAACGGATATCATCCTGCCAGGAATAGGAAACTCCGCAACGGCATAGCTTCCATTTTGTTTTACCTGGAATTCAAGTTTGTACTGATAACCATTATCGGCGATAAAATAACCGCGCCAGATACCCGTTACGCTTTGTGAAAAGAAGAGAATGACAAATAGCGCAGATTGAAAATAAAAGGAGCAAACAGTTCTTTTGTCGTATCTGTTTCATGGAATTTCAAAACTAACGAATTAGTTCGTATCAGGTTGATTGTACTCCGGCAAGAGTTTGTTAATTTTGCCCACCTTTGAAAAGATAAACCAGTTGCCGGTTACTGGTTTTCTATTGATCAAAGTTCAAATTTTTTTTTAATAAGAAAAATTCAGGAGAGTAACTGAAATCCGGTAACCGGTAACCAGTAATAATTAGCATGATCAATATTACATTTCCGGATGGCGCAGTAAGACAATATGAAAAAGGGGTTTCTGCACTGGATATCGCAAAATCAATTTCCGAAGGACTGGCCAGAAAAGTTTTGGCTGCAAGTGTAAATGGGCAGGTATGGGATGCTACACGACCTATCAACGAAGATGCTTCTCTGAAACTTCTTACCTGGAATGATAAAGATGGTAAAAATACATTCTGGCATTCTTCTGCTCACCTGATGGCTGAAGCAGTTGAATCTATTTTTCCCGGTGTAAAATTTTGGGTAGGTCCTGCATTGAAAATGGATTTTATTATGATATGGATCTGGGTGATAAGAAAATGACTGAAGAAGATCTTGCTGGCACTGGAGAAAAAAATGAATGAGCTGGCCAAGCAGAATAATGTTTATACCCGAAAAGAAATATCCAAAGCCGGATGCCATTCAATATTTTACCGATAAGAATGATGAATACAAACTGGATCTGCTGCAGGGTCTTACATGATGGTGAAATCACTTTTTATACACAGGGAAATTTTACTGATCTCTGCCGCGGACCGCATATTCCCAACACCGGATTTATAAAAGCTATCAAACTTACCAATATTGCCGGTGCTTATTGGAAAGGTGATGAAAAAAATAAAATGCTTACCCGGGTATATGGTATTACATTTCCTTCTCAAAAAGAATTGGATGAATACCTGCAGATGCTGGAAGAAGCAAAGAAAAGAGATCATCGCAAACTGGGAAAAGAACTGGGCATTTATACCATGGATGATGATGTAGGCCAGGGTTTGATAATGTGGATGCCCAATGGTACAGTGATCATTGAAGAACTGGAAAAACTGGCAAAAGAAACAGAAAATGCAGCAGGATATAAAAGAGTAGTAACACCGCATATCGCAAAGGAAAGCATGTATCTCACCAGCGGTCACCTGCCTTATTATGCAGATAGTATGTATCCGCCAATGGAAATGGATGGAGAGAAATATTATCTGAAATCGATGAACTGTCCGCATCATCATAAAATATTTGCAGCAGAACCAAAAAGCTATCGTGATCTTCCTTATCGTATTGCAGAATATGGAACCGTTTACCGTTATGAACAAAGTGGTGAATTGTTTGGACTTGATGCGGGTTCGTTGTCTGCACATGAATGATGCGCATATTTATTGCACCAAAGAACAGTTCAATGACGAATTCAGGGCAGTGAATGATATGTACCTGAAATATTTTAAAATTTTCGGTATTGATAAATATGTGATGCGGCTATCATTGCATTCACCGGAAAAACTGGGCATAAAATATGTGAATGAACCGGAGCTATGGAAAGAAACGGAGACCATGGTTCGAAATGTGTTGACGGAATCAAATATTCCTTTTGTGGAAGTACAGGATGAAGCTGCTTTCTATGGTCCAAAAATTGATGTACAGATATGGAGTGCTATTGGCCGGGAATTTACACTGGCTACCAACCAGGTTGATTTTTCACAGGGCAGAAGTTTTAAACTGGAATATACCGACCAGTCAAATAAACCAGAAACACCACTGATCATTCACCGGGCGCCGCTGGGTACACATGAACGTTTTATCGGGTTCCTGCTGGAACATTATGCAGGTAAATTTCCGCTTTGGCTGGCACCGGTACAGGTAAAAGTGCTGCCGATCAGCGATAAGTTTCTGGATTATGCCAAAACTGTTTCGCAGACAACTGAAAAATGCGGATATTCGTGCAGAAGTTGATGACCGGCAGGAAAAAATTGGAAAGAAGATCCGGGATACGGAATTGATGAGAGTGCCTTATATGCTGGTGGTTGGGGAAAAGGAAATGAATGAAAATAAAGTAGCAGTAAGAAGACAAGGAAAAGGAGATGCGGGTGTAAAAGAAATGGATGAATTTTTGAATGGAAGTGAATCAGGAAATAAAAGATCGTAGAGCAGAATAGAATTGTCATTTTCTGTAATAATATTTCCATTCCCCTGGACGAGGAATTATAACATTAAAAAATAATAATAGCGCTTTTCAGGGAAAGGGGTTTCACTTAAAAAATTTAAATGGCAGTACCACAAAAACCCGGCGGCGGGTTCAACAGACCACCCGGCCAGGCGGATTTCAAGAACCCGGCGGTGGCGGATTTAACAACCAGGCGGAGGTTTAACAGAGGCAGATTTGCTCCACGCAAAGAAGCAGAACATCGTATCAATCATTTTATCCGGGTACCACAGGTACGTCTGGTAGGTGATAATGTAGAAGTGGGTATCTATTCTACCCAGGATGCCCTTACGTATGGCGCAGGATCAGCAGCTGGACCTGGTAGAAATTTCACCCCAGGTAGATCCTCCGGTTTGCAAGATCATTGATTATAATAAATTCCTTTACGATAAGAAGAAGAAGGAAAAGGAGATGAAGGCCAAAAGCAAAGTCTCCGAAGTAAAGGAAATTCGTTTTACTCCCAATACTGATGATCATGACTTTGATTTTAAAGCCAAACATGCTGAAGGCTTTTTGAAAGATGGCAATAAAGTAAAAGCATACGTGCAGTTTAAAGGCCGTGCAATACAGTTCCAGGACAGAGGACAATTATTATTGTTGAAATTTGCAGAACGACTTGCAGAAATAGGTATTTTGGAAAGTATGCCGAAGCTGGAAGGAAGAAGAATGCTGGCGATGTTTGCGCCAAAAGGAAAAAAGAAAGGTGATAAACCGTCAGATAAGGCAGATAAAGCAGATTAGATCTGATATATCGGTAAACCCAGTTTTCTGGGTTTTTTATAATCCATCCGATATGCAGCGCATGGTTATTAAAGTTATGTAATATTGATCGAGTGTTTCTGCTATTCCTTGTTTTTACAACATATATCGGTATTTCACCATTGGTACGAATTAATCGCTGTATTAACAAACCGCAACTAATCCTTTACGTATCTTAGTACACTTATATTATACACTCAAACATATTAATACATGTATTCAGTTCTTTGCCCGTTTGAGCATGACTTTTTTTCTTGCTGCTTTTTTTCTGTAATGGCATTTCGCCCAGCCTAAACCGGATACAACTAAACCACTGCCCGTCTCAGTCCACGGTCCGACCACGGTCCCAAGCCTTATAACGACATAATTACATCAAAGCAGTAACTGATGAGGGACTGTTTAACGTTCACAAGGTAGATGATAAATATTTTTTTGAAATTGGCGATACGCATGCTTGGGCGGGAGATACTGGTGGTAAATCGTATTTCAAAAGCCGCAGCAGGTATGCGAAGTGGATTTTTTGGTTATGCAGGTGATGAAGTCGGGAAGAAATGTAATCCGTTTTGAAAAAGGACCCAACAATAAAATATTTCTTCGTAATATTTCTTTTGCAGAATATTCAAAAGATTCTACTTCGCCCATGTTCACGGCAGTCAATAAATCCAATGTGCAACCTATCGCAGCAGCCTTTGATATTAAAGCCTTTTCAAAAGATTCTACCGGAAGTGTAATTGATGTGACAGATTATATCAATAGCGACAATGATGTATTATTTTTTAGCAGCCAGATTAAAAGCGGCTCTGCGTATGGGTCGCCAACAATCAGATAAATCATATATCGTTGGTGTAAGATCTTTTCCACTCAATATTGAAATATCTGCTGTAAAAACATATAGCAGGATGGCGATGGGTTCCTCTGGCGGATCAGGCGGAATTGCAGCGGCAGGTAACATTACCGTAGAAATGAATAGCTCATTGGTATTCTTGCCAAAAGTTCCTATGCAGCCAAGATATGCATGATCCCCGGGTAGGTTATTTTACTGTCGGGTATACTGATTTTGATGCTAATCCACAGGGTGTAGAAGCAGTTCGTATTGATCAAACGCTGGCGGCTTGAGCCAAAGGATGAAGATATAGAGAAATATAAAAGAGGAGAATTGGTGGAACCAAAAAAGCCGATCATATTTTATATCGATCCGGCTACTCCAAAGAACTGGGTGCCTTACCTGATCCAGGGTGTAAATGACTGGCAGGCCTCTTTTGAAAAAGCAGGATTTAAAAATGCAATTATTGGAAAAATGGCTCCTACAAAAGAAGAAGATCCGGAATGGAGCCTGGAAGATGCCCGCTATTCTGCTATTGTATATAAACCATCAGATGTGGCAAATGCAAGCGGCCCAAGCATCAGCGATCCACGCAGCGGGGAGATCATGGAGAGCCATATCAACTGGTATCATAATGTAATGGAGTTGATCCATCACTGGTATTTTGTTCAATGTTCACCCGTGGATACTGCGGCAAGAAAGATGATCTATGATAATGAACTAATGGGACAATTGATACGTTTTGTTTCTTCACATGAAGTAGGACATACCATTGGTTTCGTCATAACTATGGATCAAGTTCTACAGTGTCCTGTTGAAAAACTTCGGGACAAAGCTTGGGTGGAAGCCAATGGACATACACCTTCTATTATGGATTATGCCCGTTTCAATTATGTGGCGCAGCCGGAAGATAAATTAGGCCGTGCTGGTTTATTTCCCCGTATTGGAGATTATGATCATTGGGCGATTGAATGGGGGTATAAACTATTTCCCCAATATAAAGATGCCGAAGAGTGAAAAGGATTATTTCAATAAATGGGTGATTGAAAAATTAAAAAATAACCGGTTTATGGTTTGGTACTGAAACCAATCCTGATGATCCCCGTTCTCAAAGAGAACAGGTAGGTGATGATGCAATGAAAGGAGCACTGTATGGAATTAAGAACTTGCAACGCATTGTTCCTAACCTTGATGGAATGGACGAGAAAGCCCAATAAAGATTATAGCAGTCTACGAGAAATGTATAACCAGGTAACCGGCCAATTTTCAATGTATATGGGCCATGTAGCAAAATATGTTGGGGGTATTATGGAAACACCCAAAATGGTGGAAGAAAAAGGCGCTGTTTATGAAATAGTGCCAAAAGACAAACAAAAGGAAGCTGTGGAATTTTTGAACAAGCAATTATTTACAACTCCATCCTGGCTGATTAACAATGATATTTTTGATCGAACGGGTATAAATGCGATCAGTACTATTGGAGATTTACAGGACAATGTTCTTAATCGGTTATCTGTCTACCCGTAATCTTTCAAAGCTTATTGATGCGGAAGCGGAAGCAGGGAAACAATGCCTATACAATTACCGATCTATTCAGCGATTTAAAAAAGGGTATATGGTCCGAATTACCGGCCAGGTCCAAAGATTGATGTGTACAGCAGAAACCTACAGAAATCATATATAAATATGTTGGATGACCTGCTGAATCCACCGGTAAAAGTGGACCACTTCTGCCATCATAGTGATAATGCTGGGCGGTAGTCGCCATCCAACAGTCGAAAAATCAGATATCAGGAGTGTGGCCAGGGCACATCTGACTTCCCTTCGCAACGAAGTAAAGACTGCCGCGGCTGGCGTCCCGGATCCAATGAGCCGCTATCATTTGCAGGATATTGTTAATCCGAATTGATAATGCACTGAATCCCAAAGAATAACAGCATCCATCGCCTTTATTATATTCTATATGAGTCATCTGTTGATCCCTCTCACTTTTATTTTAATGACGGCCTTGCTGCTAAGTCATTGCTCCGTTATCTTTGCAGCCCGAAATTCTGCACAAGTTCTTTGCAGAAATTCCAGGATTAAACTATCATGGATGCAAAGTTGCGGAATATTCGAAATTTCCTGAAGAGGTTCGACAAGGATCCCCCGGTGGGGAACGCCTCAAGGGTATAATATATTAATACTGGGTAAAATGCCTAAAGTAAAAACAAATTCCAGCGCCAAAAAACGCTTTAAAGTAACGGCGACTGGGAAGATCATGCATCAAAAAGCTTTCAAACGTCACATCCTGACAAAAAAATCCAAAGAAACGTAAACGTAACATGAGACTGGACGGAACTGTTTCCAAAACACATGTTGATTTTGTAAAACGTCTATTGACGTCTCAAATAAGATTGCCTAAGCAATGGAATTTACAGACTGATTCCACCGGATCTTTAAAAAACATTGATAAATCTGTCAGTAGTTACCAGGTATCATCTGACATTAAACTTAAAAATATGCCTCGTTCAAAAAATGCCGTAGCCTCAAAAGCACGCCGCAAAAAAATATTAAAACAAGCCAAAGGATTCTATGGCAAACGTAAAAATGTACTTGACGGTTGCCAAGAACGTTGTTGAAAAAGGAATGACTTACATGTTTGTAGGTCGCAAACTGAAGAAAAGAGAATACCGCACATTATGGATTGCCCGTATCAATGCTGCTGTACGTGCAGAAGGAATGACCTATTCTGAATTCATCAACAAGCTGAATAAAAAAGGAATTGCACTGGATCGTAAAGTACTAGCCGACCTGGCTATGAATAATCCTGAAACTTTCAAGAGTCTTATTGACCAGGTAAAATAATTTTTTATAAAATGAAACAGGCCGTTCCTTTTAAATAGGGAACGGCCTGTTTATTGAAAATCTGCAAGTGCAGACATTCTTAATGAATTCTGTTTATCCTTAAGCCTAATCAAGTTTCTTACTTAGTTTTATTTTTCCCCGGGATATTTGGGATTCCCCCACATGGCTATTGGGTTTTTTCCTTAAATCAATACGTTAGTTTTACTCCATTTACTTAAAAAAAGATTAGAAATCTTTCTTTTTTTAAGCGTTTGGCCTTAGGTTTATATAGTTACGTTTTTAGATTTTGTTTAATATCTGAAGTGAAAAATAATCAGCTAATTTAAAATCCCCCCTATGAAAAATTTTATTAATGCCATTGTTGTGGCCCTCGTTACAATTACTTGTGCTTCCTGCCAGCGCAATACGCAAGAAGCAACATTTAGTCCTGAGCAGAACAAAATGGCGGCAAGCGCACAAAAGCCAGGACTTTCTTCAAAGCCGGCTCCGCCTCCGGCAGTTTGTAATCCGAATGCATATTCAATCACTCTTGAAAGTCACTCGCAGGTGAATGCAAACTGGGAATGGATATGGAGCGTACAAAATACAAACCCGGGAAATGGTAAAAATGGAACCGTACAAGATCTTAGTCATTGGGGAATGCAACTGGCCGCTTGTGCTAACGTCAATTCAGTTATCAGCGCAGCATATAGTACCGATGGCTTTAACTGGACTAATTTTACACCCTCCTATAAATCCGATCCAAGCCAGACTTGTATGACAACGCCGGTATTGAAATTTGATTTTGGCACTTCCGGAAATACAAAAACCTATTACCGGCTTATTGTAAATGAAAACTTTGCAGTGGGTATGGTTCAGGGTTATTATAAATCCGGTATTAATACAGGTTGTTGCATTTTTTATTTTAATGGCATTGCGGGATGCGGCGGCCCGGTGGAAATAGAAATTGTGGAATAATTTTTTTCGAATTCTTCATTATCCTCCATCCTTAATTCTGTTATCAATACCTGGATCGTTTCTGGTGTTTGCTGACGAAGAAGGATGGATTTTTTATCTATCATGGAATTAATAATTCGCTCATCATAATGCCGTATGGTTAAAAGGGATAAATCTTTTTTTAAAGACACATTAAAAATGGCCGAAGCTTCCAGTGCCAGCTTTTCAATTTTTTCCGGATGATCATCTAATACACAAACAAAGCTGATGGCACCATTTTGTGTAAGGTTAGGTTTTATTTTCAATTCTTCAAACAAGTGATATAAATGTCCTACGTGATGCTCTCCTACAAAAGAAAAATCTTTCGCAATCATTTCAAGCATCACCTGGTTTTCTTTTAATACTATAATCGGCGGAAGATGTTTTAACTTTTGGGCATGAATGGCAGTGCCGGGCAATGATGGATCAAGGAAACATTTTACCAGGAGTGGGATGCCTTTGTTTTGTAATGGTTTTATTGTTTTTGGATGTATGACCTGTGCACCGTAATAAGCCATTTCAATTACTTCCTTATAATTTAACTCGTAAATAGGAACGGCATCCGGAAATTTTTTAGGATCTGCGTTCATTACACTTTCCACGTCCTTCCAGATCGTCTGGCTTTCAGCATCCAGCATATTTGCAAAAACGGCGGCTGAATAGTCGCTCCCTTCTCTGCCAAGTGTAGTGCTTTCATTTTCGTCTGTTGCTCCAATGAATCCCTGGGTCAAAACAATGGCAGGCCCCTGAAGAACCGGAACCACTACATCTTTAACCTGTGATTGAGTATAGTCCCAGTCTATAGCAGCATCCTGGAAATTATTATCAGTGCGAATAATATCTCTTACATCGATCCATTTATTGAAGACACCAGTTTCATTGAGGTAGTGGCTGACAATGGATGTAGATAATAATTCTCCAACGCAAACAACCTGGTCGTAATAATATTCAAAACCCCTGACAGGATTATCATGCAGCATCCATTCTACTTCAGTAAAAAAATCGTTTAATTGTTTTTCGCAGGCAAGAGCATGGGTAACCAATAAATATCTTGCTGTGGTAAGATGTTGTTGTTTCACCTGTTCAAAAAGTTGAAGGGCATTTTCTTTTTTATTTTCATAAAAAGCCTCCACCACTTTTTCCAGGGCATTTGTAGTTTTACCCATTGCGGATATTACTACCAATAACGTTTCGCCCGAATACTGATGAAGTATTTCACCCACTAGTTTGATTCTATCGACGCTATTCACAGAAGCACCGCCAAATTTGAAAACCTTCATAACTGCCTGGATAATTGTTTGTCTTAATAAGCCCGCAAATGTCGTTAAAAACTTACTTTGTTTTGTTGTCAATCCAGGCTTAATACATTCTTCTTTCCTGAATCCCCCTTACTTTTGTTTTTACTACAAAATATCTTTATGACTTTTAATCGAAAAATTCTTACGCTAGATGAATTTACCATTCAGCAGTTGCGCAATTTTCCACATGCTACGGGCGAACTGAGTAGTTTGCTTCGTGATCTGGGGCTGGCCGCCAAAAGAGTGAATGTTGAGGTGAATAAAGCAGGGCTGGTAGATATTTTGGGTGATGCAGGAAGTGTAAATGTTCAGGGGGAGGATGTAAAAAAACTCGATGTTTTTGCTAATGATCAGTTTACTGGGGTACTGCAGCACGGCATCAGTTGCGCTGGTATTGCCAGCGAAGAATTAGATGATTATGTTGCTTTTGATGATGCGGTGAGTAAAAATTCAAAATACGTTTGTTTATTTGATCCATTGGATGGCAGTGGTAACATTGATGTGAATGTTTCCATCGGAACAATTTTTGGAGTTTATCGCCGCGTAACACCACAGGGAACCATCGCTTTAAAAGAGGATTTCTTGCAGACCGGGCTGAAGCAGGTAGCAGCCGGTTATGTAGTTTATGGCTCATCTACCATGTTGGTATATGCAACAAGGAGGGGAGTAAATGGATTCACACTGGATCCCTCTATCGGTGAATGGACGCTCAGCCACCCGGATATTAAATGTCCCCCTCATGGAAAAATATATTCCGTTAACCATGGCAATTTTTTTCAGTATGACGAACCAGTGAGAAATTATATTGACACTTGCCAGAAGAAAGATAAATCAAACGGAGGACCATACACGCAACGATATATTGGAAGTATGGTTTCGGATTTGCACCGAAACCTGATAAAGGGAGGCATTTTTATGTATCCCGGTACTATGGATAAACCCATGGGAAAATTACGTCTTCTGTATGAGTGTAATCCGTTTGCATTTATTGTTGAAGTAGCCGGAGGAAAGGCTACAAACGGCAAGGAACGTATACTCAATATTCAGCCTGCTGAACTGCACCAGCGAACTCCCATGTTTATTGGAAGTAAGGATATGATGGAAGAATTAGAAAGCTGTTTGAATGGTCAATAAAACTGAACTGATTTATTACTTTTTTGAAAAATAAAAGTATTGTTATTTTAAAAACTGCCTGCTGACTCAAAATAAAATACCAGAAAGTTTATCAAGGCAATATTCATTCTTTATGGCTAAGGAGGCAACGATAATTGAATACCGGAAGGAATTTCATAACGATTTTCGAAGACTAAATCTCGAATGGTTGGATCAATATAATCTCACTGAATCACACGACCTGTTAATATTGGATGATCCGCAAGCTACGATACTGGACAGGGGAGGATATATCTGGCTGGCAACTTTTGACGATGCCATAATTGGTACAGCGGCTTTGATAAAAGAAAAAGAAGGAATGTTTGAACTGGCTAAAATGGCGGTAACAGAAAAATACAGGGGAAGGGGCATCAGTAAACTCTTAATAGAGACCTGCCTTGCAAAAGCCAGTGAGATCGGTGCTAAAAAGCTAACACTTGTATCTAATCATCTACTAAAACCAGCGTTGAAATTATATGAAAAGTATGGATTTTACTATGTCGGCATTGGGGACTCCCCCTTTAAAACTGCGGATATAAAAATGGAACTTGTGTTATAGTTAATTTGAAATAGAATAATAAGAAAACTTAGTATTCATTTGATTGTTGGTATAAATCTTGCCTTTCCGATAAAAAAAAATCCACCCTGAAATGAAAAGAAAATATTTTCTTCTTTCGATTATTTGTTTATCAGTATTTATCTCCCTTTCGGCGTATGCTCCCATTTCGGATACTAACCTGGTAGAAGATGTTTTGACTCAAACCAATAAGTTCAGGCGATCGAAAGGCCTTCCGGCATTGATAATCCGAAAAGAATTGAATGAAATTGCTCAAAGGCATAGTTCCGATATGGCACGCGGCAGGGTGCGTTTTGGCCATAGCGGGTTTGACAAAAGATATTCCCAGGCCAGGAAAAAAGTAAGATCCCTCAACCGGTTTGCTGAAAACGTAGCATACGGTGCTACCTCCGGAAAGCATGTAGTGACGATGTGGAAGAATTCTGCTGGCCATCGACGCAATATGCTGGGACATTTCAAATACATTGGAATTGGAACGGCAAAAGACCGGCGCGGACGTATTTTTTATACACAGGTATTTGGAGGATAATCTTTCATTATTTCACCAGGAGAAAAGTGAGTACTCTTCCCAAAGAAATATTTCTTTTTTAAAAGGGATTTTCTTAAACCAGAATGGATGATTTGGAGCTAAAAGGCCCGGCAATTTTTTTGCCGTAAATTGCTGCCTCATGCAAAAAAATATAATTATCTCGGTAAAAGATCTTGTAAAAAATTACGGCAATTTCCAGGCGGTAAAAGGAATTTCATTTGATGTAAATGAAGGAGAAATATTTGGATTACTGGGACCAAATGGAGCCGGTAAATCAACTACGCTTGAGATTATAGAAACATTGCGGGAAAAAACAAGCGGAGAAGTAATTGTTGATGGATTGAATCTCGATAAACAACCAGGAGAAATAAAAAAGATTATTGGTGTACAATTGCAAAGCAGTGGTTATTATCCCGGCCTGAACCTGTTGCAACTGATTGAACTATTTTGCGGATTATACAATCGTGATGTAGCCCCGATGGAATTACTGGAGATGGTAAACCTGAAGGACAAAGCCAAAGCCAAAGTTTAAAGATCTGAGCGGTGGACAGAAACAACGATTTTCAGTTGCTACTACACTAATCAATCAGCCACGAATTATATTTTTGGATGAACCTACAACGGGTCTTGATCCGCAGGCAAGAAGAAGTCTGTGGGAATTGATAAAAGATATAAGACAAAGGGGCACTACAGTCATTATCACTACACATTACATGGATGAAGCTGAATATCTTTGTGACCGGATTGCCATCATTGATGCGGGAAAAATCATTGCACTGGATTCCCCTGATAAGATGATCGATAAATTAGTGGCTACAGGGTTTGAACGACCAAAGGAAGTAAAAAAGGCAAACCTGGAAGATGTATTTATTCAATTAACAGGGCATTCGCTGCGGGAAGTTTAAGATTGGATAAATCAAGTATAGCAAAAATAAAGTGACAGGAGTTTTATCAGACCCGTCTATATATTAAGAATTAAAATTTAATTATGAGTAAGAATTGAGGAACAAAAGGAAGCCGGAGCAAATATTTTTGGAAGGCAATAAAGATAAACCTGGAGTAGTCTCGTATTACCGGAAGGAATACAGTACGAAGTTTTAAAAGAGGGTACCGGCACAAAACCAGCTATTTCCGATTCGATAAAAGCGCATTATAAAGGAGCGTTGCTAAATGGAAAAGAATTTGATAGTTCCTTTAAAAGAAATCAGCCTTTTTCAGCGCCGCTGCGTTCATTAATAAAGGGATGGCAGATTGCCATTCCAATGATGAAAGAAGGAAGTCACTGGCGTTTATGGATACCTTCTGACCTTGCTTATGGCGACAGGGGAGCAGGTGGTGATATACCCGGTGGTGCTACATTAATGTTTGAAGTTGAATTATTACAAGTATTAAAATAATGACTGTATGCCTGCATTAACTGACCCCCGATACCCGATTGGAAAGTATGAGCCCCAACCATTTTCAATTGAGAAAAAAGTGGAATGGCTGGCAGATATAAAATTTTTACCTACTTGCGCTGGAAAATTCAATTCTAAACCTGGATGAGGCACAATTGCAAACACCTTACCGTGATGGGGGCTGGACAGTTCATCAATTGGTGCATCATGTGGCCGATAGTCATATCAATGCATATTGCCGTTTTAAACTGGCGCTTACAGAAGAGAATCCAACGATAAAACCGTATGAAGAAAAGCTTTGGGCAGAAATGAATGATGTGCAAAAACTCCCTGTCAATATTTCACTTACATTACTACATGCTCTGCATGCACGCTGGTATGAGTCATTGAAATATGTAAAAGATGATGATTGGAATAATCGCACCGTATTTCACCCGGAGCATAAAAAAACAATGCGTCTTTGGTACCTGCTTGGTATGTATGCCTGGCATGGCAAACATCATGTGGCGCATATTACTTCCTTGCGCAAGATAAAGGGATGGTAGAATAAACCAGAGTTGCATGGGAACGTAATTCAAACAGCGCTATTTAGGCTCAAATTAAAAATTTAATAATCTATCAGATGAAATGGAAAATTCTTTCTTCCGAATATCTCTTTAATGATCTCTGGTTTAAAGTAAGAAAAGACAAATGTGAAACTCCACAGGGAAAAATTGTTGATCCTTATTATGTATATGAATTTCCTACCTGGGTTACTGCTCTTGCTTTGACAGAAGATGGAAAAGTAATTCTGGAGAGACAGTACCGTCATGCTTTGGGAGAAACTTGTATAGAAATACCGGGAGGATGTGTAGATGATACAGATAAAGATCTGGAAGAAGCAATCAGCCGGGAATTGTTGGAAGAAACCGGTTATGCTTTTACTTCTTATGAATATCTGGGAAAAATTTCAGCCAATCCTTCAACCAACAGCAACCTGATGCATATGTTCCTTGCAAAAGGCGGAAAAAAAGTTGCATCACAGGAATTGGATCACAATGAAGAAATAGAAATAGACCTGGTTTCTGTCGAGGAATTAAAAAAACTAATCAGGGAAAATAAAATTGTTCAGGCAATGCATGTTACATGTATCATGTATGCCTTGGACAGATTGGGTACCTGATCTCACAATGCATAATATACTTTTCAATAATTCAAATGTTTCTTGCTGGTAGGAATGTCAGCAGTGCGCCTGGTCAGCAGTTTAATTATTTATACTTATCGTTTTACATCCGCCACCAGGAAGACACTTCCACAAACTATTATTAAATCGTTCTTATTTGCATTTTCTTTTGCTTCCTGCAGGGCCATGTTTACATCAGGATAGGTTTTGCCTTTCAGGCCAATGGCTTGCGCCTTCTCTAAAAGGATTACTGCATTTAATGCCCGGGGAATAGGAGCCTGGGTAAAATAAAAGGAAGCCGTTTTTGGCAATAGTTTTAAAATATTATCAATTTCTTTATCATTTACAGTTCCAAAAATGATATGCACCTGATGATGATCTGTAAGTTCAATTTGTTTTATAATTTGCCTGATGCCATCCTCATTGTGTCCCACATCTAAAATCACAAATGGATGCTCCTGAATGATTTCCCAGCGACCATAAAGGCCGGTTAGTTTTTTGACTTGCGAAAGCCCCTTTTGTATATGAATATCGTCAATGTCCCAGCCGTCTGCAATTGTGAACAAGCTTCCAGAACGGTCAGCAGGTTTTTGATTTGATAAAGACCTGCAAGGTCCAACCGGTAAATTTTGTGATCGGTTTTATGATCTTCTGCTACTTCTACTACCAGTTCATGTTTCTCCCATTTCCATTCCATGGCTTGCCTGGTTTGTGAATGCAAAATGAATAGGTGCTTTTTTTTCTGAGGCTGTTTTTTCAAATACAGGTTGTGTTTCTTTTAATACCTCTCCGATAATTACCGGGATACCTTCTTTTATTATGCCTGCTTTTTCCCTGGCTATTTTTTCAAGACTATCTCCCAGCAGGTTGGTATGATCCCAGCCAATATTTGTAATAACGGAGATTTCAGGTGTAATTATATTGGTACTGTCCAATCTTCCTCCAAGCCCTGTTTCTATTATGGCTATGTCTACCTCTTGTTTTTCAAAATAATCAAATGCCATAGCAACCGTGATCTCAAAAAAACTGGGTTCAATTTCATCAATCATTGGTTCTATTCTCCCGGTAAAATCAATTACAAATTCCTCACTGACCATTTCACCATTTACTTTTATTCTTTCCCTGAAATCTTTTAAGTGAGGAGAAGTATACAGACCGGTTTTGTATCCGGAAGTTTGAAAAATAGCAGCCAGCATATGACTGACAGAACCTTTTCCGTTGGTACCTGCAATATGAATTGATTTTAATTTCTGTTGAGGATTGCCAAGAGATTTACATAAATGAATCGTATTGTTTAAATCCTCCTTGTAAGCTGCAAGGCCTATTCTGCTGTACATGGGTAAACGGGTAAATAGAAAATCAAGGGTTTGTTGGTAAGTCATGTAGCTGAAAATTTCTAACGCTTTTAATGGCAAAAGCAAATTTAATGCTGAACAGCCAGTAACTAATCTTCTGAAAAATGAGTGTGGATTTATATTCAGTCCGCATTTTTTTTAAAAAAATAACCAGGTAGGTTTTACTAATGATGCAGGAACTCATTAATGAAATAGAGGAAAGACCATTCAAGAGAATGGGGAATTCATTCTTTTGAAATTCGCTATTGGACCCATCAATTCTTTATAAATGGAAAAATTTTCTTCATCGAAACAAACAAAATAAACCTTGTCAATGATTGTTTCATTTTGGAGAAAACCTAATATGGTGGCAAGGGCAGCAATTGCAGCCTCAGTTTTAGGATACCCATATACCCCGGTGCTGATATTCGGAAAAGCTATCGTACGTAAATTATTTTCTACTGCCAGTTGCAAGGAATTGTAGTAGCATTCACAAAGTTTTTCAGCTTCATTATCGATACCCTTTTTCCAAACAGGACCCACTGTATGAATCACAAATTTTGCCGGCAGATTGCCGGCACTTGTTATTACGGCCTGACCGGTTTTACATTCTCCTTGTTTAGCAATAATTTTCCTGCATTCTTCCAGGATAACAGGACCGCCAACCCTGTGTATAGATCCGTCAACCCCTCCGCCTCCCGATAAACTTGAATTGGCTGCATTGACAATTGCGTCAACTTCAAGCTTCGTAATATCCCCTTTAGATGATAGTGTAGCTTTTGTTCCATTATAACAAATTTAATGAAAATTCAAAAAAGAAAAATGCCACACTATTATGTGCGGCATTTATTTTTCATATGCTAATTCTTATAAAAATTTATCCGTTAACTCTAAAATTGAATTGAACGGTTACGGTTGATTCATGATCTGATTTATTAAATTTAATATTTCTCAGGTATTTAACGATTTCATTTCTATACGCTGAGCTGGTAGAAGACGAACCCCTGGCGAAGTTTTCAAAACTTCCCACCCCATCCGGCGAAACTTTTATATCTGCGTAAATAGTTGCTTTATCCAGATCTCCTACAAATGAATAACTTGAAACAATCCTGCGATCACCTTTGGTTACTCTTGGTCCTACTCCGGTACCTGTTCCCGACCCGGTTCCGCCACCAGAACCCGTTCCACTTCCACCACCCGTGCCATTACCGTTTCCAACCCCGCTTCCCTGACCTATACCCCCACTTCTTTCATAATTCTCAGCAGCACCTCCTCCTGTACCTGTTCCGCTGGTTGTCTTTCCCAATACAGCCTTTGGCTTTGGAGGAGCAGGCGGTTTGGGGTCAGGAACAGGCTCCGTTTTTACTATGGATTTGTTCTCATTTATTTTTGTTGCAGTTGGCTTTGGATTGTCAGGCTTAAGTATAGCAGGACTTACTTTTTCATTTACATCTTCTTCAATATCTTTTGCATCATCTTCAGTACCTGGTTGTGGAGGTGAATAAGGAGCTGTTCCTCTTTCCCCAATTGCCTGTACTGGATTACCTCCGCCTCCGCCACCACCTGCTTGTTTTAATTCGATCGGGGGTTCATCAGGAAGATTTAATTCCACCATTATTCCCTGGTCCTGTATAGGAGGAATGATGGCAGGTAGCGTCCATGTCCAGAAAAACATGAGTAATAATAACAGCCCGGCAAAACCGGTAGTTATCATTGTCGCCTGGGTATTTTTCCTTGTTTCAAATGATGCGGACATAGCATAATCGTTATTCATACAAATCTACGTTTTGATACATACAGGCTATTAGCATAGTTTTTCACACCTGTGTATTTAACGGTGTAAAGCTTGTATAACTTATATAAGCTGCCCTATAAAAATTGTTAATATTCAGATGTTCATTGTTTTCAAAATAATTGGGAATGAGATACCATATTCTGTAGATACAATTGGACACTATTCCTTCAATAAAAATTACGATCAGGGAACATCATGAAAGAATCTTCGGCTACTTTTCTCCTTAACAAATTATTTTTTTTATTTCCTATTGTATCAGTTACAGCAGGATAAGAAGGTAATCGGTCAACCATATTACGTTAAAAAATAATACTGCCCGTAGCTGATTTTCAAAATACCCGAGTTGGTAGTGTTTTTGGATTAATGCAAGAAAATATATTCATTCAAAAATTCTGAATTATGGAAACTAGAAAGTTTAAACGCAATTTTTTTGCCTCTCTGGCCGGATTAGCTATTGCCGGTACTCTTGTTTTATCATCATGCGAAAAAAATGAAGATGATAATACAAAAACCGATGCTAAGTATTCAATCTCGGGTGCTGCATCCGGTATGCAGGAAGTTCCGTCCAGTTACTACAAGTGCTGCGGGAAATTTAGCAGGTACATATGACACCGCATCCAAAAAATTAATTTATTCAATAAGCTGGAATGGTCTGTCTGGAGATGCAACTATGGCTCATTTTCATGGTCCGGCTTTAGCAGGTGATAACGCTTCTCCTATAGAAACCCTGAAGATTGTCACAAACGGTACTGCAGGAACTGCTAAAGATACCATTACAGCGTCTGCGACTTTACATGCAGCATTGTTAGCTGGTCAGGTCTATTATAATATACATACCGTTGCTAATCCTAATGGAGAGATCAGGGGACAAGTAAATGTATCCCAATAATTTTTTTGTTTAAATAAATAGATCAGGTGCCCGATGGCTTAAAAATGCCCGGGCACTTGTTTTTTATACAGCAGGGCTTTTATAGTTTATCCTTTTTTGCCTTTTTGGAAACAACAAACGGTTTGCCCGGTACCCAGATATTAAAACCTGCAAGTCCGATGTACTTAAAGGGAAGAGGGAAGATGAGTTTTTGTATTTCTTCCTGACATTTTTAAGAACCGGCTTATTAAGAAAATTGAAGCAAGTGTAAGGCCTGTTATTAACCCCAGCCAAATTCCGGAGGCCCCCATTTCAAAATTAAAAGCCAGCACATAACCAACAGGAAGGCCAACTACCCAATAGGCAATGCCAATCATTAAGGTTGGATATTTTACATCTTTTATTCCCCGTAACAGACCAGCGCCGATAGCCTGGGTACTATCTGATATTTGAAAAACCGCCGCAAAAAGTATAAGCAGACCAGCTAGTTGAAGAACTTCGGGATTGCTATTGAAAAGCTTTGGTAATTGGTTACGAAACAAGCCAAAAGAAATGGCACAAAAAATTCCGTAAACCATAGCCACTAAAAGTGTACTCTTTCCTATCCTTTCTATTTTTGTCCAATCCCTTCGGCCAAAGGAATTACTGACACGGATAGAACCTGCCTGGGCCAGACCCATCGATACCATAAATGTAAATGAAGCACAACTTAGTGCTATCTGGTGAGAAGCCTGGGAAATAGCACTGATGGTGCCTATCATTATTCCGGATACGGCAAAAGCTCCGGCCTCCATACCTATTTGCAGGCTACTTGGAATACCAATATGCATTAATTCCTTTTGAGTATTCCAACGTAATTTCCATTGACTACTACTTACAGCCATATACTTCCTGAAAGTAGAATGTTTTAGAATAATAATACCAAGGACAATAAACATTACGGTTCGTGTAATCAGGGTAGCCCAACCGGCCCCCACCAATTCCAACCTGGGAAAACCTCCATTGCCATATATCAAAAGCCAGTTCAAAAGAATATTAACAGGCATCCCGGCCAGCGAAATTAACATGGCAGTCCTTGTAAACTCAAGACCATCCGTAAATTGTTTCAGGGTCATAAATAAGAGCATAGGGATAATGGAAAGTCCCATCAGTTTCATAAATGGAAGTGCAAATACCACAACTTCCGGATCTTGTCCTAAATGAAGTAAAATATTTTTGCCAAATACCAACGAAAGGGAAATGATCATTGCTGTGATAGCACAAAGAATAAATCCATTAAAAAAATAATGGGATACTAATTTCCCGTCATGCCGCCCATGTGCCATAGAAACCATTTGAGACACAGAAATGGTCATTCCTATACCCAGCACAAAAGGTATGTTCATAGCATTAACCACCAGGGCAGCCGCCGCCAGTTGTTTATAACTGATGGCCCCTACCATGGCTGTATCTATAATGTGTAGCGCCATTTGAGCAAGTTCTCCAATGATTATTGGTAAAGCCAGCCGTATTGTTTTTGATGCTTCCAGTCGCATTGAAAATGTTCCCTAATTTAAAAAGGGGAGCGAAGTTACCAAAGATAATGGGGGATAATTCCGAATTTTATTTTGGAATAAATTGAATATAAAAATGAATTTTGTTCCCGGCAAATTGTAATTATGGTAAATTTATTTTTTTAATTGTTTTAAATAAACCAAACATTTTTCTTTATGAGAAAAGCATTTTTAATGGCCCTGATGATAATAAGTGGAATTTTATTTTCTACTCCCGGGTATAGCAAGAATGACAATAAGTTTAGCGATTCAATTTTTATTTATGTGTACAGGGTAGGGCAGTTTTCCGGTGCGGCCGCCAATTGGGCCGTATTCCTTGATGAAGAGAAAAAATGCAAATTGAGCAATAATAAATATATGCGTCTTACAGTGACCCCTGGAAAACACAAAGTCAGTGCAAAAATTGGTGGGGTGGGTCTGCTAAAAAAAGAAACGGAAGTAGAGATAGATGCAGAAGCAGGCGGAAGTTATTTTATTGCCTGTAATGTAAAGCAAAGCATTACCCGGGCCAGGCTGGAATTAATAGAGGTAACTAAAAATACAGCTAACAAGCAAATGGAAAAAATGTCAATGGATAATTGCCAGGAAAACCAGGAATAAAGGGTGATGCTGTGGTAAATTTTATTTCCAGAAAAAAAAGGCAGGGTTTACATGTGAGCAAAATCCATTTCAAATTTGCCCTTGATCCTTTCGATAGGCGGATTGAAATAGCCATACTTAAGGTCAGGGAATTCTTCCCGGATCAGTTCCTGCAATTGTTTTACCCCCATAAATTCCCCTGTTTCACGTCACACCAATTTTACCCAGGTACCAATCGGGATCTATATTGAAATTTCGCCATTGTATCATCTTGAGGCCAGTGGTCTGAATCAGTTTTCGGAGGGCTTCATATTCTGCCACACTATCCGTCATGCCAGGAAAAACGAAGTAATTGATAGAGGTCCATCCGCCAAATGAATTCACTACTTTCAGGCTTTCAACAATATCGTCAAAATCGTAATTGTTCGGACGATAATATGGCATATAAATTTCACGGCGTGCAGAGTTGGTACTTACACGAATTGAATCCAAACCCGATTCACATAATATTTTTACTGCATCAGGCCTGGAACCATTTGTATTAATATTAATGCTTCCCTTTTTTGTGTGCTTCCTGATTTCAATAATGGCATCCCGAATAGTTTCCCACATCAGTAGGGGCTCTCCTTCACAACCCTGGCCGAAACTGATAATCGGGTAGGGGGCAGTTTCAAGATGCGGTACTGTGTATTCTACAATTTCTTCTGCTGAGGGCTTAAAATTTAGCCTGTCTTGAGTAGAAACAATAGTTTCTTCATCTGGCTGCAGGGAAATACAACCAACACAATTGGCATTGCATGCCGGGGAAACAGGTACCGGGCATTCCCATCTGCCTAGAAAATAATTGCGGGCAGCAGGACAGTGTATAGGTCAATGCACAATTATGGCCCAGGTGATTAACCAGGCGATTATGCGGATAAGCCTTCAAAAGGTTCTGAACGCTCTAATTCTACTTTTTTTTGATCATAACCGGAACTATCCTGCCTTATATCCGGTTCAATCCGGGCAGCAGGAACATAAAATTTATCATTGAACCAACCTGCAGCTGTATAACAAAACAAAGGGAGAGTAGGCGCATTTTTTTCAGCCTCATATGCTGAAAGATAATAACCGGTATGGGCAGGAGGAATAAACGCAGCAACAGCCCAGCCTTTTTCGCAAAGCCTCATTTCCCCCGATTTCACATCGATACCAATTCCTTTCCGGCCAGGTAATTCATATAAAGATCCGCCGTCCGGTAATTCAATCCAATCTTCCTGCGGCACAGGCATTGCATCCCAACCGCTGCGGCCAGCTGCATATAATGTTGTGTCTTCAAAAATTTTTCCTTTGCCGTCGGAATAAAGAATATATGGTGTTGGAGAAATAGTCATATCAGGTAAATAATTCAGAAAAAGCCGGCAAATATTTCAACCGGGTCATTCACTCTTTTTTGAAAAGGCCAATTGCAACTGATTTTTGCAAAAGTCGTTAAATTCCTTCTCTAATGCGGGATAATCCTCTAACGAAACTTTTTTGCCTGTCCCGTATTCAACTTTGTCGTTTTCTGATTGATAAGAATCATTCCAATCCGGCTTTACCTGCAAAATTTTGTTATTAGTGAAATCAAGAGTAAGTAAGCCATCTTTCAGAATAATATTATTAAACTCATTCCAATTGAATACTGAACTAAGAAAGCTGTTCACTTTTATTCCGGCATCTGAAATAATGATCTGGACTTCGCCTTGCATACGGTACTGAAGGATTAATAATAAGGTAAAAATTATAGAAAAATAATAATAAGGGGTTTCTATCATCCAAACAAAAGCAACAAAAAGGTAGGCGGCGATATATGATCCGTTTTTTTCATTTCTTCTTTTCCAATTATACAATCCATAAAAAAATGAGAGAACAGCTGCTGTAATTAGTATGATCTTTTTATCGGTTGGGGTGTAACTATATCCTAATGCAAAGAAGGCAATTGAATTAATAATAAATAATAAGGACGCCACCTTTTTATATCCCGCAATTTTGTGATCGCTGATCTTAAACTTGTAATGATTCAAAAAAAATAGTTTAACTATTGCTTGCCAGTAACAGGTTGCACAATTTAAATAACACCCGGGCACCTACATTCGAGTTCCAGTCCGAGTCACTGATACCTACTTCGCACAGATCAAAACCCACAATCTTTCTTCCGCTTTCTATTACCTTTCTTAATATATAAAACACTTCTTCCGTTTCAAACCCTCCGGGAACAGGAGTTCCCGTATGAGGACATAATTTCCTGTCCAGCCCGTCAATATCAAAACTGATGTATACCTGGTCGGGTAATTTACTGACAATTTCGTCTGCAATATTTTTCCATGTATCTCCTTCAAACTGGCGGGTCTTAATATCCCTATCAAAATAGGTGATAACTCTTTGATCATTATTTTTTAAATATTCCCATTCATCACTGCCATAATCCCGGACACCTACCTGTACCAATCTGCTTATCCGGGGAATTTCGGCAAGGGCATTATACATGATGCTGGCGTGGGAATAGTTAAATGTCTCATAAGCCTCACGAAGATCACAATGTGCATCAATCTGTAATACTCCAAAATCACCATTCTTTTCTCCAATAGCTCTCATAAAGCCCAACGGTACACTATGGTCACCCCCTAATATGCAAACCAGTTTTCCTTTATCTAATAATACTTTTGTTTGATCATATACCCATCGGTTAAGAAATTCACCACCTTCATTGACATCTTTCAAGGTTTTGCTCATAAACTGATTAGCACTCACTTCTTCACCTTTTGAAATATAATCAATATATAATTCAGCTTCTTTGCGCAGGTAATCACTCTTCATCAAAAGTTTTCTGTCAATTGAACGCATAAAATATCCTTGCTTCCAGCCCTCCGGAACTTCTGCATCAAAAAGGTCTACCTGAAGGCTTGCTTTGAAGATGGCTTCTGGTGCCCGGGCTGTTCCCGAGCCATAACTAACGGTAACTTCCCAGGGAACAGGAACAATGATCAGTCTTGCTTCATCTTCTGAAGTAGGAAGGCCAAATATGTTGTTGTTGGGATTACTTACAATGTTAGGATCAAAAGTCGAAAAGTCTACCATCTTGTTAATTTGAAAAAACGGTGCAAATTAGGAAATTCCAAGTCAATCGGACTGTAATTCCAATTTATATACGGGTGAATAGGTGTGGCAGGTTGGTTATTAATTTATTTATACCGCAGGCTCCTGCTGGCTCAGGCAATGAAAACTACCCAGGCCCCAGATGATGTCGGTAGAATCAATGCCAACGACTTCCCTGTCCGGAAAGCAATCCTGGATTATTTCTAATGCTTTTTCGTCTTTTTCACATTGGAAAGTGGGAACAATTACCGATTTGTTTGCTATATAAAAATTAGCATAAGAAGCGGGTAAACGTTGACCATCATAAATTACCGGGTCAGGCATTGGTAATTCAACAATGTTTAATTGCTTGTCATTGAGCAGGCGCATTTTTTGCAGTTGCTTTAGATTATTTTGCAATAAATCAAAATTTTCATCCGTACTTGTTCTCTTCTATTACAGTCAGCACAGTATCTGCATTTACAAAACGAACCGTATCGTCAATATGGCCATCCGTATCGTCACCAATTATTCCTTCATCAATCCATAGAATTTGTTCTACTCCATAAAAATTTATTAAATATTCTTCTATCTGTTGCTGGTTGAGATGCGGGTTTCGATTTGGATTCAGCAGGCAGGCAGTAGAGGTAATCAATGTACCGGCGCCATTAAAATCCACAGAGCCGCCTTCCATTACTATACCGGGATAATATACGGGAGTCTTAAACTCCTTTCCGATCCAGGTAGGAATAACATCATCAAGGTCATATGGAGGATATTTATTACCCCACGCATTGTATCCCCAGTCAACAATCACTTTTTTGTGTTCTGCTTTCGGGTTTATTAAAAATGCGGGACCATGATCCCTGCACCAGGCATCATTGGTAGGATGAAGATAAAATTCAATTTTCGCCAGATCAACACTCCGGTTTTCAAGATGCATAATGGCGAATTGCTGCATCATCTTATTATTGACATTGATCCGGACTATTTCTCCTTTTGTCAGTTCTTTAATAAATTCTGACATAGGAAGGGAAAATAGAATCTATCTTTCCCGGCCACGAAGCTTCTTTGTGAGGCCAGCTTAGCCAGGTGGCAATATGAGGGGCAAATTCGGCCGGAAAATAATAACCTGATTCTTTTAATGATGCAGAGGATTTTGCCATAAATAAATAATTCGGTGACGCTTGTAAATGATTGTATTTGAACTGTGGAAGCTAATTTTTTTCCTCGTCTATGTAACGTTTGGTAATGGGCTGGTAGGTATCAATACGCCGATCTCTCAAAAATGGCCAGTGAGTTCTGTATTGATCGGTTTTGTCAAGATCCAGTTCCTCAACATGTACTTCTTCGTTTTCATGCGAGGCTTTATACAAAATGCTGCCGAATGGATTGGTAATAAAAGATCCGCCCCAGAATTTCATGGCACCGTTTTGTTCAAGGCCCACCCTGTTAACACTAACAACATGCAGGCCGTTTGCTACTGAATGGCTTCGTTGAATGGTTTGCCAGGCATTATATTGTTCTGTATTGGTTGCTTCATCCTGGGCGGTAGCCCAGCCGATGGCAGTTGGATAAAATAAAATTTCCGCTCCCATCAAAGAAGTGATCCGCGAGGCTTCAGGATACCATTGATCCCAGCAGATCAGAACACCGATTTTTGCAAATTTTGTTTCAAATACTTTATATCCCAGGTCACCGGGAGTAAAATAAAATTTTTCATAATAGGCCGGATCATCCGGTATGTGCATCTTCCGGTATTTTCCCAGGTAACTTCCATCAGCATCAAGCACAGCGGTAGTATTATGATAAAGTCCCTGTGCCCTTTTTTCAAACAGGGAGGCAATAATAACAACACCCAATTCCTTAGCTGTTTCTGAAAGAGTGTCAGTAGAAGGACCGGGAATTGGCTCAGCCAGTTTGAAATTGTCGTAATCCTCTACATCACAGAAATAAAGAGAGGTAAACAATTCCTGCAGGCAAATTATTTGTGCGCCTTTGGAAGCGGTTTCTTTAATTTTTCCGATTGCTTTCTGCAAATTGGCTTGCTTATTATCAGAACAACTCATTTGCACTATACCAACTTTTACTTTTGCCATGTAGGTTATTTGAGTTGCAAAAATAGGCCTTACTCTCCATTGATAATGTATGATTTGCAGAAGGTAAAAAGGGGAAACTTTATCTAACAAAAGCTGTGCATTGCTATATAATAAAAGTTAACAAGCCTTACCTATTCAAAATAATTTATTAATTGAATTTTAATTCTTTTTAACCATGGGCTGCTTTTCATTACAAGTTGAAAAAAAAACACCCCGGATTATCGGGGTGTTTTCAAATAAAGTATTCTCAAACTTCTTAATGGGCTGTAATATGATGATGAGGATTTTTTCCCATTTCCTTTAAAAAAGCCACATGAGAAGCCACGGCCGTACGCACTCTCTTATATTCAATATATTGAATGTTATATTCCTGGCAGGCTTTCTTGATGATCTTGCTGATAGCAGGGTAATGTACATGAGATATTTTGGGAAATAAATGATGCTCTACCTGGAAATTGAGACCGCCTACAAGCCAGCTAACCAATTTATTCTTGGTAGCAAAGTTGGCGGTGGTCTTGATCTGGTGTATCGCCCATTCATCTTCCATTTTCCCTGTTGCTTCATCTGGTAAAGGGAAATGTGTATGCTCAACAGTATGTGCCAGCTGGAAAACGATGCTCAATACAAATCCGGCTACAACACCCATTATTGCAAACCCAATCACCCAGGGTATAAAACCGACCAGGTAAATAGGAAGAGCAACAAATATTATTGCGTGTGCAAATTTGTAAAACCAAAATGAAAAATGCTCACCAGCTGTCATTTTTCTGAGTGGAGTAGATCCGATTTTACCTGTAAAATATTTCTTATAGTCAGTAACGAAAACCCAATAAATATACAACAAGGAATAGGCCGCCCAAAAATAGAAATGCTGAAACTTGTGTATTTTATAATGTTGCTGTTCGTCGCAAAGACGAAGCAGGGGGCGGGCTTCTATATCATCATCTACACCGTGAATATTTGTATACGTATGATGAATAACGTTATGCTTGGTTTTCCACATGTATTGGCTGGCTCCCAAAAAATTGGCAGCATTCGAAGCCATATTATTGATCCATTTATAAGGACTAAAACTTCCATGCGCACCATCGTGCATTACATTGAAGCCAATGGCAGCTGTTAAACAGCCCAAAAGGATGGATTCGCCAATTGCCCAAAAGGCAGCAGGAGTAAAAAAAACAAGATGAACATATATTGCAATGAAACTTAAAACAAAAAGGATAGCCTTAAAGTATAGTTTAAAATTTCCGGTTGTAGGTTTTCCTGCACTGGCAAAATATTCGGCGATGCGCCTTTTTAATTCTCCGTGGAATGGTAATGGGGTCTTTGGGAATTTTGGACTGGACATGTATAAAAGTAATAATTTGATGCGGCGCAAAGGTAACTTAAGATGTTGATAAAACGGTCACAAAGAAGGATTAGTACACATGCGGGGATAAATAATTTGAATGCGAAAAACAAAGACCTGGCTAAGCTTGTGTTTGTAAACTAAGCATTAAAGCATTGAATGTTATTTTGGTAAACGGCTAATCCCTATACCTTTAAGTTTCATTTTGAATCAATGCATCCAGGTTTTTGATGCCGATTTTCTTTTCGGTTACAAAGCCTTCAGCATATTTAACTCCTATTCTTTTTCCTAACATCCTGCTTCTTGCTATAACACTCTCCAGAAAATCCGGCGTAGAAATATATGTTTGAGGGCCATCACTTTCCGGCAGGCCGGAATGAAATTGGGTACTATATGCTTTTATTGCATTCATTCGTTGATCAAATACATCAGTAATATCAATAAGCAAATCTGGTTCATGAAACCAATCCTGGAGATATTGGAGATAATAAGCTGGACGCCATTTTTTTTGCGGATTTCCATTATCATCTGACGTTTCTATTTTGGCAAGCCCGGAAAGAAAACAGCAATCACTTATCAGTTTGCCGGCACGTCCGTGATCAGGGTGGCGGTCATGCAAAATATTTCCTATGATGATTTCAGGTTGATATTTCCGGATAAGTTGAATAATCTTTAATTGGTTCTCTTCATCATTCTTAAAGAAGCCATCTCTCATTTTCAGGTTTTCTCTTATGGAAGCACCCATGAATTTCGCTGCGTTTGCGGCTTCCTGGTACCTGGTTTCAACAGTTCCCCTTGTTCCCAGTTCGCCTTGAGTTAGATCGGCAATTCCTATTTTTTTTCCACGTTTTTTTTCATTGATCAGCGTACCCGAGCATCCCAACTCTACATCATCGGGATGAACACCTATAGCGAGAATATCTAATTTCATTTTTTAGGGTTGAAGCGGCAAAGATAAAGACCAGTTAGACAATAATTGGTGAAGTAATTTGCATCGTCAGGTGTGATGAGAATTAATAAAATGCAACCATCATTTTATACATTAATTCTTACTAAGAATAAGCATCAAAAAATTTTCGTAATTCTGTTTATTTTCGATAAGGATTGCCATACCAGGCGCCATCTATTTCATTGGCAAAATTTTCGATCTGCCGGTCTGTTTTATCAGACAAGTCCCATTGTTGTTTCAAACTGCTGTTGAAAAAAAAAGCCACTGTTTGATACAACCTGGCGTTCATTCCGCCTTTATATTCCTTTATGATTTCATAGCAGTTATTACCCGTTTGCCGGTTGATCAGTTTCATTAAAACCCTCCCCTGGTAAACAGAAAGATTTGACAGAGGCTCAGTAAAACTTTTTCGTAAATCTTTTTCTCTCGATTTAATATAATCCTTCCTCTCTTTTTTCCCCTTTACTGCTGACAATTTTAAATTAATATCATTAATGGTAACTCCGGCTACTCTCGCATAGGGATAGGTTACGTACACTGCATTCCTCAACCTGGTCCATTCTGCAATTAATTTCGCCAGTTTTTTTGGAGGTAACTTGGACACCCACACCATTTCTTCCTCTTTATATGGTTGCATTTCCTTACGGTACCAGATCGCATCAACCAGGAGTGTATCATTGGGTCCCCATTTTTTAGACCTTTCTTCATATGAGGGCATAGGTTCGCTTGCGTCAATTGAATCCTGAAGAGGAGTATTTTGAGCACTTAGTAAGGCTCCTGATAAGATCAGTATTACCACTAAGGCAATTTTATATAATCTTATTTTTAAAATGAAGTGGCTCATCCGGCCATAAATTTATAAAATGTATCAATGAATTACAAGACAGCAAAACTAATTCCGGCGCTGTTTTGAAAATGTGAAAGTTTTAACTTTCTGGTCTCAGGCGGTTAACCTGAATTCTCCGGACCATGCTAATAATTATGCCAATTGCCGTAATAATGATTCCGAGCCATAATACATTTATAAAAGGGAATTTGTATGCTTTCAGAGTTACGTATTCCAATATGGCGCTGGATTCTTTTACTCCAATATCGGCGCCTCTTGCATCCTCCTTAACGCTATTAATTCTCACAATCAGGCTTTCAGACATTACTGTATCTGGTAAGGCAAACAAGTTACCTTTCTGGCTGATCAATAAGGGTTCAGAGGTATAACTGGTTTTATTAAAGGAATGAACCTTCAGACTTGCTACGGTTGCCTTATCTCCGGGCTGAAAGCCATCAAAGGGCATATTATCTTTTGTAGTGATCTTTTCTAATACCAGGTATCCTTTTGAATAAAAAATACTATCACCAATGTTTACAATATGACTCCTGAAATTAGCAGTGTCCTGGTTCTTTTCAGGATTAGGTAATGCAGAAATATAAGTAAATACATCATGATCCCAATAATGCCTTGAATCAGGATTTGCCATTAATCCTTCATTGCCTTTATAATTTACAAAAGCGTTAGGCCGCAACGTAAATTCTTCATTATCTGTACGACTCTTAAAATGAATGGTGTAATACCATTGTTGCTTTTTAGGATGTGCGGAGTCTCCCAGGTAGGCCACGTCAAATTTTCCCATCTTCATGGGCAGTCCTTTTATCAGTGTAAGATTTTCGCCGGTTTTTTCCTTGCTTTCTGTACCAAAGTCAATGGCGATACCACTGGTATTCCTTGAAATGACTTCTTTTTTTGATGAAGAAATAAGGATACCCAACAATACAAGGCCAAAGCCAGCATGGGAAATAGAACCACCTGATAGTTTTAATTTTCCTTTTAAGCCCAGCCAGATATAAGCTGCATTGGCTACAATTGCATATACGCTGCAAGCCACTGCAAGCCAGATGGCACCCAGGTAAGCAGGCCCGTGTTTGTCATAATTAATATTTCCAAAAGCAAGGATCAGTATAGCAAGTATAACAGCAACTCCTGTTGGGATTCCTATTTTTTTCCAGAAAGCTTTCCCGGTTGTGCTCTTATATTTTAAATATTGTGTTATGGCTGTAAGTAATCCAATAATAATGGCCACAAAGATCTGTATCTGATTATAAGCCATTTCTTCATCTTCCGGTGCAGCTAATTTTATATCGAAAATTTTATTGATAACGGGTAGAGATGTTTTGCTTATAATAACAATGGCAGAAAGAAAGAATACCAATGCCCCGATAAACATCCAGAATTCACGGGAACTACCGCTTTCTTCTTTTGTAATTGTGGGCACTTGTTTTTGTATCTGGAAAATAATAAAGCCAAGCCCTGCTATTATGGTAAGAAATGCAATGGCCGGTATTCCGCTAAAATAAGATGTAAATAGAAGAATGATACCAACTGCCCCGGTAATCTTTTTTTGATTTAAAGTAGTTGCAACAACAAAAGCAGGCAACCAGGTAAACGAATAGAGAAGCAAGTATAATTGGCCATTCATTCCCAGATCAGTAAATGCATGAACAGATGCTTCGCCTAAAATTCCGCTGCGTGTAAGAAAAGTGGAATAAAGAATAAAAATAAAAGTCAGATAAAGGAACAAGTAAGTCGACCGCTGGGAATGTCCGCTGTGTTTATAAATAAGGGTGGTATGTACACCGGCAACTAATATCAGCCAGGGAACCAGAGAAGCATTTTCTACGGGATCCCAAGCCCAGTATCCGCCAAAGGTTAATGATTCATAAGCCCATGCAGCACCCATCATAATTCCTACACCTAAAACAGCCAATGAGAATAAGGACCAGGGTAAAGCAGGTCTTAGTGCCTCGCCAAATTTCTTTGTCCATAATCCGGCAATCACAAATGAAAAAGGAATAAGCGTGGAGGCAAAACCCAGGAATAAAACAGGAGGGTGTATCACCATCCAATAATTTTGTAGCAAGGGATTTAAGTCATTTCCATCTTTTATAGATAACATGTAATCGGGCCGCAATGCCTGGTTAACATCCATATTAATATGTAATGCCGGCGCATTATCGAGCACACCGGAATCTCTTAATAAAATAAACGGATTGGATCCAAGTTTTTCTCCAAACATATAAATACCTGCAACCATTGTAGCCAGGCAAAATTGAGTAAAGCTGACTACGGTCATTACAGGAGCTTCCCATTGTTTTGCCGATTTTATCAGAACCAGGCCCAATATGCAATGCCAGAAACTCCATAACAAAAAGCTACCTTCCTGTCCTTCCCAGAAACACGCAAGTAAATATTTTCCTTCAAGCGAACGACTACTATGTTGCCAGGCATATTTATATTCAAACAAGTTATTAGAGATAATATAAAATAAGATGGCAAATATGGCGATGACAGAAATAGTCTCGGTGATAAAAGCATAACGGGCCAGTTTTTTCCAATAAGCCGAATTCGATCCTTCTTTAGAAAGTGTAGATTTTAGATAGGCAAAAGAAGCTACAAAAGAAGCAACCAATGAAAGCACGATAAAAAAATGGCCCAACTGACCGGGTAAGAGATGCTCGCCTGTGTAATCCATTATGTAGTGAGAATTTATTTAAGAAGGTAACCGGCTGCCGGTCATTTTCTGTTTGCTATATTAGTTTTTGAGTATTCTTTTCCAAAAAGGAACCATGCATTTTTTAATATGTTACAGCAGCTGATTGAATATTTTTTTCGGCAGCCTTCATATCGTCTTTATACTTAGATGGACATTTGGTTTGAATGCTTTTACAGTCAAAGTATGTATTTAAATATTTACCTTTTAGAACCAAACGTTCACTGATCTCAAAATTTTCCGGCTTGGGATTGTGGTAAATAACTTTCACCGATTTTCCTAAAGTATCTATAGCAGTAAAAGCAAGATAGTTAGGATCCTTCAACGCATCGTATTCAACCGGCTGCGATTTATCCAACCGGGCCATCAGGTGAACGAATTTACCTTCTTTAGAAATGGCAGTATCTACTGTATCGTAAGTAGTTGCAGTTTGTAAAAAACTGATCAATACCGCTATGGAGGCAGCTACAAGAACAAGTAATATAATATGAATTTTTTTCATGGCTTTTTCTGCAAATCTGGTTTTCAATTGCGGTGCAATTTACGTCAAAAAAAAATCATCTTCTTTCCTTTTTGTACAGGCGGCTCAAGTTTAAAAATGAGATGCTGTTTTAAGCTGTTCAATTGTTATCCCTGATTTAATTTTTTATAGTTTTTATTCAGAGCGACTGTGGCGCTTTGTTCCATTTTAACCATATCCTTTGCCCTTATCTTTGCGAATCAAAATTAAACATCGCCGTATGAAATTTGAATTTTCGGAAGAACAGAAGATGATTCAGAAAGCTGCCCGGGATTTTGCAATTAATGAATGCCTGCCTGGTGTTATTGAACGGGACGAAAAACAGCAATTTCCGCGAGATCAAATTGAGAAATTGGCTGATCTTGGTTTCCTGGGAATGATGGTGGCTCCGGAATATGGCGGTGCCGGCATGGACACTGTGAGTTATGTTCTGGCAATGGAAGAAATAAGTAAGGTAGATGCCAGTGTGAGTGTAGTAATGAGTGTAAATAATAGTCTTGTCTGTTATGGTCTGGAACAATTTGGATCAGAAGAACAAAAACAGAAATACCTGGTGCCACTGGCACAGGGCAAAAAGGAGGGCAAATTATACATCGGCGCATTTATGCTTAGTGAACCCGAAGCAGGAAGCGATGCCACCTCGCAACGTACAACGGCCGAAGATAAAGGCGATCATTATTTGTTAAACGGAACAAAAAATTGGATTACAAATGGCGGCACTTCCAGTGTTTACCTGGTAATGGCACAAACCGATGCTTCAAAAGGTTCGAGGGGTATCAATACATTGATAGTTGAAAAAAACTGGCCTGGCGTTACTGTTGCAGCCAAGGAAAATAAATTAGGTATCAGGGGTAGTGATACGAATACGGTGATGTTTACAGATGTAAAAGTGCCCAAGGAAAACAGGGTAGGAGAAGATGGTTTTGGATTTACATTCGCCATGAAAACACTGGCAGGAGGAAGAATTGGCATTGCATCGCAAGCCCTGGGAATAGCCAGTGGTGCTTTTGAACTGGCCAGAGATTATTCTAAAGTGAGAAAAGCTTTTGGTACGGAAATAATGAATCACCAGATCATTGCTTTTAAACTGGCCGATATGGCGACAAAAATAGAAGCGGCCCGGTTGCTATGCTTAAAAGCGGCATGGGAAAAAGATAATAATGTTGATTATACATTGAGTAGTTCGATGGCAAAGGTTTTTTCATCTGAAGCTGCGATGTGGGCAGCAGTTGAAGCGGTTCAGATTCACGGGGGATATGGATTTGTAAAAGAATATCATGTGGAAAGATTGATGCGGGATGCGAAAATTACCCAGATATATGAAGGAACCAGCGAGGTGCAGCGCATAGTGATTAGCAGAAGCATCCTGAAGGATTAAGATAATTTATGGTTTAATATAAATGTGCCCTGGAGAAATTTAAAGGCACATTTTTTTATTTCGAAAGGGATTAAAGAATATGGCAATTAACAGGGAAAAATATTATGAATTAAAAACAGAAGCAGAATCTTCTGATGCAGTCCTGGTAGCCGTCTCAAAATCAAAGCCAGCTGAAGATATAAAAGAATTATATGACATGGGCCACCGCGACTTTGGCGAAAACTATGTACAGGAGCTTGTTGATAAAGAAACTCAGTTACCGAAAGATATTCGCTGGCATTTTATTGGCCATTTGCAATCCAATAAAGTAAAATACATAGCACCTTTTGTTTACCTGGTACACGGAGTGGATAGTTTGAATTTGCTGAAAGAAATAAACAAACAGGCTCAAAAGAATAACCGGGTCATTGATTGTTTGCTTCAAATGCATATAGCAACTGAAGAAACCAAGTTTGGGTTAAGCCAGGATGAGGTGGATGAATTGATTAAAAAATGGGAAAATTTGAAAATGTCCTTTGTTCGGATAAATGGATTAATGGGTATGGCTTCATTTACAGAGGATATAGCTCAAATTAAATCAGAGTTTCAATGGCTGAAAAAAATCTCCGGCCAATATGCCGGACTTCAAATTCCTAATCTGAAAATAAAAACACTTTCTTTCGGGATGAGCAGCGATTATAAAATAGCTCTTGAAGAGGGAGCTAATATGTTAAGGATCGGAAGCCTGATCTTTGGCGAGAGAAATACCGGGATTACTACATAATAAATAATCTGCCCTGCTCAATTATTATAATGCATATGTGCTTACAAAAAAGACAGATTAACTTTCTTCATATTAATGTCCAACATTTTAATTCTCTTAACCAGCAGCTTTTGGGTAGCCAGGTACATTTAATCCTAAAATGATGTCCCGGGTAGCCTTTAGCATTCCACCATCCATAACGGGCTTTAAAATTCCACTACCTCCACGTGGCGGACGATTTGAATTTTCATACTGCAGGTAAGGATCATCTTCAAATAAATATTCATCAATCCAGTATTCAGTTTTGCCTTGTTCTTTAACGGTGGCGTGAATATGTTTTGGGTTTTTACTATCAGGATAAGATGCAGGAACCAAAGTATAAAATTTATAGAATCCATTTTTATCTGTTTTTATCCAACCCCGTAAATATCCATGTCTTTTCGCCCATCCCGTTTCATTTCCTTTCTTTGGATAAATGCCTTTTTGGTCGGTATGGTAAACATATAATACTATATCTGGAGCCGGTGTTTTACCATCTTGCTCATACACCATTCCGCTTATTTCAATTTTAGGACCGGGCTCATCAAAGTCCGGCAAAGTATCTGTGTTATTCAACACCTCAAATGACACCGGGCATTCGTAAATGGCTTCGCATCCTTCACAAGCTCCTCCTACGGAAATTATATTCCCTTGCGTAGTATTCCCGGATCCCGCTTTTTGAGAACAACCCGCCACCGACATATTGCAAATAAATAAGAGGATAATTATCGGTTTCATATTTTTTTGTTTGAGTAAATCTCCTGAAAAACGATGCTTGTTTAAAATACTTTACACCAACGGGAACCAGGGCCTGATGAAAGGAATGTTTGCTTTTCATCCCGGATGGCAGTCATTTGGTGTAATGTTTTTTACCATAGGGAAAGTGTAATTTTAATTTGTAATATGCAAAACCAGGGCCTGATAAAATATAAGCTGCATCATCTCTTTTTCTGGATGCTGGTATTCGGATTCTGGTATTTCCTGCGCTATGAGGATTATACAGTGCCTGGCAGGGCGTTTCGAATTACACTGATAAAAGTAATCGACCTGGCGCTGATGATTTATATTACCAACTATATTTTGTTACCCCAGCTATTCTATAAAAAAAAATATGCCGCTTTTGTAATTGCCTTTTTTCTTCTGGTTGTGAGCAGCAGTGTTCTTAAGATGAACATCCTGGGGCGGATTATGGATAGTCCGCAATTATATAGTTTTTCCGGCGACCTTAAAAGAAGAATTTATGATAATGTAATTCCGCATTTCTTCCTGGTAATAGCCGGTGCCGCGGTTAAAGTAATGATAGATTTTACCCGTCTGCAACAACGCATGGCGGAAACTGCGAAAGAAAAGGCGGAAGCCGAATTGAATTTTTTGAAATCACAGATCAATCCGCATTTTTTATTTAATTCACTCAATTCAGTTTATTTCCTTATAGATAAAAATAACCGGGAAGCCAGGGAATCACTGCATAAATTTTCTGATATGCTACGATACCAGCTTTACGAAATAAACGGCGACAGGATTCCTGTAGAAAGGGAGATCAGCTACCTGAAAGATTATGTAGACCTGCAAAAGCTAAGAAAAGATGAGCATTATTCAGTTTCTTTTAATTATTCTCCTCGGGTAAATGGATTTTTGATCGAACCATTGCTTTTGATCCCATTTGTTGAGAATGCGTTTAAACATGTATCATCATTTAATGAGAAAACTAATTTTGTGCGGCTTGAACTGAATCGGACTAATGGCCAGTTTATTTTTTCAGCGGAAAATTCTTGCGATAAGGAAAAGTCGACTGATCGTTTTAGCGGTATTGGTTTGAATAATGTAAAGCGACGTTTAGAATTACTATATCCGGGCCGCCATGAGTTAACGATTTTTGATGAAAATGATATTTATAAAGTCTGCTTAAAATTGAAGATCGATTAACACATTAAAAAAAATGTACTGCTTTTATAATCAATCGTAATGAAGATCAATTGTATTATTATAGACGATGAACCACTGGCCAAAAAAGGTCTTAGGGAATATATCTCCGATATAGATTTTCTTGAGTTGAAAGGGGAATTTGATAATCCTCTAAAGGCTGCTGAATTAATAAACAATGGGGAAGCCGGGTTACTATTTTTAGATATCCAGATGCCGAAGATAAATGGAATTGAATTTTTAAAAACTCTTAAAAATGCCCCGCCTGTTATTTTTACAACTGCATATCCACAATATGCCCTGGATGGGTTTGAATTGAATGCCCTCGATTACCTCGTTAAACCCATTTCATTTGATCGCTTTTTCAAAGCGGCTTTAAAAGCCAGGGAATATTATGAGATCCGTGAAAAGAATTCTATAAATCCGTCAGAAGATGCGCATGGCTTTTTCTTTATAAAGGCAGACAATAAATTGGTAAAAATATTTTTTGATGAGATTTTATTTGCAGAGGCACTACAGAATTATGTAGTCATTCATACTGCTCAGAAAAAATATGTTACCTATCTCACATTTAAATCGGTGGAGGAATACCTGCCGGCTGATCAATTTATTAAAACACATAAGTCATTTATTATATCGGCAGATAAAATTGAAAGTATAGAAGGAAATAGCATCCGGATAGGTACACATGATATCCCCATCAGCCGGAATTTGAAAGATATCGTGATGGATAAACTTTTGAAGGGGAAATTTTTAAAGCGATAAAGCTTAATCCTGGTTTCCTGGAATCAATTTCACCCAATTGATCTTTTCGCACTCAGTAGAGGTAAAATTAAATATGAGATGGCTTTTATTTTTCCTGTATTCATTTATTCATATCCTTCCACATCTGCAATGTCTCCATAATTAATTAGCAATTCAGTGCCGGCAGGAATATCAGTCATGGCTTCAAAATATTCACCATCATTTACAGAAATTATATTCGGGGATGAAGAATGATTAAGGTAATTGACCAGGTCCATTACTTTAAAGCCATAGTCGGGAACATAATAATTTTCTTTATCGTAAAGACAATAGGTTTCAACTAAATCCCTGGAGTGGGCGGGTAATTTTTCAACGTCTGTAATGGGTAATTTTATCCAATTGTCCTTATTTATGGAAAAAAGATTCCTGCAGCCACGGGAAATATCGGTAATTGCAAAAACACCTATGCCGTGAATAGCCGAAGGTTTTAAAGCCACATAAGTTTCTGCAGCCAGTTCTTTCAGCAATTCCTCTTTAGTCATATTTCTACTTGGAAAAACTAAAACGTTCTTGAATCAACTACCCCGTTGTGAGCCGGTGTTAGCCTGTTTGGCTACAAAACCTGTTGATTTGGGTTTTTGAATAAATTTAGATCCGCCCTTAGAAGCAGAGGCGGCCTTTTTACTTTCCTTTTTTTTGTCTTTATTATTTTTCTGATTTAGCAACGACATATTAAACGGATTTTTTTATTGTAAAGATACGAAAATTATCAACGGATCTGCTTTACAAGAAGGGAGTGTTTTCCATTTAAGCCATTTAAACCAGATCTGGTTTTTCCCTGGAGTTCTAATTTTTTATTGTACCGGATTGCCTCCCAGTATTCTTTGCCATAGGCTACCAGTATTTCAGAATGTGCCGGAATATCTTTGGAGGCTTCTATGAAAACACGCCGGTCTTCCTGCACGTAAATGGCGTTATTGGAAATTCCGGTTATTTTTTTCAATCCGCGGGCATCATTAGCGTAGCGGGCAAGAGACATCCTGTAAGTATGCGCATCAATTACATGGTTACGGGTCACATAATAAATATACCCGTTGGCCCCGTCATTATGCTTTACATCTTTCCAGGTAGTTATTCTTCCTTTATATTCGATGATGCGTGTCCCTTTCTTTATAAATTTTGTTGTGAATAACCCTTTTCCTGAGTCGGGGATAGTTGATTTTTTTACAATAAGTTGCTTTTCGAGGAATGCCATAAATGATTTTGCCGTTCTTAAGGAGGGCGAAGATATAATGTAATCATTAATTGAACCAGTTTTGATTTTGGTGCCTGGAATTTTTAAAAAGGAATTTTCATGTTTTAATTTCTGGTTTACCTTATCAAATATTAAATCAGGCAAACTGATACTATTCTTCCTAATTTTAATATCCTGAAATAAAGGCGGAACTATAAATAATCTACTTTTATATTCTTTTTTCTTGTTATTGTAGATAAAACTACCCGTTTTCAAGACTTTGATAACTTATTTCAGATATACGAAAAGGGGTAAGGTTTTTGTAAAGTTCAGATTGATATTTTTTGTAAACCAAAATCTTTTTATATGAAAGAATCATTTCTGTTCAAGATTTCAGTATGGATACTGGCTGTTACCATTTTTGCCTGGTCCTGTAACGATGAGGATAAGACAAGCGAAACAATCACAACTGACAGCTTAGAGGTATCAAAAACTGATACCAGTCACGATAATATGGATATGGCACCTGATACTGCATCGCAACCTTTGGCAGACCGTGCCGAGGCGGTACTTTCAGGCACCTATCCGGACACAACGGTGAGCGGAACAGTAAAATTTGAGAATGCCTCTAATGGTAAGGTGAAAATGATGCTTGATATTACAGTGGCCGCCAAGGCAGGTAAAAGCGTTGCTGTTCATATTCACGAACATGGGGATTGCAGCGATATGGGTAAAATGGCTCACGGCCATTGGAATCCCACGAATGCTGATCATGGGAAATGGGGTTCAGGTAGTTTCCACTCAGGTGATATTGGTAATGTAAAGCTGGATTCAAAAGGGAAAGGATCTATGAAGTTGGAGACTGACCTCTGGACATTAGGAGGCAAGCATGATAAAAACATTTTGAACAAAGCAATCATTGTTCACGGCGGGGTTGATGATTTCAAAACTCAACCAACAGGTGATGCCGGAACCAGGATAGGCTGCGGAGTAATCAAATAATAATCTATCGATATTATATAGAAAGTCGTGGAGCAAGCTCTGCGACTTTTTATTTGCCCACCAAAATAATTTTCGAAAGAAGGTATCGCATCATCTGCACGACTCCTTGTATTCATTAAGCTAAAATGCTTTTTTATCTCTTTGCTTTCCTTCCTTTATAAAACCGTTGTAAGAGATACTTTCCCGACGTACACTGTTAATACGCAAAGAGGCTTTATAGTTATTAAAAATTGTTAGAAACAATTCCTGCACCTCGGGTGTATCATTTGGTTTGATCCTTATTTCCCAGCTATTCTTCTTTTTTTTCACAACCGTATAATCAAAATCAGTGGAAATAAATTTTATTCCAGCTTCACCAGTACTAATAGGAGCAGAATAGGCCCGGCCAAAAAATGGCAGAAAGGCGACAACCGTATCCCGACTAATTACCAGGTCGTATCCGGAAGATAAATATCGCACACTGCCTCTTTGGGGATTGACTGACTCAGCGCTGAAAACATAATTTTTGGATTCTATCAGGTCTTTGGTTAAATGTTTTTCCTTTTCCTGTGCCATTAAAGGGAAGGCCAGAAGGCTAAAAAAGAAAAATATAAAAATAAATTTTAAGGTATTCATATTGTGTTCTATTGTTCAGAAAATATGCCAATAAGATTTAAAGAATTCTTATATTCTTAGCAATGGTTAACAGCAATTTCGCATCAAGGGGAATGCTGTGGCAGGAAATTTGACGCATGACCACAAATTTGCAATAAATGAAATTTTTTTTTGGTTTATTGATCCTTCTAGTAATATCGTTGCCGGGTTTTACCCAACTAAAGGGGTTTAGCGTGGGTCCTTATGTAGAAGCAGGATGGCCAACAGGCCATTTTCAGGAAAATAATAAGAACGGATATGGTGCCGGATTTGGAGCTGATATCCGCTTGGGTAAGATCGGCATTACAGGATCTTTAGGTTTTATGCATTTTGGCGGTAGAAGCCTTGTTAAGTCAAATGAAACTATAGATATGCCTTCCATTAATGCTGTACCCGTTCGGGTTGGGCTTAAATACCGCATAGTTCCCGGCTTATATGCAAAAATGGAAAGTGGTGTAGCCAGGTTTACCGGAGGCGATCAATCTGCGATTATTTTTTCACCGGGTATTGGTGTACGTCTACTCGGTATCGATGTCCTTGCCAAATATGAAACATGGAAGGCTTCTGAAACATATAGCTTCTGGGGATTGAAAGCCGGGATCAATTTCTAATAATTTATTTCAGGCATAAGTGTTTGTCCAGTCCTCATAATCATAAATTACAAAACCTGGCAACATTTCCAAGAGACTATTACGTTTCAATTAGAGGCATGGAAATATTAGCCGGATATCGATAATAAAAAGACCGCATCTTCAATGGCCAGTACACTATGTGGTATGCCAGCATGCAATGTTAATAGTTTGCCCTTTGTAATTTCAAGAGATTCATCCGGAGTATTAAATTTAAGGGCACCTTCCAATACATTAATGGAGATGGTACCCTGGGCCGTATGAGTTTTCATTTCTGCATGGGCATGGAGCGCAACCAGGACAATATTCAACCCTGCTGTTTTAAAAACAGTAATGGCATTACGGTCATTTTTATTCCATGCATCTTCCGTTTTAATTTGTGTTATGAGTGCCGGTAAATTGATGAGCAATAATGGAGAATCAATTGGTCTTTCTCCTTGTGGACGATTGCGGGTGGCTTCGTTAAATTTTTCTTCCATTATTGCCGTTTTAAAATTTCTGTAAATTGAGAAGGGTTTCTGTCATTCTGAAATAGAGAAAGTCTTTGTAAAAGTTTACTACACTTTTACCCATGATTGTTTTTTATTGCTCTCTAAAATCCTTTCACAGATTAAAAGTTCCCGGTAGCCATCTGCAAACGTAGGATATGGGGCGTTCTCCGGTTGCTTTCCATTTGCAACTGCCGCATAAACTTCTTTAAATAATTGTTTGGATGTATCAGGGAATCCTTCGTTATGTCCTCCGGGAAAAGTCATAATAGCGCTAGCTTCAGGGTAGGCTAATGACGGATCACGCATAATGGATTCGTTATAGCCATTTCGGTTGCCTATCCAAACATGATTAGGAGCTTCTGAGTTCCAGGCAAATGTTTTTTTAGAGCCGGATAATTCCAGTTTTAATTGATTTTTACGACCTGCAGAAACCTGTGATACGGTAATTGATCCGCGGTTTCCGTTATCAAAACGCAATAAAACATTAGCATGATCCTCTGTGGTGATGGGAACATCTGCATAGTCTTCCGGCTGCAGTGTTTTTGCGGAATACGTTTCTAATGGTTTCAAAGGCTTTTTTCTTGTCTTATGGATCGTATTAAAATCTGCTAATACTTCGGTAGTTTTTAAACCGGTTATATATTCTATTATATCCATTAAATGGGATCCAATATCTGCGATAGCTCTGGAGTCGCCGGATTTATCAGGCTCTAATCTCCAGTTATAATCAGTTTCATAAAACAACCAGTCCTGCAAATAAGAACCGATAATAGAATATATGTCGCCCAGGTCGCCTTTTTCACGCATGGTTTTCATTTGGCGTACCAGGGGATAATATCGCAGATTAAAATGAACAGCATTAACCAAACCGGTCTTTTTTGCAAGGGCAACCAGTTCTTCAGCTTCGTGGAGATCCTTGGCCAGAGGCTTTTCGCATACAACATGTTTACCTGCCAGTAAAGCTGCTTTTGACTGTGGGTAGTGAAGAAAATTCGGTGTGCAGATATGAATACAAACTATATCATCCATTTCTAATAGCTGTTCAAAGGTGCAAGCCCTTTCTATTCCTAATTGGGTTGCTTTTGCATTGGCAAGTTCTAAAGTGGCTTCACAAAGTGCCGTCACTTCTATATTTGGCAATCTTCTTAGTGCTTCGATATGAGCGGGACCGATAAAACCCGTTCCCACTACACCAACTTTAATTTTTGACATAGCAATTAGTTGTTTAAAATTTATATTAGTTTTTTATCCCTTTACAAGTGTTGTTAATAGAAACCGAATGAAGGCTCTAAAATTACAGGTTATTGTAAATAAGAAGAATATTTTTTTTACTGGTGTTCTTAATAATTAATTAATACACCTGTCGCAATATTGGTGATTTAAAGTTAATGTCAAATTCCCATCATTATCTGATCTTCCCGTAAGGATGAAAACAGGGCAATATATAAACCAATATGACCATTCATCCTTTTGTGTAGAGAGTCCTTTTAATTGTTGATTAGCTTTATTCCTTCGCAGCAGGTAATTTTTCTGAGTTCGTAAAAACATAAAATTATTGCTATGCGTTTCAGCCTTTTTATATTCTTTTTAGTTCCTTTTATTTCACCGGCACAAATCAACAGGTCGGCCAACGAACTGGCCAGGGAAAATGTTCAGGAATACATCATTTCAAAGATATTTAAAAACATCAATTATCAACCGGTTTCTTACTCCTCACTAAAGCCTCTAAAACAGGATCGTTCAGAAATTGCCTGGTCTATAAACCACAAGTTTCAGATCATAGACACTCAATTTGTTGCAGATAAAAAAATTGCCGTCGCCAAACCCTATCTTTTTTCTTTCTACCTTGATAAAAAGCTTAATGTGATTTCAGCGGAAAGTTTTTATGCCCAATAGGATACTGATCTCCATTACCCGGATACTTAATTACTTTATATCCCTACTATTCTCCTTCATTATTTCGGTTTGCAGATAAATCATTTACTATTGGTATTTTCTTTAATTTAAGACCCGGTATCGTTTTGTTTATTAAGGCAACATTTCTGTTTGATTGTCCTGCAACATGAATAAAATATTATTATTGATCATACTACCATTTCAGGTTTATGCCCAGGATTTTACAGGAATCTGGAAGGGCTTTTTGTACACTACAGGCAGTCCATTACCTTATGAACTGGCGATCAGCGAAACCGATGGTAAACTTTCCGGTTATTCATTAACCATTTTTATTATGGATGGTAAAGAAAACACCGGAGTTAAATCAATGAAAATAAAAACCAGGAAAGAAAATTTAATTATAGAAGATGATGACTTGGTATATAATGATTATACAACCGCATCAAAGCGTGTTACCCTTTTTGGTAATCTTTCTTTTGAAAAGGAAGATACCTTCATTATCCTGGCCGGATCATTTTTTACCCGGTCGCTTGACCGATCATCCTATAAAGGGACTATTCGTTTGCAGAAAGTAAAAAATAATACTGAATCTAAACTGGCTGCCCGGCTAAATAGCATGAATTTATTGAGTAGCCTCTCCTTTACGAATACAAAATATATAAAAAAAGAAAATGAGCCTGTTGTAATTAGTACTGTTCCCACAACATCAGCATTGGTAAAAAGTGAGAAAACGGAGGTTAAAGCAGTATCTGTGCCTGTTGAAAAAAAACTAACTCCTGCCTCAGATGTGTCCGGCCAAAAAAAAACAGTTCCTGATGTAAAACCAGTTGCCGCAGCAGATTTGGCCACTCGAAAAACTGAGATCATCAGAAATATTTATTTTCAATCAGACAGTCTTATTCTCAGTTTGTACGACAATGGTGAAATTGATGGAGACACGGTTAGCATAGTGGTGAATGATAAAGTAATAATAGGAAGGCAGGGCCTTAGCGCAACCAGTTTTAGCACTACGCTTCACATTCATTCAGGTGAAGGTGATTCTTTGCGGCTTGTTATGTATGCTGAAAATCTCGGACGCATACCTCCAAATACCGGTGTGCTGGTTATTCAGGACGGAAATGAAAAACACCAGGTGAGATTTGAAGGGGACCTTAATAAAAATCCGGCTATTATTCTTAGAAGAAAACATTAGTGCTTCCGGGTTATTGTAATCATATATGATTTAAAACACCTGGATGCAGAACAATCTCTTTGGAACGTCTTGCGTATCTTTCTGCCTGCAAAAAGTATTTGCGATTCACATTTAAATTGAAGTTATAGTGCAGTTACCAGGCATCAACGGTTTTATCAGGTACAAACAAATTGTTACAACTATTTCCATTCTTATTTTCATCGTCTTTGCTTTAACAAAGTGTATGGGTAAGCAAGGAAAAAAAATAAGGGCAGATGAAAAAGAAAAGAATGGTTCACCTGCTTATGAAAGGAAAGTAAACTTTAACCAATTTGCCGGATCATCAGCCTGTGCAGGTTGCCATAAGGATATTTACAAAAAGCATTTACAAACCGGTCACTTCCTCAGTTCACAGCCGGCGCTGGAAAAGTACATCCGTGGCAGTTTTGAAAAAGGAAAAAACAAATTTTCATTTAGCCCGGTTTCTGAAATAGTAATGGAAAAAAGAGATAGCGGTCTTTTCCAGGTCTTATACCAAAACGGTGAGGAAAAACGAGCCATGCATTTTGATATCGTTACCGGTTCAGGGGCAAAAGGGCAGTCGTTCTTATACTGGAGAAAGAATAGTCTCTTTCAAATGCCTGTAACTTTTTATACTGCTGCGGGCCAATGGGCCAACAGCCCGGGATTTCCCAATAAGGTTGTAATGAACCGCCTGATTACTTCGCGTTGTCTTGAATGCCATACCACTTTTGCTGAAACAATTTCGCCGCCAGGAAAGGAACCAGAAGAATTTGATCATGACCGTATCATATTTGGAGTAGACTGTGAAAAATGTCATGGCCCCGCAGCTGAGCATGTAAATTTTCAAACAGTAAATCCTACAGAAAAAAAGGGAAAGAATATTATTAATCCTGCCACACTCAGCAGGCAACAAAACCTGGACCTCTGTGCATTATGTCATGGCGGTGCTTTATCAAAAATTAAACCTTCATTTGAATTTACTGTTGGGGATGCTTTGTCTGATTTTTTTGTATTAAAAGATCTGAAAGGTGCTACTCCTAATTTCGACAATGTGGACGTACATGGAAACCAGTTTGGATTACTTTCTGCAAGCAAATGTTTTACCGGCAGTAATATGACATGTTCCAGTTGTCATAATTCACATGAAAACGAAAGGGGGAATACAAAGTTGTTTTCTCAGCGATGTATCAATTGCCATAATGCCAGTCACGAAAAGATTTGTAAGATGACAGCTTCAATGGGTGCTTCCATTAAAAATAATTGTATTGATTGCCATATGCCGGCCAGCACATCCAAAGCCATTACGTTGAAGTTGCCCGGAAGGGAAGTACCTGTCGCGGCCCGGGTAAGAACGCATTTGATTAGTATTTATCCTGATGAGGTTCGGAAATTTGTTTCTGAAAAAAATAAACGATAAACAGGTGAACAAAATTCTGAAAAGTTCTTTTAATTTGATCAAGGAAGATAGCATCCCGGGGGTGACTGTAAAGAGTGAAGATTGTATGCCCTAATTGGTATTAAAGCGATAATTAACTGTTCATCATTTTAAAATGCTTTATATTTTAGGTGCCGGTTCCCTGTCAAAATAATTTGATCTTTTTTTTCGTTTTAGGTCTATTGAATCTGAATCGGAGCCTACACATATCAATTGAAGCCACCATGAGAATATGTTGCATTTCCATTTTGTTGGTTATATTTTCTTTCTTTTTTCCGGGTTTTCATGCCCCGGCCCAGGAGATTTTTTCATGGCCTAAAGAAAAGGAATATTGCAATCCGTCTGTAATCGGTTTGCCACGTGCCAAAGCTATTATTCTAAAATATGAATTGCAACAGGGCTATGCAATTCATTCTAAAGGGAAATTGGGAAATTTTGGCAATAGTGATGGAAAGATAAGCCGCAACAGCAGGTTCGATTTCAGGCTTCGTTTTCCCATTGTGCATAAATCTTCACTTACCATTGCTGCGGGCTTAAAATATACAAAGGAAGAATTTCGGTTCAGCGATGACCAACCTATGAATTATCCATTCTATAAGGATCTCGAAGATCGTCCTCTGAAAAGTGCCGGTATCCATTTTTACATGGTGAAACCAACCCGGAATAAGAAATATTTTATTTTAAGAACAAGCTTTGATCTCAATGGTGATTATGGCTCTGATAAATTTGGAAAAAAGGAGTTTTTGAAATTTTCAATAACGCCACTCATTGGCTGGAAGCAAAGTGAAAATCTTTCGTATGCAATCGGATTCACCTATGGGTATACTTTTGGTGTGCCACTGGTGGTACCGGTTATTTCATTTAATAAAAATTTCAATTGCAACCTGGGAATTGAAAGTGTGCTTCCCATTAATCTCCGTCTGCGGTATACAAAAAATGAAAAAAACTTTTGGTACGCTGGTCTTGAATTAGGTGGAGCCTCTTACCGGTTGGATAACAAGGGTACCTTTTTTAATGATTATAATAAACTACACCTTTTTCGGTCCGAACTTCGGTATACAATTAATTACGAAAGAGAAATTTATGACTGGTTTTGGTTTGGTATTGAGGGAGGTTACCGGCAAAATTTGCGCTTTAACCTCAACAACGGACCCAGGGGAAGGTCAGATGTAATAATCAGTAATAAATTGAACGGCGCTCCCATGGTCAACCTAAGTCTTTTTGCTGTACCACCCCGTTTTTTTCTGAAAAAATATAAACAATAATTTTCAAACAGGTTATGAACAAATTGCTTTCTCTTCCAACAAAATGTTCTGTTGCCTTTTATTATTACCTTTGGAACAATTAAGTTTTAATAAATAACATTATTCTGGTTATGTTCAGATCCGTTATATCCGGAACAGGATCTTACATTCCTGTTACTGTTCAATCTAATGCTGATTTTACAAACCATTCTTTTTATACTGATGATAGCCAACCCTTCAATTCACCTCCCGGAGAAATTGTAGAAAAATTCAGGCAGATCACAGGCATTTCAGAGCGACGCTATATCTGCGATGATCTGAAAACTTCCGACATTGCTTCTATTGCCGGCCGGAGAGCGGTGGAGGATAGTGGCATAGATCCTGAAACTCTTGACCAAATAATAGTAGCCCACAATTTTGGGAATGTGATTACGCAAACCTTTCAAACGGATGCTGTACCATCACTTGCCAACAGGGTTAAACATGAATTGGGTATTCAAAATCCCGGCTGCGTCGCGTATGATATTCTTTTTGGTTGTCCGGGATGGATACAAGCTATGATCCAGGCAGATGCATTTTGTAAAGCAGGGATAGCCAGCAAATGTTTATTGATCGGTGCTGAAACTTTATCAAGGGTTATTGACATCTACGATCGTGACAGTATGATCTTTTCCGATGGGGCGGGAGCCTGTACTATAGAATATAAAGAAGTGCCGGAGGATGGCCCGGGCATTCTTGGAGCTGTAGCACAATCGCATAGCATGGAGGAAGTCAATTATATCGATATGCGACAGTCTTATTTTCCGGGTAGTGATTCCCGAATCCGTTATATAAAAATGAAGGGGCGTAAGGTTTACGAATACGCAATGAAACATGTGCCGGGTGCTATGAAAGATTGTCTTGATAAAAGCGGCGTTGGAATCCATCAGCTGAAAAAAATATTCATTCACCAGGCTAATGAAAAAATGGATGACGGCATAATCAAGAGATTTTATAAATTATACGGCGAAGAACCTTTGGAGAATGTAATGCCTATGAGCATACACTGGCTGGGTAATAGTTCTGTAGCCACAGTTCCTACATTGTTTGATATGGTAAAAAAGGAGCAGGTTGTCTCTCATCAATTATCTCCGGGAGATATTATTCTCTTTGCATCAGTGGGTGCCGGAATGAATATAAATGCGGTGTGTTACCGGTGTTAGCAGTTTTCAATAACTGCAGGATTCCTGGCGGACGAGTTGAAAGCCTGATTTCAACGTTTTTCTACAAACATTCCTGAAATTCTTTCTGGTTTCTTTCATTTCACCGGTTTCTTTGTTTTAATGAAAGCACAATTGCCTTCCGCAGGCAATGCAGGTTATTTTTTATTCAGGAATGTATTGGTTGAGCTTTTTAAAATACCACAACTTGTGAACTGCAATCATTATAGGATATTTCCTTATTTTATCATCAGGACGATTTGCTCTTTCAAATAATATGTCCCTTTGAAATCGGAAGGCGCTGTTGCTATCATTAACCTTATAGCCTTGTATATGGAAGGCGACGCTGTTTTAATATATTTGCATCACTTTTAAGAAACAACTTAACCCTTTTTATGAATTGAAGGGTATTACAACAAATAAAAGGATCAATGAAGGATAAATTGAAGCAGCTGGCCAGTGAATTAGACGGAGAATTTTATGATGATAGTACCATGCGAACTTTGTATGCCACTGATGCTTCGGCTTACCGGGAAATGCCCCTGGCAGTTGCCATTCCAAAGTCTGAAAATGATATTAAAAAACTGATTCATTTTGCAAGAAAAGAAAAAACTTCTCTGATTCCACGTACTGCCGGTACTTCGCTGGCCGGGCAGGTAGTAGGTAACGGTATTATCGTTGATGTATCCAAATATTTTACTCAGATTATTGAATTAAATAAAGAAGAAAAATGGGTTCGGGTACAACCCGGTGTAATCCGTGATGAACTGAATATGTTTCTGAAACCACATGGTCTTATTTTTTGGTCCGGAAACTTCTACTGCCAACCGGGCGATGATTGGTGGCATGGTGGGCAATAATTCCTGTGGTTCCAATTCTGTGGTATACCGAAGTACCCGTGAACATTTGCTGGAAGTAAAAGCGATGTTAAGCGATGGGTCGGAAGCGGAATTTAAATCGCTGAACATTGATGAGTTTCATGCAAAAATGTGAAGGAGAACCCTGGAAGCAGGAATTTATAAATCAGTACGCAGCTTATTAAGCAATTATGAAAACCAGGAGGAGATAAGAAAAGAATTTCCCAAAAAAACCGTTGAAAGAAGAAATACCGGTTATGCAGTTGATGTATTGTTGGAAACAGCGCCGTTTACTGCCGGCGAACCTGATTTTAATTTTTGTAAACTGATAGCAGGTTCAGAAGGTACACTGGCTTTTATAACTGAAATAAAACTAAATGTAGTTCCGCTGCCACCAAAAGAAGTAGGATTGCTATGTGTGCATTTTAATACCATTGATGAATCGCTTAGGGCCAATCTGATTGCCCTTAAATATAAACCCAGTGCCAGTGAATTGATCGATCATTATATTCTTGAATGCACAAAAGAAAATATTGAACAAAGCAAGAACCGGTTTTTTGTACAGGGTGATCCCGGGGCAATACTGGTAATTGAATTTGCCAGGCAAACAGGGAAGAAATCATTGAAATTGCCGGGAAAGTAGAAGCGGATATGCGGGCTGCAGGATTGGGTTATCATTTTCCTTTATTGTTTGGTGATGATACAAAAAAAATATGGACACTTCGTAAAGCAGGTTTGGGATTGCTAAGTAATCTGCCCGGCGATGAAAAAGCAGTTCCTGTAATTGAAGATACTGCTGTTGATGTAAATGATCTGCCAGCTTATATCCGCGATTTTAATGAGATACTTAAAAAACACAATTTATATTCTGTGCATTATGCACATGCCGGTTCAGGTGAAATACATTTGCGGCCCATTATCAATTTAAAAACAAAAGAAGGCAACCAATTGTTCCGAACCATTGCGGAAGAAATAGCCATGCTTGTAAAAAAATATAATGGTTCATTAAGCGGTGAGCATGGCGATGGCAGATTGCGTGGTGAATTTATTAAACAAATGGTAGGTGAAAAAAATTATCAGTTGCTAAAGGAAATAAAACGTACTTGGGATCCTGAAAATATTTTTAATCCCAATAAGATTGTTGATACACCTTCAATGAATACCATGCTGCGGTATACTCCCGGACAGAAAACACCTGAGTTCAAAACCGTATTTCGTTTTCATAACCAGGATGTGTTGCAACATGCAGAGCAATGCAATGGTTCCGGTGATTGCCGTAAAACACATTTATCAGGCGGCACCATGTGTCCTTCGTTTATGGCTACCCGAAATGAAAAAGATACAACAAGGGCAAGGGCAAATATCTTACGTGAATTTCTTACCAATTCCGATAAACTAAATCGCTTTGATCATAAAGAAATTTATGAAGTGATGGATCTTTGCCTAAGTTGTAAAGGATGCAAATCGGAATGCCCAAGCAATGTGGATGTGGCCAAACTGAAAGCAGAATTTTTGCAGCATTATTATGATGCCAATGGTGTTCCTTTTCGCTCGAAACTGATTGCCAATTTTTCTGCATCGTCACGCATAGGGGCTATAGCACCGGGCATATACAATTTTGTAATGACCAACCGGGGCATCAGCAAATTGATAAAAAGATTTTCCGGCTTTGCAGAAGAGCGTTCGATGCCAACACTGTATAAAACCACTTTAAAAAGTTGGTATAAAAAACAGAAAATCTGCAATCGGAAATAATAAAGCCGTTGTGGGAATAAAAAGAGTTTATTTTTTCTGCGATGAGTTTACCAATTATAATGATACTGAAATTGGCATAAAAGCTATTTTATTATTGGAAAAATTAGGTTATGAAGTAATCATTCCGGAACACATTGAAAGTGGCCGAGCATGGCTTTCCAAAGGTTTATTAAGAAAAGCAAAAAAAATTGCCAATAAAAATATTTGCACTATTGCACCCGCTGGTATCATCACGAAACTCCGTTGATCGGTATTGAACCATCAGCCATTCTTACCTTCAGGGATGAATATATTGATCTGGCAGATGATGATAATTTGGCTCATGCAAAAAAAATGGCGAAAAATGTTTTTATGATAGATGAGTTTATTGCCAGTGAAATTTTGAAAGGAAAAATAACGTCGGAATTGTTTACCAAAGAAAAAAAGGATATTAAGCTGCATGGCCATTGCCAGCAAAAAGCATTGTCTTCTGTAGCCCCATCTGTAAAATTATTATCGCTTCCCGAAAATTATTCAGTGAAAACTATTCCTTCCGGTTGTTGCGGTATGGCAGGTTCTTTTGGTTATGAAAAAGAACATTATGATCTTTCAATGAAAATAGGAGAACTGGTTTTATTCCCGGCTGTCAGGCAATTGACTGATGATGCTATTATTGCTGCACCAGGTACCAGTTGCCGTCACCAGGTAAAAGATGGTACGGGTAAAAGGGCTCTACACCCGATAGAAATCTTATTCGATGCCCTATTGCCGGAAAGGTAATATTGGGGACTTTTATACACAGTTTGCAATAAAGATGTGGTTAAATACCCGCTTGCCCATTAGATTTTGCATTGGAATCATTTTTGGTTTAGGAAGAATGTATTTTTTTTATTTTCATTCTTAAAATTTTTGGTATGCTAAAAATGATCCGGCAGTCTTATGTGCGTATAACGATTGCTTTAATGCTCAGTTTTGTCAGTTTATTATCTTTTGCCCAGGATAAAGGACTTGACGTAGATATCAATGTAAAGAAAGATAACGAATGGTACCAGCAGCCCTGGATGTGGGTAATTGGAGGTGCTATCTTTATTTTATTATTAGTAGCCTTATTAAGAAGTGGTAGCGCCAAAAAAGGTTGATCCCATTGTTTATCACTGGGTTTACTAGCCATCAACGTCTTACACTTATGAAACCTTATTCCCTGGTGAAAACGATGCTGTGGGGGAAATGCTCCCCGCAGCATTTATATAATTAGCCATATTTCTTTTTTATTCTGCATTTAATGGGTGCAATAATTTTATTGCGTTCTTATTTTACCTACCTCTTTTTTTATATCATAAATCCCGACGAGTTTTTGTAAAATTGATTTTCTGATTATTTATTATTTATCCGGGGAAATGCGGCGGTTGGCAATAGCATGGAAGAAACAAGCCCGGCAAATATTGGGAAGGATAGCCATCTTTGCAGAAACTATTCACCATGAGCCCGGGATACATTTTCCAAATTTGCAGCACCATCGCTATGATTGCCTGGCTGCTACTGATAATAGGTTCCTTATTCCTTCCTTCTATTGATAAATTTTTAATAGGAATTGTTATCATCTTATTTTGTATTGTTTATGCCTGGCTTATTATTTCTTCATTCACTTTGTCAGATTTCAAATACTTTGGAAGCCTGCAGGGAGTGATGACTTTATTTAAAGATGAAACGGTGGTAACAGCAGGATGGGTACATTACCTGGCTTTTGACCTGCTTGCAGGAATATGGATAAAAAGAAATTCTCTTAAACATGGTATCAGCCATTGGCTGATCATTCCCTGTTTGATCTTCACTTTTATGCTCGGGCCCGTTGGGCTTTTGTTATATATTTTCGTGCGGACTATAGCAACGAATAACTACTTTGCTGAAAATTTTTAATACGCATGTAATGAAAATATTTCAACAACTAAAACAAAGAAACCCTTTACTGTATTGGTTTGGCTGGTTTAATATGCTGGTTGGCCTGGCTTGCCTGGCAGGAATTTTTCTTGATGACAAACAAATACTCGGAGTAAGCAGGTGGCTAAAACCCATGAAATTTTATTTATCAGTTGGCCTGATGATTTGGACCCTGGCCTGGCTACTTTTTTATTTAAACAATACTAAAAAAATCATTCGTTATTCATGGTTTATTGTGATTACAATGTTTTTTGAGAACGGACTTATTATTTTGCAAGCTTTCCGTTTTACCACTTCCCATTTCAATATTAAAACTCCGGTGGATATAATGATCTTTAACCTGATGGGTATTTTCATTCTTATTTTCACTATCACTGTTATCCTGGTTTGTATTTCATTTTTTCGGCAAAAAACGTTCAGCATATCAACTTCCTATCTTTGGGGAATAAGATTAGGATTATTGTTCTTTATTTTATTTTCATTGGAGGGAGGAATGATGTTAGGATTGATGCAACATACGGTGGGAGGGCCTGATGGTTCACCCGGGTTGCCACTGGTAAACTGGAGCAGGCAATTCGGTGACCTGCGGATCGCACATTTTTTCGGAATTCATTCGCTCCAGGTTTTGCCGCTAGCCGGTTATTTACTTAAAACTAGGCTGCAAACTTTCCTGGCTTCTGCTGTTTATATATTAATTGTTGCCTTGTTTTTTGTCCAGGCATTCAACGGCAAGCCTTTATTTTCTTGATTTAATTATAAATGATGTGATTAACAGGAAAAATTTTATAAAAAACTCAGGTGCATTAACTATTGGGGGATTATTATTTCACCAGCTTCCATTGAAATTAAATAGCATTCATTTTTTGAGACCTGACCGGATTGGTGTGCAACTTTTTTCTATGCCGCATATCCTGGAAAAAGATTTTTCCGGAACCATGAAAATGCTTGCGGATATAGGTTACAGGGAAATTGAATTTTACGGCCCTTATTCTTTTAGTGCTATTGAAGATACGGAGCGCTGGAAGGCTATCACTCCTTCATTGGGATTTTCCGGAAGCGGTTACTTTGGATTATCAGTGCAGCAAGTAAAAAAAGTATTTGACGATAATGGCTTGACTTCTCCATCTATGCATACAGGTTTATTCACATTAAGAAACCGGATGGCTGAAATGGCTGAAGCAGCACAGGTGCTGGGAACAAAATATGTTATTCTTCCATCTGCGGAAACTCAGACAAACCTCGACGGATACAAACGGCAGGCTGAAGAATTCAATGAGATCGGAGCTTCCGCCAAAGAACACGGTTTGCGTTTTGCCTACCACAATCATGGTAACGGGTTGAAGGAAATGGAAGAAAAAATACCTATGGAATTAATTCTTGAGCAAACTGATCCTGACCTGGTGTTTATGCAAATGGATATATATTGGACAACCGCCGGAGGTATTGATCCGGTGACTTATCTTAAAAAATATCCCGGCCGCTTCCGGCTTTTGCATATAAAAGATATGATGAAGCAGGTTCGTTTTTCAGGTGATGGTGGCGATCCGAAGCAATGGATCGAATTATTTCCATTTATGACGGACGCTGGAAGTGGAATAATGGACCTTAAGAACATTTTATCCCAGGCCCAAAAATCAGGAGTGGAGCATTTCATTGTGGAGCGGGACCTGGCGTCAGACCCGAAGTTGTCATTGACCAAAGCCTATAATTATTTACACACATTGAAATGGGATTGAGGCGGACTATGCAACTGCTTCCCTCATCAACAAATTATTTAAGGGAAATTGTAAGTATTTATTCAAAATCCATGGTAAACTTTTTCCGTATTGTTTTATTATCATTCTTATTATTTGAGCAAGCAGATCTATTAATAATTAATTTTTTGAAAAAATAAGTTCCCAATTCATACTATGTTACCGAATATACTCCAGGTATTTGATGTGGAATCACTCATCAGGAATGGGGGACTGTTGATCGTTCTTCTTTCAATTTATGGCTCCACTGGTTTATTTTTTTGTTTCTTTCTTCCGGTGGGGGCTGTAATATTTACTACAGGTGTATGGATAGCAACCGGGGATCTCCCTTATTCGTTCTTGACTGTTTGCATACTCCTGGTATTCGCTTCTATACTTGGAAATATAACGGGTTATTGGTTCGGTAGAAAAACGGGCCCGGTATTATACCGTAGGGAAGATTCAAAATTTTTCCGTAAACAACATCTTAAAACCGCGGAAGCGTTTTACAATAAGTATGGTTGGCTTGCATTGACCGCGGGATTGTTTTTACCTGTTATCCGAACATTTGCATCCATTACCGCAGGCATGGTAAAACTTGATTTTCGACGCTTTCTATTATTGACATTTATTGGTTCTGTGATATGGATAATGAGTTTTGTATCGGCAGGCTATTTTATAGGAAGCCGGCCTTTTTTAAAACCCTGGCTTAAGTATTTTGTGGTTGGTTTCATACTTTTTGTCACTGTTCCCGTAATTATTCGAACCTTGAAAGAGTTTAAAAAGTTGCGCAGAGAAAATGAAGGGCGTGTGTAAATGATAAAAAGGGGATAAAAAAATTTTCCCCATCTTCCCTATGATAAACTAACTTATTTTCCAATTCGTGTGCGGTAAATTATTTATCATTGCACTTCATCCTGCATACTTTACAAGATATTTTCAACTTTTAATATTATTATCATGATGAATACACGCCGTGAATTTTTGCAAAAACTTACCGCTTCAGCCATCGCATTACCAATATTGAGTCAGTTGGAAAATCAGAACAGCAAATCGATTGACAACTCCACTTACCAGGGGCCGGTGCTGAAGGTGGCTATTATGGGACTTGGTAGTTATGGTACCCGTGTAGCGGAAGCTATGCAATCAAGTAAGATGGCGAAACTGACCGGCGTTATCAGCGGCACTCCTTCAAAAATTAAAGACTGGCAGGCAAAATATAATATCCCGGAGAAGAATTGCTTTAACTACGAAAATTTCGATCGTCTCAAGGACAATCCTGATATCGATGCGGTATATGTTATTACACCCAATGCACTGCACCGTGACCAGGTAATTCGAGTGGCAAAGGCGGGAAAGCATGCCATCTGTGAAAAACCCATGGCGATTAATGCAAGTGAAGGAAAAGATATGGTAGAGGCTTGCAAAAAAGCCAACGTTAAATTACTGATAGGATACCGGATGCATTTTGAGCCCAAGACACTTGAGATTATCCGCATGCGTAACGAGGGTGAATTTGGAAAGGTTTTATTTTTCCAGGGGCTATCCGGTTTCAGGATCGGCAACCCGGATCAATGGCGATTGAATAAAAAATTGTCTGGTGGTGGCGCTATGATGGATATCGGTATTTATTCTATTAATGGCGCACGATATATGATCGGTGAAGATCCTGTGTGGGTAACTGCACAGGAAACCAAAAATGATCCGGTGAAATTTAAAGAAGGAATTGACGAAACCATACAATTCCAATTAGGATTTCCCGGTGGTGCGGTTGCATCATGTTTATCTACTTACAGCATGAATAACCTGGATCGCTTTTTTCTTAATGGTGAAAAAGGATATGCAGAATTACAACCTTCTACTGGTTATGGACCAATACTGGGTCGAACTCATAAAGGGGAATTGACTCATCCTCACGTCACGCATCAAACAGTACAAATGGATGAAATGTCGGCAATTATTTTGCAGGGAAAAAAACCCATCGTTCCGGTTGATGGAGTAGAAGGCTGGAAGGATATGAAGATCATTGACTCCATTTTTCAGGCAGTAAAAACAGGAAAGAAGACAGAAATAAAATGGTGATCATTTTTTTCTGAGACCGATGCCTGCAATAAGTCCCCCTGGTACTACTTCAAGTGTAGTAAAAGAAGTAGAAGCCGGCAATCCTTTATTTAATAGTTGCCAGCTTTTACCGCCATCCTCCGATCGGTATATTCCTTTCCATTGCGCGGCAAATAGTTCGTGATTGATATTCTTAACTTCAAAAGTGTAAAGATTCGTCTGCCCAAGGCCATGATTGGCATTTAACCAGGACAAGCCATCATTCGCTGATCTTAAAAGTCCTTCTCCCAGCGTCATTGCATAAATATATTCGCCATCATTTGCAATATCGTGCAGGGTATGAAGCCGGTAGATATATTTCCAACGAATACCCCCGTTGTCGGATATTAAAGCGCCGTCAGCAGTAGCAGCGTATACTTTATGATGCAAATTAGTGAATCCATTCACCTGGCTACCGCGGAAAAGTTGCCTCCAGGAATTTCCTATGTCGGTTGATTCATAAATGCCGTCGTCTGTGCCTGCAAGAATTTTATTTTGATGGACAGCCAGGCAACGAATGGTTGTGTGGCTGATATTATTATCCGCACTCTTCCAGTGGCGGCCACTATCCCTGGAGAGGAGTATACCCTTTTTAAAAGTTCCGATAACAAATACACCTTTCATTTCAATCAATGCATTAATATCAGTTTTTACCGGCAATCCTTTGCTGATATGCGTCCAATTGGACTTGCCTTCCTGAATACTATAAATTCCATGTTGATCAGTAGCTGCATATATTTTTTTTCCAAGAGGTAAGAATGCACTGACCGTTGCTTCGCCCGGTATTCCTTTTGCAAATGGTTGCCATATTTTCCCGTTGTCAAAAGACCGGTAAATAAGTTCAGCTTGTGAAGGTTGAGAATTCCAGACTCTATTCTTATTTAAAACTGGCTCAACTCTTTTTTTGTTGGTTCCGGGTAAAAGAATGAGGAGACAAGCCGGAATGATAATTATTGAAAATGACAGATAATGTTTCATAATCAGGGACTAAAGTAAAGCTCATAAGTTGGATTATGGTATTGGATTCCGGGCGAAAGGTAAAAATACTTGATCGGTCAGTAACAGGACAAAAAAAGTTAAAAGGTTTACAATTTAATTAGATAGTAATACTATTATTTAAAATTAAGACACTATCTTCGTTTCATAAAACTAAAACCCGCTGATTATGGAACAAAAAAATATCTTAAAAGACCTGAAAAGCGACCTGCCCGCCAGTATAGTCGTTTTTTTTGTGGCCGTCCCCTTATGCCTGGGAATAGCACTGGCTTCAGGGGCTCCACTATTTGCCGGCATAATAGCTGGAATTGTCGGCGGTATTGTAGTGGGCATTGCCAGTGGATCTCCACTGGGAGTTAGCGGCCCGGCGGCCGGATTGGCTGTCATTGTATTGACCTCCATTGCAGCACTTGGTTCCTGGCAAGTGTTTTTATTGGCTGTTGTGCTGGCCGGAGTTTTACAACTTATTATGGGCTTTGCAAAAGCAGGCTTTATTGCCTACTTCTTTCCTACTTCCGTAATTAAAGGCATGCTTACCGGAATTGGATTACTTATTATTTTAAAACAAATACCGCATGCCTTGGGATATGATAAAGATGCAGAGGGTGATCTTTCCTACTTTCAAATTGACGGGGAAACCACGTTTTCATCTATTACAAAAGCATTTAATTTTATAACTCCGGGAGCTATTCTTATAGCTGCCATATCCATTGTTCTCCTGATATTATGGGATAAAGTTTTAACGAAAAAGCACAAAATATTTCAATTGATACAAGGGCCGGTTGTAGTGGTAATTTTCGGTATTATAATGAATTACCTGTATCAAAGCGGCACATTAAATTTCAGTTTGGCTGAAGACCAGGTGGTCAGGTTACCCGTTGCAAGTAATTTAGCAGATTTCTTCAGCTTTTTCACCTTTCCTGATTTTTCGGCAATTACAACTATTAAGGTGTGGGAAGTAGCTGTGGTTTTAGCTATTGTGGCAAGCCTGGAAACGCTTTTGTGCGTAGAGGCCACGGACAAACTTGACCCTTATAAAAGAATTACGCCAACAAACAGGGAATTAAAAGCCCAGGGTTTGGGCAATATTATTTCAGGCTTTATAGGAGGTTTGCCTATTACACAGGTTATAGTTCGTAGTTCGGCCAATATTTCTTTCGGCGGTAAAACAAAAATGTCGGCAATCTTGCATGGTGTGTTCTTATTAATCAGTGCTATTACTATTGCCGGATTGCTAAACATGATCCCACTGGCCAGCTTAGCAGCCATTTTGATTATGGTCGGGTACAAATTAGCCAAGCCCGTTCTCTTTAAACAAATGTACAAATTAGGCTGGGAGCAGTTTATTCCATTTGTGGCAACCGTTGCTGGTATACTGGCCACTGATTTACTAAAAGGAATTACCATCGGTGTCCTTTTTGGAATCTTTTACACATTGCGTCATAGTTACCGCAACTCCCATCATATGAAGGAGATTGTTACTACAGAAGATGGACACGAAGTACATCATATTGAACTGGCCCAGGAGGTTTCATTTTTTAATAAGGCAAGTGTGATGAAAGCCCTGGAGACAATTCCTGCGAAATCAAAAGTGGTTATCGATTTTTCAAAATCAAAATCGGTTGCGCATGATGTGCTTGAATTAATAAGGGATTATGAAATTAATGCCAAAACCAGGAACATCTCTGTAGAGAAAATAAAATATATTGAACCAGCATATTTATAATCAAACTAACAAATAAAATATTAAAAAAATGAAGACATTAACAAAAGAAGTGCAACAAGCTATAACGCCGGCAATGGCTTTAGATATGTTAACAGAGGGCAACAAAAGGTTTATGAATAACCTAAAAGTAAACCGCAACCTGTTGCAACAGGCAAATGAAACATCTGACGGACAACATCCCTTTGCCGTTATTCTAAGTTGTATTGATTCCCGTACATCAGCTGAGTTAATTTTTGACCAGGGATTAGGGGATATATTTAGTGTTCGTATTGCCGGCAATATTGTTAACGAGGATATATTAGGAAGTATGGAGTTTGGTTGCAAGGTAGCAGGGTCTAAAATAATCGTGGTTTTAGGTCACACAAAATGTGGAGCCATTAAAGGTGCTTGCGGTCATGTGGAAATGGGTAACCTTACTGCTTTATTAAGTAAGATACAACCTGCCGTTTATGATGAAAAAACCACTATAAAAAATCGCAATTCGGAGAATGGAGATTTTGTAGAAAAAGTAGCCACCATTAATGTTAAGCGAACCGTATTGGCCATCATGGAACGCAGTCCTATTCTAAAAGAAATGGTTGAGGCAGGAGAGATAGGCCTTATTGGTGGCATGCATAACATTACCACGGGAAAAGTAAGTTTTTATGGAGATACTCTGATCATTAACAATCCTAAATAAGCCCACTTGTGCCTGATGCAAAAATCGTCCGGTAGCTGTTTTTAAAATCATATTCACCTGATTTCTGAACAGCCAATTTTCCTGTGCAGAAAATCAATTATCTCAGCAGTTGAACTCGAAAAAAATGCTGAGGGAAATTTGCTGTAAAAGTTACCGTACCATCACACGCTTAATATTTTTTCCCGGAAAAGAACAATGGTTCGGGTTTGCTAAAAATTTTATTCGTCAAGATAAAAAAGCATTGTGAACTTTGACCTGCGGGAATTAGTTTAGATATTTTCGAATGAAGCATCCGGGTAACTATTTTCACCCGGACAGTTGCTATCTTAAGCAAAACATTTTATATGAACTGGACTAAACAAATGGCCTCTCATTTCAGGCAAGTTCATTTTGGTGGAAACTGGACTGATGTGAATCTTAAGGACAGCCTTGAAAATCTGACCTGGCAACAAGCAACTACATCAATTTATAATTTAAATACTATCGCTTCTCTCGTTTACCACATGAATTATTATGTTTGTGCCGTGCTGGAAGTTTTACAGGGAAAATCGCTAAATGCAAGTGATAAATATAGTTTTGATATGCCACCTGTCACCAGCCAGGAAGATTGGGAAAAATTGATGAACAAGACCTGGACAGATGCCGAAAAATTTGCAGAGTTAGTAGAAGAATTACCGGAGGCTATGCTCAGTGAAACCTTTGCTGATGAAAAGTACGGCAATTACTACAGAAATATTCATGGGGTTATTGAGCATATCCACTACCACCTGGGCCAGGTTGTTTTGATAAAAAAAGTACTCCTGCACCAGGTTAACAGTAAATAGAAATTTATCAACAAAGTTTAGCGCTTACATGGCTTTGAAGAGAACGTCCACCCCTGAAACCAAACTAAATTATTTATAATTCTTGAGAGACGATTTCAAAAACATAATATCTGCAGTTGTAGTTGCCTTGCTGTTGTCTTGTACTGAGTCCGCATCAATTGATAAAAACAAAGCAAAAGAAAAGGATTGTGTTCAACACATTATCGCATTGGATGATTCCCTTGGAAAAGTAAGAAATCGTAATTCAAAAAAAATATCTTTAAGTGAAACAATACTGGAATATGCTTACGGGATAAATGAAGAGGACTTTAAAAATTGTTCACCGCAATTTACATCCGCATTTAATCATCATAAAGAAGCCTGGCTTCACATGAGAAGCATTACTGATAAATACCCCGAACTAAGAGGAGAGATGCATGAATTATTTAATCAAATAAAAGAGGGTAAAGATTCTTCTGCATTTAAGATCCGCCTGGAAGCCATATGGAATACCTGGAGAGATGTAGAGAAACAAGCAGGACTACCATAATTTTGGAACTCAACCTTATCCTTAAAGAAAATTTTTTCCTGGCATTATACAAATTACCTTGAATAAAAAAAGAACCCAGGAGGGTTCTTACTTTTCTGAAAAAGTTATAGTGTATACCAATTAAATAGTCCAAATGAATAGCGCATTAAAATGCTTTGGTTGGACTGGTTTTAAATGGTGGTTCATCAATGAACGGTTGATTTTTTATCCTGGTCCCGGTTGCTTTAAAAATCGCATTGGCAACAGCTCCACCGGTTGGTGGCAGCGCTGGTTCTCCAAGGCCGGTTGGATCAATTCCATTATCAACAAAATGTGCTTCTATTTCAGGAATTTCCTTCATGCGGATCAGCCGGTATTCACCAAAATTCTTTTGTACCGGTACTCCATCTTTGAAAGTCAGTTTGCCATACATCGCATGACCGTATCCATCCACAATACCACCCATTACCTGTTGCAGGGCTCCGCTTTTATTGATCACTTCGCCACAATCGGATACTGCATATATTTTTTTAACGACCGGTTTTCCAGCTTTCATTTCCACATCACAAACCTGCGCTACATAAGAGGCATGAGAAAAGTAAACACTGAAACCCTGCGATACTCCTTTCTTTGTTCCCCATCCTGATTTTTCAGCTGCCTGTTTTATCACGGTTTCCATCCGGTCAATATTGTACTTGATAGCACCAACAGGTTTTGTTTTTGCTTTTTGTAAAAGATCCAGCCTGAATTGTACCGGATCTTTTCCTGCAGCCATTGCTACTTCATCAATAAATCTTTGTTCTGCAAATGCCAGAAAATTGGTGACCGGTGCCCGCCATGCACCTGTGGTGATGGGAGAAATATGTTCAACCGTATCGATCAAAAGATTATCAACTGCACCGGAAGGAAAATTATCTTCCCGCGTCGAATTGTTTACATTGATACCAACACCTCTTAGTTTATAACCGATCATATTCCCTTTATCATCCAGTGCCGCTTCAAAACGATAACGTACAGCAGGGCGGTAGCTACCACCCATCATATCATCTTCTCGGGACCAGATCACTTTAACCGGTTTTTTTATGATGCTGGATAATTCAGCCGCTTCCACTACATAATCAAATTTAAGTCGTCGGCCAAAACCACCACCCAGCCTGGTGATCTCCACTGTGATTTTATCTTCGGGAATGTTTAAAAGTTTTGAAGTGGCCGTTCGGGCACTGGCAGGAGTTTGGGTGGGACCAACCAGTTCAACTCCATCTGCTCGTACATCCGCAAAAAAGTTCATCGGCTCCATCGGGATTGTGCGGAATAAAAGGACACTGGTATTCACTCTTAATAATTTTAGCTGCATTTTTAAATGCCGCGTCCACATCGCCATCCTTTCTTCTTACGGTAGCGTTATCACTATTTAAAAGCGAAATAAATAATTGATCATGATCGGAAGTGCTTTCAATATTACCATCTTTTTCATATTCTATTTTTACCACCTTTCTTGCTTTCATGATCTCCCAGGTGGATTTACCTACAACGGCTACATTATTTTTGAAGGTGACCACATCAATGATACCCGGCATGGCCTTAGCAGCAGCAGCATCAACTGATTTTATTTTTGTACCAAAAGCAGGAGGTCGTTGTATCATGGCCAGTACCATTCCCTCGCGTGGAAATCAGAACCAAATATGGGTTTGCCTGTAATGATCTTTTTATTCTCAACATTGCGGACCGCAGTACCTATGATTTTAAAATCTTTGCGGTTTTTCAGCGGAACATCTGCAGGCACCGTCATCTTTGACGCTTCTTCAGCCAGTTCTCCAAAACCTAATTTTTTTCCTGACGTTGTATGAATCACAAATCCATTACTCGCAGTACATTCTGCTGCATCAACATTCCATTGTTTTGCAGCGGCGGCAATTAATAAATACCTCGCCGTAGCTCCGGCAGTTCGCAATCTTTTCCAGGAATGAGGAACGGCGCCACTACCACCAGTGAGTTGCCGGTCAAATTTTTTAGTGTCTAATGGTGCTTGTATAACTTTCACCTTGGTCCAGTCCGCATCCAATTCTTCTGCTACGATCATCGGGAAAGACGTCATGATGTTCTGACCCAATTCAGGATTAGGTGAAAAAATAGTAATTGTGCCATCTGTGCCGATCGACAGATAACTATTAAAACCTAATTCACCTGCAAAGTTTGATTTGTTCATGATGACAGGAACTTCTGCTTCTGCACTGAACCAGCTAAAGCCCAGCAACAGTCCACCACCCGTCATAGAAGTTATTTTTAAAAAATCTCTTCGGTTGGTTTTATTTAGAGTTGTCATATATTAGATTTTTGTGCTGGCTAATTTTACGGCTTCACGAATACGATGATAAGCACCGCAACGGCAAATGTTACCGTGCATAGCATCATCAATTTCCTGGGAACTTGGTTTGGGCTTTCGTTTTAGTAAGGCGGCGGCCGTCATGATCTGCCCCGCCTGGCAATAGCCACATTGCGGAACATCCACTTCATCCCACGCCTGTTGCAAGGGATGATCACCGTTTTCAGATAGACCTTCGATGGTTGTTACTTTTGATGTCTTAATAGCTGAAACAGGCATCACGCATGCTCTTACGGCATTGCCATCAAGCAAAACGGTGCAGGCTCCGCATTGTGCAATACCGCAGCCATACTTGGTACCTACTAAACCCAGGTGATCTCTCAGCACCCATAAAAGGGGTGTATCGGCTGCAACATCAGCTGTGTATTCTTTTCCGTTTACCTGCAGGTTGAATATAGCCATGAGAATTTGTTTTTTTAAGTGTCTGAAGGTAAGAAAAATGACTTGTACCGGAAAAATGAATTTGGGAGTGGTAGTAATGAGATACAGGCTTTTATCTATGAATGCTGGATATTCGTTAAGAAATAATTTCCCGTAACGGATAGCTCGAATGGCAATATGCATTTTCTTATTATATGTTTTGATGCTGCGAAACCGGCCTTTCAATTTAACCAGGTCCCTTCAAACTGGCCAAATTCCTTTTTTATCTGGCTAAAGGTTTTCCGGTAACTGGCGTATTGGCTTTTTAACACACCATGATTTTCAAGTGAAGATATTTTGTCTTTAAGTGGTTTATTGTCCCGTGTGGCTGCAGCCAGTTTCATTTTATTCAGGTGCATATCATGTCTTAAATCATCAATCTCTTTGCGGAGATCAATGAAAAGCCGCTTATATTCAATGATGCCATTTATTACATCCGGAACATTAATTTTTCTTGATTGCAGTTCAGCCAGGTAATCATCAAAAATCCTCAATACAGTAATATCAAAATTTAATTCGGCAATCCACAAGCGGTAGCGCAGGTGGAGATTCAGGATAGAAGGAGAGCCAGCCATATTACAACGTTTGAATCAAAGCTACTAAAATCAATTATCCAATCAGCAATAGTAGCATGCAAAGATTATCCGGTAACCGTAAAAATAGGCTGCCGGCTAATTTGTTTTATAAAAAAACCTTTTTTGCCTCTTCTGAATTACTTACAAATGCCAGTTGCCTGCTGTCCGGTGATAAGGAAGGAACATTGATGGGGCCTTGTCCTCCATTTAGGTGGGCTAGTACTCTTGGCACACCGGCGATGTTAGCTTCATAATGCGAAGCATTAACTTCCTCTGTTTTCATACGCTATACCTGCATGGTATCCGTCTTATTTGCGTTATAATAAATATACTTTCCGTCAGGAGAATATTCCGGGCCATCAACCTGGCTTGCTTTATTAAATGTAAGAGGGTTTCTTCGCCGTCCTTTATAGAAACTTTGTAAAGTTTGTAGACGGATTAATAGTGCTTTGTGAAACTGGAGATAAAAGATATTGATATTCAAAGATCTTTATCTATGAATTATCCCATTTTATTTAATGACAATTCCAATTCTTTTTGGATTTATTAATAACATCAAATAATTATCTTTAAATTCTGCCATTATTTTATACCTAAACCATCACAATGAAAAAAAACCAGTGGATACTTTTAGCAGCAATATTTAGCTTACCCTTATTAAGTAATGCACAATCCGGTAAAGTGATGGATAATCTATCCCTATCCAGCAAGATCTTAAAAATGGACAGAAAATTTTCCGTTTACCTGCCCCCGGATTATCAGGTTTCCGAAAGAACTTACCCGGTATTGTATTTGTTGCATGGCAGCGGTGATGACCAGACAGGTTGGGTTCAGTTTGGGGAGGTCTTACATATTGCAGACAAAGCGATCCTTGAAGGAAAAGCTACCGCTATGATCATTGTGATGCCGGATGCCAATACCGGCACAAGAGGTTATAACAATGATGCAAGGGATAACTGGCGATACGAAGATTTTTTCTTTGATGAATTAATACCTTATGTAGAAAAAAAATTCAGAATAAAAACGGAGAAACGTTACCGTGCAGTCTCGGGGTTAAGTATGGGAGGATTTGGCACTTTTATATACGCCTTGCACCGGCCCGATTTGTTTTCGTCAGCTTGTCCGCTCAGTGCGGCTACCGGCCCATTAACACTGGACATGGCAACAACACAATTGAGAAGAAATGATGCCACCATTACGGATGCACTTATTGAAAAATATTATAAAAAATACAGCGTACCTGAATTAATAAATGCCGTTCCTGATTCTTTAAAGAAGGCTGTTCGCTGGTATATTGATTGCGGTGATGATGATTTTTTGTATGAAGGCAATTCATTAGTGCATATAGCCATGCGTAAAAAAGAAATACCCCATGAATTCCGCATTCGGGATGGTGGGCATAACTGGACTTACTGGCGAACATCATTACCCAAAGTAATGGAATTTGTATCCCAGGCTTTTCATCAATATTAGAAAAAGTATTTTGGCCATTTACTTTTTAATAATAATTCATTAACAGAAGCAGGGAGATGGTGAATAATCAATTTTCTGTTTTCAATCAATTAGTACATTCAATATGAAGTCATGGGAAAAAAATTAATTATTTTATGTCTTTTATTCCTGAATATAATAGCGGGTTGTTCTCAATCTAAAAAAGTATCACAGGCTGAACGGGAAAAAAGTTTTGAAACCAAAGGACAATGGGCCAACTATGGCAACGATCCTGGTGGCATGCGCTTTTCGCCACTGAAACAAGTGAATATTGAGAATGTAAAAAACCTGGAGCCGGCGTGGACCTATCAATCCGGCGAATTAAAAACCTATGAAGGAACTAAAATCGCTAATAAAGCTGCTTTTGAGGCTACGCCATTAATGGTAAACGGAGTTCTTTATTTCAGTACGCCTACCAATCGTATTATCGCAATTGATGCCGGCACCGGAAAGGAAGTCTGGGTGTATAACCCGGATGTTAATCTTAAAGGAGACTATTCAGAAGTTACATCAAGGGGTGTATCAAAATGGATAGATCCTGATCGTAAGCCAGCAGATCCTGGTTATATGCGTATTCTTGCTGCTACTATCGATGGAAGATTGTTCGCATTGAATTCATCAACCGGTAAACCTGTTACAACATTTGGAAAAAACGGGATCATTGATTTGAAAGAAGGAGTGGGTTCTATCCAGGTAACATCACCACCGGCTGTGATCAATAATCTTATTGTTGTTGGTTCTACCATGGGGGATAATACAAAAATTGATCTTCCGCCTGGAGTGGTTCGGGCCTATGATGCAAAAACCGGTATTTTAAAATGGTCATGGGATCCAATTCCAAGAACATCTGCCGATGCAGGATTTGAAACTTGGAAGGGAGATAAAGTAAAACAAACAGGTGCGGCCAATGCATGGGCACCAATATCCGCCGATCCTTCACTTGATCTTGTATTTATTCCAACTTCATGTCCCAGTACAGATTATTATGGTGGCGAACGAAAAGGCGATAATCTTTATGCCAATTCTATTGTTGCAATCAAAGCTTCCACGGGAAAAGTAGTATGGCATTTTCAAACTGTTCACCATGATATATGGGACTATGATATAGCGGCACAGCCAATATTGACAGACATTAGAAAGAGAAGGGAAAAAAATTCCTGCTGTAATTGTGCTTACCAAAATGGGCCACATCTTTGTGTTGAACAGAAAAACCGGGGAACATTTATTTCCAATTGAAGAACGCCCTGTACCCGCTTCGGATGTACCGGGAGAAGAAGCCTCAAAAACACAACCTTTCCCTGCACAGTTGCCGGTATTGGGTTTGCAAAACATTTCAGAAGAGGACGCCTGGGGACCTACACCGGAACTATTGCAAAAAGCTAAAGAACGAATCGCCAGACATAATAAACTGGGTGTATTTACTCCACCTTCTTTTAAGGGCTCACTTATTACTCCCGGCAATATAGGTGGTATGAACTGGAGTGGTGGTAGTTATGATCCGGAAAAAAATATCCTGGTTACAAATGTCAACCGGATTGCAGCATTGATTACTTTATATCCCAAAAATGAAAATACTACAAGGTCTGTATATACGGTATTGCCAAGAGCAGAGGTAGCACCACAGGAAGGAACGCCTTACATTATGAGCAGGGAATACCTTTTCACTATAGATAACGGAGCACTCATTATGCAGACAAAACCACCCTGGGGTACGCTGGCTGCTATTGATATGAAAACCGGTAAATTAAAATGGGAAGTGCCGCTTGGTTTAATGATGGATCCTCAGAAAACCCCTGAAGCTATAAAATGGGGATCAATAAATTTTGGGGGCGCTATTACAACTGCGGGTGGTCTTACATTTATTTCATCAAGCATGGATGGCTTTCTTCGAGCGTTCAATACAAATAATGGAGAAATAATGTGGCAGGCCATGTTGCCCGCAGGAGGGCAGGCAACTCCTATGACCTATGAACTAAATGGAAAACAGTATATAGTGATTGCTGCTGGTGGCCATGGAAAACTGGGAACCAAATTGGGAGATTATTTGGTAGCGTACGCATTACCATAAACATATTGTTTGCTTCCTAAGTAAAGTTGATGTTAACCTTATTTTCAAAAAAATTATATATGATTTCATTTTCCAATACTACTATTATATTGAGTGTTTGTTTAATCATGGTGGCCTGCAATAATTCCACCCCGGAGAAAAGAGAAATAATTAATGATTCGGCTTTGTTTCCCCATGAACTGGTTCATTTCACTGACTACGATACAAATCCTGTTTTTACCGGGGGAGAAGCCGGTGCATGGGATGAGGAAATACGTGAGCGGGGTTATATTTTAAAAGAAAACGATGGTTATCATTTATGGTACACGGGTTATAAAAAGAATACTGGCGGCATTTTGAAAACCGGTTACGCTACATCAGCAGATGGTATCAATTGGATAAGATTCGCGGGAAATCCTATCATTAAGGAACCCTGGACGGAAGATATGATGGTGGTAAAAAAAGATAGCCTTTATTATATGTTTGCCGAAGGGCAGGGTGACACCGCTCACATGCTATCTTCTTCTGACAAACTTCATTGGAAAGAGCATGGACCATTGCAGATCCGGTACACAAACGGCCAACCAATAGAACCGGGTCCTTATGGTACACCAACAGTTTTTATAGAGAATGATACTTTTTATCTTTTTTATGAACGTAATGATTCCGCCATTTGGTTAGCCTCCTCAAAAAACCTGGAACTATGGACTAACGTGCAGGATAAACCTGTAATAAAAAAGGGACCCGAATCTTATGATATATTTGGCGTAGCTCTGAACCAGGTAATAAAATACCGAGGGCTTTATTATGGATATTATCATGGAACCGCTTTAGCCGATTGGAGCGAATGGAGTACCAATATTGCTGTTTCAAGTGATATGAAAAAATGGAAAAAATTCAATGGAAATCCTATTATTAAAAATAACCGGTCGAGCGGTATCCTTATTAATGATGAAAATGGATTCCGGCTTTATACCATGCATCCGGAAATAAATTTGCATTTTTCTTCAAAATAATTTCCCGGTTACAGGCGAAAAAAAGTATTCAATTTTTTAAGTGATTTATTTTACCGGCCAGTTATCAGATCGGAAAGGAACCAGAGGCAATCCTTCTTTATTAAATACATTTCCGATAAGAGTATTACCAAAACCATAACGCACATGCACCGGCACCTTTAGTTTTTTATTCCGTACAACGATTGTACTATTTTCAATTTTTGCATCTGCCGGCAGCCACTCTTCATTTTCCCCGGAAATAAAAAAGCCGGTAATGGTTTTGTCTTTAGCCATCAATCCAGTTGGCGCATGATCAAATGTCAGGATCAATTTATCTTTTTTTAATTCCGCATTTTTAAATACCGGGCTCCTGTACTCAGGGATATCTTTTTTGTAAGTGTCGCCCAATGCCAGGTTGGCCAGTCTTTTACCAACTTCTCTTTTATCAGAAGGATGTATGTTGGTTATGGAATCAATTTGATCTGTGATCACTATCATGCCGGTTTTCGGATAGCCCATCACTCTTGTTTGTTGTTCCTGTAAAAGGGCGCCCTGGAAAGCTTTGCCATAATTATACGGCGCTATCTGAACATAATAAAAAGGAAAATCCTTATTCCATTTTTTTCTCCATGCATTGATCATGGTGGTTAGTAATTGCGCATAGGTACTGTTTGTTTCTACATTAGCTTCTCCCTGGTACCATAGAGCTCCGGCGATATTATAATTTGTAATTGGAGCCAGCATACCATTATAATTGAAACCGGGTGTTACGGGGCCCCAGGGTACTTCCCGGAGTTTAGCTGCAGCTGTTTTTAATACTTCGTTATTTTCAATGGTTTCCGCCGGCGCCCAAACTTCAGCAGGAGTACCACCCCAGCTGGCATTGATTAATCCTATAGGTACATTGAGATCATGCTGTAATTTTTTCCCAAAATAATATCCTACGGAACTGAATGTTTTTAACGAATTGGAATCACATACCTGCCACTTTGCTTTCAGATCATCCTGTGGGTATTCTGATGCAGTACGTTGTATTTGAAAGAAGCGGATATTTTCATTATAGCTGGTTGGTAATTCTTCTTTTATAAACTTATCGCCATTGTAATAATTCCATTCCATATTGGATTGCCCGGAGCATAACCATACTTCGCCAGTCATTACCTTATCTAAAATAATCTTATCCCTTCCGCTGCTGATGGTCAAAATAAAAGGTCCCCCGGCAGCAGGCGTTTTTATTTTTGTACTCCATTTACCATGATTATTTACGGTTGTTATTGTTGAATCATTATTCCAACTGCCCGCAATCTTAACCCTCTGATTATTATTTCCCCAACCCCATACGGATACAGAATCGTTTTGTTGCAATACCATACCAGGAGAAATAATGGCCGACAGGCGTAGTTGTCCATGAGAATTCAACGATGCTAAAAAGGTAAAAAGAAATAAGGAAAATAATTTTTGCATGAGTATAATTTAAAGGTCTAAAAATAAGCATTGGAGGGTATAGTTTTATTTCAAATAAAAGACATGGGGATAGAAATTATATTCAGGCCCTGGCCTTACATTCAAAAATCATGATTCATAATATTTAAGATGATCAAATGGTATTTTGTTTTTGGACAGTTGAAACATAAGCCCTCCATTTGCCTTAATCCACCCGGATTGACAAAATTGAATATTCCAGGTGTCCTTTAATTATTAATAAGTGAAGTATTTCGATTTAGTTTAGGACAAAAAGCAAAGAATTTAAAATCCTGCGTGGGCAGGCAAGAAAAAAATCTATCCTGAAAAATGTAAAATAGAATGGATAAAAAGCTTCCCATAACCATTAATCGATAAAATGTTCCAAAAAACGAAGAATGGGATCCTATTATCGAATAAATTATAATCAACGTTTTTTACTGACAATCTTTGTGTCATGATATCACGAGGAAAAAAGTGCAGATCATCCTTAAGATAACAAGTCCAGCGAATCCTTAGAAAAACCTACCGAATCCAGTGAAAAACCCAATCCAGTAACTTATAAAAACCAGTCCAACAAATCCCTTGAAAAGCCAACCGAATCCAGAGAAAAAATCAATCCAGTAACTTGTAAAAACCAATCCAACAAATCCTGAGAAAAGCCTACCAAATCCAAAGAGAAAAACCTAATCCAAAAATTCCGAAAACCAATCCAGCGAATCCCTTGAAAAGCCAACCGAATCCAGAGAAAAACACAATCCAGTAACTTGTAAAAACCAATCCCACAAATCCTAAGAAAAGCCTACCAGATCCAAAGAGAAAAACCTAATCCAAAAATTCCGAAAACCAATCCAACGAATCCTTAGAAAAGTCAACCGGATCCAGTTAAAAACTCAATCAAGTAACTTGTAAAAACCAATTTAACAAACTCTGAGAAAAAACAACCAGATCTTAGGAGAAGAACCAATTCCGAAAAATCCTCCATTCAATTTTAGATTTGATTTTATTAGGCTTTATGGTTTCGTCTGATTGCTGCGTACTTGTTCTTCGTAGAATTCCTATATCTCGCTAACTATTGAAGATATCACTAAGGGTTTTATATTAAAAGAAAAGAGGGAGCGTTAATAAAATACCTTAAAATCTTTTAGTAAACAGTATCCATTGAAAATACTTTTAATATTTTTATTGATTAGTGCCACTTTTTTCGCAGGGGCGCAAACAACTAATTTTTCTTCCGGATCATTTATAGTGGATATGGGATTGAGCCCTCAAACTATTTCAAACGGGTTAAAGCCTTATGGAATGGTGTATGACCTCATTCGAAATTATGACGTACCAGTCTATTGGATTATTAACCCCAACAAACTCAAAGACGGAATTGATTTTGTGTACAATGGCACATCCTTTAAAGGCGGACCCTTCATTATAGCTGCTGAAAATAGAACAGCAACTGTTGACAGCAGGATTGCATATTGGATCAGTGAGGGTATTGCTGGTCAGTATTCCACCAGCGCCTTTTCAGCGCCGGTTTCTCAAAAATTAACTTCGGTTCCCCGGTGGACCCTCGATCTGAAGAGTGGACAGGTAGCACAAAACTATATTACAAACGCAGGTATTCCCATTGAGAATACCAATTGGGTAGAACCTTATGCTCTCGACAATTGTAATGATATTTTCGTAATGCCTCATGCAGACCCTAAATGGGATTCTCATAATTTCCTCATCAACTGGAATAATACAAGCAAGGGATCAATCTGGGCTTCCTGCCATGCTGTTAGTGTATTGGAAAATATGTTTAAGCCTACTGATCCCACTCAGCAGGCTAATTTCCTGGCCTTAAATTCTGCAGGCCCCGGCTCTAATGCCTTGGTTAAATTTGGCTCTCATAAAGATGGCTCCTTACCTTATAATAATAACAGCTTTCCAGCCGATCCGGTCATGCAGTTCATGGGCTCCATTGATGCGGCAACTGATAATGGATCTGAATCAATTTATCTTCCTGCAAGCGGTGGCGGATGGCGACCCACTACTAAAATCGGCGTTTATGATCCTACCCATATTAATGTACCATCCATATCACCCGGGAAAGCTGCTGTTATTGCCTATGGCAGAGCATATGGAAATGCCGGCAGGGGATTAGTAATGTATGAAGCCGGCCATAATCATGATAAAGGAGGAGTTGAATCCGTAGCAGCACAACGTGCTTTTCTGAATTTTAGTTTCATGGCAACGCTTGAAAAAACGATGGATCTTACAGTTACTGGTATTCAAAATGTAATGATAAGTAACCAGGCGTATAGTTTATCCGCTGCTGTTTCCCAATCTATTCCTACAGGACCTTATACTGTGCATTGGTCATCTACCTGCGGGGGCACCTTTTCCAGTGCCTCTTCACTCAACACCAATTTTACACCACCCATGGTAGGCTCTCCTCAAAATTGTGTGATATCTGTAAAAGTTACTGATGCTTGTGGCAGAAGCAGATTTTATACTCAAAATATTTTAATAACCAGCGGACCAAGGCCACCTATTGCAAAGGCAGATTCTTTAACTATTAATCCTGATTGTATCAACATTAATCCGGTTATTACCATCAATGCACTGGCCAATGATTCAGAACCTGATGGGCAACCAATGACCATTAGTTCTCTATCAGGAAGCAATGGCACCTGGTCTGTCAATCCTGATCAAACCGTAAAATTTATTCCGGCAACCGGGTTTTACGGAACTACCACGGCCAATTATACTGTTTGCGATAATTCTACTCCTACGGCTTTGTGCGCCAGCAGTACAATTAAAATCAGCATCGGTTCTTCAAGCCAGGCACCAACAGCGATTGATGATAATTATCTTATTTATGAAGACAGCATCCAGGTGTTTGATGTTTTGGCCAATGATTTACCCGGCAGCGGAAGTTTAAACCTGGTGGGGATACCTATATCTCCAAAAAACGGAAAAGTTTCTATTAATGTAAATAATACAATCACCTATTTACCCAATGCTGATTATTATGGAACGGATTCCTTTTATTATAAAATTTCTTCCAGTGGTGGTTACCTTTCCACAGGAAAAGTGATTATTTCTATCAAGCATGATTGTTGTGCTCCTGGTAATTATAAAAGAATATTGGGGCCGGTTATTACTACTACACAAAACCTGGTAGCTACTGCAGACAGTTATATAAAATTAAAAGCAACAAGCACCAATTACGGAACAGACCCAACAATAATACTTGACAGGGAAACCACAGATAAACATGTTGGGGTGCTAAATTTTGATTTGTCAGGACTGATCTGTTACGCCACATTAGTAAGAAGTGCTTCTCTCAAATTACAAAAGGTTTCAGGTAATGACCAGGTGGTTTCTGTATACAGGTTACTAAATCCCTGGGCTGAAAGCCAGGTAACATGGAATAGCCGGTTGACATCAACACCCTGGGCCACGCCGGGCGGGGAATACAATCCTGCTCAATTGCTTGCTGCCACGGGTACGCCGGTCTCAAACATATTTACCTGGAATATGGATGCTATCATGCAGAACATGGTTTGTAATAGCACGTCCTATCCCAACTATGGATTTATTATCAGGGTTGATGAAACAGGAGGAAACCGGTTAACAGTATTTGCAAGCCGCGAAAATACTACTGCAGGAATTTTAAAGCCTACTATGCAAATTACTTTTGATAGTGCTGCATTCATCTGCAGTCCCATTCCTGTTCGTCCGCCTTTGGCTATGCCTGACACGGCAAGTACTAATTCCAATAATTCAATTTTAATTAATGCCATCGCAAACGATCAGTTACCCTCTGGCCATGCAGGTACCCTTTCTATCGTGAGTGGATCTGTTACTTCTGGAACTGCTACCATAGCCAGTAACAAGATCAACTTTCAGCCTAATCTGACTTTCCAGGGACTCACTTCTTTTCAATACGTGGTTACCGACAACATTACAGGTCTGAAGGATACTGCAAAAACATTTGTTTATGTATCCTATCCGGCCCCCGTCGCCAATAATGATACACTGGCTCTTCAGTCAGGAGATACAGGAACAAAAAATATTATTACCAACGATATTGATGCAGTTGGCCTCGGGATAAATTATACAATTTTAACCGAACCCATACATGGAAACTATACAAAATCCGGGAATACCATTACGTATACAGCCCCATTTAATTTTTATGGTATTGATACTATTAGCTATCGGCTGACGAATGTGACACCTGGTATCTGTAATGAAACCACGGCAGCAGATACTGCTTTTCTTATTATTAATGTTAGCAACCGACCACCAGTGACGCTTGGTGAAACAAGAGCCACCAATCCTTGTCAGCCAATTACAATTGATGTATTGCAAAATGACAGCGATCCCGAGAATGGAGTAATTACTGTTTCTTCCATTTCGGCTATTGCGCCAGCAGGTGCCGGCACCGCATCCACAGACGGAGCATATATTTATTTTGTTCCCAACCCGGCATTCACAGGAAGCTCAGCAACCTTTACTTATACCATTGCCGATGATGCAAGTCCAGTGGCTACCAGCAATGCAAGCACAGTGACCGTTAATATTGGCAACATCAGTAATCTTTCACCGGTGGCAGTCAATGACACCATCAACGGACTTAGTAATGAAGTCAGCTATATCAATGTGCTCCTGAATGACCATGACCCGGATGAAGATGACATAGCGGTCAGCCTGCCCGGCGTTCTGTTACAGCCTTCGCATGGTACAATAGCACTTGAGGGAAATGGATTAATAAAATATACACCTCACCCGGGATATTCCGGCGGAGATGTTTTTGAATACCGGTTACAGGATTCTCATTTTGGAATATCAGGGGGTGTCTGTACTTCTGTATCGTTGGCAGCAACGGCACGGGTATATGTATCCGTTACCGACAATTTTATTGTTCTTAAAAATGAATTAATTGAATTTACCGGGAGTAAAAAGAAACCAGTTTAACCTGCTGAACTGGGTTATCAACGAAACAAAAGAAAGACTGACTATTTCCTGGAGAGAAGTAGTGATTCGCAAAATTTTGAAACCATTGGTACAGATATGGAAAATGGATGAAACTGACCGGAACAAAGACGTATAGCTTTAAAGATTACAAACCTTTAGCCGGGAGAAAATTATTACCGGTTAAAAGTTGTGAAAGAAAATAAACCTCCATTTTATAGCAAAATTCTTAATCATTCGAAACGAGAGGTCCGGCAATTACCATGGAATTATATCCCTGTTCCGTTTACGTCTCTACTTAATGTACAGGTTGATTTGCCCAATGCAGAAAAACTAAAGATCCGGTTATTAAACCCCGACGGGAAATTACTAAAACTATTATCAGTAGAGTGGAAACAAGGGCATAAATACAATAACATTAAATGACCTGGATCCCTTATTGCCCGGTATGTATATAATATCCCTGGATGCAAATAATAAATCATTTATAAAAAAAGCAATCAAACGATAAGTAGTTCGTATGAATTTACTTACTGTAATTAAGAATTTCCTTTTACAATATTTGAATATTGGTAATTGACTTTATCACTACAACTTAATATTGAACCGGTGATCTAATTTTTTATTTCTGATAGGTGCCGATCCGGGTGGAACATATTCATTCTCCCAGAAATCAGCATCCCTTATCCCGAGTGATACCGGATCAAATACCGGGTCCTTTCCTGCTGCTTTTTGTTTTTCATAATCCTTTAATGAAAGGAGGGCTGGTTTTTGCAGGATGATGATTGCTATCACATTTAACCAGGCCATCACCCCAACTCCTAAGTCGCCAAGATCCCATGCCAGTTTTGCCGTGCGAATACAACCAAAAAATACAGCCGTAAGAATACCGATCTTCAACAAAAACATAAGCAGCGGCCCACCTCGTTTCTGGGTAAGGTAAGCCACGTTTGTTTCTGCTATATAATAATAGGCCATCAATGTGGTAAAGGCAAAAAAGAAAAGGGCGATAGCCACCAGGTAACTTCCCGTGCCTACATAATCTTCATGAAAAGTTTCCTGGCCGCTGAATGCTTTGTCTATTGCAGCCTGGGTATAGGTTGGGCTGCCATCAACATGTTTTACTCCATCCTGCATATAATAAACTCCATTATCAACCAGCAGTTGACCTTCATCAGGGCCTTTCACATTATACATCCCGGTGATCAGGATCATAAAGGCAGTAGCAGAACAAACAAACAACGTATCAACATATACGGAAAAGGCCTGAACCAAACCTTGCTTAGCCGGGTGTGAAACCTCGGCAGCTGCCGCAGGATGCGGCCCGGTTCCCTGCCCCGCTTCATTGCTATATACTCCCCTTTTTACACCAATTGAAATCATAGCGCCAACAATACCTGCGAATGTTGCTTTGGCACCAAATGCACTTGATATGATAAGTCCAAACACTTCCGGAATCATGGAATAATTCATAACCAGAACGACAACCGCTACCAAAATGTAAGCTATGGCCATGAACGGAACAACGTATTGCGCTACATTGGCTATCGTTTTAATTCCGCCAAAAATGATAAGCCCTAATAAAACAACTAACAGCGCACCTGTCCATACATACTTGATAGCAAAGGCGCTTTTTATGGCAGAAGCAATACTGTTTGATTGCACACCAGGAAGGAATAGTCCCGTAGCCATTATGGTAGCTATTGCGAAAACAATAGCATAGGTTTTGCCAATACTTTTATTCTTAAACCCTTTCTCAATATAAAAAGCAGGTCCACCCCGGTATTCTCCATGTTCTTTCTTTTTAAAAATCTGGCCAAGGGTTGATTCTATAAAGGCGGAACCTGATCCTAAAAAAGCTACCATCCACATCCAGAATACCGCACCCGGGCCACCAATAAAAATGGCTGTTGCCACCCCGGCAATATTACCGGTTCCTACCCGCCCAGACAAGGAAACAGCCAGTGCCTGGAATGATGAAATACCGGCTTTTGATTTATCACCCTGGAAAAGTAATTTAACCATATCCTTTATCAATCTTACCTGGAAAAAACGCATCCGGACAGAAAAATAAATGCCAACGGCACAGCAACAAATAAATTAAAGCATTACTCCAGATAATAGCGTTAGCAGCTGAAACAAAATCTTCAAAATTTCCCATAATTTATTTTGGTTTAATTGTACCGGGAGGCAATATAACATTAAACTTTCTGTGCTGAAATGAATTACGTGTATTTTTAAAAGGCAAACATCAGAGTAGCATCCTGGTTAATCCGGAAACCCGTCCTGTCATGAATAACAAAATCAATAACAATGGAAGATCAAATTAAAAGAATTAATAAAAAAATTACTTATTACTCCTGAATTTGTAACAAATTGTCACTGTACAGGCCGCTCAAATAAATTAAAATTTTGGCATAAAGTATTTTCGTAATTTAAATTTCTTTTTAAAACCAAAAGCTTATGGCCACATACAATCTCAACATCAATGGAAAAATCTACAAAGTAGATGCAGATCCCAAAATGCCTCTTCTCTTTGCAATAAGGGAACTTGCAAATCTTACCGGAACCAAATATGGATGTGGAATGGCCCAATGCGGTGCCTGCACAGTTCATTTAAATGGGAACCCCGTGCGTTCTTGTTCTGTTCCTGTTTCTGCGGCTGCCAAACAATCCATTACAACAGTGGAAGGTCTCTCTTCTGATAATTCTCATCCTGTACAAAAGGCATGGATTGCAGAACAGGTTCCTCAATGTGGCTATTGCCAGAGCGGGCAGTTAATGGCTGCTGCGGCCTTATTAAAAAAGAATCCCCATCCCACGGATGCAGATATTGATACTGCTATGAACGGACATATTTGCCGGTGCGGAACATATACCCGGATTCGTAAAGCCATAAAAACGGCGGCTCAAAACATGTCTGAAGCCTGAACCATCTAAACTGAAACAAAATGAACACGACAAATAAAAATTTATCCCGCAGAAATTTTATCAGGCTTTCCGGTATGACCGGTGCAGCCCTCACTCTTGGCTATTACCTGCCTGCTTCGGGAAAAGCCGGCGAAAACATTATTACAAAAGAAACTGCTGATGCTCTCAGTATGCCTCTTACGTCCTGGATTTCCATTGATAAAACCGGGAAGGTTACGATTCTGAATCACCGCTCTGAAATGGGGCAGGGCTCTTACCAGGCAGTACCGCAAATGGTAGCTGAAGAACTGGAAGTTAATCTCGACCATGTTACTATAGCTTTTGCACCGGGTCATCAAAGCAAATTTGGTAGTCAGATTACCGGTGGAAGTTCTACAGTCCGTGGTGCTTATCAGAGATTATTGCGAACCGGTGCTACAGCAAGAGAAATGCTGATTGAAGCGGCTTCAAAAAAATGGTCTGTTAATAAAAATGATTGTTATGCAGAAAATGGATTTGTTATTTGTAAAACAGATGGGAAAAAAATTGGTTATGGTGACCTGGTAGAGGAAGCTTCGAAATTACAACCACCTAAAGAAGTAAAATTAAAAAACCGTTCAGAATATAAGATCATTGGTAAGCCATTACCAAGGCAGGACACACCATCCAAAGTAAATGGTAAGGCAGAATTTGGACAGGATAAAAAAATCAAAGGCATGTTATATGCCATGGTAGAACGTAATCCCCGCTTTCTTGGAAAAGTAAAAAGCTTTGATGATACTGCAACAAAAAAAATACCGGGGGTAAAAAATGTTTTTAAAGTACAGATGCCGGTATTTGCTACGTCCAGGGAAGGCGTAGCAGTCGTTGCTGATACACTGTGGGCGGCAATGCAGGGTCGAAAGGCTTTAAAAGTGGAATGGGATGATTCGGGTTTTGAACATGTGAATACGGATCAATTGTTTGCCCGTATGAGAGATGATTTGAAAAAATCCGGATTATCACAAAGAACAGGTGGAAATCCCGCATCTGTTTTTGAAAAAGCTGAGAAGAAAATTACAGCTGTTTATGAAACACCTTATGAATCGCACAGCTGTATGGAACCATTGAGCTGTATAGCTGATGTAAAAGAAAATACCTGCGAAATCTGGGGACCCATTCAGGCGCCGGACTGGATACAACAGGATATAAGCGACAGGCTAAAACTCCCTCCGGAAAATGTGATCGTTAATATGACATTCCTCGGTGGTGGCTTTGGTAGAAAAGCATTTACTGATTATACGGCGGAGGCTGTGCTGATTTCAAAAGAAATAAAAGCTCCTGTACAGGTAGTGTGGACCCGCGAAGATGATATGACGCAGGGTCCATTTAGGCCCGGTGCAGTTTATGAATGTAAAGGTGGATTAAGTAAGGACGGCAGAATACAATCTTTCCAGGCTAAAGATGGCAGGACAGAATATGGATCATCAATGGTCGCCCAACCCCGACAAGACTGCATTCAACAGCAGTACAACGGAAGGTTTTCCTGAACATTATTTCCAAACATTGCGCCATTATAGTTTTGAAGATATTCCGACAGAATCTCCCATACCCGTCATGTGGTGGCGTTCTGTTTATTCTTCCACAAATGGATTTGCATATGAAAGTTTTATAGATGAGCTGGCTCATGAAGCAGGGAAAGACCCTCTTGAATTCAGAAAAAGTCATTTAGGAGGGGATGGAGGAGAACGTTACCAGGTAGTATTAAATAAACTGGAAGAGTTGACGAACTGGAAGTCGAAAGAAAAAAATTCAGGATGGGGCATAGCGATTACAGAATGTTTTAAAAGTATTGTGGGCGAAGCCGTGAAGGTTTCGAAAAATGCAGATGGCAAATTAAAGATTGATAAAGTTTTTGCCGTTATGGATTGCGGCTGGTATGTTAATCCGGATATCATCAATGCACAAGTAGAAGGAAGTATAGTAATGGCTCACGGGGCAGCCGCAGTACATGCTACGCATTTTAATGATGGCAAAGCGGTAGAAACAAATTTTCATCAATACCTGATGACCCGGATGAGCGACATCCCGGAAATTGAAGTCCACATCATGGACAATGATGAAAAGCCAGGTGGCGTTGGCGAACCGGGTTTACCACCATTTGCACCTGCATTATGCAATGCCATTTTTGATCTAACAGGTAAAAGGATAAGGAAATTACCTTTTAACATGAAAGAAGTGTAAATGAAAAGTTGAAATTGAATCCGGGAGAAATTTATTTCATCTTTTATATTAAACCGGGCAATGATGCCAGGGGCCTGGTGCAGCCAGGATAAAATTTAAAAGCCCCAAATTAATTTATTAGCTAATTCGTAATAATTTAATTTATCCAAATAGGCAAGGGTGAGAAAGACACTATCAATAAATCCATGCAGCAGGACCAGTATCCAAAGATTGTAATGAAACCTTATATAGGCCCAGCTAAAAAACAAACCGAATAAGAAAGTTATAATCAGTCCGGAAGGACCTATATAAAAATGGGGGAGAGCGAACATTACAGATGAAAGGATACTCATTAAAATAGTTTTGTTTTTCCATCTGGCAAACCATTCATTCATTTGCCTGAAAAGAAAACCTCTGAAAAAAACTTCTTCACCAAAAGCTGCACTTATCCATACATAAAACAAATACCGGGCATATTTGGCCGGTTGATGCGTAACACGATTAAAGGTGCTGTAGTCTGCTTTTTCGCCGGTAAGTTTATTTATTAAGGGTTGTATCAAAAAATCCATTAGAATTTCAGAAGAAAGAAAAAGCAGTATGGCGATTCCTGCTATTTTCAAAACAGGTTGATTGGTTTTTAACCCGATGCCATCAAGGTTCCCATCCTGCCACAGGCAAAACATTATTACCGCTAAGGAAATAACAACAAACGTATATGGAAATTTTATCCAGGGATTATAGACAAAAGCATAAATAAAGAATACGGATAAAAAGCTCATCCACCTGGAACTCCTGGCTATTTGCAATACCGGCATATAAAATTTTATTAATGCCTGCAAAGTATGACTCCATACCAGTCGCCCCGATGCCTATGTAATGAAGTGTAATTTGGGAAACATGAATTGAAATATGGAAGGTTTGGGTTTCAGGGAAAATTTTAAGGCAGAAAATAAGTCTCTGTTTTTAAGGACTATTATTTCTCAGCGATAACTTTTTCTTTTATTTTTTTCTTTCTTTTGGATATTGAATCAGATCCCTGGTCATCACCAAGTAATTCACCCCAGGGTTTTAATCCATCTACCCTGTCAAAAATGGATTTTAGAATGGCGATGCCCGGTATAGAAAGGAACATGCCCGAAATGCCTGCCAGGGCGCCGCCAACCAGCACTCCGATGATAGACACCAGGGCATTGATACGAACCTTTGAACTCACTACATAGGGCATAATAAAATTATTATCTATAAACTGTACTACAATTAATATAACACCAACCCAAAGTATATCACTCATATTGTCTGAGGTGGTAAGTGTAACGGCCATACAAATAACTGAAGCTATCAGCATGCCGATATAGGGAATAAGATTTAACACAGCTGCAAGCAAAGCCAGAAAGATGGCGTACTGAATGCCCACTATAAGAAATCCTGCTGCATTGAGTAAGGTGACTATAGCCATTTCCAAAAGAAGACCTACCATATAACCTTGTACAATACTTTTAGATTCTGTCAGCACCGCTTCTACCTGGTGTTGAAAGCGGGTAGCAAAAACATCCAATAAAAATTTATGTATGAGTTTTCGGTAATATAGAAGCAGGAAAGTATAAAGTGGCAATAAGACCAGCATAACCATAGCGCTGGCTACTCCAATAAGTGCAGTGCCTATGCCGGCTGAGCCACCTTCCTGAATGTTTTGTTTGGCGCTTTCTACAGCAGTTGCCTGCTCTTTCATACTGATATTTAACCGGTCGTTTATCCAACTTTGTAAGGTGGAAATATGATGTGCTAATTTTTCTTTTATGGCCGGCAGGTCGGTCATGAAATTAGCCACCTGCGAGGAAAGAAAATAAACGATACTACCTACAAACAGGAAAGCAAATAATATGGCCAGAATTATAGAGAGCACACCAGGAATTCCTCTTCGCATTAACCAATTAACCACAGGCAACAGGAGCATAGCCAGTACAATTCCAAAACAAACAGGCATTATTATATCGCTCCCAATGTAAATAAGCAAACCCAGTATATAAATACTTATAAGGTGCAAACAAAGTTTGACATAAAAAGGGTAGGTAGTTGTGTTCATATATAATGTTGAAAATAAAATTGAAGTTACTCTATTGAAACGTTTTGAAGAGAGGGCCCTGTAAAAACATTATTTGTAACTTCATCGGGAATGCTTCAAGTTTACAACCTGATCAATAAACCTGATTTGAGCCAATTGTATCCGATATATACCTATACTCTATATAATATCTTTATCAAGTTATGTTTTTGCCCAGGAGCCTGTCAATCCCACTGGAAATTTCATACAGGTAAATGGAATAAAACTTTATTATGAGGAACAGGGAACAGGCGAACCCCTCATATTGCTTCACGGATTTGGGCGCACATCTTCCGACTGGAAACCTTTCATGGAGGCTTTTTCCAAAGAATACCGTGTTATTGCATGGGATATGCGGGGGCATGGCAGATCTGAACAACCGGATACCAGTGAGATTTTTTTACACACGAGGGCAGCAAGAGACCTGTTAGCTTTAATTGAGTCTTTAAAACTAGAAAATGTTAGATTGGCAGGACATAGTTCTGGAGGTATTGTTGCACTCTATACTGCTATACAGAATCCAGGCAAAATCAATGCAATAGTGCCTGTAAGTGCCCAAATGTATTTTGGTGATTCAGTTCGCTCCTTCATCAAAAGAAATGCCCGGCCTGATGACTTTTATCGGTTTATGGAGCTGGAAAAATTGCACGGGATTCAGAAAGGAAAGGTAATTGCTAAGCAATTTTATCATTTCCATCTGCTAAAGGGTGATCCAAATATTACAGCTGATCTCCTGGCTTCTATAAAAGCAAGAACCCTTATTGTGCATGGGGATAATGATTTTGTTCCGGTATCACAAGCATGGGAAATGTTTCAAAATATCCCTGGTGCACATCTTTCGATCATTGCTAATGGGTGGCATGAGCCACATTTGCGGAATGCCAATCAGGAAGATTTTATACGACGGGTATCTGAATTTTTAAGAGGGGATTGGGATAAAGGACAAATGCCAGAATGAAAATCTTACTTACGATTTTTATTGCTTTCCACAGGAAAGGCAAATTAACACCTGCATTGTGAACAGAATTTTAGTATATACTTATGTTTAAAAAAACAATAGAAAAAATAGCCGGTTTTTATAAACTGCAGGAAGTTAAAACTACCGATTCTGGTTTTAAGCTAAACCCTGACGGCAGTTTCCGTTTCTTTTTTACTTACGGAGCTGTTGACAGGTATGGTGCAGGCCACTGGACTATAGATAATGACCATGTTATTTTGCAAAGCAGGCCCTGGAGCGGTAAGGATTTTGCGTCTGTGAACAGTAAACCAATTGATGAGAATTTTATCGTGACAAAAATTGTAGGTGGTAATCCCGTATTGCTCGGGCATGTATATTTTAGTTTAAGGAATGGCGAGACTGGCTCATGGATAAAGACAAATGAAAGGGGAGAAGCAGCATTTCCACTTCAGCCCTTAACCACTATTTCAATGGTATTTGAATATTGCCAGGAACGATACACTCATTTTAATATTGATAATCCTGCAAATAATTATTTTGAGTTTCGCTTTGAACCCTGGCTGATGGAAGTGTTCTTTACCAATTTTCCATTGAAGATATCGAGGTATGCTTTATCAGGAAAACATCCGCTGATGAAAGGGGAAAAGTTTGTGTATGAGAAGGCGTGATGGTTATTACTCTACAAAAAGTCTTTTATTTAGTTTGCTTCGGCTTGCCGGAAGATTCATTAAGGATTAAAGACACAACCGGAGACCTCGCAAAGACGAAGACTCTGTGTTTTGGAGAATGGTGCTATTTATTTGTAGATTCGGGAGGACGTAGTTTTGTATACCCTTGTTTCTTTTGAGTTTCGCTATGAGGATATGCTATACGACTCGTTTAGTTTGTTACCCTTACAGGTGGTTTCGTCAATGCAAGGCCAAATTGAAATTGGTTATATAAGTTTGTTGCCGGCCGACGCAATCTAAAAAAACCTGACCTAGTCATACAGGTCATTCCAATCAGGATTCATGCTGTGGATCATTAATCTTTTTTCTATCGGTTCCGCCATTTATTCTGGAAGTTACGGTTGAAGGGCCTCGCAAAGACGTGAATGTCCGGGGTGCGGGTGCGGAAATGATTTTATTGGTCTGCGGTTTCAGGATTTAAAAGAGGCATCAAGCAAGATAGAATGAAAAATCAAGCACTACTTTTTTTGTCTGGGCTCTGCCTGTACATAAATACACTATAAATTACGATTGTATCATCAAAAACTTCATAAACGACTGTGTATGGAAATCGTTTTAATACTCCCTGGCGTACAGGCTTTTCGTAATATGAATATGTATCAGGATTTCTTTGCAGTGCAGTTTGGAAAATTTCTAATTCATTAAGAAATTCAAGTCCTAATCCTTCACGTTGATTTTCATACCAGTCATACGCTTCAATAATTTCGATAGTTGCAAGTGGCCTGATTTCAATTTTATAAACCATTCCGTTTTTCTTTGTTTAAAGCCATTCCTTTTACTTCATCCCAGCTTAACGATTTTCCTTCTCCTTTGAGATATTTTGCTCTTTCTTCCATAACAAGCTGTTTGCGGAGATCATTAATATCAGTTTCCTCTTTCTTAAGTTGAACATAATGTTTTGCTACATTCAACAATGATTCCTTTTCGGCTAAGTTAAGTTTGGTCCAGTATTGCAAGAATTCATTGTCTAAAACAGGAATTGCCATATAGCTTGTTTCTTGTAAAATTATTTTATTTTGATGATAGCTGGAGATGTTATTACTCAATAGAATTACCGAACCCTCAACGGAGCGTCGTACCAGCCAACGCAATGAAATACCACTGCTGGCAACATCCCCACCTTCTTCTCCCCATTTTTACCAATCCCTTGTGAATAAATGGTTGATTACCAAAAACTGTTTTCACCCTTATTAACTTAAATTCGCCGCTACTAAAACCTGAAAAGTGAGATTAAAGAGCTTAGAAATCAAAGGATTCAAAAGTTTTGCCGATAAAACCATCGTGAATTTTGACGATAATATTACCGGTATCGTAGGACCAAATGGTTGTGGTAAATCCAATATCGTAGACAGTATTCGCTGGGTGATCGGTGAACAAAAGATCAGCCAGCTGCGAAGCGAAAACCTCGACAGCCTTGTGTTTAATGGCTCCAAAACCCGCTCTGCCAGCGGGCTTGCAGAAGTAAGCCTGACTTTTGAAAATACGAAAAACCTACTGCCAACGGAGTTTAGTACCGTTACGGTTACCCGCAAATTTTATAAAAGCGGTGAAAGCGAATACCGCCTGAATGATGTACAATGCCGTCTGAAGGATATCCAGAATCTGTTTATGGATACAGGTATCAGCACCGACAGTTATGCCATCATTGAATTGGGAATGGTGGACGACCTGATCAAAGACAAAGACAATAGCCGCCGCCGTATGCTGGAACAGGCTGCCGGTATATCCATTTATAAAACGCGAAAAAAAGAAGCAAAGTCAAAACTGGATGCTACAGAACTGGACCTTGCCCGTATTGAGGATCTGTTATTCGAGATTAATAACCAGCTAAAATCACTGGAAAGCCAGGCTAAAAAGGCCGAGAAATACCATGAGATCAAGAAGGACTACCGGGAAGTAAGTATTGAACTGGCAAAGGCTGCTCTTGAAGGTTTTAACCTCACGTATAAAGAACTGAACGAACAACAGGAAGCAGAGACAGATAAAAAAATAAAGCTGGAAGCCGAGATAGCTACTGAAGAAGCGGGTCTGGAGCAGGAGAAACTGGCTTTTATTGAAAAAGAAAGGGCTCTGCAAACCATGCAGCATAGTTTCAATGACCTGGTGCAAACGGTGCGTACAAAAGAAAATGAAAAAAATCTTGCAGCACAGCGCCTGGAATATTTGAAAGAAAGAGAAGCAAGCCTGAAAGAATTTTTGCAAAAGGCCGAAGGACAATTAAAAGGAATTGATGAAAGTATTGCTTTTACCGGTATGCAGTTGGAAGAAGAGGACAGGGCCCTTGACAGGATTAAGCGAACAGACTGGACCAATCTGCGGGAGGATGCGGATACGAAAAGAAAAGTACTGGATGAAAAACGAAACGCTGTTGATTCTTTGCGCAGCGAATACCAGCAGGTACAGCGAAGCCAGTTCGATGCCGAAAAAAAAGTAGCCGTAGCTGATACATCCATTCAAAATCTGCAAAGAACGATAACACAGATAGAAGAAGAAAGAAAACACCGGGAAGAACAACGGAATCACCTGGACCAGGAAAGGATACTGAATGAAAAAGAACTGGAGATAAAAAAAGTAGACCTGGAGCAGTTGCAACAACACCAGGATAATACAAAAGAGCAGATATTGCAAACGCAATCTGTCCTGGAGTCGCTCCGTAATGAGCTGGCTGAAGAAACAAGGAAACTGGATTCCAAAAAAAATGAGCACGACCTGCTGAAAAGCATGATCGACTCTATGGAAGGATATCCTGATAGCGTTAAGTTTTTGCATAATAATCATAACTGGAGCCATGAGTCGCCGATCCTGTCTGATGTCTTATATGTAAAAGAGGAATACCGGACCGCATTGGAAAATGTATTGGAACCTTATCTCAGTTATTACGTGGTAAATGATCTTAAAGAAGGTTTGCAGGCCGTTCATTTACTGGATGAAAATAAAAAAGGAAAGGCCAATTTCTTTTTGCTGGATAAACTCAACGGAGCAGGTTCACCGATTCGGAACATATCACTGGAAGGAGCTATTCCTGCCCTGAGTGTAGTGGAAGTGGATGAAAAATATAGGAAGCTCGCAGCTTACTTATTGAGCAATGTATTTATCGCCGATAGCGAAGATGCTTTGCAAAACAGCAATGGTTTGTGGTCATAGAAAAAAACGGCAAGTATGTAAAAGGAAAATATTCATTGACTGGTGGCAGCGTGGGAATGATAGAAGGAAAGAAAATCGGCCGGGTAAAAAACCTGGAAAAATTACAGGAAGAAATTGCGGCGCAGGATGGAGTAGTGGAACGATTACGGGCAACCATACAGGCAAGGCATAATGAAGTGATCGCATTTAATGAAGATCTGAGGGAAAATGCGGTCCGGGAAACGGAAAGAGAAATTCAGCAATTGACCAACCAGGTTTTTTCTTTGCATAATAAACTGGAGAATCTTCATTCCATGCAGAATAACAGCCAGCACCGACTGGAAGAACTGAATCAGCAATTGGAACAAACCCAGCTTTCGGTAGAAGGCGTTCGCCAGCAATTATCGGATTTAATGAGCAGCTTCAGGCCAACGCATCCAGGCTGGCCGAAGCGGATGAATCTTTTAAAGCTGCAGAAGAGAGCATATAGCGAAGCCACCAGGCAGTACAATGAATTTAACCTGAATGTAACCCGGCAGCAAAGCAAAATCAATGCGCTGAAGCAGGAACTTGATTTCAAGACCAACCAGCTAAATGATCTGCAGCTCGCAGATAGAAAACAATACGGCGCAATTGAGTGAAACCGGAAATAATATCGGGCAATCAGAAGAATCATTGAAAGAAATTGAAGAAGGGTTGCTGGAATTGATGAGAAAAAAGGAAGAAGAAGAAAGATCACTAAATGAAGCTGACCAGGCTTATTATAATCTTCGCAACCAGCTGAGTGAAAAAGAAAGTGAGCTGCGTCACAAGGTAAAAGAAAAAGAGCAGGTAGAACATTTGCTGGCAGCCATCAAAGACAAACTGAATGAATTGAAACTGCAGCTGGCCGGTACCAAAGAAAGATTGAATGTAGAGTTTCGCATACAACTGGAAGATATTCTTGACCAGGAGCGTACAAGTGAAACCACAGTGGAAGAATTGCAGGAGAAAGCCGACCGGATGAAAAAGCGTTTGGAAAACCTGGGCGAAGTAAATCCCACGGCTATCGAAGCGTTTACAGAAATGAAGAAGCGGTATGAGTTTATTGTAGAACAGAAGAATGACCTGGTAACGGCGAAGGAAAGTTTGTTGAAAACGATTGAAGAAGTAGAAGCTACGGCCAACCAGAAATTCCTGGATACATTTAATCTGGTAAGAGAGCATTTTCATAAAGTATTTCAAACACTATTTACAGAAGATGACCAGTGCGACCTGGTGTTGGAAAACCCCGAGAATCTTGCAGAAACAGGAATTGATGTAATAGCAAAACCAAAAGGCAAACGACCTACATCCTTCACCCAATTAAGTGGTGGAGAAAGAACATTGACCGCAACAGCCTTATTGTTTGCTATCTACCTGATCAAACCCGCACCGTTTTGTATTCTGGATGAGGTAGATGCTCCGCTGGATGATGCCAATGTAGGCAAGTTCACCAATATGATCCGGCAGTTCAGTGACAATTCGCAGTTCATCATTGTAACGCACAATAAAATGACCATGAGTACGGTGGATGTGATCTATGGGGTGACGATGCAGGAACCCGGTGTAAGTAAACTGGTAAGTGTGGATTTCAGAAAATTGAATCAGAATTAGGAAGGGAATTGTGAGTGATAAGTAATAAGAAGATAGAATTAATTATCAAGTCCTGTTTTGCAGGACTTTTTTTAAAAAATAAACGGATAGCCAATGCCTAGTTGGAATTGCGCTCCTTTGAAAAAGGGATAGCTGAACCATTTGTTTTGAAAAGCAGCATCGGAAAGAGCAGGACTGGGATCTTTAACCCGGTATGAATAATCGAAACGAATAACAAAGAAATCAAAATCGATCCGGAGACCACCACCGGCGCCAATTCCAATGTCGGTCCACAACCTGCTAAGGTTGAAAATTTCTTCTGCCGGTCGATCCGGGGCACTTTTCATAAACCATATATTACCAATATCGGTGAACAAAGCGCCGTTGACTTTTATACCTAGGGGCTTGCCGATAGGGAACCGGTATTCGGCATTTGCCTCCAATTGAATATCTCCATAGCGTCAGGTGTTCCATGCCGAGTCCGGTAAATTCTTTTATTGTTGAACCCGGTCCTAGTCTTCTCAACGCCCATGCCCGCATACTATTGGGTCCTCCGCTGAAGTATTCTTTAAAGAAAGGAAGATTATTTCTTTTTTGAGGATTTCGTGTTGAATTGAATTCATAGCCGGCTCCGGCAAATGCACGGAACGCCATCGATGATTTTTTGAAACGTATCAGGTGGGCAAATTCTGCATCTAATTTTATAAACCGATAAAGTTGGGAATCTAAAAAGGAATTTCTTATAATACCTGTCACCAACCCGGATTGTTCAAAGTTGGCCCGAAAAATATTCAGCTTATTTCTTTTGCCACCGCTAAGGGTAACGTTGGCAATAACGGATGATATAAATCCATCCGTAAAAACATTCTTCAGCGAAGGATTTGCTTTAATCAATTTATTTAAGCTATCCCTTTTTAAGAGATATGAATATTCAATATTTGGAAATTTAAGGTTGACCAGTAATTTTCTTCTTTGAAATTCGTATCCCCAGGATCCGTTGATGGTGGTTAAATTATAAAGTAAACGTCTTTCCGTATTAGCTGCATTAAATGAGAATAAGGTTCTGAAATTATCACGCCTGTTTTCAGGAATCAATTTCAACCCGGGAACAAAACGGGGAAAATAAATATTATGACTAAAGCTTACCTGCTGTGTTTGTATAAACTGACCCGTACCGAACTTTTCTCCCAATTCAATTCCATACCGTATATTGGAATTGGTAAGGTTGGCTGCTTTGGCAAAATTCCTGTTTTGCAAACCAACGTTAACGCCCACTCCAAGAAGATTACCGGCAACAACACTTTGATTGATGCTTCCCTCCAGGTTGGTATTGAATGAATATTTTTTTGCCGGGGTGAGGCGGATTAAAAAATCAACCGTGTCTTTACGCGGAATCTGGTCAATATTTACCATCCTCCAGGTACCCAAAGTATTAAACCGGTTAATGGTTCGTAAATAATAACGCTGGCGATACAAGCTGTCTTTTGGTAAATAAATATTAGGGGGAAATATTTTTGATTTAAACCTGTTGCGATGCTGAATCACCGTGATACCTTCTACCACCTTCGATTTTGCGGTTAGCCCTGCCGTATCGATTATATAATCCGGGTATACGGTTACATTTCCAATATAAAACTTTGTAAGCTTTACACTGTCAATCTCTCTTAAACGAATCTCGAGGTTGGCAGTGGGATTTTCACGTCGGTCACGAAGCCTTTGCAATATTTCGAGTTGTTCAAAAGGATCAATGCCGGGTTGCAATAGCGAAACATCCAGTGTATCCCAAAGCCCTACCAATTCGTCCCGGGTAAAACGCAGGTATCCCGTATTGCGGTAAAGCTCTGTTAACCTGTCCAGTTCTGCTGATATGGGTCCCTTGGCAAATGGATCTCCTTTCTTAATAAAAGCTTCCTTACGTGTGGAGTCAGTAATGGGTTGTAGTTCATCATGGCGCATGAAATAACTGATCGAATCCAGATGCACCTGCTTGCCTGGCCTCACATGAAAATCAATTGTTGTCCGTAATTGATCCTCTCCTTCCTTTTTTATAGTATGGTCATAATAGATGGAATCGCTGAAATAGCCCAGTGATGTCAGTAGCGCCTGCATAAAGATGATCGATTTGTCTGCATTACTGCTGTCATAAACAGGTGGGCTCTTCATGACGCTCCATAGTAACTTATCCAGTTTTCTTACCTGCATGCTGTCATCCAGCTGGTCGGTAAGGCCGGAAACCAGTACTACTTTTCTCATCGTTTGAAAAGTTACCTATTAAGTTGATATTTGTTTTATAAACAAAGGGTTTTCCGGGCTGGTAATTTTTTACAATAGTGCAGGAGGCAAACGCCACAATTAAAGGAGACGGCAACAATTGCTTGTAAGGAGTGGCTATAAAATAAAGGCTTTCCGGATAACATAAATAAATTGAAACAACGATGCTGGGCAAATCACAGGCCAAATATATCCAAAGTTTAGGCCAGAAAAAAGTAAGAGATGAGGAGGGAGTTTTTATTGCAGAAGGGCCAAAGATAATAGCAGAATTACTGGCATCTGATGATGCAAACATACATGCAGATTTATGCTTTACCCGAATGGATAATTAACAAGAGGAGCGATAGTAACGGGACAGAGATTATTCGAAATTGACGAAAATGATTTGGCAAAAATTTCACAGCTAAGCACACCTAATAAGGTACTGGCCATTGTAAAAAAAACGGAAACTCCATTATTTCTTAAAACGAATGGAACCCTTTCACTTGTATTGGATACGATACAGGATCCCGGAAATCTGGGCACAATCATCCGTATTGCTGATTGGTTTGGTATTGACCAGATCATCTGCAGCAGGGAATGCGCAGATTTGTATAACCCAAAAGTTGTGCAATCAACCATGGGTAGTATTGCGAGAATAAAAATGTTATATACGGATCTTGCAACCTGGCTGGAGGAGCAAAAGGATGTTTATATTTACGCGGCTGCACTTGAAGGACAAAATGTAACAGCGATGAAAAAAATAATCGGAAGGGCTGATTGTAATTGGTAATGAATCAAAAGGCATCAGTCCCGGAATATTTGAACTAGTAGATGTCAGATCACAATACCGCGGAACGGCAAAGCGGAATCGCTGAATGCGGCTGTGGCAACAGGAATTATTTTGTCGCATATTGTCTGACGGTAGAGAAGCGTAATCATATTTTCATTATTCCGATGAACTTAACTAAACCGGATCGCTTTCACCGGTTGTATCTTTCTTACCAGTATCGATGGGATCATTAGTATGAGAAAGCAGACCAGCAGAGTGCCGACACAAACAGCAGCTACCTGCCACCAAACGATCTTGACCGCAGCCTCACTCAGGTAATAAGCATCTTCCTTTAATTTGATAAATCCGGTGGCTTCCTGCAGGTATAAGAACACCAAGGCCAACAGCCGCGCCAATAATAATTCCGGTAATGGTGATGAATAAGGGAATGACGGAGAAATATTTTTTGCACTGTCCAGTCCGTTGCACCAAGGGCTTTTAAAATACCGATCATTCGAATTCTTTCCAATACCAGGATGATGAGACAGGTGATCAGGTTGATGACGGCCACGATGATCATAAAACCGATCAGTACATTGCGGGTGACGTCCTGCATATTGAGCCAGTCAAAAATATTTGGTGAAATATTCCGTGATACTTTGTGTATCCCAGGTAGGCGGGAAATTATCCATGTAATAAATCTCATCTGCTACTTCATCGATCTTTTTATAGTCTTTTAAAAAAATTTCATAGCCTCCTGCCTCAGTCTGACTGCCAGTCGTTGAGACGCTGAATCAAGTTTAATATCGCCGATGGCAAAGGTTTTATCATATTCTTCAATACCGGTCTTATAGATTCCTGTTATCGTCAATTTATCCGGGCGTAAAGTGCCATCAGGACGGATAAAATAGATAAGTATCCGGTCATTGACTTTTAACTTAAAGCTGTTTGGCTGTGTAGACCGAGATCATAATTTCCCGGCTGTAAGTGCTGTCATTGAATTGAACGGGCGTCCTTCCTGAATAAATCTTTTTAGATGATCAAAATTATAAGTGGAGTCAAACCCTTTTAATAATACACCCTCTATCTCATCTTTTGTTTTAAGAATGGTGTATTTGGTAGCGAAAGGATAGTATACTCTGAACGTTTGGGATTTTGCCGGATAGCATCTACCAGGCTGTCATTTTTTATCAGTGGTGATTTCTTCTGCTATCAATGCTTTAAAGGGTTGTTTTTCCTGTATGCGGATATGTCCCCAGAAGCTGAATACTTTCTGACTTACCTGTTCCTGGAAACCATTCGCAAATGCAAGGGTAATGATCATAACTGCCACGCTGATCACGGTGGCAACAATGGACAAGACGAATGATGAACCGGGAAAAGGATCGTTGTTGATTAAATGCTATGCGGTTTGCTATAAAGCCTGCAACCTTCAAATTAAAATGTTTGTCTTTATTTCTTTTACTTAGGTATTACAAGGAGGATGTAAGTACATTCAGTTCAAAATTAAGCTGATTACTATATTTATCTGCTGATTTAAATCTTTATTTTGCAATATTGCTGAATTCAATAGCACCTATACTAGATGAAAAAAATTATTGCTCTTTGCTTTTTATTAAATTTCTGTTTTACAGGCCAGGCACAACTGCCGGATCATATTTACCAGCTCAAATATTCATACAGCCAAGTTGTTTAAATACGGTGATATTTATAGTTATCCTGTAATTCAGTTAAACAGTGGTGAACAACTTGAGCTTCATTTTGATGATTTTGATGCAGACGTTAAAAACTATTATTATACGTTTCAGCTTTGTAATGCAGACTGGACTCCATCCAATTTACCCACATTTGACTATATCCGCGGTTTCCAAACAACAAGGATAAGTAATTACCGGAATTCCTCTGTTTCATTTACAAGGTATACTCATTACCAGGCTATTTTTCCGGAGCGGGGTTGTACCTACCCGGTCAGGCAACTACCTGTTTAAAGATTTTTCTGAATAGTGATACGTCTGATCTTTTATTTTACAAAACGCTTTTTAGTGGTAGAAAACAAAGTAGCGATGGCTGCCCAGGTTAAACAGCCTTTTAGTTCGCAATCATTTCGTACAGATCAGCGCATACAGGTGATGGTCAATACAGCCAACGCAAGAATTAATACTATGTCTCCCCAGGATCTTAAAGTGGTGGTTTTGCAAAATAATATATGGCCACTCGGCAGCCTATCTGAACCGACCAACCATCTACCGGGGCAATTATTTTGAATACAATGACGATGTATCAAGTTTCCAGGCGGGGCGGGAGTGGAGATGGATAGATCTCCGCAGCCTGAGGCTGATGAGCGACAGGATGCATAAATTGATTGATACAAATGATGCCAGAACTGAAGTATACGTAAAGCCGGACATAGAACGAAAGCAACAGGTTTATGTTTATTACCGCGATTTAAACGGCATATATACTGTGGAAAATACAGACGGCTACAATCCGTGGTGGCAAAGTGATTATGCCTATGTTCATTTTACCTTTATTCCCCCCGGCAGACACGGCCTACCCGGGAAAAGAAATTTTTGTTTTCGGTGAACTAACCAATTATTTGCCCGGCGAGCATTCCCGTATGGATTTTAATGAGGAAAAGGGAATTTATGAGAAGACGCTTTTTCTAAAACAGGGATATTATAATTATTCCTATGTCACTCTGGATCAGGGAAAAAATGCCGGTAATCGCTTTTCATTCATAATACAGAAGGAAATTTTACCAATACAGAAAACAATTACACGGTTCTTGTTTATTACCGTGCCTTCGGTGCCAGGGCGGATGAATTAATTGGAGCTGCCCAGGTCAATACCCTTGTGGGCAGATAATCTGCTTAGTCTATCTTCCAGAATTGCCTGGCTTTATCTATAAGAAATATTTTAATTTCTTTTAATACCGGGGTGTGCCGGGTATGATTTATTCTGGTACTCAGCCAGAAAATCAGGTTAATAAAAAAAGTTTTTACCACCAACATGTCGGGTATAATTTTTGCCTTCTAAAATCAAAGCGCTTAGTATTTATACCCGCTCAGATCGGGTAATTTTCCTGTTTGTTTTTTGACGGTGTTTCGTAACTTTAAATGAATAGCATACCCATTGGATTCCCTGAATTAGACAACCCCTGTTTTAAACCAATAAACCTAAATTGTATGGAAAACGTAACGGTACTTGCTTGCCAAGAAACAATCTCATTTCAACAAAATTTCCCCCAACAGCACTATCAGCGATGCTTTGTGCAGGATGAGTTGCCAGAACACCGATTATCTGATTGTAATGGATGATGATGAAAGGTTTCTGGGCTTACTTACCGAACATGATATAGCAACCAAAACTATGTTTAACAACCGGTCGATAACACTAACAAAAGTAAACCAGATGGTGAATACCCGTTGGCCTGTTGCTGATTCAGGGGATACGGTAGAAGATTGTATGCGTTTGATGAGACGATATAATGTTCGGTATGTACCTGTATTTAATAATCTGAATTTTCTTGGGGTTGTTTCAACTGATGATATTATCCAGGAAGCCGTAAGTCACGGTTCCAGATATTTGATGTAGAGGACAAGAATATATCTATAGCTTATTCCTATTGAATAACAACCTCCCTGATCACTTTTTGACCTAGGGACTCATTTACCCGTTGAATGATTTTTTCCTTCTGGTAAATGAGTTCTTGTTTTAAGGGGGCAACATGTGTTGTGATAATCAATTTATCGCCGAATATCTGCAGTTTGTCTGTATAGCGGGCAATGGTTTTACCCATGATCTGTTCCCACACATCTTCAATCTGCATGGCCTGTATATCGCCTTTGATACGGCTTTTATTTAAAAATTGCTGTATCGCATCACTGAGAGAATATTCACCCATTTGGTAAAGGTAAAATGTTTACATGTTCAGAATTCGTCATGGGGAAGTTTACGCAGGATCCTGCATCATTTCTATAACCGTGCATTTATAAACCGAAATCATTTGAAAAGCGAGTTGATATCTGATCTAAATGGGCAACAAGTCTTTCCTCGTTTGTATCAGTAATAAAAACCTGTCCTTCATTTTCGACACAAACTTTCTGCAACAAATTGCTGATGCGGTCTTCATCCAGTTTTTCAAATACATCATCCAGCAACAAGGAGAGGGGAAAAGCCTTTTTCTTTTTTCAATACTTCCATTTCGGCCAGCTTGAGGGCAAACAGCAGGCTTTTTCGTTGACCCTGCGAAGCAATGCTGCGGAAAGGACTGTGCTGCCCAGGCTTATTTCAATATTATCGCGGTGAATACCGGTAGTAGTTCGTTGCTGCATAACAGTCTTTCTGCCGGGTGGCCTTCAGTAATTCTTCAAATGAAGCCTGCAGTAATTCACTTTCATAAAACAGACTGATATCTTCCTGTTGCTTTGCAATATCCAGGTACAAATGTTTGACCAGCTGGCAAGAAAGGAGATCAAAAATTCTTTTCGTTTATCAAAAATATATTCACCGGGTATTACCAATTGCTGATCCAGCACATCCAGCAGAGCAAAATTTCTGTGCGCCTGTTTCTGCAAATGCTTTCAGTAAAGAATTTCGTTGCTGCAATACTTTGGTGTAGATAATCAGGTGTTGCAGGTAGTTCTGCATCCAGCTGCGATAGCATGGCATCGAGAAATTTTCTTCTTTCCTCGCTGCCACCCGTTATCAGTGACGCATCATCCGGAGCAATTACCACGCAGGGATAGCGACCGATATGTTGGGAAAATTTTTCATATGGTTGATCGATTGACCAAAAACTCTTTTTTGCCTGTTTCCCGGAGAATGCAGACTGCCTTTTCCGCTTTTTCCTGCAAAAGAAAATTCCCTTCAAGCCGGAAACCACTTTTTCCTTGCTGAGCGCTGGTAGCATCGGATCTCGAAAAATAACTTTTGGTGAAACAGAGATAATGAATAGCATCCAGCAGGTTGGTTTTGCCAACACCATTATTGCCGCAAATGCCAATTATCTCTCCCCGAAAATCAAATGAACTATTTGTGTAATTTTTAAACTGTATAAGTGATATTGACCTGAGATAAAGCATGTAAAATGCAAGATAAGTTCTAAGTTTTAAGTTTTATGGAATGAAGAGGTAATTAAAAGGTTCTGTTTCAGGAGGGAAGCAACAAAACTTAAAACACCCAGAACTGCAAATCTTTGCAACTTTCCCTTATTTTTGCCCCTCAAATTTTTAAGCCATTGGCTACCAAATTTTCAAAAGAAACCTACCTCTACTGGTACGAATTGATGCAGTTGATCCGCCAGTTTGAATTAATGGCAGAAGAAAAGTATAAAATGGAAGGCAAGATCCGCGGATTCTTCCATGCCTATATCGGCCAGGAAGCCATTGCTGCCGGATGTATGACGGCTACAAAACCAGAAGATCTGTTTATCACCGCTTACCGTGATCACGGACTGGCTATTGCAAAAGGTATTACGGTCGATAGTTGTATGGCTGAACTGTATGGTAAAGCTACCGGTTGTGCAAAGGGAAAGGGTGGTAGTATGCACTTCTTTGGAAAAAAAGAGAATTTTTATGGTGGTCATGGTATCGTAGGTGCACAGATCGGAACAGGTGCTGGTTTGGCTTTTGCTGAAAAATACCGTGGCTACAGATAATGTGGTGCTTTGTTATTTTGGTGATGGTGCTGCCCGCCAGGGAATGCTTGCACGAAACATTTAACCTGGCCATGCTCTGGAAATTGCCGGTTATTTTTATTTGCGAGAATAATAATTACGCAATGGGTACTTCAGTTGAACGTACCTCCAACGTAGTGGATATTTATAAACTGGCTGATGCATATGAAATGCCGGCTGATGTGATTGATGGTATGCAGCCCGGAAGCCGTACATGAAGGAGTGGCCAGGGCAGTAAAAAGAGCCAGGGAAAAAGGCGGACCTACCTTACTGGAAATTAAAACATATCGCTACAAAGGTCACTCAATCAGTGATCCGCAGAAATACCGAACCAAGGAAGAAGTAGACGAATACAAAGGAAAGGATCCCATACAGGTAGTGCGAAAAACAATCCTTGATAATAAATTTGCCACCGAAGAAGAATTGAATGTAATTGATAAAAGAATGGATGATATGGTAGATCAGCTTCAGTGAAATTTGCTGAAGAAAGTCCATGGCCGGATGATGATGAAGTATTGAAAGATGTATATGTTGATAAGAATTATCCTTTATTGTAGATTAAGAAGCCAGTCATTTCAGTAATCAGTTCAATAATGGTTACCCGCTTTTTTATGATCTTATTATAATCAAAAAAAACAATGTCAGAAAAGAAAATCGTGCAGGAATTGAAACAGGATGAAGAAGTAATTGCCAAGGCAAAAGACTTTTGGGCAAAATACAGCAAGCTTATTCTTGGTAGCAGGTAGCAGCTCTGATTTTACTGGTTGGTGGTTACTTGGCTTATAAAAATTTTGTTCAAGGAACCCAACGAAGAAAAAGCAACGGAAGCCATGTTTAAGGCAGAAGAATATTATCGCAAGGATTCATCAACCTGGCTTGAATGGTGATGGGCAATATCATGGGATTTCTGAAAATAATCGACAAGTACGGCGGTACTGATGCGGCCAACCTGGCTAGATTTTATGCAGGAAGTTGCTATCTTAAACTGGATGATAATGCAAATGCTATCAAATACCTGAAGAAATTCAGCTACGGATGCAAAACAGATACAGCAAAGAGCCTATAAGCTTTTGGGTGATGCATATGCTGATCCAGGGTAAGCATACGGATGCATTGGATTATTATAAAAAAGCAGCGCATCATTTTGAGAAGGATGAAGCCAATTCATGCTGAGGCACTTTTTCTGGCCGCTTATCTTGCAGACCGGGTAATGAAAAATCAGAAAGAAGCCATCGCCCTGTATAAAGAATTGAAAGAAAAATATCCCAAAACGCAGCAGGGATTTGAAGCAGATAATTACCTGGCTCAATTGGGTGTATACAACGTGAATTGATTTTATGGCTGATATTGCAAACAGCAAACTTTTACAAATAGATACAGGCATTCTGGACATTCAGGATGCCTGTATCGTTTTGGTGAAAACGGAATGGAATGCAGATGTTCGTGGAGAACTGGAAAAAGGAGCTATTTCCACTTTGCAAAAACACGGAATAAAAAAAATAATCACTATCACGGTTCCCGGTGCTGTGGAAATTCCATTTGCCATTAAAAGTTTTTGGGGAAATTCGGAAAAGAAAAAAAGACCTGATGCTTTTATTGCATTGGGTTGCGTCATACGGGGTGATACACCTCATTTTGAATATGTATGCACGGCCGTTACCGATGGAATTGTGCAATTAAATCTTAGTTTACCTGTACCTGTTATTTTTGGAGTATTGACAGTCAATAACGAAGAACAGGCTGCGGAAAGAATTGGAGGCAAACATGGACATAAAGGAGAGGAGGCGGCCATCACAGCATTAAAAATGATCAGCTTAAAATCTTCGTTCAGGAAGAAGCGCTAAAACTAAGTTCTCACGGGTATTTATATTCAATAATATTTTTAATCAGAATTTCTCCTCTGCATCCCTTATAGTATTTATGAACGTTCAACTCTTTATTCCTTGTTTTGTTGATCAGCTTTACCCGGATACAGCTTTCAACATGGTAAAGGTTTTGGAAAAGGCAGGCTGTACGGTTAGCTACAATACCAATCAAACCTGTTGCGGACAGCCTGCATTCAATGCTGGCTTTTGGGATGAAGCAAAAACAGTTTGCACTAAATTTTTAAAAGATTTTGAAGGAAGCGATTATATCGTTGCACCCAGTGCAAGCTGCGTGGGTTTTGTCCGAAATTATTATGGCCATTTATTTGAAAATTCTTCTTTACATCATGACGTTGCCGATATCGGTAAAAGAATATTTGAATTTTCAGATTTTTTGGTGAATGTTTTGAAAGTAGAAAATGTTGGCGCCGTGTTGAACGGTAAAGCCACTTATCATGATAGTTGTGCTGGACTCAGAGAATGTAAAATAAAAGCAGAACCCCGAAAACTTTTATCTCATGTAAAAGGACTGGAAATAATTGAAATGAATGATGTAGAAACCTGTTGCGGTTTCGGCGGAACTTTTGCCGTAAAGTTTGAAGCCATCTCCATTGCGATGGGCGAACAAAAAGTAGAAAATGCTTTAGCTACCGGCGCCAGCTGTATAATATCCACAGATCATTCCTGCCTGATGCATTTACAAGGCTATATAGATAAAAACGGGACTTCATTAAAAACTATGCACCTGGCGGATGTACTAGCCAATGGTTGGTAGATCTTTTCCCGTTCTGTTCTTCGATATATTACATTGGTTCAGTTTTTTCTTTTATTCATTTCAAAAAAATACCGGCATTAAATAAATAATACCGGCATGGTGGTTTGATCTTCAAGTAAACTGTCCGATTCAAAGGGCGAATACTGTTCTTATTTTTGATCGATAAGGCTGAATGGTTGCATGAAAAGGGGCACTGATATATAATAGAAGGGTACAGTTGTAACAATATACGTAAGCCAGGGTATTGCGGATTTATAGGAAAATTTAAATCCTGCTTTATAAAACAGGATTTAAAAATTTCAAATATCGGTTTATGGCATAAGTACATGATCGATCACATGTATTACTCCATTGCTCTGATATACGTTGGGAATTGTAATGGAAGCCATTCCGCCTTTTTCATCTTTTACCATCCATTTTCCGTCTTTCTTCATTATCCATAATTTTCCACCAGCAACGGTAGTTAACTCTGCTGCACCGTTTCCTTTTTTAATCCACTTTTCCAATTCCTTTGAATCCAATCTTCCCGGAACTACATGGTAAGTAAGAATGCCTGTCAGCATTTCTTTATTCTCAGGCATTACAAGAGTTTCAACTGTACCTTTTGGTAACATGTCAAAAGCGGCATTTGTAGGAGCAAATACGGTGAAAGGTCCAGCTCCCTGGAGCGTTTCAACCAAACCGGCGGCTTTAACAGCAGCCACCAAAGTTGTGTGGTCTTTTGAATTAACGGCATTCTCCACGATGTTTTTAGAAGGATACATGGCAGCCCCGCCAACTTCTACGGTTTTTTCTTTCTGGGCGTACGATACATTCATTAATAATGCTGCTGCCAGCAAAATTCCGATTGATTTAATTGATTTCATAATTTATAGCGTTTGTTTAAAATTAAATGGCTGGTTAAATAGCCATGCATACAAATACGAGCAGAGGGTTTAATTTGGTTTTAAAAATTATCTGTTTTATTTATTCACTTCGTTTTACTTTTGAAATCCATAAAAAAATTTTATACGTATGGCGCACTGGCTGGTTAAATCAGAACCTTCCGTTTATAGTTGGGAACAATTTGTAAAAGACAAACAAACGGTGTGGAGCGGAATAAGGAACTATGCCGCCCGACTTCATATGCGCAGCATGAAAAAGGGGGATGAAGTTTTCTATTATCATAGCAATGAAGGAACGGATATAGTAGGCATTGCCAAAGTGATAAAGGAAGTATACCAGGATCCAACAACGGATGATGAACGATGGGAGGCTGTAGACTTGAAGGCAGTTAAAAAACTAAAAAATCCTGTTTCGCTGGCAATGATAAAAGCCGATAAGCAATTGGCAAATATGGCTCTTGTGAGAATTGGGAGGTTATCTCTGCAGCCTGTTTCGGATAAAGAATGGGATATCATTATGGAAATGGCGGGAGAGAAGAAATAATCCAGTGCGAAATTTTTTTATTTCAGAAAGGAAACACTTCTGAATGTTTATATGAACATCCGCCTAAATCATAAGTAGTTTTAATTTACTAACCACTATTATAAAATATAAATAGGAGTGACGTCAAAGAAAAAATTAGTGGTACTCTCCGGTGCAGGAATTAGTGCCGAAAGCGGATTGAAAACATTTCGTGACAGTGATGGCCTGTGGGAGGGATATGATGTTATGGAAGTAGCTACACCAGGCGGATGGAAAAAAAATCCTCATTTAGTTTTGGATTTTTATAATATGCGGCGCCGGGACGTTACTAATGCTATGCCAAATGATGCACATACCGGGCTGGCCGGATTGGAAAATGATTTTGACGTTACCATCATCACTCAAAATATAGATGATCTTCATGAAAGGGCAGGATCAACCAAAGTTTTACACCTGCATGGTGAAATATTTAAAATGCGCAGTGAAAGGGATGAGCAACTTATCTATGATATCCGCGGAAGATATTAAACTGGGAGATCTGGCTGCAGATGGAGCCCAACTCCGGCCCAATATTGTTTGGTTTGAAGAACCGGTTTATATGATCGAAGAAGTGATACCTTTTATTTACCAGGCTGATATCTTTGTTGTAATTGGCACTTCATTGGTTGTTTATCCGGCAGCCGGATTAGTTAATTATGTACCTGCTGCTACACCGAAATTTATCATTGACAAGCAAGTTCCATTTACGTCTAACTTTCGTCATCTTACCATTATAGAAAAACCTGCAACAGAAGGAGTAAAGGAGCTTACCAGGTTATTAAAAATATGAATCAGGGGGTTTCACCACCATCAGGCCCATAAAAAATAACCCATGTAGTAAAATCGGCACTAAAGTTTTCAAACCGGTGTTCCATTCCTGCTGGCACAAATAAAATATCTCCTTTTTTACAACTTACTCTTTCGCCAGCCCGGAAAAAAATTCCATCCCCTTTTATTACCACGTAAATTTCATCCTGCTTATGGGCAGACTGTGTATCCGTTTTTACCGGTGCAAAATATTCTATAACCATGCTCCCATGCTGCATAACGGCGATGAAAGGAAACTCATCATCCTCTTTCAGCAGCGCTTTGGCATCTGCGGGAGAAAATTTGTATTTCATATTACCTCCTCATTAAATTTTATTTTGTATAGTTCCAGTTCTTTAAGTACTGGCTCATAAATTTCTTTTACAGTAGGAATGTGTAAGCCGCGGAGTTTAATTGTTTCGTTCAGGATTAGTTTGGCTGCAATTCCAAGAGGCAATCCTACCGTTTTTGCCATGGCAGTCCTCAGGTTGTTTTCGCCTTTTACTATAAGCGAACTTTTAAGTTCAGATTTTTTCCCCCCAGATTCAAACTCAAATTCGTGAAGCATTACGATCATATCCTTATCTTCTGGCATCAGGGCCAGTTTTTTTTCCAGAATATATTGCAATACATCGGCTGAACTGGTTGCCGTAAGCGGAATTTCTTCATTGCTCAAAAGGCTAACATATTCAAACATCTCTTTTACCATTATCCTGTCTTCCTTTTTTACGCATATATTCAATAACTCCTCGAAATTTTTTGCATTGCTGTGTAAATGGATGCTTTTGTTAAGCCATTCCAGGTAACTGATATGTTTTACTGCAATGGCAGCTGCAGATTTATCTTCATCCGTAAGCGACCCCTTCACAACCAGGTTCCATGCTTTACAGAATGAAGGATGTCTTAATGTTGTTCGTATAAAGGTAGAAGCCTCCTCTAAACTATATACCGGAATATAAGATAAAGAATCCCGGTTGGGATAAAAGGCCAGGCGGCCAATGCCCGGAACATTTACGGTTTCATTATTCTCAAATATGGATTCGTAAGACAGGTTGAAAATCTCATTATTTTGTTTGAAAACAGCACCGGCTTTACCGGCCTGTACTATATTCCTCGGGTTCCAGCTTATTTTATAATGCCAGGGATTGTCATCGCTTTCAGGGGCTACCAAGCCGCCACAATGCGATTTAAAAGAACTTATCTTTCCTCCTTTCCCATGAATATCATCTATCAGTTTCATCGCACTCATGTGATCAATGCCCGGATCAAGACCCATTTCACATAAAAAAAGAATATCTTTTTCTTTTATAATCTGACTGCATTCTTTTCATGTCATCATCAACATAAGAAGCAGTTAGCAGGTGCCGGGAAAAATGTACACAATCTTTTGCCACTTCGCTATGAAGAACAGGAGGCAGCATAGAAATTACAATATCTGAATTATGAATATGTTTTTTTCTTTTTTCCTCATTCATAATATCAAAGGAAACCGCGGAAGCAAAAGGAGAGTCTTTTATTTTATCCAATGCAAGTTGAAGATTGGTATCAACAACCAGGAGTTTCCAATTTTCTTTTTGAGCATTTTCTATTAAATAATCAATTAAAACGGTTGCAGATTTCCCAGCACCAAATAAGAGGATTTTCTTCATCAGGCAAATATCTTAAATCAGTGAAAACCATTGGCACTTTATTTGGAATTTAAAATTGAATAGAAATTACCTTTACTTTTTAAAATTTTACTTTATGAAAAAAGCCTTTCTTTTTTTGGGACTACTTGCTGCTACCTCAACATTTGCACAAAATTTTTCAGGTGGAATTAAAGGCTGGAGCAAATTTTTCCAATTTTACAGGTGGTGACTTTGACGCTGTAAAGAAAAAAGCAATCGCAGGTTTCCATGGCGGGGTTTTTCTGAATTTTTCTTTTGGGGCATTATCTCTACAACCTGAGGTTTTAATATCTACCCAGGGCGCCAGAATAGACAGTGTGAGCAGAAGCTATGATTGGAAGGTAACTTATGCAACTGTTCCGGTTCTTTTAAAATATAGATCAGCCGGTGGGTTTTATCTTGAAGCCGGACCGCAGGTTGGTTTTAAAATAAGTGAAAATGTTTCGGATGAAACTATTGAGGATTTTGCAAAAGATCTTGATCTTTCAGCGGCAGCAGGATTAGGATTTCAAACAAAAGGTGGATTGGGAATTGGCGCCCGGTACCTGGTTGGTTTATCTAAAGTAGGAGACTTTAGTCCCCAAAAAAATATTGATCCCGATTTTAAGAACAGTGTGATACAAGTGGGAATTTTTATAACGTTGGGTAAATAGTATGTATCATTAGTTGAGAAATTTGCAATCAAAGATTTTCAAAACCTGGAGGTTATTGCAGGGGGACTGTTGTATAAAATGACTTGGGAGTACACTTCTTTATTGTAAAATAAGTTTGCGGACTTTCAAGGAAGTTTCTTTGCCATATTACATGTCAGCTACTGAGTCACCACTTTGTTTGTTGCCGAAATCTATAATTTTATATTCTACTTTTATTCCCCGGTTAGTATCAGGGACCTTTATTGTAGAAGATCCGTTAGGAGCTATGGATCTAAATTTGATATTTTCTGTTCTTAATAATTCTTCGCTGGGTTTCAGGTATTGGAGTTCCACTATCACATTTTCAATTTCGTATTTTGAATTATTAGTTACTGTAATAAACAAATTGCGTATACCTCCAAATGCCACCCGTTTGTAATCATTACTTGCCACAGACACCAGGTCCCTTAAACCATTTTTATCGGTTTTTGTAATAGTCTTTTCATTTTTATCTGCGGTTCTGATTTTTCTCTTTCTTTCGTACCTGAAGGGCTGAATTCCTCATCTGTGTTCACCTGCTTGTTCTCAAATTCTTCACTTCGCTTAGGTACTATAAGCATGGTTTCCTTCCTGATTTTTACATTCGTGTGCTCGCCATCAATTGGTTGAGACTTATCCGGTTTACGGGAAATATCCTGCCCATTATTCTTGTTCAATTGTCGAGGCAGAAACAGATTCCAATAATGATTCTTCTTTTTCGGGAATTGCTTCAGCAATTTCTTCAGGCTGATTATTATCACCAACAGGAAGTGATGGTAATGTTTTTTCAGCGGATTCTTTTATATCATTTCCTGGTTTTGATTTGATAATAAACCCTGCCAGTACTCCAAAGATTAAAATACCAGCGACTACCGCCACTTTTTTTAATACACTTGTCAATATTTCCCTCTTTGCATTTTTGTCTTTCCTGTTTTGAAGAGTTTTCACATACATTTCCTTGATCTCATCAAGAGGCTTGGAATACTTTATTTCAGGGTCTTCATTTTTTTCCGCAATTGAAATTACAGGAGTAATCGGGGATGCTTTAATCATTGGTTCCGGTTGATCGGTCTTGTTATCGTTTCCCTTTTTTGACCAGGTAGAGTAACAAAAACGGATTTCTTGGGAACAATACTTTATTCTTCTTTTTATTACATACGGGAGCAGGATGACACCGGTCTCATCTACAACCGGCGTCTTCGGGTTTCTTTTTCTTCCTTATTGTTTTTTGTAAAACCGGTCAAAAGGCTGCTCTTCTATAACCGGGGCATATGGTTTTAATTCTTCCACTTCACTGGGATATCGCCAGGCGGCACTTTTACCCTGCACCCATACAAGATCATAGGGTTTTAATCCAAAACTGAGCAGGTCGTCCATTGTAGAACGGACCACTTTCTTTGTTGTTTCGGAGTAATAAATAACTTGCCATTGTTGGGTTCTTCTTTGAGTACCGCTAAGTAAACGAAAATTTATGCCGTCAAGTGCCAAAGGGTTGTTATAAAAAGCCTTTTCTAACATTTCAAATTACTTGCACATGGGTGGAAAACTGGGGTAAAAAACAAGTTGCTTTGTCAGGTTTTGAACTTCAAAAAAGGTAGATTTGCGAGCCTTTTAGAAAAGCCTCGGAATCTGCCATTCAGAACCCGGGAAAGATCCACAGAAGGTAGCTTATTAAACAGGCTTGCATCTCCGGGTATATAATAATCTAATCATCAAAAACGAATCAAATTCACGAATAACCAGTACACAAGCATGGAAGATAATTTTGAACCTCAGGAAACAAGTGATATTAACCGGATCATTCCGGTTAATATAGAAGAGCAGATGAAGACGGCCTACATTGATTATTCAATGTCGGTAATAGTTGGTCGTGCCTTACCTGATATAAGAGATGGATTAAAACCCGTTCACCGCCGGATACTATATGCAATGAATGAATTGGGCTTACGATCAAACAGGGCGTATAAAAAATCAGCCCGTCTTGTTGGGGAAGTGTTGGGTAAGTATCACCCGCATGGTGATATGTCTGTATATCATGCAATGGCACGTATGGCACAGGAATGGAGTATGCGCTACACCATGGTAGATGGACAGGGAAACTTTGGTAATGAAGATGGCGATGGACCGGCAGCTATGCGATATACAGAGGTAAGATTGGAAAAGACTGGCCGAGTATATGCTTGATGACCTGGACAAAGACACGGTCGACTTTCAACTCAACTTTGACGATTCAGAAAAAGAACCAACTATTCTGCCAACACGAATTCCCAATGTTATTGATAAATGGTTCAAGCGGTATCGCAGTAGGTATGGCCACGAATATAATGCCTCATAATCTTACTGAAGTAATTGATGGTTGTATTGCTTTTATTGACAACCGCGAAATCACTATTGATGAGCTGATGCAGTATGTAAAAGCTCCTGATTTTCCAACCGGTGGAATCATCTATGGAATGGAAGGAGTAAAAGCAGCTATGCATACCGGCCGTGGCCGGGTGGTGTTGCGGGGCAAACTTGCATGTAGATACCAAACCCAGCGGCCGTGAACAGATCATCATCACCCAGGTGCCTTACCAGGTAAACCGTGATGAACTGACCAATCGTATTGGTGAACTGGTAAATGAAAAAGTGATAGAAGGAGTTGCGCATGTCAACAATGAATCAAATAATAAAGAAGGTACAAGGGTTGTAATTGATCTGAAAAGAGATGGTGTTGCCAATCTTATCATCAACTCAGTTGTATAAGCATACTGATCTGCAGACATCTTATGGTATCAATAATGTGGCTATCGTAAAAGGACAGACCACGAACACTGAACCTGAAAGACATGATCAGTGAGTTTGTGGAGTTTCGTCATGAAGTGGTGGTTCGCCGTACACAATATGAATTAAGAGAAGCGGAAAAAAGAGCTCATATTTTACAAGGTTACCTTATCGCACTGGATCATCTTGATGAAGTGATTGCCTTGATCCGTGCATCTGCTACACCGGATGTAGCTAAAGAAAACTTGATTAATGCAGGTTGGGGATTGGATGAGATACAGGCAAAAGCGATTCTTGAATTGCGTTTGCAACGCCTTACCGGCATGGAAAGAGAAAAGATAAAAGCAGAGTATGATGAATTGATGAAACTGATCACTCACCTGAAAGAAATTCTTAGCAAATGAAGGAATGAGATTTGATATTATCAAAACAGAATTAATTGAAATAAAAGAAAAATTCGGTGATGAACGAAGAACAGAGATCACCTATCTCGATGATGAAATGAAGTTGAAAGATCTCATTAAAGAAGAAGATGTGGTGATCACTATTTCACATCTTGGTTATATCAAACGAACACCAGCTGATGAATATCGGTCACAAAAAAGAGGAGGCCGGGGAGCGATGGGTGGCAAGAACACGGGACGAAGATTATATCGAACATCTTTTTGTAGCATCTACACATCATACCATGTTATTCTTTACGGAAAAAGGAAGATGTTACTGGCTGAATGTATACCAGATACCGGAAGGAGAAAAATCGAGCAAGGGAAGAGCTATTCAAAACCTGATACAATTACCACCGGATGATAAAGTAAGGGCTATCATTGATGTGAAAGATCTGAAAGATGAAGAGTTTGTCAAATCTCATAATATCGTTCTTTGTACCAAGAAAGGGTATCATCAAAAAAACGGCTTTGCAAGATTTCAGCCGTCCACGTCTGACTGGTGTAAATGCCATTAACATTATAGAAGGTGATGAATTGCTGGAAGCAAAAATGACCGATGGCAATTGTGAGATCATGATGGGAGTAAAAAGTGGACGGGCTATTCGTTTTTCGGAAGAAAAAGTAAGACCAACAGGCCGCGGTGCTATTGGTGTAGGCAGGTATTGAAGTGGATGATGAAAGCGATGAAGTAGTTGGTATGATTTGTGTAAATCCTGAAACGGATGCTTCAAAAACCGTTTTGGTGGTGAGCGAAAAAGGATATGGTAAACGAACAAAAGTGGATGAATACCGGTATACCAATCGCGGCGGTAAAGGTGTAAAAACGATCAATGTTACAGAAAAAACCGGCAAACTTGGTAGGCATGCTGGATGTGAATGAATCGGAAGATCTGATGATCACCTGCAAAAGTGGTGTTACCATCCGGATGAAAGTTGCAGATATCAGTGAGCAGGGAAGAGCTACACAGGGAGTAAAGTTGATCAGGCTCGATGATGGAGATGAAATTGCCGCCATCACCAAATTAGATGACCAGGTGCAGCAAGAGAATGGAACAAACGGAATCCATACCAATGGAGATACAGACGCAACGAATACAGATGAAAATCCATCTTTAGACGATACTGCAGAAAAATAAACATAATTTTTTATCATTTTAAGTCAATGAACGTTATGAAAAAAATCACTTTCTCCTTATTAATGCTGATGCTTGCTTTTTTAGTAAAAGCCCAGACCTACGATGAAATAAAACAATACTTATTATTAGGGCAATACAAAAAAGCAAAAGAAGATGTTGATAAAAGAATGACCAATGCAAAATTTGCAGCTAAGGCGGAAGCCTATATTTTGAAATCTTCTGTGTATGCTGCCCTGGCCGCTGACAGCGCCATTGAAAACACGCCTGAAGGAGCAACGCTTAGGTCAGAATCAGAAGCAGCCTTTAAAAAGTACCAGGAGATGGAACCCAATTTGGAATTACTTAAAGATCCTGTTTATCAAAATGCACCGGCCCGCATTTATACCAATCTTTTTACGCAGGGGTATAAACAATACGAGGACAAAAAAATGGCAGAATCCTTTGAAACCTTTAAAAAAGTGGATGCTTATTCTGCCATATTGGTCAGTACAGGTCTTTTAAAGACAACATTAGATACCAACGTTGTGATCCTGGCTGGTATTACAGCTGAAAATAGTGGCAATAAAGATGAAGCAGCAAAATATTATGGAAGGGTTGCTGATTCCCGTTTGGCGGGGCCAAGTTATGAAAGCATCTATCGTTACCTTGTCACTCATTATTTCACTAAAAGTGACATGGCCAATTTTGATAAATATAAAGCACTTGGAAAAGAACTTTATCCTGAAAGCGAATTTTTTACCTACGACAAAACAGATTTCGCAGTAGGCCTGGAAACCAGCTTTGATGCGAAGATGAAATCATTGGAAGCCGTTCTTTCAAATGATCCCAAAAATTATAAAGCAAATTTATCAATGGGCCAGTTGATCTATGATACGTTAAATTCAAAAGAGGAGGGAGCGGTGCTACCAGCCAATGCAGAGGAACTTGAAAAGAAAATGGTGGCTTCATTTATTGCCGCCGGAGAAGCAAAAGGGGATGAAGAGTTGCCCTACCTTGTTATTGGTGATTACTATGTTATGCTGAAGGCTGACAAAGTAAAAAAGGCGGATAAAAAATATGGAGAATACATGGAGGCCGGCAGGGTTCCATATGAGAAAGCAGCAGAAATAATGGCTAAAAAATCCGATCTGACAGCAAGCGCAAAACAACAGTATAAAAAAGTAGCCGGTTTCCTTGAAGATATTTACAATTATAAAAAGGAACAGGCGAAAGGAAAGCCGGCCGAGATTACAAAATACACAGCCGAAGCAAAGAAATGGGGTGATCTGTATCTGAGTATAAAATAAAAGTGAATTGATAAAGCAAATCCGTCCCGCTTCTGCAGGACGGATTTTTTATTTAATATCAAAAAAAAGTGCAGTATAAATATTTCCCGCAAGGAATGCAAGCAACCCAAAAATGAAAGCAGCACATAAAGGCCAGATAAAATACATAAAGACAGGAAGCATATACCATTTGGTATCGTTGGTTATACTTTGCGTTTTGCCAGTAAAAGCTGATAACTGGTAGGTGGCTGGTCGCCTGATGAAAACAGGTTCATGTTTTGGAGCAACAGGTATTTTTTTTGAAGTAATGGCCGGAGTTCTTATTTCTTTAGCATTGGCTGTAGATAATTCAGGCTTCTTATGAAGAACGATATTCTCTGCCTCTTCAAAATTTTCAGCATCAAAAGCACCGGGATTCAATTTCGTTAAAACCTTTTTGGCAGGGTTGGGATAATAAATAATATTTTTCTTTAGCAGAGTTTCTTTGCCCATTTCGCAAAGTCCTGTTGATATGCGGCCCCGGAAGGCATCCCGCTTCCAGGCCACGGGGTGAGCAGAAATCTTATGCTCTTGAAAAATGAGTTCACAGGCGATTTTTAATTCAGGTGTCATAGTAACGTTTTACGGCGTAAAAAAAATAGCTTGGCCGTTCACAAACAGATATTGCGTGGGATTCGTAGAATAATTGAAAAGTGGGGTTAGTAGTACCCCCTAAGTTAAAACATTTCTAAGAGTAATATCCAATTCAGCTCAAAAAAAATGCAGGTATAATAAGCCGAAATAACCTCAATAATCGCTAATGATCTGGTTCCGCCGGAATAAGATCATTATATGACTTTTATTAATTTCAACACTTCTAAAACAAGCAGGATAAAGGCGATAATAAATGCAGAAAAAGCCAGACGCCTGGTTGTAGTATATCCTTTCATGTGCTGCTTTAATTCATCCACTTCTATAAACCATCTTTCTTTTCTCTGGCCGTAGTGGCTGGTGAGCTTGTCTTTTATGTAATCGAAGGGTTTGTCGTCAAATGCAGGGGGCATGCCCTGCAGTAGTTCCCGGGTAGGTTCATTAAGCAGGTAGGTTTCCATATTTCTGAAATCCAGTTCTGTAATCAGCATTTCCCTTTTCTTAAACTCGTTTAATATCTTTTGCAGGTCCTTAATATTCTGCCCCTGGTTATTTAATTGCGAAAATATCCAGGAAGCATGGACGGGGCGGTTAATATTCATCAGATACTTAAGAACAGGATTAAAGTGTGCAACGTTCATTGCCCAATTTAAAGCATTTAGGAAAACGGGAAGGAAGTAAGGTGAATTTTTTGTTTGCTTGAACCTTTTCTTGTTACAAGATGCTATTAAATATGCTGTTTGCGTGTAACTCTGCATTATGTTATTTGGGTGGGCTGTAGTTGTAATGTTGTATGTTTTTTATTCTACCCTTTGAACGAATGGCGGAGTGTATTAATTCAAAAACGAAGGAAAGATGTATTAAAATATGAGGCGAAGCCGAATTCTGTATTACTGATGAATATTAAGTCTAACAATAAACCAGGCAGCCACGACAGCCGCTGCAACATAAAGAATGAAAAGCCAAATATTTGATATTATCCAAATGCCAATCTTTTAGCACATTGCCGCTACTTTACTTTTGTTTTTTGTAGCGGGTATTGTATTTGGTAGGCGTTCTAAAAGATCAGACTGAGCTTTCAATTCTTGTAAAAACATTCTTCTTTCAGCTGTTATAACGTAGGTGATATTTGTACGTCATTGACAAAATTCACATGCTCCAATATTGCCGATATTCTCTTCAAACTCTTTATCTGTTATTTCGGTTTTGTCTTTGAGGACTTGTGTTCTCATAAACTGAGTAGATATTTTCATTAGCTAAGATTTGTAATATCCTTATCTGAATTTTCGATAATGTCATTCAGTTAAGATACTAAACTATCGGTACGCAAAACGGTAAGTGAAACCTGTATTGAAGTTCTCACGAAATGATAGCCCAGACGTTTTTGGTATGAATACACGATCGTGCGCCATTTAACATAATATAAATTATAGGAAAAACAACTTGTTTAAGTGACACCCCTAAGTTATAAGATTTTTATGAACGGTTACACCCTTGAAGTTTCGACAAAAATCTTATGAACTTAGGGGTGTAAGATGAAAGGACAGTTTTGATCCTATAATACATCTTATGTCTGGCCTTAGGTAAACTGATTGCCAACGCACGGCTAGCGCTTCTATTGGTGAACTATACATTTGAAAAGTATGGACGCATTTGAACAATTACAAACAGCAATGAGAGGCATTAATGACGCAAACAAAAGGCCTATAAAAACAGAAACAAGATTTACAGCAATTGCGACAGGATTTTAGCTACCTGTCTAAAGTTGTTGCTGCTATTTTACAAACACTGCCAAACGACCAAATGATTAAAATAAGGGAGATGGTCAACGGCACTGGTAAAGGTATCTAAGAATATCAACGTAAACTTCACTTTGGCCTGCTACCATCTTTTCCAAGCCATTTCTTTTAATGAAGGAATTGTCTATTACTTCCCCTTTACTATTCACTGAAAGTATCACTCGCCGTCGGCTCGTATTTCTCCACGTTTTACCACCGGTTTATTGCCTTTAGTAAAACTTACAATAAACCTTGTAATCAATTGTAACATAATATAAATTATAGGAAAAACTATTTCAATTTTATCTGAACAGACCAATCAGGTCCGGAGCTAATTTTATGTGATGCAGCAAAATTTCCCATATTGATTGCCATTGAAAAATTCATCAGGCTGTTGATATAAGCCAGCGGTTTTCCTTCTGACACATCTCCAAACGTATTTACAAAAGGAATTACACCGGAGTAAACCAAAGAATCTTTTACTGAAACCTGTACATGTAATGAATCACCGGATTTGATTCCGGCGCTCTTAATCAACGTATCAGAAATATTGGTCCACACATTTCCATATTGAATATCCAGCACGGGTATGTTTCCTTTTAGCCATCCATTTTCAATAACTGCTTGCTGATAGTCTATGGTATGTAAAGGTTCATTAAACAACGGGCCAACTTCTGCAAATGAAATCACTCCTGAGGCAAGCCTGGCAGCCGTAAACATATACACATCCCGCCCATGAAACGTGAAGGAACTATCAGAACCCTTGCGCCTGTTTATCTTTTCATCAATAATGCGTACAGCGTCTATTCCTTCTGTTCCTGCAATAAGTGTTGTTGTGCCATTGTCCGGCGATACGATAAAATGACCCTTCTTTGTTTTTAATACGATAGATCTCCTGTCTGTTCCCACGCCCGGATCCACAACAGAAACAAAAACGGTATTGGATGGCCAGAACGGGACGACCTGGTTTAACCGGTAGGCGGCTTCCCATACATTGAAGGCTGGTATTTCATGGGTGAGATCAGCTAATATCAAATCCGGGGCAACATCATACGCTACACCTTTCATAGCGGCCACAGCTCCGTCTTTTATTCCGAAATCGGTTTGTATAACAACGTGGCCGGGAGTATTCTTTCTATTTTCACAAGAAATAAAAAGGATAATAATCATTACCTGGAATAATGTCTTCCGCATTGAAAATTATTTTTAGGGGTAAAGTTATTTATTTGCAGGATCAATGAAATTAAGAGATCAGCTACTAAAGGAACATACGAAAGCAAATTGCACAGCTATTGAAAAATGGGTTGGCAAATCACAGCCCAGGTTTGATGAACTTTTTAATTTGTTTTTGAATGATGAATACCGGGTGGTTCAACGGGCGGCCTGGCCAATTAGTTATATTGTAATTGCTCATCCCGACTTAATACAGAAGAATTTTTCAAGATTACTGAAGAACCTTCAAAAGCCAGGTCTTCCTGTTGCAGTTAAAAGAAATACAATGCGTCTGCTCCAGGCAATTTCAATTCCGGCCCGCTTCCAGGGTTTGGTAATGAACATTTGCTTTAAATATATTGAATCTCCTTTAGAATCAATTGCAGTTAAGGCTTTCGCTTTAATGGTTTTACAAAATTTGTCTAAACTATACCCTGAAATAAAACCGGAATTAAAAACTATCATCATGAACCGGTGGGATCATGAATCAAAAGCATTTCAATCCCGTGCCAGCAAAATACTTCGGGTAAATCTGATATGAAAAAAACCAGGTCATTTTATTGGCGGCTTATCAAATTCTCTGAATATTAATCGCAGGTTTTGATCGTATGTATAATAATTATAGAGCCAGTTGACGAAAACAAAAAAGCGGTTCTTTACGCCCAGTATTAACATCAGGTGGAGCCCCATCCATATCATCCAGGCAAGAAAACCCCCAAAATGCAGCTTTGGTTTGGGTATATCAACAACTGCCAGGTTTCTTCCAACAGTTGCCATAGAACCTTTGTCATGATATTCAAAATCAAAAAACTTCACCGATTTTCTTTCAGCTCTTACCAGGTTTTCGGCAAGCATCGCTCCTTGCTGCATAGCCACCGGAGCCACCTGGGGATGTCCATCAGGATATTTTGGTGTTTGCATATAGGCAAGGTCGCCAATGGCATATATATTATTGTGTCCTTCAACTTTGCATTGCCTGTCAGTTTTTATCCGGTTGCCACGGGCTATTAAGCTTTTATCAATCCCCGTTGGTACATTTCCTTTTATTCCTGCTGCCCAAATCACAGTACTTGCCGGGATGGAAGTGCCATCCTTAAGTGCCACATCAGTACCATTGTAATCATTAACCAAAGTATTGAGTCTTAGGTTAACACCTAACCTGTTGAGGTATTTCATTGAATCAGTTGTTGATTTCTCACTCATGGTGGCCAGGGTTTTATCGGTGCCTTCCAATAAAAAAATATTCATTTTGGAGAAATCGAGTTCCGGATATTCTTTTGGCAGTATATAATTTCTCATTTCAGCCAGTGCGCCTGAAACTTCTACACCTGTTGGACCTCCGCCTACTACCACAATGTTCAACAGCCGTTGTAATTCGGCAGGATCTTTTACTGTCAGGGCCATCTCCAAATTTTGCAATATCCGGTATCGTAGTTGCAAGGCCTCTACGGTTGATTTCATGGGAAATGCTTTACCTGCTAAATGTGGGTTACCAAAAAAATTGGTATCAGCGCCAGTAGCCAGCACAAGCACATCGTAGCTGATCTCTTCAGTATCCGTGATCACTTTATTTTCGGCAGCTCTTACTTCTTGCAATTCCGCAAGGCGTATCCTTACATTTTTGCTATTCTGAAATACTTTACGAAGTGGAAAGGAAATATTGCTGGCATCAAGCCCGGCCGTGGCTACCTGGTAAAATAAGGGTTGAAATTGGTGATAATTGAATTTATCAATCAGCAGCACTTCAAAGCCGGGCTTATTATTGAGTTTGCGGGCTAATTTAAGACCTCCGAAACCAGCACCGATGATAACTATTTTCATAATGTCGGGTTTGTGAATACAAATATATCAAAACTTTCAGTATTTATTGAAAATTTAATCATGATATGTATTCCTTAAACCCACAAAATATGCCAGTTTATGAGTATCCAATTTTAAAATGAAAAGGATAAAGCAAATGGAAGGATTCAATACAACATCCTCACTTTAATCGTTTCCTTTACTTCTTTAAGCAACCCAAGTGCCTGGCCGGATAATTTTTTATCTACATCCAGCACCACGTAGCCAATTTCCTCATTCGTTTTTAAATACTGTCCTACAATATTGATATTATGTTTGGAAAGTTGGGTATTTATCGCAGATAAAACTCCCGGCACATTATTATGTATATGAAGTATCCTGTGTGATCCTTCCTGCGGTGGTAAGGCCAATGCAGGAACCGTATGGGAACCAAAAGTGATGCCTTTTTCCAAATAATTAAAAAGCTTAATACTAACATCCTCTCCAATATTTTGTTGCGCTTCTTCTGTTGATCCTCCAATATGTGGTGTCAGGATCACATTAGGCAGATCCTGCAAGGGTGATTGGAAACGATCGCCATTTTTTTCAGGCTCCCATGGAAATACATCGATAGCTGCTCCGCCGATATGGCCTTCAGTAATGGATTTACGGAGTGCCTCCAGGTCCACTACCTCTCCCCTTGCATAGTTGATGAGGATGGAACCTTTCTTAAAACATTTAAGAAGAGTTTTATTGATCAGGTTTTTTGTCTGGCTGGTTTCGGGTACATGCAGCGTAACAACATCAGATTTACCAAGAACTTCTTTCAATGATTTGCCATCTGTTGCATTGCCGAGAGGAAGTTTGGTTTCCACATCATAAAAAATAACTTTCATACCAAGTGCTTCTGCCAGCACACTTACCTGGCTGCCGATATTTCCATAGCCAATAATGCCTAAGGTCTTTCCTCTTAATTCATAACTGCCTTTGGCATCTTTCATCCACAATCCTTCATGAGCTGCTTTATTTTTATCCGGAATCCGGCGGATCAGCATTATGGCCAATCCAATCACCAGTTCCGCCACAGATCTTGTATTGGAATAAGGGGCATTAAATACAACAACACCACTTTTTGGTAGCTTCCTTTAAATTTACCTGGTTTACCCCTATACAAAAACAACCGATAGCCTGTAGTTTTTTTGCCGCCTCCAGCACCTTATCGGTTATCTGCGTTTTGGACCGGATGCCCAGGATATGAACATCCTTTATTTCTTTTATCAATTCTTCTTCGGTCAGGGCTTTGGTAATTTTTTCTACCTGTGTATATCCCTGTTGCTGAAAGTTTTTTACCGCAAGGTCACTGATATTTTCCAGGAAGAGTATACGTATTTTTTCTTTTGGATAGCTAGTTTTTTCTTTTATTGACATACTGCAAATATAACTATCACGTTATTAAGATAAATTAGCCATTGGGGAAAACAGGGAGTTTGGCTCCATTTCTGTAATAGCTAATTTTGTTTAAACTTAACCTCTATTGAAAACCATTATCTACTCTCTCGTATTAGTTGCAATTATTTATGGTTGCAACGAAGCATCATCAAACGGTGAACGTACAGTAAAGGAAGATTCCCTGCAATATTATCCACCTACTCCCAAACAATTAGATAAACAGGAATTTCGGTATTACCATAGGGCTTTGTCTTATTTTTTTGATTCACTGCTGTTAAGACGTGGATTTAATGGCAGCATCCTGGTGGCAAAAGACGGCGACGTTATTTATGAAAAATATTCGGGTTTTTGCCGATCTCAGAAAAAAAGATTCCATTACAGATTCTACCGCTCTGCATATCGCCTCTACAGGAAAAACCTTTACGGCCATGGCTATACTGCGGCTGGTGCAGGAAAATAAGTTATCACTTGATGATTCGCTGCAAACCTATTTTCCCCTGCTCCCCTACCAGGGCATCACGGTAAAAATGCTTTTAAATCATCAGAAGTGGCTTGCCCAATTATCTTTATTTCCTGGAAGCTGATAAAACATATAAAAACATGTACGTTACCAACCAGGACGTCCTTGATTTTTTGATAACAAAAAAGCCAAACAGGAGTTTTTCACCCAACAGGCGGTTTAGTTATAGTAATACCAATTTTGTCTTGCTTGCCCTGATCATCGAAAAAATATCTGGTCAGCCATTTGCCAGCTTCATGAAGGAAAGGATATTTGATCCGCTGCAGATGAAGGATACTTATGTATATTCCCGTGCTGATTCTGCTATAGCTGTTCCATCCTTTAACTACAATAATTCTCATTGGCAAAATGACAGGATGGAAGGAACGATGGGCGATAAAAATATTTACTCAACGCCAAGAGATCTTTTAAAGTGGGACCAGGCATTATATACTGATCAGTTTTTAAATAAGTCATTGCTTGATTCCGCGTTTTCTCCTAATAGTCTTGAAAGACCTTCAATTCATAACTATGGCTTAGGATGGAGAATGCTATTAATTCCCAATGGGAAAAAAGTGATATATCATTTTGGCCGCTGGCATGGTTTCAATGCCGCTTTTGCAAGATTGATTGATGAAAAGGTTACGATCATTATCCTGGGCAATAAATACAACCGGAATATTTATTCAGCGGCTCACAAAGCCTACGATCTATTTGGGGATTACAAACAAACAAAGGACAATAGAGATGATGATGATACTTCAGGCTTGCAAAAAATGATGCAATCAAAATTTGGAAGGATGGACTCCTCTCCGAAAAATTCAAAAAACAAATAAGGATTCGCTTTTTAGAAATTGTTTCTCAACTTTAGGTGGCAATAAGGTTGTTATCGGCCTTTCATTCCTATCAAAGGATTTTATGAAATTACTTTCTGCAGAGCAAATAAGAAACTGGGATCAATTTACAATTCAAAATGAACCTGTCTCATCCATTGACCTGATGGAAAGAGCTGCCGGTAAATGTGCGGACTGGCTGGAAAGAAATAATTATACTGAAAATACAATTCAAATTTATTGCGGTAAAGGTAACAATGGCGGAGATGGACTTGCCATAGCAAGAATGATGACTGAAAGAAAGTGCAAAGTTTTAGTATATATTCTTGAATTCGGTCATAAGGGCACAGATGACTTTCAAACCAATCTGGCCAGATTGCACCAATATCCTGAAACAGAAATACGATATATTCAGACACCGGAAAATTTTCATGAATCCGATAAGAACGGAATTGTTATAGACGCTCTTTTTGGATCCGGACTTAACCGTGGATTAGAAGCTGTGCCAGCGCAATTAGTTCATCATATAAACAATTCAGGTTGCCCGGTTATTTCAATTGATATGCCCAGTGGCTTGTTTGCTGACCTTTCATCGGTGGGGCAAGTTGTTGTGCATGCTGGTCATACATTAAGTTTTCAATGTTATAAAAAAGCCTTCCTGGTAGCTGAGAATAGTAAATATTTTGGTGATCTGCATATACTTGATATCGGCTTGCATCCCGGCTTCTTACAAACTGCCAAATCCAAATATGAGATAATTGACAACGACATAATTAGATCAATTTATAGGCCCAGAAAAAAGTTTTCACACAAGGGAAAATTCGGACATGCATTAATAGTTGCAGGAAGCTATGGGAAAACAGGTGCAGCTATTTTATCAGCAAAGGCATGTTTGAGAAGTGGCGTTGGGCTCCTCACCTGCCATGTTCCAAAAAGTAGTTATGATGTAATGCAAACTACAGTTCCTGAAGCGATGGTGATGACAGATTTTAATTCGTCCTTCATAACAAAAATTGAGGATGATCTGACAAAATATAAAGCCATAGGCATCGGGCCGGGGATAGGAACAGCTAAGGAAACAAAAATGATACTCTATGAAATATTTGAGAACTTTTCAAACCCGGTGGTGCTTGATGCGGATGCTTTAAATATAATGGCCTCTGCAAAAGAATTGTTGAATTTAATTCCTTCCAACTCTATTCTCACCCCACATCCAAAGGAGTTTGAAAGGATATTTGGAGAATCGGCAAACGATTTTGACAGGATAAAACTTGCGTCGGAAAAATCAGTTGAACTTAATGTCAATATTATACTTAAAGGGCACCATACGTTAATAGCCAGGCCGGATGGTCAAAGTTTTTTCAACATGACAGGCAATGCAGGTATGGCTACTGCTGGCAGCGGAGATGTACTTACAGGAATTTTGACTTCATTTTTAGCCCAGGGGTATAGCTCTGCAGAAGCCGCCACTCTGGGAGTTTATCTGCATGGTTTGTCCGGCGACCTTGCCGCTGAAAAAAAATCAATGGAAGCTATGATCTCGGGTGACATCATCGATTTCCTGCCAGATGCCTTTTTATCATTCTCTAATTTGTAAATCTATACACCAATCCAAACTGTGGGGCATTGCCCTGGTAGGAAGCAGTTAAAGAAAGTTTACGCTCCCGCATATCCTTATTCTTATGCACATGAGGTACCAGAATACCTGATAAAGTTCCTACTACAGTGCCTATCAGTATATCAGACAAAAAATGCTGGCCACCCCGGTATCGCATATAACCTGTAGTTGCAGTTGCCAGGCCGGCAAGGGTAAATGGAATCCATTTTACCCTGGAGTCGGGATGATAATCGTTGAGCATTTTTGCAATAAAAAAGGTAGAAGTTCCAACCAAAGCAACGTGCCCTGCAAAGAAGGAATTTTTAGCCCCGCCCCTTGTTCTTTTGTCCATAGGAACATTCGGATTGTAAGCATATGGCCGATAGCGATCGTTCAGGTAAATAGTACCTGTGTATAAAAGCCCTGTTACAGACATGGTTTGAAGGTATAGTACAGCTACTTTAAGACCATCTTTCCGAATTTCTTTATCCAGCATCAATATTATTGGCAGTGGCATAGAACCATAAAAAAGCATATCACCCAAATTATCTGCATCGGGATGATAAATTTCGGCTCCGCGCCGGTCAAATGATGGAATCTTATTTTTATCAAGACTTAATATTTTTTCCTCAGATGATTTGTCCTTACTATATATTTTACTAAAAGCATACAAACTCCATCCAGTACCTATTGCCGTAACAGGAATGTCTGAAGCAGCTTTTAATTTATAAACTTCCTTTTCTCGTAAAAAGTTATCTTTTAATACAGGTGATGAGGGCTTCGCTTTCCCCGGCATAATTGTGTCAGGATTCTGAAAGCTGCTGTCAATTAAATTTTGACCAAAGGAATTCAATTGGATCAGGGCCAGAATGGCCAGGGTATATATATTTCGCATACCCACAGGTAAACAAGGAATATGCCATTGGGATTGGTATACCTAATACAACCTATAGGTACATATTTTAGAAAAAAAACAAAAAATAAAAAAGGATTTTGGGGAACAAGTTCCTCATTACTATTTTAATGTCAGAATCAGAAACCATAATGCAGAAGCCATCTAATAGTTCTGATTCTAAAACCATGGGAAAAAGGTAAAGTTGCCGCAGAATCTATTATCGTAGCAAAGAATTATTCAAGATCGCTCAACTGTAAGAAAAAGATGAAACATGCTGAAGCTTTCTTACGGTATTTTCTAATCATCCTGAGCTTAATAAACATATCCTTAAATTAAAGAAACTTTTTAATTATTCTTTTGTCTAAACCTGCCCTGATAGCAGCAAATCAGAGAATTAAAAGGCAAATTTAAACAGGCTAAAAACTCTGTTACCAAATTCACAAATTATACTTTCATCCCCTATCTTTGCCCACCTTTAAAATTAATATTTAGAACCTAGCTTATGGACAAATTGATTTACCTGGTTCCCGTGATGGGCATTATTGGTCTCTTATATACACTGGTAAAGTTCAACTGGGTAGCCAGGCAGGATGCGGGTACCGACCGGATGAAGGAGATCAGCAATTATATTGCCGAGGGTGCCATGGCTTTTTTAAAGGCTGAATGGAAAGTATTAGGTTATTTCGTAGTTATTGTAAGTGTATTGCTAGCTGTAATGGCTTCCTCAAATCCACATTCTCATTGGGCCATTGCGGTAGCATTTATAATAGGTGCGGTACTAAGTGCTACTGCCGGCTATATAGGTATGAAAGCTGCTACAAAAGCTAATGTGCGTACTGCGCAGGCAGCCCGAACCAGTTTAAGTAAAGCTTTAAATGTTTCGTTTACCGGTGGAGCGGTTATGGGTGTAGGTGTAGCGGGACTGGCGGTTTTAGGATTAGGCGGATTGTTTATCGTTTTCAAACAAATTTTTGCGCCCGGTGCTGCCTTGAATTCTGATGAAATGATTAGAACGATTGAGGTACTCACCGGATTTTCATTGGGTGCTGAATCCATTGCTTTATTTGCCAGGGTAGGCGGTGGAATTTATACAAAAGCAGCTGATGTAGGTGCTGACCTTGTTGGTAAAGTGGAAGCCGGCATACCTGAAGATGATCCAAGAAATCCTGCTACAATAGCAGATAATGTGGGAGACAATGTTGGGGACGTAGCCGGTATGGGTGCAGACCTTTTTGGATCTTATGTGGCCACTGTTCTGGCAACTATTGTATTAGGACAGCAAACTGAAATTATAGGAACTGATGTTTTAGGTGGTTTTTCACCGGTCATTCTTCCCATGCTTATTGCAGGAATCGGAATCTTGTTTTCTATTGTGGGTACTTTATTTGTAAGGATAAGTGACAGCGCTGGTATTAATACCAATACCGTACAGAAGGCATTGAATATGGGTAATTGGGGATCAATGATCCTTACCGCTTTTGCCGCTGCAGGATTGGTTTATTGGTTGCTTCCGGAAGATATGATTCTCCGTGGTGTGATTTTCACTAAATGGGGCGTGATGGGTGCAATTGGCGTGGGTCTGCTCGTGGGAGCTTTAATGAGTGTCATCACAGAATATTATACGGCTATGGGCAAACGGCCGGTATTAAGTATAATCAGGCAATCCTCTACAGGACATGCTACAAATGTTATTGGAGGTCTGGCCGTAGGAATGGAATCAACTTTCTTACCAATCCTTGTTCTTGCAGGTGGTATATGGGGTTCTTATGAGTGTGCCGGATTATATGGTGTGGCAATAGCTGCTGCCGGAATGATGGCGACAACGGCGATGCAATTAGCTATTGACGCTTTTGGTCCTATTGCAGACAATGCTGGCGGTATTGCCGAAATGAGTGAATTACCTGCAGATGTACGAGAGAAAACAGATGTTCTGGATGCCGTTGGTAATACTACAGCGGCAAGCGGGAAAGGATTTGCTATCGCCTCTGCTGCATTAACTGCACTTGCTTTGTTTGCAGCCTTTGTTGGAGTGGCAGGTATCAGTGGTATTGATATTTATAAAGCCAATGTTTTAGCCTGCTTGTTTGTTGGAGGCATGATCCCTTTCATTTTTTCTTCCCTGGCTATTCGTGCGGTTGGTGAAGCAGCTATGGCAATGGTAGAAGAAGTTCGCCGCCAGTTTCGTACCATACCAGGCATTATGGAAGGTACAGGCAAACCTGAATATGATAAATGCGTGGCCATTTCAACACAGGCTTCTTTGAAAAAAATGATGTTGCCCGGCGCTATCGCTATTATTTCTCCCTTGATTATTGGCTTTATGCCGGGGCTGGGTGCTGAGGCGCTTGGAGGATTTTTGGCTGGAGCAACGGTATGCGGTGTCTTGATGGGAATGTTTCAGAATAACGCCGGTGGTGCCTGGGATAATGCAAAAAAATCTTTTGAAAAAGGCGTAGAAATAAATGGCGAAATGTTTTACAAAAAATCAGAACCGCATAAAGCATCTGTTACGGGTGATACCGTTGGGGATCCTTTTAAAGACACTTCCGGACCTTCAATGAATATTCTGATTAAATTAATGTCTATTGTATCTTTGGTCATCGCCCCTACCCTTGCCCAATTGAGTGGTACCAATGGAGCGGAGGTTCACATTAAAAAAGTAATTCCTTCCACTGAGACAGTTGTAAAAGAAAAAAAGGGCATTGGCGCAATTCAGAACAACAATACAGTTCAATATAAGTAGTTGTAAGAGCTTAATCAGAACCATTATCACATAGTCCCGCTGTTTCTACAGGGGGGCTATTTTTTTGTACCTGCTGGTTAGCTGCGAAATAGGAAAAGCTGGTTTTTACATATTTCTCTATTTTAAAAAGATAATTTTTTCGGGAGGCAACTTTCGATTTTGTCAATCCGATCTGGTAAATGATATTTCTTTCCTATCAACTATAAAATAAGGATTATGCGAAACAAACTCTTTCTAAGCTTGTTATTTATTCTAGCCATATCCATTTTTTCTTCCTGCGATAAAAATGACGATACGGTAGCACCAGATCCAAATATTAGATTTTCGGCAGCTACTATAAGCGGGGCAAACGAAAGTGATCCAAATCCATCAACGGCAACCGGAAGTGCAACTGCCACCTTTAATAAGGATACAAAGATCTTGAAGGTAAATGTAACATTTAGCGGTGTCACTGCTACGGCTGCACATATACATAAAGGAGCGGTTGGTGTGGCCGGAGGTGTTATTTTTGGATTTCCTTCACCCATTACTTCACCAATAAACTATACATCACCTGCATTGGATGCTGCCCAGGAAGCTGATTTGCTTGCCAATCTTTATTATGTCAATATCCATTCCACGGCTTACCCGGCTGGTGAAATCAGGGGTCAATTGATAAAGCAATAAAAGGAAAGAAGGATAAAAGCAGATTTGCTTTCATATTAAGAAAACAATCTCATAAAGGAAATTTGTGCCTTTCATTTCTCTTAAGTTCAAAATCATTCCAATGCATAAACATGGATATACGAACCTGGGGATTATGCAAAAAAAGAAATTAACTTATCCTCACCTTATATTAAAACCTGCGGTAAAAACTGTCGCAGGTTTTTTTAGCATCCTTACAAATATGAGAGAATGAGATTGAGAGGGGTCACCTTTTTATTGCTATGGTTGAATTTTTATCGTCCATCCATCCATGGTACCATTTGTCTAAAGGTTTCAATTTTTGTAACTTTTTTTCCAGGCCCGCGTCTCAATATGTTACGATGTTAAAAAAAATTAAAAAAGTTCAGGATATTTTGGTCATACGAAAATAGTCGTATATTCGGTAAGTAAAACTAAAACCCATGTCAGTTATCAGAACTATTAAACCTACAGAAAGTGAATTAGAAATATTGCAAATCCTTTGGATGAAAGGATTAGCAACTGTCCGGGAAGTTCACGAAGGCCTGGCCTCTACAAAAGATGTTGGATATACAACAACGCTTAAACTGATGCAGATCATGAATGAAAAAGGACTGGTGAAGCGGGATGATTCAATGCGTACCCATGTATACCAGGCAGCCGTTAATAAGGAAAAAACTCAAAAACATTTATTGGGTAAAATGATTGACAGCCTTTTTGGCGGCTCTCCTACCCAACTTGTAATACAGGCTTTAGGTGAACATAAAGCCACACCTGATGAATTGGAAAAAATTCAGGAATTATTAAATGATCTGAAAAAACAATAACAACCATGCTACCCAACTTTCTGCAGGCTTTGGGATGGGCTGTATTAAACAGCATGTGGCAGATGGCTTTGTTGTGGGTGATTTACCAATTAGTAACTGCATTAAACAGGAATACTCAATCTTCTCAAAAAAGTTTGCTGGCAACTACCCTGCTTTTTACGGGGATGGCCTGGTTTATATTTACGTTTTTCGTATTGCTGGCCGATATCGAATCTGTACATTCGGGATACCCGGCATTGCTGTCTGTTACCGGAAGCCCAAAAGTAAATTTATGGCTGAATACTATGTTACCTGCGGCCTCGGGTTTATATCTTATTTTATTAATTTTTCCGCTTCTTAATTTCGTAAGGAACCTTAGATACGTAAGCATAATTCGCCATTCTGGGATAACAAAAGCTGATGTAAAATGGAGAATGTTTGTGCAGAAATTAGCCCCTCACATGGGAATTACCAGGCCGGTTTATGTGTGGATGTCAAATTTAGTTACTTCACCTGTCACGATCGGATTCTTTAAACCAATCATCCTGTTACCGGTGGCAGCTCTCAACCATCTTAGTGTTCAACAAATAGAAGCAGTTTTGCTTCATGAGCTTTCGCATATCAGGCGCTTTGACTTCCTTATTAATTTAATCACACGGGTTATTCAAACGATTCTTTATTTTAATCCCTTTGTAAATGCATTCGCTAAAATAATAGAAAGAGAAAGGGAAAAAAGTTGCGATGAATTGGTATTACAATTTCAGTACGAACCCCATGGATATGCGTCAGCCTTGCTTACATTAGAAAAGGCAGCGTATAAAAAACAAATTCTGGCGGTTGCCGCTTCAGGCGGTAAACAGAACGATCTTTTAGTGAGAATAGAATCCATACTGGGCGTCAGGAAAAAGCCTATATTTTCCTTTAATAAATTGGCAGGCGTATTAGCTGCGTTACTTTGCCTTATTACTCTCAATGCATTATTACTGCTAAGTAAACCGGGAAGTAATATTAACGATAGCCCTGGTTTGTTTACCGATATTGCCGGGCCGTTTCACTTGTTTACCCCGGAACTTGCAATTAAAAAGGCTGGTTTGGAAATGATGCCTGCAAACCCAATCGCATCACTGCCGGTAAAAGCCACTACTTTAGTTCAGGATACGGAGGAATTAAACATAAACAATCCGGCAATGGGATCACAAAAATCTGATCAACTAACCCAATATCGCTACTTATCCTTCAAATGATCAAAAATTTGTTCATGTAAATTTGCTGGAGCCCGTAATTCCGGAATTGGATGACCAACAGGAAGAGCAGGTAAAAGAGGCACTGGATGCATCAAAAATAGTGATGACAGAAGATCAATGGAAGGTTATGGAAAAAGGGATAGCTGATGCTATGACCGTAAAAGAAAAAGCAAAATTTAAAGAAGAATATAAAAAGGCTATTCAGGAAATTGATTGGAAAAATATCGAAAATAATCTCAGGATAGCCTATGATGAAATTAACTGGAGCCAGATTAATAACGAATTGAATAATGCTTTGGTTGAGATTAAATTGGATAGTCTGCACCAGGTATATACTTCTGCAATCACAAGCCTTTGTAACATTGAAAAAGAATTGGTCAGAACAAACCAATGCGGTATACCCGATTCAGATATTACTTTAAAATCTCTCGAGCACCAGAAAATAGAAGTGCAAAACGCTCTTAAGAAGCTAAAAATGATTCGCAGCAGGAATATCGTTCATCTGTAATTCTATACCAGACTTCGCATTTAAAAATAATAGCCCTGTATATGTGGAGCGGGTTCGGTTTTTTAATCATATTTCCCGTAAACGTTGTGTGGCATTTTTAACCGGTGATAATTTATATCCTTCTTTACGCAGCAAATTGATACAACCATTTTCACCCGGCAGATGACCTGCCCCTACTGCAATCAAAAGTGGTTTTTCCGGCAACAATTCTTTTAATTTTTTTACCCAATTGCGATTGCGGTTGTATAATAATATATCCGTGTAGTTTGAAATACCAGGATCACTTTTCATCAACATTTCCTCTAATTTTTTCAGATCCTGGTCATTGTAGGCCTTCATCATTTCCGTCATTTCTATATCTTCATCTTCCCCATTTGATATTTTGTCAATATAACTGACTAATTGTTCCGCCTGCACTTTATACGGAATACTATCTAAAACCGAAGCCTGGTAACCCATGCTCTCTAATCCTTTTATTGATTTGTTTTGTTTTTTCGCCTCCTCCATAATTACTTGTTCCATCATGGCCGTAGATTCACAGGGCATACTGCCTTGTTGTAAGGAAGAAGCAGCCAGCATAGGTTTATACTTTTCAAGCATTGAAAAAGGAAGCATGGACCCTTTTGATTCAAAGTGTTTTTTTACTTTTTCATAATCTGCTTCACTTAGCAGGTCCTGCAGTGTTGTATCACCCCGCATTTTCATTTTTCCCATAACACCCAGCATCTCAAATAAATTATCCAGATCCACCTCGAAGTAAACATCTTTTACATTTTTGATTATGTTTATCATGCTGTCACTCAAAACTGCATCATCCTTACATAGCATATGGATAGTTCCAAAAAGATAGGAAGGCTTTTTAAGACCATTCCCGCTTATTTTCCAAAGCAGTGTATTGTCCGAATTGTTCTTTTGCGCAAAAGTTGCTAAAGCTATGATGCTCCCGAGTAATGCGGCACCTAGTTGTTTCATTTGATGTTTGATAAGAGTATAAAAAAATAGTTACCGGATTAACAGTTTCAAAGTAGAAGGTTTACACCATTACAAGACTGGGCAGTTCAGCCAGGGTGTCATCTTTTAAATAAACTGAACAAGGTATATAGATTTCAATTTTGTATTTATTCCACCACCGCTTCCTGGCCATACATTTGTTTTTTAAATTTCAATGAAGGAGAATTTATCATAGGTCCGATATTCAACTGCTCCCACTTTTCGTCTATCGATTTTATTGTTTCATCATCAGCCACAATGATATTTGGCCAGTCTCGTTGAAAGTTATCCAGTTCTTTTGTCTTCCGGGTGCCATCCAGTCCCATACATGCAAATTTTTTAAGCGGATTTGAAAAAGAATCCCTTTGCAAAAGAATGCTGTCTCTTTTTGGATCAAGGTTATTACAAAACCGCCATAAGGAAGTTGTCAAATCATGAGCATCTACAGTATGCTCAACATACAATATCATTTTTATTCCTTCAGCTTCTTTCATATCTACTATTTGCTCGATGCAATTCTTTGATATGTCCTTTTCTGTTTTTCTCAACAGAAATTACCAGGCAGGGAATATCCATCTTTAATAATGAAGTGTTGACTTTACTTATTTCCGGAAAATTCGCTATCAAAAAATCCTCCGACATATCTGATCCCGTCACACTGTTATCATAACTTTCGTCTTTTTCTTCTTCAAATTTTTCAGTGCCATCAATACACATTTTTCCGCCAAAACCCATTTTGCTGCAACTATGATCCAGTACATCCATCGGCCCCTGGGAAAAATAAATATCGGTTGCAGGATTCAGGTTTTTAAATACATCCTGAGCCAGTCTTAAATAGTCATTGATCTTAAATGTTGCTGTTTTACCGGGACCTGAAGGGCTAATTGCTGCAGTAATTACCAGAATTTTATTAAACATCATTTGCCCTGCACCCCACATGGCATTCATTACTTTTTGTCCCTGTCCTGCATATTCTTTTTTAATTTTTGTAATAACCAGATTATGAAACACACCTTCCACCGGCATTTCCATGTCCACAATTTCTGGTACCATCGTCATCTTGATAGGCGCCAGGAAAATTCTTTCAGTGGCTTTACCCAGCCAGGCATCTTCCTGTGGAGGTATTCCAACTATGGTAGCCGGATAAACGGGATTTTTTTTATGTGTAATGGCGGTAATATGAAACCTGGGATACCAATCGGGCAAAGAATAATATCCGGTATGATCACCAAAAGGACCTTCCCAAATCAATTCATCATCCGGATCAACATATCCTTCAATAATAAAATCAGCATCGGCCGGTACTTCTATTTCAGGCTGTGTAATACATTTTACCAGTTCTACTTTCTTCTTTCGTAAAAAACCAGCCAGCATGTATTCATCCACATTTTCCGGCAACGGTGCTGTGGCAGAATATGCATAAACCGGATCACCACCCAGGGCAACAGCCACCGGCATTCTTTTATTCAGTTTTTTATATTCATTAAAATGTTTGGCGGAAACTTTATGCTTGTGCCAGTGCATGCCAGTAAGCGTTGGTCCAAATACCTGCATGCGGTACATGCCTACATTTCGTGAATTGAGTATTCGGATCTTTTGTATGAATAATGGGCAGGGTAACAAACGGACCACCATCTTTTGGCCAGCAGGTAATTACCGGAAGTTTGGTAATATCAGGTTCTTTCATTACCACTTCCTGGCATTCTCCTCTTCCACTTTTTACTTTCGGCATCCAGGAGGCAAACTGGCCAAGTTTAGGCAGCAGTTTTAATTTATCAAGAATGCTTTCTTTGGGTGATGCCAGCAAATTGAAACAAAGTTTCTATTTCTTTTGCGGTATCATCGAGATGCTGAACACCCAAGTGCCATGCACATTCTTTTTTCACTGCCATATGCATTCATCAAAACAGGAAAATCATAGCCTGTATTTTCAAAAAGTAAAGCTTTGCCACCACCGGGCTCCTTGCTCACCCTGTCAGTGATCTCCGCCATTTCTAATTTTGGATTCACATACGTTTTGATGCGTACCAGTTCACCTGCCTTTTCCAGCGTATCTATAAACTGTTGTAGATTTTTGTAAGCCATTCCTGATATAAATTATTCAAAGTTAAGGAATGGCATGTAGGGTTGGGTAAAATTGCCGGCGTCGTATAACTAATTAGGGAAATTATAACCCGCAAAGCATTGTATTCAGCTGACTAATAAAAATAAGATAAGAAATAAGAATTTATTCTTCTTAATATGAACAAATTCCATTCTAAGGATTTTAATAAACATTCACCGGGCAACCTGTACTGTTTTTATTAACCCGGCTGCCTCCTCCAAATAAACTGCTACCATTATTGCCACCGAGCCGGTAAGTTAGATGAAGACCGGTAAAATAATAAGTATCCTTATTTTTCTTTCCTCCACGTTGCATTCCTTTTGCGGGATAACCAGGATTACCTACTTCATCGCCCCTGTAAGACAGGTCCACCGATAGCTGACCCTTTCCTGCAAGAAGATCTGCAGGATCGGCATAATCGGAACTTACATCATCAAGGTAATCGGTAAAAAGTTTTCGCAATCCTAACTCAACACCCAAATGCAGATTATCTGTTACAGCGAATTTAACACCACCTCCAAAAGGAATAGCGGGCTGTGTCAAACTGTAAGGTTTAACTCCGGCATACCCTGGGAGGCCCTGCCCTTCAGTACTTAGAGGCTTTAGATATATTTTTTCCCTGGTGCCATTAAAAGCATAAGGATTGAAATGATAAATAGCAAGACCAGCAAACAGATATGGAGAAAGACGATGTTCATATAAATCAAGAAGGTAATATTCTCCAACCAGGCTGAATTCAGATATAGAAGTTTCAAAACTCAGGTTACGGGCAACCAGCCCGGGTTTATCACTATACCTGTCGGCTCCGCCTACTACAGTATAGGTATATCCCCCGCGCAACATGATGTTATCCGTCAACTCATAATTACCGGTTATGCCAATAGCGCCATTCGTAACTTTCTTTGGAAATATTTTACTGGTAAGGTCGCCGTTATAGGCGGCAAGGCCACCAAAAACCCCTATGTGAAAGCGCTGGGAAAAAACAAAATTTGTCACACAAACCAATAGGATCACGATCCATGCTTTTTTCATAACTAATAATTTAAAAAACAATAATGTGCAAATTTAGGGCCGGACAGCAATACAGGCCATCCCACTCACCAAAGAGTTATTCAGTGCAAAGGTGGATAAAAGAAACTGTTATTTTTTATATAAACCACAATAACTAATTCCTAATCCCGGCTGGTCCGAATATATGACCTTACCATTATCATAACTGATTCCTTTTGCTACATCCTCTGCAAGCAATAAAGGCCCATCCATATCCACATAGTCGATAAATGGTAAGAGATGAGCCAAAGCCGCAGAACCGATTGTAGATTCGTTCATACAACCCAACATAACTTTAAGTTCAAGTTCTCTTGCTTTTTTTATCATGCGGCGTGCAGGAGTAATACCACTGCATTTGGTAAGTTTAATATTGATACCATGAAAATGATTTTTGCATTTTGCTACATCCCCTTCAGCTACACAGGATTCATCAGCAAACAGAGGAAGAGTAGATTCCTGGTACAATAATTTCATACCCTCCCAATTATTTTTGGCGAGTGGTTGCTCCACGAATTCTACACCCAGGTCTTTCAGTTGAGGAATTATTTTCAGAGCTGTTTCCACATCCCAACCTTCATTGGCATCTACACGCAGTACGGCATCTGTATTTTTTCTTAATGCCTTTACTATACCAATGTCATTGAGAGTGCCCACTTTTATTTTATAAATCGGCCACGGTTTTTCTTTTAATTTATCTACCATTTTATCAATGCTGTCAATACCGATGGTATAATCGGTGAGTGGATTTCCGGCGATATCGCCCTTCCACAGTTCGTAAAGCTTTTTGTTTTGCATTTTTCCATAAAGATCCCAGCCTGCAATATCAAATGCGCAAACCAAAAAAGGATTTTGAGGTAAAAGGTGATGAAGAAAATGCCAGAATCTATCAGGTTCGGTGAAAGCAAATTTTTCGATAAAAGCTCTTTTCTTTTCCAGGTCTTCGATCATTTTTTCCACAGTGATATTGTAATAATTAATAGCCGGTGCCTCACCATAACTTTTAATCCCAAATTGCTCCAGTTCTATAACAAGGGTTGGCTGATGCGTTTTGGTCCCTTTTGAGATGGTAAAAGGATGTACAAATTGAAGATTGAACGGATAATATGAAACTTTCATGATGCCGGCGAAGTTATTGAATTAACAACAAGAGTCAGGCAACAATGTACAGGCAAATGTTGACCTTATATACTGAAATTTTTTCAGCCAATCTCTGGTAAAATTGAAAATTTGACAAACCATTCTGCCAATGCTTCAGTATTAAATTGGGATTTTCCAACTGGCATAGTCCTTGAAATTTTAACCGTACAATTATTTTCCAAACCAAAAAAAAGGAGGCTTTTATGACACTCGTTAGAAGAAATGGAAATCACCAAAATTACTTCCCCACTCTTTTTAATGATTTTTTTAGCAAAGGTCTTTTCGATTGGGGAGATTCTAATTTTTCATCTACAGGAACTACCATTCCGGCAGTAAACATTAAAGAAACCAACGATGCCTTTGAGGTAGAAGTTGCTGCCCCCGGAATGAAAAAAGATGATTTTAAAGTAGAAATGGAAGGTAATCAGCTTACCATTAGTTCTGAGAAAAGCAACCAGGAGGAAGAGAGTGAAAATGGAAGATTTTCCAGGAAGGAATTTAGTTATGAGTCTTTTCAGCGTTCTTTTACTCTTGCCCGCGATGTAGTAGATGCAGAACGGATAAATGCCAGGTATGCAAATGGAGTTTTGCATCTCACTATTCCAAAAAAAGAAGAAGCGAAACAAAAACCTCCAAGGCTTATTCAAATTTCCTAAGCAATTGAAATTTTAAAAAGTTGCCTTCAAAAGAGGCAACTTTTTTTTTAGGTATGATGCATTTGTATCCGGTCTCAGGGAGCATAAAACCAGCGCAATAGCTGAAGCTGAAAAATTGAATCTGGCACCAATCACTTTTACTTTACTCTTCCGGGAGAACTCTACAAAAAAGTTGACAATGATAAAGCAAAAGAAAATTTTGTAAAAGGTCTTTTGCTGGCGAGGTCTACAGCTGATAAAAAACTAATTCAAAAAAAATAGATGAATTGGACCTATTGCCTTAATAAAATAGACGGGAAAAATATTTAGTTTCTAAATCAGAAATTCTGATCTTAAACTGACTGATTTGAAACATGTTTAAACTTTCCGAAACCAAGTAACATACACTCCACCGGGTTAATTCAAACTATCTTCAATTGGTTTTGATTGTAATTCCTGTACCGGTAAAGATTCAAGCACATCATAAATAATGTTCATTCTTTTTTGACCCTGCTTATCCACTACAGTTCCTTCTCTTAATAAATAAAGACAAGGGTTAGTTCTGGCAGCGGTACGGATAGCTGTATAATCACATACAAATACCGGCATACCGGCAAAGGAAGTTGTTCCAAAATGACTAATGGCTTCCTCCCTCCTGCTGCTAACTGCATAAACTGGAATGTTTTTAGATTTTGCTTTTTCATAAACTTTGGAAAACTCATCTTTCCAGGCAGAAAATGGAGTGCTGAAATCCTCACAAAACAGGATAACCGCATATGGGTGCGATAAAACAATTGATGTAGAATCCTGGTTGGTAATGCCTGTAAGAGCAAACCCCTTTATCGGTGGCTCAGCATTTCCTTTCCTGATAAGTTTGTCGGTGCGGCTAACGTAATTATATGAATCAAGATCTGCCGGAAGTTCAGCTGGTGCAAATTCATATTGGTTGCCGGCTTTTTCATATACAAACCGGATGGCAAAGCTATCAGGCAGAGCACCGGCCGGTATCTTCATTTTTTCCGTTATGTTGTTTCCTTTTTTATATGGCAGGCAATCTACAGGTGGCAAAAAGGTTAATGCATACCATTGTATCCCGAAACTTAAAACAGATAAAAGAACCATCAGTATGGCACTGGTCTTTGCTTTAAAAATGGGTGATATTTTATTTCGATGCCAGAAAATAAACCCGATTAAAATGGTTAGAGCCACATCTTTTAAAAATGATGTTTTAGAGGTAATGGGTATACAATCTCCAAAACATCCGCAATTGGTCGGTTTGCCTGTAACGAATGTATAGCCTGTGAGAAAAGTAAAGAATAAGATGAGCAACAACAATAACCAACTGAATAACCTGATGCGCCAGCCTAGTAACAAAGCAAATCCAGCAATTATTTCAAAGGCATTCATCAGAACAGAAAAAGTCAGGGTCCAGGAATCAAACCTTGACATCCCCCATAATTCAAAAAATTCCTGCATTTTATAACTAAGGCCATGCGGGTCATTTGCCTTCACTAAACCAGAAAATATAAAAAGCAATCCAACGATGATTCTTGAAATATTGACAGATATCTTCATGTTAAAGATTATTCGTTTATTCTTATAACTGCATTTCAAATATAATGAGCAATTTTTTGCTACAGAATTGTGATTAAAAAGCATTCCTGTCCTGCTGCATCCCGTTATTTGATTATATAACTTACTGACTCCTTATCTTAGCTTCAAAAATAAAGAAACAAAGTTTAATGTTCACGTTGAATTGCAATGGACGTTTATTGGTGATTGATAAACCGTTGATAATGGGTATTATTAATACAACCCCTGATTCTTTTTATGAAGCAAGCAGGCAGCGATCTGTTGATGCCATATTAAACAGAGCTGAAAAAATGATTCGTGACGGAGCCGCGATATTGGATTTAGGAGGACAAAGTACCAGGCCAGGAAGTTCAATAGTAGATGCCGATGAAGAACTAAAAAGAGTATTGCCGGGTATTGAGGCGATCGACAAGCATTTTCCAGAAATTTTCATTTCAGTTGATACATATTATGCCGCGGTTGCACTGGAAGCAGTAAAAGCAGGAGCTGCTTTGATAAATGACGTGAGTGCTGGCAAAATGGATAAAAATATGATCCCGGTGGTTGCCTCCTTACATGTTCCTTATGTCCTGATGCATATGCAGGGTAAACCTCAGGATATGCAGCAATCGCCCAATTATGAGGATGTCACCAAAGAAGTGCTTGATTTTTTTATTACAGGTATTGGTGAATTGCAAAGATCCGGTATCACAGATATTATCATAGATCCGGGATTTGGATTTGGAAAAACTATAGTTCACAATTTTGAATTACTAAGGAATCTCCCGGTGTTCAAGATCACACAAAAGCCTCTGCTATTGGGGATTTCCCGAAAATCAACTATATACAAAATTTTAAGTACCACAGCCGATGATGCATTAAATGGAACTACTGTTTTGAACACGATTGGATTGTTGAACGGTGCATCTATAATTCGTGTACATGATGTGAAAGAAGCAAAGGAAGCGATCAAACTGGTAAGCACTTATTTGCAATAACCAACTTAAGACCTTGCCTCCATTAAAAAAGCACTCCCTGAATGGGAATGCTTTTTTTTTCACTAAGACGATTAATCAGGCCTCAATGTTTGTCTTGGGGTAATTCAAAGGAACCGGACCACTATTTTAGTACGGTGATTTTGATGATGACGGGTTTCAAGGGGTTATGGTTTGGATTTTGGACTAAAAACGGGGGCCTTTGCTTTGTCCGTTAAAAAAACTGTCTCGCCCTGGCGAGACAGTGTAAAGGTGCAATATTATTTTCATCCGGCAATCATCATTGCCATTGAGGTTAATTAATTTCTTTGTTGCGGAACGGGTGATTGTTCCTGAGCAGGCATATCATCAGAAACTTTTAGCATCTCCACGTCGAATATCAGTGCTTCAAAAGGCCTGAATGGTGATCCTTGTGGAGGATTTTTTCCATAAGCTCTGAATCCTGGAATATATAATGTTCCCTTACCCCCTTCTCTGAATGCTTCTAATCCTTCATCCCATCCGCTGATCACCTTTCCTTGCCCCAATTGGAAAGTAAATGAATTAGTTTGAAATAAACTGTCGGTAGCCAGCACTCTTCCGGCATATTTCACTGTAACATACTTACCAGAATCGGCCTGTGGCCCTGTGCCTTGTTTCTGTATAGTTACAAAAGTTCCTTTTCCTGTTTTTTTAGCATCGATATTTTTGCTCTTCAACCATGCTTCCATTTCTTGTACTCCCTTTGCCGCTTGTCCTGACTTTTCCATTTCCAATTCGTCTTTTAACTTTTGCTCCTTCATTTCCTTTTCCATCTGCGCCATTTGTTCTTCCTGCTCTTTCATTTGTCTCGGCCTGTCTTTATCTCCCTCAATAGTTGCATCGGCCTGGTATGAGCTATCATTTTTAAAAATCTCAGTGATCTTAAATGTGGTGATCAGCCTGTCACCCTTTTTCATAAAAGGAGGGAGTTCCTGCATCAACCCTTTTTTTAGGAGAGAATCTGTGATCACTACTGTAACCACGCTGTCACCCTTTCTTAATAAATGGAATATCTCTGCCGGGTTATAGGAATTGTTTGGACTACTGACAACCTGCGCATAGACCGGCATTTTACCAAAATTGGATTGCAAAAGAGAATCATTTAATTTTTGGGTAAAATTTAGTTTAAGCCACTCTCCCTCTTTTACCACGGAATCTTTGCTGTTGGAAGAGATAATTTTATAAAGCATACCGCTTTTTGCTTTTTGATAGCTCACATTACTGCAGGAAACTGCCACTGCAAATATGGCTAATAACGTCACGGAATAATTAACCTTTTTCATCATTAATTTTTATTGTATTTTTTTTGATTGAGTTCTGTCAGGCTATTCGGCAAACAGATTATGTTTATTTTAATTTTAAAATAATTGGTCTTTATATTATCAATTTAAAAATTATCTGTTGCTGGTTTAAATTATTGCAATAAGGATTTATTCTGCTTTAACGCTTCTTTGAATTTTTGAACGGTAATATCCAGTGAGTCACTGCTTCTGCCACCCGAAGCATTAAAATGGCCACCACCTTCAAAATATTGACGGGCAAAGGCATTACAATCAAAATCTCCTTTACTCCGGAAACTCCATTTTCTTTCTTCATCACGGTCTATTACCAGGCCTACTAATTTAATACCCTGGATCGTTTGGGGAAAGTTGACAAGTCCTTCCGTATCTCCTGTTTTAATATAGTATTTAAGAAGATCATTTTTGGGGATCGCTATTAATACGGTATTATATTCATACAACACTTCCATGCGATGCATTAATACATGCCCAGTAAACCTCAGTTTATTTTCCAAAAAATTATCAAATAAATTTTCATGAACTTTTGAATGTTGAAGGCCCCTTGATTTCAGATCTGCAACCAGGGTATGAACACCCGAATGTGCAGATGGAAAACGGAAGGACCCGGTATCAGAAACTACACCGGCATAGATACATTCTCCTATTGCTTCATTGATCCTTTCCTGGTGACCAGATGCCACTATCAGGTCATAAACCATTTCGCAGGTAGAACTCTTCGACATATCACTGATTCCATAATCAAAAGAAGGAGCATCCGGTTCCCGGTGGTGATCGATTAAGATTTTGATACAGGTAATCGCCTTCAGTTTACCAGCAAGATTTCTTGTGCGATGGAAGATATTAAAATCAAGACAAAAGAGCCATTCTGCTTCATCCAGTATTTTCTCCGCTTTTGTTTTATTGGCATCGTAATCTATTACTTCATTGCAGCCGGGCATCCAGTTTAACCATTTTGCCCAGTTGGTAGGAGAAATGACGGTAACAGAATGACCAAGTTGTTTAAGAAAATGTGCAAGACCCAAAGAAGACCCCATGGCATCAGCATCAGGTTTTTGATGCATTGTGATTACTATTTTGCGGGGTTCTGCTAATTGTGGGAATATATCCTGAATAGGTTTCATAAAACGGTTGCGAAGGTAGGGAAATGAGTTAATATGAAGGTTACTAATAACAATCAGCGAAGGCAGAAATGTATACTCAAAATCGATTCTCTTCAATTTGGTTGAGCCTTAACTAAATTACAATGAAACTATACCAGAATATCCCGGATGCAAAATGGCCCTATACCACATTGACCATTATCTTTGCGCCCCAAAAACAATTGTAATAATGAATAACAGAACATTCACCATGATCAAGCCAGACGCTATGAAAAATGGTCATGCCGGTGCTATAATCGACCGGTTCATTAAGGAAGGCTATAGAATAGTGGCGTTAAAGGTAACCAGGCTGAGCGCAGAAAAAGCAGGGGAGTTTTATGCAGTGCATAAGGAAAGGCCATTTTATGGCGAATTAGTTTCATTTATGAGCAGTGGCCCTATAACCGCAGCTATACTTGAAAAAGAAAATGCAGTAAGCAGCTTTCGGACGCTTATCGGTGCTACAAATCCGGCCCAGGCTGATCAAGGAACTATTCGTAAATTATATGCAACTTCTCTTGGTGAAAATGCAGTGCATGGCAGTGACAGCGACGAAAATGCAAAAATTGAAGGCGACTTCTTTTTTTCTGTTTTGGAAAGAGTGTAAACTCAATCTTTAAGCGGATTGATGCCGGGTTTTGTGCCCTGATTGCCTGGGTTCAGCATGATCGGACAATATTAGTTGATCTGGCAGGCCTCAATTAAATCAATCACAAGGTAATTTCGTGGTATAAAGAACATAGAAAAGCCCCCAAGTTATAACTCTGGGGGCTATTTTTTCTAAGATATTTAATAGAATTGGACTCTGTTAGTTTCCTAAAGGATTATATGCGTTTATTAATTTTAGTTATGGTCGCTAATCTTATAAGCTTTAAGTCTATAAGACTGCGATAATTAATTACCGTCTGGCTGTTTCAAAATTTTCAGTTACCGGTTCTTTAACTATCTCAGAACTGGCTTTTTCAACTTTAGAATAAGAGGCCAGAGTTATTGCAGTTGCTGTTGTAAAACAGGCAACCGATACAAGAGAAACACAAACAAGCGCAATTGGATAAACAAGCTTTTTCATATGTTTGAATTTCCCGTTTTGTAGTCAAAATTGTGCCAAACAGGTAAATTGGGAAATTTTTCTACAATTTTTCCTTAATTAGACACAAAAAATTGTTTGAAATCATTCTCTTGAGTTGATTTGGAGGACATGTCAGTAAAATATGGTGTTAACTTCTAATAAAATGCAAACGCATCCCTTTCGCTATTAAAAGGTTGGTTTTGTAAGCAGGACCAGCATTTATCTTTTTTGCATTTCCCAGTCCTTTCTTCCAAGACCAGCAAAGACATGGCGTTCGCTGTGATATGATGACCGGACGAGTGGCCCGCTTTCAACATAGTCGAGTCCTATAGTATAGCCAATATCCCGGTATTCAGAAAATTCATCCGGATGAACAAAACGCTGTACGGGCAAATGTCTTTGGGTAGGTTGTAAGTATTGACCGATGGTAATCACATCGCAGCCATTGTCTTTAAGATCCTGAATAGTTTGAATAACTTCTTCCTTTTTTTCTCCCAGGCCAAGCATTATTCCACTTTTAGTTCTTCTGCCTCCTTCTTTCAAAATCCGTATTACTTCCATGCTTCGCCAGTATTTTGCCTGGATTCGCACTTGCCTTGTCAATCGTTCTACTGTTTCAATATTATGAGATATTACCTCAGGTGCTGCCTCAATTATTCTTTCTATATCTTCCTTTTTTCCCTTAAAATCGGGGATCAATGTTTCAAGGGTAGTTTCAGGATTAAGAGATTTAACAGCACGGATGGTGTTTTGCCAGATAATTGAACCACCATCTTTTAATTCATCCCGATCTACCGAAGTAATAACAGCATGTTTTACTTTCATCAGGTGTATGGCTTCTGCCACCCGCTGCGGCTCATCCCAATCCAACGGTTCAGGCCGGCCAGTTGCCACGGCACAAAAACCGCAACTCCTTGTACAAGTGTTACCCAGAATCATAAAGGTAGCCGTGCCGGCGCCCCAACACTCTCCCATATTAGGGCAGTTTCCGCTTTCACAAATAGTGTGGAGTTTATGCGTGTCTACCAGGTTGCGAACATGCTTATAACTTTCTCCTATAGGCAATTTCACCCGGAGCCAATCCGGCTTTTTAACTCTTTTAGTTTGTTCACTTATGCCGGACAAAACAGGAAGCTCAATCATAATGCAAAAATACGTGGAAACCAGAAGATTTTTTATGTGGGTTAAATCATGAGCTTTGAACAGGGAATATTCAATATCAAAGGATAATTTATCAGTACTAAAAATTACTTACGTCGTCCAAAAAGAAAAGCTATATAACCCTGGAAGAAAATTCTTTTGTCATTCTGTAAGGCCATGATTTGGATTTTTGAGGCATAGGCTTCAACGCTCATACCAATTTCCAATGCTTGCACAGACTCATTGTATCGACCAAAATCAAAACGCATAGCCACTTTACCGAAGGCACCGGGCTTTATTTTTATTTCACTCCAGCCTGTTCCAAATCCTCCGCCAGATATTATGGCACTTTGATCCAGGAATAAGGTGGTATCATCCCCTGTGTATTTGATTGCTCTTTCTCCTTCTACGGGATCCTCAACGTTCAGGTAGTATGGGCGAAGCAAACCGATTGAAAGTCCAGCATTATAAAGGCCGGTTACGGCTACACCATTTTTATTTCCTTTTTGGCCAAATATGATTTGCTGACCGAACCCAAGGGTAACAGGATAAAAATTATTTACCTTTCCATACACATAGGGATTGCCGAATATGAAACTTCCTCCCAACAATTTTTCTTCCTTATTATCTTTTATTTCGGTAATGTCAATCCGGTAGATATTGGTTTTACGGTTGCTTTTCATATTTCCCAATTCATAAAAAGCTCCATATCCATTTGTTCTCAACTGTAAACCAAATATGCTTTGCTTTTGGTAGATCAACACGCCTTCTTCCGCCTGGCGCACCATTTCATTTATCTTTTGACGTTTTGCTTCCTTTTTTTCCCTTTTTTCTTCACGTTTATCCTGAGCTAATGCGGACATTGCTATTGAGATAATCAAGATAATCAAGCTAAGTTTCTTCACTGTTCTAGGAGGTTTAAAGAGAAAAAGAGATCAACTAAAATCGATGACGAAAGATACTTCCTCTCCTTTAATTAATTTAATATGAATAAATTTCCAAGAGTTAATAAAACAACAAACAAAGAAAAAATAAACAATAAACCTCATTTCTCTATCTGTCTTCGCTCTCAGTAATAACGTAAATTTAGGGCAAAAATTGAAATGACATCAACAGTTGTTTATAAAGGTGATCTGAGAACCATTTGTACCCATCTGAAAAGTGCCTCAGAATTTGAAACAGACGCTCCGGTAGATAATAACGGGAAGGGAGCGAGATTCTCCCCCACCGACCTCATGGCCACCAGCCTGGCTACCTGCATGCTCACAGTAATGGGTATTAAAGCCCGATCGATGGGTTTTGATCTCCCTGATTTGAAAGTAGATGTTATAAAAATTATGAAGGCCGATCCGAGAAGAGTAGCTGAAATAGAATTAACATTTCATATCCCGGCCGCTTTAAAAGATCTTGATGAAAAAACAAAAACAATATTGCAATATACCGCGAATACCTGCCCTGTTATGAAAAGCATTCATCCGGATATTGAAGTTAAAATAGATTGGGGAGCCTGGAATTAATGCGGATGTTTTGGTTGTGTTTTTTCTTATTAGTTAACCTTTCGCAAAAATTAATTTTTAAGAATATTATTTCCGATACTGCAATCCAGGCATTTCTTATTTATACAATATTCATTCTTCAACTCAATTAAAGCCTGGGAATCCCAGGCATTTTTGTTTTCAATATTTAATTGAATAAATCCTTTTGTGATAAGGTTCTTTTCCGCTGCTGTTTCTTCAAGACATCGCAGCGCTTTATCTCTGTATTTACTTTCCTTATGATAGCTTCCATAAGTAAATAGCACCGGAGCCACCGTATTAATTATTATGTTGTCAATCATTGAGCTCCCGGTTTTTTTTACTTTAAAGTTTGATGATTCATCGAACTGGTAGTGGTAATGCCAGTAGTCATTTGCTGTTACCTCAAATAGCGTTCTTATTTCCAAAGTTGTTTCAGCCTCTTTTATTTTAGAAAAAAGATGAGCAGAATCATGCACTAACATAGCAAGTTCGGCAAGGCGAATAGCCGGAAAGTTTTCAGGACGCATTCGCAGAGAAAAAAGGGGCAGAAGGATCGGTTTAATATTGTATTTACCTTGGAAAAAATTATATTCCTTTTTTAACAAGTTTGGGTAATGCTCTTCAAAATCCTCTTTTAATAACCCGGCCTGGCCTAATAATAAAGCCTCCAGTTGGTGAATCTGGCTTTTATGTTTTGCCAGTATATGAAGTGGTATGGACCGGGCAACGGATTCAAAGGCATCCGCATTTACTTTCATCCCAAAATTTCTTGCAAGCAACCACCAAAATGTTTCCTCCCAGTGATAATTATTTTGTTTCAGGTATTCTTCAACGTTAGCTGACTTTCGAAGCAAACGCTCTGCCAGCAGGCGTGATTTCCAGCTTTGCCAGGTAATGCCGGGAACAGCATGTATATTTTTTTCGCATGGAATGAATGCAGTTGACTGCATTAAATCTTCATATTTCGACAACAAAAGTTTTGAAACCCGGGTTGAAAGTTCCAGAACAGGTACTGGTTCCTGGCTTCCATCATCTTCCCATACAACATGCAATATCACATTGCTATAATTTTTATCAAGCTGATGTTTGTGTTTCTGCCAGTCGGATGTTTTAATGTGTATTTCAATCGATCCCGCCCAGGTAGTATTCCCGATTATGATTTTAGCATTCAAAAAGTCAGGCCCCTGGTTATTATTTAACTGGCCGGGAAAAATGACTTGTATACCCTCTCCTTCAGAAGTATTGAGATGGCCATTGTTAAAATACTGAAATTGCCAGATGAACTGTAATAACCGTTCGGTCATTTTATAAAATTTGACTTAAACGAATTCATTATTTGCAATACTGAATATTAGATCATTTTTAATTGCCCGGTCCTTTGCCCTTCGTTATATCAATCCGTTAATTTCTGCAACTCTCTTACTACCCGACTAACGGGTAATCCCATAACATTATAAAAATCACCATGCACAGATTTTATCCCAACTACACCGACCCATTCCTGTATAGCATATGCCCCCGCCTTGTCAAAGGGTTTATATTTATCAATATAAAATTCGATCTGGTTGTCGGTCAGTTCATGAAAATAAACATCAGTTAGCTCCGCAAATGCAATTTCTTTTTCTTCTTTACGAATGATTACACCCGTTATTACGGAATGTTTGCTTCCCGAAAGATCACGGAGAGTTTCTATAGCTTGCAGCCTGGATTTTGGCTTGCCGATGATGCGGTCATTTAATACAACAATTGTATCAGCTGAGAGTATAATATTATCCTTCGGTACTAAGGAGCGGACAGCCAGACTTTTTTGCCGTGCAATATAGATCGCTATGTTTTCTGGGTTAAGACCAGGCGGATAAGTTTCATCCGTCTCTTTAATTACAATTTTAAAAGGCACTTCTGCCCACTCCAGCAATTGCTTTCGGCGGGGCGATTGTGAAGCAAGTATAATCGGCGTCATAAATAATAATAGAATAAAATCATAGAAAGTATTCCGGTTAACATGGTGAATTTTGTCAAACTGCTAAGTCTGTGGTATTCCGGGATAGAAGATGCCCTGAATAATTTTAAAAAAATAAAGAGTAACGGTAAAATGATCAGGGTTATACAATAAACTACTGCCCACCACCATTGAAATTGTAAGATATAGACTTGTACAATCACCAGGATAGAAATCAGTATGATCATCCAAACGGCTATATAAACTTTGGTGGCATTTACCCCCCAAACAATTGGCATTGTTTTACAACCATATCTTGCATCGCCGGCCATATCCTCAATATCCTTAATCGCTTCACGTATCAATGAAATAATAAAAGCGAATCCGGCGTAAAGAAAAGCAAATCTGAAGAATTTTGGTTGCCCGGTATGGCCTGCTGCAAATGCATCGGAAACCGAAACTTTAGATAAGAAAATAAGCAGGATAGCCCAGGCGGTTAAAACGGAGATTGCAATATTTCCAATCAACAATTTTCTTTTGAAGGTGGTAGAATAAAACCAAAGTATCAGCACACAAAATATGTTGCCAGCCACCAGGTACCATTTATCAAATACAGGCAAAGCCAGCATGGTAAGCAGGATACCGATAGCGCTTAAAATAAAATGCCAGGCTATAGCCCAGCGGCGACTAATCACTTTATCAACCACCATTCTGTCCGGCTTATTCACTTCATCAATATTGATATCAAAATAATCATTGATAATATAACCGGCAGCAGCTATCAGAACCGATGCTAACATCAACAAAATAAAATTCCTGTTATCATAAACAGAAATACTACCATCATATAAAGGAAAATAAATACAATACTGGAGCAGTGCCTGGGTTAAGGCAATAAACAAAAGATTGGGCAGTCGTATCAATTTTAAGAAAGCCGCTATCAATCTCATGAATATTTTTTTTGGAAAGATACACAACAACCATCAAGCTTGAAGTACAAATTAAGCCATCTATAAAACCGGGCTCTCTCATTTTTACCTTGAAGCGATATCATCAGCTGGATGCCATTTATCCTGCGCTTTCATTATCTTTTCAATCACATCTCTTACACAACCATGGCCACCATTTGCAGGGGAAATATATTTCGATACGTTCCTGATTTCGGCTACCGCATCTGCCGGGCACACCGGCAACCCCACATATTGCATGACGGACTGATCCGGTATATCATCACCCATAAACAACAATTCTGATGTCTCTGCATTTTTATCAGCCATATAGGATTCTACAAACGCTCTCTTGTTTGTAACACCTGTATGCACATCGGTAATACCCAATTTCTTTAACCGATCCACAACAGGAGAAGCTGCTGCACCTGATAAAACTAAAATACGATAACCTTTTTTGACAGCCAGTTGGAGGGCATAGCCATCTTTGATGCTCATATGGCGGGCCTGTAATCCATTTTCCAAAACCAGTATAGTTCCATCGGTCAAAACTCCGTCTATATCAAAGATGAACGTAGTTATTTTTTTAAGCAGATCGTCAATATTCATAATCTTCCTTATAACTGTTTATGGATTCAAAATTTTATTTATGGGAAGTTCAAATGTAAAGTAAGTTCAATAAAGATTTTGTTTATATGCAATAGTATTTCTTGAATACTTACCCGGCATCGCCAAAGTTTCTTTTAATTCTTTAATTCATAATAAAGATTGGTCAGGCACAGTAACTTCCACTATTCTTTTTTTTATATCCTTAAGTAAGGACTGGCAGGCTAACCTTGAATTTTTCCTGGAATTAATAACCCGGCCGAGATAATCCGATTCACGATTAGTTTTAGGTTCAAGATTTTCCATTCCACGATCAATATATATGTGACAAGTTGTACAAGAACATATACCTCCACATTTATGGTTAAGTACTATGCCGTGTTTAAGTGCAAGTTCCAGTAAGGACTGCCCGGGCTCAATTTGGTATAAAACAACCGGCTGTAATTTCCCGCAGTCAAACTTGAATTTAATAGTATACATTTCATCTTCTCTTCAGGGTAGCAAATGTATTTGAAAAGAAATAATAAGTTACAGAGAAAATATCCGGATCTTGATTCCCTATCTGGTTTGCTCAATACTTTCAGTGATTACCCTGTAAAGGTTTTGAAGCTGCGGATACTCGTTGAGTAATTCCAGGTGTTTTTGTATAGTATCCTTGTCATTCCGGAAAGCAGGACCTGTCATAGAATGAGAAGGTGAAGATGTCTTTAAGCGCTTAACTGTTTCTTCAATTAAAGGAATTAATTGATGAAAGTTAATGCCTTCTTTTTTGCAATATTTTTCTGCCATCGCAAAAAGGTGATTAGTGAAATTGTTGACTATGACTGCTGCAACATGCAATTTCATCCTCTCCCCTGTGCCGGCCGGCATCGCTTGTTCGTAAGACACAGATTGGGCTAATTGTTGTAAAGTATTATTTGCTATTTCATCGCTCCCGTCATAAAAAAAAGGAATATCCGGCAGGGCCAAAATTTCCTTTCTTAAAGTTTGCAGTGGGTACAAGACTCCGTAATGGTTGGAGACATTCTTTAAGATTTCTTTCGGAACCGAACCAGCAGTATGAGCCACCACCTTGCCCGGCAGTTTTAGATTACTTGTTATTTCTTTCAGGGCATCGTCAGAGACAGCTATGATATAAACATCAGCTTTTGGGTTAACCAGTGAAAGATAATTGGCGGATTCTGTGTCCCACTCATATGCCAGCTCACTTGCGGCTTTGGCATTGCGACCGATTACTTGTATTATCTTATGGCCTGCAGCTGTAAACTTTCTTCCCAGTACCGTTGCCGCATTTCCCGATCCTATGATTACTATTTCCATGTATTCGCTTATAGCCTCCCGTTATATTTTCCAAATGATTAAATAGATTTGCAACATTCGGCTTCACCATCTTTTTACAACAGAATTTGATTGCATGAAATTGAAACAAAAAGTTGCTATACGTTATATCCGGACAAAATTCAAGATTCTTTCTTCCATCTCCAAAAAGAAAGCAGCCGAAAAAGCGTTTGACTTATTTTGTACCCCGCAAACAAAGAACCTTAAAAAACCACCTATCATTTTTTCAGAGGGTGAAAAGCTTTCGTTCCGGTTTCAGCAGTTTACTATACATGGCTACAGATGGAATAAAGGTGCAGGCCGGAGGATACTGGTTCTTCATGGATTTGAATCCTCTGTAGTAAATTTTGATAAGTACATAAGCAATTTAATTAAAAAGGACTATGAGGTACTGGCATTTGATGCTCCGGCGCACGGCAAAAGTTCTGGTCGTAAATTGAATGCTTTGATTTATCGTGATTTTATCAAGCATATTTATTCTGAATATGGGCCGGTTCAATCATTCCTTGGTCATTCCTTTGGGGGATTGGCAATTTGTATGGCACTCGCGGAAATTAAGCATGACGATAATATTCGGGTGGTTTTGATTGCACCCGCAACAGAAACCAATACAGCTATTGATCTTTTTTTTCAATTTATTCAATTAAATGATGCAGCTGTAAGAAAAGAACTGGAAGAAATTATCAGTCGCATGAGTGGTTATCCTGTTTCCTGGTATTCTATTTTTCGTACGCTCAGAAAAATAAGTGCTAAAATTTTGTGGCTTCATGATGAGGACGATAAAACTACTCCACTGAAAGATGTTTTAAGAATAAAAGAGGAAAACTACTCCAACATTCAATTCATCATCACAAAAGGACTTGGTCACAGACGAATTTACAAGGATACAAGCGTTAACAAAGCAGCGGTAGATTTTTTATAAATAACCTTGTTCCACATAAAGTAACCAATAAACCGATTATTGCATTTGCCCCGGTATTAACTGAAAATCCCGGATAAGGACAGTTTCGTATATTTTGTTATTGATCCATTGTTTTTTTAGAAAAGATGTGATCAGTCCTGTCAATTATGAAGTTAATTTGTATAATATTGGTTTTTATAACCGGCACCAGTTCCTGCCAGAAAAATGACAGCCAATCTATGCCCGAAACGCTTGCAACAACAATAGCCAAGGGTTATTCTTTCCTGGCTCTTGGCGATTCATATACAATTGGGGAAAGTGTTCCTGTTGAACTTAATTTTCCTAATCAAACGGTTAATATGCTGAATAAGGATTCGGTGAATTTTCAACCACCCCAAATAGTTGCCAGAACGGGCTGGACTACTGATGAATTACTTGCGGGAATTTCTAAAGCTAGTGCCGATAATTCTCTGAATTCTTCCTATGATTTTGTTTCACTTCTGATTGGTGTTAATAATCAATATCGTGGTTGGTCTGTCGACAGTTATAAAAAAGAATTCAGAGATTTAATAAAAAAGGCCATCCAGTTTGCAGGCGGTAAAGCCGATCATGTTGTTGTTCTTTCAATTCCTGATTGGGGGGCCACTCCTTTTGCCGAAGGGAAAAACAGGAGAGAAATTGCAAATCAAATCGATATTTTCAATGAGGCTGGCAAAGTAATTACACAAGAATTTAATGTGCATTATTTAAATATTACTCCCGGCACCCGAAATGCTGTTAATGACCCTGAATTAGTTGCGGGTGATGGTCTGCATCCCTCTGGCAAGGCCTATATGTTTTGGGCGGAGGAAATTGCCGCATTTTTTAAATCAAGGTTATAAATTCCATATCGGCAGGTTTAAAAAGAAGGCTTGTTTCAAAAATTCTTTTGCTTTAATTTAATAAACCCCTTCAATCCTCTCAAACCCTTTGCTATCAGGGTTCTGAACGTTGAAGTGTGCGACGCAACAGACGATGCCAAAAGGGCCGAAAGGGTCGTTTCCAAAAAAAATTATTATTCTTGTTATAACTTGCGGCCGCCGGAAAGCGGATTTTTCAGAACAGCAATTTTGTTTTGATGGAGTTATATATAATAATATGGAGTGATTATGGCGAAAAACCTTTTGATAGTAGAGAGCCCTGCGAAAGCAAAAACGATTGAAAAAATTCTGGGAAATGATTTCCAGGTAAAAAGTTGTTTTGGCCATATCCGTGACCTTGAGAAAGCAGGAATGGGTATTGACATTGAAAATAATTTTGAACCACGATATATTATTTCGGAAGACAAAGAAAAGGTGGTAAAAGATTTAAGAGCATTAGCCAACAAATCGGGTGAAGTATGGCTTGCAACGGATGAGGACCGTGAAGGAGAAGCGATAAGCTGGCATTTGTGCGAAGTGCTGGGGCTTGATCCACGCAAAACAAAACGGATCGTTTTTCATGAGATCACAAAGCCTGCCATCCAGCATGCAGTGGCAAATCCCCGAACACTTGATATGAATCTGGTAAATGCCCAACAGGCAAGAAGGATTCTGGATCGTATAGTAGGATTTGAACTAAGCCCCGTACTCTGGCGAAAAATGAGTATGCGCAATAACCTTAGCGCCGGACGTGTGCAAAGTGTGGCTGTACGCCTGATTGCTGAAAGGGAAAGAGAGATCAATGCATTTGTACCAGCAAGTAATTTTAAGATCGAAGGATTATTTACTGCAAAAGATGTTTCAGATAAACCGGTAACGTTTTCTGCAGAAGGAAAAAAGCAAACCACACGCGGCTGATGCAGAAGCTTTTTTAAAAAGTTGTATTGGTGCTGATTATAAAGTAAGCGATATACAGGTAAAACCGGCCAAACGATCTCCCGCTGCACCCTTCACTACTTCTACCTTGCAACAGGAAGCTTCCAGGAAATTGGGATATGGCGTTAGCCGAACCATGCTGATTGCGCAAAAGCTGTATGAAAATGGTTATATCACTTATATGCGTACTGACAGTGTCAGCCTGAGCAATACAGCACTGGGCGAAATTACCAACACGGTAAAAAGTATGTATGGTGAAAAGTATCACCAGTTTCGCAAGTACAAAAATAAAAATGAGAGTGCCCAGGAAGCTCACGAAGCTATCCGGCCTACCTACATGAACAATAGTATCAGTAGAGCGAACCGGATTGGAAAAGGCTTTATGAATTGATCTGGAAACGAACAATGGCCAGCCAGATGGCTGATGCTGAATTGGAAAAAACAATTGCAAAAATTTCAATTTCAACCAATAAAGAAGAATTAACCGCATCTGGTGAAGTGTTGAAATTTGATGGTTTTCTGAAAGTATACCGGGAAGATAAAGATGATGATGATTTAAGTGAAGAGGAAACGCAGGAAGGCATGCTTCCTCCATTGACGGTTGGACAGCAATTGCCACTAAAAGAAATGAAAGCAACTGAACGATTCACCCGTCCATTGCCCCGCTATACAGAAGCCTCACTGGTAAAAAAACTGGAAGAACTAGGAATTGGCCGCCCTTCTACCTATGCTCCTACCATTTCTACTATTCTGAAAAGAGGTTATGTTGAAAAAAGGGATAAGGAAGGTGTCCGCAGAGATTTCCGTGTTTTAAAATTAAAGAAGGATACATTCAGACTAAGGAAACCGAACAGGAAAATACCGGTGCTGAAAAATCAAAATTATTTCCCTCTGATCTCGGACTTGGTGGTGACGGATTTTCTGAAACAGTATTTTGATGATATCATGGATTATGGCTTTACCGCCCGAATTGAAGAAGAATTTGATGAAGTAGCTGAAGGAAGGATGAAGTGGAACAAAATGCTCGATGATTTTTACAGCCCGTTTCAAGAAGGATGTAGAAAAAACGATTGAAACTGCCGAACGAATAAAAGGCGAAAGAGAATTGGGTACTGATCCGGAAACCGGTAAACCGGTAGTGGCAAGGATGGGACGATATGGCCCGATGGTACAGATTGGACATGCTGATGATGAAGAGAAACCCCGCTTTGCAAAAGTGCCTACCGGTCAAAGCATTGAAACCATCACCTACGATGAAGCGATGGAATTGTTTAAATTACAGGGTACATTGGGTCAGTATGAAGAAAAAGATATATCGGTTAATGTCGGACGTTTTGGTCCTTATGTAAAATGGGGTGAAGAATTTATTTCAATACCAAGGGGCACCGATCTGTCAGACAGTAGATTTGGAAAAGGCGATTCAACTGATCAAAGAAAAGAAACTAGCGGATGCACCTGTGGCCATGTATGAAGAGAAACCAGTAACCAAAGGCAAAGGCAGGTTTGGTCCTTTATCAAATGGGATGGTATGTTTATCAATGTACCGAGACGTTACAATTTTGATGCATTATCAAAGCCTGATATCAATGAACTGATCGACGCCAAGGTAAAAAAAGAAGCCAATCGTTTTATTCAAAGATGGGCGGATGAAAAAATATCGGTGGAAAATGGCCGTTGGGGTCCGTTTATTCGTTTCGGCAAAAAAATGCTGAAGATTCCCAAGAAGGCTGATGACACCAAATATACTGCTGAAGAGGCAGCCACTTTCAGTTTGGAAGATGTGAAGAAAATGATTGAGGTGGAAATGCCGGGAGCTTTTGCGAAAAAGGAAAAGAAGCCTGCAGCGAAAAAAGCAGCTACGAAAAAAGCCGCAAAGAAGAAAAAATAAGAACAGTGTCATGTATTTGATTAAATATATTTTTGGCACATAAACAGAAAACCCTGTTTGCACAGGGCTTTTCTGCTTTCACAGGTCAATTCAATACACAAGGATACTTGCTCGTATTTTTTTTCTAATGATTATGCCTGACGGCGGGAAATCATTGAGGTTCTATAAATAATTGTTGGGAAACGGTTTAAACGGTATAATGAAAAATAATCCCGAAAATTGAAATGATTATTCCGCCAGCTTATAGCATAAAACACACCAAACTACCATTTACGTTCCCCATTTTATTCACATGATTTCAATAAACCGGGTTCCCGGTTAAATGCTTGCTAAATCCTCAGTACCTAAAAAATGCTAAGATTAAAACAAAATATTAATAACCAGTCGAAAGAAAATTATGATGCGATTTTTGTTACCCATTTGCCTTTTTAGCCTGATTCTTTTTACGGCATTCACCTGCAAAAAGAACAATTCGGGTGAAACCCAACCAATGAAGAGCAAATACGAATGGGAAAAATTTAGCATGGGTGTCGATCTTTCTTATATAGACCAGGTAGAAGATTTTGGAGGTATATATAAGGACTCAGGGAGAATGATGGATCCTTTCCGAATCATGAGTAATCATGGAGCCAATACAGTTCGGATACGGTTGTGGCACACTCCCGTTTGGGTTGGTCAGCTTAACAATGGGAAAATGTATTATGACCTTTATGGCATTGAAAAAACAATGCGCAGAGCCAAAGAAAATGGAATGGCCGTTAATCTTGATATTCATTATTCCGATCGATGGGCCGATCCTGCTCACCAGGAAACTCCCAAAGCTTGGGCAAGTCTTTCATTACCCGAATTAAAAGATTCGGTTTACAATTATACACTTTCCGTACTGAATTATTTGAAGAGCAAAAACCTGGTACCTGAAATGGTGCAGGTGGGCAACGAAACAAATTCTGGTATGATGTGGCCAGTGGGGAAGGTTGTTAATAATAACTGGTCAAATTTTGCAGCCTTGCTTAATAGTGGCATCCGCGCCGTGAGAGATTTTTCATTGAACTCATCCATTAAGCCAAGGATCATTTTACATGTCGCCCAACTGCAAAACGCTGACCATTGGACAAGCAGTCTCATTAAAAATGGCGTAACTGATTTTGATATATTAGGTCTTTCACATTATGCAAAATGGTCAACGGTAGCCACCATGAATGAAGTAGAAAATAATATTCGGAATTTAAAAAAGAATTACGGCAAACAAATCATGGTAGTTGAAACTGCATACCCATGGACCGGCAAAAATGCGGATAATTACACCAACATTATTTCTGACCAGGATAAAGCCGTTGGATATGAAATTACGCCTGAAGAACAACTACGGTATATGAAAGATCTCACGCAGGCTATTATTAATGGAGGTGGTACCGGAATTATGTATTGGGAACCTGCCTGGATTACATCGAAAATGAATGATGGCTGGGGTGTGGGTTCATCATGGGAGAATAATGCCTTTTTCGATTTTGAAGGAAATGCTTTGCCCGTTATTGATTATTTGTCTTATCCGTATAAAGGACTATAAATTGAATGTAGCAATTCTTCTTTTTGTCAGCACATCTTAATAATGAAAAGCAACAATAAAAAATGAGCTACGTTTTTATTATGCAAACCATGTTCAGTATCCATCCTGTTCTCCCCATCTGTGGAAAAGTTTAATAAATTTCTTTCAATATCAATAATGAACTTGTGCTGATATAAGAGATGGAAACAAATAAAGAAATAGCTGCTTTACTTCATTTAATTGATGATCCCGACCAGGAAGTCTTTGATGCCATTTCTGAAAAGATAGTTGATTATGGCAAGCCTATTATTGCCAACCTGGAACATTTGTGGGAAACAACACCGGAAGAACATACACAGAGCCGGATTGAATTGCTTATCCACCGTTTACATTTCAGAGATCTTGCTGAAGATTTTCGGCAATGGAGTGTATCAGGTCATCATGACCTGGTAGTGGGTTCCCTTCTTGTATGTAAATTTCAGTATCCTGATATTGTTACTACTCCCGTTTTGCAGGAGATAGAAAAAATAAGAAGAAATATCTGGCTGGAACTGAATAATTATCTCACTCCTTTGGAACATATAAATATTGTCACCAGTATTTTATACAGCTATTACGGGTTAAAAGGAAGTGAAACAAATTATACAGAGCCTAATGAATTTTTGCTCCACAAAACGCTGGAGACAAAACGAGGCAACCAGGTAAGCAATGGTATTTTATACTTATTACTTTGCGAATTGCTCGATATTCCGGTAAGAGCGATTCATTTGCCAAAGCAATTTATAATTGCGTATTTTAAACCCGGGTATTCTGAAGAAAATCTTCCTGATCCTTTTCATAAGGTTGAATTTTTTATTGACCCCACCTCCGGCCAGGTGTTTACTCACCAGGACGTAGAAAGTTATTTTAAACGTATAGGAGTGCATCCTGTTGACGCCTATTTTAAACCTCAATTGAATAAACAAGTAATTCAGCAACTTCTGGAAGAATTTGGAAAATGTTTTAATAATGATAAAGAAGATCATAAATATAAAGAGCTCATGGAGCTTTCACTACTCCTGGAATAAATTGGTTTTTCTTCCATCTACCGGGTGCTTGGATAAGGCTCTATAAATATTTTTGTCCTGGCCAAATTAATTGTGATTGCTTTAGTATAGAGTATTCGTTATATCTTGCGGCAAATTTTTCCATGGCAAATCAAGACGATATATTTAGCCGGCCAAAACAGGCTGAAGATTTTAAGTTCGGCAACACGGTTGTGCAGGTTTTTGATGATATGGTTACCCGGTCTGTTCCTTTTTACCTGGAGATGCAAAGAATGATGACGGAGATCACAGCAGATTTTGCTGTACCGGGTACACGCATATATGACCTGGGATGCTCTACCGGCACTACGCTGATTAACCTGGATAAGGTGGTTCCAGACGATGTTGAGTTTATTGGAATTGATAACAGTGAAGAGATGCTCGTTAAATGCCGGAATAATTTTGAAGCTAATGGCATCAAAAGAAAATATGAACTTTTATACAGCGACCTTAACCGAGGTATTCAGATTGAAAATGCATCTGTAGTTGTTATGTGCCTCACCTTGCAATTTATCCGGCCTCTTTACCGGGAAAAATTAATAGAAGAACTTCACCGGCAGCTAAATGATAATGGTTGCGTGATACTGATTGAAAAAGTGTTGGGCGAAGATTCACTGTTCAACCGGCAATTCATAAAATATTATTATGATTTTAAAAGAAGGAATCATTATAATGATATGGAAATAGCACAAAAAAGAGAAGCACTTGAAAATGTACTGATTCCATATAAATTGATGGAGAATCGTGAATTGCTTCTGAATAAAGGTTTCCGGTATGTAGAAACTTTTTTTAAATGGTACAACTTCTGCGGCATGATTGCTGTAAAATAATAACTGCGAAATAATGGTAAAACTTGGTAACCTGCTTTTTCACAACCGCAATTGGTTGTTTCCTATTTTTTATCTTATTCTCTTTATTCCTTCACCCGAAGTGTTTAATGATCCGGTAACGGCTATGATCATTGGTTTTGCTATTACGGTTATCGGTCAACTGATCCGTATCATTACTATCGGGCTGGTTTACATAATCCGCGGAGGTAAAAACCGGACGGTATATGCAGATACCCTGGTTACCACGGGTATCTTTTCTCATTGCCGGAATCCCCTTTATGTAGGCAATATTCTTATTCTTGCCGGCCTGGGTATAGCATCCAATTCCATAATTTTTATGGCCGTTGCCACACCTCTTTTTCTTTTCTTTTACCAGGCGATTGTAAGAGCTGAAGAAAATTTCCTGCAAAATAAATTCGGTGAGGATTTTACCAGCTATTGCCGCAGGGTTAACCGATGGATTCCAAACCTTTCTGGTATTGGAAAGACCATGGAAAGCATGAAGTTTAAATGGACAAGGGTATTCATCAGGGAATATACCGCAACTTATATTTGGATGTCCGGCGCTACATTGATTGTAATGAAACATTTTTACAACCATGATGACCGGTTTGATTTTCAAAAATATTTCAATCTGTTTATTATTATACTTGTGGTTTTATTATTGCTTTATTTATTTACCACGGTATCTGAAAAAATCAAAAATACTGGCTAGTGATTAGATGAGACAAAAAAAACCTGGCATTATTCACAACACCAGGTTTCGATTTATAAAATCTATCATAATTATAAACTGAATTCCCAACCAGGCGTATATTCTCTTTTTACAAACTGGTTAGCTTCATCAAAATTGGTGATCTTCATATTCTTCGCATCCCACAACAATTTTTTCCTGCCCAGGTATTTGTCTTCCCAACCTTTTAGCTTTGGATTAACCATCATAGAACTGCGGATAGCAAGATTACCCATTAATATACTTTCAGTAAAAGGTCCTGCATATTCAAATGGCGAACTGGTTTCACCTTTTCCGTATCCGGCCAGACAGGCATTTACCCATTGCAGGTAATGCCCTTCCGGTACTCTCTTTATCGTTTGCTTTGGCATTTGCTTTTCCTTCATCAGCATAGTGGGTAATAACCTTGGATTAGCGCCATAACAATCCATCAGCATTTTTCCTTTGGTACCTACCAGCAATACACCACCATCCCAATTTCCAAAAGCCTCACCCGGTAATAATTCATCAGGGCGTTGCGGCAGTAATCCGCCATCATGCCAGGATACTTTAATATTACCTTTCTTATCTTTCCTTGGATAATTTAAATGTATAATAGAGGATGGAGGACAACTGTCAACGTAGTTACCTTCAGCCCACATATCTTTCCAAATGTTCGCTACACTACTTTCTGCTGAATCAGGATAGTCAATTGGTAATATCCTGTAGATAGGATCCATAATATGGCAAGCCATATCACCTAATGCACCGGTACCAAATGCCCACCAGCCACGCCAGTTGAATGGCAGGTATGCGGGATTAAAATCTATTGCTTTTGCAGTACCCAGCCAGAGATCCCAATCCAATTCTTTTGGAATCTCAAATTTCCCTGTGGGAGTTGCGATACCCTGTGGCCAAACAGGCCGGTTGGTCCAGGCATGTGCTTCAATTATATCACCGATCATTCCTGCATTATACATTTCCTTCGCTTGTCTTACTCCATCACCACTACCTCCCTGGTTCCCCATCTGTGTAACTACCTTATATTTTTTTGCTGCTTGCGCCAGTATCCTTGCTTCATATATATCATGTGTCAGCGGCTTCTGTGTATAAACATGTTTACCCAGTTGCATAGCCGCTAATGTGGCAACAGCATGCGTATGATCAGGAGTGGAAATTGAGCAGGCGTCAAAATTATTTTTCTCCTTGGCAAGCATTTCTCTGAAATCTTTATAATAGCTGGCTTTTGGAAAATTTTTCCTGGATTTAACAGCCTGCCTGTCATCCACATCACATAAGGCAACGATGTTTACATTCGGACTTTTGGCGAATGAGCTCAGGTCACTTTCTCCCTTACCGCCTGCGCCAATTCCTGCAATATTTAGTTTATCACTGGGAGCAATAAATCCCCTTCCCAAAACATGGCGGGGAACAATAAAAAAACCGGCCGCGGCTACGGATGCATTCCTGATAAATTTGCGACGGGAATTAAAAACATTTTTCTTTTTTTTCATTTGTGTATTTGTTTTTTATTTCATTTTTCGCCGGATCCATTAAATGAATAAGCAACGCTATGGGTGATTATCATTTATAAAGCCCGGTTCATGTGCAAGATTTCTATCTGTTCGTATATGCAATATAAGTAAAGCAAAAGTTCTTTTGGTTTAATTGGGTATTGCGATTTTTTAAAGTCTTAATCATTGGTAAATTTCATTTAAAACTTAACACAATAAATCATCGTTGAATTACATTTCAAGTTTCCAATTCCCGGCATATTTTCTTTTTACAAATTGATTGGCTGGTTCAAAATTGGTGATCTTCATTCCCGCTCCATCCCAGAGTAATTTTTTTCTGCCAGGAAATTTATTTTCTCCTTTACTATTTTTTTCTATATGATTATAACTTAAAACAGCAAGATTTCCCATCAGCACGGTTTCCGTTAAAGGTCCTGCTGCTGAAAATGGAGAACTGGTAAATGCTCCATATCCTTTTTTACAAGCATTTGTCCATTGCGTTTGATGGCCTTCTATTCCTCTTTCTACTTTTGGCATCTTCATTTCGGGCAACTTCTGTTCCTTCATTTTCCGGGTAGGCAAAAGAGTTGGGTTACGTCCCCATAGTCCACCCATGATTTTTCCTTTGCTGCCTTCAAATATGATACCTCCATCCCACTCTCCCATTTCTTCATCAGGTAATAATTCTGCTGGACGCTTTGGTTTTATTCCACCATCGTACCAGATCATTTCTACCGCAGGCATAGTTCCTCTTTGCGGAAACTGGATATGTGTTTTTGAAGAAGGTGGATAGCTATCGGTGTTAAATACTTCCTGGAAAAATCCTGTATAAACGGAAGTAACGCTGCACTCAACGGATACCGGGTATTGCAATTTTAAAGCCCTGTACGGAACATCCATGAAATGACAACCCATATCGCCAAGAGAACCGGTTCCAAAATCAACCCAGCCACGCCAGTTGGCAGGTATATACAATGGATTAAAATCTCTGCGGGGAGCTGTGCCCAGCCAAAGATCCCAATCCAATTCCGCAGGTACCTCAAACTTACCTTCAGGCTTTGGAATACCCTGGGGCCATACAGGACGGTTGGTCCATACATGTACTGTATCAACACTCGCCGATCAATCCAGATTGTACCCAGGTTTCAATGATCCTTGTATCATCACCACTGCTTCCCTGGTTGCCCATCTGGGTTACTACTTTGTATTTCTTTTCCGCCTGTGTCAATATCCTGGCTTCATAGATATCATGTGTCAAGGGTTTTTCTACATACACATGTTTGCCCAATTGCATACATGGCATCGCCATTACCGCATGCATATGATCCGGAGTACTGATGATTATTGCATCTATCTCTTTAGCCTGCTTATCCAGCATCACTCTGAAATCTTTATGATAGGAAGCGTTGGGATGTTTTTTGCGGCTGTCTGCAGCCATGCGGTCATCCACATCGCATAAGGCAACAATATTTTCAGCCCCATTATTAAAAGCTTGTTGAATATTGTAAGATCCTTTTCCACCTGCACCGATGGCAGCGATATTTAGTTTATCGCTGGGAGCTATAAATCCTTTTCCTCCTAATACGTGCCGGGGAAGAATGAGAATGCCGGCACCAAATAAAGATGTATTGCGGATAAAATTCCGCCGGGAAAGATGCTTTTTCTTACCTGGTTTCATATGGCTAAAATTTTGCTTTAAGGTAGGACAAAATAGTTTCCACTTTGTTGATTGTGGTTTATAGTTTCGTAAAAAATTACCGGACAAGTTTATGGATGAAATGTTTTTCCAATACGTTGTACCGGATGGTCATAATGACCTCATTTATTTTGCACTGAAAAAATAAAAGCCATGATCAGTTGGAATGATTTTGAAAAAATTGATATCAGGACGGGAACTATCATTGAAGTAAACGATTTTCCTAAGGCCCGTAAGCCAGCCTATAAATTGCAGATTGACTTCGGGAAGGAATTGGGTATTAAAAGATCTTCAGCACAGATAACTGCCCGCTATGAAAAAAAAGATTTGCTGAACCGGCAGGTTATTTCCGTTGTCAACTTCCCTCCGAAACAGATTGGTGACTTTATCAGTGAGTGCCTCGTACTCGGTGTTTATGATGAAAACAATGATGTAATTTTATTGCAACCAGGAATGGCGGTAACAAATGGAATGAAAATTGGCTGAAACTTTTACAACATATTATCATTCGCCTGTTGGGCTTTTAAAACTTTCCGGTACCAATGATTATATAAGTGAAGTGACCTTTCATGATACTACTCAAAGAAATGAAGGGCGTAAAAAAGATCTGCCGCCTTTACTTATTCAATGTATAGAGCAGTTGATACAATATTTTCATGGGGAAAGAAGAATTTTTGAATTGCCTGTCCATCAAAATGGTACTACCTTTCAGCAGGAAACCTGGAGTAACCTGATGACAATACCTTACGCAAAAACGATCAGTTATCTTCAACTTGCCATTAAGACCGGTGATTCAAAAGCCACAAGAGCAGTAGCCAATGCTAATGGGAAAAATAATATTGCGATCATAATTCCCTGCCACCGTGTAATTGGTTCAAACGGCGAATTAACAGGATATGCCGGGGGCTTATGGAGGAAGAAATGGTTATTGGAACATGAAGTGAAAGTTGCCTATGGGGTTCAAACTTTATTCTAGCTGAATCCATACCGGAAATAACAGCACAACTATAATAGTTCTCCGCTTGTAAATGCAAATGGCAGTAAAAAATTTACCGTATTTAACGACAAATATTTTTCCCTCTTGTCCTCCCAGAATTAATCGGATAGGATTCTTTGTTCTTGTTTCATATTCTAAAAGGGATTGCCTGCACATGCCACAAGGAGAAATAGGATGATCACTTTTAACATCCTCGCTATCGTAGCTGATAGCTATAGTATCAATGCTAATGCCCGGGTACAGAGTTGCTGCAATACCGAGTAATACCCTTTCAGCACAAATACCAACCGGGTAGGAAGCATTTTCCTGGTTAGTGCCCGATACTAACTCTCCATTGCTCATTTTTGCAACAGCACCTACAAAAAAGTTGGAGTAAGGAGCATAGGCCTGTTTAGTTACCGTTCTTGCTTTGGCCAGCAATTCTGCATCCTCTTTTTTCAATTCAGAGCTGTCATCATATACTTCATATTTAAATTCAAATTTTTTTTCTTTCATGGAATTTAAGATACTAAGTATTATTCAAAAACCCCTTGGCAGGGGTTTTAAAAAGAAATGGATATTATTTTACAATATTGAATAATCTTTTCCAGCGAGGGCCGCCTTCCCAGCTGAACCAGATGAGCCAGGCCTTACCTACTACCCTGTCTTCTGGTACAAAACCCCAGTATCGGCTATCCTGGGAACCCTGCCTGTTATCTCCCATCATCCAGAAATAATCCATTTTAAAAACATATTCTGAAACTTCTTTTCCATTTAAAAAGAACTTTCCATCTTTCATATAAAAATCATTCTTTTCGTAAACCCGTATAGCTCTTTCGTAAACAGAATAATTTTCTGGAGTTAACTTTAATGCAGTTCCATGTTTGGGTATCCAAACCGGACCAAAGTTATCCCTTGTCCAGCTTTTATGAATTGCAAAAGTATCATAGGGATAAACTTCTTCGCCTCCCGGTATGTTGGTATCAGGTACAACTGTTTTTATTAAACCATTCTTTTGCATTTTTTCCTTTGCGCTTGCAGTTAGCAGCATTCTGTATTCTCCGGGTTTGTTGGTGTAACCATAGTCACCTTTATCTAAATCCACATTATATTCATCCTTCATCAGATCCTGGTCCAGAGATGGAGCATTAATGGTAACTATGTAATACATTTCAGAGTGAGGAGGTATGGGTTGCATTACGCCATCTATATAAACAACATTTTCTTTGATCTCAATAGTTTCACCGGCTACGCCAACACAACGTTTAATATAATTGTCTGTTTTATCTACCGGGTGTACAGCAATAGGATAATTTTCAGGATCAGATAAAATCATCTGATCTTCTCTTGATCCCTGTGCCGCTCTTCTTTTTATATCATAGTAAGGATTCGCTGATTCAAATCCTTCCGCATGAATGACGGTATCTCCTGCAGGAAAATTAAATACAACCACATCTCCTCTTTTTGGCAAAGAGGCAAACCAGCGGGTATATGGTAATTGTAATGGCAGTAGAATACGATTTGCCATTGGTAACCGGAAGATAATTATGTACAAATGGAACCGATAATGGTGTATTCGGAATCCGGGGTCCATAACTAAGCTTGCTTACAAACAGAAAGTCTTTTACCAATAAAGTCTTTTCCATTGACCCGGAGGGAATAATATAAGCTTCAAAAATAAAAGTGCGTATAAGCGTAGCAGCTACAATTGCAAAAATGGCTGCATCAACCCATTCTCTCCATGCTGCTTTTTTATGTCTGCTGGCTGCCGCTGGTCCAACGAATTTTGTATCTTTTTGTGAAGCCAGCCAGGGAAAATAAAAGGGAGCAAGTAAAGCCGCAGCCGTATGATGGCCAAGACGAAAATTTACCAAACACTTTGGCAAACTCAATAAAAATTCCCGGAGTTATAAACCATCCTACCACGGGAATGAATTGCCAGAATACCCAATGCTTGGGTCGTTGCGCCAGCTTCTGCATTACCCATGTATTATAAAAAGGCACATAGGCTTTCCAGGATTGCTCACCAGCTTTTGCAAACAATTTTGACAAACCAAAAGAAGGAAGAAAGATGAGTAAGATACCAATAAGGTAGATGATCAGTAATTGTTGTAAAGGCATGAGCCTGGATTTGTTTTAGCGGTCAAAAGTATTATAATAATCGGCGTATCAAAATTTGATCGGCGAAAGTTTTGCTAAAGAGGATCAATGGTGATTTATCGATTTGGATTTAGTTATCAATTACCAGTTTTTCTGAAAGCTCACACGCAGGGAGATTAGATAACTCTAAAACTAAAACCTGTATTTCTACCTCGGCATTACATAACTCTTTACATCCTCTCCGGATATTGTTTTGGCAGAAAGAATCACGAGACGTTCCACCACATTTCTTAATTCACGGATATTTCCTGTCCAGTCATATTCCTTCAGCAAGCTGAATTGCATCTTCATCAATATTTTTCCTGGCAATACCATAATCCGCACAAATATCTTCGAGAAACTGGTCAACCAAAACGGGAATATCATCACGTCTTTCATTTAGATGATGGCACATGAATTAATATTACACTCAACCGATGATATAGATCGAGCCGGAAAGTTTTTTCTTCCACTTCTTTTAAAAGATCTTTATTGGTAGCTGCTATTACCCGTACATCAACATTAATATCTTTGTCTGCTCCTACCCTGGTTATTTTTCCTTCCTGCAAGGCCCGTAGCACTTTGGCCTGGGCATTCAGGCTCATATCACCTATTTCATCCAGGAATAAGGTGCCGCCATTTGCCTGTTCAAATTTTCCAATCCGTTGTTTGATAGCCGAAGTAAATGAACCTTTTTCATGACCAAACAATTCACTTTCGATCAGTTCGGTTGGAATAGCTGCACAATTCACTTCTACCAAGGGTCCTGCTGCCCGGTTACTTTTTTCATGCACCCATCGGGCTACTAATTCTTTACCAACGCCATTTTCACCGGTGATCAAGTATCCTGGCATCGGTAGGAGCTACTTTTTCAATCGTATCTTTTATCTTTTGTATCGGAGCAGAACCACCAATCATTTCCTGCACCCGGCTCACTTTCCTTTTCAGCACTTTGGTTTCGGTAACCAGGCTGCTTTTTTCCATCGCATTGCGGATGGTGATCAGTAACCGGTTCAGATCCGGGGGTTTTGAAATATAATCATAGGCTCCTTTTTTTACTGCTTCTACGGCCGTTTCAATATTGCCGTGACCGGAGATCATGATAATGGGAACATCAGGATTGGTTTCCCCAGCTTTTTGCAAAAATTCAATGCCATCAATCTTGGGCATTTTAATATCACAAAGCACTACATCATAAGTTTTTTCCTTAAATTTTTTCAGCCCTTCTTCGCCATCTGCTGCTTCATCAATTTTATAGCCTTCAAAGGAAAGTATTTCGGTCAATGTTTTGCGAATTGCCTTTTCATCATCAATTATCAGTATATCAGCCATTAAATAAAGGATTTAGTGGGCAAAAGTAAATGAAAACAGCCAACTGTAACGGGATGTTTAACGCATCAGAAGACAATGAGCCTGTTGAATCACTGTATGATCGCTGTAATAATCAACAGTATAGAGGAAACATATTAATTTTACGCAAGGCTTGAAGCAATATCAGCTGGAGATATAAAAAAATAAGAGGCCGGATAGAAATCCAGCCTCGTTTTAAAATCCAATATCCTATGAAAAACCATATACAAAGATGCACTATTATGGTGCAAAACGCTGCATGATCAGAAAAATAAATATTCATGCGTAATTATACGTAAGGCATGTTTAAATAATTAAAACCCGCCATGTTTAGAAGGCGGGTATAATAAATATGCTTAATAGTATATTATTTTTTTTGATACATCACTTCTTTTACCAGTTTCACGGTTCGTGCAATGCTGGGTAAAGCAGCTGCCACCAGGTTTGGAGCATAGTGCAGTGGTGCATCAGCAGCAGTGATCCTGCGAATAGGTGCATCCAGGTAATCAAAACCTTCTTTTTGTATCTGGTAAGTAATTTCAGAAGAAACTGGAAGCAAACGGCCATTGCTCTTCCACAATTACCAGGCGGTTTGTTTTCTTTACACTTTCCAGTATGGTTTTCCAGTCGAGCGGACGAATAGTACGAAGATCAATCACTTCAGCACTGATATCTTCTTTTTCCAACTCAGCAGCAGCACCCAGCGCCACTTTCATCATTTTATTAAAAGAAACGATCGTTACATCGCGCCTTCTTTTTTTACATCTGCTTTTCCTAGTTCAATATAATATTCTTCTTCCGGAACTTCGCTTTTTTCACCATACATCTGTTCACTTTCCATAAACATCACCGGATCTTCTTCATAGCGGATAGCCTGTTTCAACAAACCTTTTGCATCATAACCATTGCTTGGGCGATACTACTTTTAATCCGGGAATATTTGCATACATGCTTTCAAAAGCAGTGGAGTGCTGAGCACCCAACTGACCGGCAGAACCATTACCACCTCTGAAAACAATCGGGACAAGAAATTTGTCCACCACTCATTGCCAGCATTTTAGAAGCTGTATTGAGAATTTGATCTAAGGCAAGAACAGCAAAGTTCCAGGTCATGAATTCAACGATCAGGCCGAAGACCATTTTGAGCAGCACCTACACCAACTGCAGTAAAACCCAGTTCAGAAATCGGAGTATCGATTACTCTTTTGGGTCCAAATTCGGCCAGCATTCCCTGGCTTACTTTGTATGCTCCATTGTATTCAGCTACTTCTTCACCCATCAGAAAAACCCGGTCATCTCTTCTCATTTCTTCAGTCATTGCTTCACGAAGTGCATCCCGGAATGCGATTGATCTTGCCATGTATTGTTGGTATTTTTAAAGTCGGGCAAATTTAAGTGAGTAAGTGGATAAAACCTAAAATGAGGCAGATTGGTGGTGACCCATCCCGGTTCATTATTCGCCGGATGTATATTTGCGAATGGCGAATAAATCATTACAATACCATTATAATTATTGGAGGTGGCCCTATTGGTCTCGCCTGCGGGTTGGAAGCAAAAAAAGCGGGATTGGATTACCTGGTAATTGAAAAGGGACCTCTGGTCAATTCACTTTATAATTACCCGGCCAACATGACTTTTTTTTCAACATCAGAGCGATTGGAGATTGGCCATATCCCTTTTGTTTCTAATAATGCAAAACCAACCAGAACAGAAGCACTAGAATATTATCGGCGGGTAGCTTTGTCCGGCCAATTGAATATCCATCTCTTTGAAGAAGTAAATTCAATTGATGTAAAGAGGATGAAAGAAAATAATAATCAGTTAACAGGTTCTGAATTTTCATCGAATATGTTTTTCGTTGAAACTTCAAAAGCAACTTATACTTCAAAATATATAATTATTGCAACCGGATTTTATGATATACCCTATCTGCTGAATGTACCTGGAGAAGATTTGCCTAAGGTGACGCATTATTATAAAGAGCCTCATTTTTATGCCTTTCAAAAAGTAATAGTGGCAGGTGCGCAGAATTCTGCAGTGGACGCTGCTCTGGAAACCTGGCGAAAAGGTGCTGAAGTCACTATGGTGATAAGAGGAAAAGACATCGGTGAAAGAGTAAAGTATTGGGTAAGGCCCGATATCATTAACCGGATAAAGGAAGGTTCAATCAAAGCCTACACTAATTCCACCATCCGTGAAATACGTGAACATGAAGTGGACATCAGTACTCCGGAAGGAATTGTAACACTTAAAAATGATTGGGTGATTGCATTGACCGGGTACCAACCCAACCTTATGTTCTTAAAAAATATCGGTATTGAATTATCTGATGATGAAGTTAGAAAACCGGTTTACAATGAAGACACTTTCGAAACTAATGTAAAAAACATTTACCTCGCTGGCGTTATCTGCGGAGGTATGAATACGCATCGATTGTTTATTGAAAATTCCAGAGAACATGCAGAGCGAATTATAAGAAATATTGTAATGACAGAAATTGCAAGACCAGCCTGAATAATCATAGACCCCTCACGGCATTTTCAGTTATTACAGATCTTCGCAGTCCTTTCCCTACTATTACGTCAAAACCTGTAGTTTATACAGTTAAAGAAGTTGTTGGTATATATTTATAGTTTTGGCAGGCAGTTTTTCTGAATTTTATCAATATGAAATACCGGCTTGGTTTGCATATTCTTTTCTGGATAGCTTACCTGCTATCTGAAAGCTACATTGAATTTGCCTGGATGAGTTCAATGTATGAAGGTACTTCAGCTTTTCAGCGGTGGTGGTTAGCATTCTTTGCAGAGGCATCCCAATTACCCATCGATATCCCAACATGTTATTTTATCGCATTTCTTATCAATACAGGAGATGTACGGATCAAAAAGCCGGTTTATAAATTACTATTAGGGATAGCTGCAATTGCTGTCGCTGTTGTACTTCAGCGTTTCCTGATCATCAAATTCATATTACCAGATCTGTATGATGAGAAAAATATTACCAATGATCTTTTATTTTCCTTACCCCGGGTTTTATATTCTTTCATTGATATTATTTTTGTTGTGGGTATTTTTTCAGCCCTGAAACAATACCGGTATTTGCAGCGTTCAAAGGAAAAAGAAAAAAGCCTGGTTAAAGAAAAACTGGTATCCGAATTAAAATTTCTTCGTACACAAACCAACCCCCATTTCCTTTTTAATACACTGAACAATATTTATGCACTGGCCAGGAAAAAATCAGATGATACGGCCGGTGTGGTCATGAAACTTTCAAAACTGTTGCGTTTTATGTTGTATGAATCAAGGAAACAAAATATTACAATTGCAGAAGAATTAAAATTCTTAAGTGACTATATCGAACTGGAACGAATACGATATAATGAAAGACTTACCATTCGTTTTACCCGTTCAATTGATGACGAATCACAACCCATTGCCCCTCTTATTCTTCTTCCTTTTGTAGAAAACGCCTTCAAGCATGGGGCCAGCGAAACCCGCTTCAATTCCTTTATTCATATCCACGTACAGTTATTGAAGGGGCGGCTTATTTTTACTATAGAAAATTCAAAAGAAGAGGATTCCCTAAAACAAATTACAGAAAACATTGGGCTCAGCAATGTAAGACGCCAACTGGAATTGATGTATCCGGAACATCATATTGATATGAAAATAGAGGCTACAGTATTTAAGGTCATGCTTACACTAAATTTATATCATCATGCAACAATATAATTGTATAATAGTTGAGGACGAACCTCTGGCAGCGGAAGTATTGCAAGATTATATTAAGCAGGTGCCTTTTTTGCAATTGAAAGATATTTGTGCTGACGCCATTTTTGCAATGGATGTTTTACAAAACGAAAAGATCGATTTGATTTTCCTTGATATTAATCTGCCCAAATTGAAGGGACTTGATTTTATTAAAACACTGCGACATCCTCCGCATATCATCATTGTTACGGCCTATCATGAGTATGCATTGCAGGGTTATGAACACAATGTAATAGATTATTTGCTGAAGCCTGTTGAATTTAATCGTTTCCTGATGGCAGTAAATAAAATAACACAGACGGTTACCACCGAAAATGCAACTAATTTACAGGTAACTTCAAATGCGGAGGAAAAAATTTACTTGTTTTTTAATGTAGGCAAAAAGAAGGTAAAAATTTTTATCGATGATATCCTCTATATTGAAAGCCTGAAAGAATACATACGAATTTTTACTCCAACAAAATCCATACTTACAAAATTTCAATTAGGCCAGATAGAGGAGCAATTAACCCATAATCGTTTTCTCCGGGTGCATCGTTCTTTTATTGTAGCCAAAGATAAAATAGAGGCTTTTTCTGCTACTGACATAGAAATTAGCGGAAAACATATACCTGTTGGCAGAAGTTATAAAGAAATTGTGCAATTGGCCCTGGATGGACATACAAGATCATAATTATTAGCCAGTAAATATTTTATTAATGCATAGAGGCAAGGAAAAAGAATAAAATTCTTTTCATTATTTAATCTTTGGGAATTCAAAGCATTTTCTTCATCAGCCAGTCCTTTTGTAAATCATTTCCTAACAGAAAATCGTGATCTGCAAAGATCTCAAATCCCCAACGTTCATAAAATTGAATTGCCCTGTGGTTTTGTTTCCACACACCCAACCAAATTACAGGGAATTGCCTTTTATAAGCAATGGCAATACATTCCTGCATCAATGCACTTCCCACACCCTTTCCCACTACAGACTGAACTGCATAAAGCCTGGCTAATTCCATGGCAACAGTGTTGCCCAGTTCCGGTGGCACATTGTTTTCCCGTAGCCTGGCATAACCAACCAAATCCTTTTCGGAATAAGCCAGCAAAAATATATTATGGTCGGCTCCTACTTCCTGCATTAGCGTTTCTTTGGTGAACTGTTCATTCAGGAATTTATCCATGTTTTCTTCCGTATTCTGCTTCGCAAAAAAATCATAAAATGTTTGCCTGCTAATATCAGCTACCAGGCCTGCATCTTCCCGTGTAGCATATCGTATTGTTATCATACCAGCAAAATAAAAATGGAAAAAATAAAATATATAATTGAAAAGTAATGGAAAACTCTTACCTTTTTGATTCTTCGACCCCTATCTCAACACATAACTCTCAACTTTTCTTAACCACAAAAAACCAAAACATGAGAAAAATTTCTCTCTTTTTTCTGCTTATCCCAGTATTGGCCATAAGCCAGAATCAAAACGTCGTTAATGCCAGCCGCTATTTTCCTAAAATGGACAAGGTACTTGAATTTGAAAAAGCTTTAACATCCCACATTCAGAAATTTCACAGCGGCGACTGGAAATGGCGGGTGTATGAAATTCAAACCGGTCCGGATGCAGGCGGCTTCCATGTAGTAGAAGGCCCTAAGTCCTGGGAAGATTTTGATAAACGTGGCAACCTGGGCGATGATCATATGAAGGATTGGAATAAAAATGTTTCCGTTTTTCTTACTGATAAATACACATCCTTGTATGCAGAATTTAAGGCAGACTTAAGTACAACCCAAGCTGAGGGATTCACTGAGAAAATTACCATTACCCATGTTTACCCCAAACCCGGTTCAGGAAATATAGTTGAAGGCACCCTTGCAAAAGCAAAAAAAGGATGGGAAGCCGGTGGCCAGACAGTGGCTGTTTATCAATCGGTGGCATCGGGGCCAAATCAGTATGCATTGGTTTATCGTATGAAGGACGGATTGAAGGAATTACAGGAAGGATTCAGGAAACCATTTAGAGAAAGATATGAAGGAGCCAATGGCGAAGGCACTTTGGAAACCTTTTTAGAAAAGATCAGGGAAGGCACTGATCATTCCTGGTCGGAGATGCTTTTTTTACGGACAGACCTGAGTGCTAAATAAAGTAAGTCTTATATATCGACATAAAAAATCCTGTTCAAATGTATAACCAATAAAACTAACATCATGCGACAATCAAAATGGTTCCATTCAATTTTCGCTTACAGTAGTTTAATAACGGTATTTATTTTCTGCTTGCAATTTAATCTCCCTGCCCAGGATCGCAACATTACATCTTACCAATACCGTCATGTCCCAGATGACAAGATCGCCGAATTTATAAAAAGAGAAACGACCTATTGGAGTAAAGTAGCGGAGAAAGCAGTTAATGAAAAAACAATGACTTTTTGGGCCCTGCTGGAAAAAGTAGGCGGTTATGATCTTCCGAATTCTTCGAATTTTTTATTTATTAATACATTTCCCGATTTAGATAAAATAGGTGAGGTATTCAATAATGTTGAAGGGGTAGCGGGAGTAAAAATGGAGGAAATGGAAACGAATTCAATGAGTACGACAACCAGCCATTTTTTCCTGCATGACGAAGGTTGGGAACAAGCCGCACAAGCTAACCCTGCTAATGATTTTAAATATGTCGTGATGATCTATCACAACACCAGGTACCCCGACAGCCTGATTGCACTTGAAAAAAAATATTGGGGACCCTTCATTAAAAAAGCAATGGATAGCAAACAAACTACTCAAAAAGGCTGGGGTCATGCAATGGTATTAGCGCCGATGGGTGACAATATTAAATTCAACACTGTTTCATATGACCTCTACAGCAAATTGCATGATGCTTTGATGCCCAACTGGGACACTAAAACAGTTTTTCCAACCAAGGGACTGACTATGATAGATAAAATTGAATTAAACAGGCGGGGTACGGCAATCTACAGGATAGTGAAAGTAGTAACATCGCCATAACAAATTAATCATTCTATTGTGCAATAAACCTTCGCAGATTATTTGCGAAGGTTTTGCTTATTACGCTATTAACGGATTATTCTTTTAATATCTTTCCCTGGTCCATAATTCATTCAGCTTGTCTCCTTTCGAACTCATACCTGAATGGTTCCATACTTCCCCGTTTACATTCCCATCAAACTCCAGGGAAGCTCCTACCCTTGCGCTATCCCTGGAAAAAAATTCAATGTGTTCAATATATTTTCCGGCAATAAATGTATAAGTGCCGCCGCCCGTTCCGAAAAATTCTTTGGTAGCGGGATTTATTGCCATCCATTGAAACCGGGTACCTGAAAGAATTTTTAATGTTTTGCGATCGCCTCTTTGCATGGGATTAATTTTTCCGTCCACCATCCTGCCGGTAATGCGCCAAACGCCCGACAGGTTATTTTTCCCTTTATCTAATCTTTTCCATTTCCGGGAGGTACCGGAGATGTCAGTTTGCATTTGTTCGTCGGCGATTTCATAAGAAAAATTTGAAGTTTTTCCCACATTTTCTTTTGAATCGGTATCAAACTCGGTGATCAGTTTTATCGTTTTATTATCCGCTTTATATATACCGCCATAAGAACGGATAAATTTTTTATTGATTTTATCAAAGACGGTACATGAAAAATAGCCATCCTGAAAAATTGAAACTTGCTCCGTATTTCCCTGCTTCAAGTGCCATGCTCCCGAAAGTAATTGCTGGCCTGGGTTATCCAGGTAACTAAATCCAATTACAATGAAAATCAGGAATGCGGGATTCAATAGGGTGATCAATTGTTTTTTCATAAAAGTTAATTTGAAAAAGAGATAAAAATATTCTGAGATTTTCAGGCCGGTTATTGAAAAAATTAATCGTAAATAAAGTATACCTGCAGATAATATTTCAATAATATCAAGTCAACAAAATCAACTCCATCCTAACAAAGCTCAAACATTTTCTATTACCATCGCACTGGCACCACCGCCCCCATTACAAATACCGGCAGCTCCATATCTTGCTTTATTTTGTTTTAAAACATTGATTAGTGTAACAATGATTCTTGCTCCACTGGCACCCAGCGGATGGCCCATGGAAACCGCTCCACCGTGAACATTTACTTTAGAAGGATCAAGCTTCATACGCCGGGAATTTTCAATACCTACTACAGCAAATGCTTCATTGAGCTCCCAATAGTTTATATCTTCCATTTTCAGACCAGCTTTTTCTACAGCTTTTGGAACAGCCAGGGATGGAGTGGTGGTAAACCATTCCGGAGCCTGTTCAGCATCAGCAAATGAAAGAATTTTGGCGATCGGTTTTAATCCCAGTTCATCAGCTTTTTCTTTACTCATTAAAACCAAAGCTGCTGCTCCATCATTTAATGTGCTTGCATTAGCAGCAGTAACAGTGCCTTCTTTTTGAAAGGCCGCATTGAGAGAAGGTATTTTTTCAAACTTAACATTATAAGGTTCTTCATCCTTTTCGAATATAATGGGATCACCTTTTCGCTGCGGAATTTCAACGGCAATTACCTCTTCCCGGAATATTCCCTTTTCCCAGGCGGCCTGGCTGCGCTTGTAACTTTCAATAGCAAATTTATCCTGTTCCTCCCGGCTTATTCCACAAGTACCTGCACAAAGTTCAGCCGCATTTCCCATCGCCTTACCATCATACACATCCGTAAGGCCGTCTTTCGCAAGACCATCTATTAGTTGCACATTACCAAATTTATTTCCCCAGCGAAGTAAAGGACTATAATAAGGAACATTGCTCATACTTTCCATTCCCCCTGCAACAACTATATCTGCATCACCAAGCATTATACTTTGGGCAGCAAGTGAGATCGCCTTCATACCACTGGCACAAACTTTATTTATTGTAGTACAGTTTACCTCATCTGGCAATCCTGCAAATTTTGCTGCCTGCCTTGCCGGAGCCTGACCCAGGTTGGCTTGTAGTACACATCCCATTAACACATCTTGCACCTGCCCGGGTTGTATTCCTGCTTTTGAAAGAGCTCCTTTAATAACCACTGCTCCCAACTTAGTAGCAGAGATCTCTTTCAGGCTTCCACCAAAACTTCCCATGGGTGTTCGCACTGCCGAAATTATATATACTTCTTTCATAATTAATTAGTATTTAAAAGATGATTTCGCTAAAAATAATTTATTAGATAAATAAGGATATTATCACAGATTTACACTCATTTTTCCAAAAGGTTCACAAAGATAAAGATTGTTGACTGCCGCCACTATTCCAAACTATATTGCCTATGATAAGCTGACATCTGTAATGAAAATATTTCGATCTAATTCGTGCATCAGACAATCCCGGAGATAGTGAAATGACGTATCTTCATTTAATATATAAATGGAGGCAGCCATCACTGTCAAAGTATCATTACTATGCAAAAACTGAAATTGAAACCTGAGCGTATTGAAGTCATGCATTTTCTCGCCCAGAATATTGATAATATCATAGAAGAATACCTGAAAAAAATAGATACTAACTGGCAACCTGCTGATTTTTTACCAGATAGTTCTTCAGAATCTTTTGCCAGAGAAGTAAAAGAACTGCAAAAAGAATGTAAAGAACTGCCATATGATTATATGGCTGTTTTGGTTGGTGACACTATAACCGAAGAAGCTCTGCCAACTTACGAAAGCTGGCTTATGGAGGTAGAAGGAATAACCAAAGCCGAACCACAGGGATGGAGTAAGTGGGTCAGAATGTGGAGTGCTGAAGAAAACAGGCATGGCGACCTGTTAAATAAATTTCTGTATCTCTCAGGCCGCATCAACATGCGCCAAATGGAGATCAGTACGCAATACCTGATAGCCGATGGAATGGATATCGGCACCGCAAAAGATCCATACAGGAACTTTGTTTATACATCCTTTCAGGAGCTGGCAACCAATATTTCTCACCGCCGCACCGCCACACTGGCCAAGAAGAATGGAAGTGATCAGCTTTCCCGAATTTGTGGCGTTATTGCTTCAGACGAAGCCCGCCATGCAAAGGCATATAAAAGTTTTGTTTCAAAAATATTTGAAGTAGATCCCAGTGAGATGATGCTCGCATTTGAAGATATGATGCGCAAACGTATTGCAATGCCTGCACATTTTCTCAGGCAAAAGGGAGAACCCCTTGGAGCTACTTTTGTTCATTTCAGTGATGCAGCCCAGCGGCTTGGGGTTTATACCAGCCGTGATTATACCCATATTTTGGATTCTTTGATAATTGAATGGAATATCAGTAATATAACCGGATTATCCGGCGCTGCTGAAAAATCAAGAGATTATTTAATGAGACTTCCGGAAAGATTCAGGAAGATATCTGAACGGGGCCTAAAGGCACCTGTTGAATACAAATTCAATTGGATCCGCTAAAAATTAGTTTCCCGAATTTATTTATCAGAATTATTAATACATCTGTCTTCATAATAATTGAAGTAGAGCCTTTTCTCAAAGATACAGCTGGTCCTTCTGCTAATTGAACCTTGTCACGTTTTATATTACTTCATTTATTTATGTGCTTGCAGCCCGCATTTTTAATGAAAATGAACTATAATAAATTTTATATCACCTATCCGCATACAATTTCATTCCCCTTATATTTGGTTACTATTGATTCACTGCATCCTTTTTTAATAGCCCCAATAACCTTCAAAAGGGAACATTGAATTCTTTACTATGACGAATTATAGTATGAACTTTTGAAAAAAAGTCCCTGCCGGAATTATTACGGAACAGCTACCGCCAGGGATATAACCAGAATTGAAAGTATACACTATGCAGAATCTACTCAAAGGACTTGCAAATACTCCTGCAACGGGATGTTAGAATGGTATCGGAAGGTAAATTGCTGAGGAACAAAATCATTGAACTGACAATTCAAAATGATCCTTCCCTCATCAGTATTCTGTTATCTCATCCTGTAATCAAAAAACATTTTTTTCAGCAGGCAGGCGAAGTAGTTATATTCGATAAAACAAAATTTCAAAAATTTATAAATAATAAATCATTCCTGGCCGACAGCTATACATCTTTCAGAAATAAAATCGGGCTAACCGCAGAATCAGAATTTTTAGCGGAAGGCAAAGAAGTCGTTCTTTCCTTTCCATATAAGGATTGTGTTTTGGAAGGCAATCAATCAGGAAATGAAAGAATAAGAGATGAGATATTCTGGAATGAAATTCTTGCCCCTGATGAAATAGACCGCTTATTTGACGAAAAAGTATTGACCAATTTTAAAAGGATCACTGCTGATCAGGAAGAATCACCACAACATATTTCAACTGATGATAACCTGCTGATCAAAGGAAATAATCTTCTTGCTCTCCATTCAATAAAAAAGGCTTTTCAGGCCAAAAAGAAATTCATTAAGCTTATTTATATCGATCCTCCTTATAATACCGGCAATGATGATTTTGGATACAACGATAGCTTCACTCACTCTACGTGGCTCACGTTTATGAAAAACAGATTAGAAGTGGCAAAGGAATTATTAAGTATCAATGGAAGCATTTGGATTCATATTGATGACAGGGAAGCTCATTACCTGAAAGTTCTTTGCGATGAATTGTTTGGCCGGGAAAATTTTGTTGCCAATGTGATCTGGCAAAAAAAATTCTCTCCCCAGAATGATGCAAAATATTTTTCAGATAACCATGATCATATACTGGTATATGCAAAAAACAAAGCCACCTGGAAACCAAATTTATTAAACCGTTCAGAAAAGGCCCTGGCCAGGTATGCCAATCCTGATAATGATCCAAGAGGAGAATGGGTATCGGGCGGCCTGGATGTAAAAGCCTACACTGCCGTTTGCGATTACCCGATCACCTGTCCTTCCGGTCGTATTATAAATCCGCCAAAAGGTTCGTGCTGGCGAGTTTCAAAGCAACGCTTCCAGGAATTATTTAAAGACAACCGAATTTGGTTTGGCGTTGAAGGAAATAATGTACCAAGAATAAAAAGATTTTTAACCGATGTAAAAAAGGGGCAGACGCCATTAACAATCTGGCTTCATACTGAAGCCGGACATAACCAGGAAGCAAAACAAGAATTGAATAAATTGCTGGAAACAGATTTATTTAAAACGCCAAAACCAGAACGCCTCTTAAAACAGATCATAGAAATTGGTTCGGATGCAGGGGACCTTGTTCTCGATTTTTTTTCCGGAAGCGGAACCACAGCTGCTGTTGCCTTGAAGTTAGACAGAAAATTTATTGCCATTGAGCAAATGGACTATATTGAAACGGTTATAAAAATGCGGTTAAAAAAAGTGATATCCGGCGAGCAGGGAGGCATCTCAAAAGCAGTTTCCTGGATGGGAGGTGGGGAATTTGTTTATACCGAGTTAGCCAATGCCAATCAACTCTATTCAGCAGCTATTGCCAGGGCGAATGAGAAGACAACACTGCCTGGCATATTACTTTCTGTTGTAAAGAGTGCCTTTATAAACTATAATGTTTCAATGAAAAATTTTGATAGAGCAGATTTTAATTTGCTTTCTCTTAAGGAACAAAAGAAAATACTTTTAGAGATACTGGATAAGAATATGCTCTATATCCCTTTTTCCGAAATTGAAGACAGCACATATGGGATTGATGAAAAAATTAAACATCACAATTATTCATTTTATTCAAGAGAAAAATAATGGCGATCCGGAAAATAATAACCGAAAAAATTTGCATTCCGTTTGTGAAGCGTTTGACCGGATCTTCAAAGTAGCAGAAATAGAGTGTTTTTTTTCTTTTGAATGTATTGACGTAGATTTTATAGAGGCTACCAACAATGAACCCATTCACTTCCTTGATGAAGGTTTGGGAATAAAAGGAAAAACCTTTTTCGGGTTGATGGGGTTTCACCCAATTTAAATGTTACAAATGAAGTTGGAAAATATAAATGCCGGCCTGATAAACTAATTCCCAATAATAGAAATGAATGTGCCTGGACTGAACAATATTCTTGATATAAAATTAAAAGCTGATGGCTCCAGGTTTTTCATGGAGCAGGTACCAGATTTTATATATGCCAATTTAAAAGCGGGCATAGGAAGAAGAGATTACCAGCAGAATGCATTTGGAAGATTTATTTATTATTGGAAAGAGCATGAAAAGGAGACCAGTAAAACGCCAGTGCACTTGCTTTACCACATGGCCACAGGCAGTGGCAAAACGCTTATCATGGCAGGGCTTATTTTATACCTGTATGAAAGAGGATACCGAAATTTTCTTTTTTTTGTAAACAGCACTAATATTATTGATAAAACAAAAGCTAATTTTTTCAACAGGTCGTCATCAAAATATTTGTTTGCAGAATCCATTTCCTTCTATAACAAATATGTGCAGATCAGGGAAGTAACAAATTTCCAGGCGGCCAGCCCGAATGATATAAACATTGTTTTTTCAACAATCCAGGGTTTGCATTCCCGGCTTACCTTGCCCAGGGAAAATAGTCTTACCTATGACGATTTTGAAAATAATAACATTGTTCTCATATCGGATGAAGCTCATCATATAAATACTGCAACAAAAAAAGCTGGTAGTTTAGGCGTGGAGGAAACAGAGGAAATTATAAGTTGGGAAAATACAGTTAAGCGCATTTTTAATTTGAACCCAGAAAATGTATTACTGGAGTTTACCGCTACTGCGGATTTATCAATAACCGCCATTGAAGAGAAATACAGTGATAAATTAATCTATGATTATTCGTTAAGACAATTTCGAAAGGATGGATATTCCAAAGAGATAAAAGTATTGCAGGCAGGTCTGTCTTCCTTTGATCGGGCTTTGCAGGCCGTTTTGTTAAGCCAGTACAGACGTAAGCTTTTTGAAAAACATAAAATACTGGTAAAGCCGGTTATTCTTTTTAAGTCAAAAACAATAAAAGAAAGCCATGATTTTTTTGAACTTTTTATAAAAGGAATTAAAAACCTGGAGACAATTGAGTTGGTAAAAATTGAAAAAGCAAATGCAAGCCCTGTAATTCATTGTGTATTTAAATATTTCAAAACACATAATATCAGATTAGAAAACCTGGTTGAAGAACTGAAAGAAGATTTTTCTCCCGATAAACTGATCTCGGTGAACAGCAAAGATGAAAGTGAACAAAAGCAATTGGCTTTAAACTCGCTGGAGGATGAGGAAAATCAGTATCGCGCCATATTTGCCGTTGACAAATTGAATGAAGGATGGGATGTACTTAATTTATTTGATATTGTGAGGCTGTATGACGCATCCAATTCCCGCACAGCCAATGCTGGCAAAACAACAATGGCCGAAGCGCAACTTATAGGCCGGGGGGCAAGGTACTGCCCTTTCCAAATATCAAATGACCAGAACTATGCAAGAAGAAAATTTGATAATGACCTTTCCCATGAATTGAGAGTGTGTGAAGAATTGTACTATCACAGTTATTATAATCCAAAATATATTCAGGACCTCAACAAGGCTTTAGTTGAAATCGGCATTAAGGATAGCCGGGAATCCGGGAACATTTCCGATGCAGAATCAACACATAAATATTCTGGCAGAAAAACGGATGCTCTACAGGTACCAGGTAATAACATAATAGAACCAGTCCAAATGCAGCTTAAGGAAACTTTGTTCTCCCGGTTTAAGCAAGTACATAAGTATAATTTAGAAATGGATGATCATGCCATCATTAATAGTGATGAGATAAAAGAAAAGAATACGACCAGGGAAAAAGGAATTTATGTTAACAGATTTTGGCGACCCTGTCATCCGCAAAGCGATAAACAAAATTGAATTTTACCGCTTCTCAAATCTAAAAAATATTTTTCCCGACCTTCATTCAATTGATGAACTTATCCATTCAGAAAAATATTTGGGCCGGTTGAAAATCAGCTTAACCGGGCATACCGGGCAATTATCGGAGCTGCTACCAGGGGAAAAATTAAGGATAACAATAAACGTGCTGTCAGAGATTTCCAAATCGTTGTGATTTGGGATAACTAGATGACGCAACAGGGCTTCAGGTCGAACTTATTTGGAAGAATTCCGGTGATTTGGATTTTAAAAAAGGCCACTCTATTTTAGTTCCGGAATTTTTAAATTTCCGGATACGGCATACCTGGCAAACACTAAACATTAGCAAGTTATTTTTAATCCGGTCATCAATTTATTTAACCTTTATGATAAAAGCTTTTCTAAAATCTTTTACATTGCATTTTGCATTCATCTTAGTATTTTCCGGCTGTGCCACTGTTGTAAGCAAAACAGCATATCCCGTATATATTCACACTGATCCTGCAAAGGCAAACGTTACTATAACAGACAAAAAAGGCAAAGTGGTTTTTAAAGGAGTGAGCCCGGCTTCGTTGAAATTAAAATCAGGGGCAGGCTACTTTTCAAAAGCAGAATACCAGGTAAACATATCATCACCCGGGTTTAAAGAGATGACCGTGCCTATACATTTTAAGATCAATGCATGGTATTTTGGAAATATATTGATTGGAGGACTATTAGGAATGCTCATCATTGACCCTGCTACTGGTGCTATGTGGAAAATAAAAGACCCGGTGGTTGATGAAACATTAGTCCGGGATAATTTACAGGCAGCTAACCGGCCTGCTTTATATATTATATAAATAGAAGATGTACCTGATGATGGGCAAAATAACCTTGTCCGTATAAATTAATTTATTAGTACTTACCTCTGGCCAAAAATTTTTGTAAGAAAAATTCCTTTTTATTTTAATTGGTTATATTTAGAATACCATTGTCCGGCTATTATCCGTTACGCAATAATTCCCTGGATTTTTTCGCAAATAAAATATAACATAAATCGTACCCTGGCATGAAATAAATTAGCCGGATAATAATTATATCGAATTAATTATTGTACTGTTTATGAAAAGCACGAAAACAATAATTTGCCGGTTATTTTTACTGGCAGGTCTTTTTTTCTCAAAGACATTATTTAGCCAAAATACACAGATCAGGGGCTTTGTTGATGTGTTGTCAACAGTTGAAAATAACAAGTTGTCATTTGGCCTTGGCGAACAGGACCTTTTTATTACATCCGAACTCAACGACCGGTTCTCATTTCTTGGTGAAAGTGTTTTCAAATTTACGTCCACCACTCCTACTAAATTTTCTGTAAGTATTGAGCGAATTGTTGTCAAGTATAATATGTATGGTAATCATAATTTACTGGCAGGAAAGCATCACACACCGATAAATTTCTGGAATGATACTTATCATCATGGACGGGTTTTATTTCCTACAATTTACAGGCCGCTTATGTTTGATGCCAATATTATTCCTTTGCATACAACCGGCATCAGTTTCCAGGGTCAAAACCTGGGTAACGTGAAATTTGGTTATGACCTGATGATCGGCAACGGTATCGGATCATCTGATGTGCTGGATAACAACCAGGGCAAATCAATTACAGCAGCAATCCATATTAAACCACATGAAGGACTTCGATTTGGTTTATCCTGGTACCATGATATTATTGCAAAGGGATCTACTGCCCACGACCATGTAATTGACTGGGAAGTCAAACAAAATCTTTTTTCAGGTTCAGCTTCTTATTTCGGCGATAAAATAGAAGTTCTTGCCGAAGGTACACTGGGTTTAAATAAAACGGATACCACTGGCTCAAGGCAAACGATCGCTTCCTATATCTATGCAGGGTATAAGATCAGGGAAAATCTCGTGCCTTATATTCGTTTCGACCAATTGGATTTCCAGGAAGGAGAAATTTTTTACCATAGTAACAATACCACATCACTTGTAGGTGGATTGAGGTATAATATAAATTACCTGACGGCTATAAAAGCGGAATACCAGTATCAGAATTTTAAATCGGGAGGAAATCTGAACAGGTTTACAGCACAGCTGGCCATAGGATTTTAAGAATAAGTATTAACAATGAAAAATTATCTAAATAGTCATACATTTTACAGGAGATTTATTCCTGTATTATTGTTATTGTCTGTTGGATTTATTGGTCATGCGCAGGATATTATGCTCACCGTTATCAGCAATACAAAAGGAGCTCCTTCGGAAATGAAAATGTCTGAATTAAAATCAGTGCTTAAAGGTGAAAAACAAAGATGGAGCAACGGAACCAAGGTTAGTATTTTTTTGATGAAAACAACTACGCCATTGGGGCAGGCCACCTGCGAGAAAATTTACAATATGAGCGGAGACAAGGTAAAAAGATTCTGGCTGGGCCTTACTTTTAGTGGAAAAGCGGATGCACCCACTTTCTGTAATTCAGTTGCCGAATTGGAATCTTATGTTTCACAAAATCCGGGTACAATAGGTATCATTGATAAAAGTCAGCCAGGCACTTCTGTTGTTAAAACCGTACTGATTGAAGGGAAAAATTCCTTTTGATCCATTTAAATATTTATATAATAAAACGGCTTTGTTATGCTACTGCAATTAAAGAGTTATTAATTTGGATTAGTTATATTTTATTAAATCAGGGTTTCCTTCATGCGGATCACTTTAAAAACAAAAATCTGGTTTACTGTTCTCAGCATTGTGTTGATGTTTTCTTTCTTTTCCCTGTATTATTTTCCGGCGCAACAGGAAAAAAATCTTCTTACCAATTATAATAATGAAATTCAAAACCTGGCTAATACTATTTCTCTGGGTGTGAAGATTGCACTCACGGAAGAAAATTTTGAAGGTGTACAGACGGCCATGAGTTTTGTAAAAGATGATCCAAGACTTCAGTTTGTGAACTTGCTGGCAACGGATACCATATGGGATAAGGATCAGTTAAACTATACTCTGAAAGATTCTGTTCTGAGAACATTTCCCGAAAAAAATGCAGGAAATAGCACAGACCATTCTGAGACTTCTATCATAAAGAAAAGATCCCCTTTCAATACTGAAATGATGCAGGGTGCCATTGAGGTAGCCCTTACAACTATAAATATTGAATTGGGTAAAAAACAGATCCGGCTTACCTCCTTGATGGTCAGTGGGATGGTTTTTGTAATTGGTATCATCATCGGATTTTGGTTATCGCGGAATATCTCCGTTCCTGTACTGGCATTGCGGGATGCAGCAACCCGTGTTGGCGAGGGCGACCTTACCCAGCGTGTAATCAATAAATCTGGTGATGAGATAGGTGAGCTGGCAAGGGCATTTAACAAAATGGTGGAGGATCTTGAAAAAGCACATAAAGAATTATACAAAGCCAATTCTAACCTTGCGTCGGCTAACGATGCGTTGAATACTACGGTTGCTGATCTTAAAGCTGCCCAGGAGCAGTTGATCCAGGCTGAAAAAATGGCTTCCCTGGGTCAGCTTACTGCCGGTATTGCTCATGAAATAAACAACCCCATAAATTTTGTTACGGCTAATATTCAGCCGCTCAAAGATGACCTGGCAGATATTTTGAAAGTAATTGACAGATATGATAAAGTGATAAAGAAAAAAGGGATGGAAAAAGATTTTCAGGAAGTGGAATCATTTAAGCAGGATAGCAGGATAGACTTAACCATGAGTGAGGTAAATAATTTATTGAAAGGAATTGAAGATGGGGCTAAACGAACTTCTGAAATTGTAAAAGGACTACGGAATTTTTCCCGCCTCGATCAAAATGTATTTCGTAAAGCCAGTTTGAATGAATGCATTGAATCGACACTTACCTTACTGCAGAGTACATACAAAAACAGAATTGACATTGTAAAACAAATGGGTGATTTGCCGGAGGTAGATTGCTTTCCCGGGCAGATCAACCAGGTGTTGATGAATATACTTTCCAATGCAGTTCAGGCAATACCTGCTTCAGGTACTATCTTTATAAAAACCTGGCAGGCAAATGATATGGTAAAAATATCCATCCGGGATACAGGAACCGGAATGACAGATGAAGTAAGAAAAAAAATATTTGATCCGTTTTTTACAACCAAGGAAGTTGGGAAAGGTACCGGACTCGGGCTTGCCATCTCTTTTGGTATTATACAGAAGCACAATGGAGAAATTGAAGTATTTTCAAAGCCGGGTGATGGCACTGAATTTATCATCCGAATCCCGGTTAACCAAATTTCAACTACCTGATCTATGGAAGTTCTGAAAGAAACCTATAATGTATTGTATGTAGACGATGAAGAGAATAATCTTAATTCGTTCCGGGCGGCTTTGAGAAGAAATTACAATGTATTCACTGCACTGAGCGGAGAAGCAGGGATGGAAATTCTTGCTAAAAATGATATTCATGTTGTTGTTACTGACCAGCGTATGCCTCACATGACGGGTGTGCAATTCCTGCAGCATATTCCCGATGACCAGGACAATATTCGCATAATCCTGACAGGCTTTAGCGATATGGAGTCTATAATAGAAGCAATCAATACCGGAAAAGTATATCGCTATATTACAAAACCGTGGGACAAGGATGAATTAAAGATCACGATTGACAATGCAATAGAAACGGTGATGCTGCGACGCAATAATAAAATTCTGATTCATGAATTGCAAATACATAATGAGCAACTGGAAGAAAAAGTGCGGCAGCGGACTCATGAAATAGAAAGGCAAAAAGAAATAATAGAAATTGCAAAGGCCCAGTCCGATTCCCTGCTTTTGAATATTTTGCCGGAGGAAATTGCAGAGGAGCTGAAAAAATTCGGAAAATCATATGCCAGGAAGCATGACCAGGTAAGTGTATTGTTTGCGGATATCAAAGGGTTTACTTCCATTGCTGAAAAGCTTACACCCGTAAAATTGGTCACCCAGCTCGACGAGGTATTTGGTGCTTTTGATAATATTATTGCCAAATACGGTATGGAGAAAATAAAAACCATTGGTGATGCCTACATGTGTGCCTGTGGCTTACCAAAAGCGGATAACGAAAATGCGGTGAAAGCAGTAAAAGCGGCTTTTGATATGCAGCATTGGATCAGGGAATTCGGTTTGGGAAATATAATACAAAACCTGCCTGTATTTGAAGTGAGGATAGGAATTGATACCGGGCCCCTGGTGGCCGGAGTGGTCGGACTTAAAAAATTTGCTTATGATATCTGGGGCGATACGGTTAACCTGGCATCTCAAATGGAACAGCATAGTGAACCGGGAAAAATAAATATATCGGGAGAAACTTTTAAGCAAATCAAAAATTCATTTCAATGCACATACCGTGGAAAAATTGAAGCTAAAAGTAAAGGACATGTCGATATGTATTTTGTAGAATCATTCAATTGATCGGGTTGAAAAAAATATTTCGTTTCTTTCTGTCGTTTGAAGACCCGGATAATTTCTTCCCTGTTTTATCCTAAGTATTGTTGCCATAAAAGGTCACAATCAGAATAAAATTTTGACAGGATTAGATAAGAATTGAAGGGGAAAATTAATAGCCGGCTGCCCTTCCACTCTTCTGCTTCTGTTGCTGCTTGCCCCGCCGTTTGGCTTTGTGCATTGCAGGCGGAGTCGCACTCTTGTACATTCGGTAATTCTACTCAGCTTTTCTAATTTTCAGGCATTCACACAATAAACTAAAATGCCTTTAAGCTGAAGCGAAATATCAAGAGCCGCTTCTTTAAAAAGGAGAATAAAAAACTATATGATAAAAAAAGATGCCCGATGAGGATAAAAGTCTATTGCCTTTACAGTCTATATATTTTTAGGCAGTAATGAATAGCAAATGGTTTTTGCAAATGAGCCACTTTTCAATATCCAATTATTATTTGGCGGAACCCTTAACTATATTTTTTAAGTTTGAATTAAGAAGTAGAACCCCGCTCTAATTCCATAAATACAACCCACTATATTCGCTGGTTCATACACTCAAAACTTTATCGCTGGCACTGCGTAACCTGAAATCCTAAGTGAAACCGTTAGCTTATTTATTCAGGTACATCAAAATATTTATTAGCCAAAATTTTCAAATACATCTCGTTTTTCTTTCGTAACTTTTGTTTAGTGTTTGGGATAATAGTCGTAATAATGAATTTACTTTTCAAGCCGGCAGGTAAACCTGATTGAAGCCATGAACACTAACTGCATTTTGTTTGCTATGTTATTGACGTTGCATATAACGCCAATCCATTTCGCACAAAGCGTTACCGGAAATAATCTAAGGGCATCTTCAAAAACAATCTTTTTTACAGGTAACCAGGACTTTTTCGCCCAGGTTGAAAATTTAATTGGAGAAGGAAAACAACAAGGGACCATTTATCTCAATTCAAAAGATGATAAATCAAAAAAATCAGCGAAAAAGAATTTGGATGAAGCCGAAAGTCTGCTCAAAAAGAAGTTAAAGCAGGAATCAAAATGTGAGAAATGTCTTGAATTGCTCACCATGACGTTCTTCTATCAGACTTACTTTGGCTTTTCAAAAAATTATAAAGATTGTTTCAATACCGCTGATGACGGTTTGGAACAATTTCCCTCCAACAACAAGATGGCTTACTATAAAGGTTTTGCCCATTATAATATTGGTGAATACCCAGAATGTATCAAAGCTTTTAATCGCTACCTGATGGATCCGGGCGCCGATGCCCAAACGGTTGAGCAGGTGCGGCAAATTCTACAGGACGGCCAGCAAGCGGTTCTTGTCCACCTGGAACCGGCATGCTCAATATTATCAATCGCCGGAATCAAAAATTTTAGTTTATAATCCGCAGACGTATAAGTATGAACCCATTTTCCAGGTCACTCCTGACTGGGAAGTAGGTTTGGGCAGCCAGGGTTTTGCTGCCATTACTGCAAAGGCCACGAAATTGGAAGATGCTGAATTGAAAGATTACCTTGAGACGTTGATATCGCGGCTCACCGGAAAATCGCCGGGTTCACCTTTTAATTACCAGGTCACTATTGTTAATTCACCCGAAGTCAACGCCGTTACACCCCCGGGTCATATTATCGTTTACACGGGTTTGCTTGCTGCATCAGAAAATGAATCGGAACTTGCAGCAGTATTATCACATGAATTGGCACATAATTATGCCCACCACCAGGCAAGAGCTGTGCTTCAAAAATATCATATTCAGAATGCGGCTGATGCATTGGTGAAAATCATTAATCCACAAACTGCAGCAGCGCAGCTTGGCGCTAAACTGGGTTCGCTCATTACTGTAGATTTGTTTGCCAGGGCCTACAGCCGTTTTGAAGAAAAGGAAGCCGACCTGTATGGTGCGCATATTTTATTTAATGCTGGCTATAATCCAACGGCGACATCTAATTTTTTTCTTAAGATGTACAAGGCGAACCCAAAGAAACCAATAAAATTTCTTAGTACACATCCGTCCGCTCCCGACCGTACTATCTATATTACCGACTACCTGGAAAGTTTCCCACTCGACAAAGAAATGCAGATTGATAGCAGGGATTTTCAGAAAATGAAAACGAAGATTAGCAACTCTTGTTCCTGCCACAAAGCAACAGGGCCAGGGCCCGGGCATTATGCCGAAAGAGTAAGACAGAGTGAAGATTTGATCAATGCAATTTTATATCAATGCAAATCAAATGAACAACCTCAAAAATGTAAACGAAACAGTTGTTATCAACAAAAATAAATTTATGTCAGGTATCAAAACAAAAATGCAGTTTTCCGAATAAGCTTGTCCAGGCTTTTACTGCACATTGCTGCATCTATTTTTATGACTACATTTCTAAATCCGGTTTTTGCGCAAGATCGTATACTTGTGACACAGAGAAAGAAGTTGTAAAAAAAACAGAATCTTGCAAAGGTGGCAGAAACAAAGGCAAAAAATTTAGACAGAGGATTTTAATAATCTTCCGTCATTGAAACCTAAACCATGCAGGCAATAATGATGCAGCGACTGCCAAAACTGCATTAGATGCAGTCGAGGATCAAATGGGACAAATCAAAAGATGCCGTAACTGATGCAAAGAAAAATCTAAAGCCGGGAAGCGACGAAATATCCATGAAGCAGGATATTGCCAGACAAACAAAAGGAACTGACGATAAGCAGGAGGAATTAAAAAACAAGGATACAAGGCTTATATAGACAACTACGATCAAAGATTACAGAATTAGAGGAGAGTTCAAAAACACGGTAATGGTTTTAACCGGAGCAATGCCAGTGAAATATTGACAATAACGACTATAAAAAAATTGACTTCTCCAACAAAAATGATCAATGACTGCAATGAAGCTAAAAGAAACTACCAATAACGCCAGATAGGAACTAGTAAAGCCGAATGTTATTCGGAAAGGGGTAAAGAATTCTGAAGAAAATAGATTTATAAAGTGAGAGATATTAAAGAACTGAGCGCAAGAACTTACAAAATGCTGTAACCGCACCAACGCTTCTGGACAGTAAGTTCCGAAAAGCAAGAGAAACTCCTGGGAGAAATCAGCAAAATGGGACCGGAATTGATCAAGTGAAATGGAAAAAATCCGGACGGACTTCAAGGATAAATATAGATGAATTCGTAAAACTTGGAGAATGGTATCGGGCATTACAGGACCAAATAAAATGCTTGAAAGCAGAAATAAAAACACTGGAAGACCAGCTAAAGCCCATAACCGAAGCCGAAAAAAAGGAAACGATGCTAAAAAAGAATATGATGAGGCAGAAAAGAAATGGAAAGAGGCAGAAAAAAATGTTCAGGACATAAAGAATTGGGAAGCGGCTAACACGAAGCGGAAAAATGCTGAAAAAGAAATGAATGACGCCGCAACAGAAAAAACAAAAGCTGATACTGAGAAAACGAATGCTGATAATGACGATGCTGCATTTAAACTCCAGGCAAAAAACGACTTAAACCAGGCCGAAACAGATGCCTTACTAAATACGATGGATAGCCGTATGAATACGGTAAACCGAGCCCTGAGGGAACAGGTCAGAACGAAGTGCTTGCTAGATCCCGTGTTCAGCAAGTAAAAGAGCAATTACAGCCAGCAAAACGCAAACGTTGAAAACTGAAACCGGAAAGAGACGCTTTGAACAAGACAATGGCGGGATGCTATTGAAAAGGCGGTCCGGCCAGAATATGTCAGGCGCAAGAAACCAGGCAGAATCGGATTGGCTGCAGGCTATACGGGATCGTGCCGGGCCTTCAAAATCATAAATGCATACAAGAGGTAGCCGATTTTATTAATCGCTTATCGCAAGAAATGACTGCAGTGATGGCGAGACGGTCATCACTGGCTTCCGATATGGACGCCTGGTATTCGCTGAAGGGGCAGATGAGCCGATCCCTATTGGTCCGATTCCGCCCCTTGATGAGGGTGAAGGAACGGACACACCCACCGACGAAGTACCTGACGATCTTGTTAAGAATACCAGCGAAGTGAAAGTATTTAATGTGCGGCCCGGAGCATGGCTGTCAACAGGGGTTCAACTTAAGAAAGGACAACAATATAGTATCACAGCCAAGGGAACTGTAACGCGGGAAAAAGACCGTACCTGGGGACCGGATGGATATTACCTGGTTGGCTATATGGCACATAGTTTGAAAGCGCTGATTGGCGATAAGTTGGTTGAAATTGGATCCAGTCACAGCGGTACCGCGCCGGTTGATGGCGAATTGAAGCTAGGTATCACCTGGTCGTATGAAGGGATTAATCCGGCGGATTCAAAACAAAAGGGCTCGTTCGTCGCTACTGTAACCATTGACGGAAAATAATAATACAATAATTATTCAACCAGGCAGAATTAACCGTGAACAGAAAAATACAATGCTTATTAATTGGGATGGCGCTAATGTGTACAACCTCTGTCGCTATCAGTGTCTATATGGGAATCCAGCCGGGACTCAGTACGCAAGATGAGGTGAACAAAATTTTAGGTCCACCCATAAAAGCAATCAGCGCAACAACATTTGAATACACGCTGCCTTCTTCAACAGGAAAAATTTTCATCGACTTTAAAGTGGATTCACCAATTGTGAATCGAATAGAAAGACATTTCCTCAAACCTATCTCCCGGGGTGCTTTGGTCAAATCACTCAACCTCCCAATGAATGCAGAAGAAAAAGGAAAAACAAAAGAAGGAAAGCTGATTGAGTATTTTGGCGGGGTAAAGCTATTGTCGTTGAATTATGCGTCAGGAGAACCAAACAGTGGAGTTATCAGTTTGATCTATCACAGTATGGAGTCGTTTGAAGAAGGGATGGATAAAGCGAGAAATCCGCAAGTGCAATTTGATCCCGCAGCCTGCCGCCAACTCTATTTTTGGGCGCAAACCGAAAGGGAGGCAGCCAAACGCTCAAAAAATGTCAACCGCCATCAGGCAATATTAGAAATTTCGATTCTCTCCCAGCGGGGCGAATGTGAAAAGGCTCATTCCCTCGCTGACAGTTATAAAAAAAGTTATCAATAGTAAACAAGGTTTGTTACTTGACGATTTTTTCATCGTGGATTGTACTTTACAATGGCCATTTCCCCTTTTTAGGAAACTATTGAAAATAGTATCAGCTATCCTTCTTCATCTCTTACTCTTCAATTAAGAACTTATACTCTTTTACAGAAAGCTGCAAAGCTACTTTCTTACCTTTCTTAATTGTAAGAAATTGGGAATTCAGTTTCATACTTGCTCGCCTGGTGGGTGCATTCTAATCAGTGGAAAAAATAAACCCACCCCTTTGAAGATAATTTATGCGAAATCGCTGCGGCCCCTCCGGTGGAGGGGATAGCAAGTCGCAAAATTGCAGATTTGAGGAAGCTATACCTGCGACAGATTGCAGTGGATCCAATTACTCACTACTTCGCATTTTTCTCTAAGTTTGAGTTATGAAGCTCAAATTACTTTCCTGTGCTATGCTGATGTTAGCCGGAATCATACAGGCCCAGGTATCCCGGATGTTTGATTTAAAGAATGATAGTTCAGGATTTCAATTAACTCCAGCGGGAGCATCGCATCTTGCCTCTCTCCCGTTAAAATGCATTGAACAACAATTCCCAAATAAAACCGGCCATACTTCCAATAGTGATAGTGATCATATATTATTACCCCGGCAACTGCATCCCGCATTTTATGGTTGTTTCGACTGGCATTCTTGTGTACACGGACATTGGATGCTGATAAAATTGCTAAAACTTTTTCCTGATCTGCCTGAAGCAGATGCCATTCGCAATGTCATCAACAAAACGATCACCAAAGAAAATATAGAACAGGAAGTGAAATATTTTGACAGGCCGCTCACCGCTTCCTGGGAACGTACCTATGGCTGGGCCTGGTTGCTGAAGTTGGACCAGGAATTGTTAAACTGGAATGATGAAGATGGTAAACACTGGCATGAAGCATTGCAACCATTAACAAGAAAAGTGGTGGAGATATGGATAAAGTATTTGCCAAAACAAACTTATCCTAATCGCTCAGGTGTGCATCCCAATACTGCATTCGGGCTAGTCTTTGCCCTGGACCATGCCAGGGCGGTAAAGGATTCTGAATTTGAAACAGCGATTATTTCAACGGCAAAACGAATTTATAGTAAAGACAAAAATGCTCCGGCAATATGGGAGCCTGATGGATCTGATTTTTTATCCCCGAGCCTGGAGGAAGCTGACCTGATGCGGCGTGTATTATCTCACCGGGAATTTATCAATTGGTTCAATCAATTTTATTCCTTTAAAAGTTTGCAGCATCTTACAGTATTACCTGTCATTTCCGACCGCACTGATCTTCAGATAGTGCATTTGGATGGCCTGAGTTTTAGCCGCAGCTGGTGCATGAAAGGTCTGGCTGCTGCGTTGCCGGTTAAAGATTCCCGAAAAGCATTATTGCTCCGATCATCGGTACATCACCTGGCAACAGCCTTGCCCAATGTTGTCAGTGGTAATTACGGTGGTGAACACTGGCTGGCCAGCTTCGCAGTTTATGCATTGACAGATTGAATCAACAATTTTGAAGCTGGCGATCGGAACCAACCAATATTTTTTCCGTATACGATTATTAAATTACACGATTGTAAACGAGTTAACTTTAAGTTCTTTACAAGCTGCTCAATATTTTAATAGATTTCACATGTTAATTCAAAGAATGGCGAATCCTGGTTTTGAAACAAGTGCTGTATGACATTAACAGCAAACAATAACCCGGGACGACTTTTTTCACTCGACGCCCTGCGTGGTTTTGATATGTTCTGGATCATTGGAGCCGAAAGAATTTTCCATAGCCTTTTTAAGGCGACCGGATCTCCATTCTGGGGCACTGTAGCCAATCAGTTTACCCATCCGGCATGGAACGGGTTTCATTTTTATGACCTTATTTTCCCGCTGTTTCTTTTTATTGCCGGCGTAGCCACTCCCTATTCTGTTGGGCGGGAACTGGAAAAAGGAAAAACAAAAAACCAATTGGTTTTACGTGTTATTAAACGCGGATTGATCCTTGTATTGCTGGGTGTCATTTATAATAATGGTCTCCAATTGACATCATTTTCAGAAATACGTTTTGCCAGCGTTTTAGGACGCATTGGCCTGGCTTACATATTCGCCAATATTATTTATTTGTATTCGAAAGAACGAATGCAGATAATTTGGTTTTTTGGATTGCTGGTCGGTTACTGGCTTTTACTGAAATTTAATTCGGCGCCCGGTTTTCCCAGGGGTGATATGACAATGGAAGGAAACTTCGCTTCTTATATCGATCGGTTTATCGTACCCGGAAAATTGTATTTGGGTATTCACGACCCGGAAGGACTAGTGTCTGCTATTCCTGCTATAGCAACCGGCCTCCTCGGAATACTTACAGGTAGTTTTTTAAAAAATAGTTTAGTTACCCCATCCGGGAAAGCGATGTGGATGATGGTTACAGGATTTATATTCATTGGCCTGGCCCAATTATGGAATTTAGAGTTCCCGATAAATAAAAATCTTTGGACAAGCTCTTTTGTGCTAAACGTAGGCGGGTATAGTTTAATTCTGCTCGCCATTTTTTATTATATCATCGACGTATTGGGATATAAAAAATGGGCTTTCTTTTTTAAAGTGATTGGCATGAATTCAATTTTAATTTACATGTCGGGCAGGTTTATAAACTGGGAATATACAACCAATGGATTTTTTAATTGGCTGGGGCAATGGGTTGGGGATCCTTATGATCTTGTTGTAATGGCGGGTTGCCTTGTTTTAGTTAAATGGCTTTTTCTATATTTTATGTATCGCAAGAAAATTTTCCTACGGGTATAATATTACGATGAACCTTTATTTTCCTGTAAAATTATTTATAAAGAATTCCGTTGCATAAACTCGCCACTTTTGCCAGGAAATTTCATAAAAATATTCGTAAAAGATCCGGGCACACTATATTTTCAAAACTTATTTTTTATTGGGGATAATCCGGATGGGCCTTTACATTTTCAATCTGCCCCTGGTGCCGTTCAAGGTGGAATCGTAAAAATTCCATTCGTTGATTTACATTAAGGGGTCCTGACATTATATGAGGATAAATTATTTCTTCCGGATCCATACCTTTTATAGAAACGCTAAATGCCTCCAATAATATTTGGCAGTTTTTCAATGCAGGTATCCAAAAATCTACGGACCCACCCCAGCGGGGTTTAGCTACTTCCGGTACTTTTTCTTTTGGCTGCCAGGTTTTTTCGATGATCTGTTCTATGGATAGTCCCTTGTGTATGGCTTCCCCCGACCAGATTGGTTGATTATTCCGGATACCTTCCATTGCTTTCCACATTCCGTTTATACCTCCTGTTTCAGCCCAAACCATATGCTCTGTGATTTCAGAAACACTCCACGAATCGGGAGATGGTTTAAATGCTGCTTGTTTATAGCTTAGGCCGGAAGCCGCTGCAATGAATTGCTCCCGGGCATTCTGTACCCGCCGAATTAATAAATCTGGAATCATTGTCGGACATTAAAGTTTTTGATTTGCCTCTACATAGATAATTGTCATCTTGTGAGCCTTTCTTTAAATTGAATTTTGAAACCAATGCTTAAAATTGAATTGTTCTTATTTTGGCAACAATAATCTGTCACCCGATCACCATTTCCCTTTTCTGATCTCAGTTGAATTTATATCTTCAACCGTTTAATCAAAATTGGTGATCGCCAAATTTCAATTCAAACTATGCATGAGACAGCTTGAGAGGATTAACATCTCATTCCTCCAGCACTTCTTCCTTTATCAGAGTTCTTAACTGGGAGGCCATTTCCGGAGTAACGGAAACACCGTGTACGTCTAAAGCATGCTGGGCTGCCTGTTTCATTACTTCGTCTTCTGTGCTGGCACGTATAACACCCTGGCAATCAAAACCGGCATCCCGGCAATGTAATGTTTTCATTTGCTGACAATTTAAATTTGAAGATTTGTTTCGAAAGATTTTGATAAAAGTCTTTAATATGTAAACATCCGGTCGCTCTCAACCGATAGCCTGACAAGCACATTGGGCAATGCAAATTCAGCCGGCTTATTTTTTAAATCCGCCTCAGTAACACCTCTCGCTTTACTGGAGTTGCCGGATAAATAAAATTTACCTCCACCTTTTATAATAGCATCATAATGGTCGCGGAGTTTACCAGTTCCGATGCCGGTTAACGTGTTTAAAATGGAATCCTGCAATAATTTAACAGCGTCTCCTGCGAGAAACAGGTTCACATCATGACCTTCGTCTATGGCCGTTTTAGCAACAAGAAAGCCCAATGCTGCCCTTGTGGGATTTTCTGGTCCGTGAGTGATATGGACCAGGACTTTTATCTTTTTTGCGGGAGATCCATTCCCATTATTCTGTCCTGAAACAACATGGCAAATAGAAAGAAATAAAATAGCGAAGAAAAATTTTCTAATATTCATAACCTGAGTTTTTAATAGAAGATTACCAATACAGAATTTCAACGATGTACTAAATATACTGTATAACCAATATTCGGGAAAAATCAATTTTCAGGTTAGCGGTATTTTTTTCCTGTGGAAAAGGATGAAGCTTATTAAGGCCGGTTTTCCCGGTTTTGAAACCTTCATTCCCGGGTAAGTTCACTGGTTTTTAGAGCCCGGGTTGTTTATACCATCTGTTTCAACAGCCTCCTTTAATAAGGAAATAATTGCTACAGTATTTATATCATCAACCGATTGAAAAACTTTATAAAATATCTGCTTATTGGTACCATGCTCCAGGTATTGATCCGGGTCTTTTAGTTTATAGCCCTGGCAGAATCCCAGCATCACACCTTTTTTAAAGCCACCCCATGGAATGGTTGATGGCCAGATAAGGCAGATCCTTTTTTTGCCATAATAAAAAGGAACATTGTAGGTAAGTTTTTCATTGCAATGAGGAGGTAAATTCTCTAACACAATCTGGCGAAGTACATCGGTCAAAATGCGTTCATCCATGGGAAGGTAGTCCCAAAATTCCAGGAAAGATCTGAATTTGATACCATTTTGAAAACCATTATTCATGAGCTTCGTTTTTTTTCCCTCACCTCTGCATAGTATTATGTCCATTAAGGAAGTAGTTTTTAAGATTGGGAACATCACAAAATTATAAAGTTGCATGAATACGGTTGCCATGCTTTCTGAACAATATTTGAATGATAAGTGCAGATGTTGACATGAAACAAAAATGGAATAACCGGAGTAAGCACCCGGATCAGCATATTCAGTATACCTATGCCCTGGGAAGGATATTTTTAAAAAACCTATATTTAAAGGGCGATAAATTAGCTGAGCAATTTCAAATTCAGGGCCTGGTCAATTATCAATACCATTCTAATGGCTCCACTACATCAACTGGCTGCTATAGTTTTTACCGATATAGTCGGCTATACAGCTATGATGCAGAGTGACGAAGCAATGGCTGTAGATAACGTAGGTCGCTTCCGGAAAACGATAGAGAATTTAGTGATACTGAACAATGGTAGCATTATTCAATATTATGGTGACGGGTGTTTATTGCTTTTTAACAGCTCAGTAAATGCGGTACAATTTTCAAAACTTATTCAAAAGGAATTTAGTGAGCTTCCCCGGTTGCCCGTTAGGATAGGAATACATATGGGGGATGTACTCATGAATGAAGGAAGTATATACGGCGATGTTGTAAATATTGCTTCCCGTATTCAGGCGCTTGCACCTCCCGGTTGCATTTACGTTTCTGAAACGGTGCATGAGAATACGAAAAACAAGAAGGACATCAGTTGTCGGTTTGTAATTAAGGAAGTACTGAAAAATGTTATAATGCCCGTATCAATTTATGAAGTGACTTTGAACTCTGTTGACAATGGCAATTCTCTCTCTTTTGCTTCTGAAAACAGTTATTTTAAATCTGTTCCTGTCAATAGCATTGCCGTTTTACCATTTTTGAATTTAAGCAGTGATCCCGGACAGGAATACTTCAGCGAAGGAATGGCTGAGGAAATCATAAACTCGTTGACGCATTTACAAGATTTAAAAGTAGCAGGTCGCAGTTCAGCTTTTCAATTAAATGAAAAAAATCAGAGCATAAAACAAATGGGGGAAAAGCTGGGAGTAAACTCAATACTGAAAGGAAGCATACAAAAGCAGGGAAACAGGATCCGGATCACTGCCCAATTAGTCAATGCAGAAGATGGCTTCCATATGTGGTCTGAGAAATATGATCGTGAAATGAATGATATCTTTTCCATCCAGGACGAAATCGCATTGTCGATCACCGAAAAGTTGAAAATGACATTGCTGGAAAAAGAAAGGAATAAGGTGACCCGTAACCGCACTCAGAATCCTGAAGCATATGAATTATATTTAAAGGGCCGGTTTCTTCTTAACCGGCGCGGAGCTGCAATACCATTAGCCATACAAAATTTTCAAAAGGCAATTAATATAGATCCTGGATTTGCACTTGCATACGCAGGATATGCTGATGGCAATTTGGTATTGGGAAACTATGGTTTGGCACCACCTGCACAGGTAATGGTGAGAGCGAAGGAATCTGCTGAAAAAGCTATACAATTAGACCCATCTCTTCCGGAAGGGTATTGTTCCATGGGATTTTATTATACATTGTATGATTGGAACTGGCCGGAAGCGCAAAAGAATTTTTTGCATTCATTTGAAATAAATCCCCGGAATACACAAGCCCATGCCTGGTATGGCTGGAATTACCTGACAATAGTAAAAGGAAACTTTGAGCAGGGGGAAATGCACGGCGAAATGCTTGTAAAACTGGATCCCTTAAGCGCATATTTTAATGCTACCTATTCATTAATACTTTGCACGGTAGGTAAATTATCCCAGGCGCTGGAAGTTTGCCATTATGCACTTGAACTGGATCCTAATTCATTCATAAGTCATATTTCCGAAGGAAATATTCTAATGAAAATGCAGCGATATAAAGAATCGATAGCCTCATTCAAAAGAGCTATGAGCATTTCCAACAGGCATCACTTTGCGGTTAATGCACTTATCTGGAATTATTGCCTAACGGGTAAAACAGGTGAGGCCCGAAGCCTGATGAATGAACTGAAGGTAAGATCTGAAAAAGAATATATCGCCAAAGCATTTACTGCATTATCTGCTGCCTATCTTGGCGAAACTGAAGAAGCGTTTGATTTTCTTGAGCAAGCCTATATGGACCGCGATCCGATTTTACTTAATCTTAAATATGAAAATTGGGGCCCATCCTGGTTTAGAGAAGATCCCCGCTTCCAGGAACTATTAGGAAAACTGGGGTTTCCTGAACAGAAAGATTAAAATTGAGTGGTTTACATTTATTATAAAGGAATTAAAGACCGAATTATTTTTCCTTGTCTGCATAGTACTTATCTGCATAATTGGTTTATCCAATCTGAATGGCCGGGATATTTTAACAGCATTTCTTTTTTATCTGCCAGTTCAAAATCTTCAAAATCAAAACCAGGAGAAACTGTGCAGCCCACAAATGAAAATGAATTATCATTTATCGGTTTTGAAGCAAACCAGCTACCTGCCTTAACTATTTGCTGAAAAGAATAGCCGTTCGCGGGATCATTACCCAGCTTAAGCACTTCTCCCCTGCCGTCCGGATGCAGAACGTAAATATGTAAGGGCACGCCTGAATAAAAATGCCATAACTCATCGCTTTTTATCCGGTGAAATGCTGAGAATTGTTTTCCTTCCATTAAGAAATAGATGGCAGTTGAAAAATAACGGGTACCTGCAAACCGGGCAGGCAATGCATCAGCAGCTATCTTCTCTGCACTGCAATAGGTTTGTGCATAATATCCTCCCTCCGGATGGGATTGCAATTGGAACTGGGTTATCAGTTGAAGGGCAGTAAGCATATAAAAACAATTTCATCTTTTTTAAGCCTTTCAATTTCAAAAAGGAGCATTTTGATAATATTTTCTTTTTTCAGAACCTGCATATCACAGCCATTCTGTAATGGTTTGTAATGACTCATACTATTTATATTTCTGCATTAACGGTATTATTAGGTTAAATTACATGTTGGTCTGTTCATAAGTCCATAAACCCATTTTCATGAAAGATTTTTTTACTAAGTCGTACAGGGGCCGTCAATTTGAATTCAAAAGAATTCTTTCTTCCAGTTTTGATCCCTGGTATCATATTTCTGTTAAGCTTGATGATGTAGATATTAAATACCGGATGCATAATAATAACAAGGATGGAAGCTGGAAGATAACGGCTGAACGGCTGCCCCGTTTATTATATTCGTTAGAGGCGGAATTTGATGAACTTTTGCAGTTGAATGAAAAACCAGAAAATCCTTCATATAGGTAGAAATAGCCTTGCCTTTAGAAATCTGGTACCAGCAAAGTTGTCATTATTCTTTCCCGCCAAAATCTCTCAAAGATCAGAGAAAATGATTGCCTTGAAGCCATGTTTTTAGTCTTTCAACCCAGCTATCCGGTGTCGTTTTATTATACATTCCAAAGCCGTGACCTCCTTTTTCATATAGCTGTAATTCAGCAGGTACTTTGTGGCGGAGCAAGGCTTCATAATATTGTATGCTGTTGGTTGATTTTACCGCCTGGTCATCGTTTGCATGTACAAGGAATGCAGGAGGTGTCTGATCATTTACCCACATTTCATTTGAAAATTCTCTTATTTTTTCGGGAGCTGCATTTTTTCCAATTAAATTATTCCGGCTCCCGCTATGTGTAAGGCTATCTGCAAAACTAATAACCGGATAAATCAGGATGGAGAAATCAGGTCGCAAGGAAATATGGCCTTGATTATTAATAACAGGTTTATTAAAGTGAGTGGAGGCGGTAGCGGCAAGATGACCACCTGCAGAAAAGCCCATTATTCCAATCCGGCTAGTGTCCAGATTCCATTGCTTTGCATTTTGTCTTACGAGCTGCAAAGCCCGCTGTACATCCTGGAGCGGACCAATTTCCTTATTAACCATAATTGAATCATCAGGCAAACGATATTTTAATACGAAAGCTGTAATGCCCCAACTATTTAAAATGCCGGCAACGTCACTCCCTTCATGACCGGCTGCTAAAATGCTATACCCACCTCCCGGGCAAATGACGACAGCAGTTCTTTTTTCAGAAGAAAACGCCGGTCTATACATGACCAGGGTTGGAATTGAAACATTACTGATTCTGAGTATGCCATCAGAAGTAATGCTTTTTTCTTTATTTACAGAAGGAATGCTATTGGGTATTTCGCCATACAGTTGAATGGAAAGTTGAGCAGGCAAACTTGCACCAAGTAAAACTTGCATACTCAATACAACAAAAATTTTTTTCATATAGAGAATGGGAGTTAAAAGAAAAGCTCTTTGTGCGAATAATAGCAGAGAATTACCTTTCGGTCAATTTAAAGATGACCGGGAATTCATTTCTATTTAACCAATCCCTGTCAGGCTGTTGATTCTTCACTTCCGGTAGTTGCTTCTTCTTCAACCGGGGTGCAGTTTGTAATACTCAAAAGGAGATCTGAATTCAGGCTCATCGTGTAATTATTCTGGCGAAGGAGTGACTTAGAAACCTCATCAGAGAGTAACAGAGCAACAAGATCCTTGGCAGGAACAGACTGGCTAAGCGTTACAAAACGTCCTTTTATTAATTCAATATTAAATGAACAGGCGGGTTTTCGGGTACGGTTTCCTTTTTCAAAATCCGTACGATTGAGACCCAATTTTTGTTCCGCAGCAGCTGACTTTTTCAACAATATCCTGATCACAGGAAGGTATTTATTCCAAATATGCGTGTACATAAAGAACTTAATTTTAATTAATAATCAGAGCAGGCGGCTAAGCAAAAGTAACGATGTTATAAGTGAATTCATGATTTAATTGTAAATAGCTCATAAACCCTACGACAGAAGAGGGTTTGACAGCTTGGGCAGGCCCTTGGATTGTATTATATTATTTACTGAAGTGGTATTTAAATCAATCGTTTATCTCCGGATTAGCCTTCATTAATTTGCCGGAGTTCATCGAGGTCAGTTCTGTTAATCTGTAGAATCATATAATTAGTTGTCCATTAGCTACCAAAGGTTGAAATATATATAGCGATGTTAAAACCGGTATCGTGGTGAAAACCCGGAACAGACTTTCCTCCTGAAAGTTTTATTTTTTCCGGATCAATTTAATACACTCCATTATTCTGTCTGTATTATATGTATGTTTAGCCAAAAATAAAATACCCGATTATAAGGAATATTAATACACTTATATTGAAAGAAATACAGCCTCTAATTCATGGTAAGAATTGAGAATATGCTTTTCTCAATATTTTTATGATTCAAATTTTTTTATTTATGCCAAAAGTGATTTTTACTTTTTTATTATCATTCTACTGCAGTATTACCCTTGCGCAATCTTCGGCCGGTGCTCTCACTGTTGAAAAAATAATGAAAGATCCCAGGTGGATCGGCACTTCCCCCTCCAACCCGCAATGGTCAGCCGATGGAAAAATTCTTTTTTTCAACTGGAATCCTGATCATAATATTTCTGATTCGCTTTACTATATTACTAAAGAAAATAAAAACCCGGTCAAAGTTTCCGTTCAGCAAAAACTAACCAGCGTCCTGGCAAGTACCATTGGTTATAATAGGATGAAGACTGCATATGTTTATTCAAAGTTTGGGGATATTTTTTTTTCTGATCTAAAAACCGGAAATACAAGAAGAGTTACCGAAACGGAAGAACCAGAAAATAATCCACGATTTTCTTTTAACGATTTGAAGATCGTTTTCAACCGGGGGCAAAATCTCTATGCATGGAATATTGAAACAGGAGAAACGCAACAATTAACCAATATAAAAGGAAGCGCAACAACTCCTGCTTCTACAGGTTCAACGTCCTCACGCAGGAATACCAGTACAACAATTCCTGTTGCAAAAGATAATCTTTCTGAGCAAGAAGAATGGCTGAAAAAAGATCAGTTGCAATATTTTGAGATTTTGGCATTGAGAAAGGAAAAAAGAGAGAAGGAAAATAATTATACCAGGGAGACTAAACCAAAGGAGCTTCGGAGTATTAGTATAGAAGATAAAATATTACAGGGATTGAATATAAGTCCTGACGGTCGTTTTATAAATTACCGGTTATTTAAACCATCAATCTGATGCAAAAAATACAATTGTTCCTGATTATGTAACAGAATCAGGATTTACGACTGATATTCCATCCCGTACTAAAGTAGGTGTTAGTTCCGGAAGGTCAGAATATTTTTTCTACGACAGGATAAAAGATACAATTATCAGAATAAAAACCGATTCCCTTCCCGGCATTCGTGATTTACCTGGTTACCTTAATGATTATCCCCTTCAATTGGAAGCAAAGAAGAACAAATCAGCCGTCCGGAGCGTAACGATCCCTGGATTTTATTGGTCGCCCGGAGGCCGGCATGCTGTACTCGAGATACGATCTGATGATCACAAAGATCGATGGCTGATGTTATGGGATACTGCCACCTGTCATTTGACATTATTGGATCGCCAGCGGGATGAAGCCTGGATTGGAGGACCCGGTATCATGGGTAGTTTGGGTTGGATCAGTGATGATAATTTCTGGTTTCAATCTGAAGAATCCGGCTATTCGCATCTTTATGTAATTAATATAAAAGAGGGAAAGAAAAAAGCACTCACTTCCGGAAACTATGAAATTCAAAATGCGTTGCTATCAAACGACAAAAAGTATTTCTATATCACAACCAATGAAATGCATCCGGGGGAACAACATTTTTACAAGTTGGATATAGCTTCCGGAAAAAAAGAAAGGCTTACCACTCAAACAGGCTCCCACCAGGTAACTATATCGCCTGATGAAAAATGGCTGGCCATCCTATATTCCTCTTCTACCCAACCATGGGAATTGTATTTACAGGAAAACTCCAAAACCGGAAGAGGAATTAAAAATAATATTGCCGGTCAAATAACTTTTAAAGCGCAAAGCGATGAATTTAAATCATATCCCTGGAGAGAACCAGAGATAATAACGATTACAGCCGGGGATGGTGCGCCAATATTTGCAAGATTATATAAACCGGATAATCCTCACCCCAATCGCCCTGCGGTCATATTTGTACATGGTGCTGGCTATTTACAAAATGCGCATAAATGGTGGAGTCAATATTATCGGGAATATATGTTCAACAACATGCTGGCGCAAAATGGATATTATGTATTGGACATCGACTACCGCGGCAGCGCAGGCTATGGCCGCGATTGGAGAACGGGTATTTATCGCCATATGGGTGGTAAAGATCTTTCTGATCACATAGATGCAGCAAGTTACCTGGTCAAAAATTTTTCTGTTGATCCCAGGCGTATTGGTCTTTACGGAGGTTCTTATGGAGGGTTCATAACCTTGATGGGTCTTTTTACTGCTCCGGATATTTTTGCAGCAGGGGCCGCACTTCGTCCTGTTACTGATTGGGCAAATTATAATCATCCGTATACTTCCAATATTTTAAATGAACCTTATACAGATTCAATGGCTTACCGGCGAAGTTCTCCTGTTTATTTTGCCGAAGGTTTAAAAGGTGATCTGCTGATCTGCCACGGTATGGTAGATGTAAACGTTCACTACCAGGATGCAGTAAAACTGACTCAGCGTTTAATTGAATTGGGAAAAGATAATTGGGAACTGGCATCCTATCCAATGGAAGATCATGGATTTATTGAACCAAGTAGCTGGACAGACGAATACAAAAGAATATTTAAATTATTTGAAAGAGTGCTGAAGAAGTAAAAGCAAAAGGCAGTTAAATAATAAGAAGCAGGGTTGATAATCTAAAAATCCCGAAACTCAAACTTCTCTATATTTGTACTCCAACAAAAAATGGCTATGGCAAAACAAATTGAAGATTTTGATGCTAACCTGGCAGGTGAAGATGGAAAAACCGAAGAAACAAAAAGTAGCTGGTTTAAACGTATAAAAAAAGGAATCAATACTAAAACCTCTGAAAAAAAAGAAACACCGGAAGGGCTCTGGACAAAATGCCCCGATTGCAACTATATCTGTACGATCTCAGAACTCCGCGAACATTTGTTTGTTTGTCCAAAATGTAATTATCACCATCGTATAAGCAGTAATGAATACTTCGATATTTTATTTGACAATTCAGAATTTAAAGAGTTGTTTGAAAATATAAGGAGTAAGGACTTTCTGGAATTCACTGATCTGAAACCGTACAAAAAAAGACTAGAAGAAATTTGGAATAAGACAGATCTTAAAGATTCCATGCGGGTGGCTGTTGGGAAAGTGGGTGATCATGACCTGGTAATTGCGTGTATGGATTTTGAATTTATCGGAGGCTCCCTTGGCAGTGTAATGGGGGAAAAATTTTCACGGGCAGTTGATTATTGTATTGAGCACAAAATGCCTTATATGGTAATAAGCAAAAGCGGGGGTGCCCGGATGATGGAAAGTGCTTTTTCATTAATGCAACTTGCCAAGACCAGCGGCAAGTTATCGCAACTAAGCGATGCTAAATTGCCTTATATCTCATTATTGACCGATCCTACGTTTGGCGGAATTTCCGCCTCCTTTGGGATGTTGGGCGATCTGAATATTGCAGAGCCGGATGCACTGATTGGTTTTGCCGGTCCAAGAGTTATCAAAGAAACGATAAAGAAAGAATTACCCGAGGGATTTCAACGCAGCGAATTTTTATTGGATCATGGCTTTTTAGATTTCATAGTTCCCAGGAATGAATTGAAAGCAAAGCTTGCAAAAGTTCTGATGCTTTTTATTAATTGATCTCATTAAACTTATCTGAATATAACCCTGGTTTGTTGCCGGGGTTATTTGTTAAAGAGCCTGCCGGTTAGCCACCGGTTCTTATATTTGCAAGATTACCCTGTTACATGAGTGAAATTAAAAACAGATCGGTTTACCATGAATACTTTATAGATGCAAAATATGAAGCCGGGATGGTATTATTGGGTACTGAAGTGAAATCGATCCGTGGAGGAAAAGTAAGTTTTAATGATAGCTATTGCCTGCTTCATAAAGGTGAAATATGGATAAAGTCACTGCATATAGCAGAATATTCCCACGGAAATTTAAATAACCATGATCCGGTACGTGACCGGAAATTATTATTACAAAAAAAAGAAATCAGGAAAATAGAAACAAAATTGAAAGAAAAAGGATATACGCTGGTGCCTCTCCGGATGTATCTAAACGAGAAAGGATTTGTAAAAATTGATATAGGATTAGCAAAAGGGAAAAAACTCCATGATAAACGGGAAACTCTCAGGAAAAAAGACGTAGACCGGGAAATGAAACGTTATTTAAAATAATTATTTGGTTATTCTGATGGGATAAGCATAGTTTTTGTCAAGCCAAAGCACCATGAAGAATTTAATAGTTTTAGTTATTATCCTATTTTCTGTAAATGCAAATTCTCAATCTGTTTTCGGGTATTGGTATGGTACTGCCAAGGTTAAAACTAATAGCTCCGCAAGTAATTATTTGGTGGAACTTATTCTCCAGCCCGAGAAGTCTTCGGTTAAAGGTATATTGAGTTATTATTTTAAAAACACATTTCGAAGTATACAGGTAAAAGGAAAATACAATGCAAAAACAAGACTGCTTACCTTGTATAATATTCCCATTACTTATTATGGCTCCTTTAGTTCTATGGAAGTGGATTGCAAAATGAATCTCCTGGCTACCTTGCGTGTTGCGAAAGCAGGGTCTAATCTTGTTGGCCTATTTGAAAGTTTGCCAGAATATAAATTCACCTGCGTAGATATAAATTTTAATCTTTCCCTGGATGCTTCTATGAGTAAGCAGGATTCGGTTTTAATGGCGCTCCGTAATTTCAAAGAACTAAACCAGGTATGGAAACCAACTGCGGCCGATACACTTCCCGCCGTGAAAGTGATACAACGCAAGGTGATTAATTATGTGGTGGAAAGCCGTTTTAAAGAACGGGAAAATGTAGTTGTTGATGAAATAGAGGTGGATTCAGATTCACTTCAGGTTGATTTTTATGATAACGGGGAAATTGACGGCGATTCGATATCGGTATTTTATAATAACCAGTTGCTCGCCTTTTCTCAACGACTTAGCACCCGGTCACTTCACTTTGATCTTATTATTGACAGTACAAAGGAACTGAACGAATTGAGCATGTTTGCTGATAACCTCGGAACAATACCACCCAACACAGCTCTCATGATAATAACGGATGGCAACAAAAAACATGAAGTCCGCTTGTCAAGCAGTTTAGAAAAAAATGCAACAATAAGAATCAGGCGAAAGAAGAAATAGGCAGGCAATTTTTAGTATTTATTTATTGCAAAGCCTTTATCACCAAATTGATGCTGGTATGGGCGAAAAATCAAAAAGAAAAGCCGGTTATATGCTCATGAAGAAGCAAGTATTCCTCCAGCCATTTTATTTTTTTAGAAGGTATAGTGGCATCAACAGATACGATAATACAATTCTCCTTAAACTCCATTTTCTTTTCTTCAGAATGAATTCCCTGCTCCCTTAATTCAGATAGAATGCTATGCCTGAAGTGGGCATTTCTCTTTTCCATTTCAAAAACCAGGTCCCGGTTTAATTTTGTAGCCCGGAATATTCTATTGATCCACTTGCTGGAAAAAATTATCAATAAAGCTGAAGCAACAAAAGTAGCAGCTAGATAAAATTCTCCAAAACCTATGGCCATACCCACCGCAGCCGCCAGCCAGATAATGCCCGCAGTTGTTAACCCGGAAACATCTAATTTGTCTTTGAAAATTACCCCCGCACCTATGAAGCCGATACCACTAACAATGTAGGATGCAATGCGTGTAGTTTCATGATCTGCTACTCCCACTTTATAAGAAAGAATGGTAAACAAAGCTGAGCCAAGGCAGATGACTGTGATTGTTTTCAGGCCTGCAGCTTTATCTTTCATTTCTCTTTCCAGACCCAGGATGATACCAGCAGCAACGGCCAGTAAGGCTTTATAAACATCCATTAATTCCCAGTGGTCTATCACAGGTAAAGATATTTTATCTAAAATAACTCCGGCTGTTTATCAGCCGGCCTGTCTTTAACCCATTCCATCTGCACACTTTTACTATAGTCAAGCAGTTTATTTCCTACTGCCTTCCAACCCATTACTTCGGATACCTTGGCTATTTTGAATTTTGCTTTGCGCACCTGCTCTCCTCTTCCCGTTTGTACCGCGAGTATGGGTTCATCATCTGTTGACACAGCTTCTACATAATTTCCATCTCCTTCTTTAATAAAAAAGAATTTATTCTTCAGGGTAGTCGTTTCAATCTTAAATCGTTTTACATTGTACTGCAAATTTTTCTTATCAAGATAAACGGCAGAAATAACTTTTTCGGCATCAAATTTCTCTATCAGTAAAATATTTTCCGCATCAAATCGCTGGGTCATTTCCTGGTCGGTTATCTTATAATTTCCATCATTATAAATAACCAGGATCCTGTCGTCCGCTTCAAAACTTCCCAGTAATAGACCTTTTTCTTCAGCGTTCAGTCTTCCGAATTTATCATCAAACCAGAGTTTACGTCCACTCAGTGTTGCCTTTCCTGCCTCCTTTGAACTTAACAGATTTGATCGGATATTTTGTCACCTGGTTACCCATACTTCCACGTCCTTTGATCGCCAGTTCTTCAAAATAAAAATCAAATTCCTTAATGCGGGCAGAAGAACCGGGGGTTAATATGATCTTTACCACTTCAGCTTCACCATTCGGGTTTACACTCAGGTAATGCACTTTACTTTTTTCATCACCCCTTGTCAGATCATATTCTTTATCCCTGGTTACACCGGTTACATTAAAACGTTTTGCATAACTCATGCCACCTTTCCCATCAGCATAGATCATATTGTAGGTGGTGCGTTCATCATTTTTCTGAAAAACGGCCACATGAAGAATATCTTTTCCAATAAAAACTTTTTCCTGAACTTTCACCACTTTCATTATTCCTCTTTTGGCAAAAACAATGATATCATCGAGGTCTGAACATTCAAACAAGCAATTCATCTTTTTTCAAACCGGTACCAATAAATCCTTCTTCCCTGTTCACATAAAGCTTTGGTATTGGCAATAGCTACCTGTTTGGCTTCGATCACTTCAAATTGTCTGATTTCTGTTTTTCTTTCACGGCCTTTTCCATATTTCTTCAGCAGGTTTTCATAATAGGCTACTGCAAAATCAACCAGGTTATTCAGATCATATTTTACCTGTTTGATATCTGCTTCCAGTCCCTTGATCTGTGCATTCAATTCATCAATATCGAGCCTGTAGATTCGGCGTACAGGTTTTTCTGTCAGCTTTATAATATCTTCTCTTGTAATTTCTCTTTTCAACTGCTTTTTGAAAGGAACAAATGCTTTGTCAATTGCCTCTATCACTTTATCCCAGGTTTCATGTTTCTTCTCCAGTTCTTTATAGATTTTTTCTTCAAAGAATATTTTTTCCAGTGAAGTGTAATGCCATTTTTCCTGCAGCTCCGCCAGTTTGATCTTTAATTCCTGCTCCAGCAGGTCTTTGGTATTATCAGCTCGAAATTTTCAGCAGTTCATGCACACCCAGAAATTGCGGTTTCATGTCAACGATCACACAGGCATTGGGAGAAATGGAAATTTCGCAATCTGTAAATTTATACAATGCATCAATCGTAATATCCGGTGAAATACCCGGTGCCAGATCAACCTGTATTTCAACTTCAGCAGCTGTATTATCTGTTACTTTTTTGATCTTGATCTTTCCCTGGTCATTTGCTTTTACAATAGAATCCATCAACTGCGTGGTAGTAACACCATAAGGAACACTTTTTATCGCCAGTGTTTTTTTATCCACCTCTTCGATATGTGCTCTTACCTTTACTTTACCACCGCGTCTTTCCCTGGTTATAATCCGTACACATCGATCATACCACCGGTTTGAAAATCGGGATATAATTCAAATTTTCTTCCACGCAAATATTTAATGGAGGCTTCAATCAGTTCACAAAAATTATGAGGTAAAATTTTGGTAGACAAGCCTACCGCAATACCATCAGCACCCTGTGCAAGCAACAACGGAAATTTCATCGGCAGTGTAACCGGTTCATTCTTTCGGCCATCATAACTCAATTGCCATTCGGTTGTTTTGCATTGAAAGCAACTTCCAGTGCAAACTTGCTAAGTCTTGCTTCAATATACCGGGCTGCAGCTGCATCATCACCGGTTCTTACATCGCCCCAGTTTCCCTGTGTTTCAATCAGCAGGTCTTTTTGTCCCATGTTCACCAACGCATCACCAATACTCGCATCACCATGCGGATGATATTGCATGGCCTGTCCGATGATATTGGCTACTTTATTAAATCGTCCATCATCCATTTCCTTCATGGCATGAAGGATACGACGTTGTACAGGTTTTAATCCATCTTCAATTGCAGGAACGGCCCTTTCCAGTATTACATAGGAAGCATAATCAAGAAACCAGGTTTTATACTGGCCATGCAAGCCGCTGTCATTATTTTGAACGTCTGTTATTTTATTTTTTGGTGCACTCATTTTTTATTTCTTTCCAATCATTCCTAAATGTGTGTATTTAAATCCTGCATCAGTTTTGAGGCCATAACCGAATATCCTGTCCATAGAAGAATGGCCGAATAATATCACCCCGGTTATTTGCAACATAATATCCGGGATCAAATAACCTGCTATCAATATGGCAATCGCAACTCCTTTATGATGGAATAAATTATAAGCAACTGCCCCCGCTTTGTTACCTGCGGCATAACCAATCATGCTGATATCGGGGCCAATAAAAAGAACAAGCCACCACCACCAGTCAACCTGAAATAAGGTGAGAATGTATATGCTCAGGCCCAGCATCGCCGCTTCTTCCAGCATTATTAAGTTCTTCATTTTAATTTGTTGCATCTTCAGTATGGATTGATTCTTCCTTTTTTTCCCCGGCAATCTTTACATCAAAATCTTTCCAACCTTTATCCAGGTCACCGGTTACTTCTATTTTGCCATCTCTTATCAATTGCTTCATCCTCCACATTAAAAACACATCACCTGTTTTTATTTTCATCCGGTGAAGCGTATTGGACAGCACCCGGCTGGCTTTCTGCCAATCCCCAGTAAAATTTTTTAATAATCTCACTGTCATAAAAAGTTTCATCTTTCCCGACAATCTTTTTTCCACCCTCCAGTATTCTTACCATACTATTTTCTTCACACAATCTTTTCCATTCATCAGGATCCACTTCAAATTCACTGAGAGTAATAGGACGTGAAAGTTTTTTTGCTTTCAAAAATTCTTTAGGTTGAATTTCATGCAGCCATGATGGATAAAATATCTGACCTTTTTCGTTGATAAAGGGAAGGTTATTCAAATAAAGTACATGAATTCTTCCGGCAAATTCCGTCAATTGTGGCATCAGCCAGTAATAGCCCGATACATCATGTTGATTTTGTCCCATCCATATCCATAATTGCTTATCTGGTTCAGTTATTAATTTTTCTTTTAATTCTAACACAGTTTCTCTGTCGTCAAATTTTACAGTTTGCGATCCCGCATACGGAGAATTTTCCAATAATCCCATCCACCAGGATTGTCTTGCCAACCATCCTTCCTCTGTATCCAAGGCTTTCAACGGTCCTACGGCAAAATCATCTTTTATCTGTATTACTTCCCCGGCAAGAGTTTCATCTAGTTCGATAACCTGTTTCATCAGGCCTACTTCCGATTCGTTAAAAACGATATGTATCATAATTGTTTTTCTTTATGAATAAAAATCAGGTCACCAGCCGGATCCTGGTCTCCGGCATTTGCCTTCTTCAACACGGCTCCGTCAAGAAAATATTTTTCAAATCCGGCGGAATTAAGTGCCGCTTCTACTACGGGTTTATGATCGCCCCATGTTTCAATTTGAATAATGGGCTTAAATTTTAATAAGGCCGGCAATATTTCCGGTATCACCACTTCTTCATATCCTTCAATGTCACATTTCAAATAATCAATTCTTTCAAATCCTTCAAACAATTCAGCGGCCTTTTTCATTTCGGCTTCAAATGAAAATTCGTATTCAGAAAGCGGCTTATTATTTTTTTCTTCAAAAATATGAGGCAAGCCGGTTCGCAGGTAACCAAAATGATCCGGAGTAACTAAATGGACTTTCTTATCTTCTTTTCCTAAAGCAAAAGGCAAAAGTGTAATGTTTTTTCTATGGCCACAAGACCACCTTATTATCCTGATGTATAATGGTACCGGTTCAATCGCAATAACCTTTCCGGTATTACCCACCCAGTTGGAATATAATTTTGTAAAGTATCCGAGGTTAGCGCCTATGTCAACTACAGTATCTCCTTTTTTTATAAGTTGCTTTACAAAATAATGATAATTGTAACTTTCGGTTTGCCTTAGCCAACCGGTATAATATAAAAAAAAGAATCCCCTGTTAAGCAGTTTTAAATAATTTTCCTGGCCCAACAATCTGAACAAATATGCTTTGATCCTTCTTTTCATACCTTAATAAAGATGAAAGCTGAAATGACCGGGAAAATTCACAAAGTTTATACTTTAAAGATTTTTAATTGGTAATCGCTGGTACCTGTATTTTGAATCCATTGCCCAATTAACCTTCTGAATTTATTAAATTACTTCTTCTGCTTTATCCAACTCCACCTTCAGGTTGTTGATAATAAACTCCTGTCTTTCCATCGTATTCTTTCCCATATAATATTCCAGCAATTGCTGAATATGATCACCCTGTTCCAGGCGCATCAGTTGTTTGCGCATATCTGCGCCAATAAATTGGGCAAACTCATCCGGGCTTATTTCACCCAAACCTTTAAACCGTGGTGATTTCCGGTTTGCTACCTAATTTTTTAATAGCAGCCTGTTTTTCACTTTCATCAAAGCAATAAATAGTTTCCTGTTTATTTCTTACACGGAACAACGGTGTTTCCAGAACGTAAACTTTTTCATGCTTTACCAGGTCGGGGAAGAATTGCAAGAAGAAAGTCATCAGCAATAAACGGATATGCATACCATCAACATCGGCATCGGTTGCGATCACGATATTATTAAACCGCAAACCTTCCATTCCTTCTTCTATATTCAATGCATGCTGCAGCAGGTTGAATTCTTCATTTTCATAAACTACCTTTTTGGTGAGGCCAAAACTGTTCAACGGTTTACCCCGCAGGCTAAACACCGCCTGTGTTTCCACATTCCGGGATTTGGTAATGGAACCGCTTGCACTATCACCTTCGGTAATGAAAATGGTTGTCTCATTTTGCTTGGCAACAAAATCTTCCTTGCCTTTTGCCGGCAGATCATCATTCAAATGAAAACGACAATCCCTTAATTTTTTATTATGCAGGTTGGCTTTCTTCGCTCTTTCATTTGCCAGTTTTTTGATACCTGCCAGCTCCTTACGTTCTCTTTCGCTTTGTTCAATTCTTTTCTTCAAGGCCATCTGCCACCACTGGGTTTTTATGAAGAAAATTGTCCAATTCCCTTGCAAAAAAATCACCCACAAACTGTCGCATACTTTTGCCACCCTCTTCTACAAACTGTGAGCCCAGCTTTGTTTTGGTCTGGCTTTCAAATACCGGTTCTACTACCCGCACAGAAACCGCGGCTACAATACCCGTCCGTATATCTGATGCATCATAATCTTTTTTAAAAAAATCACTGATCGTTTTTACATAGGCTTCACTGAAAGCCTGGTGGTGTGTGCCACCCTGTGTAGTATGCTGACCATTTACAAAACTGTAAATATCCTCACCATAATCATTGTTATGTGTCAGGGCTACTTCTATATCATCACCCTGCAGGTGAATGATAGGATAGCGGATTTCGTCTTCATTGGTCTTACGTTGCAAAAGGTCCAGCAATCCATTCTTGCTGATAAAACTCTTACCGTTGAATGTAATTTTCAATCCTGCATTCAAGAAAGCAATAGTTCCATATCTGGTTTTCCAGGAACTCCGGGTGAAATTTAAAATTTTTAAATACCGTTTCATCCGGGATAAAGGTTACCAGTGTTCCATTCTGCTCTGTCACTCTTTCCTTCCTTATGTTCTTTGATCAAAACACCTCTTTCAAATTCGGCCGTTTTTTCTTTGCCTTCCCTGAAAGCAGTTACTTTAAAATAATGACTCAGTGCATTGACGGCCTTGGTACCCACACCATTCAATCCCACTGATTTTTGAAAAGCTTTGCTGTCGTATTTGGCACCTGTATTTATTTTACTCACTACATCCACCACTTTACCCAGCGGAATTCCCCGCCCATAGTCCCGGACGAATACTGTCTTACCTTCAATGGTCAATTCAACAGTTTTGCCATAGCCCATCGTGTATTCGTCAATGCAGTTATCCATTACCTCTTTAACTAACACATAGATGCCATCGTCGGGGCTGCTGCCATCACCCAGTTTTCCGATATACATTCCGGGTCGAAGCCGGATATGCTCTTTCCAGTCGAGGCTTTTGATACTATCCTCGTTATAAGCGAACATGTCTGTTCCATTCGAATTCTTAACCATTTCTTTTTCCTTTGCCATGTCTCACGTATTTTCAAAAGATATTTTATATACTGACTTGTTTTTCCCTTGTTCTCCCTGATAATGACTGCCTTCAATCAACAATATTTACCTTTCTGCTAAACGGACAGAAATGAGACTCTTGGGGTTCAAAATCTTATTCAATAATGTATTTAAAGCCATTTCAATTTCCTGAACGCTGCGAATTTAGCGGATTGCAAATAAAATAGTACAGGATGGTTTTCAGTAAATTGACTTATCCACAAGTGGGGATAAATGGAACAATGAAAATGCTTCATTGGGAGCAAACATAAATTCAATTTCAAATGGAATCTTTACTTATTTGAAAAATACGAGAATATATTTCATTGAAATGATGGCCCAGTTATCTCTATTATTAAAATATTTTCTTTCTTAGAATTCTATTGCGTGCGCAATTTTCTATAGGTAAAATAAAATGCAATGGCCCTTTTTCGGGAAAAAAGTGAATTGATTTTTGTTTGTTTACCTAATCAACACTCAAAATATTTAAAAGGAATGCTCCCTCCGCTATTATCATTCCGGCATTATGAAAGAACAGTTGAAGGAAAGTGCCATTTCTTTTGCCATTTACTACCAATGCATTCTATCTTTGATATTCCTGATAAGTATAATATTTTATATAATGGATACAAGAAAGAAAAAGCCGTTTATAATCAGAAATATCGAATGGATTGCGCTGATCATTTTGGTACTTGCAGGATTGATCATCGTCTGGCGGATATATTATCCTGGTCTTTTCAGGCAGGTTTGATTAATAAGCACAAGTAGTAACAATCACATCTGGTTTATTACGAATTTCCTTTAAAATAGAAAAACCAGCCCTTGAGCTGGTTTAATTAACCCATCGATAAAATTCGTTTAGGAGCTGTAAATTGCCCAAACGGTAATAACAGCTGTAATAAGAAATACGGAAGCAATGACAATGGTAGCAACTACATTCTCATTGTGTAATAGAGTGTTGAGTTTTTTCATACACAAAAGTTTTAAAATTTGAAAATAGGATGGAAAATCTCAGAGGTGTACCGGAGTTATCGAAAAATCAAATCTTCTGTGTTTTACAAAGGGGAGGGAGACTGCAATTTAGCAAATAATTAAATGCATGTCAAGGACTTTGGTAAATTTATTTGAAGGGGCTGGTTCGGAGAAGCCACTTTAGACAAAATTTCAAATGTTTTGCCAGATTAAACTTGCTGTCGGGATGAAATTGGAGACTACAATTCCAAAAATTGAAGCTCCGAGATGCGCCTTACCTGATTTATTCCTTATTTTCAGACACCCAAACTAGATACCATGTCTGATTTCAATATTACCCGCCGAACATTAATAAAGGGAGCGACGGCTTCACTCGTTCTTGCTGCTGCCCGGGCTTCCGGCATGCCTCTCCTATTTGAAACCAGTAAAATTTACCGGGTAGGATTAATTGGAACCGGCTGGTATGGCAAAAGCGACCTTTTCCGGCTGATACAAGTTTCTCCGGTGGAAGTAGTTGCACTTTGTGATGTAGATAAGAACTTGCTTGCCGAAGCCGCAACAATGGTTAGCCAAAGACAAAAGTCGGGTAAGAAGCCAAGGCTTTATTCTGATTACCGAAAAATGCTTGCTGAAAGCGGGCTGGATATTGTTCTTATTGGCAGTCCGGACCACTGGCATGCACTTCAGGCTATTGACTCAATTAAAGCAGGGGCACATGTTTATCTGCAAAAGCCTATCAGTGTGGATGTCATTGAAGGAGAAGCAATAGTTGCTGCTGCAAGAAAATATGGGAAGGTAGTACAGATTGGAACTCAACGCAGAAGCACTCCCCATTTGATAGATGCTAAAAAGAACATTGTTGACTCCGGACTACTTGGCAAGATATCACATGTTGAAATGTGCTGCTATTATTCTATGCGCAACAATGGAAATCCTGCAGTGCAACCTGTTCCTGATTTTTTTGATTATGAAATGTGGACAGGTCCGGCTCCTATGAGGCCTTTTGATGGATTGCCGCATATCCGCTGGTGGCGTGCCTTTATGGAATATGGCAATGGCATTACAGGCGATATGTGTGTTCACATGCTGGATGCGGTACGCTGGATGTTAGGATTGGGATGGCCAAAGAGAATCAGTTCTACCGGGGGTATATATATGGATAAAGGTGGTAAATCAAATATTTCTGATACCCAGCATGCTGTGTTTGAATATGACGGTTTGAATTGTATCTGGCAGCACCGAAGTTGGGGAACGCCGGCAGACCCTGAATATCCATGGGCTTTTATGATTTATGGCGACAAGGGCACTCTGAAAGGCAGTACTATGAAATATGATTTTATACCCCAGGGCAAAGGAGAAAGCATTCATAAAGACGTTGTATATGAAAAAGAAAAATATCCTGAAGATCTTAAAGAACCCATGATTGAATTAAATGCAGCTCCGGCCACGCGGCAGCATATGATAAATTTTCTTGCTGCTATTGAAAGCGACAGCAGGCCAGTTGCCGATGTTGAAGAAGGGCATATATCCACTGCCAGCTGCATACTTGCTAACTTATCGATGAAAACCGGAAGGCCAATGGTATACGATCCTAAAAAGAGACAGGTAGAAGGCGATGCAGAAGCAACTGCCCTGTTACAAAGACCCTACCGGCAACCCTGGGTGCATCCACATCCTGATAGTGTATGACGAAATATTTGTTTTAATCTTAAAGGAATTATATGAGAGAAATTATGTTAATCATACATTTCATTGGCCTGGCAATGGGTTTGGGGACTAGCTTTGGTTTCATGTTCCTGGGAATTGCCAGTTCTAAAATGGAACAAACTGAAGCGCAAAAATTCATGCTAAATGCATTCGCCCTTGCCAAAATGGGACAAATAGGATTAGTGTTGCTTATTGTTTCCGGTGGGTATTTAATGACGCCTTATTGGAAAACCCTTTCTTCAACTCCTTTGCTGATTATAAAACTAGTACTTGTAATTGTGCTGGCCGCACTGATAGGTATCATTAGCGCTACCGCAAAAAAAGCAAAAAAAGGAGACACCACATTACATCTTAAAAATGTAAGACCTATTGGTCAACTGGCATTATTTACAGCCCTTGCAATTGTGATACTTGCTGTTTATATTTTTCATTAGATGGGTCTTTTATTTAAAAGCTTGCATGGCATGAAGCAAAATGGAGAATATTTCCTTGCATTGAAATACGCAGAATAACAAAAGTTTAATCAGACCCATAGATAGCTCAGCGTTCTGTATGAATAATTACCCTGAAATATCTGCTGTTTGATTAAGCAGTTCTTCTATTGTCGCATGGAATTCTTTTTTGAAATTTTCATAATGCTGACCACTGCCCGGCCCGTAAAAGGAGGAACTTATCTTATGTACATTTCCATTCCTGTCGAGAAATATTGTAGTGGGAAATGCTTTTATTGTTGTTATCTGCGGCAGTGTTTTTTCAGTGCGTAAGCTGTCGTTCACGGCTACTCCTGTTATCAGCATAGGATATTTCACATTAAACAAATTTTGAAATTTCCGGACACTTTTTTGCGACTTTGCAAAATCTGTTGTGTATTCATATGCCAGGGAAATGATCTCTATATCGCGGTTCCTGTTTTTATCATAATAATCACTCAGGAATTTTGTTTCATCAAGACAATTGGGACACCAGCTTCCCATGATCTGAATGATAACCACTTTGTTTTTAAATCTTTCATCTGTTATAGAAACTTTATTTCCATCAATATCATTAAAAACAAAATCCAACTTTTTAAATCCTTCCTTTAATTGAGGAGCATCACCGCCTGGTAATGCGGCTTTGCTATCCCTTTGAGCAACCCACTTTTCTGTTCCCCCTATACCAGATCCAAAAAACCCGTCAATAATTTCATTCCGGTTTTTTATTTTACCGGAAAAAGTGAATGCATGTGCCCCGTCAAAAGTTGAAAGAAGCAATGAGTCTCCAGTAACAATGCCTTCCAGGTAACGGTAATCACCACTGGGTGTTAAAAACGTTCCGGTCAATTCATTGCCTTTTTGATTAAATTCAGCAATGGCTGGCCTTGTTGTGCCCTGGGCTCTGGTAATCGTCACAGACCATCTGCCGCTAATATTATTTTTAGCAGCGCCTTTTGCAAGTTCAAACCGGCTATTACCGGGAAAGGCTTTAAAAGGCCAGTATTGTGTTTTCCCACTTGCAATTCCTTTGATCCAGGTTCCGCTCAAAGAACCATCCGGTTTAAATTGCAATCGGAACGATGACTCAAATACTGGCATATTAAAAAGCATCGAGTCTTCTTTAATTACAATATCTTTTGCCGGAATTTTCTCCGATGCATTTAAAATGAAAACCTGGACCTCCTCCGCTGATCTTTCTATTTTCAATTTAAAAATAACTTCCTTCCCATCTTCGCGGTAAAGTATAGCCCGATAATTTCCAGGGTTTGGCTGTGCAAATGAAGAAGTAACTATGAAGATGAATCCTATAATTATCAATACATATTTTACCATAATAATTTCATTGAAATTGCAATACTAAATTAAAACCGTGGTAGCTGAGGTTGTATTTAGGACATGTATTGGTATAAAGACAATTTTAACAGGTTATTTGTTCATTGTAATCAATAACGCAAGTAAAGTGCCTGCCAGAACTATAAAAGGCAATCTATATTTTTCCTGATTTCTTCTGATTCGGTCCATCTTATCCAACCCAATAATATTAAAGTAAGCCAATCGGGAGGATTGCTGAATGCAGGAATTGATAATTGCATCCAGACGGGCTATAACTTCTTCCAGCGTATTTGCCTGCATATAATTGGGGTGAGTGAAACAGTAATGTAAAATTAGCTATTCAAAGCATTAAAAAACATAGCAAGTTTCGGGTCAACAGTGGAATGATTCATTTATATTTTTGTGTAATAAATTGAGAATTGAACAGTGGTTTAATAGAATGGACCCAAGCGGATCCGGACGGTCGTTAACTTCAAACTTTAAAAGGATAAACAAATGAAAGAACAGGCACAAAACAATTTTGACCGTATAGCAAAAGCGATCGGTTTTATAAAAGGTAATTTCAAAGCACAGCCGGACCTGGAAGAAATAGCAAGGCAAATACATCTAAGTCCCTTTCATTTCCAACGATTGTTTACTGAATGGGCAGGAGTAAGTCCGAAAAAATTTTTGCAATATCTTACTGTTGAGTATGCAAAAAAAATGCTGCAACAAAGTAACACTTCCCTTTTTGATGCGGCGTTTGAAGCAGGGCTTTCAGGAACCAGCCGTTTACATGATCTGTTTGTAAAAATAGAAGGAATGACGCCGGGTGAATATAAAAACGGAGGCGAAAATCTTTTTATTAATTATAGCTTTGCCGAAAGCCCATTTGGCCATATTATGGTTGCCTCCACCCCTATAGGAATTTGTCATATTGCTTTTACAAACAATGAAAAGCATGCACTGAGCGACCTTAAACAAAAATTTCCCCGTGCAAAGTTTAAACAAGTGGCAGACCGGATTCAGCAAAACGCCTTATTTATTTTTTCTTATGACTGGAGCAAGATCCACCAAATTAAGCTGCATTTAAAGGGCACAGAATTTCAACTGAAAGTTTGGGAAACACTTCTAAAAATTCCGGCCGGATATCTTTCAACTTATGGCAACATAGCTGCAAAATTGAAAAATCCATCCGCATCAAGGGCGGTTGGGACTGCCATTGGCAACAACCCTGTGGCATACCTCATCCCTTGTCATCGGGTTATTCAATCAAACGGAAATACGGGAGGATATATTTGGGGAAAGGAAAGAAAGTCAGCGATCATTGGATGGGAAGCAACAAGATCCGGCCCGGTAGAAGTTTTGCAGAATGAGAGCAAAATGATGCAGTAAAAAATGAATGGAATGCAGGCTGCAAAAATTACCAGAGGTTTCTCCTGATTCATTCACTCTTTTTTCATTTACTTAGTCCCAATGAAATTATATATCCAAAATCGATAAGCTACAAGAAATTGTTGGCGAAATAAAGAATTATAAGATAGATTTCCAGGAAAATATTACACTAACCATATAATGTAAACTGAAAGAAACTTCTTATATCAGTTTGAATCACCGTGGCCCAAACTATAGAAACTATAGAAACAGGGAATAAATTTAACGGTACTTCCATTTGAAATAATATCCTGATTTTATTTTGATATTTCAGGTATTAAAACGAATTAATATTTTAACGAACTCAAATGGTTTAGTACTACTTATATATTAGGTACCGTTATATCTTAAAATATCCACCCATTTAAAGGTTCTTGTTTTACACATTTTTAGTGAATGGCATATTTTTTACAACAGCTGCCAGTACTAAAAACTATTAATTATGAAAAAGGAAACAGGAAAAAAAGCGGATGTCACAGTACAAAGACATACGACTGATTCAATGCTTACTGAATTTTTTAATGACCAATTAAAAGAGATATACTGGGCTGAAAAATATTTGGTAAAAACATTACCCGGGATGCAAAAAGCAGCATCTTCCGGGGAATTAGCCATGGCGTTTGAAGAACATTTGGAAGAAACAAAACAACATGTAATCCGGCTTGAAAAAATATTTGAAATCATGGGTAATAAACCAGATGCTAAAATGTGTGAGGGCATGGAAGGTCTTATCAAAGAAGGAAAATCTATTATTGACGCAACGGAATCTGGCACAGCCACCCGCGATGTAGGTTTGATTTTTGCCGCTCAACAAATTGAGCATTTTGAAATTGCCACATACGGAAATCTTCAACAACTGGCGCTTACACTTGAGTTTAGCGAGATTGCCCATTTACTTGACGCCACTTTGAGTGAAGAAAAGGAAGCCGACAAAAATCTAACGGACATTGCAAAGTCTCAGGTAAATTATGATGCGATGGAGGAAGCCTGAGTTTAAAGCAATCATTGGCTGATAACATGTTCATATTTATGTTTAAAGTCTGAAACTTAAAATTCATAATTTTATACCTGGAAAATAACAGGTAATAATAGCTAATCTTAATTTTCAGACTTTAAACATTTTTAATCTTTGCATTATATCTTTCCTTCTTTCTCCTATACTGGCTTTTTTATAAATTTTATTTGTAAGAGGGTATCAAACAAGATATTATAATCTTTTAATCGGGATAAGGCATGATATTGGCAGAGATGTAAAGCGTAAAAATGCTCACTATTTACTAAAGCCAATACCAGAATGAATGGAGATCAGAGAAAAAAACAACCGAATGACCTTTTTGAAATGCTTCCGCATGCCATCGCCCAGTTTAAGAAAAATGTAATCGAACCTTTTTTTACCAATTCAAATAACGGGACGGATGAAAGCCTGCCTTTGCGGGCTGAAATATATACAGAAGAGCAACTGGATCAGCATGCCAAAGCACTTTCAAGGAAGCATACGCTGATTACCAAAGAACCTTCAGAGCAGTTGTTGAAACGTCTTGCCGAAAATGAACTCATTCTACTAGAAGTTCATTCAAACCTCACCGAAAACGTAAAACAGAACAACCGGATTACACCAGCGGCAGAATGGTTGCTGGATAATTTCTACCTCATTGAAGAACAGATTTACACAGCAAAAAAACATTTACCCAAGGGATATAGTAAAGGATTACCCCAACTCGCAAAAGGAGTTTCGGCAGGTTTGCCCCGTGTTTATGATATAGCTGTAGAAATTATTTCTCATAGTGATGGCCATGTTAACCTGAAAAGCCTGACCAATTTTGTAACAGCATACCAAAAAATAAATTATTTAAACCTGGGTGAACTATGGGCGATTCCTATCATGCTTCGCCTGGCACTACTGGAAAATCTTCGTCGACTTTCCATCCAGATTTCAATTGATATCTCAAACAAATCATTAGCTACCGCGTGGGCTGATGAAATGATAAATGTAATTGAAAAAGACCCTAAGAATTTAGTTTTGGTAATTGCAGATATGGCAAGGTCTAAACCTCCTATGGCAAGTTCCTTTGTAGCGGAATTGTCGAGAAGACTACAGGAAAAAGGCAGTTCCCTTGTTTTGGCTATCAGCTGGCTTGAGCAAACTCTGTCGGAAAGCGGGCTGACTACCAATGAAATGGTGCAGCAGGAAAACCAAAAGCAGGCAGCGGACCAGGTTTCAATAAGCAATAGCATAAGCAGCCTTCGGTTTTTAAGTACTACAGACTGGCGGGAGTTTGTGGAACAGACTAGTGTAATGGAAGAAACACTTCGCCAGGATGCGGCAGGTATTTATGAAAAAATGGATTTTAATACTAGAGATCTTTATCGCCATACTGTAGAAAATATTGCGAAGAAAAGTGATTTCTCTGAGCAGGCTGTTGCCGAAATGGCGGTTCGCTTTGCCAGCGAATCAGCAAAAACCAGTGATGACAAAAGGACTGCCCATGTTGGATATTTTTTGCGCGGTAAAGGGTTGAGAAAAATAGAAAAAATAACGAAGGTTAAGCTTACACTCAAAGAAAAATGCAAGCGCATCGCTAACAGGATTCCTTTTTTTGTTTATGCGGGAGGAATAATTTTATTAACGGCACTTATTTCATGGGGCCTTATTAGTAAGGCCTATGAAGACGGATTGAGATACTGGCCACTGGTAGCTTTATCAATTCTCGCACTATTGGCTACCAGCCAGGTTGCAGTAAGTATTGTTAACTGGCTTATTACTATTCTGGCACGACCTTGTCTCCTTCCCCGGTTGGATTTTTCTAAAGGAATTCCGGACTCATTCCGTTCTATGGTGGTAATACCTACCATAATTACTTCAAAATCCGGAATTGATAATCTGGTTGAAAACCTGGAGGTGCGGTTTCTGGCAAATAGAGATGCAAATCTTTCATTTGCCTTATTAACGGATTATAAGGATGCAAACCAGAAGGAATTGATAGAGGATGCTGCGATACTTCAACATGCTGAAACAAGCATCATAGAATTGAACAGAAAATATAACAGGCCCGGGAATGACACTTTCTTCCTCTTTCATCGGCCCCGTGTATGGAATGCCCGGGAAAAAACATGGATGGGATTTGAACGGAAAAGGGGGAAACTGGGCGACCTGAACGGATTGATTAAAGGAGAAGGTAAAGATCGTTTTCTAAGTATTGTGGGAGATGAAGCAATTTACTCTAAAGTAAAATATGTTATTACGCTTGATACAGATACCCAATTACCCCGTGATGTTGCCTGGAAGATGGTAGCAACAATGGCCCATCCATTGAATCAACCGGTTTATTCAGAAAAAAAGAAAAGAGTAATTGAGGGATATTCAATTTTACAACCCAGAGTGTCTAACAGCTTGCCAATTGAAGGCAGTTCTATGTATTCAAGAATTCATGGCAATGAACCCGGAACCGATCCTTATACAAGAGCAATTTCCGATGTATACCAGGATATGTTTGAAGAAGGCTCTTTTATAGGAAAAGGTATCTATGATGTGGATGCTTTTGAAAAAGCACTTAAAGACCGTTTGCCCGAAAACCGCATTCTTAGTCATGACCTTTTGGAAGGGTCATATGCCCGGGCCGGATTGATAACCGATATCCAGTTATATGAAGAATATCCCTCATCATACATCACTGATATGCGCAGGAGGCACCGGTGGATTCGGGGAGACTGGCAAATTGCAGGTTGGATATTACCATTTGTCCCTTCACTTAGCAAGCGCCTGGTTTCAAATCCTCTTTCCAGGCTTTCCAAATGGAAAATCTTTGATAATATCCGTAGAAGCCTGGTTCCTGTCTCGCTTTTGGCGCTATTATTATTTGGATGGATTTTATCAACGCATCCTTTTTTCTGGACGGTATCTGTACTTGCCATAGTTTTTCTACCGATGATAGTCAGTTTTGCATGGCAGTTATATAAAAAGCCGGCCGATGAAATATTTGTTCAGCACCTGATCTATTCTTACCGCTCTTTGAAGGATAATGTCTTTCAGCAAGTCATTAATTTTATTTTCCTTCCTTTCGAAGTCTATACTAACATTACGGCTATACTACAAACCTTATGGCGTATATACTTTACCCGGAAAAACTTATTGCAATGGAATCCGTATAGTAATACAAGAACAGATGAAAAAACGATGGCCGGGGCATATAAAGTAATGTGGTTTTCTCCCTTTCTCGCCGCTGTTCTTTTTGTGTTTTTAACCTTCTGGTCGCCTATAACTTTAGCCAAAGTTTTACCCTTTTTGATTATTTGGGCAGGGGCACCATTCATTGCCTGGTTTATCAGCAAACCCGCAGGAGAAAAAAGCATAGAAATTTCTGCGGAGCAAACCATTTATCTGCGCAAGCTGGCCCGGAAGATCTGGGCTTTTTTTGAAACACATGTTGGCGCAGCAGATAATTGGCTGCCACCGGATAATTTCCAGGAAGCACCGGTGGAGAGAATTGCCCACCGGACCTCCCCTACTAATATTGGTCTTTCCTTACTTGCCAATCTTACAGCCTATGATTTTGGATATATAACGGCAGGTGAACTAATAGAACTTACTACCAATACTGTAAGTACAATGCAACGCATGGAAAAGTACCGGGGACATTTATATAACTGGTATGATACCAGATCGCTGATGCCGCTGAATCCCCGGTATATTTCTACAGTTGATAGCGGAAACCTGATGGGACACCTGGTTACATTAAAACAAGGTTTACTTACCATTCCTGAAAAGAAAATTATTACGGAAAGCATGTTTGAGGGATTGCTGGATGAGGTTAGAATTTTGTCAGAAAAAATAAATATACCTGCGCTTAAATCTTTTCAGGAACAACTAACTGACGATAACCTGGCCAACCTTGATAACCCTCATGAGATTAAAAAATATCTTGACGGCTTAGAACAATCTTTAACAAGGATTCTGGTACAATTAGATATTGATCCTGAAAATGAAGCGGATTGGTGGATACAAAAAATCTTTGCACATATTAAGAATATAAAAAATGACCTGGGTGTTTATATGCCCTGGCTATTACTTAATGAGCCGCCAGGGAAATTTGAAAGACAGATTCCTTTTTTACCCGGCGTTCCAACTATTAAGCAATTATCACAAATTGAACAGATTTTATTGCACAAGATCAATGAGCTTTATTCAGCTGATAATACAGAGGAAGAAAATGACTGGTTAACTAACTACCGCACCGGCATTACAGAAACAGGGCGCAGGGCAAAAGCGATTATGTTGCTTGTAGAGCAACTTGCAGTAAGATGTACCCAGCTTTCCCATATGGAATTTAATTTTCTATATGACAGCACACAACATCTTTTAACCATCGGTTATAATGCAGAAGAGCACCGAAGAGATAATAGTTTTTATGATCTGCTGGCCTCCGAAGCAAGGCTTACAACTTTTGTGGCTATTGCGCAGGGAAAATTACCACAGCAAAGCTGGTTTGCACTGGGCCGGCAACTTACGAATATCGGCACTACACCCATTCTTCTTTCCTGGAGCGGTTCCATGTTTGAATACCTGATGCCGTTACTGGTAATGCCAACTTATAGAAATACATTACTTGATCAAACCAGTAAGGCTGTTATTCAAAAGCAAATTGAATATGGTAAAAAACGAGGTGTACCCTGGGGTATTTCAGAATCAGGATACAATATGGTAGATGCCAGTCTTAATTATCAATACCATGCCTTTGGTGTTCCCGGTCTCGGATTTAAACGAGGCCTGGGCGAAGATCTGGTTATATCTCCTTATTCTACTATTATGGCTTGATGGTTTCCCCAGAGGAGGCCTATGATAATCTGCAGGTATTAAAGCGAAGGGCTTTGAAGGCAAATATGGTTTTTATGAAGCCATTGATTATACACCATCCCGGCTTGTCGAGAAAGCAGAATTACGTTGTAGTTAAATCTTTTATGGCCCATCACCAGGGAATGAGTTTCCTGTCTATCAGTTACCTGATTGCACAAACAGCCCATGCAACAACGGTTTGAATCAGATGTTGAAGTAAAATCAGCCTTGTTATTGTTACAGGAAAGAATTCCAAGGGTAACTACTTTCTATTCACCTACTGTGCATGAAGCAGATACTAGCATTACTCCCGGTGGCAATGGATATATGCGGGTGATTAATACACCTGATACAGCTATTCCGGAAGTGCAGTTATTATCAAATGGCAGGTATCATGTAATGGTAACCAATGCAGGTGGTGGCTTATAGCCGCTGGAAAAATATTGCATTTACCCGCTGGCGTGAAGATAGCACCTGCGATAATTGGGGAACCTTCTGTTATATCCGGGATCTTGATAATAATGCATATTGGTCGGCCGCTTTTCAGCCATCATTAAAAGAAGGCGAAAATTATGAAGCTGTTTTTTCCCAGGGCCGGGCAGAATTCCGCCGCCGGGATCTTTCACTGGAAACACATACTGAAATTGTAGTTTCACCGGAAGATGATATTGAATTAAGAAGAGTACATATTACCAATCGTTCCCGCAAAAAAAGAATTATCGAAATTACCAGTTATGCAGAAGTTGTATTGACCTCTCCTATGGCGGATGAAATGCATCCTGCCTTCAGTAATCTTTTTGTACAAACGGAAATTAATGAACACCGTAATGCGATTATCTGTACACGGCGACCACGATCTGAAGATGAAAATAATCCCTGGATGTTTCACCTGATGAAAGTGCATGATGCGGAAATTAAAAATGTAACTTATGAAACAGACAGGGACAAATTTATTGGAAGAGGTAATACGATCAATGATCCTAAAGCTGATAAAGCAGGGATTACCATTAACAGGAAGCAGTGGTTCTGTACTGGACCCAATAGTTTCTATTCAATACCGTATTGTATTTGAACCTATGAATCAGCTACCATTGATATGATCTATGGCATTGCGGATACAAAGGAAACCTGCAATTTCCTGGTAGAAAAATACCAGGACCGGCATCTAACCAACCGTGTACTTGAACTGGCGTGGACACATAGCCAGGTGATACTGCGACAGATCAATGCAGTAGAAGCAGATGCACAGTTATATTCCCGTCTTGCCAGCTCCATCATTTTTGCCAATGCTTCTCTACGTACCGATCCTTCTGTAATTATAAAAAATCACCGGGGACAATCCGGCCTTTGGGGTTATTCCATTTCCGGCGATCTTCCTATTGTTCTTTTGCAAATCGAAGATTCTGCCAATATAGAATTGGTAAAGCAATTGGTGCAGGCTCATGCTTACTGGCGCCTGAAAGGTTTATTGGTTGATCTGGTAATCTGGAATGAAGATCATGGCGGTTACAGGCAGGAATTGCACAACCGGATACAGGGACTTGTTTCTCCCGGCATTACCATTGATGTAAAAGATCAGCCGGGTGGCATTTTTATCACGTTCTGCCGACCAGATATCGAATGAAGACAGGATATTATTTCAAACAGTAGCGCATGTTGTGATTTCTGATAAATTGGGAACATTGGAAGAACAGATTAACAGGAGGAACAAAATTAAAAACCACCATTCCTTATTTCAGTCCAAGTAAATTCTACTTCGTCATTACGGACCTCAGTTTTGTCACCGCAGGATCTGCAATTTCTTTAATGGTATCGGTGGTTTTTCAAAAGATGGAAAAGAATATGTCATTACAACCAGTGCCAACAAAACACCTGCACCATGGATCAATGTACTGGCCAATCCACATTTTGGCAGCATCATTTCAGAAAGCGGTCAATCGTATACCTGGATTGAAAATGCACATGAATTCCGGCTTACACCCTGGAACAATGATCCTGTAACTGATCTGAAAGGAGAAGCTTTTTATCTGCGGGATGAAGAAAGCGGGAGGTTCTGGTCGCCACGCCGCTACCCTGCACAGGCAAATTCCTTATATATCACAAGACATGGTTTTGGCTATAGTATTTTTGAACATAGTGAAGATGGTATTGCAACGAGATGACTGTATTTATACCGACATAGAAGCGCCGATAAAATTTATTGTTTTGAAAATTCGAAATAAATCCGGCAGATATCGCCGCATTTCCGCAACAGGATATATGGAATGGGTATTGGGCGATCTGCGTCCAAGTTCGATGCATATTATTACGGAAATGGATACCAGGAGCGGGGCCATTCTTGCAAGGAATGCCTACAATACGGAATTTGGAAACAGGGTTGCTTCTTTGATGTTGATGATCACTAATAAATTTTACACCACTGACCGGGCAGAATTTATTGGACGAAATGGAACATTGGCAGCAATCCTGAGGCTATGAACAGAACAAGACTATCCGGAAAATCAGGAGCAGCACTGGATCCATGTGCAGCAATACAGGTTGCATTTGATCTGGCAGAAGATGAAGAACATGAAATTATCTTCCGGCTGGGTGCCGGTAAAAACAATAACGATGCACTTGACAATCATCCGGAGGTTTGAAGGAAGTGATGCAGCAAAGAAATCATTGGAAAAAGTACACAATATTGGGAGGAAACCTTACAGGCTGTGCAGATAGAAACACCGGACAGCGGCAACTAATATTCTTGCAAATGGATGGCTCAATTATCAAACACTGGCTTGCCGCATCTGGGCCCGAAGCGGTTTTTATCAATCAGGCGGTGCTTTTGGATTCCGGGATCAGTTGCAGGATGTGATTTCACTTGTTGCATACAAAACCTCACCTTGCCAGACAACAAATACTACTTTGTGCATCCAGACAGTTTAAAGAAGGCGATGTACAGCATTGGTGGCATCCACCACAGGGACGAGGTGTCCGCACTACCTGCTCCGATGATTATTTATGGTTGCCCTTTGTAACCAGCCGGTATATGTCTACTACTGGCGATAGTGGTATACTGGATGAACAAATTCATTTTCTGGAAGGACGCTTATTAAATGCAGATGAAGAATCTTATTATGATCTTCCTATTCAGATCAGATAAATCCGCTACTTTGTATGAACATTGTGTAAAAGCCATAGAACATGGATTTCGCTTTGGTGACCATGGCTTGCCATTGATGGGTTCAGGCGACTGGAATGATGGCATGGATAAAGTAGGCCAACATGGCAAAGGAGAAAGTGTCTGGCTTGCATTCTTCCTGTATGATATTTTGATCCGCTTTATTGAAGTGGCAAAATTAAAAAATGATCTTGCTTTTGCCGAAAAATGCAAGGAACAAGCGGAGCTTTTACAAAATAACATTAACGCCCATGCATGGGATGGTGAATGGTACCGCCGTGCTTATTTTGATGATGGCACTCCGCTCGGTTCATCCAAAATGATGAATGTAAAATTGATTCCATTGCCCAAAGCTGGTCGGTATTATCCAAAGCGGGTGAACAAACCCGTTCGGAAATCGCTATGCAATCAGCATCAAAATATCTTATTAAAAAGGAAGATCAGATTATACAATTGTTTGATCCTCCTTTTGATAAATCTGATATGAATCCCGGCTATATAAAAGGATATGTGCCGGGTGTAAGAGAAAATGGCGGCCAGTATACACATGCAGCTATCTGGCTGGTGATGGCTTTTGCCCGGTTGGGCGATAAGCAAAAAACATGGGAATTACTACAAATGATCAATCCGGTAAATCACGGAAATAATGCAGCAGCAATTGAACAATATAAAGCAGAGCCATATGTAATAGCGGCCGATGTATATGGAGTAAAAGAGCATAAAGGCCGTGGAGGATGGACCTGGTATACCGGGTCAGCCGGATGGATGTATCAACTGGTGATCGAGTCATTTATCGGATTAAACAGGAAAGGAAATATCCTGAGCTTTTCTCCCTGTATTCCACCGGAGTGGCCATCGGTGAAAATAAATTACAGGTTTCTTGATACAGACTATTCAATTGAATTGATACAAGCCCATAAAGAACCGGGAAATACCACCAGGATACTAGTAGATGGCATTGAAGAACATCATATTAATCTCCTGAATGACGGAGAACCCCACGAGATAAAAATATATTTGCAAGCAAAGCAGCCGGTTGTAATGGAAAAATAAAAGAAGTTGCTATTAAAACAATGCGGAATAAAGAACAAAGAGAGAATACCCGGATATAATGATCACGGGTATCCTTTTATTTTTATTTAATATTCAATAATCCATTAACTAATTTTTTCCATTGAATGGTGGCCACTCCCGCAACAGCAAACAATCCGATTACCTTATTCCGGATTTTATCAGTTAAATGCTTGTTGTCCTTATTAGGCTTTTCATTTCGCCCATGCACGCCAGCAGTAATAATGTATCCTTCTCTTTTTACAATAAAAGAACTGGTAGCATGATCATGAAAAAAATGTGCAACTCCTTCCCGGGTGGCAGGGTCTTCTGCTGGCCTCACTTTGATCAGCGCCCATTCGGAATTGTTATCCGGCGTGTTGTTGTCCTCTACCAATTCTACTCTTACCCAATCATAACCTTCACCAGAAACAGAACCGGGTCCGGGAATATCTATTCTGAAATGATCTCCGGGCACAGGAATCCCGTACTTTGGTTTACCCCATTTATCCGTTAACAAAAATTCTGCAGAAATTCCGTTACTGATATTTCCCCAATTAGTAACATCAAAAAGCCTGCTCTTTGCTTCCATAAAAAGTTGCCTGGCTTCATCATGTCCGGATGCTTCTATTGTTTCAGTGATGTCTACCTGTTTTCCCTCCAGTTGTTGGGGAATTTCATTGCCGCCCGAATGATTCATTAAATTTTTTTTTCAATGATTTACTACAATGATGGTTGGCCTGATGGAAAATTCAAATTGTCTCTTCGGTAGTGGTAACGCTTTTAGTTTTTCCATCGGCATCTTTTATTACCGTTGTCGTCTTACGTTTTCCACCCCGGCCACGGCTAAAGAGGGCAATCATTACAACGATCAGGACAATCGCTGCCACCCACATCCAGTTTTCTTCAAACCATGATTTAACCTGCTCCGTATCGAGTTCAATTTTATCCTGCGCTGCAAGAACCAGCGTAATCAGTAAAAAAATAAATGTAGAAAGCACCCGGCTGCATTGCCGGAAAATGTTCCGTTTCATAAATTCAAGTTTAGGGATTATGAATTTTACAAATCAATAAATAAGCCAATAAGTAATCGATTTTAACTACCGTGGCGTTGTAATTATATTGCTCCGAATAAAGAGAATTCGGGCCTGAAGAAATTAATAGCTATAACTGCCGAAATAATAACCGTAGGATTTGGGTGGATCAGCTTCCGGAATGGTATCAGTGATATTATTACTTACCCGCCTGGATAAATAATTATCATCATATGAAGATTTCTGCCTTTCTGATTTTTTACTACCACCAGGTGCAAGCATTTCATTTTTATCTTTCATATACTGGTGAAAAACTAAAACATGGATCACGACTATCAATAACAATACCTTCATAAGAAAAACAGTTTAACCAGCATTCATTCTCTATATAAAAGAAATAAATATGCCAACACTACTGACTTTCAATATTTAATCACGATCCTCGCTATTTTTCGATCAAAAAAATTAAATATGCATTTTTTGATGGGAACCATAACCCTGCAAAGCGAGAGTTTAAATTTTGAATGGGGAGTTCTGTACCCATTGTGATGGTGACATTAATACACATTTGTCCCCGATTATGGACAAATTCTAATTAATAAAATATTTGTAAGAAAAAGATGATATAATTAAAAATATTCCATCTAAGGAATATCATCACAAAAGTCAGTTGCAGTTAAGTTATTTTAGAGGTAGTAATTTGGCCTAAGATAAGATTAAAATCGAATTCATTATAAGGTAAGTTCGCAGTCTTTTAAAAAAAAATTACCTGCTCCCAAATTCCTGCGTCCAATAATTTGCTTCTCTCCCCACTCCCATTTCCTTAAAAAGGGGGCTCATAATATTTTTGCAATGCCCTTCACTATTTAACCACCCGTTTACTACAGCTTTCTCTGAAGTATAGCCCTCTGCAATGTTTTCACCATAAGCTTTCCATGAATAACCCGCCGCGGATATCCGGGTTCCAGGGTTTGATCCATTCAAACCAGAGTGACTGAAATAATTATTGGTTTTCATATCCAAACTATGTTCATATGCTGCTTTAGCCAGCTTGTCATTCCAGGCTACGGTAGCAACGGCCGGCATTATCGTGTTTCCACATTTATAACCCGCTTGCCGCACACTATTGATCAATTGCAACATTTTCGCTTTGTCAACATTGTATGATTTCCCTGAACCATTATCAACATTATCAATTTCGTTGTTAGCCGGAAGATCTTCCTTTTTACATGAAAAGACCAGGGCCCAGGCAATGAAAATAAAAATCAAGTATCGAAAATGCATAATACCAACTATTTATTTTTTCAATTGAAAAAATCAAGCCGGATTTCCCTGATGGTACAAGTTTAGCATTCCCTTATCCTTTAATTACTACAATAGAATTTTATAGGAAGTTTTTCATTTCCTGCTGGTATGATTGAGCAACAATCCTGGCCTTGTTTGCAAAATTTTCTTCCCCCGAAGCATAAATTATTGCCCGGCTGGCGTTCACAAGTAAGCCGACATCTTTATTCATTGCCTTTTCAGAAATTTCTTTCAGGCTTCCCCCCTGCGCTCCTATGCCCGGCACCAGGTAAAAATGATCGGGAGTTAATTTCCGGATATTTACAAACTCGCTGGATTGCGTAGCCCCGATCACAAACATTATATTTTCTTTGGTACCCCACAACGATACAGTTTGCAATACCTTTTCGTAAAGAAACTGGCTTTGATGGTTATTGCCTATCCTGTTCTATACGCTTTAACTCAAAGTCCTTGGCTCCCGGGTTGGAAGTGAGACCTAATACAATAGCCCATTTACCCTCGTACTGAAGGAAAGGTCTTATACTATCTTCACCCATATACGGAGCTACGGTAACAGAATCAAATGGAAGGGTTTCAAAAAATGCCTTTGCATATTGATCTGACGTGTTCCCGATATCACCCCGTTTGGCGTCGGCGATCTTAAAATGCTTATCGCCGATATAACGAACTGTTTTTTCCATGGCTTCCCATCCTTTAATTCCCAATGCTTCATAAAAAGCCGTATTTATTTTATACGCTACGCACAGATCTTTAGTGGCATCAATAATTGCTTTATTGAATGAAAAAATAGGATCAGGCCCCGATAAAAGATGTTTAGGTATTTTAGTAATGTCAGTATCTAAACCAACACAGAGATAGGAATGTTTTAAAAATATTTGCTCAATGAGTTGCTGGCGTGTCATGGCCGCGAAGGTAATTATTTAGAGTTTACTCATTATCAGGTTTTCCACCTCTTCGCTTCTCCATTTTTCTTCAATATTCTGTATTGTCATTACCTGCCGCATGATCGCCTCCTGCCTCATCGCATTGCGAAAGGCGTCCTTGAAATGAATGTCCGGATGAAACGTTACTTGTGAATAGGCAGGGATCCATTTTTCCGGATGTTTTTCATGAAGCCAGGCTTCGATTTTCTTTTGCAATAAAAATTTTGGATCAGCGGTGCGTTCTCTCATTTCTGTGAAATTGCCAATGGCCAGGTCGGCGATCGCATCCGCATCTGGTTTCCTTTCGGATTGAAATTTTTCAAGCACGGTTGCCCAATCATCTTCGTACTCATTTGCTAATTCATCAAGAATGCGGCAGTCTTCAAATCCACAATTCATCCCCTGGCCAAAGAAAGGAACGATAGCATGAGCTGCATCTCCGATTAATGAAAATTTATCTTCTCTTACCCACGGATAACATTTTATTGTAACCAATGAAGACGCAGGATTATTTAAAAAATCATTTATATAACCAGGCATTAAAGCGGCTGCATCCGGAAATGTTCGTTCAAAAAATATTTTTACTTTTTCATGTGAATCTAAACCGGACAATGAAGCAGCTCCATCGAAAGGGAAAAATAAGGTACAGGTAAACGTTTTATCCAAATTGGGTAAAGCAATGAGCATGTAGTCTCTTCGTGGCCATATATGAAGAGCATTTATTTTCATAGCAAAATCCCCTGAAGCAGTAGCTGGTATTGTTAATTCTTTATAGCCGCAATTGATATAGTATTGATGATAATCGAATTTAGCATGCTGCAACTGATGTTGCAACCGAACGTCGGAAAATGCACCGTCGGCCCCAAAGAGTAATCCGAAATTATGTTTAACTAATGTGGAGTTATCGTCATTGCTGAAGGTGATCGTGTTTTTCTCCCAGTCAATTTGTTCACACCTGTGATTAAAAAAAATCTCTATGCCTTTCTTTTCAGCAGAATCCAGCAACATCATATTAAGTGTAGCCCTGGAAACTGAGTTTATATACTGCCCTTCTTTACCATAGGGTTGAAAACCAGTGGTGCCGTCTATATTATGAATATAGCGGCCGGTCATCGGTATAGCTATCGCCTTTATTTCTTCAGCCAATCCTACTTTTTCCAGGGCCAGTAAGCCGCGGTCGCTTAATGCAAGATTTATAGAACGACCTGCGTTCAAATTCTCTTTCCGCATATCCCTTCTTTTTTCAAATATGCGAACCTTATATCCTCTTTTGACCAAATAAATGGAAAGCAAAGTCCCTACCAGGCCGGCGCCTATTATCGTTATTTCTTTTGTATTCATTTCCGGAGATTCAATTGATAAAGTTGAAATTTTTTCATACCCATTTAATTAAAAATTGTATCAATGATATTTCCAAATCTCCACAGCTCCGCAAAAGAATTATACAAAGGTACCGGGGCTACCCGGATCACATTGGGTTCTCTCCAGTCTGCAATAACCCCCTGCCTTCCCAATTCATTAAAAATTTCTTTTCCATCTTTTAACAACAGCATGGAAACCTGGCATCCTCTTTCTTCTTCCTTTGCCGGTGTAATTATATTTATCAATTTTGATTTTTGTTTTTGATTTATATCATTAAGAATGTAATGCAGAAAACCAGAAAGAGACCTGGATTTTAGCAGGAGGTTCTGCATACCCGCTTCTTCAAAGATATCGAGTGATGCCTTATGAGCAGCCATACTCAGCACGGGAGCATTACTTAACTGCCATCCTTCAGCGGTAGGTATGGGGTCAAATCCTTTTTTCATTTTAAATCTTTCCTCCTTATTATGTCCCCACCAACCTGCAAACCGTGGCAAGTTTTTATTTTTTATATGTCGCTGGTGAATATAGATACCTGATACAGCACCGGGACCTGAATTTAAATATTTGTATGAACACCAACTTGCGAAATCTACATTCCATTCATGCATTTTCAATTCTACATTTCCGACTGCATGCGCCAGGTCAAACCCGGCGTACACCCCGATGTCATGTGCAGCTTTTGTAATTGCTTTCATGTCAAAAAACTGACCTGTATAATAATTAACACCGCCCAATAAAACAAGGGCAGCATCATCTTTATGCTCATGAATGATGGAAATAATATCTTCTGTTCTTAACGTATATTCTCCTTCCCGTGGATTTATTTCAACTATTGCATCGTCCGGATCAAATCCATGATATCGTACTTGTGATTCAAAAGCATACTGATCAGAGGGAAAAGCTTTTCCCTCACAAATAATTTTGTACCGTTGCTTATCCGGCTGGTAAAAACTTACCATCATCAAATGAAGGTTTACTGTTAGCTGATTCATTACAACAACTTCGTCTTCCATGCACCCGATAATCGCCGACAATTGTTTTGGAAAAATTTCATGATAAGTAAGCCAGGGATTTTTAGCATGAAAATGACCTTCAACACCCAGGCGGGCCCAATCATCCAGTTCCTGGTTTACGTATTCTTTAACTGTTTTGGGCTGGAGACCAAGCGAATTGCCGGTAAAATAAATCGCATCTTTTCCGTGGATCTGCGGAATAAAAAATTTCTCCCTAAAGTTTTTTAGGGGATCTGTTTTATCAGCCTTTTGAGCAAACTGCAATGTGTTTTCAAATTCCATTCTTAGCTCAATAATTATTTCTCTATTGCTGTTATGTAATTTAAAATTTAGATAACAAACTTTAATCTATTGTTGCGATTACCTTCAACTCGATAGCAATAGGCGCAGGCAAACTTTTTACTTCCACTGTAGTGCGGCAAGCTTGCACTTCTTTAAAATATTCTCCATAGATCTTATTATAAACCGGGAAATCCATTTTCATATTAGTCAGAAATACAGTAACATCAACTATTTTTTCCCAGCTGCTGTTGCTGGCTTTTAAGACAGCTTTTACATTTGCAAATACAGAATGGCATTCGGCTTCAATATCATATTTTATTATGTTGCCTTTGCCATCGAGTTCTAATCCAGGAATAGAATTGTCTACGGGATTCCTGGGACCAATGCCGGAAAGAAATAATAGGTTTCCCACTTTCCTTGCATGCGGGTAAGCACCTAAAGGAACAGCAGCATTTTCGGTAATAATTATATCAGTCATTATATTTTATATTTGTATACATACATTTTTAGCTTCTGTAAAAAACCGCAAGGCCTCCCAGCCACCTTCCCGGCCTATTCCACTATTCTTCATACCTCCAAATGGTGTTCTGAGATCGCGAAGTAACCAACAGTTGATCCAGATAATTCCCGATTCCACTTTAGCGGCTAACCGATTAGCTTTCGAAATATCCTGGGTCCAAATAGTTGCAGCTAATCCATAGCTACTTGCATTGGCCAGTTCAAGAGCCATTGTTTCATTGCTGAATGGCTGTAGCGTAACAACAGGTCCGAATATTTCCTGCTGGTTGGTTTCACATTCCGGGCCCAGGCCTTCGATAATAGTTGGTAAAATAAAAAACCCATTTTCACACCTGCCTTCCAATTTCACCATATGGCCTCCACACAATATCTTCCCTCCTTCCTGGCGGGCTGTATCAATGCATCGCAAAATTTTTTCAAAGTGAACTTTACTTACAATGGCACCCTGCCTGTTTTTTTCAGCCATCGGATCACCAACGGTTAAGGCCATTGTTCTTTCTATAAATTCTGTTTTAAACTTTTCATATATGGATTCTTCAACCAGGATACGGCTTCCGCATAAACATATCTGTCCCTGGTTGCTGAAGGAAGATTCGATGGTAGTGCTCATCATTTTTTCCCAATTGCAATCACCAAAAATGATGTTTGGATTTTTGCCACCCATTTCAAGAGAAAGCTTCTTGAACATGGGGCCTGCTACGGATGCAATTCTTTCACCGGCTTTTGTACTGCCTGTGAATGATATGGCTTTTATTTCAGGATGCCTGATAATTGCTTCCCCGGTTACTGCACCTGTTCCATGAATGATATTAAGCACTCCATCCGGTAAGCCGGCTTCCTGGCAGATCAGCGCAAGCAGGTACGCAGTTACCGGTGTGATTTCAGAAGGCTTTGCTATTACACAATTGCCAGCTGCTATTGCAGGCGCAATTTTCCATGTAAATAAATATAAAGGCAGATTCCAGGGAGAAATACAGGCTACTACACCAACGGGCTGTCTCAACGTATAATTTATAGCCTTTTCTTCCACATAATGACTGTCAGAAGAAAAATGCATAATACCTGTTGCAAAAAATCGAAAGTTGGCAGAAGCTCTTGGAATATCAGTTTTTTTACTTAGCCAGAGTGGTTTACCATTATCAGTTGTTTCAGCCAGGGATAAAGTATCCAGGTTTTCATCGATAAGCTCTGCAATTTTATTTAATATCCGGAAGCGTTCTTCAGTTGACAGGAGCTTCCATTTTTTAAAAGCCATGCTGGCTGAATGGACAGCTTCGTTCACATCTCTTTCATTGCTTTCGGGTATCAGACAAATTGTTTCACCGGTAGCCGGGTTTATATTTTCAACATAATTACCAGACAATGGAGCAATGAAAGGATCCTCCGATATAATTCTGTAGGTACTCTGGTATTGTTAGATCCATTTTCAATGGTTAAAATGGGAAGTTTGTTTCAAAGTATAAGGCCAAATACTTTTACATCTATCAAATAGAACCCGTTCGACCACCATCAACAGGTATGCTAACTCCATTTACATAAGATGCAGCAGGTGTGGCAAGAAAAACTGCTACTGATGCTATTTCTGATGGCTCTGCAAATCTTTTCATTGGCACTTCTTCCGTCATATTACCCGTTATTACCTCTGCCATCACATTCCCTTTTTTTGCTATCTGGCTGATCAATGAAGAAAGCCTTTGTGTATTAGTAAACCCGGGTAACACATTATTTACCGTAATATTAAACTCACCTAATTCATTCGCCATCGTTTTGGCCCATGATGCTACTGCACCACGAATGGTATTAGAGACCCCCAGGTTTTTTAAAGGAATTTTTACTGATGTTGAAATAATATTAATGATACGGCCAAATCCTTCTTTTTTCATAGAAGGGATCACCGCTCTAGTTAAGATATGATTGCAAACCAGGTGTTGGTTGAATGCATTTAAAAATTCCGCCTCGCTTGCATCAGTAATTGGACCTGAAGGAGGACCTCCCGTATTATTGATTAAAATATGAACCGATTGCCCGGCCACATAGGCTTCAATGACCTTTTTTACTTCTTCGGGATTATTAAAATCTGCAACCAGATAGTTGTGTTGCTGCCGCAAAGCAATATCAAGTATTTGCACAGCCTCCTTCAAACTTTTTTCGTTGCGGGCTATCAATGTGCAGTTAGCACCTAACAAGGCAAGTTCTTCAGCAATGGCTAAGCCTATTCCTTGTGTGCTTCCACAGATGACAGCATTCTTCCCTTCAAGCGATAAATTCATATTGTCAAACCTACGGTAAAAAGTTGTAATTTTTCGGCGCCCTCATTATATGAGGTCGTCTCAATTCCATTCCGGAAATTTGTCTGAATTAAAGAATCGCTATATAAAGAATGATACTTATTAACAGCTAAACTCTTTCTCTTATGGCAATACATACTCCCTTCAATTTAAAAAAATGGATAGATGAACACCGCGACTTATTAAAACCACCTGTGGGAAACCAATGTATTTACAAGGACGCAGAAAATTTTATTGTCATGGTGGTAGGTGGACCCAATGCCCGGAAAGATTATCATTATAATGAAAGTGAGGAACTATATTACCAGGTGGAGGGAAATATCATCTTAAAAATTATCGATGACGGCAAACCCAGGTCAATACCCATCAATGAAGGAGATATTTTCTTATTGCCTCCCAAAACACCTCACTCACCACAGCGTGGAGCCTAATACGGTAGGATTGGTTATTGAGAAAATCAGGGAAAATGAGGAGGAAGAGAAAGATGCATTTATGTGGTTTTGTGAAAACTGTGGCAATATATTGCACGAAGATGTTTTGTTTGTAAAAGATATTGTAAAACAATTACCACCTGTGATGGAAAAATTCTGGGGAAGTATTGAATTACGAACATGTTCAAAATGCGGAACTCTCATGGAAAAGCCTTTGGCCCCGAAAGGAACCTGAAAATATTCCTACCCATTTTTTTATTCATTGAACAATTACAAACTAAAAAATGAAAATCGATATCCATACCCACATTATGCCAGAGCATATGCCCCACTGGACAAAGAAATTCGGGTATGGGGAATTTATTCACCTGGAACACCGCAATTGTGAAGCATGCATGATAAGGGGAGAAAAGTTTTTCCGAAAAGTTGAGGAAAATTGTTTTAGAGCGGATATTCGTATCAAAGAGATGGATGATACGGAAGTAACGATGCAGGTATTATCAACTATTCCCGTACTATTTAATTATTGGGCAAAACCGGAAGACGGGCTGGAAACATCAATATTCTTCAATGATCATATTGCAGAAACGGTAGAAAAGAAACCTGACCGGTTTGTTGGCCTGGGTACTGTTCCCTTACAGGATGTTGATTTAGCCATCAAAGAAATGGAACGATGCGTAAAAGAGTTAAAATTCCCGGGACTTGAAATCGGAAGTAATATCAATGGCGAAAATTTATCCGAAGAAAAATATTTTCCTTTTTACCAGGCTGCGGAAGAATTGGGTTGTGCTTTATTCATTCATCCATGGGAGATGATGGGAGAAAACCAGATGCAAAAATATTGGTTGCCCTGGCTGGTGGGCATGCCTGCAGAAACTGCAAGAGCTATTTGCTCAATGATATTTGGTGGCGTATTCCGAAAAATTTCCAAAGCTTACGAATTGCATTTGCCCATGGTGGTGGATCATTTCCATTTACTATCGGCCGGATTGAACATGGCTTTGAAGTTCGCCCCGACCTCGTTGCGGTTGACAATCCAATCAACCCCCGTGAATATTTGGGTAAATTTTGGGTTGACAGTTTGGTACACGACAAAAGCGCTTTGAATTTATTGATTGAAACCATGGGAGATAATGCCATTTGTTTAGGAAGCGATTATCCATTTCCATTAGGAGAACATCATCCGGGAAAATTGATTGAAAAAATGAAATTGAGTAAGAAGATTGAAAAGAAACTATTACACAAAAATGCGGAAGACTGGCTGGGGATCAAAAAACATTCAGGTAAGCCCGTAACCGGTTAATGATTATTTGTCGAACAGGTCTGGATAGTCTGTTATAATTCCATCTACACCCATTGCTCTTAATCTGTCAATTGCTGCTTTATCATTTACCGTCCAGGGTATTACTTTTAATATTTTGTTCATGGCATTTTTTAACTAAGTCTTCCGTTACCAATTTATATTCAGGGCTGTAAATAGTTGGAATAAACCCTAGTGATTTCAATTGATCCTTTAAACCTCTTTCATCAAAATCTTCAATCAGCATTGCGGTTTTGATACCAGGATATTTTTTGTGCAGGTATTGTAAGGTTCTGAAATCAAACGACTGGATAATAACATGATCTTCTATTTTTTTTTCCAATATTACTTTCATTAATTCCTCCACAAACTCTTCCGGCCCGGGATGAAAAATATTATCTGTAGCAGGGTTGTGTTTTGGTTTCAATATTAAAATAGGGTAAAGGTCTTTTGACCGTCATCATATATTGCTGCACACTATCAATCAAATCAGCCAGCAATGGTTTATATACCGGTAGTCTTTTGCTGACGCGGAAACCGGGGATGAGGTTTAATACCCACATCGTATTTTTTTATCTCCTCATAATTCATCTGGTAAATATTCAATGACTTGTTTCTTCGTCCTCTGTTACATGAGATCCATCCGGCTTTGTAGTGATTTCATGATTAAAAAATGGTTCATGAGAAAGTATGGCTTGCTTATCTTTTGTAAGAACAATATCCATTTCCAGGGTAGTGACTCCCATATCCAGAGCAGTTTTCATAGCGGGAAATGTATTCTCAGGCATTAAGCCCCGGGCACCCCGATGGCCCTGTTTATCAAAGCCAGGTATGATTTCCCTGGTCTCAACACCTAAGGGTTGATCAGGCAATTTTTTGGGTGTTGAACATGCCATTGCTATAAGTATAACAAAAAATGGCAAATAATTTTTCATGGTGTCAAGATTACTTTTTTCATAAGGCTTATCTTCTTTAAATAATTGTGAAGTCCGTTCTTTCATTTCCATTGCGATGCGTTTTCCCTCCTCATCCTTGTGCATCTAATTTTTCAATGATATTTTGATAACTTTTTTCATCCCTGTTCTGGCTCAATTTAAAAACATTATCGATTTCCAGTACTTCTATTTCAAATGCAATGATGGCTTTAGCCATACGTTCTACATATTCCAAAGGCAGGTCTTCAAAATTAGCGCCGAATCCGGCATTATTTTCAAAATGATTGGTTGTTCTTTTCAATACATTCAGCAGAAATCTTTTCGTCCAGAAATTTCAATATGCCTTTTGCATGTACACTCATATAATTCCAGGTAGAAGCCTGTTTTTTGTCCTCATACCAACTGGCACTTACATAAGTGTGTGCGCCTGTAAATACGGCCAGCACGTTTGAATTATTCAAAAAAGCTTTATGATGATCTGTGTTCTTCATTATATGCCCGGAAAGAATAAGTCTTCCTTCCCGCTCATCAATAAAAACCGGTATTTGTGTAGCAACAGGCTTTCCGCTTTCATTACATCCGGCTAAAAAAGCAAAAGGATTCTCATTAATAAAATTTAAGATTACCTCCTGATCCTTTTCTTTAAAATAAGGAAGATTATACATGAAGCGAAATTACATTTTTCTACACTGTATGTTACGCATGAAAGTTTTTTACAATTCTTGTATATTCTGAATGCTGTCAAGATCAACGACATTTAAAACAAGGAAAGAAAGTATTGATTTTGTTAAAAAAACATTCCGGGATTGTGGCAATAATTAAAATTAATGATGCTTCTGTTTATTTTTATGTCCGGGTGTATAGTGTTTGGCCGACTTGCTACCATTCATTTTTTTGGCATGTCCCGGGGGCATTCTTTTTGTTTTGTAATGATGATGGTGAAATGTACAGGAACTTAAAACCAGAGCAACAAAAAGCGATAATAACAGGAATTCCGTTTTTTTCATAAGGGTTGAATTAAGAGTGCAAACTAAAAAAGAATCCCTTAAGATACAACCTCTGCGGCCTTCTCTGAGGAAATATTAGCATTTCGCATCGAAATACTCCTCACAACATGAGCGGCAAATTCTTCAAATGCTTTTTTGGACATCTCATCATTACTCACCATGATCGGCATTCCTTTATCACCACCTTCCCGGATGCTTTGCACCAGGGGTATTTGTCCAAGGAATGGAAGATCATATTCATCAGCCAAACGTTTTCCACCATCTTTACCAAAAATGTAATATTTATTATCGGGCAATTCGGCCGGGGTGAAATAGCTCATGTTTTCCACCAGCCCAATAATAGGAACATTCAATTGTGCCTGGCCAAACATCGCCACTCCTTTTTTTGCATCGGCCAAAGCCACATCCTGCGGAGTAGTAACGATCACCGCTCCTGTTACCGGAACTGTTTGCATCAGGGTTAAATGAATATCACCGGTGCCCGGCGGCATATCAATAATCAGGTAATCCAGTTCATCCCAATTCACATCGGTAACAAATTGTTTGATGGCACTGCTTGCCATGGGTCCCCGCCAAACCACGGCACTTTTTTCATCAACCAGCAATCCAATGCTCATTAATTTAATACCATACTTTTCCAATGGCATCGATCATTCCTTTTCCATTCAATTTCTTTCATCATCGGTCTTTCACCTCTTACACCAAACATGATCGGCACACTGGGTCCATATATATCCGCATCCATCAAACCTACTTTAGCGCCACTTTGCGCAATTGCCAAGGCCAGGTTGGCCGCAACGGTGCTTTTACCCACGCCACCTTTACCGCTCACAACCGCGATCACATTTTTTACCTTCGGCAATATGGCCCTACTATCAGTTCGTTTGCTGGTAGTATTGGAAGTAAAATTCACTTTTACGACAGCATCTTTATTAACCAGTGTTTTAATTGCATTAATACAGTCATTTTTAATCAGGTCCTTCAACGGACAGGCCGGCGTAGTCAGCACAACGGTAAAAGACACATAATATTTTTCAATAACGATATCCTTCACCATATTCAGGGTCACAAGATCCTTTACCGAGGTCAGGCTCCTGCACAGTACTTAATGCTTCCAGTATCTTTTCTTTCGTCATAATACAGCTAATTTATTTATTTATCAGATTATAATTATGATAGTTAAAATAATTTCTTTTCGGTTATCACACAAAATCCTTGTTAAAAAACAGGATTAATCAGCAAAGTTAAACATACTGATGCCTATTTTGTTGGCTGAATTAAACAACTTGTACTTATTTTTGAGACCGTGAAGAAAATTTTACAGATACTTGCTTCTTGCTGCCTTTTTATTTCCTTTTACTGCCAAAGCGCAGTTTGAAACAGCCCGTGATTCTGTAGTTCAATTATATGGTGTTATCATGACGGCCGACAGTCTTGTAGGAATTCCGGCCGTCAGCGTGGTGATAAAGGGCCAGAACCGGGGAACGATCACCAACGACCAGGGTGTTTTTTCCATTGTGGTGCTCAAAGGTGACCAGGTAGAATTTTCTCATGTCAGTTATAAACCTAAGACCATTGATATTCCCCGCAATCTGGAGGGCAATCAATTTAGTGTTATTCAACTGATGGTAGAGGATACAGTTTATTTGCCCGCAACCATTATTAAGAGCACGACCAACTCCGGAACAATTTGCCCGTGATTTTGTAAATACCAAAATTTCGGATGATGATATCGAAATTGCCCGGCAGAATACCAGTGCAGCCAAACGAAGAGTATTAATGAAGACCATTCCCGGTGATGGTGGAGAAGCTACACGGATACAATTCAATAAAATCGCCAACCGGGCTGTTTACCAGGGTCAGACACCACCTATGAATATTTTTAACCCTGCAGCCTGGGCTGATTTTATACAGGCCTGGAAGCGGGGCGATTTTAAAAATAAATGAAACCACTATACCTGAATTTTTATGTTGGATTATAAGCCGGGCTATTATCCCGGATCTTATACTAGCTTCTTTCCGCCCTCCCTTTAGCTTTTTAATCTTCGTTCACCATTTATTTATTCGTTTTTGCCCATTGAGTCTGCAGATTACATGCTCAAGCATTATACATTACTTATCTTGCAAGTTTTAAATTTCCCTTTAATTTCAAAAATCCAGTAATCATGACTTCAGACAATTTCCGTCATCGGCGCCGGCACCATGGGCAATGGAATTGCACATGTATTTGCACAGACAGGTTTTAAAGTAACCATAGTTGATATTTCCCTGACACAATTGGATAAAGCCATTGCCAATATTGCCAAAAATTTTGACCGCCAGATCGCAAAGGGCATGGTAACCGAAGAACAAAAAAAAGCAGCTTTGGCCAATATCAACATCTCACTCCAATATGAGTGAAGGTGTGAAAAATGCGGAACTAGTAGTAGAAGCAGCAACTGAAAATATTGAATTAAAGACTGCAGATCTTTGAAGCAAATAGATAAGCTGGCACCGAAAGAAGCTATTCTTGCCACCAATACTTCTTCCATTTCTATTACCAAAATAGCTGCTGCTACCGGACGTGCCGGCAAAGTGATCGGCATGCATTTTATGAATCCTGTACCTGTAATGAAACTGGTGGAGATCATCAATGGCTATGCTACCAAAAAGGAAGTGACAGAAACCATTGTTGGATTTAAGCAGGCAATTGGGAAAAATACCCTGTGTGGTGAATGATTATCCTGGCTTTATTGCCAATCGCATCCTGATGCCGATGATCAATGAAGCTATTTATAGTTTATATGAAGGTGTGGCCGGTGTGGAGGAAATTGATACCGTAATGAAACTGGGTATGGCTCACCCGATGGGACCATTGCAATTGGCCGATTTTATTGGTTTGGATGTTTGTCTTTCTATTTTAAATGTGTTGCATGATGGGTTTGGCAATCCCAAATATGCTCCCTGTCCTTTGCTGGTGAATATGGTAATGGCAGGTAAACTGGGAATGAAAAGCGGTGAAGGGTTTTATAAATATGAAGCCGGAAGTAAAGAGCTAATAGTTAGTGAGCGATTTAAATAGAAATATTAATTAAGCTTCTTATCCCATATTTCCTGTTTTATGACATTGGTTTTAAAACAATTTTCAATTTAGTATATAGCCCATACCAATACCACAAGTGCTTACGCATTGATAACATTGAAGGCAAAATAACAAACCAGGATTAGATATAACCAGGAAAACTAAATCTAGAAAAAATTATAAACTCGGAAGATCTGTTAGCTCTGTCCGAAAACAATAACTCCTGTCTCAAAATGAAATCCTTATTTTCAATCCATGAATTCAAATTCATTACAAAAACTTGTGGGCAATACTGATATCTACCTGCTTGACCAGATAATGAAAGGCAGGTACAGGCAAGCAGATAAAATATTAGATGCAGGATGTGGATCAGGACGGAATCTGTATTGGTTTTTAAGGGAAAGTATGGAAATATATGGTATTGATCAAAACTCCTGGAGTTATTGAAGAATTAAAAATAACGTATCCGTTACTCCGGCTCCGGACAGATTTCAATCATGCATCGATTGAAAATCTTACCTTTTCTAAATAATTTCTTTGATCATGTAATCAGCAGCGCCGTATTACATTTTGCCGTTACACTTTCTCAATTTCAATACTATGCTGAGCTGAAATGGTAAGGGTGTTAAAACCGGGAGGTTCACTTATTTATTCGTATGACATCTGATATTGGAATTGAAGAAAAAGTTATACCCATGCAGAGATGGAGTTTACAGGATCCCGGACGGATCTAACCCGCTTTTTACTGACAAGATCATTACTTAACCGGTATGCTTCAACAATATTTCTCTATCTTTTACTAGAACCATTTAAAACCGTGAACGTAGATGATATGCGTTGTATGAGTACATTGGTATTTCAAAAGAATTAACCACATAAAATATATTCTATGTCATGAAACTTCTTCTGCCTCTTTCCTTTCTTCATTTAGTTGCTTGCTGTTTATCTATTATGCCAGCAGTAAAAAACACTAGCCCAGTCAGAAGACTATAAACCCGTACGCATAGCGGTAGCTGGTACATCACATGGTCATGCAGGATTTATTTTGGGCAGAAAACCAAAACCGGATATTCGAGATAGTAGGAATTTATGAACCGGATACCGAATTGGCAAAACACCACGCAAAATCGTATGGAATAAAGCCTGAACTTTTTTATACCGATATGAATAAAATGCTGGAAACTGTAAAGCCTGAAGCAGTAGTCGCATTTGGTTCTATCTATGACCATATGGCGGTGGTGGAAGCCTGTGCGCCAAAAGGTATACATGTGATGGTGGAAAAACCACTTGCTACCAATCTGGCACATGCCAAACGAATGGATGAACTTGCCCGAAAATATAAGATACACCTGCTCACCAATTATGAAACATCCTGGTATCCGAGTACTGAAAAAGCTTACCAACTGGCTAATGACAGTAATTATATTGGGAGCTATAAGAAAAGTGGTTATTCATGATGGACACCAGGGGCCAAAAGAAATTGGCGTGGGCAAAGAATTTTTAGACTGGCTAACCGATCCGGTGCAAAATGGAGGAGGCGCGTTGATTGATTTTGGTTGTTATGGAGCCAACCTGATGACTTATTTGATGAAAGGAGAACAACCGCTCTCTGTAACTGCAGTTACCACAACAATTCAAACCGGCTATTTATCCAAAAGTAGATGATGAAGCTACCATTATTGTTACCTATCCTTCCGCACAATGTATCATACAGGCATCATGGAACTGGCCTTTCGGCCGAAAAGACATGGAAGTGTATGGTGAAACGGGTTATGCTATAGCTGTTAATAATACATTACTCATGCGGATAAGAAATAAAGAAACGGAACCGCGAAAAATCAATCAAGGTTACGGCAAAAGAAATGGAGTGTATGAAGATCCTATTTCCTATTTCGCCGATGTGGTAAGAGAATAAAATACAGGTGCCGGAAAATGGACTTTATTCCTTGGAAAATAATGTAATGGTTGTGTAAAATACTGGAAGCGGCCAGAGCAATCAGCAAAGACAGGAAAAACCGTATGTCTTTAAAAATTAAATATATTGCCTGCTATGTTTTAAGAAAAAGAAACTATTACTCATTAAGTATAATAGTGTATATAAGCTGAATGCGGTCTTAACGAAAGCTAATAATCCCTCTCATTTTTCATAGAGGAAAAATGATATTCATTAATACAAGTTGGTAATGTCTTATTCAGCAATATTCATTCTCTGGTGTCTTGCATTTGCTGCCGATGTACAAAGCAAAAGCCTGCTATGGCGGTATCTTTAAGCAAATTGCTAAATAGCCAGCCTTTTCATTTCCACATCACCAGCCTGTGAATAGTTGGGCCAGTGAATCAAAATCACAAATAACAATAACATGACTGGCCAGAAGATAACCGGCAAGCGAAACATAGCGGTTGATGATAAAGGAAATAGCGGCAAGAATAAATGCAGCTCCAACGAAATAAACCCAAATTTCACCACCCGGAAGATAAGTAGGTACAAAATTCATCATCTCTTTCGGATGTCTGAAATGCTGAATACCAAAAATGATCATTACAATGGCCAATAGCCAAATGGCTATACGGGAAATAATGTGTTGGTTCCTGTGATTCATAAAAAGAGCTTTTGTACTTTTAAGGTACACACTTTCCTGCATTAATTAATGCAGTTTTTTTTCACCATCATTATTTAATTCATAGTGGATTCAATATAACATCAATATCATCGAATCAAACTTCTTCAATTTTTTTTAATTCTATTGCACTCAAGATCATTTAATTTATACAATACTTCATCCAGCCTGAATCGGGGAATACCCAGTTGCATGGAACAAAAAAGATTCAATTCCTGTTCCGGATCAGGCAATCAAATTGTTTACTGATCGTCATCACCTCATTCATTTTTGTATAATCAAATTGAAGATCGATAATTGAGCCAGTACTGGCATTTGAACCACCGGCGTCACCTGCAAAACCAGTGGCTGCTGCAGTTTTATAGGCATTTATTAAACCCGGAACTCCCAATAAGGTACCTCCGAAATAACGAGCTACAATGATCAAACCATTCGTTACCTGTTTGCGGTCTATCTGGCCAAGAATGGGTCGGCCTGCCGTACCGGAAGGCTCTCCATCATCACTGACCCGGTAAGTGCTTCCATCGGCTCCCATGCGATACGCAAAGCAATGGTGGGTTGCTTTGGGATGTTCATTTTTAACTAGCGGTAAGGTTGATCTTAAAATCATTAACATTGGATATGGGCATAGCAAAAGCGACAAACCGGCTGCCCCGTTCTTTAAATTCTGCAACAGAAGATTGCTCAATAGTGTTATAATAATCCGGAATCATATCTTAAAAAATCTTTGTTATGCAGGATTAAAAATGGCTAACCGATCGTCTCCTAGTTCAAATTCCTCTTCCGGGTGGTCTTGGCTTAATACAGGGGCATATATATAATTTCTATTTTGCAGGTGTGTATCAACACTATTGCTTGTAATGATCCTGGCCTCATCCCACAATCCGTTGTCAATAAAGGATTGCAACAAACCTGCACCACCTTCCACAAGGACGCTTTGGATTTTCATCTGATGCAATACCATTACCATTTGGTGAATGGTATCTTCTTCTTTATTTAATTTAAAATAAGACAGGTTCCCCTCATCCTCATTTTTTATTGAATTGAAAACAATCGTCCTTACTTCTTTATTAAAAATTTTTAACGTGAGTGGTAACCTAAGGTTAAGATCCAATATCAACCGGATGGGTGAAGGGCCGGACCAAAGCCTGGTCGTTAGTTCAGGATTGTCATGCAAAGCAGTGTTGGTGCCAATCAGTATAGCGGTTTCTTCGCTTCTCCATTTATGAACCAACCGGTTGGTATACTCATTACTGATATGCAACCTGTCTTTACTCACAATTCCTGATTGGGAGGAAAAGCCAATAATACCTCCGGGAGTTTGTGCCCATTTTAAAACAATGTATGGGCGTTGCTTTTGATGGAAGGTGAAAAATCTTTTATTCTGACTTTTGCATTTCTCCTCCAATATTCCTGTCTTAACATCTACACCGGCTTCTATTAATCTGGCAATTCCTCTTCCATCCACTTTTTCAAATGGGTCAGTGCAGCCTATTATACATTCCGGGATCTTATGTTTTAAAATTAAATCGGTGCAGGGTGGCGTTTTTCCAAAATGTGAACAAGGTTCCAGGGAGACATATAAAGTTGATAAACTTATTAATTCGCGGTAACGGCCTGGCACAGATTGAAGACAATTTACTTCAGCATGCGCTTCACCATATTTTTCATGAAACCCTTCGCCAATAATACGATCATTATGTACTAATACGGCACCCACCATAGGATTCGGAGAAACATAGCCACAACCCTTTTGAGCTAGTTGCAGGCATCGGTGCATATATAATTCCGGGGTTGTCAATTTAAAACTATAATTGAACCTGCAAATATAAAAGATTCCCGGCGCTCCACCTTTTGAAGTACAAAGCTTAAATCCTCTTATTATACAAGAAATGAAATTCACCGGGCATAATGGAAAAGAAAAATTCAATTAGCTTGTTGCAGGAGCACAGGTCTATATTCGTATGTTTGTTGGCATGACAATACAGGAGGCAGACAGGTATATTATAAACCAGATAGCAAAAATCTATGGGAAAGAAGAAGTCCAAAATATCAGCAATTTGATAATGGAACACCTGACCGGCCAAAATAAAACCAATCTCCTTTTAAACAGGCAAACAAAAATAACTGCTGAACAAAAAATTCAACTTGATCATTACATCCCCCGCTTGTTAAACCACGAACCTGTTCAATATATTTTGAATGAGGCATGGTTTTGCGGATTAAAATTATATGTAGACAAAAATGTATTGATTCCAAGACCGGAAACGGAAGAACTTGCAGACTGGGTTATTACTGATTACCTGACTTATAAGAGATCGGGAAAATTATTGAAGCAAGAGTATCATATTCTGGATATAGGCAGTGGTAGTGGTTGCCTCCCTTTAGCTATAAAAAAAAAATTACCCGAACTTAAAATTTGGAGTTGCGATATAAGTCCTGCTACTTTAGATGTTGCAAAACAAAACAGCATCCACCTGGGCATTCCTGTTCAGTTTTTTGAACTTAATGTTTTGGATAGGGAGCAAACGGATAAATTACCAACTTTTCATATAATTGTCAGCAATCCTCCGTATATCGCGGAAAAAGAAAAAGGAAGTATGCAGAAGAATGTTTTGGATTTTGAACCTGCGGTTGCACTTTTCGTTCCCGACAATGATCCTTTTATTTTTTATAAGGCCATCGCTGATTTTGGAAAAACTCATTTAGCAAAAAAAGGAATGATATACATCGAGATAAATGAAAGTGCTGCAATAAAGACAGAGGCCATATTCCAATCCATCGGCTATAATACTGAAATAAGAAAAGACATGCAGGGTAAAGAAAGAATGCTGAAAGCCTGGTTTTAATTAATGCGGGTGTATTCGATTTTACTTTCCACTTTAGTTCCGGAAATAAAATTTACAACCACCAATTTATCCCTGGTAAGCGTTTCCACTTTTTGTAATGCTGATCGTGCAATATTACCATACGGGTCAGCCTGGTACTGCAATTTTAATATATTGGATTCCCTGTTGTAAATATAAGTTCCGCTTCCACCCGGCACATCAGTAAAACTATGAAATTGCTCCCCGGGTTCAAAAGTCACCACTTCAGGAAAACGCAAATTGCTAACCCAACCATCCCTCTCCGTATATACGGATGCAGACATCCACTTTCCAACTATACCAGGAACAGAATCTTTTTTACATGAAGAAGAAAAAAATAAAAGAAAGATAAAAAGGGGTATGATGTTTTTATAGCTCACAGGGATTGGATTTGTAAAAGCAAAATACAAAATACAACCATAGGCAGCAAAGGAAATTACGATAGGAAAAATACGCTACTGCATTTATGAATTTCAAATTGGATGATTTCCCCTGAAATCCACATGCTTTGATATGACAAGAAAAGGGAACAAGCTATTAATTCAAAATAAACCCAGGTTATCTCACATTGGCCACTACTTTGGCGCCGGCTCTTTTTGCGGATTGCATAACACGGAATACCTCACCATAATAGGAAATGGTATCTGCATTAATAACTACGGAGGGTGTATCAACTATCAATCTTACCCGTTCAACTTCTTTTTTTATAAAACTATCAATAAGAATTAGCGGCACTTCTTTTTGGCCAATGTAAAATTTCTGATCCTTATCAATTGACACAACAATATTCTGTTTGGTCTTTGTATCCTTTGATCCCCTGGGATTATTTACTTTAATCACATTGGGATTGGCCATGGTTGAAATGATCAGAAAGAACATCAGCAATATAAAAATGATGTCATTCAGCGAGTCTGTAAATACCTCCGATTCCTGGTGTTAAACTTTTTCTAAGATTCATGTTCCGCTTTTATTACTTGGTAGGTTCCTGTAAGACATCAAGAAAGTCTGCTGCTGAAACTTCCATTTTATTAGCTGTTCGTGTAATCTGCGCATGGAGATAATTATAACAGAGAAAAGCAATCAAACCAATGACCAGTCCGGTGATAGATGTGATCAGTTTGGTATAAATTCCCTGCGAAATATTGGCCAGTTGCACTTCATTTTCCTGGTGTATCCTGGAAAACAATTGCATCAGTCCCATCAGCGTACCCACAAATCCAAAAATGGGTGCTGCCCTTGATACAACGGAAAGAAGGCTCATGTTTTTTTCCAGCTTATACATTTCCAGTTGCCCCACATTATCCATACTGTTCTCAATTGCATCAATGGGTTTACCAATTCGTTGAATACCCTTATCAATTATCCGGGCTACAGGGTTATTTGTATTTTTTGCAAAACTTCTGGCCGATGAAATATTCCCGCTTACAATATGATCCCGGATGATGTTCATAAAATTATCATCGATTTTAGAAGCATTACGGATGGCGATATAGCGTTCTGCAAAAACATATACTGTCATGAGAAGCATAACACCCAGCGGAATCATAATCCATCCACCCATATAGATCAGATCAAAAAAGCTAATTGTTTCGCCGGGTTTCGTATTGGCTACCTGTTGCACCGCCTGGTTTAGGGTATCACCGATCTGTAAAAGGTCAAACATAGATTATTCTACTTTAATAGGTAAAAGTATGAAAGGAAGCATACATCTATTTGCTTATATTATCAACAGGTCTTAATAAATGCCATGTCCTTTACTTTTCACACGAATGAACGAAAAAAAAGATGCCACGTTGTATAAACGTATAAAGTTTTGGAGTTCTTTAACAGGAAGGTATGTCTCAAAAAAATAAAAGAGATCAAAAAGCCTGACAGGGCCTGTTAAATCTCTTTGCTAATAAATTATTTTCAAATCAGCTTCCGGCCTGTTTTACCATCAACGCCTGTATTTGCTTCATCGTTTTTTCCATTCCATCGGCACTGCCATCAAGAAAGATCACATTGCCTTTTCCATATTCTGCAAAATTTTTCATTGCTTCAGTCCACATGCTAAAAAGAATCACATTCGTATCCAGGTTAGCTTGCTTCATTTGCTCGGCAGCTTCTGTCATACCTTTTGCTACTTCCTGGCGAAATAAAGCAACACCCTGCCCACGCAACTGGGCCGCTGTTCTTTCTGCTTCTGCTGATATTTTTATTGAATTACCTTCTGCTTCGGCTGCTTTAGTTTTGGTGATCAACAGAGCCTGTCCTTCATTTTCCGCAGCTGCTTTAAGATTATTTGATGCCACCACTTTACTCATGGAATCAAGAATCACTTTATCAAAAGTGATATCATTGATCTGCAGATCCAGCAGGTGATATCCCCAATCTTCCAGTGTATGATCAATTTCTACTTTTACATATTCAACAATTTCCCGGCGTAGTCCCAGTACTTCGGCCTGTTTCTTTGTAGCTACAAAAGAACGGATATTGCCTTCAATTGTCCTTACTAACGCCTGCATCAGATCCTTGTCGCTAATAAATTTGAAAGCCACTTTCTTGATCGTTTCTTCATTTGCATTCTGAACAGCAAATAACATCATCACTTTAAAATATACATTGGCCTGGTCTTGTGTTACCGCCTGGAATTCCAGTTCGACAGAACGGTTCTGAATGGATAACTTTTTATAGATCTGTTCAATAACAGGGATCTTAAAACGAAGACCCGGGCCGGCAATCCTGCGGTATTTTCCAAACATGGTTACCACAGCAATAGTGCCCTGGTTCACCGTATATAATCCACTGAAAAAAATAATGATCAAAAGGATGATCCACCAATTAGATAAAAAAAATTGTACAATATCCATTTCAAATATGATTTAGAGCTAAAGATAAGGGAAATGAAAAATCATTAATATTATTCACGGATATACACCAGCACTACAACTCTTCGGTTTCGCTGGCGCCCCTGTGGCGTATTATTATCAGCAACCGGTCTCGTTTCTCCCCAGGCTCTGGCCACTATCCTGCCCGGTTTTACAAAGGCACGGCCGGCAAAATAATTCAATACCGTTTGCACCCTTGCCGCCGAAAGGCGGTTATTCAATTCATCGGACCCCGCATTGTCTGTATGCCCTTCTACCACTACAGAATCAACTTTTTTCCCAACCACTTTCATACAAAAACTATCCAATAACCTATAACTATTTTTTTCCAGTTCTGCTTTGCCTGTAGCAAATAATACTTCCTGCAAAATAAGGGTGTCAATGCGGATTATTTTGTTTGGCTCCAGTACAAGAGGTGTGAGCTGGTAATTTTTGCGGTAGCGAATATTCCGCATCAGGTATTCATGCCTTTCATCCTGGTCATAGATATCAGCCATGGTAGTTTGCCAGTCATCGCAATATTTTTCATTTGGATTTAAAGGAATAACGGATACATTATCTACAAAAACAAAAAAGCGATTTTCCCTTTCAATTCCCGTAGGCCCGGTAATATCCCTTTTCGAAAAATTAGCAATAGTTATAAAGGCTTCATCGCCCAAAGCTGTATAATTCATTATTACTTTTTGCCAGCTACTGTCTTTTTTGAAAGAGGTTTTTGTATCCGCCAGGTAATATGAAGGAGTGATCGTTTGCAGCAATCTTTTATCGAACAATATATCGGTAGAGGAAAAATAAACACCAATGCTATCCAAAATGGGATGAGGAGATTTAATAAAGAATTCCACCTGGTAGTGGCTGCCTTTTCTCAGGCCGCAAAGCAACTGCGATCTGATGAATGTTCTTTTATATGCTTTCCTGTCCCGGCCCGCCTCTACGGACATACAGTGCGTACCCTGGTAGGCAATGTTCGGGTCTTTAAAGTAATTGTTGAAAACATCATCGTTGATCAACCAGGCTTCCGGCGCACAGTTCACTTTATATTCGGTACATATATTTTCTTCCTCAAAACCTCCGTTAAGCAGCAAGTTTTGTGAAAACAAATAAGAAGTTATCAACTGGAAAGAAATGGTAAATACCAATTTCATTATTAAAGAAATGGAAGGTTTGTGTTTTAAACAATTTAAAATTACGCAAAGACACCCATCCATCAGAAGAAGAAATAAACCAGAATATTTTATGCTTTTTCCTCCCAAATCTGCACCAAATGTACCATTGTTTCCACAGCCTTGTTCATATCCTGTACACTGATGAACTCCAATTTGGAATGAATGGCTTGCTCACCGGCAAATAAATTGGGACAAGGTAATCCCATAAAAGATAAACGGCTGCCATCCGTTCCGCCACGAATACTTTCCATCTTAAGTGTAATACCTGCCCTGGCAATTGCCTCTTTTGCATATTCTGCAACCTGGGGATTTCTATCCAAAATTTCTTTCATATTGCGATATTGTTCGGACACTATAAATTCAAACCTGGCTTTTGGATGCGCCCTTACCGTTTCTTCTATCAGGGTTCTTAAAAAGTCCTCTTTCTTTTTTAAACCGGGTGTTTCAAAATCGCGGATGATAAAATCGATGCTGCACTTCTCTGCCATTCCTTCAACTCTTACCGGATGGATAAAGCCTCTTTTCCCTTCTGTACTTTCCGGCGATAAGCGGTCTTTTGGTAAAGAATCAAGTATGTGTCCGGCGATTTTCATTGCATTGATCATTTTTCCTTTTGCATAACCCGGGTGAGCGATGACGCCATGAATAATGACCTGTACCCCGTCTGCACTAAAGGTTTCTATCTCCAGGCTACCAGCGTCTCCCCCATCTAAAGTGTACCCATAATCGGCACCCAACTTTTTCATATCAATATGCTCAACGCCCTTGCCTACTTCTTCATCGGGTGTAAATAAGATTTTGATTTCGCCATGTTTTATACCAGGATTCGAAACAAGGAAATTAGCCAGGTCCATGATCTCCGCTACCCCCGCTTTATCATCGCTTCCGAGTAAAGTGGTTCCTGAAGCGGTGATAATATCGTTGCCCAATTGTGTATGCAGGTAAGGATATTCACTCATACGTAACACCTGGTTTTTGTCATCAGGCAAAATAATATCTTCTCCCCTATAATTTTTATGCACTAATGGCTTTACATGTGTGCCACTGCAATCAGGCGCGGTGTCCACATGTGCGCAAAAACAAATAACCGGAACTTTTTTTTCAACATTGGCAGGAATGGTTGCATACACATATCCCCATTCATCAGTATGGGCATCTTTGATACCTATTTGCCTTAATTCCTCAGCCAGAATAATACTCAGGTCTTTTTGTTTTTCTGTACTTGGGAAAGTTGTTGAAAGGGGATCACTCTGCGTATCTATTTTTACATACTTTAAAAACCGCTCCGCTGCTGTGAATTTATAATTCTCAAACATAATTTTATTTTGGGGCATCGAAATTACAGAAAAGAAAATGGTTTGTGACTGTTAAGTCGCAAACCATTCTATAATGTTCCGATTATGCCGAAATGCTTTAGGGCATTATGATCAAAGGTTTATTGCCAATGATTTCTACCAACTCCAGGTCAAATATCAGGTCCTCTCCCGCTAGCGGATGATTGGCATCCAGTATGATCACCTCATCTTTTATTTCGGTAACTACTACCTGGAATGCTGATTGCCTTGTCCGTCATTCATGGCTAAAGGCATACCCACTTCTATACTCCATATCTTTCGGGAAACGCTCTTTAGGCATATCAATGATCATCTCGGGATTTTTAGGTCCGTATGCTTCATCGGCTGGAATATTGATTGTTTTTTTATCTCCTACGGCCATTCCGGTTACCCCATCATCAAACCCTTTTATTACCATTCCACTGCCTACTTCAAATTCCAACGGTTCCCTTCCTTCAGATTTATCAAATGTTTCACCGTTTGTTAACCGACCATGATAATGCACTTTTATCTTATCACCACTTTTTACCTGTTGCATTGTCATTGTTTATAGATTTTAAATTAAGAAAAAATGGCCTGCAAGGTAGCCATTTTCACCCACGCAACCGCTTAAATATTTTAAATCGTCCTAATCTATATTTTCCTGAATTTTGAAACATGATAATACCAGATGAAAAATAGTTTACTGGCCTGGCTGATCCTGAGTTTAATTTTTACCAGTTGTTCTGCTCAAAAATCAAAAGTTTCTAATGATGATCTTCAGACAATCCTGTAACATTGCAAACGGAATTTCAAACCCATTACTCCCGGTGCAGAACGAATCGATGTTTATCTGCCATTAATAAAAGGAAAACGTATTGGCATTTTTGCCAATCAGACCTCCATGGTTGGAAATACCCATTTAGTTGATACATTGCTAAAACTGGGGGTAGATATACGTGTTATTTTTGGTCCTGAACATGGATTCAGGGGCACTGCCGATGCGGGAGAAAAGATAGGGAATTACAAGGATGAAAAAACTGGAATCCCGGTAATATCGTTATACGGATCAAAAAGAAAGCCTTCTGCCGAAGATCTGCAAACAATTGATTTGTTGATTTTCGATATCCAGGATGTAGGCGTTCGGTTCTATACTTATATCTCTTCGCTTGAAGAATTTATGGAAGCAGCCTTTGAAGCAAACAAACCCTTAATGATCCTGGACCGGCCAAATCCTAATGGACATTATGTAGACGGGCCGGTGCTTGATAAAAAATATAAATCATTTGTCGGTATGCAACCAGTACCCGTTGTATATGGAATGACGATAGCAGAATATGCTATGATGATTGCGGGGGAAAGGTGGCTGAACGAAAAAGCCAATTTGAGATATGACTATTACCGTAATGCTGCAAAGAATTCTGTTGATACCCCATTCCATTTCCAGGTCATTAAAAATACAGGATACACACATAAAAGCAAATATGTATTGCCGGTAAGGCCTTCGCCTAATCTTCCCGAAATTCAATCCATCTACTTATATCCATCTACTTGTTTTTTTGAAGGCACCGTTTTGAGTGAAGGAAGAGGAACTAACTAAACCCTTCCAGGTATTCGGTCATCCTTCTTTACCAAAAAATTTATATTCATTTACGCCCAATCCAAATGAAGGAGCTAAAAATTCAAAGCTATATGGACAGGTATGTTACGGCTGGAACCTGGGTGGCACAGCACGAGGAGGTACTTGAACGGGTAGATAGTAAAATTCAGTTGAAATGGCTGATAGAAGCCTATCGTTTGTTCCCGGAAAAAGAAAAGTTTTTTATTTTACCAAAATCAGGAAAAATGGAAGAATCTTTCTTTAATAAACTGGCAGGGAACAATGACCTGTGGCAACAGATCAGGAACGGAGAAAGTGAATCCAAAATAAAAGCAAGCTGGGAAGCCAAATTGAATGAATTTAAAAAAATAAGAAAAAAGTATTTGCTGTATGAAGATTTTGAATAAAGTAAAAATTTTGATTGAGATTTCATTCTGTTAAGGGCAAAAAATTCACGAGCAACCCTTTTATTGATAATTGTGAAATAAACCAGTTCCAGCATTTTGATGAATCTAGGAAAAATGCCGGATAAATAGAATAACTTATTTTCTTCACGTAATATCGCTTGTAACTAAACCGTCCTGCTTCTATACTATGAAAACCTTTTTTATTTCCTTAATTTTAAAGATCTCAAAGCGATATTAAAATATGTCAAATCAACCAGCGATCAATTCGCTGCTTCAACAATATATTCCGGCCCTCAGTTCTTATAACGAATTATTTTCTCATGATAATCATATCCGGTCTGACTGGCAAAATTTTTTTGCTTCCCTGCATGAGCTTGGGCCTGCAGGAATTGCAAAACCGTAATACAGATATTCTTCGTTTGCTTAAAGAAAACGGTGTTGCATATAATATTTATAGTGACCCTTCAGGACAAAGCCGGCCATGGGAATTGGATCCCATTCCACAATTAATTACCGCAAAAGAATGGGACATCATCAATACCGGATTGATTCAGCGGGCAGAATTATTTAACCTGTTGCTGAAAGATATTTATGGTCCGCAAACCCTGATCAGGGAGGGTATTATTCCGCAAGAATTAATTTACCTGCATCCGGGCTTTATCAGGTCATGTGTAAATATCAATTTGCCTTCTTCTCCACACCTGGTTTTATACGCAGCCGATATGGCCCGGGGCAATGACGGGCAGTTATGGGTAATAAGCGATCGGACACAAGCACCTTCAGGTTCAGGATATGCATTAGAAAACAGGTTCGCCATGTCCAGTGTATTACCAGAGTTGTTTTCTAATTTAAAAGCAAGAAGGTTATCGCCCTGGTTCGATTCCCTGCAACAGGCGCTAACGAATATTGCACCGCATAATACAGATAATCCGAGGGTCGTAATACTTACACCCGGCCCCGGTAATGAAACTTATTTTGAACATTCCTATCTGGCAGCTTACCTGGGTCTTACACTGGTGCAGGGAAACGACCTGATGGTAAAAGACAATTACGTATGGCTGAAAACCATTGAAGGTTTGGAAAAAATAGATGTGATATTGCGTCGCCTGGATGATGTTTATTGTGATCCGCTTGAATTAAAAAGCGATTCTCTGTTGGGAATTCCCGGACTATTACAAGCGGTTAGGAAAGGAAACGTAGCTATAGCCAATCCCCTGGGAAGCAGCATTGTTGAAAATGCAGGACTGGTTCCATTTTTACCTGCTGTTTCCAAACATTTTTTTGGTACTGAATTAACCATGCCTTCCATTGCTACCTGGTGGTGTGGCCAGCCCAATGAAATGAATTATGTTATTGCCAACCTGGAAACTCTTGTTATAAGAAAAATATTCAGAAATATGGCAGGTACCAGGTCTGCAATCGATGGAGCTTCATTAACAGCTGTGCAAAAGGACAATTTGATACAACAAATAAAAGCGAATCCATTTTTATATGCAGGGCAGGAAAAAATTAATTTCTCTTCCACTCCTTCATTTGTAAATGGGAAAATGGAAGCTGGACATTCCCTATTCAGAAGTTTCCTGGTTAGTCAAAACCAAAGTTATGTGGCCATGCCGGGAGGATTGACAAGAACCAGTACGCAAAAGGACAGTTTTATTATTTCAAACCAATTGGGAGGTATCAGTAAAGATACCTGGGTCATGTCTTCCGGTGATGAACATGACCAACCCATCCATCTTCAACTGCACACGGATACACTTCAGCATAAAATGCTGCGTAGATCATTACCTAGTCACACGGCAGAAAATCTTTTTTGGGTGGGCCGCTATACGGAAAGAGTGATTTACAATGCCCGTCTCCAGCGAACCGTAATGCAAATCATGTTGCGGAGTAACAGTCCTGTTGCCAGGGAATTTGAAAATACGGAATCCATTTTGCTGCGTACGGTAACGCAATGCACCTATACCTTCCCGGGATTTTTTGAAGAAAAAGATCCTGTAAAAATGAAAGCAGTTTATGCAAAACCATGGAAGGAATTAACAGATATTTTATATAACGAAAAAAGAAATGGCAGCCTGAGCCATCAACTTTCTTTATTAAAAAGTTCAGTTTACAGCGTTCGTAATTTTTGGGCTCTTGATACATGGCGTGTACTTCTGCAAATGGAAGAGAATTGGAATAAAGCTAAAACCGATAGCCAGGACGACCATTTGCATATGATCAGCAGCATTGATTCGCTGAACACTTCTATGTTTGCTTTTTTGGGAATGAACAGGGAAAGTGTGCGGCGGGAACAGGGATGGAATATTATGGACCTGGGAAGAAAACTGGAACAATCTCTTTATATAATAACCCTGTTAAGAAGTGTATTTCAAAAAAAGCAGGCAGAACAAACCGAACATGAATTGCTTGAAGCGGTGATGATCGCCGGGCAGAGTTTAATTACCTACCGCTATACCTACCGGGATCATTTGCAACTTCCGCTGGCACTTGAATTACTGATGCTGGATGGTAATTATCCAAAATCACTTGCCTATCTTATAAAAAAAATTAACCGCTATGTTTCCCTTTTACCCGGAGAAGAAAAAGAATTTCCCGTAAGCTATAAACAACGGAATATCCAGGAAGCTGAATCTTTATTAAAACTTGCTAATGTTTCGCTGCTTACGCAATACGATCCCGAAACCAAAGAATATACTGCGCTGAATGATTTTTTAGACAAGTTGTATTCCTTGATCGCCGATACATCCATGCATATATCCAAAACATATTTTAAACATAGCCAGACCCAAAAGCAATTATTTACAGCCAATCTTCTTTGAGAATACTATTTATATGCTTTATTCCGTAGAACATATTACCAAATACCAGTACCACGAGCAGGTAAGCCTATGCCATAATATCGCTGCACTGGCGCCCCGCAATACGGACACACAAACCTGCGAATCTTTTAATATCATCATATCACCGCTGCCGGATGTATTGGAGGAACATGAAGATTTTTTTGGAAACAAACTTTATTATTTTGTAATAGAGCAGGAACACGAAGAATTAACTGTTACTGTGCGATCCAAAGTAAAAATAGCAGTTAACAAATATTCTGTTTCGGCAAATTCTAATCAAAGCTGGGAAAGTGTTCGTGAATTGTTGCTTGCCTCAAATGGAGCATTCGCTGAAGTAAAACAATTCACTCATCCCACAGAAATTACTACGGCCACCCCTGAAATAAAACAATATGCTGAACTGTCCTTTACTACTGGCAGGCCTATGTTTGATGCTGTATTTGATCTGATCAAACGTATTTATGCTGATTTTACTTTTACACCCGGTTTTACCACGGTATCCACTCCCCTTTCTGTAGTTATAAAAGAAAAAAAAGGTGTCTGCCAGGATTTTGCCCACTTTGCTATTTCCTGTATTCATTCATTGGGTTTGCCGGCCAGGTACGTTAGCGGATACCTGGAAACCATTGCCCCGGCGGGTAAAGAAAAATTAACAGGTGTTGATGCTTCACATGCATGGATATCCGTTTTTATCCCGGATATGGGTTGGGTAGATTTTGATCCTACCAATAACCAACTCGCCACAGGGCAATATATTACCATTGGCTGGGGCCGTGATTATTTTGATATCATTCCTTTGAAGGGAGTCATCATGAGTAGCAGCACACATGAGCTGGCTGTTTCTGTTGATGTAAAGCGACTGGAAGAATAAAAGGATGCTGCTTATTATTACTTCTTTCCAGATTCGATTATTTTTTAGAACCGTTATTCCATCTTTCACTGGCCGCGGATCGTTTCATGTATAAATTTCAATTTCTGTCTTACCGGATCATTGATCACAAAAGGGTACAGATCTTTCATGCCCATGCTTCGGTTAAGGCTGTTCATGGCGTATGACAAAGGGATCCACCCTTCCAGTATCTCATCAAATGATTGGGTTGTATAAGGATCAAAATTTAGCCTCGTACTCATCTCCTGTTCAGTATCTTCAATCCTTGGGTTAACGGATATTCCAAAAGAATATCCTGTTTCCAATGTATCTATTATATGCATGTAATGCGCCCAGGTTTCAGCCCAGTCTTCCCAGGGGTGCGCACCGGAGTAGGCACTGATAAATTCTTGTTTCCACCCATCAGACGCCGGCTGACTATAATGTTTTTTGAGTGCAGCAGCATAGTCTTCACTTTCGTCTCCAAACAATTTCCGGAATGGTTGTAACCGGTTGGTGTTTTTTATCAAACGGTCCCAGTAATAATGTCCGATTTCGTGGCGAAAATGCCCCAATACCGTGCGGTACACTTCATCCATCTGGTTGCGGGCCATTTCACGGATAACATCGTCGGCCTCATCAATATTAAGTGTGATCAAACCATTATCATGGCCGGTGAGCAGTCGCTTGCCATCTCCTTTATTTTCATTGGCCTTAAAATCAAATGCAATTCCATTTTCTTCATCCTGGAATTTACTGATAACCGGCAGGCGAAAACGGAGCAGTGAATAGACAAGCCGGTGCTTGGCCACTTCCATCTGGTACCATTTTGCCCAATGATCAGGTTGTCCCAGGTCGGGTATGGTGCGGTTCAGGTTGCAGGCAAAGCAATATTGTGCTGTATCGTTATGCGCCAGCAACCAGTTACAAACGTTTTGTTGTTTGTTAACGCAATATTTGTAGCGATTAAGATTATCTGTTTTTCCACCGCCATTTAAGGGGATAAAACAATTATCAGAGTCTAATTGCAATGAAACCATCGCCATTTGTTGGGGATCAAAACCAAGCGATGCATTGCATTGCACGCAAAAATAATTTTCAAAAAATACGGGCTGCCCGCAATGATTGCATTTAAAAAGTTTCATTTATGAAAAGGAAGGTTGAAATTATTTTATTAAAAGGAAAACAAGACAAGAAACATGCCTGTTAAAAAAGGGAGAAAATGGTCCCTGCCGAAAATGCATTTGATAACCGGAAACAAGCCTGTATTTGTCAAGCTCATTTTATGGACAAACGAATGAAATCAAAAAAGTTCAACTCAATGGTACCTATTCAACTTATGTTTATTTGGCTTCAGGAGGATTAATCATGATATGAGCACGATGAGTGCCGGGGTCCATAATCCAGGGCATTCCCGGTGCATCCGGTTTTAATGGCAGGCCGGTGTTTGCTGCGGTAGCATACGGAATATAGATCACATAACGCAGGTACCCTTTTTTTACAGTGCCTTCCATACCATTGAAGTCTTCTTTCTTTGCACTGTAAACGTAGAGGGTTGAAGGTTGTTTATTCATAGAAAGTTTGCCTTCTTTCACTTCCTTTTCCCTAATATCAAAAATTTCCTGGAAGGATTTACCCTGGGTTTTCAACTCCTGGCCTCTTTTCATAAACGGTTCCATATCGCGGTGATAGCAGGATACATTAAGTCCCTCCTGTTTGGGATCATCGGCCAGGCAGATCATTTCATTGCTACCTTTTCTAAGAGTAGTTTGTTTGCCAGATTTATCGTAACCATATACCATTGCGCCATCCCGCATTTCGGCGGGGGCAGCCATTACCGCCAATTTGATTTGCATTTCCGGCGATGGAATAGCGGTTTGTGCCCCGCAACCTGCCAGCAGAAAATAAACAGAAATCAATAAAGCGAAGCGTTTCATTTTTTAGAATTTAAGAAGTGACCGGATAATTATTGATAATTCAAAAAGATTTTCAATTAAAAGCTATGAGCTCTATCTGCAAAGCATCTGTATGAAGGTAAGCAAAAAGAAAAATGGATAACAAAGTGAAGGCCCTATAATTTCTAAGTTTGTAAAAAGATAAATGTAATTCTCTTATTGAATTGGATCTGCCGTCCGGAAAACTAACACATAAAATAAAGGGAATTATTTTTTTGAAGGAAGGTGTGCAACCGCCCTCTACCTTGTGTGTAGATGCCTAATCATCAAGCCTATTTTCGATGTCCATTTGCTCGTGCAAAATTCTAATAATTTCAATTGTACTATTTGAAACTTTATAGAAAATCAGATGGGATTTGACTTTAGATGCCCGATATCCTTTCCGGACATGGCACATTGATTTGCCGGAAGAATTGTTTTTACAGATATAATTTATTTCGTCAATTATTAAATTATAGTAACGGTCAGCTTGTTGAATTGACCATTTTTCCACTGTGTAACGCCAAATTTCTTCCAGGTCAGAAACTGCTTTTTTAGAAATGACAAACGGGAGCGCCTTCATAAAAATTAGCCATGTAACTTCTTCAAATGAGTTTTCGGATTAAATGCTTTTTCAATTCCACTTTTCTCGCCTTGCAAAAGAGCCTTATTCAGATCTTTTATTTTAGCTTCTTCGATTTCCAAAAGCCGAAGAGCAGTCCTGATTACCTCACTTGCCGAATTGTATTTCCCTGACGATACTTTCTCAGAAATAAAATCTTCAAAATGTTCACCCAGCAAAATTGAAGTATTTCGTGCCATAGTATTATTTTTTATAAAAGTACCAATAATTGGTATATTGTCCAATATGAAATTTATAAGTTTTAGGCTGCGCAATTCAATTTGGTACGGCTCCTGAATATACGCTCTTGTTCTCACCTTTTTATTCGGCTAAAAAATTGTTTCTTAGCCTCGGTTCTTTTCAACACTGTTGTACGTTAGTGAAAAACAGGTGTAATGGGTATCAGGAAGATAATAAAAGACCTTTAATTTTACTTTCTTCCTTTATCTGGCTATATGAAGTAACCGACCAAATGTTTCTATAAAAGGGTCTCTTCCTACAACAGTGTAAAAGAAGAGTCCTGCAAGCCAGCCATGAAAAATTCCTAAGGCATAGATATTTCTTTCTTTTAAATAGATGACACTATAGAAAATTGCCAGGATAAAGGTCCCTGATATCAGCCAGCCAAAAGGATAATGCACTAAGCCAAATAGCAGAGCAGAAAAGATAACTATGGTTGTCTTTGCAACATTTGAATGATTATAATCTTGCAGATTTCCTACTGTAAGTGCAATTAACAGAAACTGTTGAACGATGCCCCAAACAGGATATAGGATTAAAATAGGGATAATATGCCAGGTCAGTTTTATGGAGTCCTGATATAGCCCTATACCGATGAAAATAACAAATGCGACGATTCCAAATGGTAAAATGGTTCGGGCCACTTTACTAAAATTATCGGTTCTGAAGCCCCAGTATTTTTTAATTCCCGGTGTTGTCCTGCTCCGGTAAATTACGTACCCGGACCATAGAATTATAACAGTCGCAATAAATGGAAGTCTCCAATTCAAATAATCCATGAAAAGAAACTTGCCCAGCGCAGTCAGGATAACAGCCGAAATCTCTAGTATTCTCGTCTTAGTTGAAATAATAATTGATGTCATGATTTTAAGAGAGGTTGCACTTGGCTTACAACTTTCGTTCAAAGCCTAGCATACGGCATGGCATTTAAAAAATGCCCTGACCGGTAATGAAGCTGACCGAAGTTACAAATGTTGAGAACATATTCGTTTGATGAGATGTTTTTGGTCTAACCCGAGCCACAGCAGATAGTCTGTCTCATCTTAAAATTACCACTAACGATAGGGTTTACAAGTTTGCTGATTTTCATTGTTCGTTTTGCCCGGAACCGAAGATGTTTATAATTACAAAAGTATATTGTTCATTCCACAGCCCGGTGTTTATCGGGCTGCGGGAATTGAACCTGAATAAACGAACAAAAAGCGGATCATTTATTCGTTTCCCTGCCATATTGCCAAACCGCTGTGCGTAGTTATAGTTCTTCTGTCAACTGGCTTACAAAAGATTTGGTCATACTTGTGAAATTTGCATTATACTCTGCAAAGTATTCTGAAGTGGCTGATTTCCACGATTGAAAATAGCGCAACCTTTTATTCTTATCAATATTTTTGACTGTAATTTTTCCAGATTTAGCTCCTTTATCACCATCCTCCAGTTTATACGCCACAATCAAATCTTTCATGTCAGGTTCAATATAAATTTTTGCCCAGCTAAAGGCATATACTAACCAAACCAGATTTTCCTTTGCAACCACTGAAAAATCAGACGGAGCCTGCTCCACAGTCAATTCTAACTTTTTACCATTCAACTTTTCTATTAATCCCCTTGTCGCTACAGCATTTATCGCATTTGAAAAATTGGTTATAGCAATGGAAGGATGTAGTGAACAGCTTTGCCGGTGATTGTATTTCCAATAAAAGAGTAACGGCAAAAACTTGTCGGTTTTATGTACTGTTGTTGAAATAGATGAATTGCCTGTTGGTTTTACCGGGCTAATTTCGATCTCAGCTTTCTTTTTCTTGCCGGGTTTTGGAAGTTCATTATTATATTTTGAACTGACGAATTTGTCCAATTTTTTGGATGTTAGGCAGCCGGAAAGCATTAATAAGATGCAGGCGAGGCATAAAAAAGCAGCACTTTTGGTTTGTTTAAGCATAGGAAAGGGTTTTGTTTGTAAACTGTGATGTAATAATAAAATAATTTTGCACAAATCCTAAATTTACGCTACTGTACCCTCCTATTTTATTCCGTTTCAAAAGTGATTTATTTAACCTGGCATGTCTTGAAATACCGGTGTACCCTGCGGCATAATAAAAAATAAACTACTTCAAGGATGATGAAGGAATTCGAAAGGTTCTATGCCAGGGAAAAGATATATTGGAATTTTCTATTTGCTTTTGCAAAATCCGGGCTTAACGCTCTTTTCTTCCGTCAATTGACAATGTATTCTACTTTCGTTTTAAGGATGCATCGATCATTCCCTTTAGAACTTTCAAATCGATGTCCTCCAACTTATTTATGTAGAGGCAGCCGACACCGGTCTTATGCTTGCCAAGCTTTTTAAGAGCAGTCGCATGTTCTTTAATACCTACACTGATGTACAGCGACAGATTCGCTTTACGGGGAGAGAAACCTATCCTGAGCCAATCTACTTCTCTGCCAGTGGCGGGACTTTTATATCGTTTATTACCAAATCCGATGATGGAGCTGCTCCATAATACCGGCTCTTCCCCTGTTGCTTTTTTCATCATTTCTAAAAGCACAAAACTGTCTTTACGTTTTTGTTCATCGGGAACTTTATTGATAAAATCCTCTACACTTGCAGAAGTGGGCTTTGTTTTTATTTCAACGAGTTTTGATTTTTTTTCAGCCATTTGAATATGTTTTATATAACTTATCAATTCCGCATATCAGTATTGCTTATTCAGGAGTAAAGATATTTATATTCCTGCTCCATTCGAGCAGCCATTTGGTTAAAGCTGAAGTGGTTCATTAGCATAAAGTAAAGCAATATGCTATGGGTGGAAGCCTGGCTACTCATCGTTCTTTAGTTAAAAAGAAAAAGGCACCATCCCATTGAATTATTATTTGCGTTGGAGTCAACATTATTATCTCTTCAAAAGGTGTCCCTTTACAGTTTGTTTTAATAATGGAAATGGCTTTTTGAGTTAGCCCTAAGTTGGTGTTTGATTTATGGTTTTCAAAAAAATAGTCATCTGAAGGCACTGAATTTCTGATTTGTTCAATTTTTAGATTGCAGGTAGCGTTTTCATTGAACACTTCTTTATAATCCGGGATTTTGGAGTATTCAAAATACAAATACCTATTTATTATTGCTTTTTTTCCAATCCACTGAATAGCCATTTTATCGTCCATTGCGCTGATTTCAGCAAGTATGTATCTGTCTACTCTCCAAAGGCCATTTAGTTTAAAGTTGTTTGTTTTTGTAATTGAAACTAATAAAGCGTTTAAGAACTTTGTTTTTAACTCAGGTGGCGCAGAAGTAGTTTTTACTTTATTATAAATTTTTCGAAGGTCAATATTATCATTTATTGGGTTTTCGATTTCGCCTACCAGTAATTCAGTGTTTATCTGATGTTTTGCAATCGCCCTGAAAAATATTCCGGGCGATTTATAAAGTACTTTAAAAAGTGTTTCATTACTCCATTCAGAAAATTCAGTATTGCTTTTGCAGGATTTGTCAAATGTGCATAGAAAGTCTGCGATAATCTGTAGTGTCAGGTTGCCTGAATGCTCATTTACCATTTTCACTTTATTAATGTCACATTTATCCCTGTCGGTCTGTCCTATGGAAGTTTGGGAAAAAAAAATTGGAAAGACAATGAATATGAGTTTAATTAAATTCAATTCTGGGTTTATGCGGTATCGTAAGTTCAATATTTATAGTTAAGCCTGAACAAAAGCCGATAATTTCAAATTCCACAAGAGTGGTAAGGATTTATTCCTCTGACAGCAAACCGGAAAACACATAAAAATCACAGTTTTTCATTAAGGGAGCGGCAGACAAATTAAATAACCTCTTCTTCTGAAACTGGTTGTTTCCTTTCAATGAATTCTACAATTCGCTTTCTCTCTCCTATTAAAAGAAGTCCAAGAATAATTTTAATGCTAGCATAAATTGAATAGGATAGATCTGGTTTTGTTGCACCAAATGTCATTCTCTTCTCCTGAAAATAAGAAAACAAATATCTGCACAAGTTTGGAATTTCAGTGACCAGAATGAATGCACCTGTTACGATAAGAGCAATTGTTAAAACGGATGAAAACGAAATGTTGAAAGTGAAAATCTCCTGATTAAATCCTTGGGCAAGCCGTAAACGGTCAATAAGCAAAGGAGTTTTGAAGATTAGTAAATAGGAAATGCCTATGTAAATTCCAAGTATCAATATTGTTAGGGCTAATGTCCACAATGCTTCATCCTGTGTGTCGCTTGATGCCAGATAAAAAATAGTCGAGATTAATTGAGGTACTGTTGCTACAATGTCTTTAATGAAAAACAATCCCAGCACTTTCAAAACAATGTTGAACAGATTTCCTGGTGTCATACAGAGTTTCGGAATTTAGTTATTTTTAAATTGCTCTTAAGTTCAAAGCTTGTGTTCGGCTATCATTTGAAAAATGTCCGGAACAAAAGCTGAATAAAAATACAATAGTTGAGAACATGTTCTGTTTTTAAATCAAATTGATTTTCCCCCATCAACATCTGGCGCCAAAACTGTCATCCTGGCGTAAGTACTATTTGAAAATACTATGAAAGAGTAAAGTTTGAAATCAATTAGAAGGATCGCTTCGATATCGATCGAGGTACAAATGAGAAGATATTATTCAAAAGCTAGTTGTAAACGTTAAGTCGAACCAAAAAAGCTCCCGGCAGCCCCTTCTTAAATGAAAAGTAATTGTGTCTCTTTGATTTATTTTCATTTGGGCTACATTTATTTTTTATACGTAAATATTTTTTGCGCTCCCTTATACCCTATCCGCTGAGCCTGCACCAAAATTTCATCTCCCTTATTTAATTGAATGGTTTCATAGTGATAAACAGTCCAGACTTCAGGAAACGCAGCGACACCCGATTTTTTTATTTTATATCCGATGGAAGCTCCTGCAGTTGCACATTGTATTAAGATACCATCTTTCACTTCGAGTATTTCCGGTACCCGGGTTACAGGTTCTTCCAGTCTGCCATTCCGCATTTGTTGCAGTAGTTCCGTTTCTTCCAAAGCATGTTTATCACCGGTTGAATTGTACCATTTATTATAAGCGGCTTTCAGTGATTGCAACTTATTTCGGTAGGCAGGATTGTTAGCGAGATTATTAAACTGGTGGGGATCTGTTTTTGTATCATATAATTCTTCAACAGGTTTTGTTTTACGGAACCAAAGCATTTGTTGCTTATTTAATTGTCCCTTGTCTCTCATCGCAATTATTTTTTTCATTCCTTGTTGCTGCAGCCGGTAACCGATATCCTGGTAGTATGGTTTTTCGGGCATATAGTTTTTTATATACTGGTACCTGCCATCGAAAATGCTTCTGACCCTGTCTACCTCTGTATCCATCCTGTCCCTTGCGGCAAATATATACTTGCGTGGAGATGCCGCAGCTTGCGTTCCCAGGAAAGCTTGTCCATGCATGTATTCTGGAATTGGTATTCCGGCCAGCGAAAGAATAGTGGGTGCCAGGTCAACGCCACTGATCAACTGGTCATCCGTTTTTCCCGCATGGGCATTCATCGGAAATTTTATTATTAAAGGAATGTGCAATCCCCGTTCTAAAATTTCTCTTTTTACAAAAGGAAGTCCATCTCCATGATCGCTGTAAAAAAAGATGATGGTATTATCATACAATCCATCATCCTTTAATTCCTGTATTATTTTTCCGGCCTGTTTATCCATCTCAATTACATTACTGAGATTTCTTGCTATATCACGTCTTATTTCTTCCACATCCGGATAGTATGGGGGAACGATCACTTTTTTTGGATCAACCAGCAAGGGTAAACTGTCCCTGACCCAAACCTGCGACTCGTGTGTAACCATTAGATTAATGATTGAAAAGAAGGGCATCCCTTGTGGCCTGTTTCTCCAGTGTGCTTTATTACTGCTTTCATCCCACAGAGTAACCGGTGCTTCAAACTGGAAATCTTCTTTGCTATTATTGGTGCAATAATATCCTTCCATGCGCAGGTATTCCGGAAACCCTTTTACATAAGGCGGGGGAACGATGGAATAAGAAGGAAGCGGGCGGCTGTCTGTAGCTATCTCACTTTCGGGCCCGGGTTGATAATTCCGCATATTATTTCCTCCGATCGATATTGGATACATTCCTGTAATGATTCCATTGCGGCTGGGAGCACAAACACCTGCGTTGGTATATGCATTCGTGTATTTAACACCGTCACGGGCCAGTGCATCCAGGTTGGGTGTTTGTATCATCTTTTCACCAAAACAACTCAGGTGCAGCGACATGTCTTCACTTACAATCCAAATAATATTTGGCCGAACAATATCCCCGGCAATATTTATTTTACTCTGTGCAAGGGCAAATACAGATATAAATAAAAACAAAATGGCAGCAATGCACTTTCTCATATATTCATTTTATTTCTTATTATGATACGGGCATATGCCATAAAATATTTTCTTTTTTCATTTGAAACATATACAGCACTAAAAACTTTATACATTTAAAGTTAAATAATGATTCTTTTGATATTGTTTTACCAATATCCCTTAAAACTAAATATAAAAGCGATTAGGATGGTGCAGACAGATTGAAGGAGCAAAAAAAACATTAATCTGATTATACTGAAGGATAACGATAAAGATTAATTAAATGCGATAAACTATCTGGAAAGTTGAGAGCAGGGAAATTTCATAATCAGAAGCATGTGAAATTATAGTTGTCTTATTTGATTTTTTTCTTTTTCGCTAAACTCAAATCGGGAAACTCTTCCTTGTATTTTAAAATCCAGGGAATACCTGTTGAAGTAAATTTTGAATGGCCTGTATTATGTTCATGAAGTCTCCTTTCCAAATCACTGCATGCGCCAACATAATATTTTTTTAGTCTATCGGAGTATAAAATATACATATAGGCCATAAAATACAAAAGCCTCAATCGCTTTGAGGCTTTGTGATCCCGCTGTCCCGAAAGCCTCGGGAGAACCCAGGACCCTCCCGATTTAATCGGGATGCTCTACCCTTCCGCGATCAATGCTTCTATATATTTTGATGACTTCATTTTCTTTATTTGGGTTTCCCGCTTTTTGGCTAAACTCAAATCGGGAAACTCTTCCTTGTATTTTAAAATCCAGGGAATACCTGTTGAAGTAAATTTTGAATGGCCTGTATTATGTTCATGAAGTCGCCTTTCCAAATCACTGCATGCGCCAACATAATATTTTTTTAGTCTATCGGAGTATAAAATATACATATAGGCCATAAAATACAAAAGCCTCAATCGCTTTGAGGCTTTGTGATCCCGCTGGGACTCGAACCCAGGGCCCCATCATTAAAAGTGATGTGCTCTACCAACTGAGCTACGAGATCATCCTGTTGTTCAGAATGGTTTTATCTGAACGGGGTGCAAAAATACAGTCTCACACCTTTCGTACCAAAAATTTCTCAAACTATTCTGATGATATTACTGATGAGGATATTTCCCATTCGCATGCTTATTACCAATTGAATATGTTGAAAAAATTTAAAGTAGGTTTGCCAAAACTCTCAGTAACATGTCTTCTTATTTTAAAGATAAAGTGGTGGTGGTTACCGGCGGTACAGATGGCATCGGTAAAGCATTGGTGGATGAACTTTTACAGTCCGGCGCCAAAGTGGCTACCTGCGGCCGCGATCATGATAAACTGTACCGCCTGCAAGCCAGCTTATCCTTCTTCCCCTCTTCACACCATGGTGGCCGATGTCAGCAGTGAAAATGATTGTCGCCGGTTTATGGAAACAACTATCAAAGTTTTTGGCGGTATTGATATTCTTATCAATAATGCAGGTATTTCTATGCGGGCATTGCTGAAAGATGCTTCAACGGAAGTAATGCGTAAAGTAATGGACATTAATTTTTTTGGAGCCGTGTATTGTACCAAATATGCATTGGACTTCTATTATCGAAAGAAAAGGAACTATCGTCGGTATTTCATCAATCGCCGGTTACCGGGGCTTACCCGGCCGCAGCGCTTATTCAGCCAGCAAGTATGCACTGCAGGGTTGGCTTGAATCAATAAAAACAGAATTATTACATGATGGTGTACATGTGATGTGGGTGAGCCCGGGATTTACCGCTTCCAATATCCGGTATGCAGCTTTAAATAAAGATGCCGTATCACATGGTGAAACACCACTGGATGAAGGCACACTGATGACAGCTGAAGAATGCGCTGAACGTATATTAACCGCCATCAGAAAAAAGAAAAGAACACTGGTCATGAGCTTTGCCGATAAACGAACTGTTTTCATGAATAAATTTTTTCCCGGACTGGCCGATAAGTTAACTCATAAATTTTTCTTTAAAAACAGAGAGCTTATAAAATGAAATGGACGAATCAGGCAGCCAGTTCTTATCCGATTACCTGAAGGTTCTGACATTTCCTACTTCTGAATTATAATCCATGCCTTTACTTACTTTAACTTCTGATATTGGCCACCAGGATTACCTTGTTGCTGCTGTAAAGGCACAATTATTGCAGATTGATCCGGAATTTACAATCATTGATATTTCACATACCATCTCTCCTTTCAATTATCCGCAGGCAGCCTATATATGTCGTAGTGCGTTTAAAAATTTTCCTGATTTTACTTATCATATTATCCTGGTCAATCTTTTTGAAAAAAAACCAGAACAATTGCTGCTGGCATTTCACAACAACCAATATTTTCTCTGCGCCGACAATGGCTTGCTGAATATGATACTGGAAGAAAAACCCGAAATGGTCATCGGTATTCCACTGGATAAAACTGGCAACTAAGAAACACCATCTATTGTAGCCGGAATGATGGGCAAAGCGGTCAACCAACTGGTACAGGGCGAATCGATACAAAATATCGGAATACCGGATGTCAGCTATACAGAAAAAAATCACCTGCGCCCACTGCTGGATAATAACTGGATAGAAGGGCAGATCATCTTCATTGACAATTTTGAAAATGTGATCGTCAATATTACCCATGAGCAGTTTGAAGAACAACGAAAAGGACGAAGTTTCCGCATCGTTTTTAAACGAGACGAAATGATCGACCGGATCAGCGAAACCTATGCAGATGTGCAGCCCGGTGAAAAACTGGCTCTTTTCAACAGTGCCGGCTACCTGGAGATTGCCATTAATAAAGGAAATGCAGCCGGACTCTTTGGCCTGAAAGGTTTTTCCGAAAAAGCCAGTAAGGCCGAAAGTATACTGCAAAACCAACTTTTTTACCAGACCGTGCGGGTCTATTTTGAATAGGAAGTCATGAATATGTAAATGGTAAAATGAACAGGGTAATATAACCCGTTACCAGTTTCTGCTACGTTTTAAGAAATCTTTAAAGTTGTCCTAAACCTGTCCAAATTGGATCTTAAACTAAAAACTTCAAAACTTTTACCCCTATTTTTGCTTCCTTCAAAATAAACCCTGTTTATGAATTTTAGAAAAGTCAATAACCTGACCGGATGGGCCGTTTTTCTTGCAGCGCTTGCTACCTATGTACTCACCCGGGAAGCAAGAGGTAGTCTTTGGGATACTGGTGAGTTTATTGCCAGTGCACAGAAATTGCAATTACCACACCCTCCCGGTGCACCTGTATTCGTTTTGCTTGGCCGGTTTTTTATCATTCTTTTTGGTGATAATGGACAAACAGCCGCCAGTGCTGTAAATTTCATGTCTGCACTTGGCCAGTGCAGCTACTATATTATTTCTTTTCTGGAGTATCACCCACTTTGCCCGCAAAATGTTTGTAGGTGTAGGTGAAGACTTGATCCAGTCAGCAATTATTTACCACAATGGCTGCCGGTGTTGTCGGAGCATCTTGCTTATACTTTCAGCGATTCTTTCTGGTACAGTGCAGTGGAAGGTGAAGTATATGCATTATCTTCATTCTTTACGGCCCTCGTATTCTGGGCTATGTTGAAATGGGAACATGCAGATGAACATGCAGGTAATCGATGCTGTATGCAAGAGCAAGATCGGACCGGTGGATCGTTTTTCTTTTCTTCATGATTGGGTTGTCTATCGGTGTTCACTTATTGAACCTGCTGACCATTCCTGCTATCGTAATGATCTATTACTATCGTCGTTACCAGCGTAACCACCAAAGGCGCTATCCTTGCTTTCCTTGTCGGATGTATAATTACCGGTATTGTGCAGGTGGCCATCATTCAATACTCCATGAAAGCAGCGGGTATGTTTGATGTATTCTTTGTGAATTCATTCAAGCTGCCATTCTTCTCCGGGTTTACTATTTACTTTATTGCCCTGGCGGCTGTGATTGGCTGGGCGCTTACGTTTACCGAAAGAAATATTTCAAAAAATAAATTGATCATTTGGTTTGTTCTTTTCCTCGGACTTATCTGCTCTGCCTTTCTTTACGAGTGTGGGATCAGGTGGAGAAAAATTTGCGAAGTTCTTATTGATAGCCGGTGTCGCGGCAGCCTTATCGGATACTTTTTAAAACCCGGCAGCCTTAAGAGTGTTGAAGCTTGCTATGTGGTGCTATGCATTTATCATGCTCGGTTATTTTGCTTATTTCACACGCTGATCCGCTCCAATGCTGATCCCGCCATTGATATGAACAATGTAGATAATCCAATCAACCTGGTATATTATCTAAGCCGTGAACAGTATGGAAGTGCTCCCTTGGTTTATGGACCACATTTTGCAGCAGAAGTAGCCCGGGATGATAATGGATATGCCGAAAGTGATTGAAGGCGAAATGAAATATGTAAAAGGAAAAGATAGCTATATACCAGTAGGGCCTGCCAGGGAATATGATTATGAAAGCAGCGATAAGCAGCTATTTCCACGAATCTGGGATTCAAGCAACGATCAGAATCATGCATATTTTTATGCCCAATGGCTTGGGCTGGGCCAAAGCCAGGATCCTCAAACGGGACAGGTAAAATATGAAGCTCCCACCTATGCTGACAATCTGGAATGGTTCTTTACCTACCAGATGGGCTTGATGTACTGGCGATATTTTATGTGGAATTTCGCAGGTAAGCAAAATGATGTTCAGGGTATGGGCAGTGTTCGGGATGGCAACTGGATCAGCGGGATTCCATTTATCGATAACAACCGGCTTGGGCGACCAGTCGCAAATTGCCTGATAGTATACAAACATAATAAGGCGCAATAACAAACTGTTCATGCTGCCTTTTATTCTTGGCATTATCGGTTGCGTATATCAATATATGAAAAACAGGAAAGATTGGATCGTTAGCTTCCTGCTGTTTTTCTTTACGGGTATAGCTGTTGTTCTTATATCTTAACCAACCGGGCAACCAACCCAGAGAACGGGATTATGCTTTTGTGGGTTCCTTTTATGCATTTGCATTCTGGATAGGACTGGCAGTAGTGGCATTTGTAAAAATGGCCAGAGATAAGGCAGATAAGCAAGGCTTTAAAAATATACTTACTTATGGATCTGCCCTCACCTTCATTATTATATTGATGAGTTCCCTGCGGGGTTCTCTGAGCTCCATGCTTATTGACCTGCCTTTATATAACGGCTTTATTCGCAGTAGTAACAATTGGAGTTACCTATATAGTCAGGGCCCTTTCATCGGGAGGCACAAACTGGAAGATGCTGAATATTTCAACCGCACTAATATGCCTGGTTGTTCCGGCTATCATGTTGCAACAGGAATGGGATGATCATGATCGCAGTAATAAAACACTCGCACCGGACCTTGCCAAGGAATTACCTTGAAAGCTGTGCTCCCAATGCCATCCTGTTCACCTTTGGTGATAACGATACCTACCCGCTCTGGTATGCCCAGGAAGTGGAAGGCATTCGCCCGGATATACGAATTATTAATAATAGCTTTTGGGTATTGACTGGTATATCAACCAGCTTCGCCGCAAAATAAACCAGGCTGATTCGGTTGATGTAATATGGACGTGAAGAACAAATTGAAGGACATAACAGAGAATATGTGCGGTATCAACCCAAAGGAGATCAAACTACTTTTTATGATTTGTACAGCATCATGAAACAAGAATTGGGTAAACCTGCCATTGATCCGGAAACCGGAAGAGATGTAGGAGCGGGAACCTTCCCTGTTTCACGTATTGGAATTCCGGTTGATGTAGCCGCAGTGCGTGCCAATAAAACGGTTAATCCTGAAGATAGTATTGTATCTCCCATGGTTTTTGAGATTCCGCAAGGAAAACTAGAATGGCCTAACCCGCAGCGACCTGATGGTATTAAATATTATTGCAGCTAATAAATGGAAGCGACCTATTTATTTCACCAATCCATATGGCGAGTTAGGATTTGGTCAATATCTCGGAAGGATGGATTGTCTTACCGGCTGGTGCCTATCAGAACCAATTATCCGCAGGCTAATTGGGTAATAGAACAAACAATCAATAGACTGGAACAACAATATAGAACCAGCCTGGGTGGCACCCAGATACGGGATAATAATGAAACAGCTATCTACGATAATTTGATGAATAAATTTGCTTTTGGCGGAGCCGATAAAAAAGGCGTTTATTTTGACGAAGAAAACCGTCGTCATTTATTGAATATCCGGGCAGTTTATGCAGAAGCAGCCGGGAATTTGGCAGATAACGGCAAAAAAGAGGAAGCCCAAAAATTGTTGGAAAAAGCCGAGTCGGGAATAAATGCAGACAACCTGCCTTATGCAATGGTAAGCCGCTTCAATAGTCATAACCAAACAGGGCTTCTTTACCTGGAGGCTGCTTATAAAAGCGGTAAAACGGATCTTGCCGAGAAAGTAAGACTGGTGATGCGCAAAGACCTGGAACAACAAAAAAAGTATTACGAATATTTGAAAAACAACAGGCCCGAATTGTTTGGCGGCACATTGGAAGGCACCGAAGTATTCCTGAACGATGTAATGCTGGAAGTATTGAAGGCTATTGAAGAAAAATATTCACCTCAGTCTCAAACTCAAGCACCAGCTGAAGTGGGTGGCACCATTATCAATACACCCAAAGACAGTACAACTAAATAAAACGAAATGAAACGAAATGGCCTCCTCTTATTGGGGAGGCTATTCTTTTACGGTCATATTCGGAAAAAGTAAATCATCCGGTTACGATCTTACATATTTGCTTTGCTCATCATTAATACCATTTGTCTGAACCTAAATGTTTATTAATTGTTGTTATTAACACAAGATCCCCTCGTGATACAATTGTCGTAAATTGCTAAGAGGAAATCCGGAAATCTGAATGTCCTGTTTAAAAAAAATTAAATCAAATCATTTTCTTTTTAAATCTGCGTTTTCATTTCTGAATCACTATCCTGAGCATCCAATTTTAATGATATGAAAGGATTTCACTTTACAAGATTTGACCCAAATGAAGATGGCAAAAGCCGTTTTGATCAGTTGCTGGATCTTTTTATGCAGCTGCTTACCTATACCAGTGGTGATGTTAGTGAATCCATGCAATGGCTGAATGAACTGGACAAAAAATACCAGCTTACTGACGATGAATATGGAATGGGCGATTTCCTGGATGAATTAAAAGAAAAAGGATATATCACCGAAGACAATCAACAAGGCGAAATAAAAATAACACCAAAAACGGAACAGGGTATTCGCAAAAAAAGTCTCGAAGAAATTTTCGGCAAACTGAAAAAGACAAAAAAAGGCGATCATCATAGTTTTAAACCCGGCCAGGGTGATGAATTGAATCCGGAGACCAGGCAGTTCCAGTTTGGTGATATGCTGGAGCAGATCGATTTTACCGAATCTATCCGCAATGCGCAGATCAATCATGGCGTAGAAAGTTTTCGATTGCAGGAAGATGATCTTACCATTCGTGAATCCGATTTCAAAGCACAAACTTCAACCGTGTTGATGATCGATATTTCTCACTCCATGATATTATATGGCGAGGATAGAATTACTCCTGCCAAAAAAGTAGCCATGGCTTTGAGTGAACTGATTCAAACCAAATATCCAAAGGACACTTTAGATATCGTGGTGTTTGGAAATGATGCATGGCCGATAGAAATAAAAGACCTTCCTTATTTGCAGGTAGGGCCTTATCATACCAATACCGTTGCAGGTCTTGAACTGGCTATGGATATTTTACGAAGAAGAAAAAATCCAAACAAACAGATATTCATGATCACGGATGGAAAACCCACCTGTCTGAAGATTGGTAAACGATATTATAAAAATAGTTTTGGGTTGGATAGAAAAGTGGTGAACCGTTGTATGAACCTGGCTGCACAATGTAAAAAATTAAAAATACCGATCACTACATTCATGATTGCCACTGATCCTTACCTGCAAAGGTTTGTTCAGGAGTTTACAGAAATGAATCATGGAAAAGCATTTTTTGCATCATTGGATAAACTGGGAGCATTTATATTTAAGGATTTTGAAAGTGGAAAGAGAAAGACGGTTTATTAATTTCCCCGGCTGCACAAAAAAAGAACACTCATTTTATTTTTAATTATTTTAATGCGCCCAACCCGATGAAATCATTTAAAAATAATATCCCCAAGCGTTTTAGTAAAAATTATTGAAGACTACGACTTATTTAAAACCAGGAAGAAATTAAAACCCAGGAAACGTAAATATGGAACTCAGAAAAATAAAAACTCTCGGCGAATTAAAAGCTTCAGGTTATCAACCAAGAAGCATAAAAGAAGAGATTCGCCAAAACCTTATTGCCAAATTAAAAAAACAGGAAACTACATTTCCGGGTATCATTGGTTATGAAGACACCGTGATACCCGATGTGGAAAGAGCCTTGCTGAGCAAGCATAATATTTTATTCCTTGGTTTACGAGGCCAGGCAAAAACAAGGATGGCCAGACAAATGACAGAATTACTGGATGAATATATTCCCGTCATTGCAGAAAGTGAGATCAATGATGATCCGTTAAAACCAGTTTCAAAATTTGCCCAGGATCTGATAGCAACAAAATGGCGATGATACACCAATACAATGGATACACCGAAGTGAACGTTATGGAGAAAAACTGGCAACACCTGATGTTAGTGTAGCTGACCTGATCGGCGATATTGATCCTATCAAAGCGGCAAATCTGAAATTGAGTTTTGCTGATGAAAAAGTGATTCATTATGGTATTATTCCAAGAAGTAACCGAAGCATTTTTGTTATAAATGAATTACCCGATTTGCAGGCAAGGATACAGGTAGCTCTTTTTAATATTTTAGAAGAAGGTGATGTGCAGATAAGAGGTTTTAAACTTACGCTTACCACTAGACATTTTGTTTGTTTTCACTGCTAACCCGGAAGATTATACAAATCGTGGCTCTATTGTTACACCGTTGAAAGACAGGATAGAAAGCCAGATACTTACCCATTATCCTAAATCGCTGGAACATGCACTGGAAATAACCGAACAGGAAGCCATAATAAGTGAAGAGCAGAAGGCAAAGGTAAGAGTGAGTGATCTTGTAAAACGACTGATAGAGCAGGTGGCTTTTGAAGCACGGGCCAGTGAATTTGTTGATAAGAAAAGCGGGGTTAGTGCAAGACTTACTATCTCTGCTTTTGAAAATGCAGTAAGTGCTGCTGAACGAAGAGCCATCATCAACAATGAAAAACAAACCCAGGTGTGGATAGGAGATCTTGCCGGTATCATTCCATCTATCACGGGTAAGGTGGAATTGGTTTATGAAGGAGAACAGGAAGGACCTTACCAGGTTGCAATGAATCTGGTTGATAAAGCGATCCGTACGCAATTCATTCAATATTTTCCTAATCCGGATACGCTTAAAAAAAGAAAATCAACAGGCAAACCTTCCCAGGTGCCGAAAGAGGAAGAAAATCCTTACCGCTCAATTACCAGCTGGTTTGATAAAGGAAATCATCTTAATGTTTCATTTAATACCAGTGATAAGGATAAGATTATTTTATTGTACCAGGTAGATGGCCTTCATGCATTGGTAAAAAAATATTTTTCGCAGGCCAATGAAGCTGAAACAGCCTTCCTGATGGAATTTGTTTTACATGGCCTGGCATCCTATTCACTGATCAGTAAGAAGATTTTTGAAACCAATATCGAATTCAAAGATCTTATTGGAAGTATGATGAATCTGGGAGGAACCCAATATGATGAGGAAGAATTTGATGAAGAAGCCTGATGAAGTGTGTCGTTCCGGAATTTAAACCCGGATTTTAAAAGCATCTTCTTTTATAAGCTTTACAAACTCAATAACGGATGATGTTGCTTTCATTTATATAATATTGACTTCTTTTTCTAATTGTACACCAAACTTATCATTTACACTGCTTACTATTTGCTCACTTAATTTATAAATTTCTTTTCCGGAAGCATTTCCATAATTAACCAATACAAGTGCCTGGCGTATATGCACACCTGCATCGCCATTACGAAAACCTTTCCATCCGCATTTCTCAATTAACCAACCAGCAGCCAGTTTTACTGTGCCATCAGAATTTTCATATCCAACAATATTTTCAAATTCGTTTTTAAGCTGGATGAATTTTTCTTTAGATACCAGCGGATTCTTGAAAAAACTACCAGCATTACCAATTTCTTTTGGATCGGGAAGCTTTGAAGAGCGAATATTTATTACTGCCTGTGAAATGGCCCGTATGCTTAATTCTGTAATCCCCATTTGCTCCAGTTCCTGTTCGATAGCACCATAGCTGGTATTAAAAGAAGGTTGTTTTTTTAGCCGGTAGGTTACATCAAGAATAACAAACTCGTCCTTATACCTTTTTTTAAATACACTCTCCCTGTATCCGAATTCGCAATCGCTAATCCCAAAAGTATGGTTGCTTTTTTCCTTCAGGTGAAAGGCGGTAAGCTCATGAAACACATCCTTGATCTCAACCCCGTATGCACCGATATTCTGCATAGGTGATGCCCCGACACAGCCCGGTATTAGTGATAAATTTTCCAGCCCGGCCCAATTATTTTCAATTGTATGTAAAACTGCCTGGTGCCAGTTCTCCCCGGCCCCGCACTTTATATACACATCATTTTCGTCCTCGCCTGTTTTTTCAATGCCGGATATTTCATTTTTACAAACAAGGCCCTCAAAATTTTTGGTAAATAAAATATTACTTCCTCCTCCCAGGATTAAAACAGGGCCTGTTTCATTATCTTTTAAACTAATTGCCTTTGTTAATTGTTCAACTGACCTGAACCGGAAAAAATAGCGGCTCAATGCATCAATCCCAAACGTATTAAAAAACTTCAAAGAAATATTTTCCTGAACTTGCATATATAAAATTGAAGCAATTATACAGTAAAAATCATGAGTGAAAAAATAGCAGCAATAATAGGGGCCACTGGCATGATTGGAAATTATTTGCTAGAGGAAGTAATCAATGATGATTATTTTGACATTGTCAGGGTGATAGTGCGTCGTCCTTTTCAAAAAACCAATTCAAAAATGGAAGTGAAGCTGGTTGATTTCACCGATGCTGAGTCCTTTAAATTAGCTTTAGAAGGTTGCCAGGCAATTTTCTGCTGCATAGGTACCACACAAAAAAACGTAGGCAGCGATAAAGCACTTTACCGGAAAATAGATTTTGATATTCCTTTGAAAGCGGCCAGGTTCGGGAAAGAAACGGGCTGTGAAAAATTTATCCTCGTGAGTTCAGTGGGCGCCAATAGTTCCAGTAATGCATTTTACCTGAAATTAAAGGGTGAATTAGAGAGTGCGATCGGCTCCATAGGAATAAATTCGGTTCATATCATGCAACCATCTATGCTGTTGGGAGAAAGAAAGGAAATAAGGAAAGGAGAAAATATGTTGCAGGGATCTATGAAACTTCTTTCCGGATTATTTTTTGGCTCCTTGCGGAAATATAGAGCTATTCATGGACGAACAGTAGCATCTGCCATGCTGAAGGCTTCAAAAAAAGAGGACCACGGTTTTTTCAGATATCAATTTGATGAAATAAAAAATTTAGCCTCATCCTGAAAATCTTTTCAAATTAGGCAGGTAAAAAAGATAGAGATATTTCATCCATTTTTGTTTGCCAGAAAGAAATTATACAACATCCACATCAGGCACTACCACCACGCTACGGAAACTTTTTTCCTGGTGTAAAACGACTACCTGGCTAAGCAAATCTTTTTTACATTCCATAAGCAGTTTGCGATCTTTTGGCAATTTTAATAATAATTCCATAAGGTATTGATTTCTTATTCTCCCGACGACGGGTTCAGCGGGGCCAACCAGGTAATTGCCATATTTATTCTTCATTGCATCTGCAAAAAAATGCGCTGCCCTTTCTACAACGTCCTTTATCTTATGTTTGAAGGAAAGATTAATTATGCGTGAAAATGGCGGATAGAAAAATTGCTTTCTTTTTTCCAATTCATCGGTAAACATTTTCTTATAATCATGCTGCTTCACATATTGTAAAACCGGGTGTGATGGCTGAGCCGTTTGAATTAAAACCCGCCCGGTATTTCCTTTTCTGCCAGCCCGGCCACTTACCTGCTCCATTAGTTGAAAACTTCTCTCATTAACCCGAAAATCAGCAAAATGCAATAAGCCGTCGGCATCTAATATGCCCACCACGTCTACATTATCAAAATCCAATCCTTTTACTACCATCTGCGTTCCAACAAGGATATCAATCCGTCTCTGTTCAAATTGCTGAATGAGGACATCATGAGCATTTTTTCCCCGAACCGTATCAATATCCATCCTGGCCACTTTCGCTTTTTCAAAAAGTTCCTGTAATATTTCTTCAATTTTTTCTGTTCCAAAATTTCTTTCTGCAAAATTATGACTACCACAGGCGGCACAAACATGAACCGGAGGATAGGTAGTTCCACAATAATGGCAAAGCAATTTATTTGAAAATTTATGAAAGGTAAGCGACACATCACAATATTTACATTGAGGCACCCAGCCGCATACCTTGCAAACCTGGTAAGGAGTATAACCGCGACGGTTTTGGAACAAAATCACCTGCTTGTTCCTGTCAAGCGTTTCCTGCACTGCTGCTACAAGGGCTGGCGAGATCATAACTTTTGACCGGTCTTTCTGTTCAATTTTTTTTGTATCAATAAGTTCAACGGATGGCAATTGTATATTACCAAATCTTTCCATCAATTCCACCAACGCATATTTGCCAGTAATAGCATTATAATAAGTCTCAAGAGATGGTGTGGCACTTCCCAAAATTACTTTGGCCTCTGCATCTTTATTTTGAGAAAACAAACCGGCAAAATATATTGCCGCATCACGACCATTATACCGGGGAGACGGTTCCTGCTGCTTATAGGAAGTGTCATGCTCCTCATCACAAATAATCAGGCCCAGATCGGAATAAGGCAGAAACACTGAAGAACGGGCGCCGAGGATAACTTTTAATTCCCCGGTTTTTACTTTGTTCCATATTTCAACCCGTTCATTTTGTGAAAATTTAGAATGATAAATTCCTATATATCCACCAAAATGTTTTTGTAATCTTCGTATGATCTGCGAAGTCAGGGCTATCTCCGGCAACATATATAATACCTGCTTACCTTTTCTAATGTATTGCTCAATAAGCTTTATATAAATATTTGTTTTGCCACTTGAGGTAATCCCATGCAGCAGGCAAACCTGTTTGGTTTCATAAGATTCATTAATTTGTAGCAAAGCTTTTTCCTGGGCTGGCGAGAGATCGAAATCAACCCGTATATCTTTAGGTAAATAGTGAATCCTGTCTACATTTCTTTTTTCGAGCCATAATATTTTCTTATCAACCAGTCCTTTCAATTGGGCATCCGATGCACCTGATTTTTTTAACAGCCCGGGTTTGGTAACCTCCCCTTCTGTTTTTAACAGGTACAGGTAACTCAACAATAGCTCCATCTGTTTTTCTGCCCGCTGCAATTTCTTGTCTTCATTCATCAATTTTGAAAGCTCTTCCTCGTTGTCGAAACGTGGATTCAGTAAAACATACACTTCCTTTTTTGCAGAATAGGTTTGCTTTAATGCTTCCCATACATAACAAACTTTTTTTTGTATAAGCCGGTTAATAACTGGATAAACATGCGATGAATCCAGTATCTGTTGCACTTCACCCAGGTTCAATTCTTTTTTTATCAGCAGCGCTTCGGCTACCAGGTATTCATCATGATCCAGTGCAGAGAAATCATCGCCATATTCTTCATTAGAAATTAACCTGGTTTCGCTTGATAGTTTAAAATGAGCGGGCAATGCTGCGGCCATCACCTCGCCTTCACTACACATATAATAAGATGCGATCCATTCCCATAATTTTAATTGAGGCTCATATACTACGGGCTCTTCATCCAGCAGGTTTAGGATTTCTTTTGGTTCAAAAAATTCAGGTTTGTTCCTGTGCAATCTCTTGATAATACCCGCATATTTTTTATTCTTTCCCAAATTGACTTCAACCCTGCAACCCACTTTGGCCTTACCTGATATTTGCTCAGGTACTGACCAGGTAAATGTTTTAGGAAGGGCAAGTGGTATAATTATATCGGCAAATGTATTATTCCCTTCAGTTCTACCTTCCGGGTAAGGAATCTGTGGATTTTACCTCTTCACTATATATAAAATCTTTACTCATCTTTTGCCTGTTTCATTTTCTATGAATTATATAGAAGGATGCAATTTGCCCGAAAGTCTGTTTGTGATTACTTCCTCTTATTTTTCAACAACAGAAGGTACCGGTTTTATCCAGGCGGCCTTATATTCAATTAGTTTATTTTCCATTATAGAATATACATGATCTTTCAACCATTGTACATCATCAATACTTAATCCTTTTACTGGAATATCTTTTAAATAAATGATCCTGCATTTACCTGGTGTCATGGCAAAAATACTTTTATAATTCATCCTGCTATAAGTATCGGGAAACAAAACCGGCTTTATCGGTGTCTGCGTTTCAATAGCTATACGGAATGCCCCATCATAAAATTCTTTTAATGGAAATGGAGTCATATTAAAAGTGCCTTCAGGAAAAACCATCACTGAAATCCCCTTGGAATTAATTGATTTCAAAATGCGGATGCTTTCTGCACGGTCTTCCGGGCTGCTTCGATCAACCGGAACTATTGCTTTTCGATAAATAAAACCGAAAAAAGGAATTCTGGTCATTTCCACCTTTCCCAATGGACGAAAAGGTTGCCTGTACGCTTTTACTAATACGGCCGAATCGAGATATGATATATGATTATTGACAAAAACATATTGCTTGGTCTTATCGTGTGGAGCTTCAAATATTTTTTTTGGAAATATCAAAATCAGGAAAAACCATATATCGGCCCAGGCCATACATAACCGAAGAATCATGTTGCCACCTTTTATCCTGCCCAAAAAACTAAAGAGGATCACAAAAGGAAAGATCAAAAACATCAATGCAATAAAAAGAATATGTGCATACAGGCTGTACAGCCATTTCAAAGGCGTTAAAATAATTTGCATCACTCCTTCCCTTTAGAGGGTGATTTGTCATCACCGGGGCAATGGCATTCCCAATCCTGATTAAGATCTATACTTGTTACAACTTTCGTTTTATAATCGCACTGCGCAAATATGATCCGCACCTTTTGATTATCATTGGTAATGCCTTCAAGGGCATAAATTGGGCAAGGCTTATCTTTCACGTCGCTTTTAGAATAATTAATTTTGCCATCCTTCATTATCTCTTCTACTTCTGCCTGGGTTATTTTTCGGCATTTCATCCTGCATTTAGCATGCTCTGTATATTCCAGATAGGAAACCCGCCTGTCAAACCCATAGTTCCGGTTCACCTTCGATGTTCCTTTTTCTATTTTCCTTGCAGTTCCCGATGTATCATCATTTCTGAATTTTCTTACCAGAAAGAGGGCGATACCCAAAATGAGGATAAGCAGGAAGGGAAGCCATTTCTTGTTCATGTTCAAATATTTAATTAAAAGTAGAGGAAAAAGTTGACTGGTTGCATGGCAATTAAGCCGGTCGCTAATTGAAGTAAACAGTCTATCCTTTAATTTCCTTCCATCTGGATTTTCATTTGTTTCAACTTACCTTTGCCGCCACTATGGCTGAATTCAGAACAGTAGCATTTCATACCCTGGGTTGCAAACTCAATTTTTCAGAAACTTCTTCTCTCTCAAGATTATTGGAAACCGATGGTTTTGAAAAAAGGGAATTTGATGAAAAAGCAGATGTGTATGTAATTAATACATGCTCAGTAACAGAAAATGCAGATAAAGAATGCAGGCATCTTGTGCGTCGCATACATAGAAAGGCACCGGAAAGCCTGGTTGTTATCACCGGTTGTTATGCACAGCTAAAACCCAAAGAGATTTCTGAAATTCCGGGTGTTGCTCTTGTTTTAGGAGCTGCCGAAAAATTTAATATCGTTCAACATATCCGCCAATTAACTAAAGGTGATTCAGCAAGAATTTGCAGTTGCGATATTGAGGATGTCACGGACTTCCATCCTTCATATTCGGTTAACGACAGAACGAGAACTTTCCTAAAAGTGCAGGACGGATGTAATTACAACTGTTCTTTTTGTACTATCCCAATGGCAAGAGGCAAAAGCCGGAGTGATACAATTGAAAACGTAGTAAATAATGCCAGGCACCTGGCAGCAGGCGGAACTAAAGAAATTGTTTTGACAGGAATAAACCTTGGAGACTTTAATAGTTCGGAAAAGGAAAATTTTCTTGACCTTATCAAAAAATTAGATAAGATTGATGGCATTAAACGTTTCCGGATTTCTTCTATTGAGCCCAATTTACTCACCAATGAAATCATAGATTTTGTTGCCACCAGCAATAAGTTTATGCCTCATTTTCATATTCCGTTGCAAAGCGGGAGCAACAAAGTGTTGGGTTTAATGAGGAGGAGATATAAGAAAGAATTATATGCTGACAGGGTAAACAGGATAAAAAGCCTGATGCCGCATTGTGCAATAGGCGCTGATGTTATTGTTGGTTTTCCTGGAGAAACGGAAGAACAATTTAAAGAAACGCTTAACTTTCTGCATTACATCGATGTGTCTTACCTGCATGTATTTACATATTCGGAAAGAGATAATACTCATGCTTTAACATTAAATCCGGTGATTCCAGTTCATATACGTAATGACCGAAACAAAATATTGCGTAACCTGAGCTATATGAAGATGAAGCATTTTGAAGGGCAGCATTCAGGACAAATACGTCGTGTATTATTTGAAAAATTTAGTAAGGAAGGGATGATGGAGGGTTACACAGATAATTATATCCGGGTTCAAATACTGGCAAAAGAAGAATGGAAAAACGAGGTTATTGAATGGAAAATTTAGATATAGCTATAACCTTTTCCCAAATGAAAATTTAAATCTTCTTAATTTTATCGATATGGGACGTTAGCTCAGTTGGTTTAGAGCACTACCTCGACAAGGTAGGGGTCACTGGTTCGAGCCCAGTACGTCCCACAAATTCTTTTATAATAATTTATTCCTTTTTATTTACTCCTTATCTCCTTTATTTTTTAATAGAGGCGATATTGGACCAGATTCTGCAGTAAATATTCAATCTTCAAGCAACTCCAAAATGAAAGAAAACCAATAAAATTTCGGCACTAATTACCTATCGTTTATTCATTTTACTGCCTGTGTGGCATTAGGATATCTGTACTTACAGGAAATTCAAAATGGTTGAAAAAATTATTACGGAAATCTCTGGCATATGTGCGTTTCAATTCGCATATTTGTATTTACGAAAAAATTGAGAATACGAACCTTTATGATACAACTTGCGATCCTTTTGACCTCCCATAACAGAAAAACAAAGACCCTCTCTTGCCTCAAAAGCATTCGAAATCAGGAAGGTATCGATAAAATAAGCTCTGAAATTTACCTGGTAGATGATAACTCAAGCGATGGAACCTACGAAGCCATTTCCTCAGAATTTCCCCATGTGAATATAATTAAAGGGGATGGAAACCTTTTTTGGGCCGGAGGCATGAGACTTGCCTGGAGAAGTGCAATAAAAACAGGAAAAAAGTATGATTACTTCCTGCTTCTTAACGATGATACTTTATTATTCAATGATGCCTTAAAAAACTTGTTTGCTGATATATCAACAATACAAAAAGAAAAATCGATACTTATCGGATCAACACAAGATGAGCACACCGGCGAATTTTCTTATGGTGGAAGGTTATTAAAAAATAACTATAATTCAAGCTGGAAAATAATGAAGCCTAATGGGCTGTCGCCACAACTGTGTCACCTGGGCAATGCTAATATCATGCTGGTACCGAACGAAGTTGTAAATGCCATCGGCATATTATCCGACGATTATACACATAGTATTGCTGATTACGATTATACGATGAAAGCCAGGAAAGCAGGGATATCCACATTTATCTGTTCCCATTACTGCGGCTATTGCGCTGATGACCACGGAGTAAATTGGAAGAATTCCGAGCATAGTCTTCGGGAGCGTATCCAATATTTATATAGTCACAAGGGGCTTTCTTACAACGAATACCTGATTTATATCCGAAGATTTTTCCCGTTGTACCTGCCTCAAGCCTGGCTTTTATTATGGGCAAAAACGTTTTTCCCTATTTTTTGGGAATCTCGTAGAAAAAAAAGTGATCGTAAGTACCTGATAAAAGGTTCGTTAAATTATAAATAAATTATTTAAAAATTCCGTACCAAAACTCTAAAGCTCTGGCGAAATGATACGAATTGTTCTGATAACAAATATTCCGGCTCCTTACCGGGAAAAACTGCACGAACTGATAGCTGACAAATTTCAAGATAATTATACGGTTATTTATTGCTCCGAACTGGAGGCAGACAGAGAATGGAAATTTAATCACGGGAATTATAAAAAAATATTCCTGTCGAAGTATAACAAAACCCCGGTTCATCACAATACCAGAATTTGGAATGAATTGAAAAAAATAAATCCCGATGTAGTGATAACTGACGGGTTTTATCCCACCATGTTGTATGGTTTTACCTGGTGCATAACAAACCGAAAACAGCATTTGGTTTTTACTGATGGTACATTAAGATCCGAGAACCGACTTTCCTTTGTACACAAGATGGTGCGCAAGGTTGTGTTTTCCCGAACAAAGGCTTTTATCGGTGTAAGCGAAGGATCAAAAGAATTGTATAAGAGTTATGATATTGAAAGCGAAAGATTTTTCAGAAGTTATTTGTGTGTGGATAATAGCAAGTTTTTAAAAACTTCTTTTGAAGAAAAGCAATATGAATTAATGTTTTCCGCCCGTTTTATTGCATTAAAACTGCCCTTCTTTTTCATTGAAGTTGCCAGGTTAGTAAAAGCAAAATTGGGGTATTGCCGGGTTTTGATTCTTGGTTCAGGGGCGTTAAAGGATGAAATGTTGAGCAAACTTGATGAATATGGAATAGAATATCATTATCCGGGGTTTGTGGAAAACAATAGCCTTCCTTGTTATTATGCGAAATCTAAAATATTCCTGTTCCCTACCCAAAATGATACCTGGGGGGTAGTAGTCAATGAAGCGATGGCAGCAGGACTTCCTGTAATAACCTGTGAGGATGCAGGAGTAGCTCATGACCTGGTTGTACATGATCAGAATGGATATGTATTGCCCGTTGAAGAAGAAATTTGGGCTGAAAAAGCTGTGGAAATATTACAGGATCATCAATTATATGAAAGGCTTTCCACCAACGCCTGCAATCATGTTCAACAATATAATTTTAAAAATGCGGCAAATGGTGTTATAAACGCAATACAGTCTTCAGTACGTGCTCTCACAATTGTTCCCACTACTTATGTTTCAGAGCTTTTAGAATATACAATGCTGGCCGAGCTAACTCTGTCGATCGCATAATTATCGAATTGACTCGCCTCATGTTCAGAAGAACACTGCAACTATATTTTTTTTTAGTGCAGCGTTGGTTGTTCACTCTATGCAACTTTTATAGAATTACGTTGTCTATTCAAGGAGCTATGAAAAAATACCAGGTAACGATACAATTTGTAATGTCGGAAGATTTTATGGAATTGGTACCTCCCCACAGGACCTATATCAATTATCTCATCAATAAGGAGATAATAGATCAGTATGCGGTAAGTATGGAAACAAAAAGAGTTTGGATAACAATGACAGCCCAAACTAAAACGGAAGTGGAAGATTTTCTGAAAAAATCTCCTCTTTTTAAGTTCTGGACCTGGGAAATCGATGAGATTTTTGTGTTAGATGGTCAGCATTACCGCTTACCGGCTGTACAACCTAATTAAAAAGAGAAGTCCATCTTTACAATATTACTGCACATTTATAAATAGCTTTTTAGGTTCATCAGCTTCTACAATTCCATTTGATGCCCATTTTGGCTTTAGCTTTAATACTTTTTTATATATCGGACAGTTTACAGTATGACTACCAGGTAAATACCCGGTGCTCATCAGAAACTCATTTACTATTTCACCTCCTGTAAACCGAAAAGTTTGTTTAAATAATTTAACCCATTCTTCCCTTGTTTTGGGATAATTATCATCCAGCCAATTCTTAAAGGATCCGTGTTGTTTCTGAATATTCTTGATAGCTTTTGCATTATACACCGCCGCCTCAATCTTTAAGCGATTACGAATTATACCAGCGTCCTGCATTAATTTGCTTTTCCTGGCTTCTGTATACCGGGAAACTTTATCAATATTAAAATTGTCAAATGCTTTAAAGAAATTTGTTTTCTTTTTTAATATGGTTTCCCAACTAAGACCTGCCTGGTTAATTTCAAGAACTAAACGAGCGAAAAGCAGGTTGTCATCATAAATAGGAAATCCATATTCTGTATCATGGTATAGTCTGTGAACAGTGTCTTTACCAGCATATAAAACAAAATCGCAATAAGTAGTTGCCATAAAAAAATCCTGCATTAAAAGAACCGAAAGAATTTCAGCAAAATAGCAACAAACAAAATTTGCTGGTAATAACCATATTTGTGTTGAAATTATGTTGAAATCACCGTAAATAAACTAAAAGTAGTATCTACCCCAAAAACCAGAATTTTAGGTTGACTTAGAAACCCACTGGCCATAAACACAGGGCTATGCTGTATTCCTAAATTTGTGGGATGGGCAAATATAAAAAGCAATCTCATTTAATTTATAAATATGATTATCACAAAATGTGTTTGTCAATACCGAGAACAACACGAGGGGGAAACTAACCTACCCAATTAAACAACCCGTAAATAAAAATTGAGGCAATTTCAATAATACTTAATTTCTCAAACAAGTATGGGAAGGCAATGGACATTGCCCTCCGACTTGTTTTTAACTAAAATTACTGCTTATGTATGAGATCGATAAATGTGCTCGTCTTTAAAACCACTTCGTGACTATGACATGCTTGTAATTCCTCATCATTGAATATTCGGGTATTCAAATTATAATTTATCAAAATCACTTTATGGTTTGCCACTACATTGTGCATTGTTGGCCTGAATAATAATTTACATAACCCAAAAATTGTAGCTGCAGTCAAAATCGTTATTCAAGTCCGAAAGCCGCAGTAACTATCGCCATAAAACAGGCAAGGAATAATCTCTTGTCTTACGCTTTGTGTTCATTCATAGGTTTTCCAGAGTTGATATTTATATAGCAAATAAGTTGGGCTATTTAAAACGATTTGTTCTAAAACCACCAATCCGTTTATTTTTTTTTCATCAGGTTTTCGAAAAGAAATACTCCTCTTTTGTTGGCTATTATAATATCTACGAGTCCATCATTATTCATGTCGTGTACCTCTATGTTTAAGCCGACTCCTGAATTGTCATCGATTTCGTGTTCTATCCAATACGGGGGTTTGGAAGTGTGCTCAAACCAAAGAATGACTGGCTTTTCATAAGTACCCGGATCAATCGTAGTTCTGTTGCTGGGATTGTACCGTTCCAGATGAGCAAAATATCGTTTACCAGTAACCAGGTCCTGGTATCCATCGCCATTAAAATCCGCAACAGCAACAGCATGTGTTTGGGAAACCGTGTAGCTGATAGTATGATGTTCCCAATTCAATCGTCCGGCTTCATCTTTTACCATTTGATGCCACCATACTCCCACTCTGTGTGCAGACGCACTTATTACATCCATTGTGCTATCATTATTCACATCCATCACATGCATTTGCGAACAATCTTCACCCAAATCTGCCGGGTGAAATTTCCAGTTGGCTTGCTTTGGATTCACGGGGGATTCCCACCATCCATTCTTAGTGACCAAATCTGAGCGGCCGTCCTTATTCATATCCGCATAACCAAGTCCGTGGGAAAAGATACCTGCATCAGGATGACCTTTTTCGCTGATCATAAATTTCTTCCAACCAGTCTCTCCTTTTTCTACCGGTGATTTTAACCATATCATTTGTTTTTCTTTTCCATCAGCACACAAAATGTCTGTCCGTCCATCTCCATCCACATCTGCAAAAGCAGGTGATTCGTTGCCAACTGATTCAAAAATCAAGTGCTTCTTCCAATGCCCCGTTCCATTTTTATTATTCTCATACCATATAGCGCTGGTGCCGGGAAAGCCGATGACGATCAAATCATTCCACCCATCCATGTTAACATCCATGCAATGATTAAGAAATGACTGACAATATTCCGTACGTGCATTATAGACTTTTCCGGGAGCAAGTTCATGTCGTTTCCATTGAGGGGCTTCAAACCAACAGGAACCAGCAAGTATATCCATTAGCCCATCATTGTTAATGTCTCCCACTGCAACGCCTTCGGATATAAAATCATTGCTGATGGTAATCTTTTTAAAAGAGGGAAGAGAACCGTCCAAAGGCTGGCCATAACCCAAATATGCTGCCAGTAAAAAGGAACATACGGTTAAAAAATAACCTGGCAGCACAATTGTCTTTCTATCTTTCATGATAAATGTTTCTTTACTTTTTATTATTAACCAAATAATAGATCAATGCGTTAAAATCATCTTGTGAAAGTCTGCTTCGAAAACCATCAGGCATTATTGAAAATTTTGAAGGAATCTGTTCTGCAATTTCTTCTTTCGGGATTGAAAATTCTTTGCCGCCAATATCGGCAAATACGATAATGGAACCTTCGTCCCTCCGGTAAAGCCCTGTTGATATTTTCCCGTCTTTTAATTTTATGGTATAGTTTCTGAAATTTTCAGATACATTACGATTTGGATCCAGAATTTTTTCTGCCAGTGCTTTTGGTCCCCATTGATTGACTCCATCCAGGTTGGGTCCGATATTTCCCCCACTTCCAGCAATCATGTGACATGGAGAACAATTTTGAACGAAAATCAGTTTGCCTGAACCTGCTGATGGCTTTTGTGTCTGGATCGCAATTTCATATCCATGCACCCTGTCATAAATTAGCTCTTGCCTTTCTTTATCTACCGGATCGAGGCTGGCCGTCAGGGCTTTAAATTCTTTTTTTTGTGATGGCGTAATGTTCAGCATAATTCTTTCCTGTACTCTTGGCTGAATTAATGTACGTGCTAATATGACCCCCTTTCTAACCTGGCTGAAAATAATATCCTTTCCCCCAGGAGAGTTTGCCAGGGTCAACACTATATTACTCTGAAAGTCTGGGGGTGCATTTTTGACACCTGCCAGCACTTTATTTACAATCGATCCCGGGAACTCACCCAATACATTTCCAATTGCATACTTGATACTTATATCTGTAGAATCATCATTTAATAATGTCAAACTAAGCTCCGCGCCATACGAAGGATCTATTTTTAGCAATGATCTAACTGCACTTGTTTTTAGAGATACTAACTGATGGAAGAATTCTTCGGAGCCAATACTCAGATCTGATTTTGACCGGCGGTCTAAAAATTCATTTAATTTCGGTACCAGCGATGCTATCTGGTAATTTCCGGCCATGTCGATGGCAAATGTTTGTAGCAAAACAATGGACGGAACAACCGATGCCTTGACGGGGTACTTTTCCAATACGTTTGCTGCCAGTTTTTTACCCCATGTCACCATGATTGGATTTTCTTTGACCCCCCTTTCTGCCAGGCCCTGCTGCAGCCCTTTAAATATTAAAAGACTTGCTGAATCAGAACTATTCATTCGCATGGCAATATGTACAGTACCATCGAGTTTATCGGGCGGCGCATATCTTGCTATATGCCGGAATATCGACGAGGCATTTTGATTAACCAGCGGATATTTTTCTGAATAGTTGTACAGAAATTCGCCTGCGTCAACTGAAGATATTCCCATCATCACATCACTGATATTGCCTCCATCCACCTGGTTCCAGGCTTGTGTTTTAACCTCCTTCATCAGCGCATTATTTCTCAATAGTGTCCTCAGGCATAACCTGGCAGTATAGAGCAAATGGTTGTCAAAATCAGGAATCTTTTCCCGGAATTTCAATACCGCTTTTAGTGATTTTACCGTTGGATACCTCATCAACAACTCAACAGCAGCCCGCTGCACATGAACATCTTTATCAGCTAGTCCATTTAATACAAGAGGAAGGAAGTTTGCAGTATCCGGCTTTTCTTCCGCCAACATCCGCATAGTATGTAATCTGACAAGCGGATCAGTGCTTGCTGCTGATCTTTTAAACATTTCAACAGACAACCCGCCCAACCTTTGCAATACCCACAATGCATGAATGGTTTGCCTTGAGTTTGTTCCTTTTTTGTCAAGCAAGGATAATACAGGAGAAATGGCTGGCTGACCTATGCGATCAACGAGCTGATCAGCAGCTGCCATTCGAACAGGCATATTATCCATATCAAGTGCGTGTAATAATTCATTTACAGAAGCTGCGGTCCAGTTTGTAAGTTTGTTATGCTTCCCTTTATACGTTATACGCCAGATCCTGCCACGAACACGATCTCGTTTTGGATGATCAAGCGGCACTTCGTAATGCCCGATTATTGAGTTATAAAAATCTGCAATATACAATGCACCGTCGGGTCCCAACTTGACATCTACAGGCCGAAACCACGGATCTTCGCTCAACATAAAATCTGGTTCTTTTTTCCCCACAGGTGTAGCTCCTTTATTGAATTGAGAGTAACGATATATCCGGCAGCGTACAACATCGCCTACAAAAAAATTTTGCTGGTATTCTGCGGGGAAATGTGTGTCTGCATAATAACTGATGCCTGCAAGAGCTGTGGCTTCGTCCGATAAGGGTGTCATTTCCGGAGCAAAGCCCATTCCTTCTTCTTTTCCCCATTGCGTGTAATCGGCACCACGTATTAATTGGTAAAGCGGCGAGGTATGACAATCGGTGGAATACAGATACCCCCTCTCGTCATATACCAAACCGAAAGGGTTTATTCTTCCATCGGATGTATGCTCCACCCTGCTGCCATCTGGTTTAAACCGGAAAGTATTGCCGGATATCATACTTATGAAATCACCATCTGTTCCTGCAATGGTATCCCGATTTGTATAACCATGACATGAATGTATCCAACCATCATAACCCCTGACAAAGTTGTTTATCATACCATGAGTATCCTTTATTTTAAAAGGGCCAAAAAGTTTCTTCGATTTGTCTGCTTTACCATCACCATCTGTATCTGAATACTTATATATATTCGGGATACTGTAGGCCACTGCGCCGTCTGCTATAGGAAGAATACCAATAGGGATATTTAGTGTATCATTAAAGTGTGTGAAAAGGTCAGCTTTGCCATCACCATCAGTATCTTCCAGGATCGTCAGCTGGTCCTTGCCTTTGCCAGGTACAGCAGGAAAGGGATATTCGAAAGATTGTGTTACCCACATCCGTCCCCTGGCATCAAAAGCGATATTGATGGGCTTTCCAATATTTGGCTCAGAAGCATATAACTGAATTTCGAATCCAGGAGGGAGTTTAAAGCCTGCTCTTTCCTCTTCGGGAGTGCGGGCCTCTGTAGTGCGAATGTTATCTGTAAAATTTGCTCCAGTGTATTTTTTGTCGTCTTCTGTTTTGTTTTTACAACCAAAAACCACTAACAGAAGAGCAATAAGAGGTAAAATAAATGTACCGGTCACTGTCATAAAACAAATATTTTTTATAAAAACAATTTGTTTAGAACCAGGAAGGGATGCCTCAAAAAAATAATCCAGGCCCGGTTTCTAAAATCTATAATTAGAGTGAGGGCATAGCATTTAGCTTGCATGCTGATTATCCTGTATTCTAAACGATATAAATGTTTCAATAGAGGTTTAAGTTTTGCTGATATGAGCCATTCGGGATTCCGGAGCAACGTGACAAATTTTTGATTTTGCAGGCTTCGTGTAAAATTCAATTACTGCTTCCATATTTTACAATCCAGGGATTGTAAATATAGTAGCTGACAGATAATAACCGGCAATAAAATTTAAACCACTTTGCTCAGGGTTGGCATTATCTAATCCAGCATAATAGATAACGCACAACTATCAGAATATTTAAAAGTATATTCTAAAGAGTGGAAATAGTTACCCTAATTTATTCAATGGTTAAACTATTTTATCCAGGGCAAGGATTTAACCCAATAAAGGTTGCTTATATAGAGTAAAGAAAAAAATGGATTAGTAGGTTCTTGTATTTTCACCTTGCCAGTACCGTGAATTTTTTTCAGTACTCTAACCCTCGGTCCTATTAATTAGTTGGCAATGGCCTCCCTGATCTTTGATATTAAAACAGTCAGCGCCCTGTCTCGTAAAAGTTCACCATTCTTTAAATCGGCCTGGCTTGGCTGTCCGTTTATACCACCTGATTCGGGATCAATTTCAAACCTGGATCTTATTTGATACCATGGCTTTTCAACCTTAAAATCCTTGACACGGTCCATAAAAGTTGGAATTCCTATAGCCATGGCAACTTCAGTTTCTCCTTTGTCAGCATGATGGATACCTGTGATGTTACAGTCTGACCACCAGTTCCAACAGGCTCCTTTAAAATCCGGGTAGGCTTCCAAAACTTTATAAAAGGCCATTTGGCAGGGTATTTTGTTTGCTCCATGACCGGTAATGAAAATCACTTTTTTAAATCGCTGCATACAAAGCATTTTACATACATCTGTGATTACAGCTATGCAAGTATCCACTGAAACTCCAAGCGTACCCGGATATTCTCTCATTTCATCCGCAAAACCATAAAGGATCTCCGGCCCAAGTATTACACCTGTCTTTTCGGCTACCACTCTTGCAAAATATTTGCTTGCATCCACATCTACGCTAACCGGCAAATGGGGTCCGTGGGCCTCTACAAGTCCAATTGGAATGATAACAGGTAAATTTCTGTCTAACTGATTAATATCATCAGAAGTAAGTTTGAGCCATTCAATCATTACATTATTCTTTAAGTTTTTCAATTACCATTGCAGCGGCACCTAAAACTCCCGCATATTCCTGCATACCGGAGACTACTATTTCAACAGGCTCATTCCGGGGATACCTGAATACTTGTTTATTTACTATCGTAGTCAACCGGGCAAGAAATAAATCTGATGCTAAAGTGGCTCCTCCGCTTAAAATGATTATTTCAGGCGAATAACAATGCACTGAGTTAATTAAAACTACTGACAGATTGTAAATCCATACATTTAATTCAGCCTGGGATAATTTATCTCCCAATCTGCAGGCATCTATCACTTTTTGGAAATCAATTGCAGAAGGATTATGATGATACTCATCGGTGAGTAAGGATGGAACACCCCGCTGAATGGCATTTCGTACCTGCAAAGCAAGGGCTGTTGCTGAACAAAAGATTTCACCTGTACCCACATTCCCCGTTAAACAAGTTTGGTGATCATCTTTATTTATTATCAGGTGCCCTAATTGTGTACCAAACATTAAATGAGGATCTTTAAGTATTTTCCCATCAATAATTACTCCCGATCCAATACCGGTTCCTATAGTAATTACTACTGCCCAATCTTTATTTTGAGCGTTACCATAATACTTTTCTGCATAGGCTGCTAAACGTCCGTCATTATCAGCATATACCGGTACGTTAAAATATTCTTTAAGCATTTGAACAATGGGGAATCCTTCGAGATATTTAAATTTACCCGGCAGAAGAACAACACCTGTTTCCGGATCCACTCCTCCCGTCAGTCCAAGCCCAATGGCTTTTAATTCAGAAGGCGTGGTTGCTTTAATTTTCTCTATGCAATCTGCAAGTGTCTCAAATAATATCTCCGGGCCTAAATTATTCTGTGAAGGGATATGATCTGACGTTATTAGTTTTCCTTCATCTGATATAATGCCATATTTAATCCTGGTGCCACCAATATCAAAGGCCAGAATATAATTTTTCATATACTCCCTATTTTAGCCCCGGAAATTTTTAGTAAATGACGAAGCTCCTGAATATTCACTTCTAATGCGCTTTTTCTGCTTTTTAAAGCTAATGATGCTGCTACACCTGCAGCTTGCCCCATAACCATACACTGAGCCATAGAACGCACACTGCTATGGGAAATATGGCTGGCCGAAAAACAGCGTCCAGCAACCAATAGATTGCAACTTTCTTTGGGGATTAATGTCCGGTACGGAATACCAACACTTTTTGCATCCGGAAGATATTGCCACTTTGTTCCCTCTCCATCGTGATGATCTTCCATTGGTGCGCCGCACAGGCCGATCTGATCTTCAAACTGCCTCGCAGATAACACATCCTCACCTGTGAGACGATATTCTCCATAAATCCTCCGGGTCTCTCTCACACCTATCTGAAAGCCGAAAGTAGAAAGTGCCGCTTTTTCATATCCCGGAACACAATCCTTTAAGAAACGTATATATTCCAGTGCCTGCAACCGCCCTTCAATTTCAGCATTACTAATAAGCTCCGGATCTGTCGCATTAATGACCTTCCCTTTTCTAATTTCAAAGGACTTTAATCTTGTCATAATAGTAGCCGTCATATTATTTACTGTAGTGATGTGATCACTTCCTTCTTTTCTTGGTAAATTATATTTTCCACTGGCAGCTGCTTCCTCCATTAATTTATTGATGTTATCCTTTGAAATTTTTTTTCTTTCTTCCAGGTTCACATTAACCATCTTAAATGTGGTAGTAAGGGTTTGTGCCGGATCATTTTCTCCCGCCAGTTCAAAAGGAATTCCCGCATAATAGCAGATATCAGCATCACCCGTTGCATCTATAATAAATTGTGATTTGTAAACAGCCAGGCCGGATTTGGTGGCTATTACCAGACCTGTGATTTTATTGTTGGCTATAATCACATCCTGTACCCAGGCATTCAGCAACACCTGACATCCGGATACTTTTACAAGGTTTTCCCAGACTACTTTCAGGTACTCGGGATGATATGTAACTCCTGTACCGGCTCCAAAACTATTTGGCCGTTCAAAACAGGCATTATACATTTTTAATCCTTCCACGATATCGTCAGCAATACCCCCCACCACTTTTACGGATTGAGATCCGGGAGTGTAATACCCATAAAAGGTATCAAGGACAGCCGTGCTTGTTCCGCCCAAAAATGGAAGTTTGTCTACAAGTAATGTCCTGCATCCATTTCTTGCGGCAGCAATGGCGGCAGGGGACCCTGCTGAGCCTGATCCTACCACAATAAGATCAAATTGTCCTGCTTCGGAAATAGACTTTACATAATTATACATATTCTGTTTCGTAGTTAAGAGACACTCCAGCCGGCATCTGCCAATAAAGTTTCCCCTGTTATAACTTTAGATTGATCGCTTAACAAAAAAATGGCTGATTCGGCAATGTCATTTGTTTGCATTATGCTCCCGGTTAATGGTTGTTTGTGTTTAATGAATTCTGTAATCTTTTTATCAGAGTTTGCTCGTTCACTCATTTTTGTAGCAACAAGTCCGGGGGCAATAGCATTTACTCTTATGCCAAATGAAGCGTAATACGATGCCATGGTCTTCGTCATACTTAAAATCGCTCCTTTAGATGCTGCATATGCAATTGTTGAGAAAAATCTGGGCTCCGGTGAAAGGCCAAGTACACTGGCCATGTTTAAAATGGTTCCCCTTAATCCATTCTTATCAGGTTGCTGGTTAAGCATCACATTTAACACTTCCCGACACATCCTGTATTGCGTATCGACATTGGTTTTCATGGTGACAGCCCATCCTTCATCCGTACATTCGTGAGCCGGGCCATCCCCAAATTTCCGACCGCTTATTCCAGCTACATTAAACAAGGCGTCTATCCGGCCATATTTATGCAAACACTCACGTACAAAATTTACTACGACATTTGAATCCGTGAGATCTCCAACAATATATTCTGCAAAGAGCTTCATCTTTTCAAGTTCATCTCTTAATGCAAGACATGATGTTTCTGTTTTACTTATATAAATAACTTTTGCCTGGCGAAGCAAAGCAAGTTTTATCGTTGCAGCTGCAATGCCGGAAGCACCTGTTATTAACAATACTTTTTTCTTCACTTAGAAACTCTTTAAATGTTTTGTTTTAAAAATCAGGACTGCTGATTTTCATCCCGCCGCTATTTATTGCTTTAAAGTATACCTGACTCCTTTTTAATCTATTCTTAATTATTTCTTACTCTTCTTTCAAAGGAATAACGCGGCCTGGATGATTGGTAGCTAAAGAATATCTTTTCCGCTGATCCCTTAACCACATTTCATAATTGTCCTGCGTGTCCTTTAAATGCATATTGCGTAATACATGATGAGCAATTCCCCTTGCATCCAATTCCCTTATTGTAAGTTCATTCAGCGATTGAACCAGTGTTAATGCACCAATAGAACTTAAAGGGCAAACATTATAGGTGCCGGTTTTCCCGACAATTTCAGTTGTTAAATCTCCCACCGGCATTCCGTTGTCAATAAAATATCCTTTTCTTGCATTCCGGACAACATGCCATAAATTCAAACCCGAGGAATGTTTTGGAGGGGCTTGTTGTGATTGTTCTGATGAGGCAATCGCTATCAAGGGTAGGTCAGGGTATCTTTTTGTGAATGCAAGAGCAATATCAACCGCTGCTATCGTAGTTCCGGTGGCTGTAACAACAAGGAATGCATCTTGGGGTCCAAAATCCACTTCATCTAACAGCTGGCTACCCGTGCCTTCAACTTTTTCAAGGTATTGACAAACTCGTAAACCATCCGAACCTATAACGTCTGTAAACGTTGTGAGTGCAGATGGAAGAACAGGATGAAAGCCAGACAGTGCCCCCATCCGTATGACCATTTCTTCAACAGAAACCCTGGAATGTCCATTGGCATATACATGAATTAATCCTCCGCTGCCTATTGCATCTGCATATATTTTGGCCACTTCTCTTAATAGATCTACTTGTTTGAATACTGATAATTTTACCTTATCCAGTTGATTGGGGAAAGTAAATTCAAGTTGATCATTATCATTACTCATATAATTATTTACTTTTTTTCTTAAAAAATAATTCGATTTCCTCCAATGATTTTCTTTTTGTTTCCGGCAGCATTTTGATGATAAAAACCAAATAGGCTAAGCAGATCAGCGAGTGTATACCAAAAACGTAATGCATGCCCAGGTACGCTTTCATTACAGGGAAAGAGGACGTGGTTAAAAAATTAGAAATCCAGAGTGACAGAGTTGCCGCACCCATAGCCTTGCCACGGATCCGGTTAGGAAACATTTCTGATAGTATTACCCAGGTAACTGGTCCCAGGGTGGCTGCGTAAATGGCAATAAATCCCAGTACAAAAATCAGAATCCATATGGCCGGGGCCTGAAAATAAAAACAAACGGAAAGTGCTATAGCATCTAAAAAAAGAAATGCGGAGCCAAATAATAACAAACGTTTACGGCCATACCGGTCAATGGTGGCAATGGCCAGAAACGTAAATAACAGGTTAATCACTCCTAAAATAACAGCTTGAAAAAAGGCTGAATGCTGTGCCGTTCCGGCCCCCTTAAATATTTCGGGAGCATATGAGAAAAGTGAATTCTGACCAACTGCCTGTGAAAAGAAGGCAACCATTATACCTAAAAAAATGATATGCATTACCATTTTCTGACCTATATCCGGATGACCTGTATTTGCCGGACCGCTAAAGCTATTTTCAATTGTTTTCAATTCATTAACAGCGTATTCTCTTCCGCCAACTTTTTCTAAAATAACTGCAGCTTCTTTTGTACGTTTTTTATGTATAAGCCATCTCGGGCTTTCAGGTATAAAAAATAAACCAGCAAGAAATAAGATGGCGGGAGCTGACTGTGATGAAAACATCCATCGCCAATTGTTTTCCCCCGTATTTAATAAAAGATAGTTTGATAAATAGGCAAATAATATTCCAATCGTTATGGCCAGCTGGTATAATGTCACTAACCTGCCTCTTATAGAAGCCGGTGATATTTCCGCAATATACATGGGGCAAACAAGTGCTGCAATGCCTACTGAAACTCCACTCAGAAATCTGAACATAATAAAGGCTGTAAAGTTTCCTGCCCAGCCTGTTCCTGCACCAGTTATTGCAAACAAAAAAGCGCAAAAGAGCAACGTTTTTTTCCGGCCCAGGCTTTCCGAAAATTTTCCTGCAAGTAATGCGCCGAGAGCAGCTCCTAAATTGATACAACCTACGCTCAACCCAATACCCGTGCTTTGCAAATTAAAGTGATTACTGAATGCAGCTACTGTTCCCGAAATAATAGACAGGTCAAATCCAAATAACAACCCCCCTAATGAAACGGCTACACACAGCGAATAAATAAACCTATAATTAATTTCATGTTTTTGAACCTGGCTCTCGTTGATACGATTACTCAAAAGACTATACTCATCTGTCAATAATTCAGACATTCGAAATTTTTTTTCTTAAAAAATCATTCCAATTACGATCCGGTCGTTTTGAATAATAACATTGCGCATCCGCGGACCAAATCCATATTTACTACTATCTTATCCTCTTCTTTCTTATAAGATATTTCAGTGGGTGTATTTTGCCCTGGATAAAAAACAAGACATTTGAGATTTTCCGGATTTCCAGGTAGCTGTAATGATACCTGAACTTTATCCTGTTTTCCATAAACAACCGGAATTAAATAACCAGCGGGCGTTGAATAGACGTTTGCTTTTGCATCGTTATTCTTTACAGAAACAACATGGGGTGATAAAACCCATTTCCGTTCTTTCATTAATTTCAATAAATGACCATAATCCAGATAAAGCTTATCAACGGAATCCTCAGGTTGCAAGGAATGATCACTCCCCGGAAATGGGCACATAGGGAATACGCCCATATATAAATATTTCTGAAAAAAATTATCACCACCTTCTTCCAATATTGTATTGGAATTATCAGTCCAGCCCAATACTGGTTTATTGATACAAACAAATGCAGCGTTATTCAACGGACCACCTGCGTAGGCAAATTCATCGAAAACACCATCTAAATGTTTCATATAATCAATTCGTCTTGAAATAGAATTGGCCAGAATATACTTTCCTGCCTGGTGCATAAGGGGACCAAGTTCCTCCATTAAGCTTTTGTAGGATGTGGTCAGGGAACGGGCCGGTTTTCCATTAAACCAGGTAATACCATCATCAGCACTTTCATTGAAATAATTCAACCAATCCAGGCGGTCGATACAGATACCATAAGAACCGGGAATTTCATTTATATGACGCCTGGCCTGGTTTAATAAAAATTCACGATAAACGGAATCTGCGCAATCCATTACAACAGCTTTTCCCCATGTATAAATGGGATTACCTGCTTTGGTGCCGGGGAAATAATCTGTTTTATTTTGTACAATGGCACCCGAAAGATTAGTGTATAAAAACTCATTACTTTCCTTCCAAAGACCAGGATCAGTTTTGGATTTTACCGGAGTATATGGGTATTTAATACGGGCCCCAAATTCTGTAACATTGAAATAGTTAAGGACATAAAAACCTTTTTCCCGCATTCTGTTAGCATACTCACTCATAATAGCCACAGAGATGTCCCCTGCTCCAAATCGTGTCCATTCTTCATCGGATTTAACCGGGGGAAGAAACATTCCCATATATGGAAAATCAAAACTGGCTTGCCAGTTTACGGTGAAAGCCATGGCTTTCATTTTTTGTTCGTCAAAATCACCAAAATAATTTGAATAGGTTGAGGTACCATTCAATTGAAGAGCACCTGAATTCACGGGATTAAAATATTCGGGGTATCGTTCATTCATCCAACCCAGGCCGCCTCTCCAGTCAGCTAAGTCTGCTTTCAAATCCATTGAAAATTTAACAACTTGCTGGTTACTTATCCTATTGGAAAGTCGGCTGTAGACCACTGAGCCATCAGCACTGCTTGTCATAACAAGGTTAATAATATTATCTTCTGGTGACAGGATAAGATTAATCCCGATCTTTTCTTTTTCTTCTATAACAGAAAACAAGGGAATTGCAAATAACTCACGAAAAAAAGTCCACTGTGCAGAAATGAGAGATTTATTGTATAAAAAAGGGGGAGGCGCTCCATAGAAGAGTGTGTCTTGTATAAAGGGAACTGGAATAAGCGGGTCAACCCAGTCCCTGTTACTTATATCTAAAATGGCTTCATCTGTAGAACTGCCTTTTACAGGCAGTAGCGCTTCCTTCAGTTTTTTATCCCAGGATGAATCATATTTGGGCCTACTCCAGGATGTCCAGAATCTGCTATCCCGGGTAGCCGGATAATTAAAAATAGTTTTTATAGGCGCACTCCAGGCACTATCATTTCCTTTGATCTCTACCTCCCACCTTATGCTACTTTCTGTTGGAAAGAACCGGTCGATAACAGTACATGCAGTGTTTAGCGAATCGTTTCTTAAGGTCCGTGTAAATTCAATCATTCCATTGTCAGACTTATGAATCTTTACTTTACCATCTAATCGGCACCCTTCTATTTCCGTAAATGACATAACATCTTTTTCAGTCTTCTCCTTCCCGATCCACATACCGACAATTTTACCTGCCCCGGATAATTTAATATCCAGGGTATCTGTTTTAATGTAGGCAGACGAAGAGCACGAATACAAAAGAATAATCGTCAAAAAACAAAGGGTGTTCTTTGACAATACAAGAAATTGGTTCTTCATATAATTATTTTAAATCCCTTTTTTTAATCATTCAATTCCCGTAACCAGGCGTATCACTTTATGTTTACATAGTTAAATTATCTGAGTCTTTAATTTGGCCGGTTTAACCTGGTCTGAACTCAATTTTATTGTTGCATCAACCGCAATTAGAAAAATTATAATAAAAAAGAGCATTCGCTGAATTTTAAAGCCTCATGTAATTTTTATACAATGCTGCCAGAAATAAACTTTGGGTAGGCCATCCCGGGGTTGCTGTTCTTACCCCAATCTCTAAAACTTCTGAGAAATTCTTCAAACCGTTTGAAAGAATGCAGTTGCGCCAACCTATTTTGAAAAAGCCCGGCTATAATTTTCCATCAATCAATCGTATCATTAAAATTATATTCTTGAAACCAGAAAAGTTTAACCTAAACTATTCAATGGTTAAACTATTTTATCCAAATTCATTTTTAATTAAAAAACTATCAGCGATAAACTCCGGTAATCCTAAATTATAATTTTCGTGTATAACCTGGTTTAATTTTCCTTGTTTCCTTTTGGTCTTATTGTAATTAAAAAATAGATTTACTCAAACAAAAGTTTTTTAAACTTTTTTCCTTTTCAAGAAGCCGGTTTTCAACTAGCTATTATTAAAAAAAATGGTTGAGCTTTTTCATCCATATGTTAAGGAAAAAAAAATAATCCCTCTTCTAAAAATTTTAAATAATGAAAAACGCTTTCCTGATTTTATTTTTATTTCCCCTGGACCTATTCTCACAAAACGTTTCACCGAAGCAGATTAATCAGTGGACGCTGCAATCAAAAAATGTTTCCATCATAAGGGATAATTACGGTATTCCCCATATTTACGGAAAAACAGATGCGGATGCTGTATTCGGCCTTCTGTATGCACAATGTGAAGATGATTTTAAAAGAGTGGAGATGAACTATATTGAAAAGTTAGGAAGACTCGCGGAAGTAAGTGGGGAAGATAAATTATACGATGATCTCCTTTTGCGATTAGTAATAGACTCAGCAGATGCTATAGCTGATTACAAGAGAGCCCCGAAATGGCTGAAAATATTGTGCAATGCATTTGCTGATGGAATTAACTATTATCTCTATAAAAACCCTGCCGTAAAACCTGCGTTACTAAATCACTTTCAACCCTGGTACCCTTTACTCTGGACCGATGGAAGCATTGGTGCTATCAGCACAGCAGATATAAATGTAACGGACCTGAAAAATTTATATTCTGGTAAAAATGACCCTGTTGCCCTTAAGGAAATACCCTCAACCGGTTCTAATGGTTTTGCTTTCTCACCTACGATTACGGAATCTCATAATTCTATTTTGTACATCAATCCGCATGTTAGTTTTTATTTTCGGCCGGAAGTACATATAGTAAGTGAAGAAGGATTGAATGCTTACGGCGCAGTAACGTGGGGACAGTTTTTTATTTATCAGGGATTTAATGATCATTGCGGCTGGATGCATACTTCAGGTTATGCTGATATTTCCGACGTTTACATTGAAAAAATATATACAAAAAATAACCAATTGTATTACCAGTATGATCATTCAGAAAAACGAATTCTGCAAAAGAAAATAACCCTTCAATATAAGGTTGGAAATGAAATCAAAAAGAAAATCATCAATGCAATGTATACCGGCCACGGCCCGGTAATGGCCAAACGAAATGGAGAATTCTTAAGCCTGAAATCAAACAACAGAGATATGAAGGGTTTGATTCAAAGCTGGAAACGTACTAAGGCAAAAAGCTTTGATGAGTTTAAAAAAATAATGGACCTTCTCGCAAATACATCGAACAATACGGTATACGCAGATGCGGAAGGAAATATAGCCTACTGGCATGGAAATTTCATTCCGAAAAGAGATCCGAAATACGATTGGTCTAAACCTGTGGATGGTACTACTTCTGCAACAGAATGGAAAGGCCTTCATACCGTAGACGAAAGTGTTCACATTTATAATCCCGCAAATGGGTGGATAGAAAATTGCAATTCTACACCTTTCACCGCTGCCGGAAAATACAGCCCCCTTAAAGAAAACTATCCTGCCTATATGGCGCCTGACGGGCAAAATTTCCGGGGTATCAATGCGGTTAGAATTCTGGGCCAGGAGAATTCATATACCCTGGATAAAGTAATCGCTAAAGGCTATGATACTTATCTCGCAGCATTTGAAGTTTTGATTCCTGCATTAATAAATGCCTTTGAAAAAAATATTACTGAAGGCGATCCGATGTATTTGCCATTAATCAGGCCAATCAATATTCTAAAATCATGGGATTATCATTGTGGAGAAAATTCAGTTGCCACTACCCTTGCAGTTTTATGGGGAAATCAAATATTGCCTGCAATAATCAGCACAAAAGTGTTGAAAGGGGAAGAAGATGACCAGGTAACAAGAACAATACAGTTTGCATCAACTGCTTCATCTGTGGATTTATTAAAACCATTGCTATCAGTCATCAACGACCTTCAAAATAAATTCGGTAATTGGGAAATTGCATGGGGAAGCATCAATCGGTTTCAGAGAATATCCGGCGATATTGATCAGGAATTTGATGATAATGCGCCCAGTATTCCTGTTAAGTTTGCAGCCTCAACATGGGGTATGCTGCCTTCCTATAGCAGCTTTACTTTTCCCGGAACGAAAAAACAATATGGTGTGTATGGAAACAGTTTTATCTGCGTAGTAGAGTTTGGGAAAAAGATAAAAGCAAAATCATTATTAGCAGGTGGTCAAAGCGGAGATCCCCGATCAAAACATTTCAATGATCAGGGTTTGATGTATTCTAAAGGAGAATTTAAAGATGTGCTTTTTTACAAAGAAGATGTTTTGACGCATGCAGAAAGTAAGTACCATCCGGGGGGAGAATATTAATCATCTGAATCCGCTGGGGTATGGTCGGCAATTTTCAGGAATATTTGCACCCGAAACTGTATAACAGGTATATTATCTTTTTTTGATAGGAATGACAATTTCAGTATCATTCTGCACAACTGAAAAGCCTTAATTCATACCCTTTGTTTCTTGTCGAAAGTTTTGAAGAGTATTTATTATACAAACGTCCATTTTTAAATATGCCCATGAAGATATTTTTTAAATTCAGTTGGGGTCATCTTTGTAAAATGTTTAAAGTTTCTATTGAAATTGGTTAAATTGTTAAACCCGCAAGAATAGCATATTTCAGATATATCGAGACTTTCGTTACTGATTAACTTACAAGCCTGTCCTATTCGTACTTCATTAACAAAACTTGAAAAATTCTTTCCGGTTTTGCCCTTAAAATATTTGCAGAAAGCAGTGGAAGTCATATTGGCAATGGAGGAAATATCATCTAATCTTATTGTTTCTGTAAAATTTTTCATTACATGTTTATAAACTTTACCCAACCTCTCCACATCATTCTTACCATAACTATTTGAATACCCTTCACTGGCCAGGCATTTATATTCATCTGATTTTGACACGAAATCTAAAATATCCAGTAGAATAATTATTCTTTCGAGCCCCTTACTTTTTTTTAATTTAATTAATGCTTTTATCGTCCTGGCTTTTGTGTGCCCGGTAATCTTGATTCCTCTTTCCATCTCCTTAATAAACTTCTTGAGCTTGTTAAGATCAGTGGAATTTAGCAGGCTTTCGCTAAACCAGTCGGGATTAAAATAAATGACAAGTGCGGTGACATCCTGATCGGCCAAAAGATAATCTTGCCCAATATATGAGGCATGTGGAAGCAAAGGACTAATAAATACTATGTCGTTGTCTGTAAAATCTTCGATATGATCACCCACTATTCTTTTCCCGCTTCCCTTTAAGATCCAGGCTATTTCATGAACATTATGGAAATGAAGTTGATCATTAAGAGTTGGCGTCTTTATCTCCTTAACATAAATAGACCCCTTAAATAATAATTCTATATCCTGCAATAATGGATTCATAATTAAATCATGTTTAATTCAAAATTATTAATAGCACCTGATCGTAAAATATAGCAAGATAACAGTCTCTTCTTTCAACCCGGATTTGCAAGGCCATCGTATAAGGATCTGGAGGAATTAGGTAGGAAGGTTTGGGAAAATTTGTTAGTTTATATTTTTAAACTAAAATATGAACCGGACTCAGGAAGCAACTTCAAATTTCTCCGTTCTTTGCAAATTAATATGATTTTCAATCATACTCTTTCCTGATTTGATTAACTGGTAACATACCGTCCAAATTACAATTATGAATATAGTAAGAAATCATCAGATAATCTATGACTAAAGTTGAGTGCAAGTACGGTCCAGCTCATATTGTTTTTTTATTAAACTCACGATTCACCACAAATACTCCAAATAAAACAATTAGTGTTCCGGGTATCATAAGCATATTCATTTTTTCTTTCAGCAAAACCCATCCCAATAAAATGGCGACAACTGGGTTAATATAAGCATATACGGAGACCAATGTTGGCGGCAATTTGCTTAGGGCGAATATATAGGCAGAATAGGAAAGCCATGAACCCATAACAATCAAAAAAAGCAATGCATAAATCCCCCTGGCAGGCAAATGACCAAGGCTTACATATTTACCTGAAATAAAACAAATTACTAACAGCATCGATCCGGAAATGAGCATTTGCAATCCAACATTAAATAAAAGATTACCGGGTATTTTTTGGTTGGAAGAATATATGGAACCAAATGACCAGGCTAATATGGACAATAATGTCATTGAAATTCCAATGATAAACGGCCGGGTTTCAATCTGTCCCAGGTAATCATAAAAAATGATGCACACTCCTGCCAAACTAATAAACAATCCCAAAAACATCCATCTTGAAACCATTGCATATTTATTAATAGCTATACTTAAAAAGGCAATGAACAGTGGTACCAGTGCGGCAATAATGGCAACGAATCCACTGCTTATATACTCCAGTGACCAGGTGATCAACCCATTCCCCAGGAACATCAATAATACAGCCTGCAGAAATATTTTTTTTAAATTTTCCGGGGCAGGCAGATGATATTTTTTGGAAACAAAGAATAAGACCAGGATTAATCCGGCCAAAAACTGCCTTATACCTGCAAGAAATATCGCTGGCATATATGAGTTACCAATCTTCGAAGCTGTATAAGAGGCTCCCCAAAATAGACTCACTATGCCTAATGCTAAGTATCCTTTTTGGATTTCCTTTTTCATTTCGACCTTCAATTTCAAAAAATAAATAATATCCTTTTTGTAAGAAATAGCCTGTCTACAATTATGAATACCGGCTTTTGACAGCTTTTATAACAAGGCTGCTGTAATAATGGTTATTTCCAAAAGCCAGATGTATATTTTATATACCCGTATAGCTTAACACAATTTGTTCTTTAGTCAAACTATTTTATCCTGTAAGCAAAGTACATTTTTGCTACATGAAAATGGACAACTTTTCACCCGGGTAAACGTCAATCTTAAATTAGTAAATAGAAGTAAGCTTTGGCAGGACGATTAACATTAGCAATACAAATTTTAAGCAGTCATAGTTCCTTTATACGAATATTGCGAAACTTCAAAGGAGTTTCATGCCACAAAAAACCAATATGTCCACTGCGATTTTTTAGACCCGGATGCTCCTTGTGATCCCGAGTTCCATTTTCAGAAGCCTTTATAATATCGCCGTCGAGTATGGTAGCACCATTGAGCACCACTTTTATACGGTTACCCCTGGCAATAATTCGCTGTGAATTCCATTGCCCGGCTGGCTTCAGAAACCCTCTTTTTGCCGCGAGCACACCATATACGGAACCATGGTATTGGTAATCATGAAGATTCTTATAAATTTCGGCTTCATTGTCCAAAATTTGAATTTCCATCCCGGCGTATGCAGCATCACCAATTAGGGGAGCACGGATCCCGACCCCATTATTTGCACCGGGTGTCAGGTTAAATTCGAAGCGTAATTCAAAATCGCTGTATTCTTTTTTTGTATATAAATTTCCACCATCCTTATTTTCGGGATGTAGCGTAAGAAGGCCATTTTCTACAACATAATCAACCTTGTTGCCAATCCATTGGTCCAGATTTGTTCCGTCAAACAAAATTTTGAAGCCATACTTGTCTCTCTGCTTTTCTAATTCAAAATTGGGAGACAGAAGGCATGCTGATAAAAACAAAAAAAAGATATTCATGGTATTTGCATATTTATTTAAAATCAAATTTTAAACCCCCACAAGTGGTATGATCATCTCGTACGCGGCCAAAACGAAGTATTAAAGTAATAACAAGTGGTTCACCTTGTCCGGTTTATTCTTACTTTTTTTCACTCAGAAAAAAATATAAGGCTAATGTGATTTCGTTTGGTTGAATAGAACGTTCCATAAATCAAAGGATAATTTTTGCCGGGTACTTTTATCCTGTTTTTTGATGCGATAACAGGTTTCATCAGGGTAATGTTGTAATACCCGGCAACCCATATATTATTCGGCTATCAATTCGTATAGACAGATATCCAGGTTTTTCATTGCCGGTGTTTTTTGAATCCATTGTGGCTTACTTATATTTGTTGTTTTTATCAGCACGCCGTCATTATAGTGTTTTATCTTGTATCTGCCAGTCGCAGATTTTAACCAGGGTTGGATATCACTCTCAAGCCTTATTTCTTTTTGGTTGTTTTTGTTTATTACAATTACAAGTATGCTTTTCGGCAATACATATGCGCTAACATGGGCATCAGGGCTGCTTTTTGAGAGTATGCAATCTGCTATAAATGTTCCTTCGACAAAATAATTAAGAAATTGCTTACGTAACCTTGCGCACTGCTTAAGTGCCCTGCTCAATTCTGGGTGATTCGAAATAAAATCTGAGCCATTGACTCCATCCGGCTTTCGGGGATATACATTCAGATAAAAATTATCTGAAAACCCGTATTTAACCTCAGCAACAGATTTGTCAATGTTTACATTTATCCTCGGCGCCGGCAATAAACTGATTAGGGCCCGATGGTCATAACCATCATCATAATCCCAATTCCAGGTATAATCAAGATAGTTGTATTCATTTTCCATGTTGGTTCCAGCTTCCCCGGAAAAGGTTGACTGAGGATCTTTTTCTTTGGCCATTTTCCGTATTTGTGTCACAATAGTATCAAGATGCCGACCGGGGCCCACTGAAAAATACTGATCCCAGCAGGCAGAAGGTATACCGAGATCAATCTGGCGTTTAGATGAACCTAATACTTCTTTCTGCCAGAGCAGATTGGAATGAGGAACCATAACGGCACCCTTACTCGCCAGTGCATAACGCGGATTCAATAAAGGTAAAAATTCAGGGTCATAATTATACTCGGTATAATGTATGTCAGGTCCCAGCCCATATTTGGAAACTCTTTCCTTTCCGGCGGCTATCATAACCGATTGAAAAGGAGCAACATTAACACCGATCTTTTTACATTCAGCAACAGCGTTTATAAATTCCTGCTCCGTTCCTAAAAATTTATTGGGTGGGGGTAAAGGCAGTTTGAAAGGTTCATTCCACCAGCCCCATAAAACCATTTCATCCAAACCATGTTCTTTTGATTCTCTGGCGACAGCAGGCAAATCACTGAATTTAAAATTAGTTCCTTGCGGATCCTCCGGGTAAAAAAAGTTTCGCATCCAGAGAGTTTGATAGCCCAATCCATCACGAACATGATGGGGAAGCGGATATAGGGGCTTGACATTTTGCTTTGCATAATTGCGGTAAGGAATAATGCCTTTCGCCCAACCATGCTGATGCGGAGTGAGAATAAATTCAGCGCTTTGCCAGGAACTGTCCTGAGGGATGTCGATATTGAGCGTATTCATATAACGCAATTTGCCGGTGGTTTCTGAAAGCTTTAAAAAAACTCCTTCACTATACCCGCTATTCGTGCCCCAGTTTTTTGCGAATATGCTGAGTCCGCCCTTTCGTCCGCCGATATCCATCCATTTTATCACCAGGTTTTTTCCATCAAGAACAAATCCATAGTGAAACCACCGTGTACTTCCATTTACGGCGTAAAAATTATCGTTTTCAGCAGGTACCAGGTCTATAAAAGGTTTGATGGCTGTTCCTCCTGTCCGAAATTCGGTTCCCTCTTTTCCGCAAAAGGGAACAATGCCGGAAAAATCGGGAAAGACTACCTGGGGTACGGCACGGTCCGACTGATTATCAATTTTACATGACATACTGATTGACTGACCATCAGCCTCCTCTTTCAGTATGACTGTCGCAGATACTTTTCCATTATATTTTACAAACGATCTGCTGGCCCCGAGTTCATCCCAATGAATAGTCACCATGCCTTTGGATTTGGTAATCCGTGCATTTTTTGAAAAGCGGGAGGCTAAGCGTAAAGGTTCAAATTCGGTAACGGGAAATGCCAGGTCTACAATACCTGCACTGTCGCGGGAGGTTTTTAGCATGGTGCCCGTTGCAGGGTAAGACATACTGAGAATGCTGCCTGATTGAGCATCAAAAACAAAATCAAGTCCGTTTAAAGTTGCTTTTACAACTCCTGGCCGTTGTTGGGCAACCAAACTGGCAAATGTAAAAATAAAGATAGCGGTAAAATAAAGTCTTCTGTTCATATTCAAATTATTGAAGTGTATACTGAATCCACACGTTAAATAAACCGGACAATTCACCTGACAGGCATCTCAATCCAGTTTTTTATACTTACTTTTTAATACTTCTTTCATGTAATTATTTATTTCAAACTGATCGGCAATAGGTTTTCCGGTTGATGGTAAAGTAATCATATAGGGAGGTGGGCCGAACTCAGGAGTAATTGTAAACACCTGTTCACCGCTGTTCATCTTATACTCAATTATTTTATCCCACCATGCCAGGAAAATATCTGTAGCAAAACTCCATTCTTTTGCCCGTGGATCTGTTACCTGAGGTCCCTCCGGATAACCAATCCTGGCATGAATATGCTCCGTTCTTTTTATTGCTTCATCTATTGTTTCCAAACAATTCTCTAAATAGCTTTCTGTTACGCAAACCCAATGCGAAAAATCAGCTGTGATTTTCATATCCTGCCTGAGCGCAAATAATGTGCTTGCATTATATGGGCTGAAACCTAATCTTCCCCGATGTGTTTCATGTGCAATTCTTACATTATTTCTAACTGAAAATTCCTGGGCTGTGTCAATGACTCTTAATTGCTCCTCTGTTGTAAAATAATCCCGGCCTGAATGCGAATTGATAAGTACAGGATTGCATTCCATCGAAAGATTTAAGTAATACTCGAAAGATCTGCAAAATTCATTGATATCTTTCCCTTTTGCCTGAAGTTGATGACATACAATGGGCATCTTATACTCATCCAAAAGCCGCAGAAATTTATTTCTTTCTATTGCATCTTCAGGTATCCAGGTTTCTATCCCATCATAGCCGGCATTGATAACCCTGGAAAAAAAATCTTCAAGAGGTATATCGGTTAATCCCCATTGAGTACAAAGAATAAGCAATTTCATGGGAATAAAATGGGTTTTTAAAATAAGTTTATTGGATTGTATGATAATAGCCCATTTAGTTTGGCTATGTCAGCAAACCTAACTCCTCAGATAAATTGTTATGAATATTAAGAAATACGGCACAGGGATACTGGCAAACAAACCAAAAGCTCATCGAGAATTATTGAATATGTTATTATATGTCTTATTTAAAGCTAAACCCATATGAAATGAGCATCTTCCAGGTTTCATAGTCAAATGTGATAATCTTATCTTTAAACGACGTGCAAAAGCCAAATATTAATTCGCTATTTCGCCAATCTGGGGTATTCATCTGGTCGCTAAACAATATAAATTGAAATAAAGGATAAACATTTTTTTCAAGAGCATCATCTGACACGATCCCAATAAGTGTGGCATACGGGTTAGTGCATTAAAAGTAGATTCTTATAACGAGAAAAAGTTTACAGAATCTATTCATTGGTTAAACTATTTTATCCAACATTCAAATCACTCCTTGTACATTAAATACTTTCAAAATATATTATTACATAAACGATCTACCTTTCCAAACAATCCATAAAATCAAATCTCCCATTCTTTTCCCCCAAATATCAGATCAATGCTAATAAAGACTGAATCTCTCAATACAGAAGCATAGAAATCATTTACTCAATGATACCTGGTAATTGCGATTCTGATCATGGCCAAATTATTAAGCCCATTCCCCATTGGCGTTAAACGGGTAATACCTTTTTATACAGCCTATTAAAATAAAAATAATTTTTTCAGTTCGTCCATGGATGGTTGGCGACCATATTGGCAGAGTTCAAAGGCTTCCGCATACTTGATCTTTGATCCCTTGTTTTTGCCATATAATTCTATTAACCGATCCCTGTATTTTGTCGCTACATCTTCATTCCATTGTTTAACGATGTTCAGTATATGATCTCTTCTGCCTTGCTCGTCTTTTGGTAAGTCAGGCAAGGTTCTTCCCTGCCAGGAATCCAGATCAGCAAACTGGGAAGGCATAGCTGTAATACAATTCCATTTTTTATCGGCCACATCGTCAATACTCACAACAATGGATGGTTCTGATGGGTAGGGCTTAAGAAAGTTATCCGTATAATACATGAATACAGGATTTCTTTTGGTAGGAGGTGTATTGGGGGTAAAGAAAGGAGCTGCCACCACTACCGATGCATCCTCCACCAGCACCCCCACATATCGATGGTCGGGGTGGTAATCATAAGGCCGGTGAAAAAGTACAATATCGGCCTGCCAGTCACGGATGAGTCGTGCTACTGTTTTCCTGTTTTCCAGGGTAGGTTCGAGTTCGCCATCGTGAATATCAAGGACTTCTGTTTCAATACCGAATATTCTTGCACATTCCTTAACTTCCGCCAGGCGACGGTTTGCCAATACACCCCCGGCAGATGAAAAATGACCAACGTCACCGTTTGTCATAGAAACAATTTTCACTTTATGACCCTTTGCATGCCCAAATTGTTGCCATACCCCCCGTTTTCAGTTCCGCATCATCGGGATGGGCACCGAAAGCAATAATTCGCAACGGTGTTTCAGGAGCAGTTGATTGTCCCTGGGCTGTTATCTGGTTAGCAGATAAAGTGAGTGCTATTGCACTAAGAAAAATTAAATTTTTCATTCTAAAATTGTTTTATTGTTATATGCCTGAATTTGAATTCTACAAGTAGCGGTTTCATCCAATAATTCTTGATTCACTTTTCAAAAATTGCGAGTAAAGTCGTTGTGCCAATAATTGCACCCAGCGGTATAGCAGATAAGTCAACCTGGTAATCTCCGCCGTGGTGATAGAAAGGATATTTTTCCCCTTTCTCTTTGGCCTTCTTTACTAAATCTTTATTGGCCGTTCCAATAAATAAATAATCATAAACTGTTTTTTTATTGTGCATACCTAATTGATAAAAATCTTCTGCACCCATAATGGGAGGTATATCGGTGATTATTTTCCCGGAATTTAGTACAGTTGATAGCCTGGCATTAACCTTATTAGTTAATGTTGTATCATTCAACAGAGGATAAGCTGTTCCCTTGATTTTTATCACCGGATATAAACCTTCAGGAAGGTTATAGGCTCTGGCTAAACCTTCATTAATTCCTTTAATACCATCAAGTAAAATATTCCGTGTTTGTTCTGTAAACCATCGGAGGTTCAATTTTATCGTGGCGGAAGACGGGATTACATTGTAATCAATACCAGCATGTATTGAACCTACTGATAATACTGCTACATCTTGTGCCGCAATATTTCGGCTGATGATGGTTTGATATTGAATAATTGCCATGCAGGCCATCACTATGGGGTCTTTGGTCCGGTCAGGTGCGGAGCCATGTCCGGCAACACCATAAAATGTCACATCCAACTGGTCACTGCCAGCTGATCTTACACCTACCCCATTAATGATAGTTCCAACACTCACGGGCCAGGTATGCATACCCAATAAAAAATCGGGTTCAGGTGTCCCTTTTTCGTACATCTTGTCATTTACCATAGCCTGTGCACCCTGTAAAAGTTCTTCAGCAGGTTGCGCAACAAATACCAGGGTTCCCGCCCATTCTTTTTTTAATTTCATCATCATTTTAGCAATGCCCAGCATCCATGTAATATGTGCATCATGACCACAGGCATGCATAACAGGTACTTCAGTGCCGTCCTCTTTCTTCATAAATTTATTGCTTGCATACGGTAAGTTTGTGGTTTCTTTTACCGAATTACAATCCATGTCGGCACGGTACATTACAACCGGCCCGTTGCCATTTTTGAATATCCCAACTACTCCTGTTTTTCCAATCCCTGTTATTACTTCGTATCCCAGCTCCTTTAGTTCTTTTGCAACAATAGAGGCTGTTCGCAGTTCCATAAAACCAAGTTCCGGGTTTTGATGTATGTCTTTAAAAATTTCAACAAGCCTTAATGAATCACTATTGGCCATTTGTATTACCTGCCGGAAGGTTTGTGCCGGTAAGCTTAAATAAGTCAATATGATGATGATCAGAAAAGTTGAACTTTTATTTGTCATTTTAAAGTTTTTTGTTTTGACGAAAAGTCTTCACTATTCCGCGATCAATTCATACAGGCCTATATCCAGGTTTTTCATTACCGGCGTTTTTTGTCTCCATTGCGACCCGCTGATACTTGTACTTACATACTCTCCGTCATTGTAGAGTTTGATTTTGTACCGGCCTGTTTCAGATTTTAACCATGGTGCTATATCACCCGTAAAGTTTATTGCTTTTTTATTCCCTTTGTTTACTACAATTACCAGCATGCTTTTGGGCAAGGCATAGGCACTCACATGGGCATCGGGCAAATCTGCCGAAAGCAGACAATCTGCTATAAATGTTCCATTGACGAAATAATTAAGAAATTGCTTGCGCAACCTGGCGCATTGTTTCAGCGCCTTGCTCAATTCAGGATAATTGGAAATATAATCAGAACCATTGACGCCATCAGGTTTCCTGGGAAATACATTTAGGTATAAATTATCAGCAAATCCGCGTTTAACATCTAAGAGAGACCGGTCAATATTTAAATTAATTCGTGGCCCTTTCAATGAACTGAGAAGAGCCCGGTAATCGCATCCATCATTATAATCCCAGTTCCAGGTATAATCCAGGTAGTCGCATTCGTTCTCCATGTTGGTACCCGCTTCTGCAGAAAAAGTTGAATTCTTATCTTTTTCTTTGGCCATTTTCCTGATTTTAGTTACAACAGTATCCAGGTATTTACCAGGCCCTACATTAAAGTACTGGTCCCACGCAAGAGAGGGAACGCCTATATCAATCAGGTGTTTGGTAGAACTGAGAACTTCTTCCTGCCAGAGCTTATTGGATGAAGGAACCTGTGCAGTGCCTTTTTGAGAAACTGAATACCTGGGGTTTAACATAGGTAAGAAGTCAAGATCAAAAACATATCCTGAATTAGACGTTACACCATATTTAGCAGCTGTCTTTGGACCAGCTGTCGTTACCGAAATAAAAGGAGATACATTCACTCCGATTTTATTGCATGCTGAAACAGCACTGACCAGCTCGTCTTCTGTTCCTACCAAAGGATGAGGTGGCGGTAATGGAAGCGTAAAACCTTCTCTGTACCAACCCCAGATAGTCATTTGATCCAGGCCATTTTCCTTTGCTTCCAGAGCTGCTTTGGGCAGGTCATTAAAAGTGAAGTTAACACCCATCGGGTCCTCCGGATACCAGGTACAAGTCATCCAGAGAGTACGGTAACCCAACCCATCCCTGACATGATCGGGCATCGGATAGATTTTTTTTATATTTTGATTGGCATACTCACGGTATGGGATAATGCCTTTTGCCCATCCATTCGCATGCGGCGTAATAATAAATTCAGCACTTTGCCATGAAGTTCCGGGAGCAATATCGGTATTAAGCGTTTTCATATAACGAAGTTTGCCGGTGATTTCAGACAGCTTTAGATACACTCCTTCATTATGTCCGTTATTTTTACCCCAGTCCTTTGAAAAAATACTAAGCCCTCCTTTTCGTCCTCCGATATCCTGCCATTTTGTTACAAGGTTCTTTCCATCAAGTACAAATCCATAATGGAACCATCTCATGTTTTCATACATAGCATAGAAATTATCATGTTCTTTTTTTACGATCATGTCCACGAATGGTTTGATTACTGTGCCACCGGTCCTGAACTCAGTACCCTGTACTCCGGCAAATGGAATAATACCTGCAAAATCAGGGAATACAATCTGTGGCACATGATGGTCCGACTGGTTTTCTATTTTACATGACATGCTAACCGATCTGCCATCCGGATCCTCTTTGAGGGTAACCGTAGCGGATACGTTTCCTTTAAACCAATTCAATGACCGGCTGGCACCTAAGGCATCCAAGTGAATGGTGACCATACCTTTGGATTGTGTGATCCGGGCATTTTTTGAAAATCGGGTGGCTAAGCGCAACGGCTCAAATTCCTTAACAGGCAATGCCAGGTCCACCAGACCGGCGCTATCTGCAGGCGTTTGAATTATACTGCCCGTTGCGGGATAAGACATCATCAGTATACCACCGGTTTCTGCATCAAATACAAATTCTAAACCGTTCAGTTTCGCCTGCACAACCCGACCTGGCTGCTGGGCATGAAGATTCCCCAGTATCTGTAGTAGGAAAATCGCAAAAACTAAATTTTTTTTCATGATGAATCTTATAAAATTAATTTCACTATTATGAATTTTTAAAATAGTAAATGATGCCTCAATCGGGAAACAATTCATAAATACAGATATCCAGGTTTTTCATTACCGGCGTTTTTTGTCTCCATTGCGACCTGCTGATACTTGTACTTACATACTCTCCGTCATTGTAGAGTTTGATTTTGTACCGGCCTGTTTCAGATTTTAACCATGGTGCTATATCACCCGTAAAGTTTATTGCTTTTTTATTCCCTTTGTTTACAACAATTACCAGCATGCTTTTGGGCAAGGTATAGGCACTCACATGGGCATCGGGCAAATCTGCCGAAAGCAGGCAATCTGCTATAAATGTTCCATTGACGAAATAATTAAGAAATTGCTTGCGCAACCTGGCGCACTGTTTCAGCGCCTTGCTCAATTCAGGATAATTGGAAATATAATCAGAACCATTGACGCCATCAGGTTTCCTGGGATAAACATTCAAATACAAATTATCAGCAAATCCGCGTTTAACGTCGGCCAGGGATCGGTCAATATTTAAATTGATTCGTGGTCCTTTCAGTGAACTGAGAAGAGCCCGATAATCAGTTCCGTCATTATCGTCCCAATTCCAGGTATAGTCAAGGTAATCACATTCTTTCTCCATATTTGTACCGGCTTCTCCCGCTAACGTTGAATGCTCATCTTTTTCCTTTGCTTCCTTACGTATCCGGGTGATAAGCGTATCAAGATATTGTCCCGGACCAACCGTATAGAACTGTTCCCAGCAAAAGGAGGCTGCGCCAACATCAATGAGATGTTTGGTAGAAGCTAATACTTCCTGCTGCCAGAGTTTATCAGAGGAAGGAACAGAACTGCAACTTCCGGCTGTAGCATAACCAGGGTTTAGAACCGGCAAAAATTCGGGATGGCTTGTATAGTTCTGCCTCCCAGGAGGAAGATGGTATTTATTAGCTGTAGCGGCATCTGCTAAACTGGCTGAAATGAATAGAGAAATATTAACACCAATCTTTTTGCATTCGGCTACTGCATTGATCATTTCCTGTTCCGTTCCTAAAAATTTAAATGGTGGTGGCAAAGGAATTTGGAAGCTTTCATTCCATGACCATAATACCAGTTCCTCAAGACCGACTTCTTTGGATTCTTTGGCCACTTTTGGCAAATCACTGAACTTGAAATTATTTCCTTGCGGATCCTCCGGATAAAAAAAGTTTCTCATCCAGAGAGTTTGATAACCTAATCCATCCCGTATATGATCGGGCATCGGGTAGAGCTTTTTTATATTCTGATTAGCATACTCACGGTAAGGAATAATGCCTTTTGCCCAACCGTTTTTATGAGGGGTAAGAATATATTCCCCACTCTCCCAGGTAGAGCCGTGAACTATGTTGGTATTAAGCGTTTTCATAAAACGCAGTTGGCCGGTGATTTCAGATAGTTTAAGAAACACCCCTTCATTATTTCCGTTATTTTTTCCCCAGTTTTTTGCGAAAATGCTGAGTCCGCCTTTACGACCACCGATGTCTATCCATTTTATCAACAGGTTATTTTTGCCCATAAAATTTCCATATTGGAACCATCGCATGCTTCCATTTACGGCGTAGAAATTATCGTTTTCACTGGGTACCAGGTCCACAAAAGGTTTGATAGCTGTTCCTCCAGTCCGGAATTCGGTTCCCTCTTTTCCGCAAAAGGGAACAAAGCCGGAAAAATCGGGAAAGACTACCTGGGGTACGGCACGGTCCGACTGATTATCAATTTTACATGACATACTGATTGACTGACCATCAGCCTCCTCTTTCAGTATGACTGTCGCAGATACTTTTCCATTATATTTTACAAACGATCTGCTGGCCCCAAGTTCATCCCAATGTATAGTCACCATGCCATTGGATTTGGTAATCCGTGCATTTTTTGAAAAGCGGGAGGCTAAGCGTAAAGGTTCAAATTCGGTAACGGGAAATGCCAGGTCTACAATACCTGCACTGTCGCGGGAGGTTTGTAGCATGGTGCCCGTTGCAGGGTAAGACATACTGAGAATACTGCCTGATTCAGAATCGAAAGTAAATTCAAGTCCGTTTAAAGTTGCCTTCACAACAGCTTGCGGTGGCTGTTGGGCCACTATACTGCCAACTGAAAAAATAAGGAGAGATGTAAAATATAGTTTGTAATTCATATGAACGCAATTGAACGATTCACCAATGCTTGTGTGATGAAGTGGTCATTCACCAATCGTATAAATTAAAGTTGTAAACAGGTTGCAGAATAAACTTCAACAATAATTTCAACGATAATGACAAGGAAGTTGGAAATTGGTCAATATTAGATTCTTAAGCCGAAAAAAGCTCAACGAAATTTATTCAATGGCTAAACTATTTTATCCAATCAAACAATCAGGGGCTTTGCCAGTATCTTCATTGCAGCATATAAAAAGCCAGCTGGATCTGTCTTGGCCCAACTGAAATTTCACAACCGTTCAACCGCAATTCGCATCTAACTTTTTCTATGGAATCCGGGGGGTTGGTAATAAAGATTTGGGGTCACAAACTATTCCTTTGTGTATCACCCGATGAATGGTTCGGGTGTTGCGTATATCTGTTAGTGGATTGGCATTGAGAATAACTAAATCTGCAATTTTGCCAATTTCAATACTTCCCAGGCTGGCTTCCTGTTTTAGGGCACGTGCGTTATTTAAGGTGGCACACTTTAATGCAGCGGCTGGAGGTAATCCGGACTCTACAAGGAGCTCCAGTTCATAGTGCAAGGCAAAACCCGGAGGACAATAAGGCTCTGGTGAATCAGTTCCTGCAAGAATTGTTACTCCCGCCCGGTAAAGATCACCGGTACTTTTCATATATTTTGCCATCATGCTCTTCCGTAACTGGAGATTTTGCCTGGTTAATTTTTCATTAATCCATGTTGCATTCATCCGGTAATTATCCCAATATTCGTGCAGGGATTTTGGTACATAGTAGTTATCCTTATTTTGATAAACTTCTGGCAGATTATTAAATAAGAGCATATTTTTAAAAACCACAAGAGTAGGATCGAACATTGTTCCCTGCGATACCATTTGGGCTATCAACAGGGAATCATCGGGAGCACCGAATGCGTGTTCAATTACGTCAACACCCCAGTCTAAAGCATCTTTTGTTCTCACTCTATTTGAGGGCAGGTGAGCGGCAACAGTTAAACCATGCTTATGCCCTTCCTCAATCACTTTGCGAAAAACGGCTGAATCAGCATAGACATAAATTTTGAGTGTGGTTACGCCATATAAAACCAGTGAATCGATAAGTGCCGGTACCTGGGCGGGGTCAGTTACAGAAACACTTAGTAAATGAGCCCCATGGTAAGGGTTAGAACCATCGATAAGAGGACTACACATGAACACGGTGGGGCAAGTTTTACGGTTTGCATCAGCAAAATCAGCGACACGCTTTTGTTCCACTATCCCATCGCCAATATCTCTGACAGATGTCACACCATTGGCAAGGTAAAGGGGGAAAACTTCTTCTCCATTTACACCCACTGAATCCAGGGGATAAATAAGATGCGCATGTGCATCAATAAGACCTGGTATAATAAACTTACCCGATCCATCAATTACATTGGCAAAGGTTGGTACTTTGATCGGGCTGTCGGGTGAACCAATCGCAACAATTCGTTCCCCCTCTATAAGAATGGTTCGATTAGGCAACATCGAACCGGTAACAGGGTCGAAGAGGTTTGTATTTGTTATCGCAACTCCAGCACAGGATTGAATAAGAAAAGATGCAAGAAGCAGAACAAGAATTGATTCTGATTTTGGTCCCATTGATTACTTTTTTTAGATATTCCTATAGTCGGCAAAACGATTTACTTCATTGTAAAATTCAAAATTTAAAAAAGGAAAAACAAAGTATGATTTGTCCATTCGTTAAACAATTCTATCAATGTTGTTCTGTCAATTATAATTTTACCTGATAAATCCAATGTATATTATATAGCCTAAGGAATAAGAACTAAGGATCCGGGATCGACCAGTACGAGTATAAACAATATACCATTGTTAAATCCGGTAAACTTAACGACACTACTGAAAGAATTCTAACAGCCCTAAAACATGTTGCCACCGATGTTTTAAATCACTTTACATATATTAGCGTCACTTCTGCCAGATCCAGCATTGCTCCTTTTTCAGACTTTGCATTCGATTTAAAAACCATTTTCTGACGGCCGGCTGCTAAATTAATAACCCCTATTTTCTTTTTTGTATAAGTGAACCATGAACCGGTTTTTTCTACTTTTCCTGTTACCTTTTTATTTCCGGATTCAAACACAAATTTTTTTCCGGCTTCAATATCTGAAACTGACCATTTCAAATACACCTCATACTTGCCTGTCTTTTCCAAGTTCACATTCCATTCTACCTGGTCCTCAGTAGTAAACCATCCGAACGCTTTCCACTCCGGCATGTATTTTATGGCTGGACCAACAGACTTTGCAAGAGCGGCCGTTAAATGATATGAACCATCATTACCAGGTGCAATTAATGCCTGACTGTTCACAGTGTCCCTTGCGAGTTTAAATGATCCCGGTATAATATCATGCACCGCATTAATAATTATGTCTTCCACTTCTTCTACGAAAGGAGAAGGCTTGTCGTAGCAAAACATACTGAAGTCCACTTCGTATCCACCTTCTTGTATTACCCGACGTGAAGCAATATAGGATGGAACATCGTTGGCATAAGCATTAACCCAAACATGCTCTGCACCTAATTCATTTTTCAGCCGGATGGAGTAATCCACTACTACTTCACCGGCAAGATTTATCATAGCCAGCTTATCACCAAAATTCCATACCTGAACAGGATAATTAATTTCAGTGGGAATTTTTTCTCCCCTTTGCAAACGTTCAAGTGCAAGCCAGGCATAGTAGCCTCTTAATGTTTTTTCTTCAGTTGTCTTGATCAACTCTTCAACATTGGGAATCTTAGAAAAGGGCAGCTTTACAAATTTTATTTTTCCAACCGGCGGTGTTGTTAATTCCTGAAGTTGTGAAGTAAGTAACTTATCTACATTATCGGCAATTTCCTGGCCATGTTTCTGCATGAATTGCATTTCACCTCTTGGCTTGGGATCAGCATCGGCCCCGCAACCGATAGCAACCATAGCAATCGTTCCGGGGTGTTTAGATTCAATGATGCGCTTTGCCTCCCCAATCCAATCTCCATTAATTTCATTCACTCCTTCAAGTGTAGTGCCATGACAAGCGTAATTTACAAGAACTGCCTTTAATTTTCCGTCAGGATCTGTTATGCGTATGAGAGGTAAAGCAGGATCAACTGGCCCGCCTTTCGTACGCCGGTTAGCAGCAAAGGAAGCCTGTCCCTGTCCCCACGCTACAAATGCTGGCTTACGGTTTCTTAAAGCAGCCAATGATACTTCTTCCAGCTTTTGACTAAGCATTTCAGTGTATCGGGCTATATGAATCAGGTGTTTTAAATCCAACAATGAATCGGTAAATCTTTTTTCCCTGTATTGTAAAATATTTATCGTGTTGCCAATTTCAGGTCCACCATGCGTGTGTGAGGCACAAATAACAACGTTTGCTGGTTCGATGCCAAACTTGTTTGATAACTGTTGAACTAACTTAGACGTGAGTTGCTGTGTAATCCCAATGAGGTCTACAGTAATAAATACCGACGGATGCTGACCGTCGCTGCCAAAAGCCATCGCCTTGGCTTCCAGCCTATGAAGGATATTCGTTGTTTCAGTATGGCTTCTGGCTCCATAACCAGAAAGCCGTATGGGTTCAATTGGGGTTATATCGACTCTTGCAACTCCCACTTCCATCATGCCGCTTCCTCCAATTGGAGATTGACTATAAGAATACTTGCTCAGTATGATCAAAAAAATAACGAGCAAAAGACTGATTCGCTTGTTCATTATTAGTATGTTTTATTTTATTGTATAGAGTTTGAGAAATTCAACATAACCTATTTAGTATTATTCTACGTTTTTAAGAAAGGCCAGCAGATCTGCCATTTGTTGTTTATTGATTTTTTTTTCAAAATCAACAGGCATGGCGGACATCGGTAATGTTTCTAGCGTTGAAATATCCTGACGTGCAATATTTGTGACTTCTCCAAACGTATTCGTCAAGGTGATGGATGTAGGAGTTTCTGATGTCATAATCCCCTGAATCGATTTACCATTGTTAAGATTGGCTATCCACATGTCAAATCCAAGAGCAATAGATTTATTCGGATCTAAAATATTCGCCATAATATCTTGTGGGGGCCATGCATGAAGAGTTCCCAGATCCGGCCCTAAGGTGATGCCTGACTTGCCTCTCAATTGATGACAAACAGCACAATTAATCTGGTACACTTTTTTACCATTCTCAACATTCGCTTTTAACTTTAGTGCATCCTGGTATTGCCCGATAATTTCTTTGCGGTTAACATCTGTTTCTGTCAGTAATGTCCTGGCCCGGTTCATATACTTTCCACCTGAACGAAGACGAACACTTTGATGCCAGCTTATTGCACCCTTGTTAATTTCACCAGAATCAACCTTATCGAGGAACAACTTAATACGCTGGTCGCTCAACAAAAAAGAATTAATGGCCTCACTGCGAATTTCCGTTGTCAGGGATGACCATCTCTGCAACAAATATTTGGCTTATTTCCTCGCCGGGTATCAGGCCAAGTGTTCTTATTGCTGCCAGCTGAACCATCAGGGGTGTTTCAAAGCCAATCAATTTTTTTAAAAACGTTGCATAGGGACCAGGATTCTTCAAAGCGATAAAGTCTATCGCACCGGCTCTCTCCTCCTCCTTTAATTTTATATTTCCGGCTATATTTTCCGCGTTCCACATTGCAGCTATTGTGGCTTTTCCATCAGGCAGCCCTATTGCCTTTAAAAGATGCAGTGCACTTTTCCGCATTGCACCGGAGCTGTTTTCTAAACAGGTTGTGATGAGTAAGTTTCGTTCATTTTCCAATCCGGCAGGCAAAGATTTTCTGTTTGCAATGCCTTCAGATAAACCTTCAAGGAGCGGAGCCCGCCATACATTTGTCTTATCAGAAGGAGTAACATTAGAAGTGGCTTTTTGTATCAATCGTTTTATTACCGGACCATTCTGACTCTTTCCAATAATCCCGGATAATAGCTGAACCAAAGATGCGTACGCCTTATTGGAGGGGTCGATTATATCAAGTACCCCGTTTAATAATGCAAGCGATTGAGAAGAACCTGCACTCAGTGCAGCTACCTGTACCCATTTGTCCTCAATATCCTTAAAGAGTAGTTCCTGCCTAACTTTATCAGCGTCGGGTGTATTTACAAAGCCTAATGTGCATACCAACTGGAACCTTACTTTCACATTGGCATCGTCACGCATTTGCAAAAGTGAGTTAGCCAGTTGGGGATATGCCGTCATATGCAGTTCTGCTAATTTAATTGCATTCTGGCGAATACCAGGCAAAGGATCCTTTAAAGCTTGTATTATTAAATCAGGTGTAAGTTTATTCATCCCTTCAAGTGTCCATAATGCATGAAGCCTGCCCATTGAAGCTTTCGGGTTTTGAGCCATCCGAATTAATGACGGCAGCGCATCATCAGAATTTCTGTCAACCAGCAAACGTTGAGAATTGATACGCCACCAGATATTCTTGTTATCAAGGTTTTCGACTAACTGATCATATGTTTTGTTTCCCAGATTTAGACGATCAGTCCAATTAGCTGGTTTAGCATCCTCAGCTGATACCCGATAAATACGTCCTTTATCGTTTCCATTATACAGATTAGTCTTCTTCACTATTTCTTCTGACATGAATTCGGGTCCTTCGATGACCTGCCGGTAAAAATCTATCACGTATAGTGCACCGTCAGGCCCGACATACATGTTTACCATTCTTGAGTACGGATCAGTGGAAGCCAGGAATTCTTTACGCTCAAAAATACGGTTGGCTTTAAATGTCACCCCACTATCTCTTAGACGATCAGCATGGATCAAATTACTTGCCGGCTCACTTACAAAAGTTACATTCGAATTATACCCATCTGGAAATGCTCCGCCCAAATAAGCCGTAAGCCCGCATGCAGAAGTAAATACACCAATCTCGGTTAGCATTTGGTATTCCGGGTTTTTAGTAATTGAAAACACTTCCGAATGATCAGCAAGATGTTGTGTTGCTCTTGGTACGACCAAATCAGGATTTCGTTTCAGATAACGTGCCGCAATTACCTCCTGGTAAAGATGATAAGTATTATTCAACATCAGGTGATTGCCCCATGAATCAAAACTATGTCCGAATTGTGTTTCTCCCGATAAGGTTTCCAGCGCACTGCTATCCGGGCGAATCCGGATAGTGGCTTCTTCCAAACGTATCCCGTTGGAATCGGCCGGATAATAAATACCACTTCCTTTTGTCCCTGCCATACTGCTCGCCAGATAAATCCAATTGTCTAAACCATAGATCGGATTATTCACATCCCCTTCCAGATTGGCGGTGCTAAAGCCGGTAAGCAGTACTTTTTTTATATCCGCTCTACCGTCTTCATTAATATCCTCCATGTAATAAACATTCGGGGGATCAGTTACCAATACACCTTTTTTCCAACGCATAATACCAGATGGCATAATCAATGAATCAGCAAAAACGGTGCTTTTATCCATTTTACCATCATGACTGGTGTCCGAAAGCAACATCACTCTTCCTATCCCTGACTTATTTAATGGCATACCCGCCATTTCAACTACATACATTCGTCCCCATTCATCAATAGTCATGGCCACAGGATCAGCTATCAAAGGTTCGCTTGCTACCAGCTCGATTTTGAATCCTGGCGCCAACTTAAAAGTGGAGAGTGCATCTTGTGCTGACTTACTAAAGGGAGAATCAGGTTTATTATGACAACCTATTGAGATGACTATTAAAATGCAAAGAACCAAAGTTGAAGAATAGCTTAAAAGAAAATATACCCTGGATTTTTCTATCATTTGGTTTTTATTTTTTGCTAATATGATAAACACTTCCCCGGTCTAACTCATATGTTGAAAGTGTACTTGTTATTCGGTAATCAATTCGTAAAGACAGATATCCAGATTTTTCATTTCCGGTGTTGTTTGAATCCATTGAGGCTTGCTGATATTTGTTGTTTTTACAAGGGCCCCGTCATTATAGTGTTTAATTTTGTATCGGCCAGTTGCAGATTCTAACCACGGTTTGATATCGCTTTCAAAGGTTATCTGTTTTCTTTTTCCTTTGTTGATGATAATTACCAGCATGCTTTTAGGCAAAACATAGGTACTTACATGGGCATCAGGACTGTCCTTAGAAAGTATACAATCTGCTATAAATGTTCCATTCGACGAAATAATTAAGAAATTGCTTACGCAGCCTGGCACACTGTTTAAGGGACTTACTCAATGCCGGATGATTCGAAATATAATCTGAACCATTAATGCCGTCTGGTTTTCGGGGCCATACATTCAGATACAGATTATCCGCAAAACCGCATTTAACCTCAGCAACAGACCGGTCAATGTTTATGTTTATCCTCGGCGCGGGAAGCAAACTGGTAAGTGCACGATAGTCATAGCCATCATCATAATCCCAATTCCATGAATAATCCACGAAATTAAATTCTTTCTCCATGTTCGTGCCGATTTCACCAGAAAATGTTGACTGCGGGTCTTTTTCCTTTGCCATTTTTCGTACTGCTGATACCAGGGTATCTAAGTGGTTGCCCGGCCCCACATTAAAGAGTTCATCCCAGGAGACGGAGGGAATGCCCATATCAATGAGGTGCTTGTTCGAAGACAAGACATCCTTCTGCCAGATTTTATTGGAAGAAGGTATTTTTAAAGACTTACCTGCACTGACGTAATGCGGATTCATTTGTGGCAATAATTCAGGATCATACATGTAGTTTGAATTGGGTTTGCTGCTATCCAGCCCGTATTTAGAAGCAATTTTCACATTTGCTTTTATCAATGTGATAAAAGGAGCGACATTAACTCCGATCTTTTTACTTTCAGCAACGGCGTTTACCATCTCCTGTTCCGTCCCTAAAAATTGATAGGGAGGAGGCAATGGGAGCACCAGATTTTCATACCAACCCCATAAATTCAGTTCATCCAAGCCGTGGTCTTTTGATTCTTTGGCTACTTTGGGCAAATCTTTGAATTTAAAATTAATTCCCTCCGGGTCATTAGGGTAAAAGTTTTTCATCCAGATTGTTCGGTAACCTAATCCATCACGAACATGGTGGGGAAGCGGATATAGGGGCTTGACATTTTGCTTTGCATAATTGCGGTAAGGAATGATCCCTTTCGCCCAACCATGCTGATGCGGAGTGAGAATAAATTCAGCGCTTTGCCAGGTACTACCTGCAGGGATGTCAATATTGAGCGTATTCATATAACGCAGTTTGCCAGTGGTTTCTGAAAGCCTTAAAAACACTCCTTCACTATACCCGCTATTCGTGCCCCAGTTTTTTGCGAATATGCTAAGTCCGCCCTTTCGTCCGCCGATATCCATCCATTTTATCACCAGGTTTTTTCCGGAAAGGACAAATCCATAGTGATACCATTGTGTACTTCCATTCATAGGATAGAAATTATCATTTTCACTGGGTACCATGTCTACAAAAGGTTTGATGGCTGTTCCTCCTGTCCGGAATTCGGTTCCCTCTTTTCCGCAAAAGGGAACAAAGCCGGAAAAATCGGGAAAGACTACCTGGGGTACGGCACGGTCCGACTGATTTTCAATTTTACATGACAGACTGATTGACTGACCATCGGCCTCCTCTTTCAGTATGACAGAGGCAGATACTTTTCCAGTGAATTTTACAAACGATCTGCTGGCCCCAAGTTCATCCCAATGTATAGTTACCATGCCATTGGATTTGATAATCCGTGCATTTTTTGAAAAGCGGGAGGCTAAGCGTAAGGGTTCAAATTCCATAACAGGAAATGCCAGGTCTACAATACCTGCACTGTCGCGGGAGGTTTGTAGCATGGTGCCCGTTGCAGGGTAAGACATACTGAGAATACTGCCTGATTCAGAATCGAAAGTAAATTCAAGTCCGTTTAAAGTTGCCTTCACAACAGCTTGCGGTGGTTGTTGGGCCACTATACTGCCTACTGTAAAAATAAGGATGGCGGTAAAACAAAGTCTTCTGTGCATTTTCTTATTATTGAAAAGTTTGTATTAAACTATAACAACAGATACCAGGCACAAATTTTTTATTTCCTGTACTTGCTGCCCGAAATATGTGGCGTACAAAGTGCATTTTAGATTATCAGATTTTAAACGCCAATCTTGAAAGATCAATATTAGATTCTTACGCTCAAAAAAGGTCAACTTAATTTATTCAATGATTAAACTATTTTATCCAACCAATCATTTAAATAAATAGAATATAAAACCATTGACAATGGAATGCCTGTATCATTATTTACTTTGTTATTTTTAATATTCCATTAATAATCTTCATTAAAAGGCAAAATGGAAAAACTTGGAATTATTGGGTGTGGAACAATGGGTCATTCCATTGCATTGGCTGCTGCCTGGGCTGGTTTATCTGTTTCACTCCATGGAGTAAATATCTCAGAAACAGAAAAGGCGAATTTGTCGGTAATGGGTAAACTGAAAATGCTTGCAGCAAATGGATTATTTGACATTGATACTATCGAAGTAATAAAAGAAAGGATCAGTATTACACATTCAATCGACGAGATAGCTGCTGTTTCTTCATTTATTATAGAGACTATCCCTGAAAATTTAGATTTGAAAAAGAATCTTTTCGGATATCTTGATAGTGTATGCGGGCCAGAGGTTATATTAGCCACAAACACTTCGGGGCTGAGCCCCACTATGATCGCTTCAGACACATTGAATCCTCAAAGAGTTGTAGCAACTCATTTCTGGAACCCGGCACACCTTATTCCATTAGTGGAAGTAATCCGGGGAGAAAAGACGAGTGCTCAAACAGTAATAAGAGCATTTGAACTGTTGAAATATATGAGGAAGAAGCCAATTGAAGTAAAAAAAGAAGTTCCGGGTTTTGTTGGAAACCGTCTTCAATTTGCTCTTTTCAGAGAAGCGCAATATATCCTGGAGCAAGGTATTGCTTCGCAGGAAGATATCGATGCGGCAGTGACCTATGGAATTGGAAGAAGGCTTGGGGTGACAGGACCATTTGTTTCTGCCGACATGGGAGGATTAGATGTCTTTTCAGCAATAGCTGATTATCTGCTTAATGATCTCAGTAACGCCAATTGCTCTTCAGCTACACTTAAAAAATTGGTAGAAAGCAAAAAATTGGGAGCTAAAACCGGAGAAGGTTATTACAAATGGGATCATTCATTTCTTGAAGAAATGAATCTAAAAAGAGAAAAGGAGTTGATACATTTCTTGACCACCCAATATTAGCGAGTTACTGGAGGGAAATATATTAAACAATTCCTGTTAAATAATACAAGCCAATAATTAAAAAAACTGCTCCCGTTTTAATAACCGTCATTGCAAAAATGTCAACATATGACTGACGATGTGTTAACCCCGTTATTGCAAACAATGTGATCACTGCACCGTTGTGAGGAAGGGTGTCCATTCCACCACTAGCCATCGAAGCCACCCTATGCAGCACTTCAGTTGTAATACCTAATTTTGCAGCTGCTGTAATATATGTTTCGTGCATTGAAGCAAGCGCAATACTCATTCCTCCTGAAGCGGATCCTGTAATCCCCGATAAAGTTGTTATAGTCACTGCCTCGTTAATAAGGGGATCTCTTATGGCTGATCCCAGGCCTGCACTTAATGTTTTAAATCCAGGAAGTGAGGCAATGACTGCGCCAAAGCCATACTCTGATGCCGTGTTCAATGTAGCCAGCATTGCGCCACCAATCGAAAGATTGATACGCTCATTAAAATTTATTTTCACTCTTTTAAAGGCAAGGATTAAAACCGCAATAATTCCTAAAAGCAGTGCCCCTTCAATGGACCATACCGCTGCCAGTTTCTGTATTTCAATTGGTGATATGCCGGTAACACCTATAGCCGAAAAATCAAAATTATCCCCATAATTGCGGACGATTAATTCGACAAATATTTTATTGCAAATAGCTACAACTAGTAATGGCAACAACGCCAGAAAGGTATTGGGAAGATTCATAGAAGGCAGCTCTTCAAGTTCATTAATATGACCATTGCCATATCCTTCTCCTGCTTTCTTAGCCTTTCTCCGGCGCCAATTCAGGTAAACCATGCCAACCGCAAAAATGAATACGCCGCCAATTGTACCCAACCCTGGCGATGCCCATGTGTCTGTCTTAAAAAAAGTGGTAGGAATGATATTCTGAATTTGTGGTGACCCTGGTAAGGCATCCATGGTAAAGGTGAAAGCACCTAATGCAATAGTACCGGGAATAAGTCGTTTGGGAATGTTTGCTTTTTTGAAAAGTTCCGACGCAAAAGGATAAACCGTAAAAGCTACCACGAAAAGAGAAACCCCGCCATAGGTCAGCAATGCTCCCACCAACACAATGGCGAGCATCGATCTGCTATCCCCGATAACCTTAATAACACTGTGAGCGATAGATTTTGCAAACCCGGATAACTCAATCACTTTTCCAAAAATAGCACCGAGTAGAAACACCGGAAAATACAGCTTGATGAACCCTGCCATTTTCTCCATAAATATACCTGAGAAAAAAGCAGGAACCCAGGTCGCATCAACTAAAACAACTGCAAGCATTGCAGTTAAAGGCGCAAACAAAATAACGCTAAAGCCATTGTACGCTGCATACATCAATAATAAAAGAGGTAATACAACCAATATTATCTCCATAAGTAATAAATTGGATCAATACTAAATAACTGATCGATTAGCTAACCTCTATTTTCCTGAAAACTTAATGCGCAAGTGATTTAATTCCGTTAATAATAATATCAAAAACATTTTCACCCATCACCCCCGGTTGTCCATACCAAAAGAAAGAATCATACCCTTCATAATGTTGATTAGTTACATGCCATTTATTCGGCAAATAACTGGATACATCATTACAATAACCAGCCACTGAAACATTTTTAACGGGCCATATATTTCTGATAGCAGGTCCATATTCGGTAACAACTTCCCGGGACAATCCAACCAACTTCCAGCCCCCGATATTAATGATCTGAATATACTCAGGCACAGTTTCTGGTAATGTTCCATTTTTATACATGGTAAGCATCATATCCGCCCACTTTACATTTCTTCGTGCATATAGATCTGCTGTATTCTGTGCATTATTAATTTTTACTTGTCTTATTAAATCAATACTCAAAGGTTTTGCAGACCTGCTTGTTGGAACAACAGGAATGTCGTTTGTGTTTAATTTTGCAGGTAAGCTTGGTTGTACCGGTAAATGCAGTGTATTAAAAGTGTAAGAAATGTCGCCTGTGATTTTTGTCATATTTTCATTCATTACTCTGAATATATCAGCGGCAAGTTGTCTTCCTGTCTCTTTATGATCTGTGGATCTTGGATTGATATCACCACCGCATCCCTGTATAAAAATTGCCTCTGTGCCCGTTTTTCTCCGAATCATATCTCTCGTTATGCCCGGAAAATTAGCACTCATTGTGTAGCCCTCTCTGCCTTCACTATTAAAAACTACGTGGCAACCTGTTAAAAATAAAATGCCGGTAATTTTTCCAGTATTATCTTTTGCTTCCAGTACATCAAGGGTTTTATCGTGAGGGAATTCTGAATCTTTAGCGCTCCTGTTTTTTCCTATTTCCGTTATTCCTCTTCCAAAATACAAATCAGCAGGAGACATATTGTCCATTGCATTTTCAATTGCACTCACCATGGCTTTTTTGAGAATATTATTCAGGTAAAGACTATCGGGATGCACTAAAAAATCTTCCCACGCCGGGTAAGCTTGCGCCGAAGGAGAAAAATGTGTATGAGAAGCATTGATTAATATAGCGGATTTAGGAATTTTCCTCGCTTTAGAAACAATTTCTTTTACCTCGTCTGTAAGCGAATAATCAAAGCCTGTAAGATCAACTCCAACCAGCACAACTGTCTTACCATTACGTTTTACGGCAAAAGCTCCTGCAGAAAGATTGCCGTCTGTACTATGTTGACCAATATATAATTTATTATCGTTCGACAGGGCATAGAGCCGGTTATTCAATACTGCAATTTGATTGATATGAATATCAAAAGTGATCCCGTTATTTCGTCCAATCTTTGTCCCTGGAATGCCAGCTTTGTAAGGCTGGATATGCCATAAAGTATCGCCTGCATTGATGGCATAGAGTCTTTCACCATAACTTGTCATACTTCGTACATCATATACACTACCAATATTTGTCCAATATTTTTTTTGTAGTAATGGATTCATTTTCATTAATTCGTTCTTCGTATTGGTAGCATACAGCATTCCATCCAAAACAGCAAGTGTTTTAATATCGGCAGCCGTTGCTATTCTTTTCCAACCGCTGTTTCGCAGAACTGTTTTCCTCATTAAAAGTTCTCCTTTATCATTTACTGCATATACTCTTCCAGTCATTCCGGCAAGAACTTTTATGCCGTCATCGAGTCCTATTTTTTTCCATGAGATTATGCTACCCAAAGGACTTCCTGACCAAAGGATGCGATTGCTATCCGCCGCAATGAAAATTCCATCCAAACTCGTGATAGCTACAATATTTGCCGGTGCAGTTCCGCAAAGAATCCAGTTTATGGAAAACCGACCTTCTGCGGGATACCCATAGCCAGATAATGCAATTGAAAAGAGGGTACTATCGGGCTCTGTACTTACTCGGGAGGTGCCAACCATGTATTCCTGCTGACCTTTTAAAGTTAAAAACGAAAAAACTAAAATAAAAGGAGACAACAAGATTTTATTCTTCATGGTCTGTTAATTATTTATCCGTTAAATTCAAATCCTTCTATTCCCATAAACCCGGAATTTTTAATCACAAATAAGGATCCCGCTAATGTTTGTGCATTTAAGTCGCTTTCTGAAAGGCCGGTTCTTGCTGATGTGATGTACAGGTCTTCCATTGTATCTCCTCCAAAAATGCATGACGTAACCTGGGAAACCGGCAAACTAATCTGGTGAATTTGTTTACCGGTATATGGATTATACCTGATTACTTTCCAACCATCCCATAATGCAATCCATAACATCCCATCTGCATCGATGGTCATACCGTCGGGATACCCTTCCCCCTCTGGAATATTAATTACAACCCGCATATCAGTAATGTCTCCACTTATTCCATCATAATTATAAGCAACTACATTTCGGGTGGGCGAGTCGATATAATAAAGTATTTTATTGTCCGGGCTCCATGCTAAACCATTAGAACAGGTAACTCCAATTATTTTGGTCTTTACTGTAAAATCATTTTCCAGAACGTATAAGGAGCCGGCATGTGGCCTATTTGAAATTGACATTGTGCCTGCCAAAAACCGACCAGCAGGGTCACACTTTCCGTCATTAAAACGATTATCAGGCAGATGAGATTCTACTTCTGATACAATCTGCAAAGTTCCTTTATGTAAATCGATTGCAGCAAACCCACTTTTAAGTGCAGCTATCATCCCGCCTGATCTTTTCAAGGCAATTGCTCCTATTGTTTGCCCGATATTGAAAGTTTTGTGTTCGTTGCTATCCGGATAAAAGTATTGTATCTCACCATTAAGAATATCTATCCAAAATATTCTTTTTTGCCTGTTGTCCCAAACAGGACACTCTCCCAGTAAACAATGATAGTTGGTTACTACTTCCCAATTACTTTGACTCATAGATATAGTAATAAAAAATCTTTAAATACTGCCGCACCTATTAATTGATAACGATATGATTAAAAACATCCCTATAGTTTAGTTAATATAATTAGGCCTGGTATTGCATTTTATTTGTAAGATTATTCATTAGCATATGGTGTCATTGCGCTGTATATCCTCCATCAATAACGACAGCCTGCCCGGTGATACCTAGTGCCTTTTCGCCTGAAAGGAACAAAACATAATTTGCTATTTCATCCACAGTAAGCAACCGCTTTTGAGGAACCAATGGATAAATAATTTCGTCCAAAACTTTGTCAATTGAAATATTTCTTGTTTTCGCTAACGCCGCTAGTTGATTTTGAACAAGGTCTGTATCCACATAGCCCGGGCAAATTGCATTGGCCGTAATGTTATATTCTGCACCTTCAAGCGCTGTTACTTTTGTAAGTCCGATTATACCATGCTTTGCGCTATTATAAGCTGCCTTACCAGCAAAACCAATGAGACCATTGACAGATGCCATATTAATAATTCTACCAAATTTTTGTTGCTTCATTATTGGAAACACATGTTTAGTTGTAATAAAAGACGCTACAAGCATTACTTTAATCAGAAGTTCAAATTTATCTGTTGGAAATTTTTCAATGGGCGACATATATTGCAGACCCGCATTATTAACTAATATATCTATACGTCCATGTTTTATATACGTTTCATTCAGTGCAGCTATAATTTGATTTTCATCGGTTACATCAACTCTGATACTTAAAACATTCAGGCTCTGATTACGAAGAATTGATTCTGCATTTTCAAGCCTTTTAGCATCTGAATCGCTTATCACCACCATGGCTCCATCTTTTGCAAATTGCTTTGCCATTTCAAACCCAATGCCACCGGCTGCACCTGTGATGAATACAACCCTATTAATCATTTAATTTTTTTTATTCTAATAATATAAATTCAAAAATAGAAGTTTCAATAATTTTAGGATTTGATTTCACCTCTTTGCAATGATATCAAGTCTATCTTTCGCCACTAATTCTTTTACAACTTGAATTGCTGATTTGATCAATATTTCCAGTGAACCAGCTGCAAAGGGTGTTTGCCATTCCGGATAAATATCTTTACTGTACAGCTCAAGCGGTGGAAGATAACCGATGCCACCGTTTACAAGATTCATTACTGCGACCGCCTTGGGGGAAAATTGCCTGCGTAGGTGCTCTTGAAATTCTGAATAAGCTTCATTTGGCTGACCTACCAGAAAAGAATCACCTAGTTGCCATACCCAAACTGGCATTTGCGCTACTTCGCCATCACCAACTGCTTTTCGAATTCCCCGCTTACGCAATAATCTTTCTTTCATAACACGATCATTACAATCGCGATATTGTTGTTCAATTTCCAACAGTGACGGCAGTGGCTTTAATTTGAATGGCACGTCGGCCATTTCTGAAGAAATTTTGGCAGAGGGCTCATAGGAAGATTGATTCCATACTGCCAAAGACGCCCCGGATTCAACAACTTTATTAAAAGAAAGTTCCATTTTAGGTTTTAGCATACTTTCCAGGGTAGCCAATACTGAATATCCCAATTGACGGCCATTTTTTTCAGCAATTTCAATATCACCAGCATATTGTTCTGCCGGCGCCAGTTCGCCGGACGCTCCCTGTAAAAATAGACAGGGTGCCTTTGTACTTGATTCCACCAACTCACGCATAGAGCCAATATAGTCAGGAGAGATAAGCCGGTTATCCCAGGCTAAAGTGGTGGGATGACAGGCGTAATTAACTATGGTGCCTATAATACGATTTTGTTCATCAGTGATACGCCCGACCAATAAGGTATCATCAGCTTTCTTATCCGGATTGAATCCCACAACAAAGCGATCAGTTTCTAAATCGGGCAAATCACGATTGGTGGCCAGCTTACAGATTCCGTAGTGCCAGGTCAATACCGCAGGGGATGCAGAAAAAAGAGCATCTCTTGCAGCACGAATGGCAGATTCCTTAAATTTAGTAAGATATGAATCTATATATTCTCCTCCCGGTTTCCTTGAATTTTCTCTATTAAGGCTTGGTCCTGCATGGGTATGTGAGTAACATAACATCAATTGCGGAGCCCCGATGGCTAATTCTTTTAATAATTCACTTCGAAGGATCAATTCTTCTTCACAATTATTCCAGCCTCCTAGATCAGCCCCTATCAATACCAATGGTTTCTCGTTTTGAGAAGATTGAAAAGTAATGCAGGTGAGCAGCAGAGGTCGATGAATTCCTTCCGCAACATCGTATTTGGCTGCTCCCCAATTGCGGGAATAAATTTCAACAGGAGGGGTAATGTCAACTTGTGCAACACCAATTAACCCGGTGAAAGAGCTATGCCTGAATGCGTGGTAAGATTGCGAATCCATATGTTAGCTAAATGTATTTAAGTTAGAAGCGAAAGTCCTCCATCCATTAATACCGTACTACCAGTCATGTGCACATTTAAAGGGTGACACAACAAGACTACCTGGTGAGCAACTTCAATGGCACTAATTAATTTCTTTATAGGCACTTTCTGTAGCGCTGCCTTTTTCATTTCCGGATCTTTTTCAAAACTCCTTCCACTTAGTCCTGCATCAACGTATCCCGGTGCAATTTCATTTACCAAAATATTATGCGGAGCGAATTCCAACGCCATGCACTTGCAAAGCATTCTTAGACCGGCTTTAGATACACAATAGGCAGGAATATGAGTATGAACTGAGTGTGCTGCCCAACTTCCAATAAAAACAACCCTTCCGGGACGACTATGATAAATTAGACGTGCTGTTGCACTTTGAGTAAGATGAAAGGCTCCATCCAAATTCACCCTGAGCTCCCGGAACCATTGTTCTGATGTAATTTCATTTATGCGGGCAAAGGTTACAGTAGCTGCATTTGCTACAATAATGCCCGGTATTCCCACCTCATTTTCCACTTTGTTCACCCAATTTTTAACCGCTGTTGCGTCAGCTACATCAACCTGGCTATATTCTGATTGAACTTTATATTGTTTTAGCTCTGCCAAAAAATCCCGGGCATATAATGCTGTGCGCATATCACAGAGTGCAATGTTTGCACCATGTTTTGCAAATTCTAAAGCTATGGCACGACCTATATCTCCTAAGCCACCACTAATAATTGCTGTCTCATTTTTGAAAAGATCATTCATTTTAAAAAGTTACTACGTTTATTTGGCATATTACTACCAATCACCCACGCTTCCATCTTTGTAAAAAGTTCGTCGTAATACTTCCTGCTGGAAGGGATGTTTCTTTACCTCGTTTTCATTTATTTCTATACCCAGTCCGGGGCGCTCATTGGGCCTTACAATCCGTCCCTTATTTTCTACAATAAATCCTTCTGTAATCACATCTTCACGCCAGGGAACATCATTATGAACATTTTCACAAATAATATAGGAGGGTGTTGCAAATCCAAACTCCAGAGATGCTGCTGTACTTACTGGCCCTTGAGGATTATGAGGAGCTATAGACACCCGGTAAGCCTCTGCTAAAGCCGCAATACGGCGGGCCTCACTCAGCCCGCCGCAATGGGTTATATCCGGCTGGATCACACTTGCTGCCCGTTTCTCGAATAATTCACGAAAAGCATGAATGCCCGCCAGACGTTCACCTGTTGCAATGGGTGTTCTAACGGCTCGCTGAATCAAGGCTATATCCTCAGCGATTTCCGGCCAGCATGGTTCTTCAAAAAAATAAAGGCCATATGGTTCAAGTGCCATTGCAAACTGAAGCCCCATCCGGGGACTTGGCCTTGCATGGCAGTCAACCATGATGTCAATGTCATCTCCAACTGCTTCCCGCATCGCTTTTACGCATGCCTCCGCGTAATGGATAGCTTTTAATCCCTCCAGAGGCATTGTTTCAGGTACTGCCATGGACTTAAAAGCAGTGAACCCATCGGCAACAGCACTTTCGGCCAGTTCTGCAAAACGATTAGCATCGTCAGGTTTTGTTTGGTAAAAATCCTCCATCTTGCCTCCTCCAAGATGACAATAAAGTCGAATATAGTCACGTACACGTCCTCCAAGAAGTTTATGGCAGGGAACATTGTGGATCTTTCCCGCGATGTCCCATAATGCGATGTCTATGCCAGATATGGCTGTTCCTTTGACAATATTGTTTCCATGCCAGAAATGCTGCCGGTACATCATCTGCCAAAGGTGTTCTATACGTGTTGGGTCCTCCCCAACCAGGAGTTGGGAAATATCTTCAATGGCACCTACCACAGATCGGGTATGCCATTCCAGTGTAGCTTCGCCCCAACCCCACAAACCTGGTTGGTCTGTCATCACTTTAACAAAAATCCAATTGCGCATTTTTGCATGGCAAACCACCGCTTCTATGGATATAATTTTCATGGTAATATTTTAATATTTATTATTTGTTGGGAGTTTTATCCTTTTATTAATAAAGAAAAAAGAAATACAGGTAACATATATACGAAGTACAATTCTAAATTTTTGATGCAATTCCATTCTCCTTCTTAGCTAAAGTTTGAACAACAAGTTTGGTTTTATCTAAAGTTTCTTCAATGTCCCGTACAGTGTGTGCAAAGGATAGACTTCCTTGCTTGATGGGTAAAGGAAAATTAAAGATGCCTTTTTCAATCAACCGAAGGCGATACTCCTTGTCAAATGCAAAATCATGGTGTATCGCAATATCATGAAAGTCCAATGGTGCATTTTCCATAAAATAAACGCAAAAAGCAGATCCCTGGCGGGCGATATGGAATGGACGATTATACTGTCCGAAGATTTCTGTTAACCCGTTTTCCAGTAAATGCCCTAACTGATCTACATGCTTATATACATCATAGGTTGTTGAAGAAAGCTTTTGTAACGTTGCAATACCAGCTGCAGTGGTTAAAGGATGGGCATTAAAAGTACCTGCTATCAATACACGTTTTGATTTTTCAGGGTGGATAAAATAATCCATGTATTTTTTCTTTCCGCCGATAACCCCCATGGGATATCCATTTGCTACTGCTTTTCCAAATGAACTTAAATCTGGCGTCACTCCACATATGCTTTGGTATCCACCAAGAGCATGGCGAAATCCTGTTTTTACTTCGTCGAAAATTAGAAGGAACCCATGCTCATCTGCCAATTTTCTCAACCCCGAAAGATACCCTGGCTGAGGTTTTACGACACCTATGTTTTGCAGAATGGGCTCGAGAATGATGCAGGCTACGGGATACCGGTCAAGAATGTAAGACACTGAGGCCAGGTCATTATAATTTATCACATGAATCAGTGATTTATTATTTTCGGATATCCCGGCTGAAATCGCATCAATTGGGTATTCACCAGGACTGACTCTTATTCCAACATCACTGATAGTGCTGATAACATTACAGGCTACATCATTATGCCACCCATTATAGCCACCCTGTATCTTGATTATATGATTATTTCCCGTAGCGGCACGGGCAATACGAATGGCATGATAAGTTGCCTCAGACCCGGTTGTGGTGATCTCTATCTTATCGAGCGTTGGAACACAATTACAAAACAACTCGGCAAATTGTCCTTCTAAATCCGTAGGGCCGGCCCCCATCAATACGGACTGATTGGAAATCGCATCTTTCACAGCCTGGTTTACATCATCATCGTTGTGCCCCAAAAATGCGGCAGCAAAACCCGCCTGATAATCGATATACTCATTTCCATCAATATCCCAAACCCTGCTTCCTTTTCCCCTGGTAAAGCATATGTTAGGATCAGATTTTCGGTTAAGGGATACAACACCACCTGGTATCCATTTTTCATTTCTTTTCAGGAGAGCTGACGAACCCATCCAATTCATAAAATTTTTTTAAATAATAAACATAAAGCAGAACTATGTATTCAATCTGACTGTCCATGAATGCTGATGATATCGAATAATCATGCATGTTACCCCATACGAGCTATACTTGCACATGATCTATCTCAATTCGAATCGTGTTATTCTTAGTAAGGAGTTACAATGGAAGTGAGTTACTTACTTATTAAAGATAGATTATAGAAGAAAAGGAAACATAACAATACTTATCAATTTTGTTAACTATTTTATCCAATAAAGCAGTGATAAATAGTTAAGACCATTTTCCATTCAGAGCAATATAATTATTAAATTTTTCGAGTTAAAATACTTTCAATTTCTTCAAGTGATTTTCCTTTGGTTTCAGGAATCTTAAAATATACAAAAATGAAATAAATAAAAAAGAGGGGTACATATATACCAAAAGCAACAGGCAGTCCAAATTGTGATTTCATAAAAGGGAAAGAACTGGTGACAAAGAAATTAGCAATCCACAAGGAAACAGTGGCAAGCGACATGGCTATTCCCCTGATACGATTCGGAAAGATTTCAGAAAGTATCACCCATGTAACCGGGCCAATGGTGGCCGCATATACTGCAATAAAGATCAATGAAAAAGTTAAAACCCAAAATCCTGAAAGTTGAAGATAAAATGCCAGAGACATCGCCAGGGTATCCAGCGAAAGTAAAACAGCTCCATAAAGTAATAACTTTTTTCGTCCTACATTTTCAACTGTAGCAATAGCTACCAATGTAAACAAAAACAGGATAAGACCGATAATAACCGATTGCAGAAAAGCTGAATTTTCTGACATTCCTGCCTCTTTAAATATTTCAGGAGCATACGCAACAATGGGTCCTCCCATTTGTGAAAAAATGGCAATGCCAATCCCGGTAATGACAATGTAAATAATTTTCTTGTCAAAAATACCTTGGATATTTTCTTTTACCACCTGGGAAAAACTTAACCGTATACCATTAATTTCTGCCCTGGCAAATTCAAAACCGCCAATTCGTTGCAGTACCTGGCGTGCTTCCATTTCCCTATTTTTCATCATTAACCACCGGGGGCTTTCCTTTACAAAAAATAGTCCGAAGAAAAATAGCAATGCCGGTACTGACTGCAAAGAAAACATCCACCTCCAATTATTTTCTCCCGTATTTAACAACAGGTAGTTTGAAAGATAGGCGAGCAGCACTCCTAATGTAATAGCCAACTGGTAATAAGCAACAAGCCTCCCTCTTAATGATGCGGGAGAAATTTCCGAAATATAAATAGGGCAAACCACCGCAGCAATACCAATTGCAATGCCGCTTGATAAGCGAAAAATAATAAAAAAAGTAAAGGTTCCTGCCCACCCTGTACCTATTCCTGTAATCGCAAACAAGATCGCACAAAAAAGAAGAATTTTTTTTCTTCCTATCCTGTCACTTAATTTTCCTGCTACCAATGAGCCGGCTGCTGCTCCGACACTGATGCAACCCACAGCCCATCCAACATTCAGTTCACTGAGCTGAAAATGTTTACTAAAAAAATGGATGGTTCCTGAAATATTTGCCAGATCAAAGCCAAATAATAAGCCGCCAAGTGCTGCAATTGTACAAATGAGAAAAATATAACCGCGGTTATACACTAAATCATCCGAAGAAGTTTTGAGATTTTCCGAAATAGCCAGGCCCATACATATAATTTTGTGTCAGGTGATCAGAGATTACATTTAATCTTAACTCTTTTAAAAAAAACTATTTGGAGGTTTCATGGTTCCAGGTAAGAAAGTCAACACTTTCTGTAAGCCCTGCCACATCAACCTTCATCAAAGAATTATCGGGTACTGCTTCCAATGGAACCAGGCAGGAAGTGGATTTTTCATTATAGGGAACATTGGACTGCCGGTTATAGCAAGAGATCAGTGACCATCGTGAATTATCAGACAAGTTTGCTGCTGAACGATGAAGAATATTGCTATGAAAAAACAAGCTATCGCCGGGTTTTAATTCTACATAAACTAATTCCATTGTTTCCAGGGCAAGATCCACATATCGCTTAGAAGCTCCGGTCTGTTCACCAATAAGACCATGTTCAACTCTGCCCATTTTATGAGAACCTTTAATCACCTGCAAACATCCATTTTCTTTCGTTGCTTCGGTAAGAGCCACCATGACAGAAATCATCTGATCAGGAAATAAGAATTCGTTTTTGTACCAGTATCCATAATCCTGGTGCCATTCCCATGCTCCCCCTACTTTAGGCTCCTTCTGCATTAACTTAGAATGAAAGTGGCAGACAGGAGCACTTCCCTCCATCAGGTTATTTGCAGCATTAATCATTCTTTCACTTTTAGTCAATAATCCATAAATATCATCTCCGGGTGTAAACCAAAGAGCCAGTTTGGTTTTTTTTCCTTCCTGGTCATTCAGGTCAATTGAGTGTTTATTGATAGCCGCATCCTCCAAAGCCACTTGATGAAGTTTGGTAACTTCCTCCCTGGTGAAAAAATTCGGAATAATCAGGTATCCGTCATTTCGATATAATTCGATCTGGGTCTCAGTTAAGTGGTAGGACATACTAAAAAAATTTATTAAAAAAGTATTTGGATTAACTAAAAGTAACGGGTACTGCGCCCTTCCCTTGAAGGTCACGATCAATTTCCAACGCCTGCACAAAAGCATTCCCTGCTTCAGCTGAATAACTCTTAAACCGGATTTGAATAATACCACTGAGCGGAGAAACATCTTTAAAAACCAGGTCAACGGCCCTGTTAATACCATTCGCTGTGGCTACAACATTAAAGTTTGATACCAGCGTTTTTTCGTTGATTAATATATCAAATCCCATTGGGTTTAAACTGGCCTCTTTGGTTGCAGCAAACTTAAGCCTCACCCCGTACTTCCCGGGCCCCACCGTAACATTTACCCAAAATTCCCTGGCACTGCAGCCGTAACGGTACAATTCCGGGTCCTTCGTATTTGAAACCCTGTTTTCAGATCTTTTCATCCAGCATTTTTCCACCGTGTCCTGCATTTTGGAAAGAGGCGTCACCATTTCTGTGGCCGGTCGCCATAGCCGCCCTCGTGAATCCCTATAATCCTGTCGCTTCGTATAGCCGAATATCATACGTTGGGCGGATGTTGGACCTGTGCCCGAAGGAAAACCATGAATACCGGACGCCTGGGAAAATTGAAGGGAATCGATATAAACTTTGTTTCCCATAGCGTAAGGATTACGACTTCCCCTGGCAACAATTTTCAGATAGTGATTTCCCTGTTCAAGTCCGTTCTTATAATAAAGTACCTGTTGTCCGCGTAAGGTGGGATTCCAGCAATCAATAAACACCTGCTGCTTAACACCATCAATAAATACATCTGCCTCTCCTCCCCACTGATCCACCCTTCCGGTCAACCGCAGCTGGTTTCCGTAGAACGCAGCGGTGGCTGAAGCCCCTTTCTCGTCTGTGGTATAAACAGCACCTGTCAGGGCAGCATCATCTATTTGCAGGATCCAATTGCCCTCGTACTGGAACGCGGGATAATTGAGTACCTGTTGAGGATCGGATCCTTTCACCATTATATTCTTTTTGCCATCGTGCCGGATCGATACGATAGCATCCCCGTTGCGAAGTGTTTTAATGGTATAACCATTAGTTTTCAAATCGCTTCTTGGATGTAGTTGCTCTTTATCAGCAAAGACTGATGCTGGCACATAGGACAGACGGAAAACATCTATAGTTTTCAAAGGGGCATCGAATGTCGAATAGGTAATTAGGTCCTTTCCATATACGATAGCATCCACTACCGCACTGCTTCTGACCAGATGGTTTTCCCGGCTGGCTCCTAGTTCTTCGGGTAGCCATGCTATAGCCTGTTGCAAAGCCAGTAATGGAAAGGGTACCGCAATGTTAAGCCACTCATTGTTGACGATAACGCCACCATCAATATTGTCTTCACTTACTCCATTTTCATGTATGTCGTAGGTCTGTAAAATCATTTGGCGATAACCTAGTTCTTTCATCAGTGCATCATCAGCCTCAACGCCATATTTTGCCATCACAGCTCCAACAGAAAGGGGTGCATACCATAAAGAACGCCCGCAGCACATACTGGATTCGGGATATGCCCAGGCCCCGCTATACACATCACCACCAGATTTAGGATCCGCGCTGGAACGATTGAGAAATAGAGTAAGGATATTGCGGGCATCATTGCGCCAGTTAGGAAACTCTTCTTTGTTTTTAATAAGATAATTGGCCACATAAGCAGTTATGCTACTTTCTTGCATATCATGTATCCAATCCCAGAAATTACATCCCCATGTTTTATCCAGCGTCCATTCCGGCAGTAGTTGATCTCTCAGATAGCGAATACCTGCCTCCCGTGCTTTCACGATTTGCTGGTCCAAGCCTCTATAGCCAAACCTGATAAGTTCATCCAGGAAATTAAGGATCATTACTACACTTCCCGTTTGTAAATTCATGCGGGGATGGGAAAACCATTGTTCAATGGACGGATGATTCTGCGACTTTAAATTCTCAGGGTTGGCATACCTCGGCCAGGGCGGGGCCTCTGTGTTCACATTACAATTTCGGGCAAGCAAATCACCCCAATGCTTTACCGCTTCCAGCCATCTTGGCTTTTTAGTTACTTGATAAGCCCGCAATAATCTTTCGCCTATTGCAGCGGAAATATCCAGTTGAATCATTCCTTTTGGATCAGCTTTTCCATAAGCTTTTCCCTTAGTGGGTACACTGACAGGGAAGCCTGGCCAGGGATGATCTTCCGGCGTCAAACTATAGTCAAGCAAATAATCTCCCATATAATTCAGGTGGGCAATGGCCGCCGGATCGCCGGAATACCGGTAATAGTCAGTCATTCCCTCAAGCACACCATAAGCCCGTTGCCCCAGATCACCATTGCTCCAATCGCCATAATGTTTAGTCGTAATGGTACCATCAGGAGCCATCGCCCAGTTGCTGGTAAACAAATAATCAGGATAAGCCACGGCAGCCTTTTCAGTGGTAGTCCATGGATAGCGCTTCATGGTTTCAGCCGCAATGCGTATGCGAAAATCGCATTGTCCATTTAGCTGCCGATACCACGGCGCTATCACTCCATGATGGTCTAAAACGGCATCGTGAGCATAGTAATGTTTCAATTTCCCCTCAGCAGAAGAAATCTGCGAGGGCAAAGCCAGCACCGCAGGAAAATGGCCTGTTCCGCTGGAAAACCCTATTCTTCTAAGACCCAGCCCCACAACACTGATGAAAATTGCCCGGACAAAAACGCCTCTCTTAAAAACATTTTTTTCAACTTTATCTAAAAAATATTTTTCATTTGAGCATTCAGGTGCGGATTTAATGCTGTTTTTTACTAAGCCCATACTTGCTGCATAATTAATAAGACGTCTGGTAACTATTTAAACTACTAATACCCCGGATTCTGTATTAATGTGGGTCCATCGGCTTCGCGACTTATATCAATTTGACCTTGTGGAATGGGGAACACTTCATTTTTTCCTTTGACAAACTTTTGACCTGCCTTGTATTGAACACTACCTTCCCATTGGAAACCAGGGATTTTATTGTTCTCATGGTCTAAAGCAGCATTCAAAACATTGGCCATATAACCGGATGCCGGTGCATCGGCCTTATGATCCCAGCGTTGAAGGTCAAAGAAACGACGATTTTCCATTGCCGTTTCGATCATGAATTCATGCCGAACCGCTTCCCTGGCAAAAGACTGACCATTTGCAGTAAACTGCCCCGTATAAAGTCCTACTTTATAATTTGCAGCAGGCGTATTTGTGAATCCCTTTGAAGGATCGTTGTTATCAATATAAGTTTTAACCCAACTTATTGGATCGGCGGCCCGGGCCCTAACCCTGTTTACATAGGTTTCCGCTTTGCTTAGGCTTCCAATTTCCACTTCTACTTCCGCCGCCCACAACAAAACATCTGCAAAACGTATGAGCGTTTCATTGATGGCTTTATTAAATCCTCCTTCTGTGGCTGCCGGTTGGCTCTTGGGAGCAACCGATTTAATCATTGAATAAGGACCGGCCGTAATTTGTTGTGAAATCCAACTATTACCCGCATGGAGTCCCCAATCCAAAAAGGGTATCCCTCTTCTGCCCACCGACCAGTCTAAACGCGAATCAAGGGTCCGGGTTTCGGGAACAAAAGGATCAGCGGAACTCACATTCAAATCAGATTTTACATTATCATTGTTAAAAGTATTAATAAACGGCAAACCGGTAACTTCATCTGTTCTGTGAGCGTTAACAAGGGTTTGTGAAGGCTGTAGCCAACCATAGGTAGTTATTGGCCCGCCATAAGGCCCAGTATAGCCAAATCCGTTCTTTGTATTACTATTACCCCCGTTAGATCCATCATTAGTGGAACATTGAATGGCAAAAACGGATTCTTCACTGTTCTTGGTTGCAGGATTATAAGTGTCAAAATACTTGGGTAACAATCCATATTTTTTTCCACTGGCCGTTACACCGTTTGCAATGATGTCTTCTAGCAAGGGTTTGGCTTCTGCAAATTTGTGTTCAAACATATACACTCTTGCTAAAAAAGCTTTTGCCGCCCACTTATTCGCCCTGGCGGCTTGCTTCTTGGTATTGCTTAAATTTTCCGCAGCAAATTTAAAGTCAGCTTCAATTTTTGACCACGCCGAAACAGTATTGGTGGCATTGTAATTACCATTGTCAAAGCTCACGGTTTCATCCAGGAAGGGTACTTTGCCAAATATGTTTGTGGCTTGCAAATGATAATACCCCCGTAAAAAAGTCGCTTCGGCTTTTGCCTGGAGCACTTCATCAGCTGTCATTTGGCCGGCAGGTACTTTGGCCAGCACACGCAATACATCATTTGCTCTTTGTACCCCATAAAACAATACTGCCCATTTAGTATCAAAAAGCCAAAAACTGGCATCAAAAGAAAAGGTTTCCAAACCCCATGCCGCACCTCCATAAGAGCCAAAGTTTGCTTCATCTGAGGGAATGGATGCATATATATAGTCTGCGGCAAAAAGCCATCCATTTCCCATATAATTATACGCCCCCATTAATAAACCATCAACACCTGCCTTAGTGGCCAGGGTCACTTCGTTTGTAGTACCCAGGGGATTTACCTCCAGGAACGATTTTTTGCAGGCCATTACCGGCAGTAAAAAGATAAGGATGGCTGCTATCTTAATTTTATCATTTATTTTTTTCACGATGATCATTTTTTAAGGTTAGAATGAAATATCAAGCCCAAATACAAAGTTTTTGAAGTTGCCGGGATAATTACCCCAGTCTATACCAAAATTGGCAGTGGGACCCCCTAATTCAGGATCAAGACCTGAATAGTTGGTAATGGTAAACAGGTTGGTTGCCTGCAGGTAGGGTCTTAACCTGGCTATTCCAATCTTTTTCAGTTTGCCCGGATCAATGGTATATCCCAGAATCAGCGATTTCAACCGTAAATAGGAACCGTCTTCAACAAAAAAGGAACTCATGTTGTTTGTACTGAAGTTACTAGTGGCTTCAATTATAGGAATGGTAGTATTCGTATTGGATGGAGTCCAGGCATTTAACAGATCCCTGCTTTTATTGGTCCTGTACGATGTCCAGAAATGAGAGAGTGCCTTCAGTGAGTTCACGATTTCAGCACCCTGGCTGCCATAAAAGAAGGTCGAAAAATCAAACCCCTTATATTCAAGGTTCAGACTTAGTCCATAGGTAAAATCCGGGTTGGGACTGCCAAGGAAAGTACGATCATCTGTCGTAATTTTTTTGTCACCATTTACATCCCTGAATTTTAAACGGCCGGGGGCTCCAGCTGGCTGTGCCGGAGAACTGCTTACATCGGCATCGGAACTGAACAGACCAATCACTTCATATCCATAAAATGCGCTAACTGCCTGTCCTTCCTGGTTCCGAACCAAATTACCTATCTGCTGCTGGCTTACAGTATTAAAATAACCGGGAGCGGGAATTTTCTTCACTATGTTTTTATACGTTGTCACATTGGCGGTGATGGAAAATTTCAGTTGATTGTTCGCGAGGCTTCCAAAATATTTGGTGGTAATATCAATCCCTGTGTTTTGAATATCACCCACATTAACAAACGGCCTGGATGCACCACCTGCAGTTGAAGGCAATGGTTTGGCAAACAATAACCCGTTAATTGATTTTTTATAGTACTCAAGGGAAAGGCTTAATTTGTTGAACAGGGTAGCATCAAAGCCTATGTTGGAGACAACATTTTCCTCCCAGCCAGTCAAAGGATTTCCAATACTTGTTTGGTAGAAGCCTTGCTGAACGCTATTGCCAGATCCGTTGATATCATATCCCGAACCAAAATAACTGCCATAAAGTGAAAAACTATTTGTTGCACTTATATTGTTCTGCGAACCAAGGATTCCGTAGCTACCCCTGATCTTCAGATCATTCAGCCAGGCCAGGTTTTGCATGAATTTCTCTTCACTTACTCTCCATCCTGCAGAATAGGAAGGGAAAGTACCATACCTTTTCTGAGGTCCAAACCGGGAAGATCCATCACGTCTGACTGTAACACCCAATAGGTATTTGTCGTCGAAGCTATAATCCAAACGGCCAAAAAGGGAGGCAAGGGAAGCTGAATAAGCAGAGCTGAAATTAGTAACATTCTGAGTTCCATTGCCCAGGACCAGGTAATCATAGTCTGTTGCAAAAAAGCGCCGCGAGCTTCCACCAACACTCCTTCCAAAGTCTTTGACGGCTTCTGAACCGGCCAAAACCTTTACATCATGTTTGCCAAACCGGTTACTGTAATTTAGCGTATTGGTCCATATGTAATTACTGCTATAACCCGCACTTTCGCTGTAGGAATTGGGTATGGCATATTCATTGGGCGCCCAATATTGGTTTGGACTAAACACCTGGTCGTATCGATTGCTTATAGTGCCTCCAAAACTGGTTCTTGCGGTAAAATGGCTCAAAAAATCAACTTCCGCATACACATTACCAACAATATTCCAATTGTGGTGCCGGTCATTCACCATCTTTTTCTGCAGGGCAATTGGGTTAGCAAAGTTGCCCATTTCCGTAGGGCCGGCAAAAGTGTTACCAAAATTTCCCTTGATATCATATACGGGTATCACCGGCAACATAAAATAGAGCATATACATGGTATTGAAATCTGAGGTCCGGCTGTCAAACCCTGCATTATTTCCATAGATAATTGCCGCATTTTCCCCAACACGGATATTCCCCGGCAACTTGAACTGGGTGTTTATACGGGCTGTATATCGTTTTTGAAAAGTTTCAATAGCCGTACCTTCCTGGTTCAAATACCCCATTGAAAAAAGGTAATTCGATTTATCAGTACCCCCACTCGCAGAAATGGTGTGGCTGGTCATGATCGCCGGCTTAAAAAATTCATGAAACCAGTCTGTGCCGGTTTTATTTAGTTTTTGTATGAGATAATTATTGGTAGGATTTGCAGGATCTAGCACATAATTCGATGGATCAATTTTGGGATCACCCTCGGCTGCAACACCCCTGCCCCCGGCACCTCCATACGTATAGTCTGGAATGCCGTTGGCAAATAAACCAGTGTTTGGAAAGGCCACTTTAAACATCGTCGCAAACTCATTAGAGTTTAATACATTTAATGGATTACCGGACGGGGGCGTCTGGTTTGCCACATACCCGTGGTAAGTAATAACCGGCTTACCTGATTTGCCTTTTTTTGTAGTGACAACAATTACACCATTGGCTCCACGAACTCCATATATCGACGCGGCACCGGCATCTTTTAAAACCTGGATAGATTCTATATCTTCTGTGCTGATATTATTCAGGCTTCCCTGCACGCCATCTATCATAACCAACGGCTGTGTATTTCCAAAAGAAGTTACGCCCCGTATTAATATTTTACTTTCGGCGCCTGGCAAACCGGAGCTGATTACATTAACGCCGGAGGCCATGCCCTGCAACGCCTGCATGGCCGAGCCTGCAGGAATGGATTTAATGGACTTCATATCCACCACCGCTACTGAACCGGTAATATCTTTTTTCTGCTGGCTGGAATAACCCATTACCACTACCTCATTCAAATTTAATTTATCAATAACCAGCACAATATCAAGAATGGTGCGGTCACTGACATTGACATCCTGGCCCAGATAGCCTATGGACGAAATAGTCAGCTCAGTAATTCCTGCAGCTAAATTCAAAGAGAATTTTCCTGAAGCATTAGTCGTTGTGCCAACGGCGATATCATTCTTAACAACTATACTAACTCCGGATATTGCTGTTCCTGTTTCATCCTTTACAGTACCTGTTATAGTTTTCTGCGCTATGGCACCAAAAGAAAATAAAAAACATGAAAACAGACAAATGAGAAGTTCCTTTTTTTGAAACAGTTTAGTAATAGAAAGTGGTCTCATAAATTTGATTTAGATTGGTTAGAATTCAATTACCCGATACTGAAAAGCGATTCTTGCTTTATCCTTTTATATTGCAGCAAAGAATTGAATAATTAAAAATAGATTTTAAATAGAAGAAAAATTTTACATCTTTTATTCAATAGTTAAACTATTTTATCCTTCATAACAAGATCAAACAGGAAACGTAAAGAGTAGCTTCAATGTAGTCTTGATTTCATGCAACTCAATGAAACAACTCCAGGAAAACAAAAGTTAAAGGCATTATTAATTGCAAAAAAAAGAAGTGCCCTTACTTAATTATTGTAGCGGATTTGGGAGGTAAGTTATAACAATGCGTCCCCTTATAATTAAAGAAAAGACAGGAGATATCTTTTAAAAGGCAAACGCAATATTATTTTTCGATCAGTCAATATTTCAAAAGAATAGAAATAGATCTTGATAAATTTTGAATCATTTTAAATTCTTCCTTAAAACGGCGGCGGATTTACCTAGTGACAAGGGAAGGGAGGAAAGAAAGATCTGAATTGATATTTGAAAAGAATGATGTCAATTTTGAAATCCAGTTATTGAAGATTCAGGGCAATCATGAACACCTGTTAACCATTCACAAATCCTTAGGTATTGAGATCACGAATATGCGTTGACATAATAGTGGGTAAGTGTAATACATAAAGTGGAAGGAGCATGTACTGATACTCTATTTTACCAGTTCTTTAATTGTATTGAAAAAGGTAAAAAATGCCACTTTGTGTTAAAGTAGTCAACAATAAAAAAGAGCTTCAATTACTGAAACCCTTAATAGTATTAGGTGGGAGTTGACGGGCTCGAACCGCCGACCCTCTGCTTGTAAGGCAGATGCTCTGAACCAACTGAGCTAAACTCCCTTTTTTAAAATCGGATTGCAAAGATAGGTTTGAATAGATGTGGGCCAAATTTTTTTTACCAGTCTGCAGGCTGCTTTTCTTAAAATTAATATTCGACACCACCAGGAATTCTGGCGTCACTGCATTCTTAATTTCTAATTAACATGAATTCATCCCTGGCCATTTTCCTTATAAACTTTTGATTTCAGCCCAATAGTGCGATCTGACTTTTTAATAAACGGAAAATGGAATACATATTTTTTTTAAAATCAGCCCTTAAGCTGATTTTCATTTTTACTTTAGGCTGAATGGTCAGGTGCGAATTCCGACTTAGTATTTTTCCTTAACCTTAATTAAACCAGATGTCCAAAACAACAGCAGAATTACCACTATTTTCCACAATAGATTTTATATTTTTGTAAAAAGAGGTGGTCAGATGGCAATTACACAAAATGAAATATGGACCAATTACCAGCACGAAACAGACTTATTAACTGCACATGAAAACACTTGTAATTTAATTGTGTGGAATGATGAAGTAAATACGTTTGAGTGGGTAATTGAAACGCTTATTGAAGTTTGCAAACACAGCCCGGAACAAGCAGAGCAATGCTCCTATTTTATTCATTATAAAGGGAAATATTCGGTAAAACAAGGGGAATATGATGAATTGAAATCTATGTGCGACGCCATTACAGAAAGAGGCATAGGTGCAACCGTTGAAGTGATTGCTGATTAAATTTTCCCCCTTCCTTATTGCCTACTCCCCTATGCCACTTTTTGTATTAGATAACAAGCTTTATTTTCCGCCGGCGCATTTAGCAGAATCTGACGGGCTTCTGGCTGTGGGCGGTGACCTGACACCTGAAAGACTTGCCCTGGCATATAAAAATGGAATTTTCCCCTGGTACCAGGGAGAGCATATCATGTGGTGGAGTCCTGATCCGAGGTTCGTTTTATTTCCCCACGAACTTAAAATTAGCAAGAGCATAAAACCGCTTCTAAAAAAAAATCATTTTGATTTTACAATTAATAAAGCTTTTAAAGAGGTAATTATTCAGTGTAAAAAAATTTACAGACCGGGACAGGAAGGTACCTGGATTACAGATGAAACAGTAGAAGCATATACAAAAATGCATGAATTAGGATATGCACATAGTGCTGAAGCCTGGATAGACGGCGAGCTTGTGGGTGGCGTATATGGGATCAAATTTGGCAAAGTATTTTTTGGGGAAAGTATGTTCAGTAAAGTATCAAATTCCTCCCGGTTTGCATTTATAAAATATATAGAGCATTTAAAACGGGAAGGTATTGAACTGATCGACTGCCAGGTTTATACCGAATACCTGGAAAGCTTTGGTGCAAGGATGATCAGGGGACAACAATTTAAGAGCCTTTTAGGAAAATTGATTACAGATTCAGAGCAATAATACCATAGACATTTCCAGGCAAAATCTAAAAAGCCTTTTTTGCCCGCTTTTCATCCATTTGTTTTAGAATCGCTTGCTTATCACCCACCATTACAATCATCATTTTCCTGAAATCAAGGTGTTTACTTGTAATAGCTGAGACTTGTTCAGGTGTTATACTATGAATATTTTTCCTGTTTTCGACAATTACATTTTGTCAATAATTGAATTCAAGTGATTAAGTGATAGTTATGTTTTTTAGAGTTCAATTTAGGGTGTCCTCGGGTGGTTTTTTTATTAAATTGGCTCATGTTTGTTCGCAAAAAGAAGAATAAGAGTGGTGTTCTCAGCGTGCAGGTCATTGATAAAAGCAGTGGTAGTTATAAATTGATCAAGACTGTTGGCAGCAGTGCTAATGAAAGTGAAGTTGAGCAGTTAGTTTTGGAAGCTAAAAGATGGATCAGGCAGCGTACGGGATTGCAAGAAATTGATTTTACTGATTACAGCCGGCACACCGAATATGTGCTCAATGGAATTGAAGCCTTAACGGTTCAGGGTTCCGAGCTTTTGCTGGGAAAATTATTTGATGAGATTGGTTTTAATCAAATACAAGATGCCTTGTTCAGGCAACTCATTATTGCCAGGCTTTGCTTTCCGGCAAGCAAGCTTAAAACAACCGACTATCTTTCTAAATACCAATTTATAAACGTAGATGTGCAAGTGGTTTACCGTTATCTGGATAAGCTTTACAACACACAAAAGGAAAAGGTACAGGACATCAGTTACCGCCATACGCTTCAGGTACTGAACCACGACATTAGCATTGTCTTCTATGATGTCACCACGGTTTATTTTGAAGCCGAGCGTGAAGATGAACTTCGCAAGACTGGCTTTTCTAAAGATGGCAAACACCAACACCCACAAATTGTGCTGGGGTTGTTGGTGAGCAAAGGTGGCTATCCTTTGGCTTATGAAATTTTTGAAGGCAGGAAGTTTGAAGGCCATACCATGTTGCCCATCATCCAGGCTTTTAAAGAAAAGTACAAGCTACACAAACTTATTATTGTAGCCGATGCAGGGCTGTTATCAAAAGAAAATATTGAACAACTTCAAACAGAAAAATACGAGTATATACTGGGGGCAAGAATTAAATCGGAGAACAAAGAAATGAAGGCTAAGGTACTTGCCCTACAGTTGGAAAACGGGCAGAGTGCCGTCATACAGAAAAATGAAAACACCAAACTTGTGGTAAGCTATTCTCATGCAAGGGCCACCAAGGATGCGCACAACAGGGAAAGAGGAATAAAGAAACTGGAACAGCATATCAAATCAGGCAAACTCACCAAGAGCAGTATCAATAACAGGGGATACAATAAATTTCTAAATATTGCCAACCCCGTAAGCATTTCTATCAATACCGCTAAAATTGAAGAAGATAAAAAGTGGGATGGGCTCAAAGGCTACCTTACAAATACGCAATTGAATAAAGACGAGATCATCGAAAACTATAAAAGTCTTTGGCAAATAGAGAAGGCATTTAGAATAGCCAAAACCGATTTAAAGATCCGCCCCATCTTCCACCGTACAAAGTGCAGAATAGAAGCCCATATCTGCATAGCCTTTGCAGCCTACAAAATTTACAAAGAGCTCGAAAGGCAACTAAGAGAAAAGCGATCAAATCTAAGCCCAGAGCAAGCCATAGCTATTGCAAAAACCATATTCACCATACGAGTGAAACATCCCATATCAAAGGAAGTGACATCCCGCACATTACTGATAACCGAAGAACACCGTCAACTGGCCAATTTATTCAAATTTTAAATTTGGGTGTCCCGGCGACGAAAACAGGTGAATCTTTAAATCTTTTGTTTTATTTTTTCTATTTGTCTAAGTATAATAATGGTGATGCCGGTCAATTACTTTAAAGTAAAAGACCGGCATCCTGTTACATTTACTACAAGCCTGTAAGCCGGATTCTGTTCCTGCATCGGATAACCGGGCAGGCGGTTATCATTTATCTGTCTTCAACATTACTGTTGGGATCAATCTGCCTACCCTCCATCATCGGACGAGCAGCCCTCAGGCGATGGTTTATGTGGCATTTCAGCATGCAAGGTTTACCCTCTGATGATGTTACCATCGCGCAGCCGTGAGCTCTTACCTCACGTTTTCACCCTCACCCTTCCACCTTCATTGTGAAGAATACGGGGCAGTTATTTTCTGTGGCACTGTCTGTTACAAACACCGTCGTTTCAAGCTCGGCGTATCAGACCCGGCTCTTAACCGGTGCATTGCTCTGTGCTGTCCGGACTTTCCTCCCTCCGCCAATGGCAGCAGAGCGATAACCCGGCTTGTAGCAATTATTTCAAAGAAGACTATACAAAGGTAACAAGGCGCTAGTAAAACATTATTATTCTTTGGCTGAGCCCTGCAATTTCAATTTCGTTTTACCAGCATCCATACTGTTTTCAATATCCACCGAAATATTGTTTTCTAAAAAACGGCAGATCCATTTCTCAGTATGCGGGCTTTCAATATACCGCAGTGTTAGTTCCAATGTTTGTTTATCCTTCCAGGTATAGGATCCGGCTACTTTGAGTGGAGGCAATCCGACATAACTTGCTTTGGCTCCTGCAACCAGGTAGGGTCCCCGTTTTGTCGTTTCCCCTGATTGCCACTTGCCTGCTCCAAATAACAATGGATATTCTGTACTGTCTGCCACTAAATTTAGATTACATATGCTGTTACTAAAGTTGAATGATAAACTTTGAAAATTTTTTTCATTCGGCTCTAATACATAAGTTTTATTAAATAATTTTTCTGCCTTGGAGGGAAGTGTATTAACCGACAATGGAAGTGCCAATGAAGACAATTTTTGCTGAAGCCTGGAGGACGTAATATTGTTGACAGGTAACCGACTTGTATGCATGCCGGGCAATAAATATTCCCAAACCAGATTTATCTCTTCCTGCATATTGGGTGTTTCCGCTGTAATTGCAATAACTACTTCTTGTTCCGGCATCACAATAATAAACTGCCCAAATGCTCCATCACCCCTGTAAGCATTGTGACGACAGCGCCACATCTGGTAGCAATATCCCTGTTCCCAATCGCTTGAATCTTTCTTTTCCTGTGAATACTCAGGATGCTGAATGATCTTAATTGTGGAGGCTTCTTTTACCCAGTTGGCAGGTAAAATCTGCACACCATCCCATTTACCATTTTGAAGAAATAACTGGCCGAACTTTGCCATGTCTTCTGTTTTTATTCTTAAGCCCCATCCACCCGTATTAATGCCATTCGGATCTACTTCCCAATCCATTTCCTCAATTCCTAAAGGATCAAACAACCGCGGTTTTAAATAATCAATTACCTTCTGCCCGGTAAGTTTTTGCACTATTGCCGAAAGCATATAGGTGGCCATTGAATTATACAAAAATTTGCTTCCGGGTTTGTGCATTACAGGCAGTGCAAGGAAAGATCTTACCCAATTGCTGTCCCCGCTTACAATTGAACGGGTTGGCTCCGGTTCCTGACCAACTGCCATGCTAAGCAGATCTTTTACAGTAAGCTCCGACAAATTATCGCTGATTGAATCGGGCAGATCGTCCGGAAAAAAAGAAATAACCTTATCATTGACTGTCAGCCGGCTTTCATTAATTGCAAATCCAATGGCAGTGGCCACAAAACTCTTGCTGCAAGAATACATGGTATGCTTTCAGATTAGGCGCATATGGCTTCCACCATCCTTCTACTATCACTTTTCCATGACGGAGCATCATAAAACTATGAAATTCTGTTTTGCTCTTTTCAGCAGCAATTAAAAAATTGAGAATCCTTTCAGAAGAAACTCCTTCTTCTTCCGGAAGACTTCGGGGTAGTGAGGCAAGCGCCTTTTGTTGTTCAACCGCCAGGAGGGGTTGACAAATTCCCTGTTCCGCGTAAAAAGCAAAAACAAGAAATAATATAATTGAATGAATACCATGTTTCATAAAAAAAATTTTAGCTGAATATTCATTTTAATTATTTTCCAACAAGTGTAAAAAATAATTTCAGTTTGGACGCCATACAGGCGTTTCATTTCTTTTTGGTTCACTCGTCAATCGGATTTTTTTCCCGGTTTTTATATGTATCAGCCAAACATCATACTGGCTTGGATTTCCACTACTATAAGAAATCCACTGCCCGTCTGGAGACCAGGCAGGGGAATAATCTTCCAATATATCATTTGTAAGATTAACGATTTCGGAACCATCAGGGTTCATCAGAAATATCTCAAAATTTTTTTCCTCAGTCTGCCCATAAAATGCAATCATTTTACCATCAGGAGAAAATTTAGCTCCTGAATCATACCCTTGCCTGTTTGTTAACCTTCTTTCATTTCCACCTTCAGCATTCATAATAAATATTTCCCCATTTGCTGCATGCGATGTGTCGCCTTCCTCTTTTATTTGCCGGGTAAATAAGATGGATCTGCCATTTGGTGACCAGGTAGGAACCTCTTCAAAAACTTCGTTAGTTGTCATTCGGATGACGTTGTTACCATCCGCATCCATAACATAAATCTCCCTGCTTTTATGATCCCTGGTTGACGTAAAGACTATCCTTTTTCCATCTGGTGACCATGTTGGTGAATTATCATCTGAAGGATGGTTAGAAAGATTGACCTGGTTGGTGCCATCAAAATCCATCCGGTAAATTTCATTGTTCCCATCCCGGTTAGAATAAAACAAAATAAATTTCCCGTCAGGTGACCAGGATGACCAGAAATCCAAGGCTTTATTATTGCTCAGGTTCACCACATTTTTACCATCAGATGTCATAGAATAAACTTCAAAATTTCCATCTCTTGTTGTAAGAAAAGATAGAATACCTGGCGGAACTACTACAATTACCTTATCAGAAATATTTTTTGGAATACTTTTACAGCCGGGTGAAAATAATTGAACCCAACTCATTGCCATGCATAAAAAAATAATTCTTCTTTTATGTTTCATACCATTTTTCAATTATAATAATGACTACCCACCAACCAGACTTCAATTATAAAACCAGGGCCTGGTACTGAAGTTAAAATCTTTTGATGAAAAACACCGGATTATCAGGATGAAAGCAAATTTCAATTAGAAGTTGAAAGCCCGGAATATTATATTTCCACGTGACGGTCAATATTGAAAAAAAATCTCTGTTGCACCATAGCCAAATTGAGAATGATATTGGTTCACAAAAGATTTTACAACTTTTCGTAACCGGAGCACATCATGTATTTCATCCCGTAGTTTGCCAGTGCCTAAACCATGTACTACAATCAACGATGGCTGCAGGTGAGCAAGAGCAAGTTCGTAGTATTTTTCAAAGGTTCGTAATTGCAAACTTAGAATCTCGTAGTTGCTGAGATTTCGCCAGTCATCTGTAAGCTTTTCAATATGCAAATCTATCACACTGCGTGGTGGCTCTAAATGTTGCCGGGCTTCCTTTGCATTATACACCTTATAACCTTTTGCTACAAGGTTATCCAGCTCCAATTTATCCTTAAAGAGCTTATCCGGATATTGGTCAAAAAGTTTGTATGAAAAAGTAGCCAGGTTCTTTTCTTTTACTTCTTCTATTTTCGAAAATAACTGCTTCGCCTTTAATTTCAAAGATGATTCATAAAAATCTGCTTTTTTCTTGTCGGGATGAAGCAGTAAAAATTCCAGTTCAAAAATGGGGTTATCATTAAGATCAGCAAAAGGGATATCATGCAGGTAAAAATCTTCAAATGGATTTATAGGGTTTTTTAATTCAAACTCGGTTTCTCCAAAAAATACCAGTTTGTATTTGAATTGGTAGGCAGTTTCAGTTCGGTTGATAAGGTGCACTTTTAATTCTTTCACAATTATATCATCAAACTCGTCGGTATCCATCACCGGCAAAAAAGTTAGCCAAACGCCATCAATCACCTTTTCCGCTAAATCTGGTTTTTCTTTTTTAATATCATCGATATACTTCTTTTGCTTTGTAGTAGTTATTATTTTTTTTTGTGAAAAATTCCTGAAATATGGAAAATCGATTTGGTCCATATAAACGGGAAAACGGACACCACTTACATCAATCATCACCATTTTTTCATTTATAAAATCTACGATTCTTCCTTCTTCATTTGAATGAAGGAGAAGCACGATATCACCCAGTTGATATTTCATCGGGCAAAGATAACAAGAGGAAGCTGGCAGCTAGCCGATTGGATGATGAATTACTATAAGTATTATTAATACCCGGGAATGTCTTGCCTGGAGTTTGCAGTTATTAATTATTACCTGCTGCCTTTAGATATGCGTATTAAATTTTTTTTGAAAGTTTACTATGGCTATATCCATATAGGAAATAAATAATTAACCCCAGTAAAAGCCAGATAAGGAAACGAAACCAATTGGTATGACTTTCCTGGGCCATCAGGTAAAAGCAACTAAGCATTCCTAAAACCGGTATCAGTGAAAAGTTTTTAAGATAAGAATACACGGAAACAATAATGGCTATTACAAAAAAACCTACCATGGGCAAGGTTTCCAATTTGAATAAACCCGGATAATAGCCTGGGAAACTAACGCCAATGTAAACCATCGAGGCAACCAGTGAGACTGGTACAATATATTTACCATTTATATATGGCACTTTAAAGCGGCTTTGAGGCCGGTCAGGTTGATTTTGCAACACCAGTACCCCACCGCACACTAATACAAAGGCAAATAAGGTTCCGATACTTGTTAGCGCTATCACCACATCCAGATTAAGAAAAAGTGCCGGGATGGCTACAGCAAATCCCGTTAGGATTGTAGAAAAAGACGGTGTGCCAAAACGTGGATGAATTCGGGAAAAAATCTTGGGAAGTAAACCATCGCGGCTCATACTCATCCAAATTCTTGGCTGACCTAATTGAAATACAAGCAATACGCTGGCTGTTGCAAATACAGCACTCACGGCTACGATGCCGGCAATCCATTTTAGTCCCTTTGTATCGAATACCATGGCCAGGGGATCACCAACATTGAGTAATTTATAATTGACCATGCCGGTTAAAACCAAAGCAAGCAAAACATACAATATTGTACAAATGATAAGGGAATAGATCATCCCTCTTGGTAGATCTCTTTGTGGATTCTTACATTCCTCTGCCGTAGTAGATATGGCATCAAAACCGATGTAGGCAAAAAATACGGCTGACACACCCTTTAGAATCCCTTCCATTCCATTAGGAGAAAACGGAGACCAATTGTCCGGATTTACATAGAACCCTCCCACTACAATAACGAGAAATACAACAGCCAGTTTCAGACCCACCAGGAAATTACTTGCATTTCTTGACTCCCTGATGCCCCTGAATACAATTATTGTAATGATCAGAACAATCAATAAAGCAGGCAAATCCATAATGATATTTAACCCAAATAATTGTGGAGATTCAATCCAAGCGTTGTATCCCGAAACAAGATTGACATCAAGATTTTGTAAAACTTCTCCACCAGCCAGCGAGGCTGAAATTTCTTTAAATCCTGAATGGGCGGATGAATAATCCATCGTTAGCCAATCGGGAATATGCAAATGAAACCCATCCATCAACCGGGTAAAATAATCACTCCATGAAATGGCAACAGCAATATTTCCGATAGCATATTCCATAAGGAGATCCCAGCCGATGATCCAGGCAAAGATTTCTCCAAAGGCTACATAAGAATAAGTATATGCACTTCCGGAAACAGGAACAGTTGAAGCAAATTCTGCATAACACAAAGCAGCAAACCCACAGGCCATCGCCGTAAATACATAAAGAAAGACAATACCCGGACCGCCATCGTAAGAAGCTTTACCAATACTGCTAAAGACTCCGGCTCCTATTACGGCAGCGATACCTAATGCTGTCAGATCTTTTACTCCCAACACTTTTTTTAGGCCGGCTCCATGCCCGTCAACCAGGCCTTGTTCGGCATCACGCAGAATAGAAGAAATTGATTTTTTCCGAAACAAAGAATGAGGCATCCTTTAATATTTGAAGGCTTTAAAATAGGGAAAAAAATGATGAAGAAATTTAATCTCTTTAAAGAATAGAATATCAATGTTCCCGCTGAACCAGGAATAAGGCAAGTTGCTTTAATGGTTCCTTTCGCACTGATAACACAGCTATATCTTCCAGGTGATTAAATGCCTTGTCCAGAAACTGGTTTTTTAATTGCAACGCCCAATCATCAACTTTACAATCCCTGAACAATTGTAATACCTTTTGCACCTTATCAGTTTCATTGGATTTTATAAGTTCCTTCAATTCTTTTTGCTGCGATGCAGAGGCTAACTCCAGTGCATGAATAATAAGAAATGTTTTTTTATTGGATAAAATATCACCCCCTACCTGTTTACCAAATTTTTCCGGATCACCAAAGGCATCCAGGTAATCATCCTGTACCTGGAAGGCCAGTCCCAGGTTTCTTCCAAACTCATACAAAAGATTTTGATTTCTTTCACCTGCACCACCAAGGATAGCACCCATTTTTAAACTGGCGGCAAGTAGCACAGAAGTTTTCAGATCTATCATTTTAAGATACTCCTCATGTCCCACCTTTTCCCTCTTTTCAAAATCCATATCCATTTGCTGGCCTTCACAAACTTCTCTTGCGGTTTTATTAAAAATGGTGAGCACCTGGTGAAGAAAGGAGGTATGCACTTTATTGAGATGTTCGTAAGCTGCCACCAGCATTACATCACCGGCAAGTATGGCCGTATTCTCGTCATATTTTTTATGTACAGTTTCCATACCCCTTCGCAATGGCGCCTTATCCATAATATCATCATGAATCAATGTAAAATTGTGAAACAACTCAATGGCTGTGGCTACATTCCAGGCATCTGGTTTAATATCATCAAATAGCTCATTACCCATTAGGCAAAGAACAGGACGGATTCTTTTACCGCCCATTTTTAAAAAATATTCATTGGCTTCATACAGCGTTGCGGGTTCTGCCGGAAAATGACGCAGGTTAAAATAATCAGCAAATTGTCTGATAGTTGTTCAAATGAATGCATGAACTTAATAATGAAAATTGAATTATCGTTTCTTTTTACTTTTTGGTTTCTCCTCCCTCTTCTACACCTGTGATTACCGGATCGCTTACCGGCACCCATTCATAATCCAACTGTCGTTTAATCAAGATTAGCAGCCGCCACTTTTATTCTTACCTTATCTCCCATTCTGAATTTTCTTCCACTACGCATACCTACCAGGCAATAATCAGATTCAACATGCCTGAATTCATCATACTCCAGCAAACTATTTACACTAACCAGACCCTCGCATTTATGGTCAACTGTTTCCACCCAAAAACCAAAACTGGCAACACCGCTGATAACACCGTCAAAATCTTCTCCCAGGTAATTTCTCATATACTGCACCTGTTTGTACTTATTGGCAGCTCTTTCTGATTCCATGGCGGCTCGTTCTCTTTCACTGCAATGTTTACATTTTTCTTCCAGACTTTTTATCAATAATAAATTTATTTTCCAACACTTCCTGCAGTATGCGATGCACCATTACATCAGGATAGCGACGTATAGGAGAAGTGAAATGACAATAGTGTTCAAAACCCAAACCATAGTGACCCACATTTTCTGTGGTGTATTTTGCTTTTGCCATGGTTCGTATACCCAATTGTTCCAGTACATGCTGTTCTGGTTTGCCATGCGCATCTTTCAGCAATTGGTTAAAAGAAGCAGCAATGGCTTCCGGGGTAGATGAATCAAACTTATGCCCGAATTTATTGGCAAAGGCTATAAACGGCAGCAATTTTTCTTCATCCGGAGTATCATGTATCCGATAGGGAAAAGGCAATGGCTTTCCCTTTACTTTTATTTTGGAAATATTCTCAGCAACATAGCGGTTGGCCAGCAGCATAAATTCTTCTACCAGTTGATGTGACTCTTTACTTTCTTTAATCATGATGCCAACCGGATCTCCTTTTTCATCCAGTTTAAACCTTACTTCCTGGGATGAAAAATTGATAGCTCCTTTATTAAATCTTTTCTTCCGCATTTTCTGCGCCATATCATTCAACAACAGAATTTCTTCTGAATGATCACCATTCTTTGTTTCAATAATATCCTGCACCTCTTCATAGGTAAACCGACGATCTGAATGAATCACCGTTTTTCCCAGCCAGTAATTGTTTAACTTCTGCTTTTGTAGTAATTTGAAAAATAGCAGAGAATGTAAGCTTGTCTTCATTGGGTCTTAAGGAACAGAGCACATTGGAAATATGTTCCGGCAACATAGGATTTACCCGGTCGGGCAAATAAACAGAAGTAGCTTTTTGATACGCTGCTTTATCCAAAGGATTTCCGGTTCTACATAATGACTTACATCGGCTATATGCACACCAATCTCATACAAATCGTCTTTTATATTTTTTGACCGAGATAGCATCATCAAAATCTTTTGCATCAACAGGATCGATGGTAAAAGTGAGATATATCACGAACATCTTTTCGTTTTTTTATTTCTTCATCGCGATTGTATCGGGAATTCGTGCAGCCACTTCCAGTGCATCATCAGGAAACTCAAGCGGAAAACCATTTTCCAGCAGGATCTCTTTCATGGCCGCATCATTGCTGTTTTCAGCATCCAATACACTTACTACTTCACCTACCGGACGCTTATCTCCTTTTTCCCATCTCACCAGTCTTACTACTACCCTGTCTTTATCTTTTGCATTATTAATACTGAACCAATGGAATAAAAAGATCCGGCATAGGTTTATCTGTATCCATTACAAAAAAAGCAAAGTCTTTATTCATTTGCAGGTGCCCGATAAATTCAGTCCGTTTTCTTTCCAGCACATCAATCACCTCTCCCTGCATACGGCGCCCAAAGCCATTTTTAATCTGAACCTTCACTGTATCGCCATGCATAGCCGTGTTAAAATCAGAAGGCCGGATCAGTATATCTGTTTCCTGTTCAGGAACAATGACAAAACCCATTCCCGAACGGGTAATATCCAATTTACCTTTTAACAGTTTTTACCGGCGTGCATCTGAATTACGTTTTTGCTTTTTCTTTCGATGTATTTCTTTTTCCCATAAATTAATTTTTCTTTTGCTGTCCTTAGTTTCCGTTATAAAGTTAATAACGAGTCTGGTTGAACCTGTCTTCTTCATTAAACAAAAAATGATGCCGAACCGGAATCACATACAGCGGCCAGTCTTCTATTTCGCTTCTTGAATTTTACTAAACGTACTGCATCTTTTTCAGTTGTAAGAATAATTTTATCAGCTGCATCTGATACTGCAAATCTTTTTCCTGATCTCCTTCAGGTCTTCAATTGTAAATATCCGGTGATCCGGATATTGCAACATGTAATATGTCTTGCTATGTTTCTCCAAGCATATTTTCAAGGGTCGTGGATTAGCTATGCCTGAAACCAGCAAGACTTCAGTATTTTCTGATCAAAGAAAAATCCTGCTCTGTTAAATATATGATATGGTTGCCCATATTCAATAGATGTAAAAAAAATAGATTGACCGGCTTGCGGATTGATCTCTTCTATTACTTTTTTCTTTTCTCTTATCAGCAAGGTCCGGCTTGACATTTGGTAACCACAATTATTTCCGCTCTTTTATATTCTGATTTCAAATCACGCAGATCACCGGTAGGCAAATAAAAATCCCGGGTAAATAAATTATTATAATCCGTCAAGTAAAATATTCAACCCAGCTTTGATGGCCCGGTGCTGAAATGCATCATCAAGTATAATGACCTCCGTTTCCGGGTCTGTCATGCAGCAACTGGGGAATAGCATCCAATCTTTCCTCACCTACTGCTACCGGCACATCCGGAAATTTGATATGAAACTGCATCGGCTCGTCACCAATATCCAATGCAGTAGAATTTTTATCGGCCAAGCGCATATCCTTTTGTTCTTCTCTTATATCCCCGGCTAAGTGTTGCTACTTTAAATTGCTCTTTTAAGTAGCCGACAAGGTATTCAACCATGGGCGATTTGCCTGTACCACCTACAGAAAGATTTCCAACACATATAAGGGGCAAAGCAAAGGATGTGCTACGAAGAATTTTTTTATTATACAAACCAGTTGCGAATAGCTGATCACCAACCAATACAGCAACGCAAATGGCAACAATAAGATGCGAAATGATTTGAGAAAAAAATTAGAAAACATACAGGTTTTGCGGAGTGATACAAAGATCTAAAGGTACGTCAAATTCATGGCGGCCTTCAATAGCTTCAATAGGCTCAAAATAACTAAATCCTACCTTAATACAATCAGGGCGGCAATTGACAAGCCATTTATCATAAAACCCTTTACCATATCCTACCCGGTAACCCTTTCTTGTCAAATGCCAGCAGGGGAACAAAGACCATATCAATTTCCTCAGCCGGCAAACAATATCGTGACTCTGCGGTTCAAAGATATTCAATTCTGTCTTTGATAAAAGGAGTATCAATATCCGTAAACGGCATGCATACCATAGTGTTATCGGTAAAATCAGAAACGGGATAGCACACTTTCATTTCAGGATTTCTGAATTTTAGAAATTCAGTGAACAAATGAGTATCAGGTTCATTATTTTCTTCAATCGGCCAGTAGGAAAGCAAAGATGTTAATAAAGGGCAGTTCTGCAGATTGAAATTGAATCAAGCAACAGATCATCCAACTTTATCTTTTCTTTCTCCGTAAGTGCCAGTCGTTTTTCCCTGTAAAATTTTCTTGCTTCTTTTTTTAGCATACATTCCTGTTATTGTCATTTGATCTGTGAAAACCTGATAAGCATTTCAAATTTTCTTCCTCATAAGAAATCAAATATCCTAACAAACAAAAATGGAAAATATAGTTGTACCGTAATTTTTTTCCGTTTTATAATAAGGGAAGGTCTTATAATCATTTCTCGGCGTATGTTCCAGTACAAACCATCCTCTCGGATTTAAGTAATTGTTTTTCAAAAATGAGCTCTGGCAAGTTCGTCAATAGTTGTTAAGGCATATGGAGGACCGGCAAAAATAAAATCAAACTTATCAGTACATTGCAATAATAAATTTAAAGACATCCATTTTTACCGACTTTTAAATTTTCAATCCTCAAATTGTGCACTGGTTTTTTTAATAAATTCATACATCGCCAGTGTCTTTCTCCACGATGGTGAGATCAGCTGCTCCCCTTGATGCCAGTTCATAGCTGATGCTGCCGGTGCCGCCAAAAAGATCCAGTGTTTTTAAATCTTCAATAGTCCAGATTATGTTGCAGTACATTAAACAGACCTTCTTTCGCAATATCAGTGGTAGGCCTTGTATAAGGCATCTTTGAAGGCGGATTGAATTTTCTGTCCGCCATGTTCTCCGCCTATAATGCGCATTTGGCAAGATCATTAAGAGATGTAAAAAAATGTGCAGGATATCGCTGCTCTTCTTCTGCTGAAATTTTCCATTCGGATTCCCGGAAACGTACATGCAAAAAATATTGATATAGTTCGTTATAAAGGGCAGAATCTTTATCAATCAGCCCTGACAAATAGATGCGGACCGTTTCCTGGGAAAGGAGAATTGCCTGCAGGTATCCAGTAAATAATAAACAACATCCGCTGGCGTAGAATAAGGAAAGGTTTGCGTCAGTAACACTTTATTACCCCGTGTAACGACCAACGAAAAATCATCCTGACGAAAATCTGCTGCGAGTGGACCCTTCAAAATCCGTTATTACAATATTTTTTATTCCAATGGTATAGGTATGCCAGTAATTGCTGGTAGGAAAGTATTGGTAGGCCCAGTCGTACACTTCTTTGGGCACAGCATATATATTATGCATTTGCCATCCCGGAACCGGTTCGTTAACTACGGCATCCTTTCCGCTTATGCCAAACATGGATTGCAGCATAAGTTTGGCATCATCCAGTTTATAATGATTCAGCGGAACCATTACACTCTGCGGGTAATCATAACAAATAAAAATGTGGTGATAGGACACACGGAGTTCCGGGTGCTTCCAATGGATTTCCTTTAAAGCCATCTCATCTATTTCCGTATCTGTGTACCAGGACAACTTAAACAATTCTGAGGCATTTTCAGAAGTTATAGCAAAACCAAAATGCCTTTCTCCAATTCGGATTGACAAAACCTGGTTTGTAGAATCAATATTTTTATCTGATATGATATGATATACCTGTTTCACCTGCTGCTTTTATTACCTGCAATGATAGGCAAAAATAGTTATTGTGTAATTGACCCTATCTATTATAAGTGGGCCCATTCATTAAAAATTTTATTGTAACAAAATTTTTTACAAAAAAGTATTATTAAATTCCGTCTTTGGTTTCCTAAGCTATTTTTTAAGTACCATTCTGTAGCGGCCTGGGGCAGTTTTTGATGATGTTCGCTCCTGTTGATCGCATACATTCATTTATTGGTGGAATAGCTTGTGACTTTGCTCAAACCTATTGTTTATCCTGGCATATAAACTAAAACTCAGCCTTATACATTACTGTGGCACTTCCCGAAAATTTATCTATCGGGGGATTTAATTTTTCAACCGTAACGATTATTTCTTTTACCTGTGTAAATTTTTGATGAACAGCAATAGCAATTCCCTGAACAATAGTTTCCAGCAAATCAACCGGCTGCTGCATGATTGAATTCATGATAGAAAAAAGGGCACTATAATCAATCGTATCATCGAGCGAAACAATAGTTCCGCTTTTTGGCAAATAGGTCACTTGCATATTTACCACAAAATCATTCCCCTTCTGTCTTTCCTCCGGATGAACACCATGAAAAGCCCGGAATCTTACATTGTTTAGGGATATGGAAAGAAGATTTGCCAAAAGGAAAATTTTAGATCTTGTAAATTAATTTTAACTGATGACTGCATCCTGCGTCAATAGCTAATGAATACCTTTAGCACCCAAATAACGTTCTGCATCCAGCGCTGCCATACAACCACTACCTGCCGCGGTTACTGCTTGCCGGTATATTTTATCCTGAACATCTCCTGAAGCAAAAACCCCCTCTATATTGGTTTTTGAAGTGCCTGGAATTGTTTTGATATACCCGGCTTCATCCATATCCAGGAATCCCTTAAAAATATCTGAATTAGGCTGATGACCAATAGCAACAAAAAAACCATTCACCTTAATTTCCTGGGATTCTCCTGTTTTATTATTCTTTACCCTTACGCCGGTTACCGTTTTATCTCCCAAAACCTCTTCCGTTTCTGTATTCCAGTATACCTGGATATTTGATGTTTTCAAAACCCTATCCTGCATGACTTTGCTTGCTTTCATTTCACTTTTCCTGATGAACATATGAACCCTGGTACATAATTTAGATAGATACAAAGCTTCCTCCGCAGCAGTATCCCCGGCACCAACGATTGCTACCTCTTTTCCCCGAAAAAAAAATCCATCACAAACTGCACAGGCACTTACTCCGAAACCATTCAAACGTTGCTCACTTTCCAGTCCCAACCATTTGGCGGAAGCTCCGGTTGATATAATAACGCTGTCCGCCTCGATCCATTTTTCTTCATCTACCTCAACTTTTAATGGTAGCCCTGAAAAATCCACTTTTGTGGCAATTCCATACCGGATATCCGTACCCATACGCTTTGCCTGTTTTTCAAAATCAACCATCATTTCGGGGCCTTGTACGCCATCGGCATATCCCGGATAATTTTCAACCTCTGTAGTTATAGTTAACTGCCCACCCGGCTGCAATCCCTGGTATAACACAGGCTTCATATTTGCTCTTGCAGCATAAATTGCAGCAGTATATCCTGCAGGACCTGATCCGATTATTAAACAATGCACTCTTTCACTTGCTTTGGATGTTTCCATTCGTTAATTCAATTTAAGTCGTCAAAAATAACTGTAAACCCATAATAAAAGTGTCACTTACCTGCCGTCTGGATATGCTGTGCAAAATAAGATGATTAATTAACAAGTTGGGATTGTGATAAGTTTTGCCCTTGTTATAAAATATCACCAAAGAGAAGTCAATTGGGTTAATTAATAAGACAGCCCCGGAATTGAATCCGGGGCTGTCTTCTAAACTGAGATAATACTGTTATTTTGATCCCATAATTTTTTAACCAAGATATGCTTTTAGTGCACTGCTATACCTTGCTTTTTGCAAACGTTTTATAGCTCTTTCTTTAATCTGGCGAATCCGTTCTTTTGTAAGATCATATTTCTGCCCGATCTGCTCAATAGTAACACCCTGCTCACCATCCAAACCAAAATAAGCGTTTACAATTTCCGCTTCGCGTGGGCTGAGTGATTTTAATACACGGCGAATCTCATTTCTCAATGAATCCTTCATGACGTCATCATCTGTGTCATCCCCACCCTGAAGCAAATCCCCCATGGCTACGTCCTCCGCCTCATGCACAGGGGCGTCTAAAGAAGTGTGCCGTGTATTGCTCTGGAAAATATTATTGATTTCTGTTTCGCTCATTTCCAGTAATTCAGCTAATTCTTCCGTTGATGGCTCTCTCTCATGCTCCTGCTCAAATGCCATATAAGCCTTGTTAGCCTTATTATAGGTTCCAATCTTATTTTGTGGCAAACGAACCAAGCCTGCCTTGCTCCGCCAGAGCCTGTAAAATAGACTGGCGAATCCACCAAACAGCATAAGAAATGAATTTAAATCCCTTGGTTTCATCAAAACGCTGTGCTGCTTTGATTAATCCAAGATTACCTTCGTTGATAAGGTCACTTAAAGACAAGCCCTGGTGTTGATATTGCTTGGCTACTGAAACAACGAATCTCAGGTTTGCCTGCACAAGTTTATCCAGTGCTTTCTGATCTCCCATTTTAATGCGCTGTGCCAGAGTCGTTTCTTCCTCAGGAGTGATCATCGAAATTTTCGAAATCTCTTGAAGGTATTTTTCAACCGCCTGGGAATCCCGGTTCGTAATCTGGGTAGCAATTTTAAGCTGCCTCATAATAATTTTTGCTGTTTAGTGATTAAACAAATGATTTCTATTCCTGGTTTAAAGAATATTGTAAAATAGAGTTAAAGAAGGATGTCCGGGTATGCGTACAAAGGTACATCGCACAGGTGAAATCTCATAGCTCCTGTGCATAATTAGCCAAAAATCAATTTTATGCAAACGATTTCTTTATTTATTTGAAACACATGTAATACTTGCTGGGCAGTCATTTCCAGTTTTTATTTTATAAAAAAATAAAAATAATTTGTTTGAAAATTGAATGGATCAGGTTGTGGATTTCGTATGTGATGGTCGTCTTTTTAAAACATATCCATAATATTAAACCAACCAGGAAAAGCAGTGAGGAAATAACTTCCGCCTGTGTTGGCTGCATTCCAAATATATTAAGCCTTGTGTTTACCCTTATTTTTTCAATAAAAAATCTCTCCATGCCATTCAACATCAGATATAAAGCAAAAAGGGTACCGGGAGTTTTGAGCTTTTTTCGAAGGGACCAGATCAAACCGAACAACAAAAGGGAAATGATAATTTCATAAAAAGAGGTGGGATATACCGGAGGATTCAATTCATTGCAATATTTACCAATACAACCTGGTATGGGTACTCCTGCCTCATTTACATTGTTAGGATAATTATAGGCCCACATCCAGTCCGGTAGCCAGTTAAACGGCTTAGGATTTACATTTGCAATTCCCCAATCACCGTCACCCGATACCTGGCATCCAATGCGACCCAGACCATAGGCCAGCATTAATGTGGGTGCTGCTGCATCATTCAGATGCCATAGGCCTATACCATGCTTTTTTGCATAAATCCAGATAGCTATTGCAGCACAAATCAGACCGCCATAAAAAGTAAGTCCTGACGGTGATAGCAAATAGGAAGAAGGATGGGTAAGAAAATCACACCAATTTTCAAATATGTCGAACAGTTTTGCGCCAAGCAAGCCAAAAACTAGTGCCAGAATAGTAATTTCTCCCACCCTGTCATGCGGCCAAATCCGGATAGTTCGTTTTTCAGGTTTAGGAAGTTTCTGCTTATTTTTTTCATACCATTTCAGGCCGGCAAATATTAATCCCAAAATAATTCCGGCTGGCCAGCTTCCTGTAGTGGAAAAAATAAAAGCCTGCGGATCTTCGGTTGCTGAATTGTCCATAATGAACAAAGCAATGATTTTGAATCCGAGCAAAAAGCCCAGCAAAAAATTTAGTAATAATTCCCCCGCTGTTGCAGGCTGGCCAACCATTACCTGCATTTCTTTCGGATGTAATAATCCTTCACTGCTTTTACGTTTTAGTTCGGCGGCCAGAACAATTGCAGATAATATAAATGCAATAGCAACAAAGAATCCAAATGAATTAATAAAACGGAGAAAAGTCCACTCTACACCAAAAAGGTCCTTAAAAGCAAAATAAAGGTTGGGATACATTAGCCTGTGTTAAAGTATTAAAACGGACGAATATACAATGGAAAAATAAGCTTCTTAAAAAAAATAACAGCTTCCCGGATAACCGGAAAGCTATCATTCTTGTTATTATCAAAAAAATTAATTGCAATGTTCTTCAAAGGCGCCAATAAGATTATGTGCAATCACCTGAGCAGATCTGCCTTCAATCTGGTGTCTTTCGATAAAATGAACCAATTGTCCATTTTTAAATAAGGCGATTGCTGGGGAAGACGGCGGATAAGGTAATAGGTGCTGGCGAAGTGAATTGACCGCTTCAATATCAAATCCTGCAAAACTTGTAGCAGTATAATCAGGTTTTTCCTTGGCATTGGCAACAGCCATCAATACTCCAGGGCGAGCCGATCCAGCTGAACAACCACAAACCGAATTGATCATAATCAAGGTGGTGCCCTTTTTGGCCAATTGCTCATCTACATCAGCTGCAGTCAACAATTCTGAAAATCCGTTTTCCGTTAATTCCTCTTTCATTGGAATAACTATTTCTTCTGGATACATAAATGTTTTTTGTTTAATTAAGGAACGCAAAAGTAGATAAAAAGTTTATCAGACCTGCAAATCAGAAATAATGTCAGTTTCCTTTCACTTTATATGCAACAATGGCGGTCGAGATTTGGAAAGTTGGCCTCCATGACATAATTCTAACCTGTTTATTGCAATGGTACATCATTTGAAAAATGAAGATATAAAGCAAAAAATAAATTATTATGACACAAGTAAAAATCAATCGCAAACCATTTGACGGATCTTTTAACAATTTAATTGATGACCTTTTTGCTGACCTGCCGGTCTTAAATAGGAATGAGCAATTGGATTGGATCAGCTCCGGTAAACATTAAAGAAATGGAAAAGCATTTCATTATTGAAGTAATTGCCCCAGGATTTGAAAAGTCAGATTTTAAAATTAGCCTGGATCAGCAATTATTGACCATTTCCGGAGAAAAGAAACCCAGTATTAAGGAAGGCCAGGAAAACAATGGTTTTGAAAAACAAATCCGGAAGGAGTATAGTTATCGTTCTTTCAAAAGATCTTTTACACTTGATGAAAAAACCGATGGAACAAGTATTGATGCAAAATATGTTAATGGAGTTTTAACATTAAACCTTCCCAAGATAGAAGTAGTCAAACCTGCGGTAAAAGAAATATCAGTACAATAAGGTTTGTCTTAAATTATAATAAAAATTTCTCATAAGCAGTTGGTTTTGGTTTAAACCCCGTCGTTTCTACGATGGGGTTTCTTTATTACTAAAGGTTTTTCTTCATCAAAGAAATACAACCAAATGGTTTAGATTTGCCTCTTTTAACTGATCATCATCAAACTTTTTGGAATGAGCAAATTCTGGTTTTGTTTTTTTTTGAGTACCCTTTTGTCTTTCCGAGCTTTTTCCCAGATTAATGATACTGTTCCCACTTTATTGCCTCCTGCAATTGTTGATACTCCTTTACGGATTACCAATCTTAGCCCCTATTTCAGCGTGCAGGTAGATTCTACTTTGACTTACCAGTTATTAATTAATAAGGATGAAAACAAATATTATTGGTTTCTTCGAAATTCTCCATTGGGAATGAAAATTGGCAAGAACGGGCTGCTTACTTTTAAGGCAGAAAAGTCATTTTTTCTTTCGGGCAAATTAAAATATGATCATGAATATCTGATCAGGCTGGGTGTTCAAAATCTTTCTGATCCTGCCGATAAAATTGATACCAGCATAACCCTGGTTTTTTATAATACTGAAATTTTACAACCCAAAATTAAGTTTACCGTTTCCAACACACTATTTGTAGAAGAAGGAAAACCGGTGGATTTTAGCGTGGGATGTGAGGCAGGGAATTTCCCGATAGAAGAAATTCTTTTTAGCAGTAATATACCCATCAGTGATTATAAACTGGTTAAACATTGTGATGATGTATTTTCCTGGACGCCTCCTTATGACTTTGTTTCGGAAAATGATCCCGGCAAAGAAAAAACTGTCATCTCTGCGTTTCATAGGCACCACAAAGTTTAAAGTAAGAGACACTGCCATTGTAAAGCTAATTGTCAAAGATGCCTTAAACTATCCTTTTGCGCTTCAGGAATACGGAGCAGTTACCAGTTCCATCAGGTATTATGTTTTGCAGTTACAATATGTATTTTTCCAGTTAGATAAGGAGATCAGGGGAACCAAAAGAGCCCGTACGGGATTTGATCTTACGGCAGCCAGTTCTGCACTAACCGGTACCATTTTAAATACATCATCTAATAAATCTTCTCAAAATACCGGAAAAGTTTTACCTAGTGTTGGAGTGGCTCTTACACCAATCAAGGAAGCAACAGCTCCTAACAAATCAGTTGAACAAAACCAGGCTTCAGTGGTACGGTCGGCAATCAAAAGACTAAATTATATGTTGACATGATAACATAGTAATTGGTGAAAAAGATCCCGATATATCAAGGAAGACCACAAAACTTCGCGAAGAACTAAGACAGGTTCAGGTACAATTGGTCGATATTCCTGTTGAAATTCCTACCGACATGACAGAGAAAAAATTGAATGACTATTTTAATAGTCCTAAAGTAAACCGGAAATACAGGCTAAAGAAAAGGTCCTGAACTTATAATAAAATTTATTTTTATTTGATGCCGGAACCACAGTCATTTTTGTGGCGGGTATCTATCAGGTATTGGATCTTCCAATTCTCTTCAAACCTCACCAGTTGAAACGAATTGACCCCACAATGACTAAATAATCCATTGAAATAAAAATTGTATGGCGTCCAAACTATTGCTAAGGGGCCATCAATCTTAATTGTTTCAAACCGGATACGTTCATCCGCAGAATCCTTTTTTAACTGGCTGACAAAGGCAGCAAAATTCTGAACATTTTCACTTTTTACAATGGTTTTACCATTCTTATCCAGGCTGATGGTTTGCATTACTGCACTGTCGGAAAATACAGATCTAAAAAGAGATGGGTCTGCATTTTTCATAGCATAAAATAGAGTATTTATTGTTGCTTTTATAGAATCCTCTGTGGATTGGGCAATGGTTTGGCCAGAGAAAAAGATAGTTGTTAATAATATTAACAGATATTTCATCTTAACAAGTTCTATGCATATTTATGAATGTTGTTGCCGTCTCTAAATTAAAATATTACCACATGAAAAATAAAATTATAGGATCAGCGGTCCTGGCCACTGTGGCTATGGTGATTTTAGCGGGTTGTAGTCCCGGTCGTCAAAACCTTAACAGCAATCGTTATTCGGCCGGCCAACCCGGTATTTCCCTGATAATGCATTCCTCTCCGGGAACTGCTATGAACAGGTATTCAGATGGACGATATTATTTCAGAAATCCAAACGGATATACTTATTGGCGTGGAAATGATAACAGATATTATTTGGACAGATCTAATATAATCAGGGTTCCTCGCAACCACAGGCAATACAATGAATGGAATAATGGTTATCGTAAAAATGGGCATAAAAAACATTATCAGAAAAACCGCCATTAGTAAACCGTAAACCCCTTGCTGAATATAACAGCAAAGGGTTTTTTATTTTGATCCAAAAAAAGTTATTTGGAATATCCCAATATTTTCAGCATGCTCTGAGCCGTTTGTTGCTTTGCATATAGCCAATCAACATGCTTTCCATTGCGGTCAAAATCAACTATCACATGCTTTGGTGAAGGAATAAGACAATGCTTAATTCCACCATAGCCGCTTATCTGGTCCTGGTAGGCACCCGTGTGAAAAAAACCAACATAAAGAGGTTCACCATTATTTATTTTCGGCAGGAACACTTCATTAATATGTTCTTCCGAATCATAGTAGTCGTGGCTATCGCATGTAATCCCTCCCAGAACCACCCGTTGGTAATCAACATCCCATTTATTAATTGGCAACATTAGAAATTTTTCACCAATACCCCAGGTATCCGGCAAAGTAGTAATGAATGAAGAATCTATCATATACCAGGTTTCCCTGTCATTCTGAACTTTCTCCCCGATAACACTATATATATGCGCCATGCTTTCTCCTACAGTAAAACTTCCAAACTCAGTATAAATATTGGGCATGGGCACTTTTGCTTTTTTACAAGCAGCTTTAATATTACGGACAATTTCATTAATCATAAACTGGTAGTCATATTCAAACCCCAGTGAATGCTTGATAGGGAAACCACCACCAATATTAATGGAATCTAACTCAGGGCATATCTTTTTTAACTGGCAATAGAGATTGATGATCTTGTTTAATTCACTCCAATAATAAATATCATCCTTGATCCCTTTGTTTAAAAAGATGTGCAACATTTTTAACTGGAACTTGCTTTCATACCCTTCAATTCTATCCACATAAAATTCAAGAATGTCTTTGGCACGGATACCCAGTCTTGACGTATAAAAAGGGAAATTGGGTTCTTCTTCAGCAGCTACCCTGATGCCTAATTTAAACGGAACCCGTACCGTCTTCGCATATTCCTTTAATTCTTCCTTATTATCAAGCACAGGAATAACGTTTGAAAACCCGCTGTTAAGCAGGCTGGCGATCCGCCTTGTATACTCCTTTTGCTTATATCCGTTGCAAACAATGTGTATGTCTTTAGTGATCTTCTTTTTTTCATAAAGCTTTTTGATTATGTCAATATCATATGCGAAGGATGTTTCAAGGTGTATGTCGTTTTTCAATGCCTGCTCAACAATAAAAGAAAAATGAGAGCTTTTAGTACAATAACAGTAAAAGTATTTGCCTTCATACTTATGTTTTTTAAATGCGTTGGCAAACATCGTTTTTGCCTTTTGTATCTGCATGCTGATTTTAGGCAAATACGTTAATTTCAAAGGTGTTCCATATTTATCTATCAATGCTTTTATGTCTACCCCGTTATACTGGAGGTATTCATCTTTTACTTCAAAGCCTTCCTGCGGAAAATTGAATGTTTGCTGTACAAGGTCCTGGTATGAGTTTGTCATTGAGAACTTAATAAGTATTAGCGGTCAGGGATTTTTTTTAACGGGACAAAAGTAGAATTTTGGAGAAATTTCAGAGTATTTAATTTCAGGCAGCAAATATTACAAAAAGAATCAGGCATACCTGCCTGGCATCTGGTAGTTAATTTCAAATAACTTTAATCAACAACCACCAGCAAATTGAAAGAAATTTAATCAGGACTATTTTAAATCTGAAATATATACAGCTCAACTTTTAGATAGGTTTACTCTTATCCAGCATATCGGTATTTGCCCGTAATCACTCAGCATCGATAGTAATTGTTTGTATCATTTTTTTTGCCACAGGTTTATCATGGAGTATCGCTGGTTTCCATACCGGCATTTTTTCAAGCCGGGAAATCAGTTCATAATTAAAATCTTCATCATCCATGCCCCTTAATACTTTAAAATTTACCGGCACACCATCTTTATCAACAATAAATTCTACCTGAACGTATGCTTTCTTTCTTTCTTCAGGCAGCAGGTCCACCATACCATTCCCCAACTTATCCAGGTATATCATAAATGCCTCGCCTCCTCCCGGAAACTTCGGCCATTCATGTACAGCTTCAACCAGGCTGGATATCACCCGGGTTTTATGCGGCGTTCTGGCTATTTTATTTTTTACAACGGGTATTTTACCACCTGCCGGCTGGCCATTTATAGTGTACTCACCTTTTTCGTTGATCAAAACAACCGGTAATTGTTTATTCTTTTCAAAATAATCAAACGCATTTTCAAGTCTTGACACAAATTTTTTCAGCACAGCATCATCTTTTGTAAGGTTATCAAGATACCGGACACTTCTTGCCACATTAAACCGGATAGGAAAAATATGAACAGGAATATAATCTTGTCCCTGGCTTTTTGCATGCGCCGCCAGTATATATAATTCGTCAATCTGCTTATCGGTAATAGGAATACAACCTACGGTAACACAACTGCCATGAATATAAATGGCACCGCCGGGACGAAGAGAATCACTTAATATTCTGTCTGAGACATTAGGATAATTTAGACCCAATGATAAATAATACTGGCTATGAGGATTAAATTCATTTATATAATAGAATCCCTCCGGTACCTGGTAATCTCCTTCTAATCTTTTGGGGCCTAATGTTCCTGCCAATGCACAAACCTTGTACGTTTTAAAAAGTTTGAAAGGCTCCTGCAATTCATTCTTTACCCATACTTCCAACTGGCTGTCATATTTAAAAGACCGGATGTAAATGTATTTTGCGGGCCATAGCAAATTCCTGGCTTCAAATTGTTTTTGCAATGTATCTTCCTTGCGCCTGAATGATTCATCAGGGCGTGCAAAAGATTTCTGGTAACTTATAAACGCAGAATTTGTTGCTCCATTTTTGTATGAAAGTTGGGCTGTTACCATAGTAACTCCCAATAATGAAACCAATGCTGTAAAAAGGTTTTTCATGCTAGATTTTCCTTTAACGATCCGACATTTAAATTATTTCCCATGGCAGTAATGATATGTGTAAAGATAAGGTCCAGGGTATAAAGACAGAAGCACGGATTATAAAGTCTGAATAAAATTTAACAACTTCGAAATCGTTGAAAATCTGATAGCCATATGACTTTCCAAAACCAGACCTTATAATTGGCCACATCTCAATAGGTGAAACAACATTTTGTGTTTATAAATTACCTCTTGCTTCCTGTTCACGTTCAATTGCCTCAAACAAAGCTTTGAAATTTCCCTTACCAAAACTTTTAGCTCCTTTTCGTTGAATGATCTCAAAAAAAAGTGTTGGTCTGTCCTCTACAGGCCTGGAAAACAATTGTAATAAATATCCTTCATTGTCCCTGTCCACCAGTATGCCTAATTCCTTCAGAGAATCTATATCCTCATCAATTTTGCCAACCCTGCCCAGCAAATCGTCATAATAAGTAGTAGGAACCTGCAAAAACTCCACTCCCCGGCTCATTAAATCCTTTACTGTCTTTACAATATCATTGGTAGCAAGGGCTACATGCTGAACACCTTCACCTTTATAAAATTCAAGGTATTCCTCTACCTGCGATTTCTTTTTTCCTTCTGCAGGTTCATTGATAGGAAACTTAACAAACCCGTTTCCGCTACTCATCACTTTGCTCATTAGGGCTGAATACTCTGTGGAGATATCATTATCATCAAAAGTGAGAATATTCCTGAACCCCATTACGTCTTCATAAAATTTCACCCAGGGATTCATACCGTTCCAATCCACATTTCCTACGCAATGGTCTACATAAAGCAAGCCGGCATCCGATGGCTTAAATAATGGATTTATCCAGGGTCTATAACCCGGAAGAAATGCCCCTTTATAATTTTTCCTCTCTATGAATAAATGTACCGTATCTCCATAGGTATGGATTCCACTCATTACCACTTCGCCGTCATCGTCTTTTAAATGCTTTGGCTCCATATAGCTTTTTGCCCCCCTGCGGGTCGTTTCTTCCCATGCACTAACCGCATCCTTTACCCGGAGAGAAATAGCTCTTACGCCATCGCCGTGCTTATAAATGTGGTTAGCAATATCGTTGTCCGGCCGAAGAGTTGTAGTTAATACAAACGTCAGTTTATTTTGTCGAACAGCATAGCTTGCTATATCTCTTAACCCCGTTTCCGGACCGGCATATGCCAGCGGTTGAAATCCGAATGCCGTAATATAATAATGAGAGGCTTGTTTTGCATTGCCAACATAAAATTCTACATAGTCGGTTCCTTCCAATGGAAGGAAATCTTTTTCAATGTTTTGTTTTTTTCCCGGGGATAATATATCAGTCATAAAAATAATTTGAAGTAAATACTAGCTGGAGGTGATGTTTATTATTAAAAATATTAATGGCTATTTGTATCCTGCTCACATTACCGGTCTTGCATCCATAGCCAGTGCTTCCATCAGTAAGATGAAACACCTTCTTTGATCCGGGAAAAACTTGTGTGGAAAATCGGGGCGCATTATTATGCAAATTTAGAATAGACACAGCAATAAAATTCAAACAAAAAAGCCGGAAACCTATCTTTGCCCAATGTTGAATTCTTCGAAAAAGAAAAGGAGGGTAGGTTTTCCAAAAATTGGAATTTTGGGTGGAGGCCAATTAGGCAGAATGCTGCTCCAGGCCGCTGCAAACTATCCTGTTGAGACCTTCGTACTTGAAAATGACCCGGCCTGCCCTGCTGCTCATCTTTGCCACCATTTTTCCACTGGTGATATTAGAAACTATGATGACGTTTTAGCTTTCGGACAAGATCTTGATGCCCTCACTATTGAAATTGAAAATGTAAATACCCGGGCATTAGAAAAATTAGAAAGCCTGGGAGTCAAAATATATCCAAAGCCTTCTGTTTTAAAGATCATTAAGAATAAAATACAACAAAAAGAATATTATAAGCAGCATAATATACCAACGGCAGATTTCAGGGTAACTAATGATTTTACTGATTTAAGCAATGCGGAAGAATTTCTGCCGGCTGTTCAAAAAATTGGTGAAGGCGGTTACGATGGCCGGGGTGTTCAGGTCATAAATACCAGGGCTGATTTTTCAAATGGCTTCGACAGCCCTTCCATCCTGGAAAAAATGATAGCCATCCAAAAAGAAATTGCTGTAATCGTTGCCATTAATAAAAAAGGGGAAACGGCCTTATATCCCCCGGTGGAAATGATTTTCGACAAAGAACTTAATCAATTAGATTACCAGGTTTGCCCCGCATTTTTAGATAATAATACTCTTTTTGCCATTCAAAAAATAGCCACCGCCACTGCCAAAAATTTTAATTCACCCGGCTTATTTGCCATTGAATTATTTATTGACCAGGGCGGGGAAGTATTGGTCAATGAAACAGCTCCAAGAGTTCATAACAGCGGACATCATACCATTGAGGCGCATTATTGCTCTCAATTTGATATGCTTTGGAGAATTATGCTGGGTTACCCCTTAGGAAATACAACAGCCATCTTACCTTCAATGATGGTGAATATTGTAGGATCAGAAGGCTTTAGTGGCGAAGTAAAATATGAAGGACTGAAAGAAATACTTTCAATTAGTAACAGCTTTGTACACCTGTATGGGAAAAGACAAACCAAGCCTGGCAGAAAGATGGGCCATGTGACGGTACTTGACAATGACAACCCAAACTGGCAGGAACTTTCGAACAAAGTGAAAAAAACATTGTTAGCGAAATCCTGAAACCTTCTGTCCGTTGATAAAACCATTTTTAAAGTAAGGTAGAACGACCGCATGCCATTCAGCTTTTTGACGTCAAAAAGCCAAGCCTTACGATTCATTTGTTTCATTAAACTTATCCTGTTAAAAGCCGAAACCTAAATAAATAAAAACACTGTGGAATTATTATTTGCATTAAAGAAATTTTCAACTGTTCCGGCTCTGGTTATCCTTTTAGCTTCATGCGGAGAAAAAAATAAAAAAGAGATTGTATCCCCGGCCGGTGGCAATGCCCGGCAAATGGTTATGAATGTAGACGGTTATGTAGTAAAAACAGAACCTTTTGCCGTAAATATAGAAGTCCCAGGTTCAATTATCGCCAATGAAACTACTGAGATACATCCTGAGGTTTCAGGTCGTATCGTTCGACTGAATGTGGCTGAAGGACGATATGTAACCAAGGGAACTCTCCTGGCCAAATTGTACGATGCCGACCTGCAGGCCCAATTAAAAAAACTCCAGGTTCAATTGCAAATTGCAAAAACAAATGAAGAACGGTCTGCTCAATTATTAAATATTCAGGGAATAAGTAAAGCGGACTACGACGCCAGTTTGCTCAACGTAAATAATATAAATGCAGATATAGATATTATCCGCACCACTATTTCAAGAACGGAAATAAGAGCCCCTTTCAATGGTAAACTGGGATTGAAAAATATTAGTCCCGGAGCATATGTAACACCCTCCACTATCATTGCCGCCATTAACCAAACCAGCCAGTTAAAACTTGATTTTACTGTGCCTGAAAAGTATACAGGCCTGGTCCATGTTGGGCAGCTAGTTCAATTTACATATGAAGGATCTGATAAAAAATTTAAAGCAAAAATCACCGCAACAGAATCGTCCGTGGCCGAAAATACCCGCAGCCTGAAAGCAAGATCAGAAGTTTTGACAAAAGATGATAAATTGTTTCCGGGAGCCTTTGCCAAAGTTCAACTGAGCTTTGAGCCAGATCCTTCAACCATTTTAATTCCTACCCAGGCAGTAATACCGCAAGCGAGGGTTAAAAAAGTTATCATATACGATAATGGTGTTGCAAAATTTAATGATGTAAAAACGGGCATTCGTGATTCGGCAAGGATTCAAATTACTGAAGGTTTGAAAAATGGAGACACCATTGTACTTACCGGGCTATTAAGTATAAGACCAGAATCGAAAATTAAATTAAATAAAATAGTAAATCTTCAGTAAATCCTCCGGGATCAATGAAGGCTTTTAGTTTCAAAAATCAGGCAGTCTGAAATTTAATTCAATCTAATCCGAAGTTGAAAATCAAAAAGTAAACTCGCCGGATCCAAAAACAAAAAAAGAACTAAATGAACATATCCGAACTGAGTTTGCGGAGGCCCATTTTAGCCATAGTAATGAATCTGATCATTATTGTTTTTGGCGTTATTGGATTTAAATTCCTCGGTATTCGGGATTACCCCGCAATTGATCCGCCAAACATTGGTGTACGTACATCCTATGCCGGCGCCAATGCTGACATTGTAGAAACCCAGATCACGGAGCCGTTGGAAAAAGCAATAAACGGCATTGCAGGTATAAAAAATATAACTTCATCCAGCAGCAATGGCACCAGTAATATCAACGTAGAGTTTGAGCTGGAAATAAACCTGGAAGCGGCTGCCAATGATGTACGGGATAAAGTATCACAGGCACAAAGATCATTACCTCCCGACCTGGAAGCCCCACCCGTAGTTACAAAAGCCGATGCGAGGTTTGATGCTATACTCTCGATGACGGTGCAAAGCAATACCCGTAATCAATTGCAGATTACAGAATATGCCAACAATGTTTTGGTTGAAAGATTACAAACCATTCCGGGTGTTAGTGGCATCCAGATATGGGGTGAAAAAAGATATGCTATGCGTATCTGGATTGATCCCACGAAATTGACTGGCTTTGGATTGACTCCAGGTGATGTGCAGGCTGCCTTATTGAGGGAAAACGTGGAATTGCCGTCGGGGAAAATATCGGGCAATGCGACTGAACTAAATGTCCGCACATTTGGGCGATTAAATACGGAGGAGGATTTTAATAATGTTATTGTCAAAAATGTTGGAGGTGCTGATATAAAGATCAGGGATGTAGCCGAAGTAGTTTTGGGCCCGGAAAATGAGGAAAGCGCTTTAAAAGAAAGTGCTATTCCTATGATTGCCCTGGCATTGATTCCTCAACCCGGATCCAATTATGTAGAGATCTCCGATGAATTTTATAATAGACTGGAGCAAATTAAAAAAGATGTGCCTGATGATATTAAGATCAACATTGCACTTGATCAAACCAAATTTATCAAAAAATCTATTTCCGAAGTAAAAGAAACGCTGTTCATCGCCATTTTCCTGGTTGTTCTGATCATTTATCTTTTTTTCCGCGATTGGTTGATCGCTCTGCGTCCATTAATAGACATACCCGTATCACTGATTGGCGCTTTTTTCATTATGTACCTGATGGGATATACAATTAATGTACTCTCCCTTCTTGCTATTGTTCTGGCTACCGGACTTGTGGTAGACGATGGTATTGTGGTAACAGAGAATATTTACAAAAAAATGGAAAAGGGAATGGGAAAATGGCAGGCTGCCAAAGAAGGATCAAAAGAAATTTATTTTGCAGTAATTGCTACCTCCATCACCCTGGCTGTTGTATTTCTGCCTATCATTTTTTTACAAGGTTTTGTCGGTAGTTTATTCAGGGAATTTGGTATTGTAGTGGCTGGTGCTGTATTGATATCAGCGTTTGTTTCTCTTACCTTAACCCCCGTGTTAAACGTAAAGCTTAGTAAAAAAAATATTCATAGTCACTCCTGGCTTTACAATAAAACAGAACCTTTTTTCCGCGGCATGGAAAATGGTTACCAGAAATCACTTACTCAATTCATGAAGGTTCGCTGGATTTCTTTTATCGTTATCGGAGCCTGTGGATTGATTATTTTTTTTGTTGGGGGAAATCTGAAATCAGAACTTGCCCCAATGGAAGATCGCAGCCAGTTCCGCTTACAACTGCAGGGGCCTGAAGGAACTTCCTTTGATGCTATGGATAAGTATGTAGACCGGGTTTCTAACCTTATGATAGATTCCATTCCTGAAAAAGTAACTGTATTAAGTGTTACCTCTCCCGGATTTTCAGGTTCAGGAAATGCAAATACCGGATTTGTAAGAGTTACGCTGGTAGACCCCCATGACCGGGAAAGATCACAGGAGGAAATTGTCAATATGGTCAATCGCAATCTGCCAAGGTATAATGAAGGAAGAGCTTTTGCTATACAGGAACAAACAATTTCGGTAAACCGCAGAGGTGGCCAGCCTGTTGCTTTTGTTATTCAAAACAATAATTTTTCAAAGCTTACGCAGATACTGCCGCAGTTTTTGGAAGAAGCCAATAAGAGCGATGTGTTGCAACAGGTAGATACAGACCTTAAATTTAACAAGCCCGAACTCCGTGTGCAGATTGACCGGTTAAAAGCAAGTGAACTGGGAGTAAGTGTTGGTGATATTTCAGAGACATTGCAATTAGCCTACAGTAACCGGAGGTTGGGATATTTTACAAAAGAAGGAAAGCAGTACCAGGTGATGGGCCAGGTGGCCAGGAGTAACCGCGATGATCCTGACGACCTTAAAGTTTTATTTGTCCGAAATAACCGGGGAGAAATGATCAGTATGGATAACCTGGTAACTGTAGAAGAATCAAATACCCCACCAACTATTTACCATTTTAACCGGTACAAATCGGCTACTGTTTCTGCGGGCCTGGCTCCTGGAAAAACGATTGGTGATGGCATTGAAGAAATGCAGGCAATCGCCGATAAATTACTTGATGATACTTTTGCCACTTCCTTATCAGGATCATCAAGAGATTTTGCAAGAAAGCAGCAGTAATACCATGTTTGCTTTTCTGCTGGCTTTGGGATTAATATTCTTAATTCTGGCAGCCCAATTTGAAAGCTTTGTTGATCCGCTTATCATCATGATCACAGTTCCCCTGGCAATTGCTGGCGCTGTATTAACCTTATGTATTTTAGGCCATACGCTGAATATTTTTTCCCAGATAGGAATGATCATGCTGATAGGACTGGTGACGAAAAATGGTATCCTGATTGTTGAATTTGCCAACCAGAATCGTATCAACGGCATGAGGAAAAGAGAGGCAGCTATTTTTTCCGCAACTCAGCGTTTACGGCCAATTCTAATGACCAGCCTCGCCATGTCCCTCGGGGCATTACCTCTTGCCCTTTCTTTAGGAGCTGCTGCTACCAGCCGTATACCTTTAGGCGTTGTGATAGTAGGTGGTATTTTATTCTCGCTAATACTTACACTTTATGTTTTACCCGCTATGTACACCTACATGTCAAGTCCAAAAAAGAAGAGCGAAATGGAAATGCTTTATCCAACTTTAAAAGAGGAAGCTCAGCTTTCACAACAGGAGCCTTTACCACAGACGGTTTAAAATTAATTGCATTTGAAAATGAATAATTGTAAGGAAATATGGGTAATAAGAAATTAATGAGCCGGGCTGTGTTACTACTTTCATCGTCTGTTGCGACGCTCCGTTCATCGTTTGGTTCTCTAGTGAGCCATTGCGATACAATAAACCCGGAGCAAGACAATGGATCGCTTTCTTCCACTTCCGGACCATCAGGTTATAAAAGTATTGGGAACAAAAAAAAATAAATGTATTTCTTCTCATCTTTTTCATTTTAGCCGGCCTTCCCGCTACTGCGCAAAAGATGCTGACTCTGGAAGAAGCGATAGCTACTGCTTTACAAAATAATTATGATATTCAAATATCAAAAAATGATTCAATGGTAGCTGCATTGGATTATTCATTTCGTAATGCAGCCTTCTTTCCCACAATAAATGGCAACCTGGGAACTACCTGGAACAGTAACAACCAGCGGCAAACGCTGGCCGATGGGTCAAAAAGAGAACAAAAAAATATCCGTTCCCACAATTCAGCAGCTTCAATGGCTTTGAACTGGACTTTATTTGATGGATTAAAAATGTTTGCCACCCGGGATAAAGCAGCTGAGTATATTCAATTAGGATCGCTTGGAATAAAAAACCAGGTCGTCAATAGTATCGCCAACGTGATCATCACTTATTATAATATCGTCAGGCAAAAACAGCAGTTAAAAGCCGTAGAAGAACAGATCACTCTTAATGAAGAAAGAGTAAGGCTCTCTCAATATAAGTTGGATATTGGAACCGGTATTAAACCCGACCTGCTGCAAAGCAAAGTAGATCTGAATGAACAAAGAGCTTTACAACTTGAACAATTAACATTAATAGATCAGCTAAAAGAACAATTAAACCAGGTAATGAATGTAACAGCCGGAACAACATTTGCTGTCAGCGATTCTATTCCTCTGAATACAGGAATAGGCCTGGGAGAAATACAGGCAGACATTGAAAAAAATAATCCACTGTTGCTGATCGCTCAAAAAAATATTGATATCGCCGGGTTCACTCTGAAAGAAAGAAAAGCAGAACGATTCCCTGTTTTGTCTTTCAACTCAGCATATAATTTCAGCCGGACAGATAATAAAAAAGTCATCAATCCCTTCTCCCCTCTTTTTAATCAATTCAACGGGCTTAATTATGGATTAACAGCTTCCGTTCCAATCTTCAACCGTTTTAATACAAAGCGTTTGATTCAGCAGGCGCAACTGGATATTCAGTACCAGCAATTAGTTTATGAAAACCAACGCTCCCTAATCAATTTTGATGTGATCAATGCATTCAAGACCTATGAGCTGCAGAAAAAAGCATTAGCGCTCCAGGATGAAAATATTTTATTAGCAAGGGAAAATGTTGACATTGTATTTCAAACCTATAAGCTGGGTGCTGCCACACTGGTTCAATTAAGAGAAGCGCAGAATAGTCTTGAGACTGCGAATAATCGTTTGATCGCAGCACGGTATGCAACTAAATTAGCAGAAACCGAATTATTACGATTGAAGGGCGACCTCGTCAGGTAAAAGAATAATCAATCTACTTTTTGATTTTAGAAAAAGAATTGCATTTATATTATTTTTTTTTGATCCGGTATGATGATGCCGGACCCTGTAATCAATAAATTACTTCAGCTGGCAATGGTTTCCACTTTGTCCAACACAATTATTTCCTGTTTCTTTGCTTCATGAATCCACAAGTAGGCATCATCATGGGTAGCGATAGTGATCTTCCTGTTATGCAGAAAGCATCTGAAATTTTAAAACAATTTCAAATACCACATGAGGTAACGGTTGTTTCTGCTCACCGCACCCCGTTGCGCATGGTGGAGTATGCTCAACAGGCTAAAGGCAGAGGATTGAAAGTTATTATAGCGGGGGCTGGTGGTGCGGCGCACCTTCCGGGAATGATCGCATCCATTACATCCCTGCCGGTTATCGGCGTTCCTGTTAAATCTTCCAATTCAATTGATGGCTGGGATTCTATTTTATCCATACTTCAAATGCCGGAAGGTGTTCCCGTAGCCACCGTTGCTTTGAATGCATCAAAGAATGCAGGTATACTGGCAGCGCAAATTATCGGTGCGTCTGACAAAAACATTTCCCAAAAAATACTTGACTACAAGAAAGAATTGAATAATGCAGTTATGGAAAAAGCAAATAAGATGAAAAAAGATGGATGGGACAATTCATTTGATTAATTCATTTTTTACTACCCTTCATTAACCCGAGCAGGAGCAACAAGTATAAAATCGGAGATTTCAAAAATCATTGTTTCATACCAGAAAGAAAAATAATACTCCTGCAGTTTTCCTTAACGGAATCTGAATTTGCTAAATACTTGTTTTTAATTTTTCTCCTTCAGATACGGCAATGATAGAAGTACCACAAGTATCACTCCATACATTAACCGATGTGCGGAACATATCAAGGATGCGGTCAACGGCAATAATCAACCCTACCCCTTCAAGCGGAAGCCCAACAGCGGTTAAAACAACAGTGATCATCACCAGTCCTGCCATAGGAATACCTGCCGCGCCTATGGATGCCAGCAAGGCTGTAAATACAACCAGAATCTGTTCAGGTAAAGACAAATGGATCCCATATGCCTGGGCAATAAACATAGCCGCAATACATTCATACAACGCTGTGCCGTCCATATTAACTGTAGCACCCAGAGGCAACACAAAACTGCTCACTTTATTGGAAACGCCTGCTTTGGATTCTATTGCATCCAGGGTAAGAGGAAGTGTAGCAGAAGATGAAGATGTAGAAAAAGCGGTGACAAGTGGAGTACCCATTGCTTTAAAATGTTTCAGGGGATTAATACGCCCGACCAATCGCAAGGCAACAGGCAGCGTGATGAATGCATGAATACCCAAAGCAATGATAACGGCCAGCATATACAAACCCAGTCGTTGCACAACACCTGCCAGGGCACCCGGTTCACTCATATTATCACTAACCACCTTAGCTATTATCGCCATCACGCCTAATGGTGTAAACCTTATTACAAATTGTGTGATCTTCATGATTAGTTCAAATCCAGCATTTACACCAAGACTGATCACTCTTGCATAATTTTCTGGCAACCGGGTGGTGAATATACCGGCAAGAAAAGCAAAGAAAATAACAGAAAGCATATCGGTGTTACTGAAAGCCCTGAAAATATTTTCAGGCACCACATTTATCAGTGTATCGCTGAAATTAGTACCAACAGCCTCTTCCATGCCTTCTACTGCCTGGTTAAATCCAAGGTCTGCTCCTGTACCGGGTTGAATAATATTGACAACCAGGAGACCAGTAATTATTGCCGCTAAACTGGATGCCAGGTAATAGGACATGGTCTTCAACCCTATTTTGCCCAGGCTGGCCGGGTTGCCAATATTGATTATCCCCGACATAATGGATGTAAGCAGCAACGGTACGATGATCATTTTCAATCCTCGCAAAAAAACATTTCCCATCCATTCAATCCACCGGATTTTTTCAGGAAAGAAATATCCAAACAATATTCCAATTACAAGTCCTGCAAGTATCTGCCAGTGCAACGCTATTTTTTTCATTAAAGAAATTTTAAGTTAAGCCAATTAATAACCATTACGCAATAGCCTGGTGTATAACTTTTTCATACCGTTGTCCTGTTAATTGACTCCGGAATAAAAAAGCGGGAAAAAATTATTGCTCAATCTTAATAACTATTTCTTACCTGTATTCTTCAACCTCATATCCAGCGTACAGGGAAATTCATTATTTATTTCCGGTGCTGGTGCATCATAAAAAAACGGCTCCCGGTTATTTTCAATAAAATGCAGTTCTCCGGAGATATTAGCTTGTATAAATTGCGGCCCCTGGCTATGCTCTGTATTTCCAAACCGGCTGACACGCCTTGATTCTGCTTCAAAACTATTGACCGGAAAAGTATCATAACTTCTGCCGCCGGGATGCGATACATAATAAGTGCACCCACCGATGGACCGGCTGTTCCAGGTATCAACAATATCAAAAGTAAGCGGTGTATCCGTACCAATGGTTGGATGCAGGGCACTTGGCGGTTGCCAGGCCCGATAACGGATACCGCAAACATATTCACCTTTAACAGGCGTGGCGTTAAGGGTACACGATATCCATTACATAACAATATATATCGGCTTGTCATTGATGCCTTTTAGTTTTACCTGCACTTTTTCCAAGTGATGAATCAACAAACCGTGCGGTACCCGACGCTGGACATTTCTTCGCCCAATACATGCCAGGGTTCTATGCCCATGCGCATTTCCATTTCTATATCCTGTATGCGCACCGTTCCGTAATGCGGAAAACGAAATTCAAAAAATGGTTTGAACCAGTTGATGTCAAATGCATAGCCGGCATCATTCAGGTACTCCACCACATCTTTCATATCTTCCTGCACATAATGCGGCAATAAAAATTTATCATACAATGCCGTTCCCCATCTCACCAGTTTATGTTTGTAAGGTTTTTTCCAGAAAGCAGCGATCAATGCACGGATCAACAACATTTGCAACAAACTCATTTGCTTATGCGGTGGCATATCAAAAGCCCTGAATTCCAAAATACCCAACCGGCCGGACGAAGAATCAGGAGAATATAATTTATCAATACAAAATTCAGAGCGATGTGTATTGCCGGTGATATCGGTTAGCAGATGACGGAATATCCTGTCCGTTATCCAAAATGGAATAAACCCTTTTTCCGGCACCTGGCTGAAAGCGATTTCCATTTCATACAAGTTATCTTCAAGTCCTTCATCAATACGCGGCGCCTGGCTGGTGGGACCAATAAACGATCCGGAAAATAAATAAGATAACCCCGGATGATGTTGCCAGAATGTAATAAGGCTTCGCAGCAGGTCGGGCCTGCGCAACAACGGACTATTGCCGGCGAGGAACCACCAATGGTAATATGATTGCCACCACCGGTGCCGGTATGCCGGCCATCCAGCATAAATTTTTCTGTACCTAATCTTGAAAAACGTGCCTGCTCATACAAGGTATCGGTATTATGACATAAGTTCTTTCCAATTTTTTGCAGGATGAATATTTACTTCGATCACACCGGGATCGGGTGATACTACCAATCGTTCCATACGGTTATCACGCGGGGGTTCATAACCTTCAATACGTACCTGCAAATTTAAATTGCGTGGCTGTGGCTTCAATGGAAGCGATGATATCCAGGTAATGCTCCAGGTAATCCATCGGCGGAATAAATATATAGAGTATGCCATCTCGTAATTCTACACTCAGTGCTGTTCTGATGGTTTCTACTTCAAACTCTATTTCTGTTTCGGGTTCTTCTTCCTCAATTTCCACAGGGCGTTTTTCTTTTTCTTGTCCGGTGGCCCTGCCTCTAATACTTGTGGCTGTATACGCTGCTTTGGTGTTTGCCTGGTGTGTTGATATCAATCCATATCGTGACGCAGATGGTTTCATGAAAATGATCCAGTGCAGGCAATTCTTCAAACAAACTTCTTTCTACCCGTTGTGGTTTTTTTTCTTTGGCTAGTGCAGGCAATGAATCCAACGGCAAGCGTAAACCAATGGGTGAATTTCCGGGAATTAAAAAAAGATATTCCCTGTTAAATACCCATTTGCAGCTTTTCCATTTATTATTCCAGTAATTCCATTGAAGCGGCAAAACATAACCAACAGGATTGGCCAAATCCTGGTTGAGCAATTGCGCTAATGTTCTCCGTTCCAGGGGATCTTTCAGATTGGATTTTAAAGGATCGATGTTTACAGGATTTTTTCCTTCTGTCCATAAAAAATAAAAAACATCTTCATAGGCCGGAGCTAATATTTTCCGGATCTACTGCTAACCGTTTTGCTAGTTCAATAGCCAGTTCCTTAGCATCTTCGATGAGTATAGTTTCGCTTCGATTTTTCATGCGCAATGAGGTCAATATTTTTCCAGACGGGATAACCATCTTTTCTCCAGAACAAACCATATTGCCAGCGTGGTAATGGTTCACCGGGGTACCATTTACCCTGTCCATAATGGATCAATCCGTCGGGACCAAATTTTTCCCGCAGCCGGAAAATAAGATCATGGGATAATAATCGTTTTTCTTTTCCATCGGCGGCGGTATTCCATTGCGCCGATTCCATATCATCAATAGAAACAAAAGTAGGTTCACCTCCCATCGTCATTCGTACATCACCTGCTTCCAGGTCTTCATCTACCTGGTGACCCAATGCATTTATTGTCACCCATTGTTGTTCTGTAAACGGTTTGGTAACACGGGGATCTTCATGGATTCGGGTTACCGAATTTTCAAAAAAGAATTGCACTTCACATTTGTCTGTTGCGCCAACTACCGGTGCCGCACTTGCATAATCCGGCGTACAGGCCAGTGGAATATGTCCTTCACCTGCAAATAATCCTGAAGTAGCATCAAGGCCTATCCAACCTGCACCTGGAATATATACTTCTAGTCCACGCATGCAGATCGGTAAAATCATTTTCGGGACCGGATGGACCATCCAGTGATTTTTCATCGGCTGTTAACTGAACCAGGTAACCGGATACAAACCGGGCTGCCAATCCCAGGTGACGTAATATCTGTACAAACAACCAGGCGGTATCTCGGCAGGATCCCAATGCTTTTTCCAATGTTTCTTCACAGGTTTGCACCCCGACTTCCATACGGATGGAATAATTGATATCCTTATTCAATTTCTGGTTGAGGTAAACCAAAAAATCATTGATCGTTTTTTTACTTTTATCAATGCTATCTATCCATTGCAGAAGACGAGGACCACTTTCTTTTATTTCAAGATAGGGTATCAGTTCTTTTGGCAATTGATCGCGGTATTGAAAAGGATAATTTTCAGCATACTCTTCAACAAAAAAATCAAAGGGATTAATGCTGACTAGATTGGCAATCACTTCTACTTCTACTTTCAATTCCTTTGTTTTTTCAGGAAATACCACACGTGCCTGGTAGTTACCAAACGGATCCTGCTGCCAGTTGATAAAATGATCTTGAGGCTCAATCTTAAATGAATATGATTCGATAGCCGTACGTGAATGAACAGCAGGGCGCAAACGGAATACATGCGGAGAAATGGCCACTAACCGTCGTAAGAGTAAATTGTTTTGTGCCGGATCGCTACCCTAATTGCCATACTGGTTATTTATTTTAAAATGAACAGGGCGGAGCAATCATTAATCAATGCAATGAAGATTGACGAAGATAAATTTTATTTAACAGATGGAGGTTTTACAAATATATTTACTTAAACGGAACACAAACCCCACGGAACAGAAGACAAATTTCCCTTCCATGGTATCCTTGCAATACCTGGTTTAAATTTAAATAACAAAGGCATTCCAAACTCATTTCCACCGGTTTGCTAACTTCGCAACCATGATTCAATACCAGATAAAACAAAGAGATACAGGTCCTACTACCTTTAACATGGCCCTTCATACACTCCGTATCATATTCATGGGTACACCTGAATTTGCCGTTGCATCTTTAGATGCTTTGGTAAAAGCCGGATACAGTATTGTTGCTGTTGTTACCGCTCCGGATAAACCTGCCGGAAGGGGAATGCAATTGCAACAAAGCGCCGTTAAGAAATATGCGGTTGATCATAATTTAAATGTTCTTCAACCTGAAAAATTAAAAAACCCCGATTTCCTTGCAGAATTAAAAACATTACAGGCCGACCTGCAGATCGTTGTTGCCTTCCGCATGTTGCCTGAAGTAGTATGGAATATGCCGCGGTTAGGATCCATAAATCTGCACGGAAGTTTGTTGCCCCAATACAGGGGTGCAGCACCTATCAATTGGGCCGTGATCAATGGAGAAAAAGAAACCGGGGTGACAACTTTTAAACTTAAGCAAGAGATTGATACCGGAGATATATTAATGCAGGAATCTTTTTCTATTGGCGAAAATGAAACGGCAGGCGATGTACATGATAAAATGAAAGAGATTGGTGCGCTGTTGTTGGTAAAAACGGTAAAGGGTTTGGCCGAAGGCAGTTTAATGGAAACACAGCAATCGACTTTATTAAACCAAAAATTAAAAGATATCCATTCACAAACCGCAGGTGGTGATGCTCAGTTAAAACATGCTCCGAAGATCTATACCGAAACTTGCCAGATAGATTTCAATAAATCAGTTGAAGAAGTTCATAATCTTATACGTGGCCTATCCCCTTTCCCCGGAGCATTTACGTATCTGAATAAAAAAATGCTGAAGATATACCGCAGTGAAAAGGAAAATTCTTCTCCTTTACCGGATGAAATAGTTACTGGTAGTTACGAAACGGATGGAAAAACGTATTTGAGGTTTGCCTGCAAAAATGGATATATCCGGGTAAAGGAATTGCAACTGGAAGGAAAAAAAAGAATGAGTACAGAAGAATTTCTTCGCGGCTATAGGTTCTGAATCTGCGCAGGTTACTACCCTTAGTAGTTTACTTGCACAATAAACTTATCTGCATCAGAAATTCCCAAAGTAGATGCCGCTGCATTGCTTATGCGTATATCGAAACCCTGGTTCTGGCGTATGCCGTTCATTTCACCCAACACCTTTGCATATATTATTTTATTATTATCGGGATTAATCACTTTTACTATGGTACCGGTAGCCACCTGATCTATCAACAAATAATATTTACCATCCTGCCAGCCACTTGTTGTTTTAAAAATTCCTGCAGTTACCTTGTTATTTTTTGAGGCCGGGGTTTCTTTCAACTGCTGTTCAAAATGTATCCTGAAAAAACCTTCCCCATCTGTTGATTTATTTCCTTCCGCTTTGGCAAAAACTGGTTCAGGATTTTTTGCTTCTTCATTTTTCGCCTGTAATACCTGGGTTGCCGGCGTATCATTTTTTACCGGATTATTTTCAATCTTCCCGGATTTTGCCACCTGTTTATTCCCGTCTTGTTCCGTACTAACCGGTATATTTTTTTCAGGAATTTGTTTTACTACTAACGGAGCCTCCTGCTGCTTCACTGGCTGCTGTAGAACAGGATTTTTAGAAACTGCAGCATTGGCTTCATCCACCACCAAAAAACCAACAATAAGTTTGCTGCCTGCGGTCATATTATCACTGGTGAGCCGGTTCCAATCCCGAAGTTTTTGCATGGTAACCTTTTTATTCGCATTACTCACTTTTAACAATCCTTCATTTGGACCTACAACATAATAAACAGGCTTACCTTTTTTTGATAGCTGAGTAAAATTGGTATCGCTTAAAGGAATTTGAATAATCTGCCCGATAGCGAGTCCTTCATTCAAATCCATATTATTAAAACTGGCGATAAGTTTCGGATGAGCATTATACAAACGTCCAATAGCAAAAAGGCCCTGGCTGGGTGTTACTTCATGATCGATGTATAATCCTCTGCTTCCATTTTTTATTATCAACTCACCCGGTTGGGCCATTACATTAAAAGCAACAGCGATGAATAGGATAATAACTGCAAGTAATTTTTTCATGATAACGAATTTGATAGCCAAAGATGTGGATTTTATATTTTAATCCTGTTATAAGTCTTTTAAAATCCTATTGAGCTTAGGGTAATAATTATTAATCCGGGTATTCAAAACATTGATCCAACCCAATGCGTGCCCATTAAAATTGACCAACTTCCATCCTTTTGAAAGATTTTCTAATTGAAGATCTTTTTTTTTCAGGTAATTAATAGCTTGCTCATAATTCAAAGACTTGGATTCAATTAATTTATTTACCTGGTTACTCATTGCAAGTGAATGGTCAGGCACTAGTTTTTCCCGCACAATTTCCCCAATAATCGTTCCGGAATAAATAACTCCCAGTGAACTTAATAACAAACTGAAATCATTAACAAGACCAGGCGACCAGGAATACACAGTATCCTTATATTTAATAAAATGGCTGCTGCTGGTATCAGTCCACTTCTTTAAAATCATTTCATCATTTTTTGTCGCAGATACTGGTTTATTTTTTGTTTTCAATACTGTTTCTTTTTCACCATCGTTTTTTCGAAAACAGGCCATAAAAAAACCTTCCCCCTTTACTTTATCAGGCCAGAATCTATAACCTCCTCCTGATGGCACAATTCCCCAATCTGCATCGAATGAAAGATGGCAGATTTCTCCGGATAGTTGCGCCGCCATCCGGCCTATTATCTCTTCATTTTCTTCTTTAGAATAAGAGCAGGTGGAATAAACGAGAACGCCATCCTTTTTTAATGCAGGCCATACGTCAGCAATAATTCTTTGTTGCCTTTGATTACATAATTGCACATTGTTCAAACTCCATTCTTCAATAGCGGCCGGTTCCCGGCGAAACAATCCGCTGCCACTGCAGGGAGCATCTACAACAATCACATCAAAGTAATTTTCCAGTTTCGTAAAATCCCTGGGATCATTATTAGTAACCATCACATTGCTGCATCCCCATTTAATAATATTCTCTTTCAAAATATTTGCACGGGATCTAATGGCATCATTACTCACCAACAAACTTTCTTTAGAAATCAGGGATTGAATATGCGTTGACTTACCCCCGGGTGCCGCTGCCAGGTCCAGAACCTTTAATGGTTTAGTAAGATCCATTGTTTGTAACAATGCCTGTTCTAAAAACATACTGCTGGCTTCCTGAACGTAATAACATCCTGCATGAAAAAGCGGATCAAAGGTAAACGAAGGACGTTGTTCAAGATAATAACCCAGGCGAGACCAGGGTATATGTGTTGTCCTTATTGAGGGCTGAGCCGGATCTCCTGGAGACCAATCGTTATTAATTATTGATGACGACTTAAAAGGATTTATTCTTATTGAAGTTATTTGATCGCCCGACTCATGTACTTTTTCAAAAGCCTCCTTATCGAATCCTTCCAAACCTTCCAATGATGATATGAATGTTCCCGGTAATTTCATATAACAAGCAACAAGAAATTGAAACAAACAAGGACTTAATAACTATACAGTAAGCATTAATCAAATTATTACTTTAACTCATTTCATTAAATTGACAGCCTTATTAATTTGATCAGTATAGGCTTCCACAGTTTTTGCAACCAACTCTATATTCTCCTGTGCTTCCTCCCAATATCGCTGCTCAATAGCTTCCCTTATTCCAGGAACCGTTTTAACACCATAGCCTGTATAAAATCCTGGTGCATATACCTGGTGGCGGTACCATGGTCTTCTTGGTAATCCCTTTGATTGCAATAAACTTCTTTCCGCCGTATATAAAACATGGTTCAATTTTATTTGTTTTTCAACAGCCAGGCTTATAGCTACTTTATACAAATGCTTAAACTCTTCGCTTGATTTTTTTAACTGCTCCATTGCATTTTCAAGGGTACTGAAGTTTAAGTGAGGCACCATTTCTTTAATTTTTGGTGCATGGTAAATTTTAGTTGGATGCTTTGCCAGGTCAAACAATTTGTTTTTGTGCATTTTCAATTCATCTTCCGTTTCGGTTCTTGATTGATCAAGGAATGTCTTTATTTCTGTTATGTATTCATTCATTGTTTTATAAAAACTATTGAAATCCACCGGCAGCACATCAGCATTGGCAAGACGCAAAATGATCCTTCCTGTAGTTTTGGATAAAGCAACGCCATATTGAAAGCCTGGATCTATAAAACGGGTAAAATGATCATATGAATCATAGACAGAATGATACTGGTCGCCGTCAGCCTCTCCGCCAAATCCTACATTGATTGATGATATACCCAGGTGTTGCAGAAATCCGCCCCAGTCACTACCCGCCCCCAGTGCAGATAACTTCATGTTTTTATCACCAAGCAATTTTGTTCTTTTTAGTTTATCTGCATTTATAATGTTGAGTGCATATTTTCTCTCTTTTATAGAAACACCGGTTTGCGGATCCATCACCTGCTCGGTGATCTCATTAAAGAATGGCTCAAAAATATGCGAGCCTCCGGCATTAATAAATCCACGGCTATTTCCATCTGTGTTGATATAGGCTACAGCTTTTTTCTTTAATTCGTCCTGGTGATCTTCTACCCATTCAGTGGAACCTAATAAAGCAGGTTCTTCACCATCCCATGCGCAGAATACAATAGTTCGTTTTGGCTTAAATCCTTTTTTTACTAATTCTCCAATCGCTCTGGCCGCATCCAGTTCGGCCACCATTCCACTGATGGGATCTTCAGCTCCATTGACCCAACCGTCATGATGATTACCGGCAATCACCCATTCATCAGGCCTTTCTGTTCCCTCAATTTTAGCAATTACATTATACAATGGTTTTATATCCCAATTGAAAGATAATTTCAAATGTACTTTTTCTATGGAAGGACCTACATGATAAGTGATAGGTAACGCACCTCTCCAGGAAGCAGGTACCACTTCACCCTGCAGGGATTGCAACAAGGGTAATGCATCTTCATAAGAGATTGGCAAAACGGGAATTTTCATGATGGTTTCAGCTTCCTTAATATCCAGCCGCTTTGCATCCTTTACAGCACCATATCCCGGAGTCAGCGGATCTCCGGGTGCCACGGGCATATCCATCACAGAACCTCTTTGCACACCATTGTGCGGACGATAACCCCCTCCAGGATAAGTATCTCCTTTGGCATAACCATCATCACCAGGATCAGAATAGATGATGCACCCGATTGCTCCATGCTCTGCCGCAACTTTTGGTTTAATGCCCCGCCAGGAACCTCCGTATTTAGCTATCACGATTTTTCCTTTTACATCAACACCCATTCTTTCCAGTTCTTCATAATCTGCCGGTACACCCCGGTTTACAAAAACCAATTGAGCCGTTACATCCCCATCTGCAGAATATGCATTGTAGGGAGGCAATTGCTCTGCTTTTTGTCCCGATGTTTTATCCGCGGCAAGTGCTGGCTCCTGCAATTTTGCTTTATACGGTTTTTTGCCTGTTAGTTCCAATAATCTTGTTTTGGGTGTTGGAAATAAAACAAAATATTCTGCAATCTCTGTTTGATAACCCCATTGTTTGAAGAGGGATGCCATATAATCAGCATTGGCTTTATCCTGCGGGCTTCCAACATGGTGAGGATGTGATGTCAAAAATTTCATCCACTCATCCTGGCTGGCAGCTTTGAGTTGAGCATCAAATTGTTTCTCCCAATCTATTTGCCTGGCCGCATTGATTTCCGTAAAGCCCATTACGTTTTGAGCACTGGCGAAAAATATTGAAAATATTACCACTAAAACAAGACTTAATCGTAGCATGTTTACTATTTTTTTTTAATCATCCAAAATAAACTTAATTACGTTCAAACAGATCATGGAGGAAATACAAACCTGGTTTTATTTAATGATCAGCATAGTATCTCTGCGGCTACCTTTTCCACCCGCAGTAGCGGAAGTACATAATATCTTTTTTTTCGGAACAAGCTGAGAGAAAAAAAGAAAACAAAATTAGAATCAGGAATATAATTTTCAATGAATAAAATTTAACCCCTGTCCGGGCAGAGCATTATAAATTCTTGATCTCCGCAATCAAATCCTGCAATACTTTTTTCGCATCACCAAACAGCATAGATGTTTTTGGTTGAAAGAAAAGATCATTTTCAATACCGGCATAACCGGGTTTCATACTTCGTTTATTGACGATCACATTTTTTGCCAGTTCTACATCCAGAATCGGCATACCATATATCGGTGAAGAGGGATCTGTTTTAGCGGCAGGATTCACCACATCATTTGCGCCTAGTACCAACACAACATCTGTAGTTGGAAATTCTTCATTGGCCTGTTCCATTTCCAGCAGTTTTTCATAGCTCACATCTGCTTCGGCCAGCAATACATTCATGTGACCGGGCATACGTCCTGCTACCGGGTGAATAGCATATTTCACTATCACCCCTTTTTCTTCCAATAATTTTTCCAGTTCATGACAGGCATGCTGTGCCTGGGCTACAGCCAAACCATAACCCGGTACGATCATTACTTTATTGGCATAACTCATTACCACTGCAGTATCGCTCAATGACTAATTTCTTTGTAATGACCCTGGTCCTTATCACCGGCAGGACCGGCTTTGGCTCCACCACCAAATGAACCAATCAATACATTTATCAATGAACGGTTCATTGCCTTACACATCAATATTGTTAAGCAATGTACCTGCCGCACCAACCAGGATACCACCGGTAAGCATTACTTTATTATCATAGAGAAAACCGCCACATGCAGCAGCAACACCTGTAAAAGAATTTAGCAGAGAAATCACAACCGGCATATCTGCACCACCAATGGGCAAAACAAAGAAGACACCATATAACAAGGATAATAAGAAAATAATAAAAAATATAATCATGCTATTACCCGGCATCCACCCTATCAGATATGTTGCCAAGTGCAAGTATGACCAACAACAAAACAATATTAAAAATATGCTGACCCTTGAAAGAAAAATCTTTTACTTTCCCATTTAATTTTCCCCAGGCGATCATACTTCCTGCAAAAGAAACAGAACCAATTATTAAGTCCTAGTAAAATAATCAGCAGCATTCCGTTGACCTAGCCCCTATCCATATCCTGTTACTCCAAATGCAGCTGCAGCTGTGATTGGCAATATGATTAAACTCAACAATCGAGATCAAAGCAGCACAGGCACCACCCATTCCATTAAACATACTCACCATCTCCGGCATGGCCGTCATCTTCACTTTCTTTGCTGATAAGGTGCCAATGATACCACCAATCAATAATACCTCCAAATATCCAGCCGTAGTTATGCAACTTATTTCCGTCTTCATCAGTATATAAAAAGATAGTACCCAGAATTGCAATCGTCATACCGGCAGCAGCTATCAGGTTTCCCTTTCTTGCAGAAGCAGGATTGGATAACATTTTCAATCCAAGAATAAATGTAACCGAACCAACCAGGTAACAAAGTGTAAGAATATTCAATTCCATTTCACCATTTTTATTTCAATCAAAGCGAACCTGATGATTAAAGATGTCAGAATTATTGCCAGGTAATCTTACAACAATCCTGATCCAGTTTATTTCTTTTTCTTCTTAAACATTTCCAGCATCCTGTCTGTCACCACAAATCCACCTACCACATTCAAGTGTTCCCACTATCACCGCCAGAAAACCCAGTATCAATGCGAGATAATTATCAGCTTTCTGCTTTTCCCATAACGATGATAGCACCAATGATGACCACACCATGAATGGCATTGGCACCACTCATCAGCGGCGTATGCAATACACTCGGCACACGACCAATTACTTCAATACCCACAAATATCATCAGGATGACGATGTAGATGATCTGCTGATTGACGGTGATCCAGTTAAAGAATGACTCCATATAAATAAAAATTTAAAATCTGATCCCGGTTCCTGATGAGTTATTGGCAACGGGTGGAATACTGAAAATTCATAAGAAAATATTCAAATGAAAGAGTTCGCACCAATCCGGCTTTCATTCATAACAAACTTTTTACCCGTTCATTTACCACTTCACCCCATGCGTTATACAACTTCCTTTTACCAGGTCATCTTCCCAATTCAGATTGATCGTTCCTTCTTTGGTGATGATCAGTTGCAAAAAATTCAGGACATTCTTTCCATACAATTTGCTTGCATCCGATGGCAATGTGGCCTGCAGATTGGAATTGCCAACAATACTTACTCCATTATAAACAACCGTTTCATTATTTTTTGTAACCGGCGTGTTACCACCTGTAGCTGCCGCAATATCAATGATCACAGAACCATTTCGCATTCGCTGCATCATTTCTTCTGTAATCAATATAGGCGCTTTTTTCCCGGTATCTGTGCAGTCGTAATAACGATATCTGCTTTGGCAATACTTTCGGCAATTTTTGCTTTTTGTCGTTGTAAAAAGTCTTCACTTTGCTCTACTGCATAACCACCTGCTTTGCTGGCATCGGCAGCGCCTTCCACTTCAATAAATTTTGCACCCAGGCTCATCACTTCTTCTTTCACCGCAGGTCTTGTATCAAACACTTCTACTACGGCACCCAATCTTTTTGCAGTAGCAATTGCCTGTAATCCGGCCACACCTGCACCCAGTATCAACATCTTTGCCGGAGCAATACTACCTGCTGCGGTCATGAACATGGGAAAATATCTGCCATATAAATTAGCAGCCAGTCAATACTGCTTTATAACCTGCAATATTTGCCTGCGAACTCAATACATCCATGGATTGAGCACGGGTAGTACGGGGCAGCATATCAAGCGAAAAAGTGGTTATATTTCTGTCAGCCCAATCTTTAACAGAGGAAGGATTAAACAGGGGCTGATAAACACCAATAAGGATGGCGGTTGGTAATATGATTAATATCTTCCGGTTCTAATGCATTAATTGATAAAACAATGTTCGCTGATTCGAGCACTTCAGTCCTGCTCCTGATAAGAGCTCCTGCTTTTTCATAATCCGCATTTCTGCAAAATGCTTTTTCACCAGCACCCGTTTCTACTAAAACAGTGATTCCCTTTTTTGTGAGAGTAGCAACAGCTTCTGCCAACAGCGATACTCTTGTTTCATAGAGTGGTTCTTTAAGCAGGCCTATGGTCATGAAGAATATTCTATTTTCTGTATTATGAAGATCGGGGCCGAAGATATTAAAAAATTGGTAGCCTTCGCAGGAATTCCACATTACCTTCCATCAATGGTAAATAGTGTAGGCACCACTCTTTTTAAAATTCATTGGGTACTCCAGTTCCTGTTTCCATACCAACTATTCAAATACCCGGTAAGACCGACAGTTTAATAGTTTCAAACTAAAACCGGATACAGAAATGTTGCTTCTCCTTAAACTCCCTCCGAAAAAATACAATGCCAATAAAAAAAAGATCGATACTGCACAAAACGTCGGGATGCGTTCTGATAAGTTCCCAGGCCTGCTCCATTTCCCTGCTCCAGTGAATATCATCAAAAATAAATATTGATTCATTGTTCCTCGCTGACAAAAGCTGATTAAAATATTTTACTGTGGGTTCATAACGATGATTGCCATCTACAAATGCAAAATCAACAAAGGGTTTTTCCTTATTTTCATTTATTGTTTCAATCACCACCGGCAACGTTTCATCAAACTGACCTTTAATTATTTCCACATTACTGATGTCTAAAGTATTTAAATTCTGCCGGGCTTTTTCAACTATGGCAGATGCACCCTCCAGTGTAATCAATTTTGCAGCAGAATTGGCAAGGGATAAATAAGATGTAGTAATCCCTAATGAAGTTCCTAATTCTAAAATATTTTGTGGTTGATAATATTTAATGATCCGAAAGAGCAACTGTCCGTACTTCGCTGGCTTGGCTGCGTTTCTTGCAACAGATGCCACAGTTCTACGGTTTGATTTACTTGTTACCGAACCAGCTCCCCAATCTTCGATAGTTATTTCTGATTGGTCCTGTAATAAATGGCTACGAAGTTTTTCAACTTCGAAATATGCAGGGTAAATTGTATGGTCATTAAGAACTCTGGTGATAAATTCAAAAACAAAGGGAGAGTGCATCCCATGCCCTTTTCCGTTACTTGCAGAAAAGTAATAACCAAGATATTTTATACCAAGCTGAAATTTGGAATACATGAAGAATTATGTGAGATGGTCATTAGCCCCTTGTTGCCGGGCATGTAACAATCAGATTTTTTCCCAAACCTGGAATGAATAATTATAAGCATGTTTTGCATCGGATTCATAATTCTTTTGTCTTACCAGTTCCCATACACCGGGATCAATAGCGGGAAAAAAAGTGTCGGCTTCAAATTCCGAATCTACCCGGGTCATATGAATCCGGTTGGCCTTGTCAAAAACAGATTGATAAATTTCACCTCCGCCAATTACCATCATTTCTTTTACATCCATCTCTTTCACCAGGAAAACCGCATCATCAAAATTTTTAACCGTTATCACACCATCTGCCTTCCACCCGGTCTTGTTTTGTAAGAACAATATTTTTTCTTCCGGGTAAGGCCTTACCCAGCGATTCAAAGGTTTTTCTGCCCATAACTACCGGCATACCCCAGGTTACGTTTTTAAAATATTTCATGTCATTGGGTAAATGCCAAATAATTTATTTCTTTGCCAATGGCATTGTTGTTTGCAGCAGCCACGACCAGTGAAATGATCATATGTGCCAGGTATTATTCCCGGTTATAAATTTTAATGAGCCCTAACTGGCGTTTTCAAAATTTTACAGGGAAGTAATTAAATAATGTTCTATTACAAAAATAAGAAGATACAATTCCCCTGACTAACTTCTTCACCTCTCTAAAAGATTCTTGAACTTTAAGTATATCAATTGAGAGAGATGGGCTTATACTGCAACCGGCGCCTTTATTGCCGGGTGAGATTGATAATTTTCCAGTGTAAAATCTTCAAATTTAAAATCAAAAATATTTTTTATACCTGGATTCAGTTTCATTGTCGGCAATGGAAATGGTGTACGGCTCAATTGCAGATTCACCTGCTCCATGTGATTGTTATAGATATGTACATCGCCAAATGTATGTATAAACTCGCCCGGTTCCAGGTCACAAACCTGTGCAATCATCATGGTCAGTAAGGCATAGGAAGCAATGTTAAACGGAACACCCAAAAAAACATCCGCACTTCGCTGGTATAACTGGCAACTGAAAGGCGACCCTTTTTTTCAGTTGGAGCATCCGGGCCTGGTGGTGTTACATAAAACTGAAACAATGTATGACAGGGCATCAGAGCCATTTCAGGAAGCTCGGCTACATTCCATGCACTTATGATTAGGCGGCGGCTATCCGGGTTTTTTTTTATTTGCGTCAATCAGCTCATTTACCTGGTCTACAATTTTACCATCCTTCCCTTCCCAACTTCGCCATTGTTTACCGTACACCGGTCCAAGATCTCCATTTTCATCAGCCCATTCATCCCATATTTTTACCCCATGCTCTTTCAGGTAAGCAATATTCGTTTCTCCTTTTAAAAACCAAAGCAATTCATGAATTATGCTTTTCAGGTGTACTTTTTTGGTGGTCACAAGAGGAAATCCTTTCTGTAGGTCAAACCGCAACTGGTATCCAAAACAGACTCAATGTGCCGGTGCCGGTGCGGTCTGTTTTCTGTGTTCCATTATCCAGAATATGCTGTAGTAAATTAAGGTATTGCTGCATGGCCCGCAAGTTAGGAAGAAACCATTAAGCTATGAGGAATGAACAATAACCTGTGGGGAAATTGTGTATTGGAAATTGTATTCACCTTCAGACCCGCCTGTCATTCAATTTATTTGAAAAACAAGATCCGAAGGAGATATTTAATGAACAGCCATATCGTCTTTTTCAGTGCTTATATAATCAGTTCTTAAATTAATCACCGGTGATTGTGAAACTTCATCTTTCATAATGGTAGAAAGATCTTTATATAGCTTCTGGAATAATTGTTTATGAACCGCAAGACTTTGCCCCGATTCTTCATTTTTTTGTTTTTCAGTCAATAATTGATTCTCAAGGTGTGATACTCTTTCATTACTGATGGCTAATGCAGCCTTCATTTTATCCTGCTGCTCTTTTGCTTCCTGAAGGGCAGTCTCCACCCTATCAGTGTGGTCTTGTTTTGAGGTAACAACCTGGTCTTTTTCTTTCAATTGCTCTTCAAGGCCACAAAATAAAACCTGCATTTTATCAACCTCCTCATTTTTGTTGATCAAATCCTCATTAAGGATTTGTAATTGCCGGCTATTCTCCAACTTGCTTTCTTCCATCTCAGTGGCCAGTTTTGCGTATTCATTTTCCCATTGATTACTATTCTTTATTCTTTGCTCCAATTGGTTTTGCAAAAAATCAATTTGCGCCTTTTTCTCTGTCAGAACATCATGTACATATTTTTGTTCGGCCACTTTTTCTTTCAATGAGGCGTTCTCTTCAATCCACCTCACCAATACCATATTTTTTTCATCCCCCGAAGCCGTATGGATCTTTAATTGATCCTGTAAGGTTTGATTTTCTTCTTCAAGCAATTTGTAGGACCAGGAAATCCGTTCCATAGCTGCCAGCATTTCCTCTTTTTCAATTTTTGCCGCTGCAGTTATTTTTGATATTTCTTCCTGCAGTACCTGCGGCATTTGTTCATAATTGTTTCCCATATCGTCTTTTTTATTTTTTAAAAATTGGTAGGTAGCATACCGGGCAAGGCCTGCATTTGTTAATTCAAGCTTTTCAAAATCACGTCGCAACGCCGTATACCGGGCATGATTATAGGAAAGCCTGTTCTTATATTCACCGATGAGAGCCGAATGATCAAACAGGACATATTCCCCATCTCCACGGGTAAAGCCCATTTGTTCCGGAGAAGCTGCAGCAAGTTTTTCATCAATATTTTCATCGCTGGAACCTTCGGATCTTTTTTTCCGAAAATGAAAATATATCGTTAGCAGTACCGCGAGTAGCAGAACAGGCAAAACGATCCAACAGAATACCTGTATGAATTTTATGAATTCAAACGACGGGCCGGAGGCTAATAACATGCTGGAAAATTTGAGTAAAATTTTTACATACGATTTATATGTTCAGCATCATGACCGGAATTTGCAGCTGGTTAAATAACTATGAAGAATGAAAAATTATTTTCTAATTGCAAACATTCAGGTTTCAATAATGATACCAAATGGAATTAAATTTTGTTTTTACCCGCCGATATGGCTAATAGCCTTCTTAAAAAAATGATAAAAAATGAAACGAAAGGAAGAATACGTTTCGGATATAAAGAAAAACCTGAATGCGTGAAGCTTATTGGTAAATAGGATGTGTTGCGAGCAAATCCAGGGTGATCTCTCTGGTTTTCAAAAATTATTGATGCCTCCTCTGTAATTCTTTTTTTATCAATCCCAATTCTCTTCCGGTTTGCCCCTTTACAGAAGTATTTTCCTGGGCACGGCGCATCAGGTAAGGAATAACATCTTTGATGGGACCAAAGGGTAGATATTTACTTACACTGCATCCTGCATGAGCCAGATTAAAAGTAATATTATCACTCATGCCATATAACTGGCTAAAATGAACATGCGGATGATTCAATGATAAATCCTTTTTCCTTGTAGTAAGTTGTGTAGCCAGTAAATTACTGTATTCATTATGTGAAGCAACGATCAATGCAATCCGATCAATATGATCAATACAAAAATTCCTTCATTATAATCTCTGTCACTTGATTCTTTATCAGGTTGTATCGGTGAAGGATAATTTTTTTCATCGGCCCTTTTTCTTTCTTTTTCCATATAAGCACCGCGAACCAGTTTAGCGCCTAATATAAAATTTCTTTCCATCTGCAGCTTCATAAGAATCTTTTAAAAACTGCAACCGGTCGTGACGATAATGCTGAATGGTATTATACACCACCACTTTTTTTTTATTAAACGTATCCATCATCAAAATCGTCAGTGCATCCACAGGATCCTGTATCCATGTTTCTTCCGCATCTACCAATACACCATACTTTTTTACTGCAGCTGTTTCGCAGATATGCATCATACGCCGCCTTACCCTGTGCCATTCTTCTTTTTCCTGCACCAGGCAGATCATCAACTGGCTTTCAGATATCGTTTCATTAATGTACCTTCACCTTTATGCATCATTTCATCCAGCTTTTCCAGCAAAGAAAACCGGGCAAAACCGGTAACCTTAATACTCATGAAGGGAATATTGGGTTGCGTGGCAGCATATTGTATCACCCGGATAAATTCTTCCGTAGAATGATCAAATCCTTTTTCTCCATCATCGCCTCCTTCTACACCATAATCCAAGAATAACCTGCACATTGTATTCTCCCAATTTCTTCGCAACCACTGCAGTTTCTTCCAATGTTTCACCTCCTACAAATTGTGAAAAAATGGTATTGCCTGATAATTCCTTTAACAGGCAATCCCGCCTTTAATAGCCCATGGTGTAATCTGTGTTCCCAATTTCACCAGCCAGGGTTTGCCCATTGATAGAAAATAAGAAACCTGGCTTTTTTTAATTGCTTATCGGTTTTATATTCAAATGCAAATTCTGTATTGTCAAAAGAAATATCCTGGCGGGTTTCATACGATAATAAAATGATGCGCAAAAGTAAGGCAAAGACAATTGACAATTTGTATCAGGAAATACAAAATGATAAATGAAAAATAACGTTTCCCCTTGCCATCCGGCAAATTCCAAAAGGTAACTTATTCAACAATTCCTCTTCGGGGCCTTTATCTTTGCAAAAATTTTATTCAAAATGAAATCCAAAAAAGCAACCGGACAGCCTTACCATCATGACAGAACTGGTATTACCCAACGATACAAACATTTTTGGCAACCTGATGGGAGGCCGCTTGATGTACTGGATGGATATTGCTGCTGCATTGTCGGCGCAGAAACATTGCAATGCCCCTGTAGTAACAGCATCGGTAGATAATATTTCTTTTGAAAATCCCATCCGTCTGGGAAATGTTGTACATATTGAGGCAAAAGTTTCACGCGCTTTTAATACATCGATGGAAGTACATCTGAAAGTATGGGGCGAAGATCTGAAAACACAATACAAATACAAAAGCAATGAAGCCTATTATACTTTTGTTGCTCTTGACCCCAATAACAAACCACCCTGTTCCTGAATTAATTCCGGAAACGGAAGAAGAAAAAAAATTATTTGACGGAGCCTTGAGAAGAAGGCAAATAAGATTGATACTGGGTGGCAAAATGAAACCTGAAGATGCACAGAATTAAAAGCATTGTTTAAGCCGGAATAATTTATTCTTCATTATTTTTTCTTTTACAACCACCAGGTCTTTTATTTCTACCTGCATCGGCAGCAGCCCTATTTTTACCACAGCTCTTTTGCCACGTAATTCCATCACCTGCCCTACCTGGTGATTACGTTTCATTTTTACCTTATCACCCATTTTTATTTCACCACCTACTTCATCAAATCTTGAATCAATTTTTTTCTGCATTTTGCTGACCGTTCTTTTGTTCATTCTTCTTAAACAGCAAGGCCTCCATTTGTTTGATCACTTTATTTTTGTTCTCTTCCTTTCTCCATTCGATCAGCATCTGTTTCAGTTTTCGTTCCATGTCTTTCAGGTAAGCGATCTTTTCTTCAGAAATTCTATTCTGCTCTTTCAGCACCTCTACCTGCTGTAAGATGCTTTTCTTTATTCATCACCTGCTCCATTTCCTTTTTCAGTTTTTCATTTTCTTTCATTAGACTGCTGCAGTTCTTTTCTTTTTTCTCCAGATCCTTCAAATCCTGTTCTGTCCGGTTTAGTAATTTATCCAACCGAAACTGATCATCATCCACCAGATCTTTCGCTCTTTTAATAAGTGATTTATCAAGTCCAATTCTTTCAGCAATAGAAAAAGTATAGGAGCTTCCGGGTTTACCAATAATCAAGTTTATATAGAGGTTGCAGGTTTTTTTCATCAAATCCCATAGCTCCATTGATGATACCGGGCTGTTTTGCCTGCCATCACCTTCAGGTTCAGATAATGCGTGGTCACAATACCCATCGCATGTTTCTTTGCCAGCTCCTGCAGGATCACTTCAGCAAATGCACCACCCAGATTCGGATCACTGCCGCTTCCCAACTCATCAATAAAAAAAAGTGTTTTGCCATTTGCATTATCCATGAAATGTTTCATGTGGATCAGATGACTGCTATAGGTACTCAATTCAAATTCCAGGCTTTGCGTATCGCCAATATGGATCATCAGTTGTTTGAAAATACCAAACTGCGAGGAAGGATGAACAGGCACCAGCAAACCGCTTTGCACCATCATTTGCAACAGGCCAACTGTTTTTAAGCGTAACCGTTTTACCACCTGCATTAGGACCGCTGATCACCAGTATCCTTTGCGCATCATCGAGTGTAAGGTAACCGGTATGGTGGGCTTATTTGTTTTTGAGTTATATAGAATACAAAAGAGGATGATAGGCCTGCACCAGGTGCACATGAGCTTTATCAGTCAATCAATGGAAACTCCCCTTTTATTTCAACAGCCAGTTTTGCTTTGGCCCTGATAAAATCATAATCGCCAACAACAATGTGATAGCGTATCAAGCAAACGGGGAATAAACCGATAGATTTCGATGTAAGCTCCCGCAGAATGCGATACACTTCTCTTCTCGTTCTTCATTTTCCAGTTCACTCACCTGGTTATTAAGATCAATGGTTTCTTCCGGTTCTACAAAAGCTGTTTTCCGGCTTTCACTTTCTCCATGCAAAATTCCTTTTACCGTTCTTTTTTGCTCGGCAAATACAGCTAGTACCCTTCGGCCGTTCATAAAACTTTCTTCAATCTCTGCCAGGTAGCCCTGCTTATTCAGCTTTGAAACAATTTTGTCAAACAAGCTGCCGCAGTTCATTTCGCTTGCGATAAAGATCCAAGACGGATATCTTTTAAGTCATTGGAGGCATGTATCTTTTACCTGGCCATGATCATCCAGCACTTCATCGATCATTCCAATGATCGCTTTTTCATAATAAGTATTTTCAATCAACTTTAAAAAGGGCTCCGTATGCAGATTTTCGCTCATGGTCGAACCATCGAAATATTTTTTCAATGCTTTCTGCCAGCTTCCTGATCATTTGTAATTGCTCACCTGCAAGTAAGGCTCCGGGTATGGACAAAAGCTTTAATTCTTTTGAAAGATTAAGAATATAATCGTTGGGAAAATAAATGCCATTCAATAGCAATTGCCGGTACTCATGGCTTTGCCTTAGTTCGGTATCTATAAAATCAATTCTTGTGTGTATACGTAGTTGCTCCGCTTTAGATTTTGCATGTTCGGTCTGGCAATAATCTGCCAGCAGGGCTTTCACCTTGTCAAATTCAAGCTGGAAAAAGGCTGATTCGGGATAAAGTTTCATAACAATCGTTCCTTTCCTAATTTTCTTTCAGGCAAATTTCGGTAAATGAAGCCTAACCCCACGGAACAATGGAACGCTTGTTTAAAAATAAAAGGCCGGCTGCAAATACAACCGGCCAAAACAACTGCTTAACGAAAAAAAAACTAGTATGAATTTACATAATTAATTTGTGAAAAATACACTTCCCTGATATTTTACTTTTCAGCATTCCTCAGGCAGTTTATACCGAAGCCCGATTCAGTTTTAATTGCCTTTTTTATTTCAACAGACAACCATATAGCCCAGAGACTTACAAAAAAGGCCGGCTGTAAAAACAACCGGCCTATATATGTCTGCTTAACTAAAACTATTGCTAAAAGGCTACTTCTGAATACAACTTTTCCAAATATACCATTTCCGTTTGCCTCACTAATTCGATGTAATTACTTTACGTCCCAAAATATTTTGGTATTCAGATTATCCTTTGCTTTAACCTTTTCGTAGTTTTCTGAATTGTATGTCAGTTCGCTGCCTGCATACACCCACCTGAGCGGAGGTAGTTTTTGGGTATTTGCATTGTCTGGTTCAAAACTAAATACCGGGGCATCTAATCTTCTTATTTCTGCCCAACTCTCCAATGGCTGTATTACACTGAAATGAATCCATTTTTGTGTAGCGATCAGTTTCAGTTTTTCTTCTGTTGTGGTGGCAATATCCCAATTAACACCTGGCTTTGCAAGATAGATTGCTATTTCAGCATCGCTTGTGGGTGTAAGCGCACCAGCCACATTATCATTACTTAGAGCCCGTAATCCATAATAATATTTGATTGATTTAGCAATGCCATCATTATATGCTGCTTTGGCCGCCCCATCATTTCCGGCTTTCAGATAGGCTTCAGCACTTAAGAATTTTACTTCGGCGGCATTTATCAATACACCAGGGAAATATTCATTGCGGCTAAGTGTAGAACGATTATAAATAGAGATAGTGCCTCCCGCTACCAATGCAGATTGCGCACTGGAGGAAAGCAGAGGATCCAAACCTTTATAAATCCCTGCGGCATTTGCTCCAGGCTCAAACATAACACGCAAGCGGGGATCACTGTTTGTATTCATATGATCGATTATGGCTTTTCCGGCTAGGTTGCCATCCCAATCTTCCAGACCACCTCTGAAACCTTTTGAATGAATATCGGTACCCAGGTTGTAAACATTGATCTGGATGTTTTCAGCATTGTCGGTAATTACCGGATAGCTGGTTGGATTACCTAAGATAGCGGCAGCTTCGGCAGCAACTCTTGCCTGGAAAGAAGGAACACCGGAAACTCTGGCCAATATTCTTAACCTTAAAGAATTGGTGTATTTTTTCCAAAGAGTTAAGTCTCCCTTATTTACAATATCCTGGTTCTTAAATCCAGTTTGTATTGCAGGTTTTACCGAAATAGTATTTAATTCATCTGCAAATGCTTTCAGGTCGTCCAGCATCTTTGTATAGATGGTTTCCGCATTATCATATGCTGGTAATGACTTTGCATATTCACCACCATTTTCACTTAATTTTCCCGCGGCTGTCCAGGGAATATCGCCATGCAGATCCACCACTTTTTGTGTATGATCATAAAGATATATGGATGCGGCGATCATAAAAATGCGCTTGTCTTTTTGATCATCTGCACTTAATTTAGAATAGACCTTTTCAAATTCCCGGTACTGGGCAAGAAAATTATAATATGCATTCCAACGGTCATTAATACCGGCAGCTCCGGGTACATACTGGCTTGTTGAATTTACCCAACCAACTGCCTGCGTGTAACGGGTAATCGTAGTTCTAAGGACAACAAAATAATTCCAGTAATCAGGTAAAACATAACCCCGATTGGAAACCAAAAAGCCTGCAAACTGCTTTTCTACGGAGGTCACTGATATCTTTGAAGGATCAGCATAGCTGTCTTCAAAATCCGCCTTATTGCAAGCGGTAAATCCTGCCGTAAGACCTATAACCAGGATAAACAATACTTTTTTCATACTTATATTTTTTAGTAATAAAACTTTAAAGTGGTTTTAGAAACTTGCTCTCAGCATAACGCCTACTGTACGGGTTGAAGGATTGGTTCCCACGTTTGTGAGCGATTGGAACCATCTTGATCCGGCAACGGTTTGTTCAGCATCAATGTCTTTTAATGTTCTGTACAGGTAAAATAAATTTCTTCCAAAAACAGACAGTTGAATTTTATTTGCGCCGATACGCTTAGCTATATTAACCGGAAGAGTATAACCCAAAGAAACCTCTCTGAATTTTACATAGGAGTTCTTCTTGATGTATAATTCGTAACGGGTATTGGGACTGTATTGTGGTCCACCCCAGTTATATACTGTCCAATAATAATCGGCAGATGAAGCGATATAATCATTTGGAGTACCATCCACTTTTACACCTTCTAACAAAATACCGTCATCATACACTTTTTCACCATTGGGTCCCTGCGCTGCAGTAGTTTGAATTCTTTTACCGTTGGCCTCATAATAGCTTAAACCGCCATGAGCTTTATCCATGTATTTTGTGCTTTCTTCCAAAAGTCCCCGGCTGATCATCCAGTTAATAGCAGTAGGCATTACATAACCACCAATTCTGAAATCGATCAATGCGTCTAATGTAAATCCTTTAAAAGTGAAAGTATTGAAGACTCCGCCAACGACTTTTGGCATGGCATTTCCTATTTTAACCATTGAATTTGGATCTACTTTATAAAGACCATTTGGATCAACGATCAATCCGCCTTTAGAATCTTTAGCAACAGGGTGTGCATAAAAATCACCCATAGCTTGACCTACAACTGATTTCAATTGAGCTGCATTACCATCATAATCTGCGTGCAGAAGCTCATTGGAGCCAGATGCTAATTTTTCAACTACATTCTTGTTCTGAGAAAAATTAACACCGGCCTCCCATCTGAAATTCTTTGTAAGCACGGGAGTACCTGTAATGGCTACTTCTATTCCTTTATTTCTTAAAGTTCCTATGTTAGTCAGAACAGAAGTAGCTCCTGAACTGGCAGGTATTGTTAATGGTAATATCTGGTCCCTGACCTGTGCATTATAATAGGAGGCTTCAAAGCCCAAACGATTCTTCAGGAATTTAGTTTCAAGGCCGAATTCAATTTCATGTTTTTCTTCAGGTCGGATAGCATCGTTCCCAAAACTGGAAGGAAGTGTGGTGTAAAGAACAGGTTGACCACCTACAGCCTGAACACCTAATGTGTTTTGATTATAGGCGATGTTTGCACCATATATATCAGGATAATTACCCACTATTCCCCAGGATGCTCTTATTTTAGCATAGCTAACGTAAGAAGGTAAATTAAGTGCTTCAGAAATTATAAAACTTGAATTAACTGAAGGATAAACAAAACTATTATTGTTTGGATTCATAGTGGATGTTCTGTCCCGGCGAACCGTTCCTTCAAGAAATAAATAATCTTTAAAATTTCCATTTATAGTTCCCAGAAAAGCATCTTTGACCAATGAATATCTAGAAGATCCACTATTCGGCGTATTTACTGATGCAGCTATATCAAAAAGATTTTCGGTACTCAGTCCTCCGTTTGTACTTCTGCTCACTGTAGTACCCGTTTCTTTAGTTGCAGTATAACCTCCCATTACACTCAATTCAATATCCTCATTCAATTTTTTAGAATAAGTCAATAAGATATCTCCGTAAAGGATATTATTTAAATAGGAGGTTAATCCGAAATAACCAGAATTACCAAAAGACAGAGGAATTTCAGTAGATTGACGGCTTTCTGTTCTTTGTGAAGTAAAATCCGTAGCAATTCTACCGCGCAAATTCAAGTCTTTTATGATCTGCCAGTTATTGGTGAGACTAGCAATTACCCTGTTGCTATATTCATCTTCGTTATGTTCATTTACTCTCCACACATAATCAGCAATATCTCCTTTGAATCCATTGTATTTAATATTTTCTTCCGGTGTTAGGCTTTGATTGGTTCCCGTTACATAGCGGTAACCCCGACTGGTTTTATATTTATTCAGATACCAATCTGCATTATCAAACCGTCCCATCATACCTGTAAAATTGTTCATCATCCTGTCAATAGAATAAGGACGATTATGGGTATGCTGATTTACATAGTTTACTAAAAGATCTGTTGAAAATTTTGTGCCCAAACGGAATGTGCTGTTCAGGTTGGCGATATTCTTACTGTTTTTTGCGCCAAGGCTAACCCCTTCATTGTCCTGGCGTGTTAATGAAAACCTGATGTTAGAATTTTCTGAAGACTGCGTTAACGCTACATTGACACTTGAATTTTGCGCAGTTTGAAATAAACCGGCATAATTATCTTTTTGCGCTTCATAAGGCCTGATAACACCATCCCATGCCATAGTAGGCTGGCCATCGAATTTAGGTCCGAAGTTGATGCTGTAACCAAGAATACCGCGGGTTTCCTTTACACCATCACCATCCAGGTCATAATAAATAAATCCAGCAGCGTCCTGTCCTCCGTTGCTGATATTAAGCGGAGCGCCGGCCCCTCTTACATTCTGATATCTTGGTAAAAAAGCAACTTTATCCGCACTGTAATTTGTATTTACATCAACGCTGAAACCCTTTTTGCCTTTACCACTTTTGGTTGTAATTAACACAACTCCGTTTACTGCCTCTGAACCATAAAGCGCAGCAGCGGATGCACCTTTTAAAATAGAAATGTTGTCGATGTCCTCGGGATTAATGTCTAAAAGACCATTACCTCTCAATCGCTGGTCGCCCCAGTAATCATTGTTTCTTACTTCACCATCGCGGATAGGAACTCCATCCATAACAATCAGAGGCTGATTTTTTCCGGTAATGGAATTGATACCCCTGATGGTAATGTTTACTGCACTGGTAGCTCCCCCGGGAGTAGCACCAATACGAACTCCAGGTGCTTTGCCATATAACGCTGCACCAAAATTTGGAGATCCGGTCAGTGTAATGTCTTCTGACTTTATGGTGCTTACTGCATACCCCAATGCTTTTTGTTTTTTAGAAATACCCAGAGAGGTCACTACTACCCCGGTAAGTTCCCCTTCTGCCACTTCAAGTGAAGCATCCAGAACTGTTGAATTGCCTACAGCCAGTTCCCTGGGTGTAAAACTTGCAGAGCTAATTACCAATACAGCTCTGTTGCTATTTACCGTGATAGAATAGCGGCCATTTTCGTCTGTCATAACAGATTGGGTAGTGCCTTTTACACTTACGGTAGCAGATGGTACCGGGCGCCCACTGTTGTCATTGACAACTCCTGTAATAGTACGACTTACCTGTGCCAGCAAAATTGCATTGCTAAAAAGCACCAGGAGAGATACCATCAAAAGTCTTTTGTTCCTCATTGCAGTTGTTTTTAAAGATTAAATAAAAGTTTTATAAATAATTATGTTGCTTGTTTAATAGATACCCTTTGTTTTTGGTTTCTTACCTGAATTTTTACCGTTAGGCCTTGCATGTTTTTTAACCTGGTTTTCCATTACCAGTGCGGCAGAACCAATTAGCTCTGCCTGGTAACCTAATGTGGATATGGAGAGAGTTGTGTTTTCTGCAAGCCGCGGAATACAATGCTCATTAAGAGCCTGCTGAATAGGCGCCTGCCACACCTTACCAGCCAGGGTGCCCCTGCCACTAAGTATCACAGATTCAGGGTTGACCAGGTGAATTAAAATAGCTACACCTCTTCCGATATTAAAACCTGTTTCTGATAATAATTCAATAATATACTGGTCCCCTTTGATTGCGGTATTAACTATTGCTTCCCAATCCTGTTCAAAATGACCTGTAGGAAATTGTTTTGGAAGCCCTGTTAATCGCCCGTCTTTCAAACCCTCAATTGCTTTTTCAATCACTACTAATAAGGAAGTCTCGGTTTCAAGACAACCTGTTTTCCCACATTCACATATTTTGTTGTTGTTGAAAATGGGTATGTGGCTAAACTCCCCCGCAAATCCATTATGCCCGCGAAAAAGTTCGCCGTTGAGAATCATACCAAGGCCAATACCCCAACCGATGTTAAGGACCATGGCGTTTTTTTGATGACGGGCTGAACCAAACCTGAACTCGGCAAGGGCAATAAGACTGGAATCATTATCTATAAATACCGGAAGATCTAATTTCTCCGAAAGAAATTGAGTGATTGTTTTTTCCTCAGAATGAAGAAATGTATAGTTTATACCTTTTTTAAAATCGATAAACCCGGGCATACCAATGCCTGCACCCATTATTTTTTTTCTGTCAACTCCTGATTTTTTTATAACCTCTTCCATTTTTACGGCCAGATCGGAAAGAGCCGAAGGATTTTTTTGCAAAGGCAATTCAACCTTTTCTATGCCTGCAACATGGCGGTTGTTTATATCCATTATGGATATTTGAGTAACCATTTGATCCATGGCGACGGATAGTATGTAAAATGTGTCCGGCTTTAGTAAATACATAACGGGCCTTCTCCCTCCCGATGATGCCGCAAAACCGGATTCTGCAACAACGCCTTCTTCAATGAGTTCATTCAGAATGTTCATGGTGAGCGGAAGACTCTTACCTATTTTTTTGCTTAGGTCTGCACAAGAAAGAATACCAGAAAAGTAAAATTCTCTAAAGATCAGTTCTTTATAAAAATCCTTTTTTCCCATAAGTGATCAAAATAATTGGTTGCTTTTTGGTAGAATTCTAAAAGATTCGGCAAATTAACAAATATTTTTAATAACTATGAAAAACTTATTAAATTATTTAATAACTACTCTGCTGTTAATAAATAATTAATTATTAATCACAATATTGTGCAAATCTTTTTTTTAAATTTTAAGTGTGAGGAAGCGAATATTATCAGACTGTTGTTAATTTGATAAAATGTAAGCCAACAGACTAAAGTCGAAAACCGGGGTTTGCCAGATGCCGTAAATTGAACCAAATTGCAGATTATGAAAATGATTAATCAACCGGTTCTTAAACTATGCCTGACCGCATTTGTTATCAGCCTTGTACATTTAATTTCTTGTGCACAACCACAAAAAAAAGATAAAATGACATCTACTCGTACTGCCTCAAACCAGGAGACTTCAATCCCTTCAACAACCGCAACTGCTGTTTTTGCAAATGGTTGCTTCTGGTGTACCGAGGCCATTTTTGAACAATTAGAAGGAGTGATAAGCGCTACTTCCGGATATACAGATGGCCATGTAAAAAATCCAACTTATAAACAAGTATGTAGTGGTGAAACTGGCCATGCCGAGGCATTGCAGATAGTATATGATCCTTCGAAGGTCACTTTTGACGAATTACTTGAGGTGTTTTGGGAAACACACGATCCCACCACACTTAACCGCCAGGGAGCCGATGTAGGCACTCAATACCGGAGTGGGATTTATTATATGAATTCGGAGCAGAAGGAAAAGTCAGAAAGGTATAAAGCCGAATTGGATAAAAGCGGAGCATTTAACAATCCTATTGTGACCGAAATAAAACCTTTCTCTATTTTTTATCCCGCCGAAAATTATCACCAGGAGTATTTTGAAAATAACGAAAACAATAATCCTTATTGCAAAATGGTGATAAGGCCAAAAGTAGAAAAGTTCAGAAAAGTTTTCAAAGACAAATTAAAAAAATAACCCCGGCCGTAGCCAGGGTTTACTTGATGGGAATGAATGGTAACTGCTTATCCGGTGAGAGTGTCTTTTGTTTTTGAATACATTTCGTTTAGAAAAATTTGGATCTGTTTCCTTTTTCAGCTGCTTCATTTCAATGCTTGTGATCTTACTATTTTAATGGAAAATTAATAAGAGATCACAGGTTAATTAATTTCCGGCGTCTTTCTGTCCTGTATAGTGGATGATATTGCTGTATTGTATTTTTCCATCAGCATCTATCATTTTTAACCGGTAATAAGCACTTTCATTGCTTTTCTTATCAGCAAATTGAAAATTGGTTTCTTTATTTCCGTCAAAGTTTACCCAGAACTCTGCGCAGGCGTTAAGTTCCGCGGCAGATATCCCTTTTTCTATTACCACTGTACTAAGATTATTACCTGTAGTGAGTGACCACTGCAATTTTGCTTTTTCGCCATTTGCAGAAACACTAAACTTTTGAAGGCTGCTATTTTGACTATTAGATGGTTGCCCAAAAACAATAAAAGAATACAAACAAAGCAGGATGAAAAGTATAATTCTTACAATAAGAATTTGAGTAGATTTTGCTTTCATGGTACGTGAATTAGGGATTACAGATGTTGTCGGTTATTTTTTTCCTACTTCAGGAATCTTTCTGGTTTGGTCTATCGTGCAACACCGTAGTAAAAAAACTAACTTGACAGTGTGAAAATATACTGCAGATTACATATCTGCAAGTACCAGGCAGACAATTAATCAGTTCAACGCAATTAAATTATTAATATTCAACAATTTACATGAAAAAATATTTTTCGGAAAATACTGTTTTTACCAAATATATCCGGGTATTTATACGTTTTTCAATTACGAAAAATAAAAAAAACAGCAGTCCTATTCAGGATTTTCAGTAAAGTAAGTCTTCCTTAATTCAAGTAAGTTTAAAGCATTGGGCGTGAAATTCCGTCAGGCCAGGTTGCACCAACCAAATTACCTTATCGTACCACAAAGGAATTACAGGTGCATCCTCTATTACTAATTGATCCGCCTGCTGGTATAGCCTGTACCTGGTGGAGTCATTGACCTCCTTTAATGCTTTTTCAAAAAGGCATCAAACTGGTCATTTTTATATCGTGTATAGTTTGGCGGTGCAGGGTTTTTGGAATAAAAAACTGATAAATAATTTTCCGCATCAGGGTAATCAGCTATCCAGCTGCCTCTAAAAAACAATGCTCTTGAATTGGCTGTCATTTCCAGTAATAATGCTTTTTGGACTGTTTCTACCTGTATAGCAATTCCTACATCTCCCTAACTGTTTGGCAATAAAATCTGCCATATCAGCATAAATAGCAATCGTATATAATTTAACAGGGGGAAGGCCCCTGCCATCAGGAAAGCCGGCTTCTGATAATAATTTACGGCTTTTGGCCGGATCGTAATGATAGCCTTTTACTGTAAAGAATCAAAAGAAGGTAATCCCAGCCGGAACAAATCCAGACTCAGCAGGCGTGCCCAACGAATTGCGGAGATATAAGATCATCTTTCGCCGGTCAAATCCATAATTGATTGCCTGCCGGATTTTTTTCATGGCAAGAGGGGAGTTTTTTACCAGTTCATTGGTTGAGTCAACAAGAATGCCGAGGTACTCAATATTCAGATAAGGATTGACATGCAATTGAATTTTATCTTCCCATTGGCCCTCTCAATGTTCCTTTTCTTGTCAGCACTTCATCTTTGAAAGAGGCATCTATATCATTTATAAAATCAAGTTTCTTTTGTCGGAACAAAAGAAATTCAGTGGCCTTACTATCATAAAAACTTACTTTTATTCCATCCAGGTAAGGTAAGCTGTTGCCAGCACTGTCTTTCTCAAAATAATGTTCATTCTTTGTCAATACCAATGCCTGACCTTCTTCCCATGCAACAAAGCGAAACGGACCAGTGCCAACAGGATGACGGCGAAAATCGTTTCCATATTTTTCAACTGCTTCTTTTGCCACAATAGAACAATATTGCATAGAAAGTATTCCCAAAATAGGATTATAGGGCCGAAGTAATTTCAATTGAAAAGTGGTATCATCTATCGCTTTAAAAGGCAGTACTGGATCTACCTTCCCGTTAAATATCCAGGCGCCGGGACTAGCTGTATTCTTATCAATGATCCTTGACAAACTATATACAACATCATTGGCAGTTAATTTTTTGCCTTTCTTATTTTTAAAAACATCATCATCATGAAAAAAAACATCGTTTCGTAAATGAAAAATATAGGTGAGCCTGTCTGCTGAAACATCCCAGCTTTTTGCCAGTGAAGGAATTATTTCCAGGCTATCATTTACTTCTACCAGTGTATTAAACAATTGGTGTGCGGGCCACATGGTAGCCTGGCTTTTGGCAAAGGCCGGATCAAGGGAAGTAATACCGGAATGTTCATTGTAATGAAAAATTTTTTTGTTCTCTTTACTCGGAGTTCCACATGCTAAATCAAGCAACAGGATTCCAAAGATCCCGCAGCATTTTAACAGGACATACAAAATAGGTGAGAGCCCGTTATTATCATTTCTTTTATCAATCATATTTAGCATGAACGATTAAATTTACAATTCAAATACATTCAGAAGTGAAATACTTTGAAAAAGCAATTATTTTAATCCACTGCATCCTTGTAAATAATTTTTTTTTATCGGCTCAATACACTCACCAGGATACATTGAGAGGTAGAATGGACCCGGAAGATCATGGTGGAATGTATTAAGATATGATCTGGAAGTAACGCCGGACTATACCAATAAGAAAATCATTGGTTGCAATACTATTCAATTTGAAGCAAATAAAATTCCACCGCTCCGCTGTAATGCAAATTGACCTGCAGGATCCTATGTCAATAGATAGTATCATATTGTCAGGTAAAAAAATAATTGAGTTTCACAAAAGATGGAAACGCATATTTTATACGTATTACTACCGGAAGATCATCGTATGCAAAGCAGGAAATAAAAATATTTTTCTCCGGGCAATCCCCGCGAAGCGTCAATCCTCCATGGGATGGTGGCTGGATATGGACAAAAGATGAAAAGGGCAGACCCTGGATGACCGTAGCCTGCCAGGGAACTAGGTGCAAGCGTATGGTATCCCTGCAAAGATCATCAAAGCGATGAACCGGATAATGGAGCTTCTTTAAGTATTACTGTCCCTGATTCACTGGTAGCTGTGGGCAACGGAAAATTAAAAAGAAAAAAGAAAAATAACGATGGAACGTACTACCTGGAAATGGGAAGTAAGTAATCCGATCAATAATTATAATATCATTCCTTATATCGGTAAGTATGTAAATTGGAATGAAACATTCCCCGGAAAGAAAGGAAACCTGGAGTGCAGCTATTGGGTGCTGGACTATAATCCTAGAAAAAGCAAAAAAACAATTTGGTCGTCAATGTAAAACCCATGCTTAAATGTTTTGAAAATTGGTTTGGCCCCTACCCTTTTTATGAAGACGGCTATAAATTAGTGGAAACGCCTCACCTGGGAATGGAACATCAAAGTGCTATTGCTTATGGCAATAAATTCAAAAATGGTTACCTGGGCAAAGATCTTGTCAGAAACGGGTTGGGGAAAAAAATGGGATTATATTATTGTTCACGAAAGCGGGCATGAATGGTTTGGTAATAATATTACAACCAATGATATTGCCGATATGTGGGTACATGAAGGCTTTACAGATTATTCTGAAGTATTGTTTGTGGAATGCCGGTATGGCAAAAAAGCGGCTAATGAATATTGCCAGGGACTGCGTAAAAGGATTTAGAATGATATACCTGTTATCGGAATTTATGGAGTAAATAAGGAAGGCAGCGGAGACATGTATGCCAAAGGAGCCAACCTGATACATACTATCCGGCAGGTGATCAATAATGACTTTTTATTTAAAAAAATACTACAGGGATTGAATAAAGAATTCTATCACAAAACCATAGATTCAAAAGATATTGAAGCATACATCACCAGGCATTCGGGAAAGGATCTCTCAAAAATATTTGATCAATACCTCCGAACCATACAAATACCCCAGTTGGATTATTATATACAAGGATCCTCTCTTAGCTACCGGTGGACAAATTGTATTAATGGATTTAATATGCCTGTTCGAATTTTTTCAGGTGGAAAGGAAAAATGGATAAACCCTGGTGAAAAATGGCAAACTCAGAAATTGGCAGGCTGGTTAAATAAAAACTCAATTGCTGTAGATAAGAATTTTTATATCATGGTTAAAAATGTCGGAAAATAAATTCTTGTATTGAACTGCTTTTTTTTCATATGATTTATTGAATAATTATTCTTAGCATTTGCTTTGTGTCCACCACCTATTTATCTGCCTGGCGGTATTTCTATTTTTACTTGTTTTATTAATCATCGGTCACCTCTTATCTTTACCACATGAGTAATATCAGGCGACAGAGTATCATTTCTTCGGTGGTTATATATTTCGGTTTTGCTGTCGGTTTGCTTAATACTTATTTTTTTACGAAGGAAGGCCTCTTCACTGAATCTGATTACGGGCTTATTACCATTTTCATGTCCATTGCTACAATGATGATGGCGTTTTCCAGCCTGGCCATGCCTTCCTATATTTTTAAATTTTATCCATACTACCAGGACAATCTCCCTGTTCGAAAAAACGACATGATTACCTGGTCGTTATTAATTGGAATAATTGGTTTTGCCCTTGTCATGCTGGCAGGTTGGGCTTTTAAAGACCTGGTGATAAGAAAATTTGGGAGAAACTCACCTGAGTTGCTTATTTATTATTACTGGATTTTCCCCATGGGATTTGGACTTAACCATATATTCTATTCTTGAAGCGTATAGCTGGAGTCTTGGAAAAGCTGTATTGGCAACTTTTTTAAAGGAAGTACAGTGGCGCCTGCTTACTACTTTATTTATTGTTTTTTTTGCAACCAAATTCATAGACGACTTCAGTCTTTTTATAAAGCTTTATTCTTTGGGTTACCCGATTATCGTTGTCACCTTGTTCGGTTACCTGGTGTATACGAAAAAGATTTTTTTTACTCTTACAGTAAGTAAAGTAACACGGCGTTTCTTCAGAAAAATACTAACACTTTGTTCTTTTGTTTATGCGGGTGTTCTCATCTTTACCATATCGCGGGTTTTCGATACAATTGTTATTGCATCCGTTTTACCCGATGGCATTGACAAAGCCGGAATATTTGGTATAGCCACTATTATGACAAGTGTTATCCAGGCACCGCAAAGAAGTATTATTGCTGTTTCTATTCCTCATTTGTCAAAAGCCTGGAAAGATAAAAACCTCTCCTTACTTCAAAAGATTTACCAACGGTCTTCGATAAACCTATTGATTTTTGCATCAGGTATATTTCTGTTAATTGCTTTAAATTATACAGAAGCTATTGTAACCTTTGGCTTAAAGGCCGCTTATTTGCAGGGATATTCAGCTTTCGTATTATTGGGACTCAGTATGGTCATCGATTTAGGAACGGGTGTAAATGCACAGATCATTGGCACTTCCACTTCCTGGCGATTTGAGCTTACCAGTGGTATTATATTATTAGCATTGATGTTGCCACTTACTTATTTTCTTGCAAAACAATACGACATAATGGGTCCGGCCCTGGCCAACCTGATCTCTATTAGCATTTATAATATAGTCCGCATTTCCTTTTTATGGAAAAAATTTAAGCTCTTTCCTTTTTCAATGAAATCATTATATGTCTTGCTGATTGCAGCTGTGTGCTATTTGATTTGCTATCTGCTATTTAATTCAATACACGGGTTTACCGGTCTGGTTCTACGCACCCTCTTGTTTATAGCGCTATACGCAGGAAGTATTTTATGGTTCAGGCTGTCACCCGATATTTATCCCATATTAGATACAATAAGGAAAAGATTAAGTGGAAGGCGCCGGGAACAGTAAAAAAATTATTTAATTTTTGCCCCTGGCTTATCAATGCGACCAATGCCAATAAAGCGTTTGAGATAGTAAGGATCAAACATATCACTTATAGTAACACCATACGCCACTGAGGCATGCACAAATTTATTATTCTGCAAATAAATACCAACATGAGACACTCCGCCTGTAGTATTAAAAAAAACAAGATCACCTGTTTTCATTTCCGTAGCGGAAATTATGTTTGAAAACCGATATTGCTCTCTGGCCGTACGAGGTAATGAAACAGCAAATGCAGAAATATAAATAGATTGCACGAAGGCAGAACAATCAATTCCTTTTTTTGTTGTTCCACCATAACGGTATCGTGTACCGTACCATTCATCTACATATTCCAACAGCTGATTATTTTCCAATTGCTCTACTTCTGTATTTAACAGCACTGCGTATTTAAGCTGAACCTCCGTTGCTTTTTCTACCGGGAGTGATGATCGGTTAAGATAATTATTAGTAGAGGAGGATACCTGTTTGCCCGAAGTTTTCCCGGAAGAAACCACCTTGGTATAAACGGGTCCAGTTGGTTCTGTTGAAATATCCTCAAGAAATTTTATTTCCTTGTTTTCGCCGGAAGATACAGCATTTGAACCTGCCTTATTAGAAGGATCTGATTGCTTGTTATTCCCATAATTAAGTTGCTTCAGGCTGGAACAACTAACCATGGTAATACAAATAATTAAGACAGGAAATATTTTTATTAACATTCAGATTGAGATTTTCCGGCTTGGTTCAAAAACCGTGCAAAAATATAGTATAAAAATGTGAAAAAGCAATATCCTTTTAACGATTTTTGAAAACTAAAATTGCCTTAGAGGTAAATTACAGTTGTAAAATCTGTTAATACCGATCAATTCATTTTATTTACCATTCACAAATAGAACATATTACTAATTTATTACGCTGCTTAAATCAGGTTAAAGGCAACAAATAAAATTAAACTGCGGATAAAGAAAATAAAATTCAATATGAAATTTTCTCATTTACACGTACATACGCAATTCTCATTACTAGATGGAGCCGCTTCTATTCAAAACCTGTATAAGAAAGCGATAGCAGATGGTATGCCTGCCATAGCAATCAGTGATCATGGAAACATGTTTGGTGCATTTGAGTTTGTTGCCGAAGCCTATAAACATAAAGATGAAAATGGGAATCTGAAGGTAAAACCCGTTGTTGGTTGTGAATTTTATATGACAGCTAACCGGCATCAAAAAACGTTTACTAAGGAACAAAAAGATATCCGCCATCACCAGATATTACTTGCTAAAAATGACAAAGGCTACAAAAATTTATTAAAACTTACTTCACTTGGTTTTATCGAAGGTCTGTATAGCAAATATCCACGTATTGATAAGGAGCTCATTTTGCAATACCATGAAGGATTAATAGCAACCACCTGTTGTTTGGGTGCTTCCGTACCTCAGGCAATTTTAAGAAAAGGCGAAGAAGAAGGAGAGAATGAATTCAAATGGTGGCTTAATGTATTTCAGCAGGATTTTTATGTAGAGTTGCAGCGGCATGGGATGGCCGATCAGGATAAAGTAAATGAATTATTAAAAAAATGGGCGAAAAAATATAATGTAAAAATCATTGCAAGTAACGATTCACATTATGTAGATCAAAGTGATTTTAATGCACACGATATTTTATTATGCATAAATACCGGCGAAAAAATTGCTACACCTGCATTGCGTGATTTTGCAGATGACGATATGAATGTAAAAGGAAAACGTTTTGCTTTCCCCAATGACCAGTTTTATTTCAAGACCACGGAAGAAATGAGCAAAGTGTTTCATGATATTCCCGAGGCTATAGATAACACCAATGAGATCGTTGATAAAATTGATTTGTTGAATCTGAAAAGAGATATTCTTCTACCATTCTTCCAGGTTCCTAAAGAATTCAATTCGCAGGATGAATACCTGGAACATATGACCTGGGAAGGAGCCAAACAGCGCTATAATGAAATTACTCCTGAAATTGATGAGCGTATTCGTTTTGAATTGTTTACTATAAGAACAATGGGGTTTGCCGGTTATTTTTTAATTGTCAGCGATTTTATAAAAGCAGGTCGTGATCTTGGAGTATTTATAGGTCCCGGCCGTGGCTCAGCAGCCGGGTCTGTGGTAGCATATTGCACAGGAATTACCAATATTGATCCTATTAAATACAATTTACTTTTTGAAAGATTTCTGAACCCTGATCGAAAATCAATGCCTGATATTGATACGGATTTTGATGATGATGGAAGACAAAAAGTTATCGATTATGTTGTGGAAAAATATGGGAAGAACCAGGTAGCCCAGATCATTACATATGGTACTATGGCCGCCAAATCAAGTATAGCGGATGTAGCAAGAGTATTGGATCTGCCATTACCAGAAAGCCGGGCTTTATCGAAATTAATTCCCGAAAGGCCGGGCATTGAATTACGAAGAGTTTTAAAAGCTCCCTTAAAAATAAAGGATGGACCAAAATCCCTGGAGGAAAAAGAAGGACTTGGCCCTGATGATTTTGAGAATGTGAAAAAGATGCGGGAAATATATAACCAGGAAAATACAGTTTTAAGCAGGGTATTGCATGAAGCTGAAAGATTAGAAGGGTCTGTTCGGAATACAGGTATTCATGCCGCGGGAATCATCATTGCCCCCAAGGATCTTACGGACCTGATACCTGTTGCAATCTCAAAAGATTCACCACTATGGGTTACGCAAATTGAAGGAAACGTAATTGAAGAAGCAGGTGTTATTAAGATGGACTTTCTGGGATTAAAAACACTAACTATTATTAAAAATGCACTTAGCCTGATTAAACAAAATCATGGCGTAAATATTAATATTGATGATATACCACTCGATGATTACAAAACTTTTGAACTTTATCAACATGCATCAACCATTGGTACATTTCAGTTTGAAAGTCCCGGCATGCAAAAATATTTGCGGGAACTAAAACCGGATAAATTTGGTGATCTTATCGCTATGAATGCGTTGTATCGCCCTGGCCCCATTGCGTATATTCCTAATTATATTGACCGAAAGCATGGTCGTGAACCAATTACCTATGACCTGCCAGAGATGCAGGAATTCCTTGAGGAAACGTATGGTATTACCGTATACCAGGAACAGGTAATGCTGCTGGCGCAGAAGCTGGCAGGTTTTAGCAAAGGAGATGCAGATGTATTGCGAAAGGCCATGGGTAAAAAACAAATCGCCGTGCTTAACAAAATGAAAGCACAGTTTATCAGCGGTGCCAGGGCAGAAATCGCTGCCTGAAGACAAGCTTGAAAAAATATGGACTGATTGGGAAGCTTTTGCTCAATATGCTTTTAATAAATCTCACTCCACCTGCTATGCATATGTTGCTTATCAAACGGCCTATTTAAAAGCCCATTATCCAGCAGACTATATGGCGGCCGTATTAAATAATGCTGATAGTATTGATAAGATCACTTTTTTTATGGAGGAGTGCAAGCGCATGGGAATAAAAGTATTGGGTCCCGATATTAATGAATCACTAAAAGGATTTGCCGTAAATAAAGCCGGGGAAATACGATTTGGTCTTGGCGGGTTAAAAGGCGTTGGAGAGGCTGCTGTAGAAAGCATTATTACGGAAAGAAAGAAAGGTGGCCCCTACCCTAATATTTTTGATTTCATTAAGCGAATCAATCAAAGAGCTGTTAATAAAAAAACGTTGGAAAGTCTTGCCTATGCAGGAGGTTTTGACTGCTTTACTGAACACCACCGGGCCCAATACTTTGTAATTCCCGAAGGAGAAACAGTTACAGGGCTTGAACGGGTAATTAAATATGGACAAATAATAGCCACTCAAAATTCATCTACTGCCAATACGTTGTTTGGAGACCTTCCAATAACAATGGAAATTCCACCTCCACGAATACCTGATTGCAATCCGTGGCCATTAATAGTACAACTTGATCACGAAAAAGAGGTAACGGGAATGTTTTTAAGCGGGCACCCTTTGGATCATTATCGCTTTGAAATGAAACATTATAATGTTACCAGTATTGCAGATTTCAATGAATTTAAAGAGGAGATCAAAATGCAGACAAATCCCGGACGGATGTTTCGCATCCTGGCTCTTGTAACGGGTGTTCAACCATCGCGTTGCTCAAAAAAGTGGAAATAAATACGGGAGTTATATAATTGAAGATTTTTCAGGCAAAACTGAATTCGTGTTATTCAGCGAAGACTATCTCCGTTTGTCGCCTTATTTGCAGCAGGGAGCATCAGTATGCATTACAGGTTTCTTTAAAACAAGGTATAACCAGGGCGAATATGAATTTAAAGTACAGCAGGTTTGCCTTGCTGAAACACTGAAAAAGCAATTGACCAGGCAGGTTAATTTACAGGTAAATCCAAAAGATATAAGCAAGGACCTGATCCGCTTTGTAGAAAAAAATCTGAACGATTTTCCAGGACAGTCAACTTTGCGTATTATTGTAACCGAGCCAAAAAAAGAATTGAAAATCAGCCTGGTATCCACCGGGAGGGGATTTGAAATGAATGAAGAATTAATTAATTTTTTGGAAGATAAGACTGAAGTGGAAGTACATGTTTTAACAGTTTAGGTTATATCTAAAGGTTTTTATGGAAGCATTGTCACCAGGAAGACTGAAAGGATGACAAGTTTTACACAACTTTATGCCAACTCTGCCTGTTAATAATATCGGGCTTAAATTTGCAATCCTTTAATGACAAATTAAAAACTAAAATTTATACAATGGCAAAAGAATTTAATGATGCGAATTTCGAGGCGGATGTACTGGCTTCTGATAAATTAACCGTAGTGGATTTCTGGGCAGAATGGTGTGGACCCTGCCGTGCTATAGGGCCGGTTATTGAAGAATTATCCAAAGAATATGATGGTAAAGTGAATGTGGGTAAGGTTAACGTTGACAATAACCCCCAGGTTTCAATGAACTATGGCATTACGTCAATTCCTGCTATTCTTTTTATAAAAGGAGGACAGGTAGTTGATAAATTGGTTGGTGCCCAGCCCAAGGGAAATTTTGTAAAAAAAATAGAAGCACATATTTAAGCAACTTAAAAGGATAATAAAAAGCCCCGGAATTTTCGGGGTTTTTTATTGTTATTAACGGCTCAATTGTTATTTTTTGGCTAATGCATTATTTACTATTTCTAATGCCCGGTACTTCCATCCCTAACTTTTATTTTTCGTTTACCCGAGTTCTTTTTTTCGTAATCTGCAATAGCCTTTGGTTTCACGATGGCACCTTTGGGAGGTGGATCCGTTTTTGATTTAGCATCAGTAAAATCTACTGGTTTCAGGTCATCATCATCGGCAGCAGTTAAAGCATCATCTGTTTTTAGCTTGTCAGCCCAATACTCTTCTGTCTTTGTAATTGTGCCCCATTCCGGATCAAAATAGGTCCAGGTGCCATGCTTCATAGTTTGTCCTTCTACTTTTACTACTACCCTGTCAACAACTTTAGAAGGGTCAAGTACATCCAATACATCTACCGTGTCATATTTCCTGCCTGGCTCAATGGCTCTCCAGGTCTCTTCCCGCATCAATCCACCCCGCCTCGTATAATATTTAGATTTCCCATCCAGGCTACCCCAACGGTAATTTTCTTCCGACAACTTGTCTCCCATTAAAGAAAATTTTACCCATTTACCATCCTTTTTATCATCAACAAAATAGCCCTGTTCATCATAACCTTGTTCTCCACGCAAATCATCAGCATGAATCACCCAGGGCCCTTGTTTTTTCCCGTTCATATCCACCCTGTTAAGGGTATCCCCTCTTACACTCATCATATAACTTTTCCATTGCCCAAAGCATGTAAAGGAAGATAACATCGCAATTAAAAAAAGAATACGCATATACTGCATTTTTGAATTTATAACGATAAAATGCTGGCATTATGATTTAAAATCTGAAAACTCAGTCACAAAGTTACCGCATCAATAACGGAACTGCATAGTTCATTGAATATGATATCCTTTTTTTAACTAATCGGAGACCGGTCTGAACCTGACATTTCCTATTTTGCATTATAATGAAAAAACTGTTTTTAATATCGGCTGTTATTGTCCTCCTGGCATCATGCGGAAAGATGAAGGATCCTGTTTTTAAAGGGATTGAAAATATAAAACTTAGTGAATTTGCATTTGACAGTTCAATGGTAACGCTTGACATTCGTTATTTTAATCCCAATACTTTTAAAGGAACACTGAAAGAAGCGGAGGGAGATGCCTGGATGGATAGCACTTATCTTGGCCATTTTAATGTGGATACTACTGTAATGATCGGGGCAGCAAGTGATTTTCTTGTACCTGTAAAGCTTGCTGTTAATATGAAACAAATATTAAAACATTCCCTTGCGGCTTTTCTTAATGAAGAAGTATTGCTTAGAATAAAGGGAAAGGCAAAGGCCGGCAGATCGGGGATATACAGAAATTTCTCATTGAATTACCAGGGAAAACAAAACCTCAGAGAATTGTTTAAATAACGGTCAGGCAACCTATATTAAGTATTACAAATATTTATTATTCCGAATCAGGAGGTGGTGGTGGCGTTTTCGGCTTAGGATGACCGCCGCCGTCTTCAAACTTTTTGCAAGTTTTGGGTAGTCTTTTATACGATTCTTCATTGGCAGGTATATCATCAGCATCATATCCTAAATTAGCAATAGCAGTTTTTATTTCTTCTATATTGGTACGATCTGTCAGGTATTTAACGGTGGTTTCTCCTTTCCGGTAATTTACATTGATAAATCTTACTCCATCTATTCGTTTCAGGTATGTTTCAATCCTGGTTTTACAAGCTTCACAAAGTGCTTCGGAGTTTTATTTTTGCAGTCTCCAAAGCTTTTTGCTGGGCATCTGAAGTGGTGGTAAAACCATACTATTGCCAAAAAAGTAATAATAAATTCCTTTCATTTGAAATGATTTGATTTGAGAATGGCAAATTACAAAACTCCTTTCCAATTCGCCGGATCATCCTTCCATTTTAACAAAATCTCTTGTTCGTCTTCAGAAACCCGTGCCTTTTTCTACTGCAAGGCTCTATCAGCGTAGGATAATCTGTAAGTGAATAGTACTGAATTCCATTCTTGCCAATTGCATCAATTGCTATCCGGAAATCCATAATTAAAAATAGAAACCATGCCCAGCCACTTCCAGTCCCGCTCCTTTCAATACATCAACTACCTGCAAACTGCTTTTCCCCGTGGAAACCAGGTCCTCTATCACTACTGTTTTCTGTCCCTTTTCATAAAAACCTTCTATCTGATTGCCCAGTCCATGTTCCTTGGGCTTTGGTCTTACATAGATATAGGGCAGTTTCAGTTGATCTGCTGTCATAGCACCCCACGCAATCCCCGCAGTAGCCACGCCGGCTAATAGCTCAGCTCCCGGAAATTTCGAAAACACAAGATTGCACAATTCTGATTTGATAAAATCCCGGATGAATGGAAACGATAAAACTTTCCGGTTGTCGCAATAGATCGGGCTTTTCCATCCACTGGCCCAGGTATAAGGTTCTTTAATATTTAATTTTACTGCATTCACCTGAAGCAATTTTTCAGCCACCATTTTCGCATCTGTCATGCGGCGAAGATAAGGAAGAGAGGATAACGGGGTACCAGGTAATAATGTCTAATAGCAAGCTGAAAAGTTTATTAAACGATTACAGCTGAAGCTCGTTTCTCTTCCGGTTTCCGGAATCTGTACGTATCTTTACTTTTATGCATATAAAAATCTACTTCGCACGAAAAACCTCTTTTTCTCTGCGATAATATTGATCAGGATGATAGAGCCATATGTTCATCACGATGATGCTGTTTTTATTGACGAACTGAATTCGCATACCGTTAAATCGATGATCCATGAAATGCAATCGGAGAAAATACATGCAGGAGTTTTCTTTCATCCTACCTTAGAAGAATTGAAAAAAGCATTTTTTAAAAAATTTACTTTGGTACAGGCCGCCGGTGGTCTGGTAAAAAATGAGAATGGATGAAATCCTGATGATATTCCGCCGGGGCAAATGGGATCTGCCAAAAGGGAAATTGGATAAAGGTGAAAGCTTGGAAGCATGTGCGTTACGGGAAGTTGAAGAAGAAACCGGTCTTAAAAAAAATAAAATTAGAGGCTCCCCTGCTTGTCACTTATCATACTTATCATGAAGGAACAAGATTTATTCTAAAAGAATCACATTGGTATACAATGAAGGCAAAAAGCAACCAGACACTTACTCCGCAAACTGAGGAAGATATTCACGAAATAAAATGGGTAAATGACTAAGGACATAAAATCTTACCTGAAAAACACTTTCCCTTCCATTGTTGATGTATTACAAGCTGGTTGGCCTAAATGATTCTTTTCGTGGGTATAATGGCAACAGTTAGCCGGCTTACACAAACAAGCTTTTCCACTTCATCATGGATTTTGATATCCCAAACATGCGTATTAGAGCCCAAATGAAGAGGAGTAGCCAACCGGTCACAAAGCCATCTCTTGCACTGCGAACATGATTAGCATTTATTTCAAGGCCTACACATACAAATTTTGAATGATCAACTACCATAGCCGATGCTATGCTGCCAATGGTTTCTGCAAGTACACAGGAGGCTCCCCCGTGCAGTAAGCCATATGGTTGCTTGGTGCGATGATCAACCGGCATCCTTGCTTTTATAAAATCATCCCCTATTTCTGCCCATTCAATGCCCAATGTTCACCCATGGTATCCTTACCGAGCGATAGCAGATCTTCAATGACCAGGTCTTTTTTGAACCAAATACGCATTGGTTCATTTTTTAATTGATTTATACACTACCTCCGGTAAAAAAGGACTTGCATTACCGCCATTGCGGATAATATCACGGACAATGGTAGAAGCAACAGATGTATACTTAGGTTCACCGGTAAGGAAAATAGTTTCAATTGTGTTATCTAAGGTACGGTTTGCATCAGCAATTGCTTTTTCATATTCAAAATCGCTGACGTACCGGATGCCCCGCAAAATAAACTTGGCTCCGATTGTTTTGCAATAATCAACGGTCAATCCCTCATAATAGGCACCTTTTACTTTTGGTTCGTCTTTGTATATTTCTTTAATCCATGCTACTCTTTGCTCGTGCTGAAAACATGGGTGCTTTAGCAACATTTGATCCGATACCTACCACAATTTTATCAAACAAAGGAATAGCCCGGTTGATGATATCAACATGACCCAAGGTTAAAGGATCAAAAGTGCCGGGAAATAAGACAGATACGCATGCCATAATGCAGATTTAGTTGATTGACGTGTTATACGATTACTAGATTGCAATTGGCCGAGCACATCTACATATTCCTGACAATCGTACAATTATTTTAATTAGTTGCGATTAGATAACAAGATAAAGTACTGCCATTCTCACCGCTACCCCATTTTCTACCTGCTGCAAGATAATGGATTGTTTGCTATCTGCCACATCACTATCCAGTTCCACACCGCGGTTAATGGGCCCGGGTGCATGATCACAATTTCTTTATGCAGGCTATCAAGCATTTTCCGGCTGATACCATAGGCCAGGTTATATTCCCGCAGCGATGAAAACAATACCTGGTTTTGCCGTTCCAGCTGAATACGCAATACATTGGCCACATCGCACCATTCCAATGTTTCTTTCAGATTATAACTCACATTTACATGCAATGCTTCTGCAATATATTTTGGAATAAGGGTGGGTGGACCACAAACCGTAACCTCCGCTCCCATTTTTTTCAACAGGTAAATATTGCTTAGCGCCACCCGGCTATGCATGATATCACCAATGATCGCCACTTTTATTCCTTCCAGTTTTCCTAATTTTTCCTTTATGGATAAAGCATCCAGCAAACCCTGTGTGGGATGTTCATTGATACCATCGCCGGCATTGATAATAGCAGCAGGAATATGTTTGGCAAGAAAATGCGGAGCACCGCTGGCACTATGCCGCATCACCACCATATCCACTTTCATGGACAGGATATTATTGACCGTATCCAGCAGTGTTTCTCCTTTTGAAACCGAAGAAGAGGAGGCCGTAGAAATTAATGGTATCTGCCGACAATCGTTTTTCCGCCAGTTCAAAAGATATCCTGGTACGGGTCTGAATTTTCAAAAAATAGATTAACAATTACGACATCCCGCAGGGAAGGAACTTTTTTTACCGGTCTTTGTAAAACTTCTTTGAATTGTTCGGCCGTCTGTAAAATAAGGGAAATGTCGGCAGACGTAAGGTCTTTAATGCCCAATAAATGTCTAGTAGATAGTTGCATTAAAAAGCGAAATTAGGGGAAATAGATTGAAGTCTGAAGGACGAAATCAGAAATGCAAACCAGGGTAATAAACTCCTGCTCCAGAAAATGTGGCAGGCTTATTCTTCATCCAGCATAATCACTTCATCTTTGCCATCCTTATCTTTCCACAACACTTTCACTTTTTGCGAAATTATTGAATCAATGGCTTTACCAACATAATCCGGTTGTATGGGTAATTGCCGGCTGAACCGGCGGTCAATCAATACACATAATTCAACTTTTTCAGGGCGACCAAAATCCAGCAACGCATCCAGGGCAGCCCTGATGGTGCGGCCGGTGTAAAGTACATCATCGATCAGCACCACTTTTTTACCTTCAATGGAAAAAGGAATATCCGTTTGATTGGCGATATGCAGTTCCTTACGGATATCATCGCGGTAAAAAGTGATATCCAATTTTCCATAAAGGACACCTACACCGGGAAATTCTTTTTTTATTTCTTCTACTACCCTGTTTGAAAGATAAATACCCCTGGGCTGCAGGCCTATCAGCACCGTGTTAACAAGGTCATTATTATTTTCAAGTATCTGGTGCGCCAGTCTTCTGATTGTAATATTGAGATGTTGATCAGTAAGAATTGATTTCAAAAAATATAATTTCTGTAAAAATAGGAAAGCCCTTCGAAAAGGGCTTTTAAAAAGAGATTACTTTCAATTACCTCTTGTGATGTCCTTTGTTTTGATGCATAAACTGGTAAAAAACTCCAAACTGGAAAACACTGTTTTTTATTTTTGTACTACTTGCATCCCAAATATCGCTGATACCTAAATTATATCGGGCATCAAGGCCAAACCCTTCAGGAAAAAGATAACCTGCCCCAAAAGCCCAAGAAAAATCAGTTGAATTAAAATTTCCTTTTCTATCTATTTCTACATCACCCACTTTGGTTTTGGCCGTTAATAATAGTCCAAGTTGGGGCCCGGTTTCTAATCGGAAACCACTTTCGGTCATATATTGAACCAATAGCGGAATATTTATATAATTAAGATTCAATTTTGTATCGTCTGATTTACCTCCCTGCATTGAAAATACCACTTCAGGTTGTAATGCCCAGGTTTTATTAAGATGAATATGAGCTAATCCACCTGCATGCAAACCCACTTTACTATTGTAATCACTGCCGGAAGAAACGTTCAGACTGGCAATATTTACCCCCGCCTTTAGGCCAAAATGTGTTTCCTGGGCGGAAAGAGATAACACGACTAAAGACACAGTTACGAAACACAAAAACTTTTTCATACATACTTTTTTGGGTAATAAAAATTCCACATTATCAGGCACACATACCTGTTTTTAAAAAATCATGCCAGAAAAAGCGGGAAGATGAAAAGCAGAAGTTGGACCCGAAAACCAAAATAGCAATTGGTAGAAAAAAATTTTGTTTAAATGAAAATTAAATTAAAAAAGGAAGTGTTTTATATGAATTTATTTATTGCACTAAAGCCTTTCTTAATTAAAAAAACCATCGCAATTAATCTGGATGGGTTTTATTTTTCAGTTATTGTTTATTATTCTCCAGTCATAAATGGATAATGGTAATCGGTTGGAGGATTAAAAGTTTCTTTAATTGTTCTTGCACTTAACCAGCGATAAAGATTAAGAATGGAACCGGCTTTATCATTGGTACCACTTGCTCTTGCTCCACCAAATGGTTGCTGACCTACTACAGCGCCTGTTGGTTTATCATTTATATAAAAATTACCGGCCGCATTTCTGAGTTTTCTTATCGCCATTTCAACAGCTGCCCGTCCTGGGCAATAACTGCACCGGTTAATGCATAGGGTGAAGTAGTATCTACCAGACTCCAATGCCTTTTCGAAACCCATTTGCAGGGTAAACGTACACAGTTAGTACGGGTCCGAAGATCTCTTCACACATGGTAACATACTCAGGGATCCTTTGCTTCTATTACGGTTGGCTGAATAAAATAACCTTCCTTCTTATCACATTTACCGCCAACCCATATTTCCGCCTTCTGCATCTTTTTTCGCATTATCAATATATGATTTGATCTTATCAAAACTTTTTTCATCGATTACGGCGTTGATGAAATTGGAAAAATTTTCAACAGTTCCCATTTTAAAACTCTTTACACCGGCAATCAATTTCTTCTTAACTTCCTCAGCGATATTAGATGGAATATAGGCTCTTGATGCAGCCGAACATTTCTGTCCCTGGAATTCAAATGCACCCCGTAAGCAAAGCGGTAGCCACCACATCAGGATCGGCGCTCTTATGAGCCAATCACAAAATCTTTACCTCCTGTTTCACCAACAATACGCGGATAAGATCTGTACATCCCATATTCCTTCCAATGGTTTCCCACATGGTATTAAACACACCGGTAGATCCGGTAAAATGTACACCTGCAAAATCCTTATGATTAAAACATACATTGCCCAGTGTAGGACCATCTACATAAATCAGATTGATAACGCCATCCGGCAAACCGGCTTCTCTTAATATTCTCATGGTCATTTGCGCGGAATATACCTGTGTATTCGCCGGTTTCCATACCACCACATTGCCACACATGGCAGCGGAAGTGGGAAGATTACCTCCAATCGCTGTAAAATTAAAGGTGTAACCGCCAGCACAAATCCTTCCAGCGGACGGTACTCCATACGGTTGTGCATACCCGGACTGCTGATAGGTTGCTGCTTATATATTTCACTTAAAAAATGAACATTGAAATCGTAAAAAGTCAATCAACTCACAGGCAGCATCTATCTCCGCCTGGTAAGCATTTTTGCTTTGCCCCAGCATGGTGGTACCATTCATATAAGACCGGTATTTTGTTGCCACCAGATCGGCTGCTTTTAAAAAAATAGCCTGCCCTGTTTTCCCAAGCTCATATTTGCCCAACTTTCTCTTGCATCCAATGCTGCATCTGATCGCCTGTTGTACATGTTTTTCATCACCCGCATGAAAATAACCCAATACATGCTTTGATTTCATGTGGCGGATGCATAGCTAGTTTTTTGTTTGTTCTTACTTCTTTGCCACCAATATACATGGGCACATCGGTCTTCTTCACTTTTTCAATTTCTCCAAGGTAGTTTTTAATTGTTCTCTTTCATCAGAACCGGGAGCATAGTTAAGAACAGGTTCATTGGCTGGCATGGGATAGGAAAAGTGCTATACTCAAAATTAAACATCCAAGCCATTCGCCATACGCTGACTATTTTATGATGTTCATTGTAATTGCAGGATCATTGGCCATGAATTTCTGATCGATGAAGCTACTTTGCTAGTCTTAGGAAGTTTGTGACTCTTTTCACTCATCAAGTACGCTTTGATAAATCCATCCAGTTCTCCATCCATTACCGGCTGTACATTTCCCACTTCATAATCGGTCCGGTGATCCTTGATCATTTTATAGGGATGAAAAACATAACAACGTATCTGGCTTCCCCATTCTATTTTTTTCTTATTGCTGTTCACTGCATCTTTCAATTCATTTCGTTTGCGCAGTTCCAGTTCATACAACCGGCTTCTCAGCATTTCCATTGCTCTTTCCCTGTTACCAAGCTGCGATCTGTCCTGCTGGCAAACCACAACAATACCCGTCGGGATATGCGTTAATTGAACTTTTGTTTCAACTTTATTTACGTTCTGTCCACCCGCACCACCACTTCGGGATGTTTCCATTTTTACATCTGCCGGTTTTATTTCAATCTTAATAGAATCATCTACCAGCGGGTAAACAAATACGGACACAAAAGAAGTATGCCGTCTGGCATTGCTGTCGAAAGGAGATATACGAACCAGGCGATGCACACCGCTTTCTGCTTTTAAAAAGCCATAAGCAAAGGGACCGTCAAATTGTAAAGTGGCCGTTTTGATACCTGCCCCATCACCCCACTGCCAGTCGAGTTCTGTTACTGTCCAGCCCTGTTTTTCGCCATACATGCGGTACATACGGGCAAGCATTTCAGCCCAGTCCTGGCTTTCCGTACCACCGGCACCGGAATTAATTTGTAAAACAGCAGGTCAATTCATCCTCAGGTTCATTAAGTGTTCCTTTGAACTCAGCTTCTTCCACCAGGTCGAATGCTTTTTGATATGCTTCCTTGGTTTCTTCTTCGGTAGCATCACCCGATTTCCAGAAATCCATGAGCACGGCAAAATCCTCAACGGCCATTTCAGCCGTTTCGTAAAGTTTTACCCAATACTCGTTAACCTTGGCGTTTTTGAGAATTTCAGTTGCCCGCTTGTTGTCGTCCCAAAAGCCGGGGCTTAGCGAAAGCTGTTTATCTTCTTCAATTTTATATCGTCGGTTCTCGACGTCAAAGAAACCTCCTTATCCCGACCAAGCGGGACCGCAGATCCTGTAATTTTTCTGTTGTCATGGGTGCAAATGTAAGGGAAAGAGATGAATGCGGTTTTGGATAAAATTCCTATAACACATTACCATACAAAGATTGAAGATTCAATTTTACGTTTGAAAAAACAAAACATGATAATGTATTAATCGGGAAAAGATGATTTATCAATTCCGGGAATGATTCGCAGTGCATTTTTGTAATATATCTTTTTTAAAATATCGTCCGGCAATCCCATACCATACATAGCCCAGAAAGCATGATATTTTTTATGATAAGGAAAATATTCATCTTCCGTTTCCAGCACACGGAAATAAGTAGCATACTCTTCCGGCACCCAACTGTCTTTACCAAATAAAATCCGGTCCTGGTATTTGGTAAAAAATTGTTTGGCTGTTCTCGGTTGTCTTCCCAACTCTGCGATTACGGCGCCAAATTCAACAACTATATTTGGCATTTCATCCATTAGTTGTCCCAGTTTTTCCAAATCATTCGGATACCAGCCAAAATGAGCGGCAATAAAAGTTGTATTCGGATGTTTTTTGAAAAGATGATGTTGCTCTGCTATCAACGTTTCCCAGGCAGCCGGATCCGTTTCATCTTTTTTCCGTTAGGATGTGTGGCTAATTCCAGCCATCGTTCATTATTCTCATCCATCGGTTCCCAGAATGGTTTCGGATCTGCCGTATGTATCAATACCGGAATTTTTAATTCTCCGGCTTTTTTCCATATCGGATCCAATCGTGGATCATCCACTGTCACTCTTTTACCATTTATATCCGTAACAGAAAAACCCAGGCTTTTATAAATCTTCAAACCATTTGCTCCGTTCTTTACATCCTCTTCCAGTTGCTTTGCGGCTTTGATTCCCCAGCCTTCTTCCCCCACCCTTTTAAAATCAACATTGGCAAATACAATAAAGCGTTTAGGAAAATGTTCCCTGATATTGGAAGCTGATTTTTTTATTGACTCCCCGCTTTGCCCGCTAAGGTTTACCATCACTTTCATGTTTAGCTTATCCATTTCTTTGATCAGCGAACCCAGGTCCATGTCGGGCATTCCAAACTGGTGATTATGTACATCAATAAAAGGAAACTTTGCCTTCATTATTTTGTGCTCAGGCACCACTAAAGTAGAGGGAGGATTATATTGTTCGAAATCCATCCGGGTACCCGTTTGTGCACAAGCAGTAATTGTTACCAGTATGTAAAAAAATAGAAAATGTTTTTTCATCATCATAAAACTTGTTAGGCATACAAGATAAAGGAAATGATGAATAGCACGCAGCCGGTTATAACATTTTCACTTATCCTTTTCATTTTTACGGAAGGTTTTTTTTGGCCAAACAAAATTTGGATAATTCTATTCCAATACTTTCTGTCACCCTTAATTTTAATTTTGCTATCCGAAAAACTTTTCTGCAACTTTGTGCCTCCGATAAATAATTTCAAATGAAACTGCAGCCTTTAATTTATCCAGGTTTATTTTCCCTGGCAATTTTTTTATTCTCCTGTAATAATGCTGAAAAAAAAGCCGAAACTGAAATGAAAACATCAAAACTTGCTGAAGAAAATGTATCCTACACAGGTGATGGTGTTACTATGAATGGCTTTATTGTGTATGATGAGAATAAAGAAGGTGCACGACCGGCAGTTCTGGTTATACATGAATGGTGGGGCCTGAATGATTATGCAAAAAGCCGTGCCAGACAACTTGCCGATTTAGGATATATAGCTATGGCAGTTGATATGTATGGCAATGGGAAGACAGCAGACAATCCCGACTCTGCGGGTAAATATGCTACTCCTTTTTATAGTAACCCACAAATGACCAAAGCCAGGTTTGATGCAGCGCTTGAAAAATTAAAATCGTATTCCCAAACGGATGCCACCAAAATAGCAGCGATAGGTTATTGCTTTGGCGGAGCACAGGTACTCAACCTGGCCAGGTTGGGTGAGGATCTTAAAGGTGTTGTAAGTTTTCATGGAAACCTGCTGGGCGTACCACTTGACAAAAGTAAATTGAAAGCAAATATTTTGGTTTGTCATGGTGCTGCTGATCCTTTTGTGCCGCAAAAAGAAGTGGATATGTTTAAGCAGCAAATGGATTCGGCAGGAGTAAAATATACATTCAAGGCCTATGATGGGGCAGTACATGCCTTTACCAATCCAAATGCAACGGCCATGGGCGAAAAGTTTAAGATCCCGATAAGATATGATGCGGCTGCCGACACTGCATCCTGGAACGATATGAAAGAATTTTTTGGAAAAATATTCTAATAAAAATTCTGACTCTTTTCAAACCGGGAACTTTAAAACTGTTCCCGGTTTTTTTTTATTTAATTTCAGTGTTATTAAAACGATCAAATCATGGCAGTACTTATTCTTGTTGCTATCATCCTGATGATTGCTTTTTGGATCATGAGTCTTTATAATAGCCTGGTAAGACTTCGCAACAGGAGGCAAAATGCTTTTGCCGATATTGATGTGCAATTGCGGCAGCGTCACGACCTGGTACCACAATTAGTTGAAACGGTTAAAGGTTATGCCTTGCACGAAAAGGAACTATTATTAAGAGTTACTGAAGCAAGAACTGCGGCCATGGCCGCCGGTTCTATAGACGATAAGATCAAAGCGGAACAACATCTGACTTCAGCTTTGCAGGGCCTTAAAGTTCAGGTAGAGGCATACCCGGATTTGAAAGCCAATCAAAATTTTCTGCAATTGCAGGAAGAACTCAGTGATATCGAAAACAAACTAGCCGCTTCCCGTCGTTTTTTCAATGGAGCTACCACAGAATACAACAATGCCGTTGAATCATTTCCCGGTAATCTGATCGCAAGGAATTTTGGTTTTCAAAGAGAGGTTTTCTTTGACCTGGGTACTGATAATCGCAAACAAATGGAAGAGCCGCCAAAAATTAAATTTTAAATACGCCGCAGAGAATTATCTTGCTATGCAATATATTGGATTAACCAGCCAGATAAAAAGAAATAATTCTAATTCTGTTTTATTGCTTATAGCGTTTCCCGCCTTATTGCTTGCCCTGTGTTATTCCATTTTATTTTTTACAGGCGAACAGAATATTGATCAAACCAACCAATATTTCATCCAGATCATTCCATTTGTACTAGCAGGTGTTGGTATATGGTTTCTTGTTGCATGGGCCGGTCATAATGCGTTTATTAAGTTATCTACGGGAGCGAAATCGCTGGAAAGAAAGGAAAATAAACGAGTGTATAACCTGCTGGAGAATATTTGTATTTCCCAGGGAATGAAAATGCCCCGGCTTAATATTATCGATGATGATTCGCTCAATGCATTTGCCAGCGGAATCAATGAAAACTCCTATTCTATTTCATTATCGAAGGGCATAATCAATAAACTAAATGATGAAGAATTAGAAGGTGTATTGGCTCATGAACTGACGCATATCCGGAACCGCGACGTACGATTGCTTATTATTTCCATCATATTCGTGGGCATTTTTTCCTTTATAGCAGAAATGGCGTTTCGAGGAATCCGGTTTGCTGGTGGCCGTAAAAACGACAGGGATAGCAAAGGCAGCGGTGCCATTATTCTCATTGTTATTGTAATAACAGCCATTGCCTACCTGATTTCATTACTACTTCGGTTTGGCATTAGCCGGAAAAGAGAATACCTGGCAGATGCGGGTGCTGCAGAAATAACAAAAAAACCTTATGCACTTGCCTCCGCTCTGCGCAAAATATCCGAAGATCCTATGATAGAAGCCGTAGAGAGCCGGGATGTAGCTCAATTGTTTATTGATAATCCTAAGCCTTCGGTTCATAAATCCGCATCCTGGGATAATTTGTTTGCCACCCATCCTCCTATTGAAAAGAGAATTCAATTACTTGAACAGTTTCTTTAAATTTTTTCCATAAAAAAGGGACGTTTTGCAACGCCCCATATTCAACTTCACAGCTGCTGGTTATTCTACATCTTTATGAACTTATGTTTTATGGAAGTACCATCTTCTCTTTTTGCAACCAGGAAATAAAGCCCGGAAGGAAGTTTGTCAAGATTAATTTTAACCGTTTTAGTATTGATCGTCGCCTGCATCATCAATTGCCCCTGTGCATTTGTTATGCTGATTATATTCCCTATCCATCGGTAATCATACGACAAGTCAAGCATAATTTCACTTGTGGCAGGATTGGGATACAATTTTGGTTGATTCCAATCCGGCAGCCCATCTGTGGGTGGCAACTTCACCGGTAAGTGGAGGAAGTAACCCTTTTGAAGAAAGCAAAGATCGCCTGGCACCACCCGCTTCAAAAAATATCCGCATTCTTTCCTTTTGTCCCTCGGTAAACAGATTAGTACAGGCGTCCTGTGTCAGATCCATATAATTCATATACATATCGCCATTCGTTCCATTATTGCAGGATGATCGGATTCCCGATGGACATCCGGAAGTGAAATTTCCTTGTTTTGGTGTATCACTCACCCAATCGTCACCACAATAACTATCACCCCAAATATGTCTTAATCCCAGCCAATGCCCCACCTCATGAACCGCTGTTTTGCCCATTTCATATCCGCCCCGGGTATTTTCTCCAAACACATTATAGGCAATCACAATTCCATCTTTTTCAGGTGGCCCGCCCGGAAACCCGGAATACCCAGCTACACTTCCCAGGTTACAAACCCAGATATTCAAATAACTTTCCGGATCCCAGGCGTCGGTGCCGGCACTTGCTGAAAATTTAATCTTATCATCGGTATTCCACTGTGAAACAGGTGTGTACTTCCGGGTAATACCCCTGGTTCCTCTTTGTTGGGGATCTGAAGTTGCCAATTGGAATTCTATTCCGCAATCCGCTGCTATTGCTTTATACCATTGGGGGGTATTGACCGTATCTGCATGTAAGCGGCGAAATCTCTCGTTGAGTACTTTTATCTGGCTATAAACTTTTTCATCGCTGATATTTTCCTGCGCTTTGTTATATAAAATATGAACCACTACAGGAATTTTTATTATGGAACCTGTATGCGGTTTACCGGCAAGATTCATTGCCCGGGAAGCTATTTTCCTCTGAACAAAATTTTCAATTGCATCAAGGCTGGTCTCTAAAGACTGATTATTGCTTAGTTCACTTACTTTATAGTCATATGAGGAACATACACGTTGCGCAGACAGGTGAAAGGTGGCGAAAATAAGAAGGGTAAAGATAATAATCCTCATAGCTCTGTAAATCGGGTAGTTAGATCAAACATGGCAATAGATACTCACCACGAGCTTTCATGAGAATTGGAAATAAGAAAATAAGATTCAGAAATAGATGGTGTTCGGGGGATATGAATTCAAAGGGAGGATACCGGAGATTATCAGTTTGCTGTAGCTGAACTCAAATATAGAGTCTTTTTAATTAAATAGCAATCAAAATCTTATAGTATTTTCCCTATATGATAAAATACAAGTTGCACGTTTAACATTAACATATAGATGTCGCCCTTATTTTTGCAGTTACAAACATAAAAACATCTATAAAAATCATAATGAATAAAATTTTGTACCCAATTTGGTTATGTATTTTATTTTTTTCCTGTAATGATAATGATAGCCAGTTGAATTCAGGGACCGATGGAACTTCTTCACCCCCACCAAAAAATGTCAGTTATTCCATTGTAAAAACATATCCTCATGATACATCCTCATTTACGCAGGGATTAGTCCTTTACAACGGAAATATTTATGAGGGCACCGGCGAATATGGCCGGTCTCATTTACTCCAGGTTGACCTTTCCGATGGCAAAATTCAAAAAGAACTAGCCCTGGATCCAAAATATTTCGGGGAGGGTATCACCATTTTAAGAGATACAATTTATCAACTTACCTGGCAGGAAAAAACGGTTTTTGCTTATAGTTTATCCAATTTTAAGAAAGTAAAGGAATTTACAATTGATACCCAAGGGTGGGGAATTACCACAGACGGCCAGGAATTGATAGTAAGTGATGGTACCAGTAATCTTTACTATTATCAACCTTCTACTTTTCAATTATTAAGAACCCAATCAATTACCGAAGGAGGAAATCTTTCTTACAATTTAAACGAACTGGAATATATTGACGGGTACATATTTGCAAATCAGTGGCAAGCTCCCTATATTTTAAAAATTGATCCGGGAAGCGGAGTTATTGTTGGAAAAGTGGATCTCACGGACGTGTGGAACCGGGTGAAAGCAAAGGATCCGTTTGCAGATGTACCCAACGGTATCGCATACGACTCCGTTTCTAAAAAAATTTATATCACCGGAAAAAAATGGCCTGAACTTTACGAGATAGAATTGAGTAAATAATTTCATTTTCCAATTACGTAAATAATAGAACTACTTTTCTTTTTTTCACCAAGCGCTTTCAGATTAGAAATTAAACCATTAAAAAAGGCAATGGCCCAATTTGGTTTGCCATTTTTGTATTTACTGCTCAGCAGGGAAATATAAAAACTGTCGTAAAACATTCGCTTGGTTTTTAAAACCTTCAACCCATTTCTTTCAATAAGTACTTGCATAGCCTTAGGAGAGAAATGATATAAATGCCTGGGCACATCATATGCTGCCCAGTATTCATTGTATTTCTTTGCGTCGTAGGCAGTATAATTAGGCACAGCAATAAACAACTTCCCTTTTTCCTTCAACAATTTTCTTAACTGTTGTATGTATACCTGCAGGTCATGAACATGCTCCAAAACATGCCACAAAGTGATGGCATCATAATGTGCCGCTGGTAATTTATGGAACAATGAGGTATCGGCCAGTTCAATATTATAAACCTCACCTGCCACTTTTCTTGCGTCAGCATCCGGTTCCAGCCCCGTCGTTTCCCATCCGTTCAATTTCATTTCATTTATAAAAGAACCAATTCCGCTTCCTGCATCCAGCAAGGTTCCCCGCTGTAAACCTGTATTTTTTTCAATGAGTTCCCTTTTTGCTTTAAGTGTCCTTTTTCTTACAGAATGATACAGTTTATTGATTACTCCGGAGGCGGTGTTGGTATGGGATATATAATTTTCCGATTTGTAATAGGGAGTTATTGCCTCGGTGCCCGGTGCATCCTGAGTAAACCGGAGTGTGCAATTCCAGCATTCTGCAACCTCAAATACCTCACCACTCACTGTAAAGTCTTTTACCTGCAATACGTTTCTAATTTCGGTTGAAAGGCAAACCGGGCAATTGGTATAGTGAATCCGTTCGTTCATATGGATATCAGTAATGCAGAATGAAAGAAAAATAAGAGAAATTAAATTCACCCATAAAATTATAGTGGAATTTTATAGGTCGTGTTTTCTTTCTTTGGAGTCAGTTTCTGCTGGTTTGCAGCCGATGAACTGTTAAATCCTTTAGTGGAAAAATATATAGCTATAAAAATAAAAGCAAGCAGACCAACAATCAACGCTATGCCCCACCAGTTTGATTTTTTTTCATCAGTGGGCGCCAGCCATTCCATCATCTGAGTAGACGTTTTTTGTTCCTCTCCAACCCTTACTTTATGCTCTGCATTTTCCCGCATCACTTTTATAGCCGGAACAGAAGTGCCCGCTTTCATATCCTTCAAGGAAGCTTCAAAGCGAATTTCTCCGGCCATCCCTTTGCTCAATGTACCAATACCACTCCACTGCAGCTGATCACCGGAAAGAACTTTATTTTTTAAATCCAGCGCAAAGTCATTGAACCTGTTTAATGCATCCCGTTCTGATATATTAAGAGTGGTGGCGAGCCATCCCAAAATGTTTTTAGATGAATCGGCGTTGCCATGATGCAAAGCAATTGTGTAAAAAGGAGGGTCAGCAATTTTATTTACAAAATCTATACTGGCAGGCTTTCTTTCCAGAAAGAAAGTACCGATACCCGGAATATTCAGTTGCTTATGCAGAATGAGGTATTGATACAATTCTCCGTACATCATTAATTCTTTTGATCGAAGGAAAATATGATTCCGCCGACGAAATTAAAGCCATAAACCGGATATTGATTCCAACGCTGGTATTCTTTATTAAAAATATTATTGAACTGGGTCCAGAGGCTGATGTTCTTTTTGATCTTGAATTCCAGTCCGGCATTCAGGTCCACAGCTCCTTTCAGCTTTCCGTCATCACCTCCTTTTTTCAGGTACCGTGAACCATTCCATGCAAACAGGTCTCCTTTTAACCAAAGATCCTTTATGATCTGCAGGCGCAGCGCCGTATTCAGTTCCAGCGGAATTAATCCCCAGGCTTTTTTCTGATCCAATAAGCCGGTATACTGATTAAAACTAAGACTGGTTATCACGGAAAATTTCTCTCCAACATTATATCCAAGTTCACCTCCCAGGTTCACTACATTTATCTTCTTTGCATTTACTACCTGGAATGATTTTCCATCGCCTGTCTGTGAAGTATCATTGATAAATAAAGGCTGATTGGTCAATTTATTAAAGGCCACTTTTGCGCTATAGGTAAAATGATCACCCACAGAACCTTTAAATCCTGCAAATCGTTCTTCGACCCATGTATTCAACAAAGAGGATGGGGCCCATAGCCATGGATTTTGCGAAGCCAGGTATTGGTAAGTTGTTTTACGAATATATCCTGTCCATCCGGCCTGTAATGTAAACCGCTGATCATCGGTACCCACTTCTGCCAGGATATTGGGAAACATTTTAAAAGTAGCATTATCCCAGGAAGGACGTATACCGGCCTGTAATCTTAAATTCGGACTTTTATACAAAACCGACGGAGAAATATACCAGATGTATTATTGATAGCCGATTTATCTATTTAGAGAAAGCCGTGTAAGATCAAATGTAACACCCAGGTTAACGGCAAAATCCTGTCCTATATTTTTTTCCAGTGGCAGATTTACCACGGTATTGCTCTCATTATTTTTCAGGTGATCGCTAAACACATCAATCCTGATTTCCGGATGAATAATTTATACCGATACTCTGTTTTATTAATATTATGCAAACCTACCCGAGCTGAAATAGTTTGAAATCGCTGACGTAATGAATCGTTGAGAAAAGAAAGTGATTCCGGCTGGTAGCCATACTTATAAGTTCTTTCCTGCTTCATGCCCAGGCTTCCATTCCATTCCAGGTTCTTTGCTGTTTTATAAAATGCACTCAGCTTAACCTGGGTATTTGTAAAATCCTGAAACTCTCTTTTACCCTGTGAAGAAACATGCTTAGCATAAATATTACCTCCTGCCGTATTGCCATCACCAAATGAAAACCCGGTTTGTAAAAAAGGTGTTCTCAAACTTCCAAAACCAACTTTTATATAATTACTGTTGATCAAAATTTCCGGTAGAATCAATTTGCAATGCCAGTGGCTTTAATGAACCGGGCTGATAAGCAAAAAAAATTGGGATTTGGAATTTCATATTGCAACCGTGGCTTGGCTGTATCGGCTGAAGGAGGTGTAGCATTAAAATTGATCTTGGCTGCTTCTTTTAATACCGGTTTGAAAGAGGAAGTAATATCAATTGCCTTCGGCTTGGTAGTATCCTTTTGCGAATTGGACACAGCAAAGGATAATATCCCACAGGTAAATAAAAACATTTTAGATATTAATTCTTTCATCTTACTCATTTATATAGTATGTCTGTCTGCTCAATTTTATTTAAAACATGCTGAACCCCGAAATATGGTTACCCGCCTACTTTGCTGCTTTTGCTTTCTTCATCTGTTACCTGTCGTCAATTTTGCCTGTGCCTCACTTTTCAGCGTTGGTTCAATTGTATTGTCAACAATACTCTGAAAAGTAGCTTTTGCATTGAAAAAATCTTTTTGCTTAAAATAAACATCACCCAGGAGAATATAGGCTTTAGTCACCCAGTAATCATAAGATCCTGATTTATTGATCACTTCAAAAGCGGCCTTTTCCGCATCACTTAGTTTATTTAACTGCAAACCAGCAATGTCGCTATCTCATACCTGGCTTCTGCCGCCAGTGCTGCTTTATTCAATTGAACTACTGTTTTAAAATTGGCAAGAGCCAGGTCATACTGCCTGTTAACTTCATAGGATTTTGCAATGGCCATATTGGCCAGTGCCTTATCATCCGTACTGCTTCCTTTTGCTGCCGCCAGTTCTTTTGCATTGGCAACTGCCTCCGTCCATTTTTGCAATTGGTACTGGCTACGCAATAACCCACGCATAGCTTCCAGTTTATTTTCCTGGTTGGATGCTTCCTGGCCTAACTGTATATAATAGGTTTCTGCTCTAGCATAATCCTTTAACTCAAAGAAATTAATACGTGCAGCGGCCAGTATCGCTTTTTCCGCATACTTATTCGGCGCATTAGCCGCAACTTCTTCATAGCCGATCAATGCATTTTTCCAATCTTTTTTTCCATTATAAATTTCACCACGATAGAAATTGGCATCAATAGCATATACTCCATCAGGAAATTTTTGCAGGTAGTTATTTAATGAAGTAAGCGCAGCGGCCGTATTCCCATTCACCATTTGATTTTCCGCAGCAGCATAGGTCAGTGAATCTTCTGTATCCATACTGATCGGCTTACCTGCCTTACGCATAAAGGCAGCATACTCATCCGGTTTTCCCTGCTCCACATAGATCACTTTTACATTTTCCAGTGCATCTGCGCTTCTGGTGAATTAGGATACTGTGCTTATCAACTGCTTGTAATGTTTTAATGCTTCGGTATTATTATTCAGGTTGTAATAAGCAGTACCCAATTTCAGATAGGCCTGTGGTTTAAGACTCGCATTGCCATTGCTCTTTATCACATTATTCAGATAAGGAATCGCTTCGCCGAATTTTTCATCTGACATATAGGTATTGGCGATTTCCATATTGGCATCGTAACCAAGGGACGAAGCAGGAAATTTCCTGTTCATGGTATTCAGCAAGCTGATCTTATCCTTTGAACTTCTGATACCAGCTATCATCGCGTTTTGAAAAGTAGCATAATCTTCAGCCGGCCAGGAGAATTTTATCACATTGTCATACATGGCTTTCGCCTTGCCATAATTCCGTTCCATATAATAGCAATCGGCGGTGCGCAGATAGGCATCCTGTGTAAGTTCATCAGAATTCAATGCCGGGTTTTTTGCCAGGGGTTCAAAAAAAGTTAGTGCAGCCGGGTAATTCTCCTTTCCGCAGGTAACAGTACCCCAGGTTGTACCTGGCATTGGCAGGATTGGCCTCACCGCTTGCTGGCGACCCACCACTTACATAGGCATTATAATATTTTATCGCATCATCCAGTTTATTATTGCGATAAGCAATCTCACCTTTCCAGAAATTCATCAAAGGCAATACAGCACCATTGTTCGGATCTTTTAATGCTTTATCCAGCAAGGCATCGGCCTCTGCCAGTCTGTCCATCATTTACCAATTCTGTGGCACGGCCATATAAGAATTCGGGGATATAATCTTTTTGCATTCGGAGTTGGATTGTTCATTCCATCCAGCAAGGACAATGCTTCGCGGTAATTATTGGTATTGGTTAACACGGCAACCAACAGATCTTTTGCCTGGCGTATCATAAGTTGAATTAGGATAGTCATTCAAAAAAGAACGCAAACTGTTCAGTGCTTCATCCTGGTAATCCAGTTCATATGAAAGCCTGGCATATTGAAATTTTGAAACTTCCTGTTGCTTTTTGATCGCTGCTATTGGAAGCACAAAAAAGAAATGCATTTCTCGCATTGCTTTTCTGACCGGTTTTCAGATAGGCATCACCCAGCAGGTACATGGCACTCTGGCTCAGGGAATCTTCTTTTCCGCTTAGTTGCTTAAACCCTTCAATGGCTTTTGGCAGCTGGTTGCCCTGGTAATAGGCATAGGAAAGTTCATACAGATCTTCGCGGCGAACTTTTGGCGATCGTTTTACATAATCTTCCAGGTAAGGCAATCCCTTATCATATTCTTTTCTTTCAAAATAGGCATGACCGATCATTTGCTTCATCTCCAGGTCATAATATTGCGACTTACCTGTTTTGATCTTTGCTTTCAGCATATTTCAGCGCTTCTTCTTTTTTACCCTGTATATAATATATCTGGGCTATATAATAAGGAACGACTGTCGCATAATCTTTTTCATTTTCCACTATCTTAAAACTTTGTAATGCATCATTGTACTGTTTATCCCGAAAAGCAAGGAACCCATAATAATAATTTGCATCAAGGTAATTGGGATCATCCTTCATCGAACGGATTGTATTGAACAAAGGCTTTGCCTTTGCAAACTGCTGCAGGGTGAAATAGGAATATCCCTGGTGAAATTTCATAGCAGGCAATATCCTTATTACTCAGGTTGGCAATATTGGCTTGCTTCATAATGTCGATATCGCCTTACTGAAATTCCTGTCGGCGGAAATAATACTCTCCCAATTGAAAGTTCATCATCTGAACTCTGGCTGTATTTTTTTCAAGGTCGATATAATCAATAGCCTGCTGCTTCCGCGCTTTCCTCACCCTGTTTTAGTGCACAGGCAGTAGTATAGTAATTGATCTCCTGCACAGTAACCGGATTATTGGCCTTATCTGTTTCCCTGACAGATTGCTTTAATTCTTTCAATAAAGGATAAGCCAGGCTATATTGCTCTTTTTGAAAATATTCTTTAGCTTCTTTGAATTTTGTAAATGGATCAGAATAATAAGCGGTTTGCTGTGCAAACACAAGCCAGTGCAGAGAACAGTAGCTATTGACACGTAAAAATGATTGCTTCATGCGGGATGTCCTTTAACCGTTGGGGGATTAACGATGCAATATTCAAATTATTTCAATGCATAGCCAAACATCATTCCAAACAGGTGTGGATAAGTCTATTCATTACACTTGTTTAACATTTTGATCCGTATTCCTATGTATAAAAACAATTAAAAATTCTTTCTGTATTATTGCACTTTGAAAAAAATCAACGCCAATGAAAAAACTATTCAGTATTAAGTATTCAGACAACGGAATTTCATTCGCCACTCTTTTATTACGCCTGGCTCTTGGCGGTTTAATGATACCGCATGGATACAGCAAACTGATCAGTTTTGCTGCCAAGTCATCCATCCTTTGCCGATCCTTTCCATATTGGCCATCGCAACGTCGATGTCCCTGGTAATCTTTGCGGAATTCTTTTGTGGCGTGTTTATCTTGCTTGGATTTGTTTACACGGCTGGCCTGTATCCCATTGATCATCGCCATGAGTGTAGCATTGTTTTATATTCATAATGGCGATTTTTTTGGTAAGGCGAGAACTAGCCACTTTATTTCTTCTTGGTTATCTTGGCTCTTTTGTTTACCGGACCCGGCAAAGATCAGCGTGGATAAATTTATTGGCAAATAGTTAGTCATTATCTTCATGAAAAAGGCAGGCTTTGACGGGTTCATTAAATCATACCTAAGCACCGGGACTTATTTTTTTTAGTCATTAATATATCCGAATGTTCACTACCGAAACACAATTGCGTGTCCGCTATTCTGAAACCGACCAGATGGGTGTAGTATATCACAGCAATTATTTTCCTTATTTTGAAACGGCCAGGGCTGAGTCTATTCGTCAATTGGGCTTTACCTACGCTGATATGGAAAAAATGGGTATCATCATGCCGGTGATAGAAGTACAATGCCGCTATCTGCGTCCTGCACTATATGATGACCTGCTGACCATTAAAGTGATTTTAAAAGAATTACCAGTTCATCATAAAATAGAATTTCATCATGAAGTCCTGAATGAAAAAGAAGAATTACTCGCTACCGGCTAAAATTATTTTGTATTTTATGGAGTCAGAGTACCATGAAAAGAACAACCATGCCGGAACAATTACTGCAAAAAACTACAGCCCTATTTTAGTTAATTTTAGAAAATGGAGAATTTCCCGGAACCTGCATCCGGCGACCAATATAATGAGCTACCACATGTGGACTGGATCCTCCATTGTTTATCCACCTAAATCCAGGAAGGAGATTCAGGCCGCAAATGTATGGCTTCGCTCCATTACCAGCCTTGCCCTTTACCTTATTTTAGGATATTATATTCTTCCCTAGTTATAAAATGCTTTTACTGATAACAGCCATTGTCATTATACATGAACTGGGACATTTTCTGGCCATGAAATATTATCGGTATAGCGAACTGGGTATTTTTTTTATTCCACTTTTAGGCGCTTATGTTTCCGGCACAAAAAGAGAAGTATCGCAAACAGAATCGTCCATTATTTTCTGGCAGGTCCTCTGCCCGGTATCCTGCTGGGTATTTTGTTTTATTTTATAGATAACAACAGTGCAGATGGTTATTATCCTTTTGATATCTCCTTATCCAGAATTGCATTGCTGTTCATTATTCTTAATCTTATCAATTTGTTGCCCATTTATCCTCTTGGATGGCGGACAATTACTAAATCGTGTTTTCCTGGATGAAGAAAGCCTGCTGAGTAAGATATTTATATTTCTTTCTGCAGCATTGATGTGCTGGGCTGCATGGAAATTAAATTTTTATATTCTTTTTATTATTTCCGGCAATGATGCTTTTGCGTCTGCGACCTGATCAGAAATTAGACCATACTGAAAAACGAATTGAACAGGCAGGCATCAATGCCGATACCTCCTATGAAGAAATGCCGGATGAGGATTATTGGAAAATGCGGAACATTCTGATTGAAGAACATTCTTCTTTCAAAGATATACCCAAAGCGCCGCCTTATGAATACAGTCAACAAGGAAGAAAAAATAATGACAACCATTCAAAGTTTGCTTCATCGTCATGTTATACAGGATATTTCAATAGCAGGAAAAATATTTATTTTCCTGATCTGGATAGCTGCCCTGGCTGCTCCCTGGCTTATTAATATGGATATGTCTTTTTTTAGCCAATTTGGCTTTTAGATCATCATTCGCCGGTAAATTGATAGGCATTGGAGGAAAATTTAGAAATCACTTCTGTTGATTACACTCTGTGGTAATCAGGTCGCCAATTTTTAATTGCAGTTTTTATATCCTTTTGAGACATGTTTTGTTCTACTGCACTATTTGCAAGGCCAGGCATTTCTTCATCGCTGGCAAACCGGAGAGCAATGATCTGTGCTGTGTGCAAGCCGGCTATCCAAGAGGTTTACCCGGTCAGCAGAAAATGACGAAAATTTTCTTCAGCCCGGATGGCCCGGTCCTGGGCCCTCAGAGCAAACCACCGGGTATACCAATAAAAGCCGAACAATAATATACTTATCAGCAACAACAATAGCTGCAGAATAATGATGATCTGCATCGGCGTGAACAAAATTTATTATACTGCAAAGATCAAAAGAACCAGCATAAAAAACGGAATGATGAAATGCCATAATGGTATATACCGGCTGTGATTCTTTAGATTTTGTTCTTTCATAATATAATTTGATTTAAGGATTACTACTGTTTGCCCAGTCATCTCAATTTTGTTTCCAAGTACATTCAAAGGTAAAGCTCCATCCTTCAAAATTTCGTCATGAAAAGAAGCCAGGTTAAAATTATTTCCCAATTGCTTTTCATATTTATTCACGCAAGCTCTTTTATTTTTAAGGCCCCGATCTTATAACCCAAAGCTTGTCCTGGCAAAACCATATACCGTTCAATTTCCGCTGTAGCACCCTGCTCACTTATCGCCTCATTATTCCATCATATATTTAATCGCTTCTTCTCTGCTCATGCCCTTGCTATGGATTGCCACATCTACTACCAACCGGATAGCCCTGTGCATCTCATCGCCTAATGCTCCCATGTATTGATAAGGATCAGTATACAGACCTAATTCTTTCCCGAGCGATTCACAATACAAGGCCCATCCTTCCACATAGGCATTGTTTCCATCATACCGCCTAAACTTTGGTAATAGTTGTATCCTCCTGCTGTAATGATATCTGGTAATGATGGCCCGGAATAGCTTCATGCAGGAATAAGGATTCCATACCACTGGTAGTATTAAAAGTAGTGGCATCTATGATAGGTACATAAAAAATACCTGGTCTTGATCCATCCGGTGAACCCTGGATATATTCGGCGCTGGCACTTGCGGCACGAAATGATTCGGTCTGCCTGATTTCAAATGCTGTTTTGGGCACCCGGTTAAACATTTTCTTCAGGTTAGGCAACATGGTCTTGTGAATACTTCTCAAATGCCGTCGATGACCTCTGCCGGTGATTTATAAGGCATAAATTTTTTATCCGTTTTCATATACTCAAAAAATGCAGGCAGATCATCTTTGAAACCTGTCCGCATTTTTTACGCTATCCATCAACGCCTGATGCGAGCCACCTCCCGTAAACCTGTTTGATAAATTTCCTCCGCTGTTTTATCCGTGGTTGTTTGTTGTTTTACACAGAAAAGAATAATAAGCATCTCCGCCCGGCAAAGCACCAACACCTGAACTAGCTCTTCGCCTTTTTAAATACGTCTTTTTCTAAAAAATTACCCAGCTTTTTATAGGCCGGCTCAAGTATATCTTTTATCATTCCTTCATAATCCTTCGTCCAGGCGTTGCCTGTCTGGTTCTGAAAAAGAAACAGGCATATTGGTAATGGGTGTATAAAAAATGCTCTCCTGTATTTTTGATTGTTGGAAAAGCCCTGCATTTGCGGAATCATTTTTTGAACTATCGATTCTGGGCAAAACAAATCCGGCTTCGATTCCCTTTTTGAAAATAAACAATGGCACTATCAGCCCAGCTACCAAATACCGATGCTCTTTTTATCCAATCATCATAATCTTTCACCGTTTTAAAAGGCTGATTCCCTGACTCCGCTTCCCCACTGACCCATTGAAAGCGGCAGCGCATAAAATTGGTTAAAGGGGAAATAATGATCATTGAAATCAAACCCTTCCTTGCTTATTTTCATTTCATAAATAAATGCATCATAGCTGATTTTATCTTTTTCATTTAAATCATTCCTGTTGTATTTATTGATCTCGTCCAGGTAACGGTTAAAAAAATCTTTTAGCTTTTGACGATACGTTTCTGTAAAAACGATGGGCAACTGATCATTATACCGCGTATCTCCTATCGCTGTGGCCTCCAAAGGATATAACTGCAATCATTCTTCAAAATAACTTTCAAAAAGGGTTGACAGATTTTTATTTCCCTCCACTGTGTTTAAATTTTTGTTTTCGTTACATGAAGACATTATAGACAAAATAAGGCTGGCAATAAGTATTGATCTCATTTTCCAAAAAATTTAATAGGAGCAATAATAGTTCAATTGCTTTACCCGGCGGTGCCACTCGTCATTTTTAATTTTATTGCCTGATCGTATCCAGCACTTTATACATTTTATTGACCAATTGAGAGGAAGAGCCAGTATAATTATTGACGAGAAAAGAAAAAATATATTCCGTTCCGTTCTTTGCTGTATGATAGCCACAAAAGCCTTTTACATCTTTAATGGTGCCACTTTTCATGGTCATACCATTATAAAGGGGCAGGGCTTTATAAAAGAAAGGGAACCATTCCCGGCTGCGGGCATATTTTAAAATTTCTACCTGGGCATGTGTGGTAACACGGTTTTGAGGAGAAAGACCTGATCCATCGCTTATGTTCAATTCATTTTCATCCATACCTTTTTGTTTCCAAAAATCTTTTATAATAGCTACACCGCTGTCCGTAGAACCTATCCCCTTTTTTTCAAAGGCAAATGTTTTTATCAATGCCTCTCCATAAAGGTTGATGCTTTTTTTAAGAAACCAGTAAATAATGGAGTCAAGTGAAGGTGAAACTTCTGAATGAAAGACCTTATAATTTTTGGATTCAACTTTTACAGGTTTATAGTGATTATTAACTTCCAAAGCAAACCCAGTATTCATTTTTCCAGATCTCTTTAAGGCATTCAATAGTTCCCCGGTAAACTGGCTGGCGGAAGAAGGAAAAGCACCTGAAATGACAAAGCTATTTTCCTTGATTGGAATCGTACCTTTTATAATACCTGTTTCCTCATTAAGAGGAAGATAGATATATGCATTATCACCACTACCTTTTCCGGCGGAGACTACCTGAGAATTTAAATCATAGTTCAATAATTCTGGTTCCGCTTTTACAATCTGAACCGGATCACCAATGCTGGCTCCTGATTTCAAGATTATATCAAATTGATTTTCTCTCCAGTTTAATTTTCCGGCACCAGCCCCGTAATAATTTCCAATATCCTGCCAGATCCAGCCATCCGGAATATTTATAGATTCCCAATCACGGTTATCTACAATTACAGAACTAAATTCAGCAGCAGAACCAGGAACGGATTGAATGATTCTTTTAATAACCTCATTTGCTTTTGTTCCGTTCCATCTGGGGCTTCCCAAAGTGGGATCACCCCCTGGAACAATATAAAAAGCGGATTGATCGGGAGCCCCGGTACCAAATTGCGTTTTGTACCGGTATTCCTTTCCCAACAATTCAAATGCTGTAACGCTTGTAATCACCTTTTGTGTGGATGCAGGTGCAAGGCCCATGCGGGAATGTCGGTCAAATATAACTTTCCCGGTTTTTGCCTCTATTATATATAAGGAGCTAATGGCGTATTTGCATTGCACATCATTTTCAAAAACCTGGAAGGCTTTCTGTACTTTTTGATTGATGGTTTGAGAAAAAGATAAGACCGCAAGCGATAAGGAACCAATAATAAGAACAAATTTCTTCATGCATGCAGTATTTAGCGTAAAACTAAACAGATATAAGTTTGAAATATAGAAAATGAAGTTAAAGAACCAGCGCTAAAGTATCGTATACCCAGATCAATACCTTGAATTGAAAAGGACTTCAGAAATGAACATGAATATTACAAGGATGGCTGCTCACCGTTGTATAATAAAATTAAGTTTTGAAGAATAACTGATATTTGCCTCTCAAAATTTTTTATGCCTTCAACAATTAACGCTTCCATTATCACTATTGGCGATGAACTTTTGATTGGCCAGACTATTGACACCAACAGTGCCTTTATAGCGCAGGAATTAAACAAGATTGGCATCTGGGTCCGGCGAAGGGTTGCCGTTGGTGATGTGTGGGAAGAAATCTGGAATGCCCTTGAGGAAGAAGGAAAACAATCAAATATCGTCATCATCACGGGAGGACTGGGACCTACAGCCGATGACATTACAAAGCCCCTGCTGTGTAAATATTTTGGCGGCAAGATGGTTGTAGATGAAAACGTTTTGAAACATGTAAAATATTTGTTTGAAAAAGTATACCGCCGGCCTGGCCCCATTTTAGAAAGAAACCTGAAACAAGCCGAAGTACCGGATGTATGCACAGTCTTGCATAATGCAAGAGGATCCGCGCCAGGTATGTGGTTTCCTAAATCTTTAGCTGAAACTCTCATAATGGATTCAGGGAATAACAATAATAATAAAGATCAAACTATTAAAGCCCATGGCAACGGATCCGTATTCATCTCTCTTCCGGGGGTGCCGCATGAAATGAAGGGATTGATTATGGATGAGGTAATTCCCCGTTTATTGAAAGAATTCATCATGCCGGCCATTGTACACCGCACAGTGTTTACTGCCGGACAGGGTGAATCAATGATAGCTGAACGGTTGCTGGAATTCGAAACATCATTACCGGCTTATATCAAACTGGCCTATCTGCCAAACTACGGTATGGTAAAATTAAGATTGACATCAAGTGGTAACCAAAAGGAAGAAGTGGAAAAGGTAATGATGCCTTATTTTGAAAAATTGCAGGAACTGGTGAATGAATGGTTGGTCAGTAACGAAGACGAAGGGTTGGAAATAGTGATAGGAAAAATATTAAAAACAAAAGGCAAAACAATGGGAACAGCCGAAAGCTGTACCGGAGGTTTTATTGCCCACCTGATAACCAGTATTGCAGGTTCATCTGCCTATTATAAAGGAAGCCTTGTTTGCTATTCAAATGAATTAAAAGAAAAGTTATTGGGCGTACATCCTGAAACAATAAGTAAATCGGGTGCGGTAAGTGAAGAAACGGTTATTGAAATGGTTAAGGGTGCTATCAATAAATTAAACATCGATTATGCCCTGGCTACTTCTGGTATTATGGGCCCCGATGGAGGAAGCGATGAAAAACCTGTAGGAACGGTATGGATAGCAGTGGGTAATAAACAAAAAACAGAAACGGTGCGGCTCAATCTCCGGTTCGATCGCCAGCGAAATATTGCCGTAACCGCATCGAATGCATTGAACTTTTTAAGAAAATTCATTTTAGCTAACAGTTGATCGCCTGATTATAGTCAAATCATTACCTTTGGCCGGTAAAAAAATTCATTTTTTGAATCCGTGTTCAAAATGAATAAAACTTCATCCATTGGTGCCAATAGTTAAGTATTATGGGGTGAAGTAGCAGAGAATGCACCAGGAGTTAAAGCCTCAAGAATAAGGCCCAATAAAATTCGATTTGTTTGAAACAAAAAAATATTTATGGCTACAGTGGATTTAATAATGCCAAAACTTGGCGAAAGTATAACAGAAGCAACTATTCTGAAATGGAACAAACAACCCGGTGATAAGGTGGAAGTGGACGAATCAGTATTGGATATTGCAACTGATAAAGTGGATAGTGAAGTACCCAGTACAACTGAAGGTATAGTAGAAAGTATATTGTTTAATGTAAATGATGTGGTACCTGTAGGAGCAGTGATTGCCAGGATAACAACAGATGCTGAAGAAACAAATTCCTCTTTTCCGGCAACACAAGCTCCTGTTCAAGAAAGGACGGCCCAATCAATAACGGAAGAATCAAAAATATCCATAGTTGGCCAGGTAGTATCTCCTGCTGCAGACTCAGGCTTTAAACACCAAAATACAAACGGTATTTCTAACAGGTTCTATTCACCATTAGTATTGAACATTGCAGCGAATGAAGCCATAAGCATGACAGAGTTGGAAAACATCCGGGGCACAGGCAATGAAGGCAGGGTGACAAAAAAAGATATATTACAATATGTCAGCGAAAGGAAGGCAAACAAGAGCGGTAGACAGGAAAATTCAGGATATGATTCAGGAACTTCCGGGCATCAGCAGGTAGCTGTGAGAAGAGAATCTTCCCAACCCCGGGTATCCCAGGAATCTCAAATCACCACTTATACCGGAAATGTCGAGATCATTGAAATGGACAGGATGCGAAAGTTAATAGCTGATCATATGGTTCGCAGTAAACAAACCAGTCCGCATGTAACTAGTTTTACAGAAGCGGATGTTACGAACCTCGTGCAATGGCGGGAAAGAGTGAAAAAGGATTTTGAAAAAAGAGAAAACACAAAAATCACATTTACTCCATTGTTTATTGAAGCTATTGTAAAATGTATTAAGAAATTTCCTCTTATCAATAGTTCATTGGATGGCGATAAAATCATTGTAAAGAAGGATATCAACATTGGTATGGCAACTGCATTGCAATCCGGCAACCTGATAGTGCCGGTAATAAAGAATGCTGACCAACTAAACCTGGTAGGTCTTTCCAAACAAGTGAACACCCTGGCCGATAATGCCCGTAATGGCAAATTGAAAGCAGATGACACGCAAAGCGGAACATTTACATTAACCAATGTAGGCACCTTCGGCAGCCTGATGGGCACCCCTATAATTAACCAACCCCAGGTAGCTATACTGGCGGTAGGCGCCATAAAAAAACGCCCTGTTGTAATAGAAACCGCACAAGGAGACAGTATAGCTATTCGTCATATGATGTATTTGTCTATGAGTTATGACCATCGTATTGTAGACGGTAGCCTGGGTGCTACTTTTCTTACTGCAGTAGCAAAGGAATTAGAAAATTTTAATGCAGATCGGGAAGTTTGAAAAAAATCCGTTGTATTTATTGATTAAGTACGGATGTTGTTTTAACAAGTAAAAATGTTATTACATCTTGCCATATTATGCAGTATCCCCTCTTTGTTGTAAATTAGAAATACTAAATCCGCCAGGTACAATGAAAAAATTATCTGAAACATGGTTTGCAGAAGGTTATATTGATTTTGAGTTAAAGAAATATACGCTTCTTGCCTACCTGCAGGAGGTGAACAAATATTTTGATGAGAACAAACTTTATCCTCAATTGGGCGATATTGTGTTTCATTACAATAACCTTATTGCTTTTAAAGAAAATAAAAAGTTTCTCCAGGAACATTTTCCAAAAAAAATGACCGGCCTCCAATTGGAAAAATTACAAGTGCTGTATGAGCAGATGATTGAGGATGATGAACTGATGCAGGAACTTGAGGAAATTATATTATTTGCAGCCGACACATTGAAAAGTACTTTGCAAACAGGTGCCGGTATTTACGAATTCGTAGAAGAAAAAATTAATATAGTGCCGGTGGGCATTGTACCACTTGACCTGAAGGAGGGATATTTTTTTTTAACCAGCGGCAATACTAAATCATCAAGAACCTATCATTACCGGCTTTCCTTTTTTGAAAAGCATGATGAGAAATACCGAAGTATCAAAACTGTTCTGGTAGATAACTGGCAGCGTAGCATTGCCAGCACATATGAACATGTAAAAGCTGAATTAATAAGAAATAATAGTGAACTACCTAATCCTGCTGTTTATTCCATAGAAACGGGATTGAGCTTTCCCGTTGACGAAACATTATTACCTATTGCTAAAAGAAGTTTGGTGAAATTTATTACCTCGCAGGCTGCCTGATTGAATGATGATTCAACAAAAGTAATAATGGTTAAAAATATCTTGCCGGCCCTTGGTTTATGATGAGACTATATATTTTTTAAATTCCCTTTTACTCTAATCAACTATTTCCAGTCCCCAGTCCTTTCCTTTTTTTATTGCAGGAACTCCCTCAGTGATCCACCTGGCGGGTTTCTCCCCTTTCAGCAGCCAGTCAAAATACTGCTGCTGCCTTACCTGGATATCCTTCCTGTTTTTGCGTTGTACCAGGTTATGCGCTTCGCCATTATAATTCAACATCCATACTTTTTTTCCCAGCCGCCTGAGTCCTGTAAATAATTCAATTCCCTGGTACCAGGGTACAGCCCCATCGGCATCATTGGCCATTATAACCAACGGCGTTTTTACTTTGGGTAAATGAAACAAGGGTGAATTTTCAATATACAATTCAGGTTTTTCCCATAAGGTTGCCCCAATACGGCTTTGCGTTTTCTCATATTGAAACTGCCGGTTGGCGCCACTCTCCCACCGGATGCCGCCATAAGCGCTGGTCATATTGGCAACGGGTGCACCCGCCCAGGCGGCTTTAAACATATCCGTCATGGTTATTAATTGCGCTACCTGTATGCCACCCCAGCTCTGGCCCTGGATGCCGATATTTTTTTCGTCAACCCATTTAAATTTTCCCAAAGCTCTTGCCGCACTTACTACATAATCATAAGCACTTTGTGCGGGATGTCCAATGGTGTAAGCTATATCAGGAGCAAAAACAAGATAACCCCTGCTAACAAAAAAAGGAATATTCAACCGGCTGGGTGTAGGTGCAGGAGGAATATATTTATGCAAACTGTCTGAAAGTTTTTCGTAAAAATAAAGTATCAGAGGGTATTCTTTACCAGGATCAAAATCTTGCGGCTTATATAATATACCTTCCGCATTTTTGCCTTTAAAAGTTTCCCATTTGAAAAGCTCAGCTGTACCCCAGTTGAAATCTTTTTGCTGTTGATTTATATTTGAAACACGTTTTATATCATAGGTATATACAAATCCATCTATTGTTTTTGTTTTTTCCTGTAAACCCCTGTTTACAAATAAGTCAGGTGATTCTATAAAAGATTCTTTTGTATAAATAAAAATATTTGCATCCTTTGCTTTTGTAATTCTGCTATGATTATAGGGTTCGTCAGGAAAAGGAGAAATAGTTTCTCTCCCATTTAAATGATCACTAAATGAAGCTATGCTGTAATTGGTTGTTTTTGATTTCTCATTAAAAGTCCTGAAAAGTAATTTTTGATTATAAACCAGGAAATTCTCATCCTTGTTTTGCCGTATATACCTGAAAGCCATTTTATTTTTCCGGTTATTTTCCCAGGATAACATTAACCTTGGTTCTGATGAATTTCCCGGATCAATTTCCCATATATCATATCTGTCATAAATATAGACGGAAGAATCTCCTTCACTCCAACCCATTACACCATATGGAGATGGCTCACCTGGTGAATCATAATCTTCATCAAACAATTTTACTTTTAATCTGGCTGTTAAATTCCGGGTTGATTTGCCATCATAAACAAAATAATCCTTTTCCTTACTATCGTACCACATTATGTATTTACCTGTGGGAGAAATATACGAAGGATTAATTACGCCCTGCAAACCTTTCCTAATAAGTTTTTTATTTCCATCATTTACCCGGATAGCATAAATATCTTTTTTTGTGTTTCCAGTCCACTGACTTTCTATTCGCTGGCCATAATCCGTTATGCCGGCAAAGATATCTCCGTCACCATCCTTGGTTTTAATGACATTTGGAATTTCCTCCGATGCCAGTTGTTCTAATTTATCATTATTAAGATCATACACTGTTAAAAAACTTTGCCGTAAATCTTTTTGTAAGCGGCTAAGCTGAACGGTTTGCAGGTAGTCATCGTTATAATGCCATATGTCCAGTTTTACGAGGTCAATATCAACCAACGAGGTATCTTTTGGTGCCTTTATCAGCGCAGTGCCAAAAAATAATCTGTTACCGCTTTTACTGAATTCAAGACTATCATATTCACTGATCGTCATTCCCAATTTCATACCTACCGAATGCCTGTCGGCCAGTACAATAGCACTATCCATTCCTTCTTTAAAATATAGTACCTTAAAATATTTCTGCAAGTCCTTTGGTTTTGCATCTCTTTCCGCAACATAAGCAACCTGTGAACCGTCGCCGGACATTGCAAAATTTTTAAATTCATTTCCCCCACGGCTTAGTGTATCAGCAAATTGATTTTGAAGATCAAACAAAAGAACCGTTGGTATGCCCTTTGAATCTTTAGAATCCGCAGCTTGCTCAATCAATAATTTCCTGCCATTTTTACTAAACAGGTATTCGGTTACATTTCTAAATATTTTTTCTTCGCCTGTTTGCAGATTTCTCAGGCGCAGGTCGGATACGGCAGTGGATTGTGCGTTTGATGAATCCTCTCCATCACTATCTGCAAAATAATCTGCGATGTCCATTCTATCTTCCTCATAATTATGGACCTGAAATTCAAGGTCTGCTCCCCCATCTTTTATCTCTGAATTTTTCCGGGAAATTACCTCGCGGAGAGAATCAATCACTTTTGATAAACTGTCCATTTTTCTTCCTGCTTCAATGTCTGAAATTTTATTCTTTAATGTCTTTTTATCCTTTTCAAGAAGATAGGCAACCCAGCCATAACCTTTTTCGGGTGTTTTATAACCCATTATCCTTTCCTTCTTCCATAAACTGTCTTTTCCTAATTCAATAATACCAAGCGAATCCTTTGGCATATCGGCAGCCAGCTTCTTTTTTATTTTCGCTTCTCTTGTTTCCTTGAATAGAGGTTTTATTTTGAAAATCAGGTAGCGGCTATCTTCCGATATGACGGCTTGATATCCTCTTGCAACCGTTTTTATATAGTTGCTACCTGGCAGTACAGATTGAATCACCAGTTCATGATCTCCTTCCTGGGGTTCTATTGTATAAACCACCCAGTTTCCGTCATTGCTGATCAACCTTTCCCCAATATTTTGCCAGGCATCGTAAACTGAATGATCCAGGGGTTTTTTTTGAGCAGTAATAATTTGGGTGAAAATTAATATGAAAAGAGAGAGAAGGATAAAACGCATTATTCAAAAAAATTAAGGTTTAAAGATAATATTCATCGGTCATACAATCATCAATAAAATGACTATGTTGTTATTGTATATCTAATCCGATGACTTAAACATTATCACCATATTTATTTCGATGGTTCTATCAGGTCCCAAAGATTTCCATATAGATCAGTAAATACAGCCACTATCCCCCACGGTTCTTTTTTTGGTTCCCTCACAAAATTTATTCTTGCTTCTTTCATTTTTTTATAATCCCTCAGCAGGTCATCCGTATGCATAAATAAAAAAACCCTGCCACCGGTTTGATTTCCTATTCTGCTTTTTTGATCCTCACCGGCAGCTTTGGCCAGTACCAAATTACAACCCTCGGCACCGGGAGGTGCAACGATAACCCAGCGTTTGGTCGGGCTTTGTATTATATCCTCCTTCAACAGGAAATTCAGTTTTTGTGTATAAAATTGAATAGCTTCATCGTAATCTTCTACTATTAGTGTTACATGTATAATTTGTTGCTTCATGGCCTTGTTGCTTATAAACTTTTTATTTCGTGAAAAAATAGCCTAGTCTTATCAAGAAAGATTACTCCATTGATCTGCGGTCATTTCAAATTTTGTTTCACCTTTGCCGTATAAGCCAGCTTCTTTCCATCCTGATTGTCTGTAAAATGTTTCTGCTCTTGTACCGGGCGACGTAGATAACCACACGGTAGCTATACCCTGATCAAAATACCAGTTCATCATGTCATCGTGCAACTTTTTACCGATACCTTTTCCTTCATATTGTGGCAGAATGAATAAAGCCCAGATATTTTCCTTTTGCAAGTCTGCAATGGCAAACCCGATTACCTGACCATTTATTTCACAAACCCATCCTTTGCCACGGCGGTTTATATAATCCTCTACATCACTATCAGGAACCAATCCGGGATCGGAAAGCCTGTTTTCCTTTACGGAATTTCGGACAAATTGTATAGCAGGTATATCTGCGGAAACAGCTTCCCGGAAAATCATAACTATGATTATCTTTTAAGAAATATCAAACTTATGTAATGGAGTTATTATTTCATCGTAAAGTGATCAATAAGTTTCATCACTTCTACTCCTTCTTCAGCACTGCATGGATTCGGACTTTTATCGAGAAAATAATTAACAACCTGCTCTATCATGGGTTGCTGCACATGTTGTAAAGCATCAAATGAAATTTTTTCTTCCTTACCTTCTATACTTACAGTGATGGGCTGATGCTCAAAGAACCTGAAACTGATTTTTCCATTACTGCCAAATATTTCACACAGGTCTTCTTCATTTGCTTCAGCAACAGTGTAACACCATATTCCGCTGACCAAGACCCCGTTTTTAAACATGATGTTTCCTGAAACAATATCATCCGCCTTGTATAATCCACCCTGGTTGGCGGCAAACCCCGAGGCTTTTTCTACCGGGCCAAAAAAATAATACATCATGTCGAGTTGATGAGGGGAAAGATCATTGAACAGACCACCACCCGCCAATAGCGGATCCACCCGCCAGGCTGTTTTCTCAATATTCAGTTCTTCTTCTGACAAGGAACGTTTACAAATACTCAGTCTTACAAACCGGATATCCCCAATCACCTTATCGTTTATTAATTGTTTTATTTTTCTAAACAAGGGTTGTGCCCGGCGATAATGAGCAACCACCACTTTGCCATTAGTTTCTGATACAGCCTTCATCATATTAGTTGCTGATTCCGCATTCACCGACATTGGTTTTTCAACATAAACTGGCTTGCCCGCTTTCAATGCAGCAACTGTGTATTCTTCGTGGGATGATGGAGGTGTTGCGACATAAATGGCATTAACATCGCTATCCCGGATAAGAGCATAAGCATCAGAATACCATTTTGGAACATTGTGTCGCGTTGCATAATCTTCAGCCTTTGCAGCATCCCTCCGCATTACAGCAACCAGTCGCGAATCTTTTACTTTATTAAATGCCGGTCCGCTTTTGAGTTCAGTTACATCGCCGCAACCAATAATTCCCCAGTTAATTTTATTCATTTTTACTTTTAAAATATTACGTGGTAGTGTATGACAGATGGGAAATTACAATAATTTTTTTGGCAATGATCTGTTGAAACAAAAAGAAGAAAAAACGATCAGACATGCAATGCCTTCAACGCTTTTTCTATATTGGTAGAGGTTGTAAGTACCGGGTGAAATAGATCTCCGTTCTTTTCAATCCTCTGTAGCATATTTTCGATAGTGAATTGTGAAGGATGCAACCGGTGATTAACTTCTTTCCAATTAAGAGCAGTTGAGGCGCTGGCACCTTTTACCGGGCGCAAGCTATATACGGAAGCGAGGGTTTGGCCGCTTCTGTTTTGGAGATAGTCAATATAAATTTTTTGACCACGTTTACTTAATGATCTTTCCAGGCTGGTTATTTCGGGCAACTGTTCCTGTACAAGTTGAGCTATGATATGTGCAAATTCTTTAACCGTTTTGTAATCATACTTATTTTTCATGGGTATATAAACATGCAAACCTGATGACCCCGAAGTTTTGCAATAGCTTGAAACCCCGGCTTTGTCCAATATCATTTTAGTTGCCAGAGCCGTATCCACAACTTCGGTAAATGTGTTTTTATCTGAAGGATCTATATCAATCACCATCCAGGTAGGGTGTTCGGGTTTTTTTGCAGTACTGTTCCATGGATTCATTTCAATACATCCCAGGTTGGCCAGGTATAACAAAGTGGCTTTATTATTACATACGATATAATCGATGATCTTATCATTACTCCCGCTTTTTACTTTGTATACATCCACAAAAGCAGGTGCATTTTCTCCCGCATCCTTATGAAAAAACCCTTCGTCACGAATACCATTTGGATTTCGCTTCAGCGACAGTGGCCTTCCTTTCAGGTGGGGCAAAATATATTTTGATATTTTATCGTAATAATCGATCACATCTCCTTTGGTAAATCCTTCATCGGGCCAGAATATCTTATGCCTGTTGGTAAGATTGACTTTATACCGGCCCACTTTTATTTCTTCATTCCTTTTCACCTCCTTTATTTCCTCCACTATTTCTTCATTTACGTCTTTCACTTCTTTCTCATCCCGCAATCGCAGGAAAACAGGATGGCGGAATATGCCGTCACGGGTAATTTCCGTATAAGCAATATCAGCAACCAGTTTTGGCTTGAGCCATGTAACCCTTCCATTTAAAGGAACACCAGTTTTAAAGGGAGATGACTTGGTTTCCAGAGGTTTCATTTCTTTTTTCAATGAAGCCAGCAGCAATGTTGAAAAACCTGTGCCCACATGTCCCTGGTATTGCCATAATTTCCCTTTTTTATTGGCAAGCACCAACGAACCAAAATGTTTCCTGCCACCTTTCGGTTCCGTGTAGCCAGCTATTACCACTTCAGTACTTTGAATATTTTTAATTTTTAGCCATTCTTTACTCCTGTAACCACGGGTATATTGACTATCTTTTTTTTTGGCGATAATACCTTCTAATCCCTGTTTTTTTGCTTTTTCAAGAAATGCAATTCCATCCTTTTCTATATGATCGCAATAGCGGATAATGGAATTATTTTTCAATATTGCTTTTAATTTTTTCTTTCGCTCTTCCAGCGGAAGCCTTTCTAAGCTCTTTCCATTCACTTTCAGTAAATCAAAAACATAATAAATAAGGGGATAATTCAGATGATTTTCATAATGCTGTAATTTTTGGAAATCAGGCAGGTTTTTCTCATTAAGCAAAACTATTTCACCATCCAGTATCGCGTTATGTTTTAGTTTTTTTAGTGCCTGCAAAATAGCGGGAAACCGTTCACTGAAATCAATACCGTTGCGGGAATAAAACCTGACTTCCTCTTTTCCTATTTCGGCTATGGCCCTGTATCCATCCCATTTTATTTCAAAAAGCCAGTCTTTATCATCAAACGGTGTTTTATCAATCGTTGCCAGCATGGGCTTGATAAATGATTTTAATTTCTTTGCTTTCCCATACTTTATAGATGCAATTGTTTTTTGTGGAATCGTTTTACCAGCCTGTTCTTCCGCATTATAAATCGTATTGGTGGAATAATCATCCTTATGTTTTATCAATAACCAGTTTTTTTCATCTGTTTTAATTTTCACCAGTACAAATTCACCTTTTAGTTTTTTCCCTTTTAACCTGAATTTCAATTCTCCTTTTCTTAAACCCAGCAATGCCTGTTTTTCAGTAACAGGATTATGCTCTTTGTTAACCGGTTCAAACTGTCCCTTGTCCCAGATCTCCACTTTACCGGCACCATAATTACCTTCAGGAATGATCCCTTTAAAGTCGATATAATCAACAGGATGATCTTCCACCATTACGGCTAATCTTTTTTGAGAAGGATTTAAAGAAGGACCTTTAGGTACTGCCCAACTTTTCAATACACCTCCCAGTTCCAACCTGAAATCATAGTGCAGCTGGATGCCTGGTGGCGTTGAACCACAAACCGGAAATGCTTGCCTGTATCTTTTTTTCCTGCAGGTTCAGAAGTTTTACCAAAGTTTCTTTTCTTATTATAGGTAGAAAGACTCATGATGCTTTGCGTTTGCTACCAGTAGAAAGACTGGCTTTCAGCTGGTCCATGAGATCCTGGGTTTTTGAATGAACCACCTTCATGGGTTTGTAAGGAGTCGTCTTACCTTTTGATTTTGCTTTTATGATCTTTAGCAATTTATCGCTATAATCATCTTTATATTTAGTGGGATCAAATTTTTTGCTCAACTGGTTAATGAGATCAACAGCCATTTTTAATTCGGCGGGTTTACTTTTGGAAGCCGGAAGATTGAGTTCCTTTGGCGACCTTATTTCCTGGGAAAACCGAATGCGGTTTAAAATGATCACATCTTCTTTTGCTTTGATAATAGCAACATGCTCTCTATTATGCATTACAAAAATCCCCACTCCGGCTTTTCCTGTTTTTTGCAAAGCGTCTCTTAATAATGCATAAGCCCTTGTTCCGGTTTTGTCAGGCTCCAGGAAATAAGGAGTTTCAAAATAAGTACTATCAATTTCCTTTTCGTCTACAAATTGGGATATCTCAATATGCTTTGTTTTTTCAGGGCTTGCTTTTTCAAAATCTTTCTTATCCAGCACTACGTATTTTTCATTCAGCAAGTATCCCCTTACTATATTTTCCCAGGCCACTTCTTTTCCCGTGTTCTCATTTACCCGTTTAAATTTAATATTGGAATGGTCCTTTTTGTCAAGCATGTCCAGGTCAAGGGTACTTTCTTCCACAGCGCTATACATTTTAATGGGGATATTCACCAGCCCAAAGCCGATGGAACCCGTCCAGATTGCTTTCATACAAATAATTTAGATATAAAGATTAAAAAACATGCCAGACTCAAAATAGAAAGGTGGTGGCCAAAAAACCAGGTATGCCAATGAAGAAAGGGCAGAGGTAAATGAGATTTAATGCATAAAAACTCTTGAAAGTTTGCAAAAGACCAATTGTGTTACCAGGCATCAATGTGAAATTTAATTCAGTAGCAGTTATAAATCCTTTGAATTATTTGAAGCGGACTTAAAAAACGATCTTCTCCCCCAAGCCAGCGTAGATGTAGTTTTCTTTATAAATATCGGATAACACTTTAAAGCCAACATGACCGGTGCAATGTGCAGGCGCCACTTTTTTCACCTTCAGCTCATTCTTCAGGTAATTACCAAACTCGATTGTTTTGTTTTTATCAAATGGTAATAAATGAAACCCACCGAATAATAAAGCTATTTCATTTTTTGTTTCGCTTCATCACCTGTTCCACAATTGTTTCTACTCCACTATGGGAGCAGCCGGTAAAAACAACTTCGCCGTTTTCAGTTGCCAGTGACAAATTGAGTTCGATTAGGCTGGTAAGTTTTACACCTGAACTATCATCATTCTTAAATGCACCTTCTACAAAACTTTTATTGGGATATCTTGAAAAATAACCCATATAATTTGCTGAAGTAACTACTAATCGAATGCCAGGAAATATTTCTTTTGAATCCTTTACAAATTCAATATTGGCATTCCAAAATCTGCCCTCCGGCTTGAGGAACCTTATGTTTATTTCCTTTACCATCAAAATACCGCATATGAACCGGCAATTCATCTTTGATTAATGAATCCTGGCCCGCCGCATCAAATACATGATCGGCTCCCCAGAATACATCAAAAGGAAAATATATTTTAACCTTGGGATTTACAGTTAATAGATAATCAATCCCATTCAGATGGTCCAGGTGAGCATGAGAAATAATAACGAAATCTATTTTTTTTAAATCAATACCCAGTTTTTTCACATTATTTTTAAAAATATCTGCATTGCTCCCCGCATCAAATAATATAGTCTTTCCTTGAAATGTAACTAATGAGGAAAGCCCCCATCCTTTCTGAAGCGTACTACCTTGCTGAAGGCATCAAATAAACTTAGCGCTGAATTTTGGGCTGTACTCTTTGTTTTGGCAGGCTGACTAATACATAATAAATTGAAAAAATCAGAAAGAGCAATGAAATTGTTTTTTGCATAGAGGCGTTTTTCAAATATACAAATTGCCTTGTTTTTTACTTCCCGACCAGGATTCAAGTTGATCTGTTTTAAACAGAACCCTTTTCAAAAATTATGGTTTAATTGAACAACCGCATCCGGTAGGCGTTCATTGCTGTTTTACCCAGCTTTTTTAACAATCGAAAATTTACGAGCATCGCCCACCGGTGCTCCAATAACAGGAATCAGTTGCGCCATCTTTGCCAGGTCAATATAATCCCTGTACTCCTGCTGAAACAGGCGCCAGTCAAATTGATTTATATCCGGGGGAAGCTCCTTGCATTTCATTTCCCAGTTCTCCATTTTCAGATAAATCGATTTTACGGTGTGAATGACTTGAAAAGGCCAGTTCAAAAATGTGCAACAGGTAAACACGTTCCTTGTAATCCCTGGTATCAAATCCATACAAGCTGGCTATCTCAAACAAAAGCTTAATTTTTATCGCAATCAATAATGGAAAATCGGCAAAGCCCAATAAAATGCCACCCGCCCCGGTTATTCCTCCCTCTACGCTGGCCGTTGTTCTGTAACGCTTTATCTTTTCTTCTACTTTAATTTCTGTGACATGGAAACTATAATTTTCAGCGGGAGCTGCTGTTGTATGTTTTGATCCGAATAATACACCGCGGATCATTTGTTTGATAACTGTCGTAACGGCCTTATGCACCTTTTCAGGTATCCATGAGTTGATTTTATCCTGTGCCTTTTTGGAAAGCTTATTGACTAAAGATGGCCGGCGTTGCATTTGTTTTTGCCATGTCTTTAATTCCGTAATTGCCTGCTGACGGTAAACATCCATATTCGGTTTAATTGCTGTTCCGGTAAAGTTAGTAATACACAATACATTTGCTGCCATGTATTATCACATACAGGAAAGATGTCAAAGTGAATAAAAACTTTTATGAATTCTAAATAAAAATAAAATGAAAAATAATTTGGGGTTAATGTTGATGCTGGTTTTTTTATCCGGCTGTTTCAATAAAACAGTAGTTTCAAAAACAGAACCTGATAATTACCGGCTCCGCGTTTTGGGCTACCTGCCAGGGGCCGGTAACTGGATAAATAATATAGACAGCATTGATTTAAATAAGATCACCGATCTCAATCTTGCTTTTGTTAATCCCGATTCTTCAGGAAATTTCCCTTCCAATGAAGCTTATCAAAAGGTGGTTCAAAAAGCACATAGCCACAACGTAAGAGTATTCATTTCCATAGGTGGTGGCGGACCGCCTGCCTACCTTGAAAAGTTATTGGATAAAAACAAAAGGACCGCTCTTATTGAAGAACTGGTGTCCTTGGCTGAAACCTATGAATTTGATGGCGTTGATGTTGATCTTGAAAACGCCCTGATCAACCATAATTATGCGCCATTTGTAAGTGAACTTTCTTCTGCACTTAAACAAAGAAAAAAATTGATGACTGCAGCACTGGCCAGCTGGAATGCAAATACAATACATGATTCTACCATGCAGCATGTATGATTTCATCAACATCATGTCCTACGATAAAACAGGGCCCTGGAATCGTTCCAATCCTGGTCCTCATTCTCCATTTCAAATGGCTGAAAATGATTTTAATTATTTTAATAAAACGAGGGGGATTGCAGCAGAAAAATTATTTATAGGTCTTCCCTTTTATGGTTATGGGTTTGGGAATGGAGCTCCTGTAAGTATGAGTTATAAAAACATAATCATTAACTATCCCGGAGCTGAAAATGCAGATAGCATAAACCTGGATTCCGGAGGCACCCTTTATTACAATGGAATAGCAACCATCAGGCAAAAGGTTTTACTCGCCAAGAAAAATAAAGCCGGCGGAGTAATGATCTGGCAATTGCTTGGCGACAGCAAGGATTCTAAATCATTGTTAAAAGCTATAAATGAAATTAAAGACAAGGATTAAATTTTTACTGTAAGGAAATCAATAAAAAAGAGCTTCGTCTTTTTTATATACAAACAATATGTTGCTTCAGGTGTTATAAAAAACACTTGCTGCCGAATGCAGGCAAGCTTAGATTTCAACCATCCAATATGGAAATAGGCATTTATACATTTGCAGAAATGACACCCGATCCTTTATCGGGCAAGATCATCAGTACACATCAGCGCATCAGTAACCTGATGGAGGAAATAGAACTGGCAGACCAGTTAGGCTTAGATGTTTTTGCAGTGGGAGAACATCATCGACCTGATTTTGCCGTCTCTTCTCCCGCTATAATATTAGCAGCCGCCGCCGTAAAAACGAAAAAAATAAAATTGTCAAGTGCGGTTACCGTTTTGAGCTCGGATGACCCGGTACGTGTATTCCAGGATTTCGCTACTGTAGATCACCTGTCAGATGGCAGGGCTGAGATCATGGCCGGTCGCGGTTCTTTTATTGAATCGTTTCCCCTGTTTGGTTACGATTTGAAAGATTACGATGATTTATTTGCAGAAAAATTAGATCTCCTTATTCAGCTTAATAAAAATGAAAAAATAAACTGGAGAGGTAAACACAGGCCAGCTATTACAAATCTCGGAATTTATCCACGGCCGTTCCGCGATCAATTGCCTATATGGGTAGCTGTGGGAGGTACACCGGATTCTGTTGTTCGTGCAGCAACTTATGGTTTACCCATGGCGCTTGCTATCATTGGTGGTATGCCGGCTCACTTTGCACCGCTCACACAATTATATAAAACTGCGGCAATGAAGGCTGGTCATTCAGTTAATCACCTGCAATTGGGAATCAATTCGCATGCCTTTATTGCTGATACCTCACAGCAGGCAGCTGATGAATTTTATCCTCCCTATGCTGATGTGATGACGAGGCTTGGTAAAGAACGTGGATGGTCGCCAATGGACCGGCAACAATTTGAATTGATGAGAAGTAATGAGGGAGCTCTATTAGTAGGAAGCCCGCAACAAGTCATTGATAAAATTTTATTCGAACATGAATTATTCGGGCATACCCGTTTCCTGGCTCAAATGAGCGTAGGCACTATGCCTCATAAAAAACTCATGCATTCTATAGAATTATTAGGAACGAAAGTAGCACCGGAAGTAAGGAAGTATTTACAGGGAGCCATAGTGAAAAATTAAACAGGTCGTACCTTATCTTGTTATCTTACTGTTTTCGGCCTGATTGTTTTTGTTTCAAAAACATTTCGCTGTACTATTTAGAAAATCAGGCGGTTTTTTGTACTTTTAAAATCAACCCTAACTATGGCTATCCTTTTTATTTTTAGAACCTGTTATTTTTCCATTCTACTTTGCCTATTTTTTTCAACCAATATTCCGGCACAAACTATTGGAACTTTTTCTTCAGTTTCTCCAGGACCGCAAACAGAAAATTTTGTTATACCCAGTACGCATACCTTTCAACGATTAATAAAAACCGGTGACCCTCTTACACTTGGTGGCACGTTAGGCAGTAATCTTGATTTTACCGGGTATGTTCCCATTAGCGGAAGCAGCAGAAATGGCTACTTATCTATCAGCAGCGAAACCACTCCGGCACAATGCGCCATCCTGAATATTTCTTATGACTACCCTACACATACATGGAGTACGGGAACCAGCGGCAAAGTGCCCTTTTCTATTGGCAGTAGCCACATCTGATTTGGGAAATGTAAGTAGTTTTTGCTCAGGAACGGTTACTCCCCGTAATACAATTATGGTTTGTGAAGAATCAACATCGGGAGGAAACATAAATAGTTCTGTTGACAGTTACGAGGATATAGGTTGGGTTATTGAAATCGATCCCGCTACCCGTACCGTCATAGATCACAATGGAGATGGACGATCTGATAAATTATGGGCACTGGGAAGACAGGCTCATGAAAACGTGGCCATAAAACAAGATGAGTCTGTTTTATATTGGGGAGCTGATGCAAATCCAACCGGTTATTTATACAAGTTTGTTCCCACTATCGCTGGTAATTATACCAGCGGAACTTTATATGTATTGCATACGACTGCTGCACTTGGAACAGGTAGCTGGGTAGAAGTGCTTAATCCCTCATCAACAATAGCAAACAGGAACAACACGGTAGGGTTAAGTGCCGGCGCATATAATTTTAATGGAATTGAAGATGCTGAACTTGGCCCTGACGGGAAAATATATTTTGCTGCCAAAGGTCCTGGAGTGGTATACCGTCTTTCCGATGATGGTACCACTGTAAGCAACCTGGAAGTTTTTGTTGCATCGGTTAATTATGATGTAGATGGCCCGGGCCCATTAGGTACTGAACCCTGGGGTACGGGTAATGATAATCTTGCCTTTGATATGGAAGGAAACCTGTGGGTTTTACAGGACGGTAGTCGTAACCATATTTGGGTGGTAGCACCAACACATACTGCCGGTTCCCACAAATCAGACTGTTTGGCAAAACACCGGCAGGTAGTGAACCCACCGGCATCACCTTCACGCCGGATAACAAATTTATGTTTATTTCAGCTTTCAGCATCCGGATTCGGGTAACACCGCCGCGCAGACAGATGCTGCCGGAAATAACGTTGTTTTCAATACCAGTACTACGATGGTGGTTGCCCGAACCGAGGCTTTAGGGCCACTTGCTACCTTGCCAGTTACCTTCACTAATTTCTCCTTAAAAGCAACAAGCAACGGAATTATTATAGATTGGAGTGTAGCCCAGGCCATCAATCATTCTCATTTCGCAGTAGAACGATCAGCGAACGGTATCCATTTTGAAGAAATTTCCCGGAACAATGAAATATTAACGGATGGTGAAAGCCGGTCATTCCGGTATACCGACTTCTTTCAGCAATCCGGAAAAGTTTTTTACCGGATAAAACAATCTGACAAAAATGGCTCCATTCGTTTTACAGAAATAAGATCTTTAACATGGAAGGATACAGACCTGCCGGTTATTTTTCCGGTACCGGCTACAAACTATGTCAACATTAAATATACTTCCGGCAATGAATCCAAAATCTATATTTCCATAGTTGACCAATCAGGACGCAGCATGCAAAAAGAAAAAAGAAAAGTAATAAAGGGAATAAATAATTTAGTGATGAACATACAAAAATTAAGCAAGGGAAATTATTCGTTGATTATTTGGGATGGGGAACGTAAGTCACACTATTCGTTTGTGAAGTTTTAGGAATTTTCATTTACTCAATTATAGAAAACTTACCAATTCAATACAAAACCTCAATCAGGTTATCATCATAGGTGAAATTTGTAACAGTCCATCCTGACTCACTGTTATAAATTGTAAAATCAAATTTCAAAAAGTATTTTTGAAACTTTAAAAGATAAAATCGTTTGGTTATAATGTTTTTTATATTTCTCTCGCCTATAAATTCATAGTTCATAATTTTTCCATAAGAAGGAAATACATTGTTCATTTGATCTGTCACCGTTTCCAATAAGCCGTCAAGCGTTGAATCCCCAATTGCAGAAATATGTTTTAATAAATCAAAGGCCTCAGTAAAATGGCTTATCTGAAAAAGATGCATGAATTTGTCGCATTCTGAATTAATTTTTTCCTTTTCCTTATCAGGCTTTGTCTGTCCAAAGGATAACAATACACAAAAAGGAAAAAGAATTGCCAGGATAAACTTTGGCATATAATTAAATTAAAGGTTGAGTAGACGAAATCTTATAGTCAAAATAAAAATAGTGAAATTCCTTGTCATCATTAACCTGATCGGTAAAATAACCAAATTTCGCCCTTCGTAAAATCACAAGTAGTTTTCCGTTTTCAAAGCTGTATTATTTTCTATTACTTTACACCAGTAAGAGTTAAAATCCACTATCGTGAAAAAAGCCGCCACCCTGTTTATACTTTGTATAAGCATCTTCATTGCAACAGGCCAGCCCTCCCCTGATACTTCGGGTACATTGATAGCACAAAAAGAAAATATCATTAAAACTTCAACTGTTATCAAGGTTGAAAATTTAGGTCCCAACATAAATACTGAATTACCGGAACTAAGGCCTACGGTTTCTGCTGACGGAAATTTATTATTCTTTATCTGTGAAAATGATCCCCACAATACAAAATACAGATCCGTCAGTAACTCGCAGGATATCTGGTATGCTGAAAGAGATAGTTCGGGCAAATGGGGAGGAGCTATTCACCTGGGTTATCCCCTGAATACGTACCATTATAATGCAGTCTTTTGGATATCCCCGGATAATAATAGAATATTAATACGGAATGCTTTTATTGATGGCGATTATGTGGGTAATGGCGTCAGCATGAGTTACAGGACCATCAATGGAGGTTGGAGCAAACCCAATGCTCTGAAAATAAAAAATTTCCAGAAGTATGATAATGGAAGGCAGAATGGAGCCACCATGAGTCATGATGGAAATACTCTTTTGCTTTACATGGCCCCGGTTAAAGGCAGTTACAATAATGATATCTATGCTTGTTTTTTACAAAAGGACAACACATGGTCTGAGCCAAGAACCCTGGGCAAGACTATTAACCTGCCGAACTATGATGAAATGACGCCTTACCTGGCTCCCGATGGTGTTACCTTATATTTCAGCAGCAACCGGCCGGGTGGTTTGGGGGACAATGATATCTGGATGACCAAACGACTGGACAGTACCTGGCAAAAATGGAGCAACCCGGTAAACCTGGGCGCCCCAATCAACACGCCTGAATGGGATGCTTTTTTTACACTGGATGCCGGAGGCGAATATGCTTATCTCACTAACAGTACTGATACTTATGGCGAAAGTGATATTGTAAGGGTAAAATTATTGGAAAGGGAAAGGCCTGATCCTGTGGTACTGGTTAAAGGCAATGTCTATAACAAAAAAACAAATGAACCACTTAGTGCTTCGCTGGTTTATGAAACACTGCCTGATGGAATAGAGGCAGGAAATGGAATTTCCAATCCTGATGACGGTGCGTTTAAAATTGTGTTGCCGTACGATAAAAACTACTCCATAAAAGCTACAGCTGATAAATTTTTCGCCCAGTCAGAAAATCTGAACCTGGATTCATTGGTAAAAGCCGGATATAAAGAAATACACAAAGACCTGTACCTGGTACCTATCGAAATTGGGCAGGTGGTACGATTAAACAATGTGTTCTTTGATTTTGACAAATGGGATCTGCGGGCAGAGTCTCACCTGGAATTAAACAGGGTAGTAAAATTATTAAATGAAAACCCGGCCATAGAAATTGAAATGAGTGCACACACCGATAGTTACGGCACAGACGAGTATAATTTTAAACTAAGCGATAACAGGGCGCGGTCCGTGATGGAATATATCCTGGCAAAAGGGATAGCACCCGACAGGATCATTTCAAAAGGTTATGGCGAAACAAAACCGGTAGTGCTGAATGATACTCCGGAAAACAGGCAATTAAACCGCCGCGTAGAATTTACAATTTTAAAGAATTGAACAATCCAATATTTTAATTAACACCTATTACAAAAATCAACACCAATGAAAACCTTCCTCCTTGTTTCTTTAGTCGCCCTATCATGTTGCATTCACCTCCTGCATGAAAGAAGCTTTTGACTATGAACCAGCCTTTGGAACCAAATTAAATACCTGGACATTTAACGACGGCGTCAAAATTCAAAACGGGCATTTCCTCGAGGACCCCATTTTGCATACAACAATACAAAATAACAACACGTATACACTTGAACTGAATGGCATGCAAAGCGGCACGGGTTTAACATTTAATACGGTTATTTCACTGTCCGACCTTGATTTTGCAGTAAAATCCTATCAATCGGGAATCCCGGGATCCGATCATTTTACCTCCTTTCATTTTTCAGGTACAGCCGGCAGCAGGGATCCTATCTTTTTTTCATCAAACAATGATCCCGGTGCTATCATGAATTTTACCATTGAAAATTACAATGCCAGTGAGAATACGGTAACAATCACATTCAGTGGTGAAGCCTTTGATGTAAACGGGCATTTGGTAAGTATCTCCAATGGTAAAATGACTGCGCAAATTGTTAGAAAGTAAGCTGAGGTTTTAATCACTCAATAATTTTTCAGCCCGGCCAATATAAATCTCAGGTGAGTATTTGAAATGCCGGGCTTTTTTATTCATTTCTCCATGTTCCCATCTGCTTCCAAAGGATTCCAGGGATTGATTTCTTGTTAATTAGCATAAGGGCAGTAACGTGAAGAATTACCGAAATCCGATAATTATTCCCAACAGATCATTTCTTTAGTACAAGGAAAGTCAAAAAAATAGGATAATATTTTATAAAAAAAATTGGCCCTTGCCCTAAATTATTACCTTTAAGCCGGCTTAATCCACAACAGATGTCACTGTTCAAATATTTTGGGATGGACAGCATTAAAAGTGAAAGGACCCGAAAAGTTGGCCCTGCATTAATTGCATTTCAAATTTTATCCCCGGGCATATATGCTTTCCTGCCTTTATTGATCAATGATGAAAAATATAGCCATTTATTAAAGCCGGGTTTTAGCCGATGCATTAATTATCAAAATACAATTCGGAATATTTCCTTATTTACAAGCTCCATATTGCTGAACTTTTATCACAACAGGCATTAGACTCTCAGGCAGGCAGTGCAATAATTTTCTTTTTAACAGTTGATCCGTCTCTCTGATAATTCTCAGAACTATTTAATTTTTAATAACCAAAAACTAAATTTTATGGACACTTCAACTTTGGAAAAACTCCCGGGGACATACCAAATTAATGAACTGGCAATACAAAATTTCAAAAGCATCATCCACGGAAAAGTGATTATGAAAGGCGATAGCAATTATGATGAAATTCGCAAGGTATATAACGGGATGATAGATAAGCGACCCGCAATAATAGTACAATGTCTTAATACCGCCGATGTAGTTAGCTGTGTAAACTTTGCCAGGAATAATAATATTCTCCTGGCCATCAGGGGCGGTGGACACAATGCCGGTGGACTTGGTATTTGTGATGATGGTTTAGTTATTGACTTTTCGTTGATGAAAGAAATTAAAATTGATGCTGCGAACAAAAAAGTTTCAGTGCAGGCTGGCTGCCTGCTAAAAGAATTAGACGCTGCAACGCATGAAGTTGGAATGGCGGTACCTGCAGGAATTTTTGGAACTACCGGTGTTGCAGGACTCACACTAGGTGGAGGCCTAGGGCATTTAACAAGGCAATATGGCCTTTCTATTGATAATCTTTTAGAAGCGGAAGTGGTACTGGCAAATGGAAGTTTAGTAAAAGCCTCCGCTACAGAAAATCCTGATCTGTTCTGGGCATTACGGGGTGGTGGAGGGAATTTTGGCGTAGTAGTTTCATTCCTGTTTAAATTAAATCCAGCTCATACTATATATGGAGGCCCCATGCTCTGGAATATTGATGATTCTGTAGAAATGATGCAGTGGTATCACAATTTTTTAACTAATGCGCCGGAAACTATAAATGGCTTTTTTGCATTCCTTACCGTGCCTCCCGTGGCACCGTTCCCTGAAGAACTGCACATGAAAAAAATGTGTGGTATAGTATGGTGTTATAACGGCGACATGGAGAAGGCTGAAGAAGTATTTAAACCCATTCGTACTTTTAAAACACCAGCTCTTGATTTTGTTGGGCCAATACCATTTCCTGCATTGCAAACTATGTTTGATGGCTTGTATCCCCCGGGATTACAATGGTACTGGAAAGCTGATTTTGCAAAAGATCTGAATAAGGAAGCGATAGATTTACATGCGATGTATGGCAGTAATATGCCTACACCTCTTTCAAGTATGCACATGTATCCTGTAAATGGTGCTGCAGCCCGTGTACATAAAAATGATACGGCCTGGAATTTCCGCGATGCCAACTATGCCGTTGTGATTGTAGGTATTGACCCCGATCCTGCTAATAATGATAAAACTATCGGTTGGGCTAAGGATTATTGGGCTTCCCTGCACCCATACTCTTCCGGTGGTGCTTATGTCAATTTTATGATGGAGGAAGGCGATGAAAGGATTAAGGCAACTTATGGAGATAATTACAAAAAACTGGCAGAGGTAAAAACAAAATATGATCCGCAGAATTTATTCAGGGTTAATCAAAACATCAGACCGGTAAAATAAGAAGTGGAGTCTATTTATCACCTTTGTAAAGTGTAAACCCCGGAAAATTGATTTTTCACGATAAAACATTAAACTATAGACAACCCATCTAAAGTTTAGCAGGATTAGTTGATTTCTAAATCAAAATAATTGACACTATGCCTTTATACATGGATCTTCACAAAGGAGTATTTGGCCTTACCAAGGGAGAAGTCGAGCAATCACATCTCCTGGACCTGGCAGTTCAGGATAAGTATGGCGTTAAATACCATAAATTTTATGTAAATGAAGAAGCAGGTACCATATTTTGCCTGATTGAAGGTCCCAATAAGGAAGCCTGCGCTGCCTGTCACCAGGAAGCTCATGGAGAGATGGCTTGTGAAATCATTGAAGTTCATCCCTCTGATTTTTCATTATATATGGGTGCTGATCATAAAACACTAACTGGTTTCGCAGTACACCCTGATGGAAAGACTGATTCCGCTGTACGCACTTTTCTTTTTACTGATATAGTTGGCTCTACCAGCCTGACTGAAAAGTATGGCGATATTATGACGATGACTATTCTCAGAAAACATAATGAGATCGTAGGACAAAATTTGCAGATCAATAATGGAACGGAAATAAAACATACCGGTGACGGCATTATGGCCACCTTCATGTCAACATCCAAAGCCGTTCGAAGTGCATTGGAGATTCAAAAAGAATTGTCTGCTTACCGGTACAAAAATCCCGATGTTTCCTTGCATGTTAAAATCGGCATCAATGCTGGTGAACCTGTAACGGAAGGCGGTGATTTTTTTGGAGTGGCTGTGCAACTAAGTAAGCGGCTATGTGATTTGGCAGACCCGGACCAGATCCTTATTTCCGAAGTAGTAAAAGGATTGTGTATGGGCAGAAATTTTCAATTTTCAGAATTGGGTGAGCAACATCTCAAAGGTATAACCCTGCCAGTTAAAGTATTTATCGCAGTCGGATACACCGGATGAAAATTATTAAAAGATTTTAGTCCTGTTTACTATTTTTTAACGGACATACTTTTCAATGATCAACCTGTCAATACCCAGGCTTTCATTTTTTTCAACACCCCGCTGAATTAGGGTGTCCTGGTTGAAAGAAACTTCAAATTGAAAAGTATGTCCTTCCCATTCCCTGGCATCGCAATAATCAAGTTGTTCAGTGTATTGATCACCTTTAATTGAATATCGTCCACCACCGGAACTATATATCGCTTTTGAAGAATCTTTGCCCTTATTCAAATCATGCCTCAAAAAAGCAAAATGAGAATTATTTATGATTTTAATCATTTCCTGATCCTTAGTATAATCCGTTAAAGCCGTATCGCCTTTTTCGATTGTGGTTCCTGAAATTAACTTCCAGGTACCTTGAATTTTATTAACCGAACCAATATTGCCGCTATCTGAACCGGCACAAGAAAAAAGAATGATGGCAAATAGTGCAGTTCCAAGATTCCTGCTCCAATTTTTTGTTTTTATGTTCATTGAATTTAAAATTTATGAGATCCTGTTTTATAAATATTTAATACGGGCAAGATAATAATTTGTCGGTGCTGTTTTACTTTTTAAATAACCGGGAATAATGTTTTCACTTTTTTGAGATTTATCTATTCTGATTTGCTTGCTTATGTGCAAAGCTTTTTTTGAATTCCCTTCCCAAAAAGATTAAATTCACAATAAACTAATTATTATGAAAAAGACTTTTACCCTGTCCACGGTTTTTTTCGGCGTTTTTATACTCCTTCTCTCCTGTTCAAAAAGCGCAAAAGATAGTTTTTCACGCTCTGAATCAGCCGTTCCTGATAGAATAATAAATGCCAGTATAACCCAGGGGCAATCCTATATTCTAACCATATCCACCTCTGGCGAAGCAACCATCAGTAAACAGGCCGCTCATTTCCTGGTAAGTGAAACCGGTATTGACGAAAAAAATGGAGCACTCATTTATAAATATATTCCTGCCGCAGGATTTACTGGTACTGATGAAGTCTCTTTATCTCATCGGACAGAAATTTATAAAAGCGGTAATGGTTGCAATTATGATGGTGATAGCAGGAGCAGTCATGCTTCATCTATTGCTATAAAAATCAATGTTGGAAAGTAGCACTTGTCCCGTTTTTTTATCAAAGTATCAAAAGGAAATTAATTTTTTATTTCCCGGGCATTGAAGAGGTACGTATTGGTTTGAGTTCTTTTGATAAGAACTTTGTCATACCATAATCCGTTTCAAAGGTCTCTATTACTCTTAACCCAGGTAATTTATCTTTTATTGAGTTCTACAATTCACCAATGACACCTGGCTCTTAATAAATTTCCATCTGACCAATAACTTATTTTCTCAGCCATTACTTTTTTAAATAAGCACAGGGTACATTTTGGGGAACATAGCCGATACTGTACCGGTGTTGCAGAAGGGTGGTTATTAGTTTCGAAATCGTTTTCTCATCTCTGTGCATCTGCGGAAGAAGTCCCATCATAGCATAACTAATGGGGTTAACAGAAGGTATCAAGGTTTCCCATTCATATCCCTTACCCCATAGTAGGCCGGGAACGGTTAATTCAAGGTTCGCTTCATGAGTAAGTAAAAAATCAAGCATGGCCGCAGAATTATTGGAATTCTGATTGACCGTATGGAAGATAGGAGTTTGTCCGCCAAAACCATTTTCATCAATACCGGCAATAGCATTCACATCAGCCCCATGCTTCACCAGTGTTTCAGCGCAGGATACATGATTAAATTCAGCACAGATATGTAAAAGAGTAGCTTCCAGCAAGGGGGTATAGGCACAGCGAAGTGAATACTTTTTTAAGAATGCTATGGGTTTATCATTCAATTGCTGATCCAGCCATTCTGCATCATCGGATAAAACAGCCAGCAATATTTTATCGGCAAACTCCAAACCGTAATCAATAAAAGTTTTTACACACTCCTTAAAGCGGGGACTCCTTGTATACTCACTGGTCAACTCATATATCAGGGGTTGTCCTTTGAAATGATCATTAGGGTCAATGCCCTGACCTAAACATTTTCTTATACCTTCTGGCGAATGAAGTTCTATTTGTATTACCAGGTCTTGCAAGTTGTCCATGATATCGTTTCGGCAAAAAAGGTTTACCCCTTTGCAGCTTCCGTTTAAAAATATACAATGAAATGTTGCAGAAAGTTAATAAAATAATTTGTACACTTAGAAGCTGTGAATTAATAAAGATAAAATGATTATACATATATCATTTATTATGACCCAGATTGTAAAGAGGCTTCAACAAGTGAAGCAAACAGATTTATCAGTGGCTAAACAAATAATTCAAGCAGCCACTTAAACCTTGGTTTGTTTGAGTGTAATTTAACCTTCCCCTGAGATCAGCTTCCCAGGGCTTTTGTTACGGTTTTTACGATACATTCCTTAATCCAGGAATGAACAATTTTTTGAGTTTCAAAAAAATCACCCGTATCTGCATTTTTATTTTTAAGGGAAGCATTAAGAAACTCCATTGTTAAAAGCATTATAGTTTCATATCCATTGCCGGGATCTGCCTTTGTTTTGCCCATAATACCAGGAACAACCTTATTAAGTAAACCAAATGAAGTAAAATGTCCGTGCTCCATATTTTTCATCGCACATAAATAGCGGTTTGAATTCTTTATGCTGTCAAACCAATTAAGATCAGTATAGCTATCGGTATGATTGTAAAGGTGAAGCACAGGGGCAGTGATTAGTTGAGAATCATACCACGGCTGCTTACTTAATAGTTGTGCCCCAAATGCAGAACCAATACCTCCATCAAAGCTTATGATTGCTTTAATATTTTTATTTCTCTGCGCTAATGCTGCTGCCGATTGCCCGCCGAAACTAAAACCGATTACAGCTGCTGCTCCGGTCAAAAACGGAAACTCTTTTTGCACAACCTTTACTGCAAACTCATAATCCCTTACCTGTGATTCCAATCCTTTTCCTTCATAATCCAATTCATAAGTTGTTGTTCCTTTTACGGGTACCTGCATAACTATGTAACCATTTCCTGCAAGATATTCAGCCAGGTAAGCATGATCGGCAGCAAAACCATGGACTATCATTACAAGCGGGTATTTTTGTCTAAGCCATTTTGCATGTTGGTATGCCTGTGTAGGAATTTTGTTATCAAGAAAAGCAATGAATTTTTTCTTGTCAGCGCCAAGGGAAGCAGGCCATTCAAAATATTTATCTATCCCTTTCTGTTCTGAATGTTTATTGGCCAAGGTGGTATCTAATTCTTTGCTCACCAATTTTATATAATCAGCAAAAACCATTTTCCTTGTATCACCAAAGGATGGATACCAGATATTTACCTGTATTATTCTCGCTTTATCGGTAAGGGGCTGTTCCTGCACAGCCGGTCTTGAGCTATCATATCGGGTGAGTGAAATAAAGCCGGGTTTTAAATTACCTGGTTTCAATTTTGCAATTTGGCCAAACGAATATTGGCTAATAAACAGAATAGTAAAGAATATATTTTTCATAATCATTGTTACAAAGATCAATAGGTAATATAAGTTTCACACGGAAAACAATTTCCCCGGATAAATAAATTTAAAGTTAGTTGTAATTATAAACGAAACTTAGAAGCTGGCTCATTTTCGTTCATAGTTCGGGAGAGAATAATCATGATACAGTAGGAATATTATGTACTTGCCGTAATAACGGAGGCCGAATACTTACTCACGGTATCGGGGCCGGGTAAAATGACGAATAAAGTTGGCCGTATTGCTATTCAATAATTATCGGTTTTGTTGTTGTAAATCTGCAAAAGAATGAAGCTTATACATGAATTTGAATTATCAGTATTATTGATTACTTATGTAGTTGTATTGTGCATTGATCAATTCCATCTCAGTATTATTATGAAATCAAAAAAATCTTGGTTAATTGCCATTATTTATCAAAAATCGTTTTGTATTTTATTTTTATTTATCATATCCTGCAACAAGGATATGTCAGATTCAGAAGCAGACAGGATTAAAGAAATTGTCAGCTTTTCACTTAAACGGAACAATGGGATAGCTTTTGATACTTCCGACGTGAAAGTAACCTTCAAACCGGATACCATAATGATCCTACTGCCGGCAGGTACAACTATCACTAATCTGATTCCTGAGATCGTTATTAAAGGACAAAGTATTCAACCAGCAAGCGGAGTGGCTCAGAATTTTGAATTGCCGGTACGCTATACTGTCGTTGGCCAGGATGGGAGTACAAAAGAATATGTTGTGATCGTTACTTTTGGCCAACTGTCAGGAAGTATATTTTTTGGGAGCAGTGATAATAATTTTTATGCCCTGGATATAAAAACGGGCTTTTTAAAATGGAAATTTTCCGGCACCCATAGTTTTGCGTACTCCAGTGCAACATATAAAGAAGGGATCGTTTATGTTGGAGGTATTGATAGCTATGTTTATGCCTTCAATGCTACCAACGGAACTATTATATGGCGCTATAAGGCAGGCGACACAGGAATTGAATCCGATGCAGTAATAGTTGACAGCACGGTATATGTAGGCAGTAATGATGATAACCTGTATGCAATCAACGCCGCAGATGGAACATTGAGATGGAAATTTACAACAGGTGCCAATGTAAGCGCAAGCCCTTTATTATGGAATGGTGTTGTATATTTTGGCAGCTCCGACAATAAATTATATGCATTAAATGCTACTACCGGCAGTTTGATCTGGCAGTATCGAACAGGTGCCATGATCAACCAATCCGGTCCCTGCCTGGTGAATGGTATTATTTATGTTGGAAGCAGGGATGCATATTTACATGCTGTTGATGCGATAACGGGGATTCAAAAATGGAAATATTCAACCAATGGTATTTCACTGGAACAATCGAGCCCAACCGTGGCGGATGGAATTGTTTATATCGGGGGATGGTATGATATTGCTACGTTTACCTCCAAAGGAAGTGTTTACGCTATTAACGCGGGTACCGGCATTCTGTTATGGGAAGGATTAGCCAACAAAGCTTTTTCATCAAGCCCGTTTATTAGAAACGGCAGATTATTCATAGGTTGTGATGATGGGTACATTAATGCACTGAACATATCAAATGGTTCATTGCTTTGGCAAAAGAAAATATTGCCCAACAGTTCAAGTCCTGTTGAAGCGAATGGGATAGTATATATTGGCGGTGGTGGCACACGATATTATTACGCACTTGATGCTGCTACAGGCGATGAAGTCTGGAAGTTCCCGCTTCCAAATGGTTTAATGGCATCAAGCCCTCTCCTACTTGATGATTCCGGGATAATTGGTTATTCTGGTGATTCAGGAGTAAAGCAATAACTATATTAACCAAATATCCTTCGGTGATAATGATAAGACTATCGGATCCCCAACTGCAAATTCATTTTTGTTTGTTTTTATCCTGATCAGCTGTTGAGCAACCAATACATCATGTACATAATAACTGCCAAAGTACAACCTGGTTTGTACAGTTCCTCTAATGGAAATATTACCCTCTTCAACAATGTAAAAATGTTCCGGCCTGACAAGTAATTGTTTTCCGTTTATGACAATTCCTGGTATGGCTGACAAAATGGAAGAGTTGTTTGAACTGATTAAATTATAGTCGCCGAAAAGACCCGCGCAATATTCGTTTACCGGCTGATTATAGATTTGTTCAGGGGTTCCTCGTTGAATAATAACTCCATCCTTCATTACCAGTATTTCATCAGCCCAGGAAAGAGTATCTGCAGCACCATGCAAAACCATAATACAGGATATTCTTAAATTATTGCCAAGCTCCCTGATTACAGCCATCATTGTTTTCTTGTGCACCAGGTCAAGATTAGAAAAAGGTTCATCAAGCAATAATAAATTGGGCTTTGAAATTAATGTCCGGGCCAGTACGATGCGCTGTCTCTCTCCTCCCGAAAGTTGGTTTGTTTTTCTTTTTAGCAAATGGTCAACCCGGCACACACTAAAAATCCGGCTGGCTTCATCAACCGTTAATTTGTTAGCAGATTCCAACTCTTCCTCCACCCGATAATTGTTGCGCAATTCAAAATGCTGACTCAGGTAGGCAATCCGGGCATGACCCGGCAACAATTTTTCAAAAGGACCAGCTACCCGTTCATTTTCAAATTTGATTTCACCCGAATCTGGTTGCACCAAACCGGCAATCATTTTCAGCAGGGTGGACTTGCCTGATCCGGTTTCGCCTGCAATGGCTATTTTTTGAAAGGGTTTTTGAGAGAAGGTTATATCATCTACCGTAAATATTCCATTTTCTTTTTTGCTGATACCTGTTACATTTAACATTGCCATACACGGTAATAAAAGCTGTTAATATCTGCCTTACTTACTTTCATTTTCAAGCAGTTTAAAATAAGTGACAACAAAACGCTGTCCTGCAATTTCACCCTGAACTTCTGCTTTTCTTATTGCTTCGCAAAATCCGTTACCCGCATGGGCATCACCATGGTCGTCAATACCAGTACCATCTACAAAATAAGATTTATCATTAAAACGAACTGCCAGGTCACAACTCTTACCGGCCAGTCCCAACCGGCATTGACCGCAGGCTGCCTCAACAATATGTATTTTCTTTGAGGGGTCGGGTGTGCTGATACTTAAATCTTTTACTTGGAATTTAAAAAAATTCCAGGCGTATAAGAAAACATCAATATCGTTTGGATAATCATGTTTTCCTCCAATTACTTTTAATAATTTTATTTCAGGCTTATTTTCTTTTTTGAATGAGTAGGATTCGATTGTTTTGTTATCAGAAGTATCAAAATCAGGTAAATATTCTTTTTCCGGTTCGCCGCTATATCCCGCCAGTTGAGCCCAATAATTAAATGTATTATCCGTACTGCGAACCACGCCGAAGTTATTATTATTCACAAACATTTCACCGCCTTCATAAGGATTCACCGGATCAAGTGTACCGTTTATAATCAGTACGGGTAATGACCTATTTGCTTCCGTGCAATCAGAAGAGGAACTATCAGGCAGGTTGGCAATTATAGCAGCAATGGCCATTATTTTATCCGGCATAGTTATTCCCAGCTTATAAGCCATATGCCCTCCGCCTGAAACACCCGCCGCAAAAACTTTTTTATCATCGATGTGATAACGGTTTTTGAAATAATTTATCATTTCCCGGAAGAATGCGTTTTCATCTATATCTTCTGTATTAGCGAGTGCGGTTGAATATTTTCTGCATTCATTCCAATAATTTTTGTACCCATCAGGATATACGATCAACAAGTTTTCCTTTTGTGCTATCGCTTCTAACTTACCTGCTGTTTTTTTTATTCCCAAACCATTACCACCTGAACCATGCATGATAAACATTAAACTTCCTTTATTTAAAGGGCTACCAGGTTGAGTAAAATGAAAAGTTCTGTAATGGTTTGCAATCAAAAGAGAGTCTGTTATTACCTGCCCATTAGTTATAAAGGTGAACATTAATGCAGCGCCTAAAATTAAGGTTTTATATATGCTGCCGGTTTGCAGGTATTGAACGAAGGTCATCATTTAGAATTTTATTTAATAGCCATATAACTCTAATTATCTCTAATAAAATACAGTATATAATGCAACCAATATGCCGACTATAATAATGGATGCTACTATAAAACCTGGTGAGCAACGAAACATCTTAGTATCAATTTCCAGGGCTTTGGGATTGTTCTTACTATTGGGATCGGCAAGACTGATGACGATCATCAATAACATTAGAATAATAAAAACAAGGGTCATCCTGTCCATAAAAGGAATATCCGGAATAAATCCGTTTGTCCAGCCTGGAATAAACTTCAGGACTGTGGATAGAGGTATTGTTAATATGGCAGAAACCAAAGCCGCACCTGCTGTGGTTCGTTTCCAGAAAAATCCCAATAGAAAAATAGACAAGACTCCCGGTGAAATAAATCCAACATATTCCTGTACGAACTGGTATGCCTGGTCAAGGTTTCTTAAAGCAGGAGCTATCAAGGCAAGCGAGTAAAATGGAAATAATGACGGTAATACGTCCCGTAATGACCAATTTTTTTTCAGAAGCATTTTTATTAAAAAACTTTTTATAAATATCCAGGGAGAAAATAGTCGAAATACTATTGGCTTTTCCCGCAAGCGAAGCCACAATAGCAGCAGTTAGTGCGGCAAACGCAAGTCCCTTCAAACCATTGGGCAGCAAATTCATTAGGGTAGGGTATGAATGATCTGGTTTAACAATGCCATTTATATCCGTCATTTCCTGCTGAAACATACCTTGCTGATACATGACGTACATTGTAATTCCCGGAATGACAACAATAAGCGGTATAAGTAATTTTAAAAATGCCGCAAAGAGAATTCCTTTACGTGCAGTAGGAAGACTGGCACCCAGTGCACGTTGTGTGATGTATTGATTGCAGCCCCAGTAATTCAGATTGTTGATCCACATACCTCCTACTAAAACAGATAACCCCGGGAGATCGGTATAATAAGGATTTGTTTTATCAAAGATCATATGAAAATGAGATGGAGCTTTTTCAGTGATCACCGCAAGACCTTTTAAAATATCATTACCATATCCAAATTTTTCAGCAACAAGCGAAAGAGCCAGGTAGCAGGTGACCAGGCCTCCCAGGATCAATACTAAGACCTGGATCACATCGGTATATCCGATCACCTTCATACCACCCAACGTAACTACAATTGCAAAAATTCCCAGGCCTGCCATGCACCATTCAAAGCTGATACCTGAAATAGAATTAATAGCCAGGGCGCCGAGATAAATAATGGAAGTTAGATTAACCAATACATAAACCAGTAACCAAAAAACAGCCATCACCGTAGCTACAGTATCATTATATCGCTGCGCCAGGAATTGTGGCATGGTAAAAATCTTATTCTTCAGGTATATAGGAATAAAAAAGATGGCTACAATAATAAGAGTAGCGGCGGCCATCCATTCATAACTGGAAATAGCAAGCCCTAAAGCAAAGCCAGATCCGGACATACCAATAAAATGTTCTGCTGAAATATTTGAAGCAATCAGTGATGCACCTATCGCCCACCAGGTCAGGGAACCTTCTGCAAGAAAAAAATCTTTGGAATCCATTTCCTTTGATTTTTTTTTATGGTAAATCCAATAACCATAACCTACCACTACAATAAAATAAATAAAGAAGACGACATAATCCGGAAAGTTGAGATGATTCATATAGCCTGTTGTAAAATGTAAATAAAGGAAAAGATAAAGCAAAAAATAATACAAGATTGATGAGATAAAAAAGTTATCTCTTCTTATATCCTTTTCGCAATATTTAAATTATTAATACAACAGGATAAATCAGCCTTAAATAACAGGATAATTTTTCCCAAATGATCTTGCATGATGCTGGTATTTAGTAATCCGTTTTTTTTGCTTTAAATGGATGAAGAATCATTAGGAAGCAGGAAAAGGCATTAAAGCGGTAAACAGGAGAAAAGAAAACATTAATCATATCAATTATTGCATGATCAGATTTGAAAAACCGGATAATGTTTGCGTGATGAAGTAATTCAAGTCCTGGCGTGTTTTGAGCCATGGTAAATAAAAGAATATTTCGGGAATTTTAAACTGGGACCCTGCTTATTCTTCTCCATGAAATTCATGACCCAGCTTATCTCTTTTTGTTTGAAGATATTTTTCGTTGTGTGGATTTGATAATGCTATGATAGGAATATTTTCGACGATCTCTAATCCATAACCAATAAGTCCCACCCTCTTTTTGGGATTGTTACTCATCAACCGAAGTTTACTTATTCCTAAGTAGCGTAATATTTGAGCACCTACTCCATAGTCCCGCTGATCCATTTGAAAACCCAGGTGAAGATTGGCTTCCACGGTGTCCATTCCTCCCTCCTGTAGTCGATACGCTTTCAGTTTATTTAGCAAACCGATTCCCCGCCCTTCCTGGTTCATATATAATATAACACCCTTGCCTTCACTTTCTACCATTTGCATGGCCTTATGCAACTGCTCTCCGCAATCGCAGCGAAGTGAACCCAGTATATCACCGGTAAAACAAGATGAATGTACTCTTACCAAAACGGCTTCATCTTTTTCCCACTCGCCTTTAATAAGGGCAAGGTGCTCATTGGTTGAGTTTTTTTCCTGGAAGGCAACCAATTTGAAATGCCCATACTGCGTAGGCATATCAACCCTCACGATCTCTTCAATCAGTGAATCTCTTTTGATACGGTATTCAATCAGGTCTTTTATTGAAATAATCTTGAAATCAAACTTGTTTGCCACTTCAATTAGTTCCGGCAAGCGGGCCATAGTGCCATCATCATTCATGATCTCTACCAATACGCCTCCATAGGGTGGAGGAAAACCCGCCAGCCTTGCCAGGTCAACTGCCGCTTCCGTATGACCCGCCCTTCTCAAAACACCTCCCCTCTTTGCCCTTAGTGGAAATATATGTCCGGGGCGGCCCAGGTTGTTGGGATTGGTAAATGGATCAATCAGGGCCTGGATGGTCTTGGCCCTGTCATGTGCCGAAATGCCTGTTGTACATCCATGTCCCAGCAGATCAACAGAAACAGTAAAAGCTGTTTCATGAAGAGCGGTATTATTACTGACCATTAATTCAAGTCCCAGTTCATCACAATGTTCTTCAGGCAGTGGCACACAAATTAGACCACGGCCATGTTTGGTCATAAAATTGACGATCTCAGGAGTTATTGAAGCTGCGGCAGCTATAAAATCTCCCTCGTTTTCACGATCTTCGTCATCAACCACTATGACCATTTTTCCATCCCTGATATCTTTAATCGCTTCCTCAATCGAATCAAACATATTTGTCTATTTTTAAGGTAAAGGTAAGAACAAATTAAAGCGCTGAAAAAGAGGCATAAGGCAGCAATAAGACTCCATTTATTGTCTTTTAGAGACATAGGGAATAGTAATTTGTTAATACTTTGCCTACTACCAAATTGGATTATTCCTTTTCTTTGCAAAACAATCACGAAAACTAAACAATATGCTTAAGAGAATTTTACTCATGGCTATATGCTCATTATAGCCGCAACTTTTACACTGGCACAGGTAACAACCAGTAGTATTTCCGGAAATGTAAAAAAAGCCGGTGGGGATGCTCTGGTCGGCGCTACAGTTAAGGCAGTACACATACCTACCGGCACTACTTATTCCACCCAAACCAGGGGAAATGGCCTTTATAATATCGTAAATATGATCCCGGGAGGGCCATATAAAGTTGAAATTACTTTTGTAGGATTTTCTCCCTTTACCGAGGAAAATTTTGCTCTTCCTTTGGGTGAAAATATCCGAATCGATGCGGAATTGACAAGTACAGAAGCAACCCTTTCAAATGTTGTGGTAACTACCGCTGCCGGTGGTAGCTCCAGAAGAAAAACCGGCGCTTCTACATCCATCAGTAAGGAACAAATCGCAAGTCTTCCTACTTTAAGCAGGAGCCTGTCGGATTTTACCCGTTTAACACCACAGGCAAATGGCAATTCTTTTGGCGGTGTCAGCAACCGCTTTAATAATATCACCATTGATGGAGCTGTTAATAATGATGTTTTTGGCTTTCCGGTTCCGGTACTCCCGGCGGCCAGGCTGCTACCACGCCAATTTCACTGGATGCCATCCAGGAAATACAGGTTGTACTGGCACCTTATGATATCACCTATGGAAATTTTACCGGTGGCGGTGTCAATGCTGTTACCCGCTCCGGTACCAACAATGTTGAAGGTTCTGTTTATTATTTTTTGAGAAATCAAAATACAATTGGTAAGGATCCGATCAGCCGGATCAAAACGGCCAATTTCAGCGATAAACAATATGGATTTCGTATTGGTGCACCAATCGTTAAAAACAAATTATTCATATTTGTGAATGGGGAAATGGCAAGAAGAACAGCACCAACTATTTTCAATGCCGGCGAAACCGGAGCTCTGTACTAACTAGGCGCCGAAGCCCAGGACCTGGCTTCCAATCTGCAAACACGGTATCAATACGATGTCGGTACCGCCAGGGCCTTTGATGCGGAAACGCAAAGTGACAAATTATTTGGACGAATTGACTGGAATCTCTCTGAAAAACATCGTTTAACTGTTCGCCATAATTATATCAATGCCTATGATGATAATATTTCCCGCAGTGGTACATTGTTCCGTTTTGGAAACAACACTTACCGTTTCAACAATGAAGCAAAATATTACTGTTGCGGAATTGAGAAGCCGTTTCAGCAACACATTCTCCAACAACCTGATCGTAAGCATGCATCGTATCAGGGATTTCAGAACTACATATGGCGAATTGTTTCCTTCCATTGAAATCGCCAAAGGCTCCGGAACTATTCCAATTCGGTTCTGAAAGAAGTTCTACTGCCAATGAACTCGACCAGGATATTTTTGAGGTAACAGACAACCTGAAAATTTTCAAAGGCAAACACACTTTCACTATAGGAACCCACAATGAATTCTTTCAAGTTCAGGAATTTGTTTATTAACAACTTTAACGGACGCTGGCGTTTTGCCAGTCTTGATGATTTTTATGCCAACCAGCCCCGCCAGTTTGATGTAACATTTTCCGGTAACAAATCCGCCAATCCAAGACCTTCAGCTGAATTTAAAGCCGCACAGCTTGGTTTTTATGCTCAGGATGAAATCCAGGTAAATACGCAATTCCGTCTAACTGCCGGTTTGCGTGTTGATGTTCCTGTATTAAGTACCAAACCTGCCAATAACCCAGTTGTTGAAACTACATTTGGACTGAATTATAAGACAAGCAATACCCCAAGCGGTCAGTTACTTTGGGCTCCCCGTGTAGGGTTTAACTATGATGTGGAAGGTGACAGAAGCCTGATCGTTCGTGGTGGTATTGGCGTTTTCAGTGGACGGGTACCTTTTGTATGGATTTCTAATCAATTTGGCAAATACCGGTCTGTTGCTAAAAACAACCAGTCAAACAGACAATACACCTAATGCCGCACCATTTGATGTAAATAGCGGAAATGGATTTGAACCCGATGTTAACAAGCAAAGCGATATCGGATCAGCAGGCAATTCATTTGAAGTAAACCTGATGGACAAAAATTTCAAATTACCACAGGTAATGCGGGTGAATCTGGGTATGGATTATAAATTGCCAGGCGGTCTTAACTTGACCATTGATGCCTTATATTCTAAAACCATCAATAATGTTTTCTACCAGGATATAAACCTGACTGCACCGGTAGGAGTAGTAAATCCTGCTTACAATAATGGCTTTGATAAGCGTATTGCTTTTGCCGGTTCGACAAATGCACGAAGAAAAAATACCTCAATTACCAATGCTATCCTGATTTCAAATACCAATAAAGGATATACTTATAATGTAGGCTTTACATTGAATAAAACAATGAAAAACCTGTTTGCCCAGGTAGCTTACAATCATAATGGTGCAACTGATGTGAATAGTGGTGCAAGTTCTACAGCACTTTCTCAATGGGAATTTGTACAGGTGGTTGGTGATCCGAATAATCCCGGCCTGGCCAATTCAAATTACATGCTGAAACACCGGATTACAGGCGCCGTTTCTTATTCATTTCAGTTATGCCAAAATCTTTAAGACCTCCATTGGCTTATTCTATAATGGAAATTCCGGATAAGTTTTTACTTATTTAGTTAATGGTGACTTAAATAGCGATGGCCGATTTGGAAACGATTTGTTGTATGTTCCGGCCAGCCAAAGCCAGATCAAATTTGTAGACCAGGTAAATAGTTCCAATACTACCGTCGTTCAAACAGCCGCGCAACAGGCAGCCTCATTTGAGACTTTTATCAATAATGACAAATATCTTTCAAAGCAAAAGGGATCTTACGCAGAAAGAAATGGAAGTAGCACGCCATGGGAACACGTAATCGATGCACGGCTGACGCAGGATTTCATTGTTATGACAGGTAGCAAAAAGCATGACCTCCAATTTACTTTCGATGTATTTAACCTGACCAACCTGATCAATAAAGATTGGGGTCGTCAATACTTTGTAACCAACCAGGCCTATACTATTCTTTCTACGGTTAATAATAGGACAAGCGGTCCGGCAGCCGGTCAGGGCGTCGGTTACAATTTCACCAACCGCGATCCCTGGACCATGAATTTTGGATCCAGGTGGCAGGGACAGGTTGGAGTTCGTTATATCTTTAACTAATTAAGTTTCTATAAAAGAGGCTGGCTTAAAAAGAAGACAGCCTCTTTTTTTATGCCCTTTTTTAATTAAAAATAATAAAGCTGCTGTGGATTAAATGTCCAATACGGAGTAATTATCATTCTTCCTTCCCCTGCTTCGTACCAGGGACTTAACTTATCATCCATTGGATTTATCACAATATGGATATCCTGGGCAGGCATAAAACCCTGGGCAAGAAGAATTATTTTCTTTCCTTCCTTGTTTGTGGCTACATCAGCTACCATCATGGCGTGGCCGGGAAACCCGCCTTTTATAAAAACATTCCCGGGGGAAATTTCCCGGACGTTTATTTGCATTAGCTGTTTTTCAAGAGAAGCAGTCCCGCAATATCCAAAAACCTGCTCCAGGTACAATTCAAATCCTCTCTTGTTATTTCCTCCATCCCATGGATATTGTTTTCCATTATTGTCCTTAAAAACAATATCACTGTACCTTTTTTGGTCAAACAAATATTCGGCTCGTATTCGCATTACTGCATCTGCACATTGCTGAAGATCCTTTTTGCCTATCGGTAAATCCAAAATCGCAAATTGCGCCCATTGATTTTTTTTCAGGGAACCATCGTACAAATAAACGCGGTTATCTTTTTTCAGGGAAATAGCTCTTATCCATTCACCAAACGAAAAACTGTCTTGCGCAATCCTTCTGTAACCCAAAGGCAATGGAATATTACCTATTCTATTGGGAACCTCATTATTAAATTCTGAGTGATTCCGGGGTTTGGCTATAACACTATTTTTTAGATCGCAGCTAATTATCAGAAAAGAAACCAGGCAAGCAGGTATCCAAATCATGTCTTTGATTTAGAATAAGAATCCTCCATTCAATTTTTCCATAATTTTTCCCATACCAGGGCCTAAGAATTGCTCTCCGGTGATACAACCAATAGCTAACCCGAAATAATGTTTTCAAATTGGGAAGCCCGATTCAAATAAAATGCTTAAAAACTTAAAATCTATCAGCAGCACCATTTTAAATCCAGGGCTTTTGAAGAGCAGCACGGAGAGCACATTTATTAATAAGTCCCACTATTAATTTGGCGATACTGTAATTAATCCTGTGTTATGGAGAATTAATTATCAGGCTGGGCTGTGCCAATAAGGCAGCAGGTGGTAAAAATAGAGGATTAAAAATAATTGAATTGAATTGATTCAGGCTACTTAAAAAACTACAATTACAAATTTTTAAATTATCACCCTCAGCCAATCCCTCAATTTACAAATGGGAGATATATTCAAAATAAAGCATTTAAAAAGCCTTTATATTAATTTTTTTAATCATTATACAAATTTGCCAAACTAAATATTAAACAAAATATATAAAACGCTAAATTTCAGATTAATAACTGAAGATAATATAAATATTAATTCATGTATATAAAATGTAAGAGAATGCTACAATATTTCCCTATTAAATTCAATGTATAAATATTAAACAAACCGCTTACAACATTAAATATTAAGTATAAATAGTAAAATATGACTGATCATATACTTAGACAGGTTAGAGATTTTAAAAAACAGCATTTTACCAAATAACTTAGTTATAAAATTTGCTTTAAAAATAATTTTGATTTTGTTTAAAAACTTCTTTCTCTCCCGGCGCATAGAATAGACCCAAAATTTAATGATGGGAAAACAATAAACTAGAAAATAAAGGCATTCAGCGAATGGGAAAGGGAAAATATCAGAAATTAAAAAGAAGCCAATTTGACGTATTAAAATGGTTCTACACCATATCGTACCTTTGATGGATACATTTCGTCATCATTAGCATTAAATCCAGGAGTTTTGGTTAAAATTATTTTTATTGCAGTATTAAGCGCTATAATCAGTTCCCTGAAGGCCCAAAAAGTGGATAGCATTTACTTCCATCTCTACACCGACAGCCTTAAGAAAGGCACGCACAATTACATAAATGTGGATGGTAAGCAGTCAAATGGAGCCTGGGTTCCCTTAACAGCAAAAGAGGTACAATTTTTCTCGTCAGGTTGTAAATTTTCGGGAAATGAGTTGATTATTCCTTCGGATTTTGCAGGGGATAAGGTAACTGTGAAGGCAGTATTAAAGAGTAACCCGGAAACCTGGATTGAAAAAACGATCTGGATAAAGCAGATGCCAGATCCCGAACTCCCCACGCAGGAAGAAGTAATGAAAGAATTCAGGAAAGGTTCCAAACGCAGGAAAAACTAAAAATGCCTCCCGTAAGGAGGCATTTATATTGACGCAGATTTTCATTTTTACCATTTATCAACTTCTTCCTGTGTATCGTTTTTAATATTTTCAACCTCTTCCGCAGGTTCTGTTGCTTTGGCAACCACCTCCGGCTGAGTAAGTGTAAGGGCTGGTTCAACCTTTAAATCTTCGGCCACCACATCCCCATTAGGCTGGTTTTCCTGAGCAGAAGGTGCCTCCTGGTTATTGTTATAATCATCCGGATTTTCATCATGATTAAAGGCATCAAAATCAAAATCGGGCATCAGCTCTGTTTTTACATAATCTACTGACTCCCCCAAGGCCTTTGATAAACTTATTGAAATCTTCTTTATACAAAAAGATCTTATGCCTGTCATATCCATTATCATCAAAACGCTTACGGCTTTCAGTAATGGTTAGGTAATAATCATTACCACGGGTTGCTCTTACATCAAAAAAGTAAGTTCTTCTCTTTCCAGCACGAATTCTTTTGCTGTAAATACTTTCCATTTTCTTGTCGTTATTCTCGTACGCCACAGTAGTTGTTTTTTCAGATTTTAAAAAATTACTTTCACATTTTATGAAGTCACAAATATATTGATGTTTTTGAAACAGCCAAAAGAGAAGATCTATTTAGTTTATTGAAGCGGGCTTATGCTCAAAACAAATTTTTCTGCCCTTACGAAAATAAAATCCTTCATCCCCTCTTTTCTTCCCGTGCTGCCGGTAATAGAGAGCTGCATAAAATCCATTTTGGGCCAGCAACTCATGGTGGGTTCCCTGCTCTACAATCATTCCATCTTCCAGCACTACTATCTTGTCAAAACTCAAAGAGGGAAAAAATGCGGTGGGTAATTATGATTGCTGTTTTATTCTGAAGGTATTCATTCAGGCTCGCTATTATCTCTTTCTCCGTTTTTACATCAACAGCACTCAGGCAATCATCAAAAATTACAATAGCGGGGTCTTTTACCAGTGCCCTGGCAATCGAAATTCGTTGTTTTTGTCCACCGCTTAGTGTAACTCCCCGCTCTCCGATCATGGTGTTATAACCTTCGGGAAAGCTCATTATTTCCTTATGTATATCCGCCTGTAATGCTGCCTTTTCCACAGTAAGTCAAATCTTTTGAAGCCATTCCAAATGCAATATTATTCTGCACCGTTTCGCTGAATAAAAAAACATCCTGTGGCACATAGCTTATCTGTTCCCTAAGTTTGTCGAGGCTTATCGCTTTAAGGTCATGCTGATCTAATTTGATATTTCCACGAGTAGGATCATACATCCTCAACAGCAATTGGGCAATTGTTGTTTTTCCACTACCTGTTCTACCAACAATGGCAATCTTTTCACCTTTTTTAATCTGCAGGTTAAAATTCTTTAATGCCGGAATCCCCGTATCGCTATAAACCAAGTCAACATTTTCGAAACTAATATTACCTTCCAACTTTAAACCTGGAATGATAGCTGGTTGCTGAATGGCGGAAGAGGTATCCAGAAATTCATTGATTCTTTTTTGCGAGGCTGCGGCCCGCTGGATCATGCTGGCTGTTAACCCAATGGCACTAACCGGAAAAGTCAGCATATTTATATACATTACAAATTCAACAATAGTAGCTATACCCACATTATGACTTCCCCGGATATAATACAAACCACCGATCATTATCGTAAACAAAGTACTTAATCCAATCAAAAGGGTTATGGATGGAAAATAAATTGCTTCTACTCTTGCCAGGCCGATCGCATTTTTTCTGTACTCCTCACTGTTCTTTGTAAAAAAACCCAGCATTGCTTTTTCCTGCACAAAAGATTTAATAACCCGGATGCCGGAATAAGATTCCTGGGCATTGGTAGTAAGATCAGAAAGTGATTCCTGTATTTTCTCACTTTTCTTATGAATAGTGTTATTGACAAAATAAATTGTAAAAGCAAGGATAGGAAGCGGAGCCAAAACATATAACGTTAGTAGCGGATCCCTTTTGTACATAAAAAAAACAGCAAGGGAGATAATCGCTACCAGGTTGACAAGATACATTACCGCAGGCCCGGTAAACATTCTGACACGGCTTACATCTTCTGCTATTCGGTTCATCAGGTCTCCGGTACTGTTTCTTTTATAAAATGCCGCATCCAGTTTTTGATAATGCTGATACACTGCATTTTTCTGATCAAATTCAATATGACGGCTCATCACAATGATAGTCTGACGCATCAGGAAAAGAAAAAAACCTCGTAACAATGCAAGAACCAGGATGCTGATACCACAAAGGGCTACCACTCCACCCATGCTATACCCGGAGGTTTCTACTTTATCGATAAAGCTTCTTACCAACAAGTCGTAATCTGGTCTGTTATCCCGCGGCCGATAGCCGGGAAGGTTCAAAGATTTTTGTACAAAGTCAATTACAAATCCTGTAATCTGCGGAGTGAGAACGTTGAAATAATTCGATAAGAAAACAAACAATACCCCGATACCTAACCGGATACGATATTTCCAAAAATATTTATTTACAGCCCTTAAATGTTTCATGCCGGTGCGCAAGTTACTAAAACCGCTTTTCACGGCTCACTTTGCCTTACATTCCTGAAAAAGTCAACAGAGTAAAAAAGACAGGTATCCGCTTTCGTTTACCTTTTTTTTAGCCTTTATGATTTGCCTCCATTCCCCAACAAATTCTGATTTTGGAAAAATGTGTTGCAAATAATTATTCTTTAAGCGGGACTGTTTTCATGTCAGAACAATTTGCAGAAATTTTCAGATCATATTCAAATTCACGGAAAGAATAAAAAAACCGCTTGTCTGCAAATGCAGACAAACGGCTGGACGGTTCAAATAATTAATAATAAAAAAGATTTAAAAGCGATTCTTTCAGAATCCGATTTTCAAGGGAGCAATTATATTAAAACAGTTATCTGTATTACTTGTATTAATGACACAAAGTAACGACAGCAAGCACCCTTAAAAAATAGAACAACTCCTCAATTTAAAGTCATAATTACTCTGGGATTTTTGTAGAGGAAATACTACAAGCCGTTCGGGCTTTAATAAAATCAATACCATGTCAAAATTTCAGATTTTGTTATCTTAAATCTGCTTTGTAGTTAAATACAAAATAAAATTCAGGCACATTTTATACTCGTCCATACCCAAGCAAACGATCCATTCGTGTTTTTACATAGGAAAAGCCCGCTACATTAGCTGCCTTGTTGCCTTCCAGTGTATATAAAAATCCATCCTTATAATGGTGAACGATCGCTATATGACCGAAACCTGAAGATATACTTACCCGCCACCAGGTTACAATGTCTCCCGGAAGAGGAACCCTGGTATTGGCATCATAAACAAACCCTTTTTGCTTTAGCTGGTTATAAATATTTCTAGCGCCGGCTGAATATTTAAACGGCATATTTTTTTTATTGCCTCCTGCCGCCTGCAGAAAACACCAACTGATAAATGCGGCACACCAACTGTTGCCCTCCGGTAACCCAACCGGCTGCAAATATTTCCGGACCCAGGGTCCCATGTTATTACCCCCTTGCTCTCCCGCTCCGGCATTTAATTCACCAATTGCAAATTGTAAGGCAGACCGGCCTAATGAAGATTCACCCATTACCGGTGGTGGAACAATTCCGTAATTAATAACCCCGCCCTGCACCCTGCTACGGGGATTTTGAAGTGCCCACCAGGTGATGTCTCCTACTTTTCCATCCACTTCAAGCGGACGGTTATGTTTATCGAGGTGCCTGCTTTGAAAATTACGAACTGCATTATAAGTTGCAATATCAAAAACTCCTGTAACAGGAATATTATAATCCAGTTCTCTCAAAATATTCTGCAGCTCTTTTACTGCCGCTCCACTGGAGCCCTTTTTTATGAATGTCATAAAAGTGGTTTATAGAATTTATAATAGCTATCAGATGATTAATTGGTGTTAGCTTTATTCTTATTGTTACTCAGATCATTTTCTCCAATTCATCCTTCAGTTCATCTATCTTCTTCTTAATGGCAACCACATTCTTTTTTTTACTCAACGCCAGTGACTCTGTCAAGAAATCGAAGTGTTCAATCTCACCAAGCTTTTTCCCTTTGGAACCTGCTTTATCCCAGGTTTCTTTATATATATCAAGGATTTCTTTAAAACCGGGAAGGCTGTAATTACGGGCTTTGTAACCCATCATCATCATGCATAGTTTAATATTGGCAACAGAAACCCAATCCCAATAATTCAATTCATCCGGTGAATTGCCTGTTATAAAATCCAGCATGGTCTCCAGGTCTTTTACAGCATCTTTTAAATGAGGTAATTTGTATTCAAATTGATCTGCCTTTATTGCCTGACCCCAATTTCTGTTTTCTAATAATACAAGAATACTTTCTAACTCCAACCAATTAACAAGTGAATAAGCTTTTTTTTGTTTTGAATAGGCTTTATAATAATAAAGGGCGGCCTGCCTGCATGCATTAATCTTTTGAGGTTTCGTTGAGCTAATCATGGCTTTATTTTTTAAAGCACTTCCCATCAGGTTTAACCTCTCGGCCGTAGGACTATATTCAATCAAAAGTTCAAGATCCTTAATCACTTTTTCAATGCCCGTCATGTATTCCTTTTGGTTCTTCTTCGTTTTTTTAAATTCACTAATAAAATATTTTGGCCTGATGTTGCAATACTTTTCCATAGCAGAAAATGAAAAGCTGGCATTTTCCATTTTGAGTAAACTTTCATATTTTGATATAGCCTGGCTGTACATACACAAGCCTGCGTATATTAATGCTTCCATTTCAGTTGTTTCCCCGTTCCGTATATTAGCTTTATCGACTGCATTTGAAATAGCATTTAATTCTGCCAGCAGACCTTCGGATGTATAACCGGATATCTCTAACTTATTAAGCAAGTTTGATAACTCAATTTCCGCTTCTCTGGCTATCACGTATTCCTTTGGCGGATGCTTTTTAAACCCGGTTCTCAACGTGTAATACTGGTCGCCATAGCATTGATAGGCGCCCCAGGTATTTGTATATTTATATTTTTCATAGATAACCCTTCTTGCTTCCTGAACGGCCCTTCCAAACTCAACACCTTCAAACATACACTTATAAAAAACCCCGGTAAACTCCAGCGCCGCTGCATCATCAACCGCCCAACCTGCTGCTATTACCGCCTTTACTCCATTCTCTATTAGTTGTGTTCCGATATTGGCAGCCAGTTTAAACCGGTTTCTATACAATGCTTCAATAACTCCGTCCGTTTTACCCAGGTGGCAGCAGTTCACAAACACCAGTTCCGGCACAGAACTCATCTGGCATATTTCACGGGTACTAAGAAATACATTATTACCAATGACCATACCTGACCCTTTTGAAGGATCTTCATTGAACATACCATGACCAGCCAGGTGAATTATCTTATAATCTTCGCTGAATATAGCCTGTATAATATCAGCGGCACTTCCTCTTGAAATTTTTGTAGTTGTAAAATCCGTTTCGTTTAAAATTTCATATACCCGTTCTCCTTCTTCCAGCGCTCCCTCCAATTGGTTTACAAATCCTTTAAGATCCGGATCAGCGATTATCAGGGCTGATTCCTTTGAAACTGAATTTATTTTTAACCGGTAATCCTGCGTTGCCAGCTGCCTCACCATACCTGCGTTTATACACAATGGTTTTGCATTATGAGTACTGTCCTGTAATAGTTCCCAGGGATAAGAAGCGGTATCTTTATCTACAATCCAATTAATATTAGCCTGTTTCTTCAATTGATCCTTAAAATCGTTGGGCACCAATAATTCAAAGATTGTTTTTGCCAGTTGTGGTGTCCATTGATTATTTCCAGACAGATCATCAATCAGTTCCTGTACTAATTCCCTGCTGGTAAATAAATCTCTTTGTTCTTCCCTTGCTCCGCCGGTAGATATATTAAACTGCATTCCCCTGATCTTTCCATCTCTTGATTTATCATTCGTAATTTCTTTTAAATCATATTCTCTCAATTTTACATGGATACGGGTCCACCAATCATCGGTCACATCGAGTGGTAGCCTGTCGCGGGAGCCTAATAATTTCCTGATCCTTTTATTTTCAAAGGCAATATTCAGAGTTTGATCTTCTTCCTTTTCAATTTCATTCAAAACATAAAGACAGTTCAATGCTCTGTCCTGGTACTGTTCTACAAATTCAATATGAGTTACCGTCTTTGCCCCCTCCTTTAATATTTGCCGTATTTTATTATTAGCGTTCTGCACTCCCATTATAATTCCCCTGATTGATTTTTCAATAGATAATCCTCCATAAGCACAGGCAATAGCAAGAGACGAAATACCTATATGGGCAGTATCAACAATATTTTTGCTATAAGGAGCCTTATTTGTCAGGTTGATCAAATATTTGATAACCCCCTGTTCCACACTTTTTGTAAGCTGGTATGAGGTCAGGGAACCCGGATCACCCAAGCCAATAATTATGGTTCCGTTAAAATCTCTTTGATGAGTAATGATCACTTCACTGCTTCCGATTTCACCGGGATATAAGCCTAGCAGGTATCTTTCCGTAAGCACTCCCTTTAAATTATAATCAATCGCTTTTTCCGCGTATAAAATACCATCGTTTAAAAAATGACCTGCCAGTAATGGATAAGATGAATACCTCAAATCGCCGTTACTAATAGAAACACGAATCGGGGTCTCTCCCACTTCACTAACTCTTTCTTCACCCAACCCCAGTATTGCCTTTTCAATACCTTCAGGCGACAAATCAAAGTCATTGATAGCCGGTGTCCTGAACTCAAGATCCGCACCCCGAATAGAGGGTCTTACTTTTTTTAGCAGTGTAGTAGATCCATTGCTTAATATTTCGGAGATACCATTAAACAAAGTGGCATCAGTTGACAGAGCGCCATGCGTAGCCTCTGTATAATACACCGCATCATTTTCTGTCATTTTCTTAGGAATGCCCGAATCCCATGTTACACTTTGATCGCCGGCAGCGGTGCTTAAAAAAAACAGATTATTATTTTCGTCCAATTCATAACCACAGGGGGTCGATTTATCCTTGCCCGCAATATAAACTGCATTTGAATAATCAATATTTTTTGAGTTAGTAATTATAAAATCACGATAGGTTTTAAATGTATCTAAATTCTTTTTTGAAGGCATTGGCCAGGCCGGATCACCATTGGCCTTACTCATCTTCTTCCATGTTTCCTCTTTGGCAAAATCATTATCACCATCTTCTGTAAGAGGCAGAAGGCTTAGCAAACCGGGGAAATTAGAAAATATTTGGAGCAGTTGTTTTTTAGTATGAAAGATGTCTATTTTACTGATCTTGTCAATAATGGGATCTTTACCAAATAATACATAAGGAATACGGAACGAACCTCCCAATGGAGAACCTAAAAAAATTAACCTGAAACCAGCGGATTGATTAAGCCGCTGCCAGCTTTCTTTGTGATGAAGAATAAAATCACGTACCAACACACCGCCCATGGAATGCCCGATAATTTTTATCGGCTGCCCGTGTTTTAATAAGCTGACGATCTTTTCATCAAACAACCTGGCGCAATCATTCAATTGCTGACGCCAGTCAAAAGCAAATGTTACTACATCATAAGAGCCGCTTAAAAAATCAGCTAATTTTTTATAGGAAGTTTTTATTAGGGAGGGGGCTTCTATTCCTTTTTCAGAAATTTGCAATCCTCCCAGGTCGCCAGCCAGAAACCGGAAATAATTGATCCATACCAATTTTCCATTCCGGGAAAGATTAGAACCCATAATACCCGGAAGTAAAACCACAATGGGTCTTTTGCCGGTAACCGTATTCTTAAACACCTGTCCCCCGTCTAAATTTAAAATAGCATTGCGATCCGCTATAGCTGATGCTCCCTGCTCCAATCTTACAAAACCCGGTATTAAAGAATCACCTGTCGATTTTAAAGCATCGATTAATGCATTGTTTGTTCGGGAATTCTTGAAATAATGAAAATGATCAACCGTGGTACCTTCATCAAAAAAATACTGAACAAGTTTTAAACGTTTTGTTCCATTGTACATGGAAGCAGTATTAACCACCAAATCATTACTCGCATTAAAGAAAAATTTACCGGCTAATACAACCAAAGCTTTAAAACTAATGTTCACTTTACTGTTGCCCGAAATCACGATTAACGGGTTATCAATAACGGCTGAAGGCCTGGGGTAATTCAATACTTTAATAAAAGGTGAATCAGGGTTCATAGCTTCCAGGCCAGGAAGCACATTGACATCTTCCTTGCAATCCACAACCGATGAAAGTAAATTTTTAAAGGCACCATATACCGGGTTAGCAGCTCCACCCACAGCCAGTCCAATGAGATTAAAAGTAATGTTGAAAAAAAAGTCGAGACGGTTGGAGGCCAGTGTAGTGCCACTGGCCGGGCAGGCTACCCTTATAAATTTCTGTACTTTGATATTTTTCTTCTTAAACTCTTCACTGATCGATTTAATATTTTTTATATCCTCATCCCGGTTTTCCTTTTTCAAAAAATTTATTTCATCATCAGAAAATCCCGCATTGTTTTCATCGTCGATACAAAACCTGCAAAGGATATCACCAACCAGGCCACCCCGGGAATGGCTAATGAGGTGAAGTGTTGCATTGTCGGGTAACTGTCTTACAAGTTCCAAAACATTTTTCAGCGGGCTTTTAGTTAGCGTTTCGTGCTGAAATGCAAGTATGTTTTCACCGTAAGAGGATATTATATATTTCCACAGATCTGTTCCTGAAATTTCTCCAAATGAACCGCTTGTTGAAGAACTGGTACCATGCAGAAAAAGAAGTATGGGGTTGTCTGTGTTCCCGGGAATAATTTTTTGAAACTGGAAGTTTGCATCGAGGCGGAATAATCCCGGCTTATTATCCAATTGTTTTTTTTCAAGGTCCGCTGCCAGTTCCTTTACACCTTTTTGAATTCCCTTCTTTGAAAATACTTTTAACAACTTTAACGCTACGCTACCTATCCCCCTGTCTTCAGCAGAAGTTTGAAGAAATACAGGAATTTCAAAATCACTTTCAACCGAACGTTTTTTAATTGCAGCGGCTTCCGGAAAAACATCTTGTATAGTTTCTTCTGAACTTAACCAGACAGTATTATCTTCAAAAACAAATTCAACTACCTGGTCTTTTCTTAAGGAAATAGAATGGCGTTCTGCCACTCCGCGGGTACTGCTACCAACAAGAAAAACTTCCTCCAACTTTAAATCACCCGAATCTTCATTATTTAATAGGCTGGATTGTTTTTCACCCCGGATAGTTATTTTATTAATTTTCATATGCTAGATTGATGATTAAAAACCTGAATTTTTGAACTTGAGCCTTGATGACAAGAAGAGGATCTGCCGCCTATAACAATTAGAAAAAAACTGTTTAAACAGTCTTTGTACTTATCACCTTATTAATCTGCTACAAATGGGAGCCAATAATTAAAAGCATAAGGCTTTCTCAGAGTAAGAATTGAAATGAGATATAAAAATTAAGAAAAATCTGTGTATTAACCATATTCCGTTCAGAGATATTCACTAAACAATAATAATAGCATTGCATTTTTTGGCTGGCAGGCTGCGTTAACCAGAACATAATGCGGCTTACTGAGCTTTGAATAATTTTAATTTGTTGTCTAACCAATCAGTTTTCTTTTTCAAAAAACAAACCAGATAGCTAAAGCCAGGTTGTTATTTTATTTTAAGATACCCTGCTTTTACAATTCTTAATGCCATATCCTCACTATAATTGGGAGTTGGAATTACAGCAATTCCTCCGGAATGTTTCATCCGTTTCTTTTTACTCTTTTTTCCGGTAATTGGATCCATCCATTCAAACTCGTAGGTTCCGGAAGGCAGTGAAATTTCGACATGGTTTCCTACAGATGAATAAAAATAAAAAGCATATTGCTTTCCTGCTTCTGTTAAGGCGTATGGAATCATTTTTTCCGGCAGGCCTTTACTTATAAGGGTACTGTCCGGATGCATAGGAAGAAAATCAAACCGGTACAGAAATTTTTTAAGAAAACCCAACTGCCTGCGGAGTTCCGTGCTGCCTCCACCTGGTTGTGTTGATGGATAATGAAAAGTTCCATTTTCATGCCCGACCGTGAAAGAATAATCCAGGTTATTATATAGTCCGCCACCTGCCAGCAAAAATTCCCAGGCTTCTCTTCGATAAGCACTATCGGTATTACCATCGAATCCCGTTTCATTATCACCGATTACTTTATTCAAATGGTAATTCTGAGCTACCGCATGGGGTGGAGCCGCATAGTGAAAATTGAAAATGGAAACAGACGGGTGTGAATATTCTATCTTCTTTGACGCATTTGCAATATTTTGGGAAATCAGGTGTTTGAATTGAAAAGGCTTTTCTGCTTCAGTAATAATATCAGCAATATGATGCTGCCATTCCATGGTAACGCCACCAAAATAAGGTTCATTACAGATTTCAAATATTAAATTATCAAAGTCTTTTAATTCATTTACAATTTTACGAACTAATGTTTCCTGAATTTTTAGCAAGCCCCCATTTTTTTCAAGGGTGTATACATCGGTTCTTAAAACAGAACCCAATCCGTTTACATTATTAATGGAGTTCAGCGGACTTAATATCCATTGGGTATCATCATAAAAAGGACAGAATAATGCGAGTTCAATGATAACTCCCCGTTCATTAGCAGCTGAAAGAAAATGTTTAAGACGATTGAAATAAGCTGTATCCCATTTCGTCAGGTCAAATTTTTTCTTTTCAATTGTATCCCCGGTTGCCGGCAAACTTAGCCATGGACAAATAAACTTATCAGGAGAAGGTGCTAATGTATTTTTTGAAATGTTAAACGCTCCTACAGGTTCCAGGTAGGCACCGGTAAAAGTGCGGGTAAGATTTAATCCATTCAATTTAAGTTCGTCCAGGTACTTGATGTAATCAAAATCAAGGTTTATTACTGCTCCGTAATGCTCCCCGGAAGTAATCAGAATAGTAGGTTTACCTTTATAATCAAAATAATGAGGATTATCCGGATGTAATAAGATAGGTTGCCCCTGCGAGAATAAAAACCCCGGGATGAAAAGAAGTACCAGGACCTCTATATAAATTGACTTTAATAGTCTGTTCATAATTTTTTGATTTATCTGCTTTTCTTTCATTATTTAAACTGTTATCTAAATTACCCTATAAAAATATATTAAAATAGGCCAGCCCGAATCAACTGGACAACAACTTATGTCTTTTAAAAAGTAAATTTCAATCGCTGTTATAAAATATAAATATGCTGGCAAAGCCAGTTACACTAAATTTTGAAAGAAAAATGGAGGAAAATAAAAATGAATTTGGATGCTATTGAACTTAAATATTAATTGCCACTTTTGGTGGCAATTAATTGATTATCGATTTTTCAAAAGGTTTTTTATAGCAGATGAGGAGGAAAACTTACTTGGATATTCGTTTTTAATAGTAGAAATGAAAATGAAGATTTGTTAAGATTGAAATATCAAATACGGATGCTAAAAAAAATCATATTTTTTACACTTGATATATCCTACTTGCTGCTCAGGCATGCACCAGGTGGAAAATTCTTTAATCCTTTGCTCTGTTCTTTTTTCAATTCGTGCAGGCATCATCTTCAAAATTCCTGGTTTACCTAAAGTACTAACCAGCCCCGATGAAGAAATTCTTAATACATATGCACCGCGATTTCTCCGACGGGTAGTTGCTTTTTCTTTTTCCAGTAGTTGCATATTTTTTTGTTAGAAGTATGTCCATTTCAATAAAAGAAAGGAACATCCTTAATTGGTAAATGAGGTTTTGAAAACAAGGAGGGCACTCTATTTATCCGAATATGATACAGCCAGAGAAAACGCCTGAACCGTGGTATACTTTAACTTATTACGACCTGTAAGAAAAGTGAAAAGAAGTTGACTGATACTGGATTTTTTGGATTTCTAAAGGATTTGGATTGAGGATTTTTCAGTTGGTATTGGATAGATTGATAACTTAATATCAATCAACTTCTGTTGCAAATGTATGTGCTGAGCCACCTCTAGCATAGAGTGGAACTGCTGAATTTCCAGACAAAAATTACGATTAGAAAACATCGTATAATTCCGATTCACCGGATGGGGCTTTAACTACCTGCAAAAGGAAATTTGAAATTTATAGGCTGGAATAAAAAATCATGCCCGGGTTCTCTTATATCCCGGCACCTTAACCGGCTTTGAGCGAAGCTTTTTATAAATGAAATTCTTAAAAAAGTATATTTCTCTTTCAAATAAATAAATTCCCGGCAAAAACAGATGACTGTTTAGCCATATCAGTATTTTCTCCGGTTAAATAATCAGGCCACCGGAAGGAAAAAATGCTTGCTAAAAGCGAGAATGCTTTAACTCCTTTTATCAGGAAGTAATTAAATAATTGATAACACGGAAATACACTTTATAATGGAAGTTGGTTTCCTATTCACCTTCCTCTTTAACAATCGCGGCATGTATCAGGCTTTCACTTTTTATAAGCCAGTCAGGAAGTTTGGCATCTCTAATCTTCCAAAGGTCCTCTTCCTTAATCATCGAAAAAGTGAACCGGTTACCGCGTTCATCACTTGTGTCCGTATCATATAGAACCAGTGATCTTTTTCGAAAATTATACTCACGAATCCTTCCGTTTATTTTTATATGGGCAGTAAAAGCAATATTTTTTGAAAAGGTCATTGTTTAATGGTTTATTATGGAATAAAAACATGTAAAGCTAAGGTTTTATAAGAGAGGAATTTTTCTAATTTCCTACTTATAAAAAAGATTCCTGTTACCTATGAAAGCGGGAGGCCGCTGGATTAAGCAAACTGGGTTATTGTTCAGACAAATAGAAAAAATTTCCACATTCTCGCAAAGGCCATTTTTTTAAGCCTAATTATTTTGGGTAGCGGATTTACCCATCATAATCCATCCGCTTTTTTATTTCTAATGCGGCCTCAGTCCCCGCCCATTTTTCACATAAATAAAGACCCAGATCAATTGAAGAAGTAACTGCTCCTGCAGTAATAATATTACCATCCTCAACAATTTTTTGTTTTAATACCTTTTTACAATAGGGCTTCAATGTATCGTATTCAGAATAATTCGTAGTTGCAGACTTTTCTTTCAAAAAACCGGCAGCTCCCAAAATCAAACTTCCCGTGCACACGGACAATTTCCATGACACATTCTCTGCTGTCCTTATCCAGGAAATGAACTCAGCGTCAAATTGAAGATGGCGTGTTCCATGACCACCGGGAAGAAAAACAGCATCATAATCCGCCAGAGGTTCGCCGATTTTGCTGGGCTTAATTTCCAGGTCAAAATTATCTTTTGCCAGCCCCTGCAATGCACAAACCTCCCAGCTAAGATCGGGCAAGTAATTCATCGATTTTAATCGACTCAGTGGATCATAAATGCCAATAAAATCCAGCCAGGTTATGCCATCAAAAATGACGTAAGCAATTCTCATAAATTGAATGCTTTAGAGTTATTTAAAAATCCGGCATCCTTTCCGATCATTATATGAGATGCGACGGAAAATCAGATGTATGTTCACAACAAATCTGCTCCATCACTTGTTGTAACTGCGTTTTTAAAATGGAAATAGTATGGTGTCCTCCCTGCTTTCCCAGTGCAGATACACCATACATAAAAGTTCTGCCCAAAAATGTAAACTCAGCACCGCAGGCAAGCACCCTGGCAATATCAGGCCCTGAACGAATACCACTATCCATCATTATTTTTATCTGGCTTTTATATTTCCTGGCAATAGAAATAAGAGGCTTAATAGCGGACTGCCCTGCATCTAACTGGCGGCCTCCGTGGTTTGACACAATTATGCCATCCACTCCCAACCGGATAGCCATCTCCGTGTCCTCTTCGCTGGCTACTCCTTTTAAAACAAGTTTTCCCGGCCACATTTCACGAATGGGCTTTATCTTTTCCTCATTCAGTCTACCTGAAAAAGTTTGATTCATATACTGTCCCAGTTTGGCCATGTTCAATCCTTTTGGCATGTATCGCTTCATAGTTGCAAAGGAAGGTTGACCATGCGCCAATGTTTTCAAAGCCCAGTCGGGTCTGCCCATTATCTGGAGAATATTTTTGAATGTCATGCGTGGCGGCATAGCCAGTCCGTTTCTTATATCCCGTGGGCGGAAACCAAATGCCGGCACATCACAAAGTATAACGAGAACCTGGCAGCCTGCTGATTTCGCTCTGTTAATTATATCATCCCTTAATTTATCCTCTGCAGGATGATATAATTGAAACCAGGCTTTACCCTCAGTGAGTTCACTAATCCTCTCTATGGCCGAGGTAGATACCGTACTTAATATATATGGAATATTATGTTCAAAAGCAGCTTTAGCCAATATCTCCGGTGCATTGGGCCATACTAATCCCTGGAGGCCGATGGGTGCAATTCCAAAAGGTGCATCATAAATGTGACCGAATAATTCGGTTTTCATATCCGAGCCTCTGTGTTTTGTAAGATAGAGAGGCTTCAATTCTACTTCCCTGATATCTGCAGTATTTTTATAGAGGTTAACATCCTCATTGCATCCACCATCAAGATATTCAAAAGCAAAACGGGGAATCTTCTTTTGTGCTTGTTTCCTAAGATCATCAATAGATGGATAGCTTGTATTAAAATCCCATTTCATCAGGCTTATTTTATTTATTCTTCTCTTCCAAATTATTCTATACAACCCCTATATCTGAACCGGAATATCATTTTATTAAATCCCTGGTATCAGAAAACATTTTTAGTTCAATAATATTTGCAGGTTTTTCTTTTGTATTCCAATGGTCATGCATGACTAATGCTGCACCTAAAGCACTTGCCTGGGCTACTGAAGCCGCATAAACTTCAATACCGGGAAACGCTTCCACCAGCAAATGCATATAAATAGCGTTCTTGCTAAATCCGCCGTCAACAAAAATTCGTTTTACACCCGTACCGTTTAATACCAACCGGGTACTCCTGATCTGTTCCCTGACAATATCAGCCATTAACTGGTGATAGGCGGTTTCATAATCCGGGAAATCATTCATCATTCTTTTGCTGAACACAGTGATTCCATCCACTTCATTTATATCCAATTTTCTCAATCCATTTTCTCCGCGGTTCAATTTATTTATAGTCTCAGGATTAAAAGCTATGCTTGTAAAATGATCTTGGGGCTTGCCGAAATATTCTGACAATTTTTTTACATGTTGATCATGTTCATGCCCTGCAAACAATCTTGATGCTTTTACCGGTTTGCTTTCAAAAGAAAGATAAAAAAGACAATCCTGGTTCAATTCTTCTTCTGTCAATTGAGATTGATTAAATGGATTGAGACTAACACACCAGGTGCCGGTTGACAGGAGAATAAAAGGTTCCTGGAACGAAGCCTGGTAAGGTATTAGTGCCGAGGAACTATCATGCAATCCAACGCCCACCGGAATTGAATTGATGTATTGACCAGCCACTTCGTTGCATCCAATTATCCGGGGTAATTTGCTTTGAATTTCTTCTTGCATTACCCATCGGTGATAATTATGCTTTTGAAAATTCCATAAGTTAGTATGGCAACCGATACTGGTAATTTGCGAGTGAACGGATGAAGAAAAAACATAACTGAGATACTCCGGTAAATGCAGGGCCCATTTTATTTTTTTAAACTTCTCCTTTTGTTCATACCGGAGACGGTATAATTGCATGCCTGAATTTAAATTTCCCAAAACAGGAGAAGCAGTTTCTGTGGCCACCACCGTCTCGCCACCATAATCTTTATAAAACTTATTTTGTAACTCCACCGAATAAGGCTTCAGGTAGTTGTATAAAGGAGGGATCACATTAAGGCTATCATCAAGATAAACGAAACTGGCGCCGTATGCAGAAAAATTAACCGCTTTGATTTCAAATTGTTTTTCTTTCCCTATTTTTTCAAATGAATCTTTCGCCCATTGTGTTAAGGCCTGTACATCCTCACAGACAAACCCATCTTCATCAAGCGTTTCATCCAGCTGAGTGCTATTTTCATAAACCAGCTGGTATTGCTCATCAAACAGCAACAATTTCTTGTTTGTTTTACCAACATCAAAAATGGCTATGACAGGAATTTTATTCATTATAACCCGGTTGCCACCGTTTTATTTCCTCTTTCTTTTATTAATTGATTCCTTACTTCAAGCTCTCTGAATAATTGCAAAGGATATAAAGCTCCTCCACTCCTTTTTCTCGCTTCAGCTACAAGAGGTCTTACATCTGTTCGGAATGCGTTTTGCAGGATTTCCTGGGCCGTTACTACATCATTATTTTCCCGGGCTTCATTTAATTTTTTTCTGTCAACCATCAAGGCCTGTGCATACGAAATCATAATGGCTTCTACAGATTGCAACAGATCTTCCAGCGGATCTTTTACATTATGGCTTGCATCGATCATCCAGCCCAGGTCACTGGCATGATTCATCCCTCTTGCATCCATACCTTCTACCAGTTCGTTAAAAATTAAAAATAATTGATAGGGCTTTATACTACCAACCGTGAGATCATCATCACCATATTTACTATCATTAAAATGAAAGCCACCCAGTTTGCCCTCCATTAATAAAAGCGAAACAATTTGTTCAATATTAGCATTGGGTAAATGATGACCAAGATCCACCAGTGTATACGCTTTTGGACCCAACTTATCGGCATATAAAAGTGATTGCCCCCAATCTCCTACCGTCATCGAATAAAAATTGGGTTCAAAAGCTTTATACTCTACAAATATTTTCCAGTTATCCGGCAATGCCTGATAAATTTCCTGTAAACTTTCTAATGTATTCTGAAAAGCTTTTCGAAAATTCAATTGCCCCGGAAAACAACTTCCGTCACTTAACCAAACTGTTAATGCTTCTGAGCCTAATTCAACACCATGTTTTATTACTTCTATGTTATGTGTGATAGCTTGTTTACGTACCGCTTTATTTACATGCTGCAGGGAGCCGTATTTATAACTGTGCTCCTGCTCTTTTTGATCCTGGAATGTATTGGAGTTAACAGCATCAAACTTTAAACCGAGTTGAGAAGCCAGGGATTTAATAGCCGGATAATTTTCGGGAATGTCCCATGGAATATGAAGGGAAATAGCACCGCTTGATTTGTTTAATGCATGGATCAATCCTACATCCTCCATTTTTTCTTCGATGGAACCAGGTTCTCCTGCTCCTGAAAATCTGCCAAAGCGGGTTCCGCCGGTACCCAGGGCCCAACTAGGAATGGCCACCTGGAAATCTATTAACTTTTGCAGGATATCTTCTGTATCATTTATCCCTTCCGCAAGAAAATCAAATTTTCGTTGGTGATCCGCCAACGAAATTTCGTTATGTTCCTGTATTTTATATTTCTCAATTTGCATCTCAACAATTGCTTTATGGTAAATAAAAAACTTCCTTTAAGGGAATGCTAACTGGCGAATGGTCTTCATTGGTTTCCATGATGTCTTTCATATGGGCCCACCACTTTTTCATAACCGGTTGTTGAGGGAGTTCACCAAGCTTTAATGGGTCTGCTATTTTTAATACGCCGAATAAAAAATTGGTTTCATCGTCAAGAAAAATAGAATAGTCTTCAACACCGGATTCTTTAAGTAATTGTTGCAACTCCGGCCAGAGGGAATCATGCCTGCGTTTATATTCTTCTTGAAAGCCCTTGAATAATTTCATTTTAAATGCGATGCGTTGCATAAATAATTTTTTTTTGGCCTTTCCCTCCTTCTCCCTCTCCGATAGAGAGGGAGTGGCACTAAATATCTTTTCTCAACCTCATAACTACCACATCTGCTTTATATCTCTATTCTGTATTTTCGGAATGGATTTGTTTTATCATTCACTCCGAAAAGCAAGGGCTGTATCTTGTTCCTCTCCTTTGGAGAGGCTAGGTGAGGCCCTCTACTCAACACTTTCAAAGACACAGATATAATAAGTATCTCCGATAAGCATGGGCTGTGTTTTGATGGCCTTCTCCGTGGGAGAAGGTCAGGATGAGGCCAGGGCTTCATCTTACAAATGCCATAGCCACCCCACCGTCCACATTCAATACATTGCCCGTTGACTTATTTAATAATCCACCTATAAATACAAAACAGGCATTTGCAATATCTTCCGGTAAAATTATTTCATTAAGTAAAGTTCGACCGGCATAATATTGGGGTAACTCTTCAATCTTAATTCCATATGCTTTTGCCCTTCCTTCCGCCCAACCACTACTCCAGATATTACTGCCGGAAATAACCGCATCCGGGTTAACCACATTCACCCGAATTTTATCTTTACCCAATTCCGCTGCGTTTAATCTTGATAAATGTAGTTGGGCTGCTTTTGCTGATCCATAGCCTGCATTATTAGGTCCGCTTACCAGTGCATTTTTACTTACTATATTCAGCACATCACCACCCATGTTTTGTTTGCGCATGATTTCAACGCCTTTTTGTGTAACAATGAACTGTCCTTTTACCAATACATCGTACAAAAGATCCCAATCCTTCTCTGTCGTGTTCTTCAATCGGTTTCGATATGGATAAGCCTGCATTGTTAACGATAATATCTACACCACCAAAAGCAAGCGCTGCTGTTTTCAATGTTTTCTCAATTGTATCAACTCTGGTTACATCCAGCATTTCAGCAACAAACACGTCATTACCAAACCATGTTTTAAATTCTGCCTTTGCCGTCTCCAGCCGTTCCGCATTATTATCATTTAAAATAACGCAGGCTCCTTCCTCTGCAAATTTTTTTGCTATTGCTTTTCCAATGCCCCCGGCACTACCCGTTATCAGTGCGATTCTCCCAGTCAGTGGTCTTGGTTTTGGCATCCGTTGCAGTTTGGCTTCTTCCAATAACCAATATTCAATATTAAATGCTTCCTGGCTGTGGTAAAGAAGTATATTCAGAGATGGCCTCTGCTCCTTTCATTACATTGATTGCATTAATATAAAATTCGGCTGCTACCCGGGCAGTTTGTTTATCTTTTGCAAAAGTAAACATACCGACGCCGGGATATAAAATCACGACAGGATTAGGATCACGAATAGCAGGACTATTAGCATGCTTACAGGTATTATAATAATCTGCATACATTTTTCGGTATGCATCAAACAGGGGTGCAATTTTTTCTTTTATTTTAGCAACATCATTCAAATCTTCATCGGCACCCAGATTCAGAACCAAGCGGAGAAATTTTTGTACGCAAAAAATGATCCGGGCAACTGGTACCTAAGGGAGCCAGTCTTTCAAGATCATTGGAATTAATAAATTGCAATACTCTTTCATCATCTGTAAAATGCCCGATCATCTTTGTTTGTGATGAACAAAAACCTCTTAATACCGGTGCCAAGTGCTGCCGCTTTTTCTAATCGTTGTTCTTTTGGAAGCGATTTTATTTTTTGTCCGCCAAACACCGCTCCTTTTTTGCCATAATTATCTTCCAGGTATTGGGCACAACGCTCAATTACTTCCAGGGTATTCATATAACTTTCATAAGCCGTATCACCCCAGGTAAATAAACCATGCGATCCCAGCATGATGCCACGAATTCCCGGATTTTCATCGAGGCATTGTTTTAACATTAAGGCCCAGTTCAAAACCAGGTCGTTGCCATTTCACCCAACCAATCGTGCCATTAAATAATTCTTTGGTAATACGTTCACCATCTTTTGCTGCCGCAATAGCAATGGCTGCATCCGGATGTAAATGATCGATATGTTTAAAAGGGAGAAAGCCATGAAGCGGCGTATCAATAGATGGTGCTTTGGAATCCAGATCGTAAATACAATGATTGAAAAGCTCTACCATTTCATCTTCGAATTCAAGGCCCCGGTACACATTTTGTAAATTGTGTAAACGATCCATATATAAAGCGGCCAAACCATTTCGTTTCATGGTACCTAAATCGCCACCGCTGCCTTTCACCCACATCACTTCTGTTTCTTTGCCGGTAAGCGGATCTTTCGCCATCGCCTTGCAGGAGGTGTTCCCTCCTCCGTAATTGGTGAGGCGTAGATCCGCACCCAATAAATTGGAACGATAAACTAACAAGGCTACCTCATCACCAGCCAAGAGCGCGGCTTTGTCATCATCCCATAAATAACTTACATGTTTAAATTCAGATGTTGCAATGCTCATAATATTAATTTTTTAGGCTCAATAGGTTTTAAGAATTATTTAGACGTCAATACATTATTCACCAACTCACTTCAATGAATTGCCAAAACCAACTACGAGTACAGAAAGTATAATAATGATTATTCCCACTATGATTGTTGTTACTGTTTTCTTACTTACACCTTTCCACTCTTTCAATAGCAAACCCCACATATTCGCCACCAAAATAATAAAGGCCATATGCAGTATCCAGGAACTGGGGCCATTGCCCAGCTTGCTTTCACCCATACCATAAAAAAAGAACTGAAGAAACCAGGTGGTTCCGGCAAGGGCTGAAAAAATATAGTTTCTTAACAGCGGTGTTTTTTTATTGGTATAATCACCGAAGGTTTTATTCTTTGCATTAAGCACCATACACCAAATAAAATTAGTGGTGAGCCCGCCCCATAATACTACCACATAAGTTACATTGTTTTGAAATAAAAAATTTCCTTGCCCCGGGTTAGCAGCCTTCCAGATATGATTCGCGGTTTCTGCCATCGGCTTACCTGCTTCCAATCCAAAATTGAAGCAGGCACTTAAAACGCCTGATACAATGGATACAAACATGCCCAGGCCAAACTTATATTCATTTTTAATTTCCATACCGTGCGGGTCTGTCGATTTTGCAGAAGAAAGTTGTTTTTCTTTCATCATACCCGCCTTTCCGCATACAATAATTCCGATAATACAGAGGAGAAGGCCGGCCATTACCGTAAGGCCCCAACCGGATCCAATGAGCATACTAAAGGTATCTTTCCCTGCGGCCGGAAAAAAATCATAATAAATGGAAGGGATCAACGCACCAAAGACCATGCATAAACCAAGGATGATACTACTGCCTAATGCGACACCAAGATACCTGACACCCAGTCCATAGGTAAGTCCACCAATCCCCCAAAGTAATCCAAACAAATAGGTGATGCCTAATGAAGAAGGGCTGGTTTGTTTTATGATTTCTGCAAAACCGGGTATAGTAAGAAAGGCAGCAAGTGGGGGAACAATAAGCCAGGAGAATATTCCTCCTACAATCCAATAACTTTCCCAGTGCCAGCCTTTTACTTTTTTAAAAGGAATGTAAAAACTTCCTGATGCAAAGCCACCAATAAAATGAAAAATAACGCCAAGTATGACCTGCATCCGTTTATGATTTAATAGCAAACAATTAGAACTTAAAAGTATGAATCATCATGCTAAGCACCATCCTGAACTGTCTGCAAGCTCATTCTGGTTACAGGCTACCTGTTTCAGGAATTGTAAATATTCAGATCCAGGTATGCATTCCTGAATTTTCCCTGCGGATCGTTCTCTTTCATCAATTGCAAAAAGTCCGGGTACCTTTCATAACGAGACTGAATAACAGAAGGAGCTATGGTAAATAATTTACCCCAATGCGGACGGGCATTAAAAGGAGCGAGTTCCGCCTCAATCATGGGTAACAACTTACTGACTTCGGCCCAATTTTGTTTCCAGGTAAAGTGAACGGCAACACAGGCCTGTTTATAGCATGGGCTCATCCACAGATCGTCGGCATCGATGGTTCTTATTTCAGAAATCATTAATTGCGGAAATATCAGGTCGCCCTTTTTTTCCAGGGCTAATATAGCATCAAGCGCATGTTGCCTGGGTACAAAATATTCAGATTGTAATTCCTCGCCACTGCTTGGGGTAAAACCCATTTTGAAATGCGGCAATCGCTCATACCAGGGACCGGGAACACCCATTTGCCCGGTACAATTCTCCGCCGATAGTTTGGTAATAGGATGAAGATTTTTTGTAGCTGCTTTAGCTCCATAAAATTCAGCCTCCATATTTTTGGTATCAGTGTCTGCTTCTCTTTTTATCCATACCTGGCTGATCATTTGATTTTGCCAGTCCGTAAAAAGGCTTACGCTATAACCGCCAGATATTATCGCATCAAAATTTTCTTTTAAAGATGATAATGGCAGATCCTGGAAAACATCCTGCCGGACCTGGAAAGTTTTTTGAATATCCAAAGTGATTTTGGTAACAATACCCAGGCCGCCTAATCCAACTACCGACCCAAAGAATTTTTCTCCGTCTTTATCACGGCGCAAATTGATGATCTCCCCATTTCCATTAACCAATTCAAGTCCGGCAACAATGCCGGCGAGGTTTTTATTTTTAACACCTGATCCATGTGTAGCTGTGGCACAGGCACCGGCTACAGATATATGCGGCAGGGATGCAAGATTGTGCAATGCAAATCCCTTTTGATCAAGTTGTGGGGCAAGGTCTCCATATCGTACACCGGCTTCACAGGTTACCGTGCCGGCTTGTTCATCAATAGAAATTATTTTATTAAGATGCTGTGTAGAAACCTGGTTACCCTGGCTATCGGCAATATTATTAAAACAATGCCGGGAACCCAATGCTTTTTGTTTATCCAATTTTTTTACAAGGGCCTGTACTTCTTCAACAGTTTTAGGCTGATGCAGCTTTTCTGCTTTATAAGTATAATTGCCCGCCCAATTTTTCCTTACCGTTTCTTTTTCGTCCGTGCAGGAAGCAAGGGGAGATAATAAGGCGCCGGCAATAATAACGGAGGAGGATTTTAAAAACATTTTCCTTTTCATTTTAATATGCTTGATCGTTATACTGCATTTGATTAAAAAATGCAGGTAAAAAAAATGGAGTGTTCCCGTTCATAAAAAAACCGGGAAACACTCCACAATGTCATAGGCAAAATTATTTTTTACTTACCATTAAATTGTACTGATGTAATTCCGCCAGCTATTTGTTCCTGGCCTTTATAAATTATATATACACTATGAAACTTACCATCGGTGGTCCTTTCAACAGGAATGGCCGCTATACCGGATGTCGCATTTTTTTGAGGTACCGGCATAGTTCCTTTACCTAACAATTTTCCATCGGGTCCATCCAGTCTTACCTCAAAGCTTAAACTTTTTGAAGGAGCTGTTTGCCATCCATTAGTAATACTGATAGATCCCACACCGGTAAGGTCAATGCTGTCAAGAGCAAACCAACCTTCACCCGCAGGCAGTACGAGGATATTCATCCCCGAAAATTTGACGAGTGAAAACCCATTTACTTTTTCATTTCCGGTAAACTGAACGGTATTACTTCGCAATGAAACTACATTGCTTCCGGTTAACGCTTTGATATTATTGCCGCCTTTATCAGTATAGCTTGCCGATAACACCATCACCGTGTTTGGTTTATCTCCCGGAGGAGGTACAATAGTTCCGGATGTTGGCAGCGATTTTTTTAATGGCTCTTTTCTGTCAAGCGATAATATCCATGAAACCATTTGTTGCGCATCAGACTGCGATAAAGAAGGATGAGCTGCCATGGCTGTTTCGCCCCAAACACCTCCACCGCCTTTAATTACTTTTTGGGTAAGGTGGGCCATTGCACGACGGTCCTTACTATATTTCTGCGAAACCATCATATAAGAAGGACCTATTGATTTTTCATTTTCTTTATGGCAGCTTTTACAATCCAGTGTTTGCGTCAGATTCTTCCCTTCAATGTTTGCTTGTCCCAACTGGTGGCCCATAGACGCACCTGCTTTATCGTAACCTTCCACATAATCAACTGAAATATATAAATTGGCAGGATCGATACTTGCTGTATCATTTTTATCGCTAATTGTTACTGCATATTTAACCGGGGTACCTGGCAAATAAAATGATTTATTTCCACCCTGTATGTCAATAGAAACCACAGGAGCTTCATTACCGGCATAAACATTTACAGCAGGACTGGTAGCAGCGGCACCATGACTATCGGTTACATCGACGGTAATTTTATAATCACCCGCTGTAGTGTAGGTAAACTCAATTTGCGGCTCTGCTGTTTCTTTTTTTGTGCCATTACCCATATCCCACACATAAACTATTTTGTCTTTTTCCGGATCTGCAGCACTAACCGTCGCTTTTACAGTAAGAGGCAAGATTCCTGATTTTTTGTCAACTGTTACAGCGGCAACGGACGGGGGCCGGTTACCACCATTAAAATCAATACGGGATATGCCTGCATCAGGATTTTTTGAAAACCAGCCACTGCCGTATTCCAGCAGGTATAGCTTGCCGTCAGGACCTACTTCCATATCCATCAGTGAATTCAATTTAATTGAAGGAAAAAATGGTTCCATCTTATCAAAGTCACCGTCAGGTGTCAGGCTTACTGCCTTTATCCAACCACGTATCCATTCATAAATAAAAAATTTACCGTTATAATATTTTGGCAACCGGGTTTCTTCAGGAAACATATCCGTGTAATAAACGGGGCCGGCCATAGCATTTCGTCCACCCGTTCCCAACTGGGGAAAATCCGGAGAAGCATCATAAGGATACCAGATAAATGCAGGCTGTGTAGGCGGCAATTCCTGCAAGCCCGTATTATTCCTGGAATCATTGATTGGCTTTTGCGGATCAAAAGCCGGACCATTGCTACCGGTTTCATAATTATAACTGCGATAAGCATAATTATTACCGATAAATAATGGCCATCCAAAAAATCCGGCTTTTTTTGCCTGGTTTACTTCGTCATATCCTTTAGGTCCCCTGGTATCAAAACTATCCGCCCTGGCATCGGGTCCTACTTCGCCCCAATATAAAAAGCTATTTTTCTGGTCTACTGAAATACGGTAAGGATTGCGATGACCCATAGTATAAATTTCAGGTCTTGCTTTTTCAGTTCCTTTGGGAAATAAATTTCCATCAGGAATTTCATAGCTGCCATCTTCCTTTACCCTGATGCGGATTATTTTACCTCGCAGGTCGTTTGTATTACCTGAAGATCGCCTTGCATCATATTGCTGATGGCCCGGAATATCATTCAATGGCGCATAACCGCTGTTTACATACTTAACATCTTTTTCATTAAAGGGAGTAGAATTATCACCGGTTGATAAATACAATAATTTATCTGGTCCGAATGCTATGGAACCACCTGTATGGCAACAGATCTCTCTTTGCGACCAAACATCCAGGATAATTTTTTCAGATGACTTGTCCAGTGTATCGTTTTTAAATGTAAATCTTGACAGCCGGTTGACAGAAGTATCTACCGGGCTATAATAAATGAAAACATAATTATTCTTTTTGTAATCGGGATCTTTAGCCAGGCCCAGGATACCTTCTTCAGCATTCACACCCGGTGTACTCGTTTTATAATAAACATCAAGAAAACCAACCTGTTTTACTTTCTTTGTTTCGTTCTTATACAACATGATCTCGCCTCTTCGCTGAACCACCAGTATATCCATGTTAGGAAGTATCGTCATCTCAGTAGGTTCATAAAAATCGCCTTCTGCCAATTGTGTTTTTGTAAACCGGTTTTCTTCGGGTGGTACTTGGGTTTTTGCATTTGAATAATTAAGTTCTTTATTTTCTCCAATGGCATATTGAATGCCACCCAGCAAGTGTTTCAGGTAAGGCTCCTCTGAAAAAGTTTCTTTGGTATGGCCCAGGTTGGTGTAAAAAGAACGTCCGCCATCAAAATCATGGTACCAGGCCATGGGATGATTATCACCGTTTTTGCCGCCGCCATATGTCTTTTCATCCACCTTCAGCAATACATGAATATCATTGCTGATCTTCTTAAAACTATAAAACTCGTCTTTCTTTTTCCAGGGATCAGGCAGGTCTTTGGTAGCTGCATTATTTTTATCAACAATATTGAGTACGCCTTCCTGTACATTGGGAAAAGTATCATTTATACCGGGGTGGTCTAAAAAATAGGCACCAGCTAATCTGCCGTACCAGCCCCAGTCATATTCCGTATCGGCTGCAGCATGAATGCCTACATAACCTCCTCCTGACTGTATATATCTTTCAAATGCAGCTTCCTGGTAATGATCCAGTACGTTGCCGGTAGTGCTTAAAAAAATTACCGCTGCATATTGTTTCAGACTGTCTTCGTTAAACCTGGAAGCATCCGTGGTAGTATCTACGTCAAATTGGTTTTGGCTGCCCATTTTCTGGATAGCTATATTTCCGTCAGCAATGGATTCATGATGATAACCCATTGTTTTGCTAAACACTAAAACTTTGGGATTACCTGAACGCTTTTTGGAACAGGAAAAAGCAATCAGCACAATGGAGAGAAAACAAATGGTTCTCAAAATGGCAAAAGAACGAATCATGTTTTTATTTTAATTTATAGTTTACTATGTATTTAGCCGTAGCTCAATCAAATTCTTAAATGCGCCTCCAGACTTAAAAAGGCAGGTTTTGTCTGTACAAATCAATGAGCCGGTTGTATTAGCTGGCAAGTTAATTTCAAACATTCATATATGATCTTTATTTATGCAATGAATGGAAACTTTTCTATTTGAACGGGGACTCTTCATTTATAATCTAAAAGCCCATTTGAACGTTTGTATGAATAAGTATGGGCACCGTCCATTAATTACGAAGATTGATTTTTATCATACATAGAACATAAAAGCATTATACCATAAATCAGAGATGCATAACCATTATTGATGATCATTGTAAAATTTCATTACCGGTTATAATTTCTTTAACTGTATGTTACGGTATTCAACCTTCATAGGCGGTCCTACATGTACCTGAACACCCAGCAATCCGGTTGACTTTCCGTTAACCGTGTCATTGTCTCTTACCTCACTCATCAAAGTATCATTAATATAATGCTGTAAAAGATTTCCTTTTATTATTAAATGACAGCTATTCCAATCCTCTGGTTTTATTGTAGCCTTCAAAGAATCGGAACTACCCAAGGTACCTGTTACTGTTCTTTCCATCCATGCATTATTTTTTACCAGGCTCTGCAGGGGCGCAGTTGAATTTTCAGGAGTTTTAATACTCACTTTTTCTCCCCGGTAAGCCAGTGTTGTTCTGCCCCGTTCTTCATAGTTTTGTCCGGTATACCGGTTGGCACCATCTATATCAGCCTGGTAGCCTTTCAAAGCATGTGGCACATCTTTTAATTCCTCGCTACGGTAATTAATACCACTATTCCCATCTTTTGTAATCCGGAATTCCAGTTTTAATTCAAAATCCGCAGGCGTTCCTCCCCTCCATATAATAAATGAATTGGTTTTTAAAATCGTGGCCGGTGTTATCTCCCCAACAAGGTTGCCATTTTCTACTTTCCAATAATTTGCATCCCCTTCCCAGCCTGCCAGAGTTTTACCATCAAATATTTTTACAAAGCCTTTTTCTTCGGATCCCTGTCCTGGTGTTTTACAACTGCTTATTAAAAAAAAACCCAGTATTATTCCAATTTGAATCCATCTAAAATCTTTTTGCTTTTGCATTTTAATTTTGAATTAGCCATGCATATTTAAGATCTATGCATCAATGAAAAAAGATCATACAGTTTACTTTGAAAGATCTTTTGCACCCGTTTCTTTCCAACTTTTAGATGCAGCAGAGTCTAACACTGCCTCACAAACTTTCTGCGTTTGAAGGGCATCTTCGAAAGTAGGTGAGCATGGTTCTCCTGTTTCCAGACTTTTCAGGAAATCGGCGACCTGGTGAACAAAAGTATGCTCATAGCCAATGGACAGTCCGGTACCCACCATTTATTCATGTAGGGCTGATCACCATCCGTAACATGAATAGTATGCCACCCACGAATATTCCCTTCGTCTCTATGATCAAAATATTCAAGATGATTCAGATCGTGCAGGTTCCATTGTATAGAAGCATGTTCGCCATTTATTTCAAATGTATAAAGTGCTTTATGTCCCCTGGCATACCTTGTGGATTCAAAAAGCCCAAGGGATCCATTTTCAAAATGACAATGAAAAATACAGGCATCATCTATTCCAACTTTCTGCACTTTACCAGTTGCCTGGTGCACCCGTTCTTTAATAAAGGTTTCTGTTACCGCGGATACATCTTTTATTCCACCATTCAGCCACATGGCCGTATCGATACAATGCGCAAGCAAATCACCGGTAACACCTGAACCGGCAGCTTCAGAATCCAGTCGCCATAATCCCTCCCCACCCTGCGGCAGTTCAGGATTGATGGTCCAGTCCTGTAAAAAGTTTGCACGAAAATGAAATACCCGGCCCAATTTACCAGAATCAATTATTTGCTTTGCCAGTGTAATGGCGGGTATCCTGCGGTAGTTGTACCAGACCGTGTTTTTAACGTTGCTCTTCTTAACAGCATCCACCATCTTCTGACCTTCCGCTAATGTGCGGGACAATGGTTTTTCACAGAGGATCATCTTGCCTGCCTCCGCTGCCGCAATGGCAATTTCTGCATGCATGTTGTTTGGTACGCAAATATCTATCGCATCAATATCTTTTCGGGCTATCACAGCTTTCCAATCCGTTTCTACCGACTCATATCCCCATTGATCAGCAAATGCTTTTACTTTATCAGCATTGCGTGCACACACCACTTTTAATACAGGCCTGTGTTTTAATTCAGGAAAAAAATCGCCTACCCGTTTATACCCATTAGTATGCGTACGGCCCATAAACCCACAACCAATCAATCCTATTCTTAATTCTGCTTTATTGTTCATGTTATTCATTTGAAAAATCAATAAATCAATTCAATCATTCCCCATCATACCAGCCATGCAACTCACGCACTTTTATCATAGTGGCCAGAATATCGTTCCATGTCTGTTGTTGCATCATCACTTCATTAGGGAACATACAGCCATCCCAGCAAATATGTTTGAATGCTTTTGTTAGTTCGCCATTTTCATCACGCAGCCAATAACCAGCATCCCTGGCGATATCCAGTTTTCCGTTCGGATCAGTTGCCTGGCAATGTCTTCCTGTTTTATCATGCGACCCGGAACCATGTACCGTTCCATCATTTTGCGCTACATGAAAATCGATTGTCCACGGACGAAGGGCGGCGGTTAATTTTTTTAAACCTTCTGATAAAGTCTCCTGATCATTCCAGTCAAAATTTTCAGGAAGAATCCGCGACTCCGGTGCATTATATCCCAAGAGGTATAAAAGTGTATGCGACATGTCTGCCTGGAATCCAATATTCGGACGGTCTACTGCTTCAAGTGTTTCCATCATAGTTTTCCAACTATGCATGCCGCCCCAGCATATTTCTCCTTCAGCCGCAAGTTTTTCACCATACTCTGCAGCTACATCACAGGCTTCACGAAATGTTTGTGCAATTAGTTTTGTATTGTTAACCGGATCGGCAGCCCATTTTGCCGTACTGCTTGCAGAATCAATTCGGATGACTCCATAGGGACGAATTCCCAGGTCTCTTAATTTTTTTCCATAGATACAGGATTTACGAACCTGATCTACAAAATTTGCACGTTCTTCTTTGCTACCCATCGCCGGCCCACCCCAAATGGGTGCCACCAAACTACCGATGACCAGGTTGTGCGCACTGACTTTATCTGCTAAAATCTGGATGCCATCTTCATCATCCAGATTGATCGAAGGATCAAAAAGTCCAATATCAACACCATCAAATTTTACTCCGTCCACTTCAGCAGCCGCCGTCATCTCAAGCATTTTATCCAATGAAATGGGAGGTTCTGAATCCGGACCTTTCCCTACTATGCCGGGCCATGTAGCATTATGAAGTTTGGGATAATTATTCTTAGCCATAAAATAAAAAATTAATCAGGATTATATATTTACAAAACAAGATCAGGATTGCCCGGACCAAAATGTTTCAACATTACAATGGGATCAGTTGTTGATGGATTGCTTATCTGAACACCCTCCATTGCCGCTTTTTCGCTAACAAAAAATTCATCATTGGTTAGCTGACCATAACGTATCAGGGCCGGTGTTTCAATATCCCACACACCCAATTTTCCATGGCCCTGCATCACAATTATTCCATAGCAAGCGCTATCTTAATAGTTACTGACTGACCCGGGAAAACAGTTAATTCTTTTGCACTGAAGGCATCTGATTTATAACAGATCCAGTTTTCAATATATCCTTCCGCTTCCATTTCTTTAATTGTCTTTACTGGCATAGGGCGCATAAAACGGGTTTCTAAAATATTGTGATCAATATTCAGATCCCAATCAATCACTTCCATCAGTTGATCATAGTCGCCTTTCTTATCTTCCGGCGTACCATTCCATAATAATTCTTCAGGAATGATCGCCTCATTCACCAGGGATTGATACATCGCAAAAACATCAGATGCTTTTTGTGGTTCATAAGTACACATACTACCGGGTGCATGCAGCATACCGGGCGGAACATCCCAACCGGTTCCCGGTTCTAAGCGAAATGCCTGCGAATAGTTGGTTATTTTATTATCTCCTTTTGTGAAATTGACAAGGCATTCCCTGATCTGTTCTTTTGTTGTACCCGGGGCTATACCAAAAAAGGTATAGGGAAAATCGCCTCCATGATTATTCAGTTGCGGCGGGAAATAATAGGCTTCCGGTTTGCCTATCTGCCCAATCAATGCCGCCTTTTCATCATTGTGATGAATATGATGCGGAAGTGGCCCCATGTTATCAAAAAACTTTGAGTACATCGGCCAGCTATTGTACTCGTTCCATAACCTTTCGCCGATCAATTCCCCTTTCAGTTCATCAACAGCATCCTTCAATAAAAATTGTTCCTCCTTTTTACCATCGTTAAAAACCACAGCACTCAGCCCTTCATTTTTTCCTGTAAGCGGACCATTTTTTGCCGGAGTAGTGGAAGAGAGCCAGCGTTCATCAATGCCACCACGCTGCCCGCCCAATACATAATAATCATCCGGATGTAATTTTATTCTTCGCCCGGGAACACAAAACGAACGGGGTACCCAGGTTGGAGCCAAACGTAAAATTCCTTTTCCCTGTTCCAGTGCTTTTTGGGCTAAACTTATTTTTTGCGCTGTTTCCATTTTAAAATGATTTTAATTGTTGATCTGATTATTATTTTTTAGAAATTCTTTTATTCTTAATTCATCATTTATTACTTCCAGTTCCAAATCATAAACTTTTTTTTCTCCCGGTTGCAAAAAAATCAATTCGTTTGTTTCTCTTGCCTTTGCCTGACCAATTACTGTATGGGTTCCCGGTTCAAGGCCGGTAACATATTCTCCTTTGCCCCAATGCTGCCAGTTCGTTAACCAGGGCAACTGTTTTTTTTGAAATCGTAATACCATGGCTATACCGACAGTAGAGTTATAAAGTCCGCAACTGCATTGACCTGCACTATCTGCCTCAGCATCGATAAATGCAACAGCTTCTCCGCTACCGCTGTGCTCCTTTAACGGAGCGGGGCATTTTCGGAAATTATTTCCTTCACTGAAAATCTGATTATTAATCCCTCCTTCACGTGATTGCCATTTTCCCTTCCAGATAATATCTGTTCCTTCATCAACCAGGGGCCAGCCAAAATTGAAATGATATAAGATCATGTGCGGAGCCGGAGTATTTCCGCGATTTATAACTTCATCATGAATGCGAATAGCCGGCATTCCAATCGTTCCTGAGATGGTTCGTTTTAATTCAAAGCACGGACCAAATATTTTTGTCTGTTTTATTGTTCCGGTAATGCTCATTTCCATTTTTCCGGCAACTGGATCGGGTTGAATAATGGACTCTATCTCTGCAGAGGTATTGCTAATTAATCCATGTAGCCCACGTTCTCCATATTCATCTTTTTCAGGTCCTCCCATATGATCGAGTCCACAGGTAACTAATAAACCGCCGCCAAAAGTGCGCAGCCAGTCTACTCCCTTATCTGAAAAAGGTTGTGGTATTGTGATACCTGCATGACTAAGCCATGTAAGACTATGCTGGTTATAAAATGCATCAGCGATATCCATTGCCCGGTCCAAAACAATTTTATAACGTAAACCTGTACCTGTATTGATCCACGCAATCCGGGTTCCCCTGCCCGCGCCATTATCAAGAACCGAGGTTTCTATACCGCCCAGCTGTGCCGGGTTGGATATTTTATTTTCCCAGCCTGGCTGTAGATTTATTTCTTTCTTATTATTCATATTCTATGGCACGCAAGGTTACAATACTTCTATACTAATTCACCATTCAACTTTTTATGCAAATTCAATTTTCCTTGTTCATTAATGTCTTTTATTTATAGTGTCTTTATTGCTGTTGAATATTTTCTATTTCGAAAAAATGCTGTCCTGTTTATTTCCACCGGATTTAAGATAAGCCAGCAAATCTTTTAGCTCTTCAGCATTTAGCCGGTTGATCATACCCGGAAGCATTGGTGATACTTCCGAAACCCTGGTTCGTAATACTTCCTTTTTTAATAGTTCCCTGGTTGTTTGCGGAGCAAAAGGGTTTTGAGAAATTATATATTTATCATCGTCCTCGCTTATCAGTCTGCCTAATACAGAACCACCCTGCCTAAGATAAAAAACAGTTGCTCCATACTGGTCCGAAATGGTTTTGGATGGATCTATAATTGATTCCAGCATGTCTTTATAAGAAAAACGTGTACCCAATTGAGTAAGATCGGGACCTGAAACACCACCTTCACCATTCATTGTGTGGCAGGAACTGCAAAGCGTAGCGTTAAACATGGCTTTCCCTTTTTCAAAATTGCGATTGGTAATTCCGCTATCAGCTACAGCAGCAGCTTCTTCCAATTTCCATCTTTTTCCCGGCCCCACCGGCTGTTGCACTCCATCTGCTACATAGATACCACCGGGAGTTAACAAGGAATCGCCGGATATGGTGTTGAAATAAGCAAACCTAGCCCTGGGCACATTACCTAATGCTGCTTTGCGGGCCCTGTCAATAAATCCAACAAAACTATGCCCGCCTTTATATTTAAAAGCTCCATAAAACCATTGAAAATATTTTTCCTGCAGTTCCGGAGTCCACCCGGTTTTTGCCTGGCTTAATGCTGTTGCATAAAATGTTTGCTGGCGGGGCGGCACTTTTGAAAGCATGCTGGCAATATCCATCCCATACTGTGGATTACGCAGAATAAGATCTGAAGATTGGGAGAGTGTATTTTCCCCTGAGGTTTCATCGCTTGCTGAAGCAAGCAAGCCCATTGTTTTTTCTACTGCTTGCGGTGCATCAATATAAAGCAACACTTTACTCAGGCTCCTGTTTAATTCATTACTCTCTGCCGGATAATGAGGATTGAGATAATTTGCTATCAGAGTTTTCTGGTTTGCATCCGGCATTCCCATCCGGGAGATTACCAATTCAAATGCACGAACCAAATCTATTTGTTGAGATTCAGAAAGCTGCGCATAATCAGCTTGTGTTAGTGAACTGATGGCTGATGCTTCCAGATTTGGATTTCCCTGCCTTGCCAGGGCGATCATGGCCTGGGTTAATATAACAGGATCTTTTTCATTCAACGCCTTTTCCTGCCATTGGTTTAATGGTTGATTTTCTATTGCAATCCTGGCAGCGAAACGAATAAAACGATCGTCATGTTTTAAATAAGGCCATGCAAATTCTACTGCACCTGAATTTACCTGTCCGTGATATTCCTCCAGCTTTCTCCTGATCTTTTGTTCTTCATTCAGACTCACTTCCGCCAGTTTTTCAGCAGGCTCCTTGTTTTCTTTATAATAAACGCGGTAGAGATCGGATGTGATCCTTCGTCCACCGGTAAGAAAATAAAGGGCGCCATCCGGGCCAATCACTCCATCAGTTAAAGGCAACGGTGAACCTGAAACAAATTCTTCACCCTTTGCTTTATAAGAAGCTCCGTCCGGTTCCATTTGAACAGCATAGATAATTCCAAAACTCCAGTCGAAGGCAAATAATGATTTACGATATTTTTCCGGGAAGCGGGCATTCTGTCCATTAAAGAAACTAGTGGGGGAACCCTGGCCCACATTTAATACAGGAGGCAGATTATCTGCATTAGAAGCAGACCATTTATCTGTGCCGGGACGCCATCCGAATTCGCCGCCACTGGTTACATGACAAATACGTGTAGGCCGGTACCAGGGTGTTCCAAAATCCCATTCCATATCTGAATCATAAGTAAACATGTCGCCGGCTTCGTTAAAAGCAAGATCGAAAGGATTACGAAATCCTGAAGCGATCAACTCCCATTTCGATCCGATTGAATCCGTGCGGGCAATCCATCCACCATGAGTGTGAACAACATTATCATGACCATTCGGATCCCTGATCAGGGGCAAAAGATTATCTATTTCCCGTCTGCCGGGCGACCGGTAACGATTCATTTCCGGAATGGCTGTAAAATTACCTGCAATGATATAAAGTGATTTTTTATCTGGAGAAAGGACAGCCGTATGCGGGCCATGTTCGCCTTCACCTTTCAAAGATTTAAGTAAGGTGATTTTGTCGTATTGATCATCCTGGTCTGTATCCTGTACCCGGTAAAGTCCACTCCTTCTTGTTAACGAAGTATCTCCTTCATCATTAACCATTACATAGAGACTATTGTAGGCATATAATAAGCCGTGAGCAAAACCTATTGACATTTTAGATGTATCACCAGGAACTTTGATCTCCAATTTTTCGACATTTATCCTGGACTGGGTCGTATCAGAACCAACAGCGGGAATAGTAATGCGATATAAAAACCCATACTGGTCACAAGTGATCATCCTGCCTTTGTTATCAAATGTCATGGCCACCCATGAACCCTGATCATTTTCACCCGGGCTGTATAAATGCTCTGCGTGGAAACCTGGTTGTAATTTTAATTTTTCAGTTTTTGGATCCTGTACCTGCTCGTTATCATGACTGGTACAACTACCCAAAATGACAAACAGAAATAGTATAAGCAGTAACTTTTGCAAATGGTGCTGGCCGATTTTCATATTGAATAATTATTTTTTAAATATTATAACAAAAACTAACTTTTTCTCTTTTAAATATCCATACTTTATTTCAAAAGGATTCTGATTGCGTGATTGCTTTCATCTTTCCAGACGGAAATTATGGAACCTCATTGAAAAAAACACATAAACCGTCTTTACCTGCTACAACAATATCTTTTCTTCCCGTATTATTTAAATCGGCCACGGAGAAAAAAACCCCGGTGCCTTTACCCACACCAAAAGGACCATAACTAATTATGTTTTTGGAAAATGATTCTCCGTTCCATTTAAAATAGCAAAGTTCAACCGGGTCATTACTTCCCGGGTCCTTTCCATTATGAGCACGATAGCGTTTACCCGTAATTAGTTCCATCTGACCATCATTATCTATATCGGTCCACTCCATAGTATGATATTGTGAATGGAAAGGGTCAATAGGATGTTTTATAAATTTTATCAACTTTCCATCCCGTTTTTGTTCATACCAATCAAGCCCGTAAGAATGCCCATGACCTGCTATCAAATCATTTAATCCATCCTGGTTAATATCTGCAACAATAACAGGCACACTGGCATCATTTCCTAAATTAAAATCAGGATGAAGCTTCCAGGGTTTATGTTGCCGGTCGTCAGGAGCCTCAATCCAGCCATCCGCAATGATAAAATCTCCCCGTCCGTCTCCATTGATATCACCAAATCCCAAACCATGACCTTGCTTATCTGCCACTTTTGTTTTTATAAACTGACCGGTCGATTTATTGTTTTTATCCGGCATCAGCGAATAATAGGCTAAAGGCTGACCCGGGGTATTGGGTACAATGTCCAGTTTGCCATCTCCATCCACATCCCAGCCACGTATGCTTTCTATATTGCCGGTTTCAATAATATCATGCAAGGGCCAAAGTCCATTATTTCCGGGATTTTCACGCCAGCGCAGTGTTTTACCAAACCAGCCACCGGTAATATAATCTGTTTTACCATCTCCGTTCACATCCATAGGAATGGTTGCAAAATCATCAAAGTATTCATCAAATCGTTCTGCCTGCCCTACCAGGTGCCGGATTAAAAATCCGGGTCCTTCATACCAGTAACTTCCTGAAACAATATCTAAAACACCATCTCCATTCACATCAAATACGCCAGCAGACTCCGCACTTTCGGCAGCAATCATTTGTTTGCGGAAAGTCACTTTGGAAACTTCACGAAAAGAAAACAAAGACAAGATTAATAATCCAACAGTAATTAAAATATACCGGTACATTGTTCTATTTTAAAAATATATAATTCTGATTTTATTTGATTGTTAATCGCTCATTCTTAAATCTTTTATTGTGAATATGAAGAAACGAACTTAAATATTGAATAAGAATGTGAATATTTCGTTCCGGCCTAAAAAAAGGTAATCGTTAAATTGAATATAACGATCAATTTTAGTTTTAGAAAAAATAATACGGTTCGGCAGAATGACGACCACTATTTAAAGAGATTTTTTTTCATTTATGTCCGGCCAAACTACCTGATTGATCATGAAGATCAGATTTGCATAACAGAGTGGTCATGGAATCCGGGAAACAGAATTAAAACATGCAGGGAGCAGATAACACAGAATAAGAATATCTTTTTCATTTTGGCAAGCATTTAATTATTCAGGGATATAGTAAATAATACCAGGGTAAAATACCCAAAATCATTTTTTTAACCATCCTGCACTGTCTTCTTTAGCCCGGAGAATTCGTATTCTTGCCGGACCATAAATCAATGACCTTTTTGAAACTGAAATAAAAAACAATTTGATTTCTTTGTATCAGCACCATGTATTAAATAATTTAAAATACTCATGAGTAATGAAAACATTTACCGGCTGATCCGTTTTGATGAATATTCGGTAACACCCAAATACCTGCAATTGACTAATTCCATCCTGAAAGCCATTGAAGAAGGACAAATGGAGAAAGACTATATATTGCCATCTATAAACGACCTGAGTTTTGAACTGGACATCAGCAGGAATACCGCCGAAAAAGCCTATCGCCACCTGAAGCAACTGGGCGTTGTGGGTTCGGTACCGGGAAAAGGCTATTTTATAAGCCATTCAGAATTTAAGCAAACATTTAAGGTGTTCCTGTTATTTAATAAACTCAGTGCTCATAAAAAAATAATTTATGATTCCTTTGCCGCTATCCTCGGCGAAAAAGCGTTTATTGATTTCTTTATTTATAACAACGACTTTTCACTTTTCAAAAAAATTGTTCAAAACAGGAAGCAGGACTATACCCATTATGTTATCCTGCCCCATTTTGTAGAAGGTGGAGAAAAAGCACACGAGGTCATCAATGAAATAACCGGCCGAAATCTGATCATCCTGGATAAAATAGTACCCGGAATAAAAGGCGAACACGGAGCTGTATTTGAAAATTTTGAAAAAGATATTTTTGTTGCATTGCAAGAAGCCCTTCCGCAGCTAAGCAAGTACCAAACACTCCGGATCATCTTTCCTTCTGATAGTTATCATCCTGAAGAAATAGTGAAAGGTTTTCAGAACTTTTGCCAGCAGTATGCTTTTAACTCTCATGTGATTCAGGATATTTCAGGTGAAACCATTTCGGAAGGTGAAGCCTATATTAACCTGAAGGAGGACGACCTGGTTGTATTGTTAGGAAAAATTCAACAGACCCAACTAAAGGTTGGAAAAAATGTGGGCATTATATCTTACAACGAAACTCCGTGGAAGCAATTTATACTGGATGGCCTTACAACTATTTCAACTGATTTTAAAAAAATGGGTGAAATAGCAGCAGAAATGATCCTGAACAATGAAAGAAAACAGGTAGAAGTGCCATTTGCATTAACCCTGAGAAATTCATTATAAAGTATATGGATCCATTTTTTCTTCATGAATAAAACATAAAAAAACCACACTGCTTTCGCAATGTGGCCTTATTACTACTACACTTAAAGAAAGACTTTATTGTACCCCTTTTATTGCTACATGCCTTCTGTTGCTCCCTGCATATCCTGTTTCATATTTTTTCTTTTGAATAAAGACATGTCTATTTTACCAAAGCGGTAAGCGAAGTTCAAGCGAAACATTTGCGGATCACGAAGGCGGGTATAATTCTGAACAAAAAATTCGCTGTAAGAATATTGCTCAGAAATACGGGTTCTGAAAATATCATTGATGCTCAGCGTAACCGATGCTGCATCTTTTGCAAGAAAGGTTTTCTTAAAAGCGATGTCAAAACCATAGATCGGTTTGTTATATCCCTGCGAAGAACTTTGTGCCTGTACAGGACCACCTGGACCAAAGCCTCCACCCGTACTAATTGGTAAATTCGTTTTTGACTGGTAGGTGGCCGTAAATTGTGTAGTAAACTTTGCAGGTAATTTAAAATTGCTGTTGAACTTTCCAAACCAGCTCCACATACCATCCTGTGATGTTTGTTTCAAGTTATCCGTATTGATTTTTGAATTGTACACGTTTATATTGGTACTTACATCCCACCATTTTGTGAGGTAATTCACAGAAGTAATTTCCGCACCATAGGCCTGGCTTGAATTGGCATTTACAAATGTATTGATCAGGACATCTGCTCCGGTAAGCGGATGGATTCCTTTATCCTGGTAGCGGGTGATCAGGTCATCGGTTTTCTTATAATAAACGGAAGCCAGTATATTATTTCTTTTTGGAAATGTTTTTAAATATGACATTTCAAAAGATTGCGTAAACTCCGGTTTCAGATCCGGATTTCCCTTGCTGATATTTAAGTTGTCGGTATAATCAACAAAAGGAATGATCTGGAAAAAATTAGGACGGTTAACCCTGCGGGTTACACTGAACTGGAGTTCCTGCTTATCTTTTAATTTCTGGCTCAGGAATAAAGAAGGGAAAAAACTGACCGGGTAATTGTTACTGAATTTTTCATTGCTACCCAGTAAGGTTCCGGTATATTCTGAACTTTCTGCTCTTAAACCCAGCTTGTAACCAAAATCTTTAATGCTGCTGCTTAAAGAGAGGTAAGCAGCATACACGTTATCGTTGTTTTTATAATTACTGGTAGCAGCGGGAACTAATTCAAACTGGTTGGTATTTTGATTCAGGATATAGTTATCATTGATATTGCTCAGCTTGCGAAGTTGTGCTCTTAATCCTGTTTCTAATTTTATTTTATTGATGGGTTTTACATAATCCGTTTGAATGGTTAGAAACTGGTTGGTGCCGCTGCTGATCAGTTGCTGCTGGTAATTTCCGGTTTTATCTCCGTTGCCTGCAAAATAATCGGTGACATACAAACTGTTCCCTTCATTTTTCCCGGAAAAGAAATTCATATCAGCTGTCAATTCTTCTCCCTCTTTTGGAAAAAGTTGCTTCATTCCTAATTGCAGACCATGCGCATTAAATTCTCTTTTACCATTTGAAAGGCGGTCACTGAAACTGCTTACATTTCCTGCACTATACAAACTATCAGTATTGATATTAATTGTTTCATTGGGTTTGAACTCACCGTGAACTTTTATGCCTGCAATAGAAAAGGTTGTGCGGTTAGATGCAAAATAATCAAGACCAACCCGGCCAAACATAAAGCCACCACTTGTCCTGTTGCTGTTGGTTTGAAAAATAGATGTATTTGGATTATCGAAAAGGTTTAACCGGTCTGTTGTACCGCTGGTACGGGATTTATTCTGGTTGATCATGGCACTGGCCGTAAAATTTAATTTGCCCTGGCGAACATTAAAATCGCCCCCGCCATTAACAGCACCTCTTTTATCAACGCCTGCCCGCAGGTTGCCATTGTATCCGCTCTTTTTATTTTTCTTAAGAATAATATTCAATATACCCGCATTGCCACCAGAAGCATCATACTTAGCGGATGGATTAGTGATCACTTCCACGCTTTCAATAGCGTCGGCGGGTATCTGGTCAAGAGAAAGTGTAGTAGGTCTTCCTTCAATATAAATTTGGGGTGCTGCATTTCTCAGTTTTACATTTCCGTCTATGTCCACCATCACCGAAGGCACATTCCTCATTACATCTAATGCCGTACCACCGGCGCTGACAATGTTTTTATCAACGTTAAAAACTTTTTTATCAATATCGAGTCTCATACCTGCACTACCGGCTGATACTACTACTGTCTGCAATTGTTGTGCATCTACCTGTAGTTTGATATTACCAAGATCTTTGTCAAAAGCATTCAACATACTACTTGCAGCACCCATGGATTGGGCAGGAGCATTTCCACCAGGTTTTGCTGCGGCAGGATCCATTTTCATTTGGAAAGAAACATTTTGTTCATGAGTTTTAAATCCGGTTGAGGATATCACCAATTTCAACTGGCCTATTACCGGCAGATCGCTAAAGCTGAATTCACCATTATTCTTTGTGGAAATTCCTTTCAGCAGAACCTCTTTTCGTTTTTTGGAGATAGTATCAAACTGGGTTTGCATTAACAGCACGGAAGCCTCAGATACAGAAGCACCTGTGCTGTCAGTTATTTTTCCATAAATATGACCAATGGCGGGAGGCTGTTGCCCTGGTTTTCCTGATGAAGGAGTTTGTGCTGATGCATTAGCGAACATCAGGACTGCGATACAAACTATTAATATAAATTTTCTCATAAAAACTATTTTATTTCTTACCAGGCACAAATCTATCCATGCATATGTTATCACGAAGCCCAAATGAGACGAGTGAGGGAAATGTTGCGACGAAAGCCAGAGAGGCTAACATTTTGCCTTTATTGACAGGGGCAAAGTGAAGGAATAACCCTAACCGTTGAAAAACTTCCCCGTCTTCTATTTCCCGGCAGATGGAGATTATTTGGGGATTCATTAAATAATTATCAAAAAGTTAAAAGGCTACCTGTTTCAGAATGAGAAGCTTACCACCCTTTTAGTGAAACCATTTTTTGAGTTTACGCTTAACCAATACCCTCTATTTTGTTAAGGCAGTGTTTTTGTGACTATAGTCATTAAATAAAATGAACACTACGATGAAAAATTATTTAGCCCTCGCAATAGGATTGATGCTGATTCCCTTTCTGGGATCAACACAAACAAATGAACCGAAACAACAGGATACGGTACCGCCATCCGCAAATGAATCAAAAGGCAGATTGCTGACGTTTAAACAACTGGATCAAAGAAAAACATACCACTGGACCACAGGCCAGCGCTCCACACCAGCAGGAAGGCAGGCGGATTCCGATGCAGGAAGAATGGTAAGAGTTTGGGGCGATTCGGCCAGGGTACTTGAACCTTCCGAAATTCCCAATAAAAAATAATATAATACTTAATCCGGCACCGGTCCGTTAGCTCATATACAACCTCTATACCCATGTTAAAAAAAACGGATGCTTTTTTGCATCCGTTTTATTTTTAAAGTTAATTGCTATTCCGGCCTGACAAAAATGGCGGTATCTATTTCCCTTTATTTAATTTTCAACAACCTCAATCTTTTTTACCTGTAAGTTTTATCACTGCTTCCTGGTAGGTATCACTGACGGGTAATTCCATTTGATCGATAAAGACACTGTTCTTCCGGATGGCCGTAATAAAAGCAATGGAAACGATATATGATTTATGGATGCGGATAAACTGGCCGGAAGGTAATTGCTCTTCCATGGACTTAATGCTCATCCGGGTGATGACAGCCCTGGTTGAACTCTTCAAATAAATTTTTATATAATCTTTCAGGCCTTCAATATATTTTATATCCGCATGAACAATTTTTAACTGGCTATAGTCTACGCTTACGAATAAATAACCCGGTTGTTCTTCATTGCGGTTGTCTTTACTCCTGTTCTTTAACTGATGCAATTCATACGCTTTATTACAGGCCTTTACAAACCGGTCGAGGGCAACGGGTTTTACCAGGTAATCCACTACATCCAGGTTAAAACCTTCCAGCGCAAATTTTTCATAGGCTGTGATCAGGATGATCATGGGCCGGTTGTTAAGGGTCTGAATAAATTGTAAACCCGTAAGTCCCGGCATCTGGATATCCAGGAAGATCAGATCTGCTTGCTGATCGTTCAGCACTTTCATTGCCTCCAATGCATTGCTGCATTGAGCTACCAGCTGCAGATAAGGAATCTTGCTGATATTGTCTTCCAGCAGTTCAAGCGCCAGGGGTTCATCGTCTACGGTAATACAGCGCAGCATTTAATTCCAGTTTATTTGAAGTGAAACCATAAACCAATTATCCTTTTGATCAATTTGAAGCCGGTGATTAGCTCCATATAATAAATTGAGTCTTCTTTTTACATTGGCCAGCCCTATGCCCGAAGTCTTGTCCCTTACTTCCACGGACAAAGGATCATATTTATTCTGAACGGTGAACAACAGTTTATCTTTTTCCGCATTTAATTTTATGGTTATACAGGCTCCTTCTATCATACCTGTTCCGTGTTTAAATGCATTTTCTACAAAAGGAATAAGCAGCATCGGCTCAATTTCCAGCTGGTCATCCGCCTTATTCAGATCCACTTTCACCTGTACATTTTTCCCAAACCGCTGTTGCTGCAGGTCGATATAACTCTGCAGGTAGTCAATTTCTTTTTCCAGCGCTACCTTTTCTTCATCTGCATCATAAAGCATATACCGCATCAGGGAAGAAAATTTTAGTAAGGAAGGTTCCAGCAGATCCGATTTTTTTCGTGCCAAAGCCACCATATTATTCAATACGTTGAACATAAAATGAGGACTGGCCTGCGAACGAAGTAGTGATAATTCCGTTTTAAGCACTTCATTTTCTTTTTCCCTTGGCTTCCCTGTCGGCACGGGTTCTGTCTTTTATCATGCGGTAGGCGGTGCTGCCGGCAAGTATAAAAAGAAAGAAAAAGAAATTGAAAAGAATATGGCCCCGAAGATTGAACCTGGACTGATCCAGCAAAATAAATAAAGTGAGCCAGGTAATAAATAAAATAAGAACGTAGCTGGCAATAGATATCAGTGTGTATTGTTTATATTTTCTTTTGTATATAAAGCCCGGGATCAGGCGGCCTGCATTCAAATAAAAAAAAATAATATAAATAATATTATTCATCGCATACCGGATATGAACCAACACCGGTTGCGTATCCTGTGCTTCCGGGCGGTTATTATTTAATGAAGGCCTTAAAATATAAGGAAGAGAAAAAAGCAGGGTCCACGCAGCAATGTGCAGCAGCACGGTGACCCATTTTTTTGCATACCAGGGAGAGTTCATAAAGGCAAGGTAGCAACTAAACCTTTATTATAATTCGTGTATGAAAAATGTTGCGACCAATGGGGTTTATTCGTCTGCCAAACTACTTTTATAAAAATTTCATGGAAGGTTTTAATACCTCTTGCGTTCCTCTTTCCGATTCTTTGCTGTGATGTATGATCCTGGTTTTATAAATCAGGAACAAATTTTCAGATACAATTCAACTGTCAAACTCCTAATTTTACTGCATGTCTTTTAAAAATAAAGTGGCCATTGTTACAGGGGCCGGATCGGGTATTGGCTTTGAAATATGCAGCCGTCTTGCGAAAGATGGAGCCTTTGTTTTTTTAAATGATATTGACCCGGTACTTGCTGATAAAGCCGCCAGTCTTATTAATGATCAAAAGACAGGCTCTTGTTTTGCAATGGCCGGTGATTCCGGCGATCCGGCATTTATACAGCATATGGTAGATACCGCGGTATCAGAGAACGGCCAGTTGGATATCGTTATCGCCAATGCAGGTATTACTTTATTCGGAGATTTTTTTTCTTATCCTGTGGAATCATTTAACCGGGTGATGCAGGTTAACCTGGGAGGGACTTTTTTTTTAGCGCAGGCAGCGGCCAACCAGATGAAAACGCAAACTGCGGGTGGTTCTTTGTTATTTACATCTTCTGTTACGGGACACCAGGCGCATAAAGACCTGGCAGCTTATGGTATGAGCAAGGCCGCACTTGAAATGCTGGCGAAGAACCTGGTGATCGAACTTTCCCCTTTTAAAATCAATGTAAATACAATTGCTCCCGGTGCCACCATTACCGAACGAACTTCCGATGATCCGGAATATGCTAAAACATGGAGCCGGATAACACCCATGGGCCGTCCGGCTACGGTAACCGATATTGCAGAAACAGCATTATTCCTTGTATCCGATAAAGCAAGACATATCACGGGGCAAAGTTTAATAGTCGATGGCGGATGGACCTGTACCAGTCCTTCACCCTATTAAAGGAAAACATTAGGACAAAATAATTTTTATTAAAAGTTACCTTTTTTATAAGCAGAATAAAATCATTTTATGCTACGATTTGAAGACCAGGTAGCCGTTATTTCCGGGGCCGCTGATGGATTGGGAAAAGCGATTGCTCATCGCCTGGCTGCAGAAGGGTGCCGACTGGCGCTGCTGGATATAAATAAAGAAATGCTAAACGCCACCGTGAATGAATTTAAAGAAAAGGGATTTGCTGTTGAGGGTTACAAAGCGGATATCTCCCTGCAAAATGCCGTGCAGGAAACAATGCAGCAGGCGGAAGAGCGGTTTGGCAAAATAGATATCATGGTCAACTCGGCGGGTATCATTGGTCCTACCAGCGTCCCTATTACTGACTACCCGGTGGAAGAATATGATAAAGTGTATACCATCAATTTAAGAGGCTCTTTTTGATGACGAAATATGCATTGAAGGCGATGGAGAAAAATAATTATGGCCGCATTTTATTGATAGCATCTATAGCCGGCAAGGAAGGCAATCCGTTTATGACCGGTTATTCATCCATGAAGGCCGGCGTGATCGGCTTAGTGAAAGGAGCCGGAAAAGAATATGCCAGCACCGGCATTACGATAAATGGAATGGCGCCGGCGGTTATTAAAACTGCTATGAATGAAAACACAGCTCCTGAGCAACTCGCTTATATGACTTCAAAAATTCCGATGGGACGATTAGGCACCGCAGGGGAAGTAGCTTCTCTTGCCGCATGGATCGTATCTAAAGAAGCAAGCTTTAATACCGGGTTTATTTTTGATCTCTCGGGTGGCAGGGCTACGTATTGATTTTACTTGAAAAATATTATGGGAAAACCAGTTAATAAACTAAGGCGTTGTTTACCTGCGAAAATTGAACGAGGGCAAAAATAGCGATAATTCGCCCTCGTTCTTAAAACAGGGGTAAAGGTTACCCTCGTATAAGAATGGTCATTGGGTTTGGTCATTTTTCTTCTGACAGGTTTCCATTAAATTAAAAATTATTCTCCTTGCTCCGAAATATGGCGAGTGCCACAATATCAACGCACAAGACCGCCTGACACATCGCCTGTGAAAGTTGAGGACACCCGGGAAGGAAGAAAGAATGGAAACACCAGAAGAGAATTATTGGATGCGTATTTATTTTACAACCTTGGCTAAGTAAGAGCAATGAATGAGGAATGGCGAAATGATTACAACGCAGAGCGGCCTCACAAATAACTGGGGTATCTGCCACCCATAAAATACGCAGTACTAAAAATAAACGAGACAGCTTTATCTACATCGGCAAGCAAAAATCATTTACCAATTCAAGCGCAGCCGGTAGTGGATAAAGCGGTGAAGCCAAAGAATATTAAATTTGAAAACTCTAACTGACCCTGGCACTAAAAAAGAGCTATGAGTATTGAAGATATTGTTAGGCTTTTAGATAAATGATATATGAGAAGCATTTTATACTTTCTATTTATCCTTTTTTTAGAAATTGCTTGCGGCGTTGTATTCGCTTTCCTTTACTGGTTGTTATCGACTTTACTTTTTGATGAAGATGGTTTTGGCCGTAGTAGGATCAACGAAGTAATATATTATATGGTAGTTCTATTACCACCATTTATTTATTGTTGGAGGGAACATTCAAGATTCAAAAGACAAGGGCTTAAAAACAACTCAGTAATTTATCAGTCGGCAGCTATATCATATTTGGTGGGGAGCTTGATTTTTTTGCTGATTTTGACTAATTTTTATTTGCTTGGAAACTGATCTCTTTTTTATTTTTTCTTTCCCGACGAGTCTCCATCACGCATGAGTTTACAAATTTCCGGAATCTCCAAAGAGGGACTCGTCGAATTAACGTATCGCTTCTTTACTTCGTACAAAGTTATAAACTCCCGGTAATCCCTTACTTCATAAATTCCTTTTTTCCCACTGATATAAAATGATGCTGAACTATGTAAATAATGAATTGGATCATCCGCCAATCTCCACCTTCCTGAACAAGGATTGTTGTGAATATAATTCAGCTTTTGCATAATAAATTTCTCTGTTCTGCATTCTTTTACGTCAAATGCGTCTTTCCATACTTCATGTTTCTTTCCACGACTTTTATCTTTTGCCCGCACATCATTCTGTAACCTGCTAATTATTTCACCGTTGCCTGCCTGTTTCAGCCTATCTACTATTTCGTAAGCCATAAACCGTTTTGCGTTACCGATTATCGTATTCAGTGATTGACCACCTCCGGCATAGTATAGCAATAAATGCAAATGATTCGGCAGAATAACATAACCTGTTACAACATGTCCATTTTCTTTGAGAATATCAAACCATTTATATACAAAGTTATACCCATCGGTCAATTGTATTAGCGGAAGCCAGGCATGATTGGTAAAAGTGATAAAGTAAATCCCGGCGTTGATTATTTTCTGATGCAAGGACATAGAAGAAAAGTACGATAATCCGACGAGTCCCTCAGCTGATTTTTCTATAGCTTGAAATTACATCTGGTGGAGACTCGTCGGAAAAGGAATCTTATTGATATGGCACTAAGAGATTTTAAAGTTAAAAAAGCTCATGCATCATATATGACAAAGCCCCGGTTTGGGGCTTTGCTATCTTCAACTGTTTATTACTTCTTCGTTTAAACGACCTGCTATTACTCCTTTTTCTAAGTCCCCTATTGTCAATTCTTCTTGCTTTAAAGCTTTTTTACCCGTAAAAAATCTAATAATTGAAGGCAATATGGTATCTCCTTCCGGCAAAAAATATACTGCCATGTTGAAGTTTGAAACATCTACATTAAACTTCTTACTGTATTCCAATAATAATTCTGAAGCATCATCTCCAGTTATTCCTAAGTCAAATTCCAATGCTGTGTCTCTGTCTATCTCTTTTTTAAATTTTCCCATTTTTTCTTCAATGAGCAATTTTATTTCTTCAATTAAGTTCTCCTTCATAAGCAAATGAATTTTCCATTATTATAAAGTAAATCCTTTCTGATTAATCTTGCCTATTAATATAACCACGATTTAATTGTTCATTTAATTCCTTTTTTTGATTTTCCAAAGTCCCTGCTTGTAATTCAACAAAATCTTTAGCCAATAATACCCAACCCACGCCAGGCAACCATCTACCCAAAAAATTACCTACCGACTTCTTTCCCGACGAGTCTCCTCACGCATACGTTTACAAATTTCCTGAACCTTTAAAGAGGGACTCATCGATTTAACGTATCGCTAATTTACTCTAAGATTATAAACTCCCGGTAATCCCTTACTTCATAAATTCCTTTTTTCCCACTGATATAAAATGAGGCTGAACTATGTAAATAATGAATTGGATCATCCGCCAATCTCCACCTTCCTGAACAAGGATTGTTGTGAATATAATTCAGCTTTTGCATAATAAAAATCTTTGTTCTGCATTTTTTTACATCAATTCGTCTTTCCATACTTCATGTTTCTTTCCACGACTTTTATCTTTTGCCCGACATCATTCTGTAACATTTATATACAAGGTTATACCCATCGGTCAATTGTATTAGCGGAAGCCAGGCATGATTGGTAAAAGTGATAAAGTAAATCCCGGCGTTGATTATTTTCTAATGCAAGGACATAGAAGAAAAGTACGATAATCCGACGAGTCCCTCAGCTGATTTTTCTATAACTTGAAATTACGGCTGGAGGAGACTCGTCGGGAAAGGATGCCAGCACCGGCATAACGATAAATGGAATGGCGCCGGCGGTTATTAAAACCGCTATGAATGAATACACAGCTCCTGAGCAACTCGCTTATATGACTTCAAAAATTCCGATGGGGCGATTAGGCACCCCAGGGGAAGTAGCTTCTCTTGCCGCATGGATCGTATCAAAGGAAGCCAGCTTTAATACCGGGTTTATTTTTGATCTTTCGGGTGGCCGGGCTACGTATTGATTTTTCATAGCTTGCTCATAAAATCTCTTTGAAAATATGTAGTGACGGATAACGGGAGGAGACTACAGGCGGAAAAAAGATCATGATTTTCCTTTTGGTAAGCCAAGCAATTTAAGCCTTTCTTCCTGAGTTACATAAGCCTGATATGCCTGGACATAATTTTTACATTGTTCTAAAGAATTATAAACTGGTTTGTATTCAATAGCACAAGAACCATTATTTACATTAATAATGAAAAAAATTTCTTTATTAATATCTGTAATGAAAAAATGCTCATTATCCCGCCAATACGGATTATTAAAAAAACCGAAGAACAGTTCGATCACTGTGAGTCCTTTCAAAAATTTAATTTTTTGTTTTAGATGATTCTTTTTTTCAATGATCTGAAGATGATAGTCTGCATAGTCAGGAAATACTTCACAAACAAATTCTGCCTTATACTTTCTATCTGGTGAGAAAAATGCTTTTCCATATATTACTGAAACTAAAAAATTTTCCTTTCCAATTTCATCATAAATTAAATTCAGGTCACATACTTCCCAATGATTTTTTACCCACAGAACCGTAAAACAATTAAGCACTGCTTTGTAAATTTCAATGATATTTTCTTTGGAAGTAAGATTATTTAGTATGTTTTTGCTTAAGCTACAAACAATGTTCGCAGTTTTGCCATCATCCCATTCAACCTCTATATTTTTGCCTTCTATAGTATTACTTATTGTTAGCGACATATCAATTCTTCGATAAGTCACATATCGTAACTTATTCAATCTTCTAATAAAATTATACTGAATATGCTTTATTTTTTGAGAATCTATTTCTGAACTTTTAAAACTCAAATAAAACTCCTTAATCATTATAAAGATTTAATATTCTTTCCCGACGAGTCTCCTCACGCATGAGTTAACAAATTTCCGGAATCTCCGAAGAGGGACTCGTCGCTTTAACGTATCGCTTCTTTACTCTCCTATATCAAAGTTCATAAACTCCCGGTATCCATTACTTCATAAATTCCTTTTTTCCCGCTGATATAAAATGAGGCTGAACTATGTAAATAATGAATTGGGTCATCCGCCAATTTCCACCTTCCTGAACAAGGATTATTGTGAATATAATTCAGCTTTTGCATAATAAATTTCTCTGTTCTGCATTCTTTCGTCTTGTTTCGAGCCGGGTCTTACTCCGGACATTATGGAATACAGTCAAAAATCCTATTGCTTTTTCAGTATTTCCATCAGTTGAAAATTTAGATACAATTTTTCCTTACCGGCGGTTATACTTTTAAGAAATCCTTTTTCTTCCAGGCTTTTTAAATATACCCCAGATGTTTTAATATTTCCAAGGCCTGCTGCTTCTATAAAATTTCTTTTTATATAAGGCAGCCGGAATAATACTTCTACCAGTTCTTTGGTGTACATCCTGGGCAATTGCTTTTGTATTTTTTCTCCCATTGCTTTCATCAGCATTTCTATTTTTTCTATTCTTTCTCTGCTTTTTACAGAAGTGGCTTCTATCATATCAAGCATATAAAGTACCCAGGCCTCCCAATTCTTTTTTTCTGTTACATTCCGCAGGTTGCTATAGTACTCATCTTTATGCTGCAGGATATAATTACTTAAATAAAGAGAGGGATGGTCGATTAGGCCGGATAGTTTCAGGTATAGTAACAGTATAATCCTGCCGGCTCGCCCGTTCCCGTCAAAAAAGGGGTGTATGGCTTCAAACTGATAATGGATCAACGCCATTTTCACTAATGGGTCTGTATCATTCTCGTTATTAATAAAATTTTCCAGCGCTTTTAATTTGTTCCGTATGATCGTTTCACCTTCAGGCGGAGTGTAAATGGTTTTTTGGGTTGCGGGATTTTTTAATTGTGTGCCGGGTAAATTTCTGATGCCCGACTGGTTTTCTTTTATTAACCGCATAATGGCAATAAACAGGTTGGTGGTAAGCAGCGGCTTCTTTTTTATCTGTTCAAAACCATACCATAAAGCATCTTTATAATGCAGTACTTCTTTTGTTGCAGGGGATTCGATTTTTTTATCAGCTACGGTGGCCTGAAAAAGATCGTCCTGCGTGGTAATAATATTTTCAATGGCAGAGCTGGCCTGAGCTTCCTGCAGATTCACCGTATCAATAAACAGAAAAGGGTTGGGTAAATTTTTAATAGCACCTTTCAGTTCGGATAATGCCCTGCTCGCTGTAATTATTTTTTTCATAATTACTTTTGTTTCCAGGTCTGCACGGGGTGGCAGGTCGGGCAAATCGTTATATGGTTTAAGAGGATTAAATTTCATTACGGTTTTTTTTGTTGAAATGGACAGGGGCGTTGTTTACCTGCGAAAAATGAACGAGGGCAAAAATAGCGATAATTTGCCCTCGTTCTAAAAACAGGGGTAAATATTACCCTCGTATAAAATTAGAACTGATGGGGTAATGCAGAGAAACCCTCCACTTTACTGGTAGGTGCCGGGAGTCTTTGTTTCGAAACCGGGTTTGCGTTAAGCTAAAAGTATTGAATTTGCCTTCAGTTACATAAAGACCAATGGCCAATGGCCTGCACACAAAATCCCGGATGGAGACATGAGCGGAACGGTTAACTAGAAGGAGACTATGGGCGGAAAAAAAGCCATGTGAGGGGCTTTTTTGTTATTATTACATTAATTAGGTTCTTGTGTTACAATAGCTGCAATACCCGGTGGCATTGAGTGTACCCAATCCCGATATGCTTTTTCTTTGTCTGCTTCTGATATATCGGCTCGCATCATTTCAAAATAAGGGGGCTTTTCATAGTGTGTCAAATTTTTAAATTCACATGAACATTTGTCAACAGAAACATGTATTTCTACTTCCTTCCTTTTCCCACTTATAACAAACTCATTTTCGTTTTTCCATTTTCCGTAAAAAAAGAAGTCTTCAAAATAATGCGTTGTCTTACCGCTATAGATGAGCAACTTGCATATTTGATTACCGCTTTCTTCAATCACTGCATAAAAATTAAATCGATCAATTTTAGGGCTTACAACAATCTTACCTATTAAACTAGACCTTTTTTTATTAACATGAGTTCGATATATAAAATCAAAACAAAAATTATTTTCCAATATTTTGGATTTGATAGCTTCAAGCTTTATAATATCTATTTTTCCATAGTGTTCAGCAATGCGGAGTAGCCCCTGATGAACTACATCTAAGCGAATACGATTCTTGTCTTCAACACTTTTAGATTCAAAACCTTGATGTACAGGGTAGCGAATATTAATGTAAACATTATTTCCTTCTTTTCCGATTAACTCATTTAAATCGTCACCAATTTGGTTAATGTGAATATGGCTATAAATATCCTGCTCATAGTGCTGTAACAGACAAGTGTAAATTAAGTCAATAGCTCCAGCCTCTGGGCCACCCACCCCATTAGCAACAACTGAACCCAACCTAAGTATATGAGTTTTCATATTATTCTATTTTGCCGTAGGCCTGTTTCGAAGCCGATTCTCGCTGCGGATTTGCGCATTTCGTGGACTCGGCGTCAACCTAAAAGTATTGAATTTGGCTATGAGAAATTGAGACATGTGCAGAACAGCTACCGAAAGGATACTACGGGCGGAAAAAAACTATTGCCACACAAAATCACTCCCATCCAATATTCTCTTCCTGGCTTTCCAGGAATTAGATAATTCCATCATAGACTCATTCTTATTTTTCCGCCACCATTCTTCATAAATTCCTTTAATTGCCTTTACATCCTTAAATGATAAACTTTTCATTTCCAATTTTCCTGATTCATCCTTTTTTACAATTACGCCGAACTCATATAGTCGAATATTATTTGTGTCTGCCAAAATATACTCTATCATATAGGCAGCCCGGATACCCAAATAATCATGATGGAATAAATGTAAAGTTGATGAGTTAAAATCCTGGAATCCTACAAACCCTAATGAATCAGTATCAATAACATTTATTAATAAGGGAATTGCTTTTTTACCAACTGCCTTAAATTCTTTAAAAAAATCTTCATTATCTACCCTTTCCACTTGCACCAGTTTCCGGATTTTTTCCATCTCAGGAGATTGAGATTCGCAGGAATTGAAAGCCAACACATATAAAAATAAAAAAATCATTCTTGAAGCTGAGAAAAAACAAAATAAATGTTTCATAATCTTTTTTTCAGGAAACTTGTTTCGAAGCCGGGTTTCGCTCCCGGATATGCGAATGACTGTGGACTCTTCGTTAACCTAAAAGTATTGAATTTGGCTTTACGTTACTCAAAGCCCAACGCCCCATGACCTACGCAAAATCCCGAATGGTGACTTGGGCGGAATAGTTACCGAGAGGAAACTATTTTGCAGTCCATCGTTGCAAACGATGGACAACCCTTCATCTTCCTTTTATTTATTCAGCATTCTCAGGGCAACGGGGGCAACTGGATAAAAAAGAAAAGACCGCATTTTATGCGGTGCTGGATGCTTTTCTCGGTAAGAAAAAAATGAAGGATGCTTTGAGTAATGTTCTCACTAACGTATAAAACAAAAGCCGCATCACTGCGGCTTTGTTGTTATAAGCAATTTAATGTAGTCTATAAATTATTTCCTCAAAAACAATTTGATTACTACTCTTAATTTTTATTTTTTTTCCTGTTAAATTAACCCACATTGTGTCAACTCTATCTTTAAAATTACCGACATCACTTGGAGCAATTGAAGTTAACTCAATCTCATTGCTATGACTACTGTATTTCCAATTCCCATTTGATATAAAAGTAGAAGGGCCATTCCCTACAAATTTAAAAGCACTGTCAGAGTAAAAACAAATTTCATTACCAGCAAAAAGATGCCCTTTTTCACTTTGATAACAACTCTTTACAAATGATGATTGTTGAAGCATCTTGGGGCTACAAGAGATTATCCCAATTACAAAAAATATGGTAAGGGTAAGTACTTTCATTTTATCTTGATATAAAGCCTGAAAAAATTGTTGTTTTTGAATCTGCCGCCGAGGTTCGTGTCCTCACGAACCACTACGTTAAAACACTTCACATAAAATTTCAATAAAGAAAATAAGGACCCTCATTCAAATAATCACATCGGCATTATCGAAATATAAATATCATGAGGCGCTGTTTCATCGCCGCCAAAATAAGGATACTGCTGGTAGCCATTTGCTTTTGCAGCAGTGGTTCCTCTTGGTAAGCTAACAGAAATTCCTTTTGCTGAAATAATATATGTGCTTCCGGAAATTTTTATACTGCAATTAATTTCTTCTCCCGGCACCACCGTTGTTATTTCTTTTGAATAGCGTACGCCTTTGCTGTACACATATCCATACAGGCGGATAGCACCATTACTATAACCCCATCCCATTCTGGCACTGTTGTACTGGTTATTGAACCCCTCTGAAAAACCCCAAAGCTTATTAATATCCTTCTGGTTATTGGGGATCACCGTTTGATAGATAGCGGAATTATCAAACTTCGCCATGAATTTCATTTCCACCGTGCTTACTGATTTAAGTGGTCGCTTATCACTGTAATGCTGTCCTTTGCGGATCAGGTAGGTGGTATATGTTGTCGCCAGTGTTTGGGTGGTTGTAATAGCTGGGGCAGACTCGGATTTCCGGAAGCGGTTGACGAATGAGTTCTTTGTTGCAGGAAAAGGCAAGAAGGCTTAATAAAGCCAGGCCGGGCATTAATTTGCGGTTCATGGTTGTAGGTGTTAGTTTTGGAAAATGATAGCCCGGTAATTATAGGATATTTTTTAATTCTTTTGAAATAAAATTTTAAAATAATCTTCATGGAAAAAGTGAACATCAATCAAAAACTTGCTTTGTTTTCCGAACACTGGAGTCCGCATGTGGTGGGTGAGCTAAACGGTCAGCAGGTAAAACTGGTAAAATTCAAAGGTGAATTTGTATGGCACAAACACGATAACGAAGACGAATTATTTTATGTGGTAAAGGGACATTTTGAAATGCAGTACAGGGACCGGACGATCACCATTCATGAAAATGAATTCCTGATCGTACCCCGCGGTGTGGAGCACCGGCCGGTGGCCAGGGAAGAAGTAGCCGTCATGCTTTTTGAACCTGCCACTACGCTGAATACCGGTGATGCTATCAGTGATCTTACAAAAAAAGATCTGCCGGTTATCTGATCTTAAAGTCCGCAAGCCAGCTTGAATCAATTTTTAATATTCACCTGAGAGAACGTTAACTATTTCTTTTTTAATTCAGAAAGGTATTCTAATAAATCAGCCATTTGCTGGGCAGATAAATTTTCATAAAGCCCTTCCGGCATCATCGATTCTTTCATGGGTGTAAGCATTTTTACATCGGCTGTTTTAACCGCCTTCTTTGCACCGCCGGGCAATTTGATCTCAATATCGGTTTCTGTTCTGCTGGCAATAATTCCGGAAAGCGTAGATCCATCTTTCATTTTCAATTCCCAGCCTTCATAGCCAAAACCAATACCGGCTGATGGTTTTACCATGGACTCCAGCAAACTTTCTTTCGGCAGCTTGGAACCTATTTCTGATAGCTTAGGCCCAAAATCATAACCACTGTTATTGACCTGGTGACAGGTAGCACAAAGGCTGGTGAATATTTTTTTTCCTTCTTCCACATCCGGCTTCATCGAATTTATTTCCTGCAGGGTGGGAATTTTTTTTGCAACGTTTGATTTGCCATCATCCGGAAGATAGCTGGCCGCTTCCATACGCACAGCACCCCGCCAGGATCCTTTTACGCTGGTTACCACATCAGGAATTAATTCCGCCGGAACTTTCTTTGCCCTGAGTAATTCCAATACACGTTCTTCCCCGCTCCCGCTTTTTCCAATTTTCCCGGCCGCTTCTTTTCGCAGCGGCATGGAATATTTATCAGAAAGGGCAATGCGCTGCAACATATCAATGGATGTTTTACTTCCCACGCCTGCCAGCGATGCCAGTATATTATTTTGCTGAGGATCTGTTTTTCCATTTATAACCTGCCAGGCCAGCGCTTCACCACCCAGGCGCAATAATAAGGACGCCGCATTTTTACCCAACGGCTCATTATGTTTTCGGATGGCCAGCTGCAGAAGTTTTGGGTTTTCTGATTTTAATTCATACCGTGCTACCAGTAATACATATTCATCAGTGCCAGCCAGGGAGACCAGTACATCATTCAAGGCATTCCGCGCCGCTGCGTTTTGCATAACGGTTTTTGTATCCAGGTGGCGGAGCACCAGTTTATTCAGGGCTATATCATCATTGTGGTTATCCTCAATCATTTTCAACAACCATTTTGCTTTGGCCGGGCCCGGGTTAAAATCAAATGCACGGAAATATTTCAGCCGGTCTTGCAAAGCTTTTGTTGAGTCGCCTGCCAGCTTCGCTAAATAAGGAATGGCTTTATCGGTTCTGGCCCGCCACACAATATCCCGCGATGCCGCGTGTTTGCAATGGATCTTTTATTTTAGAAAGATAGGCCGCAAAAAATTTATCCCATTGTTTATCGGCACCAATACCCAAAGCTTCAAGGTACCACCGGTCCTTACCATCATGCTGCATGGCCAGAGTAGCCCATAAATCTGGCCGCCTCCGCAGATTTATTATGATGTAAAACGATGGCGCATTCGCGGCGCACCTGGGCATCTGAATCATTTACCAGTTGTTTTATTATTGGCAATAAACCTTTTTTTTGTTGAGCGGCTGCTCTCAGCCCGGTAATGCGTATATCGGAATTATTATCATGAATAGCCTCAGCAATATATTGCTGTTCATCGGCAGCCGGCATTTTTGCCAGTACCCAAAATGCTCTTGCCCTCATCCGTGGATTTGCAGATGTTTTCCAAACTTTTTCTAATTGAGGAATGGCGGTTATTCCAAATTTTTGCAAAGCATTAAAAGCATGATAACGCACAGAAAGATTGGGATTCTGTAAAGCTGCCATAGCGCCATCAACTGTTGAATAATCTTGTTTTGGTATTACATACTTCGAACCCGGGGGAGCTACCCTGTATATTCTTCCTCTCACCTGGTCGCCGGCCTGGTGACCACCCACTCCCGGATCGTACCAATCAGCAATGATAAGAGAACCATCCGGCGCCACGCAAACATCAGCCGGGCGAAACCATTGATCATTTTCACTTTTTAAAATATTACGGATCTCCGCGGTATAACCCGCCCCACTTTTCTTAACAGGATAAGACCTGACCACATTGGGTCCGGGATCGCAATGAATCATTTCACCATGATAGGATTGCGGCAGCAAAGAACCTTCATATACTATTATACCCGTTGGTGATCCGGCAAAAGTTTGTAATAAATTAGGAACCGTACCGGGATCGTTGAGATACCAATGTTTTAAGGGAATGGAATCTTCCATATTGGTGCGGTTAGCCTGCCAGCCGGCACCCGTCATTTCATCTGTGTATCCATAATTACCATAGGGCATTACATAATTGATGCGGGTTCCGCGATTGCCATCATCATCATTATCACTTTGCCACAATGTACCATAGCTATCCACCGCTACTTCATAAGGGTTGCGGAAATTTTGTCCCAGTGTTTCCACTTCCGAACCGTCCGGGTTGCAACGAAATACCACACCCTGTTTATACTTTTTATTATTAATAAAATCACCATCCTGGTCTCTAACCGGTTTACCGTTCTTATCCATTAATTGTTCACCCGCATTGCCATAGTTAAAATATAATTTACCATCCGGTCCGAAAGTAAAAGCATGCACACCATGGTCATGTTGTTCACCGCTGATTCCCTGGAAAAGGATTTCTTTCCGGTCAGCTTTATCGTCACCGTTATCATCATAAAATATCCACACAAAAGGACTTTGTGAAACGATGACCTTATTACCCAACACACAAATACCAATAGGCGCATTCAGTTCCGGGCCCTGGTAAAAAACTTTGGCCGTATCTATGCGGCTGTCGCCATCATTATCTTCCAGAATTAATATGCGATCGCCCAGGGCATTGGTTGGATTGCCATTTATTGCAGGACGATAATTATATGCTTCGCAAACCCAAACACGTCCACGATCATCCACATCTATATTGGTAGGATTTTGCAACACGGGTTCGGTGGCCATAACTTTTACTTCCAAACCCATACCGACATTCAGATTCTTCAGTGCATTTTCAGGAAGATGTTTTTGAACAGCGGTAAGACTATCGTTTTTTACTACGGGTGTTTCTACATCTTCTTCATTCCCGCAGGAACTAAAAACGGCGGCCAGGTATAGCACAAATAAACAAGAGACAGGTACAACTTTAATTTTTTTCATTTCAATGGCTTGTGTGAGGAATAAACAATGGTTGCCGAAGCTATGAAAACAAGCGGACTAATTCTACGGAGGAGTTATAAAAAAGTGCAGGCAGGATATATACAATTGTTTTACTCTTTGTAAAACAACAATTAATATGTTTTAATAAATGGTCAGCTTCCAGCTTCTTTCAAACTGATCAGCGGATTCTAATTTTATTATTCCTTCCTTTTCAATAAGCTGCTGACTTGCATTTACGTTATCTGCAATTCCACACCAGGGTTCTATGCAAATAAAGTCGGCATCCTTTGCTGCCCAGATACCAAGATAAGGGAAGCCGGTAAAATCAAATTCAAATAGTTCCCCGGCCTCCTTGCAAACCAGCTTTAGTTTTTCGGAACGCAGTTCTTTAAAGACCAGAGCATCGGTATAAAATAATTCTTTTGTAAGAGCCAATATATTTGAATCGTTTAATAAGGGTGTGCTATGGTTTTCGATCAAGCCTTCTTTGGAAATCAACCATCGGCCTGCAGTTTCATTCTTATTAAATTCAAGATAATGGTCGTTATATTTTGTGCCGGATAATACCGGTAGTGTAAAAGCCGGATGTCCGCCAACCGAAAAATACATGGCATCGTTGACATTTCCCTTATTCACTACCCGGTACATAACGCTCAATTGATTTTCTTTTAAACTGTAAATAATATCAAAGCGGAATTGAAAAGGATATTTTTCAAATGTTTCATCCGTACGTGCCAGGGTAAAAGTAATAGAGGCAGGTGTTTGATCCGTAACGGTGAAATCCATATCTCTTGCAAAACCATGACGGCTTAAATGATAGGTTTTATTCTCATAATAATAGGTGTCCTGTTTTAATGTACCCACTATCGGAAAAAGCACGGGTGATTTCTTACCCCAGTAAGCAGGGTCGCCACTCCACATATATTCCAGGGAACGTTTTTTATTATAAATGCTTTGCAACTCCGCACCTTTCGGATCTATTTCAATTTTCAAAAATTCGTTTTCAATGATGTACATGCTGATTCATTTTGGTGGCGAAGTAAAGGTGACCGAAATAAGGCTATATGCAAAATTATTACTTCGTTATTTTCGGGTATATTACGAATCTTTTTAACTGAAATATTATGGGAAAAGGAAGACTGGAAGCATTCAGCGATGGTGTACTGGCAATTATTATCACCATCATGGTATTGGAAATGAAAGTACCTCATGGCACGTCACTCGCTTCTTTAAAACCACTTTTGCCAGTCTTTATAAGTTATATCCTCAGCTTTATTTATCTCAGTATTTACTGGAACAATCATCACCATATGCTGCACGCCGCCAGGCAGGTAAATGGAAAAACATTGTGGGCAAATATCCACCTGCTTTTCTGGCTTTCACTTATTCCGTTTGTTACGGGCTGGATGGGTGAAAATAATTTTGCAACCCTGCCTGTGGTTTTTTATGGAATCGTTTTAATGATGGCTGCCATAGCCTACTATATCCTGGCCCATAGCCTGGCGGGATTGCATGGAAAAAATTCAACACTTGCGGAAGCATTTGGTAAAGACTGGAAGGGCCTTGCATCTATTTTTATTTATGCCGCTGGCATCGGACTTAGTTTTATACATCCATGGCTCGGTTTTGCCATGTATGTGTTTGTTGCGGGCATTTGGTTTATTCCTGATAAGAGGATAGAAAAAAGAATGGTTAATGAAAAAGTGCCTTAATAATAACCTGCCGTGAATTTGTCTTTCTAAATTTTCACAATTGCAATAACCCGGATCTGTACATAGAGGAAATTGGTTTATTATCCCAGAAAAGTTCAAAATCTTCTAAGCCGGATTGTTCATAATTTTCTTTGACCTCCCCGAGGCTGTATACCTTTTTATTATTGATTGATAATTTGGGAAGCATGCCCAGCAACCAATCACCCTGCTCTTTATTTAGTTTTATATGTTGCGTATCCTTCCTGGTAACAAATGAAAGCGTTACCATTTCTCTTGTATTTCCCTTTTTTGATTGGGTAAAATATTCAGTGCCCGAATGTTTTCCTAACCAGATGATTTTTGCGGATGATATTACCGGCGATGTGTCTACCTCATTCAGCGCATGGGAAATATAATTGGGATCAACTGAAGTCTTTGGCACTTTAAAGCCGAACCATTTATGCAAAGGATCATCAAGATGAGCAGCATGCATATAATTCAGCAATGACTTCGCCAGGCCAAAACCAAATGATTCATGGTCGGCACCTGATAAGTCCACATGAGCAATATCATTGTTTGCAAAACGACCAATAGCTTCCGATACTTTTTTTACATTAAATTTTTCCGGGTTCATACCAACCGGGCTGTGGGCCGTCATGGTAAACAGGTGCCAGAATGCAGATTGCAAAATGCCCGCTTTAAACATTTGTCTTACCATTTCCAGTGAGTCAATTGTTTCCTGTGCGGTTTGTGTGGGAAAACCATACATCAGGTAGGCATGCACCATAATGCCGGCTTCGGTAAAATGTTTATTTACCCTGGCCACCTGGGCTACGGTAATCCCTTTATCAATTAATGCAAGCAACCGGTCTGATGCCACTTCCAGTCCGCCGGAAACAGCAATACAACCGGACGCTTTTAATAATAAACACAGGTCCCTTGTAAAACTTTTTTCAAAACGAACATTGGTCCACCAGCTTACCGTCAGTTTTCTTCTGATGATCTCAAGGGCCATTGCCCGCATCAGTGCCGGAGGCGCTGCTTCATCTACAAAATGAAACCCGTTTTGCCCTGTCTGCTTTATTATTTCTTCCATCCGGTCGCAAAGCAAAGCCGCAGTGAGTGGTTCATACAGTTTTATATAATCCAGCGAGATATCACAGAAAGTACATTTGCCCCAATAACAGCCATGCGCCATGGTCAGTTTGTTCCAGCGGCCATCACTCCACATCCGGTGCATCGGGTTCACCACTTCAATGGCGGAAATATATTTATCCAGCAAGAGGTCACTGTAATCCGGTGTGCCCACTTCACCTTGTTTATAATCGGGCTTTGATTTGTTATTGATATAACAAACTTCATTATCAATTACTATAAATGTTCGTTTTAATTCTTCTCTTGTTTTTTTTCCATCAATATATTCAACCAGTGTTTCTATTGGAGCTTCTCCATCATCGAGTGTAATAAAATCAAAGAATTCAAAAACCCGTGGATCAGATACGGATCGTAGTTCTGTATTGGGAAAACCGCCGCCCATGGCAATTTTTGTATCGGGATAATTGGTTTTTATCCATTGACCGCAACGAAATGCTGAATATAAATTACCCGGAAAAGGAACAGAAATGGCAACCAGTTTGGGTTGAACCTGCGCCATATATTTTTTAAGCCGTTCAATTAATATTTTATCAATGTAGGTGTAAGCTTGCTGCAGGTTTTCATACAATTCATCAAACTGATTGGCTGATCTGCCCAGACTTTCAGCATACCGGCTAAAACCAAAATGTGGATCAGCACATTCCTTAATCAGGTCGGAAAGATCTTCAAGATACATGGTAGCCAGGTGTTTGGCTTTGTCCTGTATACCCATGGAGCCAAATGCCCGTTGAAGGTCGTCGGTTTGAGCAAAACGGGAAGCTTCGGGTAAAAAATTCCTGCTTACAGATCAGGTGTGCCAGCGTTGGATTTTTCCCCTGCAAAAAAAGAATAACATCGTCAATGGTTTGAATATAGTCTTCTTTAAGCGATATGATCCTGTTAGCATTTTCTGATAATGCATTTGGGTAAATAGATTCCCGTTTATCAGCATGTGCAGATAAGGGCACTGAAGATTCAATATATTCAAACAAACTTTGTAAACCCGGTTTGGAAAAAATGATTAATGTAATTTCAATGCCCAGGTCGGCCTGGAAAGAGGAAATGTTTTTTGTATTTAAAAATCCTTTGAGATAGGCGGTTGCAGGATACGGCGTATTCAATTGTGTGAAAGGAGGAGTAAATAAAAAAACAGAAGTATTCATGCAGTGGCAAAAATATCATATTAATACAACTGCTGTACTATTAAAGAAAGCAGGGTGTGGATCTGAAAATGACTTTTCCATTTTTTATGGTACAAATTTGGTAATCAAAATGTAAAACAATATGTCGATTCCCGATTTTTCTGATCCTTCCATCTGGCTCAGCTTGCTCACTCTTACTTTTCTTGAAATCATCTTAGGGGTGGATAATATCATTTTTATTTCTATTATCTCTGATAAATTGGATCCTTCCCAGCAAAAAAGAGCAAGAAATATTGGCTTACTGCTCGCTATGGTTTTCCGGGTAGGTCTTTTGCTGACTATTACAGCTATCATGCGGCTGCAAAATCCTCTATTCACCATGCCTTTCATTGAAAACAAAGGGGAGCCGATCCCAATCAGTTGGAAGGATCTTATCCTGATGGCAGGAGGTTTATTTCTTATTTTCAAGAGTACCCTGGAAATTCATTCAAAGCTTGAACATCCCGGCGAAAACGAGGCTTCAAAAAAACCTGTCTATGCCAAAATAGGCGCAGTAATCGTGCAGATCGTTTTGATCGATGCGGTATTTTCTTTCGATTCTATTCTCACTGCTATCGGGTTGGTGGATGAGGTTTTTATTATGATCGTTGCAGTGGTTATTTCAATCCTGATTATGATAGCTTTTTCCGGAGCCGTCAGCCGGTTTATCAATAAACATCCTACTTTACAAATGCTTGCACTTTCCTTTCTTATCGCCATTGGTATTATGTTGGTGGCAGAAGGATTTCACCAGGAAATCAGTAAAAGCTACATCTATACCATGATCGCTTTTTCGCTGCTGGTAGAAATGCTCAACATGAGACTCAGGAAAAAAATAACAAGCACCGGAGAGAAAAAATAATTATTACTGTATGTATAAAATTATACAGGGCTTTCCGGTTAACGTAATTGTATAATATAAAGAATCCTTGCTATCTATTTATCCTTATAGTCTGGCTCACAAAATTTATATTTATGAATGGAATTTTTTGTGAAGAGGGACTCCATCGTAAGAAAGATCTGGGGCAAAAGCGATACGGTACTATTTGTATTCGCCGGTGCATCGGCGGAATTCGCATTAAATAAAGCTGTGGATTGGCTGTATTTCACGGGGAAGCTTCCTTCCGATCCCCTGGGAAGATTGTTTTCTACAGTGATGTATGCCAGGGAGATCGTTTTTTCGGAAAAGGAAAAAGCGGAACAGGCTATTGATAAAATTTCGATGATCCATAAAACAGTAGAAAAAAACCGGGGTGACCAAATACCCGACTGGGCCTACCGGGATGTATTATTCATGCTAATTCATTATTCCCAGGCAGCATTTGAATTAATGGAAAGAAAACTAACCGATGCTGAAAAGGAGGAACTCTACAATGTATTTTTAAGGATGGGCATGCGAATGGGATTAAAGCAATTACCCGAAAACTATGATGATTGGATGGTTATGCGCAATCAACACCTCGAAGCTGATCTTATAAAAAGTAATTATAGCCTGGACCTTTTTAAGCAATACCGCAAACATTTGGGTAACACGCGGTATAAAATTCTTATTGAATCACAGAAACTGGTTGTTCCTGACCATGTAAAAAAATTGCTGCATTTCGGAAAGGTCGCCTGGATTACTCCTCTCTTGTTTATCTACAAATTAAGCAGAGGCATAAAAATGGACCGTGTATTTAAAGCGATCATTCTGCCAGCGGCTTATCAGCAACAGATCAGGGAGCTTGATGTGGCATCGTGATTGAAACAAATAAATAGTGACCGGAACAATCATTCCGGCCACTAATCATTTTAAACAAGGATAAATTATTTTCCTCCTGTCAGTTCTTTCTGCAATTCTTCCAATGAAGTCCAGTCACCTGCCGCAGCTAATTTCGCTTGCTTTGGCCAGCTGGTAGGGTCATGCATCTGAAATTTACTTCCCGCTGCAGCAATTACATCTTTCAGTTTTTTGACAGAAGCTTTTGAAAGATCTTTAAAGGTCAGGATCTTTTCGTCCGCTAATAATGCTGCTATTTTTTTACCGATGCCTTCTATTTTAGTTAGATCATCAGCAGTTGTACCATTTTTTTCTGCTTTGGTAGCTGTCTTTTTCTCCTTTGTTTGCTTAACTGCCTTTGCTGGCTTTACAGCTACTTCTGTTTCTACTTCCGCTTCCTCAGCAGGAACTTCTATTACACAATTTTCAACCTGGAAACCAGAAATATGTACATAGTTGTCTGCTTTATGATCATTCACCCATCTGCCATCATTGAGTAAATAACGGTATTGGTAGGTTCGGCCTGCTTCCAGATCAGCTGTGGCTTTCAATGAACCATCTTTTTGTTTTTTCAGCGTAATGCCGTCATTATAGTCCCAGTTATTGAATTCACCTAATAAAACCGCACTTGTTGCCTCACCGACTATTTCTGATGAAAGCGTAAACGTTACTTTTTTTCCCATAATTATTGTGTATTAATTGAGTTGCAAAATTGGGCAGAATTGGTAAAATAAATTCTGCATACATGTTAAAATTTTATTGCCTATTGCACCTTAATACCATGCCAGTTCAAAGGTAACCCTTGGCTGGAATGCTGTTTTTCCACAACATGTGTAAAAAAAAGGAGTATATAATAAGAGAAAAGGTTAATCAGGAACTATTTCACCAGCGTATTGGACAAAACTTTCATTTGTTAGCTTTTGTCCCTGCAATTTCCCTGAAACGGAGAGAATAAAGCTAGTTCATCCATTTTTTTATTGAAATGCAAAACTATTGAACCTGTTTGCGTATACCCGATAAAATCCAAAGTATAAAGACACTCATAACCGCAGCAAAAAAACACCATACCGAAATGACAAATCCACTAAAAAAGCTAATAGCAACAAGATGAGAAGCCAGGAAAATAAGTCCAAGCCATTTCATTCTTCTATGACTGGAAATGAAGGGCGGTAAAACAGTGGCAAGAAAGTAGAGTGCATTAAATGGTATTAAGAGTCTTTTATTATTACCTGTAAAACCAAACTCGTAATGCAGGTGATGAAGATCAGGCCCAACCTCTACCGGGATTTGTAACAGGATGATACCCACACCAATGAAAACCACTACTCCAACGCCGAGTAAAATATTCATTATTTTTTTCCGCCGTCTTTCTATTTCAAGCAGGCGGATGGTAAGTGATATCCACACAGGCCAGACCATCATTGCAAAAACAAGAAAGCTGTACATAAATAACGATTGCCACTGGGCGAGATCCGCATTTTTGAGGGATAGCCAAAGCATTCCTTCGGCCAGTTGCTGTACGGAAAATATAAGCGGAATACCGGCAAATAAGGTTTGCGGAGTCGTTTTTGCTTTTATAATCGCAACTGTACCAATAACGGCAAGCACTGCACTGGCTCCAAAACTGGCACTGGCTGAGAAACACATGATTTCAGGGTTTTTGATTATTCAACTAGGTAATGTAAAATGCCTGCAAGGGTAAGGTAGTCTTTGTTTGGCTCAATTGTCTGTATGATTGCATGACTCTATGCGCAATTGTGTGTTTTTTGAAAAAAATTTCTTTTTAAAAAAAAATTAAACCAAACAAACAAACAGGGAAGGAAAGAAAATAAAAATTCTAATCTCCTAAATACTGAAAAATGAACTTGCCCGGCGATTACTAAAAAATTCTGATCTTTATAACAACAAAATAAGAAACAGGAGGTAACAAATATGGCTGCAACATTCAAGGAAACCTTTACTTTAAAAGGCGAACAATTACTCAAAAAAATTAAAGACCTGATAGAGGAAGGTAATGTCAGGAAAATAACCATTCATGATAAAGCGGGAAAAGAGATCATGTCATTTCCACTTTCAATAGGTGTAGTAGGTGCCGTGTTTGCACCGATACTGGCTGCAGTTGGCGCCCTGGCCGCATTGGTAGGAGAATGTACTATCTCCGTAGAGCGGGAAGAATAATATTGAAATTTACTTCCTCAATAAAAACATAGTCTTACCCATAATACTCCTGAAGAATTTAAGATTTGCCGGGTTATTATTTACTGGTTTTCTACGGAAATAACGGTATTCCCTTTTTTAGTAAAATAACCAATGGGTAATAAATGATCATCCAGTTCATAATCCTTTAAAACTAATTCTACTTCCTTTACTGAATCCTTATTGACTGCTATAAGTAGTCCACCGCTGGTTTGCGGATCGGCCAGTACTGATCTCACTATATCAGTTTTTTCTTGAAATGACGGATTGATAAAAATCTTATGACCGTAACTATCCCAGTTTCGTTGAGTGCCGCCGGGCACACATTGATTATTTATATAAAATTCAAGTTCGTTATTAATAAATGGTATGGCTTTCATATCAGGTATCACAGCGCTAAGACCACTTCCTTCAGCCATTTCGGCCAGGTGGCCAAATAATCCGAAACCAGTTACATCTGTCATGGCGTTTACCGCATTAATCTTTCCAAGAGCTTCTCCTATTTTATTTAATTGCATCATTTGCCTGGCCGCTGTGCCCTCATGTTCTTTTTTTAATAATCCTTTTTTTTCTGCAGTTGTTAAAATGCCAACACCCAATGGTTTGGTTAGAAATAATATATCACCGGCCTTTGCCGTATTGTTTTGCTTGATGTTATTAATATTCACCAGGCCATTAACCGCCAGGCCAAAAATAGGTTCAGGCGAATCGATGCTATGTCCGCCGGCCAATGGAATGCCGGCTTCTGCGCAAATACTTCTTCCTCCTTCAATCACTTTTTTTGCAACAGACGGTGATAATTTATTAACAGGCCATCCCAATATAGCAATGGCCAGCAAGGGCTTTCCTCCCATTGCGTATACATCGCTGATGGCATTGGCTGCAGCTATTCTTCCAAATTCAAAGGGATCATCCACAACCGGCATAAAAAAATCGGTAGTGGAAATGATGGCGGTTCCATTTCCCAGGTCGTACACAGCGGCATCATCTTTACTATGATTGCCCACCAGTAAATTTTTATTATCGGGCATTGCAAAACTGCCTGATAAAATCTCTTCTAATATTTTGGGAGAAATTTTACAACCGCATCCTGCCCCATGTGAATATTGTGTAAGCTTAATAGCCTGTTCCATTTTGTTTATTTAGTTACTAATTCAATTTCCAATATTTTTTTAGCATTCAGGCAGGCGTCTACATTTGAACATTCAAGGTGGGTGATCACCGGGTTTCGTTCCCGGTTGTTCAAAGCCTTATTATAAGATTTATCATAGTATTTCAGCAGGATGCGAAAACAAGATTCCATATCATTTTCTGCTAAAAATTGAAGCGCATTTTTTGATTCCATACCTCCCAATCTTTTTTTAATCCTTATAATGGCGTCTGCTACTTTTTCCTTGTCCAGTTTGCCATATTCCAGGAGTATATGCTTCAGCCTTTTTTCAAACGGGATTACCAAAAAAAGTAAGGCTGACCCTGACATGGTTTTCCACAGCGTATTAGGAATATTGATATGGCCGATACGCTGGCTTTCATCTTCCAGCCAGATTACCTCCCTCCAGGGCAAAGCAACTCCTGGTACACTAACTGGTAAATTCAGATCCGGAATTCTGCTCATATAAGATCTCAACTCCCCGCATAATAAATTTTCAAACATTTCCTGGCTGGGCTGGGCCGGCATACCAATATTTCCAAATGCAGATCCCTTATGACATGCCAGTTCCTCAAGATTAATAACAGCTATCCCCATTTTTTTCATTTCCTCCAGTACATAGGTTTTACCCGAACCTGTATTTCCGCCAAGAATGTTGAATGCAAATGGTAAAGCAAAGGTTTCCAATACCCGTTTACGATAACTTTTATATCCCCCTGCCAATGTACTTACTTTATACCCGTACAAATCTAATAACCAGGCAACAGCTTCGCTGCGCATACCCCCGCGCCAGCAGTGGACCAATATCCTTTTCCGGTCGGTGCCTTCACTTGCAGAGGCAGTTATATTTTCCACCTGCTCTACCATTTTGCGCATCCTGGGCCCAAAATAATCAAGACCGGTTTTTATCGCTGCTTCACGGCTTTGTAGTTTATAGGTTGTCCCTACTACTTTTCTTTCTTCGTCAGTAAAGAGCGGGAGATTATGAGCACCTGGAATATGAGCATGATCAAACTCGGCCGGAGAACGAACATCCAGTACAGGATAATTTTTTCCGAGTTCAAGAAAAGGATCAATAAGTATTTTTACAACTGCCAAGCCGCGAAGGTAAAATTTAAACTTTGCAGAATGAATTATCGTTTGATAATTCCGATATTTAATTTTATTGCATTCTGTACAGGATACTCTTCAATCAAATACCCGAAACATCCGATTATAGTTACCGATTTTGATAAGGATTGACTACCTGTAAAATTCAAAGTCTTTTCGGCTGAAGGTGCCCGGCGTTAAATGATCGCCTGGTTCAAAATCGTAACGAACGAAATGAATGCCGGTTAATTCTGTAAGCGTATAAGTGGTGGAGGAAATATATGCATCAGCACCTGCAGTTCCCATTTGCTGGGTCAGGTAAACACTGTTTGGAATACTTACATACACCGTATCGTTCACTATTTTATCAAATACGAGAGTTACATTATCCCAACCCGTATTTATATCTCGTACAAGACCTTCTGCGGTCAGCGTATCCGCATCAAAATTTCTTTGCTTTTTCAAAAAGAATTCGCCGTTGCTTGAATCATATGCTGAAATCCATATCCGCTTATCTTGCCGGGAAACTCCCTCCCCGGGTTTTAAAGGATCATCACCAGCGACCTGGTCCGGTTGCTGATTATTACAACAAATGAGCAACAGCATTAAAACCGGGATCAAAAGTGTTCGCATTTCTAAAATTACATTTTATACCATGAAATTAGGATACCAGAAGTCTGAAAAAAAATTCCCTGGTTTTTCGGGCTTATTTAACAGCGACACCTTGTTTTGGATTACTGGTTAAGGGAAATGAATAATACCTTTTACCGTATTACATTTTAAAAGTAACCCGCTTATTGTTTGGTAATATTGCAATATCAAAAAACAATGATATGCATATAGAATCCGATATTAAATTAGGTTTCAAGGATGTAATGCTGCGACCAAAACGATCCACACTAAGCTCAAGGTCAGAAGTATCCCTGGTACGAAAATTTAAATTCTTACATAATAAAACGAGCTGGGAAGGTATCCCTATTATGGCTGCCAACATGGATACCGTGGGCACCATGGATATGGCAAAAAGCCTGGCTACCCAACAATTGATTACAGCTATTCATAAACATTATACACCCGCCCAATGGAAAACATTTATGGATTCCGTTGGTAATACGATAACGGAATATATTGCGATCAGCAGCGGTACCAGCCCCGATGATGCCCATAAACTCGATCTGATTTTAAAAGAAAATAATTCTTTGAGATTTATTTGCATTGATGTAGCTAATGGTTATTCAGAAAAATTTGTGGATTTTGTAAAATCCACCCGAAATAAATATCCCGAAAAAGTGATCATGGCGGGTAATGTAGTAACTGGTGAAATGGTAGAAGAATTGTTACTGGCTGGTGCTGATATTATCAAAGTAGGCATAGGCCCCGGCTCCGTTTGTACCACCCGGGTAAAAACAGGAGTAGGTTATCCGCAATTGTCCGCCATCATTGAGTGTTCGGATGCGGCACATGGCCTTGGGGGGCAGATCATTTCAGATGGCGGCTGTAAAGTGCCAGGTGATGTAGTAAAAGCATTTGGCGGTGGCGCCGATTTTGTTATGCTGGGCGGTATGCTGGCTGGCCACGAAGAAAGCGGAGGTGAGTTAATTGAAAAAGACGGTAAGCAGTATAAGTTGTTTTATGGTATGAGTTCGGAAACGGCCATGAATAAATATTCAGGAGGAGTGGCTGATTACCGGGCGTCTGAAGGAAAGACAACACAGATACCTTACCGCGGAAAGGTTACTGATACGGTACAGGATATACTTGGGGGCCTTCGTTCTGCCTGTACTTATGTGGGAGCAAAAGCATTAAAAGAATTGACCAAGCGTACTACTTTTATCAGGGTGGAGGAGCAACATAATGAATGGTTTGCTGAATAGAATTTAATTCAATATTTATTTGTTCGCTAACCGGCTATCAACTTAATTTAAATGGCAAACAATACGTCTCCGCATATTTTAAATACGTCAGCGAACCTCCTGGGCTTTTGCCTTTTTGTTATTACCTCCCTGCATATTGCCAGTCATACAGAAGCCTACCTGATTGATAAATTAACATCAGTAGTTGCCATCTTTTTAACCATGTCCTGTGTTTTTTCCTTTGTTTCCATCAGGACAAAAAATCAGGCTAAAGAGCTCCTGTTTGAAAAAATTGCTGATTACCTGTTCATGACTTCCCTGCTGGGAATTTTGATTATTATTTTACTTATAACATTTAACATCATTAAATAATTATTAATTAAAATGAATACAGAAACTGAAAACTTAATTCATTCTGAAAACGAACAATTAAATAAACTGGGACAAATTGTTCAGAAAGCAATCCAGGAAGAAAAATTGATTGTCGAAAATTTATTGCACCAGCCAAAAGAAATATTAACCAGGGGAGAAACGGTATCCGACAAAGTAGCCAGTTTCGGCGGTAGTTGGAAATTTATCATTTCATTTTCCATATTGCTTTTAGTCTGGATCATGTTTAATACGCTTTCCCCATTGAAAGATGAATTTGATCCCTACCCTTTCATCCTGATGAACCTGGTTTTATCTGCTATCGCCGCACTCCAGGCGCCCATTATCATGATGAGTCAGAATCGCAAAGAAGAGAGAGACAGAAAAAGAAGTGAAAACGATTATCTCATCAATCTGAAAGCGGAATTAGAATTAAGAAGTTTACATGAAAAAATTGATTTGCTATTGGAAGACCAGATAAAGGTCCTCTTTGACAGCCAGGCCAGGCAAATAGAAATGCTGAAAAATATTGAGAACAAGCTTGAAAAATAAAAGGTAAAAAGAATATCAGGCGTTTACCCGAAACATCAAACATATTATACTTTAATCTAAGAAAATCATAAACAAATCATTTGCTTAAATTACATTCCTGATATTTAAATGGACTAAATTTGAACTCTTTTATTCCTGAGTCATTGATTTAAAAAATTGTTCTTAAATAATCTTAAACCCTTGCTAAGAAAATTCAGGAATCATTCACCCAGCCAATCTAAAAAATAAGAATGGAGAGTTTAGAAAAGGAACTGCATAAAATATTGCCGGAACTGAGAGTAAAAGCCAGGTTGATTGACCGGTATGCTTATGCAAGCGATGCCAGTCATTTTTATCTTTTGCCAAAAGCAGTGGTGCAACCCAACACTATTGATGAGATAAAAAAAATATTTGAATTTTCTCACCGGCAAAAAATTCATATCACATTCAGGGCGGGTGGTACCAGTCTTTCCGGGCAGGCGGTTACCGATGGAATACTAGTAGACCTGAGCAATTACTGGAGAAAAGTGATACCTGAAAATAATGGTGAAACTGTACGGGTGGAGCCCGCTGTTACCGGTGCTAATGTAAACCTGGCATTAAAAAAATTTGGACGAAAAATAGGACCCGATCCGGCTTCGATCAATGCGGCCATGATGGGCGGCATACTCTCAAACAATTCAAGCGGCATGTGCTGTGGCGTTATCCAAAATTCGTATCACACACTAAAGTCCATGACTTTTGTTTTGCCCAATGGAATGGTTTTTAATTCAGGCTCAGATGAGGATCATGAACGATTTGAAACGGAAGCAAAAGAAATAGCTTCAAGCATCCGCGAAATGAGAGAAGAAATTTTGAATAATTCTTTTCTTGTTGAACGCATCCGAAAAAAATACAAGCAGAAAAATACGGTAGGCTATTGCATGAATGCTTTTATTGATTTTGAACATCCCCTGGATATTCTGACTCATGTGATTATTGGCGGTGAAGGTACACTGGCGTTTATAGCCGAAGCGGTATTAAATACGGTTCCCGATCTGCCTTATAAAATGACGGGCATGTTATATTTTGCCAGCCCGGTTGAAGCATGCGATACCATTGATGTATTAAAAGCAACCGGAGCTGAAGCATTGGAATTTATGGACCGCCCTTCATTGCGATCAGTAGAAGAAATGCCCGGTGTTCCCGCTTTATTAAAAGATTTGCCAGAACATGCTTCCGCCATATTGTGCGAATTCCAGGAATCAACAGCAGAAAGATTATTGGAGAAATATGAAAAAGCCAAATCCGTTTTTGAAACATTACCGCTATTAGTTGAGCCCAACTTTACCCAGGATATAAAAGAGCAGGCCATGATGTGGAAGATCCGTAAAGGCATGTACCCTTCGGTAGCCGGAATGCGGGCCAGGGGCACATCTGCATTAATGGAAGATTTTACTTTCCCTGTAGAGCGATTGGGTGAAGCCGTTATAGATGTACAAAATCTTTTTGAAAAGCACCATTACAAAAACGGCATCATCTTCGGCCATGCTAAAGACGGCAACCTGCATTTTGTGATATCACAAAGCTTTGCAACAAAAGAAGACGTGGATCATTATGAAAAATTTAATGATGATCTGTTCGACCTGATTCTAAATAAATATGATGGTGCATTAAAAGCAGAACATAGTTCCGGAAGGGCGGTATCGGCATTTATTGAAAAAGAATGGGGTCCGGATGCTTACCGGATCATGAAAAAATTAAAGCATCTTTTGGATCCGGATAATTTATTAAATCCGGGTATTATCATTACGGAAGATAAACTGACGCATATACATCATTTAAAAGTGATGCCGGAAGTAGAGGAAGAAGTGGACAAATGCATTGAATGCGGATTTTGTGAACAGAGTTGTCCCAGCCGTGATCTGACACTGACACCCAGGCGCCGCATCGGCGTACGAAGGGCGATGAAGCGACTTGAAACATCCGGTGATCTTGCAACCAGGAAAGAATTATTAAAGGACTATGATTATGACGGTATGGCTACCTGTGCCGTAGACGGAATGTGTGCCACTAATTGTCCTGTTGATATTAATACCGGTGATTTAATTAAACGCATGCGCCGTGAAAATCATTCTGGTTTTCAAAACAAAATGGCGGTATGGGTAGCACGGAATTTTTCGTTTATTGAAGGCGTTGCCAAACTGGGAATAAGAAAAGGATATTGGTTGAATCGTAATCTTGGCAAAAACTTCATGAATAATTTTACATCGGGTATCAAAAAAATAGTTCCGTCGATGCCGGTGTGGTCAAACCAGATAAGACGACCCTTAAAAAAACTTTCTTCCACCGAAGCTTTAAAAGACAGTCTGCCGGTTATTTATTTTTCAAGTTGTATATCCAGGATGATGGGTGGCGATATTGGAAATGTATTTTTTTCCGTTTGTAAAAAAGCTAATATCCAAATAATCATTCCCGAAAATATAAATGGAACCTGTTGCGGCCAGATATTTTCATCAAAAGGATTTGCAGATGCGTTCCGCATCAAAGCAAATGATACAATAGGGAGGTTGTGGAAATATACCAACGAAGGCAGCATTCCTGTTGTGCTTGATGTAACCAGTTGCACCCAAACTATAAATACATACAAAAATTACCTGGCTGATGAGAACAGGATCTTGTTTGAAAAAATGAAATTTATTGATGTTATTGATTTTGCTGCAGAAACGCTGATACCCCGGTTACATATTTCAGATCCAAAAGAAAAAATAGTTTTTCACCCGGTGTGTTCCGTTTATAAAATGGGATCCTTATCCAAATTGCAAATTATTGGAAAGGCTTGTGCAAAGCAGGCAGATATTCCTGTATTTGCAGGTTGCTGCGGCATGGCAGGCGATCGTGGATTTTATTATCCTGAACTAACAAAAGCAGCAACGAAAATTGAATCTGCCGAAGTAAAACAAAAAGAATATGATGGATATTATTCTTCTTCCCGTACATGCGAAATGGCATTGTCTGATGCAGTAGGTAAGAACTATGAATCTATTATGAAATTACTTGATGAAGTTTCAAAATAAATGGCAATGATGATCTACTAATAAAAAAATAAAATGAAGTATACATTTAATCCACCAAAAAGAATATTAATGGGGCCCGGACCTTCCGATGCACATCCAAGGGTTTTAAAAGCGATGGCCAGCCCGTTGATTGGTCACCTGGATCCGGAGTTTATAAAAATGATGGATGAAATTAAAAGCATGGTGCAGGAAACATTCATAACCAAAAATCACCTTACGTTTGTTGTATCTGCACCAGGCAGCGCAGGAATGGAAACCTGCCTGGTCAATTTACTGGAGCCGGGTGATGAATGTATCATTTGCATAAATGGTGTTTTTGGTGGAAGAATGGCCGACATCGCAGAAAGATGCGGTGCTAAAGTTTTTAAAGTAGAAACCGAATGGGGAATGATAACAGAGCCCGATGCAATAAAAAAAGTGCTGGATAAATGTCCGAAACCAAAATTGGTTGCTATTGTTCATGCAGAAACATCAACCGGGGCGTTGCAGCCACTTGAAGAGATCAGCGACCTGGTTCATAATGCAGGCGCCCTGTTAGTAGTGGATGCTGTTACTTCCTGGTGCGGTGTTCCTTTAAGAGTTGACGATTGGAAAATTGATGCCCTTTACAGTGGTACGCAAAAATGCCTGAGTGCTCCTCCTGGTTTATCTCCTGTAAGTTTTTCAGAGGCTGCAGTAAAAGTGCTGGACAACCGGAAAACAAAAGTACAAAGCTGGTTCCTGGATCTGACTATGGTAAAGAACTACTGGGCTGGTGCTAAAAGGGCTTACCATCATACGGCGCCTGTATCATCCGTGTTTGCACTTCACGAAGCGTTAAATGTGGTGCTGGAGGAAGGACTGGAAAAAAGATGGGCCCGGCATAATGAAGTGCATCAATACCTGAAAGAAAAATTAGAAAAATTGGGCTTCCGGTTTTTGGTAGAAGAAAAATACCGGTTACCGAATCTGAATTCTGTTTATGTTCCTGAAGGGGTTGATGAAGCCAAATGGAGAATGGAATTATTAAATCAATATAATATTGAAGTGGGTGGCGGCCTGGGTGCATTTGCCGGCAAAATATGGCGTATCGGAATTATGGGTGAAAGCAGTACGAAAAATCATGTTAACCTGCTGGCTGGGGCACTGGAAGATTTGATGAAATAAATTTGTTAACGAGTCCCCTTATGTAAAATGTTTCATTGTTAAAGAATGAAAAGTATTTCCCATCCCATGCTTCTTTCTATAAAACTGTGAGCATATGCATTTACAACTTACCTGGTAAGCCGGTAGATCAATAAAGCAGTTCTTTTTATAAGCTGGGGATATTCTTTCAGGTTAATTACTTCTCCCGGTGCATGCGAACCATAACCCGATGCGCCCAGCCCATCCAGGCAATCGAGATACTTTGCCACATAAGATATATCCCCCGCTCCTCTTGCTCCCGGATCACCCGGTTTTACTGCTCCATAACCTAGTGACATGCTGACTCCATTCAAAACCTTTACCAACGCATTATTACCGGCAGTTGGAGGCATTGATGGGATGCCATCCCTGAAACTGATAGAAGCCTTTGTGCCGGGAAGATTTTTTGATACGATCTGGCGCATGGCACTCCGTGCATTTTCTTTTTGTTGTTCCGTTAGAAAACGCAGATCGCCGATCACTACTGTGTTTGGAGAAATAATATTCGTTTTACCGGCGGCATCTCCTTTTTGCGCCGCATCATTAAAATTCATTTCCGAACCGCCAATAAACAAACCAGGATTAAATGTGAGGTATTGCTGGCCGCTTAATTTCTCTCTGAATGTATTGATGATCCTTGACGCTTCATAAATAGCTCCATAGCCTGCCGTACCAAATACACCGGATGAATGGGCTTGCTTACCTTTCACTTCCAGTCTCCATTCGCTGGAACCGCGACGGGCAGTAGCTACGGTATGAAAACCGGCAGCCGCTTCAAAAGCTAATGCAATATCATGTTGCTTTGCCCTTTCAATAAAATCACCGCGACTAACTGACCTGGGTTCCCCGGCATTTTCTTCGTCACCCGTAAAATAAACAGTGATTGTAGCATCATTTAGCAGATCCTGCTTTTGTAAAGCCTTTAATGCGGCAATCACCAGCACATCACCACCCTTCATATCAACTACACCCTGACCTGTTGCTGTATTATCATTAATCTTTTTAAATGGATTCGCCGGCATATCCGGTTCAAACACAGTATCCAGGTGACCGATCAAAAAAAGTTTTTTACCCTTCTTTCCTTTCCGATAAGCTACCAGGTGGCCCGCCCTTTTTAATGAGTCAGGCATAGCTATCCATTCAACGGTGAAACCAAGGGCTTCCAATTCCTTTCCATACAGTTCCCCTGTTTTTTTTACTCCCTCAATATTGAATGTACCACTGTTGGTATTTACCGATTCCTTCAGCAGCTGAAGAGTTTTGTTCATCTCTTCATCAACATTTTTGATTATTTGTTTTTCTGTATTTGTAAGTGATTGTGCAAAAGTGGTTATTCCGGACAACGAAAAAATAAAAGCCCATATATAAAATTTCATCCTGATTTATTTAGTAAAGAGTAAGATAATTATTTGTTGTCAAAATGAATTTGCAACCCTGATCTCCATTTTTTCAATGGCGAAATTTCTGATGCATGTATAAAAAATAGAACTGACACTACTGAAGTGCATTTCATCTCAAAAAATAGAATTGAATTAAAATGAATTTATTTTCATTCCAAATCAGGAATAGCTCATGGGCTCATAATCAAAATACCTTCTGAGCAATCCTAACTGACCGATATGATAAGCTTCGTGATGGCACATAAAAGTAATAAAACCACGCAAATTGTTTTCGCTTACCGGAGTTTGAATGGGTGGATCAGATTGCAGGTCTTCTTCAGTCAGACTTTCCAAACGATCCATAATTTTTTCAGCAAGCTCTTCCCATCCTTTAGCCAATTTATCCAGGGATGGATAACTAGCATCTTCCACTATTCCCTTTCCACTGGCAAACAATTGAGGGTAAGGCTCTTTTTCAGTGAGCCCCAGCACGGATGCCATCATATATCTTGTAGAAACCAGGTGACCGGTAATCCAGGCAATATGATTGGGGCTACCTGCAAAATGCGCCTGGGCATGCTCATCTGTTATATCTTTAATTACGTTTCTGAAAAGCCGGGTTTGAAGCTTAAATGCCTCTATCACCGCTAGTAAAGTTGTTGTTGCCGTTTCCATAAACTCTGTTTTATCTTTGTACTAAAGTTACTGATATTATTTATCCCTGTTTTATTGATCATGTAATTAAACCAGGCTAGTATGTCATACCTCCGGTACATTAAAAGCGAAGTTTATTCTGGCAAGATTGAATTGCCATTTACGGTGCAATTTAATTTTAAGAAATTAATTGACTGGTGGAAGGAACAACTGAATGATCCGGATTCATTTGAAGCAGACAGGGCAAAAGAAGTTTTTATCCGGCTCAAAAAAAATCCTGTGCTGGAAGAATCATTCAGCGATCTGGCTATTATTGAAAATCATGAGGATGACCTCAAGCTATTATTGTCTCCTTTTTTTCCGTCCCTTACAACAACAAATGAAACCCGGGCCGTCAGCATGCCGTATCAGAATTTTTTCTTTAATGCTACCAGGCGGTTTTCTGATATTTTAGATGCGGCAGATGACGATATCAGGAATCCCTATTTTGACACCGATTTTTTGTACGTATTCAGTTGTATTCCTCTTTTAAACAATATTTACAAAGCAGGAATTAATTATAACCGCAATTTTTATTTTGATATACCAGACAAGAAATTAGGTATTCTTCGCAGGTACCGGGCATTCTTTAACGGAGATTTTGTGTTTGCAAAACCAATAAACAAATTAGAAATAACTGAAGAAGATATCCGTGAACTGGTCAATAATTTTGACAACCCGGCATTATGGAAGAAAAAAATTCCACCCCAAAGTTTTTTGCTGGAAGGATTTACCATTATTACTTTTTTCGAAGTAACCCGGGAGGAATCTATATCGGCCCTGAAATATTCCTTGTTGAAAAAGGATGCACTTATAAAGCCTGACAGTGTTGAACAAATCCGCATGAGTCTTTCATCCCTGCTACAGGTTTCTCATCTAAAAACCGGTTTTATATTATGGGATAAAGAAAGACATTTACTTCAATCATTGGGTTATGGGTTTTGGAACAGTATTGCCCTGAGTGATAAAAAAACAAAAAAAATTGAAGAAGCATTTTGCAGCGAATCAGACAATTGTTTATTTAATAAAAAATGTCCTTTCCTCTATCCTGAAATAAAAGAAGAAGAAATAAATAAGACGGTATTATCTGCCAACCTGGTCAGACATAAATTAAAAAGTTATATAGCTATCCCTTTAATGTATAATGATGACCTTATTGGAATTTTGGAACTGGGTTCTGAAAAAGCCAATGAATTAAATTCTATCACCCCGCATAAGCTGGAAGAAGTAGTACCCCTGTTCACTACGGCATTGATCAGATCGCAGGAGGAATTTGAAAATCAACTGGAAAGTATCATTCGCCAAAAATGTACGGCTATTCATCCTACTGTAGCCTGGCGGTTTACAGAAGCTGCTGAAAAATATTTAAACAACCAGCGATTTTTTTCTGATACTTTAATGGAAGATATCGTTTTTAATGATGTATATCCGCTATACGGGCAAATGGATATACAGGGTTCTTCCACCAGGAGAAATCTGTCTATCCAGGCCGACCTTGTGGAGCAATTAACGCTTGCAAAAAATGTACTCGACACAGCAGTGCATACATTTTCTTTACCCATCTATAAAGAATTGCAGTTTCGAATAGATCAGTATTCTGAAAAGCTTTTGGCTGGCCTTACCGCCGGCGATGAAAACCAGGTGTTGGAATTTCTTAAGACGGAGATCTATCCCATATTCAGTCACCTGCATACAGTAAGCCCGGATATGCATGAAGCCTTGCTAGCTTATGAAAAACAAATGGACCCCGCAAAGGGCATGATATACAAACAGCGGAAAGATTATGAACATAGCGTAAAACTGATCAACGATAAACTTTCTGATTACCTGGACAAAACACAGCAGGCAGCACAGGAAATGTTTCCACATTATTTTGAAAAATATAAAACGGATGGATTAGAACATAATATTTATATCGGTCAGAGCATGGTAAATAATAAAACCTTTCACCCGGTGTACCTGCAAAACCTGAGATTGTGGCAACTGCTCGTCATCTGTGAAACGGAAAATGTAATTCGCCGGCTTAAACCAAAATTAAAATCAGAGCTTGATATTTGTTCACTGATCCTGGTGCATAGCAATCCCCTTGCTATCCGATTCAGGATGGAGGAAAAAAAGTTTGATGTTGACGGGGCATATAATATCCGGTATGAGATCATGAAAAAAAGAATTGACAAAGCTTTTGTAAAAGAAACAAATGAACGGCTCACCCAGCCGGGTAAGATAGCCATTGTATATGCACAGGACAATGAAGCAAGAGAATATCTCAACTACCTGCGGTACCTGCAAAACATTAATTATATAGGATCTGAAATAGAAAGTCTGACGCTAAATGATCTGCAGGGTATAACGGGCCTGAAGGCATTGCGTGTAGAAGTAATCTATCAGAAATCTTTTAACGGCATCCGGCAAAGCAAAGCGGCAGAAGTATTAGAAAGAATACCTACTTAAAAAACCGGAAAGCCGCAATTCTTTACGGCTTTAATTATTTAAAGAACAATTTCAAATTCTTCTTCTTTTTTCCAATATTTTATTTTTTTTGCTGACACTTTTATAAGGACAATTCCTTTGGTTTCTATGCCATCCGGAAACCAACGTATTAGCTCCGGTTGCCAGTGTTTTTTCATAATAGCTTTATCCGTTATCAGACTGCCCGTGCCGCTGATATGGATGAATAGCATTTTGTCTCCCTGAAATGCCAGGGAAACCATCGGAGATTTCCGAATCTGCTCCGCTTTATCATCATCAAAAGAAAAAAACCATGAATCTCCGTCATATTCTACGTCACCATTATTACTCATAGGTCTGCTGTCAAAAGATTCTTGTCCGTCCATGGTGGTCATTAAACAAAAATCAATTTTTTTCATTTTTGCAGCCACTTTTTTCATCTTATCATTCATCATTCAATTATTTAAATTTTCTTTTAGCTCTACATCTTTCAAATAATATGCCGCGAAAATCACGTGCGATATCTTATCAATTGATGAACTACCTCTATAAAATGGGTGCAAAATTCCCCGATATGATAAAATGAAGCAGGCAATTTACCTTAGCTTACAAAAAATAAACGGTAAAAATTCATGGCCTGAATGCCAGGAAATTCAAACTGATTACAAAATCACGATTTATAAATAAGGGAAACCTGGCAAATTTATTTTTCCAGTTTTTTTAACCCTGAGGAGAGGTATTCCTTATTCATCCAAAGGTTACCCATCATGACGCCTTCAATATTTTTTGTCTGGCTTATATCCTCCAGCGGATTTCCATTCAACAAGATAAAATCAGAAACGGCGCCGGTTTTTATTATGCCGATATCGTCACGTTTTAAAAATTGACCCACATTCACTGTTCCTGTTTTTATGGCTTCATATGGAGACAGGCCTGCATCAACATGGAACTGCAATTCATGATGCACGGAAAACCCGGGCACATCAAATACCTGCGGTGCATCGGATCCCAGCAAAAGACCCACGCCATTTTTATTACAGGCATTTATTAATTTTTTTCTTATTTCAATAAGACGGCTAGCTGTTGATGGTTTATATGCCGGGTTGCTTTGCAAATCTTTTTTTGCTTTGACCCAGTTTTGAATCGTGTTATCCTCCATATATTTCATTTCCGATTCTTTGCCCAGCGCATCTGCATCCTTTGCCGGATGAAACCACCGCTCTGCCAGGGCTTGTGTAGGAACAACCCAAATATGATGATTGCGTAAGGAATCTACTAATTTTTGAATACCGGCTTCATCTGCCTTATCAGCGATAAACAATCCAAACAACCCTGTATCCTCCACCTTCATATTTTCTATACCTGGTACAAGGCTTTCAACAAAACCATCCAGGTGATCAATAGTAGCATATCCTGCATCGATGGCATGCCACACACCCACATCAAAAGATACATGCCCGGCAAAAGGAATATTAACTTCTTTCGCCGTGGCAACCATCGCATCAAAATTTTTCAATGTCAAACCGGGGTGCAATTTTAAAAAATCGTAACCCGCTTTCTTCTGATCTCTTACCATGGCTACAGCATCCTCTGCACTTTTTATAGTATTACCATTAAAGGATGGACCTGATGTGATAAACCGGGGTCCCACAATTTCGCCACTTTGTATTTTACTCCTTAATTCAAGATGTTTGGGATGGCCTAGCATGCCCCTGATTGTAGTAACACCATTATAGGCAAAAAGCAACATCACTTCTTTCATTGGCAACAGATCATCCCCGGTGGGTACATGTGCATGCATTTCCGCCAGCCCGGGCAACATAAATTTTCCGGTAGCATCTATTACCTGCGCCTCCTTACTGTATTCCACTTTGGAGGCAGGTCCCATGGCCTTTATTACTCCATTCATTACTACTACATCCTGGTTCAGCACCACTCCCTCTTTATCCATCGGAATGACATTGACATTGCTGAATACAATTTCTTTTTCCTTATTATTTTCCGGCTGGGAGGAAGCGCAGGACAATAAAAAAATTACGACAGGGAGTATATATATTTTGTTCATGACAAAAAAATTGAATGCATTAAATGTAATGCATTTTTATTTTCACCTATGAAAACAAATGTAAAGAAAGGATGATTGGCGATATTGTTCCGGGGCCATTGCCAATTTTTCTACAATGAATTTTTTAACCGGTAGAAATATTCTGGCAAATGAAATTCATCTCCGTTATTTTTGAGTTATTAATATTTATAGGATATCGATTAATCATCAACTTGCCAATACATTTTTATCATGAAAAGAATACTAACTATTACCATCCTTTGCGCAGGCCTGATTGCCATAACCGCATTTACTGTTCATCAACCAAAGCCACGCTGGAAATCATTGTTTGACGGGAAGACTCTGGATAACTGGAAGGTGGGTGACAATGCCGGCACATTTGCCATTGAGGATGGAAAGATAGCTGTAAATGGGAAAGTGGCTCATTTATTTTATGATGGACCTGTGGGCAATCACCAGTTTAAGAATTTTGAATTTAAAGCCGATGTTATGACTTTGCCGGGGTCTAATTCAGGGATTTATTTTCATACTGAATTTCAGCAGGGTGGCTGGCCAAAAAAGGGATACGAAGTACAGGTAAACAACTCGCATACCGATTGGCGCAGAACCGGCAGTCTGTATGGAATTGAAGACGTAAAAGAAGTATTTGTAAAGGATAATGAGTGGTACACCGAATATATTAAGGTACAGGGAAAGCGAATCCTGATTAAAATAAATGATAAAACCGTGGTGGATTATACCGAACCTGAACCTTTACAAAAAGAAGAAGGGAATGCATTACGTAAATTATCAACGGGCACATTTGCTCTACAGGGTCATGATCCAAAAAGTAAAGTCTATTACAAAAATATCAAGGTGAAAGTTTTGCCGGATTAATTACGAAACCGATAACATAAAAATCATTCCCTGATACTTAATTCACCATTTACTCCTCAGGCTAAGAAAAACAAAAGCGATTATTATAAACCCTGCACCTGTTATGGTGGGTGGAAGATTCCCGGCACTTATTCCGAGGTAGATCATTACGGCTGCCAGCACTATTAATAAAATAGCAGCAAGGGCAAGTAGTTCGTTTTTTTTCATAGGTACACAACTCCAAAAAATGGGCCATTAAATAATTCAATTCTTTTTCTCATTTAATTTATCATCTGCAGGAAGAATTCAAAAAAATGGCCAGAATACTTGTAGAACTTTATGCCGGTAATATCCAGGTTTTATAAAGTCCTTGTCCCACGGTTACTGGCAAAACTTTTGCATCCCTGTCTGCATGCGATTAAAAGAGGATAAAATTTCCCGTGTTAAACATTTTTTTGAAACCAGTCAGTTTAGTACCCGTGGCGGAGTGATAACTGACCTGGATGGCACGGCGGTTCATGAATATGAAGGCCGCACCATTATACACCGGTCAGTGGAAATGGGACTAAAGAATATTTATAACCTGGGGCGACCTATTGTAATTAACACCCTTCGTTTTCCTCTATCGGTTATCCGCACCTTTGCCAAAGACTGGTACCTGATGTCCAACGCGGCCATCCCTGTTATCCTTTTGAACGGAAGTCAATTGGGTTACATTATTAAAAATGAATATGAGTTTTCCTTTGAACCCATTATTTCCTTTCCGTTATCGCAGGAAGAAATTGATGATGTACTGACGAGAGTGAATCGATTTACAAAAGAGGATATTCAAAACATAATATTATTCTATTATCCCCTGGACTGGACGAGCGGTGAAATTATTTGGACGCCAGATGCTGAAAGGATACCCCATCTTCAGCAAAAATATGCCAGCGCTTCTTCCGTCATATCAACTGAAACAGGAGTTCTTGCCAGGGAACTACGTGAGCAACCTGTATGTATGATATTAATGCTTGTTGATATTCCCGGGGACCGGCTAATGGCATATCAGCACACGAAGCAAAGTAATTTTATTACCCGCGAAGGAATTGATAAATTATCCGGAGCTAAAAAAATGGCGGCACACCTGAACATGGAGCTTCAGCATTCCATTGGTGCAGGGGATACTGATATGGATGTTTTTCTTAAAGGTGTTGGGCTTTCCCTGCATGTAGGCAACCCATCACTGGCATTTGAAGGATCATTTGACACACTGAGGCTAGCTGATTTCACTGAATTTGGCGAGCTGTTAAACCTTGTTGCACAAAAGCAGATTACTATATCTAAATAACATATGGAAAACAGATCAAAGGCTAATATTACAAAGCATGCAAAACTTACCCGCCAGTTAATAAGACACCATTTTCCCAGGCATTCCATTACCATCAAACCATTGAGTGGTGGGCTTACCAATTATGTTTATTCTGTAAAAACAGGGAAAGAGGACCTGGTAGTTCGTATTAGTGATCAACCGGAAAACATACATTATTTTTTAAAAGAACAATGGGCAGTGGCCCGGGCAAGGGAGAAAAAAATTCCTGTTCCCGAAATTCTGGAGGTAGGAAATGATATTATTCCCCTGCCCTATATGATCTCCAAAAAAATTGAAGGCACAGAAGCAACTCATCATGAACATAGGTTGGATATCATAAAAGAAGCGGGCCGTTACGCGGCGATGATTCATACTATTCCCACCCGTGCATTCGGTCATATATTTGATTGGTCTCAAAACAGGTTATCAAAAAACGAAACATGGAAAGATTACCTGGATTGTGAATTAAAAATAACCGACCGCCTGGCCCTGCTGATCAAATATAAAATGTTGACAGAACGGTCGGCTACCCTGCTGAAAAAAGAATTAAATAAAATGCAAAAATGGAAGCAGCCTCCCTGCCTTCATCACGGAGATCTGCGGCTAAAAAATATAATGGTAAATTATAAGGGAGAGATTGTAGCCATAATAGACTGGGAAAATTGTATATCTTCTATCGGGTCTTATTGGGACACGTCCATAGCATTACATGATCTTTCCATTGATGCACAGCGGCAATACCTGGAAGGCTATGGAATTAACGGAAAAAAATTACGGGACATGTCAACAGCATTGAAAGTATTCAACCTGCTGAACTATGCCCCTGAAATTGAAAAGATCGCCCTGAATAAAGAAAGGGAAAAGTTGGAGCAGTATAAAGCCAGGATGCATGGGGCCCTTGATTTGTTCTCCTTATAAAATAAATGATAAATATTTTCCTCTGTCACTGAAATACAAAAGGCCGGGAAACACTGATACTTTTTTTAAATATAAATTTGTATCTGCTGAATGGATCAATCAATAAAAAAAATATCATCAAAAGACGGAACCAAGATCTCCTATGCCACATCCGGAAGCGGTCCCGCCATCGTTAAAACCGCTAATTACATAACCCACCTCGAACACGACTGGAATAACGCGGTTTGGAAACCTTTTCTTGAAAATTTTTGCAGGCATCACACCCTGATAAGATATGATGAGCGGGGTTGTGGTTTATCAGACTGGTATACCCGAGATTATTCTTTTGAAACGTGGGTGCAGGATCTGGAAGCTGTAGTTAATTCTGAAAATTTAGAAACCTTTTTTCTTTTTGGCCAGTCACAAGGTTCTACAGTAGCTATTGCCTATGCAGCAAGACATCCTGAAAAAATAAAAAAATTAATTCTCTTTGGCGGATATGCCCGTGGCTGGCTGCACCGCGATCTCAATGAAAAGGAAAAACAGGTAGAGCAATTGCTGATTGACATGATCAAATTGGGTTGGGGAAAAGATAACCCGGCCTTTCGTGATTTTTTTAGTTCCCAGATCATGCCCGGGGCCAGCCAGGAAAAAATAAATGCATTCAATGAAATGATGAAAATTTCCACCGAACCTGAGGTGGCTGCGCTGTTGGAAAGGGAAATGCATCTCACCAATGTAGTGGAAGAAGCACCCCTGGTCAAGTGCCCTACCCTTATTCTTCATTCAAACGAAGATGCTTCTATCCCTTTTCTTGAAGGTAAAATTCTGAATGATCTTATACCTGGTTCCCGGCTTGTAAGGCTGGAGTCGAACAATCATATTATACAGGAAAATGAACCCGCCTGGTCTGTTTTCTGGGATGAAGTGTACCGGTTTCTGGAAGTGGACAAAGATTTTTCGACCAGCACTAAAACAAAACAGAAAAAACCGGAAAGGATGCTGCGGACGATCCTGTTCACGGATATAGCAGATTCTACAAAAATGGCTCTTGAGCTGGGTGATGAAAATTGGATACAGACACTGGAAAATCATAATCAAATTGTCCGCGAATCCATTGCTCAATTTTATGGGACAGAAATAAAAGCTACAGGCGATGGCTTTTTATTAATGTTTGATTCGCCTACGCTTGCTCTTGAATGCGCAAGAGATCTTATTCAACAATTTGAGCAAACACCAATCAATATCAGATGTGGTATTCATACCGGTGAGATAGAAAGAACGGCCAGCGATATCCGTGGTATCAATATCCACCTGGCTGCGAGGCTTATGAGTGTTGCCGGAGTTAATGAAATATGGACAACAACTGTTGTAAAAGAATTGAGCCTTGGTTCCGATATATCCTTTGAATCAAAAGGCTTTCATGAGCTAAAGGGTTTTGAAGAAAAGAAAGAACTTTTTAAAGTCATTTAATAATACTCGTTTTCAAAGGGCTACCTACGCTTGGTTGATTGATCTTTCTCACTTAGAAATATTAACCATACCATAATATATAATAGAAAAAATTATGAGTTATTTAAACCTTTACCGTTTTCCATTTCCCTTTTTTAAACATCCACAGCGTAAAAAGTCCCACTGAAGTTTCCGATATAAATACGCCCCAGAATACTCCCGAATGCTCCCATTGAAAAGTTATGGCGAGCACGTAAGATAAAGGGATCTGTATTAACCAAAAAAACACCAGGTTGATAAGGGTTGGGGTTCTTGTATCTCCCGCGCCATTGAATGCCTGCACCGATACCATCCACCAGCCATAAACAAAGTAAGAATAGGATAGAATCTGAAGCCATTCCGCTCCAATGGCAATTACGCTTGCATCTGAAGTGAAAATGCTCATGAGTGAATGATTAAAGAAAAAATATACCACGGAAACAGCAATCAAAAATATCATATTATAGAAACCGATTTTCCATACAGATGATTCGGCCCTGCCGGGATTTCCTGCCCCCAGGTTTTGTCCAACCAGGGTAGCCGCTGCATTGGATAATCCCCAGGCTGGCATCAGCGTAAACATCATAATACGCATGGCAATGGTGGCGCCCGCCACCGCTTCGCTTCCTACACCTGCAAGAATTCGCATCAAAAATATCCAGGAGGTCATCGCCACTATCATTTGTCCTACACCACCAAGAGAAGTGCGTACCAGGTTTACAATAATACTTACGTGCCATCGGATCTTTGATAGTTCGGCCTTAATATGTTTTCCTCCTTTAAAAAGTATCCAGAGCTGAACTATAACAGCTGTTCCGCGGCCGATATTAGTAGCAATGGAAGCTCCTTCTATTCCTAAGGCAGGCACGGGCCCCCAACCAAATATAAGGATCGGGTCAAGAAGAATGTTTATTCCATTAGCAATCCAAAGCACCCGCATCGCTATAGCTGCATCTCCTGCTCCACGGAATATGGCGTTGATCACAAACAGCAAAATAATAACCACATTCCCTCCCAGCATCCATTGTGTGTAGCGGTATCCGTTTTCTATACTCCATTCGTCGGCACCCATCAGTGCAAGCAATTCTTTTGCAAAGAAAATTCCTGCAACAGCAAACGGAACAGATGATAAAACCGCCAGGAAAATTGATTGAATGGCCGTGATGCCTGCTTCCTCTTTCTTTTTTTCACCAATCCTGCGGGCAATGATAGCCGTAACGGCCATGGATAGTCCCATACAAATAGAATACAGCAGAAATAAATAAGTTTCCGTTAGTCCAACGGTAGCAACAGCAGAAGAACCAAGTTGTCCAACAAAATAAATATCCACCACGGCGAAAGTAGACTCCATAACCAGCTCAAGAATCATAGGTATGGCCAGCAAGAAGATGGCTTTTTTTAAAGGGATCTGTGTATAGTCTGCTTCGGTGCCACGCATAGCTTCTTTAAGTGCCTTCCACATAGAACCCTGTGGCAAGGGTGAAGGCTTTTCAGTTGCTGTGTATAGATTTGCATTCTCTTCCATAACCGTTTTTATCGATAATTATTTTTTTACCAGATGCCGTGGGTTACTTCTCCTGTTTAATTATTATTAAACATGCCTTTAATTTTTTAATTAATTGCTTTTTATAAAACATTTTAATAAATAATTACCGGATCCCTGAAAGCACCTAAATTTAATTATATAAAATAAGAACCCTTGCTTATAATTCAGGTAAAATGCAGTTAGATATTTAGGTTGAATGCAGGGAAGCCTGCAAAAATTCGGGGAAAGAAGATTCTCCATAGCGGTTAATTCAATATAATACTCAATCTATCCAAAAAGGTAATGGGGAAGACAATGATCTAAAATACTTTTGATATTTTGCTCTCCTTATTGTTTTGTTATGAAAAAAATGATCTTTATTTTTTCCTGTTTTTTTATCCACAGTAGCCTATTTTCTCAAACTACAAATCAGAATCCAAGGGCCAGGGATCTGGGAATTCCTTTTGATGGCAAGCCTGGTATTCATAATGCAATCACCGATGTAAGCGGTGTACTTGTGGGATATAAAACAATTATTAAAGACAGTCTGAAAACAGCAACCGGAAACGGTCCGGTACGCACTGGCGTAACTGTCATTTTTCCTAAGGAAAAAACAAACGCGGGTGTCCCTGCTGCCTGGTTTAGCCTGAACGGGGATGGAGAAATGACGGGCCTGGCTTCAATAGAGGATTATGGTTTTAATTATGGAGCAATTGGTATTACCAATACAAACAGCGTAGGCATTGTTCATGATGCTATCGGGGAGTGGAATATCAGGCATTATTCAACAGGTGATTTAATAGATTTTTCTTTTGGCCTGCCCGTAGTAGCCGAAACATGGGATGGCCTGCTGAATGATATTCAGGGTTTACATATTAAAAAGGAAGATGTATTTGATGCACTGGATAGTGCGCATTCAGGACCGGTTGCAGAAGGTAATGCAGGTGGTGGCACCGGAATGGCTTTATATGGATTCAAGGGAGGCAACGGTACATCATCCAGGGTAATAAAAATTGATACCACCGAATATACTATTGGGGTTTTTATGCAGGCCAACTTTGGTGGCCGCAATGACCTGTTAATTGCCGGCATTCCTGTTGGAAGGGAAATAAAAGATCACCACGCCGTATTAAACAATCCAAAAAGAAAGGACGGTTCAGTAATCATCATCATAGCGACCGATGCCCCCCTGCTTCCATCACAATTAAAATTGGTAGCAAAAAGGGCCGCTATGGGCATTGCCCGTACAGGGAGTTTTGCCCACAACGGTTCCGGTGATATTTTTTTAGCCTTTAGTACAAAGTCCCCTCCGTATAATGAAAAGGGAACCATGCAAACCTGGAATGTTCTTTCAAAAGATGCGCTGGACAGAGTTTTCAAAGCAACCGTAGAAGCAACTGAAGAGGCGGTCATCAATGCATTGGTGGCAGCCCGAACAATGAAAGGCAGAAATGGAAATATGTTTTATTCAATACCCCATGATCAGCTAAAAAACATTTTGAAAAAATATAACAGGTTGACAAAATAGTGCCTTGTTAAAAAAATTGTTTTGTTCTGACTAACCGGGTTAACCAAAAAACGAGATATCAATTTTTGGAATCGGATGGCATGGCATCCAACGGCTCTTCGAAAGCAATAAACAGAATGCAAGGGCCCGCGTCACCACATTTGGCTGAATGAGATTTACCTGCAGGCCCGTAGGCATAAGATCCTGCTTTTAAAGTTTGAGGCTTTTCTCCCTTATACTTTACTTCCAGTTCACCGGAAATAAGGATCATTCGCTCTGCCGAATTATGATAATGCTCTGGTATAACTGAATTAGCAGGGACTTTAAAAAGAATGTCCACATTTTTTTTTGCCGGGTCACCATGTAAGACGGCAATATTGCAACCACCAGGCATAAATGGCGGACAAGGTCCCCATTGAATGCCGGCATCTTTTGCTGTTTTTACTATTGATAATTCTACTTTTTCATCAACCATCGTTTGAGCTGACAGGGCAGTAGCCAAAAACAGAACCGGCAAAAAGATAAGGACACTTTTAATTGCATTTTTCATTTGTTTCATTTTAAAAGGTTAATGACGTTCCACTATTACCATTATAAATTCTAGTTACAAACTTCAAATGTTTTATTAATAATCCATACCACTTTTGATTCAATTCCTCGAAATTTTGATTCATTTTTAAATAAAGGAGTTTGAAATGGAAAAGGAAGAAAAAATAAAACTTTAATTAAAAAATCAGAAACAAAATGTTGAAATAGTAAAAATAACTCCCCCCTTCCTCAACAATTGTCCGGATGAATACCATAACAGCCAGGAAGCAAGGCAATGCATTTCGTAAACTCTTATTTTTATATCATGGAAAATGTTAGCCTGATTTTGATGCTTTTGTTTGGCATCACCTTTTTAGGATTACTCAGTTACCGGTATAAATTTCCTTTCCCGATAGTATTAGTATTGTCGGGAGTCGCCATCAGTCTAATACCGGGGTTGCCGGTGATAGCACTAGACCCCAACATCGTGTTTGTAATTTTTTTGCCACCCCTTTTATATGCTGCTGCCTGGAATACCAGCTGGCATAATTTCAAATCCTCTATCCGTCCTATAACAAGGGCAGCAGTGGGTCTTGTGCTATTCACTACTTTGCTGGTGGCAGTGGCGGCTCACATGCTTATACCGGAAATAAGCTGGCCTGTATCATTTCTTATAGGAGCTATTGTATCACCACCCGATGCAGTGGCTGCCACTTCTATTACAAAAGGGTTAGGACTGCACCCCAAACTGAATACCATACTGGAAGGTGAAAGCCTGGTAAACGATGCCAGTGGATTGATCGCATATAAATATGCATTAATGGCTATAACCGCCGGCAACTTTGTACTCTGGCAGGCGGGCCTTAATTTTTTTTTGGTTGTGGCAGCCGGTATTGCCATCGGCCTTGCGATCGGCTATATCATGTACCTCATTCATCATAAATTTGTGTGTGATCCAGTAATTGAAGTAACACTTACTTTCCTTACGCCGTTTGCATCGTATCTGCTGGCAGAACATTTTCATTTTTCCGGGGTGATCGCTGTTGTGACTACAGGGCTTTATTTGTCATTTCGCTCTGGCCAGATTTTTAGCCATGAAAGCAGAATCATGGCCTTTGCTGTTTGGGAGGTTGTAATCTTTATTTTAAACAGCCTCATTTTTATTTTGCTTGGACTGCAATTGCGCAGTGTTATAAATGGTATAAGTGATCTGCCTGCAGGCACCCTGGCTTTGTATGGAATTGTCATAAGTTTAGTGGTGATACTGGTAAGGTTTATCTGGATCTTGCCTTCTGCTACCCTGCATTTTCTTATCAGCAAGCGTACTATGAAAAAGGAACATTTTGATCCACGCAACATGGTTGTATTTGGTTGGGCCGGCATGCGTGGTGTAGTTTCTATGGCGGCAGCGCTTGCGCTACCCATGACATTAAAAGACAATAGTCCCTTCCCCCACCGGAACCTGGTTATTTATCTTACGTTTTGCGTTATAGTATCTACATTGGTGTTTCTAGGGCTCTCCTTACCATGGATAATAAAAAAATTAAAACTTCCCAGGCATTCCATTTCCGCTGAAGAATACGAGATACGAAGTTTGGTAACATCAGAATCTATCACCTACATAGAAGAAAATCTTTCTTTGATACATGACTCCCTGTTAAACAATATTAAAAACAAATACGAGGTAAAATATAACCGGCTTCAAAAGACGGAGCTTCCTGCCAATTATTTTAAAGACGGCGAAACACCCGGGATTAATGTTTTTAATGAATATACCCAGCTGCAAATTGATATGATAACAGTAGAAAGGAAAACTGTTGAGCGATTGCACCGGCAGGGCAAAACCAGTGATGAAATACTAAGAAAAATTGAAAAGGAACTTGACCTGGAAGAAACCAGGCTGAAAATGGAGATCTATTATTGATCGGTGAACGTTTCATTCTTTTAAATAAGAAAGCGCCGGACCCGTGCGTTCAAATCCGTGCATTTTCCTGAACTGCTCTTGTTGTTCCTTTGACATTTTTGCCAAAACTCCTTCGCTAACTGCTTTAAAATACTCTTCCATTTTACCAGCAGGTTGAAATGTGATCAGTAACCTGGCCTCTCCTTCATTAACCTTTGCCCATGCATGCTGTGTCATTCGCGGCACAAACACACTATCACCCATATGTGCATTATATAATTCATCACCCACCTTAATAATAAAATCTCCAGATAAAACATAAAACCATTCATCTTCCTTGTAATGTAAATGTTCAGCAGGTCCGCCTTTTTTAAGCCTGACCGATTCGTATATGTAAACATCCCCATCCGTATCTTTTCCTGAAACCTTACAATCAAACGTATCCCCCTCATAAAGGCTAATACTTTTATTGAATCTGTCCTTACCGGACTCCACTTTAAATCCTTTTGGAGTTCTTTTGTTTATTGATCCGGCAATAGACCTGACGGGTAAAATAGCGGAGCCCCCGATCCCTGCCAAAAAATTTAAAAAAAATTTTCTTTTCATAATTCAAGTTTTCAAATGTTCAATAAAAATGTTTCCGTTTGAACGGATAGCTTCCCAAGAATATCGGATTGCTAAATAAAAGACGATTTCGGATTGTTGATTAAATATTTAAAGTTAACTCAGCTATCATTCTTTATGAATGCGATTGTATTCCTAAACCATTTGCAAGCCGGATACAAAGCTAAAAAGATGCAAATTCAAATTAAAATTGACTGGCCATAAAAAAAGCCGGTTAAAAACCGGCTTCATTTTATTATATTCTTATTCAATTTATAGTACAATTAATTTTTGTGTTAAAGTACTTACTATTTCGTTATTATCAGAAGCAATCACACGGTACTCGATAATTCCACTATTGCTGATCACTCTATCCCTGAAAGCATAATTTGATAACCTTTCACCCATTAAAATTGCAATGGTTTTAAATTCACCACCAGCCATTTTTTTCTGGATTTCATAAACAGTTGTGGTTGATTCTTCCTTTACTGCATTCCACATGATACTTACTTTACCTTCTGAATGTAAGGTTACATCCATTGAAGCTTTCTCGTTTATTATTTTAATGGGATCTTTATAAGTGTTTACACCTGCATTAAGTGCAGTAAGGAAAAAAGTAGCGGCGATAAGGGTAATAATCTGTTTCATTTTTCAGGGTTTGGGATTAATCAGTCGTTTTAATACGTCGATTGTGAGACAAACATACTGCGGGTTTTCCCATCTTGCAAGTATTTATGCAATTATTTTTTACGTAAAATTACCAGCCGATGCAGCGTTAATGTTCGACAGCCTGATAACTTTCCGCTCAAAACCAGTTGAATGGCAGTTACATATAATGTTGCTTTTTAAGATAGCTGTTCCTGAAAAAAATTTCTGGTTTTTTGACCATGCCCTTATATGCTTTGCGGATAATCCATAGCTATGAAAGTTTGTGTAAGAAAATTCCTATGAATAATTAACTCTTCAATTAGCTAAATGTTTAAATCAATACTTATTGCCTTTTCAAAAAGTAGAAGTTCATTGACCGGGAAATTTTAAACCCAAGTCTTTCATAAAGAGTAATGGCCCGCAGGTTATCCTCCCTCACATGCAAAAAAGGCTGTTGATCTTGTTGAAGAATGAGATTCAACTGGTGCCGCAACAATGTATATGCATATCCTTTGCCCGCGTGGTCCGGGTGGGTACATACAGCGCTGATCTCAGTAAAATTTTCGACATGCAGACGCTGTCCCGTCATAGCGACGAGTGTTTCATTATCAAAGATTCCAAAGTACGATCCAAAATCGATGGTTCTTTTTCCAAAGGGCCCGGGCCTTGTCAGGATAGCCAGTTGTATCATTTGTGCTACATGGTTCCGGGTTAATGGCTTTATAATGGCAAATTCAGTTTTAATTTCCTTTTTTCCCTCATATACAAATTGCAGCCCTTTTATTTCATGAAGTAGTTGCCATCCGGCGGGTGGCGCAATTTGAAAAGGGGAAGCATACAAAATATCGCGGCCAGAAAGAAGCAGTGAATGCAGATCCTCAAATCCTTTCTTATACTCGTGGTCAAATCCGGCAAAAGGAGAAACCTCTTCGTCGAAGAATTTGACTTTATCATTTCCCAAACTATGGTGCTGCTCACCTGAACGTAAAGCATTGTAAACAGGGTTATGCAATAATTGTTTCACCCTGTAAAATTATCTTTTTTGTTATTTGGTTATCATCCTGACCGGTCCTGCCCAATGATACGAATGAAATCTTAGCTCCTTTAAGATAATTTCAACTTATAGTTTTTAAGTTCTTTATAAATCCGGAATTCCGGTAAGTAGCAAGCGAAGAAACCATTAAAATCCCGGGATAATTAATAATTTAAAAAACATTCGAACAACAACTCTATCACATAAGCTCATTATAATAGACCCCACAATTCTTGGGAACAAAACTGCAAATAGCAAGCGGGCTTATGTCAGTCGAAATAACATGCGATATCAACGTTTGCATTTACTTGTCCCATATTAACATCTTTATACTTCAATCGAAAAAGTGTTTTATTATTTTGATTAACCTTGCCAATATTTATTTCAATAATTTTAGAAACTAGTTTATCTACATTCAGGTGGTCATTTTCACCTAAGTTTGAAACTTCTTTTTTCCAGGAATAACCATGCCATTTTCCAAATGGTGTTGTGGCTGGCGCATTAATTTCATTATGATAGGGTATTGTGTCCTTATTAAAAATTATTAACTCCTTTTTGAAATCGATTTTTAATACCTCAAACAATTGGGCATTTTCTTCATCAGTACTAAATGACAGGACATCTTTTGTTCGGATTCTGTTTATTGTCGCAGTGCTTTGAACTACGATTGTTGGCGGAGTCTTATCAAGGTCCCTTATTAATTGATACTCTTCTTTAGTTACGCCAAAATTTTCATGGTAGGGTAACCCTTCTCCGGTCTTGTAGTATATTGAAAAATATTCTTCCGACCATTCTTTTTTTTCTGCCATTGCTTTCTGAACTCGTAAAAGTATATCTTGAACGTTTTGTGGAAAAACAAAGTCAAGAAACTCTACAGTTAATTTATCTTTTGTTATTATAGAGTCGACAAATTCAAATGCTTTATCTCCTGTTTTAGATCTGGTTTGTCCATTAACTACAGGTGAAATGATAGAAAGTAAAATAAGGATTCTAATAATCATACTGAATATTTGAAATGCTTGCACACAACTCGTAAATATATAGAACCCAACCCTATTAATCAATAATTGAGACACGAAATTTCATTTTGTATTAATCCTATTTCTTCACTGGAAAAATGATTTTGAAATTCACCGGGCTATTCTCTTCTTTCGGAAGCATTCAGTGAAACGGTAATCTTATAAAATACCGGACACAAAAAAAGCCGGTTCAACACCGGCTTCATTTATCAAATATTTTATTCGTTTTACAGTACTATTAAGTCCTGGGATAATGTACCAACAATTACATCATTATCAAAAGCAAGTACACGATACTCGATAGTCCCGCTGTGACCATTCAATTTATCCCTGAATGAATAAGCAGACAACTTTTCACCCATTAAAATTGCGATGGTTTTAAATTCACCACCTGAAGATTTTTTCTGAATTTCATAAACAGTTGTGGTTGATTCATCCTTAACGGCATTCCACATAATATTTATTTTACCCCCTGCTTGTAAGGTTACATTCATTGCTGTGTTTTCCTCAATTAGTTTGATGGGAGCTTTATAAGGCTTTACAGTTGCAAGAAGGGAAGTGAAGATGAAAGTTGCGGCGATAAGAGTAATAATCTGTTTCATTTTTCAGGGGTTTTGGATTAATCAACCGTTTTTTTACCAGCGATTGTGAGACAAACATACTGCGGCTTTTCCCATCCTGCAAGTATTTGTGCAATTATTTTTTACGTAAAATTACCTGCCATGTGGAGTTAATATCCGTTATATTTTTTACTCCCCGTTTAAAAACAATTGATTGGCAGCTATCTATAATTTAATTTCATCATTTCTGTTCCCATAGAAAAAATGAACTCCTCCCCATGATGGCCACGAATAACAAAAAATCACGTAGTGCTTTTACTAAACTTTTATGTCTAGACAGTAGAATAGAAAAAATAGTTTAGAACGTATCACCTTATTTGTGGTAGTGCTGCTAATATTTCTAAATAGAAGAACCCAGCTTATATTTAACCAGATAATGAACGGAGAACAATAAGAATCCCTTTTCCTTAATCTTTTTGATGAATATTTTCTTCCCCGTCTTTTTTAGGATAGAAACGGACAAGCTTAATCACCTTTGCCTTTTCCCGGAACACCGGAGGAACAGGTAATATGGCCTGCTCATGGTTCTCCGCTTCAATGATAGCATAGGCATTGTGATCATCGTCTTTGCAGCCCCATTCAAAATGCGTGATGTAACCTGCATGGAACTCAGCAAAATATTTTACTACCCGCCGGCAGTCTTCAGCAGTATGTCCTGAAATAACCATAAACCGATCCATAATTATAAATTTTATTTTCTGATTAAACCTCGCTAAGATATTTTCTTACAAAACGTACAGCCATAGAGCCTTCTCCCACTGCGGAAGAAATACCCGTCATAGCGCCAAAACGCACATCACCGGAAGCAAATATTCCCGGTACACTGGTTTCGGACAAATAGGGTTCCCTTTCCAGTTTCCAAAAAGTATTAAATGATTTTTCTTTTAGCAGACTCGCTGCCGGTGATAATAAAGCCATTTTCATTTTTTAGCACCGTATCATTCAGCCAGGCTGTTCCGGGTTTCATGCCAATATAAACAAACAGTGCTTTTGCAGGCACGGTACTTTTCTTCCCCGGTTATTGTGTGTTTCAAAGTAATGCACTCCAGCACAGAAGAACCGATACAGGCTATAATATCTGTATTAGCAATAATTTTTATATTGGGGGTACGGCTTATATTTTCTACCAAGATAGTTTGCAGCTGTTTGCGAAAGTGCATCACGGCGTATCACCATGTTTACCTCCCTGGCAAATTTGCTCATATACAAAGCAGCCTGGCAGGCTGAGTTTCCACCTCCTACTAAATAAACAGATTCGTTGCGACAAGCATGTGCTTCTACTGACGCGGCACCGTAATACACACCGGCACCAGAAAACTCTTCCATTCCGGGGATATCCAATTTTCTATAGGCAACACCGGTAGCAATCACTACGGCTTTACTATGTACCCTGGTGCCATCTGTCATCTCGGTGATCTTGTATCCATCTTTCACCGAAATATTTTTTATTTCCTGGGGCGTTAAAATTTCAGTACCGAAACGAAGCGTTTGATTAATGGCTCTGCGGCTTAGTTCAGCTCCTGAAAGACCTGTAGGAAAGCCAAGATAATTTTCAATGCGGGCACTGCTGCTTGCCTGGCCGCCCGGATTGCTTTTTTCAATGAGTATTGTTTTCAATCCTTCACTTGAACCATATACCGATGCTGCCAAACCTGCGGGACCTGCACCAATGATCAGTACGTCATATATTTCTTTGGTAGCCGTTTGCTGAGTCCGATGCCTGAAGCCAGTGCCGGAATAGAAGGATCGGTTATAAAAGTACCATCCTTTAAAATGACAAGTGGCAGCTGGGTATTTGTTACATTGGCGCTGGTTAAATACTTTTCCGCTCCTTTATTAGTTTCAACATCCATCCATATATAAGGAATCAGATTTCCTGAAAGAAATTCTTTGAGCTGGTGCGATTTGGGTGACCATTGAAAACCTATAATGCGTGTCCCTTCCAAGTCGGGTTTGTAAAGTGCCTGCCATTCATCTAACAGATCATTTACTACCAGGATATAATTTTTCTTCTGGCGGGTTCCAGGGTTTAAGTAAATAATGATCCAGTTTTATCGTGTTGATAGCACTGATGGCTGCTTCAATATCGGAGTAAGCAGTGAGTAATATAGATTTTGCATCCGGATATATCTCTTTTGCTTTTTCCAGGAAAGTAATCCCTTCCATTTCAGGCATGCGCTGATCGGAAATAAATAAAGCAACGGTTTCATTTTTCAATTGTAATTCTTTGACCAGTTCAAGGGCTTCATTGGCGGAGTTGCTGGCACTCACCCGGTAGCCCATTCCTGTACTCGTTCCGGATGTCGCGATGAACAGCGTTTAACACCTGCTCATCGTCATCAACAATTATGATAAATGGAAGTTTCATTTATTACGATCTTTTTTATTTCTGCCACCGGGATACAAATTGTAAATTCTGTTTGGCCCGGTTTGGAATTTACTTTTATACTGCCGTTATGATGTTTAATAACCCTGTTGACCAGGTCCAGGCCAATACCCGTTCCTTCTCCTACTTTTTTTGTGGTAAAAAAAGGATCAAAGATCCGGGAAAGAATTTCTTTCGGAATACCGGCGCCATTATCAATCATCTTAATACTTACATTTTTGCTATCGCATGTTGTTTCAATATTCAATTCACCATCTTTTGGAACAGCATAGATCGCATTGTCAATAATATTTGTCCAGACCTGGTTTAACTCACCGACATAAGCGGGAACAGAGGGAAGATTTTCGCAGAATGTTTTTTTTACAGTAATGTTTTTTTCCCGCAGCTTATAACCTAACAGGGTCAGCGTGTTTTCAATATCATTGTGAATATCGGTAGGCTGCAGATCATTTGTCTGGTCCATATGCACATGACTCTTGATAGCACCTACCAGGTGTGATATCCGTGAAGACGCTTCTTCCAGGTCTTTGATGACCTGCTGAGAACTTAATAAATTTTCAATCCATGACAGTAAGCTGGTGAAAGCTTCTTTATCTGCATCATTCCTGATATTTTCCAGGTCCTGCCCGGAAAATCCTGCATCAACAAATGTTTCGCCTGCTATGCTATTAGTGTGTAGTCCGTTCTGTTCCAGCCAATCGTTGATCTCATCTTCTTTTTGAATCCGCTGAAGCGGGCTGAGCTTTTTTCTATTCACAAGTTCTTTTTCTTTTTGCTCCACCATACTGCGAGTAATTTGAAGCTGCGCCAGGCTGATATCATATTGCAGCAGTTTTTCAGTAAGCCTATAGTTTTCTTTTAATCGCTCTGCCAGTTCGCAGGATATATTGTTGATGGCCGAAGCCGGATTATTTAGTTCATGTGCAATACCAGCAGCAAGTTTTCCTAATGCATTCACCTTTTCATGCTGGAGCTGTGTAGTGGCAAAAGATCTTGCCCTTTCCGTCATATAGCCGATGAGCCGTTGGATCAGGTCTGGATTGAGACGTTCCAGTTCGGTAAAGTGATCTTTATGCATACCGGAATCCACGCAATTTCCCAACAGCAAAGGAAGTACCCGGGGATGTTTTCATTCGTGAATAAGGAAGCAAGACCAGAGGCACCTCCAGTAGCTACATCATTGGCAAAATCAAAATAATGAACCAGGGTCCCGCTTTTATCCATATAAAAAGAAATGACACCTTCCACGATAAACATCATGATATTCGGCAACTTCTCCTGTTTTCATGATAATACTTCCCTTCTTCAAATTCAACATAAACAGAATGGTCCAGTATCCATTGCAGATGTTCATCGGGCAAATCGCTAAGAACAATCACTTTTTTTAGATCCTGAATGGTTGCGGGTTGCATAGGAAATTAAATAATATTTTTTGAATGATTTGCTAATTGTTCTTCATTGATACGAATGATTAGGTATTTGTAGCAACGGGCTTTCGTTTCTAACGAAGAAGCGAGTCCGATAAAGGACCCGTCATAGGGCGACAAGCCGGCTTAATTGAAACGTCTTCAGAGGTAGCGAAATCAAAATACAACCAGGATCTGAAATTAATTCTTTTACGGTAATTATATGTAAGATCATAAGTATCATTTTAATGGGTTGAAGCAATGTCCCTATCTTTAATTCATTCACAGGTTTACTGCTGATAAGAAAAAATGGGTTGCCCTTAATAATTAAACAATTTGTTTTGAGAAAAAAGAAAAAAGGGAAATTAGCTGAAACATCCTTCTGGAATACTTTTTATTCTATTAATGTTCCTAAGCATCTGGATGAAATTCCCGAACATATTACCAGGGCTAATTTCAGGATCTGGGATAAAGTCACTGATGAGGACATCAAACGTATGGTCAGCAAAATAAAATCGATTGATCAGCTTGATCTGGATGAGACGGATATTACCAATGAGGCAATCACCAGTTTAACACAATTACAATTTATAAAAGAGCTGCGGTTAAAAGGGATCAGGAAACTGGACAATGACTGTATCGGCGACTTAAATAAACTAAAGGGCCTGGAATTATTACACCTGGGCAGCACTTCAATTACCCTTGAAGGCCTATTAAATTTGCGACCGTCAGCCACGCTTAAAACAATACTATTTTCTGATCCGGAAAATAAACCTGATGCAGAAAAAATGTTGGTGCTAAGGAAACTATTTCCAAACTGCGAATTTATTATTAATCATAAGTCTTATGATTTTGGAGAAGAAGAGGAAGAATATTAAACTTTTGAATTCGCCAGATCCGCATCTCATAAATCATCGCAAAAAGGATAATCCACCCGGACATATTTTCTGTTTCCCGTTTCTTTAAATAAATTATAGAGCCCATAATTAAAAAATAAAATGTAATTGCTTTTGAAAATACTTTGAAAAAGAATATTCCAGCCCTATATTCGCTCCTACAGTTTTAAAATCCACTTTATGAAAAAATTTTCTGTAACTCTTCTGCTCATCCTTATTTCGTTCAGCAACAACTTTCTCCAGGCACAAACCCTGACACCCGCCCAAACAAAAGAAATTTTGCATAGCTATCAGTGGATGCTGCGGCGTTATGAAAAAGATGGCCAGATGTTTACAGTTCCCAAATCACAACAAGGCATGAAAATGATTTTTCATCGCAATAATACTGCCTATTACTACCTGCCCTCCCGCCCCGAACTCCCCGTTAATCCGCTTAGTTTTACAATTACCAAAGACAAATTATATTTCGGGAAAAATGTAGAAGATGCCCGTTTTTCGTACCGGTTCGAAAAACTGATTGATTATAAAATTTATATGACCAATGAAGATGAAGACGATCCCTATACCTATGTATGGGAAAAAGCCGAACCAATAAAGGATGATCAATATCCGGGAACCAGGGCTGTCATTATCAATAACAACAGTAAATCATACGAATCAACACCCGCAGACGCCTATAGCCTGGTTAAACTGATAGACAAAAAAGTAAAAGAAGCCATTGGCAATATCAGGAAATTTAATAATAGTAAGGTAAAAATAATCATTGATGACGCTTCCTTTGAAACCACAGAAACCGGCGTAAAACTCATGGTAAAGCTCAATGAAAATGGTTCAATAACCACGTTTACTTATGAATTTATGCCAGAGGAGATTGAAAGCATTACCAGTGTTGCCATGCCAAAAGAATCGCCGGTAGGACAACTACAAATGACGCTGCAGAGCATGACGGCCAATATCGTGGTGACCGAGAAAAAAACCGTCATCAGCAATACATACAATGATCATGTAAATTTGAATTTTTTAAAAGTAGATGCCGGTAATTATGAACAAATAAAAAAATACCTGCTGGATTTAAAGGAGGCATACATTACCGGAAGAATGGAGCGGCTCTCCACCCTGGAAGGTTTTGTGACCGATAAATCAAGTTTCTGGATATCCGGAAACGGCAGTTCCAAAACCTATCAGCTTGATGAAGCCTTTGTATCCGGCTGTACCCTGCGACTGTTTTACAATCTCCAAAACATCAGCACCCGTGGTGATTCCAATGAAGACTACCTTACCGTTATTCCGCTTGGAGAAGTAAACGACATCACATTAGACAAGAGTAAAAGCAAACCCAACTGTATACTTCTGCAAGCCGGCAAAAAAGGATTTCAAACCTATAAATTGGAAAAGGATGAAAAGTATGTTTTAACCAGCCCGGTAAATGAAATTCCCTTGTTCATTGATGTTTCAACCGAAAAGCGAAGAAACCGGGTGGTGGAATTATTGGGAACCCATATAAAGGAATGCGGGGGTAAAAAACTCAGCCTGTAGTCACATATTACCGGAGAGGTATGTAAGGAATTGTACCGCAGGCAGTGCAAATTATTTTCTGGTTCATACTATTACTTATCTTTTTGGTTGGTATTAATCAAACAGGAAAAACATATTTAATCCAGTTTCACCTTAAACAAATTCCAAAGCATTTCTTTATATTCAGTCTCATCCCTGAGTTCCTTTTCCTGTATTGAATTATTCTCTCTTATTTTTAATGTATTACCTGCCATAGTGATCCGACCGGTTTCAGTGGGCAGCGAGATCAATCTTTTTTTCATAAAATGAGAATTGGGATTGGATTGGTGATAGTGGCACATGGATTTAAATTCTGACAGGTCTCTGGCTCTATCTTCAAAAATAAATTCAGGCACAGGTTTTCCGTCCACTATTTTATTGATACGAAAATGAGTTGAGTCATATTTATCTACCAGGTAATCTCCCGTCGCATCTTTTTGGATGACACCTGAAACTAATTGCAATGGACCAAGTATAAACTCACCGAAGCCTACATCGGTTATATAATCATTATCCCCGATTTTTACAATAATAGTAAGATGATCAAACTCCGGGCTGTATTTATTTTCGCCGGTATACACTCTTGCAGAAATCCGCCTGGCGTTAAATTTTAAAGAAAGAAGTAATTCATAAAAAAGGCCGTTTAATTCGTAACAAAAACCACCCCTGTTTTGGTCCACGATCTTTTTATATATTTTGTCGACATGAAGTACAATAGGCTTCCTGTTATGAATATCTAAATTTTCAAAAGGAACATGAAGCAGGTGTGTTTTTTGTAATGCTGTTAACAATTCAATACAAGGGTCGGTATTCCCTGAATATTCAATTCGCTTAAGATATTGTTCTTTGTTCATTTGTAAAAATTATTCCCTGTTACCTGCCTGATCCTGTTATCTTCTGTGAACATATATCTATTGCCTATGAAAAAAAATTTCATCTATTCTTGCTTCGAAACCAAACAGCATAAAACTTCGGGAAATAAGCATGAATTAAAATATTTTTCCGGGATTCATTATATTATTAGGGTCTAATAATTTTTTGATTGATTTCATCAGGGCAATTTCCTGCGGTGACCTGGAAAATTTAAGCCATTTTTTCTTTGATAAACCGATACCATGTTCAGCAGAAACAGAACTGTATATCGATTTTAAAGGTGCATAAACAATTTTTTCCACCAGCTCTTTCGCTGAATCATTTCCTTCGCCGCAATTGATCATCAAATGAAGATTGCCATCACCCATATGTCCAAAAATGTAGCAGTAAACATTTTCGAAATTTTTATTTAATTCCGTATTTACCGTGGCTACAAATTGCCCCATTTCAGAAACCGGCAAACTTACATCAAACAGAAATACAGGATGGTGTTCGGCCAAAATCTGATCAACGTTTTCACGAATCCGCCAAAATTGTTTCCTGTCTTCCTGCTGCTGAGCAAAAACGGCATCCAGTACAATATCATCGTTCATTGCCTTTTCTAAAAATTCTTCCAGCAGGGACGGTATTACAGGATCGGAACCGGCGATCTCCATCAGCACATACAATGGATAATGGTCGGGCATTACTTTTTTATTACCGGATCTTTCATTGGTAAGCAATTGGTAAAAAGGCGGCCATAAAATTTCAAAGGAAATAAGTTTATCGCTCAAAAATGTTTTTGCCCGGTTGAGCAATTGCAGGCTGCTTTCGAAATTCTGCAACGCAATAAAACTGGTAGAAAAATAAACCGGCGCAGGGCTAAGTTTAAGTATGGCCCTTGTAATGATGCCCAGCGTACCTTCCGAACCTATAAACAAATGTTTCAGATCATAGCCCGTATTGTTTTTCAAAACAGGATTTAAATTATCGAGGATAGTGCCATCCGGTAACACGACTTCCAAACCCAGGACCAGGTTGCGCATAACACCATATCGCAAAGCCTGCACACCACCTGCATTGGTAGCAATATTTCCACCGATCATACAGCTTCCTTTGGCGCCCAGGTCCAATGGAAAAATGAAACCACTTTCCTTTACTTTTTGATGTAAATTTTCAAGTATCACACCCGCCTCCACTTCCACTAATTGATTCAATTTATCCGGTGGCTGTATCGCATTCATTTTCTCCAGCGATACAGCAATTTCATCAGCATTCGCAGTGGCACTGCCCACCACATTTGAAAGGCCACCCTGGGGTACCACTGCCTGTTTGTATTCATTGCAGATTTTCAATATCATCGATACATCCTGTGTTGATTCGGGTAAAAGCAATGCCTTAACATCCATCTGATTTACTTTACCGAAAACACCGGTGAATCTTTCGGAAGTTTGGTGGCGACTTAAAACTTTATGTTTGCCAAGTGCCCCGATCAATTTTTCAATGATCACTGAATTGTCCACGTTTACAAATTTGTCTTTATTCCAATTGATTATTTTTTATTCGCTGTTGCACTGTTATGTTCTAATAATCCTTTTCTTTTTTCCTTTGCTATAATGTATTTGTTATTGCATCAGCCCGGTGACTGATTTTTTAATAAATTATTTTTTTGTCTCCGCACCTGGTATTGTACCCTTATTCATTTTACTTTTTAACGCGGTCATAAAATTCTTTCTGCAGCATTAAAGTTTTATCGTCGCTTTTAATTGCCTTGATCGCATCTGCCAGCTGGCTGATGGTATGTTCCGCCACCAGTTTACCAAGAGCAACTGTGGCTTTATCGCCTTCACCGGCATAATGATTGGGATAACCGGCATACCACCAGATGCCGGTATATATATTGGGAATGGATAACCGGTTCATATTTTTACCCGATTCATTTTTGGCGCTGTCCAATTGCACCAGGTCGGGGCGGAAATACAAAACTTCAGATGTTTCTCTTTCGCCGGCATGCTGATCGCCCCGGGCATCGGAACGCCGCAGGGCATTCACTTCTTTATTAAAAGAAGAATCAGAAGAGGGCTGAAAAAAATACACGGCATAATTCCTTTCTTTTTCAAGCCTGGTTTGTATAAAATATTTTATCAGCTCCGGGTTGCCTCCGTGGCCATTTACAATAATGATCTTATTAAATCCATTTCTTGCAATTTCATCGCAGGTATATTCCAGCAGGTCCCATACCACCCTTTCGGGCAACGAAAACACACCCGGCTGATGCCTGGCTTCGTTTATCTGTCCGTAAAAATAATCGGGGAACACAACAGCATATTCTTTTTGTGTAGCCCGCAATGCATATTCACGAACACGGATCAGGTCGCTGCCCATGGGCACATGCGGACCATGTTTTTCCAATATGCCAATCGGGAGAATACAGGTTTTATTGCTTTTGTTTATAGCGTTATCCCAATCGGCTGCAGTTATTTCATCCCAGCGTGCAGGTAGTTTTTGAGCAGTAGCCTGAAAGCTGATAAAAATTATGAAGCTCAAAGCTGGCAGTAACGTTTTAATTCTTTTCATTGGTAATCGTTTTAACAAATATACTGATGAGATAAGAAAGTGCTTTGTTCTGATTCTGGCTGACTCTTAGGTCCTGCTTGTGCGAAAGGGGTGGGATATTTTTTATTTGGGGACATGAAACAAAGCAAAAAAATTCTCCTCTTTCTAAAGTGAATAGCAACTGAAGTTGGTTTTTCATTTCCCCAGCTTCTTATCTATTTTTTATTCTTTGATTTTTATTACGCCTTGCCTGTATAAGTCCAACGCCTTTTGTAAAATACGCTCAATTGTCTTTATAGGTAAATCTTTTCCGGAATTAACTCTAAAAATCTTCATCCGGGTACGTTTGCCTTCTTCTAATTCCGGATTGTTTAGGTATTTCCCTTCTACCATAAGGATGTAGGGTTCGTCCGTTTTTTTATCTGTCCACAAATAACAAAACATCTTTTTCTTATAGCAGAAGCAGGGCATTCCCCACTTCTTCGTTTCAGTAATGTTGGTGTCCTGGTCAAGAATTATATTTCGCAAGGCAAGTAAACAGCTCTTGTTCGGCTCTTCTTTCTTCAGATAGAAATTATGAAGGTCTTGATGCATTCGATTATTTATTCTACTGTTATCAAAAAAACTATTTCCAGTGTCCTGGGCTTATGTTTTACGAACCAAGCATATCAAAAAACACCTCCACAAATCTATTTAATCGAAAACTGTCGCCTGCATACTTACCACCCCAAAAAATACATGCAGAGCCATACTCCCACTCAAGGAATAAAAGTATTCAAATTGTTTTATCGATACATAAAGCCCAATGAACCATAGCCTATGCACCAAATCAACGATGCATAAATGGGCGGAAAGGACATCAAAAAATTGACTTCTTTTTATTTTAGCTACCTTCCTCGCATTAGTCTTCAATTCACCAAAATTCATAATTATGTCTATCAAAACATTTAAAGGCATTGTTGCAATGCTTTGTATAACAATTTTCCCTTCTGTATTAATTGCCCAAAATGATCCTCAACTTCTGGTGGTAGCACGTTTTCATTTTAATTTGTCTTCGCCAGCCACTTTTGATGAATGGAAAGCCCATGAGAAAGAATATTTTGATAAGGTTACAGCAAAGAATGATTTAATAGTTGGCACCAATGTATTGGTTCATTATTATACCGACGACAATTCTGAGATGCTGGCTGTGTCTGTCTATCGTTCCTGGGACGACATTGAAAAAGCAAATGTTAAAGATAATGAACTGATAAGAGCCGCCTGGCCGGATTCCGTGAAGCGCCAAGCCTTTTTTGACAAACGAAGATCATTCTATACTTCGCTGCATTCCGATGAGATTCGTTCAGTCGTTCCTAATACAAAAGTATTTCCTGCTGATACCGCTGCGCATGTTTATTATGTCCGCACAACGCACCGTGCCTTTCCTGCTGATAGTAAACCAGGAGAGTATCAACAATTGAAGAATGAATTCGACCAGAATGTTACCTATGAAAAATAGCCTGATCAAAGGCTACTATCCGTCCCGGCACCTATGGGGTGCAGACAGTCGTGATTTTGTTGAGGCATTTGTGTATAGTACCATAGGAGATCTTGAAAAATCAGTTGAGGCTTCCCAGGCTTTGGTAAAATCACATTGGCCTGATGAAACGTAAACGAAAAGATTTTTTTAATAAGCTCAACAAATACTCGGATAACTGGCATAGCGATGCGCTGTACAGAAATGTACCGGTACTTCGTAAATAAATAATCATAAAGAGACTGTTCCGGATTTTTAATATACATGAGAAAATAAAACGAAAAGACTAACGTAAGACTGAATCAGGAACAGTCTCTTTATTTAATATTCTTATACTGTTGCTGATGTTGGTTTCAATGCAATTGCCCAGCGTTCGAGGTGCATGAACCTTAATCGGTCATTTAGCAATAAAAAACAACATAGCGAAGGGGACAAGGTCAGATTATTGGCGAAACAACTGCATCCTTCGTTAAGACCGCAGAGGGTATAACATTTAATGAGATGTAATAAATGTCCCGTCAATATCGGTTTATACAGCAATGTAATCCTGACAGTAGAATCGCTGCTAAATTGCCTAAAATTCGGCAGATCGTAATTGGATATTTTCAATTGTTGAATCCTCAACAACTCGTTCCGTATTTTTTAAATTCAGATAACATTGTTGTAAAGGAATTTTCAGCATTTCTTCTCAATTCAAAGTACTATGACAATTTCGGGAAATGCATTAGCATTACGTTCTGATCCAATTTTTCTGATGGTCAGGATACCATTTCTTACCCCGGGGAATTTTTTATATTGCATTGAACCCAAAAGTCATGTGGGGACTATTGATCTTTTTCTTGCCGCAAAGCTGATAATGGAGGGTAAACGGTCCAGCCGACATTCTCTACCTCGCTAAGTTCTTTTTGCCAGTTTGAAATACTTTATCAGGTCGCTGTAATTTGCTATTTATATCTGCATGGAAAAAAAAATTACTTATTTTCAAACCAAAGGAATCGATCCTGGATTTGCAAGAGAAGAAAAGGACTCCAACCACGAGGACTTTGAAGATATTCATACTTTTTTTACGTAGCACAAAGTTTGATTATTAGGGGTTAATTTCATTCCTCTTCACCTGACTATTCTATCGTCAGTCCCATTGCTTGTCCAATTAGAAATGTGTCTGTGTATTGGTTAAACTCGATTATTTTTCCGGCTTTCACTTTGTATTCACAAACAAAATCCGACTTCATATATTTCCCTGTCGCATTATAAGTTCCTTCGTAAAAACCTATCACAAAAACTCCGTCATCGCTTTCTATGTAACGGGTATTTGTCGCCTTCCAGTCAGTCCAGTTTTGTCTAAATCCACCAAATACTTTTTCAAAAACTGCATCTGCACCTATATATTGTCCGCCACCAGGAAAACCTTTCATTTGATTCCATTTTATATTCTCGTCAAATATTTGTCTGATTGCATTATCGTCTTTGGTAGCAAAAAGTTCATACATTTTTTTTACTGTTTCGATATTCCCCATACTATTTTCTGTTTGTTGATTTGAGATACTGCTTTACAAATTATATTTAGCACGATCTGCCATAGTTAAAGTATCTGTTTCATCTTTAGAAGTTTTAAAAAGGCTAATGGTATCACCAATAAATTTAAATGCAAAGCAGCTTTGCAGAGTGGTCTGAATGTCAAAGCAAATCTTATCTGTGTTGTCTTCAGACGCTACAAAATCTGTTAAAACATAATAGTTTCCGAAGCCGGGCAGCCCTGTGATAATTCCCTCGTTGGTCATGCGTACAGATTTTCCTACACCTGCACTGTCTGTTACTAAATATGATCCTGTCATCAATTTTTTATTAACCATATATTGAAATCCATCCTCCAGGCTACCCACCGTAGAAACTCCAGCGACCTTTATATATTTAATTTTGTCAAGCAGTTTTAGGTTTTCAGCAAAGTGATAAATCACCAAAGCTGTATCCATACCCTTTGCTTCGTATCCGAGTTCATACGAAGCAGTATCTTCTTCAAAGCCATTGATATTTGTAACCAGAGAATTTGAAGTTTTCCCTTGTTTAAAATACAGGATTAAAGCGGATCCTTCATGATTGCCCAGAGCTAAGCCTACAAACATACTGTCTGAAGAACTACCAGAAGTATCAATAATTAGTTGTGTGATGAAAGACAGCTTTTCACCAGACTTAAAGGGTGATTTTGTTTTTACAATATCGTCCATGTAGTCTGCCTGAACCCACACGCCATGCAAAATTGGCTTAAACTGCTTTTCAAGTTCATTTACAAGGTCCGGGGAAGAATTGGCTGGTATCGAATTGCAGGAAGAAAGGACGAGTAGAAAAGAAAAAGTAGTGATTATGGTTTTCATCTCTAAGGTGGAAGCCGGCATAATCTACATTTTCGACAAATTTACCTTTTCTGGTTGAAGCCACAATCGTTGTAAAATATGTTGAAAGTACGGCCGCCTAATTCATTTTGATACCAGATATTGCGGGCCGTATTATTAGCTGACAAAGTTGTATTCTAATCTTTTTAGATCTTTCCCAAAAGCTAAGATAAATCTACAGCATTATCACCACTTACTCCTAAATTAATCTCAATACCTGCATCCTCTGTGACCTTCTATTTCATTTACACCGGCCTGTTTAACAGTAAATTTTTTATCTTATAAAAAAGCTCGGTGCTCATATTAAATTGGCATATTGATTTCTGATTCCTGGTTATCTTTTAGTTTAATCTATTCCTACTATATTTTAAAAACGAAAAATATTTTTCACCATTGGTTGCTATTTCAAACTGCTTTATTATTAATTATTTTGGTTTCGGATGCGTCTTACCAGGAAACATCCTAACGATAGCCGGGAAATGAATCGCCTTCAGACTGAAATAATCTGCTGCCAGAAACTTTTCAGTATATAAATCTATTATAGGGGCTCTAGATTACCCAAATATCATCCAAATATTTAAGTTACGCTTCCATATTGCCCAATATCCTTGCCAAACCGGCCTGTATGAACAGTAAATGTTTTTACGACCAAAAAGCTTCGGTCTCATTGCTCAGTTGGCATATTGATGCTGATTCACAGGTTATGTTTTAATTTGGTACAATTCTTATTCCGGATACAGCCTAAAAACGAAAAATTTTTTTGCTAATAAAGATAAAATAGTGATTATTCTTTCGGTTCACAGTGACATAACCACCACCGGTGTGCAGGTTTGTGTTTTGCGGACTCATGCCATCTCACTTGTTATTTCTTCCACATCAGTTCATAAAAGTATTGGATTTGGCTTTACGCTACACAAAGCTCAATATCCCAGGCCGGTGCACAGAATCCAGGTGGTGACAAGAGCGGAACAGTTAACTGGTGAATATGAAAGCGGAAAAGAAAATTGGCTTTGTCCGACAAAAATCTTTGTTTCACAGAACTATCATTTCGCCTCCAGAGAATTGTCTGGTAATTCAAATAGCTCAATAGCGAACCTATGTACAAGAGTGCGACGCAAGAGGCGATGCCAACAGCACAGCAGCGGGGCCACTAATCATAACTACCTCCTTCCCTATCTTTGCCCACTAAGAAAATCATCACATGAATATTCAATTTAACCGCCACGAAGACGCTATGAAACTTTCGCTGGGTGAGATGCGCCGCAGGCTGGATAAAATATATGAAGGCGGTGGTAAAAAAGCCATCGACAAACAACACAAACAAAATAAACTGACGCCGCGGGAACGCATCGATTATTTAATTGATAAAGAAAAACCCTTTATCGAGATCGGCGCCTTTGCCGGTTATGAAATGTATGCGGAACAGGGCGGCTGTCCTGCCGGTGGCACCGTGGCGGGACTGGGCTATGTAAGCGGCCGGCAATGCATCATACTCGCCAACGACCAGACCGTAAAGGCCGGTGCCTGGTTTCCCATTACCGGGCAAGAAAAATCTTCGCCTGCAGGAAATAGCGATGGAGAATCATTTGCCCGTGATTTACCTGGTGGATAGTGCCGGTGTTTTTCTGCCGATGCAGGATGAGATATTTCCCGACAAAGAACATTTCGGCCGCATCTTTCGCAACAATGCAGTGATGAGTGGCATGGGCATTACACAGATCGCCGCGGTGATGGGCCCCTGCGTGGCAGGCGGTGCCTACCTGCCCATCATGAGCGATGAAACGCTGATGGTGGAAGGCAATGGTTCTATTTATCTCGCCGGGCCTTACCTGGTAAAAGCTGCTATTGGTGAAGACATCGATAATGAAACCCTGGGTGGTGCAGTAACGCATACAGAAATATCGGGCATTGCGGATTATAAATTTAAAACCGAGCAGGAATGCATGGATCATATAAAAAAAATGATGAGCATGCTGGGCGATAAACCAAAAGCCGGTTTTGACCGCATTACCGCCATAGCGCCGAAAAAAAATCCGGAAGAATTATACGGCATCTTTCCTCCGGATGGCAAACCTTATGATATGGTGGAAGTGATCGAACGCCTGGTTGATGATTCTGAATTTGAACAGTTCAAAGAAGATTATGGTAAAACTATTGTTTGCGGTTATGCACGTATTGATGGCTGGGCGGTGGGCATTGTGGCCAACCAGCGCCAGATCGTAAAAACAAAAAAAGGTGAAATGCAAATGGGCGGTGTGATCTATAATGACAGTGCTGATAAAGCCGCCCGTTTTATTTTGAACTGCAATCAGAAGAAAATACCACTGGTGTTTTTGCAGGATGTAACCGGTTTTATGGTGGGCAGCCGCAGCGAACATGCGGGCATCATCAAAGACGGTGCGAAGATGGTGAATGCAGTGGCGAATTCGGTAGTGCCAAAGATCACCATCGTGATCGGCAACTCCTATGGCGCCGGTAACTATGCCATGTGCGGCAAGGCTTATGATCCGCGGTTTATTTATGCATGGCCATCGGCAAAGATCGCCGTGATGGGTGGTGATGCAGCGGCAAAAGTATTGCTGCAGATTGAAGTGGCTTCATTAAAAAAGAAAGGGAAAGAAATAACACCAGAAGCCGAACAAAAATTACTGGATGATATAAAAGGAAAATATGAGGAACATACTTCTCCTTATTATGCGGCAGCCCGCTTGTGGGTGGATGCGATCATTGATCCGGTGGATACAAGAAAAGTGATATCGGAAGGAATTGCAGCAGCAAATCATAATGCAGAGATAGGAAGTTTGAAAACGGGAGTGTTCCAGGTGTGAGGGAGGAGGGAGAGTTGAAAGGTGGTTGAAGATGGTTGAAGGTGGTTGAAGGTGGTTGAAAGTGGTTGAAGTGGTTGAAGTGTGGTTGAAGGTTGATTGAAGATGGTTGAAGAGGTTTATTATGTTTTCATTTTATTTAATTAAACTGATGTCTGATACAATTACAATATACACCGATGGATCGAGTCGTGGCAATCCGGGACCGGGTGGCTACGGAACTATACTAATGACCGGGCAACATTCAAAAGAATTATCACAGGGTTACCGGCTTACAACCAATAACCGGATGGAACTGATGGCCGTGATCGCCGGCCTGAAAGCCCTGAAAAAAGAAGACATGAATGTGATCATTTATTCCGACAGCCAGTATGTAGTAAAAGCCTGGGAAGAAGGCTGGCTGAAGAACTGGATCAGGACCGACTTTAAAGGAGGTAAAAAAAATCCGGACTTATGGCGTGAGTTTTATGCACTGTCTCATAAGCATACTCTTAAATTTAAATGGGTAAGAGGCCATGCTGACAATCCTTATAATAACCGCTGCGATGAACTGGCGACAACCGCTGCGGATGGTAAATCCCTGGCCATCGATACGGGTTATGAAGCAGAGAAAAATTCTCTTTTCAGATAATAAACAATGAACAGAAATTCTCTTTGCTCCTGGAGCGGTGGTAAGGATAGTTGTTTTGCATTGATGCAAACAATTCAGTTGGGTTTTACTCCCAAGGTTTTATTAAATGTTTTAAATGAAGAAGGAAAGATTTCCCGGTCGCATGGCATCCCTGCTGCTATCCTGCAAAAGCAAGCGGATGCAGCGGGTCTTCCCATTCACATGATCAGCAGTTCATGGCAGGATTATGAAATGCATTTCACGAATGCACTTCGTTCTTTAAAAAATGAATATGAACTTACACATGCTGTATTTGGTGATATTGATCTGCAGGCACACCGCGACTGGGAAGAAAAAGTTTGTTTGAATGCGGGTCTTGAAGCCATTCTTCCTTTGTGGCAGCAGGACAGGCAGAACCTCGTAATGCAGATGCTGGATGCTGGTATTGAAACCATGATCGTTAGTTGTAATAATGCAATGGGTAAAGAATTTATTGGCCGCACAATTACTCCTTCACTGGTTGTTGAACTGGAACAAATGGGCATTGATGTATGCGGAGAAAATGGAGAGTATCATACCCTGATGCTGTACTGCCCTTTGTTTGCTTCCCGCATCAATGCGGTGGTTACAGATAAAATGCAGCATGATGGATATTGGTTTGGTATCATTTCCTGATCCATTTAATTTTCCAATATTATTCCTTCTATTATCTGTTCAACTCCCAATTTAACCTGACTCTTAAATAAAAAAGTCCATTCTGTTGAATGAACTCTTTTACTGCTCAATATTTTTAACTCACCTCTTAAAAATCCCCTCTCACCACTTACTATAACTACTCACCTTTCACGCCACTATTAATGCTGCTTTCTTCCTCATCATATAATTATAGGTCAGTAAAATACCCGGAAGAAATACCAATGTAGCCATCAATGCATTTTTATAAAAAGGAAGACCGGCAGCATAGCTGGTCATGATACCAGTAAAGTCTCTTGTATAAATTACTTCACCTGCCGTTAGCCATACACTAAAATTGGATAACAGGAAAAACAGAGTAGGTGCTGCAATGGCTCCTGCCAGCAAACTGCTATAGCTCCTGCCCTTCAACAGCCAGCCGATCATAGTGGCTGTAAACAGAATGAGATAATTTTTTAACTGGTGACTATAAAATCCGGCATAAGGAAAAAGATCCTGTGTATATAACAATTGTATGATCGCATCACTGATAAACAAAGCGAGCAGCGGCAAGAGAAAAGACATATCTTTTTCCTTAATGATAAATCCGGCAAACAGGGCGATAGCGATCACGGGTGAAAAACCGGACCAGTCCAGGTTGGGACCAAAAAAATATTTACAAGCCGTGGCCAGCACAACTAATATGATGGTAAAAAAAATTAACGCTCTTTTGTTCTTCATACAAATAATTAAAATGATCGGAGGATCAGGTGAAAAAATATAGCGCAAAAATAAAAGAATTGAAGGGATTCACCAGCTATTTCTCATGGCTTGCTATTAGGCACTCCTGCTTTAAACAGCCAGGATGATTCTGAAGCTTCTATCCTTACTTCATCACATGGAAATACAATGGCCGAAGGACTACCCCTGCGCAGGGTTACTTTATTTCCTTTGTGCATTACCTGTGCTTCTCCTTCCACCAGCAAAAGTATCTCTGCCGTATGCGAAATAAAAGATGCACTGCTGCCTTTGGCAATAACAAAACTGCTCAGCTCAAAATCCGGCGCTGTTGTTCTGTATATAAGTTCACCAGCCAGCTTTTCCCCCGTTAAAATATCCGGCTGTGTTGGTTCACACTTTACGTGTTTCAGTAATTCATTTACATCAATATGTTTATTGGTCAGTCCTCCCCGGAGCACATTATCGGAGCTGGCCATGATCTCCACATTCTGTCCTTCCAAATAAGCATGCGGCACACCGGCATCCTGGAAAACGGCTTCGCCCTTTTTTAATTCAACCAGGTTAAAAAGATAAACGGAAAAAATGCCACGGTCTGTTTTATCTGCCTGCGAAAAAGTGAGGCAACCTTTTGCTGCCCAATAATCTTCCTGGGAACGGTTTAGTTTTCCTGCTTTGTATAATGGAATAATCCTGTCGAGCAAAGGTTTTAACTGGGCATTCACCTGCTCCTGCGGCATCTCCATTACTTTCTTGTATAAACCCTGGTATCCTGATTTTTCAAAAACGGGTAACAACGATTTTAATTCAGGCACTCTTGTTAATACTTCTTTCAATTTATCTTCTGGTTTAAAGCCATGCAATAACCAGAATGCGCCCATGGCAACCATTAACTCTGGTTTATGATTATCATCCTTATAGTTTCGATGCGGTGAATCGTGTTGTATTCCCTTCCTGTTTTCTTCCACAAAATCTTTTACCGCGTCTTCTTTGGAAGGATGCACTTGTATAGAAAGCATATCTCTTACATCCAGCGCTTTCAGCAGGTAGGGCATGGTTTCAAATTCCTTTGCCACATATTCTCCCAATGCGGTAGGCGAAGCAGTGCTGAAATAATCACGCAGGTAACGAACGGAACCATCGGATAAAATAACCTGGCAATCTGCCTGTGGATGAATACCCAGCCAGTACTCGGCAAAGGGTCGCTCTTCTTCATTATTTACATCGAGCAAGGAAGGAATAAATTGAGTTCCGCCCCAATCGTAATGCTTTACTGTTCCTTTTAATTGTGCAATCCTATCCATAAAAAATATTTATCTTAAAGCAAATATAGTGCATGGCTCAGCATAACACGGTAGGTACGGATGGGGAAAACCTGGCTGCCGCCTGGCTAACTGAAAAGGGTTATGACATACTGCACCGCAACTGGCGGCATTCTTACTTTGAGATTGATATTATTGCAAAGAAAAATAAGATGCTTCATTTCATTGAGGTCAAGTGCCGGAATGATTCACCCTTTGGCTTTCCTGAAGACAGTGTGACCAGGAAAAAATTTAAACATCTCAAAAGAGCAGCGGATGAATATCTTTTTTTGAACCCGGGTAATCCGTGGATACAATATGATATACTTTCTATAACGCTTTACAAGGAAAAGGAACCGGAATACTTTTTACTGGAAGATGTGTTTTTATAAGTATCCTTTCACTTCCGGAGAAGAGGCCACTTATTATTGATGAAGTGAATTACATGATCAAAATGATGCTAAGATTATTTTGCCAAATAATAAATGCTGTAAACAGCAGGCCTGATCTTTAGAAAACCTAGCTAAGGCCAATACTGCCCATCATTTTTTCCACCAACTTATAAGTAGCAGGGCAATATTCAATATTTTGCTTATGCACATGAACATAATCCTTCATCCTTTTTGGCAGGTGAGGAAAGCCGGCGCAATCGGCAGGTCTTATTTCATAAATGCTGCATTTGTTATCGGCCAGGTTAAGAAACTGGCAGGGTTGTTTTTTATTGATCCAGTCACCGTCTTCTTTTCTTTCCTTAAGCAGCCATTTCTTTTTAAACTCATCAACTGTTTCGCCAAAATGAGCAGCTATTCTTTTCATATCTGCTTTATTAAAAGTGGGCGTCATTGTTTTGCAACAGTTGGCGCAGCTCAGGCAATCTACTTCCTGCCAAACTTCCTGCTCCAATTTTGCAGTGAGTTTACTTAAGCCCACAGGCGGGTTATTTTCCAGTTTAGACAGGTATCTTTTGAAACTGCGTTTGTTCTTATTCACTTTCCTTTTAAAAGTGCGAAGATTTACAGGCTTTAATTCAGTCATGCGCCGAAGGTATGATGAAATAAGGATTGCAGGAGGTAAGAAATGAAGAGGTGAATAAATTTTGATGAAGCTTTAAATATGTCATTTTTGTTGACCTGCTGTATATCCCCGGTTGGACGGCATGGGCGACGCTCCGTTCAATTGTTGGGGTACTATGATACTTCTGATAAGACATCCAATTACAATTCAATCACAATTCTTACACGGTATACCTCTGATATATTTCCTTTTATTAAATCAATGGGACTGCAGGCTCAATTTACAACCTGATCTTTTGATTAATAAATTTTCACAAAACACTTTTCAATGGCTATTTTTGCCCGATCACAAAACCAATAAATATGAAACTTTTTCTTCTTTTTTCCGCGGTGGCCCTGGTTATTCTTTTTTCAACCTTCAGCGCCTGCAAATCATCAACCGCCTCAACCAGCTTTTGTGATACAACCTGCCTGAAGGATTCCATTCAATTTATCAATGAAGAACACCCGCTTAAACCCTATGTATATATCAGTGCCTCCAACTGCATCGCTGATACACTCACCTGGAGTTATATTGATATGGGAATTGATCGTAAACTGGGAATACCCGACCTGGTAGGCACGGCTGTTCGTCTCAACAAGGACAATATCAGTTGTTATATAAAAGACACCAGCTATGCCTGGTTATCATTTAATGATTGCAGTAATGGCCGGGGTTACCTGCTGAAGATACCTTATAATAAAAAAGAAAACATCAGCAGAAAAACAAGTGCTCTCAATAAGTTTGATCCAAAATTTTCTGTGGCCGATGGGCTGGTGGCCTATTCAGACCGGGGAAACCTTTTTGTTGAAGAAATGGCCACAGGCAAAACAGCAATGATGACATTTGGTGAAAAAGTGGATATAGATTATGATGCCATACATGAAACGGTTGATTCGGTACATGTATCCCCCACGCATTTGTGGGCCCGGGTAAAATTGGGCAAGGAATGGAAAACATTTGAAAAAAATATTGAATTGAAATAAAATATCATCGGGAAAAATAACACTGGAAAAATTTTATTAATAACAATCAACAAATTTCAAACCTTCCGTGTGGGAGCCGTATAAAAAAGGATTTAAAGCCTATTTACAATTAGAGAAGTCACTGGCAGATAACTCAACTGAAGCCTACCTGCGGGATATTGATAAACTAACGCAATACCTGCAGGAGGCTTCTTCGTTTAAAACACCGGCTGATATTGATCTGAAAGAACTGCAACAGTTTATTAAATGGATCGCTGAGCTTGGGATGACAGCTTCTTCCCAGGCCAGGATCATCTCAGGTATTAAAGCTTTTTATAAGTATTGTTTGATGGAAGAAATTTCCCGCACAGATCCCACCACCCTGCTGGAAGCTCCTAAACTAAAAAGATCCTTACCCGATGTACTGAGTTTTGATGAAATAGAAAATATCATTGCACAAATAGATCTAAGTAAAGCCGAAGGCGGACGTAATAAAGCGATACTGGAGCTCATGTATAGTTGCGGGCTTCGTGTAAGCGAAACGGTGAACCTGAAAATATCACAGCTTTATTTTAATGAAGGCTTTATCCGGGTGATAGGTAAAGGTGATAAAGAAAGACTGGTGCCGGTTGGAGAAAGTGCTATTCATTTTGTTGCCATTTATAAAAACAATATACGTGTGCATGCAAAACCTAAACCGGGTAACGAGGATATTTTATTTCTGAATAACCGTGGCGCCAAACTTTCCAGGGTCATGATCTTTCTTATTATAAAAGACCTGGTAAAAAAAGCAGGCATCAAAAAAATAATATCCCCGCATACGCTGCGCCATTCTTTTGCCACTCACCTGGTAGAAGGCGGCGCCGACCTGCGGGCCGTGCAGGAAATGCTGGGCCATGAAAGCATTACCAGCACGGAAATATATACTCATCTTGACCGGGAGTTTTTGAGAAAAACTTTGGAACAGTTTCACCCGGGGTTTAAATGATATCGCTATTCAACCATTATTTTTTCGGAATAAGCTTTGCCGGATTGTTTATGAGTTGCTTTTAAAAAATAAACGCCGGCAGCCACTTGTGGAATATCTATTTTAATCACCCGCTCATTCTTATCCAGCAGGTTTTCTTTGGTAAAAATAATTTGTCCGCTCAGGGCAACCAATTGAAAAAGATAATTGCCTTTTGTTGGTTTATTTAATTCAATAGTCAATGCTGTTTTTCTTTTAACGGGATTTGGAAATAAGTGTAGCATTTTTTGCGCTGGCAATATTTTATTCAAAATGGTATCCAGGATGGAAATTTTCTTAACGCTGCCCACACCTCCGGTAACCACTCTTCCCTTTGTTTCTATCCATCCGGCTACTATAACATCGCCCAACAATTCATTTAAACCAAGAGTAAGAATGATTTTCTCGTCCTTGTTATCTATATCAAATACGCTTGATGAATTTTCAAAACCCACACTTGAACCTTCCAATGTAATATATTTATCGGCACCGTTATATTTAAGGATAAAGTTTCCTAAACTATCCGCTGCTGTTCCTATGGTAGTTCCTTTGATAAAAACAGAAGCATAAGGAATGGGTTGATCGTTATCACCAACGACATGTCCCTGGATATCTTTTGGGATTAAGGTAGTTATTCCTGAGGGCTCTCCCTGAATAAATATATCAGAGCTTAAAGTAATATTTCCTAATTCTTCCTTTTCCCGGATCTCTTTTTCATTGCAAGCTTCATAGCCGATTTCCTTATATTCCACCATTGAATCCATTACCGCTACTTCTCCTTTGGTTATAATTTCAGGTTCTGTCTTTACAAGGCCGTCAATTACATTGTAAGTTGTACTATTCACAATTTCATTTTTTGACTGGCTAACATTTACTTTCCCAACCGCCCTGGAACCGCAAGACAATATAAACCCAGGTAAAAAAAATTGAAAAAAGTATTTCATCCATGGTATTCGCTTTTGAGGAATATCAATATTACGATCCAATTGATTCTGCATAAATCGTCCGCATAAGGAACCAGATGATTTTTTAAAAAAGGTTAATACTTGCAAGTCGTTCATTTTTGTAAAATCAACCACCTGCTTTTGACAGGAATAGCAAAACCTTCCTTTCTCAGCTGGTTTCATTTTATCCCAGCTTTCGTGGCAAGGCTTGGGTATATTGATTTGAATATGTTTTCTCATAAATTTAATTTTGGTAATTATTTGCTGATCATTATTTAGATTCTTCTTTCATTTTAATCCATAAATCAAAAAAATATTTTTTAGAAAGGGGGGCCGGAAAAAACCAGCCCCGTATCAATAACCGGCTGTTACATGATTATTGTTATTACGTATTTATAAAAGGTCTTGTTACACCAACAACTACTATCTTTTTCCCAAATTGTCTTCCTCGTTACCCGGTGTATTTCCTTTTGCCAGCAATTGCGCACTCTCTGCCAATCTTATAAATTCTGCACGATAACCTTCCTGATCCTGGCCCTTTGCTTTTTTGGCCGTTTTTATAATATGATCAAATGAAGAGGCTGCACTGAATTCAGAATTCCTCAGCAACATACCAAACTCAGCTATGGATGCAGCAAAACGAAAATTATCTGAAGTGTTATCAAAAGCAAGTTGCCGGTCCTTTAACGGATGCACTATTAGTTTACTCAGGTCTCCGTCAGGCGCCTTGTAGCGAAATTTCACCGTCATCATTTCATCGGTATGCGACGATTTGCTCAGGGGTTTTATGTTGCTTTGATACTTCAGTGAATCCACATTTTGTAAAAAAGAACTCTTCACTCCCACCGGTATCACTTCATACAATGCTGTAACCGTATGGCCGCTTCCCAATTCACCGGCATCTTTTTTATCATCATTAAAATCTTCTTTTGCCAGCATCCTGTTCTCATATCCTATCAGGCGATAGCCCTGCACTTTCGCGGGATTGAATTCAATCTGCAGCTTTACATCTTTGGCAATCGTGAATAAGGTGCCGCCGAATTCATTCACCAATACTTTTTTTGCTTCGCTCATACCATCAATATAAGCATGGTTGCCGTTTCCTTTATCCGCCAGCTTCTGCATTTTATTATCCTTATAATTTCCCATGCCATAACCCAGTACAGTGAGGAACACACCGCTTTTTCTTTCCTGTTCTATCAATCGTTCCATATCATCATCGCTGCTGTCACCAACATTAAAATCGCCATCGGTGCAAAGAATAACCCGGTTATTTCCGTCTTTTACAAAATATTCTTTTGCCGTTTTATAAGCCAGCTTAATACCTGCTCCACCGGCTGTAGAACCACCTGCTTCCAGGTTATCAATGGCATCTTTAATCTTCATCTTATCATTTCCACTGGTGGGTTGCAACACCAGGCCTGCAGCGCCTGCATATACCACGATGGATACTTTATCCTGTTCCCTTAATTGATCCACCAGCATTTTCATGGATGCTTTTACCAAAGGCAGGCGATTGGCTCCCTGCATAGAACCGGAAACATCAATAAGGAAAACAAGATTGGAAGCTGGTAAATCTGACAATGGAATTTTTTTTCCCTGCAAACCGATCAATACGAGTTTATGATCTTTATTCCATGGCGCATCCGATATTTCTGTATTGATAGAAAAAGGATGGTCATTATCCGGTTGGGGATAATCGTAATGAAAATAATTGATCATCTCTTCAATACGCACCGCACCGGCAGGTGGCAATTGACCCTGGTTTAAATACCGGCGTACATTACTATAGGAAGCTGCATCCACATCAATTGAAAAAGTAGATAAAGGATTATCTGCAACTTTTAAAAAACGATTCTCGGTTATATGATCATAATCTTCTGTATTGAAATCCTCCGCTTCCCTGTCATGCCTGCCAGCTTTCTGATTGCCTTTTACACTTGATATACCCCGGAGCCTTATACTCGTTTGCGCAACCGGATTTCCGGCATTCACACCTGCAGCCTTGCCTTGTAATATCCCCGGTGAAACGGATCCATACAAATGTTCTGATGAAATGACCGTAACCGACCCGGTCATATCTTTTTTACTTTGTTTGATTATACCCGGTTACCACCACTTCCTGTAATGCATGCACCGACGGTTTCATCGTTACATGGATGGTTGATTTACCATTGATCAATATTTCCTTAGGGTCATAACCAACTGCGGAAAAAACCAGTGTGGCATTCTTGTCACTTACGTTGACCTGGTAAGTTCCGTCGGTTGCAGATAATGTTGCGATGTTTGTTCCTTTTACAGCCACATGTACAGAGGCAAGGGCAGTTCCTTTTTCATCGGTGATCTTTCCACTGACCATATGCAATTGAAAAGTCCGGAATGCCAGGAGAATCAGTGCAACCGGGATAAGCATAAAAAGTATTTGTTTCATATTTGGTGTTTAATCAACAGATGCACCATTTTTATTAATTGCATAAAAAGTTTATTTTTTTTGATTTATTGATTATGGAATGGAGAATTTCCGGATGTCGGAATACGTTTGACTTTGGGGCCGTATCAATCCGGATTAACCCCGGATTCATTTTCTTTTATATCATCAAAAGGCTGCTCACAGCAGGTTACCCACTTAAAACCTTACATCCTCTCACACTTTTATTAATGGCCGCAACCCGGGTATTATGTTTTACTTTACATTTTAGATTTCCCATTCTGCTTTTTACATTTTACATTTATCGCATGGAATTGTCAATTACCCTCATTATTGTAATCATAACCGTGCTTGTATCTATAGGTGCTTTTAATAATCAAAAAATGATGGAGGACCTTATTTTCTATCCTCCGGCGGTAAGTCAGAAAAACCAGTGGTACCGGTTTTTTAGCTGCGGACTGATACATGCAGACTGGGCACATCTTATTTTCAATATGCTGGCCCTTTATCTTTTTGGAAGAACGGTGGAATTACAATTTGCAGAAATATTTGAGGATAAAGGGAAACCTTTATATGTGCTGATGTATATAGTGGCACTGGCGGTGTCCATACTTCCTACTTATTTTAAAAACAAAGAAAATTACCAGTACCGCAGTCTCGGGGCGTCCGGGGCGGTGAGTGCTGTTATATTTGCCGGATTATTGATAGCTCCCTATACTGAAGTTTATATTTTCTTTATTCCCATACCTATACCGGGTTTTATATTTGCACCTCTTTACCTGATCATATCTGCAGTTTTGGATAAAAAAGGCGCAGGGAATATCAATCACTCGGCGCATATCTGGGGGGCTCTTTTCGGGTTGGCTTTCGTAATCGTTTTGGGAAAACTTATCGCCGGTTTTGACGCTATCTCCTATTGCATCGAAGGCATAAAATTATATATGAAGGCTAAAGGCTGGACCTGATCTGTAATACCTTTTTTGTAGTGCCGGTTATTTTGAACCGGTCATCAATACGATGGTTTACTATCCAGATAATTTTTTTATTCATCTCCACCACCCAAACTTTTTCTTTATCCGTCTTAGAAAGTTTCAGATCAATAAAAAAACGGGAAAGTTTCTTTTTCTTTTTCATTCCAAGCGGATAGAAATAATCTCCGTGTTTCCATTTTCGAAGCAGCAAAGGAAACTTTATTGCAGCCGCATCAAGCATTGCAACCGATTTGGAATTATCGGGTTTCACTGTTGCAGCAGTTGTTGTTTCCATTTGAATATGTCCACCGGCATAAGGCCAGCTCGCCCGGTTCATCAATCACCACCCATTTTGATTCTTCTGTATTGACGGAGGCGATGATCAGCCATTTTCGGTTGCGGATGATTCTGTGTGTAGAAGATTGAACATATTTCCCCGATTCACTTTCAAGCAGGGCAATCACTTCTCCCGTTTGTGCGGCATGAAATCCATAGTCTTTGATGATCTCATAAACTATTGAATTGAGGGGTGATGATTTCATCAATTTTAAAACAGGAATATGAATTTCATTTTCTTTAAACTCCATCAGCTTCTTCTTATGTCCTTCAATTGCCTGGGTATAGAGAATTTCCACATCCCTGAACCTGCTAACATTCGCAAGAATATTATCGTTGACCTCCGGAAATGTTTTTTCGATAAAAGGAATGACCTGGTTTCTGAAATAATTCCGGGTATAATCGTCCTGCTGGTTTGTATAATCCGAAACAAATTGCAATTCAAATTCTTCCAGGAAGGCCTGTATTTCATTTCGCCTTGCAAATAATAATGGTCTTATAATAAAATCACGTTTGGCTTCTATCCCTCTTAAGCCCCGGATACCGGTACCCCGGAAGAAATTCATCATTACAGTTTCAATATTATCTCCGGCATGGTGTGCGGTTAAAATATATTGGTAACCGCTTTTCTTTCTTATTTCCTCAAACCAATCCATAACGCAGTTCCCGGGCTACCACCTGTGTTGCTATCTTTTTTTCTATGGCAATATTTTTTGTATCGAATTTGACGACATGAAAATTTACTTTGTACTTATCAGCCAGCTCACTTACAAATTTTTCATCTCTGTTCGCTGTCTTCTTCCCTTAATTGAAAATTGCAATGGGCAATAGCAAAATCATAACCGCTTTGTTTACATAATTCACATAACACTACTGAATCAATGCCGCCGCTAACCGCCACAAGCAATTTATCTTTTGAAGTAAAAAGATTTTGGCTATGAATAAAATTTTTGAACGAGTCAATCAGGTTCATAAGTTGTTGTAAGCATAAAAAAATGAAATAGCTGCCCAAATAAAACACAGAATTGAAATAAGTAAAATAAACAATGAAATCCATTTATCTACACGGAGGTTCAGCAGGAAGTCAGTTGGCTTGTCAGGATTGTAGAAAACGTCCACTTTTTGCCCTCTCTTTAAAATAAAATAAGGATAACTAATATTATAAGATTGCGTTACCCATTCCTGATCATGAGTAACGAATCGTATTACAGCATATTTACCCGTAGAATCATTACTCATGTCTGAAGTAAAATCAAAAACAATTCCTTCAACTGAAACTCCGCTTGAAAGCAATCTTTTTCGTTTTTTTCGTTGGTAAGTCCAAAATAATAATAAACCGGATCCGACGATAATTGAAATCAGTTGGGGTTACAAATAGATCATTCATATTTCAAAAAGTTAGTTCTTCATAAGCTCCTCTTAATTCTCCGAATGCATGGTTCTCCCCGGCCTTCTGCGCCTGCTCCATTCCCTTCTGATACCATTGCACGGCCAGTTCCATCTCGTTATTTCTTTCCAGCAATTTTCCCAGATGATAATAACTACCTACGTAACCCGGATCCCTGTTTAATAATTCCTCCAATAAATTACGGGCACTTGCGTCATCTCCCAGTTTGATATATTCCAAAGCAAGCGCATGCTTTATAAAACTGTCATTTGGATTTGCCAGCAAAAATTGCTTTAGTTTTTCAATCCTATCCATGCTGATACAAAATATTTGAAGGGAAAATACCCGGAATTAATTTTCATCACTTATCTTTGTTTTAGTTGCATAAACAACTAACTATCTAACGATCACTCAAAACCTCTTGCATGAAGATTTTAGTTTGTATCACCAAAACGCCGGATACCACGGCAAAAATAGCCTTCACAGACAATAACACGAAATTCGATACCAGTGGTGTACAGTGGATCATTAATCCATACGATGAATGGTATGCGCTGGTTCGTGCCATTGAATTAAAAGAAAAAGATAGCTCCAGCAATTATTCACCTGGTAACTGTTGGAACAGCTGATGCAGAACCTATCATCCGCAAAGCACTTGCCCTGGGTGGTGATGAAGCCATCCGGGTAAATACGGATAGTCATGATAGTTTTACTATTGCTTCGCAAATTGCCGCTATAGCAAAAGAAGGGGGTTACGATACTTATTTTCACCGGAAAAGAAACGATTGATTATAACGGATCTTCCATCGGTGGAATGGTAGCCGAATTGCTGGATCTTCCTTATGTTTCGCTGGCTGCAAAATTTGAACTGGCCGGAAACAAAGCAACGATCACCCGCGAGATAGAAGGCGGTGAAGAAATCAATGAAGTGGAGTTGCCCCTTGTTGTCAGTGCACAAAAAGGAATGGCAGAACAACGAATTCCCAATATGCGTGGCATCATGGCTGCCCGTACCAAACCATTGAAAGTAGTAGAACCAGTTGCGGTAGATGCATTGACCTCTGTTACAAGTTTTGGTTTACCACCTGCAAAAGCCGGTGTGAAATTGGTGGACCGCAGATAATGTGGAAGAACTGGTGCGATTACTACATGAAGAAGCGAAAGCATTTTAGATTTCGTTGAGGTAAGGGAAAAATAATTAAATCCATATTCCATCTTCATTTTCAAATTTTCAAATCAACAAATTATTATATGTCAGTTTTAATATTTATCGACCAGTCAGAAGGCCATGTAAAAAAATCTTCACTGGAAGCAATGAGTTATGGTGCCAAAATAGCTGAACAACTAAACACAACTGCCGAAGGAATAGTATTGGGCAGTTCCGCGGAAGATCTCACAGACTTGGGAAAATATGGTGTGAAAAAAATTCACCATGTAAGCAATGAATCACTGAACTCATTTCGATGCACAGGTTTACACCAAAGTAATTGCACAGGTAGTGGAAGCAACTGGTGCTATCGGTCATTGTATTTTCAAATAATGTGGATGGCAAAGCCATTGCACCCACGTCTATCGGCCCGGTTAAAAGCAGGACTGGTATCCGGAGCCGTAGCATTGCCTGAAACAAGCAATGGATTTACTGTAAAGAAAAATGTTTTTTCAGGAAAAGCTTTTGCCAATATTTCGGTGGACACTCCCATAAAAATTATTTCTCTTAACCCAAACGCATACAAAATTCAGAAGGCGAAGGGAAAGCGGAAGTAGTTCCATTTAGCTGCTACAGTAGAAGCTGCGCAAAATAAAAGTAACAAGTACTACCAAAGCAAGTGGCGAAGTTCCATTGACGGAAGCGGAAATCGTGGTAAGTGCCGGTCGTGGTTTAAAAGGACCGGAAAACTGGGGTATGGTTGAAGACCTGGCCAAAGTATTACATGCTGCTACGGCCTGCAGCCGCCCTGTTGCTGACGCGCACTGGCGCCCTCATAATGAACATGTGGGTCAAACCGGTTTTGCCATTGCACCCAATTTATATATCGCTATCGGTATTTCCGGAGCTATTCAACACCTGGCCGGTGTAAACAGGAGTAAAGTGATTGTTGTTATCAATAAAGATCCGGAAGCCCCATTCTTTAAAGCTGCTGATTACGGAATTGTGGGAGATGCATTTGAAGTAGTACCTAAAATGACAGAAGCTATTAAAAAATTGAAAGGAGTCGCATAACGATAGTATGTGACTTTTCTATGGTTAAAAAAATATTTCCATTTATAATGGATGCGGTAATTAAGCAAAAGCCGGATGAAAAATGTTCATCCGGCTTTTTTTCAGTTTAATGCCACATTAATTTTTCATCTTCTGCCCCGGATAAAAAATCATTTATAACGGAGATTCCTGGGTACTGTTTGAGTGATGCATCACATATTCAAACTCAAAAAATCTTAAACTAGATAAAAAGAAAATTTTAAGCTAGGAATAAGTGAAAAAAAAGTTTAAACAACTAGTAAAAAGCTTAAAATGTCCATACTGATTTTTTCCACATCATTTTTTGTTCAAAATCCTTAGTTTCGTGTGATATTTTATGAAGAAAATAGAACTGGAAATAGTGGCCTTATCGCATAGCATTACCCAAACACATTCCTACGCTGTAGTACTGGGGGAGGTAAACGGATTACGCCGGTTACCGATCGTTATCGGTGGGTTTGAAGCGCAGGCCATCGCTGTAGCTCTTGAAAAAATGCAGCCCAGCCGCCCGCTGACTCATGACCTGATGAAAAATTTCATGAATGCTTTTACTATCGACCTGCATGAGATCATTATCTGCGATCTGCAGGAAGGTATTTTTTATTCAAAACTGGTTTGCTCATCAGAACATGATACAATAGAAATAGATTCCCGGACATCGGATGCACTGGCACTGGCTGTACGGTTCGGCTGTCCTATCTATACTTATGAGAACATATTGGAAAGCGCAGGTATACTGATGGAAGATACCAGCACCGGTAGCAAAAAGAAAAAATCAAAACAAGAAGTAGTAGTAGAAGAACAGGGAAATACCGGTAACGAAGATCTTAAAACAATGACCCTGGAAGAACTGAATACCTTGCTGAGCGATGTATTGGAAAGTGAAGATTATATACGGGCTATCGCTATCCGTGATGAAATAAATAACCGGAAAAAAAACCGGTAATGATGACCTGTGTTCAGGCTTAATCTGAACTTTTTTTTCTGCTCTTTTAACCTGCTTACTTTACCTGATATTTTTTTTCCCTTCGCTTAAAAATTTTCCAGTGTGATCGATTTCCCCAATTGTAAGATCAATCTTGGCCTCCGGATTCTGAGTAAAAGAGATGACGGTTATCATGACCTGGAAACAATATTTTATCCGCTTCCATTTTATGATATTTTAGAATTGATTTCGCCGGGAGAAAACTTGATGGCGAAAAAAACAAATGAACAACAAGAATCCTTTATTGAATTTACAAGCAGTGGACTTCCTGTTCAGGGTGATATGAATGACAATCTATGCATCAAAGCCTTAAACCTCATACGAAATGATTTTCCTAATTTACCCGGGGTGAAAATGCATTTACATAAAGTAATCCCGACCGGAGCAGGACTGGGTGGTGGCAGCGCCGATGCCGCTTTTACCCTGGCTTTGTTAAATAAAGTTTTTGATCTTAATCTTTCAACAGAACAGTTGATGAATTATTCGCTTAAACTGGGAAGTGATTGTCCTTTTTTTATTTTAAATAATCCTGCTCTTGCAAAAGGCAGAGGCGAAATTTTGGAACCCATAACACTTGATCTTTCAAACTACAAATTTGTAATCGTGAACCCCGGGATCCATATCAATACCCGTAATGCCTTTAATGAAATATCGCCTAATCTGCCTGCCATACCGGTAAAAGATATTATCGCTCAGCCAATCAAGAACTGGAAAAACGAATTGATCAATGATTTCGAAAAAATTGTATTTCAGAATTATAAGGAAATTGAGACCATAAAAAATAAACTTTATGAAAACGGTGCTTTGTATGCTTCCATGAGTGGAAGCGGAAGCACGGTGTATGGGATTTTTGAGAAAAAAAATATGATACAATTCAATTTTCCCCCACATTATATGGTGAAGGAATTAGATCGCTAATTTCAACAAGTCTTCCAAATCGAGCGGATCGGATACCATTTGCAGTTGGTTATCCTTATCCAAAGGCCATTCTTCTCTTGGGCGATCCCAATAGAGTTCAACCCCATTACTATCCGGGTCATTCATATATAAAGCCTGGGATACACCGTGGTCTGAAGCGCCGGTCAACGGATAATCAGCCTCTCTCAGTCTTCTTAATATTATGGCAAGATCTTTTCGTTCAGGATATAAAATAGCTGTATGAAAAAGACCAGCAGAATGAACCGGAGCCGGCGATGCATTCTTACTGTACCAGGTATTGAGTCCAATATGATGATGATAACCGCCCGCAGATATAAAGACAGCACTATCTCCATACCGCTGCATTTCGGTAAAGCCTAACAGATCGCGGTAAAATGCCAGTGATCTTTCCAGGTTTGCCACTTTTAAATGCACATGGCCTATACGGGTTTGAGGAGGGACTGTATACGTCATAATATTTTTTTATCAACAATATAAAATAATGCTTTAGCCTGAACTATTCCATAAAAATTAAAATTACTATCTTGCGGCAAATAGTTGAATTATCTATAACAACATCTCCATAGTACTATTCCTGGCAAATAATCTTGATTTGCTTAATCACTAAGGTTTATCCCCTCATCATTCCTTTATTGGTCTGATATTTTTTTTCAATTTATTTGTCTTTCTTTTATTAACTGATCAATTCAACAGTCATGGAATCAACTATAAATCTTTCTGAAAAATCGCAATATTATTTTGAACTGGAAGAAAAATATGGCGCACATAATTATCATCCCCTGCCCGTGGTTTTATCGAAAGGAGAAGGTGTTTTTGTATGGGATGTTGACGGTAAAAAATATTATGATTTTCTAAGTGGCTATTCCGCCGTTAACCAGGGCCATTGCCATCCGAAGATCGTTAACGCATTTATTGAGCAATCCAAAAAACTTACCCTGACCAGTCGTGCATTTTACAGTGATCTGCTGGGAGAATATGCAAAGTACATAACAGAATATTTTGGTTACGACAAAGTGTTGCCAATGAATACAGGCGTAGAAGCAGTGGAGACCGGCATCAAACTTTGCCGCAAATGGGCTTATGAAATAAAGAATATACCAGCAGAAAAAGCAACCATCATTGTTTGCGAAGGAAATTTTCATGGAAGGACTTTGGGAGTTATTTCATTTAGCAGTGATCCGCTTTCAACAACGAATTATGGACCTTTTCTTCCCGGCTTTGAAATTATTCCGTACAACGACTTAAAAGCGCTGGCAAGAGCATTGGAAAATAAAAACGTGGCGGGGTTTTTAGTAGAGCCAATACAGGGAGAAGCCGGTGTGGTTGTTCCGGATGACGGATACCTGAGCAAGGGCCAAAGAACTATGCGAACAGGCGAATGTGTTATTTATCGCGGATGAAATTCAAACCGGTCTGTCAAGAACCGGAAAAATGTTAGCCTGCGATCATGAAAATGTAAGACCCGATATTTTGTTGTTGGGAAAAGCATTGAGTGGTGGCATGATGCCGGTCAGCGCCGTATTAGCCGATGATGAAATAATGCTGACAATAAAACCCGGAGAACATGGTTCAACATACGGAGGAAGTCCGCTTGCATGCAAAACTGCCCTTGTGGCTCTGCAGGTATTGAAAGAAGAGAATATGGCGCAAAATGCGGCTGCAATGGGTGAGTTATTGCAAAACCAGATTAATGAACCTGCAATCAAAACATATTAGCCTTGTTCGAGGCAAAGGGCTATTAAATGCTATCGTTATTGAACATAGCGATAAGGAGGCTGCGTGGGAAGTTTGTCTTCAATTGAAAGAAAATGGGCTATTGGCTAAACCAACACATGGTGATAAAATACGGTTTGCCCCTCCATTAATTATTAATCAAAAACAAATTTTGGAATGTGTACAGATCATTGGCAAATCATTATCTTGTCTTGATTAATGCGTAGTAATGTGGGGGGAAATGCGGATAGAAAATTATACCCTCCCGATTGCACATCACAACTCCTGATTTTTAACTGAAGTAATTTCACTCTTTCTATTATTTTTCATCATTACTATGGACATTCAAATGCACCACCATGAAGAGCACTCAAAAAGCAGTGACTTTCTTACCGATGTTGTTATTGGAATTAGTGATGGATTAACCGTTCCGTTTGCCCTTGCTGCAGGACTAAGCGGAGCAGTGGATTCAAATTCCATCATTGTTATTGCGGGCCTGGCCCAGGTTACTGCAGGATCTATCGCCATGGGTTTGGGCGGCTTTCGTGCCGGCAAAACAGAAATAGACCATTACCAATCGGAGTTGAAAAAGGAATATGAAGAAATAGAAAAAGTTCCCGGGGTTGAAAAAAAGGAAGTAAAATCTTTTTTTGCCAATATTGGTCTTAGTGAAGAAATGCAGGAGAAAGCGACCGAAGAAATTGAAAAGGATAAAAAACACTGGGTGGATTTTATGATGAAATACGAATTGGGACCAGAGAAGCCTGATCCTAAGAGAGCCACCAAATCCGCTTTGAATATAGGGATTTCATATGCTTTGGGAGGATTAGTTCCGCTCAGTCCTTATTTTTTTGTTGACACGCCAATCCGGGGATTGCAGATTTCCGCAATCCTGACTTTACTCTGTCTTTTCATTTTTGGGTTCTTTAAAAGTAAAATAACCGGAGTAAACCCTTTTTGGGGAGCTACCCGGGTTATGCTTATCGGAGCATTAGCGGCTGGCGCCGCCTTTGGTATAGCAAAGTTGTTTGTGCTGTAAGAAACAATCTACAATTCTATTAAAATTTTAACCCGGTTGATGACAAAAAGAACCGTCCCACCAAAAGGTGAGACGGTTAGATATTGAATGGTTTTCCTAAGAACAGTCCGATTAATTAAACATCATTTTAGAAAAATCGAGTCGGTCTAAATATAATTTTAAGGCCATTGCATATTATTCAATATGCTGGTAGCTATCGTAGTTAAAATAACAACGGAGATTTTCAAAAGAATGTGGTAAATGGGAATATTAAAACAAACAATTACAAAGGGGGTAGATATTAACCTGGAATCTGCTTAGGTAGGTATTAGTTACGAATATATATAGAATTGTAAATTCAACAATCATTTCCGGCAGCTTTTTTTTAAACTACTGCCCCTGGTTATTCTCCTTCAATTTTATATCAGGAAATAAAGAGGATACAAGCATTAAAAAAGAGGCCAGCAACAACAAATAAATGGCCGTTTGTTTTTCCGGGCAATCTCCGCCGCTACAGGCAGATATAACAAAATAATTGCGAATGGCCCAGGCAAAGTTCATTGCAGCAATTACAAGGTTTACCCGTTTGGCCCAAATCCTTTGCGTGAGACTTAATAAAATAAACAGGATGGCAAATAGGAAATGAATATATCCGGGCCTGCCCAACATGATACCTGATGCATCAACCCCACTCACCACAATGTTTTTCGACCGGATAACAACCCAAGTTGAAAAACATGCAATAATCAACAAAATGCCGGCAACAATTCCTGTCCATTTTAGCAGGCGCATAAGAGTATTATTTAAAGAAGTAAGAATTTGACCAAAAGGTAGTAATAAAGCAGTCATACTTTATCTCAAAATCGCAAAGCTTCTTCTACAAAATAAAAAACAGAAATATTTGTGAGAAGGAGGGAAATAGTAAAAACAAAAAAGCAGCGTTCAAAAAAGAACGCTGCCGTAAAAATAATTTTTTAGTTCTACTTAAAGCTTAAACCCAAGCGTAAAACTAAGTACGCGGTGTTTGTTATTATTATCACTTCCTGATCCGCCACTACCTGACTGAAGTTTGGCTAATCCTAAACCATAATTTGCAGAAATAACAACGCCTGATGCTTCAATACCAACTGTGCCGTTAAATCCATAATCAAACCTTTTCATAATTCCGAAACCCGAGCCCTCTTCTTCGTTTAGCGTAGTTGGATTATCATTTGACCATTCAATACTTTTTTCGCTATTGTAGGAAATACCTGCAATTTTTCCATTCACTTTATTTTTACCCCCAACACCCATAGCAATATACGGCCCTGCACCGGCGAAAAAATTGCTGGAACCCGTAGGAGTTTTAAAAACCAGGTTAACTGGTAATTCTACATAATATGGGTTGCTTGTTGCCCGGTAAAAATTAGCATCGCTTTCGTTTCCCCTTTGAGTTTTTGTGCCTTTACCCGTAAATATCAACCCTGGTTGAAGCGCCAGGAAAGAGGTGATATTGATATCGCCAATAATTCCAGCCTGGAAACTCGCCAGCATCTTAGCATCATCAATTTCACCATCATTTGTAATTGAAACATTGGCAAGATTTACTCCACCTCTTAAAATGGCTGAAGATTTTTTTTGAGCATTTGCGCCCAGAACTAATAAAGAAAATACAGCTGCGCAAAGAATTGATTTTTCCATTTTCATGATTGTACGTTTAAAATATTTTATAAAGTAGACAAAGAGTTTGCCAGCTTTTTTAAACATCAACAGATGCAACTGGTTTTGTCCCTTTCAAGACCACGGGCCAAAGAAATAGTTTAATCATTAAATCAGGAATAGTATATTAACCTTGATCAGTGGCGACAAATCCCCAGATTGTGGTCGTACATTCACCCCAATTGGAATTATAATAATGATTTTTAATATCTGCAGACAAACTTTCAAGTCTGCTTAGTTTGTTACTCAAGTAATATCCTGGCTAAACTTCATTTTTTCAGTTCACAATCCGAAATTCCAATTATGTATATCCTCCTCATGGCCCGTTCGTATCCACTCTAATTTTTGTTTTAGAATTTCTGCAACGTTTCCTTTACTTCCAGCAGGTAATTGATAATCGATACCATTTATATGAATTGTTTGAATGGGTGCAACTACGGCAGCCGTGCCGGTACCAAAGGCTTCGGTTATACTATTATTACGGAAGGCTTCCACTAATTCATCAACCGATACGGGCCTTTCTTCCGTTTTATAACCCAGCTCCTGAGCCAAAGTGAGTAATGAGTCCCTTGTTACTCCATCCAGTATAGTATCAGAAACCGGGGGTGTAACTAATATATCATTGATCACAAACATGACATTCATCATGCCTGATTCTTCAATAAACTTATTTTCTTTTGCATCTGTCCATAATACCTGGTCGTATCCCTGCTGCTTTGCCTGCAACGTTGGATAAAATGCCGCTCCATAGTTACCTCCGCATTTTGCGTATCCTGTTCCTCCTTTTGCAGCCCGGATATAATTCGTCTCCACTTTAACCCTGATCGGATTTGCAAACACGTCAGGCACCGGACCTGTAAAAATGATAAGACGATATTGTTCAGAAATCTTGATGCCAAATTTAGCCTCACTGGCATACATGAAGGGGCGCAAGTATAATGAAGTGCCTTTTTGAGCAGGAACCCATGCCTGGTCTGTTTCAACCAAATTGACCAAACCATTTATAAAAATATCTTTTGGCGGAACGGCCATGCACATTCTTTCTAACGATTTGGCAAACCGGTCATAATGTTTATTTACCCGGAAAATATTGATGCGGCCATCCTTCATGCGAAATGCTTTCATGCCTTCAAACACCGTCTGGCCATAATGTAAGGCAAGAGTTGCCGGGTTAACTGAAAGATTAGAAAAAGGCACAATAAGAGGGGTTTGCCATTCTCCATTGGCATAGTCACAAACAAGCATATGATCGGAGACATACTTGCCAAACTCAAGGTGATCAAAATCTACCTCATTGATCTTTGAATGATTTATTTTTCTTTTTGAAGGGTCTGTCAGCAATTGCATATTTAGAAGTTTAAATTTTTATAAAAAATATTCAGGACTGGCAAGTTTGTTTGATCTCAGCTAATCGAAATGGTTTGTCAACGGCAATAGCGAGGGTCATCAGGTAATATTGAAATGTTTGTGTGCCTATTGTAAAGTGGAAATCTCCATTTTTTTTGAAGCCATTCTTTTCATAAAAACGAATTGCAGATTCATTTGAAATATAAGAGTCAAGCCAGACGTAATCTGGTTTTATCTCCAAAGCCAGGTTTTTTACCTCTCTTAACAATGCTGTGCCGGCTCCATTGCCCTGCTGGCCAGGCAATACATAAACCTTTTGAAGTTCCATTTGCGCTCCTGACTCAATCTGATCATTCAATGAATGCTTTTTTATTTTGGCAAATCCAACCGGCTCCCCTCCCCGGCAAGCAAGGAAATAAACATTATTTTCCTTCCTTAAACTTTTTGCAAGTTTTACCGGGTCATAAGAATACTCCAGGTATTCAAATAATTCTTCCTTACTGCGGAATAAATATTCAAATGCTTTCCGGAACGATTTTTTACCAATAGTTGCGATAATGGCTGCGTGTGAAATATCAGCCTGGATAATTTTTGTATACATAGCTGCAGCTTTAATAATGAAACAATTGATTTTATATTTTTCGCCTTGTCAGAACCTTTACACTTTATGCATATAAGAAATTGAATCCTGATTGCCATCAGAGAAAATCAATGCTTTTACACCCAAGCCTGCTTATCGTATTTACTTATAGATTGAATAGCATCTTCGATATCAATGACCATTTTTACATCCGCCCTTTTATAAACTCCCGGTTCTACTTCAACATGCCTGAAGCCAATTTTTTCATACAGCTTAATGGCGCCTGCATTCTTTTTGTTGGAATAAAGTATGATCGTTTTTGCCCCCAGTTCTTTTGCTTTTTTAAAACTCGCAAAGCTCAGCGCTTCTGCTATACCAAGCCTTCTGAATTTTTTATCTACTGCCATCTTAGTGAATTCCCAGGATTCATTATCTGCTTTGCGCAGCCCGACAGTGCCTGCTGGTTCACCATTATACTCCGCCATTAATATGCAGCCTCCGGGTTCTATTATCGCTTGTTCAGGATTAGTGAGTACCCATTCATCTACCGGCTCCATTTCAAATAATTCTTCTATCCATGCCCTGTTAAGAGATTCAAACTATGGCTGGTGTTCGGGACGGTAATCCACAATTTTTAAATTACTCATTGATTTACTTTTTTAAATTCACGATTGACAAGATATACTCCGGCTAAGGTGATGATAGTGCCAATGATCATATTTTCATTCATCTTTTCCGACAATAATAACCAGCCAAGAACAACAGCTACTATTGGATTGATATAAGCATAAACAGAGACCTGCGTGGGCGGTAACTTGCCAATAACAAACACATATGCTGAATATGCCAGCAAGGATCCGAACACTATCAGGTAAGATAAAGCAAACCATGAATGGCTGGTCCACATCGGCAAGATTTATATATTTACCTGTAATGCCACAGACAATAAGTACCAATACACCTGCAATCAGCATCTGCAAACCCACACTGAATAAAATATCGATCGGTGGTTTTTGTTTTGAGGTATAAACCGTACCGAATGACCAGGACAAGGTGGAAAGTAAAGCCAGTATTACTCCATACACAAATGATTTGTTTTGCATTTCACCGAGGTAATCATAAAAGATAGTAAGCACACCAGCAAAACCAATTACCAGTCCAACAATCATCAACCGTGTAATCCTTGCACATTTGGATAACCAAACAGTGAACATGGCAATAAACAAAGGCACCAATGCAGCAATAATAGCCGCCAGCCCACCGCTTATATATTCTACCGACCATGTCAATAAACCATTGGCGAAGCACAACAGGAATATACTTTGTATAGAAATTTTCTTCATCACTTTCCATCCGGGTATATGATGACCTCTTAGCAAAAAGTACCCTACCAATATAAACCCGGATATAAATTGCCTGATACCGGATACAAATAAGCCCGGCATATGCTGTGCTCCAATTCTTGAAGCGATATACGTGGTGCCCCAGAAAAAACTGACCAATCCCAGTGCGAAATATGCTTTATACAATTCCTTTTTCATTTTCTTTTCTTCAAAAAAGTTTATCCGATTGACTGACGGTAAGGTAAAATTGCCCGGTCCCAGTTTCCCCGGCAACCCGATAATTGCTTTTTATCTTTTTATTGCCTATAAAAAATTCTTACACAAATTTTGTATGATTATTTAATAAAAAACAGATTCAGTTTTTGTATTTTTGACTAGATCAGATTATAATGAACCGGGAACCCGGACTACATGAATGGCAGCATTCCTTTAAATATGTTATTGTAATCAGGCTTCATTCTTTAATTTATTATCATGCGTAAAACAAATTTTAACACCGATGATCACCTGTACATGCAGGTAGCAACGGGTCTTGAAAAAATGATCACGGAAGACGTATTAAAGATCGGTGATAAGCTTCCTTCCGTCCGCTTATTAAGTGATGAATATGGAATCAGCATGGGTACCGCCTTCCAGGCTTATTATCATTTGGAAGGAAAAGGATTGATAGAATCAAGACCAAAGTCAGGATATTATGTTCGTTTTAATCAGCGACGTTTTCCTGATTTACCAAAAATCATACAGGCTGATCCTTTATCACATGATGTAAGTGTAAAAGAAATGATTTCCTCAATCTATTCTGATATCGCTTCGCATAATGATAAGGTCATCAATTTCGCCATGGCGGTTCCGGATGTTTCTTTATTACCATCTGCCAAGATCAATAAATCAGTGATGCATGCTTTACGCGAAAGTAAAGATCATTGCATCAGTTATGAACATACGCAGGGCAATATTGAATTGCGTAAACAAATAGCCAGGCTTTCTTTTAACTGGGGAGGAAAAATAAAACCCGATGAAGTGTTGGTAACGGCTGGTTGTCTCGAAGCGATCACTATGTGCCTGAGAGCGGTTACAAAACCCGGAGATACCGTGGCTGTAGAATCGCCCAATTACTTCGGGATATTCCAGGCCATTGAAAGTATGGGATTGAAAGTAGTGGAAGTATCTTCCTGCTTTGTTACAGGACTGGAGCTGGATTGCTTAGAGAAAGTCATTAAAAAATTTCCGATCAAAGCCTGTGTTAGTCATACCTAATTTCAACAATCCGTTAGGCGGATGCATGCCGGATGAAAATAAAAAGAAATTGGTGGAGATCATTACAAAACATAATATCCCGTTGATAGAAGATGATATTTATGGTGAATTGTATTTTGGAAAAAACCGTCCCCGCACCTGCAAATATTATGATACAAAAGGTATGGTGATGCATTGTTCGTCGTTGACCAAATCACTGGCACCTGGCTATCGTATTGGTTGGACTATTACCGGGAAAATTTCTTGAACAGGTAAAACAAATAAAACGAATTCATAACATCAGTTCTCCTACCCTTACGCAGGCAGCCATTGCCCATTATCTTACAGCATGGCCGTTATGAATATCATTTAAAAAATATGCGAAAAGCTTTGCATACACAATGCCTTCGGTATATGCAGGCCATCATTCACTATTTCCCTGAAGACACCAAAGTATCCCGGCCACATGGAGGTTTTGTATTGTGGGTGCAGCTGAATAAAAAAATAAATGCATTTAAATTACGTACAGAAGCAATGAAGCAAAATATTTCAATTGTTCCGGGAAAAATATTTTCGGCCAGTTGTAATTACAGCAATTGCATCCGTATCAGTTTTGGTAAACCCTGGAGTGAAGATGCCGATTATGGATTGATGATGCTGGGGAAATTGATTCAGAAGATGATGTAGAAATCCAGAGAATAAAATTTTAATTTTTATTGGTATATTATTTTTGATATTTTATTAATTAATTTAATCCGTCTCACACTTTTCAACATTCCAATTAAATGGTTTCAACTTCCTTCTCTTATAATAAAAAACAATAGAATACCCATGGCTGTTACCACCAATCCCAATATAGAATTAATAACCTGTTGCCTGGTGTTGAAATAATTGAAAACCGATGTAATCTGCTCTAAACAAATAATTGTATTCTGCAAAACGTTATTGGAAGAAAATGAGCTAATAGTTGATGAAAATGATGCGTGCCTTCAGCTGGTTACACAATATATTCCCTGTTAATAATACCGTTCCGGATCAACGACAAACTTCTTCATCGCAAACTAATTGTTATTGGAAGATAAGAAAGTACTGAATAGATTTTTCTTACCTGCTACACTTATTTAAGTACTGGCAATAACTCTTAGTAAAGATTAGTAAAGAAATGTTACAAAAAAGCCCCTCCCTTTTGAGGAAGAGCTTTAAACTAATTCTGTTTCCTGGTTTCAACCTGAATATCCGCCAGGGCGAACATACTTCCGGCCCGGATACGAGTTTTTCCCGGTAAGATTAACAGGTAGAGGAAGAATTTGGATCAGTTGGATGGTGAAAAGAACTTGTATTGCTTGCGGCAACTAAGTTATAATTAAGAATTTTATCCGGCAAGGGGTCGCCACATAAAATGTACTGTATTTATGAACATTCCTTATTGGTTATGTGAATGCCGGTACTTCTATTTATACATTTCCTCCTTTAACCCCTTTACTCTTTCATCCTCCAGGTATTCATCAAAGGTCATCAGGCGGTCAATGATTCCCTTAGGTGTGATCTCAATTACCCTGTTGGCCACTGTTTGCATAAAAGTATGATCATGGCTGGTCAGCAGTATTATGCCTTTGTATTCGGTACATTGTTCGTTGAAGCTTTGGATACTTTCCAGGTCCAGGTGGTTGGTTGGCTGATCCAGCAAAATTACATTTGGATTCTGAAGCATCATCCGGCTCAGCATGCAACGAACTTTTTCACCCCCGCTCAATACATTTGTTTTTTTCAGGACATCGTCGCCGCTAAACAACATTTTACCAAGAAAACCACGCAAAAAGGGTTCATCCACATCCGTAACATGAGAAGGTACGTACTGCCGCAGCCAGTCCATCAAATTCAGTTCTCCATTAAAATATTCGTTATTTTCCTGGGGCAGGTAGGCATGTGTTACGGTGCTTCCCCATGCATAAGAACCGCTATCGGCAGTAGCCTCACCGGTTATTATATTGAAAAATGTTGTAACTGCCAGGGGATCCCGGCTAAGTAAAGCGATCTTATCCCCTTTGTTAACGTTAAATGTGACATCTTTAAAAAGCACACGGCCATCTACAGCCTTGGTTAGCTTTTCAGTGTTTAGTATCTGGTTTCCTACCTCCCTCAATTGTTGAAAAATAATGCCGGGGTATTTTCTATAGCTGGGTTCTATTTCTTCAATTGATAATTTCTCAAGCGCTTTTTTCCGGCTGGTAGCCTGTTTACTCTTTGATGCGTTAGCACTAAAACGAGCAATAAAGTCAATAAGGGCCTGCCTCTTCTCTTCCACCTTTTTATTTTTGTCGCCCAACTGCCGGGCCATCAACTGGGAACTTTCATACCAAAATGTGTAGTTTCCGGTAAATATTTTTACTTTCTGCCTGTCCACATCCGCCACGTGGGTACATACTGCATCCAGGAAGTGACGGTCGTGGCTAACTACCAGCACAATATTTTCATAATCAGCCAGGAAGTTTTCTAGCCAGCTGATCGTTTCGATATCCAAACCGTTGGTAGGCTCATCTAATAACAATATATCAGGATTTCCAAAAAGCGCCTGGGCCAGCAATACCCGCACTTTTAAATTGGAAGGAATATCTTTCATCAAAGCTGTATGATATTCTTCTTTCACCCCCAATTCACCCAATAGCATAGCCGCATCGCTTTCGGCAGTGTATCCGCCCATTTCACCAAACTCCCCTTCCAGTTCCCCGGCCCTCATCCCATCTTCTTCGGTAAAGTCGGCGAGGGCATAAATATTTTCTCTCTCTTTTGCAATTTTCCAAAGCTTGGTATGCCCCATCATTACTGTATCCAGCACGGTGTTTTCATCAAATTCAAATTGATTTTGCTTCAATATGGCCATCCGCTCACCAGGCGTAATTTCAACCGATCCCTTATTGGGTTCGATTTCACCACTTAGAATTTTCAAAAAAGTAGATTTACCTGCTCCATTGGCCCCGATAACGCCATAACAATTTCCTTTTACGAAATTTAGATTCACCTCCTCAAATAATACTCTTTTACCGTAGGCCAGTTTAAGGTCTTTTACACTTATCATTATACCATTGTTTTTGGAGGCGCAAAGGTAAGGAAACTTGAGAGGCCATCCGGCTGATTATGGACAAAAGTTAGCGAAGAACCGGGTATTTTGCTCCTGGAATTAAGATATGTTTGTATACTCCACAAAATTTACCAGATCCGGATTATTTTCACGAGGACTAAGCCAGAGCTGACTATAAAATATTCCATCAATCTTTTTTCTTTAAACATAGAACTGTATTATGAAATTCAATTCGTGGATATTTTTTTTCGTAAGCTCACAAAGAACCCAGGAATTGAACCAGATCAATCTGGACTCATTATCTATTGATTTATCAGCACTTTTCCATCTGTTATTTTTTTCCCATTCCCATCACCCAATACTATAAAATATATTCCCTTTGGTCTGCCCCGCAGGTCAATATCGTGAAGACCATAAGTACCAATAAACGTAAACTGCCTGAAATAAATCCTCGATCCTTTTGCATCATATACTGTAATACTTTGTTTTGAATTTCCGGAAGTTAAATTATAATAACCGACAGTAAATCGTCCGTCGTTCGGGCTGGGATAAATAAATAAACGGCTGCTTGCTTTACCCCTGATGGTAACAATACCGGATTCACCCCTGCATCCCAGGTTATCTGAAACAAGCACCTGGTAAGTACCCAGTCCATTAACAGGTACCGAAAGAGTATTACCGGCAACAATAATTGTATCATTGTTATAAAACCAGGTAGTTGTTAACGAAGAGCCCGAGCCCGGTGTGATAGTAGCAATAAGAATGCTTGATTCACCCGGTAATATCTCTTCAACATCTGCTGATAAATCTGCATGAGGCGACGAGAACACCGCCAGCTTTACTACATTAGATACAGTGATATTACATTGCCCTCTTACCAAAACACGAAACAGGTAATTATTTTGTGTAACCTCAGCACTTGAAATGATGTAACCCGGAGATGTAGCTCCGGCTATATTGTTAAACGTTTGTCCGTTATCATTACTGAACTGCCATTGGTAACTTTTCACAGAACTCCCCGCAACGACACTAAAATTAACCGAACTGCCGGCACAAACTTGTTTTGCTTCTGGTTGCTGATTAATAGCAGGACTTGCACCTGTTTGAATAGTAAAAGCAAGTTCCTGTGTTCGTACTATCGAACCGGAAACTCCTTTAACAGTTATAATATAGGTACTATCAAAAGGAAGTAATTCCGTATTGCTTAGTGTAACCTGCACTGAAGATCCGGGAGTAATGGTGGTTTCTGAAAAAGTGACCGTGGTGCCTGCAGGGTTGCCAGTGCCAGAAAGCGTTATCGGTTCATTATATCCCAAAACGGATTGAGTACCTAATGTAATGGAGGTGGAAGCAGGGTTTGCACAGGCTACTTTGGCTGCTACAGGGATATTAAAGTCAAATCCTGCCTGAGACATAGTTATTGAAAAATTGTTGTTGGACATATCATAAAAAACATTGCCTACTCCCTTTACCCGTATCCGGGCCTGGTTAGTAACCAGGTTGGGAACCATAATATCCTGGGTTCCGTCATTCGGCGTGCTAGCAAGTATGGTAACTGGAAAGGTCAGTCCCCCATCAGTGGATAATTGTATACTTACATTAGCGCAATTTACAGGGGCGATGTTGGTATTGGCTATGTCCCATGTTACCGCATGGGTACTGCTGCCAGACCATGTAATTCCTGTTGCTGAAGGAACAGTAACCACAAAAGGCCCGCTGTTGCCATTTACAGTAATCACCGATTCATCGTGGCAAACGCCCCCACCACCTGCCCTGTTATCCCGGGCTGTCAGCCTGAATTTCATTGTTCGCCCATAAGAAGGTAATAACTCCCCTACAGTAGCTATGTTATTGATTTGATCTGAAATTTTTGGAAAATATCGCTCAGGGTTTGAAACTGGTACAAATGACCTGAACAAAGGAGCATTTCCGGTTGGCTTATTCCAATCACCTGCAGGACCCGTATCTATTTCCTCCCAGGAATAAGTAAGTGCATCTCCGTTTGCATCTGTAGCACTTCCTGCAAGAACAAAAGGAGTTGATTTTGGAATGGTAAAATCACTACCGGCATTTACAACAGGGATCAAATTTCCGGTAGAACTAATGGTACCGCAGGTATTTCCGCTTCCATTAATTACAAATTCGGTTATTTCATCCTTACTGATACCATGAAAATATGGAATACTGTTTTGTCCCAGATCATTAACTGATCCGCAAATACCGGCGTAACTCATAATAGTGATTCCTCCTCCAGGTTCTACGGCAGTACTTGAATTGCGGTTTCCATCGCCGCAGGAACCTGTAGCAGAATTAAAACTATGCCTGGCATCAAACTGGTGACCCATTTCATGAGCGACATAATCAATATCATAAGGATCTCCCACGGGATTAGGTAAACCGGTTACTCCTCTTGCTTTAGAAGAACCGCATACTGTGCCCAATTGAGCAATACCCCCGGCACCTGTACTAAACGTATGGCCAATATCATAATTAGCCGCTCCAATTTTGTCTGTAATTACAGTCTGGCTTTCCTCAAGAAGGGCAGAACCATCGTCGTTTGCAGTAAAGGGATCCGTGGCGGGATCTACAAAAACGATGGTATTATTATTACCCACTAAATTAAGGCTGATAGCTAATTCCTTCTCATAAACACCATCTACCCTGTTGATGCTGGTAACAATTGCAGAAAGTGCCTGGGCAACAGTAGTGGAAGCCCCATTCCCTGTGGCAGCCCTTGCATACTCCCCGGTGCATGCAACAGCCAGCCGGTAGCTTCGCAACTGAGTTCCAATACAGGCGCCTGCCATGGGCCGGTTTCCCGATGCAGGTCTGAAAGTATTAGAAGAAGGAATTAATTTTTCTATGAAAGGGTCTTTGTTTTTGAAATCTCTTTTAAAATAAACAATATAATTTTCCAGGTCAAGTTGCTGGTAAGGATCAATAAAAATATTTCCTGTAATATCGGACATAATCATGGCGTGAAATCCCAGTTCAGTAAAATCAATCTTGGCAATGGCCGTTGGATCATCGATACCCTGGCCTGTAAATGTTTTTATGCCAGGAAAGCGGGCGGCAAGTGCAGGTTCCATAACTGGACTTTCCCAAACTCTGAACTTTGCACTTGTGCCATCAGGCATTGGCAATTCAAACACAGGTAAAGATGGACTGCCTGACAGATTTGATTGGGACGGAAGGGAATTCAAAAAAGATTGCATGCCGGCTAATTCCAGTTTAATACTTTTATATTTTTCAGGAATGATTACTCTTTTAGCCGGGAGCTTTACAATAGAAATTTCATTTGATTCTGCGAAAAAATAATTCTGTGCTGCAAGCTCAATGGAAAAGTAGGTAGTAAACAACAATATAAAAACGATCCGCCACATTATATGCATAAACATCAATTAGGGTTCAAAGATTGTCTAAAAATATCATTATTTTTTTGCTCTCCCAGTTTTCCATAAGAAAAATAAAGCATACCTGGCAGCATGCCTGTGTTTCATTGTTTTATTGAGCAGAAACATAAGCATATCTATATACCATGAATACCGAAATCATTCTGTTTAAAAACGAACTATAATTGATTGGAAGAAAAATATTATATCAGTATATACAATTCATTTAAACAAGCAGATTACCCGAATTATAGAATTATAAATTTGGTTCTTACCGGCCCGGCTGAAGAATGAAGATTATATGCTACTCGTGTTTTTACGATTGCATTGATTATGTGATTTTTTCAAACCGATCATTTCCTTGACATTTGCTTCTCAACTTTAAATATCATGTATTCATTTCCCGTCCGTTTTTTAATACGAACATTGTTTTTCTGTATAGTGCTGTTTAATGCAAAAAATGCCTTTAGCTGGGGTGTTATTGGGCACCGGGTAATCGGAGAAATAGCGCAACAGCATTTATCTAAAAAAGCATTAAAGGAATTACGAAACCTGACGGGGAAAGAAACGCTGGCCTGGCATTCTAACTGGCCTGATTTTATAAAATCGGATTCCAGTTGGGGACACGCATCGCCCTGGCATTATGTAGATCTTCCGGGGCATATGGAAAAGGAAAAATTTATTGCTGCATTAAAAGAATTACCTGGCAAAAATTTATACACCCAGATACAAACAATGATGTCCGATTTGAAAAACAAATCGCTCCCGGCCGAAAAGAGAAGAATTGCTTTGTATTTTTTAATTCATCTCGCAGGTGATCTTCACCAGCCTTTGCATGTGGGTAGAGATGAGGATGCAGGTGGTAATAAGATTGTAGTTTATTGGTTTGATAAAAAAACCAACCTTCATTCTTTATGGGATAGCATGTTAATTGAATTTCAGCAATACAGCTATACCGAATATGCAAGGTTGCTGGATATAAAAGAACCTGCAGAAATAAAAGCCTGGCAGACTTCCTCACTTGAGGATTGGTTTTATGAATCACATGTACTTTCTGATGTCATATATGATAGCACTCCTGCCGAATCAAAATTGGGCTATAAGTATAATTACCAGTTTCAAAAACTTTTAGAAGAGCAATTATTAAAAGGCGGTATCAGGCTGGCTGTATTATTAAACCAGGCTTTTGAATAAAAGTAAATTGGTTACAGTCTGCTGCTTGAAACTTTAATAAAAAAGACTGCCTTTGTAAGCAGTCTTTTCAGGATTACTAATTCAATAAAAACTAATAATAATTCAATTGTAATTCTACGCGACGGTTTTTTTGGCGACCCGCAGCTGTATTATTATCACCAATAGGTTCTGATTCACCATGGCCTGAAGAAACAATGCGGCTCGCATCAATTCCTTGTTTGGTGAGATACGTTTTTACCGAGCCAGCCCGGTTCTCACTCAATTTTTGATTGAACTCATCGCGGCCAACGTTGTCTGTATGGCCATCAATTGCCAGTTTCAAATCCTGGTCATCCTTCATTAACCTGGCTATTTCATTTAATCCCTTAAATGATTTACTAAGCAATGTATACTTGCCTGTGGCAAAATAAATATTCTGCGAAGCGAATTTGACTTTTTTTACTACCTCTTCTTTGATAACAGGACAGCCCTGATTTTCTCTTGGCCCGGCCAGCTTTGGACATTTGTCTTCAGGATCAGGAATACCATCGCCATCTGTATCCATAAAGGGACATCCCTGGTTACTTGCAGGACCAGCCTCTGTCGGACATTTATCTTCCTCATCGTTGATCCCGTCTTTGTCTGTATCAGGCACAGGGCAACCCTGGTAACGGGCAAGGCCGGCTACCTGCGGACATTTATCGTCGTCATCATTGATACCATCTTTATCAGTGTCAGGAACAGGGCATCCATCATACTTAGCTATTCCGGGTACGGTTATACATTTATCAAGGCTGTCAATTATGCCGTCTTTATCCGTGTCAAGTGGTGGAGCGGGTGGCAATACTTTTAAAACTGGTTCTTTCTTCTTCCCTATCCTGCCAGCAACACCAAACTGATGGAAAAAATGATAATTGACAGTTTCCTTTGTAACAGGAATCCGGTATTGAGTAGTGATAAAAAAATGAGCATCATCAAAAAGATTCAATTTCATTCCAAGACCGGTTGGCAGGAAAGCGCCGAAATATGTACCATCATACATTTGCGCCCCAAGGCCAATGATGACGTATGGTTGCACCCAATATTTTTCTGAAACCATTTTGAGATTCAGTGATGCGTCGGCTTCCAATAAAAATCTGTCGCCTGAAGTGGGTGCACGGTTAAGAAGTGAATAATCAGCAAATGAACCTGCAAGGGTAGTAGCGAGATCAACGTGTTTCCTTAGTCCCTTAAAATATGAAATGGCAATGCCCGGAGACATCTCCTTTACCTTAGCCCATTGTTTATTAGAAAAAACTCTTGATAATGAACCACTACGTATACGGTCTGCAGTTGTAAAATCATTGAATATAAAACTTACACCAATCGCCGCGGGTCTTATTTCATCCTTCTGCGAAAAACCAGCAGGAACGATTAAATACAATGCCACGAACATCGCTAAAAATTTCTTCATAAAAAGTTAGTTTTATTATTAATCTGAACAAAAATAACAGGTATGGCCTGTATAGTGAAATAAATTATTGGCTTTGTTTTCAAGGAATTGATCAATGAAAAATGCTAACCTCATGTATTTGAATAATGTACTTTGCTTTTCAATTCAAAATAAAATGAGAGACTTATATAATTCTATTTTCCTGCAAATAATTTTTCCCGGAGCCCTTTATCGTATCCATAAATATCATCATAAAATATCACCTTTCCGTTCTTGCCTTCGCAGGTGAAATAACGCAGGTATAAAGGAACTCTTTTTTTCAAAGGAATGATATGCTTTTCCTTACGTACAAGCCACTTTGAAAGAGAATCTTCAATAGGAGAATGTGTTTCGGGTGAATTAGATCTGTAATCATAACGAAGAATATAATAGACCAGGCTTTCCCACTCTTTTACCCTAACACAGCCGTGGCTTAGTGACCTCATGGTTCTGCTAAAGAGATATCGCTGATTTGTATCGTGAAGATAAACGGAATATTTGTTTGGAAAATTAAATTTCAATACACCCAAAGCATTTTCATCTCCGCTTCCCTGGACTACTTTATATGGAATTCCTTTATTGTATTTTGACCAATTAACTGAAAAGGGATCAACTTCTTCGCCATTGAAAGTAATCAGGCTATAACCTTTGCGTGCCAGGTAGCCCGGATCCTTTTTTAAGGCAGGCAATATTTCTTTTACAATAATACTTTGCGGAATGGTCCACTGCGGATAGGTAATTAACTGTGAAATACCGCTTGTGAGCAAGGGTGTTGGAGTAATTGTTTTGCCAACAATAATTTTTGAAGATAACAGGATGGAATCATCTTCTATCAAATGCATATCGTAACCAGGTAAGTTAACCCAAATATACCGCGAAGGCATTTGCTCCGGCAGCATTTTATACCGATCCATTGTAATAGCAATCCTTACAAATTTATCCCGATCAGAATCATTCAAAAATTTTATCGTTTCTGCTCCTGCCTTGCCATCCACTTCAATTTCCTGAATACGTTGAAATTTTTTTACCGCCTGGGCCAATTCTGCTGAATCAATAACTACGCTGTCATTTGAAATAAAACCTCCTTCATATAATCTTCGTTGCAGAGCAAATTTGAATTCTGCGGGATTTGTTTTGGGTAAAGGAACAATTGTATACACACGGTCATCAGCACTATCTAAGAAATACTTTAATCCTTCCTTTAGTGCATGGTATCCTTTGTGTGCCGGTTCAAGGGAACGAAACATACCTGAAAAATCTCCACTTCTCTCAACTTCAGTTAACTTCTGTAAATAAAAGGTGTCTGTTAATACAGAATCTTTCCTTAAGGTCATGCTATCCTGGGGTAAACGGCCGAGTTTAATATCTTTTATCATATGAACAAAGGCATCTGTCAGCATCAGGTCAGCTTTGGCCCACAATACGGCATCTCTCCTGCTGCCTGTTGCAAGTGTGTCTTTCAAAAAAGTTTTAGTCAATGAATCCAAACGTGAAAAATGATAATGATCAGGAAACAATCCATATTGTTTTGCATCACTTATAAAATGCAATAATGAACCGGCTAAAGGTTTCCATTGTTCCTTACTGCTCCATAATGTGGTATAACCGGAGTTTTCATAAATCAACTTCATCTGTGAAGCAAGAAACAGCCGGATTGTATCATCAACATTTCCGTCGTTTTCTATTGCAAATTTCAGCGAACCGCGGATTATTTCTCCGGCCTTAATATCCAATTCTTCAGGAGTAGCTGCCATATCAGTTTTGGGCGGTTGACGGGCATCATCGCAAGACTGGAAAAGAATAAACAAGAAAAAAATCCATATACACGAATCAACATTTCTACTCATAGCGGAACCGGGTGTTGTGATGGTGGTGTTGTTAATATTATAGCTTCAACTATGATATATCAAGTGGTAATGCTGACAAATTAAGCAATCATTTTTGCATTCCCGTTTTACCCCGATAATTTTTCATCATATCTGAAATTATGATTAGATGGAATGTAAAGAATACGAATAATGATGCATTTTAAAGAAGAAAAGGAATAATCCGGGAATAATAAATAAAGCGGCAGGATCTGTATAAATTAGGAATAGGGATTTTATAAAGCGATCACATCGATAACTGCCTCTCTGTTAATAGGACCATATACATGGGGAAAAGTGTCATGGGTAGAGGGAGACCATTCCTGCACATACCTGCTTTTAAGTATGTCAGTATCTATAACCAATTTAACCAGCCCGTTTTGATCGGCAAAATATCTTTCCAAAACACCGGCAACCTGGTGTTCCTCACTACAATGTATAAATCCTTCTGACTTTAAAGAAGAAGACTCGTAGTATCCTTTTTCTTTGGCTGTATTCCATTCAGCAGCAGTTGTAACATGATAAATTATTGGCATAATCGTTAATTCCTTTCATTATAAGTGATAACTCTCCTGATGTGATTCTCTAATAAAAATAAATCTACTAAGGCAATTGCCGTTGCAGCTTCCAGTATAACCGGGGCCCTGAGTGCAACACAAAGATCGTGACGGCCTTTAACGGAAAAATTTTCCACCTTTCCGGTGTCCCAATTCAGGCTATTTTGTTCTTTAGGAGTAGAAGCGGTTGGTTTGATAGCAATTCGAAAAACCAATTCATTTCCATTGGTGATACCGCCTACAATACCACCGGCATGATTGGTTCTTGTTTTACCTTCCATATTTTCTATCGCATCATTATGCTGCGAGCCAAACATTTTGGCTGCCGCAAAACCACTTCCAAATTCAACCCCCTTTACAGCAGGTATGGCAAAGGCGATATGTGCGATATGAGATTCTACCGAATCAAAAAAAGGTTCACCTAATCCCACAGGTAATCCATTTACACGACATTCTACTATGCCACCCACCGAATCTTTTGCATCAATTGCATTTTGCAATCCTTTTTCAAGGTCGGCTTCACCACCGATTTCGGTTACTATGCATGGATTAATATGTCACTCTTCAGTTCATTTGCGGATAAATTGGGAGAATCTGACTCGGATAAATTTATATTATTACCCCGGGCGTCTATTAATGCGCCAATATTATCTGCAGGCTTTTGAAGGGAGGTAAATACTGCTGTGTTCATCAGCTTTTTCGCAATCGCACCTGCGGCTACCAGGCCTGTAGTTAACCTGGCACTGAAATGTCCGCCACCACGGTAATCTTCATTACCACCATATTTTTGATGGGCTACCCAGTCTGCATGACCCGGGCGGGGAAAGCTTCGTTGTTTTTCATAATCGCCGCTGCGGGTATTGTTGTTTTCAAAAAAAATCGTGATGGGAGCACCGGTTGTTTTTCCATTGAACAGGCCGCTTTTAAAAAAAGGATAATCGGCTTCCTGCCTGGGTGTTGTTCCTTTTTGTTTGCCTCCTTTTCTTCTTTCCAGGTCCGGTAAAAGATCTTCTTCTGCTAAGTGCTAATCCTGCAGGACAACCATCAATAACAATACCTACTGATTCGCCATGCGATTCGCCAAAAATATGTACACGAAATATGCGACCAAAACTATTCATGAAAACTAATCTTATTGTTTAAAGATACACCAGCACCTAATTTTTTCAAATCATCATAAAAATCCGGATAGGATTTCTTGACAGCCCCCGCTTCTTCAATTTCTGTTTCTCCATCGGCTTTTAACGCAGCAACAGCACAGGCCATCGCAATACGGTGATCATGCCTGGAGTGTACCTTGGCGCCTGTTACTCCATTTCCTCCGTAAATGATCATGCTATCACTATTCAGATGCAATTTGTACACCCATTTTACCAAATTCTTCCTGCAAGGTCAGCGCCCGGTTACTTTCTTTATGTGTTAAGCGGCTTACACCTTTTATAGTTGTTTCGCCATTGCAATAAGCAGCCAACGCTACCAGATGGAGGAAACAGATCAGGGCAGTCAGTGGCATCAAATTCAAATGCATTCATTTTGGCGCTAACCATTTTAATTCCTTTCGCCTCGATGGCAATTCCGGCATTGGCAGCCATCAATGCATCAACGATAGCTTTGTCGGCCTGCGTGGATGTGAGATCAAGCCCATTGATAAGTATTGGACCGGCAATAGCACCCGCCACCAATAAAAAAGCGCCTCCGCTCCAGTCGCCTTCTACTGTATATCTCTTATCAACAATGGATGAAGATGATGAACTTGCGCTACTGTGAAAAATAAATTCTTCATAATTCCTGTTTTCCGGAACAGCTTAACCCAAACTTCTTCATTACATCAAGTGTGAGGTCGATATAAGGTTTGCTTTTTAGATTATTAACTTTTATTGATATACTCTTTCCCGCAGGAGCTCCAGGTTTATTGATTGCAACTGAATAAGCCATCAGTAAACCAGTAAGGAATTGAGAACTCAATGAACCATCTACTTCAATATTTGACGGTAACAGCGGCCCTTGTATTACCAGTGGCAGCTTGCCCATATTGCTTTTTACTTTTACACCCAACTGAGGCAATATTTCATCAAAGAAATCCATAGGCCTGGTACTTAGACTACCCGCACCATTTATGGTAATTTCTTTTTCACTTAAAGCAACTAATGGAGTAAACATGCGGATACTGAGACCTGATTCGCCGCAATTTATTTCCTCGGCAACCGGCTCTACTCCCTTACTTCTGACCTGTATCTGCTCCTCGCCGACCTCAACCTCAGCACCCAGTCTTTTTATAATATCCAACGCAGCCTTATCATCATTGCTATGACCCGGATTAAGAATAATGGTTGTTCCGTTGCTCAATAACGCTGCGGCACAAGCTCTTTGCATTGAACTTTTGGATGCAGGTGCCTGGATAGTTCCTTTTAAGCTTTTATCACCCAATGAGGCTATATTTATCTTATATGGTTTATTTGAAGACATGTATGGTTAATGCCCAAACGGGAGTTATTTATAGTGAATAGATGATCTTTTCTAATTGATTTAACGGAATTGATTTTCACAATCCCTTTTCCTATTTTTTCCAGAAGCACATAATTCATTTCTTTTCTTTCCCGTTTCTTATCCATCTTCAATACTTCAAATGCTTTTTGTTTATCGAAGGAGGCATAGGTAGGTAACCCATATTGTTCCAATAATTTTATCACAGGTGTTTGTTTGTTTGAAGCCGGCAATCTGCTCGGAAATATGAGCAGGCATAGGTCATGCCGATTGAAACCGCCTGCCCATGCAATAAGCTCATATTGATTTTCCAGGGCATGACCCAGCGTATGACCAAAATTCAGCAACCTTCTTTCATTTTTTTCAAACTCATCCCTTTGTACTACTTTTGCTTTGATGGTTGCATTTCGCTTGTACCAGGAGGCAAATGTCTGCTTTTCTTTTGTTGGTATTTGCTGATCGACATAGTTTCCAGTTCCCGGAACATAGCTGCATCTTTTATGCAGGCATGTTTAATGATTTCAGCAAAACCATTTTCCCATTCCCTTTGAGGCAATGTGTTCAGGAAGATCATATCGTGCAGAATAAAAGATGGCTGACGGATAATGCCTACCATGTTTTTATATACACCTACATCAATACCATTCTTACCACCGATAGATGCATCTACCAAAGCCAGTAAAGATGTGGGAACAAAACCAAACCGCAATCCCCGCATATACACCGATGCCACATAACCTGTAATGTCTGTAATCACACCACCGCCCACTCCAATCAAGGTTGTTTTCCGATCGGCTTCCATGGTCGATCAATTGCTCTATCACTGAATCAACCGTTGCCTGTATTTTAAATTCCTCTCCCGGTTTCAATACGATTGTATTCCATCCTTTGAAACGTTTGGTATGAGCATTGAAAACATTTTCATCTGTAATCAGGATTGTAGTTTTTTGATCAGTGATCTTTTTCAGAATGACTGAAACTATTGGCGAAATAAAAATCCGTTGCTCAATCAGAAAACGTAAACCGCCTGACAGCATCTTTTAAAGATGAATAATTGGAACTTTTACTCATTAATAATATTTCAGATTTGCCAATAGAATTACAGAACGTGGAAGAGTGCGACGCAACAAAAGTTCAACCAGGGAACTAAAGCTGGTAACCCAAAAAAATGTAATGTTTTATTGACTGCTCTAAACAATATACTAACCTGACCTCTGATTTACACACTTTGGAAAGCAGCTCAGCTATCCATCACTTTTTTCTGATGATTGATACTTTCCATGTGTACTGCATCAAAATATTTGGTGATAAATTCTTTGCTTAAACCAATCTTCTCTCCTTTTCCCGATGCTCTTTCCAGGATTTCATTCCAGCGATTGGTTTGCAGGATGGTGATATTGTTATCCTTTTTATACTGCCCGATCTTATCTGCGATCTTCATGCGCTGACTTAGTATCTGCATCAGTTCATCATCCAGGTGATTGATCTGCTGGCGCAATTTTTCCAAGTGCAGCATGATACTCTTCTGAGTTTACATCTTCTTTTCTCCAGATAATAGTATCCAGCATTTCTTTCAGCTGTTCCGGTGTTATTTGTTGCTTGGCATCGCTCCATGCATTATCCGGATCAATATGACTTTCTATCATCAGCCCGTCAAAGTCAAGGTCAATAGCCCGCTGCGAAACATCCAGCAAAATATCCCGGCGTCCGCAGATATGTGAAGGATCATTGATGATGGGCATACCGGGGTTGCGGCGTTTCATTTCGATAGCCAGGTGCCACATCGGTGCATTACGATATTCTGTATTACCATAAGAAGAGAATCCACGATGGATCAAACCAATTTGTTTAACACCCGCCCTGGCCACCCTTTCTACTGCACCACTCCATAATTCAAGATCAGGATTGATCGGATTTTTGATCAGAACCGGCACATCCACACCACGCAATGCATCTGCCACTTCCTGTACACTGAATGGATTCACGGTTGTTCTTGCACCGATCCATAATACATCCACATCAAAAGTCAATGCATCCTGCACCTGTTTGCCGGTAGCTACTTCTACGGTAGTGGGCAAACCGGTAATTTTTTTCGCCTGCTGCAGCCAGGGCAAGCCTTTGGCTCCAATGCCTTCAAACAAACCGGGTTTTGTTCGTGGTTTCCAGATACCGGCACGAAGCATATCTACTTTTCCGGTGGCGGCTAAACGTTGGGCTGTTTCCAGCACCTGTGCTTCTGTCTCTGCACTGCAGGGACCGCTGATGATCAATGGCCGCTTACCCCATGCCTGCTGCACGGTGTCTTTTGTTGGTTGTTCTACTGTTTGCATACTACAAATTTAAGTCTCCGGGCCCAAAAGGATGTTACGGAGATATTTTATTATAATTATTATGTTGTTGTTTTTTGTTCATGGGTATCTGTGGTTGCGTTGGTCTGATCATTTATCTTGTATAAATCCAAACTTCATAATACCACATTATCTTTATTTATCTATTCGGCATTTTCCGAAAATCCGAACAATCAATTTTTTTGAAAAGCGAGGGTTGTGCCCGGCATCCCCTCCGGGGAGGGGCAGCGGTGGGTTACCCCCCTTTCGAGACTTTGGATTATCCCTCTTCACCCTCTTTCTTTTTACAAATTCATTTACTCCATTTTTTTCTTCATATTCCAAAATCCATCTTTCAATTTCCTTAACCACAGCCTCCACCTTATTTACTACCAATAATGCATTGAATCTCAAAAACCGAATGCCCAAAATTTCCATTTCTTCCTGCCTTAATTCATCCTGCATCATCTGTTTTTCATCATCATGTGTAACACCATCTATTTCCAAAGCCAGTTGCAGATCCTTGCAAAAAAAATCTACGATATAATTACCAATGGGTCTTTGCCTGTCAAAATCATATCCCATCATTTGCCCATTTTTCAATTCATTCCAGAGTTTTACTTCTGAAAAGGTCATGGTCCGGCGAAGTTTTTTTGCCAGGTCTTTTAGTTTTGGATTGTATGGAATGATCTTTCTTTTCATAAGACCCACCCCGGTCGTTTATAATTTATACTTCCCGAAATTCGCCCCTCCGGGGAGGGGATGCGTCCTTTTCTGCATTTTAAGGTTCAAATCGGCTGGTACATTTGTTTACAATTATTATTATTTATAATTTACTTTTTATGAAATATTTTGAAGGCAGTAAACTTGCTATCTACCTTATCTGTGTAATCGCTTCTATTATTCATATTAATACTATTTTGAAGAAAAAAGTTTTATCAAATTATCTATTACCATTTTCTCTTTAACTATTTTCCTGATACTATTAGCCAAATCATTCAAAAAGAATTTTTTGGAATAACAACTCATTTTATTATCCTCCTGATCTTATTCGCATCTTCAATCAATCCCTGCAACAAATCATTATCTCCTTTTTCAATACTGTCTTTAAATTTTGTCAGTTGGGCAATATGTTCCGTTAATACATCCAGCACATTTATTTTATTCTGCATAAAGATGGGCACCCACATTGCCGGGTTACTTTTTGCCAGCCGGACCGTGCTTTCAAAACCGGCGGATGCTAATTCAAAAATGGCTTTCTCTTCTTTTTCCTTTTTCAATACCGTATTGGCCAGAGCAAATGAGGTGATATGAGAAATATGACTCACATAGGCTGCATGCAGGTCATGGGCTTTTGCTTCCATTTCCAGCAGGTGCATACCGATCTTCCTGTACATGCCTTTTACCCATTCCAGTCGCATCCGGCATCGCTTTCGCCGGCATTACAAATAATCACCGCCTTATTTTCATAGGCGCCACGCACCGCCGCCTGCGGACCGCTGTACTCGGTTCCCCACATAGGATGCGTGGCTACATATCTCCCCCTTTTGGGATGGTCTTTTATTGATTCAATTAATTGATGCTTGGTTGATCCCAGGTCTATCACAATTTGCTGGTCTATCTTGTCCATAATGGAAGGCAACAGGTCAACCAGTTTATCTACGGGAATGGCCAGAACAATAACTTCTGATTGCGCAATAGCATCATCCAGTGATAGTATTTCATCAACCAATTCAAGTTCTACTGCCTTCTTGTGCATGATCTGCATTAGCATCTACCCCTATCAATTTTGATGAAAGTTTCTTTTCATGCAACTGAATGGCCAGGATGAGCCTCCTATCAATGCCACACTCCCGACAATAGCTATTCTTTTTCTTTCCATTTGTTACATGGTTCAATTCGATTTCAGTTATTCTCTTTATTGCTTCTTCAAATTTTTCCACCGATCCGCATAGACTCACCCGGATATACTTATCACCTGCACTGCCGAATATTCCACCGGGAGTTATAAACACATGGCTTTTATATAATACTTCATCACTCAATTCATATCCATCTTGTAAATTTTTTTGGAATGCCTGGCCCAAACAAACATGCCCACTTGTTCTGTTGAATAATTACAATTCAACAGATCCAATAACTCAAAAACTTTTTCTCTTCTTTCTCTATACATAGTATTCACTTCATCATGCCATTCCCTGCCCAGCTGCAATGCTTTTGCTGCTGCCAGTTGAACAGGCAGGAACATACCGCTATCCATATTGCTTTTAAACCTTAACACTTCATCAATCCTTTCTTTTGCCCCGCACAGCATACCTACTCTCCAGCCGGCCATATTATGACTTTTACTTAAGGAGTTTAATTCTATCACACAATCTTTTGCTCCTTCAACACTCAATAAACTCATCGGACTTTCATTCAGAATAAAACTATAAGGATTATCATGAATGATAAGTATGTTATGTTTTTTTCCAAATGCAACAATTTTCTCAAACAATTGCTTTAGTGGCACTTGTCCCGTTGGCATTTGCGGATAATTCACAAACATCAGTTTCACTTTCTTCAGACTTGCTCTTCTCCAGCTTTATCAAAATCAGGTTCATAATTATTTTTTTCTCTTAATTTATATTCTACGCATTTTCCCCCTGCCAGTTTCACCGCACTTCGGTATAAGTAGGATAACCGGGATTTGGAACCAACACCTCATCTCCTTTATCCAGATAGGTCATGCAGATATGCATGATACCTTCTTTACTTCCAATCAATGGCAGTATTTCTGTATCTGCATTCAATTCAACATCGATACCATTTCCTATACCATTCCTTAATAGCTTGTCTTAATACAGGCGAACCTTTGTAACCCTGGTAGGCATGTACATTTGGTTTCGCTGCTTCTTCCTGTAATACTTTTATTACATCCGGATGCGGTGGCAGATCAGGGCTGCCAATACCCAGGTTAATAATATTCTTGCCTGCCTTATTCAGCTCATCTATTTCTCTCAATTTTTGCGAGAAATAATATTCACCAATTCCTTCTAATCGTTTACTTGTTTGCATAATTTTATATTTCTACATCTGTTTCTTTTCGATTCTTATTACATTCCTTATTAAACTAGACTTCTTCCATTTTTATAAACTCCATAAATTTTTAATTCTGCTGTAATGGTTTTATTTCTTCAATGATCTTTTCAAACTTGTTCAACCGAATCAAATTCCATATCCGCATGAAAACTATATTTAAAATCAGCTGCCGGGAATGGGAAAGCTTTGCAGCTTGCTCAGGTTAATTCCACCTTCAGCAATTTTCGTTAGTACTTTGGCCAGACTTCCTCTTGAATGATCGGTATGAAAATTAACTGATGCTTTATCTGCACCTGCTACCGGTTGCGCTTCATCTTCCTTCGTTGCAACACCAAAAACCTGGTATAATTATTTTTCATGGTCTGAATATTCGGAGCGATCATATCCAGCTCAAATAATTCAGCAGCCAGTTTGCTGGCAATAGCCGCAATATGTTTGCTTTTATGCTGATGAATATGTTTTGCACTTAGCGCCGTATCTTCTGTTTCTACCAGTTTCCATTTATACTTATCCAGGAAATCATAGCATTGCTGTAATGCCATGGTATGGGAATGCACTTCCCTGATATCTTCCAGCTGTTACACCCGGGTTGACCAACAAGGTTTTGTTTTATCTGCAGGTATACTTCACCTGTAACCTTCAGGTTACTTTTTTGCAACAGATTGTAGTTGGCAAGAATGCTACCGGCAATAGAATTTTCAATGGCCATTATACCCCCATCGCTTTCTTTTTTACTTGCAGCATCTTTACTACATCGCGAAAAGTAGCACAGGGAATTACTTCTACATTCTTTCCAAAAAATTGCCGGGCCGCTACCTGGTGAAAACTTCCTTCATAACCTTGTATGGCAATGCCGATCACCGCTTCCTGACGCGACGGACCTTCCGGCTCGGTTATCGAAGCTCCGTATTTCTTGTGAGTCGTGTTCTATTTTTCAGATGCAATGCTCATAATTCACTTTAGGTTCCACCTTCGGAGATCTGAGGCTACAAAAAAATCCCGGCCTTTTGGCCGGGATCTCTTTATGTTGATTTTAGTTGTTCTTATCATTTGATTTTCAACAAAAGCATTCCCGGCTTCATTCTAAAATAAAAGAAGCTAAAATAAAAACCGAAAAATGTGTTTGCTGTTGTCATGCTGGAACAAATATAACCCAGATATAATTCCGGACAATTATTTTTTCTATCATCAATTTTTAAAAGTAACATTATAGATACATGAACTCTTTTATTTCTGCCCTGCCACCGGTATTGGCATCATTCATCCTGATCTTACGACCCCGGTAATTTTTACCATCCATCGCTTTGATCATTTTTTTACCTGCTGATGGCTCAATCTCAATCCAGCTGGTCATTTCCTTCATATCAATTCGTCCAAGCACTTCTTTTTTCAGTTCACTCATATCCAAGAATGAATTGCAGAAAACTGGCTTTATAAAAACCATCTTTTGTTCCCAGGTTTACAAACAGTCGTTGATAGTTTCCATCGCCAGCAAAACTTCTTCCTTTTGTATCCCGATCTCTGTCACGTGGTGACAGCCTCTTTCAACTCTTTCTCCTCTTCTTTCTCCCCGCCTGTCATCTGCCACGCATATTAAGGTCAGCAGCATTTTCATAATATTTCAAAAACCTGTCAAACTCCAGTGCTGCTACTCGTTGCAATATTTCTTCTTTTGACGTTGCTTCAAATTTTTCCTTTAACAATGGTAGATACGTTTCATATTCACCATGACTGATATCAGCCTGCAGCATTTTATCAATGAAATGAAAAAACTGTTTGCGGCATACATCTTTACCACTGGGAATATCCATTTTATGAACACGGGTATTCACCAGTTTTTCTATCTGCCGCAGGCGATATGTTTCTTTTGGAGTTACAATAGAAACAGAAATACCACTTTTTCCGGCACGTCCGGTACGTCCACTTCGGTGTGTATATACTTCTACATCATCAGGCAATTCATAATTGATAACATGGGTGATGCCCGTGTACATCAATACCACGGGCGGCCACATCTGTTGCAATCAGTAATTGAATACTTTTATCGCGGAAACAGACCCATTACCTTATCTCGCTGCTGCTGGGTAAGATCACCATGAATCGCATTCAATATCATAACCTTCACGGGTCAGTTGCTCAGCAATATCCTGTGTATCTACTTTGGTTCGGGTAAACACGATTCCATAAATACCCGGATTAAAATCAATGATACGTTTTAATACTTCATACCGGTTATGATGCTGTGTTGCATAATACTGGTGATCAATATTGGCATTGCCCTGCATTCACTTTACCGATCGTGATTTCAAAAGGCTTATCCATGTACCGCTTGCTTACCTGCCTGATCTCCGCGGGCATGGTAGCACTGAACAAGCCAGGTACTTTGACGGTTGGGTGTATTTTTTAAGAATAAACTCAATATCATCCTTAAAGCCCATATTGAGCATTTCATCTGCTTCATCCAATACTACATAATGAATCTGCTCCAGGTTGATGGCTTTTCTTTCGATGAGATCAATTAAACGGCCCGGAGTAGCAACAACGATATGTGTTCCTCTTTTCAGGTCTCGTATCTGCATTGAAATGGAAGTGCCTCCATACACTGCAGTTACTGATACTGGTCCAGCACTTTTTTTGAAGTATTCAAGGTCTTTGGCAATCTGGAGACATAGTTCCCGGGTAGGGCAAATGATCAGTGCCTGCGGAAAACGATCTTCCTTATTTGATAAGTTGCAATAAAGGCAATCCAAAAGCAGCTGTTTTACCGGTACCTGTTTGCGCCAGGCCAATAAAATCTTTGGTGCCCTGTAATAAAACCGGAATGGCTTTTTCCTGTATTGGCGTTGGCTCTAGTAAAGCCCAATGCACTGATAGAACGTAATAAACCTTCCTCAATGCCTAACGATTCAAATGTAATCACTGATTAAAAAATTTTATATGATTTCACGGATAGGGGACGCAAAGGTAAATGTTTTGGGCCTTGACAGACACTGATACAGCCTAATTCGCCACAATCTGGAGGAAAATCGACCTATATATCTTAACGCTAATCACACTTTCAGAACCTATGAAGATGCCAAAGTTGTCATGCCACATACTTGTACTACCGGATAAAAAAAGCCGTCTCCGATTGATCGGAGACGGCTCCCTAACGATTGCTTGCCGCAAGGAATTATTATATTTTGATAAAGTATCAACTTTAACTGTAGTATCAACCATAACAGTTGTATCTACGGTAGGAGCTAATGTAGGCATCTGTAGTAACGTAGTTGTATCAGTTGTTTCTTCAGTTTTGCTTTCATTGTTACAAGCTACAAAACCAAGAGCTAGCTACTGCTAATACGATAAAAAGCTTTTTCATTGTGATTTTTTAATTTTTATTTTATGAAATATTTCATGTCTTTATACCCAAAGCCGGAAAAGGTAACCCGACCTTCTAAAGTTTTTTTTTAAGGCTGCGTACAGGGTTACTATTTTTAAAAAAAAGTATTAAATAACGGATAGTGAAACCAGAGAACAACGAAAAGACTCTTATTGCAAGGATTAGCCCGAAACGATAAAAAGGCCGTTGAAACGATCTATAAGGAGAATTATAGTACGGTTCAATCCTTGATTATCAACAACAACGGATCAGCAGACGACGCAAAAGACATTTTCCAGGAGGCCATGATCGTACTTTATGAAAAAGCCAGATCGGGAACATTTGAGCTTAGCTGCCAGATCAAAACCTATGTTTATTCAGTATCCCGGCGGTTATGGCTCAAAAAGCTACAGCAGACCAGTCGTTATTCCGGCGATATTGGAAATGCAGAGAGCGTGGTACCGGTTGAAGATGATATAGAGGAACAGCACGCAGAGATGCGGAATTTGAAATGATGGAAAAAGCGATACTGAGCCTTGGAGAACCTTGTAAAAGTCTTATTGGAGGCTTTTTATCTCCAAAAAAAGAATATGCAGGAAATAGCGGTCAGTTTTGGATATACCAATGCTGAAAATGCCAAGACCCAGAAGTATAAATGCCTGATGAGACTAAAGAAAATATTTTTTACGCACTATAAAAATGGAACCGGTGATGAACGAGAATAACGATATAATGATTCTTGATGCTGTAGAACGTTATATCCGGGGTGAAATGAACCCGGATGAAAGGCTGCATTTTGAAAATCTGCGCAAAACAAACGGTGAAATTGATCAATTGGTGGTGGAACATACTTTGTTTTTCCAGCAGATGAACCGTTTTGGTGAATGGCAGAAATTTCAATCCACACTTCAGGATGTGCATACAGATCTTGCACAACAAGGAAAGATCAATGCAGATAAGTTAAAAGGCCAGGCCAAAGTTGTCTACTTCTGGAATAAATATAAACGAGTGGCGGCAATTGCTGCTTCTATTGCTGGCGTTACAGCTTTAACCATCAGTGCATTGCTTTGGTCCATTTCTCCCAAAGCTCCTGCAGCTCTGAAATTGGAGTTACTGAAAAAAGAAGTGACCAACATAAAATAAAAGCCCGCCAGCAGGACAAAGAATTGAATAATGTAAAAGATAAAATCAATACTACCAGCCAGGGATCCAATTATCTATAAAACTGGCGGTACCGGATTTATTATAGATGGTAAAGGGTATCTGGTAACCAATGCCCACGTGGTGGAAAATGCAAAAAATATTGCTGTTCAAAATTCAAAGAGGAGCAGATTATATAGCCAGAATCGGTGTTATATCGATAAACTAAGGGATATAGCCATTCTTAAAATTGAAGATTCGATAATTTTAAACCACTTGCACCTATCCCTTACGCAGTTAGCAAAAGTCGAAGCTGATCTTGCTGAACCAATTTTTACTTTGGGTTATCCCCGCGATGAAATCGTTTACGGCCAGGGTTACCTGAGTGCTAAAACCGGTTTTAATGGAGATACACTCAGCTGCCAGATAGAAATAGCAGCAAATCACGGAAATAGCGGTAGCCCAATTCTTAATAAAGATGGAGAAATAGTTGGTATTTTAAGTACCAGGGAAACGCGGCGGAAGGTGTAGTGTTTGCTTTACAGGCCAAACATATATACCAGGCATTAAATGAATTGAAGAAAAGATACTTCCTACCAGAAACGTAAAACTTTCTTCTAAATCATCCTTGCCGGGATTGGAACGTACACAGCAGGTTAAAAAAGTGGAAGACTATGTATTTATGGTAAAAGTAAATTGATCCGTTTCTCATATCATAAAAAAGCCATCACGTATGAAAGTGATGGCTTTTTGTATTATGTACAAATCTGGTATATCCTAACAGTTTTGATACTTAACTTTCTTATTTAGTCCAGAGTCTTTCAGGATATTCACCTTTCTTGATAAGATTCATTCAGACTTTTTTCAACAAACGGAGCATCTTCTTTATAAGTAACCCCAAACCATGATGAAGTGGTAGGAATGATCTCTACTCTACCACCTTCTTTAATAAACTGGTCGGCCACAATCGGAATAAAAAACTCAGATTTCAATTCCTGACCGTGATTGCTGCAAAAATTCACGGAAAAGTTTTTGGGTATAAGAAAAAAAGGAAGGATCAAAACACCAGAAATTCATGGACACCCTGGTATCTATTGAAAGTTCTTTTGGCTCCAGCCCATCATCACAAATAATCAGTGCCATCCTTTTTGGCAATATTGATACGTTCTGTAGATACCGGCCAGGTTGCCCATCTCATCCAGCGTGCAAACGCCCCTGTTGACCGTACCATAATCAGATAAGGTTTTCAGCAGATCATAACCAATGATTGCATAATTTTTTTCATTGCAATCATTGATCAAAAAATCAGCTGCATTCTCAAAAGCATTATGCCCATAAAAATCATCTGCATTGATAACTGCAAAAGGCTCTTTTACCACATCCATCGCACAAATACAGCATGTGCCGTGCCCCATGGTTTTTTTCTTTCTGCCGGGATTGCAAATCCTTCTGTAAAAGCTTCCATATCCTGGAAAACATAATCAACTTCTATCTTGTCCTTTCAGCTTTGGTTCAAATATTTCTTTGAAATCATCAGCGAATTCCCGGCGGATGATAAATACTACTTTACCAAATCCTGAGCGGATAGCATCATAAATAGAATAATCCATGATCGTTTCTCCACCCGGACCAAATCCCTGGATTTGTTTCATACTTCCATAACGTGAGGCCATACCGGCTGCCAAAATTACCAATGTAGGTTGCATAGAGTCTTTAAATTTTGGGGACGAAAATAATCTAAATTCACTACCAATTACCTGTATTTTATGGATCCCGCTTTAGCTTTTTCTGATATCACTGTTAACATCATTCCATTTTTATCCAAAAACAAAATTGAAGTATCAATTTTACGACTTGATAAATTAAGCCCGGTTATTTCCGGTAATAAATGGTTTAAACTAAGATATTACCTGGAAGATGCAATAATTCAGAAGAAAAAAGGAATAATCACATTTGGCGGGGCCTGGTCCAATCATATAATTGCTACGGCTGCAGCCTGCAGGATGAACGGCTTAAAATCGGTTGGAATCATTCGTGGTGAGGAACCAAAAGAAAGATCGTATACTTTGATTAAGGCCAGGGAAATGGGAATGCAACTTATTTTCATATCAAGATCAGCCTATCAGAATAAAGAAATTCCCAAATTACCTGATGCAAAAGAATATTATCTCATAAACGAAGGGGGGTATGGGGAAAAGGGGGCCATGGGAGCATCCACCATTTTGCATTATTGTTCACAATCTTATTCCCATTATTGCTGTGCTATAGGTACCGGCACTATGATGGCAGGTCTTATTAATGGTGTTTCTGCTACTCAAAGGGTTATAGGCATAAGTGTATTGAAAAATAACCTGACCCTGGAGGAAAAGATTGAAGCACTACTGGTAAAAAATGACAATAAAATTGCAAACTTAAACTGGCAGTTGATTCACAATTATCATTTTGGCGGTTATGCAAAACATCAGCCTGTATTAATAGACTTTATGAATGAACTTTATCTGACAAACAAAAATTCAATCAGATTTTGTTTATACAGCCAAATTATTTTATGCAATCAATGAGCTGATAGCAGAGGATTTTTTTCCGCACGAAAGCAAATTGTTACTTATACACAGTGGCGGATTACAGGGAAATAATTCTTTAAAAAAGGGAACGTTAATCTTTTAATGTTTTTTGCTGCCCTGTATTATATTTGTTGCATATTGATAACAGAATCCATACCTTTCTTGGTTTGTAATTAATTATGAAAAGATTTACCTTATTCCTATTCATAGCTTTATTAGCAACTGCAAAAAAATTAATTGCACAGGATACTCTTCCAAAATTTTCTGTAAAAAACATAGGAAACAACCGTATTGTAATCGGATGGATCAATTCATTTGAAACCGTAAAGCAGATCAGTATACAGCGATCTTTTGACAGCCTAAAAAATTTCAAAAGTATTTTGACCGTAGCTGATCCTACGATTCCGGAAAATGGATATGTTGACACAAAAGCAAGCAACGATCACATGTTTTACCGTCTTTATATCATGCTGGATAAAGGAGTATATCTTTTCAGTGATGCGAAAAGACCCGCATTGGATACTGTGGTCAGGAAAGAAATAGCGGTTCAATCTAAATTACCCGGAATGACAGTTCCGGTCATTATAACTGATAGTGTATTAATAGGACCCGTGACTACTAAAAACAATCCCAAAGCGGATATATATACTCCTTCAAAACGCGTCTATACTTTTAAAGATGGTTATGTCCGGATCATACTTCCCGATGACCCCGGTAAAAAATACAACATCAAATTTTTTACTTCAGAAGATGAATTATTATTTGAATTAAAGGATGTGAAGGAAAGAAATTTCAAGATAGATAAAACAAATTTCTATCACGCAGGATGGTTCAAATTTGAATTGTATGAAAATGAAGAACTGATAGAGAAGAATAAATTTTATATTCCGAAGGAGTTCTGAGAAAATGAAAGAAATGAAAAGCTGTTTAAACTCCTGTTATCCTTAAGTATCACAGGCCTGATCAGTTTATTGCATTATGTATCTTCGGGTATTCCATAAGTTCTGCATCAAATACCTTGTCAAAATTTTGTTTCAGCTTTTCTTTTACATCCTCTAAATCCACTGCTACACCCAACTCTTTTTGTAAAGAAGTCACCTGTTTATCCTGGATACCACAGGGAATAATAAAATTAAAATAATCAAGGTCTGTATTCACATTCAAAGCAAAACCATGCATGGTGATCCATCGGCTGCTTCGGACACCTATAGCGCAGATCTTTCTTTCCTTTCCCCTGATATCCGCATCGATCCATACCCCGGTTTCTCCTGCTGAACGGCCTCCCTCAATTCCATATTCTGCCAGGGTAAGTATAATCACCTCTTCCATATTTCGCAAATATTTTCCAATGTCCGTATAAAATTTTTCAAGATCCAGAATAGGATAACCCACAATCTGTTGCGGACCATGAAAAGTAATATCACCCCCACGATTGGTATGAAAAAAATCAATACCCCTTGCTTTCAGACTTTCTTCACTAATCAATACATTTTCTATATTTCCGCTTTTTCCCAGGGTATAACACAGGAGGATGTTCTACAAAAAGAAGATAATGCTCAGTTCCGGGCAAGTTTTCTGATACGGCAACATCCGCTCCACTATTCTCTATTTGTTTCCTTGCTTCCGATTTTCTTCTCACATTTTCCTGCAACAACACTTCCTGGTAATCCCAGGCAGATTTGTAATCCATATGCCAAGATCCCTGAATATAATTGGTTGTTTACTCATCATTGATTATAACTTGCAAATTTACCAATGTGAGGCGACATCTGTTACCTTTGCAATTTTTATAGAATAATTCCCGGCAGACTACGTTTAATATTTTAAGCAAAAGAACAGAGGGTTTAATTGAAAGATCATGAAAGAACAAACAAGTTTTGATAACCAGGATATAAGTGACAACAATGATGAGTTGTACGAACGGTTCAACCTGACAGTGGATAAAGGCCAGGAACCCCTGCGGATAGATAAATTCCTGATCAACCGGATCAATGGTGCTACCCGCAATAAATTGCAGCAGGCCATCAATACAGGTATGGTACTGGTAAATGGAAAAGAAATAAGACCGAATTATAAAGTAAGACCATTGGATGAGATCATTATTTATTCTGATACCAGTCCCGGAGCAAACTGAAGTTTTACCTGAAAATATTCCGCTAAATATTGTTTTCGAAGATGATCAAATCATAGTGATCAACAAACCAGTGGGAATGGTGGTGCATCCCGGAAGTGGTAATTATACCGGTACATTACTAAATGGAGTGGCCTGGTATCTTCAGCAACAAAATCCGTCCGTTATCCGAAGAATTATTACCGCGGTTTGGATTAGTACACCGTATCGATAAAAACACCAGCGGTTTGTTGGTATTGGCAAAAAATGATCATGCTATGCGTACGTTGGCAAAACAATTTTTTGATCATACTGTCAGACGCCAATATGTGGCGCTTGTTTGGGGTGATGTAAAGGAGGATGAAGGAACCATAATGGCTCATATTGGAAGACACCAGCGTTTACGCAAATTATTTGCCGCCTTCCCTGAAGGCGATCATGGTAAAGAAGCTATCACTCATTATAAGGTAATGGAGCGATTTGGCTATGTAACTTTGGTGCAATGCGTACTGGAAACCGGCCGCACCCACCAGATAAGGGTACATATGAAACACCTGGGACATCCTTTATTCAATGATGATTTTTACGGTGGCGACAGAATTGTAAAAGGAACTGTTTATACCAAATACAAACAGTTTGTTGATAATTGTTTTGCCATATGCCCCCGGCAGGCTTTACATGCAAAGACCCTTGGATTTATACACCCGGTTACCGGCAAAGAATTATTTTTTGATACCACCCTTCCCGATGATATGGTAAAGGTTATTGAGAAATGGAGAAAGTATGTTAATGCAATTGGAATCAAGCAGAATTAAAGATTAAAATAGTTAAGTCGGATTAATACTTAATCCACTTCAATTTTTTTTAAAATCAAATAGTGTAGCCGTAAAAATTCCTCTTTCTCTTTTTTTAAATACCACGTCCCAGTTGCCTTTATACCGTAATGTTTTTGGAACCAGTAATCCTTCAAATTTTGTCATCTGCACTTCCATGTTAACATCAAAATCATAAACACCAGTATTATAACTCAGGCTATAATTACGGGCCAGTACTTCCATAGTCTTTGCATCAAACCAGGTAATCATATCATCAATCACAATTTTATTTTTTTCACTTCCAGAAAGATCATTCCTGGCTTTTACTGAAAAAAGATAACAGGACCTGCCTTCATATTCAACCTGGTCGATGAGGAAATCATAATAGCTGGCTATATCAGGATCAAAAATGTTGATTTTATCACCGATAAAAGGAATACCCGGAATTTTCTTGCCAGGATTAAAAAACAACATTTTTAATTGTTCTTTATGTTTTGCCACCCCGCTTTTGCCTTTGGCAGTAAAAGAGGTACCGGCCACAATATTATTTTCGCCACAAATTTTACCCCTGGTAAAAAACAAACCAGCATATAATTCAGCTGTATAGTAATTATAACTTTTGTCTTCATTATAAAAATCGCCCTGTGTTGTTTCCGAAATGGTTTCCATCGTACGGCAGCCCGCGGCCCTCGTTTGCCGGGTTTTGCTTTGCATTGCTGCTTTTATGTTTTCCCTTCTTGTCTATGATCCGAATGTCATTCAGAGAAGTAAATCCCAGTACGCGAAGATTCCTAAAGGCTTTATAAAAAGTAGTGTCGTTCTTTACCCGATCAATAAATTTAGGGACATTGATATCGGTTCTTACTACCACTTCAGAAAGATCGATCATTCTGGCCAGTCTTTCATTATCGAGGGAATCCTTTTGCTGGCAAAGCGCAGCATTATATAAGATAAGGAAGGGTATAAAAAGGATTAAATTTTTCATTCAGTACAATTATCCCGGAAAAAGCATTTTATAATCCACCTTTACTATGCCTCTTGAAATATCATTTAATTTTCCCCGCATTAATTTTCTTTTTAACGGGGAAATATAATCTATAAACAATTTGCCTTCAATATGGTCGTATTCATGAAGAATAACCCTGGCCGTAAGACCATTAAAGGTTTTTTCCTGAAGTTCAAAGTTTTCATCCCGGTAACTGAGCCTTACAGTTTCGTTGCGCATAATATCTTCCCTTATTTTGGGAATGCTTAGGCAACCTTCATTATATGGCCATTCTTCACCATATAACTCTAATATTTCTGCATTGATAAAAACCGCTTTTATACCCGGAGCATCGGGATACTCTTCCTTTTCTGCCTCTTTCATGCCGGTAAACATCTGTTCTGTATCTACCACAAACAAGCGTATATTCTTATTAACCTGGGGTGCTGCCAGACCCACACCCGCACTGGCATACATGGTTTCCCACATATTGTCAATAAGATTGGGTAAACCGGGATAATCCGCGGGGATATCATTCGCCACTTTTCGTAATACCGGGTGGCCGTATGCTACTATTGGAAAGACCATTGAAGTTTTAAGATTTTTCTGGTTCGAAAGTTCCTTGTTTAACGCTGCAAATTTATCTTATATCAGGTTACAAACCAATCATCCGATGGCCCCCATGTATTCCTGCAACATGATAGTAGCGGCAATTTCATCAACCAATGCTTTATTGCGTCGTTGCATTTTTTTCATCCCCATATCAATCATGGCTTGCTTAGCCATTTTTGAAGTATATCGCTCATCAACCTTTTTAACCGGAATAGCCGGAAATGTTTTTTGAAGTTCTTTTATAAATTTTGTAACCAGCGGTGATGGCATGAGTATCAGAATCATCCAGGTTTTTTGGTTCACCTATAATGATCAGCTCTACGGGTTCTGTAGCAAAATAATTTTTTAAAAAAGGAATCGAGGTCCCGGGTAGCCACTGTCGTTAATCCTGTAGCAATGATCTGCAAGGGATCTGTACACGGCCAGTCCGGTTCGTTTAATTCCATAGTCTATTGAAAGGATTCTGGCCATAAAGAAGAAAAAACTTATTGTGATAAAAAAATTGGTATTTATTTCGTGTTTACGTGATAAAAAGATCGGCAATAACAAAGATGGCGAACACAACAGATGCTATACCATTGGCTGTCATAAAAGCCAGGTTTACTTTTCGAAGATCGGTTGGTTTTACAATACTGAATGCTGATAAATCAACATACCTGTAAATACGACAACACCTATCCAATACAACCAGCCAAATGCTCCATACCATCCTGCAACAACTACACAAACAGCACTGAACACATGCAATAATTCGGATACCCTTAATGCTTTTGATTTACCCAACCAGGAAGGAATAGAATATAATTTTTGTGATTTATCAAATTCTTCATCCTGCAATGCATAAATAATATCAAAACCACTTACCCAAAATATAACCGCCAGTGAAAAGAAAATGGGCAGTAATGAGAACTGGCCAGTAACTGCAAGATAAGCGCCGATAGGAGCCAGCGACAATCCCAAACCCAAAACCAAATGACAAAGCGGAGTAAATCTTTTTGTATAACTATAGCCCAGCACAACCAACAAGGCAACAGGCGAAAGAAAAAAACAAAGTCTATTAATAAAGAAGGTGCAGGCAATAAATAAAAGGCAATTGATAATGGTGAATAGCAAAACACTATTTGCTTGTAATATTCCAGCCGGAATTTCCCTGATGGCTGTTCGTGGGATTTCTTGCATCAAAACTTCGGTCGAGATAGCGATTGAAAGCCATGGCCGCACTGCGGGCAAAGACCATGCAAAGAATAACTAGAAAAAATTTTAAATTGCTGATTAAATTCCATGTCAAATGCTTATCCAATGTTGAAAAGAGTCTTGCATGTACCATCCGGGGACTACCGGCGTCATATATCAAATAGCGCCAGGAAAAATCCAATCATTGCAAAGGGCATTGCAAAAATGGTATGAGAAAATTTTATTAAGCTGAGATAGCTTTTTACTTTAGACATTTTGCAAATGTAGGCGATGTTGACAATCCATAATTGCAGGAAAATTGTCAATGAATGTTATCAGATTTTTGTTGCAATCCTTTTTCTCACTAATTCCCACAAAACCACTCCGGCTGCCGTTGCAATATTCAGGGAATGTTTCATACCTAATTGAGGAATTTCAATACAACCGTCACAAAGGGCAATAGTTGATTGTTCAACCCCGGTTACTTCATTTCCAAATATTACGGCGACTTTATCTGTTGGATCAAATTTTTCCAGGGAAATACTTTTTTCTACCTGTTCTACTGCAAATACTTTATATCCGTCCTGCTTTAAGGACTTTATTGCATCTTGCGCTGAGGAAAAATGTTTCCATGCAACTGTTTCTTCTGCTCCAAGCGCTGTTTTTTTAATTTCCTTATGAGGGGGTTTAGCAGTATAGCCAGTAATGTAAATGGCATCAATTAAAAACGCATCTGCTGTACGAAATACACTGCCTACATTGTAAGCACTGCGTACATTTTCAAGAACAGCGATAACAGGAGTTTTAGGAGATTCCTTAAACTCTTCTACGGATTTGCGGCTCAATTCTTCCATGCTCAATTTTCGCATGGCGCAAAAGTAATGTGTGCTGCTGAAAGTCAGGTGAGGTAAACACCAACCTTACTCAAAAATATTTTAACAATTTCACCGGGTGTCTTGTTTTCAACTGGTTTATAAACTCATGCCCCAATTTATTAATGCATCTACTTCGGCCGGTGCCCCATTTATTCGTTTATCCGATCTTTTATGGCCCAGCCTTACCATCACCATTTTCTTTGATGGAATTACAATAATGTATTGTCCTAAAATACCCCTTGCATAAAAAACACCAGGATAAGCCGGGCGGATCCACCATTGATATCCATAATAATCACAAGGCTCACCTTCTTCATCCCGGATACGATTTGCATGTAGTGGATTGCACATAATAAGTAGAATCAATAATGGCTTCACCTTTCCATTTTCCTCCGTTCAACATCAATTGTCCTAGCCTGGCAAAATCCCGGGCATTTGTATTAAAGCAACAATAGGCTTTCTCATTTCCATTTTCACGGTCCGTGCTCCATTTTGCTGAATATCTTGCTCCTATTGGCTGCCAGATCTTTTCAGATGCATAATCACTCAACGATTTTCCTGTAGTTTTTTCGATCAGCAGCCCTAATAATTCAGTGTCACCGGATTTATATGAAAAAATTGTTCCCGGCTCATTTATTATTTTGACACGGGTTGCCGTCTTATACAGATCACTTCCATAATAGGATTCCGTAGTAACAGATAAGGGGTTTGAATAGGATTCATCCCAATTACTTCCGCTGCTCATAGTGAGCAGGTCTACTATCCTGAGTTTTGCCGCCAATCCCTCTTTAAATTCCGGTAAATAATTTCCAACAGGTTCTTCCACCGATTTTATTTTTCCTTCTTTAATAGCCGCTCCCACCAGTAAACTGGTAATGCTTTTAGCCACCGAAAAAGAATTAGATAAGGATGAATCACTATAACCATCCTGGTATTTCTCATAATAAAGTGAATCTTCTTTTATAACCAGCATAGCCACTGTATTTAACTCCGTCAGCATCTTATTTAATGTATCAGGACAACTAATTTTATTATAACCTGTTGAAACAGGCCAGGGCTGGGGCTCCCCTGCCCGTACTATATTATTGGTAAAAATTTTATAATCATCTATACCTGCAAAATTGTAATAAACGGCTTTGAATAAATATAATTTACCCGAAATAAAAGCAAATGCAGAAAACAAGATGATAATGGAAATTAAAAAAATGATGAATCCCCGGAAAATTCTTTTCATAATCAGTTGTTTTATTATAAATGATTTCCTAAACTAAAAAATACTTTTTGATAAATCCATATTACTTAAAAACGGTCGGGATCCTAAATGCCTGCTTTCCCGATTTTTCATAGCCTTTCCGGTAAAGTTATCAACCTGTCTTTTGGTTTTCGGTCATCAAGTCATTTGAAATAAGACTATTAACTTTCTATTTATTCACAGAATGATAAGGGCAGATAGTTACATAAACACTTCCTTATTTTTGCCACTCTCAAAAAATGTTGACTGAATGGCTAAAACCAAAGTAGAAGAAACTCCAATGATGCAGCAGCACCGGGCCATCAAACAGAAATATCCTGATGCTATCTTGCTTTTCCGTGTGGGCGATTTTTACGAAACCTTTGGCCAGGATGCTATTATTGCTTCACAGGTTCTGGGCATTACGCTTACCAAAAGAAATAATGGCGCAGCTGTCTTCTCTCGAACTGGCAGGTTTTCCGCATCATGCTCTGGATACCTATTTACATAAATTGGTAAAAGCCGGTTACCGGGTAGCCATCTGCGATCAGCTGGAAGATCCCAAACAGGCCAAAGGTATTGTGAAAAGAGGCGTTACAGAAATGGTAACTCCCGGCACCACAGTCAATGATAAATTACTGGAACATCATACGCAATAATTTTCTGGCAGGATTCATTTTGCAGATAATGACAAATACGGTCTTGCTTTCCTGGATATTTCTACCGGTGAATTTTTTATTGCTGAAGGCGACCGGGAATATGCCGATAAATTATTACAGAGCTTCAAACCAGCCGAAGTAATTTTTCAGCGACACAAGCAAAAAAATTTCAAAGAATATTTCGGTGGCAAAATGTACACCTATACCTTGGATGAATGGATCTTCGATCTCAATTATGCAGAAGATGTTTTGCTAAAACATTTTCAAACACATTCATTAAAAGGATTTGGCGTAGAAGATTTAACGAATGGCTTGGTTGCGCCGGCGCTATCATTCATTACTTGAAAGATACCGAACATCCCAACCTGCAGCATATCACTTCCCTGCAGCGAATTGACCGGGATGATTTTTTATGGATGGACCGTTTTACCATCCGCAACCTGGAACTGGTTTATGGAAATTCAGAAGGCAATCATACCTTGTTAAGTGTACTGGACAATACCGTTTCTCCCATGGGTGCCCGGTTGCTGAAACGCTGGATCATTTTTCCTTTAAAAGATATTCATCAAGATCAATGAACGGCTGGAACTGGTTGAATTTTTGATTAAAGAAACAGACCTGCGAAATAAAATTTCACAATCCATCAAACAATGTGGCGATATTGAACGATTGGTTTCCAAGATTCCGCTGTAAGAAAGATCAATCCCGGGAAGTATTGCAGCTGGCCAGAGGACTTGCAACAGGTAGATAATATTAAACAACTTGTGTCTATGCCTCTTCCAATGAATACTTAAAACGATTGGGCGATGCCCTGAATCCCTGTCCTTATATTGCTGAAAAAATATTTAAAGAAATTGCAGAAAATCCACCTGCTGTGGCAGCCAAAGGTGGCATGATCAACAGCGGTATAAGTGCCGAACTGGATGAACTGCGAAAGATATCACATGAGCGGAAAAGAATATCTGGTACAGCTGCAGCAAAAAGAAGCAGAAACAACCGGTATCACTTCTCTGAAGATCGGATTCAACAATGTGTTTGGTTATTACCTGGAAGTAACCAACTCTGCATAAAAATAAAGTGCCGCCGAATGGATGCGCAAACAAACACTGGCCAATGCGGAACGATATATCACACCGGAATTAAAAGAATATGAAGAAAAAATAACCGGTGCGAAGAAAAGATATTGCAACTGGAACTACAATTATATGAATCGTTGCTGAATGAGTTGTTGGATTACCTCGCGCCTGTGCAGATCAATGGCAATATTGTGGCATACTGGATTGCCTTTGTTGTTTTGCGCACAATGCTATACAATACCATTATAAAAACCCACTCTTGCATACAGGCGATGAATGGCTGGTAAAAGAAGGACGTCACCCGGTAATCGAAAGAAATCTACCTATCGGCGAAACCTATATCCGCAACGATCTTGAATTGAATAAAACGGATCAGCAGATCATTATTCTTACCGGACCTAATATGAGTGGTAAAAGTGCCTTGCTGCGGCAAACGGCGTTAATTACCCTGATGGCGCATATGGGTAGTTTTGTTCCTGCAACGGAAGCAAGAATCTCACTGACTGATAAAATATTTACACGAGTTGGCGCTTCTGATAATTTAAGCGGTGGTGAATCTACCTTTATGGTGGAGATGAATGAAACAGCATCCATCATCAATAACATCACATCCCGCAGCCTGATTTTACTGGATGAAATCGGCCGGGGCACTTCTACCTATGATGGTATTTCCATTGCCTGGAGTATTGCGGAATATTTGCACAATTCACCCCATCAACCCAAAACATTATTTGCTACACATTATCATGAACTGAATGAACTGGAAGAAAAATTTCCACGGGTAAAGAACTTATCATATTACCAATAAAGAAGTTGGTAACAAGATTATTTTTCTTGCGCAAACTGGCACCCGGTGGCAGCACGCATAGTTTTGGTATTCATGTGGCAAAAATGGCAGGTATGCCTCCTCACTGATTGACAGAGCCAATGAAATTTTGACCCAGTTGGAAACTAAGCATGTTGACGAAGGAGATCAGATAACCGATGGCGGAAGAAATGCGCCAGGCACTAAAAGCATGGGGGAAAAGGTAAAAAATCTTTCCTGCCCCAGATGCAGCTTTCTATATTTGATGCGCATAGCGAAACCTTTGATGAGATCAGGAAATTGTTGGAAGATATTGATATCAACCGGCTCACACCTGTGGAAGCATTACTTAAACTGCAGGAAATTAAGAATAAGTTGAAATAAAATGATAATTAATAAGTTTGATAGAAAATAATCTTATGATTACCGCTGTTGGGTTGTCAGGAATAATTTTTCATCAACTTTTTTTATTTCGTTTCAAACCAAACCGTTTTGCCATCATTCCAGTCGCCATTGTAATTGATAAATAATTCTTCTCCTTCCTTAATAAATCTTACCGTTTTAATACTGATCAGCTCATTGTCAAAATCCATTTCATATTCACAATTGGATTTGATAGGAATGATTATATATCGGCACATAGCCCAATGCCATACAACATTGCTTATTAGCCCCACCCCATTCAAAAATATAATCATGCAACAGGGTTTTATCTAGCAGCTTTCTGTCCTCACGAGTCATTACAATAACCGGTGAAATTTCAACCACCGTACCTGCTTCAATATCTGCAGAAGTAAATACACCCCGGCCCATTATCTCACCGGGAACGCAACATAAAGAAACGGCAGAATCATTATTTAAAAAATAAATTTGATTTTTAGAATTGCGAAAATCGCATTTTTATAAACATTCAAATTGTTATTATCATGCAGCTCCTTTATACCCTAAACCATGTATCGTACATTTGCCGCATGTCAATAGAACTGGAACAACCTTCTTTGCAAGAGCAGTTTGAAGCCATTATTCAAACAGAAGATAAATTGCAGATCCGTGATTTTCTGAATCACCAGAATATCAGCGATGTGGTAGACCTGGTATATGAATTTCCGGATTATGAAAGCCAGATCATCGCCAATATGTCGGTGCACCGGGCTGCCAGTGTTTTTAAAATTCTTGGAATTCCCCACACAAAAAAGTATTATCCAAACTCTTCCGCCCAATACCATCGCTTCCTTATTAAATGAATTACCTGCCGATGACCGAACCGATTTCCTGGAAGAATTACCCAGCAATGTTGTCCGGGAACTGATCAAATTGCTTGACCCGGAAGAAAGAAAGATTACGCTTTCCTTACTAGGTTATCCTGAAAACAGTATTGGCCGGTTGATGACACCGGATTATGTTTATGTATATCCTAACAATACCATTGAAGAAGTTTTTGCCACCATCCGTAAGTATGGAAAAGACAGTGAGACCATCAATGTAATTTATGTGATCAATGAAAAAGGTGAATTGCTGGATGATATCCGTATCCGTGATTTTATTTTAAATCCACCTGACAAAAAAGTATCGGAACTGATGGATGACCGGGTAATATCGCTTAAATGCCTATGATGACCAGGAAACAGCCAGTGAAGTTTTTAAAATGAATAACCGGGTGGCCTTCCTGTTGTAAGCAACAGCAATAAATTATTAGGTATTGTTACCATTGATGATATGCTGTGGGTAGCGAGTGAAGAATTCAGTGAGGACATGCAAAAGATGGGTGGTACTTCGGCCCTGGAAGAGCCCTATCTTGAAATGCCGCTTTTCCGACTTTATAAAAAAAGAGTCGTCTGGCTGATTATTCTTTTTTTTGGTGAACTGATCACCATCTCGGCTATGCAGCATTTCCAGGACGGAAATAGCTAAAGTGGTAATACTGGCTACCTTTATTCCTTTGATCATTTCAAGTGGTGGTAACAGTGGTTCACAGGCTTCCACCTTAATCATACAGGCCATGGCGCTGGGTGAAGTAACCATTGCCGACTGGTGGCGGATCATGCGACGGGAAATTTTTTCAGGATTTTTATTAGGTCTTACTCTTTGCTTGTTGGGAATTATCCGTAATTTCTTTATGGGACCTATTATCTCCTTCTACCTTTGGAGTGTATCATCTTCGCATTGCATTTACTGTAGGCTTTTCATTGATGGGTATTGTACTTTGGGGATCGTTGATGGGATCTATGCTTCCACTCATCTTAAAAAAATTAGGCGCAGATCCTGCTGCGTCGTCTACTCCATTTGTTGCTACACTGGTTGATGTAACCGGACTGCTTATTTATTTTTCTGTTGCATTCTTGATGCTTAGGGGTACCCTTTTGTAAATTGAAAAGCTTTTGAATAAAAAGATTAGTTTAAGACAAATTGTAAGTCAGTTAAATTATCGCGGCACATCTAAAAGACAAAATAATCTGCCAGATCCTTTTTAGAATCTCATTACTTATTATCAGGCAATGGTTACTGTGTTGCTTTGGGATTCACAACCGTTTGCACAACTTAAATATATATCTATCTTTACCACCAAAAATTTCTTAATCAATATGTGTGGAATTGTTGGATATACCGGACCCAGGGAAGCTTACCCATTATCATTAAAGGATTAAAACGACTGGAATACCGGGGTTATGATAGTACAGGTGTCGCTTTGCAATAATGGCCATGAGCTTAAAGTTTATAAGAAAAAAGGGAAAGTGGCAGAACTGGAAGATGCCATTGTTGGCAAAAATCTCCATGCCAATGCAGGAATCGGTCATACCCGCTGGGCCACACATGGCGAACCCAGCGACCGCAATGCACATCCTCACCAATCCAGCCAGTGGCAAACTGGCCATGATCCATAATGGCATTATTGAAAACTATGCCCAGCTGAAAAATGAACTGATTACAAAAGGTTATACTTTCAAAAGTGATACAGATACTGAAGTGTTATTGAATTTTATTGAAGAGATTAAAACCAACAATGATTGTTCTTTGGAAGAAGCAGTCCGAATAGCATTAAAAAGAGTTGTTGGCGCTTATGTTATTTTATTAATGGATGAAGAAGATCCGGAAACAATTATTGCAGCCCGAAAAGGAAGTCCATTGGTAATTGGTATTGGTAAAGGCGAACATTTCCTGGGTTCAGATGCATCACCTATGCTGGAGTACACAAAGAAGTGGTGTATGTAAATGACTATGAACTGGCCATTATAAAACCAGATGAACTGATCTTAAAAAATCTGGGAAATGAAAAGATCACACCTTATGTACAAAAGCTCGACCTGGAACTGGCAGCAATTGAAAAAGGTGGTTATGATCATTTCATGCTGAAAGAAATTTTTGAACAGCCACAAACTATTTATGATTGTCTTCGCGGCCGGTTGGATGCTGAAGCCGGAACGATCACCATGAGCGGTATACAGCAATATGCCGAGCAGATTATAAAGGCCAAAACGAATTGTTATGATTGCCTGTGGTACCAGCTGGCATGCCGGACTGGTGGCTGAATATATTTTTGAAGAACTATGCCGTATTAATGTGGAAGTGGAATATGCATCTGAATTTCGCTATCGCAATCCTGTTATTAATGAAGGTGATGTGATCATTGCCATTTCTCAAAGTGGTGAAACAGCCGATACCTTGTGGCAATTGAAACAGCCAAAGCAAAAGGGGCCATTATATTGGGTGTTGTGAATGTAGTTGGATCATCCATTGCCCGACTGTCGCATGGCGGTGCCTATACACATGCCGGACCAGAAATTGGTGTAGCAAGTACAAAAGCATTTACCGCTCAGTTGGCAGTGCTCACGATGATCGCATTAAAAATCGCTCACCTGAAAGGCTACCATCTCGCAGGAACGATTATTTACACTTTTGAATGAACTGAATGAAATACCGGAAAAAGTGTGCCCAGGTTCTTAAAAACAGTGAACACATAAAAGCGCTGGCTGAAAAATATAAAGATGCACGGGATTTTCTTTATCTCGGCCGTGGATATAATTTCCCGGTGGCACTGGAAGGTGCATTGAAACTAAAAGAAATTTCTTACATACATGCAGAAGGTTATCCTGCTGCAGAAATGAAACACGGCCCTATTGCACTGGTTGATGAAACACTTCCTGTTGTTTTTGTTGCCACCAAAGATTCTTATCATGAAAAAGTGGTAAGCAATATGCAGGAAATAAAAGCCCGTAAAGGAAAAGTGATTTCTGTTATTACTGAAGGTGATGAGCATTCAACCGAACTTTCTGATGATGTAATGATTGTTCCTGAAGCAGATGAAATTTTAGCACCAATGCTGAGTGTAGTACCGCTTCAATTACTGGCTTATTATATTGGTGTTGCCAAAGGTTGTGATGTAGATAAACCAAGAAACCTGGCAAGAGTGTGACGGTGGAATAAGTTTTAAAACAAGCCATTTGGGTAGCCGGTAACAGGTTACCCAATGAAATATCAAAACCAATAACCATCACGATGAACCAAATCAAAAAAACGCTCATCAACGCTTTAGGATATAATTTTATCGATGCTCAACATATCCCGAAGGGAAAGGATGAATATTACCTGCGTAATAAACAAAATCCGAATGGAGATCGCTACCGGCACTTAACTGCAATGAAATAAAAGAGCTTATTGCCAATGGCAATACTTCAGACAACTGGAAAAAAGTTTTGGTTTCTGATGCATTTGATCCTGCCCTGGTACAGAATTGCAAGTTTTTTGGACTGGTGCGTATTGGAAAGCTGGAACCTTTTATCTGGAATTTCATAACATCCGTTTGCCTGTTGGTTTATACAACAGTACTATTATCAGTTGCGACCTTGGAGATAATGTTGTTATCAATAATGTAAATTATTTAAGTCATTATATTATCGGCAATGAAGTAATTCTTGTCAATGTAAATGAAATAGAAGTATCCAATCATTGCAAATTTGGCAATGGCATTTTGAAAAAGGGTGAACAGGAATCCATACGAATCTGGCTGGAACTATGCAATGAAAATGCGGGTCGCAGCGTAATTCCATTTGATGGTATGCAGCCAGGTGATGCCTAGTTATGGACACGGTACCGGGATGATGAAGTATTAATGCAAAAGTTTAAGGAATTTACCGATACCAAATTTGATAACCGCCGAGGTTATTATGGCATGATCGGTGACAGAACAGTTATTAAAAACTCCCGGATTATCAAAGAATGATGATTGGCAGTGATGCCTATATAAAAGGAGCCAATAAACTAAAAAATCTTACCATCAATTCTTCTGCCGAAGCACCCACACAAATAGGAGAAGGATGTGAAATGGTAAATGGAATTATTGGTTTTGGCTGTAAAGCATTTTATGGGGTCAAAGCAGTTCGTTTTATACTGGCTTCCCATTCTCAATTGAAATATGGAGCCCGTCTTATCAATTCTTTCTCGGCGATAATTCAACTATTTCCTGTTGCGAAGTGTTGAATTCATTGATTTTCCCGGCACATGAACAACATCATAATAATTCTTTTTTATGCGCCTCTGTTTTGAAAGGCCAAAGAAATATGGCCGCCGGTGCCACCATCGGATCTAATCATAATTCCCGGGGTGCAGATGGCGAAATCATTGCTGGCCGGGGCTTCTGGCCAGGCCTCTGTGTAAGTCTGAAACACAATTCTAAATTTGCTTCTTTTACCTTAATAGCCAAAGGCGATTTTCCGGCTGAATTAAATATTCCTATTCCATTTTCACTGGTAAGCAATGATGTAAGCAACGACAGACTGGTAATAATGCCAGGTTATTGGTTCTTGTACAATATGTATGCATTGGCCCGCAATTCCGGTAAATATGAAAGCCGGGACAAAAGACAATTTAAAAATCAATTCCTGGAATATGATTTTCTTGCCCCCGACAGTATAAATGAGATATTTAATGCACTGGAATTGTTGAAAAAATCTGTGGGTGAAAGCCATCAAAAAATGAATGGCAAAAAATTAAATGAAGAACAAATTTTGAAATTGGGTTCATCCTTGCTGGAGCAAAAAGCAAACCTGTCAGATAAGGAAATTCTGGCCAGCGGAATAGAAAATTCATCACGCAAAGTGCAATTGATAAAAGTAACTGAAGCTTATCATTTATTTAAGGAGCTGATCATTTACTATGGAGTAACGCAAATGCTGGAGGCTATTAAAACTGAAAAAACAGATTCCCTCGAAAAACTCATAAAATCAATGGGTAATTCAATGAGGAGTGAATGGGCCAATATCGGCGGGCAATTAATTCCAAAACCTGCCATTAATAAATTGATAAAGAATATTCATGCAGGTAAAGTGAATAGCTGGGATGACGTGCACACTTTTTATAAAGAATACAGCGACCAGTATTATTTGCACAAAAGACAGCATGCGTTTGCTTCCATGCTGGAAATACTTCAACTTACTCCGTCAACATTTACAAAAAAAATATTTCTGAAAGTATTGCAACAAGCAGAAGTCACCAAAGAATGGATGGTAAAAGGGATATATGAATCCAGGGCAAAAGATTATGCCAGCCCTTTTCGTCAAATGGTATATGAATCTCAAAAAGAAATGGAAAAAGTAATTGGAAAACTAAAAGACAATGAATTTATAAAACAACAGCAGGAAGAATTAATACAATTTAAAAAACAGGTAAGGACTATTACCAATGAGTTTAATCTTACATCTGCACCAGCATTGACTAATTCATAACGCCCTATTTTTTTCTAAAAAACAATCGAACTGGCACCCCGCTTAAATCGAAATGCTGGCGAAGCTGGTTTTCAAGATAATTTTGATACGGCATTTTAATATCATCCGGGAAATTGCAGAAAAAAGCGAATGAGGGCACCACAGTAGGCAATTGAGTAACAAACTTTATTTTGATAGAATGTCCTCTTACCACCGGGGCATGATAGGTTTCCATCGCCTTTAACATCACATTATTTAATTCAGAAGTAGGCACTTTACGCTTACGTTTTTCATACACATCCAATGCTACTTCAATTGCTTTGAATATGCTGGTTTTCTCTTTGGCAGAAATAAAAAGTATGGGAACATCATTAAATGGCGCTAATCTTTTTTTCAATTCTGCTTCATATTCTTTGGCAGTATTGGTTTCTTTGGCCACCAGGTCCCACTTGTTTACCAAAACCACAATACCTTTTCCTTTTCTTGCAGCCAGACTGAATATATTCAGGTCCTGTGCCGCAATTCCTTTTTCTGCATCAAGCAATAACATACATACATCAGCTTCATCCAAAGCTTTAATGGCCCGGATTACGGAATAAAATTCCAGGTCTTCATGTACTTTCGCTTTACGACGTATACCCGCTGTATCAATCAGTACAAACTCTTTTTGAAATAAATTGTAATGTGTATGAATAGTATCCCGGGTAGTGCCGGCAATTTCGCTGACAATGGTTCGCTCCTGGCCTATCAATGCATTTAATAAAGAAGACTTCCCTACATTGGGCTGACCAATGATCGCAAATTTTGGTATAGCCGATTGTTCTTCCTCATCTTCTTCAGGTGATGGAGGTATCAGTTCGGTAATTGCATCCAGCAACTCGCCGCTGCCACTTCCACTTGCTGCTGCAATAAAAAATATGTTTTCAAAACCGAGGCTGTAAAATTCAGAAGCTTCCATCAGCCGCTCATTATTATCCACTTTGTTTACGGTTAAAAAAACCGGCTTTTTGCTGCGTCGTAATACATGCGCCATGGAATCATCAAGTTCTGTCATTCCCGTATGAGCGTCTACAATAAAAATGATAGCGTCAGCCTCTTCTACAGCTATCAATACCTGCTTGGCTATTTCTTTTTCAAATATATCCTGGCTACCTGCAACAAAACCGCCGGTATCTATTACGTTAAAATTTTTGCCATTCCAGTCGCTAACGCCATATTGCCGGTCGCGGGTAACCCCGCTGACATCATCTACAATCGCCTTCCTTTCCTCTAGTAAACGATTAAATAAAGTGCTTTTTCCTACGTTCGGCCTACCTACTATTGCTACTGTAAAACTCATACTTGGATTCGCCTCAAAGGCGAACAATTTTAATTCTAAAAACTGATTTTAATAAAATATATACTGCTTCTTATCCCTGTATCATACAATACATTTAGCCGAATAAAATTTTGATGGTCTTAATATTTTTAACCGTTTAGTACCCATATTCTTTCAGCTGCAAATCATTTTCTCTCCATTTTGGTTTCACCTTTACAAACAATTCCAGGAAGACTTTTTGTTGTAAAAATGCTTCAATATCTGCCCTTGCAAGTGTACCCAATCTTTTTGATCATACTTCCTTTTTCACCAATCAGTATCGCTTTCTGGGTTTCCCGGTGAACAATGATATCAGCGACTATCTTAACGAGGGTTGTTTTTTCTTTAAATTCTCTTACCAGTACGGCAGTATGATAAGGAATTTCATCCTGTGCCAGTTCATAAATTTTTTCCCTGATCAATTCGCTGACAAAAAATTTGGTAGGCAGATCGCTTATATCATCATCCGTATAAAAAGGTTCTCCTTCAGGCAATAATTCCAATATTGGTTTCAAGAAACCCTTTTAGATTAATGCCACTGGTAGCAGATATAGTCACTGTTTTTCTGCAATACGTTTTACTTTCAAAAAAAGCAATTGCTTCTTTAATTTTTTCCTGGCCGGCCAGGTCAATTTTATTGATAACTACAATAGCCGGAACCTTTAACTTCAGGGCTTCAAAAATGGTATTACATTCCTCCCAGTTTTCATTTACATCAACAATCAGCAAGGCAATATCCGCATCTTCCAAGCGCACCTTTAACTGCCTGCATCATTTTTTCATGAAGTTTATATCTTGGGCTCAATAATACCGGGAGTATCGGAAAAAATAACCTGGTAGTCCTTTTCCGTCATGATGGCCTTAATGCGGTGACGGGTGGTTTGCACTTTGGATGAAACAATAGCCAGCTTCTCTCCCATAAGTGCATTGAGCAAAGTGCTTTTACCTGCATTGGGCCTGCCAAATATGTTTACAAAACCGGTTTTCATTAAAACTTCTCCATGTAAATCCGGACAAGTCGTGCTACTTATGCAAGAGAAAGAGGAGGTAATCAATCCTTGCCAGTTGAAACGCAACTGTTCAGGAAAATTTAAATAATCGCCACCAAATGGTGGATTTCAATTAAAAAATTCGCCCCGATAAATGTATCGGGGCGATTTCCTTGTTGCGAAGGGGAGGATCGAACTCCCGACCTTTGGGTTATGAGCCCAACGAGCTACCGCTGCTCTACTTCGCGGTGCAAATGTAAGGTCATAGAGCTTAAGCAGCCAAACAAAAACTAAAAGCTGCGACAATAGTACAATTGTCACAGCTTATTTAACTAAGCTTTTAAATTAAGCTTATTTACGATCTGCGGGAGATACTGCTGGCCCCGCTTGTCTTTAACATCCCGCATCAAGCCACTGCCTTTATATTTTACATCGCTGGCCCCGCTGGCTTCAGCCGATAATTCTTTATTGACTGTGATCTTAATATCGCTGGCCCCGCTAGCTTTGGCATTGCAATAATCAACAGCCAGATCAAATCCTTTAAAATCACTTGCACCGCTGGCTTCTATATTCAATTGTCCTACCGTACCTGTCAATGTCATATCAGATGCACCGCTTAGATCAACCATTAATTTTTGTGCATCCACCTTTCCTTTCAGGTTACTGGCGCCGGAAAGATCAATCTTTAAGATTGTCTGCTTTCCAGTTCCCTACAACATACACGTCGCAGGCGCCGCTTACATTTAATTTATCAATCTTCTTAAAGGATATATAGGCTTTGAATTTTTTATTTCCCGTATTCCATTTGCCATTGTTATCATAATCGAATGATCAAAACACCCCCCTTTACTTCAACTATTGATCTTATCCCTGTACTTGGCTTCTGAAGCACTGACTGCTACAGATTCTTCATTGCTTTGAGTCAGGTATACATCAAACGCACTGGATATTTCTATCGCATGAAAATTTTTTGCTTCCCGTACCTGCGCATTTGGATCATTAATTGTTATTTGGGCAAATGCCGTTGACTGTAAAATGCAATTAGCAACAAAAAAGGCAAAAATATTTTTTTCATAAACTCGTTGATTTTAGGTGGTACGAGAAGATAGTGGAGAAAAGTTACAGGTCCTGATGTATTTTATTCCTAATTTTGCATGCCTACTTTTGCAGCAAGTTCTTACTTTCATTATTTGAAAGCTTTGAAAGTTTTCAGTGTTCCCGGGGTGTTTATCTGTCTTAAAAGCCAGTGCTAGGCTGGTCGATCTGAGATTAAACCCGTAAACCTGATCAGGGTAATGCCTGCGCAGGGAAGGATGGCAGTTAATTGCCCTTTCTCCTACAGCATTTCCCTCTCATTTTTAACCTATTTAAAACTTAAAAAAATGAAGAGGATTGCATTTGTAAGCTGTATTTTATTTTCAGCTTCACTATCATTTGCTCAACAAGTTCCGCGATGCGGACAGCAAAAACAGATGCAGGATCAACGACAGTTTTTACTTGCTAACTCCCGTGGAAGTAAAAGCCATCCGGGCCGGTGAAAAAGCACCTTTTACCAAAACCAATTTATCGAAAAAGGAGATCCAGAAAAACAATCTGGGGCAGGATATTCCCTTTATCCTGAACCAAACACCGTCTGTAGTTGTGAATTCAGATGCAGGCACTGGTATTGGTTATACCGGCATCCGTATCCGCGGTACCGATGCCACCCGGATCAATGTTACGCTCAATGGTATTCCTTACAATGATGCGGAAAGCCAGGGGACTTTTTTTGTTAACCTGCCTGATTTTGCTTCTTCTGTTAATTCAATCCAGATACAACGTGGTGTTGGCACTTCGTCCAATGGTACCGGTGCCTTTGGCGCAACGGTAAGTTTATCTACCAATGAAACAAATCTGAAGTCATACGCTGAGATCAACAACAGCTTATGGTTCTTTCAATACCTGGAAGAATACCGTGAAAGCCGGAACAGGGTTAATTGATAATCATTTTACGATTGATGCACGACTCAGCCAGATCACCAGTGATGGTTATATTGACCGGGCAAGCAGCAATCTGCAGGCATTTTATTTGTCAGGCGCATATTTAAGCGAAAAATCATCACTTCGTCTGAATATTTTTTCCGGTAAAGAAAAAACATACCAGGCATGGAATGGCGTTCCCGGATATCTTGTTGAAAACAGACCGAACCTATAATTCAAGTGGCACCGAAAAACCGGGTGAACCTTACGATAATGAAACAGATAATTACCGGCAAACACATTACCAGTTATTTTTCAATCACACTAGTAAACGACAACTGGAATTTTAATACGGCAGCATTTCTTAACAAGAGGGATAGGATATTATGAAAATTACAAAGCACAGGAAAGATTTTCAAAATATGGTTTGCCGGACCTGTTCAATTGCGAGATACGATCATTAAAAAAACGGACCTGGTACGGCAGAAATGGCTGGATAATTATTTCTATGGCAAATATTTTCTGCTCAATACAAAAAAAATAAACACGTCATTACGATCGGTGGTGGCTGGACGGTATATGATGGCATACATCATGGAGATATTATCTGGGCACAGTTCGGCATTGATAAAGGTTATCGATATTACGATGTGGATGCGTTGAAATCAGATATTAATGTTTATGCCAAATGGCAATACCAATTTTCACCCACTGGAATTTATTTGCAGATCTGCAATACAGGCATGTACAACATAAGATGAATGGTTTTGCAAACAATCCTTCCCTGCTAATCAACCGCAAATTTGATTTTTTGAATCCAAAAGCTGGTGTTACTTTACAGCAAGAATGGATGGCAATCTTATCTCAGCTATGCCGTGGCCAATAAAGAACCCAACCGGGATGATTTTGAAGCAGGTCTTAGCAACCAACCCAAAAAAGAAACCTTGCATGATTTTGAAGCGGGCATCGAAAAAAGAACTCAAAACTTTCATGCAGGCGCTACCTGTTTATTACATGTTTTATAAAGACCAACTGGTGCTGACCGGCATGATCAACGATGTAGGTGCTTATACACGGATCAATGTTCCGAATAGCTATCGTGCCGGTATTGAACTGCAGGGAGGTTATGTATTTACAAATTGGATGAATGCTGTCGCCAATCTTAGTTTCAGCCGGAATAAAATAAAATCATTTACAGAATACCTGGATGATTATGATGCTAACTGGGAATGGATCGGGACAACATGCGGTTGACACATAAAAAAACGGATATTGCTTTTTCGCCTTCGGTGGTTGGTAGCAGCCACTGTTAATATTTTACCAGTAAAAAACATTGAGATAAGTTTATTGGGCAAATATGTTGGAGACGCAATATTTAGACAATACACAAAATGAATGTAAGAAAACTAAATGCCTTTTATACACAGGATGCCAGGAGTGATCTTGACCCTTAAGAATAAGTTTTCAAAGAATGGAATATTATCGGGCAGGTAAATAATATGTTCAATAAAAAATATGAACCCAATGGTTATACCTACAGCTATGTGTTGGATGGAAGTATTATCGCTGATAATTATTATTTCCCGATGGCGGGAACAAATTTTATGGTCGGGGTGAATATTAAATTATGAATTAAAATAGAATGTGAAGTATAACCAGTAATTCATAATGCTGTTTGTACTTCATAATTCTTATTCTTGATCTGTCACTGAATTTGTCCTGCCAGCCAGCATCCCGCCCACCAGGTTTTTTGTATTCTTAAATCCCAGGGTATCCAATATCAGGCAGGCCTGACCACTTCGGTTACCACTACGGCAATAAACGATCAGTTCTTCATCTTTATAAGGCTCCAGTTCATCTACCATCATCGATTGAACTCTGTCCAAGCGGATATAAGGTACCACCAATATTAAATTCTGCATTTTCATATGGTTCACGAACGTCAACAATATTTAATTTTTCACCGGCATCCAACCGGTTTTTCAATTCTTCTACAGTAATATTTTGCATAATTAATATATTTTTATATAATTCTAGTTCTGCCGTTGCAGGGATATCCGGAGCAACTATGGTATCAACAACCGGTTTTTCAGTCTGTAACCAAATATCCATCAACTGACCGGAACGAATATATCGGAATTTTTTTTCATCATCAAATCGCTCAGGCCTTTGCTTATAAATATATGCATTCAGGTATCATTAATACCGGGGCAATAATTGAACCAAAACCTAATCCATGCAGTTCCCAGTAAAGTCTTTGCCTGCGCATAAGTCATTCCAACCAGATGAAGGCACTACAAATTGCCTGTCGCCTACCCCATCACCCAGAACCATAGTCGAAATTTTACTACCCATCCTGATCTTTGTTCCACGGGTTTAATAGCCGTCCATTGTATAACTTGTTCCAGTACTGCATTTTTGGCAAAATCCGTTTTGAAGGTAGTATCACCCGCCCGAAGATTGGAATTCTTCAATGCCATTTCTGCACTGCGGTAACTATAGCCAACTAGATTAGGCATTTCAACCATTGGCGGTACTGATCGGTTAATAGTCAGGTAAACGGTGCGGTTTACTTTTACCAGTTCATCTGCTTCCGGAACCTGTTTTAACACCTGCAGAGGCTGGGAGGTATCTACATAAATGGAGTCCTGTATTTCTACTTCAAACCCTGCTTTTTCCAACAATTCTTTTGCATCTTCAAATGATTTACCCATTACCTGCGGTACCGTTTTGGACTGATCATGATGAGTAAACCAATTCAGGGAAAAAATAAAAACGAAAAATAGAATAACAGCTAATGAAAATACCAGCAAGGATATTGACCCATAATGGCCGGTGTGTGATAAATTTAAACATGTAAATAATTTTGTAATTAGGATCACAGGATCTCCTGCCTTGGCTGTCAAAATTAACCTTCAAACGCTTCTTCAACCAATTTGGTATAAAATTCTTTCAAGGCTCCATCCCATTGCTTTTACCTGCTGCGGAACAATGCTTGCTTCGCTTTGACCAGGTATGGTATTAATTTCAAGCATATATGGCCTTTCGCTTTCTTCGTTATAAATAAAATCAATTCGTACCACTCCCCTGCAATTGAATAGGGAATAAATTTTTATGGCAGCTTCTCTTATTTTGTCAGCTATCGCTCTCTTCTACAATCGCCGGAGTGACTTCGGTTGACTTTCCCTGGTATTTGGCTTCAAAATCAAAAAAAGATTTGTCGGTCATGCGGTTTCACTTCTGTAATAGGAAGTACAATAATATTACCTTTTGTTTTGAAAACGCCTACCGTAAATTCCCTGTCCATGTATCATTTCTTCTACCAAAACCTGGTTATCTTCCTTAAAGGCTTTTTCAATAGCCGCTTCCAGGTCCTCAGTTTTTATCAACTTTGCTCATCCCGATACTTGAACCTCCATTATTGGGTTTTACAAATACTGGCAATCTTTAACTGATCTGCAACGTTTCCTGGTGTGTAGGATAAATGCCTGAACAGATGTACAGAATTGGCCACGGCTATACCCGCCATTTTTGCAACCGCAACTGTATAGCGTTTGTTAAAGGTGATGGCAGATGTAGCAGCATCGCAACTTGTATAAGGAATTTTAAGTGTATCAAAATAGCCTTGCAGTTTTCCATCTTCGCCGGGAGTACCATGCATTCCAATGAAAACAGCATCAAAATTTATTTTCCGGTTATCCAATTGTAATGAGAAATCATTTTTATCTATTTCTACTTTTCTGCCATCAGTGAGCTCATAAAACCACCCGTTTGGATTTATATCAATCTTATAAACATTGAATTTTTCCTTGTCCAGGTTACTGGCAATAGTGGCTGCACTTTTGTATGAAATCACTGCTTCGCCTGAAAAACCACCGGTGACCAGTGCTATATTCTTCTTCATTTAGTGTATAAAAATTTGGAGCACAAAGTATTGAGGAAAAATTGCTTTGCAGAAAATTTGATTGTTGAACATATTTATTCTTTACCCACCCCCGGGTTGCCTGTATCAAGCAGGAACTTCCAATTTCCGTCAGGCTGTTTTTTCCAAATAGATACATAGGTACCTTTCTGAACGGAACTATCCTTGTGAAGCGTCAAAGTATAAATGCCGTAAGTGAATCCGAGATCGCGGGAATCAGCAACTTCGGCACTCGCAGGTACCCAGGTTAGTGTAAACGAAGAATCGGTTTGACCTTCCAGGTATTTTTGGGCATCTTTTCCGATAATTGGGTAATGATCTGGTCTTAATAGAATTCCTTTTGCATCCATATATTTCAAAAAAGAAGCTTTCATCCCTTTTTCGCCGGAAAGCTGTGAAAATTCTTTGTCCGTGTCGATTATTATTTTAAGCTCTTGTGTCAAATTAATTTTTTCGGGAGTATTGGTGCAGGAAAATAGCAAAGTAATAAGTAAAAGTGCTGGAGCAATTTTCATATTTAATATTTCAGACGATTCTATAATAAGAAAGGTGAAGGCCGTTTCTCCTTCACCTTTTTACGACGGGAAATATCACCCGCCTAAATTTAGCAGTTTTACCTGCTTTATTAATATTGACTGAAAGGTATATAAAATAACTTATCCTCTCCCAAATAAAACCATATTTTTTTGCACATTAAATATGTAAACTTTCCTTTTTCACCATAAGCTGATCCACGGTTTCCTGGTACATTTCATCGGGAACACAACAATCAACCGGGCAAACGGCAGCACATTGCGGTTCTTCATGAAAACCCTGGCATTCTGTACACTTATTCGGAGTAATATAGTAGGTATCCACGCTTACAGGCGCATTCTTTTGATCCGCATCCACCACAGTACCGTCCAGTAGTGTAAATGCACCTTTTACAGAAGTGCCGTCTGCAATAGCCCATTCCACACCACCTTCATAAATGGCATTATTGGGACATTCAGGTTCGCATGCACCACAATTAATACATTCATCAGTTATCTTAATTGCCATATAAATTTTACGATTAAATGAGTTAAACTTATTTTGCCAAACAAAATTAATCTTTGCAAATGAATTTACAAGAGCGAATCAATTTATTACATCGCCTCGGCGAATATATACAATCTGATAATTATGATTGGCAGAAAGCAAAAGAAAAAGCAAGCCGGGAGAATAATTGGTTTACTCCTGAATTTGTAGAATTAGCGGTTAGTAATATTGCCTCCTCTTTCCTGTCAAAGGAAAAATTAGCAGGCTGGGCTGGCCATTACGATATTGGAAATATAAATCAAAGACCCAAAAAGATTGGAATTGTAATGGCAGGAAATATTCCCCTGGTTGGTTTTCACGATTTGCTTTGTGTATTTATTTGTGGTCATAAATCCAATATCAAAAGTTCTCATAAAGACCAGGTTCTGATTAAACACCTGGCCGATACACTTGCGTTATGGAATGATGAAATAAGCGAACTAATTATTTTTTCTGAAATGCTGAAAGGATGTGATGCTTATATAGCTACAGGAAGCAACAACTCCTCCGGCTACTTTGAATATTATTTTAATAAATATCCACACATAATCCGACGAAACAGAACTTCTGTTGCCATTCTTGATGGCTATAGAATCAACTGAAGAATTAAGCAGGCTTGCAGATGATGTTTATGACTTTTTTGGTTTGGGTTGCCGAAACGTAACCAAACTTTATATACCGGAGGATTATGATTTTATCCCATTATTAAATGCTTTTAAAAAATACAATTACCTGGCTGATAACCACAGATACAAAAATAATTATGATTATAATCTCGCTATCCTTCTGTTAAATAAAAAATTTTTTATGAGTAATGAATCAATATTGCTTGTAGAAGAAACCTCAATATTCTCTCCCATCAGCCAGTTGAATTATGAATTTTATTCAGACAAACATATCCTGCTCCCTGCACTGTACCAAAATAAAGAACTGCAATGCATTGCAGGAAAAGATTTTATCCCATTTGGAAGAACTCAATACCCATCTTTATCAGATTATGCAGATGGGATTGATACAATGCGCTTCCTGACAGCTTTATAGGCCGGGGAGGATAATACTCCCCAAACTTAATTAATTTTGGCCTCAAGTACGAAGAGCTTAGTAAAGATTTGTTAAACTAAACTAGCGGTAACACAACTTCTTATGACAGTTTGTTATTTTGTACATGTAAGGCATACATTTTGAATCTAATTAACATTAAGCAACTTTTCTGAATAAATTAAAATGAATAAATAGTATGAAATTTAAACAACTTCTACTGATTGTTGCAGTTAGTGCCACCTCTGCTATAGGTAGTGTGTGGACTTATGGAAAACTGACAAATCAAAATAGTTCGCTGGTTCAATCATCAGACAGTAAATTACCTGTCAACTATGCAGGTTTTTTTGAAAATGCGACAGGAGCAAATGAGCCAGTTGATTTTACAAAGGCAGCTAATGCTGCGGTGCCTGCTGTGGTTCATATTAAAACAAAAATACCTGCCCGAAAAATAAGTAATGACCTTCCTGGCAGCCGGCAAAGAAACCCTGAGGACTGGTTTGAGCAGTTTTTCAATTTTGGCCCGCAAATTCAACCCGAACAACGGGCCTCAGGAAGTGGAGTAATTATCAGCGATGACGGATATATCGTTACCAATAACCACGTTATATCCGACGGTGATAAAGGTGTTGCCGATGAAATAACGGTTACACTCCATACTAAAAAAGTATATAAAGCAAAAGTTATCGGGCGAGATCCAAGCAGCGATATTGCTGTTTTAAAAATTGACGGCATCGGATTACCTTATATGGTTTACGGAAATTCAGACAATGTAAAATTGGGGCAATGGGTTTTGGCTGTAGGATATCCATTAACCCTGGAAACCACGGTTACCGCTGGGATCGTAAGCGCTAAAAGCCGTTATATAGGTATAAATAGCCGGCAAAGTAATTCCCCAATAGAATCATTCATTCAAACAGACGCAGCTGTTAACCAGGGAAACAGCGGCGGTGGTCTATTTACCGTTGATGGGCAACTGATAGGTATAAACTCTGCCATTCTTGCACCCAATGGAACATATGCAGGATACTCATTTGCGATTCCTGTAAATATTGTAAAGAAGATTGTAAATGATCTTGTGGAATTTGGGGATGTAAAAAGAGGATACCTGGGAATCAGCTATCAGCCAAACGAAGCCGAAAATGAAAGGCTGATTAAACAAGTTGGTGTAAAAGAGGGTCAGGGTGTTTACGTACAATCAGTGCCTAATGACGGAGCTGCATTCAAGGCCGGATTAAAAGAAGGTGATGTTATCACCAAAATAAATGGTCTGAAAGTATCTAGCGGGATGGAGATGAGTGCAGGTATTGCCAGCTATCGTCCCGGAGAAAAAGTACCGGTTACTTACATAAGAAATGGAAAGGAAAATACGGTTGATGTTATATTAAAAGGCACAATTAGTAAAATTGAAATTTCAAGTGCAAAGGTGATAGGCGACCGGTTAGGAGTAGAATTGGAAAACCTGGATAGCAAAAAAGCCGCTCAATACGACATAAATGGAGGCGTAGTTGTAAAAAAGATAAAACCAGGTGGCGCTTTAAGTAATACAAGAATGGATCCTGGCTTCATTATTACTTCAGTAAATGGAAGAGATATTAAAAATACAGACGATTTAGGTCAATTACTTGGCGGCGCTTATGACCAGGTGCAGTTAGAAGGAATTTACCCCGGGTATAAAGGCATTTACACCTATAAGATAAAATTGAACGACGAATAATAACGGGCAAAGCTCACAACAAGAAAGCCGTCTCTTTATAAAGACGGCTTTCTTGTTTTCAGAATCCGAAAGTATACTTCAGTTATTATTTTTCAAAAACGATATACTCCCAGGCCTGCATTGAAAAATTTCTTTCCTTGTCCATATTCCTGTTGCCGCTTTGGAAAACATTCTTAAATGTTCCGCCTATTTTATCATCTGCTATTTCCATATTTAATGAATCTTTTGAAGAAAGATTCAAAATAACCAGTACTTCCCTGTCACCGTTCTTGCGAAGAAAAGAAAAAACATGAGCATCATCAGTTGTCTTGATGCGGTGTGTTTTTACCTGGCTATCGCCGGCACGAAGCGCCGGATGGTCCGAGTGAAGATTCAGTAGTGTTTTATAAAAATCATTTAGTTGATACTGTCCCGTCCATTGAATAGCATCTTTTTCAAAAAATTCAAGCTTTTTTCGGTTCGGCATTTCCTGGCCGCTGTAAAGCAAAGGAATTCCATTCCAGGTTGCACTAAAAACTGCAAGCGCCCCGGCCATTTCACCATATTTATCATATTCCGTACCGTTCCAGCTATTTTCATCGTGATTGGTAGTAAACCAGGCCCTCATCGATCCGTCGCCAATTGAACTATACTGCTCTAATAATGATTCCAATTCCTGAAGGGGTAAATGATGCTGATAAAAGTCTCTTGTCTTGTGCATCCATTTCCATGAATAGCTGGCATCAAATATCTTCCCATACTCCGGTCCTTCAAGTTCGTCAAATTCACCCAACCAGAATAAATGTTTTGCGGAATCAACTTTTGGACGTGCTTCTTCCCAAAAGTCAGCCTCCACCCAACTGGCAAGGTCGCACCGAAAACCATCAATATCAGTTTCATTTACCCAAAATTTCATTGCCTCTACCATGGCATTACGTAAAGCTGGATTTTTATAATCCAATTCAATAATATCATCCATCCCGCTGGCAATCTTAAAGTCCTTTGTAGAGGAATCTCTCAAAAAGTATTCCGGATGGGTTTTTGTCCAGACATGATCCCAGCCGGTATGATTAGCCACCCAATCAATGATCACTTTAAATCCCATATCATGCGCATCTTTCACAAGTTTTTTAAAATCATCCATAGTACCAAACTCCGGATTGATGGCGGTGTAATCAGAACATGCATAAGGGCTACCCATACTTCCCTTTTTATTTTTCTGAGCTATCGGCGTAATGGGCATGAACCAAAGAGTTCCCACTCCCATTTCCTTTAACCGGCGCAGTTCATTTCCAAATGCATTAAAAGTTCCTTCTGGTGTGTACTGGCGAACGTTCACCTCATAAATATTTGTATTATGCGCCCAGTCTACAGTCTTTGATGATGCAGTCATATTTTCTGTTTCGGTTGTTTTAGTTTTTAATGAATTATTGTTGCAGGCGACTATTAAACACAGGCAGGCAACAGGTGTAATCAAGCGAATCATATCAACCCATTTAGGTGAAACTAATAACTTATTGTTATTTGATAAAATTCAATTTATAAGATTCTGAACCTATGCCCCGGATGGTTGTATCTTAGTCCGATTCTCAACCTTCAACCCTTATTACAAAATCAGGCAAACAGTATCTTTGCAGAATGAAAAATTTTGACGTACCAATCATTTATCGGAGCCCGTTGATATCAGCCATCAAAAAAAAACGCAGGCAGGATGATAAAATGAAAAAGGATTTTTTACCCACCCTTTTAGATTTTGGTTCGCTTCAAATTTATCTTGCCCGTCATTTCGGTTTTTGTTACGGAGTAGAAAATGCTATCGAAATCGCTTTCCGTACAGTGGAAGAAAATCCAGGGAAACGAATTTTTTTATTGAGTGAAATGATCCACAACCCCCAGGTAAATGCGGACTTGCAGGCGCATGGCGTTATTTTTTTGCAAGATACCTATGGCAATCAACTGATCTCCTTTGATGAATTAACAGCAAACGATATAGTGATCATTCCTGCCTTTGGTACCACCCTGGCCATTGAAAAAAAGCTAAAAGATATTGGCATCCAAACTGAAAAATATAATACTACCTGCCCTTTTGTGGAAAAAGTATGGAACCGTGGAGAAGCTTTAGCAAAGAAGAATTACAGCCTCATTATTCATGGTAAACCCAACCATGAAGAAACAAGAGCTACCTTTTCACATGCGGCTGACAACGCTCCTGCGGTTGTAGTAAAAGATTTGCAACAAACAAAAGAATTGGCGAAATATATAACCGGCGAAAAACCTGCAAGAGAATTTTACAATGAGTTTGACGGACAATATTCAACAGGGTTTGATATAGAAAAAGATCTTCAACGCATCGGGGTAATCAATCAAACAACAATGCTTGCCAGTGACACACAAGCCATTTCTGATTTTTTAAAACAAACTATGATTAATCATTATCAATTAAATAATAAAAATATTGAAGAGCGGGTAGCAGATACCCGTGATACATTATGCTATGCCACTAATGATAACCAGACGGCCGTAAGCAGTATGTTGCAAACGGATGCAGACTTAGTCATTGTAGTTGGTGGTTATAATTCGTCCAACACCTCACACCTGGTTGAACTTTGCGAGGAAAAAATGCCAACCTATTTTATCAGCAGTGAAGAAAAAATCATTTCCTCCCGGGAAGTACTACATTACAATTTTAAGAATAAAGAAGAAGTTTTAACTTCTGGCTACCTTCCGGAAAAGCATCCGGTAAAAATATTAATAACCAGTGGGGCTTCCTGTCCTGATGCAATTGTTGAAGGTGTAATTCAAAAACTGGTAAGCTTTTTCCCGGTTAATTTTAATAATGAAAGCATGATCGGACAATTTCTGTGAAAAGGTTTCTTTCTATGAATTGTCAGTTAAAATTCTGCAGGACGAGTAGACAAATATAATTTTTCGAGCCTTTATTTGCGGACGTCAAAAAATTGTACTGAACTTCCTGCAACACCATCCGTATTTATTCCCTGTGCCACAATAGCGTATCGGCCTGGTTTGTCAGATGTATAAAAGCTGACCTGGCCAAAACCGTTCTTATCCGTTTTTACATTAGGTGCCCAATATAAAAGATTCCTGAAATCTGGTAGCCTGCTGTCAACCCGCTCCTTTGTATCATATGCCGGAGAATAAAATTCACGGTGAAGTTGTAAACCCATGTATTCTGTCAACAAAGCATCAGAATTTATTTTAAACCCCTCCAAATCCCCATTATATGTCCGGAAACTAACAATTCCTTCTATAACATCATTGCCAGAAAAATATTTTCTTGTAACAATATCCAGTTTTTTAATTTTTAGCGGATCAAGTTCCATTACTTTATTCATATCAAATATGGGTAACCCATCCAAAATAACCAGCGGATTATTTTCAAAAAAATTATGGTAGGGTTCGTTTTTGACGTTTAGTGAAAATTGGTCTTTTGTTTTCCTTATTCTTATTTCAGCTACAAATTCTCTCATTACTTCTTCCATTGTTATGAACCTTGTATAATCATCCAGTAAATAATTCTTATCCGGCTTGCCATAAAATGCGGTAGTATCCAGCTCAGCAGGCCATGTGAATTTTTGTTTTTCTTCCGGCACAAAAACATTTTCTACCTGTGATCCGATACTATGACCAACCAACAAGTCCTTGTTTTTTTCATTTACCTGAAGGCCCGGAAATTTTCTGAAAGAATGCTTTTCAGAAAAAGCATCCGAAATATCAATAGTGCTGGCTTCAATCCCTTTCGTGACCGGTTGAATAATTATTTTGTTAGTACCGTAAAGTTTATTCGTGGTAAAAGAAATAATTCCACTTTGATCGCTGGTGGAGGATTTAAATGCAAATTTTTTTCCCGGAATTGTGAGATAGCTTGTAACATGGCTTAGAGGTCTGCGTGTCATTTTATCTTTTATTTCTCCCCTGATCTGAAGTCCTTCATATTCCGGAAGAAACTGGAATGAAGATTTTTTATTATTCAGCACGTCTTCCCACTTAAACCGGCTCCATCCCTGTGTAAGCATCAGGTTATCCGCCGCTTCTTCAGCATCTTTTTCATTGACGTTAAAATAATACGAAGGTGATTCAATGGTACCCCTAAGTTCTGAACAAAGCCATAAATAATTTTGAATGTCAGATTCAACTACCGTTTGCATGGAATCAACCATGAAAACAGATACTGAAATATCAGCCCTGGTGGGTGGTCCGTTTGTTAGATCAGAATTCAAACCAATATTTACCTTGTTACGAATCGGATACTCCTGTCGGTCGGGGGCAATAGATATATTTAAATTTGCTTTAGGTGGTTGAAAAAACAATCGTTCACAAACAGGCTGCTGCTTAAAATTAAATAAGGTTAAATGCGAAATTCCCTCGCCAAAGTCTGCCCTGTGGATTGTAATCTCTGTAACATTGTTTTTTATAATTTTCATCAATGCCTGCTTAACAATATTACGTGTGTGGATCAGAAGATAAACAGGTTCATTATCATGAACATTAGTCATTACATTTAACTTAATCAAATCTTCCCCGGAAAAATCTAATTTCATTACATAACCCCTTTCCAATGCTACTGGCAAATCCTTTGTGATCATTATACCTGATTCAGATTGAACAACGGCCTTATATTTTTTTCCGCTAGCTGGAGTAAAACTGAAATACCCCATTCCAAATCGTAGTGATTGAAAAGAGGTAACTGTATCCTTATTTTGATCTAAGATGACACCTTTGCACGCAACTCCATGTCCATTCTCATCAACTGCATGAAAAGCTATTTTACTTTCCAGGTTATTTACCAAATCACCTCCTTCAGGAAAAAACTGTATATTAATTTCCGGGGATTCTATATCCCGGATATTAAGCCTTTTAAAAGTATTAATAATGATAATTCCGGATTCAAAATAAAAATCTGGACTATAATTCTTCATCCAGTTGGTATAGGCCCTAAACACATAGCTACCTGAACTTAGCGAATATGGCAACATAAATGAACCACTTCCTGTTCCTTCATTCAATTCTATTTTTGCCTGCAGCACTGGTTTATGATCATTGCTTAAGAGTTCCACATAGGCCACTTTACTAATGGTAGCAGGTTTATTCAGAAATGCATCCGTATTGTATAATTTGAACCACATGATTTCACCACACACATAAAATGACTTATCTGTATGAACAAATATTTTTTCCTGGAAATTATTCTGGCCATATTCAATTAACTGATTACCCAATTCAGATTCTATACTCCGTTGCCCATAGCTGTAAAATAATCCAGCAAAAGTCATTTGGAATACAAGTAAAACAAATGGATTATATTTTTTTATACGGAGCACTTTTCTATAGTTTATCTTAGTCCCATTATTCAGAACATATTTTTACCAAAACCCGGGCTTTACATTTGTGCCTCCTTGTTCCGTACATTCTAAACAGGCTTTCTTTGTAATCACCAATCCTCCCGTTACAAAATAATAAGGACCAAAAGAAGCGTCAGGATAATCAAAAATTAAATAGTTCGTCGGATTTTGGGGTATAGTTAGTATAATGCCACAGAACTCAACAGAAGGAGCAAAATGCCAGTTAGTCACTTGTTTATTTCTGATAAACATTCTTTTTTCGGTAACAGTAGAAGGGGTAACATAGCCGATCACTGGCTCATCAGGATCTTCAACAGAAAAAATATTCCCTTTTAATTGTGACGGCTGAGCATCAAACAAGGATCCTAATTGCTGCGTATTTTTTTGAATGATCCGCAGGTATCGAAACGCCTCTTCTGTAAGAGCATATTGTTTTACTAGAATGCTATAACCTAAACTTATTTTTTCGTGATGCTGTGGAATAATCGCTACTGGAAAATTGCTGATCACATCTTCGCTCAAACTAACAGAAGAACTTAATATGATATTTGTTGAACCGGATGTACGCCAGCAGGAATCTGTTTGGGTGGTAGCATCCTTTACATATATCAATCCATTTCGAACTCCATAATCTGTTGAATAGATGGAACGATAATTCCAGGTTTCAATATAATCCCACCGGTAATACCGGGTGTTATTTGAAGGGTCATGGGTATTCACGGAAACGATAACCTCCTCTTTTTGTATCCATGTCAGGCTATCTATGGCCGGCGAAGCTTTCCCTTGTGTATATTCAGACAAATAGTTCCGGTTGTCATTCGTTTTAATTTTTATTCTGAACTTCTTTTGGGAATCCAAATTTAATTGTTGGGAAGTATAAACACCATTTCCCTGGTCAGCAAGACTATAAAGATTACCCTGCTCCTGCTCTATAAATACAAAGGCATTCAACTCCGGAACAAATTGTATCGAATCTCCTAACCTGGTCGTTCGGCTTACAATAATGGTAGTTACTGCATCCGTACCGCAAATGATGGTGCCATCCACAACAAGGAAATTGGTTACCGTTTTTATGGCAGGTGGTTCAAAGGGTTTTTTACAATTGCTGAAAACGAATAAGGCAATTGATAGAAAAAATAATATTTTTAATTGACCTTTCATCCCTGTTAAAATCTAAAATTATAACTGATAAATGGTATGGCCGTTCCGAAGACCGATAACTGATAGCCTTTTATTATACCGCCTTCCTGGATAAAATAAACGGAATAAGGATTTTTCCTGGCCAGTAAATTATAAACACCGAAAGACCAGGAATTATGCGTTAGCTTTTTTAATTTATGGTTGCCGTCTATATTCACCGAAAAGTCCGTCCGGAAATAATCCGGAACCCGGTATTGATTTCTATCGGAATAATATATACGCTGAGCCCCACCCAGATAATATATAGCAATAGGTAATGTAATAGGCCTTCCGGTACTATATACGATATTCAGGGAGGTAGCAAACCGATGCGAAATTTGATAATTAGTGATCCAATTAGCGCTATGTGGTTTATCGAAATTGGCCGGATAAAATCGCCCTTTGTTTATAGCCTGGCCCGCAATCGGATCATCCTGTTGCAGTAACGTTCTGCTGTAGGTATAACTCAGCCAGCCGGTCATTTTACCAGATTTCTTTTTCAGTGACAGTTCTATGCCATATGCCTTACCCCGTGTATTAATAATATCGGTTTCAATATGATGATTCATCAACAGCGCCGCTCCGCTCTTATAATCCAGGTAATTCTTTAGGTGTTTGTAATAGATTTCCACCGAGGTTTCAATGGAATTGCTTTTAAAATTTTTATAATATCCAAGTGATAGCTGGTTGCCTTTTTGAGGCTTTATATGTGGATCACTGAGTTTCCAGATATCACTTGGTGAAATGGCAACTGTATTGGACAGCATATGAATATATTGCCACATACTATTAAAGCTTAGTTTAAGAGAAGCATCATGGGATAAAACCACTCTGGCAACCAATCTGTATTCCGGGCCCAGATAGCTTTTAATTATTTTGCCTGAACGATAAGAATGTGTATCCAATAGAGAGATGTTATCCCTGGGTATTCCTTTTACATAAGTATGTATATTCCGTGGGCCTAAGTAATTATAAATGGAATATCGCAAGCCGGCATTGATAGAAAATTTGGAATTGACAGTATACTGATCACCTATATATACAGCCGTTTCCAATGCCTGTTCCGGTTCCAAAATGTCGGGAGTAACAAGAGACCGCTTCCCGGAAGGAATAAAGGAACCGGGCTTAATTCTGTAATAGATTGAATTGAGACCAAAGGCAAGAGAATGCTTGTTATCAGGAGAAAAATTAAAATCGGTTCTTATATTGCCCTGGTTGATGGCTGACTGCAGCCGAAAGCCATTTACCGGATTTTCTTCACTTGAAATGTTATATTGATAGTGATCCCATCCTGCAACAGCAATTCCATATAATTTGTTATTGAAAATGTGTTTCCACTTTAAATTTATATTTCTGTTACCATATTTATAAAGTGTGTCCGAGTTCAGTTTAAAATTATCATTACTGATATATGCTGTCAGGTATAAACTATTTTTATCACTAAGCGTATGACTGATTCGTAAATTCAAATCATTAAAACCCGCTTTGCTTTTGCTATAATCTGACCGGGGAATTTGCCTTAATAACCAATTGGAATAAGTAGTACGACCGCCAACAATAAAGGATGTTCTATCTTTTTTTAAAGGCCCTTCAATTGTTAATTTGCTGGTCAGAAGCCCGATGCCGCCTGTACCTGAAATCTTTTTTGAATTTCCATCCCGCATCGAAACATCGAGAACTGATGACAACCTGCCTCCGAACTTTTCCGGGATAGCGCTTTTATATAAATCAAAACCTTTTACTACATCCGGGTTAAAGGCGGAAAAAAAACCAAATAAATGCGAGGGATTATAAACAGTAGCATCCGAGAAAAGAATAAGATTCTGATCCGTTGATCCTCCGCGAACATTAAAGCCATTGCTCGCTTCACCAACAGAAGTTACTCCCGGCAGGTTCAACAACACTTTTAAGATATCGGCTTCACCAAACACAACCGGCACCTGCTTAATGGTTTTTATTGTGAGTCGCTCCGCTCCCATCTGCATACCACGAATATTTGATTTTTTCTCAGAAATAACGATCACATTCTTTAAACTGGGAATAGAATCCTGCAAATCTATATTGAGCATTCCATCCGAATACAATAATACCTGGCGCCTGGCAGCCTTCATTCCAGGGCTGGTTATTTGCAATACATGCTTGCCTGTCGGTAATGAAATATTATAATAACCAAACTGGTTGGTTATAACCGTTACATAGGGAGTATCGGTATAAACCATAGCTCCGGTAAAAGATTCTCCAGTTTTACTATCACGTACATAACCTGCTATGATTGCTCTTTCCTTCTTAATTGTATTTTGTTTGACCCCGATCTCGTAAACTTTGTTTTCCACGGAAGCAATCTTTATTATGTCGTTACTGAAGCCAGGAAAAGGTTCCTTATTAAATGGCAGGGAGTCTGTTTCTGAATTTCCTTTATAAAAAAAATGATCAGGAAGTGAAGTTTGAATAACATGCCGGGTATTGATAAAAACATTATTATCATTGTCAATAGCGAATTGAAACGGAGAATTTGCGAATACTTTTGTCAGCAAATCAGGCAGTAAAATATTTTCCGCATTGATAGTCACTTTAAACGAATCAAGTTCATCTTGCTTAAAATAAAAATGACTTTTAGTAATGTGCTCTACTTTCAAAACAAATTCAGGAAAAGATATATTATTAAAATTTTCATTGACTTGTTTTGAAGATTGGGCTGAAGCCAGTGGAATATAAGCCAGCGAACCAAGGGCAAGGATTATATAAAGTGTCCTGCAACAATGCATCTTACAACTTACGTTTTGTATAAAACTCCATTACTTTTAATATCATTTGTGCGGGATCCTTTTTGAAACTGAGTTTTTCCTGCTGTATATACTTTATAATTTCAGGTTTATAATCCTTACATACAGCGAGCAAGGCTCGCCTGCTATTGATTAAATACCAGGCATTCTTTTTTCTTACATAATAAACATCCGATTGTAGAAACCTGGCTATTTCATCGGTCTGCGATGGTTGATATAGTCGTTTTTTACTTTTTGCCAGCACGGTTCCGTCACCTTCATACAATAACTGATAAAAACCAGTACCCGGGAATTGATCGTCGCCATCCTCTCCACGCAGATTTACAAATAAATGATTCTTTATAGAAAACCAGCTGACTTTATCCGGGCTAAGCTCTATGTTCAGGTTTTTGCCGGGAGTAATAAATATAACCTGATCATTAACCAGATCATATGATAATAATACTGAAGGGTAATAAATACCTTCATACATAATATCGCCGGGGGTTGGATCCTGATATTCAAAAAAAGGAAATCCCGCACTACTCCTATAGCCACCAGTAAATTCATGGCCATTATATAATCCAAGACCTTCCTTTAAACTGCCAGTATAAAATAGAATAACCTGGCTAACAGCCGTTCTGTAAAAATCGCTGTCTGAAGTGACAGCCTGAGGTAAAATGGGCGCAAGAAAGGAAAGCTTAAAAAATATAGATAGATATAATTTAGGTTTTGACAAAATTGACATAAATATTAACCCTGTTGACCACAGATAATTCAATACTGTTGCAGCAAGGCATTATAATTTGGGAAAAGGAGGAGAAATCTATTTAGAAATTTACAGTAATAATCTTATTTCAGAAAATAATAAATGGCATTTTAATAGATTTCTCTAAGTAAATAAATATAAAAAAACAGGTGCCGAAATCAGCACCTGTTTTAATTTTTTTATTCTAAAAAGCCAAATAAGACCCTATGTCGTACATCTTTGTCTTCTACTCATTACTTATACAACAAATCATAATATTCATGTGCCATCCGGTTACTGTCAAACCTGAATCGCACATCCTCCATTCCATTTTTCATTATTTGTCTCCAGGTATTATAATTATCATAATAAATAGGTAAAATTTCTTTTTCCAGAATATCATACAATTTATTCAGATCATACTCATCCTGCTCATGAGTGGCCATATTCGCATAATCAGCTTTAGGCACTACAAACCCATTATGACCATGATTGATAAATTCAGGTATCCAGCCATCATCTGTAGAAAAATTAATGGCGCCATTCATTGCAGCCGTCATACCACTGGTACCGGAAGCTTCGCGGGGAACGCGGGGATTATTCAACCAGCAATCGGCATGCCTGTTTCATTCTTTTAGAAAGAGCTAAGTTCATATCCGGTTAATACCGCTACATTACTATACTCTTTACTTAAATAAACCAATTGATTGAATTCGCTGATGGCAGGATGATCAACCGGGTAAGGTTTACCTGCCCAGATGATCTGAACCGGATATTTTGAATTGCTCAATAATTTTTCAAATCTTTTTTCATCCGTAGTAATAAGACCTGCACGTTTGTATCCTGCAAAACGCCGTGCCCATACTATGGTAAATATATCAGGGTTAAATATTTTTCCTGTTTGATCTGCTACAATATCAAATGCTCTTTTCTTCAGATATTTTTTCCGGTCATCAATTCCATAATCATCACCAGCTTCCTTAAACCGGTACAATTGCTTATCGGCCCAATAGCGATAGTTTTGTGCATTGGTAATGGAAATAATCGGACAAATATCATCATACTTGCTCCACATGGCCCTCGATACATGACCATGCAATTGCAGAAACACCATTGGCCAGATGAGCAAACCGCAAGGCAGCAAGTGAATGATTGAATGCATCATCGTGATTGCCTGTTAATTTCTTTACTTCATCAACACTCAGGCCACAGAAATAACTCATCTTATGGCAGAGATAGATATCATGTTTTTCATTACCGGCTTCTTCAGGAGTATGTGTGGTAAACACCAATCTTTTCTTTACTTCTTCAATCTTCCGGTTGAATTTATTATACAAATAAAACGCAGCCGAAAGTCCATGAGCTTCATTCAGATGATAAAGCTCCGGATTAAAACCAAGAACATCCATTAACTTTGCACCACCAACACCCAGTAAAATAAATTGAGCTACTTTGGTGGCTACATTGGCATCGTACAAGCGATGAGTGATCGTTTGAGAAACGTAATCATTTTCGGGAGTATCTGTAGATAAAAGAAATAAAGGAGCCGATTTAAATGTTTCCGGATTCAGGTAAAACACTTTTACCCATACCGGGTGCTCATGAACATTGATCTGGAATTTCAAACCGGTATCTTCCAGGAAGCTGTATTGTTTTTCATTCCAGGCTACATCGAGTGTTTGATCCTGGTGCTTCCTGGTCGTAATAACCATATTTCCATAAAATACCAACGCCAATCAGATTTTGTTTTAATTCATATGCACTTCGCAAATGGGAGCCGGCCAGAAATCCAGACCACCGCTATATATTTTCAGGGGCTGATGAACTGCAAACTCCATTGAGAAGTAGGCAACACGTTTGGAATAATTTTGGTCAACAGGATAGGGAACATTAAAATTGGTAAAACTCATCTCTTAGTGTTTAATTTGGGTTACATTCAAAATTGCACAAGATAAAGAAAATTACTTTCAAATTTTTTAATGAAAAGATTAAAGTTTAAATTTCGATGAGTGTTTTTTTTACACGAAGGCGCAAGATAAAGGTAAATTCGGAAATGTCTGCTATTAGAAAGAAGTCACCTGAAAGCATTATTTCTTTTTGACAGATTTTATTTTTGCCGGCTTTGGCTTTGCTTCTTTTTTGCGGGGATATGTACCATCAAAGGAACACCGAAGACCACGTCCTCGAACCACAACCTTCCAGTTCTTTTACTGTAACGGAAGAAGAAGAAAATTTAAATTGTAAAATGCACGGATCACCTCCTTTCCATGTATTCTGCTAAAGTGGGTGACTTCATCAATGCTTCTCCCTTTAACTCACCAGTACAATCTCCATTGTTTTTTTCAAAATGAATAAAAAAACTAAGTCGTGCCTTTCTTTCTTCCATCACGAATAGATACCAGGTTCATTTTCCCTCTTCCATAATCGGCAGTATATTTTTGTTTCCTCGAAAAGGTATCAATCGGATTGGTTAGTTCTGTTACCTTATCATCCAGGGCATCTGTCATGATCAGCATAAAACTTTTTGTACTGCCATTTAAAACATACACATCCTTTCCTTCACTTACAGTGCCGTCGGCATTTTTGCGACTGTACTGATTTTGTTAATCGTATACCGTCTGTCCATACTGGCGTTTGCTGTGGTAGCTGAGGATTGATCCAGTGTAAGCAAGGGCATGGCGGCGATAAATTGATTTTTTTTATCAAAGCTCAATACAAACATCACCTTGTTTATTCGCCGACAATAGCTTTTGCAAAAAGATAGGTTTCATCCCCTTTATACTTTGCCGATGGATAAATTTTAGGCTTTGCATTCTTTCCAAAAACTTACTGTAGAATAGAATCAGGCACAAATTGGGTAAATACTTTGTAACTGATGAGTAGTGAATCATTCTCTTTTTTTAACAAGACTTGCTATCAGCTACCTCGATAAGGCAATTTCGTATCCGGGAAAAAATCAATAAAATCACCAATCTCTACCGGCTCATCACCGGAAAGTGACGGCTTTCTTTGATTTACATGCCGGCCATTGAAATGATAAATAATAGCATCAGGCCATACTGCTTTACTAATTGACATAGTAACGGGTATTAAAACTAGCAAATTAAGTGTTTCCGCACCTGATCATCAACAGAATATTTTGATATCCAGATAAAATAATTTAGGTTTGTCTAAAAATAAATTTAGCTGTGCTGAACTATTCTACAAGTGAAGAGAATTATATCAAGGCCATCTTTCATCTTCAAAAAGGATGGCACGGTAACTACCAATGAACTGGCTGCGGAGCTGCAGACAAAACCTGCATCCGTCACCGACATGTTGAAAAAACTAAAAACAAAAAAACTGGTGCATTACCAGGCTTATCATGGTTTCACGACTTATCAGCAGAAGGTCGAAAAGTGGCTCTTCTTATCATTCGCCGCCATCGCCTATGGGAATATTTTTTGGCCGAAAAATTAAAATTCAGCTGGGATGAGGTGCATGAAGTAGCAGAAGACCTTGAACATGTAAGCAGTAAAAAACTGATCGATAAACTGGATGAATTTCTCGGCTTTCCCCGCATAGATCCACATGGGGATCCGATTCCTGACAGCAATGGAAAAATAGAAACCAGCAAACAGATTTGCCTTTCGGAGTTGCCACTGAATAAGCAGGCAACGGTCAGCCATGTAAGTGATCAGTCGACCTGAAATGCTTGAATTGCTAGGTCACAAAAAAATTGGCATCGGCACCAGACTGGAAGTAAAAAAGAAATTCAATTATGATAATTCTATTGAAATAAAGATCCGCCAGCAAGCACACCGATAAATATCAGTGAACAACTGGCTAAAAATATTTTTGTAAAGTATGGCACATAATAAAGACCCGGATGCATCCCTGAGCGAGGTACATCAAAGTGTGGATACCACCAATTTGAAAAAACCTGCCTGGACGCAGAATACTTTCATTTTTTGGCCCGGCTTATCTTGTAAGTGTTGGTTATATGGATCCGGGCAACTGGGCCACTGACCTGGCAGGTGGTAGTAAATACGGATATACCTTAATATGGGTATTGCTGATGAGCAACCTGATGGCACTTCTTCTTGCAAAGTCTGAGTGCGAGGCTAGGTATAGTAAGAGGCAGAGACCTGGCTCAGGCCAACCGGGAGACCTATCCGAAAAAGATGAATTTCATTTTATGGGTATTGGCCGAAATTGCTATAGCTGCCACTGACCTTGCCGAAATACTGGGTATGGCCATCGGTATACAATTACTGACCGGGCTTCCCCTGATCTGGGGTGTGTCAATCACGGTGCTCGATACTTTTCTTCTACTTTATCTGCAACGCCTTGGCATCCGGAAAATGGAAGCCTTTATAATCGGACTGATTGCCGTAATCGGTGTGTGCTTTCTGGTCAATATTATCATTGCAACTCCACAACTTTATCGATGTGTTGCAAGGATTTATTCCGTCACTTCCTGAGGCTAAAGATTTGTATGCAGCAAAAAACATGAGTAATGCTTTACCCAAAGAAACTGCTTTATACCTGGCAATAGGCATCATTGGTGCCACTGTAATGCCACATAACTTATATCTTCATTCGGCATTAGTTCAAACAAGAAAAATCAAAAAAACAAAACAGGGAATTAAGCAGGCCCTGAAATATAGTTTTATTGACAGCGCTATTGCACTGAACATTGCCTTCCTTATCAATGCAGCCATCCTGATTCTCGCAGCTACTGTCTTTTTTCAAACAGGTAAAACAGATGTAGCAGAAATTAACCAGGCTCATGAACTGTTATCACCCATGCTGGGTTCCAGTTTTGCCTCTACCCTTTTTGCTATTGCGTTGATTGCATCCGGACAAAGTTCCACCATAACCGGTACGCTTGCGGGACAAATAGTAATGGAAGGATACTTACGCCTGCGAATCAATCCCATAATGAGAAGGCTCATTACCCGTTTGATCGCTATTATTCCTGCTATCATTGTTATTGCTATGTTTGGAGAAGACCAGGTGGACAGCTTATTAATTTTCAGCCAGGTAATTTTGAGTTTACAACTTGGTTTTGCGGTAATACCTCTTATTCATTTTGTAAGTGACAAAACCACTATGGGTGATTTTGCAATAAAACCCTTTGTTCAATTTCTTGGCATGGCTGGTCGCTTCCGTTTTGGTTTACCTGAATCTAAAAATGCTGACGGAGGAAGCATTTAATTATTTCGACAGTTCTGGCAATACCACAATAAAAATAATAATTGCATGCAGCTGGTCTTTTCTTTGTTCTACTTCTAATTTACTCTATTATTTTCCCATTGATCGGAAAGACTAAAAAACCTGCATCTATCTCATTTACACCCTGATTTCTCCGGCATACAAAACCTGGATGTCCCGGTTTACAGGAAAATTGCTGTGGCTTTGGATTTTAGTGAAAACGATAAAAAAATACTGGCAGCAGCTATCGGGCAAGCCAGGCCTGATACAGAATTTATATTAATCCATGTGGTAGAAAGTGCAACGGCCTATTTACTGGGTAACGAAACAGACGACTATGAAACCAAAAAAGATAAAGAACGACTTGACCTTTTTGTAAATCAATTAAAAGAGAAAGGATTTAATTCCAAAGCTGTACTGGGTTTTCGCCATGGAGCTAAAGAGATAGTAAGAATTGTAAAAGAAGAAAAAGCTGATATGCTGGTTTTAGGTGCCCATGGACATACAGGAATAAAAGACTTCTATTTATGGTGAAACGGTGAATGCGGTGCGTCATGAAATGAAAATTCCGGTATTGGTAGTTCATCTTTAAACCGGAAATCTGGCATTAACCCTATTATGAATTCTTTTGAATGATTACGAAGTAAATGTTTGAACCGGCTGAATGTTTCCGGCTTGATATTGAGATAACTTGCCAGGTATTTTTGAGGAACCCGTTGCATTAGTTCCGGGTTTTTCATAACAAAATTGAGAAATCTTTCACGTGGGCTCATTTTTATCAATTGCATTTGCCAGCTATCGCTGACAGCCATCATATGGGTTACAACCAACCGTCCAAGCCGCTCCATTTTTTTTGATTTATTGTATAGCTCCTCAAGATGATCATATCTTATAGAAACGATAACGGATGGTTCAATAGTTTCAATATAGTATTCTGAAGGCTGACGACCGAGAAACGATTGCTGGCTCATGATAATTTGTCCCTCAGTTGATATCTGTGTATTTATTTCATGATGTCCTTTTTTATAAAATTTTCGGACCAATCCTTTAATTACAAAACTGAAGAAATCCTCCACCTCTCCTGCCTTGATGAGATATTCTTTTTTACCATACCGCCTCACCTTCAGGATAGGAGTAAAATATTGTTCAAACTCCTCATCTGAAATATGAACAAATTTGTTTAGGTAGTGAAAGAAAAGTTGTGTTACGTCCATGATAGTTGAAAATAGAAAAGTTACGAAATAATTGAGCAAAATCAACCAATCAAACAAAAACTTTTGGGACAAAAATGAGATTCTGCAAAAAGCGGTGACCAAATTACAACCATATTATTGTAGATTTGCGGCCCTGCGAACTTCTCGCAGTCCATTGAATATTAATAAAAAAAGCATTTATGGCCCAAAAGATCAAAGTAGCAAATCCTGTTGTAGAATTGGATGGCGATGAAATGACACGCATTATATGGAAATTTATAAAAGACAAGCTTATACTTCCGTATGTTGATTTGGATATTAAGTATTTTGATCTGGGTGTAGAATATCAGGGACCAGACAAATGACCAGGTAACCGTTGATGCGGCAAATGCTATAAAAGAATATGGCGTTGGTATTAAATGTGCCACCATCACTCCTGATGAGGCAAGAGTAGAAGAATTTAAGCTGAAACAAATGTGGAAAAGTCCGAATGGCACCATTCGGAATATCCTGGATGGAACCGTCTTTCGTGAACCCATTGTGATCAGTAATATTCCAAGGTTAGTGACTAATTGGACAGCCCCCATAATTGTAGGACGACATGCATTTGGCGATCAGTACCGGGCCACTGATACTGTAATCAAAGGCAAGGGAAAATTAACAATGACATTTACTCCGGAAGGCGGGGGAGAGCCTCAAACTTTTGAAGTATTCAACTTTAAGGGAGATGGTGTAGCCATGAGTATGTATAACACTGATGAAAGTATAATGGGATTTGCAAGAAGTTGTTTTAATATGGCATTGAACAAAAAATGGCCACTGTACCTTTCAACAAAAAATACAATATTAAAAAAGTACGATGGCCGCTTCAAGGATATTTTTGAAACCATTTTTCAAAATGAATTCAAATCCAGGTTTGATGAAGCGGGAATTATTTATGAACACCGCCTCATTGATGATATGGTTGCCAGTGCATTAAAATGGAATGGCAATTTTGTTTGGGCTTGTAAAAACTATGACGGTGATGTACAGAGTGACACCGTAGCACAAGGATTTGGATCCCTGGGATTGATGACTTCTGTTTTGGTTACCCCGGATGGCAAAACTATGGAAGCAGAAGCTGCCCATGGTACTGTTACCCGGCATTACCGCGACCACCAGGCTGGCAAACCCACCAGCACGAATCCTATCGCTTCAATTTTTGCCTGGACAAGAGGCCTGGCCTTTCGTGGAAAATTAGACAACAACCAGCCATTGATTGATTTCAGTCATGCCCTGGAAGCAGTTTGTGTTGAAACAGTGGAGCAGGGAAAAATGACGAAAGATCTTGCCGTTTGTATTCATGGCAACAAGGTGAAACATGGAGATCATTATTTATACACAGAAGAATTCTTAGATGCTATTGATATGAATCTGAAAAATAAAATGGAATTGTAAAATAAGTCAAAGAACTAGCGACAAAGAATTTAATAATAACAAGCTTAAGGAGAAATACTGTCGAAATATTAAAAAACAATTGCCAGGCACTTCATACTGAAGTGCCTTTTTTATTAAACGGGTGTTCCCGTTTTTATTAGTATTAAAGAAGTGGTTTCATGAATGCAGCTGGAAAAATATTCCTTCTATTTTTTAGATGATTTTTCATCCTGCAAAAACAATCCGCAATTTCTTTATCTTTCGCCCGAAAATAATTGAACCAGGAAATTCCTGTACCTGATTCCGATAAAATATAAACCAGTTCAAATGATGATGATTCGAAAGGCCGGTCCTGATGACGTTTCATTGATCCGGGACATGGCTTTAAAAATATGGCCGGTTACTTATAAAAATATTTTATCTCCTGAACAAATAGACTATATGCTCAGGCTGATCTATAGCGAGGATATTTTGCGAAATCAAATGCAAGAGAATATAACTTTTATTTTGGTTTATGATGGGGAGCAGCCTGTAGGCTTTGCTTCTTACGAACTTATAAACTCCGGGGTATTTAAACTGCATAAAATTTATGTCCTCCCTTCGCTGCAAGGCAAAGGAACCGGGCGTTTCATAATAGATCAGTTATTAATTGAAATGAAGACTAGCGGGGTTACCTCCTTACAATTGAATGTAAACCGGTTAAACAAAGCAAAACTCTTTTATGAGAAATTAGGTTTTGAGGTTATAAGAGAGGAAGATATTGATATAGGTAATGGTTTCTTTATGAACGACTTTGTAATGGAAAAAAAATGGGGAAAAACTACAGATAGTTAGGACCGCGTTGCCTGCCTTTATTTAGTTATGCTGTCACTCTTTTATTTACCGCAATTCATAAATTTCTTTGGGTCAACAGGGGTTTCAAAATCGTAAAGCAATAATTCAATTTTTTTCCCAGGATTCAAATACCCGAGTGTTTCGCCGGTTTTTAGTTGCTGATCTTTTTTAACTATTATGCCGGATAAACCAGACATCCAAAACCAATAATTCTTATGGTTAAAAATAATTTCCCAGTTTCCATCCTCATCCCGCTGGATCGTACTAACCAATACATCTGCACAGGCTTTCACAAGTGAGTCCGTAGGACTTGATAAAATGATTTTTAATTCGGTTTGTCCCAGATTGATAGCAGGTTTTTCCGGGGCATGTTGTATGGCGTTATTCAACGGACAAGTGAGTCGGAGTGTTGCACTTTTTTGCGCTGATAAAAAATGTGGAGAGGTGAAAAATAATAAAACAAAAAAACATCTTGTGCAGAATGACGCCATCGCTTAATTAGTATGGATATGTAATTTCCTGGCCATCTCAGCGCTCATTGATTCAGAAGTAGGGCCATAACCATTTACTAAAACACCCTTATGCCCCCTGTTGCTTTCTATAGCATACACCACAGCTTCATCAGCCGGATCGCTGTTGCCTTCAAAACGGTACACTTCGGTAATTTCAAAATCTTCGGGATTGAATTTTTCTTCGTGGCAAATGATGCAATTTTCATCGAGGTTAAAATCCATATTGTACCCCCTCGTTTTGAGACCATTAACTGCACCTGATACCGTTTCGTAAGTATACATACATTTATTTTTTATAGCACTAAAAATACCTTTAATTATCCGTATTATGATTGCTCTAAATGGCTGTCAAAGTTACAAATCTGCGCTTTGTTTATTGGCATTCTTGGCCATTAACCCTACCTTTGCCGCCAAAATAAATACTCATATAAAATGTCAACTGTAACTAAATCCATTGATTTTTCACTGCCTTATAAAGTGGCTGATATTTCATTAGCAGATTGGGGTCGTAAAGAAATACGGCTCGCCGAAAGCGAAATGCCAGGTTTGATGTCAATCCGAGCAGAATACGGACCTTCACAACCTCTAAAAGGATCCAGGATAGCGGGTTGCCTTCATATGACCATTCAAACCGCTGTTTTAATTGAAACCCTGGTAGCCCTTGGCGCAGAAGTGAAATGGAGTTCCTGCAATATATTTTCAACGCAGGATCATGCGGCAGCAGCTATTGCGGCGGCCGGTATTGGTGTATTTGCCTGGAAAGGACAATCACAGGAAGAAGCAGATTGGTGCATAGAACAAACCTTATTTTTTGGTGGAAAAGACAAGCCTCTTAACATGATACTGGACGATGGGGGTGACCTTACCAATATGGTGCTGGATACCTATCCGGAATTGGTTCAACATGTAAAAGGCATCTCTGAGGAAACGACCACGGGAGTACACCGTCTTTATGAAAGAGTTGCAAAAGGCACATTGCCTATGCCTGCAATTAATGTAAATGACTCAGTAACTAAATCAAAATTTGATAACAAATATGGATGTAAAGAATCTCTGGTAGATGCCATACGTCGTGCTACAGATGTAATGCTAGCCGGTAAGATTGCAGTGGTTGGTGGATACGGGGATGTAGGCAAAGGTTCAGCCGCTTCACTTGCAGGCGCCGGCTGCCGCGTAATTGTTACTGAAATAGATCCCATTTGTGCTTTACAAGCTGCCATGGATGGCTTTGAAGTGAAGAAAATGATTGATGCAGTTAAAGAAGCTGACATTGTAGTTACAGCCTCAGGCTGCCGGGACCTGATTACCGGTGCCCATTTCAAACTTATGAAAGATAAAGTTATAGTTTGCAATATCGGACACTTTGATATTGAGATCGACATTGCCTGGCTTAATACTAATTATGGAAATACGAAAGATACTATCAAGCCCCAGGTTGATATTTATAATGTGGATGGCAAAGACATTATCATCCTGGCAGAGGGCCGATTGGTAAACCTGGGTTGTGGAACAGGGCATCCTTCTTTCGTAATGAGCAATTCCTTTTCCAACCAAACTCTTGCGCAAATAGAACTCTGGACTAATCATAAAAGCTATGAGAACAAAGTATATGTGTTGCCAAAAGTATTGGATGAAAAAGTAGCCCGTTTGCACCTTTCTAAAATAGGTGTTGTCCTGGATGAATTGACCACTGCTCAATCAGATTACCTCGGTATCAAAAAAGAAGGCCCTTTTAAACCTGAGTTGTATCGTTATTGATTTAATTTGATTTTGAGAAAATATTTCCCCTTCCATAATGTTTTGTGGAAGGGTTTTTTTTAGTTTTAATGCGTTCATTAAAGCTGAATCTCACTATTTACGGAGGGTAACTACAACAAGAAAAAAATTTCCTCACCAGGAATTTTAAAAATCGCAATATTATCTTGCTATTTCCGTTAATTGGTTCACAATTTGCCAATATCTTTTTTATGAAACCTATTTACAACATCATCCGCGCCGTTACCGACGTATCATCAGACGAATTTCCAAAAGCCCTTTCAGTATTACTAATCCTGTTTTTTGTTGTGTTCGGTATATTTAGCATGTACATACTTCTTTAAGGATATAACAAATGTAATTGGGAGGGAAGTATGAGTAGGATTTGATAAATTCCATTTATATCAACTATATTCTACCATGCTATGCCGTAATCTTCTCCATGATCACTGCTGCCACCCCATAGTGTTCCATGTTTCCAATCAAAATAGATGGCATTAACAGGACCAGATGTTCTGTCCTCAAAACTGAGAGTATATCCCATCTCTTTCAATTCTTTCCTGATCCAGGCTGGTGTACTTGAATTCAGAGTTATGAAACCTGCCTTAGGTTTCCTGTCATTGGTTTGATCGCCACCCAGCGAAAGCCAAAGTTGATTGCTATTGAAATTTGAAGCTTCAGTAGCTTCCTGAACCGTCATACCGAATTCCACCATATTTAAAAAAAATTGTAACAGGTTTTGATCCTGCGTATCGCCACCCTGAACGGCAAAGGACAAAAAAGGCCGGCCATCCTTTAGCGCAAGAGATGGGGTCAACGTGACCCTGGGTCGTTTACCTGGCTCAACTACGTTAAAAGGATTTATAGTTGAATCAAGTACAAAGCTTTGCATTCTCTGGCTCATCCCAACTCCCGTGTGGCCGGCAATACAGGCAGGGATCCATCCGCCACTGGGTGTTATGGAAACCACCCATCCTTCTTTATCGGCAGCTTCAACCGAAGTGGTCCCGCGCCATAGCCTGTCCATATATTCATCATTCCTACTATCATTAATTCCTGACATCAATTGGTACTTCTTCAGATTTTCGATATATGGATTTATTTTATTTTCGAAAGGATAAGGATCACCGGGAGCGGCTTTATCATTATTTTTATCGTACGTGATAAGCTTGGCTCTCTCCATAGCATAATCTTTGGATAATAAACCCTGCATAGGTTCCCGTGGAGGATAATAAGGATCGCCATAATAAAAATCCCGGTCGGCAAAGGCAAGATTCATCGTTTGATAGAGAGTATGAATGTACCGGGTGCTATTATATCCCATACTTTTAAGATCGAAGTTTTCTAATATATTCAGTGATTGTAACATCATGGGGCCTTGTGTCCATTGCTGCAATTTGTATACTTCAATTCCTTTATAATTGACGTGCATCGGCTCTTCTTCTATCGGCTTCCATTTTGCCAGGTCTTCCATAGTAATAAGTCCGCCTTGTTCCTTGCTTCCCCGCACAAATTCCTGCGCAATATCTCCTTTATAAAACCGGTCGTATGCGGCCATGATCGCATCCTTCCTGTTCTTCTTCTTTTTAATAGCCTCCTGTTCTGCTTCTACCATCTTATTGAGTGTTTTCAATAAATCAATTTGAGAAAAAATCTCTCCTGCCTCAGGTGCTTCCCTGCTGTTTCCCTTATGTGGTAAAAAAACAGCAGTTGAATACGGCCATTGACTAATCATTTTTTTCCCTCTTTCCATGCTATTCGCTGTTTGCGCATCTATGGGATAACCTTCGGCCAGTTGTATTGATGGGGCAAGAACATCTTTAAGGCTCATCGTTCCGTATTCCGCCAGCATATAACATAAACCACCCGGGGTACCCGGAGTAACAGCTGCCAGAGGACCATATTCAGGGGGAAAATTATATCCCTTATTTCTAAAAAAATCTACGGTGGCACCCGTGGGAGCAAAACCCAAAGCATTTATACCAATCACTTTTTTTGTTTTGGGATTATAAATCAGGGCCTGTGTTTCACCGCCCCAACTCAATACATCCCACATGGTGCAGGTTGCAGCCAGCATAGCACAAGCCGCATCAACAGCATTGCCACCTTTTCGAAAAATTATTGCCCCGGCTTCTGCAGCTAAAGGTTTACCAGTGATTGCCATCCAGTTTTTTCCATGCAGGGGAGGTTTATGCGTCTGCTGAGCCCCAATGCTATTAATGCAGACCGTGGCTATAAGAAATAAGCTTGCAATCCTTTTCATAAAGATGATTTATTAATTGAAGTTAGAAAGTAAAAGATGATCTATACCATCATCATAAGCATCTGCGATAACGAAGATCTGTATTTCAATTCAAATCAGGTGACAGTCAATAAATATCCGGAAGTATCATTAAATCATCTTAACTACCACTTCCATTCCTACAACATTTATAGTATTATCTGAATCCGGAATAATATTTTAAAAGTAAATGCTAAAGCAGTTTTGAAATTCCCGGAATATCTTTTGTAAAATCATAATTAAAAGATTGCACTTACTTAAATATTAATGGACTCCCTCGTAGTCAAAAAAAAATCATTACACATACGCAAAGACCAGCAGAAGTTTTATTTTCTGTTTACACTATGATCTTATCATCATTTTTTATTTATGAATATCAATTGCTTTTTTTTCAATAGTATTTTATAAAATAATTTACCTGAAATTTTATTGAGGACCAAAAGAAATTACCTAAACAACTAAGCGGTAATGAGATGCTGTAAAAGAAAAATTTTATTAAGTATAAATACTAAAGCCTGCCAGATAAGCATGACTTATTTTCAGTAAATTATTTTTGTCTCCATCAGGATGATTCCCACTTGTATACATACCTATAGTAAATATCCCTGTAGAAAATCACTAGGTCAAACGGATTATGCTGAGTAGGTTTGCTTCAGTTGAAACAACGATAAACAATTGTACATCGTTGCGGGTCAAAATGAAAAAACCATAACAACCGTACCCCCCGTAACAACACCGTACACGTTTTCCAATATCCTATAAAGAAAATTTTTTCCAATCTCCTGTGTCAGGCATTTAATCCAAACCTTCAGGGTCGGCATTGTTTTATTCTAAAAGTTTAAACGATGTTGAAAAGAAAACTACTCCGTTCAGGTCTTTTTGTTAACGTGTTGATGATTATACTGGCTGCTGTTCATGCAACAGGTACACAGCAAAGTTTTATTGTTACCTCGCAAGTAATAAATGATCCTTCTATCCAACCAGTGAGCTTTGATGAAGATTTATTGCAATTTAACGGCCTGAGTGAATCAGGAGCAATCGATGCGCCTACGATTACTTTGCGACAAGAAGCATTGAAATTTTCCAATAACTACCTGGCAAGTAACAGGGAAATGCTTCAAAAGATCAAAGAAAAAAATCCAGCTTATTTCAGGATCATGGATTCGGTTTTCCAGAGGTATAAGTTACCCGTGGAATTAAAAAATCTGGCTATCGTGGAATCTGAATTAAATCCTCAGGCCAGATCAAAAGTAGGAGCCGTGGGTCCATGGCAATTTATGCCCGCAACGGCCAAATTTTTGTCACTGAAAATAACAGCCAGGTACGATGAACGTACACATTTTTATAAAAGCACTGTGGCCGCCGCGAAATATTTGCGTGACCTCAACCGGCTTTTTGATGATTGGCTCCTAACAATTGCAGCGTACAATTGTGGTCCTGGTCCCGTTTACAGTGCTATTAAGAAATCAGGAAGCCGCAATTTCTGGAAACTTCAGAATTATTTGCCTTCAGAAACAAGGGATCATGTAAAAAAATTCATCAGCACACATCTGTATTATGAAGGCGGTGGAAGTGTAACCACCCTGACCAAACAAGAAGTGCTTATGCACAGAAAAACAATGCTGGCATTTGCAGAAAAACACAACAGGTTACTTAAAGAAAAACAAGCAGAAGAAAATTCTGAAAAATCAGGTAGTGAAAGGAACGCGGACGATAATTTGATTACTATAGCAAAAGCAGGAGAAGCTATATTAAATGAGGAAGACCAGTAAACCAGGGAAAATAAATTTAATCACCGTCCCGAATAATAATCAAAAGCCCGGTCAACAGATCGGGCTTTTGATGTAAATTTATTTTCAAAACGATATATTTAATCGCCAGTACAAGGTGGACTTCTTCAGGACATTTTCGGATATAACCCCATTAACAAATGTCTCTCTTTATTAAAAAAACTACTTGTTGTCCAGGTGAATCAAAATTTTGATCCCATTGATAAAATACCAGTCTTTTACTTTTGTGTTTCCTCTCTGGTCACCATCACGCTGCGGGAAAGCATGTCCATTAGGAAGAGGCTTGCCTCTATATGCAAGTTCAACTGCCTTTGGCCCTTTTTTGGCAAGAAGTATATTTGGGTCGATATAAGTTCCGCTTACGTCGTCAAGATAATCTGTAAATAGAAACCGATAACCAACTTCATAAACAATTTCAACCTTACCATTAATATTATACTTCCAGCCTCCGCCAAATGGCAGGCAAAATTGAGTGTTTGAATACTGTTTATTTCGTGGATATTCGGCCAGTCCCTGCCCCTCTGTACTTAATGGCCTCAGGAATATTTTATTACCATTTTTATCAAAAGCATAAGAATCAAAATGATAAACACCAATGCCTCCAAAAATATAAGGATAGGAATAAAAAATTTCTGGTTCAAGTAAATTGTATTCAATACAGGCACTTACTTCAAGCAACCTGCTTTGAAAATTAAGGTTGCGGGCATGAATATCAGCCTGCTTGTTGTATTTATCATCGCCAATTAATTTCCCCCAGGATACCCCACTACGGATCACAAAATTATTATCAAAATTATATTTGACGTTTACACCCTGGGCAAACTTTAATGTCTTGGGTAAAAAATGCTTTTCCGTAAGATCGCCCCTGTAACCAGAAACGCCAGCTAACATTTCCACCTGCCACTGACCATAAGAGGAGTTAGCAAGGAGAAGAAAAACAACCACACTAATTCTCATAGCTTCTACTATTTTCTATGTATTGAAAATTATTCAGATATCCTTCCTGGGGAGGAATATTAACAGTAACGTTTTCAAGGGGGCATTAAAAATATGACTTTTTTAATTAGCATAGTTCCGTCTTACCCTGGTTTAAATCAAAGTTTTAAGGACAATAATTAAATTAAAAATAAAATTTGCTCAGAAACGAAGATTGAGATAACGACCCATTTTATTATTCATGTGCGATGGGGTTATTATCCTTAGTTTTATTGAATCAACTCCTGTTCTAAAAATTATTCACGGGATTAATGTTGAACCATATGTAAATCAATATATATAAATGATTGTTTTACGGTAGTAATTCTCACACTGTAATAGGATTGGCTATTATTAATCCACCCACAAAATAGAAGTAGAAAATGGGAATAAGAGCTCATGCCAGGAAGGCTAATCCAAATAATCCGCTTTCTGGTGATTTTATGTTTCGGGGAAAATGTGGCCCAATATTTATGAAATATGCAATTAATATTGAAAATCATTTTATTTTCTACCGATCCCCAGAGAAGGAAACATTTAATTTTTATTTTAAAAATGACTGTATTTCTGCCATTCCTTGCTTCTTTTAATTAATTTTCATTTATTATTACCAGATTATCAACTAAAACCAGTTTCCCATATAAATCTGGCACAATTTTTTTCTATAGTATTCAAATATTGACATATGGATAATGAGCCAAAAAAGAGTCAAACAGAAAACCGGGATGCCCAGCCATATAGTTTTTCTGACATCGCCACAAAAAACAAGATTAAAAAACACCTTAGCGACATCAATGATGTGATTACCGAAGAAGATATAGCTAATGCGAAGGTGCCCGGCGAAGAAGACCCTATTACCCCAGGGGATGATAAAGAAAAAAAAAGTGAAAAAGAAAATCTTAATGAAATGACGGAAGGCAGACCAGTAATTCCCTGGGATGTTGTCAAATAAGAACCTCGAATATTTCTGTGCATTTATATCCATGTAAACTCTTTTGTCCTTGCAAGTCTCCTCTTTACAAAAATCGCCGATACGATGAAGCGGATCGACCTTTCAATTAAAAAAAGACTGGCCAGTATCGCTTTGTTGTCAGTCGAGTTGATCATTGCTCTCTCCCTTTTTATTTGTGCTTTAGTTGTATTCGCTCTTATTGCCTACCGGATATTCAACCTGCAAAATGAACATTTTGATTTCTTAATGTTTGATTGGGTGTCTGTTTTTGTAAGTCCTGCTTTTACACAGTTCATGCAATTCATAACTTTTTTTGGAAATCATTTATTCCTGATTCCCGCCAATCTTTTACTGATTATTTATTTTCTTTTTTTGAAAAGGCACAGGTGGTATTCGATTAAGGTGCCGGTTGTAGCTATTGGAGGAGTGCTATTGATGTTTCTTTTAAAACAATTTTTTAACCGCCCAAGACCGCTTGTACCTTTGCTTGAGCCAGTCAGGGGTTTAAGTTTTCCAAGCGGACACGCACTCATGAGTATGTCTTTTTATGGTTTACTTATTTTTTTGGTTTGGGATAATGTCCGGAACCCTGCATGGAAATGGATATTATCTATTCTTCTCTTCCTTTTCATTTTGCTGATTGGCTTTAGCCGGATTTATTTACGGCTGCATTATTTCAGTGATGTGATTGCCGGATTCTCTGCAGGAATTATCTGGTTATCGTTATCCATATGGGTAATACGACGAATTGAAAAGTTTAGCAGGAAAGAAATTGATCCGGTTATTACAGAAGGTCAGTAGTTAAACAACATTCAGGTAATAAATTTATCTTTTAAGAATATCTTGCCATTAAATAATACTATGAAAATTATTCCAATATTTTTTTCGCTTTTATTTTTATCAGCCTCATGCACGCAAACTATTTATCTCGTCCGGCATGCAGAAAAAGCATCGGGTGAAAATACCAGCGATATGATGGATAAAGATCCGCCTTTAACTGTGCAGGGTAAAGAACGGGCAGAAGCTCTGAGAGAAATATTAAAAACAAAAAAATTAGGGCATGTGTTTTCCACTAATACAGTCCGAACAAAGGCAACAGCAGCCCCAATCAGCACTTATTTCTCCCTGGAAACGGAGATTTATCCTGCCAGGCCTGATTCTTCATTTATAGCAAGGCTAATATCATTACAAAAAAATACGCTGGTCGTTGGGCATAGCAATACCCTCGATGATATCATTAATCAATTATGCGGCTCCGTAAAAATTGCAACTGAACTAAAAGAAACAGAATATGATAATTTATTTATCGTAAAAAGAAAGAAGAACAAAATGATTTTTGAAAAAAGAAAATACGGAACAGCAACTCCTTAAAAGGTTTTAGTCATTCAATTTCGCTATTTGTAAATCATTTTATTAAATTTAATGAAAATCATTTAGGATCAATACATAAAAATGTCGCTGTTTGATGATTATCTGTGAGTATAAAAGAATGATAACTCTGTTGATCCTGGTCTTAGGGACTCTTCATATTTTGCAGGCCACCCCGATGCGGATGTTTGCTGACAGCACACCAGTTTCCACACAGCATCAGGCTATAGCTTATCTTGACAGTTTGCAAAAACTTGATTCTAGCAAATACTGGCCTAATGTAGATCCGGACTTGTTCCTTCAAAATCTGAGAACATTCGCCACAGCACCGTTAAAATTTTATGAAGGAAAGGGCACCAATTTTTGTGCTTATTCAGCACTAACTTATATACCGTTAAATTATGACCCCCTGGGTTTTTCACGGTTTATGATTTCACTTTATCAAAATGGTAAGGCCAGGATGGGCAAAGTCGTTTTTAAACCTGGCTTACCCATAAGAAAAGCAGCCGGCATTATAAAATATAAAGGCGCACTTGACATAAGCCCTGCCGGCCAGATTTGGTTCCTAAGCCTTGCTGATCATTTTAAAGGCTACCTGAATTTTTTCAATCGGGGATTTGATAAAGGCGATGAAAATACATTATGGGCCTCTACCAACTTTGCCAAATTTAACCGGATGCTTCGTAAGCTTTTTAATTTAAAAGTTCACGCCCGGGGATCGGACCTTATTCGTCCATGGGTTGGTGATACTTATACTTACCTTAACGAGATTGCCAGGGACCGGCCTGTTTTTTTATTTCTTAATAATCGATTATTGTATAAGAAAAAACATAAGGTAGTAACGCGGTTTGGTATTCCCACCCACTTTGTTTTACTGATGAATGTGAACAAATCAGCGGATAATAAAATATCCATTATTTATTGGGACTACGGAAAAAAAACATTGCAACAGGTCAGTCCCCGGCTGCTTCGCAAGATCATTTTTGGCATTACTGATTATTCCTTTAAGAAAAAATGAAAAGATACATTTACTATATAACCATATTATTTCCTTCTTTTTTGTAACGTCCTGTTCTCATTCAAAAAAATTTGCAAAAAACTATTATAATGAAAACGAGACAACGCTGCTATCTATTCGGGACAGATTTAAAGTACTATTTGATAAAAATCCGTTTTCTCTCGAATTAATTGACAAAGATGTTACACGGATCAGTATGGAAATACATACTGATTCCATAAAATATATTTATACTTTTCGAACGGATGAACCTTTCCTGATCGACACACTTCGAAAATATCATTTTGACCTGGAAGGCATGAGCGAATTAATCATGAACATGCAAAAGGCCCGGTGTACCTGGATTACCAATCTTGATTATTATGAGAAACTGGAAAAGAAATACCTTTTATTTATTTCTGTAAGGGACAAAAACTTAAATGGCTTCCTGCGTTCTGAAAAATATTTCACCCTGGCTTTCTTTGATCAGCCTCAACCCTACGATGAAAAAGGAAGACTATTAGACAGGGAAGATCTGAAAAAAAACAGGTTGATCAATGACGGCATTTTTCGAAGGGTAAGGGATAATGTATGTTATGCACTTACCAGTAAATACAGATAAACCCAGGTTCAATTAATTTGTTTTTTGAGGTAACTATAAATTAGCATCAGGTGAGTATTAGCATTAGAGAATTATTTTTTAACCGGGCAACTACCTAAATTTTAACCGCAGTTCCTGAAGCAATCACCATCAACATACTCCCGCTATTTCCCACCGTTTCAAAATCCAGGTCTACACCAATAATTGCATTTGCGCCAACCAAAGTTGCCTTTTCCGCCAATTCCCTTAGTGCATCATCTTTTGCCTGTTCTATTACCTTTTCATAAGTTTTACTACGGCCTCCAAAAACATCCCGAAGCCCACCCAAAATATCTTTGAAAATATTTGCGCCTATAATACTTTGGGCATTTACAATTCCCAGGTACTCCTTTACAGGGCGGCCTTCAATTATATTGGTTGTGGTTATGATCATTTTGTTTTTTTTCAAAAGTAAACTTTAGATCAATAATTCAGGAACTTAACCAGGGGAATTATTTCAGAACTTTCTCTGTCTAATTACTGAAGGCGGGTGCTCAGGATCAATTGAGAAATTGAATGTGCAAGAATATTTTGCAGGAAGCATAAAAAAATCCCGCCTTTTGAAGAAGCGGGATTTATAGATAGAGTCAAATAAATCATGTTGAACAACCAGATTAATATCCCATTCCACCCATATCAGGAGCACCATGTGCATGAGGAGCTTCTTCTTTCTTAGGTTTGTCAGCTACTACCGCTTCTGTAGTCAGCAACATACCAGCAATAGAAGCTGCATTTTCCAATGCTACACGGGCTAACTTTAGTTGGATCGATAACACCAGCCTTGAAACAGGTTTTCATATACTTCAGTACGTGCATTGAAACCAAAATCACCTTTACCTTCTTTGATTTTCTGAACAACGATAGAACCATCGATACCTGCATTAGCAGTCAATATGCGAAGTGGCTCTTCCAATGCACGGCGTACAATAGCCATACCGGTTTGTTCATCTGCAATCTGGCCTTTCACTTTTGCATCCAGGCTTTCAATAGCACGGATGTAAGCAACACCACCACCAGGTACGATACCTTCTTCAACTGCAGCTCTTGTTGCATGTAATGCATCGTCAACACGGTCTTTCTTTTCTTTCATTTCCATTTCTGTAGCAGCACCAATATATAATACAGCTACACCACCGCCAGTTTAGCCAAGACGTTCCTGTAATTTTTCTTTATCGTAATCAGAAGTTGTATTTTCAACCTGTGCTTTGATCTGGTTAACACGGGCAGTGATATCGTCTTTTTTGCCTTTACCACCAACTATAGTTGTATTGTCTTTATCAATTGTAACTGAAGCAGCCTGACCTAATGAAGTAAGGTCAGCACCTTCCAGTTTATGACCCAGTTCTTCGCTGATCACAGTACCTGCAGTCAGGATAGCAATATCAGTCAGCATTTCTTTTCTGCGGTCACCAAAACCAGGAGCTTTAACAGCAGCAACTTTGATTGTACCACGCAATTTGTTTACAACCAGTGTTGCCAATGCTTCACCTTCCAGGTCTTCAGCAATGATCAACAACGGACGACCACTTTGAGCAACTTTCTCCAGGATATGAAGAATATCTTTCATTGCAGAAATCTTCTTATCATAGATCAGGATGTAAGGATTCTGCAATTCAGCTTCCATTTTTTCGCTGTTGGTAACGAAATAAGGAGAAATATAACCACGATCAAACTGCATACCTTCTACTACATCAACAGTAGTATCAGTACCTTTTGCTTCTTCAACAGTGATAACACCTTCTTTACCAACTTTATGCAAATGCTTCAGCGATCAGTTTACCGATTGTTTCATCGTTGTTTGCAGAGATAGATAGCAACCTGCTGAATTTTTTTGCTATCATTTCCTACAGTCTGGCTTTGAGCTTTCAGGTTTTCAACTACCAGGCTTACTGCTTTGTCAATACCACGTTTCAGATCCATCGGGTTAGCACCTGCAGCAACCATTTTCAAACCTTCGCTGATGATAGACTTGAGCCAGTACAGTAGCAGTAGTAGTACCATCACCTGCAATATCAGCAGTTTTAGAAGCTACTTCTTTTACCATCTGTGCACCCATATTTTCAATAGGATCTTCCAGTTCAATTTCTTTTGCTACGGTAACACCATCTTTAGTTACTTGAGGTGCACCAAATTTTTTTTCGATAACTACATTACGTCCTTTTGGACCTAGTGTTACTTTAACAGCGTTGGCCAGTGTATCAACGCCTTTTTTCATTTTATTTCTTGCTTCAATATCGAAGAAGATTTGCTTTGCCATAATATTAAATTTGAAAATTAATTGAATTTGAAAATTTGAGTACAATGAATAGTTTAATAATAAAGTGTCTGACTTAAAATTCAGCACACTTCCAAATTATCAAATTAAACAATTGCCAGAATATCACTCTCTCTCATGATCAGGTAATCCTGACCTTCAATCTGGATCTCAGTACCGGCATATTTACCATAAAGAACAGTATCACCAGCTTTAACTGTTACAGGTTCGTCTTTTTTACCAGGACCTGCAGCTATTACAACACCACGTTGTGGTTTTTCTTTTGCAGTATCAGGGATGATGATACCACCAGCAGTTTTTTCTTCGGCTGCTGCCGCTTTCACAATTACCCTGTCATGCAGTGGGGTAACGTTTACTTTCTTAGCCATAATTGTATTGATTTTTGTTTTTTTGAATTATTCCCTCCAATCATCACTGTGGAGTGGTTGGTTTTATTAAGGGATGGCAAAGGTAGCCTAATAATTATGCCAGCCGGTCAGTTTATGAAAAAATTGCAGATAAAGCCAGATATCCAGCCCCTTTTTGAAGAACCTGTCAGTTATTATTAAAAAAGATTATGTCAATTTTTCATTAATCTGATTTATGAAGTTTTAATTCAATTATGAAGAAACCGCATTAATTCTAAGAATAAGGTGCTTTGTGATCCATTAATTATTCCGGATATAGAAATCTAACGAATAAATATTAAGGGAATTTACCATTTTTAGTGCCGGATAATTTTTATACTATTACCACAAATTGTTTAAATAACAAGTATAGTTACTAACCAATTGAAGTAGTCCGAACCAATATCCTTTAAGATCCACTTTATGAATAAGCCAGTCCTATTTTTTGCAGCTATCGCAATGTTTTTTGCTGCAAACCTCCAAGCCCAGGCTCCGTGCGGCTTTGATAAGAAACACAACAAATTACTTGAAACAAATCCCGGTTTTGCCCGGCAAATAGAAAAAAATGATCTGGCAATCAGGAAATACATTGACGCAAGGAAAGCCATCAAACCTGGGCAGGCCCGACCTATGGCAACAGTTACAATTCCTGTTGTAGTACACGTATTACATACCGGGGGTGCAATAGGTACAATTTATAATCCTTCTGACGCCCAGATAATGGGAGCGATCAGTTATCTGAACCAGGTTTTTGCCGGGACCTGGCCGGGCATGACAGCTGCCGGTCCTGGTGGTGCTGCCGGAGATATGGAAGTGCAATTTGCCCTTGCTCAACGAACCCCTGCCTGCGGAGCAACCAACGGAATTGATCGCATTGATGCATCATCCTTACCTAATTATGTATCAAATGGAGTAAATGTGTCAAACACCAACGGTTGCCCGGAATTAACTGCGAAAAATTTTGCCCGGTGGAATACATCGGATTATTACAATATCTGGATTGTAAACAAACTTGACGGAGCTGACGGAACATCAGGACAATTCACAGCTGGATTTGCTTATTTCCCTGGATCGCCATCCACCCTTGATGGCACGATCATGCTGGCTACTCAAATGCAAAGTGGCCAGAAAACATTGCCTCATGAAATAGGACATGCACTTAACCTGCACCATACTTTTCGTGGGTCGAACGACAATACCCAATGCCCTGCCAATGCCAATTGCGTAACACAAGGTGATCTTATTTGTGACACCGATCCCATTTTCAATAATTATAATTCAGGTACAGGTGTTTATAATTTTACTTGCCGCACCGGCGTCAATACTTGCACCAGCACACCATATAGTATCAATACGGAAAGCAATTTTATGAGCTATACCAATTGCTATACGCTTTTCACAAATGATCAAAAAACCAGGGTGCAGGCTGCTATGACCTTACCTTCCAGGGCCAGCCTGGTGGCACCTGGTAACCAGGCCCTCATTTCTTGTGGCACTTCGATTAATTTCAGTCAGGCTGCTGCATCGCTGGCAGAAAATGCAACAGGCTCATTGAGTGGATGTCGTACTTACCGTGACTATACCTACCAGATGGTCATTGGCACCAGTCCAAGCGCAACAGCAACAGCTACACTCTTATATACTGGCTCAGCCACAAAGGGGCTGGACTACGAAGTAACAACCAATGGAGATTTTGCTTCGCCCAGCGACATACTTAGTTTTGCTGCCGGAGCAACTACCCCGCAATCACTTACTGTAAGAATTTATGACGATGGTAATGTTGAATCTTCAGAATCGATTATTCTTGACTTTTCTCTTGATAATGGTGGAGGTGACGCAACAAAAGGCACCAATGCGCCAACTCTGGCATTAACACTTAATGATAATGATATAGCACCGGTAGGCACATCAAGTGCAATTTATTCTGTAGGCTCTATTGCTGCCATAACTTATGAAGCACCTTTTGATGCAAGGTTGCAAAGACAAAGAGGCCAATATTTATATAAGGCAAGCGAACTCTCTTCGGCAGGAATAATACCCGGTGACATAACATCCCTGCAACTTTTCATAAATTCAAAACTAAGTACGCGGCCCTTTCAAAATCTGACAATAAAAATGGCCAATACATCCCTGGCTTATCTCGTTGATGGTGCTGTGAATGTAGTAGGAGGAATGACTACCGTGTACACCAATAGCTCCTTATCAACAATCTCCGGCTGGAACTTGTTTACACTTTCCACGCATTTTGCATGGACTGGCAATAGCCTCGCAATAGAAATTTGTTTTGATAATGTAACCACCGACGCCGGTAATGCGGGTGATGAAATAGGATTGTACAGTGATGGAGGAACTGCTAGCCAGGGCAATATGTTCTTTCAGAATGGAATTAATTGTTCCGGTTCTTTTGGCTCCATATCATATTACGGAACGGGATATAAACCAATAATCCGGCTAGGTTTGGCGGTATCAGGAACAGCAATTGAAACCCTCGTTTCGTCTACCTCATCCAATCATATTGAAACGGGAAGCAATGATTTTATTTATTCCAATAATAACAAGCTCCTGATGAAACTGAGCTCAGTCAGCACCTCATTAAACTGTGTTACTACTTCACTCGAGGAAGCGGGTACAACCTGGCTCAATTTCCAGGGCGGACAACGTTCGGCAAAAGTTTTTGCTGTAACGCCGGCCACCAATGGTGGAGTTGCCAATTATGATATCTCCCTTTACTTTGAAAATACTGAACTGGACGGAAAAAATCCATCTTCATTACGAATTGCAAAAACCTCAGCTGCCTCTGTAGCTGCCTCTAATTCCAGTAATACTGTTCTTGTAACTCCAACTGTGACCGCATTGGGTACCGGCAATTCTGTGTTCACAGCATCCTTTACCGGATTTTCCCGGTTTTTCCTTGTAGATGCTGTGGTTACATTGCCAGTAGCACTGACAACCTTTGACGGAAAAATAAATAATGAAAAAAATGCGGTACTAAACTGGACGACCTCGTCAGAATATAATAATCGAAGATTTGAGATTGAAATAAGCCGCGATGGCTCTAATTATGTATTGTTGGGGACTGTGGCATCGCAAGGAAACGCCTCTCATGAACAATATTACAATTATCTGCATATTAATCCGCAAGCTGGTATTTCCTACTACCGGCTTAAACAAGTGGATATGGATGGGAGTTTTCAATACAGCAAAATAGTCTCTCTTAATATTGAAGCTAAATCAGTCAAAGCCATTGTTTATCCGGTACCTGCAAAAAATAAGGTGATGATCAATTTTGGACAAATAGTTTCAAAAGGAGAAATCGAGTTATTCTCAATGGATATGAAATGGATAAGGAGTGAATCAATTAACGGCCCTGCGTCAACGAAAGATATCAATATAGGTAACCTGGCAAAGGGAGTTTATTTTATCCGAATTACTCATGGCTCAAAAACAGAAATTATCCGGATCATAAAGGAATAAACAAATAACATTAACTCATATATCTTAAATCCTGTTGTACTAAAAGAACAACAGGATTTGTTTTAATAGAAATTGTCCCGGGTTATTGGAAAGGCACTGTATTTATAGCATTGACAACAATTCTTTCAAGGTCTGAAATTTCAAATGGTTTTTGAAGGGAATAATCAGCCCCTGCCTGGGTGGCCAAATCATTTACATCGTTATTGGCGCTGAAAAAAATAACAGGTATATGTTGAAATTGAGGCGATCCTTTAATAAGCTGTGTGGCTTTTATACCACCTATATCCGGTATCCAGTTATCCATTAGTATTACATCGGGCTTATGGATTTGCAGATCACTGAGCACACCTGAACATTTATCCATAGTTATTACGTCAAGGTTTCTTGATTGCAATATGAGAGAACATACTTCCAGCAAATCCGCATCATCGTCATATATCAAAACTTTTTTTCTCATATCAGTTAAGTTTCGGTTTTCAAAATAACCATTCTTCAATTTTAGAATTTGCAAAAAAATTCACTCAGCCTTTTTTTGAGTCTTTGCTTCAATTTATTTATTGATTTTCCGGAGAATCCTGTGACTTATTTCAATGAGATTGCAGATTTAAATTTTGACATTATTTTTCGCTCCCTTTAAGACGGCTAAAAAACTTTTTTCATTTTCGGAGGTTATTGAAAAAGAATATTAAACCAGGCTTTTTAACCATTGAAATTGCAGATGTAAGATAGGATATTTAAATAAAAAATAATCGGAACCCCAAAATTGGTTAATAAATCTATTGTATTTTCTTGTTTAAATCTGCCCTTCAAATTCCCTATCTTCGCCACTTCAAAATAGTTCTTGCAGAAAATGATCAGTAGAAGAAATATCCGGGTAAAAGTGATGCAGACTCTCTATACAGCAGATACTCTAAGTGATCTTTTGAAACCCGGGGAACCCCAAAAAATATTACAACAACATTTTAATCAAACCCGTTCTTTACTGGTTTATCTTACCTGGTTTGTGACCGAGGTTGCACGGTACGCGGAAACCCAGGCACATAAACGAGCCAGTAAGCATTTACCCACGTCCGAAGATCTCAACGTGAATACCAAAATAGCTGGCAATGAAATTTTGTGGAAAATGCTTGACGACAAAGTGCTGGTAGAGCAATTCGAAAAAGAAAAGCCGCATTTAATGCTCAAACAGACACAGGATGATAATTCAGACCTTGTACGCAAAATCTACCTGGTACTTGTAGAAACGCCGGAGTATAAAGAATACACCACCATTGCGTCGAGAGACAAAGCGGAAGAAAAGAAGATCATGGAATTTATACTCAATGACCTTCTTCTCGCCAACGAACTTTTCAATTCACATCTTGAAGAAAACTTTTCTAATTGGAATGATGATGGAGAAATGATCGTACAATTGCTGGTGGGGTATATCCAAAAGCCGGGTTCCCTTGATTTTAAACAATTACTTAGTCCTGACAAAGAATTATTTGCCAAAGAACTTTTGCAAACGGTATTGGAAAAGGCCGACCACCTGCAAAGTATTATTACTCCAAAACTTAAAAACTGGGACCCGGAACGTATTGCTGTTCTTGATATGATACTTATGAAAATGGGGCTGTCTGAATTTCTCTATTTCCAAACCATTCCTCCCAAAGTCACTATTAACGAATACATAGACCTGGCAAAAGATTACAGTACGGTTCAAAGCGGACAGTTTGTAAATGGTATTCTTGATAATATTCATAAAGAGCTTGTATTACAGGGAAAAATGCAAAAAGTGGATTACAAGAAGGCTGATAAGTTTAAAAGCTGAAGAGTATTTATCTGTTTCCTGCTAATTTTTAAACTTGCTTACCTATAAACTAACCTTTACATTTGCACTTCCAAAATTTTTGAATCTTGAAAAAAACAATATTTATTTTATTGGTTATTGGCCTGGTTGCCTGCCAGAGTGCGGATAATAAAACAGATAAAATTTTAACCCAGGAAGAAAAAGATAACGCTTCCAGGGACTCCTCCAATTTTACAACAATTCAATGGTTGGATTCAACATATAAAGACCTGGGTAAGGTAAAAGAAGGACAAGTGGTAGAAGTAAGTTATCGGTTCAGGAATAACGGGGATAAAAACCTGGTAATTGCTAATGTTACTGCCAGCTGTGGATGTACCGTTCCGGAAAAACCGGAAAAACCATTTTCTCCGGGTGAGGAAGGAGTGATCAAGGCAAAATTTGATAGTGAGGGACGTGGTAAAGGCGAAACAAGAAAAGAAGTTTTTGTAACGGCTAATACTAAACCAGAAAATCTTACACAATTAAGCTTCAGGGTAGAAATTACAGAATAATAATAAAACAAGATTAAAATGAATGACATGTATTTACTGCAGGCTCCTGCAGGTGGAAGTGGGTTCGGAGGTTTCCAGTTTATATTTCTTAGGATTAATGATCCTTGTCTTCTGGCTATTCTTTATTCGTCCGCAAGCGAAAAAAGCAAAGAACCAGAAAAAATTTATTGAAGAACTGCAAAAAGGTGATAAGATCGTTACTATTGCCGGAATTCATGGCTCTATAAATAAAGTAAATGAAGACGGCACTATTAATCTTGAAGTAAGCCCCGGTAGCTATATAAAAATTGAAAAATCAGCAATCAGTATGGACTGGACAGCAGCGTTAAATAAACCTGTTGTCACTGTCGAGAAAAAATAGAACCGTTGGTAATATTTAAATAAGATTTAAGGAAACCGGTAAGGCCGGTTTCCTTTTTTGTTTCATACATTAATGTCCTTGTTTTCTATATTTGGTAAATTGTTTATTCCTTTATTATAGAATTTCCTCGCATCGGGCAATCAAGACAAATCAAATAAGATGCTCAGAGTAGGTATTACCGGAGGTATCGGGAGCGGCAAAAGCACAGTGTCCAGGATATTTGAAGTACTGGGTATCCCCGTTTATTATGCAGATGCTGCAGCCCGGCGATTGATGAATGAAGACCAGGAACTCAAAAAAAAAATCATCAACCTGTTTGGAAATGAAAGTTATATAGGACGGTGAGTTAAACCGGCCCTTCATCGCTTCACTAGTGTTTAATGATAAAGAAAAACTGGAACTACTTAATTCTCTTACCCATCCTGCTACCATCTGGACGCTGCAAAATGGATGCAGCTACAATCCTCTCCTTATATTATTAAAGAAGCGGCCCTTATTTTTGAAACCGGATCCTCTGAACACCTGGACTGGTTATCGGTGTATATACCCCCGCCCCTCTCCGCATACAACGAATCATGAAAAGGGACAATGTGAAGAAAGAGGAAGTATTACAAAGAATGAACAGGCAGATCAATGAAGATATTAAAATGCGTCTTTGTGATTTTGTTATCATCAATGATGAGCAACAATTGCTGATCCCGCAGGTGCTTCAACTCCATAAACTATTACTTGAGCGATCCGTTCAGTAAAGTATGCCGGTCCTTAGTTTGGTATTATATTTTGGAAGAAATATTTAATGCTTATATAAGTGAGACCTGTCATAACCAATCCCAGAATAACTTCATTACTTATTCTCCTTATTCTATTCTTTTTTCAGAATGATTATTTCAATTTGGCCAACGCTTCCTTTATTCTTTCCCAGGCCTTTTCAATATTCGGCATACTGTTAGCAAAAGAAAAACGAACACAGTTAGGTTCTCCAAAAGCATCTCCCATCACCGAAGAAACATGGGCCGTATTGAGAAGGTACATGGAAAAATCTGCAGCGTTCTTGATAATATTATCTCCATCTTTTTTACCATAATAAGTAGCTAACGTCAGGAAAAATATAAAATGCACCTTCAGGTTCTGAGCAAATAAATCCAGGAATATCTTTAACCAAGTTCCATTACTCTTGCTCTTCTCCTTGTAAATTCCTTCGTCATTTCATAGGAAGGTTTCAGATCGCTGGTTAAAGCGACAACGGCGGCCTTTTGCGTAATGGAACAGGTAGCACTTGTAAATTGTCCTTGCAATTTTTCGCAGGCCTTTGCTATTTCTTCATTTGCAGCGATATATCCCAGTCTCCAGCCCGTCATTGCAAAACCTTTGCTCAAGTCCGTTTACCATAATGGTCCTGTCTTTCAGATCTTCAAATTGCGCAATGCTTTCATGCTTGCCTACAAAATTGATATACTCATAAATTTCGTCAGCCAGAATATATATGTTGTGGATGCTTTCTAAACACTTCAGCCAATGCTTCTAATTCTTCTTTGCTGTATACCGCTCCTGACGGATTGCAGGGAGAAGAAAACATAAATACTTTTGTCTTTTCTGTAATAGCCGCCTCCAAGTTGGTCAGCGTTAATTTTAAAACCACTTTCTAATGAAGTGCGTACTTCAACTACTTTTCCCCTGGCAATTTTTACCAGTTCAGAATAAGTAACCCAATAAGGAGTAGGTATAATCACTTCATCATCATCATCAACCAAAGCCAGAATTACATTGGCCAGGCTTTGTTTTGCACCCGTAGAGGTAACAATATTCGACGGGCTTATAGTCAAGGTTATTATCTCTTTTCAACTTAGTACAAACTGCTTCACGCAGATCAGGAAATCCAGAAACAGGTGTATAATGACTCCAGTTATCATTGATAGCTTTTATAGCTGCATCTTTGATATGTTGTGGTGTATCAAAATCAGGTTCGCCCAGACTCAGATCTATAACATCTACACCTTTCGCCCGTAGTTCACGGCCAAGTTTTGCCATTTTTAAAGTTTCTGGTTCAGCGAAACGGTCCAAAAGAGAAGATAACTGCATGTTTTATTATTTTGTTCAGTAAAAAATATACGAATGAATTCAAAGCAGGCTAACACTCCAGTAAAGGTTGCCTTGCCGGCGGCAAGCGGGTGCAAATTTATGAATTTGATCAACTCAAAAATTTATTACATTATTGAACGGAAAATGTGAGAATTCTCTTTATGATTGAATGACCTCTTTGAAATTCTTATTTATTGCTTTTGTAATCAAACTGAAAGGGTGAAAGGTCTGGAACAATTGTTCGTTTCCTTGCTTAATTCATATTCATAAACAATGCGGCCAAGATTTTTTAGAAAGGGAAACCCTAAACGTATCATAATCGTATTTATCATCATTAAAAATGCCATCGCTATTGCAATAAATGGTGGCCGTAGCAAAAATTCAATCTTATTTTCAAAATCCACTATGTAAGCAGCATCCGTCAGGAAGCCATAAGCATCCCCCACCTTGTTAAAAATGCGAAGCCGGGTTCACTTTTTGCCTGCCCGGCCCCATACAAAAGAAATTTCACATAAACATCATTATAAACAGAACTGTCATAGTAGGGTCGGCTTGATTCCTTCGGATACATCGACATATACTTTATGCAAAAAAACATAATCCTGCCTGCGAAGATTAAATAGTTTGTCCTTTGATACCGGATTGCGGAAAGATAACCGATCGCAGAATACTGTGCAGGTCCTGCAACGACAACCTGTTCTTTATCGAGAAGTCAAATGGCTTGTTTACCAGCTCATTTCCTCTCATGTATCCATTCCCTAATTTTGTATTACGGCGTGCATATTCCAGCTCACTTTTAGCGCCAGCTTGCTCATAAATTGTAACTCGGCTTTATCAATAAATTTAATTGGATTGGTGTGCCGGTTCTGTTCTTCAGTTAAACTTACTTCCAGCCGGTGAATGATCTGAACATCATAATAACCTAGTTTGTGAAGAGACTTGTTGAATATACTCCTGCCCCAAAAATTCATAAAGCCTGTTAAAGGCATCATTATCGCTGACCAATAATATTTTTTTAATATAGTGTGCTACAGTTGGTCTTCCATCTTCAGTCGTCGGGTCATTGTAAACCCGGGTTTGATTCTCGTCCTCCGCTTCAGTTATCATAGTGGTATTCTATCCAATCCTGTTATGTTTAATTCATTAAGTTTTTGCAAAGCGAGAACTGGCTACCGGCAATTTTATTGTAGAAGCCGGATAGAAATAATTTTCATTATCTACATTGAAAATAATGATCGGTGAAAAGGATATCTTCATTTTGCTTACGTCGATCTGCGTATAAATTACCTGTACATTCAGGTTCTTCTTTTCCTTCAGGATGCTTTCAAAAAAATGGGGTACTTGCTCATAAGATTTTTAAGAAGAGCTATCATTATTGTTTTTGAGAATTATCTGTCATTTTTTTTGAGCCCATGCACCCGGTTATTAGAACGGCGATTATCAATAATTGGTTGATTAAAAAAAACCTGCCCGCATTTGCTTTCATGACTTTATTTTATAAAACTTCCTGTCAGAAATATCTTAAGATTTCATATTCTTCTGTCCTCCGAGGGGACTGTTTTTATACCGGGACAAATTTGCGTCTTTTTCACCTTATCTTAAAAGGCTATGAATCAATCAAATTGAATTCAATTCACGTCCTTTTTTCCAATTTCAATTTATGGCTGAAAACCCTATCTTTGCCGTCCTTAAAAAATTGTGTAATAGCCTTCTATCGCCTACAATACCAGTAAGAACGAGGTTAAAAAGTAAATACCAACAACGTATGCAACTGAAAGGTTTGGTTCGATTCTTCACCATCTCCTGATTATCTATTCAATTTACCAGCTTTCGTTTACCTGGTTTGTTCAAAACCATGAAAAAAAGATGGAAGCCCGTGCTGCGAGCTTCGTAAAAGTCAATTACCAAAGTGCAGCAGAAAAATATCCAGGCAATAAAGATTCACAGGCCGTTTACCAGGAAATTTTGGATAAAGTAAAAGCTGATCGTTTAAAAAGATTGCTTGACAGTACAAAAGAAGTAACCGTTACTTATGGCATTACCGGTGCCGTAAGTTATCAAAAAGCAAAGGAAGAGGAATTGAATCTTGGCTTGGACCTGCAGGGTGGAATGAATGTAACCATGGAAGTGGAAATGACAGGGCTTGTTAAGAACGCTGTCTAACAATTCCAAAGATCCAAATTTCTTAAAGGCATTGGACAATGCCAATAAACGTAAGGCCAATAGTGATGCTAATTTTATTACGCTGTTCGCTGAGGAATATAAGACATTGAATCCGTCCGGATAAATTAGCTTCGTCTTATTTGCCAGCTGCAAGCAGCGTGTAATTAAAGTCGATGATAGTGATAGTAAGGTAGAAGGTGTTTTGGAAGGCCTGGCCAAAGATGCATTCGACAATACTTTCCGCATTTTAAATACCCGTATCGACCAGTTTGGTGTAGCACAACCTAATATTAATCCTGATCGTGATAAGGCGTATTATCACGGTTGAACTTCCCGGTATACAGGATAAAGAAAGGGTTAGAAAATTATTACAATCATCGGCCAACCTTCAGTTTTGGGAAGTATATAATATAGGCTGAATTAGATCAAGTCAATTGAAAAAGCGGATGGCATTTTTTATACCATGATGGGTGGTAAAGCGCAAAGCAGATACTTCCCTTAAAGTCAGTTGACTACAACCAACTCCCAGACAACTCACAGATACTACCAGAAAGGATACAGGCTTAGCGCAGCTTGCCAGGATGATGATACCAGTACAACTGCGGATCCGGTAGCATCAACAGATGAAGCCGATCTAAAAAAGCATCTGTACGGATATATCCAATTCTATTCACAGCCTTACCAGGATGAAGGCGGTAAAACACGTTTTCCTGCTGCAATTGGTTCTGTTTCAATAAAGGATACAGCCCTGGTTCGCAGCTATCTTGAATCTCCTGCGATAAGGGCATCCTTTCCCGCACAATTGGCCTGGATGTATGGAATCGCGGAACGTGGATAAAATAAATAAAATTTCAGATCGTGTTCCTTTATACGCAATCAAAACATTTGGTCGTGAAAAAGCAAAGATTGAAGGCGATGCGGTTAGTACTGCACGTAACGATTTTGACCAGAGCGGCAGACCTGAGGTAAATATGGAAATGACCAGCGTAGGCAGCTAAAGCATGGGCAAAAATGACCGGTGAAAATGTTGGTAAACCCATTGCAATTGTATTAGATAACATGGTTTATTCTGCACCACATGTAAACGGTGTGATAGATGGTGGTACTTCACAGATCAGCGGTGGCTTTACCGTAGAAGAAGCACAGGATCTTGCCAACATGCTGAAAATAGGTAAATTACCTGCTCCTGCTAAGATCGTACAGGAGCAAACAGTTGGCCCAACTCTTGGAGCAGAAGCTATTAAAGGTGGTCTGATGGCATTTGGACTTTCCTTTATTGTCATCTTCATCTTGATGCTGGTTTATTACAACACCAGTGGATGGGTAGCCAACATTGCTTTGATATTAAACCTGCTCTTCACCATTGGTATATTGGCAGGTCTTGGTGCTACACTTACGGCTCCCGGTATTGCCGGTTTGGTATTGACCATTGGTATGGCCGTAGATACCAACGTAATTATTTATGAACGTATCAAAGAAGAACTGACGAAAGGAAAGGGATATATTCCGGCCATCAATGAAGGTTACAGGAGATCATTACCTCCTGTTTTGGATGGTCACATTACCACCCTTCTTACAGCGATCATTCTTTTCTATTTTGGATTAGGACCGGTAAAAGGTTTTGCAACCACACAGATCATCGGTATCCTTTTATCCTTGTTCTGTGGTATCCTGGTTAGCCGCTGGATCAGTGATATATTTACAAGGAAAGGATAAACACCTTGAATATTTCACCGGTATTTCACGCCGTATTTTCAAACATGCCAAATACAAATTCATTGAATTCCGTAAAAGAGCCTATATCATTTCCTTTGTTGTATTGGCATTGGGTATCGCTTCCTTCTTCAATGGATTTGATTATGGTGTTGAGTTTGACGGTGGACGCAGCTATACAGTTCGTTTTGATAAAAATGTAGGAAAGGAGATAGAACAGATCCGTGACGATTTGAAAGCTTGCGCTTGACAATGAGAACCCCACCATTAAAACTGTAGGCGATGCCAGTACACTGGAGATCACTACTTCTTACCTGATAAAGGATACACGTCCTGAAGTTGATTCAATTGTAGAAGCAAAAATTATTTGCTGGTTTGCAAAAACATTTACCGGCCGGTTATACAGTTTGAGAGAGTTTGATAATGCAGATGCAGCCCTATAGCCGTTGGTAAGATCGCTTCAAAAAAGGTATTACCTACCATCTCGGATGATCTGAAAAAAGGCGCCTTTAAAGCTACCATCTTTGCGTTGTTCGTAATCTTCCTTTATATATTCATTCGTTTCCGCGACTGGAGATATTCATTGGGTACCATTGTGTCATTGTTGCACGACGTATTTGTAACACTGATCGTATTCTCATTTGCCCGGAACTCAATCGTTCCGTTCCCGTTGGAAATAGACCAGCACTTTATCGCGGCTCTGTTAACTGTGATCGGTTTCTCGATGAATGATACGGTGATCATCTTTGACCGTATTCGGGAGGACCGTCGACTTTATCCTACTGCTCCGTTGGCACAAACGATCAACAGGGCCATTAATGAAACGCTGAGTCGTACGATCATGACATCGTTAACGGTGTTTCTTACGATCCTGATCTTGTTCCTGGTGGGTGGTGAAGTAACCAGAGGATTTGCTTTTGCTATGCTTGATCGGTGTTATCACCGGTATTTATTCTTCTGTATTTGTGGCGGCACCTATCCTGCTGGATATGGGAAGCGGTAAAAAAGAAGAAGCAAAAGCCCGGGCTTTTAAGTAAACCAGAAGCTAAGCCCGAAGCAGTAAAAGCCTGATATTTCTGATTTTCTGATATAATTGTAAAGGCCTGTCTTCTTTTAAATGAAGACAGGCCTTTTTAAATAGATAATGCACTTTGCCAGTTTATACGCCGGCTCAATTCTTTAATAGCACATGGTAAAAATTAGATCTGAGAAATTCCGGATATAAAAAATTAATAAGTCAATCCGGGTTCCGGAATTCTACTTATTAAAATTGTACTATAGTTTCACAGCAGCTAAACGGCAAAACTAGTTCCGCATCCACAGGTTTTGCTTGCATTAGGGTTTTGAAAAGTAAACCCGCGGTTATTTAATCCATCCATCCAATCTACTTCCATTCCGAATAAATATATTTCATGGGATTTTTCATGACACAGGAAATACCTTCTATCTCAAACTCCTGGTCATTCTCCTTTTTTTTATCAAACCCAGTATATAGGTCATACCCGAGCAACCGCCACCCTTTACACCCAAACGCAAGGAATGAGCCGGATCAAATCCATCGGCAGCCATCAATCTTTTTATTTCTTTAATTGCACCTGCAGTTAATGTAACAGGTGACGTTATTGTTGAATTCCATATTGCAAAATTAAACAAAGTCTTCATAAGAGGAGATATAGCCTGCATTTTGGGCATATCATAATTTAACAAATAAGTCAATCTACTTGCAACTCACTTCACCTTCCTTACTTTTGCCCTATTAAATAAATTTCTCCTATGGATCAAAATATGATCATTCTTCTCATGTCTCTGTTAGCTATGCTTATTTCCTTTTATTGCTTCTACCTGGTGAATGAGCGACGCAAAGAAAACTCCCAAGCCATCCTCTTCCGATGGAGATTCTTTTAATACCCGGCCTCTCCAGTTCCAGGCTTATGAAAGAATGGTTATGCTGGCCGAAAGGATCTCTTTACCCAACCTGGTAAGCAGGGCCAACCAACCGGGTCTTAATGCAAAGGAAATGCAACGCCTTATTTATTGAAAGTATCAAACAGGAATGTTGAATATAACGCCTCGCAACAGATTTATGTGAGCCCGGTAGCATGGGAAGCCATCAAAAATTTGAAGGACCAGAATATGCTCATCATTAACCAGGTGGCTGCTTCACTGCCGGCAGAAGCATCCGGTCTTGATTTGAACAGAATGTTGCTGGATTTTGTGATGACTCAAAAAAAGGGAGCTTTCACAGCATTGTATTGGAAGCATTAAATTATGAAGCGAAGAAAATAGTGAAGTAAAGGCCGGAAAATGGTTACATATCTGGCAACGGATTTGGTGGCAACAATAATAAGGTCTAATCATGTCGGATAATAATTCGAAATACACTGATTCCGGGATAGAAATAAAACAAATCTATACACCGGAGCGACTTGCCCGCTTCCCCTCCTCCTGCTCCGGGAGCTTTTCCTTTTACCCGAGGAGTACAATCCGACATGTACAGGGGCAAGTTATGGACCATGCGCCAGTATGCAGGATTTTCTACAGCAGAAGAAAGCAATAAACGATATCATTATTTATTAAGCCAGGGAGTTAACGGATTAAGTGTAGCATTTGACCTTCCTACTCAAATCGGTTACGACAGCGATCATCCCCTTGCGGAAGGCGAAGTGGGAAAGGTAGGTGTTGCAATAGATAGCATTGAAGATATGGAGACCCTGTTCCGTGAAATCAAACTCGAGGACATTTCTACTTCGATGACGATCAATGCAACTGGTTTTATTCTTCTTGCATTTTATGTTGCCATTGCCAAACAACAAGGCGCCGATCTGAAAAAAATTACCGGCACTATTCAAAATGATATTTTGAAAGAATATGCCGCACGGGGTACTTATATCTATCCCCCAAGGCCTTCCATGCGAATCATCACCGATATTTTTGAATGGTGTGCAGATGACTTGCCTAAATGGAATACGATTTCCATTTCAGGATATCATATCCGCGAGGCAGGCAGTACTGCGGTGCAGGAAATTGCTTTCACTTTAAGTAATGGTAAAGCCTATGTAAAGGCAGCCCTGAAAAAAGGGTTGGATATAAATGTGTTTGGCAAACGACTTTCCTTTTTTTTTAATTCGCATAATAACCTGTTTGAGGAAGTTGCAAAATTTCGTGCAGCCCGCCGTATGTGGGCAGGCATGATGAAGGAGATGGGCGCCACAGATCCAAAAGCAATGATGCTCCGGTTTCATACTCAAACAGGAGGCAGTACTTTAACAGCACAGCAACCGCTGAACAATATTTCCCGTGTTACTGTTCAAACGCTGGCTGCTGTTCTGGGCGGTACTCAATCCCTGCATACTAATGGCTATGATGAAGCACTGAGTTTGCCAACTGAGCAGGCCGCGGGTATTGCCTTGCGCACTCAACAAATAGTTGCTTTTGAAAGTGGGATAGCTGATACCGCTGACCCGTTAGCCGGCTCCTATTTTGTGGAGGCGCTAACAAATGAAATGGAAGAAGCCGCTCAAAAACTCATTGAAAAAATTGATGCATTGGGCGGAAGTGTTTCCGCCATTGAGCAGGGGTTTATTCAAAATGAGATTGCCCGTAGCGCCTATGAATACCAGCGGCAAATAGAAAAAGGTGATAAGATCATTGTTGGCGTCAATAAATTTCAGGCAGAAAGTGAAGAGCCAATTCCTGGTTTTAAAATTGACGATTCAATCAGGCTGGTTCAAACTGAAAAATTGCAAGCCCTGCGCAATAACCGAAGTCATGCCCGGTGTGATCAAATTTTACAATCGCTCAATGATGCAGCTAATAGTGATGAAAATATAATGCCTGTCGTTATTGAAGCGGTAGAAAATAAATGTACACTTGGGGAAATAGCAGATACATTACGGGAAGTTTTTGGCGAGCATAAATAATGTTTGCTTTCTCATCAATATTTATATATCAAAATAAAACATTCACAAAAATGAAAAGACTATGTATTTTCTTGTCATTCTTTGTATGGAGCCATATAAATATAATTGCCCAAAAGAAGATGACACCAGAATTATTATGGAGCCTGGGAAGAGTTTCCGGAATGGGAATTTCAGATGACGGGCATTGGGTGATTTATTCAGTTAGCACTCCGGATATTTCAATAAATAAAACCAAAAGAAAAGTCTTTGCAATACCCATTAAAGGCGGCATACCGGTTGAAATAGCAAGGCCTGATAGCCTTTTAAATAATGATCGTATTTCGCCCGATGGTAAATATATCATCAGTGCCAGTGATGTAAAATTGAAAAATGTCCAAGGCAAAGAGTTTTACCCCGAACTGGAAAAATCAAATGCGCAGATTTATGATCAATTAAACTATCGCCATTGGGATACCTGGGAGGACGGTGCCTTTTCTCATGTATTCGTATCACCTATAACAAATGGAATTCCGGGGCCGGCTAAAGATATCATGCCCGGAGAATTATTTGATTGCCCGCAAAAACCTTTTGGCGGAGATGAAGACTTTATCTGGAGTCCGGACAGCAAAAAAATTGTTTATGTAACAAAGAAAAAATATGGAACAGCTTATGCCATCAGCACGAATACTAACCTGTATGAATACAATTTGGAAACCGGGAAAACCCAAAATATCACTGAGGGTATGATGGGATATGATATCAATCCTTCTTTTAATCAAAAAGGTGAACTGGCATGGCTGAGTATGAAGCGGGAAGGTTTTGAATCCGACAAACAGGATATTGTGGTTTCTAATGGCCATGCTAAGCTTAACCTGACAAGGAAGGATGATAAGATTTATGTTGAGGGCTTTAGATGGAGTGAAGATGGAAAAAAAATTTTCTTTTGGTCACCAACCAATGGAACGCAACAATTATTTGAAGTTAATTATCCGGGGCTCACGAAAATGTCGCCTGTTGTAAAACAACTGACAAAAGGTGATTTTGATATTACCGGCATCATTGGACAAACTGGCAACATCCTTATAGTGACCCGTACAGATATGAACCATGCAGCGGAGTTGTATACCTTAAATATTCTCAATGGAGAAATGCAACAACTTACACATGTCAATGATTCAATCTATAGGAACGTAAACCTGAGTAAAACGGAAAGACGTTTGGTAAAAACAACTGATGGTAAAAATATGCTTGTATGGGTAATTTATCCTCCCGGTTTTGATCCGGCAAAAAAATATCCCACATTGTTGTATTGCCAGGGAGGACCTCAATCTGCCCTCACGCAATTTTATTCTTACCGTTGGAATTTTCAGCTAATGGCTGCAATGGGATACATAATTGTTGCGCCCAACCGGCGTGGAATGCCCGGGTATGGAACAAAGTGGAACGAGCAAATAAGCGAGGATCATGGAGGGCAGGCTATGCGGGATTATCTGTCCGCAATAGATAATATAAGCAGGGAAAAATTTGTTGACCGCAACCGCCTGGGTTGCGTAGGGCCCAGTTATGGCGGGTATTCCGTGTTTATGCTGGCCGGCATTCACAACAATCGTTTTAAAACTTTTATTTCTCATGATGGCATTTTTGATCTTCGCAGCATGTATGGAACTACCGAAGAAATGTGGTTTGTAAATTGGGACTATGGGGGACCCTACTGGGACTCGAAAAATGCAGCAGCACAAAGATCATATCAACAATTCTCGCCGTCCAACCTGGTCAACAAATGGAATACGCCCATGCTGATATTTCATGGCGGCAAAGATTACCGGGTACCGGAAGAGCAAGGCTTGCAGGCTTTCCAGGCCTTGCAGTTAAAAGGAATCAAGAGTAAGTTGGTTTATTTCCCTGAAGAAAATCATTGGGTTTTATCGGCCCAGAATGCCCTGGTATGGCAAAGAGAATTTTTTAACTGGTTAAAAGAAACCTTATAAATTATATACTGTTCGCAATTATGTATTCAGCCACATTAGTAATTTGCAAAGAGGAAATGCAACAAATTCTAAGATTGCAGGAAATGAACCTCTCAATGAATATTGATAAAGCGGAGATGTTTTCACAAGGCTTTGTTACGTTGCACCATAGTCTGGATATTCTGAATCAAATGCATAACCTGGCTCCTTCAGTGATAATAAAAGATGGAAAGAATGTCGTTGGTTATGCACTAACAATGCTTAAGGAATGCCGACTGCTAATGTCTGACCTGGAACCGATGTTTGCAATCCTGGATTCTTTAACCTGGAACAATATTCCATTAAATAATTATCGTTTCTATGTAATGGGACAGATCTGCATTGCAAAAGAACACAGGGGAAAGGGATTGGTTGAATTGCTTTATCAACAGCACAGGGAAATTTATAAGTCCCGTTTTGACCTGGTAATTACAGAAATTTCAGCCCGTAATCACAGGTCAATAAGAGCGCATGAAAAAACCGGGTTCAAGATCATCCATACCCATCGCGATAACCTGGATAATTGGTTGGTTGTAGGTTGGGATTGGAAATAGCCTCCAAAATATTCTTTAACCGTTTTAGGGTAATCATTCCCGGAATTGTAGAAAAAAGACCACAGGCTTTCCGGTAAGACATTCCATTTTCTTCGTAAATAACTGGTGGCCTACAATTTGTGATATTGGATTTAAATAGATAATGAAGACAGTTGGAATTGTTTTAATAGTTGTCGGAATTGTGTTGCTTCTTTTCAGAGGATTTAATGTGCAAAGGGAAAAGAAAGTACTGGATATTGGTCCTTTGGAAGTCAATAAAACGGAAAATAAATGGATTGGCTGGCCGGTGTATACCGGAGCAATTGCCATAGTAGCCGGGCTTGTAATTGTAATAGCTGATCGAAAAAAATAAAAATATTTGAGGACGGTTCATTTTGTTTTTTCAGAATTATAAAGAGGTGTCAATTACACCTCTTTCTTTTTTATTTCTTGCCTGTTTTCTGGTTTTGCGGCTTCCAGCTATCTTTCAGACCCACCGTTTTGTTAAAAACCATCCCGCTTGTGCTGCTGTCTCTATCCAATGTAAAATATCCTTTCCGGATAAATTGGTATCGCTCTTCAAACAAGGCGTTTTTTAATAGGGGCTCTGCAAACGCAGATGAAATTACTTTTAATGAACCGGGGTTAATGTAATCTTTAAAATCACCTTCCTCCGATGAAGGGTCTTCCACTTTAAATAATCGGTCATATTCACGCACTTCAATCGATATAGCATGTTTTATACTCACCCAATGAAGGGTACCTTTAACATGAATACCTGAGGCATCAGAGCCGCTTTTACTTTCCGGGATATAGGTACAATGCAGTTCAGTAATTTTTCCATTTTCATCCTTTATTACCTCCTCACATTTTATAATATAAGCGCTTTTCAACCTTACCATCTGTCCGGGCGCCAACCGGAAATATTTCCGGGGAGGATTTTCCATAAAATCTTCCCGCTCTATATAAATTTCATTTGAAAAAGGAATTTCCCGCTCTCCCCCATCCGGATCTTCCGGGTTATTCTCGCTCATTACTTTTTCTTCCATCTTCCTCATCCCTTCTTTATCTTCAAATCCCGTATAATTCGTTATGATCACTTTCAGGGGATCGAAGACAACCATTCTTCTGAGGGCTTTTTTATTCAGATCCTCTCTGACAAAAAACTCCAATAAGCCCACATCTACAATATTATCCCGCTTTGCTATTCCTATCCTGTCACAAAATTCCCGTATTGATTCCGGCGTATATCCTCTGCGACGCATGCCACTGATTGTTGGCATTCGCGGATCATCCCATCCTTCTACATATTTTTCAGAAACCAGTTGCAACAGTTTGCGCTTACTCATTACAGTATAAGTGAGATTTCGCCGGGCAAATTCATATTGACGCGATGGAAATATTTCTAATTTTTCAATTAACCAATCATAAAGTTCGCGATGGGGAACAAACTCAAGAGTACAAATGCTGTGAGTTATTTTTTCTATTGAATCGCTCTGGCCGTGTGCAAAATCATACATGGGGTAAATGCACCACTTGTCTCCTGTCCGGTGGTGATGAGCATGTTTAATACGATAAAGTAACGGGTCACGCATCAGCATATTAGGTGAAGTCATGTCAATTTTCGCCCTCAACACTTTTTCTCCATCCTTATATCTCCCCGCTTTCATTCCGGCAAATAACTGCAGGTTTTCATCGACTGTGCGGTTAGCATATTGGTTTCGGCGGCCTGGTTGCGTAGGAGTTCCTTTCTGTTCTGCAATCTCATCACTGCTGCTATCATCCACATAGGCAAGCCCCTTTTTGATAAGGCGCAGGGCCAGATCATATAATTCATCAAAGTAATCAGAGGCAAAATGTTCATTGGCCCATTCAAATCCAAGCCATCTTACGTCTTCCTTAATGCTATCAACGTATTCAGTTTCTTCTGTAATAGGATTGGTGTCATCGAACCGGAGATTGGTACCACCACCGTATTTTTTACTTAGTCCGAAATTGAGACAAATACTGGTGGCATGCCCCATGTGCAGGTACCCATTTGGTTCCGGGGGAAACCGGGTCATGATGGTTTTATATTTACCTTCTGCCAGGTCAGATTCAATAATTTCTTCGAGAAAATTCAGGCTTTTTTCTTCTTTCTTTTCTTCCGTTGTCATAGAGAGCAAAGGTAAGGAAGAGAGTATTATGTTAGCAGCGGTATTGCATTCTGAATACGCAAAAGATCATTTTCCCTGTAACCGGCGTTGAAGAATATTCTGTGAAGATATGTGGTAGTTGCCTGAAATTTATCTGAACAAGATGGTCGATCATTTTTAAAAAAGACTATGGTTGGGGACACTGGTGTCAAATCAAATCACCCTCAAATTTGATCTGATTTTTCCAATACCTGAACCGGTACCAGTCTTGGCGAGAGATTATGAATACGTATAATCTTTAAAAAGTTTAAAAACCGCATAATAAAATAAGTAGGATCCAATTCATACCAGCGAAATCCAAAATTAGTAGAGGATGGATTTTTATGATGATTGTTGTGATACGCCTCTCCCATCATTAGCAGGTCAACTTTGAAAAGATTAGTAGATGTATTCTTCACTTTGAAGTTAACAGACCCGTATTTATGAGCAAACCAGTTGATGATTACTCCCTGAACCGGAATCATTAAAATATGAATAGGCAGTAATAAAAACCACCAGCCGGATGGAGCAAAGGCGACGTAGAACAAAACATATAAAATGGCCCATGCTATCCTTGATAATGCTGAATGAGCTATTTTATCCAGAAAAGGCCAGTCGGGCAAATTCTTAAGAAAGCGGGGTTCAATATCCTCTCTTCCTTTATAAATGTTATTATTTACTTGTCTTGCACGCCACATCATCATAAACAAGTTGTTGTCAAATTTAGGTGAATGGGGATCTTTATCTGTATCTGTATAAGCATGATGCATACGATGCATAATACCATAAGACCTTGGACTTACATATGAAGACCCTTGAGTAATATATGCTACGAGGTAAAAGAAGCGTTCCCAGAATTTATTCATACTAAATGCACCATGAGCAGCATAACGGTGCTGAAGAAAAGTTTGCATAAAAAGCGAAGAATACCAATGAGCTATTAAAAAGAACAAAATAATTAACATAACAAATAAATCACTATTAATGTATAACGATACTATCAATCCCCAACTATCATGCCCCGTCTGGAGCCAAAGTGTTTTCCACTTCACATAATACAAACGATAAATTACTTTTTGAAATGCAAAAAAAGATTACAAACCTAATTCTATTGGCTTGGTCCTCATTCAATAAAAAAATAATTCAGCTCAAAGCCTGCTGAATTATTCTACTATTAAACTTTTAATAAAAAAACTCTTAGTTAGTAAAAAATATAGACATAATTTGAATCTCTCAAACCATCAATGAAATACTATAAACAGAATCATGTATAATTGAAATCCTTTTGATTCCTGGCATTCATTTGAAGACGGTTACTATTAAAAATTCATATACGATAAATAATGGGTACATTACATATTCTGCAGATTATTCTATCTGCACTAAAATCCCGCATTATATGTCGACTATTTTACAAATTGCTACCGCCGACAGAAATTTGAGTACGCTGGTAAAGGGAATCAAAGCAACGCATTTGGAAGAAACGTTGAATGGTATTGGTCCATTTACAATTCTGGCACCGGTCAACCTGGCTTTTGGCAATCTTGCATCCCCTGACAGTTTTGATGACCTGGTTAAACAATCAGATAAGAATAATAAACTTTCTGACATTCTAACTTATCATGTTCTTACAGGAAAAAAATTATTAAGAGATTTCCGCAATGGGCAGAAATTACAAACAGTTAATGGCAAAGAAGTAAATGTAACAGTAAAGGATGGAGAAGTCCATATAAATGGTGCAATGATATTATCCCGGGATAAACAGGGTTCCAATGGTGTTATCCATTCTGTTAACGCAGTTAACCTCCCGGAAGAATAGGAGCTTTCGCCCGGATCTGATCACTTCCATATGTTTTTAAAGAAGTAAATAATGAAAAAATCTACCATAGTTCAGTTCGTTTGTTTTGTAACCAGTCTTCAGGCTGAAGAATTTGCACCCAAATGGGAACGTTATGCCTCTAAATTGTTGCATAGTCCGGAATCTGCATTGCAGCAACAGGTAGGAACAAAAACCAAGTATCAGTATTTGTCACAGCATGAATGGCAGGACCAGGATTTTCTTTTTTCTTTTATGAATGAAACCCGTTCAGAACATTTCCCCGAACATAATGTCAAAGTAGTCCAGATGGGAGGATATACACTTTTACAAACTTCAGCCAGGAAGCTGAATAAAGAAGCCGGAACCAAAAAACTGATTGCTTTTGTAAGCCATGAAGAATATGATCTGAATTATTACCTGGCACTACCCGGTTATACCAAATTAAATATTTACCAGCCTTATTATGAAAGTTGTTTATTTGGGTACGTTTTGGAATTTTTTACTCCTGATAATGATTTGCATAACCTGTCGAGGGAATTAAAAGAAAGAAAGGGTGTTGAAGTGGGTACTTATAAAGAATACATGGTTGCTCAATTATTGTAAAGTCCTCACATAAAATTTTACTTCCGCGTTATACTCACCATGCGGGTTTTTAGAACCACCCTGCCTCCACGGGTAAAATAAACTGCCAGTTCTATACGCAACAAAAAAAAGGTGTTTGATTTTTTATCAATTATTTTTTTTCATTACAAGAGTTGTTCTGTTTGTAAGATAGATACTCAGGTTTTGATTTTCATCAGTTGGATAATCTATGCTGTCATCAATCCTGTCAAATCCGCCAAATTCTTTTTTGTCTGAATTCAGGACTATTCGATAATTCCCTTTTTCAGGTACGTTGAATTTATATCCGAATATAGAATGGCTGGTACTAAAATTAAAAAGAAATACCAGGTTGTTCTTTTCAAAAATGATCACCTTATTGTCACTGTCCATATTGATTTGTTTTGCAATTGCTGCAGCCAGAATGTTATTTTCTTTAATAAGCTGAATCATGGCTTTATCCCAGTTGGCCAGGTATTTGTATTTAAGATCTCCCCTGTCTACCAGGGACCATTGCCTCCTGGCATATTTATAACTCCAGTTATTTCCTTCCCGGGGAAAGTCAACCCATTCAGGGTGTCCGAATTCATTGCCGATAAAATTCAGATACCCTTCACCACCGAGGCTGATCGTGATTAACCTTAGCATTTTATGAAGAGCAATACCGCGGTCAATAACCAGGTCGGGATCGTCAACATGCATTTTAAAATACATCTCCTTGTCCATTAGCCAGAATGCAATCGTTTTATCTCCTACCAGCGCCTGGTCGTGCGACTCGGCATACGCTATGGTTTTTTCGCTATAACGCCGGTTGGTTAATACGTCCCACATCTCATGAATATTCCATTCTTCATCTGTTCTTTCTTTTAAGATTTTGATCCAGTAATCAGGTATACCCATTCCCAACCTATAATCGAATCCGAGCCCTCCTTCCTCCGGTGCTCTGCATAATCCCGGCATTCCGCTTACGTCTTCTGCTATGGAAATAGCATTCCTTTTAAATTCATGAATGACATCATTAGCCAGCTGCAGGTAGGTTACTGCATCCCAATCCACGTCAACCTTAAAATATTTATCATAGTGATCAAACGATGTAAGACCATGATGAAAATAAAGCATGGAGGTCACCCCGTCAAAACGGTACCCATCGAAGTGAAATTCTTCCAACCAATATCTTACGTTTGATAACAGAAATTTTTTCACTTCCCATTTACCATAATCAAACAATTTAGAATCCCAACCTTCATGATAACCCCGTGGACCCGGATGGAAATACTGGCTATCCGTACCATCAAACTCATTCAGTCCTTCAGCCTGGTTTTTGACTGCATGAGAATGAACAATATCCATGATCATGGTGATACCCATGCCATGGGCTTTATTTACTAAATATTTAAGATCATCCGGTGTTCCAAACCTGGATGTAGGGGCGAAAAAATTAGAAACATGGTATCCAAATGATCCATAATAAGGATGCTCCATTACCGCCATCATTTGAACACAATTGTATCCCCCTTCTTTGATCCTCGGTAAAATGTTATCTGCAAATTGCCTGTATGTTCCCACTCCTTCAAACTCCTGGGCCATTCCTACATGGCATTCATAAATGACCGGCTGCTGAGAAGTTTCTGCCAGATTGAAATTATTATCTGTCCAATTAAACGGATCGGGAAACCATAACTGACCCGAAAAATCATGCGTTTCCGGATCTTGTATCACCAACTTCATATAGGCAGGAATCCGGTCTATTGACCCGTTTGCACCATGTATGTTTACTTTTATCCTGCTGCCATGAATAAAACTATTTTTGTATTCTTCGAAAGGAAGAAATATCTCCCAATCATTATGGATATTTCTTTCCAGTTTATGGGTGGTTCGGTCCCATTGGTTGAAATCACCTGTCAAAAACAATTGCTGTGCATTGGGAGCCCATTCCCTGTAAACCCATCCATTTCTTTGCGTATCAAAGTTGATCCCATAATAATTATGTGCTGTGGCAAAATTGAGCAGGCTGCCAGCCACTCCTTCAATTTCATTACGGACCCGAATATACCTTGCCAGCCTATCCTGGACATCCTGGCTGTATGGATCTAACCAGGGGTCTTCTTTTATAATGGCTAATTTTTCAACCTGAGTCATAAAAATAAAATTTAGTGGTTTGTAACCCTGTAATTCCGATTCGTCCATTCGTACGTTTATCCCACTCTCTGCTTCTTATATTACCTGGTGAATAAATACTATTAAAGAACTATTGTTTAAATCTACATTAATTTACGATATACTTATGAGAAGATACTATTCCATTAATTTCAATATTCTCCGGGTATAATTTTTCACCAAACAATTACCATTGTTATTAAACAAATTTACCGGGTCAATGAGAATATTGCCACCTGCATTAAGTTTACCGGATTGGCCATCTTCGTAATAAGGAAAGAATTCCATTTTATAACTTATAAAACATGCAGAGCATAGTTCGTATTCAATCACCTTGTCAATTTATTTGCAAAACAAAACAGGGGCTATCCTTTAAATCAGGAATGAGCCCCTGTTCACAAATATTCCTTCTCTAATATCCTGTGTTCTGTACTAAATAACCCGGTAAATTTGATGCTCCGTCAATGGCTGTTTGCGGAATGGGGAACACTCTTTTTTGCTTGTCTGCATTATTTTTTTCTGTCCATGTTCCTTCATACTTTCCAAAGCGGATCATATCGGTACGACGCTGATGTTCCCAATATAACTCAAAACCTCTTTCGCGATATAAAAGATCAAGTGACATGGTTAGCAAAGGCGCTGCAGGTGTAGTGGCGGTGCGTGATGCTCTTACAATATTTACATCTGCCAGTGCAGCAGCCTCACCCCCTCCTTTTCTCAATTTAGCTTCTGCCCTCATTAAATAAACGTCGGCAAGGCGAAGGATAATTATGTCGTGTTCACCGAAATTTCTCCCGCTTACTGAACCCCTGCTGAATTCATATTTCTCTACCCGGTAACCTGTATTGTAATTGCTGCCCGCTACAGTGAAATCAATAAATTCAGTAAAGTCCACAGGTAAGTCTGGCCTGGACCGGGTAGCATTAAAAAGCTTACTTACTTTCATTTTTCCATCGGAGCATTTTTTGAATGATCCATCAGGATTTTTTGTCAACCCGTATTGCTGGCCACGCAAGATTCCCCGGTTAATATGAAATGCAGCAGCATCAACGCATGAATCAGCCGGGTTGGTATATACCGATAAATTTTGTTTGAAAAAACGGGGATCGGCCACTGCCGGATCCAATGGTGCATTTGCTGTAACCCAGGTTTGATAAAAATCAGGAGTGATAGCCGGACCATCGGTTCCATTGGCTCCTGTATAGGCAGGTAACGGGAACTGATCACCGGATAAAGAAAAATATGCCATCCGGTTATGTCCGTTCAGATCGGCCCGTTGGTCAATGGCAAATATCAATTCCTTATTGGTATGATTGTTATCATTGAAGATGGAAAAATATTCAGGTGCCAGGGCATACTGACCTGAACTGATAATTTTATCAGTGTATTCGATCACTTTATCCATATCCTCATTTTTGAAAGTAAAGCTGGCAGCGTACCTATCCCTGTAAACAGCTGCATTTAGATGAAGCCTGGCCAGCAAACCCCAAACAGCTGCTTTTGTAATGCGTCCGGGGCCAGTACTATTATCTAGCACTGGTTCTATAGCCAAAAGTTCTGATTTAATGTATTCCACAGCTTCATCACCCCTGATTACTTTTGAAATACCGCTGGGATCATCTTTTACAAATACGACACCGAAGAGGTCAAGTGTCAGTAAGGAATAATAGGCCCTCATTCCTCTTGCCTCAGCCAGAAATATTTTGGCATTTGGATCTTTATTAGTTGCGAGTGAAGAAATGGCGGTTACTGATCTGGATAAACCCAGTACAATATTATTCCAGGTGTTTCTTACGTTCGGGTCGCCGCTGGTGGTTTCATGTTTGTGCAAGGAAACATAAATTCCATTATCACCCCAGTCTGTACCTCCTCTGTATGGCAGGATGGCCTCGTCGGTCGAAATTTCCTGTAAGGCAAAATATTGTGTGTGCTGAAAAAGGGCAGGCAGCACATTATATACTGGTGCTATCGTACCCTCAGCCAGTTGTTTATCTGTGAGCCCTGTTACTGAAGACTCATCCAAAATATTTTCATTTAGTTTTGTGCAGCTCTGCATTAAAGCAATGCTTCCTAATATGATGAAGCTGTATATTATTTTATTTTTCATTTTCATCTTTTTTTTAGAATGATACATTTATACCAAAAATGAAGGACCTGGCTTTGGGATAGCTCAAATAATCAATACCATAAGAACTAACGCTTCCAATATTCCTGTCAATATTTACTTCGGGATCGTAACCATCATAATCAGTTATCACAAATAAATTCTGACCGGTGACTGATAGGCGGATAGCAGAAGCCCACCGGCTTATTCTCAAAGCCTTTGTGTTGAAGCTATAACCCAATGAAACATTATTCAACCGCAGGTAGCTACCATTCTTCAAAAACCTGCTACTTACAGGAGCTGCATTATTGTTTGATTCGTTTAAATTCAAGGCAGCATCTTTGGTTGTATTGCTGCTCTTTGCCAATTTTGCTTTATAAAAAAGGGTATTGGCTGTATTATCATAAATTTTATTCCCGGATACACCATTGAAATTAATTGCCAGGTCGAACCCCTTAAAATTCATGTTTCCATAAAAACTGTACAACCGGTTTGGTAATGCGGTACCTATTGCAATTCTGTCCTTATCGTTTGATATTGTTCCGTTCTTATCCGCATCAAGATAGGCACTCAGGCTATCAGGACCTATGCCCGTATATTGAAGCAGATAGAATGTGCCGATTGGTTGACCGTTAATATATCCATTAAGTGTAGCGGATGTTAAACCTGAACCCTGTGCAGAACCTGAAGGTATGATAGTGTAAGGTGAATTTTTGATGTTATTGTCTATGAAAGTAATATTACCGCCAAAACCAAAACCAAGGTCTTTATTAATCGTTTTACGATAGTTCAAATCAAATTCAAGTCCTTTATTGGTAATGGTCATATCTTTTACATTTGTCCAAACTTCTGATGAAGGCTGAACAGGATCTGCCGGCGTAACCTGCAATAAAATGTTAGTGGATTTTTTGTTGAAATAATCAATAGTACCCGTCAAATCCCCATTCAGCAGACCAAAGTCCAAACCGATATCCGTTTGTTCTGATACTTCCCATTGAATATCTGGATTGGCCAGTCTAACATAGGTATAACTCACAGGGTAAGTGCCTGAAGGGTAAAGCGGGTAACTGCCACCGGTTGATTGAAACAAGGACTGGGTAATTTTAGATGGTATTTCCTGGTTACCTGTTCTACCCCATCCTGCTCTCAATTTCAAATTGCTGAAGATGGAAGAGTTTTTCAAAAATTCTTCTTCGGAAATTTTCCAGCCAAGGGAGAATGAAGGGAAATAACCATATTTGTTATTCTCCCCAAACTTCGATGATCCGTCGGCTCTGAAGTTGACTGTGGCAAGGTATTTACTATCGTATTGATAAGTTACTCTTCCAAAAAATGATTGCTGCTCATTTACAACCGCATAACCACCGGGACGGTTATTTACTAATGTCAATTCCTGCCCTACACCCGGATTATATATGGGCTGAACTCCGCCCACAGGAAATTTATTGATGCTAAAATTTCTTCCCTGTATATTAAATTTCTGAAAGGAATGCCCTGCCAGAACAGAAACATTATGAATCGATTTTACCAAATTATAAGTAAGGTAATTTTCAATCAGTGTATTCCTGTTATAATTAAGATAAGTATCTAATCTCCCATCCCGGGGAGGGCTGGCACTTGACAAACCTTGTATGTCGCGAACCCCATTTGAATTATCAATACCAAAATTGAGTTTGTAAATCAATCCTTTTATTATTTTAAAGGAAGGAGAAATATTGCCGATGAAACGGTTGATGGTTGCAACATCTTTATCCAGGTCAAAATAGATCAATGGATTGTTAAGCACGTTCTGGTAAATTGCTGGTCGCCCGTCAGAATCGTAAGCAGGGTAAGTAGGATTATTACCAAGAGCCTCACCAATAATACTGGTAATGGGTGGCCTTACATTTTTTGTGTTGGCAACACTCAGGTTGGCTTCAATGATTAACCTGTCATCCAAAAATTTTTGTGTGGCGTTAAATCTTCCGGTATACCTGTCCAGCGAATTGTTCCTTATTATACCTTCCTGGCGTTGCGCACCAAAAGAAGCATAATAGGTTAATTTATCTGCCCCGCCGCTGAGTGTTACATTATAATTCTGAGTAAGTGCAGTTCTTGTAACTAAATCCTGCCAGTCAGTAGATCCATCCTTATCATCTAAAGCTCCTCCAATTCTGGGTACCTCCCTGCGAAATTCATCAGCTGTGAAAACAGGTATTTTATTAGCCAGGTTGGAAACGCCCAGGTTGGCTGAAAGGGAAAGAACAGAACTTCCCGCTTTTCCCCTCTTTGTAGTGATTATTATCACTCCGTTGGCACCGCGGGCACCATAGATGGCCGTAGCAGAAGCATCTTTTAATACGTCAAAAGATTCTATATCCTCCGGGTTAATAAAGTTCAAAGGATCACCCCCTCCTGTGCTTGAATTATCAAGTGGAAGACCATCCACAACAAACAATGGTGTACTGCCACTTCTTACACCTCCCGGCCCCCTGATCGTTATCCCGAGTGCACCGCCTGGCTCACCGGTTGCCGAAGTAACATTTACACCGGCTACTTTTCCCTGGAGTAACTGTTGCGGTGAATTAATAATTCCTTTGTTAAATTCACTACTTTTCAATGTTTTTACAGATCCTGTTACATCTTTTTTATTTTGTGTTCCGTAACCTACAACTACTACCTCTCCAAGATCAGAAGCCTCCGGTAATAAGGATACATCAAGAGTGGTTTTATTTCCCACCGTTATCTCCTGAGGTATGTAACCAACATAACTGACAACAAGTTTGCTCTTACTGTCCGGCACAGTAATAGTGAAGTTTCCGTTTGCATCCGAAAGCGTATTGGTAAGACTTCCTTTCAGATTAACCGTGGCGCCCGTCAAAATATTTCCGGTATTTGCATCTTTTACCGTGGCACTGATAGTTTGTTGGGCAAAGGCAATTCCCGGGCTTAGAAATACAAATCAGCATCAAAACAAAAAAGAATCTTCTTTGCCGGTTTGAAAAATAAATTTTACTCATTAGTAGTGGTTTAGTTTATATAAAAAATATAGACGGGGAAAGTATAATTATCTTCCTGGGTTTTTATAGGACTTTGATTATCCTTACCGGTGCTCAAGTTACCAGCCCAATATTTTCTTATTATCAACGGCAGGTTACTTTACCATTAACACCGCTATTTTTATTCCCGGATGTAGGCTGCGAATCTTATTCAAATCAGAATTTCAATGAGGAGGGCAGGTATCTGGCAACCAGGTCCTCATAATATGGTTTTAATTTATTCCAGTCCGGAGGAGTGGGGTTTTTGGAGTACAGATCGTAGGGGTTAAATAATTTTACCCATTTCAACATTTCTCTGTCGTGATCATCCAGCAAATAATCATATTCACCTTCCCTGTGCCATGCATAAAATGAATGGTAACGCAACATGTACAAACCTCCTTCTGGTATGCGGTCTTTCAGCATTTGGTAAACGTATTCATCGTGGCCCCAGGACATATCAACATTTCGTAAACCACAGCCTTTCTTATAAACACCATACTGACTTTGATACGCAGGATTGGAATAATCAGGATTATTTTTAAAAAACTCCGGATAAACGATCTTTTCTGAATAGGGACAACCAACCGGGAATGTATCACCTACCACGGCCCATTGTGGTTCACCAAACAGGCATAAAACTTTGCCCATATCATGCATCAACCCAACTAACACCATCCAATCAGGATGTCCATCTCTTCTTATTGCTTCGGAGGTTTGAAGCAGGTGTTGAAACTGGTCCAGGTCTGTATCAGGATCTGAATCGTCAACAAGTTGATTTAAAAATTGAAAAGCATCCCAGACAGGCATTTCTTTTTTATCAAACTTCAAAAAATGATTTCGCTTTTCCTGTACAAAATCATAGGTCTGATAAGTATGATTTAACCGGTAAAATTCCTTTACAGTATCTCTTGCAGGCTCATTGTAATTACGATATTCATCAGTCAACTTTTCACTGGCAATGCTTTCCGGATCGGGATAGCGTTCCAGCACATCATCTTCCCATACATCAAGACTTGTTAAAGGATTTATTTCTTCGGGAGTAAAATTTTTTTGTAAAGAAGACATGGCAGTAATGTATTAGTTTAGAATAGATCAATCGCAAGCCTAAAGTTGGAGTTTTTTCAACTTACCCGTATATATTAGAATGATTTTATTTACGAAACCGTTTTCGTTGTCAGGCAGCTTTTTGCAGGCAATGCCTTGTCTTTAGGATAATTGAAAAATAAAGACTTTCTTCAGTGCGAACGTTCCTTTCCGATTGATTGATTAAACAAAGCAGGAACCAGCCACGAAGAATATTGATTCGATAAATAAAGTATGCCAGGCCTGAACAGCCACACTTGACTAATTAACAGATGAGAAATATCAATATAAAAGAACTTGCCCTCGAATTGAAATTGTCGGTTTCCACCGTCTCAAAAGCATTGCACGACAGCTATGAAATAAGTAAAGAAACCAAAGAAAGGGTATTGGCAACTGCTGAAAAACTTAATTATGTACCTAATCCCTACGCCAGCAGTTTACGCGGCAGGAAAAGCAAAAATATTGGTGTGGTGATTCCGGAAGTGGCAGATAGTTTTTTTTCCCTGGCTATTAATGGCATAGAATCGGTTGCCAAAGAAAAAGGATATCACGTACTGATTTGTTTGACACATGAAAGCTATGAAAATGAAAAAACTATTTTAAAGGAATTCCAGGGAGGCCGTGTAGATGGTGTGCTGATGTCGGTGTCAAGAGAAACTTCCCGGAGTGATCATATCAATGATCTCATTTCAAGCGAAGTGCCGCTGGTTTTTTTTGACAGGGTTCGTGAGGATGTAGATACGGTAAAAATTGTTACCAATGATTTTGAAAGTGGATACAATGCAACCGATCACCTGGCAAAACAAGGGTGTAAAAAAATCGTCTTCCTGGGCATTTCAAATTATTTATCGATCAGCAACAAAAGATTGGAAGGATATTTACAGGCGCTGAAAGATCACAAAATGGAACCAGAAAAAAAGAATATCATATTATGCACAAATGACGCTAAGCAAAACTTCCCTGTAATAAAAAAAATACTGCAGCAAAAATCCAGGCCTCTCGGTGTAGTAGCCTCCGTTGAAAAATTAACTACTCCGGTTTATATGGCTTGTGCTGCATTAAAGTTGAATATACCAAATGATGTAAAAATTGTTTGTTTTTCTAACCTGGAAACAGCCTCCATTCTTCACCCTTCCCTTACTACTATTACCCAGCCTGCATTTGAAATGGGTAAGAGAGCCGCGGCACTCCTGTTTAAATCGCTTGAAAAGCCAAATTTTATTTTCCAAAACGAAAGCCTGGTTATCCCTTCTTCCCTTGTAATCAGAAATTCAACCTGCTAACAATCCACTGGCACCACCAGAAAATTTATTGGCAAAAAGGCACACTGGTCATGTGCTGATTTTATTTGTTATTTATAATAAATTTAAAATCAATAAAAGCATTCCTGTTATATTCGTTGCTTTAATTACTATTTAAGCGGCCTTGTTTCACTAATTAATCCCGGAGTATTCATCCCGGGTTTCTATTAATTTTATAAGTTATGATATTTCATAAGCAAAACATACAAACTATACTGGCCATACTCTCTATTTTTATTTGTATCCGATTACAAGCTCAGGCACCTGTTGTTGATGATGGAAGTTATCGGGGCGGCACAATACCAGGTATTAATAAGCTGGATCGTTCGCTTAACTTCCTTGTGATTGGAGATTGGGGAAGGAATGGAGAGAACTATCAAAAAGAAGTAGCAACAGCCATGGGCCAGGCAGCAAGAGACATTGGTGCACAATTTGTAATTACCACTGGTGATAACTTTTATCCCTATGGCGTAAAAAGTACAGCTGATTATCATTGGATATCTTCTTTTGAAAGTATTTACCGGGCTCAGTCATTACATGTAAAATGGTATCCCGTTCTTGGCAACCATGATTATATTTCCAATCCTGATGCAGAGGTTGAATATTCAAAGATCAGCAGCCGCTGGGATATGCCGGCACGATATTATTCTAAAAAATATTATGTAAACGGAGATACATCTCAAGGCATACTTTTGGTTTTTATGGATACAGATCCCTTTGAGAAAAAAATGAAGGGCCAACTAACCGATAGCATAAAATACACTCTTAGTGCCAGCAGGGATCAGGAACAATGGCTTGAAAAAATATTAGATGATAAAACGGTGAAATGGAAAATTGTGGTAGGACATCATCCCGTTTACACTGGTGGATGGCGAAAAACCTCGCCGGAAACAAAAAAAATGCGGGAATTTTTGGAACCCTTGTTTCAAAAGTACCAGGTCAATCTTTATATCGCCGGACATGAACATCATTTGGAATATACCAAACCAGCCGGATTAACACATTATATTATCTCGGGCTCTGGCTCTGAGGCTCGTTCAACCACAATACATCCCGAAGGAGGAAAATTCGCAGCATCACAACAAGGGTTTGCCACATTTTCTATTTCAGGAAACCAGGCTATGATACAGTTTATTAATTATGATGGGAAAATATTATACAATACCTTAATCGATAATAAAAATAAATAAGACAGTTATGAGAAATCGATGGTTTCATTTTTCAAAAACTTGTTATGTCACAAAAAGAATCTTCTTTCTTTTTTTTGTATGCTGGTCTTTTCCCCTGACCGGCATCACCCAACCAAAAGTATTTACTACTTCTAATGCTCATGCACATAACGACTACCTTCACCCTGTTCCCTTTCATACAGCTTACCGTGCAGGGTTTGGATCCATAGAGGCTGACATTTTTCCTGTTAATGGAAATTTATTTGTAGCCCATTATGCCAGCGATATACAGCCAGGGCGTACAATAAAAAGTTTATACCTGGATCCGCTTTTAAAAGAACTTTCAGGAGATAAGGCCCGTCCCATCAAATTACTGGTGGATATTAAAGAAGATTACGAGCAAAGTTTGGATCTGCTTATAAAAGAAACAGAAGCGTTTAAACCTTATTTATCTACACCAAAAAAAATGAACCTGCTTACCATTCTTATTAGTGGTAAAAGACCAGTACCAACGGCTTATATAAACTATCCTGGTTATTTTTTCTTTGACGATGATTTAAAGTTGCCGCATAAAAAAATGGAATGGAAAAGGGTTGGCCAGGTAAGCCTTCCTTTTACAAAATTTTCTTCATGGAATGGGGAAAAATCTATCCCTGTTCAGGAGGAAGAAAAAATAAAAGATGTGATTGATAGTGTGCACAGGGCTGGTAAAACAATACGATTTTGGGCGGCTCCCGATACAGAAGACTCATGGGCTTTACAAATGAAATTAGGTGTGGATTTAATAGGTACTGATAAGATTGAAGAACTGTCAGCATTTATAAATAGCAAGACCGCTAAAAATTAGAATTGAAAATCGGTAATACACTTAATGCATTTATTTGCAATTCCTACTTAATAGCTATGGCTGAAGCTTCTCCCGGCCCTTTAAACCTGCTGATATCTATTTCAAAATGACGGGTATTAAGACCTGTCTGCAGGAATATATTTTTTAAATAAAGCGCTGATGCTTCAAAAGCTCTTCCATCTTTTGCATCAAAATCATTTAATATTAATCCACTGGCTTCTTTTTTCATTGCCTGGGGATCATCGAGGTAATAATAAAGCACAGCCAGGTTATAATAACTGGCGTAGCGAAGTTTCCGGTCCCGCTTGCCTGTTGAAGTATATTTTTTCTTTATACTTTCAAAATAATCTATAGCAGGCTTCAGTTGTTCCCTGACTCCATCCAAAGATTTATTTGCGCTGATACTGAACAACACTTCACTAATAGTTAAAAAAGCCTGGCGATGGGCCCTGTACTCCGGATGCTTTTTACTGTCAAGTATCCACATATGATCATTTACTGTTTGTACCGCATATCCAAAATCTTTGTTGAGCCGGGTAGTTAAACTATTCATGGCCCTGTTAACGCAGTTCCTGTATAATTTTTCAGTAACTGTCAAACTATTAACCATAAAATAAGCCTCAGCAATTTGCCTGATTGCAAACTCCGGGCTGGTATACACTTGTTTGTAATTACGATTTGCCAGGTTTATATTTTCAATATGAGCACCTTTATAATCGCTGACATCAGCAAAAGCAGAAAAAGTATATACTACTTCCTGGCTAAATAATTTCCGCCGCCCGGTCTCCTTGCCCGCCCTGTCCTTAATGATCTCTTCTCTTTCTTTTACTGAAATAGATTCCGGCAAAAGATCTTCAAGTTTCACTTGTATGGCCAGGTGGCCATCCTTTTTGAGCATTCTCCATCCTTCCAGGGTTACTGATTTTTCAGGAGTCATATCACTTAAATATCCCTGCATAAGCCTTGTGGCTTCCACAGAAACATGATACGTGTGATAACTGGTATCTAATCGGAATGAAGGCAAAGACCGGAATTGAGAACTGAATTTAAACCGGTCGAGATCCACTGTTTGTGCAACAGCAAGAACTGGCATGAGGAACAGGATAATAATTAAATTTTTTCTCACAGGTTTTGGATTTAGTTATAAAACGTATAAAAGATTATTATCTTATGAACGATCCCGGGAATTTTGTATAATAAAAAAAAATTGAGATCCCTTGCAATTTAAATCCCGATTCACCATACTGCATCAGCTTATAATATGCCGGAATTGGCAGCAGGCTTTTTCTCAAAACTTTTTTTCATAACCCGTAACATAGTAGTACCACTCCAGTTGCCCGGAACGATAATACGGCGAATTGAATAAAGCGGATCATTCTCATCCTGTTTAGCGGATAACTGGAACACGCCTTTGAAATCGTAATCTTTTAGTTTACTGATCGCTTCTTTATTCCACAATCCAAATGGATATGCAAAATATTCAACCGGTTTGCCCGTGATGACCTGCAATTGAGCGGATGGCTTTTGAACCTGCTCTATCCAATCATCAGCTGTGTAGGTTTTTACATTTTTATGATCGTAAGTATGTGATCCGATGGTATGACCACGGTCAGCCAGTTGCTTTACCTGTTCTTTACTCATATAACCCGGTTTGCCCAAAGCCACAGTCATTATAAAAAATGTGGCCTTAAAATTATATTTATCAAGAGCGGGTAATGCTGCGGTAAACTGGTCTACCCGGGTGTCATCAAAGGTGATCATAAATGGGTTTGAAGGCAATTCCTTTCCCATTAGTAAATAATCGTAAAGCTGGTTGGGTAAAATGGAATGATAACCGCTATCAGCCATTACTTTTATCTGATCCAGGAAAGATTCCTCGGGAACTATATAATCTTTGGCAGTTTTTGAATCGGAACTTTTATAATTTCTAATCTGGTGATAGCAGAGAACAGGTACTTCCTGCCGGCTAAGTATTGTGGCCGCGTCAGCAATGACTACCGGTTTTTTTGGTTCAGGAACTTTTGCCATGGCAACCATTGTTGTATCTCCCGTAACACCAGGAGTTGCCGTATCACAACCGGATTGAAGTGCGAGTGCTAAAAAAAGTATGATAAAAAAGCGAATATCTTTTATCGTTAGTTTCAAACCGTTTTGCATAGTTGGAATATATAAAAATTGTAGAATGTAAACGTAATAAGAATTATTTTATTTCTCTGCTGAATATAGGTTCTCTGCTTCCATTTTAATGAAGGGAGATGAATTCCTAAGAAAAAATACGATTTCCCGCTGGTTGGAGTTATTAAGTCTCAAAACTAGTCATTAAACCAGGAAACAGCGGGAATATCCTGTTGCATTCCCAACCTTTACTGCTGTTGGTGAAATAGCCTCAAAAAACCTAACTTCCATCCAATATTCGATAAAGTATGCCTGTTCAAAAAAATGATTTATTCTATTCCCGACTACCAGATAACCTCATTTCACTTAGCGATCTGCTAACCGAAGAGCACCTGTTTTACAAGGTTCCGGATAACTGGCATGTTGTCATTACGGATATAAAAAGTTCCACAAAAGCCGTAGAGGATGGTTTGCACGAAACGGTGAATCTGCTGGCTACCGGCAGCATTGTTGCAGTGCTCAATATTGCTTATAAAGAAGAAATAACCATTCCATTTTTTTTTGGAGGTGATGGGGCCACATTTATTTTACCACCTACTATTCTTGATGCAACATTACATGCCCTTATGATGCACAAAGAAAATTCCCTGAAGAATTATAATCTCACTTTAAGGGTAGGTAATGTACCCGTTACAGATATTTATGGAAACGGACATAGCCTGAACATAGGCAAGCTCCGCACATCGAAACTTTTTTCTATCCCTGTTGTATTGGGTGATGGCCTTATTTATGCAGAGAGAGTGATAAAAGCTGAAGACTATTTCCTCTTAATTCAACCTGGAAAAAAGGAACTGGACCTTTCAGGTATGCAATGCCGCTGGGATAAGGTAAAGCCGCCGGAAGATTATGATGAAGTAGTCAGCCTGCTGGTTACAGCCCGTTACAGCGAAAAACAAGCTGTTGTTTTTAAAACAGTCATCGACATGCTGGATAAAATATATGGTGACCCCGAAAGAAGAAAACCCATAACAGTTCCTATGCTGAAGTTGAAGCCCACACTGGAAAAAATAAAACTTGAAATGAGGACCAGGTTTGGTGAATACCGCCCTTTATACCTGTTTAATAAATGGATTACAACTTTACTTGGTATTTTTTATTTTAAAACCAAAAAGGGGAAAAAATATTTGATGGAACTGGTTGACATGTCTGAAACCCTGGTTATTGATGGAAAAATTAATACAGTTATTTCAGGTACATCAAAACAGCGGGAGCAACTTATGCAGGCGCTTGACGAATATGAACGAACCGGAGATATTCATTACGGCATTTTTGTTAGTAAAGAATCTGTTATGTCCTGTTACGTCCGCAATATGAATGAGGATCATATCCATTTTGTAGATGGTGCGGAGGGTGGCTATACAAAAGCAGCAGGTTTGCTAAAGAAAAAAGCATTGGTTGGAAACAATTTGGATTAGTGTTGTGGATAAACAATTATAAAGCGCCATTAACGATTCTTATTCTGAAATTATTCAAAACCCCCGATTGCCCTCGCCATCATTTATGTTAATATCAATTCTTAAGCTCTACACTTCAACCTTTCATTTCCCCAATTGACACAGGATGAAATTGGAATCACGGCCGGCAGCCAATAGATTTGTTTTAAATTGTTTTAATCATGAAAAATATCTTTGTACTTCTTATTGCCAGTCTTGTATTCACCAGCAATCTTTCAGCCCAGGAATCAAAAGCAGAAACGGGCCTTGATTTTATGCAGATCAATACCGTAGAATCAGTGGTCGCCGGAGGCTTGGGCCGCTCCAGGATGATCATCACTAATCCGGATGGTTCTCAAAAAGAATCTGACATTGAGAATCTTTTCAGTGTAGCCGGCATTAATTTTAAGAACATAAAAAATAATGAAGATAAAATTATCAAAACATTGAAAAGCTATACTGATAATGGATGGAAACTTGATTATGTAACATCGCTTACATTAAGCCAGAACGATAGTGGGGCAGGTGGAATATTTATGACAAGGTATCTTTTATCAAAACCATCTGATAAAAAAGGCTTTTAGTAAACGGGCTTGCAGGAAAAGGAAGCCCGGTTATATTTCTTAATAAATACAATCCAGCTTGCCTTGCAGCAAAAAAGGGATTCTCAGAAACAATTAACTTCCGGATCTAATTATATATCTCGGCATTAAAGAAACCCAGGTCTGCAAGTAAGGTTTCCGGATCCGTATAATTAAGCAGGCTGCTTTTTATAATACCTGCCAGGTCATCGCGGCTCATACAAAAAGCAGCATTATACAGGGAAAGTTTGTAAGAATTGATTTTTAAATAGGCCAGGTGAGCCGTTTGTGTTATATGATCATCCATGAATTGAAATTCCTCGGCAATGTGTGCCTGGTCATTAGGGTAGAGATTGCTCATAAAACAGATATTGGTTTTACAAATATTGGATAAAGTTGAAACGAATATTCAGTTTCAAAATTGTGTGCCCCTGTAATGAAAATAATTCAACTACCCTCCCACAGGCTGGTATATATTCCTGAAACCCTTATTCTTAGTTTGATAATAATGAATAATTACAGGCAGGTCTAAGGGGCGTTAACTGCTAAGCCAGGATTGTTTTTGATCAATAATTTATACCTCAGTACAATATCTTCATTGTACAAAATATATAACCACTCAATGCTGGGCTGGTCAACTATATAGCTATAAATTATTTTACCGTCTATAGGATCGGTTGGTCTGAGCAACGCTGATACTGGAGTAGAATAAATGGTAGTATCCAAAAATGGATCGCTGCTTACCTGTTTATCTTTCCCCGCATTGGCCGTTTCTAAAACAATGAGAATTGTATCTCCTGGTGAGGCTTCTATAACGCCTTTTTCAGGGAAATAAGAAATAATATTATACTTGGTAAATGCCTTTTGCCTGAATGGTGAATGGCGGAATTCCGCCATCAGGGGAGGATTTTTCATAAGTGTCCATCTCAGATCATCCGGATAGTGTTCCCGGATAAATTGATCCGGAGATGATAAAAAATATTGTTCATCCAATTGCCTGATAAATTCGCCTCCGTGCCAGGAAATAAATCCGCTTGCCCAGGTTACATCAAGCAATTGCCAGCTGCTATCTATCCATACTGCGTTCCATGAATGATTAGGACGGAACCGCTGTATCTTTTTCCCGGTTTCAGTACGTGCATACCCGTTTATCACCTCTGCCTTTATACCGCTATAACTGCACAAGGTTTTAAAAAGCCTGGCATACCCATCACAGACAGCAACCCTGTCTTCTAATACCGTTTCCGCTACCCTTTCATCCAGGGGCTTTAAAGCGAGAGTATCATGTATTTCTTCTATCAAATCAGGAGAATTTCTTTTCCTGCTGTAAATTGGTTTTGTTCTGTAAGCAATATTTTCTGTGATCCAATAAAAAATAGCACTCACCTTTTGCCGGTCGGTAGAACATGAAAGGGTGAGCTGTTGAGATAAAGTAACCGGGCTGATTGATTCACTGATCCGATCTTTACTACTAATTTTTAAACCGGCTTTATTTCTCTGTGAAAATAAAACAGAGGAGATTAAAAGAAAACATATAGTGAGGGCCCATTTCATAACCGCAGGTCAGTATGCTATAAAGTTACATCTATCCCCTCAAAAAGAAAGGAAACGCTATTCATCAATTGCAGGGAAATATGCGGTCAATTTGCCTTTTTTACCTGGTCTATCACGTCAAGCAAACCACCGCTGCTTTTGTCAAGAGTAAGTTCCCAAAACATAATTCCTTTGAGTCCTTTATTGAAAGCATATTGAGTTTTGTTCCTGATTGAAAGCTGATCATCGAAGGTTGCAAATGTTTTTTTTGAAATATTATAGGCATACGGTGCCTTTGCTATTTTATCATGGTAAAAAACATAGCCATCCCATTTTGCCAGCCGTTTATCAAACAGGTCATAGGCTATAAAGCTTTTAAACTTACCGCTCTGGTATAATCCATTATTAACATTGCTGACATTTTCCCAGGTTCGTGCATAAAAGGCTGCGCCAATTACAATTTTTTCAGCAGGTACTCCAATAGAAAGAAGGTAACTGATAGCATTATCAGCAGATTCCTTTTGTGCAGGAGTAGAATATAATGGAGTATGATGACCTGTGGTGGTGCTATTTCCATTGACTAAATCATAACTCATCAGGTTTACGTTATTTACTAATGGCATCACCTCATTCCATTCGATTGACTGCTCAAGAAATTTGGTAAATCCACCGGCAGCAAAACTGATTTCCTGTTTCTTGCCCAGGGTGGTGCGCAGTTCCTTTACCAGGGCAGTGAAATTAGGTTTATCCTCTGGCTTAAAAGCATGGCCGGGATAGCCTTCAATAGCAGGGTACTCCCAATCAAGGTCAATACCATCTGTTCCGAAATAATCGTTGATCTCCTTTACTGATTCTGCGAATTCTGCTCTGCCGGCCTCAGAAGAAAAAGCCGGGGAACAAAATTCACATCCTCCCCAGCCACCCAGTGACAATAGTATTTTCAAACCGGAATTATTCTTTTTTAATGACACAAGTTTTTTTATGGTAACAGAATCGGCCTTATTATCTACTTTCAATTGATTGCCTTTAAGATGACAAAAACTGTAAATGATATGCGTAAGCTTTTGCACAGGATAATTATCTATGGAGGAACTATTACCTGAATAATAGGCAATAACAGACAACCCCTGATCCTCCGGCTTCTTTTCATTCTTTACAAAGCCGATTAGAAACAGAGAAAAAAACATGAATGATAAAATAATAAAAACGATTTGCTTCATATAAATGTATACTCTGGTATAAAATTTTCTTCCATTAACCCAAATTTAATCAAGCCAGTTTACTTTTTCCAGTAATTCAAACACAGGTGTCCTGATCTCTAAAACAGGTTTTGGAATATTGCACAACAATACAAAAAATATTTTTTTCTCCGGCAACCAAACATAATCGCTGACAAAACCACCTTGTGAACCCGTGGTGACCAATCATTTCCATATTAAAGTCCCTGGTAATAAACCAGCTTAAGCCTAAACGGGACTTAGTTGTATCCTTCCAGTCTGTAAGAGGAAATACGGTCCTGGATAAATCGATCCATTCTTTCTTTAAAAATAGATTTTTTTGAATTGCTTTCTCATATAGCCAAAGCTCCTCAACGCTGCTCCATACCCCACCGTTGCCGGCCGCAGCAAATGTGGGTTCTTCTCCATAATCCAGTTCTTCAAATTCGTTCCTGGTATTTAAAATATACCCATGTGAAACATCCCTTTGTGGATGCGCTCCATCAGTAATGGTAGAGTTCTTCATTTTGGCATTCTTAAAAATCAATCTTTGAATATACTGCTGCCAATTTTTTCCGGTTATTTTTTCAATAACCAGGGCAAGCCCATTAAAAGCAGGATTAGAATACTTGTATTTTGTTCCAGGGTCAAACTCAAGGTGCCGGGTTTGTTTTAATGGCGCAAAATTTTCTTCGTCTTTTGCAATAAGATAAAATTCACGTTGCTCTTCAACCTTCCTGTTATCCGGCAAGCCCGATGTGTGGGTCAGTAAATGATAAAGCCTGATTTGCCTGGCAATATCCAGATCTTCAAAATCAGGAAAATATTTAAACAAATCATCTTCCAATGATAGTTTGCCTTCCTGGGCCAGGCTTAAAATGCCATAAGCAACAAAGGTTTTGCTGATAGATCCTAAATTAAATAAGGTTTGCGTAGTGATGTGTTCTTTCGTGTTTATATCAGCTATACCAAATCCCTTTTTATAAAAAACCCGGTCATCCTTAGCCAGTAACACAGCTCCGCCGGGCTCTCCATACTTAAAAAAGATATTAAAAATAGAATCGAGAGCGGGTGAGATCTTATGTGGTTTCTGCGATTGCACCATTACAGGTATCATACAAAGAAAGAATAGAATATACTTCATGATAACTCAAAAAGAACATACTAAAATTACTATAATATTTATCTATTGGTCCGGGAAGTATTTTTTCAATAGTGCAGGAGAGGCTACGGTTTTCCATGCTGTAGTCAAAGCATCCATTAGCATGGATTTCTTTATTTTTTCTAAGTTGACCAGTGTGGCTCCATTTCGACCCCAGCCGCCCGGAACAGGAAATATGACTAACGGATCGAAAGCACAAAATACAGATTGATCAACAGGATTAAGTTTGACCATCACACAAAGCTTATCCTCATGCAAGGAAGAAAATATTTTATTCCTGATCCGGAAATCAGGTCTGCCGAAGTGAGATTTTTCCTCTACTTCGGGAAGAGACAAAATCATTTGCCTTGCTGCAGCAACAGATATCATTTTTGCGAATTAAAAAGTTGGCTCCAGCGAAAGATAAATAGAGAACCTGTAATTTTTTCCCGATTATTTACTTCGGAATCTTATTAGCCGGTAAATTTTTATAGCCGACATCAATACAACCACAAACAAAAACAATCCTGTAAGGCCCCATACCCAACTCAAATTCTGTTTCACTACTACCAGGATAACAATAGAAACCAGGAAAAGCGTAGCCACCTCATTCCATATACGCAATTGCTGGGAGCGATATTTAAAAATACCAGCAGCCTGTTGCCGGTAAATAATATGCAATGAAAAATGATAAAGATACAAGCCGGCAACAAAACACAATTTTATAAACAGCCATTGAGGCATGTAACCATAGAAATGCCAGAGCCACAAACCGAAAACAAGCGTGAGGACAGCAGACGGCCATGTAATTCCGAGCCACAGTCTCCTGATCATAATTGAAAACTGGGTTTGCAGGATACTCTTTTCCGGTTCCAATTTTTCTCCTGCTTCGGTATTGTAAATAAAAAGTCTAACTATATAAAACATACCACTAAACCAGGTAACAATAAAAATAATATGCAGCGCTTTTATGTATAGGTACATGCTGGTTAACGGCTTTAGCTATTCAGGGATGTAAAATTTTCGCACAGGATGGTAAAACTAAAGAGGTCCATCTGAAATTATTAAGCATTCAAATTGCTTAAACTAAAAACATTTCTTTTTTACCATCGGAAATATCATCCATCCAGTTTTTCAATGTATCAACCCACAATGGATGAACATTGAGACAAGGTATCATTTTAAAAGACTGGCCACCTGCTTTTATAAAAATTTCTTTTCCTCTTTCTTCAATTTCTTCCAGTGTTTCCAGGCAATCACTTACAAAGGCCGGACAAAGAATCAATAAATTTCTTATCCCTTCACCTGGCATATCTTCCAGTCTTTTATCAGTAAACGGTTCCAGCCATCCTTTGCCCAACCTCGATTGAAAGGATAAACTATATTTATCCGAAGGAATATTTAATTGCTGCATCACCAGCTGGGAAGTAGCTATTACCTGACGTCTATAGCAATTGCCTGATCCTTTAGCACCTGGCACACATTGGGTTCCTTCCATTGCCAGACATTGTTTTGTCACTGAGTGGTCATCCCGGTGTATATGCCTAGCGGGAATACCATGGTAGCTGAATAATATATGATCATAGCTTTCATTCAAAAAAGGTTTAATGCTTTCCGCCAACGCATTTATATAGGAGGAATTATCAAAAAACGGTTTAATAAACTTCAGAGCGAAAGAGTATTTTTTCTTTCGATGTGTCTCCCTGGCATGCTCCACAGCCGTTTCATATGAGGCCATTGCATAGTGCGGATAAAGAGGAACGGCGATCACCTCATCCAACCCTGGTTCCCGTTTTAATAAAGCATCAAATCCTTTTTCAGGTGTAAGACTTCCGTATCTCATGGCAATTTCCACCGGTTCTTTTACAATAGACTGTAGTTCATTTTGCAGTTGCCGGGTCAATACAATCAGAGGAGACCCTTCCTTTGTCCAGATTGTTTTATATGCTTCTGCAGATTTAGCGGCACGAAACGGTGTAATGATTCCTTTCACCAATAACACCCTGAACAACCAGGGATAATCTATTACCCTGCTGTCCATTAAAAATTCGTCCAGGTATCGCTTTACATCCTTTACGTTTGTTGAATCCGGGGAGCCCAGGTTCATTAATAATATTCCTCTTTTCATTTTTAAAAACCCATGCAGGGGTTTGCAAATGTAACAACTCAAATAATTTTATTATCACCATAATTTCAGCCGCAGGCACTATATTTCGTACAATGAAAATCAGTTTTCATCCTGTTTTTTGTCAATTCATGCTTAAAATGACAATGCAATGACAGACTTTTATTCAACTTCAGGTGGTCAACGGTATTTTTGTAAAAGTCTTTAAGCAATAAAATAAAATGACTATTCAACGGGCAACAGACCTTTCGAAATTTTTTACTGCAGGGATCAATTACAAAAAAAGTAATGCCGCCACCCGTGGAGAGTTTGCCATCAGCAATGAACAATATGCTGCTACTCTCGAAAATGCTTCCTCTTCTGGAATAAATGAATTGTTTATACTTTCTACCTGTAACCGCACAGAGATCTATGGATTTGCTGAACATCCACAACAACTTATTCAGCTTCTTTGTTCCCAAACCCAGGCTGACATAACCACTTTCAATGAACTGGCATACATCAAACAGGGAAAAGATGCTGTTCAACACCTCTTTGAAGTAAGTGCAGGATTAGATTCACAAATTTTGGGTGACTACGAAATAGTTGGCCAGATAAAAGCGGCCGTTAAGTTTTCTAAACAGCGTGGTTGTATAGGAGCATTTACCGACCGGCTGGTTAATTATGTTTTGCAATCGTCAAAAGCTATAAAGAACGAAACGTCCATTAGCGGAGGAACAGTATCGGTATCCTTTGCAGCAGTACAATATATCCGTGAAAAAGTATTAAACGTAGCTGAGAAAAAAATTGTGTTGCTGGGCACGGGAAAAATCGGCCGCAATACCTGCAAAAACCTGGTTGATTATCTTGATACTAAAAATATTACACTTATTAACAGAACAGGAGAAAAGGCATCTGCACTTGCCGATGAATTGGGTTTGCATTATGCACCGGTAGAAAAATTGCCTGAACAAATTGCTGCAGCAGATATTATTCTAGTTGCCACCAATGCCCCGGCTCCTACTATACTTCGCAATCACCTGGCAGGAAAAGGTCAGAAAATAATTATTGATCTTTCAGTTCCCTATAACGTGGAACTGCCTGCGAGGAAACTCCCCAATGTTACCGTGGTTAATATAGATGAACTTTCAAAATTAAAGGACGAAACCCTGGCCAGACGACAGGCGGAAGTTCCTAAGGCAAAAGCTATTATCACGAAACATATGGCAGAGTTTGTGGACTGGCTATTGATGAGAAAACATGCTCCCATTTTTAAAGCTGTGAAAATAAAACTTAAAGAAATTCATACTTCCGCATTCTTTTCTACCTATTCATCCACGCTGAACCCGGAAGTAAATAATGCAGATGAAAAAATTCAACGGGTAATAAACGGCATGGCAACAAAAATTCGTGTCCGGAACCAGGGTGGTTGCAATTACATTGAAGCTATCAATGAATTTATTGCCTCTGAAGCAAGTTAACCCTGTTCCAGGTTGAAAGTAAAAGTAAAACGGGTTAAAAATATAATCCGGCCATTAATTCAAATGATACTTCCAGCAAAAAAGATTATTCCTGTTTACAAAAAAACTAAACAATTCCACCTGCTGACCCCCTGTACTCCCCTCCTTGTTATATTTTCAAAAATTAAAAAGTTCCAATGAAAAAAATTATTCGTATTGGAACAAGAGAAAGTCAATTAGCCGTCTGGCAAGCCACCCGGGTAAAAATTCTTTTATTACAATATGGTTTTCCTGCAGAACTGGTTTATATCAAAAGTGAAGGTGATATAGATCTACACACTCCCCTATATGAAATGGGTGTACAGGGAATATTTACCCGAAGCCTGGATACGGCTTTATTGAATAATAAGATTGACGTTGCTGTTCATTCTATGAAGGATGTTCCTACTCAATTACCTGAGGGAATAGTGCAGGCAGCCGTATTGGAAAGGGGGCCCGTGCATGATTTACTTGTATTTAAAACCAATGGAGAATTCCTTAACCGGGAAAACTTTGTTGCAGGGGTTGCCACCAGCAGCCTTCGCAGGAAAGCCCAGTGGCTCAACAAATATCCACAACATCAAATTTATAATCTCCGCGGTAATGTTAATACAAGGCTGAGAAAATTAAGTGAAGAAAACTGGGATGCGGCCATATTTGCACAGGCAGGGCTTGAACGGATTGAGCTGCGTCCTGAAAATAGCATGGTGATCGATTGGATGTTACCAGCACCTGCACAGGGAGCCATTATAGTAGTAGGCAGAAAGGATGACAAATTTGTTCGGGAAGCCTGCCTTAATCTGAATGATGAAACAACGGCCTTGTGTACAGGAATCGAAAAAGATTTTCTCAGGACTTTATTAGGTGGGTGTTCTACACCTATCAGCGCATTAGCAAGAAAGAAGGATAACTCAATACATTTTAAAGGAAATATTTTATCGCTTAATGGAAGCAAAAAAGTTGAAATAGAAAAAATAATTGAAATGCAGGAAGCTGAAAACTTCGGAACAAATGCTGCCCGGGAATTATTAACCAAAGGAGGAAAAGAAATTGCAGAGGAGATTCGAAATGCCATCAACTAAGCAAACCATATTATGTACAGGCCCGGTAGAGAAAGGAGAAATGAACTTTTCTTTATTGGGAGATGTTGAAATAGATGTGGTCCCTTTCACGGCTATTTCTACCCAAATTTCTGAAAGTGTCCGCCAACAGATACAGGCTACATTTGGTCAAAATAAAACAGTTGTATTTACAAGCAGCAATGCGGTTAAATCGGTAGCGAATTACCTGCAGGATCAAAGGCCTGACTGGACTATTTTCTGCATAGGCAACACAACATATAAACTGGCCAGGAAATATTTTGGCGAAGAAAATATTAAACAAACGGCTTCTACTGCAAAGGCATTAGCCGAAAAGATAATACCATTGATTGACTGCAGGGAATTGACCTTTTTTTGCGGAAACCTCAGAAGAAATGAATTGCCTGATACGCTGCGGCAAAAAGGAATTACCGTTACAGAGATAGTAGTATATTACACATCCCTAATACCGGTAAAAGTTGAAAAAAAATATGATGCTGTTTTATTTTTTAGTCCCAGTGCAGCAGAAAGTTTCTTTAGCCAAAACAGCATTCCGGAAAAGACGACCCTGTTTGTGATGGGGAAGACGACAGCGGAATCCATAAAGAAATATGCAGCAAATAAAATTGTTACCGGTCACGAGCCTGATAAAGGCAAACTAATAGAACAGGCCATTAAGTTTATTAGGGATGAAGCCGGTTATTAAAGAGAAAATTTATAAATTATTTTTTACTATTTCCGTATGAATAAATTAAAGAACGATCTATTATTACGAACCTTGAAAGGAGAACAAGTAGAACGTCCTCCCGTATGGATGATGCGCCAGGCAGGCCGTTACTTACCTCAGTATATGAGATTAAGAGAAAAATACAGCTTCTTTGAACGTTGCCAGAAACCTGAACTGGCCTGCGAAATCACTATACAACCGGTTGACATAATTGGAGTAGATGCCGCCATTTTATTTTCTGATATTTTGGTAGTACCCCAGGCCATGGGATTAGAAGTACAAATGGTAGAAAACAAAGGTCCGCTTTTGCCAGATCCCATTAAAAATGAAAATGATCTTTCCCGTATCAGGGTGCCGGACGCTGGAGAAACTCTGTCGTATGTATTCGATGCAATTAAATTAATCAAACAAGAATTGAACGGACGGGTGCCGTTGATTGGGTTTGCAGGAGCACCATGGACCCTACTTTGCTATATGGTGCAGGGAAAAGGATCAAAAACATTTGATGAAGCAAAAATATTCTGCTACACTCAACCTGAAACGGCGCATCGCCTTCTCCAGATGATTACGGATACAACCATTGATTACCTGCAAAAACAAATTGAAGCCGGTGCTGATACCGTACAGCTTTTTGATTCATGGGGAGGGCTGTTAAGCCCTGCAGATTTTGAAGAATATTCTCTACAATATATACGTCAGATTGTTGACGCTTTAAAGGATAAGGCGCCTGTGATTGTCTTTGCTAAAGGAGCCTGGCATAGCCTGCAGGCCATGGCGGAAACGGGCGCAAGCGCATTAGGAATTGACTGGTGCACTACCCCCAACATGGCCAGGCAATTTGCAGGTACAAAAATAATTTTGCAGGGAAATTTTGATCCCGCAAGGTTATTATCTCCCATCCCTGTTATTCAAAAAGAAACAAAAAAAATGTTGACTGCATTTGGCGGACAAAGACATATTGCAAATCTTGGCCACGGTATTTTACCCAATGTTCCCGTTGACCATGCAAAAGCTTTTGTGGACACGGTAAAGGAATGGAAGCAGGAGTTAGTTAGTTAGGAGTTGAAATATTGTAAAAGATCAAACATAAAAACTCTTCTTAGGTTGGTAAATTCATTAACAAATAACCAGGATTAATTTAGGTTCCGGTGGCAGAGCAAACAGAAATAAATTCAATAAAAAACAGGTGGACCCATTATATTCTTGATCTTCAAAATACCATTTGCAGCGCTCTTGAAGAAGAGGATAGCAATGCCATATTTATTTCAGATAAATGGGAAAGAGAAGGTGGTGGTGGCGGCGACACCCGTATTCTAACCAACGGAAAAATTATTGAAAAAGGAGGAGTTAATACTTCCGTTGTAAATGGTGAAGTAACAGACCTAATGAGGCGGCAATTAAAAATGGATGGCAGCAAATGGTTTGCCTGTGGATTGTCTTTGGTTATTCACCCTTTAAATCCTTATGTTCCTACTGTTCATGCCAACTGGCGTTACTTTGAGTTGTATGATGATAAAGACCAGTTGTGTGACTCCTGGTTTGGTGGCGGCTCAGACCTGACTCCTTATTATGTTTTTGAAGAGGATGCCATTCATTTTCACCAGGCATTCAAGGATGCGCTTGATCCGTTTGGTAAATCCTTATATGATGATTTTAAAAAAGATTGTGATGAATATTTTTCTAATACACACCGCAATAATGAAATGCGTGGAATCGGGGGCGTGTTTTATGATCATATCAGGCCGGCAGATGAACCAGATGCAGAAAGATTGTTTCAATTTCAACAGGCGAATGGTAATGCTTTTTTAAAGGCATATATTCCTATTGTGAAAAGAAGAAAAAATTTAAGCTATGGGCAACGCGAAACAGAATGGCAGGAAATCCGTCGTGGACGTTATGTGGAATTCAACCTCCTGCATGACAGGGGTACGCTGTTTGGATTAAAAACCAATGGCCGCACAGAAAGTATTTTAATGAGCCTGCCCCCCAGGGCAAGATGGATTTATAATTACCAGCCTGCACCCGGAAGCGAGGAAGATAAATTGTTGCAACTTTGCCTGCACCCGGTAAAATGGATATAACCAGGCGCAAAGATTCCATTACCAGGTTGAGATAAAAATAATTTTATGCACTTACAAAGACGAAACAGAATAACCAGGAACAATCCTTCCATCCGCAGCCTGGTAGCAGAAACTATTTTAACACCGGCTGATTTTATCGCTCCTCTTTTTATAGATGAAGGAGAAAATATAAAAATGGAAATACCTTCTATGCCAGGCTATTACCGGAATACAATCGATTTTACGGTTAAAGAAGTTAAAGAATTATGGAACCTGGGAATAAAATCTGTTTTGCTATTTATAAAATGCAGGGATGAGGATAAAGATAATACCGGTAAAGAAGCGTGGAATGTAAACGGGCTGATGCAACGCAGCATTAAGGCCATTAAAAATGCGGTACCCGACATGCTGGTGATGACGGATGTAGCACTGGACCCTTATTCTACCTATGGCCACGATGGTATTGTAAAGGATGGAGAAATTATCAATGATGAAACCGTAGAAGCTTTAGCTAAAATGAGTGTAAGCCATGCAACGGCAGGCGCCGATTTTGTAGCCCCCAGTGATATGATGGATGGCCGCATCGGCGCCATAAGATCTGCATTGGAAGAAAATGGATTTACAAAAACCGGTATTATGAGTTACAGCGCCAAATATGCTTCTTGCTTTTACGGACCCTTCAGAGATGCCCTGGACAGTGCACCAGGATTTGGCGATAAAAAAACATACCAGATGGATTTTGCCAACCGCAGCGAAGCCATTAAAGAAACATTGATGGACATTGAGGAGGGTGCAGACATTGTAATGGTAAAGCCGGCTATGGCTTATCTCGATATCATTCGCGAAGTAAAAAATGCAGTGACCGTGCCAGTAAGCGCTTACCATGTGAGTGGTGAATATGCCATGATAAAAGCAGCTGCGGAAAAAGGATGGATCAATGAAGATAAGGCGATCATCGAAAGCCTTACTTCAATTAAAAGAGCCGGAGCAGATATGATCGCCACTTATTTTGCAAAAGAGGCAGTGAAATTAATTTCCTGATTATATAGCCTCCCCTGTTGCCTTTACCTTTTATTAATTGAAATGATGAACCAATAATCTGATCATGATCCAAAACAGCGAAACACTTTTTGCCCGTGCCCAACAATCAATTCCAGGTGGCGTCAATTCACCTGTAAGAGCATTTAAGGGCGTAGGTGGCACTCCTATTTTTTTCAATAAAGGAAAAGGAGCGTATTTATTTGATGCCGATGGCAATCAATACATCGATTATATCGCAAGCTGGGGACCGCTGATATTAGGCCATGCATATGAACCAGTAATAAATGCGATAAGAGAAAAAGTATTGGATGGTACTTCTTTTGGCGCACCCACTGAACTGGAGATTCAGATGGCAGAATTAATAAAATCAATGGTGCCGAATGTTGACCTTGTCAGAATGGTGAGTAGCGGCACTGAAGCCTGCATGAGTGCTATTCGTCTGGCCCGAGGCTTTACCGGAAGAAATAAATTTATCAAATTTGAAGGATGTTATCATGGCCATGCTGATGCCTTTCTGATCAAAGCAGGAAGCGGTGCGGCTACATTAGATATACAGCATGTACCCGGCATTCCTGCAGCCGTAGCTGACGATACACTGACTGCTCCTTACAATGACCTGGAAGCTGTGCACCAATTAGTCGAAGAAAATAAAAACCAGATTGCTGCTATCATCATTGAACCTGTTGCCGGCAACATGGGTTGCATTTTGCCAGAACCCGGCTTTCTTGAAGGTCTACGAAGTTTATGTACGGCAGAAAATATTGTATTGATATTTGATGAAGTGATGACAGGTTTTCGTTTGTCAGCAGGTGGTGCCCAACAAACTTTGAAAATTGATGCGGACCTTGTGACCTATGGAAAAGTAATTGGTGCGGGTCTTCCTGTAGGGGCTTTTGGCGGCAGGAAGGAGATCATGGAATGTATAGCACCCATAGGTAATGTTTACCAGGCAGGAACACTTAGTGGTAATCCTGTTGCCATGATTGCCGGTTATACTCTTTTGAATGAATTAAAAAATAATCCTTCTATTTATGCGGAGTTAAATAATAAAACTCTCCTGTTAAAAGAACAAATGGAAGATGTTTTCAGACAAAATAATACAGAGGTTCAGATCAACCATATGGGAAGTATGATCAGCGTACATTTTACCAGCGAACCGGTTATTGATTTTGCAAGTTCTGCCAGAAGCAGTCTGGAAAGGTTCCGGGCTTTCTTTCATCACATGCTGAGATCAGGGATTTATCTTCCACCCTCTGCTTTTGAAAGTTGGTTTTTAAATAATGCGATCTCAGAAGGGGATTTAAATAAAACGATAGAAGCTGCTGCCAGTTTTAAATAAACAATTTTCTTTTTGTTTCTGAACATTAAAGCCAATGGCGGAAGTGGAAATGAATCTCTCTATTTTGTGCGCACATATACATGCTTGATATTCGCTTTCCCAGACTTGCGTTCATCTATCTGGAATTTATTGATGCTTTTGATTAAGGGAAGCAATTTAGCAAAGCCATAATTCCTTGAATCGAAATCCGGTTGTCTTTTCATTAGGAGTGTGCCTAAGTTTCCTAAAAAAGCCCAGCCATCTTCATCAGCAATATCATTGATACTATCGGCGATAAGACGGATCAATCCTTTATCAACTGTTCGGATGACTTCTTTTTTTTGAGCATCTTCATTGGCATTTTTAGAAGGTGCGGGACTTTTGGTGGCTGGTTGTGCATTTTTTAATATCTCTAAATATATAAACTTATCACAGGCAGATATAAAAGGTAATGGCGTTTTCTTTTCTCCTATGCCAAATACTTTCATCCCTGCTTCTCTTAACCGGGTAGCAATTCTTGTAAAATCGCTGTCGCTGGAAACAATACAAAATCCATCTACCCTGCCACTGTATAAAATATCCATGGCATCAATGATCATCGCTGAATCCGTTGAGTTTTTTCCGGAAGTATAGCTGTACTGCTGAATAGGTGTAATGGCATTTTCTAATAAGACATTCTTCCAGCCGCTTACATGAGGTTTTGTCCAATCTGCATATATCCTCTTAAATGTAGGTGTGCCATATTTCGCAATTTCTTCCAGCATCTCCTTTACATTTGAATAAGGCACATTATCGGCATCAATCAAAACGGCGAGCCGCAGGTCTTTTGTTGCTTCCATTTTTTAAATCTTGTTTTAGCAAAGTAATGCAATAAACAGGAACAAATACCCGATCGCATTGAATGAGGTGCCTTCCAATTTGTCGCAGGTATAGCTTCCCCGCGCCAGCAATTTTCAGACATTGTATATCCTCCACCGGAGGGGCTTCAGCGATTTGGCATAAAAGATTTTCATAGGGGTGGGTTTATTTTTGCGACAGATTGGAAGGCACCTCACTGAATTGTCAGGGAGGGCAACACACACACTTAGGCAAACAACCATACTCCTGCAATAGATCCCCGATCAACAAAACATCAAGCCCTCTGCTCCTTTGGTCAAAGAAATTATTCTCCTCCTCCCTCAATGGCTTCCTTTGTGTGAGAAAAGGAGGTAGTATATCCTCTTACACAATTCTTCATCTAAAAAAATAAATTTATGTTACCAATTTCTGTCAAAACGAAAGTCATCAACCTGGTGGCTGCGTTTACATTAAGTACAATCCTGTTTTCCTTTTCTAACGGAACGGGTGGAGAAGGTTTCGAAATCTTCCTAAACAACAAGCTGGTTATTCAACAATATGGGAAGGATTTGAATAAGGTTAAATCCCTTTCACTTGATGCATCTTCTGAAAACGACCTGTTATCAATCCGGTATTATCATTGTGGCCGGGTGAGTAAAAGTAAAACCATCACTATCAGGGACGAACAGGATCGGGTATTAAAACAATGGAAATTTGCTGATGTCAGTGATGCTTCAGCTACCATAAGTTGTAAAGTAAAAGATATTCTGAGTTTGAGAAAAGATAAAAGTTCTTCTTTGAAATTATATTATTCATCCAGCGAATTGCCAGAGGGAAGATTATTGACCTCTATTGTAACAAAGGAAAGGAATGTTGCAAAACTTTAATTTTAAAAATTCTGATAGGGTTTACCAGGATTGTCTCAAAGTTGGATGCCTTTTGATAACTATCCTATTTTAAAAAACCTCACCTGCTAAATTAACAGATGAGGTTTTTTTCATTTTTTATCAAGGATTAATTTTTGGGAAAACCAGGATCCGCTTTTACTTCGTTGATCTGCTGAGTATGCCGGTTGGTATGGGCTGATATAAATAATATATACTGGTAACCGTCAAGAGAACCAAATGGAAGAGTAACAATATGGTTGCGCAGGTCATCCTCCGTTTTTTTTACATAGCTTTTTAACTTTTCCCTGCTTTCCTGGAAAGACATTAATGCTTCCGTTCCTGATTTAAAAGCTGTGTTTTCAGGTTTGGCGGGATCCATGGTTTTTACTTTGGCGCTGCGGTCTTCAATCTTTTTTATCACTTCCTCATCTGTCATTTTCAATTCACTTCTTTTTTCAGGTGTGGCTGGTTCCTTAAGATTGGCTTCCATCATTCCCCATAACATTTTTTCGGTAATTGCAATATGCTTCAGGCAATCTTCTACACTCCATTTATCTTCGGCGGGTTTAAATTTCATTTGAGCCTCACTCAGACCTTTTATAGCATCAGACACTCCTTCTTTTGTCTGGCTCAGAAACTTATTCGCAAATTTTTTCTCCTTTTTTGAAAGGGGATCAGTAGTCAGGGAAAAAGATAAAAGCGCAACGGCGGTAAAAAATAAAAGAAACTTTTTCATAACAATTGTTTTAAGGTTTTTTAAAATTAAGATCTATATGCCCCCGGTATGCAGCAGGGTTATTTAATAGCCAGGAGGCAAGAAGATATGAAGCAGTAAAATAATTGAAAATTATTTACCAAATTTTATTCAATTATCAATGAACAAGTAAATAGTTCAATTACTGATATGGTACATTCAAATACAAAATTACGAACAGCAAATAGGAGTGACGTTTTTAATTAAATCGCCATTTCTTACCGGCAATAAGCTTCCCTTATTTTAATAGTTTATGAAATCTTTCCAATTCAGTTATTTCGCCGGAAGACAACACTTCATTATTATCATATTTAGTTTTAAAAAACAATACCATTTTGTGTTGCGGATATTTTTCAAGAATTCCATCTATCATTTGACCAGTTTTTACATCCTTAGTATAGAGAGGAGTATTTTCAGGCAGGGAAGATTTATACCGCGTAGGCCTTTTTAGTATCATAGCTTCCAAAGTAGCCAGTTTGTTTGCCGGTATGGATTCTATCTTACCTGCTTTTTTATATAACCCTTCCAACTGTTTTTTACTCAATCCTCCTCTTTCTTCATATTGATAGGCAAGGCTTTTTATAAATTCAGAACCGGGATGAGCTACAAGAGTGAGTTCAAGCAAATCCTTAATGATATCCACATCCGGCTTTTTCCTTTGCATACTGTTTATTGATAATATTGAAAGTAAGAAAAAATAAGGAACTGCGATGCCTGTACCGTAACCAGCCTATACAATGATACTAGGTAAATTGTTTGTCTAAAACCCAAACTGGCCGGTTAAAAATTATAATTGCTTCCCGGGGAAAATAAAAATCATAAATCTAAATCTCACACATTGTTTAGCAAGGAATTTGCTGGCTTAATAAAGGAATTCCTTTTCAAAAAAAATAACTTCTGATTATATAAACTCCTGAAATGAAAAAAAGGCTTCTTCTATTTGGGTGCCTGCTTTTTGGAATTGCTTCCTGGTCACAATTAAAATCAACGACCAGTTGCCCGCCATTTGTGGTTGATATCCTGGATGGAAAAGTAAATGAAATCCGGTCTACTGCAACCGTTGGACAAATAAAAGAAAAATTTCCCTGCTTTACCAAAGCAGAAGTTGAAAGCAACATCGCAAAATGTGGTGGTGGTGTTTTTTATAAAGACAAGGATATTTATTTCTATACAGCCAGGGATTATGTTGAAATAGGTCCTGCATTTAAAGGGAAATTAACTTTGCCGCTCATGGGCGCAAGCCGCAGCAGTCTTTTCAAATGGTTGGGTAATCCAAAAATAAAAGATAAAAATTGGGATGCCTTTACTACAGCATACGGGGTGCTTATTCTGAATTATACAAGCGCTGGTAAAGTGAATAAAATCCGCTTTAGTACCATGACAACGGAAACAATACAATTATGCGAATAATAAATATAATTCTCTTTTATAAATATTCAGCAGATAAAGCTATTAATATCCTATCTTGAAGGACTTTATGACCAGCTTATCAGAAAAAATCCACTACATGAAAGATTCTGAAAAAAAAATAGACAGAACCCAGATCATTAAAGAACTGGAGGATCGGCTTTTAAAAAAATGGAAGGCAGATAAATCACACACACATTCCACATTACCTGCTGACAAACCGGCCTACCTGAAAACTATAAACAATAAGATCAATAAAAAATAAGATTAGTCCCTTATAATCTGCATTATACTATAAAATGTAAAAAAAAGTTTCTTGCTGCTTAAGAAACTTTGAACGAGGTTTAAGTATATACTCATTAATCTGCCGGCCTGTTCGATCCTTTTTCATCAATCACATAAGATTTCGCCCATTTGTCATGCCATGGATATGAAGGTGTGCCTAATGCACTGAATGCTTCAAAAGGTACAACACGGCAGAGTGACCGGAGAAAAGCCGCCCTTGGCGAAATATTACTTCCATCTTCATTTACCGCACGGGTGCCCGTGATTAATTTTCCAAGAGTCTTGCCCTTAAAAATAGTTTCCACAGCAAAATAGTAAAGGATAAGTGCAAAAATAATGACCAGCGTCTCCATTAAATTATATTCAGGATTATCCTCCACCGGCGCATACACAGATGAGGGATTCAACAAAACATATACAATACTGCCCAGGAATACCAGGAAGTAAAAAAACACGATATCGATGATATAGTTTGCAAAGCGTTTTCCGGTACTTGCCTGCACCAGGTGGTATTCGGGATCAGAAAAAAGATGTGTTTCAGTATTTTCCATTAAGTTGATCGGTTTGTGTTTAATATTAGTTCTTGTTTAATAGGCAAGATATAAGAAAGGTCTTAATCTTTACTCCCCATATGAAATTTTTTAACATGCCAGGTTGCTGGCGCCTTCATAAAACAAAATTTGCCCTTCAATTATTATTGAAACCAGGGTGATATTATCAGAATAATTACTTTGAAGTCTATCCGGGAAACATTTAAAAAGAGCAGCCGGTTTTAAAAAAATCCATTAATTAAAGTTTGCCGGCATGAAGCCTGTTCAGTACTGGCTTGATTTTACGTACATTTAATTTTTATGGAAAATTTCAAGGTTGTTGTTTTTATCATGGCTATCCTGATCAGTTTGACAGCCATTGCCAATAAACGAAATTTCCCTTTTCCAATAATATTGGTGGCTGCCGGCCTGGTCATCGGTTTTGTTCCCCAGTTACCCGACCTGCAGTTGGATCCCAATGTAGTTTTTGTTATCATTCTTCCCCCACTTTTGTACGACGCAGCATCTAAGACCTCATGGCATGAATTCCGTGCATCCATCCGGCCGATATCGGCATTGGCTATTACACTCGTTTTTTTTACTACGGTTGCTGTAGCTATTTGTGCCCGCTACCTGATCCCCGGCTTTACCTGGCCCCTTTCATTCGTCTTAGGAGCAATCGTATCTCCGCCCGATGCAGTGGCCGCATCCGGTATAATAAAAGGACTGGGGCTCAACAAAAAAGTAATTACCATATTGGAAGGTGAAAGCCTGGTTAACGATGCATCTGCATTAATCGCTTACCGGTTTTCCATTTTAGCGGTAACAACAGGCAGCTTTGTACTATGGCAAGCCGGTCTGCAATTTTTATTAGTGGCGGGTGCAGGCATTATAATAGGAATAGTTGTGGGCTATTTGTTTGTACTGGCGCATAAAAAAATTGAGAATAACGCCATTGTTGAAACCAGCCTGACTCTCTTAGCCCCATATATAGCTTACCTGGCTGCGGAAGAATTTCATATGTCCGGTGTGCTGGCGGTTGTTACCACAGGCCTTGTTGTAGCCTGGCGTTCACCCGAGGTTTTTTCGTACCAGGCAAGAATGAGGATAAGAGTGGTATGGGATACGCTTATTTTCCTGTTGCACGGTTTTGTTTTTATACTTATCGGGCTTCAATTACCATCTATTATAAAGGGATTAGGCAACTATCCGTTTATGCAAATACTAGGGTACGGCCTGGTCATTAGCCTGGTTACGATCGTGGTTCGTATCATCTGGGTTTTTGCCGGCGTTTACTGGCAAAGTTTTTTTAGTAAAAAGAAGGGAGAAGACGTTTTGGAGAAAGGAGAAGATCCCGACAACACATGGAAAAACGTTTTGATAGTTGCATGGACGGGAACCCGGGGCGTGATATCCCTGGCTACGGCCCTGGCTATACCATTATTCCTGGTGGATGGAACGCCCTTCCCAAAAAGGAATTCAATGATCTTTTTATCCTTTGTAGTCATTTTTGTAACACTCGTAGTGCAGGGATTATCTCTTCCTTTGCTGATACGTGGATTGCGATTAAAAAAACCGGACTACAGCAGTTCTGAAGAAATTGAATTGCAATTGCATATTGCAAACCATACGCTCAATTATATTGAAAAAGATTTTCCCATAGAACTTGATAGTAAAATACAGGAAAGTTTAAAGAAAAAATATGAGTTACTTATTAACGACCTGACAAAAGAAATAGTCCGGCATAAAAAAACGAATCGGAAAGAAAAAGAATCGCTGGGTTCCCGGCCTGATCCTATGCTGAATGCCAAATTAGAGATCAGTAAATTTCAGCGTGACCTGCTCATTAAGTTGCATAAGGAAGGTGAATTCAGCGATGCCGCTTTAAAAAAAGTAGAACAGGAAATGGACATAGATGAACTTAAATTAAATATGAAACTTCCGAAGGAAGAATAAAATCAAACATAGAAAGCCAATCTTAACGTCATTGCTTTCTAAGTCTCATTGCAAATCCCCCACCCGCTGCAAGCCGCATATTCAAAACATCTTTTTTCGAAACCACTATAGTTTCCTTTTTTATATGATTGGGATTTGTATGTACATCTTCAGCATCTTTCCATAGGTCAACTATATATTTTCCTTCATCTAAAAAATAAAATGGAATTCTAAGTTCTCTTTCAGTATGATTGTTGATAGCGCCGGTATACCATTCATTATCTTTTCTCCTGGCTATAACGATGTATTCACCCGGTTTGGCATCAATTACCTTTGTTTCGTTCCATGTAGTGGGAACCATTTTTATAAATTCAAACCCATCCTGCCCCTCATAGGCCGCCGGATAATCACAAACCATTTGTAAATAATTTTCCTGTACAACATACATGGCAAGCAGGTGACAGCGGGTGCCCATCATCAGGGGCCTTGTATATTGCACCCGGAATAAAGAATCGGGGACAGCACGGAAGCCTCCCAAATGATAATCGGTAGAACCAGCAAGCATCCGTGTAAAAATAATATCAAGGTCGTGGTCGGGAGTGATCAACTTATCCCATTTATTCACTTCATAATTAAGCGTTCCTTCCCTGGTGAATTCGTTAGGATAAGTACGGTGTAAGCCAGTGGGCTTATAAGCTCCGTGAAACTGTATATGCAGTTTGTGCTTTGCAGCTTTCTCCAACATTTCTGTTTGAATATTGACCATCTCCTGGTCGTCCCTGTCCATAAAATCAATCATCATTCCTTTCAAACCCCATTTTTCAAAAATGGCAAAAGCTGAATCTAATTTAGGATACAATGCAGCCCAATGCACCCAAACCCTTACGCCAACTCCCTTACTTGCGGCATAATCACAAACTTCCTTCATATCCAGTCCGGGTACGGGGCGGGTAACATCAGGGTTGGGCCCCGGTTGAAAATTAACTCCGTCATCTACATACCATTGATGCAATCCATACTCTACTACGGAGTGATATTCCAATCCATTACGGGCACAAAAATCTATATAGTATTGTTGGGTTACAAAATTGTTTCCTGGTGCATTCAGCGTATCAGGTGTTACGTTTCCGTTCCACCAGGGAAAGGTAGTTTTGCCGGGCTTTATCCAACTTATATCTTTTATTTTATTGGGTTCATTCAGGTGAGTTAGAATATTGCTTTCTATAAGAGCTCCAATCCTGTCTCCTATCATCAACACCCGCCAGGGACTTTTGTGAGGCAGGCCGGCTTTTACTTTAATTTCAGTTTGACCAGGCAACGGTGATAATTTACTGACCAATTTTCCATTTTGCTTCATGAGATACATACCCGCATAGTCTAATAAAGCAGCTTCAGTGATTGCGAGGAAAATATTATCCGGAAATTCAAACATAGCGGGCATATCCATTAATGTATCGCTTGCCATTTTACTCAACCGAAGGTGAGTATATAGTCCTTCATGCGAAGTAGTATACCCGGGAAGCAGCAAAGCATGAACCATAGGATCGCCGGCAAGAATGAAATTTGTATTTTCCTCAATCAATATAAATTCAGATCTGTTTTTACTGACCGGAAATTCATAGCGAAAAGCTACCCCGTCGTTAAAAGCACGAACAACCAAATTAATTTTTCGAAAAGGTTTCTTAGTTTCTTCAAACGGAATCATTACTTCATTATACTGAGAACGTACTTGCTTTGCTTTACCGACAACTAATTCATAAGTTTCATCGCCTTTCCTGAATACAGGCCGGTTGATCTTAAGCTGGTTATCAAACCAGCCATCATCAAATTGAAGACTGAGCCGGGATTCATTTACCAGTGTTTTTCCCTTATATATTATTCTGTAAGCCGGTGATTTATCATTAAGTGCGATATGAAATTCAATATGCCCGTCGGGGGATGCCAGTTGAATTTTCTTATGCGCAAGCAGAAAAAAAGGAAAGAGTAAGAGAACAAGCAAACTGAAAAATTTCATACAGTAATATTGTAAATATGAAGATAAGTTTAATTCAAAATCTGCCTTTCATTTAATAAAGTTCCATTTCACGTCAAACTATTAGCTGCCCTGCAGATACTTTTATTTACCATTTTTAAGCTTGCCAAAAAAATAATGGATATTTTTCCGCGATACCTAATAATATTTTAAAAGATCGGGATGAATTGACACGGCGTAAATTTGTCGCCAACAAATTATTGGTGTTATGGGAAACCTCGCTTCCGGCTTAATTCACTTCTACCAGCAACTGACACCTCCTCTCCTTCCTCCCTATATTGAAGTTTTGCATCCCCAGGAAAATAAAGCAGTGGCAGAAATAGTAAAAGCATTCTTTAAAAAATATTATTCCGACAATAACCAAAGAAAGTTGTTGCTGGGAATCAACCCCGGACGTTTTGGGGCAGGCATCACGGGTATTAATTTCACCGGACCAAAGCAATTGAAAGAATACTGCGGGATTGACCATCCCTGGGGAAATACAACGGAACTATCTGCTGAATTTATTTATGAAATGATAACAGAGTTTGGAGGTGCCGGAAAATTCTATTCCCAATATTTTATTGGTGCTATGTCGCCGCTGGGATTTATGAAAGACGGAAAAAATATTAATTATTATGATGATCCAAAATTAAAAGCGGCTGTCACACCTTTTATTACAGAAACCATAAAACAACAATTAGAAATGGGATTTGCAAATGACCGGTGCATCTGCATCGGGGGTGAAAAAAATTATAAATTTCTAAAAGGGCTGAATGAAAAATACGGGTTCTTTAAAGAAATAACGCCTCTCCCCCATCCAAGATTTATAATGCAATACCGGAGAAAACAAAAACAATCCTTCCTAAAGCAATGGCTTGACGTGTTGCAGCAATAAAACTATTGTTGAATCCGGCACATATGACATGCCGTTTTTATATTCTCAGACAGTCCAATGAAAACAATGACTGACTCTACCTTGTCCGTCCATTCAATATCCTGGCTTATAAAAAAAGGATCGTTAGGCTGACTCCAATGCCAAAAAAAATTGTATCCCTTTCACGCCAACAGATTCTATTTATTCGTATCTTTTTCAAGACAATTATCTGGTATCTATGAAGTTAATGCCGCCTTCCTGAAAACAGTACTAATCTTTACATCAAAAAAAGGAGGTAACCATGTATGTCCGACTAACTTATCTGAATTTTTTGCCGGGAAAGGTTGATGAGGCAAAAAGGATTTACAATGAAGAAATTGTTGGAATTGTAAAACAACAATTTGGAAATATAGATTGCCGGTTGCTTGAACCTGTAGATCCGGAAGACGATTATATTTCAATGACAGTGTGGAATAAAATAGAAGATGCGATAGCTTACCAGGCCAGTGGAATATATAAAGATTTGATAGAACGGGTGCAGGCCTTGTATTCCAAGAACCCGGTATTGAAAATTTATTTTACCGAAAAGGCTATGGAAACAGCATGAGCAGACATTTAAATTAAGCCGGTATCTCTTTTAACCAAGGGGTGAAAGACCCCGTTGCTTTTATTTATTTTTATCCGAATTTTATTCTAATTTTTCAGATAATATTTCCGATTTACACCCCTCCAGAAAATCTTTGATTCCCAAAACGATCATGTCAGCCATTTGCTGCTGAAATTTTTCATCCAGTATTTTCATTTCTTCTTCCGGATTACTTAAAAATAACATTTCTACCAGTGCATTGGGATATTCAATGGGGCTATTGAGCATGAAATTGAAACTGCCGGTATTGCCATACTCAGCCAGGCCAAGTTCAAGCATTCGTTTATAAATATCCAGGCTTAATTTTCGGAAACCTACATACCGGTAATAGGTGCTTGCCCCGGCTACGTGAATGGGGTCGGCAGACGAGTTAAGATGAATACTAATTAGCAGGTCAGGAAGGCTGTCGCGGTACATCAAAATCCGTTCTTTATTATCTACGAACTTCTCAATGGTTCTTGTCATAATCACATTAGCTCCCTGCAAGCGCAAGGCCTGCCTCAATTTTAAAGAAACCGCAAGAGCCAGTTCTTTTTCTGATGAGCCGGTGGGTCCGCTTGCACCCGTATTGCTACCACCATGGCCGGCATCAATTGCAATGGTCAAATTTCTTAGCTCCAGGTTTGCAGGTTGCCTCCTCACTTTTATCATTAAGCGGTTACCGTTATAATAAATTTGGTGACCCCAGTGTTGTTGATGCTTCAGCAGGATGGTTATTCTCAGGACCTCATCTTCCAGTTGTTCATAGTATACATTTTTTATCTCCTGTGTATTTTCCAATTGGGTTATCCAATTTGTGTTATTGGTTGCTCCGAAAATATCTACCACAATCCTGGACGGGTCAGGCAATTGAAACGATTGATAGGGCAAACGGGAGAATAACCCGATTTGTACATAATCATACAGGGAATCTCCATAAACATGCCAGTTGGTTGTCAGGGAAGATGGAGTAAACGTGCCCCGGGGAAGGAATCCTACAACATCATCCGGGATATAAGCGGAGCGGTATTTTGACAACTGAATTTTATACAAAGAGCCTGCCTTCCCTATAATGCGCAGGGGAATCAAAGAATCAATATAACCGATTTTGGATCCGCCCAGCCTGTCATCCCCCGTACCATATAATAAATGAGCCAGTCTTCCCCGTGTAACAAGCATGTCTGAAGGCAGTGAACTTAACATGGATATTTTTGATTCAGCTCTTTTTGTTTCCGACCTGCCTTTATCCGTAATTGTAAAAGGAATTCTTGTCATTGAAAAACTGTCTGATTCTGAAACAGTATATTCTCCCTGGTAGATTCCGGGCATCCTTGTCTCATTTGTCAGGGGCATTTCATATAATGGAATATTTCCGTTAGCTATTACTGTGCATCCCTGCAATGCCCTTACTCTAAATTTTATTTTATCACCTGGCCTTACAATTAAATCGCCTTCAGGAAATATGCTGATCTCTGCTATACTCAGTGTCTTTACAGTGTCTGGAACATATCGTGTAAAATAATAAGTCAATTTTTTTTTGGCGTTGGTACTTCCGGGGCCGGTTGCGCTTAACTCAAATGAATTTGTGCCAGGCTGCATATCCATTTCCCATGCAAATGCACCAGTAGGATATACTTTAACCGGAATGTTGTTGATGGTAAGGGAACAATTTTTACAGGTGGCCCCTGATAAAAATTGTTTTGGAGACCGGACCGCATTATTTTCCCTGAGCGGAGAAGCAAGCCGGATAAACGCTTTATCATAAGGTTGGGCAAAAACTTCGTTGCAAATCAAAAGGAACAAGGGAAGGAATAATTTTTTTATCATCATTCGTGCATTCAAATTTAAAATTAGGATAATTATAAAGGCGGTTCTTAGTTGGGCCTGAACACTGCAAATACTTAACCAATAATGATTCTCCGGAAAAACCTATTTGACAGCAGAATAACTTTAGCAGGTAAGGCGAAAAAATACGAGATGGTTGTTCAAATCCTATTTCTGCTTTGCAGAAATGATGAAAAAGGGAAAACAAAATAAATGCTTTATAAATGGGAAAAAAATCCGATCCGGTATGCCAATAATAAAATTAAGCCTTGTTTTATTGCAGGCAAACATTTTAGAAGACTTAAAAAGTATTAGCTCTTTTCCTTCCACGGAGGATTAAGAAGATAACCATTTCTTTCCAGTAATATTCTAAGCTTGGCTACCTGTTCTTCAAAGCTTTCCATCATCCAGGGTTTATGTTCAATTTGTCTGGCTGATTCAACTGATCTCTTATAGTCATCAAATTCACCTAATGCAAAATGAGCTTCCGCCTGGTTTACAAAAATCCAGAATTTCTGTTCGTTATTAAACAATCTTTGCTTTTGCAATTCTTCATTATCCCCGATGGCGTCCTTCTGCCTTTCCTCTCTTTTATTAATTTCATCCAGGTTGTTTTTACAAACTTCAATCACTCTTCTTCTCGTATGATTGGCATAAACCATATCAGCAATTCGCTCTTCTTTGGTAGTACACAGAGAAGAATTGGCGCGGCAATTTTGCATGTACGCCAGGTTAATACAGTTATACCGGTTGTTTAATAAATAATAGCCTCTCTGGAAAAACAGAATGGCATTATTTAAATGCTCATCTCCATGTCCCAACTCATAATATTTTTTCTCTATAGCCCCCGCTAATGTCACCGTTTCAGGGTCGTTTGTATGTTCCAGGTCCAATTGGCCCAATAATTTCAGGGCTTCTTGTAATGCAGTAATTGCATCAGGCTTCTGTGATTTATAAGTTGCAAGTACAAGCCTCTGTATCAGATAAGAATCGTTATTGACATTTTGACCATCAAGTCCGTTACCTGCCACCAGCAGGGCAGATTCAAATAATTTTTTTGCCCTGGTAAATTCTTTTTTATCAATGGCAGCCTCACCCTGTTCAATCAATAAAGCCAATGTTTTGTCCAGTTTGGCACGAGGCTTTTTCTTTAGAACTGCTACTTCGCCTTCTTCTTCATGATCTCCAAATCCATTATCGCGGGTTTCAATTTTTTCAATTTGTTCTGCAAGCAAAGGGGGTGTCAGGCCGTTGAGGTAAGTGTACACAGGGCTGTCCGGTTCCTTTTTATCCAATACTGCCTGCAAGGTTTCTCCTAAAAGTTTACGGAATCGTTCTACTTCCTCATACTCTATTCCCTCTCCAAGATGAGTATAGCTTGTAATCTTGATGTGATTGAGATCAAAAGGATAGGCCATTTTGTCTTCAGAAATAACGATAGTTGTCTGGGGGCGAAGAGCATGTCGTATGCCTAATTCATAAAATGCATTTACATTGGCGGTTGAAAGATCAGCTATTACTACGTCAGCCTGCAAAAGCTCACGGTACATGGGCAAATCTATAGATCCGGAATGCCGGATCTCATCGGCCCTGATACAAATCAATCCCTTTTCCTCCACTACGGGTTTTATCAGCAACCGGTACGATTTGTTTAAATCAAGTTTACGGCCTGTAGCGTAATCTGTTTTTGTTCCAAAGCCCATAACAACAAAACAACGGCCCTGGTCATTGGATAAGGTTTCATAAATGTCTCTCATAAGCAATTTTTTTTTAAAACCTATGATAGCCTTGATACCTATAAAGTTAGTTTTAATCCTTCAATAAAACTTCAAAAATCAAATGGACACAGTAATGAGGAATTATTAACCAGCATTTATTTTCTTTTATAAAAATTGAGGTTGACAGCTGCAATAACAGCTGGTCTTTCGCTCAGCGTAAAATAACCTGAATTATCATTCTTAAAACAAATAGCCTCACCCTGTGGCTCAAACTGGTAGGAAACCGGTAGTTGGAGTTTTCAATAATGCATTTTCTATAGATTCCCCGGTTTTTATATCCCAATGATAAATGCTGGTATAATTTTTAATAAGCATTTCTTTCCCGTCAGGTGATATGGCTGCAGCTGTTACATCATTAAAGGTTAATGCTCCGGAATAAACAGCCGTGTTTATGGAACTGGTGTTTTGCGGATACGAAATCTTATAGATTTTTGAAGGTGAATCTCCCTTGGTAATAATGTAAATATCCTTTGTATTATTATCTACCAGGATAGCTTCTGAATTATGAGGCCCGTCCGGGTATTGAAATGTGATCTTATCATAATCGGTAACCATACCGGCTGTTGCAGCAGGTTCCGAAAAACGATAAATGCTATACTGGGAGAAAGCCAGGTTATTATCGCCTATATCGGCAATATAAATATAAGAGGTGCCGGCTGCCGGTCCGTTAGCAATTACCATATCCTCCCAGTCGCGGTTGACGGCAGCATTGATACTGATCTTTTTGAAAAAGGTTCCGTCATGCGACAACAAGGCAACTTCGTTTGGATTTCCACTATCCTGCTGCACCCAAAGAAAACCGGGATTCGTTTTACTATCAGCAATTCCTGATGCCTCATCAAGTATTCCGGGCAATAAAGGTTTTACCAGGGGTACTGCTTCAAAACCATTTGCCGGTAAATTGACATCCTCAACTTTTTTCTGGCAGGCAAAGGAACCTAGGATAAAAAGAAATACTATTAATTTTTTCATATGCATAAGAATTTCTTTTTGATCATTTGTTGTTTCAGGGATAATAAATAGATGATTTTTTTTAATGAACAAAGTACAATTAGTTTCAGGAACCTGCAACCTATCCTTTTCATTATATGGCACTCTCAAGGAAATCAATACTGAAAATTGTTTCTTTTAAAACCGGGAATAAATATTTTTCTATCCTTTATCTTTATCTCAATTTTTAAAATGAGAAATTCTATAGTTTATATAATGGGCGTAGCCGGCTCGGGTAAAACCACCATAGGTTCCAAATTATCTGTTGCAACCGGAATTCCATTTTTTGATGCGGATGATTTTCACCCCGTCGCTAACAAAGAAAAGATGAAAGCCGGGGAGCCTTTAAATGATGAGGACCGTATTGACTGGCTTGTGTCCATCAATACCCTGGCAAAGGAACAAAGTCTGAAATCCGGAGCCATTATTGGCTGTTCAGCATTGAAAGAAAAATACCGGGTAATATTATCGGAGGGAATAAAGGTTTCGCTACACTGGATTCTGCTGCAAGGTGGTTTTGGTCTGATACAGGAAAGAATGCAAGCCCGGAAGGATCATTTTATGCCGGCCAGTTTATTACAGTCGCAGTTTGATACACTGGAGAAACCATCCAATGCACTGATCATTGATATAAATAACAGCCCGGAGCAAATACTTTCTGATATCTTAAAGGAGCTAAATTTTAATACTGAAAAATAAATGATTGGTCCCTGCATTGAGAATCATTCCGGAAGAACTGGTCCATAATGAACTCTTTTACTTGAATGTTTCGCCGGGGGATATAATATATCATGAGCCGTTTCATACCCCTCGTCTGCAATTTTTGAATAGCGTTTATTGATTTGATAGCGACGAGAGGTGTAAATAATAATTCCGGCAAGGGCAACCAGGCCTACTCCGATCAGTAATTTATTCGTTTTTTTCATTCAAGACTTTTTAGCATTCATTAATAATCAAAAAGCATACCACACGATAAGGGTTACCCTTCCAATTTTCATAAACAAAAACCCTATCCTGCCTTCTTTATATTCATTGCAGTAGCACTCATTTCTACGTCTCTTTCATTCTAAAAATAAATCTTTTTGTATTGAGAAATCAAGTACCTGCAAATTACAAATTTTTTCCCTTACCTGTTTTTTTAACCTCATGATTATACAGTCTGACGGTAGAAAGATCAATTCATACGGGTTTCGCTATTCTCTTCTGTTATCATTCCTTTCTTCGTGGTATAATTATTTTTTCAAAACAGTAAAAAACTAAATAATGTCTGCACAAGCAACCACCAGTAAAGTCATTTTAAACCTGCTTTTATTTGCCGGGTTAATAAGCGGAATGATTTCCTGCAAAAAGGAGATTAACAATCCCGTGGAACCACCTATAGTGGCACAAAAGTTAAAGGAATTTAAAACAGGAGAAGAATATATCCGGTTCGACTATAAATCTTCCGGCCAGGTAAATAAAGTGACCATTAAAAACGATGAAACCACTGCAGGTATTGAAATGACCTACCTGGTAAATTATGATTTAGACAAAATAGTTTCCCTTGAATCGGGTAGTGAAAAAATTGTACCTGTATATGAAAATAATTTGTTGAAAAGAGCTGATATATTCCAGGCAAATGAAAGAGTGGGTTATACCAATTATCATTTTGAAAGCGGATTGCTGAAAAGAGCAACCATTTATTTTGGCCAGGGCACACAATTCGAGCCCTTACTCGATTTCATCTTTTCTTATAATGCAACCGGAAATATAACTGAAACAGTAATCATGACAGCAAGAATTGGCGAACCGGGTTATATGGAACGTGCCGGTCATATCACCTACCAGTATGATCAGAAAAACAATCCCCTGTACGCAAACAGGGATCTCCTCACTTTATTCTGGCAGGCTGTTTCAAAAAATAACATAAAAGTAGAAGATCATTTTGATGCCCAATTGCAACCGGAAGACAAATTTGTATATGAATACCAATATAATAATAACGGCTTACCGGCGAGTGCATCGGTGAAACAAGGCCTGCCCGGGCAACCAGGCTCAGATAACCAATTGCATTTTTCATATCAGTAAGAAAAAGTAAAAGTATAAGAGGCCGCTTCGAAAGCGGCCTCTTTCTATATTTTGAGGCAAAACTCCTGAACAGAAAAATAAGCTGGATTATTTTTGGGGTTTTGCTACACGGGCATGCTGGTAAAGAAGATTGATTTTTCCTGCTTTATCAAAGCGCCAGGTTTCCTGCAATTGAACGGAATCAATTTTGCCACTCTTCAGTTTATTGACTTCAGTTCCCCAGATGCAAACCCAATCTTCATTCATATCTGTGCTTTTTACTGCAAAAATCGCATGTACTGTACTTTTAATTTCTGAAAACATATCCCGGTAGTTTTGAACACTGGCTAAAGCACTGTCCCTGGTGCCTGCAATGACAGTACCGTCACTGGTGAACATGCTGACCGAATCAGCAAATCGCATTTTGGATGTTTCCAGGTTACCATTGTCCCAATCTTTCCAAAGAGCCAGTACGGTTTCAGCATTTTTCGGATCACCCATTTCAAAGGAGGAAGAATAGGAAGGCGAAAAGCCCTGCATATTCATATCAACTTTCGCAGCAGTTGTTTCTTTTGTCTCTTCCGGAGATGTTTTTTCGGCTGTATTGCATGCAACCAGGCAGGCAATGAATAAACCAATGAAAATTTTTCTCATAATAGATTGATTTTGGTTTGAAAAAATAATGAACGGTACGATTAATAAGCTTTCAGAAATGGGTGGACAAGCTTTCCTGGGGAGTATGCAAATCTACATACTCTTTTAAGTTTAGAAATAAATAAAGAGGAATCCGGATGAAACCAATTAGTTGTTAGCAGGCCTTAACCGGCCTTAAGGATGGTTTATATGTGGAGGATTATGATAAAAGCGCTAAATAATTGCGCTTTTTTGCGTCGGGAAATCCCGTATACATACCCTCAAAAAAAGAGTACTTATGATATTGTACACAAAACAGAAATGGACTTGTTTTGTATTTATAATTATTTATTATGCAATTGATGATGTACATCGGAAACGACCTGATAGAAGCCATACCATTGGAGCTGGACAGGATTGCAAAGCCCGGCTATGTTGGAGGGTTCAAACGGTTTTTGAAACAAAAGTATTTTGAATTGATCCGGCAATTTCCTGAACCCCCGGAATTTTTAATAGTAAATCCAGCTCAGCCTTCAGGCCGGTAACAGACAACTGTCATTAAAAAAAGCATGCAAAAAACCATCGTAAAACTTTATTCTTCCTTAGATTTTACAGGTTACATTATCGGAGAAAATAAGCGGGCAATCTTTTCAGGAAATTGTTCATAACCCGATCGCTGCGACCAGGCTTTTGGGTTTATTTTTTCAGCCTCCCTTAAATCATCAAAAAATACTTTACGCATTTGCTCTGCAAAAGGTTTGTCATAAACAATTGCATTTACTTCAAAATTCAATTCAAAGCTCCTGTGATCCATATTAGCTGTTCCTACAATAGACAACATGCCATCTGTCACCAAAGTTTTCGCATGAACAAACCCTTTTTGATACAGGTAGATATCAACCCCGGCCTGCAGGAGTTGGTTATAATTTGATTTGGAAGCTGCATTTATGAATTTCGAATCACAAATTCCCGGTACCAGCAATTTTACTGACAAACCGCTCAGGGCAGCAATCCGCAAAGCTTCTATCATACTATCACCGGGAACAAAATAAGGCGTGGTAATTAATATTTCTTCCTTTGCCAGGTAAATGGCCTGTAATATAGAAAACAAAATTGAAGGTTGGTCCGAATCAGGACCACTTGCTGCTACCTGAACATACACATCTTCTTTTATTGTTTTATTAGGTACAAAATGAAGATCCGCTGGTTTCAATTTTTGAGGACAACAAAAATTCCAATCAGAAATAAAAAGATATTGCAGGTAATAAACACCCGGACCATCCATACGCAAATGAGTATCCCGCCAGAATAATTGACCGGGTTTATTATTTATATATTTATCACTGACATTAATGCCGCCTACAAAAGCCGTTTGCCCATCCACTACTATAATCTTTCTGTGGTTACGATAATTGATACGGTTGGCCAGCAAATAAAAATGCACTTTGTGAAAAGGATGAACCTGAATGCCTGCCTCCTGCATCCGTTTTTCTATTTTACTTTTTATGGCGGGACTTCCAAAATCATCATATATAAAACGAACCTCTACCCCCTCTCTCGCTTTTTTTATTAATAATTCAATAATGGCTTTACCAATTTCGTCCTGTTCATAAATGTAATATTCCAGGTGAATATGTTGTTTAGCGTTTTGCAGGACCTCCATTACTTCGGGAAATTTTTCCTCCCCGTTCACAAGCAATTTCACTTTGTTTTTCCGGGTAAGAGGGCTCTGAAGGTCCCGGATCAACATCGTGCTTAATTCTGAATTGTCTGTACCGGCCAGGTCTTTTTTTTGCAGGCTTTCCCCGGAAAAAGGGTTGATCTCTTTTTTTAACGTAGCCAATATCTTTTCATCTTGCGCCTTCTTTTTATTATATAATTTATTTCTCCAGTAATTAACTCCAAATAAAAGGTAAAAGCCAATGCCGATAACAGGAACAAAAATGCAGAAAAGCAGATAGGCCATGGCCTTGTTGTTACTACGGGTATCGAAAATAATACGGATGCAAATAAATAAAAGAATTATAAGATAAATTATTCCAACTATCCAGGTCCAATTCCAGTTCCAGTTCATGTAATTCGTTTTTCGGTTTTGATGAAAGTATAGCCGGTCAAACAGACAACCTGTTTCCAATCAAATCTATGAAATTATAAAAGTTAACAGGGAATAAATCTGTTTAAAATAGTTAGCGCCATTCCCAAAAATTAATTACCTGATTCTTGCATCAGACCAATTATAAAAAACATACCGGAATAGGCCCAAACCCTAAAAAAGTATGCGGATCAATCCTGCACATCTCGTAATTAGGTTTTACCTGTATTCAACTTATGTTTCTATTTTAATTTGCAATTAAACTTTTCTCTTCTTAATAATTTGTAATCTATTTTTATCCCTTTTTCTTAAAGGACAACTAACACAATCCGGTTTTAATCAATCAACGTATCCGCATATCCTTTGTAGTCGAAATTTCAACCGGCCAGCCTTCAAACTGGCTTAAATTATATGGAATAAATAGCCGCTGACTATAACGGAATATTGCCATGTTTCTTCCTGGGCAATTTAGCCACTTTGTTTTCCAGCATCGCAAATGCCTTGATCAGTTTGATCCGTGTATCTTTTGGTTCTATCACTTCATCAATAAAACCTCTTTCTGCGGCCAGGTAAGGTGTAGCAAATTTTTCTGCATACTCAGCTTCTTTTTCAGCCAATTTTTTTGCAGGATCAGCTGCTTCCGTAATTTCTTTTTTGAAAATAATTTCACTGGCTCCTTTGGCACCCATTACAGCGATTTCCGCTGTAGGCCATGCAAAATTCATATCTGCACCAATATGTTTTGAATTCATTACATCATATGCACCACCATATGCTTTCCTGGTAATCACGGTAACCCGTGGCACTGTTGCTTCACTCAATGCATACAACAATTTTGCACCATTGGTAATGATGCCATGCCATTCCTGGTCGGTGCCCGGCAAGAAATCCCGGTACATCAACCAATACCAGTAAAGGAATATTAAAACAATCGCAAAAACGGGTAAACCTGGCAGCCTTTTTTGAACTGTCAATATCCAGTACACCGGCCAGGCTCATAGGTTGATTGGCAACAATACCAATGCTTCTTCCCGCCAAGCCTTGCAAAACCAACAACAATATTTCTCGCATAATCTTTATGAATTTCAAAAAAGGATCCTTCATCACAAATACCTGCAATAACGACTCGCATATCATAAGGCTGGTTAGTGCTTTCAGGAATGATTGTTTCTAATAATTCTCTTGTTTCATCACCCAATCTGTATAGGAAATCTTTGGAGTAGTGTCCTCACAGTTTTGCGGCATATAACTCAATAATGTTTTTATCTGCAGTTATACATTCCATATCATTGGCAGCAGTTAGATGCGTAACTCCTGATTTGGTGGAATGAGTAGAAGCGCCACCCAATTCTTCGGAACTCACTTCTTCATTGGTTACTGTTTTTACTACATTGGGACCTGTAACAAACATATAGCTGGTATTTTCCACCATCAGCGTAAAATCGGTCATAGCAGGTGAATACACAGCGCCGCCGGCGCAGGGTCCCATGATGGCTGATATTTGCGGAATAACACCTGAAGACAAAACATTCCGGTAAAAAATATCTGCATAACCACCTAATGATCTTACGCCTTCCTGTATCCTTGCACCACCCGAATCATTCAACCCGATCATTGGAGCACCGGTTTTCATTGCCAGGTCCATTACTTTGCAAATTTTTTCCGCATGTGTTTCAGATAATGCACCACCAAACACGGTAAAGTCCTGTGCAAATACATATACCAGGCGGCCATTGACCGTGCCATAACCGGTAACTACACCATCACCATAAAATTGCTGATCTTCCATGCCGAAATCCTTGGTACGATGAATAACCAATGCACCAATCTCTTCAAATGAACCGGGATCCATTAATAGACTGATACGTTCCCTTGCCGTCAGCTTTCCTTTTTTATGCTGGGTGGCAATTCTTTCTACACCTCCACCCAGTTTTCCTTCTTCCAATTTTTTTCTTAATATGTCTGTTTTTGATTTTTTCATTTGAAGTTAAATTGAACGATTTGGTGTTTAACTAAAGAGCAGTAAATTTTATTCCCTCCTTGTGTAATCTTAGCTGGCAAATCATTTTTCCAATAACCGCTGTGTCCAATTTGTTGGCACAGGCTCTACTGGTTTTATTTCATTTTTGTTTATCCAGCAAATATTTTAATGCAATAACTGCTGCAAGCCGGCATTAGCTTTTTGTCTGTCCATTAATTTTTCAGGAGTATAATAATCCTTTACAAAATGTGTATCAAACTTGCCAGATAAAAAAGCTTCATGTTCAAAAACAAAACTGCCAAAGGGTAAAGTAGTTGCCACCCCTTCAATTTTATATTCCCTGATCGCCGCTTTCATTTTTTGTATGGCTTCCGTCCTGTCTTTGCCATGCGTAACTAGTTTAGCGATCATTGGATCATAATAAACGGGAATGGTCATTCCTTCTTCATATCCATCATCTACGCGTATACCTTCACCAGTCGGTTTTTTATATTTGGTAAGTGTGCCTATTGAAGGCAAAAAATCATTCAACGGATCTTCAGCATACACTCTTAGTTCAACGGAATGGCCATTGATAGAAAGGTCATCCTGCGTGAAACCCAGTTTTTCGCCTCTTGCTATTTTTATTTGCTCTTCAACCAGGTCTATACCTGTTATCATTTCGGTAACGGGATGCTCTACCTGCAAGCGGGTATTCATTTCCAGGAAATAAAAATTCAATTGATCATCCAGCAAAAATTCAACAGTGCCGGTACTGGTATAATTACAGGATTTTGCTACCATTACCGCTGCTTCACCCATTTTCTTTCTTAGTTCAGGAGTAAGTATGGATGACGGCGATTCTTCCACCACTTTTTGGTGGCGCCGCTGAATGCTGCATTCCCGTTCAAACAAATGAACAGTATTGCCATGATTATCGGCCAGCACCTGTATTTCAATATGCCGCGGGGAGCTGACATATTTTTCTATGAACACTGATCCATCCCCAAAAGAAGACCTGGCTTCACTGATAGCTCTTTGCATTTGTTCTTCCAGGTCATTTTCTTTTTCCACTATCCGCATGCCTTTACCACCACCACCTGCGGATGCTTTAATTAAAATCGGATAACCAATTTTATCCGCTATCTCTTTTGCAAGCTCAATATCTTCAATGGCGCCTTCTATACCCGGCACCATGGGGATGTTATATTTTTTTACGCATTCTTTTGCTGCCAGTTTAGAACCCATTATTCGCATTGCTTCGGGTCCCGGCCCTATAAAAATGATGCCGGCATTAGTTATCTTTTGTGAAAACTCTGCATTCTCACTTAAAAAACCATAGCCCGGATGAATGCCGTCGGCTCCTGTTTCCAATGCGCAGGCAATTATTTTATCGCCATTAAGGTAAGATTGATTAGAAGGAGATGGTCCGATACAAACAGCTTCATCGGCAAAAAATACATGCGGGGACCGGCGGTCGGCATCGGAATATACCGCTACTGATTTTATTCCCATTTTATGTATGGTTCGCATGATACGTAATGCGATTTCCCCCCGGTTGGCCACTAAAATTTTTTGCATGTTTCGTCCGTTATTTCCTGATTTATTCTTATTCCAATTCAACCAATACTTGTCCTTTTTCCACCGCTTGTCCGGCTATGACGGCCACTTTTTTTATCCTCGCATGTGTATGGATCAGGATGCTGTTTTCCATCTTCATCGCTTCCAGGATAATAATCTTGTCGCCATCATTTACTTCCTGACCATCCTTTACTGCAATTTCTAAAACAAGACCTGGCATGGGTGCTTTTATTTCTTTAATATGCTTATTGGTTACCGAATTATAACCCATTTTCTCCAGCAACTGGTCCAGTTCATCCTGGATTTCGATTTCAAATAATTCACCTTCTGCTTCGATCAATAAGTTTTTTCCGCCGGCACCAGTTTTTGATATAAGGGCGTTGATACTCCGGTTATCTTTTAATAGATTGAATCTGTTTGATGCAGTTTGTACGAGGTCGGCATCGCTGATCTCTTTTTCTGTTAATGAGAAAATAAGTCCATTGACTTTTATTTTGTACGTCTTCCCGTCATCTGTCATAAATGAAAGATTATCCTGTAAATTAAGTAATCTGCCTGGTGAAAACCATTCTATAGTTTCGCAAAGCTATAACTGCAATTTATAAAGACTTCACTTTTCATTTTAGAGCCAATTGCCAATTGTTAACTTATCCCTTTCAAATACAGGCAGCGGAACCATTAATGCTTTACCAGGTGAAGGAAAATTTATATGCCCACTAACAGAATCCAAAGTTTCAGCATTGTCTTTAGCGTATTGCTCCAGCTTGTTGAGCACTGAAAGAGAAATCAGTAACCATAAAACACCAATAATAAATCCTGCCAGCACATCGCTGGCATAATGCACACGCAGGTATACCCGGCTATAACCTATCATTAGGATCAGGGACACCAATATTATTATAGCCAAGTACCTTCCTCCCTTGCTATCGATTGTGTGTAATAATATATAAAGAAGAAGTCCGTAAAATGTAACGGCCATTATAGAATGCCCGCTTGGAAAACTTAAACCTTTTGCTGCTTTGAGCAGGGGAGATAAGGGCCTTTTTCGCTGAAATAAATATTTAAGTAAAAACATCAGCGCCAGGCTGCTTAAGGCTATAGTGGCAACCCGGATAGAAAACCAGTTTTGGTGTCTGATAGCAAGGAAATAAAAAATTAAAAGAAGATTAGCCGGAATTAAAAACTTATGTGATCCAAGAAAGGTGATAAACAAAATTACCCTGTTTTTGGCAGGGCTTACCCAGGGTTTTAACCTTTCAAAAATAATCATATCAAAAGGTTTATACCTGCGAACAGGCTGGCGAACCAAAAAAACAAGGATAGCAATAACACCAGCAAAAAGCAAAAGAGAAAGGATGGTTTCGGCAAATATTAAAAGGGTAATTTCCCAAACTTTTGTTGATCGGTCAGGCATATTATATCTTTTTATACAAAGAACATGCAAGGACCCCATTTACCCACAATCTGCAAAAATTTATTACGGTAATTAATAGCCTATTGAAAATTAGGTACCCATCCATGGAAATAGTAAAACCCGAAGAAAAATTATTCTGTCTTTGCTTTTACAATAAGCGCCTCTTTATTGTATGCCTGGTCCCACCCAATTTGAACTGCTCTCAGCCTGGCGGTTTTTGAAGGGTGCGTCCGGGTTGATTCCGCTGTAGCAATATGCATCATGACCTCCTGCGCCTGCCCCAGGGTAGCGCCTGATTTGTATAAAATGAAACCGGCAAATTCATCGGCTTCCAACTCAAGATCAGGTTTGCTTCCCGATTTTTTCAACGTGTGACCGTTCAGGTGATGGCCTACTTCGTGAGCCAATAGGGCCATGGCGGCCCATTTATCATGGGTCAACCCGGTGACCCACTGGATATAATCAGGATTATATAAAATATATCTTTTTCTTCGGAAAATAACAGCCTCAAAGTTCCCAACCCGGGCTTCCTTCAGTTCAAAATTAGCCCTAAGACCAATGGTACCCATGATCTCAGCCAGCATTTCCCGGGCTGCCGGAATAGCAATTCCTGAGGTATCCTTAGCTTCTTGAGGGAAAGAGAACTGTAAACCTTCACGCTGCAAACGGGAGAAACCGTTGGTGGAATAAATGATAAAAAGGGCAGCGCATATTATGACTTTCATCAAATAGGGTATTGGATTGGCCTTAAAAATAATTCAACTTATTGTAAAAGAGTAATAAAATGGACTTTTTATAATCCTGCTCAATCCAGGGGATCCCAAAAAAAAATGAATTTGAAAATATTGGAATAAGATACCTGGTAAATTGTTGTCAGATGCGTAAATAACACCCCCTGTTGTGGCGAAACCTACCCCTGTTGTGCCTGAACACTGAATAAATAAAAAACAAGAAAACAATGGTAGTGCTGGCATAGTTGTAGCCAAATAAAGTAAAGCTGTACCATCAATTTTTTTAATAATTAAAAACCTGATTTATGAAACTTAGAAATTTTTTTATCCTGGGAATAATCATTGCCCTGGCTTCGTGTAAACCAACTTATAAGGCAACTGATCAACCCCGTACAACAACCGATTCTGTATCCACAACCACAGATACTACATCAAGTTCTATGCATAGCGATACAACCTCAGGCTCCATGGAAAGGACATCCACGGATACAAGTATGTCACCCGGTCAAAATACACCCGTCTCCCGTGATACCATGTCAAATAACGGGACTTCATCGGGCTCTGTAAATGTGCCTGCGGGTACGCAGACTATTTTTTCTACGCAGTATCCCAATGCAACAGGAGTAGTATGGAGTAATTATGATTCACTGGCAACCTACCCGATTGATTGGGAATTATCCGGATGGGCACCGATGAATTCAACCGGATACGTAGTTCAATTTAATATGGACAATGATAATTATTACGGCTGGTACGATAGTGAAGGCAATTGGATTGGCTCTTCCTATTCTTTAAAAGACCATTCTAAACTCCCCGCTGCTGTTCATACTGCCATTAGCAGCAAATATTCAGATTATACCATCACTGATATAAATACTGAATTACAAAAAGATAAAACAGCCTATGAAATTGAAATGAAAAAAGATAACAGTAAGGTAAAATTATTGGTAAGTGCCGATGGAAATATCCTTAAGGAAAAAGTAAAATAGAAATAAACAAGGATAGAATATACCTGAAGCTTTCTCGTATTTAATGTGAATGAAAAATAACCGCAGATGTGGAAATACATACTGCGGTTATTTTTTTATATGGAAATCAGTTGATGTGTTTGACTACTTGCAGCGTCCATAAATAAACCACCGGACAACAATTATGAAAACCCTTTTTACAATCAAAACTTTTTAGTAGCCTATCCCATTCGTTCTCCTTGCGCCGTCCATCAATACCCTTTAAGTGATCACTTTTATTTTCCTATCTTCAAAACATCATTCCATTAAACTAAGCAACTGTATGAGAAAAATAATTTTTTTTTCAATCTTATTATTCAGCCTGTCCGCTACGGCACAAATTGATGCACGCCTTTTCCGCTACCCGGATGTATCAGCCACACAAATTGCATTTGTTTACGGAGGCGATATTTGGTTAGCTCCTAAAACAGGCGGAACGGCAAATCGCATCACCTCATCTACCGGTGAGGAAGCTTTTCCCAGGTTTTCGCCGGATGGAAAAACCCTGTCTTTCTCTGCCACTTACGATGGCAATACGGATGTGTATACGATGCCTGTTCAGGGTGGCATACCCATCCGCATTACCTGGTATTCCGGACCGGACCGGGTGGTGGACTGGCACCCCGATGGCAAACGCATACTCTTTGCTTCTGGACGTGAAAGCGGAACCCCTGCCTACAGGCAACTATACCTCGTGTCGGCTAAAGGCGGTTTGCCTGAAAAACTTCCAGTGCCTTATGGTGAGCTGGCTTCCTTTTCGCCAGATGGCAATCAAATTACTTATGTAACTAAAATAACAGAGAACTATCCTTTTAAAAGAATACGCAGCGGGCTTGCCTCTGATGTGCTGACTTTTGATCTTAAAAAAGGAACAGCAGAAAATATTACCCGTACCGATGCCACAGAAGGAAAACCGGTTTGGGTTAAAAACAAAATTTATTATGTATCGGATGGTGGTGCGGGAAGAAGAAGAAATATATGGAGCTATGACGTTGTCAAAAAATCAAAAGAGCAGCTTACACAATTTGCAAATATTGACATTAACCATATGTCCGCCGGACCGGAAGAACTGGTTTTTGAAGCGGGTGGCCGGCTTTATCTTCTGAGCCTGGCCACAAATAAATATGAAGAAATAAAGATCACCGTGGTGGCAGATATTTCCACGCTGATGCCGCGTACCGTGAATGTTGGAAACAATATTACCAATTTTGATCTTTCACCCGATGCCAAACGATCCGTTTTTGAAGCAAGAGGCGATCTCTTTAGTATTCCTGCGGAAAATGGTGTGATCATTAACCTGACCAATACAAGCGGGGCATGGGAAAAAGAACCCGCCTGGTCGCCCAACGGAAAATCACTTGCATACTGGAGCGATGAAAGTGGCGAAAATGAAATTTATCTGCGGGACCAGGCATCGGGGAAAGTAAAAAAAATGACCAGTTTTAAAAGTGGAATGGGCTGGAAATTGTTCTGGTCGCCCGACAGTAAAAAAATCGCTTTTATAAATGAATTGCAGAAGATCACTGTACTTTTCGTTGATGGAGCTTCGCTTGAAACCATTGATAAAACAACTGACCAGACTTATAATGCACTCCGGAGATTTAACCTTAGCTGGTCGCCCGACAGTAAATGGATCGCATATACAAAAGGCACAGCAAATTTAAACAGCGCCATTTACCTCTATAGTTTAGAAAAGAAAAAAATTCACCAGGCTACTTCCGGTTATTATAACGACAATAACCCTGTTTTCGATCCTTCCGGTAAATATTTATATTTTCTGACTGACAGAGATTTCAAACCTTCTTACAGCAATTTTGATAATACATGGATATACCCCAACAGTACATTACTTGCGGTTGCTACTCTTGATCCCACCACCCCTGCCCTGCTTTATTCAAAAAATGATGATATCAAAATCGATACCTCAGGTAAAGCAAAAGCAGCGGAGGATACATCCAAAAAAGGGGCAAAACCAGTACCCACCGAAACAAAAGTTGATCCTGTAAACCTGGAGCGTCGTCTTGAAGTTTTGCCGGTGAAGCCGGGGAATATCTCTGGCTTGATGGCTACAGAAGGAAAACTGATTTATATGCGTTTCCCCAATACGGGTTCCGGCGACGGACCCGCATCCATTTTCTTTTTTGATACCGATAAAAGGGAAGAAAAGCAGGTACTGGCAAATGTTACTGCTTATACCGGCTCAGCCGATGGAAAAAATATTCTTGCCCGCAATGCCACCGGATTTGGTGTAATAAAAATTAATGCCGACCAAAAGCTTGACAAATTATTACGTACTTCTGAAATAGAAATGGTACTTCGCCCGAAAGAAGAATGGACCCAGCTTTTTAATGACACCTGGCGCCGCTACCGCGATTTCTTTTACGATCCCTCCATGCAAAAAGTGGATTGGAACCAGGTGCGAAAAGACTACAGTGAATTACTTGCGGATGCCATTACCCGCTGGGATGTAAATAATATTCTCCAGGAAATGGTTTCAGAACTGAGCGCCGGGCATACCTATGTAAATGGCGGTGACCTGGAGCAGGGAAAAAACAGGACCAATGGATTTCTTGGAATTGACTGGGAGATTCAAAATAATTTTTATAAAATAAAACGTATTGTACGACCTGCTGAATGGGATAATGAAGTGCAATCACCATTAGAAGCTTCGGGGATAAATGTAAAAGAAGGCGATTATATTATTTCCGTAAATGGCCGGGAACTGGATCCCTCAATTGATCCCTATGCCATGTTTGAAGGACTGGCCGGTAAAGCAGTTGCGTTGCGGGTAAATAGCAAACCAGCTGCTGAAGGATCCCGCGAAGTGATCATAATGACATTAACGCCACAGCAGGAAGGAAGACTGCGGCATCTGGAGTGGATAGAAACAAACCGTAAAAAAGTAGATGAGTTATCCGGCGGACAATTAGGCTATATGTATATGCCCAATACAGGAACCGAGGGACAAACCGAACTCATGCGACAGTTTTATGCCCAGATAGATAAAAAAGGTTTTGTTATTGATGAAAGATTTAATGCAGGCGGACAATTGGGCGACCGCTTTATTGAAATGCTTAACCGGCCCAATATTTACAATATTGCCTGGCGTGATGCCAACATAACCCGGTGGCCAGCGAAAGGCAATAATGGGCCGAAAGTAATGCTCATCAATGGCTGGGCGGGATCGGGTGGTGATGCGTTTCCCTGGGCATTTCAGCAGCTAAACCTGGGACCCATCATTGGTGAAAGAACATTGGGTATTTTGGTAGGCCCTGCCACCGGTCACCGGTTAATGGATGGTGGAAGCATTACCGTCCCCGACGCACGACTTTTTGGTGCGGATGGAAAATGGTTTGCCGAAGGCTATGGGATAAAACCCAATATCGAAGTGTGGGATGATCCTGCCCAATTAGCTAAGGGTACAGATCCGCAATTAGTTCGTGCTGTGGAGGAAGCTATGAAACTGGTGAAAGAAAAACCCAGGAAGATGTACCCAAGACCCGAATTTGAAGACAGAAGCGCCAAAGGCCTGCAGGAATACTGATGAACTTTTTATTTTAATACGGGTTATAAAACAAAACCTAATCCATGACAGCAGCAGAATCAACAACTGAAAAGACATCAAGCCAGAAAGTTTTTATCAAAATGGCCATCAGCGCCTGGGATACCTACAATGCCAGGGTTGATGAACTGATCAATAAATTAACGGATGAGCAGTTGATGGGCGAAACCGCCCCAGGCAGAAATAGTGGCATTTACCTGCTTGGACATTTGATTGCTGTAAGCGATGGTCTTTTTCCTATCCTGGGTTTTGGAAAACGCCTTTACCCGGAACTTGATAAAATATTTCTGGATACCCCGGATCATTCAGGACAGGATATGCCTTCGATAAATAAATTAAAATCCTATTGGATCAATGTGAATAATAAACTTTCGGAGCATATCAGCCGGGTACCGGATAACGAATGGTTCAGCCGTCACAATAATGTGTCCGCTGCCGATTTTGCCAATGAACCTCACCGAAATAAATTAAATATCATTATCAACAGGACAAGCCATACCAGTTACCACCTGGGACAAATGGCCTACCTGGAAAAAAAGTAAATTGTAAAGCACCGTGGATTGAATGTCCAATTCCCGGATTATTTTGCAGGTGCCTCAGGCATCATCTTCATCATTTCCCTGGGTTCCATATATTCCCAATGCTCCACAGCTTTGCCATCCTTATACCGTACCACCTGTATTGCCTTCATATCATAAGGACCTTTGGGCATTCCCATCTGACCTTCGCTGGTGCCGGTAAACCGCATCAGGGAAAATACATAATCTTCGTCGGCAAGTTCTTTTATCGTTTCCTGTTTCATGTCGGGAAACATTTTACGCATGGAAGTAATCATCGCTTTCAGGCTATCCCGGCCCATATCACCGCGATCTGTATGGTCCACAAAATCGCTGGCCACCACGCTGTCGATCATTGAGGGATCACCGGTATCAAAGGCTTTTGAAATAATAGCCGAAGCTTCCAGGTTTTTTTTCGTGGCTGAACTTTGCTCTTTGGTTTCAGAATTAGTTTTTTCATGGTTGCAGGAAATAAAGAAGAAAAAAATAATGGCGGCGAAAAGGGAAATAAACTTTTTCATTCGATTTATTTTTTTGGTTTTGAAAATACTGGAGATGCAGGGCCGCATTAAACAAGAGAAAGAAAATTCAAAGAGTCCGAATTCTTACAACACCGAAGGTAATATTTAAAATAAATCCGCTCCGGCTTCAATAAGTTATAAGACAAAAAAACAGGCGCCAAAAATATGGCACCTGTTTCCCATTAAATGAAAAGCTTAATTAGCATGAGCTTTTTCCAGCTTGATAGCCGGGAGCCCCATAGAGTCTTTTACATTCACTTCGTAGCAGAAGTTTTTCGCCATCTTCCCGGTATGTTTATCCAGGAATTGCTGCACCTCCTGTACGTTATCGGCTTCCCACAGGCAGGTACCGGACCGGCTGTCTTTCGAAGGATATACACCATGAACTTTTAATGATGCCGGTAAATTTTGTGTTACTTCTTTAGCTGTTGTCCAGAATTCTTCTGGCTTACTGATGTTGTGATGTGCAATGATTAACATGGTATTCAATTTTAAAATGAAGAATCGTTCTGTTGACTTAAATTGGCGTTCGACTTTGATAAAATGAAAGTATTCTACAGGAATTGAATAGCCGAGAAGGTACGAAAAAACATACAACCATAAAAAGCAGTCTTTGCACAGGCAAAATGCACACCCAGGATACTGATTGATAGTTGATAGGGACTATTTTTGCAGAAGTTATGAACGTTAGGAGTTGCCGTTTTGGTTAAACTTTTAAGGGCTATGGACGGAAATAATTCGAGATATATTTTACACGTAAGAATAATAACAACGTGCAGAATGAATCTGGTATTCAGGAACAAATGATGACCAGCTACTCTAAACTGCCTATTTTCTTTAGTATGCTAATGCTACGTCAATTTCATTAAGTTTTGTGAGTCATAACCAGGCAGGTAAGCTTTTCTATATTTCGTTATTTAATCTGGGCACTCAAGCTTCCGGCATTATATTGCAAATCCATGCTTAACCCTTAAACAAAACATTTATAAAATTTCACATCAACATCCATTACAGGAAATTCTTTTGGCAGGGTTTGTTTTGGTATTTCTATAAAACCATTTTTTTCATAGAACCGTTGTGCTCTGATAAACCTTTCATTCGTACCCAAGAATATTTCTGTAGTCCTTTTATCCTTAGCCCAATCAATTAAACTATTTAATAATTTTTGCCCGATGCCATACAGTTTTCCCCTATAATCTCTGGCAACAAACATTTTTCTTAATGCGCTTCTATTATTGCCAATATCTAATAAAGCAATTGTTCCTATAACCCTGTCATCAACTCTTGCAATCCAAAAATTACCATAATTAACCTGGTAGAATTTAGATATTTCATTTAAATCCGGTTGCAACTCTAATGTGATCGGTATTCCGAACTCATCATTTTGGATGCTCAGAATTAGTTCGGCAACTTTATTTTTAAAAATATCTGTATAAAATTCGATATTCACTTCGGTCATACTGCAGCAAATTTATGAGATATTGATTTAATTCTGTCGAAACGCCCCAATAGTTCTATTAATAATTTTAATGGATATCAAATAATCTTTTCATTTTACTCATAGCAAAACAATGATAGCTTTGCCAGAACATTAAAGCAGCTAAAATGAAAATACTGATTATAACCATCCTTGTCCTGTTGGCCGGTATGGGCATAGGGCAAACAAAAACTTTTTCTTTATCAGGAACTGTTAGTGACAGTGTCAGCAAAGAAATTCTTATGAACACTAGTGTTTCTTTGCGTGGCGTTAATGCACAGGTAAAGCGACTGTCTGTAACCAATAGCCGTGGATATTTTATGATTGATAACCTGGAGGCAGGGGATTATATCCTGGATATTTCTCATGTAGGCTTCCTTTCCCTAAATAAAATGATCAGGGTAACAGGTAATGAAGTTATGTCTTTAGAATTACAAAAGACGAATTCCGGCCTTGCAGGTGTTACTGTTTCAACGCTACAAAAGATTGTAACACGGACAACTGATAAAATAGCTTTTAATGTTAGCGAAAGTGCTGTTTTAGCTTCAGATAACCTGTATAATATTATATTACATACACCCGGAGTGGTAGAGTCAAATGGTTCTTTATACTACCAGGGAAAGCCGGTAAATGTTGTATTTGATGGTAAATCCAATAATCTTTCCGGAGAAGATCTGAAAGACTACCTGTCTTCAATATTGGGAACAAACACTGATAAACTGGAAATATTATTAAATCCATCATCGAGGCATGATGCGCAAGGGGGGATAGTGATCAACATTAAATTACAGAAAAATAAAAATTATGGCCTGACTAAGTCTATAACTCTCGGTATTGGCAAAGGTACCTATTTCAGGAGCCCTCTTGGTTTTTCGCTGAACTACAGAGACAGCACTATAAACATTTATGGAGGTTATGACCGCAACTATACCAGGCAATTCTTTCATTTAAATGCATTTCTGACTTTTGCCAACGATCCTTCCCAAATTAACATGTCGGACCATAATATAAGGACACAGGATAACCATTCCGTAAGGTTGGGAATTGATTATGACCTGAATAAAAAAACAACGGCTGGATTATTGCTTAGATGCGCTAAGAATTTTCGGAAAAGAAAAATATTTGACCTCTCACTTTCTAAGGGTGCAACACCAGCCTCCGATACGGAAGTAACAGTTGACATGCTAACGGATGCATCTTTTTTAGTTCCAACTGTGAACCTCTACATCATAAGAAAAATTTCAGCCAGAGGGGCCGAACTTATGGTTAATGTTGATTATTGGGGGCTTTCAAAAAAATGGGAGGATATTATAGCCGGGTTTTATAACGATGACATGGGAAACCCAATAAGCTCCTATAACCTTACTAATAATTCACCAGCAAATAATTCAGTAAAATCGGTAACTGCAGATTATTATCTGCCGTTGAAAAATGGCAATATTGAAGCAGGGGTCAAATTCTCAGGAAGCAGAACAGACAATTATGTTTTATGGGAAAGACTATTAAATAATGAATGGGAAATCGATTCTTCAAAAACTAATCATTTTGTGTACACGGAAAATTTGTATGCTGCCTACACCAGTGTATCAAAAAATTACAAGAAATGGTCCATCCAGGCGGGTATAAGGTTTGAGTTAACAAGGTCTGTTGGAAATTCTATTACTCTTGCTAGGATAACAGTGCGCAGGTATAATGATCTATTCCCTTCCCTAAGCGTACAGTACAAACCTTCAAATAATCACCTTTTATCTTTTACTTATAAGAAAAGTATAAAGCGGTTTGGGTTTGATATAATCAATCCGTTCATCAATTTGCAGGGTCATTTTTCTTATCACAAAGGCAATCCTTATATCAGGCCTTCCTATTTTAACAGCCTTGGGATAAACTGGTCATATAAAAAAAACCTGGTGGTGAGCAGCAGCTTTTCATTGGTTAATGATCCCATTTCATACGCATATGAAAAGGGCCCCGATAATACATCTCATGGCACCTTTTTGAACTTTAGTTCAAGTAAGCTATTGAATTTTTCCGTGAGCTATACAGGAAAGCTATTCAAAGGCAAGCTAACCAGTATTACTTCGCTGAGCTTTTCTCATGCTGAATTGCCGGATTTTGAGTCCAACATACAAAATAATAATAGCTATGCACTCACCACTTTAAATACGATCGCTTTACCTGCAAAATTTATGTTCGAAATTTCCGGCTTTTATAATTCTCCTGCGCTCGACGGAACCGTATGGCAAAACAAATATTATGGTGTAAGTGCAGGTATTGCAAGGCAGGTATTAAAATCAAAAGGATCCTTAAAGCTTAGTTGTACGGATATATTTGATACACAAATACGGCATTTTAAAACCAGGGGGCGTGGTATAAACATTATCTCGGACTGGAAAGTAGAATCCCGGTTTGTAAATTTATTATTTACATACCGGTTTGGAAACCTCAATGTAAAGCAGAATAAAAACAGGAAAACAGGCATTGAGGAAGAGAAAGACAGGATGGGAGTTAATTGATTACAGGCAGGTTAGGAGGCCATAGACTTAAGGAGGTTTATATGCTTTACCGGGTCTGATAGTTTCATATTTTTTGCAAGCATCTTAATGAACGTATTAACATAAGGTGGCTGCACTTTATTTTTCAGTATTCCCGCATACCACATACGCTTAATTCCTTTTCGTGAAATCTTAATCGGAAACAATTCGCCTGACTTTATATATGGGTAAGCGATCCAGTTGGGTTGAATGGTGAAACCAATCCCCGCCTTGACCATTTCAAGGATTCCCTCGGTTAGCATTACCTTGTAAAGCTTTTTGGGAGGATGTTTTTTAAATAACATTTGATAAAGCGTACTTTCTTCTTCCGGTAAACTGTACATGATATATGCTTCTTCCTTTAATGCGTCCAGCTCAAGATATTTTAGCCCTGCCCACCGGTGTTCGCTTGAAACTAATACAACAAATTCATCCGAAAAAAGGGGGCTATAGTGTACTTTGTTGCTTTTATTTTCATCAAAGATTCCTACATCAATTTTGTTTTCCAAAAGGTTGGAAAGAGCGAACCTGGTGGCATTGGTGATAATATTTATTTCTACTTTAGGATGATCAGCTTGAAATTCTTTAAGTATGTTAGATAGCCAGGGATAGGACGTATAGCATTCGGTACTGATACGGATCTCTCCTGAATCTTTATCAGCCAATTGTTTGATGCGTTTGGAGGCAGTATCAATTTCCTGCATTATTTTTTTTCCCGCTTCAAGGGCAATTTCACCTTCAAGGGTAAGGATCATTTTTTTTTGCTTTCTGATGAATACTTGTGCGCCGAAATAAGCCTTCAATTTGTTTTAATTGGATACTCAAAGCAGATTGTGAAAGATACAATCGCTCAGCAGCCCTGGTCAGATTTTGACACGCTGCTACTTCAGCTAACATCTTAAAGTGGCGCAATTCCATAATGAATAATATTTATGATTACCTTAAAATTAATGATTCCTATTCATAATTATTTTCTCTTTAATCTACAAACTTTATTTATGTCGTTGCCTTCACAATATTTTATTTCCTGAACATGGTGAAGACTATATTCTGGTAAAGGCAAAGGACGGCTCCAGTCGCTTTACTTAATATTGGTTTTTTGCTAAGTACTCTTATTTGAGATTGGATAGAGACTGGTGCCTACATAATTTGCCGCTCCCAAACTTATTTCATCTCCTGACCCTACCCCTGGTAATATTTTTAATTAGACTAAGGAGCAGCAGCTAAATTTAGGAAAGTATCATTGGTTCTTTACATGAATATGAATAACAAATTGTTTAAAGTAAGATCATATGGGTTTCTTGCTAATTGCCATTCCATTACTGATCAAATAGTCATAACTTTCCTTTAGCGCTTCAAATATATCCGTCGACGTTTTATCCATTTCTACAATCATCCATTCCGTATTTCCGCCGGCCGCTTTTACAATTGCAGGAAAGTTTTGTGTGCCTTTACCTACGGGCACCATCGGATCAGGATTGTCATCGGCCAATGATTCACGCCATACAGCAGGGCCATCTTTGATATGCAGCAAGGGAGCCCGTTTCCCGAATTTTTTTACTATCTCAGCGGGATCATGTCCCGCCACTTTTACCCAATAGGTATCAATCTCAAAAAATATATCCGGGTCAAGTGATTTCAAAAGCACTTCATACATATACTTTTTGCCTTCCTTATTCCGGAACTCCCACCAATGATTATGAAGGCCAAACTGCAAACCGTTAGCCCGGGCAAACCGGTTGACTTCATTATAAGTAGCAACCAATTGTTGGGTGCCGTCGACTGAGCCGTATCGAATATCTTCGGGCCAGCCATGCCAGATTAATTTTTTACATCCAAGCGCTTGGGCTGTTTCAATCAAATTATTTTTTTTACCGGCGGCAGGTAAGTCAATATGTGCCGAGCATACATTTAATCCCGCCTCTCTTAGGTATTCTCCAGCTTGCTTTACAGTAATGCCATCCGGCCAGAAAGCCGTTTCTACCGTATTATATCCAATATCGGCAATACGTTTCAAGGTGCCCCTGATATCTTTTTCTATTTCTTTTCTAACGGTATAAAGTTGTACGGCTATACCGGGAAGTTCGCTGCCAGTCATTTTATTGAAAAAATCGGGCAACCGGTATGATGATAACAGGGAAGCACCCGCTACTCCCATGCTCCCATACTTTAAAAATTTTCTTCTTTGCATTTCGCAAATTTTTGGTGGCATAAATCTACAGCAAAATTTAAGTTCATATGTAACAAAGGGATTTACACAACGGCTCCTGTCAAAACCTAATAGTTTGGTCGGCTAAATCAGCATGAATGCTGTTTGGTATCCCTTCAGGCTATAGCCTGATTTATTATTTATATTTTAAGGTTATAACCTTATTTTGATTTAACCAAAATCAGGCAGAAAACCGGCTGTCTTTATATCTATTATTTACCAAGCACCCCCGGCTTGCGGGAAGGAAAGCGGATCACTGTATTAAATCGCCGGGTAAACGCATCATCAATATTGCCCTTCATATTGGATGCAAGAATGACCAGGCCATTATAATCTTCTATTCGCTTCAACAGGTAAGATACTTCCAGGTTGGCATAGCGGTCATGAGCATCTTTTACCTCCGTTCGTTTACCAAATAAAGCGTCGGCTTCATCAAAAAATAAGATCCAGCCTTTTTTTTCTGCGCTGGCAAATAAGGCATCTAAATTCTTTTCCGTTTCACCGATATATTTTGAAACCACCGTTGAAAGATCAACCTGTACACAGGTTTATTCAATTCCTTACCTATTAATGCCGCAGCGTTTGTTTTCAATGACCCGGCCTGGCCATCAAATAAAATGCGCTGACTTCCCGAACTTTTTTTTGTTGCGCTGGTATCACGGCTAACTGAAGAAGAACCCCGGAGCGAATTCTTTAGTGCATCAATTTGCTTAAAAGTTTCTTTATCCAATGCCAGGTCCTTCCAGGCAAGGTTGGTTTCAAGCTGAGTTGTTTGTGGAGCTGCCATCATTAAATGTAAACAAATTTTGGATTTTACAGTTAGCTTATGCAAGTATAAAATTGCAGGTTACCAAAATCTCATCTTCCTTTGTAATCACTATTATTTGTCGTGATACTTCCTGTACATCTTAATAATGCGAAGCGTAACTGCCAGCATATCGCGGCTTTGCAGGAGTAAATTGCTCTGAAGAATAGCCCGCTTGGTTCCGGGCTTTTTATCCTGCATGGTTTTTATATAATTATCTAATTGCCCGTTGATGTATTCCCGCACATCATCCCTGGCTATGCGGATGTTTTCAATATTTTTAAAATCATCCCGTACCAACGCCGTCATAGCAATCTGGAAAAAAGTTTTCATTTTCGCCTGCAATTCTTCTGTTAGCCGGATAAAATCTCTACCCGGTTGCTCATGCAGGTTCTTAACATAGTGCAGGCATTCTTCTCCCAACACCACCACAGAACTGGTAATATCCTGCAACAGGTCGGTGCTATATAATAATATCTGTGCCGGCTTGGGATCATTGGTCTCCAGGCTTTTTATGGAACGTATTGTTTGAGCTCTTTGCTTAAACCCATCGGCTTCCATGTCCATTAATTCTTTATAGGAACTTTCCAGCATGGGCTCCTCATAATTTTTTATTCCTGCAAGCAGGGAATTGTATATCCTGATCAGCACAGAAAGATTTTCAATAACTCTTTTTTTATTTTCATCGTAGATCACCCTGTCTGATTGAGGTAAAAGCCTTAACCGGGATGAAGCTGTTTTATTCTTTTTTTCTTTCCGGCTAAAATGAATATGTGAAAAAATTATATAGCCTCCTACCAGTGTCATCAGGATGGCAGTACCCGTTACCTCTCCCTTGATGAGGATAAAAACAAATAGCCCGGCAGCGCCAAATGCAATAAAAGCAGTAATAAACCAGCCCCCGATCACACTCAATACACCGGCCACCCGGTATACCGCCGTTTCTCTTCCCCATGCTTTATCAGCAAGGGATGTTCCCATCGCTACCATAAAAGAAACATAGGTGGTAGATAATGGTAATTTCATAGAAGTGGCCATAGCAATAAGAGCACTGGCCAGCACCAGGTTTACGGAAGCCCTTACCAGGTCAAAAGCGGGACCGTCATTAACAACAGTAGCCTGCCTGATTTTACTCTTTGCAAAATTCAGGTTGTAGTAGGCCCTTACAGAACGCGGAAGTACGAGTGAAAAAAAGTTGCCGAGTATTAAGGATGATTTTACCACACTGCGGGAAACCGCATTCGGTTGAAATCTTTCTTCCTGTATTTCACCCTGGCTGCCCAGGTTAACTTCCGTTTCCGTTACTTTTTTTGCTTTTGCACTCAGCCAAAGTGTTAGGGCCATAATAAGTCCGGCGATCAGCAACATGTAATTAGGCACAGCTACTTCGCTTCCGGCAAGGTATTGCTGGTAATGTTCATCGGCCGGTATGCCGGATGTTCTCCAATTTTGAAAAGCCAGGAAACCAGTAATGGGGACGCCGATAAAATTCACCAGGTCGTTGCCGGCAAAGGCCATGGCCAGCGAAAAGGTGCCCATGAATACGATCACCTTGAGCGGATTTATTTTCATCAGTTTCTGCAATACCAGGCTGATTGCAATTCCCGCCACCAAAAAAATCCCGAGAATAGCCATGGTATGATCTCCAATCCATTTTACATTCTCCTTGCTGATCAGTGTCGTTCCTTTCAATCCCTTGATCAATAAAAAATAAACAATAGCCGTCATTCCCAAACCGGCAAAAACTGCCCCATAGCGACTGAGTTTTTCCTCGTAATTAAAAGTAAAAAGCAGGCGGCTGAGATATTGCACAATGATGCCAAGCGTAAATGCTATCAGTATGGAAAGAAAAATTCCCGTTACAATGGATCCCACACTTTCTGCATTAATATATTTCAGCATTTCAGAAACCGGATCCTGTTTTTCAATGGAAAACAAAATACCCGCCACCAGCGAGGCACCCAATAATTCAAAGATGATGGAGACAGTAGTGGAAGTAGGAAGCCCCAGTGAATTGAATATGTCAAGCAACACTATGTCTGTGAGCATGACGGCCAGGAAGATAAACATCAGTTTATCCAGGGTGAAGAATTCAGGATGAAAGACACCTTTCCTCGCAATCTCCATAATGCCGCTTGAAAAAACAGAACCCAGGATAACACCGGCTGCGGCAATCAATATAATAGTGCGAAAAGGAGCTACCCTGCTGCCAATGGCGGAATTAAGAAAATTAACGGCATCATTGCTTACTCCAACAATGAGATCGAGAATAGCCAGTATAAAAAGCACAACAACAAGAAAGACCAGGAATGTCATAATTATAAAATAATTAATGATACGGGTTAGATTGCCCCGTTTCATTGGTAAAATTTATGATATCAGCAATTACCTGCTCTCTTTATATCTTTTTCACATTGCACAAATCTTTCCTGAAAGGCAATTGAAAAAGCTAATATATGAAAGTGCTTCACATTTTAAATGTAAGAAAATTTTAGATTTTATAAGCTCCTCTGAACTTGTTGCGCCGTGGCTTGTTTCTTATTAATATAAATTCATGCCAATAAATAAATTTTATTGGCTTTGGAAGTTTGAGATTACCCAATTAAAGATTGAAGTTTTTTAATGGCATAAATTATTTACAAGCTAACCACTATCATGACCAAACTCTTTGAACCCCTTATCGTCCGTAGCATCAGTTTCAAAAACCGGATTGTTGTTTCTCCTATGTGTGAATACTCAAGCACCAATGGATTTGCCAATGACTGGCACCTGGTGCATCTTGGCAGCCGGGCTGTTGGTGGTGCCGGTCTTGTATTTACAGAAGCAGCAGCCATATCACCTGAAGGAAGGATATCACCGGACGACCTGGGCATCTGGAAAGATGATCATATTGAATTCCTGAAGCGCATTACTTCTTTTATAATATCACAGGGTGCCGTGCCGGGCATACAGCTGGCACATGCCGGACGAAAGGCAAGTCATCATAGTCCGTGGAAGGGACATCATCCGCTGGCTGCAGAAGAAGGCGCCTGGCAAACTTTAGCTCCCAGTGCCATTCCATATAAAGAAGGCGAACCCAGTTCCTAAGGAGATGGACAAAAATGATATCAAAAAATTGCTGGATGATTTTCGTGAAGCAGCGATACGTTCTGCCAGTGCAGGATTTAAAGTAATAGAAATTCATGCAGCGCATGGCTACCTTATCAATTCTTTTTTATCACCACTAAGTAATCACCGGCAGGATGAATATGGTGGCTCATTTGAAAACCGCATCCGCATTGTTTTAGAAATAATAAAAACGATAAGGGAAGTATGGGACAAAGAGCTTCCTTTATTTATTCGCATATCCGCTACCGATTGGGTAGAAGGCGGATGGACCATTGAAGACTCCTGTGCAACTCGCCGCATGCTATAAAAGATAAGGGAGTTGATTTGGTTGATTGTTCCTCCGGAGGTAACTCACCGGCGCAACAAATTCCGGTGGGCCCTTTGTATCAAACAAAATTTGCTGAAAAAATAAAAAAAGAAACAGGCATGCTTACCGGTGCTGTTGGGCTAATCACTACATCTGCGCAGGCCGAAGAAATTATTAATAACCAACAAGCCGACCTGGTCTTTTTAGCAAGACAGTTTTTGCGTGATCCTTATTTCCCTTTGCATGCTGCCAGTGAACTGGGTGCTGATATAAAATGGCCGCAGCAGTATGAAAGAGCAAAGAAATAATTTTTGTTGTGTAAGTAAAGCGTTGCTCTTCTATTTTAAGAAATGAATTAAAGAGGACGCTATTACAAATTACCTTCCGGTATTCTTCCCGATTTTAATGATGCCTGCTGACCGGGTGTAAAAGGAGCATCCAGTAATTCTTTTTTTTGCTGGCAGCAGCGAAACAGTTCGCCAATAAAATGCATTCGCTCCGGCAGGCTGGCCCAATCGGTAGCGCCGCTCTCCAGCAAACTATCGGGAGTAGGATCTGTTTGTTGCAGCAAGGCCAGCAGGTCCTTATTAACCAGCTGCGTTAAATTTTCAGGATAGGGAAACGCCAGATCTCTTCCTAATTGCAGGCGGTTGTTGGGTGGTATGGTCAAAGTCATCAGTTGCGCGGTTAATAGTTTACGGATATGAAATTGCATCCGGCCGATCCATGCTTCAATTGCCTGCTCCAAAAGGCCGGTGCTACCTGCCATCCGTTTTAAAAACAAAAGCACCCGGGAACGAAAATGAATACCGGTTAATAAAATATCCAGCAACTGCTTTTTTATTTTTTCCTTATCCACTGAAGCATTTAATGCTTCCGCAATTTCCGGCTGCAAGCGGTTTTGTTCATGAAAACCAATAAGCAGGTTGGCGAGTAAATTCAATTCCGCTTTTTCCCTTGCATCGTAGGTAAACAAAGCCTTGTAATAGCAGGTAAAAGCCTGCGCCAGGTAATCCTGTCCTGCCGGGGGCGGACCGGGTTTTAATGATTTGCAAAAAGAACTGATATGGCCGGCATCATAAACCGTATCATTTATACAGGTGATCATAAAGCGGGAAAATTCCCGGCCTATCTCTTCAAAAACTTTTTTATTTCCCCGGCTTATGGCCTGGCTTGCACGCAGGGATGATGAAGCCAGCATAGTAGCCAGTGCAGACTGACGAAGTTGCTCAACGCTTTGTTCTGCCCCGGCTTTTTTTGCCAGCATAATCATAAGCGACAATGCTGCTTCCAGTTCCGGTTCCTGGCGAATCATTTCTTTAAGTAATTGTTGCAGGTCTTGCTGCCGGATGGTCTGGCCTGCCTGTTTTGATGCCCATGTAGCGAAGCTGCACCAGTTGGCCTGCGGCCCCATGCGCTGTGCAAAGCAAGTCGATAGTTCATAATAACATTGCGTGATTTGAAGATTACGCAATACCGGTTCCTGCCTGCAAAGCAATTTGGTCAACTTCTTCCATAGTAATGGTAACCGGGAAAGGCATGGCAGTGAGAATGATATTTTTTTAAAAAACTGTTTGGGGATTGAGGATGTAAATTACTCAAATTAGGAGAAATGCTTTTAATTATAGTCCTACTTCGTATGCCTAATTCATGTTTTATGAAGTGGCTAATTAAAATATTTAATTGCAACCTTGCCAATCCATCTTCCCATATCTACAGGAACTGCATTACCAATTAATCGATATGAACTCCTTTTGTTCTCAAATATAAAATCATCTGGAAATCCTTGTAATCTTGCATATTCCCGAATTGAAAATGGTCGAAGCCCATACTTCGATTTTTTATCAATAACCAATCTAGTACTTAAGTCTTTTGAATAATGAGCGACGCATGTTGGCGCAATTGCATTTAATTCTTCCGGATCAATTTTAATCGGTTTATCTCTATATTTCCCATTAATTCTACTAATTACATAGTCAGGTATTTCAACTTCTGGATTCCTTTCAAGTATAGTTTTTAATTGTGCTCTATGTGGTGATTTTTCCGGCGCTGAAATCGCATATGGCTTTCTTGTTCCAAACAAAATAAGCCTATTTCTTCTTTGAGGTAACCAATTTGTAGTTTCGACTGGACAGAAAACGTATGTATAATAATCGGGCAGTTTGGTCATTGCTTCCATGACAACTTTGAATTTTTTCATTCCTGGAACATTTTCAACAATATACATTTCAGGCATTTCGATTGCTAAATGGCGAAAGAAATGTAGGAATAAATCATCTCCAGTTCTTGTACCATGTAAATCTGCGATAGGCGAATATTTTGTACATGGATATGTTCCCACGATAATATCCGTTTTCGGTTGTTCCAAAACTGTTATATCCTTTATATCATAGTTTAATACTTTATGTGAAAAATAATGTTTGTTCATATTCATACATTTTATAGCCGCAACATCCAAATCAAGTGATTGGATTACATTGACACCTGCTTGAATGATGCCCATTTCCATGCCGCCGCATCCAGAAAAGTATCCTTTAGCTGTTGGTATAAACATTTTAATAAAAGATAAAATTGCAAATAATGATTTATAGATCCGGCATACTATAAGACACAAGTTAGACAACATAATCCCATCTGCATTCGCTTTTAAGTCACACCAAAAAATTACCCATAATAATTTCCTTTTTCGATCTAAATTTTATTATGACCCTTAAAGTCCGTTGACTTAAAAGCCACAATATTTGACCTTCCAGGCATGGATATAAAACTAAAAGTTGGCCAGCGGATAAGATATCTCCGAAAATCGCTTAAACTTTCTCAGGAAGCACTGGCTAATGAAGCAGAAGTAGATAGAACTTATGTAACCGATGTAGAAAACGGACGTCGCAACGTTTCATTAGAGATTTTGGAACGATTGATTAAAGCCCTCGAAGTTTCATTTACAGAATTCTTTACATCAAAGGAATTCAAAAAATGAACCAAGCTTACTACCAAGATTCATTAGAGTCTTTTCTACAAATAAAAGATGAAGCAATAGTTGGCAGACTCAATTTAGCTGGAACAGCTTTTGCTAACCAATGGACAATTACAACACGTTCTTGGGAAAGTAGTATATCTATTCTAAAAGAGTCTTTTAGAGAACTTATTAAATTAAATCCATTTGCAACTAAGTGGCACGTCTTTCTTGAATATGAAATTCCGCGCCTTGCCAAAAGAATTGATGCAATTATTCTCGCGGATGAAATAATTTTTGTTATCGAATTTAAATTTGAAAGAAACTATTTTGAATTAGCAGACGTTCGTCAGGCCGAAGACTATGCCCTCGATTTATCAGATTTTCACCTTCAAAGTAGGGGGAAGATAATAATCCCTATTTTATTAGCTCCAGATGCGAAACACATTCACCAAGAACCCAATCGCAATCACGCAATCAATGTACTCCCGTGCATTAAAGCAAATTCTGTTAACCTATCAGCACTAATAAACAATTACTATTTAAGTTTTCACAATATACAAACTGAAAAAATTAACCCAATTGAATGGGAACAAAGTGAATATCAACCTACGCCTACCATTGTACAGGCTGCTAAAGCCTTATTTGAAGGTCAACAAGTAGAAAATATTACAAAGAAAGGAGCAGAAAATCTTTCAGCTACTAGTACATCTGTAATAGAAATTATTAATAATGCAAGAGAAAAAAATAAAAAGGCTATCTGTTTCATTACAGGAGTACCAGGGGCAGGGAAAACTCTTGTTGGATTAAAAATTGTTCATGAAAAAGAGTTATTGGGAGAGGAATTTAATTCAGCTTATTTTTCAGGAAATGGGCCGCTCATAAATGTATTAAGAGAAGCCTTAAGTAGAGATAATTTTCAAAGAGAAACTCTACAATTCAATTCTAAAAAAGGTACAAAAAAGCCGACTAAAAAAGAATCCTATTTTAAAATAAAATCAAAAATTCAAAACTTACATCAATTTATAAAGGATGGCATAAGAATGGATCGACAGTTGACTGAAAAAGTTGTTGTTTTTGACGAAGCCCAGCGCTGTTGGAATGCAAAACATTTCAGCAACAAAGCAAAACAAAATAAGAATAGGGAAAATAAACCTTTTTTGATTGAAGAAAAATCCGAAGCAGAATTGTTATTTGAATTTATGAATAGACATGATGGGTGGTCTGTTATAATTGCTCTCGTAGGTGGCGGACAAGAAATTAATACCGGTGAAGGAGGAATAGGTGAATGGGGAAAAGCAATAAAAGAAAAATATACCAATTGGGAAGTATTTATTTCTCCAGAATTGCTTTCAGGGGATTCTTCCACATCTGGTCAAAAGCTATTTGAAGAAATTCCTTCCAATGTAATTATTCATACAGATAGAAATTTACATTTAAAAGTAAGCCAACGTTCATTTAGAGCAAACAATTTAAATTCTTGGGTAAATGCAGTTATTAATAACCAGAAATCAGAAGCTCTAGAAATAAGTGACTCAGTTAAAAAAAGTTTCCCGCTCTTTATCACAAGAAATATAAATACTGCAAAAAGCTGGTTGAGAGCCCAAGAAAGAGGCACCAAGCGATTTGGCTTAATCGCAAGTTCAGGAGCCCTAAGACTAAAACCATATGGCATAAATGTAAAAGAAGAAGTAGATGAAGCGATGTGGTTCCTAAATGATGAAACGGATATTAGGTCCTCATACTATTTAGAAATTGTGGCAACAGAATATAAAATTCAGGGACTTGAACTTGATTGGGCATGTGTTTGCTGGGATGCAGATCTGAGACGACATAAAGAAGGCTGGGATTTTAAAAATTTTTCTGGAACTGAATGGAAAAAGACCAAAAGTGAAGCCGAACAGCAGTTTCTTTTAAATACATACAGAGTATTATTAACAAGAGTTAGAGAAGGCATTATTATCTTTTTACCCACGGGAGATCAATCAGACGGAACTAGGTTGCCAGAATTTTATGATCCAATTTTCGCATTTTTAAAATCTTGTGGAATGGATGTAATCTGAATTTTAACGAGACTAGTAATTGCCAAGAAGATATTAATCCCTATAACAGTTTGGCTGGAATTTTCATTTGGGAATTGTATATGTGACTTAAAGTATGTTTTCCTTTACATACCGTTGAATAAGTCATCAATAAGTTTCAAAGAAGGAAATAAAAAAGCCCCTGCAATCCGCAGAGGCTCTTACTAAAAACTAAAGAATACAATTATTTCAATACTCTTTTCATACTGCTGTAATAAGTGATCTTACCATTTTTTACCCGGTTAATATCATGATAAGTGGCGGAGTCTACCCGGCCATCTTTGTAGGTATCAATTTCCTTATACCAGGTTACTATATGTCCTTCGCCTTTATCCTTTGCAAACATTTTGTCCCAGGCCTGCATTTCAATTTCCACAGAACTCAGGCTGTCGCGGTAACCGGTCCACATTTTTCTAAGATCGGCTTTTGCCAGGTGCACCGAGGTGCCGTTACTGCCCTCATAATAAACCGAATCGGCCATGGTGGCTTCTAATCCGTCCATATTGCCGGAAGCCCAGTCTTTATAGGTTGTTAATACCATTTTGAGATCCGCATCGGAGACATCCGATGTAAACTGGCTGGAATAGGTAGCCGTGTAAGGCAGGTCTGCCGTTGATTTTTCCGCGTTTTCCGAACCTTCCATTTTATCCTTGCTGTCGCTGCAGGAAAATAAAAAACTTGCGAGAATGAAACTTACAATCCATTTCTTCATACTAGATGATTTTTGGTTTAAAATAAAATTAAAAAGCTTCCGGCGGGTAAACAGAAAGGGAACTGGAAATAAAAAGGGTTATCCGAATAAAAACGGGCCTTCTTTGAAACCATTATTTAATTGACGAATTTTTTGCCGTTTGAATGTGGCAGGATAATAATCCCGCAACCGGCATGGGTGAGGGCTAAAGGTAATGAAATGCGCCGGATAAATGCCCATTGATATTCCTGCCTGGCATCAACTACCTGATATGCATGCTATACACAGCAAAAGAAAATAAATAATAGCATCACCCGATTTTTTTTACCAGCGACAAAAGTGTTTTTTGCAGCTTCGCCGTTTTAAGATGGCATTCCCATATGATGATAACTCTCCATCCTTCTTTTTTTAATGCGGTTATTGCTTTAATATCATTGGCGCTGTTGGTCTTGATTTTATTCAGCCACCATTCCGTTCTTGTTTTGGGAACCACAAAATAAGGACAGGCTGCATGTCCGTGCCAGAAGCATCCATGAATAAAGATGACCGTTTTATATTTAGGTAATACGATATCCGGTTTACCGGGTAATGTTTTATCGTGAAGCTTGTAACGAAAACCCTGCGCATGCAGGTAGCGGCGCACCGTCCATTCGGGTTTTGTATTGCCCGATCGTATCCGCGACATGTTATAACTGCGGGTTTTTATATCATGCACATCCGCCATGAAGTAAAGGTAAGATTACATAAAAACGCTTTTAGCCTTTAGTGAATATTATATCAGCCTTTCAGATGTATCGGTCTGTTTCGTTCTGATATAAGTTGACATTGTTTAAAAATAATCCTGCAAAAGGTTGACAACAAAAGTTGAGAATATATTCGGTGAACCGCCATATTTCCAACCCGCATGTTAGCGGTTCGTTATTCTTTTTTCGTCATTTACATACTCTAAAATATCACCCGGCTGGCAGTCCAATGCTTTACAAATTGTCTCCAAGGTGCTAAAGCGAATGGCTTTCGCTTTTCCTGTCTTTAAGATGGAAAGGTTCGATAAGGTCAAATCAACTTTTTCAGAAAGTTCATTTAGAGACATTTTTCGCTTTGCCATCATCACGTCTAAGTTTACAATGATTGGCATAGCTTAAACGGTTAAATCATTTTCAGATTTCATATCAATGGCATTTTGCAAGAGTTTTTCAAATATTGCCGCAGCCGTTGCAAATACGATAGAAACTACAAGTAGTCACGATACAAATGGCAAGAAAACCCGCAGGGTCGTCTTCTTTATCGTGAAATAGTCTTATGTATAGTCCAGCTAAAACAATTAAAATACTTAGTACGATTGCACAATACTTTATGCTCTTTAAAGTCTTAACAGCAGTTTGAAGAGAAAACTTTATTTTGTTCGATGTACCCCAAGTAATTTGAATCGCCTTGTACAGCGCAACAAAAAAAGCAATTGAAGCAGCGTATCCATACAAGATGAACGGGTCAGAGTAAATTATTAACACATGCACATCAGCATGAGTAAAGGTAAGATTACATAAAAACGGCTTTTAGCCTTTAGTGAATATTATATCAGCCTTTCAGTATGTATCGGTCAAACATAATTAATTTTGTAAATTCGCTTCATGACAAACAGGAACACGATATTGTCAACACTTAAACGGGTAAAACCATCTCTTGAAAAAAAATACAGTATCAGGAATATGGCCATTTTTGGCTCCTATAGCCGGAATACAGCCATTACCGGGGATAGTGATTTAGATGTGCTGGTCGAATTCTCCCAACCCATTGGCCTTGCGTTTGTGGACCTTGCTGATGAGTTGGAGCTTCTTCTGAATATGAAAGTGGACCTGGTATCCCGCAACGGAATAAAATCAAAATATTTTGCCTCCATTGAACCGGATCTGATCTATGTCTAAGCGGGAAATACAATTACTTCTTGAAGATATACTGGAATCATCAAAAAAAATTATTTCCTACACGTCCGGAATGGCCTTTGATGATTTTATCCGTGATGACAAAACAATTGATGCCGTTGTAAGAAATTTTGAAATAATCGGGGAGGCGGCTCAACGGGTTCCGGAAGAATTTAAATCTGATCACCCGGAAATAGAATGGCGGCGAATGACTGGTTTGCGTAACCGGATCATTCATGAATACTTCGGAGTAGATTTTGCTAACGTTTAGAAAATTAAAGAAGAAAATATCCCCGAATTATCTGAATTTATTTCACAGGCTTTGGATGAACTACAAGATCAATAGAAAAAGCCCGTTTTGCTTTTCTGCAAGAATAACATAATTGAACCTGCTGTTCAGAGTTATTAAAGTTTAAAAGGACCAATGTGGCCTTTGGTCCGCTACAGGCATTCATTTTTATTCAGTAACAATCCCGCTACTGATTTTGAAAATATCATGAGTATATTTTTCATATTATAACAACGGGTTTATATATCATGCACATCAGCCATGATGTAAAAATAATAATCACCTTATCAAAACAATACCGATTATAATTTGTTACTGTGCTGTCTGCCTCTTTGTTTATAAATAAAGGCGGTTTCTTTCCAACTCTATATTAATACATATTAAAAAAACACCTGATGCCTGAAACAAAAGAATACCCTGTGCAAGCGGCTGCAACACTTTTAGCACCATCTGCAACAAAAGCGTATGCTGCACAAGCAGCTACTGAATCATTAGCCCCTTTCACCATAGAAAGAAGAAATCCCAAACCTTATGATGTTGCTATTGATATTTTATACTGCGGCGTTTGCCACAGTGATCTGCATACTGCCCGCAACGAATGGGGTGGCACTATTTATCCCTGTGTACCCGGTCATGAAATTGTAGGTCGTGTAACAGCCGTGGGCAACCATGTAAAAAAATTCAAAGCAGGCGACCTGGCCGGTATTGGTTGCCTGGTTGATAGTTGCCGTGAATGTGATAATTGCAAGGAAGGACTGGAACAATATTGCAGCAATGGATGGGTTGGTACTTACAATGGAATGGAAAAAGATGGTAGCGGTACATACCTATGGCGGTTATAGCAAAAGCATACTGGCCCACGAAGATTTTGTTTTGCATATCTCTGATAAGCAACCACTGGAAGCTGTGGCACCTTTGCTTTGTGCAGGCATTACAACTTATTCTCCTTTGAGCCATTGGAAAGTAGGTAAGGGACAAAAAGTAGGCATTTTAGGACTCGGCGGCCTGGGTCATATGGGTGTAAAGATTGCCGCATGCCATGGGTGCAGAAGTTACTATGCTGAGTCACACGCCTTCAAAAGAAGCAGATGCAAAAAGACTGGGTGCTCATAAATTTGTCTTAACAGCTGATGAAGAACAGGTGAAAAACAGTGACCGGTTATTTTGATTTTATTTTAGATACAGTTTCGGCACCACATGATTATAATTTTTACCTGGCCATGTTAAAGACCAATGGCAATATGGTTTGTGTAGGTGTGCCGCCTCCGGGCAAATCCGGTTGTTGTTCAATCTTATTTTCGGAAGAAAAAGTTTGGCCGGTTCTTTAATTGGTGGCCTGCCCGAAACACAGGAAATGCTTGACTTATTGTGCCGAACATAACATTGTAAGCGATGTGGAAGTTATTGCTATGAAAGATATTAATGATGCATATGAAAGAATGCTGAAAGGCGATGTACGTTACCGGTTTGTAATTGATATGGCAACACTATAACATAAATAGAAATCGAAATAGAAAAGAAGCTGCCTTTAACGGGCGGCTTTTTTTATGATCTTTTAATAAAGCGAAACCCCTGCTCTTTGCCATTCGTGGAATGAATTTACCATTCTTCTATATGGGTTATTTATAAGCAGCGGGAATGAGTACTTTATATTAAATCCCGGAAATGAAAATAATTGGCTTGCTGTTCTTGCTCTGTGTATCCTTGAGGATGGATGCACAAATTAACACGAATCCCGCTGTTAAAAGATTAACACAGGTGATTGATTCCTATCCCATGTTATCAAAAGAAGGTCGTTTGGTTTTTCAATCAAACCGCACGGGTAGTTGGGAAATTTTTACCTCCAATGCAGATGGATCGAACATAAAACAGCTAACGCATAACGAGGTGGAAGATCTTATTCCCTGCTGGTCACCCGATGGGAAAAAGATAGTTTTTGCTTCGGGAAACGATAACAGCTCGGATATATTTATTATGAATGCTGATGGCACGGAGCGAAAACAACTGACCGCGACATTTGGTGATGACAGTCACCCGCATTTTTCTGCCGATGGAAATTTCATCATTTTTAATTCAGCCCGCAGTTCTCCTGATCTGAATGCTGACTGGTCGAAACAATGGCATGAAATATTTATCATGAACAGCGATGGGAGTAATCAACGGCAAATCACGAGCTTTAAAGGCATCTCTACTTTTCCTGATTTATCTCCCGATGGAAAACAAATAGTTTTCAGAAGAGTTACCAATGATGCAGGTTTCAATTGGGACTTAAGCACAAGCAAACGCAATTCAGAAATTTTTTTAATGGATATCGATGCCGGAAACATAACTAATATTTCAAACAATGCTTCCTTTGACGGATGGCCCCGCTGGTCGCCTGATGGAAAACAAATTGTTTATGCTTCCAATCGTTCAGGGCCTGCCAATACAGGACAATTATTTATGTATGACATGGAGAATCAAAAAACAACTCAATTATCTTCTGGTCCTGCCGGGCATGTGCAACCCTCCTTTTCCCCGGATGGAAAAAAAATAGTTGCTTATGAAGTGTATGAAACATCCGATTATGAATTTGGAGGAATCCTTTCTATCGAATTAAAATAACTCATTCCAATTTATTTTCATTTTACTTATTGCTTTTCAGATGATGCCCCTTAATGGATGTTGCCGTTTTCAATAAAGGTTGAAAAAAGAAAATAAAAAAACGAAGGGAAAAGTTTAAACTTTGGACAAATGTCCGTAAATTTGGGACAAATGACTTTAAGATGGCAACTACAAAAAAAAATAAACCTGCCAGCCGGGTTTCTCCCAAAATAAAAAAGCCTGAAGAAAAAAGCGATGACCTGCAGCTAAAGGAACCGGAAGTGGCCTATCCTCAATCAGCGGCGGCAGCCAGGGCCATAGCTTTTATGGGCAGTGCCGGCAAAAAGGATTTTTTTCCTGTAAAAAATGAAAGTGATTTTATAGATGTGATCCGGAAGGGTATTCCCAAAAAAGCGATTGACAACCTGGTGGATAAAACGGGCATCCCCGTTAATGAAATGGCTGTTCTGATGCGGCTTTCAGACCGGACGCTCCGGAGGTATGATCCGCAAACTTTATTAAATCCTGAACAATCAGAAAGAGTGGTTGAGCTATCCCGCTTGTATAGCCGTGGCGAATTTGTTTTTGGCCACCTGGATCATTTTAAAGAATGGATGAATAGTACCGTGATGGCACTGGGCAATATAAAACCAAAATCGCTTTTAGACACTTCTCTGGGTATTGATATCCTGATGAATGAACTAGGCAAAATTGAACACGGAATATTTGCCTGATGCATATATACAGAATTTCAAAGTGTAAGTATATTAACGACCTGTCAGGTACAGGGGCGGCCACTTTCGGCGGCCGGTGGAATTCTAAAGGGATTCATATTCTCTATACAGCTGCTTCCCCTTCGCTTGCCCTGCTTGAAAGCGTAGTGCATATCTCCAATATCCCTGTTGATGATTATTGTATGGCCACGTTTGATATACCGGAGAATAAAATAAAAGAGATCACCCATAAACAACTACCTGATAACTGGTTTGTTTACCCTCCTGCCGACCAACTGAAAAAGATCGGCGACCAGTTTATTAAAGACAATATTTTTCTTGCGCTGAAATTACCGTCAGCAATTATGATGGAGGATTTTAATTATTTGGTTAATCCGAATCATGCGGATTTTAAAAAATTAAAGAAAGTAGATACGCGGACCATTCCGGTAGATGAACGATTATTCAGGAAATAAATTTTTTATGCACTCGCTATATAAGCGGTTATAAAAAAATATACCCTTTAATAAAATCACTTATCAAATATTTTCGGAATAAAAAAACCGGGCACCTGGTGTCCCGGCTTCTATTATTTTGTTTACACGTTTATGCCTGCTGACTCTTTGCAAACTCTGACCTGATCACATTCAGCGCACCACCGGCCTTAAACCATTCTATCTGTTGTTCATTGTAAGTATGGTTTACTTCAATTACATCACTGGTGCCGTCCTTATGATTAAGTTCAACACGCAAAGGCTTGCCGGGAGCAAAATGAATTCAGGGTTTCAATATCAATATTATCATCTTCCTGCATTTTGTCATAATCTTCTTTATCAGCAAAGGTTAAAGCCAGCATTCCCTGTTTTTTCAAATTGGTTTCGTGTATACGGGCAAAGATTTTACCAGAATAGCCCGAACACCCAGATGGCGTGGCTCCATAGCAGCATGTTCTCTTGATGATCCTTCACCATAATTTTCATCACCCACTACAATACTGCCTACATTGGCGGCTTTATAAGCCCGTGCAGTAGCCGGTACAGGACCATATTCACCGGTAAGCTGGTTTTTTACTTTATCTGTTTTATCATTAAAATAATTTAGTGCACCAATCAGCATATTATTGCTGATATTATCAAGGTGTCCGCGGTATTTTAACCAGGGACCTGCCATAGAAATATGATCAGTTGTACATTTTCCTCTTGCCTTTATCAATAATTTTAAACCCTGCAAATCGGTTCCTTCCCAGGCAGGAAAGGCTGCCAATAACTGAAGCCGCTGGCTGTCCGGGCTGATAACAACCTTTACACCACTACCATCTTCAGCCGGAGCCTGGTAACCTGCATCTTCTACAGCAAAACCTTTTGGAGGCAATTCAAATCCGGTTGGTTCATTTAACAGCACTTCTTCGCCACTTTCTGTTTTTAATTTATCTGTTAATGGATTAAATGCAATGGTTCCGGCAATTGCCATTGCTGTTACAATTTCAGGACAAGCAACAAATGCATGGGTGCTGGCCAATCCATCATTACGTTTTGCAAAGTTTCGGTTGAAGGAAGTAATGATAGTATTTTTGCGGGTAGGATCATCAATATGCCTTGCCCACTGACCGATACAAGGTCCGCAAGCATTGGCCAAAACAACACCACCCACACTTTCAAAAGTATCAAGGAAGCCATCTCTTTCTACAGTATACCGTACCAGTTCACTGCCGGGAGTAATGGTAAATTCTGATTTTGCTTTTAGTCCTTTGCTCACTGCCTCTTTTGCTATGGAAGCAGACCGGCTGATATCTTCATAGGAAGAATTGGTGCACGAACCGATTAAGGCAACTTCGAGTTTAGCCGGCCAGTCATTTGCTTTTACTGCCTCTGCCATTTTAGAAATTGGTGATGCCAGATCAGGAGTAAAAGGTCCGTTTACATGAGGTTCCAGTTCGCTGAGATTTAATTCAATTACCTGGTCATAATATTTCATGGGGTCGCATATACTTCTTCATCAGGTCGCAGATGTTCTCTTATTCCATCTGCAAGAGCAGCAACTTCAGCTCTGCCGGTAGCTGTTAAATAAGCACTCATTTTTTCATCATATGCAAAAACGGAACAGGTAGCACCAATTTCTGCACCCATATTACAAATGGTTCCTTTACCGGTGGCGCTCATACTATCAGCACCTTCACCAAAATATTCAACAATGGCACCGGTTCCACCTTTTACAGTAAGTTGCCCGGCTACCTTTAAGAATCACATCTTTACAGGAGGTCCAGCCGTTCAGTTTGCCGGTAAGTTTTACACCAATAAGTTTGGGCATTTTTAATTCCCAGGGCAAACCGGCCATTACATCACAGCATCGGCACCACCAACACCAATCGCTACCATACCCAAACCACCAGCATTTGGTGTATGAGAGTCTGTTCCTATCATCATTCCACCGGGGAATGCATAATTTTCTAAAACAACCTGGTGAATGATACCGGCACCGGGTTTCCAGAAACCAATGCCATATTTATTGGAAATAGAAGCAAGAAAATCGTACACTTCTTTATTTACTTCATTGGCAGTTGCCAGATCGGCCTGTGCACCTACTTTTGCCTGTATCAGGTGATCGCAATGAACGGTGGATGGAACAGCTACCTGGTTGCGACCAGCCTGCATAAATTGCAGCAAAGCCATTTGGGCAGTTGCATCCTGCATAGCTACCCGGTCAGGAGCAAAGTCCACATAATCTTTTCCACGGGAAAAAGGCGAAGTGGGATTAGCGCTGTAAAGGTGAGAATACAATATTTTTTCGGTTAGTGTTAACGGCTTTCCAACAAGCTGACGGGCTGCTGACACTTTAGCCGGCATTTCTGCGTAGATTTTCCGGATGAGATCAAGATCAAATACCATAAGTTTAGTTTGAGGTTTATTGGATTGAAATTTGAGGTTGTTAAGCGACAGGATCATGAACCCAAAACTTCAAACCGAAAGTGTTGCGAATTTACAGTAAAACAATCTTTTTTCCGGATCGATCTGGTTTCTTTGGCACAGATTTTATTTTAATTTTACCACATGAATAAATTCAAAAGCTTTGTTGAATGGAATGCCTTTGGCGTTTGTACCGCTATCGGCGACCGGATGGGCATCGCTACAAGCCGAATCCGCCAGTATTTTATTTACACCTCTCTTTTGACAATGGGCTCCCCCATTATTCTTTATATGATCCTTGCTTTCTGGAGAAATATGAGGAAATATGTAAAAGCGGCGAGGAGAAATCCCTGGTATTATTTGTAGTGGGTTTCCCGGCTTGTGCAAAGAAACTTCCTCATTAAAAAAGAATAACTATTCACCGGTATATTCTCTGCAGTCACCCTGATGATTTTAAGCAAATAATGACAATCTGAAAAAGGTGCTAAATCATTTCTTCCAGTTTTTCCACCACCTGGTCCACTTCTTCTTTTGTATTGTGCTTGCTAAATGAAAAACGAACAGTAACCCGGTTCGGATTATTGTTGATGGCGCGGATAACATGGCTTCCCTGGTCGGCGCCGCTGCTGCAGGCACTTCCACCAGAAACACAAATATTATTGATATCTAAATTAAAAAGGATCATTTCTGACTTTTCCGTTTTTGGAAATGCAGTGCTTAAAACAGTATACAGACATTGACCATCATGATCACCATTGAAACTAACTCCTTTTATTTTTTGGTGAAGCAGGCTGGCCATATAGGTCTTTAACGATTGAATATATTCACTTTCCTTTTCCTGGTTAGCCATAGCCAGCTCAAGTGCTTTAGCAAAACCAACAATGCCATAAATATTTTCGGTACCTGCCCGCATATTTCTTTCCTGGCCACCACCGTAAATAAATGGTTTTGATCTTTATATTATCGTTTATATAAAGGATACCAATGCCTTTGGGACCATGAAATTTATGTCCTGAACCCGAAATAAAATGAACGGCAGTTTTCCTCAGATCTAAATGATAATGCCCTACCGTTTGCACACAATCAGAATGAAAAATAGCATTGTATTGTTTGCAAAGATTGCCAACAGCTTCAATGTCCAGCAAATTTCCAATTTCATTATTGGCGTGCATCAGGGATACCAGGCATCGTTTATCCGTTTTTTCTAATTCTTCCTCCAGGTCTTTCCAAATCCACATGACCATTGGATAATAATTTTACATAACTGTAGCTCATCCCCTCCCCACAACCATAATGCTCAACCGTGTGCAATACTGCATGATGTTCTACGGGAGATGAAATAATATGTTTACATCCGAGATCCCTGATGGCAGACAAGAATGGCCGTGTTATTACTTTCTGTACCACCACTGGTAAAAAATATTTCACCCGGGTGGGCATTCAATAATTTAGCAACGGTTTTCCTGGCTGTTTCAATTGCGAGCCTGCTTTCGCGGCCATAAGAATAAATAGAAGATGGGTTACCAAAATGCGTGGTCATGTAAGGCAACATAGCATCCAGCACTTCCTTGTCAAGCGCCGTAGTGGCGGCATTATCAAAATAAATTCGGTTCATAATTCAAAAGTTATGCTAACACGGCGGGCTCAAAGATTGCAGCGCCGGTTAAAGACCGGCAAAGATAATTATTCAACAGGGAGGCCTGCAGAATTTATCGAAAGTCCCAGTCAATAAATCAGGAATTTATTCAAGTAACTGATGTTACATATTAGGGGTAAACTCCCTGATATCCTGCATTAGCCTGACAGCAATATTATTTGCCGTAGTTTCAAAATTACTTTCGGAATAAATGCGGATAATAGGTTCAGTATTGGATGTGCGGAGATGGACCCAATCATTGTCAAACTCGATCTTTAATCCATCGTCTGTATTGACCGGTTGATTTTTGTATTTCGTTTTTATCTTTTCAAATATTGATTTTACATTAATCCCTTCACCCAGCTCCATCTTTTTCTTGGATATAAAATAATCGGGATATTGAGCTCTCAGGGATCTCATTCCATTTTTATGATTAGCCAGGTGACTAAGAAATAAACCAATGCCAATTAGTGCATCGCGGCCATAATGAAAATCAGGAACAATAATGCCACCGTTTCCTTCACCTCCTATTACAGCATTTACTTCCTTCATTTTTCTTACCACGTTTACTTCACCCACAGCTGAAGGAAAATATTCACCGCCATTTTTTAGTGTTATTTCTTTCAGTGCTTTCGTACTGCTCATATTGCTCACAGTATTGGCACCAGTAGCTGAAGGATCCAGTTTCCTCTGGCTTAAAATATAATCCGCTACGGCAACCAGGGTATATTCTTCACCAAACATACTGCCATCCTCATTCACAAAACATAACCGGTCAACATCCGGATCTACGGCTATACCCAGGTCGGCTTTTTGTTTTACCACTTCATTACTGAGCTGTATTAAATTCTCGGGTAATGGTTCGGGGTTATGTGCAAATTTTCCATTGATCTCACCATTTAACAACACAACATCTTTTACTCCCATAGCCTTAAGCAAGGCAGGAACAAAAATGGCACCTGTGGAATTGACGGCATCCACTACTATTTTCATGTTCTTGTTAGCAATGGCTTTTACATGCACCAGGGGATAAGCAAGAACGGCATCAATATGTTTTTGCAGGTAGGTGTCATTAAAAGAAACAGTTCCTAATTTATCAACATTGCTAAATACAAAATCTTCCTTTGCGGCCAGTTCTAAAACCATGGCCCCGGTTTCTGCAGAAATAAACTCTCCTTCATTGTTGAGCAATTTCAAGGCATTCCATTCTTTGGGATTATGGCTGGCCGTTATAATAATACCGCCATCAGCCTTTTCCATTTTAACAGCCACTTCCACTGTAGGTGTAGTGGAAAGACCCAGGTCAATGACATCGATACCCAGGCCGCTCAGTGAGCTAACAACCAGGTCACGGACCATGGATCCGCTGATGCGGCCATCCCGGCCAATGACAACTTTTGTTTTTTTATTTTTTTTGGAAATAATGCTGCCAAAGGCGGCTGTGAATTTTATTACATCTAATGGAGTGAGGTTTTCACCAGGTTTCCCTCCAATAGTTCCTCTAATACCAGAGATGCTCTTGATTAATGCCACTGTGAAAAATTGTTACGTTCTTAATTGATTAAAAGGTTTGTTCCAGGATGGTGGTTGAATATCATTTTTCAAAAAGAGCAGATTTTCAACTCGGGCAAAAATACGGATTTCAAATATCATCAGCCTATTTAAAGCCTGCTTACATTTGCCCAAACGTTAGTATGAAAGATAATGCATGGTATCAGGCTTGGTTTAACTCCCCGTTTTATCACAAACTTTACTTTGAACGCGATGAAAAAGAAGCTGAAACTTTCATAGATGAATTGATTAAATACCTGAAGCCGGAACAGGGAAGCAGGATGCTTGACCTGGCCTGCGGAAAGGGAAGGCATAGCAAAAAACTGGCTTCAATGGGATTCCAGGTAACCGGCATTGACATTTCTCCTGATAGCATTGCCTTTGCCCGCCAGTTTGAACAGGACAACCTCCAATTCTTTGAGCATGATATGCGCCTCCCTTTTTGGGGTAATTATTTCGATTATGTGTTTAATTTTTTTACAAGCTTTGGATATTTTAATACGCAGCGGGAACATGATGATTCCATCCGCACCATTGCTTCCGGCCTGAAGCCAGGCGGATACTTTGTTATCGATTACCTGAACACTCATTTTGCCGAGCAGCACCTTGTTCATAATGAATTTAAACAATTAGGTTCTACATCCTATGAAATACACAGGTGGGAGGATGATTCCCATTTTTATAAAAAGATCATTGTATCGGATCCGGCCCTGGTTTCCTCCAAAGAATATACAGAAAAAGTAACCAAGTTTTCTTTAGGCGATTTTACCGATATGTTCAGCTACCGGGGATTGCAAATAAAAGAAGTCTTTGGTGATTATCATTTCAATTCTTACGATATAAAAAAAACACCCAGGCTGATCATCATAGCACAAAAAACCGCACTGAAGACAGCATAAGAACTTCGATAGAACAAGAAACTTTATTTGAAGCAAGTTGGATTAGTCTCCCTTATTATTCATCAGCATATACCGGGCTGTTTCAAAAAAGGCAGAAGTAAAGGTTGATAATTGTTGCCGGATAGAATCCTGTTGCTCCCTGGTAAACCGGTTGCTGCTATCTGAAACAGCAACCATTTTATCATCTTTAAAATTGAGATTTTTTATGAAATAAAAATCATCAGTGACTATACCTACTTTACCGGCAGTATTGGTGATAAAAGCATAATTGTTTTTCTTGGCCGGGTCCAGCAAGTCCCGCCCCAGGGTTGTATTTACATAAGGTTGCTGTATCATTCCTGCTATGGTGGGCAGCACATCAATTTGTGAAACTACTTCCGTTTTTTTTTGAGGCTTTAACAGGTAGGGAGCATAAAATAACAAAGGCACATGTTCATCGGTAAGTCTCTCCGTCGTCCAAGCCTCGGGATACATTCGCCTGGCATTGCCGGCTACACCATGATCACCTATAAAAACAAAAATGGTATTATGAAAATAAGATTCATTTTCGGCAGCTTTTATAAATTTCTGAAAGCAATAATCTGAATACCGGAAAGTATTATATTCCTCCAGCGATGTAAAATCCATACTCTAGCAATTGTTCTTCTGCTACAATTTTTCTTTCAAATTCCGCTGTATCCTCCGCAGGTATCATATACGGCCGATGATTATCCGAAGTCTGGATGATGGCAAAAAATGGATTTTTCTTTTCCCTGAAAACTTCGTTGGCTTCCAGAAAAAGATCCTTGTCGCTGATGCCCCATACATTGATCTTAGGTGATTTAAAACTGTCCTCCGAATGCATTTGAAGATCATCAATATTTTTTAACAGGCCTCCGAAATTATTAAACTCAGGACTGCCTCCCAGAAAATAATGTTTATCATACCCTTCAAAATTATCAATGATCGTATGCTGTTTTAAAGCGAGTGGATTACGTGTAGAAAATTTAAATAGCTGTGCATCGGGAATACCGGTAATGATAGCAAACAAACCCCTTGCTGTAGAAAAATGGGGTGAGAAACAGCGATCAAAAAAGATTCCATTTTCTGCCAGGGAATCGAAGAAAGGAGTTGTATTAAGCGGGTTGCCGCTCATGCTGCTTTTATACATGCTGAATGATTCACACATAACCAGCACAATATTTGGCCGGCTTTCAATGGCATTGCTTCCCGGTGAAATGATGCGGCGATATGAAAAATTTGTTGAATCAGGCAATTGCATCCACTCTGGCCATTAACGGGAAATGCCTCTCTGGCTTTTTGTTCATTGAAATCCGGCTTGCGGAGTTTAAGTGTTGCGAAAAAATTTTGCAAGGGATTTAAAGCGAGATAAGATTTAAAGCTGTCTCGAAATACAAAACATTGCTTCCATGTTAATGGTGTTAACGCCAATCTTCCATAAATGAAAATTACAAATAGAATGGCGGTGATAATAAAGAATTTCCGGCGATAAGGAATTTTTAACCCATCGGTCGAAGTAATCACCCGCCAGTGGCTTTTACGATACATCCACCGAAAAAGAAATACAGATACCAGCAAACCTAGAATCATCCAGAACAAAGGATAGGTTTGCCACATCATCCGGAGAGAAATTCCAGGGTCTTCTACAAAGTTCATGGCGCCTGCATCCAACCGCGTCTGGTTATAAGAAAAACTTCCAAAATCGGCAGCAAAAAAGAAAAAGACAATAAAGGTGATCAGCGCCAGGTACCAGGTCCACCATTTTTTATTGCGGAGCTGAATAAAAAGGCGAAAACTTCGGAAACATACTGAACATTACAATCGGCAACAAAATAATTGCTATCCAGCGCAGGTCATACTGAATACCCATCAGGAAAGAAGGTACCAGGTCTTTAAAAGAAAAATTTGAAGGTTTGAACGCAAAATAAGTAGCCAGCCTGAATAGGGTAAATATCAGGATGAAGATGAGGAACAGGTTAAAAACCCATATTAATGTTTTCGGTATTTTATACCTGGTAAGCATTGTGATGTTATCCTTTTCTTGTTATCAGCTGAAAGACTGCAAAAGAAATTCATTTATATGGTTCGGGCAAGTTTGTATTTACCAGGAACCGTAAAGGCCCAAGTGGTATTTTTGCCATTATGTTTTTTATAATATTATTAACGGTCTGGCAAAAATTGCAACAATGGGATCAGTGGTTGTTTATCATTATCAACAGTAAACTTAGCAATTCCTTTTTTGATGAGTTGATGCCAGTCTTACGTTACCCGATGAATTGGGCACCCCTATATTTATTCCTGGGTGTATTTGCATTGCTTAATTACAAAGGTAAAGGGGCATGGTGGATTTTATTTTTTGCTGTTACCGTTGCTTTAACTGATATGACGGGTACCTATGTTTTTAAACACGGCTTTCAAAGGACAAGGCCATGCGGCGACCCGGGCTTCTTTTTTCATGTTCGTTTATTGGCAGAACATTGTTCTACCGGGTATAGCTTTGTTTCCAATCATGCTGCCAATCATTTTGGCCTCGCCACTTTTTTCTTCATCACTGCCAGGCCGCTATTAAAAAAAGCAGCAGGCATCGCCTTTTTATGGGCAGGTCTTATCGCCTATTCTCAGGTATATGTTGGCATACACTATCCTTCTGATGTTTTGGGCGGAGCCTTGCTGGGTTTGATTTTTGGCTGGCTAACGGGCAGGTTATTTAATAAGCGCCATGGATTCGCTATCTTCGATTTACAATCAACTGTTTCTTCTTGATGGAAATATTAATCCTGACCGGGCTGATTCTGCTCAATGGTCTTTTTTCGATGGCGGAGATTGCATTAGTGTCAGCGAGAAAATCCAGGTTGGAGGTACAAGCTAATAAAGGGGATAAAAAAGCAGCAGAGGCTCTCAAATTATCTAATAAGCCCGAAACTTTTCTTTCTACCGTTCAGATGGGTATTACTGTAATCAGTATCCTGACAGGTATTTATTCCGGGGAAAAAATTACCGATGATTTTGCTGCCTTTTTGAATCAATGGCCCGCCCTCTCTTCTTACAGTTATGGAATTGCAACGGCAATCGTAGTCATTATCGTTACCTATTTCACCATTGTATTCGGAGAACTGGTTCCTAAAAGAATAGGTCTTTCCCGGCCGGAAACTATTGCCAAGGCTGTTGGAACACCCATGAGGATTTTTAGTCTTGTTACGCATCCGTTTATCTGGCTGTTGAGTAAGTCAAGTAATATCATTGTAAAAATATTTGGTTTAAAACCTAAAGACAACCAGGTAACGGAGGAAGAAATAAAAGCAATTATCAGCGAGGGAACCGAGCAGGGAACGATTGAAGAAACAGAACAGGATATCATTGAAAGAGTATTTCATCTTAGCGACCGTAACATTACATCGCTGATGACACATCGCAGTGATATTATCTGGTTCGACCTGGATGATACAGAAGAAACTATCAAAGAGAAGATCATGAGTGAACCGCATTCGGTATATCCTATTTGTGACAGCACGATTGATAATATAAAAGGAGTAGTAGCTATAAAAGATTTATATGTGAGTCCTGATAATGTCCGATTCAGAAACCTGATGCGGCCTGCCTTGTTTGTTCCGGAAAACAATACGGCATTCCAGGTTATGGAAAAATTTAAGGAATCCAAATTGCATTCTTGTTTTATTGTTGATGAATACGGCAGCATACTAGGAATGATAACCTTAAATGATATCCTGGAAGCAATCATAGGTGATATGCCGCAACCTGACCTGATTGACTACGAAATTACGGAACGGGAAGATGGTTCCTTCCTGGTAGATGCCCAAATTCCTTTTTATGATTTTCTTACGCATTTTGAAAAAGCGGAATGGATGAATGAAGGTGAGCAGGAATTTGATACGCTGGCAGGTTTTATTCTTCACCGGCTGGAACGCATACCCACAGGTAGGCAATAAACTGGAATGGAAAGGATTTTCAATTGAAATCATGGACATGGACGGCCACCGGATTGATAAAGTATTGGTGAAGATCAGCAATGCATTAAGAGAAGAAATGGAAGAATAAGACTTCTCTAAAAATTAAAGACAGCCTGCCTGGCAGGATAATCCAGTTTCATGCTTTTTCTTTTTCCATCCACAATCACGTGCATCAGGTTCATCTGATCAGTAAATAATTCATAAAGAATATTGTTGGTGATCTCTATTTTTTTTACGAATGCAATATTATCGGCCTGGAAATAACTATAAACTGCATCATTGTCTTTTTCATATCCTATAAATGAAAAGGCAACAGGTTTGCCGTTATTTTTTATTTGAAGGTGCCGGGTAATAAAATTACTCACTAATTTTTCCATGGCCTGCCTGTCTGTCGGGTTTATCAGGTCTACTTTAGTATTATAGTTTTGCGCCAGTACTTTTTCAAAATCATCAGTAAATAATTTGCAGCTAATTTCTAATGTTTTTTCAGAGGCATTGTGATTTATTTCGGTTACACTGACGTGTAATGGATGAAATTCTTTTACAGGAAGTTTAGGTATGCTGCTGGTACCCCGTATTTCCTGATTGGTATGTAAACCATGCAGGTAACATGAAAATAAGAAGCCATTTATAGAACCAGGTTACCATTAAAAGAATTTTTTTTTCAGTTACAAATCTGTGGCTTATTTTGACGCCTTTTCACAGAGAGACGTTAAAAATAACTGAAAGGTCAATTTATTCGCACCTTTAAAAACTAAAATGAAAGATTTCGGGTTTTATTTTGGGCTGGGATGGGAACACATTATCAGTACCGGTGCACTGGATCATCAACTTTTTATTGCCGCTATCTGCGCCATCTATTTATTAAAAGACTGGAAACAAGTTTTAATACTGGTTACTGCTTTTACTATTGGTCATTCACTCACCCTGGCCATAAGTGTTTTAGATTTGTTTCGCTTGCCTGTGCTATGGGTAGAATTTTTGATCCCTATTACTCTTATTATCACTGCCATTTCAAATATGTTTCAAAAACAATTCACGACACAAACAATCCGCATCAATTATTTTTTTGCACTTTTTTTTGGTTTGATACATGGTATGGGCTTTGCTAATTCAATAAGATTCATGCTGGCTAAGGATGAAAATATAGGTTGGGGACTCTTTGGTTTTAATATTGGCCTGGAAGCCGGCCAGCTAATGATTGTACTGATATTACTCATTATAACTCACCTCCTTGTCAATATTCTGAAAGTAAACCGCAGGGTTTGGATATTGTTATTGTCAACCGTGGTGTTAGTAATCGGATCTAAAATGGCATGGGAACGAATACCCAATTTTTAATTCCCTTATGAGGAAATTCCTAATCATAAAAAAAATATACGCTTTACATTAAATAAAAATACAATTGATGAAAAAGTTATTATGGGTCTGTAGTTTGCAATTGATTGCCGGTGGTTTTTTGCTGGCTCAAAATATTCAAAACAATCCCGGAAGTAATCATGGTAATAAGTTTGAACAGTTGGGTACCATCATGCCTACACCCAATGAATACCGCACAGCAAGCGGAGCCCCGGGACCTAATTACTGGCAGCAAAGGGCGGATTATGATATTAAGTGTGAACTGGATGAAAAGAATCTGAAATTAAATGGCAGCGAAACTATTACCTATTTTAATAATTCTCCCAACATCTTCACTTATTTGTGGCTTCAGCTGGATGAAAATGAGCACAGCACAGTAAACAATGCTAATTACCAGGTAAGCAACCCAATGAATAACCAGGTAAGCTTTAAGCAACTGGACAATATCGCCGCTGAAAAAAAAGACAATGGTTATGGATTTAATATATTGAAACTGACAGAAGCTACCGGTAAAAATTTAAAATATACCATCAATAAAACAATGATGCGTGTAGAATTGCCAGTTGCTTTAAAACCGGGTCAGAAATTTATTTTCAAAATTGATTGGAATTATAAAATTCCCGACCGTTTGGGTATTGGCGGCAGAGGTGGTTATGAATATTTTCCGGAAGATGGCAATCACCTTTTTACTATGGCCCAATGGTATCCGCGTCTTTGCGTGTACAGCGATTTCCAGGGTTGGCAAAATCACCAGTTCACCGGACGAGGTGAGTTTGCCCTGACGTTTGGCAATTTTAAAGTACAAATGACTGTTCCTGCAGACCATGTTGTAGGTTCTACCGGTGAATGCCAGAACTATGCAGCTAACCTGAGCCCCGCCCAAATGACCCGCTGGAAAAAAGCACAAACCAGTAAAGAACCTGTGGAGATAGTAACACTTGAAGAAGCAAAAGAAGCTGAAAAAAAGGGAAAGGATATGATTGCTTCGGCAGCGCCCCGCAAAAAAACATGGATATATCAAGGCAGATAATGTCCGGGATTTTGCATGGACCAGCAGCCGCAAATTTGTTTGGGATGCAATGCCGGTAACAGTAGAAGGAAAAAAGATCATGTGTATGAGTTTTTATGGCAAAGAAGCTTATGGCTTATATCGTCCTTTTTCAACAAAGGCTGTAGCACATACAATTAAAAGCTATTCAGATTTTACAATTCCTTATCCTTATCCTGTAGCCCAAAGTGTAGAAGCCTCAAATGGCATGGAATACCCGATGATCTGTTTCAACTATGGCCGTACGGAAAAAGATGGAAGCTATACTGAGGGAACCAAGTATGGCATGCTTGGAGTTATCATTCACGAAGTAGGCCATAATTTTTTCCCGATGATCATTAACAGTGATGAACGCCAGTGGAGCTGGATGGATGAAGGATTAAATTCATTTGTTGAATACCTGACGGAAGAACTTTGGGATAATAAATTTCCGGTAAGAGGGAAAGGGCCTGCCTATGCCATTGTTGATTATATGAAATTGCCAAAAGATCAACTGGAACCCATCATGACCAATTCAGAAAACATTATTGGTTTTGGCCCCAATGCATATGCCAAACCGGCAACTGGTTTAAATATTCTGCGGGAAACAATTATGGGCCGTGAGCTTTTTGATTATGCCTTTAAAGAATATGCAAGACGATGGGCTTTTAAACATCCGGAACCTGCGGATTTTTTCCGCACAATGGAAGATGCAAGCGGAGAAGACCTGGATTGGTTCTGGCGAGGATGGTTTTATGGAACTGATGCCTGTGATATCTCACTGGATTCAGTTAAATATTCAAAACCTGACCTGGCATATGTTGCTTCTGATACGGAAAACAGAACCGTTACCCGCAAACTGGATCAACCCCTTAAATCACCATATGATGATATTTCTAAAATGCGTAACCGCGAAAGTGGTATGAGGTTTAAAACTGATGAGGACTCTACCTTGCGTGATTTTTACTGGAGATATTCGAGAGGCATTGAGCCATACGACAGCAGTGCTTACCAAATAGAAATTCCCGCCCGGCAAGGCGAGCCTCTATCAGCTGATGAAAAAGAAAAATATGGAAACCGCAGCATGTATGAACTTACTTTTAGCAATAAAGGTGGTTTGGTGATGCCCATCATTATTGAGTGGACATTTAAAGACGGTACGAAAGAAATTGACAGGATACCCGCACAGGTATGGAGACATAATGAAAACACAGTAGTAAAGACTTTTGTAAAAGAAAAAGAAGTGTCTGCTATACAATTGGATCCGCTGCGTGAAACTTCGGATATTAATACAACTAATAATAGCTGGAATATAACAACTCCGCCATCGAGGTTTACCATATTTAAACAAAAAGCCGCAGCCGCCCGGGGCCAGAGCCAGGGTATCAATCCCATGCAGAAAGCAAAAGAGAAAAAAGGGTTTTGATTTGTAATTAACTTTTCAGAAAGTCGCCAAAGCAATAGTGGCGACTTTTTTATTTTTCCTGTTTCAAATTAGGATTAGGGAACGGTTATGTTTTAATATTTATTCTTAATACTTCGGCTTCAAATTCATCCATCGTCATAGCATCCTCCACTTTATACTCACCAATGCGGGTCCGGCACAAACTGCTGAGATATGCACCGCAACCTAATGCTTTTCCTACATCATGGGCCAGGCTGCGTATATAAGTGCCAGTGCTGCAAACTACCCGGAAATAAACCAGTGGCAATTCAACCTTTGTGATTTCAAATTCGCTTATCGTTACCTTTCGTGGTTCTATGATCACTTCTTTTCCCTGGCGTGCCAGTTCATACACCCGCTTACCATTTATTTGAATGGCGGAATGAGAGGGGGGCACTTGCATGATTTCACCAGTAAATGGGATAATTGCTTTTCTAACTTGTTCTTCAGTTATATGGCTGAAAGGCATAAAATCAACAGGCTCCTGTTCCAGGTCGTAAGAAACAGTGGTAGCACCTAAAGTGAATGTGCCGGTATATTCTTTTTCCCGGGCCATATACTCATTGATCTTTTTAGTAAACTTACCGGTACATACAATCAGTAAACCAGTGGCCAGTGGATCCAGAGTACCGGCATGCCCCACTTTTTTTATTTTGATCAGGTTCCTGATCTTTCTTATAACGTCAAATGAAGTCCAGCGCAGTGGCTTATTGATCAATATCACTTTACCTTCCTCAAAACTATTCGGGGTGTTCATAATGCAAATGTCGTAGTCGAAGAGTGAAATACGAAACCGGTAAAATTAAAGAGGAGTAATTAATCATTGATGGCAAAAAAACCAAACTAGCAAAAGGTGCTTAGGAAAATTACAGATCATTCCTGTTTCAGATCGACATTCTTGTTTTTAGTTCAAGATATTTATTTACAGTATTGACAGTAAGATTTTCTGGTTTGGTCAGGATAGAAAGAATTCCATTCATATGAAGTTCTTTAACCATTAACTTTTTTTCATACAGAAATTTTTCTGCAATGGTTTTTATATAAATATCTTCCAGTTTGAGTGCTTTCTTTTCAGTTAACTCCTTCAGCCCGGTATTTTCAAAAAAAACTACCAGCAATAAATGATAGCGTGCAATGCGCTTTAATGCCGGCATTTCCCGTTTCAAACTTTCCACCGATTCAAAATTGGTAAACAAAATCAGCAGGCTTCTGTTGCTGATGCGGTTGCGGATCACGGAAAATAATTTTTCAAAATCAGGTTCTAAAAATTGTGTTTGCTGTTTGTATAATGTTTCAAGCAACAAGTTCATCTGGGTTGTTTTCTTATCGGCTGCAACAAAAGAATCCAGGTTTTCTGCAAAGGTGATCAACCCTGCTTTATCCTGTTTTACCAGGGCCACATTGGAAAGAATAAGCGAGGCATTGATTGCATAATCCAGCAAGGTCATGCCGCCAAATGGCATTTTCATTACCCGTCCTTTGTTGATAATACAATAGATCTGCTGACTGCGTTCATCTGTAAAGTTATTTACCATCAGCGCTTCTTTACGGGCCGTTGCTTTCCAGTTGATGGTCCGGAAATCATCGCCCCGTACATATTCCTTTATCTGCTCAAACTCCATGCTATGGCCTAGCCTGCGAATGCGTTTTACACCAGCTTCCTGCAGCCGGTTGCTGACTGCCAGCAATTGAAACCTCCGCATTTGTATATAGGAGGGATATACTTTTACTATATGCCTGGCAGGAAAAACATAGCGACGTTTAACCAATTGTAAAAGGCCGTGAACAAACACATTTATACTTTCAAAAACATATTCTCCCCTGCTAAGAGGTTGCAAAAAATATTCGATTTCCTGTTGCACATCACTTTCTATTTTTGCTTTGCGCTTCCATTTTCTTGCCTGGAACTGAACCGGCAGTTCGTCAATTACTTCTATTCGGGCAGAAAATGCATAATGATTAAAAACCCGGAGGACTACTTTATTCGGATCACCGATACTGAACCGGTCTGTCGTTTTTCGTTCAGCAGACAATCCCTTTTTTTTCCCATACAATAAAAGTGCGTCAATGATTATGGCCGTTCCCAATAAAAGCAGGATCAATACGGCAATGCGAAAAAGGGCCGGTTGAAAATAACTGGCTACAAATACTACGGAGGCCAGACCGGCAAAGTAGTAAACGATAGTATTGAAGTAGAAAGATTTTATCATATCAATCCTTAATCCAGGTATCTGTGTTTCAAATAATACAAATAGCTATATGCTCATCTCGGCACATCCATGGTATGCATAATCTGCCTGATCACTTCTTCCTCTGTTACACCTTCCATTTCCTTATCAGGAGCCAGTATAATGCGATGGCGCAATACAGGTATTACCACTTCAAGAATATCTTCGGGCAGCACAAAATCTCTTCCCTGCATGGCTGCTATTGCTTTTGATGCATTCATTACGGCCAGTGAAGCCCGGGGAGACGCTCCCAGATATATCGATTTATGATTACGGGTCTGGTGAATCAGGCGGGCGATAAACTGTAATAATTTTTCTTCGATGAGAATATTCCTGATTTGCTGCCGCAGGTTATTTATTTGGTCACCATTTAGAACAGGATGCACCATTTCATTCACTTTCATATTACCCATATGATGAAACTGGGTAAGAATGGCTAACTCCTGCATCTCATCCGGATATGGAACTACGATCTTGAAAATAAACCGGTCCAACTGTGCCTCCGGCAAGCGATAAGTACCTTCCTGCTCTACCGGGTTTTGCGTAGCCATCACAATAAAGGGAGCCGCCATTGGATATGTTTTGCCATCAACTGAAGCCTGGCGTTCTTCCATAACTTCCAGTAATGCAGATTGCGTTTTGGCAGGAGCCCTGTTGATTTCATCAACCAATACTATATTGCTGAAGATCGGGCCTTTTTTAAATTCAAATACGGCATCTTTAGGATTAAATACAGGAGTACCCAATACATCGGAAGGCATAAGATCCGGTGTGAATTGAATGCGGGAAAAACCAGCGTTAATACTTCGGGCAACTAATCTTGCCGTCAACGTTTTTGCAACCCCGGGAACACCTTCAATTAACACATGCCCATCGGCCAATAAGGCTGCAATAATCAATTTCACCATTTCATCCTGGCCTACAATCACTTTTTTTATCTCGTTGCGAATAGCCATTACGGCCTCATTCAGGGCTGTCAGATCGGTTCGGGGCTGAAATATTTGTTCTTCCATATTATTCAATTATTTTATTACTCAAAGAATTCTCCCTGCGTTTTTACCTTACAGATAAACCTGGCAAAGGAAGCACACTTTAAAACAGCTATGCATTTTTATAAAATTTTTCTAATTGTTTATGAAAGGAAGACAATTGTTTTTCGTTGACCACTTCGAAGGTATCTAACTGGTTGATAAAAGAAATGATCTCACTAATATCCTCCTGACTGATGTTGGTTTTTAAATGAAGATTATTTGCAAAATCTGCATTTAATTCCGAGGTGGGTAATTTATACCGGCTTCGAACATGCTCCAAAAAATAGGCGGCCATCTTCTTACTTAGATTCTTATGATCTCCTTTATCATGATACAATCGCCCGATAGTTTTAACAAACTCCAAAGAATCATTAATTGGTTTTTCCATAATAGGGATAAACCGTTGCTTTCTTCTCATTTCCATTAATACATACACCAATAATGCAAGTAAGCCGGTAAGCAAAGCCCATCTCAGCGAGGGATGTTTCAAAAACCCATTTAACCAATTGGATTCTTTTTGCTTTGGCTGCCTTTTCGTGCTGTAATATTCATCCCATACCACTTTGTTTGTATTGGGAGAAATAACAGACAATGCATTTTCATAATAAGTAATATTATCCTTATGCAACAGGAAATAATTACTGAAAGTTAACGGCGCCAGGTGGACATACAGGTTGCCTTTGCCTGCTTTCAGGTGTATAAAATCGGGCTTATCATTTTTATCATATCCTAAAACAGTTACCACCGCCGTATCCAGTTTATAAAAATAAAAATCATACCTCTTACCGGGATAGGTATATGTTGATGGCTTATGAAAAGGTGGTATGGCCAGGGACACGGAAAGTAAATCGGACCCTTCTGATTGTTCAAAATAATAATAAAGACCTTCCGGTGAATTGGCATCACATTTTAATATTTCTGTAACCTCATAGGACAAACGCATGGTGCTTATAAAAACATCATTCCCCTCTTCCATAAACCGAACCAGTTTTTTCATTTCATATTTGCTGGCATTGAAGTAAGGGCAAACAACGATCAGGGCCTGGCCGGTATCATAATTTGATAAAGAATCCCAGTAACCGGGTTCCTGCTTACTGGTCATGATGTTTGCCGAGGGAAAGATGGCTTTTAATCCTTCATAAGCTACATAAGTTCCATAGGGAATTTTATCTTTCTTCCGAAAAGTTATGCGCCCATCAAACTGGCGGTTCTTTTTATTTTCGCTGGTAAAGAATAAAAATATAATGGCCAATGATACCAGGCTTATGAGAATATATGGAAGGAATTTTTTCACTATTATAAACCGCGTTCAAATATTTCAAAATCTTTTTTTATTACTGCGTATTTTTCTTTATCGATTTCAAACTGGCCATACCAGCAATATTCATAGTTGCGGGCAAGCTTGAAAAAAGCGGGATACAGGCGGGTTGAATTCAGCTGCATCATATAATCCTGGTTGGTGCCATCCTGGCGATATTGTATGATTTGCCTGTTAGCAAGATTCCGGAGAAGCTGCAGGAAAAGAAGCCGTACAGCGAGCCGGTAATTTTTTATGCTGGTCGCCTTTTCAATTTCCTGTGGATAGTTAATCTGGAAAATATCATCCATTGCTGCGTCCTCATCCTCTGCAGCCAGGTTCTTACTCTTCCGGAATAATCCGGTATGACTATTTGCGAGATAAAGAACCAAAACCGTAATAAAGCCTCCAATAATAATCAACCACAATATGGACTGAAAAACAGGGTGTGCCAGAACACCTGAACCATTTTTCTTTTTTTCTGCTTTTCTTAAATACTTCATTCGCATACCAAAAGGCATCGTCTCTACGCATCGCTTTTTTTACACTATCTCCCAACCGGCGCAAGGAAAGGGTATCGGGTAAGCCACCTGTAAATTCTTTTCGAAGAAAATATTCCTGTTCTGTTTTCTCGTCCTCCTCTTCTTCATCGGAATAATCTTCTGCCAATGCACTATCAACCGGGGCATCCACGGGCACTATTGAATCGAGCTGGTATTTTAATTCAATGGTTGAATCAGGCCATACTTTTTCCTGCGCAGGCAGGGATATTTTCTGGCAAAACAGAAAAAGGAATATTACCGTTTTTATTCCCGGCATCATATGAAAATATTTACTTCCGGTTTTTTGCACTTATAGTTTCTCCTCATTAATTCCTTTTGCCATTTTTCTCCCAAGCCTTATAGGATAAACAACGAAATACCAGATCACAAAAACAACTGAAAGGGAAGTGATAATTGTTGTTAATACAGACAGGTCATTATACAACCGGGTGATAAATCCTTCAAAAAATGCAGCCAGTGCAAAAACCGGCATCAGGCCAATCATAATTTTAACTCCATCCTTAGCCCCCTTCTTTAAGGCATCTATCCGTTTTATGGTTCCGGGAAACAAAAAACTTATTCCCAAAACTATACCGGCTGCTCCGGAAATAATAATAGCTGTCAGCTCCAGTGTACCATGAACAAATACAACCAGGAAAAATTGAAGGCCCAGGCCTTTTGCTGCAAAAAACTGGTCAAAAATTCCGACCATAGCGGCATTTTGCACCAGGAAATTTAAACTTGGAATACCTGCAAAAATTCCGGAGGCAAACATCAATAAAGAAACCCGGATATTATGGATCATGAGGTGCAGCCAGCTGAGAATCGGATTACCCGATTCATAAATACCAAAAGGATTTCCTTTTTCAATATTATCTAAAGTCTGGTCAACATAACTATCTCCAAAAAAACTTCTCGCTACTCCCTCATCCTGCAATGAAACAAAAAAACCTATGCTAAAAAAAATGAGAAATACAATAAATGAAAAAAAGACCACCCGGTGATGCTTTCGAATAGTAAGTGGCAGATCATATTTCCAGAAATCGATCAGCCTGTTTGATTCTTCCTTTCGGTTTTTATAAATAGCAAGATATATTTTTGCAGCCTCACTGTTTATGTACTTCGTTACTTTCCCTGAAGGATAAAAAGTTTTGGCATACGCAAGGTCATCAACCAACTGGGTAAAGTCGTTCGCCATTTCATCAGCGTCTTCTGATGGTGCGTGTTGATTTTTTAACCATCGGTCACGGTTCTTTTTTATGAATAAGGCTTCCCTCAATTTCTTTGTTTAGTTTGTAAAATACTGTTTTTTATATAAGTTAAAAGTACGGTGAAGAAATTAAGGAAGTTAATAGCCCGGAGGCGCAATAATTGATTTGAGAGAGCAAATAAGATCTGGTGCCGGTATTCATTTATTTCAAATAATTTTTATCTGTTTTGAATTTGAAGGCCGGTTAATTTTGGCTCAACGGACATTACAAGTGTTAAAAAGAATACCAGTTTTTAGGCGAAACCGAGTAATTTAACAGCTGAATAAAAACGTTGCCACAATGGCCGTAATCAAAGTACCTACTTCTTTTAATATTGATGTTGAATTTGAAGTGCCGGAATTTTACCGGCGGTTTATTGCCCTTCTCATCGATATCCTGATCAACTATTTTTATTTAAGGATTGCCATTGAGGTTTTCAGAGCAGTAGCAAAAGGATCTGACTTCCTGGATGGCGATACCAGCTACAATTTGCAGGCTTTCGGCATCGTTCTTTTTTTACCTCTTCTCATTTATCATGTTGTGCTGGAAATTACTATGAATGGACAAAGTGCTGGCAAAAAGATCATGTCGCTAAAAGTGGTAAGTGAAAACGGTGGCAGAGCCAGTGTAAGCCAGTTCCTTATCCGCTGGCTTCTGCGGGATATTTGGTTTATACTATTACTGGCAGTGGGCCTGCAGGGAGCGGGCCAGGGTGCTGAATCTGTTTTCATCATACTTGCCGTTATTGCTTTTTTTATTACAGAACTTGTGTTGGTGGTTTCTTCAAAAAAGGGACAGCGTATCGGTGATATACTTGCCCATACTATTCTTATAAAAACTAACAGGAATTCCAATATCGAAGAAACTGTTTTCCAGGAAGTGGCGGATAGTTATGTTCCGTCTTTCCCGCAGATCATGCAACTCAGCGACCGGGATATCAATGCTATAAAAAGCATATTGGAAACTGCGAGAAAAAGAGGTGATATAGATATGGCCAATACTGCCAGTGAAAAAATAAAAACACACCTTAAGATTGAATCCTCTATGGCACCATTTGAATTCCTGGATATATTATTAAAAGATTATAATTACCTGTCGGTAAAATAAAAAAGGCCCGTGAAGGGCCTGCTAATAATTTCTGCCAGATGATTATAGGCTGCCTCCGGTAGCAAGTCCTAATACTCCAACAATAAGGGCTAAAATCCAAAAGCATATCATTACTATAGTAAGTATTCCAATGAAACGGAGGGAAGCTTTCAAATTTTGAAAAGAAGCATTCAATACATCCTGGTCATTGGTTGCCAGGGCGGTTTTCATTTTGGTGGCAAACTTAAAAAGATAAAGACACGGAAAAAAATAGATAAGCGCAATAAGTACATACATAATTGCCATAGAGGTACCCATGGCGGCTCCCATCCCCGAGCCTCCCGGAAGCTCACTGTAAGGATTACTGCTGTATTGAGATGTTAGCAGGTTGAAAAAAGATCCGAAGAAAATTCCGATCAATACTACAAGACCACAAATAATAAAGCCAAAAATGGCCAGGAATCTTCCCCATTTTGCTGCATCAGCAAGATGAGCTCTGCCGGCCTGGTCAACATTAATTCCAAATAGTGAGCTGTCCTGATTTTGTTCCATAAAAGTTAGTTTTGTTTGATATAAATATACTTCGCTTTTATGTAAATAATAATGACAGGTTGTTCCACCTGTCATTAATAAAAAAGATTATGATCCGGATCTTAATAGGCTCTTGCAAATAATACTCTTTGCTTAGAAGGATTTCCGGTAAGGATACATTTCCCTTCTTCCATTTGATTATTCAAAGGAATACACCGAATCGTTGCTTTTGTTTTTTCTTTAATAGCCTCTTCCGTTTCTGCTGTACCATCCCAATGCGCTGTAATAAAGCCGCCTTTTTCATCCAGGAGTTTTTCAAATTCATCCCAGCTGTCGGCAGGTGTTATATGTTCCTGCTGATAAGTTTTCGCCTTACTAAACATTTATGTTGAATATCCAGTAATAACCCGTCGATATATTGGGCTATGCCATCCAGTCCTACGTACTTTTTTTCTTTTGTATCCCGTCGCGCAACTTCTACCACATTTTTTTCAAGGTCTCTTGCACCCTAATGCCAAGCGAACAGGAACGCCCTTCATTTCATATTCTGCAAATTTCCAACCTGGCCTGTTATTATCGTTGTCATCATATTTTACCCGCACACCCAGGTTTTTCAGGTTGTCCATTATCTCTTTTGCCTTTTCATCAATTATCAAGCTTTTTGCTCATCACCTTTATAAATTGGAACAATAACAACCTGCAATGGTGCGATCTTTGGGGGCAGAACCAATCCTTCGTCATCACTATGCGCCATTACCAACGCACCAACCAACCTTGTACTTACGCCCCAACTGGTGGCCCATACATATTCCAACTGGTTTTCTTTATTCGAAAATTTAACATCAAATGCTTTGGCAAAATTCTGTCCGAGGAAATGTGAAGTACCTGCCTGCAACGCCTTGCCATCCTGCATCAAGCGCCTCAATGCAATAAGTATCTTCCGCACCGGCAAATCGTTCACTCTCTGTTTTTACGCCACGCACCACGGGTAATGCCATAAATTCTTCGGCAAACGTGGCATAGACTTCCAGCATCTTTTCTGTTTCTTCGATCGCTTCTTCCTTAGTTGCATGGGCTGTATGTCCCTCCTGCCACAAAAATTCTGCAGTGCGCAAAAATAACCTGGTTCTCATTTCCCACCGAACAACATTGGCCCATTGATTGATCAGTAAAGGAAGGTCACGGTATGATTTTATCCAATCTTTATAAGTATTCCAGATAATGGTTTCGCTGGTTGGACGAACGATTAGTTCTTCTTCCAGTTTAGCTTCCGGATCTACTATCAATCCGCCACCCGCCGGATCATTCTTTAATCGGTAATGTGTTACCACCGCACACTCTTTGGCAAAGCCTTCTACATGCGCTGCTTCTTTACTCAAAAAACTTTTGGGAATAAATAATGGAAAATAGGCATTCACATGCCCGGTATCTTTAAACATTTTATCCAACGCATCCCGCATATTTTCCCATAAAGCAAATCCATAAGGTTTAATGACCATGCATCCCCGCACAGCCGAATAATCGGCCAGACTTCCTTTTATTATTAGGTCATTATACCATTGCGAATAATCCTGTTCTCTGGACGTAATTTCTTTACTCATATTTTTTTTCTCTCTTTTTTCGGTTATGGATCATACCATCATTGTTTTAAATTTGTTTACTTTTTCTTTTAATTTTTATAACAAATTTTACTTCTTTTTTCATTACTAATCTTTACGTTTAATTAACAGGCATAATGGCAATAATATCTATTTAAAGGAAGAACTTTAGGGGGCAATCCTTTGAAAATAAAATTCGCACAAAAGTAGTAACTTCAACATTAAACCGTTAAAACCGTTTTGCCATGAAACTTTCTATTCTTCTTTTGGCTTTAGTAGCAATTGCTTTTAGTAGTTGCACCACGGCTTACAAAACCGGACAGACGCCTGATGACGTCTATTTTTCTCCTGTCCCGCCCGGATGCTGAGGAATATGTTCGTATAGAGAAGCAGGATGACCGGTATTACCGTGGTTCCGATGATTATTATGAAGATCGTTTTCTCAGAATGAGATTGCAAGACCGGTATCGCTGGTCAGCATTGGATGATTATTATTTTAATAATACCTATGCCTATAATGCTTACGGCTATTATAATAACTGGTATAGTCCATGGAATAGTTATTGTACCTGGAATAGTTATTACAATCCTTATTACAGAGGCATACCCTATTACCCCGGGTCTGTAATCGTTAAGAATCCAAGATTATTTGTTTCTCCCAGCAAGCCAGTTGTATTTAATCCAGCCAGCTATAGTTCCGGAAACAACACTAACCGTCCTTCTTTAGGAAGCAGGAGCGTTAATAACGGATATAACAATAATAATAGCACAAACAACAGGACCGGCAACAAAAATTCATTAGGAGAGTCAGTAAGGAAAGTGTTTACTAATTCTAATAATAGTAACAATTCCAATTCAACACCTTCCCGAACCTATACTCCTTCTTCTAACAGCAACAGCAATAGTTCACCATCTTCATCAAGGAGCAGTAGTGGCAGCAGTAGCGGAAGTAGCGGAGGCGGGTCAAGCAGGCCGGTAAGATAAAACTGCCTGAATAAATTATTCAAGGGAGGAAACTGTATTTGAGTATTACACTTGAGTGTTTCCTCCCTTTTTGTTTCTACCCAATAATTGAAAAAAGTTGAATATGAAAAAAAAATTATTACTCGGAGCTTTTTCCCTTTTTACTGTTTCCATATTTGCCCAGGTTCCGGAGGATGTATTAAAATATTCTGTATTGCCAACAAACGGTACAGCCAGGATTAATGCGATAGGAGGAGCCATGGGATCTTTGGGTGGCGATATATCTGCCACTTTTATTAATCCGGCCGGACTGGGGTTCTATAATACCAGTGAGATTGTGATCTCTCCTGGTTTTTCTTTTTTAAGAAATAAAAGCAATTTCCGGGGTACCGGTGCTAAAGAAAAAGATTCCTATTTTAACCTGGGCACAAGCGGAATTGTAGGGGGATGGAAGGGAGAAAGAAAATGGAAAAGTCATGCCCTTAGTTTTGCCTTTACCCGCACTGCCAATTTTAGTAATAACATTTTTTATACCGGAGAAAATGATTTTAGCTCACACGCCGAACAATATGCAGCAGAGGTAGCGGGTAGTGGTATTGATATAGGTGATGTACCCGGCGCAAGAAATGTATCCTTCGGAAGCCGGCTGGCGGGTTATAATTTTCTCATTGATACTACAACGCTTTCTGGTAATACATCTCCCGATGTTATAAGCCTGGCGATGTGGGGGAAATTGAAAGAAGGGGGAGATTTTCTTGTGAACCAATCGCACCGCATCGAAACAAGTGGTGGTATTACAGAACTGGCTCTTGGTTATGCGGCCAATATGGATGATAAACTTTATGTGGGTGGTTCGCTTGGTTTTTCTATTGTTGATTATAAAAAGCAAAGCACCTTAAAAGAAACAGATGCCAGTGGTAATACAGATAACAATTTTAATTTTTCCGAATTATCAGAAACCTTTACAACAAAAGGTGTGGGTGGTAATGTAAAGCTTGGCGTTATTGCCAAACCAGCGGACTTTATCCGGTTGGGATTTGCCTTGCACTCTCCAACCTTTTATAGCTTAAAAGATTCCTACCATGGTAAAATGGTAACCGACCTGGAAAAATACCGCACCACACCCGGTGCTATTACAATTGAATCCTCTGACCTTCCCGGGGAAAGCGGCATCGATCCTGAATATCGCTATGAACTGAACAGTCCCTGGCGATTTATGGTAAGCGGTTCTTACGTTTTGCGTGAAGTGGAAGATGTGCGGAAACAAAAAGGATTTTTGACTGCTGACATTGAATACGTAACGAACGGCTCCAACCGGTTCTGGCAAGCATCATCATACAGAACCGATAACGAGCAGACTTATTACAAAAATGTGACTGCAGCGATTAAAGATTATTATAAAGGCTCATTTAATTTCCGCGTGGGTGGTGAATTAAAATTTACCACGATAATGACAAGGCTGGGATTTGCCTGGTATGGTTCTCCCTATGAGGACAAGCAATTAAAAGCCAGCAGAATGTTTCTTAGCGGGGGCCTCGGCTATCGCCATGCGGGCATGTTTATCGACCTTACTTATGTACATGGATTAAACAAAGAGGTTAATTTCCCGTATCGCCTGTCAGACAAGGCAAATACTTTCGCCAACACAAAATCAACTGGATCCAATGTAATGCTGACGGTTGGTTTTAAAATATAGCATCAGCACTCAAAATAATTTATGATAAAAGGGCATGATCTCATGCCCTTTTATCATAAATAAGATTTATTTTTTAATCATCTTCTCTACTACTCCGGTTATTCCTGTTGAGCAGGGAAAAATCTGCTTTACCAAATTTATAGCTGAACGTGATTCTGAAATTTCTGACATTCCACCTTCTGTACGAATCCTGGTAAAAAGATTCTGTATCATAAATGGTTCCCCAACGTTGTGAATTAAAAAGATCGTTGATGCCGAAAGTAATGGTTGCCTTTTTATCTTTTAAAAAGTCTTTTCGCATGGCAAAGTCCACCTCGAACTGAGGCTTCCTTTTACCCTGTGGTATTACCTCCGCCGATTCATATTCGCCCATTAGCTGGAAACTAAGGTTATTAAATACAGATTTATTTTTTGTCAGGATCTTGTAATCGGATGTCAGTTGGGCTTCCCAGCTAAATCCTTTATTGCTCAGATCAAGATCATTAACTTTTGCCTTCACCGTTCTGTATTGCAGATCGAGTGACGGAGTAATATTAAAGTTCTTATTTATTTTATGCTGCAATACGAATTCAGCACCATACCGGTTGGTGGTGCCTGCATTTATATAGGTATTTAAAATGGCATTCGGATCCACTCCGGCATTTTGCAACTGCTGGTACTGCGCTGTTGAAATGGTATCACTGTACTGAGTAATATCATCCGGATTGTTCCTGAAATAAATTGAATTCAAAAAATTTCCATTCTTATAGCCTTTGCTGTAATTGAATTCAAAAGAATTAATAAACTCGGGCCGTAGCTGCGGATTGCCCTGGCGAAGATTAACCGGATCATTGATATCAATAAATGGATTGATCTGCCAGAATCTGGCCCGCCTGATTCTCCTTGAATAATTCAGTTGCACCTGGTCTTCTTCACCGATCTTTTTTGTAAAAAACACACTGGGAAATAAAGCATCCCATATCTTTTTTATTCCTTCAGGATATTTATATCCAAATTTATATGCACTATCAATAAGGGCGCCCGAGAATGTTGATTTTTCTGCCCGCAGTCCCGTCTGAAATGAAAACGTTTCTCTTTTAACCGAATATGTAACATATAATGCATTGATCCTTTCCGTGTATTTATAATTATTGCTCAGGGGTAATTTGGTTTCCTGCGAATTATCAACTTCAAAGGCATTAAAATAACTTTTTTCCTCATTCTGATAGCTCCTGATGCCCGCCTCAAGTTTACTCTTTTCCCCAAACGGATGAGCATAATCGGATTGGAAAGTCCATTGGCTGTTACTCCGGCTGCCTTCATTTCTTACACGGGTAGCGGGTTTATATTCTGATCCTCCCGGAAATGAAAAGGTATTCAGTATGCCGGAGTTTTCAGAATTTTCTCCATGATTATAAGTAATGTCAGCAGTTAGTTCCCTGCCGGTTTCCGGAAAATTGTGTTTGTAATTCATCCGGGTGCTATTGCGGTTGAATATGGCCCGGCCATTGGCTACGCGGTTTCCGAAATACTCCATTACCCTGTCTTTGTTCAGGTATTGTTGGTCCTGGCTTTCGTCATTGGAAAAACGTCCTTTTCCAAAATCTTGCGTTATGGAAATAGTGTTCCTGTTATCAGCAAAATAATCCACACCAAAGCGTAGCGAACTAAATTTTCTTAACCGGTTATTTTCGGTATGCTGATTAAAATAATCAGTAACGATCCCGCTTGATTTATTTTGTCGTTCGGTTTCACTTCTGGCTTTACCCCCGGATTGATTATATCCGGCTATTGTATAAATATTAAATTTTCCTTGCCGCAGATTGAGATTAATATTTCCATTTGCAATGCGGGGTGTGCCAATGGACGCCGTTACAATTCCATTTAATCCAAACCGCTTATTTTTTTTCAATACAATATTGATGATTCCCCCTGAACTCGCCGCATCATATTTAGCAGAAGGATTGGTGATCAATTCTACTTTTTCAATATTATCCGCAGGTATCTGGTCAAGAGTAAGTATCGTTGGCCGTCCATCTACAAATATCTGTGGCGATGCGTTTCGTAATTCTACATTACCATCAATGTCAACAGTGAGAGTTGGAATATTTTTCATAACATCAATGGCCGTACCCCCTGTTGATGTCAGGCTTCGGGCTACATTGTATACTTTACGGTCAATCCCCAATTCCAAAACCGGTCTGTTAGATATGATCGTTACTTCTCCCAGTTCCTGCACATCAACTACCAATGAAATATTTCCCAGGTCCTTATCGACTTCAGAGCCCCTGTTTTCGTTGTCATTTGCTTCCACTATTTGTTCATGCGGAGCATAACCAAGAGCAGAAATAATGACTTTATAGTTTGTTCCAGAAGAAAGTTCGGAAAAACTAAAATCTCCGTTGGGTTTACTTAACATTCCACTAACAATGCTGTCTTTATCGGCAACAAAAAGTTGTATGGAAGCAGCCTCAATAGGTTTGCCCGTTTTTTTATCAATCAATTTTCCGTATAATCGGCTGGAATTTATTTTTAATCCGGGAACTTCAGATTCGGGTGGTGCATCCCTGTCTATCTGACTAAAAGCATTTAAAAAGAAAAAATTAAAAACTAAAAAAACTAAAAATAATTTCATGTTGCGTGTTTACTATGAAAAATTGACAAAAAAGAATGGCAGAAAAGAATTATTCCTGCCGTTAATCCACGATCAGGATAATAAAATGTTGCAGTAGTCTGGCAATAATGTGAAGAGTAAAGATAACTATTCGCAGGCTAACGGGTGTTATTTTAAATCAATCAAAATTTCACCCCAATTCCAGGAAATCATTCCGCGATACAGGAAAGAATGCCACTGATATCAGATGCAGTATACCACCTGACTTCTTTATCTTTTTTAAACCAGGTCATTTGTCGTTTAGCATATTGCCGGGTATGAATCTTTATTTCTTCCACGGCCGCGGACAGTGATTTTGTATTTTCAAAATATTCAAACAGTTCAGCGTAACCAACGGTTTGTAAAGCATTCAATTGTTTATAAGGTAAAAGACTTTTTACTTCATCCACTAAACCGGCTTGCAGCATTTGGTCAACTCTCACATTTATACGATCATGCAATTCAGCTTTCGGCAGTTCAAGTCCGATCTTAACGATATTAAAATCTCTTATTATCTTTTCCCCCTTCTGAAATTCATAAATTGATTTACCCGTTGCCTGAACAACTTCCAAAGCCCGCATCAGGCGATAAGGATTTTGCACTTCCCCGGATGAATAATACAGCAGATCCTTTTTCTTTATTTCATTTTGAAGCCAGGCCAATCCTTCTTTTTCATAATTGCCGGTAATATCATTTCGTATAGCTTCCGGTATTTCAGGGATATAATCCAACCCTTCACAGAAAGCCTTTATGTACAAACCGGTGCCCCCCGATATGACCACCTTATCATGTTGATTAAACAACTCTTCTGCTTTTTTCAAAGCATAATGCTCAAATGAAGAAGCCGTTACTTCATCCTGTATACTATGCGTAGCAATAAAATGATGCGGTATTTCCTGTAATTCCCGGGCAGAAGGCCTGGCCACCCCAATATTCATTTCTCTAAAACATTGCCGGCTATCAGCTGAAATAATTTCTGTATTGAATTGCTTTGCAAGGTTTATAGCCACAGCAGTTTTACCGACTGCTGTTGGTCCGCAAATGATAATTACTGTTTTATTTTTTTTTCCCCGGGGCATGTATTAATTAAAAAAAAACCTGATCCGCAGACCAGGCAAAATATTTTTTATCTTTCTTCTTTATTCAAGGATAGCATTTATATAGCAAGAGCAAAAATATCGGCAAATTAAATTTGTTCTTCCTCTTCTGATATACTATCATCAGCAGCAGTTTCAAGATCTTCGCCGTCCTCATCCTTTTCAGCAAATCCGTCCTTTGCATTTGCCAGGTCATACTTCTCCTCCACATCTGCAAACTTTTCTCCCAATAGCCCTTTGGTTCCATACTGGCTGGGAGCAATACCTTCAGACCTTACCGAAGACGGATAACTGATCCTGGGATTTTCCTCTTTTGACACATTGATCAGTTCCACAAGGAAAGTCCAGTTTTTATTAAAATCATACCAATAAATAAATTTCTGGTTGGGATCTTTTATTTCGGAACCAATCGTGGTTTCCTTCATTATTAAAGGGGCCGCTATGTACTCCTTATCATACTTTTCAAGACTTATCTCCCGGCCCCGCTGCCAGTGATCATTGCTGCGAAAAAAAGTGGCTTTGTGTTTATTGTCAAATTCGTAAGCCTTCAAAATAGTTTCATGCAGATCATGAAAAGTCTGAGTGTGGCGGATAACCACGTCGCGGTAAACACTTTCATCTTCTTCAAAATAAATTCTGAATTTTAAAATAGCCATAATGCGAATTTACGATTTCTTTATTTTCAAATTCATTTCCTCTGCTTTTTCAGTAAGGTATGTAAAAGCATCATCATATTTATTTGGATATTACCCCATCAAGTATAGCATCTTTTAATGCATTTTTTAAAATACCTACCTCCCTTGATGGTGGCAGTCCAAACATATCCATAATTTCTTCGCCACTTATGGGTGGCTGCCAGTTCCGAAGGTGATCTTTTTCTTCTACCTCCCTGCATCGCTGCCGTACCCAATGAAAATTTTCCAGATAGCGTTTCACCTTTTGTTTGTTCTTTGATGTAATATCTGCATCGCATAGCAACATGAGGGAATCAAAGTCGTCACCGGCATCAAATAACAGGCGGCGAATGGCAGAATCTGTTATATTCTCTTTAGTTAAACTAATGGGGCGCAAATGCAATTCCACCATCTTTCGTACAAACCGCATGTTTTCATGTAAAGGTAGTTTGAGCATGGCAAATATTTTAGGCACCATCTTTCCTCCAATCATCTCGTGTCCATGAAATGTCCATCCATGCCCGTTCTTCAAATCGCTTGGTAACAGGTTTGGCTATATCATGCAGTATCGCTGCCCATCTCAACCAGAGGTTATTCGTATGAACCGCTATATTATCTAATACCTGAAGAGTATGATAAAAATTATCCTTATGCCCATGACCATCCTTATATTCAGCACCAGCCAGCTCAACCATTTGGGGAAATATAATATGTAACAGACCTGCCTGGTATAAAAGATCGAAACCAATAGAAGGTTTTGCTGAAGCAATTATTTTGTTCAGCTCATCCGTTATCCTTTCCTGCGAAATGATCTTTATCCTTCCGGCATTTTCTTGTATGGCCTGGAAGGTTTTTTCTTCTATTTCAAATTGTAATTGGGTAGCAAACCGGATGGCCCTCATCATCCGCAAAGGATCATCGCTGAATGTTTGTGCCGGGGCAAGTGGCGTTTTAATGATCTTATCATTAATATCCTTTATACCATCAAACGGATCAATTAATTTTCCAAAGTCATTTTTATTCAAACTTATGGCAAGTGCATTCATTGTAAAATCTCTGCGCCTCTGATCATCTTCCACCGTACCCGGTTCCACATCGGGCTTCCGGGAATCGAATTGATAACTTTCTTTACGTGCGCCTACAAACTCTATATCAAAATAGTTTGCTCATCGTCATCACCATGCCCGGGAGGGCCTTCTCCGAAATTCCATTTATTCCTTCTTCCCTGATTTTTATATGAGCCGTACCAAAGTTTTTAAAATAGTTTACCTGCGGCGCAGGTTTAAAATATCCGGCTACTGTTGTTGCCAGTTCAATTCCATCTCCCGTACAAACAATATCAGCATCTTTTGTTGGCCGCCCCAGTATTTTATCCCTTACAAAACCACCAATCAAATAAGTTTCTACCTCCAGTTCTTCTGCAGCCCTGGCGATTTTCGTTAAGATGATCAATTCATTCCTGGTGCAATTAATTTCCATGAAGGTTACAAAGATAAGAGGAAGGGTTGTAGGCCAAATGTTTCACCCAGGACCTCAAGTGATATAATTTTTATTATAGTTTACGGACGTAAGATGGTTACAGTTGCATCTTTATTCCATTTAATTACTGAGGAAGGCGCCGCTATTATTTCTTCATCCTGCCTGTATTCAACCACATAATCCACTGCTTTTCTTATGGCCGCATCTATATACTTAAATAGCCCGGGCGCCGGCTGCCCCGATACTGTTTGCCGATGTAGATACAATTGGTTTGCGAAACCTTTTAATCAGGTGTTTGCAAAATGTTTCTTTACAAATGCGTATGGCAATGGTACCATCCTTACCCACCAGGTTATCTGCTAATTCTATGGCTCCATCGTACACCACTGTTACCGGTTTTGATTGTTTTTCCAGGTATTCAAAAACACGCAGATCAGGATTGGCGACATATTTTATAATATCTCTTTCATCCGCAACAAGAACGATCATTGCTTTTTCATCCGGTCTTTTTTTTAGCCGGAAGATTTTTTCAACAGCAACTGTATTAGTAGCATCGCACCCTATACCCCAGACTGGTATCTGTTGGGTAAAGTATAATTCCTCCAACTTTTAATACTTCGAGGCAATGCAAAATATCTTTTTCAAAATCCATTTTGATTAATTCATATGTCTAAATAAAAAACTATCCGGTTATGGAATTGCTTAAAATAAAAATCAGCCTTTCAAACTTTTATAAACGTTCATCACAGAAGCGGCATAGTTTTCAGGAGTAAATTTTTTGTATGCTCAATACCTTTTTCTTTCATTGAAGCTACCAGTTCCTTATCTGAATAAATCCTTCTCATAGCATCTGCGATCTCCGTTGCACTGTTTGGATCTACATAACAGGATCCGGGCCCGGCAACTTCGGGCAGGCAGGAAACATTGGAAGTAATAACAGGAAGCCGGCTCCATAAGGCTTCCAGCACCGGTGCACCGAATCCTTCATAAAAAGAAGGATAAATCATAGCAATGGCCAGCTGGTAAATGACTGCCAGGTCAGCGGTGTTGATAAAAACCCGGGATCCGTTTTTGCTTCTTTTCTCTCTGATAAAAAAATGATCTTATTTTCCAGGTCATGTTGCAAAATGAAATCCTTTACTTGTTGCTTATATTTACCACCATCCCCTATTACTACCAGCGGGATGTCCAGATCATGCCGCAGACAGAAAAAAAGCTTTACACACATTCAGTAAGTTTTTACGTTCTACAATAGAACCTACTGAAAGAAAAAATTCTGGTGGCAAGTCATATTTCTTCGAAATTCTTTTCTTTTCCTGTTCATCAGCCATCTACACTGAATATCGGCGAACAGCTCTGGTAGCATATTTCAATTTTTTCGCCGGGTATCTCGTAAAACTCAATAATATCCCGGCGGGTCTGGTCACTGATGGCAATGATTTTATCTGCCTGCTCGCAGGCGTATACAAAATTTTTTCCTGTATATCTTTACATCAATAGGATTGTATTGCTCAGGGTAATCGTTCGGGTATCAGGTCATGAATAGTGACAACTGATTTAATACCGGTTTTTTTTATACCCATCGGCACTTCATGACTCAGGCCATGGTATATATCGATCGTGATTACGCTCCAGATCTTTTTTTATCCAGCTGCTTCGCCAGGCAGCCGTGAGTAATGAATCCGGAAAACCAGAAGGAGTTATTTCATGCAGGTTATTCCCTGCCAGCTTATACCTTGCAGATCTTTTTGGGATTGAATAAATAATATTGATGCTCCGGATAGTAATCTGCAAGAAGCCTGATGAGTGTCCGGCTGTAATGTCCCAGTCCTGTATTGTTATGGATAAGCCCTTTTTGCATCAAAACCAATATTCATACAAACCAATTTGCCGGTTAACCAAAGTGCAAATGTGCTGATAAATTTCTTTCTCCTAGAAATAAATTAATGTTCAACACCCATTCAATTCACAAGGATCAGCAGGCACCTGATTTTAACCCGGCAAAATATTTTTAATAATTACCATTCATGCAATAGTATGATCAGGCTCCGGTAAATATTTAAACCCTGTTCCAAGAAAATGGGATTACCTTATTTTCGCAGCAAATTTCAAGTATGAAAGAATTAATCATGGAAGCCTGGAGCAACAGGGAACTTTTGAAGGACAATAAATATACGGATGCGGTACAGAGTCGTTATAGAAGAATTAGACAAAGGCAGACTGAGAGTAGCATCGCCTTCTGAAAAGGGATGGGAAGTAAATGAATGGGTAAAACAAGCCATACTGATGTATTTTGGTATTCAGCAAATGCAAACCTGGAATATTAGAGCCGTTTGAGTTTTATGATAAAATGATACTGAAAAAAAATTATAAGGAGCTAGGCGTTCGTGCCGTTCCGCATGCTGTAGCAAGGTATGGCGCTTACCTGGCCAAAAATGTGGTGCTGATGCCTTCTTATGTAAATATCGGTGCTTATGTAGATGAAGGAACGATGGTAGATACCTGGGCTACAGTAGGCAGTTGTGCACAGATCGGCAAAGGAGTTCATTTAAGCGGCGGCGTTGGTATTGGAGGTGTATTGGAACCATTGCAGGCATCCCCTGTTATTATTGAAGATGGTTGTTTTATTGGCAGCCGTTGTATAGTGGTGGAAGGAGTGATGGTGGAAAAAGAAGCGGTACTGGGAGCAAATGTGGTGTTAACCCAATCAACCAAGATCATTGATGTAAGCGGGCAGTGAACCGGTGGAAATGAAGGGCCGTGTGCCGGCAAGAAGCGTGGTGATACCCGGCTCTTATACAAAAAAATTTCCTGCAGGTGAATATGGTGTGGGTTGTGCATTGATCATTGGTCAACGAAAACCCAGCACCGATCTGAAAACAAGTTTGAATGATGCGTTGAGGGATTTTAATGTTTCTGTTTAGGATGATAAACGATCATTTCTTATATTTGCTGCCCCTAAGAAACAGTTTTTGGGATTGAGATTTAATAAATAAGCCCGGGTGGCGAAATTGGTAGACGCACTGTCTTCAGGTGGCAGCGTTCGCAAGGATGTGCTGGTTCGAATCCAGTCCCGGGCACCAGGTTGAAGCTCCGAATTTTCGGAGCTTTCTTCTTTTAATAACATCCTTATTATTCAGTTTTTATTGCAGGGTTAAATCCAATCCTTCCTTGACCACATAAAACCTTACCCGGATGAGGGGCAGGTAATCTGCAAAGTCAAAACACAAATAAGACCTATCTATTTTAGGTTTTCCACAAAAAAAATGCATTATAATCAGTGGGTTAGCCTGGTCGAATATTTAGGGTTTTGGAGAATGCTGCAGGAACCAAAACTGATTTAAAATTCATTTAGATTTAAACCTAATCCAAATCATCCATCGGGGTGATACTTATCATCGTTTAATGATCTAATTACAGGCACCTTTGATTTGCTATCGAAAGCAAGAGTAAAACTATCATATAAAAATATAATACTCGTTTTAACCGATTCCTCTGGCAACGCTACGAAAAGGCGGGCAACTATTTATTTGACCCAATACAGATAGAATGTGTAGCCCTTCTCTTTTTAAGAAAAGATTGCAGGAGGTAATTATAAGTAACAGATTGAATGATTTAAAGCGTTGCAGCAATCATTTATCCAAAAGTACCCGGATATTAAACTGGAAACTAAGTTAACCAGCGGCTGAATCACCTGTTCTGAGTGATTTTGCAATAAGCAAGAAGGTGGATTTAATTGTGATGGACACAAAGGAGCCTGCAGAATTATTTACGGCCAATCATTTTGAAGAAAAAAAAGACCTGTTGAATTAGATTGTTGAAGTGACTAAACTATTTTTTTCTGCCAGCATGCATGTAGCTCCTTTTATATATACAAATATTGCTGAAGCCCCTGATTATATCTATAACACAAGGCCATTAAATCATTACCAGGAAGTTTTTGGGGACAACGCATGAATAAAGTTCTATATACTAAAATCCATTTATTAAAATTTAATTACTAATACAATGAAATTATTACTTGCAACAAATCCAACCAATTTCAACAGGAAGCACCTTGAGTTTCCGGCTTATTTCGCAAGGCTGGTTAATTCCGGTATTTCACTCCTCAGTTTAGAAAACATGACTGAGTTAAATGTACCAATGGTCAAATACATTGCATTGGAGGGATTTGACAATCCTTACAAGCTGGAATTGGAAACAAAGAAATCGCTTATAGAAAAAAATGATGAGCAATTTATCCAGGCTTTTACAGAAATGGGGATAGACTGTAATTTACAAAGGGCAAAGGGGATACCTAAAGAGGAAACTATTGAGGCCAGTCGCTTTGCAGATTTACTCTTTTTGTCAGACAATGTATCATTTGCCTTGGGTAATGAAGAAGAACCTACAAAATATGCAGAAGAAGTTTTAATACACGCACAATGCGCTGTGCTGGTGACGCCCAAAAATATGCAGGAGATAAATGAGGTATTCTTTACCAGTAACGGAAGTTTTTCTTCCATGTATGCCATCCGCCAGTTCACGTATTTGTTTCCTCATTTTCGGGATAAAAAAGTTACGCTGCTTTATGTATCAGAAAATGAAGATGAATCTGCAAGCCATAAAAGAAATATTAAAGAATACCTGCATCATTATTATTCAAATGTAGAGTTCAGGATACTGATGGGCAGGCCTTCTGAAGCCATATTTTCCTATCTGTCCAAACAAAAAAATTGCATGGTAACATTCGGAGCATATGGCAGAAGTAAAATTTCGCAGTTCTTTAAAAAAAGTAAAGCAAATAATATTTTAAAAACATTGGATATGCCTGTTTTTATCACTCATCCTTAAAGTTAAATAATGAAAAAAATCATAGCCGTTTTTGATGGATACAAAATGAGCAAAAGCACATTGGACTATGCCATACAGTTAACACAAACTGCCAATGCCTACCTGGTAGGTGTTTTCCTGGATGAATTTATTTACCGCACTTTTAGCGTAGGTAAAGTGGTTAAGGAATATAAAGACTATGATGCAGCCATAGAAAAATTAGATGCGAAAGACAAAATAAAAAGAGACCAGGCTGTACTACAATTTCAAAAAACCTGCGGTAAGGCGGGGATTCAATATTCCATACACAGAGATAAGAGCATTGCCCTGCTGGAACTGAAGCATGAAAGCATGTTTGCCGACTTGATTATCATAAACGAGTATGAAACCTTTACAAAGTATAAGGAGGAACCGCCTACCCGTTTTATGAAAGATTTATTGGGTGATGTGCAGTGCCCCATACTGGTAGTGCCCAAGGCTTTTAAAGCTGTTGATAAAATAGTGTTGCTGTACGATGGCAGGCCATCATCCCTTTATGCTATAAAAATGTTTAGCTATTTGTTTGGCAATTTGCAGGGTCTGCCCGTTGAGGTATTCATTGTAAAAGACCACTACCTGGCAAATCTAAGAGTGCCTGATAATAAACTGATGAGGGAATTTATGAAACGACATTTTCCCAAAGCCACTTATAAGGTAGCCAAAGGCAATGCCGGGGAACAGATAGTTGGTCACCTTCGTAATCATAAAGAAAACGAACTGGTGGTTATAGGAGCCTACCGGCGAAGTGAACTGAGCCGCTGGTTTAAAACCAGTATGGCTGATACTTTAATGAAAGAATTGGATACCCCTTTATTTATAGCACACAACAAGTAATATTTATTCTATTTAAAACCTGAAACTATGTGTTGGATATAACTAAATAAAAATTTGAGGGCTGGTGTAGTGAAGAATGAAAGAATACAATAATAAAAGAAAATTTATGAAACGATTATTAGTGCCAACTGACTTTTCACCTACTGCCGAAAAAGCATTTCGTTTTGCATTAGATATAGCAACAAAATCAAAGGGAACAATTATCCTCTATCATACTTATATAGCGGTGGAAAGCACTTTTGTAGGTACTGAAAAAACAAGGAAACAGTATAACAAGCAAAGCGAAGCAAATATTGTAAAGAGATTGCAACGGCTTAGAAAAAAGGTGATAGGCGACTCTACTGATGTGCCTGTTTCAACCATTGTTGGAGGCTCACCCCTGGTAGATAATATACTTGGTTTTGCTGAACTCAACCACATTGACCTGATTGTAATGGGTACGCAAGGAGCCAGCGGGTTGAAAAAAACTATTATAGGCTCTGTGGCAGCACGGGTTTTAAAGAGTTCAATCCTGCCGGTGCTGCTTGTACCAGCGAAATATAAATTGGAAGAACCCGGGCAAATTGTTTTTGCTACTAATTATCAAAAATCAGACAAAAAGGCTTTAACACTGGTAGATGCTATGGCCACACTGTACAATGCAGAGATAACCGTTCTTCATTTTCTAAGTGTTCATGAAACAGACGCAGAGAAAGAAACTGAAAAAGATGATTTTGATAGGTATGCGTACACACTTCAAAGATATTTTAATGAATCCAAAATGAACTTTCACCTGCTGGAAACATCTTCGGTGACTGAAACAATGGAAACCCTGGATAAAAAATTTCCTTATGATATGATGTCTATGGTACGCCGTCAAAAATCATTTGTTGAAAACTTTTTCATAAAAAGCTTAACGCAAAATATGGCCTATATAACCAAAAAACCATTATTGATTGTACCCGATGAAGAATAAGAAAAAATATTTGCACAAACCAAAAGAAATAATAATGAACACATACATCATTCCCTTTAATAAAATTAACCTTACTCACCTTCCAGAAGTAGGTGGCAAGAATGCATCGTTGGGTGAAATGTTTAATAAACTTCACCCATTAGGCATTGAAGTACCGGATGGCTTTGCTGTAACAGTTGAAAGCTACCGCCAATTTCTATCACAAAATAAATTGACGGAAACCCTTAAACAATTATTGAATACAATTGACAGCCAATCACTCTCCAATCTTCCACAAGTTGCTTTACAATGCAGAACACTGGTATCAAATGCAGTAATTCCGGAGGAGGTGAAAAATGAAATTATAAGATCTTACCGCCTGTTATCGGGATATCCAAATAGTTTATCAGTTGCAGTACGCAGCAGTGCTACCGCAGAAGATTTACCGACTGCCAGCTTTGCCGGGCAGCATGATTCATTTCTTAATATTTATGGTGAAGAACATTTATTGAATGCAGTGCATAAATGTTATGTGTCCTTATTTAATGACCGGGCAATCAAATACCGGATTGACAATGGTTTTGATCACATGCAGGTGGGTTTATCCGTAGGTGTGCAGTACATGGTACGTTCAGATGAAGGTTGTGCCGGTGTAATCTTTACCATTGACCCGGAAAGTGGATTTGAAAATGCCATTTATATAACAGGCGCCTGGGGCCTGGGAGAAAATGTAGTGCAGGGCGCCGTAACTCCTGATGAATATTGGGTGTTCAAACCTACCCTGGCAAAGGGAAAGAATGCTATCATCAGCCGAAAAAAAGGTGAGAAAGAACAAACCATGGTGTATGATGAAACTGGTGAAACCGGCAAACCGGTTAAAAATATTGATACCCCTTTACATAAACGTACTGCGTGGATTTTATCCGACACTGAGGTTTTGCAATTAGCTAAATGGAGTTATGAAATTGAAAAACATTACAAACTTGCAATGGATATTGAGTGGGGCAAAGATGGTATCAGCAATAAAATATACATTTTGCAGGCAAGACCCGAAACTGTTCATTCGCAAAAAGAACATGGTAAAGTTTATACATACAAACTGAAAGAAAAAGGAAAGATAATTTGTAAAGGAAAAGCGGTAGGCAAAAAAATTATCAGTGGTCGTGCCTGTATCATTCATTCCCTCAGTGAAGCACACAAATTACAACAAGGAGATATACTGATTGCAGACATCACTAACCCGGACTGGAACTCACTTTTGCGAAAAGCGGTAAGCATTGTAACCAACAAAGGTGGCCGCACCAGTCATGCCTCTATTGTAGCCCGTGAGTTAGGCATTGCTGCTATTGTTGGTACGGGCAATGCCACACAGGTAATTAACGACGGGCAAATAATTACTGTAGCAAATATGGAAGGCGATGAAGGAAATGTGCTGGAAGGAAATGTTCCTTTTGAAGTGCTGACTGATGATTTATCAAAAGTTCCGAAAACAGATACTACGCCATTGTTTATACTAGCCGACCCGGACAGGGCTTTTGAACTCTCTCACTATCCGGCGAAAGGTGTGGGCTTATTAAGAATGGAATTTATTATCAACAACAGCATCCTTGTTCATCCGATGGCCCTGGTACAGTTTGAGCAATTGCCGGAAGGTCCGGTAAAAAATACCATTGCACAAATGACAACGGGTTACAAAAGTAAAAGCGAATATTTTGTCCATCAATTGACTGAATCTATTGCAAAAGTGGCAGCAGCGTTTTATCCCAAAGAAGTAATTCTTCGGATGAGTGATTTTAAAACGAATGAATATGCTTCTTTAATTGGCGGGCAGTATTATGAACCGAAAGAAGAAAATCCTATGATTGGTTTCCGGGGTGCATCCCGGTATTACGATCACCGATATTTACCAGGATTTGGCCTGGAATGTAAAGCAATATTAAGATTAAGAGATGAAATGGGTCTCACCAATGTAAAAGTGATGATTCCTTTTTGCCGAACCATTAAGGAAGCAAAACAAGTATTAAAAACAATGGAAACATTTGGGTTGAAACGTGGTGAAAACAAGCTGGAAGTATATGTAATGATTGAGATACCGAGCAATGTGATACTGGCGGATAAGTTTGCAAAACTATTTGATGGTTTTTCGATTGGCTCTAACGACCTAACCCAGTTAACACTTGGGCTGGACAGAGATTCAGAAATAGTTAGCCATCTCTTTGATGAAAATGATGAAGCGGTAACCAGTATGATAGCACAAGCCATTACCGCAGCAAAAAATGCAGGTATCAAAATTGGATTATGCGGACAGGCACCCAGCGATTTTCCGGAGTTCTCGCAATTCCTGGTGGAGCAGGGTATTGATTCCATTTCCTTTACTCCGGATGCGTTGATAAAAGGAATAGAAAATATTTCAAAAGCAGAATTGACGATGAGTGTAGCAAAATAAATTTCGCTAAGGGAAAAATAAAGGAAATGAAATGAACAACATAATGCTATACACACCCGGTACTCAGATATTGATTTCAATGCTCAGTTATTTACTAAGCTGGAAAATGCTGATGCTTCCCATTAGTTTAATTAAAAAATTGTTGTTTCAACAGGAACAGAATTGGTAAAACGTAATTGATAAATAGCTGATGTAAGTAACATAAATAGATAAACACAATAATCATAACTAAAATAATTTTCAAATGAAACCGATTTTATTTATTCTGGTAACAGTAGCAACACTGTCCTCCTGTGTAGCCACTAAAAAGTATAAATCATTAGATGTACTGTATTTGTCTGAAAAAGCAGCAAACACAAAGTTGCTAACTGAATTGCAAACCTGCTTATCAGATAAGACCATTTTGCAAAGTGAGTTTCAGGCATCTTTAGCCGATAACAGCAGGATAAAAGAAGAACTGGACCACAGCAAAAAAATAAATTACAACCTCGCCAACAGTATTGGTGAAATGGCGATGCTATCCCGCCAGGAGGCAGAAAATCTTCAAAACTCATTACAAAAGATTCAGGAGAAAGATCTGGTTATTACAAGCCTTCACCAGGCAATTACTCGTAAGGATTCCATAACTATTGCCCTGGTTACAAGTTTAAAAAGTGCTATTGGTATTTATGACGAGGATATCCAAATCAGCGTTGAGAAGGGTGTAGTGTTTGTATCTATTTCTGACAAGTTTTTATTCAGAAGTGGTAGTTATCAAATCAATGAAAGAGCAAGAGAGGTGTTGTCAAAAGTTGCCAAAATCCTTAATGATAAATCAGACCTGGAAGTAATGGTAGAGGGACATACTGATAATGTTCCCTTTCACAGAGGTGAATTGTTGGATAATTGGGATTTAAGCGTAAAACGATCAACCGCTCTGGTTCGGATGCTGCAGACTAATTATCAAATTTCCCCTGCCCGTATGATTGCAGCCGGACGAGGTGAATATATCCCGGTAGCAAATAATGAAACAAAAGAAGGAAAAGCAGCCAATCGAAGAACACGAATTATTATTTTACCAAAACTGGAGCAGTTCTTCGGGATAATTGAGGAAGGCTTAAAAGAAACAAAATAAACTGATAAACTATTTTAATACATGAAGCAAAAATGAAAATACTTTTTTATAGCACAAAAGGTTTTGATTATTCTTACTTGCAACTGGCAAATTAAACTATGTACCAATCCCCGTGGGGAAAACTGAAATAAAAAAGATTGTTTATAAACTATCAGTCAAATAAGTTAATATATAAATTTCGAATAATTAATGTAAAAAAAAATGCCATCCATTATAACTATAACATTTAATCCTGCAATTGACAAAAGCACTACGGTATCTGTATTAATTCCTGAAAAGAAATTGAACTGTGCATTGCCTGCTTATGAACCGGGCGGTGGCGGTATTAATGTGGCGAGGGCCATTAAAAAAATAGGGGGAGAAGCTACAGCTGTTTATTTAGCCGGCGGCTATACAGGTAAGACTTTTACTCAATTACTCACTAAGGAGGGGATTGAATCTATAGTAACTGAAACTAAGGGTGCCACAAGGGAAAATTTAGTTGTGTTGGAAACCACATCCAACCAGCAATATCGTTTTGGGATGCCTGGGCCAGTAACAAGTGAAATCGAATGGCAGGCTTGTCTAAACAGTATTGAGAAAATTAAGGAAGTGGAATATATTGTTGCCAGTGGCAGTTTACCAAAGGGGGTGCCTGCCGATATTTTTGCAAGGATAGCAAGGATTGCTAAAAGGAAAAACGCAAAGTTGATTGTTGATACTTCTGGCGAAGCATTAAAACAGGCAGTACTGGCCGGAGTTTATTTAATAAAACCCAATCTTGGCGAATTAAGTACTCTTCTTGGAAAGGAAGAACTGAATATTGAATTGGTAGATGACGCAGCAAGAAATGTGATTGAAACCGGGAATTGCGAAGTAGTAGTGGTTTCAATGGGACCAGCCGGGGCCATGCTGGTAACAAAAGAACTGGCACTGCAAATAATGCCACCTGCAGTAAAAAGAAAAAGCACAGTGGGTGCAGGAGACAGCATGGTAGCAGGTATTGTACTGAGTTTATCAAATAAAAAAAGCTTAATTGAATCAGTACAATATGGTGTGGCCTGTGGCACTGCTGCTACCATGAACCCCGGCACTGAATTATGCAGAAAAGAGGATGTCTATAACTTGTTCAATATTATAAGAAACAAAATGCACCAGGTATCTTATTAATTCACAAAAATATATGAAAATGAACATTACATAGAAAAGCAAATTTGAATAAAGAAAGATTAAAATGACAGTATAGATACTTTCTCTTAAATATTTAAAAAAATGCAAATGAAAAAACAGGCAGGAATATGGATAGATGCAAAAAAGGCTGTGATTGTATTTCTTGAGGGGAGTAATCATACAATTAAAGCTATTCATTCAAATATAGAAAGCAGGGAACGAATACCTGGTGAAACTAAATGGTTTACCCGTTTTGGTAATCAATTTCTAAATTTTGAAAAGAGAAAGAAAAACCGCCGTGCCAATGAGATACGCAATTATCTCAAAGATGTAGTAAATGAAATACAACATTCCGATGAGCTCGTACTGTTTGGGCCAGCCTCAACAAAAAAAGAATTGGAAAAAGCAGTACTGATGAATGCACCCCATTCACCGGTAATAAAAGCTGTTGAAACAGCGGACAGCATGACGGAAAATCAAATGGTAGCCTGGGTTAAAAACTATTATCATATTAACTTTTGACGTAAACAAATCTAATCACAAAAAAAAATACATATTATGTTTTACGAAGATTTATACCCCGAATTGGGTAAATTATTTTACCATATAGCGGCTACTGATGGCAAAGTACAGCCTTCCGAAAAGGAATCGCTGCAACAACTTATTCAAAGCAACTGGAAACCATTAGAAGGCTCTATGGATAAATACGGAACTGACCAGGCCAACCTGATTGATTTTGCTTTTGAGTATGAAGAAGCAGAAGGTGAAGCAGAAAACGGCTTTCAAACCTTTGAGACTTTTTATCTTGAAAACAAATCAAAGTTCAGTCCGGCTATAATCAATAACGTTTTGCAAACCGGCAAAGCCATCGCGTCTGCTTATCGGGGGAAAAATAAAGATGAAATAGAAGTGCTGGCTAAATTGACTAAATTATTTGAAAATTAAATGCTGGCAAAGAAACCTGTAGAAATTATGAATCTCCGTTACAATCACTTGAAAATATTTTGTACCCCTCAGTTAGCCGGAAATTTTGTTTAGAGGAAACTTTTAATTGTAAAACAAAAAATAAAATAGATTATAATTTGCCGTTGAAGTATCCTTCCTAAAAGAATAAAAATCAATGCGCATAAAAAACAACATGAACCCAACCTGGACACAAATAATATTTCAGTCTGTTCTCCGAAAAAAAAATAAAAAAGGGGGTGAACAAAAAAGCTATACTGACTACGAAACAGCGAAGGAATTGCGAAAACTTAAAATTACTATCAAAAGACTAATGGTAGATACATTCCTGCTTTCATTGGGGGTCATGTCCGCCGGGTTTGGGTTAAGGGGGTTTCTGTTACCTAATAAATTTGTTGATGGTGGCGCTGTTGGTATTTCATTGCTTATCGCAGAGTTAACTGCTTTTTCATTGCCAGTTCTTTTAATTATCGTTAATGCTCCATTTATTGTTCTTGGATATAAAATAATCAGCAAGGGGTTTGCCATAAAAACCGCTATCGCCATAGCAGCCCTGGCAGCGGTAGTCGCATTCATCCCCTATCCGCAAATAACGCAGGATAAATTGTTAATTGCCATATTTGGCGGCTTCTTTCTGGGATTAGGAATTGGCCTTGCAGTAAGGGGTGGCGGAGTAATTGACGGCACCGAAGTTCTTGCTATCAGCCTTACCCGGCGGTTAGGCTTAACAGTAGGTGATATTATATTAATCATCAACGTAATAATATTTTCAGTTGCTGCTTATATTTTATCAGTAGAAACAGCGCTATACTCTATCCTTACATATTTATCTGCTTCTAAAACAGTGGACTTTGTAATAGAAGGAATTGAAGAATATACAGGAGTAACTATTATCTCTGTAAAGGCAGCAGAAATACGCAAAATGATTGTTGACAATTTAGGCCGGGGAGTAACTACTTTCAAAGGCGAAAAAGGTTATGGCAAATCCGGACATAATGAAGGAGACATAAAAATTGTTTATACGGTGATTACCCGGTTGGAAGTAAGTAGATTAAATGCTGAGATTGAAAAAATAGACCCCGATGCATTTGTTATTATGAGCAGCATTAAAGACACGAAAGGTGGCATGATAAAAAAACGGCCATTGAAAAAATAATTTGAAGCAATGAAATTAATTTATCAAACTTCGGATGAAGCTGTGAAAGCAGTTAATAGTGGCGATAGGGTCTTTGTACATGGTAGTGCCGCTACACCAATACATCTTTTAAAAGCGCTGTTTAAAAGAAGCAATGATTTAAAAAATGTAGAATTGGTCAGTCTCAGTACGCTGGGTGATGAAGTATTCAACCAAACTGATTTTGGGAAAAGTTTTTTTATTAATTCATTTTTTGTTTCTAAAAATGTAAGGAAACTTGTAAATAGTGAGCATGGAGATTATATCCCGGTTTTCCTCAGCGAAATAAATAAATTGTTTGAGCAAAATATTCTGACGGTAGATATTGCATTGATTCATGTATCTCCGCCGGATAAACATGGTTTTTGTTCTCTCGGTACTTCTGTTGATATTGCCCGTTCGGCTGTAAAACACGCCAAATATGTAATTGCCCAGGTGAATAAACAAATGCCGCGTACACATGGTGACGGCATCATTCATATCAGTGAAATAAATGGGTTAGTAGAAATAGATGAGCCATTGCCGGAAGTAATTTACCGGCATAGGATAAATGAAACCGCTCTTACCATTGGAAAATATTGTGCAGAATTAATTGAAGACCGATCGGCCCTTCAAATGGGCATTGGTGCCATACCTGACGCAGTTTTATCCTGCCTGCAAAATCATAAAGACCTCGGAGTTCATACAGAAATGTTTTCCGATGGAATTATTTCCCTGGTAGAAAAAGGAATTATTACCAATAAATATAAAAAGAAACACCGGGGAAAAATTGTAACCGGCTTTGCCATAGGAACAAAAAAGTTGTATGATTTTATTGATGACAATCCACAGGTGGTTTTCCTGGATATTGATTATGTAAACGATACCAAAATAATCGGTGCCAATCCCAAAGCTGTCGCACTTAATTCGGCTATTGAAATAGATGTTACCGGCCAAATATGTGCTGATTCTATTGGCACTTATCAATACTCCGGCGTGGGAGGGCAAATGGATTTTATGAGAGGTGCCGCCTTATCTGATGGCGGCAAACCTATCATCGCTTTAAACTCCACCACAAAAAACGGTGAATCTAAAATTGTTCCTTTTCTAAAAAATGGTGCCGGCGTTGTTACCACAAGGGCACATGTACATTTTGTAGTTACAGAATTTGGGGTGGCATATTTATTTGGAAAAAATTTAAGGCAGCGGGCCATGGCTTTAATGAAAATAGCCCACCCCATGCACAGGGCATGGCTGGAGATGGAAATTTTTAATCGGTTTGGGAATGGATAAGGAACATGTAAAAGTTGCTAAATTAAAAAATGACATATCCTATTCATCAATTAAACATTACCTATAAATAATCAGTGATTGCGCAATGTGAAAAAATTATGAATGAAACGCATAAAACAAAGAATGAGATATTTTTAAAATTGGTTAATTGATTATCCTGCCGGCTTGTAAGAACCGGGTTGATAATTATAACCTACCTTCCATACCAACCAAAATTTAATAGATATCATGCTGGATAATTTATACTTAAACATCCTGGGTTTTGTTGCCTGTGGAATCATTATCATTTACAGTGGTACAAAGCTGGCTAAATATGGAGACAAAATTGCCGACCTCACAGGATGGGGCAAAGCCTGGGTAGGGCTTATTTTAATGGCATCCGTTACTTCATTACCTGAGTTGATGACCGGGATAAGTTCTGTTGCTATTGTTAAAGCACCTAACCTTGCTGCAGGCGATATTTTTGGCAGTTGTGTTTTTAATCTGCTCATACTTTCGGTACTGGATGCACGGATAAAGAAGCCTCTCTTTTCGATTGTTAAATCAAGTCATATCGTAGCGGCTATTTTTGGAATTATTCTATTAACAGTAGCCGGTATGGCAATTTTTCTGGCGCATGAAACTCCCTCTGTATTATGGATAAGCAGTTTCACCCTTGTACTGTTTGGAGTATACTTAGTATCTGTTTGGGGTATTTTTAAATATGAACATACAGCGCTTATGGAATTACCTCCTGCTTCTATTGTTCATACACCTTACATTGCCGCCGAACTTAAAAAAGTTATCGGGAACTATGCCTTACATGCATTAATTGTCATTAGCGCTGCTGTGCTCCTTCCTTATTTTGGTGAGCACATAGCGTCACATACCGGATTAAGTAATTCGTTTTTTGGTACATTGTTTTTAGCGGCTGCCACATCGCTTCCCGAACTGGTGGTTTCACTTGCTGCACTAAAGATTGGTGCATTGGATATGGCAGTGGGAAATTTATTGGGCAGCAATGTGTTTAATATGTTTATCCTGGGTATAGATGATGTTTTTTACAGGGAAGGCTCTCTCTTTCAAGCCATTTCTCCTTCTCATAAGTTATCTGTATTCATTACCATTATTATGACAGCCGTTGTTGGGCTTGGGCTACTTTTTAAACCTAAGAAAAAACAAGTTTGGCTTTTCAGTATTGACACTTTTATAATTATTCTTTTATACATAGCACTCATGATATACCTATTCATGAATAAATAAATGAAGCGAAATGAACTGGCATAGATTAAGTATACCGGAAGTTTTTGAGTTGCTGGGTTCAAAACAGCAGGGGTTAAGTACGTTAACTGCTGAAGAAAAAATACGGCAGCTTGGTCCCAACGAATTGCAGGAAGGCAAAAAGAAAAGCATTGCCGGGATGTTACTGGCACAGTTTAAAGATGTGATGATCTTAATTTTACTGGCTGCAGCAGTTATATCAGGCATCATTGGCGACCTTACGGATACCATCGTCATTCTTGTAATTGTTTTATTAAATGCTGTAATTGGCTTCTTCCAGGAATACCGGGCGGAAAAAGCTATGCAGGCTCTGAAGCAAATGGCTGTTACACAGGCAAGGGTATTTCGCGATGGTTCTCTCGCCTGGTTGCCTGCCACCGTTTTGGTGCCAGGTGATATAGTATTATTAGAAGCCGGCAACGCTGTGCCGGCTGATTTACGCATCATTGAATCCGTTAATTTAAAAATTGAAGAAGCGTCTTTAACGGGCGAATCACATGCGATAGATAAAATAACCTCCCCGCTTACAACAGATGATTTGCCAGTGGGTGATAAAAAAAATATGGCATTCAAAGGCACCTTTGTAACATACGGACGTGGAACGGCCGTAGTGATCGCAACCGGCATGCAAACGGAATTAGGCCACATAGCTAAAATGCTGCAGGAAGATGAAACCCTTACACCACTGCAGCAAAGAATGGCTTCATTTGGAAAAAAACTTTCTGTATTAGTTTTATTCTTGTGTATTTTATTTTTCGTGGCAGGATGGTTGCGGGGTGAAGATGTTGTAAAAATGGTACTCACCAGTATTTCGCTGGCTGTTGCTGCCATACCCGAAGCGCTACCTGCCGTTATTACTATCTCTCTTGCTTTGGCTGCAAAAAGAATGATCCGGTTTAACAGCCTTATCAGAAAATTACCAGCTGTAGAAACATTAGGCTCTGTTACTTTCATCTGTACCGATAAAACAGGTACGCTTACCAAAAACAAAATGCATGTGGAAGATGTGTTTGTAAACGGAGAATTGTATGAACGAAATGCCTTGTCGCCTTTAAAACAACAGGAAGATGTAAAGTTATTGTTGCATGCTTTTGCACTCAATAATGATGCCGCTGAAGATAGAGATAAAATAATTAAAGGCGACAGTACAGAAATTGCTTTAATGGAAGTATCCCGGGAACAAAATATACAAAGGGATACATGGCCCCGGTTGGCAGAAATAGCTTTTGATGCCGACCGGAAACTGATGACTACCTTTCATAATCATGATAATAAAATAATTTCCTTCACTAAGGGAGCGCCGGATATTTTATTGAATCGTTGCAAGAATATTAATGCAAACGACTTGCAGCAACAAATAGATGCGATGGCGGCCAAAGGCCACCGGATACTTGGGTTTGCTTATCGCTATTGGGACGTATTACCTGAAAATCCTGATAGTGAAATCCACGAAACAGGGTTACAATTTTTAGGTTTAACAGGCATCATTGATCCTCCCCGGGAAGAAGTATTTGATGCAGTAGCCCAATGTAAAACTGCCGGCATTGTTCCTGTAATGATAACAGGCGATCATCCACTCACAGCAAAAACCATTGCAGAACGTATTGGCATTCTAAACAATGAAAAGGATCTTGTAATTACCGGCCAACAACTGAATGCGCTGGACGATGATCATTTTATAGCTAAAGTTGAAAAAATTAAGGTATATGCACGGGTTTCACCTAAACAAAAACTCCGTATTGTAAAAACGCTTCAACAAAAAGGACATTATGTTGCTATGACAGGTGATGGGGTGAATGATGCGCCTTCATTAAAAAGAGCCAATATTGGTATTGCCATGGGTATTACGGGTACGGATGTTTCTAAAGAGGCAGCACATATGATTTTGCTGGATGATAATTTTTCAACTATCGTAAAAGCCGTAAGGGAAGGAAGAAGAATTTATGACAATATCTTAAAGTTTATAAAATACCTGATGACAACAAACTCAGGCGAATTATGGACTTTGCTATTAGGACCGATGATAGGATTACCTGTTGCATTATTACCCATTCATATACTTTGGATAAACTTAGTTTCCGATGGCTTGCCAGCAATTTCTTTATCATTTGAAAAAGCAGAAAAAGATATTATGAATCGGCCACCCAGGCCACCGCAACAAAGTGTTTTTGCAAATGGCAGAGGCATGCATATGATCTGGGTAGGTATACTGATGGCAGGTATTACCTTGTCCTTACAGGGCTGGGCTATTAACCATGGATTGCACTGGCAAACTATCGTGTTTAATGTATTGTGTTTATGTCAGATGGGACATGTACTTGCCATACGTTCTGAAAACAATTCATTTTTTAGTATTGGAATGTTTTCCAACAAACCCCTGATTGGTTCTGTAATAATTGTCCTGATTTTACAAATTATCATTACTTATATTCCAATATTTCAAAGCATATTTCACACGAAAGCGTTGTCCTTACATGAGTTTATAATTGTTGGGACGGCCTCTTCACTTGTCTTCTTTGCCGTAGAAATTGAAAAATTAATTTCCAGAAAACGTAAACAAATTTAGAATGAGCGAAAAGAATAATATCCTTGCCTCTTACACGAAGATTATTCAATTGGTTTTTTTTATCATTGTTATTCTTTATCTGGGCAAAACTTTATTCATACCTCTATCATTCGCATTGTTGATTGCTTTAATATTATATCCATTATGCAACTGGTTGGAGAAACATAAATGGCCCAGAAGCTTTGCCATATTTGTTTCCTTAACTATTGTTGCATTATTAATGACAGGAATGTTCTTGTTACTATTATGGCAAATAAGTTTTTTAAAAGAAGATGCGCCATCTCTTATTGAAAAATTAAAATCATCTGCAGAACAATTCCAACAATGGCTGGAAAAGAATACGGGCTTTGTGATTAATTTTGATTCCAATTGGAAAGAAAGTTTCTCTTTGAACAAAAATATGAGCTCCGTATTAGAATCATTTCTTATGGGTATAGGCAATTTCCTGTTTTCTCTATTTATTATTCCCGTTTTTACTGCCTTATTCCTTTACCATAGAGAACAATTTGTATTGTTTTTAAAATCGCTTTTCAATGAAAAATATCATCATCAGATTCATATTATATTACATGAAACAACTTACAGGTATCACCAATATATCACAGGCCTGATTAAGGTTTACCTGATAGTGGGAACTCTTAATAGTATTGGGTTGCTTCTTTTAGGCGTGGAGCATGCTATATTGTTTGGTATGATTACGGCCTTTATGACCATAATACCTTACTTAGGAATTATAATTAGTTCGCTGCTGCCAATAACAGTTGCATGGATTACAACTGATTCAATCTTTTATCCATTAGGTGTAGTGGCAATATTTGCTTTTGTTCAATACCTTGAAAGCAGTGTAATTTTTCCAAAAGTGGTAGGGAAACAATTGAATGTAAGTACGTGGATAATTTTGGTGGCTCTCATTGCGGGTGGTATAATCTGGGGTGTTTCAGGCATGGTTTTGTTTATGCCATTTGTAGCCATTTTAAAAATTATCAGTGACCATATTGAAGAATGGAAACCATTAAATATTTTATTGAGCCGAAAAGAAAAATGAAATGAAAAATTCTCTTTATTTGGGTAAAATAGCAGGCATTAAAATATTACTGCACTGGACATTTCCCCTCATCATCTTCTGGATTATTTTTTCTAATTTAAGAAGGGGTTTAAATACTGAACAAATAACATGGTCGGTAATATTTATTTTGACATTATTTTTATGTGTAACACTGCATGAACTGGGTCATGCGCTGGCTGCCAGGTTTTATCGTAATCAATATAATGCACTTAGATTTTTATAGTATAGAATCTGTTATGGTTACCCAGGTATTGTTAATCCCAATCAGATTAACAAGTTCATAAAAAATTCTGGCATTAACCGGATGAAGTCTTACACAGCCATGTGATGCCCTGTTTCCCAATAGCGAAAAATTTCCTGTAGTAGTCCCATGAATGGCATACCCTCCCTTAATAAAAACTGCATAAGGCATGTTCCCAAGTCCTTCATAGTTACCTCCCGGAAATTTTCTTGATGTATATTTTTTAAATAGCGGGCCCGAGGCCCTTACATTCAGTTCAGGTGTTTCGTACTTTCCTATTCCTGTTGAAACCTTGAAACTATCAATTAATACGGCATCAAGGTATAAATAAAGGATTTGTGTTGATTTTACTATTTGAACATACACTAAGCAGTCCTGTTCCCTGCAAGGTATTGCATCAGCATCTAGCTGGGTCGTAAGAAATGAATCAAGTACTCTTGTGTTTTCCTTTATAATCTCCGGCTCTTCCGGCGAATAGTTCTCCATCTTTTTCCAAAGTTTCCGCAAACTGTCCATCTGCTCCATCATGGCAATATCCCGATGCCATACTGTATCAATTTGTGTCAATAATATATTCACAGAATCTATGTCCGGGGTAAGCATTGTGGTATCAAAAATATTACTGTCATCGCCCGACGTATCATATTTTTCTGTTTTAATCGAATCTTTAAAAACTCTGTAATTAAAATTATCCGGGAGCTTTCTTTGTGAAGCATTATTGCATGATTGTAAAACAGAGAATACAATTATGGCCAGTGTGATTGCATTAAAAGAAAGTATAGGTTTCATAATTCTCGCTTACAAATATAACCTGTTACACAAAGGATTTGAGATGGTAATTAATAGTGCTTATAGCAGGAAAATTCTTGTTAGGAAATATTAATCTAAACACCGTTTGACCTGCTGTTGAGCAAAAAAAAGCATCCTTCTTTTTCAACCCGGAGCTAATTTTTATTTCCCCATTTCTATTGTCCGGCTTTATTTTATATTCACCCAGCATGGAATTATGTTTTGTATAATCCGCATCATCTGCTATATCATTTTAAGTAAAAACGATAACGTGCAAAATCTGTGGGGACAAACAGTGTCATTTCTTATTATTTTTGATTGCAAATAAGGGTATTGTGATTTGATGGCTCATTTCCTCCGTAACACTCCCTTTAAACAATGTTTTAAAAAGCCGCTTTTCTTTTGGAAACATTACCAACAGGTCTGCCTTTTTTTCCCTGATACTTTCTTCGATCATGGATTCAATGACTTTGCCTGTTTTTACATCTATTGTTATTTTGTCATATCCTGTATGCTCTGCAATACCCTTCAGCTTTTCAAATGCTTTCTTGTTTGCTGAAATATCTGGTTGCGAAATATGTACAATATGAAGGGCAGCATCGAACATGATTGCATAAAGTAAAACTCGTCTCACTTCCTTTATCGTATTTTCCATATCCGCTGGGTAAAGAATATTGTTAATACCATCCACATTTGCATTTGGAGGAACCGCAATGACCGGGACAGTCACATTTTCTATCATGCCTAGTGCAAAACTGCCCAGCATTACACTTTTTAATCCGGTAGCTCCCTTTGTTCCAATAACGGCTAAATCTATTTTATTTTTCCTGATAAATTCATTTATCCATTTATTTATCGGAAACTGGTAAAATACGTGCATCTCAATTTTGCCGGCATCCATGCCCTCATTAATCAGTTGCTCCTTTATTCTTGCTTGCTTCAAATTAGCATCATGAAGCATTTCATGGTTGGCTAAACCCCACCAAACCGAGTGATGTGGAACAGCATGAAATAAAAATATTCTTGCATCCAGTTTTTTGGCAAGCATAGCGGCATACCGAATTGCTATAGGGGCTATTTCAGAAAAATCTGTTGGCACAAGTATGTTCATAATGATAAATTTATTGTTTATAATCTCTTCAAGTTTCACGATATACGGTTTCTATTGATATCAGTAACAACTCAAGAAACGGTCTATAGTATTAAACCGTAATTCCGGTCTTCATGACTTGGGATTCATTCAAATGATATATATCCGGCAGCCAGGTTTAATTTTTCCAGCAGTTTCTCACCGCGATCTTCCAATAAAACCGCAGCAGTAATTTTTGTTCAAAATTTGAATTATATAATCCATGGAAAATGGTTTTAGCCATGTTATCGTTTTCATAAATTCAGTGCTAATTAAGAGAATATTTTTGTTACCGGTTGTGTAAAATACAGCGATACGAACGACATTTCGGTGATTTAAATCAGGTGAGAATATGACAAAGAAAATCCCAGCTACAAAGAGGCTATATCAGCCTTAAATCGTAAACCTTTTTCAGGTAAATCATTTTTTATCACATCCGGTTTACAATTATATCACCTGGCTTTGCTTCTGCAGAAAAGTAATTTGGATTATTTTGTTTGGCGGAACAAAACAGATGTCCGCATCCCTCAAAATTATTTGCAAACAAAAAGTTTATCGGAATAATTTAAGCGTCCTGAAGGTAGCGATTCGCCAGCACAGATTTTGAATCTTCACGCTTGCTGATATTCGGGTATTTAATTTTTCCGTTCCCGGTCATCAAATTAACAAACACTATCCGGAAAGCTTAAATTTCTAAATTAAAACATTCAACTTAAAAATTTTGCAGTCCGGAGAAATTGAAAGGAAAACTTTTACATGAATATCATATCGCCTAATTTACATTTACAGCAGTTTTATTAACCATGACGGCACTATAAAAGGAATGTACACAACTGTTATGTAAGTTGAAAAATAAATATTGAAACCAAATCAGATCCGAACAAAAACTGGTAAATGACCTTCAATAAGATCGATTTAATAGTAATTATTCTTTTTTTCTCAAGCATGCTTGTGATCGGCATCTGGTCATATTTCAGGAATAAAAATGCAGAAGATTATTTTGTTGCCGGCGGGAAGTTACCCTGGTGGCTGGCAGGAATTTCCCATCATGTGTCAGGACATAGCGGAGCCGTTTTTGTTGCGTATGCAGCTGTAGCCTATACGCATGGATTCACCATGTATATGTGGTGGGCCTTTCCTGTAGGCATTGCTATCATATTGAGTGCAAAAATATTTCCGGTGTATTGGGTCCGGTTAAGAAAGAATTTTAAAATACAATCACCGCTTGAATACCTCAGTAAAAGATATAATGTATTAACACAACAAATCATTGCCTGGGCCGGTGTATTGTTAAAGATTTTTGATGTAGGAGCGAAATGGGCGGCTATTGGTATTTTGCTACATGTAGTGGCCGGAATTTCCATGACCACCGGAATTCTTGTGTCTGGATTTGTTACCCTGGTATATGTAACTTTCGGTGGGTTGTGGGGCGTCATCGTTACGGATCTTGTTCAATTTATTGTGCAGGTACTTGGAGGCATTGTTATGTTTGTGTTAGTTGTAAACCGACTCGGCGGAATGGATTCCATTTCTGGAATTTGGGAAAGACTTCCTCCCGGGCACAGTCAATTATTTAATGACCCTTATACGGCAAGTTTTGCCGGCATCATGTTTTTCCTGTATTTCTTAAGTTATAATGGTGGAAGCTGGAGCCTGGCAACAAGGTATATATCTTCTCCCAATGAGAAAGAAGCATCAAAGGCAGCCAGGCTTTCCGGTATATTATATTTAATCTGGCCATTAATATTATTTTTTCCTATGTGGGCTGCTCCACTTATTTTACCGGGATTGGCAAACCCGGGTGAATCCTATGGATGGCTCATGATAAAAATTTTGCCACAGGGAATGATCGGGTTGGTCATTGCATCACTGTTCGCAGCTACCATGGGCATGACCTCATCCGATGTAAATACAATCGCTGCCGTCATTACAAGGGATATACTTCCGGTGGTTTCAACAAAATTCAGAAATGATAAGCATTCATTGCGTACAGCCCGAATTACTACATTTATTTTTACGCTGGCTACCATAATCATTGCACTTAACTATGAAAGATTCGGTGGCGTATTGGGCTTAATCGTTAATTGGTTTGGAGCATTGCTGGGACCTACTGCTATGCCATTCTTATTTGGGCTGCTGCCTGCATTCAGATATTGTGGCCCTGCGTCAGCGATTATCTCTATTGTTGCAGGAGTAGCCACATTTATTATCACAAAGAACATGCAGGTGAACAACCTGGCAATTGAAGTAGGATTACCCACAATTGTTTCGGCGATTGTATTTATTGTAATCGGGCTTGCTACTAAAACAGTACCCGCCAGGGTGAACGATCTTCTTGCAGCGCTAAAAACCAGGACAAAGGAGAATTGATTATGGAAAAACAAACTTTTAGAAAAGATAAAGAGATTACCTGTATTCATTGTATTACCGGAAATACTGAATCCGTCATTTTCCGTGATGGCAAGATTTCGAAAAAAACCGGAACAGGTACCAGTGAAAGCAAAATTTTTATCGGGCCTGGTTTAATAGACATTCAGATAAATGGCATCAACGGAATAGATTTTAACACCCCGTCTTTGACCCCGGCTGATATTTTAAAAGCTACGCATTATTTATTAAGTAAAGGAGTAACTACTTTTTTTCCAACTGTAATTACTAATTCAGATGAAAACATTCTTGCCATTCTTCAAACCATTTACCAGGCGTGTATATCTAACCCCATCGTGAATGCATGCGTGGCAGGCATTCATTTGGAAGGCCCATTTATTTCTCCTGAAGAAGGCGCCAAAGGAGCACATGACAACAAATATATAAAGCCTCCTGACTGGAAGCTTTTCACCAAATTCCAGGAGGCAGCGGGTGGCAAAATAAAGATTGTAACGCTGGCACCCGAATGGAAAGGCTCCCGATCATTTATAGAAAAATGCAGGAACCATGGCATCCATATTTCTATTGGTCATTCTATGGCAAATACAGAACAAATCAACATGGCTGTAAAAGCGGGAGCCACCCTGTCAACTCATTTAGGAAATGGCATTCCTTTATTATTACCCCGCCATCCTAATATCATTTGGGACCAGTTGGCTTCTGAAGAACTTTTTGCCTGCATAATTACTGATGGCATTCATATTCCGGACTCATTTATAAAAGTAGTGATGAAGAATAAAGCCGGAACTACCATTCTCGTAAGTGATGCTACCTGTTTTACAGGGATGCCACCGGGAGAATATGCAAGTCACATTGGTGGCACAGTAATTTTGGACAAAGAAAAAAGAATTTCTCTCAAAGGTTCTCCGGGGATTCTGGCAGGATCTGCAAAATCATTGTTAGAAAATATTGAAACTTTATTGAAGCATAATCTGACCACACTTGGTGAAGCCTGGCAAATGGCATCAGGAAATGTTACCCGGATGCTGGCAGAGAAAGACGATACTTTTAATGCAGAAAATAAAGATTATGTATTGTTTCAATTATTTGAAAATGAAATACAGGTGGAAAAGGTAATTAAAAATGGAAGAATTGTTTTTGAAAATTAATTTTTAATTATGGGAAAAAAACATTTTGGATTTGGCATTGTTGGAGCAGGAATGATATCGCATTTCCACGCAAAAGCTATTGCCGAAATAGCCAATGCAAGCTTAACAGGAGTCTACAGCATTAACAAGAATAAATCAGAAGAATTAGCCCGACAACACAATTGTATCGTATTCGCCACATTAGATGAAATGATAAGCCATGCTGAAATAGATATAGTTTGTATTTGCACTCCTTCGGGAATCCATCTTGACCCTGCTATAAAATGTATAGAAGCCGGGAAACATTGCCTTATTGAAAAACCGTTGGAAGTAACTCTTGAAAGATGCGATAGAATAATTGAAGCTGCAAATAAGGCAGGCGTAAAAACAGGCGTTATTTTTCCTTCCCGCTTTCACGAATCCAGCATCCGGTTAAAAAAAGCAATAGAGGAAAAAAGATTGGGGGATTTAGTACTGGGAGATGCATATGTTAAATGGAGCAGAAGTAAAGAATATTATCAATCAGGAAAATGGAGGGGCACCTGGAAATACGATGGCGGAGGAGCACTTATGAACCAGGGTATTCATTCAGTAGACTTGTTGCAATGGTATATGGGGCCAGTAGCTTCAGTACAATCCGTTGCCGCGAATATCCGGCATAAGAATATTGAAGTGGAGGATACTATTGTTTCAACCATAAAATTTAAAAACGGAGCCCTGGGAACTATTGAATGTTCAACAGCAGTTTATCCCGGCTCACTGAAACGAATTGAGATAATGGGAACATCGGGAACGGTAGTCATGGAAGAAGACCAGTTACTCAAATGGCAATTTGAACATGCAAAAGATGAAGATGCGATCATAAACAATGCTATGAAAGAAAATACAGTATCACACGGAGGGGCTTCTGATCCTGCTGGTATAAGTTATAAAGGACATCAAAAACAAATAGAGGATATGATTTGGTCAATTGAAACCGGAGCTACTCCTTTAATAGATGGTTATGAAGGCCGTAAATCCGTCGGGATCATACTTGCCATTTATGAAAGTGCCCGTTCAGGAAACACTGTTAAATTACCGGAGTATTAGTGTACTGAATATGAAAATGATTTGGTTTAACAATCTACCGAAGTTTTAATCCTACTATGCTCATCGCCAAAGCCTGGTTATTTCACCTGCAATACCGAAAGCACAGGTAAATGATCAGAGGCATATTTTTCATCAATCACTTTATGCTCCCTGACAATAAATTTAGAAGCCGGAGCAAATGCGATGTAGTCAATGGTCTTATCGGGAACAGTTACCGGAATGGTAAAAGGACAACCAGATATGCATGAGCGGGTAAAATAACTATCCAATGTCTTGATCACAATTCCGGAAGGAACTGCATTAAAATCTCCTGCAATAATAACTGGCAACGTTTCCTTTTTTAATACTTCCAGTATTTTATTGATTTGCAAAACACGGTTTGTATCATTGCCCTGCGCATCGAGGTGGGTACACGCAAATAATATTTTTTTATTTCCTGGTAATGTAATAATAGCTGTCGCTAATGCCCGGTGTTCTCCGTTTGTTCCAGCAGCAGTGGGCAATGGCGTATTCCTCATGCTTTCCATCGGGTACTTTGATAGAATGGCTAAACCGTATTCGCCACCATCATAGTCAATTGCTTTTGCAAACCAGGATTTCATCCCGGTAAGCTTTCCCAAAACTTCCGCCTGGTGTATGTCAGATCCCGAACGGGCGGTATGTACATCCACTTCCTGCAAGGCTACAATATCCGGATTTTGCAGCCTGATCACATTGGCTATTGCGTTCAGGTCTATCTCGTTTGGTTTAGAAGGAGGATTGGCATGATGAATATTATAACACAAAACTCTCAGTTCTACTATTGTTTTGTTCGGCCCCGGGGCTGAAGAACCCGGTAATATTTTATTTGAACAACTAATACCCGCAAGTATTCCCAAAAGAATAAAATATTTCATCTTGTATCATTATCATTAGTTGCTATCTGACTGTGCAATGCAGAGGAAAAAAAAAGGAAACAGATCAAATAAAAAATTTCGAAAGAAAAATATTTATTAATTCTCATAAGAAAAATCTTTCATAGATAAAATCAGAAACTGTGACATAAAATTTCAGTCTGCTCAAAAAACACTAAACAATGTTTTACAAATAAAATTAAAATTTTACATCTTCTAATCCATACTGTTTTATTATATCTGCAGGCACTCCTTCCCACACATTTGGCCTGTTACCTACGTAACCAAGATCTTCTATTCCTATCTTGCTGGTGAAAAATCCGCTTGCCGTCAGACTTCTCATCCGGTTAAAAAAAGCAACCCCCTGTTGCATTTCCGGTTTGGCTTTATTGGGATATGCTATTTCATCTACCATCTCCAGTTGTTGTTTTGAATCACAATCTTTAAAAGGATTATTATACCGGGCCAGGCATTGCATATCCAACCATCGCAATCCTCCTCTCATGGGGATTTGGTGATCCGGCACATCCTTTACCATAAACTCAATAAATTCCGGCACTTTAGCATCCGATGCACTTCCTGACCTGTCATCTTTTGGTATAATGATATCTCCCAATATGGTGATAGTGGCCATTTCATGGGGAGTAAAAAACGTTTCGGCATTTAATTTTTTATCTCTTTCTATTTCGGAAACCTGCCTGTCGGCATTTGCTCCACTATCTGTTATTTCAACCGGCTTGTCTCCTGTTTTTGATTTACATGCTTCTAATAAAACACCTGCGGATAATGTACCGATCCCTATTGCTTTTAATGATTCACGCCTGTTCATAAACAATATTTAAAAAGTGAATTAAATACTTATCTTTTTACCCTGTTCAATTATATATTCTGATGTGCGCAATGACAAGGCAAGGATTGTCCAGGTTGCATTTTTGTCAGACTGCTGAACAGTGGGAGCACCATCAACCACAAATAAGTTTTTGCAATCATGAGCCTGGCACCACTTATTAAGTACAGATTTTTTTGGATCGTTACCCATTCTTGCAGTACCTACCTCATGAATTATGCGACCGGGAGCATCCAGTCCCCACATATCCTCAGCCGTGTGTGGTGTTGTTAACGGAATTGCTCCCATCTCATGTATGATCCTGGAAAATGTTTCCTGCATATGCTTAGCCTGGTTTATTTCGTCATTATTCCATTTGTAATGAAACCGCAATACAGGTATTCCGTACTTGTCTACTACATTCGGATCAATTTCGCAATAATTATCAATTCTTGCCATACCCACACCACGACCGGCCATACCAAATTGAGTTCCATAAAAACGGCGGTAATCATCTTTAAGTGAAGCACCATACCCGCCGCCCTCTTTCATCGTTCCATCACGTCCGGGCAGTTTACCATTAAGTTTGGTTACCTCGCCCCCAAAACCATAACCCGGCATTCTCATGCCTCCGCCAAATTCAATATGATAGCCTCTGGGGAAATCGAGTTTTTTATTATCCTCCATCCAGGGTCCGTAAATATGAATACTGCCAGCACCATCTTCATTAAATCTTTTGCGATCTAAAAGTTGAGGCAACATTCCTGATTGAGATGCACCTGTAGAATCCTGCAGGTATTTACCAACCAGCCCGCTGCTGTTTGCAAGACCATTCGGATAAACCTGTGATTTCGAATTGAGCATTATCCTGGCCGACTCACAGGAACTGGCTGCCAGTATTATTGTTTTACCATTTACCTGGTATTCCTGCATATCATCTTTACTTACATAAGAAACACCGGTGGCCAGGCCGTTCTTATCTGTCAATACTTCCCTTACCATTGCATTGGAGATCAACTCAAGGTTACCAGTCTTTAAGGCCGGAATAACAAGGCAGGAGGAAGATGAAAAATCAGCATATACTTTACAGCTACGTCCGCACTGGCCACAAAAAAAACAAGCGCCCCTGTCTTTGTTTCCGGGTAATGCCTGCGTAAGAACTGACCCTCTTCCGGGTATAACTTTTACGCCGGCTTTAGCAGCGCCTTTCATGATAAAAAGCTCCGGTAATCTTGGCTTCGGAGGAGGAAGAAATATACCATCCGGCTCATTTTCCAATCCTTCAACAGAACCATATATTCCTAGCAAGCGATCAACTTTATCGTAGTAGGGTTTTACTTCATCGTAAGTAATCGGCCACCTTTCACTAACACCATCATCGGGTTGAAAGTCTTTGGGACCAAATCTTAAAGAGATTCTTCCCCAATGGTTTGTTCTGCCACCCAGCATCCTGGACCGGAACCAATCAAATTCAGTATTATCTTTTTTTGTATATGGCTCGCCTTCCAGTTCCCAACCTCCAAAGGCAGCATCAAAATCACCAAAGTCACGAAGCTTTGTACCAGCTCCTCTCCGAGGCGATTCATACGGAAATTTTAACTGCGAAGAATGTAACCGGGGGTCAAAATAGGGTCCTGCTTCCAGCATTAATACTTTTACGCCGGCATGCGCCAGCACATAAGCGGCCATTCCACCCCCTGCACCCGAACCCACAATAACTACATCATAAACTTTTGATGATTTTTTTATTTGTATGTCTCCCATAAATTGGAATTATGTTTTATTACGAATTCAAATTAATGCATTAACAAATAAGCGGGTCAAAAAAAACATTTATCAATATCTGCCTCGCTTCTACTTTTTTAAAACAGGATTGTTTTACAAGGTAAGGATTGTACTGGTGCCATCACTGATAGCAACCTCGTAAGCATCCATCTCCCGCCCGAAATGTTTAACGTAAAGTGCTGATATTTTTTCTATCAATCCCGGTATTGCATCTTCTTTTACCAGGTTAATTGTACAGCCACCAAATCCACCACCCATCATTCTTGCACCAATTACCGCGTCATTATCCCTTACACAATCAACAAGGAAATCCAATTCTTCACAACTAACAGCATACATTTTACTTAATCCATCATGTGTTTCAAACATTTTTTTACCCAGGGCATTTATATCACTTCTTTGTAAATCGTCACAGGCTCTTAGCAGACGATCGATCTCCTGCACTACAAACCGGCTCCTCATATCAATCAATTTATCCTTTGGTAATACATACTTGCTCAGCATGGTTTCTGTTACATCACGCAATGAATTTATATCTGGTTCGTGTTCCTTTACCCATGCTACTGCCTGGTCACATTCCTTACGACGGGTATTGTACTCCGATGAAGCAAGTGAGTGTTTAACCCTGGTATCCAACAGGAGAATTTTTAAACCTTCCAGCCGGAATGGAACATATTCATATTGCAATGAGCGGCAATCCAGTTTAATGACATGATCCTTTTGTCCCATCATGGATGCAAACTGATCCATGATGCCACACATTACTCCCGCATATTCATGCTCTGCCTTCTGAGCCATTTTAACCAGCTCCTTTTTATCATAATGAGTTTGGAGTAATTCATTCAACGCAAATATGGTAGCACATTCCACAGCTGCTGAAGAGGAAAGCCCGGCACCAATTGGCACGTCACTTGAAAGCACTGCATTAAATCCTTTTAATGGAATGCCTTTTTTCTGAAACTCTGCCACTGCACCTAATATATAATTTGGCCAGCTTTTATCACCGACAGGTTTCAGGTCATTGACCGAAATAAAAAATGATTCATTAAGATCATGAGCCGTTAAATGTATCTCCCCGTCATCCCGCAATGAAATAGCGAGGTAAGCAGCTTTATCGATTGCAGCAGGCAACACAAATCCTTCATTATAATCAGTATGTTCCCCAATGATATTAATTCTTCCGGGTGATTTTACCAGCAATGGCGTGTTGCCATAAAGTTCTACGAATTTTTGTAATACAAGTTTCCCGACCGGTTGTTTATTCAATTTTAATTCCTCCATTGATTCTATTTTAATACGGAAAATGCTTTTGTACTCAACTTCATTCAGCGTCTGCTTAACAAATTGCTGATTTAATTTCTGACATTTTCTAAATCCCTTTTCATTCTATTTACCTGTAAGTTTTTTGATCAATGCCACTTCTTCTTTTTTATATGGTGTACCATCTATCCTGAAAATATCATGAAACCAAACCGGTGGTTCGCTTCCATCAGCAATAGGAGTATCCCACGCATATATTGTATTTGATTTACCAGATACGAGGCCCCAGTTGATGGCGCCGATCTTATTTGCTTTCAGAATCGGTAAAATATTTTCAAATTTGCTGCCCCGGGTCCTGGCCATATACTCGGTACATATCAGGGGTCGTTCCGTTTTGAGTAAAAACGAATCAATCCATTTTTGATGCACCTTTTCATCACTGTAATTATGATAGGTGATCACATCTGAATTTTCAAGTTGGTATGCATTCAGGTCTGTTAAGTTTAAGGCCCATACACCAGCAGATAAAGGTTGATCAGGGTTTACCTGTCTTCCCCAGGAAAAAGCTTTTTTCAGCAATGGCAAACTATTATTTCCGTAGCCCGAATTTCCCGGTTCGTTGTACAGGTCCCATAATAAAATGCGCTTGTCATTTTTAAAAGTGGTGAGAATGTCTTTCACGTATTCTTCAAGCATTACCATGGAAGAAGAATCAGATGCAGAAACGGTTTTTCCGGGATCCTGCACCCAACCGGAATTATGAATCCCGGGTTTAGGATCCGGCTGTTTTCCCGCCTGGCATGTGTCATTCCAGCAATCGTCAAAAAAAACAAATAGCGGTTTTATATGATGCTTATCTGCTATTTCTAAAAATTTATTCATCCGGCTTTTTAAACCTTCCTTATCCGATTTCCAGGCAACATGATGCAGGTAAACACGCATTGTATTCATACCGATTCCTTCCGCATATCCCAACTCCTTATCAATTGAAACAGGATCAAAAGTTTCGGCCTGCCACATTTCTAACTGGTTAATTGCAGTGCTTGTAATATAATCTGCTCCTACCGGCCAGGGTTCAGCAGCATACCAGGCATTCGCTTTTTCTTTACTCCATACTTCTCTTTCACTTTTTACCGTTCCTTGTAAAGCATTTACCTTGTCTGCTGTATTATTATTCTTACAACTAAATAAAAAAAGGGCAGCAATAAATACCGGGAAATGCCAGAAAATCTTTTTCATATATTAATATTATTGGTTTTTAATTTTCCTATTCCAGGCCTTTGTTTTTTGATGCCGGCAAAGTAAATGGACCGGAGGTTTAAAATAAGAATGCAAGCTAAACCGTAATAAATTTTCCCGTTTGCCGTAACACATGAAAAATATTTATAACAGTAAATACACCCCAGGTAAGTTCAAATATATTTGAACCTTAAATATACAAACCAATCATTCCCTTAGCTCAAAGTTTCCATTATAAATTGCAAATGATTTTGCAACATGCATTTTATATTATTTATCTCTGCAATATGCCATGCCAGTTGTAACTTCAGCAATAAATTTTTTTAAAGATTAAAGCATGAAATAGTCATCCTAAAACTTTTCTGCACGCTAAGATGCAAGCAATGAACCATAAAGCGAGGATATCCAACCTCAGCAAGTTTAAATGAAATCAACTCAAAAATAAAATTATGCAGTTAACCTTTGGTGTCAGTACATGGTTGTGGATCTCTCCCTTTTCTTCGGAGCAGGCTGCAACACTTTTTCCAAAGATTAAAGAAATTGGATTTAGTACAGTGGAAATTGCGGTAGAAGATCCGTCGTTGATCAATCCGGAGGTTATAAAAGATGTGCTGAGAGAAAATAATCTTGACGTTGTAATATGCGGCGCCTTCGGCACCTCAAGGGATTTGTCAAATGACGATGAGGCTATTCAAAAAAACGGGTTACAATACATACAGGATTGCCTGGATATAGCCCAGCAATCAGGTGCTTCTTTTTTTGCGGGCCCCATGTATTCTGCAGTGGGTAAGGCAAGAATGGTTAGCGCCGAACAGCGAAAAACGGAATGGGACAGGTCAGTTAAGAATCTCCGAATCGCCTGTGCGATGGCTGCCGAACGTGGATTGCAACTCGCAATAGAACCACTGAACCGCTTTGAATCGGATATGGTCAATACGGCTGAAGATGTAGTTCGCCTCATTCAGGAGATCGGTCATCCAGCCGCCAGAATAGCTTTGGATGGTTTTCATATGACCATTGAAGAACCGGATATTGAGCAGGCTATACTTACTGCAGGAGATAAACTTTTGCATTTGCAGGTTTCAGAAAATTACCGTGGCACACCCGGCACTGGACAAACCAACTGGCAGGCACTGAAAAATGGAATGAAAAAAATTAGATATAAAGGTGTGGTATCTATTGAAAGCTTTACACCTGAGAATAAAGAACTGGCGGGAGCTGTATGCATTTGGAAAAAATTAGCAGAAAGCCAGGATATGTTTGCAAAGGAAGGATTGGCTTTTTTAAAAAAACTATTTGACCAATAAATCGAAAAGTAACGAAGGACGAAGGATTTACTTACGATAATTTCTAAAAATTTTTTTTCTTTGATTACCCCCTGTTACCTTTCACAAATAATATTATAGTATATGTCAACAACAAAAATTAATGTAGCAATTGTTGGATTAGGCTTTGGCGCCGAGTTTATTCCTATTTATCAGCGTCATCCTGATGCAAACATGTATGCCATTTGTCAGCGGAATCAGGAAAGCCTGGATAAAACAGGAGATGCCTTTAAAATTGAAAACCGGTATACAGATTATGAGGAATTACTGAAAGATCCCGCTATTGATGCCATACATATCAATACACCCATTCCGGATCATGCAGCGCAATCACTAAAAGCATTGCGGGCAGGCAAGCATGTTGCCTGTACAGTGCCGATGGCTACAACAGTGGAAGAATGCAGGCAGATTGTTGAGGCCGTAAAAGAAACGGGGCTTACTTATATGATGATGGAAACAGTGGTGTATGCAAGGGAGTTTTTATTTATGAAAGAACTCTTTGAAAAAGGCGAATTGGGAAAATTACAATTTCTAAAAGCCAGCCACCAGCAGGATATGGATGGATGGCCAAATTACTGGCCCGGGTTACCTCCCATGTATTATGCTACACATTGCGTTGGACCCGTATTAGGTTTAACAAGAGATGAAGCAGAATATGTATCCTGTTTTGGATCAGGCACCATACGTGAAGAGCTGCATGGCATTTTATAATTCTCCTTTCGCTGTGGAGAGCACCCATATTAAATTCAGAAATTCTGATCTGAGTGCATATGTCTATCGTTCCTTGTTTGATACTGCCCGTCAGTACCGGGAAAGTTTTGAAGTATACGGATCTAAAAAATCTGTGGAGTGGCCTTTGATAGAAGGCAAGCCGTTAGTAATTCATACAGCTAAGAAACCAGAACCTGAAATTCCCGAAGAAGTAGAATCACCAGACTATGCGCATTTATTGCCAAAAGAAATACAGGGATTCACTACGGGTGGCGTTTATGATACGGATGAGCATACACATCTTTCATTTACCCAGGGCGCAGGCCATGGTGGTTCGCATCCGCATCTTGTGCATGAATTTATCAGTTCTCTTATGGATAAGCGGGAGCCCTTTCCAAATGCACGGCAGTCGGCTAATATAACCTGTGTTGGTATATTGGCACATGAGTCTGCACAGAAAGGTGGTGAGATTATTAAATTGCCTGACTTTACTTTAAGATAATTTCCCGGTTACCTGAAACACAATTGATGATAAATTTCACTTATAATTTTTAGCTAATTACAATACCGATGAAAAAAAATCAACTACTTGCTTTCTTGTGCGTGTTTTCTATGGCTGCCATATTGTATTCCTGCAAGAGTGGAGATAAAGATGATAAACCACGCCGCCTTGAAATTTTATTTCTCGGCCATAAAAGCAAGCACCATGATTCAGAAAAATTCGCCGATCTTCTGTCGCAGGAATATTTTAATGACGGAATCAATATTACTTATACTACCGATCCGGATGACATGCTGAAGGAGAATTTTAAGTTATATGATGGCCTGGTATTATATGCCAACCACGACAGCATAACCCAGCCGCAGGAGAAGGCATTGCTGGATTATGTGAAATCAGGAAAAGGATTTATTCCCATTCATTGTGCTTCTTATTGTTTCCGTAATTCACCGGAAGTGGTGGAGATGATTGGCGGTCAGTTTAAATCGCATAAAATTGATTCTTTTCAGGCGGTGATATTAAAACCGGAACACCAGGTTATGAAAGACGTTCCAGCATTTACTACTGAAGATGAAACTTATGTCCATGATAAGATCAGTAAGAATATTGTAGTGCTTTCTGAAAGAGTAGAAGCCGGGCATCATGAACCTTATACCTGGGTTAGCAATTTTGGAAATGGAAGAGTATTTTATACTGCATATGGCCATGATCAAATTACATGGAAGAATCCCGGGTTTCTGAAATTAATACATAATGGGATTTTATGGGCAGTTGGTGATCATGCAAAATCTCTGGTAGCCGCATTTCAAATGCCCAACCCGGTGTATACCGATGCCAGAATACCTAACTATGAAAAACGAGATCCGCCACCACAGTTGCAGGCGCCGCTTAGTCCTGAGGAGTCTATGAAATTAATACAGGTTCCCGTTGGATTTGAATTGCAGTTGTTTGCTTCGGAGCCTGATATTCATAAACCCATTCATATGGATTGGGATGAAAAAGGACGGCTATGGGTAGCAGAAACTGTGGATTACCCTAACATGGTACGGGAAAATAAAACGGAAGGCAAAGATCTGATCAAGATACTGGAAGATACAGATGGCGATGGCAAAGCTGACAAGTTCACTGTTTTTGCCGATAAACTAAATATACCCACCAGCTTTACATTTATCAATGGGGGCATTGTGGTATCACAGGCTCCGGATTTTCTTTTTTTGAAAGACACTGATGGCGATGATAAAGCCGATATAAGAGAAAAAATCATTACTGGCTGGGGCACATTTGATACTCATGCCGGACCATCTAATTTTCGTTATGGACCTGATAATATGATATGGGGAACCGTTGGCTATTCCGGATTTAAAGGAGTGTTGGGAGATAATAAAGATACGGTACGGTTTAGCCAGGGCCTGTACAAGTTTACTCCCGATGGAAAACAAATGGAATTTTTAGGTTCCACTTCCAACAATACCTGGGGCCTTGGTTTTTCTGAAGATTATGACGCATTTATTTCCACGGCAAACAATACGCATAGTGCTTCTTTCACCATTCCCAAACGATATTTTGAGATGGCTTCGGAAGGCAATGAATCAGGTATTGAGAAAACAGAAAGCCATTATTCCATGCATGTGGTGACTAAAAATCTTCGGCAGGTTGATGTGCATGGCGGTTTTACCTCCGCTGCGGGGCATGGTTTATATACAGCAAGAAATTTTCCGAAAGAATACTGGAACAGGGTAGCATTTGTATGTGAGCCCACCGGAAGAGTTATACATAAAAATATTATTGAACAGGATGGCGCATCTTTTAAAGAAGGAGAAGACGGTTGGAATTTTGCTGCCAGCTCCGATGATTGGTTCGGTCCTGTGCAGGCAGATGTAGGACCTGATGGTGATGTCTGGGTACTGGACTGGTATAATTTTATTATTCAGCATAACCCGACACCCGAAGGATTTGAAAACGGCAAAGGCAATGCCCATATTAACCCATTAAGAGATTCATCGAAAGGCCGCATTTATAAAATCCATTACAAAAAATCCAAACCAGGAAAAATATTATCACTGAATAAGGAAGATGTCAGATGGATTAATCAAAGCGTTGAGTAACGACAATATGTTCTGGCGTACCACTGCGCAAAGATTATTGGTTGAATCCGGTAATAAAAAGGCACTGGATAAACTATATGACCTGGTACAGGATAATAAGCTGTGATGAATTAAAATTAAATCCGGCTGCAGTTCATGCCTTATGGACTATACATGGTTTAAAGGCGATGAACGGCAATGATAAAAAGTCCATTGATGTTGTTACAGCAGCTTTGAAACACCCGGCTGCCGGAGTTCGCCGGGCTGCTATACAAGTATTGCCTTCATCAGAAGCAACTTCAAAAGCACTGATTGAATCAGGGGTATTTGAAGATAAAGACCTAAGAGTTGTACTGGCAGCAATTTTAAAATCCTGTGATCTGCCGGCATCTGATTCATTGGGACAGCTATTATTTAAATTAGCTACCCGTGAAGGCGGAAGTGCGGAAGACAAATGGATTCAAAATGCATTATATATTGCTGCCACCGTTCAGCACTTTGGTTTTGATAAGGCCTATAAGACCAGCGGTATTAACGAAAATGTAGAGTTGGGCAAAGTGAGTTTGGTACACCGGATAATGATGAGTTCTGTATTAAACGTTTTGCCTTTGCCCCAGTATACCTCAATCCGGCCTAACCTGCTACCCGAACTTACAGGAAGAGAAATATTTTTTACAGCAAATGTAGAATTAGGCAAGGAAGTTTCGAACGGAGTAATAGTAGCCCAGGGAAATATGGAAAACGGGTATGCCGTTTACGTAGGAAAAGATAAGAGACTTTACTTCCAGGTCAACCAGCAAAATCAAACTTTCCCTATCCAATCCAGGGATACCGTAATGGATAAATTTTCAGTAACTGCCCGGTTCAAAAAGGGCGGCATTATGGAATTGTTGATGGACGGTAAAGAAGTTGCTACCGGAAAAACAAAAGGATTATTTAATCTTCCATTACGTGATGCTGGCATAAGGATAGGAAATGATTTCAGGAACAGTGGATTAAAAAAGTCAGGGAATTATCCTGATAGTTCACGAAATATAGGCCGGGTAAGTGATGCCCGTTTGGAAACCTTGTTGGTTGATTCAGAGAAACCGGCATTGGGCAAAGCTGACCAGGTAGTCATTCTGAAAACAATACAACACGAAATGAAATTTGATCAGCAAAAGCTAACGGTAAAAGCAGGCTCTATCGTAGAAATTGTATTGACGAATACTGACTTTATGCAGCATAATTTTCTGCTGCTTTCACCGGGCAGTATGAAACGGGTAGGCGAAGCGGCTGATAAACTTGCTCAAACACCAGACGGGGCCAGTGCGCAATATATACCATCGGTTCCCGGAATCCTGTATTACACTCCGTTGGTAAACCCGGATGCCTCGTACACATTGAAATTTCGTGTGCCTGAAATTCCAGGAGAGTATCCTTATATCTGTTCATATCCCGGCCACTGGCGTATAATGAATGGTATAATGACCGTTGTGAAATAGTTTTTGTCCGGAACAGTATTTTTTCATCATTTAATCATGGTGGAATTGATTGTACCGTTATCATTCAGGTTTTTTTCACTAAACCGAAAAAGTCCTGCTATTAGCTGGCTCTGCATTAAACCCTTTAATTTTATAACCAAATAAGAAATTTTTTTTTAGGATAGAATTTTGATTTCCTTCTTTTTCCTTTTTAATTAATTGATCCGATGTTTCGATCCAAAGCAGCAATAGCCGACGGCAAAGGAAATTTTTCTATTCAGGAAATCGAAGTGCATGATCCGCTGCAGGACGAAGTGTTGGTCCAAATTAAAGCGGCAGGTATTTGTCACACCGACTGGGATTCTCTAAGCTGGGGCAGACCAATTATAATGGGTCATGAGGGTGCAGGCATGGTAGTAAAAACAGGGCCACTGGTAAAAAATATTAAAACCGGTGATCGGGTAATACTGAACTGGGCTATTCCTTGCGGCAACTGTTTTCAATGCATAGAGGGCAACCAGCACATTTGCGAAAACAATTCTCCCGTAATGGCAGGCAATAAAATAAGTGGTGGTCATGCTGCCCCGGAGAGAACTTTATATAAGGGACAATCTATTGAACGTTCTTTCAGCATCGGCACCATGAGTGAATACACCGTGGTGCGGGAAGCAGCATTAGTAAAAATAATTACCCCGATACCATTCCCTTCTGCCGCAATCATTAGTTGCGGAGTAATGACAGGATATGGATCCGTGGTAAATGCGGCGAGGGTAAAGGCCGGAAGTTCCGTGGTAGTTATCGGTTGTGGAGGAGTTGGTTTGAATGTAATACAGGGCGCCCGTATATCAGATGCCGGATTTATTATTGCCGTCGATATCAATGAAAAAAGATTAGAGATGGCGAAAAAATTTGGCGCCACCCACACTATAATAGCGGAAAAAAAGGATGCGGGACTACTATCTGCTTCTCAAAGAGTAAAATTATTAACCAATAACCGGGGTGCAGACTATGCCTTTGAATGTACGGCTGTGCCTCAACTGGTAGCCGCTCCCCTGGCAATGATACGTAACGCCGGTACAGCCATCCAGGTAAGTGGTTGTGAAAGCGAAGTCACGATTGATATGAATCTTTTTGAATGGGATAAAATTTATATCAACCCGCTTTATGGTAAATGCCGGCCGCAAATTGATATGCCGGTATTGCAGCACCTTTATGCAAAAGGAGATTTGTTACTGGATGAAATGATCACAAAAACTTACCCATTAGAAAATTTATCCGAAGCTTTTGATGACATGCACCATGGACGCAATGCAAAAGGCGTTATTGTTTTTTAGCCGGCTGTAGTATTACATGGCATCTTTGCTTGCGACGCTCCGTTCCGGGTTCTATTCGCCAGGGAGCAAATAAAAGTTCAAAAAGCCACCGGAATATTTAATGAATCTTTTTATATCTTTTGATCATCGAGCCGGAGTTTATATTCCCAGTTTTTGATGACAACCATTTCAAATTATTACACCATGCAACGATTTTTTACCACAGAAATATCCGACCCGCAATTTGAAAGAGATCATCTCCGCTTTATTACCGTACGCAGCAAAAATCTGCCGGGCCGCGGCGATATGAGCATATATGTTCCTCCTGTAAAAAATTTAAGGGATACTCCAATTGTAATCCTGCTTCATGGTGTATATGGCAGCGCCTGGTGCTGGCCATTAAAAACCGGTGTTCATTTAATAGCAGACAGGCTGATACAGGAAAAGAAAATAAACCCCATGGTATTGGTAATGCCTTCTGACGGATCCTATCGTGATGGCAGCGGCTATTTGCCGCATAAAGATGGATTCAATTATGAAAAATGGATATCCGAAGACGTACCTGCTGCGGTGCGGCAGGAAATAAATATTACTTCTGATAGTTCCCCTTTATTTGTTACCGGTCTCAGTATGGGTGGTTATGGTGCTTTGCGAATAGGAGCTAAAAATCCAGGTCGGTTTAGAGCTTTTAGCGGCCTTAGTTCCATTACAACATTTCAGCAATTAAGCATTTGGTATGAAGATGGCGACATTTCTGAAATAGAAAAAAATGTTATGGAGAAGCCTTTGGTTTTAGATATAATTATTCAAAACAAATTGACCCTGCCCCCATTTATTTTTGATTGTGGCAGCAGTGATATTTTAATTGAGGCCAACAGAAAATTACATGCAGATCTTGACAGGCATAACATCCTGCATCAGTACAATGAATATGAGGGTGAACATAACTGGGATTACTGGCGGCAACAAATTGCCCGGCATCTCCTATTTTTTAATGAGCAATTAAAATCCGGTAACGATAATATAGTTTCTTAATTCCGGCTTTACTTCATTTACAACAACATTCATTCATTAATTCCATTCTTACTATATCGGGCAAAGATTACCATTACCAAAATTTTGCATAGATCAACGTGATCATCAGCAAAATGATCACAACAAGCATCGTATGCATAGGTTTAATTTTAAACATACTGCTGTCTATCTCCAATCCTTTTGGATTTATTTTAGGCCCGAAAAGACTGATAATAACCATCAGCAATACAGCAAAAAAGAAACTCCATCCCATATTGATAAGGAATGGTATTTCGTATACTCCTTCGCCATTAATAAAGGCTGTGTATAACCAGGTTTCATGTCCGAAAACCGAGGGAGCATAATTCATCATAAATAAAGAGATTAGGAATCCCGATAACAAACCCACTATAGCAGCAGTGCCTGTTGTGCGTTTCCAGAAAAAGCCGAGTATAAACATGGCGAATACGCCCGGGCTGATGAGACCTGTGTATTTTTGTATAAAATTAAACCCGCCTTCGCTGCCTATGCCCAGCAAATCATGCCATGTAAATGCAATGGCGATAACCATAGCAAACACAATAGCGATGCGGCCAAGCCAAACCATCTTTTTTTCACTTGCTTCTTTATTGATATACCTTTTATAAATATCCAGCGTGAATATGGTGGAAATACTATTGGCCTTACCTGCAAGCGACGCAACAATGGCTGCTGTTAATGCCGCGATCGAAAGGCCTTTCAATCCTTCAGGTAAATAAGCAAGAATGGCCGGGTATGCATTATCGGCACTAACCTTTCCATTGCTTAGCATTTCTGTCTGCAGGCCCCCGTTTTTGTAAAGTACATAAGCTGCGATACCGGGAAGCATTACAATTACCGGCATCATGATTTTCAAAAAGCTTGCAAAGAAAATACCCGTACGTGCAGTTTTAAGATCGGCGCCCAGGGCTCTTTGTGTGATATATTGATTGCAGCCCCAATAGTTAAGATTGGCGATCCACTGACCCGCCGCATACATGGCAATTCCCGGTAATGCGAGATAGTTATTTACCTGGCTTTGGGTTGAATTACTATCCGGTTTATTAAACATCATTTCAAAATGCTCAGGTGCCTCTTCCATCAGCTTTTTAAACCCGGCAAGAATATTTTTCCCATACCCAAAATGTTCACTCACCAGTGTAAGCGCAATATAGGTTGTCACCAAACCGCCAATAATCAAAACAACTACTTGTATTACGTCTGTATAGCCAATTACTTTCATTCCGCCCAGGGTAATAATAAGAGCAAAACAAGCCAGTGCGATCATGATCAGGTGAAAATGCTGTCCCCCACTCAGGTTATTAATAGCCAGTGCACCCAAATATAAAATAGAAGTAAGATTAACAAATATGTAGAGGAATAACCAGAATACCGCCATAATCAGGCTCACCGTTTCATTATACCGCTGTTTTAAAAACTGCGGCATGGTAAAGATTTTATTTTTCAGGTAGATGGGCATGAACCAGATGGCAATGATGACCAGCGATACGGCGGCTATCCATTCATAAGCAGCGATGGCCACTCCCATACTGAATCCCGCCCCACTCATGCCAATGAATTGTTCTGCCGAAATATTTGATGCGATAAGGGAAGCGCCGATCGCCCACCAGGTAAGTGAACCTTCAGCCAGGAAAAAGTCTTTGGTGTCCGTTACGGCCTTTTGTTTTTTTTTATAAATCCAGTAACCATAGGAAGCGACTAATAGAAAATAAACTATGAATACTAAATAGTCAGCAGTAACAAGAGAATTCATAAACAATCGTTTTGTTCTGGTATTTAAATCCTGGAAAAAAATAAAATCCTAAAATGCCTGAATGAATTTCCTTATATATTAAACTCAATAAATCCAGCTAAATTTGAAACCGGGAAATCAAGTCCGGGCATCCTGATAAAAATTAATAAACAATATTAAGAGATAGTTGGCAACCGGCACAAATATTTTGTTTCCAAAAAATGCTTGAAGGATTTTAATTAGCATTCTTTATTCATGAAGAATACAGCATTCTTATTTCTTTTATGCAGTATTAGATCCGGAAGATTGGATTCACAACACAAAACAGGCAATGCTACCAACGTCGTTATACGAGTACCTGCGTTGAAACCTGGTCTTTATTTTATCAGGTTGGTAGGTGATAAGGTAACAAGTCAGAAAATATTATTGAAGTAACAAAAATATTATTGAAGAACTATGTAGATAGGGCTTTTCAGCCCTATCTTTTTTTATTTAAGATGTCTCTTATGCCATGGCCCTAATTACCCCGATCCATACCACCCCTCCTTTGTTATACAAATAAAAAAATTGTGTTGTTGTTTACTTTCATCTACAAAACATAAACCGTTAAAGTATATTTTCAATATTTCAAATAGTTACACCTTTTAATAAGTGTATTTTTCCCATCAATTCACCTACACTATTTTTTAAGGGTATCAAAACGGAAATTAGCATCAATTTCCCCGGTGCCAACAGCTTTCTTTCGTGCCAGCCATGTATGCGTTTGGCCGTTAAACCAGCGGGTCCGTTTCCATACTATACTCAATGTTGTACCTGTCTTTGGAATCTCCTCTTCGAAAATATTTAAGGGCTCTGGTCTTATATCCTCCGCTTTACCTGCAAAACCAAGAAGACGGGTCCTGGGCCTTATACGTACCGGGGGAAAATCATCTGATACTCTGGGAGTGGCTGCCCGTTGCAAAACCACTTTTCTTTTTTCAAAGGAAGTTAAATTAGCAGGATCTACTGCCATTGGGATAAAGGGTATGCGGTTTTCCGCCATTAGGGTTCCTGCTTTATAAGCCCATCCTTCCGAAGATAACTTGCCTTCTTTGGTGACACTGTTTCCAGGGTTAAGGGATAAAACAAGTTGCCTTGTTTTTTTGGCCAGGCCCTCTCCGTCCCTGCCACCGCCATATGGATCTTCAACGATCTCTTCCACTCCCCAGACCATGTTGGCCATTTCATCCCGTAAAAAGTTGACTTTCTCTACTGGGGCGCTCTCCTGGATAAAATCCGAATTATCTGCCATAAATAGCCAATGCTTACCTGGTTCTGCCGTAACCGTTTGAAAAAAAGCCCAGTTTTTGTCCGGGGTGATTTCCTGAAGGATAGTTTCCTTGCCAAAGATATCGGTGATGGTCATCCCTGCTATCCTGCACATATTACCAATGGACAATTGCACTGGCGTTATCAGCCAATCGTTACCATATACCAGCCCGAATTCAGCGAACAGCATTTTATTAAGTTCTGTTGAGGAGGCCCTTATGGATCCAAAATCTACCTGAGCATCTTCCATTTCCCATAACCTTGCGGAAGGCATTCCCCGAAAGCGCACCCCGGAAGGAATTACAATCTCCGTGGTTCGTTTGCGATCATCAGATCCAATGTTTGGGAGATTTATCCCATCCCAGGTATTCTTGTTCAGGAAGCCATGCCATTCTATGCCATCTCCAAAATATTCTTCCTTCCGCAGGGTATTTGCCTGGCCGGCTGACCCTCTGAAAGCCAATTGTGGCTGGTATTCCATGTGTTGGGGATGCCAGGTATTTCCTTTTTTTGACTGGCCATATACTCTTTCAAACCATTCATTAAATGCTACACCTGCCTGGTTTACCAGGTCATCTGCCTGGGGTAGAAAGGAAGAAGCTGCTTTACCAGCTCTCAATTCATGTATCAAAGCAAAACCATCTATAGCCCTTCCTCCTGAAAGAGATTCTAATAATACGAGGGATGATTCATCACTATAAAATTGGGCGTGTTGAAAAAGACCAGCCCGGTCTGCTTCTATCTGCATACCTGTAGTAAACTGAAAACGGAGATTATTTTTAAACTGGAGAATTGTTGTTCCGGCCTTATCTTCTGGCAGGAGGGTTTGTAATATTCGTTCCCAGTGCCGCCCCATTTCCAAACGGGCAGATATGCCGGGTACAAAATTCTCCCTTTCTATAACTTTTTCAAAAGGTGTATCATTTATATCAAATTCCTGCACGGGTGATGAGCCCGGACCTATTCCTTTTACCTGAGATTGTTCTATATTAATAGAAGCAAAAGCTGCGGTTCCTGCATCTTCGCCATCCAGTTCACCAAACTGCCATTGTCGCGTTAGCATCCAGAGGGCATCCCTGATCTCGAATCGCAAGGCATTGTCGAGTTGGTTTTCGTTTCTAAGAGAACTCTCAAGGCGGTTCCACATTAAAATAGATTCTTCCATAAAAGCTTATTTATCTGCTTACAAAAATTCCGGTAACTGGACCTATTCCCCCTATCCCTCCCGTGATGACGGGCCTGATAGCTGGCCCAGCCCACCTGAAGTCAAGATTAGGTGTATTGTTATTGGCATCAATTGGATGTTACAATTGCGGGAAGGAACTGGCTTAGCCAGGTGGACTGTATCATTTCTCCATCCACAGCTCTTTTCTTTGCAAGGGCCATTGTTTCTATAACGGCGTTGACAACCGATTCCCAATCCCAGGCTCCTTTTATTTCCGGTGCCACAACTAATAATAAACATTGAGGCGCTTCTGCATTAACCTGGTCAAACTTAATGGAAACACCTGCTGTCAATACAGGAAGAGGTACCTTTTCCCGCCAATCATCAATAATAATACCTGACAATGGCAGGGCAGGATTAAATGTAGTACTGAATTCATATGCCAATGATGTTACTTGCGGAGGAGGTACATAATTTTCAGGAAACATGGCTCCTATCCAATTGTTATTACCACCCGCCACAACGGGCAATTGCATTATTTTGATTCTCCGGTTCGCTGCTATAGCATTAAACACCATGCGCAGGTTATTGATAAATTGGTATTTCCCCAGATTTTCTCTTACCATTGAAAGCCCCTGTAGCCATTCCTCAACGCCAAACTTGCCAATGCTGGCGGCCAATGTGGGATCATTGAAAGTTGCTTTGATACTTTTCTGATCAGGTAAGACAAATCCTGGAAGGATAATAAAATCTTCACCAACAAATAAGCCGGCAAGTTTTGATAGCTTGTCAAATAGTTTATCAGCTGGAACAGAAAGAATTTGTTGGGCCAATTCCGAAAAAGCGGTATTTACTACTTCGAGGCGTTTTGTTAACAGATCAATGACATGTAATCCCTGATCAATTAATACCGATGCATTGGCTGCATTACATTCATCCGGGCATCGGGGTGTAGCATCCCAGCTACCCAACAAGAAACTTTGAGGGATAAGCCGGATTAAATTACCAAAAGCGGCATCAGATGCTGGTGATCCAAAACCAACTGGAAGGTTTGCCTCTAATGCTGTTATTGCTTTATTCATATTTTCGATATAAGCCACAATGGGACCTGTAGCACTATTGTCAGAATAATCCCTGCAAACTTTTTGCAAAGAAGTATTGTCGTACAAATTATTGGTAGGGTTGTTTACTTCATCGGGTAAAATAAGGAAATCAGTGGGACGCATAGGCCGGCCTATCTGTAGCATTGATCCAATACTAATGACTAAAGGCAAAATTTCCCGGATAGACAATTCATTAACTGAAAAACTTTTGTCCCTGTCGAAGGAAACACCGATGATTTTCTTAGGGTCAATGCCTGGGGTTTTTTTTGCTGCTTCAGCAAACAGCCAGGTGAGTAAACTTTCTTCAGGACGGTAACCGGACTTTTTTAGCAGGTAGAAAAAATCTATAGCTTGAATGCCTGTTGAAAGAATTCTGACTTTTAGCAAAGAATTGTCGGTAGTAATAATTTTTGCCACTATCCGGTTTGGTGCAGGTAATTGGTCGGCCAGCCAACGGTTCAGATCGGGGGAAAGCCGTGCATACAAGGAAACGGGTGCACTTCCTGCCGGCCATGCATTTTGCAAGTTAACTGTGCTATTTAGCACGAAGCCCACCCGATGCGTTAGTACCCGGCTCTCCGCCGGAATGTTAACCACATCGGGTAAAGTAATGTCACCAGCATCACCCAGCATACGCAATGCGGCTGCGGCCCTTTCCGGGCTGCCTTTTACGGTTTGAAATACGCTTTCTGCCAAAACAAGGTCGCTAACTGCATCAAATTGTTCAATCGCCAGCCCGACTACTTTTCCAAATTCGTTTTTAGCAGTTTGTTGGTTCGGGAATATTTCAGTCAACTTATCATTCCAGCCGGGAGCAATAGCCGGAGATTGGTTTTTAGTTATGATAGCAAGCCCGTCCGTAACCAAGGCCAGGTTACTGATCTTATTCTTTTCATTTATCTGCTGGTCATCATCCCATTCGTTTCGTTCAATATGCAGAGGGAATGCCAAACGCAAAGCCGGAATAAATTGGGCCAGCATTGGGTTATCATACATTTTTCTTTCGATAAAATAACCGAGTTGTTCATTCAGGGAATGACCTGCCTTTACAGCTTTGAGCATATCAATAGCCCAGCCTGTCCTTTCTGAACTAATATTTACGGCCAGTGTTTTTGATTCTGCCCCTTGCGAAAGGGAATGATGTTCATAACCTGCTCTTAAAATACCTGCTGTAGCAGCATGTTCCAGAGAAGGAGTTAAAACATACCCTCCGTCTTCAACTGGTATCGGTGTGTTTGATTGGATAATATTCTTCGTAACCGGGTCCTCTTTAAGCATGGTAGCCGGATCACTGCCGAGATATATAAAAACAAATTTTTTAGCAATTTTTATTTGTGCAGGAGTAAGCCCGGTAAAATCATAAACTGGCATAACTACATCTTCTACCCTTCTTTGAGCTGTATCAACAATTCCGGGGTTAGTTATTTCCTTCACCTGTATCCAGGGAGATTTACCTGGCATAAGGTTTTCTAGATAACCAAAGGATCCGATAAAAATACCTTTTTCAAATCCTTGTTTTTTCCTGTTGGCAAAAAGCCTGGATAAAGCCAGGCCCTGGAGCCAGGCATCAAGGCGGAAACTGCAAAGGTCTACATGTTCACTCATTAATCTTTCCAAACGATCAACTGGTACTTTTGCTAAATGTTCCAAAGCATGCCTTGTATTCTGCAGATTCTTCACCGGATCATCAGCCTGCAGTTTATCCATTAAACGGTCTGCAACTTTGCTGATTGTTTTTGTTCCATCATTCAATACCTGGTCAAAAAAACTCCACTTATTTTTTCTTGTTTCAAAATTGCCACGTGTACCAATTTTTGATAACAAGGATTTATGTTCCAGGGAGGGCTCAGTACCATCCAGTATGTACTCCATTTCAAAATCAAGCCTGGCCAGCGGGCTTATTACATTTTTATCTTTTTTTAAAAGTCCCGTGGCTGCATCTACCCAACCCTGTAACAATGCAAAACGAGTCAGGTAAAACATAAGCCTTGATGATCGCTGCGATACGAACTTATTAAAATCTTCTCCATAGGAGTTTGCCTTGAGTTGGTCTACTGTTGAATCCAGTAATATGGAGAGATAATTAAGCCCTCTGTCGTTAACCAGGTTTAGTCCGGCTGTATCCTGCGAAAAGTCAAAAAGTTTATAATAGTCGTCGTCAAAAAACTTGCCCAGTATCTGTGGCCGGGGATTCACCGGTTCATTCCATCCTTCAGCACTTTCTAATTTTGTCTTGTATATATTGGGTGTAGTTCTTATTCCCACTTTCTCAGTTCCAGGTGGCACCGACATTTTATTAACATTCCATAGCATGTATTCGCCAGCTACAAGGCGACGGAAAAATCTTGTAGAACTGGCTTGAAAAGCAAGCAATTCACGGAACTCTTTTTTGAGTTGTTGTTCATCCGTAATCTCAAATATCTTTTTCATGGTCTTCACCCTGCCGGCCAGTTTACTCCACTGCTCATCCATCTTTTTCAAAAAATTCACCAGGCGTTTTTCTTCCAAACTGGCGTTGGCATCAGTTTTCCATGCTGACCAGGCAGTAGATGGGATAATGCCATAAGGCTGTTTCCCCACACGAAAAGATGGTAACAAGCCCCTGCCGGTGACAAAGTTTTGAAAAAATGTTTTCGTGAAATTAATATCATCATTGGTCAGGTTAGGACGCATATGGTTGTCGAGATAATATCCTAAAGTACCGGCCCAGAGTGCACGATTCAATTGCAACGCTTCCTCTCCTTCAAAACGGTCGTTGTTTGAAATAGTTGCAAAAAAGTTTTCTTCCAGGCCCAGGGCAGTTTCCAGCCTTCTGCCATCCGAAGTTGGATCATTAACTGGTTTATTACTAAGTTCATTCTTAAAGGATACTTCGTCAGGTAATCCCGCCTGGCTGAAACCTGAAACCTGCCCGGGTAAATTGTTGGTTGAAGTGCCTTGAGGAAGAAATGCCATCCCATCTGGCTTGTAGTGGTGGTTATCAAAAAGTGTAGTAAGTATCTTTGCTCCTTCCGTTTCGTCTGCTCCAGCCTTAATACCAATTACCACCAGTTTTGAAATACCAGCTAAAAATTCTGGTTGACTAAGTGGTACACGAACAGCCATCCCCATTTTTTCAGCTTCATTGATATCCGTTAGCCAACGGATAGAAGATGGTAATTCCAGTACCTTGCCTTTTCCAGAAAAAGAATTTTCATCCTTTTCATCCGGATCAAATCCCAAAATAACCTTGTCAGGAATTGAAGAGCCTGATATTTCCTTTGGAGGAATAGCCGGATTTTTAAAAAAAACTTTAACTGTGTAGCTTTCTGGAAGTATTTCAGTATAAGGTGGAATTGTCCAGCTATCCGATTTTAATCCCGGGTCAGGAAATTGAGCAGGTGAAAGTTTTACAATGTCAACCGATAAGTTATCAGGAAAATCGACAGGTCTCATTACCCTTGCTATCCAGTTTGCCCGATGGTGAAGAATATCAACCCGTAATTTTTTCCAGGCTTCCAATTGCTTCTCCTCCTTTATCCTCAATGCTGCTGCAAGGTCTGTATGGTTGCTTCGAAAATCCCGTTCTGCTTCCCACATGGATTGCCAGAAAATTTTTGCTGCAGCAAGCTCTTTTTCTGTTAGTGCCGGTTCATGAGATTGCAGGCAAATATCGTCAGGAAAAATGCGTACCCATAATTCATAAGCGTCTACTATTTTTTGCCAACGTTTTTGTGGTGGTATAAAGCCGGTAGCCTTGTTTAATTCAACCAGCAATCTTTTAGCCAAAGAACTCTGATTGTTTGAAAGCGTTTTTGCCTGTGAACTAATAGTAGCCAGCTGTTGTTCCTGTGGCCTGAGGTCAGGAAAAACTGACCGGATCATCTCCCTTGTAGCTGGTGCTACTTTATTGATATCAACCAGGAACTCATCAGGGCAATTACGGGCAATATGCTTGATTGTTAAAAACCTTGTTTGTATGCGAAGTGGCAGCAGCAAAATAGGTGTTGAATCATCCATATTAGCTAAGGTGAGGGCAGAAGTTCCAAAACTATTGAACGCTAAACGGGCAGCACCAAGTTCATTGCTGGCTGAAGCAAATGCAGCTTCTTTTTCGACCAGCTTTTTTATTGCTGCTGTTCGTTGCACACTTAAAGTATGCCCCGCGGGTAGTGCTGTCAGCATCCCTTCTCTAAGTAAGTCTGTTATGTTTTGCTCAAGCAACAGGATTTGCTGCCTGGCCAGGTACAATTCTTTTGATGCTACCCGAAAAGCATTTTTAGCCTGAATATACTTTTTCTGACTTTCTTTAAATTCAGCCATACAATTTTAGTTTAAAAATGCATTTCAAATTTAACCTCGTTATGTTAGAAGCATGGATGCATGAATAAAAATCTGAACCGGTTTTTGTATAAGTATGGAAGCCATCTGCGCAGCATCACCAATGCCTGAAGCGGGATCCGGCGTTACAGGCTTTTGTCCTTTCCCCCACTCGAGTCCATTTTTGTTTATAGGATCAACAGGAATATCTTTTTCCAGGTCAATGATTGTATTAACCTGGTTTATATCTGTCCAGGCGAGATCATTCCAGGTATTAAAAGGTTTGCCTGTTTTTCGCTCCTGGTCAAGACCAAAATGAACTTCCCCAGGCCGTTCGGCAATGACAAAATAAAAGCCTGCTTTATCAGTTTCGGCCGGTGTATTTCCAAGTACCTCATCTTTTTTTAATTCAAAGCCCGCAAATAAATAATCCGGGAACAGGTTGGCTAAAAAGATGGGTGATAAAGCCTGGACATTTGTATCAGGCACCCTGTTCTTTCCATTATTTATAAATTTAGCTTTCTGTGCATATATCACCAGGTTGGGATATTTTTTTACCAGTTCAGCTTTGATAACAAATACTAATGGGTCAGGAAAAATTCCGGGGGGGGCGTTTTTTCCAAGATTTTGATTGGGTAACCATTTACGGATATATTGAATATCACTTTTGTCAAGGCTTGAGGGAGTACTATCTGATTTATCCCAAAACTGGCGGAAGAAAGTTGCATTCATATCAGCCGGGTAACCGCGCCATAAAAATTCAGCGGCTAATTCATGATTCATCCCTACCAGGAAAGATTCAATGAAAGCTGAATTAGCCTGTAATAATAAAAATGAATCCGGCTTTACCTGGTCGAGATTGGGAATAAAAAGTTCCGGTTTTAATTTCCCTAATTTTTCATAAGTAGCATCTGTATAAAAGGGATTAAAACTGTTGGGAGAAATAACATCGCTTTCAGTAATCGTGACCGGTGATGCCTCAGGAATTTTTGCTTTGTACAAAGTTTTGTAACTGTTGGAAGGAATAATTTTCGCTTTTACTTTTTCACTAAGCATGGATAGGTTAACTGCCGCAGGTGCGACGATTATTGGTTTTCTTAATAGCTTTTCCTGCAGGTCTTTGAAAATGCCGGGAAATTTTCCTCTCTCTACAGGAATAAAGCCTGGCGAAATTGAAAACCAGTCCGGGACCTGGAGATTTAAAAAGCGGGTAAAAAATCCAATTTTTACAAATTTAGCCGGATCGATTTTTATCAATTTTTCATTGCAATTAAAATTTTGATACGGTGGATTTGTCATGATAGAAAAAGCCATGACAGTGAAAGGATTTGTTCCTCCGGTTATTGCTACTGCAGATTTAAAACTATTAAAAGCTTTTACTCTTTGCATAACCGGGCCCCTGGTTCTTGTTATGCGACGATACACTGGTTGTACGAATGCCGCATCAGCTTTATAGGAAGTCAACTTGCCGGCGATAGAGAGGCCCGGTTCATCTGACTTAACAATTGAATGAAGCGATTGTGTCAGCGCTAAAATTTTATTGGCAACTTCTCCCTGGGAATCTGTAACCTGAGTAAAATGTTTTTTATAGGTTGCCGTGGAAACCTCCTTTGCAAAACGAAGTCGTTGCAATTCTTTATTAAGGTTTTTACGGTTGTCTGCTAATTGCTCCCAGGCCCGGCTTACATATTCTTCCTGGTTTTCCCTTACCACTTCAGCACCCAGGCCAGCCGCTACCCTGAATGCCGGATCAAGGTTCAGTTGTTCCAGCCAGTTTCCTGTCTTTAATGGATCGACAGTTGTTTCGCCATCAGGCTTTGCATACCATCGTCCATATATTGGTGGAACGAGCAAAGGATCATCTATTTCGTTGCCCGGAATGGCTATCGTCCATGTCAACTCTTGTTTTAATTTGTTCCTGTATTGAACACCCAGGTTTATAAGGCCGGCAAAACTTTTGACAAAATCTTTTTCAACAGTACCTGTACGCATCGTTAATGGTGGTGAAGGTGCGCCCGGTAATTTTAAGGCACCTTCAAATGGAAGAAAGCCCTGTCGCTCAGGTTTTGCTGGTTCTAAATTTCCTTTATAGTCAAATATGTTACCATAATTGATATCGTTTGCAACCATCCAGAGCTTACCCACTTCAGTACCTGCGAAATCGCATGGAATAATTTTTTTTGCCATCGCTTCAAAATCCTCCGTACCGGTTTGGAAGCTCCATTCAAAATAAACAGGGAGGTCAACTATCGAACTATTTTCTCTGCTCCATGAAGGAGTAAACCTTCCAACAGCTTCAATCTCATTTTTTTTACCGGCAAGTCCTGCTACTCTACCCTTTTCAAAGGAAGGAACAACAAAAGCAAAATATTTTGTAAGTGATTTTAGTTTACGCGGACATAGTAACCTGGATGAACCAAGGTTGGCATTCTTATTTAATATCTCTGCAAGTTTTTGGTTGCGTAGAGTTGGATCAGCAAAATCATTTTTAACTAAGTTCCCATCGTTTAGTTGTACATGTGCCCATGCCCAACTTTGTTCCAGATTTGGTAAGACTTTAGCAACATTTTCCCCGGGAATACGAATAAAGCGACTTCCCCTGGTAGACCTGTTTTGAATTCTTTCAAATTCTCCTTCTTCCAAAACGATCAATGATAACCATGGCCGCAAACGGCGGTCGGCATTGGCTTTCGCAGGGGTATATCGCCAGGGGAAGTCTTCTTCGTAAAATTCTATATAAGGGAAAAAGGTAGGTTCAAATTTAGTAATTCCGTTTGCAGGTTCAGTCTTTACTATGGCGGCTGTATCTATCCCGGTAATATCTCCAGGTCCTAATAGTTCAATTGTTTTTGAGACTGTTTTCTTTTCAACATCATCCGCCAATATCTTAGCATTGACAAGAACCATTGACCTGCCATCTCCCGGTGAAGCAGGAACCAACGGGTCAGCATCAATTATTTGTTTAGCCAGGCCCCGTCTTAACCAGGGAAGAAAAACATATTGATTAGCCATGCTTTGTTTTACTTTATTTCATGAAATAATTTCTGATTCACGAACAACGTTTATTTTTCTTAGTGGATTTAATTTTTGCAGTTTCCATACTTCATAATAAGCAGCTGTCATATTTTTTTGACCGATCACTTCTGTAATCCTGTTTCCGGTCAATGCATCAGCTAATACAAAAGGATTCGTCGGACTAATTTTCTTCCTGCGGTCAATTTCTTTTTCCGAAATAAGTTTTCGTCCAGCTTCAGATTTTGCAACTGCATTATTACCTATCCATCGGTGGAAATTAATCGTGGATATTGGAGGTGATGGTGGTTTAACTTCGGGTGTAAGCGGGTCATAAAATTCATTGTCATAATCACAGGAAGATATCTGACCAAAACCAGCTGAAAGACTTTCAAGATCACCAAAAGATCGGCCGGCTTTCATGGGTTCAAATGATTTTCTTGAGATCTTTTCAGCATCTTCCATTTCAATAAACATGGCAGGAGCAAAATGATCATCCAGGTCCTTTCCTATCAGGCTATTCCCGCCGGATGTTTCTGCAGCGATATCAAATTTCCTGGCACCTTTTACTCTTTGAAATCCAAGTTTGTCAATCCTGATTCCCAAAGGGGTTACTTGTTGTATTATTTCAATACGGGATAATGGATCGGCAAGGATAGGCTGAGTTGATGCAGCTTCAGAAGGAGTCGATTTTAGATCTTCAGTGGTATTTCGAAGTATTACATTGGAAACCTGCCCTGGTGGTAAAGAAGATATCCAATTTTCATTTTCAGAAATTGCTTTATCAATTAAAGGCAATACCTCTACCTCCTGTGATATTGTAGTTATTTCTTCACCGGAGGATTTGTCAAAATCCACTTCATAGTCCCATATCCATATTTCAAAGCTGGCAGTACCCCGTATACGCCAAGGATTTGTTCCGGAGAATTTTCCTTTGACGGTAACTCCTGCCAGACGGCTGTCGCCCCAAAAAATACGAAGTTTGCCTTCATAATCCACTACAAAATAGAAGGGGTCAAAATGAAATAATGCATCCATTGACAGGCCAGCTTCCAGCCTGAACTTGGACCATTTCATTTTGAAGTCGATCAGAAATCCTGCTTGTGCTGTATTGGATGTAAACGCAAAATAGCAGGAAAGTATCAACGAAGGATTTTCGCTTTTAAGCAGCGGCACAGTTACCCGCTGTGGCTTTGCTGGTAAATTTAATCCTGATGGCACCTGGAAATCCGGATGCCAGCCTCCAATTGCAAACAGGAACATGGCATCCTGGCCCCAACGAAAACGGACAAACATTTCTCCGCGAATATCAAAAATGAGTAACCTTGAATTATAGATAGCCGCATCAATAGAAAAGATTTTTCTGCCAAGATCAAGGGCAACCAGGAAGTTTACCTGGAGATTAAGAATCCTGACACTTCCTTTATCGATAGTTACTTTAATAACACCCGCCAGGGCAAGCTTAACGGGAGATGGCACTTCAATTAATAACCCCAGTTTTATATCAACCAGTTTCCTGGTTCCCCATCCTATGCGTGCCATGATAGCAAACACATAGCGGTCCTGCACAGGAGGAAACAAGGAGTTCAGCGCTTTTACAATAGTGGGTGCATTGCCAACAGGATTGTCAGGAAATAAAATAGAATTAAACCTGTCGTCTCTTACGGCTTGCTGAAATGCTTCAAGATTCATAGACCTGTGCAAAGCCACCATTACCCCCACACCCGTTATTTTAAACCCAAAGGCGGTATCAAATCCGGGATTAAATTCAACTGTGGCAAGAAGCAGGAAGGAGAAGCCTTTTTTCCCATCAGGTAATTGAGTTAAAATGATCGCTACAACTTTTAGTGTGAGCTTAAATTTTTCAAATTTTATGGATAGTTCACCTGCCCCATAATACTGATGGTTTTCGGGGTCAATAGAAAGAAACCCTCCGCCTTTTATGCATACTGCATCCACCAGGAAACCGACACCGGAAGGAGGCTTCAGTCCAACATCGAGATTGGCAAATCCCAGGTTCTTGTTTACTTTTTTTGAAAAATCCAAAGCTAAGTATAATCCCAGTCGGTCAACGGTCATTTGAAATGGCCCCAACAAAAGTTTCAACATAGCAGAGGATTCAAGCTCCACGCCACGCAGAGATTTTCCTTCATCTACTAATGGCTTAAGCCCGATGTAAAGTGTCGGGATCTCAATTTTTCCAAATAATGTTTTTCCAATTGCAAACAGGAAAAGGAATCCATCATTTTTATCAAAGCCGGTTACTGACCATTTATTTAATAATGGAGAGTAAACCATAGAGAGGCTGATATTAATTTTGGATACACCTTTATCAGGTAAGATTTTCTGTATGAACCCATCCCTGCCTTCACCGGAAAGTGTCAGAGAAAAATCGTGAAACTCCATGCTGATTTCCGCATCAAGCTCCTCTTTATTATCAACCATTTTTTTCCTGGGGTGAATTTTTAAAAACACATCGCCATCCCTGACTCCATCCGTTTCTGTATTTTCATTTTCTTCTACCTTCGCCTTTTTCCATTGTATTTGAATAAGTGGTTCAGCTCCCAATATGCTGTTGCCGAATGAATGGAACTTTGTCTGGTGGCCCCAGATAAATGATTTGGAGATATTTGCTGGAAAAGCGATGTTGAAATCGCCAGCCTCAGTACCAAAATTTCCGGGGTTCAATTCCAGCCCCAACAGGTATTGGTATCCCTCTGGTTTTATATTTAAACTGTCTCCTGCAGGAAATACAGGGATAGTGGCAAATGAGATAACAGCATCAGTTGAATTCGAAGGCCTGAAATTCTCCGCATATGGTTCACCTCCATCAAAGGACAGAAGTTCGCCTGGTATAAATTGCAATTGAAATACCCTTTCTGCTATGCGTGCAGCATTGGGAAAAATATCTTTTTCGGGAGGAAGTTCGTAACCATAGTTTAACAGGAAGGATCCGACTTTACTAAGCTTTTCCTCCATTTTTACCATCATTATAAAGACTATTAAATCCAAAAACATTCCTTTCGTAACCCTGAGACCATCGTCAATCTTTACATCGCCTATAGGCCTTAATCCATCCGGATTAATATCAACATTCCATTCTTTTAGTAAAGAGAAAAGCGGGAACAATAAAAGATCAAGTGCCCGTTTTACTTCATTTGATTCGTCGTTAAAAATGCCCAATGCATCAAAAAGAGCAGCTACCCGGGGTGATTTTTTCTTTAATAATGTTTGCGAAAGAAATCCTGAAATAGCCCTGAGGGCATTGGCTACGGCCGTCTCCTCTTCCTCCAGGAGTATGCTGCTGATCTTCATTGCCAATTATATCACATGTTTTCAGCATTTCGTGTATAGCTTTCCAAACAAGAAAGAGTTCTTGCAATACGATGGCCAACCCTACGATATTACTTACATTGGGGACATCTGTTTTATCCAGCCCCAGTTTTTTTCGCAGGGCATCCAATTTTTCTAAAACGAAATTTAATTTTTCTTTGGTTTTAGCTTTCGATGCAGCATCTTGCTTTTCCTTCATACCAGCCTCCATCAACATTTCACCTTTAAAATTTTCATCCTTAACCAGTTCACCCAATGGAGCCAGTGCCTCATCTATATTGTTTATAAATTTTGTGATCCGGTTCATTAGAAAATTTTAGAAGTTGAATTTTCAGGAATTTTTTTCTGATGGAAATTCAGGTTGTTCAGCTGCTGTTTTTTGTTTTAATGTTGCTTCAAACTGATGCAATGGATTATCATAACTCCCGGTTTTATTTTCGTCCGGCGCTTCCAGAAAAGGAACAAAGAACATGGATTGCCTTGTTAACAAGCTGCCATTTTTCAAAAAGAAATCAATAATGGCCACCTGACTATACCAGTTCACCGTCCTGTTTATATGCGTTCTGCTGTAAAATGCTGCCCGGCTTAAAACATGGCCTAGCCCTGTTTCATAAGCAGCTCCACTAAATATTCCTTTCGTAAAATCAACTTCAGGGCTGGCGGGTTTTGTGGATAGGGATTGAAAGCGGGTAGTGTCTGGCCGATCATCAGCCAGTATATTCATCTGCCAGCGAAACGTTGGTAACGGGCATTCTTTATTAAAAACAATACGGTTTAATACCCGCGGTTCTTTTGCCGGATCCGCAGATTCAAATTCAATTAGCGGCCAGTCGCGAAGAGAAACAAGAAGGGGTTTTTTTTCTAGTGCTTTGGCAATACGTAATGGATAATCACTTGGTCTGGCATCCCTGAATTGGCCAGGTTCAGTTTGAGTTTTCAGTTTTACTTTTGGTATGTCAACCGGGTCTTCCCAACCAATGGAAGATAAATTTACAAATTCCCGGTTCAGCCCACCACTTAATGCTGCTTGCGTAATTCCAGCCGGAAGTATGCCCATCAATTGCCCTTCTGGTTTTATATTTTTAAGAGAACTGGATACCATTTGAACAAATCTCGATGCATCCGGCTCACCTTTGCTCCAGTAATCCATTTCGCTGGTGATGCCATAGTGAACATCGCCTGCAAGAAACAGCACTTTCTTCAATGAAGCGCAGCGTTTTAGTAAGGCTTCAAATCCCTGTTGATGGATGGACCAATGTTCTACATCAAGGCTATAGTTTCCCTGTTTTGGACCAATCCTTCTCTTTGTTTTAAATTCATCTTCTGTTGTATCAAAAATCCTTTTTACATCCAATACCCTTGGAATAATCGGTTGCCCGATTGATTCAATAGCGGCTAGCCCTAATACAGGTGCTCCGGAAACTACAATTGCCAGTTCTGTTCCAAAAGGAAGAGTGTTTCCAGGTATCTGTTCAACCAACGCCTCATTATTAAGCAGGTTGGGTGGAAAATCTAAACCAAGGGAAAAGTCACGACGTGTGCGGGTATCCAAAACAAATACACGGGCTTCACTTATTTTTAAAAAGCAATGCCATTTAACCGGTGGTTTTTCAAAATTATCAAAGCCTAAAGCTTTATGAAATTTATCCGTAAACTCCTTATCTTTTGCCGGCCTGCTGCTTGAAATGAGTGTTTGGTTACTTCCGGGATCTTTGAAACTTTTGATCAATTCAGGAATTTCATTCAACAGGTTATTACGGTCATTTTTGCCAACCGATTTATCAGCCCAACCTTTCGGATCATTACCCCAGGCCTGGAAAAGTGCAAAAGCCAGTAAGCCATTCCGAATGATGGTTTCACCCAACCTGGTGCCCAATGCTTGTTTAGCCCAACGTCCGCTCAAGTACCAATCATCTGTAATATCATGATCATCGAAACTCATAATATTGGCAACATTTGCAAGCACTCTTCGGACAGCTTTTAAACCTTGCCTGAAATCTTCGACAAGTTCCTTTTGGTGGGGAGCGTCTGTGGCTATTTCTTTTTGACGGCCTTTTATAAATCTTTCATAAGAAGCTTTGATGATTTTATTGCCATCGGCCAAATCAAGATTATTGAAAATAGTGCGCCGCTGTGCTACTGTGAGCCTATCCCAATCTTTTGGCACATCCGGATGTTTTTCTGGTTCTCCTTTCTCATTTAATTCCCCTTCTTTTATCAGTGGGAACAGAAACAAGTGAGTTGCATCTGAACCATCATTAAGCTTATCAAAAAATATTTCTTTGGTATCAGGAAGATCCTTAGGCCAAAGTACATCACTCCATTGAAAAAGGTAAGCGGCCGCAAATTCAGCAAAAGAAAATAAATGGTTGGATTGAGCGCCTGTAAACCCGGAATAAAAATTAGTAGCACGCCTGTTTGGCGGAAAAGCTATTGAAGTAGCCTGTATCCATAGGTAATCACTATCATTTTTACCTTGTTTCAAATAATTGGTGGAAGGTGTTTTTGGAAAAGGCAATTCCTCTACTTTTTGAAGCAAGAAATTTCCTGCGTCGGTGTAGTGCTGTATAAGATAATCAGAACAATCATCGGCATAGATCTGGTCGCCCGTATGAAAAAAATAATGAGGTCTTGCTTTAGGAGTTAAAACCCTGTCCGGTTCAGTAAAATCCGGCGCTATAATTTTTGCTAAAGTTGCTAGTCCATCCTTTCCTCTTCCATGGGGCTTACGGCAAGAACCATGAGCTATACGAAGGTCAATCAATTTCGCCGGTGGTACAATGAATGAAGGAAGCTGCCCTTTTTTAAATCCGAGTAATTCTGGTTCATCGAGCAAACCAAGAGATATAAGCGATTCGGAATTGGTTGAATCTTTATAAAACAGCAGGTCGTAAGAGAAAATATCCCCATGAGTAAAAAGGCCAGGAGTTTCAATTGTAACAAGGGCAAGATGTAAATGCTTACCAATAAAAAGTGTTGGTATTTTTGAAGATTTGAAAGCAACTGTTTTTCCGGGAAAGCCTGGCCCGGTTGGCGTGCAATACCCTGTATAAAGTTCAAGCTCTATTTTTCGTTCTTCTTTGAGGGCTACCCAAACAGATACAATCTCTGGTTCTACCCTGCGCACTATAGGGCCGCAAAGGATAAGAGGAAGGCTGCTGAGCCTGTTGCTCAGTGACTGCAGAAGTGGCATAACTTAAGCTGTATTTGTGGACCTTAACTTCTAGCGTTAATTCTATCAGGCTTAAAATCTTTGTCCGCCATCACAATAAAACCAGCTTTCGCTATAAGCGCATTAAGCATGTGAATTGACTGCTTTGGAACAGTTTTCATGCGGTAAGAAAGATTCTATAATAAAAATAAATAAAAAAATTAGTTCATATAAAATTAATCTGGCGTAAAACAGCCGGAAGTTCAAGTAGTTTTTTTCGAAACCAATTTTACGTGTTTTATTCTATTCTATCGTTTATAAAACTTGTAAAACTACAATTGCATCATTCATTAAAAATTAAAAGCGATTGAGTTAAACTTCCTGTAAGCACATAGCTTATTATTATTTGAAAAGAAAAATGATTGGATGATCAAAAATTAAGTCAATCACTACATTGTCATTGGGCGATAATGGCCAGACTTAATTTTCAAATCAATTAATCACTGAAATTTAGGTTTTGTCGAAATAAGGGAGAAATATTACTTTAAAACACTAGCTTCAGATTATTAAGAATTGTTAAACTCTTTAAGCAAAGAAGTAAAAAAAGGTAATGAAATTTAGTAGAAATTTCTTTTTATTTCACCTAAAATAAGAGCCTTAAAAGTTTAAAACTTCAAGGCTCTTGTTATTTGTTTGTGACCGCGTTAGGATTCAAACCTAAAACCTTCTGATCCGTAGTCAGATGCTCTATTCAATTGAGCTACGCAGCCAGCGGACGGCAAAAATAACGGAATTTTGCCTTGAGCCAAAAACAATATCACCCTTATCTGAGGTATATTATTTAAATGGATGAACATTCCACCCGCATTTCTTTAGATTTAGCAAATAATTAATGTAATAAAATATGAAGAAGTTTATCCTCCCTGCATTTTTATTGATCGCAATCGCGGCCGGGGCCCAGCTTAAAACAAATGAAGTATCCACCTTTACTCTCAAAAACGGTATGAAATTCCTGGTGGCTGAAGACAATTCTATTCCTAATGCCAATATGTATCTTTTTTATAAAGTAGGTTCCAGGAATGAATACCAGGGAATAACCGGTCTCTCCCATTTTTTTGAACACATGATGTTTAACGGTGCAAAAAAATATGGCGTCAAAGAATTTGACCGCACAATGGAATTTAATGGCGGCGCCAACAATGCTTATACCCGTGAAGATGTAACGGTTTATACCAATTGGTTTCCTTCTTCTGCAACGGAAACTATTTTTGACCTGGAGAGTGATCGTATTTCCAGTTTAAGCATTGATCCCGACATGGTAGAAAGCGAAAGAGGCGTGGTGCTTTCAGAAAGAAGTACCGGTCTTGAAAATTCACCCTGGCGATTACTGACCCAGTCAGTGCAGGCACAGGCTTTCCAGGAACATCCTTATCACTGGCCCGTAATCGGCTATGAAGATGATATGAAAAACTGGAAACAAGCTGACCTTGAACGGTATTTCAAAACTTATTATGCTCCTAATAATTGTGTAGTGGTTATTTCCGGTGCTGTAAAAACAGATGAAATAAAAAAGCTGGCTGAAAAATATTTAGAACCTATTCCCGCCCAGCCAGAACCTCCTGAAGTACATATAACAGAACCGGAGCAAACCGGCGAAAGAAGGATACTCGTAAAAAAAGATGTAGCCAATCCTTATATATATATTGCTTATAAAGTTCCTGAAGCAAAAAGCGAAGATTACTATCCCCTGGTATTGGTCAGTGATATACTGAGCAACGGCAAATCATCCCGCCTGTATTCTTCCCTGGTTGATAAACAGCAACTGGCCAATTCTGTTTTTACATCTTATAGCGAAAGCTTTGATCCTACCCTCTTTGGTTTTTACCTGGTGACCAATAAGGGTATCAATGAAAATGACCTGGAAAAAGCTGTTTATGAAGAATTGGAAAAAATAAAAAATGAAGGGATCAATGAAAGGGAATTACAAAAAGTGAAAAATCAAAAATTGATTGAGTTTTACGACCAGGTAGAAACGATCAATGGAAAATCAAACAATATCGGAACCTATGAAGTGTTTTTTGGAGATTATAAAAAAATGTTTGAAGCCCCGGAGCAGTATAATAAAGTGACGGCAGATGACATCAAAAGGGTGGCCAATAAATATTTTATCAGCAGCTACCGAACAGTAGGAATTTTAAAATCGAATCTCGAAGAATAAGTTATTATGAGTTGCCCGCATACTATTCTCCCGGCAACAATTTATAGGAAAATAAACATGCCCCTGTAATTAAAAAAATCTCAGTCGATAAAATAAACCAAAAGAAAATGAAAGCATTATATAAATACATTCCGATTTTTTTTGTTTTTCTATTACTTAGTTTTTATTCCCCGGCACAGGAATATAAATTACCGCCTTTTCAAAAATTCAAATTAAAAAACGGGCTTACCATTTACCTGATGGAACAGCATGAAGTACCGATGATCAATGTTTCTGTTATTTTACCTGCAGGCGCCATCTACGACGGAGAAAAAGCAGGACTGTCATCGCTAACGGCTGTGTCACTGAAGCACGGAACAAAAAACTATCCAAAGGCAAAACTGGATGAAGAACTTGATTTTATTGGTGCCGCTGTAAACAGCTTTGCTGCCAAAGAATATGCCGGGCTGTCGGCTAAGTTTGCAGCAAAAGATAAAGAAAAGGTTTTATCTATTATAAATGAATTACTGACCCTGCCGTCCTTTGATACAGCCGAATTTAGCAAAGAAAAAAAGATGACGCTCGTTAGGTTAGAGCAAGCCAAAGAAAGTCCCCGATCAGTTATCGGTTCTTATTTTGATAAGTTTCTTTATGGCGGGCATGTATATGGAAATATAATCAACGGAACGATCACTACAGTTTCGGAATTAAGTTCAGAAGACATTAAAACATTTTACAAAGAAAATTATTTACCCAATGGTTCGGCCATTTCAATAGTGGGAAATTTTAACAGCAAGGAAATGAAGGTTCTTGCCACCCGCCTTTTTTCAGGATGGAAACAGGGAAAACAAGACAAAGCGGATATGGCCTCCAACCCTGTTCCGTCACCCAAAGAAAACCGTGTATTGCTGATCAATAAGGACGACGCTAAAGAAACCACCTTCCTAATCGGGGCGCCGGGCATCAGCAGAAACAACCCGGATTATATAGCCATTGATGTAATTAATACTTTATTCGGGGGCCGTTTCACTTCTATGCTCAATGATGAGCTGCGGGTGAATACAGGCCTCACATATGGCGCCAACAGCCGTTTTTCGCCACTAAAAAACGGGGGAACTTTTATGATCTCTACCTTCACGGCTGTTAAAACAACGGAACCTGCCATCGATAAAGCACTGGAAGTACTGAATAAATTGCATACTAATGGTATTGATGAACAATCCCTCAATTCAGCAAAGAATTATGTAAAAGGACAATTTCCTCCCCGCTATGAAACCAGCGGACAACTTGCCAATTTACTGACACAAATGTTTTGGTATGGATTCGACGAATCCTATATCAATAATTTTCAAAAAAATGTAGACGGATTGACTATTGAAAAGGCAAAGGAAATTATAGCAAAATATTTTCCTAAGGATAAACTTCAGTTTATTATGGTTGGTAAATCAACTGATATTAAAAAAATTATTGAAAAATACGGACCTGTCACTGAAGTTCAGATCAAAGAAGAACTAAAGAAAGGATTTTAATTATCAAAAAATATTGCGCCATAATTAAATCCGCCTGGACCTGACTCAGTAACAATTTACCTGATGCGTTGACTTTTATGAAATTTCAATTTTGGACCATAGGAAAAATAAATGAACCTTATGTAAAAACGGGTGTGGAAGATTTTACCAAACGCATCTCCAATTATTTTAAGGTAGAATGGAACGTAATTCCTGTACCAAAAAACGCCGGCATGCTAAGTGAAATGGATTTGAAGAAAAAAGAGGGCGAAATGGTGTTACAATGGTTGACCAAAGACGATTATTTAGTTGTGCTGGATGAAAAAGGCAAGCAACTATCTTCTGAAGGATTAGCGTCGTTTATCCAGGCAAGGGCCAATGAAAGCACCAAAAAAATCATTTTTCTTATTGGCGGGGCTTTCGGTGTGGACGAAACCATTCTGAAACGGGCCCAATTCAAATGGAGCTTATCACAATTGGTTTTTCCGCATCAACTGGTCCGGTTAATTCTTGCTGAACAAGTTTACAGAGCCTGCACGATTTTGAAAAATGAAAAATATCATCATAAATGAATTTGTGTTACCCCGTTCAAAATTAAGGACGGCAACATACATGATTTTTCTTATCCCTTGCTCCCGGATATCATTTGCAAATAACAAGTGTGAACTATAAGCAACCCATTCTTAAACGATTTGGCATTCCTTAAAAACATATCGAACAACAAGCTTGCTGATAAAGAGCTGACCGATCTTTATAAAGAGTCAGAAGATCTGACTGTGCTTGCCGAACTATACCAGCGATATATGGAACTTGTATATGGCGTGTGCCTTAAATATTTAAAAGATGCGGAAATATCTAAAGATGCAGTCATGCACATTTTTGAAGAATTAGTTTCAAAATTGAAAAGCCACGAAATAGAAAATTTCAGAGCCTGGCTGCACCAGGTGGCTAAAAATCATTGCCTGATGCAGTTGAGAACACCCAGGAACCTGAAAACCGTTGAATTTAAGGGGGATCTTATGCAAAACGAAGAAAACCTGCATCTTAATGGCGTATTGGAAAAAGAAGAGAATTTCAAAAAATTAGAATCTTGCCTGGAAACCCTGACGAAAGAACAAAATATAGCCATCCGTTTGTTTTATTTAGAAGAGAAATGTTATAACGAAATTGTTGAAATTACAGGGCTGGAATGGGGGCAGGTCAGGAGCTTTATTCAAAATGGCCGTAGAAATCTTAAGCTATGCATGGAAAAGGATGAGGCAAAAAGTCAGAAGTCAGGTGTGTAAGGACCGGCAGAAATTTAAGTTCAAAAATGAAAAATAACCAGGTTAACTATAATTGCATAATCCGGGATGTCAAACGATAAAAACATAAAAATTTATTCAGCTTCTGATATTGAAAAATATTACAAGGGCCAGCTTTCTCCAAAGGAAATGAATGCACTTGAAAAAGCGGCGCTGGATGATCCATTCCTGGCCGAAGCAATGGAAGGGTATGCTTTGACAGTTATAAATATTCATGACGATATAGTTGAATTAAGAACTCGCTTAGAAAATAGAAAAAATAAAAGCAAATCCATTGCTGCAACGTCAACAGAAAAATCCGGGGGATATTTATGGTTGAAAATAGCGGCAATGATATTCATAGTTGTTGGTGCAGGATGGCTTATTTATCAATTCAGTTTTAACGATAAATCAACCGAAATTGCACAATCCGATAAAAAAGAAGCTTTCAAAACTGACATAAAAGATTCAGGCATGACCCGCCCGGATGGCCTGATCAGAACAGATACCACTGAAAAATTTTCATCTGCATTACAACCTGGAAATTCCGGGCCTGTTGTTAAAGAAAAACCATCTGCACTATCGGAAAACGAACCTGATTATAAAAAACAAAAACCAGGATCGCTAGAAAAAGCAGGGAATAATCTTGCTGCTGCATCTGTTCCGATTCAATCAATAGCTCAGGATGAGGAAAAGGGGTCAGTGACAGATGATATAGCACAAAACATTTTAACTAAAGCTGCGCCGGCGGAAACCAAAAGAGAAGCCTATAGTGCCAATGCAGAAGTAACTGCTAACAGATCCAAACAGCAAGGTTTTAGTGCTCAAAAACAAAAGGCTAATAATTATAATAAAGATCAACAAGCAAGGAGTCAGTCCAGAACATTTGTATTCTCCGGGCGGGTATCAGATCAAAATAATAATGCATTACCTTTTTCAAATATTATCAATACAGAAGACAGCATTGGTACTTATAGTGATGCCAACGGTTATTTTAACCTGACATCAACTGATTCTGTATTAAAAGTGAAAGTAAGTTCTTTAGGATTTGAAAGCATCACCGTGAAGCTGGTCAACCATATTCCCAATAATAAAATATTATTAGAGGAAGACAGGAGTAGTCTTTCAGAAATACAACTCAGCAAGAAAAAAGTTAATAGCCGGCGAGCCAGGGATGCCGGAATGATATTGGAAAAACCGGAACCTTCAGATGGATGGAGTAATTATGATATCTATCTGGCCAATAACCTAAAAGTTCCGGAAAATTTTAAGAATAAGCCAACCGGCACATCAGGTGAAGTGGAATTATCCTTTGATATATCAAAGGAGGGACTGCCTGTAAATATTACCGTAAAAAAATCACTTTGTGAAATCTGCGATAAAGAAGCTATCCGCCTGGTAAAAGAAGGGCCCAAATGGAAACGAAAAAATAAGAAGGGGAAAGCAACCGTTACAGTGGCCTTTTAACCATGACTTTCCCTGCAAAAAAATGAACTTTAAAAATTGAAATTAAAACATCGTGCAACGTTCAACGCACATCATAGCTCCACTATATTGGCCTTCATCCCGTACCTTTGCCCTTCAAAAAACTTTTATCATGAAGAAATTGATTTTAGCAGCAGTTGCTGTTCTTACCTTAATGATTGCAGAGGCACAACTAAAAACGCCTGCTCCCAGCCCTACTCAAACTGTTAAGCAGGATTTCGGACTATCGTCAATGGAATTATCTTATTCCCGTCCTGGTGTAAAAGGCAGGAAAATATTTGGCGATATTGTTCCTTACGGCAATGTGTGGCGTACAGGAGCCAACAATGCCACGGTTATTACATTTGGAGATGAGGTAACCATTGGTGGTACTAAAATTCCTGCAGGTAAATATGGATTACTGACAATACCCGGCAAGAATAGCTGGACCATTATTATTTCTAAGCAAACAGATGTTACAAGTCCCGCTTCTTACAAACAGGATATGGATGTTGTTCGGGTTGATGCCAATGTATCAAAATTGAAATCGAGGGTTGAAAATTTCACCATGCAATTCATGAATGTAAAACCTTCTACCACTGAACTGCAAATGATGTGGGATAAATCAATGGTTACTCTCCCGATAGCTACAGAAATAGAAGGCAAAATAATGGCCAGCATACAGGAAGCGATGAAAGGAGATAAACCTCCCTATTTCCAGGCGGCTATGTATTATATGGAAAACGGTAAGGACCTGAACCAGGCCCTGGCATGGTTTAATAAAGCCGCCGAGCTACAACCCGAGGCATACTGGGTGCAGCATCAATGGGCTAATTGTCTTGCTAAACTGGGCCAAAAAAATGAAGCCAGAACTGTTGCACAAAAATCAAAAGAACTGGCAGCGGCTGCAAAAAATGATGACTATGTAAAATTGAATGATAAGTTGCTGAAAGAACTGGCAAAAAATTAATATTCTTTCGTTTTTTTTGAAACCCTGCTTATGAAGCGGGGTTTTCTTTTTTGGGCCAGACCATTTGCAATAACAGGCTAAAAAGAATTACTCCAAAAGCGCCGATTGGATTGAGCCATAGAAAACCTATTTTAAAAATATCTAACCGGGTTAATATAAAAACAGTAAGCACTAACAATTCCGCTAACAAGGCAGCACAGAATACTATATGTCCATTCCTGATCCTTTTAATAAAAAAGGCAACCAGGAAAACACCCAGGATAACACCATAGAAAAGGGAACCTAATACATTGACGGCTTCAATAAGACTGTTGCCGATATTATATGTAAACATGGCTACAACAATGCAAAAAACTCCCCAGGCCAGGGTGTACCATTTTGACATTCGGTATTCCTGTTCGCCGGATTGTTCCGTTTTCTTAAACCGTTTATGAAAATCGACCATGGTACAGGAAGCCAGTGAATTGATAGAAGCTGCAATACTGCCCCAGGAGGCAAGAAAAATAATGGCGATGAGCAAGCCCACTAACCCAACCGGTAAATAATCAATTACAAACCGGAGAAAAATATAATTCGTATCGTTACCATCGCCGCCTACCTGTTTTGTATTAAGCCACTGCTTCACTTTCATTCGCAGACTATCAGAACTTTTCTGTAAAAGTTGCAAATCATTAAAACTTTGATCCATTAATACTTCATCATTGGCATCAGAAGCCCCCGAATAACTGATTACTGCTTTCTCCTTTTGCAAACTAATTTCATGGTACTGTGCCTGGGCTATGGCAAAAGAATCTTTGTATACCGATTGTTCAATTTTTCTAACTTGTATATCATTAAAAAAAATAGGGGCTTTATGAAACTGGTAAAAAGTAAAGACCAATGTTCCGATAAGCAGAATCAAAAACTGCATGGGCACTTTTACAAGCCCATTCATTAATAACCCTATTCTGCTTTCGGTTAAGGACTTAGCTGTAAGATAACGCCCCACCTGCGATTGATCGGCACCAAAATAAGACAAGGCCAGAAAGAAACCGCCAATAAGACCACTCCAGATATTGTATTGATCACTCCAGTTAAAACTTCCGTTTTCAAAGCCGGTGGTAATTACATTCAGCTTGCCCATTTTTCCACTGATCATTAATGCATCTGCAAAACCTACATTTTCCGGCAACATATTCACCACCATATAAGCGGCCAGGAACATCCCGGTAAAAATGATGAACATCTGTAATTGTTGCGTATAGGCAACCGCTTTAGCTCCTCCGCTCATCGTATAAATAATCAGGAGGCCTCCCATCAGGATATTGGTATAATAAATATTCCAGCCAAATAAAGAAGAAAGTATAAGAGAGGGAGCAAAGACACTGATACCGGTAGACAATCCTCTTTGCAATAAAAAAAGAAAAGAGGTCAGTGTTCTCGTTTTATTATCAAACCGCCCTTCCAAATATTCATAAGCGGTATACACTTTCAATCTATGAAATATTGGAACAAAGAAAATACAGATAACTACCATGGCGAGAGGAAGTCCGAAATAATACTGTACAAACCTCATCCCATCCGTATACGCTTGCCCCGGGGCCGATAAAAAAGTAATAGCACTGGCCTGGGTACCCATGATGCTCAATAATACAAGTCCCCAGGGCATGCTGCGGTTTGAAAGAAAGTAGCCATCAAGATTACGTGACGTCCGGCTTTTATACAAACCGTAGGTGATGATGCCAAGCAATGTAACAACCAGTACTATCCAGTCGAGTGGGTTCATGAAAATTTTTTCGTAAACAAAGAAAACAATACGATCAATATAACCAGGAACAGGATAACAAAAACATACCATGCGCCCCAGCTTCCGAATAAAGGAATTTTATCGTTGTCCTCTTTCTGCATATTTATTTTTTATTTACCCTTGTCCATCCCAGGAACACGATCATTGCGCCAATAACAAGACCCAGTAAAATACCAAGCCGTACCCGCTTTATTAATATTCCCAACACCAATCCAAGAATGATGGCCACTATGAACGCCATCTCTCCTCTCCTTAAACTTGGTTTTTTTTGTTCTGCCATTTTTTTTTGTTCTATTCAATTAACTGCCTCTCTGATTACCCTGGAAAGTTTTTGGTAAACGACCCGACTAAAATGCTTTTTTCTTATTTAACGCAATCAAATTGGCCAATAGACGGTAAGCACCGGGTACACCTGCCGGCAATTCCCTGAAAAATACAATACCTGTATATGTAAAATATCCTTTACCATACTTTGCTATAATGAGACCGCCTTCATCTGGTTTTTCGCCCGGATCACTCATAGAGAATATACTTTCAAAATTCTTATCCCATTTTTCCGCATGATAAATACTGCGTTCCTGCACCCATCCTTTAAAATCTTCCTGCGTAATCTTATTCGGAAAATTCAATACAGGATGTTCCGGTTTTAAAAAAACGACCGGAGAATTTTCATCCGTGATCCTTGTTCTTGCAATAGAAAAATCATAGGGTCCAATATCAAACTTTATGTTACTAATAAAATTATTGGTGTTGTACTGAACAATGTAATTCCCGCCCTCTTTTACATATTTCATCAGCTTGTCATAATACTTATTCAGCCAGTCATTCGTGTTATAAGCTCTTACGCCGCTGATGATGGCATCAAATTGTTGCAGGTTATTACGTGAAAGTTCTTTATCCGTTAACAATGTAACTTCATAATCCATCTGCTCCAGCGCCTCCGGTACTTTATCACCGGCCCCAACAATATAACCGATTTTTTTATTGAACGTTTTCAGATCAAGATCTAAATAGTTAACTGTGGCATCGGTAAAATAATTGATGTAAGGTATATGATCATATTTTACTTCATGCTTGCTTTTAAAGTAGGGCCTGGAAGGATCACCCACATAAAATTTTACATGTGAGGATTTACCTTGCGGGGAAATAATAGCCGGAAAATTTACTTCCTGGTTCTTTGAAAAAGTTCCATACCCAGCGTTTTGCATTCCTTCCGGCGCTATAGCGGAGGAAAGGGCGGGATCGGGAAAGGAAATATTTTTATAAGCCTTTACGTACAAATTAACTGCCGCCGGCTTTTTAGCATTGATAATTGCGAATTGAATGGATGGTTGTACTGTAACCGGTGGCACCACTACTACCGGTTCATATATTTCTCCTCTTACAGGATCGGTAAATTTATATTTTACGGGTTTTGAAAAGATAAAAGGTTCGCCGTATATTTTAATATCAATTAAAGCGATATAGGCCGCTTCTGCATCCGGTTGACCAATCTTAAGCGGATTTTCAACATGATAATACCCTTCCTCCATTTTATTTTCGAGCCAGTATGGTTGAGTAACCGCCTTTGATGCCGGAACAAAAAATGTTCTTGAAAAATTGAGATTCTGATTTTTGATTAACTTCCTGGCAAAACTAGAATCAAAATCATCCACTTTGATTTTCTCTAATAAAGCATCAACACCCATCCGGTTATTAAGAGAGAAATTCATTTTAAGAGAATCCGTTTGAACGGCAAACTGAACAGGCACAGTAACATCTAAAAATAACCCACTGCATTGTTCTATCAGCATTTTTACCTCTTTCAATTTCTGTGTTTTCCAATAACTGTCCCGGAGTCCTTTGATCTGTCTATATAATTGCACTAACCCGGCTACTGATTTTTCAGGATGCACCAAATCAAAAGAATCGATGAGGCCGTTTACCTTCTTTTCTATTTCATCCCCGCCTGCTACCCTCTTCCAGCTAATATTTACATCATCCATCAGATCATTGACAGGTGCAGGTCCTTTTGTTGTTTTAAAACTTTCGAATGACTCTCCCCTGGAAGCGGGTACACCAAATCCCTGGCTCTTATGCTGACTCCGGCTTTCCGCCGCTATCTCACCATAACTTTTTCCTAATAGTGGATTATATCCTCCAACATCAATTTTAAATTGATCTTCTGTAATGGTATTAGTGCCGCCAAAATTGAAAGTGTTCCATAAAATGCGTTTCACCTGCCAGGGTTGAACAGTTTTTAGTTGCTCCGGAAAACGATTAGGATCTGCTGCTGCCGTGAAGGCTTCATTGGCTAAGATAGAAGATCCGGTATGATGACCATGTCCGCCTTCTCCTGTGGTTGGAAATCTGGTAATGATAACATCAGGTTGAAATTTTCGTATTACCCATACCACATCGCTAAGAATCTTTTCCTTATCCCATTTTTTAAAAGTTTCTTCCGGATTTTTTGAATAACCAAAATCAAAAGCTCTTGAAAAAAATTGTTCACCACCATCTATGCGCCTTGCCGCTAACAATTCCTGTGTTCTGATTAATCCCAGTTCAATTCCCTGTTCATCACCAATCAGGTTTTGTCCGCCATCTCCCCTGGTTATGGACAAATATCCTGTCCGGTATAATTTATCTTTTGAAAAATATGTGATCAGTCTTGTATTTTCATCATCCGGGTGCGCAGCAACATATAAAACGGAACCGAGTACGTTTAATTTTCGCAAGGCGAGATACATATCGGAAGATGTCCAGCTTTGCGGAGCCTGGGAAAAACAAATTAAAAATGAAAAACAAGTAATAAAAAGTGTAAAGATTCTTCTCATTCCGGCTATTTATTCAGCGAATATACCAGTTGTTGCTAAACTACCCATTCCATAGTTGTAATGCAGTACCTTAAATAAAACATAAAAAAACTATCGCAGTGTTTTGCGATAGTTTTTGCTTATAATAGGGATAAAATTATTTAGTAGGCAGTGCCAGCTTCAACCTTGCAAAATAATATGCTCCGTTGAATCCCATTTGCTGTACCCGGCGACTGTATATAAACCTGCCTAAACTCATATTTCCACTATGAGTATGCATATCCTGGTATACATCAAATAAATTATTGGCACCAATAGTAAAGCCCAGTTGTGATGTGATCTGGTATGATAAAGAAAGATCGGTCACTGTTTTGGCGTCAAACTCCTGGTCAAGCGTTTCTTTTTGTCCTGTAAATGCATTGACAGGGAATGCTCCGGGATTGGCGGGATTAATTGAAGGATCAATGTAAACTACTTTACCAAACCTTACAAACCGCAACATGGCTCCAAACTTACTGTACTTATAATTAAAGGTGAGGCTCACTTTGTTTTTTGGATTTGCCACTTCAATGCGGCTTTGATCCTCACGATTATAATAATTGCCCAATTGACCGCTGTTGACTAAAATATCTGATGCATGAATAATGGGCTTACCGTCAGGTCCTTTTTTCACTTCGTTATCAATAAATATCATGGCCAGCGTTGTAAGCAGAGAATGTTTAGAAGTAAACTTTTTGTTATAAGATAAAACAGTTTCTAAACCACGGGCCCGGGTATCGATTGCATTGGTAAAAAAGTTGGCCGTATTGGCTCCGGCATCCGTTAATTGCTTCTGCAGGGCGGCATCAGACCCTCCGGTAAAATTATTGGTCAGAACAATACGGTTGTCAATATCAATCTGGTAGGCATCAATCGTTATTTCAAATCCTCTGAATGGTTTAGCTGTTAATCCCACAGAATAATTATGACTTGTTTCCTCTTTTAATTTTGGAATTCCTAATATTTGTGCCGCCTTACTGTCATTGGTAAATGTTCCTGCTTCAACAGGTACAAGGCTGGTACCATTTGAAACAAATAATGTATTTGTTTTGGCATAAAAACGTTGCTGCATGGATGGAGCTCTGAAACCTGAACTAACAGAGGCCCTTATATTAAACAAATCACTGAATTTATACCGGGTGGCCACTTTATAATTTAATGTAGAGCCGAAATCACTATAGTTTTCAAAACGAAGAGCTCCTGTTACCAAAAACTTCTTTGTAAAATCTAATTCAAGGTCTGTATATAATGCTTTGGCATTTCTCGTTTTCGTATCGCCTATTGAATTAACGAACCCTGCAAACACCTGGGAGCCGGATGAGGCTTTTGATGCCGTATCATAATTTTTATACGAAGCTTCTTCACCGCTGTTAATTCCAAAGGCATCTATCCTGTATTCTAGACCGGCAGCTACATTTAACCCTGCCAGCACATCATATTTTTTTGAGAGGTCTGCATTCACTGTATTTTGCCATGATTTCAAACCACCTGCATCAAATTTGGTTTGTTTATTTCCCGGAATAAAAAATTGGGTATAATTAGCCGAATTGTCAATGGTAAAATCAAATTTATTCAAGCCAAATGTATTGCTGATATCAAAGTTCCAATCCCCGAATTTGGTACGCAGACCGGCCGATGAAGAAAAATCCGCGATGTCAGAATTAATTTTAGGGAGAAAGCCACTGGGATAAATGCCAAACACATCAGGCGCATAAATTCTTGCATTACCCGGGATTCCGCTGGGATACCTGTAAAACCCTGCACCAATTCCACTTTTCTTACTATAACCTCCAAAAATGTAAAGCTCTGATTTTTCACTAACGGGGTAACCAAAATTATAAAAAACAGATCCGCCATTCATCTCTGAGTTTCCGATCAGCATATCAAAAAAGTTCCTAGTTTGCCCTCTTGCCTGCATGATGGAATCATCCCTGTTTACTCCATTTACATTGGGATAAACAGCACCGGAATATGTTCCGGTACGGTTGGTTCCTTCTCTTTTAATGTATTCACCCGTAAGACTCAAATACCCCTTTCCGATATTAAATCCGTATCCCAAAGATGCCTGGAAATTTTCTCCGTCTCTTGCTTTTACAGACGGATCATCTGTTTTACCAGCAAGTTTATACAATGCAAAATTCTTATCATACTTAGTGATGTATTGACCATAGCTGACGCCGGCTTCCAATAAACCCGTTTTCTTTTTCAGAACAATATTAATAACGCCTGCGATGGCATCCGAACCATATTGTGCAGCAGCCCCATCACGGAGAATTTCAATCCGTTCGATAGCCGTTGCCGGAATGGCGCTCATGTCGGTACCTACAGAACCCCGGTTCACGGTACCATTTACATTCACCAAAGAAGATTGATGCCGGCGCTTTCCATTTATAAGTACCAATACCTGGTCGGTTCCTAAACCTCTAAGCTGTGCAGGATCCACATGGTCGGTGCCATCCGAAATAGTTTGGCGGGCCGATTGAAATGAGGGAGCTATAAAATTTAATATCTGGTTCAGATCCACCTGGCCTATATCGTTTATCACCGTTGAAATGGGGATTATATCAACAGGCACCGGCGTTTCCACCCGTGTACGGGAAAGATTTCTTGAACCCACAACGGTTAAGTTGCTCAGGTCACCACCGTCCTGCAATACAATATTCAAATCCGTTGCGGCAGATTCTCCCACAGTAACCACTGTTCTTTCTGTTGTAAACCCGGCAAAGGAAACAATCAAAGTCTGCTTCCCGGTTGCCGCATCGAGCATAAAATTTCCATTGTCATCCGCAATGGTACCTGTTTTTGATCCCTGCACCTGGATGGAGGCACCCGGCAAAACCTGGCCATTGGATCCTTTTATCGTTCCCTTTATAGTGCCGGTTTGAGAATAAGTAATAAGAGAAATAAAAGAGACAACAAGCAGTAAACTTGTTTTGTGAAAAATGGACCATTTTCCTTTTAGCATAGCTGTTGGTTTTAAAGTTATTTAATCAAAAACAGTAAAGAGATGGAAGCTGCGTTAGAAAAAAGTCTGCAATCTGAACAGAACTAATTATGATAGACAAAAATAGTATGATACTTGTTGCTTGATCACTTTAAATATTTCATACTGCATAAAGATAATAGCAATGATGTTCTGAACAGATATCCGGTGTAAAGTATCTTTATTTTTACTATATATCATGAAATGTCCATGAACGAATTTGTGTTCACATACCGGGATCATTATTCTCATCGACATACCAGGTGGCTAAAAAACAATAATAAATAAAAACATCAAATGAGCTACGATATGCTGATCACCATCCGTGATGATTATCTGTCGAATTCAATTTGACTAATAACAATAAAAAATAAACACATGACATGGATGCTTAATTACTTTTCATGATTTTAATAACTTCATTTATATTCATGCCCATGAAAAAATCTAATAGGTGGCTCCTTGTATTCTTTTTAATCTCTGCCTGCAAAACAAGTAATCAAAACACAACGCTTGGTTTCGATCCTTATCAATACAGCATACAAAAGAAAGTGACCGCAGAGAATGGCGCTGTAGTTTCTGCACACCCGCTTGCAAGTAAAGTAGGAATTGAAATTCTTAGAAGTGGGGGCAATGCAATAGATGCCGCAATAGCAACACAATTGGCGCTTGCAGTAGTATATCCTGGTGCCGGCAACCTGGGAGGTGGTGGCTTTATGGTTGCCCGTTTAGCAGATGGACAGGAACTTGCCCTTGATTATAGAGAAGCAGCCCCGGGCAAAGCACACCGGGACATGTATATTGATTCGTTAGGTAATGCCAGAACGGATCAAAGCCAGGATGGGCATTTATCAAGTGGCATTCCCGGAACAATAGCTGGCTTATTTGCCTCAGCAAAATATGCAAAGCTCACATTTGATAAATTGATACAACCCGCCATTGAGCTGGCGGAAAATGGATTTACAATAAGTAAGCGGGAAGCTGGTTCCTTAAATAATTTGCAGGAAGACCTGGTTCGGTTTAATACAATAAAGCCCATTTTTATAAAAGAGACAGGATGGAAAGAAGGAGATACATTAATACAAAAAGACCTGGCCAACACTTTAAGAAGAATAAAAGATAAAGGTGCTCCGGGATTTTATGAAGGTGAGACAGCCCGGTTGATCGTTGAAGAAATGAAAAGAGGAAATGGCATCCTTTCATATGAAGATCTGAAAAATTACCAGGCAAAATTCCGGCAGCCCCATGTTTTTACATATAAAGGATATAAAATAATCAGGATGCCGATGCCCAGCAGCGGTGGATTATTATTGCACCAGATGATGAAAATGATCGAGAACCGAAATATTGGGGACATGGGTTTTCAATCACCAAAGGCCGTGCAGCTAATGATAGAAGTAGAACGAAGAGCATTATGCAGACAGAGCAGAATATATGGGAGATGCTGATTTTTATAAAGTGCCCGATAGCCTGCTCGGTACAGATGCCATACCTGTTGGAAAGAATGAAAAATTATGATTCGTGTAAAAGCAACGCCAAGCCTTGTTATAAAACCCGGCACTATAACAAAACCGAAAGTGAAGAAACAACGCACCTGAGCGTAGTAGATGGAGAAGGAAATGCAGTAGCCGTAACCACTACTTTAAATAATACATATGGCAGCCGAACTGTAGTGGGAGGCGCCGGTTTTTTTCTTAATGATGAAATGGATGATTTTAGTGTGAAGCCCGGCGTACCAAATATGTATGGCGCTGTTGGTGGTGAAGCCAATGCTATTGTAGCTGGTAAAAGAATGCTGAGTTCTATGACACCTACCATTGTACTAAAAAACAACCAACCATTTTTGGTGGCAGGCACTCCCGGTGGCACTACCATACCTACTTCTGTTTTTCAAACCCTGGTTAATATCATTGAATTTGGATTAAGTACGGAGGACGCAGTATATAAACCAAAATTTCATCACCAATGGTTACCCGATGAAGTAAATGTAGAAAAGGATTTTCCGCCAAATACAATGGGTGCCCTTCAAAAAATGGGTTACCATGTTATAGACCGTGGCTCTATTGGCAGAACGGAAGTGATAAAAGTTTTACCTGATAAAAAATTAGAAGCCGTCGCAGATATTCGCGGAGATGATGATGCAAGAGGATGGTGATTGATTAAACAAGATCCATGAAATTTGGTGCAGGCAGTCAATGGCAGACTGATTTTTTTGCTCCTCTTAAAAATTTTGAAACTATGAACGATACTATTTTTTTACAAAGTGCTATCCGCCAATTCAGTGATTACAAAGCGCTGGCTGAAAAAACTTTTGCACAAATAAATGAACCTGATTTTCATTTTCAACCTAATGAGGTTACCAATAGCATCGCCATAAATATTACGCATATGCATGGCAATATGCTCAGCCGCTGGACCAATTTTTTATCAGAAGATGGTGAAAAGGATTGGCGGCAAAGAGATGATGAATTTGAAACGCATCCTTATTCCAAAGAAAAACTTTTAGAGTTGTGGGAAGAAGGATGGCAGGTCCTGTTCACTTCCTTGAAATCATTAACTGAAAATGACCTGGATAAAACAATTTACATCCGCACCAAACCACTTTCAGTAATTGAAGCTATTCATCGTCAATTAACACACTATGCTTATCATTGCGGTCAGATCGTAATGTTGGGAAAAATGATAAAAGGACCGGAATGGAATACACTTTCTATTGCAAAAGGTCAGTCGGGCAACTATAATTCCGCCATGGGGAAAAACTGACAGAATTGGCTTTACTGGAATTAATATCTACTTTTACACGCTTTTAAAATAAATCCAACCCGCTTTTGGTGCTGACCTTTGCGTCCAGTTCAAAGGTCCTCATTTCAATCAACTGATAAAAACATACGGAACTTTCCGGATATCAATTTTTAGTAATTATGATCAGACTTTTTTTTGTACCCCTTTTTGCTCTTTCAATTACGGTATGTACGGCACAGGTAGGATTTAATATATTCGCCGGCCCCCAGATCACTTCTTCAAAATATACCATTGGTGGAAAGAAACAGGATAATACAAGTAAATATGGATTCCAGGCAGGCCTTGCCATAAAAGCTCCATTTGAAAATAAATTATATTTTTCACCGGCTGCCTTTTACAGCCTGAAGGGCTACAAAGTAAATCTGAGCCAGCCTTCTTCTAATCCTGATAAACTGGCTATTGATAATAATACAACGATCCACACTTTTGAACTGGCAGCTTTATTACAATATGATTTTAATAACCGGCCCCAACATTTTTTTGTTAAGTTCGGGCCCTCCCTCGATTTTCAACTACAAGGCAGGGAAAAATTTAATCGCAGTGATCTTACCTCTGTTGACAGGAATATGGTTTATAGTTTTGAAAAATATGGCCGCTATGGTGCCAATTTTATTTTTCAGTTTGGTTATGAATCCCAAAGCGGGATAATGATATTCCTCCAGGCCAATCACGGAATAGGAAATATCAACAATGCCGATTTTGGTCCCCACATCTGGCACAGAGTGTATGGAATTTCTCTTGGAAAAAGCCTGGGTAAAAAAAATAAGCCGTGATGTTAAAACACGAATGTTTTTAACAAGTTCAAAAAAAAGCCAGTGGTTATCTTTGCCATATGGCAGAAGATCTCTCTATAGCAACCGGCAGCAAACCGGAGCAATATAAATCGCTCATTCCGCAAGTGACAGGATTACTGGACGGCGAACCAGACCTGGTGGCTAACCTGGCCAATATCGCAGCCGCATTGAAAGAACAGTTTGGCTGGCTATGGGTTGGTTTTTATATTGTAAAAAACAATGAATTGGTTTTAGGGCCTTTCCAGGGTCCTGTAGCATGCACACGAATTAAAAAAGGAAGGGGTGTTTGCGGGGCATGCTGGTCCCAGGGACAAACGCTGATCGTTCCCGATGTTGAAAAATTCCCCGGTCATATTTCCTGCAGCAGTTTATCAAAATCTGAAATTGTCGTTCCGGTTATCCGTAATGGAGAGGTTCTTGCAGTGCTGGATGTCGATAGTATTGAACTGAACCAGTTTAATGCAACTGATCAATACTATCTCGAAAAAATTGTTAACCTGGTCAACTTTTAAAAAATGTTACAGAGTGTTTCTATAATAGTAAAAGGTATAGTGCAGGGCGTTTTTTACCGGCAATCAACAAAATCAAAAGCAAATGATTCTGGTATAACCGGCGAAATAAAAAATAAACCGGACGGAACGGTACATATCATTGCAACCGGCACAGACACGCAATTGGAGGAATTCATTGAGTGGTGTAAAAAAGGACCGGAGATGGCCATTGTAACCGAAGTTAAAATTGAAAAAGTTGCCTTGACCTCATTTAAGAACTTCAGTATCGTTCGATAACGATTATTTCATAGTCTATGTCAGGTTGGCCAGCATATCTTTAGTCATAGCACTCAAATCATATTCTTCTTTCCATCCCCAATCATTCCTGGCCACCGTATCATCAATGCTTTGCGGCCAGCTATCTGCAATCTGCTGGCGATAATCAGGTTTGTATCCTATTTGAAAATCCGGGATATGTTTTTTTATTTCAGAATCAATTTCTTTAGGAGAGAAACTCATTGAGGAAACATTGTAAGATGTGCGGACAGCAATTTTATTTTCCGGAGCTTCCATCAGTTCAATGGTGGCGCGGATAGCATCGGGCATATACATCATCGGCAGATAAGTATCTTCTTTCAGGAAAGATTCATATTTTTTTTCTTCAATCGCTTCATGAAAAATTTCTATGGCATAATCTGTAGTGCCACCACCGGGTGCTGATTTATAGGAGATCAGGCCCGGGTAACGGAGACTTCTTACATCCACACCATATTTCATATGAAAATAGTTGCACCAGAATTCACCGGCATATTTACTGATACCATAAACAGTTGTCGGTTCAATAATGGTTTGTTGCGGGCAGTTTTTTTTTGGCGAGGTAGGACCGAATACCGCAATAGAAGATGGCCAGTACACTTTATGCAACTTTTCTTCCCGGGCAATATCTAAAACATTCAACAGGCTTTGCATATTCAGGTGCCAGGCTAGTCCCGGATTTTTCTCTCCCGTAGCAGAAAGAATAGCTGCCAGTAAATAAATTTGTGTTATACCCTGGCGTATTACCTGCACATGAAGCATTTCATTATTCATCACGTCCAGGCTTACATAGGGCCCTGTCCCCTTCAGCAGATCATTTTCCTCCCGCAGATCCGATGCTATCACGCTGGCATTACCATAAATTTTTCGTAGTGCCAGTGTAAGTTCCACACCTATCTGCCCGCTGGCACCAATAACTAATATTTTTTCTTTTAACATACAAATTTTTGAGGTCCAAAAGTAAAAGGTAAACTTCAATAAGCAACCGTATTACTCCAAACTATCCTCTATTTTTGCCGCATGGAAAAAATGTTAAAAGAACTTTTCGCCAGTCAATCATATGATGAAAAGAATTTTTTTTTAATAGCGGGCCCCTGTGTGGTAGAAAGTGAAGAATTAATTATGGAAGTGGCAGATAAAGTTTCAGGCATATGTAAAAACCTGGGTATTCCTTATATTTTTAAAGCATCATACCGGAAAGCCAACCGCACAAGCGCTACTTCATTTTCAGGAATTGGCGATGAGGCTGCATTGACCCTTGTAAAAACAGTGGGTGAAAAATACAGCTTGCCTACTACCTCCGATATTCATGCTCATGAGGAAGCAGCCTTGGCCGCAAAATATATTGATATACTGCAGATACCTGCTTTCCTCTGCCGGCAAACGGATCTGTTGGTAGCAGCTGGGGAAACAGGTAAAATAGTTAACGTGAAGAAGGGCCAGTTTCTCAGTGGTCCTTCTATGAAATTCGCAGTAGAAAAAATAAAAAATACAGGAAATGAAAAAATAATACTAACTGAAAGAGGAACCACCTTCGGCTACCAGGACCTGGTAGTTGATTACAGAAATATTCCATGGATGCAGCAACATGATGTGCCCGTGGTGATGGATGTCACTCATTCCTTACAACAACCCAATCAAACTTCGGGCATTACCGGTGGCAATCCACAGTTGATAGGAACGATTGCAAAGGCGGCAATAGCTACAGGTGCTAATGGATTGTTTATTGAAACCCACCCTGATCCTGCTGTGGCAAAAAGTGACGGAGCTAATATGCTAAAACTTGATTTGCTCGAAGGGTTGCTTGAACAACTGGTAAAAATCAGAAAAGCAGTTACCGGATAATCTGACTGCTTTCTGTTTCATGGAAGAATTTTTTCGGGAATCTTTCTGGTAAATATATTCTTGCATATGCTAAAGAAAGAAATATTTTTAATCCTATGCATATTAACCCTGCATATGGCTTCGGCCCAATTTCTGTCAAAGAAAATATTGACAGAAGGCAATGGCAAAGCCATCGTAATGCTGGCAGGCGGTACAGCAGATATGACCATTTATTCTCCGGCTTCAAAGGAATTATCTGCGAAGTATAAAATAGTGCGTATGGAACATTTCAATGTTCACTATGCCACAGATGGATTATTGCTTCCTAAAAACTATTCAGTGCTTACCGAAAGTGAAGCAATAAAGGTGACCCTTGATTCCATGAAAATATTGAACCCGGTTGTTCTGCTGGGTCATTCCTATGGCGGATTAATAGCGCTGGATTTCGCATTAAGGTACCCACACAGAATTGAATCCCTTATTTTAATGGAACCTCCCGTTTTTGGATTACTTGATGCTGAAAAAAAATCCCCGGAAGGCTTGTTAGCAATGAAGGAGCTTCTAAAAGAATTAAAACCCCGCAGCATAATCACCGATATGCAGGTGGAAAGATTCAGGTGTGCACTAATGAACTGTACCATTCAAGCTATACGGGAGCATCCGCAATGGTCAAAATGGATGGAAGAAAAAAACAGGCTGCGCGGACTTTCAGCAGTAGGAACTTATAAGATCAGCATAAAAAAATTACATCAATTTAATAAACCCGTTTTGATCATCACAGGCAATCAGACCGTTTCATTTCATAAAAGAATTGACAATATACTTGCAAAGGAATTCCCTCATGCAAAGGAAGTGATGGTTGAAAGTGGTCACGCAATACCGGCCATTGCATCAAAAGAAATGGTCCACCTGATATTAAACTTCTTAAAGGAACAGGATTAAAAGTTCAGGCTTCTCATTTCCGGATTATTTACGCCATGTATAATATTTCAAAGAAAAAGCCATTCCTTTTGGGAATGACTTTTTTTATTTTCATTTGGGAAATATAACTGATAATATTACCTCAGATCAACAACCTCAACACCGGGATACTTGTTTTTATCAAAAGTAAATTGGTTATCGGCCAGTGGGCTGTTCGTTTTCATATTGCTCACCGTATAAGTATACCGGTTGCCGCCATTTTCCAATACTCTGGTACTGTAAATAGTTTTTGCTGACTTATCTACCTGCAGGTAGACTTTATGAAAGGGTTTGCTTTTATCAGTTGGCGTCATTTCGATCTCCTGCAAAGTTTTGCCCCCTATCTTTCTTTTCACCGTTTAACAGGTATAAAAAATCTTTGTCATAAAAATTGGTGAATAATTTTTGCGGTGTCAGGGCGCTGCCTGAAGCATCAACATTGTTGATGGTTACCTCATTACTATTTTTATCATAGTTCCAGATCGTATTTCCATCGCTGAATATTTCCTGTCCGCCAAAACTTACCTTGTATTTATTTCCCTTCATCCAAACACGTACCATTTTTTGTTGACATGGGTTTTCCTTTTGCATCTTCCACTTTATATGCAAAACCAGCCTGAACAGAATTAAAATGTTTTGAATTTAGCACTTACTGCATCCAATACCTGTTTTGCTGCCGGATCATTTTTTTGAGCTGTTACAACAAAACAACTTATCATCAAAGCCATTGCAACGTATAATTTCCGCATGATTGTTAATTTTATTTTAAAGAATATCTTTTTAAAAAGGGTGGCAAAAATAAGTAATTACGGTTATAGACAGGCAATGACCGTACCGGGTTGCAAAGCCTGCTTTTATCTTAACAACTTAATAACCCAAAGCATCCAGATGTTGTTGAAGATCCATTTCCGTTTTAATCAACACATCTCTTGCTTTGCTTCCCTGGTTGGCACCAACAATGCCCGCTGCTTCCAGTTGATCCATCAATCGCCCGGCACGGTTATAGCCTAATTTCATCCGTCGTTGCAATAACGAAGTAGAACCGACCTGGTTTTGAACGATAAGGCGGGCAGCATCTTCAAATAAGGAATCTCTGTCTCCAAGATCAAACTCCTTTCCTTCCAGTTCTTTTTCATCAATATATTCAGGTAATAAAAATGCCTGAGGATATCCATCCTGGTAGCCTATAAAATCGGCAATTTTATCTACTTCGGGTGTGTCAACAAATGCACATTGCAACCGAACGATCTCCCCGTTATAACTGATAAGCATATCTCCTTTTCCAATCAACTGTTCTGCCCCCCCTGCATCCAAAATCGTGCGGCTATCAATTTTGCTGCTTACTTTAAATGCAATACGTGCTGGGAAATTGGCTTTGATGGTACCGGTGATAATATTAACAGAAGGCCGTTGCGTAGCAATGATAAGATGAATGCCAACAGCACGGGCCAGCTGTGCAAGCCTGGCAATAGGCATTTCCACTTCCTTTCCCGCTGTCATGATCAGATCAGCAAACTCATCAACTACCAATACGATAAAAGGAAGAAACTGATGACCCTTTTGCGGATTCAGCCGGCGGGCAATAAATTTTTTATTGTACTCTTTAATATTACGGCAACCTGCTTCTTTCAACAGGTCATAGCGGTTATCCATTTCAATACACAATGCATTCAGTGTATTGATCACTTTTTTTGTATCGGTGATGATCGCATCTTCTTCATTCGGCAATTTTGCGAGAAAATGATTTGCAATAGTACTGTATACACTTAGTTCAACTTTCTTGGGATCAACCAATACAAACTTTAATTGTGATGGATGCTTTTTATACAGCAGGGAAACAAGTATAGCATTTAATCCAACTGACTTACCCTGGCCGGTTGCACCGGCCATCAACAGGTGCGGCATGCTGGCAAGGTCAACAATGAAATTTTCGTTATCGATCTTTTTACCAATGGCAATCGGTAAAGAAAAATTATTGTTTTGAAATTTATCGGAAGCCAGCAAAGTTCGCATACTCACTATTGTCTTCTTTGCATTCGGCACTTCTATACCAATGGTTCCTTTACCGGGAATAGGAGCAATGATCCGAATACCCAGGGCAGCAAGGCTCAATGCAATATCATCTTCCAGGTTTTTGATCCTGGAAATACGCACACCGGCAGCAGGAACTATCTCATACAAGGTAACGGTAGGACCAACCGTAGCACTGATCTTTTGTATTTCAATGGAATAATTGCGGAGTGTACTAATGATCTGGTTTTTATTGTTCTCCAGTTCGGCAGGATCCTGTATGATTTTTTCACTGCCATGAGTTTCCAACAGATCAAGCCCGGGATATTTATAATTTTTCAGATCAAGTGTAGGTTCATAGGGTGCCAGGTTTTCCAACTTCTTTGCCATCAGCCGTTGCTACTTCTTCATTAATGGTGGGCACCGACTTGATTTCCAGTTCCAGGTCAATGGCCGGTATATCGTTTGTTCTTTGCTCCGGCAATTGTATACTCTCTATTTGCTTCCTCACGGTGTCAAGCCGGTCATTTCCTCATGCTTATGCAAGAATATCCGCTACCATTTCTTTTTCAACGCCAGGCTCTTCCATATCAATAGCCTGCTCTGCTTCTTCCTCTTTTACTATCATTTTCAGATCATGCAAATGAGTTCTTGTCATTGATTGTCAGATCAACATGCGCAATCATTCTTCCATTATTTCCCTGTTTACAGCGATGGCATTGTTTCAGCATATTTTTCATTGATAGTTTTGGCCAGCCGGCAACTTCATTTGCGGTTGGTCAACCGGCAATCTCTTCATTCCTCCAAATTTCGGCTTCGTCCTTCTTCCCGGCAGGAACATTAAACGTAGGATTAAACTGCCAGATAAAATAAGCAAATGCCACCACCAGCAATAAGGCCGCCGTACCGACATTGCCAAAAATTCCAATCAGCCAGTTGCTGATCAGTTTACCAACACCGCCACCAAAAGGAAATTCTCCCCTGAAAATACAAAGGCAAGCGAAACGGATAATACCAATACACCAATCGTTACATATTTAAGATTGCGCCATATCGAAAAAACCTTCCGGTTAAAAAGAAGTTGGTGCCCACTACAAAAAAGAAGGTGCAGATAAGCATGGATGCTATACCGAACCACTTGAAAATAAAAAAATGAGAAACAACTGCTCCTAGACGACCCAACAGGTTCGCATACACTGGCTATCATTATCCAATAAAGTGAATAAGCCTTCGTGAACAACTTTATCCTGATCTTCTTTCCAGGTAAAAAAATAAGAGATAAAAGCAATGAAAAGAAAAATAGCAATGAGCAGGAATACAGCCCCGGTTATCTTCCAGGTGCGTTCATCACGGGCCAGGCCTTTCCAACTCAGGTTTTCTTCCTTTTCCTGCTTAAATGATTTTGCATCAGCTTTCTTAGGATCGGCTTTCGCTTTTTTCCCGGATACTCTTTTTCTACTTATTGGCCATGGCGGCAAAGATAATATAGTTTGCAATTTTCAACGAAGGCTTAAACGATTTGAAAAAGCAAAATATGCCCTCGAGTATAATTCAAAAATTTACCTGAAAGTGGTATCACCGAATGTTTAAAAGAATCAGGCAAGTATTACATTTGATGAATCTAACATCATTAGATACCAGGATGGGTAAGATTATTTTTTTTCCGGATGTTTCTTTCACCCTGGTATGTATTCAGGTTTTGCAGGCTCAAACCATTATCTCCCATAGCAGGGATACGATTGCTTCTGAAATCAGTAGACATCAGCTGGTATAACAAGGGAAGAACAAATTGGCGACAAATATTGCCTTCAGCTACCTGCAACCACAACAACCCCTCAAACAAGCCTATCCTGATCTTCAATTTGAAAGAGGGACAATTCACAAAAAATTTATTCCCGATAAATATGTGACCCAAAAAGCGATTCTTCGTTTCCACCTGTGTTAATAGTTCCGATTCAGTGTACAGTCCATCTGGTTTTTTCCGGGTTTATATTATTGGGATATTCAGTTATATGAACTGAAAAACTCAGGATTGATTACCATTCCGTCTATTTTGCCGGAAGAACCAAAAGAGATAAGCTATCGAAAGATCACACTTGCAGCCCATGATTCAGTGAACATTGTGGCCGAGTTAACTTTTGTACGGACGCACCTCAATTCCATAAGGCCCAGCCTTATCAACCCCGCGTCATCTTGTCCTCCTTTGTAAAGGACCTGGATAGCACCAATATGGAATCAAAAATCATCACTTATCTTTTTTGCGGGTTACTGTTGATGATGATACTTTTTTCACTGGCCAGTTTTTTCCAGGGCGCCAACCCGGAATTTCTTTATTACTCCGGTTATGCATTCTTCCTTGGGCTCATGCTTTTTATAAAAGCTGTTTACAGCTATCATACTACCTGGTTTGGCATTTTTCCAGGAAACCTATCTTGATCTCATCATGCAAAATACAGGAATCATTATGTATATGCTTTTTATGCAAAAATTCCTGGCCACCAAACAGCGACATCCTTTCCTTTATAGCACTGTATCAATGCGGGCATAATCTTTTGGTTTTTCCACGGCTGTTATTTAGTTATGCCCATTACTTCACCGACAATTTTATACTTGAGAACCATATTGAAAATATCTACCAAAATGTTGCTGCTTGTGATGGTCATTATTTTCCTGGTGTACAGTATCACGGCATTGGAGTGACAAATTACTCCGTTATCTTTTTTGGGGAAATTTTTTCCTGCTGATCTTTTCTTTGATCTCCCTGCTTATGCTTACTGGCCTAATGGCTCTTCCCTGCACCTTCCAGCCATTTTCAGGTTTTCCTTGTTTTATTATGAAATCGGGCTGCTGCTTGAACTGATCTTTTTCCTCCTGGGTCTGAATCATAAAAACAGGAGCCAGCTGATTTCGCAAGCCAGAGAAAGAGAACGATTAAAAGCAAAGGACCAGATGAATGAATACGAAAAAGAAATCGCTGTGTATAAAGCACAGCAGCAGGAAAGGGAACGCATATCAGCGGATATGCACGATGAATTGGGATCGGGTATGACCGCTATCCGCCTGATGAGTGAAATAGCAAGAAATAAAATGAAGGAAAATACTCCTGTTGAAATTGAAAAAATTTCTCATTCCGCTGACGAAGTGTTAAATAAAATGAATGCAATCATCTGGAGTATGAACAGTGGAAATGATACTGTTGATAATCTTGTTTCATATATCCGCTCTTATGCCTTGAATATTTTGAAAATACTCCGGTTGATTGTAAAATATTCTACACCCTGCTCATATTGAACCTACAGAATTAACGGGGGATAAAAGACGAAATCTTTTTCTTTGCGTAAAAGAAACGCTGAACAATGTATTGAAACATTCCAAAGCCACCGAACTGAAGATTGAATTTCAGATTGTACAAAGCCTTAACCATTAAGATAATGGATAACGGAGTCGGAATTGACCTGCAAAAGATCCGGCAGTTTGGAAATGGTTTGAAGAATATCGCAAAAAGAATGGAAAGTATTGGGGGGACTTATAAAATTGAAAATAACGGAGGCACTATTACAACTCTTCTTATACCCATTTAAAAGGCAGATCTGTTAAGGCCTTTGGTAAGTTTGAATTTGAAAGATCCTTTTTGAATATCATGGATTGTTTTATGGGAAAAGAAATGAATAAACAATTTTTGAGCTATCCGTTTTTCAGGACACCAGCAAAAATAACAACCAGCCTACTATCAAGAATAAACCTCCAAAAGGAGTAATGATTCCTACTCCTTCCAAACCCACTTTCCCGGTTGCCTTCAAAATAGTAAGCAGGTAAAGAGAACCGGAAAATAATAGATATCCCCGATACAAAAAGCGAAGCCTGACCCAGTCAACATTAACTTGCAAGGGAATTTTTCAAAAATCATAGCCACCGCAATTAGGGCAAGTGCATGATACATCTGGTATTGAACACCAGTCTGAAAAGTATTACCGTATCCGGTGTACAATTTTTTTTAATCCATGGGCACCAAAAGCCCCAAGCGCAACTGCAATGCCACCCAGTAAAGCGCCGATCGCTAAAAATAATTTATGCATGAAATACTTTTTCGAATAAATTGATCTAATGTAATATTTTCGTCTTCTATAACCATATCAGCCTGTTCATAATAGATTTTGCGGTCTGAAAATTTCTTTTTGATAAAGATTTTCAGTTGTCATCCGAAAGATTTTTCAGTAAGAGGCCTGTCTTCCTTTTCCTTCAACAAGTCTTTTAAATAATGTGTCCAGAGCAGTATTCAGCCATACCGTTGTTCCGGCTGGTTCATATATTCAATATTATTAAAATAACAGGGAGCCCCACCGCCACAAGACATTATAAATCGTAGAATGCTTCTCTGTAATACTGTGCAATAATTCTTTTTCTTTCATCCGGAAATATTCTTCTCCTTCACCGGCAAAAATTTCATTGATCGATTTTTTCTCTGCTTTTATTATTTCTTCATCAAGGTCAAAAAAAGGCATTTTGAGTTTTTCGCTCAATAAGCGACCCCAGTAAGTTTTGCCGGAACCCATAAACCCGATCAGATAAATTTTCATAAACCCCATTTGTTATCCTGAACAGAAACTTTCTTAATGATAAAGGAAAGAAATTCAAATAAAATATAAGCTTAGAATCTAAAAATCATGAACTACACTTTCATTCATGGTATTCTGTGCAAAGGTCACCCAACAAATTGCCTGATATTATTTAAACGCATTCAAACCTGTTACATCCATTCCCGTAATCAATAGATGAATATCATGTGTTCCTTCATAAGTGATCACACTTTCCAGGTTCATCATATGGCGCATCACGGAATATTCCCCGGTAATGCCCATACCACCCAGGATTTGTCTTGCATCCCGGCAAATATTAGCGGCTATTTCGCAACCATTTCTTTTTGCCATGCTAACCTGCTGTGGCGTTAGCTTTTCCTTCATTCATTAATACACCCAGTCTCCAATTCAATAATTGTGCTTTGGTTATTTCGGTTATCATCTCCGCCAGCTTTTTTTGTTGTAACTGAAAACCACCTATCGGCCTGTCAAACTGAACCCTTTCTTTGAGAGTAGCGCAATGCCGTATCATAACAATCCATCGCAGCACCTATCACACCCCAGGCGATACCATACCGTGCTTTTGTTAAACAACCTAACGGACCTTTCAATCCTTTTACATTGGGAAGTATATTTTCTTTCGGCACTTTTACATTATCAAAAACCAATTCTCCGGTAGCGCTGGCACGCAGACTCCATTTGCCATGCGTGGTTGGTGTAGTAAATCCTTCCATTCCCCTTTCAACAATCAAACCTTTTATAACGCCTTCTTCATCCTTTGCCCATACCACGGCCACCTGCGCAAAAGGAGCATTGCTGATCCACATTTTGGCTCCGTTTAAAATCACATGATCACCAGCATCCTTTATATTCGTAAGCATGCTGGACGGATCACTTCCATGATCGGGCTCTGTTAATCCAAAACATCCCAGCCATTCACCACTGGCTAGTTTGGGAAGATATTTTTTACGTTGTTCTTCGTTGCCATATTCATAAATCGGGAACATAACCAGCGAACCCTGCACCGAAGCGGTTGATCGAACACCGCTATCACCGCGTTCCAGTTCCTGCATCATTAAACCATAGCTGATATAATCCAGGCCACCACCGCCATATTCTACCGGAATAGTAGGACCAAAACAGCCCAGGTCGCCCAACTGTTTTACTATTTGCTCAGGAAACTCGGCCCGCTGCGCATAATCTTCAATGATAGGAGAAATTTCTTTCTTTACATAGCTGCGCACTGCTTCACGAACATGTTTATGTTCTTCTGTAAGTAAATCATCCAGGTCAAAATAATCGGGGCTAATAAAATTATCAGTACGGGCAGCCATATAGCAATTATTTTTATTGGCGCAAAGGTAGGAGAAATTGGCCCTGATGAAATTGAACTCTTTTTAGGAAAAAAATTCAATTCAGTTGATTAAAGCGATTAAAACAAATAAAGATTAATATTAAACCATGTGTAAATTGAAAATGCTATTAAGGATTGACTTCAAAAAAAATTCAATTCCCACCTGCCAGTTAACGCTTGTTTATTGTAACGCATCAATCTTCTTATTATTTTTTCTTTTACCTATTATAAAAAATATAATGACCAGCCCAAGTAATGGAATTAATGGATCAAATAGGGAACCTCCTTTACCAAATATCAAATTAGCTATGGCAACCAGGGTGCCTCCAATTCCCCATGCAACTGTAGTGGGAAGAGACCATGCTATTATTTGCAGACTAACTTCTTTAATACCCACCATACGATTGACCACCCAGAAGAGACTATCGTTGAAATAGCTGAAAAAGAAACTCCCGGTAGTTGCAGCCAGAGCCGCCAGCAGCAAATTAGCTTCGGGTACTTCCATCAGTATAGGGGCAGTAATGGAAGCTGATGTGATCATGGCAACGGTTGCTGAACCCTGGATCAACCTGACAACGGTGGAAACAAGAAAGGGTATCATAATTGGAGAAAACGGCAGATGCGCAATTTGTTTTGCCAGTTCCGTGCCTGCCCCGCTTTCACGTACTACAAATCCCAATGCTCCTCCGGCTCCTGTAACCATCAGTATAATACCGGCCGATTGTAATCCTTCCTCCAGCCTGGCTGCTGTTTGTTGACGATCAAGAAAGGGAACCAATGTATATACGGAAATCAGAGTACTGATGCAAAGAGCTATAACCGGGCTCCCGGTAAATTGAAAAAATTGAATGATCAATGGTAAAACCACGCCGCCCGAAGCAGCCAGGGAAGGAAACAAACTGATCAGCGCTTTAATAAGTATCAGCAGGATGGGCACGATGATGGGAAGTAAGGAAAGAGTAAGTGTAGGTAATTTCTTTTCGGCCTTTTCCTTTACATAATTATCATGGATTGTTTTCAGACTTTCATCGTTTGTAGTCGTGCTGATAAAATCGGGATATCTTTTTGCCAGCCATTGTGCATACCAAACAAAAGCGATAGTACAGGGAATGGCCAGAACCATTCCGGATAAAATCATTATACCAATATCAACACCAAATATTCCGGCTACACCCAGCGGACCCGGAGTGGGCGGCACCAATGTATGTGTAACAATCAGGCCACCGCCAAGCGCCACAGCCATGGTTAATAAAGAACGATTGCCCTTTATAGAAAATGCTTTTGCTATAGGATATAATATTACAAAAGCAGAATCAGCAAAAATGGGTATGCTCACAAAATATCCGGTTAAAGCAAGGGCCCATTCTTCCTTACGTTTTCCCAACCATTTTATAAATGAATAGGCGATTTGCTCTGCCGCGCCGGAAACTTCCAGTATGCGTCCCATCATAACACCTAGACCAATCACAATTCCGATTGTTCCTAAGGTAGATCCAAAACCTTTGGTGATCGCATCGAGTGTATCGTTGACCGACATACCACCTGTGATGCCTGCAATACATGCTGCACTGATCATGGCGATAAGCGGATGCACTTTAGTGCGCAGAACCAGGAATATAAGAACAAACACGGCAATGGCCAGTCCTATAACAGCTGTCGGTAAATAGTTCATCAGGTTTGTTGCTTATCGGTTATAAATTGTGTGATAAAATCGTCAAACTGGTTATCAACGCTGAAACCCATTTGTAATGCCATTGTATTATCAATGGCCTGTGGCCAGCTGCTGACAATCCGGTTAATATCCGGATCTGGTTTGAATGTAATTCTACCGGATGGTTGATGCGTCTGTCATTCGCTCCAGCGATTCCAGCATTTGTTGCACTGTAACACCTATTCCCGGTAAATTAATTGTCCGCCATTCATTCCATTCATCAGCCGGCAGCATGGCGCCATGAATTAAATTTTTTATAATCGTACCCGGGCTCGATAACCAAAGACCCAGTTCAGGAGAAACAGGACAAACTGCTTGTTCCTTATTCAATGGTTCACGGATGATACTGCTTACAAAAGATGAAGCAGCCTGGTTTGGCTTACCCGGCCGTACGCAAATAGTAGGCAGGCGGAGTACACGGCCATCAATAAATTTTTTCCTGTTATAATCGTTGACGAGCAACTCCCCCATTGCCTTCTGTGTGCCATAAGAAGATCGGGGTGTGGTGGCCGTGGTATCATTTACTACGGCCGGCAAGTTTCCACCAAACACGGCAAGAGAACTTGCAAAGACAAAACGGATTTTATTATTGTGTGCTCGACAAGCTTCCAGCAGATGACGGGTTATGTCAAGGTTTACTTTCCATCCCAGGTCAAAATCTTTTTCGGCATGACTACTTACCACGGCCGCCAGGTGAAAAATAATCCCTGTTTCTTTCGTCACCAGTTTGCGGGCTTCTCCTGCTTCCGAAAGATCCACCTGCCGGCAACTCACTCTTGTATCCGCCAAAGGATGCGGAGGCATGATGATGTCGGCGAGTATTAATTCACTAAAGTCAATCCCGCTTTTTAAAAGTTCATGTGTAAGGCGCTGGCCTATAAAGCCGGCCCCGCCAGTAATGATTATTTGCATATATTGATCAGCATTATTCGTTTTCCGGAATAAAAAGATAGTTTAAAGTTTTAATATCCGATGAAAGGATATAGCAAACGCTTATGTTTTAAATGATTTCTTAAGAAGGTTTAATAAAAATAATTTCATGTACCTGAATGCAAAAGAAAAAATAGAACAATTACCTCCTCAATATAAAGAAGAGTTGCTGACTTCTATCCGTGAACTTTTTATTAAAAGTGAAAAGACAATCGTTGTACTGGATGATGATCCTACCGGCACGCAAACCTGTTATGATGTTACCGTAATTACATCGTGGAATAAAGAATTGATCGCTGAAGAATTAAAGAAAAAGCCTGCCATATTATTTATATTAACTAATTCACGCAGCCTGCCCGAAAATGAAGCTATAGAATTAGCAGGGGAAATTGGCAGCAATTTAAAAAAGGCTTCCTCAGAAACAGGAAGAGAGATCCTGGTGATCAGCAGGAGCGATTCCACATTGAGAGGGCATTTTCCTGCGGAAGTATATGCGGTTGCGGAAGCATTGGATATAAAGAAGCAGGCCGTTATTGTTTTAATACCAGCTTTTATTGAAGGAAAAAGATTTACGATCGATGACGTTCATTACATACAGGAAGATGAGTTTTTGGTTCCGGTTTCGGAAACGCCCTTTGCAAAAGATACCGTGTTTGGATACCAACATGCCAACCTGAAAATGTGGGTGGAGGAAAAAACAAAAGGACAGGTAAAAGCATCCGATGTTAATTCCATTTCTATTGATGATATCCGTATTGGCGGACCGGAATTGGTTTGCAAAAAATTGAAAGCCTGTGGGCCGGGATCTGTTTGTATCATCAATGCAGTTAGCTACCGCGACCTGGAAGTAGCCGCCATGGGTTTGATGATGCCGGAAAAAGATGGACGGATTTTTTTATACCGCAGCTCGGCAACCATCGTTCCCATTCGTGCGGGAATGGAGTCAGGTAAAATTTTTATTCCCGGTAAAAATCAACTGGATTCTAAAAACGGGGCCCTTGTTATTGCAGGATCGCATGTTCCAAAAACCACCCAACAGCTTGAATGGTTACTGGCATCAGGAAAGTATAAAAGCATTGAAGTGAATGTAAGCGATATTTTAAGCGCAGATGAACTGCCTGTGAAACTGGAAAATATTATTCATCAAACGGATCAATGGATTGCTTCCGGAAAAAATGTAGTTATATATACAAGCCGCAAATTGGAAACCGGCCAAGATGCGGAGGGCAATTTAAAGATCAATGCAGCCGTATCCGACTTCCTGGTTCGGATTATGAATGGACTTAAAGCAAGGCCAAAATTTATTATTGCAAAGGGAGGCATTACTTCCAGCGACCTGGCAACAAAAGGTCTTGCGGCCAGAAGAGCCACCGTACTGGGACCGGTAGTCCCCGGCGTTCCTGTTTGGCAAATGGATGCTGAAAGTAAATTTCCCGGAATAATGTATGTTGTGTTTCCCGGGAATGTGGGTGATCAGAAAGCGCTGGCAGAAGTTTGTAAAAAGTTGGATGATCCTGTTAACGAATGATTCGGAAACTGGAGGAAATATATTATGTGAAAATTTTGAAAGAATAATTATTTACTCATTTTTGCCGCTGATATATGTTTGGCTGTATCTGTATAATGACGAAGACGAATTATTTTACCCTCCTTATCAAATGTCCATAGATGCATTTCTTCATCGCGGTAATGGCCCCCGGTTGATGGCACATCTGCTTCAATGATAAATTCCACGGCCACCTGGTTTTCATTACTCATAATGGATAACACACGAAAATCGAGGATACGAAGTTCTCCCACAATTTTAAAAAATTCCAAGGCACCCGCTTTGCCTTTGCGTGGCTGCAGCCAGGGCACACCTGCTTTCTGTGCTGAATTATCGGCCCATAATTCCCAATCGGAATTGTCGGCTACGCAATCAATAATAGCCGGGATATCACCTTTACCAAAAGCTTCATAAATGGTGTTAATGGTTTGCAGATTTTGGTTCATAAAAAGTCATTTAAATGTGAATGAAAAATTCAATCATTGACATAGTAAATCTTACAATTTACAAGAGGCATACGTAGTGATAAGTTGTTAGCTGCCGGTAAGCTAAAATTGGAATTGAAGTTATATATTTTTTGTTTGAATTTACCTGGACCGTAGCGGGATACAGGTTTTGGTTCGCCTATTCTTTTGTATCCATTCCACTATTCACAAACATCTTTACTTATTTTCTTCTTTTATCAAATGCTGATCAAATCCCAAAGCAACCAGTTGCTCATATGCTTCCCAAATGGCTGATGGTATATCCTGGGCAATTTGAAATCCTTTGGAAGGATAGATTTTGATACGCTGCAGATCACCCACCATAATATGGATCACTCTTTCCAATGGTATTTCTTCCGTCGGGTATTCATCAAAAGGAATTTGTGGAGAGGTAACAATTAATTCCTTAGCAGGCCAGTGCTTTTTAAATGTAGCGTAGCTTCTTCTTTCCATATATGGTTTTTGCACTACGATAAAGGTTTGAGGATCCAGGCCCCGTTCTTTCAGCAATTGCTGTGTAAACAAAATATTTTCACCCGTATTGGTCGATTGGTTTTCAACCAGGATAGCATGCGGCCGGCACTCCTTTTTGTATAGCAATAGCGGCAAATTTATCGGCTTCCTTTTCGGTCCACATGTCCTGCGTAAAATTTCCTAATCCACCCGACATGATAACGACCGGCGCCCAGCCCTGCAAATATAATTCCGCGGCACGATCCGCCACCCGCAGGTCATGACTGCCCAGTGCCAGTATGCAATCAGCTTTTTTCAATGCATGATCCATGTGATGATAATCCCATAATGTTCTGGCAAGAAATAAAACTTCCGGTGTGATCATCTGAATATAATTTATACTAAATAAAAAAGCTCCATCAATTGATGAAGCCCGGTGACCCCCCTGGGGCTCGAACCCAGGACCTACTGATTAAGAGTCAGTAGCTCTAACCAACTGAGCTAGGGAGTCAGGGCAGCAAATATAAGTAGAGGCAGTTATTATTTTTTGAGAAAGCAACTCCTTTTTATCACGGGATTTTTGTTCGCAATAATTTAAATATGGGAAAATGATTTTTCCGGAATATCAAGGATGAAGTCAATGTTCATATCCTATTAAAGTCCTGCACAAAAAAAATCAACCTAATTACCTTTTATCTAAAATATTATCGCGGTTTATGAAATCATCGTAACTTTTAAGTATAAAAATATACGGCTATGAAAAAAATAATTGTAGCGCTTGCACTGGCCGGTGGTGTTGCAGCATTTGCATACGCCAGCCTTCAGAATCGCAGCCAGGAAAAACAGTCCATCGAAAAACAGCAGAAAAAAGAATTAAAAAAGGAATGCAGGAAAAGGACTTTGTATGGTTAAAAGCGATTACTAATTTTTTCAATACCGCCCCCACAAAAAAGGGACGGTATTTTTTTATTAAACGGCCGTCATAAAAGAATAGTTGAAAAGTTTAGTATATCTGCACCTGATCCTTTTGCAAAAAGAAGGTATTTTGAGGAATAATAGTGAAAATTATTTCAACGAAGTTTTGCCTTATACATGTTGCAAATATTAGCCCCGATCAAAAATTTGCATTTTCTACTCTTTTCATAATTTTGGACAATAGTTTCACTAAGATTTTATGGATCGTAATTAAACAACTGAAAATGAGATGCTTAAAAACAGCGGGTTATAATTCTACCGGATTCCCCGTATTTAATTGAACATCAATACCTTACTCACTCATCTATTTATTTTTTGGTAAAAATTACTTTTTGAACCACCCCTCTGTTTCAAATCCTTAATTTTGTTCTCACACGCTAACCCACACTTAAATTCTCCCATTATCCAAACTGCAGATGGTAGTTAAAAAAGTTGAACAAACTTTTTGATGGGACCAATGACCGAAACGAAGAGTAAGTAATTTAATTAAGAACAAAATAAAAAAGGGAGGCAGCATGTACACGTACGACTTATTGGAAACGGGATGTTATTACCTGGTAAAAGAAAAAGGTGATTCACCAATTGTACTTATAAAAATAGTAGTAGAAACCGATCAATGCGTTTTTATTCAGCGGTTCGAGGACCCAACGCTGACGGAATGGAAACAAAAGAAAGCTGGCCTGTTCGACATAGTTGAATGCCTGAATGACGAAGCAGTGAAACAATGGGAAGAACATTACAGCAGTGAAGATGCCTACTACGAAGAAGATGACGAATAGGTAACCTTTTATGTAATTCTTTTTACACAGTGATTAGTATGGATTACTTTTAATCCAACCTAATCACTTTTTTTATGCCTGTCTTTATCTTTAAAAAAATGACTTTTGTTTTTTTGGGTGTGTGGATATCCGTTTGCTCGCTGGCCCAGCCGGCACCCACGGTCCAGGAAAATGATCTTCCAAAAGATTACCTGACCAAAGAATTTCATGCAGACCGGAGAGATGCCCTGCGCAACAACCTGCCAGAAAATTCAGTAACGGTTATATTTGCATATCCAGAACGAAACTTCTCCAACGATGTAGATTATTTCTACCATCAAAATCCGGATATGTATTATTTCACCGGGTATAAAGAACCTCATTCACTTTTGTTGGTTTTTAAAAATGAACAAACGGATGAAGCCGGGAATAAATACAATGAATTATTATTTGTACAAAAAAGAAATGCAAAGGCCGAGCAATGGACCGGAAGAAGATTGGGAACAGAGGGGGCAAAAGATAAACTGGGATTCCGTATGGCATTGAATGGAAATGAGTTTGCCGGATTTCCAGTTGACTTTTCAAAATTTGATAAGATCATTTTTCCAAAGATTCCGGAAGATGTTGCGGACAATAAAATGGATAAAGCCGACCTGTTTGACCTGCTTCAGCAATTCAGGGAAAAAGCTAAAATACCATCTGATTATTCAAAAGATAAACGGTATGACAACCAGGCTTACTACATTATAACAGCATCCCTGCGGGAAATAAAAACACCTGAAGAAATAATGCTGTTGCGCAAAGCTGTTGAAATTTCCTGCATCGGGCAAAATGAAGTGATGAAAGTAGTACGTCCTGATATGAGTGAGCTGGAGATACAAGGCCTTCACGAGTTTGTACATAAAAAATATGGAGCTGAAGGGGTGGGCTATGGCTCCATCATAGGTGCAGGTGAAAACGGATGTGTGTTGCACTATATGGAGAACAGCAAAACACGGGTAGGCAATTCACTGCTTTTAATGGATGTTGGTGCTGAATACCATGGTTATACAGCTGATGTTACCCGCACTATTCCAGCCAAGGGCAAATTTTCACCGGAAGAAAAAATAATTTATCAATTGGTTTATGATGCCCAGGAAGCCGCTTTTAAAACATTAAAGAACGGATCAAAATGGAAAGATGCCGAGGAAGCCGCCCGTAATACTATAACGGACGGATTAATGAAACTGGGTATTATAAAAGAAAGATCTGAATCAGGAAAATATTATCCGCACGGCTTAGGCCATCATATAGGACTTGATGTTCATGACCGTGGTAATTATGGGACTATGAAAAAAGATATGGTGATGACCATAGAACCCGGTATCTATATTCCCGAAGGAAGCGACTGTGACAAAAAATGGTGGAGCATTGCTGTTCGTATAGAAGACGATGCTTTAATAACAGAAACGGGTTATGAGTTGCTGTCTCATTTTGCCCCACGCAGTATTGAGGACATAGAAAAATTAATAGCGGAAAAAAGCCTGTTAGATAATTATAAACTTCCCCCATTGAAATCGGGCCAGAAGAAAGGATTCTGACAAAATATTTCCCGTAGATAAATTGCACAAAAAAGGTGATCATTTTTTGCGAAATTATTTTTCAATTATCATTTGTCGGATTCCTTACCCGTGTTCATCAAAGTATAGACAATCATCAATAAATAAAACAGGTGTTCCGGTTTGGAACACCTGTTTTAGAAATAATATAATTCGCTTTATCAAAATACCTGGTACCGGCGGATATCCTGCACATAATCAACCGGAGGATTGGGATTGCCATCCTGGTAGTAATAATCCAGTTTGATCAAACCAACACCCCGGGCGAAATAATTTTTTATATACCCAATCAGGGCCGTTGCATCTACCCAATTGGCACCATCAAACACCTGGTATTTTTCTACCACTACAATAGTATTGGGATAGCTGGTGCCACCCACTGCTACTGCCACATCTTTTTGTTCTAAGGTAAACTGTATCCGGACAGAAACCGGGAATGCTGCTCCACTGGTGTCAGTTACTGTACCGTTTACCGGGGCCGTTTGCCAGGTAGTATTAACAACCACATCATCTTTTAAGAAAATATAATCCTGGAATGATGAACTGTCTAAACCAAAATACTCACCCAGGTCTGCATAAGTATGGTAATCGCCTCCGGCCCTCCTGTAATATCCGAAATCGTAAAAGCCAGTCGCCGCATCTTCCTGCGCTTCAAAAACAGTATATATATTACCGGAAAATGTAACAGTGCCGGGCTTAGCTCTTAAAAACAAGGAATCGTTTGGATTACCATCATATTGATAACTCCAGTTGCTTCCTTCTGTTCTTGGAAAATAATCAACCGAACTTGTTACTACTACTTCAAAACCACAAACCGAGGTGCCAACTGTTACAGGTATATTGGTACTTCCGGAAATGCCGGGTGTACCAGTTGCCGTTAGTGTAATGACTTGCTGTCCTAAATTGGCAAATGATCCCGACCCGGTGAACGTCATTCCATTACTAACAGGTGTTGCCAGGGAATAGGTTCCCAATGCAGTAACATTAACGTTTATTAGAACAGTATTGGCAGTTGTAAGAGGAATGCCCACTTTATAATCACCGTTAAGCACATAATTCATACAACTATTTGGTGCGCCAGGTAAGGTAAATTGTCCCGCAGTCGTATTACTTCCAACAATGTTTATTGGAATCATACATTGCGAAGAATCATATCTTATTAAAATATTACTTATGCCACCGTTTACCGGGGTGCCAGTGCCATTTAACCTGACCGTGTTTAATCCGGCTGTGGTAAAGGAACCTCTCGCCTGGAAGGATATGCCATTAACCGTATCAGAAAATACGCGGTAATTCCCAATGACAGCTACATTTACCTGCACATCAATGTAATTTTCTGTTGCCACAAGTGCAGTTCCGGCTTTGTAAATTCCCTGGACCGTTTTTGGTAAACATTCTCCTGTAGCATCACTTTGCAAAGTTCCGCCGGAAGCGCTTCCGTTTAATTCAACACTCACTTCTTTCTGGCAGGAGATTAGTAATAAAATAAAAGACAAGGGCAGGAAGAACAGAACAAGTATTTTCATAAAAAAGGTATGATTGATCTTTCAAAAATAGGTATTTTTCATTACCCGTTATAGCAGACCCCGTTATGAAAACCCGGATGAACCATCTATCTTGCCAGCTTTAATAACCGGTAAAATGAAACAAATTGCATTCTTAATAGGTATTTCCCTTGTGGTTGGCCTTCTTTCAGCACAAACACCAACAGTGGAAGTAATTGCCTCGGGAACCAATACAAGTATCCGCGGTTTGAGTGTGGTCAATGATAACATTATATGGGTAAGCGGAACCAACGGCACTGTAGGAAAAAGTACAAACGGCGGAAAGAACTGGAAATGGATGACTGTTAATGGATTTGAAAAAACTGATTTTCGTGATATTGAAGCTTTCAATGCCAACACAGCTCTTATCATGGGCATTGGTGAACCGGCCTACATTTTAAAAACAAATGACGGAGGCGATAGCTGGCGGGTAGTATATGAAAATAAAAAAAAGGGAATGTTTCTGGATGCAATGGATTTTGCAAATAACCAGTTGGGATTAGTGATCGGAGATCCCATCGATGGAAAAATATTCATTGCCCAAACCAATAACAGCGGCAATACATGGAAGGAAATAGAAAAAACAGATAACACGGTGATAGCGGACAAGGGTGAAGCTTTTTTTGCTGCGAGCGGAAGCAATGTAAAGTTATTTGCAAATGATGAATATTTTATAGTTAGCGGAGGACTTCGTTCGCGGTTAATAAGTCAGGGAACTGCAAGTGATCTTCCAATAATACAAGGAAAGGAAAGCACGGGAGCTAATGCTCTTGATATATTTGATAATGGCTTACCGAAAAAGCCGGGTCTGAGAATGATCGTTGTGGGTGGAGATTTTAATAAAGATTCCGTGACCGAAAACAATTGTTTTTATACTATCAACGCCGGCAAAACCTGGCTGGCACCACAAACTCCGCCCCATGGATACCGAAGCTCGGTGGAATATTTATCAAAAAAGGATATACTAACATGTGGATTGAATGGCGTTGACTATTCAAGCGACGGTGGTAAAAACTGGCAATGGATCAGCAAAGAAGGTTTCCATGTTTGCCGAATAGCAAGAATTGGCACTGCAGTATTTTTAGCTGGTAGCAATGGTAAAATAGGGCGGGTGGTATGGAAGAAAAAAGAATTGAGATGAATAAGAAAATGGGTGGAGATGTTGATAAGGAATTTCACCTTTATCCTTCTCAATCATAATCTGAAATCTACAAATGATCCAATATTTCTTTTACGGAAGGTCTTTTTTTATAATCCTGGTTAAAAAATCGATAGCTGATATTTGAATCCTTATCTATAACATACGTGGCCGGTACCGGCAGGTAATTCCCATTCTTGCCATTAATTTCATCTATTTTAATGCCCCCGTTTCTATATCGTTTCAGCATATTCCCGGGTATTTCAAACTCCACTTCATAAGCCTTCATGATCTTCAAACCTTCATCATGAAGAATAGAATATTGCGCTTTAGTTTTTTCAATCGTTTTTGAAATACTCTCCGGCTTCTCCGGTGATACAGCAACCAAAGTTGCACCCTTACCAATTATTAATTGAAGCGAGTCTTCCAACTTTTGCAAGTGCTTGTTGCAGTACGGGCACCATTCACCACGGTAAAAAACCAATACTACTTTTCCTTTTTTTAAAAGCTCTTTAAGGCGTATATCTTTTCCATTTTGGTCTTTGGCCTTAAAATCAGGAGCCTTTGAATTAAGAAATAAACCCTCCGGGGCTTCCTGGGCAAAAAGAAAATGACCAGCCAACATTAAAAGACACCATATGCTTACTCTTTTCATTATTCTTTATTAAGAAAGTAAAACTAAAACTATAGTCATAAAATACAAGTACCACTTAAAGTATTAACAAATCCAATTTTCACTTACTTTTATTATGCTTTCTAACCAAACTAACCTTATCATGAACAATAAACACGAAAAGAAGTTTATTTATTATATCCAGATTGGTTTCATTCTTATCACTATCGGTATTGCTTCAATAATTTTTTCTGTAAAGGATGAAGATTATAAAATAAGTTGGGTGTTATGGGCGATCATAAGTTCCATATTTATTAATTCCGGCCTTTTATTTCTTGGCAGCGCTGTAATACATAAAGTGAAATCCGACCTGTCCCGCCGCCAGAAGCACAAATCTAAAATGGAGAATGGAGATGTGGAATAAATATGAAAAAAACAACAGGATTGAATAATAATTTCTCAGATGAATATTTTTAAACCTTACTTTTTAACCTAATGCATTCCGAAAAGCGGCTACCTCATTTGCATCAATACTATTGTTTGCATAACTTTCATCGGAACCTTCAAAGTCCGGATGGATATATTCCATGTTGCTTCTTGTTTTATTGCGAAGGGAAGAATGAAATTCAATACAACCAGTTTGCTGCGCCAGCATTTTAATATTTTCCTTTCTTACTCCGCTACCGGGCATAATGATAATCCTGTCATCTGCCTGCCGGTTTAACTGTGCAATTAAATCCATTCCTTCAGACGCTGTGGTTTTTGGCCTGATGTCAAAATTCTTTCACACCCGGCTTCAATTAATTGTTCTAAGGCTTCAAACGGATCCCTGCAGCGATCAAATGCCCGATGAAATGTAATAGCTAAAGGATAAGCTTCCTCAATCAAACGCCTTGTTCTTTTTATATCTATACTTCCGTTGCTGTTAAGCAATCCAATAACTATTCCGTCGCAAGCCAGCTGTTTACACATTTTTACATCATGCAACATGATATCAAACTCCTCCTTAGTAAATAAAAAATCTCCTCCCCTTGGCCGGATAATCGGATAAATTGGAATATAAAAAGTCTCCCTGCATTTTTTAATGTGGCCGTAAGATGGAGTCGTACCACCCTCACCCAGATTAGCACATAATTCTATCCTGTCCGCACCACCCTTTACAGCTGATTGCGTGGTGATAAAATCAGAAGTAGCTATTTCAATGACAAACTTCATAATTGGTATAAATGAATTAGGTAGTGAATGATAACAGGTAAACAGGGATATATTTATTAACTATTTTCCTTTTTTCGACGGAGAATTTTTTAACGCCTGGTTATGAAGCAAACCAGGATTTTGCATCCACCAATTTTTCAGTTGTTTTGTTTTTAATAGCATAGTTAAACCCTTTATGAATAGCAAAGGATCCGGTCTCTCCCTTTTTATTAATTGCAATAAAAGCTACCTGGATGTCTTTAACTTTTTCTTTTTTGATTTTTACAATTCTTTCAATTGCTTTTTTGCAGGCAGCTTCAGGGCTTAATCCCTGCCGCATCAATTCTACCACTGTATGAGATCCTGCTATACGGATTACATCTTCTCCCTGGCCGGTAGCAGTGCAAGCGCCTACCTCATTGTCAACAAACAAACCAGCTCCAATAATTGGAGAATCTCCTAAACGACCTCTCATTTTGAAACCCATTCCACTTGTAGTACAACTGCCACTTAAATTTCCATTAGAATCCATAGCCACCATACCAATAGTATCATGGTTCCATTGTCCTTTAATAACAGCCGGTGCTGATGGTCCGTGATTACCTTTATTCTCAATATTTATGACCGGCTTATATTCGGATTTTTGCAACCAGTTATCATATGTTTTCTGTGCATCGGGAGATAATTTTTGTTCTTCCAGAGGAAAGCCTTCAGCAACAGCAAATTGTTGAGCGCCGACGCCAACCAGCATTACATGAGGTGTTTTTTCCATAACTCTTCTTGCAACTGATATCGGATGCTTTATTCGCTCCAAAAATGCAACACTTCCGCAATTAAAATATTCATCCATGATGCAGGCATCCAATGTTACGAAACCATCCCGATCCGGGTTACCACCTAAACCCACGCAACAATTTTGCGAAGCTTCAGTAACCATTACTCCCTGTTCTACTGCATCCAGGGCTCTTCCCCCTGGTCCTAATACTTTCCAGGCGGCTTTGTTGGCTTCCAGTCCGGCATCCCAGGTAGATATCACCACTGCCTTTCCTTTTACATTATTTACCAGTTCTGATCCATTCAGAATATCGGATGACAAAACAGCAGCGGAACTGATTACTGATGAGGCGATGAACTTTCTTCGATTTATCATTGTTTATCTTTATACTTTCGAAATTAATTCTTTCATTTTCACTTTCGCAAAGAACTGACAAATTGTTTTACCAATTGAAAATAGCAGATTTTAGCCTGACAAAAATTGTATTACCTGACATAAAGGTGATGCTTTAAACAATGGATTTATATTTGATGTTACAACATTGATATTTTCCTTCTTTCAAACTTTAATACAATAAATGAAAATTGAAATAATATCAGGAAGTCCCCGCATCAATAGCGTCACGAGGAGGCTGGCTCTTCATCTTGAAAGCTTCCTTAATAAAAACACAAATCACGAAGTAGGATTGATAGATATGAGGGAATGGATACTTCCACCCATGCAATCGGTTTTTTCTTCAGTTGATAATACACCGGATCCATGGAAGCCATTAAGTAAACGGGTATTTGCAGCGGATGCTTTTATTCTAGTTTCCCCGGAGTATAATGGAAGTTATTCTCCGGCTATGAAAAATTTGCTGGATCATTTTCCAAAGCAGCATCATAAACCATTTGGTATTGCAACAGCTTCACTTGGTGCAATGGGTGGGATCCGGGCAACACAACAGTTGTTGCTTTTAATACCGGCTTTGTTTGGTATTGCGTCTCCCTATATGCTGGTGGTACCGGGAGTTGATAAGAAATTTGACAAAGAAGGAAATCTGTTGGATAGTAGCTTCGAACACAATATTCACAATTTTACATCAGAGTTTTTATGGCTGGCAGAAAATATTGTAAAAGAAAAATTGCAGGTCAGTAAAGTATAGTTAAATATTTTAAACGAGAGTATTATAAATAAATTTATTTGCTGCTCTTAAATTTTATTAATTGACAAAATGAATTACTCAATCTCCTCCGTATATAGAAGATAAATATTATTAAAATAAAAACGAAAAATGAAAAAAATAATTCACAAGGCAGTTAACAGGGGTCATGCAAACCATGGCTGGCTTAATGCCTGGCATAGCTTCAGCTTTGCCAGTTACCATGATCCCGAAAAAGTTCATTTCGGGGTATTACGAGTATTAAATGATGATACTATAGCCGGCGGAATGGGCTTTGGTACGCACCCTCATGAAAATATGGAAATCATTACAATTCCTTTATCCGGGCAACTGGAACACAAAGACAGTATGGGGAATACCGGGATCATCAGCAAGGGAGAAGTGCAGGTAATGAGTGCAGGTACGGGCATACAACATTCAGAAAAAAATAAGAACCAGGATGAAGCCCTGAAACTTCTACAGATATGGATATTCCCTGATAAAAAAAATGTAACACCCAGGTATGGTCAAAAAGCCTTTGACCTGGAAGCTGCAAAAAATAATTTGCTGACTATTGTTTCACCCATGGGTGAAAAGGAAGGTTTAAACATTAATCAAAATGCCTGGTTCAGCCTGGGTAGGTTGGAAAAAGATTTTTCAACAACCTATCATTTAAAAGATAAAAAGAACGGTATATATGCCTTTGTTATTGATGGTGAACTTATCATAAATGGAGAAAAGCTTGCCAGCCGGGATGCACTGGGAATTGCAGATCCTGATGATGTTAATATTAAAGCTGAAAGTGATGCAGAATTATTGCTGATGGAAATTCCAATGCAATAAAAAATATTAAAAAGAAACTGATATGAATACTAATGCAAAAGTCAATTGAAGCCGTAATAGCACCACCGGACCCACATATGGTAGGTGATGGTTTCAGGGTTCATAGTTTTTTTCCTGGAAATAATCTGATAGATAAAAAAAGGATGAGTCCTTTTTTCCTGTTGGATTATAATTCCAAGATTGAGTTTCCACCACGTAATGAGCCCAGAGGTGTTGGTGTTCATCCCCACAGGGGCTTTGAAACTGTAACAATTGCCTACCATGGTCGTATTGCCCATCACGACAGTTATGGCAACAGCGGTATTATTGGCGAAGGGGATGTTCAGTGGATGACGGCCGCATCAGGTCTTTTGCATAAGGAATATCATGAACAGGAATTTAGCAGGCAGGGTGGCTTATTTCAAATGGTACAATTGTGGGTAAACCTACCGGCGAAATTTAAAATGACGCCGCCGAAATACCAGGAGATAACGAATGGCATGATGGGAAGATATATACTGCCGGGTAATAAAGGAATCATTGAAATAATAGCGGGGGAATTTAATAATTCAGATGATGCGGGTAACGTGGTAAAAGGGCCGGCATCTACATTTACCCCAATGCATGTTTATAATGCCCGGTTAAAAAAAGAAGCGGAATTAGAATTGAGTTTTCCGGCACATTTTAACACCGGGTTATTAATTGTGGAAGGAAGTGCAACAATAAATAATACCATGGTAGCGGCAGATCATTTTGTACTTTTTAAAAATGACGGAGAAAAATTTGTAATCACCGCCAGCGAGGAAAGTACCATACTTATACTTTCCGGGGAACCGATCAATGAACCCATTGCTCAATATGGTCCTTTTCTTATGAATAAATGGGAAGAATTAGAGCAGGCCATTGCAGATGTAAGCGCCGGGAAATTTGGTGTACTGGAGGAATAAACCAGGCTCATTACCTGAACGTAGTTCCTGGTTTAATCTTTTGCAATTTTTCTGTAGCTCGCTACAATACCCCGTATCAGGGATGAACTAAAACCACGATGCTCCATTTCGTTTAAACCTGCTATCGTGCATCCTTTTGGTGTTGTTACTTTATCAATTTCCTGTTCAGGATGTGCACCCTTTTGTAATAATAATTCGGCCGCCCCATTTACAGTTTGAGCTGCAATAAGTGAAGCAGTGGCTGCATCAAACCCTATTTCAATGCCACCCTGAATATTAGCACGGATGTACCGCATAGCATAAGCTGTGCCGCAGGCCGCAAGGATGGTGGCTGCTTCCATTAATTTTTCATCTATTGTTACCACTTTACCTACCGTACTGAATAAATCGTTTACATATTTGGTAGTTTCCGGTTCCGAATCTTTGCTACAAATGCATGTCATACTCTGGCGAATAGCTACAGCCGTATTTGGCATAGCCCGGAAATAAGATATTTTTTTATTGACAATACTTTCCATTTCACTGATGAGCACCCCGGTAACAACGGAAATAAGAATTTTACCGGGTCCAAGTTCATCTTTTATTCCTGCTAATACTTCATCTACCTGGAAAGGTTTTACTGCAAGAATGATCACCTCACTTTTTCTCACGGCCTCACTGTTATTATCCGTAACCTCTACCCCGCCGTCTTTTAGCAAATGAAGGGTGGCTGTATTTCGCTTCGTTATTATTATTTCACTGGCATTGCTGAATTTACTTATTAATAATCCTTCAGCTATTGCCGTTCCCAGGTTGCCTCCTCCAATGATGGTTATTTTTTTTCCCATTTACTCTTTTTTATAAAGATACGCAGCCCGAAAGATATAATGGGTGAACATGATTTGATTGTATAATGATATAAAACGATCAACAATGAATTACATGTTATGAAAACCAGGAATCCCTTCCGGTTCGTATATGCCACTTTATAAATCAAATTCAATTTTATGCAAAGTAAAATCAGGATGCTTTTTACAGCATCTATTATTTCAGGCGCTCTTCTTTCTTCTTGCAATAATGAAGGCACAAGCACTGAAGAAAAAGACTCTATGGTAACAACTACTGATCATGCTACCCTGGAACAGCAAAAAGAGGAAGCCGGCGTAATGGTTGGCGGCGCCAGCATGGTGCCTTCAAAAGATATTATAGATAATGCTGTTAATTCCTCCGATCATACCACTCTGGTAGCCGCAGTGAAAGCAGCAGGGCTTGTGGAAACATTAAAAGGCGCTGGCCCTTTCACAGTTTTCGCACCAACAAATGAAGCTTTCAATAAATTACCTGCAGGTACGGTAGATAAACTATTAATGCCCGAAATGAAAGCGGACCTTACCAACGTCCTTACTTATCATGTAGTACCGGGTTCCTTTAAATCAACGGACCTTAAAGACGGTCAGAAATTAAAAACCGTTCAGGGAACAGAATTGACCATTGGAAATAAAGATGGTAAATGGACAGTAAACAAAGCCAATATTACAATAGCAAACGTTATTTCGAGCAACGGAGTGACTTATGTAATTGATGATGTGCTGATGCCTGAGAAAAAATAATCCGTTTTAAATTCGTACAAAAAAGGGAGCCATCTAAACAGCTCCCTTTACTTTTTGTATTTGGTACCTGATATCAAATAGAGGTTAAAGCAGAGCCTGCTTCTTCCTTCGACAAATAATTTTCGATAGAGGTATCGTAACTATCCTTCCACCAATCGATAGTTCCCCAGAAATCACCATCCATTACAATTTCACCAGTTGTAACCACACCTATTTTTTCAAAAGGTAAATCTCCCAACATGGCTTCGAATTCATTCACCCTGATCAGAGGCACACTTACTAATACCCTGCTTTGTGCCTCACCAAAAAGCCATGCATCCTTTCTATAGCTGATATTGGAAATAACGGAAAAACCGAGTTCCCGGTTAAATCCGCTTTCGCATAAGCTTACAAACAAGCCGCCTTCACTTATATCATGTGCGGAGCGGATCATTTTTTTTGCAATGACCTCACTCAATTTTTGTTGCAATTTATATTCCTCTTCTAATTCAAAATGGGGTGCTGGTGAAAATGCTTCTCCCACTATTTTATGCAAGTATTCGGAGCAGTTAATATCATTTTTTGACTGGCCCAACAAATACAGGACATCTCCTTCCTTTTTAAAATCCAATGTCATTTTATCCTTAATATTTTCCAGCAAACCCACCATGCCAATTGTTGGAGTAGGATATACAGGACCTTCAGGATTTTGGTTATAGAAACTGACATTACCACCAGTTACCGGCGTATCAAATTTCCGGCAAGCTTCGCCCATTCCTTTTATAACCTGAACAAACTGGAAGTAAACTTCCGGATCATAAGGGTTACCAAAATTTAAACAATTGGTAACGCCAAGCGGCTGACCACCGCTGCATACGATATTTCTGGCAGCTTCACTTACCGCTATCATTGCCCCTTTATATGGATCAGCATATACATACCGGCTATTGCAATCTGTAGTAATTGCAAGGGCTTTGCCTGATCCTTTTACGGCAACTACGGCAGCATCCGAAGGTGAATTAGTTGATGTATTGGCCGTACCAACCATACTATCGTATTGGTTAAATATCCAACGCTTGGATGCTATAGAAGGTAATTGAATGATTTTTTCCGCTATTGTTTTCAGGTCTTTTGGTTCTGGTATTGAAGAAGCCTTGAATTTTTTTATTTCATTAAAATAAGATGGTTCCTGGTACTCCCTTTCATATTGCGGTGCACCACCTCCTAATACTAATTCATGAGCAGGCAAAGAAGCTTCTAATTCTCCATCCATATAAAAATTCAAAATACCATCTTCAGTTACTTCGCCAATTACAGAACAGGGCAGATCCCATTTTTCAAAAACTTTTATAACCAAATCTTCTTTTCCTTTTTCCGCCACCATTAACATTCTTTCCTGGCTTTCACTCAATAATAGTTCCCATGCTTTCATATTTTGTTGCCTGGCTGGAACTTTATCCAGGTCAATTCGCATACCTACTTCACCTTTGGCACTCATTTCTGCTGTAGAACAAATAATGCCGGCAGCACCCATATCCTGCATACCTACTACGGCCCCGGTTTGAATAACTTCCAGGCAGGCTTCCAATAATTTCTTTTCCTGGAATGGATCTCCAACCTGAACGGCTGGCAAATCCTGTGCACTTTCTGCTGTAATATCTGCTGAGGCAAATGATGCGCCGCCAATTCCATCTTTTCCTGTAGCACTTCCGACAAACATAACAGGATTGCCTTTTCCCAGGGCAGTTGCTGAAACCGTTTCTCCGGCCTTTACAATGCCAACGCTCATTGCATTGACCAGCGGATTTGTGTGATAACAATTGTCAAAATATATTTCACCGCCTACAGTAGGTACACCAAAACAATTTCCATAATGACCAATGCCATGAACAACGCCGGAAAGAAGATGCTGCGTTTTATCTTCTTCCAGGTTTCCAAAACGAAGGGAATTAAGAGCAGCAATGGGCCGGGCTCCCATGGTAAAAATATCCCGGTGTATACCGCCCACTCCTGTTGCAGCTCCCTGGAATGGCTCAATAGCGGATGGATGATTGTGAGATTCAATTTTAAAAACAACACCCAGGCCATCACCAATATCCATAAGCCCGGCATTTTCTTCACCGGCCTTTACTAGCATTTTTCCGCCTTCCCGGGGAAGAGTTTTCAGCCATTTAATAGAATTTTTATAACTGCAATGCTCACTCCACATAGCAGAAAAAGCACACAGCTCATTAAAGTTTGGCAGCCTGCCCAGCTTTTGCTTTATCAATTCAAATTCCTCTTCAGTAAGCCGCAGTTGCTGCGCCGTTTTTGCTGTGATTTCCATTAAAAATAGTATAGATTGAAAATGTCGCCTTTATTAATGGCAGCAAAACTACGGAAATCCAAAGTACGAAGCAGGAACCGGACTATGAAGTATGATTCATTTCTTAATATGCTTCCAGGATCAGGGTTTATCATACTGGATTCTTTTTCATTTTATTTTCTTTTTGAAATTTCTATTCACTACTTCCCTGCTCTACCGGACTTTTGATAAGTTACTTCTGATTAATAATAGTTATTTTGCAAGGCTAAACCTATTACTTCTTGGAGTACCTTCTTTTTATTGCTTACCTGGTATTGTTTGCATGGCTGGCCACTAAAACCCGATTTTTTTCAAAAACTGGTTTAAGCAATCCCCAGTTAGTTATTATTTTTTTGTTGAAAGTTATAGCCGGAATTTTTTATGGATGGATGGGCCATTTTTATGGTGGTTTTGCGCAAATGGTAGATACCTGGAATTATCATCATAATAGTTTAATAGAATACCAGATCCTTAAAAATGATCCGCATGAATATTTTTCCGCATTATTTATCAACCCATATGATACAGGATGGAATTGCAGGTTTTTTTGCCTCAAAAAATTCTTATTGGAACGACCTCAAATCAAATGTATTTACCAAAACCCTTTCCATTATCGATATATTCAGCTTTGGGCATTATTATGTTAATGTAGTCTTTTATGCCTTTATTTCACTCTTTGGTCCTATGGCCTTTTACAGGGTAATGACCGATGTTTTCCCTAATCAAAAAAATCTCCTGATCATCACCACTTTCTTTGTTCCTTCATTTCTATATTGGTCAAGCGGCATCCACAAGGAAGGACTGATCTTTACTGGAATCGCCCTGATCATATACCATATTTACTTTGCATATAAAGAAAAAAACTTTGGTATAAAAAGATGGACGGGAATTCTTCTTGGACTTTTTATTTTGCTATTGTTGAGAAATTTTATCCTGGTTATAATAATTCCGGCAGTAATTGCCTGGGTTATATCTAACAAGTGGCCCAAATACAGGCTGGCAAGTTTTGTTACCGTTTATGTGGTTTGTACAGTTGCTTTTTTTGCACTTCGTTATGCAGATTCCCGGCTTGATTTTCCACAGGCCGTAGTAAGTAAGCAACAGGCTTTCATTAACAATGTTGGCAATTCCAGTATACCTATCCGAACACTTGAACCCACTGCCTTAAGCTTTCTTATAAATGCCCCGCAGGCTATTACTTTATCTTCCGTTAGGCCTTATCCCGGTGATGTTCATCATTTGTTATCACTTGCAGCGGCTGTAGAAACTGAACTGATTTTACTCCTGTTCCTTCTTTTTTTATTTTTTCGCAAGCGGGAAGTGACATTTTCGAAGAATACACTTTATTTCTGTGCCTTCTTTTCCATTTCCCTCTTGTTTGCAATAGGATTTAGTGTAAATAACCTTGGGGCTATCGTGCGGTACCGGAGTATTATCCTTCCCCTGCTGGTAGGGTTGATGGCGGCACAAACAGACTGGAAAACAATTACAGATTATTTCACGGGAAAATATAAAAAGAGTCAAGTGACAAATTAAAAATGGTCAGTTATATTGACATATTAAACGCGGCGTGGAAAGGATATGATTCCTCACGGTTAATAAAATCAGTTGAAGATATTAGCCCGATGGTATCTACAAACAGGGTTTTCAGAATCACGTTTACCGATGAAGACTTTATCATAGCAAAAGTTTCCACCTTCGGAAAGTATGAATATTTTAAAGAAGATCACCGGATCATTCATTCATTGGCTAATAATCTCCTATACCCGTTTGAAAATCTGCTGGCGAAAAGCCTTTTAAAGAATAACCGCGTCTATACCTATCGCCACAGGCGGGGTAAAGCCGATGCCTGGGTTGTTTTTTATAATCCCAGCCGCGTGATGCAACCGATGCCCCGCAGATTGCAGGAAGCACATATAAGAAGTTTCGGAAGGCAGATCGCCAAATTTCACCTGGCTTGCAGTCGTATAAGAAACGTGTTGCCGAAAAGCAGCAAGACATTGCGAACGGATATAGATAGCTTGTTAGTATCAATTGGAAACCGATGAAAAAAGATTTAATAATAAAGACCACGTAAAATTGATTAAATATCATTGCGAACAATTTTTGAAGAACAGGAACAAATGCAATGCGGGTAGTTTTGAGACCATCCCGGTTTTTATTGATTGGAATATTGGTAATTTTTCTGTGATTGACAATTTTCAATTATTTAGCCGATGGGACTATGACTGGTTCAGGATGAGCAGCCGCATGCTTGATTTTTATTTTTTTAGCAGGGTGGTAAGCGATGTAGGCGATAAAACTGTCTGGAGTTATTTAATTGGTACGATGACCGAAAAAAGGTTTCTGCTTTTTTTGAGCGAATACCATAAAATAAACCCTTTGATAGCCGATGAGATCCGATTCCTGAGAGAGGTGTATCGCTTTTTTATTTTGAATTACGTAATAAGGAACGGAAATCATTTCTTCAGTGAACAATACTCCAAAAAATTATACTCGGAGGCGATAGAGATCTACCTGCCATCTATTGACAGGGATTTTGATCCTGAAAAAATAATTGACCACCTTAAAATCAGGAAATAAAAAACGAATCAATAAAAAGTTTATGACAGACATAAAATCTTTATTGGAAAATTATAAAATGTTTTTTTTTGATGCCTATGGAGTTATTAAAAACCATAAGGGTCTTATCCCTGGTATTGAAAGAACTTTTGAATGGCTGAATGAAAACCAAAAGCCCTATTATGTTATAACCAACGATGCAAGCCGGAGCCCGGATTTATTAGCGGAATCGTATCACAAAAATGGATTATTTCACATCACCTCCGATAAGATCATTTCGTCAGGCATGCTTGCAAAAGAATTTCTTGACCTGAAAGTTAAACAAGGACTAGTTGCCTACCTTGGTACCGAGGATTCTGCACATTATATTGAACACCCGGGACTGGAAACGCTGCCTCTGCAGAATATGAATGAAGACAACATAAAAGACATCACGGCTCTTGTGTTACTGGATGATGAAGGTTTTGACTGGATGGACGGTTTAAATAAAGCCGTCAATCTTCTACGGCGGCGCACTATACCCGCCATCATTGCTAATCCGGATGGAGCATATCCAATGTCAAAAAAAGATGTGGGAATTGCAATAGGAGGATTGGGACATATGATCGAAAAAATTACCGGAAGAAAATTTATCCGCTTTGGCAAACCCGATTCACAAATTTTCATGTTTGCACTAGATTATATCAATCAATTTCATCCACAGGGTATTCATAAAAAAGACATATTGATGGTTGGCGATACCCTGCATACTGATATATTGGGTGGTAACAAATTTGGCCTCGACACTGCCCTGGTGCTTACAGGCAACCTGCTGCCTGAAGATTACGAAAACCGGATCATATCCACCGGAATTTCTCCAACCTTCATATGTGAAACCGCTGCCATTTAAAACGAATTACAAAAAAAAATAACCTGAGTTTTGTTTTGATTTTTCGCTGTAATTCATACTACATATGGCATATTCATTCACTTTTTTTGAACATCAGTCTATATTTTTGGCATTATTGTCGTAAAATTGCAATTCAAATTCAAAATAAATAAATAATAATTTTAATTTTTATGGCAGTAAAGCTTGAATACATCTGGCTGGATGGATATAAACCAACACAAAGCCTTCGCAGTAAGACAAAAATTGAAAAAGAGTTTAGTGGTAAAATATCGGATTTATCCAATTGGAGTTTTGACGGATCATCTACCGAACAAGCTCCGGGTGGTTCCTCAGATTGCTTATTAAAGCCAGTTTTTGTGGTACCCGATCCTCAGCGTAAGAATGCTTACCTGGTCATGTGTGAAGTTTTAAATTCTGATGGTACTCCTCACGATTCTAACGGACGTGCAATGATAGAAGATGATGATAATGATTTTTGGTTTGGTTTTGAACAGGAATATTTTCTTTGGGATAATAAGACAAACAGACCTCTTAGGTTTTCCTGCCGGTGGTTTTCCTAGCCCACAGGGTCCATATTATTGTTCGGTAGGCGCTGCCAACACATACGGCCGTCATATAATAGAAGAACATCTTGACGCTTGCCTTGATGCCGGATTAAATGTTGAAGGTATCAATGCCGAAGTAGCTACAGGCCAGTGGGAGTTTCAGATTTTTTCTAAAGGTGCAAAAGGAGCTGGCGACCAGATATGGATTGCCCGTTACTTGCTCGAAAGAATCGGTGAAAAATATGGCGTTTCTATCAACTGGCATTGTAAACCGCTTGGAGCACTTGACTGGAATGGAAGTGGCATGCATGCAAACTTCTCTAATGGATTATTGAGAACAGCAGGTAACAAAGCCATTTTTGACAAAGTATGTGAAGCTTTCCGCCCGGTTATTAAAGAACATATTGAAGTATATGGAGCCGACAACCATCTTCGCTTAACCGGTAAGCATGAAACTGCAAGTATTCATGATTTCAGCTATGGTGTTTCTGACCGTGGTGCATCTATACGTATTCCGGTTGGTGTACCTGCTAATGGATGGAAAGGATATTTGGAAGATCGTCGTCCCAACTCTGCCGCAGATCCTTATAAAGTTGCAGCCCGCATTATAAAGACTGTAAAATCTGTAAAAGCTTAATTGTATTTCTTGTCAATAAGTATTGCATCCCTTTCGTATCTATATGAAAGGGATGTTTTTTCTTTGCCAAAACTTAATGATTATGTCACTCCGATTTCAAGCTTTGGAAGGGTTAACGTCTAAAACAAGGGTAGAGGTTGCCAGCACAGCCAAGATCACGGACATATTCGGCGGGAATGTTTTTACTTTAAAGATTGCCAGGGAATTTCTAAGCGACGAAGCGTTTAAAAGCCTGGTGAACTCAATAGATTCAGGCCAAAAAATCGACAGGACTGTAGCCAACCAGATTGCTACCGGTATGAGAGCCTGGGCAGAGAAAAAAGGAGTTACCCATTTTACACATTGGTTTCAGCCATTAACTGGCACTACTGCTGAAAAACATGATTCTTTTTTTACGGTAAAAAGTGACGGCACATCCATTGAGCAATTTGAAGGAGATGCCCTGATACAACAGGAGCCGGATGCATCGTCCTTTCCCAGCGGGGGTTTGAGGGCAACTTTTGAAGCAAGAGGATATACCGCATGGGATCCCTCTTCGCCTGCTTTTATAATGGAAATAGGAAATGGCAAAACACTTTGCATACCAACCATTTTCGTTTCTTACACAGGTGAATCATTAGATTACAAAGCTCCTCTGCTGAAAGCCACTGAAGCATTGAATAAAGCAGCAGTTGATGTTTGCAATTACTTCGATAAAAATGTAAACCGTGTTGCTACCACCCTGGGTTGGGAGCAAGAATATTTTGTAGTTGATGAAGCAATGTTCAATGCCCGGCCAGACCTGGTGATGTGCGGAAGAACCGTGTTTGGACATAATTCTGCAAGGAACCAACAAATGGAAGATCATTATTTCGGTTCTATTCCTGAAAGGGTTTATGCTTATATGCGGGATTTTGAAACAGAATCTTACAAATTAGGCATTCCGCTACGCACCCGTCATAATGAAGTGGCACCTGCGCAATTTGAATGTGCTCCAATATTTGAAGAAGTAAGTGTGGCAGTGGATCATAATTCCCTGTTGATGGATGTAATGGACCGGGTAGCCCGAAGGCATAATCTCCGGGTACTGCTACATGAAAAACCTTTTGCTGGTATCAATGGAAGCGGCAAGCATAATAACTGGAGCATGTCAACAGATACGGGAGTAAATCTATTAGCTCCCGGGAAAACGCCAAAGACCAACCTGATGTTCCTGACCTTTTTTGTGAATACCATAAAGGCAGTACATGATTATGCTGATCTTCTAAGAGCTTCAATTGCATCTGCGCCAAATGATCACCGGTTTGGGGCTAATGAAGCACCACCTGCTATTATCTCTGTTTTTATCGGGCAGTACCTGAGCAAGGTATTGCAGGATGTGAAAGAAAGAGTGGGCGATAAATTTGACGAACAGGATGAAAGTATGCTTAAGATCGATATCCATAAAAGCATTCCTGAATTACTGATGGATAATACCGATCGAAACCGAACTTCTCCATTTGCCTTTACAGGAAATAAATTTGAATTCCGCGCTGTAGGTTCATCAGCTAATTGTGCTAATCCCATGACGGTACTAAATACCATCATGGCAGAAACATTAAAAAAGTTTAAAGAAGATGTAGATGCATTAATTGGAAAAGGTGAAAAGAAAGAAATAGCTATAATGCATGTGATCCGTGAATATATTGTAGCCAGTGAAAAAGTTTTGTTTGAAGGAGATGGCTATAGTGAGGCCTGGGAGAAAGAAGCAGAGAAAAGAGGTTTACCAAATATAAAAACGACTCCTCTTGCTTTGGATGCCATGGTTACTGACAAGGCAAAACAATTATTTGAAAACAACAATATTTATACGCATTCAGAATTAGAAGCCCGTCACGAAATAGAATTGGAAAAGTATATCAAAAAAGTGCAGATCGAAAGCCGGATCATGGGCGAGCTGGCAACCAGTCATATTTTACCTCCTGCTATACGTTATCAAAATTTGCTTGCAAACAATATTCATGGATTAAAAGGCGCTGGCATGCCGGAGTCAGCCTATAGTAATCAGAAACAGATATTAGACAAAATATCAGAACACATCAATAAAGCAAGTGACCTGGTAGAAAAAATGATTGAAGCAAGAAAAGTCTGTAATAATATTGAGAATACAAGGGAAAAAGCGGTTAGTTATCAAAGCAAGGTAAAAGATGTCTTTTTTGACAAGATAAGATACCACGCTGACAAGCTGGAGTTGCTGGTTGACGATAAAGAATGGTATTTGCCAAAGTACAGGGAAATGTTATTTTTAAGATAATAGAAAAAACTGTTACAATTAAAGGCCGATAAGAATTCAAATTCCTATCGGCCATTTATATTTCTGCAGAATCGGTAGCTGCAACTTAATTATAATGAATTTAAAATCCTTTTATTTTCCAAAAGATGAGTTGCTGATTACTTTACTTTCAACGGAAATTTTTCACCTTTAGCAGTAACGCGGTAATATTGCTTTCCTTCTATCAATACTGCTTCTGATTTTCCTTCCACATGGTGAAGATCCGTATTGATCACCCGGCCATCATACCATACACTGATAGTATCTGCAACAATGGTGTGCCCGGTAAAAATATGTTTTACACGATATATGTCAAGCGTATTTTTTACCACCTCACTCAACAATGATTTATCTGCTCCATAATAACCCCGGTACCAAAATGGACCAAAATCGCTAAATATAACAGGATTATTTTTATCGGGGTATGAATACATACTATCAGCGTAAAAGGGTCTGGCCAGTTGGTTTATCTGCTTAATTGAAATATCCAATTGATTCATTTCTGCGGACATTCCTGCGTGCATGAAAAGATTGTCTCCGATCTTTTCTACAATATTTTTTGTGCGCAGCCATTTCCCCAATTCTGCCTGCTCACCATAAATAGTTTCATATTTCAAATTCAACAGGGCAGCACTGGCCTTATATTTTTCATTTAAATAACGAAGATCGCCACTCATATTCATGATCTCGTGGTTGCCTAAAATATAATGAACATAACCGCCCGCTGCTATGGCTTTTTCTTCCAATGAGTAAATGAGCCAGTGAACTTCCGTCACCTTTTCACCCCGGTCAACAAAATCACCAATTAAAACCAGGTGACCATTACCAAATGTCCAGTTAAAATCCTGGTCTATAACCCCATTGGCAATTAATATTTTTGAAAAAGCTTTGAATTCACCTTCAATATCTGAAAGAATCAATTGCTTAGAGGGCATCTTAAAAGTAGCTGGTTCATTCTGCAAATTTTCTTTCAGTTTTACGGTGAATGTTTTGTCTTTCTGGTCAGTATTAACCTGTAACGAAATATTTTTTTTGTTGGCAATAGATGTGCTGTCCTCTACCACTATCGTTGATCCGTTATTTTCTACAATACTCTTAATAAAAAGTAATTCATCTTTGTAAAATACATAAGGTCCATCAATCTGGAGAGACTCCCCGGTAAGCATTATAGCTGTCATTATAAAGGGAATTAAGAAATAACCTGGTTTAAGCATGATAGTCAATTTACTTATTTTCTTAATAAAACAAGAACTGAACCAAATTTATTACAAACAAGAAGACCTGGCTAAGACTAATAAAACGGCAGAAACCCTTGATTTAAAATGTTAATTCTATGAACCATTTAATCCGGGAGTACTAAAAAATATTTTTCAGAGAAAAAGGTTACTTCAATTGAAAACTTTCCAGAAATTTTGTGTTAAAATCTCCCGCTCTGAAAAGATCATTCTGCATTAATTGCAAATGAAATGGAATGGTGGTTTTTACACCTTCAATCACATATTCACTTAATGCCCTGTACATGGTATCAATGGCTTCATTTCTTGTTCGGGCAACAGTAATCAGTTTACCGATCATTGAATCATAATAAGGAGGAATTACATAACCTGCATATACATGGCTATCTACCCGTACACCATGACCACCGGGCTGGTGCAGTGTCGTAATTCTTCCGGGTGAAGGACGAAAATCATTGTAAGGATCTTCTGCATTGATCCGGCATTCAATAGCATGCATCTGCGGAAAATAATCTTTTCCGGAAATACTTTCTCCTCCTGCTATCTTTATTTGTTCTTTTATCAAGATCAAAATTGATCACTTCTTCTGTTACACAATGTTCCACCTGTATACGGGTATTCATTTCCATAAAATAGAAATTGCGGTGCTTATCAACCAGAAATTCTACCGTACCCACACTTTCATAATTGATGGCGCTTGCTGCTTTTTTGGCGGCTTCACCCATTTGCAGTCGCAGTTCATCTGTCATAAATGGTGAAGGTGATTCTTCTACCAGCTTTTGATGACGGCGCTGAATAGAGCAATCTCTTTCACTCAGATGGCAAACATTACCATATTGGTCTCCGGCAACCTGTATTTCTATATGGCGTGGTTCTTCCACAAATTTCTCCATGTAGATGCCATCATTCTTAAATGATGCAGCTGCTTCTGCTTTTGCATTATCATATGCTTTTTCCATTTCCTCTTCTTCCCAAACAATTCGCATGCCTTTACCACCACCACCGGCAGTTGCTTTTAATATAACCGGGTAACCCATTTCTTTGGCCAGTCCTTTTGCCTCATCAACACTTTGCAATAAACCTTCACCTACCTGGAACTACAGGTACACCTGCTTTTATCATCGTTTCTTTTGCCGTTATCTTATCACCCATCCTGTTGATCATATCGGGAGTGGGGCCAATAAATTTAATACCATGATCAGCACATATTCTGTGCAAATTTTGCATTCTCTGCAAGAAAACCATAACCGGGGTGAATAGCATCTGCATTGGTTATTTCTACTGCCGCCATCATATGCGCCATATTAAGATAGGAATCGCTGCTCTGTGGTTTGCCAATACAAACTGCTTCATCTGCAAATTTTACATGTAGACTATCTCTATCAGCAGTAGAATAAACAGCAACTGTTTTAATACCCATTTCGCGACAGGTTCGAATAACACGAAGAGCAATTTCTCCCCTGTTGGCTATTAGTATTTTTTTAAACATGTAATTTGATTGTGCTGATGTGAAAATGGTGAACATTCCATCGAATGACAGTGAGCACCAGCGGTCAAATATTTTATTATTGACAACTATTCAGGCTGCCGAATAATAAATCCAACTAAATAGGTTCAACCAAAAATAACGGTTGATCATATTCTACAGGTGATGCATCTTCTACCAATACTTTTACTATTTTGCCCTGATACTTCACTTTCAATTTCATTAAAAAGTTTCATGGCTTCAATAATGCAAACCACTTTACCCTGGGAAACTTCATCACCCGGTTCTACAAAATTGGGTTTATCAGGAGATGGCCTTGCGATAAAAAGTACCAATCATCGGGCTTTTAATTGTTATCAGGTTGGATGGTGCGGCTTCGCCAGCTTTTATTTTGTCTGAAGCCCCTGCCGTTGAAGGTGAAGCCGCAGGTGGATCTGGTGTGCATGAAGGGCGGGTTGCTGAAGCGCATAATTTGCATGGCTGCGCTTGCATTACCTGTGTTACATGTTCTTCTTTTTGCTTTATGGTTACCTTAAAATCTTTTTGTTCAATGGTTACTTCACCAATATTGGATTTGTTGATCATCTTGACCAACTCCTGTATTTGCTTGAAGTCCATGTTTTTCAATTTAATAGATAATGTTTTTTGTTGAAACGGAGGCTAAGGTAAGGAAATCAAATATCAGTACACCAAGGTTTTTTTGATAGTTTTCGACTGAAAAATGGTCGAAATAGGTCAAAAATGGCCCAAAACATCGTGAATTTGGGCCATTTTCATATTATCCGGATTTTATTAATTTATTCTTTTACTCTTTCAACGTATTCACCGGTCTTTGTATTTACCCTTATCAACTCTCCTTCATTTACAAATAAAGGAACGTTAACCGTAGCACCTGTTTCAACTGTAGCAGGCTTTAATGTACGGGTTGCAGTATCGCCTCGCAAACCGGGTTCGCTATAGGTAACCAGCAAAACAATCTTATCAGGCAATTCAACACTCATCGGCAGTTCTGTTTCAGTATTAATAAGAAGTGATACTTTCTGACCATCTTTTAAAAATTGAGGTGCATCAACCATGCTTTCCTGTACAGCTACCTGCTCAAAAGTTTCATTATCCATAAAATTATATCCCGTATCATCTTTATATAAAAACTGGTAATCTTTTCTTTCAACCCTAACCGGATAAATGGTATCTCCCTGAATTCCAGGTTTTTTCAATGGACCGGTTATTATCTACTCCCTTCAATTTTGCCCATACTTTTGCTGCAGCACGGGCTGTTTTATTTTCTCCAAATTCTACTACTGAATATAAACTGCCGTCTAGTTTAATAATGAGGCCACGACTGATATCTGCTGTACTTGCCATAAGAATATTTTTTTTATAAAAACTAATTCGCTTTTGAATAAAAGCGGCCGCAAAGATAGGGAAATGTAAAAAGCCGGTATTTTATCACAGCCTTAATCATTAATCGCGGCATGGAACAAGTATTCATTAGCAGATAGTTAAGAAATTCATGTTTATTAAAGTTGTTTCTTTGGTCAATGAAAAAATCAATGCTGTTATTATTTACTTTATTGACTTTCTTTTTTTTCAGTTTAGCTCAAAGCGATTCGTTAATTGAAGCACCGTACAAACGTTTTCCTTCTGTGCCTCCATTTAAATTGTTACTGACCGATAGCAGCACTCAATTTACCAAAGCGGACCTTGACAAAAAGAAAGCAGTGATGGTTATGTTGTTCAGTCCGGACTGCGATCATTGTAAACATGAAACCGAAGAGTTAATCAAAAATATAGAGGCGCTAAAAAAGGTACAAATAGTAATGTCTACTACGCTTCCATTTGATAAAATGCTGAATTTTTATAACCAGTATGAATTGAAGCGTTTCGATAATATTATTGTCGGCAAAGATGAAGCTTATCTTTTACCGGTATTTTATGATGTTCGCACCCTTCCTTTTCTTGCGTTTTATAATAAGAAGAAAGAATTGATATCGGCATTCTCCGGTGCTTTACCTATTGATAAAGTAATGGAGGAACTAAAGAAATAACTTTTAGCGCCAAACTTTAAACCTCAAACTTTCTTTTACCTTTGCCCGCAAACTTGCCTGACCGCAGGCAGGTTATTTCCTAATACTATAAATTTTTCTTGCATGAAAGTTACTGTAGTAGGTGCCGGGGCTGTAGGAGCCACCTGTGCCGATAATATTGCCCGTAAAGAACTGGCCAATGAATTGGTTTTACTGGATATTAAAGAAGGCATTGCCGAAGGTAAGGCCCAGGACATGATGCAGACTGCTGCATTACTTGGCTTTGATACCAGGATAACAGGTTCCACCAACGACTATTCAAAAACAGCCGGCAGTGATGTGGTAGTAATTACTTCCGGTCTTCCACGCAAACCAGGAATGACCAGAGAAGAACTGATCGGTGTTAATGCAGGAATTGTAAAAGGAGTTGCGGAAAATATTCTGAAACATTCACCTGATACAATCATCATTGTAATCAGTAACCCCATGGATACGATGACTTACCTGGCATTGAAGTCAACGGGTTTACCCAAGCAACGCATTATAGGTATGGGTGGTACACTGGATAGTGCCCGGTTTAAGTATCAACTAAGCCAGCACCTGAAATGCAGCCCCGCAGACCTGAATGCAGTGGTGATAGGCGGTCATGGTGATACAACGATGATCCCATTGATCCGTCTGGCAACCTGGAACTCTGTGCCGGTTACAAAATTTTTAAGTGAAGAACAACAAAAAAAGATCGTTGCTGATACCATGGTAGGCGGCGCTACATTGACGAAACTGATTGGCACATCAGCTTGGTATGCACCCGGTGCGGCAGGAGCTGCCATGGTAGAATCTATCGTAAGGGATGAAAAGAAACTTTTTACTTGCTGCGTTTCCCTGGAAGGTGAATATGGACAAAAAGATATCTGCCTTGGCTTACCTGTAACCATTGGAAAAAATGGATGGGAAAAAATTCTTGACTTTGGATTAAATGAAGCTGAACAAGCAGAATTTAATAAAAGCGCAGATGCTGTGAGGAATATGAATGACGTGCTAAATACTCTGTAGTGAAGATTTTTATTATACACCCGGCTTGTTCTTTTTAAGTTCAGCCGGGTTTTATTTTTTTATTTGATAAATCTGATTTTGAATATAAGGCGACCCTGCTTAAATAAAAGTCATTCCAACCCTTCTTTATATTATGGTTCAAGCTTATAATTTTTTGGCCGCATGGCAACTGTTTCCCGAAAAGGGAATTTATGAATATGGGGACAGACCCAAAAGTGGCATTTATAAGGTTGAATCTCCGGAAGGAAAAAAAGAATTGATTGTTTACCATAATTGGGTGACCCTGGAAAACCAAAGCCTTTCATCCCAATACCATATAAAAGCTGATGGTGATCTAAATCAATTTGCTCAGCAAGAACTGGCCGATACGGTCCAGGTAAATTTTATAGATAGTATTCAGTTTTGAAATTCATTTTTATAAGAAAGGTGAAGCGGTACTGCATATAGTTCATGAAATAATGCCAAATGGTTATCTAAGGATCATTCAACAAGGCGTTAAAGAAGACGGAGAAAGGTATACCAACACAGAGCTATACCATAAACAACTTAGCGTATTACCTTATTCTGCATCGGTTTCAGGCGCAGTTATAAAAGCTACGGAGGAAGGAGTTATAAAGCATAAAGCTCTAACAGCAATGGAAGAGCAAACCAATATGCAACTTCAGCAGATCCGAAAGCAAATAGAACTACTGGCCCTGCAGGCACAGGAAATACAAAAACGCAAAGAATTATCGATGCTGATCTATAATGCCAGGCTTTCTTTTAAACCCAACATAGGGCAAGTGTATTATTTGTACGAAAAAAATGATGGCAGTCATACATTGTCCCTTGTATCACCAAAAGAATGGGGAATAAACGGACCATTCAAAAAATTTATATCCGGCGTCAGATTGCTGGCAGATCACACCTGGGTAGAAATATGAAAAAGAATAAGCCCAGTTGTTTTGATTATTCTTCAGCCAGATAAAACATGAGTTTATTTAATCTTGGTTTAATAAATTGCACCGGATGAAAAATGAATTGAATTTTCCTCTTCAAATTGACAAAAGTAAAATTGCCGGCAAAGGCGCATTTGCCATTAAACTAATTCCTGCAAAAAGAAAATTGGGCAATATGGCGGGTGAAATTATTTCCTATAAAGAAGCTCAGAAAAGAATAAAGAAGCAACCTGGCAATGTACTTTTTATGGTTGAGTTTGATCAGGGTGATATTGCTCTTGATGCAAGCATCCATAGTAATGCATTAAGGCATATCAATCATTCTTGTAATCCGAATACTTACATGAGGAGAGCTTTTCAAAAAGTAGAATTTTATTCCCTTAAAAAAATTGCCCGGGGCGAAGAATTAACCTGTGATTACGGAGAAACACATCATGACGGAAAACTTCCGTGCAAATGCGGAGCAGCTAATTGCAGGGGATTTATTTAAGAATAACCATAACCTGTTTGCATTCATAAACTAATTCACATGGATGGCGTTGTGATGATTATGCCCCGGTACTTTATCTTTATGTTATGACTAAGCTTTCTGTTAATATTAATAAGATAGCCACTTTACGTAATTCCAGGGGTGGCAATAATCCTGATGTGGTAAAAGCAGCGATGGATGCAGAGCGTTTTGGAGCCAATGGCGTTACCGTTCATCCCCGGCCGGATGAAAGACATATCCGTTACAAAGATGTGCGGGATATAAAAAAAAATCTTACCTGTGAATTTAACATCGAAGGAAATTGTACGGAGAAAAAATTTGTTGACCTGGTACTGGAAACTAAGCCCGACCAGGTAACATTAGTTCCCGACACACTGGGACAACTCACCTCTGATCATGGATGGGATACACTAAAGCATAAGGAATACCTGCAAAACATAATTGCTATTTTTAAAAAAGAAGGTATCCGTGTATCTATATTTGTTGATCCGGATGTGGACATGGTTGAAGGCGCTGCAGCAACCGGCACAGACCGGATTGAATTATATACTGAAGGCTATGCGAAACAATATGCACGGGGCAATAAACAAAATGCAATTGAACCATACATTGTTGCTGCAACAAAAGCCAGGGAACTGGGTCTTGGATTAAATGCCGGTCATGACCTGGATTTGCAAAATTTAAAATTCTTTAAAGAAAATATTCCCTGGCTTGATGAAGTAAGTATTGGTCATGCACTGATATGTGATGCTATTTACCTGGGTTTTGAAAATGCTGTGCAGTTATATAAAAGGCAATTGCAATAACTATTTTTTTAAACTGGCAATGATATATTGAAGGCTTAGACAGATGGAATTACTGTTTAGGTCCAGATTGGGTACGAGAACAAGTCTTTGCCTCCTGCCTGATTTTGTTTAATAACCCTTCGAACGATTTTATCATTTTATTATTAAATAGCCAGCCTCACGACAGACCACGTGTTTATAAATATGGTAATTTTGTCGACTATTGTATCAAACTAAGTTTCCAGTTATGATCATGAATTTTACGATTATATTTTTAATAAGCAGAAAGGGATCGAAATGGTGCCGCCCAATGAAAGGATTGCTTCATGGGCCCTCGATTTGATGGCATTGCTTTATCCTGAAAGAGCGGATTATTTTCCCGCTTCACCACAGGTGGTAAAAGATAAGTTTGAAAAATTGACAACCGAACTGATGATCCTGCTGGAAGCCACCAAAGCCTGTCATAGCTGGAACCACCAGGAAAAAGCATTGACCTTTTTTGATAATATCCTTGAGATGTACAGGATATTGAATACGGATATTGAAGCAATACTTGGAAGGTGACCCGGCTGCAAAAAGTCGCTTTGAAGTAATAAGAGCCTATCCTGGTTTTTATGCCATTGCGTTTTATCGAATCGCACATGCTTTGCTTGAACTTGACATACCACTTCTTCCCCGCATATTGACCGAACATGCTCATTCAAAAACAGGTATTGATATTCACCCCGGGGCTGTTATCGGCGAGCATTTCTTTATTGATCATGGAACCGGAGTTGTGATTGGCGAAACTTCTGTGATCGGTGATCATGTAAAATTATACCAGGGTGTAACGCTTGGAGCATTAAGCGTAGATAAAAGCATGGCATATATCAAACGTCATCCCAACGGTTGAAGATCATGTGATCATTTATTCCGGTGCTACTATTCTGGGTGGGGATACCGTTATCGGTCATCACAGCATCATTGGCGGAAATGTATGGCTTACCAAAAGCATTCCGGCTTACACCACGGTCTATCACAAATCGGAGATTGAAGTGGTAGATCAAAAAACAAAAATCTGAAATGGCGAGCATAATAGACCTGGTTGGCAATACACCTATGGTAGAAATAAAGAAATTGAATCCTAATCCCAATGTAACTATGTATGCCAAACTGGAAGGTGATAACCCTGGTGGAAGTGTAAAAGACCGGCCTGCATTAAATATGATCCGGTCTGCATTGGAACGGGGCGAGATAAAAAAGCGGAACTAAATTAATTGAAGCTACCAGCGGAAATACCGGTATTGCCCTGGCGATGATTGCCCGTCTGTATGACCTGGAAATAGAATTGGTGATGCCTTCTACTTCCACCCGTGAACGAACATTGACCATGGAAGCATTCGGCGCCAAAGTTACCTTACTGGATAGCATTGAAATATGCCGTGACTATGCAGAAGAAAAAGCTGCGACTGGTGAATTTTTTATATTAAACCAGTTTGCAAATCCTGATAATTACCTGGCACATTATAAAACCACGGGTCCTGAAATATGGAAAGATACAAATAAAATCGATCACTCATTTTGTAAGTTCAATGGGTACCACCGGAACCATTATGGGCTGCTCAAGATATTTTAAAGAAAAAAACTCCAGTATCCAGATCATTGGTTGCCAGCCCACCGAAGAATCGTCTATTCCCGGTATTCGACGATGGCCAAAAGAATATTTACCAAAAATATTTGAACCGAAACGGGTGGACAGAGTAATGGATGTATCTCAACAGGAAGCTACAGATATGGCGCGGCAGCTGGCAAAGGTAGAAGGAATATTTGCAGGTATGAGCAGTGGAGGTGCTGCTTCTGCAGCTATCCGGCTGGCCAGAGAAATTAAATCGGGTGTTATAGTTTTTATTGTCTGCGACAGAGGTGACCGTTACCTTAGCAGTAATTTGTTTGGATGATGATTTCTCTTTTAGAGATTGGTTTCCCTATTCTTAATTTTCTTATACTTAAGCCGATTTCTTCATCAGCTAATCACTTTAATTATTTTATCCATTCCGGAAGTTCACGGATAAGATGCAAATCTTGTTCCTTCTTCTGCCACCCATAAGAATAATCTCCGTTGGTAATAATGAGAAAACCTGTGGGAACACTGATGTGGTACCGGAGTAATTGATGCAAGACTGATTCATCCAATTTAACAAGAGGTGCTTTACATTCTATCATCATCCAGGGAACATGGTTGCTGTCATATACCAGTATATCAAATCGCTTTTTTAATTCGCCCAGGATGATCATTTTTTCCAAGGCAATCAAGGTAGCCGGATATTTTTTTACCTGTATCAGGTATTGAACAAAATTTTGCCTTACCCATTCCTCCGGGGTAAGCAACAACCATTTTTTCCGCAGTGAATCGAAGATGAAATCTTTACCTGAAATTTTCTTAATCTGAAACCTTTGCTCAGGATAATTAATTGTCAGCATGCTTCAAAAGTAAATGATTAAATTCGTTGAGTAGCAGATGATATCTCCCGCAAACCTTTCATAAACCAGCAACGAATTAAACATGCGAAAAAAAGAATATGAACTCCCGCCCAAACCATAAACTTTATATATGAAATCAAAAGAAGAGATCGTAGAAAACTGGTTACCCCGCTACACCGGAGAAAAATTGGAAAATTTTGGAAAATATATTTTACTGACCAATTTCAGTAACTACGTATATAAGTTTGCAGAATGGAACAATGTACCGGTAGTTGGTGAAGACAGACCCATGCAATGTGCCACGGCTGATGATATAACCATCATCAATTTTGGAATGGGCAGCCCAACCGCCGCGACTGTAATGGACCTGCTCAGTGCCATTGAACCAAAAGCTGCCTTGTTTCTGGGCAAATGCGGTGGTTTAAAAAAAAGAAATAAGATTGGCGATCTAATTCTTCCCATAGCAGCTATACGGGGAGAAGGTACATCCAATGATTATTTTCCACCAGAAGTTCCGGCATTACCTGCTTTTGCGCTGCAAAAAGCGGTATCCACCACTATCCGTGATTATGGAGTTGATTACTGGACAGGCACGGTTTACACTACCAACCGCCGCGTATGGGAACATGATGAAAAATTTAAGAATTATTTGCAGGAAATCAGGGCCTATGCTATTGATATGGAAACAGCAACCATTTTTACTGTTGGTTTTTATAATAAAATTCCGACCGGTGCATTGTTGCTGGTAAGTGATCAACCCATGATACCCGAAGGAGTAAAAACGGAAGAAAGTGACAAAAACGTTACAACAAAATTTGTGGACAATCATATCAAGATCGGTATTGATTCATTGAAACAACTGATCAATGATGGAATGACGGTAAGACACTTGAAATTTTAATGTGCTTATAATTTTGAGCGCAAGCTATATTATAAAGTAACTCTTTTTTTAAATCTTCGGCCGATGAAATTAATAATATTTTTCACATCCATTGTTCTTATAACCGCTATCACAGAACAATGTAAAAATAAAAAAGTATCGGACACCGGAATCTATAAAGCCAGGCTGGAAACAAAAGCATTGTGCATGAATTATACACTCCGGTTGCTGGAAGGTGATATGGATACTTCCTTAATCATGGCAAGTTGGATTGATGAATCAACCGGGAAATCGTATGAAAATGTTTTTGGATTAGGAAGCCCCTGCACTTTCCCTCCCAACATTCAGCAGGGGGATGATTTTTATTTTATGATCGACAGTTCCGGTAAAAGAGATTGTGCAGTTTGTATGGCTTATTATCCCACTCCACCAAAAAAGTTATCAATAAAAGTGGTAGATAAGTAATGGTTCCCCTATTGAGCATAAAAGACCTTTCAGTTGATTTTATTTCCGAATCTGTACGATCTACCGCGATAAAAAATATTTCCTTTTCTGTAAATAAAGGTGAGATCGTTGCACTGGTTGGTGAATCGGGTTCCGGCAAATCTGTAACATCTCTTTCCATACTTCAGTTACTTCCTTCACCACCGGCACATTATGTTTCAGGGCAAATATTGTTTTCTGAAAACGGAATTGAGCAAACAGATCTGCTTCAAATGTCCCGCCACTCATTGCAACATATCCGTGGTAATAAGATCGCCATGATCTTCCAGGAACCCATGACTTCACTTAATCCTGTATTTACCTGTGGAGACCAGGTAACGGAAGCCTTGCTGGCCCATAAAAAAATTTCCAAAAAAGAAGCCAGACAAAAAGCGATTGAATGGTTTGAAAAAGTAAAATTACCCAACCCGGTGCAATCTATAATCGCTACCCTCACCAGCTAAGCGGCGGGCAAAAACAAAGAGTGATGATCGCTATGGCCATGTGTTGCGAGCCTTCTTTACTGATCTGCGACGAACCTACAACGGCTCTTGATGTAACGGTGCAAAAAACAATTTTAGAATTAATTAAAGAACTGCAGCAACAGTCCGAGATGGGAGTAATTTTTATTACGCATGACCTTGGAGTGGTAGCCGAAATTGCCGACCATACTCTTGTGATGTATAAAGGTGAAATAGCAGAGCAGAATACGATGGATAATATTTTTTCAAATCCGCAACATCCTTACACCAAAGGATTACTTGCCTGCCGGCCACTCAATCATGAAAGAGGAAAGCGGTTACCGGTGGTAAGTGATTTTTTAATCGAAATTAATCGGGAACCTATTATCCAAAAAGAAACAGAACATCATAAAGATCATGGGGAAGGTACTATACCAAAGCAAGAATTGAGAGGCGAAATAATTCCAATTCTGAAAGTTGATCATCTCTCCGTTTACTTTCCGGCAACAAAAACATTTTTTGGTAAATCTCCGGAGTTTATCAAAGCGGTAGATGACATCAGTTTTGAAGTATACAAGGGTGAAACCATGGGATTAGTAGGAGAAAGCGGATGTGGCAAAACAACGTTGGGGAGAACTATCTTGCGGCTTATAGACCCTACTTCCGGCTCAATATTATATAACGGTGTTGATTTAACCGCTATTAAGAAAAATGACTTGCGTTCTCTTCGTAAAGAGATTCAAATTATTTTCCAGGACCCCTACTCTTCTCTAAACCCACGATTAACAATCGGCTCGGCCATAGCAGAACCATTAAAAGTGCATCATCTTTACACAACAGAAAAAGCAAGAAAAGAAAAAGTATTCGACTTACTGGAAAAAGTGGATATGAGGCCAGAACACTTTAACCGTTATCCGCATGAATTTTCTGGTGGACAGCGTCAGCGAATTGTAATTGCCAGGGCACTGGCCCTAAATCCTTCTTTCATTGTCTGTGATGAATCAGTTTCAGCCCTTGATGTTAGTGTTCAGGCACAGGTTTTAAATTTATTAAATGATCTGAAAAAGGAATTTGGATTTACCAGCATTTTTATTTCGCATGATCTTTCCGTGGTCCGCTATATCAGTGATCGCATATTAGTAATGAACCGGGGAAGGCTGGAAGAAATTGGCGATGCCGATACTATTTATTTTCATCCTCAATCGGACTATACCCAAAAACTTATCGCATCCATTCCTAAGGGACCAGCCTGACACTTATAACTTCTGGTCTTCAAATAATGGTTTTTATTAAACAAGAGGAATAAGAATTACCCAGTTTAAGACCGTTTTGTATTTTAAACAATGATATTATGAAAAAACACCTGAGATACATTGATGCTTTCAGAGGTTTGAAATGTAATCTTACATAACCCCACCTGGTTATTGAAAAATATTACCCTGAAAATCAATATTTTTAGTCCTAAGTCTTTACCTTTGCCAACTTTTAAAGCTGTCGCATGACAGAACCCGGTGCCGTAAGACCGGGGTTTGCCGCTCCGCTTAGGTTATTAATTAACAGGTTTGCCATGGGCAAAGGCAGAACAGGTCGACCCTCCCGTCTTAGTTCCAGGATTCCCTGGACCGGTCTAATGTCAGCCGCTTTTTATAAACTACAATATTCATCAATGAAGCTTTCACAATTCCGTTTCGACCTGCCCCTAAATCTTATTGCTCAAAACCCGGCCAAAAAACGTGAAGATGCCCGTATGATGGTTGTCCATCGCCATACCGGCCAGATCGAGAACAAACATTTCCGCGACATCCTGGAGTATTTTGACGACAAAGATGTTTTCACAGTTAATAATACCAAAGTATTTCCCGCCCGGATGTATGGCCGCAAGGAAAAAACCGGCGCCAAGATCGAAGTATTCCTTCTTCGTGAACTCAACAAGCCAAACCGTCTTTGGGATGTAATCGTTGATCCGGCCCGTAAGATCCGGGTAGGAAATAAACTATACTTTGGCGATCAGGAAGACCTGGTGGCTGAAGTAATTGATAATACAACCAGCCGTGGACGTACCATTCGATTTTTGTGGGAAGGTTCTGAAGAAGGTTTCCGGGCCCAACTGGAAAAACTGGGAGAAACTCCGTTGCCCAAATACATCAAAGCGTAAACCAGATGAAGAAGATAAAGAACGATACCAAACTGTATATGCCAAACACGAAGGCGCCGTAGCTGCTCCAACGGCTGGCCTGCACTTCAGCCGTGAACTGATCAAACGATTGGAAATAAAAGGAATCCGTTTTGCCGAAGTAACACTTCATACCGGCCTCGGCACTTTCCGTCCTATTGAAGTGGAAGACCTCAGCAAACATAAAATGGATGCCGAATATTTTAATATAGATGAAACGGCGTGCAAGATCGTGAACAGAGCCAAAGAATATGGTCACCGCATCTGCTCAGTAGGAACAACAACTATGCGGGCATTAGAATCATCTTTTACTGCGCAAAAATTATTAAAACCTTCTGAAGGATGGACAAACATGTTTATTCATCCACCTTATGATTTCAATATTGCTGATTCGCTGGTCACCAACTTTCATTTGCCAAAAACCAGTTTGCTGATCATGACCTGTGCATTTGCTGGTTATGAATTGACAATGGAAGCGTATAAAAAAGCTATCAAGGATAAATACAGGTTCTTTAGTTATGGAGATGCCTTATTGATCGTTTGATGAGTTAAAAGTCATTAAAATATTTAAAACAGTTTTACCCTTGTAAAACTGTTTTTTTATTTTCCTCATTAAAGAAAATTCACATATCCCCCTGCAGAAGATGATTGATTAAATATTAAAGCACAAGGTATTAACAGTCTTTTGACCCCCCTTTGCATCCACCCTCCAATCCCTTACCTTTGCGCAGTTTCGGCCGAATTTTGTCATTGAATCCTCCGGCCTTCAATACAACTGAAACCAACAATAATTTAATTATATGGCAGACATATTTGAACGTCTACTAAAAAATTCCGGGCCTATAGGTCAGCATCGTGAAAGAGCTCATGGTTATTTTGCATTCCCCAAATTAGAAGGTGAAATTTCGAACCGGATGAAATTCCGGGGAAAGGAAATGATCGTTTGGAGTCTAAATAATTACCTGGGGCTTGCAAATCATCCTGAAGTAAGAAAAGCTGATGCGGATGGAGCCCGCCAGTTTGGTCTTGCGTTACCAATGGGTGCCCGTATGATGAGTGGAAATAGTAATCTTCATGAACAACTAGAAGCTGAACTGGCTGCTTTTGAAATGAAAGAAGATGCCATCCTGCTCAATTTTGGTTACCAGGGAATGGTTAGTATTATCGATGCTCTTTGCAGCCGTCATGATGTAATTGTTTATGATGCCGAAAGCCATGCCTGTATTATTGATGGCCTGCGTTTACATCCCGGGCACCGGTATGTATTTAAGCATAACGATCTGGAAGATTTTGAAAAACAATTGCAACGGTCCTCAACATTAATAGAAAAACAAAAAGCAGGTGGAATACTCGTCATCACTGAAGGTGTTTTTGGAATGGCCGGCGACCAGGGTAAGCTAAAAGAAATTGCTGCATTAAAAGATAAATATGAATTCCGGTTATTGGTTGATGATGCACATGGATTTGGAACACTGGGTAAAACAGGTGCAGGCGCAGGAGAAGAACAGGATGTGCAGGATAAAATTGACCTTTATTTTTCCACGTTTGCAAAATCAATGGCATCCATTGGCGCATTTATCGCAGGTGATAAAAACATAATTGATTATATCCGGTATAATATTCGGTCACAGATTTTTGCCAAAAGCCTTCCGATGCCTTTGGTGGTTGGCAACCTGAAAAGATTAGAATTACTGCGCACGCAACCACAGTTGAAGGATAAACTTTGGGACAATGCACTCAAACTGCAAAACGGTTTAAAAGAAAGAGGGTTTGATATCGGAAAAACCGATTCTGTAGTAACCCCCGTATACATGACGGGCGGTGTGGAAGAAGCTACTGCCATGGTAATGGATCTGCGGGAAAATTATAAAATTTTCTGTTCTATCGTAGTATATCCTGTTATTCCAAAAGGACATATTATTTATCGTCTTATTCCTACAGCTGTTCATACCGATGAGGATATACATGAAACACTTGAAGCCTTTTCCGCCACAAAGAAAAAACTAGATGCCGGAGATTATAAAGCAGAGGCTATTCCTGATATGGCTGAGGTAACCGGGAAACGGTTTGATTACATGACGGACCTGCCAAAGAACAAGTAAGTATTTTTAAGAAGTTTATAACTAACCAAAACTCTGTTCCCCTCAAAGGAAACAGAGTTTTTATTTATATAGCCAGGTTTATTTAATACAAATCCGTAATTGATTCATTATAAAAAACAAGATCATGCGTAAAGTTTTATTTCTTCTCTTCCTGTTTCCATTGTTTTCCATAGCTCAAAAAAAGCAAATCACTTTAGAAGATATTTATAAAAATGGAACATTTCGGGGAGAGCATTTTGAAGCCAGTTTTGATGAACCGGGTAATAAATCACCGGTTCCCGAAGAACTAAAAGATGAAAAGGGTAATCGGATTGACGTGCCGGAAGATTTAATTTATAGTTCAGCGAATCCGGATATTGTAATACTGAGAACAAATATTGAACGCATCTACAGGAGGTCAACCAAGGCCAATGTATATGTTTATGATGCGCTTTCAAAAAAATTGATCACACTTGATGAAGGAAAAGTTTTACATCCTGTTTTTTCGCCCGACGGAAGAAAAGTGGCCTATGTAAAAGAAAACAATTTGTATATAAAAGACCTCACAACAAATATTATTACAGCTGTAACAAAGGATGGTAAATGGAATAATATCATTAATGGCAATTGCGATTGGGTATATGAAGAGGAATTTGAATTCAGCCGCGCATTTGAATGGAGTCCCTCGGGTTCATATATAGCCTACTACCGGTTTGATGAAACGGATGTAAAGGAGTATAATATGACGATATACAACAATGAATACAATAATGATTATCGGTATAAATATCCCAAGGCAGGTGAGGATAATTCAAAAGTGGAGATACACATTTATGACCTGGAAACCGGTAAGGCTGTAAAAGCACAATACGAACAAGGCGATATTTATATTCCACGCATCAAATGGACAAGGAATGATAATAACCTTGTCATTTTCTGGATGAACCGTCACCAGAATGATCTTAAATTAATAATGACCGATGCTCAGAGCGGACATAGCCATACATTATATGAAGAAAAGAATAAGTTTTTTGTAGAGATCAATGATGATTGGTGGTTTTTAAAGGATGGCAAAAATCTTCTTTTTACAAGCGAAATGGATGGTTTCCGTCATCTTTATATGCATAGCCTTGCCGGGAAGAAGACCAGACAAATAACTACTGGTAAATACGAAATAACTGAAGTAAATGGAATAGATGAAGCTAATAAAAGAATATTCTATACAATGGCTTACCCTCGTCCCATGGACCGCAATCTTTTCGTCACAGATTTTGCAGGGAAAAATACAACCCAATTGACAGCCGGTGAAGCCTGGCATCGAGTAGAAATGAATAATGATTTTACAAAATTTTATTCTTATCGTACAGACATCAATACACCGGAAACAGTGACCCTGCATGCAATTAAATCCGGCAATAAAAAAACGATCAGTACTTCTCTTGTAAAAACAGTCTCCCAAAATAACGGGTTAAAAAATAAAATAAAGGAATATGAAACAGGCAAAGCTGAATTTATCCGGATACCCAACAGTAAAGGCGATACGCTAAATGGTTGGATGCTGAAACCAACCAATTTTGATCCTTCAAAAAAATATCCTGTTCTGTTTTGCAATTATGGAGGACCGGGATCTCAAAAAGTTGCCAATTATTTCGGTGCTGTAAGCTTCTGGCACCAGTTGCTTGCACAAAAAGGTTTTATCGTGGTAAGTGTAGACAATACCGGTACCGGCTACAGGGGTGAAGAATTTAAAAAGAAAACATACCTGCAATTAGGTAAACTTGAAATAGAAGACCAGATTGATGCGGCAAAATATTTGGGAAGTATGCCATTTGTAGATAAAAATAATATCGGGCACTGGGGCTGGAGTTATGGCGGGTTTATGAGTTCCCTTGCTATTACAAAAGGTGCCGATGTATTTTCCGCTGCCATTGCTGTGGCACCTGTTACCAACTGGCGGTACTATGACAATATTTATACAGAACGATATATGCGGACCCCGCAGGAAAATCCGAAAGGATATGATGACAATTCACCCATTAATCATACGAAAAAGATTAAAGGAAAATATCTCCTTATACACGGAACGGCAGATGATAATGTACATTTTCAGAATGCGACACAAATGATAACAGCTCTGGTGAAAAATAATGTTGATTTTGAAAGTGCATATTATCCAAACAAGAATCATAGTATTTCAGGTAGTTTGGATAATACCAGTTTTCATCTATGGAGTAAAATGACAAAATGGATAATTGAAAACCTGGGGAATGAAAATACCAAAGAAATGAATGACCCGGTGAAACAGCCAAAAGCTTTTTAAGTATCAGAAACAAAAAAAATTACCAGGATTAATAAGGATGAAGTTATCGACATCAATCATCTTTTTTAAGGTGGGAAAAAAAGAACCCCGACGGTAAAGTCGGGGGCCCTAATCAAAAACCATTAACCATTAAACCTTATCCTATGAAAATTCATTGGCAATATCGTTAATAAGATTTAATACAAAAACTTTTTTCGTTCTTTTTTTTTCTTAAGTGTAGAATGAACACTTGTTTGATTTGCCTCAAGACTTGCTTATATGAATTTTTAAACATCGCAATCGTTTGCATCAATTTTCGATGACGTCCATTAATGATGGTGCTCTATGTTTTATTTTTTTGGTGACAACAGAGTTATCCGGGACCTGAAGGCTAAAGAAGAACCTAATAGTCCTTAAATAGTTTAGGATTTTCAATCTTCATCCATTTTAAAGCATGATTTACAAAATTGGACCCACCATTTAATTTTTATCTTCAATTCAATTACTGACTTTTGTCAATTGAATAAAAATTATATGAGGAAAATTGTCATAGCCATTACAGGTGCCAGTGGGTCTGTGTATGCAAAAGGCATCCTGGAAAAACTTTCAGCATTGAAGGAACATTGGAATGAATTAGGCATTATTATGAGTGCCAATGCCCAACTAGGTATGGCAAACTGAATTAGAGGATAGTAGTTATACAAACTTGCCTGGAAAATTATTTACTGCACAAGATTTTAATGCACCTTTTGCCTCAGGCTCCGGTCAATACGATACAATGATCATTATTCCCTGCTCCATGGGAACATTGGGCCGTATAGCTAATGGTATTTCAAATGACCTTATCACAAGAGCTGCAGACGTTGTTTTAAAAGAAAGAAGAAAATTGATTTGTGTTGTTCGTGATACCCCATATAATCTTGTTCATATCCGCAATATGGAAACTGTTACTCTCGCCGGAGGAATTATTTGTCCGGCCACACCTTCCTTTTACAGCAAACCCAAAACTATTGAAGAAGTTGCCGCCACTGTAGTTGACAGGGTTCTTGACCTGGCGGGCTTCGATATTTCCACCTTCAGGTGGGGAAAATAAGGATCGTTGAAACTGACCAGGTTGTTTATTAATGATGAATATTCACCAACGCCGCCGGGTCATGTTTGTATTTAAATACTAATGGGAAGAGTATCCCCAACACCAGTGCATAACCTGCGAAGCTAAACCATATACTTTGCCAGTCTCTTATGCCATTTGTTGTAAAATAATCAACGACCCAGCCGCTTATCATTCCACCGAAGAAAGCACCTAATCCGTTTGTCATTAACATAAACAGTCCCTGGGCACTGGCTCTTATCTTAATATCGGCTTCCATTTCTACAAATAAAGAACCCGAGATATTAAAGAAGTCGAAAGCCATTCCATAAATGATCATTGAAAGGACCAGCAGAAATAATCCATCCCCCGGATTGCCTATGCCAAATAAACCAAATCGAAGCACCCATGCAAAGATGCTCATCAGCATTACTTTCTTGATCCCAAACCGGTGCAGGAAGAAGGGAATAGTGAGAATAAACAATGTTTCAGATATCTGCGAAATAGATAATAAAAGATTGGGATGTTTTACGCCAAAGGAATCGGGGTACGTTGTTGTGAAATCATCAAGGAATGTACCCCCGAATAAGTTGGTAATTTGTAAAGCGGCCCCCAAAAACATGGCAAAAAGAAAAAATATTGCCATCTTTTTTCTTTTAAATAAAACAAATGCATCCAATCCCAAAGAAGAAGCAAGACTTTTCTTTTCTCCTGTTTTAACTGGTTTACAAGCAGGCATAGTAAATGCATATAAACCCAAAAACAATCCGGCACCTGCGCTTACATATAACTGCAAAGGACTTTTAGTCCAGCCAAAGAGATCCACCATCCACATGGCGCAAATAAAACCAACAGTACCCCATACTCTGATAGGAGGAAAATCTTTTATGATATTAAAACCTTTGTTTTCAAGAATGATATAGGATACCGTATTGTTTAATGCTATAGTTGGCATGAAGGCCATGGAGTTAAACAACATGATCACATACATCATTTTAAAATCAGTAACGGTTGATGCCCACAGCAGTAAACCTGCGCCTGCAATATGGCATAAACCCAAAATTCTTTCAGCGTTTATCCAGCGGTCAGCCACAATGCCCAGTAATGCGGGCATGAACAAGGAAGCTATTCCCATTGTTCCATAAATACTTCCTACCTGTACACCCGTAAATTTTAAGGTAACAATCATATAGGCTCCCAGTGAAATCAACCAGGCACCCCATACAAAAAATTCGAGAAAGTTCATGACGATCAGGCGGGACTTGATATTCATTGCAGTTTGTTTTGGATCATCGATAGTTATGAATAGGGAAGATAAGGGATTTTATGGAGGCCAATTCTGCAAAAATTTACAACCTTATCTCTCCTAACTTTGTTGCTGATTTAAATAGACACCAGCATGCCGGAAATATTATCTGAAAAAATAATGCGGTCTTCAGGCGTAGATGAAAAATTAATATCCATTGCCGGTAAGGTCAGGAATGATCAAAGAATTAGTGATGAAGAAGGCTTGCTACTTTTTGAAAAAGCAAGCCTCCCCTTCCTGGGTTCGCTTGCCAATTCTATTAGAGAACGTTTGCATGGTAATAAAACATATTTCAACCGCAATTTTCATATTGAACCAACTAATATATGTGTTTTCAGTTGTAATTTTTGTTCCTATAGCCGACTGTATGCACATAAAGAAGAAGGATGGGAACTAACAACAGATCAAATGCTGGATATCGTAAAAAGTTACGATGAACAACCTGTGACAGAAGTTCATATTGTAGGCGGTGTACATCCTAAATTAACGATGGCTTTCTTTGTTGATGTACTCCAGAAAATAAAGGCGCACCGCCCGGGTTTACACATCAAAGGATTTACACCGGTAGAATTGGATTATATGTTTCGCAAAGCCAGATTGAATACCGCGGAAGGAATGAAAATCTTGCAGGAAGCCGGATTGGATTCCTTACCTGGAGGAGGTGCTGAAATTTTTCATCCCGAGATAAGAGAACAAATTTGTGCTGACAAAGTGGATGCAAACGGATGGCTGGAAATTCATGAAGCAGCTCATAACCTGGGCATGCATTCTAATGCCACTATGCTCTATGGGCATATAGAAAAATTCAGGCACCGCATCGATCATATGAAAAGGTTAAGAGACCTGCAGGACAAGACCGGCGGTTTTAATACATTTATTCCCCTTAAGTTTCGAAATAAGGGAAATGATATGAGCCATGTACCCGAAAGTACAATTGTAGAAGACATGAGAATGTATGCCGTGGCAAGAATTTATCTGGACAATTTCCCTCACCTGAAAGCTTACTGGCCTATGCTGGGAAGAGAAAATGCCCAGCTGGCTTTATCATTTGGAGTCAATGACATTGACGGCACCATTGATGATACCACCAAAATATATTCAATGGCCGGATCGGAGGAGCAGAATCCTTCCATGACCACTACCCAACTGGTCACCCTGATAAAACAAGCTAACAGGGTTCCCGTTGAAAGAGATACATTGTATAATGTAGTAAAGGATTACGGAAATGATAAAATAGAAGATGGAGAAGTAAATCCATTGATGAATTAATTATTTTCCATTAGCTGCTCTTATTTCGTACAAGGATCTTTTATCGATCATATTTATTATTTTCTCCTTTTGTATGCAGGTTTATATCTATGATTTTGATATATTACTTTTACCTTCCATCTGTGGAGATCATCCCCGATCACTAATTTGCCATTTGCATTGCGCTTATAAAAAAATTAGATATCAGTATACATTTTCAGCAAACGATGTTGAGAATATTTTCTTTAATTTTAAAAGCATTCTTTAAACCCTGGCAAGCTTCAATAAATAATTATGAGAAAAAATATTTTATGCCTCACCGTCTTCTTTTTTATTTTAAGCATTCAGTTAAACGCCCAGCAATTTACACTGGTTAAAAAAGGGCATCCCAAAAGCCGTATTATCATTCCTGAAAAAGCAACTGTAGTTGAAATACAGGCGGCTAAAGTTTTACAGGATTATATTCAAAGAATTTCAGGGGCCATTTTATCCATTGCTACGGATAATAATAAAAAGGAAAAGGGTGAAATATTAATAGGTAATGTAAAAAGACCTGAATTGAATGAAGTGCCAAAAGAAAAGCTGGATAAAGATGGAGTATTTATTAAATCATATGAAAATAGTCTTCTTATTACGGGCGGCTCAGGTAAAGGAACATTGTATAGCGTATATACTTTCCTGGAGAAGTATATGGGTTGCAGGAAATATTCTGCAGCGGCAACGGTGGTTCCTAAAAAGAAAACAATTACGATAAGTTCAATACATGATATGCAGTTGCCCGCATTTAGTTACCGGGAAAATTTTTACCTGGATGCAAGAGATCCTGAATACCAGCTCTGGCATAAATTAGACTCTCATGTTGGTCCTGGTAAAAGTGAATGGGGCTATTGGGTCCATACTTTTGAAACGTTGTTAAGTCCAAAAGAATACGGTGAATCCCATCCGGAATATTTTAGTTTTTATGATGGTAAACGTCATGCCGGTGTGGTGCCTTCATGGGATGGTGCAGGTATACAACCCGAATCACAACTTTGCCTTACCAATCCTGATGTGCTGGAAATAGTTTGTAAAAATTTGCAGTCGGCGATCAATAAAAATCCGGAAGCCCTTTACTGGTCGGTTAGTCAGAATGATAATGTGAAGTATTGCCGTTGCCCCGATTGTGCTGCCCTGGATAAAAAATACGCTGCTTTCGCTCCTGAAGATAAAATGTATTCCACCCATGGAGGATCAAAATATCCGGCGTTGGGCATGGGCTCCATATTAACTTTTGTAAATAAAGTAGCAGAACGTTTTCCGGATAAAATCATTTCCACCCTTGCCTATCAATACAGCCGGGTGCCGCCAAAGGATATTATCCCTGCAAAGAATGTAAATATTATGTTGTGCAGTATTGAAAGTGCCAGGAACACTACTATGGAAAAAGGTGATACCTCTTTTAGCAACGACCTGAAAGGCTGGGGAAGGATAACCAATAATATCATTGTATGGGATTATGTAATCCGTTTTTCAAATCTGTTTGCTCCCTTTCCCAACCTCCGCATACTGCAACCCAATCTTCAGTTTATGCATAACAACCGAGTATCTGCCATTTTTGAACAAGGCAACCGGGAGATTGGTGGTGAGATGGCAGAATTGAGGGCTTACCTGATTGGTAAATTACTCTGGAACCCCAATGTAAATGTGGACGAAGTAATGAATGATTTTCTTACCGGATATTATGGCAAAGCAGCGCAACAGGTTAAAGAATATATCAACCTGTTACACGATAATAATATGGAAGCAGCGGGCTATAAGCTTTCCATTTTTGGAAAACCGGTTATGGAAAAAGAAAGTTTTCTTTCCGATTCCCTGCTTACTGTTTATAATGCCCTGTTTGATGAAGCGGAAAAAAAGGTATCAGATTCTCCGGAAATTTTGCAACGGGTTAAGACGGCCCGCTTGCCGGTATATTATGCTATGCTTGAAATTGCAAAAGATGAAAAAACAGGTAAGCGGGGTGCCTTTATTGCTCTGGATAACCAAAACAAAATTCCCAATCCGGCCATCGTTACTATTTTGTATGATTTCGTTTACCAGTGTGTACGTACCAATGTTACCAGGGTTACGGAATGGAAAACAACACCGCTGGAATATCTTGCTGAATATAAAAAGTTTCTTGAAGGAAATACAGATTGACAGTCTTGATAAGATAAATTATTTCATGATAAAAGAGGATCATTGTTCCTGCCCGGAATTTCAAAGCAAGCATTGTTTGGTATATGCTTGCGAACCGGCATAACAAAAGTATTGAAATTGGCTTTACGTTACGCAAAGCCCAATACCCCATAGCCTGCGCACAGAATCCCGGATGGAGACATGGGCGGAACGGTTAACGAGAGGAGACTACGGGCGGAAAAAATGAAATATGAAGGATAAACTTTCGCACTTATCGCCATAAAAGTTAAAGTCGGCAATTCCGGGCTTTGTTGTATGCTTAATCTTTTTAGTGAATTAACCATGTAGTATCAAGTTCTTTTTTAGTAGTAATTTAATAACAACTGCTTTGTCATACATTTAAGATTATGTTTAATCAGAACTTTCGCTTGTTCATCAATTATTATATTTGACACTATTCCATAGTCAAAAACCATATTCGAGATGTTTTATAAAACTTGCTATTTACATTTATTCTTCTTATAAGAATTACCTTAAATATAGTGGGCTAAATTCTGTATAAATGTCTATTATAAACGAAACATGTAACTATTCCAATATCAAAGGGATTAAGATCAATTATTTCTTAACTTGTTAATTGCCACAGACTCATTGTTATTTCCATATTGTTAATGCTATCAAACCAGTATGGATGATTGTTCCGCTCAGAGTTCAAGAGCATAGCTGTGAAAGAGCGGATTCACTCTTGAGAGCTTTTTAATATCTTCTTTACATTGGATACTTATAACATGTTTTCTTCTACACGGAATCTTACAGCAAGAATTGTATCGCATATCCTTGAATCCGGCGTAATCCATAAAAGTATTGAAATTGGTATACCTTACACAAAGCGCAATGTCCCATGGCTTACGCACAGAAACCGTAGATGGAGACAATGTCCACGGTTTACACACGACAACGGGCATGATAAAATAGAAATTACTGATTTAGGCAAGGATACTAAAATCGGTACAGAGATAAATCTGTACCGGCTATCACCACCAGCCAATTTTTTTTGTGTGTCAATTCATATTGCCGTATATTCCATTTACCAAAAAAATTGCTATATGAATAAAGTATCGGATATACTTGCACGCAAAGGAAGTACAGCCATTCATGTTTTACCCCAAACAACCGTATTTGAAGCCATACAACTGATGGCGGCAAAAAATATCGGTTCCGTCGTAGTAATGGAAAATGATCATTTTCTCGGCATCGTTACGGAAAGAGATTATTCGCGGAAAGTGATCTTAAACGGAAAACATTCTACAGATACCCAAGTTTCAGAGATCATGTCGGAAGACATGCCCAGTTTAAGACCTACTGATAGTATTGACCTTTGTATGTCGCTGATGACGCAACAAAATATCCGTTATCTCCCGGTGTTTGAACAGGACAACCTTTGCGGCATCATATCGATGAGTGATGTGGTGAAAGAAACCATTCTTGCACAAAAGGAAACCATCAACCACCTGGAAAATTATATCCGCAGTTGATTTCATTTTTGATGGTTTCAATCAACATTCACTGAGGCTGATGGGAATATTGACGGCCAGACCGCCGTCAGACGTTTCTTTATATTTACTATTCATGTCCAGAGCCGTATCCCACATGGTTTTGATGACACCGTCAAGTGAAACCCGGGCATAATCAGGTGTACTTTGCAGGGCGAGTTGGGAAGCCGTAATGGCTTTTATGGCGCCCATTGTATTTCTTTCTATGCAGGGCACCTGCACCAGGCCGGCTATCGGATCGCAGGTCATACCCAGGTGATGTTCCATAGCAATTTCTGCCGCCATCATGGCCTGTCGCTGATTACCACCCATAGCTTCCGTTAAAGCCGCTGCCGCCATAGCCGATGAAACACCGATCTCTGCCTGGCATCCTCCCATAGCTGCTGAAATAGTGGCTCCCTTTTTAAAAATACTTCCCATTTCTGCGGCAGTTAATAAAAACCGGATCACCATGTTCATCTTCTGAAACCGGTTCACTATTATTTTCTTCACTATTACAGAAAGTAATAAAATAATGCAATACAGCCGGGATAACGCCTGCAGCTCCATTTGTAGGAGCTGTTACTATTCTGCCGAAGGATGCGTTTTCTTCATTGATCGCTAATGCAAAACAACTGACCCAATCCAAAGTATATTGAAAATTATTTCCTCCTTTTTGAACCGCCTGTATCCATGAATTATAATCCGGGTAAAAAACGCCGTTCAGTAATTTTTTATTTAGTGCAGCAGCTCTTCTTCTTACAGACAACCCACCCGGAAGAATCCCCTCTGTATGACATCCCTTATACATACATTCCTTCATTGTCCGCCATATTTTCAATACACCTTCCTTTGTTTCCTGCTCCGGCCGCCAGGCATTTTCATTTTCTAAAACAATTTCATGAATACTGAGACCTGTTTTCCTGCACCAATGCAAAAGATCATCTGCTTTGCTTACCGGGAACGGCAATTGAACATGGGCAGATGAATTGTACACCTCTCCCTCCTTTACAACAAAACCGCCGCCAATAGAATAGAATGTTTCAGCAATTGAATTTCCATTTTTTAGATTAGCCAGGAAAGTAAGCGCATTAGGATGATAAGACAGAGATTCGGCAAAAAGAAATTCAATATCTTCCCTCGGATCAAAATCCACTTCATGCAAACCGGCCAGTATTATTTTTTTCATGGCGGCTATATCATTCATTTTCGCCTTTATATTATCAACCTCAAATGTAACCGGGTCATCACCACTCAAACCCAATTGAACAGCTATATCTGTTCCATGACCTGTTCCTGTTTTAGCCAGGGATCCATAGAGTAATATTTTAACGGCTGATACTTCTTGTAAAATATCCTGGTTTTTCAAGGTGCTTAAAAATCGTTGGGCTGCACGCCAGGGCCCCAGCGTATGGGAACTGGAGGGTCCTACTCCTATTTTAAATATATCAAATACTGACAGAGGTTCGTATGACAAGGAATTTAATTTTAAATTCAAAATTACAATTAAAAAAGCCCTGATCCGGATCGGGTTCAGGGCTATAAGCAGGTAGTTTTGATCTATTGCACGTCGACCAGGTGAATATCAAAAAAAAGCACAGAATTTCCTGGTATATCATAATACTGATCGCAGCCATAAGCAAGCGAAGAAGGAACAATTAGTTTAATATGTCCACCTTTATTTATTAATGGTACCCCGATAATCCAGCCTTCAATAAGGCCATTCAGGGGCCAGAGTTTCACATTAGGTGTGAGCTGCTCGTCAAAAACATTTCCATTCATATACCTCCCTGTATAGGTAATGGATATCCGGGAAGCCGATGTGGCTTTGGTACCGGTGCCCATTTCAATTATTTCATAATATAATCCGCTTGGATGAGCAGTGGCTGAAATGCCATTAGCGGAAGCATAGGCCTGTATTTGCGAAACCTCGGTGGAAACAGGATTTGGTTTGCAACTTTTATCACTTTTCTTACAACCACTGTTTAATGAAACCAACAGCAACAAACAAAGAAAACCAGCAAAATTTTTCAATATGGTAATATTTAGGGTATTAATCTGTACTCAGACAAGAATCAGGCTTTAATAGCTGCAAGATTATTTAAATCAGGGTTGATCTTTCTTTGCTAAAAATTCACGGTAGCGTTGTTCATTTATGTCCCACTGATGCCTCGCGGAAAATATAGATATAAAAACTACGATGAGTAATGCGGCAATTACCAACACCAGTATAAGGGATGATCCCGAGCGAATGACCATATCGGCTCTTTTGTACCAACCTGAATAGAAATTAATAAGTATAGCGATCGTTATTATTGAACCCAGGGGCAGGCCAATTGCCAGGTTCCTGAATGTTTTTTTTCTTCGCAGGCGGTTGGCTTCCCAAAATTCAATAAATTTTTTTTCGTCCGCGGTGAGCATATTACTGTAAAAGTAAACATAACGGCGTCAATCTCTTGCAACAGCCATTCAAATTATATATATTGTGAGTACAATTTGAATAGCCGTGAAAATACCATCCTTGCTGGCCCAATATTTTTATAATCATAAACGATTAGACTTACCCGGAATAGGCTCCTTTATTGTTGAAAGTTCCTCTCTTCGTGAATTACAAAACAGTAAACAGCGTTCGGTTGTTTTGGATGGAGTATCGTTTGAAAATAATCCTTCATTAGGAGAATCTCCTGAACTAATTTCCTACATATCTGAAAAAACAGGAAAGATGCGGGCCCTTGCATCATCAGACCTGGATTCGCATCTGCACCTAGCCAGGCAGTTTTTGAATATGGGGAAGCCTTTTACTTTTGAAGGTATAGGCATTCTGTCAACAATCAAACCCGGAGAGCTTGAATTCACACCGATATCGGTGCCTGTTGACAAAATCAGGCAAAACGATCCGGAAACATCAACCTTGCCTGAAACAAATGAAATTTCAACTTCCCGGTATGAATCATTCCTTACCGGACCGGGTACAAAATTTGAATGGAAAAAACCTGTTATCGGCCTGTTGCTTTTAGCAGGTGTTGGAATAGCTATCTGGGGAGGATATATCATTTCAAGAAAAAATAAAAGCGACATTGTAAATACGGATTCAAGAACAGTAATGCCTCAAACACTGGTAACAGACAGCCTCCCTCCTGCTGATAGTACTGCACTTGTCCAAACCAATGCTCCACCTGCAGACAATTATAAATATGTGCTGGAAGTAGCCTCAGGTAAAAGAGCATTTAAGCGCTATAATCAGTTAAAGACGATCCGGTGGAAGATACAAATGGAAACGAATGATTCCATAAAGTATAAATTGTTTATGATGCTGCCTTCCATTGCCGATACTACCCGGACCATCGATTCACTTACCGTGATGACCGGAAGAAAAGTCTATATTGAATACCCAAATTAATTTAAGACTTTTTTAAAATACGCAGCCTACCTGAAATCATGACGGGTTTAACCTGACCATCCGCATATAAATATAATAACCAGAAGCTCTCTTTTCATAAATTTTTCCTTTTTCTCACGAAGAATTCCAAATACCTAAGGAAAAAAATTTCAAATTAAAAATTTGAATTTTTTTCAACTTTGAAGTGGTAAGAAAACATCAAGCATTCAATATTTTAGAATATATTTTCCGTTTGATTCTGCTATCTAACTTAAATTGTTAAAAGGTAATTATCAGAGGGGATAGTAATTGTACTAATATATATTACTGTCGACCCTTCGAAAAAACCCCTGAAAAACTTGCACGTATAATAACTGCGTATTATGTTTGTACCGCAATCGATCAAACCCTAAGAAAACATCAGAATCCGATCATGAAACAAACTGCTCCTCTTCAAAGGAATTAATCTCCGGTCTGTTTCTCCATTTTCTGGCTTCATTGTAATCGCAGGGAAGAGTTCGAAAGAACTTTAAGTAATTATTTTTTCTTTACCCTAAAACGAAAACGATGTAACCATTTTTACATTATTACCTGCACACATAATTCAGATGGCTGACTTTTCAAACACCTTTATTTAAAGCCTTGCTGAGTAAAAATTTGTATCGGAAAAAGAGATGACTGTGTAAGACCCCGGTATGAAAGAGGTTATTCTCCCAGGTAAAATTGCTTCCAGTTTAAAACATGAAATTTTAAGTATGATCTGAATAATAGATTGTCTTATTCAAATATTATATCCCAATCCTCTCCAAAGCCACCAGTAATTCCGCCTGACCAGGTTATAACGGTCAATTACATAGAATCCAAACCCAACAAGAGACCATTAACCCTAGAAAATTTTTTATAAACAATTTTAAAGTTTATAAAACTATGAACACAATCGTTCAAAAAGGTCTTGCGTTATTTACCGGACGCAATAAAAGTGATCACTTCAAATTTATTCCTGCCAGCCAGGTAATACTTACTTTTTCATTCCTGCTTGCTTTCGGATCGCAAGTTCACGGACAAATTGCAACTACTACAACTCTTGCCTCAAATAAAACTATTTTCTGCCTTAATGAACCTGTTACATTAACTGCAACATCAGATCAAATTATTGCTATCGGGAATGTTCAATTTTTAGAAGGATCAACCATATTGGGAAATGCCCTTTTGGATGCAAGCGGTAATGCTACAGTAACCATATCAAACCTTTCATCTGGCAATCATACGATAATGGCCATGTACGAAGGAATGGCTCCCTTTAATGGAAGTATTTCTGCAGACATCACATTATCAATTATTACAAAACCCGTCATAAGTTCTCATCCATCACAACGTACAGTTGGTATTGGGTGCAATGCAACATTTTCAGTTACTGCTGATGATATTGTTCCGCTAACTTATCAATGGAGAAAAGACGGCTTTGACATCCCCGGAGCAAATTCTCCTTCATTAATAATCAACAATGTTTTATTAACTGATGATGGCATTTATGATGTTGTTGTCTCTGGTTTGTGCGGAAATACAACATCAGATCCTGCAAGGTTAACTGTAACACCAATTTTAAACGTCGCATTGACTTCGAAAACAAACGTAATATGCTTCGGTAGTGCCACAGGAATGATAGATATAACAGCAAACGGCGGCCTGGCTCCTTATACATATACATGGAGTGGTACTGACGTAAATGCATCTGCAGAAGATCAATTGGGCCTGGCTGCAGGAAATTATTCTGTTATATTGACCGACGCAAATGGTTGTTCCACTACACCAATGCCTATAAACATAACAGAACCATCATCGCCAGTAACTGTATCATTTGATTCTAAATCTAATGTTTTGTGTTTTGGCGCTACAACCGGATCGATCAATATTAGTGCATCGGGTGGTACCGGTCCTTACTCTTTTGCATGGACTGGTGCAGGAGCGAGTGTAAATGGTGAAGATCAATCCGGACTGGCTGCCGGAAATTATTCTGTTATAGTAACCGACGCAAATGGTTGTTCCACTACACCACTGCCTATAAACATAACAGAACCTTCATCGCCAGTAACTGTATCATTGGATTCTAAATCTAATGTTTTGTGTTTTGGCGCTACAACCGGATCGATCAATATTAGTGCATCGGGTGGTACCGGTCCTTACTCTTTTGCATGGACTGGTGCAGGAGTGAGTGTAAATGGTGAAGATCAATCCGGACTGGTTGCCGGAAATTATTCTGTTATAGTAACGGATGCAAATGGTTGCTCAACCGCATCATTCCCGGTAACAATATCACAGCCTTCATCATCCGTAACAGTGTCACTAAATTCCAAAACTGATGTATTGTGTTTTGGAACTTCTACAGGAGCAATAAATGTTACGCCTTCAGGTGGTACCGGACCTTACTCTTTTGCATGGACTGGTGCAGGAGTGAGTGTAAATAGTGAAGATCAATCCGGACTGGTTGCCGGAAATTATTCTGTTATAGTAACGGATGCAAATGGTTGTTCAACCGCATCATTACCGGTAACAATCACACAGCCTTCATCCGGCGTATCCGTATCACTGAATTCCAAAACTAATGTTTTGTGTTTTGGCGCTACTACCGGATCAATCAATATTAGTGCATCGGGTGGTACTGGTCCTTACACTTTTGCATGGACTGGTGCAGGTGTAAGTGTAAATAGTGAAGATCAATCCGGACTTACTGTCGGAAATTATTCTGTTGTAGTAACTGATGCAAATGGTTGCTCAACCGCATCATTACCTGTAACAATAACTCAGCCTTCCTCATCCGTAACAGTGTCACTAAATTCCAAAACTGATGTATTGTGTTTTGGAACTTCTACAGGAGCAATAAATATTACGCCATCAGGTGGTACCGGACCTTACTCTTTTGCATGGACTGGTGCAGGAGTGAGTATAAATAGTGAAGATCAAACCGGACTGATTGCCGGAAATTATTCTGTTTTAGTAACTGATGCAAATGGTTGTTCAACCGCATCATTACCTGTAACAATAACTCAGCCTTCCTCTTCTGTAACAGTGTCACTAAATTCCAAAACTGATGTATTGTGTTTTGGAACTGCTACAGGAACAATAAATATTTCGCCATCAGGTGGTACCGGCCCTTACTCTTACTCATGGACTGGTGCAGGAGTGAATGCAAATAGTGAAGATCAAAGCGGATTAGTGGCAGGAAATTATTCTGTGATAGTAACCGACGCAAATGGTTGCTCAACCGCATCATTACCAGTTACAATCACACAGCCTTCATCCGGCGTATCCGTATCCCTGGATTCCAAAACAAATGTATTGTGTTTTGGTGCTTCTACCGGAGCTATAAACATTACCGCTTCCGGCAGTACAGGACCATATACATATACATGGACTGGTGCCGGAGTGAATGCCGGTAGTGAAGATCAAACCGGACTCGCTGCCGGAAGTTATTCTGTTATAGCAAAAGACGCTATTGGGTGCTCGTCTTCATCTCTTCCAGTTACTATTTCTCAACCTCCGGCGATTTCAATAAATAATATTAGTTCTAACTCACCGGTTTGTTCAGATAACCTTCTGAGCCTTTCATCCAGTGCAACTGGCGGAACAGGTATTCTAAATTATAGCTGGACCGGTCCGAATAGTTTTGCATCTTTGCTGAAAAATCCAACCATATCCAATGCACAAACATCTGCATCCGGATTATATATTTTAACCGTTACCGACGAAAATGGTTGTTCAGCATCTGCAACAACCAATGTAATCATCACTCAGCGATCTACTGCTTCTATTTCTTATTCCGCCTCTGCTTATTGCAAAAACAACGGTGCTTCTCAAATAGTGACGCTAACCGGCACTGGCAATTACTCAGGAGGCACATATACTTCATCGCCGGCCGGATTATCAATTAATTCCTCTAACGGAACTTTCATACCATCTGCAAGTAATATTGGTACCTACACAATAACGTATACCCGGGCAGCCATTGATGTTTGCGGTCCACTATCAGCAACAGCTGCGGTTACAATAACGGCTTTACCGGTAGCTTCATTTAGTTATCCGGGTACACCATATTGCCAGAATGCCGCAAATCCCAACCCGGTTTTTAGCGGAGGCGGTGACGCCGGAAATTTTTCTTCATCAGCCGGTCTTGTATTCATCAATTCCGCAACCGGAAGAATAAATTTATCAGCGAGTACAGCCCGGTACCTATATTGTAACTAATACAATAGTTGCCGCCGGGGGATGTAATGCAGTTTCAGCTTCATCGTCCATAACTATTACCGCCGTGCCTACAGCTACAATTACTTATGCCGGTACCCCTTTTTGTAAATCTGTTACCGCTGCGCAACCAGTTACTATGATTGGGACAGGAGCCTATGCTGGCGGAACTTTTTCTTCTTCACCATCAGGCCTTACTTTAAATTCAAGTACGGGTTCAATTACTCCCGGCACGAGTACTTCGGGCAGCTATACCGTTTTTTATAATAAGTCTGCAGCCGGTGGATGTGCTGCTTTTTCTACTTCTACCGTAGTAACAATTACAACGCTACCAGCAGCAACAATAAATTATCCGGCAACGCAATATTGTTCCTCTATCGCAGCACCTCAAACGGTAACCAGAACGGGTACCGCCGGGGGAACATATTCTTCTGTACCCGCAGGTCTGGATATTGATCCGGTTACAGGTACTATCATACCAATAAACAGTGATCCCGGAGTTTATACTGTTAATTATACCATCGCAGCTTCTAATGGGTGTCCTGCTGTAACAGCCACAAGGAATGTAACTATAGCTGAAACACCTACTGTTTCCATGACCTCTGACTATTGTGCTGGTGGGGGAAACGTCAGATTAACCGCAAACTCTTCAGTTCAACCGGTAACGTATTTATGGAGTAACGGGGCAACAACCCAATCCATATTGGTTGATAAGGCAGGAACCTATACTTTCACAGCAACTACCGCCCAGGGATGTTCTGCCACTTCATTTACCAACGTAGCAGTGGAGCTGGTAACGAATGGAGATTTCTCAGCAGGTAATACAGGATTTACATCGGGATATGGAAATAATCAGGCCCCCTATACAGGAGGAGCAACCGGGTTATGGCCTGAAACATTATACGCCATTGACTGGAATGCCAATTTGCATCACCCCAATTTTTTTGGCAAGGATCATACAACGGGCAATGGCAATTTTATGATTGTAAATGGTGCAGGATATGATACTACAACAGTTTGGAGACAAAGCTTCGCTGTACAGCCTAACACCACCTATTATTTTTCCGCCTGGGCGATGAGTTTGAACAGAGTGGCACCCTATGCGCAATTAAAGTTTACTGTTAACGACTCACTCTTCGGAACAACGGCAGTTCTTGCCCCCGGAGCAACAAGTAATACAGGTCCGTTTAACTGGGTTCGTTTTTATGGTACCTGGAATTCCGGATCAAATACGTATATCACCATTTCAATTGTCGATATGCAAACGGCGGCCGGAGGTAATGATTTCGGTTTGGATGATATTTCATTTGGAACCTTATCCCCTGTTCCTTTTACTGCCGCCCCTTCGGGGTCCGCCTGTTCGGGTCAGACCCTGGTTTTAAATTCAAATGTTACTGGTGGATACATTCCTTATACTTACTCGTGGACCGGTCCTAATGGGTTTACCTCAAATGCCAAAGATCCTGTAATCCCCAATTCTACCACTGCTCATTCGGGTACATATACTCTAACTGTTACTGACGCCTATAGTTGTCCAGTAATAGCAACTGCCGCAGTGACGGTAGGCCAGGCTGCTACCGTTAATGCGGGTCCTGCCCAGGGTGTTTGTGCCGGCGGTAATATTGCTCTTTCAGGAACCCGCGGAGGTTCTGCTACCAGTTCTATATGGAGTGCACCGAGCGGAACTTTTTCCAGCACCAGTTCATTAACACCTACCTATACTCCATCCATAACTAATGGTACGGTTACACTTACATTGACTTCAAACGACCCCGCAGGAATTTGTCCGGCAGCTGTTTCAACGGTTGTTATTAGTGTAAGCAATGCCACAGCCAGTGCAGGACCTGCCCAAAGTATTTGCGCTGGCAGCATTGTTAATCTTAATGGTTCCATTGGAGGCAGTGCCACTACCTCTACCTGGAGTGCTCCAAGCGGAACATTCTCAAATATTAATTCACTTACTTCAACCTATACGCCATCAATAACCAATGGAACCGTTACATTGACTCTGACCACAAATAATCCTCCCGGTCCTTGTGGTCCTGCGACATCAACTATCGTCATTACTGTATCACCAAAACCTACCGTTGGTGCTGGTGGCCCGAATACAGTATGCCAGTCAACAAGTCCTCTGCCGATTATTCTAAGCGGTGCCGTTGTTGGAGGTTCAGCTTCCACTGGTGCATGGTCAATTGTATCAGGTGGGGGAACATTAAACAGTATTGCCCAAACGGCAAATCCCGGAACGGTGTCATATACTCCGGCTGCAAATTTTAGTGGAGTGGTTACGTTAATGCTTACCACGAATGACCCTGCTGGTCCCTGTATTCCGGTTAGTAGCACCCGTACGATCACGGTAAATGGATTACCTTCTGTAAATGCCGGAACCTATTCGCCTGTTTGTATTATTTCCGGCCCGAAATCATTATCGGGAACACCTGCTGGCGGCACTTTTAGTGGCCCGGGTGTCAGCGGCAATTTTTTCAACCCCGCAACAGCAGGAACAGGAACCCATACCATCACTTATACTTATACCAATAGTAATGGTTGTACAAACAGTGCTTCCACAAGCATTACAGTAAATCCTTTGCCTGTTGTAAGTGCAGGAACTTATGCGCCGGTTTGTATCAACAACGGAAATGTAGTTTTAACAGGAAGTCCTTCGGGAGGCATATTCAGCGGCCCAGGTGTTTCAGGAAATAGTTTCAACCCATCAATAGCAGGAGCAGGAACGCATACTATCACATTATACTTATACCAATAGTAATGGTTGTACAAACAGTGCTACTACAAACATTACGGTAAATCCTTTGCCTGTTGTTAATGCAGGAACATATGCGCCGGTTTGTATTAACAACGGAAATGTTGTTTTAACCGGAAGTCCTTCAGGAGGCATATTCAGCGGCATCGGGGTTTCGGGAAATAGTTTTATTCCTGCAACTGCAGGAGTGGGAACCAAATCCATCACATACACCTATACCAATAGTAATGGTTGTACAAACAGTGCTACTACAAGCATTACGGTAAATCCTTTGCCTGTTGTTAGTGCAGGAACATATGCGCCAATTTGTATCAACAACGGAAATGTTGTTTTAACCGGAAGTCCTTCAGGAGGCATATTCAGCGGTCCAGGTGTTTCGGGAAATAGTTTTAACCCGTCAACAGCAGGAGCAGGAACACATACCATCACATATACTTATTCCAATAGTAATGGCTGTACCAACAGTGCTTCAACGGGCATTACGGTAAATCCATTGCCTGTTGTCAGTGCAGGAACATATGCGCCGGTTTGTATCAACAACGGAAATGTTGTTTTAACCGGAAGTCCTTCAGGAGGCATATTCAGCGGTCCAGGTGTTTCGGGAAATAGTTTTAACCCGTCAACAGCAGGAGCAGGAACACATACCATCACATATACTTATTCCAATAGTAATGGCTGTACCAACAGTGCTTCAACGGGCATTACGGTAAATCCATTGCCTGTTGTCAGCGCAGGAACTTATGCGCCGGTTTGTATCAACAACGGAAATGTTGTTTTAACCGGAAGTCCTTCAGGAGGCATATTCAGCGGTCCAGGTGTTTCGGGAAATAGTTTTAACCCGTCAACAGCAGGAGTAGGAACACATACCATCACATATACTTATTCCAATAGTAATGGCTGTACCAACAGTGCTACTACAAGCATTACGGTAAATCCTTTGCCTGTTGTCAGTGCAGGAACATATGCGCCGGTTTGTATCAATAACGGAAATGTTGTTTTAACCGGAAGTCCTTCAGGAGGCATATTCAGCGGTCCAGGTGTTTCGGGAAATAGTTTTAACCCGTCAACAGCAGGAGCAGGAACACATACCATCACATATACTTATTCCAATAGTAATGGCTGTACCAACAGTGCTTCAACGGGCATTACGGTAAATCCATTGCCTGTTGTCAGCGCAGGAACTTATGCGCCGGTTTGTATCAACAACGGAAATGTTGTTTTAACAGGAAGTCCTTCGGGAGGCATCTTCAGCGGCCCAGGTGTATCGGGAAATAGTTTTGATCCGGGAATAGCTGGAACCGGAACGCATACTATCACCTATAATTTTATTGATGGAAATGGTTGTAGTGCATCTGCAACAACTACCCTCATTGTAAACAGGATAGCTGCCACTGAATTTACCACTGCTGCCTGTCTTTCTTATACTTTGCCCTGGGGAACTGTAGTGACCAGCAGCAACGATTATGTTCATACCTATTCTACCATCAATGGTTGTGATTCAGTAGTAACCGCTCATGTTATCATCAATTCTTCGGTTGCCACTGAGTTTACGGCTGCCGCTTGTCTTTCTTATACTTTACCATGGGGAACTGTAGTGACCAGCAGCAATGATTATATTCATACCTATACAACTGTCAATGGTTGCGATTCGGTAGTGACCGCTCATGTTACCATCAACTCATCTGTTGCCACTGAGTTTACGGCTGCCGCCTGTCTTTCTTATACATTGCCATGGGGAACTGTAGTGACCAGCAGCAACGATTATGTTCATACTTATTCTACCATTAATGGTTGTGATTCGGTAGTGACCGCTCATGTTATCATCAACTCATCTGTAGCGACTGAGTTCACCGCTGCCGCCTGTCTTTCTTATACTTTACCATGGGGTACTGTAGCGACCAGCAGCAACGATTATGTTCATACTTATTCTACCATTAATGGTTGTGATTCGGTAGTAACCGCTCATGTTACCATCAACTCATCTGTTGCCACTGAGTTCACAGCTGCCGCCTGTCTTTCTTATACTTTACCATGGGGCCAGGTAGTGACTTCAAGTAATGATTATGTTCATACTTATTCTACCATCAATGGTTGTGATTCGGTAGTGACTGCTCATGTTATCATCAACTCATCTGTTGCCACTGAGTTTACGGCTGCCGCTTGTCTTTCTTATACTTTACCATGGGGACCAGGTAGTGACTTCAAGTAATGATTATGTTCATACCTATTCAACCGTCAATGGTTGCGATTCGGTAGTAACCGCTCATGTTACGATCAACTCATCTGTTGCCACTGAGTTCACCGCTGCCGCCTGTCTTTCTTATACTTTACCATGGGGAACTGTTGTGACCAGCAGCAATGATTATGTTCATACCTATTCTACCATCAATGGTTGTGATTCGGTAGTGACTGCTCACGTTACGATCAATTCTTCGGTTGCCACTGAGTTCACAGCTGCCGCCTGTCTTTCTTATACTTTACCATGGGGCCAGGTAGTGACTTCAAGTAATGATTATGTTCATACCTATTCAACTGTCAATGGTTGCGATTCGGTAGTAACCGCTCATGTTACCATCAACTCATCTGTTGCCACTGAGTTCACCGCTGCCGCCTGTCTTTCTTATACTTTACCATGGGGAACTGTTGTGACCAGCAGCAATGATTATGTTCATACCTATTCTACCATCAATGGTTGTGATTCGGTAGTAACCGCTCATGTTACCATCAATTCTTCGGTTGCCACTGAGTTTACGGCTGCCGCCTGTCTTTCTTATACTTTACCATGGGGAACTGTAGTGACCAGCAGCAATGATTATGTTCATACCTATTCTACCATCAATGGTTGTGATTCGGTAGTGACCGCTCATGTTACGATCAATTCTTCGGTTGCCACTGAGTTTACCGCTGCCGCCTGTCTTTCTTATACTTTACCATGGGGAACTGTAGTGACCAGCAGCAACGATTATGTTCATACTTATTCTACCATCAATGGTTGCGATTCGGTAGTAACCGCTCATGTTACCATCAACTCATTCTGTTGCCACTGAGTTTACAGCTGCCGCCTGTCTTTCTTATACTTTACCATGGGGAACCGTAGTGACCAGCAGCAACGATTATGTTCATACTTATTCTACCATTAATGGTTGTGATTCAGTAGTAACCGCTCATGTTACCATCAATTCTTCGGTTGCCACTGAGTTTACTGCTGCCGCCTGTCTTTCTTATACTTTACCATGGGGAACTGTAGTGACCAGCAGCAACGATTATGTTCATACTTATTCTACCATCAATGGTTGTGATTCGGTAGTGACTGCTCATGTTACGATCAATTCTTCGGTTGCCACTGAGTTTACTGCTGCCGCCTGTCTTTCTTATACTTTACCATGGGGTACTGTAGTGACCAGCAGCAACGATTATGTTCATACTTATTCAACTGTCAATGGTTGCGATTCGGTAGTAACCGCTCATGTTACGATCAATAATCTGTTGCTACTCAGTTTACTGCTGCTGCCTGTCTTTCTTATACTTTACCATGGGGAACTGCTGTGACCAGCAGCGGTGATTATGTTCATACCTATCAAACCATCAATGGTTGTGATTCGGTAGTAACGGCTCATATTACGATCAATAATGCGGTGGCTACTCAGTTTACTGCTGCCAATTGTCTTTCTTATACGTTACCATGGGGAACCGACGTTACCAGCAAGCGGCGATTATGTTCACACTTATTCATACCATCAATGGTTGTGATTCGGTAGTGACGGCTCATATTACGATCAATAATGCAGTGGCTACTCAGTTTACTGCTGCCAACTGTCTTTCTTATACATTGCCATGGGGAACTACTGTGACCAGCAGCGGCGATTATGTTCATACTTATCCAACTATCAATGGTTGTGATTCGGTAGTAACCGCTCATGTTACGATCAATAATTCGGTGGCCACTCAGTTTACTGCTGCCAACTGTCTTTCTTATACTTTACCATGGGGAACTACGTAGTGACCAGCAGCGGTGATTATGTTCATACCTATTCTACCATCAATGGTTGCGATTCGGTAGTAACTGCTCACGTTACGATCAATTCTTCGGTGGCCACTGAGTTCACTGCTGCCGCCTGTCTTTCTTATACTTTGCCATGGGGAACCGTAGTGACCAGCAGCAACGATTATGTTCATACTTATTCTACCATCAATGGTTGTGATTCGGTAGTAACTGCTCATGTTACGATCAATTCTTCGGTTGCCACTGAGTTCACTGCTGCCGCCTGTCTTTCTTATACTTTACCATGGGGAACTGTAGTGACCAGCAGCAACGATTATGTTCATACTTATTCTACCATCAATGGTTGTGATTCGGTAGTAACCGCTCATGTTACCATCAATTCTTCGGTTGCTACTGAGTTTACTGCTGCTACCTGTCTTTCTTATACTTTGCCATGGGGAACCGTAGTGACCAGCAAGTAATGATTATGTTCATACCTATCCAACCATCAATGGTTGTGATTCGGTAGTGACGGCTCACGTTACGATCAATTCTTCGGTTGCCACTGAGTTTACGGCTGCCGCCTGTCTTTCTTATACTTTACCATGGGGCCAGGTAGTGACTATCAAGCAATGATTATGTTCATACTTATTCTACCATCAATGGTTGTGATTCGGTAGTGACTGCTCATGTTACGATCAACTCATCTGTTGCCACTGAGTTCACCGCTGCCGCCTGTCTTTCTTATACTTTACCATGGGGAACCGTAGTGACTTCACAGCAATGATTATGTTCATACTTATTCTACCATCAATGGTTGTGATTCGGTAGTAACCGCTCATGTTACTATCAACTCATCTGTTGCCACTGAGTTCACTGCTGCCGCCTGTCTTTCTTATACTTTACCCTGGGGCAAGGTGGTGACTTCAAGTAATGATTATGTTCATACTTATTCTACCATTAATGGTTGTGATTCGGTAGTAACCGCTCATGTTACCATCAACTCATCTGTTGCCACTGAGTTCACTGCTGCCGCCTGTCTTTCTTATACTTTACCATGGGGTACTGTAGTGACCAGCAGCAACGATTATGTTCATACTTATTCTACCATCAATGGTTGTGATTCGGTAGTGACCGCTCATATTACCATCAACTCATCTGTTGCTACTGAGTTCACCGCTGCCGCCTGTCTTTCTTATACTTTGCCCTGGGGCCAGGTGGTGACTTCAAGTAATGATTATGTTCATACTTATTCAACTATCAATGGTTGCGATTCGGTAGTAACCGCTCATGTTACCATCAACTCATCTGTTGCTACTGAGTTCACTGCTGCCGCCTGTCTTTCTTATACTTTACCCTGGGGCCAGGTGGTGACTTCAAGTAATGATTATGTTCATACTTATACAACTGTCAATGGTTGCGATTCGGTAGTGACCGCTCATGTTACCATCAACTCATCTGTTGCTACCGAGTTTACTGCTGCCGCCTGTCTTTCTTATACTTTACCATGGGGAACTGTAGTGACCAGCAGCAATGATTATGTTCATACTTATTCTACCATCAATGGTTGTGATTCGGTAGTAACCGCTCATGTTACGATCAATTCTTCGGTTGCCACTGAGTTTACAGCTGCCGCCTGTCTTTCTTATACTTTACCCTGGGGTACTGTAGTGACCAGCAGCAATGATTATGTTCATACTTATTCTACCATCAATGGTTGTGATTCGGTAGTAACCGCTCACGTTACGATCAATTCTTCGGTTGCCACTGAGTTCACTGCTGCCGCCTGTCTTTCTTATACTTTGCCATGGGGCCAGGTAGTAACTTCAAGCAATGATTATGTTCATACTTATTCTACCATCAATGGTTGTGATTCGGTAGTGACTGCTCATGTTACCATCAACTCATCTGTTGCTACTGAGTTTACTGCTGCCGCCTGTCTTTCTTATACTTTACCATGGGGCCAGGTAGTGACTTCAAGTAATGATTATGTTCATACTTATTCAACTGTCAATGGTTGTGATTCGGTAGTGACTGCTCATGTTACGATCAATTCTTCGGTTGCCACTGAGTTCACAGCTGCCGCCTGTCTTTCTTATACTTTACCATGGGGCCACGGTAGTGACTTCAGCAGCAATGATTATGTTCATGCTTATTCAACCGTCAATGGTTGTGATTCGGTAGTAACCGCTCATGTTACGATCAATTCTTCGGTTGCCACTGAGTTCACCGCTGCCGCCTGTCTTTCTTATACTTTACCATGGGGTACTGTAGTGACCAGCAGCAACGATTATGTTCATACTTATTCTACCATCAATGGTTGTGATTCGGTAGTGACCGCTCATGTTACGATCAACTCATCTGTTGCTACCGAGTTTACTGCTGCCGCCTGTTTTTCTTATACTTTACCATGGGGCCAGGTAGTGACTTCAAGTAATGATTATGTTCATACCTATTCAACTGTCAATGGTTGCGATTCGGTAGTAACCGCTCATGTTACGATCAATTCTTCGGTTGCCACTGAGTTCACAGCTGCCGCCTGTCTTTCTTATACTTTACCATGGGGAACTGTAGTGACCAGCAGCAATGATTATGTTCATACCTATTCAACCATCAATGGTTGTGATTCGGTAGTAACTGCTCACGTTACGATCAATTCTTCGGTTGCCACTGAGTTCACAATCGCTGCTGGTCTTTCTTATACTTTACCATGGGGAACTGTAGTGACCAGCAGTAATGATTATGTTCATACTTATTCTACCATTAATGGTTGTGATTCGGTAGTAACCGCTCATGTTACGATCAACTCATCTGTTGCCACTGAGTTCACCGCTGCCGCCTGTCTTTCTTATACTTTGCCCTGGGGAACTGTAGTGACCAGCAGCAACGATTATGTTCATACTTATTCTACCATCAATGGTTGTGATTCGGTAGTGACTGCTCACGTTACGATCAATTCTTCGGTTGCCACTGAGTTTACTGCTGCCGCCTGTCTTTCTTATACTTTACCATGGGGTACTGTAGTGACCAGCAGCAACGATTATGTTCATACTTATTCTACCATTAATGGTTGTGATTCGGTAGTGACTGCTCACGTTACGATCAATTCTTCGGTTGCCACTGAGTTCACAGCTGCCGCCTGTCTTTCTTATACTTTACCATGGGGCCAGGTAGTGACTTCAAGTAATGATTATTTTCATACCTATTCAACCATCAATGGTTGTGATTCGGTAGTAACCGCTCACGTTACGATCAATTCTTCGGTTGCCACTGAGTTCACAGCTGCCGCCTGTCTTTCTTATACTTTACCATGGGGAACCGTAGTGACCAGCAGCAACGATTATGTTCATACTTATTCTACCATTAATGGTTGTGATTCGGTAGTAACCGCTCATGTTACGATCAACTCATCTGTTGCCACTGAGTTCACCGCTGCCGCCTGTCTTTCTTATACTTTACCATGGGGAACTGTAGTGACCAGCAGCAACGATTATGTTCATACTTATTCTACCATCAATGGTTGTGATTCGGTAGTGACCGCTCATGTTACGATCAATTCTTCGGTTGCCACTGAGTTTACGGCTGCCGCCTGTCTTTCTTATACTTTACCATGGGGTACTGTAGTGACCAGCAGCAACGATTATGTTCATACTTATTCTACCATTAATGGTTGTGATTCGGTAGTGACTGCTCACGTTACGATCAATTCTTCGGTTGCCACTGAGTTCACAGCTGCCGCCTGTTTTTCTTATACTTTACCATGGGGCCAGGTAGTGACTTCAAGTAATGATTATGTTCATACTTATTCTACCATCAATGGTTGTGATTCGGTAGTGACTGCTCATGTTACGATCAATTCTTCGGTTGCCACCGAGTTCACTGCTGCTACCTGTCTTTCTTATACTTTACCCTGGGGCCAGGTAGTGACTTCAAGTAATGATTATGTTCATACCTATTCAACTGTCAATGGTTGTGATTCGGTAGTGACCGCTCATGTTACGATCAACTCATCTGTTGCCACTGAGTTCACCGCTGCCGCCTGTCTTTCTTATACTTTACCATGGGGAACCGTAGTGACCAGCAGCAACGATTATGTTCATACTTATTCTACCATCAATGGTTGTGATTCGGTAGTGACTGCTCATGTTACGATCAATTCTTCGGTTGCCACTGAGTTCACAGCTGCCGCCTGTCTTTCTTATACTTTACCATGGGGCCAGGTAGTGACTTCAGAGCAATGATTATGTTCATACTTATTCTACCATCAATGGTTGTGATTCGGTAGTGACTGCTCATGTTACGATCAATTCTTCGGTTGCCACTGAGTTCACTGCTGCCGCCTGTCTTTCTTATACTTTACCATGGGGCCAGGTAGTGACTTCAAGCAATGATTATGATCTATGTTCATACTTATTCTACCATCAATGGTTGTGATTCGGTAGTAACCGCTCATGTTACGATCAACTCATCTGTTGCCACTGAGTTCACCGCTGCCGCCTGTCTTTCTTATACTTTACCATGGGGAACTGTAGTGACCAGCAGCAATGATTATGTTCATACTTATTCTACCATCAATGGTTGTGATTCGGTAGTGACGGCTCACGTTACGATCAATTCTTCGGTTGCCACTGAGTTCACGGCTGCCGCCTGTCTTTCTTATACTTTACCATGGGGAACTGTAGTGACCAGCAGCAACGATTATGTTCATACTTATTCTACCATTAATGGTTGTGATTCGGTAGTAACGGCCCATGTTACTATTAATAAAGCCGAAACCGGTGAAGAGACCATCACCATCTGTGAAGCTGCATTGCCTTATAACTGGAACGGTACAGATTATAATACCGCTGGTGATTATACTGCTACTCTTGTTTCTGCGAGTGGTTGTGATTCTGTTGCTACCCTGCACCTGGTCATTAATCCTGTTGTAACCGGTGAAGAGACTATCACTATCTGTGAAGCTGCATTGCCTTATAACTGGAACGGTACAGATTACAATGTTGCCGGTGATTATACTGCTACTCTGGTATCTGCTACTGGTTGTGATTCTATTGCTACACTGCATTGATCATCAATCCTGTTGTAACCGGTGAAGAGACTATCACTATCTGCGAAGCTGCATTGCCTTATAACTGGAATGGTACAGATTATAACTGCTGCCGGTGATTATACTGCTACACTTGGTTTCTGCTAGCAGGTTGTGATTCTGTTGCTACACTGCACCTGGTCATTAACCCTGTTGTAACCGGTGAAGAGACCATCACTATCTGCGAAGCTGCATTGCCTTATAACTGGAACGGTACAGATTACAATGTTGCCGGTGATTATACTGCTAACCTGGTATCTGCTACAGGTTGTGATTCTATTGCTACCCTGCATTTGATCATCAATCCTGTTGTAACCGGTGAAGAGACCATCACCATCTGCGAAGCTGCATTGCCTTATAGCTGGAATGGTACAGATTATCAATGCTGCCGGTGATTATACTGCTACTCTTGTATCTGCTAGTGGTTGTGATTCTATTGCTACCCTGCACCTGGTCATTAATCCTGTTGTAACCGGTGAAGAGACCATCACTATCTGCGAAGCTGCATTGCCTTATACCTGGAACGATACAGATTATCACTGCTGCCGGTGATTATACTGCTACACTTGGTATCTGCTACTGGTTGTGATTCTATTGCTACACTGCATTTGATCATTAATCCTGTTGTAACCGGTGAAGAGACCATCACCATCTGCGAAGCTGCATTGCCTTATAGCTGGAATGGTACAGATTATCAATGCTGCCGGTGATTATACTGCTACCCTGGTTTCTGCTACAGGTTGTGATTCTATTGCTACACTGCACTTGGTCATTAACCCTGTTGTAACCGGTGAAGAGACCATCACCATCTGCGAAGCTGCATTGCCTTATAGCTGGAATGGTACAGACTATCACTGCTGCCGGTGATTATACTGCTACTCTTGTATCGGCTAGCGGTTGTGATTCTATTGCTACCCTGCACCTGGTCATCAATCCTGTTGTAACCGGTGAAGAGACTATCACGATCTGCGAAGCTGCATTGCCTTATAGCTGGAACGGTACAGATTACAATGCTGCCGGTGATTATACTGCTACTCTTGTATCTGCTAGCGGTTGTGATTCTGATCGCTACCCTGCACCTGGTCATTAACCCTGTTGTAACCGGTGAAGAGACCATCACTATCTGTGAAGCTGCATTACCTTATAACTGGAACGATACAGATTATCACTGCTGCCGGTGATTATACTGCTACACTTGGTTTCTGCTGCAGGTTGTGATTCGATTGCTACACTGCATTTGATCATCAATCCTGTTGTAACCGGTGAAGAGACTATCACTATCTGTGAAGCTGCATTGCCTTATAACTGGAACGGTACTGATCTATAACTGCTGCCGGTGATTATACTGCTACCCTGGTATCTGCTAGCGGTTGTGATTCTATTGCTACCCTGCACCTGGTCATTAACCCTGTTGTAACCGGTGAAGAGACTATCACCATCTGCGAAGCTGCATTGCCTTATAGCTGGAATAATCACTGATTACAATGCTGCCGGTGATTATACTGCTACTCTTGTTATCTGCTAGCGGTTGTGATTCTGATTGCTACCTGCACTTAATCATTAATCCTGTTGTAACCGGTGAAGAGACCATCACTATCTGCGAAGCTGCATTACCTTATAGCTGGAATGGTACAGATCTATCACTGCTGCCGGTGATTATACTGCTACCCTGGTATCTGCTACCGGTTGTGATTCTGTTGCTACCCTGCATTTGATCATCAATCCTGTTGTAACCGGTGAAGAGACCATCACTATCTGCGAAGCTGCATTGCCTTATAGCTGGAACGGTACAGATTATCACTGCTGCCGGTGATTATACTGCTACTCTTGTATCTGCTAATGGTTGTGATTCGATTGCTACACTGCATTTAATCATCAATCCTGTTGTAACCGGTGAAGAGACCATCACTATCTGCGAAGCTGCATTGCCTTATAGCTGGAATAGTCACTCGATTACAATGCTGCCGGTGATTATACTGCTACTCTTGTATCGGCAAGCGGTTGTGATTCTATTGCTACTCTGCACTTGGTCATTAACCCTGTTGTAACCGGTGAAGAGACCATCACCATCTGCGAAGCTGCATTGCCTTATAGCTGGAATGGTCACTGATTACAATGCTGCCGGTGATTATACTGCTAACCTTGGTTTCTGCTACAGGTTGTGATTCTATTGCTACACTGCATTTAATCATCAATCCTGTTGTAACCGGTGAAGAGACCATCACTATCTGTGAAGCTGCATTGCCTTATAGCTGGAACGGTACAGATTATCACTGCTGCCGGTGATTATACCGCTACTCTTGTATCTGCTACTGGTTGTGATTCTATTGCTACACTGCATCTAGTCATTAATCCTGTTGTAACCGGTGAAGAGACCATCACCATCTGTGAAGCTGCATTGCCTTATAGCTGGAATGGTACAGATCTATCACTGCTGCCGGTGATTATACTGCTACTCTGGTTTCTGTTACTGGTTGTGATTCGATTGCTACACTGCATTTAATTATCAATCCTGTTGTAACCGGTGAAGAGACTATCACCATCTGTGAAGCTGCATTACCTTATAGCTGGAACAATCATGACTATCACTGCTGCCGGTGATTATACCGCTACACTTGGTTATCTGCTGAATGGTTGTGATTCGATCGCTACACTGCATTTGATTATTAATCCTGTTGTAACCGGTGAAGAGACTATCACTATCTGTGAAGCTGCATTGCCTTATAGCTGGAATAATCAGTCGATTCACTGCTGCCGGTGATTATACTACTACCTTGGTATCTGTTACCGGTTGCGATTCTGATTGCTACACTGCATTTAATTATCAATCCTGTTGTAACCGGTGAAGAGACCATCACTATCTGTGAAGCAGCATTACCTTATAGCTGGAATAATCAGATCTATCACTGCTGCCGGTGATTATACTGCTACTCTTGTATCTGCTAGCGGTTGTGATTCTATTGCTACACTGCATTTAGTTATTAATCCTGTTGTAACCGGTGAAGAGACCATCACTATCTGTGAAGCTGCATTACCTTATAGCTGGAACGGTACAGATCTATCACTGCTGCCGGTGATTATACTGCTACTCTTGTTATCTGCTACTGGTTGTGATTCTGATCGCTACACTGCATTTAATTATTAATCCTGTTGTAACAGGTGAAGAGACTATCACTATCTGTGAAGCTGCATTACCTTATAGCTGGAATAATCACTGATTACAATGCTGCCGGTGATTATACTGCTACTCTTGTATCTGCTACCGGTTGTGATTCTATTGCTACACTGCATTTAATTATCAATCCTGTTGTAACCGGTGAAGAGACCATCACTATCTGTGAAGCTGCATTGCCTTATAGCTGGAACGTACAGACTATCACTGCTGCCGGTGATTATACTGCTAACCTTGGTTTCTGCTACTGGTTGTGATTCTGATTGCTACACTGCATTTAATTATCAATCCTGTGGTAACCGGTGAAGAGACCATCACTATCTGTGAAGCTGCATTGCCTTATAGCTGGAACAATCAATCATACTGCTGCCGGTGATTATACTGCTACCTTGTATCGGCAATGGTTGTGATTCAATTGCTACACTGCATTTAATTATCAATCCTGTGTAACGGTGAAGAGACTATCACTATCTGCGAAGCTGCATTACCTTATAGCTGGAACAATACTATTACTGCTGCTGGTGATTATACTGCTACCTTGTATCGTAGCGGTTGTGATTCAATTGCTACACTGCATTTAATCATCAATCCTGTTGTAACAGGTGAAGAGACCATCACTATCTGTGAAGCTGCATTACCTTATAGCTGGAACAGTACAGATTATCACTGCTGCCGGTGATTATACTGCTACACTTGTTATCTGCTACATGGTTGTGATTCTGATTGCTACACTGCATTTGATCATTAATCCTGTTGTAACTGGTGAAGAGACTATCACTATCTGTGAAGCTGCATTGCCTTATAGCTGGAATAGTCAGATTATCACTGCTGCCGGTGATTATACTGCTACTCTTGTATCTGCTACTGGTTGTGATTCGATTGCTACACTGCATTTAATTATTAATCCTGTTGTAACCGGTGAAGAGACCATCACCATCTGTGAAGCTGCATTGCCTTATAGCTGGAACGGTACAGATTATCAATGCTGCCGGTGATTATACTGCTACCCTGGTATCTGCTACAGGTTGTGATTCTATTGCTACACTGCATTTAATCATCAATCCTGTTGTAACCGGTGAAGAGACCATCACTATCTGCGAAGCTGCATTGCCTTATAGCTGGAACGGTACAGATTATCAATGCTGCCGGTGATTATACTGCTAACCTGGTTTCTGTCTACAGGTTGTGATTCGATTGCTACACTGCATTTAATCATCAATCCTGTTGTAACTGGTGAAGAGACTATCACTATCTGTGAAGCTGCATTGCCTTATAGCTGGAACGGTACAGATTATCACTGCTGCCGGTGATTATACTGCTACCCTGGTTTCTGCTACAGGTTGTGATTCTATTGCTACACTGCATTTAATTATTAATCCTGTTGTAACCGGTGAAGAGACTATCACTATCTGTGAAGCTGCATTACCTTATAGCTGGAATAGTACAGATTATCACTGCTGCCGGTGATTATACTGCTAACCTTGGTATCTGCTACTGGTTGTGATTCTATTGCTACACTGCATTTAATCATCAATCCTGTTGTAACCGGTGAAGAGACCATCACCATCTGTGAAGCGCATTACCTTATAGCTGGAATGGTACAGATTATCACTGCTGCCGGTGATTATACTGCTACCTTGTATCTGCTAGCGGTTGTGATTCTGATTGCTACACTGCATCTAGTTATTAATCCTGTTGTAACCGGTGAAGAGACCATCACCATCTGCGAAGCTGCATTGCCTTATAGCTGGAATGGTACAGATTATCAATGCTGCCGGTGATTATACTGCTACCCTGGTATCTGCTACAGGTTGTGATTCTATTGCTACACTGCATTTAATCATCAATCCTGTTGTAACCGGTGAAGAGACCATCACTATCTGCGAAGCTGCATTGCCTTATAGCTGGAACGGTACAGATTATCAATGCTGCCGGTGATTATACTGCTACACTTGGTATCTGCTACAGGTTGTGATTCGATTGCTACACTGCATTTGATCATCAATCCTGTTGTAACCGGTGAAGAGACCATCACCATCTGCGAAGCTGCATTGCCTTATAACTGGAACGGTACAGATTACAATGTTGCCGGTGATTATACTGCTACTCTTGTATCGGCTAGTGGTTGTGATTCTATTGCTACTCTGCACCTGGTCATTAACCCTGTTGTAACCGGTGAAGAGACCATCACCATCTGCGAAGCTGCATTGCCTTATAGCTGGAATGGTACAGATTACAATGTTGCCGGTGATTATACTGCTAACCTGGTTTCTGCTACCGGTTGTGATTCTGTTGCTACCCTGCATTTGGTCATTAATCCTGTTGTAACCGGTGAAGAGACCATCACTATCTGCGAAGCTGCATTGCCTTATAGCTGGAACGGTACTGATTACAATGCTGCCGGTGATTATACTGCTAACCTGGTTTCTGCTACAGGTTGTGATTCTGTTGCTACCCTGCATTTGATCATCAATCCTGTTGTAACCGGTGAAGAGACCATCACTATCTGCGAAGCCGCATTGCCTTATAACTGGAACGGTACAGATTATAATGCTGCCGGTGATTATACTGCTAACTCTGGTATCGGCTACAGGTTGTGATTCTGTTGCTACTCTGCACCTGATCATCAATCCTGTTGTAACCGGTGAAGAGACCATCACCATCTGCGAAGCCGCATTGCCTTATAGCTGGAATGGTACTGATTATAATGCCGCCGGTGATTATACTGCTACTCTTGTATCGGCTAGCGGTTGTGATTCTATTGCTACCCTGCACCTGGTCGTTACGGCACAGCCCACCGCACCTATAGTTATTACTTCGCCTGCCATCTGCAATACTCCAAATGGTTCAATAACGGTTACGCTACCTGCACCGGATAATGGTATAACCTATAGCATTAATGGCATTGACTTCCAGGCCAGCAATATTTTCAATTCATTGCCAGTTGGTGATTATACTATCACGGTGAATGATGTAAATGGTTGTAGCTCTTCTTCGCTTGCTACTATTGGCCAGGCTACAAACGCCTTCACAATCAATCAAACCATTACTGACATCAGTTGTATGGCTACGAATGGTGCTATTAACCTGACGGTTGGTGGAAGTGTTGCTCCTTATGCGTTTGCATGGACGGGCCCTGGTCAATTTATTTCAAATAATAAAGACCTTGATGGACTGGCGGCCGGTGATTATACCGTATTAGTAACAGATGCCAATGGTTGCACTCAAACAAAATCAATAAAGGTCAATCAGTCTGCTAGTACGATTACACTGAACCAGGTGGTTCAACATACTATTTGCACAGGAGCTAATGGCTCAATTGACCTGGTAGTTAATAATGGTTCTGCTCCTTATTATTATGCCTGGACAGGGCCCAATAATTTTAGCTCAGTAAAGAAAAATTTGGATGGATTATCTCCGGGAGATTATACTGTTGTGGTTACCGATGCTAATGGATGCGATGCTACAACAACTATAAAAATTAACCAGGTCAATAATATTATTACCATCAACAAAACAATAACAAATGCAAATTGCACTGCGCAGGATGGCTCCATCAGCCTGAACGTTAATGGAGGAAATACACCGTATGTTTATTCGTGGACAGGGCCTTCAGGATATGCAAGCAATAAAAAAGATCTGACTAATCTTGTGCCGGGAACCTATACCGTTATCCTGACTGATGCAAATGGATGTACTGCCAGTACAACGGCAATAATTGGTTCATCAGGTCAAAATCCCAAGGTGGTGGCATCCGATATTACTTTATGTTCTCCTGCTAATCTTACTGATTCAACGGTAACTGCTGGTTCAGATCCTGGTTTGACATTCTCATACTGGCTCGACGCGGCAGCCTCAGAACCTATACCTGACCCCACGGCGGTATTTGCCGGAACTTATTATGTAAAAGGAATTAATTCGTATGGATGTTATTCAATAGACCCTGTAGAAGTTACCTTAAAAGCAGAACCCCTGTTTCTTGTTACCAATCCTGCCAGAGTATGTGAACCACAAACCGTAGACCTGACCAGTCCTTCTGTAACGGAAGGAAGCGATCCACGATTGACCTTTACTTACTGGAATGATGCGGAGACCACAAGTCCGTTGATTAACCCGCAGGCCGTAGCCGAAGGCGGCACCTATTATATCCAGGCCAAGGCGGTAGGTGGATGTACCTTTGTAAAAGCGGTTGAGGTAGTTCTGACAATTACAAAAGGAGAAAAATCTGTTCGTTATTCAACCGTAATTGCTTCACCAAATGCATCGGTGCAATTAAGCGCACGGGAACCCGGACTCGTTAATAACTATACCTGGTATCCTCCAGTAGGACTTAATGCCTATAACCGGAAGGATCCTGTATTCCGCAGCGATAAAGAAATAGAATATACAATCACAATCGACCATGGCAATCAATGTCCCACTATAGATACTGTCTTGGTTTTACTTCGCCAGAGTGATCCGGGAACTTGTGTCTCAGATATTTTTGTTCCCAAAGCCTGGTCACCAAATAATGACGGACATAATGACAAATTGCATCCCTTACCTGTATGTATCCGGGAATTAAAATACTTCCGTGTATTTAATCGCTGGGGGCAGTTGGTATTTGAAACAAATGTTTTGGAGCAAGGTTGGGATGGAACATTTAACGGACAACCACAGGTGATGGATACGTATACATGGACCCTGGAAGCAACGGGTGAAGATGGAAAATATTTTAAACGTGCCGGCAATTCGGTTTTACTCAGATAAAATTTTAGGTTATGAAAACAGCTTTACTAATACCAGTACTATTCTTTTCCTTATTTTTTGCAGGGAGAGTCATTGCGCAGGATCCCAGTTTTTCGCAGTTTTTCTCTTCCCCTTTAAATATCAACCCGGCATTAACTGCAAATATTAATTCCGACTGGCGATTGATTTCGAATTACAGAGATCAATGGATAGGACCGGCCAGTCCGTATGTTACAGGCACGGTTTCATACGATTCAAAGATTTTCCAGGACAAAATACCAAATGTTGAAACAGAAGGAAACATTATAGGCCTGGGAGGAATGTTGATGTTTGACCGGGCTATGAGTGGTGTCGTAAAAAGTACTTATGCATCACTCAATCTATCATATAATATAAAGATTACCGAAACGGATGAATATACCGAAAGGATAGGTGTAGGATTTGGAGCCATTTATGGAAGCAGGAATATGGATTTTAGCCGGCTTGATTTTGAAGATCAGTTTACTGGTTTTGGTTTTAACCGTAATCTCCCTACAGGCGAAAATGCTTTATATAATATGAAACCTTATGTATCGGCCAGCGCAGGGATCACCTACAGCGCCAGTACAGAAAAAAACAATTTTGATGCGGGCGTGGCCGCTTTTCATTTGAATAAACCCAGGCAAACTTTTTTGAAAGATGATAATGAGTTTCTGGCGATGAGAAAAGTAGCACATATAAACTTTGAAACTTTTGTAACTGACCAGGTGGTGTTTAACAGCAATGCGATATACCAGTTTCAGCGGGAAGCCAATTATTTTTCGGTAGGAGCTGCAATGGGTTACTATGTGGGAAACAGTTTGGAAACTATGTTGACTGCTGGTCTTTGGTATTGGTCAAAAAATGCAATAATTCCATATGCCGGATTTGTTTATAAAGATCTGCAGGTTGGAATAAGTTATGATATTACAACTTCTAAACTTAACCAGGCACCGCGGAAACCTAGTAGCTGGGAGGTTTCATTTATCCTGAGAGGTACCAAAAAGCCCAGCGGAGTGATTCCCTGCCCGTGGAAGTAATTTTGAAATACAAAAAAAGTCAAATCAAAAAGTTGTATCAATGCTACTGGCTTGTGATGAATGCCTATTACTTTTCTCAAAAGCAACCTCCACGATAACCCGGCATTGTTTTATTGCATTAGAAAATTGAAACAATCGTTAGTTAATTTCATACCCTGATTAATTGAAACAGGATTCTCTCTTGCCGTTTTATTATTTCTTAATAACATTCCATGCAATAATTACATTCAAACATTCTCAATTTGCCTTTGAAAATCTTTCTATTGAAAAATTTTTAGCGTTCACGACTCATGATTGAATTGGATAATAAGTAATACTACGGGTGCAGGAATTCAATGAATAATTTAGTTCTTTAAAAAATACATTCTCAAAAAACAACTTTATATATATCAAATGAAATAAATGTTTATACTTCTTCATTTCATCCGCCAAACAAGTACGTAGATTTTCATAAAATATCGGGTACATTTTCTCTTGTCCTGAAACAGATCCGGGGATATGTTTGCACCAGAAGTTGATGATAGCGAATTTCACATTATCCAATATCAAAATGAAAAACTGAAATCCAAAATCCAGAAAAATCCAAATCCAAAATCCAAATCCTGAAAATCCGAAATTGGTCAACTTCTTTCTTTTTACCGTCCAGGAAAAGAATTCACACAAGGGTCACTGCAAAAGCGGTGACCTTTTTTTTATTTACTATCCTGTTTCACTTATTTTCTTTCCTCAAAAATCCTGTTTATTATCCTCGTTCCTTATTCCGGGGATTTGTATACTATGAGGACATATAAGAATTCATATCCCTTCTCTCAACACAAAGAAATAATACCGGGACAAAGTTTCCCAAACTTGTAACAGGGTAAATGGGTTTTTGAGAAAAATATGCCTTATTGTATCTGGCATAATAATGGAATATTGAGGTTATTGTCCAATCCTGTCTCAATTTATTTTAAAATGAAGCTTAACTAATGTAAATAATACATCATGAAAAAAATACTGGCGGGACTGACTTTGATTATTTTCTTAATGGCGTGCACCAATGCCAATGAAAATAACCAGGGAGGTAATGGAAGTTCTGATCATTTGGTAGATACGTCAGTAATTGGAAGTGATAATCCAAATCCACTTCCTGATACAACAGATCCTAACTACAGATTGGATTCTTTGGCAAAGAAATAAATCTTGCCCCTATCCAATTTCGGTGCTTTTTTAAATTCAATATCTGTTTTTCTGATTCTTAACAGCGTGTATTTTCACAGGTTAAATTTTTAAAAATGCTTTTCCCAATTGGCGATGATGACAAAGACAGAACGATCTCTCCTATTGTTAATTACCTTTTGATCGTACTGAATATTTTTGTTTTTTTTTACTGGCAGGATCTTGGAAGAAATATTGATTTCACTTTCGGTTACTCAACAGTGCCGGCGGAAATACTTTCCGGAAAAGATATAGTAACGGGACCAAAAATTATTCATGATCCCGTAACCGGCGATGCGATCACCATGCCTGGCTTACAACCAACGCCCGTCTCAGTATATTTAACTCTCCTCACTTCCATGTTCATGCACGGAGGTATTGCCCATATTGCGGGAAATATGTTGTACCTGTGGATTTTTGGCGACAATCTTGAAAATGTGATGGGGCACAAGAAATATTTACTTTTTTATTTGCTTTGCGGCGTACTGGCAGGTTTAAGCCACGTGTTAAGCACCGCTTATCTGGATCAAAGTACTTTGGTTCCAAGCCTGGGAGCATCGGGAGCCATATCCGGAGTACTGGGTGGTTATCTTCTTTTATTTCCCCGGCGAAAAGTTCATGTTTGGATCCTGTTTGGTTCCATGTCTTTGCCGGCATTTCTTGTAGTAGGCCTTTGGTTTATTTTCCAATTGATCAATGGCATGGGGATGCTGGGTGGCGAAGAATCTGCCGGGGGTATAGCTTATGCAGCACATATAGGAGGTTTTATTGCTGGTATGTTACTCGTAAAATTTTTTGTAAAAAAGCAAATAGCGGCAACAGTAAAAAGAAAATCTTTCTGGTAAAGTAGAAAATTCTTTTAAATTGTAAGAGGTACCGTGAATTCAAAAAGAAACGGGGCCAACTCAATTCAAAAGATAAGCTCAACTTACTTTACTTTTCCGGCTTCATTCTCTAATATCACGTTAGAAAGTATTGCCGTATCTGATTTGTCAGGCAAATGAGAGGAGAAACCAATACCTGCATAGAATGGTTCATCCAGATGTAATTGAACAGGGTCTCCATACTGTCGCATGGGCTCACCAGCCATACTAAGATAGATGTAAAGAAATCTCCTAGGTTCACTAAACCCAGCCTGAGGGCACCGCGTTTATCTACACGCATTTCTTTTATACTCTGTCCTTTCTCCGGCCGCCATGCCAGGTGAATTAAACCACCTCCATGAAGGGCAGCCATTGCTTCTTTAGAATCATCCTCAAGGGCCTGACGAATAATAAGAACGGCTTTCCGATCAAAATACCCGGCGGTATCAGGAAAATTAATAGTCTGCAGCAAGAGATACATCACCCGACATTTTCTTCCAGAGATAACGGAATTCATCGCGGGTGTACCAAATATTATAACCGGCAGAATTGATAGTGTATTGCCCGTAGAGGCATTAAAACTTGAAGATCCGGGCACCAGGGCTGCCCCCACATCACTTTGCCCTTTGAATATACCAATGGATTTATTTTCTGTTTTTCTATCCCTGTGAAAATCTGGCGGCGAAGGCACTTGCTTATGTGTTGCTGATCCTGGCAGGGCCCAATCAGGTACCTCGATTTTCTTTTGAACTTTTTGCGTGAATGCGTGGAAGGATACGCAACCCAAAAACAGGATAATCAAAAAATACCTGTTGATTTTTATCTTTATTCGGGCCAATCCCGTAAAATAACAGCCCCATTCATTTTTTTTTAATACTTTTCCTATATGACATATTTTTAAAAATAAGAACAGAAAAAATTCTTTTCATTTTCAAGTCGCCAGGCTATTCACCAATGATTTCATTTTTTGTAACCCCGTTTTTGCTACCATCATAGCATCCTGCGCCCAATAGTTTTTATTAAAAAGTTCAAGAGAAAGTACTTTGGTTCCACCCATAGCTTTCAGGTCACGAAGCACTTGCTTAACGGGAGCAACCCCGTCTCCGGGAAATACACGGTCTGCATCCGTTTGTTCATCTACGGGTTTTGATGCCGGATAGTCGTTGATATGAATGATCTCGATTACGTTTCCATTAACCATTTGTAAAGCGTCGAATCCTGACCCTCCACGGAAGAGATGATAAATATCCGGCAATATGCGGGCATTTCTGTCGTTGGAGGCCGCCGCAATGGCGAGAGCCTGGCTGAAATTAAAAAGAGTTCCCGAGGCCCCCCAGAATTCTAACTGCGGCATCACTTTATATTTTAATCCTAAAGAAAGAATTTCACGATACCGCTCTCCTGCTTTTTGAAAATCGATCGGTTTACCCTTCTCCATACCGGCAGGAGGTGCAGCAATTCTTTTGCAACCGAGCACTGCCATCCATTTCATTTCTTCTTCCAGTTCGGCAAGTGCTGATCGTCGCTTATCATCATCATTCACCATCCATGCAGTAAAGCTGATGGCATTTTCCACAACAATACCCTTTGATGAAATAAATTTTGCCAGGCTTTGTATTGTATTTCCATCATCCAGGTATTTTTTAATATCATTGATCCAGAGTTCCATTCCATCATAACCCACTTTGGATGCAATTTCAATTGACTGTAATAAGCCGGGATTTTGCCCCCTGATGGTACTGGTATTAAGGCAAAAACGGAAAGGGCCTTTAGGATTGGTTTCAGAAGCATTCATGACCCCGGGAAACAAAGAAACAGCGGATACAGAAGCCGATAGTTTTAAAAGTTCTCTTCGGTTGAGCATAAATATTTTTTTTTAAAAGAATTAAGTTACTGTTTTTTTACCGGGGTCTTAAAACAAAATAAATTGGACGGGCTTGTAGTAAATGTTGCTTAAGGAAGCTTTCAATTTATATTCCAGGAAATACGTAAATGCAAAAACTTCCCTGCTTATTCATTTCTTTTTTAACAGCACCGGGCGATTTATTTATTTTAAAAATTATCCTAAACCCAAACAGCATGTGACAAAGAAATTATTAAAAAGTTTTTTTGAAATATGATTTTGAATATATGTATGTGTTTATCTTTAAAGAGAGAAAAGGCCAATGGTTCCGGATCGCCGGATAATAAAAAAAGTTGATTTTATTTTAACTACTTCAACGGCCAGTCATGAAAAAAATTCTGATAGCACTTGATTACACCCCTTCTGCCGAAAGAGTTGCAGAAACAGGCCATGCAATTGCAAAAGCATTCAATGCAGAATTAACCATCATCCATGTAATTACAGAAGCGGCATTTTACGCTATGGATTATGCGCCCATTATGGGCTATACCGGCGGTTATACTATGGGGGCTATCGAACTTGCCACTGATATAAAAAAGGAAGCCGAGGTGTTTTTGGCCGCAACCGTTACGCATCTTGGCGATAATAGCATCACCACAAAAGTATTGGATGGAAATACTGCTGATACCATCATTAAATACAGCCAGGAATGGAAGGCTGACCTGATTGTCGCCGGCTCACATAGTCACCACGGAATAGAAAGATTATTCAGCACCGATATTGCCAGCTTCCTATTAAAACATTCAACTATACCCTTACTTACCATACCCACTGAGGAAAAGTAAAAGTTCCCCAAAGGAAAATGTAATGCTGCGCACATAACGCTGGTTCCTCCAATCCGCCCGATGAAAATTAAAAATATTTTATTAATCATTTTCATTGCACAATTCTAAACCAACTAACATGAAAAAATTTTCCCCATTTTTTGTTCTGGTTATTCTCGCCACTCCGGTTTTATTTTTTAGCACCTGTGTCAACAATAATAACTCTTCAGGTATTTCTGCAGAAGATTCTTTAAAACAACAACTGGAACATGGAAAGTATCTCGTTCATTCAGTTGTTAATTGCGTTGACTGCCATAGCCAGCTCGACATGAATAAATTTTCAATGCCCATTGTAGCAGGTACGGAAGGTGGAGGCGGTCTTCCCATTCATGAATTAATAAATATTCCCGGTAAAATTTTTATTCCGAACATAACGCCCTTTGCACTTAAGGACTGGACAGATGACGAAATAGCAAGGGCGATGACGAAGGGAATTAATAAAAGCGGAGATACTTTATTTCCTATGATGCCTTACCATGGATTAAGCCAAATGGCAAAAGAAGATGTACATGCGGTAATTGCTTATATCCGCTCATTGAAACCCATTGAAAACAATTTTCCGAAAAGAGAATTATTTGTTCCTGCTTCGGTATTTGGTCCTCTGCCAGATAATGATTATAAAAATAATGTAAGGCCTGATGAAAATGATAAAATTAAATATGGAGAATACCTGGTCACTATAGCCCATTGTGGTGATTGTCATACTCCTTTTTCTCCTGAAGGTGTCCCCGATTTCAGCAAACCTCTTTCCGGAGGAAATGAAGATAAATTACCCGGGTTTACAGTACGGTCCGCCAATATCACTCCCGATTCGGCAACGGGTATTGGCAGTTGGACAGAAGAAATGTTTATATCAAAATTCAGGAATAATGCCAGCCCTGAAAATATCAACCGCAACCCGGGTAAAAATAATACCATTATGCCCTGGTCCTGTTATGGAAACATGAAAGAAAACGATTTAAAAGCCATCTATGCTTACCTGCACTCAGTACCTCCCATTTCTAACAAGGTGGTCAAGTGGCCCGGATCGGATCAGCAATGACAGCACATAGATCTTGTTTATACTTAGTCAGAGCAAGGGCTTAGACAACATGGGTATTCCCTGCCTTTCTTTTATTTTTGAATATAACTATAACAGGTTATTCATTTTTTATTATCAAATATTTTTTGTATATTCTGAAATATCAAAAAATATAAAAGAATGGAAAATGTTACCCAATTATTATTGAGTCAGATAGGTGAAGACGGTTTAGAGAATTTAGCCAGCAAAGCGGGGGCTGGTAAAGTACAGGTAACCCAGGCAATGGAAAGCGCTGTACCCACTTTATTGAATGCAATATCCAACAATACCCGGTCAACAAACGGGGCGAATAACTTTTTAGATGCCCTCGAACGGGATCATGACGGAAGTATCCTGGATAATATAAATGGACATTTACAAAATCCGGCAAAAGCAAATGGAACCGGCATACTGAAGCATGTTTTGGGCAAAAAACGCAGTGCAGTAGAAAATAAATTATCCGGTCAATCCGGATTATCATCCGGAACCATAGGTAATATAATGGAAATGGTTGCGCCTCTTCTGATGGGCTTTTTGGGAAGGCAGAAAAAGCAGATCAATTCTGTATTTAGTCCTGATAAAATTTCCGGTGTAATGAGTTCTCTTGGTGGCGGAAAGGGAATCGATATGTCAGAATTGATGAACATGGCCGGAGGCAATACAATTTCAAATGAAGGAGGATTACTGAGAAAAATGAGACATCTGGCGAGTAAAAATTAATTCAGGTGTTAATTCCAAAATACGTACGGGTCTCCAGGGGACCCGTTTTTATTTCCAGGGTTACCATCATAAAGGTTTAGTAATCTTTTGATCCAATTTAAACAAATTGATCAACCATCACTCTGATGGTGCATCCGGATCCGATTTACCTTTCCTGATCGTTTTGCCGGCGTCTGTTTCCGTTTCTTTATCAGGTTGTACTTCAGGTTGATCTTTCTTTTCCTCCGGCTCATAACTCAGATGGATAAACATGGGAAAGTGATCACTGTTTACAGAACCGCCCCGTTCCATGCTAACCAATTTAAAATGCGAGCTATGGAAAATATGATCAAGCGGCCATCGGAACACCGGAAATTTTGCATGATAGGTATTGTAAAAACCACGTCCGCGCCTGGGATCCAGGTATCCGCTTACCTCCTGGAAAAGTTCAGTAGTTTCTGACCAGGCCACATCATTAAAATCGCCGGCAACGATTACCCCCTCCTTTTCCTTACGGGCTTCCCTGGCCACCATTATAATTTCAGCATCTCTTTCCCGGGTATCCGAAGCCTCAGAAGGAGCAGGTGGTCGGGGATGCACTACAAATAGATTAATCCATTCACCGGATGATAATTTTACTCTGGTCCGGATAGAAGGAATATCCGGTTCTACCAGGTAGCGAACGGAAGGATTTTCCAAGGGCAACCTTGAGTATAGGTGCATACCGTAAGTATTGCTAAGCGGTATGGGTATACGATAGGGATATTTATTTTCAATCGATGATAATCCTTTTTGCCACAAGCTATCTGACTCGGTGGTAATGATAATATCAGGATCATATTTACCGATTTTATCAATAACCTGGTCATACGCCGTATTTGTTTGGAGTACATTGGAGATAAAGAGGCTGATATGTGTAGTATCGGCAGAGCCGCCCTCCGACCACAAAACTTGTTTTTTACCCAGTGGTGTGTATGCCCATGCTTTATATCCCTGTATCACGATTACAACCAGGAACATGATTACAAATACATATCCTTTTTTTCCCCGCTTAAAATAAAAAAATGAATACCACATTAATGCCAGTAGGGCAATAAAAAAAGATTGAAGACGCGGATAGTCAAATATCCGGATCCACCATTCCTTTGAAGGGATAAAGGGAATCAGCGTAGCTGATAAGGAAACCAGTGCCAGCAATCCAAAAATGATAATTCCTGTATAATGAAAAAAACGTTGGTACAAGTTGATATATAATTTTTCTAATCAGGTTACTGCCGGCAAACATAGGTCTAAATCAACTATTCAGCCTGTGAGAAATTTATACCGGTCATATAAATGCAAGTGGGTTTCTATGAATATCAACTACTCTGGTCAGGCAACGCTTCATCTAGCTTGTTATCTGTTACAAATTTATTTTTAGCAGCCGTAAATTCTTCCATTACCAATGTGATCTCTTCTACACCTTCATCTATTTTACCATGTATATCCGGAAGCTTTTTATCCAGAATGGAATTACCCAGGTTCATGTTCTCTGCCTCCAGTTGAGAAATTTTTTTAAGAAGCGAAGTCTGGCTGTTTAATATATCTTCCAGTCCTCTCAACATTTTTTCCATCATGCTTTTCTTTTCCATTTTTTCCATATATAAATATTTTGATTATTCTTAAGGTAGTTAATTGTGACCGGTTTGTACCAGTTTATTTATACACAAATCATGCTGATCTTTTACCTGTAAACCGGGAAGGTATTACCGATACTGTGGAATTTTATTCGTTTGTCCGGAGTTGCTGCCTGGTTTTAAAAAAGCCGGGTAAATTAGAGAAAAATTGACGCTAAGTTGAAAGGCATTTCTATGTTTGTAAACATGAATTTAATTTAAAAGGAAACCTTTTTTAAATTACCAGCCAGGGTTTTCTTTTTATTGCTGCTAAAACAATTAATGAAACAATTAGTAAAACAGGCGACCCTATAAGCAAGGTTGAATTGAGATAGAACGCCTTAGCAACCTCATTCACTACCCATTTATTATTTTCTGCTTTTAGCGATACTTCCTGCTGATTGCCATTATCCAGGATATATTGTTTTTGAGGTAAGCTGTTTAACGTCAAAATTATTTCACACTGGTTGTTGGGCATATCTTTAAAGTTGCTGTTTCTTATATAAAATGAATTGATCACTTTGGGTACCTTATCCAGTTCCGCAAATAAAGTCGTTTCATGTCCCAACTGAACCTGGATATTGCTAAACTTTAAAGTGTCGCCATTAGCGATCAGAAAACAATTCTTCTGAAATTGTTGTATCACTAACTGGTTAAACTCTTCCGGCGTTTTGTAAGCCCCTTTACCAAAAACATGATCCACCTCTCCTTCAAAAGCGGTAAGGGAGCTTTTTAAAACCAAAATGGATTTCCCATTTTGCTCGTAGATCATCAGGCTTGATAGATCGGGCTGATGGGCATATACTGCCTTGAATCCTAACAAAAACATTAAAAGATATACTGTTCTCATGTTTGAAAAATTTTATTTAGTTGACATATGCACCAGCAAGCCCATTGATAAAATTGTTGTTGCCTGCTTTATCTACGTGGTAATGATAACCTCTTGTTGTATCATAATGTCCACGGTTTGCATCTAAGTCACTGTATTCTGTTCCTGCTTCACTTAATCTTTCATAAATACCAAAACCATCCATTGCATAACCGATCATGGCAGCATGACCATCAGTTTGTGTAATTTTTGTTGACTTGCCTGTTGCGGCATGATAGTGATAACCGGCATGTGGATTTATATGACCACCGGCATCATCAAACGGAGCTATGGTATAAGCCGCTAATATTACATTTACGGGAGCCGGTGCATCAAAGATGACACCATTAAATGCGATACCCCTGGTTGATGGCCCTGATGAACCTGGCCCACCACCAAAACTAACCGAAGAACTTAACCTGACAGGAGTAACAGGAATATAAACAGTCCTTGTCAAACTGGAAACATAGGATGGCAAACACTCTACACAATAATTTCTATAGGCTGCCCCTACGTTAGGGTTGGCGGCAGCCTCACAATCCGCCTGGGTTAAAGTTTTGGTGATAGCACCCGTGGTTGTATTATACATTTGCCAGGTTGCATCGTTATAGAATGTTGCCAGGTTTTTTATAAATGCACCATCTACATCATACACATTGCCTCCTGACATCCATATACCACCCTTGGTAGCATCATCAGAGATATTGACAGGACACCAGGGCCCCATAGCATGATCCGATGGGTTACTGGTGCTTACAATTTTGTAACAGGGGGCAGATGTTCCGTTGGAAAGGGTACGGTTTTCAGTGGTGATAGTTACAGATCCGGTTGCTGTAAGGAATTTAGTAGCATCTACATTAATAATTGTATCCGTAGAGGTTGATGGGCTGTTATTATCTTTTTTGCATGAGTTAAAGGAACTGCTGATTATTGATGCAAACAATAATATTTTGTAATCCATAGATTGTTATTTTTTATATTATACGACGAATTTTAAATTATCCTTCGGCTGGGGAAGATTTTATTGCAAGTTCAATAATTTGCAAAAGGGGTTCATATGCAGCAAATTATTTTGTGTAAAAGACGTTCAAAACCACTGTTTATTAATTATTCAAGGTGGTATTCCTTTTTCAGGAGTTCAATTAGTTCAATGGCTTTATTTCTTAAATAAATATACCTGTCATACAAAACCAATCTTGAGGCCTTCATATAATGAAGCATGGAACCTAACCTCACTACATCAGATTTATCATGGCTATTCAGTGATGGGTTTCCAACAGGTTTGATAATGACATTTTGTGTTTCATCATTTACCATTGTTTCAAATACAACCGGATCAAAAAGAGTGTATGCCATGGAGCGATATTCCATCGCCAGGTCGTTTGTATTATTTTGAAAAAGATACAGGCCATTCATTTCTGAATAATATTGTGATATACCGGAAGCAGCATCATTATTTCTGATAAGCCGGAAAGCACCAGAATTTTTCATTTGCTCAATAGTACGGTCTGTACTGGTGAAAAAATCGAACCGGCTTGCTATTCTTCCATAATAATAAAGCGCTGAACCGTTGGTATTTATATTTGCTGAGTTCAATAAAATAGTTAAGCTGTCAATTTCAATTCCTTTTTGTTTATACTTAATAATGGATGCACCTAACAGGCTGGTGTCTTCTTTTAAATCATTTATCATCGTTTCAATAAATACTTTTTCCCGGTCGTTTTCAATTTTGTGCTCTAAGAGGTACTCTGCCACAAATCCACAGCACACCGCCAGGAAGAGCATTAAAAATTCCCAGAAATAAGATTGCCGGCTTCTCTTTCCTGCATGGTGTCCATGGTGTCCATGATGATGTACTTCCATATTTTCTGTTTCTTCTTTTGCAGTATCCGTTTCAATATTTGAATCAGGAATTCCTTTATCTATGGGGGTTTCCATATTTTCTGTTTCTTCTTTTGCAGAATCCGTTTCAATATTTGAATCAGGAATTCCTTTATCTATGGGGTTTTCTATATTTTCTATTGCTGGCTTTAAAGTTTCCGCTTCAGTATCTGAAGCAGGAATAACTACGTCTGAGGGATTTTCTGCTTCAGTATTTGTCAGGTTGTCTTTATCTTCTTTGTCTACATTGTCTGCCATTTATTCTTTCTTACTTATGTTATTAAAGTGTTCAACGGCATGTTGGACAACTTTTATTTTCCGCAACACCGTCTTCAATTCATCATTGATAATCAAACCAAAAAGGACAAGGCAAAATGTTTTTCTCTGATCACAAAACTTGTATTTACCTGCCTCTGTTTGGCGGGCCTTGTTGTCCCCCCTGCGGTCTTTGCCCACTGGGTTTAGGAGCTTTATTCAGTTCTTCTTTAGAAATGAATCCATCACTGTTTGTATCAATTTTTGAAAAATCATTTGCAATCGGACCCTTTACTTCCTCTTTTGACAGTTTACCATCTTTATTGCTATCCATCTGTGCAAATAATTCATCTGTAGAAGGTGGGGCACCATTGGGCTGCCCGTTTGCAGCTGTTTTTTTTGATAGATGAACAGCTTACTATTGATGCAATAAGTATCGTTGCCATTAATCCATTGAGCATTGTCTTTTTCATATCTATATTTTTTTTGTTTTACTAATTTTATTGTGTGAAAGTTCCTTTAGCACCGTAGTAACTACCGGCTTTTAAAACATAATATCCTGTATTCAGATAGTTAACATTACTGGCATGATAATGATAAATACCATTGGGAAAATCCTGTGTAGGCCCTGTATGTCCACCATAAGTATCTAAAGTTGGATAAACACCGGTTGTATCTTTTCTACCGTAAATAGGAAAGCCATCTCTTAAAAATCCGATCAGTTTGGCATCATCCTGTGTAGTATATCTACCAGTGGTATGATAATGATAATCCTGTCCCGGGCCCGGGTGCGCACCTGAGTAATCAAAAGTTGTAATGGTTAAAGCATCAAGTGGCACATTGCCACCTTCTCTGTCATTATAAATAGGTACTCCGTTGAGGGCCATCCCGATTGGTCCCAAGTGTAGTTTCTTCATGTGTGGCAGCACTGCCTGGTTTAGCCGGTATGGTCATGGAGTAATTATGGGCACTCATGGAAGTATTTACATTGGCATGATAGCCGGGCGGAAAGTCTTCATACAGGGCATTACCAACACCCCAGTATGGCGTTTTATGGTTGGGTAGTCCTGTACTTCTTAATGTAATACTGGAGCCACTAACCGAAACAGTAGCTGTGCCTGTATAGTTAGCTTGTACCACACTGGTTATATCAACAGATCCTGACGTAGTAGTATCACGTAGTGCTATCTTTTTTGCAACTAAATGCTACCACACTAAATACAACCGCCCAGATAACGATAATGCCAAATGCTTTCTTCATAATTTTTTTACTTAGGTTCATATTACTCTTATACGAGTACATTTAGTAAATCCTTCGGTTGTGCAATATTTTATTGCTGATAGTAACTGAGGTTTGTTGCAAGTAGTATAGTAACGGCTGTTACTTTTGAGTGTGTATCTTTAAAAATCTTCCTTCTTTAATTCTTTAATATCATTTTTTAAAGCCGTCATGCTGTTGGGATCAAGTCCGTTATAGATTCCCCGGATATGTCTTTGTTTGTCGATCAGAACAAAGTTCTCGGTATGCAAAAAAACGGTGCTATCACTTTTTTCACCCAGGTCTTCTTCCACGAAATAATATCTTCTGCCAAGATCATATATATCCGATCTGTTGCCGGTGAGTAATTTCCACTTGTTATAATCCACATCATTGTTAGCCGCATATTTCTTTAAAACCGGTACACTGTCTTTCTCAGGCGTAACACTATGTGATAATAACAGGATGTCTTTATCATTTAGAAATTCTTTTTGTAACACTGTCATACTGGTTGCCAGCTTTGGACAAATACCGGGGCAAGATAGTAAAGAAAAAATCTGCGACACATATCTTGCCATCAATACTTTTTTCTGTAAATACATTTCCTTCCTGGTCAGTCAGGCTAAATTTTCTAATAGCATGAAAAGTAGATTTGTCAGCCATTTCCCATTTAGGGGTAAAATCGGCTGTATCATAATAAGGCAACTTTCTACCTTTTTCTTTACAGGAAACCAAAACGAATAAGATAATTATAGCTATTAAATGCTTCACTTTATAGATTTAAATTTTTCTTCTTCCAATGTATAACACAAGTTAGACTTCTGAAGCCCGTATCGGAAGCCATCTTTTACTTCGTAATTAATGTAGGGTTTGCCATTTTCCCGCCAGGCCTGCTGCATACCCTCTTCTTTATCATCTTTAAAAGTTAAGAAAGCATAAGGCTGGCCACTTTCATACCATTGCTTATTAAGTCCTTCTCTTTTATCATTCAAATAATGAAACTCGAATTTCTGATTTCCATTTTCCCAAGAAGCCAATTTGTTTACCATAGCTTTTGTTTGCCCTGTACATTCTTATATCTCTTGTTTTTCCATTGGGATAGTAACTTACTGATTTGCCATGTTGCATACCCTTGTAGAAACTTCCAATCAATTTAATACTGTAGTTTGGATAATTTTCTTTTATATATCCGGAAAAAACTAAATTGTTCAAATAGAAAATCCCATTATCTAATTTCAAATTATTTGCTGTTGATAAAACAGTATCCAAAGGAATCAATACAGTATCGACCAGGAAAGAGGGAGAGATGACTTCTCCCTTTTTCTTGTTTCTAGTACAATTGAAAAAACAAGCGACAATTACAGCAAAAACTATGAACCTAAAAAGTAAACGTTCCTTTTGTTCCATGATAACTACCTGCTTTTAAAATATAAAAACCCGAGGTCATATAATTTACATTTGAGCAATGATAATGATATATCGCTGTTGAGTATTCCGTCGTAGTTGTAGCATGTCCACCATTAGCATCTAAACCTGTAGCATAAGTACCGGTAGAACTACATTTTCTTCCGTAAATAGGAAACCCATCTCTTAACCAGCCGATTAATTTGGCATCGTCATCAGAAGTAAAATCTCCATTAAAGTGATAGTGATATAATCCACCCGGGCCACTATGAGCTCCTGCTCTGTCAAATGATGTAAGTGTACCTGCATCTACGGGTACATTCCCTCCTTCTCTATCATTGTAAATAGCCACACCGTTTAGTGCCATACCAATCGGACCTAATGAAGTTTCCTCTTTTGTAGTTGCTTCAACAGGATTTATTGGAATGGTCATCACAAAAGTTTGTGATTGCAGGTTTCCGGGGTTTACGGTTTGTCCTGCAGTTTGTGCTTCATACAGGGCATTACCAACACCCCAATAAGGCGTTACATGGTCTGGTACGCCGCTTGATTTCATTGTTACTGTTGTAGTTGTTGCAGATAATGTTACTACAGATTTGTAATTACTGGAAAATACAGCCGGCACAGTACCTGTACCACCGGTATCATCAGTAGAATCTTTTTTGCAACTCACTGCAACTACACCTAAAACCAGCGCTCCGATAACGGCAATACCAACTATATTCTTCATAAACGTTTTATTTAAGTTTATAATAGTCTTATACGACTATGTGTAATAAATCCTTCGGTGGTGATATAAACTTTGTAAAGGTTTTACCAGCGAGGCAAAAACTGACTATTACGAAACAAGGAATTCCGTTTATGGCCTGACCTGGTTTTTGCTAATGTTTCGGTGGCGGGGGAGTGCCTTTTTTGCTGGCAAAAAAATGAGCCAGTTCAGTGGTGAGTTTGCTGAATTTATCCAACTGATCAGGTCTGCATATTTTTTTTAGTGCTTCAAAATGATTGTAGTTTGTCAACTCAATCTGTGTTTGAATTTCGCCTAACCGGTTTATAATAGAATCTTTACCGGCAGAAGATTCATCATTCAGTGTTTGGTAAAGATTATTTTTTAGTAAACTGATACTGTCTTCCAATGCCCTGATTGAAACCTGGTGAGAGGTGATTAATTTATCATAATCAGTTGTTTGCCGCGCATTAAAATTCAGCCTTTCAATAATAACCTGCTTTGGGCCCTCATTAGCCATCGGTGGCCTTCCCTGTGAAAAATGCGGTGGTTTTCTCAAAAGAAGAAACCCAACTATTGCTATATTAATAAGCAGCAGCCCGATTACTGCAATAGTTAATAATCTTAATTTACTCATTATAAATATTATTGGTAGTGGCAAGATTCATACTATTTATTACCGTTTCAATACCCGTGGTATTTTTGTAGGTAGTATCAGCCGTTTTAAAAAATATGGAGATATTCAGTACAAGAATAACCACTGAAGTCAATGCAAATGCCCATTTCCATTTTACCGGAGCTTCTGCATTATCCAGGTTCTGTAACTGTTGACGGATACGGGTAAGCAGGAAAGGCGGGGCATCCACTTCCTTTATCTGCTTCAGTAAATCCAGTTTGTTATCAATATTCATGTGTTTCATCTTTTAGTTTATACGACTTGTTGTGTTATAATCCTTCGCTATCTGTTAATTTTTTCTGAATATGTTTGTTTGGCCCTTTGCAACAAGGGATTCAACAGCTTTTACACTTGTGTTCATAATTTCCGCTACTTCCTTTTGTGAACGGTCTTCTATTCTGCTTAATATAATAGCCGTTTTTTGGTTTTCGGGTAATGAATAAATTATTTTTAGCAGACTTTCGATGGTTTCTTTTTCTTCTGTTGAATGCCCGGATGATTCACTTCTACTGCATTACTGATTGGTTCGTTACTTTCCGTAAGGAACAAAGGGCTTAGAAACCCAAACCTTTTTTTTGTTTTTTTAGCTTTCAGAAAATCAAGGCAATGGTTGATGGCAATACGACAGATCCAGGTTTTTAAAGAGGCTGAAGCTGCATCATACTGGTGGTATTTCTGATAAATCTTCACAAAAACTTCCTGGGTAATATCCTGGGCATCCTCCGGATTCAATACATAATTCAGGCACATGTTGAACACAATATTTTTATGTTCATCGTATATGGCTTCAAAATGTGATTCATTTGTCATTAGTGCTTAAAACTTCTGGTCAATAGGCTGATTTGCTATTTTAAGAATGAAGATGAAGTTATGGCCAAAAAGTTAGCCTTATATTTTTTGGGTAAAGATAATTCCCGGCTATTGACTTACCTGATGTCTTCACTACCATTCGGACATTCTTTTTTTGCCGTACTCATTTTTATATGGTTGAGCAAAGAAATATTGGTCAGGTGCCGGGCTAATATTTATAGACATTCGTCAGGTGGGGTGTGCGGGTGGCAACGGTATTTTTGGCCCTTTACATGATTGGCTTAATGTTAAATTGCGTGAGTCAGGTGACTGCTTATGGGGGACATACAACGGCATGATTAAGCATTTTTAAAATTTGCCTGTTGAAAAAGTTTTTATTTTGCAAAGGGTTGATCAGCTTTTCTTTTCCGTGATTAAAAAAAATATTCCCGTTAAAAAAACATTTGCATGAAAAGGCTATCACAGATAAACGTAAAACAATTACAGGAAACCGCTTCAATACAATTGTTTCATGGAGACCTCAGCGCTATTCCACCCAAATATGCTACGGATATTTTGGTAATGTCCGCCTTTCCTGGAAATTATATCGCTTTAAAAGGAAGCCTGATCAAAGCCCTGGAAGATAAAGGACTCAGTGTGGAGGCGCTGGCGAGGGATAAAGAAACGGACCTGAGGTCCTCATTGAATTGCTGGCTCAGTAAACCGCTGTCGCCACCTGAACAGCAAAAATTTAATTTTAAAAAAATACTTTGTTTTGAACCCGGCGAAAAAATAAAAGAACCGGAGGAAGTAGTCGGCGATATTTTTCGCTGCATAAATAGTTTTGCTTTTGATGAAGATAATAATGAACTGGCTATGCCCATCATCGGCACGGGTTACCAGCAGGTAAGCCTTGATAAAATGTTGCCTGCCCTGTTAACGGCCTGTCATTTCTGGTTAAGCAATGGTTTGCCGCTTCAAAATATTAAGCTGGTTGTTCATGATAAAGAAAAAGCTGACCTGGCCCTTGGCCTATTCAATGCATTTAAAAAATCAATTCCGAAAAAAGCGGTCAGAAAATTAAAAAATATTAAAAAGACCGGTAATCCTAAAGGAATACCGGATAAACGGTATCATTATTTCCTGAGCTATGCACATACTCACTCAAAGGATATACAATTGTTTGTAGAAGAGCTAAGAAAAAGAAATAACCAGCTTTCCATTTTTTATGACAAGGACAGCATTCCTCCCGGCGGCCTCTGGATACAGCAAATTTCAACAGCCATACAACAGGCAGATAAAGTGCTGGTCTTTCTGTCCCCGGATTATGATAATTCCCCGGTGTGCTGGGATGAATTTCAATGCGCCAAACTGATGGAGTATAATCTGAAAAAAACATATGATCCAAACGGTATACCTCTATGGCCACAAAGAAACGCTATGCCCCTGATCATGGGCATCTACAGTTATATTGATTGCCGGGAAGGCAACCAGGAAAAACTTAAACAATGTGTGGAGGCACTGATAAAATAGGCCGCTATTTTTTTCTTACCTGTATAGGAGGATATTAACCCATCACTCCTTTTATTTATTTATTTAAACCACTTATTTATTAAATGAAATAAGGGCAACGTTTTTGTTTACAATTCTGTCATACTCTTTTAAATCAGAGACCTCTTTTTTTATGAAACATTTAGCGAGTTGTTTTATTTCTTCTCTTTATACTGGTTAGTTGCAGGAAAAATAAAACAGATAACAAACTTCATTATTACCAGGTAGGTATGAAGCATAGCCCGGCCGATTGGAGAGACAGTGCCTTTGTAGTGGCAACCAGGAATCCGGTCCTTGATCCTGGAAGTTACAAAACAATTAACCCTGCCTGTTGCAGAACGAAAAATGGTTAGCGGAGAATTATTACGAGGCAGTGGCGGATACAATAAAAATGGAACCTCGAATTTGTTTGGCGACTTGGCAGAAGATGGATGGGGGCTTATCAATTTTAGTATAGAAATCTACGACGGAAGGCCGTTTAGCGATGTTAACACTGATACTGCCTATTGGTTCAACCAAATGAAAAGGTTTGCACCCTGGAGTTCCTATATTTCAAAAGAGATAATACCGTGAGACTGGCAGCAACCAATTTTCCCTGCAACTAAGGCAATACATATTGCTATTAACCTTGTGCTTTATTCCCATAACTCACATCCAACCTGATAAGGATTGAATCAGGCCAATAGCATGTACACTCTCCAGTTCTGCCAGGAATGCATCATGCGTAATGGGATGTGAAAACATAGGATAAGAATATTTTACCGCTGCTTCCTGTTCTTCCTGGCTGGTAGCGGCAGTACAATCAGTGAGTGTGTATACATTAAATCCTTTCTCGTAGCCTGTTCGCATCGTGCTTTCCACGCAACAATTAGTTAAGAAACCTGATAACACGATACTTTCAATCCCCTTACTGCGCAGTATAAAATCAAGATTAGTGCTGGCAAAAGTGTCAAGGCCTCTTTTTCCTTCCACTATTATGTCGCCTTCCTGAGGTGTAAGCTGGTCAACAATTTTACTTCCCCAGGAACCTTTGATAAAGGCATTGGTATCTACTACGCCTTTTAAAATTCCATAGGGATGTTCCGCAATTTCAAAATAGCCTTTTACAAAATGGATGGGTGCATGTACGATGGTGACGCCGGCCTTCCGGGCCTCCGTAACTGTTTTAACCATATTGCCAAGCATACCTGATGATTCCATTACCGGTTTTACTGCACCATGCAGTGCACCGCCTTCAGAAGTAAAATCGTTTTGAAACTCAATTAATACAAGTGCTGTTTTTTGAGGATTCATAATTGTAGATTTTAAGATGAAAAAATATAAGGAGAAAACGGGCAGGATTTCAATTATTTTTCATTTGACGAACATGGTTAATGAAAGGTACTGAATAAAATTTGTAGCGACTACAATGGGATGGAGACCGAACATTATGTGGATATGTTCTTCAATACCATTAATTATCCAAATAGCAGTCTCTTGTAGCTATTCGATAGGAAGCAACCAACTCCCATTTTTGTGGTTCTATATTTGCATTCCCGTTGAGCGGAATGGTTTATTGTTTTTTGTTTATGGTTATTTACAGCAGTTAAAGTCTTCTTGTATTGCTTTAGGATTTATTTCGAAACATTTTTTGCAATTAGGCTCTACCAAATAATAAAAACTTTTTCGTTTTTCACGAAACCCTAAACCATAGACCATAAACTTAGTTTGATTTGTTATTGAAATGCTTTAAATTATTTTGAAAATAAAAAAATTATGAAGAATGGATCAATTATTATTGCAGGCCTCATCATCTTTTTTTCGGGCTGCACCAATAATGAAAAACCTTCAGGCAGTATACAAAATATCCCCGTTAAAGACAGTGTCCCTGTTGCAAAGAAGAAAACAATTGTTTTTTTTGGCAATAGTCTTACGGCTGGATATGGCCTGAGTCCTTCGGAGGCTTTCCCGGCAATAATTCAAAACAAAATTGATTCCCTGGGCCTTCCCTACCAGGTGATCAATGCAGGAGTAAGCGGCGAAACTTCTTCCGGTGGCAAAACCCGCATCGACTGGATCCTGAGGCAACCGGTGGATATATTTGTCCTCGAACTTGGCGCCAATGATGGGTTGCGGGGCATTCCACTTTCAGAAACCAAAAAAAGCCTTCAATCTATTATTGATAAAGTAAAAGCAAAGAACCCTGCTACTAAATTGGTTTTTGCCGGCATGCAGATACCGCCCAATATGGGACAAAAATATTCCACTGAGTTCCGGAATATTTATACTGAACTGGCCACCAAAAATGAAATGACTCTTATTCCTTTCCTTTTAGAAGGAGTTGGTGGTGAAGCAAAGTTGAACCAGCAGGATGGCATTCATCCAACTGCAGAAGGCCATCGTATAGTAGCTGCGAATTTGTGGCGCCAATTAGAAACATTACTATAGAGGAAAGTGGTGAATAGGAAGTGGGTAGTGGGAAGAGACTTATTGTCGGAGTTAACCTATCCCCACTAGCCATTTCCCACCACCCTTTATGCATTTATACCTCTTCTCTTAAAATTTCCAATGGTGGTCTTCGAACAACAGTACGGCTATTTATCAACCCAATGAAAACGGTTAGCAGGCATATAGAAACAAACACAATAAACAAGGCCAGCCACTGCGGTGTAAATTCCGTTTCAAAAATAAATTTTGCTAACATCCAGCTTACACCCAATGACAAAACAATACCTGTGGCTGCCGCAAGAGCTCCCAGGAAAAAATATTCCAGTGTTGTAATATAATAGATTTGTTTACGGCTTGCACCCAGTGTACGCAATAGCACACTCTCCTGTATGCGCTGGTATTTACTTATGAGCACGGAGGCTATTAGTACAATAAGGCCGGTAAATATGCTGAACCCTGCCATGAAGCGGATAACAAAGCCAACTTTGTCTAATATTTTATCCACTATACTCAGCACCAGGCTTAAATCAATAATAGAAACATTCGGAAACTGCTGCACCATTAATTGCTGAAACCTGGCCGAGGCCTCCTTGTCGGGAATACGGGTAAGCAATACATGAAACTGTGGCGCTTCTTCCAAAACACCGGTAGGAAAAACAACCAGGAAATTTGTTTGTATCCGGTTCCAATCCACCTTACGCATACTACCAACAATGGTGGAAATAACAGAACCCTGCACATTAAAAACCATCGTATCGCCGATATCAATACTGTTGTTCCTGGCATACCTTTCTTCTACCGAAATAAATACAGTGCCGGAAGATTTATCCACTTCACCTGACCATTTACCATCTGTTATTTTTTCGGAAGAGGTTAACGAATCACGAAACGTTACGCGGTACTCCCGGTCAAATATCCATTGGTGCATTTTAATGGTGCTGTCTTTTTCCAGGTGTTCCACCCTGATATTATTGACCTGTTCCAACCGCATATTCACAATAGCCACGGTTCCATCTACCGGCAGACCCTGTTGTCTCGCCAATGCTATTACTTTATCCTTTTGTGAGGGCTGTATATCAAATAATATGGTATTAGACTGGTTGCCACTGGCAGAGAGCATTACCCGGTTGAGCAAAATAGATTGAACAGAAAACAGGATGCAGATAAATGCAGTACCGAGGCCAATAGCAACAATTAAGATGGTTGTTTGGTTATTGGGCCTGAATAAATTTGACAATCCCTGGCGCCATAAATAACTCCATGAATCCGGAAAGAATCGCCGGACAGCCCACATCAGTGCTGCAGCTATGGTAACTAATATTAAAAAGGCAATGAGAACACCCAGTGAGAAAAAAATGGCCTGTTGCATACTATTTAATTGCATATAACTAAAGCCAAAAACAAAGGCCATGATAGCTGCATATACCAACCACTTCACCGGATCTTTAAATAAGCTTTGTGATTGTAACGATAATCTCAGCGTATTCAACGGCGATACATTGCGTATGGATACCAGGGGCAATAAGGCAAACAGAAAGGAGATCACAATACCTAACAGCAAACCCTGCCCAATGGCTTTCCAGGAAAGATGTGTAGTAATGGCTACAGGTAAAAAATCTTTTAGTGCAAATGGTAAAAACTGCTGGATGATCGTTCCCAAAGCGGCGCCTGCAAGGGAGCCAATAAAACCAATTACAACAATCTGTATAAGGTAAATAAGGAATGCCTGACTGCCCCGGGCGCCAAGGCAACGTAAAATGGCCACCGATTTTATTTTTTCCCGCACATAAATATGAATAGCGCTTGCCACACCAATGCAACCAAGCAATAAGGCAATAAAACTAATCAATGCCAGGAACTGGGTCAGATCTCTCAAAGACCTGGTTGTATCTTCTTTCTGGGTTTCAACTGTATCGTAGTTCAAACCTTCAGCATCCAACCGCGGCTCAATGTTTTCTATCAATTTTTCCATGTTAACCGCACGGTCGAACTTGAAGTATATCTTATAACTTATCCTGCTTCCTTTTTGTGAAAGTCCGGTCTGTTCAAGATATTGAAGGGGTATATAAACAACCGGCGCTACAGATGCCGACAAGCCGGTTTGCCCGGGAGCACTCATTAATGTTCCGGCAATTTCAAAACTTACATTACCAATCTTTACAGAATCTCCCACCTGTGCTTCAAACTGTAACATCACCGTTTGATCAACCAATGCTCCTTGTCCTTTCCGGAATGATCGTCCCGCCGCTACAGGCAAGGTCTCCAAATCACCATAATAAGGAAATTCTCCACTCAATGCACGAACCTGCACCAAACGTGTTCCCTCATTTTTGGGAAACAAGATCATGGACGTAAAGCCGAGTTCCTCCGATCTTCTGTCAGCAATCGAATCAGCCATTTTCCTAATACCCGGGCTCAGTTCTTTATTGCTCCTGATCTCCAGGTCGGCGCCCAATAAGCTCGCCGCCTGCCTGTCTGTTTCGTGGCTCATATTATCACCGAGGGAATAAATCGCCACCATGGCAGCAATGCCCAGTATAATTGACGACACGAACAATAATAACCGCGAACGATTCCGCCTGCTATCACGCCATGCCATTTTCAACAGCCAGGGAAAATTTAAACTTCTCTTTTCATTCATGTTGCCATCTCTTTACTATTACCGGGCTTCATCCGATACAATTTTTCCACCCTTCAGTTTGATAATACGGTCCGTTTTATTTGCAAGGTCCAAATCATGTGTTACCAGGATCAATGTAGTACCAGCTTCCTTATTCAGATTAAAAATCATTTCAATTATTCTTTCACCTGTTTCAGCATCCAGGTTACCGGTAGGCTCGTCGGTAAAAAGAATCCGGGGATTATTGATAAAGGCCCTGGCCATGGATACCCTTTGTTGCTCACCACCGCTCAATTGTGCAGGGTAATGATGTCCACGATCTGCCAGGCCTACTTTGTTAAGAAGATCAACCGCTCTTGGCTTTATGTTTTTTTCTCTGCGCAATTCTAAAGGCACCATAACATTTTCCAGCGCCGTAAGTGTAGGGAGCAATTGAAAGTTTTGAAAAATAAAACCTACATGCTGATTTCTTATACTTGCCCGTTGGTCTTCATTCAACTGATCCAGTTTAATATTATTTAATTCTACTGAACCCGTACTTGATCGATCGAGGCCGGCAGCTAATCCAAGCAAGGTGGTTTTGCCACTGCCAGATGGCCCTACAATAGCCATCGTTGATCCCTCTTCTACGGAAAAATTTATATTCTCCAGCACCGTTAAAGTGCGGTCTCCACTTTGATAAGTTTTGCCTAGCTTTTGTATATTAAGTATGATCGCCATTAAAAATTATTTTTTCAAAGCCCGTAATTTAAATTAAATTTTCATCCACTCCTTAAATACAAACCAAATCGGAATGTATTGCCACAATTCCCGAAAACAAGTTTACACCTGCCCTTACTATATTATTAATTTGTGGCAACACAGCAAGGCCTCTCATTCATTTTACGGAAAGCAGGAAGGCAAATGGGTTAGTTCCCATTGGTCAAAGAGTTTATTTCAGGAAAAGTCTTTTAACCTGGCAGACCTGGAATATTTGATAAAGATGAATGTTGCGTGAGACAGCAACATAGTCCTACTTATTTATTTACGAACACTAAAGCAGGCGGAAAGTTTATGTATTTTTTAGCCTTATTGCGTTTTAATAAAGCTGTTCCAATAGATGATGACAAACACGATAAGGAGGATTTAACCCGGATTGTCAGATCTAAATCTTACTTTATTGTCCTGGAACCAGGGTGGAGGATCCGTTTTTTATGACAAGGGTAAATTGGGAAAGCCGAAAGTAATTGTAGTAAGTTTTTGTCGCTGGCTGGAAACACATACAGAGCCGCGCATTTTTTCTGCCAGCGGCTGCAGTTGGAGCACTTCGCTTTCAAATGCTTTATTGTTAAGACTGGTTGACTCTTTTACCTGCACCAAAACCACATTGCCATAGATTTTGGCTGAAAGGCGGATAGAGCTATCCTTTGCATAAAAAACAACGGCAGATAATAAACCTCTGATTACGGTCTCTAACAACTGGCGGTCCGCATCTAAATGCAGTTGATCCGGAATTTCATTGATAAAATGATTGTTGTTGCTGGTTGCTTTGAACTGAAAAGTATTGATAAGGGAATCCGTTAATTGGTGAAGGCCGGAAAAACTATCAGAAATCTCCGGCCGTGTGGCTAACATTGTTTTCATAGGATAGGTAAGAAGATTAAAATTGGGTTTTCAGGGTACGGATTAAACTGTTTTTCAAGGATTCGGATCAGGGTTTCTCAGGATATTGGTTACGATTACTGATGCAAAGAAACAGAGACAGGAACTGTAAAAAAATAATACATTCTACTAATCTGGAGTAATTATATCTGGGGGTTGGTTGTAGAATATCGTTTACGGAAAACTCCTGAGTAATTATACCAGCCGTGATTTACAACCAGCAATATTTTAGAGCCAGTTGAAAAGTTTTTAGCACAAAACAACATTAATGCAAGTACCTGGTACCCGATGCTGAAGAGAGTAAAGTGATCCTTAGTCCTGTGGTTGGTGATAGAAAAAAAACCAACCTTTAGATTATTTATAGAACACCTGCAAAAGCAGATGGCCGTCGTAATAATATGATACCAATTCCATAATTGCTGGTTTCGCAGCTTTTGAAAAACTGCCTGCGAATAACGGGGTATTTTCTTATTAGCGGACATTAACTTTGCACGAAAATATTGCCGTCGACTCTTGCAAAAAAATGAATATGACCTGGAATGACTATTTCACTATTCTTCAAAATGTAAGTACAAGATATTTTTATATTGCGGGCATCGCCTTCCTTATTGGGTATGTGTTATTACGCAAATGGCTAAGGCATAAAAAAATTCAACCACGATTTCCGGAGGCAAAACATTACTTCCGTGAAATTGGTTATTCCATCATCACCATGTTGTTCTTTGCTTTTATTCCTTTGTTTCTTATTAAAAACCCTGTCATTGAGCCATTCACTACGCATTACACAAAAATCGGGGAGTATGGCTGGTTTTATTTTTATGCTGCATTCCCGCTGATGTTCATCATTCACGACACTTATTTCTACTGGACACACCGGCTCATGCATCATCCAAAAGTTTTTAAATTCTTGCACCTGGTTCATCACCAATCTACCAATCCATCACCCTGGGCTGCTTATGCATTTCATCCTTTAGAAGGGATCGTTGAGGTGGGAATCGTCGCCGTGTTTCTTTTTACCATTCCTGTTCACAGTCTTCATTTACCCATTTTCTTTTTGCTATCTATTATTTATAATGTGTACGGGCACACAGGTTATGAGCTCTATCCAAAAGGGTTTAGCAAAAATTGGTTTGGCAAATGGATCAACACCTCCGTCAATCATAACCTGCATCATCAATATTTCAAAGGAAATTATGGTTTATATTTTCTTTTCTGGGACAGAATGATGGGAACAATAAGAAGTGATTATGATGAAAAGTTTGAAGAAGTGAAAGGGAGAAAAAATTCGGAACAACTGCAAGGCGGAAAATAAAGGCCAATGGTCAAGCTATTGTTTACTACTATTTGACACATTTTGTTTGCATAAAGACAACAAAAAAGGCAGCGAATCACCGCTGCCTTTCCATAGTCTATACCAAACGATTATTTCACCAAATCAAACCTATCCAGATTCATCACCTTATTCCATGCAGCAACAAAGTCTTTTACAAATTTTTCTTTTCCATCTGCACTTGCATACACTTCAGCAATGGCTCTTAGCTCGGAATTGGAACCAAATACTAGGTCTGCACGGGTAGCAGTGTAAGTTGGTTTTTCTGTTTTTCGGTCGTAGCCCTGAAACAATTCTTTGTCTTCCGATGCAGGCTTTCCATGCAGTACCCATATCAAGCAGGTTTACAAAGAAATCATTTGTCAACTTACCCGGTGTTTTTGTAAACACACCATGCTGCGAGCCATCAAAATTTGTATTCAATACACGCATGCCACCAACCAGTACCGTAAGTTCAGGAGCAGTAAGGGTAAGCAATTGCGCTTTATCAATCAGCAATTCTTCCGTTGAAGCATCACTCTTTGTGTTGCGATAATTACGGAAACCATCTGCACGGGGTTCTAAATAACCAACTGATTCTACATCGGTTTGCTCCTGCGAAGCATCCATACGGCCGGGTGTAAATGGAACAGTAATATCATGTCCTGCATCCTTCGCTGCTTTTTCAACGGCTGCACAACCTGCCAATACAATTAAATCAGCAAGTGAAACTTTTTTCCCGCCGTTGGCGGGACCATTAAATTCTTTTTGAATGCCTTCCAGTTTTTCCAGCACATTGTACAGTTGCGCAGGATTATTTACCTGCCAGTCTTTTTGTGGCGCCAGACGAATTCGTGCACCATTGGCACCACCACGTTTATCAGAACCACGGAAGGTAGAAGCAGAAGCCCATGCTGTTGAAACCAGTTGCGATACTGTTAACCCTGATACCGAGAATTTTTTCTTTCAACGCAGTTATATCAGTCGCATCAACCAATGCATGGTCAACAGCAGGAATCGGATCTTGCCATATCAAATCTTCCTGCGGAACATCAGGTCCAAGGTAACGTGACTTTCGGTCCCATATCACGATGCGTTAATTTAAACCATGCACGGGCAAATGCATCTGCAAATGCATCAGGATTTTCCAGAAAATGTCTTGATATTTTTTCATACACCGGATCTAATCTTCAAAGAAAGATCGGTGGTAAGCATGGTTGGCTTGCGGCGCTTAGATGCATCAAATGCATCAGGAATAATTTCATCTGCATCCTTTGCTACCCATTGGTGTGCACCACCCGGACTTTTTGTCAATTCCCATTCAAAGCCAAAAAGGTTTTCAAAAAAATTATTGCTCCATTGCGTAGGCGTTGTTGTCCAGGTAACTTCAATGCCACTGGTAATGGTATCAGCGCCTTTACCCGAACCAAACCTATTGTTCCATCCAAAGCCCTGCGATTCCATACCAGCAGCTTCAGGTTCTTTACCTACATTGTCAGATGGAGCAGCGCCATGTGTTTTACCAAAGCTGTGTCCACCTGCAATCAGGGCAACCGTTTCTTCATCATTCATTGCCATGCGGCCAAACGTATCACGAATATCTTTTGCAGCAGCAATCGGGTCAGGATTGCCATCAGGACCTTCAGGGTTTACATAAATCAAACCCATTTGCGCAGCACCAAGCGGTGTTTCCAAGTTTCACTGAATCATGTTGATTGCCATCTGCATTTTCATCCGATACCAACACGCCATGCTCCGCCACTCCGGGTTTGCCTCTGGCATAACGTTCATCGTTACCCAGCCAGGTTTTTTCAGCGCCCCAATAAATATCTTCCTGTGCTTCCCATGTATCTGCACGACCACCACCAAAACCAAATGTTTTAAAACCCATTGATTCCAACGCCACATTACCTGCAAGAATCATCAGATCGGCCCAGGAAATTTTGCGGCCATATTTTTGTTTGATAGGCCATAACAAACGGCGTGCTTTATCAAGACTTACATTATCCGGCCAGCTGTTTAGCGGAGCAAAACGTTGTTGTCCTGCACCTCCGCCACCACGACCATCATATACACGATAGGTACCTGCACTATGCCATGCCATGCGAATAAACAAAGGACCATAATGACCAAAATCTGCCGGCCACCAATCCTGCGAATCGGTCATCAGTGCATGAAGATCTTTCTTTACCGCTTCAAGGTCAAGGGTTTTAAATTCTTCTGCATAATTAAAATCCTCATCCATCGGATTAGACAAAGAGGAGTGCTGGCGAAGGATATTCAACTTCAGCTGGTCAGGCCACCAGTCACGGTTTTTGGTGCCGCCACCGCCAATGTTTTGTTTTGTACTGCCATTAAGAAAAGGGCATTTGCTGATGTCGTTTGATTCCATTGTTGTAAGAGTTATAAGTAAGTTTTTTATTAGCCGGTTTTGCATTAGCAAGATAACCAGGGATAATCTCAGGAAGGCAAATGTAAAGCAGACCACTCATAAATAATATCAATTTATTTTATGAATATATAGACGATGGCTATGGGATTTTAGTTTTTGCCTGCCCGACGAAGCTTTGCGTAGGGGAGGATACAAGCTTTTGTATTGAATAGCATCGCCTGTTGCGAACTTGTTCTGTTATGATTTTTATTTCCCGGGGAAATGAAGATTATAATCAATCCGTTCATCGTTCAGGGCGATGGGAACCTGGTAACCAGATACTAAATGATTACTACGACAGTAGCTATAAGAGTGGGCTCGCCTTTAGTATAATGGATGTCGCTGGCAGACTGACACAATCTGATTTGAAGATGAATCTTGTTATCCGAGCCAGGTATGACAGACTTCGGATGCATTTGCATACCATTTGTTGGCGAGTCCGCCCGCCAGATTCATTTATTGGTATTGACTACTGGGCGAGACATCGCCTTTGACGGAAATAAATGGAAACTCGCCGAGGAAGAAGAAAAATTATTTAGGATTATTGCCATTGAAGTTGGAACACTTAGAAAGTTGGCATTTGGTCAGATTGGCGAAATTGACTGAATCAATCCTGGTTGCCCTTATCACAGCAATAGTCAGCAGTTGGATAAGTCTCCCAATCTTCTTGATTGTTGAACTCTGTCTTATGAACTTTTGATTTGCAGGATATAAGGTTGCCGAAATTACCAAACATATGTTGCACACCAATGCAGAATTTACACGCAGGTTTGTACAACATATTTTACCCAAAAGATTTGTACGCATCAGTCATTACGGCGTCCTCAGCAGCAGTTGGAATCGGGGCAAGTTGCAAAACCTGCAAGCTGATTTAAAGGTAGATCGGCCAGCACAAACACCCAAAACAATGCTTCGCAAATTCCCTTGTTGCAAATCCGGTATGTAACCAATCATAATGAAGGGAATGCCATTCATTCATTCTATTGGATAACCGTGAAATGAATCCGCAATGTTCCTACTGGGAGACGATGCGTCAAAAGAAAAATTGTTAATCGGCCTGACATTAATCTTTCTGTTTATCATACAACTCCGATTGTTTCTTTAGCACGAAATGATGTATTGCTTCTACATCCTCATCACTCAAAGAATTGCTAAAGCTTGCCATTCCATTTTTTGCTAAGATTCCTCCCAGTACAATTTCGCGGAACAACTGGTGCTTGGTTGCCGGCATCATTGACAGGTCGGGATGTAACGAATTGCGACCATCCGCGGCTATACCATGACAGGTTTTACAATACTGGTTATACAGCGCAGATCCTTTTGCGATCAGTTCTGGTTTTATTTTTATTTCCGGCGGAGCATCCCTTGCTTCAGTATTGCGTTTGGGTGGTAAAGGCGTAGAGACTCCTCCTATCTTAAAAACGATAATCCGGCCCACATTTTCGTATTCATGAAAAATGGCATCGGCAGGATAACAACAGGTCATTGCTCCACCGTATCCGGCCATGACGGCAATATATTGTACACCGTCAATGCTGTAAGTACAAGGTGCAGCCATGATGCCGGTACCAGTAAATATTTCTTTCAACTTTTTACCCGTACGCGCATTATAGACTTTGAGGTAACCCGTACGTGTACCCTGGAAAACAAGTTCAGGCGTTGACAATGCTCCGCCATCAGGTGCACCATCGGTCACTTTCCAAACAGCTTTCTGTGTCACAGGATTCCAGGCAAGCAAACTTTCGGTAGACATAGTATCCTGTGATTGTTTCACCTGGTCGATCACCAAACTGAAATTACTCATTGCACTGTAATCAAGGGCTGTATTGTCTTCATCCGGTTTCCAGGTGTATTTGTCAAATGCCTTGTACACCTGTGGTTTGGCATGTTCCGGAATATAAACCAAACCGGTTGTTGGGTTGAACGACATGGGTTGCCAGTTATGTCCTCCAACAATGTAGGGAATCACCAGCTTGGGTTTATCCTTATACCAACCGCCCTGTTCTGTCAAAACCGGTCTGCCTGTTTTCAGGTCCACGTGACTAGCCCAGTTGACCCTGGTGTATTTTTCAGCAGATAGTAGTTCTCCCGTGGCCCGGTCTAACACATAAAAGAAACCGTTCTTAGGCGCCTGCATTAAAACCTTCCTTGGCTTTCCATTCATTTCTATATCCGCCAACACAATATTCATAGTGGCCGTATAGTCCCATATTTCGCCTGGGGTTGTCTGGTAATGCCATACCAATTTCCCATTTTCAGGATTGATGGCGAGTATTGATGAAAGGAATAAATTATCTCCACCCGAAGGGCTCCGAAACCATATAGGGTAGGGAGTGGAGTTACCCGTGCCTACATATAATAAATTCAGTTCAGGATCATAAGCCGATTCACCCCAAGACAGTTCCGCCACCGCCCGGTTTCCCAGGAAGAATTGGGATCCCAGGTTTTTGATGCCATTTTCATCTCTTCATGTTCAAGGCCATTCTTCGGATCGCCAGGCACCGTGAAAAAGCGCCATTTTTGTTCGCCGGTTTTCAGATCATACGCCGTGATATATCCCCTCACACCATACTCTGCACCCGAATTGCCGATCATTACTATATTGCCCGCAACCTGCGGAGGACTGGTGATGGTATAGGCTTTGGTCCTGTCTGTAAAGGAATCTTTTCTCCATACTTCCTTCCCATCTGCTGCATTGATGCAAACCATATAACCATCGAGTGTACCTACATAAACGTTTCCTTCCCACACGGCCACACCACGGTTCACCACATCACAGCAGGCCCTTCGTCCATATGATGCATCCACATTCGGATCATATTTCCAGATCTCTTTCCCGGTTTTTGCATCCAGAGCATACACAAAGCCCCAGGCTCCCGAGGTGTACATAACTACCGTCCACAACAATAGGTGTGGCTTCCAGTCCCCTGTGCACCCTGCCAATAGGGCTTCGGGCATCATACTCCCAGGCATAACCGAGGTTGTTCTACATTTTTACTATTGATTTCATTGAGTGGAGAGTAATGTTGCATAAGATGGTTACCACCGAGGGAGAGCCATTCGTTGGGAGACCTGTTCAGCAAACGATGATCGTCGATAAAGCCGGGTGGCGTTTTTTCTTTACACGAAAAAAATGACAAGAAAAATAATACCGGGTAGAATGCTTTTCTCATAAGTGATTTTTTGCTTTAGAAATGCTGCTACAGGTCGACCGCCGACCTGTTCCATCCAGAGGCTGACCATTACATTCCCAAAAACGTTGAAGCAAATCAGGAATGAATTTTACTGCAGCAAAAAAATTATAATGTCAATTAAATTCTATGTTGAATCGGCTTGTTGAACATGCATAAAATCTACACTACCCTACCCATGAGAGGATCAGTCATGCCCATTTTCCCTGTTTCTACCCGTCCTGCATAACGTTTCTCAAACCCGGCAAAGCCTGCGATGCTGACCGTAAAATCATACCATCCAAAATTTTTATTTAGATCAAGAATAATATTGACCTGTTCGGGGGTAGCACCTGACTTATTTATCATTCTCTTAATGCCTTTTTGCTTATAAGCATTGTCCTTAATTTCTATCTCAAAGGAACGATCCTTACTCAGGTTTTTTATTCTTAGTTCAATAGCACCGGTTAGTTTATTTACATTGTTTTTGTTGCGGGCATATTCAATACCAATCTCAACGGCAGGATCATTAACATTGCCTCTTAATTCACGAAAAAAACCATTGGGTCCGTTTATTTTTAAATGATAGTTTTGGTTTTGAAATTCACTGAGCGACCATTTATCTTTCAACCGGTCTCCTGCGGCTACAGCATAGTTCCGAATGCTAATATCATTGCCAAGTTCAGCATAAGTATTAAATGGTGACCCTGCCGCATTGTGCCCGAAGATTTCATCACTGGCAACAAAATAAGTTTCAACTGATTTTTTATCTTCACTTAGTTTACCATCAGCATACAACTGGTAGGGCAATGCACAGGATGGGCGTATCCCTTTTTCCTGCGTTGGCATCAATGAAATTGAAGAAGGGTTTTCATTGAGTTGCTTTATTTCTTGTTCGGTTAATACCCTATAGCCGGTTGGGTTTTTTTTAAATTGGGCGTTTTGAAGACTCTCAAAAAAAGAATCTTTGTTCACCACCATAGGTTTATTAATTTTTTCTCCGTTATAAGGTTTGAATACCGAGCTGAGATCTCCGCAAACAGTCCGACGCCAGGCAGAAATATTTGGCTCTTCTATTTGTTTACCTGTTTTGTTGCTCAGGAATTTTTCGAGAAATTGAATAATTGAAGTATGATCAAATACCTGTGAACATACCGCCCCGCCACGGCTCCAGGGAGATGCAATAACCATGGGCACCCTAAATCCAAGTCCAATGGGGCTTTCCCTGGCATTTTCTTCTTCAGTTCTTTTTTTATCCTGCTCCAGAGTTACATACTCGAGTGCCGCATCAATTTTATCCGAAACCATGCCGGATGCGGAATCGCCGGGACGCGGTACCACAAACGGGGGAACATGATCAAAACATCCGTCGTTCTCATCATAACAAAATATAAATATGGTTTTTTTCCATGACTCAGGATTCTTAGTCAAAATATCCATTACTTCCGATACATACCAAGCACCGTACCACGGAACTCCGGGGTGCTCAGAATAATTAACCGGAGCAATTAGCCATGATACCGTTGGCAACTTCCCTTTATCTACATCTTCCCTGAATTGATGCAATATATCGCCTTTTGGAACCTTCATTTCCCTTTCTTCATTCCCATCTTTATACCGGTGCGTAGTAAGTTCACGGTAGTGGGGATCCCTGCTATTGGTGACAAATGCTTTTTCATGAATGCTTTTTTCTCTTTGAGATAACATATCAAAATTATCATCAGACCATTTATCTTTTTCTGCAACTTTTTTTAGCAATGATAATTTGCTTGTCAATTGTTCTTTTACCTGTTTCCCTTCATCAGATTCCTTATTAAGTGATTGAAGTCTTTTTTCCAAATCTTTTATTTGAGCCGGTAAAAGTTTTTCCATCTTATCCAGGTACTTTCGATAAGAGGGCGAAAAGCGAACATGATATTGAGAGAAATATTCAAAAATATTGTTGGAGCAATTTCCCAGCCAGAACACTTCATCTTCATCAAATCCGGATTCAATGTTTAACTCATTTTGATATACTTTCCACGAGATCCCATTATCCTCCAATCGTTCAGGGAAAGTGGTCCAGCTTGCTTCTTGGTTGTGGTCAACATCGGGATTTGTAACATTTGCCTGTGCAGACAGATTTTGTTCAGCCCTGATTGTTCCTGTCCAAAAATAAAGCCTGTTGGCTGTTGTACCCGTTAGTGATGAAGAAAAGTTTTGATCGCAAATTGTAAAAGCATCTGCGAAGGAATAGTAAAAAGGAAGGTCCTCGCGATTGTAAAATCCTAATGTCAAAGGAGCATTTTCCAACCCCTTATACCACGAACGCTTCACATCAAGCCATTTATCAAATTTACCATCATTCCGTGCAGCTATCTGGTTGTCCCATTGATGAGGAAGAGGACCCAGCCAGGTAGCATTTGACTCTTTCATATCTAACCTGAAAGGAAGGTAGGTTTCATCAGCAGCATTTTTTTGTAACCATACTAAATTCTTATCCGGTTGTGAAATAGCTCTCGGATCATTGAAACCCCGCACGCCCTGCAAAGTTCCAAAGCAATGATCAAACGAACGGTTCTCCTGCATCAGGATAACAATATGTTCGGCATCGAGATAAGTGCTGCCAAAAGCCGGGTCGATAGCCAGTGCTTGCTGAATAGATATAGGCAATGAATTCAACAAACCCGCACCACCTGATAGCAAGGAAGCTTTCTTTATAAAATCTCTTCTTGTATCCATAAAATCCAATTGAATGTTTTCTTAAAAGTTAATTATAAAATATTATCAGAATTTGATATAGCTGCCTTCTGTTATTTAATCAGAGGTCTAATAATAAAATCAACATGTAAACTTAATTTTCTAATAAAAAAACACAGAGTTTCTTTTTTTGTTTCTGCTTCTTTCAATTTAAAAGGAGGCAATCCCATTCTGTTTTCATAGGGCGTAGCCACCACTTGTTTCCTTCAGTTTTGATGAAATGAGCCATAAAACAATCAGGACCTATAGGTATTATAATCAAAAAAATCCGCCTGCCGCTTCAACTTTTGAAAATTCAACAGGAATAGCCACACATGGTTTTCTAAAATCAATGTATGAAAAATTCCCCCGCAACACTTTCTATTCTACTTTCATCTTATAACTCTGCTCACGGCAAAGACCTAATTTTTATCAGGAGACCATAATTTTTAGCAAGCTTTAAAAAATAAAATAACTCGTTTACCTAACTTGTAGAATCCACGTTTTAAGTTACAGTTATTATTTTCTACTAATGATTCTACGAAAAGTTACATCCCATTCACATTAAAAAAATTAATAACGGAAGCAATGTTTTTCAACCGGAGTTTCTTAAGAATATTATAGCGGTGCGCTTCCACCGTCTTTAAACCAATGCCTATCTCTTTGGCAATTCCCTCGGAGGATAACCCTTTTTTCAGGTACTGCAATAGTTGCTAGTATTACAAACCTTTCGTTAAAATCGATATGCATTCCTATATTATTGCCCAGACATTGAGAACGCACAACCAAAGTCTCTTCAACACCAAATATATTTCTGAGGTTATCACCTGCTCTTTTTCCAGTTTATTCTCACCTGTCAGCAACATGGAGGTAATAGTTTAAATCAACTAAAAGGATTAGGGGTAACTAAATATCGCCCTGCTAATTAAAGTAATGGAATCTGCACAGAAGAAACTTATACTTATAGACTAAATTCATATACTTATTGACAAACTTTACGTTTCTGCCATTATTTTAAGATTGTATGGTCTGTTTTTGTTGAAATCATCTGATACTTCAATATAAAGAAAATTGTAAAGCAATAGCAGACACCATTGGAACTAGTGATTCAGTAATGTTTGAAGCATTGTATTTATAGTAAACTTAAAGTGTCATTATAAATTGGTAATCGACTTATATTTTGGCACAAGAGATTTCATTACTGTCCACGCTACTAAATAAGCTACAGCACAAATGGCAAACATGATAGTATATCCCTTTTCTATCTGGCCGAGGGCTTTGTAATGATCAAACAAAGCCCCTCCGAGTTTTGACAATAACACACCACCCAATCCACCAGCCATACCGCCAATGCCTACAACAGAACCCACCGCTTTTTTGGGAAACATATCTGAAACCGTAGTGAAAATATTTGCACTCCATGCCTGGTGAGCTGATGCTCCAACACCAATCAACAATATGGGTACCCAATAACTGATATACCCCAGCGGTTGTGCCAGTAAAATAACCAGCGGGAAAAATGCAATCGCTAACATAGCTTTCATCCTGCCATCGTAAGCTTTATGTCCCTTTTTTATAAAATACATCGGAAACCAACCGCCAACGATACTGCCTGCCATTGCTATCGTATATAATACAGCCAGTGGTAAAATCACGGCTTTGTCCACTATACCATATTGTGCATTTAAGTATGCAGGTAGCCAAAAAAGGAAAAACCACCATACCCCATCAGTCATAAATTTTCCAAAGGCAAAAGCCCAGGTTTGTTTGTACTCTAATAATTTTATCCAGGAAGTTTTTTTTTCTTGTTTGTCGGTCTCTGTCTCGATTTCTTCTTCACCCGACATGATGTAAGCTAACTCATCAGCAGAAAGTCGCTTTTGTTGTTCTGGCTTTTCATAAAAAAAGATCCAAAAGATCAGCCAGAAAAAGCCAATTATTCCCATAATGATGAAAGCCGCTTCCCAACCCCAGTTTATTCTTATCCATGGAACGGTCAGTGGTGCAAGTATTGCCCCTACATTGGTACCGGAATTAAAAATACCCGTTGCAAAAGATCTTTCTTTCTTGGGAAAATATTCTGCTGTTGCCTTAATGGCTGCAGGAAAATTGCCGGCTTCCCCAAATGCAAGTAGTGCTCTTGAAAACATAAAACCCATAACCGAAATTGAAAAACCTGCAATGCCAAACCAACCCAAAATGACCGACATCGTTTCGCCGATCGGAATAGCAGCGGCATGAATAATTGCAGCCACCGACCAAATGATAATAGCCCAGGCATATCCTTTTTTTGTACCCAGCTTGTCAATAATTCTTCCGGCGAATAACATAGAGAGGGCATATCCAAATTGAAACACAGCGGTGATATTCGCATAGTCGGTGTTCGTCCAACTAAATCTTTCTGCCAGGTAGGGTTGTAATAAACTCAGTACCTGCCTGTCTAAATAATTCACTGTAGTGGCAAAAAATAAAAGGGTACAAATCGTCCAGCGATATTTTCCTATGGCTTGTTTCATTTTAATTTTTCCTCCGATCCGCTGTAAGCAGAAAGTTTACGAGACTTTTGACAATTAAAATTCTGTTATACTGACTTTACTCTTTTAATTATTTCAATCCAGCTTATGTCAACATGAAACCAACTGCAATCCCCCAACTCTCTATCCTAATTGATCCTTCCGTGTTGCAATTCCGCAAAAGATGAATGAACTCTATTCTAAATTACTCCTGCGTATTTCAGTTCCGCATCCTGAGGCTAACAATATGCACGGATCTTTTTGCCCGAAAGATATATTGCCGAAACATCTATTTTTTTTTGACTACAACTCTTCCATTATTTCCCTGCTGAAATAATTGTCAGGTATTACTATACCATATTTTACTGGTTGATCCCATTAAGCAAACGCATTCGTCACATTGAATTCTGTTCAACCAACATATACCGCCATCATGTATCCATCTACCGTTCTATGACGGACTCACTCAAAGTAAAATTTCACCAAAACAATAAACGGCCACCAAACCTCTCCAGGTGCGTGAGACTTTAGCAGATTCATAATTACAGAAATTTACTGCCGGCATTGAAAAAAATTTCTTACTATTTGGTAAACGAAATTGGTTTATCTTAATTCAGAAACCGGTGCAGGGTCCATATCAGTATACATTAAATTTTCCCCGGCCATTCCCCAGATAAAACCATAGCTGCCAGTACCACAACCAAAATGTGTACTCCAGGGTGGAGAGATCACCGCTTGCTGGTTAGCCATAACAATATGTCTTGTTTGCTGCGGTTCACCCATAAAATGAAAAATCCGTTGCTCTTCGGCGACATCAAAATAAAAATACACTTCCATCCTTCGGGTATGAGTATGCGGCGGCACGGAGTTCCATACACTGCCAGTATCCAAAACGGTTAAGCCCATTACCAACTGGCAACTTTTTACTCCATCGAGGTGAATGTATTTATACACCGTTCTTTTATTCGAAGATTCGGCAGCACCTAACAACACCGGAGCTGCTTGTTCTTTCGTGTATTTTGTATTAGGGTATATGGTATGCGCCGGAGCTGATAATAAATAATAGATCGCCGGTTCATCTGTTTTATCACTGGTAAAAACAACTCCTTTTGTTCCTTTGCCTATATATACACAATCCAATTTATTCAACCGGAAAATTACTCCGTCGGCAGTGATGGTTCCCGGTCCGCCTACATTGATAATACCCAATTCTCTTCTTTCTAAAAAATAATCCGCTTTCAACTCCGGGTGATTGGGCAGGCTTATGGATTTAAATACCGGCTTTACTCCACCAATGATCACCCGATCATAATGTGTATACACCAGTTGTACCTGGTCATTTATAAATAAAGCCGATACCAGGAAATTCTCCCTCAGCTGGCCGGTAGTAAATTGTTTTGCTTCGCCGGGGCTGATGGCAAACCGGGTAGCTCCATCTCCGCCAATTAGCGGAGAGTATTGAATATTCTGTGAATAATTTAGTTTCATTTAAATCAATATTTTTCTAACATGAAAAAATATAACTATCATTCATTTTGTACTATTCGTGCTCTTGTGGAATATACATTAATATAGCATTGACGTCACACCAAGTGAATGCGCTGGTTTCTTTGTTGGGTGACCCTAGACAATCGCCAAATAAAAGTACGGATGCTGTTACCATCCCGATAATCATATCCTATAAAGACCTTTTCAGATAAAAATCGTAAGTCATAAGCTTCCCAAACCGGTTGCCGACCAGGATCCTTTATCTTGCCATCCATCCGCCATCTACAAATAAAACTGTTCCATTCACATAATCAGAAGCGGAAGAAGCTAAAAACACAACAGGTCCTTTAAAATCTTCTGGTACGCCCCAACGACCTGCAGGTATACGATCCAAAATGGCTTTATTTCTTTCCGGATCTTCCCTCAAGGCAAGTGTATTGTTAGTGGCAACATACCCGGGCGCAATACCATTGACACAAATTCCTTTACTACCCCATTCGTTACCTAAAGCCCGAACCAAACCGGCTACGGCTGATTTACTGGCTGTATAACCTGGCACATTTATGCCTCCCTGAAAGCTAAGTAAAGAACAAGTGAAAATAATTTTGCCACCCCCGTTTTCCAGCATGTGATGGCCAAACTCACGGCTCAAAATAAATTGTGCGTCAATATTAACAGCCATTACCGTGTCCCAATACTCATCGGAATGTTCCGCGGCTGGTTTACGCATAATAATGCCGGCATTGTTTATAAGTATATCCATCTTGCTATGTTCAGTTTTCACTTCATTAATGAAAGCATACAACTGATCCCGGTCCGAAATATCAACTTTATAATAAGTAAATTTTCTGCCAATACTCTCAATAACTGCTTTTGTTGCAGAACAATCATCAACAATAGAGGCGCCAACAATATCTGCACCAGCTTCAGCAAGTGCAGTGGCCATGGCCTGGCCCAGCCCTGTATCGCATCCTGTTATTACTGCTGTTTTACCTGAAAGGCTAAATGAGTTTAAACTGTTCATGAATAATTATTAGTTTGTATAGAATGTTTTGAAGGTGGCTGATACTGATTCTTTCATTGACTGAAAATTGAAATAGCCTCAGGTGTTATTACAAAAAGAACAGAATACTTGACTTTGCTGACCACCCATTTTATTTGATCTTTCTTCCACTTGTTTTTTTTAAAAAGAGTAAAGCATTCATCAGATGAAAAAAATAACTTACTATCCATATCAATTAATAACAATAAGTACATTTTAGAATACTATCATTCATTTTTAATTGCTAACTGCAACATAAACGACATATCTTATTTCGTCCGTGACAATAACCAACTTACCAAATCATCTGCTGCAAGTTGATTTTCAAACTCTGCTGGCAACTTTCCTCCTTCCATGTATTCATTATATAGCCATGGATCGCCAACAGCAAACACAGTTCCTTTGCCATACCTTGCAGTAGCCATAATAATATCACCCTCTTTTGTTACCACCGCTTTCGCCGGAGATTTTACATTTAAAACGCTGATCTCTTTCAGGAACATTTTATAAGGCTGCCTGAAAACCTGCCTGCCATCCGGAATAACAACACCAGTATCATATTCATCATTCTTTACCATATTCCTGCTTTTATTGGTAAAAGTTATTCCAAATGTATTAGCAAGCTTGTTAAAATGAACCAGGTCGGAGTTAGCACTGTCGTTTGCCATTAATAATAAAACACCTCCGGCTTTAACCCACTCACTTATTGCCTTTACATCATCTTTAGTAATATATGCTGGCGTCGGATTATCCTTTAAATGGTCAGGATCAACAATGATATAAACGGAAGCTTGCAGGAGATTGGCCGAAGTGGGTGCTATATCCAGGGAGGCCAGATCTGCTCCTTTTTTACGAAATATTTGACCCAGTGTATAAAACCCCGAATATGACTTTTCTTCCCAGGTATAGTGCCAGTAATCCATATTTCCACCGGTATCTCTTCTTTTTTCAGAATTAAAGTATCTGTCAAGCAGAATATTTTTTACCTTAATTGTTTTTAGCCCTGATTGGGCGTAAATGGAGAGAGCAGAACACGACATTAAAGTTATGAATGCTATCAAAACTGAATATGTTTTCATATTTTAATTATTTTTTTTAAATCTTTTCTGGTAATTCATTTATTCGTTTGTCCATAATAAAAAACACCGCTATAACATTTTTAGAGCTTGCCGGGTCAGCAATTTCCAGCCTCCCTTTTTTTTTGCCAAATCAATAATACTTTTAATTGAACATCACCCCGCTTGCCGTTATCATTAGTTTCCGCTTTTAACATATGTCTCACTACAGCTACTTTTCCACTTATTGTGATTGTTTGTTCTGAAATATCAATTGTAGTAAAATCCGACCTGCCGCTAACAATTTTTTCAATAAATTCTCTCTTATCATCCGTTAGGCCATTCGAATGGCCATAGCTTAATTTATTTGAAATGATTTTCTCCAATTTTTCTTTATCTCCATCTATCATAGCCTTCAACAACTCTTGCACAGCATTGGAAACAGCTGCCTGCGCCTTCTTTTGTGCGTATATGCCGAATTGTTATAACCATTAATAAAATAGTTACAATGGATTTTCTGAACATTTCAAACTTTTATTAAAATTCACACCTCCTTGACTAAATACTTCCCTGGTTTGTTGCTATCCATGTAAGAATTTATCCTTAGAAAATATCTTCTCAAAATAATGGTACATCGTCTTTGAGTTTTTCTATGCTTCGGTTTCCATAAAGGTCCTCTGATTCAACCTCTACCTTATACAAACAAAATTTATTCTTTCTAATCTTAGCACTAAAAACATTGTCCGCTTCATACTCATCTCCATTTATACCATTATCATTTAATTCAATGGTAAATTGCTTAAGCTGGGCAATAATTCCAGGAGGCAAAAATTCTTTGACTTTATCTATGATGGGTGTAAAAGTGGCTTTAGCTGATTTTATTTTAGCCCCATCAATCAATTTTACCCTGAATGTATTATCAGCAGTTGAGCCACTCCATAAAATTAGGGGCGGTGTACTGTCCTTGCCACTTACTTTTATTTCAATCCTGACTCCTTTAACTATATGAACAGGCTTTTTACCTGGCAACCAATACTCCCCAAAAAAAGCTATAGTATGGTTTACGGGGATATCTGAAGAAATAACCGGGATGGAATATTTATTGGAAGCCCCGGTATAATCAAAGGCACTCCAATTATCAGATTTCCTTGCATTCCCTGCAGAAGTGTTCACATATTTATCGCTTGAAAACAAATTCGTTCTCCGGTATACATTCTTATCCAAAATAAGTATTGCAATTGATTCACCGGGATTCGCTATGCCGTCTCCATTTCCCGCCCCCAAATAAATATCTTCTAACTCGGTGCCCGACCTGGCCACAGTTACCATCCGGCCATCTGCAATCAAAAAAACAGGTTTAGTTTCAGTTTCTCTTTTTACAGGCATTTCAAAATTATTAGCCCATGAATTGCCATTATCATCAATCATTGCTAAATTAAATGCAAGAAGATCTAAACTATCATTCTTAATAATAAATTCGAACGCCTGACTGCCAACTACCTTACTGTTATTTTTAATTACATTGAAGTTGGATTTATTATTAAGAAAAAAAACATTGTTACCTGGAGAAGTAAGTGTGGCCTTCACATTTTTTGCAGCACTAAATCCCTTATTTAGCACGGAAATCGAAATACTCATTTTTCTGTTTGAAGTTATCCAATCTGCGTTAGAAATATTACAGGATTCGAAAACTAAATTTGGATTAGAATTCTCACAATCGATGGCAACCTGATGTTTACTGCCGTTTAAAGTAATTTTCAATCTACCTTCCTGGTCGCTTTTAATTTTTTGCTGCTCTTGTTTTCCATTACCCAGATCTATATCATTAATAGTGTAATATTCATTCTTTTTATAAATACCCGGTGTTAGCACATTCAGCTTTACATTTTTCATTAATCCACCATCTGGTAAATATTCTCTTACCGCTACTGAAAATCCGTTTTTATCAACATCTTCCAAAACGGTAAAACCGGGAATGTTCCGGTCAGATGTAACTGTATAATCCCAAACTGTAAAATCAGGATATACATCAATATGGTCCCACTTTCCCGGAACTACTGGTGGGTTTTTAAAAGAATGTAAAATAAAATTGAACATATCGCCCATCCCACAAGTGGAATGTGCTGCATCGTACACCTTATAAGAATAGTTATCCATTACGCCCATCCAAACTCTATTCACATCCTCATGATAACTTCGAATAAAGTCTTTATCACCGTAATGTAAACGAACATTTACGCCAGTGTAATTTTTATACATATCACTATGCTTATACTCAACGGTGAAATCTCTGGGACCCACTTCAAACTCCGTTGAACCACAAAAATTACCTACAGCTGAAATCATGTGAGGATATTTTCCAGCGATCCAAAATGACATAAACCCACCCATAGAAAGCCCCGATACTGCACGATGTTTTCTATCGGCTATGGTATGATAAATCTCATCAACATGGTTAACAAGCTCCGGAAAATACACCGGAAATTGCCTGTACGACTTTTCCACGGGACCTATGCTATAAGGCCTGATATAATATTTTTCATTTGGGCTCCTGTCATATCCGTCCATCTTTACAACTATAACTTCATTTCGTTTTATAAAATTTTCTATATTATCTCCACCATTGTCATCGCCAGAATCAAAGCTGGCATATTCACTTCCTACAGCACCAAAATAGCGTTGAGACCAACCATGAAAAAAATAAATAACCGGGTATCGCTTACCTGGCTGATGGTAATATTCTGACGGTAGATAAACCCGGTAACTCCTGAATTCTCCAAAAACTCTACTATAGTGTGATGTGTCTATCACTATAGGGGCTGTAGTATCTGCATTAGCAATTCCATAAACCCCCACAACTGAATTGTCGAATTGAAAAGACTGCTTATTTTTTAATACTTTGAAATCAAAAGCACAACTCCTATTTTGAAAAACAGGGCTCAAAAAAACAAAAGCACAAAGCGCTATCACTTTACTTATTGATTCAACTGGTAGCATATATTGATGGTTAATAAAATTCAAATTTTATTTAAAACCCTATTATTTCCCATTGTTCCGTTTGTACCTTATTATTTCATCACCCGCCAACAATACAGCGCCCAGGCCATGAATGTCATTAATGGGTGCCGGTCTTTTATAATAATAAATAAGATCTTCTTCAATGCCGGTTCCCATGCATATATTCGTTACCTGTCCATCGGAAGTAATATTGGTGTTAACACCCTTCCAGCCTTCCAAAGCAATTGACATATACGACTTTTTTATCCAACCCATATTAACTGCTCTTGCAATGCAATAAGTAAACATTGCGGTAGAGGAAGTTTCTAAATACGAATCATTTTTATCAATTAATTGATGCCACATTCCTGAAACATCCTGGTATCTTGAAATTCCAAGAATATGTTGTTTTAAAATCTGAATGATATTGTCCCTTCCGGGATAAGAATGGGGCAGATAATTCAATAATTCAACCATGGCCATCATTACCCAACCATTACACCTTCCCCAATGAGCAACTCCATTCATATTTTCATCGGAATACCATCCATGATAAAATAAATTATTCCGGGTATTAAATAAATACCCGTTGAAATTATTCACCTGCTTAATGGCATCGTCAAAATATATATTTTTCCCTGTGGCATTCCCCATCCGTGCAAGAAAAACGACACTCATATACAAATCATCGGCCCATAAAGTCATTTTACGTGGCCATTCCCGCACAAGAGTACTATCCGCTAATCTTACCTGCTTATTCAATATAAATGAAGCTGCGCTGTCAATATATATTTGAAAATCCTTTCGCGGGCTAATACTATTAACTTCAATTAACCCAGCTCCTATTGCCCCACAATCATCCAACTCTTTTGTAGTAAATAATGTAGCAAACGGATAATCCCATCTTCGCTTACCGGTATATCGTTTTTTAAAAAAAACCACATTATCAAATACGAAATCATAATTCTTTACCGCAAATGACTTATAGGTGTCATCACTTAATGTTGGAGCAATGCGCAACATTGCAATATTCAAAACACCATTCCAGTAGGACCATCTATTGTATGGACTCCTTATCAGGATATTATCAGCGCTGGTAGTTTCGTCACTCTTAATAGCCTTAATAATTTTCCCTTTATCTTTTGTAATAAAATCATAAGTTGTACTATCTAAAATCCGGCCGGCAACTTTTCGGACTACCTTAATGTCTGCTTCACTTGACGTTTCCTGTGCACACACCTGCCTGTTACCGAATATCAAACAGAAAATAAATAACAAATAAGCCTGCTTATAAAAAACCGATTTTGTGAACATAACTTTTGTTTTAATTCTCATTTTCATTGTATATTATTTAATTGCCCTTTCCTTTCTGTCTATAATAGGGTTGGCAAACTGCTAATAAATAAAATATCTTTTACAGCCTCCTTTATTGTTTCTCAAAAATTAATAGTTCATCCAGTTCCACCTTGTAAACCCTTGAAGCCGGCCCTGTAATGGTTTTGCCATTATACTTCCATTTACCTTTTGGAAATACTACAGTCCTACTATCATTTGTTGATACAACGGGTGCTATTAATAATTTTTCCCCAATCAAAAACTGATCCTTTACCTGCTCAAAGCCCTGGTTGGGATAATCATATTCCAAAGGACGCAATGCTGGTTCGCCAGTTTTGGCTGAACTGCGTAAGACCTCCATTATTACCGGCAAATACTTTTGTCTTGTTTCTACTACTTTTAATACTGCCTTTAAATAAACAGAATCCAATATCCTCCAGGGGGCTACCGAAAATTGCATCATCGGCATCAAGCCACTGCATTGAGCGGAACGCACAATGAGCTTTTGATCAATAGTTGCACCTCCCAAAAAACTACTAAATGAACCGCCACCTATCATATCCGGACAGGTAAACGTATAACCCACCAATTGTTGCGTAATGGTATTAGGAATCAACGTATTTAAATCTTCCCAACTATGTGCTTTATCAAACAAACGCTGTACTAATGGCTGACCGCCCATCTTCCACATCGACCTGTATTCATTTAAAGGAAAATTTAAGCCCACCTTTGCCCATAGGGTAGTATGCTCATTTGGATTCATATTTTGATAAGAAACCAAATTCAGGTTATCATAATAAAATGCATCCCCTGCGTCAAACTTAAATCCATCTACGCTATATTCTTCCTGCAGGAATGCCAGTTTTTTATTTAACCACTCACCCGCTGCAGGATTTGTAAGGTCAAGACAAGCGCTATACCCGTTCCACCATTTCATAATCATTGGCTTTGAAACATCCTTGTATGATGCACTCTTTTTCCCTTCATTGTCAAGATACAAAAGCTTAGAATCTCTCAACTGGCGATACGGTTCACTATCCGAACTAATAAAGGGGCATATCCAAAGCATCACCTTAAAACCCATGTCGTGCAACTGTCTCATCATTCCCTTTGGGTCGGGAAATTTTTCTTTATCAAAATCAAATTGACCATAGTAAGAAGTCCAGTTATCATCTATCATTAATACACCTGGTGGCAATCCATTCTTTAAAACTTTATGTGCATAATCGAGTACGTCCTTTTGAGTGGGTTTGTACATTAACTCAATCCACAAATTATATTGCGGCGCAGTAACCAATAAGCTGTCGGGCCATAACCCTGATGAAGGAAAATATTTCTTAGAAGCAGTTTTGTAAGCATCTTTCAGGCTATTCCCGCTTTGTTCAATAACAAAGTCATTTACACGGCTTTCGATGATCAAACTATCGTTACGGAACGAAAACTTATAAGGAAATTCTCCCCAAACATGTCTCCCCTTGGTTGATATCAACAATGGCGATACCTGGTTTGCATCAACGTCTCCATAAAAGTCAAAAGAGAAATTCTCTTTTCCCAATGGCATTTTACTACCCTTGTTAATAACACCTCCCCACCAACTTTCACCAGGCAATAATTTTACACTCCGCGTATTATCCTGTACAGCCTGGCCTGATACATTCAGCGATACAATGAGCACCAGTAAACCAACGATTTTAGGAAAACTAGTCACTTTCATATTTCAACATTTTGATTTCTTATCCTATGCAATTTTTACTATGTATATTCTCAGCCCTGTCCATAAATCAGCATTGATCATTTAAGGGCCAAACACTTCTTTCCATTTTACCAGGATATATTATTCGTTTAATGATCCGATCGATTTAATGACCCGAGATAACCCACGATATCCGAAACATCTTGTTTACTCAAACCCATAGCGGAAGGTTCCGGCATCAGGCTTTTGCTTTGCTTTACACGGGAAGTGATTTCAGATGCAGGAACAATTTGTTTTCTTCCGGCCATGTCCTTTATTACAACCGCGTCTGCCCCGTCTGAAATAATAAAGCCAAAAAAAGAATTTCCTTTTTTTGTGGTTATAGTCCAGGCCTCGTAGCCAAATACAATACCTGCACCAGGATTAACAATTGCATCCAGCAACCCATTACGATCAAATTTTTTTCCTATGGTGGTGAGTTCAGGTCCAATGTCTTTCCCCTCTTTATTAATGCGATGACAGGTAGCGCAGACGGTAGTAAATAACTTTTGCCCTGCCGAAATATTATAAGTCAATTTTTCTATATCCTTAACGGAAAATGTTTCGCCGATGCCTGATTTTTTAAAATACAAAGAGGCCTGAACTTGTACTGCAGCACTTGGGTTACTAAATATATTCTTTGCAATAATGGGAAATAAATCTTTCGGCAATTTACTTTCTGAGGCCATAGACAATAAAAGTTGCCCGCCTAAAGAATCACTGGCCATATTTTTTGCACTATTTTTTCTTTCAGCAAAAGGCAAACTTTCATTCAATATTCTACTCTTAAAAATATTCATTTCAACTAGCCTATTCTCATACGCCGGATTTATAGGCACTTTCTCCCAATTTAATAAACTGAACCAATCATTGCCATGCCTGAATGATAACCAGTATGTAGCCTGGTCTGACACCTCTTTTATTGGATGCATTTTCAAATCCAGCATTGCCTGTGCTGCCGATGTAGTATTAATAAATGCTAACGCAGTTATAGCCCTTCCCCGGTTCTGTTCTGAAACATCCGGAGCTGATGCCCATTTTTTTAAGTCATTTACAGAAGAAGGCGGATGCAGCCGCCATGCCAGTGCAGCGAACCTTTTATCCCATTCAGCCGGGTCCGTAGTTTCCGGTTTAAAAATCCTGCTAATCTCCCCGTAAATATCTCCTTCATGACCAGTTAGTGAATTACCCAGCGCTTCAAGAAACCAACGATCCTCGCCATCAAATTTATTAATAAGCTTAATAAATACAGGCTTTGCATCTTTGTAGGGAACAGCTTGTAATGCAATAGCTACTTCTCTTCGAATGTATGCTGAAGTATCATCCGCCAATTTATCAGCATACGGCAGGATTTCGGTTGAAACCTGTCTCAGCGCTTTAAATGCGGTTGCCCGAATATTTTCATCCTGATGATTAAGCAGGTTTTCAACTTTCGCTTTTCCTTTACCGCCCAATTGTGAAAGCAACCATACTGCCCTGGCCTGGTGATAAGGATTTGTAGCCCCGATAAGTTTTTCAACTTCGTTACAAATGGATTCACCCTGCGCCTTTAATTTTTCGAATGCTAAATAACGGACATTGATAGCCGGACTCATCAATGCTTCTATTTGTCCCTTCACAGTAGAAAAATCAATTATTGGCGTCTCCCCTTTTCTATCTTTTCGTGCAATCCGGTAAATTCTACCGTATCCCACGGAGTCATTCATCTGGTGTCCCCCTACAACCGGATCGTACCAATCAGCAATATATATTGCGCCATCAGTTCCGATGGCAACGTCACTTGGTCGAAACCACTTTTCCTTTTGTTTGTTGCTGACAGAATCGTTCCAGACATAACCAGCATTATCTTTATTTAAGGAGGTAATTAAATTCAATCTTGTACCTAAACTAAATCCGGATAATTGCCTTTTTGGATGATAACCGAAAATTACATTTCTTCCCGCTTCAGCGCTCAATAACATTCCACGGTATTTATCTCCCAGCGCATCTCCTTCGTTTATAACAATACCTGTTGGAGCACCTGATCCGGAATTATCCCCCGCCGGCATAACGCCGGGATCATCCTGATGCCAGTGTGCAGTAAAAATATCCTGCCCGGGCCGTTGATCAGCTTGCCAGAATCGTGTGCCATCTCTACTAAAGTAACCAGCATTCCCGCCTTCCATCAACCAGGAAGTGCGGCATGTTAATACCTGGTCATCATTATCATTTTGCCACATATCACCCCTTGAGTCAATTGTCATCTCATACGCATTTCTAAAATTATGGCCCAACACTTTCAATTGCCTTCCCTGGCCATCGATTCGCATAGCAAGTCCTCCCACCCATATTTTCCCGTCATCACTTTTCATATTACCCTGATTGGCGAGAGCATATGGCGATCCCCCAGTATAAAGACTGCCCGCACGAAGTGTCCAGCCATCCTTATCAGTCACAATATGCGGGCCTGCATTTCCAACATTAAAAAATAAATTTCCATCAGGACCTCCGATCAATGCATGCAACCCATGATCATGATCCTTACCTCCAAAGCCTGAAAGCAATATTTCTTTTTTATCGGCTTTATCATCATTATCAACATCAGTATAAACAATTAAATTCGGGGAGCAGGATACATAAACTTTATTTCCTATAACAGCAATACCCAGGGGCGATACCAGGTCCTTATCCTCTACAAAAATCTTCGATATATCTGCCTTCCCATCGCCATTTGTATCTTCAAGAATAATCACCCTGTCGCCTCCCGGATGGTGAAAATGGCTGGATGAATCATTAGTAAAATTTCTATAATTGACAGCCTCTGTTATCCATACCCGGCCACGTGCATCTATATCCATATTTGTAGGATTATAAAACAGGGGGGATTCCGCCCAAAGAGTTGCTTCCAGGTCATCGGGTAAAAATAATAATGGCTTATTATCCTGTACATTATCTGGGTGTTCATAACAGGACACAATTGAAAGAACTAAAACGATAAAAATAATTACGTACTTATTCATTGAAATAACTGATAATAAATTATAAAAGGATTTCTAAAACCCAGGTTCTACATTAATGCATATAGTGAAAAGTCTCCTTTAAAAACAACTGGTTATGTTTGTAGCTCTCGACTATATTGGCGTCTTTGGGAGAAGCCCATTCAATCTGCATCCAGCCATTTCCATAATACTCCATTTCCAGTAATGTTTCCCCGATTTTTTTCCAATCCAAAGTTCCCTTACCTAACAACTGGCCATTTTCTTTCATGTGCAGCTCACAAATGATCTCCTTACCTAACCAATTTATTTCCTTAATTACATCATATCCGGCATCAGCGGAATTACGGAAATCATAATATACTTTTATATTCCTTGACCCAACTGCTTGAATAATGTCCATGTGTTCTTCAGCACTGAGATAAGATTCAATACCAAGAACCACATCCATTTTCTCCGCTTTAGGGGCAACCATTTTTAATCTTTTGATTACTTCTTTTTTCCCTGTATCATCCTTGCGAAGATCATTTTTTCCAAAGAACGCAAGCAAAATCACTCTGGCATTTAGTGCCCTGGCCACATCAATACTATCCCACACCCACTGTTCTGTCTCGGGATCGGATTTGTAGGGAATATTATTTAATTCTCCAATCGCAAGACTTGAAATTTTGATGCCTGTATTTGCTGTAGCCTCCCTGTATTTTTGCTGCAAATCCTTGTTTCTTAGGTGAAGGTTATTCGCCTTTGATCCCATATTTATCTGAATTCCTTCCAGACCTATCTGTTTAGCCACCTCAAATGCTGCCAGGTCGCTGCTTTTGCCAAGAGACCAATCACAGGCGCCGATCTTGATGCGGGTTTTTATGAAATCAAAAAAAGATTCAGGTATCCTAATACTTCCGAACACAGAAATTATTGCCGATTGTTTAATCAATTCACGCCTGTTCATATCATTTAATTATAAAGTCTTTAATCTTTAAGAGTAACTGACATTATTTAACATGCTTAAGGTAAAATCATATTCAAATAAGATATGCATTCATTGCCAGCTACTCACTAATTCCATACTCAACATTGCTTTTAATTAATCCCAGCACATTTTTAAAAATATTTTGCCGGCCCGAGTAAATCTTTTTTCTTAATATTCCTGCGAATAACATCCTGAACAGGCCTTTCCTTATCGCCAGAAATGGAAAATGAAATATCAACCTTTTGAACAGCTATATCACTCAATAATTTCCATTGATATTTGTAAGACGCTTTTCATATTGTGAAACCAGGTTTTTACATTGGAAAAAAACATCCGTAGCTATACTTAATACACCTATTAAAATAAATTGAAAATTTTGCAAGCAATTCTTCCCCCCTTCTTCCATAGTATATTCTCCTCTGCATAAAAGCGAATACTTACCTACACCCCAAATAGTTAAAAAAAATGTTACTTCTTTTAATTTCAATTGGTTGCTATTTTCATAACCCACTTTTATCATTATCCACTTTAATTATTTATCTCCAACTAATTTAATTGAGTGAGGTTTCTTTCTTTGATATATTGTCCAAACGAGTAGCTTTTTTATTATTTGCTATTAAGTAAGATTTATGCATTAATGATGAAAAGATAATTGCATCATAAATTAATTGTTGCGCCACCACCTCATTTTTCAGAAATTGGGGTTGAAGAGAAAGTATTACCCCGCGACGAATTAATTTAGTCCTCTTTTTATAAATGGTATCCTGCAAAAGAACAATTACATTTAATTCATCTTCGTATCCAATGATTTTATCTGGTATTTTATCGGTTGAGTCAATTGTTGCATTATATCCCTGTTCGTACCCCAAAAAAGTTACACTATTCCCACTGCCAGCCGGAATCTTATAATAATCCGCATCGGCCTGGCAACGCCCGCCATTTTCAAATGGTTTAAAATACAAATTTGGGTCATTTGAATTAAGGCTATATGCATTAGAAACAAGCCCGTTGAGATAAGGAAATTCCTTCGCTTTCGCTATCCAATCTCTTTCGGGATGAATACAAATTTTTAAAGAATCTCCCGGCTTATCTAACCAAATTGCATCTTCCATAGGTGCCGGGTAATTATCGATTTCCTTGATTCCGAAAATTGTTTGAGCAAGCGTAGCGCCATCGTCGCCAATTTCAACCACGCCGATGCCATTATCTACCGCCCAGCTTAATATTGGTTGCATACCAGAGCCATTAAAGGGTGTATGACCCGCATTAATATGAACAATTACATGCGGGTATTTTCCTTTGCCAAATGCTTGCTGAACCTGTTCTAAAGTTGCAACCGATAACTCTTTACCTACAGGATATCTTAAGCCAGTTATAAACGAAGCTGATTGGAATACTTTAACCTGTACAATCCTTGTTGTATCTATCGCCTTCAAAACAAAATCTCTTGTATCTACACCGGCTAACGGAAAAACCAATGGCACATACTTACCCTCACACAAGCCTTCCACATGATTCCAAAGTACAACGACACGCACCGAGTCCTCGTAAGTTGAAGCAACCCTGATAGACGCTTGCCCATAAAAGATTAACGGAAAAAAAAGAACCAGTGAGAAAATAATTTTGGTATTTACATTCATGTAGCCAAAAGATATTAATAAAATGTTTGTCCTAATAGGACAAACATTTTATATAAAAAACAAGGTTGATTTAATAACCGGCGTTCTGTTTAAGATTCGTATTGCTGTTCAAAACAGCTCTTGGAATTGGAGCAATATTTCTATAATCCTCGGCTCCATTCACCTTTCCCAGGCGAGAAAGAAATGATCTTGTGTTAAACACGCCAAACCGAATCATATCTGGCCTTCTATGGCCTTCTCCGACAAATTCCCAACCTAGTTCATCCAACATACGCCCAAAGGGAATATTTGCTGTTTCATGGGTTGTGCCAGCCCTGAAATCTCTTAACCCGTAATCATAACTGCTGGTTTGCGCCAGTTGAGCATCAGTTACGGTTGCCAGTGCAGGATTCGCAGTGAAATTTCTGCTTCGCACTTCTGTTACCAAAGCACCAGCTCCTGGCCTTCCCAACCTTAACAAACATTCCGCTTTCATCATCAAAATATCGGCGTAACGAATTACAGGAGCATCGTGATTCATATTTGAAGGATCGCTGCCAGCAGGTACCTCATATTTCAAAAGCCTGAAACTATGGATTTCTTCACTTGAATCTATACCGGGTAACTCATTAACAATATTCATGAGCTGTCCCTTCAAGGCCCCTGTATTTACGGTTTGAGGCACCCCTGCAGATGAATTTACCTGTCCTTGCAGCCAACCATCGGTAAGCCTTTTATCCTGTGGGTTGTAGGTGCTAATAAACTGGGGAATGGACACAAGACCTCCCCAACCGGTAGAAGTTGTATTAAATGTTGTTTGAGCCTGTCCTGGGAGTGTAATAATCATCAACGGGCACCATAAACCAAATGCCTGATCAAAAGGAACAGCCCAAACATGCTCTTTTGAATTTTGGTTCTGTTCTTTAAATACATTTTTCTGAATAGGCTCAAGTGCAAACCCCTTACCAGAATTTATAATGGCGTCACAAGCTTGCAAACATTTTTCCCACTCAGGCGTTCCTAATACTGCTGGTTGACCAGCAACATATGGAGCTCCTGTATAAACCGCAGCATTCAAATAAACCTTAGCGAGCAAAGCATTAGCAGACCACTTATTATTAAATCTTCCATAAGTTTTAATGCTACGATCATCACTTAATGCAGGTATGGAAGCAACAATCTCTGCAACAATAAAGTTGTACACTTCTTTCCTGGTACTTTGTGTGGGAAGAAAACCTGGAACCACATCAAATTTTGTTACAATGGGTACATTTCCAAAAACATCGCATAATACATAATAGAAAGAAGCCCGCAATACTTTTATCTCCCCTATTACCGCGGCTTTGTCTGCCGCAGCAATAGGAATGTCACCCGATTCAATTTGGAATAAAATTCTGTTGCAATTAGTGACTCCGGCATAAGCAGATCCCCAAACATTACCGAAACAGCCATCTTCATTGGTCCAATCATGAAAATGAAGCCGTTGGTGTATCCCGCCATCAAAGAAACCATAGGGTTTTCTTGCCCGCACTAATGCATCCGCGGTCTCTTCCTGGGCGGTCCATAAACCTCTGCCGCCTGCCCAAAGCACATCTCTCCAGGATCCATAAGCAGATCCAATTAAAGAACCAATATCAGCAGAAGAAGGTACAAATTGAGATGCAACAATACTTGAGTAGCTCGTATCCTTAAGCTTGGTACACGAATTAATAAAGAGAGTAGTTATACAAATAATCCCAAAAATGATTATTTTATTAAAATATTTTTTCATAACCTTTATTATTTTTAATTAAAAGTGATATTCATACCCACTGAATAAACCCTTGTGGAAGGATATTTGGTTCTTTCATCATTTCCGGGTGTCAATCCAAGCCTGTTTACTTCCGGATCCATCCCTTTGTAGCCGGTAAACGTAATTGTATTTAGGGTTGCTACATATAACCTGGCCATACTGATATGTTTAATATTCTTCACCCCAAAATTATATCCCAGCGTAATATTATCAATTTTCCAAAAATCAGCGTCTTCCACATAGTAACTGTTGTACTCAACCGGAACGGTCTTATTCAATACGGCAGTTCCAAAAACCTTATCAAAGGCCGAGGTTAATAAGTTATAACTGGTAAACCCCGGGTTCTCGGAATACATTCTCTGAAAGTTTAATACCTGGTAGTCAAATGCCCCACGCATAGTAATATCCAAATCCAACTTTCCATATCTGAAATTGTTATTCCAGCCTGCATAATATTTGGGCAACCCATTGCCGATAACTTTTTTATCTGCCTGTGTTCTCACTGGCGAAGGTTTACCATCCTTATCTTCATATATCCATTTGCCGTCATTACTAACTCCGATAACTTTATAGCCATAAAAATCACCTATATTTTTTCCAACCTGCACACGATGTGTTGTTGTTTGTATGGGAGATCCTGTATGTCCGGCATCAAAAAAATCATTAGTAGTTTTATACAAATCATTTGAAAGAGAAACCAATTTATTCTGATTGTTAGAAAAAGTGACAGTAGAAGTCCAGGAGAACTTTGCACCTTTAATGGCATTAACATTTACCAACACTTCCAACCCTTTGTTCTCCATAATACCCACATTCGCTTTAGTAATACCGAACAGATTTGGCGGCGTAGGCACTGAATAATCGTAAAGCAGGCCGTCTGTAGTACGCTTATAATAATCAATACTACCTGTAACTCTACTTTTAAACATTGAGAAATCAAGACCTACATTCGTTTCCTTTTTCTCTTCCCACCGGAGGTAAGGATTAGGATTACTAATAGGTCTGAGACTTGGCACCCATCGCCCGTCAATTAAAAAGGATCCGCTATACCCTAATAAACTCAGACCCAGGAATGAATTGTCGGGTGCAGTTCCTGTAACACCATAACCTACCCTTAATTTTAAATTGTCAAAAACTTTTTGGTTGCCCATAAATTCCTCTTCAGTAATTCTCCATCCTGCTGAAACAGCTGGAAATGTACCCCAGGGGTCCTTTGTTCCTACAAACTTTGAGGAGGCCTCATGGCGAAGGCTGGCCATCAACAAATATTTCTCCTTATAATTATAAGTAAGCCTTCCGAAAAAACTGATCAGGTTTGTTTCAAACTTTTGACTATTCATCAGGAAAGGTCCTCCAATCCCGGCTCTGTTACCTACGCCGATATTATCAAGATAGGAGAAATTACCTGCAGGAAAATCCCAGTTCCTGAAACTGGAAGTTTCCCAAATATTATCCTGGTAGCTATACCCACCCAGAACTGAAAAACTATGATCATTTATTTTCTTACTGTAATCTGCACTTAGCTCCAGTAATTTATCGGTACTTTGACTTGAGAATTTATTTGCGATTCCGTTTAATCCATCCCGCACCGTAGTAATGTGCCGCTTTGTCATCGCCTGACCGCTTAGCCCATTGGCTTTATTTCGGGATACCAATGCTTTCAACCTGAGATCATTAATCGGTTTCCATTCTGCATTCGCACTAACCCTGGAATTCTGTCCCTGAAACCCGCCATAGGTTTCGTTAAGTAAACCCAATGGGTTCTCATAATAGGAAATAGAGGTTTCCTCATTCCATGTTCCATCGGGATTCTTTATTGGAGCGGTGGGGTTTCTATACATGGCTTGTCCAAATATCCCAAATTGGTTGCCTTGTGAATTAATATCAATTCCGGTTTGATTATCGTTGTTGATAAGATTAAAATTCAGTTTTAACTTTCCATCAAACATGCTATGATTAACATCAATACGACTATTAATAATTCTGAAATCAGATTTTTGTATAACCCCCTGTAAATCCCTATAGCCAAACGACGCCAGGTAATTAGTTTTTGCATTGCCACCCCTGAAGCTGAAATTATGATTGTGACTTATAGGAGTTTGCCTTGAAATTTCTTTCATCCAGTCTGTTGAAGCTCCTAAGTCAGCGAATTGTACACCCTGCGCTTTTAACTCCCGGTACCTCTGAGCATTCAGCATCTTTGGCAGATTCAAAAACTCTTGTGTACTTACATAAGCATTATAGGTAAAACTGGGCTCAATTACACCATTTGCTTGCCTGGTTGTTATGAGAATAACTCCATTTGTACCTCTCGTGCCATAGATGGCAGCGGCCGAACCATCCTTTAATACATCAATGCTTTCGATATCATCAGGAGCAACTGTATTCAGATCTCCTGGAATACCGTCAACAAGAATAAGTGGCTGCGTGCTGGAATTTAAAGTTGCTGTACCCCGCAATACAATTTGGGAAGAAGAAGTTGGATTACCGGATGGAGTTGCAATCGTCAATCCCGCTACCTTACCTTGCAGCAATTGACCAGCATCCCTTACATTACCCTTTACAAAATCTTCAGCTTTTACTTTGACTACAGCACTGGTAACTACAGACCTTTTCTGTGTTCCATAGCCAATTACCAGTACCTCATCCAATTCTTTGCCAGCACTATCCAAAACAACGTCAATTTCCGTACGTCCTCTTACAGATTCAATGTAAGTTTTCATACCAACGATTGAAAACTCTAAACTCTTAATTCCTGAATTACTGGAAATTTGGTAAGAACCGGTAGAACTGGAGACTGTGCCGGTTGATGTACCGGGCACGACAACCGAAACACCTGATAAAGGTTCCCCGGAACTTGATCTAATGCTACCCCTGATAGTGGTTTGCGAAAAACTTTTCAGGCTTCCGCAAAAAAATACCAAAATAGCAAAAAACATGCTCCGAGCAACAGAGTAATCTTGTAATAGTAATCTTTTACAAGCTTTTAATTTTTTCATGGCAGTTATAAATTTTTGGTTCATAAAATTAAAAAGGTTCCACCCATGCTATACAAAGAATATTCAGCAGTAAAGTGAGAATGCCTTTACAAGCATTTAATACTCAAATACTATTAGTATTGCCCATGCTTATTGATCCAAAGTTATCAGTGATTTAAATTAAAAAATGATACTTTTCATTTGTATTGCGATATTATCGTACGGATTAACACTTATTTTCTGTTAGAATTTCACAGGCTGTTCCTGTTTCCGATCAGCATCAGTGCCACTAATTAGCTCTATAATTATTGGCGACTAATTGAAAGATGGTAAATGCAACAAATGGTGAAGAAAAATTTGTGGATTTTGCTGTCTGTCAGAAAAAAACAACTAATGTGTAATTTAAAGTAGAAAAGTATTAGATATAAACATTTTAGTGTCAAAAGAAAACTACCAAATAGAATAAATTAAATGTTTATTAATTTTCAAAAATTCATGGCATTTTCCAATACCATTACCTGTTGTATATTAATTAATAAAGCTATCATGATACGGATAAATCTAATTTACTATTCCGCTGCTACCACCATTTGCCTATTTCTTCTTCTTTCATGTCATAAACCGGCCCAGGTTTCCGAATCGCTTTTTTCTGAAATGGATCCTTCTTATACCAATATCATGTTTAACAATGAGATCATTGAAACAGAAGAGATCAATCCATTGCAATATGAAAATAGCTACAGCGGAGGCGGTGTAGCAATCGCCGATTTCAATAATGACGGATTAGATGACATATATTTTATAGGGAACGTAGTTCCCAATAAACTGTACATAAACAAAGGAAATTTTAAATTTGAAGATTGCACAAAAATATCGGGTGTACAGGGCTATGGTGGTTGGAAAACAGGAGTAAGTGTGACCGATATAAACGGAGATGGCCGACTGGATATTTATGTTTGCCATTCCGGTGATCTCCCGGGTACATTAAGGGCCAATGAACTCTTCATTAATAAAGGAAATAATAAGGAAGGGATGCCGCTGTTTGAGGAAGAAGCTAAATTTGTGGGCCTGGCTGATTCAGCTTATAGCATGCATAGCGCTTTTCTTGATTATGACAAAGATGGCGACCTGGATATGATACTAATGAATAACTGCCCTGTGCGTTTTACTAATCTGGATGAATTCTCTTTAAAGGGATTATTGCGATTGAATGATCCGCAAACCGGCGTAATACTTTATAAAAATGAAAATGGATTTTTTAAAGATGCAACTGTTTTATCCGGAATCAACCAGACAAGACTAAATTATAATCTTGGGATATCCATCGCCGACATAAACAAAGATGGATGGATGGATTTATATATATCAAACGATTACCTTTCACCCGATTACTTGTACATTAATAATAAAAACGGAACATTTAGCGATAGTATCGGCTCAATGCTATCCTATACTTCTCATTTTTCAATGGGCAATGACGTGGCGGATATTAATAACGATGGATGGGCGGATATCTTTACGCTCGACATGCTACCTGAAGATAACTACCGTCAAAAAATATTATTCGCCGCTGATAATTACGAACTGTTTGATCTGCGGGAAAAAGCAGGCCTGCATGCCCAGTATATGCGGAATATGCTTCATCTCAGTAACGGTAATGGTACGTTCAATGAAATAGGCCAACTATCAGGAATTTCAAATACAGACTGGAGTTGGGCCCCCTTATTCGCAGATTTAGATATGGATGGATATAAAGATTTATTTATTACCAATGGCTATGTCCGTGACTATACCAACCTTGATTTTCTTAAGTATATGGGAGAAAAACTAAGGGATCTAAGTGGCCAGATAACAAAAAAAACATTATTGGATTTGGTGAAATCAATGCCAGCTTCCAATGTAAAGAATTATGCTTTTAAAAACAGAACAGGGAAACAATTTGAAAATGTTAGCAGTAACTGGGGGCTTGATAACAAGGCGAACAGTAACGGCGCTGCGTATGGCGACCTGGATAACGATGGTGATCTTGATTTAGTGGTAAATAATATCAATGCCGGTTGTTTGATATATAAAAACAATGCAACATCTATTACCAGGAATAATTTTGTGCGACTAAAACTGTTTGGAGAAAATAAAAACACTTCAGGCATTGGCTCCTCTGTTACTGTATATACACAGCAGGGACAACAGGTGCAGCAACAATTAGTAAACAAAGGATTTCAATCAAGCGTATCGCCAACTATGTTATTCGGAATAGATACAGTAAAAAAAATTGATTCGATCCACATCACCTGGCCATCCGGCAAAGAAGAAAGACTTTATGATATACCTGCCAATAAAGAAATAAAGCTATATGAAAAAAATGCCGTTCGGGTCGTTGCTACCCTACAGACAGTTGAGCCTGCAATACTAAACAAGATTTCGCCAATCGTGCCATTTCGCCATATTGAAAACCCCGTAATAGATTTTAAACGTCAACCATTGCTCATTAATTCGCTGTCTTACCGCGGACCTTGTATTTCAAAAGCCGATATAAACGGAGATAAACTGGAAGATCTATTTATTGGCGGAGCAACCGGACAGGCTGGTGTAACTTATATTCAAACCAAAACTCAACAATACAAACTCGTACCTCAACCCTCCATAGGCAATGATTCCCTCTATGAGGATGTAACCTCCATCTTTTTTGATGCAGACAATGATGGCGACCAGGATCTGTTTGTTGGTAGTGGGGGTTATGATAATTTTAAAGCAACTGACAATTATTTAAGCAGCCGCCTGTATAAGAATAATGGGAAAGGGGCTTTTGAACGATCAGAAAAGTCGTTATCGATGATGAGTGGCCCGGCTGGGAGTGCAGCAGTGGCGGATATAAACGGCGACGGTGCCATTGATTTGTTTATTGGAGGCGGCTATATTCCGGGCCGGTACCCTGAGTCATCCAAAAGTTACTTTTTGTTGAATGATGGAAATGGAAATTTTTCAGATGCAACGTCAAAAATATTACCCGCAACTTTTCAGCATGGCATGATCACGGATGCTGTATTTGTCGATATCAACAATGATCAAAGCCCCGATCTTATTACCATTGGCGATTGGCTGCCCGTTAAGATTTGGCTAAATGTAAACGGCACGTTGGTAGATGCAACGACCGACTATTTACCAATGAATTATTCGGGATGGTGGAACAAATTAATAGTTGATGATATAAATTCAGATGGTAAACCGGACCTGGTTATTGGTAATTTCGGAATAAATACCCAATTCAGGGCTTCTGAAAAAGAGCCTATGGATTTATATTACAAAGATTTTGATGCCAACGGCGCTATGGATCCAATATTCTGCTTTTACATCCAGGGGAAAAGTTATCCCTTTATTTCAAGGGATGAGTTACTGGACCAAATGAGTATGATGCGAACAAGGTTCCCGGATTATAAAAGTTATGCTGACTCAAAGCTTGCTGACATTTTCACACCGCAGGAACTGGAAGATGCAGGCCACCTGACAGTGAACACCCTTGAAAGCATTTGCCTTATCAGTACAGAAAATAAAAAATACAAAATGTTGCCATTACCTATAGAAGCGCAATATTCACCGGTTTTTGGGATGCAATTAATTGACTGCAATAAGGATGGCATTAAGGACCTTATAATTGGCGGAAACATAAGCCATGCGAGGGTAAAGTTGGGAAGAAACCAGGCCAGCCAGGGTATGCTGTTTATTGGAAACGGAAAGGGAGATTATAAATATATGCCTCAGAAACAGTCGGGATTGAATATTGAAGGAGATATCCGATTTATTACAACCCTGCCCGGTAGTACTATTCTATTCGGCAGAAACAATGATTCTTTGGTAACCTATAAAACGAAACAGTGATGACTCACAAAAATTTTGTGTTACTAATTTCTTCCTTAATCTTCATTTGCTCCTGCAGGAATGTTTCGCCAATAAACCCTGATACACTTGTAACAGAGCAACAGGCAGGCCTTATAATAAAGGAGATGACGAAAATAATGACTCATGACATTTCTAATCCCCCGTTGGCAAGCCGTTTTTTTTCTTATGCCTGCCTGGCCGGGTATGAAGTAATTGCGCAAAACAATAGTTCATTTAAAAGCATGAAGGGTGTACTAAATGATTATCCTGAAATTAAAAAACAAGGTGTAACAAATTATTCTTACCGGGTTGCTGCACTATACGCAATGTTGAATGTAATTAAAGACATGCAGCCTTCAGGAAAAAATATTGAATCATTAGAATCAGATCTATACAACTGGCTTAAAAAAAGCGGGGCTGCAGTAAATACCCTGGATAGTTCTGTTAAATATGGCCGGGCCATATCGCAAGAAATTCTTGCTTATGCAAAAGAGGATGGATACAGGCTAATTAGTGGATACGACAGGTATTCACCTACCAAAGGAGAAGGAAATTGGTTTCCCACTCCTCCTTTATACCTCAACCCCATAGAGCCTTATTTTAATAAGGTAAGAACCTTCCACCTCGATTCACCATCCCAATTTAGAGTTGTACCACCAGTAACATTTAGTGGAATGAAAAGCTCCGAATTTTACCACTTAATGAAGGAGGTTTATGATGAAAGCAAATCATCAAACCAGGCAACCAGGGACATTGCAGCTTTTTGGGACTGCAATCCATTTGCTGTATTGGATAAGGGGCATTTGCAATTTGGCATAAAAAAAATATCACCTGGTGCTCATTGGATGGGAATTGCCGGGATAGCCTGTAAAAAATCAAACTTTTCTTTCGATTCCACTTTACTTGTTTATACTGTATTATCCACAGCGCTTATGGATGCTTTTAATACGTGCTGGGACGAAAAATACCGCAGCAACCGCGTACGTCCCGAGACTGTAATACGTCAGTATATGGATAGTAGCTGGCAACCCTTTTTACAAACCCCTCCATTCCCAGAGTACCCCAGTGGCCATTCTGTTATATCCAGCACTTCAGCCGTAATTCTAAGCTATTTTTTCGGTGATAAATATGAGTACACCGATACTGTAGAAAAAGAATTTGGTTTACCCGACCGAACGTATTCCTCATTCACAGAAGCTGCTTCAGAAGCGGCAATATCCAGAATGTATGGAGGAATTCACTTTATGGATGCAATAACTGAGGGGCAAAAAACCGGCAATGAAATTGGCAAGTTTATTTTACGCCGATACTTTGAATAGATCCACGTCTCTTATATTCCCTTTTTGAACCCGGACGAGGTTTGCTTTTTTTCCGCCACCAAAGAAAAAAACCTGTAATAGATAAAAATGCAGGTGCAAAACCAAGCAACGTCCAAATAATTTTTCCAAAAGTGCCCCATGCCCATCCAGTATGCAGCAAATTGAAATTGATGATGCCGAATTTTTCAGACCCATTCATCTCCGCCCACTTCTTATGATATTTTTTTATAAATTTTCCGTCAAAGTCGAAACTGACAATACCAAAATTATTGACATTCATAAATAATTTATCATCTGTGGTTCCGCCAACAGTAATTGTTTTCGAACCATCCTGGGCAATTGTAACCGAATTTACATTTATCGGTAATTCTTTTTCCGCCAAAGCTACGATTGCTGAGATATTGGGAATTGTGTCGGGTATAATAACCGCTTTATTTTGGGGCGGCCAGTTTTTTTTCCACCAGGTTGGCGTTAAATAAACATACTGCATATAAAGCCCGGAGCTAAAAATGCATAAATTGAAGATAAAGGCCCAAGTTCCTATTACCCGGTGCAGGTCAGATGATGCGGTACGCCAGTTCTTAAATTTTATTTTAACTCTGAATAGAAGAACCTTTACTATACCCTTTCTGTAAAATATTAACCCGGTTATAATGCTTATTATAAGAGCTATGGAAAGTAGCGTCACGATGAAAGTACCGCCGGTTCCAAGATTAAATGATACGTGTAAACTGTCAAGCAATCCGGGAATATCATCCATACTTCGGGCCCTGGCTCTAAAAACAATCTCGCCTGTGTAAGGATTTAAATAATCTATATTTCCCTTGCCATTTCTAAATAAATCAGCTGGTTTTGAACTGCTGGTATTAATCGCATACGCAGTACCAGGATATCGTAATTCAGTGGTTATTCTTATAAACCTGGAACCCGGATAATCCTTTCTTGCAAAAGCATACATCTCATCGTACAATATATTTTGCCCAGGCTGCTTTTCGATTTTTATTTTATGGCCATATAAAAATTGCCGTAACTCTGGATAGAAAACAATACTGGCACCACCAACAGAAATGACGAAATAACAGATTCCAACTATTAAACCCAGCCAGCTATGGATGGCAAAAAGCCTTCTGCCCAGGTATTTTTTACTCATTAATTATCCCTTTAGTTCAATCATTTTTTATTAGCCGCTTTTATTCTATACAACCCTGCTCCATGGGCTTCTATATCATGGGCGAATGAAGTTTCAAAAATGCCCAATTCCTTTTTAGCCCATAAATCCCGAACCTCGTAATTTTTTCCGGTTAATCCCAGGTCTGCAAACTTTACCTTTATATTGACAGGCTCTACGGACTCCCATTGATTGAAAAATGCAAGATATTTATCGTCTGAGTTTTCAATATCGGCAGTCCAGATGATTATTGCATTTTTAAACTTTACCTGCCTCGGATTTATGCCTGTCCTGTTTACAGCTAATGCTTCTTCATTTTTCAACAATTTCATAGTTATCGAATCCATCTCTGGAAGATAACCGCCAATCATTAATGGGGCCCTCGATATATACCACAGTGAAAGCAGCGAGTGTAATTCGGGAGTATTAAAATTAGCGATGCGTTCATAGGGTCCTTTATACGAAATTTTTATACCGATTTTTCCAATGGGCAGCATATCAAGGTCAGGCCAATACCCTGGCCCGGCATCTTTTGCCACTTTTGCTGCAACAGGAAAGCCCACTTTCAGCATTTGCCAAACATCCCAAAAATCGTAACCTGTTCTTGCCATATGTACGTTTTCTTTAAGAAAACTTACTGGTATATCACTACCGGGCACTACGCTTAATACTATATCCCTGCCTGATAGTCTTGCCGCTTTACTCATACCCTCTATTTCTTCCTCATTTACCATATCATCTGCTTTTACGAAATCAATACCCCATTCTGCAAAAAGTTTAAAAACAGAATTATAATATTCCTGCGCTCCGGGTTTTGACATATCAACACCATAAAACCCGTCATACCAATCGCAGCCCTTTGTTGGCTGCGCAATAGAAGCCGCTTTAAATTCCGAACCCTTGATGGAAAGATTTTTTTCTGCAGCTTCCCAGGGAATACCCCGTAAAAGATGAACGCCAAATTTTAATCCTAAACTATGTATATAATCCGCCAACGGCTTAAATCCATTTTGACCTTTAGAAGATGGATATTTTGCTGTATCGGGCCAAAGCCTTCCATATTCATCTAACCGGTAAGTGGGTTTTTCAGCTATTCGTTCGTGAACAAAATCCTCAAAATCAGATGAACTGGAATCTGCAAACCATAACATATCCACCACTATATATTCGTAGCCTAGCTGTTTTAGATTGTCATGCATATAATCGGCTGCGGCTTTAACTTCCATTTCATGGGCTTCCCAGCCAAAACAATCCCAGGAATTCCATCCCATTGGGGGCTTTGCGGCCAGGCTTTTATTTAAAGCCGGCACTTTTTCCATGGAACCCGTGGGGGTGGTTTTACTCGTCTCCGAACATGATATCCAGGAAATACTAACAAGGACTATGATTAGTTTTTTAATCATCACAAAATATTTATTTAGCATACTGATATTAAAAGGATGTTTGCTGCTTACTATAATTTCTTAATTTCTATTTTTACTTTTGTATGTACTTCTTTGCTTCGTCTCTATAGATGCCTATCATATGTGTTCTGACCAAATCTGCTGTTGACTTTTCCTTATCCTGAACGTTTAAGAAAATTTGTGTTGATGGTAATGCGGGCATGTGGCAATCGATGCAGTTATCTTTCAATACCAATCCTTCAACAGGCATTTGCTTACAAAAATTATGTTTGGCCTCCGAATGACAATTCATACACCGCTGAGAAAATAGTTGGAAATTATCGGTCTCTTTTACATGTGTATTATGGCACGATGAACAATCCATTGTACTAGCCTTAAAACATTTGCTGGCTGTCAACAACCCATACTGATTTCCATGAACGTCCAATGAAGCCGCACTATCGGCCTTATAATCCGGTGTCGAATAATCGTCCAATTTATCACCGGTAACAAAAGAAAAAGAGGGTTTGCTGTTTTGCCTGATACCCGAATGGCAAAGGGCACAGTTATCTAATTTTTGTTGACGGGTTAATCCTGAAATATTTGTAATAAACTTAGCTTGCTTTTCCTTAGGGTTGTTTTGTTGGAAAGCAACATGCTCTGCAGCAGGCCCGTGACACCTTTCACAGTTGATACCCAAAATCATCTGGCTTTTATCATATTCAGGTATTCCCCCATTACCTGGCGCTGATTTAGCATACGTACTATGGCATTCTAAACACCCCGGCAAAATGACCCGGCTAAACACCAGTTGGTTATCTGGAAAAGTTGGGCTATTGCACCAGGTATTTAGTGGTGTATAAAAAGATACAGGCTGCTGAAATAATTGATTGCCGTACCAGAATAAATAAGTCTGACCTTTTCTACCAGATCCAATTACTATATCCATGGATTGCCGGGTTGCCTCCTTACCATCTATATAGCCTACCTGGAAGAAGCCACTGTCATTCCTTTCCATCATCACTTTTAACTGATGGTTTAATATAAAATCATTACTGCCCGGTTCAAAATTGCCTTTTATAGTCTGGCTACTACCTATATCAGAACTGAGGGCATGAGCCGTGCGTGCATGTGATTCATAAATATCACTATGACAACTTTTACAAGTCCTGCTTCCCGCAAATTCCTTCCCAGCCGGGTGTATTATCTTTGAAAATTCCGATCCGGGGCTACTACAAGAGTTGCATAATATGATACCTGTCAATACAAATATTACCAGTACCGCTGCCACTTTTATATAATTGGCAATATGGTATGACTTAAATTTCAATGCTTAAAAGTTATGTTATCGAACTATTTAAAATAAACGAGCATCATTTGAGCGTCTCTAAATATCTTAAAAAGCCCGGGCGGGTCAACTATTTATTATTGCTATTGCATCAATTTCAATTTTTATTCCTTCAGCCAGTACAGACTGAACTGTTGTTCTTGCAGGCTTAACACCGGAAAAATAGCCAGTATAAACTGCATTAAATTTAAGAAAATCATTAATATCAGAAAGGTGTACAGTGCATTTAACAATATTATCCATGGACCCACCGGCGGCTTCAACTATGGCTTTGATATTTTTTAAAGTCAGGTGCGTTTCTTCTTCTATAGTACCTAAAACAAATTGGGATTTTTTGAAATCTACAGCTGCCTGCCCACTAACAAAAAGAAATTGATTAACCATAACTCCATCGGTATATGCGCCGGTAATAAAATCCGCAGCTCTTTCCGGATGCTTAACTCCTGCTTTTTTCATTATATATTTTCATTTTAAATAAGTTAATAAGCACTTCTTAAATACGTTCCAAATCGCCACCTTATTTTCACACGGTTTTTTACTAATAACACAATTATTTTTTAATCGATAAAAACTCGCTAAAATAACTATTAGGAGTAGGAAATAGGACAGGCAGTTTACATTATCACTTTCTAAAAAAATCTGCAACAAAAAAAAAGAATTAGTTTTTTCGCCTCTCGTTTGTTAACAGCTCTCATAGGTTAACTAAAGAACAATTTAAACCAGGAATTCTCAAACTGGAAGTAGCTTTAATAACCAAAACAAATACCAAGCGATATACAAATAAGAAATATTAAGCCCGTATAGAAATACAGGCTTAACATTTTCTTTTTGATCGACTGCTTATTCAACTAACTATTGCCATATGAAAACCTAAACTAAAAAATGGCTTCTCACAGGAATAATATAAAAGATAATTGTTATTTCAAATGTACAGGAGCATTCATTAACTAAGTGATAGTATATATCGAATTTTTGGTACTTTCATTCATTTTTAGATTTTGATATATCTGTTTGCCACAATCCCGATTTAAAAGCGGGTTGCGAATACCTATTGAAATGCACTCAAAATAAAAAATACTGTACCGAAACTACTTTCTATAGGCGGCAATTTTCGGTATGTCAAAATAATTTTGACATTAATGAATATGGGCCTGAGATTCCTCCTACGATTACCGCTTTATTTGATTTCGCTCCCAATGAACAGTTTCAAGTATCCTTTGAGAATATTAGCATTAAATGTTGTATAGAAAAATATGTTGCTGCTTAACCAAAATTTATTGAATATCATTCTTAAGCTCTTTCAACATTTGTATGGCTGCTTCTGCTAAGATTTCTCCACCACCGGATGCTAATTTCGAATTCTCAACTTCATATCCGCCCTGAGAAAATGCTTTTTTATTGGGCACATAAGCGACTCCATTGTTTGACATTTCAATAATAATGGTATTGCTAAATGGCGAAAAATTCTTTATCGTTAGCCCATGTTCCACAAACATTTCTCCGGGTAATGTCACTATCGCTGTATTATTGCTCAGACGAAATACCTGAACATCAATTGGCACTGACACTATACCCCTTTCTCTCTGATTTTCCAGCCAAAGAATTCTTCTTCTCCTGACGTTATTAAGGAACTGCTGGCGCTCATTTGGTTCTTCACTTTTTCCTGACAATGATGAACCTGGCAAAGCCTTTGCCCATGAAAGTTGTTCGGGTGTAAAACTTTGCAATGGTATCTGCAATACCCGGGAACGAGAGGCTAGTGAAGGATCCTCTTCTTTTGCCATTGGTAAAGCCCTTTTTATTGTACTATATAGTGAATCTCCAACCTGCCTGGACTTTGTATTATGCCCGCTTTGGGGGCCGGGCCTGGAGAAATCCCAGTGATTAATATTCCCACAACAGCCAGTAAAAAATATGGAGTTAAATGAATTACCAAAATCTCTCTTGAAAAAAGACTCGATCCAGTATGGAAAGTCTGCGCTTACAGAATTTCTTGATCCAACACCGGTCTGTTGATAGACCGTTCCGTATTCTTTAACTATGTCAAGATGTAAAGAAAAATTTGTTAATGCTGTGGTTGGTTTTCCGGTGGCATCATCGTAAAACATAACAATACCAACTTCCGGATCAATTGGACCAGCAGGTCTTACGATATCTGGGTTAAGGAACATGGGATTAAAAACCACAGTGCCGTCTTTCATAAAATAACGGCGGTTAAACGAAACATTAAACTGCTGACCAATGGCTGATTTTAACTTCACAGGTTTCAGATTTTCCTGTGCTTCAGATATTGCCTGAATAACGGCCATTTGAAGATCCTTATGTGGCGAGCCCATATGATTATGAGTAGCAGAGACAGATATATTATTGAAAGGAATTCCCGTTCTAATCGATGCACTTTGTCTTGCAGGAAAGGTCCATTCACTTGAAACATCCAGGACATCACACTCAACGAGTGCTATTTGTTCTGCCCCCTGCCGCAATACCACGGCTTTTACATGAAGTGGATCCAGGATTACAGCACTGTCTCCTGAAATATCAACCACACCAACACCAACTTCAAGAATACCTTTTGCCGGGGTGCTTTGGCAATACAACAGAAAATAAAAAAATACACTGGCTGCTGTTGCTAAGATTTTACCTTTCATTTTGTATTTTTAAAATCATTGTTGTCCGACTAAAATCGGGTTAAAAAATGCTGTAATCCTTTATGGTCAAAAATTACAAGCAAAAATTTCTTTGTTTCCATAGTAGGCGTAGCTCCCCTTGTTTTATATGTTGCAAAAGCAAAGGAGGCGTTGTGTGTTTTTCTCCAGCTTTGTAACTGTCTTTTATAAATTTCAGTAACCCCACATAACTCATTAAATGCTGAAGCATCACCGATGTCATTGAACTGTATATCCACCATCAATAACCACTGCCTGCCCGGTAACGCCAAGTGCTTTTTCAGTTGACAGGAACAAAACATAATTTGCAATCTCATCCACCGATAGCAACCGTCTTTGAGGAACCAATGGATAAATAACCTTGTCCAGCACTTCATCAATTGAAATATTGCTTCTTTTGGCCAATGCAGAAAGCTGATGTTGGACAAGATCTGTATCTACATAGCCGGGACAGAGGGCATTAGCTGTTATGTTATAGGCTGCGCCTTCCAGGGCCGTTACTTTTGTAAGCCCGATTATTCCATGCTTTGCGCTATTATAAGCGGCTTTACCTGCAAAACCTATTAGACCATTGATAGAAGCCATATTAATTATCCTGCCAAATTTTTGTTTTTTCATTATCGGAAACACATATTTAGTAGTCATAAAAGGAGCCACCAGCATCACTTTAAGTAACTGCTCAAATTTATCCGTCGGGAATTCTTCAATAGGCGACACATATTGAAGGCCGGCGTTATTAACCAAAATATCAATACGGCCATATCTTTTATATGTTTCACTCAATGCATTCTTTATCTCGTTTTCATCGGTTACATCGACCCCAATGGTCCATATTTTTAAATGCTGATTGAGTAGAGTCAATTCTGCACTTTCAAGCTTCTTAGTATTTGAATCGCTCATTACAACCATGGCGCCACCTGATGCAAATTGCTTTGCAATTTCAAAACCAATACCGGCAGCAGCACCTGTTATGAATACGACCTTATTATTCATATAAAATTATCATTATTGTCAAACTAAAATCGGGTTTAAGCATGTAATCCTTTATAGCTAAAGGTTACAGGTTAAAAATTTGCTGTATCAATAGTAGGGGTAGCCCCCTTGTTTTTTATGTTGCAAAAGAAAAGGAGGCGTTGGGCGATTTTCTCCATGCTTTATAACTGTCCCTAATAAATTCCAGAAACCCCACGACCTCATGCTTTTATTTGTTAATAGATTTGAATTTATGGGATCTTCATATAAGCTCTTCCTTTATTTAGCACTCAGGTCGGCACGCAAAAAAAGCATCTCTGACCATGAGTGGTCTGTACATTGGTGAATATCTTTCAAAAAAGTCTGGTAAGAATCTTCACCATTCGCAGTCTCAAATGTTTCAACGTAAGATTTGCGGTAACCGTCCTGGAATTCTCTCAAACCATCCTTCAGGCAATATACTATAACATATTTACTGGGTCCTGATTCGACAGCCTGGTAAACTTCTACAGTCTGGTTGTCAGCACTCCATGCTTTCCTTGCTTTTTTAATAACAGCTTCAGCAAGACTGCTCATTGCAGGCTTTGGAAAAGCATGGGTAATGGTGATCTTATCTGTGAAATTACCCAACTGTGTTGTACTCATATCTTCCCTGTATTTTAAATATGCTGAAGAATATTTATCCGTAAGGTAGATGGCTACGTTTTTATTCCATTCCTTCAAATGATTATCGCCCAGGTTGCCACGATTATCAAAATCTTCCCAGGATTTGGGGCCTTCTACAACCTGGAAGCCGCCTGCATCCGGACCGGTTTGAATTTCATACACCCGCCATTTCCAGTCGCCACTGTGAAATTTCTGAATGTGGGAGGTTAATGCTTTTTCAAATTCAAGTGCCTTGTCCATTTTAGGAAAATATCGGCTTGCAATAACTACGTTTTGATTCTGGCTTATGGCCAATACAGGCATAAGCAGAAAGAAGAGAGAAATTTTTCTCATGTTTTGGTTTTTTGTGGTTAAGAAAAGTTAGTGATGATCTTTGGCTAAAATAATCTCATCTCCAATACTAATTTTACCTGTTCCGGAATGGACTACATTTCTCCCAAAAAAAACATTATTCCCATTTTTCCGGTAAGTAGACAATGCTTTGAGTGGTGCCTTATCTATTTCAGCATTTTCCTGGTTAATAGTTATAATTGAACAACGTGCACAATTTTCAAGTCCTAAAAACTTTACTCCATTGATCTCAAATTCTTCGATATGATCCTCGATATAAGGTTGTCCACCCGAAAAAACCAAATTAGGCCTGAACCTTGTAATGGAAACAGGCGCTTCCAGCCGTGTATTCAAATCATTAACCGACTCCTGGCCAAGCATTAAAAAAGGATAAGCATCAGCAAAAGAGGTAAACTTTCCTGTTGGTGCATACCCTGACGTCGTATCAACAGGCCGCATACTTTCATCGGGCATATAAACCAATCTGCATTTTATCTTAAGAATATCACTAAACCATTGATCAATAAATTCACTTGTTTGAAGGGCGTCACATACAGCATTCCAGATAGAAACTTTTACTTGTCCATTGTCAAATCCTTCATAGGGAATAACCAGGTTTGAATTATTTGAATATCCATCACTAACCGTAATGTAATTTTCGCCAAGCCTGGCTTTCAAAACAGCCATTTGTGGATACTCCCTTTGGGTAATAAACGCACAATTGTTGTCTATCAGCATCCACCTTCTGTCATATTTTAAACCTCTGTCCGTAACATCAGCAGAAGCAAGTTCTACACCTCCCAATGACTTTATCGGATAAACAAAAATGCGGGATAGTTGCATTACAAAATATTATTGTTTGATACTTCCTAACAGGATTACTTTTTTTAATTACCCGTTATCTGAAAATGGACACAGTACTTAATTCACGTGTATTCAAAAACCTATGTATTTTCCTCAACGCAAACTTCCTTTAATAGCTGAAGCAATTTATTTTTAATTACTGCTTCGGCTCCTGGTTCAAGGTAGCTGCTTCTTGCCCGCCAGGTTTCATATCCACCATTTTCGATTTCATGAGCAGGGGCTATATATCCGTCATAACTATTGGCTAATGTGATAGTGAAATAGTTAAATCCTTTGATATTCCCTTTGAGCCAAAGGCCCGTTTCCGCAAAAAATTCCCCTCCAAGTGCTCCTATTAACAAATTGCCGATTCTAAAAGCCTGCAGCTTACTGGTAGAAACATCCGGGTATTCGTTGAGCAAAAGCTGCTCCCTTGCATAAATTTTTATCATTCCGGCTTCATCAATAGTCAGGTTGTCGTAATCGTTTGCCCTTACAATTTCTCTGGAGGCTTCTAATTCTTTCAGATCAGGCTTTCTTACAACACAATCTACATCGCCATACCTGATATTCAATTTGGGGTTTTTGTCCCACTCAAGTTTTTGAATTTGTTCGAATACATTTATTGCAAGATCCTTTCCAATAAGTTTGGTTTTTGCCAATTCTTCTTTGGGATAGCGGTCAGGATTCATAAAATCCCAAATATTTATATCGCCGCTGGTACCATTGCTCATGATTCCTACAAAATCATCATTAGCCTGCAACATAGTATGAATTTGTTTTGAAAACTCACCAAAATAATCAGCAGTAATAGAATCAACATGCCAGTCGCCAACATAATGCAGGGAATAATTTCCCAATACGGCTATCCATTGCTCATCGAGCCCTTTAACAGCAAGGAAACTTAATCCGGGATCCGTTGAAGCAGCGGGCCCTTTTATTAGATGTTCAACCCCAATAGGATTTGTTTTCACTGCGTCTGCGTTCCCGGTTATTGGATTTTTTACAACATATCCAGGCTTCATAAAATATCTTCTGCATCTTACATGGTCCGGAACATCCACGCTGCCAGATGAAATTTTAGCCGGACGCAGCTTCTCCCTTGCCTGCCGTACTGCCTCCACAATGAAACCAGGCAATATTTTCATATAAGCCAAATCAGGGGAGCTCCCTAATAATCCTACAACAGCAGCGCCTGCATGCGTATGAGTACTGGATAACAAAACAGATTCAGGTTCTAGCTTAAGTTCCTTTTTTATTCTCGCTTTAATTGATTCCATCATTTCAGTAGACATAATACATATATCTACAACAACAATTGTCATGCACACATTTTCATCTTTCAGCATTACCACTTTTGCATAAAGTTGATCATGAATAAATCGGGCAATATGTGCTTTAAAATCAACACCCACATTAGCTCCCATTGAGGGAGTGATATTCACTTTTGCAGCACCGGCATATAATGTTTGCGTACCAAAACCCGATTCTTCCATATTTTATTATTTACTTTTCGTTTTAAATTCAAGTACCTGAATCAATATTGTTATAAAAATAAATTTGTCACTTTAATGTTCCTAACGATCTAGGTTAAACTGTTTATCCCGGTTGCCGGATATTTTTTCCATCTTTCTATACGATAACCATACATAGAATAAAGCAGAATTGCCAGATAGCAGGGAATAAGAATGGTAATGGCCATTTGTGGATTGATGTCAAGGAATTTTCCGTAAATAACAGGGAAAAGAGCTCCGCCTATTACCGACATCAACAATAATGCAGCGCCTCTTTTTGTAAATTTTCCCAGGTTACGAAGGGACAAACCCCATATTGTTCCCCAAAGCATAGCAGAACCAAATCCCATAAGTATGATACAATAAACACTTACAATGCCGCCAAATACAGCGGCTATTATGGTAAGGCTTAGGCCCCAAACGGCACTCAACCGTAGTGCATTGTGCTGGGAAATATACCTGGGAACAAATATTACAGTAAACAGATACCCCAATAACATGGCGCATAAAGTGTACGTAGCAAAATGTCTTGCTACTTCAATTTTAATTCCCATCAATCTGCTATAAATTACAATCCCATCGACTGGAATGCCTTCGCAGGCCGTTGAAAAAAACAATGCGATTACTCCAAGTATCAAATACGGGTAATTCAATATACTTTCTTTTGACTGAGGATTATCAATCCTTCTGTCAGTTACCGGCTCTGCCTCTTTTACTTCCGGTAGTCTTGAAAATAAAATCATGATACCTAGTAAAACCAACACGCAGGTTATAACTATATAAGGGTTGATAATTTTCAATGAATAAATGCGCAATATTTCTGCCCTTTCAGTAACACCTGCTGTACTTAAACTACTAACAATATCATCTGCATTAAATAAAAACAGGGATCCGAAAATAGTGATGCTTATTATTCCAGCGATTTTATTACAAAGACCCATAAAACCGATTCGCTGGGCGGTACTTTCAATAGGACCAATAATGGCTACGTATGGATTAGCTGCGGTTTGCAATAGAGTAAGCCCCGATCCAGTAATAAATAAACCAACTAAAAATACGGGATACAGCCGGGTATAGGCTGCCGGAATAAACACCAAAGTACCCGCTGCCATAATAAATAATCCTAATCCCATCCCTTTTTTATACCCGGTAAACTTTAATATCCATGCGGATGGCAAGGCCATAATAAAATATGAAATATACGCAGCAAATACGACCAACAAAGCCTGCAGGTTAGTCAGATCAAGGCAGATCTGAAAGTAAGGGATCAGAATTCCATTGATCCAGGTAATAAACCCGAATACAAAAAAAAGGGCCCCAATAATAGCCAGTGGATACCAATATGACTTTGTAGTTGACATGCTAAAATACTTTTTTCAATTCATTTCGAATTTTCATAAACCCATCCACAGGCTGACAGTTCTTTATTAAATTTTTGGTCAATACAAGCTGATACCGTCTGCTCATAAATAATAAATGGTTTGCGTTCCCTATACTTTAAAACTTCTGAATAAACTCAAAAACCAATAATTACTAAAACGGAGCCAGAGCCTTTCTTAATACCCGCAACCAGTTCTTATAAAATATATTTTCTATGTCCTCATCAGCATAACCTCTTTTCGCTAATATTTCTCTGAATTTCTGTATATCGGCAATCGTCTCCATATCATAAGGGGTCTGCTCTTTTCCAAAAAGTCCGTCCAGGTCAGTTCCAAAGGCAATATGATGAGTGTTGCCAAAAAGCTGACAGATATGATCAAAGTGATCAACCAATTTCTCTAAATTAATTCCAAGCTTTTCGGGGTGATCTGATCCCATCTGAAAATCACTATGAAGCATCCATGTATCCAGTGCGCCTCCGATGACACCATCACGTTCACCAATGATCTTTAGCTGTTGATCAGAAAATTGCCTCTCCCCATTTACTACGGAACGACAATTTTGATGACTTGCCCAAACAATGCCATGAAATATATCCATTGCCTCAAAAAATCCTTTATCAGTCAAGTGCGTTGCATCTAGTGCCAACCCCATTTTTTCCATATCAGCTAATAGCTCCTTGCCTTTCTGCGTTAATCCACTACCATCAGAATGAGTGCCGGCTGCATAAAGGCCATTGCCAAAATGAGCCGGACCGATCGCTCTTAAACCGGCTGCAATATATTTCTCGAGATAATTTTTGTTAATGATTGAATCCGCACCTTCCAAACTTAAAATATAACCAACCGGTTTTGAGCTATTAGTTACTCCCTCATTTTGCCATATTGTAAGATGATCATTCAATTGTTGCAAATTCGTTATTTGTGTCAGTTCCCCTTTTTCCTCCATTGTTTTGTACCAGGCTAATTGCGCTTGTCCGTAAGCATAAGCTTGCTCCTGGGAATGCCAGCCTGGTAAGCTGAGGGTACTCAGTGGAATTCCAAACTCCGAAAACCTTGAAATAATGGTAACGATAGCAAGTCCAATATTACCTTTTCTCATTTCAGGAAGAGCTACTGTTCCGTTGCCTCTGTCCTGGGTGTCATTCCATCCTAATACCCTTTCTTTATTCCTGATATCAAAGACCGATTTGCTAAGATCCCGGTTTAAATAAATAGCATTCGTTGCCAGGTCTAAATGTCCGTCAATCGTAAACATATATTATTTCAATTTCAGAAAACCAGACACATTATACAAATGAAACTTTTAATCTCTTATAGCTAATTGAAATCACTTCGGGAAGAAATAAAACGATTCAGTTATTATTAACTATTTATGATTTTCTTCTGCCCGACTTTTTATCGGAGTATGGTCGGCATCCTCCTCCGTTAATCTTTTTTCAACAAGATTAATGGGATATTTGTTGGACAATTCCCGTATATCAAATGCAAACTCTTCATAAGCTTTCTCCCACTCTTCCGCCTCCCGCTTTGTATAATTATAAAAGCCTTTACCATTTGCAATGCCGCCGCCGCCTTCCTCTGCGATACCTTTGATTAATTCCGGAACACTTGTCTGATTACTTAATGTAGGAAACAAATCCTTCATAACCTGATAATAGGCTTGCAAGCCGGTAATATCCATATACCTGAAGAGACCACAAAAGGTCATCCAATGTCCGGCATCGTTGCGGCAGGTACGATCCACATCTTCAATTGAGGCATAACCATTTTCAACTAAATAAAAAGCTTCTCTGTACATCGCATACATTAGTCTGTTCGTAATGAACCCCCTTATATCCTTTCGCACTAAAGTTGGTTCCTTACCCCAGCTTGTAGCCATGTTATATAACTTGTCGGCGATGATCATATCAGTTTCAGAACTACAAACGATTTCTAAAAACTTAGTTGTAAAAGCAGGCTCAGCCCAATGCAACCCTATAAACCTGTTTGAATGCCTGACGTGATCCTTTAATAAATCTATTGGCATCGCTGAAGTATTCGTTGTAAGAATCGCGGTTGAATCAATACAATTTTCAATCCTTTGATATACCTCTTTCTTTATTTCAAGTCTCTCAGTTACACATTCCATTACAAGGTCACAATTGCTCAACTTCCGGTAGTCAATGGTGAATATAACCCTATCCAAAATGTCAGAAATCTTTTGCGTGAGTAATCCGTGTTTGTTACATTCATTCAGGTAATGTATCACTCTTGCAGGAGCATCATTCATATCCTCCGGAATAGGTCCGACAGCTACCACTTTATTACCGGCAACTAATAATGCGGCAATAATACTAGATCCCATTAGTCCTAACCCTACAACCCCTATTTGCATTTCTTTATCCTTTCTTTTCATTTTACTTGTATAAATATTATATAATCCACTTCATCTACAGTCCTTTGAGATTACCCATCGGATCAATAATTATTTTAAAAAACTCTTTACCTAAGCAGACCCTCTGGCCGATCAGTTTAATCTATATCTTTTAAAACACGATCAGCCGTATTGATAGCTTTGTCAATGTCCTCTTCAGTATGGGCGGTAGAAATATACCACAGCCCCCTCCCAATAATCCTGATGCCGCGATTTTGCATAGCCGCCAAAAACCTGCCCAGTTTTTTTTTATCATATTTTAAAACATCCCTGAAATCTCTTACTTTGACCTGGTCAGTAAATCCGGTATGAAACATAGGCCCCAGCCCCTGGACAAACAGGTTTTGATTATGCCTTGCACTACTCTCTTTTAATCCTTCCATTAATCTGTTTCCCAACCCGAATATTTTTTCATACACATTTGCTTCCTCCAGCAAATGAATTGTTGCCAGTGCCGCTGCAACGGTTGGATTATTGGAATTCATGGTGCCGGCATGAATTACACTTCCGTCTACCAGGGAGTTCATCCACTCTTTTTTCCCAACGATCGCCGAAATAGGATAGCCACTAGCCATAGCTTTGGCGAATATTGACAAATCCGGCACAACACCGTAATACTGTTGAGCCCCCCCCAAAGAAGTACGGAAACCTGTTATAACTTCATCAAATATTAAAGCCACCTGGTATTGATCACATAACTTTCTAATTCCCGCCAGAAAACCAGGTTCCGGTTCAATGCAACCATTATTACACATGACCGGTTCCATAATAATGGCGGCGATTTGATGGTAATTGTCGGTTAAGAAGCGCTCAACTAAAATCAAATCATTCCAGGGCAGGGTCACAAATTCGTCGTTCACTCCTTTTGGTAATCCAGAAGACCATGGAAATACTACCGGGTTGTCTCTTGTACCCATTGCATTTGCCGATGGTGCGGACAGGCCCCAGCAAACATTATCCAACCAACCATGATAATGACCTTCAAAACGCAAAAATTTATTCCGGTTGGTTTTAGCTCTTGCAACCCTAAATGCTGTTTGAACAGCTTCAGATCCATCCAAACAAAATCTAACTAATTCAGCCGATGGTATGTTCCTTTGTAACTTTTCAGCCAGCTCGACTTCCAGTATATGTTGTCCTGCAAAAAGTTGACCTTTCCGGCTATACTCCTCGATGAACTGAATGACAAATGGATTACTGTGCCCAACAATCATTGGCCCCTGGCTTAAAGTAAAATCTGTATACTCATTACCATCCGCATCATAAATAAGGCTACCCTTTGCGTGAGTAAAAAATAAGGCGTGAGGATAACTAAATTTTCTGAATTCAGAAGATACACCCCCCGCCAATGACTGTTTTGCCCTCTCCATTAATTCAGCCGACTTACTATAACTTCTCATCATATTTTCCTGATTAAATCTCCTGAAAAATTGTATTATTTAATCTTCAATTTCTATTACCATTTTTTCTCAAACAACCAGTTTTATATTCCTGGCAATTAAGTTCCAGCTTTCAGATCCATTGTCACTTCCCACAACTTCCAGGTATTATGCAAAGTAACTGTCGGACATATATGAAAAGAAATTCCTGCAGACATCGCCAACTTTATGACTTTAGTTGGTAACTACTATAACTGCCAGGTGTTTCTTACTATGAGCTATTACAAGCGCATCTTTTTCATTAATAAACGTAATTCTGTTTGCCAATTAATTTCTATTGTACGTCTGACCACCTGACATTGATAGCATTTCGATCCCGGCAATCGTAGCACATTTGAAATGGGTTATTCCTGCTTCAATTAACGACAAAGTAACCTCCTTGCTTTTGGCTGTTTTGATTGGTGGTCTTAAGATATTATCACCGGCAATACCTAGGACAGCCTTAATATTTTTGCGAATAATTGAAGGATAAACCATTAAAGCCGGGCTGTCAACTTCGTCAATATTTCTATTTAGGTAAACATTTTCAAACATATATACAACTGATAATTACTTAGGTAAGGCATCTGCAATATTTCGAAATTACTCTGCTATACTTTATCTTCATGATACTTTTCTACTAAATGATAATACTACCTTCCTTTTTAAATAATAAAGAAATTTTTTTTCGTTTTTTTTTATTAATTTATGTTAGAAATAAAACATAATGAAAGCATTAGAAGTGCGTCTTTTAAAAGAACAGGCCAACTCGTTTCTATTATATCATGAATTAAATCCATTTGTAAGGTGGCATTACCACCCGGACTATGAACTGGTATTAATAGTTAAAGGAGCCGGTAAAAGAATGGTAGGAGATCATATTGACAGGTTCGACAACGGCGATCTTGTATTTATGGGCCCGAATTTACCTCATGAATGGCTCTGTGATGATGAGTACTATTATCATAAAAGCGGTTTCCAGGGCGAAGGCATCGTGATTCAATTTCTCCATAATTTTTTAGGCGATAACTTTTTTGATATTCCGGAAAATAAAAAGCTAAAAAAAATAATCACCGACTCGGAAAGAGGATTTATACTTCAGGGAGCAATAAAGGAAAAAATTTCAGAAATTATGAAAAACATGCTGACACAACCGGCAAGTGATCAGTTATATTCTTTATTGTCAATTTTTCAAATACTTTCAAACAGCGAAGACCATATACTCTTATCCAGCCCCAACTTTTTAAAATCATTCCAGGCAGACGGCTATGATCCAATGAAAAAAGTTATTCAATACATATCACAAAATTTCCAGGATCCTATAAATATTAAGAAGCTGCTTAATATCGCTAATATGTCCAATACGTCTTTTTCGGTTCTTTTCAAAAAAAACTATAACATGAGTTTTAAAGAATACCTGGTAAAGTTAAGGGTAGGTTATGCCTGTCGTTTGCTTGACGATGATACGAAAAGCATTTCGCAGATTTCATACGAAGCCGGGTTTGAAAACCTGTCTAATTTCAACAGACTTTTTAAAAAAATAAAAGGCTGCACTCCCTCTGAATTTAAATATAAAGTAAAAAAAAGCGAGACGCTGGAAGCCTATTACAATGATAATATCAGGTCAAATTGATATTTTTAGCAACTTCAAAAATTTATTTAAGACGTATAGCATATTACTTTCCTTGCTGGGGAGGATCTGTCGACTCACCTGGCTCATACTCATTTAAAGACTTTAACAGGTATGCAACATAACTATTAATTTCTCCGGTCGGATTGTCCCAATCACTACGCCACATTACTTTACTGCCGTCTCTGTTTGGCACGCCAAATGGTCCGCATTCATATTTCACCCTGGTTGAATGATGCGTATGTGCGAAAGTTTCCGTTAACGCATTTTCATTTGCTGATGGATCAAGTTTAACAGCAAAGATTTTTTGATAATTCGGTTTGGTTGGTTCACTGTAGGATTCCGCGAAATCGGTGATATATGCCCAACCCGGTCGATTTGAATTACGGCAGGAAATATGCATGGCCCATGACATTTGTGACGCGGCCAGCAGGTAGACTATTTCACCGTTATCAATACGCACCATACCAATACGTGCTGTACCCGAACCCGAAAACTTATCAGAGCCAACCATCACTTCGTTACCCTTTATATCGTATCCATAATCATAATGCCCGCCACCGCTGGTAGTTAGGTTTCGGACAAAACTCATGTCCTTTCTGTTGTAGGCACATACGCCCTGGTAATTGGAAGGGCCATCAACATCCCACTGCACTATTACATAATTGCCACTTTGCGTTACGGCACAGTTATTAGGCCACACAGGCGCCTTCATTGCAGATACAACTTTATCAGTTACTAAATCATAGCAAACAATAAACATAGCTGAACCGCTTCTGCATTGCAAAGCCATATACCTGTCATCATTTGACAAATTTCCTTCGTATTCACCTAAGCTTACAAAAGTATATTCACTAAACTTTTTTATAACTGTCTTTTTCCCATCGCTTACATTCACTTTAACGATCGTGTTATTTTTGTCCGTACCATACATAATATCGGGCTGTGTGTTGGCCCAAACGTAAGGCCCCGAAGGAGGCACTATGCTTTTTACATAAACAAAAGTTTTCCCGTCAAGAATAGCTGCGGGACTACCCTCCAACTTTATCAAGGTCCCGTTGCTGTTCCAGGGTTGGTTTTTTGCGTAATGATGGTACGTCTTTAAATTAGAATTGTGTTTATTAAATGCTTCCTGATCGCTGATACGAATTACTGTCGAGTTGAATGTAATATCCCTGATGGGACTCAGGTAGCCCGGCCTGGGTATTGACGGCAATGCGTTATAAGTGAGCTGAACATCTGCAGGATAAATCTGGCATCCAGCATGGAATGAAAAAAGAAGATTACCGGCTAATATTAAAGCGAAAATCACTTTTACCATTACTTTCATTTTTGTTATTGAAATAAAATTTTTGAATTACAAAAACACCGATGCCGGGAAACCGGCAAATAAAAATAAATATTCTTGTTATAAATCGAACCCTGCCCGATTTTAAAACCACTTAAAGAATAGCTAACCGTACCCAGGTCATTCGCTATCACCACCTCCAAAATACCGCGATAAAAGATTTACTCTATTGCATGGAACATCAAGAAGTTCATAAAAGAGCAAACATCATCAAAGAAGAAAAGTATCTTACTTATTTGCAGGCCACCGATATAAACATATAAGTCGTCCGTAGATCATCCTCATTAAATTATTACACTCAAGTGTTCCTCTCTATCAATAACTTTTCCTTACAATAGGTAAGCATCATTTATATTTTTAAATAAAGGAAGGTTGAACTAAATTTTATAGTTCAACCTTCCTTTCTAAAATAACATCTGAAGAATTATCCTGAGTGGTTTATTGCTGTATTATTTTCTTTTCAGCAACTAAATCTTTACCATTCGTAACTCTCAGAAGATACATTCCTTTACTGGGCAATGCATTCAAATTAATAACATGATTTTTAGTTCTTATCTGCCTGCCGTAAACCAATTTTCCACTAAGATCATAAATTGACACAGTAAAATTGTCTTCAACATCTGATGCGATGGTAATCCTCGTATGCGATGAAACAGGATTGGGGCTTACCAGCACTTTTAATCCTTTTTCTGTATTATCGGTTGGAATTATGCCAGGTCCGCTGCCCGCACCGGGTCTTCCGGAAACCGAGTTATTTATTAATTCCGCATCATCAACGTACATCAACTGATTGCTATTATTCCCGAATGAAACTCTTATCTGCGTAGTGTTAGCAGGGACTGTAAAATTAACAGTATACTGCGTATACGTTGTTCCAATTGAGCTGAGAACGTTGGTCGAGCCAATCGAAATTTGTGTACTCCCATTGAAACACTGGTATACAATATTACCATCACCCGAGCCGGACCCAGCATATTTAAACCAAGCACGATAGGTAAAACTATTGCCCACTGAAAATCCTGAATTAATCGCCTGACAATCTCCATCCCAGTTTGTGCCCACCTGGTTACAATTTGCACCTGACCTTTGATTGGTGGTGACTATTGTAGGTGTACCCCACAGGGTCCATGCAGTAGTGCCGCTTTCAAATCCAGGGTTAACCAGCATATTGGTTCCTCCGCCACTACCTGTAGTGATGGTTACATTCGATATGGTTGATGTACCTAATGTGCCTGATAAATGACTGGTAGCCGCCAATCCGATATATACACTGGATGCCATCGTAACGGTAGTAGCCGTTCCTACCTGTGTCCACGTAGTGCCGTCTGAAGAACGGTAAGCGGTGAAACTGTTACCGATGCGTTGTACCCGTACCCAGTAGGGGGCACTGATACCGCTGGCAATTGTACTGGTGGTAGTGCCGCCGGTTGTGGCACGAAGCTGGAAGGAAATACCATTACCCGAAGTAACATGGCAATCCACATGGGCGGAATTGGCCGCCAAACTTTCACGAATCATCACACCTGACTTAGCCCAGGGATCGGTATTTTGAATACTGTTTACTTTCGCCGTAATCGTACCATCTCCATTTAATGTTTGATAGGTATACCTAAATTGATCTGAGGTGCCCCAAATGTCAGCGCCGCCTGCAACAATGGTGTAAGTACCGCCGCTCTCGCAAGATGACTGACCTGTTACTCCCCCTATATCGGCTCCTGTCCAGCCGCTTGGTAAGGAGCAGGAGCAGGCCGAAGTAGTTACATTTAAAGTGGAACTTGAAGCACTGACATTACCGGCTGCATCTTTTGCCTTTACCGTCATTGCATAAGCGGTGTTGCAGGTAAGTCCTGTAATAGCTAATGAAGTGGCAGTAGTGGTAGAACCATACAATGTTCCATTCCTGTATACATCATATCCTGTTACGCCAACATTATCTGTTGAAGCTGTCCAATTTAATGTAAAACTAGTTGTTGTAACAGATGAAGCTGATAACCCTGTGGGTACAGTTGGCGCTTGTGTATCACCACCCGACACTATAGTTACATCAGATATGGTTGATGTGCCTAAGTTACCCGTTGAATGACTGGTAGCCGCCAACCCGATATATACACTGGATGCCATCGTAACAGTTGTTGCCGTTCCTACCTGTGTCCAGGTGGTACCGTTTGCAGAACGGAAGGCACTGAAACTATTTCCGGTACGTTGCACCCTTACCCAGTAGGGGGCACTGATACCGCTGGCAATTGTACTGGTGGTAGTGCCGCCGGTTGTGGCACGCAGTTGAAATGAAATACCATTGCCCGAAGTAACATGGCAATCCACATGGGCGGAATTGGCCGCTAAACTTTCACGAATCATCACACCTGATTTAGCCCAGGGATCGGTATTTTGAAGACTGTTTACTTTCGCTGTAATGGTTCCATCGCCGGTTAATGATTTATACGTGTACCGGAATTCATCTGACGTAGACCAGATATCAGCACCGCCTGCAACAATGGTATAAGTACCACTACTCTCGCAAGAAGATTGACCTGTTACGCCTCCTATATCCGCACCTGTCCAGCCGCTTGGTAAATTGCAGGGTGCGCAGGCCGAAGTAGTTACATTTAAAGCAGAACTTAAAGCACTGACATTACCGGCTGCATCTTTTGCCTTTACCGTCATTGCATACGCGGTGTTGCAGGAAAGTCCGGTAATACTTAATGATGTGGCCGTAGTAGTAGAGCCAAATAATGTTCCATTCCTGTATACATCATATCCCGTTACGCCTACATTATCTGTTGAAGCTGTCCAGCTTAATGTAAATGTTGTTTGGGTAATAGCAGATGAGGCAAGACCTGTGGGTACACTGGGCGGTGTTACATCACCGGATACAGTTTGCTTTCGCATCTGCACCTGTTGAACGGAAGGATGTTTATAATTTACGTTGGCAATTCCTCCTTTTGAATAAGCACCAAAATAGGATTGGCTTCCTTCAGAAGTGCCATTAGCAGCTACCTGGTAACCACCCTGGCTGAGTTTACTTAAGATCCATGCATTGGCGCCATTTGTATTATTTCCTCCTAATGCAAAAACAGTTCCTCTCATCCATCCAACGTGCGCAGCGCCATGCCAATTACTGCCGATGGAAAAAGACCCTCCATCATGCTGAAAAACCCGCCCATAAATATCAACAAGTCCGGGATAAAAATTGCCGTTAGATCCCTGATATACGCACATGGATGCATGATGACAACCCTGGAGTGAAGTATTAATTTTTGAGGTAGCCCCGGTTGTGGTAATTTTTATGATCGACCAGTAAGCCAGGTGATTATTGGGATCTGTGCCGGCAACAGGTTTTACATAAACATAGCCCAGGTTATTTGCATCATCAGGGTCTTTGATTGGTGCAGCACAAAATAAATCGAAATCACCTGAAGGAACTGGCATGGTAACATGATCGGGCAACCAGCCGGTGCCCAGTTTCCAAATCAACATATGCCCTGTGCTTCCAACTATTCCAAATATCGCAATAGCATTGTCTTCACCTACTACACAGCTACCTTCAATATAACTACCATAAAAACGATCGAACGTAACTCCGAAATAAGCGTTTGCGGATGCTAAATTGAATAACTCAGTAGAGGTAACAACACCATTATTTAACGTGTTTTTGGTACAATTGGTGCCCGTTAAATAATACATCACATTGGGGGTCGTATTACTCCATTGTTTAAGATGCACCGCGCCATTATCGGCAAATTTTCCTACTTCTACGCCATCTGAAGTGCGATATGTGTATCCATTGTGTGAAGTAATGAAAGTGCCATCTGAATTATACGCATTAGGAGCCGGGTGATGAGGCAGCCATGTTTGGGTACCACTACCCAGGTTGTAGGTAGTATAACTTCCGGAATTTGCATACCCGGGAGTTGAAAGAAAACTACCGAATCCGTTTAATGTTGTTGCCATCTGCGCATTGGATAGCAGAGAAACTACACAAAGGATTGTCAACATAAAAAGGAATTTTACTGCCTTTTTATAAATACATTGTTTGCATTTCATAAAAATTAAATTTGATCCCATTTTTCTAACTATTTAAATTGTTATTGAATAAATATTTCGGGGTACTGTTTTTTTTAGTCTAACATAAATTGAAATTGCAATTCAGCGCATTTTCTTAACGTCTGGCCACCATCCAGACATCCTGGAAACAAACACACAAACATCAGCCAGTTCCTGACCTGATTCCAATCTTATGGATTACTTAGTTATCTAATTTGACTATCACCAAAATCAGATACAATAAAAAACACCATGGAAATAAAAATCTCCATCTCTACTACTGATTTAGGTAAAATAGAATTCCTTTTGTTTTGAAAATTTTAACCGAATAAAAATTTAGAGGGTTGCAGATAATAATTTTATTTATACAAATAATCGAATAGGATAAAATTCAGTTTATGCCCTCCATAATGTATGTTCATAATGACCAAGCTATTGTTAACTTATAAATTCGCTTGTCCAAATCTAAGTTTGTGATGCAGGATAAAAAGATACTTTTCTGTTGATTTATAATATTTTTTTACAGCCTTCTTAAGATTCAATCCATGTTCACTGATGCCGATGAATTATGTTACATGTCGCTATTGAGTGCTTTCCCTTAGTGTCCAGTAGGTAAGTATATTAATACCGTTGACTAGTGTGGTTATATTAAAGAACCGCGAATTATCTTAATAGCGATTTTTAACTTCGAATCAATACCGCTTTTACAAATCAGAAAGCAACCTGGAAATATTGCATGGAACATCAGGAAATTCATAAAGCAGCAAACATCATTAAGAAGAAATGTATTTTACTTATTTACAGGCCACAGATATAAAAATATAAGTCGTCCGTAGATGATCCTCATTAAATTATTTACACTCAAGTGTTCCTCTCTATCAATAACTTTTCCTTACAATAGGTAAGCATCATTTATATTTTTAAATAAAGGAAGGTTGAACTAAATTTTATAGTTCAACCTTCCTTTCTAAAATAACATCTGAAGAATTATCCTGAGTGGTTTATTGCTGTATTATTTTCTTTTCAGCAACTAAATCTTTACCATTCGTAACTCTCAGAAGATACATTCCTTTACTGGGCAATGCATTCAAATTAATAACATGATTTTTAGTTCTTATCTGCCTGCCGTAAACCAATTTTCCACTAAGATCATAAATTGACACAGTAAAATTGTCTTCAACATCTGATGCGATGGTAATCCTCGTATGCGATGAAACAGGATTGGGGCTTACCAGCACTTTTAATCCTTTTTCTGTATTATCGGTTGGAATTATGCCAGGTCCGCTGCCCGCACCGGGTCTTCCGGAAACCGAGTTATTTATTAATTCCGCATCATCAACGTACATCAACTGATTGCTATTATTCCCGAATGAAACTCTTATCTGCGTAGTGTTAGCAGGGACTGTAAAATTAACAGTATACTGCGTATACGTTGTTCCAATTGAGCTGAGAACGTTGGTCGAGCCAATCGAAATTTGTGTACTCCCATTGAAACACTGGTATACAATATTACCATCACCCGAGCCGGACCCAGCATATTTAAACCAAGCACGATAGGTAAAACTATTGCCCACTGAAAATCCTGAATTAATCGCCTGACAATCTCCATCCCAGTTTGTGCCCACCTGGTTACAATTTGCACCTGACCTTTGATTGGTGGTGACTATTGTAGGTGTACCCCACAGGGTCCATGCAGTAGTGCCGCTTTCAAATCCAGGGTTAACCAGCATATTGGTTCCTCCGCCACTACCTGTAGTGATGGTTACATTCGATATGGTTGATGTACCTAATGTGCCTGATAAATGACTGGTAGCCGCCAATCCGATATATACACTGGATGCCATCGTAACGGTAGTAGCCGTTCCTACCTGTGTCCACGTAGTGCCGTCTGAAGAACGGTAAGCGGTGAAACTGTTACCGATGCGTTGTACCCGTACCCAGTAGGGGGCACTGATACCGCTGGCAATTGTACTGGTGGTAGTGCCGCCGGTTGTGGCACGAAGCTGGAAGGAAATACCATTACCCGAAGTAACATGGCAATCCACATGGGCGGAATTGGCCGCCAAACTTTCACGAATCATCACACCTGACTTAGCCCAGGGATCGGTATTTTGAATACTGTTTACTTTCGCCGTAATCGTACCATCTCCATTTAATGTTTGATAGGTATACCTAAATTGATCTGAGGTGCCCCAAATGTCAGCGCCGCCTGCAACAATGGTGTAAGTACCGCCGCTCTCGCAAGATGACTGACCTGTTACTCCCCCTATATCGGCTCCTGTCCAGCCGCTTGGTAAGGAGCAGGAGCAGGCCGAAGTAGTTACATTTAAAGTGGAACTTGAAGCACTGACATTACCGGCTGCATCTTTTGCCTTTACCGTCATTGCATAAGCGGTGTTACAGGTAAGTCCTGTAATAGCTAATGAAGTGGCAGTAGTGGTAGAACCATACAATGTTCCATTCCTGTATACATCATATCCCGTTACACCAACATTATCTGTTGATGCTGTCCAGTTCAACGTGAAACTGGTTGCTGTTACCGATGAAGACGACAAACCTGTGGGTACAGTGGGCGCCTGGTTATCAAGTGTAGTAACATTTAATGCCGTGCTAAACGCTGATAAATTACCGGCCGCGTCTTTTGCCCTTACCGTCATTGCATAGGTCGTTGCTGTCGTCAAACCTGTTATGCTTAAACTGGTGGCGCCAGTCGTTGACCCGTATGAGATACCATTTCTAAATACATCATAACCGGTAACTCCTACATTGTCGGTTGATGCCGTCCAGTTCAACGTGAAACTGGTTGCTGTTACCGATGAAGACGACAAACCTGTGGGTACAGTGGGCGCCTGCGTATCAGCTGCTGTAGATATACTTACATTCGATACTGTTGATGTACCCAATGTGCCCGATAAATGACTGGTAGCTGCCAATCCGATAAATACACTGGATGCCATCGTAACGGTAGTAGCCGTTCCTACCTGTGTCCAGGTGGTACCGTCTGCAGAACGGAAGGCACTGAAACTATTTCCGGTGCGTTGCACTCTTACCCAGTACGGTGCACTCAAACCACTGGCAATGGTGCTGGTGGTAGTGCCGCCGGTTGTGGCACGTAGTTGAAATGAAATACCATTGCCCGAAGTAACATGGCAATCCACATGGGCGGAATTGGCCGCCAGACTTTCACGAATCATCACACCTGACTTAGCCCAGGGATCGGTATTCTGAATACTATTTATTTTCGCTGTAATCGTTCCATCTCCATTTAATGTTTGATAGGTATATCTAAATTGATCTGATGTACCCCAAATGTCAGCGCCGCCTGCAACAATGGTGTACGTACCACCACTCTCGCAAGATGACTGACCTGTTACGCCTCCTATATCGGCACCTGTCCAGCCGCTTGGTAAATTGCAGGGTGCGCAGGCCGAGGTAGTTACATTTAAAGCCGAGCTTAAAGCACTTACATTACCGGCAGCGTCTTTTGCTCTTACCGTCATTGCATACGCGGTGTTGCAGGTAAGGCCGGTAATACTTAATGAAGTGGCCGTGGTGGTAGAACCAAATAATGTTCCGTTCCTGTATACATCATATCCTGTTACGGCAACATTATCCGTTGATGCTGTCCAGCTTAATGTAAATGTTGTTTGGGTAATAGCAGACGAGGCAAGCCCGGTGGGTACACTGGGAGGTGTTACATCACCTGATACCGTGTACTTTCGCATCTGCACAGCCTGTGAGGTAGGATTAGTATAATTAACATTGGCAATACCTCCTTTGGAATAAGCACCTGGATAAGCTTGACTGCCCTGAGAACTACCATTAGCTAATACCTGGTAACCCCCCTGGCTGAGTTTACTTAAAATCCATGCATTGGCGCCGTTGTCAAGATTTCCTCCTAATGCATAAACGGTACCTCTTATCCATCCGACGTGCCTGGCGCCATGCCAGTTACTGCCGATTGTAAAAGACCCTCCATCATGCTGAAAAACCCGCCCATAAATATCAACAAGACCGGGATAAAACTGGCCGTTAGATCCTTGATATACGCACATGGATGCATGATGCACACCCTGGAGTGAGGTATTTATTTTTGAGGTAGCCCCGGTTGTGGTAATTTTTATGATTGACCAGTAATACAGGTGGTTATTGGGAGTGCCTCCGGTAATAGGGCTTACATAAACATAGCCCAGGTTATTTGCATCATCAGGGTCTTTAATTGGAGTAGCGCAAAATAAATCGAAATCACCTGAAGGAACTGGCATGGTAACATGATCGGGCAACCAGCCGGTGCCCAGCTTCCAAATTAACATATGCCCTGTGGTTCCTACTATTCCAAATATCGCAATAGCATTATCTTCCCCTACTACAAAGCTACCTTCAATAAAGCCACCATACAAACGATCGAAATTAATTCCGAAATATGACCTTGCAGATGCTATATTAAATAACTCGGTAGATGTAACAACACCATTATTTAACGTGTTTTTAGTACAATTGGTGGCCGTCAAAAAATAGATAACATTGGGATCGGTATTACTCCATTGCCTGACATGCACCTGACTATTATCAAGAAATGTCCCTACCTGTACGCCATCTGACGTTCGATATACCGGACCGCTATGAGTTGTAATCAAAGTACCGTCCGCATTATACTGATTGCAAGACGGATGATGAGGCTGCCAGCCACCCAGGTTATAGGTAGTATAACTTCCGGAATTTGCATAGCCCGGAGATGAAAGAAAAGAACCAAATCCGTTTAGTGTTGTTGACATCTGCGCATAGCTTAGCAGGGATACTACACTAAGGATTGTTACCATAAAAAGGAACTTTACTGCCTTTTTATAAATACATTGTTTGCATTTCATAAAAATTAAATTTGATCCCATTTTTCTAACTATTTAAATTGTTATTGAATAAATATTTCGGAGTGCAGATTTTTTTATAACCTAAAATAAATTGTTATCGCAATTCAGCGCATTTTCTTAACGTCTGGCCGACATTCAAATCTCAGGGAAACATCCACAAAAACATCTGCCGGTCCATGACTTCGCTGTTACTAATTGCTTAGTTAATTTTTTGGGCTAAAAAAAAATTAGATACTATCAAAATCACCATAGAAATAAAAATTTCCCACTCTACTACTGATTCGGTAAAAACAGTATTCCTTGGGTTATGAAAATTTTAACTGAAGAAAAAATTTTGGAGGGTTGCAGTTATTAAAAGTTATTTATGTAAATAATCAAATAGGATAAAATTCAGCGAATGCCCTCTCAAAATGCAGGTTCGTACTGTCCAAGCTATTGTTAACTTATAAATTCGCTTGTCCAAATCTAAGTTTGTGATGCAGGATAAAAAGATACTTTTCTGTTGATTTATAATATTTTTTTACAGCCTTCTTAAGATTCAATCCATGTTCACTGATGCCGATGAATTATGTTACATGTCGCTATTGAGTGCTTTCCCTTAGTGTTCCGTAGGTAAGTATATCTATACCGTATTGTGCATCACAGGTTAAATATTTTATGGATACAAATTGCATAGTGATTGTTCAGCAACCGGTGATATTTAATCATTAGAAATAACAATGGCCAGTGTACCTGCTATTCATTATCAAGAAGTCGTAAAGGAATTGTTTAGTAATTACATAATAGGAGGCTAAAAAGGATATGCAGGAAGGCTGCATCAGATAAATTTATTTGAAACAGCCCGAACAAAATTGGAAGTGCCATTACAAAATAACCAAAGGAACACAAGCCAGTTATGTAAATACTAAACAAAGTAAGAAAGCGGATTGAAACAGTTTTTTTCTCCGTTGTGTGACCAGTTTATGATACAGCATAATTACGCCAAATCCTTTCCTGGATTTAAGTTCAAAGTACTTGCTAAGGCTACCGGTTTCACCGTTTTACAGTTATTAAACAATATTTTTTACTCAAGTTTGATCCAGTATTGTTTTCTGTAGTGCAAAGGGCTTGTATGATAAATTATTTTAAATTGCCTGTTAAAGTTTGAAAGGTTATTATAGCCACACTCATAACAAACATCCGCAACAGTTTTGTTAGTCTCTCTTAATAATTTGCATGCATGACTAAGGCGTATCTCATTTACATAACTGGTAAACGTTTTGCGTGTTCGTTGACTGAAATATCTTGAAAAAGAATTGTCAGCCATGTTCGCAATTTTCGCAACACTCTTTAGATTAATTTCATTATGAAAGTTTTTTAGAACATAGTTTAAAACCTTATCCATTCTGTCTGATTCTTTTTCATTGATGCCCGAAATATTACCGGAAGAAATATACCGGAAGTCTTTTGATTCAGAAATTATATGCAGTATTTCCAATAAAGCTAACAATCGTTCAAAACCTTGACGGGTCGTTAATTCCTGCATTTTAGTGGAAATAATCTTATTTGTCTTACCTATTATATTAAGACCCCGGACGCTTTTTAAAAATAACTGTTTAATTTTTTTTGCTTCAGGTAAGGAGAAATCAATTCCTAATGAGGACTCTAAAAAATGTATAACAATTGACCTTGCACGTAACGCTGATTTTTTGCCATAGTATTCTGGCTCATTTCGGTATAAATGTGGGAGGCCAGGGCCAATGAACGCCAGATCGCCTTCACTAAAGTGAGATATATTATCACCTATAAAACGTTTACCTATACTTTCCGTAACCAGCACTAATTCATATTCAGGGTGGAAATGCCAGGGTGTAGGATAAAACTTATAGTCGAATTCCCGGACAACAAAACTTTCTTCTGCATCTCTGGGTAAGTGTTCAAGTACCGGTTTCATAAGCGATTTTGCTTAATTAACACAAAAATAGAACGATCGAATGATATAATGTTAGAAAAGTATCAGTTTTAATCAGCAGAGTGATAGAATGCGTTTTATGATTCATTTACTTTAGCAAATTATAAATCCTAAAAATTATTGCAATGTCATCTGCAAAATTATCTCCGGAACAAGTTAACGCATACCATAAAGATGGGTTTCTGCTTATCAAAAACTTTTGCAGTAAGGAAGAAACAAATAAGTTATATGCCACGGCCCTTGAAGACAATGCTATGCGCAATAATGCCCTTGATCTGAATGATCAGTCAGGAAAAAAAACGAAACTATCACTTTGGTTTACGCCGGGGAATGATGTTTTTAGTTATTTAACACGATGTGAAAAAATGGTGAGTTCCACGGCACAGCTATTAGATAGCGATGCACCTGTATGTCATTTTCATTCCAAGCTTATGCAGAAAGAACCTAAAGTAGGTGGTGCCTGGGAATGGCACCAGGACTATGGGTATTGGTATAAAAACCAATTTATGTTTCCTGAGCAAATGGTATCTGTTATGATTGCATTAACACCTGCTACTAAACAAAATGGTTGTTTGCAGATAATAAGGGGTTCTCATAAACTTGGAAGAGTAAATCATGGCTTTGCCGGTGAGCAGGTGGGTGCGGATATGGTTATGGTAAACAATGCGCTTAAAACAATGGAACTAATTTATTGTGAAATCGAACCAGGGGATGCATTGTTTTTTCATAGTAACCTGCTTCATCGCTCTGAAGCAAATTTATCTGAGCATCCCCGATGGTCAATTATTTCGTGTTATTCTTCACAATCTAATCTTGCATATAACGAAAGTTCTACGTCATGGAAAACTCCTGTAAATATGGTGCCTGATGAAGCCATACTTCAGTGGGAAGCAGAGTCTCTTTCAAATGCCGATTTTCTTAAAAAGGAAAATGATCCGGGTTTAAAAGAAACAGGCTGGGAACAGTCGGTTAATAGTTAATGCAGGGTAAAAGCAATTTTTCTTTTTAATCAAATTATTAGGCCGTATGTACCTGAAAAGTAAACATGTTGTACAATCTTCAGAACAGAGATTTATAATTCATTCAACTTTTTATCGGGTGAGGTTTTAATAAAGTAACAGTTACCCTAAAGCTTTTACTGGCCCTTTGCCAATAAATAAAATAACCTTGAAAGAAGTTTAAGAATATGTTCTTATAGTACCACTGCTTGTTTTAATTACTTTTATAAAAAAGGGATTTACGATTGCATATATGGAATTGAATTACCTACCCAGCCTGCCGGTGAATAAAGGAATGCGAATAGGATGCATAGGTGCCGGATTCATTATGGCAGACTGCCAGCTGTTGGCGTACAAGCAAGCCGGCTTTAAACCCATCGCCATTGCTGGCAGAACAAAAGCCAACAGTCAAAAGGTAGCGGATGCCTACGGCATTCCAAAAGTGTATGATTCTTACCTGCAATTATTAGCCGATCCTCAAATTGAAATTATAGACATAGCTGTTCCGCCTCACGTGCAGGCAGACATTATTAGGGAAGCTGTAAAATATGGTGACCATATCAAAGGTATTTTAGCACAAAAGCCACTAGGTGTAAACTATGCTCAAGCAAAAGAAATTGTACACCTGTGTAAAGAAGCAGGCATCAAGTTGGGAGTTAATCAAAACATGCGCTACGATCAATCCATCAGGGCATGTAAATCTGTTCTGAATAAGGGTTTTTTAGGCAAACCAGTTTTTGCATCAATCGATATGCGGGCAGTTCCTCACTGGATGCCCTGGCAAAAAGAGTTAGGATGGGCTACCTTACGCACCATGAGCATTCATCACCTTGATACATTTCGTTTTTTATTTGGTGATCCTGAACGTGTGTTTGCAAGTGTATGCAAAGACCCAAGAACATTAAAAAAATTTGATCACGAAGATGGAATTGCTTTGTATATTCTTGAATATTCCAATGGCTTTCGGGCTTCAGCCTGGGATGATGTATGGGCTGGCCCTATACGGGAAGGTGCAGAAAGCGACACTTACATTCGCTGGCGTGTAGAAGGAACAGAAGGCATGGCAAGGGGAACAATTGGCTGGCCTTTCTATCCCGAACCTACCCCCAGTACCTTAGATTATACTACTATTCATCAAAAGGGCTGGGTAGCACCCCGCTGGAAGGAAGTATGGTTTCCCGATGCCTTTGCAGGCCCAATGGCCCAACTCATCTGCGCCATCGAAGAAAACGGGGAACCTGAAATTGTAGGGGAGGATAATCTGAAGACCATGGCGCTGGTTGATGCCTGTTATCTTTCGATAAAAGAACACCGGGCTGTAAGCATAGAAGAAATACTGCAAACCTGATAATACATTTTTTAACTTCCAAACTCCTTCAGATATGATGCAAGTCGGAATATTTACGGGTTACTTTCCCTACACATTAGAGGAAACCGCCAAACGCATTCGTGATATTGGATTCAATACAGTGCAACTGGACGTTTCATTCAAAAACATGGATCTTTCCACGGATAGTATTACTAAAGAAAAGTGTAACACTATACGTGATACATTTCGCCGACACAACCTGCCTATTAGTGGTATTTCCGGGTACACGAATCTGGTTCATCCAGAACCTGCCAAAAGAACAAAAAATTTAAATCACTTAAAACAGATCATCAGGTATGCGCATGAGTTGGGATCGCCTTATGTAATTAGTGAAACAGGAACGTTTGACCCGGAGAGTGACTGGGTGCATCATCCAAAGAATAAAACTGAAGAAGGCTATGAAGAATGCAGAGGAGTTATACAGGAAATAGTAGATTTTTCAAGAAACCATGGTGTTACCTTTTTAATAGAAACCTATGTCAATAACGTAATTGGTTCCATAACAGAAACCCAGCGACTTTTTGCCGATATAAAAGATTATCATCTTGGTTTATTAATGGACCCTACCAATTATTTTGAAGATCACAATATTGACAAAATGGACGAAACATTGAACCAGATATTTAATGCTTTATCTGATAAAATAACAATTTCACATGCAAAGGATGTAAAAAGAGCCAGCCATTCGAAAGGCGTACAATTGGCGGACATTGATGCCAGTGAAGCACATGCATTGCGAGGTGTAGGCATGATTGAATTGCCTGCACCCGGCTTGGGTGCATTAAATTATGATCTGTATTTAAAACGTTTGAGTAAACAACATCCTAACATTCCGATCATCATAGAACATTTAGAAGAATCAGATGTGCCAAGAGCCAAAAAATTTTTAGATGAAAAGTTGGAGTCAAATGGATGTTAGTCCGCCATTCACTATTACTTTAAGGAAGCTATTGTCACTATTGTTAATGACTGCATTGGGTAGCCACAATTGCGATACAGAATCTTAACAGGATAGATTCAAAAATTGTAACCGCCATTATAAGATGAAACAAATTGTCACCGTTTTCCTTTGCCTTAGTATGCTTTGTGTTCGTGCACAAAAAGAAAGCGTGTTTAAAAAGGATCTCGGCTTCAGGAACGTGGAAGTCCTGTTAGTTTTCGAAATATCTGGATCTGGGAAAACTAAACAAGCTTTTTAATAACTTCTTTAATGAACTACGGTATGAAAATAAATTTCTTTCCATTTCCCTTTTTACTCCTTATTTCTTCTGCCGCTTGTAAGCAATATTCAAATACGGAATTCAATAATGCGTCTTTGAAAAAAGGGCGGTCGAAAAAAGGGAGGACCCTTGTTTGAAAGAGCAATATTTTTTGTTTATCTGATATTTTGTGAATTGATAGTAAAACGTATTTTAAAAAAGAAAGGGTCGGATTTTGGTATTGCGCAAAGCAATGGTAACTGATATACATAATAGAAAACAACCAACTTAAATTAAAAATAAGAACCTTAATGGAATATTCTATATATCCTAAAACAGGTGAAAAAATTTCACGGCTTGGCTTCGGTACAATGGGGCTTGGCGGTGCCTTTGGAACATTTGATGAAAAGGAAGGCATCCGTTCTGTGTTGCTGTATCTTGAAAAAGAAGGTAATTTTATTGATACGGCCCGGCACTATGGCAGGGCGGAAGAAATAACAGGTAAAGCCCTACAACAATGGAAAGGCAAACCACCATTTATTGCGACTAAAATTCAATCTCACGGGCCAGATAATACAAGGTGGTGTATTCCCGCATCACCAGAACAAACTTTCCCCAAAAAATTAATACGTGAAAACACAGAAACTTCGTTGCGGTTACTGAAAGTGGATTGCATAGATTTAATGCAGTTGCACTTGTATTGGCCTACCTGGGGAGTAAGCGGTTATTGGCTGGATGAATTGATGAAATTAAAAGAAGAAGGAAAAATAAAAAGCATTGGTGTATCCCTGCCCGATTGCCGGGGCGATGTTGGGATACCTCTGGTAATGAGTGGTGCTATTGATTGCGTACAAACCATTATCAATATTTTCGACCCAAGGGATTTAGATGTGCTGGTGCCTATTTGCCAAAAACATCATGTTGCTGTGATTGCACGTTGCATTTTAGATGAGGGCGGACTGAGTGGTTTCTTAACAGAAGAAACGCAATTTGAAAACCAGGATTTTCGGAAAACTTTTTTTGAAGAAGTACCACGCAGCATTTACATAGAGCACATAAATCAATTACGGCAGTTTATACCAACGCACGCCAAAACATTGGCGGCACTGGCTATTAAATTTTTGCTGAAGCATCCCGGAATCACTACTGCTATTGCCTCTATGCACATAGAAAAGTATTTGCAGGAAAACATTGCGGCATTGGAAGAAGCCCCGCTTCCTGATAATGTATGGTACCACATTCACACGCATCACAGGTGGATTCGTAATTTTTATAACAAAAAATATTGGCAGAAAGTAAATGATTTAGATGTCGCAAACGAAGCTGAAGAATCAAATAAAATAAAAGTCAACCAATGACGACTAAAGTACGCTGGGCAGAACTATTTCCGGATGAATTACTGGAAAGGATAAAGCATACTCCAATTGTTTATTTACCGATGGGTATATGTGAGCCTCATGGTCACATAGCAGTAATGGGGTTGGATACTATCAAAGCAGAGTTTTTGTGTGATGAAGCTGCCAAACAATTTGGAGGGATAGTAGCGCCTACGCAAGGTTATCAAATTCATGAAGCAGGTTATCATGCTCCCTGGTTAGAAGAAGTAGTAGGAGAAGTGAATACTTACATGACCAGTTTACCTCCTCATATTATGCTCTATTTCTTTCTATACCAGTTAAGGGCTTTTCACAATGCAGGATTTAAAGCATCAATTATTATATCCGGTCATAGCGGTGGCAATCAAAATGATTTCCGTTTAGCAGCCTCCGTTTTTGAAAAATACTCATCTATGAAAGTCAGGGTATTTTCTGACCCTGAATTGGTAAGCGGAAAATTTAATGGCGACCATGCCGGCAAATATGAAATCTCGCAATTACTGTTTATAAGGCCGGAATTTATTAACTTGGATTTAGCAGGCCGTTCAAAAGACAATAATTCACTCGGCCGGTTCGCACAAGGAGAAGATTGCCTTGATGCTTCCGCTAAAATGGGTAAAGATATTATAGAAGAAAGCTTGAAGTTTTTAGGTACTATTACAAAGCAGTTGAAAGAAGCTTTTTTTGTTGAAACCCGCCCTGATATGTACATGGATTACGATACCATAGAAAAAATGTGGTCTGAACTGAAAAGCATGCAACACAGGTGGGAAACTATAAACCCAAAGCCTGGTCAATGCAGTGTTTCTGTAAACTCTAGGTGGAAGCCATATGAACATATTAAAATACAATCCTGATACCCTGAATGAATACTCAGAAATGAATATCGAAATAACTTAAATCAGCTTTGATTGAGATGATAAAAGCTAACGGGACTGCTGCACCTATAATCCGGAAAGCTATTGTGGCAAATGAAGTGCAATCATCATTCTGACTACTGGAACCCAGTCATTCGAAACATTAAACCAATTCATATCAGAAAAAAATATTGATAGTAAATATGAAAAAATAGCTCTCACGCCACAGATTCGAAGACTCAAAAAGATATTTTATACATAAATAATGAGAAAGTCATTTTTTACTGTTACCACTTTTGCCGTTTTTATTAGTTTTTCATCATGGCAATGCAAAGCACGGGAAAAAACTAAAAGGCCTAATATATTATTTGCCATTGCAGATGATGCATCATGGAAACACTTTAATGCATATGGTTGCAAGTGGGTAAATACACCTGCATTTGACAGGGTGGCTCATGATGGAATATTATTCAATAATGCATATACGCCCAATGCAAAATGTGCTCCTTCCAGAGCTTGTATATTAACGGGCCGCAACAGTTGGCTACTGGAGGAAGCAGCAAATCACGATGCATTCTTTCCTGCAAAGTTCAAAACCTATGCAGAAGCATTAGGGGAGAATGGATATTTTACCGGAAGCGTTGCCAAGGGCTGGGCTCCTGGTGACCCAGGAAAAATAAATGGAAAATTAAGAGAACTTACCGGACCTAAATTTGATAATATAAAAACTACCGCGCCCACTAACGACATTTCTACAATTGATTATGCAAAAAACTTCGAAGCCTTTTTAGTTGCAAAACCAAAAGACGAACCTTTTTGCTTTTGGTATGGAGGCTACGAGCCACATAGGAGTTACGAATTTGAATCAGGCGTAAAAAAGGGTGGTAAAAAGATTAGCCAGGTAGACGAAGTGCCATCCTTTTGGCCGGATGTGGATAGCATTAGAACGGACATGCTTGACTATGCTTATGAAATTGAGTACTTCGATAGCCACCTTCAAAAGATGCTGAAAAAGTTAGAAGAAATTGGCGAGTTGGAAAATACCATAGTAATTGTAACTGCCGATAACGGTATGCCTTTCCCAAGAATTAAAGGGCAGGTGTATGAATATTCAAATCATCTGCCACTTGCCATTATGTGGCCAAAAGGAATAAAAAAGCCAGGCCGTGTAGTAAATGATTTTGTAAATTTTATTGATTTTGCTCCCACGTTTTTAGAGCTGGCTGGTTTAACAATAGATAAGGCAGGAATGCAACCCGTTTCAGGAAAAAGTTTAACAGACATACTTTATTCAGAAAAAGAAGGAACTGTAAATCCTGAACGCGATTTTGAATTGGTTGGAAAGGAACGGCATGATGTGGGAAGGCCGAATGATGAGGGCTACCCAGTAAGAGGCATTCTGAAGGACGGATATTTGTACCTCCACAATTTTAAAACAGACAGATGGCCATCAGGAAATCCCAAGACAGGCTATCTAAACTGCGATGGCAGCCCTACCAAAAGTTATATTCTAAACACACGCCGAAACAAAGGTGAATGGAAATACTGGCAACAAAATTTTGGTAAGCGTGTAAGCGAAGAGTTGTACAATATTATAAAAGACCCTTACTGTATAAATAACCTGGCAGCGGATAAAACCTATGCTTCACGAAAGGCCGGAATGATGAAAGAAATGACCGACAAGCTAACCAGCCAGGGAGATCCAAGAATTTTAGGAAAGGGAGATCTCTTCGATCAATATGAATATTCCGGAAAAGTTAGAAATTATTATAACCGTTATATGGGAGGGGAAAAAGTTCCTGCTGATTGGGTAAATGAAACTGATTTTGACCCGGATTTAGTAGAGTAAAATTTAATTTGAATTAGCGGATTAGCCATGATAGAGTGCAAAGCGAAAATTGGGAATAGTTTAATACCAACATAATTGGTAAATTGGAGCTAACTATTTTGGTATGTTTAAGGGAATTTCAATTCAACAGTTAGTAAGTTATTTGAAAGCGAAGATGATTGTATGCAGTACTATTCTATTTGAAATGGAAAGATGATACATGTGTTGAAAATGGGGGTTTGCCAAAGGCTAAAAAGGCAAGACTTGTTTTAATTTGGGTTGCCCGGCCTGTCGTTATGATGAGTCAATAACTGCAATACGGTTTTTCATAAGTTGAAAATACCCCTGTTAAAGGCTTCTGGAATGTCTTTAGGACAGCCGTTACGAGCTTGAAAAAAATAAGACCTACTCATTTTTATCGTTTAACTGGTCTTTCATTCTTTTTTCTTGAGGTCCATCGTGGATTCGAACCGCTGTATTGCCTGCCAGGCGAAAGATCAATGCCTGATCGTCGCGGTGGAAAAAGTACCATTACTAATAAAGGTAATGTCCTTAAAAACCATGTATGATTATTCCTCCCTTGCTGCCCCATCAATCATAATACGTATATGTCAGTATCACTACATCGCCATTACTATAATCCTGTTTCACTGTACTGATGCGGTCTTTGCTGTCGAAGCTGTAGGCATAATTGACGCTTCCCTGTGCCGTACCGCCCTGGGTAATCGTCAACTTTTTGGTCAGGTTGGCTTTTTGGTTTGAACCCGAATAAGGTGTCACCTGTGGCAACAGGACAACCTTGTCGGTATAATATTCATACATGTACGCATCGCCGTAGGTATCTTCTGATTTGCCCAGGTTACCCGCGGCATCGTAGGTATAGGTGGTGATATTGTCCAATGAAGACCCGCTAAAACTGGAGTACTCGTATTCATAGAGTCTGGTCAGCTGACGAGCGGGATTATAAATATACTTTTCCGTACTGGTGTCTTTTGTATTATTGTATTGCAAGGAGCTGTCCGGCATCGAAAAACTATTTAGAAAATAATCAGCATGCAGCTCAAAAATATTATTTATAAACAGGTCCATTGAATATTTTGAAGATGATGGATAGGAATATACAAATTTGTTTCCCGGCTTTGACGCATCCACCATACTGCTTATCCTGTCATTCCCATCATAGTTCAAATTATAAGTAGTAACAGAATTGCCCAATGAAGCAGACCTGACGTCTTCTGTATAAGTCTTTAGCTTTAACTGCTGGGATGGCAGGGGATTATTACCGGCCTCCTTCTGGCAGGCGGAGAATAAAATGGCTAACGCAATAACAGCGGGAAATAAAAAATTCTTTTTCATATTGTAGTTGATGGCTTGAAGAAATAACCCGGTCGACTGCCGATCTTCAGTGACAGGAAGTACCAATATAGCTAAGAGCAACTGGAAGTCAAAATTTTGGAGACAATGATTTTTTAACAAAGCCGGGGCAGTAATAAGGGAAATAACTTATTCATTATCCTATAAAATAGAAACAAATAAGAGCCGGCAACATTGAATAAATATCTAAGGCATTCGATCAAAACAGATGATCATGGCCGGAATGAGAAGCGAACAGAACGCTGAAAAATATAAATGTCATACTATTTTATGAAGGATGACATTTCAGAGGTCCCTGGCGGATTCGAACCGCTGTAGTATCCGCCGCGGCGGAAGAGCTTTGCCTGGTCGCCGCGACGGACAAAGGACCATTACTTCTGTATTATACAAAATAAAAAATGTCATCCTATTTTATGAAGGATGACATTTCCGGAGGTCCCTAGCGGATTCGAACCGCTGTAGAAGCTTTTGCAGAGCTTTGCCTAGCCACTCGGCCAAAGGACCATTATCTATTTTAAAGGACCATTATCTCTTTTGTAAAACGGCGAAACCGGGATTTTCTTGCATTCGGAAAATCCCTTTTTTTGAATCGCTGCGAAAATAGGATATTTTTGATAATTGGCTTAGCCCTCAACAAAAAGGAATTATGAACCGGATTGCAGAATCGGAACTGATCATTAATAGCCGCGGAGCCGTATACCATCTTGACCTTCGCCCTGAAGAAATCGGCGGAACCGTTATTACTGTTGGCGATCCGGACCGGGTGCCGGAAGTAAGCAAGTATTTTGATTCCATAGAAATAAAAGCGCATCATCGTGAATTTGTCAGCCATACCGGCCGGGTAGGAAAAAAAAGACTCACTGTTTTATCCTCGGGTATTGGCCCCGACAATATTGATATCGTGATCAATGAACTGGATGCCCTGGTTAATATTGATTTTGAAACAAGGCAGATCAAAGAAAAGTTAACGCCGCTCAATATTATTCGTATCGGCACTTCCGGTTCCTTGCAGGCGGATATCCCTGTGGACAGTATTGTAGCCTCTACCCATGGACTTGGAATCGACAACCTGCTCAATTTTTACCGGTTGGAACATAATGATGAGGAACAACAATTACTCCAATCTTTTGTTACACATACACAGTTGCACGGACAAATGAGCTATCCTTATATCAGCAGTGCAGCTCCTTCGCTTATGAAACATTTTGTGGAAGATATACACCAGGGGATCACAGTTACCTGCCCGGGATTTTATGGACCGCAGGGACGGGTATTGCGATTGGGTGTCCGCAACCCGGGTTTGGTGAACAGCCTGACCAATTTCCGGTTCGGCCCTCATAGGATTACCAATTTTGAAATGGAAACATCGGCTATATATGGATTGGGGAAATTATTGGGTCACAATTGTCTTGCGCTGAACGCCATTGTTGCCAACCGGGTGGTAAAAGAATTTTCAAAAGATGGAAAGGCTGCAGTGGAAAATTTAATCGTAAAATTTATCCAGGTTTTTTCAGACAAAATAAGCCAGGGGTGAATGGATAGTGGAAAGTGGGTAAATAAATTTAGTGCTGAGATAATGAAACCAAAATAAAAAGATAAATGTTTCAGGAATGTTGGACCTGTCACATAAAAAATTAGAAGTTTACAAAATTTCTTTAGGATTAGTAAAAGAGGTATATAAAACTACCAGGCAATATCCTAAAGAAGAACAATATATCCTGGTTTCACAAATTCGGCGTGCAGCTATTTCTGTTATCTGTAATATTGCAGAAGGCTCCTCCAGGATATCAAAACTTGAAAAAAAGCGCTTTTACGAAATTTCAAGAAGTTCATTGGTTGAATTGGACACACAATTTGAAACTGCAATTATTTTAGAATATTCTAAACAAGGACAAATGGAGGAACTGGAACAATATATGGAATCAACATTCAGAATGTTAAGTAAAATGATAAGCAATTTAAGTTCCTCCCCTACTAACCCCTAGCCTTTCACCACTTACTATGACAACAATACATTTTTTTAAATACCAGGGTACCGGAAATGATTTTATTATTCTTGACAACCGGAAAAATATATATTCCTTTTTACGTGAACACCAGATCCGGGAACTATGCGACCGGCGGATGGGCATAGGCGCCGACGGATTGATGTTGCTGAATGAAAAATCGGGTTATGATTTTGAAATGAAATATTTTAATTCCGATGGTCGTGAAGGAAGCATGTGCGGCAACGGAGGCAGGTGCATCATTAGATTTGCCTACCACCTGGGCATTCACCGGAATGAATATAAATTTCTAGCCGCCGATGGCGATCATGAGGCAGAGATTGATATTGATGCCACCGTATCTCTTAAAATGAAAGACGTTGATAAAATTCAGAAAGTTCGGGGCGATTTTATTCTGGACACCGGATCGCCGCACTATATAAAGTTGGTCAACGACGTAATGGAAACAGATGTCTATAAAAAAGGCCGCGATATTCGTTATAGTAAAGATTTTGAAATGGAAGGCATCAATGTCAATTTTGTAGAGCAGGCAGGGGATGATAAAATTATTGTACGCACCTATGAAAGAGGAGTAGAAGACGAAACCTATTCCTGCGGAACCGGTGTTACGGCAGCGGCCCTGGTTTGTTACCACAATGAAAATGGCTTTAATGATGTAGAAGTAAAAACCCTGGGTGGCAGCCTGAATATAGAATTTGACCGTATGGATGATGGTCGCTATGCCAACATCTGGCTCAGCGGGCCAGCCGAAAAAGTATATGAAGGTAAAATAGAGGTTAAACTATAACCCTTGTCAAAAGAAGAAATCATTCAACAATTGCATTTTGTTAATGAAGAATTTACAAACTTTTTGTAAAGGCGTGGATACCGAATTATTTTTCCGCCAGCCGGAACAAAAGTGGTCCGTGGCTCAAAATATAAAGCACCTTATTATTTCAACTAATACTACCCAATTAGCTTTTTCACTTCCCAAATGGTTAGGTAGAATGTACACCGGCAAACCCAACCGCCCCTCCCGCAGCTTTGAAGAACTGGTGACCAAATACAAAATGAAACTGGAAAAAGGTGGCAAAGCTTCCGGGATTTATATACCGAAAATAATTTCACCAGGCACAGGAAAGGACAAGATGCTAATTGCATTTTCAAAATCAATGTACAAATTGATTGATGCTATTGACAAAAAATGGGCAGACCATTTATTGGATCAATACCTGGCTCCTCATCCTCTATTGGGGAAAATCACATTCAGGGAATTAGCTTACTTCACCATTTACCATACAAGGCATCACCTCGATATAATTAACCAGAGAGTAACAGAAGCAAAATCAATGAATAACTCAATTGCTCAAAAACGAGCCATGATTCAATAAGTTCGTTACTTGTAACAGAAGAAGTGGCGTCTTCCTATATTCACATCTTGCAACTTTCCGTATATCTTTACGGCTCTTATGATACAATATTTTAAAAACATCAATCACCAGACTGTTGAGATTGACAAACCGGAAGAAGGATCCTGGATCAATGTATTACCCCCATTGAAACAGGAAGAATTTTCTGAATTATCAGAGCAACTGGAGATACCCATCGATTTTTTAACAGACTCACTGGATATTGATGAAAGAAGCCGCTTTGAAAAAGAAGATAATGTAAGACTTATCGTTATAAAAACACCTACTGAAAATAATTCCTTTAACGAAAGCGATGCCTTTTATATCACCATTCCCATTTGCATCATCCTTACCCACAACCATACCGTAACCGTTAATTCTTTTGAAAACTCAGCGATCAAAAAATTCCTGAATACTTTTCAAAACCGGGATCCGGATAAACGCAACATGATGGTGCTGAAAGTATTTGAGAAAATTGTACAGAACTTTCTGGATCACCTGAAAGAGATCAATCACCGGCGAAATATCCTGGAACAAAAATTATACGATGCCAGCCGGAATGAACACCTTCTTCAACTGATGCGGATACAAAAAAGTCTTACCTATTTTGTTACCGCACTCCGCTCCAATGAACTTCTGTTTATGAAACTGGAACGCACTAATTTTTTGGGATTGAATGAAGATGAAAAAGAATTCCTGGATGATCTTATCGTTGATAATTCGCAGGCGCTTGAAATGGCGAATATCTATGCCAACATGCTCACCAGTACACTGGATGCTTTTGCAAGTATCATTGCCAATAACCAAAACCAGGTATTGAAACGGCTGGCTGTTATTACTATCGTACTTACATTTCCTGTATTGATCGCCAGCCTGTTTGGCATGAATGTACCCAGTGGTTTTGAACATTCTCCTTATGCATTTTATATTGTTGTTTTCGTTTCTCTTGTTATATCACTGACCATCGGCTGGCTTTTCCTCCGTAAAAAAATATTTTAGTACCTCTTTTTCGATGCAATTAATATGAGCACATTTACCCTGCGAGTTTACGGAATACTGATCAATGAAAAAAAACAGGTATTGGTAAGCGATGAATATATCCGTGGCAATTATTATACAAAATTTCCTGGTGGTGGTTTAGAATTTGGTGAAGGAACAAGGGATTGCCTGAACCGTGAATTTAAAGAAGAAATGGACCTGGCTGTAGAAGTAAGCGAGCATTTGTATACTACAGATTTCTTCCAGATGTCGGCCTTTAATCCCGAACACCAGATCATTTCCATCTATTACCAGGTTAAAGCATTGGAAGAAATAAAAGCTCCGTTGCGAGATAAACTTTTTGATTTTGATGAAAGGCAGCTGGCCGTCTATAATGATACGGGTGAAACAGAAACTTTCCGCTTTGTAGACTGGGATGATTTTTCAGAAGAAAGCGTAACACTACCTATTGATAAAGTAGTAGCGAGACTGGTAAAAGAAAATAATATTATTTCTTAAATATCGTGTTGGTTGCATTTTCCTTTCTATTCACTCCGCATGGCCGCTCTCTTCATTTCTGCAGCTTCCTGATGACCCAGGTATTTTTCTATCCGGTTATGAATAATATAGATCACCGGTGTCATTAAAATAGCAACAATGAATTTATATATATAATTGACTATGCCAACGGCCAGAAACAATTTAAATGGCCACACAAAATCATTTCCGCTCTGGTTTACCCGGGTGCCAATATAAAAAGCAATAAATAATACAACGAAACTGTCGATAAACTGCGATACTAATGTTGATCCTGTTGCCCGAAGCCATATCTGTTTTTCTCCCGTTGCCTTTTTTATTTTATGAAAAATAAATACATCAATCAACTGACCGAGGATAAAAGCAGTTAAAGAACCCATTATAATAAAGCCGCCCTGGCCTAATACACTGTTATATGCTTTGGCCATATCAGGAACACCACTCCCCTGCTTGCTGGTAATAAAAAAATCGGCAGGCGTTAATTTCATGGCGCCCAGGAAAATAATAAATGCAAAGGCGATCAGGCCTGCCGTCAGCCAGGAAAGAAAACGTACCCCTTTCATTCCATAATATTCATTAATAATATCCGTCATTACAAAAACAACCGGCCAGAGCAATACACCGGCAGTCAGGTTAAAGGAAAGATCATTACCCAATAAATGAATGTTCAGTGGATCAAACCCTAATGTTTTTTCAAGAGAAAAAATTTTAACCCCGATAATTTCTGCAATCAATGCATTAGCTATAAAAAAACCTCCCAGGATAATAAATAACCGGGTAGGCTTACTGTTGATGATAGTGTAGATCATTCAGGTTAAAAATATAGAACAGTAAGATAAATAAAAACAAAATATTAGCCATCACCAGCCAAAAGGGAACATAAACACGAATTCTCTTTTTTACCAGCAGTACGATAAAATAACAAAGATTAACACCCGGTACCAACACCAGGCCCATAATATAACCGAGGGTAATGATAGTAGATACGGTGGCATCATCCTTCACCCAATCCCAAAACAGTAATGAAACAGAAAGTATAAAAAAAATGCCGCAGATAAATGCTACCCTCGATAAAAATAATAGCCAGCGCATCGGTGATTTTCGTCTAAAATAGCATTATTTTGTCACCCTGAAAGTGAAACAGGGTAACAGACCGGTTTAAACAGATAGCCTGCTTCCGGAAATCATTAAAATTTATTACATGCAGATAGTTTGACCTTCTGATTAACTTACCCCTTTGCACTTATAAATAATAAAGAATAATCCGGAACCCTTTTCAAAAATTTCTTTTAAAATCGCAAGGATGAAAAATACGTTTGTAAAAAAAATACTTCCCCATATTATTGCTGTTTTAATTTTCCTGATCGTTTCCGTACTTTTTTGCAAGCCCGTTCTGGAAGGAAATGTACTGAACCAACATGATGTAAAAGGCTGGAAAGGTATCGCCCAAAATGCATTTGATTACAAAGAAACCCATGGGCATTTTCCATTATGGAATCCGAATGTTTTCAGCGGCATGCCCAATTACCAGATAGCCCTGGACGGAAAAAGTGTGTTGCCTGATCTGAATAAAATATTTACACTGGGCCTGCCCGATCCTATCCATTATTTTTTTATCGCCTGTATTTGTTTTTATATTCTTTGCCTTTCATTAGGATTAAAGCCTGTCATCGGAATTTTTGGCGCATTAGCTTATGCCTTTTCAACCTATAACCCGGTTATATTGAGTGCTGGTCATATGACGAAGATGCTGACCATTGCCTATATGCCTTTATTACTGGCTGGCCTTATTCTTACCTATGAGAAAAAATACTGGCTGGGTCTTGCGGTTACGACGCTGGGAACCGTAATGGAAATTGGAGGCAATCACCCGCAGATCAACTATTATTTTTTCCTCATTGCTGCATTTGTTACCATTGGATACCTGGTTAGCTGGATAAAAAACAAGGAATGGAAACATATCGGTATTGCCTTTGCCGTTACCGCTATTGCTGCTATTGTTGGAATTGCTAACAGCTCTATGAGTTTTTTAATTGGCAGCGATTATGCAAAATCCACAATACGCGGAGGAAAAAATATAAGTATAGAAGGTGAGAGTGTAAAAGCAGAAAAAACGTCCGGATTGGATACGTCGTATGCGCTTCAATATAGTTTCATTAAAGCAGAGCCATTGGTTGCATTAATGCCCAAGGCTTTTGGAGGCAGCAGCGCCAGTACGCTTGACGAAAATTCAAATGTGATCAAAGAACTTACTGACAAAGGTGTTCCGGAAGGTTCTGCTGTACAGGTCACCAGTTCATTACCCAGGTATTGGGGTGGTTTGGAAAGCACCAGTGGCCCCGCTTATATGGGCGCCATTATTTGCATTCTCGCTTTGATAGGATTTGTGGTAGTCAGGCACCCGCTCCGCTGGGGATTGCTGGCGGCATCTGTTCTTGCCATTTTATTATCCTGGGGTAAATACTTTCCTTCCTTTAATGTGTTCATTTTTGAAAACCTCCCGATGTATAATAAGTTCAGGGCTCCCTCCATGGCTCTTGTGATGATGCAATTAACCTTACCCATCATGGCGGTGTTGACTGCGCGGCAATTATTTTTTGTAAAAAACAGCAAAGAATTCCTGAAAGCGAATTTTAAAAAAATATTATATACCCTGGGCGGATTAACCGGCTTATTAATTATTCTTTATATAGGCATGGACTATAGTTCAGCCATCGACCAGCAAATAATTACCAACAAATGGGATAATAGCGGAAGTGATACTATCGGCCGCGCCATTGTTGCCGGCTTAAAGGCAGACAGGCAAGAATTGTTTGGTGGCCAGTTGCTTCGCACTCTTGCTTATATGGCTTTAATACTTGGATTGATCTGGCTTTACCTGAAAAATATACTGAAGCCGGTGGTCGTTGTCATTACCCTTGCCCTTATTACCCTGGTTGATCTTTTTGTATTAGGCAAAGATTATTTGAATGAAGATAATTATATATCAAAGGAAGAAATGCAGGCAGAAAATTTTACCAGGACTGCCATTGATGAACAAATATCAGCCGATAAAGATCTTTCATTTCGGGTATATAATTCGGCGCCTGACCGGTTTAGTGCAAGTGATTTTAAGGTGTCGGCTTTTCACAAGGCAATAGGTGGATACCACCCGGCCAAGCTGCGGATATACCAGGATATTATTGAAAGATATTTATCCGGCAGCCCCAACCCGCAAATATTAAATATGCTGAATGCGAAATATATTATTGTACAAAATCCGCAAAACGGACAGCAAACACTGATACCCAATACTGAAGCCTATGGAAATACCTGGCTGGTTAAAAATGTAAAACTGGTGAAAGATGCCATTGAAGAAATACAGTCAATCGGTACTACGGATCTGAAAGATACCGCAATCGTACAACAAGCTTTTTCTGCGAATTTAACTCAGCCTGTTTGGGATTCAGCGGCAACTATATCGCTCACCAAATTTGATAATGATACTCTTGTTTATGCTTTTGAAAGCAGCAGCCCGCAATTTGCCGTATTCAGCGAAGTGTATTTCCCTGACGGATGGAATGCTTATGTTGACGGCAAAAAAACAGAATATGTAAAAGCCAATTATATTCTGCGTGGCTTGTCACTTCCTGCCGGAAAGCATAGCATTCAATTTGTTTTTGAACCTGCTATTTATAAGAAAGGTATCAGGATATCCTATCTAGGTTCCTGGTTTGTACTTCTACTTGTATTGGGTGGATTTTTCATGGCATGGCGGGAAAGCAGGCAGAATAAAACAACAACCACTTAACCCGGATCAGGCATTTCTTTTATTCAAAAAATGAAAGCAAATAAAGAACCTGTTATCTCTGTTATTATTTGCACCTATAACCGGGACAGGTTTATCGGAAAGGCCTTAAAATGTCTTTCACTTCAAACTTTATCTCCCGATTTATTTGAAATTATTGTAGTAGATAATAACAGCACGGATAATACGGCGGCAATAACCCGTAATTTTATTTCTTCTCATCCGCTATTAAATATCCGTTATGTTCATGAACCCAATAAAGGATTGTCCTTTGCCAGGAACCGCGGAATTGCAGAAGCAGGATCTGACATCATTATGTTATATTGATGATGACGCGGAAGCCACCACCGGCTTTCTGGAAAGCATTGTACAATTTATGAATGCTGATAACACAATTGCCGGCATTGGCGGAAAGGTAATACCGAAGTATTCTGAAAGCGAAGAACCCAAATGGATGAGTAAATACCTGAATGGTTTTGTTGGCTTAATGGATTATGGCAGTAAACCCAAACGATTTGACAACGACCATGAAATACCCGGCCGGCTGTAATATGACTTATACGAAGGATATACTGATAAAGGCGGGTGGCTTTAATAACCAGCTTACTTTCAGAAGTGATGATAAATATATTTTTTACCAGGTAAAAAAGTTATCAGAAGAGATTTATTATTTACCCCAGGCCATGCTTTACCATAACATCGATAAGGAACGATTAACCTTTACCAATTTCAAAAAACTTTTCTTAAAATCAGGCAACGAAGAAAAAATCCGTATGCGATCTGAACAGGGAAACACAGGTGTGCTGAAAAAATTTGCAGAATTATGTATTAAAACTGCTGCATCAGCCGCCATATATTTACTTTATACATTGAAAGGCCGGGAGATTAAAGGCCGGTATGTTTTTTTTTCCCAGTGGTTTACATTGCAGGGGTTTTTAAAGAAGAAGGTTTTTGTAAGATAACCTTGTGACCATTTTATAAATATTTATAGAAGTGGGGCCTGCCACTGATTATTTTACCGCTAACAGAAAGAAGCTTCATAAAATTTTTAACAAAGCCGCCAAACTGTTTAAAAGAATATGTATAACCTAATTGAAACGGGGATGAAATAAGTACTCCTATAAAAAAAACAGGAATAGTAATTAAGTAAATAAACAAGTGAAAAATAAACCAGGCGACTCCGTACTGCTTTCTTATGCGCAGCAGGGCCGAAACCATGATCTGCAATCCTTTCCGGTCATATAAATTATAATAACCCCTGCCCTCCGATTTAAAGGCTTCATTAGCGCTGCTACCCTGCAAGTGAACAATGTTTAAGTCGCCATAGATTAATAGTTTCCCGATCTTTCGCAAACGGCTGCACCATTCAATCTCTTCAAAATATAGAAAAAAATCTTCGTCCAGCATACCAGCTTTTTCAATAGCTTCTTTTTTAACCACCAGGAAAGCGCCATTGATCCAATCCACTTCAAGCGTTCCTTTTACTTGCGGAACATTTGTCTTTTTTACCTTGAAGGTATAAGCCAGCCAGCGGAGTAAACGGCCCATATAGGGTAAAGCCATTAACTGGTTTAATCCACCGGTAATAAAAAAGTTTCCTGAAATTTGAGGCGAACGATCCGGATTTAATAATTGTATCCCGCATGCTACGGCGTCAGAATCCCTGAATCGCTCAACACATTTTTCAATACTGTTCTGTTCATTCAGGGTATCGGAGTTCAATAATAATACTACATCACCTGAGACTGCAAGAATGCCGGCGTTATTGGCCCGGGAAAATCCACTGTTGTAATCCATTTGAATCCACTTTACATCAGGGAATTTTGACCTGATTTCTGACTCGCTATTGTCTTCTGAAAAATTATCAACTACAATAACTTCAAACGGGAGAGTGATTTCATTGGTAAATATAGTTTGCAGGCAATCCAGGACTAATTGCGGTGTTTTGTAATTGACGATTATGATGGAGTAAGGAATCATTTAGTATATTTCTTTTCAATCGACTAATATTCCTGTCAATTCTTTAAAAAGGGTTTATGATAGAATTTCTTAAACAACAAGAATAATGAATGCAAGAGAGAATTACTGTCGACTATTTTTCCGAATCGAATGTTACGGTAAGCCAGAGGCTCAAATCTATTGCCCATTTTTTCTCCATAGCTTCTGAATTGTTCAATCACTGTGCTGACTGGAGGTGCTTTTCTCATATTTCCCGGTGTACGTAAAATTCTGTGTGTTATTCCCTGGCAATATTGTCTAAGTAGTTCTTCACTGTCGCGAACTATAGCAGGACTAAGATCCGGCCTCCTTTTTCTAAGACTAAAAAGATATTGCATAAGCAGTTCAAACGCCTGGAGGAATTTTGCATCCGAAGAGGTGCTTGTGGTAGCTGCCGTATGTTTCCGGTAGGAAAATGTTTCCCGACTGTCCACAGCCAGAAAATTTTTTATAGAAAGTTCAATCCATAATTCCATGTCGGCAAAAAGGAGGTTAGGATAGGGTGGAATTCCCCCAACCGAGTCATAATCTGTACTACGCATCATGAAACCGGTTCCCATCAAGTCTGTTTTATTGCTAAGGAAATTGTGGATCACCTTTTCAGGTCCTTGTATTTCTTCCATCAGTTTGCATTTCCCTATTTCTGTTCCTTGAGAATCAATATAATTGAAATGCGCCTGGTATAAAGAAGCTAAAGGATTTGATTGAATAAATTCATCCATATAAAGTAAATAGTCTTTCCCCAACATATCATCATGACCGATCAATGTCATGAATTCATTGCGTGATACTTCCTTAATTCTTTGCCAGTTTTCTTCTATTGTCAATGGCTTCTCTGAGGGATAAAGTTTTATCCTTGCATCATCAAAGGAAGCAATAATATCTGCTGTGTTATCGGTGCTGCAATTTTCTAAAATGACTAGTTCGAAATTCTTAAAAGTCTGTGCAAGGATACTATTAATGCATTCCCTTATATGATTACTCCCGTTTTTTACCGGTAATATGATACTGAATTTATTCATTCCATCCGGTCTATTTCTTTTTCCCAATAATACCTTTTTTGATCTTTACAATGGCATCGTGCAGGGAAGGGAATCTTTTTTTAAGGAAATACTTTATTCTGAAACTTTTTACAAACTCATATTTTAATACTTCCTTTTCTGCTTGCTGCAGTCCGTTATCAGGTAAATTATTCCTTTTATAATAATGATGTAAAAAAGCCATATGACCAGTGATCCATAAACTAAAGAATCTCAGCATAATTTTTCGTATAGCCGGCCATTCACTTAAATAAGAAAGTTTTTTATCCAGGTATTTCGGGAAATTTTTAGTCAATAAAGGCAGGTGACTATTTTGATTCCTCCCAAAATTTTCTTTGTGAATGGTTTGGCAGCCCAGGGATTTATTTATCACTACACAGCCGTTATCGGTACTGGCTATGCTCATGTAAGCAAAGTCACCCAGAAAGGGAGTTCCATAATCCGGAATGCCCCCCATTTTAACCAATACTTCTTTTTTTACCATGCAGGTTGACCATAAAAAGTGTGAGAATATGCCAAATGAGAAAAGAGTTTTAATAAATTCAGCGGTGGAAAAAACCTGCACGAAATTCAAATCGTGTTTACTTGAAATACAGGAGTTAGTTCCCACTTTCAATTTATATAGCTCAGCGACTTCTTTATCCTCACAAAACCAATCACACCCGCCCATGTACATCCCATAACCCGGGTATTTATTTTTCAGGTCAATTAGAGTTTGAAGCATATCATGATAAACCGGATCATCGTCTGCAATCATTACAATATAGTCACCAGATGAGCGATCGAGGCTTTTATTAAAGCTTGGTTTCATACCAAGGTTAGCACCATTATTAAAATATTTAAACCTTTCGTCTCTTAATGATTTCACATACGGTTCAGCACTTCCCTCCGGATCGTTGTCAGAAACGATGACTTCATAATTGCCATAGGCTTGTCTCCTGATACTTTCAAGGGTACTTCTCAGTATTTCTCCCCTCCTGAAAGTAGAAAAACAAAAACTTACTAAGGGAGCAGATACACTGGTTTCGTTCATGAAGAAGTTTTATTATTTAATTCTTTTTAAATAACCATCAGGAGCTACACTGATCATCAATTTATTATTTATTGCATGATCTATTACGAAATTGTCATGATCATCAAGAAATTCCCTGACTGCCGTTAAGGGGTTATCGCCTATGCCCCAACCTCTCTTATGTCCGGGGAGGTAGTCAGCAGGAAGATGCTCCACTATCGTATCAAAAACTACGATATAGGAATTAATGGAAACAATAGGTGCATATGCCCTAAGTTCTCCCATTACATGTTCATGGGTGTGATTGGAATCAAGAACAACCATTATTCTTTCTTTTCCTTTTGCAATGTTTTTAACTTTTAAAACAATGGCTTCTTCAATTGAGGAACCCTGAATCATTGTTATTCTTTTGAACATCGGGTGCCTTTCAATTTCTTTTCGATTATGGTCTCTGATATCAATATCAATTCCTAATACTTCTCCTTTTCCAACTAATTCAAGCATTGAAGCATAAAAAATAAGGGATCCTCCATGTGCAATACCGGTTTCAATGATGAGGTCTGGCTTTATTTCCCAAATTAATTCCTGCATTGCCAATATATCCTGGGGATACTGAATCACCGGCCTGCCCATCCACTTAAAATTATATGAGTATTGGGCCTTATTGGATTCTATATTGAAATTTCTGGCGGCTTCCTGCAATTGGTCGTTTGTTCCGTTTTTGTCAATGCGTTGTTTTGTTTCCAGTATAAATTCTGCTATCTGTTTATCCATTGGTTAGAATAGTTTTCAGTTTATTATTATCGCCCCAAAAATGTTTAGCTTCAATATCAGAATAGGGATAGTATCCCAAATTTAGTTTTATATCAGCATTTTGGCTTTTCAGGTAATGTTCTACTAACTCCCTTACTGTAACAGGGATCCCGCTGCAACAATTTATAATTCCTGTTTCCTTATTTTGGGTTGCAATTGCCACAATATACTGAGCAACCTTTTTTACATCAAGATAATCCCTTAGTTGATCCCCGGGGCTCATGTTAAAAACTTTATCTCCCCGGTCAAGAGCAGATTGAAGCTGCGAAAGTAAAGAATTTGGGTTTTGCCCTCTTCCATACATATAGAACAACCGGATCCATTTAAAATGAAACGGATAATCTTTCTTTAACTCATCCAGTAATATTCTCAATTCATTTTTGGCCTCCGCATAATAATTAGCAGGTTGGGATACCATGTCTTCTGATAAACATCCCTCCTGCAAACCGTATTCAAAACAGGTGCCCGTGATAGTTACATCATTTAATCCATTACTAATCATATTTTTCAAAAAAAGGTAATGACGAGGCAGGTTCTCTTCCAGGTGAAACGACGATTTGTAATTTGGTAATCCCTCCCAGGCAAGGTGAATCAACAGATGTGGCTCCTTAAAATATTTAAAAAAATTATCAGGAGGAGTTAATGTTTTTAAATCGAATGGAATATATAAGGTATGAGGGAACCAATCCTGATATTTTGCTTTTTCCCGAGAGGAGGATGTAGCAATTACATCATACCCCATTTGAAGAAGTTCATGTATGATATAGCCGCCAATAAAACCTGTTGCACCTGTTACCAAAACCTTTTTCATACTATTCAACTGATCTGAAATTTGGGAATTGCTTTTACAAACTTTCCGTTCCACTCGTTAATATAAGATAGCTGGGCTTTTATTTCTTGCTCTATATTCCACGGAAATATGACGATGTAATCAGGCTTGCTACTCTTTAAGTGATCCTCAGTAACAACGGGAATATGGCTGCCTGGCAGATATTTATTCTGCTTGTTTGGATTGGCATCTACAACAAAATCAATCAGGTCACTTTTAATGCCGCAATAATTTAGCAAAGTATTCCCTTTTGCTGCCGCGCCATAGGCACCCACTTTTTTCCCATTTCTTTTTTGTGTTTGCAGAAAATCCAACAATGCTAACTTGATCTCAAGCGCCTGTTTCTGAAATCCCCTGTAATAATCCGGTTGCATAATGCCTAAATCCTTTTCCTTTGTCAACAGCGCTTCTACACCTGGTGCTATTACCTTCGAATCATCTTCCTGGTGCTTTGCATAAATTCTTAATGAGCCTCCATGGGTTGGGATTTCCTCTACATCAAATAGCTCAAGTCCAGCTGCATTAAATATCTTTTTTACGGTTGTAAAAGAAAGGTAGGAAAAATGCTCATGGTAAATTGTGTCAAACTGGTTATTGGCTATCAATTGGACAAGGTGCGGAAATTCCATTGTAATAATTCCTTCTTTATTCAACAGGATCTTTAACCCCCTGGTAAAATCAATAATGTCCGGAACATGAGCCAGTACATTATTACCTAGCAATAGATCTGCTTTGATATTTTTTGCAGACAACTCACCAGCCAGCCTGACCCCAAAAAAGTCAACCACTGAATCTATTCCTCTGGATTTTGCAACTTCAGCTGTATTTGACGTAGGTTCTATACCTAATACAGGAATATCTTTTTCTACAAAATATTGCAGGAGATACCCGTCATTAGATGCAATTTCAATAACCTGCGAACCGCTGTGCAGATTAAATTTTTCCGTCATCTTGTCCACATATTTTCTGGCATGCTCTAACCAGCTACGCGAATAAGAAGAAAAATAAACATACGAGCTATCGAAAATGGTATCTGACTTTTTATACTCATCAACCTGCACCAAAAAACAGGTATGACAAGTATAAACTTTTAGTGGAAAAAATATTTCAGGCTCATTTAATTGTTCCGCACTCAGAAAAGAATTTGATGCCGGTGAGTTAAACAAGTCAATGAATAAATCATTAAGATCAGCCTTACAAAATCTGCATTTCATAATTCTAAATTCCTTTAAAATTTTCATTCAATAAATCATGGGATTCATCCCGCTCCGATATTTCTGTTACAGGAAGGGGCCATTGAATTTTAAGAAGGGGATCATTATGTCTTATTCCTTTTTCTGATCCTGGGCTATAAAAGGCAGTATGATGGTATAATAACTCACAATCATCCTTCAGGGTTTGAAATCCATGTGCAAAACCTTCCGGGATGTATAACATTTGGTGATTGTCCCTCGTTAGCTCAACACTTAACCATTTTAAAAAAGTTTCGGAATTCCTCGCAGATCTATAATTACATCAAGTATGGCTCCTGCAATGCATCTCACCAATTTTACTTCCTGGTGCGGGGAAACCTGGTAATGCATGCCCCTGATCGTTCCTTTTTTATTGGTAAAAGTATGATTCAACTGATACCCATTCTTTATTATGACCTATTTCTTTATATTCATTTTTACAATAGGTTCTGGCAAACCAACCGCGGTTATCAGCAACTGGCTGCATATTGATTATATAGACTCCCTTTAAAAAAGTAGGTATAAATTTCATTTTGCCAAATAGTTGTTGATTTGTTCAAGAGTAAATTCGGCCTGTTTTGATCTGTCTGTTTTATACCATTCCATTGTCCAGCGTATCGCTTCCTTAGCATCTAAATTTGGCTTCCACTTGAGTTCATTCAACACTTTGCCTATATCCAGGTGTAATAAATTCGCTTCGTGTGGTTTATTTACCGAAGGAATTCAATTCCATTTTTCCTTCACCCCAAACCTCAATTGCTAATTGTACCAGTTCTTTTACTGTTAAATGGTCTTCGGGGTAGGGCCCAAAATTGAAAGCTTTTGAAAAAGTGGAAGGTTGATTATACAAATTGCCTCCTAATAAAAGATAGCCGAACAACGGTTCTAGTACATGTTGCCATGGACGAACAGATTCGGGATTTCTTACTTTAACCGGTTCCCCGTTCAATAATGCCCTGGCCGTATCGGGGATAATTCTGTTTTTGCTCCAATCACCGCCTCCTATAACGTTACCTGCACGGGCTGATGCAATGGCCTTTTGATGGGAATCAAATTGTATACTGTTAAAAAAAGAATTTCTGAATGATTCAACCACTATTTCTGTGCATGCCTTACTTGCGCTGTAAGGGTCATAGCCTCCCAGCCTGTCCGATTCTTTATATAAAATATCCTGTTCTTTGTTTTCATATACTTTATCCGTTGTCACTACAACAATGGAGCATTTTTTATTCAACAATCTTTGACGCCTCCAATAAATTAGCCGTCCCAACTACATTTATCTCAAAAGTCTCTGCAGGTATTTCGTAGGACCTTAATACCAACGGCTGTGCTGCCAAATGAAAAATATAATCCGGCTGGAATGAATTGATTTCTTCTTTTAATTTTTCCCTATTCCTGATATCGGCAATGACAGATTCAGAAAAATGATATTCGCAAAATAGATCATGAAATGGTTTGGAGTCTTCCGGGTTTAGCGCATAACCTTTTACTTTAGCGCCCAGGTTGTGCAAGATCGCTGTCATCCACGTTCCTTTAAAACCAGTATGACCGGTTACAAATACTTTCTTGCCCTCATAAAATGATTGAAGTTGCCGCAGCATTACCATACCTTCCATTTTGCTTCCTTATTTTGCCAAAGCGATTCCAACTCAATTTTATCTCGCAGCGCATCCATACATTTCCAAAATCCTTTATGCTGGTATGCGGCTAATTGATTATCCAATGTTAATTTTTCTAATGGCTCATCTTCCCACATAATGTCATGCATGTCACCTTCCAGGTATTTAAATACATCCGGTTTTAAGACAAAGAATCCTCCATTAATCCATTTACTTTCATCTTTGGCTTTTTCTCTAAAGGAAATGACATTGCCATTATCACCCAGATCCATCCCGCCAAAACGTGCATCCAATTGTATTGCTGTTACTGTTGCTATTTTATTATTCGATTTATGGAAATCTATTACCTGGTTAATATCCACATCACATACCCCGTCACCATAGGTTAACAGGAAATCATCACCATCTACATATTTCTGCACAGCTTTTAATCTGCCGGCGGTCTTTGTATTTAATCCGGTATCTACCAATGTTACCTTGAATGATTCTGAATTGCTGGTATGAATATCATATTTATTCTTTCCCAGGTCAATTGTTACATCTGAGTTATGCATATAATAATTCATGAAATATTCCTTGATCACATAACCTTTGTAACCTAGGCAAACTATAAAATCATTGTGACCATATTTCTCATATATTTTCATAATATGCCAGATAATAGGTTTACCACCTATTTCTACCATAGGCTTTGGTCTGGACTCTGTTTCTTCTGATATGCGAGTTCCCAAGCCTCCTGCAAAAATGACTACTTTCATAACGTATTTAGAATCTGGCAAAAATACCGGATTATAGGTAACCGTGAGTTATTCCATGATTTTATAAAATCGAAGAATTTTAATCGTATTTTATATAATACGATTAATTTCAAAAGATATGTTTGTGAATTTTATCTGATAAGTACAAAAGTTCCTTTCCGGAAAACTTCCGGATCGCATAATGTTGTGGCCCGGATCATATAGACATAAACGCCTCCGTCCTGCTTTACACCTTTATAGGTTCCATCCCAGCATTTACCGGCATTTTTTGTAAAGAATATCCTTTCGCCCCACCGATTGTAAATGCTGAATTCAAAATCTTTTATAGACCCCCAATATTTTACACCGAAGCAATCATTCAGACCATCATTATTTGGAGTAAATGCATTTGGCAAGAGATTATTTCCCTTATTTATATTATCAACCTTAACGGTTATTGTGTCATATCCCCTGCAACCGGCCAGATCTGTTCCCTGCACCACATATTGAGTTTTAGAAACAGGCGTAGCAATCGGGTTAGCAATAGAAGCGTTGCTTAAAGTTGCAGCCGGTGTCCATATATACTTCTCAGCACCATTTGCATTTAGAAGACTTCGGTCATTACTACAATCAATATCATTTGATTTACCGGCCCTAACAACCGGCAAAGGCATTACCGTAACCTGGGTTGATAAAGTTCTGGATTCATTACACAAAGTTTCGGTGATTACAACATTGTAATTAGTAGAAACCAGGGGAGTTACCATAGGATTAGCGATAGCTGTGTTGTTTATGCCTTCCGCAACCTGCCAAACATATTTATCGCCTCCCGCCGCATTTAATTGTAATGAATCAAACTTGCAAATTTGTTTGTTATCGCTGATGGTAAATACGGCAGGAGGTCTTATCGAAACCAGGGTTGAATCTAGATATTCACAATTGTTTCCGTCAACAACAGACACATAATAGCGGGTATTGATTACCGGTTTGGCCATGGGGTTTGAGATGGTTGCATTATTCAAAGTAGCTGTTGGTGTCCATTTATATGCCGATCCCCCGCTTGCAGTGAGGTAAGCTGCGCCCTGATTGCAAATGATTGTGTCTTTGGAAACAACTATTGACGGTTTTGAATATATCATCACCCGGACGGTATCTTTTGCATTGCATCCATTTACGGAAGTACCCGTCACCACGTAATTAGCCGTTGATAAAGTGGTAGCCGTTGGATTACTGATTAAGGCATCTGACAATCCCATGGCCGGAGACCATGAATAAGTTTGGGCACCCGATGCATTCATTTGAACAGGCTTTCCGGAACACACTATCGTATCCTTACCCGCATTCACTTTTGGAGTTTCTACTTTTATCTGTACCGAATCCCTTTTTATAAATACCGGGGCAAAGGAAATGTCATCCAGGGCAAAATCATTTCCCTGGACAGCTGTATTCTTGTTTACTATAGAAATTTCTGCGGTGGTATTGTCCCCGGAATTCCAGGTAGTATAAAATTGATTCCACTCACAAGTATTAGAACTGGCAGTAATTAATAAACCTGCTGCTTTCCCATTAATGGAAAATTGAAGCTGCGATGGGTTTGGAGGCCACAACGATTGTATCCAGGTGGAAAAAGAATAGTTTGTATTGGGTACTACATTTACCGTTTGTGTCCAAACATTCACATCAGCAACCGGTGCGCCATTCACCATCATCATATTCCCGTTTCCGGTGCTGTGATCTCCGCAAGTATGAAGACCCTGATTCCATGCCTGTGGATTTTTCCCGATGAAATACTGACCTTCTGTTGCATTTGGGTTTGCAAAATTATATTGCGATGTAAACCCGGTATTACCCATAGAAAAATCTCCGTTTGTTATCAGGTTGCTCCCAGTTACTTCGGCTGTAAAATAATAAGTAATATCGCGGGTGGGCGATGAAACAGGATTGGGCGAATACGGATCGTCAAGAAAAGTTATTGGATTCCAGCAAAAGCTTAAAGACGGTACCGTTCTTAACTGTTTACCGGTTCCGTAGCAAATGGTGGAATCTGGGGTAAGAATCACATCCTCTTTAAGAATGGTTACTGATATCATTTTAGCAATGGTATCATTACATGTACCATTTCCATTCACAAAACTTACAAGGAAATTACCTTCGGCAGTATACCTGTGTTGCGGATTTGTGTTTCCGGTAATACTGCTGCCATCGCCAAATTTCCAAATTGAATTTGCCGATAATTTTCCGAGACCAAAAAATTGAAGAACAAAAGGATCACATATATCCTGCCTGTAATTAAAATCAAAACTCTCCTTACTTGTTTGATTTATAATTATAGTGTCACTCACAGTACAGGAATTCCTGGTTACAAAAACAAAATAAGTTCCGGTAGCACTAACGGAAATCATTTGATCTGTACTTCCTGTATTCCATAAATAAGAATCCCCATTGGCGCCTGCATCCAGTATTATATTTTCGCCGGCGCATATTGTTTTATCCGTTCCAAGGTCAACAACAAAGGAATTATTGAATGTGACATTAAAGCTATCCCTGTTGGTACATCCAAACCGTTTTGTCTCTACCCAAAAAACACCACTCGTATTCACCGATATAGAATCGGTTTTAGCCCCGTTACTCCATAAATAAGTACCCGTAATGGAGGAACTTCCTAATCTGGCCATTTGGCCATTGCAAATTGAAATTTGCTGAGTTGGTTGATGCTCCAATTCAGGTAAAACAATTACTTGTTTACACAGAGAGGATTGAGTGGGCAAGCCGTCATCAATGGTTAGATTAATATTGTAAATACCAGGTGTATTATAGGTTACAGGCGGTGGATTAGCTAATGGAGAATTTGATGGATCAGAATTTGTACAACCTGCAAAACGTAGCCGTGTTATGGAATTATTACCAACATTTGTTATAAATGTATATAAATTGTCATTTACCCGAAATAACCTGGAAATAGAATGAGGCGTGCTAAGGTCTCCAATATTCCCTAAATTGCTTACCAACGGAATTGATGAAAGAGTTGAAAAATTCAAACGGTATAAAGAATTAGTCGTTGCATTAACTGCAAATCCTGCTGTTTGATCGCAGTATTTAGTGATAGTCAGGTCACGCAATCCGTTTGAGTTTCCAATGCTTCCCAAGTTGACAGCGGTGGGAGTATTAGGAGCGAACTTCCAAAATCAATCTCACTAATCTGCTTGTACTTCCGTGGTTGGTAATAAATGCTCTCCAAAATCCATTATCGTTAATAGCATAAATACCTGTTGGATAATCGAGCATTCCAAAATTGCCCAGATTAACCGCAGTAGGTGAATTTTCAAAGCTGTTGGTAAAATTAAAGCGGGTTATTGAATTATTTTCTCCGTTCACCGTTAGGCCGTACCAAATATCATTTTCATTAAAAACATGAAGGTCGAGAGGCTGTAACATATTTCCAATATTGCCCCAGTTTGTGGCTGCAGGAGATGCATTTAATAAATTAACTCCAAAATCTATCTTCAAAATTCTTGGCGTACTCCCGGATGGAGTATATCCTCCTACTATAATCGCATACCATTTCCCCTCATTTTGTATTATTTGAATTCCTTCTGCTCCATAGCCGGGAGGAATAATTCCGCCAAAATTTCCAAGGTCGGTTGCCGTTGGCGTATTCAACAAGCTATTTCCGAAATTTAAACGCACTAATTTACCGGGGTAGTGATTGATAGCAAATCCATAATAATTGCCGTTGTAAAATACATAATCCATAAATACAGGCTGAGATAAGCAATCCACCGGGATTTCCAAGGTTCGTACCCGCTGGAGGCTGATTAATATCCCCCACACAAAAATTCCAATAATGACTGCTGGCGTTGATCGAGATATTTGAAATATTGACCGGTGTGTTAACACAAACGGTGTCAGGAATAATAAATCCTGCAGAAACTTCATTTACATTATTGCATGATGATGGAACAAACGAACAAGCAGGATTTATAGCTCCGCTTATTGCTCCTCCGTTCTTCAAACCATTAAAAGCAATATTTCCCTGTTTATTTTGCTCATTATTAAAATTATAATAAGCCACCAATCCCGGCTGGGTACCTGGCGCCGGAAGCACCTGACTCATATAAGTTCGTAGTTGTGATTCCGTCCTGGCAACGTTCCAAATCCGCACTTCATTAGTAAACCCGAGAAATTGATTTATTGCGGGATCAGTTCCACCCGCAAGCTGGCCGATAGTTGTTAACAGATTATTATTTACCAAATTGCCTGTGCATGCCACCTGGCTCATGAGAAATCCATTCCTGTAAAACTTCAATGTAACTCCATCATAAACCATTGCTACATGGTATGTCTTCCCTAATTCAGGTAAACAAGTTTGAAATATTGCTTTATAACCACTTGCCGTAGTAGTAATCTCACACCCGTTTGGAAGCAAAGCATAATTTACATTCGTCTGGTCGGTATGTTTGGAAATAAGATGACCATAATAAATACCATTATTTAATGGGGGATTTCTGTTAAACATAGCTTCCACTGTCAATTTATTCCCGGTAATATCAACATCACCAATGGTAACTTTAGAACCCTGGGAAGGCAAAGAAAGCCAGTTATCACATGATTGAGAAGTCGCCTGTTCTAAAAATAGAAAAAGAAAGAAGGAAACAAATAGAAAACAAAATCTAAAAAGAACAGCTGTTAGATGGTTCATACTGACGGAAAGCTTTAGAATAAGGCGGCTAAACTATGGTAGCTAATATAATTCAAAAAACCAACTTCCAATAATTATTACACGGTAATAACACAAATAACAAAAGGCTTCTATATATGAATATAAAAGCCTTTTTATCCAACTAAGGTAATACCCGTAAATTTAAACGCTAACTGTTTTTATCTCATCAATAAAATGCTGGTAGGCCTTTTTTAATCCTTCCTGTAATGAAGTTTTATGTTTCCAACCCATGGCGTGGATTCTGGTGCTGTCCATAAGTTTGCGCGGTGTGCCATCGGGCTTACTGGCATCAAACCTGATCTCACCTTCAAAACCGATTACCTCTTTTACTGTATAGGCAAGTTCTTTTATGGATACTTCTTCCCCGGTTCCCATATTCACAAACAATTTATCATTGTACTGTTGCATCAGGAAATAACAGGCATCAGCCAGATCGTCAACATACATGAATTCACGGAACGGCGATCCGGTTCCCCATATCTCTGTATAATCTGCATTATTGATTTTTGCTTCATGAAATTTTCGGAGCAGGGCGGGAATAACATGTGAATTCTGCGGATGATAATTGTCTCCCTGCCCATATAAGTTGGTTGGCATGGCAGAAATAAAATTACAACCGTACTGATCCCTATAAGCTTCGCATAATTTAATGCCGGCAATTTTTGCAATGGCGTACGGTTCATTGGTTTCCTCCAGCAATCCCGTTAGCAGGTATTCTTCCTTTAACGGTTGCGGCGCCAGTTTTGGATAGATACAGGAGCTGCCCAGGAATAATAATTTCGTAACCTCGTTAATATAGGAAGCCTGTATGATGTTTGATTCAATCAACAAATTATTATATAGAAATTCTGCCCTATAAATATTGTTGGCCAGGATACCTCCTACTTTTGCTGCTGCAAGGAAAACATAATCCGGCTTTTCTTTTGCAAAAAAATCATTAACTGCCAGTTGATTGCAAAGATCAAGCTCAGAAGAAGTACGGGTAATCAGGGAGGTAAAGCCTTCTTTTTTTAATTTTCTAACTATAGCAGATCCCACCATGCCGCGATGACCGGCTACATAAATTTTTTTATCTTTTTCCATTTATTCAAATTGCCTTAATGTTTGAAAACCTGACTCGGTAAGTATGACATCCTTTCGGAAATTTTCAATATCAGCATCCACCATTTCTTTTGCTAATTCGCTCAGGGTATACTTTGCCACCCATCCCAGTTTTTCTTTTGCCTTTGTAGGATCACCATGCAACAGATCAACTTCAGTTGGTCTGAAATAACGCTTATCAACCTCCACGATAACATCCCCTTTCTTTAAAGGAATATCAGCACTTGCCACATCGGCCACAATTCCTTTTTCAGCTTCACCTTCTCCCTTAAATTCAATTGTAACACCCGCATGAGCAAATGAAAGCCTGACAAATTCCCGGACAGCTGTAGTTACTCCTGTTGCAATAACAAAGTCTTCCGGCTCATCCTGCTGAAGGATCAGCCACATAGCTTCTACATAATCCTTTGCATGTCCCCAGTCTCGTTTTGCGTCCATATTTCCTAAATAAAGTTTTTTCTTTAACCCCAGCACAATTTCCGCCACACCCCTTGTTATTTTCCTGGTTACAAAAGTTTCACCACGAAGAGGACTTTCATGGTTAAATAAAATTCCATTGCAGGCAAACATGCCATATGCTTCACGATAGTTTACCGTGATCCAAAACGCATATAATTTAGCCACACCATATGGTGACCTGGGATAAAAAGGTGTTGTTTCACTTTGCGGCACTGCCTGTACTTTTCCATAAAGCTCAGAAGTGGATGCCTGGTAAATTTTTGTCTTTTTTTCCATGCCCAGTATCCTCACAGCTTCCAGGATACGCAGGGTTCCCGCCGCATCCGTATTGGCCACATATTCCGGTTCATCAAAGCTTACCTGAACATGGCTCATGGCTCCAAGGTTATAAATTTCATCAGGTTGAACCAGTTGAATGATTCGGATGATATTGGTTGAATCGGTGAGATCACCGTAATGAAGAACCATCTTCAGATTTTTCTCATGGGGATCCTGGTAAAGGTGGTCAACCCGCTGTGTATTAATCAGAGAAGTACGGCGTTTGATACCGTGCACTTCATATCCTTTGCTTAATAATAGTTCTGCCAGGTAGGCTCCGTCCTGTCCTGTAATTCCGGTGATAAGGGCTTTTTTCATTCAACTGTTAATTTTCAGGCAAATATAGAGTCCTGTTCTGATAAATCATAGCGAACCATTCAACAAGGCAGGCTTCAGGTGCCGATAATGCTCAAAAACCGTTGCATCCCTTCCCTCTTCCTGGCATCTAGTTGATAGCTGAGATGAAGGGTAAAATATTTTTTAAGATCGTACAGGTCAAAAGACGTTTGGGCAATGATCTCATCAAGGTGATTTAAGCCTAAAGCATTGGCCTTATCAAACATATTAATAAAATCAGCTTCCAGTGGCCGGGTACTTACCCAGGCGGCAAATACAAAGGGCAAACCGGTAATGGATCGCCATTCACTTCCCAGGTCATAAATAAATGTGGAAATCTTTCTTTGTTCCAATGCTCTGTCGCCGATTACCAAACCTGCGGTAGTGCCTTTTATTTGTCGTCGAAAACGATCATCCTCAGCCTGTATTATTTCAGGATCGATACCCCATGATTCTTTCATCAGCCACTTTAATAGTTCAACAGATGACCGGCTCTGGTAATCGAGATAAACTGTTTTAATAGCAGCCATGGGAACTTCGCTGAACAGGCATACCGATGCAATCTCTCCTTCTGCTCCAATACAATAATTTCCCACAATATGAGAAGATGTTAATTCAGGAATTGAGGCCACCGGTATTAAACCAACATCGATTTCATCTTGCGCCAGCATCTGTGCCAGCCGGGCCGGATATGCCCCCGTCAATTCTATCATTTTATTTACGGGACTTTTTTGCAAGCCATATATCAACGGCAGTGTATTCAGGTAATTGACGATGCCAACTCGAATCTTCTCCAATTCAGTTACTTTTGCCGCAAATATATTGCAACTTGTTTATCGTTTATGGTTTGCATGGTTTAGCCGGTTATTCAACCAGGCACCACTATTCTAAAATACCCATAAATAAAAACACATTAACTAATAAATGGAACTTTCCGCTCTTACTTCAATTTCAGCCATTGACGGCAGGTACAGAAAACAAGTACAGCATCTCGATGAATATTTTTCTGAATATGCTCTGATGAAATACCGGGTATTGATAGAAGTGGAATATCTTCTTTTTCTTGAAAGAAAAAAATTTTTCAAACTGTCCGGCAAAACTGTCCGGCATCTGAATAAGCTTGCTGCCGATTTTGGTCTTGAGGATGCCCAGGAAATAAAACAAATAGAATTCACTACCAATCACGATGTAAAAGCGGTGGAGTATTTTCTGAAAAATGAATTGGAGAAAAGTGATGGAAAAACTGCAAAAGAATGGATCCATTTTGGTCTCACTTCACAGGATATAAATAATTCGGCTATTCCCCTGCTCTGGAAGCATGCTATAGAATATGAATACCTGCCCGGCTTACTTAATCTCAACACCCAATTAAAATTACTTGCACAGGAGTGGAAAGATATTCCGATGCTGGCTCATACCCATGGGCAGCCAGCAAGTCCTACCAAACTTGGAAAAGAGATTATGGTATTTAACGAAAGGATACAGGCACAGATTGAGCAATTTATTACGGTGCCCTTTAGTGCCAAGTTTGGCGGCGCCACGGGTAATTTCAATGCGCACCATGTAGCGTTCCCAAAAACGGATTGGATAAAATTTGGCAATGAATTTATTGAGCACCTGGGACTGAACCGCCAGCAGTTCACAACGCAGATAGAACATTACGATAATTTGTCGGCCCATTTTGATTGCATGAAAAGAGTCAATAATATTTTGCTCGATTTCACCCGGGATATCTGGACCTACGTTTCGATGGAATACTTTAAGCAAAAAACCAAAAAAGGAGAAGTGGGTTCATCGGCCATGCCACATAAAGTGAATCCCATTGATTTTGAAAATGCGGAAGGTAACCTGGGTCTTGCCAATGCCATCTTTGAACATCTTTCTTCCAAATTGCCGGTTTCAAGATTGCAAAGAGACCTGACAGATTCAACTGTTCTCCGCAATATCGGCGTACCATTTTCCCATACTATTATCGCCTTTAAATCCATTGAAAAAGGATTGGATAAATTATTGATTAATGATGCCAAAATTCACGAAGACCTCGAAAATAATTGGGTAGTAATAGCCGAAGCCATTCAAACTGTGCTACGGAGAGAAAACTATCCGCAGCCATACGAGGCATTAAAAGACCTGACCAGGGGTAATAATAAAATAGATAAAAAAGCAATGCACCAGTTTGTAGATGGTCTGAAGATCAACTCCGAAATAAAAAAAGAATTGAAAAAAATAACACCTCACAATTATACGGGAGTAATGGCTAAATTCTGACTTGGGTAATTTTGTTTCGGAAATATATACTGGTACAATTTTTTATCGCCATCTTCATATTCCCGGTACATTATAAAACCGGCTTTCAGCAAAACTTTTTGAGAAGCTATATTTGGAACTTCGGTAACCGCAAAAATTTCGGAAAAATCAGTTTTTGTAAATACATACTGAAGGCCTCCATGCGTAAGCTCAGTTGCATACCCTTTACCCCATTCTGATTTCAAGAGCGCATAACCGATCTGCATTTTATCGGTTCCTTCAATAGGAATGAAGGCAAATGAGCCAATAAATTCACCTGAGTTTTTTTCCCAGGCCGCCCAACGGCCTTCACCGGGATTCTCCTCCTGCTTTTGAATAATTTCTGATAAAAACAGGTCCGTTTCTTCTCTTGTCTTGGCGGGGCGAATGTATTGCATGATCTCTTTGTCACCATTTAACGAAAAAAAATGGGCAGCATCATTTTTGGAGTAATGACAAACCCAAACTCTTTTCGTTTCAAACACTATGCGGGTATTTGGTCTCATTCATTAATAATAAGACTTGAAATATTACCTGGGCAGTGCCGTACCTGATAAAATATCCTTTGAATCCTTATGAATTTCTGAGGTAAAATGAAAAGCAATGTCAGGATTATTAGTCATTTCGGTATTCAGGAACCATTCGCTTTGTGCCAGGTAAACCATATGCCCGTCCTTATCTTCAGCAATATTTGCCTGTTTAAATCTTGCAAATTCTTCCAACTTTTTTGGCTCTTTACTGGTGAGCCAGCAGGCTTTATAAAATGGCAAAGAATTGAACACGACAGATGCTCCGTATTCATGCAGCAGGCGATATTGAATTACTTCAAACTGCAACTCACCTACACATCCAATGATCTTCCTGTTGCCACCAAACTGGGTAAACAATTGTGCTACCCCTTCGTCGGTCAATTGCATCAACCCCTTTTCCAGTTGTTTGGTTTTCATCGGATCTTTATTCACCACTTCTTTGAAAATTTCGGGTGAAAAGGAAGGTATGCCCGTAAAATAAAAATCCTCTCCTTCTGTTAGCGTATCACCAATTTTAAAATTGCCTGTATCAAATAATCCTACCACATCTCCCGGGTAAGCATCTTCTATTATGCTTTTATCTCGTGCCATAAAACTATAAGGATTACTGAAGCGAACGTCTTTATCTAACCTGACATGATGAAAATATTTATTCCTTTCAAACTTGCCGGAACAAACCCGCAGGAAGGCGATCCTGTCACGATGTTTGGGATCCAGGTTAGCATGAATTTTAAAAATAAAGCCGCTCAGTTTATCTTCTTCTACATCAACCAGCCTTGTGGTTGTTTCCCGGCTGCGCGGTGTAGGTGCAATTCTTATGAATGTATCCAGCATTTCCTTCACACCAAAGTTATTGATAGCACTACCAAAAAAAACAGGGGCAATTTTCCCTGCCAGGTAGTCTTCAATTTTCAATTCCCCATGTACACCATCAACCAGTTCCACATCTTCTCTCAATTGAGCAGCATCTTTTTCTCCTAATTTCTCATCCAAAATGGAATCATTAAGATCGGATATAGAAATACTATCAGTTGCCTTTGTATTGGCTGCAAAAAGCAAGAGTCCTTTATCATGCAGATCATAGACACCTTTGAATTCCTTACCACTATTGATTGGCCATGTCATCGGGTGCAGATGAATAGACTAATTCCTTTTCAATTTCTTCCAGCAGGTCAAAGCGGTTCTTACCATCCCGGTCCATTTTATTTATAAATACGATGACCGGTGTATCCCGCATACGGCAGACTTCCATCAAACGCCTTGTTTGCGCTTCTACCCCATTCACACTGTCGATGACCAGGATAACACTATCCACTGCTGTCAAGTGTTCGGTAAGTATCTTCTGCAAAATCCTTGTGACCGGGTGTATCCAGCAGGTTGATCAGAGAATTGTTCATATTCAAAACTCATTACCGAAGTTGCCACCGAAATACCTCTTTGCCTTTCAATTTCCATGAAGTCACTGGTAGCATGTTTTTTTATCTTATTGCTTTTGACAGCACCGGCTACCTGTATGGCACCTCCAAATAACAGGAATTTTTCCGTAAGGGTTGTTTTACCAGCATCGGGGTGACTGATGATGGCAAATGTTCTGCGCCGTTGAATTTCGTTATGATATTTCATAGCCTGGTACCGCTAAGGCGGTGAATGGTATATAGATTATTTTTTATTCTTTGAAGGCGGCAAAGGTAAGGCTTGAACCTGATTATTTCCGGATGGCCGTGTCCGTAAGGTTTTATAATGGTTAAGAAAAAACACATAAACCACCAGACCCGCCTTTACCATGATTATTTTTCCTTTTCAACTGCCTTAGTTTAAGTTCCATATATAAAAGACGTTAAAGTCCAACCTTTCACGAGTAAATTCCCGATCATTCTTTATTAAAAAGGAGGACTGTTTTGAAACATAAAGCATGAGACATATTTTGAGCTTTAATTTTTTAAAACTGAAAATCAAACACTATGAAAAAACTTTTCTTAACCTTATCTATGGGTGCAGCGCTAATTATTACAGCTTCCGCTCAATCGGGATCGGGACTGAAACCTTTTAAAGTAGACCTCAGTGCCGGATACGCAATACCCGGTGGTTCCGGTTCAAAAGGAGGGATATTATTTGTAATAGAGCCCAAGTATGCAGTAATGAGTCAATTGGCTGTAGGCCTAAGAATGGAAGCAGCCGTTATTGCCCGCTTCAGTGGTTACCAGGCGGATGGCTCAGCAGATAAATTAGAAGTAAAAGCTGCCGGTTCCTATCTGGCTACCAGTGATTATTATTTCTCTGATAATTACTCCTTCCGTCCATTTGCCGGCGCAGGTGCAGGAATTTTTTCTTTGGCTTCCGCTGAAGTTAATTCCAATGAAACCGCCGGAGCTTCCTCCAGCAGAAAATTTGGTGGCATGCTAAGAGGTGGATTTGAATTATCCCATTTTCGGTTGGGCGTTGAATACAATATAGTACCCAGCACCACATTCACAGGTTATGATAGCCAGGGCAACACAACCAAATTAACTTCTAAGAATGGTTATCTTGGTATCAAGCTTGGAGTTTGTATAGGTGGCGGACCTAAATAATTAAAATATTTTTTATAAAAAAGTTGTTCTGTTTCAGGGCAACTTTTTTTTACCCTTGATAGATGGCTATGTAAGCCATTCGGTAAGCTTGACATTAAACCATTTATATAATTATCTTTCAACACTCAATTTTGATCCAGTACATTTGAAAAATGTTCAGCAGGACAATGGAAATAATAAGTAGCAGTTTTAAAATGGCCATGCTGGAGTTGTGGAAAAATAAGCTACGCACCTTTCTCTCACTTTTTGGAATTACCATTGGTATATTTTGCATCATTGGTGTGCTGGCTACCGTAAATAGCCTGGAACAAAATATTAAAAACGAAGTCAGTTCCCTGGGCACCAATACGATTTACATTGACAAATGGGAATATACAGCAGGTGGTAATGATTATCCCTGGTGGAAATATGTCAATCGTCCTTCACCAAAATATGAGGAAGTAAAACAGATAAAAGAAAGAACACCTTCTGCAAAATATGCATCATTCAGAATAGAGGTGCGGGATAATATCGAGTACAGGGGAAGTATTTTGTCCAACGTGAATCATTATGGTATCAGCGAGGATTTTAATGGCATTCAACCATTGGAAATTGCTTATGGCCGGTATATTTCAGAAGCTGAGTTTGATAGAGGTACCAACGTGCTTGTGGCCGGAAACGAAATAGCAGAAAAAATTTTTGGCTCCGCTGAACTTGCTTTGGAAAAAGAAATAACTACCCGTGGAAAAAAATTGCGGATCGTTGGAGTGATCAAAAAGCAAGGCAAGCAAATGATCGGCGGTTGGGATTTCGACCAGAGTGTTTTGATACCTTACAAATTTGCAAGGACCATCATGAATGAATTAAGATCCGATCCCATCATCATGGTGCAGGGACAGGATAATCTTAGCAGCAAAGCATTAAAAGATGACCTGATGGGAACTATGAGAGCCATTCATAAACTGAGCCCTACAAAAGAAAATGATTTTTCATTAAACGATATTAATGACCTGACCGAATCAATCAGCGTTGCATTTGTCAGCCTAAACATTGGCGGATGGGCTATTGCGGCACTCTCGCTGATCGTTGGCATGTTTGGCGTTGCCAATATCATGTTTGTTTCGGTTCGTGAACGCACCAGCCAGATAGGCCTTAAGAAAGCGATCGGCGCCAAGAGCCATATCATACTAACGGAATTTTTGCTGGAGTCTGCTTTCCTTTGCATCATCGGAGGTCTGATCGGGTTGACCCTGGTCTTCATTCTTACTCAAATTTTAACCAGGGCATTAGATTTCCCGGTTTATATTTCTACAGGAAATATGTTTATGGCAATAGGCATCTGCATTGTTGTGGGCATACTTGCTGGTTTTATTCCCGCCAGGCAGGCAGCAAGAATGAATCCTGTTACAGCAATAAGAAGCTAAATTATCTTCCTCAGGATTATTATAGAATCTTTCAGCAGAAGAAATGCCTAATGGATTATTTTTACGGTATATGCCAGATCAATCAACAGAAAGTAATGTGCATACCGGATCAACAGTTGAAGGAAAAAATATCACTATCCTTGCTATTGAATCATCCTGCGATGAAACATCGGCCTCCATTTGCAGCAACGGAAAAATCTTATCCAACATCATTGCCACACAAAAAATACATGAACAATATGGCGGCGTAGTGCCGGAACTGGCAAGCCGTGCTCATATGCAAAATATAGTTCCGGTGGTTCAGTCTGCGTTGCAAAAAGCAAACACAGAATTAAATTCAATAGATGCGTTTGCCTTTACTCAATCGCCCGGGCCTTATCGGGTCATTGCTGGTTGGATCGCAATTCGCCAAATCACTTTCTCTTGCTTTGGATAAGCCGTTGATTGCAGTACATCATATGCAGGCACATGTATTAGCCAACCTGATTGATGAGCCAAAACCCTCATTTCCATTTTTATGCCTTACGGTTAGTGGAGGTCATACACAAATCGTACGCTGTGATTCTCCTGTTCAGCTTAAAGTGATAGGAGAAACCATTGACGATGCTGCCGGCGAAGCGTTTGATAAATCAGCCAAACTCCTGGGATTACCTTATCCCGGCGGCCCGCTTATTGATAAATACGGTAAACAAGGTGATGCCAACCGGTTTAAATTCCCTGAACCTCAGATGCCCGGTTTGAATTTCAGTTTCAGCGGAGTCAAAACCTCAATCTTATATTTTTTGCAAAATGCTGGCACTTCACTTTTATACAAAGAAGAATTCAGAGCCACTGAAGAAGAAAAGAAGAAATTCATACAGGAAAATCTTGCTGATATCTGCGCTTCCATTCAGCAAAGGATTGTCAGTATTTTATTAAACAAATTGAAAAAGGCAGTTGCAGAAACAGGAATTACACAGGTATGCCTGGCGGGCGGAGTATCAGCAAACAGTGCTTTACGAAAGGAATTTTTAAGCACCGGGGAAATGAATAACTGGACCACGCATATTCCGGCCTTTGAATATTGTACCGACAATGCAGCCATGATCGCTATCACCGGGTACTATAAATTTTTGGCGGGTCAGTTTTCTGATCTTTCCGTAAGTGCTTCCGCAAGGGCTGAATGGTAAAATTAAAAGCATGAGTAACCAACAAAGCATCGTTCCCGTACTCCGCATATTGGATGTTGATAAGGCTAAAGAATTTTATATCGCCTGGATGGGATTTACCATTGACTGGGAACACAGGTTTGGAGAAAATTTTCCCTTATACTTCCAAATTTCTAAAGAAGGAATTATCATCCACCTGACTGAGCACTTTGGTGATTGAATACCCGGCGCCAGGATAAGAATTCAAATGCCGGGAGTTAAAGCATTGAAAGAGCAAATACAAGAATAAAGGTATTTTAAACCTGCTGTTGAAAAAACAGAATCTGGTTCCTTTAAAATGTCTCTTACCGATCCCTTCGGCAACCACCTTGATTTTATAGAAAATATTGAATGATCTTTAATTGATGTCAAATTCATTTTTTCAATTTAAAAAATTCATAATTCACCAGGACCGTTGTGCCATGAAAGTAACCACGGACAGTTGCCTGTTCGGCGCATGGGCTTCTGAAAAAATAAAAAGCAGTTCATCAGAATCTTTGCGGGTACTTGACATAGGGACAGGAACAGGTTTGCTTAGCTTTATGGTATCACAACAAACGAATGCAAAAATAGATGCGATTGAAATAGACCGCGAAACGTTTGAACAGGCAAAAGAAAATATTCAAACATCCCCCTTTTTCGAAAACATAGATATTATTCACGCAGATGCCCGGTTTTTTGTTAGCCCGGAGAAATATGATTGTATCATCAGCAACCCGCCTTTTTATGAAAACGAATTAAAATCAGGCAGCGCAAAAAAAAACAAAGCCCATCACAATGAAGGATTAATATTGGAAGAACTCTTTAGTATTATTAATGAACATTTGCAACAAGAAGGAACATTTTATTTATTATTACCCTTTAAAAGAAATAGTGAATTAAAAAATCTTTTTGCAAAAAACAACCTGGCTATTTCTCATCAAACGCTGGTCAGACAATCGGTTAATCATCCATATTTCCGGATCATGCTGGCAGGAAAAAATAAGACGGTCGGTAATGAAATTTTTAACAGTAATGAACTATCTATAAAAAATGAATTCAATGAATATACTCCTGAATTCATTAACCTGCTTCAGGACTATTATCTTCATTTGTAAGTCGACCTTTTCTTAGCATGCAATTATTTATTCATTTTCCTTCTGCATAATCCTTCAGATATATATACGGATTTGTTAACGCTCCATCTTTCACCATAGTGGCCCGCTCAATGATAACAGAACCACCTTTAACCAGGTCGTCCAATACATATTTTATCAATTGTTCACCAAAATACCGGGAAGCATCTCTTGGTAATTCATTGGGTAAATTACCAACCGCCATGATATCAATGGAATTGGGCAGATATGGAGCCGTTTTTTTTAATGTGGTTTTATCAATTCCATAGATAGGATCTTCAATAGTTTGATCTCCGGCATTGATAGGTACGGAACCATCCACATCATCTGTAATATCAGCAATGGTCTGGATAATAAAATCATCGGCCTTCACATCTTCCTTTTCAAACAATCTGGGCACTTCCTGCGTCCAGTAAATTCCATTCAGCAAAATATCGGTTTGGGAAGCATAAGGCAAAAACTTGCAGGTATAATCTTCCGGATGTTCATGAAATTCGATTCGGCTGTATTTGCCTGTTAACCGGTGCATGTACAGGTCAGCTCCTTTCAATTGGGTATAGACGGGATAAGAAAAACGCCGCACCATATAATCATCCGGTTCTACTTCGTGAATGCCCATCAGGTTCATGATCTCCAGTAATCCATGAGCCACCCTACCTGAACCGGCCACCACAATTTTTACATTGGGCAACCGCAACCCAAAGTAATTATGGATCAGCTCACGGAAACTTCTTTGTTTATAAACCCGGTCTAACTGAAACAAACCTGTCCGGTTGCCATAAGCCATAATGCCATTATGTGCACCAACTACACCTGCAAAAAAACCAAAGCCAATAATGCGCTGCCCGTCATCATGCTCCAGGCATTCGTAATCTATCAAACGGATATTCTTATCCAAAATAGCCCGTAAAAGTTTTTGATTATACGGTTGCTTTTTCCTGGTATGAGAAAAAAACAGGTAGGTTTTTCCTGGCATCAGCTGATCAATAGGTACTTCTTTTATACCCATTAAGAAATCGCATTCATTCAGATCGTCCTTTAGCTCCACCCCTGCCGATAAATATTCTTTATCAGAAAAACACCGGTTTTCCGAAGGCTGTACAATTATTTTTACCTGGGAAGAATTTTTATGTATCCATTTGCATTGTGCAGGAGTTAAAGCTACCCGGTTGTCGGCAGGTATTTTTCCTTCTTTTATAAGTCCTATTCTTGTCATATCACTGAATTTGCAATTCCTAATATTTGATGATGGCCTGTTTAAAATACTCCGACTATTTATAATAAAAAGTTTCTTTAAAGCCGGGAGAAAATATTGATGTTTGCCCCCATAAAACAGGATAGTAAAAATAGTGGTTATAAAGAAATGCTAATTAAATTTTAGATAGACGAGCAATCTAAATGAATTAATTTTGAACGACACAATGAATGCAAAAAAACAAAAATAATAATGAACGTTTTAAATAAATTGTGGCGCATGATCAGGAGGATAATTCTTCCCAAAAAGAGTTGTTGCAGGTAAGAAAATATGTGTTGAGAAAATATTTGAATGTAATCAGCAGGCATTTAACCGGAAAGCATTAATATTGCAGCCCTGTTCTACGGATTTGAAATATTCAGGAAAAGTTAAATTAAAGCGTTTGCCCGGGTGGCGGAATTGGTAGACGCAGCAGACTCAAAATCTGCCGTTCGCAAGGATGTGCTGGTTCGATTCCAGTCCCGGGCACAAAGCTTTTAAAGGATAGAAACCTGCTCTAGTAGCGGGTTTCTATATACGTATATGCCAGGCGGTTGATTGATTTGCTTTAAAGTGGAATATAGAAATTAGCGTCGGTATACCTCTTTTAAAAATTCGCCGAACCCTTTATAATGGCCCCATATCCGCTGAAAAACCTTATTAGCCCGGATGATTCATCATGACTGGCCAGGGATGCCAGGAGAACTGTTGATTTGAAGTAGGTAATTAATTTGAAAATTATCTTACAAGAATTACTATCCCTTTACGATAGACTAGGCCACAGATTGTATTTGCGCTTGCCGAATACACATATGCCCCGGATGGTAATTCTTGTCCTTTGTAAATACCTTTCCAACATTCGGAAGGATCTTTAGTATGAAAAAGCAGGCTCCCCCAGCGATCATAAACAGAAAAGTTTAGTTTAGTTACACTGCCCCATTTTCTAATGCCGAAACAATCATTAAGACCATCCTTATTTGGAGTGAATGCGTTTGGTAAATCAAACTGTTTGTCGAGGGGGCTTGAAGAAACTTTTACTTCGATACTATCCTCAGCAATGCATCCATTTGGTGATGTAACTTTTACATGATAGACAGTAGTAACCGCAGGGCTGGCTATTGGATTTTTCGACTTAGGATTATCAAGAGTTTCTGTTGGTGACCATAAATAACTGTTCCCACCTGAAGCATTTAATGTCGCTACTCCTAAACTGCAATTAATATCGTTTGACTTGCTCAGTGTCATTACTGGTTTCAGATCTGTATCGAGGGTTAGCGTTGTAATCAAACTGTCACAGCCTGATAACCGGCTACGCACTGTGTCCACATAATTACCTGCAACATTTACAACAAGTCCGGAAGGAAGGGTATAAGATTGCCCTGCACAAATAGATTGATGTATATTACTCAGTACAACATTTTGTACAGTCAGGTTAATGGTTCGTATCAAACTATCACATCCGGAAACATACCTGATTGTATCCCGGTAAATATTAGTTGTATTGACATTAATACCCCATGGTAAAGTATAAGATTGCCCTTCACAGATATAAGCAAAATCATTATTGGAAATAGGTATTTGCTCTCTCAGATCAAATGTCCTTATCAAACTATCGCAGCCGATGGAATATTTTATGGTATCGCGATAAACAGCAGGCGAATAAACAACAGTTCCCCATGGCAATCTGAAATTATTCCCGGAACAAATAAAACCAGAACCTATAGATACAATTACCGGCTTTATTTCAACATTTATTATCCTGATCAAACTATCACAACCCGACAAATAACGAAGTGTATCACGATATATACCCGATGTATTTACCACAGTACCCCAGGGCAAAGTATAAGATTGCCCTTCACAGACATAAATCAAATCATTATTGACAATGATTGTTTGCTCCCTCAGATCAAATACCCTTATTAAACTATCGCAGCCGCTGGTATATTTTATGGTATCCCGATATACAGCAGGCGAATTAACAACTGCACCCCATGGCAATCTGAAATTATTCCCTGAACAGATAAAACCAGAGCCTATAGATACAATTACCGGCTTTATTTCAACATTTATTATCCTGATCAAACTATCACAACCCGACAAATAACGGAGAGTATCACGATAGATACCAGTTGTATTTGCAAGAGTTCCCCAAGGCAACTTATAGTTTTGTCCGGCACAAACAGAAATACTGCTGTTACTTTCTGAAACTTTTTGAATTACAAGTTCTATTATCCTTATGAGGCTATCACAACCGGATTTAGAAAGAAGTGTATCCCGGTAAATTCCGGAAGTATCTGCAATGCTACCCCAGGGCAATGTGTAGCTTAGGCCATTGCAATTAGTAACCGGAATATTAAGGACAACCGGGTTATCTGCTGAAAGTAAAACAATAACCCTGTTTGAATACACCCGGCAACTTGCTATACCAATATTTCCTGTTTGTGCTACAGAAAGACGATACTTATAATTTCCTTGCGGATTTATGGGTGTTATGTATGTTGATTTGTTAGCGCCCGGGATATCTGTCCAGTTTCCGTTATTGACACTAAGCTGCCATTGATATTCATTCGTTAAATAACAATTTTCTACTGTTGAAAAAAGTGTTAAACTTGAATTGCAAACACTAATTGAATCTCCCGGAATACCCTGTATGCCGATAGTAGTAAGTGGACCCGCAGGGCGAAAAGTAATATCATCCAACGCAAGGTCATTACCACCGCCACCAGGAGCATTGTTTCTCATCCTGATAACCACTGATGACACACCCGGCGGTGTGGTAAAATAAAATCCGTACTTCCTCCACAATGCCGGATTAGCCAAGGGAATATTTCCTGAATTATAACTCTGTAAAACTGTGCCATCTGTTTTTTCAATACTGAATGTGATATTGGGCAGGATACCGCGATCGTTTAAATTTTTAATCATGTTTAATATCCAGGCAGAAAACTCATAAGTAGTGCCATTGCAAAGCCCATTCACCGTCTGAACATAAAAATCACTTGGTTGATAGGATGCATTGACAAGCATAAAATAGCCATTAGTATTACCGGTATGATCGGTAATCGTATGCCAATTACCACCCCAGCAGTTAGATGTGGAATTTGCTATGGTGTATTGACCATCATTGGGACATAAGATGGTAAGGTATTGCATGTTTGTAATGCCCGCAGGAAGTTGCGGGCCGGGGTTGGGTCCGGCGCCAAATGTTACATTCACCATGGGATCCCCTAAACTACCTGTACATGTTGAATTACTATTTACAGTCATGTTTATCTTATTACTCAGGACTGTATTTGATACACCACATGAATTATTGCCTGTTGCTGATACCCAGATGCTGTCCTTATTATTGATGGTGTTATCTGTGTAAACAGCAGTATTAGTTCCTACAGGTAATTTATTCTTATACCACTGGTAATTTATGGGTGGTAAAAAGTTTAGAGGCGTTGCAGTAAAAATAACAGAAGCGCCTCTGAAAATAGATGTCGAAGAAGATGTGATATTTACTGAGGTAGTAGTCGGTATAGTACTTACCGTTACCGTATCACTACAGGTCAAATTCCCATTTGTGACCCGAACCCAATATTTGGTAGTTTGTCTTGGAATTACATTGATGATTGTAGTTGTATCGCCGGTATTCCATAATACTTCATACTTATCCTTTTCAAACAATTCTTTTATTTCTGCAGGAGTAAGAGCCCTGCCATAGATTTTAATGTCATCTATTGACCCTTTAAAATTATTAGATGGCACAGTAGCACCCGAAGGATTAAATCCTTTTCCAAAACCTGTAGTTATATAGCGATATTGTTGATAGAAGAAAAAACTATCGCAGCCGGCAGATGGGTGAACTGTATAGGGAGTAACTAGCCCATCTTTCACAAAACTGCCATCTACATATAATTTGGGCAAATGATTATCATATACAAGAGCGACAGAATGCCAGCCATCCAAATTGCCTGACCACGATAAAGGAGTAGCAACAATAGCGTCTGCATGTTCTAAAACAAACACTCCGTTTTTGGCAATGTTTAGTCCTGCGCCAGTGTGTTGGTTGTCCAGGTTCCAGTTAAAACCATGTGTTGCATGTATAACACAGGGAGATGAAAGATCAATACTAAATCCAGACCTTGGATTGATAGTTTCAGCAGGCAATGTAACCGTATTGGATGTATTTACCCAAACCACATAGCTAAATGAATTAACTGCATTTCTTTCAATTTTATTAGTTCGAACCGACTCTCCATTTCCGGTAAATTTTATTGCTGTATTACTATTATTATACCTGTCGATAGAATAGGTTAATGGGCCGGTTGCTATTCCATTATTGCGCTGGGGACCAATATCATTTGTGTTTCCACAAAACGGATACCAACCAATTAGTCCATTTTGCAATTCATTACTTAATCCGTAGGTATTACAGGGATTGCCATTGGTTGACAAAGTTATATTAAAACGCAAAGGGTTACCGGAACAAATTGTTGTATCATTCTGTACAATATTTATTGTGCAGGTTTGGGAAAACGACCTAAACCATAATATTATTAATACTCCTATCAGTAAACTGTTTTTTATCATAGCAACGGCTATTCGCTGATTACTGTATCATTGCCTTAAAATCATATACTTTGCTTGTCGCTATTGCATATCACCTCACCAAACATTCAATCTCTCCTCCTTTAAAAAATTATAATTTAACCAACAACCTTCTTATCCTTTTCTCTTTTAATCCATCGGTAACTACAGCTATATAAACACCAGCCCGCAAATAAGACAGGCTTAATTCAAAAGTTCCAGTAAAAAGTTCTTTAAAAAGAATTTCTTTACCGGTAATATCATACAATTCTATCCATAAAAGAGTGCTTCTCCTGCTGGTGATTGTCAGGTTATTTGTAAATGGATTGGGATAAACACCAATTACTTCTTCCAACGACAAGGAATCTGGTGCTACGTCGATATAATGATAAGTATCCGAAATTGGGCTTTTGCATCCATTCTGTATTATTTGGACAGTATAATTTCCGGTTTTTCCGGGATTGTATTGTGGTGTTGTAGCACCTGTTATCAAAGTTCCATCAACAAACCACTGATTGCCCACAGCAATATTTGATTGAAGATAGTCACTGACCTTTGCAATACGGGGTTTAGTGGGTATAGCTGTAACTGCAACCTGTATTTCCTTCGAAGTTCCAGTACAACCTAAAACATCTGTAATCTTTACCGAATAATTACCGGATGAACTGACTGTATATTTCTGATCTTTTGCTGTTATTATAATTGCATTATTCTTATACCACTGATAGGTAGCGGCAACAGAAGATGACAAAACAACACTTTCCCCTTCGCAGAAGTGGGTTGCTCCAGTTGCGGTTATTACAGGTATGATTCCACTACTATTAACCACTACAGTCGCTTGTGCAGAACTTGCACTACATCCCTCCGGAGTTGTAACCTTCACAACATAATTACCAGCCGCATTGGCAGTATGAAGCTGGTTTGTTGCTCCATTGATCAGGGCGCCGTCCTTATACCATTGGTTATTGTTCAATGAAGAAGAAGTTAATACCACATTGCTTCCCGTGCAGAATGTTAGCGGTCCACCTGCTGTGATGACAGGTGTCAATGGAAGGGGATTTACCAATACTTCCTTTTCACCGGATATAGATGTGCAACCATTTGCAGTTGTACTGACAGTGTATTTGCCTGATTGACTGGCAGTATATTTAACATCATTAGCTCCATTAATAGCTGAACCGTTTTTATACCATTGCATTCCTGTTCCTTCGGAATTTAATATCACATTCCCACCTTCACAAAAAGTGCTGCTTCCGGTTGTAGTTATTACCGGCGTTGCAGGAAGCGGTGTAACAACAATATCAACCGGGTCTGATAATGCAGTACAATTTCCATTAGATGCTTCTACCTTGTAACTACCAGCTTTGATTGCTTTGTACGATTGACTGGTTGCATCATTAATAACAGTACCATTATTAAACCACTTGTAAGAATTTGCGGCTGTACTTGCTTTAAGTTCTGCACTACTCCCTTCACAAATGCTGAGAGAGCCAGAAATGGTGATAACAGGTTTAGATGGCATGGGCGTAACAGCAACCACAATTGGAGCAGACAATGCTGCGCATTTTCCATTACTCACTTCTACTCTGTAACTGCCTGCTTTTGTTGCAGTAAAAGTTTGAGATATTGCTACATTGATAACCGTATCACTTCTGAACCATTTATACTCATTTGAGGTAACATTGGCTTTAAGCCCTACACTACTACCTTCACAAATAGTAGTAGGCCCTGAAGCTGTTATTACAGGTGTAGCCGGCGGAGCCGTCACAGTTACCGTCATGGTTCTTACTTCTCCGAAACAACCATCAACATCGGGCTTTACTTCCAATTTCTGCAATCCTGTATTTGTCCAGTTTATTGTAATGCTATCTTTTGTCTGCTTTACCACAGAGCCTCCAGTTACAGACCATGTGTAATTTGTCAGTGAGTCTTGTTTGAATGGATAGCTTTTTTGAGCAGGACAGGTAATGCTATCACCAAGAATAGAAGTTGGTTGAAGAGGATTAATACAGAAAGTCCGTGTTATGGAAGGTGCATCTAAGAAATAAGCATTGCCCTTGGAAGATGCTTGAACTGTCGCCTTGCCTGCACCTGAAAAAAATACCAAATTGTCTTGAATGAATATAGGGCCATTTATAACAGCAAAATGAACATCTTCTCCCGAGATCGCTTTGGCCTTCAGGGTAACCGGCATTAATTGCAGTTCTATATCTTCAATCGAGGGGAAGAATATCTGGTTAGCATAATAAGCTCTTTGATTAAATGAAGGTGAAACGTTTACAGGAATTGTTTTCTTTATTCCATCAATTAAAATGATTAAAGAATCGGTTCCTTTGCTTTTTGCTTTTATTAAACCATCCTTAGAGATTTCAAAAACAGTGCTCACATTTTTATAGGTCTGAAAATAGTATGTTAAATCAAAAGGCTGTACTTGTCCATTATCAGTAACGAATCCAATAATGTCAACAGGGACTTGACGTAAAGAGGAATCCAGATTAATACGATCCGGATAAATAGAAAAGCTATCAATTTTGAGATTATGTTGAACAATTATCGAAGTAGTATCGGCGTAAACCATTCCTGAATCAGCAAAACCCAATGCAACCATGTGCAGCATACCTGAAGGAATAGTTTTTGGAATGTTGAAATTTAATTTAAAACCGGCATCATTTGGTATTTCAAGAATACCAATTTTTTCAACAAAAAGAAAAGCACCGTTGAGTTTGGCTCCGTTGTGAAGTGTTAAACCGATACGGACGGGTTCCGTTTCAACGGCATTGTAAATACTTTTTAGCTGTGTCGTATCAATAGCTATAAAAGTGCTATCGAAGAAATGGATGTTGAAGTTGTCAAGGCTATCTGACAATTGCCTACTCATACGTCCCGCGTGATCAGGTCTTGGCAAATAATTTGCAAAATCATTTGGATCATTAGATAGCAATAAAGTACTTATTCTATCTCTTACTTTAATGCTGTTGGTTAGAGTTGGAATTTTATTAAACGGTGAAGCGTAATTTACGACTTCAGAATTCACAACGTCTACAAAAACGTCAAAATGCTTTTTGTTGGTCAAATTACCTATTGCACTTTTTATAGTTACAAATACATCATTTGCTTGACCTTGATACAAATCCTTCAAACCTTTGCCTTTATTTTCCAAAAAAAGATTAAAGTCATCTACATCCTTTATTCCGGGCAAACGTACTGGAGGTACATGGCTGAGAAAACTAATAAGCTCGTTCCATACTTCAAACTGCTTATTTCCAGAGGCCTTATAATCACCTGATATAGTATGTACCTTGACATTTACCTTAGGCATTTCTTTTATGGCTTTGCCTTGGGGACTTATATCCCTATGATAATCTCCGGGAATAGGTAAATAAGCATTTTTAAAAAGATTTATTATTTGTTTACTCGGATACGGTAAATATTTTAAAGGATTCAATTTGGACAAACCCTGATAACCAAATTCTAAAACTGGCCCTATAGGACTACCCAAATGGGGGGTGCCTAAAGTAATTAGTTTATGTACGGGATTGGAATTATAGTACAAGTAACGAGGTGAATAGTGATTATCAACATCTAAATACTTATTAATAAATGTCCGCATGTGCAAACCTCCGGCAGCATGTGCGACAACATCCACCTGCGTCGAGGCTATCCTCTCTTCTTGCAAATCAGCTTTAATTTTTTCGATGGTTTTTTCTAAAGCCAACCCCCATGTACTTGTCCAGATTTCTCCATCCTTAAAACTGTTATTTCTATATAATCGAGAAGTGAAGGCTCCGAATATTGATCCATCAAAAGTATATGCATTAAAACCCTTGCCTCTTAAATGACTATAATAACTGTATTCTCCATTCCAATCCTTATTTTGACCCCATTCCCCATGCACCAACAAAACGGGTGGCTGGTGTAAACGAATTGTGGTCTCTTTTTTTAATAAGTGGATGCCCTTTATTTCCAAACTAAGTTTAATTGCTTTTGATTGAACTTCACCCGAATTATTCTCAAAGCCATCTGGGGCGTAGTAAATAGCGAATACCCTACCTTTCATAGGACTTAGTTCTATTCTATCTTTTCTAGCGGTTACGTCGTCGTTATCGATAGGACTTATCAATCCCTCTCCCTTAGCAAGTTGTAATATAAGGGTTGTATCAATATCAAATACTAATATCAATCTGGTTAAACCATCTGCTACAGCACCATCTGCCGGCCTTAAATCCATATTTGGATAAAAGTCACGAAATTTTCTCCAAAGTATATATTCAGGACCTGGCGACCAATCTTCTAAAACACCTGCCGGCATTGGATCATAAATAGCAACTGGAATATCCATTACTTTGACCCTTACCTGATCTGAAGCAGTTTCATTGCTATAGTTTTTTACTTCCAATTGAAATAAATAATCTCCTTTGGCAAGTGACTCGACTTTGGTTTCTAATAGATTAGGAGCTACGACGACTCCGTCATTCGGTCCTTCAATTTTTGTCCATTTTATCCTTGCGATTTTACTTGAATTTTCGCTAGCCACTCCATTTAACATGGCTATGTTAGCAGGTAAAAGGATAACTGTATCTTTTCCGGCATCTACAATTAAACTAGGAATAGGCTTTAGGACTTTGATTTTAACGCTTGCCGTAGCAGTCTCCCCTTTATCATCTTTTACTGTTAATTGAAAAACATAATTCCCTTCTTGCAATTCAGTAACATTTGTTTTTGGCAAAGAAGGATTAACAATCGCTGGATTGCCCGGCCCACTTACCTTTACCCAACCATAACTTACTATATTACCATCAGGGTCTTTGCTAGCACTTCCATCAAGAGTCGTAAAGTCGATAGGTAATGTAATTGTTTGATCCGCTCCTGCATTAGCAACAGGCGTCTTATTAGGACAAGTATAATTTATCCAGGGAGCGTAGTACAAATATGCATTATCATCTGTGTTTGAGGAATATTCAATGGGGCTTACATTAATGCTTGTTGGACCGGATCCTTCTTCTAATGACCAATAAGCGCCAATATTATGATCATAAAAAAAAGATTCAGGAACCATTTTTAGCGCAATACTATCTATTTGAGGTTTTCCCAGTACTTTGTTGGCAACAAACACTTCGTCAATATAGCCTTTAAAATGTGCACCAAAGATGTAATCATTATTATACCATTGCATTATTGTACCGATGCTGTACACCGGATTGTTAGCATAATTAAAAGTAGTGCGGATCTGACCTGATAATGTTTTACTTGCCTTCACCTCGCCATTTACATAAATATTACAAAGCAGTGATTTATCATCATACGTAAACGCAATGTGATAAAATCTTCCATCCGAAAGTCCTAACCCCGAGGTAACCAAACTGTCTTTTTTGCTCGGAACACCTATCGGGTAATTATTGGTATTAGAATAGGGTGCATTACGTGGAGTTTGGTCCACGTTGGCTTCAAATTTTAATTCCCCTGCTGGTGTTATCACCAAACCGAAATAACAAAAGAATTGATGTGCCCTGTAAATAAGGCCCATGGGGTTTGCCGGCAGGGCCGCTTCCTTTCGCATCCACAAAGCTGCCGTCATAGAAGAACTGGAAATGGAAGGATATTCAGCTGTGATATAGCTTCTCGAGCCATCAAACCTAACCAGGTAACGGTTACATGATAATTCATATTGAGCAGTAGCTTCCCGGGCGCAAATAATAACCAAGGCTAAGAAAAAGATTTTCTTCAGGTATTTTTGTATGGTAGTTATAACAGGCATGTTATTTTAGATTATATTCTAAAACATTCGTTTCAATTAAGATGGTTTTAAGGATAAACTACACTAAGAATTGGTAAGTATTAAGTATAGCAAGGGGTGGGATATTAAAATTTAGATTCTGTATTGATTAATTTTTGTCAATGATCTGATCCTGGACAAGATTTACAACAATAACATTTCGCCATACCTGCATACCAAAAATAACAGTCTCTTCCTTTTTTGCTTTCGGGTGTTTTTTCCCTTTTTCATTTCATCGATATAGTGATGCTTTTGCTTTCGCATTATCAGACAAAGGCCATCTCCAGTTGGTGAAAACTGATGTTAAGTTTCTGTTTGCGGCCTGGCAGGCTGCAATAAAAAAATTATCTACGGCATCCTGGGTAGTAGAAGCAGCAGGCCGCTGCCCTGCATACTTCCAAAGTCTTTGAACAAATTTTTCACCTCCATAATTCCTTCTTAACCTAAAACAAAACGAGGCGAACAGATCTGTTGCTCCCAGCTGTGACCCCGGCACACCCTGTCCGGCACCCAATGTATTCTCCCAGTTTAAGGATGGAGTAGCGAGATAGGTATTAATCAGTAATTCCACCTTTCTTCTGAACCTTTCAAAAGACCATTGACCAAAAGAAGCTCCGTTTACACAGGCTGCTTCCATTGCCATGAACCTCATAAATACTGCATATCCTGTAGTAACGGGGTCGTTAGTTTTATAGGCTAATTGATCTTCATAAAACCAAAAGTTTCTGCCAAATTCATAAAAAACAGCCTGGTCATACTTGTTGCTTTTTTTTATGGCGTTATACATTACATCAAAAGTGCTGTTTTGTAATTCGATCCCTGTCCACCCTAAAAATCCACACCCTGCGCCGCAGGTATTAGAGACATCTGCAATGGTAGCCCTCCCTTCAATATAATAATTGGGTGTATAGAATACCGGTTCCCGGCCCGTAGTTTTTTTATAATAATTATAAGCTGCATCCATAGCTTTTACCCAACGGAACATTACGGACCTATCCAGATTTTCACTTCCTGATAATAATAATATTTTCTTCCCTTTCCATCCGTATAAGTGGGTTTCCTCCCCGGCAAAAGTGGTATAGGTTTGCGGATAAGGAGATAATCTTCCATGCCGGTCCGCTTTATCGCCCTCAGCAGTTAAACTTAGATTTTCATTTTCCCATTCATGGCTTGCATTCGGGTCTGGCGTTAGTACTGTTTTTTGACAGGCTGTTAAGACAAAAACAATAGCGATTGATAAAAATGTGGATAAGCTTAATGGTTTCATGGTTTCTAATTCTTAATTTCTATTAAAGAATTTGATTTTCATCCAGGAAAAAAAAGGATAGGTATAAGTTTTCATGGGGTCTCATAGTATCCAATGATGAGACTCTGCATTGAAGAAAATTTTCAGGGAATTACTTTTACTCTTGCTTTTTCCGGGATATCAGAAATTGAAAGAGATTTGTAAAAGTTCAATTTGTTAACGCAACTGCCAATAGCCATTTCCGGCTATTTTTTCTGAGGCCGTTCTCTACATTTTCTTTCATTTCAAATAATGACCTGCTTTTATAGTAGAAATTTTATTTAGATGATCTGGATATTTCCCTGTTTTTTCGTCTTGTTGAGCTTTTGTTTTTCCCTTATTTTACTTAATTTGAATGAATTATGCAGGCACTTATACCCAGCTCCTATCAGGACCTTTTTGAACAGGCCGGAAATTTCTTCGGTTATCAAAAACCCAGTGCTGAAACCCTTTTAATAAATATGGGATTTAAGGCGGCATCTCTGAATGCACAAGCCCCCCTGTATTATGCTGGTGATTATACTCTGGGAAAGTATTTATATTTAGACCCTTCCTGTGAAATTCTTTTTGGATACTCAAAAGAATATATAGCTGACGCAGGGCACAATTTTTACAACAGTTTGATTCACCCGGATGACTACAGGATATTTAATAAAATAATTTTTCCTGAAAGCATAAAATTCCTGAAAAAGCAAGATCCTTCGGATCGTTTGAATTTTTCCTGTTCCTATAATTACCGGGTAAAAGTAAAATCCGGCCAATGGCTTACAGTCCTTCAGCGGGGCACTTATTTTTTACACCCAAATGAAGGTTATCCATTAGCCTCCGTTGGGTTCATAATTGATATCACTCACTTTAAAGAAGATACCAGGATTATCCACACCATTGAGAGAATTGACCGAAATTTTTCAGTATTATCTAAAGAACCAGTATACAAAGCCATATACTATCCGCACAAGGAAAATAATTTACTTAGTAAAAGAGAAATGGAGGTTATACAAATGCTTCATGAAGGATTTAGCAGCAAAGAGATCGCTAATAAACTTGGTATTAGTGAAAATACAATAGTCAACCACCGGAAAAATATGTTGCAAAAGACCAATACTAAAAATGTAACCAGCCTTATTCATTTTGCCATTACCAATGGAATTATTTGAATCGTTCGCTGGTATATTCAAGAATCAACTGATTTAAAACGTCCGGCTGATCTGTTTGGATAAAATGTCCGGTATCGGGTAATTTTAATATTGCATTTCTCCATAAAGGCAAAAGAGCTTCATCAAGATAATTGATGTTAATTAATTTGTCAAGTTGCCCAAAAACAATCAAAATAGGGATTTCGTATTTCTGCAGGGCCATAATTTCATCTGATAAATTTCCGCTAAGGGCCTTTTGAATCATTGAAGAACGAAATAAGGGCCTTACAGCAAAAAAATCATTTGTATAATTTAAAATATCGTTATCATCCGTTGTAATTAGATGCATATTGAAAAAATTTACCACTTCTTGCCTTCCAAACTCATCCCGAAAAAAAATACTTGACTCCGGAGAAATCAAAATTTTATCAGGACCGTAATTTTCTCCCACTACACAAGGTCCGGTAAAAGCAATGCCGACTGGATTCAGGCCATGAACAAGCATTTCTGCAATGAGATTAGTGCCATATGAAAAACCTATCAACACGTAAGGATCGGTTCCTGCTAACTGTTTTATAGCTTGCGCCAGTATTTGTGCAGTAAAAAGCGGGTTATAATCTTCATTTGGATTTCGGCAGGCATCTGAATCTCCGTGGGCAGGGAGATCGATAGCTAAAAGGCGGTAATCAACAAATAAATTACTTCTTAATTGCTTATTCCATACAGCAGATGAAGTAGAGTTTCCATGAATAAAAAAAAGAATAAACGATTTTTCCGGGTTTCTCTCATGATATGCTAGCCGAATATCATTTATATAAAGAAACTTTTTATTCATCTCCATTCAGTTTTGATTGTTCATTGAAATTATGAATTCCATCAACGAATGACAAAACGAAACGAATTTTTTCTGGAAAATTTCTGAATATAATTTAAACCCTTTATATCAACATGACCTGACACCTGAGTACATCAAGCTTCAATTTGGCCCCGGGATGCTCTTTCCGGGCCAGAGTTATAGGTAAGTTGCTTTTCTTAATGTGGTTCCAGAATTTAGAATTGAGGGCACCATTGCTTCCTCTTCATTTTTCCTGTTTCCACATCGAGTCTTCCAGATGCTGGCGGGAACTTTCATCGATTCAGCAATACACTGTTTGAAAAAATTGGATGCAGGGGTTTCCAGATGTGGATCTTTGAAATCTTTCCGCATATGAATAATTAATCCTCCCTATGAAATAAAAGATAGCAGTTTCAAACAAGCTATATAAAAAAAATCATAACCCGCGATCGCATTGTATTTTTCATAAATAATTATTATAGGTTTTGGTTTTAATTAAACAATTCTCTGTTGATTAAACAGGTGAAAAACTGTTTTAGAGATTCAAGCATTTTGATTTCAATTGACTGTGATCCGTACCACAGCAACCACAACTGTGACTATATTAGCAATTATTATGGCTATATTGGCAGTTAAATTAGAAAAATGAAGAAAAGAATAATACAAGGATTTATCGCAGGTGCCACCGGCGCAATCATACTGGTTATAATCATGTATTTATTAAAGGCGATGGGTATGGGAGAACCAGGTTTTATACTCATGTACCGTGATGCATTCGGAGCAAATCCTCCAATGGATCAAGCGGCAGGCGCCATTATTTTTATAATTAGTGGTGGCATCTGGGGAGTATTATATGCGATGCTCATAAAAAAAGCAACTATTATTAATGGAATGTTATTTGGCTTATTACCTACACTTTGGTTGTGGACGGTAGTGAATACATACCTGGGCAAGCCTCTTTTTAATGGATTTGAATTGAAAGGCCTGCTGATGCCCATACTTTTTAATGTAGTGATCTGGGGATATTATGTGGGGTGGCAAATGGGAAAAAGAAACAGGATACCGGTATAAAATCGGTTTCCTTTTAAAATTTTATCCATTCCATTGTCTATTAAAGATCAATAATAGGCTTGTACTTCGGCACCAGTGATTTCATGATCATCCACGCCACCAAATAAGCAATACCACAAATAGCAAACATGATTGTATACCCGGTACCGATATGTCCTAAAGCCTTATAATGATCGAATAAGGCACCACCGAGTTTGGTTGTCAATACTCCGCCAATACCACCCGCCATTCCTCCAATGCCAATTATAGATCCTATTGCTTTCTTGGGAAACATATCAGATACCGTGGTAAATAAATTGGCACTCCATGCCTGGTGTGCTGATGCTGCAATTCCAATCAGAACAACAGGTATCCAAAAACTGATATCTCCCAATGGCTGCGCTGCAAGCACCACCAGGGGAATAAAGGCTATCATCAGCATGGCTCTCATTCTTCCTGCATAAGGTTCATATCCCCTTCTTATAAAATAAATGGGGAACCAACCTCCACCTATACTTCCAAACATGGTGAGACTGTACAAAACAACCAAAGGAAGCATAATGGCCGTACCGCTCATTCCATACTGATCATTGAGGTAAGCTGGCAACCAGAATAAAAAGAACCACCAAACTCCGTCAGTCAAAAACTTACCGACAGAAAAAGCCCAGGTTTGCCTGTAGCCTAATAACTTTATCCAGGATATTTTTTCTTTTTTCTCACCTGGCAATGTTTCCTGCAATTTTTCACTGTCACTGTTTATGTATTCCAGTTCTGCTGCAGATAATCTTTTTTGTTTTTCAGGTGTATCATATAAAACCAACCAGAAAAATAACCACAACAGACCTACTGCCCCAATAATTATAAATGCTGACTCCCATCCCCAATTTGCAGCTATCCAGGGCACAGTAAGCGGAGCCAGTATAGCCCCCACATTGGTACCTGAATTAAAAATACCTGTTGCAAATGACCTTTCTTTCCTTGGAAAATATTCTGCCGTGGCTTTTATTGCTGCAGGGAAATTGCCCGACTCTCCAAAGCCGAGCAAGGCACGGGCAAACATAAAGCCCATAACGGAAACCGGTAAAACGGCGATACCGATCCATCCCAAAACCGTTGCAATGCCTTCACCAATCGGAATGGCCAGTGCATGAATAATGGCGGCAATAGACCAGATGATGATGGCCCAGGTAAATCCTCTTTTTGTGCCGAGTCTGTCAATAATTCGACCGGCAAATAACATAGATATAGCATAGGTAAACTGAAATACGGAAGCAATGTTGGCATAATCCGTATTACTCCAGTTAAACTTTTCTTCCAGCAGCGGCTTCAGAAGACTTAATACCTGCCTGTCTAAATAGTTTACTGTTGTGGCAAAAAACAACAGAGTGCAAATGGTCCACCTGTAATTTCCAATCGATGTCTTATTCATACAATATTCATTTTGGCAATGGACTCTGGTGATCTTTATCCACTATTTATTAAAAGCAGGAAACAATAGTACAATTAAATTCTTGCTCCTGCCGTCATCGACTTTTCATTTTCTGTTTGCCAGTTAAAATAAGTCTTTGCATTATTAAAACAAACATCCTGAACTATTTTTCCTATCCATTGGATGTCGTTGGGCAATTCTCCGTTGTCTATTTCACGACCGAGCAAATTGCATAATATTCTTCTGAAGTATTCATGACGGGGAAAAGAAAGAAAACTTCTTGAGTCAGTAAGCATTCCTATAAACCGGCTGAGCAGGCCCATATTGGAAAGTGTATTTAATTGTTTTTCCATACCATCTTTCTGATCAAGAAACCACCAGGCTGATCCCCATTGTATTTTTCCGGCAACCGACCCATCATTGAAGTTGCCTGTCATGGTAGCCATTAATTCATTATCCGCAGGGTTAATATTATAAATAATCGTTTTCGCCAGTTTATCATTTGAGTCGAGGCGATCTAAAAATCGGGACAGTGACTGTGCCTGGGGAAAATCACCAATACTATCCCACCCGGTATTGGATCCTAATTGTTGTTTTTTACGACTGTTATTGTCCCGGAGAGGACCAACGTGATATTGTTGCACCCAACCCTTTTCCCAATTCCATTCAGCAAATAACAATAGCATCCCAGATTTAAATTGGAGTACTTCTTTTGCAGAAAGTTGATTTCCCGAACGCACGGAATTGAAAATGGCCTTGATTTCTCTTTCCGTAAATTCAGCTGCATACAAATGTTCTATACCCTGGTCAGAAACAGAACAGCCCATTCGGTCAAAATAATCATGGCGTTTTTTTAATACGGACAAAAAATCATCATACGTGTTTATCGCCGTGTCAGCAATAGCTTCCAGTTTACTGATATATTCATTAAAAATTGCGGGATCCTCCACCTGCATAGCCTTATCAGGACGAAATGCCGGTAATACACGGATATCAAATCCATCCTCTTTTATATTCTGATGGTATTCCAGGGTATCCGTAGGATCGTCAGTGGTGCATAATACTTTTACATTCATTTTACGTAAAAGATTGCGTACTGAATAGTCATTGGTTTTTAAAAGTGAGGAGCACTCTTCATATATTTCTGATGCATTGGCAGGACTAAGCAATTGATCAATATGGAAATAACGTTGCAATTCAAGGTGGGTCCAATGGTATAATGGATTGCGCATGGTATACGGAACAGTAGCCGCCCATTGTTCAAATTTATCTTTGTCTGAACCATCACCCGTACAATATTTTTCCTGAATACCATTAATACGCATTGCCCTCCACTTATAATGGTCTCCATGTAACCAGGCTTCGGAAATGTTATTAAAGTTGATATCATTATCTATCTGGTCGGGAGGCAGGTGGTTGTGGTAATCGATGATCGGCATGGGAGCGGCATACTCGTGATAAAGCACCAGTGCAGATTTGCTTTCCAATAAAAAGTCCTGGTCTAAAAACTTTTTCATCTTTCATTATTTTTTATAACAGAATTTATGGCCGGGCAAACTTTAATACCTGATTGGTTTTTAAAGTGGGAGGGTATTATCCGGAATGGAATGACTTATTAATAATTAGTAACGTACCTCTTCATTCATAGAGCGGGCATAGGCCTTTTTGGAATCGAGTTTTTTGACGGTTCCCGCAATATAGCGAATGCCCTGAAATATATGCTGAATGTAAACAGGATCTGAATAATCTTTTTTATCATGTCCCAAGGTTGTAACCCATATATGTCCTCCATCAAAATCATTCGTCCATACAGCCGGATATAATTCTGAAAAAGTTCCTGCATTTTTTAATACCAGGTTTTTTTGTGTAGTATCAGAAAGGTTGAGCGTCGTAATATCGTGAGCCATAATCGTTTTTGTACCTGTATACAACTCTTTTGCAAAATAACATTCATCCTCTTTTTCCCATACCTTAGGCAAACCCTGCAGGGAAGGATGTGATGGATCAATGACCTTAACGGAAAATTTTTGAAATTTTGCATGCCAGGCAAAGGTGCCGCCCAGCATCATCTTAAACCATTTCCAGTTTCGTTCGGTGCCGGTAACAGAATGAATACCGACAAAACCGCCACCGGCTTCCATGTATTTCCTGAAAGCCAGCCTTTGCATATCCGAATCAAAAACATCATTGTTAGTACTAGGAAAAATCAACAACGTGTATTGCTTCAGGTTATTTTCAGTCATTACAGTTGCATCAGCAGAAGTATCTACCCTAAATCCATATTCCCTGCCTAATTTTTGAATACTATTTACTGCACTGGAAATATTATCATGTACATACCCCTCCCCGTTTTTGGTATAAACCAATACACGAACATTTTTCCAATTCACTTTTTGCTGTGCATTGGAATAGCTGCAAAAAATTAACTGAAACACAAACCAGAAAACCACGAGCCAACGAAAAATATCTTTCATAATTGATTATTCATTATTTTTTTTCAGATCCTGATTTAGATGCCAATTCCAGGGCACTGGTTGTGGTGTAATATTTAGCCAGCATATTGGGCACTTCCCATTCAGGCATTTTCCCTTCTTTATAATACTGAAGAAATTTTTCTGTTACCCTGGCAAAATGCGCTTCATGTCCTTCTTTATAATGTTCAGGGATGACCACCTCCCAACCTTTTAATGAAGGCTTCAATTCTACTCCGGGAAATTTAGACTGAATTGATTTAACCTGATTCATTAATGCAATTCCAAAGCTGGTATCTGTTTTTTGAACTGGTTCAATATATAAAACAGGTTTAAAGTTTTGTTCAGCTCCCTGCCTGATCACCAGGTTGCACCTGGTTCCACGCATTATGGAAAAGTGAGTATCCCCGGTTCCTTCAGGCGCCTGGTAGGCCCAGATAACGGAAACCTTTGCGTGCACACCCCGGAGTTGATAATTTATTTCTCCATTACTATACACTTTCAATATGGTATCTTTTTCAACATCCTTTTTCAAATAATCAGGAAATCCATTTAGCCGGGTGACGGCATTAAATTGATTTAACGTCATATCAGTAGGCCACCGCCGTGCTGATGTTAATTGAATATCTTTTTCATAGTTAATAACCTGTTCGGGAAAACATTCCCATTGAACCAGGTCAACCAAATGTGTTGTAACATCAACGATACCTTCACCTTCCTGCGAAATATCCATAAACCATGGCGGACGGGTTAATATATTTCCTGAAACATATTTATAAAAATGATGGACGCTTTCTTTAGTAATAGCAGGATTAGAAGGTGACCCTTTTTCTAATTGCCCGAATACGTCAGTCAACATCGAAAATTCACGTTGAAGCATAGTTGAAATTTCATACCGCTCCGTCATGATATCGTACAACAAAACTTTTTTCTTTTCCGCTTGAGCAAAAGCTGATTTCAACAATTCAAAATTCTTTTTATCAATGGCCATGGGTTTATCTGCCAGTACGTGTAGCCCGGCTTCTATGCATTTCAATATATATTCTGTCTTCTTTTGATTGTTTCCTGCCATTACAACCACATTGCCTTTTTTTTGCTGAATCATTTTCTCCATAAAATCATCACCGGTATATACTTCTTCTTTCCATTGTGTAGGATTTTCCGTTCGGTTATTATACCCTTGTATTCTTTCCAGGTGCAAAGCCAGATCCGGTCCTTCCGGAGCATATACATGAACCACCGAATCGACTCCGGGATACATTGTTTTTTGCACCAGGGCTGCATGAAAATGGCCGGGATCAAGTGTTATTAATTTTACAGTTGCTATATCTGATTCTTTTATTTTTTGTGATGGGTTATTACAACCGGCTATTACCAGGAGTAAAATTGCTCCAAATATTTTTTGCATGGTTTATTTACTTTTTTTGCCTACGTAATTTGTTCCGTATGGAAACCGCTGTGGCCTGGATAATAATTTATTTGCTTCTTTGTTATTTTTGAAAATTTCTTTGACCGGATCCCAATAAAGTTTCCCTGGAATTTTCATTGCCACATGAGCCACCAGGCAGGCGCTGCAGGAGCGATGCGCTACTTCAGCAGGGCTGATCGTTTGTTTTTTTGTACCAATACAATCCAGCCAGTTGCCATGTTGTTCCGGGCTTTCATACAAATGAATTTCATTAGCACCAATCACCGAGGATAATATTGTTGGATCACTTGCAGAAAATGCTTGCTGGTTACCAGCTGCACCTGGATCCGTTGAAGTAACTCCAACATCCCCCCTTGAAACAAATATCCATCCATCGGCACCTTCAAATTTGATTCCGTTAGGATTTTCGCTACTCATATACATGTTAACACCGTTTGCATATTTTGCATGAACATTGTAATTGCCGTGTACATTCCATAATCCTGTATCAGGAAACGATGCGTTGCCTTCAATTTCAATGGGTCCTGTCAATTCGGTATTCATTCCCCAGTGAGCTATATCAATATGATGGACACCCCAGCCCGTTATCATTCCTGCTCCAAATTGTTCAAGACGTAACCAACCACCCCGGCTGTCATAATCCGTTTGTGAATGTACCCGGTCCATAGTGTAATAAATATATGGTGTAGAGCCCAGCCACATATCATAATTCAAATTTTCAGGTACTGCCATTTCAGCAGCATTTCCACCAGAAGGATCAGAAGGCAATCCTATGTGAACGGACTCCAACTTACCTATTCGTCCGTTTCTTACCAATTCGCATGCTCTTTTAAATTGAGGCCATGGATTTTTAGAACGCTGCTGACTTCCTAATTGAAAAGTTACTCCTGCTTTCCGTACGGCATCACTCATTGAACGTCCTTCTTCTATAGTTAATGAAGTGGGCTTTTGCAGGTAAATATGTTTGCCGGCCAGTGCTGCTTCCATAGCTGGTTGTGCGTGCCAGTGATCTGGTGTGCTTATGATAACCGCATCTACATCTTTATTAGAAAGCAGGTCATGATAATCATCATATGTTTTTATATCTACATAATTTTCATTGCCAGTCTTTTTCGTGTACCATCCTTCCACCAATTTTTTTCCCGCTTGCAAGCGGTTGCGGTCAACATCAGCAATGGCCATTATATGTGCCTTGTCGTATTTGAAAGTTTCAGCAAGATCATGTGTTCGGGCAATGCGGCCGCACCCGATCTGGCCAATATTAATTTTGTTGCTGGGTGCATTTTTGCCAAATACCGAAGCAGGAACAATGGTTGGAAAATTGCTTAATGCAATTGTGCCGGCGGTCAGCTTTGCAGAATTTTTTAAAAAATGTCTGCGGGATTGAGATGATTTGAATATAGTCATAATGTTTAAGCCCCATTCCCTCAATGGAAGCAACCGTTTAAAATTTGACACCCCCAGGGAAGAGGCAATCCGTTAAGGATTTAAAAGTACTAATAATGCTAAACAGTTGATAAGAAGTAAAAATTCGTTTTGAGCCCCTATAACATAAGTCATGTTTCAAACAAACCCAATTCCCTTCTTTTACAAATTATACTGATAACCGTAAAGCGGAAAGTATGATCGAAGTTATATTTTCAATCTTTTAAAACAGCTAATTGGTCCTTTGTAATTGTAAATACAGTTCCATGCCGTATACCTTCAGGCATCCTTATTTTATCTGAAATATCAGTCCAGTTAACTCCATCCGGCGAAGTAACAGCGCCATACTGACGATCCCGGTATTTATCAAAATAAACGATCCATTGACCATCGATCCTTATTGCTGTCGGGCCTTCAGCCCAATAATTACCCGTGATTGGATGTGAAGGGTTACTATATCCGCCGGTCATAGAATTACTCGTGGAGATACGAATATTTTTTTGAGGCGGATCAGGAGTTTCATCTTTAAGAAAAATTATAAACTTGTCACCTTCTTTAACTATGCTTGCATCTATTACATTAAATCCTTTATCATATAACAATTTCGTTTTGCTGAATTTTTTAAAATCCTTTGTTGTTACATAATATATCCTATGATTATACCCACGCTCCACGGTAGCATCGGCGGGAAATTTCCCCGCAATAGTGGTAGCCCAATAGATCATATATTGTTTCATTGTATTATCATATGTTATCTCTGGCGCCCAGCAATTCCGTGCCGAATCTTCATGAACCATTACAGGTAAATACTGTTGCGGGCTCCAGTTCACCAGGTCATTTGAACTGGCATAGCCGATGCCTTTATCATCCCAACTTACCGTCCACACCATATGAAATTTCCCGTCGGCTCCGAGAATGATACAGGGATCCCTCATCAATTTGTCTTTGCTGATAACCGGTTTTAAAAAGGAACTATCGCTTTTAAGTGCAGTGTATTCATAACCATCAAAGCTATAGGCCAGATGCAGTCCGTCCTGTCCATTATCTTTAAAATAAGAAAACATATACACCACATCTTTTGTTTGCGAAATAGCCTGCAGGCATAATAAGATCACTGGCAACATCAAATAATTCTTTGCTGATCTGGTTTTATTAATAAATAACTTCACATCCAAATTTTTTAGTGGTGAATATTGTTGCTAAATTAAATATTCTCTGCCGCTGTGGATGAATTTAAAATCGCCTGGATTATGCAAGTCGTCTATACAGAATCCATCAATTTATTCTGCAGTTTAATTACTTTTGACAACGGAAACCAATATTTATGAGATATATCCTTTACCTTTTTCTACTTTCCTTACCTGTTGCCGGTGTGGCTCAATCCGAAACCCCATTATCAGAAAATGATTCAGTTTTACTTTTATCCCCAGTTATTTTAAAAGGATTTGAATCAGCACGCAGCCTGGCCGAAACACCGGTGGCTGTAGGATTCATTCCTGCAAGAGATATACAGCGATATGCCAGTATATCTTTATTACCTTCTATTAACACGATTCCTGGTGTGAGAATGGAGGAAAGGTCACCAGGTAGTTACCGGCTTAATATCAGGGGAAGTTTGCTCCGTTCTCCATTCGGCGTAAGAAATATAAAAATATATTGGAACGATATGCCTTTTACAGATGCTGGAGGCAACACTTATATTAACCTGGTTGATCCATTGACTATAGGATCTGTTGAAATATTAAAAGGACCGGGTGGTAGTTTATTTGGCGCAAATACCGGTGGCGTAGTGGTTTTGCACACAGACGAGCCCCCGTTTTTTGACAATCATTCAAAATTTAGCCGGTTCCGTGTACAATTATCTGCAGGTTCCTATGGAAATTTTGGTGAACAGGCGCAATGGAAATTCAGGAATGAGAAGATCAGTTCTTCTGTTACTCAAAGTCACCACCAGGCAGATGGCTATAGGGACAACAGCCGAATGAGAAAAGATGTATTACAATGGAATGGTCAGTCAAAAATCAGCAGAAACGATAAACTGGAATGGATACTATTGTACTCCGATCTATATTATCAAACACCGGGCGGATTGAATATTGCTCAAATGCAACAGAACCCCAGGCAGTCCAGGCCCGCTACTGCTACACTTCCCGGTGCAGCAGAACAAAAAGCGGCTATTTATAATAAAACATTGTTCGCAGGCACCAGTTTTACTCATGAGTTTAATCCTCAATGGAGCCATACATCCTCTGTGTCTTATTCGCATTCGGATTTCAAAAATCCTTTCATTACTAACTATGAGAAAAGAGATGAAGATAACCTCTCATTCAGGAGTAAATTTATTTATGCCACTTACAAAAATGAACAGGACTTCCGATTGATTGGTGGATTGGAATGGCAATATAGTCATGCGGCTGTTGATAATTTCGGCAACAGGAAAGGTGTTGCTGACACAGTACAGTTAAAAGATAGAATTATTGCCAGGCAATGGTTTCCATTTGTACAGGGAGAATGGCAACTCCGTAAAAAGTTACTTGTGCAGGCTGGGGTTAGCACGAATGCTTACCAATATAAGTACAGGAGGCTCACTGGAAGTGATCATGATCAGAAAAGGAAAAAATTTGATGAACAATTTCTTCCGCGCCTCGCAATTTTATATCCTGTAACCAAATCCCTGACTTTATATACCTCCGCAAGCAAGGGCTTCTCTCCTGCCACTATAGCCGAAATTCGTTCCTCTGATGGCAATATTAATACAGAACTGCAACCTGAAGCCGGATGGAATTATGAATTTGGCATGAGGGGACATTCGACAGACAACCGGTTTGACTTTGATATTGCAGCCTATTATTTCAAATTGCAACAAGCTATCGTAAGAAGAAATAATAGCGCCGGCCAGGAGTTCTTTGTTAATGCAGGAGGCACTGATCAGAAAGGATTGGAATTTAGGGCAGCCTATATGTTAGTTGCAAAATCTACCGGATTTTTCAGAATAATCAAATTATGGTCATCTTATACAATCAACGATTATGATTTTACTAATTATATTTCCGGAACAGTTGATCATTCCGGAAAATCATTGACCGGTGTACCCAGGACTATTTCAGTGACCGGGATAGATATCAATAGTGGCCCGGGGTGGTACTTTCATTCAAGCCTCAGTCACACATCAAAACTACCGCTCAACGATGCTAAATGATCTGTATGCAGGTGCATTTAATATTTTGCAGGGTAAGACCGGTTGGAAAAAACAATTCAATACTCACTTTTCTCTTGAAATATTTGCCGGGATCGATAATGCGCTGAATGAAAATTATAGCCTGGGAAATGATATCAATGCGGCAGGCAGAAGATATTTTAATCCTTCGGCTTTGCGTAATTATTTCGGTGGATTCGCTTTAGGATTTTAGCTTTTTTGGGTAATCCCGAGTATGAGTTTACTCCTGTTTCCATTTGAACAGGATTAAACTACACAGAATTTGTTTTAAGCTTTTCCAAACAAAAGGCCAGGCTCGTCTTCCAGTCATTGAGCCGGATTCCAAAAATTTTTTGAATTTTTGTTTTATCAAGAACAGAATAGAGCGGCCGCCTGGCAGCAGTGGGAAATTGGGAACTGCTGATAGGATTTATCATGCAGGCACTACCAGAGAACTCTTTTATAGCCACAGCAAAGTCATACCATGTTATTTGACCTGCATTACTAAAATGATATACCCCTGCAAATTCAGCAAGTTGTAAGTCCTGGGAATTTTCTTCAATTGTTGAAATTATTGTCATGATTGCTACAGCAAGGTCGGCAGCATAGGTGGGTGTGCCTGATTGATCATTGACTACATTTATCTCATCCCTGTTCGCCATTAACCCTAACATGGTTTTGACAAAATTTTTTCCAAATTCAGAATATACCCATGCCGTTCGGATAATAACAGATCCGGGATGGATGCGCATAATATTTCTTTCACCTTCCAATTTGGAAGCACCATAAAGATTGACCGGATCCGGGCTATCATCCTCCCGGTATGGCACTTGTTTCAATCCTTTAAATACATAATCGGTGGAAATGTGAATGAGTTGACATTTATTTTCCTGGCAGGCTGCGGCAATAAAAGCAGGAGCATCTGCATTTAATTGATAAGCCAGTCCGGGTTCTGACTCGGCTTTATCTACCGCTGTATAAGCTGCGCAATTAATAAAATAGTGTGGCTGTTGCCTGGAAATAAACTTATGAATTATTTCAGGGTTATCAAGAGGTAATTCCTGCCGGGTAGTAAACAGGAAATCAAACTGCGGCCAGGATGAAACAAGTTGCTGCAATTCCATCCCCAATTGGCCATTTGCACCAGTGACCAATATTTTTTTTTTCGTAGGCATTATACTTCAAAAATAAAATTGGTTTCGCATTCTTTAAGCAAAGGCAATACTTTGTCTTTCCCGGAAACAATCTCTTTATTAGCGGGAATTTGCCAGTTGATGTTTAGGGCAGGATCATCAAAGCGGATACCTCCTTCGCTACTCTTATGATAAAATTCATCGCATTTATATAATACTTCCGCTCGTTCACTCAAAACAGAAAACCCATGAGCAAAACCTTTTGGAACCAGTAATTGCTTTTTGTTTTCAGCAGATAATTCAATGTCAAAATGTCTTCCATAAGTTGGAGAACCTTTGCGGATATCTACCGCCACATCTAATATACTTCCGGATAATACCCTTACCAATTTGGACTGCGCAAATGGATTTAGCTGGTAATGCAATCCTCGTATAACGCCAAATGAAGAAGAAGATTGATTGTCCTGTACAAACCGGATATTGACACCCTGTTCCCGGAATACTTTTTCATTAAAGGATTCAAAAAAATAACCCCGGCTATCATCAAAAACAGGGGGTTCAAAAATTAACAAGCCGGGTATTTCAGTAAATTGAAAAGGCATGGTTTTACAAACTCCAATATTCCCTGTTATTAATTTTATTACGATAAATTCCTTTCAGGTCGGCAACAAGGGCATGGGGTTTCGTGATACCACAAAAATAAGAATCGTCAAGACATAAATAATCAGCATGCGGCACTGTAATGATCACTGCGTCATATTCTTTACCCGTATCGGCAATAAGGCCAAATCCATATTCGTGTTGCAGTTCATCTGAATCAGCATAAGGATCTTCTACATCCACATTCACGGAATAAGCTTTTAATGCATTTACCACGTCAGCCACTTTGGAGTTTCGGATATCACTAACATTTTCTTTAAAAGTAGCTCCCTTAATCAATACCCTTGCAGATTTCATATTTCCGTTGGTCTTAATAATATGCTGTACTGTTTTCCTGGCCACATAATTTGCCATATCATCATTAATCGTTCGGCCCGCAAGAATAACCTGCGACTTATAGCCTAATTCATTTGCCTTATGTGTAAGGTAATAAGGATCCACACCAATACAATGGCCACCCACAAGACCCGGTTGAAATTTTAAGAAGTTCCATTTAGTTCCCGCGGCTTCCAATACCTCAAAAGTATTTATGTTCATCCTGTCAAAAATGATAGATAATTCATTCATCAAAGCAATGTTCAGATCCCGCTGAGTATTTTCAATGATCTTAGCTGCTTCTGCTACTTTTATACAGGAGGCCCGATGAACACCGGCTTCCACCACTAATTCATACACTTTTGCGATCACATCCAGGGATTCGGCATCACAACCCGAAACAACTTTTATAATAGAAGACAATGTGTGTAATTTATCTCCTGGATTTATTCTTTCAGGTGAATACCCAGATTTATAATCAACAACCTGTTTTAAACCGGATAATTTTTCAATAATTGGCAAACAATCCTCTTCCGTACAGCCGGGATATACCGTAGATTCAAAAACAACGTAATCTCCCTTTTTTATTACTTTCCCTATGGTCTGTGATGCTTTTTGAATGGGGATAAGATCTGGAACATGATGTTCGTCAACCGGCGTAGGAACTGCAACAATAAAAAAATTTGCCTCCCGCAAGGTGTCCAGTGAATTCGTAAATACAATATCGCAACCATCAAATGCCTCTTTTTCGAGTTCCTTGCTTGGGTCGATACCCTGCTTCATGAGGGCTACTCTATTTTCATTAATATCAAATCCAATTACAGATAGTTTCCGGGCAAATTCCAAAGCGATGGGTAATCCAACATATCCTAATCCAATAACAGCCAGTTTTGCCTTTTTCTCGATTAATTCCTGGTACATGGGAATCTATGTAGTTTTAATGGGTTTAAAAAGTTAAAGATAGAATCTTTTAATTCATATTCATAGTACTACGGAAATACCCAAAAACGAATGTGGTCCTTTATTTCCTGCTGACAAATTCTTTGGGCTGCCTGCGCCATTCTTCTTCCGGAAGGGATCTAAAATAGTCATAGGTTATTTTTAATCCTTCTTTCCTGCCCATCCTCGGTTCCCAACCTAATATTTGTTGTGCCTTTGTAATATCAGGTTGCCTTTGCTTCGGATCATCAACAGGAAGTGGTTTATAAACTATAGCAGCTCTATTTCCGGTTAACGCAATTACCTCTTCCGCAAAGTCTTTTAAAGATATTTCATTGGGATTACCAATATTTACAGGAAGATGGTAATCGCTTAGCAATAAGCGGTAAATGCCCTCCACAAGATCATCAACAAAGCAAAAACTACGGGTTTGGGATCCGTCGCCAAAAACAGTTAAAGGCTCTCCTCTTAAGGCCTGGCCAATAAATGCGGGTAACGCTCTTCCATCGTTTAACCGCATCCTGGGGCCATATGTATTAAAAATGCGGACTATCCGGGTATCTACATTATGAAAGGTGTGATAGGCCATGGTGATTGATTCCATATATCTTTTTGCTTCATCATAAACGCCCCGGGGCCCTACCGGATTTACATTTCCCCAATATTCTTCCTTTTGAGGATGCACAAGTGGGTCACCATACACTTCGCTGGTAGAAGCAACCAGAATTCTTGCATTTTTTGCTTTGGCCAACCCCAGGCAATTATGCGTTCCCATTGCGCCAACTTTCAAAGTTTGGATCGGGATCTTCAGGTAATCAATAGGGCTTGCCGGGGATGCAAAATGGAGGATAAAATCCAGCTCACCCGGTATATGGATAAATTTGGTAACGTCGTGATGATAAAACTCAAACTGTTCCAGTTTGAAAAGATGTTCAATATTCCTGAGATCGCCGGTAATGAGGTTATCCATACCAACTACGTAATATCCTTCCTTTATGAACCGGTCACATAAATGGGAACCAAGAAAACCAGCCGCACCGGTAATCAATACCCTACGTACCGGATTTGTTTTTTCATTTAAAGTTGACATATAAGACAGTAATTATATTTCATTAATTGACTCTTCAACTTTTAAAAAAGGGATTTTTACCCCTGGGTTGAAGATTGATTTTTTATTTCAGGACGGCCAATGCTTTCATAATGAAACCCCAGGTCCCTTATAGCGGACACGTCAAAAAGATTGCGGCCATCAAAGATCGCTTTGCTTTTAAGACTTGACACAATTTTTAAAAAATCAGGCGTTCGGAATTCATTCCATTCCGTTGCAATGATAAGGGCGTCTGCACCTTTCAGGGCATCATATTGACTTTCTGCATAAATTACTTTATCGCCAATGGCAGACCTGACATTATTCATCGCTTCCGGGTCAAAAACAGAAACTGTGGCTCCTTCCGCTGTCAGCGCTTCAATCATATATAATGCCGGGGCTTCCCTGATATCATCTGTATTGGGTTTGAAAGCAAGACCCCACATAGCGAAATGCCTACCATTTAATTCTCCATTAAAATATTTTTTTATTGCCGGAAGAAGATGAAGTTTTTGTGCTTCATTAACCTCCATAACTGCGTTTAATATTTTAAACTTATAATTTACTTCATCAGATGATTTAACAAGAGCCTGGACATCTTTTGGAAAACAACTACCCCCGTATCCAATTCCGGGAAATAAAAACCGTTTGCCAATTCTTGTATCACTTCCTATTCCACGCCTGACCATATCCACATCTGCTCCCATCCTTTCACACAACTGCGCTATTTCATTCATAAAGGAAATCTTCGTTGCCAGGAATGAATTGGCTGCATATTTAGTCAATTCTGCAGAACGTTCATCCATGTACAAAACCGGGTTACCTTGCCGGACAAAAGGTGCAAACAATTCGCCAATCAGTTTTTTAGCCCTTTCGGAACTTGTGCCAATTACTACCCTGTCTGGTTTCATAAAATCCTCAACCGCCACCCCTTCCCTCAAAAATTCAGGGTTAGAAACAACATCAAAAGCTTCTGCCATATTTTCGCCTGCCGGTTTTTCCAGCTTGCTGCTTTCCAATATAGTGGCTCTTACTTTTTCAGCGGTGCCAACAGGAACGGTACTTTTATCAACGATAATTTTATAATCACCTGGTTTGATCAACTTTCCAAGTTCCTTTGCAACGCCCAAAATATACTTTAAGTCAGCCGAGCCGTTCTCTCCGGGTGGCGTTGGCAAAGCCAGGAACACTATGGAAGCATCTTTTATTCCTTCTTCAAGATTTGTGGTAAAAGTGAGTCGCTCCTCTTTAAGATTCCGGAGAAATATTTTTTCGAGACCCGGCTCATAAATGGTTATTTCTCCACTCATCAATTTTGTCACCTTATTGATATCGATATCTACGCAGGTTACCATATTTCCTGTTTCAGCAAAACATGTACCCGTAACTAATCCTACGTATCCGGTTCCTATTACCGCTATTCTCATATTGGATTATTTTAAAAGTGGCCAAAGATATAGAGATATGAACTGCACTATAATTTAATAATGCACTTCACATGGTTTAGCGCAAATCGTAATGATTATGTTTTCAGGAACTCAAGCACTTTTGATGTGATGTGCTGTAATTGCGATTCGTCCAATTCTGTGTGAACGGGAAGTGAAATCACTCTTTCTGTAAGCCAGTCCGTAACCGGCATTAATTGTGACGATACATTAAATTGTTCAAACATCTTTTGTTTATGTCCGGGCACCGGATAATAGATCATTGAAGGTATGTTGTTTTTTAACAAGAAATCGCCTAAACCTGTCCTAAGTAGAGCTGAACCTTCTCCTCCTTCAACCAGCAGGGTATATTGATGAAACACGTGCCGGGACCACTCAGCTCTGTATGGGGTTGTTATTTTTGGATGACCGGCGAATGCCTGATCGTAAAAATCAGCTGCCAGTCTCCTGGCATTATTATATTCATCCAGGTGTTTAAGTTTTATACTTAAAATAGCGGCCTGAATAGTGTCCAGGCGGCTATTGCATCCTACCATGTCATGGTAATACCGGCGGCTCTGCCCGTGATTAGCTATCATTTTCATTTTTACAGCCAGGTCTTCGTCATTAGTAAAAATGGCGCCGCCGTCCCCAAATGCCCCCAGGTTTTTGGACGGATAGAATGATGTGGTTCCGATATGACCAATAGTTCCTGTCTTTTTTATTGACTGATCCCGATATATATAATCACAACCGATGGCCTGGGCGTTATCCTCAATAACAAAAAGGTTATGCCTTTTTGCAATATCCATAATTTCTTTCATTGGAGCAGCCTGCCCATATAAATGTACAGGAACAATAGCCCTGGTTTTTGGTGTTATCAATTTTTCCAAGGCAACAGGATCCAGGCAAAAAGTCTTTGGATCCACTTCTGCAAATACCGGTCTTAATTTAAGCAGGGCAATGACTTCCGTTGTAGCAATATAAGTGAAAGATGGAGTGATCACTTCATCACCAGGTTGCAAGCCAAGGGCCATCATTGCAATCTGCAATGCATCTGTTCCGTTGGCACAGGGAATTGTATATTTTACCCCAAGGTAAGCAGAAAGGTTTTCCCCAAATTCCTGCACAGCCTTGCCATTAATAAAAGCTGAGCTTTCCATCACCTCCAAAACTGCGCTATCTATCTCCGTTTTTATATTATGATACTGCGTTTTTGTATCCACCATCTGAACCGGCCCCATATAATATTTTTGTTTTAAGATATATTGAAAAATAAAAATTAATACCAAGTTTAAACGTGCGGGAATACTATTATCTTCTTAAATAATTCAAACAAGCGTTATATAGTATAAGCATTTTAATAAAAGTGCGTAAAAATAGTAAAATACATGTAGTTTAATTGTTTGACTTTACTTTTGCCTCCTATAAATATTTTGTCTTCCACTATTCAATTATATTTCAAGAAACCGGGATGTCCTGGTAAAAATTCAAACCATTGGGACTTTTTCTTTATCATTTTTTTCTGATTATTTATAAAGCGGCTGTTTCAATAGCTGCTTCCTTTAACCCCAAGGCAAAAAAGTGGTTAAACGGACGGAAAAATATTTGGGAAGACCTAAGGATTGTAACGGATGAAAGGATGTATGGCATGGCGGAGACCAAAATGCATTCTAAAATAATCTGGATTCATTGCGCTTCCCTGGGAGAATTTGAACAGGGAAGACCGGTAATTGAGAGGCTGAGGACCCAATATCCGGATTACAGATTACTGTTAACTTTCTTTTCACCTTCCGGATATGAGATCAGAAAAGATTTTAGTGGCGTTGATTGGGTTTTCTATTTACCACTTGACGGACCTAAAAACGCCCGGCGTTTTTTAAACCAGGTAAATCCCTGCCTTGTCATTTTCGTGAAATACGAATTTTGGTATTATTACCTGAGGGAAATTAAACAAAGAAAAATTCCGCTGTTATTGATCTCTGCCCTGTTCAGGAAAAATGCAATTTTTTTTAGATGGTATGGTGGCCTGCAGCGAAAAATGCTTTCCTTTTTCGATCATTTATTTGTACAAAATGAAGAATCAAAGAAACTTTTAGAAACTGTTGGAATGGAAGCAATAGCCAGTATTTCAGGTGATACACGCTTTGACAGGGTTATTGAAATTGCAGAAAAATCCGAACCCATATCAGCTATTGAATTATTTACAGGCAAAAACAAAATAATAGTAGCAGGTAGCACCTGGCCTCAGGATGAAGAATTACTTCAAAAATCTTTATCGAAAAAAAATGAACCCGCATTAAAACTTATCATCGCTCCGCATGAAACCAATAAAGAACACATCAGGCAGATTCAAAAATTATTTCCCGGTTCAATATTATTTTCGGATTTATTAGCAGGCATGCAACAACCTGTGGGATCTGGTTGTATATCGATGGCAGGCAGTAATACGCTTATTATCGATAACGTGGGTATGTTATCCCGTTTATATAAATATGGACATATCACTTATGTCGGTGGCGGGTTTGGAAAGGGTATACATAATACCCTGGAAGCAGCTGTTTATGGTAAGCCAGTATTATTCGGGCCTGTTTATAGTAAATTCCGGGAAGCTATAGATCTGGTCAATTCTGGGGGAGCTATAAGTATCAGGGATGAGACTGAATTTATTGCCGCTATACAAAAATATTTACATGATGGCTCTGCATACAGTGCGAGTTGTGAAAAATCGAGAGCCTATGTTTATGCTAACCGGGGAGCGACAGAAAAAATATTAAAATTCATTCAGGAGAATCGTCTTTTGACCAATTGATCAAATTGGATTACTACAGCGAGTTCAGTGTCCCAACCTAATTTGGTTTTAAGTTCCCGGCTGATCCAATACTCTGCTTCCGGGAAAATATTAAAACTATTGATGGTTTTGATACTTCTTTCATACATAACTTCATCACCGCGAAAAAGATCATTAATAAATAAAAACCGGTCGTTGATGCCAATTGCTTTACGGAGATCCTTGATTGGCGTTTCTTTTAAAACTTCCACCAGTTCAGCCTTTACTTGTTTATGTTTATCATTCCAGGATTCTGAAAAGCTTTCCGCATTTTTACCTTTTATTTGGTGCGACAAGGTGGGAATTTCTACAAGTGGATCAAAAACCATATCTAATTGCCCATTCTGCTGAACTATAGACACCGATTCATTTTCTATCAAAATTTTTTCTTTCAACTCCTGGACCGCAGGTTTTTCAACTGGTTTAGGAGCATATTTTTCATATTGTGATGCGTCGATCTTTACTACTGAAGGTAACAGTACCGATACTTTTGAAGTACCCAAAACTGTTTTTCCCTGTTGACTGGTGATTAACTCGTTTTGCAGGAGTTGAAGAGTAAAAAGCATTTGCCCCGCGGGACATTTCTGCTGATACTGTTCATTTAATTTGGCTATCAGGATTTCGATTCGTTCCATTTTGCTACATTTGAAGCGCTGATCATAAATTGCAGATTTCAATGAATAATAGAATTTTACAGGAATAATTTCTGCACTTAACCCTACTAAAAGTAATACTGAAAAATTGATGAAATCCGTGGTAATCCGCAAAACTCAGCGTTCTAAAAATACAAACAGTTTGCCAATAAATTGATTTTGAGCCCCGGAATTAAATCTTAACAATGTTTATTGAACCAAATATACGGGGAGAACGCCGCGGATGGATAGAAGTGATTTGTGGATCTATGTTTAGTGGAAAAACAGAGGAACTGATCCGCAGGTTAAAAAGAGTGAAGATTGCCAACTTAAAAGTAGAGATATTTAAGCCCTCAATTGATACCCGGTTTGATGATGTAAAGATCATTTCACACGATACTAATGCCATTCCTTCTACCCCTATTGATAATTCACAAAGAATCCTGCTGATGGCTCATGATGTGGATGTAATAGGTATTGATGAGGCTCAGTTTTTTGATGATGAATTGCCCAATGTCTGTGATATTCTCGCTTATCGGGGAATACGGGTTATCGTAGCCGGGCTGGATATGGATTTTACGGGTAAGCCATTTGGCCAGATGCCATTTATCCTGGCCAAAGCAGATTATATTACAAAACTGCATGCTATATGTGTTAAATGCGGAAATATAGCCAACTATTCTTACCGAAAAATTCCTAACGAGGACAGGGTGATGCTTGGTGCGATTGATGTTTATGAGCCCCGGTGCAGGGTTTGTTATAATGAAAAAAGTTAGTATTTGTTTTCCGGAAGATTAAGGTTGAATAATTATGAAAGGTTTGAAAACTACCAAAACACTGGTTTATCCCGAACCATCAAAAAGAACCTGCACCTAAATGAAACAGGGAATTATTAATTTCACTTTTAAATAAATTCATATCGGAAATCTCCATCGCATATTTATACTTTTTAAGAAAGACCTGTTGCTGGAAATTAGACAGCAGTACAGCTTTTATGGCATACTGCTATATATTGGCGCCACAATTTTTGTTTTATTTTTAGCCATTGATGAACCTGAAACCAAAGTGTGGAATGGATTATTTTGGGTGATTCAATTGTTTATTTGTATAAATGCAGTGGCAAAAAGTTTTTTACAGGAAAGCAAAGGAAGGATGCTTTATTTCTATTCCATAGCGTCCCCGGCTCATTTTGTTTTAGCCAAGCTATTGTTTAATTCACTCCTGATGCTGATCATGAGCTCCATAAGCCTGGTCCTATTTAGTTTATTTCTGGGAAATCCTATTGTAAAGGCAGTGGCATTTATTGGCCTTGTCTTATTAGGAGGCTGGAGTCTTAGCTTAGTTTTTACCTTCCTCGCTGCTATTGCTGCCAGGGCGCAACAGAATGCAGCTATCATGGCTGTTTTGGGGTTTCCGCTTATTGTTCCTCAATTGATTTTATTAATGCAACTTTCCAATGCGGCTTTCAATCCCTTGCTGACAATAAAGGTAACAACAGTTTTCCTGCTGGTAGCCCTTGACCTGATGGTCATGCTTCTGGCAGTTATACTTTTTCCTTTTTTATGGAAAGACTAATGAAAGTGTAACTTCATAATAAATCCTGGTATTATAAACGTCACTATGAAAATCATTAATCATATCCGATTGCGGTGAACTAGGCGCAATTCTTTTCAGAAATCTTTTATAACAATTATTGAAAAACATTGATCCCGATGGTATTTTTGATTTAAAATGTCAAGCCATTAGCATTTATTTATAATTATGAAAAATTAGTGAGTATTAAATACTCCACCTTAATTTTGCTGCACTTTAGGTTTCAGCAATTCAACAGTAACAGCAACCCATGGCCAATAAAAGAAATTACATGTACAAATCCTGGTGGAAGATCCTGAGTGTTGTTTTACTTATTTATACAATCCTTGCCGGTTTATTATTTAAAATTCCGCAGCTTCCTGCATTGGAAGAGACGATACGCAACCTTTATTTTCATGTTTGTATGTGGTTTGCTATGATGATCCTGTTTACCATTTCAGTTGTAAATGCAATTCGCTATCTCCGCACATTAGATCATAAATATGATATTTATTCCAGACAGTATGCCGTAGTGGGTATTATATTTGGCTTGCTGGGATATGCCACAGGTGCCATCTGGATGAGTTATACATGGGCAGATCCGAATAACCCCGCATTTGAATCCTTTAGCGCACTTGCGAGAGAACCCAAACTTATTGGGGCAGCTATCGCCTTATTGATTTATGCGGCTTACCTGGTTTTACGTGATTCTATTACGGATATGGATAAAAGAGCAAGGATCAGTGCAGTATATAATATATTCGCCTATGCTATGTTGTTTCCTTCTATTTGGATTGTACCCCGCATTCTACCCAGCCTGCATCCCGGGCAGGAAGGAAACCCTGCCATGAATTATAAAGACATAGATAGCGGCATGCGCATTGTTTTTTACCCGGCAGTGATTGGATGGACTTTGCTTGCTGTTTGGATAACTACCCTTAAAATCCGTTTGAATTTATTAAAAGAGAAAAAAATAATGGGAATGTAACCCAATTGGGGAGATGAATAAAAATTAGTTGAATATTTAATTACAAGCACCAGAAACTTAAAAATAAATAATGCAAAAGATAAAGGATATTTTTTCTCTTTTTACCGTTTTGTTTTTTGTCCTTGTTGCCCGGGCACAGGATGGAACAGCTAAATCCGTTATTGGCGAGACAATGCGCAGCAATGGTCGCATTTACGTGGTGATTGCTGTAATCCTTACAATATTGGCAGGATTAATATTGTATATAGTGAGATTAGATAAGAAGATGAGTAGAATGGAAAAAGAATTACAGAATCAGGAGGAAGCCAGGAATTAATACTGCATAGAATTGTTTTACTTTTATTTTAAAAGGCCTTTTAACGATTTCTTTTATAACCCTTGCTATTTGAAAATTAAAAATTGAATTCATGTCTGACAACTACAGTTTTTTTGGCGCCGTCGAAAAAAGTTTTGACAAAGCATCTAAATTCACAAAATGGCCTCCGGGAATCCTTGATCAAATAAAAGCTTGCAATGCCGTTTACCGTATGAGATTCCCGATTAAAAGGGATGATGGAAGCATTGAAGTTATGGAAGCCTACCGCGTACAGCATTCACAACACAAAACCCCATGTAAAGGCGGAATTCGTTTTGCTGCCGAGGTAAACCAGGATGAGGTAATGGCGCTTGCTGCGTTGATGACCTACAAATGCGCTATTGTAAATGTTCCATTTGGCGGAGGTAAAGGCGGTATAAAGATCAACCCAAAAAAATATTCCGCTTATGAGCTGGAAAAAATTACACGCCGTTATACGGCAGAATTAATAAAGAAAAATTTTATTGGCCCCGGCACTGATGTACCGGCCCCTGATTATGGGACTGGTGAAAGAGAGATGGCCTGGATATTGGATACTTATTCCGCTATGCATCCAGGTGAAATAGACGCCGCAGGTTGCGTAACCGGGAAGCCAGTTTCACAGGGAGGGGTTCGCGGCCGCCGTGAAGCAACCGGCCTGGGTGTTTTTTTTGGAATCCGTGAAGTATGCGACATGACAGATATAATGCAGAAGCTTGGATTGCCAACAGGAATTGAAGGCAAAAGAGTAGCAATACAGGGTATGGGAAATGTTGGTTATCACTCTGCCAGGTTTTTCCAGGATGCAGGCGCCATAATTGTCGGTTTGTCAGAGCACGACGGAGCTATCCATAACCAGGATGGACTCGATCTGGATGATGTCTTTCATTTCCGTAAGGATACCGGCAGTATCATTAATTATGCAAAGGGCAAACATTTTGACATCAAAGAGGAGATGCTGGAGATGGATTGTGATATTTTAATTCCGGCAGCACTTGAAAATGTAATAGACGGAAATAATGCGCCAAAAATAAAAGCAAAAATTATCGGCGAAGCTGCTAATGGTCCGCTCACCCCGGACGCTGATGAAATCCTTATTAAGCGGGGAGTGCTTGTGGTTCCAGATATGTATTTGAATGCAGGCGGTGTAACGGTTTCGTACTTTGAATGGTTAAAAAATCTGAGTCACGTTCGTTATGGCAGATTAGAAAAACGATTTAATGAAAATATGAATTCGCATATTGTTAGCCAGATGGAATTTCTTTCGGGGAAAAAAATGGATGAAAAAGAAAAAGATTATATAGTGCATGGAGCTGACGAAGTGGACCTGGTCTACAGCGGCCTGGAAGAAACCATGGTGGCAGCTACTCATGAGATCATGAACGAATGGAAGAACAATCCCGAAATACCTGATATGCGCACGGCAGCATACGTTGTCGCTATTAATAAAGTAGCTACCAGTTATGCCGAATTAGGAATATTTCCTTAATTTTTTGCGATTATACATTTCTAAAACCTGCTCATAATAGCAGGTTTTTTTTTAAAATGAGTATGATAAAATTATACCGGGCCTTGACCGGATCAGATTTTATCAACGGCTACCTTATAATGAGGATCCTCCATAATGTTGACATCAATAATTTTATCTGCATCTTTTAATAACTTCCTGCAATCGGCACTTAAATGTTTTAAGTGTAGCTTCTTATTTAACTTATTATATCTCTCCGTTAGTTTATTTAATGCCTCAATGCCACTCATGTCAACTACCTTGCTTTCTTTAAAATCTATTATCACATCATCAGGGTCCTTTGCCACATCAAATTTTTCGTTAAATGCGGATACAGAAGCAAAAAACAGAGGACCAAAAATTTCGTAATGTTTTACTCCTTTTTCATCAATAAATTTTCTTGCTCTGATTCTTTTTGCACTTTCCCATGCAAATACAAGTGCCGAGATAATAACACCAATCAAAACAGCTAAAGCCAGGTTGTGCAACAATACTGTTATTGCTGCCACAAGAATACCTACAAATATGTCATGCCTTGGCATTTTACCAATCATTTTTATGCTTGCCCATTCAAACGTACCTATGGCAACCATGATCATCAAACCCGTTAGCGCTGCCATGGGTAATTTTTCAATTAACCCTGCACCAAACATGATAAACACCAATAACATTATGGCTGCAACTATTCCTGATAGCCTTGCCCTTGCTCCTGAAGAAATATTGATCAGGCTCTGGCCAATCATTGCACAACCTCCCATACCCGAAAAAAAGCCAGTCACAATGTTGGCAGCTCCCTGGGCAACTGCCTCCTTATTACCCCGCCCGCGGGTAGAGGTAATTTCATCTATAAGGTTTAAAGTCAAAAGACTTTCTATCAGACCAACGGCTGCCATTATTAAGGCAAAAGGAAAAATTATTTTTAGCGTGTTCAAACTAAATGGTAAATCAGGAATGTGAAAAGGAGGAAACCCACCCTGTACTGATGCAATATCACCAACGGTTTTTGTGTCAATATTAAATCCTATTACCAGGGCTGAAACCACCAGGATAGCGGTAAGCGAGGCAGGAATTACTTTTGTAAACTTTGGCAGGCCCCATATTATGATCATTGTCAGCAGAACAAGACCCAGCATTAAAAACAATTGACCACCTTGCATCCACTGCAAAACTCCTGAGCTATCAGCCATTTTAAATTGATCTAACTGGGCCATAAAAATAATAATGGCGAGACCATTTACAAATCCAAACATGACGGGATGTGGAACCAGGCGGATAAATTTGCCAAGCTTGAATAACCCGAAAATAACTTGTATCAGGCCGGCAAGAAGTACAGTTGCAAAAACATATTCCACACCGTGGTCTTTTGCCAATACCACCAGCACAACCGCCACAGCACCTGTAGCACCTGATATCATCCCGGGACGGCCGCCAAAAATAGAAGTGATTAGTCCAATGGTGAAGGCAGCATATAAACCCGTAAGGGGCGACAGGCCGGCGATCAAAGCGAATGCTATAGCTTCAGGTACCAGCGCCAGGGCTACCGTTAATCCTGAAAGAATCTCCGTTCTGTAATTAACTTTTTGAGAAAGATCAAATAACTGCAGGTATTGCTTCATGAACAATTTTAAAATTCTGTCAAATGAAATAAATTCAATAAGAATTAAAGAAAATACAAATTGGCAAATAAAATCACCACAACAAAGGTGAAATGAACCGAATGCTAAAATGTTTTGCTTTATTTATCAGAAGCGGCAAATCTACCAAATAGGCCGTCAATCACCAACCAGATAAGAAACAATTGATTCAATAACTCTGCTTGATTTGTTTTGCTCAAATCAAGCTTCAGCACCAAAGTTTCCAATACATAGGGCCAATATTTTTCACAAAATGAAATTTAAAAATTAATCCGGATTTATTTGTACTGCCAATCCAACCTTTTTCCTGGTATAGTGTTAACTATACTTTCAACAAATGTTGAATAGCATGTCATCAGCTATAAATTTTCAATGATTATTTTGTCTTTCTGAAATTATTTTTAGATGCCGGATATTCTTAAACGGAACAATGTTAACATTTTAGGAGAAGGTGATAAGGTAATGCTGTTTGCACATGGGTTTGGTTGTGATCAAAATGCCTGGAAATATATAAAGGATTCGTTTGCTTCAGATCACAAACTCATCCTTTTTGATTATGTGGGGGCGGGAAAGTCTGACCTTAGTGCATACGATGCTAAAAAATATGATTCATTAAACGGGTATGTGAGTGATGTAATTGAAATATGCGACGCCCTAAAGTTAAAGGATGTAATATTTGTAGGTCATTCAGTAAGTTGCATTATTGGAGGACTCGCTTCAATAAAACGACCAACTTTATATAAGAAATTAATTTTTATAGGTCCCTCTCCCTGTTATATTTCTAAAGAAGGTTATGAAGGAGGTTTTGACCAGGAAACAATTGATTCTTTACTGGAAGTGATGGAAGAAGATTATATAAGTTGGGCAAGATCCCTGGCTCCTGATATTATGAGCAGGTCCAATAGTCCCGCCCTGGGACAGGAGCTTTCAGATAGCTTTTGTTCCATTGATCCGCTTATAGCAAAACAATTTGCCAGAGTTACCTTTCTTTCTGACAATAGAAATGATCTTCCCAAAATACCCGTTGCGTCTTTAACCATTCAATGTGCTGAAGATATGATAGCACCGCTGGTTGTAGGACAATATATCAATCAAAACACACCAAACAATACCCTGACTATTTTAAAAGCTTATGGCCATTGCCCCCATATGAGCCACCCTTCTGAAACAATAGCCGCCATTCGTGCTTATCTTTGATCCTATCCTGGTTTGCAGTTCGTTGACGCGGAATCAGTAAATTTTAAAATAATATCATCATGCCTGCGGATAACATAAAATATATACCCCCTCCAAAAGATCTTTTTCAATCTGAGTTGTATGATCTGTATGCACCGGCCGTCTATGGCAGGATTCTAAAAATTGTTCATAAAGGACCCATTGCAGGAAAAATTCTTGAAAAGGTTTTCATCAAAGCTTTTAAAGAGAAAAATTTAGCCGGTAATGATTTGAGCAAACCCAAACCTTTGATCTCGCTTCTCAATCATTCCCGTGAAAAAAGCTACCAAACACTTAAAGCGCTGAACATTATTAATGAGTGCTGCGCAGGCGCCACTAAAAGTCTTGCAGATAAAAAATAAGGAGTTCATTCCATATACTTCAAAATTCATTTCTACCCCATCTCTCTTTCTTGTTTACCCATAAACACGCAACTCTACACATTTAAGAGGCCACTACATTTTCAAAAAAATAACAAAAAATAATTGTTGTTGTTTGGTGTGGCTTTTGTAACCATATCCAACTAACATAAAATGTATTGCTTTTAAAATTTAAAATAAATAATCATGAATTACAAAAAGTTTCTGTTGATGATGATCATTTCCTTTATTATCATGTATGCTGTTATGTTTTTAAATGTGGCCAGAATAGAACACGTATACCTGAGTACAACACGGTTTTATATGACCCTCCTGATGGTAGCACCTATGGCTGTGGTGATGCTTCTGATGATGGGTAAAATGTATCCAAATAAAAAATGGAACCTGGCAATAATAGTTACCAGTATAGCCGTGTTTGCGATTACGCTTACATTTTTAAGGCAACAGACATTCATAGAAGACAGAAATTATATGAAAGCTATGATACCGCACCATTCATCAGCAATTTTAGTAAGTAAAAATGCCAGTCTGAAAGATCCGGAAGTAAAACAACTTGCTGAAGATATCATGAAAGCACAGGAAAAAGAGATAGCCCTGATGAAAAACTTATTGGAAAGAAGTAATAAATAACTAGCCATTGAACAACATCATCGTGGGGAATTTTCACCCTACCAATTAAGAAAAGTAGAGAGAATTAGAATTCTATATTTATTATTCGCAGGCATTGGAAATGATTGCAGGGTGAGTTGCTTGTGACAAGCTGTAAGACTTATGATGACCATATGCTTTTTGTGCTACAGGATACCGTATCTTTCTATTTTGAATAAACGCACCAGAATATGTTTGTTGAAGCCATTGAAAGAGCGGCCCGGTTTACAAGACCAATCCACTCCATCATTAGAACTTATGAAGGGAAAAAAATCATTCCCGGCGCTGCCACCTTATTTTTTGTGAACGAAGAAGGTTATGCAATTACATGCAAGCATGTAGCAGGGTTATTATCCACTTCCGACAATCTGAATAACCAATTCAACGAATTTAAAAAGGAAAGAGACAAATTACCAAAGGACGGCCAGTTTAAACGAAACCTGAAGGGACTGGAATTAAAATACAAATACAACAATGACCCTGTGATGCAAGTAAAACATAATTTTATTGACTGCGTGGATTTCATGTCTGGTTTCACCATGCATTTTCATCCCAGGCACGACCTGGCAATCCTTAAATTCAATGATTACAAAAATTTAAAGTACAATGAATATGCCTTGTTTCTAAAAGATTCTTCTTCCATCAGGCAGGGTGAATTTTTGTGCAGACTGGGATTCCCGTTCCCGGAGTTTACCAATTTTAAATTCAATGAAAACGCGGATGATATAGAATGGACCAAAGAAGGAATATCCCACTCTCCAAGGTTTCCAATTGAAGGTATGGTCACCCGTTTTTTGGCCGAAGAAAATAAAATTTTTGGAATTGAATTAAGTACACCCGGACTAAGGGGGCAAAGCGGTGGGCCCCTGTTTAATAAGGAAGGTATTGTATACGGTATGCAATTTTCTACAAAACACCTTCACCTGGGATTTGACCTTGTAGAAAAAGAAATTGTTTCCAATAACAAAACCAAAAAAGTTTCTGATTACTCTTTCCTCCATTTGGGACAGTGTATCCATGTGGATACCATAAAGGAATTTTTAAAAGAAAAGAATGTAAAATACTATGAGCAGTAAAGGAATGAGGTGGTACAATATAATTTTGCCATGGACATCGATTCAGGTATAATTGCGTTTGACTTTCTATGGTTTGGAAACATCGTTTAGCTTATTCCTGAGAACAATCACCGAAGGTCTGTATGCCTCCCATCTTCTTTGTAAGGAATCGGGTACATTGCCGATTACTATAAATGCATTACCCAGAACAATATCAATATCCTTATCCCCATCAATATCACCTGCATCCATAGTTAACCACCTGCCTGAAGTAACCTGGCTAAGTGAGGAAGGTTCAAAAGAAAGCCCCCCAATATTTTCCCAATAAATAAATCCTTCTTCGGGTGTTGAACTATAGTCAGGAAAAAAAGATATAGAAGCCAGGTCGATATCGCCATCCTGATCAAAATCTCTGGCAATGGCTTTACCTACTCCATTTACAGGCAAGAATAATTTTTCGCTAAATCTATTCTCCCCATTATTTAAATAAATTCTTATCCCATGATATGCTTTTAATACCGGCGGGTAATCTCCGTTATCCCCGTTTGTAGCTATAATATCCAGGTAGCCGTCTTTGTTAAAATCAAGAAGCTCAAAATAATTAGAACCATAAGAAGGCGGAAATTGCAAAACTCTTTCTTCCTTAAAATTATTATTACCCAGGTTATAATAGATAAACATGCCTTCGTCACCTTGTGCCATCATTGCCATTATGTCCGGCAGGCCATCCACATTAAAATCATAAACAACGGTCTTAATAGCTCCGGGCAGTGAACGCAAAATATGTTTTTTGTATTGGGATTTGCCCCCATTTTCAAACCAGCTTAACATGCCCGTTTGGTTTCCAAATTCACTGACCACTAAATCTTCAAGCCCGTCCCTATTCAGATCTGCATAAGACACATGCACTGGCCGCTGAAGACTATCAATGATAATGTGCATATTTTTAGTGGAAGGATCAATTGTTACCCATTTGCCTTCCTTACTATCTGAGGGCTGCAAAACACCCATCGATAAAATTTGATAAAGAGAATCTGTAACATGAAAATCAGAAACGCCTTTTAAAACATGAATGGAATCAACCACGGCATTATTCCCTGATAAAAAATATAATTGTTGTTCCAATCCGTCTGCAAAAAAGAATCCGTTTGAAGAAGAAGAGGTATTTACCATTGTAGTGAAGGGGCGGTTGACGGAGAAAGAAGGAATTTGCACATTAAATAATTTCAGACCACTTTTTATTTTATTAGTTAAACCTTTTTCATTCTCCGGGGCAGATTCTGTAATATAATATTTAACAATTTTATTCCATTGGTCTAACTTCATTATTTCAGTATTGCCATTTTCAACATAATGATTCATGCCCAGGTAAAGAAACCCAACAAGCCCACCCATTTTTGGCAACACATAATTTTCCCATGTAGTTTTATTCAATAAATCCGGATCAGGATACTGATGACAACTCTTGCAATATTTTTGTGACAATTGATACCCTTCCCGGTTCTTTTCATCCACCAGTTCAGGAGAGCCCTGGTTTTTACAATTGGTCAGCCAGAGCAGGGAAATAAAAAACAAAACAAAAAACAAAATTACTTTCTTCATTTATCTCTGGTATTGGCCAGCACAATTTAAACTATCAAATTAATTTTTCTTAATAAAAGAAAAGAGTAAAGTTTTCATTGCGACCTATTATTTACGAAACTGATTTCATGACTTGTAAAACGTGATAGAAGGTTATTTCTCCATAAAAAGAATCGAAAATCAATTATAAAAAAAACAATAAAAAAAAGGACAGAAATAATATCTGCCCTTTCTTTTTTATAAAAATATTAAAATTAATATCCCGGATTCTGAGTAAGTGTTGAAGTACCCGCCGAAGTGTGTAAATCAATTTGAGTTTGAGGAATCGGGAAATATTCATTCTTACCTTTTGTGAAAGTAGCACTGCCATAACCTGCGCTTAGCTTAGGCTTTTCGTAAGACAAAAATGCACCCAATGCCACATCAGCAATTCCCCAGCGAACCAGGTCAAAAAACCGATGTCCTTCCATACCCAATTCCAGCTTCCTTTCAAAACGAACTGCGCTTCTTGCAACAGCGGGATCTGTCCATGGTGCCGTATAGATACTAATGAGATAATTAGCAGCAGCACCTGGCACTTCTGTACCTGGCTTAGCCGCTCTTGCACGCACCATATTTACATATTCGCGGGCCTTCTCAAGTGTACCTCCACCGTCAATTTCAGCCTCAGCAGCCATTAATAAAACATCAGCAAAACGTATTATTTTATAATTAATCGCTGTTAAACCACTTGCCCAGCTTGTGCCATCGGTTAGTTTACCAGCCTGCGTTCTATAATATGCATTCTTTTTAGGTGCAAATGGGCCACCATTACCCTGGTCGCGGATCCACGCTTTTCCAGGATGCGGACCCCAGTCCAGGTAAGGAATTCCACGACGACCCACTGTCCAGTCTAATCTTGGATCCAGATTCCCACCATCAGGAGTAAATGCATCCGTTGATTCAAGACCCTGGTCAGTTTTAACCTGGTTAGCACCGGTATTGTATGAACCATCCAGCAAGGGTAATCCGGTAGCACTTGTTCTGAATGAATTTACAAATTCAAAGGAAGGCTGAAAGAAACCGCAGCAAGTACCTGGTCCACCATTATAAGGAAAATTTAAAACCTGGTCGTAATTGGCATTTACACCGCCCGATCCATCATTTACAGAAGCCTCGTATGCGAAAATAGTTTCTGCCCTTACCAGGGGATCATTCTCCCTGTCAGCATTGAAGAGATCATGAAAAGCCGGGGCCAAAGCATATTTTAAATCACCCGAGGTCCTTCCATTATTTATAACATCAGTAAGAATAGGCCTTGCCTCTGCATATTTACCCTGGAACATTAATGCCTTCGCATACATAACCTCAGCGGCCCATTTATTCACTCTTCCAACTGCTCCAGGCTTAACGGCAAGATTAGTTCTGGCAAAATTTAAGTCCTCCAGAATTTTCGCCCAGGCATCTGCAGAATTCGGCACTTTTGAATTCAAGGAATTAATCGTCTCATCAACATATGGAATTTTGTTCCACATTTTCTTTGCTTCGAAATGATAGAAACCTCTCAAAAACCTGGCCTCAGCTATGATCTGATTTTTTTCTGCATCAGGTATATCTGCAGCTGTGAGGTTAGTAGCAATCCGGATGGTGCTATTAGCCCGGGCAATTCCTTCATATAAGGCGCTCCATTTAATGTTAAAATAATTGTTGGTAGGCAGGGCAGCATACTGCTGAATAGGAACAATATTCGCCTGGTCACCTGCATCAGATCCTTTGTTGGCTTCGCCTCCAACAATACTTCCATATACCCAGTTTGAACCGCCACCTTCCCAGCCCGATCCCTTCAAAGCAGAATAAGCTCCAATAAGAAATTGCTGGGCACCTTTTTTACTTTGGGCTTGTTGCTCAGTTAAAAGACCCGTAGTATCCTGGTTAAGGAATTTTTTATTACAAGCAATTACCACCAGCACTAAGCCCGCTGTAAGTGCAAAAAGTGATAGTAACCTGAATTTTTTATTTGTCATAATCATATTTTTTATCAATTAAACGTATTGCAATTTAAAATTTTTACAAACCAATGCTAAGACCAAATAAGACCTGCCTGTTTACCGGATAGTTACCTACGTCAACACCAAAATTGGTATCTACACCACTTACAGCAGGATCTGTTCCAGTATATTTCGTAATTGTAAAAAGATTAGTACCCTGGAGGAAGAATCTCAACTTATCCAGGTGAAATTTCCTTAAAGTAGCAGTGGGGAATGTATAACCTAATTTAAGGCTTCTCATTCTAAAATAACTTCCCTTTTCTATATAATAAGAATTCAATACTCCGTTAGTACTAAAGTTAGATACGTTTTCAAATTTGGGCACATCTGTATTGGTGTTGGTTGGCGTCCATGCATCCAAGACTCTTGTTGATTTACCAATACCGGCAAATGATGGATAAAAATCAAGGAACCATTTTGTAAAATTCATTACCTCCCCGCCTGCAACTCCGTAGAATAAGCCTTCTATGTCAAAATTGCCATAAACAAATCTTGCATTAAAGCCATAAGTAAAATCAGGATTTGGATTACCAATAAATGTTCTGTCCTTATCGTCTATTTTCCCATCTGTATTAATATCGGCATATTTGAAACGACCCGGAGCAGCACCATCCTGCGTTGCAGATTTTGATACATCAGAGGCATCCTGGAAAAGACCAAGTACCTGGTAGCCAAAGAAAGTAGAGATCGGCTGACCTTTTACATTCCGAACAACACCACCACCTATTCTGTTTGTAAAGCCAACATCAAAGAAATCTGTACCATCGGATACCTTTGTTATTTCATTGGTGTACTTCGTAATAATAAAATCAGCTTCATAACGCAAGTTACTCGCTCTGCCTTTATAGGTAACCATCAGGTCAACACCACTGTTTTTCATTGAAGCGATATTTACAAATGGACGGGTAGCGCTTCCAACGGTTGCCGGTAAATTATCCCGGAAAAGCAGATCTTTTGTTTTGCGGGTGTACCAGTCGAAAATGATATCCAATTTATTTTTTATTAAAGTTCCGTCAAATCCAATATTAATGGTAGTATTTTCTTCCCATTTTGCATCAGGATTACCTAAACCGGTAAGGGCAAGACCCGAAGAGGTACTTGTATTATTACCACTTATGTCATAACCCAAAGCTGAGCCTGATCCGGCAGTATTTTTCTGGTTATTGGGGCTGATGCGGGCATTACCCATTTTACCCCAACCTCCACGAATTTTTAATTCATTTAGCCATGAAACGTCGTTTAAGAAATCTTCCTCAGTAATGCGCCAGCCAGCAGAAACAGCCGGGAAAATTCCATATTGGTCATTTTCTCCAAATACAGAAGCACCATCTCTTCTTAAAGTACCACTAAATAAATACCTGTCATCATAGGTATAGTCTACTTTTCCAAATTGAGAGAACAGTTTCACCAAAGGATTACCTCCGCTATTAACAGCACGGCCACTGGCATCGGTATTAGTGATTGTTAAATAACTTGGATTAATTGTAAATGGATTTAGCCCCTGGCCGCTAAGAAATCTAAAGTATGAATCTGCAATTGATTCTATTCCTCCAATGAAATTGACATTGTGATTACCAAACACCTGATTGTATTTAACCGTATTGGTCCAGGTCCACCCACCGGCATTGCCACCACCTTCACCAAAAGTATAGCTTCCTACATTCTCAGAGTTTTCATAAGTTCTGTAATTCAGGAAACGATTTTGGAAAAATCCAAAATTTCCTCCGAATGATGACCTGAAAGTGAAATGCTGAAGAAAATCTACCTCAGTATACAGGTTCCCGAATATACCGGAACTAAATCCCCGGTTGCCTTTGGAACGAATCCGCTGGGCAACGGTATTAGTGGAATTATTAAATCCTTGAGCAGTTGTGCCGGCGAAACCGCCACCTTCATCGTATACCGGTATGAGAGGGTTTATAGTTAACGCAAACAATATGGCATTTTCTGATGCGGGACCAAATCCGATATTTGGATTTTCCCTGAAGGTGAACTGGAAATTTTGTCCGAAACGTACGGTTTCTTTTACTTTAAATTCACTATTCAACCGAAGGCTATAGCGCTGAACATTTGTATTAATTACAGTACCCCGCTCATCATAATAGCTAATTCCCGCATAATATTTGGCATTATCATTACCTCCTCTGAAACCTAACGTATGATTTTGCAGAGGATTTGTTTCTGTTAGTGCATCATACCAGTCTGTACCGGCTTTGTTGGCCCTGATGACCTGGTAAATCGGCCCGTTATCAAAATTCGTGTTGAATTTGGCAGGATCCAATCTTGGATCTGTGGGCGATAAACCTGAAAGTCCATTCTCTGATCCAACTTTTAAATAATCGGGTAAAACTGGAGAAGCACCTGTACCATATTGCGGATGGGTTAGAGGCTGGTTGGCCGCTTTTAAAGCTACCCAGGTTAAATCCGCCTGTTGCTGAGGTGTAAGCAAATCTATACCCTTGCCCGGATTAGTAAGCCCATAGCTCATATCATACGTAACCTTTAAACCACCTGATCTTCCTTTTTTGGTTGTAACCAAAATAACACCCGCTGAAGCTCTTGCTCCATAAATAGACGCAGATGATGCATCCTTTAAAATGGTAGTTGACTCAATGTCATTACCATTCAGGAAATCAATATTTGTTGTGGGGATACCATCAACAATATACAAAGGATCATTTCCGGTAAAAGAACCGAATCCACGGATCCTTACCTGGCTGGTAGTGCCTGGTTGACCAGATGTAATAACTGTTAAGCCGGGAACCCTGCCCTGGAATTGTTGCTCAACGTTGCCTGTTTGAACCGCTGCCAGTTGTTCCCCCTTTACGGTAGCAACTGCACCAACAATATTTTTTCTTTGCTGGCCGCTGTAACCTGTTACGATAACTTCAGTTAAGCCTGAAACATCAGCTTCTAATGTAACTGGGATGTTTGTTTGAGAACCAATAGAAATTTCTTTGTTTTTAAATCCAACAAAAGAAACCACCAGAGTATTTCTTCCGGCAGGAACAGAAATGGAAAAGGAGCCATCCGTATCAGTTGTTGTACCTACAGTAGTTCCTTTAACTTGTACAGAAGCCCCGCTAATTGGTTGGGCATCTGATTCAGTAATTTTTCCAGTTACTTGTTTTTGGGCTGATAATACGCCCGAGAAAAGGACGCATAGCAAGAGGCAGATCACTGCCTTTGCAGGATTAGTTTTGTTTAACATAAGCAGAACAATCTTTAAGTGTGTGATGTAATAAAAAAACTTGCTGAAGGTACAGATTAACTTAACTCAACTAATAAACTTTTTAACAATTCTTTACAAAATTTCAGATTACAAATTTCCATTGGATAAAAAATAAATCATTGATTCAAATCCGCTTAAAAGAACAACCATTCGTATTAAACGTATTCTACAAACAATAACTATTGAACCAATTCACATTCAGAGGCAAAATAAATTATGGTATTGCTGCACCAACAAAAAAAATTCTAAATACGGGGCCGTAGGGTTTTATTATGTGAAGGTTACTTATGTGATTTCACTGAAAGTATGTATTCAACAGCTAATTGGTAGCCCTTTGTACCAAGACCGATAATGCTTCCCGCTGCTTTAGCTGATACATGAGAAATTTTCCTAAAATCTTCCCTGGCATGAACGTTGGAAATATGCACTTCAACAACAGGAGTTTTTATAGCGGCGATGGCATCACCAATTGCAACAGATGTATGCGTATAGCCGCCGGGGTTTAAAATGATGCCATCAAAATCAAATCCCGTTCTATGCAGTTCATTGATCAATTCACCTTCTATATTACTTTGGTAATAAGAAAAAGAAATATCCGGATAAGCCGCTTTTAATTCTTCATAAAAATCCTCAAACGACTGATTGCCATAAATACCAGGCTCCCGTTTGCCAAGCAAATTGAGATTAGGCCCATTGATAATAGCTATTTTTATCATACTAGCGAATTTACTGCATTCCCAAATTAACTATTACCTCTAAGGTGGCATCCGCCATATCATCTATTTTTAATTCTGAGCTCCTTTCAATTCAATTTCATGGATACTCGTTTTTCAAATCCCCGACTGCCATTTACTATTTCCGGAAGTAAAAAAACCATTCAAAACTGAATGGCTTTAAATTTAATTCTTTTGCTCCCTGATCATTTGAATAAAATCATCAAACAGATACCGGCTGTCATGTGGACCCGGTGTAGCTTCAGGGTGATACTGAACAGAAAAGGCTGGCTTGCCCTTAACCCTTAATCCTTCTATAGATTGATCGTTAAGATTAAGATGTGTTATTTCTATGTGATCGGCTTTTTTTACAGCTCCCGGATCTACACCAAAACCATGGTTTTGTGTGGTGATCTCTGATCGTCCTGTAATAATATTTTTAACCGGGTGATTCAATCCCCGGTGCCCGTGATGCATTTTAAATGTAGGTATATCATTGGCAAGTGCAAGCAACTGATGACCCAGGCAAATACCAAATACAGGTTTTTCCTCTTTTAATATTTGCTTCAGCGTGGCAACTGCATAATCCATCGGCGCAGGATCGCCCGGACCGTTGGATATGAAATACCCATGAGGTTCAAATTTCTTTACGTCCTCCAGGGGCGTTTTGGCAGGAAACACTTTTACAAATGCGCCTCTCTCTACCATACAATTAAGGATATTTTTTTTAACCCCGTAATCCATAACTGCAATACGTATAGCGGCATTCTGGTCTCCGATTTCGTAAGCTTCTTTTGTACTCACTACGGAGGCAAGTTCCAACCCTTCCATATCAGGAACGGATTCTAATTTCTTCTTTAATTCTTCAATATCTGTAGTCTCGGAAGAAATGATACAGTTCATGGCGCCTTTAGTTCGGATATGAGAGACGAGTGCCCTTGTATCTACACCTTCTATTGACACTATATTATTTGCTTTCAGATAATCCTCCAGTGACCCGTTGGCCAGTTTTCGTGAATACTGGTCTTCAAGGTTTCGGCCAATCAATCCTTTGATCTTTACATTATCCGATTCTATATCTTCATCTCTTACACCATAGTTTCCAACATGTACAGAATTCATGATCAGTACCTGCCCGAAATAACTGGGATCAGTAAATACTTCCTGGTAACCGGTCATCCCCGTATTGAAACAAATTTCGCCTGTTGTAGTACCTATGGCGCCAAAGGCTTTGCCATAACAAACGGTACCATCTTTTAATAATAATATTGCCGTGGGTTGTGCTGTTGACATAGTCTGCAATCAATTTGCTTTTTAAAAACAAATTGCGCAAAAGTAGGGAGTAAAAAGTTTTTGCAGGAAGAAAATATTTCACAACTTATCAAGTAAAGAATACCCACAACTGGAAAATAAAATCTAACATGGATTATCGTTTAAACCAACCCTAACCATTATATGCTCCCTTCTGCCATCGAATAGGGATTACCTAAATCAGTTTTACCACTTACTTACGGCGCCGGAACCTGTTATAGAACTGGTAACAACGGGATTGCCCCGATACTTTACCGTTCCGCTTCCGGAAATATTAACATCCAATAGTTCCGCCACATTTAATAGAATGTTGCCAGAACCGGATATACTGGTTTTCGATTTTTTGGTGATAAAATTTACAAAATCCATTTCCCCGCTGCCTGCAATTTTCAATGGCTGGTCTCCTGTTAATCCTTCTATTATTTTGATCTTTCCGGAACCGCTGATCTCAGCATCCAGTTTATCAGTAACCACATCAGCCAAAAAAATATGCCCGGATCCAAATATGGCCAAACGAAGGGAAGAAGGAGCAAATGAAGTTTGTGATTCAATATTACCTGAGCCATGCACTTCCAGTTTTGAAACAGCAGGGGCGGTGATTTTTATATTTATTTCTTCACCCGATTTCAAATTAGTATTGGAATGCCGGAAGCGGATGATGAGATCGTTACCAGACAGGATGGTTTCTATATTGTTCAGGATATTTTGTTGGGATATCAACTCTATTTTGTAAACGGCACCTTCAGTATAAATTAATTTCGCAGGAACTTTTAATTGAATACCTGAAAAGTCCGGGGTTGATCTTTGATCCGTTACCACGGGCCCATCTCCTTCTAATTTCCGGCAAGATTGAAATAGCAAAATGGCCATGACTATTAGCAAAAAAATTTGTCCTTGTTTCATCTTTTTTTATTTATTGGTTATTGATTTTTTCCTATGGATGATTTGTCTGGCTGTGCTGGCAGGAGTGGGTTTCGATTAATAAAGCCGGGTTTCAAAAAAATTATCCTTTAATCCGGAGAAAATTTCCATTCTTATCAAACTCTAAATTGATTGCAGTGGAGAGTTTTATCTCCTGGGTGGCATCATCTATTTCATACCCACGAATAAACGCAGCAGGATAATTCGTTTTTATATAGTTTAAAATCAAAGCCGGTATAATAGTATCAGGGATGGCTTCGGTGCCTTCGATCTTTTTAATATTTCCCAGTCTTGTAAAATAAAGTTTGGTTCCGTTGTTGAGATAGACATGGTAATAGGTTTTCAAATTGTCCAGTTCTTTTACTGTCTGCAATATTTGTTTATCGGGATAATGTGTAGCAATAAATCCGGTTGCGATAGCCGGCAAATCATTGGTCTGAATTACTTTTTCTTTATCGCATGCAACAAGCAAAAAAGCGGAGAGGATCATAAGTAAAAACATTTTTTTCATAACGTATTATTTAATGTTTAATAAACAGGTAATTGTATAAATAAGACAACCCGCTTTTGACAAACCCCTATGCTGACGAATTGGAAATAAGTTAAAAAATGTTAATGCCGGCATTCCACCCAAACCATCCCCTCCATTTATCATCAGCCAGCCGGAAACTGTGATATGATGATGGAAGTATCTTGTATTTGTATCCTCTTACGGCTGCGGGCTGATCGGAATAGTAAGCAGCGAATGAAGGGCCGCCAAATATGGAAAATTTATTTCCGATTTTGACCTGGAGGTGAAGTTGCAATTTATTAAGCAGGTTCAGGTGGTTCCAGTCTCCGATGTATATATATTGAGAGCTTAATTCAGGATTAATAGAAAGCCATGTGGTCAATGGCGATTCACTGCCTAATCCATATCCAAATGTGTAAAGCTTTTCTTCGCTTTTACCGGCGTTCATTCCTGCCAGTAAAATGCTGTAAAATTTCCTGCTTCCCGTTTTGAAAGCCAAATTTGCATTCACTGTTTCATTGGTAAAAACGGAAAATTTATGATACCCTTTTAAAACAATATTGATCAAACCAATACTGTAGCCATCTGATGTATCCGAGATATTGATAAGACCCACCTGAACCCCGCCCATTTTTTTTGCATAGTTGAAAATGCCACCGAACTGCAAACCTTTCATCTGTCCCCCATTTATATTGCCAATACCCGCAATTTGAATTCCATTCATATTCCGGTTTTGATAATTAATAATACCGGCTCCTTGTAATCCTTTCAATTCTCCCCCGTTTATGTTTGCGATACCGGCCAGTTGTATTCCTTTAACATTGCCTTTTACAAAATTATTAATACCAGCCGCCTGCAATCCCCATACATTTTTTAAAATAGTATTTTGTATTCCGCCCAATTGTATCCCGGTCATGGATCCGCCGGCTATATTAAATAAACCAGCCGCCTGCAGGTATCGGACATCCTTTTTATTAATATTAAACAGGCCGCCAATCTCCAGGCCTTTTACACCCGCTGTATAACCTCCAAACAAATTGAAGGAAAAATGATTGACTACCTGTCCGCTTAATTTTCCATGTGTGCCTACCCCGGGAATTACGGAAAATTGAAAAGGCTTTTCTGTAAAAAACTTTTTCATGTTCAGGCTGGTCAACTTTTGCCTGGCGGTTAAAAGAAACCGGGCTACTCTTGTTTCTTCCACTTCGTCCGGCGTATTGATTTTTATTCCGCCAGATGAATCTTTTGAAGGAAGATTATTTTCCGCATCCGCTATTTCAAATTTGTTAGGAGTCGAGATGATTACCGGATCGGGCAATGGCACCATGGCAATCACCAGTTGCAGATCAAATTTAGGCTGGATGTGGATAATCGTATCGTCATACGCATCTTTGCTAACCGCCAGCGACGATGTTTTGTATTTCTCTTTCAGCTTGATGGTGAAGTTGCCATTAACATCCGTTAATGTGGAGGTGAGATGTTCCGTTTCATAAATGCTGACTTCACTTATACGTTCACCTGTTTCGCTGTTTACCACATACCCTGAAATCGTATAAATCTTTTCTTTAACCGGGGGTGCTTTTGTAACTGTTGTTAATTGAACACTTACCCTGCGCAGAATTATATAGTTCCCGCTTTCCTTATATTCATAAGCTCCGTTAAATAATTCATTCAACACCTGCCGCACTGTTTTGTTATTAACAGATAAGGTAACCAGGCTATCTCTTTTCAGAATATTACTATTATATGAAAAGCTGAAACCGGCATTATTGCTGACGATAGACAGTACATCATCCAGGCGCTGTTGATTTGCAGTAAAAGAAACCCGCTTGTCTAAAATATTTTGTGCGGAGGAAAAAAGGGAATAGAAAATGAATAATAAAACCAGGTTTGCCTTTCCTATTTTTTTTCTGTTTTTCATAATCCATCTTCCAGCTTATTGTAAAATAATTTCATCCTCATTTCTGATGATCTTTATCATTAGTGTCTGGCGGATAATATTCAGGATCACATCGAGCGATTCATCTTCAAAAGTTACGGTCAGCGGAAGTTTACGCAGCTGCTCCTTTCCTATCCTGATATTTGCATTATATGCTTCATTCAATTTATCTACCAGCTTCCACAGCGGTGTATTATCACAAACAAATGTGCGGCTAACATAATAATTATACAACTTATCATTAGAAACTTCCTTCTTCAATAAAGGCTCACCGTCCGCTGACAAGGAAATTCTTTCTCCCGCATTTAATTCAACCGTTTTATTATCTTTTGTCACCTGTACAATTCCTGATTCCACGATCACTTCCGTCAATCCATTATCCGTTCTGATATTAAAAGAAGTACCCACTACTTTTACCTGCAAATCATTTACATCAATAATAAATGGTTTATCCCTGTCGGCTTTCACATTAAAAAATGCTTCGCCTTTCAGTTTTACTTTCCGGGTTTTTCCTTTAAAAGCTGAAGGATATGATAATACAGAATGTTTGTTGAGTGTGGCAACAGAACCATCGGGCAACGTATCTTTTATTACCTCATTAGCAGAAGTAATACGCTGTATTTCCGGGATCACGGATTGATTATTTATTATAGAAGCCGCCAGCCATGCTGCACCGGCAATAAACATAATACTTGCAGCCATCCGCCACCAGCCAGGGATCCGGTTTTTTCTTTTGGCCTGATCCGCCGATTTTATCTTTTTCTGAAAACGCTGCCAGGCCTTATTTTCATCAACTGTTGCAGTAGCAGCTACTTTTTCACTTTCGTTCCAGATCAGTTGAAAATGGAGAAAATATTGGCGGTTGATTGGGTTAAAACTGATCCATTCTTCCACCATGGTTTGTTCCGGTGGCGTGGCTTCATCAGCCAGGTATTTTACCAGCAGTTCATCCATCTTATCGTGTGTGTAGTTTTCAAAATGTTTTCGGTTTAAATACTGGTTAATGATAAAATGAATTAATGGTAAAAAGTTCGACCAGCTTTATACGTAATAATTTCAATGCTTTTCCCATTTGATTTTCTATCGTTTTTACAGACAAGCCCATTTCATCAGCTATCTCCTGGTATTTCAATCCTTCAAATCGGCTCATCTGGAAAATGGTGCGGCATTGTTCTGGCAGTTCATTCATGGCAGTATGAATACGTTCCTTCAATTCGCCCATCAATAATTTACCGGATGCATTTTCCACCTGCTCTTTCAGACTGACGAACCACATGCATGGCATGAACTGATTTTACTTTTTTATGTTTCAGATAATTCAGGCAATCATGATAGACCGCTTTGTAGAGATATGCCTTGGGTGAAGTTTCTATTGCAAGGAGTTGCCTTTTTTCCCAAACCTTAAAAAATACATTCTGTACGATCTCCTCTGCCATCGCCTGGTCTTTAATAATGGTAATGGCATAGGCATGCAGACCCCTGAAATGCATTTTAAATAACTGCTCAAAGGCGATTTCACCTGTTGGTGCCATTGACCTGATAATGGCGGTATTGCTTTGTTCCACTTTTACTAATTCGGTATCCTGCTAAAATATGGCTATTCCCTGTCAAGATGGTTTATAAATAGGACAACCGGTAAATGAAATACCCCTATGGTGTGTTAAGTTTTTTTTAACGGGGAAATAAACAGCTCGTATAAATGTTAAGTTACTTTCCTCTCTTAAAATATCGCTCCCTCACCACCTCCTGTACATTCTACATTTCTAATCTTACTTTCCAGCCAGGAAATAACATCGAGGTATGCAAAAGCCCTTCTTTCCAGAGGATTGTTTTCATATTTCTTCAATTTGTGAATGCAATTTTTCAAATTCCGGTTTCAGAGCATGGGCTCCTACATGAAAGGATTGCCGCAGGAAAGCAAAAATGTCTTCCTCTACCTTACTCAGGTTTTCCATTTTCGCCATAAAGCGATAAACGGATTTGATCAGGTATTCCAGCAATTCAAAATTGCCCAGTTCATAATGTGCTATCAGGTGCAGTAACCGGGAATAGCATTGAAGATCGCTGCGCAGATCTGATTTTTGATTAATGATCCGGTTCAGGTAATCAATGGCTTTTTCATTATTACCACTCCCAAAATACAGGCAGGCGATCTTATAATAAAAGATGAGCACCCGGTGTGTATCCAGGTAAAGGCCATACTCTTTCAGCATCTCTTCCAGGTGGGGCACCATCAGCAGACCCTTATTAAATGTGCCCTGCAGAAAATATAGATTGATTCTTGCCGTGTACAGGTACTGGTAAGTCAGTATGCGGTTATTATCATTCTGTGTTACTAATTTATGGCGGGCAAATTTTTCAAATTGCTTTGATCGTTTCGGCCAGTTTTTCATGATTGAGCAGGTCAAAATGTGCTCCCATCAGGTTGTGCATTCCTTTTATATAACTGGCGGTTTCTACCTGTAACATATCCGGATTGTTTTTCAAAAAGATCTACCCATCTCTGGCAATAGCGATAGTATTGCAAAAAATCCAGCCGGATAAAATGCATACCAACAATAGCTCTGGTAGAGGTATAATTTTTCATAAAACCCTTTGGCCTGCAGCAGCGCCTGCAGGCAGGTTGGTTTCAAAAAACAATTTAATACTCTTGATATCTTTTTCATTGCGGGCATGGCCATGCTGAATATACCAGCTATATAGTTGCAGCGACAGGTTTGATAATCTGTTGACCAGGGTAAGTGAATTATTCACGTCATCCGCTTCCTGGCTTAATTGATCCGCCCGGTTTTGCATACTGCGGGTGATATACAGAACCTCAATTTTCTTTTCAAAAAAAAGGGCCTGTTGCAGGTAGGTTATCTGGTGATAATTCCTGGCCAATTCCTTCAACCGGTCCAGCGCTTTCAGGCTTTGCAGGTAAAGACCCTTATTATACAATATGCGGGCATGGTCCATTTGTTCATGCAACTGGATGTCGATATTGTTTTCATCCTTGATGATGCGCAGACTGGACAGTATCTGTTTGTACAGTTGCGCCTTGATATTGGACAATTGCTGCTTGCTGATCGACCTGTTTTTCTTCAGGATGACCCGCTCGTCATAGTCATTCATTTTGTCAAGTGCATCAAATAGCTGTATGGTCTTCAGGTTCTCACTGGAAGAGTTTCGCTTCACATAAAGCTTAAAATTCCGCTTTTCTGACTTTTCCAGTGATTTTACCAGTTGAAAAAGGGCGTCTGTAGATCGGTTGGGCATCGTAATTCGTCTGATTTAAAATCCTTTACTGTAAGCGTTTCAGAGCAATTTCCCGCTTTTAAACTCTGTAAAACGAGGCCAATTTTGGTTTTAACCATCTACTTAAGTGTGATACCTTAGTGGGGCAGGCTGTTTGTTTATATGCAGGTGGTCCTGATTATTTATCCGGATCCTTGTAATCGTCATAAGATTTTCGCAGGCAGGTATCCTTGTCCGGGAAAATTTTATGGCTTTTCAGGTAGCAAGCAATACAAAAATAAGCAGCCTGTCTTTTTTATCATTCACAATTTATCAATTAATTATGGCTGACGGCAAAATCCACATCTTTGATACCACCCTGCGGGATGGTGAGCAGATACCGGGATGCAAATTGAACACAAAAGAAAAAATTCAATTGGCCCTTGCACTGGAAGAACTGGGCGTTGATATTATTGAAGCCGGCTTTCCCATCTCCTCACCGGGCGATTTTGAATCGGTAAATGAAATAGCAAAGGTTATAAAGAATGCAACCGTTTGTGGGTTGACCCGCGCCGTTACAAAAGGATATTGAAGTGGCCGCCGAATCCTTAAAACCAGCTAAACGTCCACGCATTCATACCGGCATCGGTACTTCGGATCTTCATATCAAATCAAAATTCAACTCTACCCGGGAAGAAATACTTGAAAGAGCAATCCAGTGCTGTAAAATGGGCCAAAAATTTTGTGGATGATGTAGAGTTTTATGCGGAAGATGCCGGCCGTACCGATAACGATTACCTGGCAAGAGTGATTGAAGCCGTTATCAAAGCCGGCGCAACGGTAGTAAACATTCCCGACACTACCGGGTATTGCCTGCCGCATCAATACGGAGAAAAAATTGCTTACCTGGTCAATAATGTGCCGAATATTGACAAGGCGATCATCAGTTGCCATTGTCATAATGACCTGGGCCTGGCAACCGCTAATTCTATTTCTGGTGTGCTGAATGGCGCAAGGCAAATAGAATGCACCATCAATGGTCTGGGAGAAAGAGCAGGCAATACTTCACTTGAAGAAGTAGTGATGATCTTGAAACAACACCATAAGCTAGGTTATTATACCAACATAAAAACGCAACAACTTAATCCCGATCAGTGCATTGGTTTCTGAAATTATGCGAATGCCTGTTCAACCGAATAAGGCCATCGTGGGATCCAATGCATTTTCCCATTCCTCTGGTATTCACCAGGATGGTTTCCTGAAAGATTCCTTGACCTATGAAATCATCAACCCCGAGGAAGTAGGCGCTGCCGGATCAAAGATTGTTCTGACCGCACGGAGCGGCCGATCTGCCCTGGCACATCGCTTTCACAAACTGGGTTATCAGTACACACGAAATGATATCGATGTATTATATGTTGAATTTTTAAAAGTAGCGGACATAAAAAAAGAAGTGGCTGATGAGGACCTCGTATTACTGGCAAAGGAATATGTGGCGGAAGTTGTATAAGCCGCCAGTGAATATCATTTTTTGATAAGAGGTAATCAGGTAAAAATTTTATTGATCGCAATATGGCAAAAACATTATTTGAAAAGATCTGGGACAAGCATATTGTCAAAACCATAGAGGGTGGCCCTTCCGTTTTGTATATCGACAAACATTTTATACATGAAGTAACAAGCCCGCAGGCTTTTACAGGTTTAAATAACAGGGGTATTAAAGTTTTTCGTCCCAGGCAGGTGGTAGCAACAGCGGATCACAATGTTCCTACTATCGACCAGCATTTGCCAATCAAAGAAGAATTATCAAGAAGACAGGTAGAAGCTTTAAAGAAAAATTGCAAAGAACATAACATAGAATTATACGGCCTGGGTCACCAGTACCAGGGTATCGTTCACGTTATTGGGCCTGAATTAGGAATTACGCAACCCGGCATGACCATCGTTTGCGGGGATAGCCATACCTCAACACATGGCGCATTTGGTAATATAGCTTTTGGTATTGGAACAAGCGAAGTGGAAATGGTTATGACCACGCAATGCCTTTTACAGACAAAGCCTTTATTAATGCGTATCAATATTGATGGTGAGTTGAACAAGGGAGTAGTAAGTAAAGACATTGTATTATATATTCTTTCTAAATTATCAGCAAGCGGCGCCACCGGTTATGCCGTTGAATTTGCCGGCTCTGCTATCCGGTCTCTTTCCATGGAAGCCCGCATGACAATATGCAATATGAGCATTGAAATGGGTGCCCGTTGCGGGTTAATAGCTCCAGATGAAACAACGTTTGAATATATAAAGGGAAGAAAATTTGCTCCCACAGGTGAAGAATGGACCCGGGCATCAGACTATTGGAAAACACTATATAGTGATGAAGATGCTGCTTTTGACAAGGAGATAAATATTGCAGCAAAAGATATAGAACCCATGATAACCTATGGCACTAACCCGGGTATGGGGATTGGGATAAGCGGTCACATTCCATCATTGGGCGACATAAATGAAAAAGAAAAAGCCTCTTTTGAGAAATCATTGCAGTATATGGGATTAACTGCCGGTGATAATATAAAAGGAAAGAAAGTCGATTATGTTTTTATAGGTAGTTGTACCAACTCTCGAATTGAAGACCTGCGCATGGTTGCTTCTTTTGTTAAAGGCAAACAGAAAGCAAAGGATGTTGAAGTCTGGATCGTTCCGGGAAGCAAACAGGTAGAGGCGCAGGCAAAACATGAAGGCATTGATAAGATATTCGAAGAAGCAGGTTTTATGCTTCGCCAGCCAGGATGTTCAGCCTGCCTGGGAATGAACGAGGATAAAATACCTGCTGGAAAATATTGCGTTTCTACATCAAACAGAAACTTTGAAGGAAGACAGGGAGCCGGCGCCCGGACATTACTGGCGAGTCCGATGACTGCAGCGGCTGCAGCTATTACCGGCGTAATAACAGATGTAAGAGAATTATTAAATTAAACCAGGTAAAATAAACATATCAACAGGCATATAGTTTTAATAAAGAATGAAACGCTTAATAACAATTACCAGCACATTTGTTCCCATCAATATCGAGAATATTGATACGGACCAGATCATACCTGCCCGGTTTTTAAAATCAACAACCAAGGACGGTTTTGGAAAAAATCTTTTCCGCGACTGGCGTTATGAAAATAATGATGAAACAAAACCAAAAGCAGATTTCACATTAAATCAACCACAATACAAAGGCGAAATATTGGTAGCAGGAAAAAATTTTGGTTGTGGTTCTTCTAGAGAACATGCGGCCTGGGCCATTCTTGATTTTGGTTTTCGTGCTGTTGTTTCAAGTTTTTTTGCGGATATCTTTAAAAACAATGCTCTTAATAATGGAGTGCTGCCGGTAACCGTTTCTGAAGATTTTTTAAAGAAAATATTTCAGGCATCAGAAAAGGATCCCGGCACCCTTCTTCATATTGATCTTGAAAAACAAACGATCTCACTGAAAGAACCTGGCCAGGCATCGGGAGATATAAAACCATCTGAACATTTTGATATAAGCGATTATAAAAAAACCTGCCTGCTCAATGGATACAATGACATAGACTATTTATTAAGTATAAAAGAGGACATCATCAACTACGAAAAAGAAAAAGCATTTTAGTATTTAAAATATTAAATAATCCTGCCCTGGATTTAGTATATGAAAAAAAATATCGCAGTCATAGAAGGAGATGGCATAGGACCGGAAGTAACAAGGCAATCCGTACGGGTTCTCAATTCAATTGCAGAAACATTCAGCCATGAATTTAATTACACTGAGTGTTTAATGGGTGCCGATGCTATCGAAAAAACCGGCAGCGCATTACCCGATGAAACCATTGATATTTGTCTGAAAAGCGATGCCATACTTTTTGGTGCCATCGGTCATCCGAAATATGATAATGACCCATCTGCCAAAGTAAGGCCGGAACAGGGATTATTAAAACTTCGCAAATCACTGGAGCTATATGCCAATATCCGCCCGGTAAATACCTACCCTTCGCTTCAACACCTGTCACCGTTAAAACCAAAAAATATTGAAGGGGTAGATTTTGTTATTTTCCGTGAGCTCACCGGGGGAATCTATTTTGGAAAAAAAGAAACAAATGCAGAAGGTACTATGGCAACAGATGAATGTACCTATAGCCGGGATGAAATTGAACGCATAGCCCATCTGGCCTTTCAATATGCCAGGAAAAGAAAGAAAAAATTATTGCTTGTTGATAAAGCCAATGTACTGGAAACTTCAAGGTTGTGGAGAAAAGTGGTGCAGGAAATGGCTGCTCAGTATAAAGAAATAACAGTGGATTATATGTTTGTTGATAATGCAGCAATGCAGATCATTCTCAATCCAAAACAATTTGATGTGGTGCTCACTGAAAATATGTTTGGTGATATCATCAGCGACGAAGCCAGCGTAATCAGTGGCTCATTAGGATTGTTGCCATCTGCTTCAATCGGGAATGGAGCGGCCTTGTTTGAACCTATCCATGGATCATACCACCAGGCAGCCGGAAAGGATATTGCCAATCCCCTGGGATCTGTTCTTTCAGCCGCTATGTTGCTTGATTATTTTGAATTAAAGGAAGAAGCAGATATTGTCCGTGAAGCTGTAACTGGACATTGCAGAATGGTTTTGTTACGAAAGATATTGACCCGGTTAATTTTTATTTCACTTCGATGATCGGAGAATTGATCAGTGATTATGTAGCAGGAAAAATTCCGGGATCAAGCAAGAGTGAAAATATTGAGCTGAGTAAATCAACTATAATATAAGCGAACATTTTCAGTAAAAATAAATCCGTTCAAACAATTGGGTACTATCCCATTTCGCCTTGGATTACTAAAGAGTTCTTATAAATAAAATTGAAACAGATCATGCAAAAGAAGTTTTGCAGAATTTGTTTTTTCAATGAGGTGGGTGTATATTCGTAATACAACATCTTTCAGATTGAACAGTAAAAAAAATATCATCATCAATTTAGCTACGGTAGTTCTCATTGTGGTGGTGCTTCTTATTCCTGCGATAACTGAAGGTGGATTATGTATGTAAAAAAATAAAAAACGAAATACAAAGACCCGCCTCCGAAAAAGGCGGGTTTTTTTTTACCCCAACAAAAAAAATAAAACATGGCAACTTACTATAATGACAATACGGTCCTTTGGCTCAATGGAGATTTTGTAAAAGCGTCGGAAGCTAAAATGGATTTTTATAGCCAGTCATTGCACTATGGCTATTCGGTATTTGAAGGAATCCGATCCTATAAAACAGCCGATGGCAAAACAAAAATTTTTAAAGAAAAAGAACATTATGATCGCCTGGAGCAATCAGCCCTGGCTTTAAATATGCCTTATGGCTGGAAAAGCAATGAATTGATTCGTGTAACCTACGAAGTATTAAAAAGAAATAACCTGGCAGGATGCCTATATCAGACCGGTGGTGTATGCTCCTGCCAATATGAGTTTTGTAAAAAATACTGAGTCCTTTATCGTGATTGAAGTTTGGGAAATGCAGCCTTTTCTTGGTGAAAAACTTTTAAAGGTTTTAACCTCATCTTTTCAACGACCCAACCCGAAAGGATTTAAGATTCAGGCAAAAGCAGGAGGACATTATGTGAATTCTATCCTGGCCAGCCAGGAAGCGAAAGCAGCAGGGTATGATGAAGCATTATTGAATGACATGAATGGATTTGTTGCTGAAGGACCAGGTGCAAATGTTTTTATTGAAAAGGACGGCAAATTATTTACGCCGCCTGCAGGAAATATTTTACCGGGCATTACCAGGGCCACGGTATTTGAAATATGCAAAGACATGGGAATACCAGTTGAAGAAAAATTATTCACCACGGAAGAACTAAAAAAAGCAGACGCAGCTTTCTTCTGTGGTACCGCAGCTGAGGTAATTGGGTGGGAAAGTTTGGATGATGTAAAATTTCCAAAACCATGGAATGAAACCATCAGCAAAAAAATCCAGGACATTTATAAAGATAAGGTGATAGAAAAAAAATATAAATCAACATTAGAGCCGGCATAATGGAATTGAATAAATACAGCAAGACGATTACACAGGATCCTACACAACCTGCAGCACAGGCCATGTTATATGGCATTGGATTAACTGACGATGATCTTAAAAAAGCGCAGGTCGGTATAGTAAGCATGGGCTATGATGGCAATACCTGTAATATGCACCTGAATGACTTAGCTAAAATTGTGAAGCAGGGTGTTTGGGACAATGAGTTGGTGGGCCTGATCTTTAATACCATTGGTGTTAGTGATGGCATCAGCAATGGAACCGATGGAATGCGGTATTCGCTGGTGAGCCGGGATATAATTGCAGATTCAATAGAAGCTGTTTGTGGTGCACAATATTATGATGCTGTCATTGCTTTACCCGGTTGCGATAAAAATATGCCGGGTAGCATCATGGCCATGGGACGATTAAATCGTCCTGCCATCATGGTATATGGCGGCACTATTGCACCCGGTCATTATAAAGGAGAAGATCTAAATATTGTTTCAGCTTTTGAAGCATTGGGAAAAAAAATAGCAGGGCAGTTAAGTGACGAAGATTTTAAAGGTATTGTAATGAACAGTCTGCCCCGGTGCTGGTGCCTGCGGAGGTATGTACACAGCAAACACAATGGCATCTGCTATAGAAGCGTTGGGCATGAGTCTGCCTTATTCCTCATCCAACCCGGCACTGAGTGAAGACAAAAAAAATGAATGTCTGGCAGCAGGAAAGGCCATCCGGCTACTGCTTGAACAAGATATAAAGCCTTCTGATATCATGACCAGGAAAGCATTTGAAAATGCTGTTACCGTTATCATGGTATTGGGTGGAAGCACCAATGCTGTATTGCACCTGATAGCAATGGCAAAAAGTGTGGATGTAAAATTTTCGCAGGATGATTTTCAAACTATCAGTGACAAAATTCCTGTACTGGCCGATTTCAAACCCTCTGGAAAATACTTGATGCAGGACCTGCATGAACATGGCGGCGTACCATCCGTTATGAAATATCTTATTGCAAAAAGGTCTGTTGCATGGCGATTGTTTGACAGTAACCGGTAAAACGGTAGCAGAGAATTTGGCAGGTGTTCCGGATCTGGATTTCGAAACACAAAAAATCATTTACCCGATCGAACAAGCCATTAAGAAAACGGGGCACCTGCAAATCCTGTATGGCAATCTGGCTGAGAAAGGAAGTGTTGCAAAGATCAGCGGTAAGGAAGGAGAAAAATTTATGGGGCCTGCCCGGGTTTTTGATGGTGAATTTGAATTGATAGCAGGAATTAACTCAGGAAAAATAAAAGCTGGTGATGTGGTAGTCATCCGTTATGTAGGTCCCAAGGGTGGACCCGGCATGCCAGAAATGCTTAAACCAACATCTGCAATCATTGGTGCTGGCCTTGGCAAATCAGTGGCACTGATTACGGATGGAAGATTCAGTGGCGGCACGCATGGTTTTGTGGTTGGGCATATTACACCCGAAGCTTATGATGGTGGACTGATAGCTTTAGTAAAAGATGATGATGTAATTGAACTTGATGCATCTGAAAACACAATCAACTTAAAATTAAGTGAAGAAGAAATTGCAAACCGAAGAGCTAACTGGAAACAACCAGCATTAAAAGCAACGAAAGGAATTTTATTTAAATACGCAAGAAGTGTAAAATCAGCGATGAAGGTTGTGTAACCGATGAAATTAATGATCAAATAATAAAATATTGAGTATGGAAACTCTTACAATAGAAAAGGATAATAAACCCACCACTGCAATGAAATCAATCAGCGGAAGTGTCGCCGTATTAGAAGCATTTATAGCTGAAGAGTGTGGAAACAATCTTTGGCTATCCCGGCGGTGCCATCATGCCCATCTATGATGCGCTTTATGATTACAATGAAAAACTAAAGCATATTCTAGTACGTCATGAACAGGGGGCCATTCATGCAGCACAGGGATATGCCCGTACGTCGGGAAAAACAGGTGTGGTGTTTGCAACAAGTGGTCCCGGGGCTACCAACCTGGTTACTGGTCTTGCCGATGCCATGATAGACTCCACTCCTGTTGTTTGTATTACCGGCCAGGTATTTGCCCATTTGCTGGGAACGGATGCCTTCCAGGAAACAGATGTCATCAACATTACAACGCCGGTTACAAAATGGAATTACCAGGTTACTGATGCCACGGAAATACCTACATGTATTGGCCAAAGCATTTTACATAGCAAAAAGCGGAAGACCGGGACCCGTATTGATCGATATTACTAAGAATGCTCAACTGCAATTATTTGAATACAGCGGCTACCAGAAATGTGAACACATAAGAAGTTATCGCCCTAAACCCATTGTAAGAAAAGAATATTTACAACAGGCGGCCAAACTTATCAATGAAGCGGAAAGACCATTTGTGATTTTCGGACAAGGAATTATTTTGGGTAGAGCAGAAAAAGAATTTTTAAAATTTATTGAAAAAGCAGGTATACCTGCCGCCTGGACCATATTAGGAATGAGCGCCATTCCTACCGATCATCCATTAGGAGTTGGAATGCTGGGAATGCATGGCAACTATGGCCCAAATGTATTAACCAATGAGTGCGATGTGTTGATAGCAATCGGAATGCGTTTCGATGACCGGGTAACCGGGCGATTAGATAAATATGCCAAGCAAGCACAAAGTCATCCACCTGGATATTGATCCGTCGGAAATTGATAAAAATGTAAAAACAACCGTTCCTGTCTGGGGTGATTGTAAGGAAACACTACCCATTGCTTACTTCGCTGATCAAACAAAAACAATATCCGCAATGGCTGCAAAAATTCAAAGAATATCAGCAGAAAGAAGATGATAAAGTAATAAAGGAAGAGATGAACCCTTCAGGGGAAACACTGACGATGGGCGAGGTTATCAAAGAATTAAATGAATTGACAAAAGGAAATGCCATCATTGTAACAGATGTAGGTCAGCACCAGATGGTAGCCTGCCGCTATGCAAAATTCAACCAAACCAAAAGCAATATCACCAGCGGTGGTCTAGGAACTATGGGCTTTGCCCTGCCGGCAGCAATTGGCGCGGCATACGGCGATCCTTCAAGACCAACGATAGCAATCATCGGCGACGGAGGTTTCCAGATGACCTTGCAGGAACTGGGCACTATCATGCAATTCAAACCCAATGTAAAAATCATAATTCTGAATAATGAATTTCTAGGTATGGTGCGTCAGTGGCAACAATTGTTTCATGAAAAAAGATATTCTTTTGTTGATATTACCAGTCCCGACTTTGTACAGGTAGCTAAAGGATTTTATATCCCCGGCCAGAGAGTATCAAAAAGAGAAGAGCTGAAACCCGGATTGAAAGAAATGATGGAGAATGAAGGAAGTTACTTATTGGAAGTAATGGTAGGAAAAGAAAATAATGTTTTCCCTATGGTACCACAGGGTCGCGGTGTGGCAGAGATTATTTTGTGCAAGGAAGATCTATAGAGATCATTTTAATTCGGGTGTTAAGAAATCAGAAAATGAAATGAGCATGCAGGTGGATAATGAGTTAATGGGCGATATACCGGATGTATATCAGAAGATCAGGGAAGCGACTTCGAACTTAAAGTTTAATATGGCTTCTGATTTAGGCACCGGTAGTTTGTTAAAACACTTGCTGCATCAAAACCTGCAGGCCGGTTTCTTGAGTTGGGCACGGGTACCGGACTGGCAACAGCATGGATCGCTGAAGGCCTGGATAAAAAAAGTTCTTTGCTAACCATCGAAAACAATGAAATTCTGATTGATATCGCCAGGAAATATATTGAAGATAAAAAAGTGGAATTTGTATTAGCAGATGCTTATGCCTGGATAAATAATTACCGTGGTGAAAAATTTGATTTCATTTTCGCTGATGCCATGCCAGGCAAATATGATCTGTTCGAAGAAACAATCGCTATATTAAAAGAGGGAGGTTTATATATTATTGACGATATGCTTCCCCAACCTAACTGGCCTTTGGGACATAAAGAAAAAGTAGCTGAACTTATACAAAAAATAGAAGACCGGCAGGATTTGTTTATGACAAGAATAAACTGGTCAACAGGTATTGTTGTGGTTACAAAAAAATCAAACAATTAAAAATTTATGCAAAAACAAGAATACACGATTACAGTATATACCGAAAACCAGATCGGGATAATCAACCGGGTTTCAACCATCTTTTCAAGAAGAAAGATCAATATTGAAAGCCTGAATACATCCCCCAGCGAAGTGGAAGGCATTCATCGTTTCACTATAGTCATTACCGAAACAGATGACGTGGTAAAGAAACTGGTTCGCCAGATCGAAAAGCAGGTGGATATTCTCCGGGCCTTTTATAATGTCGATAATGAAATCATCTGGCAGGAGATGGCTTTGTTTAAGGTTTCAACTGATGAAATTGCGGAGAAAGTAAAAGTGGAGCGTTTACTGAGAGAATATGGCGCCAGGGCGGTTGCCATCCGGAAAGATTATATTGTATTTGAAACCACCGGCCACCATGAGGAAATAGATAAGCTGGTAAAAATGCTGGAACCTTATGGCCTCATTGAATTTGTTCGAAGCGCCAGGGTAGCTATAATAAAAGACAGTATAAGCTTCCACGAAAGGCTAAAAGAGTTTGAAAGAAAAGAACCCAGTGAAGAATTGATAGAAAATGAATTTTTGGATAAACAGGATGAAGTATTTTCTATGTGATAATAGTAAACATAAAGAAAAGGTATAGGCGAATTTTAATATTATAAACTTTTAAACAAATAAAAAATGGCACAACTAAATTTTGGCGGCACGTTGGAAAATGTCGTAACACGAGAAGAATTTCCTCTGGCAAAAGCACAGGAAATTTTGAAAAATGAAACAGTAGCGGTAATTGGTTATGGCGTACAAGGTCCTGGCCAGGCGCTGAACCAGAAAGACAATGGCATCAATGTAATTGTTGGACAACGTAAAGATTCCAAAACCTGGGATAAAGCTATCCGGGATGGATTTGTTCCCGGCAAAACTTTGTTTGAAATTGAAGAAGCTTTGCAAAGAGGGACCATCATTTGCTACCTGTTAAGCGATGCTGCTCAAATTGCTTTGTGGCCAACTGTAAAAAAACATTTAACTCCTGGTAAGGCTTTATATTTTTCTCATGGCTTTGGTATCACTTTCAATGAGCAAACAGGCATTGTTCCTCCCAAAGACGTTGATGTATTTCTGGTAGCACCAAAAGGTTCCGGAACATCTTTGCGCAGAATGTTTTTACAGGGACGAGGCTTGAACAGTTCATATGCCATTTTCCAGGATGCTACCGGAAAAGCTTTCGACAGGGTAGTAGCACTGGGTATTGCAGTTGGTAGCGGATATTTATTTGAAACAAATTTCAAGAAAGAAGTTTATTCTGATCTTACCGGTGAAAGAGGAACATTGATGGGAGCTATACAGGGAATTTTTGCAGCGCAATACCAGGTATTAAGAGATAAAGGTCATACTCCAAGTGAAGCCTTCAATGAAACAGTGGAGGAATTGACGCAGTCATTAATGCCTCTAGTGGCAGAAAATGGTATGGATTGGATGTATGCCAACTGCTCTACTACGGCCCAGCGTGGTGCTTTGGATTGGTGGAAAAAATTCCGCGATGCCACAGCTCCTGTATTTAAAGAGTTATATGAAAGTGTTGCTTCCGGAAAAGAATCTCAACGCTCTATTGATCTGAACTCCCAGCCTGATTATCGTGAAAAATTAGAAGTGGAACTGAAAGAACTTCGTGAAAGCGAATTATGGCAGGCGGGTAAAACAGTTCGTAGCCTGAGACCTGAAAATCAACCGGCACCACCACTTCCCGAAATTACTTCATCTACCAAGGAAGTATTCAGGGAACAAACTGAAAAAGCCGAATCAATAGGTTAAAGTTATATACCGGTAATTTTTTAAAACAATCAAGTTACCGGGTTTAAGCAGAGTAATTACATTTAGTAGCAATTATAAATGAACCAACTCACTTCATCATTTTCTTCTCTTCATTTTGCTGAAGCGGCCATGCGTTTGCAGAACATCGTAAACTATACACCGCTTCAGCTTAATGCAAGTCTCTCCGCCAAATATCAATGTAATGTGTATTTGAAAAGAGAAGATTTGCAGATCGTTCGCAGTTATAAATTGCGTGGTGCATATAACATGATCTCACTTTTGCCGCCCGACCAACTTGCAAAAGGAGTTGTTTGCGCCAGTGCAGGTAATCATGCACAGGGCTTTGCGTATAGCTGCAAAAAGCTGGGGGTAAAAGGTGTTGTGTTCATGCCCATCATCACTCCCAAACAAAAAGTGAAACAAACCCGGATGTTTGGAGAAGGAAATATTGAGATCAGGCTGGTAGGCGATACATATGATGACTGTTCTGTAGCTGCTCAACTATTTACCAGGGAAAATAAAATGACTTTTATCCCACCCTTTGACGATCCCCGGATCATTGAAGGCCAGGGTACAGTTGCTGTAGAAATAGTTGCTGAGAAATCTGATATTGACTTATGTATTTGTACCTGTAGGTGGAGGAGGATTAGCAGCCGGCGTTGGCAGTTACTTCAAAACGTTTTCCCCGAAAACAAAAATAATAGGAGCGGAACCACAAGGAGCACCTTCCATGTATGAAGCGTTAAAGGCCGGACGACCCGTAACACTTTCACATATCGAACGCTTTGTTGATGGTGCTGCAGTAAAGCGGGTAGGCGATCTCACTTTTTCAATTTGTAAGGATGTACTGGACGATATGCGCCTGGTGCCGGAAGGTAAAATATGTACCACTATTCTAAAGTTGTATAATGAAGATGCTATAGTAGTGGAACCTGCAGGTGCATTATCCATTGCCGTATTAGATGATTTTGCTCATGAGATAAAAGGGAAGAATATCGTTTGCATTGTCAGTGGCAGTAACAATGATATAGACCGGATGCAGGAAATCAAAGAAAGAAGTTTGCAATACGAAGGGCTAAAACATTATTTCCTTATCAATTTTGCCCAAAGACCGGGCGCCTTAAAAGAGTTTGTAAATAATGTTTTGGGTCCTACAGACGATATTACCCGATTTGAATACATGCAGAAAACTAACAAAGAAAACGGACCGGCGCTTGTTGGTATAGAATTAATGGCAAAAGCGGACTATGACCAATTAATGAAAAAAATGGACGATCATCATTTTAGTTATACTGAATTAAATAAGGACGACACCTTGTTCGGCTACCTGGTATAAACCAAATAAGCAGGAATAAAAAAGAAAATTTGATTGATCAAAAAAATAATAATAATCCATGTTTCATGAATAGGATTAAGAATGTACATACGGTCATTAGTTAAAATCGTTTTCCCTGTCAATGAATTTCCACTTTACCCTTACTGAGTACCGGAGCTATAACCATCGGTCAGGCACAACAGTAGCGGCTTTGATAAGAATCAACAATATCCACTAATCCACATCCTATGGGGGGAATTTTTAGCTGATCAACCCCTGTTTTTGGGAATAATTCAGTAATTTACGGGCTTGCTTGCTGTATGCTCAGCCCGGTGTGGCTTTTTTTATAAACTATCTAAATTTTTAAATTGCCCATGGCAAGCAACACTGGATTATATCACCCTTCTTTTGAGCATGACGCCTGCGGTATCGGCTTTGTCGCAAACATTAAAGGCAATAAATCGCACCAGAATATTTCCGATGCATTAACAGTGCTGGAAAATATGGAGCATCGTGGAGCCTGTGGTTGTGAAGCCAATAGCGGTGACGGCGCCGGTATCATGATACAGATGCCCCATGAGTTTTTCTTTGATGAATGCGTGAAACTGGGTGTGCACCTCCCCTCTTTTGGTAAATATGGGGTTGGTGTTATTTTTTTTCCAAGGGAAATAAGATTACGGGAAGAATGCCGTGAGATATTTAACCGCACGGCAGAAATATTGGGTCTTGAAATCTTGGCTTACCGCAAAGTGCCTGTGAATACAAGTGATATTGGCCCAACAGCATTAAGTGTAGAACCCGAAATGGAACATGTTTTTATTGCCTGTCCTGATCATATTTCAAATCCTGACGATTTTGAACGCAAATTATTTGTGCTGCGCAATTATGCCAGTCATACTATTCTCAATACTGTAAGAAAAGATGAGATCGGTTTTTACATCGCTTCTCTTTCTTATAAAACAATTGTTTACAAAGGACAATTAACGAGCAACCAGGTAAGAAAATATTTTCCCGATCTGAGCAACAAAAGAATGGTGAGTGCTTTTGGACTTGTACATTCCCGTTTTGCTACCAATACTTTTCCTTCATGGAAACTGGCACAACCGTTTCGCTTCATTGCACACAATGGAGAGATCAATACCCTGCAGGGAAACCTGAACTGGTTAAAGACAAGCGAAAAAGGTTTTACATCTCCCTTCTTCAGCAAAGAAGAAATGGAAATGTTGCTACCTATTGTAACTCACGGTCAGAGTGATTCTGCCTGTCTGGATAATATGATCGAATTGCTGACACTTGACCGGTCGTTCATTACCACATGTAATGATGATGCTGATACCGGAAGCATGGGATGGTAATGAGCAAATGGATCCGGTGAAGAAAGCATTCTATGAATTCCATTCTGCCTTGATGGAACCATGGGATGGACCTGCTTCTATTTCTTTTACTGATGGAAAAATTATCGGTGCCACACTTAGACAGAAATGGTTTACGTCCTTCAAGATATTGTGTAACAACAGATGACCGTGTTATTATGGCTTCTGAAACAGGTGTACTTCCTATTGATCCGCTAATCATAAAAGAAAAAGGAAGATTGCAACCCGGCAAAATGTTCGTGGTGGATATGGAAAAAGGAAAGATCATCAGTGATGATGAATTGAAAAAAGAAATCTGCTCTCATAAACCATATGCCGAATGGTTGAATAAATACAAGATCCGCCTGGAAGAATTACCTGAACCACGCATTATGTTTACACACCTGGAACATGACCAGGTATTTAAATATCAGAAAGCATTTGGTTATACAACGGAAGACCTTGATAATATTATTGCACCAATGGCATTGGATGGAAAAGAACCAATCGGTTCAATGGGATACCGATACACCACTGGCTATTCTGAGTGATCAACCACAACATCTCAGTAGTTATTTCAAACAATTATTTGCACAGGTAACCAATCCGCCAATCGATCCGATCCGGGAAAGATTGGTGATGTCGCTGGCAAGTTTTGCCGGCAACAATGGAAATCTATTGATTGGAAGATCCGTTGACTTGTCATAGTGTGGCACTTGAAGCAACCGATATTAAACAATCATGAACTGGAAAAAATCAGGAGTATTGATACCGGTCTTTTCCAGGCAAAAACCTTACAATGTTATTTCCGGGCTGATGGTAAACCTGGTTCGTTAAAAGCCGCATTGGACCGGCTTTGCCGTTATGCAGTTGATGCAGTGCAGGATGGATTCAAAGTCTTGATATTACAGGACAGGGCCATTGATTCTGATCATGCTCCTATTCCCTTCTTTACTGGCTGTGTCTGCTATTCACCACCATCTTATCCGCAAAGGATTGCGCGGACAGGTAGGAATTATTGTAGAAGCAGGTGATGCATGGGAAGTACATCATTTTGCCTGTTTGATCGCATTTGGCGCAACGGCTATCAATCCTTATCTCGCTTTGTCTTCTATCCGGGATATGAAGGAAACAGGAAAATTGCAAACTGAGCTTAACGGAAGATCAATTAAAGAAAAATTTTATCAAAGGCCGTTAATGAAGGATTGTTAAAAGTATTTTCAAAAATGGGTATCTCTACTTTGCAATCTTACCAGGGTGCACAGATATTTGAAATATTAGGACTGAACAAAGATGTGGTTGACAAATATTTTACCGGCGCCACATCCAGGATAGAAGGAATGGGACTTGATGAAATAGCCAGGGAAGCTTTGGTAAAACATTTCTTTGCTTTCAGCAAAAAAGATATTCCTGTTGACCGGTTACCGGTTGGTGGTGTTTACCAATGGAAACGAAAAGGAGAATTTCATTTGTTTAATCCGCAAACGATCCACCTGCTTGCAGGATTCAACAAAGAAAAATGATTATAACACTTTCAAAAAATATTCGAAGCTCGTAAATGACCAGGGTGAAAAAGCCTGTACACTCCGTAGTTTATTTCAATTTAAAAAAACCAGGCCTTCCATTTCCATTGATGAAGTAGAACCTGCAGAAAAAATATACAGACGTTTTGCTACCGGTGCCATGAGCTTTGGCTCTATTTCATGGGAAGCGCATACTACACTGGCCATTGCCATGAACCGTCTTGGTGGTAAAAGTAATACCGGCGAAGGAGGTGAAGATGAAAGAAGATATGATCCTTTGCCAAATGGTGATTCCATGCGCAGCGCTATCAAACAGGTGGCATCTGCAAGATTTGGCGTAACCAGTTTATATCTTACTGAAGCGGATGAATTACAGATAAAAATGGCGCAGGGTGCCAAGCCCGGTGAAGGCGGACAATTACCCGGTCATAAAGTGGATGAATGGATCGGTAAAACAAGGCATTCTACACCCGGTGTTGGTTTGATTTCTCCTCCACCCCACCATGATATTTATTCTATTGAGGATCTTGCTCAATTGATTTTTGATCTGAAAAATGCAAACCGCGAAGCAAGAATCAGTGTAAAACTGGTTAGTAAGGCCGGTGTTGGTACAATTGCAGCCGGTGTTACAAAAGCAAAAGCTGATGTAGTATTGATCGCAGGTCATGATGGAGGAACAGGTGCATCACCTATCAGTTCTATCAGGCATGCCGGATTGCCATGGGAATTAGGATTAGCAGAAACACATCAGACACTTGTAAAAAATAAATTACGCAGCCGTGTGGTTGTTCAGGCGGATGGACAAATGAAAACAGGTCGTGATATTGCTGTTGCTGCATTACTGGGTGCAGAAGAATGGGGAATAGCAACAGCAGCATTGGTAGTGGAAGGTTGTATCATGATGCGCAAATGCCATATGAATACCTGCCCTGTTGGTGTAGCCACTCAGGATCCTGAATTAAGAAAACGTTTTACCGGCGATGCTGATCATGTAGTTAATTTTTTCAAATTTATTGTACAGGAGTTGAGAGAGATTATGGCAGAATTGGGTTACAAAACAGTGAATGAAATGGTAGGCCAGGTAGAAAACCTGGAAGTAAGAGAAAATATCAATCATTGGAAATATAGCAAGCTTGATCTGTCACCCATTTTATATAAAGAACCTTCATCAACCTATACTGGTCTTTACTGCCTGGAAGAACAGGATCATGGTCTGAGTGATATATTGGATTGGAAATTACTGGAAGCGGCAAAACCTGCACTGGAAGAACAACAAAAAGTAAAAGCTTCATTTCAATATTAAAAATACAGACCGAACAGCGGGCACAATTTTGTCAAATGAAATAACTAAAAAGTATAAAGGGGCAGGCCTTACCGGATGATACTATTCATTTTAAATTTAATGGTACTGCCGGTCAGAGTTTTGGCGCCTTTAATACAAAAGGTGTAACACTGGAACTGGAAGGTGATGCCAATGATTATTTTGGAAAAGGATTAAGTGGTGCAAGGCTTATTATCTACCCGCCAAAGAATGCTTCATTTGTTCCTGAAGAAAATATCATAATCGGTAATGTGGCATTTTATGGTGCTACTTCCGGCGAAGCGTTTATCCGCGGAAAAGCCGGTGAACGTTTTGGTGTACGCAATTCCGGAGCAATGTGGTTGTAGAAGGTGTGGGTGATCATGGTTGCGAATATATGACCGGTGGCATGGTAGTTATATTGGGTGATACAGGCAGAAATTTTGCAGCCGGTATGAGCGGTGGTATTGCTTATGTGTATGATGTCAATAATAAATTCAGGGAAAATTGTAATACGGAAATGGTAGACCTTGATGAATGTGATCTGAATGATAAGAATGAACTCTTTACTATGATTCAAAAACATTTCGAATATACGGGCAGTACGGTTGCCAAGTTTATTCTCGATGATCTTGATAACCAGTTAAAAAATTTTGTAAAAGTTTTCCCAAAAGATTACAAAAAAGTGCTTCTTGAAAAAAGAATGATCAGCGTTGAAACCAATAAGTAGTTTACCAACTATTTTTTGGGCTGACCAGGAAACAATCAACTAATTAAAAAATTATAATTAGTCAAAATGGGCAAACCAACAGGATTTAAAGAATTTACGAGAGAATTGCCGGCAAAGAAGCCGGTGGAGGAACGATTGAATCATTATAATGAATTTGTTGAAAAATTCAGTGAAGAAAAACTCAATCAACAGGCAGCACGTTGCATGAATTGTGGTGTACCGTTTTGTCATAGCGGATGTCCTCTGGGAAATGTGATTCCTGAATTCAATGATGCGGTTTACCGTAAAGACTGGAAGGAAGCATATGATATACTTGTCATCAACAAATAATTTTCCTGAATTCACCGGTCGTATTTGTCCTGCACCCTGCGAATCATCCTGTGTACTTGGTATTAATCAACCTCCGGTTGCTATTGAAGAAATAGAAAAACATATTATTGAAATCGCATTTGAAAAAGGATTTGTAAAAGCCAGAAAGCCTAATAACCGCAGCGGGAAAAAAGTGGCTGTGATCGGCTCGGGTCCTGCAGGTTTGGCTGCCGCTGCACAATTAAATTATGCCGGACATACTGTAACTGTATTTGAAAGAGATGATATACCCGGTGGTTTGTTGCAATATGGCATCCCGGATTTCAAACTGGAAAAATGGGTGGTGGAAAGAAGAATAAAATTAATGGAGGAAGAAGGGATCATTTTTCAATGCAATGCTAATGTAGGCGTGAATATAAATATCAATGACCTGCTGCGAGAATACAATGCTATTGTACTGGCTGGTGGCTCTACTGTACCGAGAGATCTCGATATACCCGGTCGTGATTTGAAAGGTGTTTATTTTGCCATGCAGTTTTTAAAACAACAAAACAAACGAAATGCCGGATTGGATCCATTTGCAAATGCAACAATTGAAAGCAATATTTTCCCGGAAGATATTTTCGCATCAGCAAAAAATGTAGTGGTGATCGGCGGTGGTGATACAGGTTCCGATTGTGTGGGGACTTCTAACCGGCATGCGGCAAAATCGGTTACCCAATTTGAATTATTGCCCAAGCCACCTGAAGACAGAACGCCATTAATGCCATGGCCCACTTACCCGATGGTTTTAAAAACTACATCATCTCATGAAGAAGGATGTGAAAGAAAGTGGTCAATAGCCACAAAAGAATTTATTGGTGACGGAAAAGGAAATCTGAAAGCATTAAGAATTGTTGACCTGGAATGGAAAGCTTCTGATGACGGCCGCCCGGCCCGTTTTGAAGAAAGGGCAGGCAGCGAAAGAGATATCCCATGTGAACTGGCTTTACTGGCCATGGGCTTTGTACATCCGCAACATGAAGGTCTTTTAAATCAATTGGAGATTGAAAAAGATGAAAGAGGCAATGTAAAAGCCTCTGAAAAAAATTATCAAACCAATCTGTCTAAAATATTTGCTGCAGGTGATGTGCGCCGCGGTCAGTCGCTTGTGGTATGGGCTATCAGTGAAGGAAGAGAATGTGCAAGAAAAGTAGATGAATTTTTAAGCAATGGAACTTCCTTATTAGAGAGCAGGGATTCCGTGTTGCAGGTGTATTCCCTTTAATATATTTTCTTATTTTCAGTTCAGGGCCGGATAATCGTTGATGATTATCCGGCTCTTACTTTTTTGGTTTCTCGATCACCTTCCTCCTGCTACACTTATATTTCTTCCAAAAAAAATGGCGTTCATAAACAACCGTGTCCCACCAAGCCAGAAAGCACGGAAGTTTGGATTATCTGCAATATTGATCACTCTTCCGCTTCCCACTGTATTAACAATTACAGCCGCGGAATTTTTTATTGCCTCTGCATTTTCCTTACTCACCCATCCGCTTTGCAATGGCTTATTGCCATAATAAAAAGGAGTGGCATATGGATTTTTGCTTTTTTCCATATACACTTTGTTCGCTTTAAAAAGACTAACTGCGTTTTTGTTGTAGCCAAAAGCCAAAGGGTGTGTGAGGTCTGTTTCTGCACTGAAAATAGCGCCATTCATTTTTTGTGCTCCGTCTACCTGGTCTATGTCTTCATAATTTAATTGCTGCAAGCTATCGGATATGGATCTTGTTTTTTTAAGTATTACGGAATTGATTACGTTTTGCGAAGCCCAGCTTACGGCTTCTTCTGTCAATATCAATACACCACCGCCTGTACCCAGGCTTTTAATTTGTCTTTATTAATATCCGGATAAGTACCTCCTACCATTATAATGGTATTATACCTGTTCAGATCCATGCGGTTAAATACCGACGGTTCCAGATGCGTTGCCGGAATATTCATACGCTGATCCAGCAGGTGCCAGACCTCACCGGCATCCAGTGCATTAACACCTGCCCCGGTGATCATAGCGATCCTTGGCATAGATACTACCGGAAATTTATTGCTGCCCAGGTCAGTTCCACTGGTTACATTGCCACCTTGTAATGCATAAATACTGATGCCATATTTTACAGCAACCTGGTTAAGCATATTCCGTAATTGATCGGATGGTATGGTTTGCAATTGAACCGGGATCATCATAGTCCCCTCATTGAAATTCCTTGAAGAACCTCCAACACTAATTTCAAATTTGTTCATAGCCCCTTTTATCAACAAGCCTGCATTTTGCAATTCATATAATACAGCAGGTGCATACAATTGATCCCATTCAAATAAGTAAGCGTAATCTGAATTTCCAATGGCCCCCAGGAGTTCCCCATGTACTTCAGGTACTATAGTCAACCTTTTCCCCAGCCCGGTTGATTTTAACTGCGATGCATTGATCTCAGCATAGGTCAGGCCAAAGGCGAGTGGCATAGTCCAGGCAGTAATATCATAAAACAAACTGTCCTTATAATCGAGTGTTTTTTCAAAAATAGTTTTGATCAGGCGCCATTGTGGCTGGGCAGACGGCACAACAAATGAATTTTCCTTTTTAAAATTAGTTGCACTGGTAGTCAACTCATTTTTCAATTCATATACTTCTACCTGATGTCGCAATAACATTTCTATGAATTCATATGTTTTTGCATGATCTTTTTCATCACCAAAAACATATGCTTTTACCGGCGAATCATTGGATTCCGTTATAGCGGATTTATAAAAATCCCTTTGCCATTGCAAAAATTCTTTTCGCAATGCAACAGCCCCTTCCAGCGTTGACAGTGTAGTAGTAAATTGATTTTTGATGGTGAACGGAAAACTCAATAATCCGTTTTGTGTTTCCTGCAAATGCCCGCGGGAGGAAGCCTGTTCAAATAATATTCCGATGGCTCCGTTTATGTCGGGGTAGGTAGATCCTTTCCCGTAATAAAAATCATCATAATTTTCTTTAGTAAAATAAAGAGAGCCGATCCGGTCCAGGTAGGCCGCATGAAATTTACCCAGCCGGGCTGTTAACTCCTGGTTTTTTTCCGGAGTTAATGGATTTACTCTTGAAGGCACACCCGGCTGAAAGAAGAAAGTAGCATTACTTCCCTGCTCATGATGGTCCGTAAGTATATTGGGTTTCCACCGATGATACCACAATAAGCGATTCTGACTTTCTACATGCACAGCAGGTAACCAGTCACGGTTCAAATCAAACCAATAATGATTATACCTACCTCCTGGCCACACTTCTTTAAATTCACGGGAATTGGAATCGCTGACCAGATTTTTACTCCTGTGCTGGTTTGCCCATGTGGAAAAACGCTGCAATCCATCAGGGTTAAAAGAAGGGTCAAAAAGAATAACAACATGATCGAGCATTTCTTCTATTTGTTTCCCCTGCGCGGCTGCTAAATAATAGGCGCTTAATAAAGAAGCATTGGCGCCGCTGGGTTCATTACCATGTATTGAATGTCCGATCCAAACCACGATAGGCATTTCTTCAATGTCCAGGGATGCAGATTTGGAAGGATCAGTTAATTGTATATGCTTTTGTCTGATTTCCTCGAGCCGCTGATGATTCTTCGGCGAAGTTATGATCAGTAAAAGCTGTGGCCTTTGCTCGTAAGTAAAGCCGATGGTTTCCAGTTTTACCCGCTCCGGCGCAGCTGCCGCGATTGCTTTCATATAATTTACCAACCTGTCATGAGTTACATGATACTCCCCTACTTCGTGATAAATAATATCCTTGGGTTTGGGGACATCGGTGTTATAAGCAATGCTATCAGGAAGGTAGTATTTGAGATCCTGTGCAGAAGAACCATAGACAATAAGCAAAAGGAAAAAAGCAAAAGATATTTTCATCCTGAAGAATTTTTAAAAAAATGGAAATTAAGATGTTTCGGCGAAAGAAGCCCGCCTGAAATGTTATTTACCCTTTCTCTCCGGTAAACTACCCTGCCATATGGTAGTTCACTCAATGCTAATCTGATTACCAATCTCAACTGCATATGTTTAAAATTCACAAAAATAGATTTTAAAGAAGACGTTTATGAAGATGAATTACCATACAGTATTTGCCATTCATCCTTAGCCGGCTTCTTTTAACATTTTAATAAAACATGTTTTTATAAACTGGAAATAATGATTCAAAGCGCAATACTATTCCTTCAGGTTTTGATTGAGACACTTCAGCAGCTTTTATGATTTTACGATTATGAATTCATGCAACAAGCCTGTTTACCAGAAATAGATAATGGCTTGTGTTTATTTTTTTATACCGCTAGTTTTACTGCTGAATTAATTTTTTATCAAAAAATAAATAAGAGTTTTTTCCTAAAATTGTTTCCCCCTGTTCTGATATTCCGACCAATAACTACTGCCAGCCGATAATTACTCAAACACACTTGATCAGATAATTCTGTACTTGATTTTTGACCGTATGCAAACAAATTATTATAACCTTCTAAACCTAAAAAAATGAAAAAACAATTTATTTCCTTTATCTGCGCCGGCATAGTATCTATGTTAACCAGCAACCTTTCCTTCGCACAGGATGAAAGTTTTAAAGAATTGCCTCCTATAACCATTAGTGCTTCCACATCCAATGTAAGCGCCAGGGTAAACAAATCATTCAACCAGTATTTTAAAGGAGCTTCGTATCAGCGCTGGTACCAGCTTGATAAAAATTTCCTGGTAAAATTTATTCAGAATGAACAGGAAAACAGGGCGCTGTTTACAAAAAACGGATCGTTGATTTACCACATCAGCTATGGCACCGAAAAACACCTGCCTGCTAATGTCAGAGGTCTTGTAAAAAGTAATTACTATGACCAAAACATAACAAGAGTTTTAAAAGTAAACCAGGACAAAAGAAATATCTGGGTGATCAGTATGGAAGACGCTAAAGATATCGTGATGGTAAGAGTAGAGGATATGGAACTGGAAGAAACCCAGAGGATGCATAAAACAAATTAAAAATCGTTTGGCAAGCATTCGCAGAATAACCGGCCTCCCATTCCTGGGAGGCCTCTTTATTGAATTACCGCGTTCCATTATTAGAAATGACTGAACTATAGGCAGAACTACCGGGCATAATAGCATTTCAATTGCATCCGAAAGAAAAAACCGAATTGCAATTTACCCACGGATTTACGCCAGCTATTTTTAAAAAACGTAGCTTATACAATCGCACTGTATAAGTCATGGTTTTATCGGAAATTTAATAACGAGCAATACATTCAAATGCTAAAACAGGGTTCTACCTTCATAGTAAATAATTAGCGGGAAGTTATTTCAAATTGATTAGCATCTGCTTTTATAACTTTTGACCGGTGTTGACATTGAATGAGAAATTTTGTAGAATGAAAATCTTTCCTACAAGCATATCTTCCAATCGGCGCAGAAGGCTCCGCTTCATGTACCTGGCGTTTCTCCTGACTACAATTTCTTGCTTTTACTCAAACAGCAACGCCCAAAACCAAAACTTACGTTTCGAACATTTGGGAATGGAACAAGGGATGTCAAACGAAACCGTAACTAATATATTCCAGGACACCATGGGCTACCTATGGTTTGGCACATTCGATGGCCTGAATAAATATGATGGATATTCCTTTACCAAATACCAGCTTGACCCTTTCGATTCTAATTCCCTTTTTCAAAATTTTATATACACCATTTGGGAAGATACATATGGTGCGATCTGGGTTTCATCTTTCGATGGCCTGTGTAAATTCGACAGATCCACTGAAAAATTCACCCGCTATAAACCTTCTGCGAAAGCCAGATTTTCCGATCCGAATATTTCCGCTATTAACGAAGACAGCGATGGAATGATTTGGGTAGGAAGCCATTCCGGGGGCCTGTGCCGATTCGACAGGCAAACTGGAAAATTCTTGGATGAGTATTTTGATTTGGGTTACCATATGCAGCCGGGAGATAAAGCAGGGTTAAAAGACAATGTAAATTGCATTTACAAAGACCGGTCCGGTACGCTATGGGTTGGAACTACCACCGGGTTACACAAGATAATTTTAACGACCACAAAAGCAGGTCAATTATCAAGGGTTGATATCAAAGATTACAGACACGACCCCACCAATAAAAATACTTTAAGCGCCAATGAGGTTACTTCTATTCTTGAGGATAGTACCGGTATTATCTGGGTTGCAACCCAAAATGGATTAAATAGTTTTCATCCGGGGAAAGGTATATTTAAACGTTACATGAATGACCCCAATAATATTCATTCTATCAGCAGCAATAATATGCAGCTTTGGTTTGGAAAGCATTTGGCGGAAGACCAGGAACGTAATTTATGGATATGTACCGATAAAGGACTAAATAAGCTTAACAGTGACCGAACTATTTTTACTGCTTATTCTCATAATCCCGGTGATGCTAACAGTTTGAGTTCAAATATTGTTATCTCAATCAAAATTGACCAGGAAGGTATTCTATGGGCCGGGTCTCTGAATGGGAAATTAAATAAAGTAAACCTGAAGCAAAAGAGTTTTGAACTTAAACGAAATAGTCCCAATAGTCTTAATTCTTTAAGCAATAACCAGGTTACCAGCATACTGGAAGATGCAGACGGCATTATTTGGATTGGTACTTTTGGCGGAGGATTGAATCGTTGGGATAAAAAAAACAACGAATTCACTCATTTCAGGAGCAATCCTTCCAACCCCAAAACATTGAAGCATGACGCCGTTCATGCGATTTTAGAAGACCGGGAAGGACATCTTTGGATTGCAAATGGAGATGTTTTATCCCGTTTAAACAAGGTGACCCGTGAGTTCACCCATTTTTATAGCACGACAAGAAATTATCATGAATTAGACCATCAGTTGATTTATTCTTTTACCGAAGATCGTGAGGGATTGCTGTGGTTAGGCACTGGAAACGGAATTAAGAGTTTCAATAAAAGAACAGCGGAGTTCACACATTATAATCACAATCCTTCCGACTCCAATGGCCTCAGCGATTACGTAGCAGTTGCGGTTTTTGCAGATTCAAAAGATAATATCTGGATAGGACATGGCAGTAAGGCAACTGATAGGCTAAATAAGCGAAGCAGTCAATTCGTTCACTATACACATGACCCTTATGATCCCGGGAGCATTAGCTCAAATATCGTGAACTGTTTCTACGAAGATTCCAAAGGAAATATTTGGTTGGGAACCTCATCGGGGGGGCTTTGTTATTTTGATTACCAAACAGAAGAATTTACAACGTATACTGATAAACACGGCCTGCCAAACAACACAGTATATTCTATTTTGGAAGATAGCCAAAATCATCTCTGGTTAGGTACATCCAACGGTCTTTCACGATTTGATCCGGTTACAAAGACTTTTACAAACTACGATTACAAGGATGGCTTGCAAAGCAATGTTTTTGGTGCTGGTGACGAGAGACAGCGGGGCGGTCATTTCAGAGGTACGGACGGTACTTTATACTTTGGGGGTGATAATGGATTAAATTTTTTCGATCCGTTTCAAATAAAAGCCAACAGCTACATTGCGCCTATCGTGATTACGCAATTCAAAATTTTCGACGAGCCGGTACAAGGGGCCAACGAATCAAAGCAAATTGTTTTGAATTACAACCAGAATTACTTCTCTTTTGAATTTTCATCATTAAGCTTTTTAAACCCGGTTAAAAATCAATACGCCTATAAACTGGAAGGAGTAGATAAAGATTGGGTATATAGCGGATCGAGGCGTTATGTTGCCTATACCAATATTGACCCGGGTAAATATACTTTCAGAGTAAAAGGAACAAACAACGATGGTATTTGGAATAAAGAGGGTACATCCATTTCCATCATAATCAATCCTCCCTGGTGTAGTACATGGTGGGCTTATATAGTATATGCTTTATTATTTGCCGGATTAGTTTATGCATACATCCGATATCGCACAAATAAAATCCGTATGCAACACGAGATAATTGTAGAAAAACATAAAGCAACCGAACTCGAAATGCAGGCCCTCCGTGCACAAATGAATCCTCATTTTATCTTTAATTCTCTTACTTCTATCAATCGCTTTATTCTTAAAAACAACAAAACTGAGGCTTCTGAATACCTGACGAAGTTTTCAAAGCTGGTAAGAATGATCCTTCAAAATTCTCAGGCCCCACTCATTCCTTTAGAGAGCGAATTGGAAGCTTTGGAACTTTACCTTGAGCTGGAAGCCCTGAGATTTGATCATCATTTTGAATATGATATCATCATTGAAAAAGATCTCGATGTTTCTTCTCTTAAAATGCCACCGTTGATCATTCAGCCCTACGCCGAAAATGCAATCCGGCATGGCCTGATGCAAAAAGAAGAAACTGGACACCTGGACATTGAACTATTTCAGCAGGGAGATACTCTATATTGTAAGATAACAGACGACGGAATTGGCAGAAAAAAAGCAGCAGAGCTTAAAAGAAAATCAGCATCCAAACATAAGTCAATGGGTATGGAGATAACGGCGGATCGGATTGTCAGATTGCAAAATTTAAATGGAAACAACTCACCGGTAACAATTAATGATCTTGTGAATGCAGATGGCAGCGCTGCGGGGACGGAAGTGATAATAAAATTACCGGTGATCTATTCATAAGTAAATATTAAAAATGCATCTTTCCACACATACTAACCTGCTTTTATTACAATTCTTTTTTTGCCTCACAGGCCTGGCACAAAGGGAAAAGGTTGACAGCCTGCAAAAGATATTACTCACCTTAACCGATTCTTCGAAAGTTGATTGCCTGAATGAATTAAGCAGGGAATATGTTCAACAAGAAAACAAAGATTCAGCCGGCTATTATGCCGAATCGGCAATGCAGGAATCAAAAAAAATTAATTATATCACATGGAATAGCTGTGGCTTTGTACCACGAAAAGCAAGACTGGTAAATCATTTTGATGATGATTTTATCCAGTCTGAAAAGCTTGGAAAAGAATCATTAAGCTGGTTTGAAAAAACGGCTAATAAAGAAGGCATTACAGATACTATATCTGAATTGGCTTCTTCCCTGCATGCTCAAAGCCGATTTGAAGAAACAGCTACGTACAACCTAAAGCTGTATGAACACTACAAAATAACAGGTAATACGGATGACTTGTTCTCTGTGCTGGGGATGCTGACAGTGATTTATAAAGAAGCAGGCGACTACGAAAAATGCTTTTATTTCATCGAGCAATACCGTCAACTGGCTGCAAATAGAGGTAATCAGTTTATACTGCAGTGTTATTTGTTTGGGCTTGGGGGATTGTATATGAAAATTGAGGATTACAGTTCCGCACTTACTGCATACCGGCAAGCATTCGCTATGGATAATCCACAATTTGAAAAAAGACGACGGGATCGAAGACTGGGATATATGGATAAAAATGGAATACGCAGAAATTTTCAGCCACCTTCACCAGTTTGATATTGCATGGCATTATTTTGAATTATACAAACCTGCATCTGCCGAAGACAGGTACTTCAGGATTTATCTCGTAAGTACCGGTGAATATTATTTGCTCCAAAAAAAATATAACCTGGCATTACAAAATTTTTTGAAAGGCTTATCTCTTCATCAACAACTAAACGACAAGAACGAAATCCAGCGTTCGCTCATACTTATTGCTAAAACCTATCTCCTCCTGCAACAATATGATTCAGCCATGCAATATGGCCAACGGGCATTAAATGTTGCCTATACTACAAAAGCAAAACAGGTCACCAGGGATGCCTGCCGGGTAATTTATGTTGTTTATGACTGGCGCAAACAACCCGATAGCGCCAATTTATACTTTCGTCAATACAACGCTATGAAAGATGCTGTTGCTAACGACCAGGTAAAAGGCAAGCTGGCCGTTTCCAATTACGAACAAAAGATTGAATTACTTGATAAAGAAAAAGAGATTCAAAAGCAAAAACTAAAACAGACAGCCCAGCAAAAGGAATTTCTGATAGCTGGTATAATTTGCCTTTTGCTACTTGCCTTAATCACAGTACGCATGATGGCATTAAAAAGGAAACATGAAAAACAAAAACTTGAACACAATGTGCAACTTCAAAAACTGGAAAGTGAAAAAGAAAAAGCAGATTTGCAGCAACAAGCCTCGGAATTGGAAATGCAAGCCCTCCGCGCCCAAATGAATCCTCATTTTATTTTTAATTGCCTTACTTCTATCAATCGATTTATTCTTAAAAACGACAAGACCGCAGGCTTCTGAATATCTCACGAAGTTTTCAAAGCTGGTAAGAATGATATTGCAAAACTCGCAGGCATCATTGATAACATTAGAAAGCGAATTGGAAGCTTTGGAACTCTATCTTGAGCTGGAAGCATTGAGATTTGATCATCATTTTGAATATAATATCATCATTGAAAAGGATCTGGATGTTTCCTCCATTAAAGTACCACCGCTTATCATTCAGCCCTATTCGGAAAATGCCATCCGGCATGGATTGATGAACAAGGAAGAACCAGGACATTTGGAAATTAAATTGTTTCAGAAAGATAATGTGTTGCACTGTAAAATAACTGACGATGGCATAGGAAGAGAAAAGGCAGCAGCGTTAAAAAGCAAATCAACATCGGGGCATGTATCAATGGGGATGAAGATTACAGCCGACCGGATTGCGATACTGCAACAAAAAAAACAAATGGAGACGACTATTGAAATAACTGATCTCGTTTTGCCTGATGCAAGCCCGGGTGGTACGCAAGTATTATTGAAAATACCTCTTTTTTATGATTAAAGCCATTCTCGTGGATGATGAAGTGTATTGCCTTGAAACACTAAGCATGTTGCTCGAAGACTATTGCCCGCAAGTAACAATACTGGATCAATGCCGCTCCGCTAACAAGGGACTGGAAGCTATTGAACAAAACAGGCCGGATATTTTATTCCTGGATATTGAAATGCCAATCATGAACGGGTTTGAAATGCTCGAACAATTTTCAGAAATCCCGTTCGCTATTGTATTTACTACAAGTTATGATCAATATGCCATCAAGGCATTTCATTTCAGTGCCCTGGACTACCTGTTAAAACCAATTGACCCTAAAGAATTAATAAGAGCTGTACAAAAAATACAGATCCAAAAAAAACTTCCTTCATCTGAACAATTCGAAATGTTGTTAAAACAGGTAAACAATAAAAAGGATACCTTTCAAAAAATTGCCGTTCCAACAATTGAAGGCTTTGAACTAATTCCTGCCGACCAGGTTGTACGTTGCGAAGCCAACGGTAACTATACCCAACTCTTTCTCAAAAACAAAAACAAGATCATTGCCTGCCGCAACTTAAAAGAAATGGAAGAACAATTACAAAGTTTTCCCTTTTTCCTGAGGGTACATCATTCCTTTATCGTCAACCTTAATGAAGTGAAAAAATATATCAGGGGTGAGGGTGGATATCTTATCATGACTGATGACAGCACTGTTAATGTATCCCGCAACCGGAAAGAGGCATTGATGAAATTCTTCTAATCTCTCCTGTGTCCATACAATTCATAACTATCTAGCCCAACTTTTTGTAAGCTGAACTCAAAAATCGTCAACTGTACAGCGGCACTGGTATTCTGCTTTGTGCCGATATAATTTTGAATCTCCTCTCAACAATAATCATTCATACTAAAACCTTACAATTATGAAAAGCGCACCATTCACTTTTCTACCGGCAATATTTCTGATCTGGAGTTTATCCAATTTTTCTTTTGCACAACTGACAACAGATTCTGCAAAACCAATATTATCAACTTCATTTGAACCGATCTTAGCATATAATAAACCAACATATAAGAATGCAGATGGTGATTATATAAACAATGTCAATACAAAAGCCTTGCGTCATTTTACAACAACTTATGAAAAGGCCTCTGAAATAAGATGGGCCAAACTCGCGGGTGGCTTTCGGGTTCATTTTGTCAATGAGGGCATTGACACAAGGATTTATTATAACGAAAAGGGAGCTCCGGAATCAACTGTACGTTATTATTTTGAAAAAGATATGCCAAGTGAAATCCGTCACATTATAAAGACAACTTATTATGATTTCAGCATTTTTTGTGTTACTGAGATAACAACTGCCGGTAAAACAGCCTACCTGGTAAAAATTGAAGATAGAACCTGCTGGAAAACGGTTAAAGTTGTGGAACAGGAAACGGAGATTACAGAAGAGTATTCAAAAAGCTGACCCTCCTACAATCGCTTCAAGTTTGAAAGTTTACCATTAGGTATTAAAAGTAAACCGGAATCAAAGAACTATTTAGGTTGTTAGTATGGATGATAAAGGAATAGGATACCCAGGAATGCAAGATATTATACCGGAAGAAACAAAACTCATTGAAAACAGAATGAGCTATTCTAAAATTGAATATGCATTCGTTTTACGGCCTCCCATTCCTGGGAGGCCTCTCTTATGAGGTGTTCTTTCTACTAAAAAAGAAGCTTGCTGAAGATCATTCATAAGGTTGGAAAAGAATCTGAAACGGTTTCCGTGTGGAAAAATCAACCCCATATCAAATAGCCATATTTACTTGAATAGCCTCGTGTACTTAATAGTGTAAGATATTAACCCATATCGTCCAATTATCATTATAAACCACCAGCCTACTCAATCTGACTCAAAAATTCGTGAATCAAATGTGAGATTTAAGAAATAAATGCCGATCCTTAAATATTGAAATCAATCTACCTTTAGATTCAAAATAATAATTCTCTAAAGCAAAAGAGCACACGATTTGTTATTAAATCAATTATCCATAACTGAAATCTACTGAAGGGTGTAAGGCAGGCACAGAAGCAATTATTAAAATGCCGGTTTTGTTGGGTTAAACAATTTACTGTTGAAGAAGAATGAAATGAACATCTTCAAAGAAATATTATTCTTATTAACCGCAACTTTTTCCATTTGTTTATCTGTAGCACTCTTTTCAAAGAGAAACAAAATATTTTATTTACTTCTTATCTTTTCTGCGCTGCCATATTCCTGTAAAAGATCGCAAAAACAGCAAAACAATTTAGAATCGTATGCTCCCAAAGTGGTAGAAGCTCACGGCTATGTGGTACCCAAAGACAGTATGGCCGAACCTAAAGTGATCCTGGCTGGAAACCCCAGAATTATTGCGGCAGGGAAACCTAAAAAAATACCGGTTCCAGACAATATAAGATCAGTCGGTATTCCTAAAGTGATCCCGGCGGGGGTAGCAAAAATTTGTACCCCCGGACAAAATGGTTTTTCTCTGCCGGAAATTGTTTCGGTTATTGGCACCCCGGTGACGGCAGGATTACCAGAAGTTGTAATCACGGAGCCTGTCTACGGGGAGCAAGACAGTGAAAATTTCAGTTCATTTGGTCAATTGCAAGGATTAAAATCGCCGATAATCTACTGTGCAATGCAAGATAGAAATGGCAATCTTTGGTTTGGTACTAATGGCGGGGGCGTAACAAGATATGACGGAAGGAGTTTTTCTCATTTTAGTGAGCAACAGGGATTGAAAAGCAATTTCGTACGAAGTATGCTTGAAGACAGACATGGTAATATTTGGTTCGGCATGGGATTAGGCGGAGTGACAAAATACGATGGAAAAACTTTCACTTATTATCCGGAGAAGCAAGGTGTCCGTAGCTATACTGTTAACAGTATCGCCGAAGACAAGGCTGGAAATCTTTGGTTTGCAACTGCAATGGCCGGGGTAAGTAAATTCGATAACAAAACGTTTACTTATTTCACGAAAAAGGAAGGTCTGATCAATGACACGGTGCATAGCATTCTGTCAGACAAACAAGATAATCTCTGGATTGGAACCATGCGGGGGCTCTGAACACGATGAAGGCCGGTTTTCTCATTTTACACAAATCGAAGGTTTGGGTAGTTCGCCTGTTTATGGCATTGAGGAAGATGACCAGGGAGTTCTTTGGTTTGCTACAGAGCAGGGTGTTTATGCATATGATGGGAAATACTTTTAACCACTATACTGAAAAAGAAGGGCTAATCAGCAAAGCAACTTCCTTTGTGCGGAAAGATAAACATGGCAATCTTTGGTTTGGTAACCCTGAAATGGGGTAAGCAAGTTCAACCGGAAAAACTTTATTCACTTTACTAAACAGGAAGGACTGATCAGTAATATCGTATACGATATCTTCGAAGATCGTTCTGGTAATTATTGGTTCACCACAGGAAACGGAATAAGTAAATACGGCGCCAGCCCTTTTTCGCACATTACCCAAAAGGAGGGTCTCAATGACAATTTCATTATGAGTATAGCCGAAGATAAGGTCGGGAATTTATGGCTCGGCACATACAATCAGGGTGTGAGCAAATATGATGGTAAGAGTTTCGAACATTTCACATTTTATTTTCAACTCCCTCAACTCTATCAATATGTTCATTCTTGAAAATAATAAGTTGCAGGCATCTGAATATCTTTCTAAATTTTCAAGGCTGGTAAGATTGATACTTCAAAATTCCCAGGAAGCATTTATCCCTTTGGACAAGGAATTAGAAGCCCTTCGCTTATACCTTGAACTGGAATCGCTGCGGTTTGAGCAACAGGTTTGAATATAAAATTTCGGTCAATGATGAAGTCGATACCACTATGGTGAAAGTACCGCCACTCATCATTCAGCCTTATGCGGAAAATGCAATATGGCACGGGCTGTATGCATAAAAAGGAAAAAGGGCCATCTTGAAATTGAATTATATCTTAAAAGAAAAAATATTGTTTTGCAAAATTACTGATGATGGCATCGGAAGAAAAACGGCCGAAGAATTAAAAAGCAAATCTTCATTAACTTATAAATCAATGGGAATGCACATTACAGCAGACCGGATTGCCATATTGCAACAGACAGGAACAAGATAACTACTTTCATAACAGTAACTGATCTTGTATTTCCGGACGGAACGCCCCGCCGGTACAGAAGTGTTGATCAAAGTACCTATTAATTATGATTAAAGCTATCATTATAGATGATGAAATTCATTGTCGTAAAACATTAGGAATATTGCTGAAAGAATATTGCCCCGATGTGCAGGTGATAGAACAATGCAGTGACGCCGAATCAGGCTTGCAGGCTATTCAAGGAAGGTAAGCCGGATCTTGTATTTCTCGATATTGAAATGCCCAACATGAATGGTTTTGAAATGCTGGAAAAATTTCCGGAAATACATTTTGAAATCATCTTTACAACCAGCTATGATCAATATGCCATCAAAGCCATCCGCTTCAGTGCCCTGGATTATCTTTTAAAACCAGTTGACCGGGAAGAGTTACAAAGAGCTGTACAAAAGGTTACACATCGTCTGAATTCATCCGCTTCCCCAGCAACTGGAAATTCTTTTACACAAGCTCCATCAGCCTGTTTCTTCCATTCAGAAAATTGCGCTTCCTACCATGGAAGGATTGCAGATGATTGCTGTAAATTCAATTATCAGTTGCGCATCCGATAGCAATTACACTATTTTCCTGCTAAAGAATAAACAAAAACTAATTGTATCCCGTCCGCTAAAAGAAATAGAAGAAATGCTGGAAGAATATTCTTTTCTCCGTGTGCATAATTCCTACCTGGTTAACCTGAATGAAATTGATAAATACATCAAAGGTGAAGGGCGGCTACCTGGTGATGACCGATGGCTCCACCGTTGACGTTTCCCGCAGCAAAAAAGAAATGCTTTTGAATAAGTTACGCCCCAACAGGATCTAAGATCAATCTCCGAATTCTCAATCATCACTGCTCTGTTTATCAGGGTTTCCTGCAGTCCAATCAATTTGGCTGGTATCCGGTTCTATGGTGATATAGTTTTGATTCAATCTACACTAACTATTCATAATAAAATTCTACAATTATGAAAAAAGTATTCTATCCAGTTTTAAGGTACTTTTCCTCGCATGTACAATCAACAACATCACCTATTCGCAAAACCCAAATGAGATAGCAAAGCTTAAACCATTCATCCCCGTCTGGTAACAATCTCTTCAATACAGAAAGTGAAATGACCCATCCCGGTTCCACTTTAAATGAATTTAAATAAAAACGAAACCATTAAAAGAACCATAAGGAAGTTTACACCAATTAAAGATCAACCTGATGCCAGGTGGTTTAAATCATCCAATGGATTATTAGTCGCTTATTTTAAAATAGATGATATTCAAACTTTCATATATTATAATGAAAAAGGTAATTGCGAATTCATAATGCGTTATTACAATGAAGAAAAACTTCCCGGGGAAGTGGCGCATTTAGTGATAAGCACATACGCTGACTTCAGCATTAATCAGGTAACCGAAGTAAGAAAGAATAACAAAATCGCTTATGTGGTAAAAATGGAGAGCAAAACTTTGTGGAAAACTGTAAAAGTCATAGATGGTAAAATGGAGGTTACAGAAGAATTCTCAAAACGCTGATGCAAGCAAGTTGATGTCTACGAGGTTTTTAAAATATAACCTGATAGCTTCATTTCAGGTTTTTTAATTTATTACAATATTTAATCTGTCCTGCTTCCCCATTTCAGCAACCCGCAAATCAGCGTATATTTGCAGCTTGCAATTTTTTCAAGTATGAGCAGAAAAGGAAAAGTGTTGGTGGCCATGAGCGGCGGTATTGACAGTACCGTTACTGCGCTTATGCTGCATGATGAAGGTTATGAAGTGGTCGGCATTACCATGAAAACCTGGGATTATGCTGCCAGTGGCGGTAGCAAAAAGGAAACCGGCTGCTGTAATGTGGATAGTTTTAATGATGCACGACAGGCAGCTGTAGAACATGGTTTTGCGCATTATATTCTCGATATACGGGAAGAGTTTGGCGGTTTCGTGATAGAAAATTTTGTTGATGAATACCTGGCAGGCCGAACCCCCAATCCCTGCGTGCTCTGCAATACGCATATCAAATGGAGGGCTTTACTAAAAAGAGCCGATGCATTGGGTTGCGAATTTATTGCTACCGGTCATTATGCAAAGATCCGTCAGCATGACAATGGACGTTTTGTCGTAAGCAAAGCCATGGATGAAACAAAAGACCAGAGCTATGTACTGTGGGGACTGCAGCAGGATCTGCTGAGCCGAACCTTATTACCCTTGGCACCTTATCGCAAAACGGAGATCCGGCAAATGGCATTTGATTATGGCTATCCCGAACTGGCTAAAAAAAGTGAGAGCTACGAAATATGTTTTGTTCCGGACAATGATTACCGCGGTTTTCTGAAACGCCGGGTGGATGGACTGGAAGAAAGAGTAGCCGGCGGAAATTTTGTTGATAAACATGGAAAAATTTTAGGACAGCATAAAGGCTATCCCTTTTATACGATTGGTCAGCGAAAAGGACTTGATATTGCCTTTGGCAAACCGGTATTTGTAACCCGGATTGATCCGGATACCAATACCGTTATGCTCGGTGATGAAGAAGACCTGGAACAAAATGAAATGATGGTGGGCAAATTCAACATGATCAAATACGATACGATCACACCGGGAATGGAAGCCACTACCAAGATCCGGTATAAGGACAAAGGTGCCTCTCTAATTTATACCCGGGCGAATCAACGGCTGGCATGAAAGTCCGGTTTTACGAAAATGTAAAAGGCATCGCCCCGGGTCAAAGTGCCGTTTTTTATGAAGGAGACGATGTGATTGGCGGAGGAATTATTCAGAAAGGGAACCTGAAATCTGGTGTTTGATGAAAAGTTGATTGGAGTATTCATTCTTTTTAGTCTATAAACTTCCGGCCACTGCCCATTAAATTCTGATTTCAGACTTCTTCAGGCTACTGGTTCTCAGGCAATAAAGACAAATAAAATACGTTATAAAGCAGGGTAAAATTTATCCCGCTTTTTTTATGAAAAGTGCCGGCATAAAACCTCCAGCTAACATGTTGCTTTTTATATCTTTATTAAAGAAAGTTTTGTATCCCTGAATCAACTAAAACCGTTTATGAGATATCGTTTTGGCCTTTTAGCCTTCCTTTTATTTTCCCTTTTTTCCTGTTCTGAAAAGACAGAAGAATTCGTTACCGAACCTTTAGCTGATTACCTGCCGCTGCAAACCGGAAAATATATTACTTATCGTATCGATTCGTTGATCTTCACTAATTTTCAGCGCAATATAGAAACGCACAGTTACCAGGTAAAACATGAAATTAATGGAGAAATAAAAGACAATCTGGGCCGGCCATCTTATCGTGTATACCGTTACCTGCGCAATGCGGATGGTACAGGTGAATGGTCTAACAACGGGTCTTATTTTATTACTCCATTGCCGGACAGGATAGAAGTGATAGAGGATAACCTCCGGTTTATCAAATTACATGCTCCGCTGCGGGAAAGCTATAGCTGGAAAGGAAATAGTTATTTGCACCTGGATCCGTATGAAACGTATAAGTTCACACTTTCAGGATATATGGAAAAATGGGATTATAATTATGATTCATTCAGTCCATCCGTGGAGTATAACGGAAACACGTATTCCGATGTATGGACGGTAGAAGAGGAAAATTATGGAGATAATTTCCCGGTTACTGAGCCGGCAAGAGCAGGCGGAAAAATAAGAGCTGTTGAAAAATACGCTAAGAACATTGGTTTAGTTTACCGCGATTATATGATAGTAGAATATGAACCCAACACATCCGGTCCTAATCCTTACTACAGGGGATTCGGAATTAAGATGTGGATGATCGACCACAATTAAGTTTTTCGGACAACCTAAATTTGGTGCTGGCAAAGCCTTCCTGATGAATAAGCTTATCTTATTATTGCTGACTTTTTTTTTATTAAGCACCGAAACCAGGGCCCAGTTTTCAAGATACATTGTTCGTATTAAAGACAAAGGAGCTACATCTTATAATTTATCAGATCCCACTCCCTACCTGTCACCAAGAGCAATAGAAAGAAGAACCAGGTATCAAATACAAGTTGATAGTTCCGACCTGCCCGTTCCTTCTTCTTATGTTTCGCAGATTGAAGACATTCCTAATGTAACTGTATTAAATATTTCCCGCTGGTTAAATGCTGTAACTATTCGCACTACTGATCCAAATGCACTTACTGCTATAAATGCACTTCCCTTTGTGGAAAACAGCTCAGCCATTGCAGCAAGGCCGGTTCTTGACGGCAATAAAATAAATGAAGAACTAATATTCCTTCCAAAAACTGGCGCAAAACCTGCGGGGATAAAATCAAATTACTTTAACTACGGCGCTAATTCTTTTAATGAAATCCATCTTCATAAAGGTGAGTTTTTGCATAACATTGGTCTGCGCGGACAGGGTATGCAGATCGCTATCCTGGATGGCGGTTTTTTTAATTATACAACATTAAAAGCATTTGATAGTGTAAATGCAAACCGGCAAATATTAAGCACCTGGGATTTTGTATTTGGACATGCAAGTGTGGTGGAAGACAATGCACATGGTATGCAATGCTTCTCTACCATTGCAGCCAATATACCCGGGCTTTTTATTGGTAAAGCACCGAAAGCAAGTTTTCATTTATTCAAAACAGAAGACGTAACATCAGAATATCCAATCGAGGAATTTAACTGGGCTTGTGGCGCAGAAAGAGCAGATAGCGCAGGTGCTGATATTATATCATCATCCTTAGGCTATGGTTATGGATTTGATGCTCCGGTTCCGGATTATCCGTACAGCGATCTGAATGGCGACATTACTATGTCGGCACAGAGCGGCAGACCTGGCTGCTAAAAAAGGTTTGCTGGTTTTTAATGCAGCAGGTAATTCCGGTAATGATTACTGGCGCATGATTACAACACCCGCCGATGGAGATAGTGTAGTGGCTGTTGGTGCCGTTAATACCTCTGGTGTTGTGGGCTCTTTTTCCAGTTACGGACCTTCTGCGGATGGCAGAGTGAAACCTGATGTAGCTTCCGTTGGTGTAAGTGCCATGGTGCAGGCCCCGGATAATTCAATTGCCGGGAGTAACGGTACTTCTTTTTCCTGCCCCAATATGGCCGGCCTGGCTACTTGCCTGTGGCAGGGATTTCCTGAGTATAATAATATGAGGATCGTAAGAGCATTGAAAGAAGCAGGAAGTATTTATTCATCACCGGACAACCGGATCGGGTATGGCATTCCTGATCTTAAAAAAGCTTTTACTTCTTTATTAATGGAATTTGCCACTTCTTCAGTCGCAATAAATGATTGTTCAGCCACCCTTACCTGGACAAGCAAGGATGTATCTTCTATGAAATATGAAATAGAAAGAAAATCGACTTTGAATGCCACGTATACAAAGATTGCAACGATCAGCGCAAAAACAGGAGCTATTCTCGCTAATCAAAGCTACCAGTTTAACGATGGTTTAATGGGGGTGGCAGAAGGCCCGGTTTCATACCGGATAAAACAAATAGTAGATACTATCGCAGCAACCTTTACTGCTGTTTTTATTGATACCGCCACAGCCGTTTTGAATACAGCATGCATAGGTAACGGAAAGGTGAACGTACAAACCGTGCCCAATCCTGCCACAGGGAATTCCGCCTTAATTGTTGAAACGGATTACCCTGTAAGTAAGATGACCATTTCCATTTATGATATGAGTGGCAGGTTGATGCATCGCTTTACAGACTCCAAACCCTCCGGCAGGGCCACGATTGAATTACCGGTTCAAACTTTATCGGCCGGTAAATACATTGTAAAAGTGAATGACGGAAATAAAATAATTGGCATTTCCTCTTTATTAAAAATGGAGTGATGTTCGTTGCAATCCTCAGGGGATCATTTTACGGATTTATTCCAATAAATTTTTAGATTCTTTGTAGCACGGCCAGACGCAACAATGTCAGGCCTGCCATCTCCATCCATGTCAAGGATCTGCATGTCTTCTGTGGCCATGCCATTTTCATCTATCCAATAAGGGTCCCAGGAGGTTCCATCTTTATCCCGTGGCACGTATAATTTAATGCCCACTTTATTGTCTGCATTAGGTGATCTCCAACCTGCTATTACCTGGTCGTAACCCAACCCAAGCAAATCAGCGGTAGCCAGTGCATGTCCTTCTTTTAATTGATCATCCAATACAATTCGTGTATTGTTTTTCCCGGTTTTATAAACCACAGCAGCAATGCCGTGCATGGGTTCAATAGTGGCAATAAACTGATTTTTATTTCCCGGATTTCCAACTCTTATTTCTCCGGCACTTTTTTCAATTCCTTCTATTTTTTGTGATTGACCTTTATCACTCTTACTACCAAAAGCAGGAATGATTTTTATCCCTTCCTTACCAGCAATATAAACATGAGTGGTATTATCAGTATTTCTTTGAATAATATCCAAATTATGTGTCAGGTGCATGGTATTGTCCGGGATCATCATCTTCCATTCCTGCCGGGGGTTAGCAGGAAATTTATGATCCAATGAGTTTTACTCCTTCGCCTTCGCCATTCTTATTACCCTGTCCATGCAGCGGAAGAACCAATAAGTAGTGATCGCCTTCTGCAGATTTTGCCCAGCGCATTCTATGCACTGTTGGTTGATGCGGTAATTCAATTGCCTCCCAAAGTTGAGCAGGATCTTTAGGACGAATAAGATAATGTACCGACCCGGAATTGTTGGCATCGGAAGTTTCGCCGGGGTTCCACTGTGCTCCTACAGCTACTTCAACTTTTCCATCACCATCCAGGTCTTTCGCTGCAATACATACATTATCGTAAGAAGTTAAACTATCAATCATAACGAACCGCTTCCAGTCTCCATTCCGGTACCATACAAACTGCTTTTTATCTGCCAATAAAATATCCGGTTTACCATCGCCGTCTACATCGCCCAGCGCAATTCCATATCCAATGGAAATATTATCATCGATAACCTGCGCTTCAAACTTTGGCGTAGGCGTAGAAGAAGGAACAATTGCTACCAACAGCACTATCAAAAGAAGGATTAATTGCATGGCACTGGGTTTGTTTACTTAAAAGCCACCGGTAAGTCCTGGATCACATAATAGCTAATTCCAAACTTAATGAATATTGCAACATAAATTCCAACCTGAACAGAAAGATTGAAATTGAAAATAATTTTTTTTAAGGGATGGGATTCCACAGACAATTCACCTGTACGAGCTAAATTGGATTTGCCTACACTAAAGGAGGAATGTCTCTTTCATCAAGGAAAATGACTTTATTTTTCTTTCTTCCCGTATTTACCATTTCATCTGCTCCAGCTGAAGCACCACCGATTCTTAAAATGGCATCACAATGATCGATTAATTTCACCGCCACGGGATGAAATAATTTATTAAAAATTTCATCCCCGGTTTCTTTTGAACCCGCTGCTTCTATCAGAGGCAAAGCAAACCACTCTCCCAACACGGGCATATGTCCCATATTGTATAACTTCAATGCCATATCCGTCATGGCTTTTACATTGGCTTCAATCAAAGCCGGGTCATCATTAGTTCCGCTGCGATAAGGTCCGGCAACAAGTATCATTAACGATCGGTTTGTAATCATAATATCTTATTAAGTTTGAAGTATTGAAGTAAGAGGATAGTCTTGCCATCCCTTATACGTCCGTCGCTTATCATGTTGTATGCTTCGTCTATACCTATCTCCAGCACTTCAATATCCTCCTGTTCATGATCCATACCTCCGCCTTCATTTATTTTCATCTCCCTGGAATACTCCGCAATAAAAAAATAGATAAGTTCAGTTACTGAACCCGGTGACATGTAGGCTTCAAACACTTTTTGAACAGTTGCAATCTTATAACCTGTTTCTTCTTCCGTCTCGCGGCGAATGCATTCCTCCGGATTATCTTTATCCAGCAAACCAGCACAGGTTTCAATCAGCATCCCCGATTCATTGCCATTAATATAAGTCGGCATCCTGAATTGTCTTGTAAGAATAACCGTTCGCTGACTTTTATTATAAAGTAAAATGGTAGCACCATTTCCCCGGTCATAGGCTTCTCTTTCCTGTTTCTGCCATTCCCCGTTGCTTTTTTGAATTTGATAGGTCAGCTTTTTTAGCGTGTACCAATTATCAGATAGAATCTGCGTATCTGTAATTTTTACTTTTTCATTCATCACAACTAATTTTTTCCATTTGAAATTGTTTCATCCAAATACAAGATAGTTGTTTCCTCTTTTCTGAATAATAATATTATGCCTTACGGATTTATCCAATTTTATTTTTCAATAAAAATTATTCGTTACTCTTTACCCGGGGCCAGTTCTTGTCGGCCTTTTCGATTCTTTCCTTTCGTTCTTTATTCCATAGTTCCCTGACTTCTGTATTATAGTTTAAATACAATTTACCGTTTTCAATAGTCCATGCATCCGCATCTGTAGGCGCTTTGTAACCATTAGATAAACCATAAGCACAATAACCGCCATATTGCGGCGCATATTTTGTCGGGGTTTGCTTTAAACAATTTCCAGGTTTTGCGACGATGAAAAATACCAATTAGCATTATTCCATTTATAAACCCATTTATCGTTTCCTTTTACCGGTTTACTTTCTGAAAAATAAGCCACCGGGTCGTAACCCCTTATTGCTTTATCAGATTGAATAAACGTAGCAGACTTTTGTGCCTGAAGTGAAAACTGGAGTCAATATCGCTATACATAAAACTGACAATACTCTTTTCATACTTATATTTTTTTTCGAAATTGATAACGCGGCCTTCCTCATTCTGTCATCAGAATGACAATCTTTCTTTTTTAAAGGTTAACAAAATTTAAAAACATTGCTTCCGTCTTACAGCCGACAGCCCTCCCTGCCAGTTGCTATTTTCTTTGTGCAAGAATTAAAAATACTAAATGACAAATCATTACGACATCATCATTATCGGTACAGGAAGCGGAGGCAGTACAATTGCCTATAAACTGGCATCCACAGGAAAAAAAATTCTGATACTTGAAAGAGGTGGTTTCATTCCAAAGGAAAAAGAAAACTGGGACCCGCATGAAGTAGTAACCCGGGGTCGCTACCGGCCGGGAGAAGAGTGGTATGATAAAGATGATAAACCTTTTAAACCCTATATTCATTACAATGTAGGTGGTAACAGTAAAATGTACGGAGCTGCGCTTTTCCGTTTTCGTGAAAGTGATTTTGAAGAAGTACAGCACTATGGAGGTGTATCTCCGGCATGGCCTTTTGGATATGAAACGCTGGAAGATTACTATTCAATTGCTGAGCAATTATACAGTGTTCACGGTAAACGCGGAGTTGATCCCAGCGAACCTCCTGCTGCAGAAGAATACCCGCTTCCTCCCCTTCCATATGAGCCGTTGATAAGGGATCTTGAAAAAAAATTGCACGGTCTTGGGTTGAAACCTTTTCCATTACCCATGGGCGTCAGGTTGCCACAGGATTATACAGAAACAGAATCCCCGGTGGTACTGGAAAACTTTGATGGCTTTCCTGATCTTACAGACAGCAAGGCCGATGGACAGGTGATGTGTTTGCGACCGGCATTAAAAAATAAGAACGTCACCTTGCTGACACATGCCTATGTTGAAAGATTAGAAACAGACGAAACCGGAAAAAAGATCAGCAAAGTGATCGCTGAAATAAAAGGTGAAAAGATCATTTTTAGTGCAGATACTGTTATTGTAGCATGCGGTGCGGTTAATTCTGCTGCATTATTATTGCGCAGCGCCAATGAAAAATATCCGAATGGCCTGGCCAATTCATCCGACCAGGTGGGCCGGAATTTAATGCTGCATCATAATGGCTGTCTTGTAGCATTTACCAAAAAGAATAATGATTGTGTATTCCAAAAAAGCCTGGGCATCGCCGACTTTTATCATGGTGCCGATGACAGTGAATTTCCTTTAGGCGAAATACAATTAATGGGAAGGAATGATCCAGATACTATTTCATGGATGGGAGAAACTCTTTTTCCCGGCAAAACATACCCCGAATTAAAAGCGATGAGCATCGATTTCTGGGTTACGGCAGAAGATCTTCCCAGCCCCGACAATCGTGTTAGCATCAGGAAGGATGGAACCATCAAAGTTGAATACACCAGGACCAATTATACCGCATTTGAAAAACTAAAAGAAAAACTCAAACAAATTTTTGAAAAGCTTGGAGAAACAGATCCTGATTATAAAGATGTAAAATGGGGAGGCTACGACCTGGATGTAAGTGGTATGAGTCATCAGAATGGCACCCTCCGGTTTGGAACTGATCCGTCAAGCTCTGTTCTGGATCTTAATTGCAAAGCCCATGACCTGGATAACTTGTATGTAGTGGATGCAAGCTTTTTCCCAAGTTGCGGCGCCTTTAATCCGGCTCTTACGATAGCAGCCAATGCGCTTCGTGTAGGTGATCACATTATAATGAATGTACTGAACAGGAAAAATAATACTGTTCTGCAACATTCGGAGGTTATTTAACATTGTCCTTTCCTTACACCTTCTCAAATAGCAGTTAGTTTATGGTTAACGGGCTCCTGATCTCAGGAGCCCTCTCTTAAAAAAAGAACATGGAAGAAATAGCAAAACATATTACGGTCTATATAAGTCATACGGTAGAAATACTGGCAGCCGTGATCATTGGGATGGCGCTGGTAAAAGTTTTGTACAACTACTTCCTTGCTATTTTAAATCCATCCAGAATAATTTCTAAGGAACAGATAAGGGTAGGATTTGGAAGCTCCGTTGCCGTAGCACTGGAATTATTATTAGGTGCTGATGTACTGGCCACCGCAGTAGCTCCCAGCTGGGATGATATTGGTAAACTGGCGGCCATTGCTGTTTTACGTACTGCACTAAATTATTTTCTTGAAAAGGAATTAAAACATATCAACCGCTCAGCGATACAACCAGCTGAAATAGCTGCTTCCTCAGATGAATGAAAAGAAGGGCCTGTAATTAAATTTTCCTTGCCTTATTTTTGGTAACCATGCAAAATAATTATAAGATCCGCGCCATTGCATTTGACATGGATGGTGTACTGATAGATTCCAATTCAGAAATTGAAAACTTTTGGAAACAATGGGCAATAAAAGAAAGCATATCATTTACTGATGAAACAGCAATTAAATTCATTCATGGAAGAACAACCAATGAAACGATCCAGGAATTATTTCGAAATTCAACGGAAAATACAAAAAGAAATATTTTGGAATCTGCTTTTGATTTTGATTTGAATATGCAGCCTTCTTTAATTGCCGGAGCTGGTTCCTTTTTACTTAACTTATTTGTTGGTATAAATAAGATAGCACTGGTTACCAGTTCCCCCTCGAAAAGAGCCAGGAAAATGCTGGAACTACATGGTATCGAAAAATATTTACCTTATTCTGTAACCGGCGATGATGTAAAATCGGGAAAGCCTGACCCGGAACCCTATTTAAAAGCAGCCCTTAAAATGCATGTTTCCCCAGATGATTGCTTAGTATTTGAGGATTCAAAAAACGGGATTCTTTCCGCTCTTGCCGCCGGTATGCATGTTATATCGGTTAATAATTATAATATTAAAAGCGATAGAATAATATCAGTAATAAATGATTATACCGGCTTGCATATAGAACACGGAAAGCTATATGTTGATCAAAAGGTAATAGAATTGACCCCGTAAATATTTTAAATAGCGGGTGTTAGTAACCAGGTGAGAATTATAAAGAATGCTGCAACGAGATCATCTTCCAGTCATAACCAGCCCGACCTCCTGAAAAAATAATAAAGTAAACAACAGGCTACTATTGTGGCAACAATAACGGCATAATATCCGTAATGCCATTCCAGTTCAGGCATGAATTTAAAATTCATACCATAAAAACCGGCAACCATGGTAGGCACCGCAATAATAGCAGCCCATCCGGCAAATTTTTTCGAGGTATCATTTTGCGAAATGGATATCAAAGAAAAATTTGCTTCCAGAGCTGTATTCAGCAGCTCTCTTGTATTATCAACCATTTCGTTGATGCGCACAGCATGATCGTATATGTCGCGGAAATAAGGCTGCGTTTCATTTGAAATACATTTAATATCAAAACGCATTAACCTGTTGCAGATATCTACCAATGGAGATACAGTTCTTTTTACTTCCAGTAATTCTCTTTTCAACTGGTAAATATGTTCTGTAGTTTGCCTGCTTGGTTTCTCTTTAAATACTCTGTCTTCCACCCCCTCCAGTTCTGTTTCCAGGTCATGCACAACAGGAAAATAGCGGTCCACGATAAAATCCATTATTGCATAAAGTACAAATCCTTGTCCCTTACTTAAAAGTTCCGGCATTGATTCACAACGGGATCTTACCTCAGTATAAGAGACTGATGAACCATGCCTGATGCTGACAATAAAATTCATTCCAACAAAAAAATGTGTTTCACCAAATTCAATATGCCGCTCCTCATTCATCTGGGCGGTGCGAAGAACTACAAATATGGAATCTCCATAAATTTCTACTTTTGGCCGCTGGTGTGCCCGGAGAGCATCTTCTATTGCCAGGTCATGCAGATGAAATTCTTGCTGCACCTTTCCCAATATTTCTTCAGATGGCTCATACAAGCCTATCCAAACAAACTTATCTTCTTCTTTAAGTACTTCGTGCACCTTATTTAATTCAACCTCCCCAATCCTTTGCCCCCCGGCATAGGCTGCACAATTGATAATCTGTTTCATGCCTTATATTTTTGGGGCCGCTTTCTTCCCGTACCCGTTCTGATACAAATTGATTTATTATGAAGGTAAAAACATATTCCTATTTTGGTGCATACTTTCCTGGCAAACAACCCCTGGAGTTTTCAAATGGAGATTGATTATTTGAAGTCAGTCTGAATTTACAAACTACCCTGCTCTACCAGAGTGTATCCTATCTTACCATAAGTAAACCTCTTGTCATATTCTGCTATCATCCGGGTTCCTATGGCATAGAAATTGTTCCTTTATCGGTCAAAAGTCGCCCCTTCTTCACTTACCCGGAAATACCATTTTTAAACAATTAAATTAAGTTGTATGAAAAAATTAATGCTTCTGCTCTTAATGAGTGGTCTGATTGCAAGTGCTGCCCTGGCACAGGATCAAAAAGGTATGAAACATGACCCGAAAGAATGGGATAACAAAGTAAAGGCCGAATTAAATCTTTCCGCCGACCAACAAACAAAATATGATGAGGTCAGTAAAGAATATGGTGCAAGAATGGATGCCGTAATGAAAGATGCCAGCCTTAGTAAAGAAGTTCAGAAAGAAAGAAAAATGGATTTAAAAAAGGAAAAGCAGTCTAAATTATTTGAAATTTTTACGCCTGAACAACAATCGAAGTACAAGGATATGATCGAAAAAAAGAAAGCCATGAAACCTGCGGATTCCTAAACAGAACAAATGGTTAGTTATGAAAATGCCGGTTGATGAACCGGCATTTTTATTTTGCTTCCTTGCAAATTTTTTTAACCCGCCTATATACCAAAAACCTTCAGCATCCCCGAAATCGGTGCCCCTGTTGGCAAACTTTTGGCTGATTCAGTTTGTTTAAGTATATTCACACTAAATTTAAACAATCTTGAATTTATTTTCTATTTCCCAATTGGAACAGTTTTCAGGAATTAAAGCTCATACTATCCGGGTTTGGGAACAGCGGTATAATGCTTTAAAGCCACAACGGTCCGAGGGTAATACCCGGTATTATGATAATATACAGTTAAGAAGGTTGCTGAATATAGTTAGCCTGATGAAAGGGAAATATAAAATATCAGAATTATGCTCCATGCCGGATGAAAAATTATTTTCGCTTCTAAGAAATCAAAATGAAATACGATCCACGGCAAATGAAACAGATGAATATTTTATAGCACAACTTATTGCAGCTGGAATAGACTTTGATGAGCCTCTTTTTGAAAAAATATTTGCCACCTGCCTGTTGCGCTTCGGTATTAAATATACTTATACTCAGGTGCTTTCACCCGTTTTGGTCCGAATTGGTGTACTATGGTCAGCGAATAATATCCCCCCAGCAGCAGAGCATTTTATAAGTAATGTCATCCGGCAAAAATTGTTCTCCGCAATTGATTCGCTGCCGACTGCAAAGGCAGATAAGGAATCCTGGCTGTTATTTTTGCCGGAAAATGAATTTCATGAAATAGGTCTTTTATTTGCGAGTTACTTAATCCGTTCTGCGGGCAAAAAAGTAATTTACCTGGGTGCTAATGTTCCTTATGACTCAATTGAAACTTCCGTAAAAAAAACCTCGCCGTCGCATCTGTTGTTTTTTTTGATACATAATAATATACCAGAAGATTCGGGAAAATATCTTTCAATCCTTAGAAAAAATTTTAAGTACCTATCCATTCATCTCTCTGGTAACCAGGAATTGATAAGTAAATTAAATATCGGCAAAGGAATGAACTGGATAAAATCGCCGGCGGAGCTGGAAAGAATTTTAACCTGATTTGTGTTCATATATTATTCGCTAAATATAAACAATAAGAAATGTCAAAGATCGCAATAATAGGTTCAGGCTTTTCAGGGCTAAGTGCAGCAGCATATCTTTCTGCAGCAGGGCATGAAGTGCATGTCTATGAAAAAAACAATTCTTGCGGTGGAAGGGCAAGGCAATTTAAAACAGATAATGGTTATGTGTTTGATATGGGTCCAAGCTGGTATTGGATGCCGGATGTGTTTGAGCGATTCTTCAATGATTTTGGATATTCAGTTGCCGATTTTTATGACCTGGAACTATTAAATCCTTCCTTTGAAATGATATTCAAAAACAAGGAGGTGATGCGTATTCCCGCGGATTTTGATGGATTGAGTAAAATATTTGAATCGGTAGAACCCGGTAGTGCATTACAACTTAAAAAGTTTATGAAAGAAGCGGAATATAAATACAGGACCGGAATAGAGAACCTGGTTTATAAACCCGGTCTTTCCCTTCGGGAATTTGCTGATAAAGACCTGTTGAAAGGTATTTTGCGTCTCCAGGTATTTTCATCATTCAGCAGGCATGTTAGAAAATATTTTTCGCATCCTAAACTAATTGCACTGATGGAATTTCCCATTTTATTTCTTGGTGCAATGCCGGAGGAAACTCCGGCACTATATAGCCTGATGAACTATGCAGGTCTTAAATCAGGAACCTGGTATCCGAAAGGTGGCTTTGGGAAAGTAATTGAAGCAATGATACTACTAGCGAAAGCCAACGGCACCACTTTCCATTTAAACTCGGCGGTGGAAAAAATTGAGATTGAAAACAAGGAAGCTACCGCCATTATTGTAAATGGTGAACGTATTGAATGCGAAGCCATAATCGCATCTGCCGATTATCACCACGTAGAAGAAAAATTATTACCACAAGCCTTTAGAAATTATAATGAGAAATATTGGGCGAAAAAAACATTTGCACCTTCCTGCCTTATTTATTTCCTTGGCATCAATAAAAGAATAAAATCCTTAATTCATCATACTTTGTTTTTTGAAGAAGACCTTACTGAACATTCGAAAGAAATTTATAAAAGCCCCCAATGGCCATCCCGTCCTTTATTTTATGCATGCTGCCCTTCTAAATCGGATAGTGCCGTGGCACCTGCAGGCCATGAAAATCTTTTTCTCCTGATGCCCATTGCTCCGGGATTGAAAGACACTGAAACACTCCGGGAACACTATTTCTGCCAAATGATGGAACGGCTGGAAAAACATGCAGGTGAAAAACTAGCAGCCCATGTGGATTATAAAAAAAGTTATTGCGTTAGCGACTTTATCACGGATTACAATTCTTATAAAGGAAACGCATATGGGCTTGCCAATACCCTGATGCAGACTGCCATTTTAAAACCCAGCATCAGGAATAAAAAGGTCAATAATCTTTTCTATGCAGGTCAGCTTACTGTGCCCGGACCAGGAGTACCTCCCGCAATAATTTCAGGTAAAGTAGCAGCGGGGCAATTTTTAAAACATCTAAACCGAAAAAAGCATGAAGTCACTATTTGATAAACTGTCGGTAAAATGCAGTAAGATGACCACCCAATACTACAGCACCAGCTTCTCTATTGGCATTCATTTTCTTAAGAAAAAATTGCAAAATCCAATTTATTCTATTTATGGATATGTTCGCTTTGCCGATGAAATTGTAGATAGCTTTCATGAGTATGACCGGAAATATTTATTAGAAAAATTTAAACAAGAGACATATGAAGCCATCGAAAACCGTATTTCATTAAATCCTGTGTTAAATTCCTTTCAGCATGTGGTTCATCAATACAAAATAGACCATGTCCTTATTAAAGCCTTTTTAAAAAGTATGGAGATGGACCTGCAAAAAATAGAATACTCAAAAGAAAAATATGAGGAATATATATTAGGCTCAGCAGAAGTTGTTGGTCTTATGTGCCTTCATGTTTTTACAGAGGGAAATAGGCAACTATTTGAACAATTAAAACCTTATGCAATGAAATTAGGTGCCGCCTTTCAGAAGGTAAATTTTCTAAGAGACATAAAGTCAGACTACCACAGCCTTGGCCGAACCTATTTCCCAAATGTGGATATAACTCACTTCACAAACCTGGCTAAAAAGGAAATAGAAGATGATATTGAAAATGATTTTAAAGAAGCTTTGACAGGCATAAAAAAATTGCCTTCTTCCTCTAAAGGAGGCGTTTACCTGGCTTATGTTTACTACCGGTCACTTTTCAGGAAAATCAAAAGTCTTCCGGCTAAAAATTTACTCACCAAAAGGATAAGGATCAATAATGGACAAAAACTTGCCTTAATGGTGAACAGTATGTTTTATTACAAATTAAGATTGGTATGATTAAATCCCTATTTCTTCTATGGTTTGTGATCCCTTTTCATATCGGTACAATGGAACCGGATTTGGTAGCCGTAAGAAAGATGTACCAGGAAGCCGCTATGAATGAAAAAGCCTGTCAAAAACTTCTTTTTTCGCTCAACTCTTTCGATGAAAATAATAATCCTTTGCTTGCCGGATATAAAGCTGGTGCAAAAATGATGATGGCCAGGTACGCTTTTAATCCATTTAGTAAACTTAGTTATTTTTCAAGCGGCCGAAGGCTGTTAGAGAAATCTATTCAGAAGGATAGTAAAAACCTGGAACTCAGGTTTATTCGGTTTGCAATTCAAACCTATGCACCTAAATTCCTGGGTTATCACCATGCAATAATTGAAGACAGACTTTTTATAAAAAATTCGATAGACTCATTGACCGACCCGGATTTGAAAAAAATCATTTTATCATTTTTGGAAGATCCGGCGCAGCGTACTCCTGTACAATAACCAATCATATCAATATATCTACCTATTCAAAAAGACATTATGAACACATTTCAGTTTTCCACGTCTCAATTTTTGCCGGTTGATATCAGCAAAGCATGGAGGTTTTTTTCGTCGCCCCGCAACCTGCCATTGATAACGCCCCCTGAACTCAACTTTAAAATTCTTAGCGAAGGGAAAAATGAAGAAATATTTGAAGGAATGCTGATAGATTACAAAGTGACTCCGCTGTTTGGCATCCCGTTAAATTGGCAGACACGAATTGAAAAGATGAAAAATCTAAAATATTTTATCGATAAGCAAATAAAAGGACCTTATAAATTATGGGAGCATAAACATTATTTTACCGAATACAGGAATGGTGTATTGATGAAGGATGAAGTGAAATATCAATTACCATTTGGAGTAGCCGGAAGAATTGCCCATGCACTCCTTGTAAGAAAGAAAATAGAAAAAATATTCGAATACCGTAAAATGATTCTCGAAAAGATTTTCATTAACTCCGAAAATCTTGCATGATCCTTTTATGTGAAGCACGGCAACCTATGATGACATGAATAATTAAGAACTTCCTGATTCTCAATAATTGCTTGTCGGAAGTCCTCTCAATTCTTTAAATGAGAATGAAAAGAATTTACAGCTATGATTTTGGTTGCGACCCCAATCGGTCTTAAGCTCCGAGAAAACTTCTTAACACATTATAATTCTGGCTTTCCCGCAGGCGGGAAAGAGCTTTGTCCTTTATTTGCCTTACTCTTTCCGGTGTCACATCGAACCGCTGGCTAATATCATCAAGACTTAAAGGATGATCTAGACCAATTCCATAATAACAACAAAGCATCATTTTCTGTCTTTCTGTAAGCACCTGAAGTGACCGGTTAATCTCCGTTTTTAATGATTGGGCGTGGTATAACCTTTTGTCCGATTGTTCCGCATTTTGGTTAACCAAAGTGTCCATAAGGGAACCCTCATCCTCATCGGAAAAAGGTGAATCCAGGCTTACATGCTGCCCTTTGCTGCTCATATGCGAGTGGACCTCATTAATTTCCATATCCAATACTTCGGCCAGTTCTTCTGCCGACGGCGATCTTCCTAATTCCTGTTCTAGTTGTGAATCGGCTTTCCGGATACGATTACCCGCAATTACTTTATTAAGGGGAAGACGAATCAACCTGGCATTATCAGCTATTGCTTTTATAATACTTTGCCTGATCCACCAAACGGCAAAAGAAATAAATTTAAATCCACGTGTATGATCAAACCTTTCAACTGAATGTATTAAACCGATGTTTCCTTCATTGATCAGGTCAGGTAAGGACAGCCCCTGGCCCTGGTATTGCTTGGCTACTGATACAACAAACCGAAGGTTGGCTTTCACCATCTTGTCGAGTGCCCTTTTATCGCCATGCCTGATTAAGATAGTTAGTTGAACTTCCTCTTCTGCTGTTAACAAAGGAACCTTACCAATTTCCTGGAGGTATTTTTCAAGACTTTCTGATTCCCGGTTAGTGATGGATTTACCGATCTTAAGTTGGCGCATATGGTGCGATTAAAAAAAAGTTTTACAAAAATGGTAAAGGAATGCATTGATATTTAGTAAAGAAACGTTACCAATGAGCTGAAAAAAATAGAGCACCCCATCATTTGATTGTAAATGTTGCCTCCGGGACTGCGTAGATTTTATACTACACTGAAGGCCTGGGTAAAAATTAATGTTCTGATACCTAAAAGGTACCGGAGGCTTATTTAAAGCAAGAATGTTGCGGAGCAAGGTCAATCCTCGTCCTTTAATTCAACTGTCAGTACCGGCTTTGCATCGGGCAACCTGCTTTTTATCCCTTTGATCTGCCCATTGTGATTTGATTCATGTTCACAAACATGAAATCATTTGTAAAATTATAGGCCGGTTTATTACTCAAAGTTTTGGGATCAACACCAATAACCTTAGGCCAGGAAAAGCATAAAAATTTCATCCTGAAAGAAAGACAAAGGAATCCAGCTATGCCTATGAACTAAATGAAGTAAATGAATATGGAAGAAAGATTATTTTTCTAATAACCCATCTGCTCTCCACTGCTTGAATACAGCAATAGCACTATCACTTAACCTGGGGTTTTTGAATGGCATAAAACCTTTATCCCCGGGATTGAGTTCAATACGATAAATGATACTGTCAATATCAGCTTTTGCATTAGCATAATTGTCAAAGGCTTTTTTCTTTCCGCCCCGGGAGGGAATATGGCAGGGGCTGCAGCTGGCTGATATTATATTTTGAACACTACTTTCATAAACTAATTTTGGAGAAGATGTTTTCGATGCTTTCTTTGAACTGCTGCAATAAGCAAAAATCAGGGCTGAGATGATCATAAGGAAAAGAACATAATATTTATTCATTGGTTAAATTTTATAACATTAAAATACGAAATAGTTGTTTATCAAAATCAATTTAATAAAATCTCCCAGGAGATAAATAAAATAAAGAGCCGTTTGGTATCTTCAGGTCATGCATGTTATCCCTGCCGTTACCGGAGACCTTACGCAATTGGTTGCGCTTATTAACAGCGCATATCGGGGTGAAGCTTCTAAATCAGGTTGGACAACGGAAGCAGAATTATTATTGGGTGAGCTGCGTACAGACATCGCTACATTATCCACTGCCATGGACAAGAAAGAAGCTGTAATACTGAAGCACACTTCAGAGAAGGGAGAAATTACGGGCTGCGTTTATCTTCATAAACAAGAAAGAGGCTTATACCTTGGCATGTTAAGTGTTTCACCACTTTTGCAGGGTGCTGGCATTGGCAAAAAATTAATGGCAGCAGCAGAACAATTCGGAAAGGAAAAAAATTGTTCTTCAATCTTTATGAATGTCCTTACTCCCCGGCATGAATTAATAGCCTGGTACGAAAGACACGGCTACCGGCAAACAAGCGAGAGAATTCCTTTCCCCGCAGATAAACGGTTTGGAATTCCAACACAGCCTTTGGAATTTATGATCATGATAAAAGATCTGTAGCAGGTAAACTAATTAGAAAATATGATCCCGGTGTTTTCAATTTTCATCTATACCGGCTTGCACCTTTTTTTGACCGTTTACAAATTTTACTACATCTTTAATTTTTGCAGAGCGAATAAAGAGAAACCTGCCAGTTAAAATACTTTTTATTATCAAATTCAAATCATCCATGTTAAGAGTATTCATTTTATTTATAATCATTTTTAGTGGCAACATACTATGGGGCCAATCAAAAATTTCGCCTAAAGAATTACAAAATGTAAAAAAAGATGATGCGGCTGCCCAGGAGGATAAAGCTCATCTTCCTCATATCGTTTTTAACCCGGACAAAACGGTAATCACCAATCATAGTACAACGATAAAAGGCCAGCGCATTTCATACAAAGCGGAAACCGGCACTATGCCTGTATGGGATGAAGAGGGAAAATGTATAGCAGGTTTATTTTTTACATATTATGAGAGGACAGATATCAAAGACAGATCAGCCCGGCCGTTGATGATCTCATTTAATGGCGGACCGGGTTCTGCATCGGTTTGGATGCATATTGCCTATACAGGTCCGCGGTTACTCAACATTGATGATGAAGGATATCCTGTACAACCATACGGCATAAAAGAAAATCCTTTTTCCATACTTGATTTGGCGGATATTGTTTTTGTAAATCCAGTCAATACCGGTTATTCACGAGCAGTAAATAAAGACATCCCGGGAACAAAGTTTTTTGGCGTAAAGGCGGATATAAAATACCTCGCTGAATGGATCAATACATTTGTAACACGAACCAACCGGTGGGCCTCTCCCAAATACCTCATCGGCGAAAGCTATGGCACTACAAGGGTATCAGGACTTGCACTGGAACTTCAAAATGCACAATGGATGTATTTGAATGGAGTGATACTTGTGTCTCCTACTACCTTGGGCATAGAACGAAATGGACCTGTTGAGTCCGCCCTAAGGCTTCCCTATTTTGCAGCAACGGCATGGGATCACAAAATGCTGCCACCTGAGTTGCAACAAAAAGATCTTACAGCCATGTTACCCGAGGTTGAAGAGTTTACTTTGAATGAATTGATCCCTGCCATGAGCAAAGGCAGTTCTTTGCCCGAAGAAACAAAAAAACAAATGGCTGAAAAAATGGCCCGTTATTCAGGCTTGTCATCAAAAATAATCTTGCAACATAACCTGGATGTTCCGATTAATTTTTTCTGGAAAGAATTATTACGGGAGAAAGGTTTTACGGTTGGCAGATTAGATTCGAGATACCGGGGAATTGATCGGGAAGATGCAGGGGAAAAACCGGATTTCAATGCGGAACTCACTTCATGGCTGCATTCATTTACACCTGCAATCAATATGTACATTAGAAATGAGCTGAATTATAAAACGGATCTTAAATATTTAATGTTTGGGAATGTGCAACCATGGGACCGTACAGGGGATAAAACTGGCGAAAACCTGCGACAGGCAATGGCGCAGAACCCATTTCTTCATGTAATGGTGCAATCAGGTTATTATGATGGCGCCTGTGATTATTTCAATGCGAAATACAGTTTATGGCAGATGGATCCAGGGGGCAAATTAACAAACCGGCTTAGTTGGAAAGGTTACCGGAGTGGCCATATGATGTACCTGAGAAAACAAGACCTTGAAAAGAGCAATGAAGATATCAGGGAATTTTTAAAAACCTCTATGCCAAAAATGGGGGAAGCGGCCAGGTATTGATCCGCATTAAATAGCAGGCGGCCTGTAATTCCGGTCGTATTAATACATTAAAAAATTTTTAAAAGTCATTTAAGAAAAATAAAGGCTGTTCTTTAAACATGAATGCAAATTATAGATAGCCAATTTATTTTTTTTTGATGACGGGCCAGGGTAATTCTATTTGGAAAGCTGTGCTGCCTTAAGTAACTTAGATAGGATGGAATGGTATTAAAAAATACCGCAAAATCTTTGCGAAACCCCAACAAAATAATTGTACGGTAATTGATTAAACCCTTAAACAATTTCATATGCCCATTTATATGGACCGTCACGATGTTTCCGAAACGGTGACTGCTGAGAATGTAGCGCAATTACACCAGGAGGATCTGAAGATACAGGATCAATTTGGTTGCAGGGGACTAACCTACTGGTTTGATGATAAAAGAAAAACTGCTTTTTGCTTAATTGAAGCTCCCAACAAAAAGACGCTTAAAGAAATGCATAATAAAGCGCATGGCCAGGTGCCTCATAGAATTATAGAAGTAGATGCCAGCATAGTGGAGTCATTCCTGGGAAGAATTGAGGATCCTGAAAAAGCGCAGAATACCGCCTTGAATATTATTAATGATCCTGCTTTCAGGACCATCATGGTAATTGAAGTGAAAATAATATTGCTAAAACTGAACGGCTCAAATCCTGTTAAATCTTTGCGTGAAAACTACAGTAAATTGATCACAACCTTAATAGCGTCCTATAATGGAAAATTGGTCAGGCAAAATGAAGATCAATATTTAGTTTCTTTCCAATCGGTTTCAAATGCCGTTGATGCTGCATTTAAAATTCAATTAAATTTTAATAAAATAAACGCAGAACTGAAAAATGAAAAGATCCTATTAAAAGCAGGATTAAGCGCCGGTGTACCTGTAACTGAAAAAAAATCAATTTTTGAGGACACTATAAAATTAGCCAGGCGAATGTGTAAACTCGTAAAAGGGGATATCATCCTCTCCAACGAGGTCAAAGATCTTTATAACAGCGAAAACCCAACTTCAGTTTTTAAAGAACAAAATGTTTTTGTGCTTACCCAGGAAGATGAAAACTTCTTAAACCGATTAATGGATTGTATAGAATCTACATGGACAAACGCAAACCTGAAAGTGGATGATTTTAGTCAACCTATGGGTTTCAGCAAATCGCAACTATATCGAAAAATAATACAGCTTACAGGCAAATCGCCCAATACCCTTGTTAAAGAATACAGACTAAATGAAGCAATGGAATTATTAAACAAAAATGGGAAAAAGAATATTTCCGAAATAGCTTTTGAAACGGGCTTTACAAGTCCTTCTTATTTTTCTAAATGTTTTCAAAAAAGATATTTGCAATTACCATCCTATTATCTTCCGGTCAAATCCACGAATTAAATTGCCTGGCAGAAATTAATGTAAAATGAATCAAAATTACAATCATTTGAATTGAAATTTATAGTCATTGGAAATATCGTGGAGTAAATTTGGAGTAACCAATAATTATTTAAATAGTATTTATTGAGGTAAGATCTTTATTTGCGCAATGACTGCATAATTCAATTCGTAGCCCTTTTTTTATCTATGTCAAAAATTCTTTTTGAAAGGCTCGGAGGTACCAGCGGTATCACAGCTATTGTAAATGATGCGGTAGAAGCACATATGAATAATCCGTTAATCAGTGCCAGGTTTTTGCCTTATAAAGAGCAGCCGGAAAGACTAGCTGTTATCAAAAAACACACAATTGATTTTTTTTGTGCAGGCAGCGGAGGTCCTGTTAGTTATTCCGGCCGGGACATGCCAGCAACACACAGGGGCATGAATATAAGCCCTGCAGAATACATGCATGTGATTGATGATATAATGCAGGTTCTGGAGAAACATAAAGTGGACGAAGAATCAAGAAAGGATGTACTGGCCATATTATGGTCGCTAAAGACGATGATCATCGCCAAATAAATAAATTTTAAAATACAAGCTTATGTCAACTGCAGTAAAAGATTTGAATGCTTCAGCTATTGAAGAATTTTCATTACATATCAGGGGTAAAATCATTCTTCCCGGAAATCCGGAGTATGAGGAAACACGAAAAGTATATAATGGGATGATCAATAAACATCCCGGAATGATTGTAAAATGCGTGGATGTAGCTGATGTAATTCATGCTGTGAATTTTGGCAGAGAAAATAATTTATTAGTAGCCGTAAGAGGTGGGGGACATAATGGAGGTGGGCTTGGACTCTGTGACGAAGGCATGGTGATTGATTTGTCCGGGATAAAATTTGTGAGGGTAGATACGCAAGAAAAAACTGTTCGGGTGGGCGGCGGCAATGTGTGGGGAGAAGTTGATCATGCAACTCATCCGTTCGGCCTGGCTGTTCCTGCAGGAATTATTTCCACTACCGGCGTGGGAGGTTTAACACTTGGCGGCGGAGTGGGTCACCTGACAAGAAAATACGGGCTCACTATCGATAATTTATTGGAAGCGGATATGGTTTTGGCTGATGGCAGCTTTGTAACGGTGAATGCCCGTCAACATCCTGACTTGTTCTGGGCAATACGTGGAGGCGGCGGAAATTTTGGAATTGTAACTTCTTTTAAATTCCAGGCGCACCCGGTAAAAAATGTTTTTGGCGGACCTACTTTATGGCCCATCGAAAAAACAAATGAGATCATGAAATGGTATCATCAGTTTATTCATAATGCTCCTGAGGAATTAAATGGCTTTGCTGCCACACTTGTGATTCCCGGACCTCCATTTCCTGAACATCTTCATAATAAAGCATTTTGTGGAATTGTTTGGTGTTATTGTGGTGATCCGGATAAAGCTGCAGAAATTTTTAAACCCATACTTGATATGAAGCCCCTGTTTGAACATGTGGGCACCATGCCTTATCCCTCTGTTCAAACATTATTTGATGGTTTATTTCCTCCTGGCCTGCAATGGTATTGGAGAGCAGATTTCTTTAATGATCTGGGACCGGAACTCAGCGCAAAACATCAGGAGTTTGGATCCAAAATACCAACACCACTTTCACAAATGCATTTGTATCCCCTGGGTGGAGCCGCAGGTAGAGTGGGCAAGGAAGATACACCATGGGCCTATCGTGATGCTAAATATGCCGCTGTAATTGTAGGTGTAGATCCCGATGCTGCCAATGCCGCAAAGATTACTGATTGGTGTAAAAAATATTGGGAGGCCCTACATCCATATTCTGCTGGTGGCGCCTATTTAAATTTCATCATGAATGAAGGACAGGACCGCATAAAAGCCAGTTACAAACATAACTATGACCGCCTGTCAAAAATTAAAAGAAAATACGATCCGGATAATTTGTTTAGAGTAAACCAAAATATAGAACCGGAAATCAGTAAAGAAAAATTGAAAAGTACAACTGCACATGCCTGATAAAAATTGATCAGGACGCAAATGGAAAACTTATATATTCAGAATATTGGAACCGAAATAAGTGCACATTCAAATTTTTTATGAAAAGAAAATGCACCTGTTTCGGTTCACCTTTTTGCTATGGAATGTAAATTTTCACTATTGGCTTTTCCGCTTCTTTAAAGCCTGTTAAAAAATGCTAACTTCAATCCTGATAAAGAACAAGCAGCAACACCGGACCAGCTATTTTATTTTTTTAATAAAGTCGGAACTACCTGCCTGTGGAATACTTGAGAATACAATACTCTTAATTCATGACAAGGATTTCTGTTGGCCAAAAAGCATCCCGATCAATTACACTGACAAGTGACCACGTAAATGCATTTGCCGGAATAAGTGGCGATTATAATCCTTTGCATTTTGACGAGGCATTTGTTGCAAAAACAAAATTTAAGCGACTGGTTGTACAAGGAGGATTAACAACTGGCCTGCTTCATGCTCTGGTTGCAATGGATATGCCGGGGCCGGGAACTGTTTTTTTAAGTCAAAACTGGAAATTTACAGCACCCGTATTTATCGGCGACACGATTACGGCAGAAGCCACCGTATTAAGCATTCATCAATCGAAGCCAGTTACTCAATTAAAAATTAAAATTACGCAACAACTGGGAGAAACTGTTTTAGAAGGAGAAGCCTGGTGTTATACTTTTTCTGCAGAAGACCAGGCAGAAAGTATTACAAACATATGAAAGCTCCTAAATGGGTACTCCCTGTTATAGTCATTTCGCAGTTTTGCTGCACATCACTCTGGTTTGCCGGCAATGGAGTTATGGCAGACCTGGTTGTTACCTTTAATTTACCTATGAAATCATTGGGCCATTTAACCTCGGCTGTTCAATTTGGATTTATATCCGGCACCTTGATTTTTGCTCTTTTAACCATAGCCGATCGTTTTTCTCCATCAAAGGTTTTTTTTATTTGTTCTATTCTTGGTTCGCTGTTTAACCTGGGTACCATTTTAGAAAACAACGGACTTGAAAGCTTATTACTGTTTCGTTTCCTTACAGGAATTTTCCTTGCTGGCATTTATCCGGTAGGAATGAAGATAGCTGCAGATTATTACAATGAAGGCCTGGGCAAGTCTCTTAGTTTCCTGGTAGGTGCTCTTGTTTTGGGAACTGCCTTTCCGCATTTGTTAAGAGGTATGACTAATAACTTTCCCTGGAAATTAGTTTTAATTTCAACTTCAAGTCTTGCCACTCTGGGAGGTTTTTTAATCTTGCTTTTAGTTCCTGATGGACCTTATAGAAAGCCAGGTCAGAAAATGGACTTTTCGGCTTTTTTTGCTGTATTTAAAAACAGGAGTTTCCGATCAGCAGCCATTGCCTATTTTGGTCATATGTGGGAGAACTATGCTTTCTGGGCTTTTGTCCCGGTAATGCTGACGACATATATCTCACTATATCCCGAAAATCATTTTAATGTCCCGATTTTGTCATTTATAATTATTGGATCCGGTGGTTTAGGTTGCGTATTGGGAGGGTATATTTCTCAATATACCGGCACAAAAAAAACTGCATCAATGGCCTTGTTTTTATCCGGCCTGTGCTGCCTTTTTTCACCTTTGTTTTTTTTAATCGATTCAGGACTTGTTTTTATTGGTTTTATGATCTTTTGGGGAATGGTTGTTATTGCCGATTCCCCTTTGCTTTCTACATTGGTGGCTAAAAATGCAATAGCTGCATCAAAAGGAACCGCCCTTACTATCGTGAATTGTATTGGATTCTCGGTAACTATTATCAGTATTCAGCTTCTTAATATGATAAGAGAATCACTGAATCCACAATATATTTATGTCCTGCTGGCATTGGGCCCTATACTGGGATTCATCGCTTTGAACAAAAAAAAGGGACACAAGCGGTTCTTCGGATATAAAGTAAATCCTCTTATTATTTATGAATTCTTTTTCACCGCTAGTATTTTTTATAAAGAGTGTCTAATCATAGACACATTTAAATGTAATCGAAACCAATTTTAATGATATTGCAGAATTATTTTAGAGCATTATTAAATAAATCTTTTTTCGTTTTTTTTATTTCTCTTTTCTGCCTGTCAAATACCTCAGGTCAGTCTTCCGAAAAATTAATGGTTAAAGGAAAAGTACAAGATTTTCAATCCTCCTCTCCCCTGGCATTTGCCAGTATCAGCATTTTTAACAGCCATGACAAGAAATTAGTTAATGGCAATCTTGCTTCCGATTCCGGGGATTTTTCCATAGAATTAGCACCCGGTTCTTATTATGGGGAAATAGAATTCATGGGTTATTCCTCCCATAAAACGGGTGAGTTTATACTTTCAAAAGACAAACCCGTACATGATGCCGGCCTGATCAAGCTAGTTGTTTCTGCCGGCACACTCAGCGAAGTAGTGGTGCAGGCAGAAAAAAGTTCTATGCAATTAATGCTGGATAAAAAAGTTTTTAATGTAGGAAAAGACCTGGCCAATGCAGGGGGATCTGCATCAGATATATTAACTAATATTCCATCTGTATCAGTAGATCCTGAAGGCAATGTAAAATTAAGAGGTAGTGATAATGTACGGATACTTATTGATGGTAAACCTTCCGGCCTGGTTAGTATAAAAGGTGGAAGTGGCCTGCAACAATTACAAGCCAGTATGATTGACCGTGTTGAAATTATTACCAATCCTTCCGCCCGATATGAAGCTGAGGGTATGGCCGGCATCATCAATATTATTTTGCGTAAAGACAACAGGCAGGGATTTAATGGTTCGGTGGAACTAGTGACAGGTTACCCAACCAATCTGGGCGCAGCTGCCAATTTTAATTATCGCCACAAAAAGATCAACTTTTTTATAAATTATGGAATAACCTACAGAAGACAGCCTGGGAAAGGGTCTTTGTACCAGGAAATATATGGGCCGGACACAACCTTTATATTAAATCAAAAAACCAATGGAAAAATTATCGGCCTTAATAATAATATCCGTGGTGGATTAGATTATTATTTTACGGAAAAAAGTGTTCTCACCGGTTCTTACCTCTACCGTCGCAGTAAAGGACAAAGGATCACTGATATTTTATACCAGGATTACTTGTTTTCTCCATCCAACCTAACCCGTATTATCAAACGCGGACAGGATGAAGATGAAACCGAACCTAATTCAGAATACTCGCTGATCTATAAAAAATCGTTTGCAGAAAAAGGAAAAGAACTGGTTGCGGAAATAAAATATATTGACAATTGGGAAAATTCCTACCAGGTATTCACCCAGCATTATTTTGATCCGAATGGAACGGAAGATGTTTCCAAATCTATACTCCAAAATTCGGTAAATGACGAATTTGAAAAACACTGGCTGTTCCAGCTTGACTATATCAACCCTATTGGCGAAGACGGAAAATTTGAAGCTGGTTTCAGAAGTAGCTTTCGCAATATGGTTAATGATTATGTTGTAAATCAGCAAAACAGCTCCGGTACTTTTGTTCCGCTACCGGGTCTTGATAATATTTTTGTTTATGATGAAAATATTCATGCCGCCTATGGCATATTGAGTAACAAAACTAAAAACATTACCTACCAGGCTGGCCTTCGTGCTGAGTGGACAGATGTAAAAACGACATTAAAAGAAACGCAGCAGGTAAATCCAAGGAATTATGTAAACCTGTTTCCCAGCGCTCATCTCACTTTTAATATGCCGGAAGAAAATGGTATACAGTTAAGTTACAGCCGCCGTGTAAGAAGACCTTTTTATAATGACCTGAGTCCCTTTTTTACTTTTTCAGACAGCCGTAATTTTTTCAGCGGCAATCCAGACCTGGAGCCTGAATTTAGCCATGTAATGGAAATCGGCCATATCAAAACTTTTGATAAAGGCTCCTTTACTTCCGCCGTTTATTACCGGGATACCAAAGGAAAAATTGACCGCATAAGAATAGTAAATTCTGATGGCAACTCTGTAACACGTACAGAAAATCTTTTATCAGAGAAAGCTTTTGGTCTGGAATTCACCAGTGGCTATACGCCATACAAATGGTGGAAACTTGATTTCAATTTTAATTTCTTTCATGCGGATATTGACGGAAGCAATATTATGCCCGACTATAAAGCCACCACCTACAGTTGGTTTGCCCGGCAATCTTCAAGGTTTATGTTTGCCCGGCATTTTGATGTACAGCTAAGAACGAATTATGAAGCTCCGCAAAAAACGGCGCAGGGGAAACGTAAAGCATTGTATTATGCGGACCTGGCAATGAGTAAAGATGTAATAAAAGGAAAAGGCACTGTTGTTCTAAACGTATTGGACATCTTTAATTCAAGACGATTAAGATCAATTACCCGTGGCGACAACTTTTTTACGGAAGGTAATTTTCAAAACAGGAGAAGGCAAATAAACCTTACATTCAATTACAGGATCCGTCAGGCAAAACCCGTGGTCAAAACACCTAAGCCAGATGCTTCGCAGGATTGAAAATTAAAAGAGGGCTAATGATAAAATGACTTTAACGAAATCAAATTTTACTTGCAATTCAGCTATTGTGCATTTACATTTATTTCATATTTTTTGTAAATATCACCACTCCATTTTTGGGCATTTTTTAATTTTATATTTCCGCTACCCGGGTTTTTTACTAAAAAAAGCATGGTACGCAATCCACCGCCCCCTACACCCGCCTGGTCGTATAGTTTATAATCACTTGATTGGAGTTCTATAATATCACTATCCATTCTATCTATTTCCCAGGAATAACCTGCAGTTGGCGTTTCATCCAATTGTATTTCTATAGTATCCCCTTTATGCGCAGCTATATGTGTATTACTACCCTCAGCCAGTTTGTGATGCATAGAAATGATTTTTTCGGTTTAAATAAATTAAAAATTACCGGGAACTTACAGCAAAGCTCCCGGTAAATTGAAACCTACCACACATAAATCTCAGTTACCACTCCATTTTCCTCTGCAAAATCAATCCGGCAGTTTTTCTCCCTGCAATGGGCAGCCAGTTGCGTCATGGCTTCACATACCGAATCGCTGTTGGTAGCCAGCTTTTTCCATCCTATCCCGGCAATGCTCATCCATGAGTTTCGCGGATGAAAAGTGGTATAGAGACCGTTTACTCTTTTATCTGTATTCCACACTACCGCTTCAAACGCAGTTACTCCTTCCTTAATTTCCGGAGGATTGTATTGTGGAGCATTAGCTACAGATTCTACTTCAGTAAAAGCAACCTGGGATACATTTATAGTAGGAGCATTGGTATTGCTACCGTTGGTAACGCTAGCTCCTGAAGGCGGTATTTTTTCGGGTGTTTTCATTTTTCTACTCATTTTAATGATTTTTTAAAATACATAAATTGTGTCAATCAAACCGTTGTCAACATGTACATCCACATTGGCATTGGTGGCTTTGGCTGCCGTCAGCTGACGAACTGAATTAATAAAACCATCATCATTATTATTACTAATTCTTTGCCATCCTTCCCCGCTCAGGTAAACCCAGGCATTTCTTTCCTGGGTGTTAGCCCATAGCCCGGCCACTTTTTTTCCTCTGATCCAACGGGTATTCAGAATACCATTGATGCCATAAGATTCTGTATCAATACCACATTGCCCATAGCCTATTTTGAAAAAACCGGATTCCCCCCAGGCTGTGCCCCAGCTATTTTTGCAAATCCAGCATTGTTGATTATCATCATATCCAACAATGCAAACACAATGGCCGCCAACAACGGTAGCGTTTGCAGTTTTGCGATAAACCCCACCTGCATAATAATTATAAAAATCGCTGTATACTGTATAACACGCCTGCACCGGGCCGTTGGCAGAAACCCAATCCCGGGTAGCCTGTACACCGCCTATTTTTGTATATCCTGTAGTTCTTATAACCCTGTTTTGCCAGTCGGCACACCTGTTGGTGCAATTCTGATCACTGGCTGTGTAAGGATAACAAGCTTCATCACAAACTCCTATATCGCGGAAACCAATTTCAGATGGTTCAGGCCACCATCCACCGGTATTGCCACCACAGGTTCTGCCCTGGGCGCGGGCTATGCAATAAAACAAATGAGCTTCGGAAAGATCGATTGCATAGGCGGCCCCCCTTAGAATTTTTACTTTACTCTCAACAGCTGCAACAGCACCGAAGGCCACACAAGATCCGCAACCACCTTGGTTTTTAACAGGGGTCACAAAATTTTGCCCGCTGATATTTCGCCAGTCTATTGCCACAGGGGCAGCAAAGGCGCTGGTATCGGGGCTCGACGAGAGGTAGGCAGCGTAATTTTGAATGCCATTGCTTTCTCTTGCTTCTAATGAGAGTTCATCGCCTCCGGGTGTATAACCCAGGTATTTTTGAGCTTCTTCCTCCGGCAAATAGGACAGGAAGCTGGGCGACGCATGCCAGCTGAGACCTTCAGAGGCAATTGCATCTTTTACGGTTTGGAATTCAAGTTTAGCCATACGATTGAGGTTTAAATTGTTTGCCTACTCTATACAGTTTTCGGCAATCCTGTTGCATACTTTATTATTTATTGTCGCTGTTCTGCTTCATTCGACAACAACTAATCATACCAATGAAAAAATAATCATTGACAACCCAGGATAACCATAAGAGGCCAGGTAACCATTCTCAAAAAAGAAATATCCAGTCTGTAATTGAGGTTATAATTGCGGAGTGTATGATAATTCGTTTGGTGATACCAGCAACCTCAATTGAATCGAAAGTAAACTACAGCTATTCAGGTTTACCGAAATCCATTCAGGTAAAGAAAAGCCTCAAAGGGTTTTGATTGACAGAGTAAGGAACTGTGGTTTAAACATACATAGGATAATGTACCAGAAACGATTTGTTCAATTACTAAATCAGAGAGCGAAAAACCAATTGAAAATCAATTTACAAATCCGGTGTAGTGGATATAAGCCGTTTTCAGAAAAGATAAATCCGAAGAAATTTGGAAAATCTTAATAACGTGTGCATAAAGGTAATGTAGAATGATACCTGATCATCATTTTACATATTATTTTTTTTCGTTTTTTTTCCCAAAAAATGTGCTGCGGAAATTACTATCTGGCCCTGATTCTTTATTTAAAGTTTATCCATTCAAAAAACAATGGAAATTGTTTTCGCCAGGTTGGCTCATTGTGGCGGCCGTTATCGTTAATGACAATTTTAATTTTTATTTTTTTGTTCTTACTCAACAGTTCACCGGCTTCTTGCATATCGGAAACCATTTTTTCTCCTTCCAATTTGCCCGCGTAGAAATAAATGCTGGCAGATAATTTTTTACCCATTTTTTTAAGATCATCAAAAATTTTAGGTGAGAGGCTGAACGCCGGTGAAAAAACACCAGCAGCTCCAAATACATCCGGGTATTTTATTAAAGTATAAAGAGAAATCAGGCCACCCATTGAACTGCCTGAAATAGCCGTGTTGGCCTTATCGCCTGACGTACGATAATTTTTATCAATAAACGGCTTCAGGGTTTTTACAAGGAAGTCGGCGTATTTCCGGCCTTCTCCCTTTTTTGATTTACCGGAAGTATCACCATTAAGTCGAAAATCATATGGATTGTATTCATTCAGCCTTTTAATCCCTCCGTTATCTATGGCTACAACGATCCACTCTTTTTCACCCGCTGGTCGTGAATCAAGGTATTCATCAACACCCCATTCTCCGCTATAAGAAGTAGCCTCATCAAATACGTTTTGCCCATCCTGCATATACAAAACAGGGTAGCGGCCACTTCCTGACGAATAACTTTCAGGGAGGTAGATCCAAATACGCCTTGTTCGTTTCAGCTGAGGGATCAAAAAAGCAGGATCAATGATCTGAACGTTTTTGCCGGCCGTACTTTTCTTGGGAGCAGGTGGAAACCGGTCGGTCCATTCTTCAACAGATATTTTTATGGACGTATCTCCTTCTATTCTCAATACCCTGTTGCTTATGTTTTCTCCCTCCTTTTTGCATTCCGCTTTATCCCACCCTCCTCTCGTAATCTTATATTCATAGGCTCCCGGGTCTAGTTTCATCTCAATAAAATAATTCCCCATGTTATCCTGACGAAATTGAAAATTCTTGTCGCCGGGGTTCCAACCGTTAAAACTACCTGATGCAAAGAGACTGCTACCGGAAGCATGATAGTGAGGCAGCGAAACTATTTCCAGTCTAACAGATGTTTGAGACATAACATTTTTGGTAAATAATAAAATGGAAAGGATTAACACGGGTTTGATCATCAATCAAAGTAACCATTTTTAAGTCAAATCAAAGGCAAGCTCAACTAAAAGTACCAGCCCATTTTAAACCGAAAGATCTATTAAAATATCAGTTCTACTTATATTATTTATTTTCCAGAAACTATTATTTTTAACCGATGTACAAAACACCTTCTAACCTTTAATCAGTGGCCTGCCATAAGTTTTTGTAATTTTAATACAGCAATTTTCTTTTACTTTTTAAAAAAATTTCGTTGCGCCCAATTGCCTGATTTTATGTTTACCTATTTCAAAAAAATAAAGAGGCAATCCCTTGTGATCCTGCTTATTTCAATTATGGTTTACATAGGTAATGTTATGTCCGCATCATTAAGTGATGCCTATGTTCAAAAAAAACCAGCCAACCAGGAAAAAAAGTATGCCGGGTCTGCTTCCTGTGCATCCTGCCATAACGATATTTATAAGAACCACATACAAACAGCGCATTACCTGGATTCCCGGCCTGCTAGCAGAGAATTTATCAAAGGAAGTTTTGCGCCAGGTAAAAACAAATTCGTTTATAATAAATGGATGGAGGTTGCCCTGCAACAAAAAGAGAATGGTTTTTTCCAGACAGCGCATATTAACGGCATCGAAATGCAAAGTGAACCTTTTGATGTAGTGATCGGTTCAGGCAGGAAAGGGCAAACTTATTTATTCTGGAACGAAGATAAATTGTACCAGTTGCCCGTTTCGTATTATACACCCTTAAATAGTTGGTGTAACAGCCCGGGATACCCAACCAATTTTATAAAATTTGACAGGATCATTCCTGCCCAATGCCTGGAATGTCATGGCACCTACGCCGAAGTTCTGGAAGATAAAGACAATATATCCACCTATGATAAATCCAAAATGATATATGGAATTGATTGTGAAAGATGTCATGGACCGGCATCGGACCATGTAGCATTTCATCAGCAAGAGCCCAATGAAAAGAAAGGCCGGTTTATAATCAACACAAAAAACATGGACCGGCAGATAAGGCTGGATGCATGCGCCTTATGTCACTCAGGATTCAGGGATCCTATACAACCAGCATTCCGTTTTATGGCGGGTGATAAACTGGATGATTTTTCTTCTGTCCGGTACAACAAGGATAGCACTTCCACGCTGGATGTACATGGCAACCAATATGGATTATTGACCTCAAGCAAGTGTTTTATCATGACAGCACAAATGGACTGTTCTTCCTGCCATAATGTTCATGAAAACGAATTTAACAAGCCAAAAATATTTTCACAACGTTGTATGGATTGTCATAATAAGACCGAACAGCACGGCTGCACAGTAAAACCATCTAATGGTTTAATTCTGAGCAACAATTGCATTGACTGCCACATGCCGGAACTTCCTTCCGAAAAAATAACACTGAACGTAGCAAATGAAGATAAAAAAGTTCCAGATCTTGTTCGTACTCACCGGGTAGCTGTTTATAAGCAACAATCCAGGGAGTACATTGAAAAATTAAAAGCGGCCATCAAATAAATAACCAGGGGTGAAACTCGCAGAGGATCAACAAAAATGAAAATACCTCAATTGAATTCATAAAATTTAGCATCAAAAAAATCCACGAGCAAAAACTCGTAATACTATAAATAATTCTCAAGCCATTATCAAACAAATATGATATTTTCATTGCCGGGGTTTGGTGGGACTAACTATAAATCCTAAATTAAAAAATTGGCTGAATTACCACTAACCAAAATGCAGCACCTGATTGTTTAATTGCCATTATGAAGAAAAAAATTCTATACCTGCTATTTATATTTATTACATCCTTGCCGGCTTTTACACAGCAACCTCCGCCTGTTATGTTCAAATCCGTACCTGAAATTGAAACCGGGATCAATTTTGCAAACATGATTAAAGAATCTCCGGGATTAAATATTATTACCTATGAATATTTCTATAATGGGGGTGGTGTAGGTTTAGGCGATTTTAATAATGACGGGTTAACCGATATTTATTTTTCCGGCAACATGCAGCCAGCCAGACTTTACCTGAATAAAGGGAACTTTCAATTTGAAGATATAACCCGGAAAGCCGGGGTGGGTGGAAAAGTAGGCTGGAAAACGGGAGTAAGTATTGCGGATGTAAATGGAGATGGCTGGCCCGATATTTATTTGTGCTATTCCGGCCCCCTGGAAAGAGAACAAAGAACCAATGAATTATTCATAAATAATGGCGATTTAACTTTTACCGAAAAAGGTGCAGGAATGGGAGTTGCTGATTCAGGCTATTCTACCCAGGCCGTATTTTTTGATTATGACCGGGATAATGACCTTGATCTTTTTGTTATTAATCATAACGATAAAAACTTCAGAAATTTCGATGCATCATTTGTAAAAAAAATGGTGGATGTTGATGCTGGTGATCGTCTTTACAGGAATGACAATTCTATTTTTACCGATGTTACCCTTCAATCAGGAATTATTTCCAATCCACTTGGCTATGGTCTCGGAGTTTCTGTAAGTGACCTGAACAATGATGGATGGCCCGATCTGTATATAACCAACGATTATGTAGAAGAGGATTACATGTATATAAATAACCGCGACGGTACTTTTTCAGAAAAAATAAAAGAGTCGCTGGGTCATCTTTCTAATTTCTCCATGGGCTGCGATATAGCCGATATTAATAATGATGGGTGGCCCGATGTATTCACCCTTGACATGCTGCCTGAAGACAACAAAAGGCAGAAATTACTTTATATGCCTGATAATTATGAGTTGTATAATAACCAGGTAGGCAATGGCTTTTATCATCAGCTGATGAGAAATATGCTGCAGCTTAACAATGGCAATGGCACATTTAGTGAAATAGGCCAGCTGAGCGGCGTGTATTGTACCGACTGGAGTTGGGGTTCGCTCCTGGCAGATTTTAATAATGATGGCTACAAAGATCTTTTTATTACAAATGGATATGGAAGAGATATGACCAATCGTGACTTTGTAAAATTTTATGCCAATGAACGATTGAAATATTTGCGGGGCGAAGGAAGTGATAACATGTTCAGAATGCTACAGAGTATACCTGTTACGCCGGTTCATGACTACTTGTATATAAATAACGGTGATCTCCGGTTTTCTGATGTTTCAATTGCAGCCGGATTTGATAAGCAAACACTTTCAAATGGAGCGGCTTATGCAGATCTTGATAATGATGGCGATCTTGACCTGGTGGTAAATCATTTAAATGCTCCCGCTGAAATATTCCGCAATATGCTTGTGGAAAACAGGCAAGGCGGTAATTGGATAAAATTAGACTTAAAAGGAAATGGAAAAAATAGTCATGCGTTAGGCGCTGTTGTAAACATATATACTCCAAAAGGAGCAGTGCATCTGGAAAATTATCCTGTGCATGGATACCAGAGTTCTATGCAAATTCCAATGCAAACAGGCTTACCATCTTCACAAATTGATTCTGTAGTAATACGGTGGCCCGATGGTTTGAAAAAAACATTGAAAAATGTAAAATCCAATAGCCTTCATACCATCAGCTATCAAACAGATCAGAAACTGGCTGTTATTACAGCAAATAGCAAATCGGTTTTTTCTCCTTCAACTAAATCATTGCCATTCGTGCATGTTTCGCCTGGGGCAAATGACTTTAAAGTGCAGCCGCTGATGCCGAATATGATTTCATATAATGGTCCCAGAACTGCTAAAGCGGATATTAATAATGATGGATTGGAAGATATATTTATTTGCGGGGCACAGGGCCAGCCAGGGCAGTTGTTTATTCAACAACAAGATGGAAAATTTGTTGTTAGCCAGCAACCTGATTTTTTGAATGATGCTTTGGCGGAAGATGTTGATGCGCTTTTTTTCGATGCTGACAATGACGGAGACCAGGATCTGTATGTTGTAAGCGGCGGATTTAATTTTAACCAGGGCGACAAGGAATTGCAGGATCGTTTATATATCAATACTAACGGTAAATTTGTATAAAAGCAATCAATCATTGCCGGTAGAAGGACAGAGTGGTTCATGCGTGAGAGCGGCCGATATAGATAATGACGGGGATATAGATCTTTTTATAGGAAGCCGGGTGATACCCGGCAAATATCCGGAATCACCCAATAGTTTATTATTAATTAATGATGGAAAGGGAACATTTACAAATGCGCCTGAAGCTATAAGTAAATCATTAGATTCGCTGGGAATGATAACGGATGCAGTGTGGTTGGATATAAATAATGATGGATTCAAAGACCTGGTTGTTTGTGGAGAATGGATGAAGTTGCATTTATTATTGAATAAGAATGGAATGTTGACTGATCAGTCTGATATTTATTTTCCTGAAAGGTTAGAAGGCTGGTGGAACCGTCTGCAACTTGCAGATATGGATGGGGATGGGGATCTGGATCTTATTGCAGGAAACTGGGGATTGAACAGCCCGATAAAAGTGAGCCAATCAGAACCTGCTACCATATATTATAATGATTTTGATAATAATGGTTCTGTAGATCCACTAATATGTTATTATATCCAGGGAAAGTCTTATCCTATGGCCAGTCGTGATGAGATGACGGACCAGATAGTAAGCCTGCGGCAACGCTTCCCTACCTATGATTCTTATTCTAATGCAACAATTGAGGACATACTTACACCTACACAATTGTCATCCTCAAAAAAATTATCAGCAAATCATTTTGAAACGACATATTTTGAAAACAATAGAGGTGTATTTAAAGCGAAGAAACTTCCGGTACAAGCGAATTTCTTTCCGGTTTATGCTATCAGTACCGGAGATTTTGACCACGACGGAAAACAGGATATCCTGCTTGCAGGTAATACAGATCATGCAAGGATAAAAATAGGCAAAACAGATGCGGGTTATGGTGTATTGTTAAAGGGCGATGGTAATGGCCATTTTGAATACGTCCCTCAACTTAAATCAGGACTTTCCGTAGCTGGCAGTACAAGAGACCTGATTAAATTAAGCGGAAAGAATGGCGATCTTGTGATCTTCACTGTGAATAACCAGGCTCCTGTAATTTATGCATATTGAATTTGTAATTATGAAGAAAGTATTCATTTTTATTATTGCACTCATTGAAATACAAACGGGATATAGCCAGACCCGTCAATTGTTCACTGCACCTGATTATGTAAGAGCACTGAAATATGCTACGGATGTAATGGTAACCGATGTTACCTCACCTGTTGCCGCTTCCAGGTATTACGCTTATATCACCCTGGCAGCCAATGAAACCATTTCATTATTTGATAAGCATCAACCCCGCTTTGCAGGAATAGTAAAGGGTATGAATCCTGTAACAATTGATGATAAACTTATAAATAAAAGTGATGCGCAGCTGGCGGTCATCCTTGCTTTATATAAATCTGCAACCAGGCTACTTCCATCAGGTTACCTGGTTGGTAAAAACATTGACTCTTTACTACTTGTTGCAAAAAAAAGAAAGCTTTCCTCTGAAAAAATAAATGCAACAGTTAAACTTACTGATGAGTTGGTTGATCAGGTTCTTCAATATGCAAATGCCGATGGCTTTACCGAACTCAGCGGGTACAGGCGTTTTACGCCATCAACAGGTGATGAATACTGGCAGCCCACGGCGCCAGGATTTATTTCAGCTATAGAGCCCAACTGGAACAGGCTTCGCCCATTTTTGCTGGATTCAATTTCCCAATTTGAAGGAGCTCCTCCTAATAAATATGGTACTGCTACCCAATCTTTATTTTATAAAGAAATGATGGAAGTATATGAGTTGGGTAAAAATTTATTACCGGAGCAGGCTGCTATTGCCATGTTCTGGGACTGCAATCCTTTTGCCCTGCAGCAATTGGGTCATCTTGAATTTGGAATAAAAAAAATATCTCCAGGTGGTCATTGGATAGGAATTACCGGCATTGCCTGCACAAAGGAAAAATTAAGTTTATCAAAAACAGCGTATGCACATGCATTAGTTTCAATAGGGCTCGCCGATGCATTCATTTCATGCTGGAACATAAAATATAAGTATAACAGGGTAAGGCCTGTAACCGCAATAAAAAAACTAATTGACCGTAATTGGTCTCCCATTCTTCAAACTCCGCCCTTTCCTGAATACACATCCGGGCATAGTGTGATATCAACTACTGCTGCAGGAATTCTCACTCATCTGTTTGGTGATCACTTTACTTTTATTGATGATTCGGAGGTTGAGTTTGGTCTCCCGGTTAGAAAATTCAATTCCTTTAATGCTGCGTCTAAAGAAGCGGCTATATCAAGGCTATACGGAGGTATTCATTTCAGGGATGCTATTGAACACGGGGTAAAGGAAGGTGAAGAAATAGGGAAGTTCGTTATCTCCCGAACTTCTGAATACCATGCAAATAAAGATTTGAAGGAGAAATCTGTTTCAGCACTTTTGAATAATCAGAAAAAGTAAAAAAAATGTCTCATACCAACTTTTGTTTAATTCACCCGGAATAATAAATATGAACCAATACACTTGTTTTTCCTATGAAAATAAAAATACGTTTTGTTCTATTATATACTTCTCTTACTGAAATCGGATTTATTTTTCCTACAGTATTGCCGGCAATTTTAACTATAGTATTATTTACAGGCTGCTCTTCTGCCGGATCAAAAAACAGAAGCGAGGTGATTTGGAATAATGATCTTCCTGTCATCGGATCTCTCTCTTCTCCCCGTGCAGCTGATCTTAATAATGACGGCATACTGGATATTGTTATAGGTGCAGGAAAAAATGAATACCAGGAAACGGACATGGGCATCATTGCGTTTGATGGAAAGTCAGGGAATCTTTTGTGGAAGCAAGCCTCTATCGACCAGGTGTTTGGATCAGCCACCTTTTGCGACATAAATGGCGACAAGGTTAAAGATATTTTAATCGGTGGCCGGTCGCCCCAGTTAAAAGCAATTGATGGCAGATCAGGTGCCCTGATTTGGGAATTATAACCACGAGAAGTATGCAACCGATCCCATCCTTCAATATGCCCGTTTCAATTTCAATAATTCCGTATTGGTTCCGGATCAAAATAATGATGCTGTGGAAGAATTGCTTACGATTAACGGGGGAAACCCGCTTGCTAAACCTGATTCAGAAGTAGATCGCTTTCCCGGCGTGCTTATGCTTTTCGATTCAAAAACCGGAAATGTGATAGCAGCTGACACGATGCCCGACGGCAAAGAATCATATATGACGCCATTATGTTTTTCCCAACCCGGAAGCAACGAAGTGTTTCTTTTGTTTGGTACAGGCGGAGAAACAATTGACGGTAAACTTTACCTCACAACACTTAAACAGCTTATAGCAGGACAAATTTCTTCTGCAAAAATTATTGCTACTGAAAAAGGACATGGATTTATTGCTCCTCCTACATTAGCAGATATTAATAAGGATGGATATATTGATATAATCGCAATCACTCATGGAAGCAAAGTAGTTGCGATTGACGGTAAAGACCATCATCTTTTATGGAGCAGGACTTTTCCGGGCACCGAATGCAGTAACAGTCTGGCGCCGGGGTATTTTACAGATGACGATATACCTGATTTTTTCACATTTATTAGCAAAGGAGTATGGCCAAACAGTGCAGGTTCAGTGGAAGTTATGATTGATGGCAAAAATGGGAATATCGTCTTATATGGATTCTATTAGGCTGCACCGGGTTTTCATCACCGGTTGTTTATGATCTGAACGATGATGGCCGTGATGAAGTGATTATCAGTATTAATAATTTTGATTGTTCCTTTGGTTATTCGTCGAAATCTCCGAAGGTTATTGAGAATAAGTTAATCGCTATTGATTTTGCTAAAAAATCAATCGACACTCTTGACCAGGCGAAGGGATTTAAAAATATATTTTCAACGCCATGGATCGGAGACATTGACAATGACGGATACCTCGATATTGATCTATTGCCAGTATTTTCATCATTCCGATCTCGTGGCTTTTCTTGGAATGAGGATTAAACGAATCGACTTACCAGTGAAAATAAAGAAACCTGTTTTTTGGGGATCTTTTTTGGGATCCAGGGGAGATGGAATTTTTGATACCGCCCATCATGTGGTTCAATAATAACATTCTTTATTCTTTAGCGATCTTTGTCATTCCAGGTACAAAGTACATCTCTGCTTAAAAAAATAAAATCTGCCATTCATGAAGTTTTTTTTTCCGGTTTGTTTACTCTCACTTTTAACGATTATCTCCTGCAAGAATAAAGAATCCGCGTCTGAAAATAATTCCTCCCCGATTTTTCAATTGCTTGGTTCGGATAAAACCGGGGTTGACTTTGTTAATGAAGTTGTAGGATGGTGAAAATTTTAATATTCTAACTTACCGCAATTTTTATAATGGAGGTGGTGTAGCCATTGGAGATATTAATAATGATTCATTACCCGATCTGTATTTTACAGCTAATCAAAAAAAGAACAGGCTTTATCTCAATAAGGGAAATTTTCAATTTGAAGATATAACGAAAAAAGCCGGCGTTGGAGGCAATATGACATGGAGTACCGGGGTAACGATGGCAGATGTGAATGCTGATGGATTATTGGATATCTATGTTTGCAATTCCGGCGATGTGGCTGGAAATAACAAAAAAAATGAATTGTTTATTAACAATGGCAACCTGACTTTTACAGAAAAAGCGAAAGAATATAATCTTGATAATGATGGTTACTCTACCCATGCCGCATTTTTTGATTATGACCAGGACGGCGATCTGGATTGCTATATTCTCAACAATAGTTTTCGTGATCCGGCTAAAATTGAATTGTATAAAAAAGTGAGAGAACAATCTTCGCCCGGCGGTCACAAGCTTATGCGAAATGACGGAAATACATTTACTGATGTGACGGAACAGGCCGGAATTTACAGCAGTGATATTGCATTTGGTTTAGGAGTAGCTGTTTCTGACCTTAATGGAGACCATTTACCTGACCTGTATATCAGTAATGATTTTTGGGAACGTGATTACTTGTACATTAATAAAGGGAATGGAACATTTTCTGAAGAACTGCCTACCAGGGTAAACTATTGCTCTACTTCAAGCATGGGTGCTGATATTGCAGACATCAACGATGATGGCTATCCGGAAATTTTTACAACTGATATGTTGCCGGGTGATAATTACCGGTTACAAACCACTATGGCGTTTGATCCTTATCACCTGGAGGATATGAAATACCGGGCCAACTTCCATTACCAGATCACGCAAAATTGCCTGCATCTCAATGATAGGAAAGCCGGGTTTGCCGAAATAGCCCAACTTTCAGGTGTAGATGCTACGGACTGGAGCTGGGGTGCCCTGATCTTTGATTTTGAAAATGATGGCAACAAGGACATATTTGTCAGCAACGGAATTCAGAAAGATATCATGTCAATGGATTTCCTGGAATTCATGGGGAATAAAGTGAATCCCCGAACTACAAGCGGAAAAACAGATTACCGAAAATTTATTTCAAATATCCCTTCTACAACTTTGCAGAATTATGCGTTTAGTAATACAGGAAATTTAAGGTTTAAAAACAACGCTGCAAACCTGGGGCTTTCTCAATTATCATTTAGTAATGGTGCGGCTTATGGTGATCTTGACAATGACGGAGACCTGGATCTTGTTGTCAATAATATTAATTCAGAAAGTTTCCTGTACCGGAATAATGCAAATGAACTTTCAGGAAATCATTTTCTAAAAGTGAAATTTAATGGGCCTGGTAAAAACCTGTTTGGAATTGGAGCTGAAGTAAGACTTATACTTAAAGGATGGTATAAAAGTGCTCCAAAATTTTAATACCAGGGGTTTTGAAAGCAGTATAGAACCTTCCTTGTTATTTGGATTAGGCAAAGTATCTGTTATTGATTCGCTGCAAGTGACCTGGCCCGATGGGAAGGTCCAGTTTATTACCCAGGTGAAATCTGATCAAACGATTACTTTGAAAAATAGTGAGGCCATTTTAATTCCAACCCATTTAAATACAAATGCAAAGCCCGCATTTGAAGAAGTGGGATCACAAATAATTGTAGGTCCTGCTGTTCATCATGAAGACCGGTATAATGATTTCAATGATGAGATTTTATTAATAAGGTTACTTTCTACTGAAGGGCCAAGGTTGATAATTGGCGACGTAAATAATGATAAACTTTCCGATTTCATTCTTCTTGGCGCTTCCGGTGACCCGGATAAATTGTTTATTCAAAATACTGATGGAAGAATTGCATTCCAGCAATCTGCCGGAACCTTTAATAAAGATGCTGCGTTTGAAAGTACCTGCGGCGCTTTCTTTGATTACGACGGGGATGGCGATCTGGATCTTATTATCGGTTCCGGGGGAAACGAAGCCAAGAATGCCGAAAATAAATTTCATGGTTCGCCTGTATCTCAATGATGGCAAAGGAAATTTTTCGCCTTCTCCTTCAGCCATTCCTCCCGTTATCGGAAATTTCTCTACTGTTGAGGCAGAAGATATAGATGCTGATGGTGATGTTGATATTTTTTTAGGTGCCAGAAATGTTCCGGGTAATTATGGACTACCACCACGTTCCTATTTATTGGTGAATGATAATGGCTCCTGGAAAGATATTGCTCCTCCCTCCCTTGCAAATGTGGGAATGGTTACAGATGCCAAATGGGCGGATGTTGATTCAGACGGAGATAAGGACCTGGTTGTTGTGGGAGACTGGATGGCCATTCACATTTTTATAAATGATAACGGACAATTTCAAAATGTAAACACGATACCCAACAGCAACGGGTGGTGGAACAGAATAGAAGCTGCAGATCTCGATGGCGATGGTGACCTGGATTTCGTATTAGGTAATTGGGGATTGAATACAAAGTTTAAAGCGACGCCCGAAAAGCCCCTTACCATGTTTGTAAATGATTTTGATAAAAATGGAAAGAGCGAATTTATTATTAATTGGTACCCGCCATTGAATTCAACTGCATATCCCTTTTCAACCAAACCAGAATTAACATCCCAATTACCCGGATTGAAAAAACAGATTTTACATTATGAGGATTATGGCAATAAAACGTATGACTCTTTATTTACTGCTGAAGTGCGTAATAGTTCCATGAAATATGAAGTAAATAATTTGCAAACTGCCATATTATGGAACAACAATGGAAGCTTTGAATTGTCAGCATTGCCACAGGAAGCACAATTTTCTCCCGTATTTGGAATTATTGCAGATGATCTTGATGGAGATGGAATAAAAGATATATGGCTGGGAGGAAATTTTTATGAACTTAAGCCACAGGCGGGAAGGCATAATGCAAGCAAAGGAGTTTTTCTCAAAGGAAAAGGGAACAGGATATTTACTTACCTTTCTCCTGCTGAATGCGGAATAAAAGTGGAAGGAGAAGTCCGTGATGCCGGAATAATTCAATCAAAAGATTCAAAGCATCTTTTAATAGGGAGAAACAATGAAAATGTTTTATTATTCAGAAAAATAAAAAAATAAATCTCAGGAAAAAAATATAAAGGCATGGAACGAAAAAGCCCCCGAAAATTTCAGGGGCCTTTCTATTAATGATAAAGTATGTTATCAATTATTCCGGACCACCAGCCCACCAAACTTTTGTAGTATAATGTATCAGGCTTGGTAGAACCTGCTGCAAAATTTGGATTACCCGCTACTTCACCGGTTTGGATATCTTAATCTTTCGAGGAATTGTTCCATTCGTTACATTACCCGGATAATTTGTAGGGGTCAACGCAGGAAATCTTGTTCTTCTCCAGTTTGACCATGCTTCCCACCAATTCAGAAAATGATTAACCCAATATTGCTCACCTATCATTGCTAATGCAGGCTTTGCAACACCGTAAGGATAAGTTGCCAGGTAGGCAGCTACCTGCGCATCAGATACCGTAAGGGAAGGATCATAAACCGTATACATCTGCATGGATGCTTTTACACCTTCTGCATAATATCCAGGCGCCGCAGCAGCAGTCAATCCTCCGATGCCTCTTTGAGCAGCTTCAGCCAGGAGCAATTGAACTTCTCCATAATTCATCAGCATATATGGATCGTTCAGATCTAACAACTTGGTATTGATCTTTGAATAGGTTGCATCTGGATTCAGATTTGGATTACCCTTCAATAATTTGCAGCATTGTCATGATCATTGCCATTAGGCATACCTTTTTGTTGCAACCGGGTTTGTATTTGAAGGAGTCCAGCTCCTTGTCTGAAGCGTCCAAATGCCAATACCACCTGTAAAGATCATAAGCCTGGGATCATCATCAGCGGTAGATGCCGTGATCTGTTCCTTTTAACCAATCAATCAACGTCTTGCTCATGAAAGTGGGTTGCCCACCATCACCAGGATAAAATGCACGGGAAATTCCATTCTGATCGATCCACTGACTGGGGCCGACTGCCATTGGAACCAACACATTATCAGCATTGCTTGTGAAATACACCACCTGCTACTGCTTTTGCAACATAAGTGTTTGCTGTTGCAGCATCTACATTGGATATCCGCATGGCTAACCGAAGCATTAATGAATAACCCCATCTTTTCCATTTAGTAATATCACCTTTATAATACATGTCTGCTGCTGCAAAGCCATCATTGGGATCAGCCGCTCCCAAAGCCGCAGTTGCTTCTTCCAGTTCTTTCAACAGATCAGCATAGACATCTTTTTGCTTATCATACTTTGGAAAGAAAATCCCTTCTGTCGCTTTCAGGGCCTCAAAATAGGGAATACTTCCATAATAATCTGTAAGACGTTCCAAAGAGAAACGCCCTGAGAATTCTGGCGGCTTGACGCATATTTTTATATTTTCCTTCAGCAAATCCACCCGGACCTGTCTCCTTAAGAATAATGGCTAATATTCTTTAATTGATCTCCATAAATATGTTCAAAAGGAGCATTGGAGGTTTCAGGATTATCTGTGTATTTATCACCGGGAGCTATACCACCACCTGCATTTGCCAAGCTGTTGAATAGCAAAGGAAGCCATACCGATATTGGTTCTCCAGTCGATATAGCGGTTGTCACCTGATGAGCCTGATGCAGCAGCACCTAACTCAGCGGAAGTAAAAATGAAATTCAGATTGATAGTAGGTAGTGCCTGCGGATTTATATTCAGGTTGTGGAGCTTTATCTTATTACACGCCGTAATCAGAACCCCAGCAAAAACCGCACAAAAATTATTTTTCTTATATATTTCATACCTCTTAAATTTTAGAAGTTCGTTTAAAATGTTTAGAACGTTACCCTAACATTAAATCCATAGGTACGGGTTGAAGGGAATCCAAAATAATCGAGGCCCTGGGAGTTTGAACTTGTATAGGTGGATTCCGGATCTATATTAGGCACATTCTTATGTAAGTATCGCCAGGTTACGGGCAACAAAAGAAACCATCAACGTCTGAATGGGTGTTTTTGCAGAATATTTTCTTTGGTATAGAGTAACCCAAGCGTTATCTGTCTTAGTTTGATGAAAGATGCATCATAAACAAATTTGTCTGCTGAACCATTGCTTTCACTCCCTAATTGATTCCAGTAATTCTGCGCTTCTCCGGGTGTATACGTTTTACTGAAAGGTTTGAAACCACCAGCACCATCTGGAGATACGCCGGTAAGAACTAGCGGAGCTTCCCCAGCACGTCCCAGCAGTGTCTGCTTGTGATAAACCCTTGCTGGGTCATCCTCATATTTGTTCCGGAAAATATATCTCCTCCGGATTTGAAGTCAATCAGGAAGGTCAAGATTTAACCCCTTTATAGGTTAGTGAGTTGTTTAAACCACCTGTAAAATCAGGCAACACCATTTCCAATAATTTGGTAACCGGGGCTGCAATGGCAGCACCGATAGTTCATCATACACCAGGTTTCCTGAGGGTCACGCATTTGCGTTTTACCAGTGATCATACCATAGGGATGACCTACAATATGCTTGATGAAAACGTTTCTTGTTCTTGGTTCCTCGCCTACAAATTCCGTTTGTCCTTCAATCAAGGAAACAACCTTGCTATTGTTCTTCGAAATGTTTAATGAAACTATCCCAGGTAAGATCTCCTTTGACAGGTGTACCGGTCAGCAAGGACTTCAATTCCCTTATTTGTAATCTCACCAAGGTTAACACTGGTGCTTGAAGAAACCTGATGCCCTGGAAATACGTAGCATTCAGGATATCATCCGTGGTCTTTTGATCATAATATGTAAGATCCAATCCCAACCTGTTGTTGAAGAATCTTACATTCAATACCATACTCCATTTCAGTGGATGTAAATGGAACCAGGTTCGCGTTAGGAAGGTTGGTTCCGTTGCTGTATAGCCTGAACTATATGAACCAGTGGCTATCCACGTGGGTGGTTCCTGCAGTATAAGCCAGTACGGTCTGATATGGACCTACTGAATTCGCATTACCTACCTGGGCCCATGACAACTCTCACCTTACCAAAGCTTAACCAGGCTGGCATTGTAAACGCATCTGAGAATACAAAGCTACCACCTACCGAAGGATAAACGATACTGTTATCTTTGGGGTTCAATACGGAGAACCAATCCTGCCTGGCCGTTGCCAGTTAGGAACAGATAATTGTTGTAGGATACTTCGGCCGAACCAAATAGTGAATTGATACCCGATTTCACCATAACCATAACCAAAATTTCGCTGGTTGGCATTGTTGATAGCCGCGAAATAATGGCGTATTAAAACCATTTCCATTTGCAGAAATATTTTCATACATACGACGCATCCGGTTTCCACCAACAAAAGCATTCACACCGATTTTATCAAAGGCTTTGTTGAAACCCAGCGTCCACTCATAGTTGATTTCACGAATACGGTCTTCACTTTCTGACATACTGCCACCACGGTTGGTAACCAGTACCCTGTGGAGTCAGACTAGTTCTTCTCAAAGTATACCAATCCATACCAGCCTGTCCCTGAACATAAAGGAAATCAGTGATATCATATCTTAAGTGTACCGGAAGCATAACACGGTCCCGTGTATCAGTCATTATTGAACTGGTAAGCTGCCCAATAAGGATTTTGTGTCCACAGATCCGTATTCTACCTGAAATTCCTCTCCGGGGCTTTACTGTCATCGAATAATTGATACCTCTAGGCGGCCTGCATTTGCCAGCGATGGAACAGCACCCGGTTTATTTGGATCTCCAATCAGATCCAGTACATTAATATCTCCCGGCAAACGTAATAGATGGATTGAACATCCATTTCCTGGAGAATCGGAAACATTAGGCCTGTTCTTCACCTTTTCGTTGGAGTATAATATCTTGGTATTGAAGGAAAGCTTCTTACCAAACTTGGAATTAGTAGATAATGAAACATTGATCCTGTCAAAACCCGAATTAGGAACAACACCCATATTTCTCAGGATCAGAAACAGAAAACCGGAAGTTTTGCGTTTCACTTCCACCAGTAAATGACAGCAGAATTTGTTGACGTGGTTCCTGTTTTATAGAAACGTTTCCAATTATCACCTGCATACGAATAAGGCCTGCTTACACCATCGAACTGAACCAGTTGGGCTACCATCAAATTTAGGTCCCCATGCATGTGCGCTCCAACCATTTCCAATGCTTCTGTAATGCGTAGCTGTGGGTTTGTGGCCACCCGTTGTTGCAAAGTAGGTCCTACCATACCACCTTCACCATAACTTTGTCTGGAAATCGGTTAGATTATTTACTGTTTCAAAAACATAGTTTGAATTGAATTCAATTCCTAGGCCTTTGCGACTGTTACCTTTTTTCGTAGTAATCAAGTATTACTCCATTGTGCAGCTCTTGATCCATAAAGGGCAGCAGCACTTGCTCCTTTTAATACCGTCATGGAAGCTATATCATCCGGATTGATGCTACTCATACCATCTCCCTGGTCAGCACCACCCCAAAGACCAGCCTGGCCCTGGTTGGTGTTATCAATAGGAACACCGTCAACAACATATAAAGGCTGATTAAGGTTGGATCCCAAGGTCTTTGCACCGCGGATTACCACTCGTGTAGATCCGCCGGGACCTGTTGCAATTTTTGATACGTTTACGCCGGCAACTCTTCCTGCCAACGCATTTGACAACGCTAATTTCCCTGGCTTGGGTAAGGTTTTCACCACTTACTGTGGTTGCTGAAAACTGCAGTGATTTGGTTTTTCTTTCAATACCAAGAGCGGTAACTACCACATTTTCCAACTCTCCTATATCATCGCTCATAGTTATATTAAAACTGGAACGTCCTGATAGATTTATCTCCTGTGTTTTAGATCCGATGATTGAAAAAACAAGAGTATTAGAACCTTCGGGAACATCAATACTAAAAATACCATCGGTATTGGAAGTAGTTCCAACATTTGTACCTTTTACAGTCACATTAACGAATGGCATGGGTTTACCGTTGGCCTCGGAAATTTTTCCAGACACAGTTCGTTTTTGAGCAAAAACTGTGGTAATACCAGCAAACAGTAAAAGCATGAAAACGAATACGAAGTGTAATTGTTTCATAATTGAATACTTGGTTTGTAAATAAATGGGTTTGGGGAATCAATGGCTGGTGATGGATATACCAGCAGTGTCAAAGGCATGGAAGCCCTGTTTGTAATAGAATTGGCAAACATTTTAAGCAGTTAAATTTTTTTTCGTCCAAATAAGATTGTGAAAACCGGTGTTAATTTACTGATAAATTATTTTTCAAAAAAAAATAGTATGAAAAATCTAAATTTTGGATGAAATAGTACCAGTACTCTACGCTAAAGTATCAATAGCCGAAACAATGAAAAAAGAATTTATTAAATCATTTAAAAAGTCTTTTAATTTTCCTTCTGTTTGACCTTAACTATTTGTTCAGTTGGGGCACAAAAAATTATCCGGCTTCTTTCGCCAGAGTTCTTATTAATTCATGATGTGAAGTACTCACAGACCACACGGGCTGCCGGAAGGAATTATGGCAAAGATTCATATCAGACAGATAAGCCTTTACACCAGCCGGGCTACCCTCTGCAAACAATGAAGTAATGATATCGGTAAAGCGATAATGCAATTCTCTTGCTTCTTCAAATTTTCCCAATAAACATAACCTGATCATATCAGAAAATTGTTTAGGATAAGCATTGGCTACTACAGACGTAACTCCTTCGGCCCCCAATGCAATCATTGGTAAAGCCATCGCATCATCACCGCTGATGACCATGAAGTCTGCCGGCTTGTATTTGATGATATGCATCACTTGTTCCAGGTTGCCACTGGCTTCCTTGGTAGCAAATATGTTTTTGCATTCTCTTGCTATTCTTAATTGCGTTTCGGATGTAATGTTCTGACCAGTTCTTCCGGGTACATTGTACATTATTATGGGCAATGGCGCATTATCATTTAAAACCTTGTAATGCTGAAACAATCCTTCCTGGCCTGGCTTGTTATAATAAGGACTAACAGACAGGATGGCATCATAGCCCGTGAGATCAAATGTTTTTAATTGGTTTACTATTTCTCCGGTATCATTGCCGCCGATACCAGCAACCAATGGAATGCGATCCATTACCGTTTCATTGACAAAAGAAAAAACCTGTTGTTTTTCCTCCCCATGCACAGTAGCACTTTCACCGGTAGTTCCCAATACCACCAGGTATTCAACTTTCCCGGCGATCCAGAATTCGATTAATTTTTTAAAACTTTCCCAATCTATTTTCCCATCAGTGTGAAATGGAGTAATGATAGCGATACCAGTACCTGTAAATTTTTCCCGGAGTGACATGGCAGATTATATTGAAAACTTAATGATTTTTTTAATAAAAAAAGGGGTAAGATTAAAATGAAGCAGACAGTTGACCAAAGTGCAGTCCGATTTATAAACGATGACTATACCGGATATTCAAAAATGAAGTTTTCGAATTCAATTATTATAAAACCAGGCTTCTTAGAAAATCCTTTATCCTCTTCTCCCTGAAATTTGTCAAACTTCTTCCCAGAAACCCATCCTGCCAAACTTTTCAATTCTTTCCTTAACCCGTTTCTCAGAAGGTTTTTGTTTTAATTCCTGTAATACAGGTATCAGGTAATTGCGGAGTATTTCAGCCGACTGATCATAATCCCAATGAGCTCCACCTACCGGTTCAGGTATTATTCCGTCAATGAGCCCAAAACCCAACATCTTGTCAGCAGTCAACCGGAGTTGTTCTGCAGCTATTTCTTTATTTTCCCAACTGCGCCATAATATAGAAGAGCAACTTTCGGGACTGATAACAGTATACCATGTATTCTCCATCATAAAAACTTTATCACCTACTCCTATACCCAGGGCACCACCGCTTGCACCTTCACCAATGATCACACAAATTACCGGTACCTTTAACCGGATCATTTCGTAAATATTCCTGGCTATTGCTTCTCCCTGCCCTCTTTCTTCCGCCTCAAGACCCGGAAAAGCTCCTGGTGTGTCGATCAACGTTATAATAGGCTTATCGAATTTCTCTGCGAGCTTCATCAGACGCAGCGCCTTCCGGTATCCTTCCGGGTTTGCCATTCCAAAATTGCGCATCTGGCGCATTTTTGTGTTAATACCTTTTTGCTGACCAATGATCATCACCGTCTCACCGTTCAGCGAGGCAAACCCTCCCACCATGGCTTTATCATCCTTTATATTTCTATCACCAAATAACTCCACAAAATTTTCCGTCATTTTTTCAATGTACTTTGTGGTATAAGGCCTGTCCGGATGGCGGCTTAATTGCACTCTTTGCCAGCTACTCAGGTTTTCAGTGATCGCCTTTCTTTTTTCCAAAATATTCTGATCGAGCCTTTGAATAAGGTCGGTCATATCTATCTTGGTTTTTTCCTGTCGGTTTCTCGCACCTTCAATTTCGTCAATGAGATCTTTTACTGGTTTTTCAAAATCTAAAAACTGTCGGTTGGCATTGCTTGGCATAGTCAGTAAATGAGCGGCTAAATTAAGGATTACTTACCAAAGTTAATTTTGGGAAATGCGCATTGAATGCTTAGGAAGAAAAGACCTCCGGAAGGAATTTGATTGCAGGATGGTGAAGTTATAAGCAAACAGAATAACCGATGTAACTCCAAATAAAGCACTAAAAATTTTGGTTAACTATAAAACAGAATCATCAAATTGAAGGGTAGACCTCTTCCTGGCTCATTTATTATTTATCCCTTCTGTTCCGTAAAAAATATGAGTACGGTTTAATATTCATTTCAAATAAAATAAAGCTGTACCCTATTCTTGCTTTCGGAACGAAAATTTTAAGATGTTACGCTATCTCTTAACATTAATGAACGGGAAAGATAGTTGGAAGCTGGTGCATGTATATAAAGGCAAGCACCATTTTTAATGGTGTTAATGATAGGCCGGGCCTCTTTGACCGGGACCGCCGGGCAACCCTGGCTGCGGCCAATATAACCCCTGGAATTAATATAAGATTCATTTACATAATCTGCTCCGTGCATGACAATGGCTCTTTGAAATGCATTGTCGTTGATCCCGCTTTCAATGCCATCAAGTTTTAAGGAATAGCCATTACTGCCGTTATAGGTAAGGCCGGTAATGTAAAATCCCGGGCTGCTTTTATAAGAAGAAGGTTTATTTGAAAAATCAGAAGCCCATTCTTTTCCTGAATTTCTTCCATGAGCAACCCACGTATTATAGAGTACCTTATAATTTTCCATATCCAATACATACAGCCTCTTCTTATCACTGGCCTGGCTAAAATCAACAATGGTAAGCACCGATTGATTATCCAGCTTTCCTTCACTTCCCAATTTGTCCCATCCTATTTTTGCAAAATCAAATGCTTGCCGGCTAAGACCTGAAAGATTGAGCGCTAAACTATCATAAACAGATTTACGACTATCCTTCATCAACACAGAATCTGCAGGAGCATTCATATATACAGAAGCAATTCCCAAAACATTTTTTTCCTCTGACATGGGTTTAGTGAATGCAAAGGATAAGTGCATTAAACTGGTTCCTAAAAAAACAAGGGAAATACAAAAGTTTTTTATTTGGTTCTTCATAGTATTCTGAAACGTTATAAAATTTTCCTGCAAAGCACTATAATCATGCCTTATAAGGCAGAAAAAATTCTATTAACATTTCATAAATAAGTGTTAGATGTAATACATTTTATTTGAATTGATTTGCAGGAATTTGTGCGCTAACCGATATGTCATGAGCTTGCCATATTTATTCTTATTCCGGCTATTGCTGTCCTTTGTGTTATAACTGACGTTTGCACCAAAGCACTGGATATAAATTTAGGAGATGATTAAAGGCAGTGGAAGATTGAAATTTAATGAACGAAGATTAAATTTCAATAGTTGGGCATATGTTGATTGCCGGGCATAAAAAAGGGGGTAGATAGAAATCCTCCCCCGGTTTTTAAAATCCAATATCCTATGAAAATCTACAGGAGAAAATACAAACAGAGTACCAGAAATTTTTAAACTGAAATAGTGAATAAAATGCGCAAATAAATACACACTAAGGTTTTTTGACAACATATATGGGGAATATTTGCATAATTGGTGATTTAAAATCCTGGCACTTATAATTAAAATTTTATATGTCAACCAAAAGTGAGCTTTCAAATTTGCAGGGATCCATCTCATTTAATATTATTACATATTTTATGATGCAATTGGCATTAAAGTTTATTTACTTTTTAAAAAACATATGGCAAAATATTCAAAAGGAGCTCAGAAAAAAGTAGAGAAAAGCATGCATGAAATGAAGGAAGGAACCTTGCGTAGCGGAAAAAGCGGGAAAAAAGTAACTAACCCTAAACAGGCCATTGCCATCGGGTTGTCCGAAGCAAGGGAAAAAGGAGCGAAAGTTCCAAAAAAATCAACTTCAAAAAAAGGTGCGGCGAAAAAATCCACTTAAAAAAAAACAGCGAAACAATCCTGACCATTCCCGCATTTATTTTAAAGGAAGTTAAGCTGGCTGGCTGGATTTTACAACCCGGGATAAATGGAAAGGTTCTTCTGAATTATAATCTCCCTTTTAGAATTTATGGGATTTTATAAAGGGATTATTTCCTGAATCGAGGTTAGTAAGAATAAGACGGTTCTTTATCGGGAAAACCAATTGTAAACACGGAACCTTTACCGGGTTCACTACTGGCATTAATAAATCCATTATGCTTTTCAATAATCTTTTTACAAATAGATAAACCCACTCCCGAGCCTTCATATTCATGATAACTATGTAACCGCTTAAATACGCGGAATATTTCATTTGCATATTGTTCCTCGAAACCGATTCCATTATCAGCTACTCTTATTACACAATATTTCCTCTTCAAAACCCCTTTGCCAGAAGCCCCATTTAACCCCTCCGGGCCCATTATTTCCGCTGTGATATTCACAACAGGGGATGTATTTGAATTTCTGAATTTTAAAGCATTACTGAGGAGGTTACTGAATAATTGTTTTACCAGGCTGGGGATACCCCAGATAACAGGCAAGTCATTAACATGTATTACGGCTTTATTTTTTTCAATCTGGAAATCCAGTTCATTCTTCACTTCGTTCATAACTCCTGAAAGATCTGTTTTCCTGAAGTCTGATGAGCTCATGGAATGACGGGAAAAACTAAGCAGGTCATTGATCAATGATTGCATTCTCCTGGATGAACCGATGATCTTCTTAAAATATCTTGCAGTTTCTTCATCATGATTATTTTTCGACAGTATCTTATCACTAAAAACCTGGATTTTTCGTAAAGGTTCCTGCAAATCGTGAGAGGCTACATAGGCAAACTGATCTAATTCTTCATTTACTGTTTTTAAATGAGAAACGTTTTCGGTCAGTTGTAAATTAAGCAGCTTTACTTTTTCCTCAGACGCTTTTCGATCTTCAACCTCCTTTTGTAACGAAAGATTTGTTGCAATTAATTTTTTTTCATGCTGAATAAGCTGGTGATTTTTGCTATAGAGTTCTACAAACACGCCTACTTTGACCCGCAACAGGTCGGGATTTATAGGCTTATAAATATAATCTACGCCACCTGTTCTGTATCCTTTAAAAATTATATCCTCATCATAGTTGTGGGCTGTAATAAAAATGATCGGGATGTTTTTTAGTTTATCTCTCTCATAAATGATAGCGGCCGTTTCGAATCCATTGAGGTCTGGCATTTGTACATCCATCAGGATAAGGGAAAAATCCTGTTGATTCAATAGTATTTTTAAAGCCGCACGACCAGAATTGGCTTTTACAATTGTATAATTATCTTTTTCAAATATTGCTTCTATTGAAAATAGGTTATCCTCCCTGTCGTCTACAACAAGGATCTTGATATCGGATTTTTTCAAAGAATATGATATATTGTTAGTATCCATCTGTTTCTTATTTATACAACCAAACTCTCATAAGAGACAGTAACTGGTCAATTTTTACAGGCTTTGTTATATAATCTGATGCACCCGCTTCGATACATTTTTCACGGTCTCCCTTCATTGCTTTTGCAGTTACTGCAATTATCGGTAAACCTGTATTCTTGTGCTCTCTGCGTATTTTTTGTGTGGTTTCGTAGCCGTCCATTTCCGGCATCATTATATCCATTAAAACAATATCAATATCCTGGTGATCTTCCAAAATGTTCATGGCTTCCTGACCGCTTTCTGCAGTTATGGTTTCCACATTATATCGCTCAAATGCGGTGGTCAGCGCAAATAAATTACGAACATCATCATCGACTACCAGGATCTTTTTATTGGTGAGTACATCGTTTTTGGTTCGCAGGTTTTCGATCAGTTTTCTTTTTTCAGGCAAAAGATCTTTGTGATCCAGGTGAAGCAGCATCACGGTTTCTTCCAGTAAAAGATCAAGAGAGGTAACATCCTTTAACAGTATCCGGTTGGCATATTGTTTTAATTGCGTTTTTTCTATGGGCGAAAAATCCTTTGCTGAATAGACCAGTATCGGCATCATCGGCGTTTTACGGATGCTGCATATTTGCGATACCAGGTCAAGTCCCCCGATATCCGGCAACATATAGTCAACAATCACACAATCATATTCCTTATCACTGATCAGTTCCAATGCCCCCTGGCCGGTATTTACGATCTCAATTCCTATCTTATCACCATTGTCCAGCATCTTAGCCACCAGAGATGATTCCAACTCATTGTCCTCGACTATCAATAATCTTTTCAGTTTGACTTCACCATATTTTACAATATCATTGAACAATGCGTTTAATGCATCCATCATCAACGGCTTCAGGTGAAAACTCCTGGCACCACGGTGCATAGCCAGCAAGTGGTTCTCTTCTCCGGATATAAGGTGAACAGGAATGTGCCTGAAATTAATGTCGTTCTTAAACAAGTCAAGTATTCGCCAGCCACTTGCATCAGGCAGTTTAACATCAAGCGTCACCGCTATGGGATTAAATTTATTGACAAGATCGAATACATTTCCAAAATGGGATGCTACTACAACACGCAAATCCAATTCATGTGCCTTTTCAATCATTATTTTGGCAAAGCGGATATCATCTTCAATTACAAGGACTACTTTATCCCCGGTGGTGATGTTATTCCTGTCGTCACCCATTTCATTTATAATCTCATTTAACGCATTCAGATCTTTTGTCTCATTTACTTTTATAGTAGGAACTGATTGTAATGAGATATTTGTTTCCTCACCTTCTGCCAGTTTATATTCACTAACTTTTAGATTACTCTGCTTTTCCTTTTTGACCATGGCCGGGTCGTATTTTATTGGAAGAAACAATGTAAAAACGCTGCCCTGGCTTGCTTCACTCTGCAGTTCAATACTGCCACCTAACAAATCGGCCAAACCCCGGCTGATGGAAAGTCCTAAACCAGTGCCACCATATTTGCGGCTGGTAGATCCCTCCGCCTGCTGAAAAGCTTCAAAGATGATCCCTTGTTTTTCCCTTGAAATACCTATCCCGGTATCGTTGATTTCAAAGGCCACAACTCTTTTTGCATGATCAAGACTTGGATTACTTTGGCGCCAGTTTTTATTTGCCTCATATATCCTGAATTTAACCTCACCTTTTTCCGTAAACTTAAATGCATTGGACAAAAGATTCTTCAGAATCTGGTTCAGCCGTTGCGCATCCGTCTCCAGGCTTTCAGGTAAATTATTATCCAGCTCAATTTTAAAACGCAAATTTTTACTTTCAGATATATGCTTAAACGTTGTTTCCACAAAAGTGGTAATAGAACGGAAAGAAAGATTAATGAAATCAGTGGAAATATAACCAGACTCAATTTTTGAAAGATCCAGTATATCGTTGATCAGCTGAATGAGATCATCACCGCAACTATGGATGGTTTTAGCATAACTGATTTGTTTGTCATTGAGATTGCCATCATGGTTTTCGTACAGCTGCTGGGCAAGGATCAATAATGAATTCAGGGGTGTCCGTAACTCATGCGACATATTAGCCAGGAACTCGGATTTATATTTTGAAGTAAGTTGTAACTGCTCCGCTTTTTCTTCTAGTGATAACCTGGCCTCTTCTACTTCCTTGTTTTTATCTTCTACTTCTTCTTTTTGTTTTACCAGCAAATGAGCTTTGTCCTGCAACTCATCATTGGTTCTTCTCAATTCTTCAGTTAGTGACTGAGATTGTACCAGTAACCCTTCTGTGCGGGTGTTTGCTTCGATAGTATTTAAAACGATCCCGATATTTTCTGTTAATTGATTTAGTACATCCAGGTGTGTTTGCGTGAAAGGCTCAAAGGAAGCTAGTTCTATCACTGCTTTGATCTCTTTTTCAAACAGAACAGGAAGTACCACCAGGTTAACAGGAGCAGATTTACCCAGACCTGAACCTATCTTCATATAATTCTTAGGTACATTGGTAAGAAGAATACGTTCTTTTTCCAGGGCACACTGGCCCACCAATCCTTCACCTAAACCAAATTCCTTTGAAGTTTTTATTTCATCTCCGAATGCATAGGCTGCAAACAATTTCAATTTTGGATTCTTAAAATTTTCATCCGGTTCCAGGATGTAAAACATTCCTTTTTGCGCATTTACTACCTGGGCTAATTCAGAAAGAATGCGGCGGGTTACTGTATTCAAATCTTTTTGCCCCTGTAACATCTGTGTGAATTTGGCAAGATTTGATTTTAACCAATCCTGTTCCTGGTTTCGTAAAGTTGTTTGTTTAAGATTGCCAATCATCTGGTTGATGGTATCTTTCAATTCTTCAACTTCGCCTTTGGCTTCTACACTGATCATCTGTGTAAGGTCACCTTTGGTAACGGCTGATGCCACTTCTGAAATTGCCCTAACCTGGGTAGTAAGATTCTGAGCCAGCTGGTTTACATTTTCGGTCAGGTTTTTCCAAATACCAGAAGCGCCGGGTACCGATGCCTGGCCACCTAATCTTCCTTCTACACCCACCTCCCGGGCCACGTTGGTAACCTGGTCTGCAAACACGGCAAGGGTATCAATCATTTCATTAATAGTATCGATCAACTGCGCTACTTCACCCCGGGATACGATGGATAGTTTTTGCTTTAAATTTCCGGTAGCCACTGCAGTTACAACTTTTGCAATACCCCTCACCTGGTTAGTAAGATTAGAGGCCATCATGTTTACTGAGTCTGTTAAGTCTTTCCAGGTTCCGCCTACGCCTTGTACCTCTGCCTGTCCGCCCAACTTACCTTCCGTACCTACTTCTCTTGCTACCCTTGTTACTTCAAATGCAAATGAATTTAACTGATCCACCATCGTATTGATGATATTTTTCAGGTCAAATATTTCACCCTTTACATCAATGGTTACTTTTTTATTCAAATCGCCTGATGCCACTGCCTTAGTTACCTCAGCTATATTCCGCACCTGCGCTGTAAGGTTACCTGTCATTTGATTTACCGAGTCTGTCAGGTCTTTCCAGGTACCAGCTACACCAGGTACAAAAGCCTGGCCTCCCAATTTACCATCCGTACCTACTTCCCTTGCCACACGGGTTACTTCTGATGCAAAGGCCCGCAGCTGATCCACCATCGTATTCAGCGTTTCCTTCAATTGCAAAATTTCACCCCGAACGTCAACAGTAATTTTTCTTGACATATCACCATTGGCTACAGCAATGGCCACCTCAGCTATGTTACGTACCTGGCCCGTAAGGTTAGAGGCCATTTGATTTACTGAGTCCGTTAAATCTTTCCAGGTACCACCCACTCCGGGAACGTTTGCCTGCCCTCCCAGTTTGCCATCTGTACCCACCTCTCTTGCCACACGTGTTACCTCGGAGGCAAAACCCCGAAGTTGCTCCACCATGGTATTGATGGTATTTTTCAGTTCAAGTATTTCACCTTTTACATCTACTTCTATTTTTCTTGACAGGTCACCATTAGCAACAGCCGTTGTTACTTCAGCAATATTTCTTACCTGTGAAGTAAGATTGGAAGCCATTTTATTTACGGAGTCCGTCAGGTCTTTCCAAAGTCCTTCCACACCGGGTACATCTGCCTGGCCACCCAGCATACCTTCACTACCAACTTCACGGGCCACACGGAATACCTCGGATCCAAAAGAATTCAACTGATCCACCATCGTATTGATGGTATTTTTCAATTCAAGAATTTCACCTTTTACATCCACGGTAATTTTTCTGGATAAATCACCTTTTGCAACAGCCGTTGTTACTTCGGCTATGTTTCTTACCTGTGCAGTCAGGTTTGAACCCATCTGGTTTACTGAGTCTGTCAAATCCTTCCAGGTACCACCAACACCCTGCACTTTTGCCTGTCCGCCTAACTTACCTTCTGTTCCTACCTCCAATGCCACCCTTGTTACTTCTGAAGCAAAAGAGTTAAGCTGGTCAACCATGGTGTTGATCGTATTTTTCAATTCCAGGATTTCACCTGCTACGTTTACGGTAATTTTTTTGGAAAGGTCACCTGTAGCAACGGCCGTTGTTACATCAGCAATGTTACGCACCTGGGCTGTCAGGTTTGAAGCCATTTGATTCACTGACTCGGTAAGGTCCTTCCAGGTACCACCTACATCCTGAACTTTTGCCTGTCCGCCCAAGTTTTCCTTCGGTACCAACTTCAAGAGCCACACGGGTTACTTCAGAAGCAAAAGAATTCAACTGATCCACCATCGTGTTGATGGTATTTTTTAATTCCAGGATTTCACCTTTTACATCCACTGTAATTTTTCTTGACAAGTCACCTTTGGCTACAGCTGTTGTTACTTCGGCAATATTTCTCACCTGTGCAGTCAGGTTCGATCCCATCTGGTTTACTGAGTCGGTCAAATCTTTCCAAACACCGCCAATACCTTTTACGGTAGCCTGTCCGCCTAGTTTCCCTTCACTACCTACTTCTCTTGCTACGCGGGTTACTTCAGCGGAAAAAGAATTCAACTGATCCACCATCGTGTTGATGGTATTTTTTAATTCCAGGATTTCACCTTTTACATCTACAGTAATTTTTCTTGACAGGTCACCTCTTGCAACCGCCGTGGTTACTTCCGCAATATTTCTTACCTGGCCCGTCAGGTTAGAAGCCATCTGGTTTACAGAATCGGTCAGGTCTTTCCAGGTACCGGCAACTCCTTGTACTTCGGCTTGCCCTCCCAATTTTCCATCAGTACCTACTTCCCGGGCTACACGTGTCACTTCTGATGAGAAAGAGTTCAACTGATCCACCATCGTATTAATGGTGTTCTTCAATTCAAGAATTTCACCCTGTACATCAACCGTAATTTTTTTTCTCAGGTCCCCTTTTGCTACAGCAGTAGTTACTTCCGCAATGTTACGTACCTGCGCAGTCAGGTTTCCCGCCATTTGATTTACCGAGTCGGTCAGATCTTTCCAAACACCGGCTACTCCTTTTACTTTGGCCTGCCCGCCCAGTTTCCCTTCACTACCTACTTCCCTGGCCACACGGGTAACTTCCCTGGAAAACAAATTCAATTGTTTCACCATATCATTTACTTCGGCAGCAATTTTTGCAAACTCACCCTGTAATACATGGTCCCCAATTTTCAATGGCATTTCCTGTGAAAGATTTCCCTTTGCTACCGAGCTTATGACATGGGCTATTTCAATTGTAGGGTGTACCAGGTCTGAGATCAGACTATTTATTGAATCAACACTGGAGGCCCAGGAGCCTTTAGCATACCCGGGCAAAGCAACGCGGTGATTGAGATGACCTTGTTTTCCTATGGTATTCCTGGCCTGGCTCAATTCTTCCACAAGTGTTTCATTCAGCGCAATTATTTCATTTAATGTATCACATATCTTTCCATTTATTCCTATTCTGTCAATGGGCATGCGCACACTAAAATTGCCATGACGTACTTCTGAAAGAACTTTAAGTAATTCCCTGTTATCTAAAAAATCTTCCGGGCCCTGATTATCTGTTAAGGAATGACGATTCTTTGATGAAGGCGCTTTTCCATTGGTTGATCCGTTGGAGGAACCATTATGTTTTCCGTTTTTTTTTACGGTACTTAGTTTAGAAAGAGAATTTTTGGTGGGAATTGCTGGTTTTAAGGTGGAGGATAAGGTGTTGGATTTTTTTTTCATTGGACTTTAATCTATGTTAAATAAGCTATTTGTATCTTTTTAGAACCCAATAATTAGTAAATATTTTAAAAAGAAGTCAAAAATATCCGGGAGGAAACAAGGGCAAATTCAATAATGCACTAACTTCATTAAACCTGAATACATACGAAAAATTGTGCCACTAAACCAGTCTAACCAAGAAGCAAACGGACCTGAACTTTCTGAAAGAGTTATAATGTTTGGCGAAGATGATTTAGATGAAGAAGATTTTTTAAAAGAAATATTTTCTTCGCTGGATCCTTCCGTTTCTTTACTTTTTATAAGCAACGGAAGAAAATTGATAGCTAAGCTTGAACAAACAGCAGATGGGCAACTCCCCCGCCTCATTGTACTTGATTATAACATGCCAGAATTAAATGGCGCAGAAATATTAAAAATTTTGAAACAAAATAATCGCTATGATTCTATACCCAAAATAGTATGGAGTACTTCCGGCTCAGAAATCTACAGGAAAATATGCCTGGAGTCCGGTGCTGTTGATTACCTGATCAAGCCCTCCAACATAAAAGAACTTGAGGATATTGCCCGCAGACTCCTCACTTTTTGCAATAAAAGTAACCATGGCATTTAACATCCTGTTTAGAAATAATCATTAAGCAAACTCATTGACAAAGGCTTTTCCCAAACGGTTACATTAGGTGAATCATAAAAAAAATCCCCTTTTTGATGATAAGCGCTGACCAAAAAAATCTTTAACTGTGGATTTTTTTCTACGATTGATTCCACATGTGTCCAACCTTTTCCATCCGGCAAATTATTATCCAATAATAAAATATCGGGTTTGGTTTCCCCGATCAATTGCAATCCATCGCTAAGATTAAACGCAAGTTGCACTTCATAATTTTTTTTTCTGAAAAAAGTTTCCAGTAACCGGCAGTAATCTATTTCATCATCAATCATTAAAACTTTTAACTTTAGCATAATTTCAATTTAAACATAATTATCACGGGATGACCCAGGATGAACTAATTACACCGGAAAACAAAATTGCCGGATCCCAATTGTTTTTTTTATATAACAAAAAGGGAAAGGAAGTATTGATCAGCACTATGCCCATGAAGGATTTTTTTGAAATCACAATACAGTTTAATAATAGTTTCCCCTTTCTAAATACAGAACAAAAAGAAGTACAAAACCTGGCTAATGAATGGTCTCAATGCCTTCAGCTAAAAGAAAATGAAACCAGGAGCTTCAGTTATAATACGACCCTTTCTAATGGAAAAATAATTCATTTCAATTTTAATGCGGTTGGCATCCACCTGCCTTTTTATGAAAATTCAACTCTCGTATTATTTACAGTAAATAAAAACCAAATAATTAATAATCAAAAATTGCCGGGGAAATCTTCCGGCAATAACCAAAAAGATTATGCCGAATTTATAGATATTGCAGCACATGACCTGGATGCACCATTAAGAAAGATATCCCTTTTAATAGAAAGACTCACCCATAAGAATAAGACGGAGCCGGGGAGTAATATGCAGGACTATTTTTCCCGTATTCAAACGAGCCTGGCGGATATGCGATCATTGATAGACAGTCTTACCCGGTTATCCGGCTTAAAACCAGGTATCGGAAAAAAAGATAATTGTGATATGAATATGATCGCTGCAGAAATTGCTAAAGAATTTGAGCTCCAGGAATCAGATCGGGATATCTCTTTCAACTTATCCGGATTACCCGTATTAGAGGGAGACAGGATTCAATACAGGCAATTATTACAAAACCTGGTGCAGAATGCTGTTCGTTACAGCAAAAAGGACTTACCCCTGATCATCAAAATTTCCGGCATATCGCTTTCTGCTGAAGAAAAACAAAGCATGGGGCTTTCGGATAAAAATACCTGGTTTAAAATTTCTATTTCCGATAACGGCATTGGGTTCAACCAGGAATATGCAGATAACATTTTCAAGCCTTTTGTACGCCTTCACGGAAAATCAGAATACCCGGGATCAGGAATGGGACTGGCCATTTGCAGGAAAATTACTGAAAACCATGGTGGCATCATATATGCAGAGGGAATGGAAAAATCCGGAGCAACATTTACCTTAATTTTACCCCAAAGCCAATAATAAAAATGCTGAATGCTCAAGATGTCAGAATTGTTATCATAGATGATGATGAAGATGATTTTTTTATAATTGCCGACTATATAAAAGGTATTCCCGGTACTCATTTTATTATTGACTGGTGCAATAATTACCAGCAGGCTATCCAAAAAATTAATGCAAGAGAATACCAGATATATTTTATTGACTACCGCCTGGGTAGCAGGACAGGCCTGGAATTACTGAAAGAAGTAAACCAAAATGATTTTTATGACCCGGTAGTACTGCTGACAGGCAAAGGCAATGTGGATATTGATGTGAAAGCCATGCAGAGCGGAGCAACGGACTACCTGATCAAATCTGAACTAACAACAGAAAAACTGGAACGATGTATCCGGTATTCTCTTAACCGGGCAGATGATCTGAAGGAACTAAAAGCCAGGGAAAATAAATACCGGAGTTTGTTTGAGAATTCTAAAGATGCTGTGTTTATAACGGATAGCAATCTTGTTTTGACAGAAATTAATTATGCGGCTTCTTTGCTTTTTTTATCTGACGTAAAACAAATGGTTAACCACCCTCTGCTGGATTTCATCAGGGACAATCCGCAAAAAAAAATTCTTAGTCAACTTTTATCAAACAAAGATAATATCAATGACCTCGCGGTGGAGATAGAAAATAGCAACGGCGAAGTAAGATCCTGTCTTCTTTCACTATCCTTTATTGAGGATAAAGGTGAACATTTAACACATGGAATATTACATGATATTACTAATATTAAAAAAGTGGAATTGGCCAATCTGCAGGCACAGAAACTGGCCGCCAACGAAAGATTGATGCGGACCCTGGCCCATGAGATAAGAAATCCATTAAACAATATTCTTCTTTCTGTTGATCATTTCACATTGCCCTATGATGAAAGTATTGAAAGTCAGAAGAACCTCGTGGCTATCATGCAACGCAATGGTATCCGCATAAATCACATCATCACAGAATTGCTTAACCTGAGCAAACCTTTGGATTTGCCCTTTCAAAAACATACCGTTACAGGAAATACTGGATGAAAGTATTACCCTGACACAAGACAGGATAAATCTGCAAAAAGTGATTGTTCGAAAAAATTATCCGGAATTTCCCTTTGAAATATCAGCCAACAAATCCAAATTGGTTATTGCTTTTACAAATATTCTCATCAATGCTATAGAGGCTATGGAAACAGGCAAAGGAGAATTATCCGTTTCCTTAACCAGGTCACCCAATAATTATATAGTTTCCATCAGGGACAATGGCAAGGGCATTCCTACTGAATATATGCATAAACTTTTTGAGCCTTTTTTTACTATGAAAAAAAATGGCACCGGGCTGGGATTGCCGGCATCTTATTCTATCATTCAGTCGCACAAAGGAGATATAAGAGTGGAAAGCCAGTTCGGGAAAGGCACTGAATTCATCATCAGCCTGAATTCGGAAAATTAATTTTGTTTCCATTTGTTCACTCATTGACAGGTGGAAAAATCTTAATATTATACCTCGGATGGAAAATAATTATGGCTTCTTATTGCTTGAAGAAAATATTATCCCCCCCATTAATCCTATTCATCTTTTAGTTGATCAAAATCATAGCTAAGTTTATCCATTTGTCCCGTGGTTAAATATGATCCCGAATGCACGATTATCCTGTAGCGGAAAATAAGAGATTGACCGGGGCTCAATGAATAATTTAGTTCCTCAACGCCTTTACTGAATATTTTTCTGCCCAGTGGATTAACAGCAAACAAACCATAGCCTCTTGCATGCCAGTAAGCCGGATACCCAATGTTTGAAGGATGATCTATTATGGCTATTGTAATTTTTTTATTTTCTTTTTTCCCCGTTAGCATCACCCATTTTCCTTTATTGCCCCAAACTGAATCGCCTTTCAATCCACTGCTGCTATAATACATGCCGGTTACATTATTTCCGGAGCCCGGCACTTCAGTAATGTTTCCCTTATCATCAATATAGCTGGATGATTCTTTGGAAGGCAATTCCAATTCTCTTGCCACACGTATGGCCAGCATACCATCTTTCACATCTTTAAATAAAACAGTTGTGTCTGCAGCCGTTAAAGTAGATACCCTGTCAATGATAAATGTATTCCCCTCTATATGGAAAAGAAACGTAGTTTTTTCATTCAGCAATGTCACCTTATCCGGCCGTATCCACCTGGCTGTAGTTGTTAGAGAAGCCTGGTTACCTTTTGCTTTCTTACTGACAATATCCTGGTGTATGATAGAGCCGTACTGATATCTTTTTTCCGGTGATATTGCGGTTGAATTATTCCAGAAATCCAATCCATTTACGGATTCGTAATTTAACCAGATTCCTGCATGATGGGGATGATCTGTTCTTTCACCTGCTACCGGTTGAAAAGGAAATCCCCTGGTGACAGTAATTCCATCAGGAGTATTCACAGGAAAAAGAATTGGCTTTCGGCTGGAATCATAATAACAATAAGCGGTTAATAATTTATTATTGAAATAAACATCCACCTGTTTCATTTTGGAATTTTCTCTGATTTCAAAACCTGCAGGTTGCTGTGAAAAGGCCGAAGCACATAAAATTATCAATGAAAAGACGGGAATGTATTTATGCATAATCAGCAATTAATACTTGAATACTTTGCCATCCGCCATTACTTCCTGTGTTGCTTCATCAAATGTCACTTTAGTTCCGGTTCTTATAGCAGCGTTCGTCATGATGGTTGCAATGGAATGGCTATAGCCCGCTTCTACAGGTGCATTAGTAGGTTTTCGGCTGCGTACGCAATCCATAAAATTTCGCATATGGCTGCTGGTTAATTTGTCACCGCCGGTATTTGCAGATGCAATCACTTTTTCGGAGGCATCTGCCAGCAACATTTCGGGCAAAAGATTTGCTTTCATATTCATAGCGGATGCAAAATTTTGTTGCAAACCACCGGCCGGAGAAACTTTATTGGTGATAAGATTCAGTTCGCCGCCATTGGAATAATATATCTCAGCAGGCCTTTCATCACCATTATGCATACGGGAACTAAAGGTAACCTGAAAGCCTGTTGAAGAATCGTTTTGCGGCCCGTACTCAAAAACAGCTGTTGTAGTATCCCAATTTCTTCTGCCATCTTTCCACATATAAACACCGCCGTTGGCAACAACACTCCGCGGATGTTGTAATTTACTAAACCAGTGAACAGTATCAATCTGGTGGCTCATCCATTGGCCCGGCATGCCAGAGGAATAAGGCCAGAATAACCGGAACTCAAGATATTTGCGGGGATCCCATTCCTCAAACGGACGGTTCATTAAAAACCGCTTCCAGTCTGTATCTTCCTTCCTGCACTTTGCCACAAGCTCGGGTCTTCTCCATCGACCAGGCTGATTTACATTCCAGGTAAGTTCTACCATTGTTATGGGTCCGAATTTACCTGATTGAATATATTCAGCTGCTGCAGTATAATTTCCACCGCTTCTTCTTTGAGAACCCACCTGCACCACCCGGTTTGAAGCTTTTATAGCTTTAAGTGCAGTACGGTTATCTTCCATGGTTTCGGCAAATGGTTTTTCTACATACACATCCTTACCTGCATTCACAGCTTCAGTAGCATGAAGTGCATGTTGAAAATCGGCAGTGCTGATAATAACAGCGTCCAGGTCTTTTATGCGATAGAGTTCATCATTATTTACACAGGCCTGAATATCGTGACCCATTTGATTTTTTAGAAAACTCTGTCCTTCTTCCCTTCGCAATTTCCATATATCACTGACTGCTACTATATCAAAATTCATTTCTTTATGATGATTAAGAAATGAGGGCAAGAGGGATTGGCGGAAGCGATCAGAAAAACCGGTTACACCTACTCTCACCCTGTCATTGGCCCCGATAATATTGGCATAACTCTTAGCACTCAAACCCAATGATGCTCCATAAAGCATTGCAGAGGCTTTGGCAGATTGTTCAAGAAATTTTCTCCGTGATACTGACATAACTGATTATTTAATTTCCTTTATAAAATTAATTTACAAATCTTCCTGGTAATATCTATACTAGCAGACAAACAGTAAGCATTAAAGCTTTCTGATTTTAATGTTTCGGAAAGATACCTTATCGCCATGATCCTGTAACAAAATGCTTCCCTGCTTTGCCATACCGAAATCTGTCCAATCCTTGTATTTACTTTTTGCTACTAATGTACGGTAAGCAGATGAGCCGCGTTTATATTCCACCACTTTATAACCATTTAACCAATGCTCAACCCTGTTATCGGGAAATACACGGATAATGCCCTGGTTCCACTCTCCTATTTTTTTTCTTGCCGCAGTATTTTTATCTGCCGCAATAAGATCATACAGCGATGCAAGTGTCCTGTTACCGTTGCTTCCCATTTTGGCATCCGGGTGCCTCTCATCATCCAATACCTGGTATTCAAGACCGATTGCTGATCCTTTATTATTTTCAGATTCCGTAACAAAGTATTTAACACCGCTATTAGCGCCTTCCGTTAACTTAAAATCAAACTTTAATTCGAAAGCGCTGTATTTTTTTTCGGTAACAATATCACCGCCGTTGTTAGATTCGGCGCCAGAGGATTTTTGAACAACCAGTTCTCCGTTGCTGATGGCCCATCCCTGCTCAGGAAACTTTTCTTTATATGCACCCCGCCAGCCATTAGTTGTTTTGCCATCCCACAATAACGAATAGCCGTTCTTTGCCTCCTGCGATGATAGATGATTGGGCAATGTGTTCACAACAAAAATCTTATCATAAGCAGTTGCCATCAGGTCTTCTGTTTGTATCCTGATATTTCTCCAACGGATATGCTTTCCGGCTTGTCGTTGCTGGCTTATACTATGCACCTGTAAAGCAATAAATCCTTTGGAGGTTTCTGCATCCACCAGGTGTGCTGCAGCCACGCCATTTACCCAGGTACGAATAGTATGCCCTATACATTCAATACGATATTTATTCCATTGGTTATTTTTAAAAGCTTTTTTTGCAGGGGTATTGAGCTCTAAAGGATATAGCCACCCCCTTCTTGCTTCATCGTATATTCCTCCGCTCCAGGCTCTCTTAGACGGATCCACTTCTATCTGGTAACCATGCACACGACCTTCCATATATTCAGGATTACTTAAGCTCCTTATCTGTATTCCTGAATTCATGGATGTATCAACCCATAATTCCAGTTCAAGAATAAAATTACCGTACTCTTCTTCCGTAACAAGAAATGAATTAGGTTGATTAAGAACAGTAGTGCCTGTGATCTGGCCATTCTTTGCTTCGAATTTTGCTTTACCATTCAGTTGCTTCCAGCCTGCCAGGTTCTTACCATTAAAAAGTTTTTGCCAGCTACTGCCGGCTTGGGCAAGTATGGAAACACTATAAAAAAATGATAGTGCACAAAGAATAAGCGTTCGATTAATTACAGTATTAAAATGAATCATTATACTATGCAGGCTTTTAATTAAAGATAAGCAGTTAATTATTAGGGAGCACCCGGATACAGGCGAAATTTATTTGTCGTATGGCCCATTAAATCAAGATCAGTATCTTTTATACAACCCGGAAAAAATGATAGTGAATAAATAAAAAACTCTTAAATAAATAACAACCTGCGTTTATTGTATATACCCAATGAAGATTGCCTTTTAGCCGGCAATAGCTTTGATGCATGAATGAATGATTAACTGATCCCGTGTATCAATAAAATTTTTCGGTTAAATACTCAATGGAAAAATCATTTTCTCTTCCTGTTTAATATCACCCCCAATCTCAAGAAATTTATTTTTTACTGAGGCTGGTAAAAACCAGGTCTTCCAGGAACGCAACGATCATTGATTCATCTTTTCGGGAACCAAAATCGGTTAGGGCAGGAAGATGATGCATAAAGAAATTCTGGAAATGAGCCATTTCAATTATAGTACTTGCCAATGATTTTGGATATTTATATTTGGGGTTACAGGCCAGAATAATAGTTCCTATTTTGGCGCAAAGATCCTTATATGGTTTAAAAAACTGATCCTTATTGTCTTCTGTTACGTGTTTGGTTAAATAGGTTTTAGACCCTTCCGCTATTATAATTTGATGCAAGATGCTTTCATTCACATAACTGGTTCGTACATCATCACTCACTGCTGTGGCCAGTAATTGGATTACTTTTTTCAATTTTTCCTTTGGGTCTTTGATGGGGTTGGCATAAAGGGCGACTCTGAATTCAAGCCAGTTCCAATACCAGGCAGTAATATAGATTAATAATCGATGTTTATTTTCAAAATACCGGTAAACACCTGCTTCGGTAGACCCGATCTCCTCTGCAAGCTTTTTAAAAGTAAAGGATTCAAATCCATTTTTGTGGATCAATAATATGGCGTGAAGAATAATTTTTTTTCCCAATGCTGATTGCTCCGGGTTACGCAGGTATAACTTTTCATTCATCCGGATCTGTAGTTGTATATCCATATCATTAAAAATTCTGGGGTATGAGGTACAAAGGTATATTAAATGGTTTTACAATTATCTATAATAGTTATACTATTATTAATAATAAATGTACTATATTGTCACAATTCAACTTAAGTGCGTTTTTTAATAAAGCCAGTTTAATAAAAGATTTGGATAAGATTTCTCCAAATTCCAAAATGGTTATTGACTGCTCAAAATCAAAATCTATTTCTTATGATATTCTTGAATTAATAAAGAGTTATGAGATCAATGCCAGGATCAAGAATATTCATGTACTGAAAATTAATTTTATAGAAGCACACTTTATTTAATCAAAAAAATAATAACAATGAAAACACAAACCAAAGAAATGCAGGACGCTATAACTCCCGAAATGGCACTCGATTTATTAACAGAAGGCAACAAACGGTTTATCAACAATCTCAAGGTGAACCGTAATCATTTGCAACAAGCCAATGAAACATCTGACGGACAGCATCCCTTTGCCGTCATTTTAAGTTGTATCGATTCACGTACATCGGCGGAATTAATATTTGACCAGGGCCTGGGTGATATATTCAGCGTTCGGATTGCCGGCAATATCATTAATGAAGACATATTGGGCAGCATGGAATTTGGTTGCAAAATAGCAGGTGCCAAAATAATCGTGGTGTTAGGTCATACTAAATGCGGTGCTGTAAAAGGCGCATGCGGCCACGTAGAAATGGGAAATCTCACAGCCCTATTGAGTAAAATTCAACCTGCCGTTTATGATGAAAAAACTACCATATCCAAAAACCGACATTCTGAGAACGAAGAATTTGTTGAAAATGTAGCTACCATCAATGTGAAACGTACAGTTACCGCCATCAGGGAACGCAGCCCGATATTAAAAGATCTGATAGAATCAGGTAAAATAGGTATTGTAGGAGGTAAACATAATATAACTACTGGTAAAGTAAGTTTTTTCGGAGATACTCTGATTATGAATACAAAAGTTTCAGCAGCTTCCCTGAAAATATCATAATATCCCAGGCACTTTATTCAATAATATCAGGCTCTGGAAAACCTTATAACATTTGTAGTTTTTTGTTCATTTAGTATAACAAATGAAATTGGTTACTGGTATACTTAAACATTTTTGTAACCTATAATCTATTAAAGTAAATTCCTTTAAAAACCGTTGTACCGTGTTTTACAAACTATTGCCCTGCTTCAACCCTGGGGGGCAAATTTTTTATTTTTCAGGCCTCTGCTTTATTTAACGGTTATCTTTTTCATAGAAGACAGAATCAATCCTGCATATAAGCTCCATCATTTAAAATGATTATTACTGTTTGCCCACCCCTTCTCTTGAATGAATACGTAACTGTATTTCATTATCGAAAAGCCTGGCGGGAAAGATTAATCGCCAGACCCAAAATCATTTATATGAAGTTATTGCCCTAAATCACCTATTACCAGCATATTACTATTGAGAGATGTTTTATTGACAAACATCATATATGGCCATAATGAACATCATACGATAAAGTAATAGCATTAACTATATTGAACCTGTTACCGAAATCAATTTTAATTTATCCGGACTCTATATCAATAACAGCATTAAAGATTTAATAATGTTCATTTGATTATTGATTGTTCTTACAGCATTTCCAGAAGGGACTTTGTAAGGCCTTATCTGCTGAAATCGATTATTACTAAAAACAAAACAAATAAAAAATACAGTATTACCGGTACGGGACTCAACCGGCCTGGTTTTTAAACCAATACGGTATCAATCATATAACTGGTGATGTGTGGGCTATAAACACATACTAAACTTTTACGATTATGAAAACCTTTTTAGCGGTATTTGATGGATTCAGAATGTCAAAAAGCACATTGGATTATGCAATCCACCTCACCCGGGCTACGGGTGCAAAGCTGGTGGGGGTTTTTCTTGATGAATTTTTCTATCGTAGCTACAATGTAACCACGGTTATCAAAACATATGGAGATTACAATTCATCGATAAAAATATTAGACGAAAAAGATAAAAAAAGAAGAGATGAAGCAGCAGTGCTGTTTCAAAAAACCTGTGAAAAAAACAAAATTGCTTATTCCATTCACAGAGACAACCGTGTTGCGCTACAGGAGTTAAAACATGAAAGCATGTTTGCTGATCTTATTATAATCAACGAACGTGAAACCTTTTCAAGGTATAAAGAGAAACTCCCTACCCGTTTTATGAAAGATATCCTGGGAGATATACAATGCCCCGTACTGGTAGTTCCTGATCGTTTTAAAATGATCGACAAAATCGTTTTGCTTTATGATGGAGGCCCTTCCTCATTATACGCAATTAAAATGTTTAGTTATTTGTTTGGGCCGCACCTGCAATTTCCGGTAGAAGTTTTTTCAGTAAAGAATAAATTTAAGGATACTCTCCAATTGCCCGAAAATAAATTAATGAGAGAATTTATTAAAAGCCATTTTCCTAAAGCCAGTTTCAACATAAAGAAAGGAAATGCTGAAGAACAAATAAGTGGCTATTTGCGAAACCATAAAGAAAATGAACTGGTAGTATTAGGGGCATACAGGCGGAGCGAAATGAGCCGATGGTTTAAAACCAGTATGGCAGATATACTTATTAAGGAACTCGACACTCCGCTGTTTATTGCCCACAATAAATAAAGCTGATTTGTTTATATTCTAACCTTTAAAAACCCGTTTAAAACCCGAAGGTTGAAGCAATTGATGAAGAATCAATACCAGTAACAGAAAATCTATTATTCCATAACAATAAAAATAAATCTCATGAAAAAAATACTTGTACCTACCGACTTTTCAACCTGCGCCAACCATGCAGTTGATTTTGCTGTTCAATCAGCTAAACATATCAATGGGGAGGTCATCTTGTTTCATGCATTGGAATCTGGGGGATCTGCTTACACAGATTATATGGGAGTTAATAAGGAGTTTGACCAATTTCTCATTAATGAACAAAGGGACAAACTAAGAATGATCAAAAAAAGCATTGAAGAAACGGAAGGCATCACGGTTGGTATTTATCTTCTTAAGGGACCGCTTAAAGAATCTATTCTCCAGGCAATAGATGATAAAGAAATTGACCTCGTTGTAATGGGGACTTTGGGAGCAAGCGGGATCAAAAAAAAGATTTGGGGCAGTAATACCGCCGCTGTTATTGGCAATACAAAAATCCCTGTTATGGTTATTCCTTTTTTTTATGAATGGAAAAAGCCACAAAAAATCCTGATTGCAACAAATCATTTTGAAAAAGAACCGGCTATCCTGGATTTCGTCTTTGAGTTAGCCGATTTATACATGGCGCAGGTTCATATAGCTGTTTTTTCAAACGAGGATAAGGATGACGCCGCCACTCTTTTGGAGCATACACGAAAAACTCCGCGTTATGAAAAACTTTTGAAAACTCAGTATTTAGAAGACACCCTGACAGCAGAACATCTTTATGGAAATGAATTTGAAAAAACACTTAATGACCATTTGAACAAAAAGGAAATTGACGTGCTGGCGATGGTTACTTATTCAAAAGGAGGGTTATGGGAGAAATTTTTTCATCCAAGCCTTACAAAAAAAATGAGCTATCACACAAAAATACCATTATTAGTTCTGCCGGGTATTGAAACAGAATCATAACAATTTCCTCAGTAACCAACTAAAATAATCTTTTATGAATAGAATATTAGTTCCTACAGATTTTTCACCAACGGCCGAAAAAGCCTTTCGGTTTGCTATTGACATTGCAGAAAGGAATAAGGGCACTGTAATTCTATATCATGTATATACCCCTGTAAAAAGCAGATATATCGGTGTTGAAAAAACGAGAATACACGCTAACGACCAAATGGAAACCAACCTGCTCAAGCGTCTGCAAAGGCTGAAAAAAAAAGTAACAGCAGGCAATGCTCTAATTCCAATTTCCACTGTTCTGGGACGCACACCACTGGTAGACAATATCCTTGGATTTTCCGAACATGAACATATTGACCTCATTGTAATGGGAACAAAGGGAGCCAGCAACTTCAAAAAAAGCATTATTGGTTCGGTTGCTGCCAATATTGCTGAAAATGCCGGCATACCTGTAATTATGATACCTGAAAAATACGAATGGAAAGAACCGGAACATATAGTCTTTGCAACGGATTATAGTCCTTCAGACAGGAAAGCCTTATCCGTTTTAACCCGTTTGTCTAAATTATATAATACCCGTATCGCGGTGTTACATGTTTTTAGTGTTTACGAAGAAGAGTCAGAGAAAGAAAGGCTGGTAAATGATTTTGAAACATATGCATACCAGATCAGGAAGGAATATCCTGAATCCAAACTGGAATTTCATGTGGTTAAGACAACTTCTGTTTTTCAGGCTATTGAAAACCTGGATAAAGAGTTTCCGCATGACATGCTTGTTATGGTAAGAAAGAAGAAAAGCTATTATGAAAAGCATTTACTAAAAAGCTTTACAAAAAATATGGCTTATATAACCCAAAAACCTTTTTTGATAGTACCCGAGGAAGAATAAGAAACTAAAATGGTCACTACAATAAAATTTAAACTATGAATAGTTTTATAATTCCATTTAGTGAAATCACTCTAAAAGACCTGCCAGAGGTTGGCGGCAAAAATGCATCGCTGGGTGAAATGATAAATAAACTACAGCCCATGGGCATTAATGTGCCGGATGGCTTTGCCATAACAGTTGAAGGATATTGGCAATTTCTTGCCCATAATAACTTAATAGAAAATTTGAAAGCATTGTTGCATACCATTGATTGTTCTTCCCTATCAAATCTGCCGAGGATTGGGTTGCTCTGCCGAAACCTTTTGTCCAATGCTGATTTGCCGGATAAATTGAAGAATGAAATTAAAGTGGCATACCGGAAATTATCAGGGGAAAATAAGAATGTATCCGTAGCCGTTCGAAGCAGTGCAACTGCAGAAGATTTACCCACAGCCAGTTTTGCCGGCCAGCATGATTCGTTTCTGAATATTTATGGAGAGGAAAATTTATTGAATGCAGTTCATAAATGTTACGTTTCCCTATTTAATGACCGGGCAATAGCTTACCGTATTGATAACGGGTTTGACCACATGTGGGTAGGATTATCTGTAGGCATACAATTCATGGTGCGGGCAGATGAGGGGTGTGCCGGCGTAATTTTTACTCTTGATCCCGAAAGCGGGTTTAAAAATGCAATATATATAACCGGATCCTGGGGCCTGGGAGACAATGTTGTTCAGGGTGCTGTTAACCCGGATGAATATTGGGTATTCAAACCCACGCTGCTTCTGGGGAAAAACGCCATCGTTAGCCGAAAAAAAGGAACAAAAGATCATACCCTGGTTTATGACGAAAACAGGATCAATGGACTGCCGGTTAAAAATGTGGAAACACCTACTCATAAACGCACCAGCTGGATACTATCCGACCGCGAGGTATCTCAATTGGCCGGATGGAGTCTGGCAATCGAAAATCATTATCGGTCAGCTATGAATATTGAATGGGCAAAAGATGGATTAACCAATAAAATATATATCGTTCAGGCGAGACCGGAAACTGTTCATTCCCAAAAACAACATGGCACAATAAATACATATAAATTAAAAGAGAAAGGCAAAATTATTTGTAAGGGAAAAGCAGTTGGAAAAAAAATTATCAGTGGCCGCGCCTGTATCATTCATTCACTTCATGATGCGCAAAAATTGCAAAAAGGTGACATCCTGGTTGCCGATATTACGAATCCGGACTGGAACTCGCTGTTACGTAAGGTAGCCAGCATTATTACAAATAAAGGAGGGCGAACCAGTCATGCAGCCATTGTTGCGAGGGAATTGGGAATAGCGGCTATTGTTGGAACCTGTAACGCCACACAGGTAATAAAAGATGGAGACTTAATAACGGTTGCTAATACGGAAGGAGAAGAAGGTTTAGTGCTGGAGGGAAAAGTTAATTATGAAGTATCCACAACAGATTTGTCCCGGGTGCCGGCCATTGACACAACGGCATTGCTCATTCTGGCAGACCCCGACCAGGCATTTGAATGTTCCTTTTTCCCTGCAAAGGGGGTAGGATTACTGAGAATGGAATGTATTCTTGCCAACAGTCTTTTTATCCACCCCATGGCGCTTGTCAGGTTTGACAACATTCCGGATATCCGGGTAAAAAACACCATAGAGCAAATGACAGCCGGCTACAAAAACAAAAGCACCTATTTTGTAGATCAACTTTCCGAAGCAATTGCAAAGGTTGCCGCTGCATTTTATCCCGGTGAAGTAATAGTGAGAATGAGTGATTTCAAGACAAATGAATATGCATCGCTGATAGGAGGTCAATTTTTTGAACCGGTTGAAGAAAATCCTCTGATCGGTTTCCGGGACGCATCCCGGTATTATGATAATTGCTACTTGCCACGATTTGGATTAGAATGTGATGCCGTACTGAAAGTTCGTAATGATATGGGATTTACTAATGTGAAAGTGATGATCCCATTTTGCCAGACCATAAAAGAGGCAAAAAAAGTTTTACAAACTATGGAAATATTGGGGCTGAAGAGGGGGCAAAACAAACTCGAAATTTATATGATGATTGAAATTTCTTCCAATGTTATTCTTGCTGATCAATTTGCGGCCCTTTTTGACGGCTTTTCCATAGGAACCAATAATCTGACGCAACTATCCTTTGGGTTGGACAAAGATTCAGAAATAGTCAGTCATTTATTTGACGAAAAAACTGAGGCGGTAAAATCTATGATCACCCAGGTTATTAACTCGGCAAAGAAAGCAGGTATCAAAATAGGAATGTGCGGCCAGGCGCCAGGTGATTTTCCTGAATTCTCTCAATTTTTGGTAAGGCAGGGAATTGACTCCATTTCATTTACACAGGATGCCCTGGTAAAAGGAATTGAAAATATTGCCCGGGCTGAAAAGAAATTTCATTTAACAACCCAAAGTCAAACTCATGAAAATTATCATTTATAGTACAAAAGAATTTGAACGCCATCATTTAAATGAGGCAAACAAAAAGAAGCATGAATTAACCTTTACCAGCGAAGCTTTATCTCCCGATACGGCCGGATTGTCGTTGGGCCATGAAGCAGTAGTAATTTTTACCGGTGATGATGCATCCACCCGGGTAATTGAAAAATTACACAATACCGGCATAAAATTTATTGCTACCCGGGCGGCCGGCTATGATAATATAGACATCCAGAAAGCAAATGAGCTTGGGATCAGAATTGCCCATGTACCCGAATATTCTCCTTATGCCATAGCTGAACATGCTGTAGCATTGGTGCTGGCTTTAAACAGAAAAATAACCCTGGCCCATCAGCAGGTTCAACATTACAATTTTACCCTGGACAACCTGGTTGGATTTGATTTATATCATAAAACAGTAGGAATAATCGGAACCGGGAGAATTGGAAGCATAATGACTAAAATTTTTCATGGATTTGGCTGCCGGCTATTGGGTTATGATGTTCAAAAAAATGAAAAGCTTGAACAAAATTATAAACTGAAATATACAGACTTAAACGAATTGTGCCAGTTATCCGACATTATACTTTTGAGTGCACCGCTTAATTCCGGGACCAAATATTTAATCAATAAAAAAGTGATTGAGGTTATGAAGCATGGTGTGATGCTGATCAATACGGCCAGGGGAGCCATTATGAACACAGCACATATTATAGAAGCCCTGGAATCCGGAAAAATAGGGTATTTGGGTATGGATGTATTTGAAAGAGAAAAAGGAATCTTCTTTTTCGATCATTCTAAGAATAAAATTGAAGATCAAATGCTTAATAAATTAATGTCGTTTCCTAATGTTCTGATCACTCCCCATCAGGCCTTTGCCACTAATGAAGCTTTAGAAAATATTGCCGGCACTACCCTTTATAATCTGGATTGCTGGGCACAAAATAAAAGATCAGAAAACGAATTGGTGTGCAGTTTAAAAGAGGTAAACAAGGAGTATGTACCCACTCCCTGGGGTAAAATGAAAATAAAGAAATTAACACATAAAGTTATCTACTGATCCCTGATCACAACCACATCAAACGATCAAAACAAAAATTAAAAAATAATGATTACCGCCATTACAAATCAAACAGGCATCTGGATAGACGGGAAAAAAGCTGTGATAGTATTTAATGAAGAGCACAATCCCCATGTCAAAATAATTCATTCTTTAATTGAAGGACGAATAAGAATACCAGGAGAGAAAAAGTGGTATACAAGATTTGCCGGTCAATTTTTAAATTTTGAAAAGAAAAAGAAAAACCGGAGGGAAATGGAAATCCGTGCCTATCTCAAAAAGGTGACCAATGAAATAAAACAAACAGAAGAAATTGTTCTGTTCGGGCCTGCAGGTATGAAAAGAGAACTGGAAAAAGCAATAAGGCAAAGTGGCCCCGGTTACCCAAAAATAAAAGGAGTTGAAACTACCGATAGCATGACCGAGAATCAAATTTTCGCCTGGGTAAAAAAATACTATCGGGAGAAGAAATAATAAACTTTAAACAACAGTAAATACAATTGTATGTTTTACGAAGAATTATACCCGGAACTGGGTAAACTATTTTATTTTATTGCGGCATCGGATGGTAAAATAAACCCTTCTGAAAGGAAATCACTTCAGCAATTCATTCAAAACTATTGGAAGCCTTTTGAGAACTCAACAGATAAGTATGGAACTGACCTGGCCTTCCTCGTAAATTTTTCCTTTGATTTTGAAGAAACTGAGGGATTCTCTGAAAGCGGATTTGAATCATTCGCAAAATTTTACCGGATCAACAAATCAAAATTCAGTAAGGAACTCGTAAATAATATTGTGCTGACAAGCAAGGCTATTGCGTCTGCTTACAGGGGTAGGAATAGAGAAGAAAAGAAAATTTTGGATGAATTGGCGGAGCTTTTCAAAAATCAATTACACATTGATTAAAATTTCAAATAATTAAATTTCCTTAGAATCATTGCACATACCGGTAATAAAAGGTCTTTCCTTATTTGAGTTCACTTGTGTTGCAGGCCTTAGTTTTTCGATACCAATATAATTATGACAGCATTTGCAGGATCATGCCTTCTCTTTATACTTAACAAAAAGCAATTGGGCTCTTGAGCTTCGATACATTTATAATTATTCTTTTGTACCTGGTTCTAATGCTTTACTTATACTTCAACAAATAACTGAACAGGATAAACTGGCATAGATTAAACATAACAGAAACTTTTGAATTACAGGGCACTCCCCGCTCGGCTTCAGCTCATTTTTCGAACAATTAAATTGAATTGAAATAATCAATCATTTTTTTTCTTCCCGACGAGTCCGGCAATTTACCAAATCCGGCTCCCTGATTATCTACCATGTGTTTTACGTTGCCTGTTCCGGGGATAGTACAAGTAACTGCAGGATGACTAATAATAAATTTCAGAAAAAATTTACCCCAGCTATCGATATTATAATCATTTGCCCATACAGGTAATGACTTTCCTTTTACCGCTTGAAACAGGGCGCCTTCCTCAAATGGCCGGTTTATAATTACAGCAACACCCTTATCTTTTGCAAGTGGTAATAATTCCCTTTCCGCATCACGGGATGAGATATTATAATTAAATTGAACAAAATCAGGCTGCTCATTCTTTATCAGTCGTATCATTTCAGGATAAGCACTCCTGTTATAATGCGTAAAACCAAAATACCTGATCCTACCCTCCTCCTTCCAGCTCCGCAATGATTTTAAATGAACAGCTACATCCAAAAGGTTATGCACCTGCATCAGGTCCATTTTTTTGGTTTTCATTTTGTGGAATGATTCATTCATCTGTCTAATTCCATTCTCTTTTCCGCTTGTCCAAACTTTGGTGGCTAAAAAAAGTTTATCGCGGATTTTTAATTTCTCAGATAAATCTCCCACTACCGATTCTGAAGTTCCGTACATAGGCGAAGAATCAATAACCGAGGCCCCGCTAGCCACCAACGTTTTTAAAACTTCCCCAAGAACGTTTCTCTTTTCTTCAGAATTGCCAGCATCAAAAGTTTGCCAGGTACCGAGGCCGATGACCGGAATTTTTTCACCACTTGAAGGAATAGCCCGCTTTGCCATTTCTCTGGTAAAATCCCATTCTATATTAAAATTATCCTTCATCATTTCATTTGATTTAACAATACTACCTAAGGATGCCATAGCAGCCAGTTGCAGCATTGAGCGCCTGCTTATTTTTAATACATGACTCATGATTGTTTTGTTATCGTATTAAAAAACACTGTCGTTTGTGCCAAACAGAATACCCGGCATTTTCAAAAAGGGGAATGGAATGGCCTTCTGCAAAATATTAACTAACTGATCTCGCCATACGAAAGGAAAAAGCCAACTCTAAAAAACCCAATATGCAGTTAGCCGCCCTATTCCCTTTATTAATTGCAAAAAGATATACCCCGAAAAAAGCACTTTAAAAGACGCCGGCACTACAGGTAACTAATAATATTTCAAAAGGAATTTTCACGCTAATAAGTAAAGTTAGTGTGCTTCTTTTTTTAAAAATCAATTTTTACTTGTCATAAACTATTAAAATGATAAGTGGCACCACCCTTCTCATTTATCTCCAATAATTTTCCATTTAGAATTCATTACATGGATTATTTCCCGAAAATTAAGCTTGTTAAAAGAAAATAAATCAAAAGGTAAGCAGAGTATATCCCGGTATATATGAATATCTAAAAATTTTCAAAAATTCCAATTCCTGAATGAAAATTGTTGAACGGTAAGAGAACTAAGCTGATCCGCCCTGGCCCGGGTAAATTATTCCGACAAGCACTCTTTATTTTAATTAATATTCAAGACAATGAAACAGTTAATACTTTTCACTTACCTATTTACAATTTTGGTTTAAAATACATTTGGACAGATACTACCCTTAACCCTGGAACATGATGGCGATAATTAAAAGGCAACCATATGAGAACAGATTGGAATTGTAAAAATTGGAATTGCTTACAGCCGCCCCGGCGTTAAAGGCAGAGAGAGGGAAAGTTATGGAATACCCCAGTTGCACATTACGGATTTGTTGACCTGGGACATGGTACCAGCACAGCTGCACCATGGAGAGCCGGTGCCAATGAAAACATTACTTTCTCTTTTTCCCATCCTGTCAGGATTGAAGGGAAAGACCTGGCGGCCGTCACTTATGGCTTTTTTATCAGTCTTGGTGAAAAGGAAAGCACACTGATCTTTTCAAAAATAAATAACTCTTGGGGAAGTTTTTTTATGACTCTACCGAAGATGCATTAAGGGTAACAGAAAAAAACCTGGTATCGGATCAATTCGTTGAGTAGCTAAAGTATGAATTTACTGAGGAGACAAAAAATTCCGCTGTTATTTCTCTATCATGTGAAAGACGCAAAATCCCATTTAAAGTGGAAGCAGATATTGAAAAATTACAAATAGCCTCATTCCAAAGTGAATTGCGAACTACAAGGCCTTACTACGATTTTATAAGCGCCGTTAATTATTGTATTAAGAATAATACAGAACTAGAGTTGGCGTTACCCTGGATAGACAGGGCTACCTACTTCCGTGTAATGGGAGAAAAAAACTTCAGAACATTATCTACAAAAGCAGCCTTACTGAGAAAAATGAACAGGAATGAGGAAGCAAGTAAAATAATGCAGGAAGCCATCCCTCCCGGATCGATGAATGAGATACACCAATATGGCAGGATATTGTTAAGCCAGAAACAGCCGGAAGAAGCCATGAAGATCTTTACAATGAATTTTAAAAGGTACCCTGATGTTTACACAACCAATATAGGAATGGGCAGAGGATATTCAGCAACAGGAGATTTTCCCAAAGCCATACGCTTTATGAAAGCGGCTTAAATCAAGCACCGGATGTTACAGCGGAAATGAGAACCAGGGAAATGATAAATTTACTGGAGAAAGAAAAAGATGTGAACCGGTGATTCAACGGGAAATATTTTCAACTCCTCATAAATAAAAAATCAGAATGCTATTCAATTAATAAACCACAATTTTTGTATGACGATTATTACCTGTTGAATTCGTCTTCGGCATATGCAATCTTAAAATACCGGCCTTGTATTCAGCACAGGTGAATTCAGTATCCGCATTAAGAGGTAAAACAATATGCCGGTCGAAACATTCATAATTGAACTCGTGAATTTGAAAACTTTCGTTTTCTCCAGATGAATTTTCCTTATGCAATACCTGTATTGATAAAATATTAGCATCCGATTGCACGAGGAAATCTTCCCTTCTCACTCCGGGAATCGCCATTTCTACTTTATATACATCCATTAGCTCGGTAACATTTACAGGAGGAAAAAGCATTTTGCCTTCATGGGGTTGCCTCAACTCTTTTTCAACTTCTTCCTTTTTTAATAAAGGCACATAATTGCCCGGGTATATGGAGGGATAGATCTCATTTTGAAGTTCTCTTTTCATATTTCAATTTTTTATTGGATTTGCATTACATCAAAAACGAGTAAAACAGGACAATGAGGGACAATGATGGTGCCACGATTAGAATTGTTGTTGTTAATAAATTTCTGTTATCTTCTATATTTTTAAATGCCCGGACCCAATCTTTTTTGACCTTCTGAGAAGTTTCTTATATTTATTTCCGGAACAACTCCATTATTATTATTATTTTAGAGAGCATGATAAAAGGAATGAGAGTGATATAAAATGATGAAATATTTTATATCTGTCATTAGCAAAACATCTAAACTTCATTAGAAATCATATAAGAACAACCGTTCACATTCATCATTGATTTTGTGAAAATCTTATGTCAACCGGAAAATAATTTAAACTTCAGGAGGCACCAGAGATTTCTTACAACCTGGCATGATCAAAAAACCTGCTCATTAAAATACCAGTAGCAACAACGAAACAGACATTGAGAAAACCCGATAAAGTAACGTTGTTTTTAATACGGGCTATTTCAAAGCCATCATAATTATTAATGGCTTTTATCCTATGTCCGGTTACCTTTGTTTAAATTAATTTTTCTTCAACCGAAATCAGCAAATAGCCTGAAATAAAATCGCTGAATTAATTCTTCTTAATAGATTTTTATGAATCGGCAATTATCATACAGATTAAGTTTGCATACGAAAATTATTGGGTTAATCATCTCTCTTTTCTTTATCAGGATTGAATTTTCATCGGCACAAAAGGCGCTAATTTCCAAAAAAGAATTTTTCACTGGTTCCGGGGTAATTGAAATGACACTGGTAGCTGATTATAAAAAATTAATCAGGGAAAAACTAAAGAAAGATTTCGACCAAAATTATCAACCTGCCGCCATCACCTGTGTTTTTCCCGGCAACATTAAAGTGACAGAGGAAGTTGAAATCAGGGCCCGGGGGCATTTACAGGAGAGAAGAGTGTCATATGCCACCTTTGATGGTCAATTTCAAGACCTCCCGATCGGGTGCATTGAAAAATTTAGGCCAGTTAAAATTAGTCTGGCCCTGTGGCAATGGTGAATATGACGAGCAATTAATATTAAAAGAATTCCTGGCTTATAAAATTTTTAACCTGCTTACAGAAAAAAGTTTTCGTGTTCGGCTTGTAAGTATGAAATACCAGGACAGTAACGATAAAATGAAACCTCAATCATTTTATGCTTTTTTCATAGAAGATGTAGATGACATGGCAAAGAGAAATAAATGCATTGAGGTAGAACCGGTAAGACCTCATACTGAATCCACCAACCGAAAACAAGCCACTCTGGTATCCTTATTCGAATATATGATTGGCAATTCAGACTGGGCCATTCCTATCTATCATAATGTAAAATTGATCCGGAATAAAAAAGATAGCTTATCAGCACCCTTTGTAGTTCCCTACGACCTGGATTATTCCGGCCTGGTGAATGCCCGATACGCCATTCCTCCTGAAAGCCTTCCCATCACCTCGGTTAGACAAAGATTCTACCTGGGTTTTCCAAGAACTATGGAAGAGTTGCAATCTGCACTGGATATTTTCCGGAATAAAAGAAAGGAGATGAATGCTCTCATCCAAAACTTTGAACCCCTTTCAGCTCAGAACAAAAAAGAAATGATCAAATACCTGGATGAATTCTTTGAGGCGACTGAAAATGAAAGATATGTTAAGGGTCTGTTTATAAACAATGCCAGGCGGGAATAAATTTGCCTGGTTTACTTCCACGACCTGCATTAAAAAAAACCAGCTAATATTTTAGTTGTGCATTACGTCAATTTAAACACCTTGAAATGGCAATAAAAAGCGCAGGCCTTCTTTTATACCGTAAACAGAATAATAAATTGGAAGTATTATTGGTACATCCCGGAGGACCTTTCTGGGCAAAAAAAGATGAAGGCGCCTGGTCTATTCCCAAGGGAGAAATGGTACCAGGTGAAGATCCGTTAGACGCCGCTATCAGGGAAGTAGAAGAAGAAACTGGAATAAAAGTAGCTGGTGATTTTATTGAACTGACTCCTGTGAAACAAAAAAGTGGTAAATGGGTATATGCATGGGCATTGCAGAAAGATATTGATGCTGCCATTATTAAGAGTAACCATTTTGAATTAGAATGGCCACCCAAATCAGGAATAAAAAAATCTTTTCCAGAGATAGATAAAGCTGCCTGGTTTGAACCAGAAGAAGCAAAAAAGAAAATTATTAATGGGCAGATCGCCCTGATAACAGAATTGGAGACTCTCGTTATCGGTAAACAAGATCATCCCATGATCTTTATAGAAAGGTTTGAATTCTTGTGATTTATTTTTTAATATTTATATGGTGTGGAACGAAGCGTTAAATATTTTTTTCTTTGTTTTTCATACTGCATTTACCCTTTTTAATGTAGTTGGCTGGATTTTTCCTAGAACAAGAAGGCTGCATTTAATAACAATAGCTCTTACAGCTTTCTCGTGGTTTATATTGGGAATATGGTATGGCTGGGGATATTGCCTTTGCACTGACTGGCATTGGAATATCAGAGAGGACATGGGGTTTGACGATCAGTCCAGATCCTATATTCATTTTCTCATCTTCCACTTAACAGGAATAAACTTTAACCCTCGTCTTGTTGAAAATTTAACCCTGATTATTTTTTTATTGAGTGCTGTATTAAGTATTTGGTTAAACATAAAAGACCGCAAAAAGAATAAATTGAATAATTAAGTTCTGATTTTCAAAAGAACATCTCATTCTAATTGCTGCAAACATTTTCCCCTTTCTGCTATCCTTATGTGATTACTCAAATTAAATGTTATTGTTTTTCAAACCGACCCGTCATTTTTTGAATTTTTATTCTGTACATCACATATTTTATCCGGGTGCTGTCATCTAATTCTCCCACCACCTCATGTTCATGTGCATGTACGGTACTACTCGTATCCAGGGAATATACCCGGCCAAAAAGTATTTCTCTTGCCTTAACTGATTCTTCATCTCTTAATTCTTCAAACTCTCCATATACAATTACACTCTGCCAGTTCCGCATATTTGTCATCATATCCACTTCAAAACATACTTTTGGATTCATGCGAAGGATTTTCAATTTTGTGCCTTCATTCGTTTGACCATAAATATATTTACCATCGTATGTATAAGTTACAGGTACGATATAAGGTTGTTGACCATCTGTGCAAGCCAGCCGGCCAACAGCCTGGCTGGAAAGAATACTTTTCATTTTATCAATATTCAATTGTCCTAACATATTTTAAAATTTTTTTGTTGATCCGAATATACTGGAATCAATAACCAAAACTGGTGATTACTATCAGGCAGGATTGTGATAATTCTCATTAAAAAGTCCTGAAAACAATTCCTAATAAAAATCGTGTTTCTTAGGTTTAAAAATAGGCCTGGGGTAGAATTTCGGTACCTCTTTTTCTGCCTTTACCTTTAGACCTTCCTTTCCTGGTTTAAAGCTTTCCCTGGCACCAGGTCTGAGATGAATTACAATCGCAGGCTTTTTAGGAGAATCATCATCAAATTTTTGATGTCGTAATCTGTTATACATACAATTCCTTTTGAGTGCCAAAGTTCATTCCTTATGGTCTGCCGGAATATGAGGATTGTCAGTAATCAGAATGAGGTTTATCAGGCTAAAAAATGCATAAGCATTCATTATATTCAGCACCGTCATTATATTGGAGAAGTTGCAATTTGTATTTTTTTTATTGCTATAATTGTTCAGTTACTTTTCACGGTTGGTGCTTTTTCTTTATTTCTTACCTCCGCGTGTTATTAACACCTATATAGCTTATAATACACCAGGTTTATTCTATGAAATTAATTTACAAATCTTTACTTTTAAAAAGCCTTAATGCCCACCCTAGCGGCAGTACGATCCATAAGATCAAAATACCAAATGTGAAGAGAACGCCTGTTCCGCTACCAAAAAAATCTTTATATAAAGCGCCGGTATATCCCATCAGGGCACTCACATCCATTTTCAGCATGATGAAGATGCGGCTAAGATCAATGGGGTTAAGAGCTGAGAGAAAGAGAGTAAATTTTTCCATCGGGTAATCGCTGAAACTGAATAAAATCATCAAAACAATCCCGTCGTATATCAATGCAAAATAAAACCAGAGAAGTAAGGCGGTGCCAATACCCCTGGCCTTATCTCTTGCTTTCACCGATGCTAAAAAAGCAATTGAAGTGAAAACAAGCGTCAGGGCGCAGCCGGTAAACAACAGGGCAAGGCCGGTTGCATTAAAGGCAAATAGTAAGACGGGAATGCCAACCCCAATGAAAAAAGCACTTAACAACGATAAAGCAACACCTACATATTCGCTCAGCAATATCCTTGTACGACTTAGCGGTTGCGACAGCATCAGCTCTATAAATTCATAGGAATTATAATAATGGATAGTGGAAAATATCATGCTGATCAGGGGAACAACGATCAATACTATAGTCAGCAAACTAAGTATCGCCTTACTGTGATTTTCTTCCAGCTGAAAAAGACTGAAAGAAACAACAAACAGGAACAAGGTGTAGGCAATAACAACCTTGCTGCGCAGTATATCGTACAATACATAACGGGATAATTTCAGCATAATCTTTTTTTAATTATTTTTCCCACGAAGGCACAATGATCACTAAACTTTTTTCTTCTATTATTCTTTGTGTCATAGGTCATTCTTAATTCTCACATACCAAGACCCACCCCTTTCGAAATTATTCTATTCACATATTCGGCCACCCCTCCACTGGAGGGGACGAAGAGTCTGACCGTTGTAATGTTTTTGAGGCCAGCCTCCGCGAAAATTTGGAATGCCCCATGGGTCATTCGTGCTGGATACATTTGATATGATTTTATTCAGCTCTTTCTGTTTCTTTTAAAGCCAGTACTTCATCAATCCATAGCGTTTCTCTTTTCCCGTCACGCATAATGCCGGCAATGGCTTTTCCTAGTTTATCTTCACCAGTTTCCTGCCGCAGGCTTTCTATATCTTTCAAAAAAATCATTTTTCCTTCCTGCAGGTACATTACATGGGTAGTCAGTTCATCCAGGTCGCTGAGGATATGGGAAGTAATAAGAATAAGTTTATTCTTTTTCTTTTCCTGCATTATCTTTTCTTTCAGGATCTCTGATGAAAGCGGATCAAGACCGGCCGTCGGCTCATCAAGTATCAAAATACCAGGATTGAAATAGAAAGCAAAAGCAGCGCTTACTTTCTGGCGGGTACCACCGCTGAGTGTACGCATCGGCTTTTCGAAAATAGAAACCAGGTTGAATTTTATCAGCAGATCAGTATCCAATTCCGCTTCCGGAACTTTTCTTATATTTTTCATCATCCGGAACAACTGCCCCACTTTCATATTGTCAGGATAACGGCCAATCTGTGGCATGTAACCAATCCCGCTCCGGTATGAAGGATCTCCGTTTATTTGTTTACCATTTACATAAATGCAACCACTGTCAGCCTTTACCATACCCAGGATACTCTTGATCAGTGTGGTTTTACCTGAACCATTAGGACCAATCAATGACACCACCTGACCACTATTGAACCGGGCACTGATATTATCTAATGCCTGTAACTTTCTAAACCGTTTTTCTATGTTTTCAATGCGTATCATAACTTGTTTGCCCTTATCATGGGCTTATTATCTACCAGGTTTTCGGGAGTAAGGCTCGGAATAGCTTTCTCTGCTTTATCCAAAAGCGATACGATAAAACTCCGCATCAGGATAAGCGTTGTGGGGTTTTGTTCTACCACCATGGCGTACATACTTACCGGGTGATAAGGAACATCTCCTATGCCATCCCTGTTCATATCATAGCCCTCATATTTATCCCAATAGTTATTGAAAAATTTATTTAGCGTTGCCGAGCCGTTGGTGGCTATGTCAAATGAATTGCCATAAAAATTGTTATGGTGAAAGGTGTTGTCATCACAACTGGCCTGTACTTTCAGGGCCCAGCCATTTTCTTTAAAGATATTATTCTCAATTTCAATACGGCTGCTCCCTTCCATGTGTATGGCCACCGTGTTTTGAATGAATTTATTATTTTTAATGTGACTATCTGAAATGTCCTTCAATAAAATGCCATAGGAGCTGGCTCCCCAGTTTTTTTCAAACACATTATTTTCCATTCTTACGTTTTTGGTGTACATCACAGCAACGCCAGCGCCATTATTGCGAAAAGTATTGCTGAGGTAAGAATTGCCGGGAGAGAACATAAAGTGTAATCCATAACGGATATTTTTTTCACTTACATTTTTTTTAATCGTTGATTGTGTAACAAATTCAAAGTAGATACCATCCCGGTGTCCTTGTATTGAGTTATTTTCAATCACCATGTTTGAACATTTCCAAATATGAATGCCATTGCCGGATGAATGTTCTGATCTATTGTTGCCTTGAATAGCATTGTTGCGGATGGTGGAGTGAGTGGTATTGGCTATATGAATAGCAAAAGAGGCTTTGTTAATGATGTTATTTTCAATAATAATATTGGTTGCATCAATTATTTTAATGGCCGCATAATCGTTCATGGATGAATAACCTGCATTAGCGAAATAAATGCCTTTGATCAAAATATCTTTACCTGTAAGCGTAAGAATTTCATTCTTGTTTTCTCCATCCAGTACCGGTTGATCAATACCCAGCAGGTATATAGCCTTATCAATTATTATATTGCCTTCCCTGTAAACACCCATATTGAGCAAAACAGTATCGCCATCCTTTGCTTCTTTAATCCCCTGCCGTAAAGTACGGATGACTTTGTTTTTTCCCACTACGATCCTATGGGCAAATGCATTGCCAATTGTAAACAGGAATAATATGGTTAACAGGTTTCTCACTTAATTAGGATATTATAAAGAGTGGCCCAGTTGGTAACTTTACTTCCTTCAATTTCTGCGGATTTTTTTTGAGCTTCTGCTGTGTTTTTAAATGCCGCGGCATTGCCTCCCATCGGGCTTTTAAACTGACTGCTCACCACAAATTCAACAGACTTTACTTTCACAAATTCATTGTTATTGTTATAATCAACAAATAAGGTTTGATGAATGTCTGTTAGTTCTACACCGCGGCGTTCTAAAAAAACAGCCACACAATGTGCATCATCAAACTTATATACCTTGCTTTTTTTTGTTACGATCTCAGCGCCAAACTTTGGATCCATAATTGTCATTTTGCATTCCGCACAGCTGTCTTTTCCCAAAGCAATTTTCTCAGGTGTTGGATTACAGCCTGCCATAAAAAGAGAAACGATACTTGCTATGGCAACAGAAGCTATTGGTTTATGTTGCGTCATTGGTTTTTGTTTTCTATGTTTTCGCCATTCAAGAAACCATATAATAAAAAAGAGACCGGTTACAACTACGATAACCCAGCCGCCGGTATCGGGATAAGAATAGGCATCAAAATTTAGTAACTTTTTATGCCCGATCAATGGAGGCTGATAGGACAAACCCGCCACTTGTATGGCAGCAGAAGGATCGAGATTGTGACCATAATCGTAGCCCCACATGTAAAAATCAACCAAAGCCGCTACACCCCCAATAATAGAAAGAATAAGATAAGTAAAAAGTAATTTACGACTGCCGGAGATAGCAACAGCCAAACCAAACAGAACCAGGAATCCTAGAATATAAACAAGAAACGTAAATTCCGGGAACATATCTTCTTTTATATGCTTCATGCCAATATAATGATTCAGCCCATTGATAATTTCTACCTGGCCGGTAATTTTATATAACCAGATTTGCATGGATAAACCTTCGGGATATTGTGGGGCTACCAGGTAAATAGCCCAGGCAGGCACAAAGAACATAATGCACATAGCTAACGAACCGATAGCAATAATAATCCTGGATACAGTGCCCATCTTTTTCATAAAACTTATATTCTTTAAAAAAAAACTTCGGGAACGTTGAAATCCCGAAAGTGTATTTACACATTAAACTCTTCCAGGTTTTTACTTTGAGGGCGGCAGCAATACACCGTCTATTACATGAATGATTCCGTTTGACGCAGGTATAGAAGCCATAATCGTTGCCGAATTATTGATAATTATCTTCCCATCTTTTTTAGCGACCGTAATATTGCCGCCGTTAACCTGGTTTAAGGTTTGCCCATCCTCCATCATTTCCGTTTTTAAAGTCCCCACATATACGTGGTATTGCAAAATGTCCTGCAGGTTTTCTTTGTTCTCATCTTTCATCAGGTTATCCAAAGTCTCCTTAGGTAGCTTGCCAAAAGCGGCGTTTGTTGGTGCAAAAACGGTAAACGGTCCTGCATTGGAAAGGGAGTTCACCAATTCCGCTTGTTTTATAGCGGCTACCAGGGTTGTATGATCTTTGGAACCTGCAGCTATTTTTACAACATCCTTTGCAGATACGTCATCCTGCACTGACGCTTGTCCACCACCAGCACTCATTTCTGGTTCTTCAGTTGTTTGTCCGGTTTCGGTATTTGTGTTATTACATGATAAAATGATGACAGATGAAAACACAAAAACAAAAATTATTAACTTTTTCATACGCAATAGTTTGATGATTATAAGAACAGGCAGCCAATGGCAGTTAGCTGCTCTTTTTTTTATTTGTATATTTTTTATTTGATCTCACGTAATTTGACATTAAATTTTCATCGCTGTTGGTATGATAGCTCGAAAATTTTATATCTCATTTTAAATTACTTTTTTGCTGGTATCCGAAGTTGCTGTACCCGGAGTAGTTACAGCCGGCTTATTAGTACCTGTGCTAAAATGTAATGCTACATTAGATCCGACAGGAGACACTCTTAAATAACCCGACATTTCCTGGTGAAGGGCAGAACAAAAGTCAGTACAATAAAAGGGGAATATCCCTACCCTGTCTGCTACCCATTTAAGCGTTTGTGTTTCTCCGGGCATTACCAATATCTCCGCATTATTAGCGCCTTTCATAGCAAAACCGTGCGGTACATCCCAATCCTGCTCAAGATTGGTAACGTGGAAGTACACTTCATCTCCCACTCTCACTCCTTCAATATTATCTGGTGTCAGGTGAGAACGGATGGCGGTCATCCAAACGTGCACCTGGTTTCCTTTACGTTCTACTTTAGTCTGACCTTCACCTTTGGAAACATACGGATGTGTATTTTCTTCAATTTTATATATTTTTCTTTGCTTACCCATCAACATGCTGGCAGGTATTGCTTCAGCATAATGCGGTTCGCCAGTTGTAGGAAAGTCAAGGAGCAATTTCATTTTATCTCCGCTGATATCAAATAGCTGGGCACTTTGTGTTAACTCAGGTCCGGTTGGGAGATAACGATCTTTCGTGATCTTATTATAGGCAATCATATATTTTCCATGAGGCTTCGCTGTGGGTCCGCCGGGTATGGATAAATGCCCGATAGAATAATAGGTGGGCACACGGTCAAGTACCTTCAGATCGCTCAATCTCCATTTCACTATTTCAGAAGAAACAAACATGGAAGTATATCCATTTCCTTTTTCATCAAATTCTGTATGCAATGGTCCAAGTCCGGGCTTAAGTACTTCACCATGCAAAGCAGCTTCATATTTAATTACAGGAATGCCGTCATACTCACCATCAAAATCTTTATCAGCAATTGCTTTCTGAATTTTTGTAAAAGAAAAAACCGGAATGCTTGCTGCCAGCTTGCCGGATGCAGCAATATATTCACCTGTAGGATCCACATCAGTTCCGTGCGGTGATTTAGGGCAGGGAATCACGTACAGCATACCAGGGCAATCGGCAGGATCGAGTATAATGATCTCCGTTTTGATGGTAGAAGTAGCGGTATGTGTATTTTCATCATATATATTATGTGCATATTTTACCGCTTGTTTTTTTGCTTTGCCGGCTTTTACATATTCTTCCGCTTTTTTCCAGTTTACTGCCATTACAAAGTCTTTGTCCTTTGCGGAGGCGTTCACTTCTAACAAGGTATTCGCCTTTTCAGAATTATAGCAACTGAAAAAGAACCAGCCATGTGATTTACCCTTGCCGGCACGGGAAAGGTCAAAATTGACTCCCGGTGTCCGGATCTGAAAAGCAATATTCATTTCACCTGAAGTTGGGTTAACGGATATAAAGCTTATTGATCCTTTGAAATTCTGTTTGTAAGTATTGATAGGAACATCTCCGTTCTGATCATCAAGTGGCACACTAAAACGGGTAGCCGCCACTACATACTCAGAGTTTTCTGTAATGAAAGGCGATGCGTGGTTACCTGCACTGTTGGGTATTTCCAATATTTCTGCTGTGCGGAAAGTTGTGAGATCTATCCGGGCAATTCGTGGTGTATTATTTCCATTGGCAAATACCCAGCGACCATCATGCTCTCCCTTTGTTTGTGAAATAGCTATATGGTGCTGATCGTCCCAGGGTACAAAACCATGGGATGTGTTGAGCATCGGCTTTGTTTCTTCGCTAAAGCCATAACCGCTTTCCGGAGATTGGGAAAAAACGGGTATAATGCGAAACAAACGCCCGGAAGGGATGCCATAAACAGCTACTTGTCCATTAAAGCCACCGGATACAATGTTATAGAACTCATCATATTTGCCGGGGGCTACATAAGATTTTGATGCATCACCGACTGCCGCAGATTGCGCTGTTTTGGGTTTACAACTTTGGAAAGATGAGAGGCAAGCGAGGGTCAGTATCAAAACAATGTATGTTTTGAAGTTATAGAATTTCATATTACATATTTATTTTAAAAGAAAAGAATGGTTGCTATTATTTTATTTAGCTCCTTTAATTAACTCCATCATTGGATCGCATAAATTCCAGGATCTGACGGGAGTCCTCTTTAGTAATATTCTGGTTAGGCATACGAACCAAACATTGCTCTAATAATTTTTGTGCTTCAGGGTCTTTTTCCAACATCATTTCTACATTGGTGATCATATTCATGATCCAATGTGGTTCTCTATTCTGCGTTACTCCTTTCCATCCCGGGCCAACTAATCGTTCATCAGTCAATTTATGGCAGGCCTGGCATTTCAATTCGTAAATGCCTTTACCGTTGGTCACCCATTCCTGGTTTAACGGGGTTGTCAATTCTACATCACCGGGTTTTACCTCTGTACCATGTGTTTCGTGTTGACCTGTAGCCGTTTCTTTGTCTTGTTCCATTTCTCCTGCCTGGTTTTCTTCATTGTTGCAGGCAGAAAAAATTAATATGGTTGTGCTAATAATAGCAGTTGAAATAAGCGATTTAAGTTGCATTTTATATGAATTGAGGTTAACTAATAAAAGATTTTGAAGTCTTTATGGAGCAAATGTAAAATGAGCGCCATACTGAAAGAGTGATGTACATCAGCAGTACAGATGATATTCCTCAGGGCGAAAGAAATCTCTTTCTAATTGTTATTAATTTTTCTTACCTGTATCTTCTTTTATAAAAAAGGTTTTTAAGTCTAAGACAATTTCATTGTGAAACAAGGACACAGCAACAACTAAACGACATTTTTAAGGATATCCATTCTTCCATCAAAAAATCATCTTACCACCTGATCGAAATCATGTTATTGACCTTCTCAAAGACCTAACATTGCCCTGTATTCTAAATCATATGGTTTTGAAAGTTGATACTATCAATGAAGAAAGTCTTGTAACAGACATTGTAATGAAGGATTACCGTACGGCGGATGTTTTTCGAAAATATGATATCGGCTATTGCTGCGGAGGTAAAATAGCTATACATAAAGCTTGTGAACTGCATAAAATTGATATAGACACACTAATAAAGGAGCTTTACAATGCCAAACGGGATATACAAATATCCAGTTCGATCAATTTTAATAATTGGAGGCTTGATTTCCTGGTTGACTATATCATCAATGTTCATCATTCATACCTTGTAATCAATTTTCCGGAAATATCTGAAACCTTGAAACGATTTAATGAAGGCCATAATACAAAATATCCATGGCTTGGTGAATTGGTGGAATCCTTCAATAATCTATACGCAGAATTGATGCTCCATCTTGCAGAAGAGGAAAAACATATCTTCCCCTATATAAAACAGATTTTCCACGCATATGAAAAACGTGAACCATACGCCGGACTATTAGTACGAACCTTACGAAAACCTATTGAATCAATGATAAATAAGGAGCATGACTTTGAAGAAAAATATCTACATCGTTTTCGTGAACTGACGAATAATTACACACCTCCCCCTCATGCCTGTATAACTCATAAAGTGGCTCTTTCAAAATTGAAGGAACTTGATACAGATCTCCTGCATCATATTTACCTGGAAATGGAAATTCTGTTTCCAAAAGCATTGCAAATCGAAAAAGAATTATCATGAGAATTGGTCAACGATCCCCCTAAACGGGAATAAAAAATAAGAATTTAGTTTATGAAATGATCCTGATGATACTTGTCATCATCTGTATACCTATATAATTCGAAACTGTCGGGCAGGCAAATTACAAAGCCGTATTGTTTGATAATAAACCCCTGAAATGGCAAAGATTGAATAGGTAACCTTTTTTCCCCGATTGATTCTTTAACTATATTTACTCTATTACTTAAGCTAAACCTTCTGATGCTCGACCAGGCACACATGACTTCACTTTTTGAAAATGCGACTGAAGGAATTATACTTACCGGCACGCATGGGAATATTTTATTGGTAAATCCTGCAACCGAAAGGATATTTAATTATGATAGCAGCGAGCTTATAGGACAACCCATTGAAATACTAATTCCCGATCAATTAAAAACACCTCACCATAAACTGAGGGAAGGATTTTATCAAAAACCATCAAACCGGGTGATGGGACAGGGACGAGATCTTAATGGTAGAAAAAAAGATGGCAGCAAAATTCCTGTCGAAGTCAGTTTAAGCCACTATACCAAAGAAAATGATCTATTTGTAATAGCATTTGTAGTAGATATAACCAGGAGAAAAGAGATTGAACAAGACATGATAGTACAGCAAAAGCAATTGGAACAAGTGAGCGCAGAAATAAGAAAGCTGAATGCAGAACTGGAAATAAAGGTGGAAGAAAGAACCATGATATTGAAGGAGGCATTACAAAGGCTTGAACAATCGCAGAGGGAACTGAGCGAAGCTTTGGATAAAGAAAAACAATTAAATGAGATTAAGAGCCGGTTTGTGTCCATGGCTTCCCACGAATTCAGAACACCCCTCAGCACTGTTTTATCCTCAGCATCGTTGCTAAGTAAATATACAACCACCGAACAACAGGATAAACGCAACAGGCATACCGACAAAATAAAAAATTCAGTAAAACAACTGAACGATATCCTGGAAGATTTTCTTTCTCTCGGGAAACTGGATGAAGGAAAAAAAGAATCACAGTGCAGTGAATTTGATCTGAAAGCTTTAACCAGCGAAACGATAAATGAATTGAACAGGCTATTAAAAAAAGATCAGCTTTTGGAGATGAAGTACGAAGGAAGCGCCAAAGTATATTCAGACAAAAAAATGCTTAAAAATATTTTAATTAATTTAATAACAAACGCTATTAAATTTTCCGGCGAGGCAACTGAAATAAGAATTGAAACAAAGGTTGACAAGAAGAAAGCTGTCATTACAATTGCCGACCAGGGTATTGGAATTGGAGAAGAAGATCAGCATCACTTGTTTTCTACTTTTTTCCGGGGTGCCAATGCCACCAATATCCAGGGAACAGGGTTAGGTTTACATATCGTAAAAAGATATATTGATCTTCTTAATGGTACCCTTCAATTGAAAAGCAAGTTGAATCATGGCACTACCGTCACTTTTTCCATTCCTGTAAATCAATAGCAGTATGAAATCAGTTTTAGTAATCGATGACAACACCGACATAAGAGAAAATACAGCTGAAATTCTGGATATGGCGGGATATAAAACTTTTACCGCTGAAAATGGTAAAACAGGAGTTGAACTGGCATTAAAAGAAAAACCTGATATTATCGTTTGCGATATTATGATGCCGGAACTGGATGGCTATGGCGTGCTGCATCTGCTGCGGAAAAACGAAGCGACCCAATCCATTCCCTTCATTTTTTTGACTGCCAAAACTGAAAGAACAGACATGCGCAAAGGAATGGAAATGGGTGCGGATGACTATATTACCAAACCTTTTGAAGATATCGAATTGCTCAATGCTATAGAAATTCGTTTAAAAAAAACTGAAATTCTTGATCAGCAATATGCACCCTCACCCCAGGGAATTCAGCAGTTTATAAAAGATATAAAAGAGTCAGGCTTGATGCTGAACATTAAAGACCAGTTTGAACAGGAATCATATCAAAAAAAACAAACACTTTACCAGGAAGGCAAGCGCCCAAGACATCTTTATTATTTAATGAAAGGAAAAGTCAAAGGATTCAAAGCACATCCGGACGGAAAGGAATATATAACGGACCTGTTTAGTGCCGGAGATTTTATGGGTTATTCTGCCTTGATTGAGGAAAGAAATTATGATGACTCCACTGTTATACTTGAAGAAGCAGAAGTCATGCGGATACCGAAAGAAGATTTTTTACAAATGATATACAGCGACATAACTGTTGCCGCTAAATTCATTCGCATAATAACACAAAACGTAAAAGATAAAGAAGAAAGATTATTAAACCTTGCTTATAGCTCATTAAGAAAAAGAGTGGCCGGGGCGTTGATTGATATTCATAGCAAGTTTGGGGGAAGCAAACCAATTGAAATATCCAGGGAAGATATTGCTCAGTACGTGGGTACCGCCACAGAATCGCTTATCAGAACACTTAGCGATTTTAAAGCAGAGAAGTTAATTGAAATTAAACAAGGGAAAATCTGTATTGAAAATATTGATAAGTTAAAAAATCTTCTCTACTAGTCATAATCAATCTCAATATTTGGTGAGGTGTTTTTATCAGGTAATGACAATTCGCGGCCATGTTCATTTTGTTGCTTCAACGTCCAGTTATCAGTCATAGTGGTTTGCAGCCACACCGATCCCGACTTTCTGGACACCTGTACCAACATACCAAACCGATTTTGAAAAGTTTTCTCCAATGCTTCAATAGTCATGGAATCCAATAACTGAATACCTCCTTCCCTTTTATTACCTGCCCTATCCAGCAACATAGTTCCATTTAGCTTTTGATTTAAAAAGGTTCCAAGTTTTCCGTTTGTGTTGTTATAAAAGTCTAGTCTTAAAAAGGGATAAAACTGCCTAAAATCCGATTGCAGTTCAGCAATTGTCTTGTTTTTACTCACTTCAATTAACATACCTTATTGTTTATACAAAATTATTTGAACCGGTAAGCCTGTCAAATGATATAGAGAGAGATAAGAGATGATTATAATCATGTAAATAAAAGGAAATTTCTCAAGCACCCCTTTTTAATAATTAAAATCAGATTACAAGTTAACAAGGGTCATAAGTTTTTGACCGAAACCTTCCCAAATTTGTTTCTCAAAATCATTAAACATGCAAACAATTCAGCAATCACTCAACCCGGCTTATTTAAACGAAATAAAAGAACAATCTTTCCTGGCAAAATTTTTTACCTGGTGTGCCGGGCAAGAAAAATTTCGTTTTGGCTGGCTGGCCGTAATCATCACCTCCCACGGTTGCATTCTTACCCCTTTAACGGTAATGGCGGTTATATTTGGAGGTAATAATTTTATTTTCTGGGGTATTGCCATAGCAGCTATGGCCATGTCATTAGTAACAAACCTGGCGGCCATGTCCACTAAAATCACCATACCTGTATATTTCCTGAGCATTGTTTTGGATATAGCAATTATAGCCGTTTCTATGGGTTCTGTTTTATAATTACTGGTACAATGGAATTATTGTGAGACTGTATCCTTTATTTAATGAATAGCTTAAAAGTGGTTACCAGATTTCAAATAATTGAGGAGTGATCCTCAGATCTGAATACGGGAATTTCAAGAATAAACATGGCCCCTTGTTTCGCTTTACCTTCTGCCCGTATAGTTCCTTTATGTCTCTCGATAATTCTCTTACATAAGGAAAGGCCTAATCCCGTACCTTCAAACTCGTCTTTTGAATTGAGGCGGGTAAACGTGTTAAAAATGTTTTCTGAATATTCTTGTTCAAATCCAATCCCATTATCCTTTACAACAATTTGCACGAATTCTTTTCCTTCTTTTTGGTGCCGGGAGGATAGTATTTCTATAACCGGTGGTTGATCCTCCCTGGAAAACTTTAATGAATTATTAATGAGATTATAAAATAGCTGGTAGAGCAGGATGGAGGCTCCGCTAACTGAATGAAGTTTATCAAAAATTATTTTCGCTGATTTTTTTGCAATAATCAATTCCAGGTCCACCTCTATATTTCTAATGATTTCATTTAAATCAACGCTTTCCCATTTTTGCTCCTGTGCATTCAACATGGAATATTCTAAAACTCCCTCAATCATATTTAACATTCTATCAGAAGCCGAATTGACCTTATCAATATATACTATCGACTTTCCCGTAAGACTGTTTCCAGGATCAGCGGCAAGCCGGCCTGTAAAGGTTTTTATTTTTCGTAAGGGTTCCTTCAGATCGTGACTGGCTACATGGGCAAATTGCTGAAGTTCTTTGTTGGACTGACCCAGCGAAAAGTTCAGTTCCTTGAGTTCCTTTGTTCTCTTTTTTATTTCTTCTTCCAAAACATTTGCCTGTTCTTTTGAGGCATGAATGTCCGTAGCTGTGCCAAACCATTTAATGATAGAACCCTTTTCATCTTTGTATGGGATACCCCTGCTTAATAGCCAGCGATACTGGCCATCTTTTTTTTTCGCCCTGTGTTCTACCTGGTAAATAGTACCTTCTTTTAGTGAATTTTGCCAGGCCTGGTGAGTAAGCTCCATGTCCTCAGGATGTATCATATTTTGCCAGGACCAGTTGCCGTCATCATTTTTAAATGCCCCGGCAAACTCTTCAACACGATCATTGTAATATATTATATTCCCGTCTACATCCGCCACCCACACCAGTTGTGGTACTGCATTCGCCATTTCATTCAATTCTTTCTGGCTTTGTTCAATCTTTGCCCTTGCTTTTACCTGTTCCGAAACATCTATACCAATCCCAACTATTCCGTGTATTCTACCGTCGCTGTCCCTGAGTGGTTCATAAATAAAATTGATAAAAAGTGTTTCCGGATTTCCTTGCCTGATAAGTATAACCGGCATCTCATTAGCAATAAAAGCAATGCCTAATGTATAAACATCATTCAAAATTTTATCAAAGCCCTGCTCAATCAATTCAGGAAAAACCTGCATCGCCGGGCGGTTAATTACCTCTTCATATTTTTTACCCCAAAGCTCCAATGCCCGCGGGTTTGCCATTTCAATTATATACTTATCACCCATCATGATTGCCATGGCTACAGGAGTCTGCATAATTACATTCCGCAAATTGCTTTCTGCAGCTATCCGGCTTTTGGCAATTTTAATATTAGCTTCCACCCTTGCCACCAATTCTTTTGAAGAAAAGGGTTTCACCAGGTAATCGTCAGCTCCTGCATCTAATCCTTCTACTTTTGCCTCTTCATCAGCCCGGGCTGATAAAAAAATTACCGGAAGATTTTTGCGGTCTGGATGATTCCTGATCTTTTTTATTAATCCAAACCCGTCAAGCTTTGGCATCATTACGTCGGACAATAACAGATCAGGATTATGTTTGAGCACCTTTTCAAAAGCATCTTTCCCATCAATAGCTGTTATAATTGTGTATTGATCTGAAAGTAGTCTTTGCATATATGCCCTCATATCCGAATTATCATCAGCAATAATAATTTTATACTGTTTATTCTTTTCATCTCTTGTATGAAATAATGAGTCGCTGATTATGTCCGAAACCGGGTTTGATGAATTGCTTTCAACCTCCGGGCTCCAACTTAAAACTTCCCTAACAAATGCTTCCGCATGCATGGATATATCCGGATTTGCCGTGGAATTATTTATTCTGTTTTGCGGCAAATGTTCATTACTTACGGGCAGCATTACAGTAAACAATGAGCCTTTGCCTATCTTGCTACTGACGTTAATATTGCCCTGATGAAGTTTGACCAGCTCTTTCACCATGGAAAGGCCAATACCTGTTCCTTCCAGGCTTCTTCCTTCCATACTTTCGATGCGGTGGAAACGGTCAAATATCTTGTCTAATTGATTATCCGGAATACCGATACCGGTATCGGCAACAGAAAGTTGTACCTGGTCATTCACCTGGTTTATCTCGACATCTATTGTCCCTTGCTTGCTATATTTGAAAGCATTTGAAACCAGGTTCAATACAATTTTTTCCCACATATCTACATCCACATATACATCATCACGAATGTGGCTGCAATTGAAATTAAGTTTCATCCCCGCATTTTCAATAGCAGACCTGAATGTACTTACCAGGTTATTGGTAAGGGAACAAATATCCACCCGGGTAAACCTTCCTTCCAACCTGCCTGCTTCAATTCTTGAAAAATCCAAAAGTGTATTAACCAATTTCTGCATCCGCTTCGCATTTTTGAAAGCCGCATTCATCCTGATCTTATTTGCCACCGCATTTCCCGGATCTTCGATCGTTTCTTCAATTGGACCCAGCAATAAAGTAAGAGGGGTTCTGAATTCATGACTGATATTTGAGAAGAAAGTTGTTTTTGCCCTGTCCAAAGCGGCCAGGGCTTCTATTCTTTTTCTTTCTTCTTTTAGCACATGTATATCGGCAAAGCTTGTAGCCACCTGGTCACCTACCAAAGAGAAAAAACCCAGGTATTTTTCATCCATCAGCCGGTATGGATTCAGCCCAACTACCAAAACGCCGAATGCCTCTTTTATACCTGTTTGAACGATGGGTAAAACTATTGCCATTTCCGGCGGTATATGCCAGCCACCCATTGGCATTTGACCCACCCGTTCAGTTACGCTTTCAAAAAGCTGAATTTTTTTTGTTGATACAGCCTTCTTTAATATTAAAGCAATATCATTTTCTTCTTCCAGGTCGATTTCGCGGGGAATCTTGTTTACTGAAGGGCCTAACTCGGTTGAGTGGACAAGCGTTGCCTTGCTGCCAGAGATGGTTCGGAATAACGCAAATGGGAAATCATACGGATTCTCACTTAAGGTGTCTATAGTTTTTTCAATAATTTCATTATTTGAATTACAGTCAGTAAGATTTTTTCCTAATTGAGTAAGTGTTCTTAATTGTCTTTCACTGATGATGCGGTCCGTATCATCAGTATTGGCACATATCATACCTGCGGTGGTACCATCGTCTCCGGGAATAGGAGTATAAGAAAACGTATAATACGTTTCTTCCGGATAACCGTTTCTTTCCATGATCAGCAACTGAGATTCCACATAAGTGCCTTCATCTTTTTCCATTACCTGCCGCAGCATAGGATCAATATCTTTCCAGATATCTTTCCAAACTACCGAAGCCGGTTTGCCTAATGCCCAGGGATGCTTTCCGCCAACAATAGCTTTATATGGATCATTGTATAATTTAATCAGGTCCCCTCCCCATCCTATCCAAATCGGTTGACGGGAAGAAAGCATAATTCGGACGCAGGTTCTCAAACTCTGCGGCCAGGAAGCAACAGGACCCAAAGAGGTTTTTGACCAATCATACTCGCGGATACGGGCTCCCATTTCTCCACCACCGGATAGAAATTCTGGTATCACAGATTGCTCATTACTGGATAAGTCCATACTAAGTAGCGAATTAATAATAAAATACGAAATTAAATATAATGGTATTTTTTTTGTGGAATTGCATAAAGAACAGTCCTTTGCGGGTAATAATACCTGTTAGGTTTTTATTTTTTAATTTGTACCTTGTACATCATATTGGAAAAACAATGAGAATAGCAAACGAATGGAAGCGGGCAAAGACTGATATTTTTTGGGGTGAAATTGCTCCATGCGACCATGTTGTTCAGATATATGAGAATGACCATATTTTCCTTGATGCATTATCCGGATTTGCAGCAGGAGGCTTCAACTCCGGAGACTGTGTTATTATTATTGCTACAGCCAATCACCTGAAAGGTCTTGAAGAGCGCCTATTAGATTATAATTTTGATTTGAAAACATTGATTGCTGAAGACCGGTATATTCCTTTAGACGCGGAGGAAGTCCTTTCCAAATTTATGGTTGACGGCTGGCCTGATATACGTCTGTTTATGCAAACGATATCTTCCCTGATCAATCGTGGCACCAGCAAAAACAGGAAGGTTCGTGCATTTGGAGAAATGGTTGCTATTTTATGGGCCCAGGGTTTAAACGGAGCTACGGTTCACCTGGAATATCTCTGGAATAAATTCTGCGAACAGAATTCTTTTTGTCTCTTTTGTGCTTATCCTAAAACGGGTTTCACTCAAAATATAAACGATTCCATCATGAATATTTGCGGTTGCCATACCAAGATGATCGCAGGTTCGGAAAAACAATCTGAGGAAGTAGTTTATCAAACTATTTAATTTATTCTTATCCATTCTCCTCCTGCTCTGGCAATAGGATAGTAAATGTAGCTCCCCTGCCTGCCTCTGAACTGGCAAATATGGTTCCTCCGTGGTTTTCCACCACCTTTTTACAAATTGCAAGGCCGATTCCTGTTCCATCAAATTTATTCCTATCATGTAAACTTTGAAAAATTGTAAAAATTTTTTCAGCTGCACTATTATCAAATCCAATTCCATTATCCTTTACCTGAATCTTATATTGTATGCTATTATTTTCCGGCTTAGCTATTTTTTCCATTCCTATTTCTATAAAAGGCGGTATCCCCGGAGTAGAAAATTTCAACGCATTATTTAGTAAATTAAAAAATAACTGGTGCATTTGGAGAGGTATGGCATTAATAACAGGCAAAACCGGCTTTTCAATAATTGCCCTCTTTTGAAAAATAAGTAATTCCAAATCAGACTCCGCATTACTTACAACCTCATTCAAGTCTACTTTCTCTAATCTTTGTTCATGTTCCAGGCTGGCATAGTTAAGAAGATCACGAAGGGACCTACTCATTCTATCCGCAGCATCAATCATTTTCTGAAATCGGGTTTTTGAATATTCAGAAAAAAACCCACCATCTCTTTCCATAATCAACCCGGAATACAATTTAATTTTTCGCAAAGGTTCCTGAAGATCGTGACTGGAAATATAGGCGAATTGCTCCAGTTCTTTATTACTTCTCTGTAATTGCTTATTGGCGATGCTCAGTTCACCGGTCCTGTCCCTTACCTGCTTTGCCAGCTCTTCATAAAATAATTTTTGTTGAGTGATATCCTGCACTACTCCCAATACTTTAACAGGGATTTTGTTCTCATCAAATGTTATCTTCCCCTCCACCCTTATCCAGATTAGATTATGATCTCTTTTGATCACTCTTGCATCGTATTCCAGTTTTCCGGTTTGGTAGGCTTTTTTATATGCCTCTTCTCTTAGCAAAAGGTCATCCGGATGAATGGACCGCAAAAATTGGGACCGGTCTGAAGAAGATTCCATATCAAGGATTTCATCCAGTCTTGGGGAACTGGTTACTTCATTTGTTAACAGGTTTACCGCGAAACTGCCCAATTCAGCTGCTTCTATAGCAAGCCGGGAACTCTCTTCGGCTTCTTCAATTTTTTTCCTGGCAATGACTTTATCTGTTATGTCAATAGCAAGCACCATGATTCGTTTTGCAGCACCATCCATTTCTCGAAGGGGTTCATAAACAAAATCAATAAATATTGTCTCTTCCCTCCCCTGCCTGTTTATTTTTGCCTGGTATTCTTTTCCCTCAAAACGAATTCCGGTTTTCAGTACATTCCCCAGTATCTCATCAAAACCCTGGTTCTTTACCTCCGGAATGACATCCCATATTGGTTTACCAATGAAAAAATCCCTGCTTCTTTGAACTATTTCCAGGTAAGAATCATTTGCCATTTCAACCACAAAGTTCTCTCCCTGCAAAATGCAAATACCTATGGGCGCCTGCATGACCAGGTTATGAAAATTCTCCTGGCTTTCTGCTATTTTTTGCCGGGCAACAATTTTTTCGGTGACATTAATAGCATGCACAAGAACGCCCGTTATTGAACCATCCTTTTCTTTAAATGGAGCATAGGTAAAATTGAAATAATGGAGTTCCTTTTCTCCATTTTGCCTGATGAAATACACAGGAGTTTCAAACCCTGTGTGCGAAATGCCATGGCGATAAACATTTTGCAACAAAGCATAATAACCCTGATCTTTCATTTCAGGTAATATTTCCAGAAAGGGTTTTCCTATGGCTTCCGGTCCCACATTCCACAGTTTTAGTAAGGCCTCGTTCGCAACTTCCAGCACCATATCTTCCCCCTTTAGAATTAAGATAGGAATGGGGGCCTGTTCCAGTACATTGCGAAAACGTTGCTCCGATTCTTCAATGATCTTGCGGGCCTTAACTTGTTCTGATACATCATTAGCAATGGACATAATACCTTCCACTTCACCTGTAACTTTATTAAGCAGGGGCTGATAAATAAGATCAACATAAATAAGCTTTTCATTTTCATTCATAACTATAGATACCGGAGCTTCGGTAGCCCGGTAGGGAATCCCCGTTTCCAGTACTTTGTCAAGTAAAGCTATATAACCTTGCGCTTCTACTTCAGGAGCAATTTCTACCAGGGGCTTTCCAATAATATCTTTTGTTTTCCGGGAAATTTGTAAAGAAATTTCATTGGTAAAATGGAGAGTATGATTTTTGCCCTTATAAATTGAAATTGGAACGGGTGCCTGTAAAAATAAATTGAAGGCTTGTTCAACTATACTCCTGCTAACTGAATCGTTTATGGCAGATTGTTCCTCTTTTTCTTTATGCTGCGGATTTACCTGCATGGCCTTAGTTCAATTTCCTTCATGGCCAGACTTGCAAAATCCTGAAGCATTTCCAGGTTCTCCTTAGAAAATTGTTTAGCTTTTTTATCCATCAGGCATGCAGCACCTATTATCGATCCCCCGGGAGAAATGATGGGTGCAGCAGCAAAAAATTTTATCCCGTATTTCATACTCTACAGATGACTCTACACGACAAATCGTCGATGAGATCTAAATTTTCATAAACAACGGTTTGCTTTTTAAGAATCGGTATTGAACAAATGCTATTTTCTTTTTTTACAGTCGCCTGTACAAACCATGCAGGTTTTGGCTTTAAATAAAATGAAGTATCATCTGTCCATGAAATAAATGCAAAATTCACCTGGAAAACACGGGACATAATACCTGTAAGTATCTCAAAACTTTCTGCCTCCTCAACTTTATTTAGTAATTGAGTGTTGCCGGGAGCATCTTCCTGGATTAATTCGTTGGGAAACTGGTTCCTTTCTTGCATCTATCTTTTCTTGTTGATATATTTAAACAGGAAAGCAAATTTAGTCTATGAAAATATATTTCTTATAGTATAATTTTTACCGGTTTAATTTTAAGACTTGTATCTTTATTTTACCAGCTTTTCTTCCCATTTTTTAATGAATATCAACTAATGTTGTAATGAAAGACATACTGATTAGAAATAATGTACATATTTCAGGGAATGGAACTCAGCCCATGCTTTTTGCTCACGGATTTGGTTGCGATCAGCATATGTGGCGATATATCTTACCTGCATTTGAAGAAAAATATAAATTGATTTTATTTGATTATGTGGGGGCAGGAAAATCGGATATAGCCAGTTATATACCGGAAAGATATAGTTCCCTGCAAGGGTACACCCGTGATGTACTTGGATATTTGTGAAGCACTTGATTTAAAGGATATCATTTTTGTTGGGCACTCAGTAAGCAGTATGGTTGGCTTACTTGCCGCCATTGAAATGCCCGACCGTTTCAGCCGGATCATTATGGTGGGCCCATCGCCCTGCTATATAAACAAGAACGGATATACTGGTGGGTTTGAGCAAAAAGATATAGAAGGCCTGTTGGAAACCATGGAAAAAAATTACATAGGATGGGCAAACTTTCTGGCGCCGCAAATTATGGGCAATCCCGACCGGCCCACCCTGGGTGAGGAACTCACAGAAAGCTTTTGCAGCACGGATCCTTTGATTGCAAATCAATTTGCAAAAGCTACATTTTTTTCAGACAACAGGGAAGATCTTTCGAAATTAAAAACACCAGTCTCTCATTTTGCAATGTGCTGATGATATTATTGCCCCACAGGTTGTGGGTGAGTACACGCACAAGCATATCCCCGGAAGTACTTTAAAATTAATGAAAGCAAAAGGACATTGTCCGCATATGAGCGAACCGGAAGAAACGATTTCTCTTATTACTGAATACCTGGATGCAATGGCATGAGTACAGAACTTCTCGACAAAGCACCTTGTGGCTATTTTTCGTTTTTTGACAATGGCAATCTTTTCCATGTTAACGAAACACTTTGCAATAATTTACATTACGACAAAGCAGATTTATCCGGCAAGAATGTAGAATTCATATTCACCATACCCACGCGGATATTTTTTCAAACTCATTTGTTTCCTTTGGTAAAAATGCACGGGCATGCTGAGGAAATATTTCTTTCTCTACTTACTAAAGATGGCCGGCATTTACCTGTATTACTAAACGCACACCGAGCGGCCCGGGAAAATGAGATGCTGACCAGTTGTGCTTATATCATTGTAACCAACCGTAAAAAATTTGAGGATGAACTGGTAACCGCCCGCAATGCAGCAGAAAAAGCCTTAAAGGAAAATACGGAATTGATGAATGCGAAAGCTGATATCCAGTTACACGCAGAAAAATTGGAAAAGCAAATGCAAACGGTTAACAAGCAGAACCATGAATTACAACAGTTCAGCCATGCGGTAAGTCACAATTTAAAAGAGCCGCTCAGGAAAATATTATTGTTTACCGGAAAGGTACAGGGGGAACATCCCTCCCCTGCAGTTAAGAAATTAATTAAATCAAGCGAACAGATGAAAACAGTTGTAAGCGGGTTGCAGCAGTACATCTGGCTGAGTGAAAAAGACAGCCGTTTCAGCCGTGTTGATCTGGAAAGTATAGTTCAAAAAGCAATCACCCAATTGGGCCATGATTTTAACCAGGAATCATTTATTATTCAACATGATAAACTTGCTTTTATAGATGGAGATGAGGAACAATTGCAATTATTATTTTATCATTTATTATCCAATGCCATAAAATTTAAAAAGAATGAAAAAGCACACATAACTATCGGCTGTACTCAGTTGAAACAAAATAAATTCCGGGCAGTGGAGGGAAAGTATAAATACGAAGAATTTGTAAGGCTGGAAGTGAAAGATGAAGGAGTAGGTTTCGACCCAATATACCGGGAACAAATCTTTGAATTATTCAAAAGACTAAATTATACCGACGGCCAGGGCCTGGGTCTTTCTCTTTGCAAAAAGATAGTTGAAAATCATTCAGGATTTATTGAGGCTGATAGCCAGATTAACCTATATACAAAAATAATCGTCTGGCTGCCTTTAAATAATTCCGGAATAAGAGTTGCTGATCATTCTGCACTATTATAAACATTACATCAGGAACTTGTATTTTTGCTCCAATACATAACAAGAAAGGAGTCAAGGAAATGAAAGAAAAAAAAGAAGTGCGGTCTATTTTAATTATTGATGATGACAGGGACGATTATGAATTGGTGCAGGAAGCACTCCAGGAAATCAACCCGGATATTTCAGTTCATTACCTGGCCCAGTGCAGGGATACCGGCAAATTGATAGAACGACAATATGATCTCGTACTTTTAGATATCAATATGCCAAAATTCGATGGCTTTTTCTGTTTAAAAGCCATTCGGGAAGGCGGCTATTCCAATCTTCCCATTGTCATGTTTACTAATTCTCTATCTCCCGTACACATAACTAAGGCCTATAAGGAAGGAGCTAATCTTTACTTTTCAAAGCCTGAAAGTTTTTCCGGGCTAATAAAAGGACTGAAGGCATTAATAAAGATAGATTGGTCTGATCCTTTTTCAATTACAAAAAAATATATGAAAGAGGGGGACTACAAACTTTTTGAATATTCATAATCGTTATAAATATTTTTTTATCAACTTATGATTAGATTATAGACAGGAATATGGAAAAAAGGCTGGTTATACTTTATGCCGATGATGATCCGGATGACAGGGAATTACTGAGGGACGCATTAAGAGAAAAAGATGAGAATCATTATTTGATTGAAACCGCCAATGGAAGAGAGGTGCTTCTCTATTTGCAATCTTCAAAGGGCATCCAAAACCCACCTTCGTTAATTTTACTGGATTTAAACATGCCGGTACTAAATGGTAAGGAAACCTTAGCCATAATAAAAAGTGAAAAAGATACTCAGTCTATTCCTGTCATCATTTTTACTACTTCCAGTTCACCTGCTGATAATGATTTCTGTAAAAAATTTGAGGTGGAGATGATTACAAAACCAACAACACCCGGAGAACTGGATAATGTGATTACTAAATTGCTTTCCTCTTGTCAATAAGCAAATAAAATGGCTGCTATTTTTCTTTGACAATCCGCCTAATATTAAGTAATTGCCAACAAAAGAACCCCATTTAGAAATCAGGATACTCCGAAGGAGATTATTTATAATAAGTAGGGAAGCTGTGCAGAAATAAAACAAGGTATAGTATTTGTAATTTATCTCATAAACCAGTATTATGAAATTGGAAAAGAATATGGGTGGCGCCGACAGGATCATCCGAACTGCCTTAGCAACCGGCATGATAGCCGCATACTCAACCGGAAAATTTAAAGGCATAGCTGGTATATCCTTACTGGTTTTATCGGGAATATTTATGATCACAAGTGCCGCTTCTTCATGCCCGGTTTATGAAGCATTGGGTATTGATAGCTTGAATAAAATTGATGGAGAAAAAGAAAATTCCACAGGCAATAATCCCATATAAATTCTTCCGTAATATTTTTAATTGTGCCTTTTCAATTGATTGACCAGGATTTAATAAATTATTTATTTGGTAATATTATAAACGGCTCAGGATTCTTAGGCAATACAATAGTAAACTCTGATCCTTCCCCTGGTATGCTGCAAGCGGTTATTTCTCCACCATGAAGAGTAATAATTTTTTGAACTATAGCCAGTCCTATTCCCGTTCCTTCATATTGTTCCCTGGGATGTAAGCGTTCAAAAATGTCAAATATTCTTGAGGACATTTCATTATTAAATCCAATACCATTATCTGTGTATGTTATGACGTATTTATCCAATTTAGAGGCACAGCTAATATTAATTTTTGGCCGGCGGTCTTCATGTGAAAACTTTAGAGAATTGCTGATCAGGTTTAAAAAAACCTGGCCCAGTTGAAGTTCTATTCCCCTTATCGTGGGCAATGGTTCTACATTTACCTCTGCTTCCTTTTCTGAGATAGCCAGTTGCAGATCATCGGTGATATGATCAAGCAGATTCCCCAGATTTACATCCTGTAATGGAAAGCTCTCCTGCGACAAGCGGGAAAACGCAAGCAGGTCATCAATAAGTAAGGCCATTCTTTTGGAGGAATTAATCACATTATCCATGTATTGATGAAACTGGGGATTATGAAAATCTTTTGCAAGTTCTTTCGATCTCTCGGAAAAGATGGAAACTTTGCGCACCGGCTCTTTAAGGTCATGACTGGCTACTGAGGTAAACTGCATCAATTCATAATTTATTTTTTCGAGCTCCGCTGTTCTCTCTTTTACCTTTAGTTCCAGCATGGCCAGGTATTCTCTTTCCTTGTTTCTCAGCTCCTCCCTGATTTTTTTCTCCTCTGTTGTTTCTCTTACTTCAATTACAGTTCCAACAGGAATTCCATTTTCGATAATAGGGCTTGCTACAAATGAAACAGGAAAAAATTCGCCGTTTTTACGGATAAACGTCTCCTCACCCTGTGTTTGCATTTTTTCAGGTAAAGCCCGGTCAATAAGACATTCTTCAATAGGAAAGTGAGTGCCATTTGTATGAGTATGATGAATATAATAGTGCAGGGGTTTTTCCTGAACCTCTTTTAATTTATAGCCGGTCATCTGTTCAGCAGCGGGATTCATATAGGTACACCATTGCTGATCATCCATTAAAAACAATGCGTGAAGAGTGTTATTTGTCAGTGTATTTATCAGGGTATGCTGACTGGCAAGTTTATTCTCAGCCTCTTTCCGGTCAGTAATATCAGTAAGAGAACCGGCATACCCTCCAAACTTTCCATTGGGTAAATAATATGGACTTCCATACGTACTACACCATCTTATAGCACCATCTCTTCTCTTAATCCGAAAATCGGTAGTGTAAATTCGCTTGCTATTAAATGCTTTTAAAAATGATTCCTCCGCAAGCCCACGATCTTCTTCAACAATGGAATTGATCCATCCCGTTCCCATATGGTCTTCCATGTTACCGCCCACCATTTCCAGCCAGGTATGATTCACATAAATGTTCTGACCTTTTTCATTGGTCATCCATAATGTTACCGGCGAGATATTGGCAATAGTTTGACCGAAATTCTCACTTTTTATTAAAGCTTCTTCGATTTGCTTATCAGAGGAAATGGGTCTTAATAATAGAAGGGTATGAATTTTTCCCTTAAGACTATAATGGCTGCCGACTATTTGTACCGGTATAATGCCATTTTGTGTTTGTATGTCACCGATGCCTCTATAGCGCCTGCCTGACCGGACAATATCTTCTATCGCATTAAATAATTGTTCGGTATGAGGAAAAATATCTTTGCCTTTTAATGATTTTACCTTTTCTAAACTATACCCAAATATCCCCGTGGCCGCCGGGTTTGCTTCTATGGCCTTACCCTGGTCATCAAAAATGATCATGGCATCAGTTGCCGATTGAAAAATACTTTTGTATTGCTCTCTCTGTTCTTTTAATATTTCCTCTGCTTTCTTTTTTTCTTCAAAAAGACGGGCATTACCCATAGCAACGGCGGCCTGGGCAGCAATACCTTCAATTAGTTTTTCGCTTCTCTCTGTAAAAACTCCCGCTTCCGGATGACCAAAAAACAAACCCCCAATTACTTCTTTAGTAATGGGAGAAATAACAGGGGTGGCTAAATAACTTTTTACAGGCAAATGCCCCCTTGGCATACCAAAATGCGGAGCACTCTTTCCATAATGAGATTGTTGAGTTACATCATCATACCGGACTGTCTTCAAGCCGGCAAATGTTGGATGAAAAATTTCAGTATTGCGGGGCATAGGAAATTTCGAAAATGCCTCTTTAGGAACCCCTGAAATTGTATACAAAAAATAATTTTCGCCTTTCTGATTGATGACATTATAAAAAAGAGCTCCGAACTGGGCTCCGCTTATTTCGGTACCGATATCGGTTATCCGTTGTACAAGTTTTTCCTGCTCTACTTCCGAGGTAATTGCTTTTCCAGTTTCCAATAATAATTCAAATACGTTTGTCTCAATCGCTTTTACCATAAACTATCTTGGGTTATATATGAAAACGGATAGGAAAAATTATAAACCAATCAGGCTTAAATTAAATAATTTAAAATTTGTATAACTCTTAATTGATTTTGAAAAATTTTCCCGGCAGTTTGCCTCATTTTTTCTAAGCAATAAACCGGCCGTTTTTAGGGCCCGCCACGGAAAATCGATTCCGGACTTTTAATTCTGTTGTATAAGCAAGTAGAAACTATAGGAAGATGTAATAGATGTAGCGAAAAATTTTTGAATCTTAGTCTTTACAATAAGTAAGTAACCGAATGGCACTATGCTCTAAGTCTGCAAAACTCATTGGCTTTGTTATCATATCTACACCGTACCTGGCACATTCTTTCTGGTCTTCAGGATTAGCCGATGTGGTGAATACAACTACTGAAAGTTCAGCGAGCTGTTTATCATTTTTTAATTGTTTTATAACTTCCCTTCCGCTCATACCGGGCATGTTCAAATCCACAATCACCAGGCAGGGTGGCTTACTTGATTTCTTCAAAAAATCCAGGGCCTTGACACCATTTTCAACAGTTTCTATTTTAACATGGGGAGCAGCCTCCTGCAAAGCCTCAGATAACAACATCCGGTCGTCCGCATCATCATCAACATACAATATTGTCAATTTTCCTGATCCTAAGCTTTGTGTCATTTATTAAATATAAAAGTTGTCAAAAATACGTGGAAAAAACGCAATAAATTATTTTAGATTCAGGGTTAATATATGATCCATTTGACATATGACGGCCTGTGGCTTATATTAGGGATATTTAGTTTTTAAATATCCCTATGAAATTTTCATATAATCACCTTAAACTTCATTTACTCTCTAAAATAGTATTGCAAATTTTCTACTTTGCTCAAAATGATATGAGGTAAAAAATACCCATTAGGGAAATGAATTCAGGGTTTTCACTTAGAAAGCATCGGGCAAGGCTTAAGTATACTGAAAGTGATTTTATATTTCAGACAGGTTGATTCGGCAGCAAAGTGTAGCCGAAACATTAATTTTCAAATTTCAATATCTTATAATACTGTTTTTAATCATCTATGCTTGCCTAAATCGATGAAACGGGATACCATTAACTTTGCTCCTGATTATGGCACAACTCTACATTAAGAATATGGTCTGCGACAGGTGTATTATGGTTGTAAGGCAGACGCTTGATGAACTTAAGTTAGAATACAAAAATATTCAACTGGGCCAGGTTGAAATGAACAAGGACCCCGACCCAAATCAAATCAATGAACTTAAAAGAAATTTATCAGATAATGGATTTGAGCTACTAGACGATAAAAAAGCAAAAGTTGTAGAACAAATTAAAAACACGATCGTATCATTGATCCAGGGATATGGTGAAGACGAATTCAATAGGAAGATTTCCGCCATACTGGAAGAAAAACTGCAAATGGATTACCATTATCTCAGCACTCTTTTTTCATCTATAGAGGGGATAACGATAGAGAAATATGTCATCCTTCAAAGAATAGAAAAAGTAAAAGAACTGATGATGTATGCGGAAATGAACCTGAGCGAAATTGCTTTTAGTTTAGGATATAGCAGCGTACAACACCTGTCGCAGCAATTCAAAAAAATTACCGGTCTTACTCCATCGGGGTTCAAATTATTAAAGGAAAACCAAAGAAAGCCGCTTGATAAAATCTGAAGAACTAAAAATATACATCTATCTCTGAATTTTGTAACAGTTCCTGCATTCTTCATCATCATCTTTGTTTTAAATTTCTCTATAATGCAAAAGAAGTTTACTGTTTTTATAAAAGGAATGGTCTGCCAGCGATGTATATCCGTGGTAAAAGATTTGGTAGAAAAAATCGGTTTTCAACCAGTTGATGTAAACCTGGGGGAAATAATCTTTCCGGCAACCACCCCTGCTCCCGATGCATCAGTAATAGCAGAAAAATTAAAATCTTCTGGCTTCACCGTGCTTGAGGATAAAAATGAAAAACTGGTAAAAGACATAAAACAACTTGTAGAAGAAGTTTATAATGGAGATTATAACTTTCCTGCCCGGTTTCGGTTTTCAAAACTGGCAAAAGACCGATCAGGAAAAAATTATGATACCATTAGCTCTGTATTTTCAGCTATAGAAAAAACCACTATTGAAAAATACATAATTAATTTTCGAATCAGGAAGATCAAAGAACTTATTCTTTCTGGGAACTGGTCTCTGAGCGATATTTCTTTCAGCCTGGGGTTTTCCAGTGTGGCTCATCTCTCACGACAGTTTAAAGAGGTCACCGGCGTCAATCCTTCAAATTATCAAGCCTCTCTTAGTAATAATATAAGCGTTAACACCCCGGTATAAAATAAAATTCTATACATCTTACCAGATATTATGTAACGACACGGCGGGTTATCCAAAGTACTTTTACAAAAACGAAGTCTATGTCAACAGATACACTAATCAATAAAAAAGTAAGAGCGGATAAAACTACTTACAAAAAGGAAAGTTTCCCGGTTTTGGAAATGAGCTGTGCTGCCTGTGCCGTAAGTGTAGAATCTATGCTAAGATCTGTAGATGGTGTAAAGGATGCCGGGGTAAATTTTGCTAACCAGGATGCCTGGATTGAATACGATCCTGCAGTTGCTACTCCTGAGATATTAAGAAATACGGTGCGCTCAATTGGCTATGATATTCTGATCGGGAAAGAGAACCAGGAAGAGATAAAAGAAGTTGCGCAGGAAAAATATTATGCGGCGCTAAAACAAAGGACCATATGGGCTTCGGTTCTTTCTTTACCCATAGTTGTTATCGGCATGTTTTTTATGGATATGCCATATGGAAATTACATTATGATGGCTCTGGCAACTCCTGTTGTATTTTACTTCGGCCGGAGTTTTTTTATAAATGCCTGGAAGCAGGCGAAGCATCGTAATGCTAATATGGATACATTGGTTGCCCTTAGCACAGGTATTGCCTGGATCTTTAGTGCTTTTAATACGTTTTATCCCGAATTCTGGCACCAACGCGGGTTACATGCGCATGTGTATTTTGAAGCCGCAGCTGTAGTGATTGCCTTTATTTCATTGGGAAAAATGCTGGAGGAAAAAGCAAAATCCAATACATCTTCTTCCATTAAAAAATTAATGGGTTTGCAACCCAAAATTGTAACACTGGTATTGGAAGATAATCAAACAAAGGAAATTCCCGTAAGCCAGGTAAAGCAGGGATATTTATTATTAATAAAACCAGGAGAAAAAATTCCGGTGGACGGGATTGTTAAAACCGGCGAATCATTTGTTGATGAAAGTATGATTACCGGGGAACCTATTCCGGTAGAAAAAAAGAAGGGGTTAAAAGTATTTGCCGGTACCATCAACCAAAAAGGCAGTTTTAAGTTTGAAGCGGAAAAGGTAGGCGCTGAAACCTTATTGGCACAGATTATTAAAATGGTGCGGGAAGCCCAGGGAAGCAAGGCCCCGGTGCAAAAACTGGTCGATAAGATTGCCGGCATCTTTGTGCCAATTGTAATTGGCATTTCTATTCTCACTTTCCTGCTGTGGATATTCTTCGGAGGCGATAATGCATTTACTCATGGATTGCTAACAGCAGTTACTGTTCTTGTCATCGCATGCCCCTGTGCATTGGGACTGGCAACACCAACAGCCATTATGGTTGGCGTTGGTAAAGGTGCAGAAAATAATATCCTGATAAAAGATGCGGAAAGCCTGGAGCTTGCCCACAAAGTAAATGCGGTGATACTTGACAAAACAGGTACCATTACTGAAGGAAAGCCAGAAGTAGTAGATATGTTCTTTATAGAAGGTGCTGACCAGGCTTTTTTGAAACGGGTTTTAATGGCTATTGAATTGCAATCAGAACATCCGCTGGCAGATGCAGTAGTAAAGCATTTGGATGAGGAGGAAGTAAACGCAGTTCAATTAAGTCGAATTGAAAGTATAACAGGGCAGGGAGTACTTGCAGTTTATGAAAATAAGGCATACCTGGTGGGAAATACCAGAATGCTTTCGGAAAAAGGAATATCACTGAATGAGGAACTGCGTAAACAAACAATCCGGTTGCAGCAGGAAGCAAAAACAGTGATATCATTTGTGCAGGAAAATAAAGTGGTTGCCATTATTGCCATTGCTGATAAAATAAAACCTACATCAAGAGATGCTATTCAAAATCTTAAAGACAGTGGCATAGATGTTTATATGCTCACTGGCGACAACCATCAAACAGCGGCCGCTATCGCAAAGGAGGCCGGCCTTCAACATTTTAAAGCGGAATTAATGCCGGCTGATAAAGCTGAATTTATTAAAGAATTACAACGACAGGGAAAAACAGTTGCCATGGTTGGTGATGGCATCAATGACAGTCATGCACTTGCCCAGGCTGATATTAGTATTGCTATGGGCAGGGGAAGTGATATAGCTATGGATGTGGCAAAAATGACATTGATCACTTCTGATCTTAACAGTATTCCAATGGCATTAAAACTATCCCGCAAAACAGTACGCACTATCAGGCAAAATTTATTCTGGGCGTTTATTTATAACCTGGTAGGTATTCCTGTTGCAGCCGGAATATTATATCCATTCAATGGATTCTTACTTGATCCAATGATAGCAGGAGCTGCTATGGCCCTGAGCAGCGTCAGTGTTGTGAGCAACAGTTTACGTTTAAAATATTCTTCAGTGCAATAAGAAGATAATTTCATATCAGGGCCGGCAGGATATACCATTAATGTATTAACCTGCCGGCCTTTTTCTATTTCTGTCAATTCATCTCTATTATTCACAGTTCATACCTGATAACAATTTTTTAACGAATACCAGCCAATAGCTTGCATAAAGTTTAGGTTAAAAATATACGGGAGTTTAGATAGAAAGATAAATACCCTGGCAGTTAAAAAAGAGAATAAAAATTACTTGAAAGAAAGAATCGTAGTACCTAAATACAAATCCTGATTATATACATTATAAAGTTTATAGTATAAGGCATAAAGTATATAACCAAAATAGATTTGTATCGCATCATTTGTAATAAACCATAAAAACCATTGTATGACAAAAAAGCTTGCTTTAACCTTAATAACCGGTTTTTCAATTTTGTTATTTACAGCATGTAATAAAACAATTGAAAATATGCCCCCGCCCCAACCCGGGCCCACTGATCCATCGGTCTATGTGCAGTTTACAGCTAACGGAGTTCAGCTAACAGGTACCCCCCTGTATGCTTTAATCAGCGTTGAAAACAATTCCGGTCAATCCGTCTTTTCTGATAAAAAAGTAACGTTGAATAATATACTGGGTGTATATAAGACCGATAAGGTTACTATTACAAAAGGAGAATTCAGGCTTTCGAAATTTATTATCGTCATGGCATCAGATACGGCCGTGTATGCTACACCCAAATCCAATAGCCCGAAAGCTTCCCAGGTAGCCACCCCATTAAATCATTCATTTACGATTTCGCAAAAAGGCATTAATATAACAACCTTAGAAGTTTTAAAAATTTCTGAAACAGATGTTCCCGGGAATTTCGGTTACACAATTGATGATTTTGGATTTCAACCCTTCCTTACTCTGAAAATAAAATTAGGAATCAAAGAGGGACAGGTTTTATATGACAGTTTGCAGGGATTGCTAAAAATTGACGCTATCAACGGACAACAAACGCATTGGATAAGAGAAATCGAAATGCAAAAAGGATTAACCGAGATCAGGGTGCCGGAACAATATTCCAACTTCACTTTTGAAGTAGCTAAATGGAATTTGGTAGTACGAAAGGTTTTCAACCGCTCCCAATTAGAATCAAATATGTTGATTGAACTGGAAACCACCCGTCAGCCAAAACGGTTGCTGAAAGAAGCTTCCTTTATTGAAATTTCATCGGACTGGGTACCAGAAAGCCGTTCAGAATATTTTTATAATGGATTTAATCGCCTCTCCGAAATAAAGAATTACCAAAAATCCACCATCGTAAGCGGGCTCCCCTTAACCAATATTTATAAATTCACTTACAGTGGTAATCTCCTGGAAAGTATTAATCGATTTGCAGCAGACAATCAACCAACAGGCAGTTCAGAGTTTTTTTATTCCGATGCTAAGATTGTTAACATCAGCAATAAAAGTTATGACCAGCAAACGCATTCTGTTTTCGAATACTCTCAGTCGGGAAAATACAATATTATCCGGGGTGATTATCTTTTTGGTAACGGAAATACTATGACATACACTATGCGATATAAAGATGGTAATAAGGTTGAAGACAAAGCACAAAGTTCAACCGGAGGCACAGAAGATGGCAGCTACGAATATGATAATAACATCAATCCAAAATTTCAATTGGGCTATCCGGACCTTTATTTTATTAATCATTCTAAAAATAATCTGAAGGCTGAACTTAAAAGCCACGGAGGTTCTATTCCATCAGCTATTCCTTATAAGTATGAGTATGTTTACGATAATGACGGTTACCCGGTTGAAGCATTGATAAGTTATAAAGGATATACGTCACATCAGCATTTATACAGGATCAAAAAAACATATAGTTATCAATAATTAAAGCAAACCAGGCATCTGTCATCTTAGCATTGCTTCGCTTGTCCAATGCCCTCTAAACAATTTTTCAAAAAAGGAAAGGAGAAAAACAGATCTGATAATAATTAAAAACCGGACGGATACAAAGAAAAATCCCTGCTCGCACCAGGGATTTTTTATTAATGCTTTACAGGTAAAAAGGAAACATTAACAAATTCATTCCTCGTTCTTATTAACAATTTTTTCCAAAGCAATAGTAAAAATTATATAACAGATATCAATTATTCTGTAACAATAAACCTACCAGGTGCAGGTAATTTTACAATACAGAATCGAAGTATATTTTATCAAAAAATAAAATTCTATTTATGACTACAAGAAATATACAACAGGAAATTTTGTTCTTTACTGAAACAACGCTGGCCCAATTTGAATTAAAATCAAACGATTCCGTCTCCGGATCTTCTTCGCCAACAGATCAAACGGAAGAAGCCCTTTGGAACGGCATGTTGTTTGAAATACATCCGGAATTAATTATGGAAAACCAGGAAAAGAAAAATTTGTTACTGTGGCAGGTTCATAATTATGGCTCATTTATCTGTATTAATATAAGTAATTGCCCGGAACAAGTGGATCAGCATTTTTCTATTAATCCATATCAGTTTATGCCGAAAAAATTTATTAACTAAAAAACAATGAAGACAATGGAAGCATTAAAATTTAAGACAACGATCAAGTGTGAAGGCTGTATAGCTCAATCAACCCCTTTTCTTAATAAAATAGCAGGAGAAAATAATTGGGAAGTGGATACAAAAAATCCCAATAAAATTCTGACTGTATCAGCGGATAATCCAATTTCTGAGGAGGAAATAATAAAAGCTGTAGAGGCTGCAGGATTTAAGGCAGAAAAATTAGAATGATTCATTTTGAGGTTTGAGGATGATTTGGTAAGCGAAGCCGGGAGAAATCCCGGCTTTATAATGTCATAATACAATATCAATGCGGGAAATCTTCCATAATTCAGACTACCTGGTTGGGTACCGCCTGGATTATTTACCCGGGCATTCTGATATATTTTCAACTATTCTGTTTTTTTGCACTGGCCATCGTTCAGTAAGTAAGAGTTTTCTTTATTATATGAGCCGACAACTAAATCAATATAGAAGACTTGTTACGTTTATACATGCGACTTGTCTTTTTTTGAACCCACAATTGTACTTCCTCTCCATAGAAGCCAGGGTCCGTTTTCCTTCTTAAAAGTTTGCTATTAATGTTTAAAACAAAGCTACCTTTACCACACGCAAATAGCGGGATTTAATACATAATAATTTGATGACTCCTACAGCCCTGGGAAAGCTAATATTGTCCTTAGTAGGTTATTTACCAACCTTGCATTTTACTTTTTATTGATAAAAAAATAAGTCATCCCTGGTAGCCAGAGAATGGTGACCACAGATGCCATTAAAATATATGGAGCCCGTTTTTTCTTCGCACCTTAAAGAACAACAGCTTATTACGATAAGTACGGATATGCTGCAGGCCGTATTGGACATGATGCCAATAGGTGTTCAGATACTTCAGGCTATCCGTAATAATAAGAATGAAATCATCGACTTCCGTTACACTCTTGTAAATAAGGTTGCAGCAAATTATTCGGAACCCGGAAAAACTTTATTCAACCCTGATCGCTCTGCAAATAAAAATACCATTGATACCTGGATTGCCGTAGTTGAAAAAGGTATACCTGCATCTTATAATGAACCCGCCTGCTCTTCAGACAAGGCTTCTCTCGTTGAGGTAAAATGCATCAAATTCGGTGATGGAATTGTTATAACCCGTGAAAACATCCCGGCAGAAAAAAGTATTTCCAACGAAAAGATATCTGTTACCCCTGGAGTAATAAACGGAAGGCCATTGCATTCTGAAATCAATATGTTGCCAGAGGTATTGAAGCTGGCTGAGGAATTGACCGACACAGGAAGTTGGGAATACAATATAGTAACCGGAAAGTTTAATTGTTCAAAGGGCATGTATCATCTTTTTGGATTAACTGCCGGCAGTATACTTTCTCCTGAAATATATCTTGAATACACAAACGGAGATGACAGAAAGGTTGCTCAAACTATTGTTAACCGGATGAAATATAAGTTCACTCCCTTTGAAGAACAACTGACTATTGATCCCCGCCAGGGTGAAAAAAAAATTATCCGGATTAAAGCAAATGTAATTACCGATGAGAAAAAAAATCCTGTAACGATGATCGGTATCAACATGAATATTACTGGCCAGATAAAAGCAGCAGCAAGGATACAAGAAATGAACCAGACGCTTTTGGAAAAGAACCACGACCTGGCAAGCCTGAATGCGGAATTAAGATCTTTAAATGGTGTGGCAGCTAAAGATTATAAAGGAACACTCCAGGTACTTTATACAAACTTAGAATACATTGCCACCAATGAAGCCCGCTATCTCAGCAATACCGCCAAGGCCAATATAAGGAGAGCGCAATCTGCTATTCAGAAAATGAAATTGTTGACAGATGATATCAATATCTACCTGGAGCTATATGAATCTGAAATTATCTTATCCCCGGTTGATCCTAACGAGATATTACGTCACGTTCTGTCCATTTTACAAAAAAAGATCGGGCAATATGATGTACAAATAGAAGTTACTCCCTTCCCGGTTATACCTTCTCATCCCAAGCTGCTTTCATTATTGCTGATAAAGCTTATTGACAACGCGATTAAATACAGAAAATTGGTAACTACGCCGGTTGTTAAGATTAAATACTCACAAGCTGATGAAATGAACGCAGTACCCGGTGCCAGAAAAAATATGCCTTATGGTATTATTTCTGTATCAGATAATGGTATTGGCTTCCGGGAAACAGAAGCAGAAAAGATCTTTAATCTTTTTTACCGGGTAGATGATAAAAGCAGTTTTCACGGATCGGGAATTGGCCTGTCCGTTTGCAAAAAGATCATGGACCTGCATGGTGGATTTATAACAGCGGAAGGAATTCCGGCTAACGGGGCAATTTTTACCTGTTATTTCCCATTAATACAAAAATGATCTAAACATTCTCCGGCTAAAAAAAACTTTATTAAAACTTTACTTGGATGGCAAGCAGTAGAAAAAAGACCGGGAAAATGGTTGATAAAGCCAGCCCTGAAAAAAGCGCAAATACAGAAGCGAAAAAAAATAATAAGAAAAAAGTCGTTTATAGTAAACCTTTTTATGTCGTCACTATTGGTGCTTCCGCCGGCGGAATAAATGCAGTAAATGAACTGGTCAGCCAGTTTATTCCCGGAATAAATGCAGCCTTTTTTGTGGTATTACATTTATCGAAAGCGGCATTAGGTGAGATCCTGGTTGATAGAATAAAAAAGAGCAGCAGGCTGCCATGCGTGCTGGCCCGGCACGACGATATAATTATACCCGGCCAGATATACATTGCCCAACCGGATGCGCATTTACTTATTAAAAAGGACAAGATCATCGTTGGTCACGGACCCGCCGAAAACCGGTTTCGTCCGTCTATAGATGTATTATTCCGATCGGCAGCATCTAACTATGGCCATAGAGCGATAGGAATTGTATTAACAGGATTTCTCAATGATGGTACTGCCGGCATGCTTGCTATAAAACAAAGCGGCGGACAGGGCATAGTGCAGGATCCTAATGAGGCGGAATATCCATCGATGCCTTTATCAGTATTGGAAACATTGGAAGTTGACTACTGCCTTCCACTTAAGGAAATAGGACCTGCCATTCAGAAGTTGACGAGCAAAGTGCGGGTTAATAATAAAACAATTCCACCGGAAATAATTGCCGAATCCAGGCTATCAGAACAATCAGCCACGGCACTAAGGGATGTGCGTAAGATTGGAGAAAAAACGATTCTGGCCTGCCCTGATTGCGGAGGCGGCCTATGGGCTATTGGCAATGGCCGGTCTAAAAGATACCGGTGTCACATTGGACATTCTTATACCGAGGCTGATCTTGAACTGGGCCAATCCGAAGCCATCGAGAGAACTTTATGGGTTGCCGTTCGGATGATGGAAGAAAGAAAAATATTTCTGACCAAACTTGCGGCCGAACATAAAACAAAAGGTTTAATGAAAATAAGTAACGCTTACTACCTGGAGGTTCAGCAACTGGAAGATCATATTACGACTATAAAGAATTTATTGTTCGGAAATAATATGAATTAAAAAACCAACTCCGGGCAATCCAATTATTAAGTATCTTTCTCTATCACACCTGACGTTTCAGACTATGAAGAAAAAAACAGTCCGGAAAGAAAAACCGGGAAAAAAAAGCCGGCCGGCCCCACCTGCCAAAAATAAAGTGGTTGCCGGGAAAAAACTAAAGACCGGCGGTGTTAAACTCACTGATAAAAAACCTGCGTTAGCCAGTCCGAATACAAAAACAAACAGTTCTTTCCCGATTGTTTGCATTGGTGGATCAGCAGGTGGCATGGAAGCGTTTTCTAAGCTCCTGGAACATCTTCCCGAGAACCTTGGGATGGCTTATGTTTATATTCAGCATCTTTCACCCGATCACAAAAGTTTTTTGCCGCAGATATTACAGCGCAAGACTCATATGCCTGTATTGCAGGCAAAAGACAATATGAGATTGCAGAAAGATCATGTTTATATAATTCCTGCCAGCTTTAATATTTCTGTTTCAAATGGTAAATTAAAATTGCAGAAGTTATTAAAAGAACAAGGCCATTACGCCATAGATAAATTCATGATATCGCTGGCTCCGCAATACCAGCAAAATGCAATTGGAATCATTTTATCCGGAACGGGTACCGATGGAACACTGGGATTAAAAGCCATTAAAGCCGATGGAGGAATCAGTTTTGCACAAGATAATACTGCAGGATATCCCGGTATGCCACATCACGCTGTAGGTATGGGTTATGTTGATTTTGTAATGCCCCCGGATAAAATTGCAAAAGAACTGGCTTCATTTATTCAGCATCCTTATGCCATTACAACTCCCAATGATTACATGCTGGAAAATAAAAGCGAACTACGAAAGATCCATTTGTTTATGTATAATAAACGTGGAGTGGATTTTTCTTACTATAAGCAAACCACAATTCAGCGGCGTATCCTTCGCAGGATGGCGTTAAACAAGATAAAAGATATCAGTGATTATGTTCAAATACTAAAAGATAATAAAACAGAAGTGGACGCCTTGTACCAGGATCTGTTGATAACCGTTACAGATTTTTTCAGGGATCCCGCACTCTACCAGGCGTTGAGTACAAAAATTTTACCCAACCTGGTAAAAAACCGGAAGCCCAATGATCCTTTGCGTATATGGATACCCGGTTGTGCTACGGGTGAAGAAGCAATATCTTTTGCCATTGTTGTGCTGGAATACCTGGGGGAAAAAGCCATCAGCACCCAGATCCAAATTTTTGCAACCGACCTGAATGATAAAGCCATTGAACATGCCCGGAATGGGATCTATTTAAAAACTGCTGTACAAAATATATCCCAGCAAAGACTAAGAAAATTTTTTGTAAAAACAGATGGCCATTACCAGGTTGTAAAGTCGATAAGAGACATGTGCATTTTTGCTCCGCATAACCTTTTAAAGGATCCACCTTTTTCCCGGATGGATGTGATCAGTTGTCAAAACGTATTGATCTATATTGAATCGGTGCCGCAAAATAAGATCATGCATTCATTTCACTATGCATTAAAATCCACGGGATACTTACTGCTTGGCAAATCAGAAACCATTGGCAATTCCTTTGACCTTTTTTTACAACCTTCCAAGCACCATAAAGTATATACCAAGCGACTGGTAAATACGACACTAAAATTAGATTTTTCTCCCAGGTTCCACACATCGGTATATGAATTAGACGATGACGATACTACAGCTGCCCCAAATCATACCAGGGAACCAGACCTTGAAAAAGAAACGGATAAATTGTTATTGAGCCGTTACGTACCGGCGAGTGTTCTTGTAAATAAAGATTTAGAAATATTGCGCTTCAGGGGTTCTACCTCCCGGTATATAGAACCTGCCTCGGGTAAAGCCAGCCTGCACCTGTTAAAAATGATTAAGGAGGAACTATCCTTTGAATTGCGTACCGCATTGCATCATGCAAAAAAAGATGGGAAACCTTCAAAAAAAGAAGGAATAGTGATGGGAGTTAACGGCGTTTCGGTAGAAGTAGGTATAGAAGTGCTTCCAATGAAGACAAATGGAAAAGACGTTTTTTACCTTATTATATTTAAAGAAACCAAAGTACCTGTTCCTGAAGAAAATGCCCAACCCTCTTTAACGAAGAACAAGCAAGTAACAGAAAAAAGAATTACTAATCTTGAATCTCAATTAAAGGAATCAAGGGACAGCATTCGCATCATGACGGAGGATTTTGAAGCCACCCGCGAGGAGCTGCAATCTGCTAATGAAGAGGTTTTATCTTCCAATGAAGAATTGCAAAGTATAAATGAAGAATTGGAAACATCGAAGGAAGAACTGCAATCAACCAATGAGGAGTTGACCACTATCAATGAGGAACTTCAGCTTCGTAACAATGAATTAAAAGAATCCGGGGAATATGCTCTTGCTATCGGCGAAATGATGCATGAATCTTTTGTAATGCTAACCAGCGACCTGAAAATCCGCAACGCCAACCATGGGTTTTACCGCAACTTCCAGTTAACCCCGGATGAAATCAACAACATGAACTTGTTTGAGATCGGAAACCGCCAATGGGATATTCCGGAATTGCGGCAGCAACTGAAAATAATTCAGACTAAAGATATTTTGTATTCCACTTTTGAAGTGACCGTTGAGTTTGCCCATATTGGCAAAAAGAATCTTTTGTTCAATGTGCACAAATTTTCAATAAAAGAAGGCACTGGTTTTAGGATTATGCTGGCGATACAGGATCTTACCGATTGGAAACAAATGGAAACATCCTTAAGGTACAACGAGGAACGCTTCCGCCTATTGATACAAAATGCTTCTGATATTATCACTGTATTTAGTGCAGATGGCACCATACGATATGAAAGCCCCGCCATTGAAAATGTACTTGGTTTCAAACCCGAGGAAAATATTGGAAAAAATATAAACAGGGATTCTCATGTACACCCTGACGACCGCCACATTATATCCGGCCTTTTAAAAATGGTCATTGCCCACCCCAGGGAAAATATAAATGGGGAATTTCGATTCCGTCATGCGGATGGCAGTTACCGCATTATTGATGGTATATTCAGAAATTTTCTTGATGATGAAAAAATAAACGGGATCATTGGAACCTACCGCGATATTACCGAACGTAAATCTCTTGAAATTCACAAAGAGGAATTCATTGGTATTGCCAGCCATGAATTGAAAACACCTGTTACCAGTATAAAAGCCTACACTCAAATATTAGAGGCCGCTTTTCTTAAAGCAAATGATCATAAATCGGCCGGGCTGCTTACAAAAATGAACCGCCAGGTGGACCGGCTTACCACATTGATAACTGACCTGTTGGATTATACCAGGCTGGAAGGAGGAAAACTGAAATTCAGGAAAGAAAAATATAATCTAAACGACCTCATTCTGGAAGTAACCGAAGAAATGCAAAGAACCACAACGCAACATTCTATTGTAAAAAAAATGGGCAAGCCAGTAAAATTAATGGGCGACAGGCTTCGCACCGGCCAGGTATTAACCAATTTGTTAAATAATGCTATCAAATATAGCCCCCACGCAAACAAGATAGTAGTCAGTACAAAATCAGATTCTGGTATTGTAACCGTATGTGTTCAGGATTTTGGTATAGGTATTGATGAATACTTACAGGAAAAAGTGTTTGATCGCTATTTCCGTGTAAGTAAACCAACTTTTAATAGCATATCCGGGTTAGGATTAGGATTATATATAGCCGCGGAATTTATAAAAAGGCAGGGAGGAAATATTTGGGTAAAAAGTAAGCAAGGCAAAGGATCTACCTTTTGTTTTTCCCTACCGCTGAATAATGAATGAACAAAAAGGATAATAAGACAGTTGCCCGGAAAGATAAGCCCGAAAAACTTCACAACACACGGCATGGCAAGCCAAAGATTCTTATTGCAGAAGATGATCCTGGTATTGGAGATATATTCGAAATCATTTTTACTGAAGCAGGCTATTCCGTTGAAATAAAATGTAATGGCTCCGATCTTATCGAAAGTAATTTTGAATTGCCTGATCTTTTCCTGATTGATAAACAATTACCTGGCGCCAGTGGCCTGGAAGTGTGCCGTCATTTAAAAAGTAATAAGGAAACAATGCATATTCCGGTCATTCTTGCTTCAGCAGCTCCTGATCTGAATTTGATATACCAGGAAGCAGGCGCAGATGGTTATATTAAAAAACCTTTTGACATTACAAAATTATTAGAGATTGTTAACCGCCATATTATTAAGTAAAGCCTTCTTTATATATTCCCATGAATTTTATATCTTAATATGGCCAGCCATTATCTGTGCAATTCATTTCAAAGTAAACGCAATATAATTTCCACCCGGTTTGAGACCTCTGCCTCCACCTGCAGCTATTACTAAATATTGTTTTCCTTCAACCTCGTAGGTAATAGGTGTTGCAAAGCCTCCGGCAGGAAGCTGATGCTCCCATAATACTTTACCTGTTCTTTTATCAAAAGCTCTGATCTTTTCATCTCTTGTTCCTGCAATAAAAATGAGGCCTCCCGCAGTTACTATAGGTGCTCCATAACTTTCAGTACCCGTAATGGGAATACCTTTTTTTGTGAGTTCAGGAAACTCACCTAATGGAACACGCCATACATAGTCACCGGTGTTGAGATCGATGGCATTAAGCGTTCCCCAGGGAGGTTTTACTCCCGGGTATCCCTGAGGATCAAATAATTTTTTCCAGACTTTAACGGCATAGGCAGGTTTAAACCCAAAAGCCTTATGGTTTTTTTCGCTTGTATCAACACGTTCCCTGGCTTTTTGCTTTGGATCTTTTGCCGCCTGGGGATGTAATATAAAATTAGTAATAGCATCCCGGTCATTATCAGATAATCGTTGAAAAGACGGCATCCTTCCACTGCCGGTTTTTAAGAGCGACTGAATTTCTTCCGGCGTACGTTTCATTCCTATATCAGTGAGATTTGGAAAGTCAGTTCCACTTCCTTTTCTGTCGGGGCCGTGGCATGCAGCACAATTAAGGGTATAAAGTATATTGCCCTGAGATGCACTGGCCAGGTCTTTGTTTAAGGAAGCCGTATCTATCATCTGGGTTACCCAGGGATTGTCATTGGCATTTTGATAAAAGATTCCATCGGGATCAACAGCATTTCCACCCCATTCTGCTCCCCCGCTATAACCAAAAAGCAATGTGCCTTTTTTACTTTGAGGAGTAAATTTGTTGTCGGAGCGGTATTGAAAAAATTGATCTTTAATATAAGCGTTAGCTTCGGGTGAAATATCTGAGATATCCGCTTCTGTAAATACCTGGCGGGAAAAGGGAAGTGGTTTAACCGGATATTTTTGAGTGGGCCAGGGATGTTCGCCAGGCAGACCATCTACCGGTACAGCTCTTTCTTCTACCGGGAAAATAGAAGTTCCTTTATCACGATCAAGTACATACAACTAGTCCGTCTTTCGTAGCCTGGACAACTACATCTACTATTTTTCCATTTTGTTTTATAGATGTAAGATTAGGAGGGCAAGGAATATCACGGTCCCAAAGATCATGATGTATTACCTGGTAATACCAATTCAATTTACCTGTTTCGGCATCGAGCGATACCACACAATTTGCGAATAAATTAGTGCCCTCCCTGTCACCGCCATAAAAATCAAAGGATGGTGAACCGGTTCCAAAAAATACAGCTCCTCGTTTTTCATCAATAGTTAATCCACTCCAGTTATTGGCACCTCCAAATTTTGTGTACGCATCTTTGGGCCATGTGTCGTAACCAAATTCTCCAGGATGCGGAATAGTATGAAAAACCCATTTCAATTTTCCGGTAATGACGTCAAATGCCCGTACATGCCCGGGAGCTGCATTACTGGATTCTGATACGCTGGAACCAATAATGAAAATGTTCTTATATATCACTCCCGGCGAAGTTGCCGTCACTGAAAGGCTACTAATATCCTTGTCTAATCCAGTGGAAAGTCCTTCGTGCAAATCCACTCTTCCATTTTCACCAAAGCTTTTAATAATTTGTCCATTGGATGCATCAATACAATAAAGGTGGGGGCCCACAGTATATAAAATGCGTTTATCTTTTCCGTTCTCCCAATAAGCCACTCCCCTGTTTGAATTTAATTTTTGTGCATCGGGTGCAAATTTCCATAATTGCTTTCCGTTGCCTGCATCTAAAGCAAACAATTTAAGTTCAGGAGTGGTTCCATAAAGTATCCCGTTTACTACTATGGGCTGACATTGAATTTCTCTTTGCCTTTGTGCAGATGAAGCTTCTGCAGCATTATACATCCAGGCCACCTGGAGATTTTTAACATTGCTAATATTAATCTGGTTCAAAGAAGAATAACGATTGCCTTCCTTATTACCCCCATATACCGGCCAGTCTTTCCCGGATATTCCGGATGCCTCCTGATCTTTACAACCTGTAAAAATTATTGTGAAAAAAAGTATAGACAATAATGTTTTATTCATTCGCTCTTATGATTATTCTCTTTTGCATATACAGGCCCACCGGTAGATGTTGTGGTTATGCAATCAGGAGTTATACTGATTATCTTCTTTAATAATATCCTTTCTTTAATTTCCTGTAAATTATATAAGGTAGCAAACCAATCCTGAATGAATAATAATTTTGTTTACCAATCGACCACGGAACCATCCAGGTGGTTATATGTTTCAGGATTTTTCCAGTCATGCCCGATTTTATCAGCTATTGCTGCTTCATCTAATTCAATACCCAGGCCCGGTCCTTCAGGAATCATAACCGTTCCATCCTTTTGTAATTTAAAGGGCTTTTTTAAATATCCTTCTCCTAAAGTAACTTGCTCCTGCACCAGGAAGTTGGGAATGCTGGCAGCCAGGTGAAGTCCTGAGGCAAGCGATATAGGACCCATTGGATTATGAGGAGCAATGGGTACATAATAGGCTTCCGCCATACCTGCTATAATTTTACCTTCTGTAATTCCCCCTGCATGACAAAGATCAGGCTGCAATATTGAAGCAGCTTTTTTTTCAAGTAACTCACGAAAGCCCCATTTTGTAAATATTCTTTCGCCCGTTGCTATCGGTAAATGTGTGCCGTGTGCAATGTCAGCCATCGTATCAACATTTTGGGCCTGGCAGGGTTCTTCTATAAACATGGGTTGATAGGGCTCCAATTCCTTAATCACAACTTTTGCAGTTTGGGGTGAAATATTTCCGTGGAAATCAATTCCGATATCCATATCAGGTCCTCCGGCATCACGAAGAGCGGCAAAACTATCAACGGCATGTTTTATAAATCTTGGATTCTCCACAATATTAGCCGGATGCTCATGCGCAAGTCCCGTTTTAATAACTGTAAATCCTTCTGCTTTTCTCTTCTTCATATCCTCAGGAGTAGATGCACGACCGTATACACGTACCCTGTCGCGGGTAGGACCACCCAACAATTCATAAACGGGAACTCCAAGAAGTTTTCCTTTAATATCCCACAAAGCCTGGTCAATTCCACTGATGGCACTTGTTAATATGGGTCCGCCGCGATAAAAGGCATGCCGGTAAATAGCCTGCCAATGGTGAACAATGGCCCGGGGATCTTTACCAATCAAGTAAGGTTCAATTTCCTGGATTGCTGTTTTAATTGTAAGTGCTCGTCCTTCTAAAAGAGGTTCACCCAATCCAACGATTCCGACATCGGTATGTATTTTAAGAAAAATCCACCTTGGTTTTATAAGGAAAGTTTCAAGCCTGGTAATTCTTACTTTACTTCTGTCAAATACTTTTTCTGGCATCTTTGCATAAGATGTTAATGGTAAAGCAATACCGGCTCCTATTGCACCCAATACCGATTGGATCACCGAACGCCTGGACATACCAGAGGATTTACTTTTTGTTGCCATGTTTTATTTTTTCAGATTAAAAATTTTTATTGACCAATTACCAATTATGAAGGGCACCATCCGGACTATTAAGAATGGGATGAGGAAATTTTGTTTTCTCCGTTATTTCCATAATAAAATCTGCCTTTTTCGAATTAAATTTTACTCCAAGCCCGGGTGCGGGATTCAGGTATAATTTACCATTGTTAAAATGCACAAGATCATCATTAAAATATGCGGCGGTAGATGCTGCGCCACCTTCGTACATGCACCGGGCCGGACTACTTGAACCTAATACATGTACCAGTGCAGCCATAGCCAAGGGACCGGTACCATGAGGAATCATTCCGACATAATGGGTTTCACAAATAGCAGCAAGCTTTTTGAACTCCGAGATACCTCCTGTGTTTGGCAAGGTAAACCGGGTGTAATCAATCAGGTGATTTTCGATCAACTCATTACTATCCCATTTATCGCCGAACTGCTCTCCCACTGCAACAGGCACTTTTGTCATTTGCCTGACTGTTTTATAAAAGGCGGGGTTTTCGGAGCGTACTATGTCTTCAACAAAATAAGGACCCAATGCTTCAATTTCATTGCAGATCTTTATTGCGTCCGGCAAATCAAACCTTGTATGCAAATCAATGGCCCAGTTACCAGGTCCAACCGCTTCTGATACTATTCTGCATTTCTCTATCGTTTTCCTGACCTGTTCACCCGTATCAAATTTTGACTCACCGTTTCCACCGGTTGGTCCAATGCGGTACACTCTATATCCTTTCGCAATAATTGACAATGCCATTTCCTGCTCTGAATTCTTATCAAAATCATCACGACCACCGGAACGATAACATTCTATGTATTCCCTGGTGGCCCCACCCAATAAATCATATACAGGTACACCCAATGCTTTTCCTTTAATATCCCAAAGAGCCATTTCAAGAGCACCAATGGCATGCAACTTTTCCCTGCCGGGGGGATAAAACATTCCTCTATATAAATTTTGCCAGATATGCTCTATCCTGAAAGGATCTTCCCCTATCATCATTTGCGCACATTGTTCAATCATATCTTTAGATCCTCCTTCCCCGATACCTGTTATTCCTCCATCCGTTTCAATTTCTACTATGCCCCTTGCCTGGTTAAAAAGCGGTTTGTTGTATCCCGGCGCAGCATAATACCTGATACGTTTTATTTTCATTTTTGAAGTCACTCCTGATCCAAAAGATGGATAACCAATTAAAACCGCCGCAGAACCCAATACGGCCGACCTAATAAAATTTCTTCGTTGCATAATGACTAACTCTTTTCCAATTAAACAATGATTAGCATTTTATGAACCGGCAATGAATGACAAGGTTTTGATTTTTTTAAGCTGAGATTTATTCTTATGGTTTAATCATCATCAGGGCCTGATTATCGTTCCATCATTTTTCCTTACCTGCCATTTTGATTTAGTTCCGATGGGGTATTTAGCAGCTTCCTTTTCATTTACATCAACACCAAGGCCCGGCACTTCATTTACATACATGTATCCATTCTTCATGGTAGGACAACCGGAAAAAATAGTTTGTAATTTGTCAGAAAAATTAACCGCTTCCTGGATACCGAAATTCCATACAGCCAGGTCAATATGCGCCTGAGCTGCATGCCCAACGGGTGAAACATCACCCGGACCGTGAAATGCTGTCCTGATATTAAAGTATTCTCCGAGCCTGGCAATTTTCATCGCGGGGCTTATTCCTCCGATCTGCGAAACGTGTACCCGGATAAAATCAAACCACTGGTTTACCATGGGTAATTTAAACTCGTTGATATTATTGAATAATTCTCCCATGGCGATAGGTACACTGGTGCTTATGCGAAGCTGTTTAAACCATTCCATGTTCTCAGGGGAGAAAGGATCTTCTATAAAAAATGGCCGGTACTCTTCCAATTTTTTGATCATATTAATGGCATCCATTGGTTGAACACGTTCATGAATATCATGCAACAATTCAACATCATCACCGCAAACTTTGCGAACCGTTTCAAACATTTTTGGCACCGACTTCAGGTAGGCATTTTCATTCATATACGCATCGCCTTCATACCCATAACCTGCTTCCTTAAAATCTGGTTTCTGAGCAACTCCCGTTAATCCATACCCACCCTGCTGTATCCTTACGTGACGGAACCCCCGGCTCATGAATTTTTGAACATCCTCAGCCACCGCCTCAGGCGATGTGCCATTGGCATGGCTATAGCAATCAACAGCAAACCGGCTTTTACCTCCCAGCAATTGATATACCGGCATGCCGGCTCTTTTACCTTTTATATCCCATAAAGCCTCATCAAGCCCGCTGATCACATTATTTAAAACGGGTCCGTTGCGCCAGTATGAACTTACATAAAATGAATTCCACATGTCTTCAATATTGTCGACATCTTTTCCAACACAAAATTCATTCAGGTAACTATTTATCGTGGCCACTACAGATACAGCCCGTTGAGTAAACGTAGCACATCCCAAACCATACAGTCCGGGCTCCGTAGTTTCTACTTTTACTACTATCAGGTTGATTCCTTCCGGAGCGGTAGCGATGGCTTTTATATTTTTAATTTTTACAGGTGCCATTCCATTGGCATAAGAAGGTTTTTGCTTTTCCTGAGCATTAGCAGTAGTTCCTCCTGCCAGCCCAAAAAGCCCGGCGGTTGAGCCAAGTGCCAGCATTTTTAATAATTCTCTGCGGCCCGGTTTAAAATCATTTTGTATTTTTTTCATTTTGTGATTTTTTAAAAATTCAACAATAGAAATTTATTTTAATTCACTAAGTTTTACTTTTTGAAAATTTCTTGTCAATAAATGAATGATAGCAAGAGCAACGAGATAGGTAAATCCACAAATGGTAAATAAAATATTATACCCGCCTTGTAAATTTCCCAATGCTTTATAAGTATCCAATAAACTACCTACTAATATTGGAAACAGAATACCACCAATAGCACCTGCCATACCACCTATACCTACTACAGAACTTACCGCCTCTTTTGGAAACATATCGGAAGCGGTTGTAAAAATATTAGTGGCCCAGGCCTGGTGTGCCGCAACAGCAATACTAATAAACGCAACCGCCATCCAGGAACTATTGGCAAATTGGGCAAGAATTATAGATACCTCCATCAGGGCGAAAACTAAAAGGGCCATTTTTCTGGCCTTTAAAACCGGCCATCCTTTTTTTATTAACAAGGAAGAAAAATAACCGCCACCAAAACTTCCAATGGTTGTAGCAGCATATATGATCATTAGCTGAAGGTTTGGCTTTGACATGTCGAGGTTAAAGGTGGTAGCAAAATAAGAAGGCAACCAAAACAAAAAGAACCAATAAATAGGATCTATCAGTGCTTTACCTGTAATGTATGCCCAGGTATGCGGAAAAGTAAAAAGTTTTTTCCACCGGACCGGACTACTTTTTTCTGTTATGGTTTTTTCCTCATCCTGTCCATTTGTGATCAATTCAAATTCTTCTGCGGTCAAACGCTTTTGTTTTGACGGTACTGTATAATATCTCCACCAGAAGATAAGCCATACAAATCCTAAAGCACCTGTTATCAAAAAGACCTCCTGCCAACCGTAAAAATTCAGGATCACCGGTACAATGATAAGAGCCACTACTACACCCACACTTGTTCCCATGTTAAAAATCCCTGTAGCCAATGCCCGCTCTTTGTTGGGAAACCACTCGGCTACCGCTTTCATAGCAGCGGGATAATTTCCTGCCTCGCCAATCCCCAACCCTACCCTGGCTACTCCAAATCCAAATGCACTTCTTGCAAATGCATGCAGCATACCTGCTATGCTCCAAAAAATGATGGTAATTGAATAGCCGAGTTTAGTACCAATTTTGTCTATTAACCATCCCAAAGAAATAAGACCGATTGCATAAGAGGCCGTAAAGGCCATAACAATATGTGCGAAATTGGTTTCTGTCCAGTTAAATTCTTTTTCAAGGATGGGCTTCAGCAAACCTATTATCTGGCGATCCAGGTAGTTAATTGTAGTTGCGAAAAATAAAAGGGTAACGATTATCCAACGGTAATTTTTTATTTTGTTTACAGACATCAGCAATCTTTTATTTCATAAATAAAATGAGAAATACTATTAACCAGCCGGAACATTCATTTTGAATTTTAATTTTTTATATAAAATTCCGTTTAGTCTTTTCAGTTTTATACACAAAAAGGGATGCAAAAAAAGCATCCCTTTTAAGCAGTTTATTACTCATGTAATAGCATTTTTTTTGCATACTGGTCGTATATGATTCTCTGGCCGGTCATAGCGGCTTTTTCAACAAGATCCGGAGGAATGAAAATGGTATGGTGGGTGAGATTAAGTTGTTCCAGTGCAAGTTTGTACAGTCCGAATAAGTTTTTTGCGCAGCATAAAAATAATGGGCAGTGTTGCTTCTTTTCAAGGTCTAGTAACTCGCTTCCAATTAATATCCCGCTTAAATAGTTAGCATTTTCGATTTTATTTAACCGGTTAAAAAGCTGGTTTGTCCGAACAGTAAATAGGCAATTAAGTAAGCCTGATCCTTTGGAATCCTGTACCCCTTTACTGAAAGCCTGCACATCCATTCCCAAAGGTTCAAATATATCCTGCATTTTTACAGAGTCCTTTAATATGCTGTAGTTGCCCAGAACGTGGTACATTTCACCCGTCATAAAAGTTTTAAAATGCATCAACTGCCCGTTCTTAATATAGGCATGCTTGGAATGTGTACCCGGTAAAATAATTATCGCTTCTTCTGGCTGGTTGCCCAACTTCTCAAGCAAGGACCAGATACCGATCAACTGTGTTTCTTCACCACGCATTACATCATGCTCGTCTTGCACTCCCGAAACCAGAATTATCTCATGAGGAAAATCCTCCTGTACACTAAACATTCTACATTTTACAGCACTACCATCCAGGCTGAAAGGAAGAACGGAATATGGTACATCCTCAATTCCAATTGACGATGAGGCCATACCGGAAATAAGTACAGGAGTATTTTCCAGGTTAATCAAAGTTTTGTTTGAAATATTCTTTATCTGTATATGCAGTTTTTCAAAGAAGAATTTATTTTTTGCAATTCCGATGGCTTCAAAATTGCCATTGTGCCAGGTACGGTGAACACCGGATACACCATCTGCGGACTGAATATCATCAATCAGTTTATCTTCCGCCAAACTATAGAGCCACAAGCGAAAGGCAGAGGTTCCCCAATCACAGCCTAATAAATACTTTTCCATTCAATGCATTAATTAGTAATCAAACTACTTGAAACTTCCTGTCTGTAACTAAAAGATATTATTTGTCCCACCAAACTGGTGTATTAAGGTTATTTGGTCCTTGCGCTGTATTGGCTGCATTTACGTTTTCAGTATTAACAATTGTTTCGGTATCAGGATAGGGCATGCGCCTGATAAAATTTCCCGTTATATCACCACTGGGAAAAGGGTTTTTAGTTAATGCAGGAAATCCGCTTCTTCTGAAATTAGCCCAGGTTTCACTTCCATTCATAAAAGAAGATACCCAATATTGCGTGTTGATTTGTTCCAGTGCATTACCAAGGTCAAGTGGATGAGCAGTAGTATATGCTGCTATAGCCGCTTCTGAAATAGCTGCCGCTGATCCATAATCTGCCATTTGCCGCATATGCGCCTCTATCCCGGATTTATAAAGCGCTGCTGCATCACCGCTAGCCCATGTTCTAACCACCGCTTCAGCCAATAACAATTGTGTTTGCGAGTAAGTCAACAGGTATTCCGGAGCAGTGAGACTAAGTAATGTATTCAGGTTTACATAGGAAAATTCATATAAGCTGGTCACACCATTGGCTGCAAACTGGCTCGCTATAGAAACATTATCGTAACCCATCGGGAATCCTTTTTGCTTGGACGGATCAGAAGTTGCTAGTGGAGGATTTTGGTCTGCCGCAGCTTTAGCGCCTGGTGCAGACACTGCTATACTGGACAGCCTGGGGTCATTGTTTGATTTCAGAAAATCAAGAAAGGGTTTAGCTATGTAAAAATTTCCTTTCTCGCGGGCGGTTAAATGAACAGCAATCCAGTTATTGTATAATGAGGTGTGCCGGATAACAGCATTGTCGGCATTAGATTGCATCAGGCCACCTGCCACCGCTTTTGCAACATAAGTTTTTGCAACATCGGGGGCCGCTTTTGAGAGACGCATAGCAGCTCTGAGCAAAAGGGAGTAACCAAATTTTTTCCACTTTGCAATATCTCCACCATAAAGAATATCACTCGAAGAAGTTGGTTTGGCAGGATCAAGTGCTGCCGTTGCTCCATCCAGTTCTTTTAATATGTCAGTGTAAATTTCTTGCTGACGATCATATTTAGGGTAACTGATTCCTCCGTTAAAACCTTGTCCCGCTTCAGTATAGGGAATATCACCATAAGTATCCGTTAGTATCATAAACGAATGAGCTTTTATAATCCTGGCCTGGTTGTATAAATTGGTCCGGTTCGGATTATCCTTGGTTTTATCAATAACATCCAGGTTTTGTTTTAAAACATTCCGATAAAAATTGGTCCACACCAAACCTGTATTCGCAGTGTTATTAACATTAAAATTTCCACCTGATAATGAGCTTCCAAAAGGTGTTACTATTTGCTGAACGATAGGGAAATTATAGGTAAGCATACCCAGCGTTGCAAAATTATCCGGGTAAACAGACAGGAGAACAGCATTGTTCATTACCACTTGCGGGTCAAGAGCAGTTGGGTCAACCCTGTTGGTATTCAAATCTTCAAATCCTTTATCACAGCTTACCAGCATGATGGCTGATGAAAGCAGTACTGCTATGTATTTTTTATATAGTTGCATACACTCTTTTTTGTTGTTAAGATTAAATTTCATTGGTTTAGAATTTAACGCTTAGGTTAAAGCCGATGCTTCTTGTGGGAGGAAGAGGAGTCCAGAAATCAAGGCCTGATTCGTTGTCAGAAATATTCGAGATATTTTCCGGATCCATATTTTCTGTCCATTTCTTCAGGATAGCGACATTGTTTGAAACAGCACTTAGTTTTATTCCTTTTATAAACTGCAACCGCTTTACGTATTTAGTGAAATCATAACCTAATGTTATCTGGCGTAATTTCCAGAAGCCTGAATTGAATACCCAGTCTTCGTTTACACCCAATGGATTGATAGTTTCATAAAAAGTTTGAACTTCTGCTTTTGTAGTATTTACACCGCCATCCTGGTTAACTCCTTTACCTATAACATAGCCTTCGGCACGGCCCTCCAGCGTACGTTTTTGTAAACCGTGGCGCTGAAAGTTCTGGTTGGAACCGGCAATCATTTTTGCGCCCAATTTAAAGTCAATCAATACTGAAAGGGAAACCCCTTTATAATTGAAGGAATTAGTAATACCACCAAAATATTTTGGTAAAGAATTTCCTACATACTGAGGCGTTTCGTTACGCATTGGTTTACCGCTAACCTTATCAAATACCTGGTTACCTGCGGCATCTCTCAGGTACATAAAAGTATATAAAGCACCAATTGGTTTACCAACTACCTGCCTTAATATTCGTCCTCCACCGTTAGACACATTGATAGAAGTATCAGCAGCATTAGGTCCGAGTTTTAAAACTTCTGATGTGTTGTAGGATGCATTAAATGTAATATCCCATTTAAAAGCACTGGTATGAACGGGTACTACGTTTAACATCATCTCAAGGCCTTTATTCATGCTCTTTCCAACGTTGATCAACTTGTTGGTATAAGACGATGCATCAGATGTTAATATACCCAGAATTTGATCCTTGGTAGTTTTTGTATAGTATGATAAGTCCAGGTTTACTTTACTATTAAACATCCTCAGTTCTACACCTACTTCTGTTTCTGAAGTTCTTGAGGGCTGCAGGTCAGGATTGGGAACCTGGGATGCATTGATTCCACCAATGGGAACAGTAGCGCCGGCGGGATTTGGATAAAGATTATTGTTAACAGAATAATAGAGCACATTTGAATAAGGCGCCACACTACCGTCAGATCCCACTTCAGCATAAGCAACCCTGAGCTTTCCATAATTTAACCACGATGGCATTTTAGATTCAAATGCATCAGAAAATATAAAGCCGGTACTCACTGAAGGATACAAGATGTTATTATTTGCAGGGGCTAATGTAGAGAACCAGTCGTTACGTCCTGTTACATTTACATATAAAAAATTCATGTAAGAGAGTTCAACGGCGCCATATAACGAGTTCACTTTTTGTTCTGTTTTGCTATAAATAGGATCTTTAACCCTACCGTTTTGTACCGTGTATAATCCTGGTATAATAAAGTCGGTTGCCACCACGCTATTGTATTCCATCTTTCTGTACAGTTGGTTTCCACCTGCTGTTACATCAACTCCGAATTTTCCATACTTACGTGTAGCTCCAATAAGGAAGTCATAGTTTCTTTCTCTGAAACGGCGAATTTCCTGGGTAAACGATCCGTTTACAAAACCAGATGGTGCGGCTGGAATTGGCGCATAACCATTGGGGATATTATAATCCTGGCCGCGGGTATACATATCTTGTGCAATACGTCCCTGTGCATATAACCAGGGAAGTATCTGGTATTTGAGTGCAATATTTCCCAGTGTTCTGTCGCGAAGAATATTTTCCTTTCTATAATTAGCAGAATAGTATGGATTGTTTCGAACCAAAAATCTAGATATCACAATTTCATTGCCATTTGGTAAAACCTGGTTTTCCTTAAGCGCATTAAAAGGCATTGAGTTGGCCAGTGTAGCAAGCACTGTTGTAACGTCCATATCCTGCGTATTTACTTGTGGAGGATTGGTGTTTTTTTCATATGAATAATTGATATTACCAGACACTGAAAGATTTTTTGCGACCTCTTGTGTAAAACCAAGATTTACCGATCTGCGGTTGAATTTAGAATTCGGAATAATGCCTTTGTAATCTGTATTGGCAAGTGAAAGACTGAAACCTCCGTTTTCTCCTGAATTGGACAAAGTAACGGTGTTAGTAAGATTTTGACCAGTTAGATAAAATTTCTTATACCTGTCGCGAACAGGTTCATAAGGAAATTCCAGGTTGTTGAATAAAATCTGTGTTAAACCCGGCTTGAATCTTTCACCGAAACTCCAAACAGCTGAATTGGGGTAAGGCGTTGTAGGACGTACACCTCTTTCGCCCTGGCCATATTCATACTGAAAATCGGTAAAATCAAGTGGAGTTTCAGAAGTGTAATTCACATTATAATCTACCCCTATACCTTTTCGTGAGCTTTTACTTTTCGTAGTGATCATAATTACTCCATCTTTTGCTCTGTATCCATAAAGAGCGGAAGCTGCGGCGCCTTTCAGAACAGTCATGGATTCAATATCATCCGGATTAATGCTGGAAAAACCATCTCCACCATCTGAACTATTTACCTGTCCGGAACGACGGTCGCTTACGCCAATGCCGTAAGAAGTATTGTCCATTGGCACACCATTGAGAACAATTAATGGTGAGTTCACTGAATTGAAAGAAGACTGGCCGCGAATACGAACCTTTACTGATCCGGCAGGACCACTAGCCATGGTTGTTATATTTACTCCTGCCATTTTTCCCTGTAAGCCACTCAATACATTGGGTGTTCGGTTGGTTGCAACCTGGTCGTTAGTCACCGTTGAAGTAGCATAACCCAGTTTTCGTACATCCTTTTTTATACCCAGTGCGGTAACAACCACATTCTGCAAATCACCATCACTATTAACAAGGGTAATGTTAATCACAGGGCGCCCGTTTACTTTAACCTCCTGATCTACGAAACCCACATAGGAAAAAACTAATGTGGCGTTGGCAGCAGCATTTATTGAATATGCACCTGACGCATCCGTAACAGCACCTTGTTTACCTCCGCTTACTGTTACGTTTACTCCAGAAATATTTTCATTGTCTGAGCTAGAAACTTTACCAGAAATTTGAATGTTTTGTGCAAAAACGTAACCTTGCAGAACAAGCATTACCAAAAAAAATACTTTTAATTTTTTTTTCATTGCAGTCGTTTTTTAAGTGTTTAAAAAATATAAATATTTACTATAGTTTTTTATTACCAGTTGTGAATAGCCCCGTCCGGACTTTGGAGAATGGGGTGCGGAAACTTTGTTTTAGCGGTAACTTCCATAACGAAAGTTGCTTTTTTGGAATCAAATTTTACCCCAAGACCAGGAGCAGGATTGAGATATAATTTTCCTTTTTTAAAAAGCAAATAATCTTCATTGAAATAAGCTGGTTTCTCTGGCTCTCCCCCGCCCAACTCCATAAGACAACGGGTTGGACTACTGGAACCTAAAACATGTACCAGTGCTGCAGTGGAAAGAGGACCGGTGAAATGAGGGATCATTCCCACATAATGGGTTTCACAAATTGCAGCAATCTTTTTAAATTCAGATATTCCTCCTGTATTAGGTAAAGTAACACGGGTATAATCGATCAATCTGTTTTCTATTAATTCATTTATATCCCACTTGTCACCAAATTGTTCGCCTACAGCAATAGGAACTTTTGTCATTTGACGAACGTTCTTATAAACTCCCGGATTTTCAGACCGTATAATGTCTTCTACAAAATAGGGCTCCAGATTTTCAATTTCCTCACAGATTTTTATTGCTTCTGTCAAATCAAAACGGGTATGCAGATCAATAGCCCAGCGGCCGCCGCCGCCAACCGCTTTATCAATCCTTTTACAGAAATCAATTGTTTTTTTGGCATTATCATAAAAATCAAATGAGGTTTCTCCGCTGCCCCCGGTTGGTCCTATTCTATAGGCTCGCAAGCCTGCTTCGATACAATCCTGTGCTCGTCCTTCTTCTGTTGTTGCTGTAGATGCTTTGAATCCGGTAGCATAACATTCTATGTATTCTCGTGTAGCTCCACCAAGCAGATCATATACAGGTACTTTCAAAGCTTTACCTTTAATATCCCATAATGCCATTTCAAGTGCGCCCACTGCATGCAGTTTTTCCCTGCCGGGCGGATAAAACATTCCCCGGTAAAGTAGTTGCCACAAGTGTTCAATTCTGAAAGGATCCTCACCTATCATCATTTGAGCACATTGCTCAATCATATCTTTGGATCCTCCTTCACCAATGCCTATGATACCACCATCAGTTTCAATTTCAACAATACCTCTAGCCTGGTTAAAAAGAGGCTTATTATAACCAGGCGCACTATAGTACCTGATTTTGGTAATCTTTAGATTCGAAGTACTTGTATTCCGGGAGAACACATTTGCGTTAAGTAGCGGAAACCCCGCCAGCACTGCTGTTGAACCCAAGGCGGCGGTTTGTAAAAACTTTCGTCTTTTCATTTGGCGAGTCGTTGTTTTGATTAATACACAGATGTTAAACGATTAAGCAAGGTAGTTTAACGATTAAGCAAGCCAGGCAAAAAAAACAATTTACTTCCCGTCTTTAAAATTTAATCCTTCTAGTTTGTTTGAAATTCGTCTAATGCTCTTCGCAAAATTTGTAACTGAGCTTAACATTTACTGGCAAAATAAATTACTAATCGATCCCGAATTTAAACTTCGATATTTATAATACCAAAAAAAATATTTTATTCGGCTTAATAAATGAGATTTCAATAATTAATCACCTATCCTTTAAACATATTAAAATGATGATTCAGGAAACTTTGAGTTTGGAAGATTCACGCTTAATGAGTTTGGCTTCAAAAAGCACCCCGGCAAGTTTTTCGTTAGGATTTACTATTTTTTTTACCAGTATATCTACCGCTGATTTCCCCAGGTTTTCCATGTCCTGCATAATATATGTAATAGGACAGGCATATAAGTCAAATACTTCAGCCTGGCCAAAACTGACTATGGCAAGGTCTGTGGGTACTTTCATCCCAAGCCGGTTAATATATTTTAAACCATTCACTGCAAGATTATAGGTAGAGAAAATAATTGCTTCTGCAGGGAAGCCTGCTGATATCATTTTATCTATTGCCGTTTCAACCTCTGATTTGGCGTTTTTAAATTCTACTTCCTGAAGCCATTTTTTTCTTAGTGGCATTTTATAGGTATTCATCGCATCCCTGTATCCCCTGATTCTTTCCTGCATATGAAACATCTTAGATTTATATGCAATCAAACCAATATTCTTGTACCCCATCTCCACTAAATGGCAACCCGCATCAAATGCTGCTTTATAATTATTAGTAGAAACAAAGTCAGTTTTTATTTCAGGGAAATACCTGTCTAATAAAACAAAAGGAATATTTTGGTTAATTAATTTATATACCTGCTTCTCAGAATCCTCAGAAGAAACAATGACAAGTCCATCTACCTGTCTGTTAATTAAAACATCAATTAAATCGGCCGACTTAGCCGCATCTTCATCTGAACTTCCATAAATAACAGTGTAACCATGCTTTCGGGCTTCGTTCTCAACTACACGGGCAATATTAGAAAAAAAGGGATTGGAAATATCGGCGATTACAAGGCCGATGGTAAAACTTTTTCCGCTTCTTAAACTTTTTGCCAAATGATTAGGCTGGTAATTTAATTTTTTGGCAATTTGTAGTATTTCCTCGGCTTTTACTTTTCCTACCCTGTTTTTCGTGCCTTTTCCATTAAGCACATAGGATACCAAAGCTGCAGATACTCCAGCTTTTGATGCAATATCTTTTAGGGAAATTTTTTTTTTATGCATTTTATCCTGAGCTGATAAATTTAAATAAAACTATCTCAATTAATTTAAACGGTTCGAAAAATGGTTGGGATAATAAAGATTAGAAGTAAGAATTAAATGAATTTGTTTTGAGGAAGTACGACATCATCTACATACATGATTAATAAATTGTCATATTTATGCTAAAGAAATATGGATGACAAGCGATTAACTTGCTATGGTTATAAACAACTCTCCATTTTTTAATGACTAATAGAAAATTTTATTCTGTTTGATATTGTAAAAAATGGAGTAAGTGAAAAATATTAAATAGAAAAAATAAACTTGGTAAATTTTTGATGTATTCAAAAAGCAGAACCCGCTATTAGAGCGGGTTCTATTTTCTGCGGACCGGACGGGACTCGAACCCGCGACCTCCGCCGTGACAGGGCGGCATTCTAACCAACTGAACTACCGATCCTCAATTACGGATAAATATTACATTTATCCGTTTTGGGGAGGGCAAAGATAAGGGTTTTGCTATGTTGCCTGCAAAAGTTTTTTCCCGTTTTTCTCCTTCCAATTTTCGCAACTACTTATTGAAAGTCAGGTTGCTGTGCTGCTTTCTTATCTTTGATTCTAAATATTTTTGTTCATGCTCAAAATAGGGGTATTTGGTGCAGGCCACCTGGGAAAATTTCATTTGAATAACTGGAAAGAAATTGCCGGAGTTGAATTAGTAGGTTTTTATGATCCCAATGATGATACAGCCGACGATGTTTCCCAAAAATATCAGCTTCCCCGTTTCCTGGACCCGGATGCACTGATGGATGCCTGTGATGCCATTGATGTGGTTGCCCCTACTAATTTTCATTTTATATGGTGCGAACAGGCTATTAAAAAAGGTAAGCATGTTTTTGTAGAAAAACCTCTTGCCAATACTATGGAAGAGGCCCGGTTGCTGGTAAAACTGGCCGGTGAATCGGGTATTAAATTCCAGGTGGGCCATGTAGAAAGATTCAATCCTGCTATTCTTGCTTTAAAAGGATGTACAACTTAACCCCATGTTTATTGAAGTGCACCGCCTGGCACAATTTAATCCCCGGGGAACAGAGGTAAGTGTAATACTGGATCTGATGATACATGATATCGATATTATTCTAAGCATTGTAAAAAGCGATGTAAAAAATATTTCTGCCAGTGGCGTTGCAGTTATGACTGAAACACCGGATATTGCCAACGTTCGTATTGAATTTAATAATGGCTGTGTGGCCAATCTTGACCAGCAGCCGCATCTCTATGAAAAAGATGCGAAAGATGCGGGTATTTCAAAAAGACGCTTATATCGGTATCGATTTTCTGAATAAAAAAACCGAGATCATTAAATTAAAAGAACCCGATGACTCAAATGTTTTTGCTTTTGATATTGAAACTCCATCAGGAAAAAAAACCATTGCCGTCGCAAACCCCCAGGTGCCGGAGGTAAACGCCATAAAAAAGGAATTGGAAGAATTTGTTAGCGCAATTACTAACAATACCAAAACTATTGTGTCGGAAATGGATGGACTGATGGCAATGGATGTAGCGCATCAAATTCTGGGTAAAATTGGACATAATGTTATTACCCACTAATGAAATCCGGCCGAAAAATATCTATTGCATGGTATGTGGTTGCAGATTATATCATGACCATCTGCGCATGGATTGGTTTTTATTTTATACGAAAAACATTATTAAAAGAGCCTGTTGTCAGTGAAGGGCGTTTGTTGATTACGCATCAAGTCTGGCTTGGTGTTATATTTATTCCATTATGTTGGTTGATCCTTTTTGCAATCGTAGGATCGTATAATTCGTTATATAAAAAATCGAGGTTATTTGAATTTTCCATCACCATTGGTTTGTACCGGTATCGGATCCGTGGTAATTTTCTTTGTTTTTATTCTTAATGATGTACAGGGAAATTATTATTATTACTACATGGCTTTCCTCAGCCTCTTTCTTATTCACTTCTCCTTTATTTTTTTTGGACGCTGGCTAATACTAAATAAAGTGAAACGCCAATTGCTTTCCGGCCGTATCCGCTTTAATACATTAATGATCGGTAGCCGGGAAAATGCAATCAAAATATTTAATGAAACGGGAAAGAAATTGAAAGATGGCGGTTATCAGTATGTTGGTTTTGCTTCTCCTGATCATCATATAAATGAGAATATTGAAAACATGATACCTAAATTAGGATCAATTGCTGAACTGGAACAGATCATCGATGACCACCAGATAAAACAGGTTGTTCTCGCCCTCGAAAAATCGGATCACTCACAGATGGAATCAATCATCAACCGATTAAGTGAAAAAGATGTTGAAATAAAAATTCATCCTGATACCCTGGATATTCTTTCTGGTTTTGTAAAAACAAACAACGTTCTTGGGGCGCAGTATTGATAGACCTGAAAACAGGGCTGATGCCCGAATGGCAACTGCATATCAAACGCATGCTGGACATTTTTTGCTGCCTTGATTGCTCTTATCTTTTTTTCGCCGGTGATGCTATACCTGGCTTTACGGGTAAAACTTTCATCACCAGGTCCGGTGTTTTATTCGCAGGAAAGAATTGGGTTATAAGGGCAATCCATTCTATATGTATAAATTCCGCTCGATGATATATGATGCAGAAAAAGAAGGTCCTGCTCTTTCCTCTGATAATGATCCACGCATTACTAAACTGGGGAAAAATATGCGCAAATGGCGGTTGGATGAATTACCACAATTCTGGAATATTCTCAAAGGAGATATGAGCCTGGTAGGACCCAGGCCTGAACGCCGGTTTTATATTGACCAGGTCATTGAGCGATTTCCATATTATAAATATTTGTTGAAAGTAAAACCCGGTCTTACCAGCTGGGGCATGGTACAATTTGGCTATGCTGAAAATATTGACCAGATAATTGAGCGCAGCAAATTCGACTTGCTATATATCGAAAACATTTCACTTGCTCTGGATTTTAAGATCATGATTCACACACTGCGTATTATATTTAAAGGAAAAGGAAAATAAAAAATGTATAAAGCAGAATGTACAAGAGTATTAAAAGATAATTGATATATCGCAACATAAATACCTTCAAACCGGGTAAGAGTTGTGATTGCAGATTTTAGACTTTATTTTTGATAAAACGAATCCTGGTGAAAAAATATCTCTCGTGTCTTAGTTCTCTTCCATTTACTTACAATATCTATCTACTGCCAGCAAAGCTACTGGCAACAGCAAGTAAATTATTCCATTGATGTTTCTCTTAATGACAAAGAACATACCCTGCAGGGATTTGAAAAAATTGAATACATCAACAATTCACCCGATACGCTTACATTTTATCTGGTTTCACCTCTGGCCCAATGCATATAAAAATGATAAAACAGCTTTCAGTGATCAGTTACTGGAAAATGGAAATACAAAATTTTATTTTTCGGCTAAAGAACAAAAAGGCTATATCAACCGGATGGATTTTAAAGTAGACGGATATAACAGCAGAAACGGAAGATCATCCGCAACATATTGATATTATAAAATTAAATTTACCATCACCGCTTCCACCGGGACAAAAGGTGAATATCACAACTCCATTTCATGTACAACTTGCCTTATAATTTTTCACGAGGTGGACATGAAGGTGAAAGCTACCAGGTAACACAATGGTATCCCAAGCCCGCTGTTTACGACACAAAAGGGTGGCATCCGATGCCTTACCTGGACCAGGGAGAATTTTACAGTGAGTTTGGAAATTTTGAAGTATGCATTACAGTTCCTGAAAATTATGTAGTGGCTGCTACCGGTGAATTGCAAAATGCTGATGAAAAAGAATGGCTTAAAACAAGAGCCTTATTTGATTGGAAACCGATCAGAAGCCGGATTAAAAAAGGCAGTACTGTTAAAACTATCGTACAGGATTTCCCTGTTTCATCTACAGACATAAAAACCCTGCGATATAAACAGGATCGGGTTCATGATTTTGCCTGGTTTGCCGATAAACGATTTATTGTTGCACATGATACCTGCCGCCTTTCTTCAGGTAAAATAATTGATGTATACAGTTATTATACCCCAGCTGAAAAAAAATATTGGGAAAATAGCGTAGCATTTGCAAAGGACGCAATAAAAACCCGGAGTGAATGGATTGGAGAATATCCTTATTCAACTGTTAGTATCGTACAAGGGCCTGAAAGTTTTGGCGGAGGAATGGAGTATCCCACCATTACCATCATATCGCCCATGAATGATGAAAAATTATTGGATTACACTATTGCACATGAAATTGGTCACAACTGGTTTTACGGCATACTGGCAAATAATGAAAGAGAATATCCCTGGATGGATGAAGGGCTAAACACTTATTATGATAATAGATACAGCCTTCTGAAATATGGAAATAAAGGGGAGATACAATTGGGATCGCAGTTTGTAAGTATTAAAAATACTGAAAGAATCTTTTTTGAATTAAAGGCAACTCAAAAACAAGACCAACCCATAAACAGTACCAGTGAAAAGTTGACAGTTGCCAATTATGGCCTGGTAGCTTATTATAAAACAGCAGCCTGGTTTGAGTACCTGGAATCTATTGCAGGCAAAGAAAAAATAGATAAAGCTATACGCTATTACTACCAGCAATGGCAATTTAAACACCCGCAACCTGAGGATTTTAAGCAGGCATTGGAGAAAAGCATTGGCGAAAACATGGATTCACTATTTTCTCTTTTAGATAAAAAGGGAACATTGCCCCACCAGGAAAGAAAAGGAACAAAAGCAGCTTTTGTTTTCGATTTGAAATCACATACTGATTATCTGAATAATCCTGTAAAAAATCTGTTCTTGTTTGGCCCTTCCATTGGATTTAACACTTATGATAAAATGCTTCTAGGAGGATTTGTTACAAACTATAAATGGCCACCTTCAAGGTTACAATTCTTAATGGTACCCATGTATGCAACGGGTACAAAAAAAATGGCTGGCCTGGGACTCATAAATTATACGTGGTTCCCTGAAAACAGTTTTCAAAAAATAAATTTAGGCATTAGTGGCTCTACGTTTACTATAAATAGGTTTGACGATAGCGAAGGCAACAAAATATTTTCATCTTTTCATAAAATAGTGCCTTCCGTAAAACTTCAATTAAAGAACAAATCACCGCGCAACACGATGAACAGGAATTTCCAGTTTAAAACATTCTTTATAAGTGAAGACGCTCTGAACTTTTACAGGGATACTGTTATCAGTTCTTCTAATGATACTACTTTCCTTAACAAGGTTAGAACAATCAATGAAAACAGAGCAATTAACCAATTAAAAATAGTTTTTGAAAATTACAGGATATTGTATCCTTACCGGGGTGAACTAAAACTGGAACAGGGAAAACATTTTATTCGGTCGGCATTTACCGGGAACTACTTTTTTAATTATGCAAAGGAAGGAGGATTGGATCTTAGATTCTTTGCGGGAAAATTTTTTTATACTGGTTCCAAAACTTTTATCAAACAATTTGAAACAGACCGATATCATTTAAATATGACCGGACCTAACGGCTATGAGGACTATACTTATAGTAATTATTTTGCCGGACGCAATGAATTTGACGGGCTGGCCAGTCAGCAAATCATGATGAGAGACGGTGGTTTCAAAGTAAGAACTGAATTACTGGCGGATAAGATTGGCAAATCGGATAACTGGCTGGCAGCGGTTAATTTTAGTACCAGTATTCCATCAACAATAAATCCGTTACACGTGTTGCCGGTAAAGATCCCTTTAAAAATATTTGTTGATATTGGCACCTACAGCGATGCCTGGGAAAAATCATCCAACCAGGATCGATTCTTATTTGATGCCGGGCTTCAGATCCCCCTTTTCAATGAAACAATAAACATTTATATACCGCTTTTTTATAGCAAAGTATTTAAAGATTATATTAAATCAACATTAGAAAAGAAAAACCGGTTATTAAAAACTATTTCATTTTCTATAAATATCCCCGGTTTTAATATGCGAAAATTAAACCGCGTTCTGCCAGACTAATGAACAGCCCCTTCCCAATACGATATGTTTCTTTCAGCGAAATCAATTTTGTCAAATGGGATGATTGTATCAGTAAGGCATCAAACGGGCTGATCTATGGATATTCTTTTTATCTTAATCACATGGCCCGGCATTGGGATGCCCTGGTGCTGAATGATTATGAAGCTATAATGCCTCTTACCTGGAATAGGAAATATGGAATAGCCTATTTGTATCAACCGTTTCTTACGGCTCAATTAGGTGTGTTTGGTAATTACGTTTCGGCACCTTTACTGGAAGCCTTTCTCCAGGCCATTCCTTCCCGCTTTCGGTACTGGGATTTTTATCTTAATTATAAAAATGATTTTGTTTTAGAAAAATTCAATTTATATCAGCGAAAGAATTTTGTACTTGACCTGCAAAAACCGTACACTGCTCTTTTCCACAATTACCGGGAAAATATTCAGCGAAACATTCGCAAATCAGAACAATCAGGAAGCCAGGTTGTAAAGGATTTTGAAGTTAAACTTGTAACTGACCTGGCTGTAACACAGATGAGGAAATTTTCAAAAGAATCTGCAACAAACCTTGAAAGGTTTGTAAAATTATACTCGCACCTGCAACAACACCACCAAGCGAAAACTTATGGTGTTCTGAATGAAAGAAAAGAATTGGTAGCTTCCTGTGTTTTCATTTTTTCTCACAACAGGGCCTTTTATATATTAGTGGGCAATCATCCCGATGGCAGAACAACCGGAGCTTCGCACAGGTTAATAGATGGTTTTATAAAGGACCATGCCGGTAAAAATTTGCTGCTCGATTTTGAAGGATCGGATATCCGGAATCTCGCATTTTTTTACAATGGTTTTGGTGCCGTTGAAGAATTGTATCCCGGATTACGGCAAAATAAGCTACCCATTTTTTTGAAATGGCTGAAGAAATGAAGCGGGAGAATAGTAGCCAAAATTATATTCACTATATAAAAAACTATTGGATGAATTCAGGCCACCGGCTTTTGAATTCCTGCTTCTTCCAGTAAACTTTCCGCTATTATTATATCTACTGGTCTTGTAATCTTAATATTCGCTTCCTCTCCTGCTACCAGCGAAACTTTTAACCCATATGCCTCCACTACCGAAGCTTCGTCGGTGAATTTATCTTTATAATCAATCTGAAATGCGGGCAGCAATATTTTACTATGAAAAGTTTGTGGTGTCTGTACCAGCATTACTTTATTCCTGTCAAGGATATCATTACCGTCATCGGTAATAAGTCTTATACTGTCCTTGCTGGGAACTACCGGAATGGCACTGCCTGTTTCCATTGCCTTAGAATAGCAGGAATGTATAAGCTCCTTTGATAACAAACATCTGACTCCATCATGTACAAATATGATCCCTTCTTCATTTATTAATTGTAATCCGTTTTTTACAGATTGAAAGCGGCTATCTCCGCCAGCAGTTATACGGATTCGGTCCTTATCAAACCAGGCGTCAATGATTTCCTGGCCCATGTCTGTAAATTCTACCGGCAATACTAAAATCACCTTCAGGTCATTAAAGGCGTCAAGAAAAGTTTTTAGCGTATAATAAAGTACAGGTTTCCCTTTAAGCAACAAGAATTGCTTGGGCAAGAGGTTGCCCATTCTTGTACCCAACCCGCCGGCTACTATGATTGCAAATTTTAACATGGCGGTAAAATTAGCGAAGAAGAACGACTTGAGTTTCCGGGTGATTTTTTTTTATAATAGTGATACTGCGCCAAAGATGTATAAGTAAAGAAAAATATCCAGGCCTGGCTATGAAGCGCTCAGGAAATCAGCGTCATTTTATATGCAGTTCGGTTTTCGATTAATACAGAAAATGATATAGGATTCAAAATAAAACGGGCAGACCTGCGTACTACAGTTCTACCCGTCATATTTTATAAAAGAATGTTTACAAAAATTATTTTCCCCAGCTACCTTTTAACCTGATGCCTAATTCAACACCCAGGTACCATGATTTTTTCTTTGCAGCAAACGGGGAGTAGTCCGTCCCATTTACAGACATTTTATAATCTGCATGTGGAAAGCCGGAAAGTTCTTTTGTATATACAATGCCTAACCGTCCGAACCCTGATTCATACAAGTAAAGTTCACCTAACAATCTATGCGTGATCTCTGATCCAGAAATAGTTTGATTGACCGGTGCTCCGCCTGCTTTATCAAACCAACTGTAATGTTGATTAATTAACCGGCCCGGTGCGTATCCTGCACCCAGTGCAATAGAATATTTGTTTGCATGCAATATTTGTCTTTCTAAAACAACCGGAATCTCTACATACTGGTAAGAATTGGAAACAATAGAAACCTCCCGATCGGTTGAAGTCCATAACCCGGCATCCTTGCGTTCATAAAAATTTCCATACCGGGGTTTTAGTGTAATACGATTTTTACCTGTTTTGTCAATATTCAGGTGAAGGGATATTCCAAGATGAAATGCACGTGTTTTAAGGTAATTATCTTTTCCATTTGTTTTATCATCAACAATTGGATTTGTCATTATGTTGGCATTGAAACCATAATCAAGAAAATGTTTTTTAGGAACAGCTTTCTTCCCCGATACTGTATTTACTTTAGAACTATCTTTTGCTTCATCAGGTTTATTGTTATTTTTTCCACCTGCCAGTTTATCTGCGGCATCCTGGCGGGCTTTCTCCAATGCGGCCAATCTTTCATTTTCCTCCAGAACGCAACGAATATCCGACTTTCCATACTCCACCATACTGAAATAACGGCATTTGTTTCTGGCAGCGGAATAAAGTGCATCGGCAATATCTTTTAAATTAATAGCATGAACAACCGTTTTGCCCAAAGTTGATTCAGCAAAAATTCCGCTCACAAATCCATCACTGTTCACCAGGGGCATCCCCTTTGCAATCCCTGCATCAAGAGGCACTTTAAGGGTGACCACGCCTCCTTTTGGTTGTTTTGTAACTGTGATTTTTGATTCCTGAACAGCCCATATTTTATCACTAAGCCATTTATCACGGAAAGTAGATAGCTTACCTTTTTTGTAAGCCATCGTATTATAAAAGTTTCTTTGCCAGATACTGGAAGGAGGTTTTGGCGACTTATAGAGTACCACCGTAAAAGCTCCGAATCGGGTATCTATGACCTTTGTGGCTTTAGCCTTATATGAACTGCTATAAAATTTTACCTGCTTTAATGTATTAAGTATTTTCTCAGGGAAAGCATCCTTTTCTATAAGTGAACGCCTGACTGCAATAAAATAAATATTTACTGAATCCTCGCCGGTAATCAAACCAAAATCACTAAGTCCAATTTCAACGATGTTGTTCAGGTAACTGCGGGTATATTCTGGATTTGTTTGAGCCCTGACGGCAAATGAAAAAAATAAGGAGTGAAAAATAAAAAGAATAACAGGAGTCAGGTAAAAATACGAACGAAATTTTACCATTGGCTGAGAGCAACTCTCCCATATTTTTTGTTGAACAGGCTCAACTCTTTTTTTCCCGATTTTAAAGTTGATAAGATTGTGTACAATAGAGGAGAATAGCAGGTAAATAGGTTTCATAGTATAGGATTTTCATAAAAGGATTTGGAGTTTATCTAGTAACTCTAATATATGAAAATTATTGTGTGCAGGCAACCTTTAAATAAGCTCAATTATTTCCTTTTAAACTGAGTCAAAAAATCCATCTATTTTTTCATTAGGTCCGAAGACGAAACTGTTTTGGGGAATCTTTCTAAAAAAGCCGGGCCTGCAATAAATATCAGCTATCAAACTCATATACAATCGAACGCATCGCAAAAGAAAAGGAATGAGTGTAACTTTAGAATATTACCTGACTCCTAAAAATTAATTCGTTTGGTCAATTTATGACTGCACCTTTATCATATAAAAATTTAGATTTCTTGTTCTTGTAAAAGGAGCACTCAGAATCGAATTGCGTGTTCGCCTTTTTTCTTAAAATTCAGTCCATCCAGAATCAAACAAAATTAGCATGGGCACCGGCAAAAACTATTAAACTCCAAAACATGTGGAATAATATCAGGCTCTGGATAAAATTACGGTTTCAAAAATTGGTGAATAGCATCGCTTTTTATCCCGCATTTATTGGCTTTCTTTTTCTTGCATTTTCTTCAATGATGATCGCATTTGACTTTTCAGACCTGGGTAAACAAATCAAATCACAGTTAAAATGGCTTCACTTAAAGGATGCCTCTACTGCCCGAAGTATCATTTCAGCTATTGCAGCCGGGGTCATTTCCCTTACTGTTTTTAGTTTCTCTATGGTGATGATTGTATTAAACCAGGCTGCCTCTCAATTAAGCAACCGGGTTTTGGATAAGCTCATTGGCAACCGTTTTCAACAAATAACATTAGGGGTTTATATAGGTACTATTGTATATGCTCTATTCCTGTTAAGCACCATCCGGGATATTAATTCAGGTATTTACATTCCGGCCTTAAGTACATATGTACTGATTTTCATCACCATCTTCGACATTTTTCTATTTATTTATTTTCTGCACTATATCACACAATCAGTAAAATATGATGTCATTATCCAAAGAATTTCTTCGGATACAAAAGCAGCTCTTGAAAAGAATTGCACACTAAAAGAGAAAAAGCCAGAAGAGGCTTTTATTGAAACTGTACATTCAATTCCGGCATTGGATACCGGCCTCTATGAAGGTTTTGATAAAGAAATTCTCATCAACATTTGCGATAAATATAATTGCTTAATCTATATTTCTCATACCCAGGGTACATTTGTTTTAAAAGGACAACCCGTTGCAAAGTCAGATAAAAAATTACCCGAAGATGTAGCTGAAGAAATAGCAAAGGCCATTCACCTGTTAACAAATGAATCGATTGACGAAAATTATTTTTATGGTTTTAAACAATTGATGGAAGTAGCCATTAAAGCATTAAGTCCCGGTATAAATGATCCGGCAACTGCTGTTGTCAGTCTACGGGCTCTTATAGACTTGCTTTCTTACCGCGCCTGCCACTATCCTGCCAGTGCTATTCAAAATAATAAAGGCCAGGTTAGAATCATTATTAAAGAATTGACATTTGAAAAAATATTCAGTACTACCATATTCCCTATATGGGATTACGGAAAAAATGACAGGCTGATTCAAATTGAATTATATCATATGCTGACCCAACTTCAAGCGGCTAAACAAAAAGAAATAATAAAAAAGTTATTACTTGATATTGATAAAAAAATCCGGGACGACGGTCGTTAATATTTTTTTTGGCTTTTGAACCGGAGCAAAATACAAATGGAAGGCCAGCTGATCTCACAAAATTTACCTGTAAATCGATACTTCATTTTTTCCATCGCTGCCCTTTATGGCTCTGTACATTCCTTCACTATTAAAGATCATGGCGCCGTGGCCTTGCGCATCTACACCTATCATACCACCCTCCCCCTCCAGCTTAATCAGTTTATCATTTACCACTATGTTCATGGCATCAGATAAATTAAGACCCCGGTATTCCATCAGGCAACTGACATCGTACGCAACTACTCCCCGAATAAAAGGTTCACCATGACCCGTACAACTGATAGCGCATGTTTTATTATTGGCATAAGTACCGGCGCCAATCAGACGGGCTGTCGCCGATACGTCCATATTTTTTATTGGTCATGCCACCCGTACTGGTAGCTGCAGCTATATTACCCTGGTCATCGCAGGCTACTGCGCCAACGGTTCCAAACTTTTTATCCTGCATTTCATTTTTTTCCTGCTGTGGGGAATGATCAAGGGCATAATGATCTGAAGTACTGATTGCCTTCCATTGGTTATATCGAAACTGGCTGAAAAAGTAATTATCATTTTCCATTTTTACTCCCTGGCGTAAAGCAAAATCATTAGCACCTTCCCCACTCAGGAAGACATGATTGCTATGTTCCATTACTTCAAAAGCCAGGTCAATTGGATTGCACACATTTCGAACAGCAGCTACGGCCCCGGCTTTCAGGCTTACGCCTTCCATAATAGCAGCATCCATTTCATGCACACCTTTATTTGTAAAAACAGACCCCTTCCCTGCATTGAACAAAATATTATTTTCTAAAAAAACCACAGTCTCCTTCACAGCATGTACGGCAGTTCCTCCCCTTTCCAAAATAGCAAAACCTGCTTTCATGGCTTCTTCCAATCCCTCCAGGTAAGCGGCTTCCAGATCGGGTGTCATATCTTCTTTTAATATGGTACCGGCACCTCCATGTAACACTAAAGTATATCTTGACATAATTGATATTAGCTGAATAGAAATTGCGAAATTAATTAAATTGTGTGGCATGGAATTCCGGTTTCTTAAACAAGCTGGTTAAAAACAAAAGGGTATTTTGTATCCTGAGAGATTAAAAAAAATTGATTAAATAACAACAAGAGTTATATGTGCTTTTTATGTTCTTTTATTCTGCATAATAGCAATATAATAAACCGGTATACCAGCCAGCACAATTCCCAAACCCCATAAAGTATAGGCTGGCTTAAAAATTACAAGGAATACACAGAATGTAATACCTAAAATAATGTACAAGGCAGGCATGAAGGGATATCCAAATGCCTTATAAGGTCTTTCCGCATTGGGTCGTTTGTAACGCAATATAAAAATGCCGAGAATGGTAAGAACATAAAACAAAACGACTACAAAAGCAATCATGTCCAGCAGATCGTTGTAACCACCGCTCAGGCAAAGTAGAGAAGCCACAACTGCCTGTGCCCATAAAGCCCACTGTGGCACTGCATTCTTATTAAGTATTCCTGCCTGTTTAAAAAATAATCCATCCTTTGCCATAGTATAATAAACTCTTGCCCCGGCAAGTATCAATCCGTTATTACAACCAAAGGTTGAGATCATGATCATGACGGCTATCACAATAGCGCCGCCTGATCCAAAGATGGCGTTGGAGGCTGCTACTGCTACCCTGTCACCATCAGGAAATGCAATCTGTTCCAATGAAAGTACATTCAGATACATCAGGTTGACAGTAATATAAATTGCAGAAACGATCAAAGTGCCCAGGAAAAGACTAAGTCCAATATTCTTTTTTGGATTCTTTATTTCACCAGCTATAAAAGTTACATTATTCCAGGCATCGCTGCTGAACAGAGATCCTACCATTGATGCGGCAATGGCCCCAATTAAAACAGTACCTCCAATAGGAAACCAATCGCCGTGGGTCACAAAGCCGGCATTATTCTTTTCAAGCTGAACAGCATCCAAACCTGTTTTCCAGTTCTCTGTCCAAAAACTATTTTGTACCAGCAGGAAGCCGAGTATAATTAATCCAAAAATGGATAAAAGTTTTACAGTCGTAAATGTTGTTTGTATGATCTTCCCTTCTTTTATTCCTCTCGTGTTTGTATAGGTAAGAAAAATGATCAACGCAATGGCTAGTACTTGCGCGGCGGAAATATTCAGGTTTCCTATATGAAACAAAATATTCTTTTCGCCTACGGCAGGAATAAGGTAGGCTGTAAACCGGCTGAAAGCTACAGCGACCGCAGCAATGGTGGCTGTTTGAATAACGGTAAAAGAACTCCAGCCATATAAAAATCCAGCCAGGGGATTAAAAGCTTCTTTCAGGTATACATATTGACCGCCTGCTTTAGGATACATGGCGCTTAACTCACCATAACTAACTGCAGCCATCACGGTCATTAGTCCCGTAATTAACCAAACAATAATAAGCCAGCCGGCACTTCCCACGTTTCTTACAATATCGGTACTGACAATAAAAATTCCTGAACCGATCATTGATCCTGCCACTATCATAGTAGCATCCCGAAGGCCCAGGGATTGTTTAAACGAAGTTGTTGGTTCTGGCATTCCTTTTTATTTTTATATCAAGATAAGTCATTCACTTCATTTTCATCCTTCCGGTCTGAACAAAAAAAATCCTTCCATAATGATGGAAGGAGTTTTCTTTATAAATATTTTACCCTACTTTTTCTTCTTTTTATACAGCTCATTTAATCCTTTTACCACATCTTCAGTAATATCATAAATAGTGTCTTTATAATAAAACAAACCTTGTTCATAGGCAACAATGTAGGAATAGGTTTTTGATTTATTATAGTCCGCTATAAAATTTTCTATTGTTTTTTTCAGGTTCAACTGGCTTCGCATCATAAATTCCTGGTACTGCTGATCCATTTCCTGCTTTCTGTTTTTTATCCTGTTTTCCAATTGCCTAACATCGGTCTGGGCCTTCTCATAGTCGGCCTGCGTCATGGTGCCGGCTTTTTCTTTTTGCTGGTATTCCTGAATTTTGCTTTCATAACTATATTGTAATTGCGAAAGCTGGGTAGAAAATTCCTTTTCTTTTTTCTCAATCTCAGCCTGTACGTCTTTCACCAACGACGTATTATTTTGAACTGAATCCATTTCAAAATAGGCAATGCGGAAAGGGGAAGTAGCGGAAAGTGAATCTGTGACTGAACGTTTACTTCCTTTTGAATTATATTCCTTTTTATTGAGTTGAGCAAAAAGTAAATACCCGGCAATGATTGTCAATAATACATTCCAGATCACCAATCCATTTTTCATTTAATAATTTTTTTGAATTCAGGTCTGACGAAATCCTGATGTAGACCAATCCTTTTCTTATGAAATTTAACCTGCTTCGGAGATGTCAGACCACTATATCATGCTCCGAATGATAATAATATTCAAACCTGATAAGTTGCAAATTACTGGTTAATAAGCGGGCAAAGATAAGGATTCAGTTTACTTTATGATACACTTAACAGCCATTGAATATATCCGGGTTATTATACAACGGGTTAAATTAATATTCAACTACCACGACAAAAAAAAGGAGCAGGAAATAGTCCTGCTCCGCGTATCACTAGCTTATTTGAAAATAATTATTCCTCTTCATCAAATGTCATAGCCTCACTGGTAGTTTGCAGCAATTCATATTCTTCTTTGCTTCCTACAATCATGTTTTCAAATTCACGCAAACCTGTACCGGCAGGGATCGGATGACCGGTGATCACATTCTCTTTTAATCCAAGCATATCATCTGTTTTTCCATGAATGGCTGCAGAAGATAACACTTTAGTTGTCTCCTGGAAAGAGGCAGCGGATATCCAGCTTTGTACTCCCAGGGATGCTTTTGTTATTCCTAACAATGTGGGCGAAGAAGTTGCTGGTTGTGCATCACGGAACTCCACAAGTTTCTTGTCATTTCTGCGGAGAACAGAATTTTCCTCTCTCACTTCCCGAAGGCTTACAATCTGTCCTGCCCGAAGCTTGCCGGAATCACCAATATCCGTTACAACTTTTTTATCAAAAATATAATCATTCTCTTCTACGAACTCGAATTTATCAGCAGAGTCATCTTCCAAAAATCTTGTATCACCCGGATCAACAATGCTCACCTTGCGCATCATCTGGCGAACGATAACTTCAATGTGCTTGTCATTAATCTTCACACCCTGCAAACGATAAACTTCCTGAATTTCATTAACCACGTATTGCTGAACTGCAAACGGGCCCTGAATAGATAAGATATCCTGTGGAGATGTTTGTCCGTCGCTCAATGCTATACCGGCTTTTACAAAGTCCCCATCCTGTGCCAGGATCTGGCGGGTTAATGGTACTAAATATTTCTTTTGCACGCCGTCTTTTGCTTCTATAATGATCTCACGGTTACCACGCTTGATAGCTCCCATACTTACCACACCATCTATCTCTGAAACAACCGAAGGGTTACTTGGGTTTCTTGCCTCAAACAATTCAGTAACACGTGGAAGACCACCGGTAATATCTCTTAACTTTCCTAATACACGGGGTATTTTCACAATTACCTGGCCTGCTCTTACTTCACTACCTTCTGAAGGAATGATATGGCTACCTGTTGGTAAATTGTATGATTTTATTTCTTTTCCTTCCAATATAATGGAAGGGATTTTTGTTTTATCGCGGGTTTCTATTACCACTTTTTCCCTGTGCCCGGTTTGTTCATCAGATTCTTCGCGGTAAGTAACACCTTCAATTACATTCTCAAATTTCAATGTACCATTGATCTCAGCCATGATAACATTGTTATATGGATCCCATGTGCAGAGTATATCACCTTTGCTCACTTTCTGTCCATCCTTCACATTCATGGTAGCACCATAAGGAATGTTATTAGTGATCATCAGGCGATCATTTTTAGCATCTATGATACGAACTTCACCCGTACGGCCAATAACAATCTGCACTTTTTCACCTTCCATATTTTCCGTCATAACAGAGCGTAATCCGTCAAACTGGATAGTACCGTCAAACTTGGCTAATAAAGTAGATTCAACAGAAGCAGATCCGGCCACACCACCCACGTGGAATGTACGAAGTGTTAACTGTGTACCCGGTTCACCGATAGACTGTGCAGCAATGATACCAACAGCATCTCCGCGCTGAGCTCTTACACCTGATGCAAGATTTTTTCCATAACATCTTACACAACATCCTCGTTTACTTTCACAGGTAAGAACAGAGCGAATCTCTACCGTATCAATGCCTGCATCTTCAATTCTTTTTGCAATTCCCGGTGTTATTTCATCACCAGCGGCTACAATCAGTATTTCATTCTGAAGATCATAGACATCATGTAAGGAAATACGTCCGGCAATTCTGTCCGCCAACGGCTCAATAACATCTTCATTATCTTTCAACGCTGAAGTGGCAATACCACGAAGTGTACCGCAATCTTCTTCTGTAATTACAACATCCTGGGCTACGTCAACCAAACGACGGGTAAGATAACCGGCATCCGCTGTTTTAAGTGCGGTATCGGCCAAACCTTTACGGGCACCGTGAGTAGAGATAAAATAATCCAATACATTCAATCCGCCTTTGAAGTTGGAAAGAATTGGATTTTCAATGATCTCAGAACCGCTTGATCCGGATTTTCTTGGTTTAGCCATCAATCCCCTGATACCCGCAAGCTGCTTGATCTGTTGCTTGGAACCACGGGCTCCGGAATCCAGCATCATATAAACGGAATTGAATCCTTGTTTATCATTTGCCAGTTCACGTATCAATGTTTCTGTTATCCTTGTATCCACACGGCTCCAGATGTCTACAGTCTGGTTATATCTTTCATTATTGGTAATAAGCCCCATGTTATAGTTGTCCCACACTTCGCCTACTTCACCTTTAGCATTTTGGAGCAATTCTTCTTTAATATCCGGAATGATCAGGTCATTAATACTAAATGACAAGCCACCCTGGAAGGCAGTGCGGAAACCAAGTTGCTTGATATCGTCAAGGAATTTCGCTGTTTTTGGTACATTGGTTGTTTCAATGATGTCACCAATGATGTCCCTAAGATTTTTCTTGGTGAGCAGCGCATTTACAAAACCAACTTCGGCAGGAACATGCTGATTAAAGATCACACGGCCAACCGTTGTCTCAAACAATTTATGCTCTAACAAACCATCGGCATTACGGATATTAGCTTTTACTTTTATCCATGCATGCAAATCAACCACCCCTTCATTGTAAGCAATGATAACTTCTTCATTGGAATAAAAAGCTTTGCCTTCTCCTCTCACTTTTTCAGTTGCTGTTGACTTTTTACCCTTTGAAATATAATACAGTCCCAGTACCATGTCCTGCGAAGGAAGAGTGATAGGTGTACCATTCTGCGGGTTCAATATGTTATGCGACGCAAGCATCAATAACTGAGCTTCCAGGATGGCGGCATTGCTCAAAGGCACGTGAACAGCCATCTGGTCACCATCAAAGTCGGCGTTAAACGCAGTTGTAACCAACGGGTGCAATTGTATGGCTTTACCTTCAATCAACTTGGGCTGAAACGCCTGGATTGATAACCGGTGAAGTGTCGGTGCCCGGTTAAGCATGATGGGGTGACCCTTCAAAATATTTTCAAGAATATCCCAAACAATGGCTTCTTTTTTATCGACTAATTTTCTCGCAGACTTAACTGTTTTTACTATACCTCTTTCAATTAGCTTACGAATAATAAATGGCTTAAATAGTTCAGCCGCCATATCTTTTGGCAAACCACACTCATGCAATTTTAGTTCTGGTCCTACCACGATTACAGAACGACCGGAATAGTCAACACGCTTACCCAACAGGTTTTGACGGAAACGACCTTGCTTACCTTTCAATACATCTGATAAGGATTTCAATGCACGACCACCCTCTGCTTTTACAGCATTCGATTTCCGGCTGTTGTCAAATAAGCTGTCAATAGCTTCCTGTAACATACGTTTTTCATTACGCAGGATTACTTCAGGAGCTTTGATTTCTAATAATCTTTTCAAACGATTATTACGAATAATAACCCGGCGATAAAGATCATTCAGATCAGATGAAGCAAAACGGCCACCATCCAGCGGCACTAATGGACGCAGTTCAGGTGGTATAACAGGAATGTATTGCATTACCATCCATTCAGGACGGTTGGTAATTCTTGTATTAGCATCACGGAAAGCTTCCACTACACTTAACCTCTTTAAGGCATCAGCTTTTCTTTGTTGCGACGTTTCTGTAGCAGCCGCATTACGAAGATCAAACGAAAGCTGATCCAGGTCGATACGTTGTAACATATCATGTACCGCTTCTGCTCCCATTTTAGCAATGAACTTATTGGGATCATCATCAGGCAAATACTGGTTATCCTTAGGTAAAGTATCCAGGATATCCAGGTATTCTTCTTCTGTCAGCAGATCACCAACATTTTGTCCTTTATCTGCACGGATACCTGATTGAATAACCACAAATCTTTCATAATAAACGATAGTCTCCAATTTCTTGGAGCTTACGCCTAACAGGTAACCAATTTTATTGGGCAATGATTTAAAATACCAGATATGAACAACAGGTACCACAAGTTTAATATGACCCATTCTTTCACGTCGTACTTTTTTCTCTGTCACTTCTACGCCGCAACGGTCACATACAATCCCTTTATAACGGATACGTTTGTATTTACCGCAGGCACATTCATAATCCTTTACCGGGCCAAAAATTCTTTCGCAAAACAAACCATCTCTTTCAGGCTTGTAAGTACGATAGTTAATAGTTTCAGGCTTCAACACTTCACCATAGCTTCTTTCAAGGATTGTATCCGGGGAAGCAAGGCCGATTGTGATCTTTGAAAATGTGGGTCGGGGCCGATTTTCTTTTTTGAATGCCATATTTTATTTCTGATTTCTTGTTATAAGTTTTTTGATACAAGCGACATCACTCTATTATTTTTCGTTGCGTCGCACTCTTCAACGTTCGGAACAAAACTGAGCTTATTCGAACTTAAGATCAAGTCCTAATCCTCTCAATTCATGCACCAATACATTGAATGATTCGGGAACACCCGGTCTTGGAATATTATCACCTTTTACAATGGCCTCATACGTTTTTGCACGACCAATGATATCATCTGATTTAAGCGTTAAAAGTTCCTGCAGAATGTTTGAAGCACCATATGCTTCAAGTGCCCACACTTCCATTTCACCAAAACGCTGACCACCAAACTGTGCTTTACCACCCAAAGGCTGTTGCGTAATAAGACTATATGGTCCTATAGAGCGGGCATGCATCTTATCATCCACCATGTGGTGCAGTTTAATGATATAGATAATTCCAACGGTAGCTTTCTGGTGGAAACGATCTCCTGTCTCTCCATCATACAAATAGGTATGACCAAATTTGGGAAGTCCTGCCTGTTCTACATAACCTGCTATTTCCTCGGTTGTAGCTCCGTCAAAAATCGGAGTAGAAAATTTCATTCCCAATTTTTCACCAGCCCAGCCTAATACTGTCTCATAAATTTGTCCAAGGTTCATACGACTAGGTACACCCAAAGGATTCAACACTACGTCAACAGGGGTTCCGTCTTCAAGGAAAGGCATGTCTTCTGCCCTCACTATTTTTGCAACTATACCTTTGTTACCATGACGACCGGCCATTTTATCACCAACCTTAAGCTTACGCTTAACGGCCAGATAAACTTTAGCAAGTTTTAATACACCTGCAGGTAACTCATCGCCTATCGAAATATTAAATTTCTCCCTTTTATAACGACCCAATTCTTCATTGTACTTGATGTTGTAATTGTGCAATAAAATATTGATCTGGTCATCTATTTTTTTATCTGCTGTCCAACCAAGGGGATTAATATTTGCATAGTCAAGGCCAGCCAGGTTTTTAGAAGTAAACTTGGCGCCTTTACCAATCTGAATTTCTCCAAAGTTGTTGCTTACACCGGCTGAAGTATGATCCTTTAATAAAGTGGTAAGTTTCTGCAACAAAACCTCCATTACATCCGACTCATTCTTCTCATGTATTCTTTCCAGTTTATCAATCGCTGCCCTTTCTCTTACTTTGGCATTCTTATCTTTCTTAGCCCGCTGAAACAATTTTTTGCCGATAACAACACCTTCAACTCCATTTGGTGCTTTCAGGGAGGCATCTTTTGCATCACCTGCTTTGTCTCCAAAGATGGCCCGCAGTAATTTTTCTTCAGGTGTTGGATCACTTTCACCCTTCGGTGTAATCTTTCCGATAAGAATATCTCCTTCACTGATGGTTGCACCCACACGAATGATTCCATTTTCATCAAGGTCTTTGGTTGCTTCTTCAGACACGTTTGGAATATCAGGTGTCAATTCTTCCTCACCCAATTTTGTATCACGTACTTCTAATTCATATTCGGAAATGTGAACAGAGGTAAACATGTCTTCACGAACTACTCTCTCGCTGATAACGATAGCATCCTCGAAGTTGTAACCCTTCCATGGCATGAACGCCACTTTCAGATTTTTTCCTAATGCCAGTTCGCCATTTTGCGTGGCATATCCTTCGGTAAGAAAATCGCCTTTCTTTACTTTCTGTCCTTTCTTAACGGCAGGATTCAGGTTGATGCAGGTTTCCTGGTTGGTTTTAATGAATTTTGTCAGTTTATAAACTCTCAGGTCTTCTTCAAAACTTACCAATTTTTCTTCTTCATCTCTCACATAACGTACATGAATTTCGTTTGCATCTACAAATTCTACGATACCATTTCCTTCTGCATGAATCTGTATCCTGGCGTCACGGGCGGCTTTCGCTTCCAGTCCCGTACCCACAATGGGTACATCAGCACGAATAAGTGGAACAGCCTGGCGTTGCATATTTGATCCCATCAAAGCCCTGTTGGCATCATCATGCTCAAGGAAAGGAATCAATGAAGCACTTAATCCCACAATCTGGTTGGGTGCCACATCCATAAATTCTACATCATTCCTGTCTAATATCGGAAAGTCACCCGTTTCACGGCTTACAATTTTTTCTTCTACAAAATGGCCTTTTTCATCCAGCGCAGTATTAGCCTGTGCTATTCTTGCAAGATCCTCTTCTTCTGCACTAAGGAATTGCAACTCCTTCATGTTTACTTTTCCTTCATTCACCTTACGATACGGAGTTTCGATGAAACCCATGTCGTTGATCTTGGCATGAACACACAATGTTGAGATCAATCCAATATTTGGTCCTTCCGGCGTTTCTATGGTACATAGGCGGCCATAATGGGAATAGTGAACGTCACGAACCTCGAAACCAGCTCTTTCACGACTTAAACCCCCTGGCCCAAGAGCGGAGATACGGCGTTTATGAGTTATTTCAGATAATGGATTAGTCTGATCCAGAAACTGGGAAAGCTGGGACGTTCCAAAGAAAGAATTGATAACAGAAGATAGTGTTCTGGCATTGATAAGATCCACCGGGGTAAATACCTCATTGTCACGGACGTTCATTCTTTCACGGATCGTTCTTGCCATACGGGCAAGGCCCACTCCAAACTGCGCATACAATTGCTCACCCACTGTTCGTACACGACGATTGCTCAAGTGATCAATATCATCAATTTCCGCTTTACCATTTGTAAGGCGAACAAGATATTTAATGATCAATATGATGTCAACTTTTGTTAATGTCTTTTGTACAAGCGGAGCTTCAAGATTTAACTTGCGGTTAATCTTATAACGACCTACTTCCCCAAGATCATATCGCTTATCACTAAAGAACAATTTATCAATTATACCACGAGCGGTTTCATTATCCGGAGCATCCGCACCGCGTAACTGGCGATAGATGAACTGAACAGCTTCCAATTCGCTGTTGGAAGTATCTTTATTGAGCGTATTGTAGATAATCGCATAATCACCACCAACATCTTCCCTTTGAATAAATATTCCTTTAAGATCCATTTCTGAAATGGTATCAATGGCTTCTTCATCCAAAACGGTATCACGTTCCATGACTATCTCGTTTCTTTCAATAGATACCACTTCACCGGTATCTTCATCTACGAAATCTTCAACCCAGGTTCTAAGTACACGGGCAGCCAGGCGTTTGCCGATATATTTTGATAATGTCTTTTTATCTGTTTTTACCTCATCAGCCATTCCAAACAGCTCAAGAATATCTTTGTCTGTTTCATATCCAATTGAACGTAAAAGAGTAGTTACGGGGAATTTTTTCTTACGATCAATGTATGCATACATGACATTATTAATATCCGTAGCAAATTCCATCCAGGCTCCTTTAAAAGGAATAACTCTTGCTGAATATATTTTGGTTCCGTTCGGGTGAACAGATTGACCAAAAAATACACCAGGAGAACGGTGCAACTGAGATACAACAACACGTTCAGCACCATTTATAACAAATGTGCCGCGAGGCGTCATGTAAGGTATGTTGCCGAGGAAAACATCCTGAACTATCGTCTGGAAGTCAACGTGCTCCTCATCATTACAACTCAAACGAAGTTTTGCTTTCAGAGGCACAGCGTAAGTTAATCCACGTTCCATACACTCATCGATAGTGTAGCGGGGCGGATCAATAAAATAATCAAGGAATTCCAGTACAAAGATGTTCCGCGTATCAGTGATAGGGAAATTGTCTTTGAACACTCTGAACAAACCTTCAATATTACGTTTGTCGGGTGTAGTTTCTAACTGGAAAAATTCTTTGAATGACTGAATTTGCACTTCAAGAAGGTCGGGGGTCTCTGCCAGATGCTTAATCTTGCCGAAGTCTACCCTTTGATTCAATTTTGTTGAAGACATATGCGAAAAACCGGTTTTAAAGAAATTCAGGACGTACAAATCACGCACAGGCTAATGTTCTCATCGAACAAAAACCAATGAAATTCAATTCGTTAAATATGATCTGGAACGTCAAAATATTTTTGGCCAAAATAAAGGACTGCAAAGGTAGGGATTTAAAGTTCTCTGCCAAGAAAAAAATGCCGACAAAAACCCCGCCAAAAAAATCACAAAAGACTGCTCTTCTTCCCTTTTGGGCAATAACTTACAATAAAATAAAACCATGAGTTGGAAAGATATAGTTAAAGACTATCTGACCTTTTCCTATAAGGAACGAATTGGCATTATTACCGTTTTAATCATCACTATCGTTGTCATTTTTTTACCCTCCTATTTTCAAAATCTAAATAACTCAGATCAAACTACAATAGATACCACCTGGATGGGTGCCATGCAAAAATTAGAACATAAGGAAATAAGTAATGCCCGGCCTGCTTCTGAAGAAAATGATATAGACTTAGCTTCTTTACAATATGACCGTTCTGAAAATAATAATTACGATAACCAGCAAACAGAAAGGTTATTTTATTTTGACCCAAATACTATTTCAAAAATAGAGTGGCAGCAACTTGGAGTGCGGGATAAAACTATCCGGGTTATACAAAATTATTTAAGCAAGGGTGGCCGGTTCAAAACTCCTTCTGACCTTCAGCGTATATATGGTTTAAGAAAAAATGAATTTGAAAGATTGGTTCCTTTTGTAAAAATCAGTGGCGATTTTAATAAGACAGGTGAAGGTATTATTTCGGATAAAAATGAAGTTGAGGAAGCAAAATATCTCAGGAAGTCCAGCGGTAAAAAATTTATTGATATTAATACAGCCGATACTTCAGATTTTATTGAATTAAACGGTATAGGAAGCAAACTGGCAACAAGGATCATAAATTTCAGAGATAAATTGGGCGGGTTTTATTCCATTGATCAGGTCGGTGAAACTTTTGGGTTACCAGATTCCACCTTTCAAAAGATCAAACAATATCTTACAATACAAAATCAAACAATAAAAAAGATCAACATTAATTCAGCAAACGTAGAAGAATTAAAAACTCACCCTTATATCCGGTATAATCTTGCCAATCCAATTGTAGCCTATCGTTCGGCACATGGATCCTTTTCAAGCATTGAAGACCTTAAAAAGATCATGATCATAACTGAAGAGGTATATCAACGAATTTCACCCTATTTAACTTTATAATTAAAAAAGCCACCTCAAGTTTTTTCCTGAGGCGGCTTCTTCATACTTTATATGAGAAAGGCTTTAGTATCCGGGGTTTTGAGGTTTTAAATTAGGATTATTCAACAGTTCCTGAACACCAAGCGGCATCAGCAAATGTTTTTCCTGCAATGGTTGATTTGAACTTTTATTGATATGGCCTACAAAATTGTCAAATCCCTTTGTGGTTTCATTAAACACCTTTCTCAGCCTAATCATATCAAACCAGGTAATACCTTCATAGGAAAGCTCATGCCAACGCTCTTTCCAAATAGCTTCCCTGAAAGAAGCCTGATCGTATGAGCCAAGCGAAGGTGTAGCAAGTTGAGCCCTGTCTCTTATCCTTTTGAATGCATCGTAAGCAGTTTGTTCAGGACCGCCCACTTCATTTTTAGCCTCGGCATAAATTAAGAGAACTTCTGCATAACGAATCATTGGAACGTTCAGATCATTCCTGGCCGTCCCTTTTACTCCTGGGCTTCCAAACGCAACCACGTTAAAATGTTTAAAGATGTAAGGTGCACCCAAATCAAAAGGGGCTCCGTTTCCATTCATATAATAAGTGGTATAAAAATAACCTTGTTGGTCTTTTGCCCGCAGATCTCCCGGTTCATGAGATTGATAAAAAGATAAAGTGGGCACCGTACTTCCCGTTCCGTTTGCGCCATAAACACTTACGGGTTTAAAGTTGGGAAACATATTTTCCATTGGATTACCAGCAACATCAGCCAAATATTGCAATTCAAAAATATGCTCCAATTTATTTTCTGTTGTTACATGATGTACTTCACCATATGTACTGAAAAGATTGATAGTGGCGGGATTCGCATTTGCATATGTTATTACTTCGTATGCCTTATCCGCGGCCAGCTTATAATAAGCAGCCCCTTTGCTAAGTGGAAAGCCAGCCATAGTGAGGTAAACCTTTGATAATTGAGATTTCACAGCCGCTAAAGAAACGCGGCCCGTAGCGTCCATCCATTGCAAGCCTGCACCTTCAGCCGCTATAAGATCTTCCACTATCAATTTATAAACATCTTCCTGTGGTGCCCTGCCAGGAAAAAAATCTTCTGATGTTGCGGCCTGTGGTTTTGTAATGATAGGAATATCACCCCACAGTCTTACGGCATAAAAGTATGCCCAGGCTCTCAGGAATTTTGCTTCCCCTAATATCCTTTTTTTCTGCGCATCATCCATTGGAGTAATGGCAGGCACCTTATCCAGAACCAGATTTGCTTGTGCAATTACCTTATACAAACCGTTCCACCAATTTACTATATGCCCGGTATTGCCATCATATACCAGGGAGTATAGGTTATTCAGATCCGAATTTTGTGCTGTTTCAGTGGTGGAAGTTCCTGTCACTGCTTCCAGCATCTGCCAATTAGAAGAAAAAATACCTGCTCCATTTCCATAAAACCTGGTATCAGAATATACCGAGGCAATTGCCGCTTCAGCATGCTCTGGTATTGTATAAAAACTTCCTGGCGTTAGGTTAGAAGGATCCTTTTCCTCAAGAAATTTAGTACACCCGGTCGCCATAAGGATCATTCCGCAAGACACCAATAATCCAACTTTTTTTATATTATTAAGCTTCATAAGTAATTCTTTAAAATTTCAAAATAATTAAAGTCCAACATTAATTCCCAGCATATAAAGCGTTGGCTTAGGATAACTATGCCAATGCATTCCCTGAGAAAAAGCATTTCTTGCATCGTCAGCATAACCACCCGTTGGTGTTGTTTCGGGATCGCTGGTGAGTTCTTTGCTGGCAATTATAAAGAGATTCTGAACTGATGCATAAACCCTGAGTTTGTTCAGATACCATTTATTAACTGTAGCTGGTGAAAAAGCATAACTCAATAAAATATTTTTACCACGAATAAAAGATCCGTCTTTTATCCAGCGGGTATCCACATTTGTTACATATCCGGATCTTGTATCACGGAGCTGAGCAATAGGTGTATTTTGATTTTGAGGAGTCCAGGCGTTCAAAACCGTTCTGTAACTATTAGCTAGTGAAACACGGTCTTCACTCGAGTGGGATGTCATATCCAGGATATCATTACCATAAGAATACTGAAGTTCTATAATAAGCGCCAGGTTTTTATATCGAAAATTATTTACAAGGGCACCCCAGCCTTTTGGACTTCCGTTTCCGATAATCATTCTGTCTGCATCTGTTATAGCTCGGTCACCGTTTACATCGAGGTACTTAATATCTCCGGGCAAAATCTTTAACCCGTTACGATAACTTACATATTTAGCCGCTTCTGCTACTTCTGCCTCACTCCATGTACCAAGCCTTACAAGACCCCAGAAAGATCCGGCGGCTTCGCCTATCCGAATAATATTTGTTGGGTTGGTAAAATTGGCGCCGCCTACATTAAAGATATCAGAAGGAGTTGCCAGCGACAATACCTTATTTCTGTTCATCGAAAAATTTAAAGTTGAGGACCAGGTAAAGTTTTCTTTATCAATATTAACGGTACTCAATGCCAGTTCCAGCCCCTTATTTTCCATAGATCCTATATTCTTCCTTATGCTTCCATAACCACTGGTGCGGGGTACGGGAGCATCAAGCAACATATCTGTTGTTTTTCTATAATAAACATCTGCCTCAAGTGTTACCCTGTTTTTTAATATTCCCAGTTCTACTCCAAAATCGCTTTGCGCCGTTTTTTCCCATTTCAAGATCCGGATTGGCCAGCCTGTTTAAACCAGTTCCACCTACCCTCACATTATTTATTACCGCTGCATAGTTTGAACTCAATAATGACAATGATGAATAAGATGGTATTTCTGAGTTACCAGTAACACCATAACTTGTCCTCACCTTCAAATTTGAAATAAGGGCACTATTCTTCATGAAATCTTCTTCTGATACTTTCCATGCTAAAGCTGCTGAAGGAAAAAATGAATATTTCTGGCTTTCCCCAAATTTGGATGAGCCATCCGCCCTGCCTGTAAAGGTTACAAGATATTTGTCCTTTAAGGTGTAGTTAATTCTTCCAAAATAAGAGTTAAATGCAAACTCTGAACTATTAGAAGAATAGCCTGGGTTTGTGCTGCCTGCTCCCAGGTTGTTGAATGTAAAATAATCAGTTGAAAAATTTTCTATACTTGCGCCGCTACTGAAAAAATTCGTCTGTTGCCAGGATAGACCCAGTAGAGCTGTAACTGAATGTATATCGTTGAAGCGTTTATTATAAGTAAGATAATTTTCAAGAGACCAGAAGGTTTCCTTCCTGTTGCTGGCGGCTGCAGTACCTCTTTGGTTGATGGCTAATGTCCGGCTTTGGGATTGGTTATTGCCCTGGGCTAAGATATTAGCTCCCAAAATTGTTCGCATTTCCAAACCTTTCGCAAAAGTGATATTTGAAAAAATGTTTCCTAATGTAGTTTCTGTATTCAGGAGATACTTGGTATCCATTAACCTGTGCACTACATTGAAACGTCCCTCAGCATTAGGATAATTTCTATTATCAGCCCAGGTGCCATCAAGATATTTTACAGGCAAAAAAGGAAAATCTTCAACAATGCTACGGGGAACCTGGTCACTCTGGTCTACAATATTTTCTTCCTGTTTATTATAGCTAAGCGTTCCCCCCACTTTTAACCAGGATTTGATCTGATCATCAAAAGAAAATCTGGCTGAATATCTTTTAAGAAAAGAAGTTTTGATAAGCCCCTCATCGTTACGGTATCCCAGGGACGCGGAATAACTACTACGATCATTTCCTCCTGAAAAACCTATCTGATGGTTTTGCGATATTTTATTTTGAGTAGCTTCCTTCAACCAGTTGGTATTATATATAGGATTACCATTGCTATCAAAAATCCTGGGATCGGTTCTTGCCAGTGCCGGATTTCTTGAAACGTATTTACCTGCTGCCCATCCGGCCGGATCAAACTTTTCCATATTTCTGTATGCCAGATCTTCAACTGCCAAAAATTCCTTTGCGTCTAAAACTTTAGTTCTGATAGGGCCTATCGTTGGCACACTGAAATCTGCATCATATGTAACTTTCCCGGCACCCGAAGTTCCACGCCTGGTAGTAACCAGGATTACCCCATTAGCACCCCTGGCTCCATAGATAGCAGTAGAGGATGCATCTTTTAAAATTTCAACCGATACAATATCATTGGGATTAATATAATCAATGGCCTGGCTTGCCTGGGTTTGATTATTTATCGGTATCATCACCCCATCTATTACATACAGTGGATTGTTTGACGAATTGATGGAGCTAAATCCACGTATTCTGATATTCGTTCTTCCACCGGGACGTCCGGAATTTGAATTTACCTGAACACCTGTAACCCTGCCTGCCAGTGCCTGGCTTAATGAGGAAGGCGGACGCTCCTGTAATTGCGAAGCCTTTACAGATCCGACAGCGCCGGTAAGATCAGACTTTCGCCGCGTACCATAGCCGATAACAACAACATCCTGTAATGATTCCGCACTAGTCTCAAGGCTTACGTTTACAACACTGGAATTTCCGATGGTTACTTCTTTGTCTGTATGACCTACATACGAAATAACAAGTGCCTTAACAGAGGCAGGCACATCAATACTAAAACTTCCGTCGTCTGATGATTGAGTCCTGATAGCAGACCCCTTTCCATGAATAGTAGCCCCCTGCAAAGGAGCGTCGTTTTTGCCTGTTACTTTACCGGTAATAATTTTGGATTGTGCGTTTACCGTGCAAACGATGCAAATTGACAGGATGCTACTTAGGAGTACCCTGTAAAGAAATAGATCTTTCTTCATACGCAAGTTTTTAATTATGTAGTTTGAAATTTTGGCTTTCAACAAATGAATGAGATTCATACGTTGGGGGGCCAATTTACCCAACTAAAAAGTATTAACAAAAAAAAAGAATTTATTCAATTGGCATAAATGTTATGGAAAGTAAACAGGTACCTATACAATTAAAAAGTAATAAGAATAAATCATCGGCAATTATAGCCAATACAGATAATTTCAATGAAAAAATGAAATGATTATTTTTTTTAGATGCATTGGTAGCATTAACTGTCTTTTCTAAAAAAAAACCTCTTGCTTGTAAGCAAAAGGTTTTATAGAATGTATAAAAAAAATTAAGCAATCTCTACCTCAGCACCGGCATCTTTCAGCTTAGTTGCAATTTCCTCAGCTTCTGCTTTGGCTACACCTTCTTTAATTGGTTTGGGAGCCCCATCAACAAGATCTTTTGCTTCTTTCAATCCTAAACCGGTTAACTCTTTTACGATCTTAACCACATTTAATTTTGAAGGACCTGCTGCTTTCAATATTACATCGAATGCAGTTTTTTCTTCTACTGCAGCAGCACCTTCGCCGCCACCCGCTGCAACTACCACTGAGGCTGCTGCAGGCTCAATTCCATATTCTGATTTTAAGAAGTCAGCCAGTTCCTGAACTTCTTTAACTGTTAAGCCTACCAGGCTTTCTGCTAATACTTTTACGTCTGCCATTTGATTTAAATTTTTACCGTCTTCACTGCTTATTTTAATAGCTCCGACGGCGGTTTAAAAAAATTTGTTTTTATAATTTGCTAAAAACCCATGGAAAAGACAAAATTGATTCCCTTCCGGAGTAGCCTTAGCCGAATTACCATTTTTATTCTGCAACTGCTTCTGCTCCTGCAGCCTTCTGCTCATGATGATGCAATAAAGCAGCCAGCACCCGCTTGGCAGGTGATTGTAATAAACCAATAACTTCACCTATCAGCTCGTTCTTGGTTTTGATTTGTGTAAGCGCTTTCAGACTTGAATCACCGGTGTAAACATCTCCATTTATAAATGCCGCTTTCAATGAAGGTCTTTCGTTATTATTGGCTTTACGAAAAGAACTGATGATAAGAGCTGGTTCCTTTGGATTTTCAGAAAATAAGAGAGCCGTTACTTTATGTAATGAATCATAAACACCGGTATACTTTTCATTATCTAAAGATTCCAACGCCTTTTTGATTAAGGTGTTCTTAGCCACTTTCATTTCAACCTGTTTATCAAAACAGGCGTGTCGCAATTTACCAATCTGCGCTACTGTCAGCGATTCAGTGTCTGCAACATAAAAATTATTATATTGGGAGAACTTGCCTTTCAGCAATTCAATCACTTCGTTTTTTTGATCTTTAGTCATTTTATTTAATTTTTTGACTTTTCAATTAATCAGACTCTTCTCAATTTCCTTTTTTTGAAATTGTGCAGTAGAAAAGTCTTAATGAACAAATGCTTTTGTATCTACTGTAATGCCGGGGCTCATTGAGCTGGCCATGCTGATGCCTCTCATATAAGTACCTTTTGATGAGGATGGCTTTGCTTTGATAATTGCATTTAATAACTCCTGGCTATTTTCGGCAATTTTTTCAGGAGAAAAACTTACACGGCCAATGGACGCATGAATGATACCGACTTTATCTACTTTAAAAGCGATCTTACCACCCTTCACGTCATTTATTGCATTTGCAACATCATTGGTAACCGTTCCGGTTTTAGGATTTGGCATCAGGTTTCTTGGTCCTAATACTTTTCCTAATCTGCCGATCTTCGGCATTACGGATGGAGTAGCTATGATAACATCAACATCTACCCACCCACCTTCTATTTTAGTTACATATTCATCCAGGCCTACAAAATCAGCACCGGCTGCTTTTGCTTCTGCTTCCTTATCCGGAGGACAAAGCACCAAAACTCTTTTGGTTTTACCCGTTCCATGAGGAAGGTTAACAGTGCCCCGGATGGCCTGGTCTGCTTTTTTTGGATCAACACCCAACCGAACATGCAGATCGACTGAAGCATCAAATTTGCAAATAGATATTTCCTTAACAAGAGCAGAAGCTTCTTTAAGTGAATAAGCTTTGTTATTATCCACCTTAGCGTTCACAACTTTTCTTTTTTTACTGATGAATGCCATTGTAATTCGTTTTTAAGTTCTTTAATGGATGCCGGAATTCTGATCAAATTAACCAGGTAATCCGGGTTTCCTTAATTTTCCCAGGGAGCTTTACCTTCTACATTTAGTCCCATGCTGCGGGCTGTACCGGCTACCATTTTCATGGCACTTTCTACTGTAAAACAGTTAAGATCAGGCATTTTGTCTTTTGCAATTGCCTCTACCTGTTCCCAGTTTACTTTGCCCACTTTACTGCGGTTGCTCTCTTTGGAACCCTTTTGAATTTTGGCTGCTTCCATCAATTGAATTGCTGCAGGTGGTGTTTTGATGATAAAATCAAAACTCTTGTCAATATATACTGTAATTAATACGGGAAGCACTTTTCCCATTTTGTCCTGTGTTCTTGCATTGAACTGCTTGCAGAATTCCATGATGTTTACACCTTTGGAACCTAAAGCCGGACCGATTGGAGGCGCAGGATTAGCCTGACCGCCCTTGCATTGTAGCTTTACAAAGCCAGAGATTTCTTTTGCCATTTTTAATACTTTTTGGTGTTAACGACTTTTCATTCTCCTTACAGAGAAAATACTGGGTCTCCCATTCCGGATCCTTTGTTTGCCTCAGGACTACCGGACTCTTATATTCTGTTGATCGGCATCAACAGATAAATAAAGAACTATTTGGGGCGGCAAAGGTAAGGGCAAACTGTTTAATGACAAACCTTTTAAAAATAATTTTTCAAATACAGGGAGAAGCTTAAATGATACTTAAGTTCTTAATCATCCATCGGGCAATTCTTTTCAAGGAATAAAAAATTAGAGACTCCACCCTGGCTATTTATTCCCATTTTTCTTTCTCCATTTTTGGAAAGTAATATAATCAAGAAAGTATATCACTTTTAATGAAATATTATTATTTTGATCTGCCTGAATGGTATTATTGAAATTGTTGAAATAATTTCTTTCAATTAATTTCTTGGAATCGTAAGCTGAATTTTTCCATACAATATCAAGAAAACTGCCGGGGGCGAACTGCCATGTGTACACCATATCAATATTAAAAATGTTCACATTCTGGTTCCCATTCACATTATATGATCCGTCCTTCTGCAGATGTCCATCAGCCATTAACGTAAAGAATTCAGCATACTCTACTTTACTCCAGTAGTGACGGGCTCTTAAGTTTAATCCCATTTTGGAATTAAAGTTATACTTAAAGCCTAGCTCATTTTCAACCGTATTCCTGTCACGCCTGCCAAAAATAATTTCATTCCCACTGAACCCCGCAAACCCTGTATTGTTTTTTTGCGGTTCGATTGTTAAGGCATGCCTTACAGAAAATTTGTCACTGAAGCGAAATCTCTGGTTAAAATTGAATTGATATCTTTTGCTGTTAAACAGCGACCTTGTTACATAAAAAAGTTCGTTGTAAACACTGTATTTTTTCGCATTGTTCGTTTCAAACCACGCTCCGAAGAAAAAGCTGGACCATCCTTTAAAAACGCGGCCTTCTGTACGAGGTTCAAAAAAATCATTGTTTTTGGGCTCATGCCCAAAAACGGTCCCGGCATACCAAAGGTTCTTTAACTGGCCGTTCACGTTAATATTAAAATTGGCACCACGGTAACTTGAAGGTAACAACCGCCGGGTATATAGGCCATTAAAATTTATCCGGATATTATTATACCAGTTGGTGGGTTTTATCCACCGGTAACCCATCCATAAGGAATGATCGAGAAAGTTATTATAAGTAAAATAGCCAAGGTCGTTATTATTATATTTTTTATCGGAAAGCTCCTGGCTTAAATTAAAATTGAAACGACCACTTTTTTTCCCGAAATAAATATTATGACTATAACCGCTCAGCGTTTTACCACTGGGTAAATATCCGGGCAGGTTGCTGCTGGCCAGTTTGCCCCCCGTATTCCAGGTATTCTTTTTATCATTAAAATCGAATAGTGCGGCCGTTACATTCGCATCGTAATCTTTACCATTGCGCCAAACATTAGTATTTACAAGGCTTACGCTGGAATTATTTTTCAGTGATTGGTTAAGTACAATGATATTGTAATTGGTTAATGGATTTGTTTGGATCTTACGCCGGGTTTTAAAATCATCCTCTACAACAGCATGCTGAGGTGCGGTAATTGCATTAAAAAAACCAATGCCCAAACCGTTCTGCATCCTGCCCGAAAGTTTTGTAGCATTGATCAATTTAGTTTCTGAGGGATTTTTTATTACATGTTCATTGGGCTTCACTTCATTATATAAAGCATAATATTTTATGGGAATTCCTCCCACTCTCCTTGAATAAAATAAATTTCCTTTCCCAAAGAGCTCAGTTCCTTCAGTAAAAAAACTCCGGTTTTCATTAAATTTTACTTCAAAAGGAGTAAGGTTTAAAACCTGGTTATCACTCTGCACCTGCCCAAAATCTGGAATCAATGTCATATCCAGCGTAATAGCCTGGCTAATTCCATACTTTACATCCATGCCACCATTTACTGAAGAAGTCCAACTTTTTTCTCCCGGTACTTTAGTTGGAAAATGATTGGCGTAAGTAGAAAAATAAGGAGAGAATTGTAATCGTAATGGCGGTTTAATATCAGAAATTCCGGTCCATATACCTTCCTGGGTCAGAAAACCACTGACAGTAGGATTAATTGGATTCCAGGTAAATTGCTCCTCCGTCTTTCTTCTTCTCCGCGTAATATTTAATCCCCAGTTCTGTACTTCTTTTTTCCCAAACCTGATGGCAGAAAAAGGAATAAACATTTCAAAACTCCATCCATCATCATGAATTACAGCACCACTTTGCCATACGGCATTCCAGGAAAAATCTTCCGAATTGCCATTAGAACCTGCAGGGGACATTTTTGCATCCCATTGTTCATTAAGTGGTGTAACAAAATATTCAAAGCCATTTAATTGATCATAATAGGTGTCAAGGATAAGTCCAATGTAATCATTAGTTCCAAAACCATCTCTGCCGGCTAATTCCCTGGCTACACTGTCCCTGGTGGTTTCATAACAATATCCTGCAAAATAAATTCCCTCATCATTATACATCAGGTAGGCAACTGTTTTGGTGAATGGATTTTCTTTATCACCTGCCTTAGGTCGAAATTCAGTAAGGTCACTTAATACTGCTGCATTCTTCCATGCAGAATCAGTTATAAGTCCATCAATTTTTACTGTTTCTGAGAATCGCTTAGCAGGTAATTGCCTGGGAACCTGTTGTGCCTGCAAGCAATTATATAAGCAAATTAAAAAAACCAGGTTTGCAAAACCCTTCATAATCCAGGCAGATTTTATAGTTGGTAAAACGATTTTACGAAATTAAACGCCGGGAGTACCGGTAATGTTACCACTCATCAAAGAGAACTTTACAAAAGGAATTCCTGGGAGGAAACCGATCCTGATTTTCTACTAATTGCAGAAATGATATTAAAAAATTAACTCATTTTTATGGAAAAGGAAGGAAAAGTTTTTCATTTATAAAAATTTTCAACCTGTAAATAATGATTGGATTCGATGATTATTTTGGATTTTGTAAATTTTATAAAAAAGGGGATTATAAAAAATCCTGGTAATTTAAATTTATTACGAGTTGTTTTTTAAATGATCTTTTTCCTATTGACCATCTTTAAAAAATAAGAAAAGAAGTTGCCTTTTTACCTTCGATCCATTTATCTTTTATTTTATTTATTTTAAAATTCATAAAATCTCACCCAGTCAATTTCCATTTCAACCGGCAAATCGGTTGGTTCCACGGCGCCCACCCAGCTACCGCCTAATTGCATATCGATAAGGAGATAATGCTTATGCTTATCAAAAGGGAATTGATCTTCTTTATCCGTTTGAATACGAGGGTAGACAAATGTTCTTTTATTATTTATGAAAAAAACAAGACTATCAGGATACTTTTCTACCACATAGGTGTTAAACTCACCGGGATTAATTATTCCGGTTGCTCCTGGTTTTGGATCTTTAATTTTAAGATGGTATGTATAATTTGTATGAATAGTTTGATAAGCGATCGTATCAGAATTTAATCGCTCCATAATATCGATCTCTCCACCATCAGGCCATTTTCTATTTTGGGCAAGCATCCAAATAGCAGGCCAGGCCCCTTTCGCACCATTCAATTTTGCCCTGATCTCCAACCTCCCGAATCCAAAATTCACTTTATCTTTTGTGTATACCCCGCCTGTTAAAAAGCTGGCTGTGTCGTTGGATAAATGAGTATTCTTGATTCCACGAAGTATTAATTTACCATCCCTCATATCGTAACAAGAGTCGAAATTGCTCATATGCCTGTCCCAGTCACTTGTACCACGGGGTATCTTTGACCATTTACTTTCATCAAAAGATTCATTTTGATTGAAATTTTCTTCCCATGTTAAAGCAGGCTTTCGGATACTCACATGTCTTGAACATGCGCACACAATAACGAATAGCACTAATGCAAAAGATAAAAGTATTTTCCTGTTCATAATAAAGTCATTTAATAACAGAAGGTAGTAAAATTATTATACTACCCCAATAAACATTTAGAAGTTTCTTCTTTCAATTCTTCCTCCCTGGTAGCTGTGTTGATGTCCCATATAATCTGCATCCCAACATGCGGTTCAAGTTTCGTCCTGAAACAGATATTTGACCAACACATTTATCGGGTGATACATCATATATTTCCCGCGAATACAATGCAATCGTTTGCACGATATTATCAGCAGTGCCAGTAACTTTCCAATCCCTTTATCCATGGCCTCATAAAAAGCCAGTGTTTGAATAGGTATGTTGAATATAATCGGTAAGCGAGAGGTAAAGAAAATCAGCTAATCCATGTTCAATAAATTCAACACCTGCCCGCAAAACAAAACAGGCTTGCATCTGCACTCCTTTAGGCATGCACTCAGGGAACTGGAAGCAGAAGGAGGTGTTTCCTCCAGGGAAAGGAGGAATAAAGCCAAGAAAAAAACATTGGATGCAGGTATGGCCTCTTTAGGATTTAAACAATACGTCCATCCTGACATACAAGGCCATATCAATACTTCTTTTATTGTATCCGGAGAATCCGCATTTTAAATTTGAAAGCTTGTATAAAAATTTGAACGAACGCCGTTTTGTTATTTATCCTGGAAAATTGGGAAAAACGGATGCGTTCCGCATCGGAACATTGGCCAGGTATTCCCGAATGATGTAATAGAATTGGTAACTGCTATAAAGGAAGTTCTGCATGAAGAAAATGTGATGCTTGCAGAAGCTTGATAGAAAATTATGCAATATTTAATCCTGAAATTTAGCAATCAAAAAAGCAAACTACTCTTACATTATATTTTTTTCTGCTTTCCCTTTTTTTATCCAAATTCAGGTCCCAGGATCGCAAATTGTTTCTCTGGTATACCCGGAAATCTGTTACTCCCGCGATACATCCTGGCAAAAGAACGCTGGCCAGAAAACCCTATGGAGTGCAGATATCTTATCCACTCATGATCAAATTCCGTTGCATCTAAAATGACAGGCTGGCCAATACAATTTGATAAAACCGATTCCAGAATTTCTTTTGCGATTACTAAATTCCTCGCTACTACCGGGCCGATGTGAATAAAGTCATGACCCTTTCGGCCTAAACAAAAACCCTGAATTTCATCATGCTCTTCTATAAAAAATGCATATTCCGGGGACCCTTGCCACATCCATTCCAACAACAACCTACGATCGGCACCAAAAATATCAAAGTCAAATCTGGCGATTGCGGGCAAGTCCTTTTTTTGAACGGACCGGGCTACGGAAAAATTAAACGTTTTATTCGAAGAAGCCCTGCACATCCTGGTCAGCTTGTATTCATCTAAAAAATTTAACGGTAAATAGATTTCCCGTCCTGCGGGAGTGGCATCCAACTTTATGGTTACTTCATTATGTAATATCCCCAGGGCTTCTTCCAGTAACCTTGTCCCGAATCCCTGCCTGCGCCTTTCCGGATCTACCAGCACCATCCCAATCCAACTGAAACAATTTTGATAGCGGATTGTAGTTACTGTCCCGATTACTTCTTCATTAATAGTTGCTACCCTGCAATTACCACTGCCCAATTGCAACCATATTTCCCAATCTCTTTCGAGTTGGTTCCATCCGGATGCACGGCAAAGTTTTACCCCTGCAGCAATGTCAGCCTTACTCATGGAACGAAATTGGATCATTTGCACAATACGTTTAAAAATCAATTATGCTTTTGAAGATAATAATAAAGCAATGACGATTACCATTTCCTGAAAGCCGTCTGCATGCAGCAGGTGTATATTCTATTTACCACTAAACCTTTCAAATGATTTCCTTAATACGTTTATAATTCTGTCGCAATGATCTTTAGTTATAACAAGTGAAGGTCTTATGGTGATTACATTTTCTTCTATGATCTTAAAAGCAACTCCTTCTTCCATGCAATAATACATTATAGCTTCGGCTTCAGATTTAGCTTTTTCTTTTGTGGTACGATCTTTTACAAGATCAATGCCCAGGTGCAATCCCTTTCCCGCTACATTTCCGATGATAGGGAAAATATCTTTTAATTCCAGCAGCTTATCTAATAAGTATTCACCAAGTAGCTCAGCATTTTAAACGATATCCCTTGGACCGCTTTGAAGGTTGCGTGTAATGATTCTTTTATACACAAATCCTTTGGCCGTCTCTTTTTCAAATACCTGGTAATCCTTTGGTTTTTTGATTATAACTTTTGGAGGAGCTTTCTTCGGAGTTGTTATGTCTTTAAAAAATCATTCATATCCAGGTTTAATGCCTGAATGATTTTCATCAGGACTGGCAATGAGGGAACTGTACGGTTATTTTCAATCTGCGAGATAAGTCGTTTAATAACGCTGGCCTTATTTGCCAGTTCCAGTACAGTAATGTTTTTTTGCTTTCGGATATCCTTTATTTTATAACTAATCTGTATCAGCATATCCTCCTGCATAATTCAAGCAATTATTGTATTTGAAAAAATTTGCGGTCCTGAAAGTAAAATAATTAGCCGGATTAATTAATGATGAAAGTCATTCCGGACAAATAAAAAAAACCCTGCCCTTATTTTTTTAAAAAATCATCATAAACAATTTGCATCAGAGCTTTACCTGCCTCCTCTTTTACCGGAATCATGGTACCTTCCTTCTGAATGGCCAGCTTTCCAGCGTTGTCATAAACCAAACGACCGGTTGAATCTACAAAACCAAATCCATTATTAAACGTAAAAAAGGCCCAGCCCGGCGTTGAAAGATTAAACAAATCCTTACTAAACGGAAAATCGGATACACCTAATCCAACTTGTTTTGAAAGCGATGCGGCAATATCCAACTGTGAAACTACCTTATTAAAATTAATCCCTTTTTTAATCATGGCACCTCCAGTCCACAGCATGGGTACCCTGAAGTCATCCGCCTTTTTGTTTGTGGCGGGAAGGGGATGACCATGGTCGCCAGTGATAACAATAATCGTATTATTCCACCATGGCATATTCCTGCATTTATCAATGAACTCCCCGACTACGCCATCAGTATAATGAAGTGAATTCAGGAATTTGATGGTGCTATTATCCCCTTTAAAAACATTGGGCACAGGAGTTTCAAAAGGTTCATGGCTGGATAAGTGTGAGCCAGGTAGCAAAAAAAGGTTTCGCAGATTGATTCAGGTTGTTGAACACCCGGCTCATAACAACTCCATCATGCGCACCCCATTTTGAATTCATATCTTTTGCAGCAAAATCATTTTTCCCGATAATCGGATCAAAGCCGCCATGCAAGCAGATATGATTTTATATTGGCAAATTCAGGTTCACCACCATAAAAGAAAGGTGTATAATACCCTCTATTCTTTAAATAGCTGGGAAAGAACCGGAAGCTTTTCCGATTTGCCGGGAGAATGAATAATGGTTGTATTGGGCATGGCCGGGTAACCACTCAAGAATTGCCGGAATACCTTTGTTTGTTCTGTCGCCACTTGCATATAAATTACTGAAATAAATACCTTCCTGTCTTCAATCGGTTAAATTGAGGTATCACGTCCACGTTATTATCACATGAAATATGCAAAGCTTTTTCCGTAAAACTTTCCCAGATGATAATGATCACATTAGGAGGCGAACCGCAGTGGAAAAATTAACTACCTGTTCGACCGCCTGAATCGCTTTTGTACAAACTATCTGTTATTTCGCTTAGCTCGTTGCGAAGACAAGATATTGATATGGATTTTTTCCCGACAGCATCTTTACTCACGAGGCTATGCAGAAAATTCCACGAAGCATTGATGGCAGCATGATTTGCATAATTATTCGTTGAAAAATAGACACTGCTTTGATTTAATGGTGCCAGTTGAAATCCCCCTCTTATAGGAATAATCAGGCATCCCATGAACAAGCAGTAACAATAGTAGCCGGTAGCAATTTTAGTATTTATTCTGTTGCTGGAAAAATATTCTCTTCAAGTATAAATTTAAAACAGAAATAAAACAATGCATAGCAGATCGACAAAAATGACAGAAAGAAAACGAATTGGCAAATGACTGATTGAAGCAAAGCTTCCCTCGGAGTAGACGAGAAATTTTAATGGGGTAGCATCAATCCGAAAACCCCATTGGTTATAAATTTCAAGATCAAAAAAAGATATCACAGCGATACCATGCAAAAGAACAATAAAAGTATAAATCCTGTAAATAAGTAGATCGCCTGAAAAAATGAATAACCAGGCTTAGCAATACAAATAAACAAACGGGTGCAATAATATATGCAGCTACCGACATATCCATCCTGAGACCATACCAAAAGGAAGAAAGAATTGTATTAAAAGGAAAGATGATTTGTTTTGTCGAAATGATAGAAGCAGGAATACGATGCGCATCAGGTCGAAAAAAATGACCCAGCTCAGAAAATAGAACAGCAGGAATTTAAATTTTGCAGCCATTCATAAAGGTTAATAAACAACCTCGGCATTGCAACATAAGATACATTACAAAGCCACTCCCTTTACCAGGAATGGCTTTATACAAAGAGTATCGATATAACACTCCTTACGGAGTCTGTGAAGAATTAGCTGATTTTTTCTACCTGCATATAATTCAATTCCACAGGTGTTGAACGACCGAATATTTTCACCGTTACTTTCAATTTTTTCTTTTCATCGTTCACATCTTCAATCACACCATTAAAGTCATTGAAAGGTCCTTCAATGATCTTGATGGTTTCACCAACGATAAATGGTTCACTCATGCTTATACCACCAGCTTCAGCCATTTCATCCATTTTACCCAGCATCTTATTTACTTCTGCTTTACGAAGGGCAATCGGGTTTTCTTTACCAAGAAAATGAATAACACTATTGGTATTTTTAATGGTATCCCGCAGATCATCACTCAATTTACCATCCAGCACTTCGATCATTACATAACCGGGATAGTAATTGCGTTCACGCATTACTTTTTTTCCATTTACCACTTTGTACACTTTTTCTACGGGAAGAAAAACCTGTTTTACCACTTCGCTCCATCCGCCACGGGATATTTCCTTGTCAAGGTATTCTTTTACCTTACGTTCTTTGCCACTCACTACACGAAGCACAAACCATTTTGATTCCTGCTGCTGTGTATTTTCTGTATTGGTTGTATAGTTGCTTCCATTATTTAAAAAATTGATTGTACAGAAATTTCAATGCGCCACCGGCAGCAAAATCCATCAAGGATACAATAGCTGTAATAACCAGTGTTGCCACCAGTACGATCATGGTTGACTGCTGAAGCTGATCCCAGTTTGGCCAGGTCACTTTCTCTGTCAATTCCTTGTACGATTCTTTAAAATAAGTAGCAATCTTGTTCATTTGCTCAATTTGAAAATCCACGCCATTGGCGGGACTGGTTTGAAAATGTACTCAATGTGAAAATGCAATCCAGCATTACACATTCCAAATTACTTCGCACGGGCACTAGGATTCGAACCCAGATCAAAGGTTTTGGAGACCCGTATGCTACCGTTGCACCATGCCCGTATATCTTTTGGACCCGTATCCCGCCAACGGCGGGACCATGCCCGTATAGAAAGCTAAAAGCTATTCCGTGTTACCGAAACAGCTTTTAGTACTTTATGTTGCAAAGATAATAATCTTTTGCAAAGCCGAAAACCATATCCGCCAATAGGCCGATCGCAGTTACAGCATTATTTACTTAATGATCTCAGTAACCTGACCGGCACCTACTGTACGACCACCTTCACGGATAGCGAATTTCAAACCTTTTTCCATCGCAATCGGCTGGATCAGTTTTACTTTCAGTGAAGTGTTATCACCAGGCATAACCATTTCAGTACCTGCATTCAATTCTACTTCACCTGTTACGTCAGTTGTACGGAAATAGAACTGAGGACGATATTTCTGGAAGAATGGAGTGTGACGTCCACCTTCATCTTTGCTCAATACGTAAACTTCACATTTAAATTCAGTGTGCGGAGTGATAGAACCTGGTTTACAGATAACCATACCACGACGGATCTGAGTTTTCTCAATACCACGTAACAACAGACCTGCATTATCACCTGCTTCACCTTCATCCAGCAATTTGCGGAACATTTCCACACCTGTTACAGTCGAAGTAAGCGGATGCTCGATCAAACCAACGATCTCAACACCTTCACCTACTTTGATACGACCTCTTTCGATACGACCAGTAGCAACTGTACCACGACCAGTAATAGAGAATACATCTTCCACAGACATCAGGAACGGAAGATCAACCGGGCGTGGAGGCAATGGAATATAGCTATCAACAGCATCCATCAGCTCATCTACCGCTTTTACCCACTCAGGCAGTACCAGCCAATGCACCGGTTGCAGAACCTTTAATGATCGGTGTGTTATCACCATCAAAACCATTCTTAGTCAGCAATTCACGGATTTCCATTTCAACCAGTTCCAATAATTCAGGATCGTCAACAAGGTCAACTTTATTCATAAAAACTACCATGCTGGGTACACCTACCTGGCGGGCCAGACAGGATATGCTCTCTTGTTTGAGGCATAGGACCATCAGTAGCAGCAACAACTAAAATAGCTCCGTCCATCTGGGCAGCACCTGTGATCATGTTTTTTACATAGTCAGCGTGACCAGGACAGTCAACGTGTGCATAGTGACGATTAGCTGTCTGATATTCAACGTGAGCTGTATTGATCGTGATACCTCTTTCTTTTTCTTCAGGAGCACCATCAATTTCATCATATTTTTTTGCTGTCGCCAAGCCCTTTTTAGACAGGATCTCGGTAATAGCGGCAGTCAATGTGGTTTTACCATGGTCAACGTGACCAATTGTGCCAATGTTTACGTGGGGTTTCTCCCTCTTAAAGGTCTCTTTTGACATTGTTATCGATTTTTAGTTGTGTTTTACCAATTATTGTTTTCTTATTATGAATCCAGCACTGTATTACTACGTATCATCGTCTTTGCGTTGCGTCACGACTCTGTCAGGATTCAATTTCGCTATTACCACTAATCATTTCATTTGCCCGTTTGAAGAGCCGTTAGTGAGAATCGAACTCACGACCTCTTCCCTACCAAGGAAGTGCTCTACCACTGAGCTACAACGGCTTTTATGAGTCATTGACAGTCAGCCGATCTGTCAGCAACAGTCAGATAAGTCATTCTGACTCATCTGACTTATTTGACTTGTTGACTCTTTCCAGAGCGGAAGACGAGGCTCGAACTCGCCACCTATAGCTTGGAAGGCTATCGCTCTACCAAATGAGCTACTTCCGCTTATTCATTTAAAGATCTACACTTAAACTGAATCTGCCGAGCTATCAACAGCAACTTCAGCGATAGTTTGAATCTAGATTTCAAACTTGCATTATAAAGAACTGTGGGCAGAGAAGGATTCGAACCTCCGTACTCGTGAGAGAACAGATTTACAGTCTGTCGCCTTTAGCCACTCGGCCATCTGCCCAAAACACAGTTACGAAACAGAAGCCTAGCAATTGACCTCTTGTGGTTTTATCACCTTCGCAATTATTCGTCTGAGCCACTTGTCGGAATCGAACCAACGACCTACTGATTACAAATCAGTTGCTCTACCAGCTGAGCTAAAGTGGCGCTTTTCACTTATATATCTAAGCTTATAGCCGATTAAAATATGCAATAAAGAACTACCCCTAAATTTTAGGAAGGCAAAGGTAAGGGAATTTGATAATTGCAAAAATTTTGCAACAGGAATTTTTTATTTGTTTTCAGCAAGTTGTGAATAATAATGTGGATATCTTGGCACGTGGATTATTCCAAATACACTGAACAAGAGCTCGTCACAATAATTGCAGGCTAGTGAGTTTACTTACACAAGACCATCTGATAACTGAGACATCTAACTTCAGTTGAAATATCAACTGATTAGCAAAATCCAGCTATTAATCGATAAATAAAAAAGACCTCCGGAGAGGTCTTATAATTTTTAGGCTGCTTGCTTTTCTTTTTTTCTTTTTATTTGAGTTACGATCGAATCAAACGCATCGTCAAATGATTCTTCAAATGATTTACTGGTTGATTTCACAAAAAATTCGTGGCGGGGTACGTGTATCCTGATCTCGGCGATCTTGTCTTTAATGTTATGAACTACATTGTCAAGTTTCAGAAACACATTTACCTTGATGATGCGGTCATGAAAAGTGCTTAATTTTTCAAGTTTCCGGTTGACGTATTCAACCAATCTTGAGTCCGCATCAAATCGAACAGTTTGAATGTTTACATTCATAGTCGTCACATTTTAAACGGTGAAATAATAAATAAAGAGCTTAATTAAAGAGGAGAATTATCTTACATAAAGTTAGTGATTTGTTGGTTCCTATGAAGGTACATCAAAAAGGAAAAAATCCAAACTTATTTGACGGCTAAAATTTAGCTCGAGCTAAATAATTTTTACGCTTTGGGATGAGCTTTTTTGTGCACATCTTTTAACTTTTCAATGGTATTATGTGTATACACCTGTGTAGCCGCCAGGCTGGCATGGCCCAATAACTCTTTTACTGCATTAAGATCAGCGCCATTATTCATAAGGTGTGTGGCAAAAGTATGCCGCAGCACGTGCGGGCTTTTTTTATCAAGCGTACTTGCCTGCCCCAGGTATTTATTAACCAATAGCCAGGCATATTTTGGATACAACTTTCTACCCTTCTCTGTTACCAAGCAAAACATCATCGTTGTGCTTCAAAAGTCTTTCGTTTTAGTTGCCTGGTAATTACGTATTTCCTGCAATAATTCTCTGGCTCACGGGAATAATTCTTTCCTTATTGCCTTTTCCCAGAACCCGTAGCTGGGAGCCGAGCAGGATCCAGTTGTTTTTCCTTTAAATTGATCAATTCACTAAGCCGCATCCCTGTAGCATAAAAAAGACTTGATCAGCATACGGGCATTAAGCGTCTTCCAGTCTTCTGTCGAAGCATTTAAGCTCTCCAAAAGTTGCTTTGTATCGGCTTCTTTTACAAAAACAGGCAATCGTTTACTTATTTTGGGTGCAATGATATTGCATGTGGGCATCTGAAACGATGCACCCCGTTTCAAGTGGTATTTAAAAAAGGACCGGAGAGTCGAAATTTTTCGGTTGATCGACCTGGAGGTAAGCTTTTTATCTTTAAGGTCAGCCAGCCAACTACGGATAAAGCAGTGAGTGATCTTCTGAAAGTCGAAGATCGCCATATTGTTTTTGCAGATAGTCGAAAAAAATGCTAGATAGATCGGTCTCGTAAGAAATGATGGTATGAACCGAATACCTTTTTTCAAATTTCAGGTAATCAATAAAGGCCTGGATATCTGTCGAATTGTTATCAGTCATCATGCTAAGCTAAAGCTACACAACCTTCACAAAAAAAATAGCTACCCCGATCATACGGGGCAGCTATCTCCTATTTATTAAAGATTAAGGATAGCATTATTTTTCTATTTTTCCGCTAACAATATTCTGCTTGTAGATCGCTTTCAGCACTTCACCCCGACGCTTAACCGAAGGTTTGGTAAAACTTTGACGCTCACGCAATTTCAACAAAGTCTTTGATTTTTCAAATTTCTTTTTGTACTTCTTCAGCGCTTTGTCGATGTTTTCGCAATCTTTTGAATCAATAATTAACATAGTAAATACCTCCCTGGTATGTTTTAATTTTTGTTCCGAACCGTTTAGAATTTCGGGAGGCAAAGATAGGGGAATAGTTCAAAGTCTGGTGATTTATGATCAAAAGATTTTGAGGTCGCCGATATACTTTACAGCAGGTTGATTGTAAATGATTTAGTTTTTTTATCATATACTTTTTCCTTCCAGAGATTTGCATCGATGTTTACTGGTATTATTGAATGCATTGGAGAGGTAAAGGAAGTATTTTCCACAGAATCCAACCGGACTTTTTGGATTGAATCTCCCTTTAACCAATGAATTCAAAGTGGATCAAAGCATAAGTCATAGTGGCGTTTGCCTTACGGTGGAGGAAATAAATGGCAACAGGTATCGGGTAACAGCCATTGATGAAACGCTTAAAAAAACAAATCTTGGAAAATTGGAAATCCGGTACACTGGTCAATATTGAACGATGCCTGCCAGTAAATGGACGACTGGACGGACATTTTGTACAGGGACATGTGGATACAACCGGCAAATGCCTGAAAAGAACAGAAAAAAATGGCAGTTGGGAATTTGACATAGAATTTCCTAAAAAGTTTGCTGAACTGATCATTGAAAAAGGATCTATTTGCGTGAATGGTATCAGCCTTACTGCTTTTAATGTAAAAAAAAATCGGTTTTCATGTCGCTATCATTCCCTATACTTTTGAACATACCAATATTAAGCAAACAAAAGATGGAGACATGGTGAACCTGGAATTTGATCTGTTGGGAAAATATGTTACGCGGAAAATATCCTTATTTGCTGTTTAAAAAAATTTCACCAACAATGATTGGCACTTTTAGCAACTTAAACCAAATAGTCACTAATCGCTCCCTGCTTTTTATTTTTTCTTTATTCCTGCTCGTGCAGGCAATCCTGTTTTATAAAATAGGTGTTTTCACAGGATTGGAGGCAGCAAAATATATTGAACAAGGTAATCATCTTTATAATACCAGTAGATTCAGCGAGCCAAAATACATTTTTTATCTACCTGTCATTTTGCTTATCTATCTCTGTAAGCTAACGGGAGCCCCGATTTTTATAATTGTAATAATACAAGTTATATTATCTGCAATAGCCATGCTCTCTTTCTATAAACTTGGTCAAAGCATTGGCAATAAAATGATCGCTTTTTATAGCACCGTCTTATTAATTTTATTTATTCCACTTCAAATTTGGAATTTTTATCTTTATTCAGATTCCATTTTTATAAGTCTAACTATTATTTATACTTTCATTGTTTATAAATATGGAGACAAAAGTTTTAAAGGACTCTTCATTATCCATTCATTTTTAATATTAATTGTCTTTGCAAGGCCCAATGGTATGTTATTCATCCTCCCCCTGGTTATATACCTTCTATTCAAAAAAGGCCAATCACGTCGGCTGCAGCTCATCAGCCTGGGACTCTGCGGGATTTTATTAGTAAGCTTCTATTTTTTTATAAATATGGCTTTTAGAGGTGGTGGAGATCTTGATGTTTTAAAACCTTTTATAGAAGAACACATTATATGTTTTGTTCCTACTAAAACATCAGATATAAATCTTGATATTATAAAAACGACAAATCCTTTTAACGACCTTTTTTATTATATAGTTCATAACCCTCTCCATTTTCTTCGATTAACTGCCCTAAAACTATTTTCCTTTTTTAACTTATCAAGGCCGTATTATTCTGTTTTACACAATTTTTTTTTATTAATATATATCATTCCGATTTATCTATTTTCTGTAATTGGCATTTACGATTTTTTTAAAAGCTACAGAAATTCATCCTTATATCTGGTTTCGTTTTTAGTTTTATACCCGGTGACCATCTCATTTCAATGTGATGACTGGCATAGCCGGTTTACCATGATCATCATGCCTTACCTGATATTATTCAGTGTATATGGCTTTGAGAAAACCAGAAAGTCGCTTTCGCTTCAAAAAAAACCATGAATTATTTCAAAAATATTTTATTAAAGAGGCATCTCCGCCTGGCATTTCCAGTTAAAAATTAATAAGCAATTAAACTGAATTTTAGAAATGTTAAGTACAAACTATACTTTCGCAAATCTCTCCTTTATCCGCAAAAAGAATTTTTCAATTGTAAAATAAGACAACCATCCTAAAAAGACGGATATTATCATTGTAACAATTATTAGTATTATCATTTGCCATAAGGAAGTGATATCTTCCTGGAATAATTTTTTGCATATTTTTATTGCCAGTACAATGGCAAAAATGTGGAAAAGATAAATGCCGTACGAAATCTTTCCCAAAAGTGACAACCATTTAGCATCATAATTAATAAGGCTTTTATTTTTAAAAGTGCTGATTGAAAAAACGCAAAGCATTAAAATGGCAATATACTCATCACTGAAATAAGGTATGCGGATATTAAATATCAGACTTACAGCCAGAACAGCATATACTATTATTTGTACAGATACTTTTTCAAAAATATTTATCCATTTCATTTTTAAAAAAAAGGCATATGCCAGAAGAGAACCTATAGCGAATGTGGAAAACCTGCAATACTTGATGTATGTAATAAGTTTTAAGAAATACTGTTTAAAGCCATGGTCATTCCCCTCCAAAGAAAAATCATAAAACCAACTATGAATCCAATTTAATATGGGGACGCAAATTAGAATTGCACAAAATATCCATTTTGCATGCTTCCGGGCTAAAAAGAAAATGATCCCCCACAAAAAATAAAATTGTTCTTCAATACCTATAGTATATGTCTGGTGAACATATGGTGCTGTATTGCTGTAAAAAGAGGCAATATGAGGAAGGAATGTAAAGAAAAACAAATTTCCTGTTTTATAATTACCTGCCAGATAGGAGTCTGTCAAACCGGGTATCCTAAAAAAATCTGATTTTAGCACTACTACCAATCCCAAAAAAATCAATAAATAATAAGCAGGCCAGATCCTTAAGATCCTCCTGATGTAAAAATGTTTCAGAGAAATCTTGTCATTTCTTTTATACTCAGCTAATAATAAATAGGTAATTAAGAACCCGCTTCCTGCAAAAAAAAATTGTATGCCATAATACCCCATAAGCCCTATATGGGGTATATCAAATTTATGAAACCCATAATAATTCTTAAACGTAAAAAGATGATGAAGAACCACAAAAAAGATTGATATAAATCTAAGACCATCTAATCCGGCAAAATGTATTTTTTTGTTCACTAAGTTTAATTGTTACCACACAATTTAACAAAATACTTTTTCCTTTGTCGATATTGAAATGTATTATCCATCAGTTGTTCAGCATAAGATTCGGAAAGTTCATTGAAAGTTTCGATAATTAATGATTCACAACATACATTGTTACTGATAATTCTCTCGGGCCACGTCTTATGCATTTCACTTTGTTATCGGAAGTATAATCCATCAGTTTAGCCTAATGTTTTGCAATCGGACTTTGGATTAAATGCCACTTGTTTCTACAAAACCAAAAGTGTTCATGAATAATCACACTGTTCATAAGCAATAATGGGTAGTGTAGCTTTAGGTGATAAAAAAAACACAATTAACCCAAACAAAGAAAAAGGGCCGCAGATACGGCCCCATATGAGATTTGATTTTGTTATTTGAAATTTTTCAATCCTAGCGCATCAGGTACATTTTACCATATCCTTTATTAAAATATTTATCAGTATTATCATCTTTTGCTTTGTATTTATCCAAGGGCTTTCCATTCAGATTTGTAATCACCCTGTACAGGTAAATACCATTGGCCAAGTTTTTGACCATACTGATCAGTACCATCCCATTTAAACTCGGTTATATTCCGACCGATATGCAGCGGACCTAGTTCATCCTTTGTGATCTCTCTTACAATTTTACCGGTAATGGTTAATACCTGTATCCGGATATTTTGCGGCACTTCACTTCCGGTAAGCGTAAATACAAATGCTGTAGAAGTAGTAAACGGATTAGGATAATTGAGCATATTAGATATCATCGGCTTATTGATAACCATAAACGATACCTTATACTGTGCGCCTCCCGCAAAATTTCCACTCCGGTCTTTACCTGTTACAATAAGTTCATACTCTCCATCTTCAGAGAAATAAGGATTGAAACGCACACTGGCCGTATTCTCGCTACCCTGGCCCTGCTGGCAGGTACAAATTGCAGGGTATCGTTATTATTGAAATTAAAACGCCTCAGGTTGCCATCAGGATACCTGACATTTACAGTAACAAGACTTGTATCATTCAGTACCATGCCCTCAATTCATCGCTCAGCTTGATCAAGTATATGCTGGCTTAGAAGAAACGATATCCCTGTTAAGAATATGTGTACCGTCAAAGGTTACATCCATCACAGGACTCAGGCTATCCGGTCTAACATATAAATTTTTGAAAGCATAGTTATTAAACAGATATTGCTCCGGCTGATCATTATCAGGGTTGAAATTTACAAATACGGTATTCTGTCCGGCCAGTAATCTTGTGTCAACTGGAACATTCAATTTAATAGTATCTCCTGATACCAATGCTTTTTGCCTGGAACAGTAATGATATCATTGTCAACGTTGTTTTTATCGTAATAGTAAATTTGACTTTTACGCTATCAAAATCAGCTTTGCTGATATTCTTGAATGCAATTCCAAAATTAAATGACTGTCCCCAACTCCAACTGAATCCTTGGCTTCAAAATAAATATTAGGAGCAATGGCACCTTCCGGAACCGGAGTTATAGGTGAGCATCCAGTACCGCAACTGGTATGGAGTGTAATGGTGCAAGTCCGACATTTTGTCATTTTCAATTTTACATAAGGAAAATCTTTCGCATCAATGGAGGAAATATCATCGATTCTGGTCATTGATATCTAAACCGGGAATCAAGCAATACTTCAGTTCCATTGGCTATTAATGCCATAAATATCTATTACCGGAGTATCTCCACCTGCTGCATCACTGGATCCTCTCCAATGCAAGTTGTTTCCAGCTTTTGGCAGGACCAATCTTTGGTGAAACGATATAACCTATGGAATCCGGGTAACACAGTTTGACAGACAAAGTAATAGGATCAAAAATCCGGTGACTTATGTAAACTCTGGTGCATGAATTTGTTGTGCTATTTTTTTGAAAACAAAACTGAAAGCTCTTGGGCGGTTGACCGAATCAATATCTGTGAATCCCTGGTTTTTTAACTTCGGTATACATACTGTTTCCAGCACCATAAGTAGCTCATCGTTCTGCCAACATTTGCAATATTGATTGGCAGCATCCGTACTTGAGGTTAGTATACCGACAACTACAAAACTACCATCGGGAATATATCATCTCAAAAATTGCATCAGCTTATTCCGTCCGGCTGCAGTATTGCGGAAATTCAAAATTGTATATTCTTCGTTGGCGCACAACCTGGGTTGACACTTCCATACAAGTCCCTGTAGTGCGTGACCACCTGGTTTTTCCAGGGTTTAAATGTATTCTTTATCAAAAACATTAAAGTGAAATCCAAAGGTCACAGATATTCCTGATATACGATGAATCATTTACGTTTACCAAAATCTGTGATTCCTGGGTAATGGCAGTACCCCAAACCCCATTTGCTACAAATAAATTATTTACAATCAGGTATAAAATTCCATTTCCTGTCGATATCCAAGTTGCAATTCTTGTTTAATTCAGATTTCAAATGCTGGTAATAATGTGCTTGTGAAAACCCAGCTTCCGCCATTAGCTATATATTGAAAGAAGAAGTATTCCAAACCGGCATCACCAGAAGTACATTATTACGCTACTCTCCAGTAATACACCGTGCTGTCAGTAAACGTGATACCGGGCTTAAATTCAAAAACACCACCGGTCGAGCGTAAGGGATTGGCTAATCTTAATAGGAGAATTGAATAATTCGGTCGTATCCATTTCCATCAGATACTCCTGTGAGTCGGCAAATGGATCTGCAGAGGAAACGATCAACTTTATATTCTGCTTATTGACGATGGAAAAATTATAGGGATATACCGGCTTCACATCATCTTCTATTATATACACATCTTTGGTAACGGTATTATTGGTTTCAAACAGTTCGTCTACTTCGTTCTTTGCATCTAATGTAATTGTTATTTTATTTAATCCTCTGTCCCTTGTTGGAACAATAGGGATTTCATACGAGAGCGAATCCATAAACTTTGTAAAAAGATGGTATCTCTTCTGATCAGTTCAACTGTTAAATCAGGATAAGTACGCTTCATTTCAATAACGATTTTCTTATTTATTGCCTCCCGATATTCATAAAACTGGCATTTACTTTGAAATGAGTTTCTGAACATCGGAATAAATGAAGGCGATATTTTTACCTGTTGCTCTTCTATAACATAATCCGGTTTGGCAAAATTATAAAACCTTAATGCAGGATCTCCATGCAGTGTAAATTGCTCACACTGAAACCGTGCATAAAAATCATTTTCGGTTGTGGTATCAAATACCTGCCGGATGGCCTCTTCCATGATTTCACCCAGGGTACCTCCGTACTTTGCTCCGGATATGGCTCTGTAATTACGACTATTATAAATATCAAGGTAATGAACTATACCCAGGTGAGTACTGGCTAAAAAAGCGATCGCTCCCCTGTCTTTGGCTAATACAAATTTTTCAGATATGGTTTCCTTTGTGGCAAACCGGGCCAGGTTGAAATTATAAAAACTACCTGCATTACATCCCATAACTATAAATACAGGATACTTTCCCTGGTTGTCGTAATTCTGGGGATTATCAAGATTAAATTCAAGCGTACTTGCGGATGAGTGTCCGAAATAAGTAAGAATACCAATACCTTCCTTAAAAAGACTTTTTAGTCTTGTACTTGCCACCTGTTGTACCGCGTCAGCAGAATTTTTTGTAAATGTATGAACATTACCTGCGTATAAAGTATCCTCAATTATTGTTTTGTGTCCATTCAATGCATTCAACAATATATCTGAAGTATTATTATCACTGGCACCGGTAACATGCACGATGTTTTTCATCCAGGCCTTATCGGCTATTGATGGAGAAGATATAACTTAAAGCCTGTTCATATTGTTTTACTTTCTCCAGATAGTCATACACTTCATCCTTGCTTATGGCTGATATTCGACCGATTGGAGTCAGGGGAATCGAACTATTTCCAACTGCTGTTAAGAGAATGTCAGAAGCGGGATTACCAAACGTGGGAACCAGGTCCAGTTTGTCCATATCCGGATTACTTTGTCCTGTGATGAATTGCGTATAAATAACCCCTTTGCCAATAAGCAATACATTCTTTAGAGGGCTGGCGTATTTTACTCTTGCCCACCTCAAAAAATTTCGGATCGACAATGGATGCTTTTTTATGCCAGAAGCCGAATTGATCCTCCAACTGGTCAATCATATATACATTGGCATTATAACCACCACCCGGGCCAGAACTTCGGTAAGCCCTGTACTCGTCTACAGGATCGCCGCCTGCTGTTGCCCCGGTTAAAAGAGCATTAGAAATAATGAGATAATCTCCCTGGTTAGCCTGGAGACTATAATCAACAAAATTGCGGGATTGCAGTGTACTGATAGTTTTTATATTTGCCGGCGCTTCACTTACTAAAACCAATTGGCGGTCAACCGAAGAAGGTTGAAGCAAAACTTTAAGCAAGGCTGTATTTGAATTATCAGTTACATATCGTTTTCCATTAGTCAGATCATATAAAACCGGAACCGATCCACTGGCAGTAAATCCTGATATCTCAAGATAATTCCCAATAGCATTGGCGGGTAATTCAAAATAAAAATTGGCTGCTCCTCCAAAATGAAAGAGTCTTGCATATGTAAATTCAATTTTGCCTATCACCATCCTGTCTCCTGAAACTGCACATAGATTCGTTACCTGGAAATTTGCGTTCCCGGTACTTATTGAGGATAAAGGAACTGTTTTTGATGTTTTAGAATAATTATAATAATCCATTTGAACCCCAAGGATAGAATCGCCATTTAGCCTGACTCTGAAATTCCTTGCATTAACAGCATTTCCCGCAGCATTTATGGTTACCAATGGATCGGGGGCCCCTGCTCCTGTATATTGGCGTAACGTGGTAATATTATAAGTAACCGACACATTAGTACCGATATCTCCGCTTGACCATCCTTCGCCTTCGTCATAGGAAGAAGAGTAGGTGTAAGAACTTCCAACCAGTTCAGAGCGGCCGGCATTTATCTTATTTTTATAATACTGGCCTGTGGTGTACATAAAAAAAGGCTCAGGAGAAAGTGTATTTCCTGCTACATTATTTGCGGTGGGGGCCAGTCTTAAATTTGTTCCAGTGGGATTTGAACGTAAGAAAAAATGCAGCGGAATCTGTTTGTAAACTCCACTTGTCGTTTATCTGGTAGTCTGGTAATCGGTAAAGATCCTTATCTGGCTTACCATCATTCATTTCTCCCCAAAACTCAATATAATCCTGCTGAACCTAGCGGACCATTTTGTACAGAAGTATAAATGGGAATTTGTTTCCCATTTCTCCACAATTGAAAATGATCCGCATTCGTATTTTCTAATCCTACCGAAGCAAGGGCAGTTTGTGGAATCCGGTAAAGTCCGGTTGTTGCCACCTTAAATTTGTAATACGTTTTATTATAATCTATCCATTCATTATTGTAAACCTGGGCCCCGGCGGAAAGGGCAAAAGTCACTAACAATAAAAGTAAAATTCGTTTCATTTAGCAGGGTTTATAAGTAGTACGGATTCTATTATTTTTTTTTCTTTTGTTTATTCTTTGTATCTACCATATCAAGACGCAAAGAAAATACGTGGGTAAATAAAGGATTGGATTGATTGGCCAGGTTGGTAAATGCATAATCGATCGTTACATTCTGAATCTTAAAACCTGCACCGGCACTTGGCTGGTATATCCACACTTTCTTTTGATTCAGGGTATCACCATCTGCCAGTGCCTTTTGAAAATTATTAATTCCTCCACGAAGAAAAAACACATTATTTACATTTAGCTCCAAGCCCCAGTTTGGGATCAGCACTTACCGGGTCTGCACTAATCAAGGTATTTCGTTGCCCATCAAAAGTCAGATCGAAATTAGCTTCGGCCAGTAGGCTTGGTTTTTTTGCTCAACTTGAAATTCATGTCCGGCACCCAAGAACCAACCTGGGAGCTGTCATTTCTGTTGATTTTACAGGAATTTCATTATTGGTAAGATAAAGCGCTTCTTTTTCTCTTTCTGTAAATGTGAATGACCAGGCATTAAAGGTGGTGGTAATATCACGTCCCACCAGGCCAAATCGCCATTTTCCTTGTTGTATCTGCAAACCTGCATCAATACCAAAACCCCAGGCCTTGGCAAATTTGCCCACATTTCGGTGAATCACTTTTGCATTGACCCCAAATTGTACTTTCTTTTTTTCGGTCTCTTTTATTTTTTGGGCAAAGGATAAAAGGAAGGCATAATCAGCTGATGAAAACGCCTGGATATTATTGTAGTTGATGGATCCATCAGGTTCTACCAGGAATAAGGTATTCATGATATCATCTACCGCAAAACGAAGGCCTGTAACGGCAAAGGTTCTTTTGTTATTAGAGGAGGGAAATGCAATGCTGGCAAAATCATATTTACCAATACCGGCAAAATATTCTGCATGCATGATGTTGACCTGGGTATTTGTTTTTACACCCACCAGGCCGGCAGGATTCCAGTAACCAGCCGTGCCGTCATTGACAGATGCTACCTGTGCACTACCCATAGCCAAACCTCGGGCACCGGCGCCGATATTTAAAAATTCGTTGGAATATTTTCGAAACTGTGCAAAAGAAGCTACCGTAAAAAGTAGCAAGATCAGGGTGGTGCAAAATCGGAACGACTTCATTCGGATGATTTTCTGATAAGCAAATTAATAAAGCTTTGTTTTACAGGGTTAAAGCCGCCTGTAAAACTAATCTTTCACTTTGTAAATTCATAGATTTACAAAGGGAAAAACATAACGACTGAAAACGAATAGGTTAGAAAAATATTGTATTTGGTAACGACTTTGGGGTTCTGCCTTATTTTTGCCTGAAACTTTAATATAAACGAATGAATTTGATTGAAGAACTGACAATGGAGAGGGATGATCCAGGACATTATGCCTGGCACAGAAGAACAGCTGGAAAAGGAAATGACTACGGCCTATATCGGGTTTGATCCCTACGGCCGAAAGCCTCCATATTGGCAGCCTGGTCCCTATCTTTTTATTAGTTCATCTCCAAAAGGCTGGGCATAAACCGATTGCCCTTGTGGGTGGTGCTACCGGAATGATTGGCGACCCCAGCGGTAAAAGTGAAGAAAGAAACCTTTTGGACGAAGACACATTAACCAAAAATATTGCCGGCATAAAAAATCAATTGAAAAAATTCCTTGATTTTGACCCTGCAAAACCAAATGCAGCTGAAATGGTTAATAATTATGACTGGTTTAAAAACATTTCATTTATTGATTTTCTAAGAGATACAGGTAAGCACATCACCGTCAATTATATGATGGCGAAAGACAGCGTAAAAAAAAGGATTGAGGGAGAAGTGGGAATGAGTTATACTGAATTTGCTTACCAATTGATGCAGGGTTATGATTTTTACTGGCTTTATCAAAACAAAAATTGCAAACTGCAAATGGGTGGCAGCGATCAGTGGGGAAATATTACAACCGGTACTGAACTGGTACGCAGAAAAGCTGGCGGCGAAGCATTTGCATTTACCTGCCCACTGATCACAAAAGCTGATGGAGGCAAATTTGGTAAAACAGAAAAAGGAAATGTGTGGCTGGATGCAAAAAAGACTACACCCTATCAGTTTTATCAATTCTGGCTTAATGCCAGTGATGAGGATGCGGAAAAGTGGATTAAGATTTTTACCTTCTTAAAAAAAGAAGAAATCGAATCTATATTGCAGAAACACCGGAAAGATGCGGGTCAGCGCCTTTTACAAAAAAGACTTGCAGAAGAAATATCAATATTGGTTCATGGTAAGGAAGAATTAGAAAAAGCTGTTGAAACAACGCATAAACTTTTCTATGATCATACTGCCCCAGCTGAAACACTTAGTATAGAAGATCTGGAAGCAATGGAGGGTGTCATCAAATCAGAATTTGCAAAAGAAAAGATTGGAATGGGTATTGATGTTATTTCTCTTCTTACAGATACACATATTTTCCAAAGTAAGGGTGAAGCAAGAAAGATGGTCCAGGGCGGTGGAGTAAGTATTAACAGGAAAAAAGTTGATGACCTTAAAATGACAGTTGATAACAGCTTGTTATTACATGATAAATACGTATTAGTTCAAAAAGGCAAAAAGAATTATTATTTGATAAAAATGGTTTAACAAGGACCTTACAAATGCAAAAAGTATATTTCATAAGTGGGTTGGGTGCAGACAAGAGAGCTTTTTCATTACTCGACCTGTCCTTTTGTGAACCGGTATTTATTGACTGGATAAAACCATTAAAAAAAGAAACACTTGAAAATTATTCTGTTCGCCTCCGGAAGCAAATTAAAGATGAGGATGCTACTGTAGTTGGCGTTTCCTTTGGGGGTATGCTAGCCTGCGAAATGGCGCTTGCTGATAGCCGTATGAAAGTGATCATCATTGCAAGTAATAAATCTGCGAATGAATTTCCCGGATACCTTAGAATTGGGAAATATCTTCCATTATATAAATGGCTTCCCGGAAAATTTTTAAAGACTTGCCGGATTTCCTGGATGCTGGGCCCCAAAGGAAAGGAACAAAAAAAATTACTTAATGAAATTCTGGCTGATTCGGACCCTGAATTTTTAAAATGGGCTATTGAAGCTATATTAAACTGGAATCAGAAAACTACCTCATCAAATGTTAAACACATACATGGTACTGCAGATAAGTTACTTCCTTTCCGGTTTGTAAAAGCAGATTACAAAATTCCAGGAGGTACACATCTTATGTCGCTCAACAAACCGGAAGAAGTATCCGGATTACTCCGGCAACTTATATAACGATCCGTAAATTATTTACTCAACTTCCGGACAGGAATTACCTTTCTCACTCAACGTCTACCTGCTTTTTTATGACAGCACCTTCTGTTGCTTCGGGCAAAAATTTTCTTTCATTGATCAAATAACCATTTCCTTTTTCGCAAAGATGCACTTTCAGGTTTTCAATACTCACCGGGTTTCCGTCCGGGATATCAGCTATATTAGAATGCATGATCTCATGCCCGTCTATGATGACAACCAATCCGCTCCCAATGGCTTCCATTTTATTTCCTTCGGTTATCAACATACCAGTGTCTTCTCCAAGTCCTATACCAATACATCCCGGATTACCAGCTACGGCTTGTACCAGGCGTCCGAATCTTCCCCGCTTTTCAAAGTGGGAATCGATTATTAGGGAGGAAATAAAACCAAGGCCCGTTGTAATCTTTACCTCTCCTTTCAGGTGGGCTAAAGCCGCATTACCTTCGTAGATCATCGTATTACTCATAGCCATTGCACCTGCGCTGGTTCCGGCTATTAGAAAATTTTCCTGTTGGTATCTCTGTTTAATTATCCTCAAAAACTCTGTCCCCCCGTTATTGGCGCTAAGCCTCAATTGATTTCCTCCACTGAACATAATAGCATCACAAGTCCGGATTCTTTCTATCAGATCAGGATCTGTGGTATCACGCCGGTTTCGTATATGCATAACATTTACGTTAGTGCAACCGATCTTGCCAAATGCGTCAAGATAATTCTCTCCCACTTCGTAGGGCATCATAGATGCAGTGGTGATAATTTCAATTCGGGACGAAGGTCCTCCGGCTTCCTCCACCACCCGGCGAAGAATACCTAATTCAAAAAAGTTAAGATTATTGCGGTAGAAATCCCCGGTCTCAAGATTGGTCCCTTTATCCTCTGCCCCGCCGACAGCTATTAGTTTTCCTTTAGGATGGCTCATTCAGGCACATTTGATAAGGAGCAAAAGTAATAGAAAATCAATGGAACAAAAAGGCAATAAAACAGAAAGCAATAAACTTAGATTGCGACCATGAACCATTTTTTTGTATGCGGTCCTGAACAATTAGAAGGCCGCTTCATTTCCTTTATTAAATCCAACACTACGAAAGGCACGCCATATAAAAAACAAACTCAATTTTTTTTATACAGCACCCGAACTATTGAACAAAAAACTTCTTTATTCATCATGGTAAAATGTATTTTCTTTACTCGCTTTGGAGATCAAACTGGAAATAAATAAACTGGTACGACTTTTATACCATGAAGAAGGAAAGTTGGCCGTATTTACAAAATCACCTAATTTGAAATAATAACTTTTTGTGTATGCAAATTCTTGAAATAAAAGTGTTGAAAGGTCCTAATTATTGGAGTGTCCGTCGTCCCAAATTAATACAAATGAAGCTGGACCTGGAAGAAATGGAACAACGACCAACAAATTCAATAGAAGGTTTTCGCCAGAGATTGGAAAAATTATTACCCACCTTATATGAACACCGGTGCAGCGAAGGTGTACCCGGTGGCTTTCTCAGTCGAGTTAAGGAAGGCACCTGGATGGGCCATGTTATTGAACATATTGCCTTGGAAATTCAGACACTCGCCGGAATGGATTGTGGCTTTGGAAGAACAAGAGGAACAGGTTTAAAGGAAGGTGTCTATTATGTCATTTTTGATTACATGGAAGAAGATGCAGGAGTATATGCAGCCAGGGCCGCTTTCCGGATTGTTGAAGCCTTGATACAGGGAGTGGATTATGATCTTGAGAAAGATATACAGGAGATGAGAGAGATCAGGGAAAATACAAGGCTGGGTCCATCAACGGGCTGTATAGTAGAAGAAGCGGCCAAAAGAGGAATTCCTTTTATTCGATTGAATAAACAAAGCCTGGTGCAATTAGGCTATGGGGTACACCAAAAAAGGATACGGGCAACAATTGCCTCAACTACCTCAAATATTGCTGTTGATATAGCTTGCGACAAAGAAGAAACTAAGAATTTATTAGAAGCTGCGGAAGTTCCTGTGCCCAAAGGTGTAGTTATTCGTTCCGATGAAGAATTGGACAGTGCAATAAGTAAGGTAGGATATCCGCTTGTGATAAAACCTATTGATGGTAATCATGGAAAAGGAAATACAACAAACATTACAAACCGGGACCAGGCGCAAAAAGCATTGGATGCAGCCCGGCAATTTGGGCGGAATGTTATAGTAGAAAAATACATTACGGGTTTTGATTTCAGGGCACTGGTTGTAAATTATAAATTCATTTGCGCAGCGTTAAGGACACCGGCTGCTGTTACGGGTGATGGAGTTAATACTATTCAATATTTGATTGAAGAGATAAATAAAGATCCCCGTCGCGGATATGGTCATGAAAAAGTACTGACACAGATCACTGTTGACCAGTTTACTCAAAAAATGCTGGACGACCTTGGGTATACTATAGAAACAATACCAGCCAGGGGAGAGTTGGTTTTATTAAAACCCACAGCCAACTTATCAACAGGTGGTACTTCCACCGATGTAACAGATGAAGTGCATCCTGCCAACATTTTCATGTTTGAACGAATTGCAAAAATTATCGGGTTGGATATCTGTGGTATTGATATTATGGTTAAGGATCTGCGGTCGCCTGTAAGTGAAGCAGGTGGAGCCATATTAGAGGTTAATGCAGCCCCGGGTTTCCGAATGCATATCGATCCTTCGGAGGGTTTACCGAGGAATGCAGCTGAGCCGGTAGTAGACATGCTTTTCCCCAAAGGAAGTATTGGTCGTATTCCTATCATAGCAATTACCGGAACAAATGGCAAAACAACCACCACCCGCTTAGCAGCACATATTGCCAAGAGTGCTAACAAAAAAGTAGGTTATACTACTTCTGACGGAGTATATATTCAAAATCAAATGATGATGAAAGGTGACTGCACCGGCCCTGTTAGTTCCTCTTTTGTACTTAAAGATCCTACAGTTGATTTTGCCGTATTAGAATGTGCCAGGGGTGGAATTTTAAAAGCAGGATTGGCTTTTCAGCATTGTGATGTAGCCATTGTTACCAATGTAGCCGCCGACCATATGGGTTTAGGAGGTATCAATACCTTGGAACAAATGGCACGAGTAAAAGCTGTGGTGCCCGAAACAGTTTTTCCTCATGGTTATGCCGTATTAAATGCAGACGATGACCTGGTTTACAAAATGCAGGAAGACCTTAATTGCAATATTGCCCTATTCAGTATGGACGAAAAAAACCCCCGGATCAAAAAACATTGTGCTAAGGGAGGTTTAGCAGCCGTATATGAAAATGGTTTTATCAGCATCATGAAAGGGACCTGGAAAATAAGAGTATCAGCGGTAAAAGACATTCCGCTCACTTATGAAGGAAAGGCCATACATAATATTAATAACACTCTACCTGCGGTTTTGGCTACTTACCTGTATCGTGATATAACTATTGAGGATATAAGGCAAGGGTTATTAACATTTATTCCATCTTCTAGTCAAACTCCGGGCAGGTTAAATTTTTTCCAATTTAAAAATTTTACCATGCTGGCTGATTTCGCTCACAATCCGCACGGGCTCAAACTACTTTGTGACTTTATCAGCAAATTAGATTATAAAATTAAAGTGGGTATAATTAGCGGGACCGGTGATAGAAGAAACGAGGATATAATGGAATTGGGAGAAATATCAGCCCAATATTTTGATGAAATAATTATTCGTTGTGACAAGAATCTTCGCGGTCGCAGTGCCGATGAAATTATAGCCTTATTAAAGGAAGGAATTAAAAAAGTGAACCCGGATCTTCCAATTATCGTTATTCCAAATGAAGATGAAGCCCTTGATTACGCTTATGCCAATAGTAAACCGGGCAGCCTGGTAACTATAATGTGCGATGTTGTAGCAAGGGCCCTGGATAAAATCAGGGAGTTAAAAGAAAATGAAGACAATAGGGAACAACTTGCTCTGGCTTCTGAAGCCTGATCTTGCTTAAAACCGAGATACTTTTAACGTTAAAAACCTTTTGGGTGAAAAGCAATCTACCCTTATTTTTGCACTCCCCATTGAAAAATGGGCATAGTTTGACCCATGGTGTAATGGTAACACTACTGATTTTGGTTCAGTCATTTATGGTTCGAATCCATATGGGTCAACAAAAAATGGACAATTCCGAATTCCGGGTTTGTCCATTTTTATTTTAAATCCTTCTGGTTCTTTTAATCCTTGTTTCATCCCTTTTACCAGAAATTCTAAAATTTAGCAAATTAAATATGTAAAGTGCAAGGGAGCGAAGAAATGCTCAAAGATTGAATTTTGATTTATGGGGAGATGTGTGCAGTTTATGAAATAGAAGTAATTTCCATAGAAGGCAATCGTGTAAAATTGCAAATAATTACGAAGTGGAGGTTGAGAAAAACAAATTATACAAACTTATTGATGACGGATATATCGTAGCTCCGTTTAGTGACATGAATGAATTGTGCCGTTTTATATTACAGTAATTTTTTACCAGCTTCCGCTTGCGCCACCACCACCAAAACTACCGCCGCCAAAACCACCGAAGCCACCGCCCCCTCCGCCGCCGCCACCAAAACCTCCACCACTTCTTCCTCCTCCCAACATGCTTCCAATGATCATACCTGTACCAATATCACCAAATCCTCTGCGTGACATCATTCCTCCCCTGCCTCTTCCCCCACCACGGCCACTAAATAAAAAAATAAGAATGAGAAAAAATAAGATAGCTCCAAATCCAATGCCCTTTCCCCCTTTTTTACCACTGTTTTCTTCGGCTTTGTATTCTCCTGCTGCGGCCTTTATAATAAGATCGGTTGCCTGGTCTAATCCCCGGTAATAATTTTCGGTTCTGAAATTAGGAACAATGGCGTTATCAATTATGCTTTTTGCCGTTATATCCGGTATCGCACCTTCCAGGCCCGGGCCCACTTCAATACGAGCTTTCCGATCATCCTTTGACACCAAAACAATAATCCCATTATTGTATTGTTTGCCTCCTACTCCCCATTTTCGCCCCAGAGCCAGGGCAAATTCTGAAATTTCATACCCACTTAATGAAGTAACTGTAATAACGCTGACCTGGCTTGATGTGCTGTCATTATAAGCAACCAGCTTTGCTTCAAGTGCATGCTCTTGCTCAGGTGTCATCATGTTCGCCAAATCATTAGCCAGCCTGGGAGGATTGGGCCGTGGTGGTATTACCTTATCAATTTGCGCTTGCGCAAAAAAGGAAATCAATAAAAATATAAAGGGAAAAAATTTCTTCATGTAAATCATCTGCCAAATACGATATCATCCGGCAACTCGTTTTTATCTATTTTATTATCGTAAGGAAAATAAGAATGTAAAGCTTCGCCGATATCTTCTATACACATTACAATTGCTTCTGCATAATTATTCCGGGTAAACAACGTAATCATTTTTCCTACTTCCACATTCCAATATTCGTTACCCACTTTCTGATGTATTCCTTCATCTCCAAGTACGGCCAGTTGGTGATCCTGGATAGCTATATAGATCAGTACCCCATTTCGTTCTTTTGTCTGGCCCATTTTCAAATTATCAAAAATTTCCCGCGCCCTGTCCATCGCATCAACAAATCGGCAACGGTTTTCAACAAAAACTCTTACTTCTCCGCTGGTCAAAAGTTCTGTCTTCTTGATAGCGTCAACGATAAGCCTTGTTTCGTCCGGGCTAAAAAAATCTTTATTTCTCTTTAAAAAAGCAAACATCAGACGAGATCGTTTATTTTATGTCGAATTGAATGTCAGGACTTTTTTCTGAACCTGGATCAGATCTGAAATAGGCTTTCTCACTAAATCCAAAAATACCTGCCATCAAGTTCATTGGGAATCGTTTTACTTTCAAGTTATAATTTTCAACGGAGGCGTTAAAGTCCTGCCGGGCTACATTAATTCTGTTTTCCGTTCCTTCTATCTGGGTTTGAAAATCCTGGAAGGCTTTTGTGGTTTTAATATCCGGGTAATTTTCTACCGTGGCAAGTAACCGCGAAAAAGAGCCTTGCAACTGGCCTTGCGCCTGCTGAAAACGATCAAGGCTTGCCTGATCATTGATGTCTACAGTAATAGAAGTTGCTTTTGCCCTGGCTTCCACCACATCCTTCAACAATGATTTTTCGAAATTGGCCGAACTTTCAATTGTTTTAATTACACTATTGTATAGGTCGGTCCTGCGCTGATAATTGGTTTCAACATTTCCCCAAACCTTTTTCACGTTCTGATCAGCAGTAATAAGCCCGTTGTATCCGCTGCATCCCCAGACACCTAGTAAGAGGATGAGTCCGAGAACAATCATTATTCCTAAATTTTTGGTTCCTTTCATTTTTATTTTTTTTGTGTTGGATTTAAAATTAAGGTATTTCAGATTTTATGAGTCCAAATTTTCATTTTACCCGGACAAGTAGCAGTGATCCTCGCCCAACGGCCAGATTAGACCGGTGAACATTACTTTTTTATTAAGTAAACCATTGTTTACTTGAAAATGCTTAAAGCCTCTCATAATGTTAATTATTGATTTCATAAAGAATGGAAAACTATTCATGAGTTTGTTTGTAACTATATGGTACGGTTTTAGTCAGATTTTTTATACAAACAATAACTATGAATGTTTCAAAAAGTTCAATTTTTTTCTTTCTTGCATTCCTTTTACCTGTTTCTTTTTTTTGCAAGAAGGAAACCAGGAATGCAAAACCAGCTGAAGGACAGGTGGAACTTAAGGACTCAGTAGTCGTTCAAAATCTTAATTTTCCCTGGGAAATTTTATGGGGACCTGACAACAATATCTGGATGACAGAACGCGGAGGAAAAATAAGCAGGTTAAATCCAACCACTGGCATTGTAACCCCAGTGCTGAATATAAGTGAAGTTAAATCAACCGGGGAAGGTGGTCTATTGGGAATGGCTTTACATCCCGACTTTTTGCTTAACGGGCAACTTTTTGTTGTTTATAATTATGACAGCGGCAACGGCTATAAGGAAAAAGTAGTTCGTTATACTTATAATGGAACGACACTTATTAATCCATTTACCTTAATCGAAAATATTAAGGCGGCAGGTATTCATAATGGCAGCCGGCTCCTCATTGTGGATCAAAAATTATTTATTACAACCGGTGATGCCTCTGATCAATCGTTGCCCCAGGATATCTCTTCGCCCAATGGAAAAGTTATAAGACTGAATCTTAACGGCACCGTGCCAGCGGATAATCCTGTTGCCGGCAATCCATATTGGTCATGGGGACACCGCAATCCCCAGGGTTTGGTTTTTGCCCATAATAAATTATATAGTTCAGAACATGGACCCAGCAATGATGATGAAATTAATATTATTGAAAAAGGAAGAAATTATGGATGGCCGGATGTGCATGGGTTTTGCAATTTGTCTGCGGAGCAAACCTTCTGCACAGCTAAAAATGTTGTGGAACCGATTAAAGCATGGACCCCTACCATTGCTACCAGTGGTCTTGATTATTATAACCATGACCTGATACCCCAATGGAAAAATTCTTTACTGCTGGTTGCTCTAAAAAATGCAAGGCTATACCAGATGGAATTGGATAATTCATTTTCTTCTATTGTTACCACCAATGAATATTTTTCAGGTAAATATGGAAGAATGCGGGATATCTGTATTTCCCCGGCAGGCAAAGTTTATGTCTGCACCAGCAACGGAACCAATGATAAAATAATAGAGATATCGAAGAAATAATCAGACCGCTCTTTTGCGGCTCATCATTTTCGTTTCAATTTAAATATTCCGGACACAGAGCCTTCAAGCATTGCTGGTGTTCCGGCTTGCGATATAGATGTGATAAAGGCATTGCCAGCTTTTACAAAAAGTGTATCTCCCGACCAACTAATGTTTGCACCGCCTGATCCTGTTGTAGGACTGGCACCCGTTGCCGGGCCATTAAATACGAAAAGCCCTTTTGTAAAAACAAGGGAATCATTATTTATTTTTTTGTACTCCTCGGTTTGATTCGTTAAAGGAACAGTCATTGCAAAAGGCAACTCCGTTTCATCAAATAACAAACCATTCAAATAGGTACTAACATGCATTACAGTATCGATGGAATAGGTTAATCCTGAAAATATAAATTCAGCAGAAGTAATTTTTGCCGTGCCTTTATTATTCTTAGAAATATAACTGCTTGTTGTTATGGCTTTGAGTTCCATACCGGCTTGCGAGGTAGTCACGGTGCTTTTAGTTGATGCTTCAGCACCTACGAAATCATAATCACCAATTAGCTGTTTGTTTGATCCTGTTCCGGGGCTGGCAGTAGCACTATTGTTGTTCTGAAAATTTACCTCTTTCTGGCAGGAGACCAAAATAACCGAGGTAATGATAATACAAACCGATCTAATATCTTTGATTTTCATAATAGGTAAAAATTATATTGATAAATAAAAGTACTGGCTAATATGCTATTGTTGAACAGCGGCTATCCCCGGTAAAGTTTTGCCTTCAAAATATTCCAGCATGGCACCACCCCCTGTGGAAACGTAGCTCACCTTATCTGCAAACCCAAATTGATTAACAGCAGCAACTGAATCCCCGCCACCTACCAACGAAAAAGCTCCTTTCTGCGTTGCTTTTGCTATTGCTTGTGCAATGGCTTTTGTTCCATGCTGGAAATTAGCCATTTCAAAAACCCCCATGGGTCCGTTCCACAAAATCGTTTTGGAGCAAAGAATTACATTTACAAATTGGTCTATTGCATTAGGCCCTATATCTAATCCCATCCAACCTTCAGGTATTGCATTACTGGGTGCTGACGATGTTTCTGCATCGGCAGCAAATTTACTGGCTATAACAGAATCGGAAGGCAGATGAATACAAACTCCTTTTTCTTCCGCTCTTTTCAATAACTCCAACGCTGTATCTATCCGGTCGCTCTTCACAAAGAGAGTTTCCGATTTTGCCCCCTTCAGCTTTCATAAACGTATATGCCATGCCGCCTCCTATTATAATATCGGTTGCTCTTTCTAGTAAACTTTCAATAATCAGGATTTTATCAGACACTTTTGCGCCCCCTATAATGGCTAAAAATGGCTTTTCGGAATGGTGCATCACCTTTTCTGCACTGGCTACTTCGCTTTCCAGCAGCAGACCAAACATCCTTTTCTCTTTAGGGAAAAATTGAGCTATCACCGCAGTAGATGCATGAGCACGGTGTGCGGTACCAAATGCATCATTCACCCACACATCTCCCAACCCGGACAATTTTTCTGCAAATTTTTCATCTCCTTTTTCTTCTTCTTTATAAAACCGAAGATTTTCCAATAATAATACATCACCGGGCTTCATGCTGGCTGCTGTTTGTATAGCTTCTTCCCCGATACAATCTTCTGCAAACAACACATTAGCCTTGCCTAATAATTTACTTAAATGCTTCAGCAGGTGGCGAAGAGAAAATTTCTCTTCAGGCCCCCCTTTTGGCCTACCAAAATGCGACATCAGTACAGGCATGCCTCCATCTTTGATAATTTTATTTATAGTAGGAATTGCAGCGCTCATTCTTGTATCGTCTGTTATTTCAAATTGATCGTCCAATGGCACATTAAAATCAACCCGTACAAGAACTTTTTGTCCTGCAAAATTGTAATCAGAAAACTTTGACATACATGCTTAATTTAAAAAGAATGATTTTTTTTCCTGGAATTGGCTTCCTCAAATAATAAATAGCCATTTATAACATCCATTACTTCGTTGGTAACATCTTTCCCTCCCTGCAGATTAGTTCGGATAGCCTGCAATGTAAACTTAGGCCCCCATGGCAAACCCCACCAACCTGTCAAAAAAGAAACAACAGTAAATAAAAAGCTTTTCCCGGCTGTTTTTTCACCCGGGCGTATCAGGTAAACGCCGGAAACATCTCTGAAAGTAACAAACAATAAAGATATAGTATATGCAAAATATACAAACCGGCCGCCACCGGAGATTTCCTTTTCAAGATCCGCTGCACTTAGCCCATTAATATTTTTAATCCTCATAATGCGTAATGCAAAATAAGGCCGCAACGGCTACCACAGAAATTATTCTGCTGTAATCATTGCGGCCAGTATAAATCGAATTTTTATTTATTTATCAGTTTTGCAAAGTAATGCACTGTTCTTACTAACTGGCTTACATAACTCATTTCATTGTCATACCAGCTCACCGTTCTTACCAGTTGGGTATCTCCTACTGTTTGCACTCTGGTTTGAGTAGCATCAAACAGAGAACCAAAGCTGCTACCAATTACATCACTGCTTACAATTTCATCTTCAGTATATCCAAAGCTTTCGTTGGATGCTGCTTTCATCGCGGCATTTACTTCTTCAACAGTTGTTTTTTTATCCAAAATGGCAGTCACTTCTGTCAAGGGAACCGGTGAGTGTCGGAACCCGTTGGGCACTACCATCGAGTTTTCCTTTCAGGCTTGGGCAACACTACACCAATTGCTTTAGCAGCACCGGTGCTGTTAGGCACAATATTCTGAGCGGCAGCCCTTGCACGGCGAAGGTCACCTTTAGGATGGGGAGCATCCTGTGTATTCTGATCGTTTGTATAAGCGTGAATGGTAGTCATCAATCCATTTACGATACCAAATTTTTCTTCGAGTACCTGTGCCATAGGTGCCAGGCAATTGGTGGTACAGGAAGCGCAACTGATGATTGTTTCAGCTGCCATCGAGTATGTTATGGTTTACGTTAAAAACAATTGTTTTCAGATCACCGGTAGCAGGTGCTGAGATCACTACTCTTTTTGCACCGGCAGTGAGGTGTGCAGCGGCTTTGTCTTTATCGGTAAAGAAACCTGTACATTCCAATACCACATCAACATCATGGTTTTTCCAGGGAATTTCAGCCGGATTTTTCTGGGCATATATTTTTACTTCATCACCATTGACAACGATAGAATTTTCAGTGGCTTTCACATCTGCATCAAAGCGGCCCTGTGCGCGTATCGTATTTCAAGCAGGTGTGCTAGTACTTTGGGACTGGTAAGATCGTTGATGGCGACTACATCAATACCTTCCATTTTATAGATCTGGCGGTAAACGAGGCGGCCGATTCTTCCGAAACCATTGATAGCTACTTTAACTGTGCTCATAGTATGTAAGAAAATTTTAGTTTTAAAATGCGGGGCGAAGTTACGAGACCGTCTTGGTTACAGTGAACTCGCAGGTTTTGAAATGAAGGTGCAAATTCGGAGAAGCAAGTTAGTGAAAAAAAGTCAAAAAACGTTTTGGCTTAAAAAGGTTTTTTGGCAGGCAATCTGCACTCCTATCTTTGCCGTCCTTTAAAACGGCGCTATTTACTAGTATGCGCCGATTAAAAAAGGCCCGTTCGTCTAAGGGTTAGGACACCACCCTTTCACGGTGGTGATACGAGTTCGAATCTCGTACGGGCTACAAAAAAATATCCCCACAACAATTACCTGTGGGGATTTTCATTTCCAAACTGATTTAAGTTCAAAGAATTAAACTCTTTCCTGATTTTGAAAGTTAATGTGGCATTCAAAAAAAATTTAGAATGAAAAATCGTAGCCACTAAGATTTAGCAAACACAGCTCCCATTCTGTTGTTCTTGGCATAATGAATTTCAGCGTTTAGGTGCCTGAACTTTAAAGCAAAAAAACTATAGTCCTGATATTTATTTCTTTTGCAACCCAAACCTTGGTATCCGTATTTAATGAATAAGTTGCATAATGAATGGCAATAAAGGTGGGTAGTGAATATGTTTGGTAAAAATGCCACAACCTGCCTATAAGAAGCAAAGCGGCCAGTAAATCTTTACCTCCTTTTATATTAATATTAATGATACGTATATTTCTTCCTGTTTTTTTGATTTTAATACTCGTAACTATACTTTTTTAAAAGTCATTTCAAACTTATCAGGGTAATTATAGAATTCCCGGAGACTAATGGCATTATATTTGAAAAATCTTTTACCAGGAACTAAGGTATAAAGGCAGGAATTACCAAGATTTAAATTTAAGACAAGAATTAATTCTAAAGGATTTGTTTAAAAAATTTAAAGTATCCTGCTGTGAGACATTCAATGAACATTTTGGGAACGAGAACTAATTTTATCTCGTTTCAATCCATACTTTCCTGTTTTCATTTTCGATCCACCTATTTTTATCGCTGGAGTGGCCAACTACTAATATTTCAAAAACTTATTCCTGTTATACTTTTCATTACCAGAAATAATTCTTTCGAAATAGGTTTAAATAATTTTAATAACAATTCAGGTTTATTAAAAAAGATATGATAGTTATGCCTTAAGTTGAACCAAATCATTTTTTAATCCAATACCTATACCCTTATGAAGGCAATTTTATTCTTGCTCATAATCTCCCCTGTATTTCCTTACATGCAAAAAATTATTACATTTCAAATAGTGCAGGAAATAATTCCAATTCAGGTATTTCCATAAATTCACCGTGGCAAACATTATCCAAAATAAACAGTACTACTTTTGTAGCCGGGGACAGTATTTTTTTCAAGCGGGGTGATAATTGGTCCGGAAATTTAATAGTTACTCGTTCGGGTTTATTAGGCAATCCCATCGTTTACACCACTTATGGAACTGGCATTGCCCCCCAATTTAATAATGGCATAGATTTTTGGACGCCACTAATTTCAATAACAGGTAAACAATATGTGGTAATAGACGGATTTAAATTGTCAGATGTAAAAATGAATGAAACAGACCATTCTGCTACCGCCCGTTTTGCTTACGGAATTAGTTTAAATAATTCTCCTAATTGTACTATAAAAAATTGTGATATTTCTCTTGTTGGGGCCGGCATAGAGATTTACGGTTCCTCTAATAATTGCCATGTCACGAATAATTACATGCACAATTTAAGAATGATTGTAAATACAGTGGGTGGTGATGATGACTATGGCGCCAATCCATTGATCATATCGAGTTCTAACAACGCCATTATGCATAACAGATTTGAAGAATGCTGGGCATTAAGCTACGATTATGGGTATGATGGCGGGGCTATTGAATTTTACGGCAAAGCTATTAACAATAATACCATCATGTATAATACTGCCATTAATTGCAATGGGTTTTTGGAAATAGGTAGCGGTTCAGGAGGGTCGGTTAGTAACAATATAGTTGCCTATAATAAAATAATTAATTGTGGGGTCATTGGTACTTTACATACCACAAGCAATTTTGGTGTGGCCATATCTAATTTACAATATTATAATAACAACGTAATAGAAACAAAACAACAATTTACTATTCCAGGGTTCCTCTTTGATGTAGTTGGTAATCCACAATCTGGGATGTTAGTTGTAAAAAACAATATTTTTTGGACATCCAATAATACAACTATTTATGAAACAGCTTTTTCAGGTGTTACAAATCATTCCAATAATTTATACAGGATGACCAATGGTTCAATAGGTATAGCTTTGGGATCGAATGAAATAAAAACAACCACAGCAAATATATTTTCCAGTACTTCTGGTGATCCTGCCGACTGGAATTTTGCATTGCCACCAGGCGGAATGGCAATAAACTTCGGAATAGATGTTGGATATAAGACAGATTTCGTAAGCAATCCAATCATCGATAATCCAGATGCTGGTATTATGGAATTTTTATATCCTGCCTCAAATCAGCTTCCTGTTGCAAATGCAGGTAATGATATAAATTTGACTTTACCAATCAATGCAACTATAATAGACGGTAGCGGTACTGATGCTGATGGCATAATCAGAGCGTATCTATGGACAAGAGTAAGCGGTCCCACAACATTTACATTAGCCAATGCTAATGCAGCCTCAACTAATATAACCAACCTGGTGCAGGGAACATACGTCTTCCGCTTAACGGTATCTGATAATGATGGCGCAACTGGTAGTGATGATATAACCGTTACGGTGCATCCTGCTCCTATAGTAAATAATCCTCCAACCGCTAATGCAGGAAATGATGTTGTCCTGGTTTTGCCAGCCAACGCAACCACATTAACAGGAACGGGTTCAGATGCGGACGGAACAATAACAAAGTACCTATGGACAAGATTGAGCGGCCCCACAACATTTACATTAGCCAATGCTAACGCAGCATCAACTAATATAACCAACCTGGTGCAGGGAACATACGTCTTCCGCTTAACGGTATACCGATAATGATGGCGCAACTAGTAGTGATGATATAACCGTTACGGTGCATCCTGCTCCTATAGTAAATAATCCTCCCACCGCTAATGCAGGAAACGATGTTGTCATGGTTTTGCCAGCCAACGCAACCACATTAACAGGAACGGGTTCAGATGCGGACGGTACAATAACGAAGTACCTATGGACAAGATTGAGCGGTCCCACAACATTTACATTAGCCAATGCAAACGCAGCATCAACTAATATAACCAACCTGGTACAGGGAACATACGTCTTCCGCTTAACGGTAACCGATAATGATGGGCGCAACTAGTAGTGATGATATAACCGTTACGGTGCATCCTGCTCCTATAGTAAATAAACCTCCAACCGCTAATGCAGGAAATGATGTTGTCCTGGTTTTGCCAGCCAACGCAACCACATTAACAGGAACGGGTTCAGATGTGGACGGAATCATAACAAAGTACCTATGGACAAGATTGAGCGGCCCCACAACATTTACATTAGCCAATGCTAACGCAGCATCAACTAATATAACCAACCTGGTGCAGGGAACATACGTATTCCGCTTAACGGTAACCGATAATGATGGCGCAACTAGTAGTGATGATAAAACCATTACAGTGCATCCTGCTCCTATAGTAAATAATCCTCCCACCGCTAATGCAGGAAATGATGTTGTCATGGTTTTGCCAGCCAACGCAACCACATTAACAGGAACGGGTTCAGATGCGGACGGTACAATAACAAAGTACCTATGGACAAGATTGAGCGGTCCCACAACATTTACATTAGCCAATGCAAACGCAGCATCAACTAATTTAACCAACTTGGTGCAGGGAACATATGTCTTCCGCTTAACGGTAACCGATAATGATGGCGCAACAAATACTGATGATAAAACGGTAACCGTAAATGCGGCACCTGTTGTTAATCAGACCACCGGTAGCCAATGCAGGTTATAATATTGTGTTAACCTTGCCAACAAACTCAACCAACGTAACAGGAACGGGTTCAGATGTGGACGGAACAATAACAAAGTATCTATGGACAAGAGTAAGCGGTCCCACAACATATACATTAGCCAATGCAAACGCAGCATCAACTAATTTAACCAACCTGGTGAAGGAACATATGTATTCCGGTTGACGGTGACAGATAATGATGGAGCAACGGATACGGATGATAAGACCGTTACGGTGAATGCAGCACAGGTCGTAAATCATCCTCCTACGGCTAACGCAGGAAATGATGTTGTACTGGTTTTGCCAGCCAACGCAACCAACATTGGCAGGAACGGGTACGGATGCGGACGGAACAATAGCAGAGTATGTATGGACAAGATTGAGCGGACCAGCAATATTTACAATAGGAAATGCAAACGCAGCATCAACTACATTTGACCGACCTGGTGCAGGGAACATACGTATTCCGGTTAACGGTGACAGATAATGACGGCGCAACGGATACGGATAACAAAACGGTAACAGTAAAAGCGGCACCAGTTGTAAACCAGGCTCCGGTAGCCAATGCTGGTAACAATACGGTGTTGACCTTACCGGCAAACTCAACCAACGTGACAGGAACGGGTACGGATGCAGACGGAACAATAGCAAGTTATATGTGGACAAGAGTAAGCGGTCCCACAACATACACATTAGGCAATGCAAACGCAGCGTCAACTACACTTGACCAACCTGGTAGGGTACTTATGTGTTCCGGTTAACGGTAACGGATAATGATGGTGCAACTGATACTGATGATAAAACGGTAACCGTAAATGCAGAACCTGTTGTTAACCAGACACCGGTAGCCAATGCTGGTAATAATACTGTGTTAACCTTACCAACAAATTCAACCAACGTAACAGGAACGGGTTCGGATGTGGACGGAACAATAACAAAGTATCTATGGACAAAAGTAAACGGTCCCACAACATTTACATTAGCCAATGCAAACGCAGCGTCAACTAATTTAACCAACCTGGTGCAGGGTACTTATGTATTCCGGTTAACGGTAACCGATAACAGGGGAGCAACTGCCTCAGACGAAAAAACTATATTGGTAAATGCAGCGCCGATTGCTAATGCCGGAATTTCTCAGGAAGTTACCTTATCCGCAAATGAAGCTATTTTAAACGGTTCATTATCCCGTGACCCTGACGGAACGATAAAAAGCTATAAGTGGGAACAAATCAGCGGCCCCTCCTCCGCAAAAATTGCATTTATCTCACAAGCAAAAACAAAGGTTACTGGCTTAAAGGAAGGGGATCATGTGTTTCAATTAACCGTAACGGATAATCAGAATGCAACGGCAAAAGCCAAGGTCATTATATCAGTTGTCAATAATTTCCACTCACTTCCAGGCAAAATGCTCCTTTATCCAAACCCGGCTAGTAATCAGATTACTATTAGTTTCTACAATGAAAAATATAAAAAAGCAAAGATTATCATATATAATTTATCAGGAGTGAAAGTACTCTCTCCTGTTACTATAAATAATGCGTCAATTCTTTTTACAAAAACGCTAAACATATCCTATTTAACGCCTGGTGTTTACCAGGTTGAGGTGATTTTCGATAACATTGAAAAGGTGACAACTACTTTTATAAAAATATAGTTCTGGGAGGTAGCAAGCTTACATACAGACCTTACCAATTATTTTTTTCTTGGAAAATCTGGATAATATGCTACCTTCTTTTATTTACAAATAATTGAATTAGCGACATTGCTTATTATTGTCCGTTCTAATTAGGTTATGTTTAAACTATCTAACCAAAAATAAAACAGGGCTGACTCATCAGCCCTGTTCTTGATTATTGTGACAATAAAACTATTACCTACTTGCTTAACACTGTGCTTTTCCCATTATCTGGCTTTGGTAAAAGATTGGTAGCAACATTTACAAATTCCAGGATACCAGCATCCGGATTGCTTGTTATTGCATTTCCAATAAAATCAGTTTTATAACCTACATCTGTACCAAAATTTATTGCCGGGCTGCCAGCCGGCAGTGCATAGTTCCATAAAGATGGATCTCCGCTGGTATTGGCAAATAGGCTGGCCGTTCTGTTGAGCGTTTCACTACTGCTAAGTGTTATGCCAGGATTCCCATTTGTCATACGGTAATAATTATTAGTATGCGTGGCTACTGATCCGGCAAATTCTGACGTATAAATATTCGTATTGGTGGAGGTATAAAAAATATTATTTTTCAATGTCATCATTCCTGCGGATCCGTTGTTTCCATATCGAACATGATACCGGGAATAGTGTATTGCCGGACGGTTTCTACTATAGTATTGTTATAATACTGCAGATTAATACTTTTACCGCAAAGTTGCCTGCATTATGAAACTCTCCCAAGGATCCGCAATTGATCACTTTATTATAAGCGACAACATTATTGTTAGCTACACCTCCCGAACCACTTCCTATTTCCAGGAATCCATTACAATTAATGGCAGTATTATACATGATGATATTATTATTCACTCGCGCTGCCATAAAATTCAATAGCACCGCCATCGAATCCATAGTCATAACTAGAGGCCCAGCACTCCTCAAACCGGTTATAGGTAATTTTATTTCCTGAAGTCTCAAGGATTATAGGGTTGGCTCCATAGTCATCATCACCACCAGGGGTATTCACCACCATTCTCAAATTGTGCATATAATTTCCGGTAATAAGGCAATTATTGGAAGTACCCATTACCTGAATCCCTACACCCACCAGAGAAATATCGCAATTTTGTATGGTGCAGTTGGGCGAGTTGTCAATACCTATTGCATATGCAAAATGGGCGGGCACAGAATGATCAGCAGGGCTCATCGCTATATCCAGCAATTTGAATCCATCAATAACAATATACTTACTACCAGTCAGCGAAATTAAGGGAGACCAAAAATCAGTTCCTTTATTGATCTCCGGCAACTTACCGGTACCATAGGATGAATAAACGATTGGATTGCCGGGTACACCAGAATGGGTTATCATTAAATTACCCGACCAAACGTCGCCCCGCTTGAAAAAAATACTATCTCCGGCTACAAAGGTTGTGCTGTTTATTTTGGATAAGGTTTGCCATGGCGAACTTATGGATATACCTGAATTGGCATTATTCCCTGAACTACTGGATACGTAATAATTTTTTGCATTCATTGAAAAGGAAGAACTAACAAAAAACAATAAACAAACCCTTCTCATTTCGTTAATTATTAAAACATCAATGCACATTGAACCAGATATGTTTTAAGAAACCGACAATAGAGGAGAAATTAAAGAATATAAAGCGAATAACTTTTTAATTATTCGTTCGGCTGTTTTTCCATCCCACAATTCAGGTATGACCCCCAATTTCCACTTTCCATTAATAATATCTTCAAGATAATCACCAAGCTTTTCAAAATCTTCACCTATTAATTCATTGGTTCCCATTGTAACTGTTTCCGGTCGCTCTGTACTGTTTCTTAAAGTCAGGCAAGGAATATTCAAAACGGTTGCCTCCTCGGTTATACCCCCGAATCTGTTATAATTCCCTTTGCATTTTTTACGAGATAAATAAATTCATGATATCCTAAAGGATCTGTCATAATATATTTACAGTTTCCAAACTCCATATTAACAAGATTTTTTCTGGTACGAGGATGCACTGGAAAAATGATCAGAAAGTTTTTAGTTGAATAACTTATAGTTTCCAAAAGAGTTTTTAATTTATCTGAATTATCAACATTAGAAGGACGATGCAGGGTAAGCAGGAAATAATTATCCTTTTTTAAATTTACTTCATCCCAAAATGCTGGTTTGCGTAATTTGGTCAGATTCTGGTATAAGGTGTCGATCATTGTATTTCCAACGAAATGAATTCGCTCTTCAGGGATATTGGAATTTAAAAGATTTCAATTAGCAGTTTTACTTGTTGTAAAAAAATGATCACAAATAGAATCAGTGACAATTCGGTTTATTTCTTCAGGCATAGTAATATCTCCTGAACGAATCCCAGCTTCTACATGCACCACATCAACACCCATTTTTTTTGCAGTTATCGTACAGGCCATGGTTGACGTAACATCACCCACGACAAGTACCATATCTGGACGGTAACTGGTCAATTCCCTTTCAAAGCGAATCATAATAGCAGCCGTCTGTTCTGCCGCAGTCCCTCCGCCGGTTTCCAAATTCACATCAGGCTGTGGAATACATAATGCTTCAAAGAAATCCTCACTCATCATTTTATCATAATGCTGCCCCGTATGAACCAACCTGTACTGAATAATTTTTCCACCCTCCTGAGCCAGCTTAATTGCCTTAATAATAGGAGCTACCTTCATGAAATTAGGTCTTGCGCCCGCTACGATTGTTATTTGCATATTTTCCGTTAGACTTATTATCAGATATACTTTACATCCTCACAAATACTTTTCAAATTCGACATATAGAACCAGTAACCATAGTTAGTACTATCAAACTAACATATTATAAATAAATTATTTTCCCGTTACCTGATAAAGATTGTTGGGTTGCATCCAACAAACGCATAACCTCAATTCCCATAATTCCATCAGACTTTGGTTTTTCTAACCCTTTTATAGAATTGACAAAATTTTTGATTACACAGCCTAATGCTTCTGAGTTATCTATATTCGGGGAAAACATGCTCCCCGTCCTGTAATTGACAAGCAATCGTTTTACTTGTTCTGAATTCGTTACTTTAATTCCCTTATCATATATTTTTATTTTTTCGGCTATAGCAAGGTCATCGTAAACTGCCATTTTTTTTGTTCCCGAGATCATGAGTTTTCGGACCTTTACAGGTGAAAGCCAGTTCAAATGAAAATGTGCGATTAAATTATTTCCGAAATTGATATGAACGTAGGCAATGTCTTCGAATCCTTCACCGACATGATCCGCCCCCATTGCTATAACAGATAAAGGCTTTGTCCCGATAATATATTGCATAATTGAAAAGTCATGTGGGGCCAAATCCCAAATTACATTTGCTTTTCGCTGAAAAAGACCAAGATTAATTCTTACCGAATCATAATAATAGAGGTCTCCTAATTCTCCTAGATCAATCATCTCCTTTAACTTAATGACAGGTTCAGAATATAAAAAAGTATGATCAACCATTAACACCTTATTGTATTTTAATGCTAATTCATTCAATTCAATTGCTTCTTCCACAGTAGTCGTCATTGGTTTTTCTACCAGAACGTGTTTTCCGTTTTGTAGGGCTTTTTTGGCAATTGAAAAATGCGTTTCCACAGGAGTTACAATCGAAACAGCATCAATATTGGCATCTTTCAGAATGTCCCTATAATCTTTCCTGAATTCCAGGCAATTATAATTATTTCTTAGCCTCTCAAATTTTTGAACATCAAGATCACAGCAATAAATCTTTTTTATTTCGGGATGTGTAAAAAAATTTCTCACAATATTGGGCCCCCAATAACCTAATCCAATTACGCCTATATTCATTTTATTTTCCTCCTTTACCTGTTATCATGACAGGTATCGTTTTAAAAATTAACTTTAAATCCAATAGTATACTCCTATGGGTTGAATAATATATATCCATCAAAACGCTTTCATCAAATGATACTATACTCCGACCAAAAACCTGCCACATACCAGTGCATCCAGGCTTTGCTCTTAATCTTAATTTGTGCCAATCCTTATAAACATCAAATTCGTGTTTCAGGCAAGGGCGTGGACCTACCAGGCTCATGGTTCCGATCAATACACAGAATAATTGCGGCAATTCATCAAGGCTATACTTTCTAAGAAATTTACCTGTAGGTGAAACCAAATTGATGTTAATGATTTTTGTATTTACACCTGGATTTTTTTCACCATTAATAAATTTTTCCATAGAGCTCTTCCTGCCTAAATCCTTATCGCTTTCCAACCGCATGCTTCTAAACTTAATAAACAGGATTTTTCGTTCCTTTTCGTTCAGCCTGTATTGAATAAAAAAGAAGGGCCAGCCAACGTCAATTAAAATAAAAATGGAAATCAAAATGCATAATGGCAGCAATATTAAAATAGCAATAGTAGATACCACAAAATCTATCATTCGTTTTTGAAAGAAATAAGACCTTGAATTATGAAAACCAAAATCAAAATAAAGCACTTCCCTGCTGCCAGATAAAATAGCCAGATTTTTAAACCCAAATTCTTCTAAGTGTTTTCTGCTTATGCCTACTTTCTTATGATTATGAAACGCATCGTTCAATTCATAAAAGAATTTTTCTTTGGATAATTCTCCATGAAAGGTGATTATTTGTCCGGTGGCAGCTAAAGACATGGCAAATAGTTATTACCTAAATAATAATTGTGAATCAACAAAAAAAAACAATGAATGTCAGGATGCTTTCGAATACTTATTCAAGTCATGCCCATTACCCTCGTAGTTATTTGTAAATGGCATGCGACCTTTGGATTTATTCATCATCGAATAAAAGGATTTTATTTGCTCCGCAACATAAGCTATTTGGTCTTCCGTAATTTCAGGATATATCGGAAGAGAAAGAGAAGTCTGTGACATAAATTCGCTTACCGGAAAATCACCCCCGTGATAACCCAGGAATTTAAAACAATGTTGCAAATGAAGAGGAATTGGGTAATGTAATCCTGTTTCGATTTGCCTCGACTTCAAAAATGCCTGTAATGCATTTCTATTTTGAACCACCACAACAAACAAATGGTAGGAATGTTTTACGTTTTTAGATTCCCCGGGCAACTTTATTTCGCTTACACTTTCGAGATATTTCTTGTATAAACAGGCCTTCTTTCTTCGTTCATGAAACCATTTTTCCAGATATTTCAATTTGACACCAAGAACAGCGCCTTGAATACCTTCCATCCTGTAATTATGGCCCAACATAATATGTTGGTATTTTTCTTCAGACCCATGTGCCCGCATTAATTTAATCTTATATGCTAATGCCGCATCATTGGTTGTAATAGCACCGCCTTCTCCATAGGCTCCCAGGTTCTTTCCAGGATAAAAACTGAAGGAAGCAATTTTTCCCAAGCCTCCTACTTTCTGCCCTTTATATTCTGCACTATGCGCCTGCGCCGCATCTTCAATCACAAATAATTTATGTTTTTCTGCAATGCACTTAATTCTATCCATATTTGCAGGCTGTCCATATAAATGAACAGCTATGATGGCCTTTGTTTTAGGAGTAATTTTTTCTTCAATCAAATCTGGATTGATGTTATAAGAATCAGGATCGCAATCAACAAAAACTGGAACCGCTCCACATAAAGTAGCTCCCCAGGCTGTAGCAATAAAAGTATTAGCTGGCATAATCACTTCGTCCCCTATTCCTATACTTAAGGCCCAAATAGCCAGATGGTTGGCAGCCGTTCCTGAATTTGTTCCATAGCAAAACCTAACCTCATGAAACTTTGCAAAATTTCTTTCAAATGCAGATACTTTCGGCCCAAGGATGTATTCCGTGTTGTCCAGAACTTCATTCACTTCTTTAAGAATTTCTTCTTTTACAGACAAATAGCTCTGCTTAAGATCAATAAAAGGAACCTTCATGATTGTTTTTTTTGTTTTAGATTCAGGGTAATGGTGTCTATAAGTTTTTCCAATTGGTCTTCGCCGGATTGAAAAAAGGTTGATTTAATAGGCTTTTTCTTTTGAAATTGGATTGTATTGCAATCTTCTTCGGAATTAATAAAACTCAGCAATCCTAAATTTTGTAGCTCCAGATCAAGCATTGGTTTTTTTCCAGAAAATATAGAGTATACCCTGGCACCGAAAAATGCAGCTTCTCTGTTCATTGTTCCACCTCCAGAAATCATAGCATCCGCATAGTAAACCAGATTCTTGCCATCCATTGCATAATCAATCACCCTGAATGAAATAGATTCATATTTCTTTAACCTGGCTCTCTGATCTATGGTTCTGGGGGTACAAATGGTGTAAACATTATGAGTTGCTGCAAGCCTCTTCAGAATTAAATCAAGAAATTCTTCACTTTTCTTATTGTGGTAGTTTGCCGTTAAAGCAGGAGGTCTTAAAACAACCAATACCTTATCAGCAGGAATACCAATCTTTTCATAAAAACATTTATCAGGTATAAAATTTTGGAGATAAAATTGTTCCTTAATCCCTTTATAGGTAATTACTTTATTGCTATTTATCCCTATAAATGGTAAAGACCGTGGATACAATAATTCAGGAATCCATATTTTGGCCGCGCATGCAGAAAAAATTCTTGATTCCGTGTGTTCATAATCCATTCCTATATAACAAGGTATTTTTAATATTTTGCAAGCCAGTGCCTGTGCTCTTGAACCGTGACTAATAGCGAAAGTCATCTTCTTTTTTCTTGCGTAAAACATGAGCCGGATAGATCTGGAAATCAATTCAATTATTTTAAAAAACTTATTCCCACCACCATGTTTACCAATTTTTTTAAACTCCGCACCTTCGTTGGTTAATAGTTCTATTGTTTGGGCATAATCCCTCGCAGTAATAAAAATTGTGTACCCTTTTACTTCCAGGCTTTTAATAAATGGCAATAATAAAGGAACATGAGGCGAATTATCCATGTCAATCCAGACATTCATAATAGGTCAATCAAAAATTTAAGCGATATAATATTTAAACCCACAGGAAACTTGTTAAATGACTGAGAGGAATTTTTTAGAAATATCAGGTACTAAAATCCGTCTTAATTCGACTTCCTTAAATTTTCAAACCATTGTGTAAACAGGAATTCACAGGAAACTAATTGGGGTTACTTCAAAAAAATAAATTGTATTGAAAACCCCGGCACAAGTCATCTCGCAGCTATAGTTTAATGAACCAAACTTTCTTCGCTGACATGATTTTTAACTTCAAAAAAACTATGCAGACTGCAAAGTAGATGACCATGCTTTGAAGTCTTTGATAAAAATTTTTCTAATATATCAATTGAAAATTTACTCATTGCCTTTGGATGTCCTATAATCACAAAATTCTCTTTACCGTGTGCTAAAGATTTTTTAAAAGCCGATTGGACTATAGCTGCCTTATATCCGTCTACTGAAACAACTGAATGTGTAGGCAATAACATCATACGCATAAGTTGTGATTTCGATTTAGAAATTGCTTCTCCATCGCCAGCCGACAGGTATTTTTGATGAAAAAATGTTTTGATAATCAGTAGACGCCAAAAGAATAAGGGAGATACAGTGCAGGACGATATTGGTAACTCAGTAAAAAATCCATTTTTTTCGAACAGAAGAGGGTCCTGTTCAAATTTCCAGGTATCCAAATCCGGGGCATTTCTAAAATCATAATAATGAGTTGGTGAGTGATTGTACCCTTTATGATAAACAGTTGAATCCAGCCACACACCATTTTTTACAAATGGTTGATTCAACTTAGCGAAAGGCTGTAAACACCACCCTCCGGCTCTGAAAGCAAAAACTTTTCTGTTCGTTATACTTTCCAAATAAGTGACGGAGGACCGAATAATCTCACAGACATCTTCTTCAGAAAAATTTTGAAGTCGGTAATTAGAATAATCTAAATGCCATTCGCCATTGTATACAGCATTCAGCCAATGTGGATGCAAATGCAACTGTATATCATGTCCCTTATTTATTAATTCAGTAAGTTGAGCCAGTATCAAAGTGTAATCTTTCCTTAGCCCGTGGTCCGTTTGATAAGATGACAGTTTCATCAGGTACATAACATCAACAAAAAAAGTAAATTTCGCTTTAAATTTCTCACCCAGTTGCATTAACCTGGAAGTGGGTTCTAGCAAACATTTTTCAACTGAACCGGTTTTCCTGCCGAAAAAAAGCTCGTAATCAAATGTTAAAAATATATTAGCCATTAGCTTACCTCAAATTATACTTGTTACTATATCCTGACGCAAAAATTCACTTTTTGTATTAGGTTTCAAATAGAAGTTTGCGTGCCATAACTCCAGAGATAGAATCATGAATAATTGACTTTTTAAATCTCTTCTTTTTTTCTTATGATCATATATCATCTTTTCAATAAAATTGATATTGAAATACCTTCTGCTTAGCGAATGGTTATCATTTATGAGATCAATTAGTGTGTCTGACAGGGCTTCCTTAAACCACTCTCCAACCGGTGTTTCGAATCCCCTTTTTTTTCTATTAATAATGGTGGCAGGCAACCATTGTTCTGCAGCTTTTCTATGAATGTACTTACCCGTATTCCCCCGCAACTTAAATTTAACGGGCAAACTTTCAATAAATTTAATAAGCTCTACATCCAGATATGGCACTCTGTTCTCTATGGAAGTAGCCATTGTAATTTTATCATTAAATAAAAGAAGATTATCAGACAACATAGTACGGGTATCAAGGTAAAGCAATTTTGATAATGAATCCGCTAAAGGATCTGCTCTGTTATAAACCTCACAGAACAGATGTCGTTGAGATTGATTGATCATTCCTCTTAATTCATCGCTGTAAAGTTGAACTTTTTGCTCAGGTGTAAATAAAGTATATATTCCAATGAACCTGTCTAATTCATTTTTAAATTGCGAAGAATACGTTCCTCTTAAAATAGCATTATTCGTAGGAAATAATCCGGATGCCAGCTTCAGGGGCAAAACAGACAATATTTTGGAGTAATCCGATAGAAATTTTTCTCCTTTGTATCGCTTGTAACCTGCCATGGGTTCGTCAGCACCCTGGCCACTTAATACCACCTTCACGTGTTTTGAGGCAAGCTTAGAAACATAATATAAAGCAGGGATAGTTGGTTCAGCGATGGGTTCTTCTGTATGATAAAATGAGTTATAAAAACAGTTCATATACTCTTCCTTACTCATTATGATTTCAAAATGATCCGATTTGATAAATTTAGCCGTATCTCGGGCATCATACAATTCATTAAAATCACCTTTACCTTCAAATCCTACTGTAAACGATTTAATTGAATTTGAAATATCTTCTGTCATTAAATATCCCAATAATGCCGAATCAAGACCTCCGCTTAAAAGTAATCCTACAGGAACATCGCTGAGCAATTGCCTTTTCACAGCTTTTTTTAATAAATGCTTATATTCTGCAATAGCATCATTTTCCTTTATCCCGCTGATTATTTTCTGGTGGGATGGCCAGTAGTTGCAAAATCTGGTTTTACCAGAAAAACTAAATTCCAAATATGTGGATGCCGGTAATTTATTTATGTTTTTAAAAAGAGTCTGTGGAGAAGGGTTATACCGGAAAGTTAAGAAAGTATTTAACGCCTCCATATCGAGCTCTATTTTATAAAGAGGATGGTTCTTAATGATCTTTATCTCCGACCCAAAAATCATTATATTGTTTTTTATATAATAATAAAGTGGTTTTACTCCGAAATAATCACGTATCAGGTGAACTTTCTGCCTGTTTAAATCAAGAAAAGCAATTGAAAATATTCCATTGAAGTCCTTCACAGCATCAATCCCGAATTTCTTCAAATAGTGCAATACTGTCTCCGTATCCGAATGCCCTTTAAAATGAATTCCGGCAAGTCTTTTTCTTAATTCCAGGTGATTATATATTTCTCCATTGTATACAATTCCATAATTACCGCATTCACTAAACATGGGTTGATTGCCTGCTTCTGTCAGATCCAGTATGGACAATCGTGTGTGCCCAAGGTATAAATTAGTATTAGCCGAATTTATTTCAACAAGCTGTTGAAAATCCGGACCCCGGTGATACAACTGATTGAGATCATTTTTGGTTAAAGTACAATTAACGGTGCCGGCAATCCCACACATGTAATTTTCAATTTAATTTCTGAAGATAATTTGTTAGAGCATAAAATAATTGCGCTTGTGGCCATCTTAAAAACGGAATAGTATTTCGAATACCTAAAATATTAATCCGGGTAATAAAACTTCCATCTTTTTTCTGAAACTTCCTAAGCAAAGTGTTTATCATTTCAACTGCAATTATACCAGCGTTTTTGTCCAACTCCTGCATACTTAAACAAAGAGAAATGCCTTCGGCGAAGTCGTAGAGTTCTACTTTAACTGTATTGAAGCGGGAAAGTTTTGCAAAAGGTAAGGGTACTCCATTCCTGCCAAGTAAATGGGTTTTATAATATCTGAATCCATTTTTTAAGGCTAATGTTATTCTTTCGTCATTCATTACACGGTTTATTTTGAAGAGATTTTTTAAAACAAAACATGTATGAAAATTATCGACAAAATGGTCCTTTTTCTCATCGACAGCGTAAAACCAGGACCCATCCTTACACTGGTTAGTAAGTATAAAGTTGATGTTCATCTTCGCCTTCTCCTGTGCTTCTGCATTTTTAAATCGAACAGAACCTTCAGTCAATATAAATGATCGGTAAGCATTTGCATTTATAATCTGGCTTTCATCCTGCGGAGAATAACTGCATGCGTAAATATCACTACTTAACTTAACATCTTTAATATCATTTAAAGCAAAAAGAAAAACAGATTGGGCAATATCTAAATAACTTTTTTTGCCAGTTACATCATATAACATAAGATAGGCTTCAAAACAATAACCTACCGTCGTTATTAGTGGAATTCCCCCGGTCCATAATCCTCTTTTTGTCATCCAATCAAAAGGATAACCCCAGCAATGCCCTGAATATCCCGGTATTGAACTTTTCATCAAATCGGATCCTATACTCTCTGCCTCCTGAAGATGCTTGACATCCAAAGTATGCTTATACATATTAATGTGTCCCATAATCAAATGAGCATCTGCAATTGGGAATCTTTTTTTTGAATTGAAACCATATCGGACTTGTGGTAAAACTATATCTGCTATAAAAACGGGTGCTACAAAAAAACTACCAGTTATTTTACTCTTATAATATTTGCTTTTACTCCACCTGCCATATTTCGTACTCCACAAATCATATTGATCATAAGATTTATATCCATTCTTATTTTTCCATTCCAAAAATTTATCAATTCTGGTTTTTATTGTCACCTTATCTATAGTATAATTCCTATCACTCATCCTTTTGATTCATTTTAATTATGTTGCTACATCATTACTATTATCGTCCTTTCAAATATCTGTTGTTCCGACTCTTCAATTCAATTTCACCCATATTGTATTTAAATACCAGAACTAAAATACTTTGAAAAAAATATTAATTATCCTCTCACTCCGATTGTATCAAAGTAAAATTAATTTATTCAAAAAATAGACGTTAGGCTGCTTTTTCAAAAGAGAAACATAAAAAATACTACCCTGAAAATTATGAATGTACCCGATAGATTTTTTTTTAAATTACTTATTAGGATACACGCCGGATTTCATCATACCGTAATAGGAAAACAATCGTTTAGTGACAGCCTCAGGGGTAAATAGTTTACGTGCCTTTCGCTGGTTATTATCTGAGATAATCTGATACGTTACCGGATCATCAATCAATTGACTTATCGTTTCCGCAAAATCCTCCGGATCTTTACTTAACAACAAATATCCATTTTCACCTTCATACACCCAATCAGGTATGCCGCCTACAGGCCGGCTTATTACAGGTAATCCATAAAGCATTCCTTCGATAATTGTAACCGGCATTCCTTCAGTATAACTAGGAAGAATTAAGATATCAGCCTTACTAAGGGCCAAATGCTTCTCTTCTTTTGCCACGTAACCAGATAATTCAATTCCTTTTATCTCATTTTGTTTAATATATTCTTTAACCTGTGCCAATGCGGATCCTTCCCCGGCAATCTGTAATATTATATTAAGTTCCTTTCTTTTTTCACGCAAGATCCTGACAGCATCAATGGCAATAAAAATTCCCTTTTCTATTTCTACCCTGGAGAGAAACAATAAAGTAACGACTGATTCTTTTTCTAGTTTTTTGTCTAATTTATTTCTATTAATAAATCGGTCATCAGCCGAATTGGTTTCTATTCTCACTCTATTTTTATCAACCCCCAAATTCTCCAATTTTTCCCTGAATATGTTACCCAATACAACGTGCATATCTGCTTTTAAAAACGTCTTCCTAAAAAATAAATATAATCGACGTTCCTGGTATATTTTTTCTTCAAATTCCAGCTGCCAGCCGTGCCAATAAACCATAACTCTTTTGTTCATCAATTTTGCCAAAAATGTAAAAACACCATCCCGTAAAAAGCTCTTCCTGTCTAGTGATGGATTTATATGAACGATATCTTTAAAAGCCACAATAAAGCTAAACTTGGTAAATAAATAAATCAATTCAATAACCCGGAATACTTTTAGTTTTGGGAGATTGCCATGAATATTAAAATACCTTACATTTTCATGCGCATTTAAATTCAGCATCTTAAATAAAGCGGTTACGCCCCCTTGTTTCCGTAAATCCGGAACTGTAATCAAAATCTTCATTTTATTATCTGCTTTTTCAGTCCAATTGCCGGTGTAATCTTTCAGTTCAATATCTAATTCATTTAACATAATTGCTGATGTAATTGTAAAGACAAATTCTGTTTGGAAATCAGAATACTTTATTTATGATCTGATTTAGGTCTAATCATTCTTGAACAGCTCCGAACATTTCCTCATATTTTGAAATGATTTCCTTTATAGAGAATTGCTTCTGGGTATAGTACCTGAGCCTTCCTTTTAATTCATCATAATCGCCAGAAGACATTTCAGCGCAGGCACCAAGTCGTCTTTCAAGGTCATTCTCTTTATACAAATCGAAACTATATCCCGTAACATTCTCACAGGTGAATTCTTTAAACCCTTCGGCCCTGCTTACCAAAACCGGTATATTATAGTTATAGGAAATCATCATTGGACCACTTTGAGTGGTGTCCCTATATGGCAAAACAAGGTATTCCGTTTGCATGAAGAAGGCAGCAATTTCTTCGTTGCCTATAAATCGTATGTGATGTGTTATTTTTCCTGATTCCTTTACTAATGGCATATATTTTTCATCCCAATCTTCGCATCGGCCCGCTATTATAAGTTCAATATTGGCATATTTTACAGATGCCCTGTTGAATGCTTTTAGCAACAGGTCCAACCCTTTATAATAAAGAATATTTCCGAAGAATAAAAAACGAACCACTTTGTATTCCTGTTGGCGTTTAACTACCGGTCCATAATCTATTAATGGTAACGAAATATTATAAACTGATTTTTGAGGTACCTTGTTTTTTAAAAGCCTTTGCTGAATACCCGAAAAAGTATGAAAATGACTAAAATTATATATCAATATTTTTTTACTCAAATTAACAAGGAAACCAAATCTCGTCCTACTATGATTTTGCACATCGTGCAACGCAATAATTGTTTTGGAACGATTGATTAAGAGCAATACGATATTTAAATAAAGCAGACCAAAATCTGCATAATATATTACATCAGGCCTGGCCTTTTTAATCGCACGAATAATGGTTAGACTTGATAAAAGCAATCGAGGATCCCGCAATCTGTACTTAAAGTCAAAAGCCATGAATTTGATCCCATTATTTAAACAAAAAGAGCTTATATCTTCTTTAGTGAAATTTGAATTTTTAAAAGGTATTACCACGCCATAGGTGATATCATATTTTTCTTTCAGTTGCCGTAAGACAACCATTTGATTTTCGGAAAAGGATGTTGATGATAAAAAATATAATTTCATTTTGAATCCAGATACCACACGTATTAGAAGCTATTCAGCTCTTTTCTATTGGCCCTACTGGTTCCAAAGGTTGGGCGCACTAATACAAACGAGGAGGAAATAAGCAAAAGAGTAAAAAAAACAAAAACTAAATATGAATTAAAATTATTTATAAAAAATTGGTAGGTAATAACAAAGACTGCCAGGCTTAAATAAACCAAAATACAATTTCGTGCAGAGGCCATTTGCTTTTTAATCAGCAAAATATCCTGGAGAATATGAAATATGATAAACGATATTAAGATGGCGTAATTTATACTGTCAAGCGATTGAAACCAATACAAGCCTATCAGCCCTCCAGCCAGGATACTTATCAGACAAATCACATTAAACCACATATCCATTCTTTCTAGTCGCATCGCCACAATCAGATTAGCCTGAATCAATATAGAGGGGAATATCAGAAAGGTCAGGAACATGAGCTTAACGCATGAAATGGCCCCGGAAAATCCATTTCCGAAGGCAAAGGGTATAATGAAGTCAGCAAAAGTATAAACGAATGCATAAGACAGCATGGCAAATCCCGTATAACCAACGAGTATTTTATTGTAAAGATTTCGCAGAGACGAATATTCCTGGAAATTAAAATACCTTATGAATTGAGGATATACACTTGCCGATATAACGGCAGGAATAATTAGAAATATTGTAAATAGCTTATAGGATATTTCATAGTCAGCCACATCCTGCAAGGTTAACATTTTAGAAATCATTACAGTGGATATTCGCCAATATATAACGGAAACACCGCCAATGATAATAAATAGCCAATTAGAAAATATTTGCTTCTTCAGATCAGGTAGATAAACAGGAGCATACCACAAACTTTTGAAGGTCATATTATGAGAAGATCCCAATTTAATAAATAAGTTCACGGTTATAATTCTCACCAGAATAATCAGGACTGACAGAATGATTACTGAAAAAGGATATACAATGAGGAAACAGGCAATTAAGAATTTTAGGAAGCCATCTATAAACAATATAATAGCGGTTTGCTTTTGTTTAGATTCAGCAATATTTAAATTCCTGATTCCATAAATTAAATTGTCAAATATTATATTAGTAGCCAAAATTATGATCAACCACCTGATTTCTCCTTCCGAATACAAGATTAGTGACAAACCAAGGGTAATAAAGTAAAATATAAATCCTAAACCAATCTGTATCTTAAGAAATTTTCTAGTGAATTCCGAATTATTTGCTTGCTGTTTAAATTCACGAATAAACCATTGACCAAGTCCCATAGAAGAAAAAGCAACAACTAATTGATAAATTGACGTAGCAATTAAAAAATTAGCGAATTGCACCGTATTATATTGCCTTGCCAGTATAATAAAAAAGAGGCTAAGGAATAGACTTTGAAATATAGTAGATAGTAGGCCCCAAAAGCTATTCTTAGCAACTCCGGAAGAAGCCAAACCAAAGTTGCTCATACTGATTTTACCCAACATATTTATACCTTGATCTATTTGTGAATGAGATTAAAAAACAAATTAAACTTACAAATACAATCAAAATTCGTTTATCACTCAATGTATATACTGAAACAAACGAGATAAGAAAACTAAGTATGGAAGCAATATAAAAAAATATCCTGCGATTTTGGTAACCCATTATATATGCTATAACTGATCTCAACACAGGAATAAGAATTAATAATAAAACAATAATAAATCCAATAATTCCATATTCCACTAAAATTTTCAGGTATCCATTTTCCGGCTGATCAAAATACAAAATCTCATTATCGTTCAGGATGAAATATTGATCAGAAGAGTAATATTTAACAAAGCTCTGGTAATTACCAATTCCGATTCCGAGCGGATGATCGGAATAAATATTATAGGCATCTTCCCAAATAGAAGCCCGAAATGCATAATCACTACCAAAATCCTGGTTTCTTTTGAATGTAATGAATTCGTTCAAAAAAAATGAAATCGAAAAGGCTCCAATCAACGCACAGGCCAAAATGATCACTTTTGCCCTTGCGCTGAGAAATATAAAAAGCAACACAAATCCAAAACTCAATCCCAAAAATCCAGATCTTCCTCCCGTAAATAACATAGCTAAAATAATAACTATAAATGAACCAATATTAAAGAGGGACGTTTTTTTTACCTGTCTGCTATTGAGTAAAAAGAGGAAACTCACCATAGCAAGAAACTGGGCATATTTTTGCGGATCGTGAAAAAAAGCCGGATAGCGATAACCATTGGGATCTTCCGTATTCGGATTTAATTCCGGATAGAAGGTGAAATTTAATCCAACAAATACTTGCACAATCAAAAAAATGATTGAAAAAACTGCCATATATCTCAAAGAAGCGATAAATTTTTTTTCGAATTGCAAATTTTTAGAACACTCCCCAATTAATAACCTGGCATAAATAAAAATAGGGAAAACGGAAAATATGTTTGCCAGTGAAAAATTGATAAATTGGGAAAGGATACTTCCTAAAATTAATATCAATATCAACCCATAAAATAAAATCAGATAGATCCTGTTCCCTGGTTTTATGGATACAAAATCTCTGATTGCTACAAAAAAAATTGAAAAAGAAATACCATCAAATACACTTAGCCCCCCAAAACTGGCAGGTGTTATTGGAATATCCATTAGTGGGAATAAATAAACTACAAATAATAAATACGTTTTTGTTTTTTGTTTGCATATTAAAAGAAGTACAATAAATATAACAAAGACTATTATGGCTAAATAATTAATTAGAAGCATAAACGTATTTTCTTCATCAATAAATATTTATCCATCCGAAAATGTAACCTTGTTTAAAATTGCGCTTTGGGAATTACCTTTTAAAATTAAAGGGACGCTGGAAATAATACTCACAGATTATTTTGCTAACCAATGATATATCCATTAAGGACACTTGCTGCTCTATTTTTCTTCCTGGTAATACCCATTTCCATATCCGTAACCTACGGTTCCATCTCTATATCGTTTGCGTTTTCCTACATCATTTAGTAACAAATAAACCGGCCGGTCCGGGCGACTTCCGATTCCATTATTAAGAACTTTATAAACATCACGGGAAGTATGGCCCTGGCGCAATACAATCAAGGTAATGTCTGCATATTTTTGAAGCAAAGATGCATCGGTAACAAGACTAAAAGGCGGAGTATCAATAATGATATGATCAAAATGCTCCTGTAAATTTTTTATCAAACATTCCATTTTTGGACCTGAAATTAATTCCGCCGGATTGGGTGGCAGATTTCCAGCGGGCAATAAAAACAGTTTGTTTTCATAACCAGGAATTTCTACAAGCAATTCTTCAGGTGATAACGCTGCCGCTTAATATACTGCTCAAACCTTCTCTTGGTTCTATTCCCAGGCTTTTTGATATTTGGGGTCTTCGCAAATCAAATTCAAGAATTACCGTCTTTTTGTTTAATAGGGCGTAGCCAGCCGCCAGATTCAGACTGAAAAAACTTTTACCATCCCCACCTGAAATGACGTAATGAGAATGCTTTTTACTTTCTCACCTTTTCCGGTAAAGCCTAGTGCCGTTCGGATATTTCTTATTTGCTCCGCTACGGCAGATCGGGATTTGGAACTAATGAACACAGGCGACTTGATTTCTTGAAATGTGATATCATGCCAAGGAAAGGAACATGGGTAGCTTGTTGAACCTGCACCATGTCACCAACTTTATTGTCCATGTAATCTTTGAAACTGAAGAAAACTACAGGGATCATAACACCAAGAGTAATACTAAGAAGTAAAATTATGTATTTTCTGGTGCCATTAGATACAGTGCGGGGACTGACAATAGTCCGGGTATCCTCATGTCTGAAGTCCTGGATACGGCGGCTTCCTCTCTTTTCAACAACAAAAAACTATATAGTTGCTCCTGCACATTTTGATTCCTGGTTATTTGTACCAATTTTTTTTCAATTGGGGTACGGTACGAATACGGCTATTTAATTGTGCGTCCTTACGCGATATATCATCAAGCGAAATAGTATAAGCTTGTTTCAGATTGCGTACATTAGTAAGTAGTCTGTTTCGCAATTCTGCGATTTGATTCTGTTGATCAATCAGCAGAGGATTCTTTGGACCTGTTTTTTCCTGAATTTTCTCTTTTTGCAAAACTAGTTCATTGTGTTTTTCAATAAGCACTCCGAGCGAAGCGTCCTGTATACCGAAAGAGGTTGGCACCAATTGAGGATTTTCCTGGTTGATCTGAAGATCCCGCTCAAGAGCACTGATGATGTTCAACTGAGTCTGGCTTCCTGCTTTTTGAGCATCTACCTGCTGTGCCATGGCCATATATTGCTTGGCATCAGCAGAAAGCTCTGTCACCATGTTCTGGCTTTTGAATTGCTCAACTGTGCCTTCTACCCCGCGTAACTCACTGGCCACAGCAACGAGGCGATTATTTAAAAAATCAATGGTTCTATCAATAACCTGATTTTTATTTTCCAACCCCTTGTCGCGATATATAGACAATAAATTCTCCAGGACTGCAATCCCTCTATTTTTGTTATTTTCATTTAATTCCAGGTTTATGATTGAACTTAACTTGCTCGCAGCATGAACAGACAATTTCCTGCTATACCCAAGGACAGTTTCGGCTGGTTGGTTAATAATTATTTTAAAGTTTTTTTCCCGACCTATCACGAATAGCCCGTGACAAGCCCATACGGTCTTCTGCAGGCATACACCGAAAGCGCAAACCTCCTGAATTATAAATTTCTCCAAAACGAATAAGGTGAGGATTCGGATCACCTTCGCCTTGAAAAAGTAAAGCATTCACAGTATCCCCTATTGTCCAGCGCCTTGTTTTATTTATTTCATCGGGATTAATGATCTCAATAGAAAAGGGAATTTCATCTCCAAAACGAATTTCATCCTTTATCCGCCCTGTTTTTTTTACAGTTACAAAAAGTTGAAGAGTGTCTACCACGTCTTGCATCAAATCGTAACTCTTTAATATTTCTATTTCATTCTCAACTAGTTTGGCGTTTCCTCCTAATCCAATTTCTTTTAAAGCCGGACTACTAATCAAATCGGCGCCCTTTTTTTCATCCATAACCATGATCGATGACACGACCATGTATACAGGATCAGCGTACCGGAGATAGAAGATACCCGGCTGACATAAAGAACAACATACTCACCAAGAAGCCAGGGCCATGCGCTGATCGTCCGGAAATACCCATTTTTTTAAATTAACAATTTTCCTCTCCATCCCCAATTAATTGTTCTTCCGAATCACTTAATTTTTGTTTCATATATTATTTGAGCTAAATGAAAAACGCCTTTTGATTAGATACCGGGAAATAATAATCGCAGCCGTATAAATAAGCTGCTAATAATCGGAACCCAAATGCCTGTTTTGGTTCCCAAGAATGCCTTTACTCCTGTTAGGCTGCACATAAACAATATCATTTTGCTTCAATTGAAACCAGGGGGATTGCAGTACTTCAGACTTATTAAAATTAAGCATGGCTACTTCCGTATTTCCATCTGGCAGTTTACGGATTACCTTTACATTTTTGCGTATACCGTATACCGTCATATCTCCGGCAGCTCCAACGGCTTCCAGCACATTAATTGTTTGCCCGCTTACCGGAACCACTACCGGGTTGCCTACCTCACCAATCACCGTGACTTTAAAATTTGTTAACCGGACTGTAACCACCGCATCTTTCAAATAATCTTTCAATTTTTCGGAAATAATGTTCTTTAGCTCTTCTGTATTGAAACCTGCCACTTTAATATCTCCCAGAACGGGCATTGTAATGAAACCACCTGCAGAAACCCTGTAAAGGTTTATATACCCCTGCGATTGGCTATTGTTACTGGAACCATCAATGGAGGTGGTGGGCGTTATCGCCATAAGATTAAAAAACTGACTTGCTTCGGGAGAAGCACTGGAAATAGTAATCTGAACATCGTCGTTCGATTGTAATTTCAATGGCTCATATGGCAAGGTGCTGATCTTATTAACGGCTACATTTTCCTTCAAATCTTTAAAATAGGAAAGCTCTTTGGAAGTTTTGCAACTGAAAAGTCCGGCAAGAGCAGACACGATTGCGATGGCATAGATCAAAAAATTTCTGTGCATAGTATTAGGATTAATTTCGTCAATTTTTATGTATAGCTAAAGATATTCTTTTCTACTCTGCTTTGTTCTGTTTCCGTAGTATGGCAATCGGGTATAATTAATGAATAAGGGATTTTTCTTTTCTGGTACACGGGAAATTTATTGATAGTATTATTTGCTAGAAGAACTCGGATATTGTTGGATCTGCAGTGGAAAGGGGATTACGCTATAACTAAATGAAATTTCTTTTTATTTCTTATAAAATCATTGATTTTCGTGCATTTAATATATACAACCACAGAATCCCTAAAATTCGTGATCGATTTCTTCGACCCCATATTGCAATTTCTGCTTCCCTTGAAAGCATAGCTTCGCTACTCTCAGTCCCATTAATAAATGCAAGGAAATGATTTTCACTTATTTGACTTCTGTTATATCATAGTATGAATTTGTAAATCAGAATAATCCTTTACAAACAGAAATCAGCTTTTACAAATCCAGACATTTAAAACCTAATTATGTATTTATTGAAATTATATTGCCCTAACTCAAAAGAATACTCTGAGTATCAAAGGCTTTATCAAGGATCAGATCAGAAAAAATTGAAAAGTTGAAAAATGCACCTAAAGTTTAACAAGGAACTGTTGTTCTTTAGCATTAGATAGGAGTGGAAGGAGAAATCCAACGTAAACATAAAGAATAAATTAGATTATTTTACTTATTCAAGATCAATTCATAAAATAAATATTGATCACTATGTTAAAAGGGTGAATATGATTTTTATGCACCCAAAAAATTGACTGCTCCTGAACTACCATGCTTGCCATCTTCATCATTTTTTGTGCCCAGATAGCAATTACTTTTCAGATCATCTACCTGGAAAAAGAATTCCGATTAAACAAAAAGCTTCGCTAATCTGAGTCACATCTTGGATGTACCAGGCAAAAATTTCCTACATAAATAAAATGGATTCCGGCTTCAGTATTTTGAACAATAATCCACCATGGGAAATAGTAAACCTGGCATTTAAGCCAGAGTAAAGACTATCTGCATCATAAAAATTCAAACCAGTAACTGATAATTGAAATCAGCCGGCTTAATTCAAGGAATGGAAATTCAGCTACGGTTAATAACAGGGAGATGATATTGGTGGATTGACGGGAACGAAAAGGTGGCGGATTCTATAAAATATTTTGGTTCAGCAATTTGAAACGCAAAACAGGCTCTATTAACAAACGAATTCTAATACTGCGCTAAAATACAATAAAAACCATAATGAAGATAATATTCAGATAAAAAATAATGGTTCATTCTTTAATGAAATTTATTCTTTAAACCGGCAAGTTCAAATACGAATAATATTCGGTATGAAACTACTGAACCTATTTCTCCTTTAATAATCAGGATTCATGCCGTATAAATTGTATTTAAAAATAATGCTGAGGTATGTACCTGTATTGTATATTAATTGGTGTTTTTATTTTTAAAGTGACCTGGACAGTTCTTTGCAATACCATTCAATGATAGAAGTATTATTCTATCATCCGTCGCAAAACCATAATGTTTACCTTGCAAACCAATTGGAAGACCTTTCAGCACAAAAATCTCTAACTCATTATTTTTTCCTTTTCTCTATGGCAACAGCAAGCAGACATTTAAACAACAATTCAAAAGAATTCGGGATCAGCCAAAGCAAAGATTTCGAAGGAAAGCCTGAGCCAGGCACTTATTCTTTTTACTTATTTAAAACCTTATCGCGGCCAGTTTCTTCTGGGGCTTTTATTTATTGCACTCTCGGCTTTTACCACCAGTTTGTTTCCCTTGTTCCTTGGAAAAATGATTGATGCGGCTTCACCCGGCGCTACCATACCTGGTAATAGCACGGCAGAGCAATTTGGATTTGGTCTTAAAAATATTCACTGGAGTTTAAACACGACGCTTATCCTTATTTTTTGCCAGTTAGGTGTTCAAACCATATTTTCTTTTATGCGGGTTTATCTTCTGACGGCTGCCGGCGAAAGATCATTGGCCGATATGCGCAAAGATGTCTACAGCAAATTGCTCAGTATGCCCATGAGTTTTTTTTCAGAAAAAAGAGTGGGTGAATTAAGTAATCGTATTTCGTCTGATCTGTCACAAATACAGGATGCTATTTCCTTTACCCTGGCTGAATTTTTAAGGGGCATATTCACCCTGATTATTGGTTTATTTTTTATTTTTTGGATAAGTGCCAAACTAGCTCTGGTGATGCTGGCTGTTGTTCCGATCATTGCTATATTAGCCGTTGTATTTGGAATGCGCATACGCAAAATGGCCAGGAGGGCACAGGATCAACTGGCCGATAGCGGCACCATCGTTCAGGAAACATTCCAGGGTATTTCGATCGTAAAGGCATTCACAAGTGAGTTTCATGAAATCAGCCCGGTATGTAAAAAGCATCAGGGCCGTGGTGGTAACATCTATCAGCAATGCCCGGTACAGGGGAGCTTTCATTTCCTTTATGATCTTTAGTGTTTTTGGAACGATTGCTTTTGTCATGTGGTTTGGCGCCGGCATGATTCAATCCGGGGAACTCACCATGGGTGCTCTTACCATGTTTGTTATTTTCTCCATGTTTGTCGGTGGTACATTTGCCGGCTTTGCTGATATGTTTTCACAATTGCAAAAAACTTTGGGCGCCACCCAAAGTGTGCGGGAAATTTTGCGAAGTGAAAGTGAAGCAGTAGATCTTGAACGAAATTGTAGTAGAACCCAATTATAGGTTAAATGGCAATGTCAGGTTTGACACAGTTGCGTTTAGTTATCCCGGCAGAAAAGATGTAACCGTATTAAAAGACCTTTCTCTTCAAGCAGAAAATGGAGAGCAGATCGCTATTGTTGGGCCGAGTGGTGCCGGCAAATCAACCATTGCTTCTTTGTTGCTGCGCTTTTATGAACCCGATAGTGGCATTCTTTATTTTGATGAACGACCTGCAAAAGAATTTCCCCTGTCCCAAGTTACGCAGGCAAATGGCTTTCGTTCCCCAGGATGTCATTTTGTTTGGGGGTAGTATCAGGGAAAATATTGCCTATGGAAAACCCGGCGCCTCTGATGAAGAAATTATTGCGGCGGCAAAGGGAGCTAATGCCCATGATTTTATCAGTCATTTTCCCGATAATTACAGCACCCTGGTTGGAGAAAGAGGAGTTAAACTGAGTGGTGGCCAGAGGCAACGAATAGCTATAGCACGAGCCATTCTGAAAGATCCGGCTATATTGATTTTAGATGAGGCCACTTCGTCACTTGACAGCGAAAGCGAACAATTGGTACAGGATGCGCTTGACAACCTGATGATGGGCCGGACTTCTTTTGTTATTGCACACCGGCTTTCTACCATCCGAAAGGCTCATAAGATTGTTCTGATTGATAAGGGGATAGTAAGCGAAGCCGGAACCCATAAGGAATTAATGAAACACAATGGACTCTATAGAAAATTAAATGATATGCAATTTGAATTTGGAGTAATTACTCAGTCCCCTGCTGTTCCCCAATTGGAAGAATAATGTTTCGGCCCTGATTGAATCTTTACCCCATATACCCCGGCACATTATTTGAAACAATATGGTGTGATACTAATTAAGTAGTTCAATTAATATCAATAAAAATCAGGCATATGAAATGAGCTATCCCGCCCGATGGCGGGACCAACCGTGAAGATTATCCGGCGAATTCCATTTGCCTAAAAACAATAAAAAAGAAACAAATGAAAAAGAATCATTCATTACCAATTGATGACAAGGATAAAAATTTTCCTTCTTCTGTAGAATATAAGCCGGAGGATGATATTTATAATAAAGGCAAAAAAGAGCCTAACATAAATCCGGATGACAACTCGGTTATTTTAGATAGTAAAGAAACTGGCGAATCCCTGGATGAAACGGATCTGACTGAAATTCATGCAGGCAGTGATTTAGATGTTCCGGGTGCTGAACTTGATGATAAAAATGAGGAGATTGGTGAAGAGGATGAGGAAAATAATTATTATAGCCTGGGTGGCGATAATCACGAAGATCTTGAAGAATCAAAGGATTAATGAGCAGTCAAAGTATTTTGCTTTATCCTACATCTGCGCAGAGACGCCAAAAGGAATAAGTAATTCTTATTGATATTTTATTTCTGCCGAAAGTAAAGAAGAAGAAAATTTATCCAGGTAAATATCGCAATGGGAATGTAGCTGCAGGATGCTTGCGGGAAAGAAATTACTCACTTCCTGTTCCAAACTATTTTTTACAGCCAATGCTTTTCGCTGATCCGGTACGGAACATATAATATTTTTGGATTTTAATATTTGCTTTACTGACATGCTGATTGCCTGACGAGGTACATCCTCTATTGTTTTAAACCATCCTTCACCCATTTGCTGTGCCCGGCAGGCCTTATCCAATTCTACAATTATATAAGGAAGTTCGGTATCGAAATCAGCCGGCGGATCATTAAATGCCAGGTGCCCGTTTTCACCTATACCAACAAGAGCCACGTCAATTTTAAATTGTGATATAGTTTTGCCCAGTCGAATACACTCTGTTTCGGGATCGGCTTCCCCGTTTATCAATATTGCTTCCTTCAATGAAGGAATTTTAGATAAAAATCTTTCCTGTAAATATTTTCTAAAGCTGGCCGGATGAGTAATAGGTAAACCAATGTATTCATCCAGGTGAAACATCACCACTTTACTCCAATCTATATTTTTTTCAGCGATCAATTGCTTTAATGTTTCAAACTGGCTTGTTCCGGTGGCCAGTATAATATTCGCCTGACCATTATTCGAAATAGCGTTACGGATTATGGTTGCCGCAGTAGCACCGGCAGCCTGCCCTAAAGAGAGAGAGCTATCTGCGATATGAACATTCATTGGCTAATATTCCTTTAATAAAAAATAACTAAAATGACTTTACAAAATTTTACATAAGCACTTTTGTGTTGCCTCCTTTTTCCAATTTTATATCAACCGGCTGGTTTGTTTTCCAGGAGCCACCGGTAAAATCAGGCACATTAATGGAATTAGAACGATTAGCAACACTCCACTCACTCAGCGGCGCCACCGCACTCCAAAGCGCAGCATCATATACATCCTGGTCGAGTGGTAGTCCGTTTCGAAGACAATCAATAGTGCGCCAGTCCATCAGGAAATCCATACCCCCATGACCACCTACCTGCTTGGCCAGTTCTCCCACCTTTTTTACTATAGGAGGTTGATACTGCTCTTCCATTTTTTTATATTCTTCTGTATTTAACCAGTTGTCGTCTCCAAATGCAATTCGTCCGGGACCGGGATATTTTATTGCTGACCCTTTGGTTCCGCTTAGCTTATGTATGCGGGAATAAATATTGGGAGATGTTACATCGTGTTGCAACATAATCGTTCGCCCTTTTTTTGTGCGAATAGTTGTTACATTCATATTACCCCTGTATTTTTTATTACTATAAGGCTTGAAAAAATCATCTTTTGCAGCCAGTTCCTTCGCCATTTGCCCCATCATAAAATCATTACTCTGCATAGCCACCAGGTAATCCATATTGTCGCCACGATTCAGATCCATAACCTGCGCAATAGGCCCCAGCCCATGCGTAGGATATAAATTCCCGTTTCTCATATTCTCCTTTAATCGCCACATGTCGTAATAAGAGGTTTTGGAAAAATTACTTTTCAAAAGATCATGGTTATAGGCTCCTTCTCCATGAATGATTTCTCCAAACAATCCCTGCCTCACCATGTTCAGCGTAAGCAACTCGAAAAAATCATAACAACAATTCTCCAGCATCATGCAATGCTTACGATTGCGTTCCGAAGCTTCAACCAATTGCCAGCATTCCTTTATCGTTTTGGCTGCCGGCACTTCCACGCAAACATGTTTGCCCTGGTTCAAAGCATAGATAGCCATGGGCGCATGTAAACTCCAGGGAGTAGTGATATATACCAAATCAATATCCGGTCTATCGCACAATTTTTTCCACGCCTCCTCTTTATCAGAATACACGGCAGGTTGATGCACAGATCCCTCCAATGATTTTTTTACGGCATTCACTTTTTCAGTCCTTATGTCACAAAGAGCTTTTATGTCCACTCCGTCTATATGGCTCATTCTCTTTACAGCTCCCGGCCCCCTGTTACCCAAACCGATAAAACCGATCCTAATAATTTCAATTTTAGGAGCTGCATAACCACACATATTAAAATGCTGCGTATGGTTATTGTTTACATCGCTCATAAAAGTTCCCGGGTTATCGCTTGCAGGTGAACCAAAACTCTTCACCAGGTTAGCAACTGTTAAACCCATGCCGGTGAGCCCGGAATATTGCAAAAATTTTCTCCTGTTACTTTTCATTCTTAAATTTTTTTTTAATGAGTTTTATTCCAGATCAAATTATGCTAGTGATTTTAATTACCCTCTGTTAAAAATTGCACCCCATTATTTTTTGTATTCAATATACTTCTGTTACCATTTATTTCTTGTTGTCAGAAAAAATTTCTTACGGCATATGTTATACTACCTGGGTGAATTCAACCATTTATCAAACCAATCAAAAGCTTCCAGCTGCATTTTTTTGTCGAATTTATGAGGACCGGGATAAAAAGAACATTTGTATTTATCGCCTGCGTTTGCCTTTTTATACACCTCACCTAATATACGATCTGCTTCCTTCATTTCCGGAAGCGTATACAATCCATCCTCAATGTCATTAAGCACCAGTGTAGGAAGAGGGACCCGCAGTCCCAGTATTTCCGGAAAATTCAATTCTTTCGGAAGCAATGGTACATAGGTCATCCAGGTATGTGTAAAGGATTTATTAAGTGCAAAATCATTCCATGTGGTCATAAAACCAACGCAGACGGCACATTTAATTCTTGAATCAAGGCCACCCATAAAAACGGTGCGCATTCCTCCACCGGATAAACCGGCACAGCCGATCCTTTCTGCATCTACGTCATCTCTTTTGCATAAAATATCAAGAGCAATTCTATCCTCGGCAAAAAACACAGCCGGCCAGGTGGTACCCGCACTAAACAATGATTTAGCCATGATCTGTTCATGTCCATCTGCCCAATTATTATAAGCCTTTATGTTCTCCGGTTTTTCAGGGTCATCATCATTTAATCCCTTTCGTAAATGATCCGGTACATCATGCAACATAACTCTTCTGCTTGCAAATGGAAAGGCATCGGAAACCAAAACAACATATCCTCTTTTTGCGATTTCATTAGCCCAGGCCAGGCCTTCATAATATTCAAGCTGATGATCCACCATAACAGGATGTTGCTGATCCGATGTCTTTGTTATTTTTCGGGTACCAAAATATTTATTGCCGCCGTGATCATGAAAGGCAAGAATGGCGGGCAACTTACCCTTTGCATTTACGGGCTTTAAAAGTATAGCCTCTGTGGCTCTTCCATAAGGAAGATGCCAGTTTAGTTCCTCTATTTGTAACCCATCATATGTGTACTTTTTTATGATATTTACTTTTGGGATACCGCCAATATCAGGAATAGCTAACCGGTCAACCAAACATTTTTTTGCGGATTTGCGCCAGGCTTCCAGTTGGGACCATTCTTTTCTTCTGAAGGAAAAGAGCGGCAGCTTACCGTCATTGTATGCCGTTGCCCATTCCCCGTATAATCCAATAACGCTCAGATTTTTTTTATCAGTCATAGGAGAAGTATTTAAATTAACACCTGTTTGATAAGAATCATCCATCGTGGCAGAAAATCCTTTTAGCATACCCCCTCCGGTAATACCCAGTCCGGCAAGGCCACTTAATTTTAAAAATTCTCTGCGCTTATTCTTCATTTTTTTTGATTTTGTAAAGCTTCCCTGATTTAATCGGTTCATTTTCCTTTACAGCGGCTTAAAAGATGTTTGTTACTAAATTATAAAGTTCGATTGTATTAAAGAATTGAATACCTTAAAAGTACAATTTCCTGCCAACCTTTATGTAAGGATAATTTTGATGCATTACGGAATTTGCTTCTTATAGATTGCAGTATTTCTTTTATGCCATCATACACGGCAGATAAAAAAACTTTTTTTATTAAATTTTATCATGTGAAACTAATCTCAATAAAATATTTTCTATTTTTTTCTATTCTTCCGGGTTACCTGGTAAGTTGCCAGCCAGAACCCAAAAAAGAATTTAATTCCTGGGAAAAATATAGAGGAGATGATGGAAGTAATTCCTATTCCGGGTTAAACCAAATTAATAAAGAAAATGTAAAACAACTTAAAGTGGCGTGGGTATACCGCACAGGAGATCAATCCGATTATTTTAATTTGGAATGTAATCCAATTATCATCCATAATGTTTTATATGGAATTTCTCCCAGGCTTAAAACTTTCGCACTAAATGCAGAAACCGGAGAACAATTATGGGTGTTTAATCCGTTTGAAAAGGACAGTAAGGAAGGAGGTTTCAACCGGGGACTTACTTATTGGGAAGATGGTGATGAGCAAAGAATTTTCATGTTTGCCGGAAATAAAATGATTGCCCTGAACGCAAAAACAGGAAAGCAAATCATGAATTTCGGGGAAAATGGTTTTGTAGACCTCAACCAGGGTTTGCGAAGCAATAATGAAGGAGAACAAATCCGGGATGTTGGAAATACTTCACCGGGTGTCATCTACAAGGATTTAATAATAATTGGCTCTTCTGTGGGAGAAGATTATGAAAGTGCTCCGGGGCATATCCGGGCATATGATGTGAGAAAGGGGGAAATGAAATGGATTTTTCGAACGATACCTCACCCGGGAGAATTTGGATATGAGACCTGGCCTGAAGAAAGTTATAAAACGGCCGGAGGATGTAATGCCTGGTCAGGATTGAGTATTGATAAAAAAAGGGGAATTGTCTTCGCCGCAACCGGCGCACCATCTTTTGATTTCCATGGCGGGGAACGTATGGGCCAGAATTTATTTGGTAACTCAGTAATTGCATTGGATGCCGCAACCGGAAAATATATCTGGCATTACCAGGTTTCCCATCATGATTTGTGGGATTATGATTTACCATCCCCTCCCAATTTAATCACCATAAAAAATGGCAATAAATCTATTGACGCAGTAGCCCAGATAACCAAACAGGGATTTATTTTTTTATTCGACAGGGAAACCGGTAAGCCTGTATTCGACATTGAGGAAAGGGCCGTACCTGTATCTAAAATGCCGGATGAACAAAGTTGGGCCACACAACCCTTTCCGACAAAACCATTACCACTCAACAGGCAAAAATTTGATGAAAGCATGATCACCGATATATCGCCTGAATCACACGAATATGTATTAAAAGAAGCAAAAAAATATGCCTGGGGAGATATCTACATGCCGCCCTCAACGGAGGGTACCATTCAGTTTCCGGGGATGCGTGGTGGGGCTGAATGGAGCGGGGCGGCTTTTGATTTTGAATCAGGAATTATATATGTAGGGATCAACGAAATTCCGAACGTAGTTCAATTGGTGGAACGAAAACGGAATATTCCGGATGAGTTTTTTAATATGTCTATGGCAGGTGCGGGTGAAATACTATACCAAAGAAATTGCGCTACTTGTCATGGGAAGGAAAAAAAAGGAAAGGATGCTGTACCTCCTCTTTTGAATATCGAAGCCCGGCTAAAGTCTCAGGAGGTTAGGCAAATGCTGGAAAAAAGCAGGGGTTTGATGCCATCGTTTAATAATTTACCCGGGAAGGATAAGGATGCGATCATTGCTTTCTTATTTGGATCAAAAGAAAAGAAACTTTATCCGGCAGATAACCACGAAAGTAAATCCATTATTAAAAAAGATTCCCCAAAACGCTATTCATTAAAAGGGTACACACAATTGAAGGACCAGGATGGATACCCGGGAGTAAAACCTCCCTGGGGAACGCTGAATGCAGTCAACCTTAACTCGGGAGAACTCCTTTGGAAAATTCCTTTGGGAGAATTCCCTGAACTGGCAAAAAAGGGTCATCCCAATACCGGAACACAATTATTTGGTGGTTGTATTGTAACTGCAGGTGATTTGGTATTTATCGGAGCTTCCCAGGACGAAAAATTCAGAGCCATTGACAAAACTACCGGAAAGATCATGTGGGAATATCAATTGCCCGCTGGCGGTTATGCAACACCGGCTACTTATGAAATAAATGGCAGACAATATGTAGTAATTGCCGCAGGCGGAGGGGGACGCCAGGCAACAAAAGCCGGAGATTATTATATAGCATTTTCATTGCCTTAAAACCTTCTGCAGAATAAAATAGTATGGCGACTATTGACCTTTTGGGTATTGCTGATCCGGGACAGATGTTATTTACAAGTGTCCAGCACCCTATGGTTTTAGATTTTAGTATAGTTTACCGGGTTTTTATCAAAATGGAAATGTTACCTTGGAATTATTGTATCATCACCAGATTTCCAACGCAATTGATTGATTAAAAAATGAAATCAACTAACAACACTCAATCCAGGAGAATTTTTTTAAAGAATTCAATCTTGGCCGGTACTGTTTTTCCGATTCTGATTAAAAACATGGCTTCTGAGTTTCACAATGAAACGGCAAACTCTTTAAAAATCCATATTTTCTCCAAGCATTTGCAGTTTTTAAATTACGGGGAAATGTCTGAAGCTGCTGCTGAAATGGGGTTCGCTGGTGTAGACTTATCAGTGCGACCCAACGGCCATGTTTTACCCGAGCGGGTGGAAGACGATTTGCCCCGTGCTGTTGAAGCGATGCGCAAGATGGGCCTGCCTCCTTTAATGATGGTAACAGCGATCCAGGATGCAGCAAATCTTACTGATCGGAAAATTTTAGAAGTTGCTGCCAAACTGGGAATACAATTTTACCGAATGAACTGGTATAAGTATCCTGATGACAAATCCATTCCGGAATCTATGCTGGAATTCCAACAAAAAGTGAAGGACCTGAGCCTGCTGAATAAAAAACTGGGATTAACGGGATGTTATCAAAATCATTCCGGCACTTCATTGGGGTCTTCGATATGGGAATTGTGGGAATTAATGAAAAGTTCCGAACAAGTGCATATGGGAGTTCAATATGATATCCGGCATGCAGTTGTTGAAGGTGGCTTGTCCTGGAAAAATGGATTGCGCCTGATACAAACTCAAATCAAGACTTTGGCAATTAAGGACTTTAAATGGGAGAACAAAAATGGAGCATGGATCGTGCAGGATACACCCATAGGAGAAGGCATGGTGGATTTTAAAACCTATTTTAAATTATTAAAACAATACCAGGTCCAGGTCCCGGTTTCTCTTCACCTGGAATATCCGCTGGGAGGAGCTGAACATGGAGCCACCAAACTTACCTGTGATAAAAAACTTGTTTTTCAAGCCATGAAAAAGGATTTACAAAAGGTTAAGGAGCTGTGGCAGCAGGCATAATGATGAGATAATTTCACTAAAAAATAGTTCGGCAACCGATGAACAAATCTGTACTTTTTTTTTACTTCTTCCTGTTGTTTGCATTCTCATTTCACAGCAGCGGCCAGAATTCAGGCGATGTTTCCATTATTGATTCAAGGCATTACAGCAATGTGTTTGGAGAGATGAGGCAGTACAGGATATTTTTACCTCCACGCTATTTTGAAAACCCCCAAAAAAAATATGCCGTAATCTATTTTATGCATGGTTGGTCACAACGTTCTTTCGGAAGCAGCGACCATTATGCAGATTTTGATAAAGGCGATGAAAACAAGAGCGACAATATTGCAAATTTTGTTTCCAACAATGATGTTATTGTAGTTAAGTCAGACGGGTATAACAGAAGCCCGGATGAAAAATATTATGTGCGTCCTTACAATATCGGACCGGTAGAAACTTACCGGCAGTTTCCAATTTATTATCCTGAACTCATTGGTTATATAGATAGCCATTATAATACAATTGCTGACAGGGAACACAGAGCCATTTCCGGTCTTTCTATGGGAGGATTTATGACCTGGTGGATCGGTGGAAAGTATCCTCAATTATTTTCAGCAGCAGGAAATTTTTGCGGATCCGCTGAATTTGAAGTGGGTCCTAAAGATTTCCCGGTTGAATATCGCCACATCGATATGCATAAGAATTACGGCGGCATGAAACTACGCCTCAATTATGGCGACAAGGATTTTATTCGCAGTTACCATGAAGACTTAAACAGGATCTGGCCCCGGATCATGGATAACTACGAATACAAAATATATGATGCCGGACATTCTACCAGTGGAATGGGTGAAATGTTTGAATTTTTTTTAAACACTTTTAAGAATCCACCGGCGAAACCCTTGAAATGGGATCATATTGATGTATATCCGGAATTTACAGTTTGGGATTATACAGTCAGTTCCGATCGAAATGTTCCGGGATTTACAATCCTTGAAAATGTTGATAAACGAGGCTTCAGATGTTCCGTCAGGGAATTTCTTCCGGATGGTGAATTAATGCCGTTTGTCAATTTAACCGTCACAACATCCCCGGTATATGAAAAAAATCAACCCTACTTTATTAATGATATAGACACCCGTACATCAAAAACGTTTCAGAAAATAATTCAGAGTGATAACTCAGGCCGATTGAAGATCCCGGTTAATGGTAGTTCCCATGAAATTGGTATCAATAAAAAAACGGATCTGCCCAATATTTGTATTGCTGCTGTAGAGATTGAGAACAGAAGCTGGGCAACTCATGGGAAAGATGTTTCCATTTTAATAAAATTATTGAACAAGGGATTCGCTGTGGGGAAAAACATAAAAGCAAAATTAACAGCAGTAAGAAGCACCGCGAATATTATAGAAAATGAATCCGGGTTTGGCCATATCGGGTTAAATGAAATAAATGCTGGTCAAATCCCATTTAAATTCAGGGTGGAAGCAGATACCATTGAAATTGAAAAATTCAAATTAACCATCCGTGATGAAAACAAAAATGAATGGATCGAATTTTTTGAAATTCCAATAAAAAAAGACCTGCCTGAAATTAAAAATTTTGAAATAGCAGATGGGAAAATATTTACAGTGGCCAGAGCGGGGACTGATATGGAAACCACTTTATTGGGTACTGGCAATGGCGATGGAGTAGCCAATCCCGGTGAATCAATAGTAATACTTGTAAAGGACCGCGATAAATACTGGCGTACCCATTTATCTTTTTCAGATAAATATTTAAATCCTTTTGGGGTAAATGCCAGGATGCCTGATAACTGGACTCCATTTGATCATGTGGGTGCTTCAGCCAAATACTCTATTCCTTTAATATCTTCAGCTTGTCCCGAAAATCAATCTATTGAATTATTTGCAGAATACTGGCTCCCTGAATATCCTTATCATATCATAAAACAAGGGGTAATTAAAATAGATGTAAAAGGAAAGGATAAGACGGCCCCGAAAATAAAGTGGGTAAAAATTCCTGGTGATAATATTATCCAGGTCAGTATACATGATGGTTCAAAAATTCAATCGGTGAAAACTACGCTCATTTCTAAGGATGATCCTGCAAAAACATTCGAAATTGAATTGAAAGATGACGGGTTGGGAGGTGATAAGGTGGAGGGAGATAATGTATTCAGTAAAAAAATTCCCGGGCAGACATTTGGGTTTTATAGAGTGATAATAGAAGCGATGGATTCTTTTGGGAATAAATTAATTGAAGAGGCTTCTGAAGATTTTCTTTTACACTGACAAATAATTAATCAAAGAATATGGATATATTATTCTTTGCTTACCAAGTCCATTAATAAAGCACGTTAATTCAAATAATGACGATGAAAAATAAAATTTCACTCATTTGTATAATGATATTTTGTGCAATGGGCAGAGTTGAAGCGCAATCTGGTGTTAAAAGCAGCGATATAAATTTTCCATATAAAAATATGCCGGAGAATCTGCAGGGGACAAAACCACTTACTGGAGATGGTGATCTGTCGGCGAAAATGCTGGATGGTGCACATAAATTCATTGAAGAAAAAATTAACGAATCAATTGTCAGTCGTATAAAATTATGGAACCGCGATTTCAGTTCGCGGGAGGCGTATGAGATATCTGTGGAACCCAATCGTAATCGTTTTATGAAATGTATTGGGTTGGAAAATAAGGCTGAGCCATTTAAAAATTACAACACAGGCATAGAAGATAAAAATCCACCTGTGTTCATGCAAAAATTTTCTAATGATAATGATTCCGAACTCATTGCCGAGACTTCTAAATACCGGGTCTTCCAGGTTCGGTGGCCCGTATTGAACAGGGTTAACGGTGAAGGGCTTCTTCTTCAACCCAAATCAAAACCTATCGCTAATATTATAGCTATTCAGGATGCAGATCAGCAACCGGAACAATTGGTCGGACTATTACCCGGAATACCCGTTGAATCACAATTTGCACGTCAACTTGCTGAGAATGGATTCCAGGTGCTGATCCCTGTTCTCATTAGCAGAGAATTTCTTTTTCCCGGAAAGGAACAGCAGCAAACATATCGTGAATGGATTTACAGACAAGCTTTTCACATGGGGCGACATATTATCGGATACGAAGTACAGAAAGTATTGTCGGCAATAGATTGGTTCAAACAATCAAATGACAAAGATGTAAAGATTGGTGTGGCTGGTTATAGTGAGGGCGGCTTAATCGCATTTTATGCTGCCGCTGTTGACAAAAGAATTGATGCTGTTTTGGTAAGCGGATATTTTAATTCGAGGCAGCGGGTTTGGGATGAACCGATTTACAGGAACGTATGGGGACTCTTAACAGAATTTGGAGATGCAGAAATAACTACACTCATTGCTCCACGTCCCATTGTCATTGAACATAGTTTAATACCTGAAATTGTTGATCAACTGAAAGTCGCCGACGGTAAGCTTCCGCAAGTTGAAAATTTAACTTTTTCCGGGTACAAAGGCAAATTGCAGACAGCGGCATTTAAAGATGTACAGGCAGAATTTAATCGTATAGATGAATTGACAAAGCCGGGTTTTCAATCAAGATATCTTATTGCTGGTACGGCAAACAAGCCAGTCAGTTTTGGATCAGAAAAAGCGTTAGAAAAATTTACCAGGTCTCTTGGGCATAATGCCTCTTTAATAACTGCTAATGAAATTCCATCAGGCAAACGCAGTTCATTTGATCCAACGAAAAGACAAATGAACCAGGTTAAAGAAATAGAAGATCATGTTCAATGGCTGCTTCACAATTCAGACCAGGAAAGAAATCAATTTTTTCTTTACAAGGTTATGCCTGAATTTGGGGTAAGAACCTGGAGTAGTAAATCTTATCATCCTTATTTTTCACCGGATCATTTTATACAGCAGGCTAAGGAATACCGCAAGTATTTTCATGAAGAGGTCATGGGAAAATTTGACGAGAAAATGCTGGCGCCAAATGCACGCACCCGTAAAATTTATGATAAAGAAAGATGGACAGGATATGAAGTAGTACTGGATGTATATTCAAATCTTTTTGCTTCAGGAATCCTTTTGATACCAAAAGATATTAAGGCTGGAGAAAAACGTCCTGTTGTGGTATGTCAGCATGGACGCAATGATATACCCCAAAAACTTATTGAAGGAAACTTCAATTATTATAATGATATGGCTGCTAAACTTGCTGACCAGGGATTCATTGTATATGCTCCTCAAAATCCTTACAGGGGGGAAGACCGTTACCGATGGCTCAGCCGGAAAGGAAATACAATTAAAAAAACATTATTTTCTTTTATCATTTCACAACACGATCAGACTATTCAGTGGCTTGGCAGCCTTCCTTTTGCAGACAGCAAAAGAATTGCTTTTTATGGATTGAGCTATGGTGGAGAAACAGCCATGCGTGTGCCATCTGTGTTAGACGGATACTGTCTTTCCATATGCGCCGGTGATTTTGGAGACTGGACACGGAAGGTGGTGGATACCTATAGTCCACGCAGCTTTATGAATACCCTAGAATGGGAAATGCCCTACTTCAATATGGGAAACACATTCAGTTATGCTGAGATGGCTTATCTTATTTTCCCAAGACCGTTTATGGTGGAACGTGGCCATCACGACATGGTTCAACCGGATGAATGGGTTGCTTCCGAGTATGGTAAAGTGAAATACTTCTATGATCAGTTCAATCTTGGAGAAAAAACAGAAATAGAATTTTTTAATGGAGGGCATTCCATGCGTATCGAAGGAACATTTAAATTTCTGCACAAGCATCTCAACTGGCCTTAGCCTGACCTATTTCAATCAAAAAATGATATACAAAATGTTCATGATAAAGAAACACAAGTGTAATGATTAAACTTCATATCAGTGTATATATTGTTATTATAACTTTCTTTCTACTTGCCTGTAATAAAAATCAACCTGCTGAATTTCAAAGACCGCGGGATCCATGGGCTTTCCGTTCGGTTTTAGACAGGCAACCCCGGATGCTTACCCTGGCACTGGATGCCGAGTGTTATGCAGCCTACGATCTTGCTCATTGTTCATTGTATAAGGTGTGGAAAGGAGGCGTCACCATGGAAGGTGCCGCCTATACTGACAAAAAGAATGTGCAACCCAGTTCCTGGGGAACGGCTTACTACGGTGATACCCTTCAGCATGCTAAGTGGATTGTTGAAGTTGGTGGAAAGAATGATTCATTTCAGATGGCAAGTAAGGGTTACGTTTTCCGTGATAACCAGATCTACCTGAAATTCTTATTGATCCTGGCCTCAAAAGATACTATTCATATTGAAGAGCGACCGGAATTTATAAAAAGTGAAGAAGGAAAGCCAGCGTTGGAAAGAATGTTTACAACGACAGGAGTGCCAGAGGGTATTACTATTTCCCTGGAGTCCCTGGATACAATCTTTAAACTGAAGTCAAATAAAACAAGTCGTTTAGTTCATTATTTCAATCCGGTACCAACACAATTTCCCCCGGAACAACAGGATGAGTATGATCACCGCGGCAGGTATTATATGGAAAAGAGTGACTGTTTTACCTGTCACGAAATTGATCAAAATACGGTGGGACCTTCCTTGCATATGATGGCTCAACGATATCAAAATGAAAAGAACACCGTTCAGCAATTGATCAGCAAGGTTAAAAAAGGAGGAGCAGGAGTATGGGGAAGTTCGGTAATGAATCCTCATCCTGATCTTAATGAAACAGAAACAAAGGCTATGGTGGATTATATCCTTTCCTTAAAAGCTAAAGAAAAAGTAGAAAATAATTTGGAGCCAGGTGGTAAAAAAACAACCGTTGCCAAATACGTAAAACCTGGGTTTGGAACTGCACTTGAAGGTGTTCATCCAAGCTATGATCTTTATACTATCCGTAAGCAAAATTTTCAACCCCGCGTTGGAGGATTAGCATTTCTCCCAGATGGCCGTTTATTGGTAACTACCTGGGATTTTGTAGGTGGAGTTTATCTGCTTGACGGAGTGCAGACCGGGGATACCAATAAAATCACAGTAAAGCTCATTGCATCAGGGCTTGCGGAACCATTAGGTATCGCTGTAGTGAATGGAGAAATATTTGTTTTACAGAAACAGGAACTAACAAAGTTAATAGACCTGGACGGTGATGAAATTATTGATGAGTACCAGGCTGTCTGTAATAGTTGGGGAGTTAGCGGTGATTTTCATGAATTTTCATTTGGTCTCTTGTACAAGGATGGTCTACTTTTTATGCAACTCTTTCACTGGCTATGCGGCTCATATCGGGTGAAAGACAAAAACCGGATCGTGGCAAAACTATTAAGATCAGCATGGATGGTAGTTTTGAATGGATTAATTATGGTTTGCGTACGCCAAACGGAATTGGCTTTGGCGTAGATGAGGAAATATTTGTAACGGAAAACCAGGGAGAATGGATTCCGGGAAATAAACTGATACATGTAAAAAAAGGAGATTATCATGGAATGCCCTGGGGACTTCCGGATCCGTTGTCTGCACCAGCAACCACTCCCCCTGCCATTTGGTTGCCCGAAGATGAAATAGGAAATTCTCCTTCGCAACCTGTATTAATGCAGGATGGACCCTATAAAGGACAAATGCTTCATGGCGACGTAACACATGGAGGTATTAAACGTGATTTCCTGGAAAAAATAAATGGTGAATACCAGGGCGCAGTATTTCGTTTCTCGCAGGGGTTGGAAGCCGGTGTGAATCGTCTCTGTTGGGGTCCTGATGGCGCACTGTATGTTGGTGGAATAGGTATGGTTGGTGGCTGGAGCTGGAAAGAAAAACAGTACGGTCTTCAGCGAATGAAATACAATGGAAAATCAACATTTGAAATGCTGGCTGTTCGTGCCAAACCACTGGGCTTTGAAATAGAATTTACGGAGCCATTAAAAACCGGGGAAGAAATTAAAGCTGCTGATCTTTTCGTTCAGCAATGGTGGTACCTTCCCACTGCCGATTATGGCGGACCAAAAAAGGATTTGGAAAAATTAAAAGTTACAGGGGTCAATATATCAAAAGATCGAAGCAAGGTTTATTTGGAAATCCCTGGTTTAAAAAAAGAACATGTTGTTTATTTCCGTTTGCCTGAAAACCTTCGCAGTGCCGGCGGGCAATCTCTTTGGTCTTCAGAATCCTGGTACACTCTTAATAATATTCCGGAATGAAATACTAATAAAATATGAAAAATCAACAAAACGGAAACAATAAGATCAACCGCAGAAAGTTTGTTAATTATACAGGCAAATTAATGGCTTTGGGCATGGTGGGATTATCATCAAATGCTATGGTTTCTCCAGGTAATTCAAATACTATAAAACGCTTTTCAAAAATCCGGATCAAAAATGTTGATTCAAATTTTGAAAGAGAGCCACTTACTCCCTATCACTTCAAAGGCAGTTTTGTTACCGATCTCTGGCAAACGGTAGCCAGGCTTGAATCTGAATCTGGTATTAGTAAAACAGGCCTGGGAACTCAGAGTGTGCTTTGGTCTGATTCAAATGTATTTATTGAACATTCAGAAAGTGGTGGCAATGCACTAATGTATGCTTTGAGTGAAAGGGCATTGCAGATCATGAAAGGAAATTCTTTTACCAATCCCATGGAATTGCTCGACGAACTGTTACCGGAAGTATTAGCCTATGGTAAGAAAATTACCGGTATCCCTGAATTAAGAAAAACATTTGCTTTGAATTCATTGGTCTGTGTTGATAATGCGGCCTGGTTATTATATGCGGCAGAAAACAAAATAAATAAGTTTGACGACATGATCCCTGATGACTATAAGCCGGCTTTATCATACCGGCATGATAAGGTAGCAAGTATCCCTTCCTTCAGCGTGGGAACAAATGTTGAAAAAATTAAAGCCGCTGCTGATGAAGGTTATTTCATTATGAAGCTCAAGATTGGTTCTGCAGGTACTCAAAAAGAAATGCTTGAAAAGGATATGGCTTTTTTGTCAGCCGTTCATAAAAGCATCGGGCATTATAAAACTCCCTATACTAAAAACAACAAAATTCCTTATTATTTAGATCCTAATGGAAGATATGAAACAAAGGATACGCTATTACGATTCCTGGATCATGCAAAAAAAATCGGGGCTTTCGATCAGTTTGCACTGATAGAAGAACCATTTGCAGAAAATAATGAAGTGTACGTAGGTGATATGGGTGTATCTATTGCGGCTGATGAAAGTGCACATACTGTAGAAGATGCAGCCAGCCGCATTGAACAAGGCTATAAAGCAATTGTATTAAAAGGTATTGCCAAAACATTAAGTATGACTTTGAAAATTGCACAACTTGCCTATGAAAAAAAGATTCCTTGTTTTTGTGCTGATTTAACCGTTAACCCTATACTGGTAGATTGGAATAAATGTGTTGCCGCACGTTTGGCCCCATTCCCAAATATGGAAATTGGATTACAGGAAACAAATGGTCACCAGTACTATAAAAATTGGGATAAAATGATGACCTACCATCCGAAGGCAGGGGCTAGATGGACGCAAACAAAGAAGGGAGTATATCTTACCGACAAATCTTTCTTTGAAGAAAGCGGGGGAATTTTTCAACCTTCAGCACATTATGAACAAATGTTTATGAATGCCGGGAAATGATTAATTAATTTTCGCAGCATTAAGCAATATTATTTGCTTTGGCTTTGGCAAAAAGACAAATCAGGTTAGTGTCCTGTCCATTTTATTTTTAAATAATGCTTTTCCCGCTCCTTAAATATGTAACATTGAAAAAAGTAAAATATTCCATTGCCTTTTTATTCTCCATTATTTCATGCACGATACTAACCTCTTTTTCGCAGGAGGTTAAATTAAAATTTATTGCTAATACTTTTGAAAATGCTTCTCCGTTCAATTGGGAAATTGACTCAAATGGGGTTGTTACCATAGAACTGATTTATGATCATGAGCGATCTTCAGTCAACAGGGCCAATCAGCATTGGCATTTCCAGGTACAGGCGGCCGCTGGGTCGGATTTGACTTTTATTTTAAAAAATTTTGATAATATCTGGAACGGAATAAAAAGCGAACCGATTTCAGATCGTACACCCTGCTTTATCTCCCGGGATGGTAAAAACTGGACATCCATAAAAACTGAATTATTAGGCGACAATACTCTTATGTTGAAGATTCACATGGAAGGCGAAAATTTATTTGTTGCCAGCCTTGAGCCATATCGTATAAGTGATCTTCAAAAGCTGCTGGCAGAAATAAAAAACAATCCAGTTGTTGGCATAAGTTATATTGGGAAAACGGCAGAAGGACGACCACTTGAAATAATAAGGGTTGGAAATCCCAATGCCCCATTTCGTGTATTCTTAAGAGCCAGGGCGCATGGCTTTGAAACTGGTGGCAACTGGGTAATACAGGGACTAATCCGAAGCCTTCTTCAAAAAGACGCAGCTCTCTATCTAAAAAAATATTGTGTATATATATTACCCATGGCTAATAAAGATGCTGTTGCACACGGCAAGACCAGGTTTAATTCCCAGGGGATGGACCTAAACAGGAAATGGGACAAACCAGCCGACCCTGCATATAATCCAGAAAATTACTTTCTTGAAAATTGGTTAAATCAAATGATTGTAAAAGGAAAGAAACCAGATATTGCTATTGATCTTCATAATGACAGGAATGGTCAGCTCCATGTGAGTTTTCTCAACAAAAATTTTGAAGGATATTTGAAGCGGGTACAGCTATTTGAAGCCTTATTATATAAACATACCTGGTTTACAGAAGGTAAAACAGGTGCAGATTTCAGAAATCCTGCAAGTTTTGGGGAAGGCTTATCAGATCGATTTGATATCGATGCATTCATTCTCGAACTTAACTATGAATGGATAACTGGTTTAAACAAAGTGCCTTCCGGAAAGGATTGGGAACTTCTGGGACAACAGTTAAGAAATGTTTTCCTTGATTATTTTAACGGGGGAAAATAATTATATTTTTAGCCTGAAGAAAAGCTTGGAGATATTACCAACATATATATAATTTACTTCTGCCCATGAAAAATTATATTCATTTATCTAAAGTTGAAAACGAAGATTGAATTTACCTAAACCCAAAAACATTAATCGATAAAGATGTTTTGTTATCGCAAACTGCACTAAAAACTAAACTACCTTTAGTTGTTCCTGAATATTCTAATGATATAAAATATGCTGCAATCAATCCATACATATAACCTGAAATTGATATCATCCACTTCATTATTATGCTTAATAATGTTTTGCAGTATTATAACTGCTCAGGGCCAGGAGATCCTTCCTTCCGAATGGAAATTCGAAAGCCAGCGTAAAGAAATTGCCCCGGTTTGGTATTTGGATAGCCTGATTACTCACGAAGGAAAACCAACCCTGGCTTTACAAGGTGGAAAAAAGGAATATGCAAATGGTCATTGGTACAGCATAGTGAATGTTGATCCCGGGGAATATTTTTTATTCCAGGCAAATTTTATTGCATCTAATGTAGACAATCCCGGCCGCAGCATTCTTTCACGAATCATCTGGCAGGACAAATCCGGAAAAAAGATTGACTTTATCGAATATCCTGTTACCGCACTGCAAGGAAAAAAGGAAGACTGGAATTACATGAACCAATTATACCGCGTTCCGGATAATGCAAGAAAAGCAAAAATAGAATTGGTTTATAGGTGGGACGCAGACGGGAAGGTAAATTTCGGCGGCGTTTCATTTCTGAAAACAACTCCGCCAAAGCCACGGGTTGTCAGGGTGGCAACCATCCATCATCGCCCACGAAACAGCAAGTCTTCACAGGAAAACCTGGATCAATTTTCGGAACTTATTGCCAAAGCAGCCAATCAAAAAGCGGATATTGTTTGTCTTCCTGAAGGCATCACTTTAGTGGGTACTGATCATGATTATATTTCTGCAAGTGAAACGGTTCCCGGTCCAACAACAGAATTCCTGGGAAAAATTGCCCGAAAAAATAATTTATATATTGTTGCAGGCATCTTAGAAAAAAATGGAGATACTGTTTTCAATACGGCTGTGCTTATCGGCAGGGATGGAAATTTGGCCGGGAAATATCGTAAAGTAAGTTTACCCCATGAAGAAATTGATGGAGGAATTACCCCTGGAAATTCTTTCCCTGTTTTTGATACGGATTTTGGAAAGATCGGGTTAATGATTTGCTGGGATGTAACTTTCCCCGAACCCGCCAGGGCCCTGGCACAAAAGGGTGCAGAAATAATTTTTCTTCCTATATGGGGTGGCGACGTTACCCTTACCAAAGCCCGTGCTATTGAAAACCAGGTTTACGTTGTATCCTCAACCTATGATATGATATCAGCTGTTTTTGACCAGGAAGGCAAAGTGATGAAGGAAGCCAGGGAAAATAATCCTGTCGTAGTAGTTAGTGTGGATCTGAACAAGCAAAAATTATGGCCATGGCTTGGCGATTTTAAAAGCAGGATCTTCAGGGAAATACCGCCACAAAAAGCAGTTCAAAATAATTAATTCATCCCGATAATAATACCCTGGCGGCTATTCACTTCCCTCAAAGGTTTATTAATTTCCTAACTGCTTGACAGCAATGTAAGCCATGAGTCCTGTACTTAAAACAAGTGCATTTTCGTCAATATTGAATGTTGGAGTATGAAGAGAAGAAGCAATCCCTTTTTCTTTATTCCCTGTTCCCAGGAGATAAAAGCAGGAATCCGCCACTTGTGAATAATAAGCAAAGTCTTCTGCCGCCATCCAGATATCAGTATCCAGCACATTTTCTTTTCCAAGATATTCTACGGCTATAGAGTGAACATTGGCGGTAAGTTTTTCTTCATTTATCAGGAATGGGTATCCGCGAATTATATTAAAATCGCAACTTCCGCCCATGCTGGCAGCAATGGTTTCGGCCATTATTTTCATACGCTTATGTGCTTCCATCCTCCATTTTTCATCTAATGTCCGGAAAGTTCCTTCCATATAAACTTCATCAGGAATAATATTTACAGCGCCGTTGGCTATTAATTTTCCAAATGATAAAACAGTAGGAACTGACGGATCAGCCATGCGGCTTACGATCTGCTGCAAAGCAACTATTATATGAGAAGTAATCAATACAGGATCAATATTCTGATGTGGCTGAGCGCCGTGGCCACCTCTGCCATGTACAGTAACATAAATTTCATCCATTGATGCCATGTGTTTTCCTTTGCGAATACCAATTTTCCCACTCTCAATCGAAGGCATTGCATGCTGGCCAATGATTGCATTGGGTTTTGGGTTTTTCAGCACTCCTTCTTTAATCATAAGACTGGCGCCGCCGGGAAGCTTTTCTTCGGCAGGCTGAAAGATGAGTTTTATAGTCCCGCCAAATTTGTTTTTAACGGATTGCAGAATTTTTGCTGTTCCCAGCAGAGAGGATGTATGTACATCATGCCCGCAAGCATGCATTACACCTATGTTTTGCGATGCATACTCAACATCATTGGTCTCTGCTATAGGCAAAGCGTCCATATCGGCACGTAAAGCAATTACGCCATCAGATGATTTCTCACCTGTTATAATTGCAACCACTCCTGTTTCTGCCATAGCCTTCCATGAAATTCCCATTTCATTGAGCCGGGCTTTTATAAAAGCGGATGTTTCATATTCGCAAAATGATAATTCAGGATGAGCATGCAAGTGCCTCCTGTTTTCAATCACATGACTGTATATTTCTTTTGCTAATTGCTTTATTTCATCTTTCAGCATAAACCGGTTTATAAGTATCAATGAAGAATGAGATCATAGTCGCTTCGTTATTTTTTATTTGGTAATTGAAAATTATTAAATCCAATGATCTAAGAATAAAGTGATACGCCTGATTATTAACTTGCCAAACTTAAATTACTGTTCCTGTCATATTCAAGAAATTTTTCTACAAATTCATCATCCGATAACAACTGGCTAGAAACCAGTGTTACATTTTCATAATTCAACCCAAAGAATATTCTTCCTTCCAGAGCTGAAATGTTTGCGTGTCAGCCGCTGCATTACCTATGTGCACCGCTATGGATGCATCTCTGGCAGTTTCTACATTTGAAACAGGTTTTCTTTTATTGCGAATACAATCTATAAAATCAATTAAGGAATCAGTGGTTGGCTCGCTTTGTTCACGACCTGGTTCATCAAAAATCAGCTCCATCCCCTTTCCTTGAGTAATTGCACTTTTCGTTGCCCCGGTTACACCATCCACAATCCCTTTTGCATTATCAGTGGATTCTGCGTAAATAAAAGCCTTGTCTCTTTGTATTTCAACAGTGGCTGCATCGCCCAAAATTCTTATAGAATAGCCATTGAACGCATTTGAGAGAATGGAAGTGACACTTGATTTAACACCACCAGGATATTCATATATCGTGCGGATATTATCATAGGTATCTCTTCCATCTTTCCAATAATCAATACCGCCAATACCTGTTACCTTAATGGGATGACTGTTCAAAAAATAGTTTACCTGGTCAATCTGGTGAGAACATAATTCGGATAAAGGGCCACCGCAATAAACACGATGCATGCGCCAATTGATGGCCCGCTCTAACTTAGGATCATCAACAGGGAAACGCCAGTTAGAATTACGATTATACTGGCATTCGAAATGTGTGATCTTTCCTAACCATTTTTTATCGATCACTTCCTTTACCTTATGATACATGCGGGAATACCGGTATTGATAACCCACCTGGAAAACAAGTTTTGAATTCCTGACTTTTTTCACCAGGGCAATGGATTCGGGAATATCAAATGCCAATGCCTTTTCCAGGTAAATATGTTTGCCGGCTTCGAGAGCATCAACTGACATGGAATAATGTAAATAAAGAGGTGTAGCAATGATCACCGCATGGATACTTTTATCTTCGAGCAACTTTCTATAGTCTGTATAAGCTTTCGCACCTTTAGATGCTTCCTTCAACCCATTTTCAAGATGCTCTGGTATAATATCGCAACAGGCTACGACTTCCATTCCGCTAATGTTCTTTATAAGATTAGCAAGTCCTGCACCCCTTGAACCGGTTCCGATTATTCCAACCCGGATTATATCATTTTTAAAAAATGACTCGCTGAAAGCCGGAAGTCCGATTGTTGCCAGTCCCGAAACTGCAATAGCACCTGTTGATACAAACTTTCTTCGGGAAATTGCATTTTTTGTCATTTGTAAATATTAATTATTAATAGAATAACTCTATACAAAAAGATGAAGAGAAAATGGACTAAGATTCCAAAAAATATTTATCGTGTATTGAAGAATCTCCTTTGTTAATTATTTATTATTTGGCTGGCTTTTTTCAAGGTATTTTCTATGCTGACCAAAATGCCGTTGTTGCGTGAACTTTCTTCTGCAGCTGCCATGAACGTATAAATTCCAATTGTTTCTTCCGGTGTAACCGGAGGTTTTCCAGTTTGAAAAAATTCCACTGTCTTCATCATCATTGTTCTGTATCCATAATCCTTCCCCGGTTTGATGGTTACAATATCTTTTTCACCAAATACAATTCCCCCATAATCCATTTTTCCTGTACGCAATCCCCGAAATGATCCTATGCGGTTATCGTCCCAATGACCGGTAACAATATCTGTTCCTTCTGTGAAAATCCGGCTGACATTTTTGCAATTGGCTCCTAAAACGGTATACAACATTTCAACTCCATGTATACCGTACCAGAATAAATCTGAATGTGCTTTTTCTAAAGTAGCGGGACTAAATGTTTCCGCTCCTGTTATCTTTCCCATTTTTTCCGGAATAATATCCTGTATGTTTTCAAAATATCTCAAAGAAGATGAAGAAAAAACTGGTGTATTATATTTTTTTGCTGCCTCAAAAATAGCGAGTACAGATTCCAGTGATGAAGCCAATGGTTTATCTATAAATAATTTTTTCCCTGCTTTCAATACCGGTAATGCTTGTTCCAAATGAAGCCGGCCATCATTAGTTTCCAGGAGAATTACATCCGTTTTATCTATCAATTCTTCAATTGAAGATACAAGCGGAACACCCAGGTCTTGCATTTCTTTTGTAAACCCTGCAAGCCGGCTAATGCTCGATTCAATATCGGGACTTCCTTTTGTTGGATAGGCAGCCACCACCCGGTATCCTCCCAATTCATCAGTAGTACGGGTCTCATTAAATATTTTTGTAAAGGCAATGCTGTGAGAAGTATCTAATCCTATAATGCCTATCCTGCCGCCGGCTGCAACCTTTGTTTTGTTTTTTGGATTACAATAAAAATGGCTTCCTATCCCCATTCCAATACTTGCAATGGCAGCGGTTCTAATAAATTTCCTTCGATTATAAGATTTCCTCATCTGATTTTTATAGCCTCAATTTGCCAACCAAATATTTATTTTCTTGTTCATGGCGAGTTCGTAAACATACATCCAATCACTGCTATTCGAACCATTCGCAAGATGCTTATGTACATTCTGATCGAGCATGTAATCAGCAGGATTGTTTAATATCCTTGTCTTTGAAAATATATCTTCAAAATTTTTTCTTAACTCTTTGAAGTGATCTGTATAATTTTTTATTTGTTTCCCGACTACTTGTTTAGCAGACGCCGGTGAAGCCCGATCGTAATTCTCCAATAACAATAAAAGTTGGGAAGGATAAACCTGCAATTCATTGATCAGGTTCATCAGGTTCAATGAATATTCATTCCTTCGCACTATTTTCATGGCCTTTTGAATCTTATCTTTAATTAACCGGTACCGCGACATTTCGTCTTTTGCCTTGTTGATCCTTTGCACATACAGCTCACTCCATTTTCCAATTTTTTCATGATCCGGTAAATCAATCAATTCAATCTCTTCAGGATAATTATTCCTGTGGCCTTTTTCAAGCAACGCTGTTTCCCAAAACACAAGTGCCTGCTCTAGTAAATTTTGAAACTCAAACGAACTGTCCTGCAATTCCGGGGCATAAAACCTGTGCCGGAACAATGAATGAACATCGTCCACTTTAAGGTCTTTATAATTCCAACTGAAAAAAGCAAAATCATGAAATCCCCTCCAATAGGTTTCAAAATGAGGAGAGCAATCATCCCACGCTGTACATAATATCCCACTCAGTTTCTTTTCAGAAGTTATTTTGCAAAAATCTTTTATTGGCTGAAAGTTTGATTTTTCCCGTGGTAACATTGGCCACATCGTTTGAGCCGCTGTTGCTGCCATCACTTTCAAATTATGGTTACTGTACCAATCGATTGCTTTATTATTACCCAATATGGCAGGTGAATCATAGTTCCATCTCATATACACGCATTCCTTTGGGAATAGATTAAAATTTTCATCTAATCTATGAGCATTCTCTTTCCATATCCGGTTCACCTCCCCTTCCGGGACGGCCGGATCCCAGGTGGTCTGGTAAAGACCCGAAAGTTTAAAAACCATATCATCCCAAAAAATGGGAATACGATTGTGAGCCCTGGCAAACTCACTCACTTTGTTAAGCCATTGCATTTGCAGTTGTATAGCACTCAAACCTGATTTCTTCGCCAGTTCTGACATGCCCAGGTCCCCCACTTCATCCCCTCCTACATGAAGATATTTTCCGTATGGCGTAGCAGCTATTGCATCTTCATACAATGAAAATTGAAGCGAATAGGTTTCAGGATTAACTGCGTCAAATGACCAATCGGAAACTTGATTATCCCTGAGTTTTTTATATGGCTCATGTTTTAAAATAAAAGAAGCATGTCCGAGTCCCTGCACAAGAGGGCTGATCTCTATATTTCGCTCTTCAGCATACCGGCTTATGGCTGCAAACTCTTCAATAGATATGGCATGAGCCGCTCCTATTAAAGGAGCTTTCCGGTAACGGAGCTTGTCTTCAAACTCAACAATAATAGCATTAATTTTTATCGCTGCCAGGCGGTCAATCATCTGGTAATAGTAATACCCGGCATCAAGGTGGTGTTTTAAATCAAGGTGTATAGCCCGGTAAGGGATATCAGGATAGTCAGTAATCCGGCATTCCGGAATGAGGACCTGTTGATCACTGGCATCTTCCAGCATTTGTAGCAATGTCTGGCATCCATAGAATAATCCTGCCTGGCTTCTTGCATTAATAATTGCCCCGCCATTCTTAATTTCGAGAATATAGCCTTCGCTTGAGCCGGGCAGTTGCTGATCATTGGATAGTGTTCATTGTCAGAACACCGGGTCCGGACTTATTTGCAAGAGGTAATGATTTCAAAACTCCATATAATACTGGTTTTTGAGAAGTTCCATTTAAAAAAATGGACCGGAGAGAACTGGAAGTAATTCCTTTCCCGGATAATATCTCAATCTTTTGAGGCTGGGGTAAAAGCTTAAAATACTTCTCAAAATCTTTTATATCCATTCCACTGGCGTATTGGCCATTGAGGAACAAAAGCAGGAAGAAATAACAAAATATTTTTTTCATATTAATGCAGTTCATTGAGTTGTTCGAGGACACGGACGGTCGCATTCTTTTCATTGGCATTGAGAATATCCACCGGCTGTTTCAGAAACATTGCTTTACACCACAACAATGTTTTATTTCCTGGAGATTTTTGAATCAATTGATCCAGCCACTGAATGGCTTCAGTTTTTTGATCCTGTTTTTCCATAGCCCATGCGGTAACCAGGCAGGTAGCCTGCGGATAATTACCCTGTCCATGGATTATCTTTTGTAATGAGCCCTTAGCCAGGTCCATCTTCCCTGTTTTTTCATAAATGAGATAACTCATCCAGTCCTCCGGTTTCAGATTAATATCTTCATCATAAGGTTTTCCAACTCCTAAATTTTGCGGCCATAATTTGGAAGCAGTAACAAATTGCAATGCTTTCTTATAATTTTTCTTTTGCATTTCCTGGATAGCCTGCATTAATTTTCCTTCGCGATAAAGTTCATGGCCTTCTGTTGCTCCTTCAAAGGGAATGATATTTAGTTTTGATAAAATGGCATCTGATTCTTTATACTTCTTATTTAGTAATAATGTTTTTGCGTATAACATACCCATTATATAATCGTCGGGATGATTTCGATAATAGGGCTGAACCGTTGCCAGAGCCAGGTCAAATTTATTTTGCTGATTGTAAAGCTCCGTCAAATTTTTATAATACCTCCATTGCTGTTTATCCAGTTGAATAGCATATTTCAGGTCGGATAATTTTTGATCTTCTTCATTGCCATCCGCCAGGCTGGCTCTTCCGGCATAGAAGGGTGCAAAATCAGGCTGGTTTCCACATTGCTTAAAAAGAGATCTCGCTTTACTTAAATTATTCAAATGCCAGTTGATCAAACCAAGGTAATATTTTGGTTTCCATCCACTATCCTTTTGGATTGCCCATTCCAGAACCGGTGATGTTTCTGCGCGGAATGGAAAAGAAAGAAAAGGAGAAGCCTTATCTGCTTTTTGTAAATAAGTTTCAGCCTCATTGGTGTTTCGTTTTAGAAACGCCATCCAATAAAGTCCTTCAGGAGTTTCCGGAGCAAGATTCAGTACCTGGAAAGCAAGACCATCCAGCCCTGATTGCTGATACCAAACGGCCAGTTCCATAAACGTTTCATGTGGTAGCTCATTTCTTATACCTGAAAGGAATTGTTGCTTTGCCTCTTCCGAATTTGACCAAATATATTTTTCAAATCGTACAAAATGGTTTAAAGGATCAAAGGATAATATTTTATCCAGCGCTTCTTCCCCTTTTGTTTTGTTTTTTTGCAACCGATAAATAATAGCTATCAGCTGGTAAGCATCCAGGTTATACCGATTAAAGTCAATACTCTTTTGTGCATAGTCCAACGCCTTTGCATAATCATGCTCTTTAAAATATATTTTGCTCAACTCTGTATAAGCTGCACTTCGGTATTCCATACTAAGCGATGCTATATCAAACCCGTCCTTTGCATTCGTGCTATCACCCAATTGCATATTAGCAAGTCCATAATAATAATTGGCCGCAGCATCATATGTATTTATGCTCAGCGCCTTTTTTGCATAAGCCAATGCTACGGCATATTCCATTTTGCGGAACATAAGGGCTGCCATCTCAGTAAGTGCAGGCAGGTAATTGGAATCTTTTTTTAAACAGGAATCAAATTTTTCCCACGCCTTCACATACAAGCGTTGAACTGCGTATTCCTTTCCCTGTACATACAATCCATAAACTGAATTCCAGTCAAAGTCCTTCGGCGCATCAAGCGGACGATCTATCACGCCGGCAGAAGAATCTCCATTGTATATTAATTTATTTCCTCCCAATGTAGCAACCAGTGGTTTATTGCTTGCTGGCACCCTCACCGAATCGCTGAAAGATTCCATGGTTTTTAAACGGAGCTCTTTGGAATAAATCACCTTATCCCCTTCCATCACTTTCAATTCATCACTGATATTTTGAAGCGGTGAGAAATAAACTTTCAGCCAATCATTTTCTCTTTTAATATTAAGAGCACCATAATGATTAGCTTTTACAAAGCCCCGGGTTTGTTTTACCGGAAACCAATACTCCGTCCAGCTATCGGATGCATAAGGAAAAAACCCTGCATGTTTAAATGGCGTCAAAGTGCTCCCCACATCGGCCTGGTTAAAAAACCGACCGCTTTGCACTTCTACATACTGACCATCGGTATCTGTCAAAAGTTTTTCCCAAATCATCCCCTGGTCTGATAAACCCCATATCCAGATCTTCTTGCCAGCTTTATCATCATGGGCAGAATATCTGCCCATGCCAAAATCATCATCGTGCCAGTAGGCACCGAAAAAATCAGTGTACTTGCCTACTACATGATAAGATTTATATCCACCAAAATTATTGTTCTCATAAAACGAAATGTCCTTACCGTTTTGTTTGTTAATGGGCCAGTCACTGTATTCCCCTTCATGGCCAATATAGTGTGTACCGGGATAAATAAATTCCAAATTTCCTTTTGCCTTAAGTCCAGTATTCATCCATGTGTAATAAGCCTGTTCCGTAGGCATGGCATTATACCAGAAGGAACGGGTGGTTAAATAAGCTTTGTCTTTTGGCAAATTTATTTCCAGGCGCCAGGGTGTTCTTGTCAAAAGATCTAATACGCCAATGATACAACTCACACTTCCGTCTTCATTTTTCCTGGTAATATAGTCAACAGGTGTTGCACAATTGGGGGTATGACCAATGATGCCATAATTAGCTTCAATGCCACCGCTTGTCCATGGCCCACGCATAGCCACATCACGAAACTTGACAGTTTGGTTATTATAGATAAAAGATTTACCCGTTTGCTTTTCAATTGCCGACCATATTTTCCCTCCCACTTCAGGCAGTATCATTACACGGATATAATCGTTTTCAAGTTCAATCACCTTCCACTCTTTCTGAATGGATGTATTTGAAAAACCATCATACCGAAAATAGGGATAGATTTTTTCAACCATGGGAATGGGATTGGGATCAGAGAAGGGATAAGTGGTAAACACCTTGTTGAATTCTTTGACAGTCGCATCTTTTTGCCCCCGGGAAACTGAAACCAGGCATAAAGACCACATGATAATAATTACTACTTTTTTCATGTGCATATTATTTTTCAGTTGAAGGCAAGTGTTGAAAAAAATTCAATGACGATTATTTCAAACTTAAGAAAATATAAAGGGTTAAAGTCACGCAATCGGTTGTTCACCTGGCTTTCCATGCGAGGTTGGTGGCCGTTTCATATTTTTATGGCTATTGATTTCTCCAATGGTTATTCGGGTTAAAGCCCTTTGGGCTTTTTAACCGCCGAAATCGAAAACTTTATTTTTCTTTTGAAAATTACTGTAAAAGTTAGAACGCCAAAATAATATTTAACCATTAATACAGCCATTGCAAGCGAGGTGTATATTTAAAGTACCGCTATCCTTCTTATTTTTAAATACTACAATGATGTAAAGTTGTACCCGCAAAATTATTTTTGATATTCATTGGACAGAAGAATTATCTGAAAGTTCGGTTTAGTTTTTAGTTATCATCTTCCATTCTCTTCCCGGTGCATCCACAGTAAACGTCTCAATATTGCCTTTATCCTGAACTGTAATGTATGCTGTGCGCCCCTCCTTACCTCCAAAAGCAATATTGCTGGGGTTTTTTCCGCTTAAAGTAATTTCCTGTACTATTTTTCCTGCAGACGACAATTTTACAACTGTGCCTTTGCCGTGGCGGGTGATATAAATATTACCTTCTGCATCACAACGCATGCCATCCATGCCAAAATCAGGAAATTCAATCAGCAGCCTTTTATTGCTTATGTCTCCATCCTGCGATAAATCATAGGCCCACACTTTTCTTTGCACGGACTCATTTACATAAAGTGTTTTTTCATCAGGGCTAACTTCTATTCCGTTTGTTGTTCCCATACTATCTTCCAGCAGAGTAATCTTTGCATTGTTGTCAATACGCCAGATGCGGCCTGTACTCTCTTTCCAATTGGGGTCACTTGCATAGATCCGGTCTTTGCTGTCAATGGCCAGATCATTTGGTTGGTTCATTAATGGTTCATGTGCAAAAACGCTTACTTGTTTTGAAGCCATATCAATTTTTAAAATATTATGGTTGGTATAATCTGCAATGAACATATCACCGGCCGAACCGAAACGTATACCATTCCCGATGCTGCCATCCGGCAACCCTACAAATAGGGAACTTTCTCCTTCCGGTGTTACCCTGCCTATGGTTCCTTCCCGAGAAAAATTAACAGCATATAATATTCCTTCTTTATCCACAGCAGGTCCTTCGGCTCCTGAAGTAAAGGTATTGGGTGCTGTAAAAACAGAAGCTTTAAAAAGTTCCTTATCCATGGAAGAATTTTTAGATTCATTACAAGATAGTACCATGACTAAAATCAAAATAGGCAGCAGCGTCATTTTTTTGAGCATCGATTTATTGTTTTATTAATATTTAAATCATTTATTATTTTTTCCGGCTTCTCTAATTTTTTTTACTTCATCTGCATGAACAGCACCCGCTTTATTATCAAAATTTCCCCTGATGTAAGTCAGCACACCTGCAATCGCTTCATCTGATAAAAATTTTTGTGAAGGCATTAAACTATTAAAAGGTTTGCCTTTTACTTCAATGGTACCTTCCAAGCCGTTTAACAAAATATTGATCAGTCTTTTTTTATCTCCCTTTACCCATTCCGAATTATCTAATGGTGGAAACCGGAGCCCATCTCCTTTACCATCCTGTTGATGACAGGAACGGCAATAAATATCATAAACTTTTGCCCCCGATACAGATTTACTTTTATCCAGGTTATCATTAATTATATCCGGTGTTTTGATATGAGAAAGACCTTTCCTGTTTTCCATACCAGCAAGCTGCGCTGAACCAAATTTATCCTTTTCGCCTTTATACATGATCCTCCATATTTTGCCTTTTCTTGATTCACTGACATATAAAGATCCATCAGGCCCAACAGCCAGGCCCATGGGCCGGGCAACAGCATCACTTACATTGATTATCGTATCGGATCCCGCAAAACCATCTGCAAATATTTCCCAGTCGCCTGTTGGCTCACCATTCTTAAATGGAACAAAACAGACAAAATATCCGGATTGCGGGTAAGGGCCACGGTTAGTAGAACCATGGAATGCTATAAAGGCACCGTTTTTATAGCGGGCCGGAAATTGATCTCCCTGGTAAAACAATAAATCATTTGGCGCCCAATGTCCCGGGAAGCCCATCACCGGGTTTTGAAATTCACTGCATCTTCCAGTTATTTTCCCATCGCCTCCATATTCAGGTGCCAGAACTTTTTTCTTTTGCATCTGATCATAATAACAATAAGGCCATCCAAAATCATCTCCCTGCTTTACTCTTTGAAATTCTTCTGAAGGGAGTACAGCGCTTTGCCACGGCGAAAATTTCTCTGGCCATAACAAATGGAGATCATCCCTGCCATGCATGGCTGCGTATAAATTTCCATCGACCGGATTCCAGTCCATGGCAACAACACTGCGGATACCAGTTGCAAATTTTTTTCCATCTCTTTGCGTTAGCCCGGTTTTATTGGCATCAAATACCCATATGCCCCCATGATGCTCCAGATCAGGGCAGGGATCCATACCTGGTAATCCAGGAACACCTGCCGGTGTATTTTGAATATCCTGGCATGCATTGGAAGGGGCGCCGAACGGCACATACATGTTTCCTTTGTTATCAAATGAAATGGGTTTGGTAATATGCCAGTGACTTCCATGTTCATGATCATCGGTTAATACCACTTCCATCTTGCTCTCCGGAATTAATTGACCAGGTGTTAATTTATTTCTGTACAACACAAGTTCGGAACCAAAATACAAGTAATCATTATGAATACGCATGGCGTTGGCCAGGCTGCCTTCATCCGCATAATCTCCAAATCTCTTAATAATATCTGCCCTGCCATCATTGTTAGAATCCCGAAGGGCAATATTGCCTCCCATTCCTTTTTTGGAATATCTCAATTTGACATAAATATCTCCATTGCTATTAACTGCTAAATGACGGGCCGGTCCAATGCTGTCAACCACTACCAATGCTTCAAAATCACCCGGAAGAAAAAGTCCTCCGTTGCCGGCATCACCGGTAGGTAGTTCAGTTTTTGTTTTGCATTGAATAAAAACCAAAACCAAAAATAAATACCCGATAAATAATTTGCGGGGTACGCTGTACACCGTTTTCATTATGTGATGTATTTATGTGATTATTTTAAAATGACCAACTGTATATAGCAGATCCATAAATTAATTTTTCCAATTCTTCGCTGCTAATCCATTCAGATCCCAAACAATTTTTCCGGCACGTATGGTCAGCTCTGCTTCAAATTTTCGATTGCCTTCCAGCTTGTTTCCACCGGCATCAATAAAACCAAAACTCCCATTTAACAGACTCAATATGGCAATATCGGCAACCGCTCCTTCGCTTAGATGTCCCAGGTCGGTACGCTTAATCGACTTTGCCGCATTCCATGTGGCCCTTACTATGATATCTTCCACTGACATGCCCATGCTTAAATATTTGGACATGATATTCAGCATACTTTTCATTCCTGAATTCATGCTGAAGCGATGGAGGTCAGATCCAAATGAATTGGGCGCCAGTCCCTGCTTAAAAGCAGGTATCGCCTGGCTGAACCAAAACCCTGCACCTCCATGGCCCACATCAAACAGAATTCCTTTTTTTTGGGCATCCAGCACAAAGGGTCTGATCTTTCCCTGCTCATCAATCACCGGCATTCTTTCCGCTACCTGTTCAAAAGAATGTGTAATAATATCTCCGGACCGCATCCGTTTCAATTGATCTTCCAATGAAAATTGTGGCAGGTGGCATTCTACAAAAAGAGGTGTATTCGATTTTTGTGCTGCTTCTAATGCTTTTTCAAAAGGAGTCCACTCATTACTTTCATAATGCCCGATTTTTATTCCCACAATTATATCCGGATAATTTTTAACAGTAAGTGAAGTCAATTTTGAATCCATATCATTTATATCCTGCTGACCGGGTTCCCCGTTCATACCCGAACCGGCAATATTTAGAAAGGCAAGGATGCGGGTTTGGGATTTATCAATAACTTGTTCTTTAAATAAGGGAAAATTCTTCCAGCCGGAAGTTCCGGCATCTACTACGGTTGTTACGCCGGACTCTTAAAAGAAAAATCATCCGGAGATAAACTGTATATACCATCAGCAAATTGCCCAGGCTTTGTTCCAACAAAAACGTGTGTGTGAATATCGATCAAACCAGGTGTAACCAATAAACCCGTGGCATCAATTACTCTGGTAGCCTGCGAGGCCGGTATATTTTTAGTAACACTTGCAATCTTTCCATTTGTAACAGCTACATCCAGTAAAGAATTGATTTTATTTTTTGGGTCAATGACGGTTCCGTTTTTTATCAAAAGATCATATTTCTGGGTCTGGCTAATTGAGGGCAAAAAAAATAATAATAAACCCAATAATATAGTTGCAAACTTAGGCAATGCAGATGCCTGGATATTTAAGAATAATAACCGGAGATATGTATAGACCATTATTTTATTTCTTAAGGAGTTCTGTATCCCACATGGGTGCACTTATTCCATTCAGATCCCACACAATTTTTCCTGCACGAACCGTTAATTCCGTTTCGAGTTTCTGTGTCCCTTTCATTTTTGTTTTACGTATATCTAAAAAGCCGAAGTCGCCTTTTCTAACACTGAATACAGCAATATCAGCCTCAGCACCAACACTCAGGTTCCCAAGATCTGGTCGCTTTATTACATTGGCGGGATTCCATGTAGTTCGAAAAATTATATCCTGCAGAGACATACCCATGCTGAGAAATTTGGACATCACATTGCTTAAATCCTTCATCCCTGAATTCATACTTTCTGTATGCAGGTCTGTACTGATTACATCGGGCTTAAATCCCTGCTGCATGGAAGGAATAGCCTGGCGCCAGGAAAAGGCCCCGCCTCCATGACCCACATCGAAGAGGATCCCTCTTTTTTGCGCTGTATAAATAAAAGGTTTAACCTTCCCGTTTTCATCGACAACGGTTTCCCTGCTGGCCGGCCCATAGGAAAAAGTATGAGTGAATATATCACCGGGACGAAGATGCTTCATAAATAAATCTTCTATAGAAAGCGGAGGATCGTGTTCACCAAAATCAACCATCACGGGAACATTAGCCAGGTTACCTGCTTCTACTGCCCGATCTACTTGTGTAAAATCGCCCCAGTAGTGAGCCGCTTTTATTCCTACAATAATTTCCGGGAATAATTTTTTTATCATGTGGGCAGTCTGCACGGGGTTCATATCATTCACATCCTGTTCTTCGAAACGGCCTGTCATTCCTGTGCCAACAATATTTAATAAAGCAAGCACCCGGGTTTGGGACCGGTCAATAGTTTGTTTTTTAAATAACCTGAAATTTTTCCATCCGGAGGAGCCTGCATCAACAACGGTGGTTACTCCAGCCCTGAACGTAAATCCATCCGGTGACAGACTGGTAAAGCCATTGGCGATATAGGCATCCGGTTCATTACCGTTAAAAGCATGTACATGCATATCTATAAGCCCGGGTGCAACATATAATCCTTTTACATCGATTACTAATTTTGCATTATTGATTGGAATATTCGCTGCAACCTGCGCTATTTTATTTCCGGAAATGGCCACATCCATTACCGCATCTATTTTATTTTTTGGATCAATAACATGTCCTCCCTTTAATAAAATATCTATCTGCTGGGCATGTGAAGCAACGAAAAATAAAATAGATAATATACCCGGGAAACATCTGAAAATAAATTGCTTTGGCTTATTCATTAAAATATTTTGATTAGCGGTTTTTAAACAAATAAAATATCGACAAATTTCATTTCGTATTTCGAAATTATATTTTCATAAAACAGGTTCTGTAAAGTCAATTCTGTTAAGCGACCCACCCAATCTTTCACAATAAAAATAATCTTAAACTCGCCCTTACCGGGAGGGGATGTACATACACCGGGTAAGTTTAGAATCATTAATTATGTTGCCAGGGGCGGACCGCTGGGAACTAATATTGGTTTACGCAATCCTTTCTTTTTACTTCGTCTCGCGGTGAAACCAGCAGTGCGGTATTCACCCATATGAATCTGTCCTGTAATAATATCATTGGCTAAGGTGCCTGAAAATATAAACGTGATGGAGTCTGCAATTTGGCGATCAACGCTCCGGAGCTTTACCAGGTTTCCCTCCATAGTGCCGCTCAATTCCCTTGAAGAAAAATCTCCTTTATGAACACCCTGTAACCAGTTGCCTTCCTGTTCAAGAAATAAACTATGCTGGCTTTTACTGCTGAAAAAATCTATATCCACATCCCAACGGCCATTTATGTTTGTGGCAGGAGCTGCCATTGTTGTTGTTCGCGGATTTCTTTTCTGTGAAAGCAAATTATAAATTCGGTCGGCAACAACCTTATCATTACCTGGTTGCATTTGTCCCGTTGTAATGTTGATAGATGCAGTTCCATCCTTATCTGCACTGCCTACAGCAATCCTGGGTTTATTTTTACCCAAATTCTTCGGCTACTTCTTCTCCGGTGATATGTAGTTTGGAGGGATCCCACATAATATTCAGTACCGGTGAATGATTAGAAAGATCTGTGGGTTCAAATACAGAAGTGGTTACTCCATCAATTTTTGAAACCCGCTTTGAAATATTTTCCAGCCATGATAACCAGGTTTTCCATTCGGCAGCATGATCCCGCTTACCCCAGGCTTCCACCGCGGCCAGCATGCCCATCATTTCTTCGCGGCCAACTTTATTATCCCGGCCGGGCCCATGATGTGGTGAACTGGCCTGCCATGCCGACATAAGTATATCTTTCTTACCTAAAACAAGGCCTGCACATTGAGGACCACAGATTGCTTTCCCTCCACTATAAACTACAACAGTAGCTCCCCGTTGCAGGTGAATATTTGGAATGGTTAGTATTTCAGCAGCCGCATCAACCAGGATAGGAATATTTCGTGGTTTAGCAAGGCCCGCAACTTTTTCTAAAGAAATTGCCTGATCTGTTTCTGCTTCACTGAAGGCCATCAAATAAATCATGGCTGTTCGTGAACTCAGCGCATTTTCTAATTCATCAAGCGTATCAATTGTAATAATCTTTACACCGATATTACGGATAGCATGATCATATGTGTTTCGGGAAGATCTTGGGATAACGACTTCTGTTTTTTCAAAACCGGAAAGATCAGGAATACGAATAAGCTTCTCAGGATTACCACCTGTAACGCAGGCGGCCGTTACATGCTTCATGCCGGCGGCACATCCGGCAGATACCATTCCCCATTCTGCACCTGTAAGTTCTGCAAGGCGTTTACCGATGCCATCGGCTAATTCATCGTATTGAATAAAATCTTTGGAGGATGCTTCCATTGCTTCACGCACCTCAGGCCGTTCTATGGAGCCGCCAATAATTGTGAAAGTACCCCGGCAGTTAATAATGGGTTCTACACCAATAGATCGGAAGATGTTTGGTTCAATCGGAATTCCATTTGGAGGAAGAGGTACTGCTGAACCTCCAGGTAAAATTCCATTGGGTGGATTTGCCATTGCTGATTGAAAAGGGAACAGACTTCCTGCTAATGGCAGCATGGTTAACCCTTTAATTACGCTTCTCCGTTTCATAAATCAGAAATTGTAATTATAATAGAAAATTGGTTTGCTAACAGGTGGTATGGTTCTGTATAACGAAACCATTCCACCATCTTTTATTTCTTCGGAATGAAAACAACCGGATTGGCTATTCCATTCAGGTCATAAACAATCTTACCCCCTTTGATTGTCATTTCACACTCAAACTTTTGCTTGCCAGTTATTTTATAACCTGTCTTATCATAAAAACCAAAATTGCCCTGGCGCAAATTCAGTATGGCTATATCGGCAATGGCGCCAACAGAAAGATGACCCAACTCTTCCCGTTTGATTACCTGGGCAGGTGTCCATGTGCTTGCTTTAATTACCTCTTTCAGGTCCATGCCCATCAGTAAAAATTTTGACATCACACTTAATTGGTCTTTCATCGACGTATTCATGCTCCCGATATGAAGATCAGTACTGATCGTGGTTGGAAAAAACCCAGCCTTAATGGAAGGGATCGCCTGGGAAAAATTAAAACTGGCACCACCATATCCCACATCAAAAACGATCCCTCTTTTTTTTGCATCCCAGATAAATGGTTTTACTTTCCCGCTTGCTTCATCCACCACGGTTTCCCTAACATTGCCATCCAGGAGCGTATACGTATGCGTATAAATATCTCCGGGGCGGAGATGTTTCATAAAAAGTTCTTCAATAGAAAGCGGTGGAGTATTGCCACCAAAGTCAACCATCACCGGCAGGTCGGCTAGCTTTCCCGCCTCTGCTGCCCGATCAACTGGTGTCCATTCGGGGCCGTTGAAATGCGCTACTTTAAAACCAACGACATAATCCTTGTACTGTTTTGCTGCAAGAACCGCCATCTTTGAATCCATGTCGTTGATATTTTGCTCGTAAGCGCCACCGCGCATACCTTCTCCCACAATGTTCAAAAAGGAAAGCACCCGGGTTTGTGAATTATCAATAATGTTCTTTTTAAACTCGGGAAAAGATTTCCATCCGGCACCACCGGCATCGGCCACGGTTGTAACACCAACCCTGAATGTAAAGCCATCCGGAACGACTGCTGTTAATCCGTTGCTGAGATAATGATCAGGTTCGGTTCCAAAAAAAACATGGGCGTGAATATCAATGATACCCGGTGTAACATACATTCCCTTTGCATCTACAACCTGCTTAGCCTTTGTTGCATCAATGTTTTTAGCAACCTGCACAATCTTTCCTTCAGTAACAGCAATATCCATTACTCCATCCAGGTTGTTTTTAGCGTCGATAACATGCCCCCCCTTTATTATTATATCAATGGATTGGGCTTCAGAAAAAATGGAAAAGCAAAAAACAGAAAACAGTAAACAGCATATTTTTTTCATTGTATATTTTTTAGTTAATCAGTCTGATGAGATGTGGGTGTTTATTTAATTTCTCGATTTTATTTTCAGTTTTACAATACGGCTTAGGAAAATCATTTCTTTAATTCCACGATCATTTCAATTTCTACCGCAATATTCATTGGCAGGGAACCCATACCCACTGCCGAACGGGCATGTTTGCCATTTTCTCCAAAAACTTCCACCATCAGATCGGAGAAACCATTGATGACCTGTGGATGTTGTTCAAACGTGGGGGCGGCATTCACCATACCCAGAACTTTTACAATTCGTTTTACTTTATTGAGATCGCCAATCTGCATTTTTATTGTTGACAGAAGTGAAATACCGGTTAACCTTGCCGCTTCTTTTCCCTGTTCTATTGTAATATCGCTGCCTACCTTTCCGGTAACCATGCCTCCTCCTGGTTTATCGGGACCATGCCCGGAGAGATAAAGCATATTACCAACCCGAACGGCCTTTACATAATTAGCCACTGGTGCTGTAGGTGTTATTAATGTTATTCCCAGCGATTTTAATCTTGATTCTGCATCTACTTTATTTTGAGCTTTACTATCATCCGGGTGCAGGATAAATGCTGCCAGGATTATTATTATCCATTTTTTCATAGTTGTATTTTTTTTGAAATGCATATTATTTTTTAGTGACCGATTTTAATCTTTTTTTTTTAAATTTCCCCGGGTGTAACTGCACTTGAATTATTATTGAAGTTCTGCCTGATATAGTTTATGACCTGGGCCAGTTCAGCATCCGATAAAAAACTGTGAGCCGGCATCAGACCATTATATTGTTTCCATTTAACGGAAATGGGTTGTCGCATCCGATTTAGCCGTAGGTAACTTCTCATGATTTATCCCTTGTTTTTATACCAGGTTTTGTATCAGTCGGCAAAATTATTTTCCAGATATTCCCTTCCCTGCCCCCATATTCAATAATATAAACATTATTCCCGACCATCACCGCATCTACTGGGTCTTTAAAGCCTTCTGCGAGCCGGACAGTTTTAACAACATAATTATCTGTTACATTATCATACAACAGATGAAGATGAAGCAGATCAGCCCCCTGGTTTGTAAAAGGTTTCATTAATGAAGATCTTTCTCCTAATGTGTAACGGATCACAAAACCATCACCTTTAAAATCTTTGGATAATATCTTTTTTGTATCGAAAAATAATCCCAATGGGCAACTATGAGCTGTAAAAGTGCTTACTGTTACGCCTGTCTGGTCACCGTCCTGAATTTTCCCTGAATGCCCGCGGTATTCATTTGCATCGGGGCCAAGATTCTGAACACCGGGTGAAAATTTTATTCCTGCCGGTCTGGCAGGAAATTCCGGATCATCGTAATAATATTTTGTTTCCCAGGAATGTGAAGATCTATTGATAAACGGATCTGTGTCAGGATTGGGCTTCCAGCCTTTGTATTGCATTGGATTTTCAACGCCTCCCATTATCCAGGGAAACCCATAGTGATGATCCTGTCTTATCCAAAACATATCTTCGGGATAATCATAATCTGCTGAATTGGATACCCCGAATAGTTTCCCATCCGGATCAAAACAAATGTCATAGGCATTACGTATCCCTTGTGCATAGAGGTAACCATCTGCCTTTAATTTTACTTCATCATCAGGCAATAACAGATCCTCCGAATTGACAGGGAACCTGAATATTTTTGATGTCAAAGCATTGTCCCGTGCTTTCGGATAAGCTCCACCGTTATCCTGTATCTCTCCATGATCGGTTCGGGCGCCGCTATTGACATAAACATATTTGCTGTCCGGGCTGATCACCATGGCATTCCATCCATGATCATAAATAGTTTTGTTTGCACCATATTCCACCGTATTAAATACAACAGACATTTGTTGTTGCCTGGATGAATCCAGACTAAAACGGACCATTCGTCCCCTGGTGCTTTTTTTATTATCCGAATAAACATTCCCGCATAAGAAAAGAGTGTTGTTCAAAAACGCAGCCCCCTGCAGTACGGTAATCCCATGATCCAATGCAGTAAACATTTTTTCAGATACCGGTTGGCCGCCATTTACATTCTTTATTTGAAATACATTTCCGTTAAAAGTTGTGTACCAAAGATTGCCTGTTTTTGAATTTTGCAGGATTCGCACAGCTTTGGATTCAATAGTCATAAAATGCTCCACCTTAATATCGGGGCGTAGTGCAACAGGAGGTTTTAATTCAGGTTTGTCAGGAATATTTCTGATGTAAGAAACGAGTTGCCATCGCTGTTCTTCTGCTAATACTTTTTCGAATGCCGGCATATCCTTTCTGCCATTACTTATCTTCCAGAATATATCCCCGTCATTTTGTTTCTTAAATTTTTCATCATGAAAATTTGCAGGTTTCTTTCCCAATGCACCCCTTGCAGGTCCGTCACCGAAACCAATTTCACCATGGCAGTTCCCGCAATATAAATTGTAAAGTACTTTCCCGTTTTTTTGAGTCAACGAATTATCAGGAAGAGGGTTTTTCATTTTGTAAGCCTCAGCAGGCGCATTCCATTCTTCATCCGTTTTTTTGGAAAGATTGCAGGCAATCAATTCTAAAAAAATAAAAACAGACAGACTACTTACTGATAAAATGGCAAACAGTCTTAAGTTTCTCATAATTTTCAGAATTATTCTAAACCAGCTAATAATTATTTATCGCGGACGAAGGGTTTAAAGATAAAAGCTAATGAATGAATTGCATGTATTCTAAACAGCAGCAGCAGAAAGTTCTTCCTTTAACCTTTTAGCTACTATTTTATCTTCACCGCTTTTCATTACCCAACTGGTAATGCTGATATGCGCTTCTTCGTTACCTACTACTTCAATAGAAGGGTTTCCGTTTCGTAATCTTTCCTGTAATTCTTTGGTGGTGATTTTTACTTTATTAATATCCCAGGTAACATGTAATGTTGGTGTCACATTTCCCAGGACCGGCACTTTTACTTCCGTGTTAATGCCATTCAAATTCTTTATTCCATCCTGAATAGTGGCAATGCGTTTTTCCCATTCCTTCCACTCTTTTTCATGATCATATTTGAGATAGTGATCAAGGGCTACGTACATGCCTACCACTTCTTCTTTATTTACTTTCATTCCACGGCCAATAGTAGAGCCGCGGGGAGGCATCGATAACCTGGCTGCCGCAATCAAATCTTTTTTACCCATTAATATTCCCGCACTTTGCGGACCACGTATGGCTTTACCACCCGAAATGCAAACCAGGTCAAAACCCATTTCATTAAATTTCCAGAGATTGCTTACCGGCGGCACATCAGCAGCGATATCAATCATAGTAGGAATATTATGCTTTTTGCCAAGGGCAACCCATTCTTCATGAGTGATGGATCCTTTGTCCGACTGGATATTCAAAAACCACAGCAGGGCCGTTTTTTCGTTGATCGCTTTTTCTACATCCGCGATAGATTCTACAAAAACAAGCTTGCAACCCGTATTAGTAAGTGCCTGTGAATACCCTACATTATGTCCCTTTTGAATAATGACTTCCGATCTCATTCCTGTTCCATCCAGGTGCGGCAATTGTTCCACTTTTTTTGGATCGGATCCTGTGAGCACACCTGCAAGACCCAGTGTCATTGCGGAAAAACAACCGGCTGTTACAACAGCGGATTCAGCTTTGGTTAATTGTGCGATCTTCTCACCAACTTTATCCTGCAATTCATCAAGCAGGCAGAAATTTTTTGAAGTACTCTGAATGGCTTCCACCACTTCTTCCTGCATTAAAGAACCCGTCATAAACGTATAAGTGCCGGCAGCATTTATAAAAGTCCGCACCCCCAATTCTTTAAACAGATCTCTTTTCGGCCCGGGGGGCAAAGCTTTCGATTCAAATGGAACCAATGTTCCCAGCGCACCACCGGCAAACGGAAGAATGGATAACCCTTTTATAATGTCTCTTCGTTTCATAATTATTAATATAAGTATTAAAGAATTGGATTTTAAATCTTATCAGATATTAAAAAATTGGTTTATAAACCGGCAATGCAATCCATTTCTACCAGTGAATCACCAGGAACTCCTCCCTTTGCAACAGCAATGGTAGCTGCGAACAGGTGGATTTTTTCCAAATCGTCCCTTGTATACTTCATTCATAGCTTTGTAGTCAGCTATATCATTGAGATATACCGTTACTTTTAAAACCTTTTCCATGGAGGAACCTGCTTTAATTAATTCCTTTTCCAATTCTTTAAGAACAATTTCTGTGTGAGCTTTGATCTCGAATGGTGCCACATGAGCTCCTTTACCAGCTATAAAAACAAGGCCACCGTATTTTGTAGAACCGGAGAATAAGGGCACTTCCTGGTCATTAACCACATTGAATACTTCTTTTTCGGCAACCTGGGTCTTATTCGCCTTTGCGGCTGCACCAATTCCGGTTACAGCTACCAATGAAGCAAATAGTTTTTTTAAGACAGATCTGCGTTGTGTTTGCATGATTTTATTTTTTTATAATCGGGGTGAAAAATTGAATGACTGCATCTCAGTTATCCAACTTCAGAACACTGAAAGTTGGGATTTTTTTATCATCTGGAAATTTAAAATTTATAATTGATAAACGATCGTTTTATTTATCTTTTTTGAATGCAAACGGTTGATCAAAATGGCACGTAAAATCATTAACTTCAAAATATAATTTTTATAGAATGAATATTTATAAACGTAACCCGGTGTTTACCTGCTTTATGCTGATATTTTATACCTTTTCATATGGCCAGGATGTCACCGATTTGAAATTAAGCAATTACCGTCCCGTTTCAATTTATAAAAACCCGGTGTCAGAAATAAAAAAAGCAAAGTATGCCGCTATTGATGTGCATGCACATGACAACGAAAAAACGGATATAGATAAACTGGTCAACCTGATGAATGAAACGGGAATCGAAAAAAAAATCATTCTTTCTTATTCTACCGGTGCCCGTTTCGATTCTTTGGTTGATAAATATGCCCGGTATAAAAACAGGTTTGATATCTGGTGTGGATTTGATTATACCGGTTATGATAAACCCGGATGGGAGCAACATGCAATTGAAGAATTGGAGAGATGCCACAAAAAAGGAGCGAAAGGTGTTGGGGAATTAGGTGATAAAGGACTTGGAGAATTTTATTCCCATCCCGTACCTGGTTATGGTTTACATATTGATGATCCGGGAATGAAACGCCTGTTTGAGAAATGTGCAGAACTTAAAATGCCGGTCAATGTTCATGTAGCCGAAGATGAATGGATGTATTTACCCGCTGATTCCACAAACGATGGATTGATGAACGCAGCTAAATGGAAAATAGATCTTTCCAAAAAAGGAATTCTGAATCACGACCAGTTGCTTATGACGCTTGAGAATGCTGTTCGTGATAATCCAAAAACCATATTCATAGCCTGCCATCTTGCCAACTGCTGTTCTGATTTGAGCAAACTGGGAAGATTATTGGATAAATATCCTAACCTATATGCTGACCTGGCTGCCCGTTTTGGAGAATTTTCTCCCGTACCCCGATATACCCGCAGCTTTATGGAAAAATACCAGGACCGGCTTCTTTATGGAGTTGATGCTGACGGCAGCAATTTGGATTATGAAAAAGAAATGTATTTAACTACATTCCGTATTCTTGAATCCGCTGATGAACATTTTTACAAACACGAACTTTTTAGTTACCACTGGCCGCTGTATGGTCTTGCCCTGAGTGATAAAACGCTGAAAAAAATTTATAGTGAAAATGCTAAAAAGCTGATGAGGCGCTAATGCGAATGCAGAAAGATGAATGTGTTAAATTTATTATAGTTGAGCAAAAGAGTATCTCCCTCTTCCCGATTAGCCTACCAGGTTTGCTTGCCCATGAATTTTTATTGATTTTTTCTTTCAATCTATTTAGTTGAGACGGTAGCTGATAACAGGAGCATTATTTAATCCAAATAAAATATTCGTTGCTTTGCCTGTACTAACAGCCAGTATACTCCGTACATCTCCTCTCACATTTAATCCGCTTTGCATTTGAGATATATAATTAAAATTTCCTTTCCCATCACCCAATAACAAAATCCCGTGGTTGGCTGAATAACGTCCATACTTTATTCTTGTCCATGAATTATTACCGGCTAGCAATAGATCTTTTATTCCATCTTTATTGGCATCAATAGATGCGATTGCATAAACCGGTGCATATTGAGATTGTATGGGCAAGGTCTTTTTTGTAAATCCCTTTTCTCCGTCATTCTGCAGATAAAGCGTTGCTTGTTCGGTTACCTGGAGGATATTGACATCTTTCAATTCCTCGGGTGTAAACACGTCTTTTATTGTTGCATTGGCGTATTGATGATATTCCAGGAATTTCTTTTTGAGCCCCGGTAATTGATCAGTTAAATCATCCCTCGAATTAGCCGGGTATGAAACGCCATTGATAAAATAAGTGAAGACGGGATCGAGGGAACCATTACTATCAAAGTCTTTGTAATAAAGTTGCAATGGCTCGCTTTCATTAGATTTAAATTGTGTATTCAAGCCTATATTTCCAATTACCAGGTCCATATCACCATCACCGTCAAAATCATCAGCAAGAATTTTATTCCACCATCCGTTCGAAGGAAATTTAATATACTGATTGCTTGCATCTGTGAGGACATTACTATTATTTATGAAAACCTTTACCGGCATCCATTCACCCACCACGATCAAATCTTTTTTGCCATCCTTATTTAAATCCATCCAAACAGCATCCGTTACCATTCCGATGTTTTTTAGACCGGGTGCAAAAGAAGCAGCTGCTTCAGTAAAACTTCCTTTACCATCATTCATTAGTAAATAACTATCAGGTGTAACAGGATATTTACCAGGCACTACCCTCCCGCCCACAAATAAATCTAAATCACCATCACCATCTATATCTCCCGCTTTCACACAACCTGTACTGGAAAGTAATCCCGGCAACCCATTTTCTTTTTTAATAAATTGTCCACTACCATTATTCAGGTAAAGCCTGTCCTGCAATAATTCATCTTTTTCGTTAAACTCAAAACCTCCACTGCCTACATACAAATCCATGTCACCGTCATTATCAGCATCAAAAAATTCTGCAGCCACATCTTCAGATGTTGCATCCTTTGCGAATGCAGGTTGTGAAGCAGCCGTAAATGTTCCATTCGTAGCCTGGAGAAATAACTGCGCAGCTTGCCCCTTAGCACCCCCGATAAAAATATCTTCCCTTCCATCCTTATTAATATCAGCTTTCGCCATACAAGGCCCCTGCCTCGACAAATAATTTAATAATAAGGGTTGTACAGTAAAATCGCTGAATTGATTTTCAGTATGAGAAAAACCCATGTCCTTTTGAACAGTAAGAAATTTTTCTTTGGTAGTTATGGAATCATAAACCCACATTTCTTTAGCATCTCCTGCATTAACTAAAAGGGTTTGATTAGCTTTTACATCTTTGAGTGTTTGTTTTTTATCATCGGGCCAGATAACAACTACCGAATCAAGATCAACTGCTAGTCCGATGCCGAAATTTAATACAGGATCAACTGATGATTGAAACCCTCTTACCGGCATTTGTTCCTGGTAATATTTATGGCCCTTACTATAAAGAGTCACCTTAGCTCCAATACCCCGCTCATTTTCCGAACTTCCCTGTAGTTTAACTCTCAGAAAATTATTTTTTACAAGCTGCTCACTGTTATTTTTATAAAGACTTGCATAATTATTGCAATTATTAATCACCAGGTCCAGGTCTCCGTCATTATCAAAATCGGCATAGGCAGCGCCTGCCGAAACTCCCGGTTTATTGATACCCCATTCCTCCGTTTTTTTTGTAAATGTTTCGTCGCCATTGTTTTTAAAAATAAAATTGGGAATTTCAATCGTTGGCATTTTTCGTATATACTCAGGAATGGGATCCACCGAATCGTTATGCATGGAACGGATGATACGATCAACTGAATATTTTAAAAAGTCCATCTCAGTGTAATCCTTTACATAGCCATTTGAAACAAACAAGTCTTTATGTCCATCATTATCATAGTCGGCAAAAAGCGCTGCCCAACTCCAGTCTGTATTTGAAACGCCAGACAGCTGGCCTACTTCGCTGAAAGTGCCATCCCCATTATTTTTCTGAAGCATGTTGCGACTATACTGGTAATAAAATCCCTGGTTAAAGAGAAATTGAAATTTATCAAAGTTCTCTGCACCACTATGCATCTTTTGTGTTTTATTATTATCAGCCAGCATGTCTAGTGTCAGCAGGTCCACTAACCCATCGTTATTATAATCGGCAGCATCGGAGCCCATCGAAAACAAGGAAGTTTCATCTATACTTTTTGAAAGCTGCTCTGTAAATGTGCCGTCCCCGTTGTTGAAAAACAAGTAGTCGGGTTCATTAAAATCATTTGAAACAAATACATCGGGCCACCCATCATTATTCATGTCGGATACAGCAACACTCAATCCGAATGTGAGAACATTGGACGTGATACCGGCCTGTTGACTGATATCTGTAAAACGTCCGCCGTCATTACGATACAGTTTGCTTGCAGATTCCGGGTTAAACTCTTTGCGCAAGGCAGGATTGTCCTGAACACCAGCGGTATATTTTTGTGTGGAGTGATTGATTACAAAACAATCAAGGTCGCCATCCTTATCAAAATCAAAAAAAGTGGACTGTGTGGAATAACCGTTATCAGCCAGGCCGTACTCTTCAGCCTTTTCTGAAAAAGTAAGATCCCCGTTATTAATAAAAAGCAGATTTTTTCTTCGCAGTGGATTTACATCGGCACTACGGCAAATATAAATATCAAGGTTCCCATCTTTATTTATATCCACCATCGTAGCACCCGTACACCATCCTTGCTTTTCGGCTACTCCGCTCCCCGGTGTGATATCTTCAAATTTAAAATTTCCCTTATTTAAATAGAGACGGTTTCTTACCATATTGCCAGTAAATAACACATCCTGCAACCCATCATTGTTAATATCGCCGATGGCCACCCCCCCTCCGTTATAGAAATAAATATAATTGGCCACGTTTAAAGGCCCGTCGTCAAAGAATGTATTCTGAAAATTTATTCCGGTAGAAGATTCATCCAGGCTTTCAAATAATTTAGTCCCTTGTTTTTTGCAGGAAAATAAAATAAAAGTGAACAATAATAAGATACCGGTTGAAAACTTAAACATGTCTGCAGGAAATTAATTGTTGTAAATGTAGAGATTTAAAAAAATTTATTTATTCCTCTTCCTCGCCGGTCTGAACCCGTTTACAATTTCTGTCGATAAAAGCTAAGCGATGCGGCTGCTTCGTTATCAATCAGAAATACTTTCCCGGCAGAGTTTATATGATTAGCAAAAAAAAATTCCACCGAATTAATGATACTTCGATGGAATCTTTTGTTAAAAGGTAAAAATTTAATTTTTATCCCACCAAAGAGGTGTTGTTACTTTATCTGGTCCACCCAATAACTGCACTGCTTTTTCCACGGCCTCCTTATTATTGGCTACTTCAGATGCCAGGAAAGGAATCCTTCGAATCCATTGTGTAGTTGTATTAGTTATATCGGGGTTATCCGAATTGGCAACAGGGTAAAGTTTTAAGGCCCGGCTTCTGCGGTAATCAGCCCAGGCTTCATGTCCGTCAGGGAACATAGCCAGCCATTTTTGTAAAGCAATTTGCTCTCTTTGAATAGCCACATTTCCAGCGTCAAACTTAACCGGTATATTGGTCATTGGGGGTGAATTTAAAAAGTCACCGGGAGCTATCGGAGTACTGGTACTGTTTATATAATTGGTTATGGTAGTGGGATTAGTGATACCCCATTGTTTCATGGAGTTGGTGATTCCTGCTTCATACAGATCTTTAGCTGTGCCACCCATATTCCATGTCAATAATGCTCCTTCCGCCCGGAGGAAATAAGCTTCAGCAGTTGACATTACGTTTTGGGGAGTGGCCAGGTGTCCTTTAATACCACCTGCATAAATATCAGCATTTGTCCACCTGGGTCCTACATGTGAATTAGCATCCGCCTTATTGATATCCTGTGTTTGCTGGGTTGAAGTAAGCCCGTTTCTGTGCCCTTCAAAGGTTCCGGTTTTTTCAGCCGGTAAAAAATATACAGGCATTCGCGGATCAGAATATCCCTTTAATACTGATTCCATTGATGCACTCATTCTGAACTCATTCCAATCGGACATTACGGACAATCCATTATAATCCTGCCCTGTTTCACTTCTTTTTATATATGCATCATCATCGGGGCTCGTAGTTAAAACGCCGGACGCATATGCTGCTTCAGCTTCTGTTTTAGCTCTTGTCGGATCTACTTTTGATATCCGCAAAGCCAGCCTGAGACGCATGGTGTTAGCAAACTTAATCCACTTGTTTACATCACCGGCATACATAAGGTCAAAATCTCCAAATGGCTTCTCCGAAGTTTTTCCTTTTAAGACATTTACAGCAGCGGTGAGCCTTTTGAAAAAATCGTCATAGATCTTATCCTGCGGATCATAAGGGACCGTATTACCAGGCACTCCTGCACTAAAATAAGGAATGGGTCCCCAATAGTCTGTTACCTTATGAAAAGCAACTACCCACAATACATTTGCAAGAGCATATTCCGCTGACGAAGGGTCTGCTGCCTCAAAAATTGATTGAAGCTGTGGCACTACATCCGTATAGATCGGGTTAAATGCAGCACCTACCCAATCCATCCGGATCACCAGGCGATCAGATGGGAAGTATGTAGCCGTATTGGCAATATATTGTGCATACTGATCAGCAAAAAGGTTTTGTGCTATCTGGTAATTCCATATACTTGGTGTGGCTTCTTTTTGAGCCCTGGCAAAAAGAAAGGGCAACTCCGCAGCACCTATTGTGGCAATAGTATTTCTGTCCGTATTGATCTCTGCATATTTCTTAGTGCAGGAAATCTGCAAAAAGCCAATACACAAGAGTGGAAAACATATTTGTTTGAAAAAATTTATTCGTTTCATAATTTCCGCATTAAAGTTTTTTAAAAAGTTACCTGTAAATTAAGACCGTAGCTTCTTGTTGAAGGTAAGGTACCATATTCAACCCCCTGGTAATTTCCGTTACCTAAACTCATGTCAGGGTCAAACCACATTTTACGGGTACCAATACCTGGAATATCCATGCGTGAACTTCCCCTGTATAACCAGAATAAATTACGTGCAACAACGGAAAGCCTGGCCGCTTTTACAAATTCAATTCCTTTTACCGGAATTTCATATCCAAAAGATAATTCCCTAACCCTGAAACTAGTAGCATCATAAGCAAAAAATTCGCCTGCACCATATCGCTTTCCAGAAGCAATTTGCCAGAAATCCTGGGCGCTGATGGCTGTTGTTACCGGCTGACCGCCAGCATTTACACCTCCCAGGCTCCAGTTTCCTTCTCTGTATTTTTCTGTTGCTTCAGGTATACCGCTAAACGCCAGGTTTAATTCAGTTCCCGAAACCATAGTACCACCTGCCCGACCATCCATTAACACACGTAATGAAAACTGCTTATAACTGAAAGAGTTTGAAAACCCAATGGTTGCTTTTGGATTGAAGTTACCGATATATTCCTGTGCCTGGGTTAAAACAGGTTTTCCATCCGCTGAAACAATTCTGTTTCCTTTTGCATCAGTGGCCCATTTGAATGCAAGAAGATCGCCATAGGCTTCTCCCTCCTTAACAACAGGTGTAGCAGAACGGCCAAACCCGCCACCCAGGTAAAATGTTTTTATTTCTTCGCTCAATTCTTTCACCTTGCTGCGATTCATTGCAATATTCAGGGTAACATCCCAGGTTAAGTCCCTGCCTTTTATTGGTGTGCCATTAATAACAAATTCAAATCCTTGATTCTGGATATTACCAGCATTAATGTATTTGCTTGAAAACCCGGTAGCCACAGGTAAAGCCACCTGGAGTAATTGGTTAAATGAATTGCTCTTATAATAGGTAGCAGTAAGGCCAATACGATTTTCTATAAATCTTGCTTCAATTCCGAATTCAATGTTTTTTACGATTTCAGGCTTTAAACCCGGAATAGGTAAGGTGGAGCTCCTTTGCAAAAATCCATTACCTGCACCCTGGCTATATGTATAAACGGAATTTAACAAACCAAATCTTCCACCATTTCCAACTTCGGCATAGTTAACACTTGCTTTCAAAAATGAAAGAGTGGTTGGCAAAGTAAGCAAATCAGATACAACCGCAGATACGCCAACTGAAGGATAAAGGAAAGAATGAGGATCAGGCAGGCGGGAATCCCAGTCATTCCTGATGCTGGCGTCAAGAAAAACTGCATCTTTTAATGAAAGATTCACCTGGCCAAATACAGATTGTGTTTGAACCTGGGTAAAGCCGGAACTTACTGAAGGACTCTTTGCAAAATTCAAACTGAATTTATTAGTAATATTTAATCCTCCCGCTGAAGAAAAATTCGCATCATATTTACTATCCTGGAAGATACCTCCTACACGATAATTTATTTTTAAGTCCCCGGTGATGTCATTATTACCCTCCAGCATGGCATCAAACCACTTTTCAGTAATGGTAATATTTTGTTTTGAATAATTACCACCAGAAGCAGCCCAGAGAACAGTACCCTGTGATACTTCGTTATCACCCCGGTCAAAGGTTCGGTCCAGGTTAGCCTTTCCGGAGAGTGAAAGCCAGTCGGTGATCTTATATTTAGCTGTCAAAAACCCGACTACGCGGTCTCTCGTTTCGTTAATGGAAGTACGATTGATAACCCAATAAGGATTTTGATAAATAGATCCGAGAGTTGAAGGAAACGTAGTTGGCGTAGGAATACCGATATTATTCAGGGCTTCAAAATTTTTCGCTTCACCGGTTGAAATATTCCTTGATAGCTGATAGATATCAATTACGGGAGCATTTTCTTCTCCGGTGCGGGGCCTGTTTTCTATATCCTGGCTTAAATATGTCACTTTCGCATCAGTAGAAAACCGGCTGCCGATTTGGTTTGATATTCTCAGGTTTACGGTGTGCCTCATCAGATCATTTTTCTGGATGATGCCCTCAATTTTATTATTAGTATATGAAAAATAGGTCTGCATTTTATCCGTACCGCCCGTTAACCCAATGGAATTATTAAAACTTTTTCCATTTCTGAAAAAGTCTTTCACATTGTCGGGTTGAGGGGAATAAGTACTAGGCTGGCCCAGGTAATTTGTTATTTGTTGCCCGGTCATTTTGGCTCCCCAGCTTTCACCTGAACTGGTACTCAATGTGCCTCCATTTCCCTGTCCATATTGGTTTTGAAATTTCGGTAAGGAAAAAGCGGATTCAATTGCGAAGCCACTATTAAGTGTAACAGCAATCCTTCCATTTTTTCCTTTTTTTGTAGTAATCACAATTACTCCGTTACCCGCCTGGCTTCCATATAATGCAGCAGCGGATGCACCTCTTAAAATGGTCATGGACTCTATGTCATCAGGATTGATACTGGATGCTCCGTCTGAACCCTGTACTGATCCGAAATCGCTGGAGGGTACTCCACTGGTAGTATTGCTGAGCGGCACACCATCCACCACTAATAATGCGTTGTTACTTCCTTGTATCGAACGATTGCCACGTAATACTATCCTTGCACCGCTTCCCGGTCCGCCAGATCCCTGCGTTATAACCGCATTGGCCACTTTGCCTTGTAATGAATTAATCACATTGTTGGCATCCCGGGCCTCTGTAAGGTCTGCCGGTTTTACCGATTGTGTTGCATATACCAAGCTTTTTGTTTTACGGGTAATGCCCAAGGCAGTTACTACCACTTCGCCCAATTCCTGGTTATCCTCGCTGAGGTCAATGTCAATATTATTCTGGTTTTCTTCTACCACCTGTTCTTTAGTAGCGAAACCGATGGATGTAATTCGCAAAGTTGTTCTGCCTGCAGGGGCCTGTATAGAAAATGACCCATCCTGTGTTGTTGATGTGGCCGTTGTCCTGCCCTTTACTGAAATAGTAACGCCCATCAATCCAGCATTATCTTTTGCAGACGTTACTTTTCCGGTAATGGTCCGGTCCTGGGCAAATAAATAAGTTGTGAAAAGCAGCAGGAAAAAAATGAATAAGCATTTTAGTCTTGACATAAGCATGATTTTAGTTTAATGATCAAAGAGTCTTTAATGGTGTCGAATCATTCAGATAAAAACCGGAATAATTACATTTTGACAGGGTACAATTAAACAACGGACAGGTTAGTCACTTAAATATGACATAATTTTTTCAATTACGCTGCAAAAGCAAATTTAACTAATTTGAATATTTTTATTTGCCGCCTTAAAAATACCATGCAAGCGTTTGCGTGAGTTTTAGAAAAAACTTCTTTCAATTCTTAATAAGTTGCAGGATGAAAAATACATTGCCTACCTTGAAAGAAATAGCGAAGCAGTTGAATATTTCTATTTCTACTGTTTCAAGGGCACTGCATAATCATCATAGTATCGGGCTGAGAACAAAAACACGGGTGCAGAAGTTAGCCAAAGAATTAAATTACGAACCCAACCAAACCGCCATATTTTTTCAACAACGCAGAACCTATACACTGGGGGTTATATTACCGGAACTATCAGAAGCATTTTTTTCCTCTGCTATCAGCGGTATAGAAGATTGTGCCAATAAAAATAATTATACGGTATTAATGGGTCAATCGCATAATAGTGAAGAAAAAGAAAAGCTTTTGATTGAGACAATGAAAAACCACCGGGTAGACGGAATCCTGATTTCCATTGCAAAGAATACAACTAACTATGAGCATTTTGAAAGCCTGAAAAGATATAATATACCTGTTGTATTTTTTGACAGCATTCCAAACATGCCAAACATTCATTATGTTGCCTGCAATTTGGTTTCCGGAACAGTGCAGGCTATAAATTTTCTATTTAAGAAAGGTCATCGGGTAATTGGCATGATCAACGGACCTGAAAAATTATATTCAAGCCAGGAACGAAAAGAAGGATATATACAGGCCATGACAAAGAGCCGGTTAAAATTTGATCCGTCCCTGGTTGTAAACACAGACCTTCATACAGCGAGCATTAATGAAGCTACACAGGAATTGCTTTCATCTAAACGAAAACCAACTGCTATTGTAACCTTTAATGATTATGTAGCTCTGGATGCCATTAAATATGTACGTTCGAAAAAATTGCGCATAAATAAGGATATCTCTTTTGTAAGTTATGCCAATCAACCCTGGAATAGTTATATCGCTTTTCCACCCCTGGCATCGGTAGAGCAGTTTCCATACTTGCAGGGCCAGAAAGCAGCGGAAACCTTATTGGAATTATTTAATAAAAAAGAATCGGAGACTGATAATAATCATGCTTATTATAAAATTATCCTGGAGTCTCAATTAGTGTTAAATAATAGTAAGTAAAATCTTAGAATGATCCGGGTTATGGTATGTATTTCTATTACCCATTCACTTTTGCCATCCTGATTAAATTGAATTTAATAATATGAACCAATCCATTGATCCAACAACAATACATACGGGGGTAGTAGGCCTGGGCCTTATGGGTTGCAGTATCACCACCTGTTTGTTAATGGCAGAACATCCTGTAGTGGCTATTGCTCCAATTCCCGACGATCTGATTCATGCCCAAAACCGCATTACATCACATCTCATGAAATCGCAGGAAGAAGGCCTCATTAATAACCCGCCCGCCTACTACCTGGCAAAACTTACATTAACTGAAGATTTCAAGGAATTAAAAAATTGCAGGCTGGTTATTGAATGTACTCTTGAAAACATAGATATAAAAAAAAGAATGTATGATAAAATAGAAGCTGTTATCGCCAGCGATGCATTGCTGACAAGCAACACATCCGCTATACCGATCAGCCTGCTGCAAAAACAAACCCGGTATCCCAGCCGGTTTTTTGGATTGCACTGGACGGAGCCTTCGCACACCACAAGATTTCTTGAAGTGATATGCGGTGATCTGAGTGATGTGAGTAAAGCCGAATATTTATATGAACTGTCTCATCTATGGGGAAAAGAACCGATTCTGGTTCGAAAAGATATCCGCGGATTCATTACCAACCGGCTCATGTATGCTATGTACCGCGAAGCATTTTACCTGGTAGAAAATGGATACGCCACTATTGAAGACGTAGACAGATCCTGCAGAAATAATGCAGGCTATTTTATGACACTTGTTGGCGTTTTCCGATGGATGGATCTTACGGGTGTGCCCGCTTACCACACTGTCATGAAAGACCTGCTTCCAGATCTTAATAACAGTACGACCATACCCGGGTTAATTGATGACATTGTAAAAAAAGGTGGAAAAGGAGTAGCGAATGCACAGGGGTTTTATGAATATACTGATGAAGAAGCCAGGCTTTGGGAAGAAACCTATAAGGAGTTCAGCTATGAGATCAGGAAACTTGCATTAAAATACCCCGCAGATGTAGTAAAGAAAAAATTGGCGGAAAAAAATAAAAGAACCTCCTGAATATTAACCAGGATGTGTAAGTAGTAATTATAATTGGACCGGCAAGGATATATATTAAAAAATTCAGACTAAATATGAAACTATTCTTTTTCATCTGTACCATGGTGATTATAACGAAAGGGACCGGAACCGAAAATAAAAACATTCATTTATCTGATACCCTTCCTCTGCTTGTAAAAACATGTGCTGACTTTGAGCTGACAGGTAAGGGAGATAATGAAGAATGGAATCGCACATCGTGGAATAAGCTGACCCAATTGGATTCCGCTAACAACCCTTATGTCAGCCGGTTTAAAATAATGTATTCTTCTACCGGTATTTATGTGCTCTTCAATGGTGAGGATGAAAAGATCACCACGGCTTTTACAAAAGATTTTGATGATCTCTACCTGGCCGATGTGTTTGAAGTATTTTTTCATACCGATGCCCGCACCCCCCTTTATTTAGAATATGAGATCAACCAATTGAACAAAGAACTTGTTTTGCTGGTACCCAGCATCAACGGAAAAGCTTATGGGTGGATACCCTGGCATTATGAAAAGAACAGGGCGATTAAGAAAATGGTCAACATAGTGGGTGGAAAAAAGAAATCAAATGCCAGCATCCGATCTTGGAGCGCCGAAATTTTTTTCCCTTATGAAATATTCAGTCCTCTGGGTCATGTGCCTCCTGTAAGCGGAACTTTATGGAATGCCAATTTTTACCGGCTCGACTATGACGAAGGAAAAATGATCAAGTGGGCATGGGGTCCTGTAAAAAATTCTTTTCATGAATTGGATAAATTCAAGGCCATAAAATTTGAATAATAGAAAGCTGTCGAATTCTTTCCTTTTTTATTTATAACTGGCTGTCCACTTTTTCCAAAACAGATATAATCTGGTCATGATACATTTTGGCCCGGTCGGCAGAGCTGCCAATACAAATAACGCCCAGTTTGCCAAACTGTGAAAGTGCACCTATCAAATGAAATATAACACCCTCCTGGTGCGTACCATCATAATGCAGATCATTCATCATAGCAATATCGATCAGATCGTGCGGAGTAAGTCCTTTATATTTTTCACTCTTTAAATTATCAGATGAAAAGTAATAACGCACCTGCCCGTTAGCTGTGCAATACAAACCCTTTTCAGTTTCATAGGTTCCGTTGGTGAGGAATTGCAACATCAGCAATGGATGCGTAGTGCCTCCCTTCCGCAGGTTTATCTCGATTGCAAAATGTCGCCATTCTTCCTTTTCTTTTACTGAAATAAAATCAACCGAAAAACGGCCCAATACTCCTTTTTGCTTTAATGATTCAGCTACTTTTTCTCCCATACGACCTATGGGCACAGCATACCCGGATTGTGCAGGAAACCAGGCACCCAGGAAAACCTGTCCGCTTTCACCGCCAAGCATCTGGTCGTGCGTGGAGGCAACATGGCAGGTACCATCCGGATCGATACGGCATTGAACAGACGGCGATTCTTTATTTTCTCCTTCGATAAAGGCTTCTACTATTCCACCCATTTGTTCAAACTTGAACAAGAACATTTCGTAGCTAAGATCTTCTGCGACCATCTTCAATCTTTTCTTCAATTCATTTTTTATCCATGGCTCGCCATGAGAAAGATCCATTCCTTCGTAAGAAAAAAGGCCATTACCTTCACCTGAGAATCCATCATTTATTTTTACAACTGCTTTTCGTATCCCGGGATATTGCAATTTCAAACTGGTGAGCGCATGAACTATGTCATCCAAAGTATGTAAGTCTTCGAAACCCGGCGCCAGTGGCAACCCGCATTCCCTGAATATTTTTCGGCTATTGCTTTTATTGCCGAGATCCAACAGGTCCGGATCGCAACCAAAAATGGGAATGCCTAAACGAACAGCCAGTGTTCTTTCATATGATGTAACATTAAAAGCAGCAATATGCGCCGAATGTCCATGGATAATACATTTCCTGATCCGTTCTATCAGGCGGGGACGTTCCAATATTTTTTCTGTGAGTGAACGGGGTGATGCATCATAGCAACTTAATAAGGTGAGCCGCTGGCGTGCATGATATCCGGTAATACCCGGTAACAGGTGCAGGTAATAATCTACTATAACAGGATCAATAGTAGTACTGGTTACATACACAACATGGGTGCGGGGCATACGCAGAAGCATAAGCATGCACAACAATCGTTCTTCGTAATGCACTACTCCTTTTACCTTAGATAAAATTTCCTGGTCAAGTGTAAGGGAGGGAACTATGACGACTGTTTTGGGAGCCAGCTTATCGGGAAATGCATTTTCAAACTGATCTCTAAACTGCGCCTGGATTGTTTTAAAAAAAAGGGCTTCTTCTGCTGTGCCGGGGGCAGGCAGGCTGGTGAAATTTCCATTCCCTTCAGCAACAGAAATACCGGATGTTACTTGTTGCTTTTTCATAGACAAAAATTTTTATATAAAATTCTTACCCGGCTCACAATGAAATTCCAAAAATGGTCAATTGGATTCAGGATTAATTAAAGCTACAACTAAAGATTTTTTTTGGGAAATAAAACAGGTTTAATGTGCCTGCATCAGGTGTATACTAAAAAAATATAAATATTTATTTTCCTTTTTCAGAAAATGTTATTGTATCAAAGGTTTCTTTTTTTTTATGATCTCGATTTTATCACCTACCCTGATTTCCCCTTCGCCTCCACATAAAACATTCTGGCCGAAATAAACATTATTATTTTTCATTCGATACGTGGCCAGTGTCTTCAATGGCTCCTTTCCTTTGATTGCTGTTTCCTGGTTAGTGGTGGTTACAATACAGCGATCACAAAGTTTTACTCCAAAAAAATTAATTTGCCCAATACCGAATTGCTCCATTGTATCCTCGTCAAATGGTTCCCCACCTGCCATTACAATGTTGGGACGGAATCGATTCATGGGTAGTGGTTCATTTAAACGGCTATTCAAATCATCCAAAGAAGATTGACCAATTAATAAAACAGGATAGGCATCAGAAAAACTGGTGATATCGCCCGGCTCAGCATATACAGGATTTACCTGTCTCCTGGTGCTGTCAGGCATGTATACTAACCGGCATTGAATTTTCAATTGATCAGAAAACCACTTATCCGCAAACTCACCTATATATAGCCCGCTACAGAGATCATCCCATATTTTTACATTGGTGCTGGTTTCATAAACTTCCGGAATCAATTGTATACGGAGTTTATCCGCATCATTATCCTTATGCCATACCACCAGATCATCAGCTTCTATTGCACATCGTAGCAAAGCCATTGCCGGAATTTCCCGCTGCGTAAGAAAAATGTTTTTCTCATTCACCAGCATATATCGCCTGTCGTATTGTAAACCACGATCAGTTACAATTGCGGTGTTAACTGAAATACCTCCCAACGACTTTATTGGATAAATGAATAATTGGCTTACTACGAGCATAACTAAATTTACGAAATTGCTAAACTCATCGCTAAATAAATACAACTTCATTGTTATTATATCCCTGGAATAAGAAGTAAATTTATGATTGTGTAATCAGCAGACTTTTAAATGAAAACCAACTGGCAATGAAACCTTCAATTATTATAGAATACTGTCCCAAATGTCATTGGTTACTTCGTGCAGCTTATATGGCACAGGAATTTCTGACCACCTTCGAAAACGATCTGCAAGGAGTAACCCTGGAGCCCAGTGAAATAAATGGCGATTTTAATATCCGCATCAACGATCAAAAGATTTTTGACAGAAAAGAATATGGCGGCTTTCCTGAAATAAAAGAGTTGAAGCAAAAAGTTCGTGATATTGTGGCTCCGGGAAAAAACCTGGGCCATACAGATACTAAAACACATCACCATGACAATCTCTGATAGCAAATAGTATCACTCGGTCTGTTACAAATATTTAAATTATTTGACGAACTAAATATTTATAGCAGCCAATACAATTTTTAAAATACAAATTATGACAGGTATTATTCTTTGTGGCGGCAAAAGCACCCGGATGGGAACAGACAAGGGAATGCTAAAACAGGAAACGAATACCTGGGCACAAACGGCATTGGATAAAATGCGAGTCCTGGATATCCCGGTTAAGATATCAGTCAACAATGATCAATATGCTGACTATGCCCTGGAGTTCGCGGCAACAGATCTTATTAAAGATAATGAAGCCCTGGATGTAAAGGGACCTTTGCTTGGCGTTTTGAGTTGTCACCTGCAACATACGTCGCAAGACCTTTTTATTCTTGCTTGTGATATGCCGCTGATGGAGATATCATTGCTTACTGAACTACATAATCAATACTATTCAGGACCGCCAGCTGATGCCTACCTGTACATCAATGATAAGGAACCCGAGCCCTTATGTGGTATTTATTCAGCCCGGGGATTATCAACAATTTTAACTATGCTTCGCAATGGGCTCCTGGCAAAACATAGTATGAAATTTATGCTCGACCACCTGGTTATTAAGTCCATCGAACTGGCAGAAGATCAAAAAAAATATTTCCGGAATTTTAATGCGCATGCAGAATTAAATGGCATGTAGCCTCAATTGAACATTATCCGTTTTTAAAAAATCATCTTTCGGCGCTTCACATAAAGGACAAATATAATCTGCAGCAAGTGTTTCAAAAGGAGTACCGGCTTCAATGTTATTATCAGGTTCTCCCGAAGCCGGGTCATAAATGGTCAGGCAATGTTTACACTGGTAAATAAACTTTTTTGCAATCGCCACTTCTTTTTCTTTCCTTTTTATCCCTTTTTTTCCAACTGATGATGGCTTTGTGGCACGGCTGATATAAAATGCATCAATGGCCTGCCGCAGTTGTTCAGCCAGTAAAAATTTAGGAATATTCCGGCTAAAAATAAATCCTGTTCGCTTATTGGGATTAAAATCGTGTGCACAAAGAATATCGTAAAGGAAAAAAAGTTCAAAGCCTAAAAAACGCAAAAGTGCCTTCCGTCGTACCAGTATGCTACTAAACACTTCGCTTTTTTTGCGGGTTTTAATACCGATACAAATACCGAACGTACGGGTATCTTCATCACTGAATTCTTTAACCAGGTACTGTTTCAATTGCAAACCTTCATGGCAATTATCTTCAACCTGGAAATTAAGTTCGTTGGCTGCATGCCGCATATTCACCCGGTGCTTTTCCAGCAAGCGGTTCCAGGCCAGCTTATCTTTTTCTTCAATACCTTTTACCATTACAGACTTCCATGATGTAGAACATAACTGGCCAACTTTGGTATCCAAACATAAAAGGCACAGATCTTTTAACAAAGCAATGCTGAATAATTCATCACGCCGGTACAAGCCCAGCCAGTATTTATTATCGTAGCGGTTCAGTCCTTCATAATAAGGCAGATTAAATGGCGGTAACACGGCAGGTTTCTCTGCTGGCTTTGTAATAAATTTTTCCAATGGAATTTTTTTGAACAGCCTGTCACCACCCGCATTTGGTTTATCATAAAACTCTTCCTTATTCTGTAAAATTATTTTTTCTATTTCCGCTGACATTCTCGCTACATCATTGGTATAAACCAATTCAGACCATTCGCAAATGATATTTGTTTTAGGAAACCGCACAAACAGGTGCCAGAAATGCTGGTCTGTAGCGGAGGCTACCCAATTAATATTGCCCGTTAGTATGGGAGTAAAACTCTGGTTGCTGTCAGAAATATTTATTTTCAGCCGGGGCTGGTAATCGATATTGTCAAAAATATCTTTATAAACACCTTCACTCAACCAGGTATTCCGGATAAAAACTTCTTCTGCTGCATAACTACTAATAATGTTTGGGAACTCATCTTTGTCCGATTCAAAAAATATATCCAGCTTTTTTAGTTCTTCAGTCAAAACCTTCATCGTTTCGGAAGGAACATCGATCAGCAATTGCTGGCGAAGGCCAAAACTTACAAAATAAACGCCGGCCTTAGAGGCAGCAACCAAAATATTATAAAGATCTCCGGGAGAAATAATACCTCCCCGAAAATTAACCTTTATGGTATATCGTTGTTTCATGTGTTTATTTTTTATTGTTTTTTTTGCCACATAGTATGTCCATGAAAATAATCATCCCTGTTTGTGAACGAAAATTTGGTCATGGACATTTTATGCTTCGTTTTTCAAATAAATATTTCTGAAACTTCCTTTTCTTTTTTTAGTGATGACAATTCTTTTTCTAAAATTGCTTTTACTTCCGGCCGGCAACTACCGCAGCCCATACCTGCCCCTGTCAACTGGCACAGTTGCAAATGATCTTTACATCCTTCTTTATTTTATTGACCAAATTTCCTTCACCTACATTATTACAACTGCATACCAGTTTACCGATCACTGGTTCTGAAGGCTTTCCCGGAGCGCAGTAATTGCAAACGTTTTTCACTTAGCTCCATTTTATTTTCAATCAGGTCACGGTATTCCAGGAACTCACTTTTATCACCAATCAATATGGCACCTATCAGCCGGTCGTTATGAATGATACATTTTTTATAATAACGTTTGGCTTTATCAATAAATACTACTTCTTCATAGGCAGGATCATCCGGGACATTCCACTTCTCCCAGTGAACAAAGATCAGTGCCATGCATTTTCAAAATATTCATCAGCAAGGAACCATTGTAATATTTGGAAATATCGCCATTCAGATATCTTGCCACAATTTCTGCCTGTTGTTCTGCTGCAGCCGTAATACCATATAAAAATCCTTTGAATTCTGCTATCTCACCAATGGCAAAGATGTTCGGATCATTTGTTTGCAAGTATTCATCTACCACCACTCCTCGTTTACATTCAATACCACTTGCTCTTGCCATTTCAATATTCGGCACAGTACCAATAGCAATAACAATAGCCTGGCAATCGATCATCAAACCACTTTTTAAGCGGATGCCGGTTACCGTTTTATCTCCAAGGAATCGTTCTATTTCATCATTGTAATAAATATCAACTCCTTTGTCTGTCAATTCTTCATGCAATAACTGGCTGCCCAACGGATCAAGCTGCCGGTCCATCAACCGGGAAATACGCTGTACGATGGTTACTTCCACATTTGACTTCACGCAATGAAGCAGCCAGTTCAATACCCAGTAAACCACCACCAACAATAACTACTTTCCCTTTTGACGGGATCAATATGTTTTTTAAAATTGTCAGCATCCACCCGGCTACGCATGGTGAAGATTCCTTTCATCGAAGGAATATCCCGCAGCATGGCAGCCCGGCTGCCGGTTGCCATTAATAAAATATCATAGTGATGAACCTGACCCAGTTGCTATCGTTACTATTTTTCTTTCCCGGTCTATCATTTCAATGCTTACACCGCGATGCAATTTTATATTATAATCTTTTTCTTCCTCATCCGTCATCTTTACCAGGTTATTCCATGGCAATGCACCGCTGATATAATCTGGCAAGCAGAACACGGTTATAAAAAGGAAAATTTTCTTTACTGAATATTTCTATTTCATCATCGTATTCAAAGCACCGGTAACTTTTTACAAAACCACAAGCACCTGCACCGGCGCCAATCACAATTATTTTTTGTTTTGGTTTTTTATACAAACTTACCTGAACCGCAGTAAATTTAAAATCGGTTCTTTACTTTTCGGATCAACTAGATTATTGGTAAGATTATTGGCCCGGTTCAGATCACTGTTCAATATTTTACCCCAATGCATGGGTAAAAAACAAACTCCTTTTTTTATATCAGTAGAAATCTTTGCTTTCACTCTTACATTACCCCTCGCATTAAACACTTCTACCAAGTCGCCATCATTGATATTCCTTTCTGTCTGCATCTTCCGGATGAATTTCAAGAAATGCTTCACTGATATGTTGCTTCAGTTTATTTACTTTCCCCGTTTTGCTCATCGTATGCCATTGATCGCGTGATACGGCCTGTAGTAAGGATCAACGGATAATTTCATCACTGGCTTGCTCACTTTCATTTACATCATCAAAAGAATGTATAATTGCTTTTTGAGATGGCGTATGAAATTTTTTATCGGTAAATAACCGGGGTGTTCCATATCCATTCATCTTTTTTTGTATACGGCCATTGTACCGATCTTTTTTCTTTCAATATATGCATAGTTCAGATCGCTGATATCAATAGTTGTACCTTTTGTTAATGCAGCATGCTCTTCATAAATCTCCCCGGCATTTTTAAAATCAAATCCAGTGATAACCCATCTTTTGTGCAAAACGGCAAATGATTTCTGCATCGGGCAATGCTTCACCAGGTGCATCTAGTTATTTTAGATAAGATGAGAAATATATCGACCGGCATTGGTCATCGTGCCTTCTTTTTCTGTCCAGGCAGCAGCAGGCAATACAACATCTGCATACTTTCAATGTTTCCAGCTTATTGCTTACATCCTGTACCACCACAAATTTTGCTTTCTTCAAACCTTCTTCTGCTATCCGCACATCGGGCAAACTGATCAGTGGATTGGTGCATAATATCCAGATGGCTTTTAGTTTGCCATCATTCAATGCTTCAAACATTTCAGTAGCCGTTAACCCGGGTTTGGGAGCAATTGTTCCTAACGGTATCTGCCAGAATTTTTCTACTTCATTCCGATGCGCTTCATTCGATAAGATCACGATGAGCCGGTAATAAATTTGAAAGACCACCTACTTCTCTTCCACCCATTGCATTTGGCTGACCGGTTAATGAAAAAGGTCCGGAGCCCGGTTTACCGATATGGCCTGTAATTAGATTAAGGTTGATAAGTGATAGATTTTTATTGACACCGATCACACTTTGGTTTAGTCCCATCGTCCACATGGTAATAAATCCTTTGGCATTGCCAATATAGGAAGCAGCCAGGCGAATATCATCTTCCGTTACACCACATATAGCGGCAGCTTCTGCTATTGTTCTTTCAAAAACGTTTATCACGGTATTTTTCAAACCCTTCTGTATGATCAGTGATAAAATCAATATCTATATTACCATCTTCAATCAAACACCTGCCAATGGCATGATGCAAAGTAATATCAGTTCCCGGGTTTAAGTTGCAGATGAACATCGGCGATGGAACAGGTTTGTGTTTTGCGCGGATCACTGACAATTATTTTAAGATCCGGATTTTTTTCTCTTGCTGCTTCTACCCTTCTCCATAAAATAGGATGACACCAGGCAGGATTGGCACCGGCAACAAAAATCACATCGCTAATTCAATATCATCATAACTGACCGGTACACTGTCTTCACCCAGACTCATTTTATATCCAACCACCGCACTGCTCATGCATAGCCTGGAATTGGTATCAATATTATTACTGCCAATAAATCCTTTGATCAGTTTATTGACCACATAATATTCTTCAGTAAGGCATTGACCGGAAGCATAAAAGGCAACAGAATCAGGACCATATTTTTCAATCAGTGTTTTAAATACAGCTGCCGTTCTTTCCAATGCCATATCCCATGAAACTCTTTGCCTGGGCTGGTTTCGGTTATACCGCATTTCAGGATACAAGCAGCCGGTCGCTTGTATCCTTCACGGTATAATGCAGGTTCATTCCCTTGCTGCATAGCATGCCTTTATTCACCGGATGATCTTTATCACCTTCCACCATGTATCCTGCCCAGCTTATCTTTATGCACCACAATGCCACAGCCCACACCACAATAACAACAGGTTGTTTTATATGAATTCGTTTTTTATTCATTCTTAATTTTCAGCACCAGATATATATGTCTGGTGCCGTAACTATTTTTTGAAACCTTAAGCTGTAGGCTGAAGTGCCGCAGCTTCCGTCCTTTCTTCCGGATTTGTAAATCTTGTTATTAATATGATCACTGAAACACCGATAACAATCATACCGATATAACCAAATGCTTCAACATAAGTAATGCTGCTGCTTTTGAATAAGAAGCCAAACAACATACCGCCCACATTACCACCGGCACCAACAATACCACTGATCAATCCTACATTTTTTTCATTGATAAAAGGAACAATTCCATAGGTGGCACCATTGGCCATTTTAAGGAATAAAGCAAAGCCTAACATAGAAACAATAGCCATGCCCAATGAACCTGCTTGGGCAAAAATGATCAGGCCGATTCCTTCCAATAACAACACACCTGCAAGCAGCAATCCTTTGCCCCGCATGCCAAATTTATTTGCCCACTTTATCCGATACAATTCCACCCAATGCACGGGCGAAGATGTTCATGAATCCAAAAATACCAGCCCAGAATCCTGCTGATGCCTGCGTCAATTCGAAATTATCTACAAAATGAAGGGCAGCTACATTATCAAAAGTGATTTCCATTCCAAAGCACATGGCATAGGCCATTGTTAATGCCCAAATTCGCCAATCTTTAAGTATGGACCAGTCTGTTTTTGTTTTTGTTTTTTGTACCCGCTCAATTTCATTAAAATTACCTGCCGGAGTATCCTTCGTGTATTTATGGTAAAGCCAGGCAACAAACAACATCATTATACCGGGAACAATCATTGCATATCTCCAGGCTTCGCCTTTTGTAAATCCAAATCCAACAATAGCAGCAAATATTAATGGCATCACCATATTGGTAACACCACCACCAAGGTTACCCCAACCACCTGCAACTGCATTGGCAGTACCTTTTATTTTTGATGCAAACATCATGGATGTATGAAATTGTGTAATAACAAAGGAAGCACCTATAATACCAATAGCTCCGCGAAAAATAAGAAAGCTGGTATAATCCTTGGCAAGGCCCACCAGCAAAACGGGAAGTGATCCTATCAACAAAAGGCGGACTGCTGTTTTTCGTGGACCCCATGTATCGCATAAGCGGCCTATAATCAACCGGGCAATTATCGTTGTTGAAACAGAAATAATAATCAGATTACCAATTTGATTTTTTGTAAGATGCAGATCTTCACGAATAGAAGGCATTAAAGGAGCCAGGCCAAACCATCCAAAAAAACATATAAAGAACATCATCCAGGTAATATGAAATGTTTTCATCTGGATACTGTTCAGACTAAAGATTTTCAATTTTTCCAGCGGTTGGTTGTTTATTGATGTCATATTTCCAATTTTTAAAATGATTAATTTTTGTGCCCCGTTTAATTTGATTTAAATAAAAATTCTGGTTTTATGTTGATCATCAGGTAACTCCAGGTTCCTGTTAGATTAGCGGTGCCAGGCGTAATGCCTTTTGCATACTCCATACTTTTAGTCGCAGCCATCAGACTAAAGCCCCATTCAAGTGAGGCAAATTTGTTAAGCGAATAATTAGTTATAAGATCAAATTCACTGCCCAGATATTTATTTATCGCATTGCCGTTACCATCCTTCTGATCTTTTGCCAGGCAGAAATAATGATAATCCAAACCTGCAGTAAATCGTTTATTACTGCTGCCATACTTTATTTTGAATATACGGATCGCTCAAACCACCAGCGGGAGAACCCGTACCTACATAGAAATAATCCATATATCCCCAAAACTTATGCGGAGTACCATATAAAGGATCAAAACGATTGTTTTTCCCGGAAGGAGAAATAGCATCATTACCTGACACATAATCCCAGCCAGCAGTATATGTAAATTTATTTTTTGAAAGTGCCAGCGCCAGGGTGGATGTATATGCGCTTAAATCAACTCCATCCTTATCTTTTCCTGCCTGGTAATAAAATCCAGCCGCTTATAACCAGTGACTTTTTTTTATTCAATGGACTATTAACAAGAATACCCGTTGTAATCCTGGCTATTTGTTCCTTCCTGGTTAAATCTGCGGCCATACACATAATCCCGGTTCACTTACATTGGATGTTTGAACGGAATCAAGAACATATTTTCCAAACTGATCCGCCAGGAACAATCCGGTAACTTTTGTATTCTTAAATGTTTTAGCAGCATATAAGAACTGTAAGGATTTATAAGACTGGTTCATTCCGTTGGTAGAAGGAACGATTGACGAAAGATGGATTTCCGCTCTTGCTGCTTAATCCCGATCCGTTCATCAAAGGCACCAGACCGGCTGGTGTTGGCACCAGGTATCCTTTGCTATCTTTTACTACTAGCCGGTGTATTGGCTGGAGTATAAAAAGTACCATTATAATTAAATGCATCTGTGTTTTGATTGAATGCAAACCCAGCATCTAATTGCCAGCCCTTATGCTGAAGTTTAAAAACAACCGCATCATGTCGTCGTGCCTGTTGCAACCAATCCAGATTTCCTAACAAGCGGCTGTCATCATACAAGTAATTCCTGCCGGCCTAGCTTTAATGGCAAAATAATCTACAGATGGTTTTCTAAATGAAGAATCTTTTTTATTAGCCAGGATAATTTCAGCCCAGGCTTCATGAAACCTAATTTATTTCCATCTGCATTGACTAATGGTCGAAGCATCCTGCCCCCATACTCTTACATCCTGCACAGAAGTTTGAAAATGCAATCCGGTTGGCTTTATAATTAAATGTAAGCCTGCTTCGTTGCGAAGTAAAGAAAGCCGCGATCATTGGCTTTAGGCCTCAATGTCCCCAAACCATTCCGGTATTCGGTACGTGGTTCTTACCTGGCACCGATAAGTCAGTTGGGCATTGAAGACCAAAATTTATGCAGCATAATACCCGAGGTTAAAATGAGATAATTAAACATTCTTACGTTTTTTTCTTCATAATTTTGATTTGGTTTTAAGTTGTTAGTCAATTTGGAATCATCGCCCCGGCCGAGCTTCCATTTCGAACCGGGGTTTTTTATTCTTATCGTTGTTATGACATAACTATTTTATTTGATCATCTTCTGCATACCGATAAACACTTTACCATCTTCCACTTTCACCTCGTAGGTTTTGATAGCACATTCATCACCACTCAGGCATTCGCCTGTTTTTAACGAAAATGTTTTTTTATGAAAAGGGCAGGCGACTTTTGGTTCATCACCCTGTGAACCGATCATACCGCGGCTCAATGCCATTTGCTTACGGTGAGGACATTCATTTTGCGTTGCATACCATTCATTCAACCGGGTAAAATGAAACAAAGCGATCTGCTCTTCTTTATATTTTACACATACACCACCATTAGCCGGCATATCATCAATATGGCAGGCTAAGAACCAGGTAATTATTTTTTCTTCGAAGTCATAGTTAGTGCATTTTTAAATATTATGATCATTATTCATTTTGATCAGTTTAACAATATGCATGATAACTGCTGTACATTTAATTATACAGCAGGCAATCGTTTAATTATATTGGAGGCTATGCCAGAAACTGGCAAACAATCGTGAAGTATAATTTCATAGAGTACGGACTCTATTTTGACAAGTATGGCAATTCAAATTTTAATGGCGAATTCAATTCTATTTCCATTCTTTCGCTTTCTTCTGCTCACGCATCGGATCAAACTTGTACAGAAGGATCTTTTTCTTCCGGGCGCATTTACAAAATGACTGAATCGTTTGCGGATCTCAGGATTTTCAATCGCTGCTTTCCATTCACATTCATAGCTATCTACCAATAATTGCATTTCGTTTTCCCATTGCTGCAGCCATTCCCAGACTGTCATTGATCACTACATTCCGCAGGTAATTAATACCGCCTTCCATTTTATTGAGCCAGGTGGCAGTTCTGGTCAATGGATCAGCTGTTTTTATATAAAACATCAGGAAACGATCAATATATTTTATACAGGTTTCATCATCAAGATCGGTAGCCAGCAATAATGCATGTTGTGGTTTGCTGCCACCATTACCACATACATAAAGATTCCATCCTTTTTCCGTGGCGATGATACCAAAGTCTTTGCTTTGTGCTTCTGCACATTCACGGATGCAACCGGATACAGCCGATTTAATTTTATGCGGCGCTCTTATTCCACTGTAGCGTTCTTCAATCCGGATGGCATAACTTACGCTATCATGCAATCCAAACCGGCACCAGGTACTACCCACACAACTTTTCACTGTTCGTAATGCTTTACCATATGCATGACCACTTTCAAAACCTGCTTCAATCAATTGAGCCCATATATCAGGCAGATCATTTAGATGTGCACCAAACATATCGATACGCTGACCACCGGTGATCTTTGTATAGAGATTATATTTTTTCGCTACCTGGCCGATCACAATTAATTTATCAGGAGTGATTTCTCCACCGGGTATACGCGGCACTACAGAATAGGTACCTCCTTTTTGTATGTTGGCCAGAAAACGATCATTACTATCCTGCGCTGTAGCATTTCCTTTTTTCAGAATCATTTCATTCCATAAGCTGGCCAGAATAGATGATACAGCAGGTTTGCATATTTCACAACCATGACCTGTTCCTAATTTATCCAGCACTTCATCGTAGGATTTTAGTTCATGAATTTTTACCAGATCAAATAATTCCTGGCGGCTATGATTAAAATGTTCACACAGAACATTGCGAACATATTTTCCCTGTGCTTTCATGGTATGCACCATCAGGTCTTTGACCATGGGCACACAACCACCGCAACCAGTACCTGCTTTTGTACATTTTTTTATTGCATCAACCGCTTTCACAATTATCTTCATTGACTGCATTACAAATGGCGGCTTTGCTTACACTTTCACAACTGCAGATCAGTGCATCATCCGGAAGGCTTAATACACCGGCGCCTCCATCAGCTTCATTGCCACCTCTTGCACCCAGTATCAGATCTTCAGGATTGGGAGGTAATACCATTTTATTTTTACAGGTTTGCAACAGCATATTATATTGTTCTGCATCGCCTACCAATATTCCACCCAGCAAATGTTTTCCATCTGCACTTATATTGATCCGTTTGTAAATACCTTTCATGGTATCTTCAAAGACAATCGTTTTTATATCATCACCGGTATTTATAAACGGATCACCAAAACTGGCTACATCAACACCGATCAATTTTAATTTGGTGCTCATATCAAACCCGTTAAATGATTTTCCACCACCAGTCAAATTATCGACTACCACTTCTGCCATTTCATAACCGGGAGCTACCAGGCCATAGATCATTCCTTATACAAAGCACATTCACCAATGGCAAAAATGTGAAGGATCGGATGTTTGCAATTTTTCATTTACTACAATACCACCTCTGGTGCCTGTTTCCAGTCCGCATGCTTTTGCCAGTTCATCTCTTGGTTTGATGCCTGCAGAGATCACCAGCATATCCACATCAATAGAAGTATCATCAGAAAATGTCATTCCTTTAATACTTTCCTCGCCAGTTATAGCTGAAGTGTTTTTTGAAGTGTGAATAGTAAGGCCCAAGTTCTTCCAGTTTTGATTGCAAGCAATTTAGAGCCGGCATCATCAATTTGTCGGGGCATCAGGCGAGGAGCAAATTCAATAACCTGGGTATCACTTATACCCAGATCGATCATTGCTTTGGCGGCTTCAAGACCTAATAAACCACCACCAATTACGGCACCTTTCTTTGCTTTTTTTGCCCAAGCCGTCATCAGTTCCAGGTCTTCAATGGTCCGGTAAATAAATACTCCTTCTTTTTCTACACCCGGAATAGGAGGAACAAATGCTGAAGAACCGGTAGCGAGTACCAGGTAATCGTAGGATTCTGCAATGCCTAGATGTGAATGAACCTTTTTATTGAGGCGATCAATATGCTGAACCGGATCGCCAAGATGAAGTGTGATATTATTATTGACGTACCAGACTGCAGGTGCCATGGACAAGATCGTCGGCAGATTTCCCGGCAAAGTATTCACTTAGGTGAACCCGGTCGTAAGCGGGCCGTGTTTCTTCGCCAAAAACAACAATATTGAATTGTCCGGAAATATTTTTGGCTACCAGTTTTTCACAAAACTTATAACCAACCATTCCGTTACCAATTACCACTATCTTCATAATAAAGAATTTATTACTTGTGAATAATAGCAGCAAACAATCGTATTAAAATAAAATCTATGTAATATAATTTATCCAAGATGACGTCGTAATTGTATTCAAACCGTCATATGTATTATAAAACTAAGGTTTTTTATATAATATCCGTCAAAATGAAGAATATATTTTATATATTATTATTATAAATACGTATTTAATTTCGTAACTCCCCGAAAAAATTATTTCTTTACCCTTTAAAGCAAATCCAAAAAATTTGTGCATCTTAAAGAATGAATTACAGGCGAATGCAGCTATAGTTTTATTGTAATTCAATGATTCTACATGTGGAACGAGCTTTACAAACAAATAAGGTCAAACAGGAAATACGTTAATGCTTAGGAATGAAATATTTGGCTGCGTATAGGAATTGCAGACATATAATACTTTTGTTAAATGTGACTTATTGAAATTATATAGTTAAAGGGTCTTATTTCTTTTCAAAAACTAAATAGGTAAAGAGCAACCTCGGATTAATAAATAACAATGAATGCAACAATCCTGGAACAATAACTGGCATTCCTAATCAAATTTGATTAGGGACAGACTATGAAACAAAGCAAGAAAACCTGCGATTTGGAGAGTTGCGATCTATGCAGGCAATGCCTAAAAGACTGGCTGCCGGCAATACATAATAGTCGCAGATGTTTTCATTTTAAAAAAGGGGAACTATTGTTTAAAGAAGGAGAAAACATGACCGGTATGTATTTTATAAATACCGGACTTGTAAAAGTGCATAAGAAATGGGGATCTGAAAAGGAGTTAATATTAAGACTGGCAAAAAATGGTGACATAGTTGGGCACCGGGGCCTGGGCACAGATATTATTTATCCTGTTTCAGGTACTGCCCTGGAACCCACCGATGTTTGCTACGTTGGTCTGGATTTTTTCAACAGCACATTAAAGGTAAACCCGGATTTCCTTTACCAACTCATGATGTTTTTTGCATCAGAACTAAAAGAGTCAGAGAAAAGAATGCGCAACATGGCCCACATGACGGTAAAGGGTAGAATTTCCAATGCCCTCCTTTTTTTAAGGCAAAAATTTGGTTGTGCGACTGAAGGTTATATCAGCATATTGCTCAGCAGGCAAGATCTTGCCTCTTATACAGGCACTACATATGAAACTCTTTTCCGGGTTATGAATGAACTGGCAATTGAAAATGCAATAAAGATGGATGGAAAAAAAATCTTTATACTCCGGGAAGATATACTTCTCAACTATACCAGCATACTTTAATTAATAATTGAAACGATTACCTAAACAGCAGACTCAAACCTTTTAAAAAAGAGAAAGCTGCAATTGCGAAGGTGGGAAAGCAACCTTGCCGTTCGGACCAACAACATTATTTTCTTCAATACAATAAAGGGCTGTTTCATTGAAGCGGGAAGCAACAACAATATTTGTTGATCCTGCCTGACTGCGGAACAACTGATCCACCAGTTCCGGGTTATTATTATTCTTAGATAAATGAGACAAGATCAGGTGACTCAACTGCGCCCCGCGGTGCTTTGTAAAAAGTCCGAGTGCCTGCGAGTTGGACAAATGGCCGGTATCACTGCTTATTCGTTTTTTTAAAACAAAAGGATAGCTTCCCTCCATTAGCATATTCTCACAATAATTGGCCTCCAAAAAAACAGCATGACATTTTTTAAAATGGGCGATCACCTGTTCACAGCAATGACCAATGTCGGTAAAAACACCAATCGTTATATTGCCGGAGGAAATGAGGAAGCTATGCGGATCACAAGCATCATGAGATTTTGGAAAAGCCAATATGGACAATCCATCTATTTTTACTTCTCCTGAAGTATTAATTGGCCTGAGAAGCTTTTTATCTGCAAGGAAGCCTGCCGATCGCAAGGTGGCCGGAGTGATATAAACCGGCAACTGATATTTTTTTGATAACACCCGAACACCGTTAATATGATCGGCATGTTCATGAGAAACAAAAATAGCTTTAACAGAAGTCATGGACAAACCCAGGCGCTCCATTCTCCTCTCAGTTTCCCGGCAAGAAATACCGGCATCTATTAGAACAGCTTCGGTACGATTGCCAACATAATAACAATTTCCATTGCTACCTGAATTAAGAGAAGTAAAAAATACCGCCATAAGGCCAAAAGTAAAACATATGCCGGAATACCGGTTACCAATTGTATGTCTTGAATATTTTATGGTCAACCAACTTTGAAGAATAAAACTTTTCTCATAATAGAAAAGCCCCGATGCAATTCCTTAATTTAATTGCATGGGGCTAGTCCTTCAACCGTCCGGGTCTAATAATTAGTTTTTCGCTATATCGAATTTTCTGAAAATGGCTCTCACACTATTTTGGATTTCTTTGGTGGTCAGGTTCCTGTTATTTACCTCATCTGTAGCCCAACCTTGCCAAACTGTTTTCTCAGACCTGGCATCTATCATGGATATTGTTATAGTTCCTTCACGGGTCTGTGTATCATAATTATCATACCCAACAAAACGGGAAGGATAATACACATTGTAAAACCGGCGTGAATAGGGATTGTAGAAGGTGCGGATAAATGACCTCGAGTAAACAGGTTCGGATTGTGTTTTTACTGATCTTTCTACCAGCACATCGTAGCTTAACAATACATCCGGGTTATTTTTAGATTCTCTCCATCCTGCTGTTCTCTCCAATTCCTTACTTACAGCATCCCTGATCTTTTGCTCAGCCAGGTCATTTTTCTTGTTCTTTTCCTTTTTCTCATCTTCTTGCTTTTCTACCCAGGAAAAAGTTTTGTATTTGGTAAAATCTGTATGATCGTCCTTCTCTATATGCGCTGTGGATGCGCAACTTGCCAGTAAGAAAACGAATGCCAGGGATCCACTCCATATTTTTAGATTCCTTAACATAAATACTCCTTTTTTTATTTAGTGATTTTTCTTTTTTGTTATCACTATATAAACGAAAAAAGAAGTCCAATCTTTATTAAGGAGATGTGAAAGTTTATTGTAAAATATAAAAAGCTTTAAACATGAACATATGAAGAACGGGGCAACAAGAAATTTTTAACAATTGGAAGAGAAATCATCCCAGTCCGATTTCGGCATGTCGTGCAGGAATTTCGATATCTAAAAATCCCTTCCGTAACAGGCGGTCTTTGAATGCCTGCTGTACTTCATATTCTCCATGAACCAGAAAAACTTTTTCTACTTTTCCCGGATCCTGGCAGGCAAGCCATTGGGAAAGATCTTCATAATCGCCGTGGGCACTCATACTCCGAAGAGATCCAATTTCGGCGTGAACTTCATGATGTACACCAAAAATGGAGACTTCCCTGGCTCCATTTATTAGGCGGGCTCCCAAAGATCGGGGTTCGCAATACCCTGTCATCAAAATACCATTGCGACTATTTTCTATATTATTGCTTATATGATGCTTGACCCGGCCTGCATCTGCCATACCGCTTGCTGAAATAATTACACATGGCTCATTACGGAAATTAAGAAGCTTGGACTGGTCTACCGTTTTGATATATTTCAAGCCTTTAAATGAAAAAGGATCGGCATCTGATTGAAGTATCTTTTGGATATACTTGTTGAAATAGGAGGAATAACTTTTAACCAGGTCCGTTGCCTCCTGGCTCAGGGGGCTGTCTAAAAAGTAATCCAATTCAGGCAACCTGTTTTCTAATTCCAGTTGATTCAAAGAAAATAAAATTTCCTGTGTACGCCCAACGCTGAAAGCAGGCATGATGAGTTTACCTTTCTTTTGTATACAGGTTTTATTTATCCATTCCAGCAAATGGTCTGGTGTACTTACTACTTCATCGTGCAAGCTGTTGCCATACGTCGATTCCAACAATATAAAATCGGCCTGTTCAAAAGTTGAAGGTGATCTCAGAATAATATCACGGTACCGTCCCACATCGCCACTAAAGGTTATTTGCCTTACCCGGTTGTTCTCCTTTATTTTTAAATGCACACATGCACTGCCAATAATATGACCGGCATCAGTAAACAATACTTCTACCCCATCCATGATGGTATGCCATACCCCGTAATTTATTTCTACTAAGCTCTTAAAAGAGTTGAATGCGTCTTCCAAAGTGTACAGAGGAGTCAAATAAGGTTTATTATCAGCCTGTCTTTCCCTGTTGCTGTATTTAACGTCACTTTCCTGAATTCCCCCCGAATCTTCAAGGAGGATTTTTGTCAATTCCTTTGTGGCAGGCGTACAAAATATATTACCACGAAAACCATCTTTTATCAATTTCGGAATAAGTCCGCTGTGGTCTATGTGTGCATGTGAAAGTACCATTACATCTACTTCAGCCGGTTCAAAACCAAAATCACGATTGAAGGCATCTGTATCCCTTCCCATTCCCTGAAACATTCCGCAATCCAGCAAAATTTTTTTCCCGTTTTTCAGAGTAATTAAATGTTTTGAACCAGTAACAGTTCGGGCAGCGCCATGAAATGCAATTTTCATAAATTTTCTTTCCTCCTGACTTAAGAATAATTATCCGTTTATTAAGTAACAATACATTGACACTACATATCACTCTTCGTATCCCTCTTTGCTTTAAAAGACCAGGTAATATGAAATAAAGCTACAGTTTCTCCTGCCTGGTTTTGACCCGTTGACAAAGCCCGAAAAGTTTTTCCTTCACCCGTGGCTATGCATTCTTCAATTTCATGTTGCATGGCCTCGCCATCGTTACATACAAAATACGTGGTGCCTAAAGCTTTCTTAAAATATTCAGATTCCACTTTAACTACCAACATGGAGACGGCAGGACTTTTTTTATAAATATGTGCCATGGCAAGCGCACCCGTACTTAATTCAGCTGCCATGGAAAGGCAGGCAAAATAGGTGGATTTAAAAGGGTTCTGAGAAAACCATTTAAAAGGTACAGTTGCTATACAATGTTTCTCACTTAATTCCCGGACACGAACACCAGAAAAAAAAGCACTAGGCAATTTCATGAATAAAAAGATCCTGAATTTCAATGGATGCTTTATTATTCGAATAAATTTATTTGCATTGGTATCCATAACCTCGGGTTTTGGCGGAAGCCAACCCGAATGTAATTTATTTACCTAACAACGCTCGGATTCAAACTTCATAATGGGTATATAAGTATTAGTATCCTTTCACGATTACAACTATCTTCCTTTATGCTGTTAATAAATCAAAAATATATTTTACCCGGTTCCGCACTTTTTTCAAGGAAGTTTCGTCACTTTTACTGAATACCACTTTCAATATGTATAAGCCCGTAATATTTTTATTTTTTCTATTATTCAATTTTGCTTCTGAAGCGCAGGTAGTCTCTGGCAAACTTATTTTTAAACAGGACCAGGCATTTAGCATTGACATGAAGATAAGCACTATAATTACCCAGCAGGTAATGGGGAATGCAATAGATTTTGTTGCAGAAGGCAATGCTTTGCATAATTATAAAGTGACGGGAATTACACCTGATAACACAACCCTTCATCACCAGTTAAATAAAATAAAGTTTGAATTTAAAGGCATGGGGCAGGAACGCTCATTTGACTCAGAAAATGAGCAGGATATGGCCGGCCCATTTGGTGAGCCTGTTAAGGAAATATTAATCAAAACCTATGATATGACCATTGATCCCAATGGTAAAGTTATCAGGATACAACCGGAAAAAATGGTGCCCTTAAAATCTGATGAAAGGTTGACGATTGTACTCCAAATGCTAAAAGATATTTTTGAAGTAGTTTATCCTCCTCAAAAAGGAGAAAGCAGTTTTTTCAAAATATTACCAGCACGACCTACTGAAAAAAATGGAGAAAGCTGGACCGATTCTCTTCAAAAGGAAAATGGGAAATATATAACGCATTATACATTAACTGATATTACAGACTCTACGCTTATCGTTGACTTTAATAGTACAGCCGTTACCATTACAAATGCAATGATGATGGGCAGAGAAACTACAACTACCACGAACAGCACAAGCAGCGGCAGGATTATCCTTGACAAATCAACTGGTATTGTAAAAGAAAAATCAATAACCACCACATCTAATGGCACAACGGAAGCCATGGGTGGAACACTTCCCATGACTGCAAAAACAACAATTATAATACTTGTAAAACCAGAGTAATGACCATTTTCATTATCCTGCTTATTGTCATTCTTGCCATTTATCTTATTTTGAAATGGCTGGGGCCTGATAAAATAAATAAATCAAGGAACAAAAAATTCAACATCGGCCGGCACAGAAAGAAAAAAACAGATAAGGAAGATTCTTAATTTCTGATTAATCTTAACAAATTCCTGAATATATTATAAAATAAAAAGGTTGCACCTTTTAACAGGCGCAACCTTCTGGAAATATTCACTCTCAAAAATTAACCTACAATAAAAGGATCTACTATTGCCAAAACCTGGGCTTTAGTCAATGGTTCGTCAAATGCTTCTGAAGCTGCATCCGCTGAAATAGACATACCATTTATATTTACAATATTGATAGTCGCCTGCGTTGTTACTTCTTCCCCGTCGTAGCTGGCCTGAACAGCAGAAGTTCCAATTCCACTTTGCTTGCCGGTAATCCATGGTTTTACATTTACTCCCGCAGGAACAAGTCCACCGTTTGCTTTACGCATCTGGCGTACATGTGACGCATGTCTTGCTTCTACTGAATGGATATTCAATGCAGCAGTTAATACATCATTATTAGCCATTAATGCGGGTTCTGCCGCCTGACCTTTATATGCTCTTACTCCTGTATCTTCAAAAGTCTGGGCAACTGCAAGGAACAATGCGTAATTGGTAAATACATCAGCAAAAGCGCCACCTGCAGTAAAATCAAAAACTGGCTCAGACACGGCGGTACCACCTGAATCCGTAATTGCTTTTTTCAAAAACTTAACGTGAGCCGTTTCATGCGCACCGATATTAATCAAAGCCATTTTAGCAGCTTCTGACGGAACCATTAAAGATCCGGCGACAATAGAAGCATTTCCCATAGAATAGAATTTTGCTTCCAGGTATTCCAGGGTTAAAGCATAATTCAAAATATCGAATAAACCACTACTTGATTGACCGTAAGCTTTTTTAAACATGCCGCCAAGCGCCATAGGTACAGCGGCCAGTGCTAATTTTCCCGCAATGCCCGAAAATTGTTTCATCGCATTGCGTCGTGTATCCAGTCGTTCGTAAACTTCCGGATCCACTTTTTCTATTTCGTTGAAAATATGTTTGACATTCATAAAAATAAAATTTAAGAGGTAGGTAAATTTTTTCCGGTAACTTTTGTAATAAGGAAGGTATTCGCAATTGTTAATACAGCTGCGGGATCCATACTTTTATCCAATCCATTTGCATCTACATCAGCTGCAAAGCTTCCATTACTGATTAAGTCACGGATATAGGCAGCATGTCTTGCTTCTACTGAAACGATCTTTCCGGCGATAACCAGGTAAGCGGGATTAGTAATGAATTTACCCGCACCGTTATAAGCAGCTACACCCAAATCTTCAAAAGCTTTTGCTGTACCCAGTACACTGGCACGGCTTGAAAAATCAATTTGGCTGAAATCTGGAGTTAAACCTGCAATGGCATTAGAGCCCAAAGCATTTTTGAAAAACTCACGATGAGCAATTTCATGGTCGCGGATGTCAGTTAATAACGCCATTTCAGCCGCTGGCATACTGCCATAGGGAGAAGCAATGACTTTAGCATAAAAGGCCGCTTCAAGTTGCTCAAGCGCATAAGCATAATTTAAGATACCAAAGTCACCAGAGCCAAGGTCGGCTCCATCAGAAGGCATCTTGTCGTTGTCGTTTTTATCACAGGCTGAAACACCCACTGCCAGTACAGCAGCAGCTGCTCCATAGCCAAGAAATTTGCGGCGGGAGACTGCTATATTGTTTACACGGGGCAAAAGTGTTCCGTTCCCAGATTCAATGATCTTAGGCATACACTAAAAATTTAAAAATTGATTAAATACTAATTACCAGATGATTCAGATTCTATAGTTGTTGATAGTAATTACGCAATCCTTCTTCCGGCAGATTTATAAAATAATATATTTTATTTCCAGGGATAAAAAAGAAAGCTATTTAGGTGATAATAGCAGGTAATTACACTATTTCAATTTGATTGCGAAGTAAATCGTTCAACTCATCTCTTTTCCGGATAAGTATTGGTTTGTTATCCTTAATCATTACTTCAGCGGGTTTGTAGCGGGAATTAAAATTAGAGGACATTTCAAAACCGTAAGCTCCTGCGTTATAGAATACTAGTATGTCGCCTTCCCGTACTTCATTTAATTTACGATCCCAGGCAAAGGTGTCCGTTTCACAAATGTTGCCCACTACGGAATAGGTCTTTTCTTCTCCTGCAGGGTTACTTATGTTTTGAATGCGATGGTAGGAATCATAAAACATAGGGCGTATCAGGTGATTGAAGCCGCTGTTAATGCTCACAAATGTGGTTGCAGCCGTTTCTTTTAAAACATTCACCCTGGCTATAAAATAACCGCATTCACTAACTAAAAACTTACCGGGCTCAAACCATATTTGCAGGTCCTTTGCCTGGGGATGGCTGTCGAAAGCTGCTTTTACTTTTTGAGCAAGCAAATCTATATCGGTTTCAGCATCACCTGTTTTGTATGGTACTTTGAATCCACCGCCCAGGTCTATTGATTTTAATTCTTTAAAATGGGGAATAATATCAAACAGAACTTCTATTCCTTTTACAAAAACTTCAACATCCTTTATTTCGCTGCCGGTATGTATATGAAGGTTATTGATATTAAGCGAGTAAGTTTCTGCAATGCTCAATAATTCCTTTAATTGTTCTACCGGGATACCAAACTTACTCTTATCGTGACCTGTCGAAATTTTTATATTACCACCGGCCATAATATTTGGCCGAAGCCGCACACCTACAGGATAGCTATGTCCATATGCCTTGCCAAATTTTTCCAGGTTGGAGAGACTGTCGATATTTATATGTACTCCCAATTCCCTGGCTTCCTCTATTTCATCAAAACCAATACCATTAGAAGTATATAGGATTTCCCGGGAATTAAAGCCGGCATGCATGGCAAGTTTTACTTCATTTATTGAACTACAGTCAATCCTTGCGCCAAGCGATTTTATGTGTTTCAGAACGCTGATATTGGTTAATGCCTTGCATGCATAAAAAAACACAACGTTACTTCCATTAAAAGCTTCCGTTAACTTTTTATATTGCCCGGTTATTTTTTCCGCATGATAGACATAAACCGGTGTTCCAAATTCTTCTGCTACCTGTATTAATTGTTGTGGGTCTAAGTGTTGAGACATAAGTGACGAAGATACAGCCACCACCTTGTTTTCTCAAAAAGATGAGTTTTACTTTTCCTCTCTTTTTTAGAGTTGTATCAGAAAAAGTTGTTGTATAAAGTGAGGTAAATAGAAAGAAATAAAGATTGGTCAGTTGCCTTAGGATTTATCTACTAATTCTCCTTCTTCAGATACAGAAAGTAAAACGTCAGCTTCGTTCTCCCCTGGCTTTGTTTCATCCTCTGCCACATCCGCATCTTTAATAATTGTAGGTTCCACTATTTGGTCTGCCAGCACCTCTTTTATTTTAGGCAAATCATCGGCTGTATTGATCCCGAAATAATCCATAAAATTTCTTGATGTGCTGTATACTAATGGATGACCGGGCATTTTTTCATTGCGCCCACTGATAACGATCAATTCTTTTTCCAAAAGCTTTTGAACTGCATAATCCGAACTTACACCTCGTATAGACTCTATTTCGCCCTTTGTTACGGGCTGCTTGTATGCAATAATAGAAAGGGTTTCCAGGGCAGCAGACGATAACCTCTTTAAAAATTTGTCACCATTTAGTTGCGCAACGGTTTTGTGATATTCTTTTTTTGTAAGGAACTGCCATCCACCACCGCTCTGGCGCAATTCAAACGGATAAAATTCTGAACCATATTTTTCGTTAATGCCTTCAATTGCTGCTTCCACCTGGTCCAACGATATTTTATCTTCCATAAATCCAAAAGCACTATTAAGAAGGTCAGTAATATCCAGACTGGTTACTGGTTTATCACTGGCAAATATTAAAGCCTCAATATGCGGTATTAAATTAGTTATTTCCATGCCACCCGTCCCTGCTAAGGGAATTTAAAGCCACCTGCTGAAAGCTGAATTATAAACAGAAATTTCAGACGATGAAATTTTTAATAATATTTAAAGAATTAAGTCCTGGTATGGGAGCGAATGTACAATCACCCTATTTAAGATGGAAACACATTTATCAACATACAATTATCATGTTACCAGGGGCACTTAACAAAATGTAGTTTAATTTTTTGACCACTGCGGGTTAACCCTGCAATGCCGCGGCTCCGCTTACAATCTCTGTCAGTTCAGTCGTGATAGCCGCCTGCCTTGCCCGGTTGTAGGAAATCTTCAAACTACGCAATAATTCGTTTGCATTTTCACTTGCTTTATCCATAGCCGTCATCCGGGCTCCGTGCTCCGATGCATTGGAATCTAATACGGCTTTATATAATTGTGTATTCAGGATTTTTGGCATCAGCTCCTTTACAAGTTCCTCCTTTGAAGGATCAAAAATAAAATCGGCTTTTTTGTCACCTGCTTTCTTCTCCACTTTTGGTATTGGCAAGAACCTTTCCACCTCAAACCGTTGTGTAGCTGCGTTCTTAAATTGGCTATAAACAATCTCCACAACATCAATTTGTTTATCCTCAAAAGCCTTCATGGCAGCCTGTGCAGCTTTTTGAACATTTTCAAATGTCAATTGAAGAAAGATATCTCTATGCGCCGCATCCGTCTTGAAATTATTTTTGGTAAAATGTTCGTACCCCTTTTTACCGATATTCCAAATGGTCAGATTGCCTTTTTTTTGTTGCTGGGCATATTTTTCTGCGATAGTTGCTTTAGCCAGTTTTATAACGTTTGCATTAAAAGCTCCGGCCAGGCCGCGGTCACTAGTAATAACTATCATTAAAACTTTCTCTATCGGGCGATCAGCCGCCAGGGCCATACCCACTTCTCCTTCACTATTGCTGACAATATTGCTAAGCAACTCCTGCAATTTTTTTGCATAGGGACGCATTTGAATAATGGCATCCTGGGCCCGGCGCAGTTTGGCAGCACTTACCATCTTCATAGCTTTGGTAATTTGCTGGGTACTTTGAACTGATTTAATCCGATTACGAACTTCCTTTAATTGGCCTGCCATTTGAAATTATTTGTGATAAATAAAATTGAAAGACCTGGTCTATTAGTATTGCTGAAATAAACTGATTCGGAGTAAAAGCCAGCAAATTCTTAATCATTTTCACCCAAGCCTTCCTTTCAGGTCGCAAAAGTACTGACTGACCGTTTAAAATCCATAATGGATGTAAGAAAGTTCTTCAATAGTTTACCCCCTATATGTAACAGCCTTATTAATCTTTTAACTCAAACTCCCTTTTTAAACCGTACGAAAGGGAAAACCTTCCCCCTGCCCTGGTAGTTTCCTTCAAAGGCCGTTCAACTTCCTTAAAGATTTCAAGGTAAACCGGCCCATTCTTTAAGTTCTCCAGGTCTCGCTGCGTTAAGGTAATACGGCCCTGGCGAATAGTATCGGTTTTATCAATATCCCGGCTGTAAAATGCGGTGTCAGTAAGAATTACCCTAGCGGCTTCACCCGATTTAATTCCATCAATTCTTAACACAAGGTCTTTTCGCCTTACAATCTTTGGAATTTCAGTTTTTAAAGAAATTACCGGTAAGCTGAACTCTTCCTTAAATTGCCTCTGATCCGGATGAGTAAAAACAATACTATGTTTCTTGTTTAAATTTTCTTTTGGAATTCTTACTTCGTAATAGAAACCATTCATCTTTGAACTATCCGGGTGCACAATATGTCCATCAAATTCCACTTTTCCCGGATTTCGGATTAAAATTGTATTCCCGGTTTTTCCATCTTTCCTGTACCTCAAAACTGCTGTTGCCGCAACGTTTTCTTCATCACTCCAAACTTTGTAATCAAAATATAATGCCACGGGGTTATTGGCTTCTACACTGCCTTCCTTCTCCTTATTTAAACAACCGGACTGGGAAATAAGAATAATACACAAGAAAATAATAAAAATATTTTTCACCATATTGTTGTTGGTTTCACTAAATAGAAGTTGAAAGAGTAAGTTAAAATAAAGAAAACGACGAGCCAAACTGCTCACCGGTGAATTCAGGGAAATGAAAAACAAATAAAATTTACCAGTTGATTTTATTCTACCATTAACACTCCAAACTATGATTGCGTAAGGTTATACTCCGGGCTTTCAGCACCTTCAATTCCATTATCTTTGCTGCCCCTGTCAAATTGGCCTGCTTAAATATGTAGCATCTTTTTTGACCGGTAAATTTTTCATTTATACCAATTTTACATTATTCAATAAGACATAATTATGATGGGTTTTCTTTCCAAGGTATTTGGAGGCAACAAATCGGATAAGGACGTTAAAAAGATCCAACCTTTAGTTGAAAAGATCAATCAGCATTTTACTGGTTTTTCTGGTTTAAGTAATGATCAGTTACGAAATAAAACAGAAGAATTCCGGCAGCGTATTAAAGCGCATCTTTTATCAACGGATGAGACAATAGCTGAGAAAAATAAAGAAGCTGAATCTCTCCCATTTAATGATCTGGTTGGTAAGGATAATATTTACCAGGAAGTAGACAAACTTAAAAAGGCCCGGGATAAACAAATTGAGGAGATCCTTGAAGAAATACTTCCGGAAGCATTCGCAGTAGTAAAAGAAACAGCCCGCAGATTTAAGGAAAACACTGAAATCATTTCCACGGCTACCCAAATGGACAAAGATCTTAGTGTAAAAAAAGAATATATCGCTATTGAAGGCGAAAAATCAATTTTTAAAAATACCTGGACTGCTGGTGGCAGCACGGTCACCTGGAATATGTTGCACTATGATGTACAATTAATTGGTGGTGCCGTTTTGCATTCGGGAAAAATAGCCGAAATGGCTACAGGTGAGGGCAAAACTCTTGTATCCACATTACCCGCCTACCTAAATGCGTTACCCGGGGAAGGCGTTCATATAGTAACTGTAAATGATTACCTCGCCCGTCGTGACCAGGAATGGAACGGAACTTTGTTTGAATGGCTGGGTTTGAAAGTCGATTGTATTGATAAGCATCAGCCTAATACTGATGAAAGGAGACAAGCGTACCTGGCAGATATTACGTATGGCACAAATAATGAGTTTGGCTTTGATTACCTCAGGGATAATATGGTTCATACTCCCGAGGAAATGGTACAACGCAAACACCATTATGCGATGGTAGATGAGGTGGATTCTGTTTTGATCGATGATGCAAGGACTCCTTTGATCATTTCAGGTCCTGTGGCCAAAGGGGAAGACCAGCATTACCATACTCATAAACCGAGAATACAACAAATAGTACAAGAACAAGAACGAATAGTCAGAAACTGCCTTAATGAAGCCAAAAGATTATTTGAAAAGGGGGAAGATGATCCTAAAACTGGTGGACTTTATTTATTTCGGGCCCATCGCGGACTTCCAAAATATGGACCTGTTATTAAATTCCTGAGTGAGCCGGGAATTAAGGTAAAGATGCAGAAAGCAGAAAATTTTTACCTGCAGGACCAGATGAGAAATATGCACATTGTAGATTCGGAATTGCTTTTTCAAATTGATGAAAAAAGTAATTCTGTTGATCTGACTGATAAAGGCATTAATACCATTACAAAAGCCGGGGAAGATCCTGATTTCTTCATTCTCCCTGATATTGGTGTAAAGCTTGCCGAAGTAGAAAAAAGCGGGTTCCCTGCCGAAGAAATATTACAACAAAAAGAAAGCTTGCTAAATGATTATGCACAAAAAGCAGATCGTATCCATACTGTTCAGCAATTGTTAAAGGCTTATACACTTTTTGAAAAAGATGTTGAATATGTCGTGGTAGACGGAGCAATCAAGATAGTAGATGAACAAACGGGTCGTATCATGGACGGTCGTCGGTACAGTGATGGCTTGCACCAGGCATTGGAAGCAAAGGAAAATGTAAAAATTGAAGCGGCCACACAAACCTATGCAACTATTACTTTACAGAATTATTTCAGGATGTATCACAAGCTGGCAGGTATGACAGGTACTGCTGAAACCGAAGCTGCTGAATTGTGGAGCATTTATAAATTAGATGTAGTAAACGTTCCCACCAATTTAAGGATGGTTCGGGATGATAAACAGGACCTGGTATATAAAACCAAACGTGAAAAATACCGGGCCGCAATTGATGAAATAGAAATTTTACGAAATGGAGGAAGGCCTGTACTGGTGGGTACGACTTCCGTAGAGGTAAGTGAATTACTAAGCAGGATGCTGCAACAAAAAAAGATCCCCCATAATGTACTTAACGCTAAACAACACTCCAGGGAAGCGCAGGTTGTTGCTGAAGCCGGTTTAGCCGGAGCGGTTACCATTGCTACCAATATGGCGGGCAGGGGTACTGACATAAAACTAGGGCCTGGTGTAAAAGATGCTGGCGGTTTAGCAATTATCGGAACCGAAAGGCACGAAAGCCGTCGTGTGGACAGGCAGTTGCGTGGCCGTGCAGGTCGCCAGGGAGATCCGGGTAGTTCCCAATTTTACGTTTCTCTAGAGGATGACCTGATGCGTATGTTTGGCAGTGAAAGAATTGCAGCTATGATGGATAAGCTTGGCTATAAGGAAGGGGATGTAATTCAACATACCATGATCAGCAATAGCATACAGAGGGCTCAAAAGAAAGTTGAAGAAAATAATTTTGGTATCCGTAAGCGATTGTTGGAGTATGATGACGTAATGAATAAACAGAGGAATGTAATTTATGGCAAACGCCAGCATGCTTTGTTTGGAGACCGTCTTGCTTTGGATCTGGACAATGCGTTTTCTGTTGTTTCCGAAGGATTAATAACCGGCTTTCGGGAACAGGAAGATTTTGAAGGTTTCAAAATGGCCTGCATCGTCAATTTTGGTTTGGATACAAAGACTGAGGAAGATGAATTTAAAAAGGGTGATATAAACACACTGATTGATAAATTATACGCTGAGGCAACAGACAATTATGCAAAGCATAAAGAAATTGTAATGAAGCAGGCTATCCCTGTTTTCAAAAACATTAAGATTACCCAGGGTAGTCATATTGAAAATGTGGTAGTCCCCTTTTCAGATGGGAGAAAAGGATTGAATGTATTGGCATCACTTAATAAAACCCTGGCCTCAAATGGTGAGGAGCTTGTGGGATCCCTGGAAAAAACAATTACTCTGCTGGTTATTGATGATGCCTGGAAAGAACATCTCCGCGCCATGGACGACCTGAAGCAAAGTGTACAAACTGCCTATCTTGAACAAAAGGATCCATTGGTTATTTATAAAGTAGAAGCTTTTCAGCAATTTAAAAATATGGATGCGGAAGTCAACAAAGACATTGTATCCTTTCTGAGTCATGCATCGATACCGATCCAACAGGAAAATGCCCAGTTGAAAGAAGGCCGCCCTGAAAAAACGGACTATAGTAAAATGCGGGCTAATAAAGAGGAGATCGACTCTGCGGGCAGCGACTATGCAGCTAACGAAAAAGATCGTTTTGAACCTGGAGGCGGCACGGATACTGCCGTAAAAAGGGAGCCGGTTAAAGTAGGGCCGAAGATTGGAAGAAATGATCCATGCCCTTGCGGAAGTGGGAAAAAGTACAAACAGTGTCATGGCAAAGACGCCTGATCTGAATAATTACCAGGGTTTGGGAAAATACAACCTTAAAAAAAGCCAGAAATCGCTTAGAACATTGTTAACGACAAATAAGCCTTAGCCGCTACGTAACTAATATTCAATTTTTATTCACCCAGGATATTACTTTTTCTTTAAGTATTTAAACTATAAGGATTTATAATAGCCCTTACAGGCTTCCTAAAGCTTCCCAAATAAAAACCTCACTTTTTAGAATTTAATTTAGCAGTGGTTAGGAGTGATCCTGCTCAATATTTTTTTTAAAAAAAGTGGTTCTACTATTGCAAAAACGTAAAGTCAACATTACATTTGTGTCAGATTACGAAGAATAACAGTAGTAAAGACTAGAAAAAATACCTAACGAAAGAGACGATCATCGAATCAAAAATATCAACAATGGACGGTTGAAAACAGGAGGGGCCCCGATAAGTCGGGGCTCTTCTTTTTTTTGGAACCCTTAATAAGAAAAAACAAACTAACACTTGTTTTTGATTAAACAAATAACAATGCTTGAACTGGCTCTGTCGCTTTCACTACTTCAAGATCCAATAATATTTTATCTACTTTTTCCAGGCTTTAATAATCCTTACATAACAGATTTTTTCCAGTTCTTGTAATTTAGAAATTAATACAAAAAGCATTAGTCATTTTAGAAGTGACTTCAGCTTTTGCATTGAAAAGAAAGCTTGTATCATATGTCATTTATTGACTACCACTATTTTTCCGGATCCGCGGGGAAGTTTAGCATGTAGAATAACATGTATTAAATTTTAAAGGTTTTAAAGTTTGTTACCTTTGATTCCCTTAATTATGGTATATGAATCTTGCCCAATCTCTTCAAAATATTCCGGCATTCACATCCTCACCCCGCATTGACCAGGTGGGCACCGAAGAGAGGGCGGCCCGTTTTACCACCCGGAGTATAAAAAAAGAATCAAAATTGAATGGGTTGAAACTGGTTTTGAACATGATTGACCTTACTACCCTGGAAGGAAAAGATACTGATGGGAAAGTAAAACAACTTTGTTACAAAGCAATACATCCGCATGATGCTATACCCGGTTTGCCATCGGTGGCCGCTATTTGTGTTTATCCTTCCATGGTGAAAACAGCGAAGAAAGCACTGGAAGGATCAGGGGTAAAAGTAGCGTCGGTAGCTACTGCATTTCCAAGCGGACAGGCACCAAAAGAAGTAAAAATCCGGGATACAAAGTATGCTGTAAACGAGGGAGCAGATGAAGTAGATATGGTGATAAGCCGGGGTAAATTCCATGCAGGTGAATACAATTTTGTATTCGATGAAATTGCAGCCATCAAAGAAGCTTGTGGTGAAGCGAGATTAAAAGTAATACTTGAAACTGGTGAGTTAGGCACCTTTGATAAAGTAAGAAGAGCCAGCGACATTGCAATGTATGCCGGAGCTGATTTCATCAAGACATCTACAGGAAAAATTCAGCCGGCAGCCACTATGCCTGTAACATTAGTAATGCTGGAAGCTATCCGGGACTTCTATTATAAAACGGGAAAAATGATTGGGATGAAACCTGCCGGCGGTATTTCAAAATCGAAACTGGCGCTTCATTATTTAGTAATGTTAAAAGAAGTACTCGGTGAGCAGTGGATGAACAATGAATGGTTCCGGTTTGGCGCCAGCAGCCTGGCCAATGATGTATTGATGCAAATAGTAAAAGAACAAACCGGATTGTACCAGAGTGCCAATTATTTTAGTGTGGACTAAGAAAGAGTAAAAATAGAAGGATATAAAGTTTGTATTAAAAAATCTGATTGAAAACAGGAAGATGAAGAGTGCGACGCAAGGTAGTTGACCAATGTTGTAGTCGCTGGTTTCATAAAAAAATAAATTATGCCAGAAGCAAAAAAAAATACGGTATCAAAAAGAAATAACGGAAATGCAAAATTAAATACACTCAAATTAAAATTTGACACATCCTGGACCTACGCACCAGCCCCGGAAAGTAAAAGTGCGGCAAGTATAAATAAACAATATGACCTCTTCATCAACGGGGAATGGAAGAAACCATTAAGTAAAAAATATTTTGATAGCATTAACCCGGCCAGTGAAGAAAAGATCAGTGAAGTTGCGGATGCAAACCCGGCGGATGTTGATTTGGCTGTAAATGCAGCAAGGAATGCCTATAATAAAACCTGGCGTAAAATGCCAGCAAAGGAAAGAGCTAAATATATTTTCCGTATTGCCAGGATGATTCAGGAAAAAGCAAGAGAACTTGCCATAATTGAAACTCTTGATGGCGGTAAACCGATACGGGAAAGCCGTGACTTTGATGTGCCCATGGCTGCTAATCATTTCTTTTATTATGCAGGCTGGGCAGACAAATTGGAATATGCATTTCCAAACCGGATGGCCGGAATCATTAGGCGTGGCCGGACAGATAATACCATGGAATTTCCCATTGCTGATGGCTGCATGGAAAATAGCGCCGGCCCTGGCTACAGGTAATACTGTTGTATTAAAACCAGCAGAAACTACCTCATTGACTGCATTGAAACTGGCGGAAATCATCAGGGAATCTGATCTTCCACCCGGTGTTGTAAATATTGTTACAGGAGGAGGATCTACGGGGGCATCTATAGTGAATCACCCGGATATTAATAAGATCGCATTTACAGGTTCTACTGAAGTAGGAAAGATCATTCAACGATCTATTGCCGGTACAAACAAAAAAGCAACCCTTGAATTGGGTGGTAAAGCCGCCAATATCATTTTTGAGGATGCACCGATAGACCAGGCAGTAGAAGGTGTGATCAATGGCATTTATTTTAACCAGGGCCATGTGTGTTGCGCCGGATCCAGATTATATGTACAGGAGTCTGTGGCTGGCGAGGTGATTCGCAAATTAAAAGATCGTATTGAAACATTGATAGTAGGCGATCCAATGGATAAGAATACAGACATTGGCGCTATCAATTCAAAAGAGCAACTACACACCATTCAAAAATATATCAGTATCGGGAAAAAAGAAGGAGCTGAAATGCATGAAAGCAGTTGTTCATTACCGGGCAAAGGATTTTGGTGCAGGCCTACTATGTTTACCAATGTAGCGCAAAGTAACCGTTTAGCCCAGGAAGAAATATTCGGACCCGTATTGTCTGTTCTTACATTCCGCACGGATGATGAAGTAATAGAAAAAGCAAATAATTCCCCTTATGGTTTAAGTGCCGGGGTGTGGACTGATAAAGGATCCAAAATATTTAATATGACAAGGCGATTAAGAGCCGGTGTAATATGGGCAAATACTTTTAACAAATTTGATCCAACTTCTCCGTTCGGTGGTTATAAAGAAAGTGGGTTTGGAAGAGAAGGCGGATTGCATGGTTTATTACCTTATCTCAACCTGGAATGATAGTAAAATATCACGGGTTTTTAATGATCTTCTGTAGGAGTAAAAAAATAATTATGAGCAAAGCAATAACTAAAAACTCATCGCTTCATATCAATGAAAATGGATTGGAGAAACCACAGCCATCCAAAAGACTGGAAGTGCTGAAAACTTATAAAGTTTACATAGGCGGTCAGTTTCCCCGCACAGAATCAGGACGATATTATATGCCGGCCAATGCTGCAGGAAAAAGTCTTGCAAATGTTTGCCTCAGTTCAAGAAAAGATTTTCGTAACGCCGTTGTTGCGGCAAGAAGTGCGGTTAGCAGTTGGGCTGGAAAAGCAGCTTTCAACAGGGGCCAGATCTTATACCGTATGGCTGAAATGCTGGAAGGAAGAAGGGGACAGTTTATTAATGAGCTGATATTGCAGGATGCTTCAAAAGCAAAAGCTGAAAAGGAAGTAAACCTGGCTATTGACCGATTGATATATTATGCCGGATGGTGTGATAAATTTCAACAGATTTTTAGTGCTGTTAACCCGGTGGCAAGTTCACATTTTAATTTCTCCGTACCTGAACCAACCGGTATTGTATCCATTATAGCACCTCAATCTGATTCGCTATTGGGATTAGTATCTGTAGTAGCCCCCGTTATTGCCGGCGGAAATACCTGCATAGTATTAGCGTCTGAAAACAAGCCTTTGTGTGCAGTTACTTTTTCTGAAGTGTTACATTCTTCGGACTTGCCCGGTGGGGTGGTCAATATTCTGACTGGCAAGGTTGACGAGCTGGCTACCTGGTTTGCAGACCATATGGATGTAAATGCAACCATTTATTGCGAAAAAGATTCTTCGATACAGCAAATGTTGAGAGAGAAATCCGCCTTGAATTTAAAACGTATTGTTTTTTATGACAAGATAAACTGGTATTCTGAAGGTAGTCAATCACCTTATTTTATTATGGATACCCAGGAAATTAAGACTACCTGGCACCCCGTAGAAAATATAGCAGGCGCAGGAGGAGGTTATTAAGTTAAAACAATTGAAAATCTGCTTGCCAATAAAATAAAAAACTGAAATAATATAAACTACCTGAATTTTATCACTCCTTTTTTGGTAAGATTTTTGAACAAATTATTACATGCAAAGAATACTTTTTATTAGTGCCTTAGTTTTTTCCGTCAATATATTTGCGCAAACCAGTTTTCCAATTGTGGATACGGGCACTGTCATCATTCATAAGGACCCGCGTATTGATTTGCTGGTAAGTAAGCAAGCCCAGATTAATGAAGTAACCAGCCGTGATGCACGCAAGACCGGTAAAGGCTTCCGGTTGATGATCATTAGTACCAACCGCAGGGACGAAGCGATTGCCGCCAAAACAAAAATATATACTTATTTCCCCGAACTAAAAGCCTACCTCTGGCATCAATCGCCATATTACAAAGTAAAAGCCGGAAATTTTAAAGACCGCAAAGAAGCTGAAGATTACCAACAAAGATTAAATGTATATTTCCCTAAAGGCGTTTATATAATGCATGATGTTGTAGAATATAAATTGGATAAGCTATATGGAGATGATATGTAATCTTCATTGAAACCAGGGAAATTTTATCATCCTACTCCAGTTAAAATTCTTACCAATTTCATTTAACCATGTTATTGTTTACTTTTCGGCTGCTCTGCTAAACCCTATTTTTGTGAAATGGTAGAAAAAATAAAAGCACTGGCAAAACAATACGCCGGAGAATTTATTGACGTTCGTCATCATCTTCATGCACACCCTGAACTCAGTTACCAGGAATTTGAAACTTCACAATTTGTTCAGCAAAAATTAGGTGAGATCGGCATCCCTTTCGATATAAAGGCAACTACCGGTGTAATAGGTATTATAAAAGGAAATAATCCTGACAGCCGGGTTATCGCCTTGCGTGCAGATATGGATGCATTACCAATCAATGAAGAAAATAATGTTGCTTATAAATCAAAAAATGAAGGGGTGATGCATGCCTGCGGGCATGATGTACATACCACCTGCCTGTTGGGCGCTGCAAAAATATTAAATGAAACAAAAGACGGTTGGGAAGGTACAGTGAAATTAATTTTTCAACCCGGAGAAGAAAAAAATCCTGGTGGTGCCAGTTTATTGATCAAAGAAGGTGTATTGGAAAATCCTAAGCCTTCTGCAATATTTGGACTGCATGTTCACCCGGGTTTAGCAGTAGGTAAAATGAGTTTCAGAAGCGGGAAAGTAATGGCCAGTGCCGACGAAATATATATTACCATAAAAGGAAAAGGTGGCCATGCTGCTTCGCCCCATTTATGCATAGATCCAATCCTGATTGCATCCAATCTAATTGTCAGTTTACAACAAATCGCCAGCCGGAATAATAATCCGCATAATCCTACCGTATTATCGATTACCTCAATCCAGGGAGGTTCAACAACCAACGTTATCCCCGGTGAAGTAAAACTGAAGGGAACCTTTCGTGCAATGGATGAAGATTGGCGGTTTAAAGCTCACGAACTTATCAGGAATTTATCAACCAATTTGGTACACAGCATGGGTGGAGAAATTGATTTATTAATTGACGTTGGATATCCTTCCGTTTATAACCACGAAGGTTTAAACGAATTGACAAGGAAAAAGGCGGAGGTTTTTATAGGAAAGGGAAATGTAGAGGAAACCGAAGCCAGAATGGGTGCTGAAGATTTTGGTTATTACACGCAACAAATACCAGGATGTTTTTATCGCCTGGGAGTGATGAACGAAGCAAAAGGAATTGTTTCCGGTGTTCATACTCCTACATTTAATATTGACGAATCAGCTATTGAAATGGGAATAGGAATGATGGCGTGGCTGGGAGCTTCCGCGCCAGCCGATATATAAGGAAATCAAGATATCCCTATTTATTTTTTTAACATACCATTGGTTTACCAGGCGTTTACTATACAGTCTATACTAACGAAGGCAATTAAAAGTGTAGGCAAAAAAAAATTTCTTCAAATTCATAAATGAAATGTCCGTAAGCGAATTTTCAATTACAAACCGGGATGACTACTTTCCTGGACAAACTATGTGGCTAAAAACAATAATAAACTACCCCATGATTTGCTCTATAAAAAACAAACAGATGAAAAAAGCCAGTCTTAATTTTTCACAACTGTTATTAGCCTTAATCTTTTGCTTTTCAGCAATGGCTCAGTCCGATAATGATTCAGTAAAAGCCTTTAAGGAGATTTATAAATCAGAGGCGGCTGATCGCCGGCTTGAAAGGGAAATAAAAAAGAAAGAGCTTTTGCAAGCTCCTTCTCAAATTACTTCTGCAAATGATACTTCTGCCAGTAGCAAGACCAAAAAAGAAAAATGCAGAAGAAGGAAAATAGATAAATAAACTATTAATTCTCTTTGTACATACCATTAAACTTATTGGCGTCCAGCCTGGCTTGTATTGGTTTTAATATTTTCTCTGCATCCAATCTTAATTTCCTCAAACTGGTTTCCGCAGGCCTTCCAAAAGTTCCGGTTGAAATATAATTTAAAGCGGCAGCTAATGAAGGCTCCGTAACATCACCCCAATCTTTATTTACGCCGTCAGAAGCCAGTTTGTCCGGTGCAAAACCGGAATAATAATCTGCATTTCCGGCGCTGTTAATAGTTCTGAATGAAACAGGATAGATAGCATAATTACCAATGGCTATTGGGAAAAAGCCAACTGGTTTACCATAGGTTGTATCACCAATAAGTTTTACATCCATATAAGGTTTCAGATTATTTATAATAAGCTCACTTGCTGAGGCACTAGAATGACTGACTATAAAAAACACACGGCCCAAATTCAATGTTCCCGCCTTTTTAAATTTAATTGTATTAACTGCCTCCGAAAAAGATACAGTTTCAAACCCTGGTTTGTTTTTTAACAGGGGGAAATTTCCGTTCTGCAATTGAGGGTTAAATTGATAGGTGTACATTTTTTGATTATTAGCTGCCTGGGGGGCAATTAAATTAGCCAGGTTATCCTGTGTTTCCGTAGATCCTCCGCGGTTATACCTCAAATCCACGATCAAATCTGTTATTCCCTGCGATTCAAAAAAATTAAAGGCATTGGTCAACTCTGTTCTGGAAGGAGCACCAAAAAACTGGTTAAAAACAAGGTAACCCACTTTTTTGCCGTCGGGGTTTAATATCCCCTTATAAAGAACTGAATTGGCCTGGAAGCTACTTTTGTTTAATGAAGCTGTTGCAATACTTTTATCAGGCTTAATAAATTCAAAACTGGCAGACTCGGCAGAGCCAAAAAAAACTGAATTCAAAGTATTAATTCCTGACTGATCATAACTAAGCCGGGTGCCGTTTACTTTGTTGATTATCCAACCTCTTTTTACACCGGCAGCACCGGCAGTTGATTGGTCGTATACATAAGAAACAAACCAATAAATAGAATCGACAGGTGCTGACACGTCAACTGAGGCTGACTTTACAAAAAATCCAAAGTCCTTATCTACTCCTGTTTGTATTCCTTCTGATTCCTCCCTGGTAGTAACAAAGCTATACCGGTCGAGCGGCTGCAAATTACGGATTGCTCCCATAACGTTTTGCTCCGACAATAATTCATCACTTCCCTTATACTGCCGGGGATTAAACTGCTCGTATGAAGGGATGCGATCGTTCCAGAAATAAACTTCTTTTGAAAAAAGAAAAACGGAATCCATTAATTGATCCACACTGGCAGCAGACGGATCAGAAGCAGGTGGTGGTACCACATTTTCTGCATTGTTTTTTTTACAGGAAAAGGAAAGTAAACTGATAATGGCTAAAAGGCCAATGGTTGTTTTCATGTGAAGCATAGTCAGATATATTGTGATAAAAAATATAAACGTAATCTCATCATGTTGAGTTGCCGGATAAAAACAATAAGTACAACTTTAACAATTCACCGTGCAAATTCAAACATTATGCTACAAATAAAAGAGATTTATTATTTAACAATTACAGTGCGGAATCTAAACAAAAAGTTAAGGACATCCCCTCTTCATTTTTTATATAACAACTAAGGTCCTAATTAATATTAATTCGCTCATCTTTATATACCTTTTTGCTTCATGGGTGCATCATACTGAATACAGGATCATCCTGAACTCCAATAAAACCTTCCACAATTATATTTTTGTACCTTGCAGCCCCGCTCATTGAAGGTGGGAAAAACCAACATAATAATCCTGTATGGACAAAAATGACTTACGCAAGCAACAGGCTTTAGATTATCATTCAAAAGGAAGACCAGGAAAAATAGAAGTAATACCAACCAAAGATGCCAAAACACAAAGGGACCTCTCCCTTGCCTATTCTCCCGGAGTAGCAGAACCTTGCAAAGAAATTGCCGCTAAATAAAGAAGATGTTTATAAATATACTGCCAAGGGAAACCTGGTAGGGGTGATCAGCAATGGAACAGCTGTACTGGGTCTTGGAGATATTGGACCAGAAGCCGGCAAGCCGGTGATGGAAGGAAAAGGTGTGCTATTCAAAATTTTTGCCGATATCGATGTTTTCGATATTGAGATCGATGAAAAAGATCCGGAAAAATTTGTTCAGATCGTAAAGGCTCTGGAACCCACATTTGGAGGCATCAACCTCGAAGATATTAAAGCACCTGAATGTTTTTATATTGAAAGAAACTTTAAAGGAAACGATGAGCATACCGGTCATGCATGATGATCAGCATGGTACTGCCATCATCAGTGCAGCCGCTCTTTTGAATGCATTGGAAATTCAAAAGAAAAAAATTGATAAAGTAAAATTTGTTGTCAATGGCGCAGGTGCAGCCGCTATGGCGTGCACTCAATTATATGTGGCCCTCGGTGCAAAGTTCGAAAACTTTATCATGTTTGACCGTAAAGGTGTAATACATAAGGGCAGAACAGACCTGGATGAACTCAAATACGAAGTTTGCATCCGCAAAAGGTGAAATATCGCTGGAAGAGGCTATGAAGAGATGCGGATGTATTTATTGGATTGAGTGCAGGTAATGTTGTTAACGCAAGATATGGTCAAAAGCAATGGCAAAAAATCCCATTGTGTTTGCCATGGCCAATCCGGATCCGGAAATAAGTTGGGAAGATGCAACATCGGCCAGGAAGGATGTTATCATGGCAACTGGCCGAAGTGATTATCCCAACCAGGTGAATAATGTATTGGGGTTCCCTTATATTTTCCGCGGTGCACTTGATGTAAGAGCCACTCAGATCAATGAAGCTATGAAAATGGCCGCTGTAAAAGCATTGGCTGAACTTGCAAAAACATCCGGTTCCCGATATCGTGAACCTGGCTTATAATGAAAAGACCATTTCTTTTGGCCCTAATTATATTATACCAAAACCAGTTGATCCCAGGTTACTATCCACTGTTTCACCCGCAGTGGCAAAAGCTGCCATGGAAAGCGGAGTAGCTCAGCATCCTATCACTGATTGGGATGCATATGTAGCCGAACTCAATAACCGGCTTGGGGATTGACAACCAGGTTATGCGGGCCATTGGAAATAAAGCCCGTCGCAATCCCAAACGAATTGTTTTTGCCGAAGCAGATAATATAAAAATTCTGAAAGCGGCACAGATTGCTTTTGATGAAGGCATTGCTTATCCAATTTTATTGGGTGATGAAACAAAGATCAAAACTATTGCACTGGCAAATAATATTGATATTGAGGGCTTGCCCATATTGGATCCGCGCAATGATAGTACTGAAGAAAAAAGAAAACAATATGCGGAAATATTTTTCCAGAAAAGAAACCGCAAAGGTTTTAATGCATACGAAGCAAAAAAGATAATGACGAGACCGCAATTATTTTGGTTGCATGATGGTAGAATGCGGAGATGCTGATGCAATGATCTCAGGTCTTACAAAAAATTATCCTGATACTATACGACCGGCCCTGCATATTATCGGTACCGAAGAGGGTGTAAATAAAATTGCCGGCATGTACCTGATGATGACAAAAAAAGGACCTTTATTCCTGGCAGATACAACGGTCAACTTCAATCCTACCGCTGAAGAACTGGCTGAAATAACTTTGCTGGTAGCGAAAGCAGGTTCGTCATTTTAATATTATTCCCCGCATCGCCATGCTGAGCTATTCCAATTTTGGAAGCAGCAATTCTCCTGAAGCAAGACTGGTGGCCGAAGCAAGGGAGATAGTAAAGAAAAAGATGCCTTCCCTGATAGTGGATGGGGAAATGCAGGCCAATGTGGCATTCAACAAAGAATTACTAAAAGAAAATTATCCCTTTTCAGAACTGGTAGACAAAGACGTAAACACGCTGGTTTTTCCAAACCTGGCTTCAGGCAACATTACCTACAATATTCTTAAAGAATTAGGTGGCGCCGATGCTATTGGCCCAGTATTACTGGGATTAAAAAAACCGGTTCATGTATTACAATTAGGAAGTTCGGTTGACAGTATTGTCAATATGGCATTGATTGCTGTAGTAGATGCCCAAATAAAATGCAAGGATTCACCAACAGAAGAAATTGTTGAAAAATCACTCTGGTGGAAACGTTTTAAAAAAGTAAGCAGGGACTTATAGAATGCATCAATGAACAGATAAAAAAACTATTTCAATCCGGATATTTTTGCGTGTATTCAAAACGGGTCCGAAGCCGGTCAGGGATTCCATTAGCAAACCGCAAACTTTTCTTATTTTACAGTTTAATTTCCCGAATGAAGATTATAAAAGACTTAGGCCGTTTCCTGTTGATGCTAAAAGGCATGTTTTCCAGGCCAGAAAATGGTAAAATGTATTGGAAGGAATTTATGCACCAATGCAATGATATAGGTATTGGCTCCTCGGAATTGTCGCTATCATTTCTGTTTTTATTGGTGCTGTGTCCACTTTACAAACGGCATACCAGTTAGTTTCTCCTCTCCTTTCTCCAAGTACCATCGCCCAGATTGTCAGAGATACGGTTATATTGGAATTTGCACCAACGCTTACCTGTATTGTACTTGCTGGTGTGGTAGGAAGTAAGATCGCCAGTGAATTGGGTAACATGAGAGTGAGTGAGCAAATTGATGCCCTGGAAATCATGGGCATCAATACAAAATCTTACCTGGTTATGCCGAAAATATTAGCCGGTTTATTAATGATCCCTTTGCTGATTGCTATTGCTATGGCGCTGGGGATCTGGGGAGGCCGGCTAGCCGGTGACCTGACTGGTATTGTTTCCGCTGAAACATTTGATAAAGGATTGCATGAGTCATTTATTCCCTATAATGTATTTTTTGCTTTGGCTAAATCATACACTTTTGCATTTATCATTTGCAGTATATCCTCTTTTTACGGCTATTATGTGGAGGGTGGCGCATTGGAGATTGGTAAGGCAAGCACCAAAGCAGTGGTGGTTAGTTGTATTATGTTATTATTTTCAGATTATATATTATCTGCTCTGTTACTCTAGTTATTATTATTACAAGGACATGGGTGGCAATTTGTAGCAGGTTGTAAGTTTTTTTAGATTTAGAAGTTGAATAATGTTTCAAGCTTGCTTTTTTAGCAAAAGCATTTACCCAACCAGGTAAAATGGCCTATCGCACTATTCAATTTTTTGTTTTCATTTAAAAAGTCATTCTTTTTCGTATTCGGAAACAGGCATTGGAATGCTGCCACTACAGAAAATTTGGAGGATACAATATGATAGAAGTAAAAAATTTACGAAAGAGTTTTGGAGATAAAGTTGTTATCAACGATGTAAGTACTACCATGAATTCGGGACAATGTAACCTGATCATTGGTTCAAGCGGAAGCGGAAAAACGGTATTGATGAAATGTATGGTAGGTTTATTTTCCCCTGATAGCGGCGAGGTATTATACAGTGGTAAAAATTTCACCATGATGAATGGTGAAGAAAAAACAGAGATACGGAAAGAAATCGGTATGTTGTTCCAGGGTTCAGCTTTGTTTGACAGCCAGACGGTGGAGCAAAATGTAATGTTTCCTCTGGATATGTTTACAAAAGATAACTACGGTAAAAAACTCAAAAGGGTAAATGAAGTATTGGACAGGGTAAATCTGGTAGATGCCAATAAAAAATTTCCCTCAGAAGTGAGTGGTGGTATGAAGAAAAGGGTGGCTCTGGCCAGGGCAATCGTTTTAAATCCAAAATATCTTTTTTGCGATGAACCCAATTCCGGTCTGGATCCCCAAACATCTCTAGTAATTGATAAACTGATAAAGGAAATAACATTGGAATATAATATGACCACTGTTATCAATACTCACGATATGAATAGTGTGATGGAGATCGGTAATTATATCCTCTATATGTACCAGGGCGATAAAGAATGGGAAGGAACTAATAAAGAGATCATCTTTAGTAAAAATCAACGCCTCAACGAATTTATATTCGCTTCCGACTTCTTACGTGATGCCAAGGAAATGCGTATGCTGGAGGAATCCGGTAAAATTCCTGAAGATAGAAATATGGACGAAATGATGAAGTAATCCAGGCTTCATGGTTGTTCTTCCGTAAATTAAAATTCTGGCAACATAAATTACCAAACCAGAATCCTTTCCTCATGTGCTTGAACCTACCCCGTTAAAAAGCGATATCGGCTAATCATAAACTCATCACAATCCCTTACTTTTGCCCCATTTAATTAAAGCTTATGAGTATTCTTGTCAATAAAAATTCAAAAGTTTTAGTACAGGGTTTTACCGGAACAGAAGGAACTTTTCATGCCACCCAGATGATCGAGTATGGTACCAACCTGGTGGGAGGCGTTACCCCCGGCAAAGGAGGAAATACACACCTTGACAAACCTGTATTTAATACCGTTGCTGATTGTGTAAAACAAACCGGAGCGGATGTAAGCATCATCTTTGTGCCTCCTGCATTTGCAGCCGATGCCATTATGGAAGCCGCAGAAGCCGGGATCAAATTGGTCGTTTGCATTACCGAAGGTATCCCGGTACAGGATATGGTAAAAGTGAAAAACTATTTGTTGGATAAAGACACAAGATTGATCGGCCCCAATTGTCCCGGCATCATCACTGCTGACGAATGCAAAGTAGGCATCATGCCCGGTTTTGTATTTAAAAAAGGTCGTATTGGTATTGTTTCAAAATCGGGTACATTAACGTATGAAGCAGCAGACCAGGTTGCCAAGGCAGGACTTGGAATATCTACAGCTATTGGTATCGGTGGCGATCCGATTATTGGTACTCCTACAAAAGAAGCTATCGAATTATTTATGAATGATCCGGAAACGGATGCTATCGTTATGATTGGTGAAATCGGTGGCGGCATGGAAGCCGAAGCTGCAAATTGGATAAAGTCCAGTGGAAATAAAAAACCGGTCGTTGGATTCATAGCCGGTCAAACAGCACCTCCGGGTCGCCGTATGGGACATGCAGGAGCTATCGTTGGTGGGGCTGATGATACAGCAGCGGCGAAAATGAAGATCATGGAAGAATGCGGTATTCATGTTGTTAGCAGTCCTGCAGATATCGGTAAAAAAATGGCGGAAGTAATGTCCCCCGTTCACTCCTAAAAAAACGTAAAAGATAAACCATAAATAAAAAAGCATCCTCAATTTTGAAGATGCTTTTTTATTTATTTTCATTTATAGTGAAGATGACAACTTTCTAGCGTCTGGTATATCTTTCCAATTCTGATTTGCTACTACTATATTTAAATTGATCATATAGCCTGCTGTAATTTCTTTGATCCACTGTATTTGCATAAGCTGCTTTAGCCAGTTCCAGCTTATTATTCTCCATGCTGAAAAGGCTCAGAATTTGCTGCACCTGGTAAGTAGTTATTCTGTTCGTCTTTACTACCTGCAAAGCAGATCTTAATTTGTTACTCTCCAGCCATTCCTTGTTGACAGATTGCAAAACATTTTGAAATTCTCTGTCATTCATACCTTCAGAATATCCTTCGTGGCTATCATAACTGCCCCATTTTCCATTGTGGTCTGAATCACATTCTTCACCGTTATGGCTATGGCTCTTGACCTTCTTTCCTTTTCCTTTCTTATTATAATTTCTGTCATGGCCTTTTTCATTGTTTCTGTCGTGATCCCTATCATAATCTCTGTTGTTCCTGTCATTCCACTCTTTGTTTCGATCATTGCTTTTATCCCAATCTCTGCCCCGGCTATCTCTATCATTTTTCATCCTGTTTTCCTGCATATGAATTCGTCCGTTCCTTTCAACAGTAATTAAAAGGTGAGTTCTTTTCTTTACATTGATCCGGTTGTTATACACCTGTTCGTAATTATTTCCGTTCATTCCAAACAGACCACGGCGTTTCTCTTTATATATTCTGATATTGTGGTAGCCTTCATCAATATCACGCAACAAAATTGAATTATCCCTGGGTTCATACCGCCTGCCGTCTAATTCCACACGGATATTGGAATTATCAGCCGATTTAATTGTAAGCATACCTGATGGCTTTTCAGCTGCAAGTACAGCGCTGCTCAACACCAGAGATGTGAAGATGGTAAAAAATGTTTTCATACTTTTTGTTTTTAAATTAGTAATGTTCCAACCCCATAATAATTTCAAAGTATATGCCATGGATCTAATATTCACGGAACAAAACGTTAAAGAGAATTTGTATCAAAGGATCGGGCACCAAAGTAGGGGACCAAAACCCTCACCCAGCAAGTAATGCAAGACAATGTTATTTCTTGTATTCGCTCAATTAAACAGCCCATTTATCAACAAACCTTCCTTCGATTACCATAGCTTTATGTTAAAGAAAATAAACAGTTCTTTAGGTCATTAAACCTTTACTTATTCTGGTAATCTATGCCCGGCATTTTTGATTTTTGAGACAATCTGATTTTACAGAATTTTAAAATGTTTTTTTCCGGTGAATATATTTTTCTTTTATAAAATTTGTGTGCTTATGTAATCGCTGCACCTGCTGCATCTAAAGCTATACCTAATATTCTTTAACTTGTCTCCGATTACAACAACACAATTATGCAATTCTTGAAACACTTCTTCCTTTTCGCCGCTTTGTTCAGTTTAATTAATATAACTGTCTTCAGCCAGGATACAGTTAAACAATACGGATCTGCGTGGAAAAAGGTAGAAGACCTGGTAAAAAAGAAACTGCCTCAATCGGCCTTAACGGAAGTAAAGAATATATATGCCCTGGCAAAAAAAGAAAAACAGGAGGCCCAGGTAATAAAAGCACTGGTTTATATTACCGGGCTTCAGAGTGAAAACAGGGAAGACAATGAAATTTTTTCTATATCTGAAATAGAAAAAGAAATCGCTATTAGCAGGGAACCCGTGGCCGCTATACTTAAGAGCTTGCTGGCAGAAATGTATTGGAATTATTTTCAGCAAAACCGTTGGGACCTTTATAACAGAACAAATACTACCCAATTTACGAAAGAAGATATCGCTACCTGGACTGCAGGTGATTTTCATAAAAAGATCGGCGACCTGTATCTTCAGTCTATTCACCCGGAAAAACTTTTACAACAAACATCATTGAAACCATATGATGCAATTATTACAAAAGGCAATGTGCGCCACCTGCGTCCTACGCTATTTGATCTTCTGGCACACCGCGCATTGAGTTATTTTGAAAATGATGAACGAGATATTGCCAAGCCTGCCTATGCATTTGAAATTGACCAGGCTTCGGCCTTTGATCCGGCTGCGGATTTCATACATAGGAAATTCTCCACGAAAGATTCGCTCTCATTAGAATACCAGGCACTCTTAATTTATCAAAAACTTCTTGCATTCCATTTAAATGATGCCAAACCCAATGCCCTGATCGATGCCGATATTCAGCGGATTCAATTTGTAAAAACCAAATCGGTACACCCGGACAAGGACCAGATTATATTTTAATGCCATTAACCATATTGCATATCAATATGAAAATATGCCGCTGGCCTCGCAGGCCTGGTATCTTATAGCAGCTTATTATGAGCAACAAGCTTCGCGTACAAACCTTTTGGTGATACAGCCCATCGCTTTGACAGAATAAAAGCAAAAGAAATCTGTGAGAAGATCTTACTGCAAAAGGATTCCTCAGAAGGTAAGATCAATTGCTATAACCTGCTCACCCAGATAACCAACAAGCAACTGAAATTCAGCCTTGAAAAAGTAAATGTGCCTGACCAACCCTTCAGGGCATTAATAGAATACCGAAATTTTAATCAACTGCATCTGCGGCTTATTAAACCAGATGCACAATTGAAAAAGCTTTTAGAAGATCAATACAGTGATAAATATTGGTCCGCTATTCTTGCAGCCCCACCTATCCGTAATTGGGAGCAGCCGTTGCCTGCTACTAACGATCTGCAAACACACAACGTAGAAATAAAAGTAGATGCCTTGCCTTCCGGAGAATATATATTGCTGGCAGCCACTGATAAAAATTTCAGCGACAAAAAAACATTAATAGGCGCCAGGATTTTTTATGTATCTAATATCAGTTTTGTAAATAAGGAAGAAGATTTTTTTGTGCTCAACAGGGACAATGGCCAGCCACTCGCCAATGCCGCAGTACAGGTATGGGAACAAAAATATGATTACAGACATTCGAAATACATAAAAGAAAAAACAAAACTATATAAAACAGATGCCAATGGTTTTTTCAAAAAAGAAAAACAAAATGAGGAAGCTGGTAAACGATACAGCAATTATTCTTACCTGCTTGACATAAGCTATAATAATGACCGGCTTTTTATGAACGATCTGATCAGTGATTATTATTATTACCGAAATGCCGATGAACCTACAACGAAAACTAATTCCTCTGTTTTTCTTTTTACTGATCGGGGTATTTATCGCCCGGGTCAAATTATATTTTTCAAAGGAATAGTACTTGAACAGATCAGAAACAGAGAAGAAAGCATGGGTCAATAACCATTATGAGACCACCATTTACCTTCGGGATGCCAATTACCAGGATGCAGATACAATAAAAGTAAAAACAAATGAATATGGTTCTTTCTCAGGGAAATTTCAATTACCACAAACCGGGTTGAATGGGAATTTCAGCATATACACAAAAAAAGACAATGGGAATGCAATCTTCAAGGTAGAAGAATATAAACGTCCCAAATTTTATGTGGACTATGAACCATTGAAAGGAACTTACAAAGTAAATGATAATATAAAAATTACCGGTATATGCAAAAGCGTATGCAGGTAATAATATTGATGGAGCCCTGGTGAAATACCGGGTGGTTCGGCAGCCCCGGTTTATCTATCCCTGGCTTTTCTGGCGTGGCTGGTTTCCACCAGCAGCACCAATGGAAATAGCGCATGGGGAAGCAACAACGGATAAGGATGGAAAATTCATTATTGAATTCACTGCTATTCCTGACCTGAGTATAGAAAAGAAACTGGAACCGGTATTTGATTATACGGTCTATGCCGATGTTACTGATATCAACGGAGAAACGAGAAGCGGTGAACAACGAATTTCAGTAAGCTATAAATCTTTACTTATTAAAACAGGTATCCCTGCCACTCTTCCTGTTGATAGTTTAAAAACATTGTCTATCCGCACTGAAAATATGAATGGTGAATTTGAACCGGCGAATATAAAGGTGACAATTACCAGACTAAAAGAAGAAAAACGATTAATCCGTGACCGGTATTGGGAAAGGCCCGACCAGTTTGTAATGAGCAAAGAAGAATACCTGAAAAACTTTCCCTATGATGAATACGATAATGAAACGGATCTTAAAATCCAGGGAGAAAGGAGAACTGGTTTTTGAAAAAAGTGATTCTGTAAAGTCAGGTGGTGAATGGCAAGTGGCTAATGCAGATTTGCCAGCCGGCTTTTATGTTATTGAAATTTCAACAAAAGATAAGAATGGAGAGGAAGTAAAAGATATAAAGTATATTGAATTGTATGATGAAAAAAATAATCAATTAATCTCACCGCAATACTTATGGACTGACGGAGCAAAACCAATTGAACCCGGAGAAAAAACAACAGTAAAACTGGGAACATCAGCAGATAATTTATTCGTCGTGCAGCAAATAGACAAGACAACTACGGAGTCGGAATCAGAAGTCAGCAATCAATAGTTATCATTTTTTGAAATTAAATAAAGAGAAACGGTCTTTTGAATTTACCGCTACTGAAGCAGACCGTGGAGGCTATGGAGTAAGTTGGTTATTTGTAAAACACAACCGGGTTTATCAATACAATCAAACGATTACAGTGCCGTGGACCAATAAAGACCTGTCCATTGAATATGCTACATACCGTGACAAGACCTTGCCCGGAAGTGAAGAAAAATGGAAACTGAAAATAACAGGATATAAAAATGAAAAAGTAGCGGCAGAAATGCTGGCAAGTATGTATGATGCATCCCTTGATCAGTTTTATCCGCATCAATGGAATAAGCCATCTATCTGGCCATCTTATTACAGCGGAAGAGGCTGGAATGGCAATCAGAATTTTGTAAAAGTAGAATCGAATATTAAGCCTGGTCTTTATCCGGAATCAAAATATTTTCCCAAACAATATGATCGGTTAATCTCTCCATTTATTGAGGAAGTTATTGTTGTAGGATATGGAAGAGAAATGGAACGGGCTCTTAATGGAAGAGCAGCTGGAGTAGAAATGAATAAAATGTTAATGAATGCGCCACAAAGTGTCAAAGATGAGGAAGTAAAAGCGCCTCCAGCCCGTCTCAACAAGAAATGGATTCAGCGATGACTTCCGAAATCCCTCGCGAGCCTGAGGTCGATAAGAATGGCGTTCAAATCCGGAAAAACTTCAATGAAACAGCATTCTTCTTCCCTGATCTAAAAACAGACAGTAACGGCGCTATTGAATTTTCATTTACTATTACCCGACGCATTGACCAAATGGAAATTCCAGGCACTGGCCCATACAAAAGAAGGAGCATTAGGCTATAGCAGCAAGGAGATCATTACTCAAAAACAATTAATGGTGCAGCCGAATGCACCAAGGTTCTTACGGGAAGGTGATAAAATGGAATTCAGCTCCAAGATCGTTAACCTTACCGAAAAAGAACTAACCGGCCAGGCCGAATTGCAATTGATTGATGCCACTAACCAATCAACCGGTAGATGGCTGGTTTAATAATATAATGCCAAAGCAATTCTTCACTGTTTCAGCGGGACAAAGTGAAGCGGTGAAATTTCCTATCGAAGTTCCTTATCAATTCAACAAAGCTTTGGTCTGGCGAATTGTTGCCAAAGCCGGTTCTTTTAGTCCGATGGCGAAGAAAATGCACTGCCCGTTCTTGACCAATCGTATGCTGGTAACAGAAACAATGTCTTTACCGATGAAAGGAACAGGAACAAAACATTTCAGTTTTGATAAATTATTAAAATCAGGCAACAGTGAAACATTACAGCATTATGCTTTAACGGTGGAATATACATCCAACCCTGCCTGGTATGCTGTACAGGCATTGCCTTACCTGATGGAATATCCTTATGATTGCGCAGAGCAAACCTGGAACCGGTATTATGCCAATTCACTCGCATCTTTCATCGCCAATTCATCACCCCGCATCAAACAGGTATTTGAACAATGGAAAATGAAAGACACTGCGGCTTTACTCAGCAACTTGCAGAAGAATGAAGAACTGAAATCAATTCTGCTTGGAAGAAACACCCTGGGTATTGCAGGCCAAAAGTGAAACAGAACAAAAAAAGAATATCGCTTTATTGTTTGACATGATCCGAATGAGCAAGGAACTGAATAGCTTCATTATGAAAAACTGAAACAAATGCAAAGCAGCAATGGTGGCTTTGTTTGGTTCAAAGGCGGACCTGATGATCGGTATATGACTCAATATATTATTACAGGGATCGGTCACCTTGAAAAAACTGAATGGTATGCAGACGGCCAGAATGCCAACCTGGAAGAAATAGTGGCAACTGCAATTCCCTACTTGGATAAAAAAATAAAAGAGGATTATGATAATCTTGTTAAATACAAAACGGATCTGAAAAAATATACCCCTGGTTATAGTGAAATTCAATATTTATATATGCGCAGCTTTTTCCCGGAATACAAAATTGCAGCTGCATCGCAAAAAGGCATATGACTATTTCAGGAGCCGTGCGCAAGCTAACCTGGACCCAACAAAATAAATACATGCAGGGCATGATCGCACTAGCATTGCACAGAACCGGCGATAAAAACACCTGCAGCTATTTTAAAATCGCTAAAAGAAACATCCATTAACCATGAAGAACTGGGCATGTATTGGAAAGATGCCCGACGGGGATGGTTCTGGCACGAAGCACCGATAGAAAGACAAGCTTTATTAATCGAAGCCTTCCAGGAAATTGGAAAAGATAACAGAACCAGTTGATGAACTGCGAACATGGTTATTGAAAAATAAACAAACCAATAACTGGGAATCAACAAAAGCCACGGCAGAAGCCTGCTATGCTTTACTGTTACAGGGAACACAATGGCTTAGCAATGAACCCAACTGTTCAAATCAAATTAGGCAACTACAATTATTCAATTCACGAAGAAAATAAAAAGGAAGCCGGAACGGGATATTTCAAAAAAGCTATTGAAGGAAAAGACATAAAACCTGACATGGGAAATATTTCCGTAACGGTAAAACCTGATCAGGGCTTCAGCTTCCGGCAGAGATCTGAGCGGGGTTTCTTCCTGGGGCGGTATCTACTGGCAATACTTTGAAGACCTTGATAAAATAACTACAGCCTCCACCCCTCTTAAACTGGTAAAAAAATTATTTGTAGAAAAAAATACAGACCGCGGTCCCGTACTGACACCTGTGAATGATGGTGATGTCTTAAAGATAGGCGATAAAATAAAAGTTCGTATTGAACTGCGGGTTGACAGGGAAATGGAATATGTACACATGAAAGATATGCGTGCATCAGCTATGGAACCGGTCAATGTATTAAGCAGCTACAAATGGCAGGGTGGTCTTGGGTTATTATGAAACCACCAAAGATGCCAGCACCAATTTCTTTTTTAGCACACCTGCGAAAAGGGACTTATGTTTTCGAATATCCTTTATTTATTACGCATACCGGAATTTCAGTAATGGCATTACTACCATTCAAAGTATGTATGCACCTGAATTTACTTCGCATAGTGAAGGTATTCGCATCAAGGTGGAGTGATCAATCAAAGAAATAAAATAAGCTTTCATGATACATAATTCTGAATCTATGAGATAGCAATACTTGACTGATTGAACTCTCCTATTTTTGCAAAATGGAGATTGATTATCTCATTATCGGGCAGGGCATCAGCGGTACTTTTCTTTCCTATTACCTGAAAAAAGAAAAGCAAAGTTTTTTAGTTATTGACGACAATTTCAAAAATGCTCCTTCAAAAATAGCGGCAGGTATCATCAACCCTGTTACCGGTCGAAGACTGGTAACGGTATGGATGGTGGATGAAATACTACCATTTGCCTGGAAGGCATACAGGAGATCGGCCATGAACTGGGAATTAGGAGCTATTTCTCAAAAAAGTATAATTGATTTTTTTCCAAATCCGTTTATGCGGGAAAATTTTCTTCAAAAAATAGAAACAGGTGATCAGTATGTACATGCTTACCCTGAACAAAATCATTTCAACAATTTTTTTAATTATGAACTGGGCTGCGGAGAGATACAGGCCCGTTTATACGGCTCACCTGGAAACATTACTACCAGCCTGGCGCAGCCAACTGCAAACAGATAGTCATTTGTTGGAAGAGACTTTTGATATCAGCCAGTTAAAAATAGAAACAGAAAAAATTACTTACAAGAATATAATTGCCCGAAAGATCATTTTTTGTGATGGTACGGGAAGTTTTGAAAATCCCTTTTTCAAACTGCTTCCTTTTGCACCTAATAAAGGAGAAGCATTGGTTTTGCATATTCCGGATTTGCCTGATCACATCATATTTATAAAAAAAGCATGCTGCTAACGCCGATTGCAGCAAATGAAGAAAATCTATTCTGGGTTGGCTCCACTTATATCTGGGATTTTGAAAATGCTGATCCAACAACCGCATTCAGGGAAAATACAGAACAGATGTTAAAACAATGGTTGAAAATCCCTTTTCATCATTGTTGAACATCGTTCCGGTTTGCGACCAGCCACTTTGGAAAGAAGACCATTTGTGGGTTTTCACCCTACTGCATCCATCCGTTGGAATTCTTAACGGTATGGGCACAAAAGGATGCTCACTGGCTCCCTATTTTGCAAAGCAACTGACAGATCACTTGGTTTATCAAATACCTGTTGCTAAAGATGCAGATATAAAAAGATTTGAAAAAATTCTAACCCGCAGTTAACACATTCTTTCTGTGAAATAAAATGATCAGATTGATGGGATCAAAGATGCGTTACGCTTTTGCTTATATTGACGAATGTACCGGCGACAATGATAAATAATAAACAAGGTGATCATAATTCGGATTTTAAAAGTTTAGTTTTTGTTATAGGGTTTTGATTCAAGACGTGACTAATAGCTTCATACAGGTCTGGCATATTTTTTAATCAATCCTTCAGGATTTTCAAAAAAAGCCTCTACACTTACTGCCCAAAATTCATGCATGTTGCTGAAGGCATAACTGCGTAAATAACTGCGTCTTTTGGCAATTACATCGGCGAGTATAGGACCGGTACTTGTAGAAAATCTTTCATAATTCAACCTGAAATGAGGATCAATGCCATACTGAGCGAAAAAATTATTATATAATAAAGCATGTGCCATTTCATGCACTGCCACATTTATATTATCATTCTTATAGGAATAGCCGTATAAAAAATGTTTCCAGGATAAATAGATGCCATCAGGGGCTACATGGCCAATGTATAATTCGTCGTCATTATCCATATGATAGGCATCTGCAAGAATATAAATATCCTTAAAATAAGAAAGCTGGTAGTCTTTTAATCCAAAGGTTACCTGTACAGCTGAGGAACTAACAAGGATGGCTGTTTCCTCATTATTTTCTAACCCGATAAAATGAAATTTTTTTTGCTTCCGAAACTGGTGTGCTCTTTTTACAAATTTCCATTTGGCCTCGCGGGGCAGATCATTGAAATAAGTAAACAGGCTTCCGATTATAAAAGAATAATTATTAAAAATGGCATCATCGATTTCGACTTCTTCAGCCTGGGGCACTGAAGCAGAAATTGCGGCTTTTGTAAAAAAATTACTCAGTCTTTGCAGGATTGATTGCATAGTGTACGGTTCGGTTGTTAAATATATACAACGAATGTTCAACTTGCAAGCTCATACAGGTTATTTTCCGATGGTAAATTTACGTTTTATTCCCAAATCACTTATTAATCAACCTTATACTAAGACCGTTTATTTCTTATTACAGCAATGGATGGATGATGTTTTTCCTACCCGGTATGATTATGATCTAATTAAATTTAAATATTTAATCAACAATCTGAAAATGAGTAGTCTTTATTTTAAAAACCGGGGATTCATTCATTATATCGAAATTAGAAACATTTAAGTTTCTCTTTACTACAGCTGATTCAATCCCCGGAATTTTTATCATAACATTATTTTCCCTGATAAATTTAAGAATAGTCAACAAGGTTAGTAAGAAACTATCCCCTCGGAAATACCGATATAAAGTAATAAGAAACTGTCATCTGCCTCACCAGGGTGAATTGGCAGGTAGATGGCACCTCACTATCTTTGCGCCTCAGAAAAATGAAAGAAAATCATGTACAGAACCCATACCTGTGGCGAATTAAGAATAAAGGATATTTCAAAACAAGTAACCCTGGCCGGTTGGGTGCAAACAATTCGGAAATTCGGAGCAATTACTTTCGTTGACCTTCGGGATCGCTATGGCATTACCCAATTATTGTTCGGAGAAGAACTTACAAAACAACTGGATGAAAATCCGCTTGGCCGCGAATTTGTGTTACAGGCCACCGGTATAGTAAATGAAAGAAGTAATAAAAATCCCAACCTCCCCACCGGCGACATTGAAATAAATATTTCATCATTCAGCATTTTGAATAAATCTGCCGTACCGCCATTTACAATTGAAGACAAAACAGATGGTGGCGATGATCTGCGTATGAAGTACCGCTATCTTGACCTGAGGAGAAACGCAGTAAAAAAGAATCTTGAATTACGATATGCGGTAGGACCGTGCAGCAAGAAATTATTTGCATACCATGGGATTTATGGATATTGAAACTCCTTTTCTTATTAAATCAACACCTGAAGGAGCCCGGGATTTTGTAGTGCCCTCCCGAATGAACCCGGGGCAGTTTTATGCCTTACCGCAATCCCCGCAAACGTTTAAACAATTACTGATGGTGAGTGGTTATGACCGGTATTACCAGATTGTAAAATGTTTCAGGGATGAGGATCTGCAGAGCCGATCGGCAGCCGGAGTTTACACAAATAGATTGCGAAATGGCGTTTGTAGAACAGGAAGATATCCTGAATATGTTTGAAGGCCTTGTTAAATCCATTTTTAAGGAAGTAAAAAATATTGATTATACCGCACCTGTGCAGCGAATGACCTGGGAAGATGCCATGTGGAATTATGGAAATGATAAACCTGATATCCGCTTCGGTATGGAATTACTCAATCTGAAAAAACCAACCTCTGTTTATACCGGCAAAAAAGATAAAAAGGAATTAATAGACAGTGCGGGTTTCAAAGTGTTTGATGAAGTTGAAACCGTTCTGGCCATCGCCGTGCCGGGTTGCAGTGAGTATAGCCGTAAGCAAACCGATGAATTGACGGAATGGGTAAAGCGTCCGCAAATAGGAATGAAGGGCATGGCCTTTATTAAGTGCAATACAGGATGGAACTTATAAAAGCAGCATCGATAAATTTTATACTGAAGAAAAATTAAAAGCAATTGCCGATGCGGCAAATGCAAAAACAGGTGATCTTGTTTTAATATTAGCCGGTGCGGAGGAAAGAACAAGAAAGGCCATAAGCGAATTACGTCTTGAAATGGGAAAAACGCCTGGGATTACGAAAGGAAGATGAATTCAGATTACTCTGGGTTCTTGACTTCCCATTGTTTGAATACGATGAGGATGGAAATCGTTGGGTAGCCAGGCATCATCCATTTACATCACCAAAACCTGAGCAGATAGAAACAATGATCAGTAACAACCCTGCTATTGAAAATGCGGCAGATTACCTGCAACATCCTTATGCCGGTATTAAAGCAAATGCTTATGATATGGTATTAAATGGAAACGAGATTGGTGGTGGCTCTATCCGCATATTTCAAAAAGAATTACAGGAAAAAATGTTTGCGGCCTTAGGTATGGATGCGGCAGAACAGCAACATAAGTTTGGATTTCTTCTCGGAGCATTTGAATATGGAGCACCGCCGCATGGTGGAATTGCATTTGGCTTCGACCGGCTTTGCTCAATACTGGGTGGCAGCGAAAGTATCCGTGATTTTATTGCATTCCCAAAAAATAACAGTGGCCGGGATGTTATGCTGGATGCACCGGCTACAATTGATGATAAACAATTTGAAGAGTTGCAGATTAAAATTGGATCTGAAAGAATGATGCCTTTACGCTGGAAATTTTTCAGAGCCGTTTGTATTGTGCAGATGATAGCGGCCGCATTACACACTCTGGATATCCTTTTTCATTTCTTTCTACGAGCCTCCTGGGCTGGCATTTTCGGGCTTGCACTTTTTTTTGCAATGCTGCTGCTGACAATATCCTGTATTAACCTGCTAAATAATAATTATCCCGACGAACCGCTAAATGGTATCCAGAAAAAAAGTTTTAACCGCTTATTCCTGGTCAATTTTTTATTCCTTTCAATCTTATTTGGTTTTATTTTCTCTGAAATGAATTCTTTGATTCAATTGGTGAAATTAACTGGCAACAATATTTTGAGCTTTTCTTTAGGTGTATACCTCATGCTGATCATCTATATCACGATCCTGGTATTTCAGCTGCTCATACTGTATGGAATGGTTAAATTAAGATTTGAATTATCAGCTAACTTTTTGAAAAGGAAGTTTGAATTTGAAGAATCTTAATTAAGGGAACGCACTCTTTCTTTTTGCCTCCACCGGTAATAAATAAATATTCCCCCGATAATAAGTATAACTGCAAAAACCCTGAATATTGATTTTTTTCTTAGCAGGTCCCGGTCATTTCCCACTTTTATTTTCTGTGCAGTAGTTTCAAGGAAGTAATTTAATAAAGGAAAATCACTATTTATTTTTCGTACACCTGAGAATCTCTTCAATGCTTTCACATAATATCCACTGTAAAAAAAGTCCAACCCCTTATTAAATGCAAGGGAGGCCTGGCTCATTTTGGGTTTAACATTAACGGTATCTATGAATTCTTTAATAATGGAAACAGGTATTGCAAAATTATATCCGGCAGCAAGGCCCCCGGTTTTTTGTTCCAGGCTTCCAAAGGTAGCCAGGCCAATAACTTTGCCTGTATTGTCACAAACGGGGCTACCGCTGCTACCGTGGGTAATAACAGCATCTATTTGTATCACCGGCCACCCACCCACCGACTTTTTGATAGCGCTTACGATCCCCGAAGTAAGCGTAGGTTCAATATTAGTTTCCCGTGCAAGAAAAGTATTTGCTGAAACGGGCTCAGGATATCCGTACACCAAAACCTGCTCACCAATTCTTGCCATTCCGTCTTTACTAAATGGCAAAGTTGGAAGTTGCTCTTCCCCGTCCACTTTGAGCAAGGCCACATCTTTACCAGGAATGGAGCTACCCATAATAATTACCCTGGCAGGCATCCTTTTCGTAATCAGATGATCGTTGTTGGCGTCAATCCTTGATTGAACATATATTTCCTGCTTGAGATCAAAAAGGATCATGGAAGAAACCTGTGAATAAATAGCACTGTATGCATTATTTAATAAAGTTCGCTGCTCGTCATTCAACGTCATATCCCAGGACGTTTGCAATGCTTTGATATTCTCATCCGTTACATCCTGGAAAGTGGTCATTGTAAATTTTCTGCGGATAAAAGCACTGTCCCGGTCAATGATGTGTGCATTGGTAATTAAATAACCATCACCCGTAATAAAAAAACCGGTTCCTGAGGATATTATCCTGTGCTTCTGTCTGAAATATTCTGTAGTAGCCGAAAAATAACGAAAAGGCGCATTATATAAAGCCTTTACAACAATATCAAGCTTTTCTTCAGGAGAGAACATATTATCGGTGGTATCCAATTTTTTTACAGAATCAACCAACTGTGCAAATCTCTTTTCATTTATTTCTACTTTATTTACATAGACCGTGGCAGAATATACCGTTTGTACCATAACTACGGCAGGCGAATTTCCGGCATAGTTTTGTTCGGCAGAAATAACCTGGCTGCCTGCATGGGCAAACCATAATAATGCAAAAACAAAAATCAGAATCTTATTCATCTTTATTAACATTCAAAATTCAATTTTTCAAAATACAAAAACAATAATTAAAAAAGCAAAATCTTTACTCTGCAACTATTATCCTGATCAAAAAGTTATTTTCATTTTAAATCTGAAAATACTCAATAAAAAAATTTATCTTTTATACTTTCTACTTCCTGAAACGCAATATTGGTTTATTTATTCTGATAAGAATTATTTCATATAAACCAGCAACCGTTAAAAAACCCCTTTAATATTATTCACACAGTGCCGTTCAATTTTTGAAAACTCTCCTTTCAAAGGGGGAAAAGTCCATTAGATTCATTATATTCGATCATACGGTTGCTTACACATACCCATGATGTAAGGCAACCTTTTTTATTTTACCAAATAACTGCTATGACAGGTCAACAATTATTTGAGCAATATCAGACTTATCCGGGTACCTGGGATGAAATGTGCGGCCAGGGTCTGATCCGCTCCCAGTACGGCCAGGTATATAATGATTTCACAAAATATGCCATCGAAATATTGTTGCAAAAAGATAAACTGGCCGGTGAGTTGTTTATGAACCAGGGTATCACATTTACCGTATACAGCGACAATGCCGGTATTGAAAAAATATTTCCTTTTGATATCATTCCCCGCATATTAACCGGGGCAGAATGGGATCATATTGAACAAGGGATAAAACAAAGGCTACGGGCATTAAATTTATTTCTAAAGGATATTTATTCCGATCAAACCATTTTAAAGGAAAATATAATCCCGGCTGATTTAGTCGCTTCCTGTCCTCAATATACACGGGAAGTTGTCGGAATAATGGTTCCTCATGATTTGTATGTTCATATTTCCGGAATTGATCTGATACGAAGCGAGGACGGAACATTTTATATATTAGAAGACAACCTGCGTACCCCTTCCGGTGTCTCTTATATGCTTGAGAACCGGGAAGTGACAAAGAAAATCTTTCCTGGTATGTTGTCGAATAGCCGGGCCAGGATGATCAACAATTATCCTTTGCTATTGCATGATATTCTAGTAAGCCTGGCCCCACAGCAATTAGCAAATCCAACAGTTGCCTTATTAACACCGGGAGTTTATAATTCTGCTTATTTTGAACATACTTTTCTTGCAAGGCAAATGGGAATTCCGTTGGTTGAAGGAAGAGACCTGCTGGTGGATAATCAAAAAGTGTATATGAAAACCACTGCAGGTTTGCAGCAGATACATGTTATATACCGGCGTATTGACGACGACTACCTGGATCCGTTGGTTTTCCGTCCCGAAAGCGCTTTAGGTGTTCCTGGTTTGATGAGTGCCTATCGCAAAGGAAATATCGCCATTGTAAACGCGGTAGGCAATGGAGTAGCTGATGATAAAGCCGTTTATGCTTATGTGCCTGCTATGATAAAATATTACCTGAACGAAGAACCCATTTTGCCCAATGTTCCTACTCATAGTTTGGAAAATGCAGAGGAAAGAAAACATGTGTTTGATAATATTGAAAAGATGGTGATCAAACGTACCAATCAATCCGGTGGTTATGGAATGGTAATGGGAAATACGGCCAGTCCCGAAGATTTGCTGGGAATAAAAAAGGCCATTCTGGAAACGCCAAGAGAGTTCATTGCTCAGCCTATTATTAAACTTTCAACTGTTCCTTGTTTTATTGATGGCAAACTACAACCACGCCATGTGGATCTGCGACCCTATGCACTTTGCGGACCCGATGGAATAAGAGTAGTGCCTGGCGGACTGACCAGGGTGGCGTTGCGTGAAGGATCATTGGTTGTAAATTCATCACAGGGAGGAGGAAGTAAAGATACATGGGTAGTGGATCTGTAACATACTTTAAACAATATGATTCATATGATGAAGGCTTTAAATAGATCACTGTTAATTGGCAAAGCCATTTATTAAACCTTAATTTATTCATGCTTAGTAGAATTGCCGACTCATTATTCTGGCTTAACCGGTACATGGAAAGAAACGATTGCCTGATCAGGGTTATTCGTACAAATTATATTCTTTCATTTGATTCCGATCAGCTTACTGATTTTTCCTGGAAGGACGTCATTACGCTTTTCTCTCATTATCCGGAAGCCGCAAACGAACATGGGGAAAATGCATCCTCCTCTATAAAGCATCTTATAACAGATACCAAAAATCTAAATTCAATTAAGGTATTAATATCAAAAGCAAGAGAAAATGCCAGGGGTGTGCAGGACTATATTACAAAAGAAGTATGGGAACAGGTCAATCAATTATATCATATAGTCAATGATCCGGGTATTGAGGAAAAGATAACGGGATCCAATAGTATGGAAGTTATAGACCTGTTGGACCAGAACAGTATCCTGTTTTATGGCGTTATTGACAGCACGATGCCGAGGGGACATGGCTGGCAATTTTTAAACCTCGGAAAATATATTGAACGATGTATCCTTACTATCGAAAATACACATGCACATTCGCAAAAAATGGATCATAGGATGGAAAGCCCAAGGGATATCCTTTTCTGGAGAATTCTTTTACTTTCTCTTTCGGGTTATGAGCTCTACCTGAAAACTTATCCCCGGGACCAATATAACCTGAATGTGATCGAACATATTATTTTCAACAAAAATTTCCCTCGTTCATTGATTTATTCTCTTACACGTGTTAAAAGATATTTTAATGAGATAGCTGATCATACAAAAATAGAAGGAACCACATCACTTAAAAAACAATTGGGCCGCATTTGCAGTAAAGTAGAATTTGCTGATATGGATACAATAAAAGAAGAAGGTTTACCTCAATTCTTACTGTCACTCAGGGACGACCTCACGGAATTTTCAAAACAACTAACCCGGATCTATTTCTCTTATGCATAACCCAAAACATCAATGCCTGTTTTTAATATTCACCACATTACAAAATACGAATATGACCGGCCGGTAAAAGAAAGTGTGAACGAGATCAGGATTTATCCATTTGCCGACAATACACAGGAAACGATTGATCACCAGGTATTTGTATACCGGCCAGCCTGAAATTTTTATTATCCAGGATTACTGGGGCAATCAAGCGGGTATCTTCAATCTTGTACAACCACATACCGAGTTAATAATAGAAAGTAAATTAATTGTTAGAACACTGGCGCCATCCAATTTTTCTCCCGGGAACCCGGCGGGTATAGAAGCCCTGAAAAAAGAAACGGCTAACCAGTTTTTGTTGCTGGAGCTGGCCCGGCTCCACGAAACTGATCTGAAAGAAAAATTAAGTATGCTGGTAAACGAGTTTTACATACCCGGTATGCCCGTTGCTCACTATAATCGAAAAATGCGGCTCTTTCATATTTCAAAATTTCAGATACATAAAAGGCATTACCACTATTGAAACCACAGTTGAAGAAATATTGGAACATCGTTCGGGAGTTTGCCAGGATTTTGCTCACGTTATGCTTGAAATGCTACGCAGCCTTGAAATTCCGAGCCGCTATGTTAGCGGATATGTTTGTCCAAACCAAAATGGTATGAGAGGTGAAGGCGCCACTCATGCCTGGATTGAAGCCTGGGTACCTGCTAATGGTTGGATGGGTTATGATCCTACTAATGATGTTTGGGCTATTGACCACCACGTAAAGCTGGCAGTAGGTCGCCATTTCAACGATTGTTCACCAGTAAAAGGAACATTTAAGGGTCTGGCCCGGCATTCTCTTTCCGTTTTTGTATCTATCGGCTATGAAGACGGCCAGCAAATTGAAGAAATAAGCGAAGTAAAAATAAATGCGTTGCCGGGTGCAGAAGAATTACCTGAATATAATGAAGACCAGGCAAGGCAGCAGCAACAATAACGAATATGATTTCAAATTAATTTTTTCCGGTTTTTTTTTAAAATTTTTTCCTGCCCATATCACTTAGGCTCCTTGTTACCAACCGGCCCCCATGCATTCCCAACGGATACCTGGTGCATATTTAATTTTCTACCCCTTTCTAATAAACCACTATAGTAAAAAGCAATTGGCAGGGAATCGGTAATTTGCGGAACACATTTTTTGATCATCCCGTACTGTTATCATGACCCCACTTGCAGAAAGAATTCGCCCAAAAAATTTAGATGAACTCGCAGGCCAGCAACACCTGACTGGTAAGGGCAGTATATTGAGAATTGCTATCGAAAAAGGCCGGGTTCCTTCCATGATATTATGGGGACCACCGGGCACAGGCAAAACAACAATTGCCAACATCATTGCCAATTCATTGCAAGTTCCTTTTTTTACTTTAAGCGCTATCAGTGCAGGAGTAAAGGATGTCAGAGAAGTTATTGAACAGGCAAAATCAAAACCCAATTCCATTCTGTTTATAGATGAGATACATCGTTTCAATAAAGGCCAGCAGGATGCGTTACTGGGAGCTGTAGAAAAAGGAATAATAACATTGATAGGCGCTACCACTGAAAATCCTTCTTTTGAAGTGAACAGCGCCTTACTCAGCCGTTGCCAGGTATATATATTAAAACCCCTGGATGAAACTGATTTGCTGCGTTTAATGCACACGGCTATTGAAAAAGATGAAATACTTAGACAGAAAAAAATTGAATTAAAGGAAACGGCTGCACTTATCAATATTTCCGGGGGTGATGCCAGGAAATTATTGAATCTTTTGGAAATTGTTTGTGATTCATCAGAAAAAGAAATACTTATTACCGATGAACAGGTAATGAACATCGCTCAGAAAAAAATAGCTCTATACGATAAAAGCGGTGAACAGCATTATGATATAATTTCCGCTTTTATAAAATCAATTCGTGGCAGCGATCCAAATGCGGCTGTGTACTGGCTGGCAAGAATGATTGAAGGAGGCGAAGATGTAAAGTTCATTGCAAGAAGGTTATTAATACTGGCCAGTGAAGATATAGGAAATGCAAATCCCACTGCACTTGTAATGGCCAATGCAACTTTTGATGCCGTCAATAAGATCGGTTATCCCGAAGCAAACCTGATCTTATCCCAATGTGTAATATACCTGGCCTCCAGCGCCAAGAGTAATGCAGCCACCATGGCCATTGGCAATGCATTAAATGCTGTAAGGGAGCATGGTGACCTGCCCGTGCCTCTTCATATTCGCAATGCTCCAACTAAATTGATGAAGAACCTGGGTTATGGAAAAAATTATGAATACTCACATAGCTATGAAAATAATTTTACTCCCCAGGAATATTTACCAAAAGAATTATCAGGAACAAAGTTTTTTGAGCCCGGTAAAAATACCAGAGAGGAGGAGCTTAGAAAGTTTTTAAAAAATTTGTGGAAGGATAAATACGGATATTGAAGTATTCATGATTGGCATTTTTACAGGATTTCCTTTCCTGCCAATCCAGTAATAAACGGGTTTTACCATTCTTTGGAGATCATTACCACCGATCTGAGACTGACTGAAAGATTTAGTAATACATCAAGAAGCATTCGACCCGCTGAGTAACTTGCATGTATCCGGCTTAAAAATATAACGAAAAGTCAAATACTATTACTAATGGATATACAATCAAGAATGGATATTGAATTACTGATAGCAACCTTTTACGAAAAAGTAAAGAAGGATGATATTATCGGTTACATCTTCAATGATATTGCCAAAATAAACTGGGAGCATCATATACCCATCATCTGCGATTTTTGGGAAACGCTTTTGCTAAACGCTACTTCATACCGCAAAAATGCTATGGCGGTACATTATACACTTAATCGCAAGATTCCATTGGAAGAAAAACATTTTCAGCGCTGGCTACAATTATTCTTTGAAACAGTGGACGAATTGTTTACTGGTGATATTGCTACAATGGCAAAAACAAAAGCGAAATCCATTGCTGCTTTGATGCAGTTTAAGATGAAGCAGGAAAGCACTGGCTTCAATAATCCATGAACGGCCTGATTTCTTAATCACGAAAACCCTATTTTGCATATATAAAATAAACAGTTCTTTTTTAAAACAAATTACAAATACCTGATACCATATTTCCAGATTTTTTTCCAAACCGAAGAATAACAATGAATCTAAAAAACGCTTCCATATTAATCATAGATGATGATCCGGACGTACTGACCGCTGTAAGATTATTATTAAAAACAGAGGTAAAGGAAGTGGTAACAGAAAAAAATCCTGAAAATATAAGATGGCATTTATCACAGAATGACTATGACCTGATTCTCCTGGATATGAACTTCACCAGTTCCATCAATACCGGAAATGAAGGCCTGTTTTGGCTGAAAGAAATAAGGAAAATAAAAGCCAGATGCGGCGGTGATCATGATAACGGCCTACGGCGATATTGACCTGGCCGTACGTTCATTAAAAGAAGGAGCTGCTGATTTTGTGGTAAAGCCCTGGCACAATGAAAAATTAATGTCAACTATAAAAGAGATTCTGAAAAGAAAAGGGAATAAATCCGGAACAACAGATCTCACGAATACGGATTCCATTATTGGCAAAGAATTACTCGGCGAATCAGAAGCGATGCAGGAAATCTTTTACAAAATTGAAAAGATAGCGCCAACTGATGCCAATATATTGATACTGGGTGAAAATGGAACAGGTAAAGATCTAATTGCAAAAGCCATCCACCAGCAATCGCTTCGGGCCGCTAATCCGTTTGTAAAAGTAGATGTAGGTGCATTGACAGAAACACTATTTGAAAGCGAATTATTCGGACATAAAAAAGGAGCATTTACCGATGCCAGGGAAGATCGGATCGGCCGCTTTGAAGCGGCAGCAAGCGGTACCTTGTTCCTTGGATGAGATCGGAAATATTCCCCTGCACCAGCAGGCTAAATTATTAAGTGTTTTACAAAACCGGCAGGTGATCCGCCTGGGCACCAATGAACCCATCCCTATTGATATCCGGTTAATCTGCGCCACCAATGTACCCCTCAGTGAGCTGGCCAATGAAAACCGTTTCCGAAAAGATCTGATTTACCGGATCAATACAGTGGAAATCACCGTACCGCCGTTGCGCAGGCGTGAAAATGATATTATTCTGCTCGCAAAACATTTCAGCAGGTTGTACAGCAATAAATATATGAAGCCAACACTTGAATTGGATTCAAAGGCGATAGATAAATTGATGAATCACCATTATCCGGGTAATGTAAGGGAGTTGCAATACATTATTGAAAGAGCAGTAATCATGTCTGATGGAGATATACTGGAAGCAAAAGATCTTTTATTTTCTCCTATTGAAACTGCCCGTAAAACAGAACCTGAAGGAACGGGAACCAAATTAAGCGATGTTGAAAAAAATACAATCCTGAAGGTGATTGAAAAACATAATGGCAATATCACCAAGGCAGCAAAAGAACTGGGACTCACCCGAACAGCATTATACAGGAGATTAAGTAAATATGATATTTAAGGAATGGTTCCGGGACAGTATCGATAATTCCGGAGCCTGTTCATATGTTTTTGATTTTTGACATATTACTTTTCACATTTGACTATTGACGTTTATGAATTTTAAGAAAATTGAATGGCGGATTCTTCTTCGGGTATTCCTGTTGTTTGCAACTCTGAGTGTCGCCTCTTTCCTTATGGTGAACGGGTCATACATATACCTGGTATTGGTGGCGCCGGTCATTTTATACGAGCTTGCCGAATTTTACCGTTTTCATCACAAAGCACATAAAGAACTGGACCAGTTTGTGGAATCTGTTCATTACCGTGATTTCTCAAGATATTTTGATGTAAAACATGCACCTGCGGATCTACAGCCATTGCGAAAAGGATTCAATGAGATCAATTCAACATTCAAAGTGATCAGCAAGGAAAAAGAAACGCAATACCAATACCTGCAAAAAATTCTGGAGTTGGTTGATACCGGCATTCTTTCCTATGAAGAAAAAGGGGGTGAAGTAGTTTGGATGAATGAATCGCTGAAAAAAATGTTGCAATTGCCCTACCTGAAAACCATTCATTCGCTCAGCAAAAGAGATGAGGAATTATATAAATCCGTGATTGCATTAAAACCTGGAGAAAATAAAGTAGCCACAGCCCATCCTGAAAAAAACTCATTCAAAATCCTTTTATCGGCTACGGCTTTTCAAACGGATGGCAAAATATATAAACTGATCGCTTTTCAGAATGTAAATGAAGCGTTGGATGAAACAGAATCCAAAGCCTGGCAAAAATTATTGAGCGTATTGACACATGAAATTATGAATTCCGTTGCACCCATTTCTTCTCTGGCTGAAACATTAAAAAACCGTTTACAGCAATCGGCTTCTGCATTAAACAATGAATCAGGTTCGGCTGATGACCTGGAATTAGGAATTGAAACAATCAAAAGAAGAAGTGAAGGTTTATTGAAATTTGCAGAAACCTACCGCAACCTGAATAAGATCACTACACTGAATCTTAAAAAAGTTTATGTAAGGGATATTTTTGAAAATTTACTGCAACTGATGCAGCCTACACTGGAACAAAAAAATATTGAAGTGGAAACGATTCTAAAAGATACAGACCTGGTATTAGAAGCTGATACCAATTTGCTGGAGCAGGTGCTGATCAACCTGGTGGTAAATGCTATTGAAGCGGTAAAAGACAAATCAGAACCCCGGATTGTATTGACAGCCTACCTGTCAAATACCCGGAAAACTGTAATTAAAGTAGCCGATAATGGAAATGGTATGGCTGAGGAACTGATGGATAAAATTTTTATTCCTTTTTTCAGCACAAAAAAAAGCGGTAGTGGTATCGGGCTTAGTTTGTGCAAACAGATTATGATGTTGCATAAAGGAAATATCCAGGTGCAATCAAAAGAAGGAGAAGGAACAGCATTTCAATTACAATTCTGATACTTTTTTACATATTTCTATCCTTCCGCTTATCAGCCGCTTCTTTTGATTCATCTCCTTCTGCTCCCTCCTTTATATTTTGCATTACAGAAGAAACAGGGCCCTTCATATTTTCCTGCGGATCTGATGTATTCATCGTTTCATCATCAGGCTTAAGTGTCTTCTTTTTATCTTTTTTACTTTTTTTGTCGTCTTTTTGATTTGCCATATTTAATATTTTTTGATCATTAGTAATGTAACAAATTTCAGACCGTGATTTTTTTGCCTCCTGCTTTTTGCATGAAGCAGGTCCACGCTAACCTCCTAATCATTTTTCCTTAAAGAACAGGAAGTCATTACCTAAGGTAGGATTTTTCTATAATTCCCTTCTTGTTGTAAACTTTTATTTGTGAATTACTTCCTTTTTTTGGACGAAAGAAAATTAATCAGATTACCAATAATCTCATACCTGGTATTTATCTCATTCTTAAAAAATAGAAAAGATCATTATGACATACTACTACAATCATTGTTAATTATTTCCACTTAAAACTTAACGGTACATTGACTTTAACAGCAAAGCTTCTTCCTGTATTAAAAACACCCTGCCGGCCAGTGGCATTGTTTATCGCCGTATACTTCAACCGACTTAAATGATTCTGATATACCGCATCTGTCAAATTGTTTCCGCTCAGGTTTATGGAAAATAAGATGTTCCCTTTTCTCGTAATATCTGTTCCCGCGAAAAGATTGATCAGCCACCAGGAGGGAGTAGCTGTTTCCGTATCATAACCCGTGAATGCTTTACTCTGGCGAAATGTATAATCACTTTCAAGACTTATATACAGATTTCGGAAAAGGCGCCCTTTGGGTAAAAAATTACCCTTCAATTGCGACAGGTACCGGGCTGCCGGAATATCAGGAACATTTTTTGATCCGTCAATTTCATTTGAAAACTTTGCCCTTGTAAAAGAAAATGTATTTTCAAAATGTAACCAGTCCAACGGATGAGGATGCAGGTCCATATTAAATTCTAACCCGTACAATCCCGCCATCTGCTGATCAAACCTGAATATATTTAACTCTTTACCACTGTTGGGATCTACCACCAATGAATCCCCGCCAAATCTGTTCAGCACTTTCCGGTAATAAATAAAATTTTGAATGTTATTATAAAAAATGCCGGTGCCCAATGTTATATGTTCGCTGTTGTATTCTAAACCAGCGTCAGCCTGCCAGCTTGTTTCCGAATTCAAATCACGGTTACCTACTTCAAACCGGTTAGTACCTTCATGTGCCCCATTGCTTGCCAGCTCGGCCAGCGAAGGTGCCCTGAAACCCCGGGCTACATTTAACTTTAAAGTAAGTTCTTTATTCCTTTCATAGCTGATACCCGCACTTCCTGTAATATTTGAAAAGTTGGTTTTAAATGCTGCAAACTTTACAGCATTTCCATCCAACATCTCTTTTCCATTTACGTGACGATTATCAACCCGTAGTCCACCACTAAAAGAAAATTTATCCTTATGAAACTGAGTAAAGACAAAACTGCCGATATCAAACAATGTATATTCAGGGATCAATGCTTCTTCGGCTTTATTGTCATTGCTTTGATTCATTCCTGAAAGACCAATCGTCGTTCGCCAGTTGGCCTTATAAGGCAGATTTAGTTTACCGGCATAATTTACAGTTTGGAGATCAAAATAGGCAACCGGCCTGTCTGCATTGTCGGGGTCACCATATTCCCGGCGTTGATTTCTTTGGTAACCAACTGTTATATCTAATTTACTTCTTCCTGCATTAAAACTATTGTCAGCCGATAATTTAAAGTGTTGTACATGCTGGTAGGGAACAAAAGGATTAATTGACTCAAAGTCTTCTGAAGAAGCAATTTCTTCTCCACCACCTGCAATCGTTTTAATAAATTTCCCGCTGACTGAATCCCTTGCCCCTTCTATCATACCTGTGTGCTGATCAAAATTACTTATTCTTATATAGCTATGTCCCCATGATCCGCTGTAGCCAAGCATTCCGCCATAATTTTTATTCTTAAATTTTGAATTGAATACGAAACCGTCATATTTATTTTCATAATCCTGCGCTGCTTTATAGGATCCATAGCCATTAAAACTAAATCCATTTTTTGCTCCGGCTACGCTTCCATAATATCCTCTTAACCTGCTATTAGACTGGTATTCCCCAAGCAGGCTGGCAATAACAGAACCATCAGAAACCGGCGTTAAAGATTGTATATTGATAACCCCTGCCAATCCATCAGAACCGTACATAAGAGAGGCGGGCCCTTTCAACACTTCTACTCTTTGTACGCTATAATCATCAATTTCAATTCCATGTTCGTCACCCCACTGCTGCCCTTCCTGCTTCATACCATCATTTACAACCAGTACGCGGTTATAACCCAGTCCCCGGATAAAAGGCTTGGATATGGCCGGACCTGTTGTTAAGGCACTAACACCTGCAATGTGCCCCAGGCTATTTATTATGTTCGAACTGCTAACCTTAAATAATTCTGCTTTTTTCAAAACGATAACAGGTTGCGGAGACTGTTTTAGCCGGGTAGCGGTGGATACACCTGTTACTGTAACTCCCTCATGTTCCACTACAGCCTCTTTCAAACTAAAATTCTTTACGGTAATTCCGTTAACCGGCACCATTTCTACAACACCTGCATATCCTATAAAAGACACTTCAACCAGGTAGTTTCCTTCAGGAATAAAGGAAGTCTTGTACTCCCCGTTATCTCTGGCTATAGCATCCCTGTTTAATTCATGAATTCGGATTGTGGCATTAGGTAATGATTCACCTGTTTTTTCATCAGTTATTTTTCCGGTTAAAAAAGATCTTGTTTGGGCCGAAATATTTTGAATGAATAGAAGGAACAGAATGAAGAATATAATTTTGTTTTCTTTCATGAGAGCATGCTGAAAATTAAAAACACTTTAATAAAAAAAATAAACAGGAATTTCCCGGCTAGCAGCCGGGAACAAAAAAGCTTACCCATGAAATGCAGGAGGTCCGCGGCGGGAAAAGAAAATGAGGTCGGTTAAATATGTTTGACGGATATAACCGTCAGCGTAGTCAGCATATGCACCAGGCTTTTGTATTGTAGTAATTTCATCCGGTTCAACATACGGCAATAAAAAATGGTCTATACAATTACAGTTATAGGAAACTTCACTGGCTTCTCCATCTTTCTTTACTGGATTTTGAGTTATCGGCTTTTTATCATGTACCAGGCTATGAATGAACAGGACGGCTCCTGTTTGCTGAAAAAAGATCAGCAAAAGAAGAACAGCTATTCCACGATTAATATGAGAATGGTATCTCATTGAGAATGCAAAGAAATGACTTTTTTGTAAGCGATGACTATTCCTGTTTCAGTTACACCCCTAAACGAGAAATCACAGAACGTTGTTTTTAATTTATCAAACCTTGTTGTTGCCTTCGCCTTTATTATAGTCCATAATTAAAGAGGCCTTAGCCAGATGTTTCTGTAGCTGATCGGCTCACTTTTATCACCATGTGATTGCAATTTAATAGGAGCCGCGCCGTGTTTGCGATAAGCCGGCTGGCCAATATATGGAGTATCGCCCAAAAGAGCGGTGTTATTTTGAACTAAAATTCCATTATGAAAAACGGTAACCCTGGCAAGTGATCTCAAAATACCTTCATCGCTGAATTTGGGAGCTGTCCATACAACATCATAAGTTTGCCATTCGCCGGGTTTTTTGCAGGCATTCGCCAATGGAACTGCTTGCTTATACATGCTACCCACCTGACCGTTTACGTAGGTTGTATTTTTATAATTATCCAGCACCTGCAATTCATACCCACCAGGGCCCCAAGGAAGGGCCGCCAGGAAAATACCGCTGTTTCCCCTGGCCTGGCCTGATCCCGTGATATTTGCAGGAATCCGGTATTCTATATGTAATTGATAATCGACAAATGAACTTCTTGTCTGTATATCACCGGTACTTTTATTTACTGTCATCACCTGGTCAGCAAGCACCCATTTGGCTGCTGTAGAATCGCTCGAATTCACCCATTGATCAAGGTTCCTCCCGTCAAACAAAATAATTGCATCTGAAGGGGCATCGGCAAAGAAAGAACCTGGAGTAACTACAGGGGGAACAGGAGTATAAAATTCCGTATCCTGCGGTTTTCCTTTTTCCTGGCTATAAGTATTGAATGACGTGATCGTAAAAAGGGCAACAAGCACTAATATCTGTTTCATTACTGTGGAGATTATAAATTAAAAAAACATGATTGAGGTAATATTTTTTAAACAGGTAGCAATATAAGATTGTCCCGCTAAAAATAAAGAGGTTAACGCACTTAAATTTATTTTGTCCGATTTGGCAGTATTTCTTTCCCTTTATGATCTGAGTTATTTCTTAAAAAAAGTTAGCATAAATAGTAGTAATCATTAAAAAGAAATCTTTTGCTATAATCATTATTATTTTATTATCCGTATTGATAAATATAATCAGTTCAATTATCCGAGGTTTGTGAAAATTATTCAGCCTGATGTTTAAAAAATATAAAGCTTTTTTATTCGACCTGAACGGAACCATGATAAACGATATGCCCTATCATATTGAAGCATGGCATAACGTTATGAATAATCTGGGAGCCAATATGAGCATAGAGAAAATGAAAAAAGAATGTTATGGCAAAAATGATGAAATACTGGAACGAATATTTCCCGGGCGATTTAGTATGGAAGAAAAAAACAAGATCGGACTTGCAAAAGAACAGCAATACCAGGAAGACTATAGGCCCCAGTTGAAATTAATTAAAGGGCTGTATGATTTTTTGGAACAATCTAAAAAGGCCGGAATAAAAATGGCAATCGGTACGGCTGCCATTATGTACAATGTAGACTTTGTAATAGATGGATTGGGAATCAGGCACTATTTTGAAGCATTGGTAAGCGCCGACCAGGTAGCACAAAGCAAACCAGATCCTGAAACATGGCTCACTTGTGCTCAAAAATTAGGAGTTCCCGCAGCAGAATGTCTGGTATTTGAAGATGTACCCAAAGGTGTGGAATCAGCGCAACGGGCGGGTATGAATTGCGTGGTGATAACTACATTGCACAACAAAGAAGACTTTACAGGTTTTCACAATGTAGCGGAATTTATAAACCATTATGATGAAATAGAATTATAATACTATTATGCAACACATAATAGTAATTCTCCCTGTTTTATCATTAAAGGATAAAGCAATGGAATATTTTGTGGGATGCCTGTATGATCCCAATTAAACAAATCATTTAATAACTAAAAGAAAACACTTCACTAATTACCTGATATTGAAAACCGCACTTTAGATTTATAATTGTACTTTATGGAATTTGACTAATTAAAAGCAGAACTTAATATGACAAAATACCAAAATCAGACAAGATTACTTGTGGCTGTAGATTGTATCATCTTTGGATTTGATGGTGAAACCATAAATCTTTTATTAATCCACCGGGGGTTTGAACCAGAAAAAAACAAATGGAGCCTGATGGGCGGTTTTGTACAGCGGAATGAAAGTTCAGATGAAGCCGCCAACCGGATTCTAAAAAGCCTGACCGGGTTGGAAGGAGTTTACCTGGAACAATTACAAACATTTAGTCATCCGGACCGGGATCCAATTGAAAGAACTATATCCATTGCCTATTTTGCACTAATAGATACTCATAGGTATGAAAAACAATTGACAGATGAATATCATCCTGAATGGTTTCCATTAAGTAAAATTCCTAACCTTATATTCGATCATAAAGAAATGGTGAAACAGGCTAAAGAAAAGATCAGGTACAAAGCCGCTCACCATCCACTATTGTTTGAATTATTACCTCCCAAATTTACTCTTCCCCAGTTGCAAACATTATATGAATCAGTATTTGAAACAACCTTTGATAAAAGGAATTTCAGCCGCAAAGTTTTATCAACAAAACTCCTTATTAAACAGGGAGATAAAGACAGAGCCGGTTCAAAAAAAGGAGCTTTCTATTTTAAGCTGAATAAAAAAAATTATAACGCCAATTTGCAGGCCTTTTTAAATATAATCCCCAACTCCCACCTTCTGTAATGTTTTTTCTTTAATAAGTTTAAAAATTAATTTTTTATTTGAACTTTGAAGTGTTATTTTGACACTAATGGCTTATGACATCAGGCTTGCCGCCGATCTGTACATCTGCCGCTCCGGCCATAAGAAAATAATTCTGGTCCAAAGTTTATGCGCCGGGAAAAAAAAGAAACATTCAAATTTTTGAAAACACGATTCAAGCGACATGACATCATCTGAAGCTTATGTAATAGGAGTGGATTACGGCTCCGATTCAGTAAGAACAATAATTGCTGATGCTTCAAATGGCAATGAAGTAGCTGCCGCAGTGTTCCATTATCCCCGCTGGAAAGAACAGTTGTATTGTGATGCAGGTGAAAATCTTTTCAGGCAACATCCTTTAGATTATGTTGAAGGCCTTGAAGAAACCATAAAACAATGTATAGCGCAGGCGGGACCTTCAGTTGTTTCCAATATTAAAGCGATATCTGTTGATACCACAGGATCAACACCGGTTGCCGTTGATAAAACAGGCACTCCGCTTTCCTTGTTGCCGGAATTTAAAAATAATCCCAATGCCATGTTCGTGCTTTGGAAAGACCATACAGCTGTGGGTGAGGCAGCAGAAATTAACGAGCATGCAAAAAAATTTGATATAAATTATTTGCAATTTGTCGGAGGCATCTATTCATCAGAATGGTTCTGGGCAAAACTGTTGCATGTATTGCGAAATAATGAACAAGTAAGAAAATCCATTTATTCTTTTGTTGAACATTGTGACTGGATACCCTTTTTATTAACAGGTGGGACTGATGTTCATCAAATGAAAAGAGGTGTATGCTCAGCCGGTCATAAGATATTGTGGGCGAAGAATGGGGAGGTCTTCCTCCTGATGAATTCTTTACTTCATTAGATCCATTACTTCAGGGGTTTACAGAAAGGCTATTTAAGGAAACTTATACTTCCGATAAAGCAGCGGGAATTATCAGCCAGGAATGGGCTTCCCGTCTTGGGCTACCGGCTGATATCATCATCGGTGTTGGCGCTTTTGATGCCCATATGGGTGCTGTAGGCGGACAGATTGAACCCTATCATTTAAGCAAAGTGATGGGAACTTCAACCTGTGATATGCTGGTTGCTCCAATTAATGAAGTTGGCGACACACTTGTTAAAGGTATTTGCGGGCAGGTACCGGGTTCTATTATTCCCGGTATGATGGGTATGGAAGCAGGTCAGTCTGCTTTTGGCGATTGTTATGCATGGTTTAAAAAATTATTGATATGGCCTTTACAGAATATACTTTCTAAAACCTCCCTTTTAAGTGCAGATACAGTACAAAAATTAATTGGTGAAACTGCGGATAAAATAATTCCCGAATTGAGCCGGCAGGCTTCTCTATTGCCTTTGCAAGAAAATAGTGAACTGGCAGTTGACTGGTTTAATGGAAGAAGAACTCCAGATGCCAACCAATTATTAACAGCATCCATCACCGGATTGGATTTAGGCAGTGATGCCCCAAAACTTTTCAGGGCTATTGTAGAAGCTACCTGCTTTGGCGCAAAAGCTATTGTAGACCGTTTTGTAGAACAGGGCATTCCTGTAAAAGGGCTGATCGGCCTCGGCGGAGTGGCAAGAAAATCACCCTTTATCATGCAGATGATGGCGGATGTGATGAATATGCCAATTCGCATACACCGGTCTGAACAAACCTGTGCCCTTGGAGCAGCTATGTTTGCCGCCACAGCCGCAGGTATATATGACAAAGTGGAAGATGCTATGAATGCTATGGGACCAGGTTTTGATGCAGAATATTTTCCTGACCAGGATAAAGTTTCCATTTATCAAAATCGCTATCTGAAGTATAAACAACTCGGCGCTTTTTTGCAACAACAAACAAACGAAAAATTACCACCAGTAAACAGTGTATTGGAACAACCATTTCATCTGTAAATTCACCATTCACTTTTCAACACTACCTGAATAATACTAGTTTTAAAAAAACCATGAGTCGTTACATACATATAAAACAGGAAGCTTTTGATGCTAATATGCAATTACCAAAACTGGGACTGGTACTGTTTACATTTGGTAATGTAAGTGCTGCCGACAGAAGTTTGGGCGTCTTTGCTATTAAACCCAGCGGAGTTCCTTATGAAGAATTGTCGCCTGATAAAATGGTGATCGTCGATTTTGATGGCAATACCGTGGAAGGAACTTTACGACCATCTTCCGATACAAAAACACATGCTGTATTATATAAGCATTGGGATAAGATCGGAGGAATCGTACATACACATTCTACCTATGCTACTGCCTGGGCACAATCACAAAGAGATATTCCAATCTTTGGTACTACCCATGCTGATCATAACACGGTTGATATTCCCTGCGCACCGCCGATGAGCGATGACATGATCAAAGGAGATTATGAATACCAGACCGGTTTCCAGATCATGAATTGCTTTAAAGAAAAAGAAATTAATTATGAAGAAGTGGAAATGATCCTGGTAGGAAATCATGCGCCATTTACCTGGGGTAAAACGGCCACCAAAGCAGTTTACAACAGTGCTGTACTGGAGCAGATAGCCCATATGGCTTTGTTAACTGAACAAATTAATTCAAATGCCCTTCGTTTAAAGGATTCATTAATAAAAAAACATTTTGAGCGTAAACATGGTCCGGATTCTTACTATGGACAATAGAATTTATTATTTTAAAAAAGCTGTATGAAAAAACAAATTCAATTAATTGCACCCATCTTTTTCCTTTTTTTTGCCGCCTGTAAAAACAACAATAGTAACAAATCTGATGAACATCTTTCATCTGAAAAAAAATTCAGTATCGCTGAAGCTCCTTTTGGAAAATTAGAGGGTGAAGCCATTACAAAATATACACTGACGAACCCCAACGGTGTTCAGGTAAGTATTATGAACTATGGAGGAACGATAACCGAAATCCTGGCACCAGATAAATCAGGTGAATTGGGAAATGTAGTACTCAGTTTTGATTCACTAAGCGGATTTTTACAAACCGGCAACCCCTACTTTGGTTCTTTGGTAGGCCGGTATGGCAACCGCATTGCCAAAGCCAGATTTTCATTGGATGGAAAAACGTACAATTTAGCAGCCAATAATAACGGAAACAGTTTGCACGGTGGTATTAAAGGATTTGACAAAGTAATATGGAAAGCGGAAAAAGTTTCCGGTGACAGCAGTCTGCAATTGACTTATTTAAGTAAAGATGGTGAGGAAGGCTACCCGGGTAATCTTTCCGTAGTGGTTGTTTACTCCCTTAGTTCTGATAATGCTTTAAAAATTGACTACACGGCTTCAACAGATAAAGCCACCCCAATTAATCTCACCAACCATGCTTATTTTAATTTATCTGCAGGCAAGGATTCTACCATATTGGATCACCAGGTAATGATCAACGCAGACAAGTTTACTGAAGTAAACGACAACCTGATCCCAACTGGAAAATTACCGGATGTAAAAGGAGGGCCTATGGATTTCACTACAGAAAAATCAATCGGGCGGGATATCGGGCAGGTAAATGGAGGATATGATCATAATTGGGTACTGAATAAAAATGGAAATGAATTATTCAAAGCAGCTACCGTTTTTCATCAAAGCAGTGGCCGCCTGATGGAAGTATGGACTACGGAACCAGGCATTCAATTTTATACCGGAAACTTTTTAAATGGCAGTTTAACTAATACAAAAGGCGGAGTAAAATATATTAAACATGCAGGGCTTTGCCTGGAAACACAGCATTTCCCTGACAGTCCAAATCAACCTGCATTTCCTTCTGCAATTTTAAAACCGGGAGAAACATACAAGCAGGTGACGATTTACAAATTTTCAACCCGGTAAGTATTCATCTGCGAGCTAGCAATTAGTGACTTCTTATAATTTCTTCTTCGTGAAAAAAATAATTTAATAGAAAAACAATGATCAACCTAAAATCCCTGGAAGTATGGTTTGTAACAGGCAGCCAGCATTTATATGGAGAAGAAACATTGAAACAGGTAGCCGACCATTCCCAACAAATAGCCTCCTTCTTTCATGACCTCGATGGCATTCCTGTCAATGTAATTTTTAAACCCGTATTAAAGTCTACAGAAGAAATTCTGGCCCTTTGCCAGGAAGCCAATACCAGCAAGAATTGTATTGGTATTATCACCTGGATGCACACATTTTCACCGGCTAAAATGTGGATCAGCGGATTAAAGATTTTACAAAAACCATTGCTACACCTGCATACCCAGTTTAATCGTGATATTCCCTGGGGTGAAATTGATATGGATTTTATGAACCTCAATCAATCTGCACATGGTGACCGGGAGTTTGGTTTTATTATGTCACGCATGCGACTGGAAAGAAAAGTGGTGGTGGGTCATTGGCAAGATGAAAAGGTAATACATCATATAAGTGTATGGATGCGCACAGCCGCTGCGTGGCACGACTGGCAGGGAGCAAAGTTTGTTCGCTTTGGTGACAATATGCGCTATGTAGCCGTAACTGAAGGCGATAAAGTGGAAGCTGAAATTAAATTTGGTTATTCAGTCAACACGCATGGTATTGGTGACCTGGTAAAAGTGATCAATGAAGTTACGGACAGCAGTATAGATAAACTGGTAAAAGAATATGAAGACCGTTATAATGTTGTTGCTGTCTTACGAAAAGGTGCAGACAAGCATGCATCCTTACGGGATGCAGCCAAAATCGAAATCGGATTACGCAATTTTTTAGAAGCCGGAAATTTCAAAGGCTTTACCGATACATTTGAAGATCTGCATGGCATGATGCAATTACCCGGAATAGCCGCCCAACGGTTGATGGCCGAAGGATATGGCTTTGGAGGAGAAGGTGATTGGAAAACAGCTGCATTGGTAAGAGCAATGAAAGTAATGGGCAGCGGATTACCCGGAGGTAATTCTTTTATGGAAGATTACACTTATCATTTTGAACCGCATAATGAAATGGTACTGGGTTCGCACATGCTGGAGATATGTGAAAGTATAGCGGTAAGCAAACCATCCTGCGAAATACATCCGCTGGGAATTGGCGGCAAAGCCGATCCCGTACGGTTGGTTTTTAATGTAGCGGGCGGCGCGGCGCTGAATGCTTCTATTATTGATATGGGAAATCGTTTTCGTTTATTGGTAAATGATGTAACAGCCGTAACACCAAAATTCGATTTGCCCAAATTGCCGGTAGCCAGAGTTTTATGGAAACCCCATCCCAATATGCATGACGCACTTGCTGCCTGGATCTATGCAGGTGGCGCCCATCATACATGTTATAGCCAGAATCTTACTTCGGAATATCTGCAGGATTTTGCCGATATGGCCGGAATAGAATTTATTCTTATTGATAAGCATACCCGCCTGCAACAATTAAGAAATGAATTAAAATGGAATGAAACAGCCTATAATAAATTTTAAATTTATTTAGCCGGAATTAACAACCACCTTGCGTTGGCCATCACGCAACTGGTCTGCTGAAAGCCTGTAATACCAAAGGTTTCATTGGTCCAGCTATATGTTTGCCACTCCTAATCTGGCATAAAACAGGTTTGCAACCACTAACCAGACTCATTAATTTCACATCAGGAAGACGAAATACAATTTAAGGACATCATTCTGGATGTTCACTTAAGTCTTCACAAATGATTTGCCCCCACTTTGCTTCCACATGCTTTCGATGCTCGCCTTACCCGATTGTAATCCATAAAATTTGTTTTAACATTTTTTATAACCCTTTAAACTTTAACTCATGGAAAACGTTTTGATTAAAACCAGAATCTTTGCAATCGCATTTACAGCTACTATCGCTACTATTTTTTATTCCCCGGTACTGGCCAGTGATGAAAAGAAAGAAATCCCTGTTGAATTAAAATTCATAGGCATTGTGGAAGAATATCCTGTCTTCCAATTAAATTTCAGCGGGGCTGAAGAAGAAGAGTACACTATTATTATTCGTGATGAATTTTCCAACGTATTATACAAGGACAAAATCAAGGCTGTCAATTTTTCAAGGAATTTTACCCTGAAAATTGAGGGCCTGGAAAATACCGACATCCGGTTTGAAATCTTTAGTAAGAAGGGAGATTCAAAGATTGTTTATGCAGTCAGTAAGAAATTGCATACCACGGAAGACCTGTTGATTACCCAGGTAAAATAAAATTGCAGCAAAGATCTGTTCATAAAGCAGTACGCTGTAGTAGCCGGTGTACTGCTTTATCTGTTTGCTAAAGCTAAAATTATCGAAGGAAAGATGCCAGCAGGAAAATGCTTTTCAATTCTGGTAAATGAGGTGAATTCAATAAGAAAATCAGCTCTGTTCATACAAAAGCTGACTTCCCGAAAATTTAATATTATTCTTTAGCGAAATTGACCACCTGCCAGTAAGCTTTTTTGGGCTTCAGGTCTTTGTCAAAAAGTAAAGGATAATCTTTTCTGCCTCTTACCGGAAAATTATCCAGCCAGCTATGCCTGTCTGAAATATTCCAGAAGGTAACTCCGGTTACTGCTTGTTTATATTTTCTGAAAGCGTCGAAACACATCTTATACATTTCGATTTGCCGGTTCTCTTTTTCCGCGGTAAAAATTGTATCATAATCTGCGGCCTTTCGGTCTCTTGATTCATGCTCTTTGGGATAAACGGAGATATCCAGCTCAGTGATTTGAAGTTGCAAATCCAATTCAGCAAAACGTGACGAGTGTACTGTCCAATTGTGTTTCTGATGGTTCATTGATGGCCCAGTGACCCTGGAGTCCCACTCCATGTATAGGTACACCGGCATCTTTCAAACTCTTTACCATTTTAAATATCTTTTCTCTCTTGCTGGCATTGATCTCGTTGTAATCGTTATAAAACAACAAAGCATTGGGGTCTGCTTCATGTGCATATTGAAAGGCCCTGGCCACAAATTCTTCGCCGCAGATCTGGTAAAATAAGGAAGGCCGGAAGTATTCATCTTTTTTATCGGAGATGGCTTCATTCACCACATCCCATGCATAAATAACATCCTTATACCTGTTTACTACGGTGGTAATATGATCTTTCAATCGCTTTAGTAAAACTTCTTTCGTTACCTGCTTACCGGTTGCAGAATCAGTAAAAAACCAGCCCGGGGCCTGGCTGTGCCAGCATAAGGTATGGCCACGAAGTTTTAAATTATTTCTCCTGGCAAATGCAGCAATGGAATCCGCATCTTTCCAGTTATATTCATTTTCTTTCGGATGTATAGGACCCATTTTCATGGCATTCTCCGGCGTCATGCTGTTAAATTGCTGCAGGATCAGGGAAGCTTCATCTGTTTTTAAAGCCCGGGGTGATACCGCAACACCTATGGAGAAATAATCATTATAAAAATCTTTAAGGCCTTTAGTGCTATCGATATCTGAAACCTCAGCGGTCTTTATATTTTTCTGACTATTACCGCAGGAAAGTAATGCTATTGAGCATGTAATGCCTAACAATAAAAAAAGCTTGTTCATTTTACTCCCTTTTAAATGAATAGATCTAAAAGCATAACTCCTATTAATCCCAAAATGGAAATAATGATTTCCATAACGGTCCAGGACAAAAATGTTTGTTTAAGGGTCAGTCTAAAAAATTCTTTAAACATCCAGAAACCGGAATCATTGATATGCGAACCAAATACACTTCCTGCTCCAACAGCCAGCACCATCAACTCCGGAGATACAACACCCGTAGCTACCAACGGTGATACGACTCCTGCAGCTGTAATACCCGCCACGGTAGCCGAACCAATCGTTACTCTCAGCAAAGCGGTAATGATCCATGCAAATATTAGTGGCGGCATTTGCCATTTACTGCTGAATGAAGCAATATAATCTCCGGTGCCACTATCTGTTAATACCTGTTTAAATACTCCACCTGCTGTAATGATCAGCAATATCATCGCAATACCCGAAATGGCATCACCCAGCCATTTCATAATGGTTTCCATGGGATAGTTATTTCGCAATCCAAAATACTAGATAGCTGCAAATACTGAAAGGAGTAATGCAATAGTGGAATCGCCAATAAAGGAAAAAAATATTCTGAGAACGGATCCTTCGGGTAAGAATTGGTTTGCAACCACGGCCAATGAAATCAGTAGCACAGGTAACAATGCAATAAAAAAACTTGGAAATACACCGGGAAGTATTTTATCCGCCGGCAATTCTTCCGAAGTAAAAATGGAACTCAATTTTGTTTTTATTCCCTGTAACATTTTACCGAGTAATGGGCCAGCTATGATGACAATCGGAATTGCCATCATCAATCCGTAAATAAGAACCATACCCATATCCGCCCTGAATGCATTGACCAAAACAACAGGTCCCGGATGAGGCGGAAAAAAACAATGCGTAGTGCTGAGTGATGCAGCCATTGGAATGGCGATGTACAATAATGGAAGTCCGTTTTTTTTGCAATGGTAAAAACAAGTGGAACCAGAATCACAAAACCGGCATTGTAATAAAGAGGGATACCGATTAGAAAACCGGTGAGCAAAACAGCCCATTGAATATTTTTTCTGGCCAAAACTTTTGATCAGCGTAGAAGATATTTTTTCGGCAGCACCACTTACTTCTAATATTTTTCCCAGTATGGCACCAAGGCAAATGATCAATGCCAGTCCACCCAGCGTACTGCCAACTCCTTTTTCAATAGACTTCAATAAATCAGTAGGCTGCATGCCAAGAAATAACCCGGCTACAATGGCAACAATCAGTAATGATAAAAACGGGCTTAACTTTTTTACCGTTAGAAAAACCTGAAGTGCAATGGCAAATAAGATGATGAGAAATGTCATTACTTATCTTACAGTATTGATTAATGTACCTATCGGATCAATGGTAATTTTTATTTCATCACCGCTTTGTAATGTAAAATCATGACCGGGAACAATACCGGTTCCTGTCATGATCAGAGCACCATGCGGAAAAGAACATTCCCGGTAAACAAAAGAAACCAGTTCTTCCGGTGTTCTTTTCATCTGGCTGATCGCAACATTACCTTCAAAAACGTTTGGCTCCTTCCTGTTGATTTCAAGCTGAATCATGGTAGTTCCATCAAGCGGTTTTTCAGTAACAAAATACAGGGACCCACAGCTGCACAGGCATCATAGGTTTTAGCCTGTGGCAGATACAAAGGATTTTCTCCTTCAATGCTACGGCTGCTCATATCATTGCCGATCGTGTAGCCAATTATTTTTCCGGACGAGGTAACGACCAATGTCAATTCCGGTTCCGGTACATCCCAGGTGGAATCTTTTCGGATATTGACCTTTGCCTGATGCCCAACGATACGATGCGCAGTTGATTTAAAAAAAACTTCTGGTCTTTCCGCTTCATACACTTTTGCATAAAAATCAGCACCTCCTGATGCTTTGGATTCTTCCTGCCTTCCTACTTTACTTCGCAGGTAGGTAACTCCGCAGGCCCAGAGTTCCTGGTTACCGATAGGCGGTAATATGTCATCGTATATATTTCCAGTTTCAGCCAGGGATGGGATCAATTTTTCAATTTTTTGAAAAAGTTATCATCATTGATAAACTCATCCCAGTCCATATCTTTTAACATCCAGGACTTATTTTCTTTTCTATTATAATACCTTTTTTTGTTTTATACACTTTCATCCGGAATTATTTTATATGTTTTTTCTGATCGCAGGAAATAAGCAGGCAATATATCGTGAGGTTTTCAATCCCTCATTTTCAATCGGAGTACATACATATCATTCGTAATATATATTGTTTTTTCATCGGGTGATAAAGCCACATTAGAAGAGGACTCCTCTAATTTTATTTTACCCAATGGCTTTCCTTCGCTATTAAAAATCCAAACTCCACCAGGCCCGGTGGCAAATACATTTCCATTTTTATCAATTTTAAATCCATCGGGTAAACCCTTTACTGATTTATCGTGGCCCGCAGCAGAATAAAATATTTTGCCATTAACTAAAGCATCTCCGCTAATATCATAAATATACCAGTTGGGTTTGTGCGGATCCGAACAGGCAACAAGTAATTTCTTTTCTCCGGGAAAAAAAGCAATGCCATTTGGCCGGGTAATGCTATCGGTCAATAAAATAACCTCTCCATTTGTTTTTACTTTATAAACACCATTGAAGGGAATTTCTTTTGAAGGATCATCATCATTTTGAGCAGGCAAGCCATATGGCGGATCTGTAAAAAACAATTCTCCGGCATTATTATAAACAGCATCATTCGGGCTACTGAATCGTTTGCCATTATATTTATCTGCGATGCTAATAAATTTTGCTTCAGGTTTGTCAAGCGGCGCATCCATCCTCGCCATCTGCCGGTTACCATGCTGGCATAAAACCAGATTGCCATCATTATCGAGCGTCAATCCATTACTACCGGGTTCTTTACTTTCGGAAGTAGTGCCAGTAAAGCCGGATGGTGTAAGATAAATTTCTTTACCTTTTTCTTCCGTCCATTTATAAATTGTGTTTGCAGGCACATCAGAAAAAAAAAGCATATTATGTTTTTCAATCCACAGCGGACCTTCACTCCATTCAAATCCTTCGCAATTATTTCCGGGCTTGCGGTTGAAGTAATGATATTATTCAATGCTGAATCGAATCGTTCTATGGTACCCATAGTTTTATAATTTTCATTTTGTGGTTTTTCATTTTGTTCCGGGTTATTGCAACCCAGCGTGAATGCAGATAAAGTAATGATAAATATGTTCCTCATATCCGAATTATTTTTTGTTGAAAAAATTTGAAAATTTTATTTTCTATTCCGAAAATATGACAAAGCCATCTCTTAATGTGAATCTCTTGTAACCACAGAACCGGAACTTCCCTGAAGAAAATCCAGGTCAGCCCCTTTATCGGCTCCCATTACATGCTTTACATACAGACTTACATATCCCCTGTTCCGATGCCAGTTTCGGTGGCGTCCAGTTTTGCTCTTCTTTTTTCCAATTCTTCATCAGACACATCCAAATGAAGTTTTCGTTGCGAAACATCCAGTTCAATCATATCGCCATTTTGCACCAATGCCAGAGTGCCACCAATAGCAGATTCAGGTGATACATGCAATACGACTGTACCATAAGCAGTACCACTCATTCTTCCATCGGAAATTCGAACCATATCTGTTATTCCCTTTTGCAATATTTTTTTTGGCAAAGCCATATTGCCTACTTCCGGCATACCGGGATAACCAACAGGACCTACATATTTCAATACCATCACACAGTTTTCATCAATATCCAGATCGGGATCATCAATCCTTGCATGATAATCTTCAATGCTTTCAAACACCACTGCCCGGCCCGGTGTTTCATTAAAGCAGGTGTAGCAGCAGATGGTTTCATCACTGCACCATTCTCTGCCAAGATTTCCTTTTACCACTACGCATCCGGCTTCAGCAATTAATGGCTTATCATAAGGTGCAATTACTTGCTCATTATAACAGGTAGTAGATCCTTTTATATTTTCTCCATGATTTTTTCCAGTAACAGTGATCACATTTTTATGCAGATGATCTTTCTAATTCATTTAATATAACAGGCAAGCCACCGGCATAATAAAAATCTTCCATCAGGAATTTTCCTGAAGGCATCAGGTTTAGCAGCAAAGGGATTTTACTTCCTAGTTCATCAAAATCTTCCAGGTTTAAATCAACACCAATTCTTCCGGCAATGGCAGTCAGGTGAATGATAAAATTGGAAGAACCACCAACGGCAGCATTTACTTATAATGGCATTTTCAAATGCTTCTCTTGTAAGTATCTTTGAAATGTCAAATTTTCTTTTACCATTTCCACAATTCTTCTTCCACTCAATTGTGCCAGTACTTTTTTCCTTGAATCAGCAGCAGGAATAGCTGCTGCACCGGTAAGTGTAAGTCCTAATGATTCTACCATACAAGCCATCGTGGAGGCAGTGCCCATCGTCATGCAATGACCCACGCTCCGGCTCATACAACTTTCAGCGATCGTTGCATTCTTCCTGTGTCATTTTTCCCGTCTTCATATCCTCATCAAATTTCCATACATGGTGCCTGATCCAATATCTCCTCCTTTATATTTTCCATTCAGCATCGGTCCACCGGGAACAACAATCGTTGGCAGATCCACACTGGCAGCACCCATTACGGTAGATGGTGTTGTTTTATCACAACCTGTTAATAACACCACTCCATCAATCGGGTTGCCGCGAATAGATTCTTCCGCATCCATGCTTGCCAGGTTTCGGAACAGCATGGCTGTTGGTTTTAATAAGGTTTCACCCAAGTGACATAATAGGAAATTCTAGTGGAAATCCACCTGCTTCATACACACCTCGTTTTACCATTTCTGCGATATCCACGCAAATGTGCATTGCAGGGAGTTAGTTCACTCCATGTATTGCAAATGCCAATAACAGGTCTGCCATCAAACATATCCGGCGGCATACCCTGGTTTTTCATCCAGCTTCGGTAAATAATTCCGTCTTTATCTTTTCTTGCCAAACCAATCGTGGCTTCTTAATTTCTTATTCATGATTGTTTATTTTATGATCTCAGCCAGGAAACAATGTACTGCCGGAATGAAGTAGCCAGTTAAAATAAATTTCTATACCGTATGATCCATTGAATAGCATGCAAATAAAATTAGATCCTATGGCTGTTACTTTTTACAGATTACTTCTAAAATTCATTTATCAGTACAACATTTAATCCTTGTTATCAGGAAATTAAATAAGTGCAATCCGATGAATAAAGAAAAGACCTGTTGTAGAAACAAAAGGTCTTATTGCTTATAAAAACAACTGCTAGCATAAACATTTATGGTTTATCCCACCAAACCCTTGTACTTAATTTATCCGGTCCCTGCGCTGCGATAGCTGCATTTACATTTGTCTGAATTTACAGATAGTTCAGAGGTAGGATAAGTAAGCCGTCGGATAAAAGTATCTGTTTGGCACATCCGGATTATTAGGCTGTCCGTATGGATTAGGTGTCAATAAGGGAAATCCGCTTCTCCTGAAATTGGCAAATGCTTCAGGTCCGTTTAAAAAAGAAGCGATCCAGTATTGTGTATTGATTTGTTGCTAACTCTGTTCCGGGCATAAGGGGATTGGCAGCCATATAAGCATCGCGGGCTGCGGCAGGGACAGCAGAAGCTAGCATCATAAGTGGCCATTTGATCCATATGTGCTTTGATACCATCAGCAAAATATTGAGCAGCGGATACCGGTCGTTATCCAACCCCTGAAGCTTCGCTTCAGCAAGTAATAATTGTGTTTGCGCTGCAGTAACAAAAAACATAGGTGCAGTATTTTTGGCTACTCTTCTGCGGTCAACCTGGCTATAATCATAAAAGCTTGCGAGTCCATCTGCAGTGGCCCTGGCCACAATCGTTCCATTGTCAAATCCCATTGGCATTCCAATTTGATCGGCAGGATCCGTGGTACCAATAGCTACTGTTTGTGCCGGACCGGAAGTAGCGCCTTTATACCGTATAGCAATAGCAGATAAGCGTGGATCATCTGTATTTTTTAACTGATCAACAAAAGGTTTGGCTAAGTAAAAATTGGCAGCTTCAGTTCTGTTTAGCATATTGCCTATCGGCTGAACATAATTTGCATCATGCCTCATATATGCATTATCCGCGTTGTTCAGAATAACACCACCGGCAACAGCAGCCTGAACAGTTGACTGCGCTTTTGCTCGCATCAATTTTACTTAACCTCATGCCTGCTCTCAACAATAATGAATAACCAAATTTTTTCCATTTGTCGATATTTCCAGTATATAAAACATCGGAGGTTTCGATGGTTCCCGCTGCGATTCAATGCCGCAGATGCTTCAGTTAATTCCTGGATGATTTTTGGATAAATATCCTGCTGCGCATCATATTTCGGAAAAAATACCTGGTCAGAATAACCAGCACCACCTTCAGTATAAGGTATGCTGCCATATTCATCTGTCAGTATCATAAATGCATAGGCCTGGAATAATGCGGGCCATATTATAAAGGTTGCTTCTCGCCGGAACATCTTTTGTATTGACGATTACATCATGCGTGTATTTGATTACATTTTGGTAATAAGCTGCCCATATCGCCCGTGTAAATCCCGGCTATCCTGGTTAAAATTTGCTCCGGCCAGTACACCACCATTTGGCGTAACCATTTGTTGAACAATTCCGATATCAAACAGCAGTGACCTTGTTGGAAAGGAAATATTGATAACGGCATTGTTTAATAACAAAGCCGGATCAACGAAGTTGGACTTGTTTTATTTTTATTCAATCCTTCTAATCCTTTATCACAGGAAACGGCAAACACTAATAAGCGAGCCAGCAAACTAAATTTAATATTTTTTTCATGCTTTATTTTTAATTTTTTAAGCCATTTGAACTTGTGTATAAAACGTTCAACAAATGATCGAACTATCCGGATCCAGATTAATAATGTTAAAATCGGATATTCAGGTTTAATCCCAATCCACTTGTGGTTGGAAGACCCGGAGATTCCAATCCAACCTGGTTATCTGAAGCAAATCCAAATGATTCCGGATCTATATTATCAACCCATTTTTTTATGATCAATACATTGTTGGCTACAAAATCAAGTTTAAACCCTTTGATCGGCCATTTGGCAGGTACATATTTTGTAAAATCATAACCCAGTGTGATCTGGCGCAGCTTCCAGTAACCACCATTATAAATAACGGGTTCTACGATTTGCTGTGAACGTAAATGTTCCCAATATGTTTGAACCGGCTGCTCGCTACTGTATTTACCGCTCCCGAAGCATTCACTCCTTTCCCAACTACACCACCCACTCTTCCTTCCAGTGTTACTTTTATGCAATCCATGACGGGTAGGCATTGAAGTTGGTTCCGGACAGCATTTTGTTACCCAGTTTATAATCTATGAAAACAGACAGGCTAATTCCTTTGTAGTTAAAGGTATTGAGAAAACCACCGGTCCATTTAGGCAATGCGCTTCCAAACAATACAAGACCGGTTGTACGCTGGGGCAACCCATTTGCCTGGAAAATTCTTTGCTCCCTTTCGCATCACGTGGCATAACCAAAACCTGCGATCTGTCCCATTTCCTCTCCTACAACCTGTCTTACTTCACCATTGAATACGTGGGTACCTATCGTAATACGTTCACCTGGCTGTATTGGTAAGTATGCTTAATACTTTTGTTTTATTATAGGAAGTATTGGCGGTAAACTCCCACGTGAAATCTTTCGTTTCAACAGGCACCAGGTTTAATAAAGCTTCATACCCGAGGTTGCGGCTTTTACCGCTGTTGATTCTTGTATTGATAAAACCGGATGCATCTGATACCTGTACCTGTAACGATCTGGTCCGTGGTGATTTTTCTGTACGCAGCAAGATCAAGATTAACCCTGTTTTTAAACATTTTTAACTCAAGACCAACTTCTGTTTCAGCCACTCGGCTTGGTTTCAGATTTGGATTGGGTACTGAATTTCCGCTGGTGCCTACAGGCACAGGTGTTCCGGTCGGATTGTTGATCAGGTTGGCATTAACACTGTAAAACAATTGATCTGAATAAGGAGCAACATAGCCATCACTGCCCACTTCAGCATAACCAATCCTTATTTTTCCAAAAGATAACCAGGGAAGCGTTTTTAAATGTTTCAGAAAATACATAAGCCCCGGAAACAGATGGATATATAATGCTTCTGTTTGCAGCCGACAAGTGTAGAGAACCAATCGTTTCTAAGCGTACCATTCAAATATAAAGTTCTGTTCCAGGAAACTTCAGCCGAACCATATAGTGAATTCACGCCCTGTTCAATCAGTGTATAAATCGGATCTTTTGCTCTTCCGTTTTGAACGGTATATAATCCTCTTACAAAAAAATCGGTTACCTACTACATTGTTGATATCTGGCTGTTCTTCGCATTTGGTTACCTCCACCGGTAAGCGTAGCACTCAAAGTCTCCAAACTCTTTATTGGCACTTACTAAGAAAGTCAAGGTTGGTTTCTCTGAACCGGCGTGACTCCTGGGTATATACTCCATTTGCAAAACCTGCCACTGCAGCTCTTGAAGCATGTCCTGTAGGGAAATTATTTACGTCTTCATCACGTGACCAATAATCCTGTCCAAAACGGCCCTGACCAAAAAGCCAGGGAAGAATATTATATTTCGCTGAAACATTACCAAAAATCCTGTCTCTTTTTATATTGTGAAATTGTTCCGCCAGTACCCAATAAGGATTGGTCCGGTTCATAAACCGGGAATAGATATATTCATTACCCGGCTGCATTATATTTGTTTGCATCCAGCACACTCAGCGGCATTGAATTAGCCATGGCCATTAATGCGGTAGGAATAGAATTATCCTGGTTGGCAATATTTGGCGGATTTTTATTATTCTCTCTTGAATAATTTACATTACCTGCAAAACTGAATTTCTCAGACAAATTATAATTAAAACCAAGGTTCATGGTTTTGCGGTTAAATTTATTATTGGGAACAATACCCAGGTTATCCGTATTGTTCAAAGAAAGATGTATTCCTCCTTTATCTCCACCTGATTCAAGCGTAACCGTATTAGCAATGTTTTGTCCGTTGCCGGTAAAATTCTTTGATCCTGCTGCCTTGTGGTTCATAAGGAACAGTAAGATTATTAAATAATATATGCGTCATACCAGGTGCAAATTTTTCACCAAAAGACCATTGACCGGAAGTAGGATTTGGTGTTAATGGACGAACACCACCTTCTCCCTGTCCATATTCATTTTGATAATCTGTATAATCAAGTGGTGTTTCATTGGTATAGTTCAGATTATATGACACACCGATACCTTTTCCTTTTCCCCTTGTTTTAGTGGTGATCATGATGACACCATTCTGTGCACGGGAACCATACAAAGCCGCAGCTGGTGCACCTTTCAGGATGGTCATGCTTTCTATATCATCCGGATTGATACTTGATAAACCATCACCACCATCGGAATAACACCACCTCCTTTTACAGAAACAGCATTATCATTGAAGATTGGTATTATCAATCGGAACACCATTAATAACTATAAGCGGACTATTTTGACCACCAATAGAAGATTGACCCCGAATACGGATCTTAGAAGTACCGCCCGGGCCGGTTCCCAATGAAGAAATATTTACACCGGCCACTTTACCTTGCAAGGAATTCATCACATTGGGTGTTCTGTTGATCGTCAGTTCTTCTGGTTTTACATTGGTAGCGGCATATCCCAATCCTCTTGCCTGTTTGGTAATACCCAATGCAGTAACCACTACCGCGTCGAGACTTTGGGCATTGGTTAATAATACCACATCCACTACCGTGCGGCCTCGCTACCGGTACATCCAGGTGGCATAACCAACGGAACTAAATACTCAAAGTTGCATTGGATGCTGCATTGATCTGGTATTGACCCGATGCATCTGTTGTAGTTCCATACGGAGTAACCTTTTACCGTTACAGAAACGAAAGGAAGTTTTTTCCCAGTTTCATCAGAACTGTTCCGGAAACTGTTTGTGCATTTGCACCAGTAATAAAAGCTAAAAAGTAAGAAAGCAGAGACAGCAATTTAATCAAAACCGGCCCAGAGCCCGGCTTTAGCAATTTCTTTCATAATAGCAAGTTGTTTTGATGAAGTAATAAATAGCTGACCCACTCCATTTCCGGATGACGGGTCCTTCAATCCACAACCAAAGTATTCACACTCTGAAACAAAAACTTCCAATAAAAAACGGCGGTGAATTTTGTACGAGCCGGGTGAGATAATTTCCCTTTCTTTATACGGGTTAAATAACCGGATCATTTATTCAGAATAAATTATTCTTAACGAAGCTTGCATGAATCAATTTGTACTTCAGCAGGGAAATTCCCGCGAATTGGAATTGTTTCCCCAAATCTTCGAGCTGGGTGCAAAGAAAAATTCTTCTATACAATTAAACTCATTACCGGAATCATCAACTGAAAGTATCAGGATATATTACGTGATTGAAGGAAAATTTGAATGGCATATCCATGATCAGCAATACCTGCTTTACCCGGGTGATGCCGCCTTAATATTGCCCGGACAGACATTTGGAAGTGAAAAAGGTTTTTTGGACATCGGCAGTATATCCTGGATACATATCCAACTGCAAAAACTGGAAAGAGGAGAAATGGTTCCCGGCCCCTGGAGCAGTTTATCAGAAAGTGAATGCCTGGTCATTGGAAAAATATTAATGCTCAACAATTCATTGGTGCTCTCAAAAGAAAATGAAGCAGGAAGAATACTTCAATCTTTACAAAACGAATTGTTTAACCAGGAAATTGGATTTTTTTCCAGAGTGAATCAATTTATCGATGAACTTTTTATTATCCATCACACGGCAACTCACCCGGCAAAGTGATCCCGCCCGGGATTTTCCAAATACGTTTATGCAACTGGAACAAACACTCCGGCAAGACCTGTCACATCAATGGACCGTGGAAGAAATGGCTGCTGTTGTTGGTATGGGAACCACCTTGTTCAATGAAAAAGTAAAAGCCTATTCAGGGTTTTCACCGATCAACTACCTGATCAATATCCGTATATCGGAAGCGATAAAATTATTAAAGAAAAAAGATATCAGTTTAACGGACATAGCGCTTGACACAGGATTTTATTCTTCGCAACATTTTTCTACCACGTTTAAAAAACTAACCGGCTATACACCAAGTGAATTCAGAAAAAATAATTTACCCAACAACTAATTATATTAAAATGAAATGTATCATCACCATTGAATTAGGAACAAATGCCGTCAGGGTTTTTGCATTTGATCTGAAGGGAAATGTCATTGGTTCAATGAAAGGGCATTATCCCACTTTTCATACCGGTCCCGACTACAGCGAGCAGGATCCGGAACAGATTTTTATTACCATGTTGTATGTGCTTGAAGAATTTGCTGAAAGAAAATATACATCCAAAAAAATACAAGGTGGCATGTATTTGCTTCAGCGCCTATATGCACAGTGTACTGGCCATTGATAAAAATGGTATACCATTGGGGAATGCAATAACCTGGGCTGATAACCGGGCTAAGAATGAAGCGAAAGAACTAAAAAATTCCCCGGCAGGAAAAAGCATTTATACAGCTACCGGAACACCGATACACCCAATGTCGCCCTTGCTTAAGATTGCCTGGCTAAAGAATAATGACCAGGAAAGATTTAGCCAGACGACAAAATTCTTATCAGTAAAAAGTTATATCATTCAGCAACTAACAGGTGAATACCTGATTGATTATAGCCTGGCTTCTGCAACCGGGTTATTAAATATTCATACTATTCAATGGGAAGCAGATGCACTGGACTATGCCGGTATTAATGCAAACATGCTACCCGAGTTGGTGCCAGTTTTTGCATCGGCGGGTAAATTAAAAAAGGCCTATCAGAATTCTCTGGGGCTTTCGGAGGATACAAAAATCCTTGTGGGCTCAAGCGATGGATGCATGGCAACCTTAGGAGCAGGAATATGGGAAGAAGGAAAAGCTACAATAACGATTGAAGATAGTGGTGCAGTAAGAGTTGTAGGAAAAAAAGTGTTGCAGGATGAGCAGCAACGATTTTTTAATTACCTGCTGACAGAAGATTGTTATGTGTCAGGTGGGCCTACCAATAACGGGGGAATTATTTTTGAATGGTTCACCAAGCAGTTTGGTGATTTTAAAAATCCATTCGACCTGGAACAAAGTATGGAGGATCTCATATCCGAGGCATCAAAAGTTCCGGTAGGATCAGATGGTTTATTATTTCTTCCTTATCTGCTGGGAGAAAGAGCTCCCATCTGGAATGCCAATGCCAGGGGCGTTTATTTTGGACTGAATATAAAACACAAAAGACAACATTTTATACGTGCAACTATTGAAGGAATCTTATACGAGATTTACAGCATTGGAAAAATCCTGGAAGAACACCGTACCATCAACAGTCTTTCTATAAACGGAAGTTTTGCATCTATACCTTTTTGTTCACAAATCATTGCTGATATATTTAATAAACCTGTTAGCCTGAAGCAGAATTTACATAGTGTTGGCCTGGGATCTTTTTTAATCAGTGCCATTGAAATGGGAATTTACAAAAGCCTGGATGAGGCTGCGCAAACCGTAGAATTACCAGATAAGTTTTCACCACAACAGGAAAATCATGCGGTGTATTCTTCTTACTTCAGCATCTTTGAAAGATTAAGTACAAAATTATACGATGAATTTGAGGCCATTGCCACCATACAACAAAAGAATGCAGCAGAGCAAAATACAAAAGCTGAACTTTCAAAAATAAAAATGATTTAAACTATATACACTCAATTTAAAACAATCAGCAATATGAAAAAATGCAGTTTTCTTTTTAGCCTCTTAATAGGCTCATCTCTTTTTATACAGGCTCAGCAGGTTACTTTAACCAGTGACCAGATCAAAGCTTATACTCCTGATTGGAAAGGAGAACGTTCTCCCGATGGCAGACCCAAAGTGTCGGATAAATTATTAGAACGTCTTAAAAAAGTTAACCTGGAGGAAGCCTGGGGCATCTTACGCAATAAAGGTTATCAAAATCAATTTGAAGGAGACTGGATGGTGTTGCATCCTGATTCTGTAATGACAGGAAGAGCAGTAACAGCACAATACCTTCCCCTGCGACCAGATATTGACAAGATCATAAAAGACAAGGGTAAAGCTGAAGGCCGCATCGGCGCCACCAATTCATGGCCTATTGATGTATTAAAGAATGGTGATATATATGTAGCCGATAGCTATGGAAAAATAGTTGATGGTACATTGATCGGCGATAACCTGGGCAATTCTATTTATGCAAAATCTATGCGGGGTGTAATTTTTTATGGCTCGGTAAGGGATGCAGAAGGACTTGAAGAGATCAATGGCTTTAATTCATGGATAAAAGGTTATGATCCTTCTTATATACAACAAATGATGCTGGGTGGAATCAATGTTCCGATCCGGATTGGCCGTGCCATGGTATTGCCGGGCGATGCAGTGCTTGCTACAAAAAGAGGAATTGTTTTTATTCCGGCACACCTGGCGGAAGAAGTGGTTTTAAATGCTGAATTTATTTCTTTAAGAGATCAGTTTGGACACCAGCGGTTGAGAGAAGGAAAATTTACACCGGGTCAAATAGATACGCAATGGACCGATGAGATCAAAAAAGATTTTTTAAAATGGCTGGATGAAAATCCCGACAAGATCCCGATGTCAAGACAGGAACTGGATCAATACATGAAAGACAGAACCTGGTAAGAAAAAACGCTAAACCAAAAAGCCAAAAAACGAAAGCTTCATCATTAAACATTATTAATTCAATTAAAAAAAATAAATCATGACACCTTCACAAAAATTCTTAAAAAAGTTAGGCCTCAAAGATCAGGATGAAATCGAGGAGCCCATCAGCCAGAGCAATTCACCGGAAGTGCAGGAAAACCCGCGGCGTTCTTTCCTGAAGAAATCTGCATTGGGTGGTATTGCTCTAGGCAGTGCATTTATGTTTTCACCAATTGAAGACCTCATTGCACAAAGCACACAGAAAGTGAGTCGTTTTTCAGGTCCATCCGATCTGAAAATAACCGACCTGCGTTATGCAACTACAACAGTACTTGGCCGTACCTCCATTATTCGCATTGATACCAACCAGGGCATTTATGGTTTGGGAGAAGTAAGGGATGGCGCTGATGAGCGATATGCCTTAATGCTGAAAAGCCGTATGCTCGGACAGAATCCCTGCAACGTAGAACAGATTTTTAAATCCATAAAACAATTTGGCGGTCAAAGCCGGCAGGCCGGTGGTGTATGCGCTGTAGAAATGGCTCTCTGGGATATATGTGGTAAAGCATACAATGTTCCTGCCTGGCAATTATTAGGAGGCCGATATCGTGATAAGGTAAGAATTTATGCAGATACACCTGAAGCTTCTTCACCCGAAGAACAAAGAAGACTGATAAAATACCGAACGGAAGAGCAGGGATATACCTGGTTGAAAATGGATGTTTCCATCGGTGAACTAAAAGGAATTCCTGATACCATGGTCAATAATAAATTCTGGGAAAATGCACAGGGCAACTTGGCGCAGTGGGGCGATCAAAGTAATTACATGTCTTATGGTAATACCGCTGCATCCATTTACCCAAATACAAATCACGGATAAAGGATTGGAGGAATTGCAAAAGTTGGTGGAACATGTACGCAGCATGGTGGGTTATGAAATTCCCCTGTCTACTGATCACTACGGTCATTTTGATTATAATAATGGTATCCGTTTAGGAAGAGCCCTGGAAAAATATCGCCTGGCCTGGTTGGAAGATATTGTTTCATGGGAATATACAGACCAATGGAAAACGATGACCGATGCATTGGAAACACCAACCCTTACCGGTGAAGATATTTACCTGTTGAAAAACTTTAAACCATTGATAGACAACAATGCGGTGGATATTGTTCATCCTGACCTGGCATCTTCAGGAGGATTGCTGGAAACAAAAAGAATTGGCGATTACGCAGAAGAACATGGCATTGCTATGGCTATGCACCAGGCAGGTACACCTGTTTCATTTATGGCAAATGTTCATTGTGCTGCTGCCACTCAAAACTTTTTAGCGCTTGAGCATCACTCGGTTGATCTGCCATGGTGGGAAAGTCTGGTAAAAACAACCGATGGAAGAAAGTTAATAACCAAAGGTTTTGCTACTGTTCCGCTTACAGCTCCGGGCTTAGGAATTGAATTGAATGATGAAGTGGTGAAACAACATCTTCATGCATCGGATAAAAGTTATTTTGCACCAACACCACAATGGGATGCAAAACGTTCTCATGACAGGATATTTAGTTAATTGACCAATATATTTTTTATTGCAAAGTTCTGGGGAATATAGTATGATTCCCCAGGCTTTGCAATTTATTAAACCAACAAACTGCCTTTACCCATGTCATCCACCAAACGATCGGTTAGTAATTTATTTTATGGAGGCGCAGCCATTTTATTACTGGCTTATATTTTTATTACGGTAGCAGGAATTCATGAATGGGGAGGATGGGTCCTGATGCTTTTTTTTGTTTGTCTTGCCATTGCTTTCGGGGGAAATAATGTGCTGAAAGGATTATCCTTTACTGCTATCATTTTTGCCGGCGTTGTAATGGCCATGTATTACCCGCATTTTTTCCTTTCCTGGGGAGGTTTTAAATTGAGTGGCCTCATCACCCCGCTGATTCAATTGATCATGTTTGGTATGGGTACTTCTATGAGTGTAAAAGATTTTGCCGGCGTTGTTAAAACGCCAAAAGGAGTATTCATCGGTATCATCAGCCAGTTTACTATCATGCCTGTATTGGGTTTTACACTCGCTACTATATCTGATTTTCCTCCTGAAATAGCGGCGGGCATTGTGCTGATTGGATGTTCTCCCAGCGGTCTGGCTTCAAATGTAATGTCGTACCTGGCCAAAGCCAACCTGGCTTTATCCATTACCATCACTGCAATTACCACTTTACTTGCTCCCTTTGTTACGCCGGTGCTGATGAAATTCCTGGCTGGCGCATTGGTGGAAATTGATGTATTAAAGATGATGTGGGATATTATTAAAATGGTGATCATTCCCATTGGCGGTGGATTATTGTTTAATAAAATTTTAAGTGGCAAATCAAAATGGCTGGATGAGGCGATGCCTGTAGTTTCTATGGCAGGCATTGCACTTATCATTACCATCATTACAGCAGCAGGAAGAGATAGCCTTTTACAAATCGGTTTCCTCCTCATATTGCTGGGATTAGTGCACAATACATTTGGTTATTTTCTCGGCTTTTGGTTCGCCAAACTTTCTAAAATGAATGAACGTGATTGCCGGACTATAGCACTTGAAGTAGGTATGCAGAATGCCGGACTCGCTTCCGGGATCGCCAAAGAAATGGGCAAGATCGCAACGATAGGATTAGCGCCGGCTATTTTTGGACCGTTGATGAATATTACAGGATCTGCCCTGGCCAGCTGGTGGCATAACCGGCCACCTAAAATTGAGGAGTCAGAAAAAGAAAATAAAGAACAGGACTAGTTCAACTATTTTTTTCATTACTAAAAAATCAATTATGGGGAAATATAAATACCTGTTGCTGCTGATTATATTTATTGCCTTTTTATCAACAGGTAAAAAGTCAGCAAATTTCAAAAGAAGAACTTCTGTTTTTAACACCGGAATGGAAAGGCGAACGTTTTGCAGATGGCCGTCCTAAAGTGCCTGATAATATCATGAAGCGAATGAAAGCAGTGAGTGTGGAAGAAGCATGGGCTGTCATGAAAAATGAAGGCTATGCCTACCAGGTAGCGGACGGGTGGGAACAGATCAACCCCGATAGTGTTTTGGTAGGACGAGCCGTGACGGCTACTTTTATGCCCGGCCGGCCCGATGTATGGGGCGCTATTGATGCCCGGGGAAAAAAGGCAGGTAAGAGAGGACAAAATACATGGCCTGTTGACTTGCTGGTAAAAGGTGATGTGTATGTAGCTGATCAATTTGGAGCGCAAAAAGAATGGCCCCACTATTGGGGATAATGTGGGCAATGCCATTTATGCAAAAACAGGAAATGGCATTGTTTACGATGGCGCACTACGCGATGTGGAAGGCCTGAAAGAAATTGGTGGCTTTACTTCATTTTATACCAGTTATCGATCCTTCCTATCATAATCCCCCGGGTGATCTCAATACTATGCTTATTGGTATTAACCAACCAACACGTATACGAACAGTAACCGTAATGCCCGGAGATGTAGTATTGGGAAAATTAGGCGTGGTTACTTTATACCTCCTCATCTAGCAGAAAAAGTGGTAACGACATCAGAGATCGTTCGCCTGAGAGACATGTTTGGTCACGAGCGTTTGAGAGAAGGAAAATATACAGCGGGCCAGATTGATACCCGCTGGAGCGATGATATTGAAAAAGATTTTTCAAAATGGCTCAACGATCATATCAATGAACTACCTGTATCCAAAGAACAGATACAGGAATTTCTGAAAGAACGAACCTGGTAAGATCTGATTAAGTAAAATGACATTTATTTTCCGTAATCATATTCATTCATAAAAAACAAATAACAATTAATTCTTACCGGCTCATCAACTTTTACATTTAAATAAAAGCATTTCACTAAAATTTATACACATGTCAAATTCCAGCTCACGCAGATCATTTATTACCAAGGCTGCCATAGCTGCAGCAATGACTCCATTTGCTTCGCTTGTCTTCTTTTGGCCAGGGTTATGAAAATGCGATTGAAAAAACACCGAAGTCGTCACCCCCTTCAGATTTGAAAATCACGGATGTAAAATGTGGTTATATAAAAGGAAGTCTTTTTGTAAAAATATATACCAACCAGGATATCTGGGGATGCGGTGAAGGAGTAGATGCAATTCCCGGCACTTATCACCTGGTAAAAAATTTTGGTGCCAGGATCAAAGGAAAAAATCCATTGAATGTACATCGCCTGTTTGAAGATATTCGGCAGATCCGGTTTTTTCCAGGGAGCACAATCGGGAATGTATGTAGCCGTTCTGTCTGCTATTGAAACGGCTTTATGGGATCTGGCCGGTAAAGCATTAAAGTTGCCGGTATATCAATTGCTCGGAGGAAAGTTCCGGGATAAGATAAGGGTGTATTGCGATACAGCATTATACCAACGTAATTTGCCGACACCAAAAGATTTTGCCGATGCAGCATTGAAATGCAAAAGAAATGGGATTTAATGCCATGAAATTTGACCTTGACCAGGCCAATGATCCCAATAAATATGATGCCTATAACTGGACAGCAAGCCCCGCCGAATTGCAACGAATGTACGACCAGATTGCTGCGGCCCGAGAGGCAGTAGGACCAAACATAGATATCTGTGTGGATATGCATGGCCGGTATGATGCTGTAACAGGACAGGCAGTTGCTAAAAGGCTGGAGCCATCTTAACCTGATGTGGCTTGAAGAACCCATTCCGGCAGAAAATGTAGAAGCCTATAAACTGATCACCGAGTCAACCAGTACACCGATTGCTGCCGGTGAAAATCATTACCTGGCTCATGGCTTCAGGCGCATGCTTGGAAATTAGGCGCTGTGGATATTGTAATGCCTGATCTGCAAAAAGCGGGAGGATTGGGAGAAGGACAACGGATTGCCAACCTGGCCAATTTATATTACACTCCTTTTGCACCGCATATGGTGGCTTCATTTCTGGGCGCTATGGCCTCCTGCCATGTTTGCGCTTCCGTTCCTAATTTTTTAATTCTGGAATGGCAATCTTATTTTCATACCGATCCGATGTTTAAAGAAATTATTCATTATGATGGTGAATGGGTGAAAAATAGTTTTATTACCGTTTCCGAAAAACCAGGTATTGGTGTTGAGATAAATGAAGAAGGAATGAAGAAATATGCCATCCCCGGTATGCCGTTTTTTGAATAAGCAAACGATCCGCATGAAAGCCATTTTATTTGTATTGTGTTTTTTCAATTTCATAACAGGTAGTAGTCAACCTGCTGACAGAACCATGAATTTTCCAAAGCAAACGGAAATGGCAAGGGAACCAAAGAACAAGAAAAAAGTGTGGGTATTTATTTTAGCTGGCCAATCCAATATGGCAGGACGTGGATGGGTAGAACCGGGAGACACTTTAGCTGAAAAAAGATTATTGACTATTAATAAAGACGGTCAACTGATCCAAGCCAAAGAGCCTTTGCATTTTTATGAGCCCAATCTGACAGGTCTTGATTGTGGTTATTCTTTTGGAACAACGATTCTTAAAAATGTTCCTGCTGATATTTCTGTTTTGCTGATTCCAACGGCGGTGGGCGGAAGTTCAATCAGCCAGTGGCTGGGAGATTCGGTACACCGGGATGTAAAACTGTTTTCCAACTTTTTGAAGAAATTGGAGATTGGCAGGCGATATGGAACTATAAAAGGCATCCTCTGGCACCAGGGTGAAAGCTGATGCGAATGAAAAAGATATTCCTCTATACAAGGAAAGACTTTCGGAACTTATTGGCCGGTTCAGGACTTCCGCCGGCAGCAGCAGCTTGCCTGTATTGCTGGGAGAGTTGGGTTCTTTTTCCAATGATAAGAATAACTGGAAGTTGATCAACGAAGCGATCCATGAGTATGCTGCGCATGACAAGTACACAACGGTTATTTCAACGGCAGACTTAGAACATAAAGGAGACAGTATTCATTTCGATTCAAAAGGGCAAAGACTGATGGGGAAGAGATTTGCAGAAATGTATCTGAGAAAATTTAACTGATGAATTCTCCGGATATAAAAATCAGTTTTATTCCCGGCCGTAGTCTCCTCTCGTTTCTGCAAGGCCCGGATTCCGGTAAGCACAGAGCTGTGTTGGGAGTCTCCAGGCAGGAACGACAAACTGGATTGGCAGAGTAGCGCTTTTTATGTTGCACCCGTAGCGCTATTCCGGATTGCAAATAAGGGCATGCCCGAAATAATAATCTTGATAATGAATAGAATAAGTGGAGGTAGTAGCGTATATTTAGGAGTTGTGTGCCATACTTGAGAAGTACATAAAAGAACTTTATGCGTGAAGTAGATAGATTTACAAGATTTGGGAATTACATATTAGATACCATTGGAATAATAATCCTACTTGTAATTCAAGCCTTTATTTTGGATGAATGGCTTCAGATTATTCCAGAAGACGGGTCTCCATTTTTAGCGATTTACTTTTTCTTTTATATTTTCTTTATCATTTCCTTTTTGAATATTTTTTTAGCCGAACACCTGGGAAATTCATAACTAGCACAAAAGTCGTTGACGAGGATGGAAATAAGCCATCAGTTGTGCGTCACTTTGTGGAAACACCCTGAGAATGCATCTAATCTGTAAAATCTTCTATGACTTTAAGACAATCAAAGACATTATTCACACTTGTTGCAATTCTTGGTTTGACATTTATGCAATCGCTTGCTTACTCGCAGGACAAGAATTCAAAAGAGATTATTGCTGAAGGTGGAGCTAAAGCCAAAATCAGTCCGGACATAGCAATTTTCAACTTGACAGTGGAAAAAACTGACACTATTGAGACCAGAGCCATTGAAAAGCTTAATAAAGAAATTGAGGTGCTAACCAAAGCCTTATCCAAAATAGGGTTTACTGCAGAAACAATTAGAATTTCCGACTACGACATATCAAGTTCTACTAATGATGAAAACCAAAAAAAATACACAGCTTCAAATTCTTTGAGACTTGAGTTTAACCTTAATACTAAACTTATTAATCAGGTTTATAATATTGTTCAGACCGACAGCCTAAGTGACCTAGATATCTCATTTGACACTCACGTTTCTGACAGCTTGGAGAAGAAGACGAGGCAAAAATTAGTACAAGAAGCAATTAAAGACGCAAAAGCAAATGCCGATAATATTGCCAAAACACTAAACATTAAAATTGTTGGAGTAAAGCAGGTTTCAAAATATGCACCTGCACTTTTTGACCAAAATAAAATTGAAATCGTAAAGTTTTCTCCACCTCAAATAGTTCGGGACACAGAAATAAAATACGAAACATCGTTTGATAAGTTTCAGGTCGAAGCGATTGAAATTGAAGAGAAGATTACGATAATTTTTGAAATCTCAAAGTGACAGAGAGAAAAGCGAACGCACAGTCGAGTAAGCAAGGGGGATTGCACCCCCTGCTCCTCACAGAACCGTACGTGAACCTCTCGATTCATACGGCTCTTCAAGATGCTTCTTTCAATCAGTAAGCGGGACATACACTCCAATGGGCAAACAAACCGGGCTGCATCTTATACAAAGTATTAAGCCATCGGCGGCTCTTGCGCAAATGCATCCGCTTGTTCCATTTGCACCACTTTTCAAGTCGTCTGTTCACAAAGCGCCATAGGTCATTCAGATCTCTTTTGATAAAGTAACAATAGTAGTTTTGCCATCCTCTCACTAATGGGTTCAAAAGATTCGCTACCACATATATACTACCCGTTCGGGTATGCAGTTTGAGGCTGCGTATCTTATCCATTATCCTTTTCTTCGATGCCTTCGATGGCGAGGGAAGTATCAGCAGTTGCCGTTCTCCCTGGACCTTTACCCATTGCGGTGTAAATTCAAAACCTCCCATTTCAAAAGTGTGAACATCGTTTACACTTCTTTTTGTCGGGTCCCGTTTTACACAGATGATCCGGGTCTTAGCAGGATGAATGGTTAATCCGCATTCTGTAAAACGCTTTTGCAGTTTGTTCAGAATGCTTTGGGCTATCTGCTCCCGCCGGGTGTGAATGATGATGTCGTCTGCATAACGTTCAAACCGGATACCCGGATAATGATGCCGCATCCATCCATCAAACACCACATGCAAATACAGATTTGACTAACAACGGACTGATGACTCCTCCCTGCGGTGTTCCACTCCCGGGTTGTGTTTTACTTCCATCTTCATTTACTACGCTGGCCTTCAACCACCGGCTTACATAAAGGCTTACCCATTTTTCTTTACAGTAGAATTGTAATGCCTTCAGCAGTTTGTCGTGTGGTATGGTATCAAAATAACTTTTGATGTCCAGCTTCATTACATACGGATATTGATGGCAATTGAACTTTGCCTTGTTAATGGCATCGTGCATGCTCTTGCCGGGTCTGTACCCATACGAGTTTTGATGAAAGTGTGGCTCCAAACATTTCTCTAAGTGAACACGTACTACCTGTTGTGCTATCCTGTCCAGCAAGGTGGGCAGGCCTAACACTCTTTTACTTCCATCCTTTTTCTCAATGCTGACGGCCTTAATGGCTTTTGGAAAATAACTTCCTGATGCAAGGCGTATCCACAACTGATACAATAGTTTGCTGCGGTGAGTATGTAAATACTCCCACGTCATACCATCTGTACCGGCAGCTTCGCCACCTTGCTTTACATGTTGATACGCTTCCCATACCATCGTTGTGGTTATGGGTACGCTTACTCCTTGTTTGGAAAACAATTCAATCATTCCTTGCGGTTGTTTAATGTTTACCAATTTTTACATCTTGTGTACCCCTTCGCTACTTCCGCCTTTCGGCCGATATCATCACTACTACGGGTACATCCGTCCCTGTTGCTGATTTGTGAAGGCGTATTACATCTTACGGGTGCTCCGCTTGATGATTTCACCTCTATGCCTTTCGTACGTCCTGGTATTTCTTCAAACGTCTTTACCTATTGAGCATATTCAACCAGTACAGGTTCTCCAGTTCCGCCTTGGCGCCTGTCTGTAAGTCCCGGCGGCTTTATCCCGGATGCAGCTAACACTTCTGGCAACTTATAACGAATGTTAACTCTGTTGAAACAATCATGTGCATCGTTTCTTTTTGCATCGGTAACAATTATCGAGACCTCGCAGCCGCTTCATTATGCATTCGGCTCTTACAAACGCACCTGTTGTATCGTTCACCACCCTGCTCCTTAGAGCAACGCAGCATACAACCGGTTTGATGGTGAAGGTTGCTCTGCTTCTCCCACCGAGAGGACTGCTCTCATCACAAAGGCAGCTTCGCTGGACACACACATGGGGTTTGGCGTTATGGCGGCTTTACGAACATATCCTGATCGATATAACATTACTCAGCGACATATCCATCTGACGAATAAATCCCAGCTTTAGAATATATTTTCATCTTCATATCTTTACTCAGCAACATATCCCGGCTGACGTAACACGGAATACCGCCACAACGCCAAGCCCTAACGTTGGCCGCCATAACATTCATCCCTAAAATGGATTGGAAAAACAATATCAACACAATAAAGGAGATCTTTTCAGGACATTTTCAAATCATCCTTGACTTTGCAACTATTGATTTTTTGAAATTTGCGCTGTCAGACGAATATAAATATGTATGGGTCTATTCTCATAATACAAGTAATTCGTTGGAATGGGACTATTATAACCTTCCGCTCTATAACAATAAAGACAACTACAAGGTATTAGCCAGACAAATTAGGTTTGATTTTATTATGGAAACAGTGGCTTTCAGAGACGTTCTTCCTAACCTTGGCCCTGGGATTTCACTATGCCAACTTAATACGTTACCAAAATATTACCTTGATCTCAACCGAATCAAGGGAAAGGCGCGATATGATTTACTTCAAAAAGAATGCGACTATTTATTCGACATAGACATACCGTCTGCAACAGACTACGGAACCTTCGTAAGTAGTAAGCAGCATTACCTACAGTCGCTATTGGATAATAAAAATATAGATTGGCAGAACCTTCCGTAGAAATTACGGCGGCCAGTCGAGTAAGCAAGGGGGATTGCACCCCCTGCTCCTCACAGAACCGTACGTGAACCTCTCGATTCATACGGCTCTTCAAGATGCTTCTTTCAATCAGTAAGCGGGACATACACTCCAATGGGCAAACAAACCGGGCTGCATCTTATACAAAGTATTAAGCCATCGGCGGCTCTTGCGCAAATGCATCCGCTTGTTCCATTTGCACCACTTTTCAAGTCGTCTGTTCACAAAGCGCCATAGGTCATTCAGATCTCTTTTGATAAAGTAACAATAGTAGTTTTGCCATCCTCTCACTAATGGATTCAAAAGATTCGCTACCACATATATACTACCCGTTCGGGTATGTAGTCGCAGACTGCGTATCTTATCCATTATCCTTTTCTTCGATGCCTTCGATGGCGAGGGAAGTATCAGCAGTTGCCGTTCTCCCTGGACCTTTACCCATTGCGGTGTAAATTCAAAACCTCCCATTTCAAAAGTGTGAACATCGTTTACACTTCTTTTTGTTTGGCTTCGGGTAGAAAAATCATGCAATGCCCGGAGTCCCCTAGCACAGAGCCATGATGTGAAACTCGGGCAGGACCAAATCATAGGCGTTTGTGTACATTCACATTGTGTGTATATTTATAGAGTGCCAGCGAGTTTTTTCACAAACTGTCGTTAGCGGCAATTTTAGTGCGACACATAAATGACCTCAAAAAATCAATTCATTATGATAAGAGTATTAAAATCAGCAATATTCTTTTTTACGCTTACAACATGCTTTTGTCATTATACAATTGCACAATCTAGCATAGAATATGACATTGTATTAATTGGCGGACGTGTCATGGATGCAGAAACAAAACTTGACACGATTAAAAATGTCGGCATCATTAATAACCGTATTGCCCAGATTTCATCAGAACAATTGAAAGGAAAACAAACCATTAATGTATCAGGTTTAGTGGTAGCTCCGGGTTTTATTGATTTGCATGTACATGGCCGAACCAACACAGAGCAGGAATATCAACTGCATGATGGACTCACCACTGCACTGGAACTCGAGTGGGGAATTGAGAATCTGAAAGACTGGTATGCAACAAGACAATCTAAGGCATTAATAAACTATGGAGCCAGTGTGAGCTGGCCTTATGAACGGTTTAAAGCATTAGATAAATACAAAGATTCTGTGAGCAAGTTATATCAAACGAGCATCAAAGGCGAATCATCAATTCATAAACTCACAAATACTATTCTTCCGGCGGCCACAGAGCAGTTGACCCAAGAAGAAATGAATAAAACACTTGATAACATTAAATCCTCTCTAGCTGAAGGAGGAATTGGTATCGGAATTCCTATCGGCTACCTGCCTAAAACAAGTCCAAGAGAAATGTACAAGGTATTTCAGTTGGCTGGCGAATTGAATGTATTAGTGTTCACTCACGTAAGAAACCCCGACATTATTTCAATACAGGAAGTAATAGCCAATGCTTCACTCACTAATGCACCCCTGCATATTGTTCATATTAACAGTATGGCATTGGGCAATATTCCATTAGCACTGGATATGGTGAAAGCAGCACAAAAAAGAGGAATAGATATAACAACGGAACTGTATTCTTATACCGCTGCATCCACCGGTTTACAAAGTGCAATGTTTTCAGAAGGATGGCAAGACAGATTGGGCATTAGTTATGGGGAATTGCAATGGGTAGCCACTGGCGAACGCCTTACGAAGGAATCATTTGATGCCTATCGTAAAACAGGAGGAATAGTTATCATGCACATGATGAAACCTGAATGGATAAAGACTGGTATTGCTGAACCTGGGGTTATGATTGCATCAGATGGGATGCCATATGCAAAGCTTGCCCATCCAAGGACCGGGGGAACCTTCTCAAGAGTGTTAGGCAAATATGTAAGAGAAGAAAAAGTGATTGACCTTATGACCGCTATTGAAAAAATGACACTGCTGCCAGCTAAAAGACTAGAGAATATTGCACCGATGATGAGGTTTAAAGGAAGAATGCAAATTGGTGCTGATGCCGATATTACCATTTTTAATCCCAACACAATAATTGATAAAGGAACTTTTGAAAATGGGCCTATCTTTTCGGAAGGCATTGAATATGTAATTGTGAATGGTGTGTTTGTATTATGGAATGGAAAAACCGTTGATAATGTTTTTCCGGGACAACCTATATATGGTAAATACAAGAAATAATACAAAGAGACTCTACAATATTTTGGCAAAGGGTACATCTGTAAGAAAGAAAAACTTCCGCTCGTCGAGTAAGCAAGGGGAATTTCACCCCTGCTCCTCACAGAACCGTACGTGAACCTCTCGATTCATACGGCTCTTCAAGAATGATACTGGCAATTAGTAAGCAGGGCATACACTCCAATGAGCAAACAAACCTGGCTGCATCTTATACAAAGTATTAAGCCATCGGCGGCTCTTGTACAAATTCATCCGCTTGTTCCATTTGCACCACTTTTCAAGTCGTCTGTTCACAAAGCGCCATAGGTCATTCAGATCTCTTTTGATAAAGTAACAGTAGTAGGTTTACCATCCTCTCACTAAGGGATTCAAAAGATTCGCTACTACATATATACTACCCGTTCGGGTATGCAGTTTGAGGCTGCGTATCTTATTGAGATACCCATATAAATACAGTTTTAAAAGAACCTGCGGGGCTTATGGCCGACGGCCTTCGCTTTTATGTATGATTTTTCTAAATCCTGCTTGTCAATAAAAGCATCAATCAGATGTACTGCATTATCTGTACTTACCTGTTCTTCCAGTGTACTGAAATAACTTTGATGGCGATTGGTTCCTTCAATATAGTTTTGCATACTCCTTTTACTCAAAAATCATACAGCGTTTGTGTTCATTAACATTGTGTGTATATTTATAAAGCCACAGCGAGTTTTTTCACAAACTGCCGTTAGCGGTAATTGTAAAACCTCTCTAATAGAAAACTACTTAACACTATGAACAAGTTTATATTATTTATTCAAGGAGGTGGTGACGGAGGCTACGAAGCAGATAAGGAATTAGTTTCCTCATTACAATCAGCTTTAGGTGATGAATATGATATAAAATATCCAGAAATACAGTCTGACGAAGCTGCACCTGACTTTGGTTGGACTACTCAAATCAGTGAGAACATAACAAAAGCAGATAACAATATTATTCTAATTGGACATTCTTTGGGTGCGTCAATGATTTTAAAATATCTTTCTGAAAATGCGGTAAACAAAAAGATTGATGGCATTTTCCTTTTAGCTACTCCATTTTGGGATGGTAGCGAAGACTGGCAAACTGGTTTAAAACTTCAAGAAAATTTTGCCGACATGCTGCCAAATGAAGTCCCTATTTTTTTCTACCACAGTCAAGATGATGAAGAGATATCTATATCTCACCTAAGACAGTATAAACAATATTTATCTCGTGCAACTTTTCGTGAATTAAAAAGTGGAGGGCACCAACTCAAAAACAGTTTGAGTATAATAGCAAATGACATTCAATCTTTAGATATCTAATAACCAAACGCCTCCAACACGAAAAAACAACTACCGCTAGTCGAGTAAGCAAGGGGGATTTCACCCCTGCTCCTCACAGAACCGTACGTGAACCTCTTGATTCATACGGCTCTTCAAGATGCTTCTTTCAATCAATAAGCGGGACATTCACTCCAATGGGCAAACAAACCGGGCTTTCTTCGATGCCTTTGATGGCGAGGGTAGTATCCGCAACTTCCATTCTCCTTCCCCTTTATCCATTGCGGTGTACACTCGTAACCGCCCATTTCAAAAGTGTGAACTTCATTTACACTTCTCTTTGTTTGGCTTCGGGTAGAAAAATCATGCAATGCCCGGAGTCCCCTAGCACAGAGCCATGATGTGAAACTCGGACAGGAACGAATATAGGCGTTTGTGTTCATTCACATTGTGTGTATATTTATATACCGGCAGATAGTTTTTTCACAAACTGTCGTTGTAAGCAACCCTGATGGAGACCTTGTAATTGACAACATCAAAACTGTCTAATATGAAAAAAGTTTTTTTCCCGCTAAGCTTTTTTTTATTGTTGGTTTATTTATTCTCATGTAATAACAGTAATACCGGCACAACTACACAACATGAAGCCGAAGCTGTTCCTGAAGTGAAAAGTATTTTTATTAACGGTGACAGCATTCATTACATTGACATTGGGAAAGGAGATCCTGTGGTATTTATTCACGGTGCAGTGGGAGATTACCGCACTTTCGGAACTCAAATGGATGAGTTTGCTAAAAGCCACCGGGTAATTGCTTATAGCCGTCGCTTTGCCTACCCTAATCAACAAACTATAAATGACTCGGCCAAGTTATCGGTTGTCTCTCATGCCAAGGACCTTGCTGAATTTTTAAAGGCATTGAAACTCGGACCGGCGAACCTGTATGGACATTCTTACGGCGCCGATATAGCCTTATTGACTGCTACCGATCATCCGGAACTTGTGAGTAGCCTCATATTGGGCGAGCCATTTATTCCGTCACTGATGCAGCAGGTACCGGGTGGTGATACTATTCTTAATAACTTTTTTACAAAAGCTTTCATGCCTGTGGTGGAAGCATTTAAAAACAACAATAATGAAGAAGGGGTGAAAGCACTTATCAATGGCGTAATGGGTGATAGTTTGTATTACAACAACCTTTCGCAAAAGGATCGTGATATTATGATGGCTAATTTTCATGAAGTAAAAGGTGTTTTGTTGGGTAAAGATAATTTTCCGCAGGTTGGATGTGATGAGGTCAAAAAAATAAAAACACCTGTATTATTATTGAAAGGAGACAAATCACCTGTAATTTTTTCATTAATGATAGAAGAACTTAATCGCTGCTTAAGCGATAGAGAGGTCGCTACACTTACAAACACCTCGCATGGATTGGAATATGAGAGCCCGACTGAATTTAATAAAACAGTGCTTGCATTTATAGATAAGCGTTAATAGTTGAGTAATTGCCTTATTTTAAAGTGCTGCTTACAGTCGAGTAAGCAAGGGGGATTTCACCCCCTGCTCCTCACAGAACCGTACGTGAACCTCTCAATTCATACGGCTCTTCAAGATTTTGCTGACAATTAGTAAGCAGGGCATACACTCCAATGAGCAAACAATCCCGGCTGTAACTTATACAAGGTATTAAGCCTTCTGCGGCTCTTGTACAAATTCATCCGATTGTTCCATTTGCACCACTTTTCAAGTCGTTTGTTCCTCTTTCCCGACGAGTCTCCTCCGGCGGTAATCTCAGGTTCAGGTAAGATCAGCGGAGGGACTCGTCGGAATAACATACTTTCCTTCTATGTCCTTACATCAGAACATAATCAATCCCGGTATTTACCTTATCATTTTTACCCACCCCTGCCTTGCTTCCAGTACTAAAATTGACCGAGGGTATAAAGGAATTGAATAAGTAAGTTATTACAGGAGTTTATAAACTTTGATGGCAGAGAGTAAAGAAGTAATATGTAATCAAAGCAACGAGTCTCTTCTCGGAGATTCCAAATTTGTTATCTCATGCATGAGGAGACTCGTCGGGAAAGAAAAATATTATAGTTTTGAAAATCAATAAAAAACCTGCATGAGTAGCGTAAATTTAGGAGATAGCGGTAATTATTTCTAGAGTATCTATGACTTCAAAATTTTCTATAAAATCATATTTGCCTTTGCTTTGCTTTCTAGGATTAATTTTCATTTTAATCTTTTTCATTATCAATGCGGCTTCAAAGACACCATTTATTCCAACTGACACCATCCCAATACCTATTTTTCTATTGCTGATATTTACTGCAGCATGGCTTTTTTTCGGCGAACTGAGAACTAAAATGATAATAGTGAGAATTGAAGGCGATTACTTGACTATTAGAAAATTCGGAGGAATTGCTCCAATCAAAAAAATATTCTACTCAGAAATTGACGGTTTCAAAACATCAATGCTTTTTTCAAGAGGGGGCGAAAACGAATATTTGTATTTAATGCAAAGAGATAAAAAAATAGGAAAATTATCAGACTTTTATCACAAGAACTATTCTAGTTTGAAAAAAGAAATCAAGGCAAATCTGAAAGATTTAGGTTTTGAAGAATTCAGCTATTGGGACGAACTAAAAGAAACATTCACATAGAAATCACGTAATATAACTACCGCCAACACGGTATCACTGCCAAATTGAATACTTTTATGCTATGAGTATGAACATAGCTCTGTATACTTCAAGGCCCGGAGTCCGCTTAGCACAGAACCCTGTTGTGAGACTCCGGGAAGAAACAAACAAATATATAAAGTTGGAGATGGGCCAGGCTTGTGTTGATTTATGATAAACAACAAAAGATTTATTCAGGTAAATGGGTTGATACCAATTAATGCAAATATTAATAAACAAATATGCAATCGAAAGCAAAAACACCGGATGACTATATCGCTGAATTGCCGGCGGATAGAAAAGAAGCGATCATAAAATTGCGTAAGGAGGTATTGCAAAATCTTCCGAAAGGTTTTAAAGAAGTGATGGGTTACGGAATGATGGGTTATGTGGTTCCCCATTCCATTTATCCTGCGGGTTATCATTGTACACCTTCGGATCCTCTGCCTTTTGCGGGTTTTGCCAGCCAAAAGAATTTTATCGCTTTCTATCATATGGGTATTTATTCTGATCCTAAACTCCTGGAATGGTTCGTGAAGGAATACCCGAAACATACCGATGCTAAACTGGACATGGGAAAAAGCTGTATCCGTTTTAAAAAGCCCGAAAAGATCCCTTATAAATTGTTTGGTGAGCTGATGAGCAAAATGACCGTGAAGGATTGGATCGCATTGTACGAGTCGGTACTAAAAAAGTCTAATACAAAAAAATAGTGCGGCCCTCAGAGCCGCATCCCAAGAATAAACGCCAGATCGCCTTCCTTGATGTTCGGATCATTTGAATGGTCGTTCCCGTCGATAATGTATCCTGGAAACGTTGTATTTTTTATCGAATCCTTTGTTGGTGTTTTTGCATACGCACAAAACCACCACTCAACACACAACAAAGGCCGCTTACAGGTTTCGAACCAACAGAAGTATAAAATGTTTCTGAAGCTAATCATGAAACTGGAACACAAAAAAATAGAGATTCAAAATAATTTATTTTGCCTGCTGTTCTTTAATGTATTCAGCTACTTCAAGCATGGGAGCTACCCAAATATCTTTTTGATTCCTGCTTAAATATTCCAGGAAATTTCTGTGTTCGGGTATGGCCACATTTAATGCATTGCCTCCCCCCACTCCATGAAATAAAATAACCAGCAACGAATTTGTTTCCCTGGCTTTTTTTACCCACTCAATCATTTGCCCGGCTGTTTCTCCATTGACCATATAACAATCCACATTGTAGAGATCAATTTCATTTATTTTATGCATTTGATTTCTTACGGCTCTTGCTGCTACAAAATCATTTTTCATCGCAAGGATAAAAGAGGAGTCTCCGATTTTCATATCACCGCAGGTAAAGGCGAAGGTTCTTTTTGTTTTTCCATCCAGCGCCTGTAAAAACAAGTTGGTCATTCTTGTTTCATCCAGCATTTTTTGTACGGTGTATTTGGTTAAATCATATTCCGGTTTTACCCATCCCCTTCCGGGGCCGCCGTCGCAGGGATGATAAAGCGTATGGTTTCCCAGTTCATATCCCTTTGCTGCCAGCTGTTTCCAGTCATTCATCCTGGCCTGCATGGATGTTGAAAAGGCGGTCAGGTAAAAGGTAGCTTTCAAACCCAAAGAATCCAGAACGGGAACCGCATTATCCAGATGCTGATCGATCGCATCATCATAAGTCAGTACAACTGCACATTTCTTACGTTTCCATGGTTGACCCGTTTGTGCTGTAGCATAAGCGAATAACAATATGTTTATTAAGAAAATGAAAAGATATTTTTTCATATGGTTTGCTCTTATTAATTCCTCAGTGATAAAATTCATTTATAATCAGGCCTCTTATAAGAAAATCATTAAGATACTCACTTTTACTTTTTTGCCTTGACGCAAAAAAGTAACAAAAAAAGTCAAGGCTTCGAAAAAATGACTAAAAATTACTTCGTAAACCTAAACCCGGCGAACTCGCCGCCAGATACCTTAATATTGAAGACTCTACGGGCTCAGACAACGCTGGCTTCTTAACGGTTTTCTCCGTAATTTTCTTAACGCCATTTTTTCGAGGCCGGATGTGCTACCTTTTGGTGGACGATCTACTTAATTTTCATCTTATTATTGCGCCACCGCTTTTACATACTTTAAAAATTTACCGGCCCAGGGAATAAAGAATTTAAAATTCGGCGCATCGGTATGTCCGCCATCATGCTGCCGCCAGGCCAGTTCACCATCCAGCATATCAGTCAGCATGGGCGGCATTTTTTCTGTTACATAATTATTTGAAACACCAATATCTTTTGCGCCTAATAATTTGAATACGGATCCTGCCGCCACGGTGGCCATATAACTGCCCTGCTGATCCAGCCATCTGGCATCGCCTTTTTCCGGGATACCATAACTGACGAATGTAAACCGTGGAGCACACAGGGCAATCAGTTCATGTGAATCAACCGGTAGATCACAACCGGTTTTCTTACCAAACGATGATTCCTCTGTTCCATACTTTAAATAGTTTCCGGCCATCCAATGATATTCACCACTGCCGGTCAGGCTTTCTACCGCTTCACCAAATACACGACGATGCAGCGTAGCGCCACCTTTACCTGATGAACCAATTAATCCCACTGCAAACCGTTGGTTCAAAAGCCAGGGTAACCAAGGCTGCCTTACCATAACGCGATACACCTTCAATGCCCACTTTTTTTGCATCAACCAACGCATCTGTTTCCAGGTAATCCAATCCACGGGCCGCACCCCAGGCCCATGCCCGCAATGCACCCCAGTCATCTGGCTTGCGGGGCTGACCTTTATTGACCAGACCAATAATACCTCTTGTAAGTCCTGCACCATTATCTGCCTGTATGCTGGCGGGTTCAATAGTGACATAGCCCCAGCCTGCAGCCAGCAATTGTTCTGTTGGTGAAGGATCACCTGCCGGTGGCGGTGCAAAGAAATTGAGGTCCGGGTAATCTGGTAACCGGTGTATAAGCCGGATAGCGATCAAAAATGTCTTTCATATCAGGATCATTTTTTATCATCATCTCCTTAAAAGCATCATTCAGTTTTTCCATATCATCCGGTGAAGGTTGCGCCGGTGAAGGAAAGGAAGGACGGCCAAACATCATCAACACCGGTACGGGTCCTTTTACATTGGTGGGCACTACCAGCATCATATTAATATCTACATTGATCAAAGGATATTCGCTATTGTCAACATGTCCTACCAATTGTTTAGCAATCGCCGGTGTGCGGCCAACAAATTCCCTGTCGGTGATCTTTACTGTCCAGGTTACCTTCGGAATTTTTTTTGGAAGACGACCATACACTTCTCTTTCAAAATCTTCAATCAATTTCAGGACGGCGTTGCTTCCACCACATGTCTGCCGTGGTTACTTTTTTTCCGGCTTTTGTCATCAGTACATCCGGTAATTGCGGACAAGGATTGGCTAGTGATTCATCATAGTTGGCATGATTGGGAGCAGATTCATTACCACTGGGTCCAGGTCTTAATTTTTTTATTCCCAATTGCTGCATCATGTTTTCATGATCTTGCTGTGCAGTAAACGTAACGGGACTGGGGTATTTGCTGCTGTCAATGCTTATGCTTTGTGCCGTTATATTTTGGGTGAGCATTATCAATAACAAAGAAGTCAGATACTTATTCATTTGACAAGTTATTTGTTTAGAAACTGATCGTTACATTATTTCCTTGAGGATGATAATATTTTTGAACCATGCAAATGCCTTCTATGGTTAATCATAATCTGTTCTGAATGGCGATGCCGGTAAACCTTCTTTATTATATAAGTTGGGGTTATCAGGATTATCGGCCCATGCATAACGAACATACATAGGGTCCTTCACATCATCATTCCAAACAACCACTTTATCGCCTTCAATTTTTGCACTGGCCCAAACAAATTTTTTATCGGCACCTGCAATAGCAAACTGGCTTAGTGCTTCGCCATCATTTGTAATCAAACCACTTCCCACATTACTGAATGAAAGAATTATTTTGTTCCCATCAATTTTTGCCGATTGATAGATGGGGCCTGAATGAACTATGTTTTCTCCATAGGCAATTTTTAATGCGGCCAGCGCCATTCTTTCCCCTACATCTTTTTTATTATCAGGATGAATATCGTTCCATTCGCCCAGGTCAATATTCACCGCCATGGCCGTATTTGGAACCGATAAAGCTTTCATCTGCGCTTCTCTCAACTGAGCCCATTGACTTTCCGAAGGGAGATAATTATAATCCATAAAACCGGGAAGCTGTACATAGATAAAAGGAAGATCTCCCTGTTTCCATTTATTTCGCCAGTCTACAATCTGTGCCGGTTGCAACTTCGCATATTCTTCCGGCCGGCCTGCATTACTTTCTCCCTGGTACCAAAGAATTCCTTTAATAGAATAATTTACTATCGGAGCAACCATTGCATTGTATAAAGCAGACGGTTGATTTTGTGCAGATATACCAGCAGCGAAACCGCCACTTCCCGGTTGATATACTTCGCCTACTTTATACTGCCAGTTCCTTTGAGATCAATAGTATCCTTTCCAGCAAACAAGCAATAGGGTTTATCCGGAACAAAGCCACCTTTACCATTTGTATTGGTAACTTTTATTACAAAAATATTTTTACCGGCTTTCAGTAAGTCTGCCGGTACATTATATCTTCTTTGCGGATACTGGTAAGTAGTGATGCCAACCTGTTTACCATTTACATATAATACATCGGCATCCACAATTCTTCCCAGGAAAATCTTTGCTTGCTGGCCCGTCATGGAGGCAGGTATATCAATTTCTTTTCTATACCAAACAACGCCATTCAGATCTTTAATTCCCTGGTCTTCCCAATAGCCGGGAATGTTTATCGGTTCGCCATCCTTTCGGAACATAAGGATGGGTCAAACCATTTTATTTCTCCCAATCAACCCTTTATCTGTTTCGATGCTTTGCGGTTTGTTTGCTGCAGCAAAATGCACAACGCCGTGCGATTGATTTCATTTACATAAGCTGTGTCTTTATTTTTTTGAATAGTGGTCTGCAATAGCGGGAAAATCTTTCAAACCTTCTTCGCTTGTCCATGCTTCAATAGGTGTACCACCCACACTTGCATTGATCAGGCCAATGGGTACATGGTATTTTTCATAAATCTTTAATGCAAAGAAATAAGCGACTGCCGAAAACGGTCTTATATCTTCCGGGTTGGCTGATTTCCAAAACCCGGTTGGCAAATCATCCCTGGGCCCTTACAGATCAGTCAGCGTAGGTATCCAAAAATGACGGATCTGCGGATAGTTGGCTTCTGCAATGTCTTTTGCATAAGTAACATCATGCAACGTTCATTTGATGCACCATGTTGGATTGCCCGGAACAAAACCATACATCACCGATCAAAATATCTTTCAGGATTATCTTATTCTTGCCGGTAATATCCATTGTAAAAGGACCACCTGCTTTCATTGGTGTCAGTAGTATAGTCCATTTGCCGTCAGCACCTGTCGTTGTCTTAAAATTCTTATTATTAAACCTTACAGATATTCTTTCTCCCTTCGATGCCCAACCCCATATTTTTATCCTTCTGGCCCGTCATGGAAGCAGGGATATCAATTTCTTTTCTATACCAAACAACGCCGTTCAGATCTTTAACGCCCTGGTCTTCCCAATATCCGGGAATATTTATGGTACGCCATTCTTTTGGTTTAAAGGATGGGTCAAACCATTTTATTTCTCCCAACAAACCCTTATCTGTTTCTGCTTTTGGTTTGTTTGCTGCAACAAATGCAAACGCCTTGCGATTGATTTCATTAACATAACCTGTGTCCTTATTTTTTTGAATAGTGGTCTGCATGGCTTGAAAATCCTTCAGGCCTTCTTCACTTGTCCATGCTTCAATAGGTGTTCCACCCACACTCGCATTGATGAGGCCAATGGGTACTTTATATTTTTCATAAATCTTTAATGCAAAAAAATAAGCCACTGCCGAAAACTGTTTGATATCTTCCGGGTTGGCTGATTTCCAAAACCCGGTTGGTAAATTATCCCTGGGCCCGGAAAGATTCAGTCATCGCAGGTATCCAGAAATGACGGATGTTTGGATTGTTTGCTTCTTCAATTTCTTTTGTATAAGTAATATTATGCAGCGCCATTTGATGCACCATATTGGATTGCCCGGAACAAAACCAAACATCACCTATCAAAATATCATCCAGGATTATTTTATTCTTGCCGGAAATATTCATTGTAAAGGGACCACCTGCTTTCATTGGTGTCAGTAGTATAGTCCATTTGCCGTCAGCACCTGTCGTTGTCTTAAAATTCTTATTATTAAACCTTACAGATATTCTTTCTCCCTTCGATGCCCAGCCCCAAATTTTTATCCTGGCATCTCTTTGCAATACCATGCTGTCCCTAATTATTTGTGGTAAGGTAATTTGACCGTAAGCTTGTAGAAAACCCGCTATCACAAAAACAATTAGAATGATATATGCTTTTTGTTTCATTGACATTTTTACTTGAATGGTGTATAGTGATAAACAATTATTATTTTTTAAAATGATTTGCTATAGTTTGAACCTGCGCCAGGTTTATTCAATCTGGAATGCGAAATACATGCAAGGTTTTGTTCCCTCATTTCTTATGGCATGCGATACATTGCTTCCCAGGTAAAACACATCTCCGGTCTGGCCTTTATAAAATTGATCACCGATCTGCATTTCTGTATTTCCTTCAATCATCAATACCAATTCCTCAGCCCGGTGCGTATGTGGTTCATGACTTTTTATTCCTTCCTTCAAGGTGGTTACATGCATTTCAATCCGCTTTTGCATAGCTGTTGAGCGGTTAAAAAAATCTCTTCGCCCGCCGCCATTTGAATTTGGAATAAAGGGCAAATTTTCCCACAACACAACAAAGGAACCTCCTTCTTTTTTAAATCTTTCTGTATCTACCGGGGATTTGCTCCTGTATTTCATTAGGTAAAATGTACAGGGTTCCCTGGTAGTCCATGAAAACTTTTCGCCCGGCATCAAAATAGCAACACTGTTTGGCGAAAGGGAAAAAGAAGAATCTCTGAGTTCTACCTGAATATTACCGGATTTAATAATTACCAGTTGTTCTTCATTTGAAGGAACCGACCATTCTGTTTTCTTATTGGAAGCGGGAACTCTGTTGGCTGTTAATTGCAGCCATTCAAAGTCGTGCACTTTTCCTTCAATTAAAATTGCAGAGGATATTTTTCTATGATCCGGTGCTGGCTCCTTCCATTTGTAAACACCGGAGAGAACAGAGTCACCTTGGGCCATGGCAGCAACAGGAAATAAAAATAACAATGCAAAAATATTTTTCATCTTGTGTTTTAAAATGATTGATCCATTATGGAAAGGCAAACCTGGCTCCTCTTTGTTTAAGCCGTTTCATATTTTTTTACGCTGCGGCCGGCTCAGCATTTTATTGGCTTCATCATCATTTTTAAATTGTTCCGTTTCCGGGTTCCAATAAATTTTCCGTTGCAGCTTCATGGCAATATGATGCAGTAGACAAGCCGAACAGGCACGATGTGCTTCTTCTACCGGGGCGATCGGATTTTTATTATCCCTTATTGCCTCCAGCCAGTTGCCATGATGTTCTTTGCTTACTTCAAAATGAAATTCATTGGGACCAATAACAGAGGTCAGCATATTCGGATCGCTGGCATCCAGTTTTTTTGCCTGCTCCGCTTTGGCTCCCGGATCACTTGAAGTAACCTGGTAATCGCCTCTTGAAACAAAAATCCATCCTTTGGTTCCTTCAAACTTTACTCCATTTGGCAACTCATTACTCACGATCATTTTTACACCATTGGCATACAAAGCTTCAGTTGTAAACACACCATGTACATCCCAAAGGCCGTTGGTTGCAAACTCCGCGTTTTTACTCCATATTTCAACCGGGCCACTGCGTTCCATACCCATACCCCAGTGTGCTGAATCAATATGATGGGCACCCCAACCCGTGATCATGCCGGCGCCAAACTGTTCACACCGCAGCCAGCCCGGGCGGCCATATCCCTGCTGCGGATGCACTCTATCTTCTGTATAATAAACTTCCGGTGTAGAGGCCAGCCACATATCATAATTTAAATTTTTGGGAACCGGCATTTCATTTTTATCGCCGCCGGGAGGATCGCCGGGCAAGCCAACATAAACCGTTTTCAGATCTACCAATTCTTCCGTTGCGAACCAACTCGGCTGCATACCGAAATTGTTCACTGCTGCGCTGCTGGCTGCCTATCTGAAATTTCACTCCGCTTTTTTGTACCACATCACTTATTATTCTTCCTTCTCTTATTGTTAGCGATGCGGGTTTTTGCATATAAATATGTTTGCCTGCTCTTGCCGCCGCTACGCCAATCATGGCATGTGTATGATCGGGTGTACTGATGAGCACGGCATCAATATCTTTATTTCGTAATCAGGTCATGATAGTCGTGGTACACTTTTACGCCATCATATGGTTTGCCGTCCCGCTTGCTATAATACTCATTCACCAATATCCTGCCTTCCTCTGCTCTTTTGGTATCGAGATCACAAACAGCTACTACCTGTGCAGCATCATGACGCCAGGCGCCCGGCAGATCATGAATACGTGAAATGCGACCAACACCAATGGCGCCGATATTGATCCGGTTACCGGGCGCATTTTTTCCAAACACACTGGCAGGAACAATAGATGGAAAGCCCAAGGCAAGGGAAGTACCCAGGGCGGTTTTAAAAGAATTGCCGAGAAACTCCCGGCGGCTGATAGTTGATAGTTTTCTCTTTTTCATCCTGGTAAGTTTTTATGATTAATATTTTTGCAAGATAATTTTAATTTTGAAACTTTTATAGATGGAGGAGTGTGCATAATACTGCCATGCATGCTCTGCCTTATACTGCATCAAACTTTCCATTGAAATACAAGAAGCCGGTATTTTAACGTGGTACGTCTTCCCGGGTTCCAATAACCAATCTTTATCTTTTGTGGTAGCGAAATTGGCAAACATATCGCCGCGGCCACCGTTGGCTTTTTCATCCCAGATCCGCAAAGGTTCAGGGTGATTATAATTTTCAGGGTTCGACATCATTACCAAACCACCGTAATCATTACCCAGCGATGCCCTGCACGATGACCCATCTTGCTTTAGTGCCATCGGTGGTTTTCCTGTCCTTTCCTTCTGAGGTTAATACTTCACAATTATCCTTTGTCCACTCTTCTGTAGCCCGCCATCCAAAGCCTGCATAGCGATAAGCAACGATCAATAAAGGACTTGCCGTAGCACAGCTTAATTGCGAACTGATGTCTACGATATAATAATCCTTGTCTCCTTCCGGGTTATACACTCTTACGGTTTGAAATTCATTCAACGCAATTTTTTCCGATCCATCTTTTTTAAACACCACATGCTCATGCAAGGCTTCAAATTCAGAATACACGGGTCCATTGGTTTGTGAAATAAATTTAGCAAACCGACGTTACCTGCTTCCTGCTTTTGTTCCAGAAGTCAACGGTATCTTTTTCAAATACGGTATGTGTCCACGGGTTCCAGATTCCGTAATGGTGGTAGTGATCTTTTGGTTGAATAGCAGTAAGCTCCTGTCCATGGGGTGCTCCAGAGCGGATGAATAAATGCCACTTCGTTTATAATTGGTATCAACTCCGGCCGGGGGGTACAACGGTTTTGATGAAAGTAACGTCAACAGTTTTTATTATTTGCGTTGATCACTAGTGCACCGTCCTTCTCTGTTGCTTTTATTTCGTTATACTTTTTTGGAACCGCATTGACCAATTGATAAGTATGTTTTTGTTGATCTCCTTCCTGACTAACCATCCACGATATTATTTTATCATCACCGGTTGAAATCTGGAAAGCGACCGGCGTTTTCTTATTGCCATTTATTTCCACTAATGATATTGAGGAGTTTACCGGTAATTTATAATTATCCAGGCGAACGTTTACGGGAACATCAATTTGTTTGGTAGAAACCGGCAGGTCCACTTTAAAAGTGGGCATCACCTGGGCAGCAGAAACTAAATTTGCGGTTGATAAAATAGCTATCAGGATAATTTTTCTCATTTCACCTCTTTTAAAATATTATTTCAACTCCAACACAATTACAGAGAACGGAGGGATCTTTACCGTTAATGATGAATTTTTCAAACTGGCCCCGGAAAAATTGGACGGCTTTATCTTCCCCGGGTTTTCAAAGCTGTTATAGTCCTGCATTTTTACTGTTGTAAGAATTCTTCCGGTCACTGTTTTATAATTGGCCCCAATCGTATTTATTACCACTTCCTGTTCCTTACCGGCATCAATATTAACAAGGGAAATATGCGTTAACCCGTTTTTATCTCTTGAAGCGGAGGCGGAAACGGCAGGCAGCTTTTCGTTACCTAATTTGTAATCGTAGCTGGTTAAATTGACTGGTAACATAGTGGCATCCTGGTGAACGTTATACATTTCCATTACGTGATAGGTAGGGGTTAAAATCATTTTTTCTTCACGGGTCAGTATAACTGCCTGCAATACGTTTATGATCTGGGCCAGGTTGGCCATCTTCACCCTGTCGCAATGATTATTAAAAATGTTTAATGTGCATCCTGCTATCATGGCATCCCGCATTGTATTTTGTTGAAACAGGAACGCACCGTTGGTTCCCGGTTCCACTTCATACCATCCTCCCCATTCATCAACTGCAAGTGCTTTTTTCTTTTGCGGATCATATTTGTCCATGATGGCGCTATGCTTTGTTATTAATTCATCCATAAGCAAAGCCTGTTTCATGGTCTTGAAATATTCCTGTTCTGTAAATTGAGTGGAAGGTCCTTTATTGCTCCAATCAATAACTGAATAATGATGCAGACCCAGGGCATCAAACATGCCCGGTGATAATTCTTTCATCAATACTTCGGTCCAATGGTAATCATCATCAGAAGCACCGGAAGCAATACGGTATATCTGGTCAGTGTTACTCCAGTTGGTCATGAAAGTGGCATATTGTCTGATAAATATTTGCATAGTATTCCACTTTCATATTTCCGCCGCAACCCCATGCTTCATTGCCAAGGCCCCAATATTTTACATGCCAGGGATTGGGTCTTCCGTTAGCCTGCCTTAGATCTGTCATGGGGCTGCTGTTATTCGGATGCGTTGTATACTTTACCCAATCAGCTAATTCCTGTGGCGTTCCGCTGCCTACATTTCCACTTAAATAAGGTTCGGCACCAAGCAATTCACACATATTCAAAAATTCATTCGTACCAAAACTGTTATCCTCTTTTACATTGCCCCACCAGATATTGAGCATAGAAGGCCTTTCCTTTTTTGGGCCCACACCATCTTTCCAATGATAGGTATCGGCAAAACAACCGCCCGGCCAGCGTAGTACTGGTACTTTTAATTTTTTCAATGCATCAATTATATCTAACCGCACACCATCTTTATGGGGTATGGTTTTATTACTATCACCCACATATAAACCACCATAAATACAGTGTCCCAGGTGCTCTGCAAAATGGCCGTAAATATTTTTATTTATCGTATCCTTTCCGCCGGCTGCATTTACCACCAGTATGTTTTGCCCCGACATATCGATATTAATCAGGATGAAAAGGAAAAGAAAAGTTGATTTTAAGATTTGTTTCATAATGACATTTTTGTTTAGTTTTAAGATTATTTATCTGTTTTATTATTATTCTGCCTTCATGGATGAAATGGGTTGAATCGATCCATCATCATTGTATTTTAACTCTGCCACTTTTACATTTCGTAAATGAGTTTTGCCGGATAATTGCACATCATGGTAAAACAAAAACCATTTGCCGTTTATCTCAACAATGGAATGATGATTGGTCCACCCGTCAACCGGGTTTAATACAATACCCTGGTAGGTAAATGGTCCATATGGATTGTCACCAATTGCATAATTGATAAAATGCGTATCACCGGTGGAATACGAGAAATAATATTTCCCATTGTATTTGTGCATCCATGCAGCTTCAAAAAATCGTTTGTCATTATCTTTTTCTGTAAACAATTGGCCATCCTTATCCACGATCTTTATTTCTTTCACCGGTTCAGCAAAACTTTTCATGTCAGCATTCAGCCTGGCTATCCTGGGTAAAACAGCCTGATCGGCCGGTTGGCGATTTTTTGCCGAATCATCATATTTATTATTATTCCAGCGCTGCAACTGGCCACCCCAGATGCCCCCGAAGTACATATAAAATTTCCCATCATCATCTTTGAATACGCAGGGATCAATACTGTAACTATTTTTGATCGGCTCCTTTTCGGCAATGAAAGGACCTTCGGGTTTATCACTAATTGCAACACCAACCTGGAAAACATCTTTTTTATTTTTGGCAGGGAAATACAAATAATATTTTCCGTTTGCATAGGCCGCATCCGGCGCCCACATTTGCCTTCCTGCCCAGGGTACGTCCTTAATATCTAATGCTACACCATGGTCTATTACCTGGCCTCCGATTGAATCCATCGAAAGAATATGATAATCCCTCATATCAAAATGTCCGCCCAGGTCATCCTCTTTTGTGCCGGTTGCCGTGTCATGCGATGGATAAATATAAATACGGTTGTTAAACACATGCGCTGAAGGATCAGCGGTATAAATATGGGAAACCAAAGGCTGGGCAACAGGTTCTTTTTTCTTTTCACCGGAAGCTTGGGCAGGTGTTGTTGTTTCATCATTATTACATCCCAAAGAAATAGCTGCTGCCCCCATTGTCACTAAGATTATTTTCCGCTTGTTGATCATTCGCATAGCTGATTATTTTGTTGATTAATTAAATTCATTTGCATTTTCTGTACCTGGATAAAATGAATTTTTCACCGGCTCAATCATCAATTGAAAAAGCCGGCCAAGCATTCAACGCGGAAGCACGGCTAAAAACCCTTCCTTTTTATTATCATTATTTTTTTAAAAATACCCGGAGCAAATCATTATTTGAACTTACTAACAGGGCCCAATTCTTACCCATATTGATAAGTTGTATGTCTTTTACATTATAAGGAACAAAAAATCCACTCTCCAAAGGCTTGAGGCTTTTAAATTGGTTGTTGCCTAATCCTTTTAAGAAATAATCCTGGTGATGCATCGGCCGGTGTTGTTTCTACTTCCACATCAAACTTATTTCCTGCCATCACTATATCCTTTATACCATCCTTATCAAAATCTTTAATAATAATTCCGTTTACTGTTGATAGCTGTGCTTCAACCGGCAATATTTTAATGGCGAATTTGCCATCATTGTTTTCCAGGAGAACGGTTGAGAAAATATGTGCTTTATAATGAAGGGCAGTTTCAATTTCCTGGCCCAGTATTCCTTTCAGATCACTTTCGGCGAATGATAAATAGGTGGGAAATTTTTTTGTTATCAAAGGATATTGCTGGGAAGTACATTCCCGTCCACGAATGGGTACGACCAAATTATTGAGGTGCCTGGCTAAAAATATATCGTTGGTTCCATTACCATCAAAATCTTTTGCATATACTTCAAAAGGTTTTTCCGTATTTGCCTGGAATTTATAATTCATACCCAGGTTGCCCGCTACCAGGTCCACATCGCCATCTCCATCAATATCATCTGCCACCAGTTTGCTCCACCATCCTTCCGTATTCTCCAAACCATATCTTAAGGAAACATCATTCATTTTTCCCGAACCAAATTCAAATATTTTTACAGGCATCCATTCACCAGCCAGGATCAATTCTGGTTTTTTGTCACCATTAAGATCCGCAGCTACTGCTGATTTTACCATCCCAACAAGTGAAATAACAGGAGCGATTTCATTTGTTTTATCAACGAACTTTCCTTTTTCGTTTACGAATAAATAACTTCTTGCCGGTTTTGGATATTGATGGGGAACCACTTCGCCACCCCGGAAAATATCCAGGTCTCCATCGCCTTCCAGGTCAAATGAAATAACGCAGGACCCGCTGCTAACAGTTGGCGGCAACCTCGATTTTGAAAAATTCCCTTTCCCGTCATTCAGGTAAAGCCTGTCCTGGTAAAGATCCGAGCCTTCTTGAAATTCGCTACCGCCGCTGACAATATAGAGATCAGGATCTCCGTCTCCATCCGAATCAAAAAACAGTGCACCTATATCCTCATATTTTTTATCCGCTTCAAACACGGAAATGCTTTTCTTTACCCATATATTATTTTGCTGAACATATAATACGCCTGCCTGGGCTTTTGCTCCTCCCACATAAAAATCTTCCAACCCGTCTCCATCGATATCAGCAGTGGCAATAAATGGTCCGCTGCGAGAAAATTCATGTGGTAGTAACACCTGGTCTTTATATTCATCGTAGTCATTTTCTTTATGTATAAATGGTTGAGACAACAAAGACATTGTTGATTCAGAAAATAAGGGATTATAAAGCGGATAAGGATTTTTATCATCAGAAGCCTCTTTATAGTTTACTTTGACAACCTGGTTAGCATTAATATCCTGGACAATACTTTCTTTTCCGTCGGGCCAGGCAATGAGAATGCTATCAATATTTTTTGTTTTTCCTACGCCAAAATGTACGATGGCCTCATTGGAAGAAAGATACCCTCTCACAGTTTTTTGTTGAAAAGATTGCTGCATTTTGCCATCGTAATAAACGGACACCCTGGCCCCGATACCATCCATATTTTTTTCAGGCCCTTCCAGTTTTATTCTCAGGTAATGATTATCACCTGCACTAATATTTTCATACAATAAAGCTTCTTCATCCAGGTTGTTGATCACAAGGTCAAGGTCCCCGTCATTGTCAAAATCCGCAACAGCGGCTCCATTGGAGAAAGTACTATCTGTAAAACCCCAGCGTTCAGAAACATTTTCAAACTGCAGATCGCCTTTGTTTCTAAAAAGATAGTTTCTCACCTTTATAGGATCATATAAGGAAATAAAATCACTAAATCCTTTTGAAAAATATTCTTCTGTTGTAGAATATTTTGTGGCACTTGCCTGCATATGCTGCCGCAATTTTTGATCAATGTCACCATCAAACACATCGCGGCGGTAACCATTCGCCACAAAAATGTCACGATGACCATCATTATCAAAATCACTTGCCAGTGTACTCCAGCTCCACTCGGTTTTTGAAATACCTGCCATTTGAGCTACATCACTGAAGAACATATTTCCATGGTTCAGGTGAAGTGCATTATGCATGTACTGTTTATGAAAACCGCTGTCCACAATGGCCCAGAAGCCCTGAACATCCATCCGGGGCATTGATACTTTGGATCGCTTATAATTTTCCGGGAGCATTTCCATTACCAGAATATCTTCCAATCCGTCATTGTTTACATCAGCAATATCAGCACCCATTGAGAACAGGGAATTATGATTGGTTGCTTTTTTTATTTCATCTTTAAAAGTTCCATCCTTTTGATTGATGTACATGTAATCATTGTCGGCATAATCATTAGCTATATAAATATCCTGGTAGCCATCCCCGTTCAAATCGGCCGTAACGACCGACAGGGCATACCCAAAATTGTTAACAATACCTGCCTGCTTTCCAATTTCAAAAAACTTATTATTATCATTTCGGTACAACTTGTCCCTCGCTACATCCGGCGGATCATTTTTTCCTGAAACCATTCTTGACAAACCCAGAAAAAAAGAATCCGGGCGGTTGGTGATATAAACATCCAGGTCGTTATCGTTGTCCATATCAAAAAAAGCAGCATGCATGGAATATCCCTTTTCATCAAGACCATATTCTTTTGCCTGCTCCTTAAAGGTCAGGTTGCCCTGGTTAATATATAAAAGATTGGTTCTTTCTGCTTCTGTTTCTCCGAATCCACCTTTGCAAACATATATATCCGGCCAGCCGTCGTTATTAATATCAACAATGGTAACACCGTTATCCCAACCCTTGCCACCGTCTACTCCTGCAGTTTGTGTAATGTCTTTAAATTTAAAAGCGCCTTCGTTTATATATAATTTGTTAAGTACATCATTGCCGGTAAAATAAATATCCTGCAGGCCATCCTTGTTGAAATCGCCTATGCCTGCCCCGCCGCCATTATAAACATAAGCGAACTTGTCAAAGAAATTCTTTTCATAATTTTCAAGTACAGTATTGTTAAATGTGATGCCGCTCTCTGAAGAAATTATTTTTTTAAAAACAGGCCTGGTATTACCAGTGGATTTTTTTTCTTTGCTGTTGCAGGCAGGCAAAAAAAACAGGATCATTGCTGTGATAACAGAAATAAAAACCATTTGTTTTTTTGCCGACATGAATCGTTGTTTAAAAATTCAGTAATAAGAGATAATCCTTTTTTTTATTGTCCATCCTTCTGACTTCCCTTTTCAAATCCTGAAATATAGCCGGGATTATCCGCCATAGAAAAAGCGGAGGAAAATTATCTTTTCATTCTATTGTCCAATTCGGAAATTGATTATGCAACAATAACCAGAACTTTCTTTTTAAAAAGCTTTAAGTCCAATAGGATGCAGTACTTAGCCATCCGATGCTTTGTATATTTTTAATATCCTTTCTAAATTTATTATACTGCCAGGCTTTTACTTACGCCCAATTCAAGTCCGCGCAATTCAGCCAGACCTTTTAATCTTCCGATAGCAGAATAGCCGGGGTACGTTTTTTTCTTCAGATCATCCAGCATCTGGTGGCCATGGTCAGGCCGCATAGGAATAGAAACTTTTCTCCGGTTTTGCATGAGAACAATTTCCTTTACAATTTCATACATGTCTGTATCGCCGGTAAGATGATCTGCTTCGTAAAAATTCCCTTCTTCATCCCGTTTGGTATTTCGCAGGTGAAGAAAATGTATGTTATCCCCAAAACGCTTTATCATATTTACAAGATCATTATCAGGCCTTGCCCCGAAAGAACCCGTACAAAAACATAAACCATTGGCCGGTGAAACGATTGCATTTAATAAATCCGCTGCATCTTGTTCTGTGCTTACAATTCTGGGTAAACCCAATACCGGGTAAGGCGGATCATCCGGATGAATTGCCATTTTTAATCCGCATTCTTCAGCTACCGGCACCACTTGTTGCAGAAAATAGAAAAGATGTTGCTTCAGTTTTCCTGCATCAATTCCTTCATAGGTTTTTAAAGCTGAAAGTATTTGCTCTTCGGTAAAACGTTCCTCACTGCCCGGTAAACCCAATAAAGCATTGCGATATAAAGTTTCCACATCTTCTTCGCTCATCGATTTCAATCGCTGCTTTGCTTTTATAATTTCATCTGCCGAATAATCTTTTTCTGCTCCCGGCCTCTTCAATAAAAGAACGTCAAAAGCAACGAATGCCGATCTTTCAAAACGCAGGGCCTTGCTTCCATCAGGTAGTGTATAGGAAATTTCCGTACGCATCCAATCCAGAATGGGCATAAAATTATAAGTCACCACTTTGAGGTTGCATTGGGCAACATTTCTCAAACTTTGCTTATAATTTTCTATATAGCGGAGATAATTCCCGGATTGCTTTTTAATCTCTTCGTGAACAGGCAAGCTTTCAATTACGGTCCATGTCATACCGGCCGATTCAACAGCTTTCTTTCTTTTATTGATCTCATCCACAGTCCATACCTCACCTACCGGGATATGATGTAACGCAGTAACAACGCCTGTACATCCCGCCTGTCTTATTTCGGATAAACTAACCGGGTCATCGGGCCCGAACCAACGCATCGTTTGTTCCATTAACATAGTGCTTCCTGATTTTATCAATCCAAACAATTTTATTTTGGCAGATTTTGATCCACCGTTTTATTAAACATAAATTTCACTGAATACAAAGGCTCATTCTTTATCCTGCTTTTCTTATCCGGCAAAACTGATCATTACAAACACCACAATGGCAATAACAGCCAGCGAAAGAACTATATCCAATATACTATAGCTTGCTTTGTTAGCTGCTTTCTGTTCATCAGTTAAAGTTCCATAGGTAAGTCCCATTACTTTTTCTGGCGCCGGCGCTTTTGTAAGCAAACTCACTGTAACACATAAACCCACACAGAAAAGGAAAAACCAGGCAGCGAAAGTGAGAAAATTGGTTGTTGCAATACTATGCAGTATAGTTCCGGGTTCCAGCGAATTGCGACCTAACTCCAAACTAATTCTTAAGATCGCCACTAACAGTCCAACAATCAAAGTAGTATTAGCTCCATGACTATTAATCCGTTTACTAAATATTCCCAATAAGAAGACAGCCGTAATAGGCGGTGCGATATATGACTGTACCGATTGCAGGTATTCATATAATACGCCTGAAATATTTTGCATAATTGGTATCCATAATATGCCGAGTACCACTACCACTGCGGTGGCCATGCGACCGATCTTTATTAATTTTTCTTCCGGATCGTTTGGCCGTAATTTTTTATAAATATCAACGGTGAATAAAGTGGAACATGAATTAAAAACGGATGCAAGAGAACTCATCAAGGCTGCCAGTAAGCCGGCTGCTACAAGACCTCTCAATCCTGCCGGCATTTTATTCATCAATAACGAAATAAATGCCTGGTCAGCCGTATCCCATTCCAATTCCCCTTTGTTTTTTAATGCAAGTGCAATAACACCCGGGATTAAAAAAAGAAAAATGGGCAAAAGTTTTAATAGGCCGCCAAAAATGGTTCCTCTTCTTCCCTCTTTAATATTTCTTGCTGCTAATACTCTCTGTACAATGTATTGATCGGTACACCAATACCATGTACCAACAATGGAGCTGGTAATCACCAACGGTAGCCAGGGAAAATCCGCATCGCTGTTAGGCCTCCACATATTTAAATAACCCGGAGCAAGATTGGCTTTTACCTCATCCCATCCCCCGGCAGCCTCAAGCCCCACAAAAGTTAAGGTCAATGCTCCTAATACAAGAATCACCGTTTGAATAGCTTCCGTATATGCCACGGCTCTCATTCCACCCAGGATGGTATAGGCACCTGTAATTACTACTGTTACCAATGCACCAGTCCAAAAATCAATATGTAATAATGTGGATATTACAATACCACCCGCATATACTGTTACAGATACTTTAGTTAGAATATAAGCCATCAGTGAAAAAACACTTAAGAACCAGCGGGTACCCGAACTGAATCGTTTTTCTAAAAACTCAGGCATAGTAAATACGCCACTTCTCAAATAAAAGGGAAGAAAAACCCAACCCAGCGTTATAACCAGCCATGCATGTAATTCATAAATAAGCAAAGGCATTTTTCCTCCGGCTCCCGCACCAGCCAGACCCACCACATGCTCTGAGCCAATATTGGATGCAAAAATGGATGCTCCGACTACAAACCAACCCAGGCTGCGCCCTGCAAGAAAATAATCTTCGGTGTTTTTTTGTTTTCTTGTAACCACCCAGACGGCTACTCCTATTAAAATGGCAAAATAAACTGCTATTACTGCCCAGTCGAGCATTGCAAAACGTTCCATGAATTTGTTTTTATATATACCGGTTGATGATATTTTCCATATACTCCTGCTTTCCGCTCTTTATGGAAGGCTCTCCCTTTTCAACAGCATAATTTCTCAGGTCCTCCAGAGATAATTTTCCATGTTCAAATTCTTTTCCTTTGCCGCTATCAAAAGAAGAATAGCGTTCCGTTCTGATTTTTTTGTAATCCGATTTCTGCAAAATAGCCTCTGCAATAATCAGTGCTCTTGCGAATGTATCCATGCCACCAATATGAGCATAAAAAAGATCCGCAGCATCTGTACTGTTCCTCCGAACTTTTGCGTCAAAATTGATACCTCCACCCTGAAGGCCACCGGCTTCTAATACTACAAGCATTGCTTCCGCCAGTTCTGGTACATTATTCGGAAACTGGTCGGTATCCCAGCCATTCTGATAATCGCCACGGTTAGCATCCATACTCCCGAGCATACCCGTATCGGCAGCAACCTGCAATTCATGCTGAAAAGTATGACCCGCAAGTGTAGCATGATTCACTTCAATATTCAGTTTAAAATCATTCAGCAAATCATACTGACGAAGAAAACCGATTACGGTTTCACTGTCATAATCGTATTGATGTTTGGATGGCTCGCATGGTTTAGGCTCTATAAAGAAGGTGCCTTTGAATCCATTTTTTCTTGCATAGTCTTTGGATGCATGTAAGAACTTTGCCAGGTGCTCTTTCTCTCTTTTCATATCCGTATTCAGCAAAGTCATATAACCTTCCCTTCCTCCCCAGAATACATAATTTTCACCATCCAGGGCAATAGTAGCGTCTAAGGCAGCTTTTACCTGGGCAGCTCCATGAGCAAGAACATGAAAGTCAGGATTAGTAGCTGCTCCATTCATATATCGTTTATTTGAAAAAAGATTGGCAGTTCCCCAAAGCAATTTAACGCCACTTGCTTTTTGCTTCTCGCCAAGATAGGTGGTCATGGCCTGCAATCGTTTTTCATTATCCACTACGTCATTTGTATAATCAACCACGTCCAGATCATGAAAACAATAATAAGGCAAACCTAATTTGGTAATAAATTCAAAAGCAGCATCTGCTTTACTTTTTGCTCTTTCCATAGGGTCTACTTTTTCAAGCCATGGAAATAAATGCGTGGGTTCACCGAAAGGATCGGCACCGCTTCCGCAGAAGCTATGCCAGTAAGCGCAGGCAAAGCGCAACCAATCTTTCATACTTTTTCCCGCCACTTTTTTATTTTCATCGTACCAACGATAGGATAATGGATTGTCGGAATCAACTCCCTCGAACCTGATTGGCGAAATGTCTTTAAAAAATTCCTTATCACCTGTTATGACTTTCATGATTTTTATTGATTTAGTTGTTTATTCAATTCTGATTTCCACCGATCATAAAGCTCATTGTAAACCTTTGGATTTTCCGGTTCAATTTTTCTCAAAGGTTTGAAGTTTTTGAATGCATCACTTGCTGAAGTATAAATGCCAGCACCCAATCCGGCACCAATAGCAGCTCCGGCGCTGCCATCGCCATCATAAAGTTCAACAGCAACTCCCGTGGTATCAACGAAGGTTTGAGCAAACACTTCACTCAAAAACATATTATTCTTACCCGCACGAATTATAGTTGGATTGATTCCGTTCTGCTTCATAATATCCATTCCATAACGGAAAGCGAAACAAATTCCCTCCTGAGCTGCTCTGTATAGATGAGCTGTATTATGAATGTTGAAGTTGATGTGATGGAAATGGGAATTCACCGTTCTGTTATTCAGCATTCTTTCAGCGCCATTTCCAAAAGGAAGTATAAATAGCCCTTCACTGCCTGCGGCAACAGAAGCAGCCGCTTCGTTCATTTCTTTATAATTCAATTTATCGCCGGTACTATTTTTGATCCACCTGTTTAGTATTCCGGTACCATTAATATTGAGCAACACGCCTACCCTTACAGCGCCTTCGTCTTCCTTCCCGGAAGAGGGAGCTACATAATTTACATGAGCAAACGTATTTACTCTTGAATCTTTATCATATGTCAACTGATCACTTACAGCATAGATGACACCACTGGTACCAGCAGTTGCTGCTACCTCACCCGGATTAAGAACGTTAAGTGACAAAGCATTGTTAGGCTGATCGCCAGCTTTATATGTAACCGGTATGTTTTCTTTTAATGATAAAGTGGCGGCAACTGCAGTCGATAATCTGCCGTGTTCAGCAAAAACTTTTTGAATCGGCGGAATAAAAGAAGTTTCTATTCCGTAATGATCAAAGACGTCCCGGGACAATTCATTTTCTTTAAAATCCCAAAATATTCCTTCTGATAGAGCCGAAACACTTGTAGTGATTTCACCGGTCAATTTCAAGGCAATGAAATCTCCGGGCAACATTATTTTGTCAATTTTGGAATAAACCTGAGGTTCATTTTGTTTTACCCATGCCAGCTTAGAAGCAGTAAAATTGCCTGGGGAATTAAGTAAGTGCGATAAACATTTTTCCTTCCCGATTATTTCAAATGCTTTTGCCCCCGTTTCAACTGCACGGCTATCGCACCAGATTATACTGTTTCGTAAAACATTTTGTTGCTTGTCCAGCATCACTAATCCATGCATCTGGTACGCAATTCCAATTGCGGCTATGTCCCCGGGGTCATATTTACGCCGGGCATGGAGTTTTAATATTGCTTGTTGCACATGCTCCCACCACATGTCAGGGGATTGTTCTGCCCATCCCGGTTGCAAGGCTATGATGCCAGATTCTGTTTCAGGATATTGGGCGGAACCTAAGCATTGTTGTGACTGAGCTTCAATTACAGAAACTTTTACTGATGAAGTACCCAGATCAATTCCTAACAAAAGCATTGGACGCAAATTCGTTTACTATAGTCATTTAATAAAAAGAAAGAGAAGTTAATTCATCTCTTTCTTTTATTTACAAATAATTTATTTCCCGGTCAATTTTTAATAACCCGGGTTTTGAGGATATGTGGGTCCCGTAGTTACAAGATTTATCTGGCTCTGGGGAATGGGCCGCAGCATATCCCTCGCTGGATTAAAATTGGCTATTGGATTGTATGTAGCCAGTCGGGCTGGTAATGCCTTGGTGCGTACAAGATCATACCACCGCATCCATTCACCAAATAATTCCCGGGTGCGTTCATTCAAAATAAAATCAAGAGTAACGTCGGCGGGTGTTATTTCCATGGCAGCTGCTGCAACAGCATTTTGTGATGCATCGTTTGTTGTTCTGTATGCCCCCCTTCTGCGAATAACATTGATCATAGCTGCTGCATTTGAGTTGTTACCGGCTTTGAATGCAGCTTCCGCAGCTATCAGGTAAGTTTCTGCAAAGCGCATCAGAATAAACGGACGGTCAGATGCATCATTGGTGTGCAATTTTGTAACGTCATCATGTTTTTTCATTGGCGGAAAAAAGTTGACATCGTATTGATTGGGCAAAACCAGAACAGCCTTTGAGGTTCTTCTGTCGGCTTCTGTAATTGAATTGCTACCCCAAAGTTTGATGGCTGTATCTACCCCTTTCACCCAGGTATATTCTGCAGTAGGTCCCAATGGATTATTAAAGTCAGCGGCTCGTGTAACTTTTATGGTAACAGGTGCTCCGCTGGTTAAAGGTCCGGGTCTGTTAAATATCCAAAAAGTCTGAAATGTTTTTTCGTACCTGGAATCATTGTTTCTTTCGGCAAAAGCAACATCAAGCGCATAACTGGTTGGGCGAACACGACCAAAGGGGCGACCGTTTTGAATATCACGATCAACCGGGTTGGCTTTCACTTCAGGTGCACCAGTAATACCAGCGTTAATGTCTGTATTAAATATTGGATAGTTGGGACGCTGGTAGAAAAGTGAACCATTAAATTTTCCCCCAGGATTTCCCGTACCAAATCCTGTTGTTTCTGCTCCCTTAGGATCCGTATTTCTGTCTACTACAAAGAGTATTTCTCTTCCGTATTCATTTCCTTCCTTGAAAACATCTGAAAAGTCCTGCCAGAGATCGAGAGTTCCATTACCATTGCCATATAAGCCCTTGTTATTAATTAAAGAAATGGCGGAATCATAGGCTGTATTAAAATCACCTGGTTTGGCAGCAGAAGACCAGCCCCTGGTGAGGTATACTTTAGCCAGAAGATGTTTGGCTACTCCCTGTGCGGCTCTACCGGGTGTAGGATTTGCTTTTAAGGGCAAGTCAACAATTGCTTCAGTGAGGTCTTTTATTATTAAATCATAAACAGCAGAAATGGGTTCACGGGTAGCAGCTGTTGTGGGGCCTGAAGCAAATTTTGTATTGATGCTTACATCACCAAAAGTTTGCACAAGCATAAAATAAAAATAGGCTCTTAAAAATTTTGCTTCTCCGGTTAACTTTTGAAGCTCGGAAGCAGATAACCCTGCCTGGGGTGCAAATTCAAGTACTCCGTTTAAACTGTTTATGGATCTGTAGGACCAATCCCAAATGGATTGAACAGCTCCGTCACCTGTTTGAATAGTGTAGGTATGAAAATTTCCACTGGTTCCAAATCCGGAAATATGCTCATCCGTTCCTATCATGGTATTATAACACATTCCTTCCTGGCAATACCAGTTACGAATATTTGAATAAGCACCAACCACAGCGGCATCCACTCCACCCGGTGTATTAAAGTAATCAGGCAGTATACCTGATCTGTTCTGTTCATCAAGAATCTTTTTACATCCTGGTGTAATAACCAACAGGCTGATTAAAATGATCCCTGTTATTTTACTCAAAACTTTCATAAATTAATTTTTTAAGTATTATAATTTCAAATTAATACCGAAAGTAAACTCCCGGGTTGAGGGTGTATTAATACCGAGAGTGATTGACCGTGCGGGGGCTGCTGCACTACTGCCTCCCTGTGGCGTAAGTACTCCCGGGTTACCGGTACTTCCGGTACCTGTGCCTTCGGGATCTATTGCATATCCATCTCTTACCATGGGAGAATATACTATGAAAGGATTGGAAACAGAGGCGAATACTCTTGCTGAACTAATGCCCGCCTTAGACAAAAGTTTTGCAGGGAATGTATAACCCAGGTTAATGCTTCTTACTCTTATGAAGGTACCATCGAAATAACCCAGGGTAGATGCGTAATTATCATTAAGCGCCTGCCCTTCCGGATGTGGAAAATCATTGGTTGGATTATTCGCTGTCCAGTAATCTACTTTCCATTGATTTACCCTTGCCTGGTGCAGGAAAGCATATCCCCCGGTTCCTCCATTATTTGATTGGAAGTAGGTGGCAATAGCAGTACCACCCCACCGGCCAAAAGCTACCACAGACAGATCGACGTTCTTATATGCAAAACGGTTGGTGATACCTCCGATCCAATCTGGTTGTGCACTTCCTATTATCTGCATATCGTCAGCATTGATTTTTTTATCGTTGTTTACATCTTCAACCCTGATTCGACCAGCTGCCTGTGGTGCTCCATAAAGAGCGATCTCTGCCGCATCTTTTGTTTGCCAGATTCCAATTTTTTTGAAATCATAAATTACTGTGAGCGGGTGACCTACAAACCAGCCATTACCAATATCACGAAGTTTTCCAGGCTCTTCAAGTGCGGTGATCTTTTCCCTGTTTAAGCTCCAGTTTATGTCGGTTGACCATCTGAATCCGTCTTTGGTATCTATATTGACAGAGCTTAAAACTATTTCAACACCCTTACTGCTTGTTTGGGCTGCGTTCGTCACTATGGAATTTGCACCATTGCTTATTGGCAGTGATTTGGCAACCAAAATATCTTTTGTTTCGGCATCATAAATATCAATGGAAGCAGTGATCCGGTTTTTGAAAAGTCCGAAATCAATACCGTAATTTGTTGACGTTGTTTTTTCCCATTCCAAGGCCGGATTAGGAAGACTGTTTACAAAATAGCCGGTGGTGGTAGTACCTCCGAAATTATAGTTTACACCAGTAAGGCCTCCTAATGTTGTGTAAGGATCAACCGCCTGGTTTGATGATTTACCCCAACCCACTCTCAATTTTAAAACAGAAAGCCAGGATATATTTTGTAGAAATGATTCTTCATGTGCGTTCCAGCTTGCTGCCAAAGCCGGGTAATTAAACCATTTGTTACCTTCGGAAAGACGGGAAGAACCATCTCTGCGGAAAGTGGCTGTCAAATTATACCTTTCATTGAAAGTATAATTTAAGCGAGCCATGTAGGATAATAATCCGCTTTTAGCATAGTTGTTTGCACCGGCATTTGTATTTGCTGTTATCTGGCTTACAAGTGTAGTAAAATTGGTATTCTGTACATAATCAGCAGGAATACCTGTACCACTGAAGGTTGAATTTTTTGATTCATCTTCCTGGATTTCATAAACTGCTGTAACGCTTATTCTATGTTTTTCTGCAAAGATTTTATCATAAGTTAATTGGTGATATATGTCATAGTACCATGCTTCGCCATTGCTTAATAACGCCGTATTTGAAAGAAATGGAGTACTTGAACTTCCTGTCAGAACTGTATTTGCGCCGCGGTATTGGTTGTAGTTATCCTGTCGCATATCCAATAATACGTTTAACCTGTATTTCAAACCCTCTATGATTTCCAATTCACCAAATAACGTATTGTAGGTCCTTAACCTGCGTCTTCTGTCAAGAACAGCATTTTCCTTTGTCAGCGTTAATGGATTTAGACGAAAGCCTACATCCTGGTGACCAACCATCGGTTGAACATTGATGGAGCCATCGGGATTATAAGCTGAAACAAGCGGACTCAGAGCTAAAGTATTATAAAGAGGATTCACACCATCGCCATCAGTGTAACTAACCGTATTCATTGTATTTAAACCGATCCTGATCCTCTTACCAATTTTCTGTTCAATTGTTGCTCTGAGTGAAAATCTTTTAAAGCCAACTAGAGGAATGACTCCTTCTTGCTGAAGATAGCTTGCACCCATTCCAAATTGTGTACTTTCAGATCCGCCGGTAAGACTGAGATCATGAGAGGTCAAAAAGCCTTTTTTATAAAGGTATTTTTGCCAGTCGGTATTGGTTCCTGCTGCTTTACCTTCCAGTTCTGCAGGTGAAAATACAGCTGGTGCAGTAGCATTGGGAGCGCCATATCTTGACTCAGCTTTGAAATTATAATAATCTTCCGCTTCAAACACTGGGAATTTATCCAGTATTTCACTCCATCCGGTGGAAGTGGTATAGCTTATTACCGGCTTTCCAATTCTTCCTTTTTTTGTTGTTATGATAATTACACCATTTGAACCCCGGGATCCATAAATGGCCGTAGCAGAGGCGTCTTTTAATATATCTATATTGGCAATATCATCAATATTCAAATCATTAATACTACCAAAATATGGAAAGCCGTCTACCACGATCAACGGATCATTGTTGCCGGTTAAACTACGGTTACCCCTGATCCGGATCTGCCCACTTGATCCCGGCCTTACTCCTGTTCTGGCAATATCTACACCAGCTGCACGACCCTGCAATGCCATCGTGAGATTAATAGCGGGCACTTCATCTAAAGTCTTTTCATTTACTGAAACAACAGATCCTGTTATATCCTTTTTTCTTTGAGTACCGTATCCAATTACTATTACTTCTCCCAGGCTGCCTGTAACAGAAGCAAGTTTCACATTAATTGTAGAGTTAGCTCCTATGGTGATCTCCTGTTCCATTTGACCAACACTGGAGAAAACAAGTGTATTTCCTCTTGCGGCTTCTATTGCAAAATTTCCTGCGTTATCGGTTGTGGCTCCCGTTGTTGTTCCTTTTATAAGAACAGATACTCCGGGAATTCCTTCACCAGCATCATTTGTAACCCGACCACGAATGGTGTTTTGTGCATAAACCAGGGAGGAGGAAAGAACCAGCAAAAAAAGAATTACAGAGGACAAGATCCTTTGTAGTTGCTGATTCCGCAAAGACGGAAATACTTGCAAATTTCGTTTGGTTGAAATTTTCATAAACAGCAGTTTTAATTTTTAAATTTAAAAGCAGGTGGCCAACTTTTTATATTCTCAAAAGGGATTCGGTTTCTCCAGATGGTACTAATAAATTATCTCAATAACATTTCAAATTGTACCTGATCAATAGATCATACATGATCAGAAATTTTTGTTCCTGACAAAGGACAGGTTTATGAAATTTAATGAAATACAATTTCCTGGTATGCTGTAATAAATGAAGAAAAAAACTGAGGGAACCTCTGAATCCGAATAAGCCATACTGGCTACATCCCTTTTCCACCAAAGGTTTTACGGGTATTATACAATCTGATCTTTTCATTACGGCAAGCATGAAATGTATTTGATGGTTCGAATGTAAAGAGATTTAATTAGAAAATGCAACCGATTGCAATTTTTTTTAGGAAAAATCTGCTTATTTTTATTTGAACTAAAGCTGACATGCCGGAAAATAAGGAGATAACAATATATGACATTGCAGAATACCTTGAGATTTCCGCGACAACTGTAAGCCGGGGATTGAAAGATCATCCTGCGATTAATAAGAATACAAGAAAAAAAATCGTGGAGGCAGCAAAGCATCTTGGATACAGGTCCAATACTTTTGCCAGCAGCTTACGAAGCAAAAAAACACACACTATCGGGGTTATAGTTCCCAGGCTCAACAGTTATTTTATGTCCTCAGTACTGGCAGGTATGGAAGATGCCGCCAGCAGGGAAAATTACAACCTCATCATCAGCCAGTCATTGGAAAATGCTGAAAAGGAAATAGCCAATGCCCATACCATGTTTAATAAAAGGGTGGATGGACTGCTGGTGTCACTGGCATATGATACGGTAAAGATTGACCATTTTACTCCTTTTTTTAAAAAGGGAATACCAGTTGTTTTCTTCGACCGGATATATCCGCATACGGATAGTACCAGCATTGTCATAGACAATTATAAAGCTGCATATGAAATCACCAAACACTTGATAGAACAAGGTTGCAGAAGAATCATGCACCTGGGTGGAAACCTGTTGCGAAATGTATATGACGACAGGCTGAAAGGTTATAAGCAGGCCCTGGCAGACCATAATATATCCATAGACGAAAAGAATTGGGTATTAATAAGTAAGCTTAATGAAGAAGCAGGAACAAAAGCTGCAGAACATATATTGAAGATGGCAAACATGCCCGATGCGGTTTTTGCTGCCAATGACACCGCTGCAGTCTATTGCATTATAAAATTAAAAGAGGCAAATATCCGGATACCAGAAGAAATAGCTTTTGCCGGGTTTAATAACGACCCGATAAGTAAGATCATTGAGCCAAATCTTACTACAGTAAATTATTCAGGATATGATATTGGTGAAGCAGTGTTACCAGCCTTCTCAATCACCTTAATGGTATTTCAAGCGTTAAAACAACCAATACAATAATTTTACGTTCCGATCTCATTATAAGGGCCTCCTCTCTAAAAAACAAAAGCTTGTAATTTGATTTTTTTTGCGATTTTTATGCAACCGATTGCAACATGAAACAAAAAAAGGAAACTACTATATATGATATAGCTCAAAAGCTTGCACTTTCATCTGCAACTATAAGCCGGGGTTTGCAGAACAATCCGGCCATCAATAAAAACACCCGGAAAAAAATACAAGAAACCGCCCTGGAATTAGGATACAGGCATAACACATTTGCCAGCAGCCTGAGAAAACAAAAGACTAACACCATTGGTGTTATTGTTCATGAACTGAACAGCAATTTTATAACCTCAGTACTTGCAGGCATTGAAAAAATTACCACCGAAGCAGGCTATCATCTCATTATTGCCCACTCATCTGAAAGCTACGAGAAAGAAACCGCCAATGCGCTAAACCTATTTCACAAAAGGGTTGATGGGTTAATCGCTTCTCTTGCATTTGATACAAAAGGCCTTGACCATTATAAATTATATGAAGACAGGGGAATCCCTGTAATATTCTTTGACAGGGTGGAAGAAAAAAATGAGGGTATCAAAGTAATTATAGATAACTATAAATGCGGATACCAGGCTACGCAACATTTAATTGAACAGGGTTGCAAAAAAATTGTTTTGGTAACAGCAAGCCTGAAACGAAATGTATATGCCCAGCGGCACAAAGGATATACGGATGCATTATTGGATCATAAAATTCCATTTGATAAAGACCTTGTACTTATTAAAGACCTGAGCGAACAATGCGGAGTAGAAGCTGCTCTTCAAATTTTAAAGATGAAACCCTTACCCGACGGCGCTTTTATAACCAATGATTTTTCCGCAGCAATATGTATGCAAACCCTTAAAGAAAATGGAATAAGAATTCCCGGAGATATTGCCATCGTGGGATTTAATAATGACGCAATCAGTAAAATAATAGAACCTCAATTGACTACCATTCATTACCCGGGTAAGGATATGGGAGAAATAGCGGCCCGTAACCTGATCAATCATTTAAAAGGAATTGCAAATATTAGACTTACCAATACAATTGTGATTAAATCGGACCTGATTATCAGAAAATCATCACTCAAAAAACAAATCCTTTCCTGAACTCAATTATATAAAGATGAAACCTGTTACTACAATATTTTTCCTATTATTCCTTTCTCTCAATTTGCTGGCAGAAGATGGCTATGATCTGTGGCTCAGATATAAATTAATTAATGATCCGCATTTGCTTTCAAATTATAGAAAAACCATCCGCGGTATAAATCTGATCTCTGATTCCCCTACTCTTTCTGCAGCCAGGGAAGAATTAAAGATGGGGTTGAATGGTTTACTTGGTAAAAAAATTCCTGACCTGTCCTCTTTGGAAAATGGATCCCTGCTCGCCGGGCAGATAAACAAGACGCGGAATCATTTCTGCAGTTAATTTAAAAGATGAGTCAGCCTCATTGGGCAAAGAAGGATTTATTATTCGTTCTGTTGTTTTCCAGGGTAAAAAAATATTATTAATCACAGGCAATACCGACATTGGAGTTTTATACGGCGTTTTTCATTTTCTTCGTCTTATTGCAAACTCATCAATCCATTTCAGACCTTAATATAATCTCTGTTCCTTCATTGCAATTACGACTTTTAAATCATTGGGATAACCTGAGCAGGTATGTAGAAAGAGGATATGCGGGTATATCCATCTTTAACTGGCACACTTTGCCTGGTTATAATGATCCGAGATATAAGGATTATGCCCGGGCCAATGCATCCATAGGGATCAATGGAGTTTCGTTGACAAATGTAAATGCCAGTGCAGTCATATTAACAAAGCCATACCTTGAAAAATGTGCGGCCCTGGCCAGATCTGTTCCGGCCTTACGGTATTAAAGTTTATCTGACAGCCCGGTTCAGTGCTCCTATAGAAATTGGAAAATTAAAAACAGCAGATCCCCTGAATGATTCAGTACAACAATGGTGGAATGATAAAGCAAAAGAAATTTATCAATTGATCCCGGACTTCGGAGGCTTTTTGGTAAAAGCCAATTCAGAAGGTCAACCCGGGCCACAAAATTATGGCAGGGATCATGCCGATGGCGCCAATATGCTTGCTGATGCCGTGGCACCTTTTAATGGAATTATTATGTGGCGGGCATTTGTTTATAGTCAACAATCAAATGATCGTTTCAAACAGGCTTATGAAGAATTTAAACCACTCGACGGAAAATTCAGAAATAATGTTTTAGTACAGGTTAAAAATGGACCGATTGATTTTCAACCCAGGGAACCGTTTTCACCTTTGTTCGGTGCTATGAAACATACACCACTCATGATGGAATTTCAGTTAACACAGGAATACCTGGGGCAGGGAACACATCTTAGTTTATGAGGCTCCCATGTTTAAAGAAGTACTGGATGCAGAGACCTATGCAAATAGTATTTTCAATGCTTCGCCTGATAGAAAAAAAGCCGGAGTTCAACAATCATATTCAACCGTAGCCAGGGTGATTGATGGTAGTTTAAATAATGATTCTCTAAATGGCATTGCTGGTGTTTCTAATATCGGCAATGACAGAAATTGGACGGGTCATCTTTTTGGCCAGTCTAATTGGTATACTTTGGGAAGATTAGCGTGGAACTTAGAAATATCCAGTGAACAAATTGCTGATGAATGGATACGACAAACCTTTAATAACAATACAACTTTAGTTAGTGCAACAAAAAGAATTATGCTAACTTCTCATGAAGCAATGGTTAATTATATGACGCCGTTGGGATTGAATCATATCATGGGTAATGGCCATCACTATGGCCCCGCACCCTGGAGTGATAATTTACCAAGACCAGACTGGAACCCGGTTTATTATCATAAGGCTGATACGTTTGGAATTGGTTTTGACAGAACAGCCACCGGAACCAATGCATTAGCTCAATATGAACCAGAAGTACGCAAAAAATATGAAGACCCGAATACCTGCGATGAAAAATATTTATTATGGTTTCACCATATTAGTTGGAAACACAAAATGAAATCCGGAAGAATTTTATGGGATGAACTTTGTTTTAAATATAATGAAGGTGTAAAGGAAATAAAATCTATGCAGCAGGAATGGAATCAATTGGAAAAATTAATTGACAAAGAAAGGTTTCAGCACGTGAAGATGTTACTGGCCATCCAGGTAAAAGAAGCAATATGGTGGCGCAATGCATGTTTACTATATTTTCAAACATTCAGCCGGATGGATATTCCTGCTGAATATGAAAAACCTGATAATACTTTGGACTATTACAAAAGTTTGCGCTTTCCTTACGCACCCGGAAATTAAATCGATTTAATAATTTTTTACCAGAACTAATAATAAACAAACAATGACAAATCAAAACAAAAAGGTGGCTATCGTTACTGGCGGTGGCTCCGGAATCGGCCTGGCAATAGCTGAAAAATTCATCGGGGCCGGCATCCACACAATTATTGCAGGCAGAGATACAAATAAGTTAAACCAGGCAAAAAAACAATTAGGGGATCTTTGCTATCCAACCCAGGCAGACCTAAGTGACCTGGCTTCAATTCCTTTATTGATTGAAAATATTGTGAAGCAATTCGGACAAATAGATATTTTGGTTAACAATGCAGGAATCAATATGAAAAAGGATATTACTGAAGTAACAGATGAAGATTTTCAGAAAGTTGTCACTACTAACCTATGCGCTGTTTTTGCCATCTCCAGGGAAGTTATAAAACACATGCTGCCAAAAAAAAGCGGCTGCATCATAAATATCAGTTCCATGGCTGCCCAATATGGATTGCCAAGGGTGATCGCTTACAGTGCTTCCAAAACGGCAATAGATGGAATGACGAGAGCCATGGCTGTTGAACTGTCGCCAAAAGGAATCAGAATAAATGCCATTGCACCTGGTTTTATAGAAACGGACATGACAGCTACAGCACTAAACAGCGATCCGGAACGGAAACAAAAAGTATTTTCAAGAACACCCATGGGCTATATGGGGAAACCAGGTGATATAGGTGATGCTGCTTTGTTTCTGGCAACGGATGCTGCCGCATATATTACCGGTGTTGTATTGCCGGTAGATGGAGGCAATTCAATTGGATTTTAATAGTGCTATGTTAGTATGAAAATATTTTTTGTAAAGCCTGAGTAACTTTTTGACCATTAGGCAACATAGCCTCTTCGAGTTTAATATTCATTGGTACAGCAGGGATATTCAGCGCTCCGATTACCTCAACAGGTACATCAAGAAACTGAAAACAGTTTTTTGAAATTCGCCCGGCTAATGCCTCGGCAAATGAATTATTTTGCTGTTCTTCCGTTACAATCAAACATTTTCCATGCAATTTAACCCGCTCAAAAATCAATTTTTCATCAAGTGGATACAGGGTACGAAGATCCACAATTTCAATTTGGTCATTAAAATTTTTAGCTGCTGATAGCGACCAATATATTCCCATTCCATAGGAAATGACGACACAACTGTCGCCGGTATTCAATGCATTCTCACTGGCATTTAATACAATATTTGCTTTGCCGAGCGGAATGATATAATCTCTTGATGGTTCAGGTCTTTTTGCTTCTTCGGTTCCAGGCACTTTACTCCAGTAAAGTCCTTTATGTTCCAGCATGACGACAGGGTTTCCATCATAAAATGCTGCTTTCATTAATCCCTTCATATCCGCTGCGTTCGAGGGATAAATTACCTTAATTCCTTTAATGGAAAGTAGAGTAGATTCAATGCTTCCGCTATGATATGGTCCCCCGCCTCCATAGGCTCCAATTGGCACACGAAGGATCATCGACACAGGAAATTTTCCACAGCTGAGATAACAACTTTTTGAGATTTCAGAAACCAACTGATTAATAGCAGGATATATGTAGTCCGCAAACTGTACTTCAACAATAGGAACTAAACCCACTGCACTCATACCTACGGTGGATCCAACAATATAAGCTTCCTGGATAGCGGTATTAAATACTCTGAGATCACCAAATTGCTGAGCTAATGTTGCTGCCTCCCTAAATACACCACCCAATCTTTTCCCCACATCCTGGCCATATACCACGGCTTCAGGATGGCTTTCCATTATTTCGCGGATGGCAAACAAAGCAGCGTCAACCATCATTATTTTTTCTGCACCCGCCGGAGACCTTTCACCTTTTTCATGAAGAACAGGCGTTGGAACAAATATATGATCCTGAACTGTGACCGGGACGGGTTCAGGGGAAGCTACAGCCCTTGAAAATTCCCTTGCAACGATGGCAGCTGCTTCTTCCTCTATTTGCTTTAACTCGTTTTCCTCTACTCCTTTTTCTATAAGTTTTTTTCTCAATTTCAGTTCGGGACAATGCTCCGAGTGCCTTGCCCAATCATCATCTGTTCTATAAAATTCTTTTCTTACCCCACTGGTATGATGGCCAAGCAAAGGAACCTGTGCATGAACAAGCCATGGTTTTCCCTCTTTCCTGGTACTATCGCATACAAATTTCATCACCTCATATGAAGCTTCGAAATCGCTCCCATCCACCTGGATCCTGTTCATCCCTTTAAACCCGGCTGCAAATTCAAATGCATTCATTGTTCTTGATTCTTCAGCTGTTACGCTGATGCCCCAATTATTATCCTGTATTAGATAAATAATCGGCAGTTGCTTCAAAACAGCAAACTGAAACGCCTCACTTACTTCTCCTTCAGTAATACTGGCATCACCCAAGGGAACAAAGAACAATAGGCGTTACACCGCTTTGGTTGGCTAATAAACTATTTTCAATACCAGCCTTCCGAAGAGCGGCCAAATATTGAATTCCCTGGGCAATGCCTGTAGTGGGAATAACCTGCATTCCCGTTGCGCTGCTTTGATGAATGATTGTTGGCTTCTCTTTTCCGCGGTAGTTAGGATGAGAATAATATTCACGTCCGCCAGTGAATATATCTTCACCTTTGGCAAGTAATTGTAACATTAGATCATACGGCGTAAAACCCAGGCCCAACAGCATACTTTCATCCCGGTAATATGGGCTTACATAATCCTGGGGCAATAATTGAAATGCAGTTGCCAGTTGAATAGCTTCATGACCCCTGGACGTAGAATGTACATATTTACAGATTGTTCGGTTGGCCTCATACGTTTCAGCCATTTTTTTTACAAGGCTCATAGCCCTGAATGCTTTTTTCAATATATTAATGTCAATCATCTGAGTCGTTTCAAACTATACACAATGCAAGGGCAGATGCGCAAATTTAGGTGGAAGAAAGTAATAATCAGGGGAAGAGAAAGCGGCCTCTACAAGTGGGACACAAGTTGGTCTTATTTATTATGAATACCAGATTGATTCTCTTATTCAACGCAATATCATTGGTACCTTAAAATTATTTACAAAAAAGAAATAACCATCCCTTAATGAGAGATGGCTATTATAAGCAATTGGTTTGTGATATCAATTGAGTTAGTTAAGATTTATTTTATCTTCAAGGTTAAACATGCTTACGTCTTCCAGAATACCTTCTAGTTCATCCCCTACAACTGCTTCTCCAACTCCTGCAGGTGTACCGGTAAAAATAACATCCCCGATGTTTACTGAAAAATAGTTAGAAATATAGGCTACTATACTATCAAAGTCGATAAATCATTTTGGAAGAATTTCCCTGCTGAACTAATTCTTTGTTTTTATAAAGTCCAAAGTTGATTTCGTTCCTGTTTTTAACTTCTGCGTAATGTCACCCATTTGCCAATCACTGCCGAATTATCCCAGGCTTTTGCCTTTTCCCATGGCAGGCCTTTAGCTTTCAATTCATTTTGTATATCTCTGGCGGTAAAATCAATGCCGGTAGTGATTGCATCATAATATTTGCTGGCAAATTTTTCCTGGATATACTTCCCATTTTTACTAATCCGAAGAACAAGCTCACATTCATAATGAAGCTCATTGGTAAACTCTGGATAGTAAAATGGTGCATGTGGCTGGAGCAATGCACTTTTAGGCTTCATAAAAATAACCGGCTCATCAGGAATTTCATTTCCAAGTTCTTCAGCATGAGCTGCAAAATTACGGCCTACACAAAAAATCTTCATAATCAGGATGGTTGTTGTTAAAATACATCGGATACTACTCAAGGACTGTTGATCCCATATATATCACCTAATCAATAGGGTAAGTGGAGTTTAAGCATCAAAGGGTCGGGCCGCTAAAATAAGTAATCAATATGACTTATCATAATCAAAACTTGTGATTATTTACCTGGTTCATCGCAAAGGTTAATCCCCTGGGTGGCAAAATTCTCTATTACTTCTATCGATTTGTCTATTTTCAGCTTTACTAAGGATTTCTTCTTCCTTTTTCCATTTGCCCAATACAAAATCGGATTGGCGGCCCTTTGGAAAATTATTACCAATCCCAAATCTTAACCTGGGATATTCGGTAGTCCCTATAATCTCCTGGATACTTCTCAGGCCATTGTGACCTCCATCACTTCCGGCTTGTCCTCAATCGTAATTTTTCGAGCGGAACAGCCAGGTCATCCAGGATTACCAAGGATGTTTTCAGCTCAATATGTTTTCCTTATCCATCCAGTATTTTACTGCTTTTCCGCTTAGGTTCACGTAAGTAGTAGGACAAATACAGATAAATATTTTTCCCTTCCATTTAATTTCAGCAACATAAGCCAGTCTATCCAAACTGAAATTTGCCGCCATGCTTATGTACAAAAGCATTAACCACATCAAAGCCGATATTATGCCTTGTATGTGCATATTCGTCACCAATATTACCCAGTCCAACAATCAAAAATTTCATGATGCAATAAATCATATTGAAAAAGTGTTGGAAATTCCTGAATGCATATTACAGTATAAGGCTAAATATTGCATTAAAATATTTAAAAAACCCGTCTGCATAAGCGAAACGGGTGTATTGATACATTTAAATATTTGAATCATTATTTTTTCTGCAGCCGGGGCCGCCTTTGCAGCGGCTGGAGCAGCCTTTGCAGCGGCGGCGCAGCAGCAGCTGCGGCCGGAGCAGCAGGTGCAGCAGCTTCTTCCTGTTTCAATTGCCTTGTTAAAACTACGGAGGCAATCGGAATACGCGGAGAATTCAATATTTCATAATTATCAATCTTCACATCTTCTACCCGGATATTGCCATTCAGTTCAAGGTCGTCAACCGCAACTTCAATTTGTTCTTTCAGGTATTTGGGATAGGTTTTTACTTTTAAAGAATTTATTTTAGCAACAAATTTACCACCGTCTTTCACTCCTTTTGAAACTCCTGTAAATTTCAATGGAATTGTCGCAATCACCTTTTTATCTTCCACCAGTTCCAAAAGATCTATGTGGATCAGGTGATCGCTAACCTTATCAAATTGAAGGTCTTTTAAAATGCATTTGTAGGTTTTGCCATCCACGTCTACTTCAGCAAACTGGAAGCTGGGTGTATATACCAAAGGTTTGAATGCAGCAGCAGGAGCTGAAAAATTGATCTCCTGTGCACCCCCGTAAATTACACCCGGCACCTGTTCCTGAGAGCGGAGCTCGCGGGTGGCGGCCTTCCCGAATCCGGTCCTCAGTTGTCCTTTGATTGTAATTGATTTCATTTTTATTTTGTTTGTTTATTTCATACAGTTCTTTCAATTCCGATATTTTCCAAATTGATTAAAAATTTATCATTCCAAAAATCACCATTTATTATACTCTGCCTTCTTTGCGAATGAATAAAAAGGCTGGTGATACTTTTATTTTCAAAGGCATTTCGAATCGCAACTGCAAATAATTCCGCTACAGAAATTACTTTGATCTTTGAGCTTTCTTTCTTTATTGGGATAGTATCACATACCACCAATTCTTCCAATACGCTGTTCTCTATATTCTCATAAGCCTTTCCACTCAGCACAGGATGTGTAATCAAAGCCCTAACACTCCGGGCACCTTTTTCCTTTAAAAGAGCTGCACTTTTTGCCAGTGTTCCACCCGTATCACAGATATCATCGATAATTACAATGTCCTTTCCCGTTACATCCCCAATAACTACCATGCTCGCAATTTCATTTGCTCTTTTCCTGTGTTTATCACAAATCACCATTTCAGCATTGAAATAATTCGCTATTTCCCTTACCCGGTTGGTAGAACCCACATCGGGGGCGGCAAAGGTAAGGTTTTCTAATTTTAGATTTTCAATATAAGGGATAAAAACCGCATGGCTATCGAGATGATCAACAGGTATATCAAAATATCCCTGAATTTGCGGAGCATGTAGATCCATTGTAACAATACGGTCGGCTCCAGCCGCTACCAACATATTAGCAATTAATTTACTACCAATCGCAACCCGAGGTTTATCTTTCCTGTCCTGGCGGGCATAGCCATAATAAGGGAGAACGGCAATAACTTTATATGCTGATGCCCTTCGTGCTGCATCAATCATTAAAAGTAGTTCCAAAATGTTATCTGCGGGGGAGTAGGTGCTTTGCACCAGGAATACAAAATCGCCACGGATGCTTTCCAGATAGGTGGGGCACATTTCTCCGTCGCTAAAACGCTGAATATTAATCTTTCCCTGCTTCACTCCGTAGCGCTTGCAAATTTCGTTCGTTAATACTCCAGAGCTAGTACCGGAAAAGATTTTGGCAGATTGCATGACTTAAAATAGGTATCTAAAGTAATTCTTTGGAGCGGCGAAGATATTACTATCAATGCAATCCCTATTGATCAGCCTGAAAAAAATAGCGGGATAAAATTTTTTACCGAACGACAGCCGCAGTAGATACCTGAACAGGGAAATTCTGCTTGTTTTGCAGGCTTTTCCGTATTGTACGGTATCATCACTTGAATAGGAATTAAAACTATAGAAAAGCGAAGAACATATAAAGATGGAAAAAAACAATACTACAACATACATGACAGCAAAAAATAGTATGGGATGCAGGGCGCCCATAGTATCGACTCTTTTAGTTTTCATAATAGGGGGATTTTAAGTTATTCAAAAGATGGGATTTTATTACTTCACTTTGACAATACAACTTATCTTGTATTACGGGGATAAAAATATTAGTTAAACTTGTTTTATGCAAGAGAATAAACACTCAATTAAGCAATGGGCAAAAGACGATAGACCCAGAGAAAAATTACTATCCCGGGGTGCGGAAAATCTCAGTAATTCAGAGCTTCTGGCCATACTTATCCACAATGGAACCAAGGATAAATCGGCCGTGGATTTAGGAAAAGAAATATTGAAACTTGGTAAAGACAATCTAACAGAATTGGGTAAGCGATCAATAAAGGATTTGATTAAGATCAAGGGTATTGGAGAAGCAAAGGCGGTCACCATAGCGGCCGCCCTGGAACTAGGCAGAAGACGTCAGGCCTCCTCCTCACTTGAAAAAGCAGTTGTAACATCAAGTCATGATATTGCCGGTTATCTTCAGTCTGTTTTAAAAGATTACCGTCACGAAGTATTTGCAGTTTTATTTTTGAACAGGGCTAATAAAATCAACCACTTTGAGATCATAAGCTCAGGGAGGAATAACTGGTACAGTAGCCGATCCAAGACTTATTTTAAAAAAAGCTCTTGAAGAAAATGCAGTCAGTATTATTTTATGTCATAATCATCCATCAGGAAGCCTCAAACCAAGCCGGGCAGATGAGGAAATAACTCATAAAATAAAGGAAGCAGCAAAATACCTGGACATAAAAATCATTGATCACATTATTGTAAGTGAAGATGGATATTTCAGTTTTGCCGATGAGGGAATACTTTAATCGTTCTGCTCGAGATATATTAGCTTTTATCTTTTTATTGGGAGTTCTTTATGCCTGCGCTGTTGGTCCACCAAAATTTACTGGTAGTTGAATTTCTTCAAGATCTTTGATTATTCCATTTCCAGCTTCATATTTTCCAATATTTTCTGTAAGTGCTTTCATCAAACGCTTGGCGTGTTGGGGTGTAAGTATTATGCGGGATTTAACTTTGCTTTTGGGTGTTCCTGGCATCACATTCACGAAATCTATCACAAACTCAGCATGCGAGTGAGTAATAATGGCGAGATTGGCATATGAACCCTCTGCTACTTCTTCTGATATTTCAATATTAAGCTGGTTGGGTTGTTGCGATTGATTATCCATATTAAAAATTGAGGAACAAAGATAAAAGAAAAGGCCCCGCCAGAACGGGACCTTTCCAATTTACTTTACAGATAAAACTAGTTTTTATCCCAGAAAAGTTTTGTTGCAACAACATCTCCACCTATAGCTGCAGATGCGGCATCATAATTCGCTTTATTTAAGTTTTGTTCCGGAACCGTATATGTAAAACGTAACGGTATAACAGATTGTGCTGTTGGTGGTTTTACCAAAGCGGGGAAGTCCAATCTTCTCCATTCAATCCAGGATTCCCAACCGCGATTATAAAGAGCCAGCCACTTTTGCTCTCCAATCTTTTGTTTGTATGTACCAGTTGCTGTAAGATAATTGACTGCTGGCTTCAGTAAATAAGCTGCAGCATCAGCAGCTGAGCCACCCCAATACAGAATAGAAGCTGTAATGGCCTTGTTGTAATGTTCCATCGCGGTTCCTCCAACACTATAATTTCTTTCTACAGCTTCTGCCAGATAGAATTCTACTTCATCATAGCTCATTAACAAAGCAGGATTATCAGGATTTGTAATTTTACCAATTGATCCTGGAACTAATAATGGACCTGATGGTTTTGAAAAAGTTGCGTAGTTACTGCTTGCGCCAGGTGTAGCACCGGAATAATCAGTTCCGGTTCCATCCAGGGTGAAATAGTAAGGCAACCTTGGGTCTCCTAAGGCTTTCATTTTATTGACAGCAGTATTAGTACCCACAAAATCCTTACGACCGCTTTGTACCAAATCGACCCAAATAGGGTTTGTATTTGGAGGAATTGGCAAGTATTTAAAACTAGCATTGTCAGCACTGGATGTAAATACACCTGCGGCTACTGCTGATTCCACAATTGCTTTTGCTTTTGTATTATCATCGTCAGCAATCGTCATTCCCATTTTTAATTTAAATGAATTAGCAAACTTTTTCCAGCTGGCAACATCTCCGCTGTAAACAATATCTGCACCACCAAAACTATCACCTGATACATCCAGATTTGCTATAGCGGCATCAAGCCTGGTAAGCAAATCAAGGAAAACTGTTTTTTGATCATCGTATTTCGGTTGAGTATTAAGAGCATCAAGAGACTCCGTATAAGGAACATTCCCAAAAGTGGTCACCAGGTAATACCAGGCATATATTTCCATTATTTCAGTAATGGCCAATTGATTCTTTAAATCCTTTGGATTGTTGGCATCATTGGGATACAACTTTTTAGCTTCTTTAAAATCCCGAAGTACATCACGGTAAATTCCATTCCATATTTGTCTTGGAATCTGACGTGTACCCAAATCAAAGTTAGCTTCGTCAGTATAAGTGGTTTCGTTCCAGTACTGAACTACCAAACGAAAAATATTTGTATTCACATTTGAGGAGGCCATTAAATCCATCATATTTTTTTGAGCACTAGTAAAAAACGCCCTGGAAGGATATGATAGCGGACTTTTGGGATCCACATTTATACTGGTCAGATCTTTATGACAGGCTACCAGCATTATTACCGGTAAAAAGCCTAATAACAAAAGTTTTTTCATAATAAGTCTCTTTTTTTTTTAGAATCTGAATTTAACATTAACACCTGCCGTTCTAACAGAGGGATAAGCTCCACTTTGATAACCTTGCAAATTACCTGAGCTAACATTTTCTTCAGGATCTGCATAAGGTAAATTTTTGTGAATGATCCAAAGGTTCCTTCCTATCAACGATACGTCAATACCCTTAAAAGGATTTAATTTGCCAATTAAAGTTTTAGGCAGAGAATAAGTGAAAATAGCTTCTCTCAATTTAACAAAGCTGGCATCATAGATAAATCCGGCAGCCGGATTTCTTGCATAGCCGTATGAACCATAATTGGTATTGCTCACCCGCACATCATTTGGCGTCACACCATCTGGTTTAACACCAGGCATAATAATACCACCACCATTAGCAATTGTATTCCTGGACGGATTACCCAAATCATTTAAAGCTGCGGTCTCAGGATATAATCCGGTTGCCAGTCCATAATAAAGATCTAATGAGAAAAGATCTCCTCCCTGGCGTACATCTATTAACCAGCTCAGAGAAAAATCTTTATATTTCAACGTATTACTTACGCCGCCGATCCAATCAGGGTTAACATCACCAATGGTTATGTTGGACTCTACTGTAGTAGCATATCGTCCAGTGGTGTTGACAATTCTTTTACCTGAACCTTTGTCATCATTTGCGTATTTATAATCATTTCCACGTATGATACCGAATGGTTCACCCAATGCAGCATTTACAGACACACCTCCCTGGAAGGTTCCCAAAGTAATAACATCGATTCCGGGGAATAATTCTTCAACTTTATTGCGGTTGCGTGTCCAGTTAAGGTTAATAGTCCAGGTAAAATCTTTTGTTTGGATTGGTGTACCAAATACTGATAACTCTACACCCTGATTCCGAACGTTTCCAGCATTAAGGAACCTGGAATTATAACCTGTTGCTGTAGAAACAGGTACTGCAAATATCTGGTCAAATGTTTTGGCATTATAATAAGAAATATCAAAACCAGTCCTGTTTTTTAAAAAGGCTGCTTCAATTCCAAATTCATAACTCTTTGTACGCTCAGGTTTCAATTCAGAATTCGCACTAGTACCAGCAACGCTGGCTTGTGAATTAGAACCGAAAGGCGTTCCGATAGTATATGCGTCAACCAAAGAATATGGAGCCGCATCATTACCTACCTGGGCATAATTGGTTCTGAATTTACCATAGCTCAACCAGTCCGTAGATGGGAGCAATTTAGAGAATACCCAGCCTATGGAAGCAGATGGGTACCAATAACTATTGGCACCTTTTGGTAAAGTTGATGATTGATCATTTCTAATAGTTCCGTCAACGGTAATCATGTCCTTCCATGATAAAGTGGCGCCTGCAAAATTTCCCCATACTTCTCTCCTTGCATCAATTTCAATCGGAGCATTAATAGGATTTAATGAATTTGAAAGAGAATAAATTCTATTGGCAACTAACCCACCATTGGTGGCAGCAATAATTACTTCTCTGCGTTCTTTTCTTACGTTTGTACCCAAAAGTCCTCTAACCGTAAAATCATTGGAGATCTTCTTCTCCATATTCATGATGAGGTTGTAATTGGTTTGACTTACATTCCTGTTCGTTCTTGTATAACTGGAGGTGGTTACACTACCTACTGCCTGTCTTTCTTCCTGGATTTCGCTATATGTATCATGAGCAACACTTCCATTTATATTTAACCACTCAACAGGTTTGTAATTCAAACTTGCGTTTCCAAAATACCGGTTACGCTCATCAGTCTCGTAATTTTCATAACGGGTAAAATAAGGATTGTCCCAATATATTGGGGTAAGGTCTGATGGATCAGCCCAGTTCCAGGTAACATTTCTTTTTTCCCTGTTATATGCTTGCTTTTGTTCATCAATATCAACATTTACCTGCCACCACTGGCGGAAATTTCCCATCAGGTTCTTATCATCGTATCCAGTTCCATATCTGCCCCTTCCATTAATCCCTGAAAAATTTATTGAAGCAGCTGCTGTCAATTTTGAAGTCAGGTTATAACTTCCCCCAAAATTGACAAGATTCTTTGCGATCTTACTGTTGGGCATGATTCCTTTATCATCTGTTCTTGTATATCCCAATTTAAAAGAGCCCATATCTGAACCCCCAGTAATCGCTACACTTTGATTAGAAGAAACAGAATTTTGAAAAATTGATCCGGGCATATTAGCAGGTGCTAAATAAGGCCTTGCTTTTCCGAAATTGGGTGAAAGTGGATCAAAAGCATCCCATTGATAGACTAATCTTCCATCTAATTTACCACCATATGAGGCATCTTCACTTGTAGGTGTTACCAGGTCATCAATACCATCCCCATTAATATCCCTATAAAGGAAAAAACCTGAAGGATCCTCATAATATGCGCCATAACCCCCACCATATTCTTTTTGGTATTTAATAAAAGTAGATTTATCATATTTGCCTACCGTAACACCTGAATTAACAGTAATACCCAATCCTCTTGATCCTTTTTTTGTAGTGATCAGGATAACTCCGTTACCACCCTGGGAACCATAAAGTGCAGTAGAAGCTGCTCCCTTTAGAACGGTTATTGATTCAATATCATCAGGATTAATGTCGGCTGCTGCATTACCGTAGTCATATCCACCTCTACCGGTAGCTTGCTGTGCATTACCCGTATTAGGATTTACTGATTTTGAATTGGTATTATCAATGGGAATTCCATCTACTACAAATAATGCCTGGTTATTTCCCGAAATTGATTTTGTACCTCTTACAACTACGTTAGTCGATCCACCCAGCGTATTTGACTGTCGAAATTCTACACCGGAAACCTTTCCCGACATGCTCTGCATAAAGTTAGAACTCCGGTTATTGCTTACTTCCTCACCCTTAATTTGCTGAGCAGCATATGATACCGTGTTTCTCGTTCTCCTAATACCCAAAGCAGTAACTACAACTTCCTGCAGATTTCCCTGTTGTTGCATGGAAACTGTAATAGTTGCAGCTTTACCCACTCTTATTTCCTGATCTGCAAAGCTGGCAGAACTAATTACCAGCGTTTCTCCCTCCTTAACTTCGATTGAAAAATTACCGTTTCCGTCTGCTGAGGTTCCTGTATTTGAACCCTTAACTGTAATAGTTGCAAAAGGAACAGGACCTCCTATGCTATTTCTGACCTGTCCAGTTACGGTTTTTTGTGCAAAAGCCAATGTACATAATAGCATCAGCATTGCACTTAATAATGCAAGTTTTCTCATGTGAATAAAAATTTTAAGTTTAAATAACCAATACAAATAACAGTAAAATCCGTCCATTCCCTTAAAAAAGGCTACCCTAGAGACAGCCACTTATTGGAAAGTGCTGCGCAATATAAAGTTTTTTTTAACAAACGCTTATTAGTATTTCTAAATTATTAACTTCTTGATTCAAATTAAAACAGTATTCGCATCTGGCATTTTATCTCCGTTTTTTTATTTCCTTTAATTTCATCTAATCCTGAACCAACGGTATTTTTATCTCTATACACTGTTTGTGCCCATCTTAACCAGACAGAAATTCTTTTAGATATATCATAATTCAACAAGGTGTAATATCGAAATCCTTTATCAAAGAAAACAGGAATGGAATAACTGTATAACACATCCTGCTCATAGGCATATAATCTTGAATTGTATCCATTGGTTTCAAAATACTGAAGTCGCATAAATAAGGAAACCGGTTTCATGGCGGGTTTGTAAATAAAATCAACGAACATTAAAAACCCGGTTTCTCCCTCCTTCCCCTTATCATTATACCAAACCATTTCTACCCGGTTACGAATTGTAGTTGTCTGGGTTAATTTATAGCTTGATTGTAACCTCCAGTTTTTTTTTGGTGTGTTTACCAGGCTGTCGGTAAAACTTACATTGTTTTGTTGATTGACCTGTTTACTTTCATTTTTAAATCGTGTATATATTTCAATCTGTTTATTGGGAGTATGCGTGATCTGGGCTATGAAATCTCTTCCATAACTGGGAGCATCAACCTGGTATTTAAGCCAGGGAAATTTGTAAATATCTCCGTATGCATCCAATCGCCATCCTGGAGCAGGACGGATCGTGATCCCGGAATAAAATCCGTTTTCATTGGTTGGAAAAGTATTTTCCGTAAAAGCATTTCCATTTACTGCCTGGTAATTTTTAGCAATAATTCTTTGCACAAAAGATAAATCTACTTTTGAATCCACACTTATCAACAGACCATTCAAAAAAGCTGTATTTAAATTCTTATCCATCGCTCCCTCCCCAAAAAAGTGAAGACTTTTGTAGGTATAACTATAATCAAAACTGAAGTTGTGCCAGGTCTTTCCTTTTATGGAAAATAAATTGTAGGGCTCAGAACCTTTTTGAACCGGCAAGGAAAATTGATAAAAGACTCCATTGATAGCAATATGCCAGCTGTTACCAATATATTTTAGAACTCCACCGGAAGAGATTTGTCTTAATATATTTTTGTCGGCATTTTCAGAAGCAGTTCTGTGATATCCTGATGTTTGAAATGAAGAAATGTAATTGTAGTTACTGATTGTGTCTGCCACAAAATTTGCACTTAATTGCCGGATGGAGGCAAATGCTGTGGCTTCAATATTTTTTATTTTTAACGTAATGCCCGCCCCGCGGTTAAAATTAAATTCACCTGCTGAATGATAAGGCCGGAGAATAGCAGATTGTCTTTTTACACCCATCACATCTACACTTTTCCTGAAAGCCAGGCTTTGCCAGTGTATAAGACCCTGTCCCATATTGATTGTAAAATCACCCAACGCAAGGGCTTGCAAAATCCCGGTTTTTCCGGCAAATAAGTGAAATGAAAAAAAATCAAATCCTTTATTTTGTGCACCTTTAAAAAATTGTTCCCCTGCATCTTTCTCTGTAGTGAATCCAAACTGCAATAAATTTTTATATACATACCTGTATCTTAAAAATAACCGCTGAGGGCCGCCGGGATATTTATTTCCTGTTAATGATTTATCGTATCCTCTGGCTTTTTCCAATACCTGCGAATAACGCAATAACAAACTTTGATTACCATTTTTCATCCTTGTTGCAAAATCTTCATGCAAAGAACCGGAAGAGCTGATTGTAACTAAATCTATTAATTTCCTGATGGTGACTACATCGAGAGTGGGAACAGCCTGTAATTCATAAAGGCTGATAAATTTTCCAAAAAGCCTGCGGTAAGAAATAAGATTAGCGATTTGTAAACCATTCAATATTCTTAACTCTCTTAATTCATTTATATCAGCCGTATTCAGATTTAGTGGGTGCTTCCGGTAATAATCTAATAGCAGTAAGTAAGAATCATCTTCTGTTTCCCCCTGGTCAGAATCAGTAAGATTTTCCAGTTGCTGTTCGCCTGATGGAGGAATTTCCTGGGAAATGGACGAATACACTAAAATGTGAATGAGGAATAATATAATACCGATCCCTTTCAATTTTCTTTATCATTAAAAGTAAAAAGCAATAGCAGGCCCGGAGTAATACCCAATTGCGGATGATAGGAGGATGTAATATCTACCCGAAATGATTTCCATGATAATCCAATCCCCATCCATCCTGACGATGTAGCCGTAGATATCCCTGTTCTGGCTAATAACTGAGGCAAAATTTTATACTGTATACCTGCATTTACATTAACAGGCTGGTCTTCTTCTTTAGCGATTTCTGCACTCACAAAAACTTTCCCCGATGCTTCATAACCTATTCCCACCGTATATACTGATGATAATTTTTCCTGCTGATCTTTCCCAAATTTTCCTCCAACCGGGTTGTTTAGATGAATGCCGGTATGAATCTTTTCTGAAAGGTGGAATATCGTTCCTATTTCAAAACCTATGGCTGCATCGCTTCCATAGCCGGATATCCGGATACCGTTGTAATTAAACTGTGCTCCGATATCCATTTTACTACCCAACTTACGACCATAAGCAAAACCAAGCTGCGTTTCATTATACTCATTAAATCCATAATACCCGGCCTTTATTCCAAAATTCCCCGATGTTGTGGGAATAGCTATGCCAGTTGTGAAATTATTTAGTTCACTTAATAAAAACCTCTTTTCACCAAAAACGGCTAAAGCCGGTGTTTTTATTTGAGCAAGTGACGCCTGGTTTGTAATAAAAGAAAGAACATCTACATTATTGACACTGTAAGCCCCCAGGCCGGTATACGGGATACTGATAGGTCTTCTCAAAATCTGGCAATTGGCCAGGATTCCTAATTGTAATACAAGAAACAGGCAAATCCATTTGCTTTTCACCCGGTTGATTTTTGGCCCAGGTAAGTTATTAAAATAATATTACATCACACTAAAGTTGCTCTTGCCTGGGAGATGTTATTTATTCATTTATCCCCGTGTTCGGACATAAACTTTATGTAGGTTTGCGCCATGCAAATATTAGATGGGAAAAAAGCCGCCCAGGCAATAAAAGAAGACCTCAGAATTGATGTTGCACAGCGTTCAAATGAAGGAAAAAAGATACCCCACCTCGCTGCCATCCTTGTTGGAAAAAATGGGGCTAGCGAAACTTACGTAGCCGCCAAAGTCAGAGCTTGTGAAGAAACAGGTTTTAAGTCCACAATGATTCGATTTGAGGATGACATATCAGAAAATAAATTGCTTGAAAAAATTGAAGAATTAAATACGGACCCTGATATAGATGGAATTTTGGTTCAGTTGCCATTGCCGAAACATATTTCTGATGAAAATGTTATAAATACCATATCCCCGGATAAAGACGTGGATGGTTTTCACCCGGTAAGTGTTGGAAGAATGGTACAGGGTGCACCCACTTTTGTGCCTGCTACTCCTTATGGCATCATGTTATTACTTCAACATTATAAAATAGATACACGGGGAATGCATGCCGTTGTAATTGGCAGAAGCAATATAGTAGGCAGACCCATAAGTTTTTTATTAAGTGCAAATAATAATCCGGGAAATTGTACTGTTACTATCTGCCATTCCCACACAACCAATCTGAAAGAAATTTGCCTGCAGGGGGATATAATTGTGGCTGCCCTGGGGCAACAGGAATTTGTAAAAGCAGATATGGTAAAAGAAGGAGCAATTATAATTGATGTAGGAATCACAAGGATAGAAGATACATCCAGAAAAAGCGGATTTAAATTAAAGGGTGATGTAGACTATGAGAAAGTATGCCAAAAATCTTCCTGGATTACACCTGTTCCCGGTGGTGTGGGACCGATGACTATTGCCGCTTTAATGAAAAATACTTTTAAGTCATGTATTATGAAGAACTAATTAAAATAGTAAAGGTTCATATGAGTGATTCATTTAAAATAAAGCCGGCGCCCCTGCCAGTGATGGAGCATTTTTATACTATTCAGGGAGAAGGATATCACCAGGGAAAAGCGGCATATTTTATTCGACTCGCAGGTTGCGACGTGGGTTGTGTGTGGTGTGATGTAAAAGAAAGTTGGGATGCGTCAAAACATCCGGTTTACGAATTAGAAAGTTTGTTGGTGGCTATTAAGGATACCCCGGCAAAAATTGTTGTGGTCACCGGTGGTGAACCTCTATTGTACAATTTAGATGATTTAACACTCGAATTAAAAAATTCGGGTTTACAAACTAATATCGAAACCTCGGGATCGTCCCCACTGTCCGGGAATTGGGATTGGATATGTTTGTCTCCAAAAAAATTTAAGGAACCCTTGCCGGAAGTGATTGCAGCGGCTCATGAATTAAAGATCATTGTATATAATAAATCTGATTTGAAATGGGCGGAAAAATATAAAAATTTGGTATCCTCTCATTGCAGGCTTTATTTGCAGCCTGAATGGAGTAAAGCAAATCAAATAACCTCACTCCTGGTCGATTACATAAAAAATAACCCTCAGTGGGAACTAAGCCTCCAGATTCATAAGTACATCAATGTGCCTTAACCCTGGCATATTATCTATTTACTAATCTTAAATTTAATCCTCACACAGCCACAAAGTCAAACTCAAATTTTGAAAAAGCTTTGATTCCTGAAATCCTTATTTTATATTTGTTCACCGCAAGTAAATTCTCCATCCTTTTATTAACCTCTTCCCCTTATCCTGTCATGACCTCAATTTTAAGAAAGAGTTAATAGGTTATATACTACATAAATAATTGAATCCATTTTATCCTGTCTACGAGACCGCACCTCCAATTCCCATTCTGTACACCTTAGAAAACTGATAAAATGACTACTAATTACAAGACTCTCAAAGTAAGACAGTCCTCAATTGTTATTACCCCTGAAAGGACAGCGATTTATCTATTTGGTATAGCAGTTTTTCTCTTTGTATTTAATCTGATTAGCATAATACTCCAAAAAAATCTTGGGTATAATGGCTTTTTTACAAAAGGACTTGTGTATTTGTTTGACGCAAGTGAGGAATCAAATGTTCCTACCTTTTTTTCGTCCTTCGTATTAACACTAGCAGGCGGTCTTTTATTGATGATCTATCTCGTATCAAAACAGTATGCGCAAAAATATATATATCACTGGTTACTTCTTAGTTGCATCTTTATTTTCCTGGCTGTTGATGAAACGATAAGTATCCATGAAAAATTTAATAAAATTGGCCATTATATTAAAGCAGGTGCTGAAGGTTATCTAAAATATCCCTGGATATTGCCTTATGGTTTATTTGTTCTTGTTGCCGGTGGCATGTTTGCCAAATTTGTATTTGCATTACCGAAAAAAAGCAGAAACTTATTTATTGGTTCCGCTATTATTTACATTACTGCAACAATAGGCTTTGAAATAATAGAAGGCCATGTCATTGCGCATTTTGGAGTAAAATCCTATTATTATTTGATTTGCGCCTTAGAAGAGTTCCTGGAGATGACCGGTATTATCATCTTTATTTATGGCTTGCTGGATTATGTTACTTTTTTTAAGTCATCCATCGAAGTGGGGCGAATAGAAAAAGAAGAAGTTACATCTCAAAAGAAATATAAGCGGAACCAACCAAAAAGGGAGTCATGGGTTTTTGAAAAGTTTAATAATTAAGTTTTTGCTCAAAAAAAAATCTATGAATGCCCGACAAACGGGCATTTTTGGTAAAAAATATTTAAATATTTTGTTACCCTTTATCAAAATTAGCCAGAAAAAATATCAGGAATAAAAATCCGGTAGTTTCGTTATAAATAAGAAATATCCGGATCAATGAAAAAAACAATTCTCCTTCTTGCAACTTATAGTTTGATTAGTGGTTCGTTTTCCCAGGTTTACGATCCTTATAAGGTCAAAAAAAAAGCAATTACAATATATAACCAGGCCCTGGAACAGGCACAGGATGGCAACCTTGCTAATGCTGCTGAATTGCTAAAAATTGCTATTGAAGCGGACAAAAATTACCTGGATGCATATTTATCTCTTGCCGGCGTGTATGGCCAATTAAAAAACTATCAATCCAGCATAGAATATTATGAAAAGGCCTTTGCCAGGGACACAAGCTATACTGCAGAATATAAACTTCCCTATTCAATCAACCTTGCAGGCCTGGGGGAATTTGATAAAGCATTGAATGCAATAAATGAACTCCTGGAAAAAAACCCACCTAAAAATTCTACTTCCTTTAAAGCCACTGAATATCGCAAACGCTGTTATGAATTTGCCGTTGAATATTCCAAAAAAAATTTGGACAAGAATTACGTTTTTGCTCCTGAAAATATGGGCACTGAAATCAACAGTGCGGAGTCGGAATATTTTCCTTCACTCACCATTGACAGTAAGGAATTAGTTTTTACACGCAGGTTAAAAGGAATGAATGAAGATTTCTTCAAAAGCCAAAGAGATACCGGCCAATGGGTAATGGCAAAACCAATTGAAGGTTATGTAAATTCTGAGCAAAACGAAGGGGCACAAAATATTTCGCAGGATGGCCAATGGCTGGTTTTTACTGGTTGCAACAGGCCGCAAGGTTTTGGTAGTTGTGATATTTATATTTCTTACCTCCAAAAAGAAGGATGGAGTGAACCTGTTAATGCAGGAGGATGGGTGAATTCAGATCAATGGGAATCTCAACCTTGCTTATCCCCAGATAAGAGAGAACTTTATTTCGCAAGCCGCAGACCAGGAGGCTTTGGAGGTAGTGATATCTATGTATCCAGGTTACAACCAAGTGGAAAATGGGGAGAAGCTGAGAACCTGGGCGAAGGAATAAATACAAGCGGGGATGAACAAAGCCCTTTCATTCATGCGGATAATCAAACGCTATATTTTACTTCCAACTACTGGCCAGGCTATGGAGACGATGATCTGTTTTATGTAAGAAAAGGACCGATGAGCGACTGGAGCAAACCAATCAACCTGGGTTACCCAATCAATACAATCAGCCGGGAAGGAACATTATTTGTTGCTGCCAGTGGAGAAACAGCCTATTATGCCAGCGACCGGAGCGATACAAAAGGTGGGATGGATATTTACACCTTTCAATTGCGGGAAAACATCCGCCCTTATAAAACATTATGGATAAAAGGGCAGGTCTTTGATAAAAAAACTTCAGTGGGATTACCTTCTGCCGTCGAGTTGATTGATATGGCCTCGAAACAAACTATTTCAAAGGTACAAACAGATGAAAAAGGATATTACCTGATCACTTTACCAGTTGGAAAAGATTATGCTTTTAATGTAAACCGGAAAGGATATTTATTTTATTCCGATAATTTTTTTCTTAGTCAGCACTCACCGGATTCTGTTTTTCAAAAAAACATTCCTTTACAACCCCTGGAAGAAAATGCTTCTATTGTGCTGAATAACATTTTTTTTGACGTTAATAAATTTGAAATCAAACCTACCTCCCTGGCAGAACTGGATAAAATAGTTCAATTGCTAAACGAGAATCCAACTTTAAAAATTGAAATTTCCGGGCATACCGATAATGTAGGGAAGCCTGCGGACAATTTAATTCTGTCGGATAACAGGGCAAAATCAGTGGTCAGTTATCTCATCAACAATAGGATCAGCCCACAGCGACTTTCCTATAAAGGTTTGGGTGAAAAACAACCTGTTGCTGATAATAGCACGGAAGAGGGCAGGTCAAAAAACAGGAGAACCGAAATGAGAGTAATAAGCCGGTAAAAAAATGTGAAGAGCCATTGAAAAGGTTGTTCAACCTGGTGCAGGACTCCTCCCGTTAATAATCAGATGGTATAAATTTTAAAAATAATAAACTCCAAAATCTTTCACTTCAAATTGTATCTTCATCCTGATATATTTTTCAAATGAATGATGAATTGCTTTTCCAGATTTCTTTAACTCTCATTCCCAATATTGGTCCAGTTCAGGCAAAAATATTATTACAGCAATATGATGCGCCCGATATATTTAAAGCAAAAAAAAGAGAGCTTGAAAAAATAGAAGGCGTAGGATCCATAAGAGCCGAATCTATAAAATCGTTTACTGATTTTTCAAAAGCAGAAGAAGAAATTTCGTTCATTGAAAAGTATAAGATCAAACCACTTTTTATTACGCATAAGGATTATCCAAAACGACTATTGAATTGCTACGACTCTCCAACCCTTTTGTATTATAAAGGGGAATTGGATCTTAACCAGGGTAAAGTAATCGCTGTAATCGGCACCCGCAACCATACCGATTATGGAAAACAAATAACGGAAAAGCTTATCGAAGAATTAAAAGATCAAAATGTGGTTGTGATCAGTGGACTTGCATATGGAATAGATGCCATTGCGCATAAAGCTGCACTTAAAAATAATCTTTTTACGGTAGGTGTTCTTGCACATGGACTAGACCAGGTATATCCAGCCCAGCACACCAGCCTGGCAAAAGAAATGATTAAATCGGGAAGCAGCCTTGTTACAGAATTTAAAAGTAAGACCAAGCCGGACAAGCATAATTTTCCTACCCGCAACCGTATCGTTGCAGGAATGACCGATGCAACTATTGTTGTAGAAACAGGAATAAAAGGCGGTAGCATGATAACAGCAGAACTGGCCAACAATTACAATAAGGATGTTTTTGCTTTTCCCGGAAAAGTGAGTGATGTAAAAAGTGCGGGGTGCAATTACCTGATTAAAAATAATAAAGCTGTATTATTAACGGATGCAAAGGAATTGATTGAATGGATGGGTTGGGAAGAACGAAAAAAACCCACCATAAAAAAGCAAAAGGAATTATTTATTGAATTGAGCAACGATGAAAAAATAATTATTGAGATATTGAAAGAAAAAACGTCTGTCCATATTGATGAAATAAACTTCAAAAGTGGTATGAGCAGCGGTTCTGTAGCAGCAGCTATCCTGGGCCTTGAACTACAAAACGTTGTGTTATCTTTACCAGGTAAGCAATACCGCATCGCCTGAAAATTTATTACCAGGCAACGTAACATTCTATTTATTTGTCAGTGTAATAGCCCATAATTTTTGCTATTTTACGTTCATACCAATATGACACAAAAGCCCGGAATCTTACTCCTCTTCATTTTTCTTTGCCTTCATGTAAACACGGTACTGGGCCAGGCTTGTTCCACTTTGGGTCAAACACCCGCTACCGCCTTTCCTGTTTGCGGCACTACAAAATTTGAGCAGGATAATGTACCGCTCTGCAGTACCAACAGCCTCTTCGTTCCAGGTTGCTCAGGAAATGGAAATGCCAATTATGAAAACAGAAATCCTTTCTGGTATAAATTTACTTGTTATACTCCCGGGAGCCTTGGATTTGTTATTACTCCTAAAGACCTCACCGACGATTATGACTGGCAACTTTATGATGTATCCGGGCTGGACCCCCAGGAAGTTTTTACAAACCGGAATATTATTGTTTCCGGTAACTGGGCTGGCAATCCAGGGCCAACCGGCACTTCAACTACCGGGGCCAATTTTATTCAATGTGCATCGGCTTACAATGGCACGGAACCTCGTTTTGCAAAAATGCCTGAATTAATCCTGGGTCATGAATATATTTTACTTGTCAGTCACTTTACCAATTCGCAAAGCGGGTATTCCCTGTCATTTGCCGGAGGAACAGCAGTCATTACAGATCCTGCAGAGCCACATCTTCAAAAAGCAACGCCATCCTGCGACGGATCAAAGATTACACTAAAGCTCAATAAAAAAATAAGATGCGGTAGTTTAACTGCATCGGGCAGTGAATTCAGCCTCTCGCCTGCTCTTACCAGTATTGTGTCCGCAGTTGCCGCTAACTGTTCCTCGTCATTTGACTTTGATGAACTGACGCTTACTCTGGCGTCGCCCCTGCCCTCCAATAATTATCAACTCATCATTAATAAAGGAAGTGATAACAATTCTTTGCTTGACAACTGCGACCGCGCAATTCCCGATGCAGAGCAAACTTCGTTCGCTTATATAATTCCTCAGCCCATACCCATTGACAGCGTGGGGAGAATCGGATGCGCACCCAACACGATAAAGTTATATTTCAGCAAAAAAATTGACTGCAGTTCTATCGCAGCAAATGGAAGTAATTTTTTGATTTCCGGCCCTACTCCTGTTAATGTAATATCTGCAGCAGGTGATTGCACCAACGGGTTAAGTGATATTATAACCGTAAAATTTCAAAGCCCTGTTTATATAAAAGGCTTATATACCGTTACGCCTAAACTTAGCATCAACGGAGGTGCTGTAGTTGATGAATGCGGCAAGATTATACAACCTTTACCCGTTTCTTTTACTACAAGTGATACAGTCTCTGCCCGGTTTAATTATAGCAATGCATTAGGCTGCCGGTTTGATACACTTGCATTCACACATAACGGCGCACATGATGTAAATAAATGGGAATGGATCTTTAACAACAGCCTAACTTATGGTACATCATCTCATTCCATTATTTTTCCTGCAAGCAGCACCAATAGTGTAAAATTACAAGTGACCAACGGTGTATGCACTGACTCGGCTACCAGTACTATTGTCCTGGATAATGAGGTAAAAGTAGATTTTAAGATGCCCGATTTTATTTGTCCTGAAGATCCGTTTATAACGGAAAATACCAGTACAGGGTTAATAGATTCCTGGAGGTGGAATTATGACATTCTTTATACAAGTTCGTTAAAAACACCAGCGCCATATAATTTTCCTGCCAACAATATAGAATCCACCTATATGATCAAGCTGGTAGCAACTAATAATACTTTCGGATGCAGCGATAGCATGAATAAAAGACTAAAAGTATTTGATAATTGCTTTATTGCAGTACCTACCGCATTTACCCCAAATGGTGACGGATTAAATGATTTTCTATATCCCAATAATGCACTGAAAGCGGAAAATCTCGAATTCAAAGTTTTTAATCGCTGGGGGCAGCAGGTTTTTTCTACTCGTAGCTGGCAAGATAAATGGAACGGTAGCTTTAAAGGCATTCAGCAAGACTCGGGTGTGTTTGTATGGTTCCTGAGTTATACACTTCGCGGCACAGAAAAAAAGATTTTCCGAAAGGGTACCACTATGCTTATCCGTTAGATACTAAACTCTTCTTACCTGAAAATGAAGTATAAAGCCTTCCACTACCTTTAAAAATTATAAATTTTTTTAATGAAGAAGTTTGACTAATAGTCAATTAAATTTCCGCTTTTGCTATTTCTCCTATTTTCGCAGCTATGATAGCATATCTGAAAGGAGATTTCGTAAATAAAACCCCGGCAGCAGTACTGCTTGATGTCAACGGAATAGGTTATGATGTACAAATAACGCTCAATACGTATAGCCGGATACAAAATTTAGAAAAAGGATTACTGCATACTATACTTATCATCCGGGAAGATGCACACATATTGTATGGTTTTTTTGAACCGGCAGAAAAAGATATGTTTTTGCAATTGACCAGCGTATCTGGCATTGGTGCATCGACAGCCAGGGTCATGCTTTCATATATGAAACCGGATGAGCTGGCCAGCGCTATTATTCTTTCCGACATCAGAACCCTGGAAAGCATTAAAGGAATCGGGAAAAAAACTGCAGAAAGAATGGTGCTGGAGCTAAAGGATAAACTGGTTAAACACCCCATCGAATCAAATATTTCCCCATTGAGAAGCAATACATTGCAACAAGATGCGTTAAATGCACTGACAGCTTTGGGTATCAACAGGTCGGCCGCAGAACAGGCTGTAAAAAAGGTGCTGGCTTCGGAGCCGGGTTTGCCTGTAGAAGAGCTGGTCAAAAAATCACTGCGTAGCCTCTGACGAACAATTATTACTGGACTAATTGATTCTGAGAATACTTGGACAAAAATTCTGCTCATATTTTACGTATGATGGTAGCAATTACTACCGTCTTATTGGCCTTTTCAGTTCAATCAAACGCCCGTTTCTATCAAAATCCAACCGCATCCCGGGTTGATACGTCCCGAATTGATACGCTTCGCTTCCCGATTACAGATCGCTATGGTGATCCATATACTAATCCCAATCGAAATACATTTGACCTCAGCGATACCGCATTCATCAAACGAAATGTTGAATACGATCCTGTCACCGGGCAGTATTATGTTATAGAAAAAATTGGAGATAAAAACTACCGGTCACCGGTCACCTTCTCCCGGGATGAATTTCTTCGTTTACAAGGAAAAAAAGATGAAAACGCCTATTTCAGGAAAAGGGCGGATATGCTTATTGATATGAACCGCCGGCTCTTTAAGCCAAAATTCAATTCAAACAAAGGCTGGTTCAACCGCATTGTTGGCGTTGGAAAGGTTGACATAAAACCATCGGGGTATGTTGACCTGCTTGCAGGTTACCAGGGTCAGAATATTAAGAATCCAACATTGCCTGAAAGGGCCAGAAAAAATGGAGGACTTGATTTTAATATGAATGCCCAATTGCAGGTTGATGCCAATATTGGAGACAAATTAAAACTACCTATCAACTATAACACCCTAGCCAATTTCGAATTTGAAAATCAATTGAACCTAAATTACCAGGGAAAGGATGACGAAATCATAAAACAGTTTCAACTGGGAAATGTCAATTTTACCTCAAAGGGAACTTTGATACCCGGAGCTCAATCCTTATTTGGGATCAAAACCCAACTTCAATTTGGAAAACTATTTGTTACCGGCGTATTGGCCAACCAGAGGGCCCAGCGCCAATCATTGGATATGCAAGGCGGTTCAGCTTCGCAGATCTTTTCTCTAAAAGCGGATGAATATGAAGAGAACCGTCACTTTTTATTAGCACAGTATTTCCGCAATAATTACAATAAGGCAATGAGTCAATTGCCGGTAGTTAATTCACTTGTACAAATATTGCGGATGGAAGTATGGGTTACCAACAGAGTTGGAGCTACTACTGATACAAGGGATATTGTTGCGCTGATGGATTTGGGTGAAGGAAATCCATTTATCGGACCTCCAGGTAACCCCAATACCTTACCTGATAATGGCGTCAATAGCCTTTACCGAAATATACTTTCCAATCCAAATAGCCGGAACTCTTCATTGGTACAAGGCACACTAACTGGTAAGGGACTTAAACCGGTTCAGGATTTTGAAAAAACCTTTGCCCGGAAACTATTGCCATCTGATTATTATTTTAACCCACAGATCGGATTTCTTTCATTCAACCAGCCACTGCAGCCAGATGAAGTATTGGGCGTGGCTTTTCAATATACTTACAATGGCCGGGTATACCAGGTAGGTGAGTTTTCGCAGGATGTTCCTCCAGACACATCCGGTACTACTCAACGAGTTTTATTTCTGAAATTATTAAAAGCCACATCACAGCGTACCAATCTTCCTATCTGGGACCTGATGATGAAAAACGTTTATTCGGTTGGTTATGGTCAGCTGGAAAGAACTGATTTCAAACTTGATCTTATTCTATGAAGAACCAAGCCTGGGAGAAAAAAGATATTTACCTCCGGATGATGTTTTGCCTCAGTACCAGGGCCAGCCCATTCATTTCATTGGTCAATCTGGATCGGCTGAATAACCAAAATGATCCGCAACCTGATGGTGTGTTTGATTTTATAGAAGGGTTTACCGTTCTGTCCTCAATGAGCCGGATCATTTTCCCTGTATTGGAACCTTTTGGTCACGACCTGGATTATGTGTATGGCACCCAAACCTTGCGGGATAAATATTTTTATTATCCTTTGTATGATACCATCAAAGCGATTGCTCAGACCTATGCCAATCTGAATCGTTTTGAAATTAACGGACGCTCTAAATCAACATCCTCGCGGCGGCAGATTACCAACTTGGATTTAATATACCCCGCGGTTCGGTAACAGTAACATCAGGAGGACAGGCACTGCAGGAAAATATTGACTACGAAATCAATTATGATCTGGGAACCTTACGTGTAATCAACCAGGCCATTATCAATTCGGGTGTGCCGGTAAATATTCAATATGAAAACCAGGCGGCTTTTGGTATACAGCAACGAAACTTTATGGGGCTTCGGCTCGATTATTTTGCCAATAAAAAACTGACCCTGGGAGGAACGATAGCCCGTCTTGGTGAAAGACCATTTTTTGTAAAGCAAGCTTATGGTGATGATCCTATCCGGAATACAATGTATGGGGTTGATGCCGATTATCGAAGTGATTGGCCCCGGCTGACCAAGTGGATAGATAAATTACCCTTTTATAATTCGAAGGAGATGTCTTCAATTACAGCCTATGCCGAAGCGGCTATGCTTCAACCCGGACATGCGCCGCAAATAGGAAAGGGAAATGCCGGGCAGGTTTATATTGATGATTTTGAAGGCACCCGATCCGGTATTGATCTTCGTTTTCCGCTGATCAGCTGGAATCTAGCCTCCGTGCCCCAGGGAAATGGATTATTTCCTGAATCGACATTAAACAATGACCTGGCAAGTGGATACAACCGGGGAAAAGTAGCCTGGTATAATATTGAACCGGTTTTGCAGGAAAGAGGAAATAATAACAACCCCTATCAAAATAATCCTGCTGAATTATCAAAACCGGAAACAAGGCAGGTATTGCAAAGAGAAATTTTTCCGCAACGTACAACCGATTTTGGCCAGGGATTATTAACCACATTTGACCTGGCTTTTTATCCTAAAGAAAAAGGACCATATAATTTTGAATACCGGAGTGGAAGAATAAATCCCGACGGAAGTTTAGCCAATCCTAAACAAGCATGGGGTGGTCTTATGCGAAATATCGATCAAACTGATTTTGAAACCAGTAATATTGAATATATCGAATTCTGGATGCAGGATCCTTACGTTATTAACCAGGCTAGCTCAGGGGGTCAATTATATTTTAACCTGGGTACTATTTCCGAAGATGTTTTAAAAGATGGTAAACGCCAGTATGAAAACGGCTTGCCTACCCCAACCAATAATGCCCAGGTAGATAATAATACAGTTTGGGGTAAGGTTCCTTCAAATCCGTTGCAGGTTACAAATGCCTTTAGTAACGAACCCAGCGACCGACAATACCAGGACGTAGGATTTGACGGGCTTACTGATGATGAAGAAAAAACAAAATTTAGTCCATACCTGGCCAGCCTGCCTCCGGCGGCACAGGCAAAGGCAATACTTGATCCATCAGCTGATAATTTTAAACCCTATCGTGATCCATCATATGATGTAGCCGGCGTGGGAATATTAAGGAGGTATAAAGACATTAATAATCCTCATGGCAATTCACCGGTATCAGATAACAAGAGCCAGTTTGTAAATGCATTTACACAATATCCGGATGCGGAAGAACTGAACCGCGATAATACCCTGAAGTGAATCTGAAGAATATTTTCAATATAAGGTGGATATAAAGCCCAATATGCTGGTGGGTACAAATTTTATCACAGACAAACGTGTTGTCAATATAAATCTCCCCGATAATTCATCCCGTGCTGAAACCTGGTACCTGTTTCGGATTCCTGTTTCGGATTATGAAAGTAAAGTTGGCAATATTCCGGATTTTAAATCTATCCGTTTTATCCGCATGTTTGCAACAGGATTTGAAGACCAGGTGGTCATGCGTTTTGGAAAACTTGAATTGGTAAGAAATCAATGGCGAAATTTTCAGTATGAAATTGATACCACCGGCCAGTACAAAAACCTGCCGGCCAATGATCCGGTTGAATTCAATACCCTGGCCGTGAACCTTGAAGAAAATGATCAGCGCCAACCTGTGCGGTATGTAAGTCCTCCGGGAATAGACAGGCAGCAACAGTTAAGTAACAATAATGTCCAGTTATTTCTCAATGAGCAGGCACTGAGTGTTCAATTTTGTGATCTGCCGAACTATGCAATCGAGAGGAGTTTTTAAAACGATGAACCTGGATATGCGACAGTACGGGAAAATGCGGATGTTTATTCATGCCGAAGGAACGGGTAGTGATGCCGCCATAGCCGACAACTCATTGACAGCTATCGTAAGAATTGGAAATGATTTCCAGGGCAACTATTATGAAGTAAGGGTACCATTGAAGAAAACAAACTGGGGAGAGACGGATAGCCTCCGCATCTGGCCTGAACAAAATAATCTTGATTTTGATCTGCAGGAACTAAGCCGGTTAAAATCACGGCGTAATCAACAGGCGGTTCCCTCATCAGAATACTATAGTGAAACCTTAGCCGATGGAAGAAGATATGCTGTTATTGGTAACCCAAACCTGGGCGAAGTAAAAGGGATGTTGCTTTCCGTAGAAAATACAAACCTGCCTACAGCCTGCGCTGAAGTATGGTTTAATGAACTTCGTTTTTCTCACCTTGATGAAAAAGGTGGATGGGCAGCATTGGGCCGTGTGGATCTAAAACTGGCTGACCTGGGAAGCCTGACACTATCCGGTACAGCCAGGAGCAGGGGCTTTGGAACACTGGAACAAAGAGTAAATGAAAGAAGCCGTGAAGACCTTTATACGTTTGATCTTTCTGCAAATATTGATGCAGGCAAATTATTGCCAAACCAATTGGGTATACAAATACCTGTATACGCAGGAATCAGCCGGTTAACGAGTACCCCGGAGTATGATCCATATGACCTTGACATAAAGCTGAATGAAAAATTAGACTATACCAATGGCAAAGAGGCAAAAGATTCTATACGAAACAATGCGCAGGATATAACAACTATTAAAACTTTGAATTTTACCAATGTAAGAAAAAATAAAACGGATGGCAAACAACCCAATATATGGAGTGTGACCAATTTTGATCTTAATTATTCCTACCTGGAAACAAACCAACACAACCCGCTTATTGAAAATTACGACGATGCGGAGAACAAGAGGGGCTTTGGGTTATAATTATGCTCCCAAACCAAAATATGTAGAGCCATTTAAGCAGTTGATTAAATCAAAATCAAAGTGGCTTAGTCTTATTAAGGATATTAATTTCAATTATGTTCCGTCTCAGTTATCATTCAAAGCAGATATCTTCCGCCAGTTCGGTGCTACACGACCAAGAAATGTTGGCGGGGGACCCTACAAGATTCCTGAGACTTACGATAAATATTTTACGTTCGACCGATATTATATTATGCAATGGCCGTTAACGAGATCAATATCCCTTGATTTTACCGCCACTAATAATGCGAGAATAGATGAACCTTTCGGCCGGATTGATTCTAAGGAAAAAAAGGATTCAGTTCAGAAAAATATTTTTAAGGGCGGACGTAATACTCAGTATAGTCAGCAGGCTACATTAACGTATAATGTACCCATGCAAAAAATTCCCTTGCTGGACTGGACAACATTAAGAGCTTCCTATAGCACTCAATACAACTGGCTGGCTGCGTCTTTGCTGGCCAGAGATCTAGGAAATACTTTATCTAATTCCCAAACAAGAACTGTAAATGGAGAATTAAACTTTGAACAACTATACAATAAATCGAGATTTCTCCGGGCTGTTAATACCGCCCCTGCCGGAAATAAAAATAATAAAGACACATCCCGGATAAACCCACCGAAAAAAACAAATGATAAGCAAAAAGTAAAAACATCAACTGATATTCCTGATTCAATAAGGGCAAAAATGACTCCACGGGAATTGAAAAAAGCCAGGAAAGAAGCCCGCAGGAAAGACAAAGAAGAAAGAAAAAAATTAAAGCAACTCAGGAAAAGTGAGCCCATGGAAATCGGTGGCCTGGTAAGGTTAGCCGGTGGAATTGCCACTTCAGTAAAAAGAGTAGGTATACAATACAATGAAGATATGGGCACTATCCTGCCCGGATACATGGATAGTACAAATGTGTTAGGAGCAAATGTAAAAAATGGCAACCCGGGCTTTAACTTTATTTTCGGATACCAGCCTGACACCAGTTGGATCAATCGTTTTGGAGCAAGAGGATTATTATCTATGGATACGCTTGTATCTGCCATGATACAACAACGGTATAACCAGCGACTGAATATTACGGCCCAGGTCAGCCCGTTCCGTGATCTGAATATTGATATCAATATTGACAAGTCATTCAGCAAACAGTATTCTGAGTTGTATAAGGATACAAGTAAGTTTGATAATGCAGGATTAACAAGATTAAACCCTTATGCCATGGGAAGTTTCAGCATCAGCTATATTTCTTATCAAACCATGTTTACCAAATTTGATCCCAATGTTATTTCTGAAACGTTTAAAGAGTTTGAAACAAACCGGGTGTTGTTATCCCAAAAATTAAAAGGATTAAATCCTTATGCCAATTCCAACCCGGTAGACGCTGATGGATACGTACAAGGGTATGGTCGCTATGCGCAGGATGTGGTAATACCCGCTTTCCTGGCTGCCTACACCAATAAAGATCCCGGCTCTGTAAAATTATTTAAGAATAGTAATCCCGGTATACGCTCCAATCCTTTTAGGGGTTTAATTCCAAGACCCAACTGGACCGTTAGTTACAATGGTTTGTCGCGGATACCAGGCATTGACAAAATATTTTCCAATGTCAATATCAAACATGGATACCACAGCACCCTTAGTATGAATAGTTTTAATACTGCGCTGTTATACCAGGATCCGTTCCGGGTTAGTTATCCATATTTCCGGGATACACTTACCGGTAACTATATACCATTTTTCCTGGTGCCTAATATTACAATCCAGGAAAGCTTTGATCCGCTGATTGAAGTTGATATGACTTTTACTAACCAGTTGTCAGTAAGAGCAGAATTCAGAAAAACCCGGTCGCTCAGTTTAAGCCTGATTGATTACCAGTTGGCAGAAAATCGTTCTACTGAAATTACTGTTGGCTTTAACTGGCGAAAAAAAGGATTGCCATTTTTCAAGAATTTAACAATCGGAAAAAAAGGAATGAAACTGGATAATGATGTTACTTTCCGTTTTGATTTTAGTATGCGTGATGATGCTACAGCAAACAGTAAACTCGACCAGGGAACTTCATTTGGTACTTCAGGACAGAAGGTGATTCGTATAGCCCCCTCTATTGATTATATTTTGAATAACCGGGTAAGCCTGAAATTATATTTTGAACAAAACCGAAATATACCCAAGATCAGTAATGCATTTCCCATTACCAATACCAGAGGAGGGCTGCAGGTACGGATATCACTGGCACAATAAACAAGTATATCTTTGAGCATGCAGCTCACTCCAAGATTTTAAACCAGGATTTCAAAAAAAATTCAGCCTGTCGTAGTATTAATTGATTAGAATAATGAAGGATATTATTATTGGTGTTATTGGTTATGGATATTGGGGACCCAATATGGTCCGCAATTTTTTTTCTTCTGATAATTGCATTGTGAATGCGGTAGCAGATGTACGGAAGGATCGGCTGTCCGGTCTGGTAAAACAATTCCCTTCAATAACTGCTCTTGAGAATGCTGATGACATAATAAACGACCCGAAAATTAATGCAGTCGTTATAGCCACACCTGTTTTTACGCATTATACTCTTGCAAAAAAGGCTTTGGAAAATGGCAAGCATGTATTAATTGAAAAGCCGCTGGCATCCACAGTTTCCGAATCTGAAGAATTGATAGACCTGGCCAGGAACAGAGATCTCACCCTGATGGTTGACCACACTTTCCTGTATACGGGTGCTGTTCAGAAAATGAAAGAAATTATAGATACAAACACAATTGGTATTCCTCTCTATTTTGACTCTTCACGTATCAACCTGGGATTATTTCAACCGGATATAAATGTGCTTTGGGACCTTGCCGCACATGATATTTCAATTCTTCTATATCTTATAAAAGATATTCCTGTAAGTGTAAATGCCACCGGAATTTCTCATACACATAATGGAATTGAAAACATAGCTTACCTCACAGTAAATTACCATTCTGATTTCGTAGCGCATATAAGTTGTTCCTGGTCGTCCCCGGTAAAAGTGCGTCAAACTTTAATAGGTGGCGATAAGAAAATGATTTTATACAACGACCTGGAACCATCTGAAAAACTTAGAGTCTATGACACCGGGTATAACCACAAAACTGATGAAGAAAAAAATAAAGTATTGGTTGATTATCGTATGGGAGATATTTACATTCCTAAATTATTAAATCATGAAGCATTATCGGCTGTTGCAAAAGATTTTATCCAATCGATAATGCATAAAAAAGAACCCTTATCTAATTCCCTGGTTGGAATAGATGTGGTAAAAATTTTAGAAGCATCTCAACAATCTATAAAAGATAACGGTAGAGAAATTAAAATAAAATAAAAAATGGAATCTGTTACAATTAATACCGGGAAGCAAAGTCTGAATAATATACAAGTGGGAAAAAATGTTCGCATCTTCGATTTTGTAAATGCTTACGAGTGCAGCATAGGCGATGGCAGCAAAATAGGAGCATTTGTCGAAATTCAAAAGGGCGTTGTAATAGGAGAAAATTGTAAAATATCGAGCCACAGTTTCTTGTGTGAGGGTGTGAAAATCGAAGACAATGTATTCATAGGCCACGGAGTCATGTTTACAAACGATCTTTTCCCGCGGGCAACTAATGCAGACGGAAGTCTTCAAACGGCGGCAGATTGGAAAGTAATAGACACCCTGGTAAAAAAAGGTGCTTCTGTCGGAAATAACGCTACTATCCTTTGTGGTATTTCTATAGGTGAAAATGCGTTAATAGGTGCAGGAGCAGTTGTTACAAAAGATGTACCCGCCAATACAATTGTAGCAGGCTCCCCGGCTAAAATCATAAAGTCAATTTGAATATGGGAAGGATAAGTATAATTGGTTTTGGAAAAATAGGGCAGGCTATTGCAGCAAATATCCTGAAGCAAAATATTAATGTAATTGCGATTGATACCAACCCCAGCCTTCGCATTGCTTTTGAAAAAGGGGAATATGAAACAAAAGAACCTGGTTTATGGGATATCCTCACATATGCTTTTGAAGAAAAAAAACTATCAATAACTGAAGATTTTTCATTGGCGAAAGAAAGCGATGCGATCATTATTGCTATCTCCCTTTTAATAGACAAGCAAAAGAAAACGCTGTACAAGCCTTTTTTGGAAGCTATAATTAAACTTACTCCCTTTTTAAAGGATAAAACACTTATTATTATTGAGACTTCTGTTCCTGTTAGGTTTGCAAGAGATATTGTCATGCCTGTTATTGAGAAAGAAGGCAAGGTTTATGGAAAAGATTTCCTGCTTGCACATAGTCCGGAAAGAATCAAGAGTGGTTCTATGCTAAAACAACTGGAGCAGATTCCTAAGGTGATTGGAGGAATTTCAGAAGAAGCAACGGAGAAAGCATATAAAATCTATCAACGGTTCTTTGATCAAAATTTGTTGCATAAGGTGGAAACAATTGAAGCCGCTGAAATGTTGAAAATGGCCGGTATGATCTACCGTGATGTGAATATCGCTTTAACCAATCAATTGGCTCAATACGCAAATACGAATGGAATTGATTATGCTGGTCTGATTCCACTTATTAATACTGATAAGGAAGCCAATTTACTACAACCCGGTATTGGGGTGGGTGGGCATTGTACTCCCGTTTATCCTTATTTCCTGATTGATAATTTTCAAAAGGCCGGACTTGACTTTACATTGGCAAAACAAAGCAGGCTTATAAATGATAGTATGGCGGGCTATGCCGTATCCCTGATCAGGGACCAGGTAAAAATTAAGAAAGCATTGATTCTTGGATTATGCTTTCGCCCTAATGTAAAGGAAGATGCATTGAGCACTACTTACCTTCTACATGAAGAATTGCTAAAAGATGGTTTTGAAGTTTGGGTAAACGATATTGAATTTGATGAAGAAGAATTAAGAGAAAGAAAATTGAATCCATGCTGTAACATTTATGACAGTAATTGTGAAGTAGCCTTTTTAGTGACCTTGCACAATGAATATAATTTGATCGATTTTGAAAAATTAGCAGCCAGTGGAATAAAATATTTCGTTGATGGAAGAAACCGTATTCCAGGTGATAAAGTTGAGAAAGCTGGAATTAAATACCTGGGAATAGGCCATTAATAAGTCTATGAAAATGTGCCAACGGTAATCGGCACCAGGACTATTTCAATTCTGAAGTTACTTTGGCGCTGTCGTTCTCTTCATTCGTTTTCTTAAATAACATAACATATCCACAAAGATCCTTTTTCTTCTCTTTGTTTACCTGTACTGGTTTCATCATATGAAATTCAGAAAGTTTGGGAATATAAGAGTAGGAGATAACATTACCATCTACATCACCCCACCTTTTTTGTTGAAATATGACTTGTTTTTCGTTCCAGTCGTACATCCTTACCTCATATAATTTTGAAGAATATTCGCCAATAAAAACAAATTGGTACCAGCTTCCCTGGGTAAGAGGAATAATTACCGGCATTTCAAATTCACTCTCCATGCTGATGGAGGCTTCCTTCAATAATATAAAACCATCTTTTCCATATTGTCCCTTCAGGCTGTCAACCTGCTTACTTATCATATCATTCTGGCAGGATTTTAAGCGGATAACATCTTGCGAAAAGGAAATAATACAAGAAAAAACAAGGGTGATTAACAGGACGGATTTCTTTTTCATGTTTTGTTTTATATAGATTCGGATTACAGATAAAAATACATCAGGTTTGTTCACAAGTACTAATCTTTAGTTTAAAATAATGGCCAAAAAGCACATTTCCTTAGTAAAAACACGGTGATCTTCATGCCACTTGCCACGAACCTAAAACGAAGAATCCCCGGATTAATTATGTGTAAAAATTAAAATAAAAGCTATTTTATGTGTTGTTCCTGTCAAAATAAATAGCGTCCGCCTGTCTGGTGCAGGTTATTACGAGGTCGTTGATACATACATGAGCGGGTAACGTGGTGCAATAATAAATTACATCGGCCACATCTTCCGCAGTCAATGGTTGAATACCATTATAAACACTTTTTGCAGTTTTTTCATCTCCTTTAAACCGAACAATACCAAATTCCGTTTCTGCCGCCCCGGGATGAATTCCTGTTACTTTAATTTGATGACGCAATAAATCAATACGCATTGCCTGGTTTAATGCATCTACAAAATACTTGGTAGCACAATACGCATTACCTTTTTCATACACTTGCTTGCCTGCAACGGATCCCAGGTTAATTATATGTCCTCGTTTGTTAATGGCCATTAATTGAGACACTGCCTGAGCTACATACATAAACCCTTTAATGTTAGTATCAACCATGGTATTCCAATCCAGGAGGTCTGCCTCCTCAAAATAATCCCGGCCAAGGGCTAATCCTGCGTTGTTGATGAGCACATCAATCTTTTTCCACTCTTCAGGTAAAGAAATAATGGAATCAAAAACTGATTTTTCTTCTCTCACATCAAAAGGCAAAGTAAGAACAGCAATATTAAATTTGTTTTCAAGAGAAATACATAGCTCTTCCAGTCGATCGGCCCTGCGTCCATTTAAAATAAGATCATACCCATGGGCAGCAAATTTTTCTGCGCAGGCCTTTCCAAAACCTGAGGTTGCTCCTGTGATCAAAACAATTTTTGACATAACGATTGATGTAGAAAGTAAATGATAAAAATTAACAGGTACTGCAACCTGGTTTCGGCGAATGCAATAAAACTAAAGAAAAATCCATAAAAGCACAGGTAATTCAATATCTCCATGACTACTTCCAACAATCTTAATTACCTGATCAATGTAACGGTGCCTTTCAGGAAAATGGGTTTGCCAATATAATCAATTGCACTCACCATCCACACAAACACATTGCTGCCTTGCGGAGTACCTTTGATTCTGCCATCCCATCCCTGCTCGTTGGTAGTTGTGCTGAAAACCATTTCACCCCATCTGTTAAATATCCGGAAGTAATTAATCTTTTGCACCCCAACTGCTATGGGTCTTATGAGGTCATTCAATCCATCACCATTTGGTGTAAATGCAGTGGGAACAAAAACATATGGATTGGTTTTAAAAACTTTTACGGAAACAAAAGTAGAATCATAACAACCAATATCATTAAATACCTGCACCTTATACCGGATGCTATCAGTTTCCTGCCCATAAATCCCAATCGGATTTTTAATATTGACATTATTAAGTCCTGTAGGCGGTGTCCATAAGTAACGGGTGCCTCCTTCAGCATTAAACTGCAAAGGCTGGCCAACTACAACCAGGGTATCGTTTCCTGCAAAGGGAAATATCTGCGGTAAAACATTTACTATTACTGTATCAAATCCTGGTTTTGGACAGCCTACATTATTTCTTGATGTTAAAATATATGCTGTATTAGCTGTAGGAGAAGCGGTTGGATTCAGGGTATTGGGATTTACCAGCGTACTGACAGGAGACCAGGTAAATGAGCTTCCATCATGCCTGCCATTCAGCACCGCTGACGTATTAAAACAAATAGCGGTATCATTACCTGCATTGGCAAATGGATATGGAACAGTAGTAATAGTAATATTATCAGTTGCCGTACAGCTACCGATCCTTGCTAATACCTGGTAGGTAGTTGTTACGTTGGTTGGTACGGCTATTGGATTTTTAAGAGTTGCATTATTGAGTGTAGCTGCGGGTGTCCATTGATGCTGTAATCCATCACTTGTAATATTCAGTTGAACAGGATCGGTACGACAAATTGTTGTGTCGTTCATTGCCCGGGTTGTAACAACCCTTACCACACGAATCTGTACCGTATCCGTATTAACACAACCCTGCTCATCCAATTGTACAGTATACGTGGTAGTAGCAGAAGGATTGACAGTGGGTGAACCGGTATTTTCATTAATCATATTGGTAACAGGCGACCAACTAAAATTTCCCGGCCCTGTTGCCTGCATTTTTACATTATCAGGAACGCAAATAAGAGTATCCCTGAATGCAAGCGTGATAGGAGGTTTTGCAATGACCTTTATAGGCTTGAAAATAGTATCAAGACATCCTTTGCTGTTTCCAACAATAAAACGAACATTTTTTGTTCCGGTGTCAGCATAATTCCATTCCGGATTCCGGATATTTGACGTATCAGCTACTGAATTAAATTCACCAAAATCCCAATGCCATTTATCTACCACTCCATAATTAGTAGTAGTGCGATCTGTAAACTTAACAGGATTATTAAGGCAAATACCAGCAGAGGTGAAATTGGGAAAAAATCCTGGCCATACTTTTACAATTGCTGTTGTTGAATCTGAGCATTCCTGGTTTCGGTTAGTTACCAACTTGATCCTGTAATCCCCGGCAGTTGAATAGGTGTGAGTGGGTGTTTTTGATGTGGAAGAATTATTGCCTACCCCACTTCCCGGATCCCCAAATTCCCAATAATATGAATTGATAAGTGGACTATTGCTAAGGTTACTGAATGTTAATGTAAATCCATCACAGGATATGTATTCCGGGTTTAATTGAGCTTTGGCAATATCACAACCACCAGCCTTTATTTGCAGATCTTTTCTTTGAGTAGCGATAATAACTCCATTGCGGATTTCATTTACACAAACAGTTACAACGTATATACCTTCTGCCGGGGCCACACCGGAGATGAGGCCCGTATTTGGATTAATGGTAACACTTTGACCCAAAGGTGCGGTACTATAAAATGGAAAACTATAATTCACTCCATTATAAGGCGGATTGGCCGGCGGATTTGGTGTGGGAGTATTTGTGCCGCCTCCTTGTCCGCTACCCTGACCTCCTCCAACATAAGCTTCGCAAAATGCATAACTCAGATTGTCATTGTCCGCATCCACTGCTGCAAAACTGTAGGTAAAAGGATATCCCCCGCATACGATAACAGTATCAGTGCCGGTAAACTTTGCACTATTATTTTCGGGGGCTGTTGCAAGTTGTGCAGTTCCGGGTATATCTGCTGTATAGGTAGCCCCCATACTTCCTGATGCGGCAAGATTACTGATCCCGTTTATCCTGCAACAGCGTTGGTAGGCCACTGTATATCCATTTGTTGATGAAGGAAGTGAGACAGTAAATTCATAATAACCTACCTGGTAACAAACAACGGGTGCATTTGTAATACAGGCACCCGGCGATCCTAATTGAAGTCTTTCCGTTTTTACTCTTGGTATCAGTTGGTTAAATATTAGAGAGTTGGTTGTTCTGTTGAAAATTCCAATGGCTGCACTTTCATCCAGTTGTGCACCAGACGAAAAACAATCCCTGTAAAGTTTTAGTGTAACCACATATTGGTATTCGCCGGTTGCAGTAATACCCGAAAACCTGTAAAACATTTCTCCGCCGGTAATATGCTCAGCAAATAATGATTTTGATAAGAATAAGGTGGCGATTATGACTAGTAAACGTTTCATTGAGGGGATCAGGTAATTCAGGTTTCGCTTAAATATTTTTTTAGTATTTGGTTGCTATTTTCTTCTTCTTCAAGCATCCCCATATGGCCTGATCGATGCAGAATATGAATATACGATTTTTCAGGAAGTTGTGCCAGCTTCAGCCCGTCCGCTAACGGAATAGTATTATCAAATTCCCCTAATACAAACAAGATGGGTAATTGCGTGGTTTTAAGCAACCCGGCTCTGTCGGGCCGCTTCATCATAGCTTCTAAATAAGAAACGAGGGATTTGTCCGAAAAGTTGTTCGTACTGCGTATAAATTCAGTTATTAATCCGGGGTTTTGCTCATTGGTCTGCTCTGAAAACAAATTAGGAATTGCCGATTTTAAATATTCCGCAGAACCATGTTTGCCAATAAATTCAATTGATTTCTTCCGGGTATCTTTTTTTTCTTCAGTATCAGCAAAGGCAGTAGAATGAAATAATCCAAAGGCACTTAAATATGAAGAATACTTTTCTAAAAATGCCAGTGAAATATATCCACCCATACTGTGGCCTATCATGGAAATAGGGGCGCCTTCCGGTTTTACTTCTTTGTCAACAATTGCCTTTAACACCTCCGCCAACGCTTCCATTGACATATCTTCTATCAAATCTGATTGTCCGCTTCCCGGCAGATCAGGAACAATTAAATGATAATTTTCTTTCAGAAAAGAAACCTGGTTTGTCCAAACTTCACCTGCTTCACCATATCCATGCACCAGCATGACCGGTTTTCCTTTTCCGATCACCTGATAAAAAATATTCTTTCCTGCTAATTCAATTTGCTTTTTCATATACTTTATTTGAATTGTTTTTTTAATCAGCTCTTACCACAAGTAAGAATTTGCTGAAAAACCATTATGTCATTTTACACTATAGACAGGAGCCTTATGACAAATTTCATTTCCTAAATTTCATTTTTACCCAAATAATTAAATTTAAAACCAATAGAATAATTGATAGAATAACTGCCAGCTTTGATAACTGATCGCCATGCTTTACAAAAAATGTTTGCCGGCTATCTACAGGTACGGACATCTTAATGACGGAAGCTATGTCCCAGGGTTGTGGATTGATCACATTTCCCAAAGGGTCAATAAAACAACTAATGCCCGTATTAGCACTGCGTACTATCCATTTCCTGGTTTCAATAGCACGTAGCCTCGCATAATTCATGTGTTGTTTATATCCTTGTGTATTACCCCACCATCCATCATTGGTGATGATAGTTAAAATATTGGCTCCCTTTCGAACATATTCGGTTATATAATCTCCATATATGCTTTCATAACAAATGATGGGAGCTGCTTTAAAATGATTATCCCACGGAATAAAAACTTTTCTTTCCGAATCGCGGCCAAGCGTACCACTTATACCTCCGAAGTCCTCAAACCATTTTCCCATAAAATTCAAAAAAGAAGGAAGCGTTTCTACACCGGGCACTAATTTAGCCTTATGATAAAGTTGAATAGTAGTATCTGCGTTAAAAAAAGCTGCGGTATTAAAAGCATCATAATACGTTTTGGAATCAGGTTCCAGTCTGGCTGTCTTTGGAGCATCTTCCTTATTTTGCCCATAATTTTTATAACTATCAATACCGGTTATTAAACTTGCAAAGGGATGACGGTTTAGAAAAGACCAAACCGGGGAATAAAAAACATTTTCCCTGATCTTATCTTCCCATACCTGGGCAGGGATAGCCGTTTCCGGCCAAACGATCAACGCGGTGTTCCTGTCAATTTGTTGTTCAGATAAGACAATCAGGCTTTGAATCTGGGACTCAACTGAACTGGAAAATTTTTCTGTATAAGGATCAATATTAGGCTGTACGATAACTACATTCTTTGTCACGGTTTTCAGGCCCTGGGCCACTATCTTATTTTCACGGCTGATAATCATTTTAGAAATAAGTATTGGACATGTCACCATGAATATCCAGATAGCCAGATTATAATAATAATTTCTTGTTCTTCCGTTTCTCCTGTATTCAGAAAAAATAGAATAAGCAATAATATTTGCCCCCAGGACCCACAGAGATCCTCCGGAACTTCCGGTGTATTCAAACCATTGCACCCATTCAGGGTGGGTGGCAAAAGAATTTCCCAGCGTGAGCCAGGGCCAGCTTAATTCCCAATTGTGATGAATGTATTCAAACGTCAACCAGAAAATGATGAGAGAAAAATACCCGACCCACCTGCCGAGTTTTCTTTTTGTAAAATAGAAAAGCAACCACGGCACACACATGATAAGACTGTTAGCAAGAAAGGCGCCCAACGCTCCCGCCAGACTTGCATTCCATATCCACCAGGTTGTTGCTATATTCCAGGCTAACATATGTAAATAGGTAACAGCAAAAAATCTACCTGGACTTTTTATATGATCTTCTATCAATAGCAATGGAACCCAGGCAATAAAAATTAATAAGGTCAGGGGTGACGTAGGCCATGATAATGATAATAACAAACTACCTGAAAGAGCTATAAAAAGATCGGAGAATCGTTTCACAAAGAATTATAATTTTTTGTATAAAAATAGTTTTTTTGTTGGTGTTGTTTCATCAGGATAGGACGATAATACCTGCACATATCGTTCTTAAACTTATCTTTTGGATGGAAGAAAAAGTTCAATGGAAGGGAATTAAATCCACATAAAGCATTCACGTTATAAACTGACTTTTTTATTTATTTGCACACGCAGATTTTCCGGAATTTTATTTAATGAGACAAGAATATTCTATTATAAACCTCTGGATTAGCTGCTAGTTTTTAAAGAAATAATTCAGCTATTTCCTTCCAGTTATTCACCCGTTTGTGCTTGCCATTATCGGCCTTTGCATTATGGGGTTGCGTAAATAATAAACTGGTATGACCAATGAAAAAATCGAGATTCTTAAAATGATCGTCAATCATAATATCTGCTCTTATTATTTCTTTTGATCCGCAGAAAACCATTTGTTGCCAGGTTATAAAGGGAAAATATTCACTAAGCCAGCTTTGCTTTTCTATCAGGCTCAGTGGAAACTCTGTGGCAGCTGAAACGATAAAGATCTCATACTTTTCGTTTAGCCTGGCCAGTATTTCCTGGCTGTCTTTTATCACCTCTGCAGACCGGAAAAAATTTTCAGTATGTAAATATTTTTTTGAATTGGGAAAAGCCGCTAACTCTGGAATACCCGTTACTTCTTCTATCGTTTTTCTGACCCCGGTTTCCTTTTCCTCCCATGTTATAAATTGTTCAACAGTATCGGACAATACACCATCCATGTCAACGGCAATTCTTTGCATAATTCAACTATTTTTTTCTGGTATTAAACAGGGAAAGGAGGATACCTATTTATTTCCTTCACAAGTTTTTTTTTCATAATAAATTTCCAACCCGGAAATATAATCTTTAACTACTTCCTGCTGTAATTAGGTGCTTCTTTCGTTATTTCAATGTCGTGGGCATGGCTTTCCCTCATGCCGGCATTGGTTATTTTTACAAAGCTGGCATTTTTTAATTCTTTAATGTTTTCTGCTCCGCAATATCCCATACCGGCTCTTAATCCACCTACATATTGATATACTACTTCTTTCAATGTACCCTTGTAAGCAACCCGGCCTTCAATTCCTTCAGGTACAAATTTCTTTATATCGTCTTCCGGATCCTGGAAATAACGATCGCTGCTGCCTGTGGCCATGGCGCCTAATGATCCCATACCCCGGTATTCTTTAAATTTTCTTCCTTCATAAATAATCGTTTCACCCGGACTTTCTTCGGTGCCGGCAAAAATGCTTCCCATCATTACGCAATCGGCGCCAGCTGCCAACGCTTTCACCATATCGCCGGTATACCGGATACCTCCATCAGCGATCAATGGAATATTCCTTTGTTTTAAAACTGAATAGGCTTCCATGATGGCTGTTAGTTGTGGCACACCCGATCCTGCTACTATCCGGGTGGTGCAAATAGAGCCCGGACCAATTCCTACTTTTACTGCATCAGCACCAGCATCAGCAAGCGCAGTCGCACCAGCTGCTGTACCTACATTTCCTGCAATAACATTAATATTCTTAAAATTCTTTTTTACTTTTTTTAATGCATCTATAACACCTTTGCTATGTCCGTGAGCACTGTCCAGGGCAATAACATCAGCACCTACTTGTTGTAAAGCGGCTACCCGTTCCAAAAAATCTTTAGTAATGCCCACTCCAGCTCCTACCAACAAACGACCAAATTGATCTTTTAATGCATTTGGAAAACTATAGAGTTGCAGAATATCCCGGTAAGTGATAAGTCCGATTAATTTCCCGGTTTTGTCAACTACGGGTAACTTTTCAATTTTATATTGTCGTAAAATTTTTTCTGCTTTTTTTAGATCTGTGCCTTCCGGAGCAGTGATCAGGTTCTCTGTAGTCATCACTTCACTGATCTTCATTTTTACATCTGTTTCAAACCGAAGATCCCGGTTGGTAAGGATACCGGTTAATTTACCATTCTTGTCTATGATAGGAATGCCCCCTATTTTGTTATCACGCATTAATTTCAACGCATCACCTATTGTTGCATTCTCTAATAAAGTGATCGGATCTAATATCAACCCGCTTTCGCTTCTTTTTACTTTTCTTACCTGGGCGGCCTGTTGTTCAATACTCATATTCTTATGCAAAATGCCCAGGCCACCTTCACGGGCAAGCGCCATAGCCAAGTGCGGCTTCTGTTACTGTATCCATTGCTGCAGACAATAACGGAACATTTAGTGTAATGTCTTTGGTAAGCCTTGTTTTTATATTTACGTCTCGGGGAAGCACCTGGCTATAACCGGGAATAAGTAATACGTCATCAAACGTTAAACCTTCACCGAAAAATTTATGAGGATTTGCTTATGGAAGCGGGAGAATTTCTTGTTGCCATGTGCAAAGATAGGAGGGCCGGTAAATATGAGCCAAATTTTTATCAGTACCTCGTATAATCTATTCGCCACACATCCTTTACTATACTTGCCTTACCTTTGGCCGCAATATTATAAATCGTTCACGATGATAAAAAAAATTACTGCTGCTATCACATCCGTTGGAGGATTTGTTCCTGAAGACAAGCTAACCAACTTTGAGTTGGAAAAAATGGTAGACACTAATGATGAATGGATACGTACACGTACTGGTATTTCTGAACGAAGAATATTAAAAGGCGAAGGAAAAGCTACCTCAGATATGGTAGTGCCGGCAGTAAAACAGTTGTGTGAAAAAAGAGGTATCAGTCCGGAAGAAATTGATTGTTTGATTGTAGGTACTGTAACACCCGATATGGTATTTCCGGCAACGGCCAACATTGCATGTGATAAGCTGGGAGCAAAAAATGCGTGGGGCTTTGATGTATCTGCTGCCTGCTCAGGTTTTTTATATACACTTACGTTAGGGGCTGCATTAATTGAAAGCGGCAGATACAAAAAGGTGGTGGTTTGCGGAGCTGATAAAATGAGTGCCATTGTAGATTATACAGACCGAAATACCTGTGTACTTTTTGGAGATGGAGCCGCCGCCGTATTACTGGAACCTAATCATGACGGCTATGGCATTCTTGACAGCCTTTTAAAAAGCGATGGATCCGGGTCACCGTATCTCCATATGAAAGCAGGTGGGTCATTGAAACCAGCAAGCATAGAAACAGTAAACAATAAGGAGCATTTTGCATTCCAGGATGGTCAGCCTGTTTTTAAAGCAGCAGTAAAAGGTATGGCAGATGTGAGTGCTGAATTACTGGAAAAAAATAATTTAACCGGTGATGATATTGCATGGCTGGTACCACATCAGGCCAATATGAGAATCATTGACGCAACCGCTAACCGGATGGGTATAGCAAAAGAAAAAGTAATGATCAACATTCAGAAATACGGCAATACTACCGCTGCCACTATTCCACTATGTTTATGGGAATGGAAGCATGATTTGAATAAAGGAGACCTGATTGTTCTCGCAGCATTTGGGGGTGGGTTTACATGGGGTGCTACACTGTTGCTTTGGAACAGTACCAGCATTGGTCTATTAAATTCACCCAAAGTAGTTGCCGCCGCCGCAATTATTAAATTAATGAAATATTGGTGGCTGAAACAAAAAGAAAAGGAGAATCTGGAAAGAGAAAAAATCAGTACGGAATTAGAATTATTGAAAGCACAGATACGCCCGGGATTTCTTTTTAATGCACTTAATAATATTTACGCTTATTCGCTGGCAGCCTCTCCCCGGGCATCTGAAATGCTGCTTAAGCTATCAGATTTGCTGAGTTATATGCTTTATGAATGCGACAAACCCTTGGTGCTGGTAGAAAAAGAAATTGAAATGATGAAAGAATATATAACGCTGGAAAAAATAGGACAAAACGAAAACCTGGAAATGGAAGTAAGTGTAAAAGGCGGGTTGTCCGGTAAAACAATTGCTCCTTTTTTATTGCTGCCTTTTATTGAAAATAGTTTTAAGCAATGCAGAAAGATGATGGAACATCCATGGGTTACGATGGAAATAAAAATAGAAGAAGGTATTTTTTCCATGAAATTAGTCAATGGCATGATGGCAGATAGTTACGGTCAGCCAGACCGCCCGAACAACCAATTAGCCAATGTACAAAAAAGGTTAACTTTATTATACCCCGAAAAACATGAGCTAAAAATCGGCCAGGAACAGGAGATGTTTGTGGTGCTGTTAAAAATTGAACTGGAACTTCCAATCCGTGAAAAGGAAAATGCAATGACCAATACTTCAATGGCAAACAAACTAACAAACAAGTATGTTGAACGCTAAAAAAATACAATGCCTGGTAATTGATGACGAGCCTCCGGCAAGGGAAATACTCAAACAACATATCAGGGATGTGGAAGCATTGGAACTTGCCGGCGCCTGCAGCAATGCAGTAGAAGCTATCACATTTTTGAAAGAACAGAAAGTTGATCTTTTGTTTCTCGATATACAAATGCCTCAATTATTAGGAACAAGCTTTATCCGTACATTGAAAAATCCACCTAAAGTGAAATGGGCTTATTAGGTCCCGGCTTTTCAACTCTGGCTGGTCAGCATTGATGAAAATAAATTGTTATTCTGTGCTTAAAAAAAAGGAGCGAATAGATTTAAATAAAAGTTGCTTACTTCAATTGATACTCCAACATACATTTGTCTTTTTTATTTGGGGCCCTTATTGTAATTCTCCTTCACCTTTTCTTTTAAGAAAACACATAGGAAACTTTCTCTTTTTATCAATCCTGATTAATTTGGATAAAAAAATTATAGGAAATAACCATATATCACCTGACGATACTATATTATTATTCTCTCTTTTCTCTTTTAAAGCAGGCATTGAAATTTCTACCAACAAATCTTTTAGCTTTGATCATTATGCCATAATAAATGGTACCCTTTTAAAAATAAAGAAATGCCTGATCAAGATTTTCCCTTTTCCGGATTCAGTTCCTTGTCCGTTCATGCCGGACATGTAAAAGATCCTAACTATGCGCATCTAACACCAATTTATGCATCCAGTACGTTTGTTTTTGATGATGCGGAACAGGGAATGCGACGTTTCAGCGGACAAGAGGAGGGATACATTTATAGCCGATGGGGCAACCCGACCTTTTCAGAAGCAGAAATGAAAATTGCAGCAATGGAAAGTTATGGTATTAAGAATGAAAAAGGCGATCCACTTCAATTAAAAGCACTGCTACATGCTTCAGGCATGGCAGCTATTTCTACTTTGCTAATCTCAAATCTTAAAGCTGGTGATAAAGTGCTTACCCACTATTCACTTTACGGTGGCACAGAGGAAATACTGCAAAATGTATTACCGGGTTTGGGAATTGAATGCATAATCACCGATTTGCGTGACTTAAACAAAGCTGCTGAAGTATTAAAATCGGATTCTTCCATCCGTATGGTGTATCTGGAAACTCCTGCAAATCCTACAATACAGTGTGTTGACATTGAGGAACTATGTAAAATTGGCAAACAATATAATTGCATTATAGCCTGCGATAATACATTTGCCACTCCTTATTTGCAACAGCCGTTTCGGTTTGATGTTGATTTTGTTGTTCATTCCACAACCAAATTTTTGAACGGCCATGGCACAGCCATTGGCGGTATACTTCTTGGCAAGGACCTGGACCTGATGAATAAAAAATTATACAAATTTTATAAAACGTTGGGCGGAACGGCCAATCCTTTTGATGCTTTTCTGCTTGTTAATGGAATGAAGACATTGGAATTAAGAATGGAGCGGCATTGTAATAATGCCATGAAGGTGGCTCAATTTTTAGAAAAGTCCCCGGCAGTAGCCAGGGTAAACTATAATGGGTTATCCAGCCACCCGGATCACCTGGTAGCGATGAAGCAAATGAAACATCCTGGTGCCATGATGAGTTTTGAATTGAAAGAAGGTTTCAGCGGTGGGGTTGGGTTTATGAATAAATTAAGAATGTGTACACGTACCGTTTCACTTGGCACCTGTGATAGCCTGCTTTGCCATCCGGCCTCAATGACGCATTACAGCGTACCAAAAGAAGCCAGAGAAAAATATGGTATAACAGATGGCCTGATAAGAATGAGCGTAGGAATTGAAAATGCGGAAGACATTATTACAGATATTGCGCAGGCCCTTTCATAAATAAACAGATATATGAATATTATTATACGGAGTGCGGTTAAAGAAGATTGCCCCAGGTTATTAGAGTTGGTTCAGGAACTTGCCACATATGAAAAGGCACCTGGAGAAGTTACTGTTACACTAAATCATTTTGAAGAATCCGGATTTGGCTCATCCCCTGTTTGGTGGTCCTTCGTTGCCGAAGAAGATAATATAATTCTGGGTTTTGCTCTATATTATATCCGCTACTCCACATGGAAGGGACAAAGAATGTACCTGGAAGATATCATTGTAACTGAAAAAGCAAGAGGAAGAGGAATTGGAAAGTTATTAATGGATAGGTTGATTGCGGAAGCAAAGGAAAAAAAATTCAGCGGTATGATGTGGCAGGTATTGGAATGGAATGAACCCGCTATTAATTTTTATAAGAAATACCAAGTAAATTTTGATTCTGAATGGACAAACTGTTCAATAAATTTTTAAAATACTGTACGCTGTGACCGAACTAACTTACGCCGGAAACTTCCATTGTTTTATCAATTTTTAGAATTAATCCCTGCAATACTTTTCCCGGACCTGCTTCTGTAAATTTAGAAGCCCCGTCCGCGATCATTGCCTGAACGCTTTGTGTCCACCGCACAGGACCTGTAAGCTGATCGATCAGGTTTTGTTTTATTTCATCCTTGTCAAGAACTGCCTTTGCCACCACGTTCTGATAAACATAACATGTAGGAGTATGAAAAGTAGTTGATTCAATAGCTGCCTTTAATTCATCCCTGGCAGGGTTCATCAATGAAGAATGAAAGGCACCGCCAACTGGTAATACCAATGCTCTTTTTGCACCGGCTGCTTTCATTCTTTCACAGGCAATATCAATACCTTTTATTGATCCACTGATAACCAACTGGCCCGGACAATTATAATTTGCAGCTACCACTACTTCACCCGTTTCTTTTTGAACATCTGCGCATATGGCTTCTACTTTTTCATCGGCCAAAGCCAGTATTGCCGCCATTGTGGATGGATTCAACTCGCATGCTCTTTGCATAGCCTTGGCCCGTGATAAAAACCAATTCCAGTGCAGCCTCAAAACTCAGAGTACCATTGGCCACCAGTGCGGAAAACTCTCCAAGAGAATGACCAGCCACCATATCCGGCTTTGCATTGCCAATACTTTTAAAGGCAATAATAGAATGAAGAAAAACCGCAGGCTGAGTAACATTGGTTTGTTTCAGATCCTCTTCAGTTCCTTCAAACATTATATCCGAAAGACGAAAACCCAATACTTCATTTGCCTGTTCAAATAATTTTTTAGCAAAAGCACTGTTTGAATAATGTTCTTTTGCCATTCCCGGAAATTGCGAACCCTGGCCGGGAAATACGTAGGCATGCTTCATAATGATGGTAGTTAATAAAACAAAAATGCCACAAAGGTTTTGAGTAAAAAAATCTTTATAGGCCTTTAAACAGAAATTTTTACACGGTATAGATCAACGGTAAAAAAGGTATAATAAAATGCAGGTAAAAACAATGAAATTCCATTACCTGCGACTTAAATCGGATGAAATAAGCTTTAAAAATTCTGTGCGGGTGGAATTCTTTTGAAATTCTCCGTCAAATGCAGAGGTAACTGTCTCCGAATTTTGTTTTTGCACACCCCGCATCATCATACATAAATGTTGTGCTTCTATGACCACAGCAACACCTATCGGATTTAAAGTGTCTTTGATCGCATTCATGATCTCCAGAGTCAATCTTTCCTGTACCTGCAACCGGCGAGAATATACATCTACTACCCTGGCAATTTTGCTTAAGCCTGTAATCCATCCATTAGGTATATAAGCAACATGAGCTTTGCCAAAAAAAGGAAGCATATGGTGTTCACACATGCTGTATAATTCTATGTCCTTAACTACTATCATCTCACTGATCGGTTCGTGGAATTTTGCAGAGTTAAGAATAGCCCGGGCATCGGCCTGGTATCCCTGCGTCATATATTGCATTGCTTTTGCCAGGCGCTCTGGTGTTTTTAATAACCCCTCTCTTTTCGGATCTTCACCGATCAGCCCTAATACACCGCGATAATTTTCCATTAAAGATGACGTAATGTCTTCGTCATAGTGCTCTGTTCTTTTATATGCCATTTACTAAATTTAAAAACCCGCTAACCGGCCGGGTTTGTTTCGAAATTGATAAATTTCCAGCAGGTTCTTATAAAAACATGTCAGTTCATGTCCATATTTCACAACTTATGCCGGGTACTCTACAAAATTTCTTGGTGTTTCATACAATCTTACCTGCAACTCTTTTTCTGAATCTATATGAGGCCTCAGCAACCGGTATATAACAATTGCAATATTTTCAGCAGTAGGATTCGTGTGCTTAAATTCTTCCGTATCCAGGTTTAGGTTTTTGTGATCAAACCGGCTGTGAATTTCATTTTTAATAAGATCAGAAAGCAATTTCATATCCATCACATATCCCGTATCCGGATCAGGCTCTCCCACCACTTTAACCTCAAGTTCGTAATTATGTCCATGAAAATTAGGTAATGCACATTTACCAAAGACGTCATTATTGGTTGTTTCATCCCATCCAGGGTTGTATAGCCTGTGTGCCGCATTAAAATGCTCTCTCCTGAAAACCGCTACTTTTTTACTCATGAATAAAGTTAAAACAGATTAAAGTGGGTTTAGTTTAAGAACTACCTCTATTTATCAGTTCATTTAGTTCTGACTTTCTCCGGAACTATTTCATTATCCTTCCCCAAAATATTCCACATATATCCTTGGTGTTTCATGCAACCTGATACAATGAAGTTTAACCCGTTCAGGAAGATGAGGAAGTAGCTGGTTCCAGATTCCGATTGCCAGATTTTCTGTACTACATAACTTTCCTTTCATAAACTCTACATCTACGTTCAAATTCCTATGATCGCACTTTTCAACCACATGAATCTTGATTATGTCACTTAATTTTTTTACATCAAACACAAATCCTGTATCAGGGTCCGGGAGGCCTTTGACAGTAACCTGCAAATCATAATTGTGACCGTGCCAGTTTTCGTTAGCGCATTTACCAAACACTTCTTCATTTTTTTGGTAGTTCCAAGCGGGATTATATAGCTTATGTGCGGCGTTGAAATGTTCGTTTCTTGTTAAGTAAACCATGCTTCACTTATTATTTTCCTCCAGCATCGGGCGGGGAAAAGATGAAACCAGCCATCAGGCAGGCAGGCGCAAAGGTAAGAGAAAATGGCAGCCAGAGTTGAAATTCAAACCGCAATAATTTGAACTAACATGAGCTGAAATAATATTATCATAGAAAATTCTTTATGATCAAAAACAATATGTTCCCTTTTAAATTCGATCTGAAAAAGTATCCAGTTAACCATCACATCCGGAAAAATCCACAATGCACAATATATAAACTTGCCGGATTTACAAATTTTTCACAAATACACTTTAACATGACCAATAATGGAACTGCATATAGCCGGGATTATGCTAATAAGGAGCTAATACCTATTCCGGGAAATTAAAAAGAATTGTAAAAAGAAATATAGAGGGCTGTGTGAAGTTCTATATATCTTTCTCATTCTATTATTGATAACTTTGACATCCGGTACGAGACTGGTAACACTTTAATATTATGCATTGTTTGTTAGTTGCTGCAACCGCTGCAGAAATTTCGCCATTTTTGGAATTTTACCGTAGCTCTAAAAATCAATTAATAGATTCGCTGGATGTGGATGTCCTGATAACAGGCATAGGCCTGGCGGCGTGTACTTATTCTATAACAAAACAAATACATTATAAAAAACCGGGCATAGTAATACAGGCAGGTCTGGGAGGTTCTTTTAAAAAACAATTCCCGTTAGGTTCTGTTGTTGCCATAAAGCAAGAGCTTATTGGCGACCAGGTAGTAACAGAAGCAGGTAAATGGATCACTCTTTTTGACCTGGGATTGATTAAAGAAAATCAATTCCCATTTACAGGAGGATGGCTCATAAACAAGAATGATGTTCTGAAAAAAATAAAGCTAAAAAAAGTGAAAGGAATCACCACGAATGAAATCACTACTTCTCAAGATAAAATACAATTTTATAAAGATACTTTTGACCCGGTAATTGAATCGCTGGAAGGTGCTGCCCTGCATTATATATGCCTGATGGAAAAAATGAAATTTTTACAAATTCGTAGTATATCCAACTATATCGGGGAAAGAAATAAAAATAATTGGGAAATAAAAAAATCCATCAATAACCTGAATAAAGAATTGATCAAAATATTGAAAAGCATTTAAAAACTAAATATTTTAAATTGAAACTTTCACTCGGCTTTTCACCCTGCCCAAATGATACTTTTATTTTTGATGCATTGGTGAATCATAAAATTGAGACTGAGGGATTGGAGTTTGAACCGATTCTGGAAGATGTAGAAACGCTCAACCAATGGGCAATGCAGGGAAAATTAGATATTACAAAGCTCAGTTTTCCGGCTTATTTTCAATCGAGGGATAACTATGTTTTATTACATGCAGGCAGCGCTCTTGGTAAAGGAGTAGGCCCCATTTTATTATCCAGGTTCGGTGCATATGAACTAAATCGAAAAATAACGGATCAGCTTATTGCTGTACCCGGGTTAAATACTACTGCTAACCTGCTGCTTAGCTTTGCCCATCCTGAAGCAAATAATAAATTACCCATGGTATTCTCAGAAATTGAAAATGCTGTATTAACCGGCAAAACAGATTTTGGAGTTATCATTCATGAAAATCGTTTTACATATGAACAAAAGGGATTACAAAAAGTATTGGACCTGGGACAATATTGGGAAGAAAAAACGAATATGCCAGTTCCATTAGGCGGTATAGGAATCAGCCAGTCTATAAAAAGATCAATGGCTTTGAAAATAAATGAACTACTAAAGAAAAGTGTTGCTTATGCCTTTTCAAATTATCCTATTATTGACGATTATGTAGTAAAGCACTCACAAGAAATGGATGAACTTATAATAAGGAAACATATAGAATTATATGTAAATAATTATACCTCCAATTTAGGTAATACAGGAAAAGACGCGGTAAATAAATTATCCGACATTTATAATAAGATTAATAACCTGGAGAATGATGAAAATGAAACTTCATTATTTCTTTAATGCATCCTTGTAAGTATTCAGGCAACGTTTTCTGGCCAGTTCATGTTCAACAATAGGTGATGGATAATAAGGTTCATTAAATTCCGGGACCCAGTTTTTGATATATTTTAATTCAGGATCAAACTTTTTTGTTTGGAGATAGGGATTAAATATCCTGAAATAAGGCGCCGCATCGCAACCACTCCCGGCGGCCCATTGCCATCCTCCATTGTTTGCTGCCAAATCATAATCCAAAAGCTTTTTTGCAAAATAAGCTTCGCCCCAACGCCAGTCAATTAATAAATTCTTGGTCAAAAAAGAAGCGACAATCATTCGAACGCGGTTGTGCATAAATCCCGTTTCGTTTAATTCACGCATTCCTGCATCTACAATTGGATATCCTGTCTGTCCTGCACACCATGCAGAAAACTCTTTCTCATTATTTCTCCAATTAATATTATCATAAGCAGTTTTAAAGGACCGGTGTACGACATGGGGGAAATGCCAGAGTATCATCTGATAAAAATCCCTCCATATCAATTCATTCAAAAAAGTTTCACTCAACGGTCCTGCTTTTCTTGCAAGCTCTCTGATACTGATAGTTCCAAATCGTAAGTGCATACTTAATCCGGTAGTTCCTTCAAGTGAGGGAAAATCTCTTTTTTCTTTATAATTTCTGATCTTTTCAATGTCCCATTGTTTGGATGGAAAGAATATTGTTGCGGGCATAAATCCAATAGATTCCAATTGAGGAATTTTTTTTTCTTCCCGCTTTAAAAACTTCCTGAAATAATTTTTAGTTGGATAACTTTTGAGAAAAAAATCATTAACTATAATTTTCCACCTTCTGGCGTAGGGTGTAAAAATCGTGTACGGACTACCGTCATCCTTCATGACTTCTCCCTTTTCAAAAATCACCTGGTTCTTAAAACTGTGAAAACTTGTGCCGGAAGTTTTTAGTAATTTTTCGACATAGCAATCTCGTTCGGTTGCATAAGGTTCATAGTCGTTGTTAGTAAAAACCTTTTGAATATTGTATTCCTCAATCAACTCTTTAAATACATCCAATGGATTCCCATATTTAATTTCCATCGATGAACCCATTTTTATCAAACTGGATTGTATTTCTTCCAGGGCCTGGTGAATAAACTGAACCCGGCGATCAAATTTATCCTCCAATTCGTCCAAAATATTCGTATCAAAGATAAATAATGGCACTACGGGATTTTTATCTTTAAGTGCATAGTATAAACCGGCATTATCATGAAGGCAAAGATCACGACGGAACCAAAAAATATTGATTATTGGTTTCATAATCTACATAACATAGTCATCGCCAGATTGTTTCCAATAATTCCTGATGAATGTTAGCTGACATAAGATTTCCGTACTGTTTATGCCGGAATTGTTTCACCCATCTTATTCCATAAATAACATTGGTAAGAAATATCTCATTTGCTGAAAGCAAGTCCTCCATTTTTAATTTTCCTTCTTTTACCTGGTATCGATTTATCAGCCATTTTCTCATTACACCGTTTACACAACCTTCATCCAGAGATGGAGTCATTAATTTTTTACCTGTAACAATAAAGACATTTGAAATAGTTGAATCTGCTATTCGCTCATGTGCGTTTAAGACCAGGCATTCATTCAACTTATTTTTTTTTGCGTATAGGGCGGCCATTACGTAGGGTAAATAATTGGCAGATTTCAAATTGGAAAATTTGTCACAACTTTTTCTCACATGAGGATAAATATCCAATTCCAACCCATTACTGTTCAGAACATTTAACGACTGAGTAAGGGGCCAGCATTCAATCACGTATTCAAATTCATTCTTACCCTCGTTTAAACCGCCATTACCTCTAAATACAGAAAGTCTCACACGAGCCCATGAATCACATTTGTTCTGATGTAAAAGCAATTTAATATGTTGTATTAATTTTTCAGTATTAAAGAAAGCGGGAATGGTAAATCCCATTAACTCCACACTGGAATAAAATCTCTCAAAATGAAAATCCTCCAATAAAATTTTGCTGTTTTTTACTTTCAACGTTTCAAAGAACCCATCACCATATCGATAACTTTTATTATCAACCATCAATACGGGTTTATCGGAGGAACATATTTTGCCGTTCACGTTGATCATGTTCATACAATGAAAATAAAATAAAAAGGCCATCCCGCTTTAAACGAGATGACCGATATAAGCAATTAGAAAGAAGTTTTTTATGCTTGCTCTACCAATCCGGCTTTTACTGCATACATTACAAGCCCTGCCATAGACTTGGTGCCAGTTTTTGTCTTCAGTTTATCACGGATTGCTTCTACAGTGCGGGGGCTAAGGTCAACTATATCTGCAATTTCTTTTGTGCTTTTTTCATCGCACATTAATTTCAAAATTGTTATCTCTTTATCTGTCAACTGAACGTCCTGAGGCATGGAGGATTCTGCAGTACGCTTGGTGCGCAAACCACTAAGCAACGCTTTATTGGTCAGATCATTAAAAAAGAAGTCCTGTTCGTATACCGCACGTATAGCATCGTAGATCATTTCTGATCCTGATTCTTTGGTCAGGTACGAATTGGCGCCAATTTCCATCATTCTTGAAATTACAGAATGATCATTGTGCATGGACAGCATTATAACTTTCACTCCTGGGATACAGTTTTTTGATCTCAGGAAGTGTAGTCAATCCATCCATAATTGGCATCTGGATATCAAGCAGAACGACATCGGGTTGAATATGACGTAATAAGTTCAGTAATTGCATTCCGTTTTCGGCCTCGGCCACCATTTGTATGTCTTTTCGGCTGGAAAGAGAAGTTTTTACACCAGTGCGGAATAGTGCATGGTCATCAGCAATAGCGACTTTAATCATTGAGTTAGATTCGGGGTTTTTCATGGATTATTGTATTTGTAAAACTATAGGGTTTGGGTATTTGTTCTATTGATGCAAGATGGAAAATTCCTGCAATATATACCATAGTATAAGTACTTGATTTAATTTTTGCGGAAAGTACCAGTTGGGCTAAAATGGTATTTTACTGAAATGTCCCGAAAATATACTAAATCAGCCTTTAGATAATATACGATACTGTTACGTAAATACTGAATGGTTTAAATAGGGCAGTTGTGCTCTTGTCCACAATGGGGTGTGCATATATTTTTGTGTCAGAAAGTTGATTGAAATGGATGAATCGTTATATCCTGTATCGTCCAATGTCCAAACCGTCCAGAAAATTATTACCAATCCTTTGAAAAACCAACGAATATTTGCCTTACAATCAGCTTTCTATTTGCATTTAAGTAAACCTGTTTTTATTGATCCGTTCCTTTATGAAAAACTATCAATTTAAACCAATACCATTAGACCTTCTCCTATTTTGAAAGCCTAATAATAAATTTTTCTTTCATAACAGTAACGTTCAGAGCCCCTTCGAAAGGAGGGGTCTTTTTTTTAGATTCAATATAAAGTGTCGTAGAGATAATAGTGAATAAATAAAACAGATTATTGTTTTTCTGCTACTATATATGCTCGGGGATCTCCCAGTGTGAATTTCTTTTTTCCGGGAATACTATAGATTTCATTCATAACAAAACCTGACTCTGTCAGTATTTGTTCCATTTCAGCAATTGAAAAAATATAATCAACTGCTTTTTTTAATTCTGTTTTATTACCCGGAGCCAGTATCATGTGCTCGGTTTCTATTCGGGAAGGATGCAATAGATATTTACTTTCAGTAATAAATTTTAGATCTCCAACCTGGGTCCAGGATTTACCTTGGAAATTATTAAATATTATTTCAGCAATCATCCATGTATTAATAAAAAAATGACCCCCAGGGTTCAAATGATTGTAAACCATTTTCAATATTCTTTTAGTGTCTTCGCGATCAAAGAAGCACAAGCTATTTCCCATACAAAGTACTAGGTCAAAAATACCCTCTGCTTCAAATTTTAATATATCAGCCTTCAGAGCCTCTACAGGAAGGCAATTTTTTTCAGCTAGTTCATTTATTTCGTTAATGTAGGCATCCAGATTATCTACTGCTGTTACAATTACCCCTTTTCTTGCCATGGCAAGTGCATGCCGCCCATATCCGCACATCAAATCAAGTACTTTGTTCCCGGATTGAAGATTGAAATAAGAAAGTAAAAAATCAGTTTCCTTAATAGTCAACTCAGCAGGTATAAGATTGCGCCAAATTTCTTTGTAATAGCCGTCAAAGTAACTATTATTGATATTATCCATAAAGAATAAAGTAACTCATTGTTAAATTAGGAATTTTTTCAGCTACAAATCCAGGGAGATAATTAGGATGGAGAGGTTTATTCCAGCAATTTATTTCTCATGGCATACATGACAAGACCGGCAATCGTTTTGGCTCCCACTTTTTGTTTCATATTTTGCCGGATAGTCTCAATGGTTCGTGGACTTAGAAAAACCTCTTTGGAGATTTCTTCGGTAGTTTTATCCTCCGCTATTAATTTTAATATGCGTATTTCTTTTTCAGAAAGTTTTACCGGATTAGGATAAAACTGTCTGACTGTTTTTTTATGCTGCAATTTTAGAAGTACAGCTTTATTAACAAGTTCATTAAAATAAAAATCATCGTTCATGCAGGTCAAGTATGGCCTGATAAATTTCATCCGGATCAGTAGTTTTAGTAAGGTAGGCATTAGCCCCCATTTCCATCATTTTGGTGATCATTTCCTGATCATCATACATTGTTAAAACTATGATCTTTAATTCTTCATATTCTTTGCGAATCAGGCTAATTGCATTGATTCCATCCACTTCCGGCATGCGGATATCCATTAATATGACATCAGGAACTTTGAGTTGTAATTTATGCATCAGGTCCTTACCATCTTCCGCTTCCCAAAGTATTTTCAGGTATTCCCTGTCTTTAAGGGCCATCCGGATACCGTCCCGGAATATCTTATGATCATCTGCAATCGCTATTTTTATCTCCTGGCTAGACATTTATAATTTTGGTTTAATTATTCAGATAAGGGGTAGTATTAATCCGATGCCAAATGTAGTTTTTTTTGTATTTCTTATTTCTGCCACAGTCAAAATTTTGAATATTCATTCTTTAACTTACTAAAACAAGATTATATATTTTTTTTGCAAACTATACTTTTTTCCCCGTAATATATCTTCTTAATTTATTGGGAGATCTACGGATTGCACAGTAAATTTCTATGTTTGAAAATACGGCAATATTGCTCTTGTGACCCTCATTCCTGGTATTTATCTTTGTCTCAAGTTGATTGACGAAGATTAGCATTATCCAATATCCAAGCAAACGGAAAACCGTCCAGAATAAGATTTCCAAATATCCATTGAAAACCACAGCGAAATCCAAAGTCAATCAACTTCTCTTTTTAATTTTCTTTCACAGACGGCGCGGATAAAATCGGTACAGCCGGACTATTTTCCTTATATTTCTCATTTGGTACATTTTCTTCGATAAATTACTAATACTACAATAGTAAAATTACTAATTTACGATAGTTAAAATACCCATTATTAAAAAGTATTTTAACTACGTAAATACCCCGTAAGTCTCTTCTATACTTCATTCCATAGTATTTAAGGGTTTGTACTCAATCTCACCCCTGTAGAATTCCCTCCTTACAATTTCAATTTTTACACTTAGAATCGATTCAAGAACAACAAAAACGTTACTGTTATGAAAAAGGCACTGAAAGTTTCGCGTATCCTGATAAGACCTGAGGACCTTCAGGTTTTTATTTGGGAAGGAGCTGAGTAATTCATTGAAAGTTTTATTTTCTGAAAAGTTTTTCTATTTTTGGTTAAAATCCAACTAATAGAAAAACTTTTTTTACATATACTAACCTATTCCTACCTACTTCTACCCATTTTCTTCATTTATTCCAGAAGTAAAAGAGCGAACGAGTTATTAATCGCTTTATATGGCATTTTTTTCTTTATTCTTTTATTTACTTATATCTATAGTTTCATTCCCAGCCGGTACTTAAATCTCTATCAGACCTTTTATACTTTTTTTGAATATATTTTTTTTACAGCTTTCCTGTGGGTCAATATTTTTAATAAAAAATTCAGGGTTCTTATTGTTTTTTTTTCATTACTGTTTATCGCCTACCAGCTAGTTGACTATTTCTCAAAATGTACAATTCTGTTCCTATGTTAGATTCTATTCCAATCGGAATAGAAACCATTTTAATATTTTTATATATATCAGGATTCTTTTTTCAGAATTTCCAAACCACAAGTAATGAATATATTTACAATCATCCTTGTTTTTGGATGTCTATTGGAATGCTAATTTATCTTGGCGGGTCATTTTTTTTCAATATTCTTGTAAACCATATTGACAGGAACCAGGTTGACAGATATTGGTATTTGACCTATATCGCGGATATTTTAAAGAATCTATTTTTTTGTATTTCTATAATTGTTTATGTTCGCAACTCCTCGAAAAGAAAAATCTCTGCATAAATCTGTTCCATACTTAGACCTTGATATAAATTAAATTGTTTCCCACCACTACACATATGTTTTTCTTACAAGCCACTAACCCATCATCCGGAGTATCCTCTGTGCTGTTTATCGGCACAATGGGTATGCTTGTTTTAACAGTGGGTTTAGTTTTGTTTATCATTTTTCACCAGCGGAAGGTATCCCGGTACCAACGAACCCTGCAAAAAATGGAAGAAGATCAGCAAAAGATCTTGCTAGATGCATCTATTCGCTTACAGGAAGAGGAACGCCAGCGTCTGGCAGCCGATCTTGCATGATGATGCCGGTCCTCTGCTGGCTACGGCACGGCTTATACCTGAATGAAAATCTGGTTAACCAGGATAAGGCTACCCAGTTGCAAGCCATTTTCCAGGCCCGGCAGATCATTGATGATACCATCCAACTTAGTCACGTAATATCAGCCACAGCCTGATGCCTCCTACCCTGAAAAATTTTGGTTTGGAATCTGCCATTAATGATGTATTTCAAAAGATCAGTGGTTCTGGCACCATGAATGCCAGCAGCCGGTTTCATGATTATAAAGACAGGCTAAAGACCAGAAAAGGAATTGATCATTTTCCGTATCGTACAGGAATTGATCAATAATATATTGAAACATAGTAGTTCAAGCTTTATTCATCTTACACAAAATGTCCATGGTGATAAATTTTATCTTCGTATTCACCATGATGGCCGGGGTATTATTCAGACCGATTTTGATAAATTAAATAAGAGTAATATCGGCCTGGGACTAAAAAATATTAGTAGCCGTCTGCAGAGTAGTACAGGGTAGTATTTATTTTGAAAAGGATATTTCACAGACTTATTATAAAGTAACAATTGAGTTGCCGAAAGATGATCCATGAAACTATAATGCAATACCGTTACAGATTCAGTCCAGCTTGCGAACCATGGTTTGCTGGGAATTTGCTAATTTCACTATTTATCTGAAACTATGGGAATCATAAAGGTAGCTATTGCTGATGATCATAAAATTTTCCGGAAAGGGGTTATTCTTTCACTGCGGCCTTTTACCAACATCAAATTTGTACAGGAAGCCGAGAATGGGGACGAACTACTTAGCGGCATCGCCCAATCAGAACCTGATGTAGTGCTTATGGATCTGCGTATGCCCGGCAAAGATGGTATTGAAGCTACAAAGATCATCAGCAAACAATATCCTGCCATCAAAGTACTTGTGCTTAGTATGTACGAAGATGAACGCTTTGTTTATCACCTGATGGAAAACGGCGCAAATGGATACATGCTGAAAAATGCAGATCCACAGGAAATACGACGAGCAATCATGGAAGTATTTGAAAAAGGATATTACCTCAACAATTTTGTGAACCGCATTCTTCTTGAAAAAATCACATTCCCGCCAAAAAGTGGTTCCCTCTCTTAATAACGAAGTTACGCTTAGCGATAAGGAAAGAGATGTACTTCGATTTATCTGTATGGAATTTACCGCTCAGGAAATAGCGCAGAAAATGGAGATCAGCCCACGTACCGTTGAAGCTATCAAAGACCGGTTGATGGAACGTTTTGGCAGTAAGAATACTGCAGGACTTGTTTTCTTTGCCGTAAAGAACAATCTTATTGATTAGAACCCCTTTTAAGAATGTACTTTCAAAAATGATTTTAAAAGAGTTTACTTAGTAAACATCCTGTCATTGTCAATCGATAGCCGTACCAAAATGGTGGGCATGACAAATTCTGCGGGTTAGCCATTTATATCTGCTTCCGTCATGCCCAGTCGGATAGTTGGCTTAATATAGGCTAATTAACCGGCGGTCCCGACAACGAGTTTTACCTTATAGTTTTTCCGGGTGTCGCAATATAACAGTATTACCAAAAGTTTTGTTGCTTGATTTTATACCAGAAGTTTGCACATGAAGGTTTATACTTCTCGGTTTCCTTTATAACCGTTTGCACCTTCTTCATTTATATCTATAAATTCAGACCTAGTATATAATGGTCTTCAAGGCACCTCTATACATCTGTATTTATGCTATACAGGCCAGCCCGATAAGGAGCCAGCCAATTTATCACCACAATCTTTTTATTTTTTACAAGTAATAAGTTTTCTATTTACCGGCTATGATGTTCCAATTACATTTTCTTATTTTCCTTTGCAGCTTTTTTTTCAGCTTTCCTATTTTTTTTATTTTCCTTTTTTTCTTTATCCTTTTGAAGACCTCCAAATTGCAAACCCATATACGCGTCAGCTTGTTTCGATTGGCCAATTATTGCGGTTAAAATGCTGCCGGAGCCAATAAATAACGGTCCGGCACGCAAAGATATTCCCGCATTCAAATTCGTGAGCTTATTATAACTGACAGGTAAATAGATTCCGAAAGCCCGGCCTTCATACCTGGGAACTAATGAAAAAGATGAATAGTACTGGCTATTGTACGGTTTGTTTTTTGTGTTTACCAGGCTAAGCTGTCCTGAAAGATTAACATAAAAGCCATGGTGAAAATGATAATCTGCATCGATATGTAATGTAGCCGGCAAACCCACCTGGTAATTTTTATTGTTGCCGCCTGTTGCCGCTGTGAAGTATTGGGAATTATTATCAAAAAAAGATTTTAAACTGTCGGCTGCCACTTCGGATAATTGAGACAGGTATAATTTTTCCGCCCCGGTGATATGGATATCATAGGCACCGCTGCGTTGCATGTCCCGGTCATATTTTATTGAGCCGATATCCAACAATGCCATACCTACTTTGAATTTATATTTATTCAAATTTCTGCGCCAGTCATTATTATCCAGTTTGTATTTTTCATGATCCGGCCTGAATTCATAAACAAATCCGATATCCGATCCGAAACCTGTGCTTTGAAAGGAAGTAAGTTTGGATGCATCAAAATCGGTCAGGTTAACACCACCTATTCCTAATTCCAAACGGCCGGAGGAATTATTAAGGTAGGCGTCAAAGTCAAGCGGGTCCTGGTTAATAGTGGCTTTTAAGTTGGCAATGTTCATGTACCCATTGGCTACTCCGGCCAGGTATTTTAGTGTGATGCCTCCTTTCAGGAAATGTTTGCCTTCATCCTTTATTACTCTTGCATAGCTTAATCCAAATTCTGTCCAGGTATTTAAACTTACCCGCATATTTTTATCAGAATTGATAGAATAAGGGAGCCCCGGATCATTTTCAGAAAAGTCATCCATAATTTTACCCGCCAGTTTCCCGTCGATGTCAGTCGCATTCATCATTACCCTGGCCCTGCTTGTAAAAGCAATAGCAGACTTCTTATCTGTATTAAACATAAATGAAGGTCCCAGGATGGTAGCGTTGACAGTTCCACTGCTGGCACCTGCGTTTTGCCCGATAAATTGGTTGGCAATCGAATCACCTTTAAAAGTATCGCCAATTGTTTTTAATTTAAAGGAAGCCTGGTTATTGCCTATGCTGGTATTTAATGAAAATAAATTGACATCCCAGCGATAGCGGCTGTCTGCAATATTAGCAGGATTAAAAAAGACGCCATTTACCCCGGTGTAGTTGCCGGTTCTATAGCCCGGAAAATCCTGGGCAGATAAGGTTTGGGAAATAACGAAAAGAGTAAGGATTAAAAAAAATTTCATAGAGGTGGTATTTAAAACAGCCAAAGTACATCGAAGCTCAATATCGCACAATGGTACAATTACTCAATTACTCAATGCCAGGATACCATGTAAAGCAGGCAGAAAAAATTTCATGGTGGGTATTTTATAAAAAAGCAATCACTTTTCTTAAGAATGTCCTTCCATAAATTTTCAATTTGAAAAAAAATGAACCTCTCCCACCAGATTATATGGCCAGCTTGGTAAATTCTTCTTTTGAATAGAAAAAATATTTGTGCGTAGAGATTATTATTTATTTACTACCTGATAGATTAAAACACGATCGGGTACCAAACGCAACTTCTATTCGTTTCTTTACTAATTGATCCTAAATAAACCGGACCGAGTTAAAGGAAAGCCGTAGTTTTACTGATTATTTCTGATCAGTTATCCCTGTAAAAATTAAGCTTAACTACACTAACCATTTAATTCTTTAGTAATACATATTCATGAAGGCCCTGACCACTATTACTGACCCCGTTTATACTCCAAAAGAAAAATATAACGGGTACGATAAATTCTGGCTTCGTTATATTAATGATCCCCGTGACCTTCCTTTTATTTATTTGCTGACTGCCATTCACATACTGGTAATACCGGTAGCTATTCTTTTGTATACTCCTTTGCTTGAAGGCTGGTATTGGTGGCTGATTTATATTCCCTATTTCTACGTATCCCAAATGTATTTTAAAGGCCGGTTTGGTTTGATGCTGCATTGCATCAGCCATCGCAAATTGTTTAAAAAAGAATATACCTGGATTTACCATTGGATCATCTGGGGGGTCTGTCCTTTGTTTGGCCATACGCCGGAAACCTATTTTGTTCATCATATGGGTATGCACCATGTGGAAAATAATATGCAGGACGATGCCAGCAGCACCCTTCCCTACCGCCGGGATAGCGTTCGTGGATTCGTCAGCTATGTTACCCGCTTCCTTTTGCTGGGATTCCGTGATACATTCATGTATTTGTTTACCAAAAAAAGAAAGAAGTTTTACCTGCGACTAACTTATGGCGAAATGTCGTTTTATCTTATTTTGTATTGCCATGTGTTTTGTCAACTTTTAGGCCACCTTACTGGATTTTTATTATTCCTTTTGTATTTGCGCGGGTGGTAATGATGCTGGGCAACTGGGCGCAGCATGCCTTTGTAGATCCCAATGATCCCGAAGAAAACGCTATCAATTGCATTAATACCAAATACAATCAAATGTGCTGGAACGACGGTTACCATGCCGTACACCATCTTCGCCCCGCCCTTCATTACACTGAGATCCCCGTAGAATTCATGAAGATTAAAGACAAATTTGCCGAACAAAAAATACTTGGTATTTGATGGCATTCATTACCTGCACATCTTTGTCTGGCTGATGACCAAAGCGATATGATAAACTGGCCGACAATATTGTCAACATCAACAATATGTTCAGCAGCCAGGAAGAAGCGATTGCCGTGATGAAAGAAAGAACGAGAAAGATTATTTTGCCAGCCGCATAAATTGCACTTTTCTTATTCGTTTCCCAGACAGGTTATAAGAATGCAATAACAATTTCGTTGTTTATTAATTTTTCCTGGTTGCACGCTGTTGAAATTCCGTTGCGAAGTCCCGTAATTAATATCAGAAAAAAGCTTTAGCCAGGTTCTTTTATCTTTAATTCCAGAAAATATATCTATGGCCATCCTTTTCTATTTCCGGCAATTTCGTTGATGTTCAAAGCAAAAAATCTATCCGGCTACCCTGCAGGTTGAAAACGGAAAGATTGTTTCTATTGAACCGATGCGATTACTGATCCTGATCAACCTGTTCCGGCTTTATCCTTCCCGGTTTTATCGACAGTCATGTTCATATTGAAAGTTCCATGCTGGTACCCTCCGAATTTGCCAGACTGGCGGTGGTTCATGGCACCATTGGCACGGTAAGCGATCCGCATGAAATAGCCAATGTATGCGGTATAGAAGGTGTGGAATTTATGATTGAAAACGGAAAGACGGTTCCTTTTAAATTCAATTTCGGCGCTCCCAGTTGTGTACCGGCTACCGTCTTTGAAACAGCCGGCGCAGCATTGGATTCAAAAGCTGTAGAAAATTTATTGCAGCGGGATGAAATCAGGTACCTGAGTGAAATGATGAACTTTCCCGGGAGTACTGAATGAAGATGAAGAAGTGATGAAGAAAATTGCTGCAGCGCATCGTTTAGGAAAACCTGTTGATGGTCATGCACCGGGTCTGAGAGGTGAGGATGCAAAAAAATATATATTCGCCCCCCTAAATCCCCCTCAGGGGGGGACTTTAGACTCCTAATAGTTCTGTCATGTACATTATCATTATCAAACGGCAGAACCATCAGTTTATGGTTTACTTAAAAAATTTGTAAAGCATCATAGAGAAAATCCTACTCATGCTGAAAATATAATGTGGCATTTGTTGCGTGGAAGACAATTAGATGGTTATAAATTCAGAAGGCAACATATTATTGGCTCTTATATCGCCGACTTCGTTTGCCTGAACAAAAGGTTGATCATTGAAGTAGATGGATTAATACATCAAATTCCGGAAAATAAAATCAGCGATGCTGAAAGGACATTTGAACTTAACAAATTGGGATTTGACGTTATCCGTTTTACAAATGAAGAAATAGAAAAAAACGCAGAAATTGTATTAAGCAAAATAGTTAAGAAGCTTTCTCAAACGACTTTCAAAAATGCCAGGAAAGAGAACCCTCCTTTGGAGGGCAGGGAGGTTGTAATTTCCACCGATCATGAATGTTTTACAAAAGAAGAAGCACTGGACAAATTACAGAATGGGATGAAGATCATCATCCGTGAAGGAAGTGCAGCAAAAAATTTTGATGCATTGATTGATTTGCTAAATGATTATCCCAATCAAATGATGTTTTGCAGTGATGATAAACATCCGGATAGCCTGGTGCTTGGCCATATCAATCAACTTTGTGCAAGGGCAGTGGCAAAGGGCATTGATCTTTTTAAAATATTACAGGCAGCCTGCGTTAATCCGGTACATCATTACAGATTAGACATTGGGTTATTGAAACAAGGAGATGAAGCAGATTTTATAATCGTTAAGGACCTGGAAAAATTTGAAGTAATCAAAACTTTTATCAATGGAGAATTGGTAGCTGAAAATGGAAAAACCAGAATTAAAAGGGCTGAGCCGGGCATCATTAATAATTTTTCATGCAACAAAAGATCCCCTGAAGATTTTGAACTATTATGGAATGGCGAAAAGCAAATACCTGTAATTGAGGCACTGGATGGGCAATTGATCACTAATAAACTTTTGTTTGATCCGAAAATTGAGGATGGTAAAATAGTTAGCGATGAGGAAAGGGATATCTTAAAAATCGTTGTGGTAAATCGTTATCAGGATGCACCTGTAGCCAAAGCCTTTATTAAAAATTTTGGATTGAAGCAGGGTGCACTGGCTTCTTCTGTGGCACATGACAGCCATAATATTGTTGCTGTTGGTGTAGATGATGAAAGTATTTGTAAAGCCGTCAATATGATCATTGAACACCGGGGAGGCATTAGTTGTATAAAAAATAATCTGGAGCTCATTGTACCCTTACCTGTTGCGGGGCTCATGAGTATAGAGGATGGATACCAGGTTGCCAGACAATATTCTTTAATAGATAAAGCAGCCAGGGAAGCTGGTTCAACCCTTGGTTCACCCTTCATGACATTATCTTTTATGGCATTATTGGTAATACCCCATCTGAAATTGAGTGATAAGGGTTTATTTGACGGAGATAATTTTGAGTTTGTGAAATAAGATTTCATCTTTCTCTATTTTTTGCATTGACTAATACTTTTTACCTGATTATTGTAATACCGCGGACATTTAATTTACCATGTATTTATTTCTCGTCACAGAGGTGAAATAAACGATCATTATTTTCTTTATAGGTACATCTATCCCTATTTCTTTTTTGACAGATTCATCATTCATACTGCCTGGTTTAACTCACGGATTTTCCCAATCTCTTGCATTTGCTCACAAAATATTGGGATTTTTTACCCCAATAATATAATTGTTGATCACCTTACCGAACTGCTTAACGCTTTACTATCAAGCTTTCATCATTTTGTAGTTTATTTTTCTTTTCTGGCATTCCGTTTGGCTTCTATAGCATGGGGAAATTTAACCCGAACGTTTAAAAAAAGTAAAGATGAAAACAGCATTAGCAATAACCTCAGTAGAAAGCAAAGTTATTTTTGCAGAAGGCGTTTTAATTGATTTTGTAAACAGAAATTTATCCCCCACTGAAATAGAAAATTCTGATGAATCCTTTTCACCTGCGTTTTCTACTATTTCATGGGCCTCTACGGATATGCCTGTATATGGTCGTTTGGATATTATTTCAACACCGCAGGACCGCGGATCAATTGACAGAATCATACTTCCCGTGAACACCCAATTTTTTATTACCTGTATAAAAGGAAGTTCTGGCATTTGTAAAGTTGAGTGGAGTTTGTCTCTGTCATAAAGTAGCTGACACAGATGTTTTTAGAATTTTCACATTCTTTTTGTAACCGAATCTTTTAGAATTACGTCTAATAATCAGGAATAGAAAATTTTTAAACTGAGAATTATGAAAAAAGATTTACATATAAGCACTCATTTTGATCAACCCGTTTTCCTGGAAGAGCTGGTTGAAAAGCTGGCTTACCGCCATTATGATATCGGTTACGGTAAGGCAATTGTTCCGCATGATTCCGAAGCTATTGAAACATCTTCAACAGAAACGTACGTAAGCGGTACAGCGGCTATAGAAGAAAACAATGAGCAATTTAACATGCCTTTTATTACCCGGTTTTTATTTACTTGTATTAAAGGAAAAAGCGGATCGTATAAACTGGCCTGGAGTTCTTCCCTGTCATAATAAAACAGAAAAACGATGTTAACAATTCTTATACTTGGATTATGGATTTTTGCACTGGCAAATGCTATCAGCAAAAAAATAGGCAGTGAACGGAGTGTTAAATAATAATCTTATCTGATACCCTTCTTTCTTTTGATCTGGCTCTTTTAGTGCTTACCGCATAAACAGCTTTCCTCATTTGTTTCATTATGCCATGGGAAAAGATCCACATTCTTATTTAGCTCCCAATAAAATTTTGTTCTCAGCTTATTGTAGTTACCTGTTTCGTTCATCGTCTCTGCATCATATATTCTTCCGTTTACCATTGTATACTTTATGCTTTCGTATTACGGATATTCTCCAGCGGATTTTTATCCAATACCAGCATGTCGGCCAGCTTGCCTGCTTCCAACGAACCAATCCATTTGTCAAAGCCTAAGCTGAAAGCAGGATTGATGGTTGCCGTTTGTAATGCCTGGTGATTGGTCATACCACCCTGTTGCATCATCCAGATTTCCCAATGCACGCCTAATCCCTGCAATTGACCATGTGCTCCCATATTTACCTTCACACCTTCATCCATCAGTTTTTTTAATGTTTTTGATACCAGGATATGACCGTTTTCATATTCTTCTTCTGGTAGCATAGTACGATGACGGCTTCGTGTATCAATAACTGACCGTGGGGTAAAACGCAGCAATCTTTCTTTTTCCCAAACATTGCTATGCTGGTACCAGTAATATTCACCGCTCACTCCTGCATAGCTTACAATCAATGTAGGCGTATATGCAGTTGCAGAATTTTTCCATAACTGTATTACATCGTTGAACAATGGAGCTACCGGCATATTGTGTTCAATGGTTGTATGCCCGTCGAGTATCATACTTATATTATGATAAAAGAAAGAACCACCTTCCGGCACTACTTCCATTTCCAGTTCCCTTGCTGCCTGTATGATCATCTGCCTTTGCTCCCGCCGGGGCTGGTTATAACTTTTTACTGAAAATGCACCGAATGCCTTTGTTCTTCGTAACGCACTTCTTGCATCATCGATTGAATTGATCACTGCTTTAAAATTTCCATCCGCACCATACAAAATTGTACCGGTTGAAAACACCCTGGGGCCGGTTTGAAGACCTGCCTTTACCAATTCGCTTTGCGCAAAAACCATTTCACTGTTTGCAGACGGATCATGCATGGTAGTAACACCATAAGCCAGGTTGGCATAATATGGCCAGTGCTTTTGCGGAGTTATACCGGTGCGAAAATGATCACCATGTGCATGTGCATCTATAAAACCGGGAAGGATTGTTTTTCCACTGCAATCAATTTGTTAAGCACCGGCGGGAATCGTAATCTCAGCTGATCTGCCAACTGCTTTTATAATATTTTCTTCAACAACGATAGTTCCGTTTTCAATTATTTCTTCCCCTTTCATTGTAATGATGCGGGCATTCGTAAATGCAATGATTCCTTTTGGTTTATCCATTTTCACTAATAATCCGATATCAATACCCTTTTCCGGAGGCTTTAAATAAAGAATCAGGTTTGTTTGCAATAAACTCAAAACGGTCTTCCAGGTTGATGCTATAATACTGGTTGCCCAGGGTATAATGCAAGGTTTTGCTATCACCCGACCAGTGCAGGTTGATGCCGGCATCTCTGGAAACTACTTTAACAGGGAAATCTTTTGTGCCGCTTCCGATATCAATCGTTTTACCTGTTTTTGGAAATGCAGCAACATATACTTCAAACAGATCAATAAATGCGATCCATTTTTCATCCGGAGATACAGTAAACTGTCTGCCATAAGTACTTTTCAGATGAATACGTTCATCCTCTCCATCTGTTTTACTGCTTACGAACCGCCTGTTCATTCCATCGCCCAACTGATAATATATTCTGTCGCCGGTTTTATTAAACACGGGCATGTCACCTCTTTCAGTTACAAATGATTCTCTGCTTCCATCTGCAGCCATCAAATATATTCCCGGTCTTGCTGTATAGGCCGGTCCCAATACATCATTGCCACCTTCTTTACGGAATACGATCCATTTTCCGTCAGGAGAAAAAGAAGGCTGACGATATATAGCTTTTGTTTTTGAAATCTTTACGGGTTTTACAGTCCCCTGGAAATTCACTTTATAAATGGCACCTGCTGTTGAATCATTCCATGTAGTATAGACAAGGGATTTCCCATCGGGTGAAAAAGCAGGTTCAAATTCAAATCCCGCCTGAAGGTTTGAGGCATCGGAACTGTTTGTTATCCGTTGTGGTTTACCTGCAGGTAATTCTTTTTTCCATAAATAACCAACGGCATTAAACAGCAACCATTTTCCATCGGGAGAAGTAACGGCCTGCCTGATCACATTCGCTGTAAACTGATCCTCGTTTATATTTTGCTGAAAACGCACCGCATCATAAATGCGTTGCTTTACATTGCAGGTAAAGGGAATGCTGGTCGCTTTGTTTACTGCATTCACATCTATTTTCCATATTTTCCCTTTGCTCCATATCACAATATGTTTATCATCTGGTGTCCATGCATAACCAGTATATAATCCAAATATCGACCAGGCTTCCTGCTGGTCTTTACTTAACTGATCATACACCGGCCATTCTTCTCCTGTTTCCAGATTGCGCAGGTAGAGAACTGTTTTGGTTCTTACCCTTTTTATAAACGACAAGTAATTTACCATCATGTGATATCTGTGGCCGCACCGCACCACCGGGACCGCCGGTTACTTTTTCAGTTATTCCTTTTTCCCTGTCAAAGCGTTTGATAACAAATATCTGGTTGTTGGGATCCTTATTATATTGAAAAGATCCACCGGGATACATGTCTTCACTGAAATAAACATAACGTCCATCGGGTGAAATCACCGGTTCATTAACATCCTGCTGATCATTTTTTCTTTCGGTCAGTTGTAAACCACCACCACCGCTTATATGATACATCCACATTTCACCTGCACCCAAAGAACGGGTGGAGGTAAAATGTTTCCGCGCAATAATGTATTCCCCATCAGGAGACCAGGCTGCATTGTTAAGCAAACGGAAGGTTTCCTTTGTTATTTGTTTCGCATTACTTCCATCCCGGTTCATCACCCAGATATTATCGCCACCTCCTGCATCGGAAGTAAATAGAATTTTTTTTCCATCCGGACTAAAACGCGGCTGCACTTCAAATGCATGACCGCTTCTTAATATTTTTGCATCACCACCTGTAACCGGAATGATATAAATATCACCCAGCAGATCAAAAACAATTTCTTTCCCATCGGGGGATACATCTACATTCATCCATGTGCCTTCATTAACAGTAAAAGAAACTTCTTTATACGGCCCCTCCGGATTACTTACATCCCATTTTTTTTCTTTTTCTTTTTCCGGATCCTTTTTTTCCTGAGCCTGGGCAAAACAAACGCCAACCAAAAAAAAGATAAATATCAAAAGAGTATTACGATACATGCAGATAATTTTAAGCGGGAAGATAAACAAATCAGGGAAAGATATAATTCTTAAATGATGAAATTCAGATACGTTTTCACTTAACCAACCTGGTCTCAATAAAAATTATCGTAAATTAGATCAGCAGCTTTAATTAAATGAAAATAACCCGTGTTTTCATATCGGCAATAATGATACTTGTAGTATCTGGCTGTACAAGATACCAGGATAATTTTTTACAGGAAAGAAATAAAAATAAAATCATTGCGCTTCAGCCCCTGGACAATTACGATTTGTATCAGCTTACGTTTATCAGTAAGGAACTTAGTAATTATTTTAAAAGGAATGTGGTTATTTTGAAACCCTTACCTATCCCCTTTGCTTTTCGGATAGTACCCAACGCGGAACTTTATTCGGCCGATTCTATACTAAATATGCTTTCAGGATTATTGAATAATGAAATAATGGAAGTTGTAGGTGTTACCAGTAAAAACATTTACATTAAAAAAGAATCCTCAGATAAAATTATAAATAAGCCTTGGAGAAATAGTGTCTCCCCTGTTTTCGGTTTTGGAGATTATCCCGGAAATTGTACCGTGGTATCTGACTATTTGTTTAAAACAAACGAAACAAAACTTTTTCAACGAAGATTAAGAACTGTGATTTTTCACGAATTGGGTCATAACTTAGGATTAGAGCATTGTATCTTTATTAAATGTATCATGTCCGGGGAGAATGGGAATATTTCTATTCTCGATAATAGTGGAAACGACTATTGCTATCGCTGCAAAAGAAAACTGGACCAATAAGAAAATTTTCCGTCCCAGCCAATAATTACTTGTCACGTTCATTCGAACTCTTGCCATTTACAGATCACCGATGTTGATTTTTGTAACTTATTTATTATAATTCCTGTTTTAATTTTTTAGTTGTCCCGGAATTATTTATGGTTTACATATTATACGTAAATTAGAATTACCAAAAAACAACCGCATGAAAAAGCCCATTTTAAACCAATCTTGGATTCTTTTTTTTGGAATCCTTTTCACCCTGCTCTATAATTCACTTTCCGCACAAGTAACAACTGCAACACTTAGTGGCAGTATAAAAGATTCAAAAGGTGCAGGACTTGAGTCCGCTACAGTTACAGTAGAATTTCCTGATGCCGGAATAAAACAAGTACTGATCACCAGGTCGGATGGACGGTTTACTGTACCCAACTTACGGGTAGGCGGACCTTACCGGGTAACTGTTGATCATGTAGCTCATAACCAGGCTGTATCAGAAAATATTTTTCTGGAATTGGGGTTGAACAACACCATTGATTTTACACTGCAGGATAAAACAACAGAATTAAGTGATGTGACGGTAACGGCCAGCGGTGCCAGGATCTTTGACAATAAAAGAACCGGTGCATCCACCAATATCAATAACCGCTTATTAAAAGAATTGCCAACCATCAGCCGTTCAGCAGACGATTATCTCCGGCTGGCGCCTTCTGCATCCGCTAACTATAATGGTATTTCTTTTGGTGGTCGTAATGGTCAATACAATAATTTTTCTTTGGATGGCGCCGTATTTAATAATCCTTTTGGATTGGATGCCCCCACCCCAGGCGGGCAAACCAATGCACAACCTATATCATTGGATGCTATCGACCAGATACAAGTAAACCTGGCACCCTATGATGTTACGCAGGCAGGGTTTACCGGAGCCGGAGTAAACACGGTGACCAAATCGGGAACCAACAAATTCTCCGGCACAGCTTATGTGTTTTATCGCAATGAATCTTTAACCGGAAATAAAGTAAACAAAAACAAAATAGTAGTACCGGACCTGAGCCAGTTACAAACCGGTTTTACACTGGGTGGCGCTATAAAAAAAAGTAAACTGTTTTATTTTTTAAGTTTTGAAACGGAACAACGAAGGGATGCCGCTTCCAGTTATGTGGCAAGAAATTCTGGCAATGCCGGTAAATCCAATACCTCAAGAGTGCTGGAAACGGACCTTCAGGCTGTTAGCAGTATTTTGAAAACCCGTTTTAATTATGATACAGGGCCCTACCAGGGATTTACCCACGACCAAAAAAACTATAAATGGCTGGCAAAATTAGATTGGAATATAAGTGACATACATAAATTGTCCTTCACCTATAATGGCCTGGATGCAAAAAAAGATAAACCAGCCCACCCCAGCGCCATTGGTCGCCGCGGTCCGGATTTTACCACCTTGCAATTCCAAAATTCAGGATACGAGATCGTCAACAAACTAAACTCTTTTGGTACAGAACTAAAATCCAACTTCGGTGGAAATTATGCCAATAAGTTAAGAGTAGTTTATACATCCTTTCGTGATAACAGGAATCCTTTTTCAGAACCCTTTCCCGTTGTAAACATTTCAAAAAATGGTGTTCGTTATATCATTGCGGGGCATGAGCCTTTTTCGATTAACAATGTGTTAAACCAGGATGCATTCCAGGTCACCAACGATTTTAATATTTATAAAAGAAATCACACTATCACTGCCGGAGCTTCTTTTGAGTCATTTAAATTCGGTAATTCATTTAACTTAACCGGATATGGCCCCACTTTATTTAATCCAGATTTCTTAAGTGATATTCAGACGTTCAGGGATAGTGTTCCTGCCGGAGGAGCTTATGTTTTTGGAGCCTATCCGCTGGATGTAGATGTAGCCGCTGCCAAAGCCGCTGCAGCAGCAGATAAATGGACCTGGTATTATCTCACCGTTGGTCAACTATCTGCCTATATCCAGGATGAATGGCAAGCCTCTGATAAATTCAGACTCACCTATGGTGTAAGAATGGATATGCCTGTTTATTTCAAAGATAAATTTGAATTTGTACCGGCAGGTGGTACATCCAGTTCCCCAACCTTACAGAATAATGACCCCCTTGTATTATTTGACAAGGATGGTAAGGCTGATTACAAACGGAGCCGGCAAAGATCTGGACAATACCCGGCTGCCAACCAAAAAGCCATTGATATCTCCGCGGGTGGGATTTAACTGGGATGTAACAGGAAATAAAACAGTGCAGATAAGGGGTGGTTCCGGATTATTTACCGGACGCTTTCCTTTTGTCTGGCTGGGAAATCATATTGGTAACCCCTACAGTTTCTTTTATAATGTAACCGACAAGAATTTTAAATGGCCACAGGTATGGCGCACCAATATAGGCACTGATTTCAGGATACCCTCAGGTACTGTCTTCACAGTGGATGTTGCTTATACAAAAGATGTAAATGCCATGATGGTTCGTAACTATAAATTAGGCACACCAACGGGGGTTTTAAGTTCCGGAACCGGTGATAAAAGAAAAGTTTACTTGCCGGCCAACCAGGGCGCCGACAATGCTTATGTATTCACCAATACAAAAAAAGGATACCAGTTTAATCTATCATTACAGGCACAACAGAGTTTTTCAAAAGGATTATTTGTGATGGCAGCCTATAATTTTGGAATAGCAAAAGACGCAAGCTCTATCTCCGCTGAAATATCCAGTGATGCTTTTGACCGCAATCCCATACTGAACAATGCCAATACAGCGATAGAATCCAATTCCCTTTATGGCAACAGGCATCGTTTTATATTAGCAGCAACAAAAAAGTTCAATTACGGACCTGATAAAAAATGGGGCACTACTTTATCCATGTTCGGATCCTGGACTTCAGGCAATCCATTTGCTTATGTATATGGAGGAGATATTAATAATGATGGTACGGCATCCAATGACCTGCTGTATGTACCTACCGATGCTGAAATTGATGTGATGCCTTTTGATCCCCTGCTTGATATATCAGGAACTATACAATCAGCGGCTGCCCAAAGACTGGCATTTAAACAATTCATTTCACAGGATAAATATCTTAAAGACCTGAGAGGCCAATACACAGAAAAATATGGCGGAACTACTCCCTGGTACAGCCAGCTGGACTTGAGGGTGCTGCAAGACCTTATATTAAATGGCAAAAGCAAACAAACCCTACAATTCAGCATCGACTTTGTAAACCTTGGCAATTTAATAAGCAGCAAATGGGGTGTAAGGGAATATGCTACCACAGCAGGATACTTTCAACCGTTATCCGTATCCTACAATGGCAATGCCCCCACTTACAAATTTGATCCGGCATTGAAATCAACATTTGTAGAAAGTCCCGATCTGCCATCCCGCTGGCAGATACAATTAGGTTTGCGATATATTTTCTAGAATAAAACTTACTATTATTTTTAAAAGTCCTGGCGATGGCCAGGACTTTTCCGTTTAGTTTAAATTGAAAATAAATGTCACCGCATTTCACCCCAAGAATTCCTCTGTTCACCGATAACATTCTGTTTACTGCCCATTGACTGTTGCCTCTTTCTGGTTACTGCTATAGATTTACTTAAAATTTGGAAACATCATGGACGACTTTAAAAAATATAATGAAGAAAAAAGGAACAGGTGGGAATGCCGGACAGAACGGGGCAGGGGGCAAGGGCATGTATGGGCCGGACTATTTCTTTTAGCTATCGGAGGTCTTGCCCTGGCAAGAAGTTTTGGAGTACCCATGCCATCCTGGTTGTTTACCTGGCAAATGATGCTGATTGCCATTGGCCTTTTTATAGGGTTTCGCAAAGGATTCCGCAACGGAGGTTGGTTTGTCCCTATCATCATAGGTGGCGCCTTCCTGATCAATGATTATTTTATTTTGGGAGATCTGCGCCGTCATATCTGGCCGTTGGTCTTTATCGTAGTTGGAATGTTTTTTATTTTTCGCCCCCGGCGATGGTCCGGAATTGAAAACCGGGATCAAAAAAAAAATGCTGGTATGCAGGCAGAAACAATTACTCCCCTGAGCGAGGAGCACCACATACAGGATGATATTATTGACAGTACAAATATTTTTAGCGGAGCTAAAAAAGTGATCCTTTCCAAAAGTTTTAAAGGAGGCGAGATTGTCAATATTTTTGGAGGATGCGAAATTGATCTTACCCAGGCTGATATTACTGATCATGCCATTATTGATGTAACTGCGATATTTGGAGGCGCTACACTTGTTATACCTTCTAACTGGGCCATCAGATCAGAAGCCGTTACCATATTCGGAGGTATCAGCGATAAGCGAAGGATAAGGCCTTCCACTGAATCCCCAATTAAAACTCTTGTAATAAAAGGAACTTTGTTATTCGGTGGTTTGGAGATTAAAAGCTATTAATTAATCACAATTAAAAATAGCAGACCTGATTTTCAAAAGGAGCCGTCATTCTTCACCTGGAGAAATGCGGTTTTTCAAAATCTTAATTTCAATTATAATTTATGAAATGGTATCTGGCAAAAATGGTATTTCGGATTATCTGCGGCGAAGGCGAATCATACCGCGCAATTTGATGAACAACTTCGCCTGGTAACAGGCAGCAGCAAGGAAGAAGCATTTCAAAAAGCACAAGAAATGGGAACTAAAGAAGAAGAAACATTTTATAACCGAAAGCAACAATTGGTACAATGGCAGTTTATTAATATAAGTGAACTGTATTTGCTCAATGACCTGATAGACGGAGCCGAACTATATTCAAGAATTGAAGAAAAAGAAAATGCGGACGCGTACATCTATACGGTAAATCAGAAAGCCTTATCGCTTTTTATTAATCACAGCAGCCAGTTGCTACAATTGGCATAATCAGTCTATGCCAGCATCCCCATTTTCTGCCCGGCAGTTTTTTATTCATCTTCAGCATTGCCTGGCTGGCACTGATAGCAGATCATGTTATTCTTTTGTACTGGCTTGACTTTCCATTAAAGGCAGCTATCACGATAGTCTAATTAGCAATTTACCTTTGCTGGGTGTTTGCCTGCTGATCCTGAATACCATCCGTTATTATTTACCGGGCATGAGACCAGTACCTGAAATATCCTGACCATGTGTATTGTATTGACAGTACTATGGCTGTTACTTATTAAATGGTTGCTCGGACTGTTCTTAGGCTATGTATGAGGGCTATGAACTTTTTCTTGCTTCATTCATTAATTATTCGCTTTAGCATAGGCTTTTTAATATTGGGCATTGTAACCATGATGGGAATTAACTGGTTCACCTGGCAGGAACAACAAAAAAATGAACAACGAAAAACAGATGCTGAAAAACTGGCAAAAGAAGCGGAATTGTTTAAACTGCGCCAGCAACTACAACCGCATTTTTTATTCAATAGTTTAAATTCCATCAATGCGCTGATAGGATCCAGACCGGAAGAAGCAAGAAAAATGGTACAACAATTATCTGATTTTTTAAGAGGCACTATTAAAAAAGAAGAAACACAATGGGTGAACCTGCAGGAAGAGATACAATACCTGCAACTATACCTTGACATTGAAAAAGTAAGATTTGGCAACCGGCTTGCTACATTATTGAGACGATGAAGGCTACTGAACAAATGAAATTACCTGCATTACTATTGCAACCCATTGTGGAAAATGCTATCAAATTTGGGTTGTACGATACTACCGGAGAAACCATGATCCGGTTGCAAACTCAAACAAAAGAAAACGAATTGATCATAATGGTCAGTAATCCATTTGACCCTGAAACTTCTTCTCCAAACAAGGGAACAGGATTTGGTTTAAAATCAGTACAGCGAAGGCTTTATTTATTATTTGCAAGAAATGATCTGTTAACAACTGAAGCAAAAGAAAATATTTTTACCACAATGGTAAAAATTCCGCAATTGTATAGCATACATTTTATGCCTGAATCTTAACAACTGAAATAGACAAAAGGGCGGGCATAAATGAAGAGTAAGCTCTGATTGGCTTTTAAAATTAAAATAATGAGCAAAGTAATTATTATAGACGACGAACCCCTGGCAAGAAGTATTGTAAAAGAATACCTGCAGAAACATCCGCAACTGGAACTGGTGGCAGAATGTGGTGATGGATTTGAAGGCGTAAAAGCTATTCAGCAACTACCAGCCGGATCTTATTTTCCTGGATATACAAATGCCCAAGATCAATGGCTTTGAAATGCTGGAACTAATTGAACAACCGCCTGCAGTTATTTTTACAACAGCCTTTGATGAATATGCAATCAAAGCATTTGAAGCACATGCCATTGATTATTTATTAAAACCTTTTAACCAGGAACGTTTTGATAAAGCCGTCGCCAAATGGTCAGAACAAAAAAATGTTCCTTCTGACGAAGCAACACAGGAATTGTTGGAAACAGCTTCTCAATCACCTTCACAAAGTAATCGCATTGTAGTAAAGAACGGAAGCAAGATCAAGATCATCCCGGTGCATGATGTTTTTATTTGGAAGCAGCGGATGATTATGTAAAGATCCATACGCAGGAAGGTTATTTCCTGAAAAATAAAACGATGAATCATTTTGAACAGGTGCTGGACGGGCAGCAGTTTGTCAGGTCACATCGTTCATATATCGTGAATGTGCAACAGATAACAAGAATTGATCCATATGAAAAAGATAACCATGTCGCCATACTGAGGTCAGGAGGCAAAGTACCGGTAAGCCGGGGTGGTTATGGAAAATTAAAAACGGTGCTGGGATTGTAAGAAAACCGTTATGAGCGGTGAGTTTGAAAAAGAATAATAACAATGCCAGTTCTAATCCATCACTTCATAAATCAAAACATGGTTTGGATTTATTTTTCAAAGTTGACATCTCCCACCTGGCGGCAATTAAAGGATTCTTTTACTTTCTCATACCCTCCTTCGTTGATAATGATTTGTCCTTCCTGCGCAGCAGATTGCAATCGTTGAGCAGTATTTACTGTATCACCTATTACTGTGTAATCAAGCCGTCGCAAATTAGCCGAACCTATATTGCCGGAGATCATTTCCCCGCTGTTGATACCAATGGAAACCTTTGGAGTAAAAAGAGACCAGGTTTTGAGCTAGCAGGAATCTGGGCGATCTGTGCCCTAACAGCAAGGCAGGCATCAATAGCCCTGTCCAGATGAAATTCACCACGGAAAACAGCCATGATAGCATCGCCGATAAATTTATCCACATGACCTCCCTGCGCAATGATTTCTTTTACCATCACGTCAAAATAATTATTCAGCAACTTTACCACTGTATCGGGTGATTCATTTTCACTGATGGAAGTAAAACTGCAGATATCAATAAAAGCAACAGTGGCCTCTACCGTTTCATTGGCCATTAAAGAAGATTCAAATTCACGGCTGCCCATGAAATTAAGCACCGTCTCATCCACATACATTTTCAGGATATTGTTTTCTTTGATGGCTTTCAGCGTTTCCCGCACCTGGAGAACATGTTTGATGGTTTTTTCCATCGTTACGGACAGAGTCTTCAAAATTGATGGGTTTGGTAATAAAATCAAAAGCACCCCGGTTCATGGCCGTACGGATATTTTCCATATCGCCATAAGCAGAAACAATAACTGCTTTTATTAAAGGACTTGATTCACCCAACCGGCTCAGCAATGTCAATCCATCCATTTCCGGCATATTGATATCGCTGAGTACGATATCTATATCAGGATGCTGCCGGATTTTTTCCAATGCATCATTACCATTGACAGCAAAAATGAATTCATATTGCTGCTCCCGTATTTTTTGCCGGAATTTTTGTTTGATAAGCATTTCCAGATCTGCTTCATCATCAGCCACTAATATTTTTGCCATCAGCTTATTATTTTTAAGTTTTTCTTTAAGTAAGGTAAAAGTCAACCGGCTTTGTCAAAAAATCATCAGCGCCCAATTCTTTGGCTGTATTAAAATTTTCCGCATCGCCATAAGCCGTTATCATCATTACTACCGGTGGAGGCTTGATGATATTTTTGCTTGATATGCTCCAGTAATTCCAGACCGCTCATGCCCGGCATATTGATATCAGATAGAATCAGTACAGCTTCATGCTCTGTGCTGGTTAAGATAAGTCAAGTGCCTCTTCGCCGGAAAATGCAAAAACAAATTCCATTTCTTTGTTCCTTATTTCTTTCCTGAAACCGTTGTTCGAAAAAGTATTGAATATCCTTTCATCATCAACTACTAAAATTTTCATGTTGCTTATTTATTGAGGTAAAATAATAATAAACGTCGGCACCTTCCTCCTCCTTTGTTTCCACTTTCAATTCACCGCCATGAGCTTTGATGATATCATAGCTTAAAGACAATCCTAATCCCGTACCCTCGCCAGTTGGTTTGGTGGTAAAAAAAGGCTGGAAATATTTTATCCAGTACCTTTTGAGGAATCCCATTCCGTTATCACGTACCGATACCATCACCTTTTTCCCTTCCTTTTTTGTTGTTACCGTAACCGTTGGTTCATAACCGGCACCGGCCACTTTCTTTTTTTCAGTAACTGCGTAAAATGCATTGGTGATCAGGTTGAGTATCACTCTCCCGATATCCTGTGGAATAACATTAATATCACCAATACTTTCATCAAACCGGGTTTTCATGGTGGCATTGAAAGATTTGTCTTTTGCCCTTAAGCCATGATAGGCCAGCCGTAAATATTCATCAGCCAGATTATTGATATTGGTGAGTTCCTTTTGCCTGTTACCTGCTGCGGCTATGTTGCAGCATACCTTTTACTATTCCATCGGCTCGCTTTCCATGATGATTTATTTTTTGCTCATTTGCGCGATATCATCAAATGCCAGTGCTTTTACTTCTTCAAAATTTCCTTTTTCAATTTCCTCCTTCATTTCTTCGATCAGTTCAGTATTTACTTCTGAAAAATTATTAACAAAGTTCAGCGGGTTTTGAATTTCATGTGCAATGCCTGCTGTGAGCTCACCCAGGGAAGCCATTTTTTCGGATTGTATCAGTTGGTCCTGGGTAGATTTCAGATCTTCAATCGATTTTTGCAATTGCTTTGTTCTCAGATTAACCTTTTCCTCCAATAGTTTGTTTTCCTTTTTTAACTGGCGTGACCGGTAGACTACATAAATCCTTATCAAGGCGCCTGCGATCAAAGCATACAAGGCGAAGGCCCACCATGTTTTATACCAGGGAGGTAAAATGGTAAAGCTTAAAGTGGCCGGGACACCCCAGCTGCCACCGGGGCCCTTACTGGTCACTTTAAATATATAATTGCCAGGGGGAAGATTTAGATAATTTTCTGTAGATAAGTTTGCTGTAGGGGCACTCCAATTTTTGTCGATCCCATCAAGGAAATAGCTGTACCACACGGTGTCTTGCTGCCCTGAATTAAACTGGCCAAACAAAAACTGCATATAATTATTGTTATATGGAATTTCCAGGTTAACCGGCAGGTTGTAAGGACCGGTAACACTGTCTATTTCTAATCCCCTTATTTTAGAATATCCCGGGATGATGGGTTCCTGCCCCCGGGTGTAAAAGGAATCTGCCGTCCAAAGAGTATCATTCTCGCCCAACCTTTTGTCCTTTACAAAATATTGCCGCTGATTCATGATAGTGAGACCCGTTATCAATGTTACAGATGAATCCGTATTGGGCTTAATATTATCAATAACGGTAAGGCCGCGATCACCCCAAAGGTACTGGCCGTTTTTAGTGGCCAGGTCAGTGTTCCATGCATTGGTTTGTTCCCTGGTCAAGATTTCAGATCCATCCAGATCGGCAATCTTCCATTGTTGTGCTGTAGTTGAATCATTACTGATATAGGATGGGGCTGGTGCCGTAATAAGTATTGCTTTATTATTTGTTCCTGCGATAACACTTCCATTATACTCCTGCAACGATAATACCCTGTTGCCTGACAGGCCAAGCCCTGAAGCCACTGTTGTAATTGTCCCAAGTTTCTTATCAGCAATATAAATTCCCTGGTGAGTACCGATCCAAATGCGGCCATATTCATCAACCAGCATCATTCGCACGGCAGGTCCCTCCAAACCGGGCAGGCCACTTAAATTTTTTATGGTTCCTGTTTCCGGATTGTATACATCCACCCCGCTACGGCGTGTTGCCAACCAAACCAATCCCTCCTTATCCTGTTTTACATCCTGGATATTAACATCACTTAAACCGTTTTCTGTACTGGCATGAAGGATTATTTTTTTGGATGAATCGATCATATTGACACCATTACTGGGACCGGTAAGCCAGATTTTGTTTTCCCTATCCTTAAATACAACATAAATAGTATCGTTTACTAATCCTTCTCTTTTCCCCATATGTTCAAGGGTTTTTTGTACAGGATCAATAATATCCAATCCACCGTTGGTGGATACCCATATTTGCTGTTTGTACTTAAGAAAAGATTGAACTAAATTATTTGCCAGTCCGTTCGATTTATTCAAAGACCGCACTACCCCTTTTTGCTTATCAATGATCGAGATCCCCCTGTCCGTCCCCACCCAAATTTTATCTTCACTATCTTCCATCAGGGATATTACAATTTCGTTTCCTAAGGGATGCACTGTCTCGCCATTTTGCCCAATCAAATTCAAACCCAGGCCGGTTCCTATCCACATTTCATTATCTCCAGCGGGGTAACAGGCAATAACCAGGTTGCCTGCCAGGCCCTGATTTATATCTATATACCTTGTCCTTGCTTTTTTAAGGTCAATTATTTCGAGACCATTATCGGTTCCCGCCCATAGTTGTCCCTTCTTATCAAATACGATGGAGATTTTAAAATTCCTCTTCAGGCCTTGTAAATGGGTATACTGCCTGATCATGCTTCTTTTTATATCAATCGCATTCAACCCGCCGTTTGCATCTGCCAGCCACAACTGCCCATCCGAATCTTTAGCCATTACAGACATGGTATCATTGGTAAGTCCATGTGTTTTATTAAGATATTTTATTTTTCCCGATCCGGGTGTAATGATAGCAGCTCCGCCATAATAGGTATTGATCCAGATATTTTTTTCCTCATCTTCCAATACTTCTAAAGCAATACCATCCGGCAAACCACTTGAGCGGTCCAGGTTTTTATAGGTCTGGCTATCCGGCTTAATAATACTTATGGCAGAATCCACTTTATTGTAAACCCATAGATTTCCATTTATGTCCTTTGTCAATTTTGCTAAACTATTATTGACAGCTGCTATTTTAGTTGAGTAACTAATAGTGCCGGCATGCCGGTCTATCATCCCTATCCCACCTGTGCGGATAAACCATAAATGGCCGGCATTATCCTCCATCATACCTACAATTCCTGCCAGCATGGAAGGCATTCCGAATGATTGTATATGACTACCATCATAGCAAAAAAGTCCTTCACTGCTGCTGATCCAAAGCAGGCTGTCTTTGTCCTTATATAAAAAGGTGATAAATTTTGCCGGTAGTCCCTGTAGCTGGTTAAGATCGTAAATGGCAATAGCTTTCCCTCTCAATTTATAGGGTGGCAACGCTTTAACAACAACGGGAGGTTGTATTAACGTGGTTTTAAATTGTAATGGCTTTGATGGAAGGCTGTCAAGGTGGAAGGAGGCAAACGGAAGATTATTGAAATCAAACATTATTTCCACAGGGGGTTTGCTAAAAGGTTGGAATCCGCTGGTATCATAAGGCCTGGATGGAAGTTTATCAAGGTCCAATTTTTTTATAACAGACCGTATTCCACCCTGGCTGGCTGTATCCCATGTTAATTTTTTTTCTGTACTAAATTTAAGAGGACTGGTCACGGCAGATACCGGTTCTGCATTATTTCCGGGCAAAGAAATTTCGCCGGTATTGTTACAGGAAAATAAAATTGCTGATCCGGAAATAAAAAAGATTATAAAAAAGAGTGGTTGCTTAATTCCGATCATCAGGATTACCTTTTTCAATGCTGTTGTTTAAAGGTAATGAAATAATAAACTCTGTTCCTTCTTCCTTCTTTGTGTTCACCCCTATCTCGCCGCCATGTGCTTTTACTATATCATAGCTTAATGACAAACCTAATCCTGTACCCTGCCCGGTAGGTTTGGTGCTAAAGAAAGGCTGGAATATTTTGTCCAATATGTTTTCCGGAATACCTTCACCATTATCTTTTACTGAGATCAAAACCCTGTCATTTATTTTTTTTGTGCTAACAGATACAATGGGTTCGAAATCCTGTCCCAATTTTTTTTTCTTCTCGGTCACCACATAAAATGCATTAGTAATTAAATTGAGGATCACCCTGCCAATATCCTGTGGAATGATATTAATGGCTCCAATGGATTCATTGAAATCAGTAGTCATCGTGGCATTGAAAGATTTATCTTTTGCCCGCAAACCATGGTATGCCAGCCGCAAATATTCGTCGGCCAGTTCGTTAATATCTGTAGGTTCTTTAATCCCGGTGCTGCTCCGGCTATGCTGCAGCATTCCTTTTACAATAGCATCAGCCCGTTTGCCGTGGTAATTTATTCTTACCTGGTTTTCTATCACATCATTTGCTATCAGTTTTACTTCTTCCAGGTTGCCCTTATCAATTTCATCTTTCAACTCCTCCAGCAATTCTTTATTTACCTCTGAGAAATTATTTACAAAATTCAATGGATTTTGAATTTCGTGGGCAATACCTGCTGTGAGCTCACCCAGTGAAGCCATTTTTTCGGCATGTACTAATTGTACCTGTGTTGCCTTCAGATCCGCTATTGCTTTTTCAAGTTCTTCCTTTTGCCGGGTAATTTCTGCTGTTCTTTCTGCCACCGTTTTTTCAAGTTCTATTTTTTGCTTCACCTCCCTGATCTTCTGCTCTTCTTCTTCATGTGTTTTCTGTCTTTCAATTGCCAATGCCTTCTGTTGTTTTTTGGAGACGATCAGCATAGCCACCATCCAGATAAAGGAAAAGCCAATAGCAATTTTAATGTAAGGTTCAATGGCCTTAAAATCTTCCCCCATGAATGATTGCAGGATATCTTCGGAAAGGTGTAAAACGACTAATGGCAGAACAGCAAGGAGTATGGTCCGGGCCGGAAAAAATAATTTATCAAAATAGGCTATCCCTATAGCAGCTAACAGTAAACTGTGCCATACCCACTGTATTATATGTTCAATGGATAAGGCCTCACTGATTATAAAAAGAGGAACAATACCAATCAAAATATACATGATGACCTTGTCCCACTTTGAATGGGGTGCAGTACCTTTTAAAATTTTTCGCAAATCCCATAAAAGAATAAAAGCAACTATTGGTTCCAAAACTTGTATTTTATTAACCGAATAAATTAATCATACCATCTGATGATTAACCCGTAAATATACCAAGTTCTGTATCTATTTTGATCATACTGCTTTCACCTTATAACGTACTACCTGCCTAATAACCCAAATTATGCAGCAGGCAATTGAATAATAAACTCACTTCCTTCACCTTCAGCTTGTATTCACATTTATTTCACCACCGTGTGCTTTTACAATATCATAAGCCAATGATAAGCCCAACCCTGTTCCCTGCCCGGTTGGTTTAGTAGTAAAGAAGGGTTGAAATATTTTATCGATTACTTTTTGAGGAATGCCAGGCCCATTATCTTTTACGGTTATCAAAACCTGATCACCCTTTTTTTTTGTACTTACCCAAACAGTTGGTTCATGTTTATGGATAGGATTTTTGCCCCCTCCTTCGGTCCGAAGGACTCCGGACTCTTTCGGAGGGGGCAGGGGGGCCGCATAAAACGCATTGTTGTATAAATTCAACAACACTCTTCCAATATCCTGCGGAATGATATTTATTTTTCCAATACTTTCATCAAAATCAGTTTTCATATGTTGCATTAAACGATTTATCCTTTGCCCGCAGACCATGATAGCTAACCGCAAATATTCATCGGCCAATGCATTGATATCTGTTAGTTCCTTTTTGCCGGTGCTTGCTACGACTATGCTGCAGCATTCCTTTCACAATCGCATCCGCTCGTTTGCCATGATGATTTATTTTTTGCTCGTTTTCTTTAATATCATTTGCAATCTGCTTTTACTTCATCTAAATTTCCTTTATTCGCTTCTTCACTTAATTCATCAATCAATTCCGAATTCACTTCAGAAAAATTATTCACAAAATTTAACGGGTTTTGTATTTCATGGGCAATGCCTGCGGTGAGTTCACCAAGCGAAGCCATTTTTTCTGATTGGATGAGTTGGGTTTGAGCAGCTTTTAATTCCACCAGGGCCTCCTCCGCATTCTTTTTTTGAACTTCTATTTCTTCTTTCTGTTTCTTGCTTTGTTCGTAAAGACCGGCTAATTCAACGTTCCTGATCTTGACTATCTCAGCATGGGCTCTTGCTTTTTCATTCAGCCGCACTTTATAGGCAAGGCCCGCTGCATAGATCAGTAGCTGCCCGAGCTGGCCTGTTGGCCAGGGATTGAAGGGTAATGAAAGCGGCACCCTTTCCCATAGAAACCCCAGGATGCTGAAACATAGCAGCCACAAAGCACCCGCTACATAAACTCGTATAAGAATTGATTTGAAGAAAGCTATCCTGATCAGAAAAATAAGAAACAGTAAAACAAAAATGAAGTTTACTTCAGTAAATTTCATGCGGTGTGTCGCTGTTATTAAAACAACTGTTGCTATCAAAGTTGCAATCCAGAACGCAATTACCCATTTGAAAATAGCGTCGAGTCGTTTCGATAATTGCGGCAGGTTAATAAAAGATCGGCCAAAAAGAGCAAAAAATATAAAACCGCCGATAGTAAGGAAAAAGAAAGCCGGCATGACGAGGTGAGGGTGCTCCGGGATGTACCAACTCACAAATGGAAGATTGGAATGCAAAATAAGATAATGCTGTGAGAGTGTCAATGCATAAAGTCCAAAGTACAGGTACGCCTTTTCTTTTACAAAAAAGAAAAAGAAAAAAGATATGATGGCGAAAAAAAACGCACCCCCACTTCCAAAAATTATCCATAGTTCCGGTTCTTTGCCTGGAGCACCTGCCATTGGATCCCGCAATTGTGGTGAAGAAATGATGTCGGGTCCAAATTCATTGTATATCCTGAGATAAACATATTTTGTTTCGCCAGCTTTTGCCGAAAACAATATCCGGTTAAGCCGTAAGTTTTCCTTAATAGCTTTTTGAGACCGGGGAACTAAAATTCCTGTACGCTGATGTTCGGTAACAATGTGGACATTATTTAAAATCCAGGCATCAACATAAGAATTTTCCGCATGATAGTTTTTATATGCAGGATCATCGTTTAGCAATAACCACCAGTTTTGAATGTCACCTAAACCAGATATGGAAATTTTCAGCCAGTAAGTAATATAAGGCTGCGCAGGCTGTACCATAGTAGAGAGGGGCCTAAACCGGTTGCTGAATTTTTCTGAAGACATTTCTTCTATGGAAATCTTATTTGAAGAATCTGTATATACATCTGTGTATTTTTTCAGGTCATGGATCTGTATCCTTGCATCGGCTATATATACAGAATCATTCCCGGCTTTATTAATTCCGGGCTGTTGGGACAGTAGTGCTTTTGCGAGAAATAATGCCGGTATGAGAAGAAGTAATTTCATGTAACTTGATTCGGTGCAAGTGTGGTGATAAAGATTTAATCACCTGCTATGTTGGGTGTTTAAAGGTAATTGAATAATAAACTCACTCCCTTCACCTTCCTTTGTCTCCACTTTTAACTCTCCACCATGTGCTTTTACAATATCATAAGCTAATGACTAAACCCAATCCTGTTCCCTGCCCTGTTGGTTTGGTAGTAAAGAAGGGTTGAAAGATTTTATCGATTACTTTTTGAGGAATACCGGGACCATTATCTTTTACGGTTATGAAAACTTTGTCACCCACTTTTTTTGTACTTACCCAAACAGTTGGTTCATGTTCATACGTTAGGGTTCTTAAACCCTCCTTCGGTCGAAGGACTCCGGACTCTTTCGGAGGGGGCAGGGGGGCCGCATAAAACGCATTGTTGTATAAATTCAACAACACTCTTCCAATATCCTGCGGAATGATATTTATTTTCCCAATTGCATTCATCAAAATCTGTTTTCATCGTTGCATTAAATGATTTGTCCTTTGCCCGAAGACCGTGATATGCTAACCTCAAATATTCATCTGCCAGTTTGTTAATATCGGTTTGTTCTTTTATACCGCTGCTTCTGCGGCTGTGCTGCAGCATTCCTTTTACAATACTGTCTGCCCGTTTGCCGTGATGATTTATTTTTTCCTGGTTTTCGATCACATCGTTTGCAATAGCTTTTGCCTCACTCAGGTTACCCTTATCAATTTCTTCCTTCATTTCCACTAATAACTCTTTATTCACTTCAGAAAAATTATTCACAAAGTTTAGCGGGTTTTGGATTTCGTGAGCAATGCCGGCAGTCAGTTCACCAAGCGAAGCCATCTTTTCCGACTGGATAAGTTGCTTCTGCGTGTTGCGTAATTCAGTCATTGCATTCTCGATTTCTTTCTTTTGATATTGAAGAACAATATTTGATTTTTGCTTTTGTTTATTATTCCTGTAAAGCATAAGGGCAAAGAATAATAACACAACCATACCGCCAGTGAGACCATATATCTTTAACTGCGTTTCATATTTCTGCCTGGCTTCTCTTATTTTCTGCTCCTCCTGCTGCTGCCTCATTGACTCGCTGATGGTGAGGCTTTGAAACTGCCTTTGCTTATCGAGATTGAACAGGCTATCTTTTAATTCAACAGAATATTGCAGATATTTATAAGCGCTGTCAGGTTGCTGTTTTATTCTGTAAATATCTGCCAGCAAGGGGCTTATATCTGCCAGATAACTATCCGGGTTCTCGGACCATGCCCGCACCAGGTTGCGGTTATCCTGGATAGTGGATATGGCGGCCCGTGCATAAGATAATGCCGAATCAACCTGTCCACTTTTCCTAAACAATTCTGCCATTCCTTTCTGAGAAAGAACCGTTGCATGCACCATATTGGTATTTGAAGCATGAAGCAGGGATAACCTGTAGTAATAAAATGCAGAATCCACAAGGTCTCTATTGGCAAAATTATCACCAAGCAAGTGACTGGCTCCGGCTACATCCTGCCCGCTGTTATCCCTTATTCCTGCCTGAAACAATTGCCTGGCATAATAAAATGAAGAGTCAGGTAAATTAAGGTCGTAATAAATATGAGCAAGAGATCCAAACAACATTTTGTCAAACCTGGCAAATACAGGATTAGACGTTCTCTTTACTGTGGCATATAAAGCCAGGGCTTTCCGGCAATAACTGTAACAGTGCGGGTAATCTTTCATAGCACTATAATCACCTGCAATATTCAGCATCGTCCAGACAACATTCAACGAATCTTTGCTTTGCTGGCCCATCTGCAGTACCCGGAAATGTAATTCAAGTGCATGGGGGTAATCGCCAAGACTATATAATAAAGAAGATTTAATACTTGATGCATACATTACATTCTCGATATAGGCAGGCCATTGGTTTGTTTTATTTTGTAACTGCAGGTCTTCCAGTAATTGCATCGCCTGATTAATATAATGCAGGGCTGAGTCGGTATTGGTTTTGTCAGCATAAAAACCAAAGGCTGATGCTACCGGAATTAAAATAGAGATCTTTGTTGTATCATCCTTTGCCCTGCTAAAGGCCAGCCGTTTATTCTTAAAAAACAGGTCTCGCCATTCGGCAATCTCATCGTGGATAATAGTATCCTTTATCAAGTCAATTTGCCTGTTATCAATTTCATCGCTGTTCCATCGCTTTTCAACCTTGAGCCAGCCACCTCCATGAAATTTGTATTCATAATGACCGGCGGGCAAATTCAATACGATTGATTTTTCGTTGTCACCATAAGGTTTTAGTTCATATTTATTGTCTGGTGCAGGGTTCCAGTTATTGAAATTCCCGGCAATAAAAATGCTGTCGCGTTTTATCTCACTTAAATCTTTTACTACAAATCGTACTTTATACTGTGCAGGCAAATGGCCGGAAGTATGAAAAACCAAAAGCATCAAAAGTAATCTTCGCATGATTTATAGGTTAGTTCTTTTTAGAATAATTATTCATTGGGTTTCCCCCATCCTTAAGGATGGTAACTGCAAATTTTTCTTTCATAAGGAAAGGATAGGTAGTAAGATTTTAAACATCGAGCCTTCCCCTTCCCTTGTTTCCACCTTCAACTCTCCCCCATGTGCTTTTACAATGTCATACGCTAATGACAAACCTAATCCTGTTCCCTGCCCTGTAGGTTTGGTGGTGAAGAAGGGTTGAAATATTTTATCCAATATTTTCTGTGGTATACCGGGCCCATTATCTCTTACGGTAATAGAAACCTGATCACCCACTTTATTTGTACTTACCCAAACAGTTGGTTCATGTTTATAGATAGGATCTTTGAACCCTCCTTCGGTCCGAAGAACTCCGGACTCTTTCGGAGGGGGCAGGGGGACCGCATAAAACGCATTGTTGTATAAATTCAACATCACTCTTCCGATATCCTGTGGAATGATATTGAGGTTGTCAATGCTTTCATCAAAATCAGTTTTCATTGTTACATTAAAAGACTTGTCTTTTGCACGAAAACCATGATAAGCTAACCGTAAATATTCATCGGCCAATGCATTTATGCCTGTTGGCTTCGATCCGTTCCAGGTACCAAACCACAGGTAACCTTTGCTATCCTGCAAAATAGAGGTGACATTGCCGGCAGATAGCCCTTCTTCAACACCTATATGTTCAAAACGCAAATAATCGTATTGCGCTAATCCGTGTTGGTCACGGCCCAGGAGCAAAAACAGGAAAAATAACCCTTTTGAAAAAACGGTTTTCATTTGCTGATTATTCGCTGAAACTAAAATACGATGATGCGGATAATTATGAGCATTCAGTTTTCAACAGGAATCCTCAACTTTTTCCGCTTTTACTAATCAGCATGTAACCATCCACCCTCAATCTTCCCTTAATCCCTTTATTACTACATTACCTGTTCCGTTCTTGTCGCAGGGATAGGCAAAGTCTTTTTGCCATTCTTTGGGGTCATTAATAGTATCATAAAAATCATCCAGGAATTTAATGGTGCTCTTGATATATTTTTCATCCAGTAGTGTGCAATTGCCATACAGGCTGTAAATATCTTTTTTCAATTCATTATACCGGGCTATCACTTTTTCGAACACTTTCATATCCTTAACGCAATAGCCGCGGTAGCGCCGTTGCCGTATGCCGGACATTTGTAATTCTTCAGCCGGCCTGGCGTAGGGCGCATTAACGATTCCGGCATGATCAAAATCATAAGGCACCGCAACAGGCACGGCCATGGAATCTTTTGCAAGCAGTTTGATGTTTTGCAGGTATTGAATAGACCAATCGGTATTACCGATCAGGTATTCGAAAACCGTCATATTTATAAATTCATCGGCCTGCACTTCGCCCGGTTGTAATTTTCGATCTACTGCTACCAACTTGTTTCGTTTGGCCATTTGTTTTTCTTCTTCCAGCAATAATCCGTAAAATGGAGTGGCGCCTTTTTTTCTTTTATCATCTTCAAGCGTAACCTTCACCAGCCTGGCCCTGAAACTTTTTGGCGTTACGAGGTTATACAGTTTATAAACCAGCCATTCCCTTACCACATAATCGTCGCCTTTGCAGGGCATCACCAGTTTTAACTTATTCTGATTTTTGAAAACAGAGTTCGTGTGTGGACCCTCTTTTGGAAACTGGATCAAAAGCGGAGGATAGCCACAATTTTCTCTCATCCTTCTAAAATGACCTCTTGTTCTTACCTCCACTTGCAGGATGACCTCCGTACTGTCTTCCTTGCGGTAAGAAAGAGTTAGCGGATAATTTTTGGGAACTTTAGTCCGGTCATTCAGCACATCACGCAAATTACCGCTCAGGGTTATTGACAAAACCTCGTCCGAATCGAATAAATCCTTTTGCGCAACATTTTTCTGCCATTCGAATGCATTGTAATTGGTTTGCGAATAGGCCTGGATAAATAAAAACACAAAAAGGCCAGTGAGAAATGTATATAAAGAAGAGGTAGTAATGATTTTCATAATGCTGATTATTTAAACATGGTTAAAAAATCAAAAATTCTATTACCATTCGTTTTACCAATCTATATTTATTTCCTGCCTAAGGTAGGCTCTATATTGAAGGTCTGACATTTTATTCTTTAAGACAAAAGGAATTCCTGATTGACTGAATCAGCCAGCGGGTAATTGAATAATGAAATTCACTTCCTTCACCATCCTTCGTTTCTACTTTTATTTCTCCACCATGTGCTTTTACAATATCATAAGCTCAATGATCAATCCCAATCCCGTTCCCTGCCCGGTGGGCTTGGTGGTAAAGAAGGGTTGAAATATTTTATCCAATACTTTTTGAGGAATGCCGTTGCCATTATCTTTTACTCTCATTTCAACTTTATCATCCGATCTTTTTTGTGCTTACTGAAACAGTTGGCTCGTAACCATTCGGCTGCTGATTTCTTTTTTTCATCTACTGCATAAAATGCATTGTTGATTAAATTCAAAATCACTCTTCCAATATCCTGCGGAATGATATTGATCTTGCCAATCGTTTCATCAAAATCAGTTTTTATTGTAGCATTAAATGATTTGTCTTTTGCTCGTAAACCATGATAAGCTAATCGCAAATATTCATCAGCCAGCGCATTAATATCAGTTGGTTCTTTTTGCCCGCTGCTGCTTCGGCTATGTTGCAGCATGCCTTTTACAATTGCATCTGCTCGTTTGCCATGATGATTTATTTTTTCATCATTCTGAATTATATCATTTAGCAATTCTTCTTGCTTCTTCAATTTCCCTTTTCAACTTTCATCTTTCAATTCATCAATCAGTTCTTTATTTACTTCCGAAAAATTATTGACGAAGTTCAACGGGTTTTGAATTTCATGCGCAATGCCCGCGGTGAGTTCGCCCAGCGAAGCCATTTTTTCAGATTGAATGAGCTGCTGCTGCGCTGCTTTTAATTTAGTATAGGATTCTTGAATTCTAACTTTTGCTTTTTTCTGTTCCATGTTGTTACGATATAGTACTATTAATAAGATCATCAAAAACAATATTCCTGCTGCTAATGTATAAATCCGGAAGCGATATGTTCTTTTTTGTCCGGCTTCTTCGATATCCTGCTGTCGCAACTGCTCATTAAAAGCTATTGTTTGGATCTGTGATAATTTATCCTGATTAAAAAGGCTATCATTGACGGCCAGGGCTAATTCAAAATACTTTGAGGTACTGTCAATATTATTTTTAAACTTGTATGCTCCGGCCAATAATTTTATGGCTTTTAATTCACCGACAGGGTATTTGGTGGCTTTGCCTGCTTCCATCACCTTATTGCAATAATAAATACTGGAATCCCACCGCTGCAAATTTTGATAGGTTCCTGCAAGTGCATTGTAAATATCTATCAGGTCCTTGTTAATATTAAAGTAGAGAGCTGACGCAATTCCTTCATGGTAATACCTTATCGCTTTTGAATGATCCCCTTTTTTGTCGTAGATATTTCCATAAATATAAAGAAGGCTGGGCCATTTTACATTCAACCATGACCAGCCAAAATCAGTTATTGAAACATACTTTAAGGCAGAATCAAGCTGTCCTGCACGTGCATAAGCTTCCGCCAATTTATAAGTTTTGGTGGTGTAAGTCCTCAATGTATCATTGTTTGCCAACGGAGGTGCAGAAGGCAGCGTGTAGTGTTGCTCCGAAATGGCTAAACTTTTTTTTAAATAAGAAATTGCCCGGTTATAATCGCTTTGTTCTAAATAAACATCCGCGATGGCGCCATACGAACCTGCAATTATCAGGAAATAGCCGGTTCGCTCTGCAAACTTTAATGCCTCAAAACTATATTGCAATGCCGCCGGGTAATTTCCCATAACTAATGCGTTTGCGGAATACTGAAGGTACACTTCTGCAAGTGCAGTATCTGATCGCAACTTGCGGGCAAGAAGCATGGATTGTTTAAGATAAGCCAGCGCAGAATCAGAGTCGGGAAAAGAATACACATACGCATAAAACAGGTCCTTTGTTGCAGTAAACTTTTGTCGATCGTCTTTTGCAGCGTGTAAAATCATCCGGGAATTGTCGATCCGGCTATCCTGTGAATAACTGTTTGCGATCAGTGCTAAAAACAATATGACAACTGTTCCTTTTTTCATTATACATTTTATCTGTAGGTTACAGGCAATAGTAAAATCGTTACCGGTAAAAAGCTTTTCATTAAGATAGTTAAAAAGGTACTCGTAAAATAAACTCAGATCCTTCATCCCGTTAATCTGTGATTCAGACAACAGGTAATATGAAATAATAAAATCAGTTCCTTCTCCTTCTTTGCGTTTCCACCTTCAGCTCTCCCCCATGTGCTTTAATAATGTCATAGCTTAATGACAAACCCAACCCAGTTCCCTGTCCTGCAGGTTTGGTAGTAAAAAAGGGTTGAAAGATTTTATCCAATACTTTTTGAGGGATACCGTTGCCATTGTCTTTTACACTAATCAAAACCCCAGCCCCCCTGCCCCCCGAAGGGGGTTTCAAAGAACTACTCACTGTTACAGTCGGTTCATAATTGTCAGCGTTCGAATTCTTTTTTTCCATTACTGAATAAAACGCATTGTTGTATAAATTAAATAACACTCTTCCAACATCTTGCGGAATGATATTGACTTTGCCAATCGTTTCATCAAAATCAGTTTTAAAAACAGCATTGAAACCTTTGTCTTTTGCTCTTAAACCATGATACGCTAATCTCAAATACTCGCTAACTAACGCGTTAATATCAGTGGCTTCTTTTACACCGCTGCTGCTGCGGCTGTGTTGCAGCATACCTTTTACAATTGAATCTGCCCGCTTACCGTGGTGATTAATTTTTTCCTCGTTCGATTCTATATCATCTGCTATTCTTTTTACTTCCTGCCAGTTTCCCTTTTCAACTTCTTCTCTCAACTCACCAATAAGTTCTTTATTTACTTCCGAAAAATTATTGACAAAGTTTAACGGGTTTTGAATTTCATGCGCAATGCCCGCCGTGAGTTCGCCCAGCGAAGCCATTTTTTCTGATTGGATCAATTGCGCCTGGGTGTCCTTTAAATTTTCCAGGGCATGCTCCAGCCGCACCTTTTCTTCCTCAATGATAGCCGCCTGCTTCTCCGCTCTTTGCAGGTCAAGAAACCGGGTATATAATAATCCAAAAACACGGGTCAGGCGTAGTATGATATTTATTTCTTCGTCATTAAGCGCCAGTTTGGTTACTACATTCAATGTGCCTTCTTTAAAGAAAAATGAATAATAGTACTCACAGAAAGTTTTTTCTTTTGAAACAGGAAGCCGCAGGTAGGAAGACATGGTCTGGTAATAATCCCGGAGTTCATCACCCTCCAGCTTTGATAAAGCAAATGGCTGCCCTTTATCCCGAACCCGGATGATATTTTCAAAAACTTTATGGATATAAATGCTTACATAATCCATTGCAAAAAATATCTTTCCCTCATCTGTTTCAGAACTGATCCAGAGTTCAATGGCATTGTTTTCATCATCAAAAATGCCCACACCGGAGCGGATGGCATTAATCTTTAATTCTTTCAACTGCTCAAACAATACAGATGATGTTTGGGAAAGCTGGGAACTGGCCCGCATCTGCAATGCCTTTATCCTTACCTGCTCCAATGCCTTCTCCACTTCAATCTCGCGGTCTCTCCGGAGTAACTGAGCTTTCAGATCACCAATTTCGTCCTGTAGGGATTCGATATTTTCCTGCATGATCCGACCAGTTTAGTAATGACCCGGGAAGCGGTTGAGATAAAATTGATTTCCCCTTAGAACAGCAAATTTTTTTTTCACTCAAAAGAATGGCTTCTTAAATAATTCAAAAAAAAATTAAGATTCTCCCCAATTGGGATCTATAATGTTGGATACCCTCGTAATCGAGTTTGCCGGAAAACCGCCTCTTTCAGCATGCTCCCTGATAATATCTTCATTGGAGGCCAGGTAAATACAATATATCTTATTACCGGCCACATAGCTATGGATCCACTGGATATCCGTACCCAAAGTACAAAGCACTTCTCTTGATTTTTTTGAAATGGCACGAAGCTGTTCCACATCAAAATCGCCGGCATTGGGGATCTCCCTTTCAATGATGAACTTAGGCATACATTTTTTTTTGCTGTTTTTTTTAATCCCGGTTGTAACCGGTTTCTTCCTTAAAGTTATGATATTACAGCCTTGTTTAAAACCTACCTTTTTTTGTGTCAGGCAAATGGAAATTGCAGATATTTCAATCAAATATTGCCTGAATTTTTGCTTCTCCGTTAACTAAAAACTGCCTGCCAATGGATAAGGTGGTCATGTTCGCTTTAATATTTTATTTTTTATTTGTTTTTACGTATCGATCCTGCAATCTGCGCCCGGCATAAAACCTAAGATCAAAATATCAATATCTTGTTCAAGAGAATTTTTTTCAATCGGCAATCCAACACTTCTCAGCCAGGGCTTTAGTCTTTAAAATACCTTCTTTGGAAGGGAGGTTACTGCCTTCGTATTCAACACCCAAATAACCATCGTAACCTGAAGCTTTAATGATTTTGAAGAACCTGGGGAAATCCAGGTCTGGCTCATTGCCCAGGGAATCAAACTCAAAAGCTTTTACACTAATCCCGGCGGCGGTAGGAATGAGCTCTTCAAAACCCTTATAATAGTCGTATTCTTTCGCACAAGGTCCCCATAAAGAACCACTAATAGTTTCATAGCACCAGTTATGGAAATCGGCCAGGCTTCCTACTTTTTTGTTTGACAGAGCTGAGATTAAATCAGCAAGCCATGCTCCATTGCTGGACATGCCTCCATGGTTTTCTATAAGAAGTTGTATGCCTTTTATATTGGCATAATCGGCTAACCTGCCTATTCCGTCAAGGGCTTGTATTTTCATTTGTTCCGGAGTGCCATCTCCGTGTGCATTTACTCTCATACTGGTGCAGCCCAGGAATTTGCTGGCATCAATCCATTTTTTCCCAAGATCGACGGCCGAATCCCTTTCTTCCTGGGTAGAGGCACAAAGATTGCCAATGTTATCGACCTGGATCATCAAACTTAAAATACCGGCTTTCTTTGCAGTTTGTTTCAGGCTATCTAAATATTCAAAATCTTCTACCTTGTCCTGAAAGAACTGAGAAACATACTCCACTCCTTCAAAATCCATTTCAGCGGCAGCGTTGATAAAATCAAAAGTTGTCATTTCGCCAGCTTTCAGATCTCTGTTAAACGACCATTGGGCTAAAGAGTATTTAGGCCTGGGTTTTTCATTTTCCGAGGTTTTTTTGGGATTTTCAGCACAAGAAAAAAGTAAGAATAAGACTGGAAGTAAGGTTGTGAAACTTTTCATTTACGTAATTGATTAAATATGATTTATCAATTTAACCCTTTTCCTATAATCCGTGGTTCAGACAACAGGTAGTTGAATAATAAACTCACTTCCTTCACCTTCTTTCGTTTCCACTTTAAATTCTCCACCATGTGCTTTTATAATATCATAAGCCAATGATAATCCCAAACCTGTTCCCTGGCCCGTTGGTTTGGTGGTAAAGAAGGGTTGAAATATTTTATCCAATACTTTTTGCGGTATGCCATTTCCGTTATCAGCAACTTTTATTTCTACTTTACCGCCCACTTTTTTGGTACTTACTGAAACAGTAGGTTCATAATTTTCAATTCCTGATTTCTTTTTTTCATCCACAGCATAAAATGCATTGTTGATAAGATTTAAAAGTACTCTTCCAATATCCTGCGGAATGATGTTTATTTTTCCCAGCGATTCATCAAAATCAGTTTTTAAAGTAGCATTAAATGATTTGTCCTTTGCCCGAAGGCCATGATAGGCTAGTCTTAAATATTCATCAGCCAGTGCATTGATATCGGTAGGCTCTTTTTGTCCACTACTGGTGCGGCTGTGCTGCAACATTCCTTTTACAATGGCATCAGCACGTTTGCCGTGGTGGTTTATTTTTTCTTCATTTTCTTTTATATCATTTAAAATGGCTCATAGCATCGTCAATTTTTCCAACCTTTAATTCCTGCTGTCATTTCATCAACCAATTCCTTATTTACCTCGGAAAAATTGTTGACAAAGTTTAACGGGTTTTGAATTTCATGGGCAATGCCTGCGGTGAGCTCACCGAGTGAAGCCATTTTTTCTGACTGGATCAGTTGGGATTGGGTCGCTTTTAATTCTGATAAAGTATTTTGCAGTGTTTCTTTTTGTTGTTCTAACTGCCAATTGACTTTTTGTTTGTGCCGGTTATTACGATAGAGAATAAATGCAATAATTAAGAGCACCGCCAGCCCGGTTAAAAGGCCAAATAATCTTAGCCTGTTGCGGTAAGCCGTTTTTGCATCTGCCAGTTCTTTTTGATTTGCTTCTTCTCTTGACACAAGATTTTGTATAATCTGAATATTATTTACTCCGAATAAACTGTCCCTGGCAGCGGCTGCGATTTTATAATATTTAAGTGCTACCAAAGGTTGGTTGGAGTCATATAATTCGGCTAGTAATCCTGCGGAACGCATAATCCCTTTTTTAGAGGAAGCTTTCTGACCGTATTCAAATCCTTTTGACGCATAGAATATCGCAGAATCTTTTTTATTGAGTTTTATAAAAAGTTTTGAGATTTCGCCACATATGTCCGATGCAGTGGTGAAATCCTCGTTTTTTTCAGAGACTAAATAACCCTCCCTGAATATGAAACCCGCCTCTTCATACTTTTCTTTTTTCAAGTTAATGTTGCCAGCTGCAAGGTATGCGTATTGTATCCAGTTTTTAATAAGATCTTCTTGTTGAAACGCTTTATCGGTGTGAAAGATCGCAGCATCCAGGTTGTTAATTTTCTCGTACACAGCTCCCAGGGACATATGATCTATTGCGGCACTTCTTTTATTCTGGTTTGCTTCATCTATTTTCAACGCTTGCGATAAATATTCTACAGCTTTTGGAAAGTTTTCCAGATCAAAGTATACATCTGCCAGGCGACGGTAGCTTCTGGCAATTTCTTCGGTTGTGTTTTTAGCCTTAGCAATTTTCAGCGAATTAAAAAGAAGATCCAGGGACTCTGCAAGTTTCCCTTTTTGACGCAAGACGCTCCCTAAATTGGTCATCAGGCCTGCTTCAGCCGAGGCAAAGCCATGTTGCCTCGCCAAAACAAGCCCCGCCCGGGAGTATTTTATTGATGAGTCAGCATTTAAAACTTCGTAAAGAAAACCAATTTCAGAAAGTATTCTTATCCGGCTTGAATCATCTTTTGCCGATGCAAGTTGATGCTTGAGACTATCCAATCGTTCTGTTTTTGCTAACTCATTTGTTTGATTGCCCTGCGATAATCCAATAGTTGGTAACCCGATCAGGAAAATCATATGTATACATCTTTTTATCATGATGATCTTAAGCTATTAACTTTATAATCAATTCAGACCCGTCACCCTCCTTCGTATCCACTTACATCCCGATAGCTATCGGGACCCCACCATGTTTATGCGGGTAAACTGATTATAAATTCTGTTCCTTCATTTTCTCTTGCATTTACTTTCAAATCCCCACCATGTGCCTTCAAGATATCATAAGCTAATGATAAACCCAAACCCGTTCCCTGCCCGGTAGGTTTAGTGGTAAAGAATGGTTGAAATATTTTTTCTTTAATTGCTTCCGGAATACCCATACCATTGTCCATTACACTGATCTCTATTTTACCAGTAATTTTTTTTGTTGAAACCGTTACTGTTGGATCATATTCCACTATATTTTGTTTTGCTTTTTCATTTACGGTATAAAAAGCATTGTTGATCAAATTCAAAATAACACGGCCAATGTCCTGCGGAATCACATTTACTTTTTCGATCGTTTCATCATAGTCCGTTATCAATGTTGCATTGAAAGATTTGTCTTTAGCTCTTAGCCCATGATAAGCCAGGCGTAAATATTCATCGGCCAGTGCATTGATATCCGTTGGTTCTTTATCACCACTGCTGCTGCGGCTGTGTTGCAGCATTCCTTTTACAATATCTCCTGCCCGTTTGCCATGATGATTTATTTTTTCCAGATTATTTTTCAGGTCTTGAGAAATCAATTTTGCATCTACTGCGTTTCCTTTATCAAGTTCTGTATTCATTTCATCAACTAACTCTGTACTTACTTCGGAGAAATTATTCACAAAGTTCAATGGGTTCTGAATTTCATGAGCAATGCCGGCAGTCAATTCTCCCAGCGAAGCCATTTTTTCACGTTGTATCAATTGCTGCTGAGTTTCTTTCAGTTCTGTGTATGCAGATTCAACTTTTGTTTTAGCTCTTTTTTGCAGCCTGTTATTTCTAAAGAGCAGGGAAGTAAGGAGGAGAAATACACCCAATACAACGAAGAGTATAATATATTTTATTTTGTTCTTGTATTGCTGCTGTTCCAATTCTGCCTGCTGTTGCTTCTGTTGTTCATCAAGAATGAGTTGCTGAAGTTGTTTAAATTTCTGAGGTCCATACAAACTGTCCTTCATTGCAAAAGCTACCTCCTTGTAAAATAATGCACTGTCATAATTACTAAAATGCTTGTGCAGGGAAGATAGCAGTAAACTACTTTCCATTAATTCCGATCTTTGCGTACTTACATTCGCATTTTTATTTGCCAGGCGTGCAAATATTATACTTGAGTCATAATTTTTTTGAAGAAGAAAGAGTTGCGCCATTTTTCCTTGTACTACGCTTATGTTTATTTTATCATTCACTAAATAACAATTGGCCAGTGCCCGGCGATATATGGTCATTGCAGAATCCAATTGCCCTTTATTTGCATATGCGTTTGCAAGCCGGGTAAGGGTAAGTGATTTAAGCGGCCCATGTTTTAAACCGGCGTATGATTTCATTGCTTTTAGCTGATAGTATAATGCAGAGTCAGGCAGGTCTAAAAGAGCATACGCATTACCGGTATTGGTCAGATTAAAAGTATACCTGATTTTGTTATTCAACTTTTGGCTGATATCAATAGCAGGCACTAAATATTTTAACGCCTGCCTGTAATCTCCGAATTGGATATAAGTAAACCCGATATATCCCAGGCTGCTTGCCTCCTCTTCGCTGTTCTTAATTTTCCTGCTTATTTCTAATGCTTCAAACTGCGCCGTTAATGAAGCGGGGTAATTACCCATAAACCGAAGCGACTCACCAATATGATGAAGTGCTGTAATTTCTGCATCTACCATCTTTATTTTCTTTGCGAGACTTTTTGCCTGCAAAGAAAAAAAGTGACAACTATCAGGTTTTGAAAAATAATAAAACTCTGCTGCCCGCAGAAGTATTTTTACCCTGTTTGAATCCGGCGTCGTTTTTTCGAGTAATAATTTTAAACTTTCAATACTGTAATTCTGAGCAATGGCGCTACTTTTCCAAATGGAAACAAGAATTAATATTTTGAAAAGTAATTTCATTTATCAAAACTTCTAAAGTATAATAATAAATTCGCTTCCTAGTCTTTCTTTTGTGTTAACCTTCAACTCTCCACCATGTGCTTTTACAATATCGTAGCTTAACGACAATCCGAGTCCGGTTCCCTGTCCCGTAGGCTTGGTGGTAAAGAAGGGTTGAAAAATTTTTTCCAATACTTTCGGAGGAATACCGTTACCATTATCTTTTACACTTATTTCAACTTTTCCATTTTCCTTTTTTGTACTGACTGTTACTGTTGGATCATAATCTTCAATGCCCGACCTCTTTTTTTCATTCACTACATAAAAAGCATTGGTAATTAAATTCAATACAACTCTACCAATATCCTGCGGAATAACATTTATCTTTTCCAGCGATTCATCATAATCAGTTTTTAAAGTAGCGTTAAATGATTTGTCCTTTGCCCGCAAACCATGAAAAGCTAACCGAAAATATTCATCCGCCAACGCATTGATGTCGGTTGGCTCTTTAGTGCCGCTGCTGCTGCGGCTGTGTTGTAACATACCTTTTACAATGCCATCGGCCCGTCTTACCATGATGATTGATCTTTTCCAAATTCTGAATGACATCGTTCATAATTTCTCTGGCTTCTTCTGTATCGCCTTTTTCAATGGCTTCTTTCATTTCATCCAGCAGTTCTTTACTTACTTCCGAAAAATTATTGACGAAATTCAAAGGGTTTTGAATTTCATGGGCAATGCCGGCGGTGAGTTCACCCAGCGAAGCCATCTTTTCACTTTGGATAAGTTGCGATTGTGTGGATCTTAATTCATTTAAAGTGTTTGCCAATTCCTTATTTGCTTTTTGTTTCTGGAAGTTATTCCGATATAACAATAATCCAACAACCAGAAACAAACCCAGACCGGCCAATAAGGCATATGTTCTCAATCTATTTTCTGTTTGTATTTTTTCTTCCTCCAGCACTTTTAAACGCAGTTGCTCATTAAATCCGATATTCTGAAATTCCTGAAGCCTGCTTTTTTCAATACGGCCAAGGCTGTCATTTAATAAAACAGCCATCCTTAAATAAGCAAGAGAGCTGTCTGTATTTTGTTGCTTTAAATAAAAGTCCGAAATCATCCTGTATGCATACACCTTATTGTTATCAATTCCTATGCTATTATAAGCTTCAAGTGTCTTTCTGTAGTAATGCAAACTGGAATCCGGTTTCCCTGCTGATTGATAGAAATTGGCCAAATGCAGGTAGCCCTCGCCTTTATAGGCCGCATTGTTCAGCAATTCACTTATACCAATTGCATTTTCAAAATTTTCCTTTGCCAGATTTTGTTTTCCCATTTCCATGTAGAGAATACCCAGCGATATAAATACAGAGCCTTCAAATCTTCTTTGGTCAACAGGCAATGCAGCAAACCAGGCAACCGATTTCTTTAAGTAGATAATAGCCGAATCGGGTTGGTTAAGTTTATAATAAGCATCGCCCATATCTCCAACTATCTGTGCCAGCAATAAAGTGTCTTTGACAGACGCCGCTAACCGTATAGCTTCCTGGTAGGTACTTATTCTTTTTTCATTGTTACCTGTACGTGCATATAATAATCCCAGGCCAAGGTAAGTATAGCTCAGCATCCTCAACCGGAAGGTTCGTGGCGCTTCGCCGTTTAAATTGGCAACATGTTTTTCACTGGCAGCATCTTCGGTAATTTCTTTTGCCTGCATCAGCACTTTCAATGTTTTTGGGTAATTGCCCATTTTTGCAAGCGGGAAACTCATGTTCATTAAAAGCTCAGCTTCGTTCAGTTTTAATTGAAATTGTTTTGCTATTGTAATTCCTGTTTCGTTATAATAAACAGAGCTGTCAACATTAACATCATCGTAGTAAGTGCCAATTTGAGAATACAGACCGATACGAATAGTATCATTCGCAGCATGTTTTAGTTGTAGCAGCAAACTATCCAATAGCCGGGACTGTGTTATCCCGGAAAAAGGCAGCAACAGCAACAATACTATTTTAAGTTGTTTTCTCATTGTTTTTACCGGATAATTGAATGATGAATGTGGTGCCTTCACTTTCTTTAGTCTCAACCTTCAACTCTCCGCCATGCGCTTTAACAATATCAAAAGCTAATGATAAACCTAATCCGGTTCCCTGCCCTGTGGGTTTTGTAGTGAAGAAAGGTTGAAATATTTTATCCAGTACTTTTTGTGGAATACCATTACCATTGTCTTTCACTGACACTTCAACTTTATCATGATTTCTCTTTGTACCCACAGTAACAATGGGATCATAGTCTCTAACGCCTGACTTCATTTTCTCGTTGACTGCATAAAATGCATTGGTGATTAAATTCAGGATTACCCGCCCCATGTCCTGCGGGATAACATTTACCTTTTCCAGCGATTCATCATAATCAGTTTTTAAAGTAGCGTTAAATGATTTGTCTTTTGCCCGCAAACCATGAAAGGCTAACCGAAAATATTCATCGGCCAACGCATTGATGTCGGTTGGCTCTTTAGTGCCGCTGCTGCTGCGGCTGTGTTGTAACATTCCTTTTACAATGCCATCTGCCCGCTTACCATGATGATTGATCTTTTCCAAATTCTGAATGACATCATTCATGATTTCTCCGGCTTCTTTTGTATCGCCTTTCTCAATGGCTTCTTTCATTTCATCCAGCAGTTCTTTACTTACTTCCGAAAAATTATTGACGAAATTCAAAGGGTTCTGAATTTCATGAGCGATGCCTGCTGTCAATTCTCCGAGCGAGGCCATTTTTTCGGATTGCACTAATTGTTGCTGCGTCAGTTTCAGATCCGTCAATGTTTTATCTACCTGTTGTTTGGCGGCTTCAAGCTTATTAAAATCTTCATACCGGGCGTAAGCGGTGGAAAATGCATCGGCCAGGTTTTGCACCAGCTGTAATGTATCGTCATTTAAAGGCGCATCACTTCCCACATACAGCATACCTTGTAAAAAAGGCAGCAAGTTTATATACAAACTTTCCGGGGGATGCTCCGCCTGTGGTGAATCGATAGTCGTTTCCCGAAGGGATCCTAACCTGGTCCAGGTTTTGATAAATTCAGTGGCATCCCAATGTTCTTTATATATTTCTTTTTTACGCCAGTATTTTACCCCATTGGTGATGATAGAAAGATCAAAGTCAAAAGGCACATGAAGGGTGGCTATGGCTTTTCCTTCCGGGGTAGACAACATAGTTTGCACTTCCTTCTTTTCTTCATCCATTATAAATACACCACAGCGTATAAACGGAACACCAAGTGTTTTTAATTCATTCCAGATGAGGGGTTGTATTCTTTCAAGGTCACGGGTGGTACGCATGGAAGCAATTTCTGCACGAATCCTGTCAACCGATGCCCTCTTAATGGCTTCCAATGCCTGTGCTTCTGCTTTTTTTAAATCATTAAAACGTATATAGGCCTGCTCAAACACTTTACCAAAACGCATGATTATCGCATTCTCCGCATCTGTATAGGGGATACCTGACAGGTTCCATACATATAGTACAACATTTTTCAAAAAGACATGGGATGTTGCCATACCTGGTGAAGCATAAATAACTTTTTTTACCTCAGGAGTATAAGCCGGCAAATATTTAAAGAAATGATCAAACAGCGTATTTTTTTCTTCAAAAGTCAGATTGGTGGCAAAGAATTCCAATCCTTTTTCTTTTGCTTCCTTATACCGGTTCCAATATGGATGGTTAATGTAAGGATAATGTATTTGGTCAGGGGCTGCTCCCCAACGGTCAGAACCCCAGGCATACCAATCATCTGTTCCGGGGTAATCCAGCATAAAACCATCACCCTCCACATCAAAATTTAACTGAACCAATTGTTTATAAATTTCATTGCCCACTTCACGGAGCTCTTCACTTTTTTGCATGCCCATGGAACGGCTTCTCACTCTTTCCAATGCGGCTTCAATCTTTGCTTCTTTTGCCTGCGCTTCTGCTTTTTGAAGATCTAAAAATCTCCGATATGCGAGATCAAAAACCACGGCTGCCCTGTTTTGTAAATAAATGGCCTCCGCTGCAGGCTCCTGTTTTGAAACCATTACCAGGGCCCCGCCGGAGAATTTCGAAAACCGGTAATATCGTTTCTCATGCAAACTGTTCATTTGACGCATGGAATTAACGACATCAGGTGCTAACCTGGCCATTACATCATATAATTCGTCTTGTTTTGTTCCACTTACTTCTATCGTGTATTCCTGCAGATCGCCATAAAATTTATCAAGACATTCACGAATAAATTCACAGGAGTTTTTTGGAATGGGCATATGACCCCGCGCTATCTCTTTGTGTGCTTCATGCTCCATTCTGAATGCACGCCACGAAAGGACATGATCGGGATCTTCTTCATAAAGATGCACCACCGATGCTTCCAGGTCCGGTTGTCCTAATACGGCCATTTGCTCCCGCATTACTATTGCCACCTCCAGTAACTCATCAGACTTATGCATGGCAAGCGCACGGGCTCTTATTCTTTCGAGTGAAATTTCTATCCTTGCTTCCTTCGCTTGTGCTTCTGCTTTTTGCAAATCATTGAAACGGGTGTAGGTAAGATCGAAGACTTTCCCAAAGCGACTTAATATATCAAGGTTCTGCTCAGACAGATATTCTTCTCCTACAGTTTGCAGCCCGCCAAAATTGCTGAAGGTAAAAGTGGCGACATATCTCTTCATTGCTCTTGAAGCATCTTGCGCTGCTTTTGGAACCCTTCGCCATTCTGTTTCATTAAAGAGATAGTTGTCGTATGTTGTTTTCTCTTCCCCTTCTATAACGTATACATGTTTTGTTTTTCTTTCCCGGTATCCATTGAGCATAGAATGATGAAAAGGATAATCTTCAAATTTCATCAGGTACGATTCAGGTGGTTTGTTTGTTTCAGGGTTGGCAGCCCAAACCATATTGGTGAGTGAAGGTTCATCAATGATATTGATAATGCACCAGTTTAATGCAAAATCAAGTTTGGTTAATTCTTTCAATACTGTATCAACCAATTCAGATAACTCATCAGACTTTTGCATTGCCATTGCTCTTGCCCTTACTCTTTCCAGGCCTAATTCAATCTTTGCTTCTCTGGCCTGTGCTTCTGCTTTTTGCAAATCATTGAAACGGGTATAAGTGAGATCAAACACTTTTGCGAAGCGGAGCAGTAAATCAAAATGTTCACCTGATAAGGGCTCAAGAGTTGCGAGGTTCAAACAGCCGAAATTATTAAAGGAAGCAGATAGACATACACGATCAGGTGCTTTCATTCCTGCAATTACAAAATCCGGCAACTTTGAAAGTTCTGTTTCAGCAAACAAAAAATCATCCCAACTATTTTTATTTTTTCCTTCCAGTAAGTATTGCCATTTATTTTTCCGTTCCTTCCATGCTTTGATATACGCTGCGTAAGGAGGAAGCTGATGATTTTTTACATACAAGCTAATTGGTTCGGTTGGCGCTTCAGAATTTGCCATCCACCAGGTTGAACCATTCGTTTGCGTATCATAAATCATGATCAGGCAACGGGTGAGTACTAAATCAAGTTTAGTCAATTCAATAAATACAGTGCCTATCAGTTCTTTTAACTCATCTGAGTTTTGCATTGCCATTGCTCTTGCACGAACTCTTTCCAATCCTAATTCTATTTGTGCCTCTCTTGTTTGTTGCTCGGCTTGTTTCAAATCTAAAAACCGGCGGTACGTCATTTCAAATACTTTAGTGAACCGCAACACCAGTTCTTCCTGTGCGGTGGTTAAACGTTCTCCTCCGATTTTAAATAAGTATCCTTGTTTAAAATTGAAAGTATAGATCACCGCTTTTTTTGGAGATACAGCCAGAAATGCTTCGATTGAAAAAGGAATGCCGCTGTTATTTTTTATGATCAGGTTCTGAATCTGCCCGCCAACCCAGGTTTGATGTTTGAGCGTAGCCAGCTCATCCAGTTCAATCATCGTAAACGGATCCTGTTTTTTCCAGCTCGACAAAATGGAACGCATCACTTTCGTTTCAGTATGTGGAAATACAAAAGGAAATGAAATAATTTTACCATCCACCGGATTGACACTATAATAAGCAGCATGTTTTTCATCTTCATCAACAAATGCATAAGAAACATTCATGCTTGTAACTCCAAGTGCGGATAATTCTCTGCCTACCAGTTCTGCAGCTTCGAGTAACTCATCTGTTTTGTGCATAGCCATTGTCCGGCTTCTCACCCGTTCCAATGCCGCTTCTATCTGTGCTTCTCTTGCTTGTGCTTCTGCTTTTTGCAGATCGAGGAATCGGGTATATGCCTGGTCGAAAACTTTTGCAAACCGTTTTAATATCTGAAAATCTGTATCGCTCAGCGGTTCATCACCAACGGACTCTAAAAGACCGTATTTTAAACAGGCATGTGTAAAAACATCTTTTTTTCTGGATCGGATAAGTTCCTGAATTTCTAATGGAAAATTTCGAAACTCAGATTTTTCGAGTAAAAGTTTATCGTACGCTTTTTTTTCTTTCCCTTCCACTATTATTACCAAACGGTCTTCCCCCTTTTTCCATGCCTGCCATTGTTTTTCGAAAAACGGATCTAATGATCTCGGAATATTGAATGGTTCCGGTATAGTAGTTTGTATAACTGTTGCAGACCAATATTGCAGTACATCTCTATCATCATCACATAGTATAAGCTCACAGCTTACATTGTTAATTTGCAAATCTTCTAATTGCCGGTACATTACCGACATTACCTGGCTTAGTTCTTCACTCGTATGCATAGCAAGTGATCTTGCCCTTACTCTTTCCAGCGCAAGTTGAATCTCTGCTTCTCTTGCTTGCGCTTCTGCTTTTTGCAGATCGAGGAAACGGGTATAGGTTTGCTGGAAATACTTTTCCAATTCGCATCAATATATTATTCTCTTCATCGGTATAAGGAATGCCCTCAAAATTCTCGATGTACAAACCAACATTATCCAACAATACGGTTGAAATAGCAAGAGCGGGGCAACCGAGATAGAAATCTATTGTTTCTTTTGGTATGCCGGGAATGAGTTTAAACAGTTGCCTGTAGAATTTATTTTTTGCCTTAAAGTCCAGTTGATTGGAAAAAAAATGAGCCCCTTTTTTCTTTGCTTCTACAAAACTATTCCAGTGAGGAGAATCAAAATAAGGAATACTTACTTGTGGGGAGGGCACTCCATGCTGATCTGCTAACCAGATCAACATATCATCCCGTTCTTTATAATCAAGAATAAAGCCGGTATGTTCAATATGGATTTTCAACTGCACAAACTGATCATACACCACCCGGATGACTTCCTCAAGCTCATCACTTTTTTGCATGGCCATGGTTCTGGCTCTTACTCTTTCCAGTGCCAGTTCAATCTGTGCTTCCCTAGCCTGGGCTTCTGCCTTCTGAAGATCAAGAAAGCGTATATAGGTCTGTTCAAAAACCCTGGTAAAGCGTTTTTGTATCTCCTGTGTTTCCTGCGAATAAGCTTCAGTTCCCTGCAGCGTTAACATGCCGTGTGAGAAATAGGCATTATGGGTTACCCATTTGGTAATCTTTGCATCCATCAATGGCCTGAAAATTTCAGCCAGCTCAGGCAACTCCTCGCCAACCTTCATAAACCTTGTCCATTGTTTTTCAGAGAATACAGAAGTGGTAAAGATCTCGTTTCGTTTTTCAACAGCTGTATTTTTCCATACCTTGAATTCTTTTGCTAACTCCTTAAAGTGTGTCAATGGAAACTTAAAAGTGGAAATTGTGCCATCTGATAAATAAAAATGTGCCCATATAGAAGCTATACCCGTTTCTTCATCGATCAACCCGATTTCTATATCCGTTGATTCGTTGTTGATCTTTAGTTTGTCGAATTCCTGGTATAACATCTTAACTACTTCAGTGATCTCCTCACTTTGCTGCATGGCCATCGTTCTTGCCCGAACTCTTTCTAAAGCCAGTTGTATTTGTGCTTCTGTTGCCTGTGCTTCTGCCAGTTTAATATCCACATATCTTTTATAAGCCAGGTCAAATACATTTCTGAATCGTTTTAGTATCGTTAACTCATGCTCACTGATTGCCCGGAAAGTTGAAATGCCGATACCACCTCCAGCTACAGAGTAGATATAATAATAAAGGGCTTTTATATCATCCAGCCGGGGATCATCGGCTTCATTATTTACTTTTCTGAATTTCTTCCAGTCAGTTAATTTCTTTCCACTAATTTTTAATTCGCTGAATCCTGTTTGATCCTTGCGCATGTCCTTTATAAACTGCTCAATTGCCGGATGACCCTTATAAGGAATTTTGGAAACATGGCCACCTGTAAACGAAGAGAAATCATAATCATCAAAATAAAGCTGCTGATCATTAAAAGTATGAATCAATGTATTCCGAAGCTGGTCAAAACCTAATGCTTTCAATTCATTAAAAACGATCTCGCATATACCCAACAGGTCGTGAGGTATTTTCATTCCCATAGCCACTGCTCTTACTCTCTCCAGGGCTGATTCAATTTCCAGTTCTTTTGTTTTATGCTCCAGTTCAAAAGTTCTTCTTTTAATGGCCTCTTTAAGCTCCATGTTTTCTTTCGAAATTTTCTCAAGGCCGACAGTTTCTCCTTCCTCCGCCTTTGCATCAGGAAATGAAAAGTGTTGTTGTACCAGTTTCCATCCTTGTGCTTGTTTCCTCATCCAGGTGGATACCCTTGTTCTGGCATAGAAAGACCAATTATCTTCTATTAAGGCATAAGCATCAAAACGCTCCGTAATTAAAATAAACCCCTCTATGGACTCTATTCTTATTTTGCTATTTCTCCTGTCAATGTTTCCTGCAAGCTGTTCGGCGGTATCCTTTAAAAACTTAACCGCTTCTCTTTTATTACTGAAAAATTCTGCATCCGTAGTACCAATCAGCCTGAAATTCTCGTCCAGCAATAAACTGTATATTTCTATGTCGGCATACAGTAATGCCCCCCAAAAGGCTTCATATATATCAGATATTTCTGCTTCCTGTTGCCTGGTAAGTTTCATTTCTTAGCGTTTATCGGGATATGAATAATAAATATTGAACCTTCTCCTTCTTTCGTTTCAACCTTGAATTCCCCACCATGTGCTTTTACAATATCATAGGCTAATGATAAGCCTAAGCCCGTTCCCTGCCCGGTAGGTTTGGTAGTAAAGAAAGGTTGAAAGATTTTATCAATGATGTTTTGGGGAATACCATTACCATTGTCCTCCACTATCACTTTTACATTATTGGCAATTTTTTTTGTATTAACTGAAATGAAAGGTTCATATCCATTCAATTTTTCCTTTTTCTTTTGACCCACTGCATAAAAAGCGTTGTTAATTAAATTTAAAATAACCCGTCCCATATCCTGCGGAATGATATTGATGTTCCCTATGCTTTCATCAAAATCTGTTTTTAATGTGGCATTAAATGATTTGTCTTTTGCACGCAGACCATGATAAGCCAATCGTAAATATTCATCGGCCAATGCATTAATATCTGTTGGCTCTTTAGTGCCACTACTGACCTGGCTGTGTTGCAGCATTCCTTTTACAATGGCATCGGCTCGTTTGCCATGGTGGTTTATTTTTTCTTCATTGTCTTTAATATCTGTTGCAATTGCTTTTGCATCTTCATAGTTTCCTTTTTCAATTTCCTCTTTTAGCTCCTCAGCTAATTCTTTATTTACTTCAGAAAAATTGTTTACAAAATTCAACGGGTTTTGAATTTCATGGGCAATGCCTGCGGTCAGTTCTCCAAGGCAGGCCATTTTTTCGGATTGAATGAGTTGAGCCTGTGTGGATCTTAAGTTCGTCAGCATAGATTCTAATGCCTGGTTGGCTTTTTGTTTTTGTTTATTGTTGCGATAGAGTACAAATGCCACCAATAGGAAAACGCCAAGCCCTGCTAGTAATCCATACTGTATCAATTTTATTTTGATAAGCATCTTTTTTACGCTCACTCTTCAAAACTGCGCATCCGTTCCGTAACGGCCAGTGCCTGCACTTACTTTTATTGCTGCTGCTAAATAATCATGTTGTTGATATCTGCTTCCAACGTGAATAATAGTACGTTCTGTCTAACCGGCGGTCTGCATCAAAACCTGTCGCAGAAAACCTGCGGCAGCCAGTTTCAAGACATTATTATTTCCCTGTATATCCAAACTTCAGTGCATTATGGGCCAGTGCCTTTGCTTCCTGGTTTCGGTTATGCTCCAGCAGAAACGGTATATAATTGGTATAAAAAAGCAACCAGTCTGCAGGATCGATTTGTGGAATTGATAATGGCCAATGCTTTTGAAAAATAGGTTTCGGCCATTTCCGGCATTTGCTTTAACCTATATGCTGCTGCCTGGAATGTGAAATTGATAACCTGGTAGGAAATATTGTCATCAAACTTTTCATAACTCTTTGCCGTTTCACGGGCATAAAAATAAGTTGAGTCAGCCTGTTTTTTCAATAAATAGTACTGGGTTATATTACTTTGATACTGCACCAGCATAAACAAATACATAGGGCTTGAAGGATCAGGAAGATTTTCTTTGCCCATTTGTGTAGCCTGGAAGGCCAGGTCAAATTCCTGTATATCAAAATACACAACGGCGATATCAAAATACAGGGAGCTCAGCCGTCTTTGGTCTTTAACTTTTTCAGCATAGGGTATTCCTTTGTAATAATTTTGCAGTGCGGTGGTATTGTCTCCAAGATTGTAGTAAAAATAACTGCCCAGCCAGTTGTAGCTGATGGCCAGCAATGAATCGCTATTTAATTGCCGGGCTATTTGCAACATCTCCATGGTGCCTGCTGAGTCACCAAATTGCCCGAAGAGTTTAGTTCCAACACCAAATTATTCAGTAGATCAAACCGCTCATTGGGATCGTTGGTTGCCTTTTAAAACAACGCTCTAAACTATCTGATTTTTTATTTTGTGTAAATCCGGTAGCGCACCACAAACAAAAAATCAATGAGATAGTATTATTTTTTCATTGTGTCATTTAATAATGGGTAATTGAATAATAAACACTGAACCTTCTCCTTCTTTCGTTTCCACTTTCAATTCTCCACCATGTGCTTTTACAATATCATAACTCAAGATAAACCTAAACCTGTTCCCTGCCCTGTTGGTTTGGTGGTAAAGAATGGTTGAAAAATTTTATCCAATACTTTTTGAGGAATGCCATTGCCGTTATCTCTTACTCTTATTTCTACTTTATCGCCCATTTTTTTTGTACTTACCGAAACAGTTGGTTCGTAAATCTCGTACATCTAGATTTAGTCTTTTTTTCATCTACTGCATAAAATGCATTGGTGATTAAATTTAGAATCACTCTTCCAATATCCTGCGGAATAATATTGATGCTTGCCAATGCTTTCATCAAAATCTGTTTTCAAGGTGGCATTAAATGATTTGTCCTTTGCCCGCAAACCATGATAAGCCAATCGTAAATATTCATCTGCCAATGCATTGATATCTGTTGGCTCTTTATGCCACTGCTGCTCGGCTATGTTGCAGCATGCCTTTTACAATGGCATCAGCTCGTTTGCCATGATGATTTATTTTTTCTTCATTGTCTTTAACATCATTTGCAATTGCTTTTGCTTCTTCAATATTTCCTTTTTCAATTTCCTCTTTCATTTCATCAGCTAATTCTTTATTTACTTCAGAAAAATTATTGACAAAATTCAACGGGTTTTGAATTTCATGGGCAATGCCTGCGGTGAGTTCGCCAAGCGAAGCCATTTTTTCTGATTGAATGAGTTGAGCTTGTGTAGATTTGAGTTCGGTTAGTGTAGTTTCTATTTTCTCTTTTTGCTGTTGCAGTAATACATTTGCCTTTTGCTTATGCCTCATGTTCCTGTAAAGTATGAAAGCAATAATCAGCAAGGCTAGGATTCCTATCAAAAGACTATATAATTGTAAATTGTTTCGGTATGAGACCCGTGCATTTTCTAATTCCTTTTGCTTTTCTTCCTCGTGACTTATAAGATCCTGTATAGTTTGAATATTAGCCACGCCGAATAAACTATCTTTTTCTGCGGCAACAATTTTATAATATTTAAGCGCCGCAGCAGGTTCTGTTGAGTCATACAACTCAGCAAGCAAGCTTCCGGATGCTATAATACCTTTTTTAAAGGAGATCTTCTCCCCATATTCAATTCCTTTCATTGCATAAACAAGTGCAGAATCCTTTTTGTTGAGCTTTATGAACATGGCGGCAAGAGAAGAACATACTTCTGATGTAGTAAGAAAATCGCTATTTTGAATAGAAAGATCAAGGCCTATTCTCAGAAGAGAATCTGCCTGTTGATAGAAGCCTTTTTTTATTTGGATATCTCCGGCAATACGGTATGCTGTCTGTATTATAGCTTTTTGGAACTTGGGTTCATCTATCACCTTATTTGCATGAAATAGAGCAGTATCAAGATTGTTCATTTTTTCATACGCATTAGCAAGACAAATATGATCAGTTCCCGCACTTTCATATTTTTTTTCCTCATCTAATTTCAATGCTACAAGCCCATTGCTTATTGCTTTAGGATAATTTTCCAGGTCAAAATATACACCCCCCAATCTTCTGTAAGCTCTAGCTATTTCATAAGGAAGATTATTATCCTCTGCAATTTTCAGGGATTTAAAAAGGAGATCGAATGCCTCAGCAAATTTTCCCTGCTGGCTCATAATGCCGCTTAAGGTGGCCAATAAGTTTGACTCATTTCTAAAATCGCCGTTTTGCCTGGCCAGATTAATGCCGGCCTGCGTATATTTTAATGCTGAATCAATATTTAAAACCTGGTAAACAAAACCGAGGCCTCCCAATGCTTTTATCCTGGAAGAGTCATCTTTTGCAGTTGCAAGAAAATATTTAAGGCTATTTATTTTTTTAACATCGGTTGACACATCCTGCGCTCTTACAACAAAGTGTAAAAAAAGGAAAAAAAAGAAAAATATAATTTTTCTGAGCATAAGATTAAATCGATAATTTAACAATGAATTCCGTGCCTTTACCTTCCTTCGTTTCAACTTTTATTTCCCCACCATGTGCTTTTACAATATCATAGGCCAACGATAAACCTAAACCCGTACCCTGCCCTGTTGGTTTGGTGGTAAAAAAGGGTTGAAATATTTTATCAATGATGTTTGGGGGAATGCCATTACCATTATCAGCCACCTTTAGTTTTATTTGATTGCCTGCCTTTTTCGTGCTGACAAACACAGTGGGCTCATAGTCTCCGGTTGATTGGTTTTTCTTTTCATTGACTGCATAAAAAGCATTTGTAATTAAATTCAAAATTACCCGGCCGATATCCTGTGGTATGATGTTGATGTTTTCCATGCTTTCATCATAATCAGTATTCAATATAGCATTAAATGATTTGTCTTTGGCCCTCAATCCATGATAAGCCAGTCTTAAATATTCATCTGCCAAAGCATTAATATCAGTTGGTTCTTTGGTTCCGCTGCTGCTCCGGCTGTGCTGCAACATGCCTTTCACAATGCCATCGGCCCGTTTGCCGTGATGGTTTATTTTTTCTTCATTGGATTTTATATCATTTGATATTTCAATCGCATCATTAATTTTTCCTGCTTTTAGTTCCTGTTGCAGCTCGTCAACCAATTCTTTGTTCACATCTGAAAAATTATTCACAAAATTCAACGGGTTTTGAATTTCATGAGCTATGCCAGCCGTTAGTTCTCCGAGAGAAGCCATTTTTTCTGATTGAATCAGTTGGGATTGCATGGCTTTAAGTTCATCAAGCGCCGCTTCTGCCTTTGTTTTCTGAAGATCCGTCTGCGCCTTTTGCTGCTGCAATTGCCCGAATGCTTTTTTCCGGTGCTGATTATTACGCCAAAGCATAAATGCTATAATCAAAAAAATAATTCCGCCCGCCAGCAGGATGGACATTTTTAAATTGTTCCGGTATTGCTGGCGCTCCCTGCCGATGAGGTCTTTTCTCATTTGCTCATTGAATGCCATATTTTGAATGTCCCGCTCCTGCTCCTGGCCGAAAAGCTTATTTCTCAGGCTGGCACTGAATTCAAGATATTTGATTGCGCTGTCCTTTTGATTCTTTGCTTTGTAAACTCCCGCTAAGATATCAGCGGTCTCGAGTACACCCTTTTGGTAAGCCACGGTACTCCATTTTTGAAGTACTTCGTTCGCATAGTATATAGAGGAATCATAGTTGCCAACATCCCGGTACACCATTGAGATACCGTTCAACGCTTCTACAATTGATTTATAAATTTTTGACTCAATAGCCAATGGCAAGGCAGTACGATAATAGGCAAGCGCTGTATTATAATTCTTCTTCTTTGCTTCTATATTTCCAAATAGGTAATACAGCCAATCCCAATTACCACCATTTGTCTCCAGATCAATTTCATAAGCCTTCTGCACATAGAAGTGAGCAGAATCTAACTGGTTTTTCAATTCATAGATGGATCCGAGACTGGCATATCCTATTCGCGGTGAGATATCTCCTGCTTTTTGTAACTCAGTTGCTTTATGGGCTTCAGGGAGTGCCCTTTTATAATCGCCAATATCACGATAAACACTTGCCATAAAAATATGACTGAAAGCTATATTGAGATTATCGTGAAGGTTTTCAAACTGCCGCTGTACATCAATGGCTAATTGCAATGCGGTATTGTAATTACCCAATGCCCAAAAACTCCAGCCGAGATTAAGCTTGCATAGCGCTTTGCCTCTTTCGTAGTTTAATGCTTCTGCCAGGCGCAATCCCTGCTGACCATAGGCAACACCTTTCTCAGCCTCCCGAAAAGTATATGCAAAAGATAATTCCGCCAGCAGAAGAACTTTTGAGGTGTCTTCTTTTTTATTTGGCAATGAACGTTCAAGAGAATCCAGGCCAGAAAAGTTAGTGGTAGATAACTCGGCCGAATCAATGGTATTTTTTTGCGCCACTGCAAAAAAGCAAAGAAAGATACTGATTATTGTAAAAGACTTTTTCATCAACTATACATTTGGCAATAAAATTTGAAAGATAGTGCCTTCACCTTCCTTCGTTTCCACTTTTAACTCGCCACCATGTGCTTTTACAATATCATAGGCTAATGATAATCCTAATCCTGTCCCTTGTCCTGTTGGTTTTGTGGTGAAGAATGGCTGAAAAATTTTATCAATAATGCTTTGGGGAATACCATTCCCATTGTCTTGCACAATCATCAATAACATTATTGTCCTTTTTTTTGTGCTAACTGAAACAAAAGGTTCATACCCATTCAGGTTTTTCTTTTTCTTTTGACCCACTGCATAAAAAGCGTTGTTAATTAAATTCAAAATCACTCTTCCCATATCCTGCGGAACGATATTGATGCTGCCGATGCTGTTGTCAAAATCAGTTAGTAAAGTTGCATTATATGAATTGTCTTTTGCCCGAATTCCATGATAAGCCAGTCGCAAATATTCATCCGCCAAAGCATTAAGATCCGCAGGTTCTTTTTGTCCTTTGCTGTTTTGCGAATGTTGCAACATTCCTTTTACAATGGCGTCGGCACGTTTGCCATGATGGTTTATTTTTTCCTCATTGGATTCTATATCATTTGCAATGGCTATTACTTCTTCAAGATCGCCTTTCTCTATCTCCACTTTCAGTTCCGTAATCAATTCTTTATTCACTTCCGAGAAATTGTTGACGAAGTTTAACGGGTTTTGAATTTCATGAGCAATACCGGCGGTTAACTCACCGAGACTGGCCATTTTTTCTGCATGAATTAGTTGAGACTGGGTGGCTTTTAATTCCGATAAAGATCTTTGTAGCTCTGCTGTTTTTTCATTTACCAATTTCTCCAGTTCCGCATTTCTTTGCTTCCATTCATCTATGCCAAACGTATCTTCTTCACTTTGCACATTTTCCGGTTTAGAAGCATGCCAATGCACTACCAGCCACTTTTCATTCCGAAATTCTAAAACTGTTGAAAACCGCAAATGGATTTCCATCGTTTCATCGCCGGCTGTTATTGTTAAAATCAAATCATCTGTAAATACAGCTGAGTTTGTGTCTGCTGAGATCCTGTGTAACAATGGATTGATCTTCGACTGTAGCTGCATCCCTTTGGATTGTTCCCGCTGTCTTTCTAGTAATTCTTTAAACCCTGATAAAGAAAATATTTTTTCGTCAATAGTGGTTCCAAATCCCATTACATCTTCAGTCACTATTTCATCAAGCATATTCAGCGGAAGCGAATCACTAAAGCCAATTTCCATAAAATTATCAAACGTATCGTTGAGTAACTTTTCTTTTAAAAAAATCATTATTGTTTTTTTATACTGGTAATAGCAAGAAAAATGTAGTGCCTTCACCCTCCTTCGTTTCTACTTTTAACTCACCACCAGGTGCTTTTACAATACCGCTCAAAGTCTGAGTCACAGATTAACACAGAGGGAGGATTGCCTTATTTTCATTTTTGTGTTAAGGACAATAATCATCCATGTCATTTTTTAATTGCATATTCCGGGATTCAGATCATAGGTAAAAAAATCATAAATTCACTTCCTTCTCCTTCCCTTGTTTCTACTTTCAATTCCCCGCCATGAGCTTTTACAATGTCGTATGCCAGCGATAAACCTAAACCAGTTCCCTGCCCTGTTGGTTTAGTAGTAAAGAAAGGTTGAAAAATTTTATCAATAATGTTTTGGGGAATGCCATTACCATTATCAGCCACACTTAATTGTATACGATCGCCCGTCTTTTTGGTGCTGACAAATACAATGGGCTCATAATCTCCGGTTGATAGTTTTTTCTTTTCATTGACTGCATAAAAAGCATTGGTAATTAAATTCAAAATTACCCGACCGATATCCTGTGCAATGACACTGGCTTTCTCTATCCCTTCATCATACTCCGTTTTCATCGTGACATTAAAAAATTTATCTTTTGCCCGGAGGCCATGGTAAGCCAGGCGCAAATATTCATCGGCAAGTACATTGATATCTGCCGGCTCTTTGCTACCGCTGCTGCTGCGGCTGTGTTGCAACATTCCTTTTACAATACCATCGGCCCGCTTGCCATGGTGATTTATTTTTTCCAAATTTTGTTTTACATCCTTCAAAATTCCTTTTACTTCTTCAAAATTTCCTTTTGCCACTTCTTCCATCATTTCATCCAGCAATTCATTACTTACTTCTGAAAAATTGTTGACGAAGTTTAACGGGTTTTGAATTTCATGAGCTATGCCAGCCGTTAGTTCTCCGAGAGAAGCCATTTTTTCTGACTGTACCAGCTGCGATTGTGCTTGTTTCAGCTCACTCAGCGTTTTATCTACCTGAAGCTTGGCTGCTTCCAGTTTATTAAAATCTTCGTACCGGGAATAGGCTATGGAAAATGCTTCTGCCATCGATTTTACCAGGTCAATTACTACTTCATCAAGACGGTTATCATTCCCCACATATAACATTCCCTGGGCAAAAGGTATAAAATGAAGATCCAGGGATTCCGGAGCGGTTTCAGCACCCTGGTAGATATGCTTATCCCGGATCTGGCCAGCCTCCACCATCGATTGCATCCAACCGGAAAAGGCAGCAGCATCCCAATGTTCTATATAAACCTCTCCCTTGCGCCAGTTATCAACTGCGTGAGCAGTTAAAGAATTTACCTGGAATGGCAATCGTAGAATGCCCAATGAGTGACCGTCAGGGGCAGATAAATAAACATGCACCACCTGTTCAGCTTCATCCATAATAAAAACACCACAACGGAAAAAAGGAACCTCTAAGGTGGTAAGCTCCCTCCAGATGAGCGGAGTGATCCGCTCCAGATCTTCTTTAGATCGCATGGAAGCAATTTCTGCACGGATGCGGTCAAGTGCAGCTTGCTTCACTGCTTCTCTTGCATTGTATTCTGATTTTTGCAATTCAATATATCGTCTGAACGTAAGGTCGATGATCGTCGCAAACCTTTTCAGTATTTTTGTTTCATCATCATTGTATGGAGTTTTTGACCATGCATATAAACAACCAACGGAGAAGGGAAGGAAAGTGCCATATTGTTTTTGTCCATCCTGCCAGTCAGGAACCGGAACAGGTAAGCCTTTTAAAAGCAATTCATAATAAGATTTGAGCTGTACTCCACTCATATCCGGGTAATACTCTTCATTATCTAACCATGAATCATAAATTTTTTCTAATACCGGATGACCTGTTAGTACTACCCATCCAACTAAAGAAAGGCTATCTCCATCATTAGATGAAGTGGCAGAATATAATTGGGCTTTACGGGATTCTCTGTTAAGAAGACCAACGCCGCAACGCAAAGGAGTAATACCCAACTTTCTCAACTCTGTAAATACTACACTGGCGGTAATAGAAAGATCATTACTGTTGTGCATCGCCATTGCTTTGGCCCGCACTCTTTCCAATGCAGCTTCAATCCTGGCTTCCCTGGCCTGGGCTTCTGCTTTTTTAAGATCCAGGAAACGACGGTAGGTTTGACCAAAAACGCCGGTAAATCTTTTTAATACCAGCGCTGCATCGGCAGAAAGTGGATTGGCAGTAAAAGCAAAAAGAAGTCCCTCTTTGAAAAAAAAACTATTATTGACTATTCTTTCGGGCAAGCTTTCCAGGTCTATCTGAAAGTCATAATCGGGTTGCTTATTAAGCGCATCATAATATACCCGGACATCATTTCCGGTCAACTCATACGTATAACCGGTATCCCCATTTTTCCAGGCTTGCTTAGCGCCGATCAGCAAGGGATGTATGTTCATATCCAGGAGGCCAATATACAAATCCACTTTGTTGTGAACATTTAAGGAGGCTGACCACAGTTCCATGCGTTCTTTGTCTTCCAGGATTCCAATGCCGCAACGAATGGTTTTATCAATACCCAATTTCAGCACTTCATCAAATAAGGCCGCCACAGTAATTCCTACATCTTCGCTATTATGCATAGCCATGGTTTTACTCCGAACCCTTTCCAGCGCTGCTTCTATCTGTGCCTCCCAGGCTTGTTTTTCTGCCTTTTGAAGATCAAGAAAGCGGGTATACGCTTGTTCAAATACCTGTCCAAAGCGGCGGATAACTCCATTTTCATGCGGGGTATATTCATGCTCATTAAAATTAGCGATCATCAGGCCTGTATGTTTGGAAATGGAGAACGACCTGGTAAAACTTTTTGCACCGAAAATATTTTTCTTTCTTTCTTCGGTAATTAATTCACCGATTGCTGAATTTTCTATAGCATGATGGTAATAGGCATCTTTTTCCTGCCGGGTCAGCCTATCTGAAAAAAAACTTTCCCCTTTTTCCTTTGCCTCAAATGTTCTTGTAAATAAAGGGTTATCAAAAAACGGAACCCTCATTTCCCTGAAATAAACCTGGTCGGGTGTAGCGATCCAAAGATTCAAATCCCTGGATCCCTCATGAAATATATTTATAGTACAAACGTCGACCTCTAATTTGAGATTACTTAATTGCTTATACATGGCCGCTATTACCTCTTCCAGTTCGGAACTGTTATGCATCGCCATCATCCGGCTCCTTACCCGCTCAAGCGATGATTCAATTTCAAGCTCCCGGTTTTGGGCTTCAACTGCTTTTCGTTTTTGCTCCAGTTCTTCAATGGTCTCCTCCAGTAAGATAGCCGTTGTCCTTTTTACTTTTTCTGTTCTTTCCAATTTGAATTCTGAAATAGTTAAATCCTATCGGCCTTCTTTATAGCCTTTACCAAGCTCGTTCTTTTTCTTCAGCCGGCAAATTTTCATTTTGCCGAATAAATTCAAGGACGGATTGCAAGTGCGGATTCATTTATTTTTCTTTTAATGTAACCACACAACAGGTATTATTATGAAACTCATGTCTTCCCCCTTTTGAACGTCCATATTCACCATAACTGAAAAAACCAATGAATGGCGCATTCCACACATTTTTCACTCTTTCAATTTCTTCACTGGTCATTACACCAAATGACAAATAACGGCTTACACAGGAAAACATGATCACCGCATCCGCATCCTGTTGATCTTTAACTTCTGTACATTCGTCAACCACCGTATCAATAATATCAAAATCAGGCGGTAATGAAAACCGAACTTTTGAACCTTGTGGAACATGGGCCCGGCGCAAATTAATGAATGGTCCTCTGAATTTCCCAGCATGGCAGTCCGCATCACCGGCGGAGCACCCTCTCTTTCCAGTTGAAGCGGGTAATAAGCACCCAGGTTGAATACGGTACTGGTTATTGGTTGTGAATCGAGACTGAGTCCAAGATATTTCATAACAATGTCCAAAGCTGGCTTATCATCTATGGTGTAAACAATATTGTTCTCACTTTTGGTTATGGTTTTGGTAATGCCGATCGGCTTCCAGCCACAGGTGGCAACACCTGACACATTTACTTTATCCTGGTCAATAATGATGGAAACCAGGCCTGTTGTACTGTGCTGATCATTCGTAAACACAACAGGGTCCACCAGGGTCAGGTCATCTCCGGCCATTCCACCAAAAACAACGGGATCGGCAGCAATGCCGTCTTCAATTCCTTTAATGATCTGCACGCCATCGGTATGCAACCAACCTGATGCAATGATAAATGCAGGGTTACTAAATATCTTTTTACCTTTTTCTCCCACCTGTTTGGCAACTTCATAGGCTGAGCTGTCCCTGGTTTCCCTGTATTCAATTTTAAAATAAGCAGGGTTCATATCAAGCAACATGATGACGATACTGCCTTCACCGATTTCGCTGCTGATAAATTCACCGGATGTGGTGGCACCAAAAATGGCTGATACTATTTTTATCGAGTAATGCACAAATAGCATCCCGGTCTTGTTTGATGGAAAGAAAAACAATGGCCAATGTAGGTTTGAAATCATCGGATAAACAACCTTCAAATGCTGCTCTTTATTTCTTCAATTGATTTTCCTTTTATCGATTTTGCCTGCATAACCAAACGGATTTAATTTTTATTATTAATACATCACTTCACTGATCTGCACCACGGGTGCAATGTCTGTAAAATTGGGTAAGTCACCCATTAATGTTGGGGCAGCGGCACCAAATGCCTGTCCGAATTCTTCCATTGAATTAAAATACAGATTTGCCGTGGCTACATAGATAGCAGGTGTTCCCGGAGCACCGCCTCCTAATCCTTTATCATAACCGGCACCTTGCAATGCATCGCCCAATGTTTTTGAAACCAGTGGTACATGTTTGTCAATATAATAATCCATGTCAAACTTTTTACCATCTCCATTGGGATATAGTACACTTACTTTGATCATTCCTTTTTTCATAATAGTATATTCAAAATTTAAAAAATAGATTCTTGTTTTATTTTTTCAGTTTCAAAAATTTTGCTGCATTGTTATAAAAAATATTACCCTTTAATTGATTTTGCTTTCATTTCAAGTAGTTTAAAACATTTTCCTGCCCCCTTCTTTCAAGGCGCATTTTTTTTTATCCAATTCAAATTTTTTGAAGAAATACCTGATGATTCCGGACCGGCAGGTTTGTTACAAAAATTTTATCCATATAAAGCGGCTCCAACGTATTTAACATCTTTGTAGCTAATAAAAATCCGGTTCTATGCCTGGTGTAAAATCAGCAATCGTTTCCTAACTATGGCAAATTATACATGAGAAGATATTACATTAATTCCGGCGAAACAATTGTTATCCTCCTCATTAACATCCTGCCTAATTTATTGTATTTGGAGCTGCGCTTTATATGGAATTACAAGGTTGTGCACCATTGTAAATAAAAAAAATTATAATACTACTTCACTTAGCTGGATCACCGGTTCTATATTAGTAAAATTGGGCAGGTCTCCCATTATTTTATCCGCGTTGGGTCCAAATGCCTTACCAAATTCTTCCATTGAATCAAAATACATATTGGCCATGGCTACAAAAGGTGCGGGTGACCCGGGAGCGCCCCCTCCTACCCCGGATTCGATAGTGGCTCCCTTAAGAGCACTACCTAATAGCCCGGTTACTAATTGCACATGTTTGGTACTGTAATACCCCATGTCAAAATTTTTACCTTCCCCGGAGGGATACAATACACTTGCTTTGATCATTCCTTTTTTCATAATCGTGTGTTTTAGTTTCCTACTCTTTGGTTTTTCGGAACCACCCCCGCTGAAATACTTGAACGGGACAGGATGTTATTAAATAATGTATTTTCCGGATTTCTTATTTACTAGTCAACACCTGAATATATAGTGAATCAGATTTTCTTTAGAGAACGACTATTTAATTTATTATCTGCCTGAAAAAAAGAAAGGCATGGGAGCCCTCCAGGCACATTAACGTTTGCGTTATTAAAGAAAATCTGTGGCAAAACTCATTTAACCGGGATAAGGTTTGAATCTTTTACAGGTCGGGCTGTTATATAGGGAGCGGTAAGTTTAGAGAAGTCAATTTACCAATTTGTAATGGGTATCCCGGATTTTATTTATTTACAAGGATGGGTTGTGATCACTTTTAAGCAGGCCACCAATTCTTCTGATTCTTTCAACTGATCGCTTTCAAAAATTTACCAGCATTCTTACTTTTCGTGTCAGCAACGCCATGCTCAGGTATTTGATGTTGAGAAAGTCATAATGAACGATCAGGAGCAACGTGATGGCAACATCCTTCAGGGCAATGGCATTATTAAAACATTCAAGTGCTTTTTCCCGGTTACCTGATCTTGCATAATCCATACCCATCCATAACTTCGATACGTACTCACTTTTTTCTTTTAACTGCTGATATTTTTCATCTGCCTGTTTTTGAAGAATTGAATGATCTCCGTTATGAAAAAAATGGATGAGCCCTTTATCTCCAGCCTTTAATGCTGAAACCATAGCATCGGCTTTGTTGCCGGTTGACCAGTATAACCTGGCCAGGTCTGCATTCCATTCATTTTGAATGTCGGGTTCCCCCACATTTTTTTCCATAAAATTTTTCTGCAGTTCAATAGCTTTCTCCTGGTTACCGGCATTGGCCAGGCAACGGATCATATTTCTCAGCAAATAATCCCAGGAAGGATTAATCGCAATGCCTTTATTATATATTTCAAGCGCTTCTTCGTGCTCACCTTTACCCTCCAATAAAATCGCCAGCCAGAGATAAACATTAGATTGGTTGGGATTCATATCTATCGATCTCCGGTAAGTAATCTCCGCCGCATGCCAGTCAAATTTTTGATGGTACCAGTAACCCAGTGCCGCCTGGGCCTCACCCGAAGAAGGATCAAGGGAAAGAGCCGTATTAATATACTGCCTGGCGAGCCAGAGCATTCTGTCCGGATCCTCATAACCGCGGAATGAGGCTAGCAGGTAAGTAACAGCCAGGCCCGAAAATGCATTTGCAAAGTTGCTATCCTTGACTATCGCTTCGCCAAATAATTCTCTTGCTATAACCAGGTCAGTCTTATTTCTTTTTTCTACCAAAAATTTTCCCCTCAGGTAAAGATCATAAGCCTGCAAATTCGTGGTAGGCGTTTGGTCCAATTGCCGGGTTTCCTGGGGTGTAAGTGTAGTGTTTAATACTTCAGCTATTGCCATGGCCACTTCACGCTGAATAGAAAAAATATCTCTCAGGTCACGGTCATAAGAGTCGGCCCACAAATGCTCATCGGTAACAGCATCGATCAACTGGGCCGTTATCCGAACTTTATCCTGCGAACGTTGCACACTGCCTTCAAGAATTACTGTAACATCTAGTTCCCTGGCAATATCTTTTACGGGCTTTGGATTTTTTTTATACTGCATCACCGACGTGCGGGATACCACTTTAAACGCTTTTATTTTGGAAAGCTGGGAAATGATATCTTCTGTCAGACCGTCGCTAAAATACTCCTGGTCCTGCACGCTGCTCATATTGAAAAATGGCAGAACGGCTATGCTGGTTTTTGATATGCTTTTTTGGGGAGCCACATCTTCAGCAATCTGCCTTGGCACAGGTTTGCTGTTTGCCGTCAGTACTTCGTAAATACGCATGGGCTCAAGGATATTTTTCAGTTTTTCATCGCGGATATATAAGCAATCAAGTCCCTGTTTATTTACAATATTCCTGTACACCATTTCGGATATATAAATACCGCCAACAGGCGCCAGCGCCTGGATCCGGAAGGCAATGTTCACTACGTCACCAAATACATTTTCCTGGTGAAACAGTACATCGCCCATATGAATACCAATGCGGACCGGCACTTTTGGTTCCTCATTCAGATCGGCCTGCAACAGCTTGGCAAATTCAGCCGAATCGGTTGAACTATTAAAAAGAACCAAACATCCATCACCATAAAATTGAATGATCTTCCCATTTAATTCGCCCGCAATAATCTCCAGAACTTCTCTGAAATGATTGACTTTTTCTACAGCCGATTGCTCATCTTCCTGGATCATTGCAGAATAATCAACAATATCAGCAAATAAAATAGCAGCAAGTTGGTGATAAGGTTCTGCCATATAATTAAAAATGGAAATGAATACTATTAAAATTACCGGTTAGTGGATGACCTTTAATGGATCCCGGCAAATTTAAAGAGTTCCCGATATCATCTGCACTGAAAAATGAACCCCGGCATTAATATATGAACAGGAATTGAAATAGAATTCTCCTTTAAAACTGAATGACAAATTTTCCGTCCTTTATTTCAACTACGTTATTGTTTTTTGCTCTTACACTTCCCCTGAATCTTCCTTTGGCAATTCCCGTTGAATGAATATAGGAGTCAATGGTAAAGGAAATGGTCCGCAATCCTGAATTAAATATGTCAGTGAAAGTTGTGTTATCATAATATTGAAAAGTGACCAGGTTGGTGGTTATGTTGGTCTGATCCCTGTTTAAAGCTCCCCCGTTTAAAAAAACTGTCATCACTAAGCCAGTATCAGCAGAACAGGTTGAGGGGCCAAAAAAAGTAAACCCGGTCCGTTCCGGCGTAATGACAGCGTTGGTAACTCCGCCGCATAAAAGGGAAGTGTCGGTTTTGAAATTCCAGGTAAAAGCAATAAAGTCATCCTTGTTCCGGCAACCTTCACAATATGGAAATCCGAACACGGAGGCGGAGTGGGTATCTGCAACAGGGATTGTGTCTATATGTATCAATGTATCAATAGTAGGTCCGCCTTCATAACTATATTCCTTTGCACAACCTGAAAGACCTGCCACGGGCAAATAAAAAATAAAAACAATCCAGGTTATATTTAGCAATTTTTGAATCACCAGTATCACTTAATTAAGAATAAGGCCACATCTTAAAGGTATGAAACCGCAGCCTATTATGAAGGCCGGAAAAAGGCCCGGTTAAATATTACCGCATAACCAGCACTATAAAATTTTACAAGATGTCTTTTTTCATGAAATATAGGTCACTACCTTTCAATTTAATTTTTTCAGCAATGCCTTAAACCTGGGTTCATTTCTCAGTGAGTCATAATCAGGGTCATGTTCTATCCAGTCTCTTTTTCCAAATCCTTTTCCCACTGCTACTTCAAGAAGATCTAGCGCCTCATTTTTAAGACCCGCTTTTGCAAAAAGGCAAACTCCGTTGATTAAAACACCGGCTTCCTCCGGATACAATTTCAATGCTTTTTTCATCCATCTGAATGCCTCTTCTTCCTCGCCGATCTCAAACAAAGACCCTGAGCCCAGAGAAAGTGCTCTTCTGTCTGAAGGATTAAGCTCAAGTTGTTTCCGGGCCCTTTTTATTCCTTCTCTTGTTACATGTTCGGCATGTTGTTCCTGTCCCAAGATGCGCACTGACTGGGCAAGAAGAAGAACGCTTTGAAAATCTTCACGACGAACTTCAGAAGCTTTCTGAAACATTTCCGCCGACTTTTCAATTTCACCCCATGCGAAACTGGCTCTGCCGTATAAATAATAAGCATCAAAGGAGTTGGGGTTTAATTTTATAGCTTCTTTAAATTCCTTTTCGGCCTCTTCATATCTTTTACCCAGAGAAAGCACAAATCCTCTGGAGGAATGACTTTCGGCGAGATTAGGTGCTAATGACAGAGCCTTCATACTGTTTACTTCCGCTGCTTTCAGCGCTTCTTCTTTGCCACCTTCCCATTCAAAAAGCCATGAACAGGCATCGGCAAGACCCGGCATATGCCAGCGCATAATCGGCATCCAGTGCAATAGCTTTTTCAAACATTTCTTTTGCTTCAACCAATGATAAATCGTGAAAAAGCTGGCGACCCTTCAGGAAATATTCATATGCCTCAATACTCGTTTCAGGGCGCCGGATACTTTCTCTTTCATCACTGGTTAAAAATCCTTTAAGAGCTGTGGCTACCTTAGAGGCAATGTCTTCCTGTATTGAAAAAATGTCATCCAGGTCACGGTCATATTTATCGGACCATACATGAGTACCGTCCAATGTACTAACCAGTTGGGTGGTAATCCTTACCCGGTTTCCTGCTTTGCGTACACTCCCTTCTAAAAGATTATTGACCTCAAGGGTTTTGGCAATTTCCCTCACATCCATATTTTTCCCCTTAAATGAAAATGCTGATGTCCTGGAAATTACCCGCAGATTATTTAACTGTGCCAGTGCATTGATTATTTCTTCTGTGATTCCATCACAAAAATATTCCTGGTCGGGATCATTACTCATGTTGACAAAAGGCAGAACAGCTATGGATTTTTCATCCTTGTCTTTTTTCTATTATTTTGCTTCCCTTTCCCTCCAGGCTATTATTCCCGGGGATTTTTATACCTGTATTGCTGATAGCAAAAATCTCTACATTTTCTTTAACGTTTTTGAGTGCATACATGCCCAGCGAAACGGTCTGGATATCTTTTTGATTTTTGACATCATCATATGCTTTGGCGGAAATAAAAATGCTGCCGGGAATTGCAAAGGATTCCAATCTTGAAGCAATATTTACTCCATCACCATATACATCATTACCTTCAAAAATCACATCGCCGGTATGCATCCCAATCCGGAGAGGCACTACCGGTTCCGCCAGCATATTTAATTGAAGGGCCAGGGCTGCTCTTACTCCTTCAATAGTACTTGCAAAGCTGCAAATAGCGCCATCGCCCCTGAAATCCAAAATTCGACCATGATAAAAAGCGGTTACCTCCTCCAGTTTTGTTTTGAGTTTGTGCCGGAGTTTTAATGCCAGGGTCTCATCATCCTGCATCAGGGAAGTATATCCCATAATGTCGGTAAACATAATAGCGGCGAGCTGGCGGGTTTGAGACATGTGTATTTAATTCTAAAGGATAAATTTAATCTAATGGCAAATTCATCTTCTTAAGGAAATTAGTATATCGGGGATCACTCTCCAGGTTTTTCAGAAGCGGGTCGGCTTTCACATAGGTAATCCTTGATTCCCTGTCTATATAAGCTTCTTCCAGCCAATAAAATGCTTTATCTTTTTCTCCTTGAACAGCATATATTTCTGCAATCTGAAACTTATTGTCTTTTGAGAAACTGCTGATATAATCACTTAGCATTTTATCAACCTCTTTTTTGCGTCCGAGAGCCTGGTGAGCTAATATTAAACCGAAAGTTCTCCAGGCTTCATTTGTTTCCAGGGACATCTCTTCCAGGGCCAATTCAGGTTTTTGCTGAAGCAAATAAACTTTGCCAAGGAAAATATGAGCACGGGGAAAATTGGGGTTCAGTTCTAAAACTTTTTTATATGATGAAATAGCTTCCTCAAGGTGATTTGCATGATACAGTAGTTGTCCAAAATTAAAATAGGTTATACTTTGTACCGGGTCAAGTGTTATTGATTCCTTCGTTAACCTTATTGCTTCATCAAAGCGACCGGTGATACGGTATAAATATCCCATGATTCTTAAAATATCTGCGTTTCCCGGTTGCAGGTTAAGCACCTTTCGAAATTCTGCTTCCGCTCCAGTCCAATCAAAATTCCACATTTTTAATCTTCCGGATAGTTCATGTCCATAGGCCTGGTCTTTATCAAGGGAAAGGGATCTGTTAGAAGCAATACTGGCTTTTTGAAGTCCTTTGTTCCGGTCAATCCATCCCCAATTTGATTGAATGAGATAACACTTTCCAAGGGCCGCCCAGGTACGGGCATTCATTGAATCTATTGCTAAGGCCATAAGGTAAAAATCAAGAGCTTTAGCAAGACTTTCTTTATCCCTTTTTTCAGCAAAATAATTTCCCTGCAGTAAAAGGCTATACAATTCTATATTAACAGGAGAAACATTTGCATTGGCTTTTGGATTGAATAGTTTCAGTTTTAATTGATTCACAACAGCACCTGCTATATCATCCTGCAATTTAAAAATACCTTCTAAATTACGGTCATATCTTTCACTCCATAAATGGGAACCATCAGCAGTTCTTACCATCTGGGCTGTCACCCGTATTTTATTTCCATCCTTTTGAACACTGCCTTCCAATATATGAGCTACCCCGAGTTTACTACCAATAATTCTCAGGTCTTCATTTTTACCCTTAAAAGAAAAAGAAGAGGTGCGGCCTATCACTTTTAGTCCAGGTATTTTTGACAGGCGGTTCAACAATTCCTCACTTAATCCGTCCGAGAAGTATTCCTGGTCCTTACCAGCACTCATGTCAACAAAAGGAAGTACGGCAATAGACTTGTCTATAATCTCATTCTTTTCATTACTGCTTATATTATTTTTATAAATAAAAATAGAGGCAAGACCCATTACAGTAAGAAGTACAACTGCAAAAAATTTTATTCTCTGACCTTTCTTCTTTTTCTGATTTGCTGCCAGCATGCTTTTTTCAGGCACAGGGAAACCAGAGTTGGCAAGTGCAAAAACTTCAATAGACTCATTTACATTTTTAAATTCAAAACTACCCAGGGAAACAGCATGAAATTCAGTTTTGTTCTTTATTTCATCTGTTACTTTTTTGGAGAAAAGAATGGAGCCGGGAACACCTAGTGTTTGAATGCGGGAAGCAATATTTACCGCATCACCGTAAATATCATTGTTTTCAAAAATAATTTCTCCCTCGTGAATACCAATCCTCAATGATAATTCTTTTGATGCTGAACAGGCTTCCTGAATTTTTATAGCGGCATTTAAGGCCTCAGAAACAGTGGAGAAACTGGCCAGCACACCATCGCCTAATTCTTTAATAAACCTTCCATGAAATTCTTTAATGATGGGTTTTTGTATGTCCAGATTTTTTTTAAGCAACTCAAATGCATTCTGTTCATTACTGCCCATTAAAGCCGTGTACCCGACAATATCGGTGAACATGATAGCAGCAAGCTGTCGGATTTGAGACATGTGTATTTAATCTTAAATAAATTTAATCAATGGCCAATTCATGTATGTAAGGAAATCAGCATACCATAACCCACTCCAGATTTTTACTGTGGCGGGATAGGGCCATGAGATAAAAGTTTGCAATGAAAGGTAAGAAAAGGCTAAGACAAGAATGATAAATGTTAATAGACAAAAGATATTCTTATAACCTGGTTTAAAAAATTATTTTGGAAAACCAATCCTGTCTAATAAGTTTTGAAAACGTGGATCGTTTCTAAGCGAATCCGGAATATGTGGTGCGTGTTTAAGTGTAATTAAAATTGGATCATGATCATTATAGGCCTTTTCGAGGTAATTAAATGCCGTATCTATACCACCCAACCAGGCTGCCGATAAACCAAAATAAGTGCCAGCTATATATTCTTTCTTTGACCTTTCTTCTATTTCATTCATTAATTTTCCTGCTTCTTCGAAATTTCCTTTACTGCAATAAGCCCAAATAAGACTACTGATTGCGTGCTGGTGACGGTTTGAGATTTTCATTAAATATTGAAAAGTATCAATTGCTTCTTCGTAACGCTTCAGGGCCATAAAGCAAAGGCCCGCCAAACGGTGCGAGAGGAAAGAATTATTATCAAGCTCAATTCCTGTTTTGGCAATTGCCAGGGCTTCTTCAAATTTAAGAGTTTGATAAAGTGTCCAGGATAGATCAGCGTGATCAATAGCACTTAAAGGTTGCAGATTAATGGCAATTCGTCCATGCCTGTCAGCTTCTTCAAATTTTCCCTGCACGAATGAAAAATATACCAGGCCATATAATGAGTGTGTTTGAGCAAATCTGGGATTAAGTTCTATTGATTTAATATAATTTTTCATTGCTTCCATCCAATTCCATTCAAAAAGTATATAATATTGCGCCAATGTGCAGTATGGCTCACAAAGAGAGTCATCAAGCATTATTGAAGTTTCTGCCGCTTGTTTCACTTTTTGCATTACTTCTTTACCTGAAAAAAAACCATAAAAGGCGGCTAAGAAATTGGCATCTGCATAGCCCGTATAAGCTAATGCATAGCCAGGATCAATGGCAATAGCTTGTTTAAAATAATGTAAGCCTGTTAAAATAGAACTTCCACGCCTGTTTATATGAAACCTCCCTTTCAAATACAGTTCGTAGGCTTCTGCATTTTGAGTAAAGGTTTTCGTTATCAGCTCACGATCTTTATCAAACAATGTTATTTTTAAATGCTCCGTAATGGATAAGGCGATTTCATCCTGTATCGCAAAAATATCATCCATTTCACGGTCGTATTTTTCAGACCAGAAATGAAATCCATCTTCTACATTAATCAACTGAGCGGTTATGCGAAGGCGATTGCCCTGTTTACGAACACTGCCTTCAAGAACGGTATTGACACCAAGTTTTTTACCCAGTTCACGCAGGTCAATATTTTTTCCTTTAAATTGAAAGGAAGAAGTGCGGCCGGAAACTTTCAGGTCTTTCAAGTGTACCAGGGAATTGATGATTTCTTCGGCTATTCCATCACTGAAATATTCCTGCTCCGGGTCATTGCTCATGTTGATAAAAGGCAATACGGCAATGCTTTTTTCAGGTGTTTTCGGGGCTTGTTCTTTTAACTTTGAATGGGAAGATTCTGTTGCCGCGGAAGTAATTACTTCATAAATCCTAACGGGTTCTTTTACATTCTTTAATAATTCCTGCTTTACAAACCTTGAATCTATTTCTTGCTTATTGGAAATATTATTATACACTGATTCAGAAACATAAATGGCCCCGGGATTAGCAATAGCCTGAATTCTCGAAGCAATATTTACCCCATCTCCAAATACATCCTCATTTTCAAATACCACTTCGCCCAGGTGAATACCAATGCGTAGCTGAAAATTTTTTGCTGCAGAAGTTACTTCCTGTATTTTGATGGCTGCATTTACTGCATCTGAAACAGTATTGAAGCAAGCTAATACTCCATCTCCCAACTCTTTTATCCAACGTCCGTTATTTTGTTCGATGAGTGGTTTTTGTAACCGGCGATTTTTCTTAATTAATTCAAATGCCTTTTGTTCATCTTCCCCCATCAAAGCAGTATACCCAACAATGTCGGTGAACATGATAGCCGCAAGTTGTCGGGATTGAGGCATGGTGCAGTTTATAACCGAAAGTTAAGAAATGGATTAGGATACGAAATGGTTTTTGTTTGCCAGTCTCCGGTATTTTAGTTTAGTTATATTTTCCTGTGTACTTGTACTTAAAATTATTAAAGAGCAGAAAATTGCATTTATTGCAATAATTAATCTGGAAAGCCAATTCTCTCTAACATATCCTGGTACCGTGGGTCATTCCTGAGCAGAGCCGGAATATTATGTTCATATTTCAGGGAGTGTAATATTGGATCCTGATCCTTAAATGCTTTTTCTAAAAGACGGAAAGCCTTTTCTAAATCTCCTGTCCACGCTGCGGAAATCCCATAATAAGCACCGGCAATATATTCAGTACGGGATCTTTCTTCTAATTCATTCATCAGTTCCATGGCTTCCTTAATTTTTCCATCTGCACAATAAGCCCATATAAGATTGTTGACAGCATGCTGGTGCCCGTCGGAAATGGCCACCAGGTTTTTAAATGAAATTATAGCCTCCCGGTTTCTTTTTAATGCCAGGTAACAAAGCCCGGCAAACCGGCGGGACAAAAAAGAATTTGCATCCAGTTCAATTCCGGTTTTGGCCACCACCAGGCTCTCTTCAAATCGCTGTGCAGTATAAAGAGTCCAGGCCAGGTCACCATGATCTATTGCACTTAAAGGTTCCAGTTTAATAGCCATTCGTCCATATTTTTCTGCTTCATCAAATTTCCCTTCTACCCAGGCCAGGTATGCCATACCATACCATGAATAGGCCTGCACGTATTTTGGATTAAGCTCAATAGCCTTTATAAAATTCTTCCTGGCCTCCTCCCAATTCCATTCCAAATGGGCATAATACATCCCGATGGAACAATAACCTTCACCAAGGGCACTATCAAGGATTATCGCTTTTTCTGCAGCATTCTTCACCTCGTTCATAATATCCTTACCCGGGAAAAAACTATACGTGGCACATAAAATACTGGCATCAGCATAACCTGCATAAGCAAGCGCATAATCCGGATCTGCTTCTATTGCCTTCTTAAAAAACTGCAACCCCGTTAATATAAAACTCCCCCGCCGGTTAATATGAAAACGTCCTTTCAGGTAATATTCATAGGCTTCTGTATTCTGGGTAGAAGGTTTTACCAGTTGTTTACGATCTTTTTCAAGCAGGGCTATTTTTAGTTTCTCAGTAATAGCTAAAGCAATCTCATCCTGTATAGCAAAAATATCATCGAGGTTCCGGTCATATTTTTCACTCCACAAATGAAATCCATCTTCTACATTTATCAATTGCGCTGTGATCCTGATTCGGGAACCTTGTTTACGGATGCTTCCTTCCAATACTGTTCCTACTCCTAATTTTTCACCTACTTCCTTCAGATCAATGTCCTTTCCTTTAAACCGCGCAGAAGAAGTTCGTCCTGCGACATTCAGGTCTTTAATATGCACAAGTGAATTAATGATCTCCTCCGCCATACCATCGCTAAAATATTCCTGCTCCGGATCATTGCTCATATTTACAAAAGGCAAAACCGCCACCGACTTTTCACTGTTCTGTTTATTAAAAACCTTTTTCCCTTTACCTTCCAGTATATCATTACCAGGAATTTTAATACCCGGATTACTGATGGCAAATATCTCCACCTGTTCCTTCACATTTTTAAACTCATACATGCCAAGAGAAACGGTTTGAATGTCTTTTTGATTCTTGATATCATCAAATGCTTTGCGTGAAATAAGAATGCTACCGGGAATAGCAAAGGTCTCCAAACGGGATGCAATATTTACACTATCTCCAAAAATTGTATCCTCCTCAAAAATCACATCCCCGGTATGAAGTCCTATTCGGAGAGGTACTACCGGGTTCGTTTGCATGTCCAACTGCAGCGCCAGTGCTGCCTTTACTCCCTCTATTGTGCTGTTGAAACAGCACAAAGCTCCATCGCCCATAAATTCTACTACACGTCCCTGGTGTTTGCTGATTACCTCTTCCAATTTTGCTTTTAATTTATGTCGTAGTTTCAGGGCAAGCAGTTCATCCTCCTCCATAAGAGCAGTGTAGCCCATAATATCGGCAAACATAATAGCGGCTAACTGGCGGGATGCAGGCATATGCGGAGGTTGGCTTTGAAAGTTAAGAAAACCATAAGACAAGTGGGCCATTAAATCCACAAAGATGTTAACTCAATAATTGTCAAAGCCATATTGCCTGTAAAGTTTTTTGTAGGCGGGATAATGTTGAAATGGCTTAAAGGCAGGATCAATTTTCAGAAATTTAAAAGCTGGTTCCAATTTTTCAATCGATTTTTCAAGCCATGAAAAACAGGAATCCGGTTGATTACGCGATGCAAATATAACAGCCGTATAATAGTTGCCGTCTCCATTCACTGGCGCCGGAAGCATCTGTAGTTGTTTTAACAAGGCATTACTTTTCTGTACCTGGTTTGTTTTGTCATAAGCAATAGCCAGCTGGGCCATCATTCCTTCATTTAATGGCTCTTTTTTTTCAAGGATCGAATTGCAACTGGCGATCACCTCGGAGTAGTGGCCGCCCAGGAAATCATTATAAATCATCATGCTTTGAAACAGCATGTTATCGGGAAAAAGGCGGATGGCCTCTTCAATATATTTTTCAGATGTTTTTAGATCCCCGGTATACTGATTTGTCCGGGCCAGGTTCACATAACTATTATAATCCACCGGATCCAGTTCCAGCGCAGCGGCTCCAAATTTTGCTGCATTTTCAAAATCGCCCATCCAGGTAAGAAAATAGGCATACCGGTTTTTAATTAACGATGAATTAGGATTAAGTTCTACCGACTTTTCAAAGTTTGCTCTGGCTTTTAGAAAATCACGTTCTATCGTCCAGGCCAGCAACGCCAGGGCAGAGTATCCTTCTGACAGCCGGGGAGAAAGTTTAATTGATTGCAATGCATATTTTTCGGCTTCTCTAAAAGCTTCTGCGTTTTTGAAATCACGATTTTTATTAATGATCCATGTTTTGGCAAGAGCGATATAAGCGTAGGGCAATGCATAAGTGGAATCAAGTTGAATGGCCTGCAAATTAAAATATACACTTTGCTCATATTTAAGTTCCCGGTATGCATAAAGGCCTTTCAGGTATAAGGTATACGTTTCAGGTGAAGTTGCCGTTTTATTCAATTGATAACTTTCCGACTCGGATAAAGTTATTTTTAAAAGGCTGGTAATATGTGCTGCAATTTCATCCTGAATCTTAAAAATATCTACCATCTCCCGGTCATATTTTTGTGACCACAAATGCGTATGATCTTTCACCCTGATCAGTTGAGCAGTAATACGTAATTTATTACCAAATTTTTGTACACTTCCTTCCAGGATGGTACCCACATTCAATTTCTTACCTAATTCCCGCAGGTCCATTTTTTGTCCTTTAAATTGAAACGAGGATGTTCTACCAATTACCTTCAGGTTTTTAATACCCGATAAGGTCGTAATAATTTCTTCAGCTAATCCATCTCCTAGGTATTCCTGGTCCTTTTCCTGGCTCATGTCAACAAAAGGAAGTACAGCAATAGATTTATCTAACATTTCACTCTCATCGTTTTGCCAGACAGTATTCTTAAAAATTAATACAGCTGCCACAACAAATAAAAGTGGAAGAATAATCCAAAACACATTTTTTTTCTGACTATTATTCTTCTTCAGTTTCCCATCCATCATGCTTCTTTTGGGAACGGGAAAGCCGTCATTGGCCAGTGCAAATACTTCAATAGACTCATTTACATTCTTAAATTCAAATCTGCCCAGGGAAACAGTATGAAAGCCAGGTTTGTTCTTTATTTCATCTGTTATTTTTTTTGAGAAAAGAATGGCGCCGGGAATAGCCAGGGTTTGAATACGTGAAGCAATATTTACCGCATCACCGTAAATATCATTATTCTCAAAAATAATTTCTCCCTCGTGAATGCCAATCCGCAGAGATAACTCATTTGATGCTTTGCAGGCCTGTTGAATTTTCATTGCCGCAAATAATGCATCGGAAACGGTGGAGAAACTGGCAAGCACGCCATCGCCTAATTCTTTAATAAACTTTCCCTGGAATTCTTCAATGATGGGTTTTTGTATTTCCAGATTTTTTTTAAGCAACTCAAATGCATTCTGTTCATTACTGCCCATTAAAGCTGTATACCCGACAATATCGGTAAACATGATAGCTGCCAGATGGCGGGACTGAGCCATTATCTTAAGTTGATCATTCTACATTACAAGTTATTCAATTCTTTTTTGAGGACTAATAAATACTGGTTAATTCCGCCAGGTTCTTAAGGTTTGGGTAAGAGGTTTTACCCAGAGCAAGGCGCCAGGTTCAGAATATAAAAAGGTAAAATCGCAAGCATCATTTACCTTTTAAATATTGATGGGCCAACCAAATACCTTGTTAACTATAATTTCTTTTTCATCTCCATATAATCCAGCACCAGGTTTGCCAGGGCATTCAGGCCGGTGATAAATCCACTGTCGTCAATAAAAAATCCCGGCGTATGATGTGGTGCTGAAACCAATGGATCCTTGCCTTTCGGCAGGCCACCAATAAAGAAAAATAGCCCCGGTATTTTATTTGCAAAAAATGAAAAATCTTCAGCTCCTGTTTCTGCAGGTACCAGTATCACATTATCTGTTCCTGCTGTTTTTTGTAAAGAAGGCAACATGGCGGCCGTAAGTGCTATATCATTAAATGTAACAGGATAATGACTGGAATAGGGTAATTCCAGCAAAGCTGTGGCACCTGCTGCTTCCGCTGTTTTTTCTACTACCCGGCGGATACGATCATATACCAATTTCTCATCGCTATCACTCAGGGTACGCACTGTACCCAACATTTCTACCTGTTCCGAAATGATGTTGGACCGGGTGCCGCCATGAATAGCACCAATGGTTACCACTGCGGGGTTTTCAGTAATATTTACATTGCGGCTGACAATAGTTTGAAGACTGTTGATGATTTGTGCGGACACAACAATGGGGTCTACAGATAACCAGGGTTCTGCTCCATGAGAAGGTTTACCCTGCACAGTAATTTTCATATCTCCTACTGCCGCCAGCATTCCCCCCGGGCGGTACGTTATTTTACCAACCTCCACCTGTGCGTTTATATGCAGACCAAATATTACATCCACTTTCGGATTGTCCAATACTCCTTCTTTTACCATCAGTTCCGCTCCGCCTTCTTCACCAACAGGTGCACCTTCCTCTGCCGGCTGAAAAATAAATTTAACTGTTCCCCTCAACTCCTTTTTCATACCCGTTAATATTTCAGCTACTCCCATTAGAATGGCCACATGTGAATCATGGCCGCAGGCATGCATAACCCCGGTCTCCCTTCCATTATAACTGGCCTTTACTTTGGAGGCAAAAGGCAGTGATGTTTTTTCTTCCACGGGCAATGCATCCATATCAGCCCGCAAGGCCACAACGGGACCCGGCTTATCTCCTTTCAATATTCCTACTACTCCTGTTACCGCAATGCCTGTTTTTACTTCCAGCCCCAGCGACTTTAAATGAGTTGCAATTAATTCTGCTGTGCGAACTTCCCTGTTACCCAATTCAGGATGTTCATGAATATCATGCCGCCATTCAATGACCTTTTGTTCTATCTTACCGGCCGCTATACTTATGCTTGTTCTGTTTTTCTGATTTTGCGCTTCAGCATTCCCCGGCTATTACTATGAGTAACAAAAAAATGATCTTATTCATGTATTTTTTTTGATTTAATATTTCCTTTTTAATTCCCATGTCACTTTCTAAATAATTCCAATAAAGCCGTTGTACCAATAAGCGTTCCCAATGGAATGGCGGCCAGGTCAACCTGGTAGTTACCACTGTGGTTAGAAAATGGATAAACTTTTCCTTCCTGTAATGCTTTTGCCACCAGGTCTGCACTGGCGGTTCCTACCAGTATAAAATCGTATACCGTTTTTTTATTGTGAATAACCAGGTGATGAAAATCTTCTGATCCCATAACGGCAGGTGTATTGGTAATTATTTTACCCGGTTCAAGGATGCCGGAAAGGGATCGGTTTATTTTGTTTACCAGCGTAGCATTATTCACCAGCGGGTAAACCATGCTTTTCATTTTAATTGTTGGATACATTTCTTTCGGAAGCCCATTGGCTACGGCAATACCTTCGTTGATCCTTTTAATTCCATTCAGTAATGTATTCCTGTCTTTTTCATTGAACCATCGCAGGTTTAATTTTAGCAGGGCCGAAGGAGGTATAACATTATTTTCAATGCCTGCCTGGAATGCGCCTACCGTCAGAACGGCCGCATCCTGCGCGGCAATACTCCGGCTGATAATAGTTTGATATTGCATCACTGCCATGCTTGCCATTACTATGGGATCTTTTGTCAATTGCGGTGATGATCCATGGCCTCCTATACCATAAAAGGTAACGTCCAACTGGTCGCTGCCTGCCATACGTTCTCCAACTACCATTATATATTGTGCCAACAGGAATGGGCCAGGTGTGCAGGCCAAATAAATAGTCAGGTACGGGAACCCCTTTTTCGTACATTTTATCGGCCACCATGGCTTCTGCACCCAGCATGGGTTCCTCAGCCGGTTGGGCTATAAATACAAGTGTTCCTTTCCAATTCTTTCTTTCATCTGTCATGATTTTTGCGATTCCCAACATCCAGGTTATATGCGCATCATGCCCGCAGGCGTGCATCACCGGCACTTCGGTACCATCTTCCTTCTTCATGGTTTTGGTGCTGGCATACGGGAGCCCCGTAATTTCTTTAACCGAATTGCAATCCATATCGGCACGGTACATCACCACTGGTCCGTCCCCATTTTTTAATATTCCCGCCACACCTGTTTTAGCAATGCCGGCTATCACTTCATAACCCAGTGATTTTAGTTCCCTGGCAACAATGCCCGAAGTGCGTACTTCCATAAAACCTAATTCCGGGTTTTGATGCAAGTCTTTAAATATTTCTACCAGGCGCAGGGAATCTGCGTAGGCCATTTGCTTTACCTGCTTATTGGGTTGGGCAATAACTATCCCAAAGGATAAAAGAAAGTATATCGGTAACAACATTGTTCTATTTGACATCAGCCTGATATTTTTTTTGATTTTTCCGGAACTACAATTTACAAATAACTCAACCACCATTTTTCTTTATGACGGGTTTTATATTGATCATACCACTTGCATAAAGGGTAAAGCAATAGTACCACTATTATCCAAACCAAATAAGTTGCCCCCAATGAAAAGCCATAACCAGCTAGCCAGGGGCTGTCTTTGGGGTTCATGTTAGTTACAAAAATCATATCCTTCCATGGCCTGCCACTTAAAACCACGGCTCCTATTGCCAGCAGGTGAATAAGAAAAAGATGAATGATGTAAAAAAACAACGGAACCCGTCCAATTCTCAGCAGCATATTATCCAGATGGTTCAGCGGCTTTTCAAAAAGCACCAACAGGAGCAAAGCTGGTCCCAGTGTCATCAATGTATAAAGTAATGAAGGCGGATATTTTGTGACATTTAAAAATGAACAGACGGAAAGAATAAAAGAATGCTGTACTTCCCATGGCTTCATGTCCCCGTAATTATTTATTCCCCGTATCAGCAAAAAGAGTGCTATGGCAGTAAATCCGATAACCAGAAGTACTTTTTTCCGCAACGCCGGATTCATTCCTTTTTTATACAGAGCACCAAAACTATAGCCCAGCATCATAATGCCCAGCCAGGGAATGATTGGATAACCTGTGGAGATAAGATGTCCGCCAATGATAAAGCGTTTCCGCTCATGTAATTCCCCCCACAAAATATCCCGCCAGCTATTTCCTGTTGCATGAATATTGTCTAACAAATTATGCCCAAACAAAATGAGCAACCCGGTTACTAAAATTATTTTTAGTGGCAGATAAATAAGTATACTCATGATTACCATTCCCAGGCCCAACACCCAGATAACCTGCAGGCGAAAGAAAAAAAAGTTGGGATCGAAATTCCAGGCAAAACTAATAACCGTGAGTTCCAGCAGCATCAGCCACAATCCGCGTTTTAATAAAAATAAAGAAAGCTCTCTTTTTAATCTTCTTTCCCCAATCAAAAAGGCTGAGGTCCCTGCCAGGAAAACGAAGACCGGTGCACAAAAATGGGTAATCCATCTTGTAAAAAATACGGGAGCATTAGTGTTCGCCATATCATCAGGATTGTATAAAAAATTACCCGCATGAAAATAATCCCTTACATGGTCCAATGCCATGATTACCATAACCATCCCACGAAGCAGATCAATTGATTCAATACGTTTTGTCCTTGTTAAGGTTTGCTGCATAGATGGCTTGATTGTTACTCTTTAAAACTTATTGATCCGGATAACTTATTGTGCTTTTACAAATAACTAAGCCACCATTTTTCCTTATGGTGTTGTTTATACCTGTCATACTTTTTACATAAGGGATATAAGGCAATAACTACAGAAACCCAGACCAGGTAAACAATTCCCAGCGAATAACCGGATCCTTGCAATGAATCATTAAACCACAAAGGTTGATGCAATATCCAGTTTCGCCAGTCAATGTTGGTGAACCATTCAGAAAAAATCATGGCCAGCAGATGGATAAGATAAATATGTAACAGGTAATAAAACATAGGAACCCGGCCGTACACAGACACTACCTTAGCAAAAGCATTGTTGGTTTTTTCCGTAAAAGCAAGAAATAAAACAGCTGGCCCCAGCGTCATTAACAGATATAGTAAAGAGGGTGGATACTTTGACGTTTTGAGAATAGAAAGAAAAGTAAATAAGAATGAATGCTGCGGGCTCCAGTGAGATGAATCACCATACCAATTGGTAAGACGTAATAAAAAAAATAACCCGATGGCAAAAAGGCCCAGCATTACCAATATTCTTTTTCTTTTGGCCGCATCGAAATCCGAAGTATATAATTGGCCCAGGCAATAACCCAGGGCCATTACTCCTATCCATGGCATAACCGGGTAACCAACAAATACGCTTCTACCCTGCCAGCTGAAAAAATTAGGTTCGTGCAGGATGGACCAGCCAAATGCCTGCAGATTATTACCTGTAACATGAATGCCATCCAGCAGGTTATGACCCGCCACTAAAATAATTCCGATAACAAGAATCAAGGTTTTGGGAAGATGAATCAACGCAGCCAGTACAATCATACTAATTCCTAAAGCCCATATTACAATAAATAAAATAGTGGGAAAGCCAATGGCAAAATTCCACCCAAAATTGGTTACGATTAATTCAATGAATACCAACCATAGACCCCGCTTTAATAAAAAGAGAGATAATTCTTTTTTCGTTTTTCTTTGCCCTGAAAGAAAAGCGGAGGTGCCAGCCAGGAACACAAATACCGGGGCGCAAAAATGAGTGATCCAACGGGTAAAAAACAAGATCACACTTGTCTTTTCCAGATCAAGCGGATCGTACAAAAAAGCGCCGGCATGAAAATAATCCCGAACATGATCCAGCGCCATAATGATCATGGCCAGGCCACGTAACAGATCGATTGAATAAATTCTTTTTTTAAGAAGGGCATTGTCCAAAGCAATAGCGGTTGACATAAAAAATGTTTATTGCAAAAAATAAAAGCCTGTTTTTCTAAAATTCAATTAATAAATCCTTACCAGGAACTCCATTTTACAAATAACTCAGCCATCGCTTTTCTTTATGCTGCGTTTTATAATTATTGTACCATTTGCACAACGGAAATAATGTAATGACTACAAAAGCCCACACAGCATAAACTCCCGCCAATCCAAAACCTTCGCCAGGTACTACAAAATAAAATGGGAACTGTCCTGTATTCGTTGCTTCCTCAAGAGTATGACCGCGAATAAAAAAGAATATCATATCCAGCAGGTGGATCAGGTACAGGTGAAGGATATAATAAAAAAAAGCCACCCTGCCATAAATTCTTATAATATCGGTAAAGGCATTTTTAATTTTTTCAAAAAAAGCGAGGAGAAAAAAAGCAGGGCCAATGGTGACGCATAAAAACAGGAGCGATGGAGGATATTTATGAACATTGATAAATGAAAGAAAAGTAAAGAAACCATTTTTCTGTACCATCCATGGATAAGGATCTCCATAAATATTCATACTCCGTAAAGCAATAAAGATTACCAGAAGAAAAGATCCTATTGAAATAAATATTTTCCTCCTTTGTTTCGTAGAATAGTTTGCAGTAAAAAAAATACCGGTACAGAAGCCCAGCATCATTACACCCAACCATGGCAAAAACGGGTAAACAATGATTACATTATGGCCGGGTGCAATAGAATAAGGAGTAATAAAATGCGTGATGAAGAAGGTCCCACCAAAAGCCGGTAGCCCAAGCTTCAGTATCATACCTGTCGAGCCAGTTATGACCCAATACAATCATAAGGCCCAGCACTAATATTATTTTATACGGAAGCCATACCAGTAAGCCAAGCAGTATCATACAGATACCAATAGCCCAAATAACCTGCAGTGGTATAAAATTGTACTGCGGGTTAAATGTCCAGGCCAGGGAAATGACCGTGAATTCAATAAATATTAACCATAGTCCCCGGGTTATTAAAAAAGCGCTAAGCTCTTTTTTGGTTTTACGAAGACTTTGCAGGTAAATAGAAGTGCCCGAAAGGAAAACAAATATGGGTGCACAGAAATGGGTTATCCATCGGGTGAAAAATAAAAAGGGAGTGGTGGTAGCAAAATTTAACGGGTCATCAGTATTGGCGGAAAAATGAAAATAATCCCTGACGTGGTCAAGCGCCATAATAATCATGGCTAAGCCACGCACAATGTCGATAGATTCAATCCGGTTTGGTTTGGCAGTTAATGATGGTTGCATGATAACAGTATTGGAATATTATTTTATTGATCAAGATGATATTTTTTTTAAGTAAGCTATCAAATCTTCTGCATTCTTTTTTAGTGTCCCCAATATCAATAATTTCGATCGCCGTGAACCGTTCATCTGTAAGGCATGAAAACCCATTAGCTACTTATTGGCTCCCATACCTCCGATGATCAGCCAGCCCTTACCTGTTTTTTTCCAGGTATGAGTGATTTTGATATTACTTCTTTTAACTACTTCTCCTTTGTCATTGGTCCATGTTTGTGCTACATCGTACAAGGCAATGACAATATCTTCAAACACATTTTCTGCTTTGCGTGTTAGTTCATAATTATACAAACCACTATTGTCCTTGTATAATTCCGTCAGCCAATCAGTAATATGTGCTTTGTCGCCAATGATATTGTTACTGGGGTAACCTATAAACTTTTCATCCCATAAAGTAATATAAGCTTTGATGTCTTTTGTTTTTACATATTTCCAATAGTTCTCTTCCAGTTGCCAGATTTCATTTTTGATTTGTTCGTCTGAAACTTCATTTAAACTATTTACTTCAATCCAGTGGCCATCCGGATCCCGGAAGAATATTTGTTTGATGCCATCAGCCCGTGTATTTACCCTAGCTGCCTGACCCGGCCAGTCAGAATAAGGGATGTTTAATCCGGTAATTCTGTTTAGGAAACCATTAAAATCATTGCATGACAAACCTATATGGATAGCTTTGTTCACCATGACCTTTTCCTTAATAACGGATATCAGGTGCAACTCTCTTCCATCGGCCAGTGAAAACCAGCGAATGCCTTCAATTTTTGAGCGATTCGTGATTTCCGGTAACATCATTACCTCTTTATAAAACCCGGCTGAACGATCAACATCTTTTACCGACAGGGCCAGGTGATCAACAGAAAGTTTAAAGCCCATACTGTCCTGTGCCTTCAGTAAGCTTGCAAATGACAGGACAAGTATCAGAATGACAACATTTTTCATTTCATCCAATGGTTGATTGTACATGTTTTATTAAAATTATAATTCTCTTCCCACCGGGTAAAGCAAATACCGGTCATCGTAATATTTTGTTTTGCTGTAAAACCAGGTGAGGATAGCGTTCTGGTTACTGGCAAATTCTTTATCTGCTGCTTTCTTTTCTTCAAATTCCTTTTGTAGCTCAGGCGAATCGTCCAGCATTTTTTTTGCCATGGGCTCCATCACATAGGCTTCAATATATTCGGTACGTTGAAAAATAGAATTAAAAAATCCCCAGCTGAAATAAGAATCTTTTGAAATGGGTTCAAGCAGATACATAGCAAGATCCCCCAATGGCTGGTCAGTTGAAATAAAGACAGAGCCTGCTGCAAACAATTGCTCCCGATTTTCCACCCTGTTAGTGCCACTCACCTGCATATGCCCTTCAAAAGGCAGTGGTTTATGATTTTCATTTCCGAACACGGCATTTTCAATCCGGTACATTTCAACTTTTACTACGCGGGGCTGATCCAATGCCGTCATTTTAATTCCATGCATTTTTAATCTTGCAATAACTTCATCACAGGCGGCGGGTACCCAATATTTTTTTGGACGGAGGATAAAATCTGTTGGTTCGGTGGCCCTGTAATTCACAATCATCATAGCTTCCGGTTTTCCGAGCCATTCAATATAATTCGTATTGGTTACCGGTGATTTTAAAATTCTTGATGCTATACCCAATAAATTAAGACTGTCGGGAGCTGTAGCTGGCGTATTTGATGTTTTCAGTTCCGCAGCTTTTTCAAAGTTTACTGCGTTTTGCATTTGGGGAACTTTCCTGGCCATGGGAACATTTGCAGACCTGATGGCTTTATCTTTTCTTTTAATTTCTTTAAGGATTTGCCCTTGCGATGCTAATAGTTTTAAAGTGCTTTCCAGCAGAATATAGGTACCCAATACCCTTTGCTTAAAGGGTTTTAAAGAATGGTTTTCTACCAGTAAGGTGGGCATATGACGAAGGTTGCCATAACTGTCCGAAAACCGGGGTCCGCCTGCTATCAAAACATTCCCTTTTGTAAAATCCATGTCATTTAATGCAAATAATAACTGGCCGGGTATGTGTCCGTTTGCAGCCAGGTCTTTATCTGCAAAGGGTTTATAGGTTGCCTCCAGCCATTGTGCAATGCCCGGGGAATTTCCTTGCAGGCCAAGTCCGCCAAATGTGATATCGTACTGGTAATCGGCGCCGTCGGTAACATGAATATCCATGTAAAATGTGGGCTCGTATTCATTCATCACTTTTACAACTGATCTCACTTCCCTTGTATCCAGTTTTGCATAATCCCTGTTCAGATTTAGATTTTGTGCGTTGGTGCGCCAGCCCATATTTTGAGGTCCACGCTGGTTCGGCCGGTTAAATGGCGAAGACCGTTCATGCGCATCCACACTTAATATGGGAATGAACAGGAAGTTTACTTTATTTAGTAAGGATTTTTTATTTCCAAAAGCTATATCACGCAGCAACATCATGCCGGCATCCTTACCATCTATTTCGCCGGAGTGAATACCAGCCTGTGCAAGGAAAAGCGGCTTGCCGGATGTTTTTAATGCAGCCGCAGTTATATTTTTTTCAGTGGAAGCAATGATCATAAATATATCGCGGCCTTCTACACTTTTTCCAATAGAAACCATTTTTAGCAATGGTGAGGCAGCAGATAGTTTTTGAAACCAACTCATGGTTTGATTATAATCAGGCGTGGTCACAAAGCCTGATTTTTCTGCGGGAGTAATCCAAGGGTGGTCTGCTTTTGCAATTAAAGTTTCGCTTTTCCCATGCCATTCCATAATGGGAGGAAGGATAGACTGTGCAACGGATGATAATGTAACCAGGATATAAAAGCAGCAAATTACAAAGTGAAATATTCTTATTTGTATCATGGCAGTTTATTCTAAATTTTAATTCTATACTATTTCTTTTTCGATCTCTTTATTTACTTTCTCCTTTTTAAATTTCTGCATCACAAAATAGATAATACAAATGGCTGCAATAAAAATAATTGTTGACAAGATTTCCCATTTGCTCAAACTACTGAGTAACCAAAGAATAGCAGCAATGCCAATAATAGGGGTAACCCAACCACCCGGAGCCCGGAATGTTTTTTCAGCTGCATCCTGTTTCTGCTTTCTTAATTTGAGAGTTGCTAAAATAACAGCGAGGTAAACAAGCAGTATGGCGGCACTGGCCAGTATGGCTAATTGTTTAAAACCACCGGATACAGAGATGATAAATATCAATACAGCAAAACCAATGATTGCCCGGTATGGCGTGGCGAATTTTGGATGTACCTTAGCCAGAAACTTAGGGAAGACTCCATTTTTTGCACCGGCAAATAATACACGAGGGGCGTTCAGAGTATCAGCACTTACTGTACCAAAACAGGAAATGGCTGCAGCCAGCAACAGTAATGTACCTCCAACAGAACCAACCAGTTTTTCAGCTACCGCGGCCAGCGGGGCGTCTTTAAAGTCTGCCATTTGTGATCCCAGAATTCCCTGTGTTACCGTCTGCAACAACAAATAAATAATTAGTACTAATACGCCTCCCACTAAAATACCCAGGGGTACCGTGTGTTTGGGATTTTTAATTTCGCCACTTGTGCTCAATGCTGATTCAAACCCTGCAAAGGCAAAAAACAAAATGAGTACCGTATTACCAAATGTGTTGATAGTGGGCAGATGATCCCATTGAAGATTGGCCGTATCGATCTTGCCGACGCCAAAAATGATTATGCCAAAAAGGGGTACCAGTTTAATGATGGTAATTATTTTTACCATCGTTACACCCTGTTTTGCACCATGAATATTTACCAATACCATAAAGCCAAGCAATACAAAAAAGAGAAGTCCACGAAGCCAGGGATTTAATAATACGGGATAAATTATTGCCAGTGAATCAGCAATGATATTCATAATTGCAGCGTCTGCAAGTATGCTCCATCCAATAAAGAATATCCAACTGATAACAAATCCCGCAAATTGGCCAAATGCAGCTTCAACATAAGCATAACTTCCGCCGGTGGAGGTAACACGGCTCCCGATTTCGGCATAGCAAAGCATAATAGCTGCCAGCATGATGCCGCAAAACAAATAACCGAATACAGCAAATGCACCTAACTCTACGCCAACAATGGCCGGCAAGGCAAAGATTCCTGAGCCAATGGTAAAGCCCACTATTGTTAAAGCGAGTCCCGGGACACCCACTACACGTTTTAATCCTTCATCTGTTTTTTCAATGGGCATGCTTAGGTGGCTTTGGTTATATATGTTTTTTATAACTTATTTTTTTCCTTATCAAAAAAAATTACAATGGTTTGTATTTCTGATTCATAAATTAATACCAGTTTTGGCAGGGCCACAAACCCGAATCCGTTTTGTTGTGATGAATTAAATTCATCGCAGATTAGCATCCCTCCATATATTCCGGGCCTACGGCTCTCTGTTTTATATTTTGTTTTAATCAACGGATTGAAATCCGTTGTTACAATATCGATCGAGCCTACGGCTCTTTGTATCAACTCAAATTATAATCAGCGGTATAAATTCCTTTGTTTAGTATCTACCAGGCCTACGGCTCTTTGTTTTACCTCCACGTATAATAAATGGAATAAATCTCGTTGTTATATTATTTATCGGTGCTATGGCTCATTGCCATAAATTTTATTCTTCAATTGCAAATGCAGTTTTTATTTTGATTCATTGGCTTTTAAAACCCTTAGCAGGTTTCCGCCGAGTATTTTATTTATATCTTTTTTGTTATATCCTTTTTCAAATAATGCCTTTGTAATTAAAGGATAGGTTGTAACATCATCCAGTTGCTGCGGGGTAAGGTTGATGCCGTCAAAGTCGGAGCCGAGGCCAACATAGTCAACGCCCACGAGTTTGATGATGTATTCAATATGATCTATCAGCATAGATAACGGAGGACGCATGGCATTTGCTTCTGCGGGATATTTTTTATACAGGATATCCAACATGTACCATTCGCCTAATCCGCTTTTTAAAAGTGAATCAACTTCTGCAGCATGAAATTTAAGAAAGGCTCTTTCTTTTCCGTCAAAACTGCTGTCAATAAATCCCGGGTGAAAATTCACCTGTATCACTCCCCCGTTTTTAGCAATCGCTTTTATCTGGTCGTCTTTTAAATTGCGGCGGCTGGCTACCAGGCTGTACACCGAACTATGTGAAGCAATAATTGGCCTTGTGGTAATATTAATTACATCCCAAAAAGTTTGGTCACCCACATGGCTTACATCTATCATCATACCCAATGCATTCATTTTTTGCACTACTCGCTTGCCAAAATCTGTTAGTCCTTTATGCGGCAGATTAGGATTGCTTGTTTCGTCGGCAGCACTGGTGGCCCAGGAGGGGGCAATATTATGTGTTAAGGTTAAATACCTGGCACCGCGTTTATAAAGTGTTTCCAGTTTGCCGAGATCGTCCTCAATCATGTGGCCGCCTTCCACACCAAACATAGCAGCTATTTTATGTTGCTTTACAGCTTTTAATAGTTCAGTATAGTTGCCAACTTTTGTTATCTTTCCGGTATTGCGGGCTACTACAGCATCCAGGCTATCCATTTCCCTGTTGGCATAAGCATAAGGATTTTTTGCATCACCGTCACAATACACAGAAAATATTTGAACATCCAGCCCTCCTTTTTTCCAGCGGTTTAAATCACTATGTGTTTTTCCTGTAAGGTCCTGGTCAAAAACTAATCCGGCATCCGCCGCCTTCATCAATATGTCGTTATGAGTATCTACAACAATGGCTTTATCATGAATTTTTTTATATGATTGAGCGTGGATCTGGTGCGTAAAAAGAATGATAAGAAATAATAATTTTATTTTCATTTTTGTTTTAAGGAAAAGTTGTTTATAAGAATATTATATGGAATACAATTTGATGAATCATAAAGGCGGCTATTGCAATGATGTATGGCTGAAATTTTCTTTTATTTTTTATGTCATAAAAAATAAGGCTGATTAATAGGCTGTAAATAATTGCATACTGAACATTTTGTGTTAGCAGCTCACTCCATCCCAACAGGTATGGCCCGATGCGCCCGACTGTAGGCCCCAGAAGAACCAATGCCGATGTGATCATATAGCGCATATGTTTGGCGGTTTTTCTTCTGTAATAGATGGCCAGTGTATAAAACAGTATCAGTAAAACACCGTCTCCTATGGGAAAGAAAAGAAATTGATAATCTCCATTATTGTAATTTTTAATTATCATGGGAACAAATGAGAAGATCAATAATGGAAAAACAAAATAGGAGAGTTTGCCAAGCCGGCGATGCCAGGCTACTTTTTTATTAACGATCAAAAAAGGCTGGGTAATCAAAATGGCTACCCATAATGTTGCAATGACAGAATGGATATGAACATTCTCGTTAAACTTCGCTCCAAAATTTGGAAAGGGCTGAAAATAGCTTTTGTAAAATCCGCCAAATATCAGCGGGATTAATAATAGCATGAAGTAGCCGAGATATTTATAGGTTCTGTCCATGTCGCTTTTTAATTTTTATTATTTACTGATCCATTCGTTATTCTTTCTATCCATATCCGGCAAAACATTATCAGGGTCAAGAATTATTTTATCAATTTTTACAGCGGAAGGATATTTGAAAGTCCAGGTGCCGCCACGCTGCCATATTTCAACAGGCAGTTGAACAGTTTCCATTTTACCACTACTTTGAATGATTTTCATAATTACCGGCATGATCATTTTTCCTTTGTTATCAATAGTGATCAAGGCGCCTTTGGACGGATCACTGTCTACATATGTTACAGATGTGAGCCCCTGATCCAGTTTCCAGGTTGTAAAAAACCATTCTTTCCAGAACCAGTTAAGGTCTTCACCTGCAGCATTATTGATGCAATGAAAAAAGTCATATGGGGTGGGATGTTTAAAGGCCCATGCTTCAGTATATTTTTTGAATGCATAATCAAACCTCTCTTTGCCTACCACCACCGTACGGAGCAGATTGAGTCCGTATGCTGTTTTGCCATAGTATTGATAATGCTGTTCAGCATCCATTGCATCTGAAACTGTCATCAGGGGATCTTTGTATTGCATGAACTGGGTATAATCGCGGGAGGCAAAAAATTCTTTTTCGAAATAGTGGCTGTCCGTCAGGTATTCTCCATTATTGAAAATATCGTTGGCTATAAAATTAATGTATGTATTTAAGCCCTCATCCTGCCACATATATCTCCTCTCATTGCTGCCCACGATCATGGGGTACCAGTTGTGCCCGATCTCATGTGAAACAAGAAACCATAAACGGGCCCTGGTTTCTTTGTAGTTATTAAAGATCATACCAGGGTATTCCATACCTTCCGTTGAACCTGCGGCACTTACTGCCACGTTCCAGGGATATTCAAAAAAGTTTTTGGAATAAATCTCTATGCTGGCTTTTAAATACTCAGTTGACCTGGACCAGGCTGTATCACCCAAACTCTCTACCGGGAAGCATGACATGGCCAATGCTTTTTTACCAGAAGGTAGATTGATCTTTGCCGCATCCCATATCAGTGCCTTTGATGCAACAAATGCGATATCCCTGGAATTGTTCATAGTAAAATGCCAGGTGAGGTTTCCTTTGGAAGCGGGGCGCATGAAAGGTTTGCCTAATTCATCAGCGCCAATGATGGTAACAGTTATATCACTGTTTGCAGCTGCAGCCAATCTTTTTACCTGCCCGGCTGTTAATACTGCTGAGGCATTCTGCAGATCCCCGGAACCATATACAATCATTTCAGCAGGTGCGGTAATGTAATAATCATAATCTCCATAATCACAATAAAATTCACCCAGGCCCATATAAGGCAGCGTATTCCATCCTTCTACATCATCATATACACACATGCGTGGATACCATTGAGCAATTTGATAAATGATCCCATTTTTGGTATAAGTTTTACCAAAACGGCCGGCACCATCAACCGGAATAATAAAACTGAAATTCATTTTTACAGAAACCTTGTCTCCTTTTGGTTGCAGCGCAGTATTTAAGCGGATTTGCATCCTGGTATCTGTAATGATTGGCTGTACAGTATAAGTTTTACCAGCATATGTTACTGTTACATCTTTAATGTTGTATCCGCCGTTAGTTTTTCCAAGTACGCCAAAGTAGTCGCCCGGGTAAAGCGTTGCTGCAACAGATCTTGAAGATGATTCAAAAATATTTTGATCTAACTGAAGCCATAAATAATCCAGTTGGTCAGGACTGTTATTCGTGTAAGTAATAGTTACATCGCCTGTTACTGAAGTATCTATTTCACTCAGGGTAGCATGTATGAGGTAACTGCTGTTGTTTTGCCAATACATCGGCCCGGGTATTCCTATTGCTGAGCGGAAGGCATTACCTGCAGGCGGATCAAAAACCTGAGCAAAAAGCTCATGAGCATTGTATGCTGAATTATTAATTTCATTTTGGGCCAGAAGTGAATACATACAAACTAATGGCAGGCCGAGTAATGATATCTTTTTCATGATGTTTTATTTGAATTGCTAATTAAATTATACCATAACTAATTCAACCTGTCCATTCCTTCTATTACCCGGTAAGGAGTTTTAAAAAATTCATTGATCGTTTCATTAAATTGTTTGCTGTAATTAATGGGTGTCGCATGGCCCGAATTGGGAATGATCCATAAATAAGATCGCGGGATATTTTCTGCAATGACTAATGTATGCCTGGGCAACAGCGCATCATGATCGCCACCGATAACAAGTGTAGGGCATTTGATGGTATGCAATTGTTGCAATGTTATATTGGGTTCCCTGGTCATCATCTCCAAAAGTTTATATTGATTTTTTATTTCAGGTGTTTGCTGTACCGTTTTTAAAGAATCAACATAGTCTGCCAACCAGCGATGAAGAGTCGGCTCCACAGCGGTGGTATCGGGCCATAAGTTAGCACCGGTAACCGCCAGTTTTTTTACTTTTTCAGGATGGCGAATGGCAAGCAACAATCCATTGATACCTCCATCACTCCAGCCTATGACATAGCAGGAATCCAATTTAAGAACATCCAGCAAGGCATTCAAATCATCAGCCATCATTTCGTAATTCAGCGAATCACCGGGATCGGTTGATTTTCCATGCGCCCTGCTGTCTGCAAGAATGACTTTGTATTCTTTGGAAAAATAGGGTATCTGCTTGCTGAAATCTTTGATGCTTCCTCCATTGCCGTGAATGATCAGCAAAGGTTTACCTGCGCCATATACTTCGTAATACATATTAAAGCCCCGGATGCCAGCCTTATGGCCAGCTTTAGGATTATTGCCGTAAACCATTTTTTCGGATTGCGCAAAAGCCATCAAAGAAAAGAGTAAGATAATCCCGGCAAAGAGGCATTTCCTGTTCATATAAATTAATTTAAATAAGTTTTTATAAAATGATCTCTTTTATTTATTTATAAAAAAAACCCGCGGAAATCTCACATAAATACCACCTGAATATAACTAAAAACCGGGGAGCCGTATTTAAAAACAGTTCCCCGGTAGCCCACACCAATAATTAAAAACCTTTGAAAATTATTTTTTCTTCACATCGCTATTATTAATAGAGCTGATGCAAATATATTTCCCATCACGATTTTCCCATCCGTATATTTCCCAGCATAAGAATCTTTAACCGTAATCTTGCCTATTCCTGTTGCTCTTGTTTTCATCGCCAAATACATCCGGCACATCATAAGGAACAGTGGTACCCTTTGCTCTTTTTCCAAGGTTTTCCGAATTGTCTTTTCGGTTGTTTATTGTTCATTTGGATTTATGCACTTCCAGTTCTATCTCAATCATAAACTCAGGCAGAGCAAGTTCCTTTACCCCCAGCCATGATCCTGTTGGAAATTGTTTTTTGTATATCTCATTACGGTAGCCGGAAATCTCCAAAAATTTGGACATGTTGGTGGTAAATACATTTTCTACAACCACATCATCAAAAGTGCAACCGTAATGTTTTAATACTTTATCAAGATCCGAATAACAGTTTTTCATTTGTTGCAATAAGTCGCCTTTGGCAGTAGGATTGCCTGAATCATCCATACTTACTGCGCCGGATATTTTTATATCATTGCCAATGCGAACGGCATGTGAATAACCATAAAGTTTTTCTACTTCCGGCCGCAAAAGAAAATAATCAGCGGTGTCTGAATGAGCCGGAATATTTTCATTTGTTCCTGGTGGCCGGTTATGGCCATTATCACCGCAAGCAGAAAGAAATACAAAACTAAATACCACAAAAATGATAAAAGAAAAAAATCGTGTCATAATGTTTCCTGTTTAGGTTGAAAAAATATATCCCCATGTTTAAATTAATCCTTTTTAATTATCCGGCCCTTCCTGTTCAGGAACGTTTTAAAGTTACCGTCGTGTTTATATTTTTTTATTAGTAGAATTAAAGATTGATAAGCTTAGACATGTCATAAAAACCGTACTCCCTGACGATTTTATTATTTACAAATTTCAAGGCAAGGTGTACCGGGATTACTATTTCTTTATTTGTTGCAGCTACTTTGCCTATCCAGGTTCCCCAGAAATAAACCCAGGTGTCCCCTTCATTATCAACAATTCTTTCGTAAAATATTTCCTTGTCGGAAAAACGATAGCCCGATAATTTGGAAAGAGAACTTTTAAGCCCATCCTGCAATGCTGCGGGTGAAATTCCCTCAACTGAGTTATGAAATGCTTTTGCCGTATCGGCATAATGACCTGACCAGCCTGTCCAGTTACCTTTCTCGTAATCATTAAGCAGCGATTTTACGGATTCTATTTCCGGGGCCGTAGTTGTCCAACGGGGAGGATTGCCCGATTTAAGTTCTACCTGTATCACCTCGATAGCCTTATTACCAACCTGAGGCAAATGTTTACCGGCAGGAGTCATAATTACATCACCCGCTTTTCCATCTGATTTCATTGTAGACCCATCTTCTAATTTAAACTCGCCTTTTAAATCTGTCATAAACACCGCCACACTTTCGGGATGATAATGCATCACTGACTTTTCCCCGGCGCCGTATTTTATTCGCAATACCCTAACCTCATTATTTTCCAGAATAACCTTGTAATGTTTTGCATCAGCCTTTACAGGATCCTGGGCTTGTAACAAAGAGGCAGACAGGCAAATAAAAATGGCCATAATCGCGAATGCTACTAATTTTAATTTTTTCATGAGAATTTTTATTTAAAGTGATGATGAATAAATTCTAACGAGTAAACTGTAAGATTTTGCTGCTCTTTCCTATGGGAAAGATTCACTTGCACCAGCATGGTATTTCCATTCATGCTGAATTCAAATAAGCGGAACCAATATATTCTAAGGCAAGAGAAACCATTTTTTCTCATATTTAAGTTTTGATTTTACAGAAGTTGTTATTTACAGGAAAGGTTCAAAAACGAGCTGGATATAATAAACTTAACACCATAATTCAACGAAAAATTCAATTAAGGACGAACAGAGCAAAAAATTGTCCGAATAAGTGTTTTATTTAGCTGGGAAAGGAAAGAAGGTGTAAGAATGAGAGCGTCAAAATTCCTGGCAACCGAAAAATAATATGGGAAAATGTTATTTGCCTGGAGAAGTGCCCTCTGAATTCAAATAAAGATGAAAGTTGGGAATTGCCTGAAAACTAATTTACAATAGTGGTTACAGTTAAGGGATACCATTCTCAATACAAAGGTTAGCTCTCCTGGCCCATCCATAAAGCTCCTCCTACAGTATTTCTATTAGCGCCGGTTACGGAAGAAAAAACGTTTATTTCTTCACGCCAGCGCAACACACCTATAAGTGCCATGATCAATGCTTCTTTATATTTAACCAGGTTTTCATGAGGAATGATCACTTCAATATTCAATTCATTTAAGTTCTCCTGTATCCTTTCTACAAGAAAAGTATTAAAAGCGCCGCCACCAGTGCAGAGAAGTTTGAAACCCGGATACCTATCCCCGAAAATACCAGATGTGGTAATCGCTTTTTTTATTTGCAGGGCAATATGTTCAGTGTATGTTCTGAGAGCATCATGAATTCCGCTGCCCGCATTTTTTAAAATTGGATATACTTTTTCTGTTCCGAAGTCATTTGATAAAGACTTTGGCCCGGGATATTGGTAAAAATCCAATGCATTTAATTTTTCTAAAAGTTCATGTTCAATTTTTCCGGAGGCAGCTAAACGTCCGCCTTCATCATATTTTTTACCTGCATCTCCCGACAGCATATTCAACACCCTGTTCGCTGCACACACATCAAAAGCTATATACTGATCAGCATTGAAAGATATATTGGCAATACCACCAATATTTAGGAAATAATCGTATTCGCCTAATAGCCATTTTTCTCCTACAGGCACTATGGGAGCACCCTGGCCACCGAAAGCTATATCAAGTGACCGCAGATCAGATACCACGGGTAATTGCGTAGCAGCGGCAATGGCAGAACCATCGCCCAATTGAGCGGTCATTTTTTTTTCGGGCATATGAAAAGTAGTATGCCCATGCGACGCAATCAGGGCTACCTGGTATTGCAATTGATGTTGTTCAATAAATCGATTGACCTCAAACCCAAGATAATGTCCATAGGAAACATGAAGTAACTGATAATCTAACGCAGCCAAAGTAGTAGCGTTTTTCAATTTTTCTATCCATTCGTCAGAATACGGATAACAATCCGCCTTAATAATTTCATAACTCCATTTTCCACCATTTTCATGGAGCTCTGCGAAAGCGATATCCAGTCCGTCAAGAGAGCTCCCACTCATTAATCCTATTGCCCTGTAAACCATTAAACTGATTTTAGATTAGATTTGCCAAAAGTAAGGGAAGAAGGATTAAATATTTGAGTACCTGAGTTTATACCCCCTGAAGAAATTCCCTGATGGTATAATAACCATAAATCAAAAATGATACACCATAAACCTGCAAAACATGGTTATTAATTTAAGCGAGCAACATAGCCTAATGAGTAACTGGATTGGTGAACTCAGAGATGTAGAGTTACAAACTGACCGTATGAGGTTTCGCCGAAACCTGGAAAGGATTGGAGAAGTTGCTGCTTATGAAATAAGCAAAGTATTGCCATTTGCAGAAAAAGAAGTGCAAACTCCTATGGGAATAGCCACGTGCAAAATATTATTAAACCATCCGGTGCTGGCTACTATCATGCGTGCAGGACTGCCACTACACCAGGGCTTATTAAATTTTTTTGACAAGGCTGATAATGCTTTCATCTCCGCCTACCGAAAGCATAATCCCGACGGAAGTTTTGAGATCAGCCTGGATTATATATCCTGCCCTGAATTAGAAGACCGGGTAGTCATTGTATCAGACCCTATGCTGGCCACCGGATCCTCACTTGTAAAAACGATTCATTTTTTAAAGGAAGAAGGAAAACCAAAAGAAATTCATATTGTAGCAGCCATTGCCTGTACGGTTGGTATTGAATACGTATTAAGAGAAGAGCCTTCAGTAACGATATGGTGCGGGGATATTGACGATGAACTGACTGCAAAAGGATATATAGTTCCCGGTCTCGGAGATGCAGGCGACCTGGCATACGGAGTTAAAGTTCAAATGTAAACAGGGGCGTGACAAAATATATATGATAGAGTGCAAAGGACTTCATGTACCGGCCAATGCCAGGATGTATAGTTTTTTTTAAAAGCAGCTTTCAGCCCCTTTCACAAGTCTTTTATTTGTTGTATTTTCCCGTTTCGGATCTATTTTCATCATTTTATTTCCGGATAGAACTGAAAAACTAAATATCTGAATTCCCTGTATTAAACCCATCCGGCTTCGGTTTGCAGACAGTTTGAATAGTGAAAAAACTCAATTGCTGAAATGAAAAAAATTCTCTCTCTACTGGTTGCTTGTGTAGCAGTGGTAAGTGTATCAATCGCTCAGGATCCTAATTTTTCCCAATTTTTTGCATCTCCTCTTACTATGAACCCGGCCATGACGGGCAAATTTGATGGTGTCTACCGCTTTGCCGCCAATTATAGAAATCAATGGCCCACAATAAGTAATGCTTATACTACCATGACCGCATCTTTAGATATGGGAATATTAAAGGATCGTGTGCCTGATTTCGATCAATTTGGTGTTGGTTTCATGGCTTACAGCGACAAAGCCGGAGATGGTGCTCTTAACAGTACCTATTTTGGTGTTTCACTTGCCTACCATAAAGCACTGGATGAAAATGGTTATCATCAAATTGGTGCCGGCTTCCAGGGAACCTATATGAACAAGCGACTGAACACAAGTAAACTTTTGTTTGAAGATCAACTAACCCCGTTTGGATTTACCGGTGTTACTAATGAAAGTTTTTCGGCCAACCAGGTGAACCTGAATTATTTTGACCTGAATACCGGTTTTATTTATAATGGCACTACTAACGGATATAATAATTTTTACCTGGGAGCCTCTATGTATCATATTAACCGGCCAAAGGAAAGCTTTCAAAAAGGAGATTTTGTGCTGAGTGCGAGAACAACCATACAAGGCGGAGCCAGGATACCTGTAGGTACTTACAATTCTTTACATCTCGCAGCCAACCACAGCATGCAGGCAAAAGCACAGAATACAATGGTTGGAGGCGCCTTCAGTCTTAATGTAAATAATGATGAAGACAACCCCACTAATTTTTACCTGGGTAGTTGGTATCGTTTAAAAGATGCTATTATTCCTTATGTGGGATTGGAATTTGGAGAGTGGCACTTTGGTGCTTCCTACGACGTTAATACTTCCTCACTTAAAGCTGCATCCAACTCCAGGGGTGGCGTAGAAATTTCTATTATTTTTATAAAGAAGCCCACGGATCCCAATGCAAAAAAACTTAATTGTCCTAAGTTTTAAACGATCCGGTAAATAGAAGTTTGAATTAACCTGATATAATATACCGGATACTAATCCTATTTTCTTTAGGCCAAATCATACGCTGAAAAAGTCGCTTCACCCACTTATTACAGTAGATCACCTTATTTTGGTAAATACTTTTGGAATTGATTCTACATGTTTTTCTATCCTCAAGGTTAAGCCTTCAGATGCAATTATATTTTTATCAATATGGGAAGCAGGAACCAGCAAAAAAGTGTAATTAAAATAATGGCCATAATATTTATAAAGAAACCAGCTTTTGTCATTTGGTTCAACCGGATATGACCGCTGGCAAATACAATAGCATTTGGCGGTGTACCCATTGGCAACATGCTGGCACAGCTGGCTGCCAGGGTCATTGGTATACCCAACAACAACGGGTTCATACCTATTGCATCAGCAAGGGAAGACACCACAGGTGCAAAAACAATTACCTGCGCCACATTACTCATTACCTCACTCAGAAACATAGTTACTATTGTTACAACCAATACGAGTACAAATTGATTGCCGGCAAACCCCGCCAGCCATTGACCCAGTTGTTGCATCAACCCGGCATTTTCCAATCCATTGGCCAGTGAAATACCTCCACCGAACAGGATCAGGATGCCCCAGGCCATTTTCTTTGTATCATCCCATTCCAATATGGAATCACGTTTTTCACCTTCGGCAGGACAAATAAATAAAGCCAGAGCACCCATTATTGCAATAATCGTATCATTAAGTTTCATTACCGCCTGAGCCGAATTGATTATGTCTTTGGTGATCCACAAAAGGGCAGTAGAAATAAAGATAACAAGCACTCTTTTTTCATTGACTGATACGGGGCCCAATTTGTCCAGTTCACCTTTTATCAATTGTTTGGTAGCAAGATCAGATTTGATACGATTGGGAAACAGCCATTTTACCATCACCCAATATAAACCGATCAATAAAAGCAAAGCCAGGGGCGTACAGATCAGCATCCAGTTTAAAAAATCGACATTATAATGATATTTTTTTTCGATATAGGCCACATAAGCTACATTGGGTGGAGTGCCGATTATGGTAGCTATGCCGCCTATGTTGGCTGCATAGGCAATAGCGAGCATGATGGTGAGTGAAAAATTCCCTATGTTCCCGATACCTTTATTATTCTCCTTCATCACATGAATAACTGATACGGCAATGGGAAACATCATCATGGTTGTCGCCGTATTACTCAGCCACATACTAAGCAATCCCGAAGCCAGTATAAACCCCAGTACGATCCTGTCTCCGCTTGTGCCGGTAAGCCGGATAATATTCAAAGCGATCCGCCTATGCAAATTCCATTTTTCAATTGCCAGTCCCAGCATAAACCCTCCCATAAACAAGAATATAACCGGGTTGGCATAAGGAGCGGCCGTTTCTTCCATGGAAGCTATTTTCCATAGCGGAAAAAGGATCAATGGTAATAAAGCAACCACTGGCATAGCCAGCGCTTCTGTTACCCACCAGGTGATCATCAAACCTGCAACTGCTAAAACCTTACCGGCATTTGCATCAACACCGAATGGATTAAAAAAATACAGAAAAGAAGCAACTGCTACGCCGGCAAATAAAGAAAGGAATTTTATTTTTTGGAGAGAAATCTTAAACAAGCTGTCAGTTTTGTTAGTCAAGATACATCTTAGCTGTCAAAAAAATAATGTTGAATTAAATTCTTTACGTGAAGAAGCTATTAACATATTTTATTAGTGGGATGATGACGCCATACAAACTATTTTATCTTTCCGCTAACAAAGGGATTTCCTTTTATATAAAACCGATAGGGTAGCAAAGCATCATTCCCGGCATAATCCACTCCAATCCGTGGTGATGAAAAAATCTCTTTCCTGGTATAACTAAATCCGTCATCAGCCAGGAAAATACTTTTACCGGTTAATAATGTACCACTGTCTGATGTATGAATACCCAAAGCTTTGGATACATTTCCCGGGCCCCTTGTCAATGAATTATCCATTTGTAATTTCCCTGTTCGGCGAAGCATAGTAGTTATTCCTTTTACTGGTTCCAGCGAACGGATCAGGATAGCGTGGGGAATTCCTTCAGCATGAGTAACCACATTAAACAGGTGATGAATACCATAGCAAAGATATACGTAGGCCTTTCCTCCATCACCATACATCACCTCATTTCGTTTTGTTCTTTTTCCTCCAAATGCATGCGAAGCTTTATCCGGCACACCATTATATGCTTCACATTCTACTATGCGGCCTGAAACCTCTTTGTCGTCTTTTTGAGTAACCAATAATTTTCCCATGAGCTCCTTTGCTATTTGTAAAACATTATCACGTTGATAAAATGATATTGGAAGTTTTTTGATTCTTGTCATTCATTAAGTAGTTAGGTGGACGTCATATTTTTACAACACATATAACACTTACAATTTATCTATGTCTTTCCTATATTTACCATTCAAATTTAAGTCTTGCTTAAAGAAATTGTAATAACCATCCAATCCTGGGGAGAAGCACATCGTTTTATATCGGAGCATAAGCTTTGGAAATGGGTGGTTATTCCGGGGTTGATTTATACTCTTTTATTTATCACAGCCATGTATTTTTTTGGCCGGTCTGCTACGGCTGTCATAGAATACTTCACGCATATCATGCACCTTAGTGACTGGATTCAAAAATTTGAAAATAGTTTATTGGGATTTCTCTTTACGTTTACAGGCATTATTCTTTGGATGGTGCTGATACAGTTTTATTTTTCTTTTTTTAAATATATCTGCCTGATCATCGGTTCACCTGCATTTGCCTACCTGAGCAGGAAGACAGAATTTATTATTGAAGGCAATGATCATAGTCCATCATGGTCTGAAATAAAATCTGAATGTGCAAGAGGAGCTTTTATCGCAATCAGAAATTGTGGATGGCAAACTATTTACCTGCTTGGACTGATGTTGTTAGCCCTTGTTCCTGTTATAGGATGGATAACACCCCTGATGGTGTTGGGAGTAGAATGTTATTATTATGGATTCTCCATGCTGGATTATGGCCTTGCCAGGAACAAGTTTTCTACATCTAAAAGCATTCAATTCATTTCACAGCATAAAGGGTTTGCGATAGGTAACGGCTTTTTATTTTATTTGATGCATGCTGTTATTGTTTTTGCCCCGGCCTATGCAATTATAGCAGGAACATTGACTGCACACAAAGTAAAAAATGTGTAGTTCAACTTCATGAACTCAAATTAGTTGTAAGAACAATACCTGCATTTTTTTGAAAACAAAAGATAAAATTCTGCATATGCAAAGTGGCCCGGTATATCTGATCCCCTCTCTTTTGGATGAAAATGGCTTGCATACTATTCCGCCTTATATAATTGATGCAATAAAAAATTGCCGGGTATTCTTTGTAGAGAATGAAAGAACATCGAGGCGGTTTTTAAAACAGTTATGGAAGGAAATAGTTATTGATGATTATGAATGGTTCCCTATTCATAAAGCCGAAGCCAGGGCCATCCAATTTTTTAAACAGAAAATAAAAGAAGGAAAAACCATAGGCATTATAAGTGAAGCGGGATGTCCGGGCGTTGCAGATCCCGGCCAGTTGCTGGTTGGTGCTGCGCAGGATATGAATATTGACGTGATACCCCTGGTTGGTCCCAATTCTATATTGCTTGCATTAATGGCCAGCGGTATGAATGGTCAGCAATTTAATTTTTGGGGTTATCTGCCCATTGAAAATTTTCCCCGGATGCAAGCGGTTAAAGACCTGGAAAGTGAATCCAGGAAAAAGAACTGCACCCAAATTTTTATTGAAACTCCATACCGCAATAATCAATTAATAGAATTAATATTGAAAGCAGCTCATCCCGCCACCCGTCTTTGCATTGCAGTAGATATAACCGGAAAAACAGAATGGATCAAAACAAAAACTATAGCTGACTGGAAAAAAGAAAAAATAGATATTCATAAAAGACCTGCTATTTTCCTTTTGCTGGCTTCCGACTAATCTCCAGGTTTAAAATTTCCTCAATCACCAAAAGCCTATTGTGAATTGAGATAATTTCACTTTGAATTATTAATACCTGTTTTCCGGATTTCTCATGGATATGATGCTATCCACAATATATCTTGAATTTCCCCGCCATGGAATAACCCCATTGTACTCTTTATAATGCAGATCAAAAATTTTACCGCTGTTTACTTTCAGCACTTCAAAAACTTTTTTGTCTTTAACGGAAAATTCAAATTCATTGGATTCTATAGCACCGGCAGTCCTGCTTCGTATCCCCTCCTGAATCAGCTTGCCTTCGTAAGTTTTAAATATCTGGCCTTTACGAACCGCGAAATTGAGGTAACCAGATTTTACCCCATCACTCGTATATGGAAAATAAAACTTCCAATATATATATCCTGCGAAAATCAATACCAGGATAATAACAAACGTTCGAAAAACTTTTTTCATACCGGATGTCTTTCGCCTCCCTGTTTTTAATTCTTCCATAAATAGTATTTATAACAAAAAATTTGGCTCTTAAATGAATATAAATTATACATTTGTGCCTCAATTTACAATTAGTTTGTAAGCGTGAGTAATATTTTGACACATACCAAGCAAATGGCATTTCATGCACCCATCACCAGTGGCGTATATGCAGTGGGTTATGATCTGTTTACTTTTTGCCGCCCACGACGCCGCCCTGAGTGCTGACAGGACGAACCCTTTACCACGGCCCCTGTCAGTGAATCCTTCTCCGGAAAAATTATCAGGACTGGTCATCCGACACTATTCAATTATTTAAACGTGGACAATCAAGAAATCATCATAAGGGTAGCTACCCAGGATGATAAAAAATATTCAACTATCATCACTGATGAAATGGAATCCTCTGCCAATGCAAGAGGTACAGGTATTGCCAAAAGAAGCCCTGAGTATGTTGAAATGAAAATAGACGAGGGAAAGGCTGTTATTGCTGTAACGAAACAAGGCACCTGGGTTGGTTTTTGTTATATAGAAACCTGGAGTCATGGAGAATATGTTGCTAACAGTGGTCTCATTGTTTCACCTGAATTCAGGAAAAGCGGTGTTGCAAAATCTATCAAGCAAAAAATATTTAATCTTTCAAGGCAAAAATATCCCGAAGCGAAAATATTTGGGTTGACAACCGGTCTCGCTGTTATGAAAATTAATTCGGACCTGGGTTATGAACCCGTTACCTATTCAGAGCTTACCCAGGATGAGGCTTTTTGGGCTGGTTGCAAAAGCTGTGTCAATTATGATATACTGATGAGCAAAGAACGAAAAATTTGTATGTGCACAGCTATGCTTTTTGATCCTAAAGACCATTATGAACCCGAAGAAACCAAAGAATATTTCAAAGAAAATGTAAAAGGTTTTGAGCGATTGCTTCGGTTCAAACAATGGAAACTGCTAAAACCATTCAGGAAAAAGGAAAAAAATACAAATAGTGGAAGCAGCAATCTGAAAGCCTTGCTTTATCATTTCTTCCATTTATAATTTAAGATAAATTAATACGATGACTAAAAAGGTTGTACTTGGTTTTAGCGGAGGTCTGGATACTTCATATTGTGTAAAATACCTGACAGAAGATAAAGGTTACGAGGTTCATAGCATCATTGTAAATACGGGCGGCTTTACTGATGAGGAATTAAAACAGGTAGAAGCTCATGCCTATAAATTGGGAGTTACATCGCATAAATCAGTTAATGCTATAAAAAGTTATTATGACAGCATTATCAAATACCTGGTTTATGGTAACGTACTTAAGAATAATACTTACCCGTTAAGCGTATCTGCCGAGAGGCTTAGCCAGGCACTGCATATTGCTGACTATGCTGAGGAATTAAAAGCTGACATAGTAGCTCATGGCAGCACGGGGGCCGGTAATGACCAGGTGAGATTTGATATGATTTTTCATATTATGATCCCTGGCATTGAAATATTAACACCTATCCGCGACCAGAAGCTTAGCCGCGAAGAAGAAATAGAATACCTGAAAGCTAAAGGTGTTGAAATGAATTTTGAAAAGGCCGCATACTCCATTAATAAAGGATTATGGGGCACCAGCGTAGGAGGCAGGGAAACTCTGGCAAGTAAAGGCATTTTACCCGAGGAAGCATGGCCTACCCAAATCACAAAAACCGGAACAGAGGAAGTGGTGTTGCATTTTGAAAAAGGTGAATTTAAAAAAGTAAATGACCATTCATTTTCCCATCCTTCAATGGCTATTCAGTATTTACAGGAATTAGCAGGGCCTTATGGTATAGGAAGAGATATTCATGTTGGTGATACCATTATCGGTATAAAAGGAAGAGTGGGTTTTGAAGCCGCTGCGCCGATGGTAATTCTTAAATCTCACCATGCACTGGAAAAACATGTGCTTACAAAGTGGCAACTTAATTGGAAGGACCAACTGGCACAATTTTATGGAAACTGGTTACACGAAGGACAAATCCTGGATCCGGTAATGAGAGATATAGAAGCCTTATTAGAAAGCAGCCAGCGAACAGTTACAGGTGATGTGTTTGTACAATTATTTCCTTACCGTTTCCAGGTAACGGGAGTTGACAGTAAATATGACCTCATGAATACCCGTTTTGGAAAATACGGGGAAATGAATACCGGCTTTACAGGCAATGATGTAAGAGGATTCACAAGAATTTTCGGCAATCAAACGATGATGTATCATTTGGTAAAAACAGAAGCTTCTGCGAAAAACGGTCAGTGAACTTAAATAAAGCAAATACACAAAAGGGTTGACTGGTTTTCGAAATTGAATGAGGAGGATATTATGAAAAAGGAAGATTCAATTAAAAATAAAATTATTAGTAAATCTTCTTCTCTGAAGGAGGGAATTCGTACGCCAAACATTAAAGCAGGTATAATAGGCGGAGCTGGTTATACCGGGGGAGAACTTATTCGCTTACTGATCAACCATCCTGATACAAATGTTTCCCTGATTCATAGCCGCAGTAATGCTGGTAAATTCGTATCTGAAATTCACCAGGACCTGTTTGGTGATACGGTCCTCAAATTTTCCAATGAGAATAAGCTATTTGAGGAAGGGAAATTAGATGTACTCTTTCTTTGTTTGGGCCATGGAGAATCCAAAAAATTCCTTACCGAAAATAAAGTACATGAAAAGATAAAAATTATTGATCTTGCTAATGATTTTAGATTAGCGCCGGCCTCAAAATTAAAATCACGCAGTTTCATTTATGGATTACCAGAGCTTAACCGGGAAAAAATTAAAATAGCAAATAATATTGCTAATCCCGGATGCTTTGCAACAACCATTCAATTAGGTTTGCTTCCGCTTGCAAAGGAAGGATTGCTGAATGAAGTATATACCACCGGTATTACAGGATCTACAGGTGCAGGACAATCACTTTCCGCCACTTCTCATTTTAGCTGGCGGGCAAATAATATACAGGCTTATAAAACACTCACTCATCAGCACCTGGGTGAAATTTATCAATCTCTTAATCAATTGCAGAAATCCCACCAGGGAAGACCTCTTGAAGAAGGAGGAATAAGCTTTGTACCCTGGCGCGGCGACTTCACAAGAGGAATTTTTGTGAGCTCAACAGTTCATTGTGATATGAGTCGGGAGGAACTGACTAAATTATATACCGGCTTTTATTCCGGTCATCCTTTCACACATGTAAGCAAGGATTCTATTTTTTTAAAACAAGTCGTCAACACCAATAAAGCCATAGTACAATTAGAAAAAGTAGGCAGTAAGTTAGTAGTTCATACAGCCCTTGATAATCTACTAAAAGGCGCATCAGGGCATGCGGTACAAAATATGAACCTGATGTTTGGTTTGGAAGAAACAACGGGTCTTAAATTGAAATCCCCGGGATTTTGATAATGAAAAAACTGCTGCACTATAATATTTTAAAAAAAGGCAGCCGTGTAGGATTACTGTGCAATCAAACCGCCTGGCATATATCTACAAAAGAATATTCTTTTCAATCGTTGATAAGGAAAGCTGATCTCAGAAAAATATTTATTCCCGAGCACGGATTGTTTGGAGAATTGCAGGACCAGGAAAAGCTGGACATCACTTCATCCTATCATTTTTTCTCCAGCCAGGTAGAATGGATATCCCTATATACAACTAATGAAACCTCCCTGGCAGCCAATGCCGGTCAATTATCGGGCATTGATGTGCTGGTCATCGATCTGCAGGATACCGGAAGCCGCTATTATACATTCATTACTACCATCTGGCTTTTATTAAAATCCATTACCATTCATCATCTTGACATAACAATCATTGTATTAGACAAACCCAACCCTGCCGGCCGGCAGGTAGAAGGAACAAGAATGACCAGGGAATATGCTTCCTTTATCGGAATTGAAGGATTGCCACACCGGCACGGGCTTACTATCGGGGAACTATGCCGTTACTTTAAAAATAAACTGGAAGCAGACTGGGAGCTCATTGTATATCCTATAAAGAAAAAGGATTATTACTTCGTTCCGCCCTCACCAAATATTCCATCGGCCCGGGTTTGTAGTTTATACAGCGGGCAGTGCCTTTGGGAAGGAACTAATATCAGCGAAGGCCGGGGCACTACGCTACCATTTGAATTAATCGGGGCCCCATTTTTGGATTGGATATTCCGGGAAAAATGGAATGATCCCGTGCACCCTGTTTATAACAAACATGTGTACACCAGGCCATTGATATTTATTCCATATTGTCATAAACATGCAAAGGAATCCTGCAATGGATTACACATAATGTTGAATAATAAAAAAAAATATCATTCGCTTTCTCATAGCATAAAACTTTTAAAATATATAAAAGAAAAAACGCCGGAATTTGCATGGAGAGGCGGAAAGTATGAGGCGCTTAATGATAAAAATGCAATTGAATTACTGGCAGGAGACCAACTGATCCTGCATTATTTTGAAAATAAAAATTCTTGGAAAGAATTGAAATCTAAATTCGGGGAAGAAGAAGCCGCCTGGATAAAAGAAGCCAATCCTTTCCTGATCTATAAACCTTCTTTACAACAATTGAAAATAAACTAATGAATTTATTCGACGTCTATCCGCTCAATGACATAACCATAGTAAAAGCCAAAGGATCTTACGTATGGGATGATAAGGGCGAACAATACCTCGACCTGTATGGCGGGCATGCAGTTATCAGTATCGGTCATACCCATCCGCATTGGGTAAAACGCATAGAAGAACAATTGGAAAAAATAGCTTTCTATTCCAATTCCATTAAAATTCCACTGCAACAGCAACTCGCTGAAAAGCTCGGCAAAATTTCCGGAAAAGATTCTTACCAGTTATTCCTTTGCAATTCAGGTGCAGAAGCCAATGAAAATGCATTGAAGCTGGCTTCATTTCACAATGGGAGAAAAAAAGTTATTGCGTTCAGTAAGGCATTTCATGGGCGAACCTCGCTGGCAGTATCTGCTACCGACAATAAAAATTACATTGCTCCGGTAAACGAAACAAATAATGTGATCATTCTGCCCTTTAATGATGAGGAAGAGCTGGAAAAATGTTTCTCCAAAAATGGCAAAGAAATTTCCTCCGTCATTATTGAAGGCATACAGGGTGTTGGTGGTATTAATGTAGCGGAGGATTCTTTCCTGAAAAAAATACGAAGTCTATGTGATGAATATGGCGCTGTCTATATTGCAGACAGCGTTCAATGTGGTTATGGAAGAACGGGTAAATTTTTTAGTCATGATTTTTCCGGGGTAAGTGCAGACATATATACCATGGCAAAAGGAATGGGTAATGGCTTTCCGGTGGCTGGTATTATCGTTGCCCCACACATTAAGCCAAAACATTTTCAATTAGGAACTACTTTTGGAGGAAATCACCTGGCGTGCGCCGCAGCATTGGCTGTGCTGGAAATAATTGAAGAAGAAAAACTGATGGGTAATGCCGTAATGATCGGTAAATATTTAAAAGATGAATTGAATGCAATTCCTGAATTAAATAATATCCGTGGCAAAGGACTGATGATTGGTTTTGATGTTCCCGATGAGTTGAAAGACCTGAAGAAAAACTTGCTGTGGAATCAGAAAATATTTACCGGCGAAGCGAAACCCAATGTTGTTCGTTTGCTGCCTTCGCTTGCCCTGAAAAAAAGAGATGCGGAAGATTTTATTGAAGCGTTAAAAGAAGAGATCAGTGTTTCAAAGGTGAGTGCAGAAAATGTAATACCATAAAATAGTTCCACAATAAACGTGTTAGATAGTGAGGCAAGAATATTCCGGAAGTTTTTATAGCCAGGATGCAAACCAACAAAACGCTACCCTTATTTGTTCCCTGGTTCATATACAGAACAAATTCCCGTTAAAGAAGATGGGAAAAATTCCAAATTCAGTATGAATAATTTCATTTCGGCTCATGATGTAAACAATATGGATGCATTGGTGCAAAAGGCCCTTGCATACAAAGCCAATCCATTTGCTGATAAATTACTTGGCGCCAATAAGCGAATCGGTTGCTTATTCCTGAACCCAAGTATGCGTACACGGTTAAGTACCCAGATAGCAGCGCAGAATTTAGGAATGGAAGCTATTGTATTCAACGTAGGTAATGAAGGGTGGATGCTTGAATTTGAAGAAGAAGCCATTATGAGCGGCAGCACGGTGGAGCATGTAAAAGACGCCGCACCCATTTTCGGAAAATATTTTGACATCCTGGCCATCCGCACATTTCCGTCATTAAAAAACAGGGATGATGACTACAGTGAATTGTATATTAAACAATTTATCAAATACGCCGGTATCCCGGTAGTGAGCCTTGAAAGTGCCACACTTCACCCTTTGCAATCATTAACTGATATTATTACTATTATTGAAACTGCAAATTCAAATCTGATCGGAACTACAATTGCTAATCCTAAACCCCGCATAGTTTTAACCTGGGCGCCCCATGTTAAACCCCTACCCCAGTGCGTAGCTAATAGTTTTTCTCAATGGATCAATGCGTGGGGTAAAGCAGATTTTGTTATCACACATCCTGAAGATTATGAGCTGAGCGAAGAATTTACCAAAGGAGCTACGATTACTCACAACCAGGATGAAGCATTGGAAGGTGCCGATTTTGTTTATGTTAAGAATTGGAGTACTTATAATGATTACGGGAGAATTTATTGCAACGATCCTTCGTGGATGCTCACCAATCAAAAATTAAAATTGACCAATAATGCGAAGGTGATGCATTGCCTGCCTGTAAGAAGAAATGTAGAACTAAGTGATGAAATACTGGACGGCCCAAATAGCATTGTAACGTTGGAAGCATCAAACCGGGTTTGGGCGGCACAGGCTGTTTTAAGTGAAATTTTAGGGAATATGCATAAATGATATACTGTGGACTCACTTTTTATAATAAAGATTGGTGGAAATATTATCGATGATGAAACCAAGCTTTCATCATTCCTTAAGGATTTTGCCTCGATTAGAGGAAATAAAATGTTGGTACATGGCGGAGGAAAATTGGCTACCCGCCTGGCTGAGCAATTGGGAGTTTCACAACAGTTAATTGATGGCAGAAGAATTACGGATAAAGAAACACTTAAAATTGTAACCATGGTGTATGCCGGTTATATCAATAAAAACATAGTGGCTTCTCTGCAGGCTAACCATTGTAATGCCATAGGACTCTGCGGTGCCGACGGTGATGTTATTCTTGCTCATAAGCGTAATCACCCGATATTGGATTATGGCTTTGCCGGTGATGTGGATGCTATTAATACAGGGCTTATAAAAAACTTACTGGCGCAAAATATTTCTTTAGTATTTGCGCCGATCACCCATGATCAGAAAGGTCAATTATTAAATACCAATGCGGATACAATTGCACAAGAGCTTGCAAAAGGCATGAGCCATGAATTTGATGTGACATTGGTTTATTCATTTGATAAAGCCGGCGTTTTACTGGATGCCAATGACGACAGCACAGTAATACACGAGATAAATCCTTCCCGCTACAAAGAATTAAAAACGAAAAAAAAGATATTCGCCGGAATGATTCCTAAATTAGATAATGCTTTTGAGGCTTTAAAAAGCGGCGTAAAAAAAGTTATTATAGGTAAAGCGGAAAACCTGGCAGATCTTATATCAGGCAAATCTGGAACAACCATTATCAATGAATAATAAACTAAATATTTTGTATGAAGAAGCCATCGGCTTATTAAAAGAGCTGATCGCCACCCCCTCTTTCAGTAAAGAAGAAGATGAAACGGCCGGCATACTTTGCCGTTTCATAGGTGAAAAAGGCATTCAACATAGCCGGGTAGGCAATAACGTTTATGCATTGAACAAATACTATGACGTAAACAAACCCAGTATCCTGCTCAATTCCCATCATGATACCGTGAAACCAAACAAGGGTTATACATTTGATCCCTTCAGTCCATTCGAAAAAGACGGAAAGTTATTTGGGCTGGGAAGTAACGATGCCGGTGGTTGCCTGGTTTCACTGCTGGCCAGTTTTCTCTATTATTATGACCGTGAAGACCTTGATCATAATGTTGTGTTTGCAGCCAGCGCAGAGGAGGAAATCAGCGGAGTTAATGGTATTGAGCTGGTACTCCCCTATCTTGGCAAACTGGATTATGGAATTGTAGGTGAGCCTACAAAATTAGAAATGGCCGTAGCTGAGCGGGGATTGATGGTGATAGATTGTACAGCCGAAGGCCGTTCCGGGCATGCAGCCAGGAACGAAGGAGAAAACGCATTATACAAAGCTTTGGATGATATTAACTGGCTACGCAATTATAAATTTGAAAAGGTAAGTCCCCTGCTGGGAGAATCAAGACTAACCGCAACGGTAATCAATACAGAAAACCAGCAGCACAACGTTGTCCCATCGCAATGCAAATTTGTTATTGATGTGCGGGTAAATGAATTATATAGCTTTGAAGAGGTTCTCGATGCATTAAAAGCTAATATGAAAAGTAAATTTAAGCCGCGTACTACCCGGATGAAATCCACTTCTATCGCACTGGATCATCCGCTGGTAAAAGCGGGTGTAAATTTAGGCAGGGGTTACTATGGTTCCCCTACTACTTCGGATAAAGCATTAATGCCGTTTGCAACTTTAAAGATGGGCCCTGGCGACAGTGCACGCAGCCATACTGCGGATGAATATATTTACCTGGAGGAAATTAAAGAAGGAATCAACACCTATATTAAGCTTGTAGACCAGCTGGTTTAAGAATGAAATGTTCCGGCTTATTTATGTATGATAGTATGACAAATTTTTATATCAGGTATACCAACTACTGAAACACAAAATAAGATTACTGATGAAATTGTGGCAAAAAGATAAATCCTCATTAAAAGAAGTAGAAACGTTCACTGTGGGAAACGACAGGGAGATGGATATGTATTTAGCCCCATTTGATATATTGGGTTCACTGGCTCATATTGAAATGCTGGCATCGGTTGGATTATTGACAAAAGAAGAACTTACGCAACTTCAAACTGAGTTAAAAAAAATTTACGGGGTGATACAAAAGGGTGAGTTTAAACTACAGGATGATGTAGAAGATATTCATTCACAGGTAGAGATGTTGCTCACAAAAAGTTTGGGAGACGTTGGCAAGAAAATACATGCTGCACGCAGCCGCAACGACCAGGTGCTGGTAGATATAAAATTGTATTTACGATCTGAACTGGAAAATCTCGTTCAAACCATATTACCCCTTTTTGACTTACTCCAGTCTCAAAGTGAAAAGTATAAAACGGATCTGCTGCCAGGCTATACACATTTACAATTAGCTATGCCTTCCTCGTTTGGCTTGTGGTTTGGCGCCTATGCAGAAAGTTTTATAGATGATATGGTGACAATAAAAGCGGCTTACGATGTGGTTAATAAAAATCCCCTGGGTTCTGCTGCTGGTTATGGATCATCATTCCCTATCAACAGAACTTTAACAACAAAGCTTTTAGGATTTGCTGACCTTAATTACAATGTAGTGTATGCGCAAATGGGACGCGGTAAGGCAGAACGGATAACAGCGACAGCCCTGGCAAATGTAGCAGATACACTGAGCAAACTATCTATGGATGCCACTTTGTTCTTAAACCAGAATTTTAGTTTCATCAGTTTCCCCGGCGAACTGACAACGGGAAGCAGCATTATGCCGCACAAAAAAAATCCTGATGTTTTTGAGTTGATACGCAGTCATTGCAACCGCATCAAAGCCTTACCCAATGAATTAACATTGATGACCACCAATCTGCCATCCGGCTATCATCGCGATCTGCAATTATTGAAGGAACATTTATTTCCTGCTTTTAAAACATTAAAGGATTGCATTGAAATGACCGGGTTAATGATTTCCAATATTGTAGTAAAGAAGGATATTCTGAATGATGAAAAATACAAATACCTGTATAGCGTGGAGGAAGTAAACAAACTGGTAAATAATGGAGTGCCTTTCAGGGATGCTTATAAAAAAATCGGGACCTCCATTGAGTCCGGGCATTTTAATTATGACACAAAAATTAATCATAACCACGAAGGCAGTATCGGGAATCTATGTACAATAGAAATAAAAGACATGATGCAAAAAGTGCTGGATTCGTTTCCCTTTACATCTGTCCGCACGGCCATTGACAAGTTAACCCGATGAAGATATTTTCTCGATCGTTCTCTATTGGTTTAGGGTAACCCATACTGATCTACCAGGTATATAAGCGCCGCCATATTAACAGCCCCCAGTTCCAATTCTCTTTTGTTTACATTTTCAAATACATCACTGCGGGCATGATGAATATCAAAATATCTTTGTGTATCCGGTGCTAATCCGGCCAGCGGTGTTCCAAATATTTTGTTAAGCGGTCCTATATCAGCACCACCCCCACCTCTTACAAAATCACCTGCTCCATAGGGAGCTATAAGTTCACGCCACGATAATATTTTTTTAAACTGTTCGTCAGATACTACAAAACCAAATCCTCTTGGAGTAAAGCCGCCGGCATCGCTTTCCAATGCAAAAATGTGTTTTTCATTTTTGGCCTTCGCTTCTTCTGCATATTTGGTAGCACCTGCTAATCCATTTTCTTCATTGGCAAACAAAACAAACCGTATCGTTCGTTTGGGTTTATAGTCAATAGCCTTGAATGCTCTTAAGATTTCTATAGTCTGCACGCAACCTGCTCCGTCATCATGCGCACCTTCACTATTGTCCCAGCTATCCAAATGCCCTCCAACCGTGATAATCTCACCGGAAAATTCTGAACCTTTTAATTCCCCGATCACATTATGCCCGATGGTATCAGGGAGAAACTTTCCATTGGTTCTTATAAAAACACTCGCTTTTTCCTTTCCAAGCTTTTCACTTAAAAAATCAGCATCTTTTAATCCAATTGCCACAGCGGGGATTAAAGGATAGCTTGTATCATAATGAGTGGCTCCGGTATGAGGAATGTTGTCAGTACTATTACTCATACTCCTTACAATAACCGCAATGGCTCCATACTTAGAAGCTCTTGACGGTCCCTGGCTCCGGTATTGGGCAGCATCACGATAAGCTAAAAAGTTATTTATGTACAATGGATTGAATTTATAGTTATAAAAAACAATCTTTCCTGCTACCTGGGCTTTCTTTTCTTCCAGTTCTTCAAAAGAATTTATCAGTACTACATTGTCTACAATGCCTTTGGCACCAGTACCGATTGAATTTCCTAAAGCTATTACCTCCAGTTTTTTCTCCATCCTTGTTTTCCCGATTGCATTTGCCGTTGAATGAAAAGTCATGATGCCTGCTTCATCTTTTCCACCCCTTATCCAGTGTGGCACCAGGCATTGTTGTTTCCATAGCTTGTCAGCACCGCTCTCCTGAAGGGTTCTGAATGCCCATTCCTCCGCCTTGATCATTCCCGCCGAACCTGCCAGTCTGGGCCCGATCTGCCTGGTGAGATACCGAAGATTATCATAAGCCTTACTATTGATAAGTATTTCGCTGGCTAAATTGCGGATGACTGCCGAATCTATATTTTGTGCCGGTGAAACGAATCCAATAAAAAATAAAACAAAAAAAATTATTATAACCCTCATGTGATTCTCTTTGGCTAAAGATAAAAGAAACATGAAATGAAAATAAATATTTACTTTAACGGCAAACCTTCCTCCTGCAAAACTGTTAACTTAGGCATTATTAAAGAGCAATTATTTTTTATATGCGAATAGGAATTGTTTGCTATCCTACGTTTGGTGGTAGTGGTGTGCTGGCCACCGAATTAGGAAAGGCCCTGGCCCAAAAAGGTCATCACGTTCATTTCATTACGTACCAGCAACCCGTCAGGCTCAATGGTTTTATACCCAATATTTATTACCACGAGGTACAGGTACCTACATACCCATTATTCGATTATCCTCCTTATGAAACAGCCCTGGCCAGCGCCATGGTAGATGTAATAAAAAACAATAACCTGGATTTGTTGCATGTTCACTATGCTATCCCTCACGCTTCCGCTGCCTATATGGCCAAAAAGATACTGGAGCATGAAGGAAAAAATATCCCTGTTATAACTACGCTGCATGGTACCGATATCACGCTGGTGGGCCGTGATAAAACCTATGCTCCGGTTGTTGCTTTTTCAATAAATCAAAGTGATGGGATCACCGCTGTATCCGAAAATCTCCGGGATGAAACTTATAAAATATTTACGATTGAGAAAGAAATAGAAGTGATCTACAACTTTGTAGATGTGGAGCGGTTTACACGGAAACCTATCGATGCATTTAAAAAAGTGATAGCACCAAACGGGGAACGTATATTATTGCATGCATCCAATTTCAGAAAGATAAAAAGAGTGCAGGATGTAGTAAAAATATTTCACGAAGTTCACAAAGAATTGCCCAGCAAATTATTATTTGTAGGGGATGGACCTGAAAGACAGATGGCAGAAGAACTCAGCCGTTCATTAGACGTATGTGATGATGTCAGGTTTGTAGGTAAGCAGGAGCAAATGGAAGATATACTGGCTATTGCTGACCTGTTCCTTCTTACATCTGAATATGAAAGTTTTGGGTTGGCTGCCCTTGAAGCCATGGCTGCCGGCGTGCCTGTAGTATCAACAAATGCAGGAGGATTAAATGAAATCATGATACAGGGTAAAACAGGTTTTATGGCTGATATTGGAGATATCAGTTCCATGAGCAGTTTTGCTTTAGATATCTTAAGAAATGCTGATGATCTGATGAAATTTAAAGCCAATGCTTCCGAGCACGCCAGGAAATTTGACATCAGCAATATCGTTCCGATTTATGAAAAATTATACGAACGATTTCTTTAGATCGTATATCGGTAATTTCTCCAGGAATATTATTAATCATTCCGGCATCTCCTCTTATCAGAGCCTCCTGCTAAGTTCCCATACAAAATTATCGCCGTAACCAACCGGCAGGATTCACATTATTGTTTTCAATCATCAGCATAAAATTTACCTGGCCACCGGAGCCATCGTCTGCTTCACCAGCGGTTCCTATTACCTGACCTGTTCTAACATTAGCTCCTTTGCTGACATTTATTCCTGAAAGATTACTGTAGGTGGTGATATATTTTCCGTGTCGAACTACCACAGCAGCCGCCTCACCATAATTGTGAATAGCCATTATCTCACCGTCAAATACTGATTTTACAGCCGATCCAACCTGGGTGCCAATTGTAAGACCAGGGTTATCATCGTATATATTGGTAAATCCTTCAACCTTATATTTTCCGAATGGTATCTTGATAAAACTTTTATCTACCGGCCAGGGCAATTTGCCTTTATTATTTGAAAAATCTGCACCCAGCTTTACATCCCTAGCATTTAATTCAAGATAACTTTCAGGTTTTTTTTCAACTACCTCTGGTTTCTCCGCTATTACTACAGGCGCAGCAGTTGGACTTGCAGGATTCTCAGCCGCTTCACTTTTCTTTTTTGCTTCAGCAATCCGGTTTCTTTCTTTCTTTTCAGCAGCTATCCTTTCTTCTTCTTTTTTCTTTGCTGCTTCTATCTCTCTTCTGACAATTGCAGTAAGTGCATTTTTAAGGTCACGGTCCCGTTTCTTTTTTGCCGCTATTTGTTTCTGAAGATCGTTTCCCTGCAATTTTAATTTTGAGACCACAACGTCTTTTTCTTTTTTCTGTACTGATAACTCATTTCTTTCAACAGTCTGACTTTGCAAGGCTTCATTTTTCTCCTGCTTACGCCCCAGTTGCTGTTGCTGCCGCCTGGCAATCAAAGCCTGCGTTTCATGGATGGTGGCCACTTGTTTTTCACGGTAAGCACGGTAGCTCTTCAGGTAAGCAACCCGGCGTATAGCATCATTAAAACTGTTAGCAGAGAAAATGAAATTCACATAATCGAAACTGCTCCGGTTCTTATAGGCATAAACAATGGTGCGGGCATATTCAGATTTTAACGTATCCAATTGTTTTTGCAACCGATAAATTTCAAGGTTGCTCTTATATAGATCATCATCAATCATTCTCAACTCTTTGTTGATACTGCTGATATATCTCTCCTGAAGCGTAATTTTCCTGGCCAGCATATTTAACTGACCCAGGGATTGTTTGGTCTGCCCCTTTATTTTATTATACATCCCCTGAATTTCTTTTAATTCATTTTGTATCTCCCTTCTTTCTCTTTCCAGTTCAGATTTATCCGTAGACTGGGCAAAAAGAAAACCGGTAGCACTAAATAAAAGAAAAATGATTAAGAGGGGTCTAAACATGTTCCGAATTTTGAATTATAAATTAGTATGGCAGAGAAATTATAACGAGCCCGGGCCGGATAAATTATCCGTTTAGTTTCGTTTAAAATTTTTGGGTACAGAAAACGGAAAACTTAACGTTTCATTAAAGTCATATGACTTAAAATCAAGTTTGATATCCAGTTTTGATTTTTCCGCTACCGTTATTCTTCTTTTTGTTGAAAATAAAACTCCCTTTTTATTTTCATAATCTGAATAGCTCAAATTGCAGGTACGGCTCCTTGTATTATCTGTATCATCGAGTTTACTATTCTCAATCCTGAACATTTCATTTATTGTTAGCAAATTCTTGAACCAATTACCAATGCTCAATAATGAAATAGTATTCCCTGTTTTTGAATAGGATATTATCCCACTATCTACAAAAACCGGGTTGCCAACCAGGATTTGCTGGAAAGAATGAAGGTCTAAGGGCAGGGCAGTTACTTCCTGCAAATAAGCTACGCTCCGTGCCGTATATACTTTATCCTGCTTATTTAATATTTTGACCGAATCTTTCGTAATAATAGCCCTTAGTCCCTCTATACCAAAAACCGCCGTAATTGAAATCCAGATTGCACTGTCTTTATACATCCTCAAATTGGCATTTACATCGTATTTCTTTCCATCCGTTCCCTGGTAGTCTACATTTACTTTTGCAGAAAAAGTAGTAAAATTAATAATACCGGCCTTCATTGTATCCACCGTTTGCCTTATAAATGTTGCTGAATCATCGCCGGATTTTAAAGGAGGTGTCATTACCTGCAGAGAATCCTTTTTTGCTATTGCCGTTTGGATTTTTCTTGTTGATCTGCACGAAGCCAATAACATAGTTCCTGTCAATAGAATCAAAATCGCTCTGATCATTTTTATTATCGTTTATTTCTTGCCGGTATGTCCAAAACCGCCATCATTTCTTTCGGTTATTTCTAACTCATCAACCAATTTCCAATTTGCCTGTTCCACTTTTTGAACAACCATTTGTGCAATTCTGTCTCCATGTTGAATGACTTGTTCCTCCTGCGAAAGGTTGATTAAAATAACCTTAATTTCTCCCCGGTAATCTGCATCAATAGTGCCGGGAGTATTCAGGCAGGTGATCCCGTTTTTTATTGCAAGTCCGCTGCGTGGTCGTATCTGCACCTCGTAACCTTCAGGGATCTCAATAAAAATGCCTGTGGGTATTAAGGCTCTCTGCATAGGTTGCAAGGATTGAGGTTGGTCGAGGCTGGCTCTTATATCCATACCGGAGGATCCGCTGGTAGCATACCCTGGCAATGAATTGGATGAAGTGTTGACAATCTTTATTTCAATTGGTTTCATTTGTAAATTTTATTTATACCCACCTCAAATTAATCACCTGATAAAGGATCAATCTATTCATTATGTCTGCCCTGCATATCAATCAGAGCATTCCTGCAAATATATAGGTTCAGGAAGTTTAGCCATTGAAAAATTGAGATAACGATTAAAAATATTCTCTTTATTTTCAAACGTTTTTTTTACCAACATCCTGGCCCTCGTGTTTTTTTAAGAGGACAATCGCCTGAGCAGTTAAACCTTCCTTTCTTCCTACAAAACCCATCTGCTCAGTTGTAGTCGCCTTTATGGATATATCTTTTTCTGAAATAGAGGCTATGGTTGCAATTACCTGTCGCATCTTACCTGTATAGGACTTTATTTTGGGTTCTTCCAGGCAAAGGGTGGTATCAATATTGACGATTGAATATCCTTCTTCTTTTATCATCTTTACCGTTTTCTCAAGTAAAATCTTGCTATCAATATTTTTATAGGCTGCATCCGTATCCGGGAAATGAACACCTATGTCACCCAAACATAAGGCACCTAATAATGCATCGCAAATAGCATGCAACAATACATCAGCATCACTGTGTCCAAAAGCTCCTTTATCATGAGGAATTTTCACACCACCAATCCACAGATCTCTCCCGGCTTGTAATTGGTGAAAATCAATTCCCATACCTATTCTATACGACATATAATATTTTAAGATGCAAATATAGAATGTTGCTTGTTGTTGGATTTAGAATGCTTCAGGAAGGTTCTCCCAAAATTGATTGGATCAGATTCCTTCCTGGTAATCATATCAATCTTTATATAAAAACCTATTAGAGAATAAATAATTACAAAAAAAAATGTCTCCTGTTTGCAAGAGACATTTTCTTAAATAATTTAAATATGTCTTTAATTAGAATTTTCTACAGCACCTCCATCGAGGTCAAATAAAACGGAGAATCTAAGTGTATTTGACAATGGGTTTTGAGTAACGCCACTCCCCGAAGGCAACAGATAAGAAAAGTTAAGCCCGAAAATATTATACTTCACACCCAGGCCAACTGTAAAATACCGGCGGTTTCCCTTGGTTTTATCTTCAAAGAAATATCCGGCACGTAGCGCAAATTGATTTTGATACCAAAACTCCGCACCAGCAGATACCTGCAACTCTTTTACTTCCTCTTTAATGCCACCGGGCGCATCGCCAAAAGAACCAAACCAACTTGCAACAAGGCCTTTCTTTCTATAATCAGCTATTGCATTTGGATCGCTAAGATCTGTAGGCGGAGTAGGCACTAATAATTTATTAATGTCAAGTCCGAAAGTTAATTTGTTGTCTTCATTAAAATTTTTGGTCCAGGTAGATCCTAATCCAAGATTAGCTGGTATAAAATCCTTTGCATCTGCATTACCGGTATAAGATATTTTGGAACCCAGGTTGGTCAGCGTTGCTCCGTAGGCAAAACCATCTCCGGCACCATTCTTCCCATCGTAATAAAAGCCAATATCGCCCGCTACAGAATTGCCGGCCTGGTATGTATTTCCACTGGATACGGCTCCCGAAGCCAAATCTGAATTGATAAATCTTATGGCAATACCTAATCCTAATTTTTCAGAAAGTTTGCGGGAATAACCAAAATCAATTCCGAATTCTCTTGGTCGTCCTGTACCGTTAAGGTTTCCGCTTTGATCAGTAAACTGAATACTACCTAAACTGAAATATCGGAGGCCCAGGTTTAATGCCTGTGTTTCATCTAATTTGTAATAGCCGGATAATGAAGCCAGGTAAACGTCATTAACAAGATTTTTTAACCAGGGAGTATAGGTAGCGGAAATACCAACATTTGATTCATTAAATGCCACTTTTCCAATATTCCAGAAGCCACTACCCGCATCAGGCGATGTAGCAACGCCAATATCACCCATACCACCGGCACGGGCATCCGGAGAAATTCTTAAGAAGGGGACAGCAGTAGTAACAACATTGATTGGCTGAGCATTTTGTGCTTTTGCAATGGATAAAAATTCACTAAAAAAGAAAATTACGGCAGCTAGCTTCCATGCGATTGGTCTCATTAGAATATACTTTTATAATTGAAACTTGAACAAACAAAAAAATAATAAAAAATAAATTATGGCGAAATTAATATGAACACCAGCTTTAACTAAAATAGTACCAACTTTTATTTCACCTTTTTCTTAAATCGGGTCCATTTCCTGGCAAGCAGACCAATAATAAGGAATCCGTATTCTTACTTTCCTTATTGATCATACCCATCCCACTCCAGTTCACTTGAACGAATACAGGTAAGCTTTATTGCCCTTTGTTTGTTTTAATTGGGTTGATGTGGAGGCTAATTACTTTGCTTAGAAGTGACATGCCTTTTCCTTGTTATTTTCCGCAATTTTATGGGTATATGACCGTTAGTTAATATCGGTTAAAAGTCTAAAAATAGAAATCAGGAGGGATATTGATTACCTGAGCCAGGTTCTCTTATTTTCCCTGATCAATAAGCATAATGAACAAGTTCATTTTATTCCTGAAAACATGGAGACAATACCCATATGGGATCGGGAAAAAACACAGGCAAGAGAGTAAATACACTAATTTCTTTGGATAGAAACTTATTAAGTTTGAATTTCGGCAGAAAATCCAATCCCCGGACAATAATTTCATCTCAGTGGGCGTTAAATTTATTCCAATTCGTAGGTTTATGCAAAAAACAATAAAAGTGAAAAACTTAGCAATTCTCCTGGCTTGTATGGTGTTTATGGCATCCTGCAAAAACTTTGGTCTTTTTAAAAAGAAAAAGGACAAATCGGATGTTACCGGCTGGAACTACAATGATAAAGACATGGGTGGTTACCAGGTAGCCAAAGCGAAAGATCAGGCCACAGGCCCTGGCCTTGTGTTTGTTCAGGGTGGTACCTTCACAATGGGGCAAACGGATGAAGATGTAATGGGTGATTGGAATAATATTCCGCGCCGTGTATCTGTTCCTTCCTTTTATATTGATCGTACAGAGGTAGCTAATGTTCACTATCGTGAATATTTATTCTGGCTAAATAAGGTTTTTGACCCCTCCGATCCTGTAAACTTGCCAATTATTGAAGGTGCATTACCTGATACTTTGGTTTGGAGAAGCGAATTGAGTTATAATGAACCTTTGGTAGAGTTTTATTTTCGCCATCCGGGATTCAATAATTACCCTGTTGTTGGGGTAAGCTGGCAGCAGGCAACAGACTTTTGCCTCTGGAGAAGTGATCGTGTAAACGAAGGTGTTCTCCTTGAGAAAGGATATATTAATAAACAAGGTTTACAAGGTCAGCAGGGAAGCAATAATTTCACAACAAAATCCTATTTGCTTGATTTATATCAGACAGCTCCTGGCAAAACAGCAACTTCTAAAAAGAATCCGTTGAAAACACCACAGGGCCAGCCTCGTACTAAAATTTCAATGGAAGATGGATTACTGATGCCAAATTACCGCTTGCCTTTTGAAGCTGAGTGGGAATATGCAGCGTATGGTCTTATTAACCAAAATCCACGCCCCAGCAAAAAAGAAGGAAGACGTGGCGAAGAATTACAGTCTAACAAGCAAATATATCCCTGGTCACAAAATGTGAATGGACTTCGTGATACACGCCGCGGAAGCTGGCAAGGTCAGTTCCTGGCTAACTTTAAAAGAGGTTCTGGTGATAATGCCGGAGTGGCGGGTGGATTAAACGACCGTGCCTTCTATACGGCCGATGTAAAATCCTTCTTTCCCAATGGTTTTGGACTTTACAATATGGCGGGCAACGTAAGTGAGTGGGTTCAGGATGTGTACAGACCACTTTCTTCTATGGACTTTGATGATATGCCTGCTCCTTTCCGTGGTAATAAATACGAGAAATTGTATAAGAATGCCAACGGCGAAGCTGAAATAAATGACACCACCGGCCGGGTTAGAATGGTAGCCGTAACAGATGAAGAAAGTAAAAATCGCCGTAACTACCAAAGAGGTAATGTGATCAACTACCTGGATGGAGACACTGCATCAATGGCAAGTTATGGATATGGAACTACTACTCTTGTAAGTGATAAATCGAGAGTTTATAAAGGTGGTAGCTGGAATGACAGAGCCTATTGGCTGAGCCCCGGTACCCGCCGCTACCTGGAAGAAGAACAGGCATTAAGCACATTAGGCTTCCGTTGTGCCATGGATCGTATGGGCAGCCCTGAAGGAAATGGCCGTAAAGTAGGACAACAGTTCCCAACCAAAAGACAGAAGAAATAAGAAATTGAATAGTTTTTTAAAACCCTCCTTAATCAGAGGGTTTTTTTTATTCCCCTTAATTTTTATTGATTGCCGCTTATTTTTGCCCAATGCAAATTGAACAACTCTATAAGATATACCAGCAAAATCCCTTTATTCAAACAGATACAAGAAAAATAAAAAAGGGTGAACTTTTTTTTGCATTAAAAGGTGACAACTTTAATGGTAATCACTTTGCCAGGCAAGCCATAGACAGCGGCGCTTCATTCGCCATTATTGATGAAAAAGAATATGATATTGCTGGCAAAACTATTTTAACAGAAAATGTTTTGGCCACCCTGCAAGAATTGGCCAGGCATCACCGCCAGCAATTTGATTTTCCCTTCATAGCTATTACAGGTAGTAACGGGAAAACAACCACTAAAGAATTAGTTCATGCTGTTCTCAGTACCACCTATAAAACATTTACAACAGAAGGAAATCTGAATAATCATATCGGCATTCCATTAACTATTCTGAAAATAAGAATGGATGCTGAAATGGCGATTATCGAAATGGGCGCCAATCATGTGGGGGAAATTGCATCCTATTGCAATTTCACGTTGCCCACCCATGGCATCATCACTAATGTAGGAAAAGCCCACCTGGAAGGTTTCGGTAGCCTGGAAGGCGTTAGAAAAGGAAAGGGAGAATTGTTTGACTTTCTTAGAGGACAACCTCATGGTTATGCTTTTGTGATGTGGGATTATGAATATTTGAGAGAAATGAGCAAGGGCATTAGTGGAATTATTAAATATGGTACCGGGGATGCACATATTACCGGGCATGTGAAAAAAAATGACCCCTATCTTGAAATGGAAATTACACAGGGTCTCGACGACCCAACAATCGAAACCCATTTGGTAGGAGATTATAATATGCCAAATATTCTGGCCGCAATTACCGTAGGCAAAACTTTTAAGGTTCCGGAAGCAAACATAAGATCAGCTATAAAAAATTATGAACCTACAAATAGCAGGTCGCAGTTAATGCAGAAAGGGTCTAATTCATTTATACTTGATGCCTATAATGCCAATCCCAGTAGTATGCGGCTGGCAATTGAAAATTTCGGTAAATACAAATCTGCATTAAAAGTTGTAATGCTTGGAGCTATGGCAGAACTTGGCAAGGAGAGCCTTAATGAACATCAAACTATTTTAAATCTGCTTGGCCAATATCAGTGGACGGAAGTTATTCTTGTAGGTGGGGATTTTTTGAAATTAAACCATTCATACCGCATATTCGAAAATGCAAACCAAACCAGGGAATGGTTTCAGAAACAACATTTTGAAAATACCCATTTTCTTATCAAAGGAAGCAGGAGCATGCAAATGGAAAAAGTTCTGGAAAATGAAAAGGAAAAAAAGGATGAATGAAATTGGGAGATCCCGGATCAACGCATCACTCATTAAACTCTTATTCAATTCCCCGGAGATAATTATATTCACCAGCTAATTTTTAAATAACATATGGAGATTTTTGGATACTTTGCTTCAATACTGATCGGTATTTCACTAGGTATGCTGGGAAGCGGCGGTTCTATACTTACAGTTCCGGTTTTAGTGTACCTGATGAATATTAACCCATTACTTGCTACCACCAGTTCGCTTTTTATTGTGGGCTCTACAAGTCTTATTGGGGGTCTGAGAGCCTATTCCGTAGGACTGGTTAACTTCAGAGCTATTACCGAATTTGGTATTCCTTCAATTTTTTCCATTTTTATAACCCGGCATTATGTTCTTCCGGCTTTGCCAAACCACCTGTTTTCTATTGGTAGCATCCAGGTGTCTACTGATATGTTTTTAATGGTAATATTCGCCATTCTGATGCTGGCGGCTTCATTTACCATGATTTTTAACAGCAATGAACCCACCACCAAGGATGAATTTGTTGAAAAAAATCGACACAACAAAGTCTTTCCTCTTGTTATTCTGGGCATTTTGATTGGCTTTATTACCGGACTTTTGGGCGCCGGGGGAGGTTTTTTGATTATACCCACGCTCACTCTGTTTTTAAAACTACCGATGAAAAAAGCGGTAGGAACATCCTTACTGATCATAGCCATCAATTCCCTTTTTGGCTTCCTTTTTAGTTTAAAACAGTTTGAATATAACTGGACTATTTTGATTGTATTTACCGTCTTATCAATTGTCGGTATTTTTATAGGAAGCCGGTTTGCTGATAAAATCCCCGGTGCCTCCCTAAAAAAAGGTTTTGGATGGTTTGTATTGATTATGGGTATTTATATCATAATAAACGAGGTTTTTCTTCGCTAAACTTAGATTGCCTGTAAAAAACCTAATATTAAATTTCTCCGGCAAAATTTATACATCTTATTATTCCGCTTTTTTGTTTTGGAATAAATTCTTATTCTATTATTTGTTTAATAACAAGTTTTGAAAAGCAACTTTCATCATCTCTCAAGAAAAAAAATTGAGGGAAAGCTTTGAAAACAAATATTCCCTGAAATTCCGTTTCCCGATCTGAATAAACTTTATGAATCAAAATTTTTTCGTCTTAATCATTCGATAGTTCTTCCTGAACAGGGCCACTGTTTTACAGAGTCCGCTTCTTTCAGCATAAATATTTATATAGCAGTTAGTTTCTTCGTGTATTCCAATTCTTTGCAGGTTCATTATTATATATTAATTTTTCAAAATCCTGTCTAGTTACTTGAATTCCAGCCACGTTTAAAAATTAAAAAAGCAAAAAAACAAGATATATTTCAAGAGGAATTATTATTAAACAAATATTATTCATAGTGTCCCCTATCTAACCTAATAAGTTGATGAGAATCATAGATAATAACTATTAAACCTGATTAAAGTTACCCTTACTCTTTTCTGGTATAATTAGTTTAGCAAATAAATAATTTTAATATGGTGCATCAACATATGATAGTAATTATTGGAGGAGGTAATGCCGGTATATCAACTGCAGCGCAGCTTATGAATAGACAAAAGGGATTAGATATCGCTATTATTGAACCTTCTGATAAGCATTATTATCAACCTGCCTGGACGCTGGTAGGAGCCGGAGTTTTTGATATTAATAAAACCATCCGTGAAGAAAAAGATATAATACCCAAAAATGTTAAATGGATTAAACAGAAAGTTGTTTCGTTCGAACCAGAGAATAATATAATTACTCTGGACAATAATGAAACAGTTAATTATGAATATCTTATCGTAGCGCCGGGAATACAATTAAACTGGGAAGCCATAAAAGGATTAAAAGAAACGCTTGGAAAAAACAATGTTTGTTCCAATTACAGTTTTGAACAAGCGCCTTACACCTGGGAATGTATTAATAATTTTAAAGGTGGAAATGCGATATTTACCAATCCAAATACTCCGGTAAAGTGTGGCGGCGCTCCTCACAAAATTATGTGGCTGGCCGCAGATTATTTTAAAAAAAATGATGTATTTAATTTGACATCCATTCAATATTGGAGTGGAGGCAGCCGTCTTTTTGGGGTGGATAAATATGAGAAGACATTAAAAAAAGTTGCTGAAAGGAATAAAGTACAGTTGATTTTTTTTACAAAACTCGTCGAAATAGACGGGCCCAACAGGAAAGCAAAATTTATAGGATTTGGTGAACAAAATAAAGACAAAGAATATATTGTTGATTTTGACATGATACATGTAACACCTCCCCAAAGTGCACCGGATTTTGTAAGAAACAGTAAACTGGCAAACGAAGCAGGTTGGGTTGATGTAGACAAAAACACACTACAGCATTCCCGGTATCACAATATATTTTCATTAGGTGATGCATCTTCGTTACCTACTTCCAGGACGGGTGCCGCAATTCGTAAGCAAGTTCCCGTATTAGTAAAAAATTTATGGGCGGTAATGGAAGGAAAAACATTAACCGGAAGTTATAATGGATATTCAAGTTGTCCGGTAGTAACCGGCTATGGCAAACTTGTGCTTTGTGAATTTGATTATAACAATCAACCATTGGAAACTTTTCCAATAGATCAAAGCAAAGAAAGATGGTCGATGTACCAACTTAAAACCAAAATTTTGCCCTGGTTATACTGGCATAAAATTTTAAAAGGGAAAATGTAGTACTCATCCTTTTTATAAACTAAAAGAATAATCAATATTGTAGCAAGTATTACTTTTCTATTAAATCCTCAATTTTCATTGCTGTCGTTTCTATACATTAATGAAGAGAATGCTATAAAGTACAAGAATTTAAAATTGTACCAGGCGGTTCTGTTTAGTTAATTTTGTACTCATTATTGGAAACGGGAATAGATTAATATCGATGCCGGGTTGAGCACACTCAGGGAAACCAGGGTGGACCAATAATCCAGTTAATTAAAAATTATCAGGCGCATATAATCCACTATTTTAATGTCAAAAAATAAGGTGAATCGTGGCTATTTATCCTCTGTGTTAAGTTGCCGGTGCCCTCGTTGCAGGGAAGGAAAATTATTTCAAAAATCTCTTAGCATCAGTTTAAGAAATAATTTACTGATGCATAAGAATTGTACTTTTTGCGGTCAGCCCAGCGAGATTGAAGTAGGGTTTTACTATGGAACCAGTTATGTTAGCTATGTACTAACCGTAGCTATGAGTGTAGCAACACTTATTTTATGGTGGGTAATAGTCGGTTTATCAGTTAATGATAATCGGTTCTTTTACTGGATGGGATTTAATGCTGTCCTCCTTGTGGTTCTTCAGCCATGGCTAATGAGATTTTCAAGAAGCCTTTGGATATCCTGGTTTGTCCGGTATGATCCTGACTGGAAGCAGAATCAACCTGAGGATGTTTCTGAACGAATGAACACGGAACAGGCGAATAATTGGTAATACCAGAATCTAAAAATTAGCTTTGTCAATGATATCATCCATCAGTATAGCATTATGGCTCTCATCATATATACATGCCCCATTTTTGATTAGGAGTATTTGTGGAGATTCATGCTCAACCAAAAACTCCTCAGCAATTCTGTCAGACAGGGATCGAAATGCTATTAAATCCAGAAAATGAAAATTTAATTCATCCGGCGCCTGTGCTTTTTCCAATCGGTTTTTGATCATGCTACTTATTGAACAACGGGTGCTATGTTTAAAAATAACCTGAGGTTGTTTAGCGGAAAGTGATTTGAGTGATTCTAAAGATTCCACATTTCTTAAATTATTCCAGATCATTAACTTCTTACTTTGATTAAAAATTCTGCATTACTCTAAGAACTAACAGATTATGCGGAGACTAAGGGATTCGAACCCTTGATACAGTTTCCCGTATACACACTTTCCAGGCGTGCTCCTTCAACCACTCGGACAAGTCTCCATTTAAAGGGTTGCAAAAATACAGGTTTCAGACCTTAGAGACCGAATAATTTTTCAGCATTCTGCTGTAGTAATCGTCGCTATTTCATTCATGCTTCGATCTCTTTATCATCAGCCAGCTTTTCTGCCACATATTGGTAATATAAGCTGCTTTCATTTCTTTTGCCCCTGAAAGGAACCGGTGCCAGATAGGGCGCATCGTCTCCAATACAATATGGTCCAGATCAATTTCTTTCATCACTTTATCCAGGCCTGCATTTTTAAAAGTGAGTACACCACCAATACCCAGATAAAATCCAAGGTCAATAATCTGCTGCGCCTGTTCCGCAGTTACCAGAAAAACAATGAAATACTCCTTTCAGCTTTCCTTTTTGATGCTGCCTGATTACCTCGATACATTCATCAGTGGCATTTCGGGAATGAATGACTATCGGAATATCAAATTGCAAAGCCCATTCTACCTGCCGGTGAAAGGCCTCATATTGTTGCTCTTTAAAAGATAATATCCCAATAAAAATCAAGACCGATCTCACCAACCGCTATAAATTTTCGTCTGAGCCAAGATAATCTTCTACAATTTTCAATTCCTCTTCGATAATTTTCCTTAACTGAACAGGGATGTAGTCCCATCATGCTTATACAATTGATCCGGATATTTCTGCTTCCACCGTTCAACATGCGCATCATGCGAAGAAGAATCAATAGCAGGCATAAGTATCTCTATCAACTCCTTCTTCTTTTGCTCTCTGTCAATCACTTCATCCGATCATTATCAAACTCTTCGAGATAAATATGAGCATGTGTATCAATCAGCTTCATAGTGAGTCAAAATTAAGTCCAAAGCACGTCAAAAAATAAATATGTCATCCGACACAAACACTTGGAAATTAGTTTGGATTAATGAAAAATTATTTTACCTTTAAACCAGTTTTCATAGGGTACGGATTAAAAACGGGCCAGGGTTTCTACCCAGGCCCTAAATTTTTAAATGATTCTCAATCATTTATGAATCAGTTCCTTACAAATTAACCTTTTCATTCTTTATGTCCGTCTTCATTCAAAAATATTCCAATTTTTCAAATCGATATCCTTTTTTTTCAAAAAATTCTAATATCTGCAGGCAAAAAATATTCAAGTCTTGAAAATGCTTTTTCACTATCATGAAATACAACAATTGAACCTTTCGTTGCATTCAATATTACATTTTGCAAGACATTGATCACCTGTAATACGTATTATCAAAATCTCCACTCAATACATCCCACATAATAACTTTTGCTTTATCTTTTTGCAATGCGCGCTCTTTATATTCTTTGCCTGAAAAGAAGTGATCCTTCCATAAGGCGGACGGAACAAATTGGAATCAATATACTTTGCCTGCTTCCGTTACATCGTCGAGATATATTTCATCTTTTGTTTTCCATCCATTCAAATGATTCTGCGTATGATTGCCTACCGCATGACCTTCATCCAGTATTCGCTTATATATTTCAGGATCTGCCACTACATTTTTTCCAATGCAAAAAAAAGTCGCCTTTGCATTATATCTTTTTAACTCATCCAATACAAAGGGGGTAGCTACAGGATGTGGGCCGTCATCAAAAGTGAGATAAATACTTTTCTTTTGTGTTAATACTCCATACATAAGAAGGATATATTTTTTTCAGCCACCAGGGAGTTTTGACAAAATACTTTCATATAAAGCAAAGTATAAGCATCAGGGAACTAAGATAAACAAAATCTACGGACTGCTCGCTATACCCTGTGCTTTGTAACTTATACTTTAATAACTCAGTAACTTTATCTTTGCAACCTATGAATAAGAAAGTTCGAGTACGTTTTGCACCAAGTCCTACCGGTGGTTTACACCTTGGTGGTGTAAGAACAGTTTTGTATAATTATCTTGTTTGCCAAAAAGCATGGTGGTGATTTTATTCTTCGTATTGAAGACACCGATCAAAGCCGGTATGTTGACCGGTGCAGAACAATATATTTTCAATTGCTTAGAAATGGGCAGGGCTGGAACCGGATGAAAGTCCACTGACATGGTGGTCAATTATGGTCCCTATCGGCAAAGTGAACGAAAAGAAATGTATCGTCAATATGCCGAACAATTGATCAGAGACGGACATGCTTATTATGCATTCGATACACCGGAAGAATTGGAAAAAATGCGACAGGATTTTAAAACAGACCGATAATCCTTCTCCACAATATGATCAAACAATCCGGCATGAAAATGCGCAATTCAATTTCACTTTCACCGGCGAAGAAGCTAAAAGATTATTAGATGAGGGTACAAGACATGTGATCCGGATTAAAATGCCGGACAATGAAACCGTTTCTTTTACTGACATGATCCGAGGTGAAGTACAGTTTTGATACTTCTGTTGTTGATGATAAAGTTTTACTGAAAGCAGATGGCATGCCTACCTATCATCTTAGCAGTAGTGGTAGATGATTACCTGATGAAAATCACACATGCTTTCCGCGGAGAAGAATGGTTGCCCAGCGCCCCGGTTCATATCTTATTATGGAAATATTTATTTGGATTGGAAAATATGCCACAATGGGCACATCTTCCTTTAATACTTGGTCCCAATGGGAAACTAAGTAAAAGAGATGGTGCCAAATATGGCTTTCCGGTTTTTGCAATGAACTGGACAGATCCAAAAACGAATGAAGCTGACAGAAGGATTTAAAGAAAAAGGATTTTTACCGGAAGCCTTTATCAATCTTCTTGCATTACTGGGCTGGAATGACGGAACTGAACAGGAAATTTTTTCCAAAGAAGAATTGATAGAAAAATTTTCTATAGAAAGAGTGCATAGCGGCGGAGCAAAATTTGATTATGAAAAAGCAAAATGGTTCAATCATGAATGGATAAAAAGATTAGATATTCCCGAATTAAGAATACATGTTAAGAATCTTTTTGCTGAAAAGGGTATACATGTTACAGACGAAATATTATTAGACAAGGCCATTAAATTAGTTAAAGACCGATGTACTTTAATAACAGATTTCTACGACCAATGTTATTTCTTATTTCAATCACCAGTTGATATTGATACAAGTGCCATTTTACCAAAATGGGGAGAAAAGAAAAACCTTTTTTTTATTGAATTAATCCGTGTGTACAAATTGTCTTCATTGTGGCAACGAGGTGGCCTGGAAACAGCTTTTACGGAACTGGCGGCTGCAAATCAATTAAAAACCGGTGAACTGATGCTACCCTTCAGGATTATGCTTGTTGGGGGGAAATTTGGTCCGGGTGTTTTTGACATAGCCGAAATATTAGGGAAAAAAGAAACGATGGAGCGGATAAAAAAAGTTTTGGCCATTCTTTAACCCTGCTTTTGTATCATTTCCATGATCTCCAAAAATTTTTCTTTACCCAGCTGCCCGATTAATTCCCTGTCACTTTCATCTAACTTAACAAGGCCGGTGGTATTTATTTCCGCCTGCGCTGCCGTGCGTATTCCCGGAATAATCGTGCATATTTGTTCAATACTCAAAATATAACTTAGTGCGAGTTGTGTTTTATTCAATCCATACTTTTCACAAAGATCCCAAACGGGAATTAATGCTTTATTAGCTTCCTCAACCACTTCTTCAGTGATCCGGTTTTTCCTGTGATCATTGTCAGAAAAAGAAATGTTATTGTCGAACTTTCCGGTCAGCAATCCAAATTGCAACGGCATCCGGGCTATGATGCCATAACCTGCCTGACCAGCTTTTTCGATTATTTCCAAAGCCTTTTGATTAAGTATATTAAGCACTAACTGAAAACCGTGACCCAAATTTTTTTGGATAAAAAACTCAGCCTCCGGATATGGATCAAACGTATTTAATGAAATTCCCCAGTAACGGATTTTTCCCTGCTGCTGAAGTAGCTCCATGGCCTGAAGACATTCGCCTTGTTGCAGGTGAGATAATTTTGCAGTATGAAGTTGATAATAATCAATGCTGTCTCTTCTTAAACGTTTTAAACTTTCATTACAGGCTTTCAAAATATATTCCCTTGAATAATCGAAGGTAAATTGCTCATTACGGGAAACATTTCCAACCTTAGTTGCTATCAATACCTCCTTATTGTTGTAAAGTATATCTCCAAGTAGTTTCTCCGAATGACCCAATCCATAAATATCTGCTGTATCAAAAAAATTAATTCCGAGATCCAGCGAACGGTGAATCGCATTCTTAGAATCTTTATCATTTGCATCGCCCCAGCCAATTGCGGTATTACCAATCATCGCCCCGCCGCCAATAGCCCAGGCACCAAAACCAATTTCGCTGACCATCATATCCGTTTTACCAAATTTTCTGTATTGCATAATGCAATATATCATTTTGATACCCTATCAACTGAAATTAATTCTAAGAAAGTCTATACATATTCCATTTCATATCTTCTATTGCCTTTCATCTCTATTGTTCATTTGAACAGACTTTTTTTAAGAGTTTCATTTTACAAAAAATAATATTCTAGTCCCCCCGAAAGAATACCAACCATTCTAAATAATAGACTGGCTTTCAATATAAAAAAATCATCCCCCGATGATATTCTTTATTTTTGAAATTGAACAAAGACAATATGAACAGACCTATCCGGGTTTTAGTTGCCAAAGTAGGCTTGGACGGACATGATCGTGGCGCCAAGGTAATAGCCACTTCACTTCGTGATGCCGGAATGGAAGTAATATATACGGGACTTCGCCAGACCCCTGAAATGGTTGTCAATACGGCATTACAGGAAGATGTAGATGCCATTGGCATCAGTATTCTTTCAGGTGCTCATATGACCGTCTTTCCCCGTATCATCCAGCTGATGAAGGAAAAGGAAATGAATGACGTTTTATTAACCGGCGGTGGCATTATACCCGAAGATGATATAAAAAGTCTTAATGCAATGGGAGCAGGAAAATTATTTGCACCAGGAACTACAACAACCGAAATCGCCAGTTATATCGGGGATTGGGTAAAAGAAAACAGGAATTTTTAATTGACCCCCCGGGAGTAAGAATTTACCAGGGATTGAATAAGCAATTGCAAATTTTTCTTGTAATTTTTTATGCATAATATTTGCCAAGACAACCTGGCTTATCAAGAAAATACAATATCATTCTGATTAAAAAATTTATTAAGAAGAAAACACACTGCTCATGAATTTTCAAACAATAATTACTTCCCTGGAAAATGGAATATGCACCATTACTATCAACAGGCCTGATAAATTAAATGCTTTGAATAAAACTGTGATAGAAGAACTAGGTTCAGCAATTGATGAAGTGAGCAATAATGCAGATATAAAATCGGCCATAATTACCGGACAAGGCAATAAGGCCTTTGTTGCCGGTGCTGACATCAGTGAGTTTGCTACTTTAGACGTTGCGGGTGGAAAAGCATTAGCTCAAAAAGGGCAAGACCTTGTGTTTACAAAAATTGAAAACTGCAAAAAACCTGTTATCGCTGCTGTAAATGGATTTGCGTTAGGCGGTGGTTGTGAGTTAGCAATGAGTTGTCATTTTCGTTTAGCGTCAGAAAATGCAAAATTCGGCCAGCCGGAAGTAAACCTTGGATTAATCCCCGGCTATGGGGGCACCCAGCGATTGGTTCATTTAATAGGAAAAGGTCGTGCCATGGAATTGCTGATGACCGGAAATATGATCGATGCCAGCACAGCATTACAATATGGATTGGTAAATCATGTGGTGCCGCAGGAAGAATTGCTTGCTAAAACGAAAATCATCCTTCAAATAATTAATTCGAAAGCACCACTGGCTATTGCCGGTTGCATCAGAGCGGCTAATGCGGTTTTTGATGAAACCAGGAATGGGTTTGCATTAGAAATCGAAACATTTGGCGAATTAATAAATACTGCTGATGCCAAAGAGGGAGCTGCAGCCTTCCTGGAAAAAAGAAAAGCAAATTTTACAGGAAATTAATAATTGCACTCTTTGTCAAACCAATAATATTATCAAGTCATCGCAGACTTCATTTCTCTATTAATTTTTCATCTATCAGGTAAGCCGAAATTTCACTGATCAAAGGGTTGTCCTTGGTATCCCTTATTACAAGGTTTACAGCACTTGCCTCCATTGTTGGGAACGTTAATATTCTTTTTCTGCCGATAGTAGTAATATCAATTTCCTTCACCGGCTGCGAGCCATTTAGCAGTATCAATTTTGCTTCTTTTACACGTTGTCCAAATTCAATGGCTTCCTGAAGCACAATACAGTTTATTTTTTTTACCTGTTCAAATTTTACCCATAGAATGGCATCCTTATAATGGATTACATCTTCAAACGTTTCACTTTTTCCATCAGTAAATTTAGTTCGTTGAAAAATACTGCCCCGGGTATGCAGTTCTGCTTTACTCCCTGCCGCCAGGTTAGTTGCAAAACTTTCTTCTTTTAATTTTCTAAACCCCATTAACGAAGCTGAATCAATTTCGTTGTATCAGGCCGCGCCTGTCCGGAGGAATATTTAATAATAAATTAGCACCGCGGCCTACAGATTTCAAATACAATTCAAATAACTGCTCCGGTGTTTTCACCTTATCATCTTCTTCTTTATGATAAAACCACCCTGGCCGAATGCTAACATCACATTCCGCTGGTATCCAATTTTTACCATTTATATTCCCCTGGTTCAGATGTATCGGTCGGCGGCCCACCTTCACCTCTTTTAAATCCTGCTGTATCCAGGTAATTCCAGTTCGTTTTCCCAGCAAATCCTTTTTCATTTCCTACCCACCGGATATCAGGCCCAATGTCACTGAACACTACGGTGTTGGGAGCCAGCTTCCTCATTGTTTGTTCAAAACGCTTGAAATCATAAACCTGTTTTTTTCCATTAGGTCCTTCACCATTGGCACCATCCCACCAAAATTCAAAGAAGGGGCCGTATTGGCTGATCAATTCCTTCATGGTGTTTACATAAACATCATTGTATTCCGCTGTACCGTATTTAGGATGATTTCTATCCCATGGAGAAAGATAAACTCCAAACTTTAATCCATATTCCTTGCATGCCTGTTTTAAATCCCTCAACCACATCCCCTTTCCCCTCGTCCCATTTACTTTCTCTAACGGTGTGTTTTGAAAATTTGCTGGGCCATAAACAAAAACCATCATGATGTTTAGCAGTTAAGATAATGCCTTTTGCACCGGCTTGTTTGGCAATCCTCGCCCATTGGCGGCAATCCAATTGAGAAGGATTAAAAATATCTTCCTGTTCATCCCCATGTCCCCACTCCTTATCTGTAAATGTATTTGGACCAAAATGGATGAACCAATAATATTCCATGTCATGCCAGGCTAATTGTTGCTTTGTGGGCAATGGCTCTTTTGATTTTTGTTGTGCTGCAACTGAAAAAAAACTAACCATCAATATAAAAACACAGCAACACCTGTTATGAAGTATTTTTCTTATCATACAATATTATTTAATCGGTATTCCAATATTAGCCTCATTGATCTTTTCAACCGGATTCATTATATAGGTTACAATCGAATTATCTTTCCATCAACTCCACTATACGGAAACCCCGGTAGCTGGTACCCCAGCTCCCCCCAAAATGGGCATCAAACACAAAAGGAATTGCTTCTCTCTTTTTTATTCCTTCTTCATCGTGGTCGTGCCCGTTAAATACAGCTCTTATATTTTTATGTTTTGCAAACAATTCAAACAGTTCAGGGCAATCAACCGCATGCTTTGTCAGCTTACCGGGATTAATATGTATAAAAATGAAAATATGCTCCTGGGCTTTATGCTCCTCCAGCTTCTGCGTTAACCAATTAAGATCAGGACATAGATAAGTCCCTTTTTCGTCAGAAGTAGTTGCAATAAGAAAGGAACTTTTTTTTATGGAAAAATCCAGATTGACAGGCATATTCCAGATAGCTTTCCATTCTTCTGCCGTTACATGATCATGATTTCCCTGGCTTACATAATATTTACACTGAAGATGATCCAGGGCTTTTTTTGCAGCAGGAAAATGGGTTTTATCATCATGGACAATATCGCCATTGATAACACAAAATGAAAATGGGATGTTTACGGTGTTCTTCATTAATCCGGGACACAAGTCGTACTAAAATAATTTTTATAATCTGTATCAGGCTGCCCATAATGACCATCTGAAGCAACCACAAACCGAAGTTTTACTTTTTTTTTATGCTCTTCCGATAAAAAATAATCAGTTGCTTTTACAATGTCTCCGTTTACCAACAATAAAAATGCCGGCACAGATAACCGAAAAAATTCATTACGTTTCATTGTATTTTTTTTATTCATGCCCATTTTTGATGGTGAGTAATTCTCCTTTTTGCATGTCTATTTCCAAAATGCCGTTATCTACTATATATTTCTTTTGCAAATTGGTGATAAAAAATGTTTTGAAAGGATTTTTCATTTTTAATTTTCCTCCCTGCTCTGCTGTAACTGACACCTGAGATAGCACTCCATTTTCTTTTTTTGCACTGACCAGGAAGGCGCCTTCTGTTCTTAAAGATTTGAATGAAACATTCATCCAGTTGGCAGGTACTGCCGGAAATATTTCTATAATACCATTACGTGCCTGTAATAACAACTCATGAATGCCCTGGGCAAATGCAAAATTTCCTTCAAGAGTAAACGGCCGGTAGGTAAAAGAAGAATACTGTCCACCTTTCTGGTCGCCATTAAGATGAAAGCTATTGGATGAACAAAAATTTCCGGCAAATATTTGCAACTGCTTTACAGCCTTATCTGCTTGCCTGGTTCTCGCATAAATACAAGCCATCCAGCTAAAAGAATAACCACACCATTGATCCGTACCCTTAGTTTCAATATGTTTTATTGACTTTTCAATTATGTCTTTATCCCTTTCATCATCAATATTCAATAAACACAAAGGATAAATGGCCATATAAGGAGAAAGATGACGATGAGACTCATCCAGGTTATGACCCGGAGCAACCGTAAGCCCGGTTTCATTTACATCTAAATCTGGCAAGCTCATCCTAACCCCCAGCCATTCATTAGGTCTGCGATCATAGGCAGTTGCTGAAATTTCTGCACCAAAATCATAAAAGCTCTTTAATAATGAAAGATCATAATTGGTGAAAACATTAAACCATGCTTTTATACTATTATTATGATACTCCGGGCTTGAGCTCAATGGCAGCATCGCTTTATTATTTTCATCTTTTCCTTTGTTAAGCATTTCTGCCATAAACCTTTCCACTTCGTTTACCCAGGGATAACATCGTTCCTTTAAAAATTTATTATCCATACTGTACTTCCATTGCCAGTAAAAATGCTGGGCTACCCAGGCAGCCGTGGTAGGACTCATAGAATATTGTATCCACCCACCCATTTCCTTACCACTGATGGTTGTGACACCGGGAACATTTAATCCCTTAGCACCAAAATATCTTTTTGTCCATCTCTTATTAACATCTTTTACTTTCCAAAGCCAGTTGGTATAAGACGCAGTAAGATCCAGATGATTACCAGTATAACCAGGCCAGTAACTCAAGTTGCGTATTCAGATCATGATGAAAATCTCCTTTCCAGGGAGGAAGGTTACCATTATCCGCAGTCCATATGGCTTGTAAAGAAATGGGTGGCGTATTGCTTCTTGCTACGCAGGCAAACTTGTACATTTCAAGATAGTATTGTCTTTCTAATAGCAGGTCTGGCAAGGAAACAGAGGAACGGCTCCAGTAATCATTCCACCATTTTATATGCGATGGCCAGCCTGTTGGTTCTTTTAATTTAAAATCGGGATCGTGTAATAAGTGCAGGTTTGTTATTAGTAATTGTCCATTGACCAATCAGCCTGTTGCCAGGCAAGCGATACCATTTTACCAACACTTCATAATAATTATTATTCCAGGTAGGCTGATGATAGCGAATACTGTTATGCGTTCGGGTAACAGTTCCTTTTTTATATCCCAACTTCTCCAACCCAATACCTTCAACACTGTTGCCAATAGTAGCCTGCCTTTGCCGGTATTATAATTGGGGATCATTAAAGCAGGTTCAATTAAATTAGCAGGAAGATTTTCAAAACCAAAATAACCTATCTCCCTGGTTGCATGGATATAATTATTAAAAACGATTCCGTTTTCAAATTTTATTACCGATAATCCCGTTTTAATATCCAGCTCATTTGAAATAATCTTTCCGAATTTCTCCAAATCAAATTCCAATGCAGCCCCGGGAATTTTGGTAGGTGCAGCATATTTTTCATATGGCTCATCGCCCAATTTCTGCACCGTATCATATTGACCTTTTTTTACCTGGTCCACTACCCAGCTAAATTTCAAGTTTATCTATCTCCGGCATAGGCCTGTCATCCCAAAGATCAACCCGGTCTAATGACATCCGAATCTTGTTTTCCTTTTGCCAGATCAATGCACCAAGCCATCCATTACCCAATGGAATTGCTTCATCCCATCGTTTGGCCAATGAATCAAAAACAAGGTTATGTTCTGCTGTTGGCTGAGCGAGTGCAAAGTACACCGGCAAAAAAAAACAGTGCAATAATAAAAAGAGACCTGAACGATTCACTGTTAATTTTTTAATGTTTTACTTCTGTAGTATCCGTTAGCAAATGTGGGTACCAAATAATTCCCGGAATCTATATTGTGTGCCGGAAATGCTTTTTGCAATAAAGGCCATTCTGATTGGTTAACGCCGATTGGTAGAGATATAAATTTTCGAGCTTTTTTAATTTATTCAACTGCATTACACCCTGCGCTGTAACTTTTGTTCCCACCAGGTTAAGCGATTGCAACTGACCAAGAGATTGCAACTTTATCAGTCCTTTATCTGTAATGGCGGTATGATTAATGGACAATTTTGTAAGTGATGTAAGCCTGGCAAGTTCATCCATCGTGGCATCACTGATAGCGGCATTATCCAATTTTAACCATACCAATTGTTTTTTCAAAGGCTCCAGCATTTTTACCAAACTATCAGCACCCGGGCCTGCCGTAAAAAAACTGGCGGATAAATAATTACTGGTTCTGGCAACAGGAATCACAGTTACTCCTGCTTTTTTTAAGCGGGTTATGACGGCATCATCTGGTTTTGCAAACCGGGGTTTCCGGTACATCGGAAATCTTACTCATCTTCATCTGCAGAACCGGATTGCAAAGCCAGTAAAACCGGTTTCATTCTTTCCGTTTGTGGCAGTTCTTTTACTTTCTTATTAAAATCAGCACCGGTATTGATCCACCAGTGCAATAAGGAAATTTCATTTAGCGTCAATTGCTTCTTTTCTTTAGGCGGCATATGATCTTCATCAGATAATGGCAATAACATTCTTTCGATCATTTCACTTTCATCAGCTTTACCCGGCTCAATCACTTTACCATCCTTTCCGCCTTTCAAAATAAACTCCTGTTGATCCAGACGCAGCTTTCCTTTTTGTTTATTAGTCCCATGACAACTATAGCACCTTGCCTGCAACAACGGTTGTACAACATCCGATACAAAGTGGCTTCCTGGATATTGGGGATGGGTTTCAGTACCAGGTCATTGTTCATCATCGCTGTTTAAACCTTCTGTCAGATAATCCGAACCATGCGTCAAAGACCCGCCCAGATGCCCGGTAATGGTGATCAGAATTATAATACCCACAGAAATCCACCGTGCTATTGTTTCACTGACGGAAAATTGGTAAAGCAGGTACAAAATCAAAGACAGAATAGCGGTAAAGATACCCATCCACTTGTGACGGTCCCACTAACTGCCCATCATAATCACCACTCAATGATAACATATAACCACTGATGCAGGAAAGAACAGCGCCAATCATTCCCCAAAAAAACATAACAGGAATAGCGGGTTGTAAAATAGCAAACCTGCGGTTTTATAGTCAACATTGGAAAAAACAAGCCAGCAATAAAATACCGATGGGCAGGTGAACCAATACCGGATGAAAACGACCAATAAAATCAGGAAGGGATAAAAGATTCATGCATGGTTTAGTGACTAATTTTTTATTGATACCGTTTCCTGAGCAACTTCATCATGTGCACATTAATGGCCCATTGATCTGCAAGAGGCTGTTTGGTATAAGGCAATATGGGCATATAATCTGGCGGACCAAATTCAGTAAGGATCGTCATCCGTTCTCCATTTTTCTTTTTTCTTTCAGCAACTTTATCCCACCAGTCGAAATGTTGTTTTACTATAGCTTCCCATTCCGGTGCCCGGGGATCATTTACCTGTGGACCTTCCGGATGACCAATGCGGGCATGAATATGTTCTACTCTTTCCAATGCCAGATCCACCGTTTCCTTCTGATCAGCCAGCATGCTTTCATGAACATTGCACCAATGAGATACATCAAATGTAAGTTTCAATTGAGGTATTTTTTCAATATGCTGCCTGGTAATATGCGCCGCAAACATGATCCGTGACCGATGTGTTTCATGGCAGATAGTAATTCCTGTTTCTTTGGAAAGAGGAGTGGTATGATCAATAAATGCTTTATTCTGTTCGAAAGCTAAAATGATCTCTTCCTGAATGGCAATTAATATAAAGTGGTTTCTGAAATGAATTGTTTGCGGCTTCAGTAGTCACCCTTTTGAAAAATGTCCAGATGATCTTTCCAATCGGGTTGTGAACCACCACATAAAAAACCCACATCAAGACCATGTTTTTTCAAAGCTGTAAACAATTCTTGTTGGCCGCTTTCATCAGCAGGCCACCAGATTTCAATTCCATCATATCCTTCTTTTTTTGCAGCTTCGCAAAACTGGTCGGTTGTTCCGGCGAAACCCCAGTTTGTTGCCAATATTTTCAATTCAAAATTTTTATTCACAACAAAAGATTTATGCGGTGTTGCAAAAACATCTAAGGAAGAAAAAATCAATGCGGCAGAAGCAGATGCCGATGTTTGAATAAAAGTTCTTCGGTTTTGTCTCATTGGCAATATTAATGTAGTGTATTTATTAAGCGCTTTATGCAATTGTTGAGCAGCGATCCGAACGCGGATCTATACAATTCAGATGGGCCTGTTATATTTTACCATCGCACAACATGATCATATTATTTCCTTGTCATGCAATAATTTCCCGAATCACTTTTCCTGCAACATCTGTCAACCTGAATGGTCGTCCCTGGAATGGATAAGTAAACTCTTCATGATTGAATCCTAATTGATTTAGAATGGTTGCCTGAATATCATGTGCTTCTACTTTACCGCTCACCGCGGTATACCCTATCTCATCCGTTTCGCCATGTGTATATCCTTTTTTAATACCACCGCCTGCCATCCAGATGGTGAATGCTTCCGTATGATGATCTCTTCCTTTGTAAGGATTCTGTGCACCATTCCTGTTTTCCATCATCGGTGTACGGCCAAACTCACCACCCCAAACCACCAACGTTTCTTCCAGCAAACCTCTTTGTTTTAGATCAAGCAACAACGCCGTAACACACTTATCAATACTGCGGTATTTATTTATGATGCCAATGTTCAATGCATTGCTTGCATTATCGCCATGAGCATCCCATCCCCAGTCAAACAACTGAACATACCGAACTCCTTTCTCAACCAGTTTTCTTGCCAGTAATACATTATTGGCAAAACAGGCTTTACCTGGTTTGGTTCCATACATTTCATGAATGTATTCCGGCTCATCATTTATGTTCATTACTTCAGGAGCTGTGATCTGCATCCGGTAGGCCATTTCATATTGCGAAATGCGGGATAATATTTCCGGATCATTGTATTCTTCGTATTCCTGCTGGTTCACTTTATTGATCGCATCAATGGATGCTTTCCGCAGATTGCGGCTCATGCCATCGGGATCTTTGATAAACAATACCGGGTCGCCTTCACTGCGGCATTGCACACCCTGGTATACCGATGGAAGAAAACCACTGCCCCAAACACTTTTACCTGCATCGGGAAAACTTCCACCGCTGGTGAGCACCACAAAGCCAGGCAGATTTTGATTTTCTGTTCCCAGTCCATAGGTAACCCAGCTTCCCATACTTGGTCTTCCCAGTCTGGCACTACCGGTATGCATCAGCAATTGCGCAGGCGCATGGTTAAACTGATCAGTAGTTACTGCTTTTAGAAAAGTTACTTCATCAGCAACAGTTGATAAGATGCGGCAGGTTCTCACTTATCCAGGCACCGCTTTGTCCATGTTGTGCAAACTTTGCCTGCGGGCCCAGCATCTTGGGCACACCGGTTATAAATGCAAATTGTTTTCCTTCCAAAAACGATTGCGGACAATCCTGTCCATCCATTTTCGCCAGTTCAGGTTTGTAATCAAACAATTCAAATTGCGAAGGCGCACCGGCCATATGCAGGTAGATCACACTTCTTGCTTTGCCAACAAATGGAGGGGATTTTGGCAATAATGGATGTGCCGGATCAAATGCAATGGAAGCTGGTGAAGTGGACCCTCTGCTACCACAACTTCCAAGTAAAGAACCCATAGCCAGTGCACCCAGTCCCATGGCACTTTCCTTTAAGAAATGCCGACGGGTATGCATGCGCCTCACTTCGTCCTGTGCTTCTTTCAGCAATCGCTGATCATGCAATTCTTTTTGTGTCATGAATAACCTTTTTATTTATCCAGCTGCATCGCTAATTTGAAATGATGTTTTTGCCAATTCAAGGGTTGTTTTTACTTTTTCTTGCTTACAACTTCCTTATTTTAATATTTTTAAACCATACGCCGCTTCCATGATCCTGCAAACAGATATACCCCTTCTTTGCCATGCCATAGCCAGGAGTATCTTTCCATTTACCGATTGCTTTTCGCTTGATTCCAGTCATCTGACCAGGCTTCAAACTCCACCACTTTTACACCATTCAGCCAATGTTCGCGATGAGCACCTTTCACTACGATCTTTAGTTGTATTGTATTCACCGACTGGCTTTGCTGGTCTTGAAGTGGCTGTGTACATGGCATAATCGGATCCGGTTTTCTGCCAGTCTTCCAGTTTGTCACCGGGTATCCTTCGTCATCGATCAACTGGTATTCCGGACCGCTCTGGTATGAGGCCGGATCATTCTTCTCGTTCACATTATAAATGATGCCGCTATTACCGCCGGCAGCAATTTTCCAATCAACCAACAGTTCATAATTCTCATACATGTCTGAGGTAATCAGGTCCGCCCGCAGGTCACTTTTATCTGTCTCACTTCCTTTGCAATAGATTTCCCCGTTCTTTAGCTCCCCAGCAATCAGCCGGTTTATTTTGATACATTCTCCATCCATTCAGACGTTTTTCCATCAAACAATAATTTCCACCCCTCTTTTTTTTCTGCAGCCGTAAGCGTATTATCTTTTTGTGCAGAACCAGAAAATAAAAACATATTGCCAATTATTAATGTGGTTACTAAAATTATCTTTTTCATCATTACTTTGCTTTTTAAAAATTTACCGAACAATGATTCTGTATCTCTAGTGTGATTTCTGATTGATGCAGCTGTCTTCCAACTACCATTCACTACTCATCACTCAACATTTACTATCCCACTTTCAACTTAACCGGATCCCACTTCACCGCTTTATCGGTAAAATAACTGTCGTTGCAAAGCAAGGCAGGGGCAGCAGCACGATAACCAAACAAAGAATCTTCCACAACTGATTTTTTGTCACGGATGGCAGTAAAGAAATTATTGAAATGATCAAAGTGTGCTCCTTTGTATCCTTTCTCCACCTCAAACACGGTTGAGTTAGGAGGCAGTATTTTTTTTCGCTCATAGGCCAGCGGATTATCCTTATTTAGTTTGGTTGCCATCAAAGGATCATCGGTAGCAGCATATGCTTTATTGCGGGTCAGAGTCACTTTATCCCATTCCACATTCATGCTTCCTTCGCTACCTACCATTCGCAGGTAAGTACTGTCAGCAGTGCCATCTACAAAATTTACCCGTAGTGATAAATTAAAGGCAGGATGTTCCGGTGTTTCAGCATAGTCAAACATACCCATCAAAACATCGGGTACTTCACGTCCATCTTTCCAAAAGCGAAGACCACCCATGGCCATGATTTTTTGAGGACCTTTTGAATTAGTGATAAAATGCAGGCTGGAAAAAAGATGCACAAACAGATCTCCGGATACACCCGTGCCATAATCTTTGTAACAGCGCCAGCGGAAAAAACGTTTCGGATCAAATGGGCGATCAGGATATTTATTTAAAAACATTTTCCAATCCACTGTTTTTTCGGATCCATCAGCAGGAATTTTATATTGCCAGGCTCCTTCAGGAGAATTGCGGGCCCAGAATCCTTCTGCATAATTCAGCTTACCAATAGCTCCTGCTGCCAGCAATTCTTTTGCTTTTTCATTTCCTAAAGAACTAACTCCCTGGCTTCCTACTTCAAACACTACTTTGTTTTTATTCTGTGCATCCACTACGGCATTGCCTTCCGTTACATCATGCACCATGGGTTTCTCACAATACACGGCTTTACCACTGTTCATAGCAGCAACGGAAATATCCTTATGCCAGTGATCAGGTGTTGCACATATCACGGCATCGATATCTTTGCGCTGCAAAATTTCACGGTAATCCCTTGTAGTGATATATATCATTACCATAAATTCTTTTTGCATCAGCCAGGCGGCCATCATAAAGGTCACATGCAGCAATCAATTTAACACCAGGAATCGTAATAGCAGTATTAGCATCGGCCTGGCCCATACCACCTGCACCAATCAAGGGCGATCTGAATATTTTCATTTGCACTAACCTGCTTAATCTTTTTAATTGTTCCACTTTTTGATTAATGGTAGCAGCCCTTATTACTTCCGGAACCAGTGCGGCTCCTACAACACCTGTTGCTACCTTCTGAATAAAATTTCTTCTTGATGATTGATTACTCATTTGATACTTGTTTATTTTAGTTTATCAACTTATGTATATCCCTATTTTTCATTCCTGTATTAATGAAAAGGTTTTTTGAAATCGGCCGAAGCCCAATTTATTAAAAATGCAGTTATCGGGTTCCACTTTTTTCCTTCTAAATCTTTCTGCACTTTTTCCCCCGCTATCTCAATAATGTCCCACAGCCATGTTCACACTAATTTTTCATTACCACCTCATCCAGGTTCATCATTGCATTTGCAACCACTACCAGTGCGGCCGTAGATGCATTAGTATGCTCACTGTTCTTACCGATCATTGCACAGGTTTTATCAGGGTCCAATTTAAATTCATTCAATGCTTCCTGGTACAGATCTACAAATAATTTTAATTTTTGAACCGGCATTTCTTTGTACATCATCAATTCATACCCCTTCTTTACCTGGTCATCAATATTTGATCCGGCTTCTTTTTTCATACGGTATGCAAAAAGTCGGGCCATATCAAGATAGGCAGAATCATTTAATGTTACCAAAGCCTGCAAAGGTGTATTGGTGCGAATGCGTCGGGCTGTGCACAAAACTCTCTGTACCCCATCAAAAGAGATCATAGACGGATAGGGAGATGTTCGTTTCCAATAAGTGTATACTGCCCTTCGATACTGGTCATCTCCTTTACTATTTTTCCATGTAGCCCCATTATATGGTGAAAGCCATATTCCCTCCGGTTGCCAGGGCATAACTCCCGGGCCGTACATTTTTGAACTCAATTCTCCACTGATGCAAAGATGCTGGTCACGCAATTGTTCTGCACTTAATCTTACCCGGGGACCCCTGGCATATAATTTATTTTCAGCATCTTTTTGCTTCAGTTCATCAGTCAATTTTGATTCCTGCTGATAGGTGGCACTCATTACAAGTTCCTTCAATAATTTTTTTACACTCCATTGATGATCATTCATCAGCTTCCAGGCAAGATGATCAAGCAGTTGCTGATGAGTTGGAGGGCTACCCTGTGTGCCCATATCTTCCAGTGTTTCTGCAATACCGGTTCCAAAAAGTTGTTCCCACAACCTGTTGACCATCGTTCTGGATACCAATGGATTTCTTTTATCTGTTAACCACATAGCCAGGCCCAACCTGTTTTTCGGAGCATTTGCAGGCATAGCAAAGCTTAATGAATTTGGCACAGCAGGTTCTACTTCTTTACCGGGAGTTAATCTGTTTCCTCTTTCAAATACATGGGTCTTTCTCCACATCCACTTTGGATTTTCTACCATTACCGGTGTAGTGGGAACGCTGGCAGCAACCAGGCTCCAGAATGTTTTTTTACTGGCATCGTAACCGGGTATTCCTTTACCGGGATAGAGTGGTAAAAAACTAAACCAATCAAAAACGATTGCGAACTCCTGTTTTTCTTTATTGTAAGATGGACTTTCGTAAGTAAGAAAAATATCATGGACACCGGATTGTAAATTAAATTCAACCGACTCTCTCCTCCATTTACTATCTGCCTTTATGGGTATGGTTGCAAAAACAGGCCCCTCAGGAAAATCTGTTCTTATTTTTAAAATTCCGTTTGTATTGGAATAAAAATTCCAGATCATCTGGCCCACATTCTCAAGATCCACATTTCTAAATCTTGCGACTGAATGGTCTCTCATTCCCAATGCATAATTCTTCCCGGCTATCACTGCATTTGTCATACTATCTGCTGTAGTGGAATTGATAGATGGTTGCCATGTGCGCAAAAACTTCCTGAACTTTTCTTCCAGTTCATCAGATCCATTTTTTTTAACCCAAGCTGAAACTTGAGCAACTTCCTGCTTCATTGAATCATTGAACTCTCTTAATAGCGGATACTCACCAGGCACATCTTCATCCCTGGTATTATTGAAAAAGGCGAGAAATTTATAATACTCATCATGCCGGAATGGATCATACGGATGACTGTGACATTGTACACATGCAAATGTGGTGCTCATTAAAGATTCCCAGGTAGTGCTAACCCTGTCCATTACCGCGGCGGTTCTGAATTCTTCATTGTCAGTACCTCCTTCATCATTGGTCATCGTGTTTCGGCTGAAAGCAGTAGCAATGTATTGTGCATCTGTTGGATCTGGTAATAAGTCCCCTGCTATTTGTTCTGTTAAAAACTCGTTATAGGGTTTATCATCATTAAAAGCTTTGATCAGCCAGTCCCTGTATTTCCAGATATCCCTTCCACCATCGGCTTCGTACCCCTTGGTATCCGCATACCTTGACAAATCAAGCCAGAGGGAAGCCCACCGCTCACCAAAGTGCGGAGAAGCAAGAAGCGAATCAACCAATAGTTCAAACCCATTAACATTGTTGCTTCTTAAATATTGATGTGCCAGTTCAGCAGATGGATACATTCCTATCAAATCAAGACTTACCCTTCTCAATAGGGTAGGTTTATCGGCATACGCAGATGGCTTAAGGTTTTCATCCTGCAGTTTTGTAAATATGAATTTGTCAACATCGTTCCGGATCCATTTATCATCTGCCTCCGGTAATTCAACTTTTGTTACAGGCAGGTAGGCCCAATGATCGCCCCACTGTGCGCCCTGTTTTATCCATCTTTTCAAGATGCTTATTTCCTGCTTACTTAATGCCTCGTGTTTGTAGGGCATTCTTTCCTCGGGATCATTGCTTGATATGCGACGGATCATTTCGCTTCCGTCAGGATCACCTGGAATTATAGCTGGTTTTCCGGACTCAGTTTTTGCTAATGCATCTTCACGAAATAATACACTGAAACCAGCTTTTGCCTTTACCCCACCATGGCAGGTAATACATTTCTTATTTAGTATGGGTTTTACATCTGCACTAAAATCTACTTTCCTGCCAGGCATCATTATACTGTAGCTGATGATTGCGGCTAATGCAAGGCCAGTAACAAGAAGAAACTTTTTATTTAAAAGAAATTTCATAATAGCTCAGATCGTTAAATTTTACCCTATACATCAAAAGATCAAAACTCTCCATTCCCGGGTAAAACAGCCCATGAAGTTACGCCTTAAAAATTGTTTTTATAGTCGTCGGGATTTTCAAACGTTTGCGTAATAAATATTATTAAAATGGTTCAATACCTCTAAAAAATTTAAACCACGTTCAATATTTGAAGGCTCATTCATACTGGCAGATATACCAGGGTTCAATTGAAGTAGCGATTAATTGTATTATTTTCATTTATTCATCAATTAGTTTTTTCAACTAAAAAAAGCTGATTGCCCGAAAGTATAAAGGAACCTATTGACCAGATAGAAGAAAGAAAAATCAAGTGATTCATTGTAGGTTTGCTAATTATTTAATTTTTCAATCGGGAGACGCTCGTCAGGCAAAAGAAATTTACTATGACAATTTATTTCGGATATGAAAAAGGCCAGGTTTTGCAAGCCTTGCGTTATCATTTTATCAGCAGGCCCGAGATTCGCATTATGATTATTCTGGTGAACGTGTTTGCTTTAGTGTCTCTTGTTTTATATGCTTTAAATAAAATTACACCGATGGCCTTCCTGATCGGATCATCATTATGGTTTGTTCTGATGATCAGTTTTTGGTTTATGCTTCCCATGATTGTTTACCGCAGGGCCGAGACTTTTCGCCACGAATTCAGTATGAGTTTTGAGCAGGAGGGGTTTTCATTAGAGCATGAAAGAGGGTCCCGATCATGGTCGTGGGCTTCGCTTGAGTCATTTTATTGAAAGCCCCCATTTCTTCCATCTTTATTTTGACAGCCGTTCTTTTTTCCTTGTGCCAAAAAGCGGGTGCAGAGATAAAGATGAAGTTTTTGAATTAAGAAAATTATTAAAAGAGAAAGCAAAGAGAAAATAAAAGACTTCGAAATTACCCGGGGGTAATTTTTGGGTGAGCTTAATTAAATTTTAAGTTTCAATTTTTCTTATTCTGAAAACAGAATCGGCACGTCCTAAAATTGAATTCTTGATAATTTTACAAAATTTTTTCCATCAGGTTATGTGGAATGGTCACTTCAATGAATTGCATCACCTTTGACCTTATATCCTACTTTTTCATAAAACCCAACTGCATTTTTCCTGGCATGCATCCGGATCGTTTTATACCCACGGTCCCGGGCCATATTTTCTGCAAAATTCATTAAGGCCCTGCCAATGCCTTTACCCTGCAGATCATTTAGTACAGCCATCTGGCGCAACCGGACAATGGAAGGCTGTTCTTCCACCAGCATACAGCAGCCAAGCATCCGTTCATCTTCAAAAGCGGCAATCAGAATATTATCTTTTTCTTTTTCAAGTTCTTCCGGAGTAAAACCAAGCCCAGTGGCTTGCGCAGAATATCATCTCTCAATTTTACCATTTGCTGGTATTCCGGACTTCCGTGATCAATGATTTTAAGCGCCATTTAAAAAATTGATATAGTTGAATACTTTCAATTTACAAAGAACTTATAATACAGCCAACGGAACACTTTATTATTTTACTGAAAATATAATGAAAAAATGTACTCTTATCTGTTTTGTTTTCAGTTAATTAGAGCGAAAATCGGAAAAAATAGAGTTTCCGATGTTGGTTTACTCAAAAAGTATATTTTTGCACCCATATAACTAAACTATTACGACATGTCAGACATTGCATCAAGAGTTAAAAAGATCATCGTTGACAAACTGGGTGTTGACGAAGCAGAGGTTACCAACGAAGCTTCCTTCACCAATGATCTGGGTGCCGATTCATTAGACACCGTTGAATTGATCATGGAATTCGAAAAAGAATTCAACATCTCCATTCCTGATGAGCAGGCTGAAACCATTACTACAGTTGGCCAGGCTGTTGCTTACCTGGAAGAGCATGCTAAATAATGCACCTGATGCATTTCATTTCGTTCTTTGGGAACGCATGATGAAATGCCCTGTCAGTAAGACAGGGAATAAACGGATCCGCCTTCTGAATCCGATATACTGAGCTTGACTAAGTATCGGATCGAAGGCGGTTTTTATCTGGATTAATGAATAGCTGAAATCAGACTATATGGAATTAAAAAGAGTAGTTGTTACAGGAATGGGTGCTCTTACACCATTGGGCAATTCAATTGATGAATATTGGACAGGATTGATCAATGGTGTATCCGGAGCTGATATGATTACTCAGTTTGATGCCAGCTAAATTTCGAACCAAATTTGCCTGCGAAGTAAAAAATTTTGATCCGTTCAATTTCTGGATAAAAAGGAAGCCCGGAAAATTGACCGGTTTACCCAATTTGCATTGGTAGCAAGTGACCAGGCAATGGCTGATGCCGGGCTTACATAAAGAAAATATCAATCCTGACCGAGTAGGTGTTGTATTTGGAAGCGGTATCGGTGGACTGATCACTTTTCAGAATGAAGTAACAGAATTTGCCAAAGGTGACGGTACTCCACGTTTCAATCCTTTCTTTATTCCCAAAATGATTCTGGATATTGCCGCCGGGCAGATCAGTATGCGGCATAATCTTCGCGGACCCAATTATGCCGTGGTAAGTGCCTGCGCCAGCAGTACCAATGCCATCATTGATGCGATCATGCTTATTAAGACTGGGTAAAGCAGATATTATTGTTACCGGTGGAAGCGAAGCGGTGATCAGTGAAGCCGGTGTTGGTGGTTTCAATGCCATGAAGGCAATGAGCGAAAGAAATGATGATCCTAAAACAGCCAGCCGTCCTTATGATAAAGACCGGGATGGTTTTGTAATGGGAGAAGCAGCCGGTGTATTAGTTTTGGAAGAACTGGAACATGCCAAAGCCCGCGGTGCAAAAATCTATTGTGAAGTAGTTGGTGGTGGTGCTACAGCCGATGCACATCATATTACCGCTCCGCATCCGGAAGGATTGGGTGCCAAAAATGTAATGCTGGCGGCACTTGATGATGCCGGAATGAAGCCGGAAGACATTGATTATATCAATACGCATGGTACATCCACACCATTGGGTGATATTGCTGAAACAAAAGCGATCTTGCATGTATTTGGTGAGCATGCATATAAATTAAATATCAGCGCTACCAAAAGTATGACCGGGCATTGCCTTGGTGCAGCTGGTGTTATAGAAGCAATTGCCTGTATCAAGGCTGTTGTTCATGATATTATTCCTCCAACCATCAATCATTTTACAGATGATCCTGATCTGGATCCCAAGGCTGAATTTTACTTTTAATAAAGCACAGCAACGAACAGTAAATGCCGCATTGAGCAATACATTTGGCTTTGGCGGTCATAATGCCTGTGTGATTGTAAAGAAATATACAGGCTAAGTCCAGTCACTGTCGCATGTATTTTCTTCGAATCATTAAGGGTACCTATTGTTCATTCTAATTAACAAAAATCTTCATTTAATCAATACTGGAATGAAATTTGCGGCTATGAACTTTGAGTATTTACCATTACGTTCATTTAACTTTTTTTCGTAGCTTGAATTCCGTGGATTTTATCACTAACCTTTTTAAGAAACATACAGGCTCAACTTTTAAAAAGGAGCTTACCAATATTTTGGGTTTCAGTCCTAAGAACATCTATCCCTTTATAAAACAGCTTTGACTCATCGTTCTGTTCGCGAAGGGGCAGATGAGAATAATGAACGGCTTGAATATCTGGGCGATGCCGTACTCAGTGCCCTGGTCGCTGATTATCTTTTCAAACGTTACCCCTACAAAGAAGAAGGATTTCTTACGGAAATGCGCAGCAAAATGGTGAACCGCCAGCAGCTGAATGATATTGCTGTGCGTATGGGTTTGAAAAAAATTACTCTTTACAATAAAATGGATGGTTCTTTAAAAGTGAGCCAGATCTTTGGCAATACACTGGAAGCAATGGTAGGCGCTATTTACCTGGATCTTGGGTTATAAAAAAGCCACCAAATGGGTACAGGAATATATTCTTACTTCCCCATATGTTTATGGATGACCTCGAAAACCTGGAGATCAATCACAAGAACAAACTATACGGATGGGCCAATAAGAATGGAAAGGTGCTGGAATTTGAAACCATTAATGAACAATTGGAAAATGGACGTCGTCTATTTCACTGTTGCTGCTGTTATCGATGGAAAAATATTGCCGAGGGAAAAGCTTTCAATAAAAAAGATGCATCACAGATCGCTGCGCAGGCTGCTGTTGAAAAATTAGGAATTATCAATGCTGATTCGCAGGTAGACAGAAAATAGCACGGTGTAGATAGTGATAAAATAGCCTGAAAAATTTCCTATTTTCTTTCCATACACAATTCAATCAACACACCATTGGTATGTTTCGGATGTAAAAAGCAAACCAGCTTATTGTCGGCCCCGGCTTTTGGTTTATCATTCAGTAAGACAAATCCTTCTTTTTTCAACCGCTCCATTTCAGCATTCAATATCTTTTACTTCAAAAGCAATATGATGAATGCCTTCTCCTTTTTTCTCAATAAACCGGGCAATGACTCCATCCGGATCCATGCTTTCAAGCAATTCAATCTTTGGTTTCACCGGTTTTAAAAAAGGCCGTATCTTACTTTTTCGCTTTCTACTATTTCTGTTTTATAGCAGGGACTATTGAGCAGTTTTTCAAAAAGAGGAACTGATATTGGCTAGACTTTTAACAGCTATTCCTATATGTTCAATTTTTACACATGAGGATCATTTTTTGGTAATTATGAGATGACTTAGTCTAAATATCTCGGCGTTTTAAAATTAGCTTTAGCTTAAATCAAGCCAGTAAAATAGAACCTTTTGAGCTAATTTCGTGTTTAATAAATGTAGATCTGAAATGACATTGAATGCTATGCTGAAATTTCCTATTTATCTTGATCATAATGCTACTACTCCCTGCGATCCGCGGGTGGTAGAAGCTATGATTACCTTATTTTACCAATGCATTTGGTAATGCAGCCAGCCGCAATCATTCTTATGGGTGGGTAGGCAGCGGAAGCAGTTGATATTGCCCGTGAACAGGTAGCAAACTGATTGGTGCAGAACCGAAAGAGATTATTTTTACTTCGGTGCTACCGAAGCAGATAATCTTGCATTAAAAGGTGTTTTTGAAATGTATGCAGGAAAAGGAAATCATATCATCACCTGCTAATATTGAACATAAAGCGGTTTTGGATACCTGTAAGCATATTGAAAAAGCAAGGTGGTGAAATAACTTATCTGAAAGTAAAGGAGAATGGCCTGATCAGATCTGGCAGAATTGGAAGCGGCTATCAAACCAACAACAATCCTTATTGCTATTATGTATGCCAATAATGAGATTGGAACTATCATGCCGATGAAAGAAATCAGCGTAATTGCAAGAGAAACATGGGGTACTATTTTTTAGCGATGCTACGCAGGCTGTTGGAAAAATTCCTGTTGATGTAAATAAAGACGGTATTGACCTGATGGCCTTTTCGGCACACAAAATGTATGGACCTAAAGGTGTGGGTGCATTATATGTCCGTCGTAAAAATCCAAGGGTAAAACTAACAGCGCAGATGGATGGAGGCGGTCATGAAAAGGGAATGAGAAGCGGTACGCTTAATGTGCCGGGCATCGTATGGTTTGGCAAAGCCTGTGAGATTGGCCAGGATTGAAATGCTGAAGAAGAACAAAAGAGTTAGGAAGCTGCGGGATAAATTAGAGAATGCCTTATTGCAAGATTGAAGAATCATATCTGAATGGTGATAAAGAATCAAGAATTGCCGCATGTTACTAATATTTCATTTAAATATGTGGAAGCAGAAGGGTTGATGATGGGATTTAATAAAAATATTGCTGTCTCATCAGGTTCTGCATGTTCATCTGCTTCATGGAACCTTCCTATGTTCTTAAAGCATTGGGAATGGGTGATGACCTGGCACATAGTTCAGCTTCGTTTTGGCCTGGGACGGTTTACTACCGGCAGAAGAGATTGATTATACAATTAAAGAGGTAACCAACACCCTAAAAAAATTAAGAGAGATGAGTCCTTGTGGGAAATGTATAAAGAGGGAATTAATTTAAGTGCGAAAGAATGGACTCAACAATAAGAAACCAAAATTGTTTTAGCGGCTTATAGACAATTGGTGTATCATTTGATCGTTTTGAAAAAGATATTTTGAATTAATTTTAATGTGGAAAATGATTTGACTTTCTTTAAATAAGAAAATCCAGATCTGTTATTTATTACGGTTTGCAATAAACTATATAATTATGAGCGCAACAATGGAAAATGCGGTATATGTCAGTGATACGGCTAAAGTAAAAGTGAAACAGCTCCTGGAAGAATCCGGCCGGGCAAATGATCCGTCTTATTTTCTCCGGGTTAGCGTGGTAGGGGGTGGATGTTCTGGTTTAAGCTATAAAATGGATTTTGACAACGAATTAAAACCTACAGACCAGGCATTTGAAGATAACGGGGTAAAAGTAGTTACGGATCTGAAAAGTTTTTTATACCTGGTAAATACAACTCTTGATTTTTCGGAAGGGTTGAATGGAAAAGGATTTTATTTCAGTAATCCGAATGCCAGCCGGACCTGCGCCTGCGGCGAAAGCTTTGCTGTTTAATTCATTTCATTTTTTTTTTGAAATTGATTTATTTCACGATAACAAAATTCAAAAACCTCCCCACTCAGGGAGGTTTTTCATTTGTTTTTTTGAGAAACCAGTTAAATTAGTTTTCTTTTATTTTTCTTTGCTTTTGGTGGTGGTGGTGGTAACTCAGGATGCATAGGGGCATCCGGAGGATCTACATTCTTTTCACCATTAATTACCGGGGACGCCAGTACCATTTTCTTATTAGCCTCCGAAGGCGCAGGCGGCGGAGGTGGTATATCAGGTGATGAAGGTACTACAGGAAATACGGAGTTTACTTTTTCCCCGGTTTCAATCGGTGGAGGGGGCATTGATTTTACATTAACTTCCGGTGGCGGAGGTGGCAAAGGAGGAGGGCCAGTTAAATTCTTACGCTGTGCATCTGCCATCATTACCAGGCACAGCATCGATACAGAAAAGAGCATACATTTTTTCATAATGAATTATTTCTTTCTTAGATGAACTTCCTGGTATTTTCCATACTTACCTGTTAAAATAAATTCATTCGTTGCATCCAAAATGACTCGCATTTAAACATTAATCCTGTAAACCTTTTCAACTTTGCCTTATTTTGCAGCTTCTATGTGGTCTATCTGTAAAAAAGAACTCCGTCAATTTTTCAGCAGTCTTACAGGCTATATCGCCATTATCGTTTTTCTGTTAGCTAACGGTTTGATGCTATTTGTTTTCAAAGACAATATCCTTGATTTTGGGTATGCCACCCTGGATCGTTTTTTCCAACTGGCACCCTGGGTGCTGCTGTTATTAATTCCGGCCATCACCATGAGAAGTTTTGCAGATGAATTCAGGAGCGGGACTTTTGAAATTTTACAAACGCGGCCGCTAACCCGCTGGCAGATTGTGGGCGGCAAATATTTCGGAAGCTTAATTGTAGTATTTATCGCTTTATTGCCAACCACTATTTATTTTCTTTCCATGCAAGCGCTTTCAACCAATGAAGGGGTAGATACAGGGGCAACAATCGGCTCTTATATTGGTTTGTTTTTTTTAGCTGCCGTGTTTACTGCTATTGGTATTTGTATCAGCAGTTTCACTAACAATGCGGTCATAGCATTTATCATCAGCCTCATTGCTTCGGTCTTATTGTATTATGGATTTAGTGCCATTAGTCAGCTGGCTTCCCTGGAAGGAGGCGCTGATTATTATATTGAAATGCTGGGCATCGATTTTCATTACAACAGTATCAGCCGGGGAGTAATAGATACCCGGGACATTATTTATTTCCTGAGTGTAGCTATTTTTATTGTTGTCTGTTACTAATCGTAATTTATTAAAGCGGTAAAATGAAAAACCTGTTTGAGAAAATAATGGCTTCACAATTTGGCTGGCTTTTGCTATTGTTATTTTTAGGAGCAATAAATTTCCTGTCATCACTTGTTCATACCCGAATAGATCTTACCAAAGAAAAAAGATATACACTTAGTAAGGCAACAAGAGATTTACTGCAGGCTGTTGATGACAATGTGCAGATAGATGTTTTTTTAAAAGGGGAGTTTCCCGCCGGATTCAGAAAGCTTGCTAATAGTACAGGCGAATTCTTGCAATTGTTGAAAGATAGAAATGGCTCAAAAATTCATTACCGGTTTATTTCCCCCCAGGAAAAAATGCCTGGAACGGAAGCAACCTATGAGGATTCCATATCCAATTTAGGAGCCGGCGCCATTAATCTTACGGTGCAGGTAAAAGCAGGAGAAGAAAGTAAAAGAATTTACCCAGTGGCTCTCATGACCTATAAAGGGAAGCAAACACTGGTTAACCTGTATTCCGGGGGAAAAAGAATGATCACTCCAGTGGAAATGAATAGTGCGGAGGCATTGATGGAATACCAGTTCGCAAAATCATTAAGTAACCTTATCAATCCGGGCAAACCACTCATTGCTTATTCCTTTGGCAATGGTGAGCCAACAGATGCAAGAACCTATGGAATGCAACAAGCCCTGGAGTCTGAATACAGGCTGGCATTATTAAACATAAATGAACAGCCCGTTAATCCCGATACGTTTAAAATTTTATTAGTAGTAAAACCCACCTTACCATTTTCTGAGGATGAAAAATTGAAATTAGACCAGTATGTGATGGGAGGTGGCAAGTTGCTTTTCTTTGTTGATGACCTTATAGCGGAACAGGACAGCTTAAGATATAAGCCCGAAATAATAGCCTATGACAGAAACTTAAATCTCACAGACCTGTTATTCCGGTATGGGGTTCGTATCAATCCATCCCTGGTCATGGATCTGCAATGCGATTTTTTACCATTTGCAGTAGGTGGCTCTCAGGAAAATCCTCAGTTTGAATTTTTGCATTGGAATTATTATCCTTTGTTTGAAGGTAAATCCACTCACACAATCAATAAAAACCTGGGACTTGTTGCCGGCCGTTTCGTAAATTCTATCGATACTATCAATACACCGGGAATAGGAAAAACTGTCCTGCTTTCATCTTCTGCCAATTCCCGTGTTATCAGCACTCCTGCCCTGATAAGCCTGAATGAAAACCGGAATGTAGCTGAAGATGCAAAATTTAAGCAAGCTGATATTCCTGTAGCTATTTTGCTTGAAGGGCAGTTTACATCTCTTTACCGAAACCGGATTTCCCAAACACAAAAAGATTTGTTAGCCGGAGCGGGAATGAATTTCAGAGAATCATCGCCCAAAAATAAAATGATTATTGTTGCTGATGGAGATATGGTACTCAATGATGTTTCAACAAGAGACGGACCCCTGCCCCTGGGAGTCAATCTGTTTACTTCCGGATCGCAATATGAATACCAGTTTGCTAACCGAGAATTTCTTCTTAACTGTATAGAGTACCTGGTGAACAACCCGGCCATCAGTGAAACACGAAACAAGGATATTGTTCTCCGCTTGCTTGACACAAAAAAGGTACAGGAAAACAAAACCTTCTGGCAGTTAATTAATATCGCTTTACCGGTTTTGCTTGTTATCATTTCAGGATTTGTGTACCAGGCGATACGGAAAAGAAAATATGCAAGCAAATAAACCGACTTTAAATTGATTGAAAAAAATCAAACCAGCCTGGTTAATTACATTAATCCCTTTCCCTGCCTCTCCCTTGCTATCTTTGTAGTTTAAGTTTTATTCAACCGGTATATGTCAACAGATCAATTCTCTTATCTCGTCTTCGGAGCTATTTTGGTGCTTGCGCTGGTTTTTGATTTAGGCCTTTTAAGTAAGAAGGGCAAAAAAGTTACCATCAGGCAAGCGCTTTATCAAACTTTTTTCTGGGTAGGCCTGGCTCTTGCATTTTTTATTTTTATGTGGATAGAAAATGGAGAGACCATTGCGCTGGAATACCTGAGTGCCTACCTGATGGAATGGAGCCTCAGCATAGATAATATTTTTGTTTTCATCCTTATCTTTTCCTCTTTTGCAGTAAAAGAAAAGAATTATGGCCGGGTATTATTGCTCGGCATTTTAATGGCAATTATATTTCGCATCATTTTTATTACCGTAGGGGTGGCACTGGTAGACAGGTTTCACTGGATATTATATGTTTTTGGTGTATTCCTTGTTTACACCGGTTATAAAATGTTTACCACTAATGAGGAAGAAGAATTTGATCCGCACCAAAGTAAAGTATATAAATGGCTAAAAAAATGGCTTCCCCTGGTGCCGCATGATGGTGATGGAAGGTTTATCATCAGGGAAAATGGAAAGAAAGTTTATACCAGTCTATTTGTGGTGGTTATTATGCTTGCAGCTATTGACCTGGTATTTGCTTTGGATTCAATTCCTGCCGTGATGGGAATTTCAAGAGATAAAATGGTAATATATACTTCCAATATATTTGCTGTGCTGGGTTTACGATCGCTTTTCTTTTTGCTTCGGGGAGCCGTGAGCAAGTTTGATTACCTGCCGCAGGGCATTGCTATTGTACTTGGTATTTATCGGCTTAAAAATGCTTGGAGAGCATTGGATCAACCAGTGGATCGATAAAACAATTCAGGTTTTTATTTCTTTAGGAGTGATCATGCTCTGCATCACCGGTTCTATTTTTTATTCTATTTTCATGACAAAGCAAGGACTGCCTCCCGACATAACGGATGAAAGTGTTAGCGGTCCGCCATCTGATTAATAAAATCATCATTGAAATATTCATTGCTCATATCGCTGATATTATAGGTTCCCCTGGAATCAACTGTGACATCACTATTGAGCATCTGTTGCTGGATAGCCGCAAAGTATATTCACCAGCCAATTCATTATTTTTTGCATTGACTGGTATAAGAAGAGATGGTCACCAGTTTATTCCTGAATTGTACAAAAAAGGAGTACGGGGTTTCGTTGTAAGCGAGGTTCCTGATCTTCTGCTTTTTCCGGAAGCTGTTTTTATTAAAGTCAGTGATACACTGAACGCCTTACAGTTGCTGGCAAAAGATCATCGTAGTCATTTTAATTTTCCCGTTATTGGAATTACCGGCAGTAATGGGAAAACAATCGTTAAGGAATGGCTTTACCAGCTTTTGCACGAAGAATATAACATTGTTCGCAATCCAAAAAGCTACAACTCTCAAATAGGTGTCCCGCTCAGCGTGTGGCAGATGAATGAACAGCATAGCCTGGGCATTTTTGAAGCCGGTATTTCCAAACCCGGAGAAATGGAAACACTTGAAGAGATCATACAACCTGCAATAGGTGTATTGACTAATATCGGCGAAGCTCATAGCGAAGGATTTTCAGACCCCGTTCAAAAATTATCAGAAAAACTAAAATTGTTTAACCATTGCCAGGTGCTTGATAGCAAGGGAAAGTGATTTGAAAGGACAAAAAAAATTAATTGATGCACTGGAAAATAAACCAGAAATTTTAACCTGGGGTTTTTCGCCAGGTAATGATCTGCTGGTAAAACATATTGAGAAAAAGGAAAAGAAAACGTATTATCACTGTTTGCCCCGGGTCTGCAGAAAAAGATATCATTATTCCATTTACTGATGATGCATCGGTTGAAAATGCCATCATTTGCTATTCTGTTTTACTGCACTTTGGATATAAGCATGAATGGATAACAAAAAAGATGGAACAACTTCAGCCAGTCAATATGCGGCTGGAACTGAAGAAAGGTATTAATTACTGCATGCTCATCAATGACAGTTACAGTGCTGATATCAATTCATTGGAAATAGCCTTGAATTTCCTCGATCAGCAAAGTGGGTATTCGAAGAAAACTGTTATTCTTTCTGATGTATTGCAAACTTCCAGGAAGGATGAAACACTTTATCCTTATATACTTGAAAGATTTAAAAAACACCTGGTGTCACGGGTAATCGGTATTGGAGAAAAGATTTCAAAAATACTCCTTCCTTTAACCAGGAGTGAAAATAGCCTTCTAATAGAATTACATTCCGACACTGAAAGCTATCTTCAGCAATTCAGATCTACGCAGTTTCATGAAGAATTAATCTTAATAAAAGGGGCAAGAGTTTTTGGTTTCGAACGCATCGTTCAGTTGCTGGAACAGAAAGCACATCAAACTATTTTGGAAATAAACCTGAATGCCCTTATTCATAATGTAAAAATTTATCAAAAGCAACTCCAACCGTCCACCAGGATGATGGCCATGGTAAAAGCCTTTGCCTATGGAAGCGGAGGCGCAGAAATTGCAGGTATTTTACAATACCATAAATTAGATTACCTGGGTGTGGCCTATACAGATGAAGGGATAGAATTAAGAAAAGCCGGCATTACACTTCCCATCATGGTAATGAATCCTGAAGAATCTGCTTTTGAAGCTATTGTTGAATACAACCTTGAACCGGATATTTACTCATTCTATATGCTGCATGCTTTTGAATCTTTTCTATCAGGTGAAGGATTGCATCATTATCCCGTACATATAGAAATGGAGACTGGTATGAACCGCCTGGGGTTTCCTTTTAATGAAATAAATGCCCTGGCAGCCCATTTGCAAAGATCTTCCCTGTTAAAAATACAAACTGTCTTTACTCACCTGGCAGCCAGTGAAGATCCGGAGCAGGATGACTATACAAAGCAACAATATGATCTTTTCAGAAATGCCGTTGCGGTGATAAAGGAAAAGTTGGGTTATACATTTTTTGAACATATTGCAAATTCAGCTGCTATTTTCCGCCTTCCATATTTGCAGTCAGATATGGTAAGATTAGGGATCGGTATGTTTGGGGTAGACAGTGCAAAAACACATCAATCTTTACTTCAGCCGGTGGCCATATTAAAAACAACAATTGCACAATTAAAGCATCTTAAAAAAGGTGAATCAGTTGGGTATAATCGTAAAAGTGTCGTAAGCCGTGACAGTGTAATTGCTACGGTCCGTATTGGCTATGCAGATGGATATTCCAGGAAGTTGGGTAAGGGCATTGGAAAAATGTGGATCCCCGGAAAATTATCAGGAGAAGCAGGAAAGTTGGTTCCTGTTATCGGAAGTATTTGTATGGATATGACCATGCTTGATGTAACAGGTATGGAGAATTTACATGAAGGAGACGAAGTGATTGTTTTTGGAAAAGAACTTCCTATTCAGCAACTGGCAGAATGGGCCGGCACCATACCATATGAAATGATGACAAGCATTTCACAGCGGGTCAAAAGAGTATATTTTGAAGAATAAAAATTGTTAAATTTTATACCAACGTCTCTTAATAATCTTTGGTATTTCAATATGGGCAGACCTTGTTTCTTTATAATCTTCAATACACAAAGCTTCAGAAACCTAAAGTCCTATATTTGCTGATCAAAAAAAATACTGATAGTGAAGCTGAGATCCACTTTTCTTATTATTGCCCTAATCATCATAGCTGACCAGGCTTTGAAGATTTGGATCAAAACGAGTTTTCCTTTTGGCCATGTAAAAGATGTTTTAGGTATACACTGGTTCAAACTTTATTTTATTGAAAATAAAGGCATGGCCTGGGGATGGGAATTTGGAGGTGAATGGGGCAAGATGGTTCTTACCCTGTTCCGGTTGGGCGCTGTTATCTTTGGTACCTGGTATTTGGTTAAGATCATTAAACAGAAGTACAACACAGGATTTATTATTTGTGCTTCGCTCATTTATGCCGGGGCCCTGGGTAACCTGATTGACAGTATGTTCTATGGGATGATTTTTGAGGAAACAACCTATTCTTCTGTGGCCAGGATGTTCCCAACGCAAGGCTACGCCGGCTTTCTTCATGGAAGAGTGGTGGACATGCTTTATTTCCCCATTATAAAAACTACTTATCCCGGCTGGTTTCCTTTTGTAGGTGGAGATGATTTTGAATTCTTCAGCCCGATATTCAACATAGCCGATGCATCCATTTCTTTTGGTGTTATTACACTTTTCGTTTTTCAAAAACGGTTCTTCAAAAAGCATCCGGATAATGAAAAACATTCTACCGTTGAAACCAGTTCTGAAATAAGCGATAAAATGCAGGTGCTGTAAAAAAAACAGCGACCTCAATGATGCCGCTGCTTTTATCTATTGGATTTCTTTTTATTCATAATTACTAAACCAGTCTTTTCCATCCGGCTCTGAATTCTTTGGTTTCTTCCTCCGCGGAGGAGTTCCCGTAGATTTGGATTTATAAGGATTGGTCATGGAGTAAACCCGGCTACGTCCTGTTGTTTTCGATTTCTCTGAAAGCAAGGCTTTCAATTGAGAAGCCTGCGGACCCTCTGCTTTATTTGCTTCTTCTTCCAGTGCTTTCAATGGATATGGAGAAGAATGGTAAGAAGGTTTTTGATTACTTTTCATAGGATTGGATTTGTGCTTAGGAAAATAAAAAATCAACTAGTAAGATACTCAGGTATGAGTCCGTTTACAAGCATACGTATATACAAAAAGAGAAGAACGATCAATTCTTCTCTTTTTACGTTAGTGATTTTACTATTTCCTTTGCGGACAGGCGGAACCTGATCAAAATTATAGTCCTGTTTAATCCGTTATCAGGTTAATTTTCCTACCATATTGGCTGGTATTACCCATTCATCAAATTCCTTTGCAGTCAGGTAACCTAAACGGACTGCCATTTCTTTAAGCGTGGTGCCTTCCTTATGTGCTTTTTGCGCAATTTCTGCTGCTTTATAGTAACCAATTTTTGTATTTAAAGCAGTAACCAGCATCAGCGAATTATCAACATGCTTTTTAATATTATCTTTAATTGGTTCAATGCCCACTGCACATTTATCATTAAAGCTTACACAACCATCACCAATCAGCCTGGCGCTGTGGAGAAAGTTATAGATCATTACCGGTTTAAACACATTCAATTCAAAATGTCCGTTGCTTCCCCCAATACTGATAGCAACATCATTACCCATCACCTGTGCAGCAATCATCGTTAGCGCTTCACATTGTGTTGGATTTACTTTTCCCGGCATGATAGAAGATCCGGGTTCATTATCCGGAATAAACAATTCACCAATACCACTTCTTGGACCCGATGAAAGAATGCGGATATCATTTGCAATCTTCATCAAACTAACGGCCACCATTTTAAGAGCACCATGTGCTTCCACAATAGCATCATGTGCCGCCAATGCTTCAAATTTATTTTCAGCCGTTACAAAAGGCAATCCCGTTAATTTAGCAATATGTTTTGCCACTTTCACATGCATAATTGGGTGGCGTATTGATACCTGTACCAACCGCTGTTCCCCCAAGTGCCAGTTCACTTAAATGTGGTAATGTATTTTTTAATGCTTTTAATCCATGATCAAGCTGTGAAACATAGCCGCTGAATTCCTGTCCTACAGTAAGTGGAGTGGCATCCATAAAATGGGTGCGGCCAATCTTCACCACTTTCATATACTGCTTACTTTTCTTAGCCAGGGTATCTCGTAATTTTCTAATACCGGGTATGGTTGTTTCTATAAGAATTTTATAGGCAGCAATATGCATTGCCGTGGGAAAAGTATCATTAGATGACTGCGATTTATTTACATCATCATTTGGATGCAGGAATTTTTCTTTATCGGTTAGTTTACCACCCTTCAGTACATGTCCGCGATAAGCCACCACTTCATTTACATTCATATTGCTTTGCGTACCACTACCGGTTTGCCATACAACCAACGGAAAATAATCATCTAATTTTCCTTTTAATATTTCATCACACACTTTACCAATTATTACTGATTTATTCTTCGGCAATACTCCCGCTTCCTGGTTGGTAATTGCTGCTGCTTTTTTCAGGTAAGCAAATGCCCGGATGATCTCTTTCGGCATTTTATTAATATCCTGAGCAATCTTGAAATTATCGATGCTGCGCTGGGTTTGTGCACCATAATATGCTTTAGCAGGCACTTTCACTTCGCCCATGGTGTCTTTTTCTATCCGGTAATCCATAAGTAGTGTTTTGTGCGGCAAATGTAGGTATTTAGTTTTTTTTGAATTTCCGGAATAAATGACACCTTTAGAGAATTCATGGTTTTAATATGGTAAATTTTGTTGATATAGCCATTTTTAATTAACCGGATTATTCTTTTTGCCGGAGCTTAATATTGTGGTATTTTCAATTTCTTATTCAGCTCCAATCCCAACCGAAAAGCTCAATTTCATTCTCCTGCTGTAAACCAAAAAAAATCTGAACATTTATTTTAAACCACGTGGTTAAAGCTTTTAAAGTTTTTTAAAGGATTATTGTTTTTTGAAATGAAGAGATGAAACTCCAAAGGATTAACGGGAATCGCTCATTCAAATCAAACTATTTTTTTTAAAGTTTAAAAGTTACTACAACCATTAACCTTTGTTATGAAGAAAATTTTTTACTCCTCATTCGCTACTTCTTTTATCCTTATTATTTTTATTCTGCAGCTTTCTGCCCAGGGTATTTACCAGATATGGGGCGCTACATCACAAGGAGGCACTGATGAAATCCGGCACTACTCTTCAGGGCAGACGGTGAAGGAAAAAATTTAAAATCGATGTATTCTTTTGCCTGACCAACGTCGGGGCTAACCCGATGTATAATCACCTGACGGCTTATAACGGGAAATTTTATTCAATGGCTTCTTCAGGAGGAGCCAATTACCTGGGCGTCATTTTTGAATGGGATCCTCTCACGAATACATACACAAAAAAATATGATTTTGAAACGGCCACCGGGAACGATCCTTATGGAAGCCTTGTTTTATTGAATGCCAAATTTTATGGCATGACAAATTTTGGTGGCGCTCATGATATGGGTGTCATTTTTGAATGGGATCCGGCCACCAATATTTACACAAAAAAATACGATTTGGATGGCATCAATGGAGGGAATCCCTATGGAAGTCTTGTATTGAATGGAGGTAAATTTTATGGCATGACTCACTCGGGTGGAGCAAATAACATGGGTGTTATTTTTGAATGGGATCCTGCTACGAATGCTTTTACAAAGAAGCTGATTTTGATGGGTTGAATGGAAGTAATCCTTACGGCGACCTTGTAGTGTACAATGGAAAATTTTATGGCATGACAAGTACAGGGGGAGGTGTCATCGGAAGAGGAGTGATTTTTGAATGGGATGCTGCAACCAATAATTTTGCGGTAAAATATGAATTCAGTTCGGGTTTCAGGCAAGGCGATACGCCCTATGGCAGCCTGGTGATAGCAAATGATAAATTTTATGGTATGACCAGTAAAGGTGCTTCTGATGCAGGTTCAGGCGTCATCTTTGAATGGGACCCTGCCACGAATACTTATTTAAAAAGAATGGATTTAGGAGATAATAGTGAAAATGCTTATGGCAACCTGTTACTTAAGGATGGTAAATTTTACGGAATGGTATATAACAGGGGCGGTGGAAAATTCAGTCGTGGATATTTGTTTGAATGGAACCCGGTTACCAATAGTTACACCAGGAAATATATTTATGAAAACAATGCTGACAGTGACGAATCATATAATGGTGCCAATCCAAGCGGTAGCCTGGTTCTTGGCGGTGATAAAATTTATGGGATGACATCTTATGGAGGTAGCAGTGAAAACGGGGTCATATTTGAATATGATCCGGCTGGTACTGGTACCTACACAAGAAAAATTAATTTTAATCATCCCGGCAACGGAGCTTCACCTAATAGTCTCGTTTACCAGGAAGGAAATTTATACGGCATCACTGCTTCAGGTGGCAAGGACGGTACAGGTGTTATTTTTGAGTGGGATTATGCTGCAAATAAATTTAAGAAGCATCATGAACTTAGTCCCGATCCCGCCAATGGGCGCAAACCCATCGGAAACCTGGTTTATTGCAAAGGCAAATTTTATGCAATGACCTTTTATCCGTCAGCCGGTCCTGCTTTTCACCAGGCTATTTTTGAATGGGATGCCACAACTAGTACATATAATCAAAAAGCATCCTTCCAGGTAGGATCGCAGCCTACAGGAAATCTTGTTTCAACGGGTGGAAAGATTTATGGTTTGTATAAGTCAGGAGGAATTTTTGAATGGGATCCTGCCACCAATCTTTTTACAAACTTATACACCTTAAATAATTCTGGCATTGATGGTTCCAATCCGCAAGGGGGCCTGGTAGAAAGTAACGGAAAATTGTATGGCATGACTTCTTCAGGAGGACTCCATAATAAAGGAGTCATTTTTGAATGGAATATTTTAACCAAAGCATTTATAAAGAAACATGATTTTGATGGTACGAATGGCGCACATCCTTATGGAAATTTAGTTCTCTATGAAGGGGTGTTTTATGGTGTCACCAGTGCAGGTGGCAGTAATAACGAGGGAATTATTTTTGAATGGGATCATATTGATAATACGTTTAAAAGTAAATATAATTTTGATCTGGTCTCAGGCAGTAAGCCTTATGGAACACTGGTTCTGAATAATGGGAAACTATATGGAATGACTTCAGTTGACGGAGTAAATAATGCCGGTGTCATTTTTGAATGGGATCCTGTTACCAATGTTTATTCCAAAAAATCTGAATTTGCTGGTCTCAATGGAAGAAATCCCGGAAGTAAAAACAGCCTGACCCTGGTACCGGCTTTGGCTGCCCGTGGTGTTCCCAATAGTTGTGTTACCTACTCTCCTGTTGTTGCAGATAACACAGATAACAATTGGGTGCCCATCTTTGATGATAATGGTTTCGCTATTGCCGAAATAAAAGCCAATGGCAATAACCTGGGTATTATCAATACATCCCTGTTTGTAAATAACAATCCCTTGCGTGAGGATGGTACAAGGCGATTATATTTGGACAGGAACATCACCATCACTCCGCAGTTCCAGCCTACCACTCCTGTAGACATTCGCCTCTATATCCGGGGTGAGGAATTCAATACAATAAAAAATGCAACCAATTCTACAGGCTCAGCTTCTGGCATCAATTCTATCAGTGACTTGGGCATTTTTAAAAATGACGATGAATGCGGGAATAATATAATCAACAGGGCAAGTTCTGTTATTACCACAGGAGCTAAATGGGAATCTGATTATGTTCTTTCTGCTACTATAGGAAAATTTTCAACTTTCTATTTTGCAAACAAAGCCAGCGCAGTCCTACCATTAACCTTACTGGAATTTTCCGGCAGGCTTCAAAACAATGATGCCTTACTTAACTGGAAAACAGAATATGAATTAAATACTATGGAATTTATAGTAGAAAGAAGTTTGGATGGTAATTCATACAAATCAATCGGCAAAGTGGCTGCAGCTAACAGGCCAGGTATTCATGATTATCGTTTTACAGATCCGGCTATTAATAATACAGGAGCTAAAACAGTTTGGTACCGCTTAAAGCAATACGATATCGACAGGCAATTTGTTTATTCAAAGGTCGTCACCCTTTCGCCTGCTAATGAAAATACGATCGTACGGATTTATCCTAATCCTGTTAATAATATCCTGAATCTTTCTATCAATACAGCAGAACAGGATCATGTAAAATGGCAGATCATAGATGCCACCGGCAAAGATCATTTACCAGCAGGCAAAACAAATAGCCACCGGCAGCAATAATATATCCATTGATGTAAACCCAATGGCAACCGGAGTTTATTACCTGAGTATAAAAGGAAATACCATTAATAAATGGATACAGTTTGTGAAACAATAATCAAAACTGGTGAAAAAGAAAACCACGGCCATGCAGTCGTGGTTTTTTATTGAATTTAAAGATGGCAATTGATTCCCGCATAATAATGAGTGTTGGTAATAAATAATCAGAAACAGGTAAAATCAAAGGAAAAGCATTTTCTTTCTTTCCCGATAATCAGGTAATTTTCAAGATTCAAATTATTTTGCCAGATAATCATTTCCTGTATGAAAAAGTTGATATCAATTCTTACATGTCATTTTAACCAAATTATTTTTCTTTCCTGCCAGTCATATAATCCCGCCAAAAAAAAGCTGGAAGCCCAACCTGTTGCAATAAAATAAACCGTTAACCAGCTAATGAAATATCCTGAACATTTGTATTATTTTTTAAATATTATACTGAATAAGATGACAACTTTTAATAAACAAGCACCCGTTTTTATCTTCATCGCCGGTTTCCTTTTTTTTCAAAATGTTTTTTCTCAAACCCCATGGAAAATTGCCGGAGATAAAATCACTACTAGCTGGGCTGCTTCAATTGATGCAAAACATCCATTGCCGGATTATCCCAGGCCTCAAATGCAAAGAACAAACTGGATCAACCTGAACGGGCTTTGGGATTATGCAATTAAACCTATATCAGAAAGTATGCCCACCCATTATGATGGGAAAATCCTGGTTCCTTACGCTGTGGAGGCTGCTCTGTCCGGAGTAAACAAAGAAGTGGGAAAAGAAAATTATCTCTGGTACAGAACAAAATTTACTATCCCTAAAGGCATTAAGAATAAAAATTTCCTGTTACATTTTGGAGCCGTTGACTGGCAGGCCACGGTTTATATTAATGGGAAAGAAATAAATACCCATAGAGGCGGTTACGATCCTTTTTATTTCGACATCTCCGAATATTTATTAAAAGGACAACAAGAATTGGTTGTCAGGGTATGGGACCCATCTGATGACGGCCCGCAACCCCGGGGAAAGCAGGTGAAAAATCCTAATGGAATCTGGTACACGGCTGTTACCGGTATCTGGCAAACAGTGTGGATAGAACCAGTACCTGCTTCACATGTTGAATCCATTTTGAACACCCCGGATATTGATAAAAAAGATATCCGGATACAGGCATCCGTTCTCAATGCAAAACAAGGAGACCAGGTTAAAATAGTAATAAACGATAATGGAAAAACGATTGCTGATAAAATCATGCCGGCGGGTAACACGGCTCATTTAAAATTAAACGACGTCAAACTTTGGTCACCCGCAAATCCATTTTTGTATGATTTGAAAATACAACTGTTACGGAACGGGCAGGTAATTGATGAGGTAACAAGTTATTTTGCCATGCGCAAAATTTCCATGGGGCCGGATAAGAATGGGATACAACGATTAATGTTTAATAATGAATTTTTATTCCAGTTTGGTATGCTTGACCAGGGTTGGTGGCCTGATGGCCTTTACACGGCAGCTACAGATGAAGCATTGCAATTCGACATTATTCAATCGAAAGCCATGGGTTTTAATATGCTTCGTAAGCATGTAAAAGTAGAACCGGCCCGCTGGTATTATCACTGCGACAAAATCGGAATGCTTGTATGGCAGGATATGCCCAGTGGTGATATGGAGAAAGGAGATCAATGGATCACCAATCCTTCTTTAGAACCGATCGATAAAATTCGTACAGCGGAATCTGAAAAAATTTACAAAACAGAATTACAAGCCATATTAAACGCTACCCGTTTCTTTCCTTGCATTGTTGTTTGGGTACCCTTTAATGAAGCCTGGGGTCAGTTTAAAACAAATGAAATAACTAATTGGGTTAAGAAGTATGATACCACCCGGTTGGTAAACAGTGCCAGCGGTGGAAATTTCTTTCTTGCAGGAGATATACACGATTACCATCATTATCCGTCTCCTGTTATGCAAAGAGCTGATCTGTTTGGTAAAAAACAAGCCATGGTGCTGGGGGAATATGGTGGATTGGGATTACCCATTGAAGGTCATACCTGGCAAAGCAAAGCAAATTGGGGTTACCAGAGTTTTAAAAGTGCAGATTCATTATTAATACAATACTCCAACTTTGTTCAATTGCTGGAAAACTACATACCCAGGGGATTATCGTCCGCTATCTATACCCAGGTATCTGATGTAGAAGGTGAGGTAAACGGGTTAATGACTTACGACAGAAAGATCATTAAACTTCCTGTTGACTCTCTGAATAAAGTGAATAGTAAACTATATAAACAGCCGGATGGTCTTTAGGATTTTCTCCGGTTAATGTTCTTACTTATTTGTAATTAAAATTTCAGCCAGATGATACGATATGGATTTGTGGTTATAGCATTTATACTTTCATTTAAAGGAAATACCCAATTAAATGCCGGGCCCCTGCCCTCAACGTTAAGTATAGAAACAAGTGACTGGTTAATCAAACCGGTCACTCAAAAAGCCGGTGTTTATTTAAGTCCCGATAAGAAGGATATTATCTTATACAATGGTTTGGTAAAAAGAACTTTCCGGATGTCGCCCAATGTTGTTTGCACTGATTATAAAAACATGAACACAGGACAACAGTTGATAAGGGCTGTTATGCCGGAGGCTGTCATTACCATTGATGGTAAGATATATAATGTAGGCGGACTGTATGGACAAAAAGAAAAGGCTTATTTATTACCTGGGTGGCTGGATACATTTACCCATGACAAAAATGATTTTCAATTTGAACGTTACGAGATCAATGAACTAACGCCTTTTATAAATTGGTCATCAAAAACGCCTACTGGTAAAACTGCAGCCTGGTGGGCTTCCAACACAAAGCATCCGGACGGAAAAGTTTTAAGTTTCTTTTATAAACATTCCGCACCTCATTTGAAAGATTTAATTGTGAAAGTGAATTATGAATTATATAACGGCCTGCCACTAATTACCAAATGGATCAATATAGAAAATAAAGGAACCAACTCGTTTAAAATAGACCGTGTAAAAAATGAAGTACTGGCTGTAGTGGAAGAAGAAAGCGCTGTGGTAGGCAAACCGGAGATCATGAAAAAGCAACAGGGTATTTATATTGAAACCAACTATGCATTCAATAATGCCATGCGCTATGATATCAGTGACCAGACACTGCATTGGAAAACAGATTCTACTTATACTTCGCAGGTCAATTATTATTATGAAACGCCCTGCATCCTGGAAGTATATCCTGATAAAGCACCAGGTATTGAATTGCAGCCGGGTGAATTGTTTACTTCCGTTCGCAGTTTTGAATTGTTGATGGATAGTTATGACCGCGAAAGAAGGGGACTTGCTATCCGCAAAATGTATAGTACCATTGCGCCATGGACTACGGCCAACCCTATTTTTATGCACCTGGTCAGTAAAAATGATGATGAAGTAAAAAATGCTATTGACCAATGCGCAGCTACCGGATATGAAGCACTGATATTAAGTTTCGGCAGCCATATCAATATGGAAGATAGTTCTGCAAAAAATATTGAGCGCTGGAAAAAAAATGCAGGCTATGCACATAGTAAAGGAATTAAGATCGGCGGATATTCCTTATTCAGTTCAAGGCGCATCAGTGATGAGGATGATGTGATCAACCCGGCAACGGGTAAACCCGGCGGTGCTTTTTTTGGCAATGCTCCCTGCTTTGGCAGTAAATGGGGACTGGCTTACCGTGATAAAATAAAATACTTTTTTACACAAACCGGTTTTGATATCTGGGAAAATGACGGACCATATCCGGGTGATGTGTGTGCATCAACTTCACATCCGGGTCATAAAGGACTTGATGATTCACAATGGCGGCAAATGGAAATGCAAAAAGAATTATATCAATGGTTAAATGAAAAAGGTGTGTATATCAATGCGCCGGACTGGTATTTTTTAGATGGTACACATAAGATCGCCATCGGTTACCGCGAAGTGAATTTTTCTTTGCCAAGGGAAAACCAGATGATCCTGAACCGCCAGAATATTTTTGATGGCACCTGGGAAAAAACACCTTCGATGAGCTGGGGATTTGTTCCGCTGACCAGATACCAGGGCGGCGGTCCCGAAGCGGTTCTCGAACCCTTAAGTGAACACCTGAAAGATTATGAACAATTGATGATGCAATATTATGGTGCCGGTGTGCAGGCTTGTTACCGCGGACCGAGATTATATGATACGGAAGCAACCAAACAAACTGTGATCAAAGTAATTAACTGGTATAAAAAATACCGGGATATTCTTAATTCGGATATTATTCATTTACGAAGAGCCGATGGAAGAGATTGGGATGGCATACTGCATGTAAACCCGGCACTAAAAACAAAAGGACTGCTGATGTTATACAACCCCTTGAAAGAAAAAATTACACGTACTATAAAAATCCCGCTTTATTATACCGGGCTGGTCCGGGATGTTAAAATAGGCGAAAAAGAAAATCAGAAAAAAATAAAAACATTGAACAGGGAGTATGAAATTGATTTGAATTTCACCATACCACCTGAAAGTTATACCTGGTATGTAATTGAATGAACTTTTATTCCCGTGCCGTACTGGTGTTCATCATGTGTTTGCTTAAATTTATGGGAACAATCTATTTTGTTCTTTAGCTATCCAGTTTTAGGACGCTTGTCAATGTTATTCTCTTTGAGAAACTGACGTCATGAAATACCTGAACCGAATAAATTCAGCATCCGATTTGTTATAGCAATGCATTATACCTGTTTGAGAAGAATGTTTTACCTTGTTCGCAAATAAATAAATTGTTTCTTTTGATACTTTTAAATATTAGACTGGCCATTTCTTTTATTGTCCATCCTTCTTCTGCTCATGTCCAACCCATAAAAAATGATGGAAGGAATTAAATCATTTTTCATTATGAGAAAAACATTTTTCTTTTTGTTTGTGTTCATCGTTGCAGGAGTTATCCATGCACAGACAACAAAAAAGGATTTAAACAAACCCAATATCATTATCATTAATATGGATGATATGGGTTATGGGGATACAGAACCATATGGCGCAACAGGATACAGCACGCCAAATTTTAACCGCCTGGCCAGGGAAGGCATGCGGTTCACTCATTTTTATTCAGCACAGGCTGTGTGCAGTCCATCAAGAGCCGCATTGCTTACCGGATGTTATCCCAACCGGATCGGGTTAAGCGGAGGTGCTTTAATGCCATGGAGCACAAAAGCATTAAACCCCGCTGAAGAAACAATCGCCAGTCTTTTAAAAAAATCCGGATATACTACCGGCATGCTGGGCAAATGGCACCTGGGAAGTAAGCCTCCATTTCTTCCGCTGCATTATGGATTCGACAGCTACTATGGTATTCCCTATTCAAACGATATGTGGCCCGTTAATTATGAAGGTCATCCCATACAAGATACCGGCAATTGGCGGATGAAGTTCCCTCCCCTTCCCGTATATGAAGGAGATAAGCAGGTGCTGACGATCTCTACAATGGAACAACAAGCAACAATAACAACAACACTTACCGAAAAGGCTGAAGATTTTATTACAAAAAATAAAAGCCGTCCATTCTTTTTATACCTGGCCCATCCTATGCCACACGTTCCTATTGCTGTTTCCGATAAATTCAAGGGCAAATCGGGTTCTGATTTGTTGGGAGATATTATTAGCGAAATTGACTGGTCAGTTGGAAGAGTGATTGATTTATTAGATAAAACAGGCCTTTCTAAAAATACATTGCTGATCGTTACCAGCGATAATGGCCCGTGGTTAAACTTCGGTAACCATGCCGGTTCATCCGGCGGATTGAGAGAAGGGAAAGGAACGGCCTGGGATGGTGGCACCCGAATTCCCTGTTATATCCGCTGGCCGGGTAAAGTGGCAGCAGGGTCTATTTGCAATCAACTGCTGACACAGATGGATCTTTTGCCCACCATCATGGCAGCAACAAATTCCGCCCTGCCAAAAGAAAAAATTGATGGTCTGAATTTTTTACCGCTGCTCACAGGCAAATCAAAAAACACACCGCGGGAAGTATTTTATGTTTATTATGATCTCAACAATTTAAAACTGATCCGGTATAAATATTGGGAACTGGTATTGCCGCATCAATCTCAGGCATATACCCAGGGAAGCCCCGGTAAGGATGGCACACCAGGGCCCACACCTATAGCCGATGTACCCATGGCATTATACGATCTGCGTCATGATCCCGGAACCGTATATGATGTGCAAAAGCACTACCCTGAAATTGTAGAACAGATTTTAAAGTATGCGGAACAAGCAAGAGATGATTTGGGCGATGACCTGACAAAACGCAAAGGAAAAAACACCAGGGAATCCTCAAAAGTATTATAATAATGAAAAAGATTTTGGTATTATGTACCGGCAACAGTTGCCGCAGCCAGATAGCCGAAGGCTATTTAAAACAATTTGCAAAGGGTAAAGCCGAAATTTTCAGCGCCGGTGTGGAAACCCATGGAGTAAACCCAAAAGCCATTGCCACCATGAAAGAAGATGGCATTGATATCTCCGGCCATACCTCCAATAATATGAATGAGTACCGGGATATAGATTTTGATTTTGTGATTACGGTTTGTGATAATGCAAGGGAACGATGCCCTTTCTTTCCATCCAATGCAAAAAAGTTTCATCGCGATTTTCCTGACCCGGCTAAGGCAACAGGAACTGAGGAAGAAATAAAACAATCATTTCGCAACACAAGACAAATGATCAAAGATTATTGCCGGCAATTTGTTGAGGAAAATCTGTGAACTTAAAAGAGGGTCTTTTAAGTTCTGCAATAAAAATAGTCTTTTGAAAAACCAGGATCCAAAACCAACTTCAGCCATTGATAAAGATTGTCTCGTCCTGCAAAAAGAGTGAGTATAATTTCTTCCATATTCTGTTGCCAAAACAAATGCTGACAGATGCCCCTTTAGGCTAATTCCCTATAAAGGGTATTTTCCAAAAGGGCATATATTCTGTCCAATTGAAAAAGAAAGAGAAAAATATATGAATGAAAGGTGCAGAAAGAAAACTCAAAACCAAATAAGTAATAGTCTTTTTTGTGTTCATTTTTAAAATTACCGGGGGCAGGAAAACATTCATTAACATGGGTACTGGGTAATATATCCACCATTTCAAACCCCAATTTGCGCCATACTTTCCGAATAACATACCTGCAACCACACAGTATAGGGAAAGTAAAAAAATGGATCGAAGCTTTTGTTTGAATTCCTGTTTTCGCAAAACTGCCAGAATAACCACATAGAATAAAATAAGAGAGGCAAAAATCATAATTGGAAAATGCCAAACTGTACTGTGCTCCTGTTCCATGCTTGAAGAGTGATGATGAATTTAATAATGATAGCCGGAGAGAAACTCAAAAGTAAGTAAAGAGATGTTGTATAATATACGTGGCTACTTTCCAGGCCGATAGTTGTTGGTTATTAAATTAAAATTCTTCTAAAATCATTTCCTTGCTGAGTGTCATACCAGCGGTCGTGCCCATTGCCACAGCATTGGCTACTGTACGCATCCTGGCAGCATTGTCGCCTATAGCATAAACGCCCTTAACTGAAGTTTCCTGAAAGGCATTAATTTTTATGTATCCTTCTTCAATTAATTCGCATCCCAGGGATTCGGGGATTTTACAATGTTGCTCAAAAGGAACCGGGGCATATATAGCTTTGACGAATGCTTTGGACCCGTCTTTGAAAACGATATTCCGGATATATCCATTATTATGTTCCAGCCGTTCAATTTCCTTTTCAACTATATTAATCTGGTGCTGTTGAAGTTTCTTCCTTTGCAAGGCGGTAAACATTGCAATTCCATTTGTGAACAAGGTTAACTCTTTTGTCCAGTTAAAAATGAGGCTTGTAAAGTCGAAGGCCATTTCTCCATTGCCCAGGACGCCGGTTTTTTCATATCGGACTTCATAGCCATGACAATAGGGACAATGAATAACAGAAATGCCCCAACATTCGGCCAAGCCATCAATAGGCGGAAGCAAGTCTTTGATGCCCGTTGCAAAAATCAATTTCTTAGCCGCAAAGGTTTCCCCAGCCGAAACCTGAATTTCAAATCCATTCACTGTTTTAGTGCCTTTAATTGCTGTGCCTTTAAAAAATGTAACCGAATCGTATTGTTTTACCTGCCGTTTTGCTAAAGAAGCAATTTCGCCAGGCGGTCTCCCATCATTGGTTAGAAAGTTGTGCGATTGGGGTGTTTGCTTGTTGCATGGCTTTCCATTATCAATGATCAAGACATTTCTCAAAGCCCTGCCCAGAGCCATGCCGGCAGCAAGGCCAGAATAACTGCCACCCACTATTATTACATCAAAATTATTGTTGCTTTTCATCGTATGTATTTTAAAATGCTGCATTTTGATAATGGCATCAACATAAATGCAGATGATTTTCCACTTTGCTTAATAGAATCAAGCCTTGATAATAAGGTAACATACTCATGGATATTCATATTAAGACTTTTTGTTTTTTACTGAAATCATTTTAATTGCAAAATTTACCAATGGCACCCCTACAAACATTATCCACGGAACCAATGAAATGGTGAGCAAGAAGGTCCGTTGATACAATGGCAGCGCTGATAACTGTTGACCAAACAAGTAGTAAAAAAGGGTAATGGATGGATAGATCACTACCCAGATTTTTAAGGAAGCGATCAATTTCATTTTCGTTTTCATACAATTTTTTTTATGTGAAGAATTATTAATGCTGACGCAAAAGTAATTTCTGATATCATCCTTATAATAGGACAAACACAGAGTTATACAGTACTAATCAAAAATTTTGGCAATCCCGTAAAGGTTGCCTGCAACCACTATTTTTTGCAGACAAATATGTCCAGTTTGCATATTACTACCTAAAGTTTCAAATCGAATGAAGATCTTTGGTTCTTTCCGGCTGGAAATTATAACACATGAAAAAATCATTTGTCGTTTTGTTGCATATGGGTTTTTGGGCCTGTTATTTTATATTGATAGTGATCATGCTGAGTGTTTACTATAGAAGTAATCTTTATGCAAGTGCTCCTGAATCCCGTATTGTGATTGCTTTTAAAAATCTGCTTCTTTTTGCATTTCTCCCTTCAGCCATTTCATTCAATTTGTATTATTTTTTATTATTTCCTAATTACCTCCAGCAAAAAAAATATCTCCGGTCAATAATTGCTGGAATTCTAATTTCATTAGGTGCCGCTATTGTAAGCTATATTCTGCATCGGTTTTTAATAGAATCTGGCTATGTTATCGACATGGACCAGGGCGGAAAAAATGGCAGGTCTACCGCCCCAAGAGTAATTGTTATTATGACTGTTATTGGTTCAATATGTGGCATGGTAGCACTGGTCATCAAAGGATTTATCACCTGGTTTAATGAAATTAAATTGAAAGAAGGTTTAAAAGAGAAAAACTATGAAATGGAAATGGCGTTGATAAAATCGCAGCTTGACCCCCACCTCTTATTCAACACTATCAACAATATCGATGCATTAATTCTAAAAGACCAGGTAGCAGCATCAGACTATTTGAATAAGTTATCCGATATCATGCGTTTTATGCTTTACGAAACAAAGCCGGATCGGATTCTCCTTTCCAAAGAAATTGAATACATAGAAAAATATATTGCCTTGCAAAAAATAAGAACGGCAAACAGAGATTACGTACATTTTACAATAACCGGAAATGCAGGCAGTAAACAAATTGCGCCAATGATATTTATTCCGTTTATTGAGAATGCTTTTAAACACACCAATAATAAGAAGCTCGAAAATGCCATTTCAATAGAGATATGTGTAAAGGCACAGCAAATACAGTTCAGGTGCCAAAATAAGTTTGATTCAAAACCACCGGATCAGCATCCGGATAGCGGACTGGGTAATGAGCTTATTCAAAAACGGTTAAACCTTATTTACCCGGAAAAACATATTTTGGAAGTAGATAAAACGGATGACCTGTATAGTGTAGACTTAACAATTATCAATGGATAAATATACCTGCATCATCATAGAAGACGAGCCACTGGCGCTTGAAAAGACAAAGGATTTTGTAAATAAAGTCCCTTTCTTAAATTTAACTGCAACATTCGATAATGCGCTTACCGGGCTCACCTATTTAAATAACAATAAAGTAGATTTACTTTTCCTGGATATAAATATGGACGAATTATCCGGTATAGAATTACTGGAAAGCTCAAAAATAACCAGCCAGGTTATCATTACAACAGCCTACCAGGAGTATGCTTTAAAGGGCTACGAGTTACAGATAACAGACTATCTTTTAAAACCATTTACATTCAACCGTTTTTTGCAGGCTGTAAATAAAGCTCAGGAGAATTTATCACAACGGATAGCGGCTAAACAAGTGGATTTTATTTTCGTAAAAACCGAGAACCGGCTGGAAAAAATAATGATTAATGATATCCTCTACATTGAAGGCATGAGAGATTACCTGCGTATTCATTGCGTAAGTAAAAAAATTATGACCTTGCAAAGCTTTAACGAGCTTGAACAGTTGATACCTGCTCACCTGGTATGCAGAGTGCACAAGTCATATATGGTTGCTATAAATAAAATAGAATCTATTGAGCGCAGCAGGATAAAAATTGCAGATCAATTAATCCCTGTCTCAGAAACATACAGAGAAACTTTCTTTCAGCTCATTAACAGCAGAGCATAGACCTCCCAAATTTTCGCAGGCTAAAAACCCCATTTTGCAGACACTCCCCCTTGCTTTGCATAGCTGAATTGCAGGCCCACACTCATTCATATACTTTCGCCTCAGGTAATTAAATTAAAAAAATTAAAATAATAATCATGAAGCAAAAAGTACAAAGAGGACTCCTATTTAGTATGATTTTCCTGTCAGCATCCGCCTTTGGTCAAACAAAAGTGCCGGATGTAATCAATTCAAAGAACGGTAAAAAAACTGCAAAAACTTACCTGGACCTGATGGTTAATGTAGTTAGCACAAACCTCAATTATGGTGATGCCAACAAATCCCTGGCTGATTATAAAAAATCAACCAATGGTATACAAGCCGGGATATCATTTCAGGCAGGCGTTACTTCCCGATTTTCTCTTGTTTCTGAGTTGTATTATCTGAGGAAAGGGGGCAAATTAAAAGCGAACAATCCTTTAACTACGGACGAGTCAAGCCTTCGCTTAAATACATTTGAATTACCGGTGCTGGCTCGTTTTCACCTCGGTAAATTTTACATGAATGCAGGACCTTCTATTGCATACAACCTTAGTGGAAAAAATACAATAGATGACATGTCAACTAAACTTTCCTTTAATAATTCAGGACAAGGCTTTAAACGGTTTGATACAGGCATTCAGATGGGCGGAGGTGTTGAGTTTCCTTTGAAACAAAAAAGGATAGCGTTAGACATAAGATACAATTACGGTTTAACCAACATAGCCTACGAAAAGGAAATTTTTAACAGGGCTGTCATGATTAGTGTGCATTTTTCTAAACCCTGGAAGACAAATCCACTTGGGAGAAAATAAGATGTACAACCGTTCATTTAATTGATGTCTGTATCTGACATCGAAATGTCCTTTTGGTAACTGAAAGCCAGAATAATTTTACATCTCAAATTATCAACCTAAATAATAAAAATGACTGAATTTAAAGCACTACGAAAAGAAAAAATTATCTACTGGATTGGAATTATTTTATTGTCAATATGGTTTGGAGCCAGCGGATTTCTGGAGATCACAAAAAATCCTGTGGTGTGGGACCACACTATACGGATGGGATACCCGCCTTATTTCATTACTTCTTTAGGTATTGCAAAGATTGCAGGGGTAATTGTTTTACTAATTCCAAACAAATTGAATTGGTTAAAAGAATGGGTATTTGCTGCATTTTTCTTCGATGTGATTTTTGCCTTTATATCAGGTTATTCCTTTGATGGCATTATCGATATCGTAAAACCAGGTGTTGCTTTTATTTTGATTCTCATCACCTATATCACGTTTCGTAAAATTAATCCAGTATTAACACTGGGATGGAGATAATTAATGCCGATGCCATTGCAAGGACTGTAATAAATCATAATCAGCTAAATAAATTAATAACATGAAACTAAAGTTTACGCACCTGTTTGCCCTTCTTTTTTTGGGAATTACAGGATTTGCACAATCTCTTTCGGGCATTAAAGGCAATGTAAAGGACAATTTCTCCCGACATGATATTGACGCGGCAACTATTGCAATTGTTAGCGTGAAAGATTCCACTTTGATAAAAGCTACTATCACTGACAAGGAAGGAAATTTTTCTTTTGAAAATGTGAATAAAGGAACCTATAGAATATTAGCTACTTCCCAGGGGTATAAGAAAAGCTATAGCCCGATTATAAATGTAGAAGGATTAAATATAGAACTCGGTACTTTATTTTTAGCCACTGAAGCTACATCTTTAAGAGAAGTCTTGGTTGTAAGCAAAAAAGCATTTATCGAAAGAAAGATTGATAAAACAGTTATTAATATTGATGCTTCCATATTAAACGCCGGAGGCACTGCAATGGAAATTCTGGAAGCAAGTCCGGGTGTTTCAGTGGATAAGGATGGTGCTATCAGTCTTAAAGGAAAAAGCGGAGTTAATATCATGATTGATGGTAAACCAGCTTACTTGTCGGGTCAGCAATTAACTGATCTGCTTAAAAGAATGCCGGCCTCGGGACTTGACCAGATAGAAATCATGACCAATCCCTCCGCCAAATATGACGCTGCAGGAAATTCGGGTATCATTAATATTAAAACAAAAAAGAATAAAACAAAAGGTTTCAATGCTAATGTGAGTACGAGCTATGGACAGAACATCTCTTTTAATACTAACAATAGTATAAACATAAATTACCGAAACGGAAATTTGAATTTATTTGGCAACTATTCATTTTCTCATCGGACAGAATATCGTGACCTTTCAATTCTTAGAAAATACAGAAATACAACTACCCATGATATTGAAACGATCTTCGATCAGCAATCGTCTTTGAAAAAAAACTCCGACAATCAGAATGCCAAACTCGGTATTGATTTCTATGCCAGTAATAATACTACGTTGGGTATTGTTTTCACCGGCAACTTTGCTGATCACAAAAGCACTGATGATAATACATCCTTAATACAGAACCCATTTGCTCAAACGGATTCTTCCTTAAATGCCATTAGCATGATAAGGGGACATTTTAGAAACCCCGGCATCAATTTGAATTTCAAACATCGTTTTGACAGTACAGGGAAAGAATTAACTGCTGACATTGACTACATTGATTTCAAACAGGCAGATGTGCAATTGTTTGATAATAATTATTTCAATGCTGATATGAGTATAAGAAAACCCGCCAAAAAATTACGGGGAAGTCTTCCTGTTGATGTTAGTGTCTATTCTGCCAAAGTAGATTATTCTCATCCGCTTAGGAAAGGGGCTAAGTTTGAAACTGGTATCAAGTCCAGCTACGTGACAACAGATAACAACGCAGTGTATGATAATTTGAAAATCAGTTCATGGGAACCTGATTACGGAAAGACAAACCACTTTCGATATAATGAACATATCAATGCAGCGTATATCAATTATAATATACAGATCAGGAAATGGGCATTACAGGCCGGGCTCCGTGCAGAGAATACTATTGCTACCGGTCACCAGTCAGGCAACCAGGCGAATCATGATTCATCTTTCAGGAGAAGTTATACCGGATTTTTCCCTACCGTTTTTGTAAGCTACCAGGCAAATGCAAATAATACTTTTTCCGCCAATATCGGAAGAAGAATTGGACGGCCCGATTATCAGGCCTTAAACCCCTTCTATTATTTCCTTGATGATTATACTTATCGTTTTGGTAACACACAATTAAATCCCCAGTACACAAACTCAATTGAAGTTTCTCATGTTTACAAAGGATTTTTAACCACTACTTTGAATTATAGTAAGACAACTGATTTGTTTTCTGAAGTTTTTAAACAGAATACCATGGAAAGAAAATTTATTATAACGCATGAAAATATTGCTGCAAGAGAGGAAATTGGAATTTCCATAAGTGCCACTATCCCTGTTGGTAAAATGTGGAGCAGTAATGTTTATACAAATTTAGCGAATAGCAAATTCAATGGTACAATAAATGGAAGTTCGCTCAATGTTAGCGGCACCATATTCGTGGGAAATGTAAGCAATCAGTTTAAATTAAAAAACGGGTGGAGTGCGGAATTAAGTGGTTGGTACCGTTCTAAAGGAATTGATGGACAGATCATGAGTGATCCAATGTGGGCCGTAAACACTGGTGTACAAAAAGAGATAATGAAAAAGAAAGGATTTTTAAAACTGGGCGTTCGGGATATTTTTAATTCACAAAAGTTTTCAGGATGGGTGAGATATGATGATATTGATGCAAAGATTGTTAACAATAATTTTCAAAGAACCGCTACACTTACGTTCAGTTACCGGTTTGGTAAGCCATTAAAAACCCAACAAGGAAGAAATAGCGGTGCTGGTGATGAGCAAAACAGGATTAAAAAAGGATAGTAATGATTTTCCTATCCGTTTATTCATTTGCTGGTATATCCAGGATTGTAAAGCCTGCCGCCGCATTTATTTTAATGCTCATCACCTTTATCAAGTTTCGTAAAATTAATCCGCATTGACGCTGTCATTTAATAGCGGGGATTCAATGCAAAATGCCGTGAATCAATCGAAAGAAACCCTGCATTCGCAGAAAAGAATTGAATTATAAAATTACTTCTTAAAAATAAAAAGATGTATACAAACAAAAATATCACAATCGTAAGTGATGCATCTCAGGAACGGGCTCCGAAAAATGCACTGCGTAAGACCGCACTGCTTGCAGGTGTACTTTACCTGTTGACCTTTGTGTCAATCCCAACCCTTACACTGTATGGCCCGATACGTGCACCGAACTATATCCTGGGCCCTGACACAGACAGTGACGTTATCCTCGGTGGTATCCTGGAAATCATTGTTTCTCTCGCCGGCATCGCTACTGCCATTGTATTGTTCCCTGTGCTCAGGAAACAACACGAAGGGGCCGCTATAGGACTTGTTGCTTCCCGGGTACTGGAAGCAGCTACCATCTTCCTAGGTGTTGCTTTTCTTTTGTCGATTGTCACTTTGCGGAAAGGAGGAGCAGGTGTAGAAGCCTTGCCCACCAGCCATGCATTGGTTGCCCTTTATGACCGCATCTTTGTACTTGGTCAGGGTTTTATACCGGCCATAAATGACTTGTTGTTGGGTTTCCTCCTATACAAGTCCCGCCTCGTACCCCGTTTCCTTTCCCTGATTGGGATTATTGGAGCTGTACCACTCGTCGCCGGATTTCTTGCTATGATGTTTGGTGCATTTGATCGTATTTCATCTTTTGCTGCACTGTCAGCGGTGCTGGTAGCACTGTTTGAGTTTTCATTGGGTATTTACCTTGTTGTAAAAGGTTTCAAGCCTTCGCCTATCAATACTGGAATTTGATTTAATTCGATTAGCTATTCCAAATTCCGGTTTCATGGGCTCGATTTTCGATTCTGAGATTATTCTAAGAAATGAGTGGTAAATGGATTTAATTACACATTATTTGAAAGGATGTATAATTAAATTCCTATCCAGTAAAATCATCACCAAAAGAAACCTTTTAAACAGGAATACACAGATTTTCCTAAACCCTTTTCTAATTGAATATGATAAATGGTATTATTTTGACTGGTATAATTAATCAGGCTGGGGATTAAGTTCTATCACCCTTTAAGGGTTTTGACTTCCAATTATTATTTCCTCTCTAATTGTTTCAAGTCTTCGAAATTTCAAAGTCTTTATATTTATTTTAATTAATCATGGCACCCTTTGAGATTATTTATAACTGAAACCGAAACGCAGACGTCTGCTCCAACTCAAAATATTAATACCCCTGATTTGGTCACACTACTTTGATTCCCTCCAGCTCATTTTGTGTTATTTGTGCTGATAATTTTAAATATACTGTACTGAGTATCCAATACCGATAAATTAAAACCATGAGCAGTTTTTGGTAACAGATAATATTTCTTTTCAGGTGCTTTTATACTGTTGAAATAATTTTTAGTTGCTTCACTTGCTGTCAGCAGGTCTTCTTTACCCTGAATAATATATACAGGAATTTTAAATTCGGTATGGTCCCTCATTAAATTAATTGTTTCCCTCATTGGTTTTATCCCCAATGCTGCATCACCTACATAATTAACGAAGGAATAATCGTCTCCATCACTTTGGTGCTGATTATCTTTTTCATTATCATAAGCTGTTGGTAAAGTAAACCAGGAATCAGGTGCAGGTATTGAATGTAACCGCTCATACTTTTTTACTATCCTGAAAAGCTTTCCAATATCTCTTGCTTCGGTATAGGGTGGAATCCCAATCGTTTTCAGTATATCCAGGGATGCGGTATCCCTGCTTTCTTCAGCTAAATAATAAACTTTATTGTAAACCGATAAATCGTTGGCAGAATCTGTAATCTGTGAATGGCCCACATAGGCATAAAACAAATCAGGTCGGCTGGTAGCCATTTTAACGCCCAACACCGAACCCCAGGAAGTACCAAACAGTATGATTTTTTTCTTATCAAGCTGTTTTAAAAGATATTCCGTTAATTCAATGCCGTCAGTTACCATTTGTTCAACCGATAAGGGATTTAACCTTAAAAATTCCGGGGTTAGCTCCTCTGGCGCTATTCGTCCAAATGTTCTCCCGGTACCTCTCTGATCCCACTGCACAATAATAAATTCCTTTTCCCAGGCTTTGTATAGTTTTCCTGAATACGGACTAATCGGGCTGCCGGGGCCTCCATGAAGAAATAAAATAACCGGCTTGCTGCTTAGCCCATGAATGGTTACCCAATGTTCAATGCCGTTGATGTTCACAAATCTTTCCACGTGAATGATCGTATCAATGTCAGCAGATCTTTTAGTAATGCTATGCTTTGCAAATACGACGAGCGGTATTGCAAATAAAAGAAATATGATAAATCTTTTCATAAGATATAAAGCTATTTTATAAGTGTTGTTATTTTTCATAAAAAAAACAAGGTAGTGCTTATAAATCAGGGAATAAGAATTATCAGTTTTATAGACTTGCCTTCATTGCATTTTTTACCATCACTTCATATTCTTTTATCTCTTCCGCATCAGCAGGCAAGCCGAGTAACAAATGTATCTGGCCTGCAAAACATTTATCCCAAACCTTTACGCTGGACTTTCGCAGTTTAGCAGCATATAAAACACCATCATCTCTCAACGGGTCAAACTCAGCGTTGATGATAACTGCAGGAGGTAAGCCGGACAGGTCTTCTGTAAGAATTGGCGATACTTCGGGGTTGGTAAATTTACCCGGTGCATAATTTTCAACAGCAAAATAACAACCGGCCTTTGTTTGAAAATAGCCTGTAGCATTTTGCTGATAGGATACAGAAGCCTCCATATGCTTTGGACTTAAATCGGCAGGAAGTCCGTTCAATACCTGTAGTTTTATTTTACTTGCTATTCCTTCTTTTTTTGCCTTTTGTGCTATCACCGCTACTAAGTTGGCTCCTGCACTATTTCCCATTAGTACAATGCGATTAGTTTCGCCACCAAATTCACTTCCATGTTCAGCAATCCATTTAAATGCGTTGTAACTGTCGTTTACCGCAGCAGGAAATTTATGTTCAGGTGCCACACGATAATCAACAGCAAAAACAATTCCTCCAAAGGTTTTGGCATCCAGCCAGAGAGAATGCTCTAATGCCGGTATTAAAGGGGCGATAAAACCGCCGCCATGATAATTAATAATGATGGGAAGGTTGTGTGCATGTGCAGGATTAAAAACCAACACAGGGATACTGTCGGCAGTTACCTTGATACGTTTCACATCTTCTTTTGGATAAGGAATAAGTGGAGGTCCGGCATATTTTATTTGTTCAATGGGTATGCTACGCAGTTGTTCCAAGCTCAAATCCTGGTAGCCAATCATTTTTAAGAAAGAAGCTACTCTGCTGTCCAACTGCCTTTCACCGCAAGGTTGAGCGTAAACTGGTTGGCTGCTGTTCAAAACTGTGACAACAAAAAAAACAATTGAAAATAACTTAAGCATGGTTTAATTATTTATTATGTAAGAAATAAAAAACGGTTTATCCGGCGTACACCTGTTCCTTACTTTCCTCCCATTCTCTTTTCAGCATAGCAAATTGAAATTCGCTGCCCCAACTTCCCTTAAAGAAGATATTTTCTATAAAGTGGCCTTCCAGCCTGAAACCTGTACTCTTTAACAAGTTAATGGATGCGATATTTTCAACATCCACCGTTTCTACAACCCTGTGTACCTGCTTTGTGTCAAATAAGAAATCAAGGATACCAAGCAAAGTTTCTTTTGCATAGCCTTTCTTTTGTTCGAAATGTGAAATGGTTACACCCACTTCGGCAATCCTGCAATCATACTGGTCAAGTTTAATGGCACAATCCCCAATGAGCTTTCCTGTCTGGTTGCTTTCAATGGCATATTGTACCCATTCACCTGGTTTGCCAAATTGTTTGGTGGCGTTGTCTTTAATAAACGCTTCGGCCTGTGCCATGGTCATTGGATCAAAGCCCTGGTATCTGGCAATTTCAGCGTTAGAACGATAAATGTGAAATTGAATAAGGTCCCTTAATTTAAGATGCCGGATCTTTAATCTTTTTGTTACTATTTTTAATTGTTCCATTATTTACATTTTGCTTTTACAGACATAATATCCTATAAAGTAATAACTACGTTACTATGGTGCAGCAATACAGAGCTTATCCTGAATTTTGCCGGAATACTTCGGGTGAATGTCCGGTATGTTTCCTGAAGAACCGTATAAAATAGGAAACGTCTTCGTAGCCCAGCAGATCAGCTATTTCCTTTATCTGGTTGGTTGTGGCCAGAAGGTATCTTTTGGCTTCAAGAATAACCTGTTCATTGATCAGCTCCGATGCCGTCTTTCCAATAGAAGATTTAGTGATCTCATTAAGCTGGTATGCTGATAAGTTCATCAGGTTGCTGTAATGCGATACCTGTTTTTGTGTAGCAATATGTTTGTCCAGCAGTTCTAAAAATTCCTCAAACCGATCCTGGGTGTACGGATTAGTAGTTTTGACGGTACTTTTTGGAGCCGGGCTTTGCCTTACATATTCAATAAAGAAAATATCCAGGCTTGCCCGTATGACATCCTGGTAACCTTCTTCCCTGCTTGTGTATTCCTCAAATATGGTAACCAGTATGCCTTTTAATTTATCATACTGTTCCTTTTCCAGCTTACAGTAATTTTTATTGCTTGCCTTTCTTAGCCGTTGGGTGGCTGATTTTTCTTTTGGATTATAAAACTCTGAATTAAACTCCATTAAATATCCTGCACAACCTGCTTTCAGATCAAGTTTGTGTGCCTGGCCGGGACGCAGAAAGAAAACAGAGTTATCAGGAACGGTATAGGGTACGAAATCTATTTCATGAATGCCGGTTCCTTTTTGTAATGCAAGAATGAAGAAGAAGTCGTGTTTGTGCAGTGCCTGTATTATATTGTTATCTTCCTTTAATAAAGCAATATCCTCCACCCGGCGTATTTTAAATCGTTCGCCGGAAGCTGGTTCCTGGTGAAGGGAAGTGAGCTGTCTTATGGGAATTTTCTGCATGAATATAATTCCGCTAATGTTTAAGGCTTTCGCTGCGCTGATGTATTGTATTTCGTCCAGCACAACCTGAAGCCTTCTATAGCAAAAAGGATGAAAACAAATTGAACCTGAAGTTAATAACTAAGGCTCAAATGAATGCCTCCGGTTTAAGGCTGATTAATGAAAATCCCGCAATTGCGGGAAAATAATTTGCCTGAATGCATAGCAAAAAACTAAATGACATCAGTAGGGCTTGTTCAAAATTATTTTGTAGTCCGTGCGCCTATCTTCTCACCTAGTTTTTCAAATTCTATATCATTGGGTTCCCATAATTCAATTTTGTTATTCTCAATGTCCATGATGTGGACAAATTTACCATACTCAACTGTTTCAATTTTATCTGTAATTGTTATCCCTGCTTTTCTGAGTTCATCTACAAGTGCATCTAAGTTCTCTACCCTGTAATTAATCATAAAGTCCTTTGCTGAAGGTTCAAAATATTTGGTTTTCTCAGAAAATGGACTCCATTGAGTAAACCCTTTTTTAGTAGTGTCAGCGCCTTGCCTCCATTCAAAAACAGACCCATACTGATTGATATTCAGACCAAGATTTGCTTCATACCATTCTCTCATTTTTTTCGGGTCTTTACACTTAAAAAAAATGCCACCGATACCTGTTACTTTTTTTAATGCTTGATGACTGTCACTACCTTTCGTTGTGACGGACTTAAAAGCGAAACCAAGAACGAATGTCATCGCAAATGCAGGAATTAATATTATCTTTTTCATTATCGATACGATTTTGATTTTAGGATTGTCATTTACACCACCGATATCTGTTCGGACATTTTGAAGGAAAATTATCCGATTAACTTCCGGTACAAATGCCCATTCAAAAATTTATATAGTTGAAGGTATCTACTAAAAACTGAAAATGGAATGCCGGTCGCAAATGCTGCTTCAAAAAAATCTTGCTTAACTCTGTGTCTGACTGAAAGAACTTTCACGTTGTCAAGTGTTGGTAAAACTGCGATCCAATTAGCTTCTAATTCTTTTCTTTGTTTAAGCTTCTTTCCGGGTAAATCCATGGCCAGAGTGACAATCTGCAATTCCTTCACTTTATATACTTCATCTGTAATATCCTGAATGTTCAAATAATTTGGTTCCGTTTCCTTGCCTTGATAAAATTGATGAAGTTTGTAACGGTCTGTTGCCATAATGTTTCAAATAGTGCCTTTTAAAAAAAAAATTTCTGCCGGATATTCCATATCACCTTACTTCAAACACTTCCCTCAGCCGTATATCCACACTGGAACTGCCGATCATAATCCGGAACATACCGGGCTCTATCACTTCTTTTAAATTTACATCCAGCATGGTCAGCATATCCGGTGTAATCATAAAATGTATTTCTTTTTCTTCACCCGGGTCCAGGCTTACCCGCTGAAAACCCTTTAATTCTTTTACCGGCCTGGCTACCGATGCCAGTTCATCGTGCAGGTAAAGTTGTACTACTTCATCTCCTTTATATTTCCCGGTATTCCTGAGCTTACATTTTAATTCAAGTGGCTCCCCTGATTTTATCACCTGCTTATTTAATTGAAGATCGCTGTATTCAAAACGGGTATAGCTTAACCCAAAGCCAAATGGAAATAGGGGCTGACCAGTGAGGTTGGTATAATCATCCCCACGGCCGGTCGGTTTATGATTATACACTAAAGGCAATTGTGCTTCTGATACAGGAAAGGTGATGGGCAATTTGCCGGAAGGAGAATGATCACCAAATAAAATGCCGGCAATGGCGGCTCCGCCTGCTTCACCCGGGTACCATACATCCAGCACACTGGTTACCTTGTCAATCCAGTTGTTCATAGTAACAGCGCTGCCGCCCACTAATAATACAATAACAGGTTTGCCCGTTGCCGCAATTCGGTTAATCATTTCTTCCTGCAAACCGGGCAGGGCCAGGGAAGCCCGGTCATTAAACTCCCCTTCTTCAATACCGGCTACCATAATTGCCACATCACTGGTTGCAGCCAGTTGTACTGCTTGCTTTATTTTTTGTTCACTGCTGTCTTTAATACCTACGGTCCAGACCAGCCGCAACCAGGCGTTGCCAGCCGGTTCAAAATACTCAAGGCGTATATCATATGCCTTTCCTTTTTCAAAATAAAAATTGACCAGCCTGGTGGAATAAGATTGCTTTTTCCAATTATCAATTACCATTTTATTGTTTATATATAAACGATACCCATCATTGCCATCTATTCCTATTTTATAATTGCCGCTGACAGGTGATTGTATTTTACCGGTCCATCTCGCAGAGAAAAAATCATAATTTATCTTTTCAGGGTCGGGAGAAAATAAGGTCCATTGAAATTGGATGCTTTTATCTATTCTTGAAACTACCGGCGGACCCTGCATCGTTACATTATTAAAATATTCTCCCTTTAATCCCGGCTGTTTTTTACCTTCCTCAGTAACCGATAAGGCGGTGGATGGAACAAATGTCCAGGTCTTATGTTCTCTTCCCGGCCCTGCGGCATATACTACTTGTGCTTTTCCTTTTACCTGTTCTTTGATACCGGCGAGTATGGATATTTTATCATTCCCGGGGCCGCTATATCCGCCCAGTCTTGCTTCGGTAGCATCCAGACCAATCACTGCTATTTTTTTTATTGATTTATTCAACGGCAATAATTCATTTTCCTGCCCCGGCAGTCGTGCATTTTTTAATAATACTACTGAACGAACAGCCGCCTCTTTAGCTAATTCACGGTGTTGCGCCGCCGTCCATGGTTCCTGTTCTTTTTCATTAACATATGGTTTTTCAAATAAACCCAGTTCAAACTTCACCCGTAGTACCCTGGCTACGGCGCTATCAATAACAGCCGGGTTCATGCTGCCATCCAAAAAAGGTTTATCAAAAAGCGTATGATGTTCGTATGCCGTTTGAAAAATAACATCCAAACCATTTTCTATAGATTTCTTTCCTGCATCGGCATAATCAGAAGCGGTAAAATGCAATACATTGGCACCACCGGTAGCTCCGGCATCGGAAAGCACAAATCCTTTAAAGCCCCAGTCCTTCCTGAGTTTTTTATTCAGCAGCCAGTCATTGGCCGTGCAGGGCGAACCGTCGAGTGAATTATAAGCGGTCATGATACTTCTTGCTCCTCCTTTTTGTACCACGGCTTTAAATGGAACAAAATAAGTTTCTTCCAATAATCTTTCATTATAGTGAATCGGATAACTGTCTCTTCCTCCATCACCATGATTGACTGCAAAATGTTTTGGATTTGTAACAACGCCTCTTTGTTCAAATGCTTTTACAAAAGCCACTCCCATGGCGGCGCTGAGAAATGGATCTTCACCATAGGTTTCTTCCACTCTTCCCCAGCGAACATCGGTTGCCAGGTTAACTACCGGTGAAAGTATATGGCGTATGCCTCTTGCCTTTGTTTCTTTGGCTATAGCGGCAGCCACCCGGCTCATCAAGAGTGTATCCCAGCTGGCGGCTAATGCAATGGCCTGCGGAAAAGCCGTGGCTTCACTTCTTACTAATCCATGCAAGGCTTCATCGAAAGCGATGATGGGAATGCCCAGCCTGGTTTGTTCAACAAAATATTTTTGTATCTCGTTGATCTTTGCAAGAGTTTGTTTACCGGATTGCCCGGGTTGATATTGGAGTAGTTGCGCCGCCGCTCCTTCCTGCTGCTGTACGGTATTTACCTGGAAACCAAATATGCCGTTTTTATATTTTGAAGGATCATTGCCCGTGTCGCCGGGGATCATAAACAATTGCCAGAATTTTTCTTCCGGCGTCATCCGCTGAAGCAGATCCTTTACCCTTTCTTCAACAGGAAGATCGGGTTGTTTATAGGGCGGAATAGCCTGGGAAATGGCAACATTTATTGTTAGGGAAACAAATAAAAAAGATAAAATAATTTTTTGCATAAACAGAATTTGAAGAAATGCGTATTTCAAAAGGACTTTCATTCTATGACCCTGAAACAAAATTTTAAAACCCGGATGAAAAAACGTTTTGAAGATAACTATTTCAAATCATGCATATAATAAAAAGGAATTTATTATAGGTTATTTCATTTCATAAATTATGAAAGATACTCCATCAGCTAATATTAATTCTGCTGGTCATAGGGTATATAGTTTTCCCAACGCCAGGGTGTAAACTTGTCGCCGATGGAGTAATCCAACAGTTCTTTAAAAATACTTTCGCCGTTATCGCTGTTCGTCATGATGATAATGCCGGTGCCGCTTTCAGGAAAAAGGATAGAATAGTGTTGAAAGCCGTCGCCGTGTCCTTCCTTAAATGCACCCAATCCGTAGGGGGACTTCAACAAGAGCCAGCCAAGACCAGCGCTAAGCATGATCCCGTCATTCAGGGTAGAATCCTTCAATCGCATAGGTCCGAACTGTTGTAGCGACCTGATCTTTATCTGTGGAGAAAACATTGTCTTTGAAGAAGCCCTCTTCAAAATTTTATGATTAAGCACCGCCTCTGTGAAGAGTGTGTAGTCATCTAATGTAGTTTCTAATGTACTGGCGGAACGGGGTTCATTGTCCTTGTCTTTTTCATACAATTTTCCATCAGTATTGTGTCCATGGGCATAGTTCTCTTCAAATTGTGGTTTCCATGAATAAGCAGACCGGTGCATACCCAGAGGAGTAAATATTTTTTCCTCCATCAATGTTTCAAGCGATTTACCCAGCATCTTTTCTAATACCACCTGCAGGTAAACCAAACCTTCGCCGGAATAGGCATACCGGGTGCCGGGTTCAAATTTCACACGTAATTTCTGATCTTCTTCAATCCATCTCCAGTTTGGAAAACCAGAGGTATGCGACAGGCACATACGTGCAGTGATCTTTTTGTATAATGTATCGCTCCTGAGATTACTATAATCGTCGTGCCATCTTGTAGCGGGCGTATATTCATAAACAGGCCTGGAAAGGTAGCTTTGTAATGGCTTGTCCAAATCCAAAACTTTTTCTTCTGCTAATTTCATTACTAATACGGCAAAGACTGCTTTGCTTAAAGACGCACCATAAATGTTCGTGTTCGCTTGCAGGAGTTCCTTTGTGTCAAACCTTTTGTATCCGAACGTTTTTTTATAAACGGGTCTGTTCTTATTAAAAATTGTGATAGCCATTCCCTGAACATGAGCAGCTTTCATTAAACGTTCAATATTTTGGTCCAATTCCGTAAAAGAGATCTTGCTGCCGTCGAGCCTGGTAATAGTCTGTGCAAAAGCAACTATTGTAAAAAGAGGCAAAATTATGGTAAGTAAGATTTTGTATTTCATTTTGATTTTTATAATTCAGTGCTTTTTTTATGCCAAACAAAATCTAAATATACGTTACCAGCCCACACATTCTATTCATAATAAAAATCATTTATTCAGGAATGTTACCTTCTGCCAGGCCGCCGAATTAAATCCGCAAGTTTCGGGTTGCCGAAAATTTCACGGTCCTGCAATTTTGTATACATAAATGCAAAAAATGAAAAAATTTAAAATCGTTCCTTTAAGCAAAGAGTATGCAAACAAAATTCGTGAAACAAATAAAGATGATTTCGGACACGAAGCGATAGAACAAATTGCTACAGGTAAAGGTCCTTGCAGGGTTTCTCTTAAACCTTTTACTGTTGGCACAGATATACGATTGCTGGTTTCTCATTCTCCTTTCACTATTGATAATGCTTTTAATCAACCGGGTCCGGTATTCATTCATAAAAAAAAAGTGGAAGCTTATTCCGATGTTTATCATTTTCCCCCTGAGATAAAAGCCGATAAAGAAAGTTTCCCCTTGTCATTGATCGGATATTGCAAAGACCAACAAATGATCTTTACAAAATTGGTCGGCGATGCAGATGTTGACCTGCTTATCCCTCAAATATTTGACAGCAATCCCGGCATTGAATACCTGCACGCAAGAAATGCCAAAGCCTGTTGTTTTATTTGTAAAATTGAAAGAGTATAAATTATACTGATGTGATCTGGGGTTTGGTGGCAGTTTTAGTATCGTTATTCCCGGGCTGATATAAATTAAATTTGAAAATACCCGGCAGGAAATAAAAACTGGCCCATGCCTGCTCCTATTTTTAATATTCGTTGTTGATTGCTGAGGTTCTATACAAGTATCAGGATTTTAACCAGCCTGTAATACTCATCCTGGGTTTATGTGTTATTAATACTTCATGTTCCAGTTCATTGCTCCTAAAAAAAACACTTTTACCATTAACCGGGGATATATTCTGAAGTTTATCCTGGTAATGTATACACAATTCTCCACCATCGCTCTCTTTCCATTCCTCATTCAGGTACATGATCATAGAGTATTTCCTGCTGTCATTATTACGGAACTGGTCAAGATGTTTTTTGTAAAAACTTCCCTTTTCATAAAACGTATAATGAAATTCATAACAGGTGATACCCGTGTAACATGTTGCATTCAGATGTTCCACAAAATTATCCATCAGGTCGAAAAAACTATTTTCATACTGGTTATTGTGTTTACGATCCAGCCAATAAATGATATCACTCCTGAATAACTTATTTTGTTCTGCCTGCTTGTTATTTCCTGTACCGGCAGACAGCAGTTGATTTCCTTCATAAAGAGTAAGCAAATTCTCTTTCAGGTGCCCTGCGAGGTTTTTACTTAAAAAACTTTCTGCTATACCAACCTTATTTTCTATAAAACTGTCGATAAGGGTATTAAAAATATTTTGCATTATATGTATTGAATGTTTCCCGGCAATTGCCAGATCTGGGTGAAGGTAGCTTTATTGCTGTCATGCTGCCGAGGTGTTTGTAACAGCTTGTATTAAGTCGCCCGGATTTGTTGTAATTTTTTATAACAGCAGATGAGACGAAAACTGGCTCCAGTTAGCGAAAGTCTATTATTTTTTTTACTTCCAGGAAATCAGATAGAACTCTTCCAAATTCTTGCCGTAACAGTGATGTATCATCAACCGCCCGAACGTCATAAAACTCTTTCATAACAATTAAATTACTGTCCACTAAAACCTTTCCAATTCGGTAGTTATCAATTTGCCGTACTCCTAGTCTATAGATATGCTTAACAATATGCTCGCTTGCTGTCTTTTCTTTTTGAAAGTCTTCATTAGAACTCAGGCGAATAATTCGACAAAAAAACCAGCTTTATTTTTAAAGTGCTTCATGCTGCATATTGGACTCAAAAATAAAAATTGTATTGTCTGGCTACCAAGTATTTTATGTAACCACAAAGTGCAAACACAAATCCGGTAGCCAGCCATACCCACTCACATGAAATATCCTTCGTCTGAAAAGGCTTGAAATCAGTCCAGAATATGAGGAGTCAAAAGCCCAATGTGATAACGTTATAGAAATGGCAGGAATTTAAAACAAATTGCTCGCCATCTTCAGAAAACAAAGCTAATATGGATAGGATGATTGAGGGCCGATTTCGGCAATCTCGATACCATCATAATTTAAAATTCTGTGTTCAGAACCTTGGTCACCCACTGCTATTAATTTGTTGTCATAAGATAATGCAGCATGTTCCATATCAATATTAGAAGTCCATTCTTCATCTTCTGGGTGGAATTGGGTGAATCATAGAACTTCCTTCTGTGAAGAATAGATAAATTCCTTCAGATGATATGAGCAAAACAGACAACCCGTCATTGAAAGGAATTATTTGTGTAATCGGCAAATTGTCAACCAGGACTGGGAAGTCAAATATTATTTTACCATCGCAGCCCTTAGTAAGTAGTCATTTTTTTATGTTTCGGATTTCCCAAAAAGTTCATCGCAGGGACTTGCCGATGGACTTATGGTTTCCTGCTAGCTTTTCAACGGTTCTGTTTGTTAAAATATATGCTTGCCTTTTTTGATACGCAGTGCCGATGAAGATAGGAGTGCTCAATCACTAATAAACCAGATTTTCAATTTATTGTCATTACTTCTCGTAAATATTGATAAATGGAGCATGTGCAGGCGGAAACAAATTTCTAAACTCCTCAGTTTCCCCATTTTTATTGGCTTCTTTTAAAAGCGAAAGTACCTGTAATGCTAAATGGCCTCTTTGGTCAGATGGTTCTTTCCCTTTCCAGTTGTCCCAACCATGTGTTTCGCCAAATTTAACCATTGCTCGTATATCGTTGGCAAAGGACTGTCCTTTGATATTCCATTCCGTTTGCAGTGATTTAAATTTTTCTAATATGTTCAACATCTAGAAAGTTTATTTTTTAATCTCGTACTTTTTTATCTCCCTTAAACAGCAGCGCCTATTTCTTAATTCACCAACACCTCATCCACAAACAACCAGGCTTTATCACCTTTTCCCGGATGCCAGGCCGGTAACTTAGCCACGGGATTGCCCACCACCTTTATATATTTTACGGTTGCCGTATCAAACTTGCATTCAAATCCTTTCATGGCGGAGCCCTGGATCTTTAGCGGTTGTTTGGGTACCAGGCGGCCCAGTCGTTTCATATTTTTTAAATCATCACCACCCCATATTTCAATACTTTCCGCCGGCATGATATAACTACCGGCATCCACCAATGAACTTAAGGTGATACTTTGCACCGGCACGGGAGTCGCAAACTGCAAAATACATTCCATGCGATTTTCGCGGAACGCCACCCAATTACCAAAGCGAAAATCGGCTTCCCCTTTTTTATGATCGATCAGTAATTTATTTCCCTCGTCTTTATATTTTTCATTGGGTTGGGTAAGATGGATCACTGTATCGGGAGTATACGTATTCCGGTAAAATGAAACTTCCAGCATGTCGCTGCTGATCCATCCGGGTTTATAAGCTTTTGCTTTGATCTCGGTATTACTGCTGATCTTTTCATCACCTTTAAAAACGGGAGAGCTGATGCTGTCCGGATCGCTGCCATCCATGGTGTAGCGAATCACCGTGCCCTGTATATAATGTTTTAGTTTTAAAGGCACGGCTTCCGTAATAAATCCTTCCTCATTCAGCAGCACCGGTGGTGATAATTTTAAAACAATCGTATCGCCCCTGAACCCGGTTTCGAAGCGGATATCTTTTAATTGAGCCTGCAGCTTTTCAATATCCGCAGCAGCTATCGGTGTATTCCAGGTATATACTGTTTTCAGACCAGGGAATGTTTTTAACTGCTCCAGGTCTTTCGCTTTTACCTGCGTGCCGGAAAGAGATAGACTTTTCAGGAATTTTAATTTCTTCAGTTCCTGTAAGGAGGCACCGCTAATACCGGTAAAACTCAGGTTCAGTCTTCTCAGGTTTTCAAATTCACTGATGTTTTTAATATCCTCTTCTTTTAAGGGCATCCTGGCAAGATCAAGAGTAACAATTTGTTTTTTTACTTTATTCAGTTCCTTTAACTGATCGGTTTGAAAAAGATTGCTGTTAAAAAACGAAACTGCCAGTGCGGGGGAACCAATGGCTTCGGTGGTAACCACCCGGTTTACGGTATTTAATTTTTCTATCTCGGCAGGATCGGCTTCATCAAAATCATATTCCGCCATTTCAGCAGCCGTAAAAATTTTGTCGGCTATTTGCCGAAGGGTATCAGCAGGAGACAGATCAGCAACTCGCAATTTAAAATCAGCACCTTTGCGTATCCATTGCGTTATGATTTCTAATTCTTCTTCTGTAAGTTGTGGCTTGCCCTGCGGCGGCATATGTTTCTTTGCTTCCAGCGGAAGATGCACCCGGCGAAGCAGCAATCCAAGATCGGCAGCCGTGCTATCCCAGAGCTTGCCATTCTTTCCTCCTTTTAATAAGAGGGCTTCGGTCTCCATCACCAGTTCGCCCTTTGCTTTTTTATTGTTATGGCAGGATTCACATTTTGTCTCCAGGATAGGTTTTACCATATCAGCAAATACAATGGCTTCTTCCGGAGAAATAACCGGTTGTTTTTTCTCCGGCAACATGGGTGCCAGTAAAAAATTTTGTCCATGCGTAATACCGGCTCCCTGGTGGCCGGCAAATATTATGAGGCCAGCGCAACAACCGATGTAAAAAATGAAATTATTTTTTTTGCTGCTACCTGTCTGTTGAAATAATACCAGCCTAATGTAAAAACAGATACGGCTACCCCGCTCCATTTATGCCAGGATAATGCTTCAGGATCATAACCTTCTTCTCTTGATAAAAATAAACCCGCTAAGGCTGTGATCACCGAACTTAAAGCAGCCAGTAAAAGTAAAAGATCGATTGTATTTATAAATGCAGTATCGCTTGTTCTTTTTTGAAAAGAAAATACCAGCGTAACCAGGGCATATAATATAACAAGGGTTACAGGAAAATGAAGAATCAATGGATGCATACGACCCACCACCTGCAGCCACAAAGGAATAGATAACCTGCTTTCAAACAGGACCAGGAATACCAGGAGACAGTTGAGTGCAAAAGAAGCATTGAATAAATTATTTTTCCAGCGCTGCATGTGTTTAATATACTTTTATTTCATCAATGAATAACCAGCCATGATTGCCTTTGCCGGGATGCCAGTCGGGAATTTTTTTCAGGGGCAACAATACCATTTTCAACCGGTCTGTTTTTATTTTTTGAGCAGGTTTTATTTCCTGCATAATGCATTGTTTAGGTCCCGGCTCATGATGTACAAATTTCATTTTGCCTGCCGGCAGAAAGGTTTTGTGTTTATCACTGAAATAATAAACCTGAATACTGCTCTGGTAAAAAGATCCAGCTATTTTCATCCGCAGCAGGTTGATCAATACAGAGTGGATGGTTTCTTTTTTTTCCAGGTCTATGTACAGGGTCACAGAATCATTGTCGTATCCCAACCAGGTGCCGCTTCTGTAGTTAACCATACCACCTACATTATCGTACAGAATATTCTCCTTACTTTTTGCATAAGATTCATTGGGAGTAGAAAATTGTACCCGGCGGATCGCTTTGCCATCGGCAACAAAAGTAGTACTGACCGTTTCTGAAGGAATAAAATCTTTCCCAAAAGCTTTGACTTTTATCTCTGTTCTTTTTGAAACCAGTACAGGACCGGAATATACAGGATCATTTTCCGTGGCTCTTTTCCATTGGTAGTATAATGCACGGCCGCACCGGGCTGGTTGAAGAGTACTTGCAATGAAGTGCTGCCTGAAAAAAACACAGATGGATAATTCAGCATGGGTGGCGCCAGTTGAAAAGCTGCCTGGCAAAAACAATCCTGCATTAAAAAATGAAAACCAAACAGCAACAATTCTTTTATCATACAGGCGATAATTTATAAGGATACACATGCCCTGAATTCCATTGCGCTACATAAATATTTTCTTCATCATCAATGCATACATCATGCGGGTATTGAAAAACTTTAATGGTCTGGTACATTTCTTCCGGCGTATTATTATTGTAGCCAGGTAAGTTGCCACCCAGGTTGGACACCACTTTATAATTTTTATCCAGGATAAGATACAAAGCCGGATTTTTCATCCAGGCTGGCATTGGTTTGCAAAACGGCAACATACAGATAATCCCCTTTTATCACCGGGCGGCAAACCCAGGCACCGGGTAATGGAATAGTATCAATATATTCTCCGTCCATTGTATATCTTTTAAATGCATTCTGCACCCTTGAGGTAACAATAAGACAGGGATTATTTTTATCACGGTTATCAATACAGATACCATGTGCATTTAATAACATATTTATCTCCTTCACCTCTGCCGCCGAAGTGACGGATATAATTTCCTTTGTAATCATATTGCATTACAAAATCTTTACCATAACCATCCGCCACATAAATATCTCCATTGGGCGCTATGATCGTTTCTGTGGGAACATATTCATCAGCCTTGGTGTACTGGCCGGTTTCTTTTGGATAGTCTAATGTCAGCAATACTTTTCCATCCATGGTTGTTTTAATAACCTGGTGACGGTTATTATCACAGATAAAAAGAACATCTTCTCCATTTTCATTGAATAGAGTAAGTCCATGTGCGCCGGGATATTCATGTCCCCAGCTGCTGGTCAGCTTTTCCGCTTTTATCATAGATAATTACATTATTCTTTGTTTCATTGGTAAGAAGGATGATACGGCCCAATTTATCCTGCACCATTTCATGGCAATCCTTTACCGGGTATTGCGATGCACTGGCCTGGCTCCATTTAGTGTTAATGCGATAACGTTTATTATTATGACCCAGGATAACTTCATCATTTTTTAAATTGTGCAGGATCGATGGTGCACAAATTATTCCGTAGCAGCTATTGAAGTTTGCCTGATAAATGTTTACGATTCATACTATTTTGATTTTATACCAGTAGAAAAATCAACTTTATTTTCACCGGATCATTCTCATAAGTTCTCCTTCAATTTTGAAAAACCTGGCAACAGTGCTTTGTACTCCTTACCTTATCCTGGTAAAAGGAATCAAGGAAATGAATCAGGCAATTATTCCTCTTCACTACCTCACCCGATACATCAGTCAACCGGTATCGCCGTCCCAGGTGTTTGTAGGTAAGTTGTTCATGATGCAAACCCATCAGATGTAAAATGGTAGCATGAAAATCATGTACATGCACCGGATCTTTTGCAATATTGTAACCAAACTCATCTGTTTCACCATATACACCCGGCTTTACACCACCGCCGGCCATCCAGACAGTAAAGCAACGTGGATGATGATCTCTTCCATAATTATCTTTTGTCAAGTGTACCCTGGCAATAATTGGTGCGGCCAAATTCACCACCCCATATTACCAGTGTTTCATCCAGCAAACCTCTTTGTTTCAGATCGGTGATCAATGCTGCAGACGCCTGGTCCACATCTGTACATTGTCCTTTTATTTGCGATGGCAGATTATCATGCCCATCCCATCCCTGGTGATACAATTGAACAAAGCGAACACCATTCTCTGATAATTTTCTTGCCAGCAAACAATTGGCGGCATAGGTTCCGGGTATCAAACAATCGGGTCCGTACAATTTTACAATGTCTTCCGGTTCTTTGCTCAGATCGGTAATTTCCGGCACTGCCGTTTGCATGCGGTAGGCCATTTCATATTGCTGCACTTTGGCATTGATCTCCGGATCGCCAAATTCTTTATACGATTCTTCATTCAGTGCTGCCAGTTTATCCAGCATTTTTCTGCGATCATCTTTATCAATACCTTCAGGGTTGTTCAAATACAAAACAGGATTTTCACCGCTGCTGAATTGCACACCCTGGTGAATGGAATCTAAAAATCCATTGGTCCATAATTTGGAATATACACCCTGGCCATTTCCTTTTCCTTTTGACAGCAATACACAAAATGCAGGCAGGTTTTTATTCTCACTTCCCAATCCATAACTCAACCAGGAACCCATACTGGGCCGGTTACCCACCTGTGCACCGGTTTGAAAAAATGTCAGCGCCGGATCATGATTGATTGCTTCGGTAAACATTGTTTTGATAATGCACAGATCATCTACAATTTTGGCTGTATTCGGCAACAGTTCACTTATCCATGCTCCCGATTGCCCATATTGATTAAACTTGAAAACAGTTCCTGCCAATGGAAATTTTTTTTGATTGGCAGTCATCCCGGTCAGTCGCTGACCCATCCGGATGGATGCCGGCAGATCCTCACCATGCATTTTTTGCAGCATGGGTTTATAATCAAACAGGTCTAGCTGCGAAGGCGCACCATTCTGAAATAAATAAATAATACGTTTTGCCTTCGGGGCAAAATGCGGCAGACCTGTCATCACCATTTCTTCAGGACTTTCGCCGAAAAGATCAGGAACCAGCAAGGATCCCAATGCAACACCTCCAATACCCAAACCCAGCCGCGAAAGAAATTTTCGCGGTTGATGTTAAGCTGTGTTCAAGAATTTCTTTTTGCATGATTTTTAATTTTTTTACCATCTTTTGGTTCTCATGGATCATCGCACAGTTGTCTGCATCGAACATCCTTTCAGCGGTTCGGGTCCTTAGCATCAGGCAATCTAGGTTCTTCATTATTGCTTCTTCCAGATTATAAATCGTACTGATCACTTTCATCAGTGCTGCCGACTCGTTTAAATCAGCTTTTTATTCAAGTGGGTATTCCCCAGCCTTCAATGTAAGTGGCCGCATCTAATTTCTTTTCCTGGAATACTTTCAATTGCTCCTTATAATAATCTTCTAATAATTTTCTTTCCTTTCAGATGGCTTGCGGCAAATGATTCTCCGGAAAGCGGTGCTGATTTTTTCTTCAGCAGGAGTGACTTCACTCAATAAAGTTTTGCGCCAATACCCTTGATGCTTCCAGCACAGCAGGATCATTCATCATGATCAATGCCTGTAATGGCGTATTGGTCTGCGATCTTTTTACTTCGCATTGGTCGCGGTTGCTGGCATCAAACATGATCATGCCCGGTGGAGGAACGGTAAGCTTTATAAAATTATACAACCCTCTCCGGTACAGTGCTTCTTCATGATCCTGCCGGTAGGTAGCCAATACGCCACGACCGGAAGAAGCCAGTTCCCAAAGACCTTTTGGCTGGTAAGGTTTTACACTGGGGCCACCAATCGTTTTTACCAGCAGACCGCTGCTTGCCAATACACATATCTCTTACAAATTCTGCTTTCAGTCGTTGTCGCGGCCATCTTGACAAATAAATATTCTCCGGATCTTTTTTTAATTGGGCATCTGAAACTTTCGCTGATTGCCGGTAGGTAGCTGACATCGCAATTTGTTTTACCAGTCGCTTTAATATCCCAGCCATGCTCCATAAAATCAACCGCCAGCCAATCCAGTAATTCAGGATGCGAAGGCAATTCACCCTGCATACCAAAATCACCGGAAGTTTTTACCAACCCTCTTCCAAAAATTTCCTGCCACAATTGGTTTACAAAAACTCTTGCGGTAAGCGGGTTATTTTTATCAACGGTCCACTGAGCCAGACCCAGCCGGTTGCGGGCATATTTTGTCGTATCAAACTTCATGACGGCTTTTACGGCCGCAGGTTTTACTTCCTCACCCGGCTGATCATAAACACCACGGTTCAATACAATAAGTTTTGCGTAGCGAATCCCGTTCTCCCATTACTGATACGGTCATATTACCTGTATCTTTTGAATTGATAAAAGAGAGAAGATCTTTTCTGTCATTCTGCGCTGATGGTGAGTATTGGATTTTTTGCCGGTTTCGACGTACTTACATCTCCTTCATAACCCACTTCTTTTGTATTATTGAAAAAAGCAAGCAGAGAATAATAATCTTTTTGTGAAAACGGATCATATTTATGATCATGACATTGCGCACATTCAATCGGTAATACCCATTATACCCTTGCTGAATGTTTTTGTTTTATCCAATAAATATTCAATGCGGTATTCTTCCTCTATCACGCCACCTTCTTCCGTGTATTTATGATTACGGAAAAAACCGGTAGCCAGTATTTGTTCTTTATTGGCATCGGGCAGCATATCACCGGCTATTTGCCAGGTGAGAAACTGGTCATAAGAAATATTTTTATTGAAGGCATGGATCACCCAATCACGCCAGGGCCATTGTGTTCTTATATTATCATCCTGGTAACCATAGCTATCTGCATACCGGGCTACATCCATCCAATGCACCGCCATTTTTTCACCATACTGCGGAGTTTGCAATAAAGCATCCACCATTTTTTCATAAGCATTTGCGCTGATTTGTCGGCCAGAAATTTATCCATCATTTCTACCGATGGTGGCAAGCCGGTAATATCCAAACAAACACGTTTTAACAAACGTTCTTTATCGGCTTCTTCATTTGGCTGTCAGGCCTTTTGCTTTTATTTTATCAAGAATAAAATAATCAATCTCATTTTTCACCCAGTCCTTATTACCTGACTTCGGGTAGTTCCGCTTTTACCGGGGCTGTAAAAGCCCAATGTGGTTCATACTTACTACCCTGTTCGTATCCATTTCTTAAACAGTCTTATTTCATAATCGCTTAGTGCTCCCAGGTGTGAATCCGGGCTGGGCATCATATAAGATGAATCGGTGCTGGAAATACGTTTATATAATTCAGATTCTTCTGGTTTGCCGGGAACCAAAGCAAAAGCGCCTTTTGTTTCTTTTAAAGGAGCATGTGCACTATCTGAAATATCTAAGCGCAAACCTGCCTCCCGATGACCAGCATCGGGGCCATGACATTTAAAACATTTATCGGAAAGTATGGGACGAATATGAAAATTGTAACTGACAATTTTAGGCATAACATTTTCATCGCCACCACTTTTGTTCATGCAGGAAATAACACCGGCAATAACAGCAATAATTAAAATAAGGCAAACAATCAATCGTCTTTTCATGACGCAGTAAAATTAGTCTGGTAAGTTAAATAAATTTTGCCGCCCAACCGTATTTTGAACTCTATGTTACTGTAGCCTGACCACCGGGCTATTAATAATTACCCTTAAAAAATTAAGTACAACGATTGCGTAAATTTTTATTAAAGAAAAATCCCTTTATTGATTTGAATATCCGCAGCTCTTTAAAAATTCATTTCCAATCAGGCCCTGTTATTGGCCGATATATTCAACTATAGCATCTATTTCTTCATTTGATATATCTGGAAAAGCTGTCATTACAGATCCAAATCTTTTTTTAATTCTCTTGTGTATTTATCTCTTTCCATAAATGCTGCCGGATTTTTTATCCAGGCATATAATTTTTCATTGTCCCGCCAGGGACCCCTGTTGCGCAAACCCATTAAGGCAGGCCCGGTGCCATCTTTGAAAACATGATGACAAGCTGCACATTTTTGAATAAAAAGAGTTCTTCCATTCCGGGAATTAGAACTGAGTCTCCCGACCTGCAGAGGCAATTCATAATCAATAATGATCTGCGTACTGGTATTGTCTGGCTTAATTGAATGGATCTTATTTAAAATGAATATTCCAAAAGACAATATCAAACAAAGAAGGAACGCCTGGATAATATAATTAACCTGCCTGTTCACAACACAAATTTACTCCGCAAAAAATCCTGCTCAAAGCAGGATTCAGATATGCTTTATATATATATTTTATTAATCTTTCAACACTTCGCGGGCAATTACCAGCTTTTGTATTTCTGAAGTTCCTTCACCAATGGTACATAATTTGGCATCCCGGTAAAATTTTTCAACGGGATAATCTTTTGTATAACCATACCCACCAAATACCTGCACCGCATCATTTGCCACCCGCACAGCTACTTCACTAGCATAATATTTTGCCATGGCCGCTTCTTTGGTCATGGGCTCTTTCCGGTTTTTCAAATCACAGGCTTTCATTATTAAAAGGTCAGCGGCCTGGATCTCAGTGGCCATATCTGCCAGTTTGAAAGAAATACCCTGGAAACTGGAAATGGGTTTACCAAACTGGTGGCGTTCCTGTGCATATTGCAGGGCGGCTTCGTATGCTCCTTTTGCAATACCGATTGAAAGAGAGGCAATAGAAATCCGGCCTCCGTCAAGCACAACCATCGCCTGTTTAAAACCTTCACCCACTTCTCCCAAACGATTTTCATCAGGTATGCGGCAATTATCAAAGACCATCTCGGCTGTTTCGCTGGCCCGCATTCCCAGTTTATTTTCTTTTTTGCCTGCACTAAATCCTTTTGTTCCGCGATCAACCACAAAAGAAGTAGAATTATTTCTTGTTCTTGGTTCACCTGTTCGGCAGATAACAACAGCTACATCGCCGCTTTTTCCATGAGTGATCCAGTTTTTTGTTCCATTGATGATCCAATCATCTCCATCCTTTACTGCAGTACATTTCATATTACCGGCATCGCTACCTGTATTCGCTTCGGTAAGACCCCAGGCACCCAACCATTCGGCCGTGGCCAGTTTAGGTAAATACTTTTTCTTCTGCGCTTCATTACCAAATGTCAGGATATGACCGGTACATAATGAATTGTGCGCCGCCAGGCTAAGACCAATAGATCCGCAAACCTTTGATATTTCTTCTATCACCATCTTATATTCAAAATAACCAAGACCGGATCCTCCATATTCTTCAGGAACAAGAACACCCATTAATCCCAGTTTTCCCATGTCCTTAAAAACCTGGAGGGGAAATTCCTGGCTTTCATCCCACAGCATCACATTAGATTTTATGTGCGCCTGTGCAAAATCACGGGCGGTTTGTGCTACCTGTTGGGTTAATTCTGAAACTTGAAAATCCATGTATGGTACTAAGCTTTAAATTTTTAATAGTTGTGCCACCACATTTTCATGTGATGGCACAATTTACAATTGCTGTTAATTCATAACAGCAGGCAATCGTTAGAGGAAACGCAAGATAATAAAAATTTAGTATAAATACTAACAGATGTTAGTGGAAAATAATAAACTTTTCTACACCCAGGCTTCTCTCATTATTCAAATTCTATAACCAAACCCATCATAAGCCAGGTGAATACCTTCAGGTAATTCCCTTTCAATTACTTCATGTTTACCTAATTGGTGGGAAATATGAGTGAAGTAGGTAACAGGAATTTTCAATTCCCGTGACAGATCAATTGCTTCCTCCAAATTAAAATGTGAAACATGTTTCTCCTTACGTAATGCATTTAATACTAGTACTTCGCTTCCCTTTATTTTATCTTTTTCAATTTCATCAATTCTGTTCGCATCTGTTATGTATGTGAACTTACCAAAGCGAAATCCCAAAACCGGCATTCTCATATGCCAGACAGGAACTGGTATAATTGGAATGTCCACTATTAAAAACGGTTCCCCGGTAATAAGATTCATATCAAATTGCGGGGTTCCCGGATACCTTGTATCAGAAAAAGCATAATAAAATTCACGTTGTACAGCTGCTTCAGTTGGCTTATCAGCATAAACCTTCATTGGTTTTTTTGTAAAATAAGTAAACGCCTTCAGATCATCCATGCCGGCAATATGATCCTTATGGGAGTGGGTAAGTACTACGGCATCCAATTTTTTTACTTTATGTTTTAACATCTGGCATCTGAAATCGGGACCGGCATCAACCACCAGGGTTGCTAAAGGTGATTGGACAAGAATGCTGGAACGAAAACGTTTATCTTTTTTATCAGTAGATAAACAAACCTCGCATTCGCAACCGATCATCGGCACACCGCTACTGGTACCTGTGCCAAGGAAAGTTATTTTAAGAGGGGGATAAGACACGATCAAAAATAAGCAATGAGAAATTAAGTATCAGCAAACAAAAAGAGGAAGAATGTTTTTATTTCAATCCTGATCTTCTTTGTTTTCTTTCATTTCCAGTTTTGAAATGATGTCGAGATAGATCTTTTTTAAGTCTGCGGCTAATAACTCTGTATTAATATCCAATTGGGGAATCAGGTCTACCAGGGTATTAATCCGGCCTTCAATTTGCAAAAATTTATTCAGCACAACCACTTTTCGATCTTCTAAAATACAATACCCGCTTTGAAATGTACCTCTTTCATACCGCAGAACATAGCCGGACTGTTCAGGAATGGCTTCTAATTTATCAAGCGTTGTCTGTGTATATTTCATCATAAGAAATGGTAATAAAAGTCGGTGACCAGATACAAAAATAGGCATGCAATGATAAGCACATGATTAAACAACCGGGGATTTTTCCACAACCATTCTACTTCCCCAATGAACCGGCTATTTATTCTGCATCTTAATAACCGGTATGATCATCTCTTCCAGGCTCACGCCCCCATGCTGAAAGGTATTCTTGTAATAATTCACATAGTAATTGTAATTATTGGGATAGCATAAAAAACTATCTTCCTTTGCAAAAATGAAGGAGGAATTAATGGTTGGAGAAGGCAGCCCAATTTCTTTGGGTTCACGGAAAGCAAGTACTTCTTTTGCTTCGTAATTAAGATTGCGTCCGTGTTTGTACCGCAGGTTGGTGGTTGTTTGTTTATCACCTACCACTTTATAAGGAGTTTTTACCCGTACACTTCCATGATCAGTAGCGAGTACAATTTTCATAGGCTTATCTGCTATTTTTTTCAAAGCCTGGTGCAAAGGTGAATGCTCAAACCAAGAAGTGGTTATGCTCCGGTAACTCATTTCATCACCCGCCAGTTCTTTCAGCACTTCCATCTCTGTGCGGGCATGGCTCAGCATATCGACAAAATTATAAACGATGACGTTGATGTCGTTATTCATCAGGTTGTGAATATTATTTACCAGGTCAAGACCCGCATGATTGTTCAGGATCTTTGTATAGGAAATCTTCAGGTCTCCTTTTCCGAAACGTTTCATCTGGGCACGAAAGAATTCTTCTTCAAACAAATTCTTTCCACCTTCCTCTTCATCATTTTTCCATTGTTGTGGAAATTGTTTTTCAATATCAACAGGCATCAACCCTGCAAAGATCGCATTGCGGCAATACTGCGTAGCGGTGGGAAGAATACTATAATAACTTTCTTCTTCCAATATGCGGAAGCTTTCCGCAAAAATGGGCTGTATGGCTTTCCATTGATCAAAACGTAAATTGTCGATCAGTACAAAAAATAACGGAATACCTTTTTCCAAATGAGGCAATACTTTAAACTTGCATCAGTGAATGACTCATAACCGGCCCATCTGTACTTTTTGGGCCTACCCATTTTGAATAATTTCTTGAAATGAATTTAAAAAATTCTGTATTGGCCTCACTTTTCTGGCTTTGCAAAATTTCCTGCATTTCAGGGCTGTCGCTTTTTTGCATTTCAAGTTCCCAGTATACAAGTTTCTTATAAATGTCCATCCACTCGTTATAATCCGGGTTGCTGTTTAAGGCCATAAAGAGATTGCGAAATTGCTGTTGGTAGGATGTAGTTGTTTTTTCTGCAACTAGTCTCTTGTTATCAATGATCTTTTTTAAACTTAGCCACACCTGGTTGGGATTAACGGGCTTGATCAGGTAATCGCTTATCTGGGACCCAATGGCTTCGTTCATCAGGTTTTCCGTTTCATTCTTTGTGATAAGGACCACCGGTAACGATTGATTAATTTCCTTAATCTTGGCGAGGGTTTCCAGTCCGGTAATTCCCGGCATGGATTCATCGATCAATACAACATCAACCAGGTTTTCCCTTACAAAATCTATTGCATCAAACCCATTGGTAAAAGTTTGTACTTCATAGCCTTTATTTTCCAGGAATAATTTTTGCGATTGAAGGCTTTCTATTTCATCATCTACCCAAATTATTTTAGCTATAGCCATTCTTAATATTTATGGTTTATTCAATTTTAAGATCACTATTGTATTTATTGGTTCCATACAGCAGGAATTTCATGCAATGAGTTTTGCCTGCCAGTCTTTCAAAAGTAGCTTTTTAACGGCTGCCTTTGTATTTTTACCGCTTAAAGAAGGCCATTATATCATGCATTTCCGGTCTTTAACAAAAACCCAACAATGTCTGTAGTCCGCAAAATCATCAACGACCCTGTGTATGGCTTTATTACTATTGATCACCCGTTGATCCTGCAAATCATTTCTCATCCTTTTTATCAACGACTACGAAATATTAACCAAATGGCATTTGCTCACCTGGTATATCCGGGAGCAGTTCATTCAAGATTGCACCATTCCCTGGGCGCTTATCACCTGATGTGTAACGCATTGAATGAATTAAAAGGAAAAGGAACCGTCATCAGCAGTGAAGAGGAACTGGGGGCTAAAATTGCAATCCTGCTTCATGATTCTGGTCATGGCCCTTTCTCGCATGCCCTGGAGCAGGAACTCATAACCAATGTTCACCATGAAACAATTTCCATGCTGATCATGCAGAAACTTAACGAAGAATTCGGCGGACAATTACAAACAGCAATTGAGATATTTACAGATGTTTATCCCAAAAGATTTTTGCACCAGTTGGTTTCTGGTCAGTTGGATGTAGACCGTCTGGATTATTTAATACGAGATAGTTTTTTTACCGGAGTAGCAGAAGGGGTGGTAAGTTATGACCGTATCATAAAAATGCTGATCGTAAAAGACGGCGATTTAATGGTGGAAGAAAAGGCGATCTATTCCATTGAAAAATTTTTGGTATCCCGCCGGCTGATGTACTGGCAGGTTTACATTCACAAAACGGTATTAGCCGCAGAAATGATGTTGGTAAAAATTATCCGCCGGGCAAAAGAATTAATTGCTTCAGGCGGGCAAGTTGACGCCGCTACTTCTGAATTGAACTTTTTTTTATCTGCAACTTTTCCTGGTAGTAAGGGAAATCCATTACAAGATAATAGTGAGAATAAATCAATTGAAAAACATTTGGATATTTTTTGCAGGCTCGATGACCATGATGTAATGGCGACTATAAAGAATTGGTGCCACCATCCTGATAAAATTCTTTCATTGCTCTGTAGTTCGTTGGTGGAACGGAAATTGCTTAAAATAAAACTACAGGCTGATCCTTTTGATGCAGAATTGATAAAAGAAAAAAGAAAGCATATTGCCAAAAAACTCGGCATCAGGGAAGAAAGTGCAGACTATTTTGTTTTTACAGGCCAGGCTAGTAACACAACCTATGATACGAAAGATGAACGTATAACTATTTTATTTAAGGACGGAACGGTTAAAGATATTTCCAGGGTTGACAATGCCCTTATTCATCAGCACATGGAAAGCCTGGCGATTGGCGAGATTAAAAAACATTATTTTTGTTTTCCCGGTAACCAGTAAGTCAAAGATTTCAACAGGACTAAAAATAGAACCAGTAAATTTATCGACAATCTGAGTTTTCCGGAAAACCTCATCTTTAATTTATGAATTTTCCAGCTGATCAAATAGCCATTCTTATAAAAGGAAACATCATGGGTGACCCCAATGTGGTGGTCAATTCTTTTGGAAAAATCGAGGAGGCAAAAGAGCAGCAACTGACCTTTCTTGCCAATCCTAAATACGAAGAATTTTTATACAGTACCAGGGCTTCTATCGTAATAGTGAATGAAACTTTCGAATTAAAGCAACCCGTAAAAGCCACTATTATTTGGGTGCCGGATGCCTATTCCGCTTTTGCGCAGCTGTTGAGTAAATACCAGGATATTATACAGCAGCAACTTTCGGGAATACAGGAGCCTGCTTATATGTCTAAGTCGGCTAGCTATGGAGCAAATGTTTTTATAGGAGCATTTGCTTACCTGGGTGATAATGTGAAAATTGGTGATAATACTAAGATTTACCCCAATTCCTATATTGGAGATAATGTGAATATCGGTGATAACAGTATTATTTATCCGGGGGTAAAGATCTATCATGATTGTATAGTGGGCAACCATGTAACTATTCATGGTGGTACCGTTATCGGCAGCGACGGTTTTGGCTTTGCACCACAGTCAGATGGCAGTTTTATAAAAGTGCCGCAGATTGGAAACGTAGTAATTGAAGATCATGTAGAAATTGGCGCCAATACTGCTATTGACCGGGCAACTATCGGTTCAACAATAATAAGAAAGGGCGCTAAACTGGATAATCTCATACAGATTGCACATAACGTTGAAGTCGGCAATAGCTCCGTTATCGCCGCCCAGGCTGGTGTAAGCGGAAGTACAAAAATTGGAAATGGCGTGATGATAGGCGGACAAGCCGGAATTGTCGGTCATATACAGTTGGGTGACGGCGCCAAAGTAAATGCACAAAGTGGTGTTAGTAAATCATTGGAACCCGGCAAGGTGGTCACAGGTTCTCCGGCATATGATTATACTTCTGCCCTGAGAAGCCAGGCTGTCACAAGAAAACTTCCTGAACTGGAAAAAAGAGTAAAGGAACTGGAAGCATTAGTTAAAAAATTAATGGCAGAAAAAAGCGTTATGTAATCCCCTTTTGTTATCCTTACTCGTATTCATACTAATCTTAATTCCTGAATCACTATCTTATTTTTCGATTCTCCTGAATAGCATAACTCTAAGTTTTTAATTCATTTTTTTTTGTTGCAAAACTGTTAAGTTGGCCGTTCTTTTGGCTGAGTACCGTAATTTACAGGCATGATAGTAATGGGAGAAAAAATGAAAGTAATGTTCCGGTTTTCTGTAATCATGCTGTGTTTTCTTACAGGCTTTGTTCCTTTGGCCAAAACACAAACTATAGATGAAAATATAGAAACGTATGCCAGTCTGTATAGTCCTGAGCGAATTTATATTCACTACGACAAGGCGGCCTATGCTATTGGAGAAACCGTGTGGTTTAAAGCGTATATGATGAACGAAGTGATGCCGGCCAATGAAAGTAAAACCCTTTATGTTGACTGGATAGATAATAAAGGAACTTTGCTGGCGCATGGCGTTAGTCCCCTGGTTGATGCCACGGCAAGTGGCCAGTTTGAAATTCCAACTGATTATAAAGGAAAATCCTTATACATCAGGGCTTATACCAAATGGATGCTCAATTTTGATTCCGCTTTTTTATATCAAAAGGAGATCCCTGTACTCAGCAAAGAAAAAAGTTTACCGGATTCAAAAAATAAGGTAATTCCTTCTATCCAATTTTTTCCTGAAGGTGGCGAAATCATTGCTGGCATTCCTAATAAAATTGCGTTCAAAGCAAACGATCAATGGGGACGTCCCGTACCGGTAAAAGGGATTATAGTTAATAACCAGGGAAAGACAGAAGATAAGATTAATACGATACATGATGGTATGGGTTATTTTTTTCTTAGTCCAAAAGCCGGGCTTACTTATTCAGCAAAATGGAAAGACGAAAAGGATGTTGAACATACTTCTCCTTTGCCAAAAATAAAATCTGAAGGTGCTGCCCTTACTGTGGCCATATCCGGACCTAACCGGTTGTTTTCAGTAACCTGTTCACCGGGTTTTACAAAAGAAACAGATTCGGTACACCTGGTAGGCACAATTTTTCAGCATCCTGTTTTTAAAATTGCCAGGTCAACAGGGTCGCCAATAAAAGGCACTATTCCGGTTACTGATCTTCCCAGTGGCATATTGACCATTACTTTATTCGATAAGAACTGGAAACCCCTGGCAGAAAGGATAACCTATATAAACAATAATGAATTTAGTTTTCACCCTGAAATGGAGGTGCAGCGCTGGGGGCTGAACAAGCGGGCAAGAAATGAAATAATTATCACGGTACCTGATAGTTTAGAGTCCAATCTTTCAGTTTCCGTTACTGATGCAGCAATAGGCACTGACAGCAGTCATAACATTATTTCACATTTGATGCTTACAAGTGAATTAAAAGGGCAAGTGTATAATCCTTCCTATTATTTTTCAAATAATTCTGATTCCACAAGCCAGCACCTGGACCTGGTTATGCTTACCCATGGTTGGCGCCGTTTTAAATGGGAGGATATAGTAAAGGGTAATATTACGCCGCCTCTTTATCAAAAAGACACCGGTTATATCACTTTATCCGGTAAAGTTCTTGGTGTATTACCGGGACAGATCAACCGGGAGGCCGGAGTTGTATTAATGGTTAATCAAAAAGATAAAGAAAGCCAGATGATATTTACGCCCATTCAATCCAATGGAACGTTTAATGAGGCTTCCATGATTATTTTTGACACAGCCCAGGTTTATTACAGCTTTCAAAAAGCAAACGAATTAAAAAATGCCAGCATTCAGTTTATGACCGGCAGGCTGCCGGCACCCTCTATTGATTCAACCACTTTTATTAAACCATATGGCTTTATTCCTGATACTACGGGTAATTTCCGCCAGTTCATGCTGGCCAGTGAAGCTAACAGTTCATTTGAACTGTCCAGAATGAAAACGCTTGAAAACGTGATAATAAAAAGTAAAGGAAAGACACCGACACAAATACTGGATGAAAAATATTCATCAGGTTTATTCAGCGGAGGAGACAGCTATCAATTTGACCTGATCAACGATCCTTTTTCATCAAGTGCTCTTAATATTTTTACATACCTGCAGGGAAAGGTAGCAGGGTCTGCAAATAAATACAAGTGGTGCCAATCCAAGCATGCAATGGCGGGGAGGTTCGCCTCAATTATTTCTTGATCAAACTCCCGTTGAACCAAGCTTTGTTTCTTCATTAAATGTAAATGATGTAGCCTATATCAAAGTTTTTCGACCGCCATTTATGGGTGGGTTTAATGGTGCAAATGGTGCTATTGCCATTTATACCAGGAGAGGAAATGATACCAAACCTGAACCCGGAAAAGGATTAAGCAGTAATAAGGTTTTTGGGTATACAGCGATTAAAGAATTTTATTCACCCAACTATGCCACTTTTAATACCCGCAATGAACAACGTGATATACGATCTACTCTTTACTGGAATCCTACTATAATAACCACTCCACAAAATAACCAGGTGATACTTACCTTTTACAATAATGATATTAGTGAATCTTTTCGTGTTATTATAGAAGGTATGACCAGGAATGGAAAGCTGGCCCATGTGGAGCAGATCATGGAATAAGTAAGTAAACCCCATTAATAACAATCCTCCTTATTCCTGAAATTCGATAATAAGAAGAATCCGCTACTCATAAGGTCCCGGGCTAACGGACTAAACATTATCTTTGCCCCGCGTAAGAAAACAAGGAATGACATCAACTTTCAACCCTGATAAACAGCATACACTTAGGTACTGCAGTTACAATTTCTGGTACGGGCTTGCATACCGGAGTGATGGCAGACCTTACACTAAATCCTGCAAGCCCGGGTTTTGGGTTCCAGTTTAAAAGAATTGATCTTCCTAAGCAACCCATCATAAAAGCTGATTGTGACCTGGTAACAGATACCAGCCGGGGTACGACACTTGAAGCAAATGGTGCAAAAGTAAGCACGGTTGAACATGTACTTGCCGCTTTAGTTGGAATGGGCGTTGATAATTGCCTGATCTCAATTAACGGTCCTGAAATGCCCATTATGGACGGTAGTTCACAACCCTTTGTGGAATTAATTGAAGAAGCCGGAGTATTGGAACAGGATGCAGCAAAGGTTTGGTATAGTATTGATGAAAATATTTATCACTACGATGAAGAAAAAAGGGTAGAAATGGTAGTAATGCCATCGTTGGACTACCAGATCACTACGCTGATTGATTTTAATTCACCGGTATTAGGTACCCAGCATGCGGAACTGAAAAGGATGCAAAATTTTAAAGATAAAATTGCTCCTTGCCGCACTTTTTGTTTTTTACATGAGTTGGAAATGCTTATCGACAATGACCTGATTAAAGGAGGCGACGTAAACAACGCTATCGTAATTGTTGACAAGCCGGTTGATGCAAAGGAAATGGTACGATTGAAAAAAATATTCAAAAAGGATAAAATTGAAGTAAAAAGTGAAGGATACCTCAATAACCTTGAATTGCGTTTTCCCAATGAACCAGCCAGGCATAAATTACTGGATGTTGTAGGCGATCTTGCCCTGATCGGTTACCCAATCAAAGGCAGGGTTATCGCCAATCGCCCGGGTCATGCTTGCCAATGTTGAGTTTGCAAAAAAGATAAAGCAATACATCAAGAAAAATAAACACGTAAAAGGAGTCCCTGACTTATGACCCTACCCTTCCGCCCGTTTATGACTTAGGCTATATTGAAAAAAAACTCCCTCATCGGTTTCCTTTCCTGCTTGTAGATAAGATTATTGAGCTTAGCGATACTCAAATTGTGGGTGTAAAGAACGTAACCTTTAATGAATGGTTTTTCCAGGGACATTTTCCAGGCAATCCTGTTATGCCGGGTGTATTACAAATAGAGGCGCTGGCACAATGTGGTGGCATACTTGCCATCAATCTGAGTGGTGACGGAAAATATGATACTTATTTTCTTAAAATAGATAATTGCAAGTTCAAACAAATGGTAAAACCAGGCGATACAATGCTTCTAAAAATGGAACTTTCAGCCCCAATCAGGAGAGGAATTTGCGAAATGAAAGGCACCGTATATGTAGGCAATAAAGTATGTACGGAAGCCGACCTGGTGGCACAAATTGTTAAAAAGTAATTATCACAAGTTTCTTCTTTTGTTATGCCGTCTATCTACCAGGTATACCCAAAACTGGCATTTAGTATTATAATTTTCGATGAACAAAAATCCGACAAAATATATTTTTTAGCTCCTTAATTCTTTCTTTAATTGATCCATATCTACTATTAAATTAGCGGGTTAATTTAAGCTTTATAAACCGCTAAAACGCTGGATATTCCGTACATTTGTCAGTATCGAATTTTACATCTAAAACGACAAGTATTACCCCCTTTATGAGTGCAGAAATTGACAGAAGCAATCCCAGCCATTTCCAGCGGATATGGCGCAGATAGTATCCAGGTATTAGAAGGTTTGGAAGCGGTTCGTAAAAGGCCGGCAATGTATATCGGAGATATAGGTGTAAAAGGTTTACACCACCTCGTGTATGAAGTAGTTGATAACTCGATCGATGAAGCACTGGCAGGATATTGCAAAAACATCCAAGTTATTATTCATGAGGACAATTCGGTTTCCGTAGAAGATGATGGCCGGGGCATTCCCACTGGAATAAATACCAAGGAGCAGAAAGTCTGCGCTTGAAATAGTAATGACTGTTCTCCATGCAGGGGGCAAGTTTGATAAAGACACTTATAAAGTTTCCGGTGGACTACACGGAGTAGGAGTGAGTTGTGTAAATGCCCTGAGTAAGGTTTTACGTGTAACGGTAAACCGGGAAGGGAAAACCTTTGAGCAGGAATATAAAATTGGGGTTCCCCAGTATCCCGTTCGTGAAATTGGACAAAGCACCACGACAGGTACAAAGGTCCATTTCTGGCCCGATGACAATATATTTATCACCACAGTTTATAATAAAGAAATACTGGAAGGCCGTCTGCGTGAGTTATCTTTTTTGAATCGTGGCGTACGCATAATACTTACAGACCAGCGGGAACAGGAGGAAGATGGCTCTAATTACATCAAAGAATTTTACAGCGAAGGAGGAATAATTGAATTTGTTGAAATGCTTGATGCCAATGCAGGCAGAGCTCCCCTCATTCCGAAAGTATTATTTGTGGAAGGGTTAGACGCAAGTACCAACGTGGCAGTAGAGGTAGCACTTAGTTATAACAGTAGTTACAGTGAACACATTTATTCTTATGTAAATAATATAAACACGATAGAGGGTGGAACCCACGTTTCAGGCTTCAGACGAGCATTAACCAGGGTATTTAAAAGCTATGGCGACAAAAATAATTTCTTTGAAAAAGCGAAAGTTGAGATTGAAGGCGATGATTTTCGGGAAGGATTGAGTGCTATCATTTCCGTAAAAGTGCCGGAGCCCCAGTTTGAAGGTCAGACCAAAACAAAGCTGGGTAACAATGAAGTTATGGGTGTTGTTGATAGCACCGTTTCACGGTCGCTTGAAGCATACCTTGAAGAAAATCCAAAGGATGCCAGAAACATTATCAATAAAGTGATACTGGCTGCCCAGGCCAGAGCTGCAGCCCGGAAAGCAAGAGAATTAGTACAGCGTAAATCTGTATTAACTGGTGGCGGACTTCCAGGGAAATTAGCTGATTGCTCTGACCGAAACCCTGATCGTTGTGAATTATATTTAGTTGAGGGGGATTCTGCAGGCGGAACAGCTAAGCAGGGAAGGGATAGGAGTTTTCAGGCTATTTTACCTTTAAGAGGTAAAATCCTTAACGTGGAAAAGGCAATGGAGCACAAGATTTATGAAAATGAAGAAATTCGAAATATGTATACAGCCTTGGGGGTGACAGTGGGAACACCTGATGATCCTAAGGAGCTAAACATTGTTAAGCTTAGGTATCACAAGCTAATCATTATGACCGATGCTGATGTAGATGGTTCGCATATTGCTACCCTGATCCTGACTTTCATTTTCCGATATATGAAATCCCTTGTAGAGCAAGGTTATGTATATATTGCTCAACCTCCCTTATATCTGATAAAGAAAGGTAAGGAGCAAGCATACGCTTATAATGAAAATCAGCGTAAGGCGCTGGTTGAAAAATTGGGCGGAGGAAAAGAAGATTCTGTAAATATTCAGCGCTACAAAGGTTTAGGAGAAATGAATGCTGACCAACTTTGGGAAACCACCATGAACCCCGCTACCAGAACATTAAAGCAGGTAACGATAGAAAGCGCAGCAGAGGCTGATCGTATATTTAGTATGCTAATGGGAGACGAAGTTGCCCCGAGACGGGAATTTATTGAAAAACACGCCAAATACGCCAAATTAGATGTTTAATTGCCGGCTTTTGAAGTGGAAAAATATCCAACACAGTATAATATATTATTATCCAATATTTTATACTACATAAATTGAACTAAAATAGCTTTTCTTTTTAAATTTTAAAGGGGCAAACCCGCTAAAATCCTTAATTTCAGGAATTACTAATTCAAAAAAAACAATACCATGTCTGAAGTAACTCTTACAGCTTATAACGTAAAAACCAAGGAAAAAGGTGTTCCTATGAAGGATGCCATTATTACAAAAACTGCCAAGGGAGCCTATATGGCTCAGGGCAATGATGGAAAAGGAAACAAGTTGACAACATTATTAGGTGCAGAAAAAGCATTAGCGGCTATTGAAGCAGGAATCGCTAAAAAAGGTTGGGAAGATTAAAATTAACTACCAGTTTTGTAAAATATACCGGCATCATTTCGTGCCGGTTTTTTTTGATCTTTTTTTAAATCGGGGTGGATGTGGTTATTGAAATATCTTTCAGGAAGTAGACACCAGGCTAAAAAAAACCCGGCGACTGAAATCGCCGGGTTAAACTATATTTATCAGTAATACTGATTTTCCAAAAATCACGTATCAGTGATCAGTCCTTTAATCCAAGATATGCTTTGACCTGGTTATAATCATCCCAATTAATCGTTTTTACTCCACGGCCGGCTTTTACGCCACCCGGAATCAGGATATACCTGAACTGAGAATGTTTGTTACCATTAATAACAAACGAACTTGCATCAAGAGTGGACGCAAGTGTAATTAACTTCTCCGTGAAGTAAGGATTTATAACCGCACCAATAAAGAAAGGCTCATAATTTGGTAAAGGAATAACCACCTGGTGGCCAACTGAGTCATCACCGGCATTCCAATACACTTTAATATCCCCTTTTCTTAAAATTGAATCCACCAGTTTCGGTGCATCAATTTCGGCAAACCAAAAAGTAGTATCAACGTCTATCGGATCAAATTGCACATCTAACCAATCCGAATAAATTACATTGGCCGTTCCGGGTGCACCAGGAGCGCCAGGTGTACCAGCAGCACCAGTACCTCCGGCAGCACCTGCAGGGCCAGCAGGACCGGCGGGGCCAGCAGGACCGGCGGGGCCATCTTTGGAACAAGATGCAATTATTATGACAATTGTAAATACTAAACTAAAAGGTATAAAGAAGAATCTTAGTTTCATGGCGTGGAGTTTTTAATTTTTTATATAAAATTTGGAGTTAATTGGGTGTTTATCTAAGGACAAAAAATTGATACTTGTGAAAAAAAATCAATTTAGGCAAACTTTAAGGAATTACGGACTTATTGAATAAAAAAAATTATTGTGTTTGCATGCATATACTTTGCCTCAATTACTGAATTATGCCTTTGCCTTATTAAAATTCCCATGTGATCCACGACTTTCCATCAGATGCGCTAACCATATCATAAGTAGTTGCACTTGTTTGCACAAAGTAATAACCACTTGAATTATACAATAACGTTCTGCTCCTGGCAGCAGGACCCGAGTTGGGATATGAACCATAATTACCTAATTGTACAAAAACAGCCCGGCCGTCAGTAGTAAAGGTTGGGGTATCCGGCGCAGTACCATATGCCAAAGAAAGTGCAGTACCAGCGGCATTCAGGAATACGGGACCAAAAAAATCATTTCCGGTATCAAACTCCGGCCAATATAATAGAAAGAAATAGGTAGATGTACCGCTGGTTAGCGTTTGGATACCAAATGCATCATCCACTCCATTTACATGAAATCCTTTTTGAGAAATCCAATAACTGTTCGCGTTATTAACAGCAAAATCCCACCATCTTTTAGGAGCTGCCAGATCTACTTTAAGAGGTTTTACAATTCCTGTTATGATCGCAGTTGTGTTTCCTACAGTTAAATTAATTGTTTCAGTTCCCGGGTCCCATGTTATATTACTAAACCCCGAAATAACCTGGCCTCCGTTTACAAGCGGATCAGTAAAAACAATACCTCCTGCTACAAAATAATAACCAGTTGAAAATGTTTGGAGATTTCCGCTTGCATCAAGCCAGCTAAAAACAAATTGCCTGGTAGTGGGATCTATTTTAATGTCGTACAATTGAGTCCCGAATGTCAATCTCTTAAAATAAGTCAGGATCTTGTTTATGTTTAACCCGGCTGCTAATTGCCCGCTGTTGTATGCATCCTGCTCTGCTTTTGTAGCCCTTACAAGTACCAATTTACTCCCGTTAAATCTGCCGGTAAGTCTGATAGTATCCGTAGTATTTGAATCAAAATAAAATTCAAAGTCTGATGATAAGCCGGAGCCCTGAACTCCACCGTTCACTGCCGGGTCAGGATCCGACAATACATGCAGGTATGAATAGGTGTCAAATAAAAGGCTTGGCTGTTGCAGCGCCTTCAGGCGATAGCTGCTTTCTTTAGGAGTAACTGCTGATAAGGAATCGAAGTCAGATACCATTACCACCCGGTTTTCATTATTAAACTTAAAATAAAAACTATAAATTGAACCTCTGCCACTATCTGTCATTAACAGAGCTCTCCAACCATTTTCTGCACCAGACAATTGTGCCTGGTAATCTGCAATTTTTTCGTTAATGCGTTCGTCAGCTGTTTTTTCAAATACCGATTTATCCTCCTTGGTACAAGATGAGATGGCTGCAATAATTATAAAACAGGCTATTAAAACATTTTTCATTTCTTTATTTTATAAGATATATACTATATCATTTAATATAACAGAGAGTTAATGGCCGATCTGCTTCTTGCCTGCAAACTATAAAAGTCAATATTCCATGACTGTTTAAAATAACTAACCACAGAAGCTTCCTTTTGTCTCAACCTCGCCTTTGCAACTTCGGCTGTTGTTCCATTTGGCGTGGTTCCTGTGTAATTAATTCCATTAACATATTGATCAAACCAGGCCTTTCCTTCTACCAACATTAATGACACCATTTCCGCCCAATCTTCCTCTTTTTTTGAATTGGCATAGGGTGAAACAAATCCTTCATTCCTTGCATCTTCAGGAAAAACATTTAACCAGTCCGAAGTATAAGCACTTGCACTTGATTGACTAAACTCTACAGGAACTTTAATATTCTGATCGAGTATATGCGCATATTCATGATGGATAGTTGCAAAAACTTGTTTTACATTATCCGTATCACTTAACACATAGCCAGGCATTCCTTTAATCCTAAAATTATTGATGTCGTACAATGTTACTTTACGGCCGCCTTCTGCAGTGCCTAATTTTATAGCACCACGAATGAAAGCAGGACTTCCTACCAAAATAAAAAACTTGGGGCTTATCTTTTTAAAAAAAGGGGTTCCGGCCTCCGCAACATAAGGATTTATCCAGGCCAGTTTTATTGCATCCAGTAAGGGTATCACTTTTTCTTCTTTGGGAGGCACCAATGCTTTATTAAAATCATCCTGAAGTTCACCCTGGTCCCATTTATATTTTACACCAATATTATAAGGAGTGGTCAAATTATCTACTATCCATTTGTCAATAACACCAGGCTTCCAGGTATCACCACCAAGACCCGGTATATTATCCACACTTCCTAACGCATCGTCCTTTTTGCAGGAGGTGATTATTAGTCCCATCATCAATACCGTTATTATTATTTTTATTTTTTTCATATTATTTTATAATAATTAAAATAATTTTTTACCTGGGGTTTGCTTCTAGTCCTGCAAGAGATGTTGATTGAGGAATTTGTAAAGCCTTTCTCGGATCATCTGGTGCAAGGGTTGCTAATACAGTTACTGCACCGGAAGGATCAGGAGAAGTAGCATGCGTTACAGGTAACTTATATCTTAAAATATCAAACCATCTCATTCCTTCGTGAACAAATTCCGCTCTTTTATAATAAAGAATCGCCTGAATTAATCCATCTTTTATATTGGTTGTTCCAAAAGTGGAGTTGATCCTGGCTTCGGTAATATTATGGGTTACGGGCGAATAATTATTTATTCGTTTACTGGCAAACGTATTCAGATCAGCAATTGCATCATTGAAATTATTTAAATATGTGTATGCCTCCGCCCGGTTAAACAATACTTCTTCCACTGTAAATAGAGGTACCATTACATAAGGAAGTCCAATTTCCGCATTCACTGAAATTTTTACAAAATATTCATTGATTTTCGGAACGAGTTTATGAACATCGCCAACAGAATATAAAGCGTAGGCAAAATTGCCTCCTGTTAAACGGTCTGGTCTTGGGAAAATCTGGCTTTGTTTGTTTTCATCAACACCATAGCGGCTTGTATAATAATACCGGGACCACAATGAAGAAGTTTCTACCAACAACAAATTTGCATTTTCTGTAGCCTTTGCATAAATCTTAAATAATTCAGTTACATCAGTAATGTTTTTATAAGTCGAATTCCAACCTCTTAAATTAGCGGCAAAATTATTACCGGGTACGGCAAGATTGGCATATTGTATCACCTTTGCATAATCTTTTTTAAACAGGTAAAAGCGTGTTGCAAATGCATAAGCAGCGGCTTTATTGAAATGAAACTTAGGCACATTATAAATTCTATCCTGAATCAATGGAATACCTTCTAGAAGATCCTTTTCTACCATATCATAAACGAACTGCACCGTTTTGCGGTCGTATTGTTTTATAAATACATTTTCTGGTTCAGTAACATAAGGAATACCCATGGACGAAGACGCCGTAGAAGCATCATAAAATTTGGAAAAAAAGTTAACCAGCATAAAATGAGCATAGGCCCTTGCTACCAAAGCTTCCCCTTTTTGCGCTACGTAGTCATTGGGGTTAGCTGATTGGTTTATAGTTTGCAACGCCTGGTTGGCAGCTGCAATAGCCGAATAACAGGAGTACCAATAAAACTCAGGTGAATCCTGTTGATTTTCTTTGGTATCGATAAAATAAAATGGATCGTGAATTACGTTATCACTTCCTCCTGCTCCAATATCAGCTACATTATCTGACATCGTTTCAGCAAAGGCCTGGTAATTACCTTGCGGATAAGCTGTACCTAATAATTGTGATACTTTTTCGGGTGTATTTAATATGGCCCTGTTGTCGGGTATTTTATCAAGATATTTTTTGCAACTAAACCCTAAAGTGAGTAACAAACAACAGGAAGTATATAAAAGAATTTGTTTCATAATATATTTTTTATAAACCTGCTTTAATAGATAGGGTAAATTGTTTTTGGATAGGTTGTGCTACTCCACCTGTATTAAAAAACTCAGGATCCTGTCCTTTTAATTTAGGATCAGCATATATTAGCCACGGGTTTGCTGAAACTGCCGTTACAGAAAGTGAATTAAATCCTATTTTTTTCAACACTTCCTGTCCCAGGTTATAAGTCAGAGATACAGTTTTCAACCTTACAAAACTTCCATCGGCCACACGTTCTGTTGAATAATTATAATTGTTATACGGAGCCGCACCACTGGCATTAACCAGGTATCGCTGATAGGCATCCAATACGGAAGGCACATTGGTTTTCAATTCGTCTCCCGGCATTACCCATCTGTCAAAAAATTCTTTGGGCAGGGCATCAAAATCAGAATAAGATGTACGGAAGGCGGGATACAACCTGATCTTATTCCCTGCCTGGTAAGTAAGAAAAATATTTAATGAAAAAGCCTTATAATTAAATGTATTGGAAAAACCACCTGAAAACTTTGGGTCCACAGGACCTTCAAATACCAGGTTGGATATAGCTTCATCCTGTAAATATACATTCGTACTTACTTCGCCTTTTTCATTGACGAAGGTTGGCACTCCGGTAGTATGATCCAAACCTCTATATCGTATTGAGAAAAGACTATTGACGGGATAACCGTCTGTATTACCACCTTCGGCTTTTACGAGGTCAAATATGATAGGCTGATTTTTAGCGTTTGTAATTTTGGTAACAGAGTATCCAAATGTAACGTTGGTTCTCCATCCCCAATCTTTTTTCTTTATAACATTGCCACCTACTAATACTTCGGCGCCCTTAGCATCCATATCGGCATAATTAGCAGCTTTAATGGCTTCGCCCCCTATGCCACCTGTTTTTATAAGGCTGATCAGGTCAAAACTTTTTCTTTGAAACACATCCAGGCTCACATTTATCCTTCCTTTAAATAGGCCTGCATCAAGGCCCACATTGGTTTGATAATTCTTTTCCCAGGTAAGATCTGAATTTTCCAGGTTAGCAATTTGGATTACAGATTCTCTTTCTGTAGGGAAGGTTCGGTTGGTAGTGAGACTTCTTAATACAATACCGGAATTAGTGGCGGGCCCCAGGCTTGCAGTAAGACCATAACTTGCTCTCAGCTTCATAAAATCGATCCACTCAACATCATAAAGAAAAGATTCTTCTTCCATGTTCCAGGCACCTCCAAAACTCCAGGTAGGAAGCCATCTGGCCTCTCTTGAAGATCCCAACCTGTTCGAACCGTCATACCGCACCGTTCCGTAAAAATTATATTTCTTATTATATGTGTACTGCCCGTTAAGATAAAAAGCAGCAAAGCGGTCGTATTCTTTGCTCATACCGTAATAAACAAAGTTGGATTCAATAGTTTGCTTTAATATCCGGTAATCAACAAAAGGAATACCACCATTGTCATATTGGTATCCATAACCTGTATTTGAAAAATTTTGCCGGTCAGCAGATTTTACCTGCTGGCCTAATAGTATATTAATGGAATGTTTATCTCCAATAATATTTGTATAGTTTAAGCTATTCCTTACATCGAAAGAAACCAGTTTATCTTCAGTGCGGTTATAGAATCCACCATAAGGCAATACGACAACCGGCGGAGCTGAAGGATTGTCCGGATCTGTGTATAAAAATTTATTTCGGGAAGCAATAGTTGCATTTTCATTGGCCCTGTAAGCATTCGCCATATTTGCATTTTCCGTTATCTGGTGCTCCCGGGTAGATTTTACATAGCGCAGAGCGCCAATAAATTCATAGCGAAGATTCTTATTGATTTTATAGCCCAATTCACCCTGCAATTTCAAATCAATGACATTGAGATCAATAAAATTATTCTTCAGTTCATCTATTATATTAAACGGAGCAAAATTTCTTCTGAAATATTCTAACTCATTATTTTCATCATAGGCGGTTAAAGTACGGCTTGTGTTTAGCGCATAACTAAAAGGATTAATATCAAAATCGCGGTCGAACTGACCAGACACCGGGTTGCTTACCCGGCTTAATGCACCCGGGGCTTTTTGTTGCCTCACGGAACCAACTGTCATAAACCCTGCAGATAACTTATCCGAAAAATTATAATTGTTTCGAAAGTTTAGCGTGTATCGTTTTACATTATCCGCTATCGTCCATCCATTATCATTATAAAAACTGGTAGAAAAAAAACTCTGGGATTTTTCTGTTCCGGAAGAAATACTTAACGAATGTTCCTGTACAAATGAATTGCGAAACAAAATATCAAACCAATCTGTATTGGCCAGGGCAAATTTCTTTAAAAATGCGGACTTTGCTTCGGTAGTATTGGCCAATAAAAAATTTCCGTTTGCATCTGGCACATTGATCAGATCAAACATTTTGCCATAAACACCGTAATTAGGTCCGCTGAGAATATCAGAATTTAAAATCCCTTTTCTTTCCAGTTCACCCAACACCGACATTTGCTGAGCGGAATTCATAATATTATATTCAGAATACTGCGGCTTCAGCTGCGTACTTAAATTGCCGGTATAAGATATAGCCAGCTTTCCTGACCGACCTTTCTTTGTAGTAATAACCACTACACCGTTCATTGCCCTTGCACCATACAAGGCAGTTGCCGCAGCATCTTTAAGTATGTCAAAAGTTTCAATATCGTTGGCATTTATACCGGCAACTGAAGAACCTAAAAGTGTTGTTGGATCACCGCTTGATAACTGGTCATTTGAGATATTTAATGATATCTTCTAGTACCACACCATCAACAACCCATAATGGTTTATTATCTCCATTAATGGATGTAGCACCACGAACACGAACTTTCGGCGCAGCTTCCAAATGTGCTTGAAACATTTTGAACGGAAACACCAGCGGCACGGCCTTCCAGCATTCGGCTAACATCAATGACTCCATCAATTTTTACATCCTCTGCCTTTAATGTGACAGCCGCACCTGTAAATTTCTTTTTATCAATTCTCTGAAACCCTGTAACTACTATATCCTGCAAATTGGTTATATCCATGCGCATGGTTACACTTACGGAGTTTTGCCCGGAAGACAACCTTACTTCTTCTGTTTGCAATCCAACATAGCTAAAAACTAAAGTGGAACCTGAAGAAACTCCATTTAAAACAAATTCACCAGCGGCGTTTGTACTGGTACCTGTTTTGGAATCTTTTACCCCAACCGTTACTCCGGATATTGGACTACCCAAGCTGTCGGTTATCTTACCGCGGATCGTTCCGCTTTGAGCATGTAACATAGGTCCGGTAAATAACAAATAAATGAAGCATTTTAAAACGCAATGAAGCATCTTAATATGAACAGTCCGAACATTGGGTTGGCCCAACGCCTTTTTAATCATATCCTTTTTTTTATTGATTTAAAAAAATTAGTCCGGGAAACCATGCCGTTAAGCTAATGATGAAAAATAAATTGAAAGTAAATTTGTAATCTATAAATCTACAAAGAGTTTATTAAATGAATTAAATTTCAACGAAGATGTCCATTTAAAATCAGAATGGACAACCCTAATTAAAATCTCTTTTTTATAACCAGGGGTTGCTCCGACACGAAGTTATTATTTGTAAAATATGAAAAAACGACGCACGATATTCTAATAATAACGCTACGTTAAATGAGAGGATTATTGAGTAAAACGCTGCATGAAAAAAAACGTTTTACTAATTAATTTTCGTTTTACAATACATTAATACCTGTAAATATTTTATTGCTTCAGTAATCTGAATACCCTTATTTTTTCACTTGTTGCTATTTCCAGGAGGTATATTCCTGATGCAAATTGCAGACCACTGAGATCGATAGTTGTTTTTTGAATAAACGCATTGGAGGCTGGATAAACCTGACTTACCAATTTACCATTCAAATCATGCACTTTTATCGAAACCTTTTCTCCCACATTCGCCTGGTACACTACATTAAATAAGCCGGAAGATGGATTGGGATACACCTGCCATTTTACTTCTTCCTCAATAATTACAGCCCTGATCTCTGAATAGGTAAATCGTCCGTCATTATCCACCATCTTCAGGCGGTAATACCGTACCCCTGCCTTATCAATTTCTTTGTCTGTGAATTGATATTGTTTTTCAGATGTAGAATTACCAGCGCTTTTTACCTCCCCGATCTTCACAAAATGATTACTACTGTAAGCATCATTTCCTTTAGCAAGTTCGATGTCAAACCGGGCTGTATTATTTTCAGATGCTGTTTTCCAATCCAGGTCAATATCATTATTCAAATTCTTTTTTGCAGTAAAGCTGATTAATTCTACGGGCAGAGCCTGGTTATTTCCAATGCCCCCGTTATTTAACCAGAATTCAGAAAAGTCTTTTACTTTAAATTCGGCATAATAACCATTTTCAAATGGAACTATTTCAACCTTATCCGGGGTTATGAATAAATAATTCGTACCTGTATTATCGCCCAGGGTGCCATTTTCCAATGTTTTATTAGTACTGCTGTATTTAGTTACTCCTAATTGATAGGCAGAAGATGGTTTAAAACAACTACCGCATCCGGTAGCATTGATAAGTGCTTCTGTTTCCGAATCCAGGAAGTAAAATCGAACAGTAGCTGAATCTGCGAGGTTTAATGCTGTGGGTTTAATGGTTATATTCCTGTTGTGATAATACTGTGAACTATTAACCCGAACAGCACCGGTGTTTATGAAAGTTTGCACTTCTGTGCTTCCCATATTTTGCCCGTTAGGATTTACAGATGCAAAGAGCTTACCCGCAGATTCAAAATGAATCCAGTCGGTTCCATTGACAATGGCCTGCGTTATTGCCGGGCTAGTGTTGGGAGGGCCGTTGTAAATGCCATATACACTATCATATATATGAATGTCATCAATGGCAATACCTTCATTGTTTACAAATGGATCAGACTCCATAACAAATCGCAATCTCAGCCGGTTCATACCTGCCGGTAAAGCAGAAGTAGCAACATGCCATCGTGTATAATTTTGAACACTCCATACATGTTTTCCACTGTAATTTTTATTATACCAATTGGTTCCTGCTCCACTCGTGCCCAACCTGGTCCAGGTTTTTCCATCAGCAGAATATTCCATATACGCTGCATCACACAATGTTGTTCCGCAGTCTTCCAGATCAAGAGCAATACTTATACTTAGCATTGGGTTTGTCAATCCCGTAATATCAAAACATGGAGAATACAGATACGATTTTTCCAGGTCATTATGATTTCCGATGAGGCTTGTTTTCCATGCCTTACTGCCACTGGCTGCTCCATTTATTTTGGTTGCCGCCGGAGTACCATATTGCCAGGAACTTAATTTGCCACCCGCATGCCATGAACCATCGCCGGATTCAAAATTTTGCAAATATGGAAAAGTGGTTATAACAGGAGAATTAATGAGTACGATGACAGCTGTATCATTATCATGATAAGTATCTTCCGGAAGAGCAACCCAAACTTTCACTGTATGGCTTCCCAATGCAGAAAGATCAGCCGGGACCGTAAATATATAGCTTATGGTAACGTCTTTGGGAATAGAGGAAATTGATTCAGTTACCGGCGCATTATTGTCAATCTGGTATGTAATCGGAATAGAGAAAATAGTAGAACTTGCTGTATTACGAACTGAAACTCTTATGGGCACTGAATTATCTAACCCGCAGCTTGCGACTACCGGGGTATCAATGCTGATCAGGTGAATATCATTTGATACTTTAAAAAGACGAATATCATCAAAGGTATATCCCGCAGCGTTTTCATTGTCCGTTACCAAATTCTGACCCCACTGGCCCCAGCGTACCTGGAAGCTGGACGAAAAATTTTGCCCGTCCAGATCAAGTAACCCGCTTAATTCAAGTCCGGAAGCTTTTTTATATACACCCGCCTGTAGCTGGTTATTATACAGGTCATATATCTCGATCCAGGGTTTTTGATCATCTCCTCTAATCCAGACTTTATTCGCATTGCTAAATTGTTGGTCATGGTGTTTAAAATTAAAATCGAGCCTTATATCATCAGTCATCACATCATATCCCTGCAGGTTAAAGGTGGCGGTAAGCGTATCATATGTACCTGCTGAATTAAACCTGTCCGCATCCAGTGTCAATGCTTTGCTTCCTGAATTAGCTATTCCCGTATTGACAAATGTGCGAAGCTGTCCAAAGGTATTGGAGGAAACAAAATCATACCTGTCCAAACCATCTAATCCAACCTGTGGAGATTTATATGTTTTTGCTGAAGCTGCTTCTATATTATCAACAAAGTCTGCGGTGAGATCAATGAAAGGATTATCTAATTGTTTGTAAGTTTTTTGTATAGTGTCATTTCTTGTAATAGGGTCCCCGGGATTGGAAACGCTTACTTTAATATCATATGAACCTAAGGCAGAAAGATCAGCGGTAGTTGCAAAGGAATAGGTATACAGTCCGCGGGCAGGAATATTAGGTGCAATAATAGTTTCCGATATTGTGGGATTGGTTCCGATCTTATAAGAAACCGGAATATCCCCAACTGTTGCTGCATCATCCAGGTTCTCAATCCGGATAGAAATTATTTGACCAGGTGATAATTCTGTTGATGTAAATTTTCTTCCGGATCTGGCAGGGCCTAAAATAGTATCAAGTTTAAGATCTTTATCTGAAATAGTGCCGGCACAAGTTCCGCTATTTGGTGTGCGGGAAAGTGCATCAGCTCTCCGACCCGGAATTGAATTTACTCTTGCTCTTACACTGAACCAATACAATGAATCATTCGCAAGACCACCGATGGTATAGGTATTAGCAGTTGTTGTAGCAACAGAAACCATTTCTTCTCCCTGCAACAACATTACTTCATAATCAGTAGCTCCCGTAACAGCCGTCCAGTTTATGGCAATATATCCTTCACATTGAACGGGTGCTAATGATATAGCAGGAGTTCCAACAATCGTAAAAGGTTCACTTATACTTTCCAAACCGGTGCCGTTTTGTATAACCTTTACCCTGGCCTGGCTGGTAGCGGCAATAGCCGGAACTGTCCAGGATAACAAACGAAGATTGGATGCCACAATGGTACCACCGGCAACATCTGTCCAGTTCGTTCCATTATCAATAGAGTACTGAATTGTGAAATTATTTGCCGGGTTACCATATGAATCCCAACTGATGGAAACTACATCAGCCGCTTTCAAATGCTCTCCACCTACCGGGTAGGTGAGAGTAGTGGAAACCGGGATAGTATCAAAAACCAGAAAATATTCATGTTGAGTTGCAGATGGTATCGTGGTACCCCTGACCGAAAAAGTGTAATTGCCGATAGCGGGATTATCTATTACCACCTGCTCTATATTATTGATATGGTCTGCACCAGTAGTTGCCGGATCATTTACATTAGGCGGATTAGAATTTAATAATTGGGGGAAATGAATAGCAGCAGATGGATCAGTAACTTCCAGGTCAAGATCATTGACCAGAGTATTTGCAGCCATTGAGGCTGCTGCAGAATCATTCCAATAAAGCATCACCTTCAACTGAGCAATAGAAGAACCGGCAGGAATAGAAATGCTGTGTGTATTAGTAGCTCCGCTGTTTACAGATGTATTGAAGTAATTTATTTTCTCCAGCATTGTTACGGAACGCAAAAGATTCATCCAGCCAAATCCATAACTAAAATCAGGGCCGGGATTTCCTTTATCAGTAGCACCATTGCAAACCAAGGCTTTCATCAATCCATTTTTTGGATTAATTCCGCCGTTCAATTGTTTATAACGCTGATATAAAAGAGCCAATCCGCCGCTAACTCCTGGTGCAGCCTGGCTTGTGCCTAATATTCCTTTATAGGTATTAGTAGGATAAGCAGAGCTAATAGTAGTTCCCTGTGCAACTATCTCAGGCTTGATCCGTCCATCCCTTACCGGACCCCTGCTGGAAGAAAAATATAAATTACCGGCACCATCCGTGTTTCCTACTGAAATTGTGTTTTTAGATGACTGGTATCCTCCTAATACATTGCTAAAGCCGGCCGGGTATGGACTGCATGTTGTATTACCGCTATTTCCTGATGCAAAAACATGCTGCAGGCTTGGTAATTGAAATGCCTGTTTATCAAGAAAACGGGAAATAAGATCATATACTCCAAAGGATGCACAGCCATTTGGATTACCATAAGAATTATTGGTGATAACCATGCCATGATCCTGAACATATACAGGAGCAAATGCAAGAATATTAGAAAAAAATTGCACCAATATTTTTGATTTAGGTGCATACCCGGTATTTAATTCTCTGACTATTCCCGCACCCCCCACCGTTCCCATTACGTGTATTCCATGTCCCTCATCACCAAATAAATTAAGACCTGTTACCTGTGACCGGTTAATAAACCTGCCTGAGAAATCGATATGTTGCCATGGATTTGCAAGGTCGCCCACTCCCACCACAATATCTTCCCCACGCAGATTTCGCCCCCCGGGCAACGATGAATTTAAAATTTTGGCTCTCGAGTGGGTAGTGCTGTTATTATTCAGAGGTTCCACCTCTTTTGGCGCCGCCTGCACATAATCAATAAATGGCAACGAAGCCAGTTCACTTAGCCTGTTGGTTGCTATCCGAAGCACAAGTATGTTATAGTTTTTATAGTCCCCGGATAAAATATCAAAGTTTTTAGCCTTGATTTCAGAGGTTACCATTTCATAAGAGAATGTTTTTGGAAAACTCACCCATACATCAATAGTACCGGCTAGCTTAATAGCCCATGCAGGAAATGTTTCACCGGCCAGGGAAGGATCCATCTTTTGCTGAGGAGTGAGTTGAACAATAGCCCTGGCTCTTAACCGACTTATTGTTTCTGAATTCAGGAAGCCACTTACGGTTGCCGTGTAAGCATTATTAGGTATATAATCTAAAAGCACTATCCCTTCCTTTTTTAATTGTTCCTTTTCTATTGCAGAAGGTATATTTTCAAATTGAATGATTACAAATGATTTTGCCCCGGGCCTGAATATATTTTTATTCAATTCCGCGATAGTGGTATCAGCAATATTTTTTGGAGGAATAAATGATCCGCTTTTTAGAGATAGGCGATAGTGATTATCATCTATTTGCACTGGTTTTATTACCTGGGCAAATGTAAAACCTGAACATAGAAGGAGCACAGCGATCAAAGGTGGCGGATTCAATCTCATAAGTGGCAAATAAGTCAATAAAATTAAAACAAATTACGGGAATATGCGACTGGTGGATGTTCTGGTTTACTAACAATCAGAAAAAAATTAAGCCGTTAACTCTGTTTTAGCGAAACAATACTGGTGAACATCTTTTAAAAAGCGATGTAATTCCTTCATGCTATTCATTGGCTCCGCAATTAGCATAAACAACTTGCCTTTTTGTTTCAGCCTTGCCTTATTAGTCTCTGTTTGCAGAAAATTTAGAATACTATTAAAAAGAGGGGACTCAAAATAAAGAGAATCAGGCCGGTTTATAAAATAACAGCGGAGAATATTACTCTTAAGAGACATTTTTTCAAATCCCAATTCAACTGCCAGCTTACGGCTACTTACCGTAATAAATAAGTCCTCAACCGGTTGGGGCAAATTGCCAAACCTATCTGTCAGTTCCTGCCGCATTTGAGAAAGGTCTTCATCGGTCTCACAATTATCTAATCGCTGATATAAGGATAATCTTTCAGCTATACTTTCCACGTAATCATCCGGTATCAATATTTCCAGGTCAGTATCGATAGTACAGTCCTGTACAAAGTCATCTTGTTTTGTGATTTCATCCTTAAATAGATCTTTAAAATCAGAACGTTTTAATTCCCGGATGGCTTCATTAAGGATCTTTTGATAAATTTCAAATCCAATATCGGCCATAAAACCACTTTGCTCACCACCCAGCATATTACCGGCACCGCGGATATCCAGGTCCCGCATAGCGATCTGGAAACCACTTCCTAATTCACTGTGCTGTTCAAGGGTCTGCAATCTTTTCCTTGAATCTGAAGGCAAAGTGCTCATTGGAGGAGCCAGCAAATAACAAAAGGCTTTTTTATTACTCCTGCCCACTCTTCCCCTCAGTTGATGCAGATCGCTTAACCCAAACTGGTGCGCATTGTTTACAATGATTGTATTCACGTTTGGAATATCCACGCCGCTCTCTACAATATTGGTACATACCAAAACATCATATTTCCTGTCTATAAAATCCAGGATCCTTTTTTCCAGGTCATGCCCTTCCATTTGACCATGAGCATATCCAATACTAAGGTCGGGGCATAACCCTTGTATTATGGAAGCCATTTCGGCTAGTCCGCTTATCCGGTTATAAATAATGAAAACCTGGCCACCACGTTCTGATTCAAAATAAACCGCTTCCCTGATAAAATCCTCATTATAAACCTGCACCTCGGTTTGAATAGGTTGCCGGTTAGGTGGAGGTGTATTGATAATACTTAAATCCCTGGCTCCCATCAAAGAAAATTGCAGGGTGCGGGGGATAGGGGTTGCCGTAAGCGTTAAGCAATCTACCGAGGTCCGGAGTGTCTTTATTTTTTCTTTGTGACCTACGCCGAATTTTTGTTCTTCATCTATCACCAGCAAACCGAGATTTTTGAATTTTACATCTTTTCCTAATATGCCATGAGTACCAATCAGGATATCAATTTTCCCCTCTTCCAATTTTTTTAATGTTTCTTTTTTCTCTTTGGCAGATTTGAACCGGTTGATATAATCTACCGTGACGGGAAAATCCTTTAATCTTTCACCAAATGTTTGGAAATGCTGAAAGGCAAGAATAGTAGTAGGGACTAAAATAGCGGCTTGCCTTCCATCAAGACAGGTTTTGAATGCAGCCCTTATCGCCACCTCTGTTTTACCAAAACCAACATCACCACATACAAGCCGGTCCATGGGCGAAGCCGATTCCATATCCTTTTTTACATCGGCCGTTGCCCTGCTTTGATCTGGCGTGTCCTCATAAATAAAAGATGCTTCCAACTCTGTTTGCATGTAATTATCGGGAGCATGAGAAAAGCCGGGCAGCGATTTTCTTTGAGCATATAATTTTATCAGGTCAAATGCGATCTCCTTGACTTTTGTCTTGGTCTTGTCCTTCAATTTGTTCCAGACATCACTTCCCAGCTTGTTTATTTTCGGAACACTTCCTTCTTTTCCTGTATATTTTGCGATCTTATGGAGTGAATTAATATTTACATAGAGAATATCACTGTCTTTATAAATTAACCTCACAGCTTCCTGCAACCGGCCATTGACTTCCATCTTTTGTAAACCGCTGAATACACCAACTCCATGATCGATATGTGTCACAAAATCTCCGGGCTGTAATTCACGAAGCATTCGCAGGGTCAAAGCTTTATTCTTATTATACGCCTGTTTTACCCTGTATTTATGGTATCTCTGAAATACCTGGTGATCTGTATAGCAAACTATTTTCAGGTCTTCATCTATAAATCCTTCATGTATGGATGTATTGACAGGATTGAAAACAATGGCCGCATTCAGGTCATCAAAAATTGTTTGCAATCTTTCCAATTGCTTAGGATTATCTGCAAAAAGATACAATCCAAATCCCTTTGCTTCCCAATTCTTTAAATCTTTTATAAGCAATTCAAACTGCCTGTTAAAAGCTGGCTGCTCCCTGGTGGAAAAAGAAATTGAAAGAGGATGCCAGGTTTCAGGAAATGTGTTTGCAGATCCAAATCCAATTATATCTTTCTTAAATAATTTTTGTTCTAACTCAAGTACAGAAATAAAATCACCGGGGTTAATTCCTTTTCTTAATAATTTTTCCTCATCGGCATCTGAATTTCCTCCGTTGTTTTTGAAACGATGATCACCTGCCTTTGTACTATTTGTCTCAGGCTTTCTATTGTTAATTTGGGATTTCAGATCTTCTTCAATTTGTAAAAAAGCCTTCAGTTCATCTTCACTATCCAATATTTTTTCTTTACATAAAGCAAAATCCTGTAACCAGAAAATAGTGTTCGGTGGCAGAAAATCAAACAAAGAAATTCTTTCTTCCGATTCAAATTGTGTATCAACGTTGGGAATAATATTTACATGCAAAAGTTTTCGTTCGCTTAATTGGGTTTCAGGATCTACAATGCGGATAGAATCCACTTCGTTTCCAAACAACTCGATACGGTATGGCTTTTCATTACCGAAAGAATAAATATCCAAAATACCACCCCGGATGGCAAACTGACCAGGCTCATATACGAAATCGGATCTTTCAAATCCATAGCCGGCGAGTTTCAACAAAACCTCTTCAACATTTAACTGATCTCCCGATCTGATGTGAATCATGTTGGTGGAAATGATACCGGGAACCACCACTTTTTCAAATAATGCTTCAGGATAAGTAACCAAAATTTTCCTGGCAACTTCCTTATTGCCGGAAGCGGCAGAAACAGCAATCTTCGTTAACGCTTCTGTACGCAACATCACATGCGATGAATTCAGCAGGCGATAATTTTTCCTGTTTTTAAATGATGAAGGAAAATAAAAAATATCCAATGCGCCGGTCAGGTTCTCTAAGGTGTTGTGAAAATAGGCTGCCTCTTCAGCATCATTCAAAACTATAACATGGTTCAGATGCTGGCACGAAGGATGTAAAAAAGTGGCTGCAGTTAAAAATACCGGGGAGCTCCCCAGCAGTCCACGAGTATATATTTTTATTGATTGATCACCCGGTCGGGAAGAAACAGGCAAAGCAATCCTGTCCACCAGTTGAGAAAGGCGGGGGTCATCTATATACAATTGCAACAATTCCTGAGTCATAATTCCGCACGGCAAAAGTAAGTACTATAATGAATAATCAGGCTGTTCCTCAAAAGAATACATTGTTATTATTTCTTATACATTCAAATAAGAAAGTTGTTATAGCTTACACTTTTTTATACCAAAAAATGCTTTGAGTATTAAATCATAAAAGCCCCGGAATGTTCCGGGGCCATTTCAATTTTTAATCCGCTAATCAAAATCTATTTCTGTAAAACGATCTCACCTACGTCTACGGGTTTCGCCTCTTTTACTTCCAGATTTTCCAGTGTTACATCTTTATATGGCTCATTGGCATCAACCACTACAGTGTAAATCCCGGGTTTTACATCAAAGGCAAATGCCCCTGAACTGATAGCTGCTTTAGTAGAATCAGTACCGTTTATTGCCCACACCGTTTCTGCACCTTCGGCAGGTGTTACTTTTCCGGTAATGGATGTTTGTGTTGTAGGTTTAAATGCAAACATCCCTGCAATTGACAAAACCGCTACTCCAAACGTTAGCATGCTCTTCTTCATAAAAAAAAATTTAAAGTTAAAAATGAATACTTGTTATATTCTCATAACCAGTAGCAGAAGATTGCGTGCACTAAAACCAACTACTATGCCAACACGTTTTTTTGTGGAAAACATGATTCGCCTGATTAATTACAGGAATCATGGGATTTGGTTAATTAACATTCTCTTTTGTATCTTCCATTCAAATTGATTGTAATGGCCATTCAACCCTGGCGAACCGGAAAAGTAATAAGAATAGAAAATGAAACGTATAACACACGCCGCTACTGGATAGAAGTTCCTGAACTTACCTCTTTTGATTTTGAACCCGGACAGTTTGTGACACTTGATCTCCCCATTCATGAAAAGCCCAATAAGCGCTGGCGCAGTTATTCTATTGCCAGCTGGCCTGATGGCACCAACGTTTTTGAGCTGGTTATAGTGTTGCTGGAAGACGGAGCAGGTACACCCTGGATATTTAATAATATATCTGTTGGCAGTGAATTCACTTTTCGGGGGCCACAAGGCGTTTTTGTTTTACATGAAGAGAATTTGCAGAAAGATCTTTTTCTTGTTTGTACAGGCACCGGCATCGCCCCATTCAGAAGCATGGTACATCACATTGGGAGAAACAATATTCCGCACCAGCATATTTATATCATCTTCGGAGTTCGAACCCAAAAAGATCTCTTATACCATGAAGAACTCAGCAGGTTTGAACTGGAAAATTTTCATTACATGCCTACGCTTTCAAGAGAAGAATGGAATGGTAAAACCGGTTATGTGCATGCTATTTATGAGGAACATTGTAAAGACAGGCAAAATGCCGGCTTTTTTCTTTGCGGCTGGAAAAATATGATTGATGAAGCCAAGCAACGCATCTTAGCCATGGGGTACGACAGAAAATCTATTCACCAGGAATTATATGGCTGAGAGAAAGAATTTCTAATCGTTGAATTGCAGCAACCCAGTTATGAAACTTGTATTCTACCTTTTATTGATATTGAATATAAATAGGTCTCGGTGTATACTGAAGCAACTCTGAAGGACTATACATTCCACCAGCCTTTGGAGTGTTATCGTTTTTATAGAAAATTTTAAACCCGGTAAACTGTACCGGCTCCCTGAATATATACCGTAAGTAGGATGATCTTTTCAGCGTTTTATCACCAAAGCCATCCATATCCATTACCACCTGCACCTCAGGTAGTTTTTTTATTTTTTCATACCCTGTTACCATACCCTGGGTAAACCGATGTATAACGAGTACTTTGGGAGGAAGATTATTTTTGCTAACTAAATCAGCCAAAATATCAATAGCGTCATTAATATCTGATGCCGAAAAAGTACCGATTTTAGAACCCGGTACTTCGCCATTCTTCATTGAAAATTCAGGATCAATGCCGAGATGGACATTCGGTAATTTTAAATAAGTTTCCAAAGCAGATACTTCATCTTTCACCGTGCTATGGCCTACCTGGATATCTACAAAAACAAGCGCATTTATTCTTTTTGCATAACTCATTACGGTGTCTATTTGATGAAAAGGCATACGCAGCCTGTGTTTCCTATCCTTTCCCGGTGAGCCCTGGGCCGTGGTAGCAACATAATGCAGGGCCGGAATAGCCGGTACATCAGGATCTGCCGCATTCCATTCAGCCACCACGGACTGCAATTTTTCAAGCATACTGTCCCTGGGTATTTCACCCAATATGCCCATCCTTTTAGAATATAAATTTCCATAATAGGCAACAATTCTGTTGTAAGGTAACAATGCACCTGCTAAAGGATAGGGCGTAGCTACCGGCCATTTACCCGTAGTATCGTTATTACTTAAGGTCAGCATTTTGCTGTTATAATCAGCCGTGTCAATACCATCAAAAGATTTATATAAACCGGGTGAAACAGGCTGCTTTAGGATTGTATCTTCTTTTTTTGGCACTGCTTCTGCTTTGACAGCATCCTTACAACCTGTAATAAAAAGTAATACCAACGGGGTAAACGCAGCGATAACATATAAAACCATTATCTTTTTCATAAGTATTAATTCTGTTTTAATATAAGTACAAACCCATATCGTTTCCAATAAGTACAAACCTGTTGTGCAAAAATCTGCTAATTAAACGGCATTATCGCTTATGTATTTGGTATTAGCTATAATTTTTTTATGCCGATGCCCGTTTGATAAAAATATACGTCCTTACCTGTATAAATAAACCACATAGAAGTAAAAAACCTTTTAGAATCTTCCGCAAAACAGGATATGACTTAGCGGATTAATAAATTGTCGCCAGAGGCGCAACGGAAATAGGGCAAATGGATGCAGCGCAATGCTGGTGTATTGCCTGGTGCCACTGGGTGTTGGTTGGTATAGTAGAAAACAAATAAAAGTTTTCTTTTAAAATGATAGGACCCTTACATTCATATTCAGAAGTTACCATTCCTGTTGCCGCATCCTTTCTTTGGATAATTAACGAATAAGGAATGGAGCAAGGGATCCTGGAAGCATCCTGATCATCATTTGCAGCAATTTGGAGTATAATATCATCTATCAACTCTTTTATCACTTTAAAAATTAAATCCCACACTTACCGCACCTGATGGCTGAATATATCCATTGGCAACAAGGGGGGTAAATCCTGCCCGCCATGAAAACCCACCATTCATTGGTTGTCTCCTGTACATAAATGAAAAACTGCCAAATATTTTTGATTTTCTTTCATCGTAGAAATTCATAATGTCCAGCTTCCTTCCGGCATAGGTGATGCCTGCTCCTGCTTCAAACGTATGCGGCGAATCAAATTTTCCAAAAATATAATTGACCTGGACCGGCACTGTTATTACAGAGGCGGGATTATATTCATAATTGCCGTTTACAATTTTACTTTCATCAGCCGTCACAAAACCAACACCGGCCCTGAATCCAAATCCTAAAGTGGAAGGCTTAAACCGGCGGTCGATATTCGCAGAAAATAAAATACCGGGCCCTCCTAATTCTGCATAGAAACTGGTTTGTCCGGGGGTTTTTGAAATATTATTTTTTTGTTCCTGGGAAAAAGAAGTGAGAGAATAAAAACAAAGAAATGTGAAAATGGATAAAATCCTTTGCATAAAAATTTTGATTAATAAGTTTAATTATAAATTCCTTTAGACAAGGCCTGGTAAAGCAACGTTGCCTGAAAGAAAAGTTAATTCAGGCAAGTTGCCTTAATACAGTACCAGGAACTTATTACATCAAATTTCTTTTTACTCCTCTTTTAAGTCAGACAAAAAACTTACGACATCCCTTACTTGTTTTTTTGAAAGTATATTTTTCATATCCGGCATGCTGGATAAAGCATTGGTTCGTTTTGAGATCTGATCTTTGGGTATTACATCATTTTGCTTATCCCCTTTCATTACCAGGCTTTTGTTATTTTCTTCTACTAAAATACCAGAAACTGTTTTTCCATTTTTGAGTTCAAGAGTAATAACGCCAAAACCAGGAGCTATCCGTGCACTGGGATCAATCAGAGATTCAAGTATCTGCTGACGCGATAATCTTTTGCCTACCCCGTTTAGCCGGGGACCTGCACTGCCTCCCATATCATCATATGAATGGCAACGAATACACTGTGCCGTTTCGTTTCTGAAAAAAATTCTTCTTCCCCGGTCCGCATCTCCGCCAAACAAACTTCCGGCGTATGCTGCAGTTACTACGCCAGGAGACAACGCCGCACTTACTTTTTTGTATTGGTCAATTAATTCCGGCGACCTTGTACTATCAATTGCTTCCGCCAGCTCCAGGTGGATTTCCGGGGACAATTTTCCATCGGCCATTTGTTTAAGTAACCCGTTGAAAACTCCGGCAGAATATTGAACAGGTAACTTACCCAGAGTTAAAAGGGATGCTTGTTTTTCTTCCGTGGTTTTTGTTCTGATTACTTCGGACAATAAGGAAACCATCAGGTCTTTAGGAATATCCATATTCCCTATCAGATCAATTCCAGCTACCCTAACCATTTTGTCTTTATCAGAAAGAGCCAGTTTGATGGCTTCCCCTATTTTTGGATCATTCATTGATGCCATTGCTTTTAAAGCCTCCACTCTTACGGAAGCCTCCCGGTCATTTTTCAGGAGGTCCAATAACGAAGCAGTACCTTCCGCGATGTTAAGTTTATTGATAGCTTTCACCGCACTTATTCTTACATCAACTTCCTTATTTTTTAATAAGCGGATCATTGCATCAGCTGATTTATTTTTTACAATGGCAGCGTCTCTTTGTATTACACCCCTGTATCTTCCGTCAACTCTGTCAACCACGGAGGGTTTTGCCCAGGTGCTCAGAGCATCAATTGCTTCTGCCCTCATTTTGGCAGGGCTACTTTCTTTCAGGGAATAATTGACCAGGTTTTGCAAAGCTTCATCTGTACCTACTCTAAGATTCGCATTAATAGAACGTCTCACCAATGCTTCATTTAAAAAATTGGTGGTGGTTAATAAATTGCCCAGTGCAGGCAGTGCATCTTTTATTGACAGATCATCATTGATTGCACGTGCTGCTTCAGTAACTACAAATTCATCCTTGTCATTCAAAAACCTTGCGATACCCGGATGACTCATTCTTCTGAGTGCTACTACGGCTGCTATCCGCACTGCCCGGGAGGAATTATTTGCTAAGGCAATTACAGGTTCCGCCTTCCCTATTCTTGACAGGGCAAGACTGCCGGCATGGCGTATGTAGGCATCCTCATCATTGTTATTTTTTAATAATTCAATAATGGGATTGATAGCAGGTTCATACATTATTCTTCCCAATGCTTCAGCGGCAAAGAAACGGGCACGGATAAATGTATCTTTTAATACAGGAATCAATTGCTCCCCGGCTTCCTTATATTTTATATCTCCCAACCATTTTGCGGCCTGGGCCCTTATCTCAGGATCTTTATCCTGTAATAAAGGCAATAAACTCTTTGCATATTTCTTATCCTGGCGGGCCAACTGGCTGATTCCCCAAATAGCATGAACTCTTGCTAACTGATTAGCTTGTTTGACCGAGTGCTTTTTGAAACTCAGCATTACCATTTGCACCGCGTTTCGCCAGTTCAAATTGTGCTTTCATTCTCACACGCATATCCGCGTTCTTCAAAATATCTCCCAGTTCATCATCCTTTTTTTTACTAAAATCAGCTGATAATAAAACTTTGCGTTTGCTTACGTTCTTCCCATGCAGGCACCGTTTTTATCATCCAGTCTTCCAGATGCGGCCATAGCTTCTTGTATCCCATCCATCGATCCAATCGGCAACATACAATGCTCCATCCGGACCAAAATCAAGACCGGTTGGCAAAATGCCACCCAGATACTTTTTTATGTTCACCCAATTCAAAGCTTGCTCCTTTTGGATTTAATTTAAAACTATGAACGCCTGACCTGGCAGGATTGCCTACAAACTCAGCAATGAAAAAAGTGTTTTTATATTTTGGGCTTAGTGCCGTTCCGGGATTGTACACCATCCCGGTAGGACCGTTTACAAAATTTATTGATACAGGGAGTAATATAGGCAGGTTGTCCTTCCCACCTGGGCATATACATTTTTTCATCCATCCACACTTTGTATGTGTTATTATCCGGATCCCTGTATTTACCATATTGCCAGTTACTTCTCCAGCCAATATCAGCGCCATTTACAACATATACCAGTCTTTCGCTTTCACCGGGATGATCGCCATCATTGTCTTCGCTGATAAGGTTAGCGTATTCATCAAAAACAAACTCATGGGTATTGCGATTGCCGGATGCAAATACTTCAAAGTCGCTGCCATCAGGATTACTTCTTACAATAACACCGCTATTGGGATATTCCCATTTTTTCCCGGTTTGATCGGTACCATTAAAACCAATATCACCGATCTGCCAGTAGATCCTGCCATCAGGACCCATTTCCACTCCTGACATACCATGACCGCTGAATCCAATATGAATACCATATCCATGTGAAATAGAAGTTTTTTCATCTTGTATTCCATCGCCGTTTTTATCTTTCATACGCCACAGGTCGGGACCAATAGCCACAAAAAGATCGTCACCATTTTTTAAAAGCCCGCCGGCTACATCCGTTACTTCATCATGAAAATCATCTACTATCAATTGCGATTGATCGGCTACGCCATCACCATTCCTGTCTTCCAGTCTATAGACATTATCTTTTTCTATGGTCATATCCCTCCAGTCGTGTGAACTATCACCATTAACATCTTTCAACCATGTATTTTTTTTACTGTTTTCCGGTGATAACACTTTGTGCAGAAATGCCCGCTTATCTTCGATCGTTTGAAGTTGAATGGAAGGTATCTCCCAATCCTGGTGACCACGTATATCAAATTCGGAATTTTTTTGCCGGTTTGTAGTGGTGTAATACAGGTTTCCCACATCATCAATATCGATAGCAATGGGAGAGATAACCAAGTGAATCAACGCCCCACAAACTCAGGTTAAGGTCTATCCGCCAGTTCCGGCTTAATAGTGGAATCAATGGAAGCTGCCATCTTGCAGCCATGGCTGGATCCAATTGCTTTATTTTTTTGTCGGTTTCTTTTTGTTGGCAACCTGGTAAAATTGCCACCATCAATAAAATTACACCTGTGACCAGATTTTTGTCTGTTTTTTTCGGCCAGTTTCATTTTTTTCATAATGGAAGTTTAGAGAAACATAATTAGATAGAGTTCGTATTAAATCATTTTTTTTGTTTCGTAACTGTATAAGCAATTAAGTTCTTGCTATTGATACCAAAATAAATTTTGTCATTGACCTGAATACAACTTCTTACATCGCCCCAGATATTGAAGCCCGATTCGCTTTGTTTGACATAATTGAAATTTCCTTTTCCATCACCGGCAAGCAATACGCCATAATTCGCGTCAAATTTGCCAAGCCTGATCTTTGTGTGGCTGTTATTGCCGCACAACAGCAGGTCTGTTTTACCATCGTTGTTAAAATCCATCTGGTCGATGGTAAACACCGGGGAATATTGAACTTCTTTGGGCAAATCGTGCAGGGTAAATTTTCCTGATGGGCCGCTTATAAATAAAGTTGTATTCATATGATCCGCTACAAGATGACCAGCGTCTTTCAATTCATTATTTTGAAACAGGTTTTCCATCGTTACGTCGGCATAACTTTTAAAATTGGAAAATCTTTTACGCATGACAGGCAGTTGAGTGACCAACTCATCACGGGTAACATATGGATATCGTTTATTTTGAATATAAAAACTAAATATTGGATCAACCGAGCCGTTTTTATCAAAATCGCTATAATACATTTCCAAAGGCTCTTTTGCTGACGCTTTAAACTGTGTGTTCAATCCCATATTCCCAACGACAAGGTCGGGCCGTCCATCCGCATTAAAATCTCCAACCGACAGGGTATTCCACCAACCGGAATATTGTTTGTCAAAATACTGAGTTGTACGGTTTACCAGCTTCCCGGTTTCTTGTTTAAATACCATAACCGGCATCCATTCACCCACTACCACCAGTTCATTTTTTTTATCAAGATCAAGATCGATCCAGGCGGCATCGGTTATCATTCCCAGTTTGGAAAGATCAGGACATATCTTAGCTGTTTGGTCAGAAAAATTTCCTTTGCCATCATTGATGAGTATAAAACTTTGCGGCGTTTCCGGGTAGCGACCCGGCATCACTCTTCCGCCAACGAAAATATCCGGTGACCCATCTCCATTTATATCTTCTACCCTGATACACGACTTGCTACTATTCATCGCCGGTAGGCCTTTGCTCCTGGCAAAATTATTTTTCCCATCATTTAAATAGAGCCGGTCATTTAACAATGAGTCTGATGCACTTAGATCACTATACCCTCCACTGGCAATATAGATGTCCGGATAGCCGTCCGCGTTAGCATCGAAGATGTTTATATCCGCATCGGTATAAGCCTTATCGAATTCAAAAACAGGAATTATTTTTTTTACAAAACGCGCCGTTTTTTTGTTGGATGAAAAGGCTGGTTAGCTTGCCCCGGTCCTGCCGCCAATCAACACATCTTCCAGGCCATCCTTATCCAGATCATATTTAACCATACAAGGTCCCTGGTAAGAAAATTCACTGATCAATAATGCCTGCCGGTTAAAGTCGTTGATGCTTGTATCGCGGCTTGTATATTTTATATTCGATTGAATTTCCGTAAACCATTTTATACCGGGCTTATCAGCCTGATGATTTATCAACTGCATCTTTTTCCGCCAGCTTCAATAGTTGATTGGCTTTTATATCATACAGCTTTTGCACTTTACCACTACTCCAGGTAATTATCAAAGAGTCGGCTTTGCTCGGCGTTACCCAATCCAAAATGCAACGTGAACGAAACGTTGGAAAGATATCCTCTTGCAGGATTTTGCTCAAGGGTTTGCGTTTGCCCGCTATAAAAAATCCTAAGCCGGGCACCCAAGCCCTGGGTGTTGCCTGCTTCCCCGTTAAGTTGTAACTGGAGGAAATGATTGTTATCCAGTTTTTGTGATTCATTTCTGGTAAATAAATGCGGGCTGATTGATATTGTTGATCAACCAGGTCGAGATCGCCGTCATTGTCAAGATCGGCGTAAAGCGCACCGTTGCTGTTCGAATGTTCACGGATGCCCCAATCCTGGTTTTTGTTTTGAAACTCCCCGCTTGTTTTATTTTGGAAAATATAATTAACAACATTGGAGGAGGGCATACCTTTTATAATATCCATGACATCCTCCCGCTGTAATCTTCCTTTTTCCGCTACGTATTCATTCATGTAGTTGATAAAATCAAGATTGGTATAATCCCTGAAATAGCCGTTGGTGACAAATAGATCCTTCCACCCATCGTTATCATAATCAGCAAAAAGCGCCGACCAGCTCCAATCGGTATTGGATATGCCTGCCAACTGGCCGTTTCACTGAAGGTACCATTGCCATTATTCACCTGCAGCATATTGCGCATATACTGGTAATAAAAACCGCTGCGTACGTTCAGATCAAATTTGGAATAGTTATCTGGAGCCAGCAATAGTTTTTGCCGGTAATTATCTTCCGGCAGCATGTCCAGCGTAAAGATATCGGGAAGCGCATCGTTATTAATATCAGCTACATCATTGCCCATCGAAAACTGGCTGCTATGTCCAATACTTTTATCCAATTGATTGCTAAAAGTTCCGTTCTTATTATTTAAATACAAGTAATCGGGCACTGAATAATCATTGGATACATAGAAGTCGGGCCAGCCGTCTTCATTAAAATCAGAGATGCCAATACCTAATCCATAACTTAATTCTGATCCGTTAATACCCGAACTAATTGTAACATCTTCAAATTTTCCATTGCTTTGTTTGTATAGCCGGAGACCCTTATCAGGACTATCCACTTTTAAAAGTTGCGCGGTAGCTTCTTCGTTAAGTAAGGGCAAGTTTTTGGGATTATGATTTAGCAGCAGCATATCAAGGTCACCATCTTTATCATAATCCAGGAAATAAGATTGGTTGCTGTAACCAGTGCTGGCCAGCCCATACGCTTCTGCCCTTTCATCGAACATCGGGATACCCTGGCTATCATTTCCGATATTTACAAAGAGCTGGTTGGCTCTTTTCCCGGGAGGTAGAGAGCCTGAATAACATAAGTATATATCCAGTTTACCATCGGCATTAATATCTACTGTATTTACGCCCGTCTTCCATGGACCAGGTCTTCCTGCTGCGTGCGATGCAAGAGTAATATCCTGGAATTGCATATTGCCCTTATTCAGGTAAAATTTATTATCACTCATATTCGACGTGAAATAAATATCGATCAAACCATCATTATTGAAATCACCAGCAGCAACGCCGCCGCCATTATAAAAATATTCATACATCAATATATTAGTGTTCAAGCCTTCTGTAAGTACATTATTAAATTCAATGCCTGTTTTTTCCGCATCCAGGAGTGTAAATAAAGGATCTGCGTTTTGAAGAGAATTAACATCACCAGGTGAGTTTTTGCAAGCGCTAATCGAAACAATGGTCAATCCGATCAAGAATAAACAATGACGACAGGCATCTTTTTAGCGGAAACAAGTTTACTAATTTTAGAATTACACTAAAATAAAAAAATATAAGCTGGTAACAGTACGCAGTACCAGCTTATATTTATAAAATTGGAAGTTGTTAAAATCAATAACCAGGATTCTGTATCAACAAATCATTCCGTTGAGTTTCATCCAATCGAATTGGACGATAATACGCCTTGTCCATCCAAACCCTGTTTTCAAGGCTGTTATTCACAACCGGCAGGTAGGTATAGTCAAATTTTGTTTTGTCCTTACGATAAGGAGTAGGAGCTGTTGCACCTGCTTTCAGTACGCCTTCGATTTGAATATAGGTTGTTTTCCTGCCTATTGTTTGCGCGGGTACCATCCAGCGTTTTGTATCAAACAAGCGTTGTTCCTCAAAGGTCATTTCTATTCTTTTTTCCATTCTATAACGCTGCCTGAGAGCATCTCCTGTTTCAGTGACTGCAGGCATACCTGCTCTGAACCGGATCTTGTTTAACCAGGTGCGGGCCTCATCTTCCTCTCCCAGTTCGATGCAGGCTTCCACATAATTAAAAATGGCTTCTGTATACCTGAAGTAAGCCCAGGGTATATATTGACGCCCTGTGTTATCATTTAAACCGGGATCGGGATCAATAAACTTCCGGAAATAATAACCGGTAAAGCTTCCATTCCAGTTTTCCACTGAACTCTGACGGGTATCTATGCCATTGATTTTATTTGCCCCGACAAAGTAAGTTCCAGCTTGTATTTCATTGGCGGGATCGGCCGATTTGCCACGGGGTTTCCAGGGTGCACCATCGTAAAGTATGGACATATAAAAGCGGGCTTCCCTATTTACATAAGGGTCACTGCTATGAGCAGGATTAGTCCAACTGAACTTTGTACCATCCATCATTTCATAATCGTCTACCAGTTCCTGGATCGGTGTATTTCCCGCCCAGTTATTGTAGCCATTGGGTCCCTGGCGGAGACCGTGTTGCTGGGCACCTTCATTTAAATCAAGGCTAAAGGTCCTCTCAAATATTATTTCTTTCGTAGCGGTAATGGCCGGGTTGGCGTCGGGATGTTTGCTTCCACCAGCCATGGCGATGGTCAGGTAATTCTTTTTGGCTTCTTCAAACGAAACGGGAGCTGTTAGATCCGTTCTATAGCCAGAACCTGCTTCATCCAACACTGCTTTGGCAGCATTTTTTGCGGCTGTCCAACGAGCTGTCCGGTCTCCGCTTATAAAACCTAATAGTTCGGGGTTAGCATAAGCCGCCAATACAGTTGATTTAGCCTTTGCAGTTGGCATATCATGCAGATCGCTCGCATCATATAATAGTTGCCGCGACTTCAATGCAAGTGCAGCCAGGTCTGAAGCACTACCCCTTACCCTTGCTTTGCCTTTTAACAAGTTATACGCTGCGTCAGCTTCTGACACTATAAAAGAGCTTACTTCAGCATAAGTATTACGGGGAACCTTGTAATCTTCGTTTAGGCCATATGACTTTGTAATCAGTGGAACTCCTCCATAAAAACGAAGTAACTGATGATAATAATAGGCCCTTAAAAAACGAACTTCCCCCTCCAATCTTTTTTTCAACGTAGTATCATCAAAGGTAGCTGTCGGTAAATTTTCGATCGCCAAATTCGTCATACGAATAGAATTATACATATCAAGCCAACTGGTGTGACGGTTTACCCATCCTTCATTTGAAGGGTTTAAAGTACCTTCATTGATCGTATTTATACCACGGCCTGCGTGGGTAAATATTGCTTCGTCCGTCAGCGAGGAAAGCATTTGCTCGTCAAACCCACCTTCATACAAACCGGCATACGTTCCATGAACAAACGCCTGTGCAAAAGCAGGATCGGTCCAGGTCACATCGGAAGGGACCTGTTCGGTAGGTTCGGTATTTAAAAAATCCTTTTTGCAGGCAGTAAATAACACAACTGCTGATAGTAAAAGCAGGAAATTTATATAAGTTGTCTTCTTCATAATAATATAATTTAGAATGTTATTCTTGCACCCAGGCTTAGAATCTTAGACTGTGGATAAACATAGCCATTTTCAGCGGTTCCTTCCGGATCCCAAATATCCATTTTTTCCCAAGTGATAAGGTTTAACCCGCTGGCATAAACCCGGAACCTGCTGATACCAATTTTTTGCAATATGTTAGGCGCAAGAGTGTATCCCAACTCAATATTTTTAAACCGCAGATAATTATTGTTCCTAAGCCAATAAGTGTTATTGCGAAATCCGCCGGTATAGTAAGTATTGGTACGGCTTACCAGCCTGGGATGCTCGCTGCTGGGATTTTCAACGGACCAGCGATTACTGTAGCTGTAGTCTAACCAGTTACCAAATTCGCCGGTTTCATTGAAGTTCAGCAACTGGAAACCTCCTGCGGCTCCCTGGAAAAGTGCCGAAAGATCAAAAGATTTGTAGGAAACATTCAGATTAAAACCACCCGTAAATTTTGGATCCCGTGTTTTGTCAAGTCTCACCTGGTCCAATGCAGTGATCTTACCATCTGGTTTTCCATCAACACCTGAAATGTCCTTGAATTTCATGTCTCCGGGACGGAGATTGTTTGTCGCTGCGCTATAGTCTATCGTATTTGCTGCAATTTCTGCTGCATCTTTAAACACACCATCGTACTGATAAGCCAGGAAAGCGTTGCCATTTGTGCCGAAAGGATGGCCGGTAGCCCGCTGATGCGCCGGCACTCCCGGGTTTTCATCCCAGAATATCACTTTATTTTGTGTGTAGGCTCCGTTTACGCTAACTCTAAAAACGACATCACTAACTTGTCCGCTATACCCCACGCTAAATTCAAAACCACTGTTTCTCACTATTCCAGCATTTACGGGAGGTAATTTTCCGGAGATACCTGAACTCTGGGGGGTTGATCCGGACCTTGGAATAAGGATCTGCTTCGCGCTCATTTTTAAATACATCAAACTCGAAAGTCACTTTGTTATTCAGCATTGCGCCTTCGAGACCGATATTCGCATTTTTAGCTACTTCCCAGGTAAAATCAGTATTGGGAACACGCGGTTCTATCAATGACCGAACAACCTGCCCATTGACCACTCTTGTGCCCAGGGCGTATAAAGGCAAGTATGCATACTCTTGCAATGCGCCATTAAATTCAACCAGGTCATTACCCATCTCACCATAAGATGCTCTAAGCTTTAGATTATTCAGAAATGCAACATTCTGCATAAAGTCTTCCTTTGTAACATTCCAACCGATCAAAAGGCCCGGGAAGAAACCAAATCTTCCAGATTCCGGGAAAATATAGGAGCCATCATGAACGCCAAAGAAATTCAGCAAGGTATTTTTCTCTAAAATTATACGCAGCACGACCGAAATAACTTAAGCGGGCTCTCTCATAGCCCGATCCGCCCACATTTTGCTGAGCTGTTCCACCCACATTCAAAACTTGTAAGTTGGGTGAAATAAAATTTCGCCTGAAGGCATTAAAATTATCCCCTTCTCTTGTCTCTTTTTGTATGCCAGCCATTACGCCAATCGTATGGTCGTCGTTTATCGTCCGATCATAACTTAGCATAGCAACCAGGTTGATGCGCAACTCCGCTTCATCAGACTGCGTCAGTTGAGGATCAGTGAATGTAGAACGAATCGTCCTGGTGAGTTTTGGAGTTACTCCATCTGGTTCGAAGGATGTTTTATCCCAGGAATATAACGACCAGGGAGTAGCAAAACGCTTGGTGCGCCTTATATATTTATCCGCTGCACCCTGAAGTGTAAGTTTTAATCCTTTAACCCATGGGTTTGTAATATCTACCTGGCCATTGGTTTGTATATAGTCCCGGCGGTCTCTGTCGTACCCGGTGGTCCCGGTGGTAATGGCAACAGGATTATGTCCGTTTTCAATATCAATACCCGGCTGGCCATTGGGCCATTTGGCGATCTCCGTTGGTTTGCCACGTATCAGCATTCTGAAAATATCACCAGCGCCGACCGTCGGGAAAAACCGATATTCTTCACGGCCTGTTATACCTATAGTAGTAGTGATATACTTGTTTACCTTGGCTTCAAGATTGAGTCTCAGGTCGTACTGCTTATAGCCCGGTTGCCGAATTTATATAATAAGCATCTTGTTGCTGGTGACCAATAGAAGCAAGATATTTCACACTTTCTGATCCACCACTTACCTGAAGGCTGTGCTGCTGCTGACCCGACCAATCTTTGAAAACCGTTTTATACCAATTGGTATTAGGATGGGTAAACGGACTGGAACCGTCAGCAAATTTTGCTACATCAGCCGGAGTATAATAGGCATTTACTTTATTTCCGTCAAGCTTTGTATAGGAGCCTGTTGTTTTAAATGCCTGCCAGGCGGCCGTCCATTCCTGGTAAGGAACATTTCCAAACAAGGTCTGTTCATTTAATAACTCGGCATAATGTGCAGAGTTTCCCATTTTTGGCAATATAGTAGGTTGCTGCCAACCTTTATTGAAATCATACGACACTACAGGCTTGCCAGTTTTTCCCTGTTTGGTTGTAATTAATATAACGCCGTTTGCCGCTCTTGCCCCATAAATGGCGGCAGATGCATCTTTTAACACCGACATAGTTTCTACATCGGCGGGATTTAAACGTTCGAGGCCGCCGGCACGGTCAGGTACTCCGTCAATAACGACTAATGGGCTACTGTTCCCCAACGTATTAGTACCCCTGATACGAATGGTGGAACCGTCATAACCCGGCTCACCACTGCGCTGCATTGCTGTTACTCCCGGCAATCTTCCGGCAAGTGAATTCGACAGGTTTGTTGATGGCGATTTGTCAAGGTCAGTTCCTTTCACCTGCGTTACCGAACCTGTAACGGTTACTCTCTTTTGCGTAGCGTATCCAACTACTACAACATCTGTCAGGCTTTGCGACAAACCTTTTAATTGCAGGTTAATAGTACTGTTAGTGCCCACTGAGATCTCCTGTTCGGCAAAACCAACGGAAGTGACAACCAGCGTGGCATTGTCCGGCACGGAGATACTGAAATCACCGGTAACCGAGGTCGTCGTTCCATTTGATGTTCCTTTTTGAAGACACTGTAGCACCTTCCACAGCTTTTCCCTGATCATCCGTTACTTTTCCTTTTACCGTTTTATTCTGCTGAAAAAATCCCGGCGATTTAGCCTGTACTTCGCAGAGAGATGCACTTAAAAATAAAATCAGAAATGCTAGTAAGACCGGGGTTTAAATGTCTTACAACAAAATTGGATTTGTTCATAATAGTTTTGTTAAGCAGTTAAAGCAATAGTTATAGCCAAGTGGATGTGTATTCAATTACACAAATAACTTTCCTTCATCCATCTGTGATATAAAATTGTTTCATGTTGTTGTATTTAGATTTTTAGCAAAAAGGTTATGAACTATTTTATGATTTTTTGTTGCAACCGGGATGGCTCAACCCGTCACGCAGCGACGATTCTCTGAAATATGGGATGGGTTCAAGAACAATCTTTGGCACGCGGACTGCTTCGGTTATACCCGATTCAATTAATCGCAGCAACATGCTAAATGCTTCCCGGCCCATTTGCACTGTCTGCTGGTCTATTGAGGAAATGGTTGGCGTGGTGTATTCATTAAAATCTTCATTGGCAAAACCAATAATGCCCATCTCCGCAGGTATCAAAACACCTCTTTCTTTCAACCGTTTCATCAATCCTAAAGCCGAAAAATCTTCCACCGCGAATACGGCATCAGGAGGATTTGGCAAATCCAAGAAAATATTCCGCAGCATTTTTTCCCTCCTTCAATGGAAAGATACCGATGTGTAAATCAAGGATTCATCGAACTCCAAATCCGAATCACTCAAGAGATCCTTATAACCTTTTAACCGGCTTTGAAAAGTTTGAAATTGCTGTGGGCCCGCCAGGTGTGCAATTCGTTTGTAGCCCTGTGCGACAAGATGTCCGGTAGCAAGGTATCCGCCTTTATGATCATCAATGACCACCGAAGGTATATTTAATGAATCAATAGAACGGTCGAATAATACAAGGGGTACATTCCTCTTCTTAAGATCGGTGTAATGAGAAAAATCAGTCGCTCCTTCTTGCCAAGCGATGCCAATATCCCATCTACCCTTGCGCCAAGAAAGGCTTCGATGCGAAATAGTGGTCAAAAAAAGAACTGCTAATAAAAAGTATAAACCACCTTTTTCGTTGTTAAATAATTTTTTCATAATCGGTTATTGAAAGCAATTTTTAATTGAAATGAAATATATAATTGTTTTGGTACTAAACTGATCCTTTTCTCTTTTTTAGATAAATAAAAATAAGTCCGGCAAAAACAAGCCCGGCCAGGCCGTAAACTAAATAATGTTTTGATTTTTTAGAAGGTATTTCAGTAATGGTTATTAATTGATTGATACCAGAAAACCTCCTGTCCATAGGCGGTCCCTTTATCCTATGAAGAAGGTCATCCGCTTAAAGGGATATGGCTGTCAATACAAGCTCTTTCAATTTAGTTATGGAAACTCTTTCCTGTTCCATAGAATCGCGGTAACGGATGGTTACCGTATTATCTTCTTTGGTTTGATGGTCTACTGTTACACAAAAAGGAGTTCCCAATGCATCCATACGGCGATATCGTTTACCTATCGAATCCTTTTCCTCATAAAAACAACGAAATGAAGATTTGCAATCATTAATAATTGATTGAGCAATTTCAGGCAACCCGTCTTTTTTTGTTAGGGGTAAAACGGCCATTTTAATGGGTGCAAGGCCTGAAGGAAATTTTAAGACTACCCTGCTATCTGGTTTATCGGGTGTGCCCAGGTCCTGCTCCTCATAAGCATTACTCATGATCAACAGGAACATCCTGTCCAGGCCAATAGAAGTTTCAATAACATTAGGAATATAATTGCCATAAGGTTTTCCCGTAGCCGGGTCAACATCATTATCAAAATAATTTTGTTTCTTCTTACTGAATGCCTGGTGCTGGCTCAAATCGAAATCGCCTCTTGAATGAATCCCTTCTACTTCTTTAAATCCGATTGGAAATTCGAATTCGATATCGCAGGCCTCTTTAGCGTAATGCGCCAGCTTTACATGATCATGATACCGGAATTTGTCTGCGGGCAGGCCAAGGCCTAAATGCCATTTCAACCTGGCTTCTTTCCAATATTGATACCATTCACCTTCTGTGCCGGGGCGAACAAAAAACTGCATTTCCATTTGTTCAAATTCTCTCATACGGAAAATAAATTGCCTCGCCACAATTTCATTTCTGAATGCTTTTCCGATCTGCGCAATTCCAAAAGGAATTTTCATCCTTCCGGTTTTCTGCACGTTTAAAAAATTTACAAAAATGCCTTGGGCTGTTTCCGGACGCAGGTAGATCTTATTGTCCTCCTCATCGGAAGCGGCGGTGGAACCGAATTCGGTTGAGAACATCAAATTGAACTGGCGGATATCCGTCCAGTTGGATGTATCACTTATTGCGCATTTTATATTCCGATCAGTAATCAGTTTTTTCAAACCTTCAAAATCATCCTTACTTAAAAGCCTGTCCATTTCATCAAGCATTCCCTTCGCCTCATCATGGCGTCCGTCCTTCTCCATCATTTCAGCATGTCCTTCAATGAGGTGGTCAACCCGGTATCTTTTCTTGCTGTCTTTATTATCTATCATGGGGTCATTAAAATTGTCCACATGACCGCTAGCTTTCCAGGTAGTGGGATGCATAAATATTGCTGCATCAATTCCCACAATATTCTCGTGGATTTGCGTCATACTTTTCCACCAATAGTCTTTTATATTTTTCTTTAATTCACTCCCCCATTGACCATAGTCGTATACTGCCTGCAGCCCGTCGTAAATTTCGCTGCTAGGAAAAATAAAACCGTACTCCTTACAATGAGAAATGATCGCCTGAAATTTATTTGAATCGTTTGCCATAAGGCGGCAAAAATAAGGACTAAGATTTAATGAATCCGATTTGAACTGAATGATATACAACTGTGCATTTTACCACAGGGCTTTGCGATTAATCAAAATAGTGGCAGTGCCCGCATATCCCTGTTTCACTTTTCCTTCAACTTGTTTAAAACATCCGGATCCACCTCTTCTTCCGGCACCTTTGTAGTAGACGATTTGGTTTCCTGCAGATCTTTTTTTGTTTCCACCTCAACTTGTTCAATCCAAACCGCATAATTATTCGGATATATATGCGAACCGGAACAAATGGCATACCCACGGGTAAATGCAGCACCAAAATAAAGTATGATGGCGGAATAATATACCCATAATAAAATAACAATGATGGATCCCGCTGCACCGTATGCGGATGACATTTTGCTTTGGCCCAGGTAATAGCTGATCAGGAATTTACCCCCCATAAAAAGCAAGGCGGTAGCAAAAGCACCTGCCCTTACATGTTTCCATTCAATGCGGGCATCGGGCAATACTTTAAAAATAAGCCCAAACAGCAGGGATATGATGATAAATGTTAGCAGCATATTAAAAATATAAGCGACTATTACCTGGGTTTCTGGAAAGATCTGGGTTAGCCTGTCGATCAGTGCATCCATAATTCCATTCATTATCAGGGACACCAACAATAAAAAGCCCAATGATACTATTATGGAAAAAGAAAGTAACCGGTTGATGAGTAGCCTGAGAAGCCCTCTGCCTTTTTTGGGTTTAGACTTTAACCTCCAGATAAGATTGATCGAGTCCTGTATTTCTCCAAATACGCTTGTAGCACCTATTATTAAAGTGACCAGTCCTACAATTGTTGCAAAACTTCCTTCAGTGGATAAAGTAGCATTACGAATGGTTTCCTGTACCTGTAAGGCCGCATCCGATCCTACCAATTTTGAAATTTGTCCATATACTGTTCCTTCCACAGCATCATGTCCGTAAAATATATCACTAACCCAGATGATAATAATGATAAGTCCCGGTAATGAAAAAATAGTATAGTAGGCCAGGGCAGCGCTAAGCTTTAAAATGTTTCGTTCAAAAAACTGTTCAAATGCATACTTGATACTATTCCAGATAATTTTTATAGGCATAAGCATTAATTGAAAAAAAATAATGCCAATATTATTCTTTCCTTAAGTTATTTTAATTTTTCATTTTGCTGATGGCGGTTCGCATCCCTTAAATTTTTCTTTTCAAAATTATTTTTCAGTGCGCCTGTAAGATCAATACCTGTTTGGTTGGCAAGGCAAATGACAACCCATAAGATGTCCGCCAGTTCATCCGCCACGGGATTCGCAACATCTCCCTTTAATAAAGCAGATTTTTTTTCATTTTCCTTATAGGACTGGTCACCATATATACGGGCAATATGCCTTGCCAGCTCTCCTACCTCTTCGGTTAGTATTGCCATATTTGTTAGCTCACTGAAGTAGCGGACACCAACTGTATTTATCCAATGATCTACATCAGCCTGGGCTTGCTGAATTGTCATAACATTTTTTTTAGAAAGCATTTGCAATATAGCACGATTATTGCCGTTATAGCCTCCCTAACCGAACCCCGTACCTTTTGAAGAATTAAAATTAATATTCAAAGCCGCTTCAGTACTGCTCCACTCATCAGCGCTGAAGGTCGACAAAAGGTATATTCTATGATGGTGTTATTTTTCAGAAGGGTGTTTTTTTTATTTGTCTTAACCTTTTTTTCAATTGCCATGCAGGCGCAGCCTGGTAATAATAATTTCCCGGATGAAAAAAATGAAAAACCTTATCGGGTGCTTACTTCCGGCAAACAGGTAACAATAAAAGGAACGAAGAACATTAAAAATGTTATGGTTTGGACATCCGGAGGAAACAGAATAATAGAGGAAAAAAATATAAATGCGTCCAGCTATATTTTCCGCATCACTGTGAATGAAAAGCTTTTTTTTATGATGGTGCAAATGGCCGATGGTAAATCCTATTCCGGTAAGATCGGGGTACCCTGATCCTTTTCATAAAGAATTCTTCCACCCAATTGATTCATTCATTCCCTGTTTTTTGTATCTATTATAATGGTGACCGGACCATTGTTTAATAATTCTACTTTCATGTCAGCTCCAAATTCACCGGTTTGAACCTGTTTTCCGAGGTCATATGAAAGTTTCCGGATCATTTTTTCATATAGCGGAATGGCAAATGCAGCCTTACTTGCTTTGATATAAGAAGGCCTGTTGCCTTTTTTTGTAGAAGCATGAAGGGTAAACTGGCTGATCAAAAGAAGATCACCTCCGGTTTCCTTTAATGAAATATTCATTACTCCTTCTTTATCATCAAAAATGCGAAGATTAATAATTTTATTACCAAGCCACTCAATATCGTCTAATGTATCTGAGTCTTCAATGCCAATAAAAACCAGCAAGCCTTCGTTTATAAATGAACGAATATCACCGGCAATTGAAACGCTGGCCCTGGAAACCCGCTGAATGACTGCCCGCATAAATAGTATCTTTATTAAGCAACAAATGTATCAAACAACAGACACCGTACAAGTAAGAACCCATGATTGACTTTACAAAAGAAATGCTTTTCCAAACCACACGCAGCGGGGGAAAGGGAGGTCAAAATGTAAATAAGGTGGAAACCGCTGTTATCGCATCACTGCCGGTTGAATCCTCAGTTTTGATTTCCCGGGAACAAAAAAACATAGTGTTAGAAAAACTCCGTAACCGCATTACGGGAGAAGGTTTATTACAGGTAAAGGCTCAAACGCACCGAACCCAGATTTCGAATAAGGCAGAAGCTATTGAAAAGATCAATAAAATGATAGCCGCTGCACTAACAAAGAAAAAATTGCGCATTGCTACCCGGGTAAGCAAAGGGGCAAAAGAAAGAAGAAGTGAATCAAAAAAAAAGAAGTCGGAAATTAAATTGGGCAGAAGAAAATTGAAACCGGGTGATCTATAAAAAACCAGGTCTAATTACCAGGGACTTATTTTCGGATGCTGTATGGTAATTTATTTACCAGCACTTAAAAATAATGAGATTTGAAAAAGAGTATTTTTATCCTGTTCTTATTTATTGTGGGTGTTATCCTTTTTGCTAATATTTTAGGTTCCTGTCACAAAAACAATAACCCTTACCCACTGACCTTCTTAACGCAGGAAACACCCGATGGTTTTCCAACGCCTGCTTACTCTTTTTCAGACAATCCTTTATCAAAAGAAGGAATTGAACTTGGCCGCAAACTTTTTTATGACGGCCGGTTATCTTTAGATGGCAATTATCCCTGCGCATCCTGTCACCAACAACAAGCCGGGTTCGGCACCTTTGAGCATGACCTGAGTCATGGTTACAATGGTTCACATACTCTGCGAAACGCCCCTGTACTTTTTAATCTTGCCTGGCAGGACAAATTTCATTGGGACGGAGAATTTAGTTCACTTGCCGGAGAGGCCGTACAACCTATAACCGGACCCACAGAAATGGCAGAATCCATGAATGCTGTGATCAATAAATTACAGAAAGATTCAGAATACCGAAGGCAGTTCAGGAATGTTTTCCAGTCAGAGTCAATCAAGGCGGATCATATATTAAAAGCTCTTGCACAGTTTACAGGAACGTTGATATCTGCTGATTCCAAATACGACAGGCACAAAAAAGGATTGTCAGTTTTTTCTGCACAGGAGGAAAATGGCTACCGGCTGTTCCAGGTAAATTGTAGTGTTTGTCATACGGAGCCCCTGTTCTCAGATTATAGTTTGCGAAATATAGGATTACCCGGGAATAATTTTTTAAAAGATAAGGGGAAAATGAAGGTTACAGGAAACGCTGCTGATTCGCTGAAATTTAAAGTTCCTACCTTAAGAAATATCTACATTTCGTCGAACTATATGCATGATGGCCGGTTCAATACTTTAACCCAATGTATCAATCATTATAGAAATGGAATTCAACAAAGTGCAACCCTTGATCCCATCCTTGCAAATGGAATTCAATTAACCGATAGCGAAACGGCTGACCTGGTAATTTTTTTACGTACCCTTACCGATTCAGCTTTTTTAAAAGATCCGCGATTCAGCCAGCCCTGAACTTTTATAGCGACTCTCTTCTTTTTCCTTTTTTTTCGTCGAGTACCTGCCTTTGACTTTCAATTTCCTTTTGTTGACTTTCCTGGTCCTTTATATTCTTTTGAAGATCGTCCTGCAATCCCTTAATCTTTTTTTCAAGGTTTTGCTGTTCATCCTGCAGGTTTTTGAACTTTTTCTCTGCCTTTAGCAGGGCATCTTCATCTTCCTTAATTTGTATCTCCAGGCTAGCTTCTTCAATTTCGGGAACCAAACTGTTAAGAAAAGATTTTGCTTTCCCGACAGTATACGCATCCATACTTGCTAAGGCATTTGATCCGCCATTAATCATAATGAGGGAGAGTGTAGTTTCATCCTTATCCCTCCGGCTTTTGCGGTCTACTTTAATAATGTAATCCATGCTGCTCTCGCTGATGTCTGTTAATACTGCATTATTAAAAACAATAAAACCCTTGTCCCTGTTAAAGAGTCCTTTTTCGGTTTTTGCCTTTAATCCTGACTGTTCTATCTTTTGTACAATTGCATTCTCTACGGCCTCCTGGGAATATGCATAATCAATCAGGATAGCACTTTGTTTTTTCTTATCATAATCAATACTGCCATCATAAGCCTGGGCAAAAGTGCCAGCTGAAAAAAGCATGACCATACCCGCAAGCAGAAAAATATTCTTCATTGGTTCCTTTTTTTAATGGTGAAGACGAAGGCATTTTACAATTTCACTTAACTCATGTTCTTTGCAATAATTGTTGCCTGGTTGATATATATAACTTTTTTGTAAAGATAGATGAAAGGATAAAAGGGTTGCAAATCAGAAAATGGAAATAGAAATTGTTCAGTTGCCTTTTTTGATCAATGAGCCTTTACTTTTGCGGTTAAATATCCGGCAATTTGAGTGGTATAAAAAAACTGGCAGGACAAACTTTATGGTATGGCATTCCAACCATTACCAGGCGTTTCCTGGGTTATATAATGAATCTTACCTTGCCTCTCCTCTTTGCTCAACCATCAACAACGGCTGACCTTACACAGATCTATGCCATCATTCCATTTTTAAATGTATTGTTTACTTATGGCCTGGAAACAGCTTATTTCCGATTTTCGGGGGAAGGGGATCAAAAAAAATTATACAGTACCTTATCCTTATCCCTCATTTCTTCTACTATCTTCTTCACCTGTTTAATAATCTTTTTTAAAGATTCTATTGCTAATTGGGCCAATCTTGAACGACATCCGGAATATATAATCTGGATGGCCGCTATTATTTTTTTTGATGCCATCAGCACACTGGCTTTTGCCCGGTTGAGGCAGGAGAACCGGCCGGTGCGGTATGCCTTTGCAACCATAGCCGGCGTACTCATCAATATACTGGTTGTCGTTTTGTTTCTCGCTATTATTCCTAAATATGTAGAGAATCATCCTGATACTTTTATCGGAACATTTTACAATAAAGATGTAGGAATTGGATATTACCTGATAGGGAATTTAGCGGGTAGCGTTTTAACCTTCTTAATATTACGGAAAGAATTTTCCCAGATTCATTTCAACTTTGATTCTGCCCTATGGAAAAAAGTAATGCACTATACCTATCCCCTGGTAATAGTGGGTATGGGAGGCATGATAAACGACATGCTCAGCCGACTGATTTACCAGCATGTAGTTAACCTGCCGGAGGAACAAGCCAAACATGAACTGGGAATTTTTGGTAATATTTACCGGCTTGCCGTTCTAATCACCATTATGATACAGGCCTTCCGTATGGCGGCTGAACCCTTTTTCTTTAAGCAGAGTAAGGATGAAAATGCCCCCCGGACTTATGCAAGGATCATGAAATTTTTTGTGATTGCCTGTTGCCTTATGTTTCTTTTTATCAGTTTATATATAGATGCGGTTTCCTGGTTTTTCCTGGCAATCGATAAACCGGCCTGGATTGATGGCTTAAACATCGTTCCATTGCTTGCATTAGGAAATATATTCCTGGGTGTTTATTACAATCTTAGCATTTGGTATAAAATCACTAATAAAAATATGATAGGTGCTGCTATTACCATTGGGGGTGCCATCATTACTATTGTATTAAATATAGTACTGATCCCAAAACTGCATTACCTGGGCGCTGCCATCGCCACCTTCAGTTGTTATTTATTGATGATGATCGCCAGTTATTTGCTTGGTCAAAAAAATTATCCCGTGCCATATCCCCGCAAAAAATTATTATCCTATTTGTTACTGGTTGTATTAATATATGGCTTTCATCGCGGCCTGGTATGGATATGGGACAACCGATGGTTCAATGCAGGCACCGCTACCCTGCTTTTGGGTTTGTTTGTTTTGTTTGTAGCCAAAATTGAAAAAAAGGAATTGGTAAAATTGCCTTTCGTCGGAAAATTTATCCATAAAATGTAATATGCTTAGCCAGGATGAAATAAAAAAGAAACTGGGTCAATATGCAGCGGAACTAGTTCCCCGGGATAGTATAATTGGAATGGGAACAGGTTCTACTATTTACTGGCTGATACAAGAATTGGGGCGCCGAGGTCAGCAAGGACTTTCAATAAAAATAGTGCCCACCTCTTTTAAAACAAAAAAATTGGCTGTTGACGCAGGCATTCAAATAATAGAATTGAATGATGCAGGTATAATTCCTATTACCATAGACGGTGCCGATGAAATTGATGATCAATTTCAACTAATAAAAGGTGGAGGTGGCTCCCTGCTTCAGGAAAAAATGGTGGCCGCAGCTTCAGAGAACTTAATTGTTATTGCTGATGAAACTAAATTCGTTACCCAATTAGGTGCATTTCCTCTTCCGGTGGAGGTTATACCTTCCGGATGGAAACAGGTAAAAAGAAAAATTCTATTAATAGGAGGTACCCAAGTTGAGTTGCGCCTGAAAGATGGAAGTCCGTTTATAACGGACAATGGCCATTATATCCTGGATTGTAAAATGGACAAAATTAAAAATGCAGCTGCATTGAATACCGAAATGCACCTGTTACCCGGTGTGGTAGAAACTGGCTTATTTATAAATATGGCACACAGGGTTATCATTGGATATGCTGACGGACGAATTGAAGAAAAGAAGAAATTAAGTTGATTTTAATCAGGTTCCTGCTAATAAAGTTTTACATAGGGATTGTTCATCTTTTCCAGGCCTATGGTTGTCACCGGGCCATGACCGGAATAAACTTTTGTATTATCAGGTAGTGTAAAAAGTTTGGTCTGTATGCTATTGATCAGGGTATCATAATCACCACCCGGCAGATCTGTTCTTCCAATGCTTCCACTAAACAATACATCTCCGCCAATAACAAATTCTCCCGCTTCATGGTAAAATGAAATGCTCCCCGGCGAATGCCCCGGCGTAAAAAATACTTCCAATTTCTCTTCTCCCAACAGGATATCCTCAGCTTCTTTTATGAATATTAAAGGACCTTCATAATTTTCAAAAGGTAATTGAAAACGAAGGCCCGAAGCCGGACCCGCATCCAGCACCCGTTTTTCTTTTTCATGAAGGTGCAAATCAAGCCCCCAGGTATCATGAACAAACTTATTTCCGAAAATATGATCCAGGTGACAATGCGTATTAAGCAGCAAAACCGGTTTTAAGCCTGTCTTTTCAATGTCCGTTTTTAATTGGTGCCTTTCTTCTGAAAAATAACAGCCCGGATCTATAATGCAACACTCCTTATTTTCGTTATACAAAACGTAAGTATTCTCCTGAACGGGATTAAATGTATAGGATTTAACAGTTAACATGGATGGTGTTTTAATCAGATAATCTTAATTACTATTATGTTTAATTGATATTTCCAATCAAAATTTCCATTTCTCTTGTCATTATAATGAAAATTTTATCAGGTTCGATTCGTACTTTTAAATATAAACCTGAATTCGGTAAATTTGTTTTCCAGCCGGAATATTCACATTTTGAACAAAGATACCTTAGATACCAACTGCATACGAGACGGGGCAACACCCGACGAAAAAACAACGTTCTATTATTGTACAAACAGAAAAGCTTTTATGACTAAAATATCATACCTGGTTTTTTCCATTTCTATTCTCATGTCGACTGGATTAAATGCGCAGGTCAACACCGTAGAATTTGGAAAAAACCGGGTTCAATTCCAGAAATTCAAATGGAAATATTACCAGACCGAAAATTTCAATACTTATTTCAGCCAGGATGGACTAGGACTGGGTAAATATGTTGCCCAGATCGCTGAAACAGAATTGCCCAGTATTGAAGAGTTTGTAGAATATGGTCTTGCAACGCCGGATCAATATTGTTGCCTACAACAATTTTGATGAAATGCAACAATCCAATATCGGATTGGGTATCGACTGGCAGAATACAGGCGGTATCACCAAGCTGGTGAACAATAAAATGCTTGTTTATTTTGATGGTAATCATGATAATCTCCGCCGCCAGATACGCCAGGGCCTTGCAAGAGTATTGGTGGAAAATCAGTTTTTTCGGCGATGATCTTGGTGAATTTGCCGCCAACCAGGCATTGCTCGATCTTCCTAAATGGCTGACCGATGGCTATATTGAATATGCCGCAGAAAACTGGTCTCCTTCGCTCGATGATGATCTTCGGTCAATTATGCTTGCCGGTAAATACAATAATTTTTACCAGTTTGCTTTTGATAAACCCAATCTGGCAGGTCATGCCTTCTGGAAATATATTGCTGATAAATATGGCAAAACAAAAGTGACCTACTTTTTATACCTGAGCCGTATTTATCGCAACCTCAATAATGCTTCTCAAAAAATAACAAAGAAAAAATTCAAAGCGGTTCTTAAAGATTTTATGCTTGAAGTACCACAGCAGTATTATAAAGATCATCCGAGGACGCCGCAATACTCCCAAAGGCCAGCTTGTCTATCAGTGAAGTGATCGGTAAAAAAGATTTTATCCGCTTTAATGCAAATCCCAATCTCAAGAAGCTTTACGTATGCAGTAGTAGAATTTCACCAGGGTAAATATTCCGTGGTGCTGATGGAAAATTTTGTGAACCGTAAAGTGTTGTTGAAATACGGTACCCGCTCAAAGGGAGATGAAATAAATCCCAACTATCCGATTCTAGCCTGGGATGGAAAAGGCACCCGGCTGGCTGTACTTTATAGCGAGGAAGGAAAACTTAAACTATTTGTATATGATGTGGTCAACCGCATCAAAATCGTAAAACAGGAACTGCCCATGTTCAACCAGGTGCAGGATATGAAGTATATGCTCGATGCCAATACCCTTCTGTTGAGTGCTATCAGGAGCGGCCAAACAGATATTTATGTTTACAAAATAGACAACCAAGTCTTATGACCAGATCACCAATGATGTTTATGATGATCTTGATCCTTCCTTTGTAGCTTTTCCAAATAAAACAGGCATCCTTTATTCCAGTAACCGGCCATCGGCCACAGCTGCTACCAGCGACGATTCACTGCCGGGCAATCGTTTCAATATCTTTTTAGTTGACAATTGGAATAAATCTGAATTCAAACAAATATCCCAGCTTACTGCGCTTAACCGTGGCAATGCAAGATTTCCTTCACAATACAACACATCCCATTTCACATTTGTCAGTGATGAGAATGGTATCAACAACCGTTATGCAGGATTCTTCCGTACTGAAAGGGCGGGATTGGATACACTTGTTTTTATCGGTGATGAAGTATTGCGCAATCCACCATTGGCAGAAGTAGATAGCTTACTTAAAAGAATGGAATAAAACGGATATTGATTCTGTTGGGTATGTTTCCATCACCAATGATTCTTCCTATATTTTTCCGTTGACCAATTATCAAAGCAGCATGCTGGAAACCAGGACAGCAGGCGACAACCAGCAGGTGAGTGAAGTAGTAAAACTTGGCGATGTAAAATTGTTGTATCGTTTGCGGGTTGATGAAAATGTTTTGCGCCGTCGAAACATAAATGCCAGACCCACGGAGTATATGAAGCAACAAATGGATGAGGAGAAAAGAAACCGCAATAAGCTGTCCCCTTTGCAGGATGAAAAAAAACCCGATGTCAATAAACAAACATGATTTCTTCCAAAGTGAATTTGATAATGAGAAAAAAGATAGTACCCAGGTTAGGAAGGGTGGTGGAATCAACTGAAATTGGCGAAGATACCTGTGTTGAGCAAAGCCAAATTGTATGAATATCGTCCACCAAAATTCTTTACTGATTATGTAGTTACCGGTTTCAACAATTCGGTGTTAGCCGTCAATAAATTTCAGCCTTATGCTGGTGGAGGCGGACCTGTTTATCTTTCAAACGGTGGTGACTTTAATGGTATGATCCGGATGGGAACTTCTGATCTGATGGAGGATTATAAATTTACGGGTGGCATCCGGATTGCACCCAACCTCAGGGATAATGATGTTATGTTCTCCTTTACAAATCAGCGAAAAAGGTTTGATTGGGGCGTCATCTATTACAGAAGCAGCGCCCAGGTTTTAGCTACTGTACTTTTTAATAATTCTCCAATTACCGGTCAGGCCAAGCAATTTGCAAGTTATTACCTGGCTACTTTAAAATATCCACTTGACAGGGTAAGAAGTTTAAGAGCGTCGTGGGACCACGTTTTGACCGGATTGTAATGAGTTCTACTAATTCGCAAACGATAAAAGTACCTGACCTGCAAAAGTACCTATGGCCAGGTAAGCCTGGAATATGTATATGATAATACCATTAATCCCGCCACCAATATCTGGCATGGATTACGTTATAAAATATTTGCCGATTGGTTTACGCAGATGAGTAAAGCAAACGCAGGAAGGTAAGTTTCTATTTAATGCAGGTTTTGATGCACGTCATTACCTGCCATTATACCGCAACCTGATCTGGGCAGTTCGGGCAGCCGGTGATTTCTCGTTCGGGGATCAAAAAGTGATTTATTACCTGGGTGGAGTAGATAACTGGTTTTCTCCAAAATTTAATGACGGCAACCGTCCGGTCGGACAATTATACCTACCAGTCTCTTGCAGTAAACCTTCGTGGTTTTAAACAAAATGCTGCGCATGGCAATAATGCTGTTGTAGTCAATAGTGAGATCAGGGTGCCTGTATTTTCTACTTTCTTTAATAAACCGATCAACAATGCCTTCCTGCGCAATTTCCAGCTGGTTCAATTTTTTGATATCGGAACAGCCTGGGTAGGAGGAATTCAAAATATCAGACGACCCCAGAGTGATTTATAGCGGTGCCCAGGGCAATCCATTTACGTGTGCGGATAAAATCAGGCGGTATCGGTCCTTTTGCGGGAGGATATGGTTTCGGCGCCAGAAGTACATTACTGGGTTATTTTATTCGTGTAGATGCCGCATGGGAAATGAATGGTGTATTCAAAGGCAAACCAAGGTGGTATTTTGCCATGGGATTTGACTTTTAATCGATTAGTAATAACTAGCATAGCAATTATAATAAAATTCCCCGCCTGCGGCGGGGAATTTTATTTGCCTTCATGACTACGGATATTAACTGGCCAACTTCTAAAGTCATCACCATTGAATTTTTTTTGCAAAATGCATGATAACAGCCAGGGTCAGGAACAAGCCAATGCTTCCAAGCAATAAGGAATAATCCTGCAATTGAAGAATAGTAAATATATAAGCATACATCAGCATCAATACTACTCCTAATAAAGTAGTGAGCCTGGATGATTGAAGAATCCCTTTTACAAACCAGGCAATCAATGCGACTGTAGCAATAGACGCAATAAGATAAGCTGCATTAAAACCGATATATTCAGAAAAAGATAATAATAAGGTATAAAAGAGAATAAGAGCAAGACCTATCAGTGCATATTGAAATGGATGAACTGATTTTTTGTTTACCGTTTCAATAATGAAGAATGCTGCAAAGGTGAGAATAATGCATAGAATAGCATACTTAACAGAACGCATGGTTTTCTGATAGCCATTAACTGGAATGAAAAGGTCAGCCCCAAATGATGCGGATTGAAGATTGTACGAGGTTTCTTTCCATGCCTGGGGAAAATTTCTGGTATGAGCCAGACTTTTCCAGGTAGCCACAAATCCTGTATCGCTGATCCGGTGTTCCGGTAATTGTCCACCGGTAAAACTGGGATCGGGCCATGAAGATGATAATTTAACGGTTGTTTCTTTCCCAACCGGCGTAAAGAGCAATTGCTCCGATCCGTTCATATTAATAGTCACATCAAACTGGCTTGATTTGGTCGGGTGATATGGATACTGGTGTGGCAAAACCTTCTTTCATAACCGCATTATCAACGGAGGAAGGATTAAGTACAAGTGTTGAATCATTCCATTTAAGTTTCATCTCCTCCCTTAGCCCCTTGCTATCTGCAATGCCTATTATATATATAAGCTTCATTCCACATGATTTGGGAAGCGTCCAGTTTTAATTTCTGCAGAGGAACAGGATTAAACCTTCCGCTCATTTTGATCATAGAGGAATAAAGCATCACCTGGTAAATACCTCTGTGGCGCTCTTCCGGTTTTACAGTTGATTCAATGTTTACATAATCAGGCAATACATAAGCCAGTTTTTTTACAATCACGGCTGCCCTTTATCATCAGTTACATGATTCAGTATATGGTAACACCAAAACAGGTCCGCTGATATTTTGCGCTGCCCGCCCATTTGCCGCTTACTTCAGCGACAGCTTCCTTCTGTCTCGATTCTCTTTCGCTGATGACATTCTGAACCAAAAAGGCAGGTATAAGTAATAATAATACCAGTCCGCTGATCAATAGCCCTTTGATAAGCAATTTGCTTTTTTGCCAGATATTTGTTGCAGTTGTTTCCATTTTTTAATTTTTATTATTTGTTATGATATTGTTGTAAAAAAATTCAGCCATTTTTTTTATGGTGACATAAATAACGGTCATGAAAATGGCATACACTATTGTCATACCCCACTCCAGTTTATTTTGAAGAGGATGAAACAAGACTTCAAACATTCCCCTGAAAAGAGAAAAAGGCTGGGTGAAAATATCCCAGCTGTTAAATCGCAGGTAGCGTCCGATATAGATCCCGAATGCGTTCAGCCACATCACTAATAAAACTATAAAGAGAGAAAAGCCACGACCGGTTATTTTTTTCAAAATCATTTCTACTCTTCTTATAGAAATAATTCCCAATACCATCCCGTTCCAGGCAAATGAAAATATCAACAACAAATCGAACCACTTGGGCGCCGTATCAAATTCTTCCAGGTGAAAAAGATCCGTAAGTATATAAAAGGAATTGGGGATAAATAATAGCCAGAGAAACAAAGCTCCGCCCAGCCTTATCCTGTTTTTTAATATCGCAGGATTTGCTGTCATCCATTGTGTAATAGCATAGGGAACAACGGCAAGAAAAAGGTTCCATGTTAGAAACAAATAGGTAATATCTCCTGTAATTACCATTCGGATACCCAGGAGTATGCAGCTAAACCCACAGGAAACGATAAGCAAATGCTGCATAGTCGGGTTCAGGAAAATATATTTTTTATGAAGCGCTTTAGAAAACATTTTAAAAAAGTTTAGGTATAAAAATGATAGCACCGGTTACAACTGCAATAAAGGCGGATAATAGAACTCCACCGGCTGAGAGGTCCTTAATAAATTCTATTTCAGGTTTTCTTTCTGCTGATATAAAATCCATAATTCTCTCTATGACTGTATTGAATATTTCTGCTACCCATACAAGACCAGCAACAATAACCAAAGCGATCATTTCATAATTGGACACATCAAAATAACCTGCGGCAATAATTACAAGGATGGTAGCAGCCAGGTGCAGCATTGCATTGGGTTCCTCATTAAAAAACCTGGAAATACCCCGGAAAGCATACCTGAGACTGCTTAACCGGGATTGAAAAGAAATTGTTTTTTGTTTCATTAGAATTCTGTTTTTTTTCTGCAATTCATTTCCTTCAAAATGAAGTGCGGGTAGCGTAAATAATATTTTATTCAAATCATCGGCAATAGAATGACAATTTTTGAAAATGACCATGCAAACCGGAAACGTAAAGGCAGTGTTAGCAACGCATGCAATCCTGTGATGATTCAGATAATTTTTCATACAGATGCATTTTTGCTGACCAAATTTTCAATACAATTGATCTTACTCCTGCAAACACTTAATGGTATCAAACCCAACACTCCGAATGAACAATCAATTAACCGCCAGCCCACTGGGATAGCCCGGAAATGACCTGCAATAAGTGCAAAGGGAATAATCAGAACGCAGGCAATCATCCCAAACTCTATTACCCATTTGTTCTTTACAGGATCTTTCAACGGCCCAATAAAAAGAATGGCCAGAATGAAGTGCGCAAAAGCAAGCCAGTCGTATCCATATGCCAGAAAAGGGAAATGGTGATTTGCATAAGAAAGTGCTGATCTTACTTTTTCTAACCAGGGTCCAACCGGCGTTTGATAAGAAAAGCACCGGGAAAGGAAAACAAGTTCTGTTTCCAGGGGAATGGCAGTTAATCCGCTCAGGAAAAGAGAGAGCATAAAAAATATGATCCACCTGCGTATTTGTATTAATTCCTTTTTCATAATTAGAAAGTGCTTTGTATTTCAAAGTACATGGTCAAAAAAAATTATTTTACTCCTTTAATCATATTTTCCAACGCTGATATGTGATCCGTAAAAGCCTTTTCCCCACTTTTAGTAACCGAATACGTTGTGTTGGTTTTTCTGCCTATAAAGCCTTTGTGCACTTTGATATATCCATTTTCCTCCAGGCTTACGAGATGGGTAGCCAGGTTGCCATCCGTCACTTCCAGCATTTGCTTCAGATCATTAAAACTGGTCTCTTCATTTACCATAAGAATGCTCATGACACCCAGCCGGATGCGATTATCAAAAATTTTATTTAAACCTGTTATCGGATTTTTCATGATGTTTTTTCTGACTCCTGAAAAAAGTTAGACCCACCTCACCGGGAAGCAAGAAGTAATAAATTTTATTTTTGTTGATTAAAGATCCTGCCGTAGAAGAGTGCGACGCAACGTGTGTTCATCAAGGGAACTTCTGCCGGCTACATCAAAATCAACTTCCTGAATAAAGAACTTTTGTAAATTCAACTTCTCACGCCTTCATTACCTGTATTGCCAGGATGCACCCGCTCATACTTCCACCACATCATAATGCCATAAAGGATATGCAATACCCCGAAACCAAAAGCCCAGAAATATAATCCATGCCCGATCCACTGCAAATTGATTAGCCCGGTAATAATTTCACAATAGCCCAGGTACCGTATATCTGTCAGTGTATACTTACTGGCATTCACCAGGGCCAATCCATAGAATACAAGGCAGGCAGGCGCTACAAACCTCCACTCGATATGCTGAAGCATGCCCAGAATAAAAAATGCACCTGCGGCCAGTGGAATAGTCATATTCCAAAATAGCCGTTTTGAAATGGGGTTCCAAATCGACTGTCCCTGTTGATTTGATTTTTTCCAGGTAAAATAAAAAGCGGAAAAAAAGGCGGCAGCAAAAATTCCGGCTGCAAGTATGATCAATTGCAACTTCAATAATTTGAAATTCTCCCCGTTAAAATAACCCCTGGCATCATAATCCACGTAATATTCATCAAGGATTACATACCTGGCTATGATGGCACCAATGATAGCAAAGATGCCCGCAGCCACACCACTCAATCCACTTAATGAAATAAAACGACTGGAACGTTCCATCAGGCGGCGGATATCCCTTACCTCCTGCAAACTTTCGTCATATTGGTTTTGATCGCTCATAAAAAGCACTTTGAAGTACAAAGTAAATGACTGGATTTCATATTTCCAAATACAATTCTTAAAATCATCCTAAATAGCGTGGCCGACTCAATAAACCAATACCAGTCAGTAGATTTGCAGTTCATGAATTTTTTAAATAAAAGGTACTCCCCTATACTGCTGTTTTTCGCCCTGTTCCTGATGGCGGCCCATGTTTCTGCCCAGCAAAAGATTATCAGTGGCAAAATAAAAGATTCTCACAGCGAAGAAGCCATTCCCTTTGCATCCATTACTTTTCAAAACACAAGGATTGGAGAACTTACTGATACAGCCGGTACTTTTTCATTTGTATTTGCCCAATGGCCATCCGATACACTTATCATCACCTGCGTAGGATATCAACCCTTTTTTTTACCTATTGAGAAACATAAAGATTCAATTTATGTTAACCTCCTGATGGAAAGGGGAACCTTTAATGAAGGTGTAAAAGTAAAAACCAAAGTAAACAAAGGTTTGCTGGTCTGGCGAAAGATAGTTCAGAATAAACCGCGGAATGACCGTTATCGTTTTGACAATTTCTCTTATGAACTTTATAACAAGCTGGAGTTGGATATCAAGAATTTTAATTTTGCAAAAATCGCCAAATTCAAACCGTTGCGGCCCGTAGGTGATCTTATAAAGCAAAATATTGACAGCACTGAAGGAATTAAATATCTCCCTACCTATCTCACTGAAACTATTTCAGACTATTACTACCAGAAAAAGCCACTTAAACGAAGAGAAATAATAAAGGCAGTCAATACAAATGGAATAAAAAATGAAAGCATTGTCAAGTACCTGGGAGGCATGGATCAGAACGTGAATGTCTATAATAACTTCGTTGCTGTATTTGATAAACAATTTGTCAGCCCGGCTAGTGACAATGGTGATCTCTATTATAACTACCGGGTTATTGATACCCAACATGGTCAACAACAACCGCTATTACCACCTTGTGTTTGTACCGCGCCGCAAAGGCACCAATACCTTTGAAGGCGATTGCTGGGTACATGCCGGCACATTTGCTATACAACGCATGAACCTGCGCCTGGGAAAGGATGCTAATGTCAATTTTGTGGAAACACTAAGCCTGATACAGGAATATAAACTGATCAACGATTCTACCTGGTTTTTATCAAAAGATAAATTTGTAGTTGATGTTTCTCCTGTAGGCAAAGGCAGCCCGGGTTTTATCGGCAGAAAAACAACAACCTACCGGGATGTAAAAGTGAATGATATGGCTGTGGTTGATGAGTTGGGCAATAATAAAATATTGGAAGAGGTCATTACCAAACCAGGCGCAACAGATAAGGATAAAAATTACTGGTTGGAAACCCGGCATGAAGAGTTAACCAAAACGGAAGCCGGGATAATAAAAATGATCGATACTTTACTGAACGCTCCCACTTTTCAACGGTTGGCACGGCAGATCAATTTTATTGCAACAGGCTACCTGAACACCGGCAATTTTCAATTGGGTCCCTGGTATAACTGGATAACCGCCAACTCATGGGAAGGACTAAGATTACGGTTTGACTTTGGAACCAACAAAAAATTTGATAAAAAATGGTGGTATCACTGGTACCTGGCCTATGGATTTGGTGATAAAAAATTTAAAGGAAAAGCGGAGTTGTTTTACCTGCCAACCAAACATCCTCGACGGTACTGGTATGGTTCATATACAAATGACCTGGATTGGGGCCAAAGCTATTACGGAGAGGTTTCGCAAGATAATATTTTTGCCTTAGCCATTCGCAAACAAAATGTGCCCGTAAAATTTCTCAAAGTTGAAGAAAAGAGATTTGAATATTTTAATGAACACCGGTTTGGTTTATCAGAACTGGTGGCAATAACGCATAAAAATTATACGCCTTTAAGAAACATTCCTTTCAAAGATTCTTTTCCTGCATTCAGGGGCCGTGAGCCTCTTACTACATTTGAAGTATCACTCCGTCTGCGGTTTGCCTATTTGGAAAGATTTCTTGAAAACAATTTTTTCCGTACCAGCCTGGGCAGCCCATATCCTATTGGTGAATTTTATGTATCAAGAGGAGTTTCAGGAATTTTAAAAAGTAATTATAAATACACCAAAATTTCCGGGAGTATATCTGATTATATTAAGATACCTCCGTTTGGCAATATTTCTTTCCAGGTTTACAGTGGAAAAACCTTTGGTACTTTACCCTATGTTTTGCTGGACATTGCTCCCGGTAACGAGTTATATTATTACAACAAATATGCATTTAACATGATGAACCGGTACGAATTCATTCATGATAAATATGCCGGTATCAACTTTGAACACAATGTTGGCAATGGTATTTTTCGTTTTTTCCCTAAATTAAAATTCCGACAGTTCTGGACAGCGAAAACTTTATGGGGAAGCCTTTCAGAATCTAATAAGGCACTCAATTTTAAACAAGGAAATACTTTTCAAACACTAGATGGTAAAACCTATATGGAAATAGGTACCGGCGTTGATAATATCCTTCGTGTTTTCAGGGTAGATTTTATATGGAGAGTATTACCCACATCTTTAACAAACGGCAACACGAAGAAATTCGGTGTGTTTGGAAGTTTCCGGTTGAGTTTCTGATTATTTTTTTGTTTCGGCCTCTTCGATCGACTTTAAATAGGCATTTAATTGCTTATCTGTTTTTTTCGGGTCAAATCCTTCATCATAATATAATCCTGTTGCGTCATCTTCAATTTCCAAATTTTTCAGATCCGTGGAAAAGGGACCTGCGACACCCAGGTATTTATATTCTTCCATTTTTCCGTCCTCTTCACTTTCATAAGTATATACAAGTTTGTATAAAAAAAACCGGCGCTTCTTTCCTTTAAACGATACGACTCTTTCACCTATATAACTCATTTCGGCGGGTTCCTCCTCACTGTATGAATTATTATACATATCGGATTCTGCGAGATGACGTTGTGTTTTATATTTGAGAGGATAAAGTGCTGCCTTGTTAATCTTTTTAAGATTTGTATACATGTCCCTGCGGTAAGCTTTGTTTTCAACCAGTTCTTCTATTATGGAGGCAGGCACTGCCTGTTGATTTTTCAACAACCCCATTACAACTTCCTCTTTTATTAAAAGACTTTCAAGGAAAAGGTATTCCCGTAATACCTGATTGCATGCAGGATCATTCAGGGCAGCCAGCAGATGCAACATATCCAGGTAACGGTAACCTGAATAACTATCGTCTCCCTTCTTTAGAGTGGAAAGAAGAGAATCAGCCGTATTTATAAATACAGTTTTATAAGGCATCAGCATTTCAGTGGAAATTAAATTACTATCTAATAAATATCTGCTGAATACGATGATACGTTCTGTAAACAAACTATTATTACTTAGCTTCAATAACTCAGGAAATAGTTTGGCTGCCAGTTGTAAGGAGTCAATGATCCGATAGCTTAATTCATTATTACCTTTTTGAAGAGGAGTGTATTCAAAAAGTAAACTTTTTAATACAGAATAGGAATAATCAGTTTTAATCCTGGCCAGTACTTCTACCATGTCAAATTTCAAAAGTTCCTTCTCATTAGTTAATTCCTTAAAATGATCTTTTATAAATTCAATAGTCGTGCTGTCAGCCAATGGCTCTAATACATTAATGATCTTATCGGTTGTCCTTGATTCATAATCCAGCGAATCGTCGGCATAAATTTGTAAAAGTCCCTGGTGCAGGAATGGCAAATCTTCTTTTCGAAAGTTGGCTGTAGAAATAGCCTCTGAGGCATTGGCAAATGTGGAAGAATCGGCCGAAAGCAAATCCTTGAATATCAAGGCTGCTTTACTTTTATAAATACCTGTATTAATTTTTTCGTTAGTAATCCTGAATTCCTCAAAAAACTGAGCAGCCTCCCTTCCATAAATATATTGAGAAGGAATAAAACTCATTAGCAAATACAATGTATCACCACTTAAAACCTGGCGGATTTTCTTTCTTATATTGTTGTCAGGCATTTGAAAAACCCATTCCATCCCCTTCAACCCGCCGTTCTTAACTTCTGTTTTACTCAATATCGAATCTTTTTCTTTTTTATAAAGCATTCCCATATTGTCGAAAAACAAACTGTCATTATCTATCCAGTAATAAGGAGATAGTGGCGTCTTAAAAATCTCATAAGAAACAGCATCATTTGGATTAAACCGCAGGAAATGAGAATCATTATCATTTTCTCCTGGTATCTCTTTTAATTTGTCACTCACTTTTTTCGGTATTTCAACTGGTGCCAGAGTGAAGAAGTCTTTTTCTTCCGGGCTTGTTTTTCTCCATTCGCTTTTTTTATACTCCCTTAGGGTAAATGAATTGATAAACTCATCCATATCCAATTCATTGGCTTCAGCAGGAGTACCTCCGGTAAATAGTGTATAAACCCGGTTACCACGGTTTATGCTAAGTGTTTTATACCGGATATCACCACCTTCTGACTCCCCGTTAAACCGGTAGGCTGGAAACGAATGGATGGTCGTTATTTCTTCCTCTGTTACTTTTTCTATTGCCAGGGCAAGATTTTCGCGGAAGGAATAAAAATAAGCAGAATCACCTGTAAGATAATAGCCCGGTCGCAAATCACGAACCTGAACCATATAGTACATGCCGGAAGTTGGATCAATATAATCGTACACTGTAAATGTCCATTCAGACCCCTCTGCTTTTTCTTCAGTTGATTTGTTCTGTTTTGGATGCCCGGGGAAGCGGATGGTGAATGCTTTGTCTTCTAAACTAAAATCAATCCATTCTTTTTGTTTCTCTGCAGTCTTTGTTTTATTGATTACGAGAGATTGTAAAAACTTTTTTACATCCGGTGTTTCCAGCATTTCCTTTTTTTCTCCACCGGCAATCATTATATAAATGCGGTTGGCTTTTGCAAAATATTGCACTTTATAGTAATAATCATTCGCCAGTACTATCCCTTCTATTCCCTTTAAACTATCTTTTTCTATTAATTTCTTACTTAATACAACTCCATCTGTATTTTCAGAAAATTTATCTATCACTTTTGACAGATCTCCATTTTGCCCGCCAAAAGTACTTCCCGACATATAATAGGTAAGGGTAGTAATGTCGACATAAAATTTCATTTTAAAGGCTCCATCGAACATATTGAGATCGGAGGCTTTGCCAGGCATTTTAACTTCATAAGTTTTTTCTTCATCCTCCACGTTAACCCAGGATACTTCGGTAAGTTTGTATGCATAATTAGCAGGATCAATTTTTTTGGAAGAAAATACGGGCTCCAGTTTATATCCTTTTTTCTTTAATAAATTGATGACGCCGGAATCACCGGGTAGATGGGCAGCTCCCACAGAAAAAAATGTACTCCTTACTTGCGCCAGGCTGTCCATACGTTTGGCCATCTTGATATTTCTATTCAGAAATATCATATTTTCTAATTCCTGCGAATAATTTCCGGCCGTATAATTTTCTATTTTGGTTAAGTCGGCAGCAAGATAAATGGCTATCATTTTCTCCAATGATGACATTAATTCTGCATCCGGCAATAATAATTCTTCACTTGTCACTTCTCCTCCCAGCTCATCAAAAAGATATAACTGATCCTGAACATCTTCAATTCCACCCAGCCATTTTCCCTGTCTTTTTGCTATTCCATACAAATAGGCATCCATTATGGTAGGCATTTCTTTATTCTTCATTGCCTTCCTTACCTTTTCATCTCTTAATTGTTCCAGCTGTCGCTTACTAGCCTTATCGTTTAACTTTTTTACATTCTGAACCAGCGAATCAATGATCTTCTTCTTGTCCTTTTCCTTTGAGTCTTTTTTTATCAATCCATTCTTCCTGTTTCTGATCGACCACTTTTTGGATGACCGAATCCATGAATTCCTGAAGGTCAATTTCAAGAGCATATCCGTCCGCCTGTTCCAGGTAATGGTATAATGAATCAGAAAAGTAAAACAGGCGTTTATCCTGCAGATGTATGGTGCCAAATAAAAAAGAGTTGTTTGAAAGGCCATTTCCGGATATACGCCACAATAAAGTTTTTGGCCAGGCCGGTGATGATTGAGCCTGCAGGCTTCCCTTTCCTAAACATAATACTAATACGAGTAAAATGATTCGCATCATAAGTAGCAAGAATTGGTTAACAGGGAGACAATATATAAAAGAATATTTGAAGGAAGAATAGGGATAAACCCCTGAATTCAATAGTTCAAGTTAAATGCAAATCAATCCAAAATTTTATGATCTTTTTTAATGAATTATACAATTGTCACTTCAATACCCATTTCTTTTAAAGTCTTTAGCATATGCTCGGAAATACCTTTATCTGTTATGATTTGGTCTACATCTTCCAAACTACAAATTTTACCAAACCCCCTTTTGCCAAATTTGCCTGAATCAGCGAGTACAATGGTTTTCTGCGATGCTATTATCATTTTACGGTTTAACTGGGCTTCCTGTACATGAGTAGTACTCAGTCCGAAATCAATATCAATACCATCTACTCCAAGGAATAATTTGCTGCAGGAAAAATCATCAAGGATCCTTTCAGCATATACCCCTGTGGAAGAAGAAGAACTTTTTCTTAAAATACCTCCCAGTACCAAAACTTCTATTTCTGGATGCCGGTTAAGCTCCATGGCAACATTCAATGCGGCGGTAATAACTGTCAGTTGGCCCTTCGGTTTTATATTCTTTGCCAGGGATAGTACAGTTGTACCTGATGCGATTATGATACAATCAATTGGCTGAACCAATTTTGCCGCTTCTGCACCGATGTCCCTTTTATCTTCTGACCTTATTTTCTCTTTTTCATTGACGGGTTTATCTACCGTATATGGATTACTTAATGTGGCACCACCATGCGTCCGGTATAAAAGCATTTTTTCTTCCAGCAATTTCAAATCTTTTCGTATAGTAACAGATGAAACCCCGAGTTCATTACAAAGGTCAAGTACCTGAACCTTCCCTTCCTTTTTTAGCCTGGATAAAATATGCAGATGCCTGTCTTGCAGGTTGCTCGCTGTTCCCATTTTGATTGATGTTCGCATCCTGAATTTATTAAGAGGTTTCTAATAATTCAAAAGATATAGTATTATATAGGGATATTTATAAATCCGTAACAATATGAAATTAATATTAATAAAACAAATTTCAATATATTACAAACAGGTTTCATTTTTTTTTCTTTACTTTCATTTTATTATTTATCAGTTTCGGTTTTAAAAAATTCGAAAGATAAAATATTACCAATGATTAATTCGCTTTTAAATTTGGGAACAACAGATCGGGAAATTTATTTAGCGGAAATCTTCAGCATTAATCATGAATGGGATCTCCTGGTTATAGGCGGTGGCGCCACAGGCTTGGGTATAGCACTTGATGCCACAGCAAGAGGATATAAAACTTTGTTGGTTGAACAGGTTGATTTCGCCAAAGGAACTTCGAGTCGTAGTACCAAATTAGTCCACGGCGGTGTAAGGTACCTGGCGCAGGGAGACGTAAAACTAGTAAGAGAAGCCAGTGTGGAGAGAGGGTTATTGTACAGGAACGCTCCTCATCTTGTAAGAGACCAGATTTTTATTGTACCGGTTTATACATATTGGGACCGGCTTAAATATACAATAGGCCTTAAAATTTATGACTGGATCGCAGGAAAGTTAAGGTTGGGTCCTTCCATTTTTATTTCAAAGAAAGAAGTTCTAAGAAAAATACCAGGTTTAAAATCCTCGGGTTTAAAGGGTGGCGTATTGTATCATGATGGCCAGTTTGATGATTCAAGGCTGGCCATTAACCTGGTACAAAGCATTTGGGAAAATGGTGGCTATGCTATTAATTATATGCAGGTAACAAGCCTCAACAAAGACGAGGAAGGGAAACTATGCGGAGCTACAGTTATGGATAACGAAACAAATGAAAAGTATAATGTAAAGGCAAAGGCTGTAGTCAATGCTACTGGTGTTTTTGTAGATAGCATATTGCAAATGGATAAACCGGGAAGTTCCAATAGTATCCGGGTTAGCCAGGGAATACACTTGGTTTTGGATAAGAAATTCTATACTTCGGATGAGGCATTGATGATACCTGAAACCAGCGATGGAAGAGTACTTTTTGCCGTGCCCTGGCACAATAAAGTAGTGGTGGGCACTACGGATACTCTAGTTGCAGAACCGGCACTTGAACCGCAGGCATTGGAAAAAGAAATTTCCTTTATTCTGGAAACTGCATGTAATTATCTATCCAGTGCCCCCGGCCGCAGTGATGTATTGAGTGTTTTTGCAGGATTAAGACCCCTGGCAGCTCCTAAAGGTACTGAACAGAAAACTAAAGAAATTTCCCGCAGCCATAAGATCGTTGTATCCGAATCAAACCTCTTTACCATTCTGGGTGGCAAATGGACTACCTACAGGAAAATGGGGGAAGATATGGTTAACAGAATTGAAAAACATTTTGGATGGATGCGGAAAAACCCGGCCACTGCAACATTGCAAATTCATGGATATACCAAAACAGCCAATTGGACTGATCCGCTTTATTTCTATGGAAGCGATGCTTCTTTGATCAGGGAACATATTACCGCAGGAAATGAAGATTGGCTTAGCAAGGATCTCAGGATTCATAAAAAACAAATTCACTGGGCTATAGAACATGAGATGGCAAGAACTGTGGAAGATGTATTATCAAGGAGAACCAGGGCCCTTTTTCTTGATGCCAGGGAAAGCAGGCGCATAGCACCGGAGGTGGCTTCGGTAATGGCTAAGGTTATGGGGAAAAATGAGCAATGGGAAAAAGATCAAATTAAAACTTTCAATGAATTGTCTGAACAATACATGTTGAAATAAATAGTGTATCGCAGCAATCTGGAATAACCATTATAAATAATAACTAAAAAAGACCATATGAAAATTTTTTTACTTAATAATCACTCTGGGATAAAACTTCTTAGCCCTACTTTATTTAAGAGCAAAACATAACCATAATTTCTGGCCTTACGGAAGTTCAAGTACCCTAACTCTTATTCTTCAACTTTTATAAATTAAATTTTATGAGACTGCTCATTTTAATTCAAACAGGAAAAATTTTGTTGTTGACAGGTTTGTTAATGATGTTCGGCACTTCGCTTGTATCTGCGCAACAAAAAGTTGTTAATGGTGTAGTAAAAAATGCTGGTGACAATTCTCCGGTACCTAAAGCATCGGTACAAATAAAAGGAACAGATCGGGGCACTACAACTAATGAAAGAGGTGAGTTCAATATAGGGGCTAATGCAAATGAAAGTCTTGTAATTTCAGCTATCGGCTTTATTACCATAGAACAAAAAGTAGGCGCAACTACAGAATTCAATTTTAATCTTACCGCTGATTCTAAAGAAATGGAAGCGGTATTGGTTACCGCATTAGGAATAAGCAGACAACAAAAAGCTCTTGGGTATTCGGCCCAACAAATAAATTCTGAAGAGCTAACCGATGCACGGTCCAACAACTGGTCGAGTGCATTATCTGGTAAGGTAGCCGGGCTTCAACTATTATCTTCAGGCTCTGGCCCAATCAATTCTACCAGGATAACACTACGTGGAGACGTATCCCTTAATCCAAATAATAATAATGCCTTAATAGTTGTAGACGGCGTGCCGATGAGCAATAAGAATGCAACATCATCCGGTGTAAATAATGCCTACGGAGCCGGGTCGGGAAATGATGTTCCTATTGATTTTGGAAACAATATAAATGATATCAATCCTGACGATATTGAAAGTATAACCGTATTAAAAGGGCCGGGTGCCACAGCGTTATACGGTAGCCGGGCCAGCAATGGGGCACTGATCATTACAACTAAATCCGGCTCTAAAAAAAATATTGGCATTGGGGTTACTGTCAATTCAAATGTTAGTATAAATAATGTTTTACATTGGCCTGACAGGCAGTATGAGTATGGCCAGGGTACCGGAAGAGCAGTAAATTCCAATGGAGAAAAATATTATTCATATGGAACAACCGCAGACGGTGCAAGCACCAGTGGTACCAGCAGTGCATATGGCCCCAGGTTTGACGGACAAATGTATTACCAATATGACCCCGTAAAGCAAGGACGTGGGGATGAACGAACTCTTTGGAAACCATATAAAAACAATGTAGAAGATTTTTGGCGAACAGGCAGCACCATAACTAACAGTGTTGCCCTGGAAGGTGGTAATGATAAAGGAACAGCCCGTCTTTCAGTTACACATTCAAAAAATGAATGGATAATGCCAAATACAGGGTACGAAAGAATTACGGCTCAAACAGGAATGAATTATAATATCTCAGACAAGCTAAAGATTACTACCAAAATAAGTTATACAAATAAATCCAGCGATAACCTGCCTGCTACTGGTTATAATAACCAATCCATTTCCTACTTTATGATATTTCAGAATCCAAACGTGGATCTGAATTGGTACCGGGATATTTGGAAAAACGGGCAGGAACAAATTGACCAGATACATCCTTTCAGTTCTTTTATTGATAACCCGTACCTGATCGCTTATGAAATGACCAATTCTGTCAAAAACAACTCCGTGATCGGAAACATTTCAGCAACCTATGAAATCTCTAAAAAGTTTGACCTGATGCTTCGTTCGGGTATTAATATGATGGATGAGGACAGGCAGCAAAGAAGGCCTTTTAGCACCGCCAATTTCTTAAAAGGATATTATAAAGAACAAGCGATTGCTGATTTTGAATCCAACACTGACTTCCTGGTTACATATAAAGATAAGTTGGCTGAAGATCTTACAGTTTCAGTTTCGGCCGGTGGTAATAAGATGGTTCACCGGTATAACCGGGTTGATAGTTATATTGACGGCCTGGTTATTCCGGCTGTTTATAAACTAAATAATGGCCTGGCCTCACCACAGGTAAAGGTGGCAGATAAAAATTTTAATGTAAACAGCCTTTACGGGCTGGCCGCTTTTGGATACAAGAATAAATATTTCCTTGATCTGACAGCACGAAATGACTGGTCGAGTACATTGCCATCAGAAAACTGGTCTTTCTTTTATCCTTCCATTAATGCAAGCCTGGTTCTCAACGAAATTTTTCAATTGCCCAAAGCTATTTCTTTTGCTAAACTAAGATTATCGGCTGCAGAGGCAGGTAACGATACCGACCCGTATCAAACTCAGAAATATTATGGAGCCAGTGAATTTGCAAGTTCGGGATCTGTTGATGCTGTTTTATATAATGCGACTCTTAAACCGGAAATCTCTACCAGTTATGAAGCGGGACTCGACATTCGGTTTATAAAAAACAGGTTTGGGCTTGACATTACCTACTACAATAGTCTTACCCGTAATCAGATCGTTCAGGTTCCTATGAACTGGTCTACTGGCTATTCGGCAGCCTTCCTGAATTCCGGCGAAGTACGGAATCGTGGAGTTGAAGTGGTCATTAACTCAAAAAACATCGTCACCAAAAATTTTAATTGGAGTACAACGATCAATTGGGCAAAAAATCAAAACCGCGTTCTTTCTCTGGCTGAAGACCTTGGCGGAGAGGATAACCAGGTGATTGGTACAGGTGGTAATGCAACTATCATAGCAAAAGTAGGCGGCAGTACCGGGGATGTATACGGATTTGGCTTCGTTCGCTCACCCGATGGACAAATTGTATATAACAGTAATGGATTGCCTGCAAGGCCCTCAGATATTCAGTTTATCGGATCTGCATTTGCTGATTGGAAAGGCGGGATTCAAAATGAACTGAGTTATAAAAATTTCAGGTTTAGCTTTCTTGTGGATGGGCAATATGGAGGAATAATATATTCCCAAACTCATCATAAAATGTCAGAGCAGGGTAAATTAAAACATACGCTTCGCGGCCGCGAAGAAAATTATATTATAGGTGAAGGTGTAGTTGATGATGGCTCAGGCCGGTTTGTTCCCAACACAAAAAAGGTGCTGCCGGTAGAGTATTACACTGATTATTACCGCCGCGCCAATGTAGAATCCAATTCATTCGATGCCTCTTTTTTAAAATTAAGAGAAGCAAGGTTTGAATATTCTCTTCCAAAGAAAGTATTGGCAAAATCATTTATAAGGCAGGTTTCATTAGCCATTTATGGACGTGATCTTTTAATGCTGACCAGTTTTCCCATTTTTGATCCTGAAACTGCCGCGTTAAACGGTACTACTTTGATACCTGGAGTTGAAATAGGACAATTGCCTTCTACTCGAACCATGGGACTAAATGTTACTTTAAAATTTTGATTGATTTTATCACACAACCATTTGAATCTACCAGGATTTTTTTTATTCAAATTTTTTTACAGCAAAAAAAATAAACAAATGAAATTACCCAATATATTAACCGCCGCCTTCGCTGTCGTTTGCATCATTAATTTCTCCTGTTCAAAAGATTTTAAGGAAATCAATACCGACCCAAACCGTATTGAACAGATAAGTCCCGGCACACTGTTGAATCCTATTATTTTTGAAGTGGCTTCATTTAATATGGACAGGGCTGATGCTATTACATTTGATCTGATGCAGGTCATGCTTCCTTTTCCCAGTCCATCAGGAGGTATACACCGGTATGAACTAACAGAAAATACAGGAAGTAGTACCTGGAATGTGTACTACCGCTGGCTAAAAAATATAAAAGAGATGTATGAGGCATCAGTGAAATCACAGGATCCGAATTACCAGGCCATCGCGTTAACATTGAATGCCTGGGTAACTTCAAACCTGACTGATGTCTTTGGAGATATACCTATGAGTGAAGCATTGCGTGGTGACGAACAGGAATTTTATCCTGCATTCGACAAACAACAGGATATTTATCCAAAACTGCTGAGGGATCTTGATTCAGCTAATCAGTTATTCAATACCTCAAAGCCCATGGTATACGGCACAGAAATCCTGTTTGCAAATAATATTACGAAATGGAAAAAATTCACCAACTCACTTCATCTCCGGCTTTTATTAAGATTATCCAACGTGCCTTCTATGGATGTCTTTACAAAGATGAGAACCATTATCAGCGACCCTGTGAAATATCCCATTTTTAATAATAATGCAGAATCCGCCATATTGAATCTTACGGGAATAACGCCCCTTGTTTCGCCCTGGGGAAGACCAGTTGACTTTCCTACTTTCCGTGCAGCCGGCAAGTTTTTTTTAGATAGCTTAAATGGAATGAATGATCCCCGCCGGGCGAAGTTTGTATCGGAAGCCAGGAGCCTCACGCCACCCAATCCCAGTATCGGGTATGTAGGAATACCGCATGGATTTGCCGGCAGCGAATCGCAGTTTAAATACACTCCATCAAATTTTTTGCAAACTCTTGTAACAGCACCCATGATTGTTCCTATTCTTCCCTATGCGGAAGTGGAATTCATAAAAGCGGAACTTGAATGGAGATCGGGCAATACTGTGGCGGCTAAAACGGCTTACGAAAAAGGTGTAAAAGCTGCAATTGAACAATGGGGCCTGGTTTTGCCTGCAGATTATTTCACCAACCCCTATGCCGAATATGACGGAACATTAGAGCGCATCATGCTTCAAAAATATTATGCACTCTTTTTTGTTGATTACCAGCAATGGTCTGAATATCGCCGGACAGGCTTACCCAATTTGCCGGTAGAAGCAGGTATGCAAAACAACGGCATTATGCCATCACGTTTTCTTTACCCTATATCCGTTCGAGTCAGCAATTCTGAAAATTATAAGGCTGCTGCGGCGGCTATGGGAGGAGACGATATCAATTCAAAAGTTTGGTGGGACAGATAATAAGGATTTCAAAACTTTTTTCTCAATCATACCTGAAAACATTATTATGCTCAATCAAAATGGAATCTTGATCAACAACATGTTTTAAAAAGTTCAATATTCATGAAGAGAAGATTATTTATTCAAAATGCGACCTGGTTTACCGGTGGATTAATAGCGGCCGGTCAGTTTCCGGCCGAAACTTTGGACACCGGAAAAAAAATTAAAGGCCGTGTATATTCCAACAATAAAGGAATCAGGGGAGTGGTTGTAAGTGATGGTTATACTGTTGTGTTAACCGACAGCAAAGGAAAATATAAATTGGAAATACATCCGGCTGCTGATTTTGTTTTTGTTTCAACCCCTTCAGGTTTTGCTTTCAAAAATGAAAATGGCATTTCACGTCATTATTACGAATTAAACAAAATTGGCCGCAATAAACATGTAGATTTTGAATTGGAACCTTTGAATAAAAATGACAATGAACACCAGTTTATCATATGGGCTGATCCACAGGTAAAAAATCAAAGTGATATTGATGAATTGATGACTCAATCAGTGCCCGATGTGCAGAAACTTGTGAATGCAGCCGGACCTTCTTCACTGTTACATGGAATAACAGTAGGTGATATTGTATGGGATGAATTGCAACTTTTCCCTGCCTATAATAATGCGGTTGAAAAAATGAGGATTCCTTTTTTCCAATGCCTGGGCAATCATGATATGGACTATAATAGAGGAGGAGATGAAACATCGGACAGTACATTTAAGAAAACTTATGGCCCCACCTATTATTCCTTCAATCGTGGCAAAGTTCACTATGTTGTGATGGACGATGTAAGATACCTGGGACAGAACAAGGAGTATGATGGATATATTTCTCAAAATCAACTGGACTGGCTTCAAAAAGATCTGTCATTCGTTTCAAAAGAAATACTAATTATTTTATGTGTACATATTCCTGTGCATAGCGGGGTAAAGAATAATCATGCCTTGTATGCATTGCTGGAAGGCCGAAATGTGCACATAATGTCCGGCCATACACATTATCATAAAAATGTTATCAGAGGAAATATTTATGAACATAACCATGGAACTGTTTGCGGTGCCTGGTGGACGGGGCCTATTTGCGGCGATGGAACTCCATGCGGATACGGTGTATATAAAGTAAATGGAACAGAATTGACCTGGCATTACCAATCTACAGGCGAACAACCCAATCACCAGTTGAAAATTTATGTCGAAGATCTGCCAAACGAAAAACAGTTACAGGTAAATATCTGGAATTATGACCCGACATGGAAAACCGATTACTGGATAGATGGTATATACAAAGGTTCGCTTCAGCAGACAGAATCGTTTGATCCTATAGCCTGGGCCACCCTGCTGGGACCAGAACTACCGAGCAAAAGAGGTTTTGCAGAACCAAGGAAAACAGACCATATGTTTAAAGCCCTCGTTCCTTCTGCAACGAAAGAAATAAAAGTAGTAGCAACAGACCGGTTTGGAAATAAATATATGGTAACCCATTCTGTTTAATATTAAACCCAATGAAAAAAATTCTATTCGCTGTATTGATCTGTTCATGTATAACACAAGAAATATGGGCGCAGAGTACCAATTGGGATAGCACCTATCGGCCAGGAAATTATGCCTTGAAACTGTCCCAGTTTCATACCTATCCTGATTCAGATAAGGATATCATTTTCCTGGGCAACAGTATTACTGATTATACGGAGTGGAATGAATTACTTCAACAAAACCATGTCAGGAATCGTGGCATATCCGGTGATATTACATTTGGAATATTAGAAAGGTTGGAGGAAATAACACAAGGAAAGCCAGCCAAAGTATTTATTCTCATTGGCATTAATGATATTTCCCGAAATATTCCTGATGATGTAATTGTGGCAAACTTTAAAAAGATGATTACCCGTATTAAAAAAGAATCGCCGAAAACAAAAATTTACTTCAATACAATTTTACCGGTCAATAATACATTTCCTGCCCGAAATCATTTTAATAAGGATGAGCACATTGAACATATAAACCAGGAGTTAAAAAAATTAGGCATAACTGAAAAAATAACCATAATAGATATTCATCCACAATTTCTTGATAGTGCCAACCGCCTGGATAAAGAATATACCTATGATGGTTTGCATCTTAATGCCAGGGGATATCAGCGTTGGGCTTCCATTTTAAAACCTTATGTAACCAATTGAAAGTATGGCAAACCCGTTAAAAACTTCAGCTGTGATGGTGCTATTACTGGCTGGCTCCTGCAAGACAGCAAATATGAAGACGAATTCTTCCGTATCGGAAATACTTCCTGTATTTAATAAAGAAGGACACCGCGGCACAAGAGGATTAATGCCTGAAAATACGATCCCGGCTATGTACAAAGCTCTGGATTATGATGTAAATACGGTGGAAGTGGATGTTGTCATCTCCCGTGACAAAAAAGTAGTGATCTCGCATGATATATATTTCCATCCGGATATAACTACCACTCCGGACGGAAAATACCTTGAACCCAAAGAAGCGCTGGGGCATTTGCTATATGAAATGGATTATGACAGCATCAGGAAATATGATGTAGGCTTAAAACCGCTTAAGGATTTTCCGGAACAACAAAAAATGGCAGCCTATAAACCTTTATTGGGCGAATTGATCGATTCTACAAACAGGTATGCGGCCAAATCCGGGAAAACAGTTTTGTATAATATTGAATTGAAAACAAATCCTGCTTATGACGGCACCAGGCAACCGCCGGTTGAAGAAACGGTGGAACTGGTAATGCAGGTGATCAAGGAAAAAAAATTAGAAAAACAGTGTTATTTACAATCGTTTGATTTCAGGCCTTTACAGATTTTGCATAAAAAATTTCCAGGTATGGTAACGGCTGTACTTATTTCAAATAATGATAAACGAACTTTTGAACAACAGCTAAATGACCTGGGTTATATACCGCGGATGTATAGTCCTCACTATTCCATGGTCACTGCACAATTAATAAATGAATGTCATAAAAGAAATATTAAACTTATACCCTGGACACGTGAATACAACGGAAGACATGAAACGAATGAAACAATTGGGCGTAGATGGCATAATCACCGATTACCCCAATTTTTTTTCAGAATTGTAGAAATGAAATTGCTGACTATATTCTTAACCTGATATCGATTCCTGTACTTTATAAGGCGCTTACATAATTTCAATATATTTAAATTTTAAAAAGCTAAACGATTGCCATGGCCAAATATATTTTATCCCTTGACCAGGGAACCACGAGTTCACGAGCTATCATTTTCGACAAGAAAGGTGATATTGTAGCCACTGCCCAAAAAGAATTTTCGCAAAAATTTCCACAACCAGGATGGGTGGAGCATGATGCCAATGAAATTTGGAGTACACAAATTGGTGTAGCTACGGAGGCTGTTTTAAAAGGCGGTCTGAATTTTTCAGATGTCGCAGCTATTGGTATCACTAACCAGAGGGAAACAACCGTTGTGTGGGACCGGGAAACACATCAACCTGTCTGTAATGCTATTGTATGGCAGGACCGGAGAACCGCTTCCTATTGTGATTAATTAAAAAAACAGGGACATGCCGATACTATCCAGAAAAAAACAGGGTTAGTTACCGATGCTTACTTTTCCGGTACCAAAGTAAAATGGATATTAGACAATGTGGAAGGAGCCAGGGATAAAGCACAAAAAGGTGAACTGTGTTTTGGTACTATTGATAGCTGGTTATTGTGGAAACTCACCAATGGTAAAGTACATGCAACGGATGTCTCCAACGCATCCAGAACTTTATTATACAATATTCATACGCTTCAATGGGACCAGGATCTATTGAAATTATTTGGAATACCGGAAAATATGTTGCCGGAAGTGCGGTCAAGCAGTGAAGTGTATGGCCATACCGAAAACATACTTACCTCAACATCTATTCCGGTTAGTGGTATTGCCGGGGACCAGCAATCGGCCTTATTCGGACAAATGTGTACACAACCCGGAATGGTGAAAAATACTTATGGCACAGGGTGTTTTATGTTAATGAATACAGGAACGAAACCTGTAGCATCAAAAAATAACTTGCTTACAACAATAGCATGGAAAATTAACGGAGAAGTTCAATATGCATTGGAAGGAAGCGTTTTCATTGGCGGAGCAGTAGTTCAATGGCTAAGAGACGGATTAAAAATAATTCAAACATCCGCTGATGTGGAGGCATTGGCTGTAAAAGTTCCTGATAATGGTGGTGTTTATTTTGTACCGGCATTTACAGGTTTAGGGGCACCTTACTGGAACCAGCATGCCAGGGGAATAATAGTGGGTATTACCAGAGGGAGCACTGACGCACATATTGCCAGGGCGGCTATTGAAAGCATAGCTTTTCAGTCGAGGGATCTATTGAAATCAATGGAAGCAGACGCTGGCCTTCCCATTAAGGAAGTACGGGTAGATGGAGGAGCCACAGTTAATAATCAATTGATGCAATTTCAAAGTGATATTCTTGGATCAAACGTAATAAGACCGCAGGTAACCGAAACAACAGCTTTGGGAGCCGCTTTTCTTGCCGGGTTGGCAGTAGGTTTTTGGTCTGGAGTAAATGAACTCCAGGAATTCTGGCAAAAAGATAGAGAGTTTACCCCCTCTATGAATGATGAGAAAAGAAATGATCTGCAAAAAAATTGGAAAAAGGCTGTAAAAGCGGCACAAGCCTGGGCTGATGACTAAAAACTATTCTAAAAGATGCAGAATTGCTTTCTACAGGAAATGAACTTATTAATAATGAAATTATTCTTAAACCATAAAATAAAAAACCAAATAATATGTCTCCATTTATAGGTGAATTCATTGGAACGGCATTGCTCATTATAATGGGTGTGGGTGTAGTTGCAAATGTTGTATTGAATAAAAGCAAAGGTCAGAACAGCGGATGGATCGTAATTACTTTTGGATGGGGAATGGCGGTATTCCTGGGCGTATATGCTTCAAATACTTTAGGTGGCAGCGGCCATCTGAATCCAGCCGTTACTATTGGCCTCGCCGTGTTTGGTGATTTTGATCCTTCCATGCTGGGTGTTTTTATATTGGCACAAATGAGCGGAGCCATTGTGGGAGCCGCCGTGGTTTGGATCTCCTATAAACAACATTTCGATGAAACAGAAGATAAGGATCTTAAGCTGGCTGTTTTCAGTACAGCACCGGCCATTCGACACCCGTTTTATAATTTAATAACAGAAATCGCTGGTACATTTATTTTGGTTTTTGGGGCTTTAAGCATGTCTAAATCAGCAACTCCTTTAGGTGCACTTGATGCACTACCGGTAGCACTATTGGTAATTGGCATTGGATTATCATTAGGCGGACCTACGGGTTATGCCATCAACCCTGCACGAGATTTGGGTCCAAGAATCGCTCATTTTATTTTGCCAATTGCAGGCAAAGGAGGCAGCGATTGGAGCTATGCATGGATACCGGTTATAGGACCTGTTATCGGGGGATTAGCAGGAGCTGGGTTATTTGCTCTCATCAAATAAAGAAATATCACCAAAGGTGGGGTGTAATAACAAAAAGGTTGATTCGTGATGAATCAACCTTTTTGTTAATTGAAAAATATTCTTATATGGAAGCAAGGATAACAATCACGACGACAATACCCAAACCGATCCAGGCCCATTTTACCCGGTTGCTTTTCTTATCGTCATTAATAAGATAGGCGATCAATACACCAATCAACCCTAACAAAAATCCCAAGGCAAATCCGCCAATATGAAAACCACTGGAGCCATCTCCCGCCTTAATGAAAAATTTTTGAATTTTTTTCTGATTGAAAGTTCCATCATGGTTTATACTTTCCCTTAACTTTTTTTGAGCCAGGGTGAAACCTATCCTGTCAGAAAATTTCATTTTCTTTCCTGTTAATTCCTGCAGGTCTTTAATCTTCACCCGGGAAAGATCGAGCAAAGAAATCTTTTCTCCATTTTTACCCACCACAATATAAACTTCGTTAGCCTTAGGTGCAGGAGCCTCCAGGTTAAAAGCTGCGAAAGAACTACCAATAAAGCAGAGCACAGTAAAGAGTAGAATAACTTTTTTCATGTTGTCTGATTTTAAATGATTAATTAATTTCTTAATTCCAAATTAAGAAAAAAAAATTATCAGGTATTCGTGGGATTGACTTTTATTTATTGACTGATTGCATCCAGGATAATGGAGCAGGCTAACCGGATCTGCTGCTCTGAAATTATCAGGGGAGGTGAGATGCGCAGGCAATTTGGAGAGAACAAAAACCAATCTGTCAACAGTCCGTTATTAATGCAGATGTCAATCACTTTCTTATTGATTTCAAAGGATTCAAACTCTACGGCAAGCCAGAGCCCAAATGAACGGACAGCTCTGATTTTTGGATGGATCAATAACGAAAGGAAAAGCTTTTCTTTTTCATATACAGTATTGGGCATATTTATCAAAACCTCCATAGCGGCCATTCCTGCTGCACAGGAAACAGGGTGACCCCCAAATGTGGTGATATGGCCCAAAACCGGATTTTCCGTAAAAGCATCCATTCTTTTTTTATCGGCAATAAATGCACCCAGAGGCATTCCTCCACCTAAAGCTTTGCCAAGTAAAACGATATCGGGAACTATATCGAAATGTTCAAATCCCCAAAGCCTGCCTGTGCGTCCAAAACCGGTTTGAATTTCATCCAGTATCAAGAGTGTTCCCGTTTCTGTACATTTTTTACGCAGCTCCTGCATCCATTCTTTTGATGGAGCCACCACGCCCGCCTCAGCCTGTACCGATTCTGCAATAACACAGGCCGTCTTCTCTGAAATAAATTGAAATGACTGCAGGCGATCCATATTCCAGGTGGAGAATATCAGGCAGCAAAGGCCGGAATGCATTTCGCCAGTATTCGCTACCAATTATGCTTAGTGCACCCTGGGTGGACCCATGGTATGAATTATTGAATGCGATAATTTGTGTCCTGTTTGATACTCTTTTAGCCAGCTTCATTGCACCTTCCACTGCTTCTGCACCGGAATTGGTAAAATAAACAGAATTGAGAGCAAGGCGGAAGATGGTCCGATAGGAATTTTGCATATTGCACCTGGGGCGATTCAATAAATTCTCCATAATACCATAATATGGAGGTAGGCATCTAATTGCTTATGAATTGCATCAATGACCGCGGGATGGCGATGGCCTACATTTGCTACACTTATTCCACCAATAAGGTCAATATATTCTTTGCCGTTTATATCATACAATATGGCTTCATAGGCTTTTATAATTTCTAAGGCCAGTGGAGCAGTAGAGGTTTGGGCAACATGATTTAAAAAGAGTTCCCGTTGATTCATGCAGAGAGTTAAACAATTATTTCAAAAATTAGCCTGCCGTAAGCAGATATAATCCATCGTTCGGTTTCAACATGGATCGGTTGCAAAGAACGTAAAGTATTTTCATTCAGATATGGTAAGCCGAAAGGTTCACAATAAAGGAAATACCTAAATTGCAAGTTGTGGATGAGAATTGTTTATCAGGAACAATAAAAACTTCAAACTCTAAATTAATTCTATGCCTGTAATACTTCCAGTATAGGGGAAATATCCTGAATTTGGAAACAATTGTTTTATCGCTCCCAATGCCACCATTACAGGTGATGTGATTTTGGGCGACGATTGCAGTGTGTGGTTCAATGCTGTGATCAGGGGCGATGTAAATTTTATAAAAATGGGTAATAAAGTAAATGTGCAGGATGGTGCCTGTATTCATTGTACGTACCAGAAATATGGAACCACCATTGGAAATAATGTATCTATAGGCCATCATGCTATAGTTCATGGTTGTACTCTACAGGACAATGTGCTGATAGGAATGGGAGCAATCGTTATGGATAATTGCACCGTAAAAAGCAATACCATCATTGCAGCAGGTGCGGTAGTTCTTGGAAAATACAATTTGTGAAGCTGGAAGTATTTATGCTGGAGTTCCGGCAAAAAAAGTAAAGGATATTTCCCAGGAATTGATCAGCGGTGAGATTAACCGGATAGCTAATAATTATATTAAGTATGCGGGGTGGTTCAAAGAAACCGTTCAATAGTTTTTCAAAAAGACCAATGGACCAGGTTGAATAAATTTTATCTTTTCGTCAACATTTTGAGATCAAGCATCTTGTCCAATTATTTCCTATAGCCAGTAATTTTACTATAGTAAATTCAGTTATCTAATTTCTACATTCGTTATACCAATGAAATGAATATGAAAAATGTCCTTTCAGTAATAGTGTTGATCAGCTTAATGTTTTTAGTGGCTTCTTGCAGTATGTTCAAACCAAAATATGGTTGCCCGACCAATGGCAAGAATATAGGAGCAGAAAAATTAGCTGCGGGGATCCTGATGCTGAAAAAGCGGCGCGAAAAGCAAAAAAATTCAAAAGTTAATATAGCCAGGAGGCAGCTTTTTGATTTATATCCGGGTCTTGTTTACAGAACCATTAAACCCTAAAAAATTTGCTATGAGCCTCTCTTTACGAACCACGTTAGGATGTACCGAAGCCGTCCTTGCAGATGATGGCAGTTTAAATCTTTTTTACCAGGTAGCCGGCATCATTAACGAAGATCTCCATTTAAATTTTTGAACAAGGAAGACGAATTTGACGCTATTAACTGGGACTTTAAATATAAAGGACACTCGCTCACATTGCGCTATGATATTTACAATGGCATTTCTGTGCATCCTACCAAAACACATACAGCACTTCCTAAGGATAACCTGGCTGTAGTAGAACTGGCAAATATCCTTGATGGTAAATTATTCAACCCACTCCGGAATATAGCTTAAACACCATTCACAAGCGCCTGTTTTGTTTACGTTTTTCTGATGGTTCATTCCTGCTTATTAATTCAATAATTCTTAGATCCTTTCTTCCAGGAAATTTCTGTGATAAATATATTCACCACTCCCACAAACACTTTCATTTCCTATCATTATTTGGTTCCACCTTGTGGATGCAAAGGCTTTTCAATTGATTCCATAATATTTACATAGCTCACATACCTGTCTTCACTGATTTCATTGGCGGCTACCGCCTGCTTAACAGCACAGCCTGGCTCGTTTACATGCAGGCAATTATTAAACTGGCAATCATTCAGCCTGATCCCTCATTTCAGGAAAATAATGTGAGACCTCCTGTTTGGAAATATCCACCAGGCCAAATTCACGCATTCCGGGCGTATCAATTATTCTTCCACCATATGACAGGTCATACATTTCTGCAAAAGTGGTTGTGTGTTGTCCCTTGCCACTCCACCCACTAATTCTCTGTGTTTTCAAATGCATATCCGGGAAAATAACATTGAGTAAGGATGATTTACCAACACCACTATGACCACTGATGAGTGTAGTTTTATTTTTTAATTCCTCAGTGACTTCTTCAATGCCGGTGTTATCCTTCGTGCTGGTCAGAAATACTTTATACCCTACTTTCTCATACATATCCTTCATATCGTCAAATCTGTCTTGTTCCTTTCTTTTATACAGATCTGATTTATTAAACACTATTATAGCTTTAACATGAAACATTTCGGAGGCCACAAGAAACCGGTCGATGAAACCCTGCGAGGTTCGTGGTTCCTTTAATGTAGCAACCAAAATAGATTGATCAAGGTTGGAAGCAATTATATGATGCTGGTATTTTAAACGGGGCGATTGCCGGTTAATATAATTTCGCCGGGGATGAATTTCAATTATCATCGCTGATTTTTCTGCTTCATCTTCTACTTCTATTTCTACCTCATCTCCCACAGCTACCGGATTAGTGCTTGTAATATTGTCAATTTTGAAAATCCCTTTCATCCGGGCATTATACCATTGACCGGCGGCATCCTTAACTATATACCAGCTACCGGTTGATTTATATACTATTGCTTTCATAAACCAGGGAATTTCGAATAAATGGACAACACCTGCAGAAAAAAAACTAGGCCTCATGGAAATCTTTTTAAAATGGTATAACGCAAAGATATTTCCATAAACAAGAAAAACAGAGCGGCAAGTGCCAGGGGAAAAAATAATTCTTCGTGACGCTTATAGGACATAACTTCAACTTTTGATTTTTCTAATTGATCAATTTGCTTGTAAATACTTTCTAATCCCTCTTTGTCCTTTGCACGAAAATAACGACCGCCTGTTTCTTCGGCTATTTTTCGAAGCAGGTCTTCATCAATGAAATCAATAGCCGGATTCCTTTGCCTGGAATTTCCTTTACCCGCAATTTCTACAATACCTGATACGCTGGCTCCCATGCCGATTGAATAAACTTTTATCCCTTTTACTTTAGCTATTTCAAGAGCTGTAAGAGGATCAATAAGTCTGGTATCGGGGGCATCCTCCTTCCCATCAGTCAATAAAATGATCACCTTGCTTTTTGTTTCACTTTTTGAAAGACGATCAACCGCGGTGGCCAGACCTTCTCCGATTACAGTCCCGTCTTTCAAATAGCGACGGCTCTCTAGTGACTGAATTTGAGAAACCAGTGTATTTCTATCTGTTGTAAGAGGAACCTGCGAAAAACTTTCTCCCGAAAAAATAACCAGTCCAATTCTGTCGACTGGCCGGCTAAGTACAAAATTCACAGCCACTTCTTTTGCCACTTCCATACGAGATGGTAATATATCCCGCGAACCCATGCTCCCACTAACGTCCATACACAATACAATATCAATACCCTCTCCCAGTGTTTGTCGCTGATCATTTCTCTTTTGTGGCCTTGCCAGTGCAATAATCAATGCACTGACGGCCAAAACCCGGAATATAAAAGGCAAATGACGAATATAGTTTTTCAGGGTAGATACCTTAAAAGCTTTTATCCGCGGAAACGACAAATGCAGCTTGCCTGCCCTCGAATTTTTTTCGATAATCACCATATCAAAAAAGGTATCAACCCGAACAACATAAAATTTTCAGGGTAGGCAAAATCAATATTTCTGAACCAGTCGTATACCATTATTTGATCACTTCTATTTGTTGAATTGTTTTAAATATCAGGTCAAAAATTCTTTTGTCCTCTTCCGCTGAAGGGATATACTTTGCAAATTTTACAAAATCGCTTAGTCTTAATGATAAGACAGTTCTTCAAATTGCTCACTGGTAAATTGCAGGGTTTTCAACTGGGCTACGAAATCAACCGTTGTCGCCTGCAAGGAATGAATTCCTTTTTTAGTAGCCACATATTCTCTGAAAATATCAACCAGCCTGCGAATAATATTCTTTGGCTCAGGTTTATTCTTTTGCAATTTTTCCAATTGCTCCATGGCTTCCTTATATGGATCAAAGGGCAATTCAATTACCGGAACAACGGGTTTCTTTTTCTTCCTGAAAATCAAAGACAACAGCAACAATACCAAAATAACTCCGGCTGCCAAATACCACCAATTGAAATTTTCTTCTTTCTCTGTTGGATTTACTTCAATGATATCTTTCGTATCATGATACGGTTGTTCAGGATCAAAAGGAGTAAAACCTACATCAACAGGAATTGAATCCGTTACCATTACTTTCCCCGAGTATAAAGGACGGTATCACCCAATGACCCGAATCCCAACTGGTGATATGAATCACCTGGGATAAGATAGTACCCTTGCCGGTATTCACTGTATCAATCTTTTCCTTATGCAAAAATTCAAAATGCGGTAATGGAGTCAGTATCGAAAAAAGCGGATCGCTTCATTTTCAGGTATATCTGCCTCCAGTTGTAACCTGATCGGTTCTCCAATAAGTATCTTGCTTTTGTCAACAGTTGCTTTGACAGCGGTTTTATCCTGGCCAATTGCAGACAAAGCAAAAAAAACGGTAACAGAAAATATGGTGGCCTTATAAATAAAAATATTGGTCATTTAATGAAAATCCATGGCTTGTGTCAATGAATATGGTTACTTATTTGCGGCTAAGAAAAAAGCGTTTTAAAACTTTTACATAATCATCGCCTGTGCGGACATGCAGCAGGTCGCAGCCTGCTTTTTTAAATGTTTGCGTACTATATGCAGTTATATTAAAAAATTCCTGTTGGTAACTCTGGCGAACAAACTCATTACTGCTATCCACCCATTTTTTTTCACCCGATTCAGCATCCTGCACCTGTACCAAACCAGCGTCAGGTAATTCCATATCCATCTGATCGTAAATTTTGATCCCGATCACATCATGTTTTTTTCCGGCAATCCTCAAAGCATCTTCATAGTTGTCATCCAGAAAATCACTCAGGATAAATGCAATGCTTTTTTGCTTGGTTGAATTATTAAAATATCGCAAAGCGGAATTTACCCTGGTCCCATTTCCTTTTGGCTCCTTACTTAATAATTCTCTCACTATATATAAAGCATGTTGTTTGCCCTTTTTTGGAGGAATATAAGCTTCTACTTTGTCGCTGTAAAAAATCACCCCAATCTTATCTGAATTATTTACTGCTGAAAAACTAATTACAGCGCCTATTTCAGTAATGATATCTCGCTTTCTGGCATGTACCGTTCCAAATAAAGAACTGGCACTAATATCAACCAGCAAGCATTACGGTCAATTCTCTTTCTTCCTCAAATACTTTACTGTACGGATGACCAAACCTGGCCGATACATTCCAATCGATAAAACGAATATCATCTCCTGCAGCATACTCACGCACTTCTTTAAACGACATACCTTTTCCTTTGAAGGCACTATGGTATTCGCCGGTAAAAAGATCGGTGGCCAGTTTCTTGCTCTTTATTTCAAGCTGCCTGACCTTTTTTAATATTTCTGCTGTTGTTAACAAGCCGGGATTATTGTTTTAAGTGTTAAGGCACATTCACCTTTTTTAATATCTCTTCAATAACATCTTCAACTTTCACATTTTCTGCTTCAGCTTCATAAGTGAGGCCAATCCGATGTCGTAACACATCATTACAAATACTTCTTACATCTTCAGGGATCACAAACCCTCTTTTATTTAAGAATGCCTGCGCTTTAGCTGCCAGAGCAAGATTAATACTTCCTCTTGGGGATGCTCCATAAGAAATAAGCGGTTTCAAATTTTCCAGTTGATATCTGTCCGGTATCCGGGTAGCAAATACAATATCCAGTATGTATTGCTCTATTTTTTCATCCATATAAATCTGGCGTGTCAGTTCTTTTGCATCCAATACTTCCTGCACAGACACTACTTGTTGTATTACCCTTGATGAAAGCTTTTGGGTATTCTGCCGCAATATCAACTGCTCTTCGTGCATTTTTGGATAACCCACTACCACTTTCATTATAAAACGGTCTACCTGGGCTTCAGGCAGTGCATAAGTACCTTCCTGTTCCAACGGATTTTGAGTGGCCAGTACCAAGAATGGCTGATCTAGTTTGTAGGTTGTATCACCTATTGTCACCTGCCGTTCCTGCATAGCTTCCAGTAATGCAGACTGAACTTTGGCCGGCGCCCTGTTGATCTCATCGGCCAGAATAAAGTTGGCAAAAATAGGACCCTTACGAACCACAAACTCATTCCTCTGCTGGTTGTAGATCAGCGTCCCAATAACATCGGCCGGTAACAGATCAGGTGTAAACTGGATGCGGCTGAACTTTGCATGAATGGCCTCAGAAAGCGATTTAATCGTCAACGTTTTTGCCAGACCAGGAACTCCTTCTAATAAAACATGCCCATTGCTTAGCAAACCGATCAGCAAACGGTCCAGCATATGACTTTGACCTACTATTATATGACTAACTTCTTCTCTTAATTTATCGGTGAATTTTCCGGCATGATTGATTCGTTCATTGAGCTGCCGGATATCTTCTGCGGTTTTATACATTGGCTTGATTTATGGGGACACAAAATACGAACTTGCCTTAAGCAAATTTTTTGCCGGGTTTAAAAAGGTTATAATTACTCATAATATATTGGTATTTCTACCTTGTAACGTAAATAGTGAGAACTTAATTTTACAAAAACAATCAATTCTATGAAAAAACGTCTTATATCGCTTTCAAGTATATTTTTTTTGGCTTCCATGTTTCATATAAATTGTAGCAAAGAAGATAGCCCCGCTCCTCCTTCGTCCAAAACAAAAACAGAGTTAATTACAAAAGCCGCATGGAAATTTAGTGATGCAAAGGTAAACGGCTCCTCAGTCTCTGCCTTTTTACAAACTTGTCAAAAAGACAATATTCTCATTTTTCTTACTGCGGGTACCGGCACAGCTGATGAAGGCCCTACCAAATGCGATCCATCAGATCCCCAAACCAACCCTTTTACCTGGAATTTTCAAACTAATGAAACCATATTGTTTGTATCTACACCTTTCTTCTCAGGAGGCAGCAGCAATTTCACGCTGGTAAGCCTTACAGAAACCGAATTGGTAATATCTCAGAATATTAATGTATCGGGCAGCACTCAAAATGCTGTTATTACCTTTGTACATTAATATATTCAGGATAAATATTTACCAACGATAGGCATTCTTCTCCCTACTCCAAATGCTTTAAAACTTATGCGGATAATGGGACAAAACTGGTTTCGTTTATATTCATTTGTATTCACCAGTTTTAAAACTCTTGAAACCAAAGCCGGGTCATATCCTTTTGCGATAATTTCTTTTGGCCCGTTACGGAGTTCAATGTATTCATATAGTACGCGATCTAATGTATCATAGTCGGGCAGACTATCACTATCCTTTTGATTGGGTCGTAGTTCGGCAGAAGGAGGTTTGGTAATTATGTTTACAGGAATAATTTCCTTTTCACGATTAAAATAACGGGCAAGAGCAAACACCTGCATTTTATATACATCACCCAATACGCCCAACCCACCAGCCATGTCACCATACAATGTACCGTAACCGGTAGCCAGTTCACTTTTATTGGAGGTGTTTAATAAAATATATCCAAACTTATTGGCAAGTGCCATGAGCAGGTTTCCTCTTGTCCTACTTTGAATATTTTCTTCGGCCACACCAAAAGGCAAATCGTTGAATATTGGTTTTAGCTCAGTAAGAAATGCGTCATAAATATTCTTTATCTGAATTATATCATATGGGTTTCCAAGATTCTTACTCAATAATTCAGCATCGCCTACAGAATGGGAAGTGGAATATTGCGAAGGCATCAGGATAGCCCTTACATTTTCTTTTCCCAGGGCGTCTACGGCTAAAGCCTGTGTAACCGCACTGTCAATGCCACCTGAAGAACCCAGTATTGCTTTCGCAAATCCCATCTTTTTAAAATAGTCTCTGATGCCCATTACCAAAGCATGATATATTTCATCCATGTTTTTTTCATTGGTCAGATATTGTATGGTGTCTTCCCCAACCCCTACATTGATAGCTGAAAAAAATACCGGGGCAAGTGATTCCATGTATCCATCCTTGCCCTCCTCTTTTTCATGGGTGGCAATTAATAATTTTCTTTGATCAGAAATATAGTTATGGTCTGATGCACTTTCTGCTCTTTGATTATGAAGTCGTGATTCATTTTTTTCAAAAGATGAAACATCTAAAGAATTTTTTCGTCTTAATTCCTTATCAGCCGGTACTTCTTCAATAAGCTGGCTAGTGGCATGGTATAAATCTTTACTTGCCGCTGGTAACAACAGGCTATCAAGTTCAAACACCGCGTAATCCTCTTCAAAATATTTCATTTCTTTTACCTTATTACCCTTGTGATCATATACGAGGCTGCCTCCATCAAAAACTATTTCTGTTTGCGAACCAACTGTATTGCAATACAGCATAGGTAAATCATATTTGACAGTATGAGCTCTTACAATACTGTTTCGAACTATATCCTGGGCATAATTATAAGGAGAGGCAGAAAGGTTGATCATTACATCAGGATTTTGTAAAATCAGTTGTTCCATTGGTGTAACCCGGTACAGAGGATTATCACCCATGTTCCAGATGTCTTCACAAATAGTGACAGCTAATTTTTTGCCTTTAAACTCAATAACCTTCCACTCAAATGCTGGTTCAAAATAGCGGTATTCATCAAACACATCATAATTGGGAAGAAGGGTTTTTTGGATTTCAGCTTGTATTTCTTTTTCATGCAAAAGAAATACTGCATTAAAAAGATCTTTACCATCCTTAAGAATATTCCGGGACGGGCTACCAATTAGTACACCAATAGTATCAGCATGTTCTTTTATACTGTCAATGGCGTCATAACATTTATTTATAAAATCATTAAACTCAAGGAAATCCCGTGGGGGATATCCACATACGCATAACTCTGAAAATACAACCAGGTCAGCACCCTGGCTTTTTGCCCAATTAATACCGTCAATGATTTTGCGTGTATTATCTTCAAAATTGCCAATATGATAATTTTGCTGTGCTAATGCAATCTTCATTAGGCAAATTTACGGGCTATCCTGATATCCTTACCTCCTATCCTGATAGCTCCTGAATTCTGTCGGAAAATGAAGCGGGGTAATACATCCCATAACAGTAACTCCATTGATTCCTTATCTTCGCATCCTTTTAATTGTATTTACTCCGTTCATCATAATCGTAATGAGATACTGTCTTTTTTTTTTATTAGCTATTACTCTGGCTACCTGCAAAAACAAAAAAAACATCCCCGATGTTTCTGATATTAAAGTCAGGCTGCCGGTAGAAAGATTTGATGAAAATTTTTTTGGTATAGATACTTTGAATGCGGATAGCGGGTTGAATGAACTTAACCGAAAATTTCCGGATCTGCTCCCTGTGTTTTTGCAAACCATTGTTGGCGTTACAGACACGTTGGGAATAAAAACATTTATACGGCTCTATAAACCTGTATTCGACTCATCCCAAAAGATCTACAAAAATTTTGAACCCATTCAAACAGAATTGGAAAAAGCTTTTCGGTTTGTCAGGTATTATTTTCCATCCTATAAAATACCCTCAAAGATCGTTACGGTGGTAGGTCCAATGAATACGCTGAATGATATGGCTAAAATGGCAAACGGAGATATGACCCCCAATTTTCTCGGGCCGGATTTTATCGGTATCAGTCTTCAATTTTATCTGGGAAAAGATTTTTCGCTTTACCAGAATGAATACTTCATAAACAATGTAGTCCCGCTCTATCGCAGCAGAAGGTTTTCAAAGGAATATATTGTGGCAGATGTGATGAAATTGGTATCGGATGATATTTTTCCTGACAAAAGTAATACCAAACCTCTTATAGAACAAATGATTGAAAAAGGAAAACAATGGTGGCTGATGGATCAATTTATCCCCCACACGCCAGATTCCGTCAAAACAGGATATACTCCGGAACAATTAGAATGGTGCAGGGAAAATGAAGGATTGATCTGGAGTTATATTGTAAAGAATGAAAATCTTTATGCTAATGATCCCGCTACAATTCAGACCTATATTGGAGAAGGGCCGTTTACAAGGGGTTTTTCACAAGAACTATCTCCGGGGAATATCGGTTCCTGGATTGGCTGGCAAATTGTGAAAAAATATGCTGATAATAATTCTGGCATGAAACCTGAAGTCATTATGACTGCCACAGCAAAACAAATATTGGAAGAAGCCAGGTACAAGCCAAAATAATTATAATCTCATACTTGTTCTGCCTGTTCCGATTTGCTTATATTGTGAAGTTCCTGCAACCTGATTTTTCTTCGTTTAATACATATAAATTCATGAAGTCGCTTCTGACCCTTACTGATCCTGTCTATACTCCAAAGAAGAATCTTACCTGGTACGATAAGCTCTGGCTTCGGGTTATGAATGATAAGAGGGACCTTCCTTTTATTTACCTGCTTACCACTATACATTTATTAGTGGTTCCGGTAGCCATTTTACTTTTTACGCCCTTGCTGCAGGGAGGTTGGTGGTGGATAGTTGCCATTCCTTATTTCTATGTTTCACAATTATATTTCAAAGGAAGATTTGGCTTAATGTTTCATTGCATTTGCCATCGAAAATGCTTTAAGAAACCCATATCAATGGATACATGGTTATATCACCTGGATAATTTGTCCGCTATTCGGTCATGCGCCGGAAGGTTATTTTAGTCATCACCTCGGTATGCACCATATTGAAAATAATATGGAAGATGATACCAGCAGTACCATGGCCTACCAGCGTGATAGCGCCAGGGATTTTCTTGCCTATTTTTTCAAATTTCTATTCGTTGGCGTAAAAAACACCATCCTTTACCTGTATTACCGCAAGAGAAAAAAACTTTACCTGCGGTTAACATTTGGAGAATATGTCTACTTCGCATTCTGTATCGCAATGTGTTTTGTAAATCTGAAAGCAACCCTGCTCGTATTTATCATTCCTCTTCTTTTTGCAAGGCTGGTGATGATGCTGGGCAATTGGACACAACATTCATTTATCGATAGCACAAATCCGGAAAATCTTTATACCAATTCCATTAATTGTATCAATACCAAATACAATCATATTTGCTGGAATGACGGTTATCATATCATCCATCACTTGCGTCCGGGAATGCATTACACAGAAATGCCGGCTGAGTTATTAAAAAGGAAAGATGAATTTGCCACGAACAAGGCGATCGTATTCGATGGCATTCATTATCTCCATATTTTCACTTATTTGCTCACAAAGACGATATGATAAACTTGCAGACAATCTGGTAAACATTAATAATATGTTCTCCAGCCGGGAAGAGGCCATTACCCTGATGAAAGAAAGGACAAGGAAAATAAAACCTCTCGGATAGTAACTTGACCGTGTCATTATAAAAAACGCCAAAGGACCAGCCAGGTGAAAGGGAATTAAATGAAGCGGGATTATTGAAAAAATCCGGACAAAACATTTTGCTTCAAATCGATCGAAGTCCTGAACTAATACGATTTTACGGTAACAGGAATTCAATTATTTTTCATCGGAACAATCATTTCAAACGCAGGAATATCAACCTCGAACATTTGCTTGTTATTCAGATTTTCCATTTGATAAGTACCTTTCATTTTACCCATTTCTGTGCGAAGGTTGCAACCACTGACATATTGATAACTTTCACCAGGCTGAATGGTAGGCTGCACACCAACTACACCTTCTCCTTCCACTTCCCGGTTACTACCATTACTATCAAAAATTTGCCAGTCACCGGCGATGCAATTTTACAGGAAAAGTATTGTGATTCTCCAGCGTGATGCGGTAAGCAAACATGAATTCTGACTGGATCGGATTGCTGTAATCAGGCTGGTAGAATGTTTCAACACTCACCTCCACGCCTTCTGAGATGATACTGTTCATATTAATCAGTTTACGTAAAAATAACGAAAAACCCTGACGGGCGTAATTCCGAATAAATATTAGCATCCAAACCGTAATTTGCGTCCTGATCGAAACACATTAAATAATTTTCTTTATGAAAATAGCTGTAGCTAAAGGAGATGGTATAGGTCCGGAGATAATGGAATGCCGTGCTTAATATTTTTAAGGCCAATAAAACCCCTCTGGAATACGAGTATGTAGATATGGGAAAATGGGTTTTTGATAAAGGCTTTTCCAATGGAATGACACCGGAAGCTAAGATCACAATTGAAAACCTGGGTATATTATTTAAAGGCCCGATGGAAACACCAAAAGGAAAAGGTGTAAAAAGTGTAAATGTAACTGCACGGAAAACATGGAATACTTATGCAAATAAAAGAGTATTTCAAACCTTACATGGTGTAGATACCGTTTTTAGTAAAGCAGGAATCCCAATCGATATTACGGTTGTGAGGGAAAATATTGAAGATACTTATGGTGGAATAGAACATATGCTGACACATGATGTAGCACTGAGCCGCCGGTTTATTACCAGGCCCGGAAGTTTGCAGGTTGATCAAATATGCTTTTGAAATGGCCAGGCAAAAAAATGCCCGACGCATTACCTGTGGTCACAAAGCCAATATCATGAAAATAACGGATGGCTTGTTCCTGGAATGTTTTTATGAAGTGGCTAAAGAATATCCTGAACTAAAATCAGATGATGTGATCGTGGATGATCTTTGTATGAAATTGGTGACAAGGCCTGATACCTTTGATGTGGTTGTATTAACCAATTTGCAGGGAGATATTGTTTCTGATTTATGTGCCGGCCTGGTTGGTGGCCTTGGTTTTGCTCCTTCGGCTAATATTGGTGATCATATCTGCATCTTTGAAGCAGTACATGGCACAGCTCCTGATATCGCCGGAAAAAATATTGCTAACCCAACTGCACTTATTGCTGAGCGGTATCGCCATGCTTCGCCACCTGGGCTATATGCAAAATGCAGCGGTTATAGAAAATGCATTGTTATATACGTTGGAAGATGGAGTACATACCGGAGATTTTGGTGATAAAGAAATTCATTCGTTAAACACTACCGAATTCGCAGACGTTATAATCAGCAATTTTGGAAAACAGCCAAAATTGAATGCAAAAGAATTATTACCAAACAAGCCAGCAATACAAACGGTTTTTAAACTGGAAAAAAACCCGATGATGGTTTCAAAAGAAATGGAGGAGGAAAAAATTGCTGGTGTAGATATGTTTATTGAAAGCGATGAACAACCTGAAATAATTGCTCATAAATGCCAGCGACATGGAGGAGTAAAATTCAATATAATCAACGTAAGCAACCGGGGTACGCAGGTTTGGCCCACGGGTTCCGTGTTCACCAATCTTGTAAACCAATACAATGTTCGGTTTGAAAGCATTGACGGTTCTCCGTTGAACCAACAGGATATTATTGGCTTGTATGTAAGTCTTAGTGGTGATTTTAAAATATGCTCCCTTGAATTATTAAATACATGGGGCAATAAAAAAGCCTATAGTTTATCTCAGGGACAATAATACTATCACAAAGTCGCAAGTTCACTGAATCCATTTAAAGTAGCTGGCTGTTCCAATTGCTATCAGTATAATGCCCATTATTATGATGCAAAATGGCCAGGCTAAAGATTGATTTTCCTCAAAAACTTGTTTGTAGAATTTATATACTCCCAACAGGCAGAAGATAATTCCAAGACCGCACAGTATCCATGGATTATTCATATCATTAATAAAAAAGGCAAGAGCAACGTCATCGACAGGTTATTTAATTATCCTTGATTTTGAATACCCATTTTTAATCAGCCAATTCAAAACCTTTTCCCGCTGATCTCCCTGTACAATTATTTCGCCGTCCCGTGCAGAGCCACCTGAACCGCAAAACGTTTTTATTTTTTTCCCTAATTCCTGCAGATCCTTATCGGCTCCTGTAAAACCATCAATTAATGTAACGGTTTTGCCTGCGCGGCGTTTATTATCTAGTCTTATTTTTATATTTTGGTGGGATGCAGGTAATGTCTCATTGATCTCAGGCTCTTCCTGGAAATTAAAGCCGGGATCAGTACTGTAAACAAAGCCGCGGCTGTTGGGTTTATTTTTCTTTGTCATTTCATTAATTGAAAATAATTTTATTTTACTTTCTCTGAATATAAAATTCCCGGTATTAAATTATTACAGCTTTCAAACTTAAATCCAAACTTTTTGCCTGGTGTATCAAAGCTCCCACACTTACATAATCAACCCCGGTTTTTGCATATTCGCCTATATTTTCCAGGTTTATTCCTCCGCTTGCTTCAGTTTCAAAATCTTCACGGATTAGGTCTAATGCTTCCTTTATAATGGGGAGTTTAAAATTATCAAGCATGATCCTGAAAACTTTTCCTTTACCCACTGCAATTACTTTTTTCACATCATCAAGATTTCTGGTTTCTACTTCAATCTTCAAACCTGGCTTTTTAGTTTGTACATATTCATATGCTTTATCTATTGCTTTTTCTATACCACCGCAATAATCAATATGATTATCCTTAAGCATGATCATATCATACAATCCAAAGCGATGATTGACACCTCCGCCAATACGTACGGCTTCTTTTTCCAATAACCGGAAATTCGGTGTCGTTTTGCGTGTATCCAGTAAACGGGTTTTATAACCGTGCAAGTTTTTCCATGTATTGCTTTGTAAGGGTGGCAATGCCGCTCATTCTTTGCATACAATTAAGCACCAGTCTTTCACATTGCAAGATAGTATGAACGGAGGCCTCCACTTCAAAAGCTTTTTCACCATAGTACATTTTTTCACCGTCCTCTTTAAAAGCCATGAAAACAGAATCCCTTTCCCTCCATTCAAATATTTTTTTGGCTACTTGCAGGCCAGCTAAAATGCCTTCCTGTTTTATTTTTAAAACCGCTTTACCCTTTCCTTTTACATCGATGCAGGACAGAGTTGAATGATCCCCGTCTCCAATGTCTTCTTTTAGCGCTTCCTCCACAAGGTGATGAAGGTTATTTTCAAAATTCATACTACAAAAATAAGAAAGCCTTCCCGGTAAGCAGGAAGGCTTTACTTAATATTTTCTCTCACCACTTATTCAATAGATTGAAATCTAATCTCTTTTAAAACTTCTTTATTTCCTTTTGTTTTCATAAAGACATGAGCCCTGAAATTACCAGATTTCGTCAGTAAGGTTCCGATACAATAATTTCCACCCGGCGAATCTCCTTTATGTTTTAAATCAAAATTTTTCACCCCGTTATTTGCAAAAAAATCTTTCAATATCACCTGTGCCTGTGCCTTGCTATAGCTATCACTTTTTACTGGCAAAGTCAATTCGACATTGTCATCAAAATATTTTGCCAATTCAGTAGCATTGCCAGAGCGTAAAGCACCTATAACTCCATCAATATTGCCTGATTGGGCAAAGGATGACAGCACAAAAAGAGCAACTACCAAAAAAGACGTAAATATCGCTTTCATAATAATTTCTTTTTCATAGGATTTTAAAACAAAAAATGATGCCATATAAGTACGGATATCCTTAACACTAAAATAATAAAATCAGGCTGTTAAAAGTCTTTAAGACTGAAATAGATGAATGATATGTAAATTTACACGCATTGTTACCTGATAATGAATGAATTTGTACTAAATCAATAACCAAACAAACGAATGAAATCTAAAAAAGTTATTCTGATTATAATGGACGGCTGGGGCTTGGGGAAAGTTGCATCTTCAGACGCTATTCAGCACGCAAATGCTCCTTTTACTAAATCTTTATATTCAAAATATCCTAACACCACACTTATAACATGCGGAAAGCTGGTAGGACTACCTGAAGGCCAGATGGGCAATTCTGAAGTAGGTCATCTGAACCTGGGGGCCGGTCGTATTGTTTACCAGGAATTGCAACGGATAAATGTAGCTATAGAAGACGGATCTCTGTACCAGAATGAAAAACTTTTAAATTCTATCCGCTACGCCAAACAAAACAATAAACCTTTCCATTTATTGGGCCTTGTAAGCGATGGCGGCGTTCATTCACATATAAATCATCTAAAAGCCATTATTAATTTATGCAAGAAAGAGGGACTGACAGAAGTTTATATTCATGCATTTACTGACGGCCGTGATTGTGATCCTAAAAGCGGATTTGATTTTATTACAGAGTTACAGAAACATCTGAATCAAACTGTGGGAAAGATTGCAACAATAAGCGGTCGTTACTATGCTATGGACCGGGACAAACGATGGGAAAGAGTAAATTTAGCTTATAATGCCCTTGTTAATGGTGTGGGTATTTTTTCTACTGATGCTGAAAATGCAGTAAAAGAATCTTACAGTAATAATGTTACGGATGAATTTATTAAACCAACAGTTATTACTAACAAAGATCACAGGCCAATAACCACAATTAAGGATGGAGATGCGGTTTTCTGTTTTAATTTCCGTACGGACCGATGCAGGGAAATAACTGAAGTGTTAACTCAAAAGGATTTTCCTGAATATTCATATGAAAAAACTTGCCCTTCATTATACCACGATGACGCAATACGATCAGAGCTTCAAAAACGTGGAGGTTGTTTTTGAAAACGATGATCTCAAAAATACATTAGGTGAAATATTAGAACAAGCATGGGTTAAAACAGATTCGCATAGCCGAAACGGAAAAATATCCGCACGTTTCCTTTTTTCTTCAGCGGTGGCAGGGAAGTTCCGTTTGACGGAGAAAAAAGAATTATGATTCCTTCACCCAAAGTAGCAACTTATGACCTGAAACCTGAAATGAGTGCGTTTGAACTTACCGATGCCTTATTACCAGAGATAACCAGCCAAACGGCAGATTTCATTTGCCTTAATTATGCCAATGCTGATATGGTTGGCCATACCGGGGTGTGGGAAGCAGCCATTAAAGCAGTAGAAACGGTTGATAAATGCGTGGAAAAAGTAGTGACGGCCGGAATAAGAAATGGCTATACTATTTTTCTTACTGCAGATCATGGAAATTCAGATTATTTGATCAATGAAGACGGGTCACCTAATACAGCACATACGTTAAATCCGGTACCATTTTTTATTATAGACAAGGATCCCAATTTATTCAGATTGAAACCAACAAGTGAACCTGGAAAACTTGCGGACATTGCTCCTACAATTTTGACCATGATGAATTTGCCCATACCTCCAGAAATGACAGGTAAGGTTTTAACTGAGCAATCATAATTTCAGAAAATATTTTTATGCTGAAAAAAATTCTACTCCTTTTTATTATTGGCATTGGTTGTGATCCAATTTATCCATCCTGAAAAAAACAAGACTCCCGGACCACAAACTAATTACATAGGAAATGCTTATACAATCCCCCGAGGATGTAAAAATCATTTTAGCAAAAGCTTGTAATGATTGCCATACTAATAACACCAATTATCCATGGTATACTATATCTGCAACCTGCTGATTGGTGGATGAACCATCACATAAAAGAAGCGAAAAGCTGAATTGAATTTTGATGAGTATACAACCAGGAATCTACGCTTTCAATATCATAAAATGGAAGAAATAGTGGAACAGGTTAAGGAAGGTGAAATGCCTTTAAATTCATATACCTGGATACATAAAGATGCTAATCTCTCAGAGACCGAAAAAACCAAGTTGATTAACTGGGCGGATGGAATAATGGAATATATGAAAAGTAAATATCCTATGGATAGCCTTTTGAGAAAAAAATAATCGTAAACCGCTCAAAAGTCCATAGGAAATTTACCTGCCTGTGCAGCTTTTGTATATAAAAATTGTCTAAATTACAGGCAACCAAACGGCATATATGACTGAGGAAGCCATTTTAAAAGGTTGTTTAATAAATGATGCTACCGCGCAGCGGGAACTATATAACAAGTATAGCTCAAAAATGCTGGCGGTTTGTTATAGATACGGACACAACCGGGAAGATGCAGAAGATATGCTCCAGGAAGGCTTTATTAAAGTTTTTCTGCAGATACATACCTTCGAAAACCGGGGAGCTTTTGAAGGATGGATCAGGCGAATTATTGTTCATACCTGTATCAATATCCTGAAGAAAAATAAGAAGTTCAATGAAAGTGTTGACTATAATTTATGCGACAGGCTATCCAGGTCAGAGAAGAGAGCATACCGGCAATCATCCAGGCAAAGCAAGTAGTAGAATGTATCCGGGTATTGCCAATTGGCTACCGAACCGTTTTAAACTTATATGCCGTTGAGGGATATAGTCATCGGGAAATAGCTAGATATGCTTGATATAGAAGAAAGTACAAGCCGAAGTCAATATACGAGAGCTAAAGCAATGCTGGAAGATATTTTAATCAGGAAGAAAATTATACAAAAACCAAAACAAGAAAATTGATTGGCTGGTCGCAGTTAACCAGCGATAGTTAGTACGTATCCTAAAATAGATGACTGGTTATGGAGAGCAATTACGATAATAAGGATTTTGAGCATTATTGTAAAACAGAATGCTGACCAATACCGGATGTTTCCGTCAGATAAAGTATGGAAAGGAATTAATAATGCAGTTCATACCAGGCGTAAATGGTATGGGTTATGGCTGGGGTTTCTTTTATTAGTAACAGGAAGCGCTGTCTCCTGGGTAATGACAATTTATCCATCCTCTAATAATCAAAATTCAATTATTGCAAATACAAATTCCTCCGGAACCACTACTAAAGTTGTTGACATCAAGAAAGTTTCACAGGAATTTAAAAATTTACTTCCGTTTAATAGGCTGCCTGATATATCGGGAAATAGTTTTTTAAAAAATGAATTGGAAAGTAATCGGCTAATCCTGAATCAATCTGTACAAAATATTACAGCTGAAAAAACTTCAGAATACCATTCGGATTTACTACAAAATTCTAACTTGCCGGTAGAAGGTTTTCACCCGACATTAGTGAGTATTATAAATGACAACGACGTTATTAATGTTTTACCCGTCCCGGGTGTAAGTATTGCAAATCTTAAATTGAAGCATTCTTCACAAGAAAAAAATATCAAAAAGCCTGATCTGGTTTATCCAATGACTATTGAAAGTATAACGAATGCTTATAAATTCAAAAAACAACAAAAAAGAATAAGTTGGCAATTTTTCATAACCCCTACTATTAGTTATCGTAAGCTTAGTGTAAATAAGTCTTTGGATAATCCATCCTCCTCTATTTATCCGTTTGCATCTTTAACAGACGTTAACAGCGCTGTTACACATAAACCTGACATGGGATTTCAAATTGGGTTTTCCGGAAGATATCCAATTGCAAGAAATTTGAAGTTGCGGGGTGGTTTTCAATTCAATGTCAACAGATATGATATCAAAGCCTACACTTTTAATGGAGAAGTAGCAACTATAGATTTGAATGGAAGAAATGGCAATAATTCTATTTCAACCTGGACAAATTATAGAAATTATTCAGGTTACAAATCTGACTGGTTAAAGAATTTTTATTTTTCTGTTTCAGCTCCTGTGGGTATGGAATTGAATCTGTTTGGAAATAAGAAAACCAATTTTGGTATTGCTGGCACTTTACAACCTACATATATCCTGAACGACAAAGCCTATCTAATCTCAACAGACTATAAAAATTATGCAGAAGTACCCCGGCTTATCCGCCATGTAAACTTAAATACCAGTTTTGAGACATTTGTAAATTATACTAATGGAAAAACTAAATGGCAAGTTGGTCCGCAGGTCAGGTATCAAATCCTTTCTAGTTTCCATAATAAGTATCCGATTAAAGAAAATTTGTTTGACTTCGGAATAAAAGTTGGAGTCACCCTTAACGAGTAAGACAATAACCTTTTTATTATTCTTATATTTTCCCGTCCCGGTCTTGAATCCGGACGGGATTTTTTTAATAACCCACTTTACTACCTGCCATTTTTTTCAATTAATTTTGCCAACCTTACATTGCTTCCGACATATTGTAAATATGAAACCATCTATAAAAATTTCAATCATAAGCTTTTTACTAATGTGTGTTGTTTCCTGTAACCCCAGGAATAAAACGACCGCAAAGGAAATGTTTTTTCCCGTTCTTTCTTTTCTCCAAAGCCAGGTAGCTGATATAGATACTTCACTTTATTCCATAAGAAAAATTGTAGTTACCGACAGCCTCAATTCAGACACTATCTATTTACCCCGGGAACAATTCAGAGAAGCTGCCAAAGACTTCCTTTTAATTCCTGATCTTTCTACTCCTGAATATGAGAACAGGTACACTGAAGAAAAGCAATTTGATGAAACCATGAACCGGGTCATATTAACTTATATCCCTTTAAAGCCGGAAAAAGAAATTATACAACGACAGGAAGTTTTGATAAAGCCAGATCCTTCCGGAGATAAGATAACAAACATATTAATAAGCGAGGCTATTAATAGCAGAGACAGTACAATTCAAAAAAAGCTTTTCTGGAAAGTAAACGAAAGTTTCCAGGTAATAACCATTAAACAGCTAATAGGCAAACCAGAAACCAGTGTAACTGTTAAAGTAGTTTGGGGTGAGAATGATTAAGAATGACAACAAAAGAATTTCAACATATTGTTTCAGGCCTTCCTCAGCAACCCGGCATATATAAATATTTTAATTCGAATGGTGAACTTATCTATGTTGGAAAGGCAAAGAATATCCGTAAACGAGTCAGTTCTTATTTTACAAAAAATTTAAGCAACTATAAGACCCACGAACTGGTTCGCCGGATATTCCGTATAGAATTTACCATCGTAAACTCCGAACAGGATGCTTTTCTGCTGGAAAATTCTCTGATCAAGGAGTTCCAGCCACTTTTCAATATTAACCTGAAGGATGATAAAACCTATCCTTTCATTGTTATAAAAAATGAACCCTTTCCCCGTGTTTTTCTTACCCGGAAAAAAATTAACGATGGATCCGAATATCTGGGACCTTATACTTCCGTAAAAAAAGTAAGGGAATTAATTGCATTCATCAGGCAAACAATTCCCTTCAGAAACTGTTCACTTAAACCTTACTGAAAAAAATATCCAACAAAAAAAATTTAAAGTTTGCCTGGAATATCATCTTGGAAATTGCAAAGGTCCTTGTGAAGGTATTCAAACTAGCTGAAGATTATCAAGAAAACATTCATCAGATAAAAAATTTACTTCGTGGAAATCTTACTCCGGTTATCCGGCATTTTAAAGAGGAAATGAAAATGTTTTCTGGCAATCTTGCATTTGAAAAAGCAGAAGTACTCAGAAAAAAAATTGAATACCTGGAAAATTATCAGGCCAGATCAGTTGTGGCAAATGTAAAAGTTGGTGATCTGGATGTATTCTCTATAATAAAAGAAAAGGATATTGCTTTTGTTAATTATCTGATGGTTCGTAATGGAACAATAATTCAGACACAAACCAACAAAGTGGAAACACATCTGGATGAAACAGAAGAAGAAATACTTAGTTTTTCTGTAGCGCAATTAAGAGCCACTTTCAATAGTGATGCACCGAAATTGTAGTTCCTTTTTCTATTGAATATCCTCAAACATAATGTTACGATAACAATTCCAAAGGGCGGGGATAAAAAAAAGCTACTTGATTTGTCAGAAAAAAATGCAAATTATTTTATTGAAGAGCTTAAAAATAAAGAAAGACTAAAACTATCAAAAAACACGGAACAGATAAAAGCTTTGGAACAATTACAACTAGATCTTCAGTTAAAGGAATTACCGGTGCATATTGAATGTTTTGATAATTCCAATTTCCAGGGGAGTTATCCTGTATCCGCTATGGTTTGCTTTAGAAATGGGGAACCAAGCAAAAAAGATTATCGTCATTTCAATATTAAAACAGTTGAAGGCATCAATGATTTTGCTTCTATGAAGGAAACTGTTTACAGGCGATATAAACGCTTACTGGACGAAGAACCAGCCATTTCCTCAACTAGTGATCATTGATGGTGGTAAAGGACAATTAAGCGCCGCTCTGGAAGCACTGGATGAACTGAATGCCATTGGGAAGACAACACTGATAGGCTTAGCAAAAAATGAAGAAGAAATTTTTTTTCCGGGTGATCAGGAATCTCTGAAATTACCTTATAACAGCGATAGCCTTAAACTGATCCGTCGTATCAGGGATGAAGTGCACCGCTTTGGGATCAGTTTTCATCGGAATAAAAGAAGCAAAGGCACTTTCAAGAATGAGCTTGGAGGATATTCCGGGTATTGGCAAGGCAACCGCAGATATTTTATTAAAAGAATTCAAATCTGTAAAAAATATTCGGGAGATCAAATCAGGAAGAATTGCAGAAAACTAATTGGCAATTCAAAAGCAAAATTAATCAGCTGCCTATTTCAGAAGAACGAGTGAAATCAAAGGTAAAAAAAATGGGGCCAGGATAGAAATCCAGCCCCGTTTTTAAAATCCAATATCCTATGAAAAACCGAGACGAAAATACAACAATTTTTCTATTATCCTATAGTATACATACGTATTTTTTAATTTTTTTTAAAATATTAATTATGAAACTTTTACAACATAAAAAGCCCCTGGATAAGGGGCTTTTTATACTATATGAATGTTTACTAATGATTAGTATGACCAAAGATCCTGCTCATAATTGAAAATTTTCTCTTTGATATTTTCTCCTTCAAGTAAAGCCAGGATTGGATCCTTAATATATCCTCTGATCGTCCTGTTCGCTGCATTATCCAAAGTAGATTTGATAATATAGCTGCTGAACATGCGGCTTTCAAATAGTTCTTCCCATGTCATTCGGCTGTTTCCCATGTTTTTGGGATTATAAACTTCATACTTGGTAAGAATGGACGTAGATCAGGATAATAAACCCAGAACATCTGAGTACTTCCTGCCTTTCCTGGCCATTTGGAAAATATTGAGTTTTTAATGGAGCAATCCCTAAAATCCGGCAGAAATAGCGGCTTGCTTCACGATCAAATACCCACTCTTCTTTTATGCCTGAGTTTTACAACACTTTTTGCATCAAAACTCGCCCTTGTAACTACGTAACGAATTACTTTATTAGGATCATTCGGATCAACCTGCGGCAACAGTATCAGCTGAACCAACAGTCAACTGTTGAATTTCTGACAAAGTCATGGGTGTTGAAAACCTGTCATCTGCAAAAGCAGTTACCTCACCGCGTATTTACAGCTTTAAGCAGCATATTAATAAACATCTGGCTACCATTGTCACTTTCTGCTTCATATCTGAAAGGCTGATTCATTTTTTCTCGCAGATCAAGTTCACGCCATACTTTTTCTGCAAATAAGGCATCGTCAGCCCGCAGATGCTCATAAGGCAATGGTGTCCGTGCATTCACACTGCTTTTATCAAATGCATTGTCATTGCGCAATGATTTTTTTACTACCGTATCAGACATACCGCTTGAATCAACAACAATAGGAATATTGCCATAAGGATTATAACCAGAAGGCTGAGTATTATTATTATTTTGTTGTTGGTTATCCTGGGCATTTGCAGGAGGATTAGTGGTTCTTTTGCGACCCGCCCGTTGTGCATCAGCCTCAGGCATACAGTAATGCAGCAAACACAGCCAGCTAAACAACCTTTTACAACAATGCTTTTCATCTTCAAAATTTTATTTAATATAATACGTAAGTGCCGGCAAGTTTCTGATTGCGGCCATCTGGACCTGTTGCACGAATATTTTCAATTGTAACTGTTCTTCCAGGCTGCAAGTTTTTGATCATATTCAACGGCTTTTGGACTCCAAAGATTACCTGTACAGGCAGCTTCATCAATATCTCCATCAGCATTATCAGCAGTCAATGTAAAACTAGTCACGGTATACTTCAGGTTCAATGGGAAATCTTTAATATATGCACCTACACCTGTCTGTGCTCTGAAAGGTCCTGCAGTCATGTTTTCATTACTGGCTACACCACCTACTGTTGCTACAGGCGTAGGAATAGTACGTGACACGGAATTGCGAAACACCAGCTACTTTTCCATCTACTGATAACAGTGATCTTGCAATCATCAGTCACAGAATTCACATTTGCGATATATTTACCACTACCCACCTTTTACCAAAGAACCTCCGCCACCGGTGATGGAAGCCTGAACCTTATCATCACCACCACCACTTGCTGCTATAGTATACTTTATTGTCATAACCAACATACAAGTACATTCATTTCATCAAGAGCGATAGAGGCATTCGCCATACCCACTTTATACTCAACGTTTTTTTCTATAGTTTGTTGCTTGCCTTCCTGATCAGTATAAGTAATTCTTACAGGAACTGATATGATTACCTACGGCACCAGCAGGAATTTTGGCAGAAGCTGTACCATCGGATCCAATTTGATAGGTTTGTCCACCAATTGTAATAACAGGTAGCGGCAGCTTTACTAAATGCACCAACACCTGCAGTTATTTCCAATTCCTGGCCAGGCATCAGGTAATTTGAGTTTTGACCAACGATAGCTGCATACGTGTCAAAACGAACAGCTACTTCACCAACTTTATTATGACAAAATTGAACTACCCTGTTTTCAGAAGTTTTTACATCATTCTGAAATTTGCTTAGAATAGTCAAAGCTGCTACAGTCGGAACCATATGGAAGTAGGCACCTTCCCATGTTTTACCGGCCTTGTTCTTGCTTGCCGGTTTTTCAAGGTTGATCGGTAATGCAGTTTGAAAGGCAGAATCAATTGACGGATCAATACCCAGCACATCTTTTCTGTATTTATCTAAGATGGATCAACAAGTTTTTGACCTTCACCCTTTTCAACCATAATCCGGGTAGCAATATCAAGATTATCTTCTTTGAATTTCTTGCTCAGGATCATTTGGATCACCACCTGCTTCACGCAAGATCTGATCTTTCAAACCCTGAACATATGTAAAAACAGACTTACTGTAATGTCTTGCACCTGCATGTGCTTTGGGATACCATATTTCCGCTTTCGTCGTGGTTGCAGGATCTGTGGTTTTTTGCTTGTAGAGAATTCATGATTGTCTCTGTCGATTTATTTACAGTGGCATTGGTGTTCTCCAAGCTTTTATTAACCGTTTTAAAGGCATTCAATATCTCAGATGACACGTTCAGGGCCAGAAGGGCTGTCAGAACGAGATACATCATGTTGATCATTTTCTGCCGCGGCTCACGAGGTAAAGACATGACGATTTAGGTTTTTGTTTTAATGAAATGGTGACTTGTCTAAAAATCATAGGATACGGGATTTCAATTTTAAAATTTAAAACGAACCCTTTATTATTATTTATTAACTACGACCTTGCATAGCGCTGAGCATATTGCCATAAACATTGTTCAGGCGGCCCAGGTTATTTGCCAATAATGCAATCTGATCTTTTGCTTTCTGAGCATCTTCTACACTACCCTGCATAGCTTCAGAAGCCTGTGTCAGGTTGCTGTAGAATTTGTTCATTGCTTTCAGGTGATTATTGGTATCCTGCAATTCCAGTTCATAGATAGTATTCAGTGAAGACAGGTTTTTTGTCAATACCGTTACCTGCTCATGGAATTGTTTAGTTCCATCAGCAGCCTGAGTAAAATGCTGAATGCTGTTAGCAGCACCGATGTAAGCATCTTTCATCGTGCCTAAGGCAGTAGCTGCTTCACGTGTTTTAGCAGTATAGTCGCCAGTAGCAGCAACTACATCAGTGATGTCAGCCATTTTATCTACTGTACCACCTAATTTTTTAAAGTTATCACCCAGACGACCCAGGTTAGCAGGAGTGATATCTGCTTCACGAAGCATATCATCCAATTTGTTCAATGCAGGGTTACCAGAACCACCGAACCTAATGTAAGCGGAGTTGGTTTAAAATTAGGATCAAGATCAGGGTGATGATTGATGTCAGGGAAATAACGCTGCCAATGTGGTTCTTCAGGAGGAGGAACCAGAAACGCCATTACCAGGAATACAATTGCTTCAGCAATTAGTCCAACCATGATCGCTTCATCAGCACCTTTCCAGTGAAGGATTTTCATCATTGCTGCAAAGATTACTACCGCAGCAAAAAAGCTAAAGAGAAAATTAAGTACTACCTGGCCTTTTTGGGTTTTAAAGAATAGCATAAGGGGTTCGTTTTTATAGATTATTAAATTTTAACTAAAACGATATGGAACAGGAAAAAATTGTATTAAAAAAAAGAGGTCGCAGAAAAGACCTCTCTGAAGAATATTTTATCTGCGACGTCCTTTTTGAGGAGCAGCTGGTAGGTCAATTACGCTGCGGAATCCGATGTAAGATTTGGTTGAATCCTGGTATTCGTAAGTGCTGGTACCTGTTTGCAGGTAATAACCAACATCTTTCCAGCTTCCACCACGAATTATTTTACGCTTCATCAACGGAGGATCATCATCTTTTGCATTCCAGCGAACATCAGGGTTCATATCATGCTGGAAGTTATTGCGTCCTTCATAATAGATTGAAGAAGTCCATTCTGCTACGTTACCTGACATGCAATACAGACCGAAATCATTAGGCCAGTATGCATCGGCACGTAACAGTATAGAAACCACCATCTTCAGGATAGTTACCACGACCAGGTTTGAAGTTGGCCATCAAACATCCTTTTTTATTACGGAGGTAATAGTTACCCCAGGGGAACATTGATTGTGAACGACCGCCACGGGCTGCATATTCCCACTGTGCTTCTGTAGGCAGACGGAAATCTGATTCCTGTACTCTTTTCTTACTATCAAGGAATGCATTCAGGTAATGGGTTCTCCACTCGCAAAATGCTGTGGCCTGTTTCCAGCTCACACCTACCACAGGATAGTTACCAAATGCAGGATGAGAGAAATAACGCTTGGTCATTGGCTCGTTATACGAATAAGAGAAATCACGAATCCAAACCAATGTATCAGGATAAATAGGAACATCTTTCTTGATGATAAACTTAGAACGGGATTTGCCGGCATTTTCTCTTTTAGCTGCTTCTTTCAGATCAAATATTTCTGAATGATAAAGCAGTTTTGAAACATCAATTTCTTTTTTACCAAAAATCCTGTCTTCAGGAGAAAGGATCAGATCGGTATTACCAAGTGCTTCGATAGTTTTAGGATCATCCCATTTCATTTGCTTCATTGCAGCCCAGTCAACATACTCGTTGCCATCAGCACCAGCTTTTACCTTACCCATTTTACGGGCAGCAACAGAGTCACGAACCCAAAATACAAACTGCCGGTATTCGTTGTTGGTGATTTCTGTAGCATCCATCCAGAAACCACTGATAGAAACAGAACGGTTACGGGAACTAAAAGCATATGCAGGATCCTCATCACTGGGTCCCATATGGAAAGTACCCTGGGGAATGTAAACCATGCCCGGAGGTTTGGGAAGGCAGTACCTGTTGCCGGGAGAAATGCCGTGGACCTGTCCATCATTAGGCAGGCTTCCACCTTTGTTTTTCTTTCCCAGAATTCCACAGCTGGAAAGCATCAGCAATGCAGACAACTGCGAGAAATGCGTAGTTAGGGTTTTTCATTTTCATACTCTTAAGGGTATTGGGGCAAATATAATATTTAGGTTTATTCTTCACCACAACGTTACAATTTAATTTCTTTAGTCCAAAGCGGGTTTTACGACGTAATTATTCTAACGCATATTAAGATTATTTTATTGTATTAACATAAAATTAAACCGCCTATTTTCAGCTTGGTATTCATACGGTGTCCGATACATTTATTTTGTGGTCAAACTACCCTTTTAACATTTCATATATATTTGAATATCAGAACTCTATCGCTGCTTTCCAAATTTCTGTAAAAAGGTGATTTACTACAGTTATTTTATTAATGATCAGAAGGTCAATTAAAACTACTCTAAAAATCGAGTTTCCGCTTTTAATCTTCCTAAGCAAAGCATATCTAATGGTTATGCTATTTTATTTAATAGTCAGTCAACGGAATATGGGAAAATAGTCGATGATAAAGAAGAGAATTATATTGAAAAGATCCTTTACACGTTTTCCCTTCTGAAAAAGGCTCAGTTTAGAGATACAGGATTTGTTTCCTAATGATGCAAGCTTTTAATATTTACCTATTTAAGTCTGGCAGACCTTCTTTTTCTTAAGAAATGCTAAAAATAATTATTTTGTCCTAATTGCTTCAGCAAGAAACTTATCCAGCGCAGCAACCATACTTTGCGCCTGGGGCTGTGGAGCTTTTATATCAAGTATTAACCCGGCTTCCTCGGCTGCCTTGGATGTATTGCCACCAAATGCACCGATAAATGTACCGTTTTGTTGATATTTTGGAAGATTATCAAAAAGACTTTTTATGCTGCTGGGAGTAAAAAAACAAATGACATCATATTGATTTTTGACTAAAAGTTCTTTGATGTCATTACTCTGAGTTCTGTACATAAAAGCCAGGGCAAATTCACAACTATTAGATTTTAGCCAGTTTACAATTTCATTATCTTGTTGATTTTCTGAACATACATAAAGAAATTTTTCAGTTCCTTTATGCTTATTTATCACATCAAATAAGCTTTTATTTGTGCCATCTGCACCATAAAACACCTTTCTTTTTCTGTATAGAATAAATTTTTGAAGATAAAGAGCAACGGCCTCGGTAATGCAAAAATATTTTGTATCCTGGGATACAATAACCTTCATTTCATCACAGGTACGAAAAAAATGATCAATAGCATTGCGACTTGTAAAAACGACTCCCGTATAATTGGGTATGTCAATTTTTTGCTTTCGGAAATCCCGGGCAGCAATGCCTTCTAATCTAATAAATGGCTGAAAATCAAGCTCAAGATTGTATTTCCTCGAAAGTTCAAAGTATGGAGACTTATCACTTTCGGGCTTAGGTTGTGTGATCAGGATCTTGTTTATTGCTTTGGCCTGAATGCCGGCCTTTGAAATCCCATTTTTTACCATGTTTTTGGTGCGGCTAAAGTTGATGTAAAGCTAAGCTATTCTATTTACAAAAAGAATAGTAAAAGCTTGTAAATCAACAAAAGGGGAGCAACTTCAAAAGCGCATAGATACAAAAAGAAGTGAAAAAGATTGAGTTTGACCAGATTACGAATAGCTGCAAATCCTAAAATAAACCTATATAATAGAAGGCCCGCTATACCACAAAGCGACAAAAGGATTGAAACCGATTGCATAACACCATCTGTAAACGCAATCAAAACAATAAAAGGCAGTAGAGTTATTCCAATTATCTTATTAATTAAAAAAACAATAAAAATATAAGACCCGGCTGCTTGTTGCACGTTAAAAAGCCATCCTGATACTTTTAAACCTATAAATTTGACCAGATAAATAATTATACAGAACCGAACAACAATAGAGAAATAATAATAAAAAATTTTCTTCCGGAGTAAATTTAATATAATGTAAAAATAAATTTATGTATAAACCCGTGCTTGCTACAAAAAAACCATTGAAAAGAAGTGAGGGAAATGGGGTTTGAATAAGTTGTTCTTTTATTTGCCTTTGCTTTAAAGTTGTACGAAAAAAAACTCTAATAAGATCATTAAAATATTTGGCAAATACCAACTTTAGCAAAGCGAAAATTAGAACCAGTGTTGTAACTAAATAAAACAACAACTCTTTACCCTGAAAATTTTTTTTGTCTGATCTGAATGAAACAGCCTTGGACTCAAAATCAAAATAAGGATGCCGTTTCATTATCTGGTTATGCATACTTATTCCATTTGTTGGCTCCCACATTTCTCTCTGGCCAGGTCGCTTTGAAACCGAATCCGGTGAAATCAAAAACGAGCCTTCCCGGGAACTGGAATTCCCCATATGAATTAAAGAATCAGATCCTGCAAATGTATCAATGATAGCCTGACCTGAGACCCTGGTGGATACAGAAAATAATAAGATGAACAAAAGATAATTTCGCAGCAAGTAAAATAGATTGTTTTGCAAAATAACAGCCAAAGAAAGTACAAATCATTTCAAACTTCAAAACTTCCGGCCTTTATATTTCTTCCGAATTTGTTAACTATTATTTACTTCTTGTTCTCACTATTTAACATCAACAATATTCTGTGGGGGAGGAAAGCTTATTACCTGTCTTTCTTATTAAAAATAGTTTACAAAGCCAAAATGGATTTTGGATTGTCTTAAATTGAACTCCATGTCGCTTCGCTTGCCAACAGCCCAGGCAAGGTTAAATATGCCCACTTTTGTTTCGAAAGCCAGGCCCAGACCGGTGCCAAAATAGGTATAATTTACATTTGCATTTTGGCTATTGTTTCTACCCCAACCTCCATCTGTAAAAGCATAAAAAAATGAATTTTGTCCGACAAGATACCGGTATTCGGCAGTACCAATCATAAACTGTGACAAATACTGGCTTTCTTCATCAAATCCTCTTAAAACTTTATAACCACCGATCTGGAAAAGTTCATTTCTAAAAGTATTTCCGCTTTGAAAAATTCCACTGTTAATACCCAGCTTTATAGTACTCCTGTTTTGCCGGCCCAGTGGCAAATATTTTGCCGCAATTAACCGGATGCGAAGTTGATAGGTCTTCAGTTTAACTGTATCATATAATGAACCAAATTCAAATGAAGGATTTCCCGGATCTTTTAATTCAATTATCTCGTTATTTTTTTTTAAATTTTTTATTCCAACAGAAGTTATAATGTGTAATTCATTTCCTTTTGTAGGATTCAACCTGTAATTAGTGTTGTTGTATTCATAGTCTACACCTACATTAGAAGAGCTTACATCGGCTTCATCTGGCAGCCGGTAATTTTGTAAAACGTAGTTTTTATTGATGCCGTTTACAATAGTTTGGGAGCGTTGAATGAATAATTTTCCTGACTGGTTTATGTTCAAAATATATTGACCACCCAATTGAAAATTTACATTCAAAAAAGTACTGTCTTTCCGAAACATTCCAAAAGAAAAATCAAGCCCCACTGCGGTATTGAATATATAGGGATGCTGATAAATAATATTAAGCCTTGGTGACTTTACCTGTAATTGCTCCCAGTTAAGTCCAATCGTTTCTCCTGCGCCCAGTGCATTTTTAAGATTGAGATTGGCTTCGCCGGTTATTAATATTTTCTTGGATGAAAGCTGGTTATTGTTAGGTAAAAATCCAATCAATACATTTACCTGGCTGCTTTTTTTTGGCTTTAGGTACATATCGAGTGTAGAGCCCGAAGCAAGCCAGGTTAGCTTTGAGGGATACTCTTCCTCCACATATGCCAATTCCCTCATTCTTTTGCTTACACGGAGTAATTTTTCTTTATTAAACAGGCTTCCGTTGGGTATATCCAGGTAGCGCTGAAGGAACCCGTTGTCAATTTTTACATCGCCAATCACCCGAATGCTATCAATTTTGTAGGCAGGCCCTTTTTCTAATACTAATCGTGCAGAAACTTTTTCATTAACCAGATCCAGGCTGTCAAGATAAACTCTTGCAAACGGATGGCCATTGTTTTCCATATAACTTAAAATTTTTTCCTGCCACTTTTTTATTTCTGAAAAATCCATGGATTTTTCAGTAAATATTTTGTCCCTCCATCCTATTGCCTGTAGTACCACAGGATCTATTTGCTTTGTATCCAGACGTGCCCATTCGTATTTTGATCCGGCAAATAAAACAATAGCCGCAGCCGCAGAATCAAATTTCACACTATCGAGTGAGGCGGTTACAAATCCTTTCGTTTGCAGATAACCTTGTAATTGGTTAATATAGGCTACGCAGTCATTGCGTGTAGCAAATATGGATTTGAGACCCAGATCAGAAAAAATAAAAGAAGAATCTTTATCAACACACCGGATATGAAGAGGATAATTATTCTGACCTGCAGCATTACTACTGATCAACAAGAAAACAAGAACCGATATTTGCAGTCTAAATATAATCATAGGTCCTGGCCCCGTCACCATGAAGAGGAGTAAAAATATTCAATAAATCACAAACCGGATTGAGCGGCATTTACATTCATATACCTTTTTGCAAAAAAGCCTGCCATTATTGCAATTTTCATTTTTCTACTTCTTTGCGGTATAAAAACGAATTTATATCTGCTTTATTGAAAGAGATCAAATTGCAGCAGCATTTATTTCAGGGAGAAAACATAGAAACCATTTATTTTGGAGGGGGCACCCCCAGTTTATTAGCTAAAGAGGAAATTCGGATGGTTCTTCAGGAGATTCGTGCATTCTTTCCCGTAATACCATCCGCTGAAATTACACTTGAAGCTAATCCGGATGATATTACACATGGAAAAATAAAAGATTGGAAGGAAGCGGGCATCAACCGGCTTAGCATAGGCGTTCAAAGTTTTTTTGAAGAAGACCTTGTTTGGATGAACCGGGCTCACAACGCAAAACAAGCAATTGATAGTTTAAAGATGGCCATTAAGAGCTTTGAAAATATAACCATTGATCTGATATATGGCTCTCCTCAGCTAACCAATGGGAAATGGGAACAAAATATAGAGAAAGCTGGATTATTGGGTATTCCGCACTTATCCTGCTATGCATTAACGGTAGAACCAAAAACACCGCTTCAAAATCGTATACAGCAGAAAGAGGAACCTGACATTGACCCCGAAAAGCAATCTGAACAATTTTTATTACTGATGAAATGGGCAGAGAAAACAGGATATGAGCATTACGAAATTTCGAATTTTGCGAAACCTGGTTTTAGAAGCCGGCATAATTCGTCATACTGGCAGGGGAAAAAATATCTCGGACTCGGTCCATCTGCTCATTCCTTCGATGGAAATTCAAGGTGGTGGAATATTGCTAACAATAATTCTTATATCCGCTCCATTGAAAAGGGAATTGTCCCCTTCGAGAAAGAGACATTGACCGAATTGCAAAAACTCAACGAATATATTATGATATCATTGCGAACATCAGATGGCCTTGATCTTTCAAGGCTTAAAGGAACGGAAGCAGAAAATATGATAACGAAAAGCAGAAAATATATTCAAATAGGGCAAATGAAAATGCAAAACCAGGTATTGCAATTGACCCGGCAGGGAAAATTATTTGCAGATGGAATAACGGCCGATCTATTTTTTATATAAAAAAAATGTTTTGTGGTTTCTGATTTTTAAATGAGGGCAGAGTTGTGGAAAAATATTATGATTAAAATCGTTAGCCCTGATTTAACCGTCAAATCCAAAAAATCACACCAATATATCTTCAATGCTTTTAAATCCCTCAGCAGGTGGAATATTTTCCCATAATATTTTGTAAATAGTTTCTGCTATTGGCATAGGAGCATTTACAGACTTATTAATATTAAATATACATTTAGCTGCATTGTAACCTTCTGCCACCATGTTCAGTTCAAGTTGTGCTGCCTTTACAGAATAGCCTTTCCCAATCATATTGCCGAAAGTTCGGTTGCGGCTGTATAAAGAATAACAGGTTACAAGCAGATCGCCAAGGTAAACAGAAGCAGCATAGTTAGGTGACCGGCGATGGGTAACCGGATCTTCCGCTTCATGTTCTCCTACTACAATATGCTCTGCTCCAAATTCTTTAAGAAATCCCGCCATCTCATCTGCACTGTTGGCAATATAAACACTCTGAAAATTGTCACCGTAATCCAAACCATGAGCAATTCCGGCTCCTAAGGCATAAATATTTTTAAGCACGGCCGCATACTGCACTCCCAGTATATCATGATTGATAACCGTATTGATATAGCTGTTTGAGAAAAAGGAGGCTATTTCTGAAGCCACGAGCACATTCAATCCGGAAAAAGTCAGGTACGACAGTTTTTCCGCTGCTACTTCTTCAGCATGACAGGGTCCGAGTACAGCGAAATAATTTTCCAGCGGAAAATTGAATTTTTGTTCCAGGTAATAATTTAGGAGAATGTTGTCTTCCGGCAATATGCCTTTTACTGCAGACACAATTTTTTTTCCTTCTAAATCTTCCTGGCGAAAGTGACCAATACTTTCATCAATAAATGCTGATGGAACAGCGAGAATAAGAATATCTGATTTATTTACTATCTCATTAATGTCAGTGGACATAGAGAGAAATGAAACATCCATATTTGCTGATTGTAAATAGGCCGGATTATGATGACGCCTTTGAATAAATTCGATACTCTTTTCTTTCCGGATCCACCAATTAACTGCATGCCCATTATCGGTTAAAATTTTTATAAGTGCTGTTGCCCAACTGCCACTGCCGATAACGCCAAACATAGAAATAATATTTACTGAATGAAAAATGAGATGAGTAAATAAAATTAAGAAAAGAACTAAGATTTAATGAGCTCTCCGGATTTAATATAATTATCTGATTACAATTCCATACACGTATGATGCGCCTAAATTTTATTTTTTCAGTCTCTTCTTTTTGCCCCTCCTCTTTAATAAGAAAAGCCACAATAAATTGCGGCCTATCATATCCCGGCCGGTTGGCCTTAGAAATTTGATAAATTACTTTTTCTCAAACAACTTCTCCTTTGGAACTACATTCACTTTCATTCCATTTTTCAATGTTTTACTGATCGCATTATACGGCCCAATCACTACATCTTCTCCTCCGCTTAAGCCACTGATGATTTCGATATAATTAATATCCTGGATTCCTGACTTAACAACAACTTTTTTTACCGTTCCGTCCCTTTGAAGTACAAAAACCACTTCTTCCAGCTCGTCAGTTGAAGTGAAGACTTGATTGTTCTGTGATTCTTCTTCCTTTCCCAAAGCCGATTCGCTTTTCTTATCCGCTAAACTTTTATCACTTCCTTTTACCCTGGCATTTACTGCTGTTATCGGGCAGGCCAGAACATTATCCTTGCGGCGGGTTTTAATTTCTGCATTCGCATTCATTCCCGGCCGAAAAGGAAATTTTTTTGGCTTTGAAGGATCCACCAGGTCTTTATATGAATCGTAATCCAGTCTTATTCTTACTTCATAATTGGTAACATCATTGGAAACTGATGAAGCCATTGTATTTTTTGTACTGCTGGCAATTTGTGTGACGATGCCTTTGAATTTACGGTTATTATATGCATCCAGTTCCACATCGGCCGAGTCGCCATAATTTACTTTGACAATATCATTTTCTCCCACATCCACTCTTACTTCAAGAACACTCATATCCGCTACGGTCATCATTTCAGTACCGATATTAAAACTATTACCGGCAACCCGTTCTCCTTTTTTTACTTTTAATGAAGAGATCACTCCACTCATCGGAGCAACCAGGGTTGTACGCCCCAGGTCCTTGTTGGCTTTGGTCAATCCTGTTTGTGCTGCTTTTACAGTGGCTTGCAAACTTCTGATATTTTGTAATGCTGCATTATAATTAGCTTGTGCAGAACGCCAGGTAGTTTGAAATTGTTCGAATTCGGCTTGCGAAATTACTTTTTGATCATACAAAGTTTTATTGCGGTCGAAGGTCTGCTTTGCCTGGTCCAGGTTAGCCTTAGTAGCTTCAAGTGCCGCCTGGCTGTTAGCAACCGTTGCCTGCGTTTGTCCCACCTGGGAAGCAGCTTCATCTCTTTGCAATGCATAGATATCAGCGAAAATTCGTGCCAGTACCTGCCCTTTTCTTACGCTATCACCTTCTTCCACATTTAATTCAACAATTTCGCCGGAAATATCGGGACTGATCTTTACTTCTACTTCAGGATAAATATTTCCACTGGCAGTAACAGTTTCAATTATAGTTTTACGAACCACTTTATCAACCGCCACTTTTTCACCTTTATCTTTATTCCCCCAAATCAATTTAATGGCAAATGCTAATAAAATTATCGCTCCTATACTGATCAATATCCATTTTAATTTTTTGCTCATACTTTAATGCTGTCCTTAAGGACAATTAATCTCCGGATTAAAAAATGATTCTTTCTCCGGATTGTTTTAGAATATTTTTACTTTTCTCTGTCACATTAGGCAAACCGATTATCCACCATGCCATTTAGGTAAAAGAAATCCAGCGAATAAAATTACAATTTCAATCCCTGCCCTTTATAGAACTCCAGTAATTTCATCTTAAACACATAATCTGCCTGGGCAGATGCCCTGTTTATTTTTGCACGGAACAAATTGTTTTGATTTGTTATCAGATCGATCGTTTTTAAAAGCCCCACATCAAATCTCTTCTTTGCAAAATCATATGCTTTTTGTGATGTTTCCACTGATTTACTGGCAGCATTAAATTTTTGAATAGCAGCTACTGCATCCGCATGTGCCCGGTAAATATCCTGCTTCAGTGTTTGTGCATCCTGCTCATTTTGCAGTTCCACATTATAGACGTTGAGTTTTGCCTTTTTCCAATTTGTCCTTGCTATTCCTCCATTAAAAATAGGAACAGACATGCCCAACCCGATTGACTGGCTAAAGTTATTATTCACCTGCTGGAAATAAGTGTTTTTTGTAAACCCAGTAGGAATCTCTCTTTGTGAATTGACCAGGTAGTCTGTACCACCCACATTAACAAAACCAATGGGTATTATACTGTTCACAAAATTCTTGGGTAATAATTTTTGTGCATCCGAATATCGTGAATCTAACCCTCCAAATAAGGCAAAAGATGGATACATATTTCCTTTTGACGCAGCAATATTTTTTATAGCCGCCTTCAGGTTCAATTCATTTATTTTCTGCTGCGGCATATTGGTGGTAGCTAGCATAAAAACCGCAGCAGGATCAAGATCTGCCAGGGACTCAACGGGTATTGATTCTACCGGGGGAATTTCTACTTCAAAAGGTTTGTCAGCGTCTACATTCAGCAAAGCTTTTAATTGCAAAATCGACAGCGTATAATTCGCATTGGCTGTAATTAAAGTCGAGCTGTCATTGGCGAGTTGGGATTCCATTTCAGCCAGGTTCAATTCAGGCAATGACCCGGCATCAACCTGCTTTTTTACATTGTCTACCTGCTCAATGCTTTGCTTTACCTGAACATCACTGATATTGATCTGCTCTGCATTTAATACCAGTTGAAGATAGGCATTGGCCACATTTAATGCAATATCATCTTTTGCTTTCTGTATACCCTCCTTGGAAGCATCAGCCTGAAATCGGTATAGCGGCAATAGTATTTTTTTTTCTGAACCAATTGAAAAGGTCAAGATTCACGTTTAATGAATGATTTGCAAATAATATTTGAGCATTGGTAAATTGGTTGGTAGATGGATCAATAGAACGTCCAAATTGGTAGCCGGCGCTGTTTTGAATATTCAAAGATGGATATTGTGAAAGCAGCCCTTGTTGATATGTCAGTGCTGCGATCCTGGCCTGTACGTCTGCCTGCCGAACAGAGATATTATTTTCCATGGCATATTCCACGCATTTGCGCATATTCCATTTTTCTCCTGTTTGTGCATAAACAGAACCATTAAAAGAACCAAAGATGGTGAACAGGCATAAGACCAACTTTAAACTTCGGGTCATCATCCGGCAAAAATAAATGAAATCATTTCCGGGAAGACTGATTTTTGATAAACGGGAGTAAAATATTGCCTTAAATTATCTTTTCTAAAGCCTGCTCCAGGTCGGCAATCAAGATAAGCCGGCTCCTCTAAGCCAACATACATTCGAACTGAGCGATGTTCGGGATCCTCTCCATCGAATGCCGAAACAGGAAAACCGGCACATTTTGGAAGGATTAAGGATTCATGGCCTCCCCAGCTGACAGCCATCATAAAGTGATTAAGTGATTCACAAAAACGAACGATATCTTCCCTTCTCTTTGTTTTCAGAATAAATGTGATCAATCCTCCTGCATTTTTCATCTGCTTTCTGGCCAATTCATATTGAGGAAATGATGGATCAAAAGGGAAAAGTACACTTTCTATTTTTGCATGTCCTTTTAAATATTTAAGCAATTCTGTGGTTGAGCGGTTGATCCGATCAAGCCGGATGGGTAAAGTGCGTAGTCCTCTTATCAAAAGCCAGGCATTAAATGGCTGAATACCGCTTCCAATATTTAAATATTCACTGTCAAAAATTTTCCTGATCATTTCCTGTGAACCACAAAGAACACCGCCTAGTGTATCGCTATGGCCGCCAATATATTTGGTAGCCGTTTGCATGGCAAGGTCAATTCCCATCTCTATAACTTCCTGGTGAAGTGGCGTACAATAACTATTATCAATTAAAGTGGTAATGCCTTTGGTTTTTGCCAGCGAAGCCACTGCCCTGATATCCTGCAAAGCAAAAAACCAGCTATTCGGAGATTCCAAATAATAAAAAGTTGTATTGTCCTGTGTTGCTTGCTCCCAATTCTCCAATTTTGTTCCATCAATATAGGACGTGGATATACTAAACCGCGGCAACACCACATCAAACATTCTTTGAGCCCAGGTATAGGGAGATTTTACTGAGACAATATGATCACCTGCTTTTACATTGGCCAGAATACCTGCAAAAATGGCGGCAGCTCCGCTATTAAAAACCAAACAATCCTCTGCACCATCCAGGGCCGCCAGTTTTTTCCTTAAAATTTCCACTGTGGGGTTCAATCCGCGGCTGTATAAATAACCGCTCATTTCATCTTCAAAAGCACGGTGAAGATCCTCTACTTTTTTAAAAGTAAAATTGCTGGTTTGAATTATGGGTGGTGATACGGCATTGAAATAATTTTCTCGTTCTTCACCCAGTTCATTTAATATATAGGAGAGATCATCACTAAGAGACATGGTTACTTTTTTTCAGTCTGGTGACTAAAAAATAAATTATCAAGAAAAGCGACAAATACTCCCGTCGCTATTAAAGCCAAGCTCCGGCGTATTAAATGCAATGGAAATGCCTACAAAAATATAGGCCGCAATAAAAATGAGCGGAAGCAATGGATAAAGTTTCATTTTATAAATACCTGTACCATCCAGGTGCTTTGTTCTTTTTCGCAAAATAAAAATGGTAGCTGCCGAGGTAGCCATTCCAATAGAATCGAGGAAAATAGTGAAGCCCAGTATTTGGTCAAACTCTTTTGCAAAAAACAATACAATTATTCCCATCGCAGCAAATACGGTCAGACTTACCGTCAGTACATCCTTTTTTTCGTCTTTCTTTTGAAAGGATGTAGGCAAGATTCTATCCTTACTCATGGCATACATCACCCGGGGATTGCTTAATAGCAAAACATTTACATAGGCCAGTACAGCAATAAAAAGCAAAATGGATGCAATAGTTCTGCCGGTTGGTCCAAACATTTTTTCTACAACAATGGAAGCAATACCCCGCGAAGTTTTCAATTCTTCAAATCCAATGGCATTATAATAAGCATAACTGACAGCCAGGTAAAGAGAAATGATGATAAGGATCCCGATGAATATTCCATTTGGAATTGTCTTTCTCGGCTGGTGAATTTCTTCACCAAAATTGATCGTTTGCTGGTAACCACCGTAGGTAAAAGAAACAGCAATAAGCGCAATCCCAAATGATTTAATATAATCCATCGTGGTAAATTCTCTTATCGCTCCTACTGCTACTGCTGCGTTGGCATCACCTGGTAATAAAAAAAATAGAACTAATCAGCAATACCAGCATCCCGATCTTAATGATCATGAAAATATTCTGAGCCGTGGCACTCATTCGCAAACCCAGTAGGTTGACGAAATAAAAAACTACGATCGGGATCATGGCTATCAGGGCACGGGTGGTATTGTCAGGTGTAGTTTTAAAAATAACCTGTGAAATATATTCACTCCCGATCAACGCCACTCCTGACATGGATGCAGCATTTGAAATAAGGATGATACAATTGATGGCAAATGCAATGGACGGATGATAACATTCAGCAAATACTTTATAATATCCACCGGTGACAGGGAATCTTGAACCAATTTCAGCATAGGTGAGTGCACCACATAAGGCAACGATACCGCCGGCAAACCAGGCAACAAAAAAAACAGAAGGAGTAATGGCAGCATTAGCTGCATCGGAAGAGGTTCTGAATATTCCCATTCCAATTACTAAACCAACAACGATCATAGTGAGATCAAAAAGGCCCAGCTTGTTTTTTGGTGTCATGGATTGAAGATAGCAAAAAAACGTTCTGCCTATTATTTTATGATCCCTTTTTCCTCTGTCAAGTTTTCATTGATTCTATCATGAAATGCTACAAAAACCTTTTTCCTGACTGTTCCATATTCACTCATTTAAAGAGCAAAATCTTGAATATTTTTTCTGCCATCAATTATGATAGACCAACAGGCCCTTTGTACCGACAAACTTTTATTGTAGAATCATAAACAGGTGAAACGGATCAGCCTGCTTAGATCAGCAATCGGAACAATCAATCTTTAAGGACATTGCCGATCTTTTTCCCGAACCTAACTTCGAACGATTAAATTGCTATGACAGGTTTCATAATTCGATATGAACCTAATGCCGATGGTCGCGGTGAACCTTTTGAATTTTTCCGAATTTCTCCAATACCTGTTCAGTGGCACAATGCCAATACAGCTGGCATTACGAAGTTCGGAATATTTTCGAGGCTTACCCGTCCCTTGAGCGATTTGGCAGACGATCTCGGTTGCTTCCGCCTCTTGGTGTAACGCTATTAAAACGGGCAATCCGCCGCTGCAGTGCAAACCGTCATACCAGGAACGCTATTTCATTCCTGCGTAGCTGTCTGAAAGAAAGACTTCCCGCCCACATTTGCGCGATTTGGCTCCGCCTCCGGGGGAGTAAAGGGAATCCCGTCAAAGTCGGGAGCTATCCCCGTAGCTGTAAAAAGCCCCATGCCCTAAGGGGAGCCGGAACTGTTCAGCTTTAGCCACTGAAAAAGGGAAGGCTGTTCAATGGCGCTTTAAGCCAGAAGACCTGCCATATCAAGCAAACAACATTCAGCTTTCGGGTGAAAGGCATGAAGTGTAAAGGTCGCAGGCACGTTTATATTTCTATCTCTATTTCCGGAAGCAGTCACACAAAAACTTTTTCAAAAAATGAAAAGGAAATTTTTTGTAGTGGCTGCTGTTATGATCAGCAGTCTGCTACAGGCACAACAAATTCCGTTCGAAGACAGCACAATCTCTTTATTGGATGAAGTTATTCTCACTGCCAACAAGTATCCCAACAAAACATCACTTACCGGTAAAGTCATTACCGTAATCAACCAGGGACCAATTAGAGAAAAGCGGGGGTAAGGATCTTTCGCAATTATTGACCGAACAGGCCGGCCTATTTATCAGCGGCGCCAACAGTAATGCCGGAAAAGACAAAAGTTTATACCTGCGGGGCGGTTATGTATCCCATACATTGATTACCATTGACGGTATACCGGTATATGATCCGTCAGGCATTGGCGGCAATTTCGATATCCGGAATCTGGCCGTCAGTAATATCGAAAGAATAGAAATTCTAAAAGGCAGCCAGTCTACTTTATATGGCAGTGATGCGATTGCATGGCGTTATCAATATTATCACCAGAAAAACAACAGAAAGAATCCGTTGCAGGCAATGCAAGGCTAAGCTATGGAAGTAATGAAACAGCTCGGGGCAAATGCAGGCATTAATGGTAAAAAAGGAATTGTGGATTACAATGCTTCCTATTCCTGTCATAATACAAAGGGAATCAATGAAGCCATCAACAATAATACTTTTCCTGTTACCGGACAAGGATAAATTTCAGCAACATTCTTTTCAGACTGGGTGTAGGTATCAGACCAGCAGCTGCTATTTATATCCAGCCTTTTTTTCGATATGGCAATATAAAGGGTGATATAGACCAGGGGGCATTTCACCGATGAACTGGATTATACTTTTCACAAAAAAGCTGGCAGGCGGGATTAAGAAATGAATTTATCTTCGGAAAATTCAAAGCTGAATGTACTCTTTACAGTTATAACAAGATAAACCGGATTTACACCGATGATTCCCTAAAAGCAGGAATGGGTATGATATTTATTCCCAGGGCGAATTATAAAGGTTCAGAGCATTTTCTTGATGCATACCTGCATGTGCCGTTAAGTTTGCAGGTTGAAATTAACCGGTGGAATTGATTACCGTTCTTCAGCATCAGACCAGGAATATTTGTCGATCAGTAGTTTTGGACCTTACGCAACTAAATATGCAAATGACAGCCTGAATCAAAATCAACTGGGACTTTATGCTGCTATTAAACTTTAACACAAAAGCAGATTTTAATCTGGAATTGGGTGGCAGGGTAAATTTTCATTCCGAATATGGCGGTCATTTTGTTTTCAACTTTAACCCATCTTATTTGGTAAACAAAAAAATAAAATTGTTTGCCAATTTTTCATCTGCATACAGAACACCTTCCCTTTATCAACTTTTTTCAGAATATGGAAATAAAGAGCCTGATCCGGAATATGGGCTTACCGGGGAAGGAGGCCTGCAATATTTTTCAACAAATAAAAAATTTACCGGAAGAGCCGTTGCCTTTACCCGCTCCGTGAATGATGTAATTTTCTTTTTTTACAATCCCGTTACATTTTCGTTCCAGATATATAAACCAGGACCAGCAAAATGATCATGGTCTGGAGCTGGAAGCCAGTTATAAAATAACGCCGGACAACGACGTTAAAGACTTTTTATACTTATACTACAGGTAAAATAACTACCCGCGAGTGCAGGAAAAGACACGACTTATAATAATTTATTAAGGATGCCCAAATCAAGTTTCGGAATCAATCTTGCAAGCCAGCTAAGTAAAAACTTTTTTATCAGTTCCAATTTAATGAGCGTAGGCAAAAGAAAAGACGCTTATTTTGATAATAACAGCTTTGCCACAGTTTATACTTCACTCAGCAATTATGTTTTGTGGGATGTATATGCAGAATATAGTATAATAAAAAGCAAGCTGAAAGTCTTTACAGATCTGAGAAATATTACCCATAGCAAATACACGGAAATAAGTGGATTCAGCACACTTGGGTTTAATGGCTACGGCGGAATTATTTTTTCATTCTGAAAATTCACGAAAAACAATGGCCTGTCCGGAATCGAAAACTTGTCCGCTATGCAAAAAGAACATTTGAATGTAACCCCGGAAATATTACCCAATGCCAGTGTTATGGAATTGAATTAACAACAGAAGTAAAAGCTTTTATTGAACAAAATTATTATTGATTGCCTTTGCCTTGATTGTCTGCAGGAACTAACAAAGAAAAAGGACATTATTGATCGGAAATGAATATTTACATTATTCATTCTTTATTTTGTGATAAGGACCCATCATTAATACAAATCCCTTAAATACCCAAATATTACCTTTGGCGAAATTGCTTTTATGAAAATAAACTTCAGTGAATTGTTTACGGTCACTTTTACTCTTTTTGCCGTTATTGATATTATAGGTTCTGTACCGATCCTGATTCTGTTGAAACAAAAAATGGGTGGTATACGTGAAGTGAGAGCCACTATTATTTCAGGAGGATTAATGATTTTATTTCTGTTTGCAGGAGAAGGCCTTCTGAAATTATTAGGATTGGATGTACGTTCTTTTGCTGTAGGCGGTTCTATCGTCATTTTCATACTGGGGTTGGAAATGGTGTTGGGGTTAGAGTTTTTTAAAAGCGAAAAAGATGTGAAGGCAGCAACGGTTGTTCCTATTGCTTTTCCGCTGATTGCCGGGTCGGGCACTTTAACAACCATCATGTCTTTAAAGGCCAATTATGGCGAAACCAGTTTATTAATTGCCATTTTAGTAAACCTGGTAATTGTTTTCATTGTTTTAAAATCACTAGGGGCAATTGCCAGGCTTTTAGGACCTGTGGGTTTGATTGCGGTAAGAAAATTTTTTGGCGTAATATTGCTCGCCATTGCAGTAAAAATATTTGCAACCAATGCACCCGGATTAATATAGCAGCTGATTAATACCGGGAGAACAATGGCCTCGTAGTACAATGGATAGTATAAGGGTCTCCGAAGCCCTAGATCCGCGTTCGATTCGCGGCGAGGCTACTTCCAAAATTTTAATCGTAAAGCCACGCATAAATCTATTGCCTGGCTTTTCATTTTTTATTGTGTCATAAATTTTCATTCCGTTCCAGGGCTTATTTTTCTCTACAGTTCCTTTTAGTTCAGGCAAGAAAAATATAATGTTTCTTAATTCAGGATACAATTAATATCACAAAAATATTCTCCGGATATATTTGAAAAACATAATTTCAGGCTCTTCATCCTGGCATCTTAAAAAAGAGCATTATATAGATTATCTAAAAAACATTTACCTTCCCTTAGCGTTTTCGTTTTCTCTTTGAAATAGCAACACAAATATTCTTGGACCAAAACATTTAATATGCGAGAATATAAATCATCTATTCGTATAACAATGCTCCCCATCATTGTTCTTGTTTTCGTGCAATGCACCGCCACCACCCGTGTTATCACCAGCACTCAATGTGCAGGTGCCACCAACACCATTCGGGACACTACGGTTATACATTATTTCTGGGGTTTAAAACAAGCAAGTGACATCAAGCCCGGTTGTGATGACAGGTTTAACCACCTGAACAAAGTAGAAATAAAAACTAAGTTTGGACAAATGCTGGTAGGCGTACTGACGCTGGGCATTGTTATACCTCAAACGGTTACCTGGTGTTGCGCACCCTATAATCCTACACCCGGAGTTTTAGGTGAACCCCGTTGATTATTTGACTATTAAATCTTTTTCCCATGGCACTTCCTGATGGTATTACAGCATTGCATTTGCCTGAATACACAAACCGGCATCAGAATTTTAAAGTGAAATTTAAACCAGGCGCTTGTTTTAATATGAGATTGCCTTTTCCATTTTCTGAACATGAAAAAAATTATCGTGCCACTACCAAAAATTTTCAATGGCTGATCAGGCATGCCATAGATAATAATATAAGTCTCCGGGCCATAGGTGCCGGTTGGTCGTTTACTGAGGTTGCCATGGCTGATGGAATAGTTGATACGCTTGAACTACGGGATTTTTATAAAGTGCAGGATAGTTTTATAGACCCGGCATACCTGGCGAGTGGGAAAAAATCAGAGAACCTGGTATTTACACAATGTGGAATTGATATTCAACAACTGCATAAGGAGCTGGAAGAAGAAAATGGTTGGATGAAATGCCTGCGGGCTTCGGGTGCAAGTAACGGGCAAACGATAGCGGGAGCCACTTCAACAGGAACTCATGGCGCAGCCTATAAAGTGGGAGCGGTACATGATACCATTATCGGTATGCATATCATCACGGGACCGGATAAACATGTGTGGCTTCAGAAAGCATCTAACCCGGTAGCATCTCAAAAATTTATTGACTGGCTTGGTGCTGATTTAATATCAAATGACGATGTTTTCAATTCTGCTGTGGTAAGCTTCGGAAGTTTTGGATTTATCCATGGATTACTGATAGAAACGGAACCCATTTATTTATTGGAAAAACATATGACTCCCGGAATCCCTTATAATGAAAACCTCAAGCTTGCTATAAATAACCAGGATTTTTCCGGTATCCAATCCCTACTTCCCCGGCCTGAAACAGGAGCCGATGCAGAACTTTATCATTTCGAAATTCTTGTTAATCCGCATAAATTCGAACCAGGGAATCCGGCAAAGGGTGTGTTTATGAAAACCATTTATAAAATTCCTCATACCACTAACTATACCAAACCTATAAACAGTACTGCTAAGTTTCAATATGGAGATGAACTCCTCGATGTTATCCAAACCATACTGGATTCCATAGGTCCGCGGTTGACACAAAAATTAATTCCGCCGCTGGTAGGATCCTTGCTACCACAAGCCTATCCCGAAGGTGTGGCCATTAAAGGAACGATGGGAGAAATATTTACCAATACCCTTATTCGTGGCAAAGCAGCCAGCGCTGCCATAGCTATAAATTCCAAAGACGCATCCAGGGTAATTGAAGAGATTGTTCTGATCAATAAAAAAACCTCCTTCGCCGGCGCTATTGCTTTGAGATTTGTTAAGGGCACAACAGCGGTACTCGGATTTACTAAATTTCCAAAAACATGCGTACTGGAAATGGATGGAGTAGAATCAAAATCGAGCCGTAATTTCTTTAAAAAAATATGGGACAGACTCGACGAATTGAATATACCATATACGTTGCATTGGGGAAAAGTGAATTATATACTGGATGCTGCAAGGGTTCGTAAAATGTATGGAGAAACAGCCGTAAATAAATGGATTGCCAGCCGTAAGAAATTGCTTGATCCTTCGGTTCAAAAAGTTTTTACGAATAAATTTATACGTGATTGTGGCTTGTCCTGAATGCCTGATATACCAATGGATAAGAAAGGAAAGATTATAATAGAATGACGAGGGGCTTAAAGTTATGCTGGAAAGTTATGATCCGCCTTTTGAAATGAGATTATCAATCACGTTCGAGTAATTGTTTTAATATTTTTTCCGATTCCTTTTCTGAATTCACTAAATCGTGAAGAGAAATTTTATCTAACAACTGGTCTACGCTGTATTGGATCATTTGCCAGAGGGAACGTGCAGAACAATCAACGGAGTTGGTGCAGAGTTTCATATTGCCGGAATGAACGCCACAAAATTTATTATTAAATAAGGCCCCGCCCAATGCTTTCAGAACCTCGTTAATATTTATTTTCCCCGATTCCCTTGCTAATACGTACCCACCTTTATAACCCGGCGTACTATTTATAAATCCTTCCATTCGCAGAATGCGTGTAAGCTTTGCTACATAATGATCACTTATTCCTTCCGCTTCACTTAATTGGGGAATGCTCATACCTTCCGCGTCCTTACAGCCGGCAATGCGTATCAGTATCCGTAAGCCATATTCTTCCTGTGCGGTAATCTTCATGTATTAATTTATATTGCTATCTAAGTTATTTGTTCCTGTTGTTCAATTATTAATTTCACATTTCACTTCTTCAAATATTACATCATTCCTAATTCCAGTTGTGCCGCTTCAGACATCATACTTTTATTCCAGGTGGGCTTCCAGGTCAATGCCACATGCACATCATTTACACCTTCTATCTGGCGTAATTTCTGATCCACTTCCACGGGCAAAGTTTGAGCAGCCGGACAGCCTGGAGAAGTAAGCGTCATAACCACCTGTAAATTATTAACCGGTAAAACAGTTACTTCATAGATCAGGCCCAGCTCATAAATATTAACCGGAATTTCCGGATCAAATATGGTATGCAAGCATTCAATTGCTTTTTGTTTCAGCGTTTCTGTATCCATAACTTAAGCTTTTTCTGCGTTTTTTTCGCCGGATGCTTTGCGAAGTTTAAAAGCCAGTGCAAAATTTTTCATTTGTTTTACCATTGCCAGTAATCCATTCGATCTTGTCTGAGCCAGGTGCGATGTCATCCCGATTTCATTTATAAAATCGAGACTGGCATTAATAATATCTTCGGGATCATGACCTGATAATACCCGGATCAGCATGCTGATTAATCCTTTTACTATCACCGCATCGCTTTCAGCTTTATAATAAATCTTTCCGTCTTTGTATTCTGCCACTAGCCATACGGTTGACTGGCAACCTTTCACTTTATTTATATCTTTTTTATACTCATCTTCCAGCGGAGGCAATTTTTTGCCCAGGTCAATAATGTATTCATATTTATCATCCCATGAATCAAAAAGGGCAAACTCATCCACTATTTCTTTCTCTTTTTCTTTTATGTTTTCTAAATCATTCATTAAATCAGGCTAACATTTTAATTATCTTTTTTAACCCTGCCACCAGCTTGTCTATTTCTTCTTTAGTATTATATACCGCAAATGAAGCCCTGGAAGTTCCTGCTATACCAAAACAATCCATCAGGGGTTGGGTACAATGATGTCCTGTTCTTACAGCAATGCCCTGGTTGTCGAGTAAAATGCCTATATCCTGTGAATGAATATTCTCAATCACAAAAGAAACAACACTAACCTTCTCTTTAGCTTTTCCAATAATTCTTAACCCGGGCAATTGCTCTAATTCAGCCGTTGCATATTGTAGTAATTCTTCTTCATGCCGGCGAATATTTTCTTTACCCGTTTGATTGATAAAATCAAGGGCGGCTTTCAGAGCTATAATGTCGGCGATATTTGGTGTGCCTGCTTCATATTTATACGGCAGTTCATTATAAGTGGTTTTTGTAAATGCCACTTCTTTTATCATTTCACCACCTCCCTGAAAAACAGGCATGGATTCCAACAGGCTCTTTTTCCCATATAAAACGCCTGTACCGGTAGGACCATATAATTTATGACCCGAGAATACAAAAAAATCGCAATCCATTTCCTGCACATCGATATCCAGATGCACAGTTGATTGGGCTCCGTCAATCAAAACTATAGCTCCCGCCTCATGAGCCGAAATAATTATCTCTTCTACGGGATTAATGATTCCAAGTGCATTGGAGGCATGTACCACTGACACCAATTTTGTTTTGTTGCTCAGTAATTTTTTATACTCATCAAAAATTAATGCTCCGTCACTGTCAATAGGAATAATTTTTAATAAGGCGCCTTTTTCTTCACATACAATTTGCCAGGGAACAATATTAGAATGGTGCTCCATTGTAGAAATGATCACTTCATCACCTTTCTTAAGATTTTGCCTTCCCCAGGTAGAAGCTACAAGGTTAATTCCTTCTGTTGCCCCCCGGGTAAAAATGATTTCTTCCCTGTATTTCGCATTGATGAATTGTTTCACTGCATCGCGGGTGGCTTCAAATGCGGCTGTTGCTTCTTCGGCAAGCGTATGTATGCCCCGGTGGATATTTGCATTATAGCCGGAATAATAATCAACAAGTGCATCAATGACCATCTGTGGTTTTTGTGAAGTTGCTGCATTGTCAAAATAAACCAAAGGCTTTCCTTTAACTTCCCGGTTCAGTATTGGAAATTTTTTGCGGATCGCATTTACATCAATCCCTTTTTGTATAGTTGCAGTTTCTATCATGACCTGTCAAAGTCTAAACGTTCAGAAATCAGTTTGTCAATATAATTACGAATGACCGGAAGGTTAATTTTATCCAATATGTCATCAGCATAAGCATGAAGCAATAATGATTTGGCATTTTTCTCCGTGATGCCACGGGATTGTAAATAAAATAAACCTTCATCGTCCAATCGTCCTACTGTGCAACCATGGGAACATTTTACATCATCTGCCAAAATCTCTAATTGTGGTTTTGTATTCACCGAAGCCAGGTCAGACAAAAGAATATTTTTATTTGACTGGTAGGCATTCGTTTTTTGTGCGTCGCGTTGCACAAATATTTTTCCATTAAAAACGCCTGTTGCATTTCCATCCATGATACCCTTATACAATTGGTTGCTGAAACAATTGGGTTTTACATTATCCACCACGGTATGGTTATCGATATGGCTTTGTCCCTCCTGAAAATATAAACCATACAGGTGCGACTCGCAAAATTCAGCATCCAAAATCATATTCAGGTTATTACGAACGATGCCTCCATCTAATGAAATGGTGACCGTATGGGTATAGCTTTTCCCTATTTGATGAATATGTGTTGTACTGACATTGCTATTTTGGCTAGCTTCATTTTGAATTTTATAATATTCCAGTCTTGCATCCTTTTCTACTACTATTTCCATTACTTCATTGGTAAAGCTATCAGATGACCCGATGGCTGCAAATGTCTGCACTATTTGTACCTGGGCATTAACTCCGACATAAACCAGGCTGCGTGGCTGCGAGAAAATATTAGATGAACTGGCATCAGTAATATTATAAATATAAACCGGGTGTTTTGTTATTTGGTTTTCTTTTATATAAATAAAGACCCCTCCCTGCAAAAAGGCCGTATTCAGTGCATTAATACCATCCTTAATGGAATTACTGCTGCGGCCCAAATGCTCGCTAACAATTGCTTTATATTCACTCTTTACAGCCTCTTCAAGAGGCATCACGATCAACTCCTTTGTCGATTGAATATTGGAAAGGGATGAAGAATATTTACCATTAATAAAAAACAATTCATTAGCCTGTTCACTGCCCGGTAAACGAACCAATTCTAAATCCTTTTTTGTTATTGAAGAATTCAGACTCAGCGGAAAGTCATAATCCTTATTAAACAAACTATTGATACGGGTATATTTCCATTCTTCGTTGCGTGTAGCCGGAATACCCAGTTTATTAAAAGCATTAAATGCCTTTTGGCTTATTCTTGCAAGTCCGCTACCGGCACTCTCTGCCTGAACTTTTTCAAATCGTTCCTTAAAATATTCTAATGTGTCCATTCGTTTTGTAATTCTTTAGTATTGATTATTACAACTTATACTTCTTCAATAGCGTTTACTTCATTTTTAATAAAATCATATCCTTTTTCCTCCAGTTCCAGTGCCAGTTCTTTTGGACCTGATTTTACAATCCGTCCATTGTATAAAACATGCACAAAATCGGGAATGATATAATCCAGTAAACGCTGGTAATGGGTGACCACCAAAACGGCATTATCTTTTGTACTTAATTTGTTAACACCATCTGCCACCATACGAATAGCATCAATATCCAGTCCGGAATCGGTTTCATCGAGTATTGCCAGTTTTGGTTGAGCATGGCCATCTGGAAAATTTCATTCCGCTTTTTCTCTCCGCCTGAAAATCCTTCATTCAGTGAACGGCTTAGCAATGATTGTTCAATATTCATCAAAGCCATTTTTTCTTTCATCATTTTCAGAAAGGATACGGCATCAAGTGGTTCTTGTCCCCGGTATTTACGCACTTCATTTACCGCTGTCTTTATAAAATTGGTAGTACTTAAACCTGGAATTTCAATTGGGTATTGAAAAGCGAGAAACAAGCCTTCACCTGCCCTGGCTTCCGGCGAAAGATCCAGCAGGTCTTTGCCCAAAAAATTAACCGTGCCTTCAATCACCTCAAATTCTTTACGGCCAGCTAATACAGATGCCAGTGTACTTTTTCCCGAACCATTAGGTCCCATGATCGCATGCACTTCTCCGGGATTTATTTCAAGATTAATCCCTTTCAATATTTTTTTTCCTTCAATACCTGCATGTAAGTTTTTGATCGATAACATATTTTATTTTTATTTAATTCACAAATGTCTGAGCTGTTACCCTGATCTAAATTTCTATCATTTCCTATAATCCATATTAACCTACACTGCCTTCAAGGCTTATTGCCAGTAATTTTTGCGCTTCTACTGCAAATTCCATCGGCAATTGGTTCATCACTTCTTTGGCAAAGCCATTAACTATCAGAGCCACCGCAGTCTCGGTATTAATTCCTCTTTGGTTACAATAAAATATCTGGTCTTCACCAATTTTGGAGGTAGTGGCTTCATGTTCTACTATAGCAGTATTATTTTTTACTTCAATGTAGGGAAAAGTATGTGCGCCGCATTTATCACCCAATAACAGGGAATCGCATTGCGAAAAGTTGCGGGCATTGCTTGCTTTTTTGCTAACATTCACCAGTCCCCTGTAGCTATTATTGCTGACACCAGCAGAAATACCTTTTGATACGATACGGCTCTTTGTATTTTTCCCGATATGCATCATCTTGGTTCCTGTATCAGCCTGCTGATGATGATTGGTAACGGCAATGGAATAAAATTCACCTACGGAGTTATCTCCTTTCAAAATAACACTGGGATATTTCCAGGTAATTGCAGAACCTGTTTCCACCTGCGTCCAGGATATTTTTGAATTTATGCCCTGGCAGATTCCCCGCTTGGTTACAAAATTATAAATACCGCCTTTGCCATCTTTATCACCGGGATACCAGTTTTGAACGGTTGAATATTTGATCTCTGCATTATCCATTGCTATCAATTCAACTACTGCTGCATGCAATTGATTTTCATCACGCATTGGTGCTGTACAGCCTTCAAGGTAACTTACATAACTTCCTTCTTCGGCTACGATCAGGGTTCTTTCAAACTGACCTGTATTTTCTGCATTGATGCGGAAATAGGTGGACAATTCCATCGGGCAACGAACACCTTTTGGTATATAACAAAAGGATCCATCACTAAATACTGCAGCATTTAAGTGCGGCAAAATAATTATCTGTAATCGGAACAACTGACCCTAAATATTTCTTTATCAGGTCTGGGTGTTCCTGAACTGCTTCGCTCATGGAGCAAAAGATAATTCCCAGTTCTGCCAAGCTGCTCTTTAAATGTAGTGCCTATAGAAACGCTGTCAATAACAGCATCCACTGCTACCCCGGTCAAGCCGCTTTTGCTCGTCAAGGGAAATACCTAATTTTTCAAAAGTGCTTCTCAGTTCAGGATCAATTTCATCAAGGCTTTTAGGGTTAATTTTCTGCTTGGGAGCCGAATAATAAATGATATCCTGGTAATTAATGGGCGGATAGCTGATATTGGCCCATTGAGGCTCTTCCATTCTTAAGCCAGTGATGGTAAGCCTTCAGGCGCCATTCCAGCATCCATTGTGGTTCATTTTTTTTGGCGGAGATAAAACGGATGGTCTCTTCATTTAATCCCATAGGTGCTTCATCGGCCTCAATATCTGTATAAAAGCCATACTTATAATCACTTAGTACTGTTTTTTCAATCGTATTCATCTCTTCATTCATAACATCTATTTTGCTTATATGTCAATTCTTTTAAAGGACAACAAAGATACGAATCTATTTATACAAAAAAGTATAGACAGGTAATAAGTATGCAATGGAAATCTCAGCGGTGGCTATTTTCCAGGACTATTTAATTCATTGCAGAATTGCTGCATGTTCTTGTTTGGGGCAACCAAACTGAACAAATTTTCTTTAATTATATAAGTAAAATAAAGGAAGGTGCCCTAAGAAAACTATTTAGAGCCAGTAGATTTTTCATTCTGAGCCCGTAATCGCTGGCAAAGAATTTTAATAAAACCCCTCGCCACTTCCGGACGGTTTTCAAGCAGTTCGTAAAAGGGTTCCTGCTCTATTCTGAATAAAGTACAATCCGCTTTTGTGGTAGCGCTGGCCGACCTGACCTCCGCATCCAGCAAAGCAAGTTCACCAAAAACCTCCTTTTCTTTCAGTATGGCAAGGGTGGTATTATTCTTATGGATCCTGACCTCCCCCTGGTGAATGATATACATACAATCGCCGATTTCTCCTTCCGGGAAAATCAATGTATCCTTATCAAATTCTTCCTCCTGCATCAGGGGGGCAAGGTCGGCAAGAATATGTTCGGGAGTATCTTTAAAAATACTCAGCGATTTAAGAATTAAAACCTTTTCAACCAGCAATAATCCGTCTGAAGGGTTTGATTCCATATACTATGATTTTGGATTTGGTAATGCAAATAACGCAGTTTCTCTTAATAGTTCGACGTCGGAATGAATGTATTTTTTGAACAATCCCTCATCCAGGGGATGATCGTATTTTTTTGAAATATAAATTGAAAAGGCTTTTGTCCACGCATAATATAAAATAGGCTTTTCGGTAAGAATTCTTCCCAGGATTTGGTCTACCTGCCCAAATTGTTTGCCCGTGAACAGTGATCGCAGCGCGGCGCAACGGTGATCTATTCCTGTGGTTTCAAACATGATATTAAATTGCCTGCCAATATCTTTTTTTACTGTTAATTCAATAATTTCCATAGCATTAGCAATACTTTCCCTGCGGGTAGCATTAAGACCATATTTTACCTGGTTCATTTTTTTCCGGTCGTACATACATCCAAAAAGACTTAAAAGTATTTCGCGGATTTCAATTATTTCCTGGTGTATTGAACTTTCAAGCACTGAGTAATGGGGATCTTTTTTTGAGAGACCCATTTGCATGTGCAATAACTCAACTCCATAAACAATATATCTTTTTGCGATTGTTTCAAGCATCTTTTGTGCTTTACCGGTTGCAGAATACCTGCAGCGGTAAAGCGCTTTAATGATAACGGAAGTATGTTCCGGCCTTTTTTTCAATAACTCCAGTAAAACCTGTATTGCCTTTTCACCACCTATCTTTCCCAGCAAGGCAATTAGTTTGCCTTGCACCATTTCAGGAATTTCATCACCGGATATTTGATCCCTTAAAACGGGTATAGCGTTTTCGCCTGCTTTATAAAGCGATGAAATCACCTGTTTTTCCCGGGCAGGTAAATGGTTAAATAATGCTGTGATAGTAGCTGGATGCGAAGCCCTTCCAATTGCTTTCATTGCAAGATCACGAATCAGCGGATCGGGATCATTAACCAAATATTCATGCTCGCTGAAATCATATTCATTTTTCACCCCGTTTAAAATAGAAACAGCACTGAGCCTATTTTTACTTTCATCAGAATGAACCAAACTATTCACCATATCCGTGGCTCGCTTTTTTATATTCCTATCCTTGTTACCCAACATACCCGTTATAGCAGCCTCCCGTATTTCCGGTTGGGTGTGATCAAGCCATTCAGCAAGATCCCATCCCTGGTCTGCTATTTTACAGAAGGTCTTCACCCCCTGGAATTTTACATCCATATTTACATCGCTATGCAACAGGGTGAGCAGGGTTTCTTTTATATTTTCAATTTCCCGGCTACTAATCAATTTGAGGGCCTCTATTTTTACAGGGTCTGAGGGATGCTGAATTAACCTGGCAATAAGATATTCAGAGGTGGGATCAATTTTGCTGGAAAGCATCCGCAATATGCTGATAACTTCCAGGTCAGTACCCTTCATCATTTTCTTATTTAGCTCCTGTATAATAGCCTCGTTGTTCAGATCAAATTCTTCCCTGCTAAAATAACGGCTACCGATTGTTTTAATAAGAATAGTCATATACTGCCTGTTGACCAGGATAACTCCCCCAATCCACAGACTTCCTAAAATCAGTAATACATAACAAAGAAAAATCAGGTCAACCCGGCCATGCACATAAAAAATTGTAAGCAAAAAAATACCCGCTAAAAGGGATGCAAAAGGATCCATAATTCCTTTTACAATATTATGTGCCCGCAATCTTTCATGCGTTGACAAAGGCTGCATCAGCGTTAATAATACAGGCGAATTAAAAGAAGTGCGTAATACATCTACCAGCATGGAGGATACTCCAAAAAGATAAAATATAAGTTTTTCTCCGGGAGTAAACCCACTACTCAATGAAACGATAATAGCAATTAATATGACCATGCCAAGCGGCGTAATAAGCAAGGTTTGCTTTATACCCAAAGAAGCCGTAAGCCGGCTTGTAAATATCATTTTGGTGAAAAATGCAATAATGCGCAATCCCCCGGAAAAAAGACCGATAAATTTTGCGAGCTCAATATCATTATGATATGCTTTTCTTACTTCCCCGTAAAATCCGTAGTTAATGATGAGAATACAAATGGAAGTTAAGAGAGATATAAATGCTATTCGCCTGACATAAGTATTGGATACTATATTATCAACCATTTTCCTGATGGCTTTACCAACAGGCTTTCCGTGATTTTCATTATGAGCTTTATGATGCTTTTCCAGGTGGCCTGATCGCAGGATACTCCTGAAAAGAGGAAGAGATGCCAGCATAAAAATGGCGCCAATAAGTAAGAGGTTTTGAGACCCGGTATAGGGCACAACTAAAGTGGCCAGCGTGTAACCAATAAATTTGGCAGGTATATCCCCGGAACTGATAACGGCAAACAATCTCTTACTCTGACGCAAATCAAAAAGTACAGCAGCTATTCCCCAGAATTGCAGATTATTTAAAAGATATAAAACATTAAACCACGCCAATAAAAAATATAAGAACCAGGTTTGGGTAAGTTGCAAATTGGCAATCCAAAGTATCAGAACGCTTATTGCCATTAAAAGAACTATAGCAAAATTGAACCCTTCAAATTTTATAGTATGCTCCCACCTGGTATATAGCAACCCGGCGCCCCATAATAATATCGCAGAAGATATCATTACCCAGGGTAATTCAGAAATCGGAAATTTCTCCAGGAATTGAGCAAAGGCAGATGTAAAAAAAAAGGCAATACCGGCACCCTGGAAAAATTGAAACAGGTATAACTTTTTTACTACCTGAAATTCATTAGGGTAAACATTGAATATTTTTAACCAGAAATTCCCAGCTCTCATACCCAGATCATTTATGATAATTTATTCCCTATCAGAATATCTTTGATTTCATTCAGATGTTTCATTTTTATCCGGCTCCGGTTATTTTGAGATGTGGCTGTGAAATATTTGTGGCTTTCAAAAAATTTAACCTGTAATTCATTCCATTCTCTTTCATTTTTTATAACATTGAACGCCAGGAATTCATCTTTCAGCAAATTACTTATCCTTTCAAAATCATCTCTGCCAAGATAATCGAGGTCAGCGTCACAAATGATCATCTCCGGTAAGGTGACAGGCAACTGCGGAATTTTAGTTGCCATTATCATCCCCTTAATTAATTCAATTTCTGAAACCTTCAAAATATCCGGATCAATCATCTCAATTAATATCAGGCAAGATTCCGCTTCGTGCCCGCTATAAGTCCGAAGAAACCCGCTATCGTGAAAAATGGCGGCCACCTTCAGTAAAAGCAATAACCTGTTATCTCTAAGATTTTCGGCTGTTGCAATTCGCTCCACTTGTTTCAATACATCCTCCGTGTGTTCCAGGCTATGATAAGTTAACCGCGGATCCAATCTTTCCCCCAACATAGTAAGTATCGCCGCTTTAAGTTGCAGAAATTCTTTTTCTGTCATAAAACAATTAATGGACTAAATATAAGATTTTCCGCAGCAAGTGGAATTTAAGGAAATGATTCATAAACCGAACAATGCTGATAAGGTTGAAAATGAGGATGAGCTTTAATTAAAATTTTAACCTCATAAAAATTACGCGGATTGATATTCTTTTTTAAACATAGCCCGGTCTTACAACTGGCGTAAGGCTGCCTTTAAAAAAGGCCAGGTTGGTAAGGAAGAAATAATTTTTAATTCGTCAAATAAAGAACTTTCATTATCCAAAAACCTCAGCACCTGCTGTGGTTTGTTTTTTTTAAATAACTGTTCAAATATCTCTTTACCTGGTAATGTATTATTATAAAGAATATCCAAAAGTGTATGATCATAAAAACCAAATCGCTTTGCAGTGCGTGGCATAGCCAGCAAGGATTTCCCACTGATCAAATACTCCACTATCTGTTGAGATTGTTTTTGAATAAACTGGAAGGTATATCCACTGGATGCTTTGGTTTGTCCTCCGGCCGTACCTATTTGCCATCCATCCGAACCAAAATCTACTTCTTCATTGGTCATGGGAATTACGCCGAATTCTTCCTCGTTTATTTCATAATCATCGATCTTTAAAAAGGTTTGGATATAATTCTTTAATTCCACATCATATTGTTCTTTCGGTAGCAACTCTTTTGTAAATAAAGTATACTCCACAAGGGCTGAATTGCTATTGAAAGGAAGAACATAGGCAAAGGCCATTCCATGATCCTGGTGAACCCTGAAATCCATAATCGTGGCCTTGTCTGTTTTAAATACAGGCTCTTTAGTTTCTATTACCCATCCTTTAAAATGCTGGAGAAGCCTGATCGATTTCTTTTTTTGCGGAGAAGGCTTGTAGATAGAGTTAAAGAGGTATGTTCCTGTATTGATTAACCTATATTCTTTCTCATCTATTGTAAGAGTCAGCCTTTCTTTGTCTGTTTCCCAGCTTTGTAGCTGGCCATAAACAACCTCTACATTTTTATGCTTTTCTATTTCCCGGAAGCAAGAGTTATAAAAATCAATACCCCTGATCATTTTATAATCATAAGGACTGATATCCATTACACGGGAAAAGGAATCACTCAAAAAACATATACTGCTCCATTTTCTGAACACAATATCTTCAAAAAAGCCGCTTTCTTTTTCCCAAAAACACCAGGTACGGTCATTCCTTATTTTTTCTTCTTTGTCAATTAAGAGAATTCGTTTATCACGGAAATGTGCACTTTTCAACATCCGCATCAGCAAACTAAGGCCGGCACAACCAGCACCGCAGATAATATAATGGTATGATTGTGATTTAAGCAAAGAAGATAAAAGACAAATTAATGCAGTTTAGAAAAGAAGTGATATAACATTATTCGGATTCGGGAGCATACTGAACTTTTTTATTACCCGCCATCAAATGAGTATCCCTGCGAATTTTATCCCAGTATTTTTTTGCCACCAGTAACATCCCAAAGCTTTCCCCGTTGTGGCGGTCCAGGTGTTTGTGATGCATTTTATGTGCCCAGCGGATGGCTCTTACATATTTATTATTGCTGCGGGTAAACCATTTGAATCGTTGATGAATGATCACATCATGAACGATAAAGTAAGCAAGGCCATAGGCCATGATGCCAAAGCCGATTGATTGCATCCACCATATGTTGTTATATGTGCCGGATGCAATAAGTAAAATACTGGGCACTGCGAAAATGATAAAGAAAGTGTCATTCTTTTCAAAAAATCCCGGTTCTGCCTGGTGGTGATCTTTGTGTAAGTACCATAGAAATCCATGCATAACATACCGGTGGGTGAGCCAGGTAATTCCTTCCATCAGGATGAAAGTAGTAAGCAATACTATTATGTATAACAAAATGTTCATGGTTTGCCCATTAATTTTTTTCGCCCCGGCTTCTCCTTTCTATTTCGGGAAATGCCAGATGAAACCAGGCTGTATAATGTTGAGGTTCCGTTTGTAATTCCTCCCTGATTCCTTCCATTGATTTAAAGCAAATATCCTTTACTTCTTCTTTATTAAACGGCACAGGACCTTCATAATTCCCTACAAATACATGATCAAATTCGTATTCTGTTAATCCATTATCAAAAGTTGACTTATAAATAAAATCAAAACTCTTAGTGATAGCGGTTTCAAAACCCATTTCTTCTTTCAATCTCCGTGTAGCAGCATTTTTTATTTCCTCTCCTGGCTGCGGATGGCTGCAGCAGGCATTTGTCCATAAACCGGCACTGTGATATTTATCAAGAGCCCGTTGCTGCAAAAGCATTTCTCCCTTTTTATTAAACACAAAAACACTAAATGCCCTGTGGAGTAAGCCTTTTTGATGGACTTCCAGTTTCCCGGCCGTGCCCGTTATTTCATCTTTTTCATTCACTAAAATGACCTGTTGTTCCATGTATTTTCTTTCCGGGGTTTAAAAAGATTCTTTTTACAAAAATAAAAAAGCCGGCTAACTGTAAAGTTATTCGTTGATAACTATTACAGCCGGCCGGCAAATTTGTTCGGGATTGGAATCAATACCTTGTAAGTCGTTCCTTTAAAAGTTTGCGTGCAAAATGTATCCTGCTTTTTACTGTTCCCAAAGGCTCAATTAGCAAATCAGCTATTTCCTGGTATTTATATCCATCAAAATATAGACGAAAAGGAACTTTAAAGATCTCAGGTAATTGATGAATCGCTTCATTTATTTCCTTCATCCGTAAGCTGCTTTCGGCTGCATTATTAACGGTAGCCTGGTTCAGGTTGATCAGGTAATCATTACCAGAGCTGTCAAAAACTGTTTTTTGTTTGGCTTTGCGCCGGTAATCATTGATAAAAATATTGCGCATGATGGTAAATAACCATGCTTTGATATTTGTACCAGCATTGTATTTATCGTGATTAGCCAGGGCTTTAAACAAGGTCTCCTGGTACAAATCATTGGCAGCTTCTGAGTCTTTGGTCAGGTTTACTGCAAATGGTTTCAGGAAATCAGCGTTATCCACAAGCATGTCATTAAATTCGGTAGTTGCCATATAGATTCCTTTTTTCAAATTTACTAAAGCCGTAATTCACTGCCAATTCAATGTTCTGCCATTGAATAACATTATGAACACTTTAGTATTTAATCAAAAAGCTTACCAGATAGAAATCAGGCCATTTTGCTACAAAGCAAGGTTGGTTATCTGCCCGGATTCAATTGCTTTTTTTAGAGGCGCCGTCATTTCGACATGCTGAAGAAATTCCAGGTGATTGGAATGATGGAGGTCAGTTCCTATGAGATCATAAAAACCGTTTTTGAGAAGATATTCGGCCAGATCTTTCACTGACCGGCCATAGTGCCCGCTTAAAGCCAGGATATTGAGCTGAAACAAGCAACCCATATCCTTCAGTTCCCTGTAAAATTCTTTGTTCTGTTGCAGGTATATATATCGCTCGGGATGAGCAATAATGGGTTGGTAACCCTGCATTTCCATCTCAAAAAGGATATCCTTGGTATTCAGCGAAGGAAATGCCATTGAAAATTCAGTTAATACCTTGTTGCCGCTAATCGTTAAAAGAGGTTGTTTTCTTTTTAAAAGTTCCTCCACATGTTCGTCAAGGAAATATTCAGCAGCGGCATAAATTTCTACATTAATTGCTTCTTCTTTTACCGCTTTTCGCAGTTGGTCCAGTTTATCATTGATAATATCAGGCGTATTCCGATAAATATCCCAGATAATATGAGGAGTGGTGATGAGTTTTTGGTATCCCAGTTCTTTCAACCCCCGGATAAGTTGAAGGGAAGTCTCCAGGTCTTTGGCGCCATCGTCTATACCGGGCAGTAAATGCGAATGCATATCCGTTTTCAAAACAGAGTAATCGAATTTTTCGCCTTTTGAACGTGACCTTGAAAAAAATTTAAACATTCGCTTTCGCAGTTAATAACTCATTATACAATGCTGCCATATCAGTAACCAGTCTTTGATAGCTAAACCTGCCGGTTACAAATTGCTCACCGGCTCTTCCGAATTGACAGCGCAGCTCTCTGTCTTCTGTTAAACGTAACAGATGACTACAAAATGTAATAGTATCATTTATATCTGATAAAAGTCCGCTTTCATTTTCTTTCACAACGTCTTCAATCCCCCCAACACGGGTAGAAACTACAGGCTTTGAAGCAGCCTGTGCTTCAATAAGGCTGACCGGGGTGCCTTCATTAAAGGAAGTAAGAACAATAATATCAGAACCTGCATTAATATAATCTATGTCGCTGCGCCATGAAGTAAATACCAGGGGCTGGTTATGGACAGTGTCCTTTTCTGTGGTAAATTCAATTCCCAAATACTCTTGCTTTTGCTTCTAAAAGCTTTCTTGTTTCTCCATCACCAACTATAAATGCTTTTATCTTCTGCCGGGAATTTTGCAAAAGGTATTTTATACCTTCCAGAAAAAGGACCTGGTTTTTAATCGGAACCAGCCGGCCTGTTATGGTCAATACTATAACATCATCGGGAATATTGAAGGAAGAACGAAATTCTTTTCTCTTTTCGTCCCTGTTTATTTTGAACTTATCCAAATCGAGCCCTAAGGGAATAACCCGGAATTTGTGGGGGGGAGCAATTTTAAAATCAACCGTCAATTCTTTTTTTTGCTGTTCACTGATGGCAACTATGGCATCTGTTTTCCGCCCGAGTCTCCGTTCTATGTTTATAAAAACTTTTGTTTTAAGCGGATGAAAATAGGAATGAAATACATGGCCATGATAGGTATGAACGATCACTGGCACGTTTAAGGAATCCGCAGCCATGCGACCAATGGCGCCAGGTTTGGCTGAATGGGAATGAAGGATATCGGGTTTAAAATCTGCGATCAGCTTCTTTAACTTTTTATACGCCATTAAATCTTTTCTGAGATCAACCGAACGGCCCATTTCCGGAATATAAACAGGTTTTATGCCCAGGCTATCTGTAACAAAGCTGGCATCTTTTTCATGACCCTCCCGCTCACCCACTACCAGCATGGTTTCAAATTCCGGTGACATGTATTTGGTCAGGTAACTTGCATTTAGCAATGGACCACCAACAGCGAGACGATTTAAAATGCGGATTATGCGTGTCATGATTAAAGTTGAACTAATGGAAACAAAAAATCTTCTGAAATAATTGGGACCCGATAGCTTTTACTATTGTTATCCCTTTTTTAACCGCAAAGAAAGCTAGCTATTTTATTGAAAACGCGTAAATAAGTTAGGAACGTTATTTTTGCATGCAAGAATATGAAATATCAAATAACCGGGCTGGATTTAATCCTAATAGTAATATATTTTTCATTAATACTTGCCTTTGGCTATGCCTATTCAAAAAAGCTTCCTATAGCGATTAAGGGTCATTTCATCAAGGGACTCACTCTCAAACTGATTTGTGGGTTAGGCTTCGGCTGGGTTTTCGTTTACTATTATGGGGGAGGCGATACTACTAACTACTATGATGGTGCGACTTATATTTACAACTATGTAATTAACAGGGGCCAGGGGTTCGAGATATTTTTTGATGATAAATTGCTTGTAACTGCAGGTGAAACTAAAGAGGCTACTCAATTTACACAGCGTTTTGCTGGTTTTGTGAACCTTTTTTCAATGAACTCTTTTTGGTCTTGTACCTTATTATTCTCTTTGCTTTCTTTCATTGGCGTATGGTTAATATTTCTAACATTTTATGGGCAATTTCCACATCTAAATAAGCAGTTAGCACTCGCCATCCTATTTATTCCGGGAGTGGCATTTTGGAGTGCGGGCATTATGAAAGATAGCATATGCATGTTATTTGTTGGCGTCATTGTGTATTACATTCAAAATATTTTCCTTTACAACAGGAAAAAAATATTCTCGGCAATAATGGTTATTACCGGCTTTTATGTCATCATTATATTAAAGGCTTACATTGCTCTTGCTTTACTTGTAGCACTTGGCGTTTATGTTTTATCAACGGTAAAATCGAAGATTAAAAGCCCGGCTGTTAGAGCATTGATGATGCCTTTATTAGCAGTTTTGATCGTTGGTATAACTTTATTATCCATGCGGAAAATCGGGGAATCTCTGGAGCGATATTCCCTTGAAAACATAGTAGAAACTGCCCAGGTTTACCAAAGCTACCATTTTCGAACTTCTATAGCCGGACGAGGTAGTGAAAACCGAACAGGATCCGCTTATACACTGGGCGAAATCAATTTTAATAGCCCTATAAACATTTTAAGTAAAGTACCGCTTGCAATAAACGTAACCTTTTTTCGACCTTACATCTGGGAAGTACGTAATCCAGTCATGCTGCTATCAGCATTGGAAAGCACTTTTATATTACTGTTTACACTAAGTATCTTATGGAGAACTGGAATAAGAAAATTCTTTTCAAATATTATCAGGTCCAGGGAGGTTGTGTTTTGTCTCACCTTCGCTCTGATCTTCGGATTCGCGGTAGGCTTTACCACTTATAACTTTGGCGCCCTGGTTCGTTATAAAGCTCCCTGTATTCCCTTTTTTATGGCAAGCCTGGTGATTTTAAATAGCCTGACTCAAAAAAATAAACCGCAGGTAAAAAAAAGGACTTCTATGCGATGGGAAGTACCTCCGGCGCCAAATCAACTTCCCTATTAATTGAAATAAATAAAATGCAGTAAATTTTCCCAACTTGTTACATTTTCTGTATCAGACTCTTTCTTAACAACCGGCGGGAAACTAGTTAACTAACTTTATACTTTGACCAATGTTCGGGTTATCATTATTTTCTTTAAGTAACACACTTATTACCGTGTTATAGGTCAAATGATGCCTTACATACTGAACATTCTTCTGATATTTTTCTAACAGGTAAGTTTCATTTTCTAAGGCCCGAAAAATAGTTTTAGCTAAGGATTCAACATTGGAAGGAATATAAAGGAGTGAAAGCTTTTCTTCCTCATTGATTTCTTTTACACTTTCAAAGGCGCCATTAATAACAATTTTTCCCGATATAAGCGCATCCAAATACTTAACATGCACGATGAGCTGGGAATAAACGTTATCCCTATCAGGACATACAATTACATTTGCGATACTCTGGTAGGTTCTCAAATCTTTATAGGGTACCCTTCCCACTAAATAAATATTATCAAGCCTTGGGTCTTTATTATTTCCTCACATTCTGTATAGGTTGGCCCATCTCCAATTAAAAACAATTTAATATTCTTATTATTTAACACCGAAACTGCTTTAATAAGATCGGGGACGCCGCCAGTCTTTTTAAATACTCCGGCAAATAAAATCACTTTATCGGTTTCGCTTATTTCAAATTTTTGCTTTAAACTTTGGTGAAGACTATAATCGACGCAGGTATCTAATTGCGATTTATCAAGCACATAAGGCAAAATATAGCTTTTCTTATACCTGGTAGAAGGAATAGACTTCCAATAGTAGTTTCGCATTGCCTTACTTGCATAGATTAAGGCTTGAGCATTTTTAAATACCTTCTTGTCTAGAAATTTTGCTCCCGAGATACTTAAAATATAGTTCAATTTTTTTTTTCCCGGAACGCTCTGTGCGATACTGATAATCAAATTCCAATACTGCAGCCCCATGCAAGTCATTTATGTAACCGGCAATGAGACCATTCCGGTATAAGCCAATACCCAATTGAATTGTCCAGGTATTCAAAAAAATAAACAGTGGAGTTTTTATAAGGTACAAATAAATATTTTAGCCGCTGAAAAAGAGGCCGGAATAACCAGTTCAAGAAGAAATGGCGATGCAAAGCCAATGATACTTTGCATTTTTCGCTTCACTTTAGGACTGATAGGAAAATTTATCTGGATATGTTTAATAGAAGGGTGAAACAGCTCAAATCGGGTAGTATTAGATATAAAAGTGACAGGGTGACCTTTTTCTGCCAGTTCATTCATAATACCCAGCATCCGAATGGTTCCTCCGCCTTCTTTTACAAAATCATTTACTGAAAAAAAAACAAACTTCTTCTTTGTCATTTAAATAATCCTTTTGCTTCCATTTCCTCAATAGATTTACTAAATCTATCCTGTTCCACTTTTTGTTCTTTTACCCACTGCGAAAACAGGGTCGCGCCATCATTAAAGCTATACCCGGGAGTAAAGCCTAATAAATTTTTTATTTTGGTTAAATCGGCAAAATTATGCCTGATATCACCCAACCTGAAGTTTCCTGAAATAATTAATTCAACATTCTTTTCATATTGTTGATTCAAAACAGTCGCCACTTCTAATACACTTGTCTGTACCCCGCTACCCACATTCAGGGACTGATAATTTGCTTCTTCCTTTTCTATGCCAAGAACTGTTGCACGAACTACATCATCAATGAACACAAAATCACGGCTCTCCTTACCATCTTCAAATATATTTATGTTGTTACCATTTCTGATTTGCGTTGAGAATATTGATAATATTCCCGTGTAAGGGTTTTTTAAAGACTGACCCGGACCATAAACATTCTGATAACGAAAAGCAACGGACAGGAAGCCGTATCGATTTACAAACATTTAATACCATCTGTTCCTGGTTCTGCTTTGTTATGCCATAAACGGAGGATGGGTGAATTTTTGAGTTTTCGTCGGTAGCTCTGATAGAAATATTGTTACCACAGGAGGGACACTTAGGCTCATAATCGCCTTTTTGTAAATCGCTTTCACTTCTTTCGCCAGGGTAAACGTCCCCATGATTTGAACAAAAATATTTGCCTTCTCCATAGATAGATCTTGATGAAGCAACAATAACCTTTTCAACCGTATGACGATTATTCACCAAATAATTCAGAAAAATTGCTGTCCCATTAATATTGACATCAACATATTTCTGAATCTCGTACATGGATTGTCCTGTTCCTGTTTCAGCGGCTAAATGAACTACTATCTGTTGGTTATCCAACGCCTTCTCCCAATCAGCTTTATTTCTTACATCTCCCTTTATAAAATCGATATTATTTGTTATTTTTTTTGTGGGCGAATGTCCCTGTCCATGTATTTGCTCAGATAGATTATCCAACACTCGAACATTATGTCCCTTTTTTAAAAGATCAAGTGACAAATTCGAGCCTATAAACCCTGCGCCACCTGTTATCAGTATGTTTTTGCCCATATAAATTTTATTTACTACCGTTCTTAATTGGATCAAAAGCAGTTTCGATCTCAGACAATGAATCAGAGTGATAAAGAATAACTATTCGGAGTGAATCAAGTTGCAAACCTTCAATCATATCAACTGTGCCGGGGCTGCACTATATGGACACAGTTGTCTCTATTTACAACCTGACAACCTTTTACCCAACAGAGAGACAAGATGACTTTCAATAATACCTGTGCAACCGGATCCAATATTTTCACAATTAGCTTACAACACTTTAAACGTGAAGAGTACTATATATTTTTTTATATCGCTCAACGCCTACCACAAGATCAAATTCCTTTTTCGCAAAGCTGTTTAAAGCCATCTCTTTCCCGGGTTTTTGAAGCAAAGTGACAGTTCCGACAGCAGCCTTTATTAATTCTGGTTGAAGATCCCTTATAACTATTATTGGCATTCCTGCAAGGTAATTGCTATTCAAGTCACCTACTTCATTACATACTATTGGGAGCCCAAGACTTATTAACTCAGCAAACTTAGTTGGTGAACAGGCAATACGTGAATAAGTTGGCTTATAAAAAAATAAAGAAAAGTCACATAACGAAAGATAAGTTGGCAAATCTTTACGTGGAACAAATGTCACAGCTATATCGGACGGCTGAATATTATCAAATTGACTTAATCTATCCGTCACTAGGGTTGCCGGCTCTTTAGAGAAAAAAAGAAATTTAGCATCTTTAGAAAATCTTTTTAACTCATTAAAAAAAAGCAACATCTCATTTACTCCATACACATCACCAATGGAACCGAGATAACAAATTACCGGTGCTCTGTTTTTTAAATTGAACTTATCAATCAATTGCGCCTTAAGAACAAAGTCAATATTATTAATAGAAAATAGCTGTAAATCTGCACAACAGGGTATTACGGTAATCTTTTCACTTATGCGTGGTCCGATATCCCAGGAACTAATTTCCTTTTTGGCAGCATGCGTTAAAACAACAACCGCATCCGCGTCTAACAACAACTTTTTCTCAAGTTTCTTATAATATTTATATACCCGTCTATAGATTGGATTCTTTTGCGGCCAATGTCCACTTTCCTTTTTTTCATCAGGCCAAAATGCCCGCATATCAAATATAAACGGGATGTGATACTTCTTTTTAAAAACCATTCCTATTTCAGCTGCTATATGGCTACGGCAATGAATAAAATCAAATTTTTCCTTCTGTTGTAATTGGTTAGCAGCTCTAAACAAAAGGTATCTGTCATAGGCCTTGGAAATAACAGGGAGCGAGTTGTGAAAAATCAATTTTTCCCATTTCAACCCGTTCTTACTGACAATCTCTTGTACCGTTTCGCCTTCCTTTTCTAATTTCTCTTTTTTTTCAACACTAAGGATAGTAATGTTATATCCCTCTCTACTTAAGTGACACAGGTAGGGCAGTACCTGCGACTGTCCTAAAGGATCAGTCATTCCATTGTATGAAATAAATAAAACTTTTTTCTTCATTAATATTACTCTTACGAATTACTGGGGTACTGTTTGCTTTCTGCTTGTCAGTGGCAGCACATTGATTAAACTAAATTTTTTCGCTCCTGGTTTGCCCTCAATTCTTTACCATGCTCAGTTTGAACCGGGTATCGGGGTAAACAAGCGGTATCACATATTGTAAGTTTATCTTTCCGCTCTGCTTTAAGATTTTCCAGGCGCCCGCCTCTTCTTTTCCAACGGTTATTTTTTGGACTGAAGGAGATCGCTTTTGAAGATTAATCACCCGGCCGGTTGGGCTTTGTAATGTCAGCACTCCATCTGTTTGCAAAGTGATACGCTTTGTGCCCGCATCAACATCAAAAACCATTGAATTTCGTCCAATGGTCCACAGTGGCCTTGCATCGTAAGCAAGAAAACCATAGGAGACCGCACCCGTGGCAGTAATCTGAAAGCCCGATTTGAAGTCGTCAATTACAGCAATATAGGCGCCCCGCTGCAAGGAAGCCAGGGATACTGCTTTAAAACCTCCAACCGGTTCAACATTATATTCGGCGATCCTGTTTTTGCCCTCTATTTTCATTTCCGCATCGTAAGGAAATACCTGCAAGCGCAGCGTCTTAAAATTCTTAGACTTAATCTGACCTACATAAAAATTGAAGCTGGCATTTGACGGATCATCTACATAAAACAACATGGTATGGGTTCCGCGAAGACGTATCGGGTTTGATGTAAGTTGGTTGATCTTTGATCTTTGTTCACGGGACATATAAAGTGATGCAGGAATATCCGGCTGCACAGTGATGTCTTCGGCATCCAGCGTTTCACGCATGCGGCTAATCCCCCGGCTTGTTTCTGTATTGCTGACTTCGATCTTCTTTTCTTTTTTGCTAATCTCCCTGCTAAGAGCCAATTCTGACCCGGTCTTTACAATCGTTTTATCAAACCGCCGGATAAGTGGATAGCTGGCCATAATACCTTCATCCTGTACTCGGGTCGCATAGTCTAACAGGTTTTTTATATTTTCAGGTGAGCCCTTTTTCTTCCATTGCTGAAAGAGGTATACATAATATAAATACCGCTTTACCTGTTGCAGGCGTGAGTTGACTGCAGGGTTATTTTCAAGTGCCTCCGCTTCTTCTACTAATTTTGTCCAGTTCAAAATATCTCCTTCCCTCGGTACTGCTTGCCGGTACACTTCCCATTGATCATATAATCCAGACATTAAACCTGCAGCTTTCCCGTAAAGCTTTTGGAAAAACTCTTCCCGAATTGACGCCACATCTGCAGTTACATCCCACATCAGTCGGGCGGCAGTGTAATGCCCTAATCCCCGGCTAATCCAACCAATATTTGATTCGGCTGAAACATACCTGATCCCGGCTTTGTGATAATTTTTAAGGTTACTGACATAAGCTAATTTTCCACCCGCTACCATGCCAGGCATATCCCAGTCCCAGGCCATAACGCCATAATAGTCCCGCAACCCAACCGTCACTCCTTTTTTTTGCCATAAAGAAATCAAGTCATCCGTCCCGTATTTTGACTGATTAAGCGCTGTTGCAACTAACACGACAATGCTGGGTTCAATTTGAAATGCAGGCGGTGCCGCATGTTCGTTATAAGCATATAGACCAACCCTAACAGAAGGATATTTTTTACCTATTGCCCGGGCAACCCTATTGGCTAAATAAAAAGTCTGTTCACTGGGTCCACCAATTTTTCGGGATGCAGCACTTGTTGAAAATCCTCCTCCATCTGAGGGATCAAGTGAGATCATATAAGGAGTTGTTCCCGTTCTTCTTTCGCTCATTTCAATCTGTCCTAATGCATCATGAATTACCAGTTGCACTAATTCTTCATTGGCTACTTCAAACTTTGGATTGGCAGGTATTTTTCCTTTATCCACCTTTCCGGCAAAATACTCGGGATGATCCATGAAGGCAGCCCTGTTTCGCTTTACAATCTGGTCATAGGAATGACTGGTATTTATATCTTCCCCACCTTGCAGATTAGCCTTAGCCCATAACGAAAAATCGGCATCCGCCTTTTGTGATTTAGTGCCATAGGCATACCAGATTCTGCGGTGTGCAAACGACGGAATCCCCAGGTATTCAACAGGATTATAAAGGCCATCCAATTTGGGAATAACATGCCAGGCTTCGTTAGGAAAGAAATACCGGTATCCAAGATGATGCAAATACCAGAATACTCCATTTTGAACACCTCCCCCAGTAGCACTGGCTATATAAACTGAATTTTGGGTGGCTTTCAAATAAAATGCGTCAGATGGTTGACCGGTAAGTTTAAGTGAGCCAAGCTCCTTACCGGATAAAACAGCTAATTGAAAGCCAGCTTTGCCGGGAATTCCATTTGTTGAAATAGCGGGCACAGAAGCACCTGATTTTGCTAATTCTTTTTTTAAAATCCGTTCAACTGACCTCAGCACAGGTGTTTTCGCCTGTTGGCTTATGGCAACGCCGCTTTGTAACAACAAAAAAAGCAAAAGGTAGCCAACTATTTTGGATGGATTAATTCTACAAGTTGAACTCCCCGTCCTTTTGCTTTTAAAAATCATCTTCGTACTCATAATTCTATTCTTGTTTATAGATAGACCTTATAAAAGGAAGATTATTTAACGGAGAAGGCAAATAAGAAAGTTTTAACAATTTAACACCTGATTTAAGTAACAGCAGACTGTGGGTTATTTCCAGTTGCCACTCCTTTATAACGTTAGTTTTTTGCAACCCGCATATCTGATTTATCCCGGTTGCTGAAAAAATTTTTTCTATTAATTCTGAACAGCCTTCGAATCTTTCTTTTCCCGGTACCACTCAATGAATTTTTTCAACCCGTCTTCTATCGTTGTGGATGGAGAATATCCTAAAAGTCGCTGAGCTTTCTCAATCGAAGCGTAGGTTCGGTCTACATCTCCCGGCTGCATGGGCAGGTATTCAAGCCTGGGTTCTTTCCCCATCAAACGATATAATGTGTTAATCAGTTCTAATAATGAAACAGGTTGATTGTTTCCTATATTGAATATTTCATACACATTTTCATTTGAGTTCACATAATGGAGTGAAGCCACTATGCCTTTAACGATATCCGTAATAAATGTATAGTCACGATAAGAATCCCCTTTCCCAAAAACAGGGATTGTTTTGTCTGCATCTATGAGCTTTATGAACTTGTGAATGGCGAGATCAGGTCGTTGTCCCGGGCCATACACCGTGAAAAAACGAAGATTCACAATATCCATTTGATAAAGATGATGAAAAGAAAAATTCATTAATTCCCCACATTTTTTTGTGAAGGCATAGGGGGATATGGGATTATCAACATTATCGGTTTCTTCGAAAGGAATTTTTTTATTATTACCATATACCGAAGAGGAAGAAGCAAATAAAAATTTTTTAATGCCTTTACTTTGCATCCAATTCAGGATATTACCTGTACCCACAATGTTAGCATTGATATAGCCCATCGGATCTTCAATAGATGGGCGAACCCCGGCTTTGGCAGCCAAATGGATCACAGCATCAAACAACTCATTCAACAGATCAAAACTGGATTTATCAGAGATATCTGCTTCTATAAACCGGAAATGGTTGTTGCGTTTAAGTACCAGCAGGTTTTGTTCCTTAATTGCACGGTCATAAAAAGGATCAAAATTATCAATACCACTAACCTGGTATCCATCAGCCAGCAAAGCCTCACATAGATTTGAGCCAATAAAACCGGCGGCGCCGGTTACGAGTATATGTTTCATTTAACCAATGTGCTTCTTATAAAAAAAAGTTCCGGAACAAAGTTGCAATTGCAGGCCCCGGCTTTCCCGGCGCTTATGTTTGACAGAAACATAATGCGCATGATTTTATATTTCAGGTAAAGGAGGTCACCAATGCTACGGCCGGGAACTTTATTTTTCACCGTTTTGTATAAATTTTCATAGCCTTTCTGAAGTCCTTTCAAATTGCTCATGGCGGATCCTTGCCGACGCCGGTAAATCAATACCGGGCTTTCGGTGTAAGCATATTTTCCCTGGTTTGCCAGGCCGATAAAAAAGAGCCTGTCTTCTCCATGCGTAAGTCCTTCCTTAAACTGGTAGTTGAACCCGGTTTGCCTGCGCACCATCCAGGTGTTGCCCAAAAAACAATCATGGCTCAGCCTGATCAGTTTCTTTAGCGGCGCACCGGTAAAACGAGGCTGATAAGTTCGGATCAATTGATCTAAGGTTTCATTTTTAACAAACACTTTCCCGTCAACAAACTTCACTTCAGGATCTCGCTGAAAAATCAATAAGCGGCTTGCAAGGCCTTCCTCCGGCATCAGGTCATCAGCATCAAGAAAACAAAAATAATTTCCCGACATGTTTTTCAGACCCAGGTTGCGGGCTGCTGAAACACCGGCATTAGACTGCGAAAAATAACGAATTCTTTCATCCCGGAATGAATGCACCATAGTTTCCGTATCGTCTGTGCTGCCATCGTCGATAATTATAAGTTCCCAATTTGTATGCGATTGAGTCAATACGGACCGGATAGCCTCATTATATACTGGCCTGCATTGTATGCAGGCATGATTATCGACACCTTTTCTTCAGTCATACGGCAAGACCTTTTGTAGATGCCTCTCGTGATTTAATGGCTGCTTTCACTTTTCTAATTTGATAGAAGTATCCTTTCGCCTCGCCAAATGATGTCAATAGTCGCCTGAGAAACACCCGGGACCGCATAGCATCGAAGGCAGCCAGGTCACCTTCCCTTTTTCTCTATATTAAATGAACGCAAAACAGATGAAAGATGAGAACCAATAGAAAAAAAACGCTTTAGTACCGCCCTTATATATAAGCTGGTAAATTTTGAAGATGATATATTATCATTTTCAAGAAAGAAATCATATACCATTAATGGCAGGCTTGACGCCGAACTACCCTTACCAATCCTTACCAGGTAATCCCAATTCAATCTCCCGGCAGACATAAAATGAGTGAATTGTAATCGCTCATCATACCAAAGTTCATATCCCAACATCCGGATGGCTTTATTTAATTCCACGTCGTCTCCTGCGGCCAGTTGTTTGCCTGTACGTCCCTTGGTCAGAAATACGAAGTTTTGGCAACGCAGGCTTTCCCAAGCCGACTTTCTGATTACACAAGCGGCACCATACAAGTATTTACTTTTTGAAGATAAGGGTCCGCTACGTTTTTCCTGCTTCCCAACGGCATAAATACTTTGCTTTTGGGAAAACCAATCGGGGGGCTTAATCTCAAAAGCCGCGTTGCATTGGCCTCCTAAAATTCCTATCTCGGAATGCTGCTGCATGATCTCGTAAACAGTGGCCAGGTAATCCGGTGACAGCCAATTATCATCGTCTGCGTATAAGAGATACTCATATTTTGCTGTCTCGTAACCTTTGTCTCTTGCCGCGGATTGACCTGGAATAGGTTGATCAATTACCCGGAGTGGGGTTGTTTTTTTATATTTAGCCCATTCAACTTCCGCTACAAAAACGGTGTCATCAGTTGATCCGTTATTTACAACTAATACCTCCCACTTAATCCTTTCGGATAACACTTGACTGGCCAGATGCTTTAATGTCTCCGGCAATCTGCTACTACTGTTATAACAACAAATTATTACAGAAATGCCCTTCTCAAATAGCATTATTCAAAAATTTTTTTACTACTTCCAATTTTTTATGTTCGAGAAATGCTGGTCTCATTTCCACAGACCGAACAGATGACGGCAAGAAAGAATGCCCAAGTTTATAAACAATTGAAGTAGCTTTTTTTAAGCCAACTTGCTGAGTGAGACGCAAAAATTTGATGTAAATTAAAATTACCGGCAATTGCAAACGGGATAAAACTTTCAATCCTTTCATCTCCTGTAAAAAGCGATCTGTAATATTTTCACCCGGCATTCTTATTGCCGTTCTCTCTGCATGACTCAGATATAAACGGGCAAATGCTTTCTTATATTCGCCGGTAAGCAAATCTTCATTCTTAATCTGAATTATAACCTTTTTAAAGAGCATTAATTTTGATTCGAGCCGTGACAACTTCATATCATTTGAACTGAGACGGTCGTGCTCGCTTCGTCGCAAAAAGCAATCTGGCAAACCACCTACAATTTTATATTGGAGGCCTTTCAACATGGCTCTGATAGGTAATTCCCAATCCTGCCAGGTTGCAAGACCCTCGTCCCAACCGCCGATTTTTTTGATAGATTCCTTTTTCCAAATAGGGCCCATTGTTTGCCATGGTGATTCCTGATTTATGAACTTAGTAAGTGCATCATCTCCTGAATAACTACTAAACAATATATTTGAATCACCAGGTATTTCAGCGAATAATAAAATCGGGAAAACAAGAAAATCTAAGTGCGGATATTTTTCAAATTGCTCTACCCTGTTTTCCAGGCACCAGGGAGCCAGCACGTCATCCGAATCGAGAAATATTATTAATCCTCCTTTTGCATTCTCAAGCCCTATGTTACGGCATATTGGAGCCCCCCTTGATTCAATCTGACCTTTAAAGTATCTGATTCGAGTATCCAACGCTGCCAGTTTAACTACTACTTCCCCACTTTTATCAGTTGAGTGATCATCTACTACAATTGCCTCCCAATCCTGGTAACTTTGAGAAAGCAAGGAGTTAAGTGTATTTAATATGAGACTCTCCCTGTTAAATAATGGAATTACAATACTAACCTTAGGCTGAAACATTTTTAGACTCACTTATATTAATTGCCAGATCGTCTAGCATTGTATGTATTAAATGTGTGAAATTATCTTCATTATAATAAGAACTTAGTATGTTTCTATTTTTGATCAACCGTTTGCCTGCTCTCTCTGAATTCAATTTCCTTCAGCAATTCGTCCATTAAATAAACTTTGACTCCCATATCCTTTAAAGTTTTATACAATAGATTTTGCGGGTATAAAAAAACTTTAGCTCCCAGGTTTATTAATATGAAAACATTTCCAAATGCTTGTTGACGTAACTGGGCATAAGTGCATGACTGCAACTACTTAGAATCTTTGCGTATTCATCAAACGGTTGGTTTTCACTTAAAATATGAACCTGGTTACCAAATTAATCTTCGAAGGATTTGCTAACAATCCTTCTGTATTCGGAAGTCCCACCGTAGCTCAATGGTAATATTAATTTCCAATCCCGCTGTAAACTAACATTTTTTAAGACGGTAATCATATCCAAATGATTGCTTGTGCTGTTTGCGCTATTCCCGATAAGGATATTTTGTGAGTTAACGTCAGAGCTAACCGCTACCGAACTTAATGCAGAAGCATAATTAAACGCATAGTAACGGCATTTCTCTCCAACCAACGCTTTCCTGACTAATTCCTCTTCCCCTAAGAGTACGGTAGAAAAAGAGTCTATCCACCGATAATTATTCTTCTTATTGCCATACAGGGGATATTTAACTATTTTATTTATTGTACTTTTTATTTGTCTTTTCAGCGTAGGTTTTTGCGCTAGCAACTGATTGGCACTTTGAGTAGCGGGTAAATACAAGGGATAACCCGGGATTTTACCATAGATATCTGCTCCCCAGAACGACACATGTATCCACTTTCTATCTCTCACTTTCTCAACTAAACTATATTTATACTTTTGGTAATAACCATGGAGAAATAAAAGATCATAGCTTTTAAAATCCAACAAAATCTGATCGTAGCTCTCGCTTCCAAAAGGAAGCTATTGATACCAAAGGAGAAACATCAGTACTGTTATATCTTTTGTTTTCAGGCCTGTTTAATAAGTATATATTCTTTTTTGGATGCCATTTTTCAAAACTGTCCACAATACCATTCAAAAAAATTTCATCATCTACTATATGAAGTATTTTCAAGCTCATAAAATTAATATCGTCTATTCGACTCTGGGTTTCGCCGGATTTCCCACTACAACGGCATTATCAGGAACATCTTTTGTAACTATAGCGCCTGCGCCGATTATTGCATTATGTCCAATTTTTCTTTTCGGTAAAATAACGGCACCAGCACCCAAGAAAACTTCATCACCTATAATGCAATGACCTAAAATCAAAACACCGGGTGAAATTTCACAAAATTTCCCAATTTGAGAATCGTGGGTAACCGTAACGTTCAAATTTATAAGTGTTCCCTGTCCAATTTTTACAGTGCTTTCTACAATAGAATTTGACAAGATACATGCTCCCTCACCTATTTCTATTTGAAAATTCCCTATTAGTGCGTTATCTGCAACTATCGTGTAAGGGACTCCTCCCCATTTTATAAACTTCTCATAAAGAGTTCTCCTGATAATAGGGTTACCGATTCCCAACACAAATCGATTATCATCACTTGTCCTCATGTAATCCTTAACTTCATCTTCAGATTTTAAAATTGTATACACTCCCAGAAATTGGCCGGGTAAGTTCATCCAAAGTGTCGTCAAAAAAAACAAACTTTTTATCTGTTGCAGATCTAAATAAAACGTCATGAATTTGCACGGCAAATCCTTTTGCGCCAACAATTATCATCGACTCTGTTTTATTATCCCAATAATATTATTAATGTCATTTGAACTTAGATCATAAAATAAAGGGAGACAAAGAACTCTCCGGGATATATCCTCAGCAAACTATACACGGCTCACCTTTTAGGTAAGGCAGTTGATTTAATGAGGGATAAAAATACCTACGGGAATTAACGCCCTTATTTAAAAGATTATTTTTTACTTTAATCAAAGTTTCTTCATCTTTAAAAATAACCGGGTAGTAACTATAATTGTATTCAAATTGTTCATCACTTATATTGGGCCGGCATATATCCACACTGCTTAATGCTGAATCATAGTTAAGACTTGCTTCCTTTCTTGCTTTTATAATCGCAGGTAGTTCAGGCAGAACGCAAAGACCCATAGCCGCGTGAAATTCTGAATTCTTCCCATTGATCCCAATAGAAAAATAATCGTCATACTCATGCCCAAACTGTCGGTAAAGTTGAAGCTTTCTGGCAATCTCGTCATCATTTGTAATTATGCAGCCTCCTTCAACGGTATGAAATAATTTAGTCGCGTGGAAACTACAAGTGCTTATGTCTCCGTAACTAAGTAAAGACTTTCTTTTGTATTGACATCCAAAAGCATGGGCTCCGTCATATATGACTTTCAATTTGTACTTCTGAGCCAAGAACTCAATTTTTTCAACATCACATGGATAACCATAAACATGCGTTGCTAATATTGCCTGGGTTTTCTCAGTTATAGCCTGCTCAATTTTGCCCGAATCAATACAAAAAGTTTGGGATTCATATCTACAAAAACTGGCGTCGCACCCTCCCACAAAATTGCATTGGTAGTGGCCACATATGAAAATGGCGTTGTTATAACTTCTCTAATAATATCATAGGCTTTGAGGGCCATTTGTAAAACAATAGTCCCGTTAGTGCAAAAATAAAGATGCCTTACACCTAAATATTCCTTTGGTTTTTGCTCTAATTCCTGAACTACTTTCTCATTATTAGTAATCCATGATTTATCCCAGGCTCTTTTTAAAATACCAGAATATTTTTCGAAATCAGGTAAATATGTTTTTGTTACGTTAATCATGTCATTCCTTGATATTAAATTTACGGGGTGAGTATTTGGCAACGGGCATAAATAAACTGCATGTCTATTTCTTAATAATTTTTTTTACCGTTCTTTTTAAAGGATAAAGCTTCCATCGAAGGAGGCCAAGAAGTGTCGAAGTCCTCTTGATCATCTGCATTTTATTTCTGTATAGAAATGGGTGAATACGTACCAGGAATTCGGGATTTGTATTTTTGTAAGTTTTGGCAAGAAGAGGGAAATCTTTCAACCTTTCTTCTTTAACGTAAAGTAGAATATTTTGTTTATACCACCATTCAACCTGCTCATTTTCCCATATTACCGGCCTGATACAGTCCACTGCAACAAATCCCAGTTCTTTGAAAATTTTGCTCCAATATTCTGGCATCTGTTCATTTATATGATAAGTTCCGCCTTGTCCTTCAATAGCTGCCGAGAATAAAATTATGTCACTCAATGCAGTAAGAGCTTTTACAAATTCTTTTGAATAGGGTTCTGGCAGATGCTCTGCAACTTCCATCGACATGGCAAGATCATAGCGTCTGTTGACTGGTAATGGCTTTTTTAGTATCGTGAAGTAGCATGTGTCTTCTTTTCTATTCTTAACATATCCTCTGTAACATAAGGGCCTTCAATACCTAAAATATCATTAACGCCTAGCTCTTCTTTCCATACCTTAAGCCAATACCCCACTCCGCAGCCGATGTCAATTACGGACTCAGGCTGTATAATTTTTTTTACCAACGGCAAAACATTCTTCGCTGAATTATATGACCCGTTTTCTCTTTCAGAATAAAAATCTGCTGTGTAGTGTGAAGATTCAATCATTTTCAATAATATTTTTTTTGAAACAGTCAGGCATTCCCTGTTCAGGGCTGAACCTTGGAGACCCTCCGTTCCCGAATTAATGCCAGAAAATATTTAAGGTCTCGACGATTAGTTAAGCCAGATAATAGACCATACATTACCAGCCCCAAAAAAAGCCAGCCTATTAAACTCCACCAAGTGTAAATAGCTAATATTTCACTACCCAACAAAACCGCCATGCTAGCCATTATAGAAGTAAATAGTGTCGGCCAAATATCTTTCAACTGTGCTGTTAACCCGTAATTAATGATTCTCTTAGTATATAAAGTATTCAACATCAGCGCAATTATTGAATAAAAAATTTGCCCTATAACTAACCCCATTACACCCCAGTTAAAAGACAAAATAATTATGAGAACTGTTATTATCTTTTTTATTACTTCTAACCTGAAAAATAAATCTGATCGGCCTTTAATCATCAGAACATTAAGATTCAATGCATGAATAGGATATAAAATTCCGGCGATTGCTAAGCCTTGCAATAAAGGTACGGTAGGGAGCCATTTATCTGTAAGCAACACCAGGATCAAAGGTTTGGCAGCACCCATCACTAATAGCATAATGGGAAAGTAGATGAAAGAAGTTAGCTGAATTAGCTTTGTATAACCTTTTACCAGTTGACCATCATTGTCATTAATTTGAGCAAGAATTGGATAAGTAACCCGGCTAACTACAGACGTGTAAATAGTTTGAGGAAGATTTCTTAGGTTATTTGCTCTATTATAGAATCCTAAAGAAGCTGGTGAAAAAAACTTACCTATCAAAAGAGGATAAATATTATTAAATGCAGAATCCAGCAATCCTGACATCAATAACTTATTACCAAATCCAAAGAACTCTTTAAAAGCCTTGATAGAAAAAACGAACGACGGACGCCAGTTACTAATAGACCATAAGAGTATTGCTGATAAACCAGCATTTGCAAGTTGCCGTACCACAATTTGACCAATAACTCCATCCGTCGAAAGCTAAATAAAGACCAAGCAATCCTGACAGTAAATTACTTATTACCGATCTAATAGTAAGGGTGCGAAAGTCTAACAATTTTGTAAGTCTTGTCGACTGAATAACACTTAGTGCCTGAAGTATTACCAGCAACCCAACTACTCTTAAAATTTCAACTAATTCGGGTTCCTTATAAAAGGCAGAAATAAGTGGAGCACAAAAATAAAGTACGATATAAATGAGGATAGATAATACAATATTCCACCAAAAAACAGTAGAATATTCTATAGCTGTAACCTCTTTTTTACGGATAATAGCCTTCCCTAATCCTGCATCAATAAATGGAGTTAAGAATGAAATAAACACCATAACCATTGCTACAAGACCAAATTCCTCTGGTGCTAATAGCCTGGCAATTATTATTGAAATTACAAAGTCACTTATTGCACTTCCGAATCTTTCAGCTAATGACCAGGCAAAGCCAGAAATTGCTTTTTCTTTTAAATTACTTGCCATACCGCCTTACCGGGTAATGTTCAATTTATAGCTAGCACTTTACAAAGTCTTAAACGCTCACTCTCTGCATTCAGTTAGGAAGCTTCAAATAACTAAAAACAAATTATTTTAGATAGTAACAGTGTCCATTCTTAGATTCGTCAGTTGTTTGGGTAAATTGATCAGATAGGTAAAACAAGCTTTTTCCAAATAATCCCCATTTTGCTTTTTTATTAAGAATTTTCTTTAGCATTTAACTGCGTTTGGATTATATACTCTTAACGAAAATTAAACTTTCCTATACATCCTATTTTGGTACTCTGCATTTTCCAATCCCCCTACAAATCCTTCGCCATTATCGGCGAATCTAAAATACTCGAATCTCCGTCCAGTTGAATGGCTAATTGTGTTTCGTAGTTTAATTTTATTTATTCCCAAATAGTAAGCTCCCAAAATTACGACCCCCAACTTCATTTAAATGGTCCTGGTCAGCGAAGTATTCACTCTTACCCGAATAAACTGTAGAAAAGTCCAATACCTTGTAATCATTCGATTTAATCACTTTGTCTGCGCCATAAGACTTATTCGCCGTTTCTTTTACATATTCTGAACTAAGGGGAAATTTTATACCTATCAGTTCAATCTTGTTTTGCCTGCAAATCTCTATGATCTTTTTTAAATCCTGCTCCAGATGCATTGAATTAAGGGAATCGGGGAATTGAGTTTTGGCCCTGGTGCGGGAGGCTTTGATCTTCTGATCTTTACTTAGAGATTCCCAGGAGGTCTCCTTGTTTTTTGAGGAACCACTCCCTAACAGAATAAGCGTTTTTATTTTTGACACCAGGTAGCTTCTGAGTATATATCTCAACTTGGGTTGAAAGATGGCAAAATAATACGTGATGTACCGGTCCTTTATATAATCATAATAGGAATCAAATTGATCGGGTACACTATATATTACAGACCGGTCAGAATTATTATTACTTTCCCGGTATTGACCCAAGGTATGATCATCTGCTGAAATATAGATGGTGTCAACATGCGTGTTCCTTATTAAGTAGATCACCTTACGGTACATGTCAAAATAGGAATCGCTTCCGGCCGAAAAATTATGCACCCCATATTTTTCAGTCCAATTCTTCAGGGGAAGGCCGTGTGAGTCAGCTAACAGATAAGATCTGAACGTGGTAGATACCTTTGAATAATCTCCAAAATATATACTCTTACCTGCCAGGTAAATGATGGTGTTGATGCTAAGCAAAATCAGTAAAAACAACACACTATGTTTAACAAATCTCCTCATACGGATTTCCCTCTATATCAGAATTGGAAATAAATAAATTCAATAGTTTCTGAAAAATTGCCGAAAAAATAAATAACCATTATTATGCTTATATAGAAAGACCAACGAAATAAACGATTTCCGCTCAGTCCGAAATGCGCTATTGCATATTGCTGCTCTCTTCCTGACCATTCCATAATCAGAAAACCTATTACCAGTAAAATTGTGGCTACGGTCCCATCACCTGCAAGCTCTGGTACTGAAAACAGGGAGGTAGACAATATTTCAGAAATATAACTCAGGGCATGTCCTACGCTTTCTGCTCTGAAAAATATCTTCGGT
>CAWDXH010000002.1:0-571138 GCA_963806275.1 uncultured Bacteroidota bacterium
TGTGACACCTGACCCGTACGTATTGCTCATCGGCGTGCGCGGCAGTCTCCGTCCGGCGTGGATCGATGACGATCAGTTTGCCGCCGCGCGCCTTGAATGCCTTGAGCGCCTTGCCTGGATTCTGCAGCACGCAATTGAATGTCGACAGCGAAACGAGCGGATTCGTCCCGACCAGCAGCAGCACGTCCGACACATCATAAGGATCGCGCCCCGCGGCCCGGCCCAGCCTCAGACGCTCGAAGGTGATCCATTTCGCCGACTGATCGATGGTCATGGTGGAGAAGAATGACTTCGAACCCAGCGCCTGCAGCCAGTCGGGCAGCATGTGGTTGACGGCCAGGTTCGAATAACTCAGCGTGCCCCGAAATCCGGCGATGGCATCCGCGTCGCCGGCATCGAGCAGCGCCCCGAGCTTCGCTGCGATTTCATCCAACGCCTGTTGCAGACCGATGCGCTCAAAGCTGCCGTCGGCGCATCGCTTCAATGGGTGCAGCAGACGCTGTGGACTGTTGTGCGCCTCGTGCAGATACAGGCCTTTGATGCACGCATAGCCCTGCGTTTGCGGATCCGATTTGTCGCCGCGCGCGGCGATCACACGATCGTTCTCGACGGTGAGGACCAGGGCGCAACTACCCGCGCAAATGCGACAGAAACTCTTGGCCTGATGTTGCATCCGAATTCACATAATTGAACAGCGTGCAAAAATACAATGCAGCTGCCATGATACGCTGCGACGAATGCCTGGTCGTGGATTTTTCCCGGCGGACGACGACAACCGATCACCACATCGTGGAGGTGCCATGGCAGCGCTGCGTTTCAACCACATGGAGCTGACACTAGCGCCCGGCGAGCTCAGCCGCTGGCGTGGCGACCTGAGCGCTTTCTACAGCGAGGTCTTCGACTTCGACGTCATCGATTTCAAGATTTTCGAACAAACCGCCTTGGTGCTCAGAACCGATGCCGAAGGCAGCCAGTTTCTGCTGATCCTCGAACACGAACGCAGCATGGCGTCGCCCGGTTACGATCATCTTGGCTTCCTGGTGGAATCGCCTGAAGCGGTCGATCAACGGTTGCAAGCGTGTCGTGCATGGCAGGCGAAGGACTCGCGCGTCGAGATCTTGGAATACGACCCTGGTGCTCGAGGACACGACCACGCATTCCTTCTACGTCCGTTATGGCCTGCCGCTCTGGTTCGACGTACAACACATCGCCTACCGCTCCGGGCGGGAGCCCAGGCGGCAGTGGCGTTTCTCGACGTGGAAGTCTAAGCGCACGACGTTTACCGACACGCGCGATCATGAGAGATGCGCGATGTGCAGTGCGTTGAGCTGACCTCTCATTGCGTGCCCGAGCATGGGCGGCGTAGCCTAGCATGTGCATCAAAGAATGCACAGCACGCTTGCACTGGTAGACGGTGGCACGACTTCTCAATAAACATTTCTGGACGTTTTAATAACATCAATAGTTTTAAGTTGACACATAAATGGAGTTTAATTTTTATTCGTTGGATTGAAACTAGTCCTGCATACTTGAGTGGGACACTTTCAGCAGTTGGCAATATGACTACAATAAATATAACGGTAAGACCCAACTCAGGGATTGTTATGTTCTTTTATTTACTGACAATACTCTTTTTATGTGAGTTGTTCGGTATTGACACTTTTATTCAAGGGCCAAAGACATTTAAGCTTTTATTTTTTCCTTTTTTTAATCTTATGCTGTTCGGACTAATGCAAATGTTTACAACCGGACTAAGAAATCGATTTGAAAGACTTTTACATTTACGACGTACGATATGACGAATAACTGCCTACAACACGGGGTTTTGCGTCAGCTGGGGCTGACGGGGTCAAGCCGAGCTTTTGTACTACTATCAGCTTCGGTTCGGGCTTGACCCAACACAGATGAACAACTGAATATATTCTGTACTTTAGTATTTCAATCGGCTTCAGTCCGGGCTGGACATTTTTCAAATGCCCAGCCGAACGCAAAGCCCTGAACGTTGTAGGCAATGTTTAGAGACTTCACGTTTATGAAAATAATTCTCGGACTTTTTTTATTTACTTTTTTATCATCGGTTTGTGCAGACAACAAACGAAAAGCGGACAATCAGACTTTGGACTTTGTTTCGTTTTTTCTATTGTGACACCAAACGGTTGGACAAAAATTAAAGGCCCAAGGAACAGATAGTTACGTTGGACGAATAGCAATTGACGACACTGACACATTGGACTTTGACTTAGGTTGGTATTCCAACACTTTGACAGAACATGAACCGCAAATTATAGAACGTTCTCTGCTTCAACAAATCGCTAATCCGGCTGACACAGCTGAATTCATCATTGTTGACAGTCGCAAAGGCATTGACCCAGACAAATACAAAAAGAACAATGTTTCGTGGGACACAATTGACGGACGCAAAGCCAAAATTGTTTTTCCAAGAAAATCAGGTATTGGTACGACAGGAATATATATTGACAGTTTATGGCAAAGTGGCTCTGACATTGACAGATTTAATTTGTATGGTGACAACTTAAAATCAGCAAACGAACAATTATTTCTTCAAGCATTACGGACACTTAAATTTCACAAGACGAGATAACACTGCTACCAACATTGGGTTTTGTGCAAGTGTGGCTTGACGGAATAACAATGAGCAGCGGTAACTTTTCTGTACTTCAGTTCGGGGCTTGACGAATAAAGCCCAGCTTTGGTACTAACTATTTAACTTTATCAAAAAGCCAGGCAGCGGTTCCGGGCGGACGGAATGCTAATTCCACACCTGCACAAAGCCCTGCCCGTTGGCTGCTATATTCAAACTCCTCTCAATGCAAAAAGCAATTGTAATTCATTCAGACATTTTAGGCTTCAAACAAATAATCGAAAACGCTGAGAATGACAAGAATGATGAGACCCTATCCAAGTTGAAAGCAGTCCTTGAAGAAAGTTTCGGAACATTAACTATGTATGGAAGTCTAAGTGAAAACACAAAATGTGAACTCAATTATAAGCTTTTTTCTGATAATTTAAATGCGTCCTTTTCATACGAAGAAGGAAACTTGACGTCATTTAGTGACGCATTAATTACAGCAATAACTTTTGCGAGAACATACTTTGAAAATATGCTGAATAACAAAATTGTCGTTAGGGGTGGAATTTCATTTGGAAACGATTACAGCAATGAAAAACTTATTTTTTCAATGGCACTAGTAAAAGCTTATACACTTGAAAGCCAAAAAGCTATTTATCCGAGGATTGTTATTGACAATGACTTAATTGAAATTGTAAAACAAAGCTTAGAAGTGCCGAGCCAATTAATACTTGACATTTTAAATAACAGTATTTTATATGACCAAGAAGGAACACATTTTATTAATCCAAGTGGAATGGCGATGGATTTTAAGTCTGAACATTATGGACACAATGGTACTGAGCTTGATAAAATATTTTTGAAACAAAATATCCACTTCGCAAATCAAGAATTACAAAAATTTAATATCGAAACTGAAGAAGGTAAAAAGGTAGCTAAGAAATATGAATGGCTTATTGACATCCTTCTATGGACATTATTTTGACAGAAAAAAAGAACCCGCCATCAATTCGTTCAAGCCGCTAATATTAGGCGTGGAATAATAACGAGCAGCTAACATTGGGTTTTGCGCAAGTGTGGCTTGACGGAAGTACAATCATCAGCAGTGCACAGCCAAGCTTCAGTTCCCAGCCGGACGGAATTCTGTTCGGCAGCAGTTCAAACAATCAACATTTAATTATAAATTTAGCAGCGGTTCGGGCTTGACGGAATTCTAATACCACACCTGCGCAAAGCCCTGGCCGTTAGCGTGCAATGCTAACCCTACATAGGGGTATTATCATCGGTGGACAGGTGGGGTAAGCATTAGTATTACTGGTTGGGGGATATTCATTCGGTTTGACACAACGCAGGGGGAGACTCATTTGTTATTGGTGGGACACTTTCTTTTTGCTTGACAAAACGCAGGACTTTTAAAGCCTTTGTTTATATGAAATACTTGCCTATTTGTACGATTATATTTTTTGTGAACTGTAATAATTTGTTTCACAACAATGAAAATCTTGAAGTATTTTCTGGGACAACAATTTTGTTACTGGTTACGGTTGATACCCTATGGATGGCAGCCGACACCAAAGCATCCATCATAGTTTCTGCCAATTCACATAGAAAGAGTTTTTCTCATAATAAAATTCATCAAAATAACAATATATTTTACGGGGTTACAGGGGCTTATCGTGTAGGTAAAACGTCATACTATGATGCTTACGAAATAATGGACGCTGTAATTAAAAAAAACACAGGTATTGTCAATTCATATAACGCCTGCAAAGATTCGCTATTAAAAAGATTAAATTTTATTATTGATTCTTTAGTATCAAAAAAGTCATACTCATACATCAATACATTTCTAAATAAGCCAGGGATATTTGAATTTGTAATAGCCGCATTCGAAAAAGGGAAACCTAATTATTATTCGGTTAGATATGCCCTAAAATCGATTCAAAATAAATTTAAGGTCGTAATTGCAGATACAGAATATTTCAAGGAAACAAACGGGGAGATTATAGTCCGAAAGGGCTACGTATCTAGTATTATTAAATTTATGGATAACAACCCTTATTATTTAGCATCAAAGGACAGGGTTAAAGAAAGGCTTACTTGTCTAATAAAAATCCAAGCCGATAAGACACCAGAAGAGGTTGGCTTGCCGGTTGACGTAGTAGCTATATCCAAAGGTAAACCTAAATGGTTTAAGGGGAACAAAGACTGCGTCATTCGCTAAAACGCTCGGTTGAATCAATAACAAACAAGGGTATCTCCCAGTATAGTTCTATACTATCTGGAATGTCTCCATAAATCCATAGCTTTTCGACATGATTTGACTGCTCCATATAAGAAATATCTTTTTGACAGGAATAGTAACTAAAAAAAAGATATAATGAAATAGTAGGCAATAGTTTTCTGTATGCCATACAAATAGTTTAGATTTGTGATGGCGATCAAAAGAAGTGAAGCCAATAAGAAGCCTACTGCAAATAGGCTTTTGTCGTTTTTAGACTTCTCCGAAATTACTGTAAAAAAATGAAGCGAAAGAAACGTCCCTACTTTTTACGCTTTACTACATACGTTTTCAAATGCCTTTTGTTGGTTGTTTTCCCTCCTGATAATACCCGATGCAAGAATGGGAAAGAAAGAAATTATTGGAACCAGTAAACATTTAGAATCACCCTGTCTGAATGGCACAATTAAATATGTGCAAAAAAACCTATTCTACTTAAAAATTAAATTATCGAATAAATGTATATTTGAAATGGTAGGAAATCCAAGCCTATGAAAAATATAAATCTATGACACTTTCATCCCCGCTTTTTTAATGTCTTTTGGCAGTGGATGTAGTGTCTATTTTTTTTTAAAAAAGTTCTTTGAGTTTGATTGTCTATTTGTTTGCTGGTCTTCAATACTAATCCTTTATGGATTAACTGTTTTTTTTACCCCTAAAACAGCAACAATGGCAAATCAAGTCAACCGGTGCTGCCATAACCCAAAACTCTTCTTTGTGAGAGTCCGGTATTATATAGATAAAAAAACAGGAGAGACATTTTATGCCGCCCCTGTTAGACCTTTCTTGTTGGTCGTCTATTGTAATACTTGCAATTGGCATGAGTTAGCTAGGCACTAACTCCACCAGAACGTCCTTCGTTTCTACGAGGGACTTTTTAAAGAACCTGCGACAACTTTAGTACCGACATACCACGAAGGACTTTAGTTTGCGCAACCCTCCGTATGAATAATACCGCATATTCCACTGCGGAATAAAGAACGGGGGATTTTTTTGTTTCCTAAGTATTCAAATGTATGTAAAAGTGTTACAAAATGGTATTACTACCACTAAAAAACAATTGTTATCTTATTTTGTGACCCTTTCCTACGTTTTTTACCGTAATTATACTATGACAAAGAACAATCCTTTAAAGTGGTGCGACCGTAGAAGCAAAGCCGATAACAGCGGGTTTTCTGCTATGCTGGCTTGACTTTGGAAATCCCATCATCGGTAATTCTAATCAGCTTTTTGTTCCGGCTGACGGAATTAAATTAAGCACCATTGCATAACTTCAACACCTGTATTTTCAAATCGGCTTCTTTGTTCCCGGCTGACCCAACACGGAATATCAGCACAGCAGAAAGCCCTGTTCGTTAGCGGCAATTGTATAGCGACACCCTGCAAATGACTACAGACATAGCAAAATACGAATTCAAAACAGGGCTTCCTCAAGAGTTTGAGGTTTTAGACATCACTGAATTATACAAAAATTTCAAAGACAACTTAACTACTACACACCGGACAGGGTTTTATCATATTATATGGTTTCAGCAAGGCAGTCCGACACATTTGGTTGACTTCAACCCGGTGAAAATAAAACCCAACACTTTATTGTTTCTAAATAAAGACACCGTTCAGCGTTTTGACAAAAAAAACAAATTTGATGGAAAAGTAATTTTATTCACAGACAGTTTTTTCTGCAGAACAGTAGCTGACACCAAATATTTACGAAACAGCATTTTATTTAACGATTTATTTTCAGTCACACAAATTCAGGTGCATAAGCAATTAAATTTATTTACTAATCTGTTGCAACAGATGACGGACGAATTGCAAAATACGAAAGACAATTCCCAATCCGATATTTTACAAAATCTGTTACATAACTTCCTGCTGCATTCAGAAAGAGAAAGACGTAAACAAAATTTTACAGAAATAAAGAAAGGTGTTGACCTTGATTACGTAATGCTGTTTAAAGATATTTTAGAAGCGAATTACAAAAAACAGAAGCAAGTTAATTTCTACGCCAAAAAAATTATTATTACTGAAAAACGCTTAAACCTGGCGACAAAAAAAGTACTAGGAAAAACATCAAAAGAAATTATTGACGAACAGAATATTGCTTGAGGCAAAAAGAATTTTATCGCACACAAGTGAAAGCGTAAAGGAAATTGGCTATAGTCTTGGCTTTGAGGAACCAACCAATTTCATCAAATACTTCAAAAAGCATCTCATCTCACCCCAATAGAATTTAGAGAAAACAACACTTTGGCGTAAAAGTATCATTCAAAGGCATATACTTACCTTTTCCATTTATATAGTTCGTTGCACTTTTGCATTGTAATTAAAACATAGCAAAATGAACAAAATAATTTTAAGTGCAGCGATAATTTTAGGAGTTGGATTATCTTCTTGCAAAACAAGCAACTCTAATTTCTAAATCTAAAATTTTTAATAAAATGGAAAACAAACAAAAGGTAGTAAGCCTTATTAAAGCAATTGAAACAGGTGCAAAAGAGCCTGTAGGTTACATTAATCCAAACAAATACATTCAGCATAACCTGGGCGTGGCCGATGGACTTGCCGGATTTGGCGAAGTACTACATGCACTGCCACCAAATTCAGCAAAAGCAAATACTGTTCGAGTCTTTCAGGATGGTGATTTTGTGTTCACACAAACCGAATACAATTTTTTCGGCCCTAAAGCTGGATTTGATGTATTTCGTTTTGAAGATGGAAAAATAGTAGAGCATTGGGATAACCTTACCGAAATTACAGCACCCAACCCAAGTGGCCGAACCCAATTTGACGGCGCAACAGAAATTACCGATTTAGATAAAACAGAAGCCAACAAAAATACAGTTAGGGAGTTTCTTGAGAAAGTCGTTATCAATCATGAAATGGACAAATTAGCTGTTTATATCAACCCTAAAGAATACATCCAGCACAATCCGGTTATTGCCGACGGTTTGGAAGGCTTTGGAGCAGCGATGAAGTATTTTGCCGAAAACGGATTGGTAATGGAATTCACAAAAGTTCATAAAGTACTGGCGAAGGAAACTTTGTGCTGGCTATGAGTGAAGGAAAGTTTGGCAAAGGAGAACACACTGCCTTTTATGATTTGTTTAGACTGGAAAACGGACAGATTGTAGAGCATTGGGATGTGATTGCACCAATTACCACCAAAAGAAAATTGGAAAAATAATAATGGAAAATTCTAACAGACTTCAATTATATACAAACAAAGCCGTTCTCATTTTGAGGACGGCTTTAGTGCTTACAGAAACAACTACCGCTAACATTGGTATTGCCAATAGTGGGGCTTGACATTGGAGCAATCAGCAGCGGTAATTCTGCTGTGCTGTGGTTCGGGGCTTGACGAATAAAGCCCAGCTTTAGTTCTTAATATTTAACTTTATCAAAAAGCCAGGCAGCGGTTCCGGGCGGACGAATATAAAATTCCCCACCATCGGCAATACCTGCCCGTTAGCTGCCATAGGCGGTTCGGTCTTTCATTTGGTTGTAAGCAGACTTGACACAGACTTTATATTTGACATAATCATTTTACTTGTGAGCAGACTCTTAGTCCAAGTTTAAAAGTCATTCAGCTATTTATCATTTCCTTTCGGACAAATCAGGAAACAAACTTTTTTAAAACCCTTTGTTGAGTTGGCATTGAGTGACATAAACTTTTTTAAAAGTGTTTGTTGTTTTACACATTTTTATTGACACATCAAAACGGTTGGACACTTTCATTTAAGTGCAACAGAAAAATAAAACCATTCATTTCACTTTTCAGTTTTTCGTTTGGTAGACTTGTCTTACAGGCGGACACCTACTTTAAAATTTATAATTGGTTGAAGTGAACATCAAAACTTTTTCAAAACCGTTTGTTGTGACAGACAGAATGAAAAAGATTTGATAAACTGTATTTTGACAAACTTTTTTAAAAGCCTTTGTTGCTTTGAACAATCTTCAAATTAGTAACGAATTTACGGCAGCTAACAGGCGGTTTTATGCAAGCGGGGCAGATAAATAAATTATCAGCTATTTGCATTTTTCAGCTTTTGTTCCAGCTAGACGAATAAATTTGAGCAACAGAATAAACAATGAACATTTATTTATAAATTGTAACTTCGGTTCATAGCAGACGGAATTTAAATTCCCCACCTGCATAAAGCCGTAACGTTACAGGCAATGGCAAACCAACCACTATGAGAATTCCAACCATACAAGGAATAATTGACAGACGAGTTTTAGTCAACTACACGGTTGACCCAGACATAATTCAAAAAATTATACCTCAACCCTTTCGACCAAAAATTTATAAAGGAAAAGCAATAGTCGGTATTTGTTTAATCAGACTTAAACACATTAGACCAAAAGGACTTCCAAACTTTATTGGTATTTCATCTGAAAATGGTGCACACCGAATTGCAGTTGAGTGGACAGAAAATGGAGAAACTAAAGAAGGCGTTTATATTCCACGCCGTGACACATCATCATATTTAAATAGTCTTGCTGGTGGTCGCATTTTTCCTGGGCGACATTACCACGCAAAATTTGACGTAAAAGAAGGAAACGGACATTACCATATTGCATTTAAGAGTTCTGACGGTACAACAATTTCCGTTGACGGAGACAAAACTGAAACTCTCAATTCAAACTCAATCTTTCAAAACCTTGACACAGCTTCAAATTTTTTTGAAGGTGGCGCAGTTGGCTACTCTCCCAACGGTGACAAGTTCGATGGACTAAAACTCAAAACATTTAATTGGAAAGTTGAGCCATTAAATGTGACAGAAGTTCATTCAAGCTTTTTTGAAGACGAAAGTATTTTTCCTAAAGGTTCAGTTCAATTTGACAATGCACTTTTAATGACCCAAATAAAACATGAATGGCATTCGGTTGGACAGAAGAGCCACTGCCTGTAACAAGGGGTTTTGCGTCAGCTGGGGCTGACGGGGTCAAGCCGAGCTTTTGTACTACTATCAGCTTCGGTTCGGGCTTGACCCAACACAGATGAACAACTGAATATATTCTGTACTTTAGTATTTCAATCGGCTGCAGTCCCGGCTGGACATTTTTCAAATGCCCAGCCGAACGCAAAGCCCTGAACGTCAGACTGTGAAAAAACTCTCCCTTGCTTGGAAAACAATTCGTACAATTTCATTGCAGAAGCACAACTGCCTATTCAAACAGTCTTCATAAATTACAAACTGTGTAGTTTCAAAAAAAGTGATAGCCCATTTTGTCTGTAAATGGTTTTGATAAAGACTTTTTTTAATGTGCAGACTATTTTCCTGTAGTCTGGTTGCCAGTTTTGCAGGGCTTGCAGCATTTTTTCAAAGCCTAATATATTTTTTGTTCGCATAAAATTGTAACAGAACATAATCAGATTCATTTCTCCATTTACTTTTTGTAACCCTTTTAGCAAGGTATGCGTATATCCCCAATGTCGTTTAAGTGTACCAAAGGGATGTTCTACTATGGCCTGTCTTCGTTTGTAATAGTGTGGATTTTGTTTGATGTTATTATCATTCATATCAACGGCATCCTGGTATTCGCTGCGGTGAATGATGCGTTTAGGAAGTTTGGTGCATTGATTCTTTAAAGCACAGGTTTTACAGGCATCGGTCCGGTAAGTTTTAAACCGGTAACTGGTTTCATTTGCCTCTCCTTTTTTATCGTGCCAGGTACCCAGTGATGTTAGCACGGCTCCTGCAGGGCAGGTGTAACTGTCTGTTGTTTTATCGTAGCTGAAATTTTCTGATAAATATTCAGCGGCAATATGTTTAACAGAGGGTTGTTCTTTATACGCTATATGTGTTATCATATTTTCCTGCTGGCACTGCTGCAACTCTGCTCCCGTATGGTAACCTTTATCGGCCAGCACCATCAGCTTATCTTCTTTTTGCAGTTGTAAATTTTGCCTGGCCTGGGTGGCCGCATGGTACAATGCCTTACCATCATTGTTGTTGGTGGCCTGGGTATGCACTATCAAATTATGTTTGTCATCTACTGCGTTCTGTGTGTTGTACGCTACTTCCACAATGTTCTTTACTATAATGATGCTGCGGCTATCGGCATCGGTGGTGCTTATTTGTTTGTCACTGGTCTTGTTTAATTGCGCTTGTAGTGTATCGTATTTTATAGTACGTTCTTTTAGTTTGGCGAGACCTTCGGTTATCTTTTCCTTTTTTAGGTGCAGCTCGTTTTTATCACCAGTTTGTTCCTGCTTATCGAGTTCATCCAGCTCTTGTAAATATTTTTCCGTCTTATCCTGTATAAACTGCTGGTGCTTGTCTATCTTTTGTTGATTGTAATTATTCTTTTTACTGTTCACTGCTTTAAACTTGCTCCCGTCTATGCCTATTGTTGTTTTGCCCAGCAAACCGGCATCGCTTAAAAACAGGACATAGAGCTTAAACATGCTTTGCAGCGGATGGGCATGCAGCTTTCTGAAATCCGAAATGCTGTGATAATTGGGCTGAAGATTTTTCAACAGCCATTGCAGTTCTATATTGCGGCTGCACTCTCTTTCCAGCTTGCGGCTGCTGCGTATTTTATTGAGGTACCCATATAAATACAGTTTTAATAGTACCCCGGGTGCATACGGCGGACGGCCTTCGCTTTTATGTATGATTTTACTGAATCCTAATTTTTCTAAATCCAGCTTGTCAATAAAAGCATCAATCAGACGTACTGCATTATCTGTACTTACCTGTTCTTCCAGTGTACTGAAATAACTTTGATGGCGATTGGTTCCTTCAATATAGTTTTGCATACTCCTTTTACTCAAAAATCATACAGCGTTTGTGTTCATTCACATTGTGTGTATATTTATAGAGCCACAGCGAGTTTTTTCACAAACTGACGTTGTGTGCAATTAAAAAAAAAGTTGTTACAGATTCTAAAATTCAAATTAAAGTACTCAACAAAGCTTCAATACTTTTGAGGAACTTAGCGCAAATCATTTTATAGTTTTTAATAAATATTGGGATTATGAATAAGATTACTAAGGCATATATCTACCACCCTCATGAGAGCGAGTTGCGTTGGATGGGGAAGACATCAACTAACTTTCTGGCCACAGGAGCACTCACTGGCGGAGACTTTGCCCTCGTTGAAGAGCGGTCAATTCGTGGTATAAGCGTCCCATTGCATAAACACGATAACGATGTAGAGTCTTTCTACATACTCGATGGTGAAGTGACATTCTTTCTTAACGGCAAGCCCGGAGTACGAGCCATTGCGGGTGCATTCGTCCACATTCCAAAAGGTACAGTACACGGTTTCCGCATCGAGTCAGAGATAGTACGCTACCTTATTCTGACAACCCCACATCATGCAGAGTTCTACCGCGCTATAACCTTGCCTTCGTCAGAAGCAATTGTAGATGATGCGGTCATTGGTAAAGCGTGTCAAGAATATGGTGTTGATTTTGTAGGGCCGCTTCCGGACTAGAACAATTATCAATTGCCAGCTAATCAAAGATTAATACGGGTTAAACATGGAACTAACTGAAAAAATTAGCCTAAAAACTGCACACAACAAGGGTGGCGGTTGCACAACTACCTGCAAACAATAATTTTCCTCAGTTTATAAGGCGTTAGTTTTACTTTTTAGATCAGGAAGTATTTTTTCTGGTAGTAGCCCATATACTGATACCGGAGTGCTGGTGGTTTAAAAAAGTAACTACAAAGACCTTTTGCGGTCTTTGTAATTGACATTGCTGCTATTTTTGTTTTTGGGACTTTATAGTTCAGCCACTTTTTTATGTTATACGCAATAGCTGCCCCCAGCATAAACTTATTGGCTGCCTTTAATCCTCTTGACCATATACGGCGCACACCCATAAAATTGATCAGGGTACCCAGCACCGGTTCTACCGTGGCTTGTCTTCGTTTCTTCATCGCTTTGGCATAGTTTGTTTGCAGGCGCTGATGCATCTGGTCATACAAATATTTGTCGGTGGTATGTTCTATTTTTTTATAATCGGCCCGGTGACCAATGCAACTGCTTCGCAGCGGACAGTTTTTGCAATCAAGTGAACTGCTGCGGTATTGTTTCTTATAATACCCTTTTTTATCCTGGTACGTTTTTTTGTATGGCAGCTTTACTCCACGTTCGCATTGGTAATAATCCTCCAACTCATCGTAACTAAAGCCTTCTCTCACGACTTTATATTGGCCAAAGTTGGGTATGTAGGCCGTGATGTTTTGTTCGGCACAGCTTTGCAGGGCCTTGCCACTGCTGTAGCCGGTGTCTGCAGCTATTTCTTCTACGCTCAGGTTATGCTGCTCTAAATTACTGATGGTGTTTTGTAATACCTGTGGCAGGCACTCACTGTCACGCCGGTCTGCTAAATGTGCTTCTGCATTCGTAATGATATGGCTACCCATATCTACCGAAGTTTGCATACTGTAATTTAACTGGCGGGGCTTACCTGGCTTTACACTTACTCTTGCATCACGGTCGGTGCTGCTGTAATGTGTATGATTGCTCACAAATTTCGGACGGCTTTTTTCGTTATCCGTTTCTTCACTGCGATGCATGGATTTGCCGCCGGGTGTACTCTTATATTCTTTTGCTTTCCAGCCGTGATGACTTTTGGTGCTCTTGCTGCGGCTTTGGGTGATGGTATCATTATCCCTGTCATCTTTCATCACATTATGATGCTGTTCTATATTATTACCATATTCATCCTGCTGCAATTCCTGCAAGTACTGCTGTCCATCAGCAATAATTTCTTTTTCCACCAGACTGTCCATACTCGCATTGGCTTTTATATAGGCACTATCGATGGCTTGACGTCTGCCGCTGACCATGCCTTTTTGTACACAAAGTCCCAGTACTTTACTGAAGAGCTCCCTAAAAACCTCTTCGCCATACAACTGCCGGGTGCGGCTGAGTGTACTATGCCAGGGAAGTTCTTCATCGACCAGAATAAAAAACGATTTTTGCGGTCACTGTTCAGGTTTTCTAAATATCCTACCAGTATTAACTTGAAGAAAACTACCGGATCTATGCTCTGCTGCCCTTCTGTACCATAATATTTTTTGGTACTCTTATAGACAAACTGAAGATCCAGTTGATCTTTTAAACGCCGGTAAAAATTATCGGCCGGTACCCGCTGGCTTAGTTGAAAACTCAGGAACAGTTTTTCGGATAGATGTTTTTTGCCTTGCATAGATTATTTAACACAAAAACTATTCTGTTTATTGCTTCATTCACACCATGTGGGTATCTTAGTTGTGCAACAAGCACATTGGGTTTGGCGTTATGGCGGTTTTACGAATATATGCTCATCGATATAACATTACTGAGCGACATATCCAACTGACGAATAATTCCCAGCTTTAGAATATATTTTGATCTTCATTATCTTTGATCAGCAACATATCCGGGCTGACGTAACACGGAATACCGCTAAAACGCCAAGCCCTAACGTTGTGCGTCATGCAAATAGACAATTCGATGTTTTAGGAAGACAATTTTAGTTGATAACCCTTCTACAATACAGCGAGACATTATGAGAGGAACTTTTCTAAGAAAGATATCGATTATCATTTTCTGGTCTATATTATTTACCATATCCGTTTATTTTTATTTTGCTGATATTCTTCCCTATTTTAACATTCCACCAAATGAGAAAATAGGAAATAGAGATTGGGTAAAAATTGTTCACTTTATAGCTGCAGCTTGCACATTATTTCTTGGTCCATTACAATTCTGGCCATTTATTAGAAATAGATTTAAGAAATGGCATCGTATTGCAGGTAAAGTATTTATCGGAGGTTCCATAGTTTCAGCACTAATGGTTTTTTATTTATTATCTGACTACCGACTTCCAGGGGTAGTACCATCTCTGGGATTTCTTGCCGTGATTTGGTTGTTCACGACCATTGCTGCTTTTTGGTTTGCGACAAAGAAAAACTTCAAATTGCATAAACAATTTATGATTCGCTCATATGTTTGTGCTTTGGCTTTCGTATTTATTCGTTTTCTTCCTTATATCAATGAATACACTGGAGTTTTTAATTTTATAGAGAGTAAAGAAATGAGAGCAACAGTTTATGAATGGGTTTGTTGGGTCTATCCCTTATTATTTACAGAATTTCTATTAGTTTGGTGGCCTTCCATTGAAAAACAACGAGCACTAAAAAAAAGAAAATAGCTCACAGTAGAGAAGCACGAACGCACAGTCGAGTAAGCAAGGGGGATTGCACCCCCTGCTCCTCACAGAACCGTACGTGAACCTCTCGATTCATACGGCTCTTCAAGATGCTTCTTTCAATCAGTAAGCGGGACATACACTCCAATGGGCAAACAAACCGGGCTGCATCTTATACAAAGTATTAAGCCATCGGCGGCTCTTGCGCAAATGCATCCGCTTGTTCCATTTGCACCACTTTTCAAGTCGTCTGTTCACAAAGCGCCATAGGTCATTCAGATCTCTTTTGATAAAGTAACAATAGTAGTTTTGCCATCCTCTCACTAATGGATTCAAAAGATTCGCTACCACATATATACTACCCGTTCGGGTATGCAGTTTGAGGCTGCGTATCTTATCCATTATCCTTTTCTTCGATGCCTTCGATGGCGAGGGAAGTATCAGCAGTTGCCGTTCTCCCTGGACCTTTACCCATTGCGGTGTAAATTCAAAACCTCCCATTTCAAAAGTGTGAACATCGTTTACACTTCTTTTTGTCGGGTCCCGTTTTACACAGATGATCCGGGTCTTAGCAGGATGAATGGTTAATCCGCATTCTGTAAAACGCTTTTGCAGTTTGTTCAGAATGCTTTGGGCTATCTGCTCCCGCCGGGCGTGAATGATGATGTCGTCTGCATAACGTTCAAACCGGATACCCGGATAATGATGCAGCATCCATCCATCAAACACCACATGCAAATACAGATTTGACAGCAACGGACTGATTACTCCTCCCTGCGGTGTTCCACTCCCGGGTTGTGTTTTACTTCCATCTTCATTTACTATGCTGGCCTTCAACCACCGGCTTACATAAAGGCTTACCCATTTTTCTTTACAGTAAAATTGTAATGCCTTCAGCAGTTTGTCGTGTGGTATGGTATCAAAATAACTTTTGATGTCCAGCTTCATTACATACGGGTATTGATGGCAATTGAACTTTGCCTTGTTAATGGCATCGTGCATGCTCTTGCCGGGTCTGTACCCATACGAGTTTTGATGAAAGTGTGGCTCCAAACATTTCTCTAAGTGAACTCGTACTACCTGTTGTGCTATCCTGTCCAGCAAGGTGGGCAGGCCTAACACTCTTTTACTTCCATCCTTTTTCTCAATGCTGACGGCCTTATGAGGGTTGCTCTGCTTCTCCCATCGAGAGGACTGCTCTCATCACAAAGGCAGCTTCGCCGGACACACACATGCGGTTTTGTGCAAGTGGGGCATGACGTTGTAATCATCAGCTTCAAATCGCTATCATCTTCATATCGGTCGGACGGAATTCTTATGAGCTTTTATTTGTTATCTTCATCATCGGTAACGCTTTTGTGCTTCAGTACCGGGCGGACAATTATAAAATCCCCCACCTGCACAAAGCCGTGAACGTAAGCTGCAATGCTAAATGAACTTCATGCTCCGATTGACGTTTTTTTTGACACTTCTTTTTTGTTTGACAAGTTGTTCTAATTCGGACAATAGAACAGCTACGATTGATGAACGTATTTCGATACCAGAGCCTGACAAAGATTTAATAGAAAAACATGAAGAACATCAAAAAATAGTTCCATCTGTTTGTGTACTTGACAATCCGGACACTTCACTTTCAAACATAAAATTAAGAGACGCCGAAAGTGCTACAACAGTACTTAAAGTAAAACAACTTAACGGCGACACGACATATAACTTCAACACGACAAACAAATTGGAAATTTTAAGTGTAACAGTTCATCCGAGCGACTATTACAGCCAAGTAAGTATTTTTCATGTTAAGTATGGTAACAACAAGAACCTCAAAACGGCAACTTTGCCTATTGACCATTTTAAAACCGAAAAAAATATTAAACTCGGTTTGACAAAAAAGGAAGTTGTAGCAATTCTTGGAAACTGTTATTCTACGAGCGACAGTATCAACAAGAATGTGACAATTAATTACAGACTTGAAAGCCCAAATGACAGCAGGACAAAGTTATTAGAGAGACAAAATATGCCGATTTATTATGGAACTTATTTATTCAAGAACGACAAATTATTAGAGTTTGAATTTGGTTTTGAGTATCCTTAAAGTGACAGAAAAGCACATGCAGCTTACATTGGGTTTTGTGCAAGTGTGGCTTGACGGAATAACAATCAGCAGCAGTAACTGTTAACGGCGTAGCAAACTATTGTTACTACGATTGAAAAGAATTGTATACACCACCAACAGTCATCATCACTTTCTCCGATTTGCTAAACTGGCAAAAGATTTCACGCTACTCAAAGCATATGAAACTTTGAGTAGCTAGCATTATGTATATTTCCGTTGTGTAAAGAGATACCATAAGATTATTACGCACATACTTAGGAAAATATTTTATTCAACCTTATTCAGGATGTTTATTTTAGTTAACTTATATTAAGATTATTACTTAAAACCAGTCAGCCAATTTAAAATGGGTCACAGCCACCAGCGACAATAACTGTTCTTATGCGTTATGCCGGCGAACACTCCAATACGTTGACCAACATATAAAATATATAAATGCCAGACGATCAGCCCGATTCGCCTATTGACCACCCCAATAATAATGAACCTGAAACCCTCCCGGAGAAATTGTCCCTTCAATTGAATCAGAAATTATATCTCAAAATCAAGTAATTGAAAATATGGAAATACATCACCATTCTCATGCATCCCATGGAAAGAAAAATTGGAAAAGTTTTCTGGGAATTTTTGACGCTATTCCTCGTTGTATTCTGCGGATTTTTAGCCGAATATCAATTGGAGCATAAGATAGAAAGAGACAGGGCAAATGAATTGGCGAAAAGTTTTTACCACGAACTTAAAAATGACTCTATAACTGCAGGAATCAAAGTTGTAAACAGGTTAAAGCAGGAAGATGAATTACAATATATGATCAACTTTTTCGCGATAGTAGTCTTACCAGTGTGCCAAAAGAATTTGCGCTCAATTTTGAATACGGCATAAGTTTTCTTTCACCCTCTCAATTTGAACCAAGGACAATAATATTTGAACAACTAAGAAACTCTGGTTCATTACGATATTTTAAAAATGAAAAGTTTCAAAAATTTGACCGGAGAATTGACTGTAGCCATAAAAAATATCTATCATAGACAGGAACTGGGAGGTGAAAACAGGCTAATGTATGTCAACCCAATAGTTATTAAACATTATGATTTTGAATTTGATGCTGCCTTAAAAAAGGATGGTAAGAGTATTTTTGAAGGTCTTGTAAATTATGAACAAAGCAATTCGGCAATTCCCTTCACTATAAACAACATTGATCAAATTGACAGGAATAGTATAATTAGTCTTTTATTGTTTTACAAAGAAAATGTTGTGAGTTCTACCCGCAGAACTCACATTCTAAAATATATTGAAATTAATACGAGATTGCTTCAGATTTTGCAAGACGAATATGATTTAAAATAAGCTTGAAAAGCAGACAGCAGACTTTTGGCAGTACTAATTAATTCTCTTTAAAGCTTTCTCTTGAAACCATCAACAAAGGCTTATTTGCAATGGATTTCCACTGTCAAAAATGAATATATGTTCCAGCCACTGAAAGTAAAAATCAGTTTACAAGAAAATATACTCAGGCATATCGTAGAATTATACACTCAACAGATGCTGTATTCAGCTGAGTTCTTCAACTAAGGCAACCGCAGGTATAACAAGTTTAATTCCTCATTTATCGAGTTGCGAAAAAACGATAGAAGGACTGCTGGTACTGTAAGCTCCTCCTGTCCAGTAAGCTGCCACATTCATTAGCATCGCTTTTTTTCCTTGTGCATCCCAGGCAATTTTTGCAAATTGGCTGTTATACCGGGTAATAGTGGATAAGGAAGTTGGGTATCCGCCTAATCCTATAAACTCAGTATGAAAAAAATTCTCTTTAGCCGCATTTTTTGTAAGCCCGATATTCTTCCACACACCTTTTTTGTAGAATGTTCCATAACACTCTGTACTGGCAGAATATTGACCTGCATGCACAGCTACTGCCATTTCACCAGCAGGGCCCTGGTAAGCCTGGAAGCTGGAAATAAATACACCCTTTTTTTGGATGGCAGCAATGATGTTTGTTTTTTTTGTGGAGGGAATGTAATCCCATACCTGCTCGCTTTCCAGTGTTGAAGGCGAAGGCTTGAAAATTATGTGCTCCACCCCTATATCATCAATCAGCAATGCAGGAGGATAGTTAAACGTGTTGTTAGTGCTATATTTTGGATAGGAATAAATAATCTCAACCGCTTTTCCATTAAAGTATTTTACCTGTTGCATATTATCGTGCACCTCTTCATAAACAAAATGTGGTAAGTTATTGTTATCGACAAAACCATTTAGATTAATTGCTCCTTCCTTTGGAGGCGCACCTCCTGCATAAGCTGGGGCTGATGGCTTGTTTAGATCTGTAAAAGCGCTATGACTGGTACCATTGAGAGCGGCCACTCTGAGATAATCCGCATAGTACCACGTTTTCCAATTATTCTTTACACTTTCAGGACTGAGCTGTGTCCAGAAAACCATTACTTCACCCCTGGGGGTTACTGTGGCAAACCAACTGTTTTGCGCTTGTTCCAATTCATTTAATTGTATTGCCTGGCTCCACCCACCACCATGAAGAACCTTATAAAATAAAGTTCCCAGGCTATACCCGCCTGCGCCGTCCAGTATAACGCTGGGCTCAGGGTAATTACTATTTTTATTGCCATAGCGTTTCCAGATTGCATATATATTACCCGCAACATCCTGAACTATCCTGGGATAACCCGCTCCATTGCCTGAATTGTCATTACTTAAATTTACCGGTTTAGTCCAGCTGACGCCTTTATTGGCAGAGGAGGTATAATATATAAAAGTAGGTTTGCCATTATCAGGGTTTTCCTGGAAGACGGCGTGGTATTTCCCGGTTTTATCTATTAGTAAATCAACCAGCCCGGCTTTCTCAAACTGAGACAATGTTTGGGCAGCAACGGATCCATAGCAAATAATGATGAGTACAGGGAAATATAATTTTTTAAACATATAACTGATGGCTTTTCGTAAAAATATAATGAATAAAATAGAAAAGAAATTTTTTAAAAGATTTTATTTATTCCTTATTGACGACATTAAGTGTTACCAAAAAATAACACGGATAGGCTTAGAGTGGGGAATTACTTCTTCTCAGGATTTGCAAACAAACTATTGTGATTCACCAGCTCAATATGTCAGAAGCATTAGCTTTAGGAAAAACATCTAAGTAATGATTGAAACTAATACTCGTGATGCCGCACTGCAGATCAGCAAAGAAGACTTTAAAAAAACAGGTCACTTTTTAGTAGATACGCTGGCTGATTTTTTTAACACTATTGGTGAAACCAAGGTAACCTCCGGCGAAACACCTAATCAAATACTGGCGGTTTTAGGGAATGATAGCTTGCCTGAAAATGGTATTGCTGTTCCTGCTATTTTTGAACGCTCTATAGACTTATTAATAAATCATTCATTGTTTAATGGTCACCCTAAATTTTTTGGATACATCACCTCATCACCGGCGCCTGTAGGTGCATTAGCTGATATGCTGGCTGCCGCTATTAATCCGAATGTAGGCGCTAATATTTTAAGTCCGATGGCAACGGCTATTGAAAAGCAAACGGTAAAATGGCTTGCTGATTTGATAGGTATTCCCACTTCCTGCGGAGGTATATTGGTGAGCGGAGGAAATATGGCAAATCTTACTGCATTTCTTGCGGCAAGAAATTCCAAAGCGCCGGGTAATCTAAAAGAAGAGGGATTAATGAATATTAAAAATGAAATGCTTTTTTATTGTTCAAAAGCAACGCATACATGGATTGAAAAAGCTGCTGTTTTGTTTGGTCATGGTACAAAAGCTATCCGCTGGATACCTGTAGACAATCACAATAAAATGGATACGGGTGCATTGGAACTTCAAATAAATAATGACATAAAAGATGGAAAACAACCCTTCTTAGTTATTGGCAATGCAGGGGACGTAAGCACAGGCGTTGTAGATAATCTTGCCGCCATAGCAGCCGTTTGTAAGCGTTATAATTTATGGTTTCATATTGATGGCGCCTATGGAATACCGGCTGCTGCTATACCCAAATACAAATCCATGTTTGAAGGAATTCAGGAAGCAGATTCCATAGCAATTGACCCGCACAAATGGCTATATGCGCCGCTGGAAGCAGGATGTACATTGGTTAAAAACCCGCAACATTTGTCTGACACTTATAGTTCCCACCCGGTGTATTATAATTTTGACGGGAATACAGATGAACCTTCGCTAAATTATTATGAGTATGGCTTTCAAAATTCCAGAGGATTCAGAGCGCTAAAGGTATGGACGGCCCTGCAACAGGTGGGCAGAAGCGGATATATTCAAATGATCAATGAAGATATAGAATTGTCAAAATTTTTATATGACGAAGCGCAAAAGCACCCGGAACTGGAAGCAGTGACACAGAATTTAAGTATCACCACACTTCGCTACCTTCCCTCTAATAATAAAAATGAATCCTTAAGTGAAGAGTATATAAATACGGTAAATGAAAAACTATTGAACAAATTACAACAGAGCGGCCAGGTGTTTTTATCAAATGCCGTTATATCCGGAAAATATTGTTTAAGAGCTTGCATCGTAAATTTCAGAACTTCAAAAAAAGATATAACAGAGGTTATTGATATTATAATAAACGAAGGCAGAAATATCAGTGAGGCTATTAAAAAATAAGGAAGTAAATTCCAATCCTTGCAATGTGTATGTTCTATTACTGAACCCGGGTAGCAAAAGCCCTGCATGATTATCAATAGAAAACATTTTGAATAAAGTGCCGGTAATATTAAAATAAGTGACTGGTGAAATTTAGAATTTATAAATTTTGGCAACAGAAGCCAGCGACTTGCTTTTATATGGTAACCACGAACATTAAATTATGAATCCACAGGCTTTAAAAAATGTCTTCTTACCGGGATAAAAGTTTTTCAACCCTCATTGGCACGCTAACCCCAAATACGAAAGAGCTTTAGTTCAAAGTCTTGTATTCTTTGTACCTTGACTCTTATGCAAAAAAATATAAAATATTTTTTCAAAGAATCTTTCGGAAAAATTGTGGTTCAGGCCGTTGCTATTTTGTTTGCTTTCGGTTGCTGCTGCGCTCCTGGCCCAACTTGCTGATGATAGCTTTATTGCAAATATTGCTCCGGCTATTGAAAAAAGTTCAGTTGAAAATTTACTTTCAACTATCTCTGCCAGCATGTTGGTAATTGCCATCTTTGCTGTCGGTGCAATGCTTTCTGCATTTTCCGCAGCCAGCGGCACGGCTACTCCCCGTTCTTTTAAACTTATTGTTGCAGATGATGTTTCTCAAAATGCTTTGTCCGTTTTTATTGGTTCATTTATTTACAGTATTGTTGCTACCATTGCACTGAAAAATGGATTTTATGGAGAAGCCGGTTATTTTACGTTCTTTATTTTAACTCTTGTTGTTTTTGCGATTGTAATTATTACCTTTTTAAGATGGGTTGAACGAATATCAAAACTTGGCCGGCTCAGCCACACCATAAAAAAAGTAGAAGATGCAACAGCGGAGGCAATAAAAGAAAGAAAAATGGACCCGCTAATGGGAGGAATACCTGCAAATAGCACTAATAAAGGCACTCCAATATTTAGCAACCAAATCGGTTACATTCAACACATTAATATGGACGAGCTGCAGCAGCTTGCGGAAAGAATGGATGCAACGCTTTTTATAAACAGCATGCCCGGAACATTTACAGCACCCGATAAACCATTGGTCTATCTGATTTCGGGAAAAACAACTGCTATAAATGGATACCAGGATCAGCTAAATAAAGCATTTGAAATTAAAGACAACCGCTCATTTCATGATGATCCCCGATTTGGTTTAATTGCACTGAGTGAAATTGCCAGCAGGGCATTATCTCCGGGAATTAATGATCCAGGTACAGCTATTGCCATTATTGGCAGCCATGTTCGAATTTTTACCTTATGGGTTAATAACGATAAAAAGGAAACCCCTGCTAAGGTTAAATATACCCGGCTTGAAGTGCCTGAAATTTCAGTGGCTGATATGTTTGATGATGCTTTCAGACCAATTGCCCGGGATGGTGCAGGTAATCTTGAAGTAATGCTTCGATTACAAAAAGCACTTATTTCAATCGCACATATTGGATCTGCTGAAGTAAAAGAACTGGCTATTTATCATTCCCGTCAGGCATATGAAAGAGCAGAGTTAGCCATGGAATTTAAAAGAGATCAGGAAATGCTGAAGGAGCAATGTGCTTTCCAAAATAAATAGTTTGACAAATTAAACTCATCCCGGCTTATAGTCGTTTTGGCCCGACCAAAATATGTCTTCCGCCATATGCCGGCAGAAGATAAACTAAATAAGGAACGAGGGAGAATTATTTAGACAGGCAATACTTAAATTATAAAATAAAGGATATAGAACAGAACCGGCTTTTGATTTTGCCCTGGGACTAAAAGAAATCCATATACTAAACTTTTAACTTTCGAAAGAAAGGACTGAGCCAGAATTAAAACAAGCAATCAGTAATTGCTTCCTTCTTTTTTTACTTTAGTTTTCCGGATATCATCCCGAAAAAGTACAAGCATAACATATAGGGAATACGATAAATTAATTCTAAAAAATTTAGTTAGAATACCTGTATTTCATCCTTCGTCTTTATTCTAAAACGGCTACTTTTATCTTTTTTTATATTTTTATTTTATATTCAAGTGCTTGAAACTAAATTGATTTAGATTCAAAGGGAAATTTCGACCCGTAATTGGCAAACCTTTTGGTTAAAAGGAATAAAACCCATGCTCAAAATTTAAGAAACCAATCAATTTCTCTACGCAATGAATGAATTTACTCATAGACTTTTATTGGCAGATGATGATATGGATGATTGCGTTTTTTTTAAGGATGCCCTTGAAGGTTTACCTGTTGCAGCCACCTTAATAACGGTTAATGATGGAGTAAAACTGATGAACTCTTTTAACTGGCCTGGCTGACAAACTTCCTGACATTCTTTTCATGGATTTAAATATGCCTCGTAAAACAGGCTATGAATGCTTACTAGAAATAAAAATGAATTCGCATTTAAAGCATTTGCCCGTTATTATTTTCTCTACCTCTCTTAATTCAGAGGTGATAGATTTACTTTATGAAAAAGGTGCCCATTATTACATCAGGAAACCAGGGGAATTTTCGATGTTGAAAAAAGTAATTTACAAAGCTCTTACTATGATTATTAAGGAGAATGCAAAACGTCCTGTCAAAGAAAAATTTATGCTTCAACCCTGAGGTGCTATTCGCTACCTTTCTTTAAGCTGCACAATAAAAGGTCGCTCAAAGGAAAATCTTTAATGCAAATCTCAATATAGTTATCTGATTTTTCGACTTCTTCTATGCCTCCCGAAAACCCCTGAATGGTGGAGTAACAGAAACTAAAATTCTGCCCATTATCACCCCTCCTTTTACAAATGTATCTGTCATTTAAATTTTTACATTTGTAACATGAACGAAGCTCCGCTCAAACTTTTACTTGCCGATGACGATCAGGATGATTGCATTTTCTTTTCGGAAGCTTTGTCGGAATTGCCTGTTTCAACTACTCTCGCCACAGCAAATGATGGGGTGGAACTGATGGATCTGCTTTCAGCCAGATGGGAGAATCTGCCCGATATTATTTTTCTTGACCTGAACATGCCACGGAAAACAGGCTTTGACTGCCTGATGGAAATTAAAGGATCCGACAAATTGAGAAACATCCCTGTTATTATATTCTCTACCTCTTACAACCCTGAAATTGCCTCCTCTTTATATAAAAACGGTGCCAATTATTATATCCGCAAACCATCAGGATTTCCAGCATTAAAAAAAGTTATTCACCAGGTCCTGCTTCTGGCAACCCAAGACAACCTCGTTCAACCCTCAATAGATTCTTTTTTAATTCAACCCCGGTAAAATCTTGAAATGAAAGGAAAAAACGATTCGTACAATTTTCTGTCTGGTGGTGGAGAAATGGGCAAATTGATCAGAGCTAAAGATTGGACCAAAACTCCTTTAGGCGATCCAAAGGACTGGCCACCAAGTTTGCGAACCATGGTGTCTGTCATGCTCGATAATCCCTTTGGTATGTATATCGCCTGGGGTAAGGAGTATACACAAATTTACAATGACGGTTACCGTCCTATACTGGGTGCTACAAAACATCCGGAGGCATTAGGAATAAGCACCCGGGAAACTTTTTCTGAAATATGGCATATCATAGATTCTATGTTTGAAGGCGTAATGAATGGCATACCGGTTGGCTTTCCTGATTTTATGTTGCCCCTTGATAGAAATGGCTTTATTGAAAATTGTTATTTCGATTTTGCCTATAGTCCCATAAGAATGGAGAGTGGAGAAGTGGGTGGCGTATTAGTTACTGTAATTGAAACCACCAATAAAAAAAGAGCAGAGGATGAATTAAAGGAAAGTGAACAAAGGTTTAAGACAATGGCAGACAACATTCCTAACCTGGCCTGGATGGCAAATGAGGATGGATGGATATACTGGTATAATAAAAAATGGTATGAATATACTGGTACCATCCCGGAGCAAATGGAAGGCTGGGGCTGGCAATCGGTGCATGACCCCCAGGAGTTACCCCGGGTTTTAGATAGATGGAAGAACTCTATTTCTACAGGGGAGCCATTTGAAATGGTATTTCCGTTGAAAGGCGTTGATGGAAAATTCCGGCAATTTCTTACCCGGGTTTTGCCGGTAAGAAATGATGAAAAAAAAATCATCCAGTGGTTTGGAACCAATACTGATATCACTATCCAAAAAGAAACAGAAGAGGCATTAAAAGAAAGCAATAGTGAATTGGAATTTGTAATTGAGGCTGCCCAACTGGGTACTTTCGACTATAATCCACTTACCAATAAATTTTCAGCAAATAACAGGCTAAAAGACTGGTTTGGTTTACCTCCTGGTGAACAGGTTGACCTTACCAATGCTATTAATTCCATTGCAGAAAATGACAAAATAAAAGTTACAAAAGCTATTCAACTGGCTTTGGAATACTCATCGGGTGGTAAATATGATGTGGAGTATACAATTATAAACCCGGTAACTAAAAAAGAAGTGATTGTACATGCCAAAGGAAGGGCCTGGTTCAATGACAACAAGATTGCTTATCGCTTAAATGGAACACTGGAAGATGTGACTGAGCAAACCAAAGCAAGAAGAAAAACTGAGCAAAGTGATCAACACTTCCGCAATATGGTTCTGGAAGCTCCCATTGGCATTTGTATTATGGATGCCGATACCACTGTAAGTGAAATTGTAAATGACCGTTTCATTGAAATAGCCGGCAAACCTATTGAAAACATACTAGGCAAAAGATATTGGGATACTTTTAGTGAAGCCAGGGCATATTATGAAACGGCTCTAAGTGATGTAATAAAAACCGGTGTTCCTTATTACGCCAATGAGGTAGGTGTCATGTTGATCCGTCACGGTAAGGAAGAAACAATATATGTAACATTTGTATATGCCCCTGTAAAGAATGAAGAAGGAAAAGTTTCCAAAGTTGCTGTGTGGGTGGTTGACAATACCATGCAGGTAAAGGCTCGTCAAAAAATTGCGGAAAGTGAAAACAATTTAAAACTGATGATCCTCCAGGCGCCCGTTGCCATTGCTATTCTGCGGGGAGATAATTATGTAGTTGAAATTGCCAATAAATACGCTTTAGAGCTCTGGAGAAGAACAGAAGAAGAGGTATTAAATAAGTCTGCTTTTGATTCCATGCCTGAATTGTTGACCCAGGGGATAAAAGAATTGCTTGATGATGTGAGGAGTACCGGCAATCGCTTTTCAACAGCTGAACTCCCTGTACAATTTTTTAGAAATGGTGAAATGGAAACGGTATATGTAAATTTTTCATATGAACCGCTTTATGATGCCGAAAGAAAAATCAATGGCATCATGGCTATTGGCTTTGATGTATCACCCCAGGTAATTGCCCGCCAAAAAATTGAAGAAAGCGAACAGAATATCCGGACAATGGTTGAAAATGCTCCGTTTCCAATCGGCGTTTATGCTGGCAAAGAAATGCGGGTGGTACTGGCCAATCAATCTTTGATGGATGTGTGGGGAAAGGGCAATGATGTTGTTGGGAAATTATTTAAAAACATTTTGCCGGAATTAGAAAACCAGGATGTTTTTGAGCAGGTGGATTCTGTTTTCAATACAGGTATTCCTTTTCACGCAAAAAATCAACGTGTTGATTTGCTAAAAAATGGAGGGTTTAAACCTTATTATTTTAACTACAGCTTTACGCCCTTATTTGATGCTGCAGGCAAAATATACGGGGTAATGAACACAGCAGCGGAGGTTACAGAATTACATGAAGCGAAACAAAAAGTTGAAGAAAGTGAAAAACGGTTCCGGGATTCTGTGCAGCAGGCCCCGCTCGGCATCGCCATTTTCAGGGGACCTGATTTTATTGTGGAACAGGCCAATGATGCCTATTTATTAATTGTAGATAAAAAACCAGATGAATTTATCGGGCATCCCATTTTTGAAGCATTGCCAGAAATAAAAGAAGTGGTAAAACCCCTGTTTTCAAGAGTTGTTTCTACAGGAACTCCTTTTTATGGAAACGAATTTCCTGCCACTTTAAAACGCATGGGAAAACTGGATCCCGCTTATTTCAATTTCGTCTATCATCCTTTAAAAGAAGAGAATGGTGATATTTCCGGTATTATGGTAGTGGCCACAGAGGTAACTTCAACAGTAAAAGCAAAGCATTTACTTGAGGAAAGTGAAAAGCATTTTCGTACCCTGGTAATGCTTTCGCCAATTCCAATGACTATATTAAGAGGCCGGAATTTTATTATTGAAACCGCCAATAAAGTAATGCTTGAGGAAATATGGCGAAAATCTGAAAAGGATGTTATTGGTCATCCTATTATAAACGTATTCCCGGAACTGGTAGAACAAAAATATCCGGAACTCTTGCAAAAAGTATTTACCTCAGGTATATCACATAGCGAAAAGGAGTCTGTGGCAATTATCCAGGGTGACGAAGGAATAAAAAAATTCTATCTTGATTTTGAATATTCGCCATTATTTGAACCGGATGGAAAAGTGTCAGGAATAATGGTTACTGTTAATGACGTAACGGATAAAGTAGAAGCTCGTAAAAAAGTGGAAGAGGCTGAAGAACGGTCCCGCTTAGCGGCTGAAGCTACAGAACTTGCAACCTGGGCATTGGATCTTGAAACCCGGGCAATGATTCATTCTCCCCGCCTGGCAAAAATATATGGACATGATGCCTCTAAAAAATTAACCCATCTCGAAATTCGTAGCCAAATCCTTGCAGAGGACCGGTTAAATATTGTAGAGAAAGCTTTTGAGAAAGCATTAAAAACGGGTGTTTACTTTTTTGAGGCCCGTTTGGCAAGGGCCGATAATTCGATGCGCTGGATCAGGGTACAAGGAAAAACATTTTACAACGAAAAGAAAGAACCCGTAAAACTGGTAGGAACACTCCGGGATATCACGGAAGAAAAGCAATTGCAACAGGTATTACAGGAAAGTGAAGCGAAATTTCGTCTTCTTGCTGATTCTCTTCCCCAACAGGTTTGGACTGCAGATCCCCGGGGCCAGATTAATTATTATAACCTGACTGTATTCAGTTATTCCGGACTCACCCCGGAACAGCTTAATAAAGATAGATGGATCCAAATTGTACATCCTGACGACAGGGAAGAGAATATCAATACCTGGATGGAATCGGTATCAACAGGTAAAGATTTTTTATTTGAGCATCGATTTCGGCGATACGATGGGGAATATCGATGGCACTTAAGCCGTGCCATTGCTCAGAGAGATAATGAAGACAATATCCAAATGTGGGTTGGCGCCAGCACAGATATTCAGGACCAAAAAGTTTTTGCTAACGAACTTGAAAAACAGGTATGGGAACGAACAAGCGAATTGAAGCAGAAGAATCTTGACCTGGAAAAAATGAATAAGGAACTACAATCCTTTGCCTATATATCAAGCCACGATCTTCAGGAACCTCTGAGAAAAATACAAACCTTTGCCTCACAGATCCAGGAGAATGAATCTAAAAATTTATCGGAATTTGTAAGAGATAAATTTCAAAGAATGCAAAATTCTGCAAAAAGAATGCAGACCCTTATAGAAGACTTGCTGGCCTATTCCCGCACAAATAATGATGAAAAAAAATATGAATGGGTTCCGCTGCAAAAAATTATGAAAACAGTGCAGGAAAACCTGAAGGAAGAATTGGAGAATAAAAAAGCAATACTTGAAACCGGCACCATGTGCGAGGTGAAAATTATTCCTTTCCAGTTTCACCAATTACTTTACAATCTTATAAATAATTCTTTAAAATTTTCAAGCCAGGACAGAATTCCAAAAATCACAGTATACTGCGAAGAAGCCAAAGGTGAGACATTCAGGAACGTTAGACTTAATCCGGATAAACTATACAGTCACATTCGCCTGGCCGATAATGGTATTGGATTTGAACAACAATACAGTGAAAAAATATTTGAGCTGTTTCAACGACTGCATGGAAAAGAAAAATATAACGGAACGGGCATCGGGCTTGCTATAGTAAAAAAAATAGTGGAAAATCACAATGGCTTTATCACAGCCAGTGGTGAATCGGACAAAGGTGCCATATTTGATATTTATATACCAGCTGATTAAGCACGGGCAATTTATATCCCTGTACTTCATATTTACCCAAATAAAACTAAGGGGATTGATATCATAACCTAAAAAGAACCCTTTCTTGTCAGGAATTCTGAACAAATCCGACTTAATAGCAAACTGGCAAGTTTCTCCTATGATTCTAACTGCACAAGGTTAGCTTTTCTATTCAATGCATCAGCATAGTAAAATAATAAATAAGTTGGTTTGACTTGCCACTGTTTTTTGCATATCAATGGGGCAGATAATTCCCATATGTGAAACAGGAAAACAATTTTAACGATGAAGTAATAACCCTTTAAACCAGCGGACTTTTGGTATCGATATTGTTTTTATACTTATTGATTTCAAGCCAGAAAAGATGCTAATACGCCTGCCATATGAACTTAATATGTGAACCAATGTTATCTTGTGAAAAGACCAAAGCTTTCTTTTTCAGGCTGAGGTAACAATTTTTTATTACAAAATGTGCCTGTTAACCCATCTGTTACATGATAAGGCCGTAATTAATGATTAAACAGAACACAGTAAGATTTGAATAAAAATAATTTAGTACTTGTCATTGACAATGTTTCAGGCCGCTTCCTTTATATCCAAACTTATAAAATTCTGTATTTTCCTGTTTCCTCTTTATTTTTCAAGACGTCTGAGATCGAATCTCTTAAATTAAACCAATATGACAGAACATTATTACAATGCTAAAGACCTTCCAAAGTTTGGTAAAGTGGCAGACTTTCAGAAAAACCTTGGTGATAAATTTTTTTCTTACTACGGAGAAGTTTTTAAAGACAGTGAATTAACTGCAAGAGAAAAATCCCTGATCGCACTGGCTGTTGCTCACGCAGTGCAATGCCCTTACTGTATCGATGCCTATAGCAGCGATGCGTTTGAAAAGGGATGGAGCGAAGCACAAATGATGGAAGCAGTACATGTGGCCTGCGCTATACGCGGCGGAGCTTCCCTGGTGCATGGAGTACAGATGATGAACAAAGTGAAAGAAATTGCGATGTAAAAATTATGAAATCATTAAAGGCTCAACATAGTTTACTTGCCGACGCCCATGAGCAAATTGAAATTATAGAACATGGACAATCGGGCCATTTTGCCCTGGTTCCCTTCCAGGAAAAATTGGATCGGTCGGGTTTATATCCCCTTCGGCCTGCTCAAATAGAAATATTCCAGGTGAATATTGGCAAGATGTGTAACCAGACTTGCAGGCATTGCCATGTAGATGCGGGACCAGACCGTAAAGAAATCATGACCAGGGACACTATGCAATTGTGCCTTGATGTATTGCGAACTAACCCTAATTTTAAAACAATAGATATCACGGGAGGGGCGCCGGAATTAAATCCACATTTCCGGTGGTTCGTTGAAAAAATTCATGAATTAGAAAGGCATATTATTGTTCGGTGTAATCTCACGATCATCATGGCCAATAAAAAATACAATGACCTGCCTGCGTTTTATAAAAAACACGGAGTAGAGGTTGTTTCCTCTCTTCCATTTTATAGCCAGGACAGAACGGACAGGCAGCGGGGTAATGGAGTATTTGAAGACAGCATCAAAGCATTGCAAATGCTGAATGAAGAAGGTTATGGAAAGGAAGAAACCGGGCTCATTCTAAATCTTGTTTATAACCCTGCGGGTGCCTTCCTCCCGCCTTCACAGGAGGCTTTGCAAAAAGAATATAAAAGGGAATTACAATCCCGGTTTGGTATTTTTTTCAACGATTTGTTTGTAATTACTAATATGCCCATCAACCGGTATCTTGATTATTTGCTCACCAGTGGCAATTATGAAAACTATATGGAAAAATTAGTAACCGCATATAACCCTGTTGCTGCGGCAAATGTCATGTGCCGCAATACGATCTCAGTTGGTTGGGATGGTTTCTTGTACGATTGTGATTTTAACCAGATGCTGGAGCTTAAGGTTAATGGAAACAATAATCATATCCGGGAATTCAATAATCGGGAATTGAATAGCAGGGAAATCATTATCGGGCAACATTGTTTTGGTTGCACTGCCGGATCAGGCAGCAGTTGTGGAGGTGCCGTAGCTTAAAATAAAATTTATCATGAATTCTTCTTATTTAGAAACTACAAAAAACGTTTACAGGGAAGCAGCAGAAAATCCACAAGTGGGCCTATGTTGCACTACCACCCCCATATGGCAATTGCCCGGACTGCAAATTCCGGAGAGGATGCTAAAAATGAATTACGGATGTGGCAGTACTGTTAATCCCAGGGACCTGGTTAATAACCCCAGGATTTTGTATGTAGGTGTAGGCGGAGGAATGGAATTATTGCAGTTTTCATATTTCAGCAGGCAAAAAGAAGGAGTGACAGGCGTGGATGTAGTTGATGAAATGCTGGCAGCAAGCAAAGAAAACTTTTTAGACGCTGAAAAGCAAAACCCCTGGTTCCGTTCTGAATTCATAAAATTAGTTAAAGGCGATGCATTGCATTTACCTGTTGAAGATAACAGCATGGATGTGGCAGCGCAAAATTGTCTTTTCAATATTTTCAAACATGAAGATTTAAAAAATGCTTTACAGGAAATGTACCGGGTATTAAAACCGCGTGGAAGGCTGGTATTATCCGACCCCATTTGCGAACAGAACATTCCTGAACATTTAAGAGAAGACGAAAGGTTAAGAGCATTATGCCTGAGCGGCTCTATCCCTTTAAATGAATATATCAAAATGATAACCGACGCTGGCTTTGGAACGGTAGAAATAAGAGCGAAGCGGCCATACAGAATTTTAGATCCCTGGAAGTATGATACGAATGAATTAATCTTTATCGAAAGTGTAGAAGTTTGTGCTATTAAAGATCCTGTTCCCGCAGATGGCCCTTGCGTCTTTACCGGAAAAACAGCCATTTATTATGGCGCTGAAGAATACTATGATGATGGAAAAGGACATGTATTGATACCTGATCAGCCATTAGCTGTTTGTGACAAAACAGCCAGCGCTTTAGCGGCATCAGGAAGAAAGGATATTTTTATTTCCGATAGCAGCTTTTACTATGATGGCGGTGGCTGCTGCTAATTACTTTAATTATGGAACTTTTATATAAAGCAAAAAAATTTCTGGAAGAAAACGGCATTGAATATCCTGATACGGGGGTGGTTTTAGGAACAGGTTTGCATCAACTGGTGAATGAGGTGGAAGTAAAGCTCAGCATTCCTTATGCCAGCATTCCCGGCTTTCCGGTTTCTACTGTAGAATTTCACAAAGGCCAGCTGGTATATGGAGCGATAGGCAAGAAAAAGGTACTCATCATGCAGGGGCGTTTTCATGCTTATGAAGGCTATACCATGCAGCAGATCGTTTTTCCTTTGCGGGTTATGAAACTTCTAGGTGTTAAAGAACTTTTTTTGTCCAATGCGGCCGGAGGTATTAATCTGAAATTCAAAAAAGGAGACCTGGTGCTGGTTGATGATCATATCAATCTCCAATATAGCAATCCCTTAAGCGGAAAAAATTTAGACGAACTAGGTTCGCGGTTTCCTGACATGAGCGAACCTTATGACCCAAAGATGAAAAGCCGTCTGCAGCAAAAAGCTACTGACCTGGGTATACAATTGCAAAAAGGAGTATATGCGGCCGTTAACGGACCTAATCTTGAAACAAAAGCTGAATACCGGTACTTAAAAATTATCGGCGCTGATATGGTTGGTATGTCAACTGTTCCCGAAGTAATTGCAGCTAATCACATGCAACTGCCTTGTGTGGCCGTTTCTGTTATAACTGATAAATGTGATCCGGACAACCTGAAGCCCGTAAATATTGCGGAAATTATTGAGGTGGCCGGCAAAGCGGATGCAAAACTTAGCAGGCTATTTTTTGAAACAATAAAAGATTAAGTGATGAAAAAGGCGCTGTTGATATTTGCGAAGAATTTAATTTATGGGAAAATAAAAACAAGGCTCGCAGCAACAGCAGGTGATCAGAAAGCATTTAATATTTATAAAGACCTGTTGCATTACACACAACAGGTTACCCAATCCCTGGCCTGCGAAAAAATCATTTTTTATTCTGACTATATAGAGCAGCAGGATATTTGGTCCCGGTGGTTTCAAAAGCAGGTGCAGCAAGGAGCTGACCTGGGAGAACGAATGCAACATGCTTTTGATTGGGCATTTGCAAATAATCATAAAGAAGTGGTCATCATCGGCACCGATTGCTTTGAACTTACTTCCTCAATCATTAGTAAAGCATTTTCTGCTTTGATGAAATACGATGTTGTGATAGGTCCCGCACTCGACGGGGGATATTATTTACTGGGAATGAAAAAAATGTTTCCGGGAATTTTTCAACATATTTCCTGGAGCTCCGAAAAAGTGCTGAGTCAAACCATTGCTTTTTGTAAAGATCAAAACCTTTCGTACCTCTTATTAGAAGAACTTTCTGACCTGGACGATGAAAAGGACCTGGAGAAAATGATGCGCAGGACAGCCAAAATTATTTAATATGATTAGTGTAATTATACCCGTATATAATGAAGAAGTGGCTATCAAAAAAACGATAAATCATTTATGGAAAAATGATACCCTTAACAGAATAAAAGAAATAATTATTGTTGATGGCGGAAGCACAGACAATACGGTAGAAGAAGCAAGAGGTGAAGGAGTAAAAATTATCGTAAGCCCTGTAAAAGGAAGGGCAGCCCAAATGAATTACGCAGCTTCGAAGGCCAGGGGAGACATTCTTTATTTTTTACATGCAGATACATTACCGCCAGCTTCTTTTATAAATGATATTGAAGCAGCAAGGGAAAATGGATTTGATTCAGGTTGCTTTCGGATCCGCTTTGATTATAAACATTGGTTCCTGGCAGCCAATTGCTGGTTTGCCCGGTTTAATATTAATGCTTTTCGATTTGGAGATCAAAGTTTGTTCGTCACCAGTTCACTGTTTAAGCAAGCCGGAGGTTTTTGTGAAAAGCATATCATTATGGAAGACCAGGAAATGATCAGGCGAATTCAAAAGACGGGCCATTTCACCATAATCAAAAAACCCGTTATTACCTCAGCCAGGAAATATAAAGACAACGGAGTTTACAAAACACAATTTATTTTTTATTTAATCTTCTTTATGTACCAACTGGGCTATTCCCAACCTGCCTTGGTAAACACGTACAAAAAAATAATGCACCAGGATAAAATCTAGATTTTTTGATGAAAAAAAGTCAAAAAGATTTAGAATAAATTATTGAACTTATGTACACACGAAATGGAAAATAAATACGACATCATAATAATAGGAGCAGGATCAGGTGGCTTAAGCGTTGGATTATTTCTTGGTACGGCCGGCTTCAAGGTACTGATGATTGCAAAAAGTGATAAAGAGATTGGTGGTGAATGCCTGAATGACGGATGTGTGCCCAGTAAAGCGTTGATTCATGTTTCGAGGATCGTTCAGCAGGCAAAACTCGCTGCTGAATTTGGATTGCAGGTAAATGGAAAAGCTGATATAAAAAAAGTAATAAGTTACATACATGGGCGGCAGGAAATAATCAGGGAGCATGAAAATGCAAAATGGTTAAAGGAGCAGGGCGTTGATGTAGCGTTGGGCGAAGCAAGTTTCTCCGGCAGGAATGAAGTGACTGTCAATAATATTAAATACACTGGAAAAAAAATAGTACTGGCCACCGGGTCAAAGCCCAGGAAATTAAGAACACCCGGCGCGGAGTTGGTAAAATATTTTGATAATGAAAACATCTTCCATATACAACAACTGCCTCCGCGGTTGCTGGTGATTGGAGGCGGTCCCATCGGAATGGAAATAGCACAGGCAATGCATCGCCTTGGGAGCAAGGTTACTGTTGTGGAGGAAGGTAAGGGCATCCTGGCACATGATGATGAATCGCTTTCAAATATCTTGCTGAAGCAAATGCAGGAAGAAGGCATAGAGTTTCATTTCAATATTTCTATAGAGCAATTTTCTTCAGGCACGCAAGCCGTTCTTAAATCAGAAAACGGGGATTCATTTATCCTTTCATTTGATGCCGTTTTTGCCGGAATAGGCAGGCAACTGGTTTTTGATTCTTTACAATTAGATAAGGCAGGAATTGGAATTAAAGAAAATAAAATAATAGTTGATGACCAGCTGCGCACAACCAATAAAGATGTTTTCGTTTGCGGTGATATAGCCGGCGACTTGCAATTTTCTCATGCTGCTGAATTTCATGCCCGCATTATTCTTAATAATTTATTTTCACCCATTCGTAAAAAATTGAATAATGATCACATGTCCTGGGTTACGTTTACGGATCCGGAACTGGCTACTTTCGGATTGAATGAAAAGCAATTAAAGGACCGTCAAATTCCATATATTAAATTATCAGAGAGTTTTGAAGATGATGACCGGGCTGTGGTTGATGATTACCGTTACGGTAAAATAATTTTATTTATCAGCAAAGAGAGTTGGATTAAAAAACAAAAAATACTCGGAGGAACCATGCTGGCTCCGCATGCCGGTGAACTGGTACAGGAATTAATCCTGGCCAATTCAAGCCATCTTTCCATAAATGAAATTTTCAATAAAATTTATCCCTATCCCGTTGCTTCCAGGATCAATCAAAAAATTATTCTTCAGTATAAGCAACAAGGGTTAACCCCTTTCATAAAAAAATTACTACGAACTGCTTTCAAAATTTTTAACTAATGGAATGGTGGATTGCATTTAAAGAGTGGTTCCTGAGCCTGGGGGATAAATACAATGTAAACCCTTACATTTTTGGTAGCATATATATTGGCGCTATTCCCCTGTTCTTTCTTTGCCTGGGCTGGACTATTAAAAACATAAAGAATAAAAAACCCTTTGTGCTTCCTTTATTGCTGACTGGCTTATGCTTTATTTCCGCCTACCTGTACCTGATCATTGCCGGTAAAAACATCCCGGTATGGGTGTATGTTTTTATTGGAGCGATGATTGTATATGGAATTTATTCCACTTTGATGAAGATCAAAAAAAACACTAAAAAAAATGAACTGTGATGACTACAAATCCTTCCGTAATATTATTTGATGTAAACGAAACTTTGCTGAACTTGAAACCATTAAAACAGGAAGTAAACAAACTGTTGGGCAACCGGGGTTTTCGAATCTGGTTTAATACGTTGTTGCATTATTCCCTGGTTGATAATTGCACGCAGCAATATCATGATTTTATTTGCGATTGCAAATGCCTGCTTTTGATATGGTGGCGCATTCATTAGAAATTAAAGTAAAAGAAAAAGATAAGCGGCGGCCTTATCTCGAATTAAAGCATCTAAAAGCCTACCCTGATGTTCCCAAAGGATTAAAATTGCTACAGAACAAGGGCTTGCGCCTGGCCACATTAACTAATTCACCCGAAACGGTTCTCCTGGAGCAGTTAGAGTACGCATCGCTTACCAGCTTTTTTGAAAAAACGCTCAGTGTGAATGCCGTAAGAAAATATAAACCTGCTTTGGAAACCTATCGCTGGGCCGCAGAGCAGCTGGGAGTAAATGTGGAAGGGATCATCATGGTAGCAGCACACGGATGGGATATCAGCGGGGCAATGCAGGCAGGTATGCAAGCTGCGTTTATACAACGCAAAGGACAATCTTTGTATCCACTGGCCATAACGCCAAACTATTCTGAAAAGAACCTGGTTGAAACAGCAAAGGTGATTATTAATAAAATCAAATCTCAGGAATGACGCCAAACGATGAGAATGCAAAACTGTCGGTGGATCGCCGGCCTTTCCGCGTATTAATTATTTCCGGCTCCGGCAGAAGACAATATAATTGTCCCGGCGTGGATAGTAAATCAAGAACCCTCATGCTAAAGATGGCGGATATGCTGCCGCAGGATTGGGAAATAGATTATGAAGACCTGGGAAATGTATATGCAAGAGAACGGATTCAGAGTTGCAATGCCTGCGTTTCTACTTCCATGGCATTGTGTGTTTATCCCTGTAACTGTTATGAAAAAAATAGCAGCAAGGAACCTGATCTTATGTGGAATTTGGACATGTATGCCCGTTTTGATATGGCGGATGCCTGGGCCATCATCGGTCCAATCAATTGGTATGCTCCTTCCAGTAATCTGAAGTTAATGTTTGATCGCTTGGTTTGTATGAACGGGGGCAACCCCGATGAAAAAACGATCGACCATAAAAATCCGGAAAAAGCCATGGCACTGGAACATACAGACCAATGGAAAGAACTAAGCCTTAACCACCTTGAAGGAAGAACGGCCGCCTTTTTTTGTTATGGAGACGAAGGCGGAGATGAAATGGATAAATCGGGCAGACCTAAGATTCTTGAACACAAAAATTATTTCGACCCGGAAAATGAACCTTTTGAAAACGAAAGAAATGCTTACGCACCTTTGGTATGGCAGTGCCGGTATGGTGGTGTAGAGGTTCCGGATCAGCTTTGGAAACACTGTACTTCGGGCAAGGGAAAAAAATACAGCGACAACCAGGCGGAAGATATGGTGAATGAAAATCAATTTATAAATAGGTTTGAAAATTGGGTAAATGATTTTGAACTTTTTGTAAAACAAAAAGGAAAAGTGCCTCCCAATAAATACCGTGCTTTTGGATATAAGCCTCCAAAACATATTTGGGCAAATGTTCAGGATGGCATCCGTTATTTTAAGTTAATGGTCGGAAAGGCGCCCAAAGGTTCCTCTCCGCGCATACAGGAAGATCAAGGGTTAAACCAGGATGCCACCTGGCATACCAAAAAAGGTGAAGGAGAAAAACTCAGAGATAATGATTAAATCCATTTTCGATACATATGGTGCTCCCCTATTGATAGTCCTGTTCATTCTTCTTTTTATTTTGGAGAGCAGATTTCAATTACGAAAAAGAGTACAGGGCAGATGGAAAAGAGCCCTGATCAATTTTATTGTTTCCATTCCTGCTTTTGTCTTGCTGCGTCTTTTGTTCATTCCCGCAATGGTATGGCTGGCCATAAAAAACCAGGATTGGCAAGTGGGCATTAATTACTGGCTTCAGATTTCATTTACCCTTCAATTCATCATAGCCTTTTTGTTGTTGGATTACAGCAATTACATCTGGCATATTTTGTTGCATAAGTTGCCCATACTCTGGCGTTTTCATTTGGTGCATCACACCGACCTCGACCTGGACATCACTACCGCCTTCCGTTTCCATTTTGGAGAAATGATTGGTTCGGTCCTGTTCCGCGGAGCCGCTATCCTTTTTATTGGAGCATCACCGCTTATGGTGCTTGTTTATGAAATTGTTTTTGAAGCAGCCACGCAGTTTCATCACAGCAACATAAAACTTCCATTCCGTTTCGAAAAATTATTGAATAAATTCATTGTAACGCCCAGAATGCATGGCATCCATCATTCCATGATAAAAAAAGAAATGGACAGCAATTATTCTGTTATTTTTTCTTTCTGGGACAGGATGCATAAAACCGTAAGGTTAAATATTCACCAAAATGAAATAGTAACCGGGGTACCATCCTATGCTGACGAAAATCAGCTAACAATAGGCTACCTGTTGAAATTACCTTTTACAAAAATTCTTTCTTTCAAAAGTGCCGAAAGGCCTGCTGATGGCAAGCCCGGTCAACTAAAAAAATAGAGGAAGTAAAGCTTAATCCCGACACCGGTTTTCTTTAAACATTGTATCCAACAAATTGTGAGGCCTTACATTTAGTTTTGTGAAATAAAACAATTCACTGTATAATCCAGCAGCATGAAAATTGCAGTAGCACAAATCCGCTCAATAAAAGGTGATATTCAAAAAAATATTGTCACCCATATTCAATTGATCAATCTTGCTGTAAGTGCAAATGCAGGGATAATCATTTTTCCGGAACTATCGCTGACCGGGTATGAACCTTCCCTTGCCAATGAATTAGCAACTACTTCAGAGGATATACGCTTTGATGAATTTCAAAACCTCAGCGATACAAATAATATAATTATTGGAGCAGGCTCACCAACAAGAACAAATAAGGGCACTTGTATCAGCCTGGTTCTTTTTCATCCGCATCAATCCAGGCAGCATTATTCTAAACAATATTTACATCCTGATGAAGAATCTTTCTTTGTACCGGGACAGGGTTTTACAGGTAAAATAAATAATGACTCAAAAATTGCACTTGGCATCTGTTACGAAATTTCTGTACCGGAACATGCACAACAGGCGTTTAATAATGGCGCCAATATTTATATGGCCAGCGTAGCTAAAACGGAAAAAGGAGTAGTGAAAGCAATTGAAGGTTTATCAGCCATTGCCAAAAAATATTCGATGACTGTATTTATGTCCAATTGCATCGGGCTTGCTGATGGGGAAGAATGCCCCGGCAAATCATCAATCTGGAATAAAGACGGGATATTGATTGCGCAAATAAAAGGGGAGCAGGAAGGCATACTCCTAATGGATACAGAAACCGGCGAAGTGATAGAAAAATCATTTAAAGCTTCAGTGTAATTTAAATAATGTGCTCTCTTAAGCTACAGGATTAAATGCCCCCGTTTTATCTATTACGGAAAATTCATGAAGATTTAATCAAAGGATTCAATTACTTTAAAAGTCTTCCTTGTCACAATTCAGACATGATTCTTTTTTAAATAAAGTAAATTAGCAAAACAAAAAGTCTGAAAAAAAATTGTGGATGAAGAAAAAATACCTGAGAAGAATAGGATGGGCTTCTTCTATCTTTTTCCTTATCTGGTTAGTGATGGCCCAGGGCTGTATGAAATTCAGAATAAGCGACAGCGAAGCCAAAAAGGAGTTTGACAAGGAAGGAGTTCTACTTTATACTAAAACAGTAAAGGTTGGCGATCATCAAATCCATTATGCCCGGGCTGGTAGCGACAGTTTACCAACAATTGTTTTTGTACATGGATCTCCAGGCAGCTGGAGCGCCTTTTCGCAATACATGAAGGATAAAGAATTGCTTGCTAAATACCGGATGATCTCCGTAGACAGGCCAGGTTTTGGAAACAGTGATTTTGGAAGATCGGAACATTTACAAAAACAATCTCAATTGATCAGCCCTCTTTTTTCTGAATGGAATAATGGAAAACCCCTGTTCCTGGTGGGGCATTCGCTTGGAGGTCCATTAATCATACAATTGAATAATGACAACCCGGGCTCGGTGAATGGACTGGTTTTATTATCGGCATCGGTAGATCCGGCTGAAGAAAAAAAAGAATGGTGGAGATATATGCTGAGAGGAAATTTAATGCAATATTTATTGCCGGGGGCGTTCAGGCCAAGTAATAAAGAATTAATCTTTTTTAAAAAGGACATAACGCATTTGCAACATGAGTTTGCTAATGTAAAAACAAAGGTTTTTATTATACATGGAACGAAAGACAGCTTTGTGCCGGTGGCCAATGTTGCATACGCTATTAAACATTTGGTGGATGCGTCTTCAGTAGAAACAATATTGATACCCGGCGCCAATCATTTTATTCCATGGACTAATTATGATACCATAAAGGAAGTGCTGATGAAATTATATTAGTAAAATAAGAATTATCACAGAAAAACTCACCATACTTAAAACAGATCGTCTTGTCCTGCGTCCTTTAAAAAGTCAGGACGAACAGGAAATATTTTTTCTCCGGTCGGATCCGCAGGTTAACGAATACCTGGTAGCACCCATTGCAAAAAACATTGATGATGCCAGGGCCTTTATTCAAAAAATCATTTCGGGTTATTTGAACAATGATTGCACCTACTGGGGTATCACGCTGAATACAGATGACAAACTGATCGGAACTATTTGCATCTGGAATATTGACCAGGCTGAAAAGAAAGCTGAGATTGGCTATGTGCTGCACCCCGCCTATCAGAAAAAGGGATTGATGCAGGAAGCCATCAGTAAAGTAATTGAATACGGATTCTCCGTTAATGAAACTGCTGTATTTGGATGCGGTATTGCATCCCGGATAATATGAATTCAGTTGCGCTTGCTGGAAAAAAACGGTTTTGTAGGGCACGGCAAGGAGGAATGAAGTTTTTTATAAATATCAATCCAAATAACCTTTAGGATTATTTCGTCAATTGAACTTTTGGTTCCACTGTATCCTGTTGAATCTCATGTCCATTTTTTCTATTATGCTCCGCGGCTTAAAAATTAAAAGAAAACCCTCCATAGATCTTTCCATTCAATATTCCAGATTTTCCCTTCCTTTTTTCATTTACCAAATAGTCATTATCATTTACATAGGCAATCCGGAAATGTTTTATCCTGAATGCTGCCGAATAACTTAATTGCTGAAGCGCAACACCGGCAGAAATCAATGCATCGTTGAAAGGAACATAATTAACGCCCACTGATGCATCATAAAAATCATCCTGTGTAAATAAAATATCAGTACCAAAATTGAAGCGCTGCCATTTGTAATTCAGACCTAATCCAAAAGAACGCTGATTTTGAAATGGAATACTTTTTTGAACCGGGGTAAATGCATCAGCATATAATTCTGTTCCTGCAAGGTTCATCGCTGTCAATCCCATTTGGAAAGAATTGGATACCTTATAAGAAACAGAAAAGTCAACATCAAATTCCTGTTTATTTACAGCCCTGTCAGTAAACGTATTGGTGACAACACCCGTGTTGACATCCTGTTGTATATCCACCAGGTTAGGAGCATTAAAATCCTGCCAGATGGATTTTACCGAAAGACCCAGGCTTAACTGATTGTTTATTTTATAAGCTGAGCTAATGAAAGCGCCATATTCCTTTAATTTCATAATAAGAGAATCAATAATTTTGGGTGTTTCAAAATCATCTTCAGGGTCACGCATAAAATAAGAATCACGGAATTCTTCCTGCTGAGTAAAAATAAAACCAGCACCCAAAGAAAATTTATCATTCACTTTAAGATAACCAGACAACTTACCATTATTCTTAACATTGGTAAACAGGCTGATGTGATAAGGTGTTCTGCTGGTAGTCATAGAAGACGGGTTCCAGAAAACAGCTTCCGACATATCACGGCCGGGTGAAAAATTAAACCCTGTATTAGCCGTATTCGTCATAGCAGAAGCAAACAAAAAATTTCCATAATTGATCTTGCCATCAAATAATTCCGTAGCGATAAAAATTCCGGTAGCCGGGGGCACGGGTACCAGGACTGATGTAAGGGTGGTTAACAAATTTAAAAGAGCCGGTGACCCAACTAAAGCAGTAGCATTGGTTATTTCTTTTAAACTTTGTCCGGGTTGTTTCATCACTGCATTTAACAAACTATCTGCTTTACCGGGAGGTAGTTCTATCTCGTTACAATTTTTTCCTACTTTCCAGTCTTTCACGGTAACGTAAGAAACTTTTCCATCCCGGTTTTGCCGGTCCTGGTCTTCAGAAACAAAAATTCGCTTGACTGTCTCTTTACAATTATTGCATTTTGAAATAATGTAAATATTTACCTGCTTATCCTGCAGTTGCTGCAGGGTCATTCCAGTATTCACCTCAAAATAACCGGGAGGCGCAGAAGCTGTCATGCTGGATTTGGAAGGCATAAATGTAGGAACAACAATAATGTTCTCTGCCCCCTTACTGGAGTTAACGCTTTGATTTAAACACCGGACTCTTCCCTTAATAAATAAGGGTTGACTGTATAAAACGTCATACAACAATAAAAGAAATGCTGTGTAAGGAATAAACTTTTTCATTTGAAGGATTTATTAATGGTTAACAGGTTGTAAAAAAAAGTTGATGTTTTTCATATTAGGTGCGTCAATTTTTAAAGACATGGTTTTGTCCTCGTAACCCTCATGAGAAGTCGTCATGGTAATTTCATCGCCCAGCGTATATTCTTCTAGCCGTAGGTTGTAACTGCCATCGGTTATGGACCTGGTGAAATACCGGGTACCATCTACATTTATCTCTACTTCCCGAATGGGCATTTCAGCTGCTGTTTTTACAGAACCGCTGATAAGAACAACAGTCGTTAAAGGAAGGGTAAGTTCCAGTGTGCCCGATCGGTTCAGTGTAGTATCAAATTGACGCATCAGATATCCCGGGCTCGTCACTTCTATTTTGATCTTGTCCTTTAAACCATTTCCTGGAATACCTGCAAATTGCGCCTGCCCCATTTTGTCTATTGATTGCGTACGGATATAATCTTGCAGGTATATTTTTACATCCCCTCCGGCTATCGGATTTTTTTTATGATCAAAAACCCGGATAGTAACTATTTTTTCTCCCGATCCCTGCGGAAGATAAAACCCTCCCAGTACAGTTAACACAACGCCTGCAACCGGACCCGCCAGTCTGAATGAAGTTTTATATTTTTCGCCCTTTATTACAGCATATGAATTCATTAAACCAAAGACCACAGCACTTGCCGCTATTCCGAATAAAATAAGAACCAGGTAAAAGACCCGCTGATCAACCTGGCTGCTTACATTTCCCTTTATAAATTGTAGATAATAATATACCGCCGTAATGGAGACCAAAAATCCTATAATAGCAATCCCCATATAAACCGATGGAGAAGATTGGTTGGAAAAAATGTCTTTAACCTTCCGGGTTATTTCTTTTTTCTTTTCTTTCTCCTCTGCTGCCGGCAGGCCTCCACCGGCTTCCCGGTTAGCCTTGTTCTTTTCAATTGTTTGTGAAATAGCATCGAAGAGTAACGAAAGTTCCGGGTGATCTGGTTCCCCATTCCACCCGGTAAGCATGGCGGTTTCTGTACGTTTAAAAGCCAGGGGTAGAGCCACGTTATCCAATAAAACAGGTACCAGCTTTCCCGATTGCGCTGCTTCGCTGGCTTCATTTTTCACCCATTCAGAAGTTACAGACCGTTGGGTCCATATTACAATAACGCACCAGGCTTTGGCTAATTCTTCTTCAATAACCGTGTCGTATTGTTTCCCTATGGGTATTTGCCTGTCCCACCAAACGGACCAACCATTTTGTTCAAGGATCTCCGCAATTACTTTTACGTTGGTTTTATCCTCACCCGAATAGCTAATAAATATATCAGCCATAGTGATCAAGGTTTATAATGAAAAATAACTATCAGAAATTAAAATAACGGAAAATGCAAAACACTGACTTATCTGGCTATATAGGGCAGGATGGTTTGTTGTAAAGCACTGTTATAATCACATTGCTGCTATACCACTTAAAGGGTACAAGTGAGGTTCGTGTAAAAGATGGCTTAAATATAATCCAACTGTTCCCTGGTCAGGCAAAGACTTCGCTTCACAAATTTAATACATTAAAATAATCCCAATCCAATCCTCTTTCAATAAATTCCACAACTATAAAAATTCTTAACTTTCAGTATGCATGGTCAGAACTCAACGGGAATAATCTGAATCTCTATATATAAAAGATCTTTTCTTCTTCTTAAATCTATTTTTTATAACGCTCAAACGGATAGTTATGAAAATATTTATCAGCCACTCCTGGAATGATAAATCACTGGCCAGCCAGGTTAATGATTGTTTACAGAAAGATGGCCATGAGGTTTGGTATGATATCCTTCAATTAGTTCCCGGCGATGATATACAGGGAGTCATTGACATTTACATAAAAAAATGCGATGTAGTTGTCCTCATTTGGTCTATACACTCCTTTGCTTCTGAAGGAGTAGATGCAGAAATTCAAACAGCCAGGAAATTGAATAAAAGGATCATTCCCCTATTAAAAGATTCAACACCTCTTGCCCACCATAAAGAATTAAAAGGACTGTTGGGCATCCCCTTCGATGATGTGGAAACGGGGCTATTGCTATTACAACGGGGATTACTGATGCTGATGGCCAGGTGATTCTTATAAAGACGCCCCCTGGTTTAAAGAAGCTTTCGATAATGTAGTAGACCTGGGGGGTTATTTAAATTACACCAACACTTACCGGCTAAAAGGAAACAAAAATGATGATGGCTACAAAGAGCAATGGGCAACCAGGCTGGAAGAGCTGGATAAAAAGAATGAACTGATACGAAAAAATCTGATGCCACAGGCTCAAAATAAAATGGAAACACTCCAGTCTATTATGAAAGAACTGGAACATGGAAATATTCCGCTGGAGAAATTAAATGAATGGAAAATATGGTGTAAAGAAAATGAATCTCTACAACCAGAGTTAATGAAGAAGTTGAATGAGTTTATTGATAATGATATTCAGCGCCTGCAAAAGGGGGGTGCCCCGGTACGAACCTTAAATATAGAAGCATCTGAAGATACCATCAGGCGGCTGGCCGAAGCCATTGCACAAAAAAAAGACGGCGCCTACAATGATCTGTCGGCAACAATAAAAAAATATGGTGGTTTTTTAATGGGAGAAAAAACAGTTAACAGCGTCGTTACAGGTTACCTTAATTATGTAACCAAATGCCCGCAATTATTACGGGAGTTAGTAAACGAAGCCAAGCTTTCAGAATACGTTGCTGTAAAGGAAACCGTTGTTACCCTTACACGATACCTGGAGTCCCAGGATCATGGCCTGGAAATGAGGAAAAAAAACCTGGAGGGTTTTATTGACGACGCCTACCTGATCAGCCATACGGTTAAATTACTGATAGAAGCAGACCTGGTAGCAAAAGATAATTTTTCACTGGATTTTGTTTCTATGAATATCGTAGAACGTTATGTTTCGCTTATCCTGAACAGGCAGACAAAAATTAAACTAGATAATGTGCTAAATGAAATGAGGACATTAATAGGGGTTAAAAAAACGGAGATCAATTGGGGACAGGTAGCTGCTGTTGTTATTGGTGTTGCTGCGGTAGGTTCCGGCGTGGGAAATTTAGGAGGTTTACAACAGGTGGCCCAGGGATTTACAGGAAATGCTGCACAAGATCCTTCGCCTGCCGGATCGGGGAATGAAGCAGGTAGCTGGGAAGACCGGATGTCGGCCATGAGTGCCAAGTATGGAGGAGGAATTAATTTTTATAATCCAATTCAATATTGAGTCTGCAACCTGGCAATTCTGCGGGTAATAATTTCGAAATAGTTATATTTTCTTCAAAGGCACCCTGATTAGTTAATAGAGCCGGTAGGCTAATTTTTCTGCAATGAATAATAAACTCTTTGAAAACCCGGGTTTGTATTTGCCATAAGAAGCCTGCTTGCTGTGGAATGAAGATCCACAAAAAATTTATCTGAAAAAATTCTATTTCGGGAAGCTTGTGGTAATAAACAGTTTTAAAAAAAGAAATATACACATTCAAACCATAAAATATGATCAGCCTTCAACAACATCACAACCCTACCACTCCGAAGCGAATACTTTCACTGGATGGCGGCGGCATAAGAGGAGCTTTAAGCCTGGGATATCTCCAAAAGATAGAAGACATCTTACGTAAACAACATGGCAATGATCCGGAATTCAGGCTCTGCGATTATTTCGACCTGATTGGTGGTACCAGTACCGGATCTATCATTGCTTCCTGCCTGGCCATAGGAATGAAGGTGGATAAGATAACGGAAATGTATATGAAACTCGGGGCGAAAGATTTTTGCAAAAAAATACAAGTGGTGGAACATATTTGAAACCGGCGACTGGCTGAAAGGAAGTTATGATGCAGTTCCTTTAGAGGAAGAATTAAAAAAAGTTTTTGGTGATATTACTTTAGGAAGCGAACAGATAAAAACGGGTTTATGCATTGTTGCTAAAAGAGCAGATACCAATAGTGTGTGGCCTCTTATTAATCACCCGGGCGGAAAATATTTCAATAGCCCCGATGGAATGAACAAAGATATATTGTTATGGAAAGCAGTAAGGGCCAGCGCCGCAGCTCCCACTTATTTTATACCACAGGTTATTGATGTGGGTGGAGGTTTGAAAACCGCAGCCTTTGTAGATGGCGGTGTAAGTATGGCCAATAATCCTTCTTTACAATTGCTGATGGTAGCAACGCTGAAAGGCTTTCCGTTCAGGTGGAAAATGGGTGCGGATCATATGTTAATGGTGTCTGTAGGAACGGGTATGAGCAAATGGGAAAAGATTCCCGCTAAAGTTTCAAAAAATAATTTGCTGAACTGGGCGAAAGAAATTCCTGATATGCTGATGCAGGATGCAAGCTGGCATAACCAGGCCATCATGCAATGGTTATCGAGCTGCGATACCCGGTGGAGCATAGATGGAGAGATCGGTGACCTGGCTGATGATCTTATAACAAACGATCCCGAAAAAAAAGGATTACTTACTTACCTCCGCTATAATCTCTGGTTAGATGCGCCCACTTTAAAAAAACTGATGAATAAAGATTATACTCCAAAGCAGGTAGAGGACCTGGTAGAAATGAGCAATGCAAACAGCCGGGAAGAGTTGTATGCTATTGGCGAAAAGGCGGCCCTGGATGGAGCGTTTGTTGATGGGAATGTGGCAGCTTCACAAGTGAAAGAATCACATTTTCCCCTGGTCTTTAAAATTTAAACTACTGCATGAAACCTCTATGTTTTATTATAATGCCGTTCGGTAAAAAACCTGATTTAAAAGGCAACCTGGTAGACTTTGATTATATATACAATGAATTTATCCGGAAAGTGATCGAAAATTGCGGCCTGTCCCCCGTAAGGGCCGATGAAGAAATGATTGGCGGCATTATTCATAAACCTATGTATGAGCGGTTGATCCTTTGCGACTATGCCATAGCAGATCTGACTACGGCTAATGCCAATGTATTTTACGAATTGGGTGTACGATACACAGCAAAGCCATTTCACAACCTTTACCATTTTTGAGTCAGAAACCAAAATACCATTTGACCTGGTGGATATCCGGTGTTTTCCCTATACCTATGCCGACGGCACGATAAAAGATAAAGAGGAAAAAATAAACACCCTGGTCAATTATATTGAGGGAATAAAAATCAAAAAAGAAACGGATAGTCCCGTATATCAATTGCTGGACGGTATTAGTTTTTCCCACAATCTCTCTCATGAAAAAGTAGAACTGCTCAGAGCACAGACCGAGTTCAGCGAAGCGTTGCGGGATGAACTGGAGCAGGTTATTCAATCCTCATCAACCAAAGCTGAGAAAGCATATACTTGTAAAACAAATTGAGCACAAATCCGGCGATAAGAATGACTGGCCGGTAAGTATTTGTTTAGATTTTATGCTTGCCTATCGCTCTATTGAATGTTATACGGAAATGGTTGATTTTATTGAATCATTGCCTCCCTTTTTGAAGAGAACAATAATGATCAGGGAACAATATGGTTTTGCGCTTAACCGGGCTAACAAAAGTGATGAAGCCGTAAAAGTGCTGGAAAAGTTATTGGATGAAAACGGGGCCAGCAGCGAAACCTGCGGTATACTGGGCAGGGTATATAAAGATAAATACAATGAATTAAAAAGCAGCAAACCGGGTCTGGCCTTAGCATTTCTCGATAAAGCAATTGATACATATTTGATGGGATACAAAGCAGACATGCGGGATTTTTACCCTGGAGTAAACGCGGTGAATTTATTATTTATAAAGAAAGATGCCGCAGCAATGAACCTGGCAAAGGTGGTGGAGTTTTCTGTACAAACACATCTTGAAAATAAATCCCGGCGATCATTCCGGAATATTAAATCCAACTTTGATGATTACTGGCCTTATGCAACACTGCTTGAACTGGCCGTTGTTCAAAACCACCGGGAAAATGACAGATCAGCATTTATATAAATGCCTGGCTACGCCCAATGAACTACTGGCAGCGCAAAACCACTGCTGCTAACCTGGAAATGTATCGGGACAGCCGGGAATGGGTTAAGGAAATAATATCCCAGTTACTTGAATAAACTTCTATACTATAATTTAATTTTATTTTATGAGTTACCGCGATCAATGGAAAATGATACACCTGCTCAATACATGCAGCAAAGGTGAATTAACAGCATCTGATCTGGAAAAGATGTCTGTTAATTGTAAGGTAGATACGATATATATGCTTTTGGACAGTAAAATTGTAGAATGTATTGATCGGGAAAATGGCCCATATTGGTTAAACCCGGTTGCCAGGCAAATACTCAACCAGTTTATTGTATGCAGGGGCGACAGGGATAAAACAATTATGTATGTGGATCAACCGGTTTGTTTTGTGATCATGCCATTCAGTGAAAAATGGTCTGCAAATGTTTATGATAAAGATAATAAAACCCGCTGTTGAAGGTGCAGGTTTGACATGCATTCGCGGAGATGAAATAGAACGAACGGGTACATTAAATGGAAATATTTTTAAAACATTGCAAAGAGCGGGTCTTGTAGTTGCAGATATAACGGCACCTAATCCAAATGTATATTATGAATTAGGAGTTGCAGATACTTTAGGTAAAGAGTCCTTTGTAATTTACCAGGTTGGCACTGAAAAGAAAATTGCCGCGGATAAAGAAGGCATCCATTATTATGCTTACGATCCAAAAGTACCCGGGAAAGCAAAGAAAGAATTATGTTTAGCTTTAACGGCCTGGAATAAAGATCAAAACCTTAAGAACACAGCACGTTATTGTAAAATATAATTGGCACCCCCAATAATATATCAATTAATTCTAATTAAGATTTGTCTGGTCCCCAGCCCTTACTAAAAATTAGATTTACCCGATCACCTGCAATACTTCACTTTTTTCATCCAGCAAAACCATTTTAGCTATATATCCTTTTTCAATTTTTCCCAACTTCTTTTCCATTCCCATTACCCTGGCCGGATACAAACTGCACATCCGCAGGGCTTCTCCCCAATCCATCCCGGTATATTCCACCAGGTTTTGAACGGCTTTGTTCATAGTGAGCGCCGAGCCGCTTAATATATTATCTGAAACATATTTATTCCCTGATAAATGATGTGGATAAGGACCCGTTGTAGTTTCAGTAACAGCATCCGTAATTACATACAACCTTTCCTTCATTACTTCTTTGGCGATGCGGATAGCGGCGTAGTCCACGTGGTGTCCGTCGGGAATGATACTCGCCATCACTTTTTTACTATCCATGGCCGCACCTGCAAGGCCGGGCGCCCGGTGTTGAAGAGGGCTCATGGCATTATATAAATGAGTAACCGTAGTTATCCCCTTGGTAAAGCTATTAGTGGCCTCCGCATAGCTTGCATTGCTATGACCGGCAGCGATTATTATGTCATATGACAGAATCAAGTCAATGATATCCTGGCTGCAAACTTCCGGGGCAAGGGTAATCATCTTAATTACTCCTTTTCCATACTCCAATAAGGTTTTTGCCTGTTCCGGTGTGGGTGAATGAATTAGTGATTCTATATGTGCCCCTTTTTTCACCGGGTTGATCCAGGGGCCCTCAATATGTAAGCCCAGTACGCCTTCACCATTTTCTTTCCAATAAGCTTTAATGGCATCAATCGCACGGTAAAATACTTCGTACTCATTGGTAGCAACTGTTGGTAAACAATAAGCAGCTCCACCTCCGCGGCAATACTCATTTAATTTATAAAGCGCATCGGTATCAGGAAATACAGCTAACAATTTTTCTCCGGCGCCATAAATCTGGAGATCTATAAATGCAGGAGCAAGAATGGCATCAGGATAATGCTGAACGACCATGTCCCTGGGCATAGAATGGGAGGGAATAACGGAAGTGATAGTGGATTGCTCTACTATCACCACATGATCATGCAACCAGCCGTCGCCACTAAAAATCTTCGCTGCAGAATAGGCTCTCATTTTTTTCATTCCCTTTTTTTATAGAAACAAAAATAAACCAGATCAGTCCATTTTTGTTTATTGATATAATGGAATTTTGAAATGATAAATGTATTCCGCTTATTTTAATTCAGGCAGATGAATATTCCCGGGACACCAATTACATATTTTCGTATAAGAGAGCATTCCTTTATCGCCAGGTTTGCTGCATGGAAATTAACCAGCAATAAAGTGGCCATAGTAGCAGGTAAAACAATTTATCTCCATAATACAAGTCAGCAGGAATTTTTACAAAACAGGAGATGGCTTTTACATGAGATGAAACATATAGAGCAATTTCAAAAGCATGGAAACGCCCGGTTTATTTTTTTATACCTGTGGGAAAGTATGCGAAACGGGTATAAAAATAATAAATATGAAATTGAAGCAAGAGCTTCTGAAACAGATGAAAACCTTTTTGAAACTTTCAGGCTTCGTTCCGGTTCAATTAAAAAAAAGTATATACAAAAAATAACTTAGGCAGAAATAACACTACCTGTCTGGCAAAGGGGAAAAGGGATCTGTAACAAACCGGTAACCAATACCCTTGATGGTAATGATCTCAATAGAAGGATCTTCTCTTAAATAACTTCGAAGTTTGGTAATGTAGACATCAAGATTTCTTGAATTAAAAAAGGAATCATTGCCCCAAAGCAAATTCAATATGTCTTTCCGGTCAATGATCTGATCCCGGTTTTCATAAAGCATTTTAAGCAATTCATTTTCCCTGTATGATAATTTCCTGTCTGCCTTCCCGTCATTCAATACTTGCCGGTTAAGCTGGAAATGATATTTGCCCATCCTTACAGAATCCGCGGCCGGCTGTTTGGAATTCGTGGCTTTGTTTCTCAAACTATGCTGAATTCGAACAATCAGTTCTTCCATGCTGAAGGGTTTCCTCACATAATCATTGCCTCCTAGTTTAAAGCCCCGAACAACATCTTCAGTTTGTGTTTTGGCAGTCAGAAAAATGATCGGCACCTCTTCATCAATAGTTCGGATCTCATCCGCAATGGCAAATCCATCTTTATTGGGCAACATAATATCCAGCACACAAATATCCGGCTTCGCTTTTTTAAAAAGTTCTGTAGCTTTTGCACCATCCGTTTCCATAATTACTTCAAAGCCGCGGCTCTCCAAACTTTCCTTGACTATTTTTCCGAGAAACAACTCGTCTTCTATATATAATATTTTTATTTCACTCCCCATTTACCAAGCTTTTTAAAACTCGTTATATATTTTTTAAATTGATGTCCTGTTCATCCTGGGATAGCAATATAACTTTAAAAGTGCTCCCTTTCCCCGGCTCGCTGTCTACTGAAATTGATCCCCTATGAGCTTCTATTATCTCTTTTACATAGCTTAATCCTAGTCCATAACCTTTTGTATTGTGAATATCTCCGGCAGGAACTCTGAAAAATTTATCAAACACTTTACCCTGGTACTCAGTTGAAATACCGATCCCATTATCTCTTACCTTTAATTCAACAATGTTGCCTGGCAAGGAAGACAAATGCATCTCAATTACCGAATTATCCCCGCTGTATTTTAAAGCATTATCCAACAGGTTGTAAATAACACTGGTAATATGCATCCTGTCGGCATTAATTACAAAATGTTCCCCACTTGTATTAACCTGCATGCTGGCCTGCTGTTTTTCTAACTGCAGTTTCATTATAGAAATTACCTCCTGTACCAGGTCCCTGATATCAAAGCTTTCTTTTTTCAAATCAATTCTTTTATTCTCAAGCAGGGATATTTTTAATACGTTATCTACCAGCAGACCCAAACGTTGCAATTCAGCACCAGATATATCCAGGTACTCCCTGGTTTTCTCCGGGTTTTGTCCGGCACTGAATTTTCTTAACGCCTCAATAGCCACACTTACTGTAGCGATGGGTGTTTTTAATTCATGGGTTATATTACTGATAAGGTCATTTTTTATCTGCCCCAACTGGTATTGCCTGAGCAGGCTCCGATATAGAATAATAAAAGAAAAAACGGTGATGCCCACCAGGAAAAATGAAAAAAGAATAGGTAACAAAATTTTTATAAGAATATAGGGAAGTGTATTTCCTAATTGAAGATGGTAGCCGGAAAACGTGCCAACCATCGGCCGCCGAACAAAATCTTCTTCTTCAAAAGACCTTTCTTCTGCTTTTCTAATTACGGAAAAAGGTAATTCAAGTTTTTCTTCCCGTAAAACATTTAAAAATGTGGCGGCCAATAGGGGTAAAGGAATAGAATCAAATAACAGGGAATCTAACCTGATCGTAAACTGATCTCCGTTTCCATTATTAAAAAAAATCGTTCTTCTCCTGGATACACGATCGCTATCTCCATCAATGGATTCAGAAAAATCAATCCTTTTGCTTTGAAGTTGGGCAACCTTTCCCGAATCTGATGGCAAAGGTTTGCCCCGGATCTTTCTCTCGCCATTAAGAACCAAAATATCATTGAACTCTTTTGAATGGGAACCTTTTTCTTCTATTAATTCGCCATCTGCACCTTTTTGCCCTTCTTCTTCATTTAAGGAAATATGATATTTCATCTTCCTCTTATCCGTATTATTCAAGGAGTCAGAAAGTTTTTTTTGTCCTATCAGGTTAATGATCCTTACTGGGTTAATTTCTCCAGGCATACGGGTTCTGGAAGTTCGGCCTGTTTTATTATTTTTAATGCCAGGTGCAGCAGATGAATCTCCAGCTTCTGCTTGTAATAATTTTTGTTCCACCAGGGAATCCTGGATCAACCGGACCGTCTCATGAAATAGTGATTGGGCTCTTACCTCCAGCAGTTTTTTCTCCCGGTTATAATTTTCCTTCAGCCAGTAAAACTGGAAACCGGCAATGATGAAAATGGTAACCATCATGGATAATAACAACGCTTCAGGATGTTTGGTGCCGTTCAATTTTATTTCTTTTTATTACAAATCTTTTAAGGCATTGTGCCAACAACAAATTTAGATAATCTGCCAGGCTATTCCCCGGGCATTAACCTTTATTAACCTTATTGAAAGGTGAGTTAACCTCTGCTGCTGTTTGCTTAGATTATTTTTAAAAAAAACATTATGAAAAAAATATTATGCGTGTGTTTGTACCTGATAGCGATTATCGGTTTACAGGCACAACAAAAAGAAGGCAGGATCATTTATCAGCGGACGGCGCAAATGCATATCGTAACCACCGATGGTCCGGGTGAGGAACATGCTATGCCCCGGACAAGAACCGATAAGTTTGAAATGAATTTTGCCAACGGAAAAATGATGTGGAAACACCTGGAGGAGGAATTTCCGGAGGAAAGTATGAATGGGGGCAATGGAATAATGATCCGCAGCATGGGAGCCGGCACCGATGATGCTGTCTTTTGTGATTTTGAAAAATCCCGGAAAGTAGAAAGCCGTGAATTTTTTGATAAAAAATTTTTGATTACCGATAGTATCCGGCGTGGCAACTGGAAGTTAAGTAATGAGACTAAAACGATACTTGATTACATCTGCCGCAAGGCTGTATCAGAACGAATTGGAAAAAGGATGATGATGACGATGGATAATGGAAAAATGGAACGAAAAGAATTGGACGATACTTCCACAGTCGTTGCCTGGTTTACCACAGATATTCCTGTTCCTGCAGGGCCGGAAATACAGGGACAATTGCCCGGCGTGATTCTAAGCCTGGAGACCAATAATGGCAAAACCATTTATACTGCAATAGAAATCTCTCCCAAGCCCGATTTGGCTGCAATCAAAGAACCGGGAAAAGGAAAAAAAGTAACCCCGGAAGAATTTACTAAAGAAAGGAATAAAATGATGGATGAAATGGAAAAAAATAACCAGGGAGGAAATTTTAAAATAAGGACGAATTAATGGAATAAGCTCTCAGTTGTCAGGAGTTGCCAGCTTATTGCAAGTTGGAAACTCCTGACTATTTATTTACAGCTGCGTTCGTTTAGAACAATTTTTATTCTACCTGTTTTTCCAGTTTGGCAAGTTTTCTACTTTAAGCACTAACCGGTCACCGCATTATCACTACCAACACATAAATGACATGGGTCAATGCATATTATTGTTCAATCGTTTTTAAATGATTGTCTTGCTTGAAGATTGAAGAATTCACCTTGAGAGTAGAAATTAAGAATTAAAAGGATCAAAGAAATATGAGTATTCTAATGAACCAGGTAGTATTAATTGGCAGCCTTTAAACTATAAGATTTATTTCAGGCACTATGCAGATTCTGAATATGATTAAAGATTGACCTACTCCTGGCCAGTTATCTCCTGATAATTCTTATATCGCCACCTCTTTCTCCGCTCAATCCTGTCTTTGACAAACTATAGGTAAATGTCAATAACCCAAACCGGCGAATCGTATTCACTTTTGAATCTTCGATATAATTTTGATTGGTGCTGCGGCTGATACCCAGGTTGCGATTCAATATATCATTGACTCTCAGTTTCAACTCTCCCCGGTTAAATTTTAAAAACAGTTTGCTGACCGAAGCTCCCCATAGGGGCACCTGGGTATTAAATCCCGGGGCTCTCTGGTTATTGATAGTATAAGTAAAGTCGGTACTAAAATATATATGCCCCTTAAATTGCCAGTTAAACTCGGCTTCATATAATTGTGAGAAATAGATGTTATTAAAATCTGGCTGCAGGGAGTATTTTGTTTTGTTGTAATTCAAACCAATGGTTAAAGAAAGATCTGCCTTTTCATTTGGGTTCATATCAACCCCTAACCGGGGACCTGCACTGAAAGTTTGAATGTTATTTCCCTGGCTGTTTATAAACTGGCGACCGCTTCTGTAACCCAGGTTGGATCCTAAACGAAACGTTCCTTTCAGGAAACGGGCAGGCAAACCCAGGTTGATCTCACCGGAAAGATCATAGAGGCCATTTGTATTTACTGGTTTTGTTTTTTTAATTCCGGAACTATACAGCGTATCGGCATTTACTATTTTATGATCGGTCCTGCTTAAATTGAAAAAGGCAAAAAGATTTTTATTCCGGAATGGATTAACCCCCATATAATGGATCTGCACATGATGGATAAACTCCTGCTTCAAATCAGGATTGCCTTCAGTAATATTTAACCCATTCGTGATATCCGGCACAGGCTGAAGTTGAGCAATTGTAGGCTGATTTGTAAATGTCCGGTAATTAACCACCAAATTTTTGTACCTCGAAAAATTGTATTGGAACCTTGCCACTGGCAATAGATTGGCAAACTTTTTTGAGATTAGGGAATCATTGATGAGGCCCCTGATCTTACCTTCCAATCCAGCTTGTTGCCAGTTGAGTCCAAAAGCATAATTATATTTTTTCTTTTGTGTTCGCAGACGCAAGCCTGCCTGGGTATATTCATATTTATTTTCAAAATGATTTGTCAGGGAATCATTTAACTCATCATACTTCCCGCTGCCATCATTGTGATCATAAGTAATTTTTTCATTCGAGCTTTTATTGTTACTCTTACTTAAACTAAACTCAAGCAAAGACTTTTTAAAAACGGGTTCGGTATAAACGGCTTTTGCATTATATCCCCGAAGATCACCCCTATTGTTAAACTGTTGGTCGATGCTGTCTGTTCGAAAGCCGGATCCACCCGAATTTAATAAAATCATTGAGCGATAAAAGTTTTCCATCCCCTTCACTGTTATTGGAGGTGGTTTGAAGGCTTAGAGAAAATGTTCTCCCCCTGCGCCTGAATTTTTTACGGAACAAGAGATCATTCCTGAAATTAAAACCAGTACTCGCAGTAATCAAATCAATCCGGCCAGTGTTGGTTTGCCGTCCATCTGATCCCGATTGTTGGTATGAGGTTGCCGAATTATTTTTTGTTTGCTGGTAACCCAGGGAAGGAGAAATTTTCAGGGAATGAAAAGAATCAATGATATAATCAATTCCAAGATTAAGGCGGTGGCTGTTATTTATATTATTACTTAAAGAATTCTGATTGTAGAAATAGGAAGAGTCGGGTAAAATATATTGCCGCTGCATCTGCGAACTTGTTTTTGGATTATAATGATTATAAAAATAGTTACTCGTAAAATCGACATTGTTGCCGATAATATTATTGTAGTTTAATCCTCCTCCCCAGATAGTGCGAATGCCACTGTTATTATTTCCTGGTAGCCCGGCTTCCGGATCATCCGAAGTAATATTTATGTTGATATTGCCATTGCCTCCTTTCATCATACGGCTCAGTTCACCGGTAAAATTCATCATATCCATAAAAGAAAAGCCCTCTGCATTTGTATTATTAGCCATTCCGATTGCTGACATCTGCCTGGCCCCTTTAAAAGAATTAATATTGAAACGACTTTCGAAATCGATCATCGGTGCCTCCGCCTCCTGTTACTTTTCCGAATGCACCTTTCTTTTTGTCCTTCTTTAGTTTCAGGTTGATGGTTTTTTCGCTGTTGCCATCATCGAAGCCGGTAAGTTGAGCCTGGTCACTCAGCTTGTCATAAACCTGTACTTTATCTACCGCGTCGGCCGGCAAATTTTTAGTTGCCATTTTTGGGTCATTACCAAAAAATTCCTTCCCATCAACCAATACCTTGTTTACCGTTTGACCCTGTGCTTTTACAGTTCCGTCTTTGGCAACCTGTACGCCCGGTAATTTTTTCAACAATTGTTCTACACTGGCATTGGGTTGTGTTTTAAAAGAGGAAGCATTGTATTGAATGGTGTCCCCGATAAGAGTAACCGGGGGTGCCTCGTTGGTTACTTTCACCTCCTGCAAAACAATCGTTTTATCGCTCATGATAATACGTCCAAGATCTACCTGGCTGCTCTTATCATGAATAGCAAATAGTTTATTGCTATTATGATACCCAGTAAGAGTAACCAGCAGGCGGTAGTCCCCTGCAGGTATATTGTCAAGAAAAAATCGCCCTGCATTATCCGTCATACCAAAAGTGATCAATGAAGAATCTTTAACTGATAATACAGTGACTGTAGCATCTGCCACGGCTTTATTCGAAATTGTATCATACGCCAGACCTTTTACCAGCCCATTCTTTTGGGAAAACACAAGGAAGCTGCAAGCAATCATTGGTAATAGAAAGAAAAGTCGCTTCATGCACATAGATTTAGAACCTGAAGCGAAAATATCCTTACTGACCAGGAAAAGCAGTTAACCTGTCTGAGTATAATGTTAATGAAGGTTAATAATAAAAGGAAGAATACCTGATCTGGTGAAACCCTATTTGTTTTTGCTAACGGGTAGAATTTATATGTTACGTGTTATTTCAGTCCTGATAGAAGAGTATGTTTTCTAAATTAGTCTTGACAATTTTTTTGAAGAGTCCTTTTCTGTATAATTTTTTTCAACCACTCCGTTTTTATTTTAAGTAAAAACAACATTCAACGGCTTTGGTGGTTTTACCTTATTTTAAAAAAATATGAATTAACATTTCATTAGATGGCGAAAAATTATGAGATTAGATTTTAATTGCATACTTTCAGTTTGCATTTTTCGTTAAACCTTTTAATTAAACAAATCCAATTATGAAAAACAGGAACATTGTTCATTCTCACGAAGAAGCTAAAATTTATCGCAGCTATTACAAACCTTCACTTAATTTATTCCGCTTGTTCAAATCTGTATTATGTGTTTTTATTTCGGGCTCATCGCCCTCAGCAAGCAGTATGCGCAGAAAATAGTACATCTTTACTAACCTCCCATTATATTTAAGTCCTCCGGTAAAACGGGGGACTTTTTATTAAGCCATACTTCGGCTATTTTTTGCTGCTCCCGCTAAATTTAATAGCCTGACATAAACAATAAAGAGATGTTCAGAGACAAGTGGACATAATCATAAAAATGGGGTCTGCGGGGTTTAATTTCGGAGTACCCGGGTATAAGCCTGATTATTTTTCCCTGAGTTTTGTTATAGCGGCATATACCGCCTTTACCGTATTCCTGTCAAGATCTTTTGCTTTTTCTGATAGCTGTTCGTAAGGGACCATTAGTTCTTCACCATCTTCTGATTTTCTAGAATTAATTCCATTTGCCTTTTTAGATTCCATCCAGGCATTATGTACTTCTGCCGATACGAGCTCGATCCCGGGCAATTTGCTTATATCTATTAGTGGCATTCCCTTCCTTTATTTGATTAAATAAAAAAACTAAATTAAGCTCAACGAAAAAATTTTAGCTAAACAAATACTCCACGTCTTCGCGGCTCAGGCTCTTCACAAACGAAGAGTCATCAGCGATCAGTTCTTTGGCCAGTGCTCTTTTCTTATCCTGCAGTTGCAGAATTTTATCTTCAATGGTATCCTTACAGATCATGCGGTAAGCAAAAATATTTTTCGTTTGCCCGATCCGGTGTGTACGGTCAATCGCCTGTTGTTCCACCGCGGGGTTCCACCAGGGATCAACGATATAGACATAATCCGCAGCGGTTAAATTCAAACCTACACCACCCGCTTTCAGGGAAATCAGGAATACTCTTACCGTATCATCATTTTGAAAACTCTGAATGGCTTTTTCCCTGTCAGGCGCAGAAGTACTTCCATCAAAATATTCATACTTCACACCCAGTTCATCCAGTTTGCCCCTGATCAAAGCCAGCATACCGAGAAATTGTGAAAAAACTAAGGGCTTTGTGATTGCTGATATTTTCTGTTATCTCTCTTGCCAGTTCATCCAGCTTGATGGAATGATTTTCAAATTTTTCTTCTTCATTCAATATGGCCGGTGAATCACAGATCTGACGCAGCTTCATCAACCCCTGCAAAATGGTAAGCTGTGATCTTTGTATACCCTGCTCCTGTATAGTTCCCAAAATCTTATCGCGGAAATCATTTCGGTAAGCATCATAAATTTTCCGCTGTTCATCTTCCATTTCGCACCATAGTATCATTTCCTGTTTTTCAGGAAGATCTTTTGCCACCTGTTCCTTTGTTCTGCGAAGAATAAAGGGATAAAGAATTTTTTTCAGATGATCTTTTCTATCCTGTTCTCCAAATTTATCAATGGGTATCGCAAACTCCTGGCGGAAAAATTCCATGGTGCCCAGCATACCAGGATTTAGAAAATTCATTTGTGCAAAAATATCAAAAGTGTTATTCTGTAATGGCGTACCGCTCATGCACAGTCGGTTTTTTGCATTGAGCAGGCAGGCTGCCTTGGTTACTTTGCTGGCTGGATTTTTAATGGCCTGGCTTTCATCCAGTACCACATAATCAAATTGCACACTCATCAATAATTTAATATCACTGCGCAAGGTGCCATAGGTAGTAATGGTAACATCATGATCCATTATCTCTTCCTTTGACCTTGTTCGCGCCGCTCCATGATGAATACGATAAGTAAGCTCAGGTGTGAATTTTTTTATTTCATTTTCCCAGTTATATATCAGCGTTGTAGGGCAAACAACCAATGCTTTTACATTGCCTTGTTGATTCCTGTAGATGATCCAGGAAAGAAAGTGCCTGAACGGTTTTACCCAAACCCATATCATCTGCCAGTATACCACCCCACTTAATTTCTGTCAGGTAATTGAGCCATTGATAACCCGCTACCTGGTAAGGTCGCAAAATAGCTTTCAACGTTTCAGGCGGTTCTATTTCTTTTATTGTATTGAACTGTCTTAAGTTTTCATATTTCTCTTCCAGTTGAACAACCAGTTCTTCTTCATCCCGATTTTCATATAATTCATCTACTACACTCAGGTGAAAACGGGATAGTTTCAGATTATTAGAATTTCCTTCACCCACACGGAACAGCAAGGAATATTTTTTTAACCATTCTTCGGGTAAAATGCCTAGTGTTCCATCATTGAGCTGAACAAATTGTTGTTTATTGGCCAATGCTCTTTTTACTTCAGCTACTGTTACTTTCTGATCGCCAAATACAATATCCACTTTGGCATCAAACCAATCTGTATTGCTGCTGATGAAAATTTTTGTTTGTGGTTTGGCGGTATTGAAACCGGAAATTTTTCAATGCTTCAAAACCAAAGACCGGCGTCTTCATTTCCTTCATCGCATCTACAAAAAGAAAGAACCAGTTATTCTTTAATACATCTGTTCCTTTTAATGCCAGTGACCCGCTTTCTTCATTTACGATAAAATTGGAATGAAGGTTTTGCAGCTTTGCAATAAAAAGCATTTTCTGCCTCCCGGTTACGATGAACGATCAATACTTTATCTCCCTGCGGCACTACGATCTCATCACGGTCTCTTGCTTTGGTTTCATATCCTTTATAGGAAAAAGATGGTTGAAAAACCAGGTAATCTCCTTTCTCTATCAAAAACAATTTTACTTCCGGGTCGCCATCTTTTATTTCCTGTACCAGTGATTTATCAAAATCAACCTGATGTTCTTTTGCAAGCGGCAATAAAAATTCATGTAAAGTTTTCTTCCAGTCTTCCATCAGCAACCTCCATTTTACCGGTTGGTAAAAACTTATCGATCAGATGAATCACTTCATTATTCTTCCAGATATGTAATTGGTTGGTTGTATAAAAAGAACAGCGGGCTGTTACTTTCATTATGTCCCAGGTCATAATCAATGTACTCTGCACCTTTACCCGGCAACGAATAGTAATAATGAGAGTTTTTCTTTACCTGAAAATAAGGTGCTGCTTCTTCCTTTATCACCTGAACGGTTCAAGATTATTTGTTTTAAAGGCTTTTTGCCATTGTGCAATAAAAAGAATAACGAATTTTCTCCCTGTTCTGCACAAAGTTTTTTTAATCTTGGAAAAAGATATTCTGCCATCAGTTCTTTCGTTTCTCCGGGCAGGTCATCTTCTTCCTGGTGAATGATATTTTCCCAGATACCTGAAAATGGTGAATTGCGGCTGATATATTTATTGATCTCTGTATCCTGTAATTTACGCACCAGGGTCAATAAGTGCCTGTCTTCTTCAGGCAGTTTTTCTGTTTCAAGATAGCGGCTGATATCAGGTTTTTCTGCATTGCCCGGCAAAACCGTCATTATTTTCATTGGGTTCACCAATTACCACATCAATCGTAAAAAATGGATAGCTTTTTTTATTAAAATTGAAAACTACACCCAGTCGTTGCAGCAGGTTTCAGCACTTCTTCCTACACCCGTTTCCTGCACTTCCACTTCTTTTTCTCTTTGAGGAATAATCACAGGCCTTGAAGGAGCTGCAACCGGTGCCACTCTTTTTATGCTTGCATCCAATACCCGCAGAAAAGGTTTGCCATCTTTATAGGCAAATTCAAATTTTCCTTTCAGGTCATCTTTCAACGAATAGCCATATGCTTCAAGCAATTTATTTTTATCCTTATCCCAGTTGCGTATGCTGTCAAAATAATTAGCTCCATGTTTTTTGAACAATTGCAGGAAGACGATCACTTTGGGTAAACAAAGCAGATGCTCTGTCATCATCATAGTCACAACTGGTATCAAAATTTCTTTCTTCATTTTTCCGGATGATCACTGCATATGTATGCGCCATCTAATTTAACAGATGCTTTTACCATTTCATTTTCCGCAAGTTCAATTTTCGCTTTTTGTGTTTGCAGAAAGTTCTCCGCTTCTTCAAAAATTTCCGGGGATGAAAGCATACGGAATGTTTTAAAATCAATGGTCTTCATCTTTGCCACGGTATGCCGCTGGTCATATTTCACTCCATCGGCCTGCAATTGTCCCCGGTCGATCATTTCCTGCAACTGGAAAAGTGCTGCGGTTTCATGCCGGCAGATATCACCGATATTATATGGGCAACTGCATCGAAGCGAAAGATCCTTTGGATCTTTGAACCGCTGAATATTTACTTTATAATAAGGTAGAATAACTGTCATCCTTTACGCGAAAAACAGCGGAGCCAAAAAGATCATCATATTCTACCAGTTCAACAAAACCAAGGGTATGAATTTTTTTTCCACGACGGATCACTTCATCGGTTCCATGGGTATAAACATATTTGAGAAGATGTGGTAGTGCCATATAGTTTGTACTATTTTGCAGAGGTATCAATGAATTCTATTGAAATGCCCGGATTCCAAAAAAGGGCAATCGGCAAATGTAAAAGAATGTAAGCCGGATTTCCTTGTAAAAAAGGAATAAATAATAAATAAATTTCTATTCAGCTTTTATGCTGCAAAAAATGAATTATCTTTAAAGATTTTTTTGCCCGATATTCTTAACGTCTATATCCCATATAGACTATCGGAGCACTTATTAATAGAAACGAGCCGGGGTTTATAATCATGTTACCTGATTACCAGTTCACCTTCTCTATAGACTGGCAAAACATTGGCCACATCAGTAGTGAGACAGTAGCGTATATCTTTTTCAAGACCAAAATTCATCAGGCGATGATAATGAGACGCTTCATTTTTTTTCATAAAACTAAACAGGTCTTTCTTTGATGTTCGATACATGTCGTTTCAGCCATATGAGAGGAATCGCAATTAATGGAAAACTGGCTGCCTATCCTTGAAATAACGGCGCCGGCAAATAACATGTCTTCAATATTTACCCGGTCTTTCCAGGCGGCACAACCCAGTATCACATTTTGCTGTTTTTCCACAAGGTGATCACACACCGCAGACAGATTGGGGAATGATCCGGTGATAATTTCTTTAGCTCCTTTTTCCAGTGCCATATGCAAAAGCCTGGTGCCATTGGTTGTTGTTAATACCAGTGTTTTTCCTTCAATAAATTCCCGCGGATATTCAAAAGGAGAATTACCATATGACAAGGCCTTCTGCGATTTGTCCGTCTCGTTCGCCAGCTGTGATGCCTTCTATTTGCCGGCCAATTTCAATACACCTGCTTACACTATCAACAGGTATTATAGCACCTGGCGCCATTGTACAAAGCAGTGGCAATAGTAGAGGTAGCTCTTAACACATCAATGATCACTACGATGCTGTTACTAACGTCATATAAACTTAAAAGGGCGGGTGAAAGAGATGTATAAAGCGTAGGTTTATTATTCATGCCATGTTAAAAAATAAAGAAAGGGAAATTAATCGGTAGCGGCCAAATTATTTATTCAGGAATTTTCTCCATTTTTCTGTTTCGGCAAATTCTTTCAGCGTCTTATTCCTTTGCTCCAGCAAATTTTTCATATAGCGGGTAAGATATATTTTACTGAAAAATTTTCCTACAGAGCCATAGGGAGGCTTCAAACTCAAAAAGGTCAATCATGATAGTACCATTATCGCAGGGCTTAAAATGATGCACATGTTTCATCATTTTAAAATCGCCTTTTACCTGTTCATCAATGAACATATCCGGTTTTTTCATTTCAGTGATCTCTGACCGCAAAAATCTTGTTTTAAATAAATGCTTTGCCTTCCAGGTTACAGATTCATTTTTCTCCATTAATCCAAACCTCGTGCCCGACACGGCTTCTTCCTTATGCTTATTCATTGACTGTTTATGCATTTCAATACTCCGGCAAGATCAAAAACCCTGGCAACCGGGGCTGCAATAAAAGTAGTAAGATGAATGGAGGACATATTATACAGTATACAAGGTTATATATGTGAATGACTTATTAATCAAAAATCAAGCCTTTCTGGTTTTACCGGTTGTCAATTATTATTGAAACTCCGAAATACAAGGCATGTTGTTACACAGACAGGAAAGTATTATGAAAAAGGCATTTTTACCACTTTAGCCTCTAGCATTTTATCCCGTACTTTAATGAAGATATTCGAATCAATACCGGCAAATGCCGTACGAACATATCCCATTCCGATGGCCTTGCCAAGACTTGGCGATTGAGTACCTGAAGTGACAACCCCGATAACTGATCCCGAATCATTCCAATTTCGTATCCATGCCGGGGAATTCCTTTGTCTATCATTTCAAAACCAACCAGCTTTTTTTCTATGCCCTTAACCTTTTGTTTTTCAAAAATTTCTTTGGAGATAAACTCTTTAGTGAATTTAGTGATCCAACCAAGACCGGCTTCCAGCGGAGAGGTGTTATCATCAATATCATTTCCATACAAACAAAATCCCATTTCCAACCGAAGCGTATCCCGGGCGCCAAGTCCTACAGGTTTTATTCCTTTTGCTTTACCTGCTTCAAAAATAGCATCCCATATTTTATCAGCATCCCTCTCTTTATCTTCAAAATAAATTTCCACGCCACCGGCACCTGTATAGCCTGTTGCACTGACCAATACATTTTTTACACCCGCAAACTCTCCCTTGGCAAATGTGTAATATTTCATGTTCAGAATGTCCATGTCCGTTAATGTTTGCAGAATCTTCGTTGCATTAGGACCCTGAATAGCCAGTAAGCAGGTCTTATCAGATATATTATGCATCTCTGCATTTTTCAAATTGTGCTTGCATGATCCAGTTCCAGTCTTTTTCAATATTGGAAGCATTTACCACCAGCATGTAGACATTTTTTTCTTCAATACAATATACCAGCAGATCATCGACAATGCCACCAGTCTCATTTGGCAGGCAACTATATTGTGCCTGTCCATTTCTTAATTTCGCTGCATCATTGCTGGTAACACGCTGTATAAGGTCAAGAGCATTTTCTCCTTTTATAATAAATTCTCCCATATGACTTACATCAAATACTCCTGCATTTTTTCGAACAGCAGCATGTTCATCATTTATACCGCTATAACTGATCGGCATATTATAACCGGCAAACTCAGCCATCTTTGCGCCAAGTGCTATGTGTTTACCTGTAAAAGGTGTATTCTTCATGATGTATAAATTGGCTGGCAAATGTAAGAAATGAAAGGAAGCTGGGACTGATTTGATTTTCAATTCACATAAGGGCAGGACACTTCGGATTTTTTTATTTTTCTACCCTTCCCATTACCAGGTGAATGGAAAATGACCAGCATTTTTTTCCGTTTCCAATAAGTGCGACCTGCTGTATTAAATCATCAACAGGGTGATACTCAAAATATGGCCCTATAATTGGAAAACAAAAACGAAGCTGTGCTTCTGAACCCAATCTGGAAGATTCGATTACATTTATGTCCATAAACTGTTATTATGAATAAAAAGATTTTATTTTTCTTTTGTTTTGCTTTTTGTATCTCTCTTACAAATCTGAATGCACAAAAAATAACCGGTTGCGGATTTAAAGTACCCCCCCGTTCTTTAATAAAACCAAAATTTCAATCCGTATACGAGGCAAGAGCCATTCTTAACGGAATGCTGGATACCATTCAATGGAAGGAAAATTTCAGTGTGCGGGAGCAGTATGGAATTCGGAATGCTTATGCCACCATTATCAACCAGGTAAGATGGATTATTTATGATAATGATTTTTTGGAGGATATAGATGCATATGCTTCTACGAAATGGGCTTCAATAAGTGTTCTTGCTCATGAAATGGGTCATCATTATTACAATCACGTTGTTAGTAGCAGTGGCAGTACTCCGCCAAAAGAAATTGAAGCGGATGCATTTTCCGGTTTTATTATGGCAAAACTGGGAGCCAGTTTGCAACAATCCCTTGCGGCCATGCAAGCTATAGCAGCGGACAGAGCCAGCTCTTCTCATCCTGCAAAGAGGGATCGCTTAAACGCTATAACGAATGGGTGGAATTCTGCTAAATCAACAGCCTCCAATCCTTGCTGATCCTTCACACCCCGTTCCCACTATTCCCGTGCCCAATCAACCTACTAACCCGAACAACCCAACAAGTCCCGGTAATACAGATCCGGCGAAAGATCCCAGTTGGATTGGTCTTACCATTCAAAGCAATAAAACAGAAACTGTATTACTCAGCGATGATGGAAAAAATTTTCAGCAGGCTGATATAAAAGCAGGTGAGCCCTTTATTTTTAAATTTGAAATATATAATTACGGATGGCTGCGTCTGAAATATTATAATGGATTCAGAACCTATAAGCTTTTACACGGAAAAGATTATAGTATTTTATGGAACAGAAGAACCGGAAACTGGGTATTGACAGAGGTACCGGAATAAAGTATTTCGTTGTGAATTTTAGACAGTGTTTTATACTTTTCTGACATCAATAGCATACAATCTACTGTAACCAAAAAAACAAAAGGCCCGTTGCCGGAACCCTTTGCTTATCCGCCAGTGGCGAATGTTCAACTTCAACCGATTTTAAAAATAGCTGCTAATTAGTGAAAAAGCAGGCAATGTAGAAGAGGCAAAGCTTATATCCGTTTCGTTTTCTTCATCTCCTGTGCCTGAAGCACCTGAGCTAATGCGATTAATCTTTTTTAACTCTTCCAGTTCTTTTAATTCCTGCTTCTTTATTTCAATTTCTTTTTTAATCCGGATACTATCATTTTCATCATAACGGTAATCGTTGCTTTTTATAACTGATCCTGAAACAGCCTTCAGGCTGCCGTCAATGCCCATAACATAATCTATTCCTGAGCGGAATCTATGCCAATAGTCATTTTCCATTTCAATATCAACCACCCTGTTTCTCCGGTTGTTTCTTTTTACTTTTATATTCGCCGGGTTGAGCTTATCATTAACAGACTCATCAAACCTGATCTTTTTACCAACGGGTACCATTATCTCTATTTCTACCTGCTGGCCCCGAAACTTGCTGTCTTTGCCGATTGAATAACCACTACCAAGGTCCAGTACACTGTCTCTTGAATAGGCAGCATATTGAATTTTTTCTGCACGGCTCATCGCTTCCTCCTCACTTCTGCCAAAACTGTATCTTTTAAGAGCAACATGGTAGGCAGAATCCGGACTTGCTTTAATATTGAATTTAACGGTTGATAATTTTAAAGTGTCGTTAGATAGATCCCATCCTTCGCCTTCGTCATTAATCCAGTCGAACCTGCCGGTATATTCCAGTTCGGGTTCAGATACGGCGACGATCATTTTTCCATTGCCTGGTTGCGTAATTGATAAGGTTGTATCAATGTGCTCATATTCCCTGAAAGTCCCGGGTGATGCTGGACGCTAATAAAATGGCGGCTATCCAACCAATCGTCCACAAGAAGCCAAAGGTCCATCCCAGATAGCTATTGCGGGAACGAACTCTGAGAATTCTCCTGATCACCCAGGTAATAAATCCAATCAATGGAACTCCCAGGAAAAATATCAGGGTACCCCAGGCATAAATTTGTTGCCACTTACTAGTCCACAAAAAATTATTAACAGGCCACCAGGCAATGCCACCAAATACCAGGGCGATCACAGCAACAAATAATGCAAAAGCAATGGTGCCGGCAATAAACAAGAAGAACACTTTGAATAACACACCAATTGCATGACCAAGACCACGTCCGCTATTGCGGGCGGTATCTCTCACTTCTGTTGCAAAGGTTTTTCCTCTTGTATTTGCAAACTCCCTGGCCTTATTACCTAAATTCTGTGCTGATTCCTTTACTTCTTCACCCCATCCTTTTACCTTATCCTTCATATTGTCCATTCCTTCTTTTACATTTTGCCGAATGCTGTTTACATCTACTTTTTCTCCGCGCATTTCCATTTTTTCATAAGGACTGTTTGCTTCAGGTAATACCATCCAGAGAATAATATAAATAAGAGCCAGCGTCCCGTTCAGTGAACCAAATACAATATTGGGAAAAATATCAAAGTCATAATGCCATGTAAATCCTCTCAATACGCCTAATAAAATACTTAGGGCAAGCGGGGCGATAAAGATCAACCTGATGATCCAGGTTTCTTTATTAAAATAGGCAGCCAGACCTCCAGCTACACCACCAATTACTTTATCATCAGGATTTCGATATAATCTTTTTCCTGAATAATTTTCCAGGTCTTTTGTAGGAAGAATAATCCACAATAATATATAGATCAAAAATCCCAGTCCAAAGCCCCCGAAAGTGATGATGGCAAAAAGAATCCGGACAATGGCGGGATCTACATTTAGGTAAGCTGCTATTCCACTACATACTCCACCAATGAATTTATCACTGCTATCCCGGTACAACCTTTTCTTTGCTTTCTGTTTCTTCATAATTGTATTGCTGTTGCTGCGCCTGATATGCAGGTTCGTGTATCCACGGTGTCCGCATCAAAATCTTCTGGTCTACCCATTGACGCAATGATTTCGTCTATATCAGCATCGACAACACTGGAAGCCCCTTTGCGAACTTTTTCATTCATTAATTCGGCAATACGACTTTCTATATCATTGATGATTTCATCACGGCCTTCTTCATGTGAAAAATAACGGCGAAGACTTTCAATGTATCCCTGCAATTTTTCATAAGCCGAATCTTCTATAGGTATTACCCGGCCACTCAGGTTTATGTTGATTATCTTTTTCATCTTATTTAATTTTTGGTTGAAGTTGTTCTTGATTTATTCTGTGAATTATTTATTGGCTAATGCATTTACCCCATTCGATAGCTCCAGCCAGGTTTGCTCAAGCTCCTGGTAAAATGATTCTCCTTTTACTGTTAGTGAAAAATATTTTCGGGGAGGTCCTGAATTACTTTCTACCCATCGGTAGGTTAGCATTTCAGCATTTTTCAGTCGGGTAAGTAAGGGGTATAAAGTACCTTCCAAGTATCTGGAGATTGGCTGCCCGCATTTCTTCCACGATATCACTGGGGTAGGCCTCACCCCGGCGAATCACGGAAAGAATACAGAATTCCAAAATTCCTTTCCGCATCTGGCTCTGTGTATTTTCGATATTCATATATGTGTTTTTTAAAGCTGGAGAAATGATGGGAGCTTTCAAATCCAGCCACCACTTTCAGCTATTCTTTCACAAATATAAGGTGATATTTGGTACTATGCAAACTACAGTACCAATTAAATTAAGGTAATAGATTATGAACAGGGGTGTCTTTTTTCTTTAAATGTATGCTGGTACTGAGTTTCCCCAATCAAGGGTCTTTTTTTTGGTCCATAATTTATTGATGAACGGTAAAAAGAAGGGACTGGAGCGCCAGATTTTGTATTTGTTTTGCCCGGTTTCAAACAATTAATACCACTTTTTTTAAATTTCTGTTGAACGGCTATACCAAATTACTCTATTCAAGAATAAAGATTTTATCCATTTAGTGAACGTTTATAGCAAAAGAGGAATTCATAATTTACTCCCTGAAAAGCTCAAAGCATGAATAATATTCAATTATCAATTTCCTCATTTTCCTGATTTCTTGATTTTAGAAACCTTGTCTCTCCATCGCTAAGGCCAATTATGGCGTATTTTTTAACATCATTGATCAATATTTCATCCATGACATTGACCAGGTCATTATAAATGGCATTTTCATCTGCTTTTATTAAAAGCATCAAACCCTTCCTTCCTTCTTTTGTTTGAGCGGAATCAAGCCAATTTTGCTTTTGCTGAATCAATTTTCTCAAACCGTTGTTAGAGGAAAAACTCGTTTGAAAAATTTGGTTTGAGTTGAAAGCTTGCTCCCAATCACCCTGGAAGTAATAAATTATATTATTCTTACTCATCAAAATTGTGAGGGCATCGGATCTTCCAAGGGAAATGGGTGGGCCATCTTTGGTCATAAAGAGATCAATTGTGGCCGGTTTACTTAATTGGGTGGTTATAACAAAAAAAGTGATCAGCAAAAATCCAAGATCTACCATGGGAGTCATATCCGTTTTTGGATAATTGTGTTTTGGCTGGCATATCCCTCTTTTATTTTGCCTGCTGAATATTTCAGTTAATCCGGTCATTACAAATTTTTATATAGGACTCCGGGTTCAAAAAATTCCATATAAATATCCTTGTCATTTCCCGGCTTTTCAAAACAGGTGGATGCTGTTATTGTTATCTTTAGTATCAAATAGGTCATATCATGAAAACAATTGTTGTACTTACTGACTTTTCCCCGGCATCGCTAAATGCCACGCATTATGCAACAGATATGGCTTTGGCCATAAAGGCAAATATTCTTTTGTTTCATGCCTACCAGTTGCCCCTAAGTGTTTCTGATACGCCTATTGTTTTATTGTCAGTCGAGGAGTTGAAAGAATCTGCAGAAATTAAGCTGGCTCAATTGAAAAAGGATCTTGAACATATTACCTCGGGTGCTTTGGAAATAGAAACTGAATCGCGGCTCGGCAACCTGGCTGATGAGGCAGAAGATTTTTGTAATAAATCAAACCCGTTTACGGTAATAATGGGTACAAAAGGACATACAGCTGTAGAAAGAGTTTTGTTTGGGACCAATACATACGGTATAATAAAACATCTTAGCTCGTCCGTGATCTGTGTACCAACAGGTAAAGAATATGGACAAGGAATAAAAAAAATTGGCTTCGCTTCTGATTTCCGGGAAATAAAAGATACAACTCCTGTTCCTTCAATAAAAACTTTTGTAAAAGAATTGAAAGCCGAATTACATATTCTGAATGTTGATCACGATAACGTGCATTTTAAACCAGATGCCCGCGAACAATCCAATTTATTGCACAATGCATTTGAAGATTTGAATCCGCAGTACCACTATATTGAAAACAAGGATATAGAAGATGGCATCAATGAATTTGCGGAAAAAAACAACCTGGATCTACTTATAACTATTCCTAAAAAACATAAATTTTTTGAAAGTCTTTTTAAAAAAAGTTCTACAAAACAATTAGTGTTTCACTCACATGTACCTGTAATGTGTGTGCATGGTTAATCCACCCTTTAATCTTGCTTTTTTCTATTTTCAAGATTCAATAATTAAAATTCAGCACTCTTCGGTGTCCTGGGAAATGCAATTACATCCCGGATATTCGTCATGCCGGTTACAAATTGAACCATTCTTTCAAAGCCAAGACCAAAGCCTGCATGAGGTACAGTACCAAATCTTCTTGTATCCAGGTACCACCATAATTCATCAGCCGGAATATTCAATTCTTTCATCCTGCGCTTCTAACTTATCAAGTCGTTCTTCTCTTTGTGAACCACCAACTATTTCACCAATACCGGGAGCTAGTATATCCATGGCTGCTACTGTTTTTCCATCATCATTCTGACGCATATAAAATGATTTGATAGCTGCAGGATAATTAGTAAGTATGACCGGTTTTTTGAAATGTTTTTCTACCAGATATCTTTCATGTTCACTTTGCAGATCCATTCCCCAGCCGGTTATCGGATACTGAAATTTCTTTTTCTTATTATGATTGCTTTCTTTTAAAATTTCAATGGCTTCAGTATAAGTCAGTCGTTTGAAAGTCATTGTTCAGAACAAATTCCAGTTTGGCGATCAATCCCATTTCGCTTCGCTTATCCTGTGGCAGTTGTTTTTCTTCTTCTTCCAAACGTTGCGACAAAAATCAAGGTCTTCCTTGTTATTATCCATCGCATACCGGATAAGGTATTTGATAAACTCTTCGGCGAGGTTCGCATTATCTTCCAGATCATAAAACGCCATTTCAGGTTCTATCATCCAGAATTCAGCAAGGTGTCGGGCTGTATTGGAATTTTCTGCACGGAAGGTTGGACCGAAAGTATAAATATCTCCAAAAGCAGTAGCTCCTAATTCCCCCTCTAGTTGTCCGCTTACAGTAAGGTTGGTAGCAGCGGCCAAAAAAATCTTCTTTAAAATTAATTCTGCCGTCTTCATCTTTTGGGATGTTTTCCAAGGGCAGTGTTGTTACCCTGAACATTTCACCCGCACCTTCTGCATCGCTTGCCGTAATGATCGGAGTATGCATGTAAACAAATCCTTTATCATTAAAAAATTTATGAACCGCAAATGCTAATGAATGACGTACACGAAATACAGAACCAAATGTATTGGTGCGAAAACGCAAGATGAGCAATCTCTCTCAAAAATTCAAGAGAATGCTTTTTTGGTTGCAGGGGATATTTTTCAGCATCACTGTCTCCAAGTATTTCTATTGAAGAGGCCTTTAATTCCATTTTTTGTCCTTTTCCCAGTGAAGGTGTTACAAAACCTGTAACTTTCAGAGATGCAGAAACTGTAATTCGTTTTAATAAATCATCATCCGAAATTTACCCAATTCTGCGACTACCTGCAGGTTAGTATTGGTAGAACCATCATTGAGTGCAATGAACTGGTTGTTACGAAAAGTTCGTACCCAACCCATAACTGTTACTTCTTCCCCGGATTCTTTTGATTGATCCATAGGATCGCGGGTTAGCAAATCCTTTATTTTAATCCTCTTGTTAAACATATTTTCTATTTTGAGAGGTGCAAAGATATAGCACGGATGATTTGAACATTAGAGATTAAAGGATTTGAGTAAGTGATTATCCTTATTTATTGGTGAGCACTTTATAAAAATCAGCTACTTTCTGATAATTGACAGCTGCTATCGACTTCATTTATAACTAATGATCTGCAAGCTTTAATTAATTGAATTTTAAATGAGACCCTGTAATGGAGTCGAAATCATTAGAGATGCAGCCTTTGAAAAGTCCAAAACCATTGGTACTTAATAGCAAAAACAACCGGTATATTTATTGACGGTTAATAAACAGATGACCAAAAATTTTTGTTTTTGCAAAAAAAGCTGTATTATTGCAACGGAAAGAGGCTGATAAGTATGTTGTTCTCCTGTTTTATTGGCTCATCAGAAACCTACCTATCCATTCAAGTTAAACTCAACTTTTTCAATTTTTCAGACTTAGTGATCAGGATTCACTGTGTTAAACTTCAAGATTTTTGTATGTACGACATTCTGCAACTGAACGATATGCTCGTTCCTGAACTGCTGGACATTGCCGAGCAGTTAAACATTCCCAATTCAAAAAAACTGGATAAACAAGGGCTTGTTTATAAAATTCTGGATAGCCAGGCGATTACCGGCTCAAAAGGTGCGGCCCAGCGGCGAGGAAAAGGGCAAACGGAAACGTATTATCAAAGCATCAACAGCAAATTCTACGGAAGAAGCTGAAGTAGTAGAAAGTGCTGAGGGAGCACCAGATCCGGATGTTTCAGATACGGCGGCATCAAATACCGGCGAAAAAAAGGTAATTAAAAAGGCCGGAGCCTCTCAAACTGCCCGTAAGGAAGAGAAACATCTTACCAAAGAAGGGTCGTAAGAAAGCTGACGAAAAAGAAACTATAGAAGCTATTGATACTGTTGAAGAGGATGAATCACAACAGGAAGAGATGGAAGAAGATGGAAATTTTGAGGAACAATCAGGAGCAATCGGTTGAAGTCAATACGGACAGGAATGCTCACGGCATCAGGTACAGACAACAATATGGCTCAGAATAAGCCTTATCCTCAAAGACGTGAACAAAATTTCAATATAGAATTTGACGGAGTTATTCTTTCAGAAGGTGTATTGGAAATGATGCCTGATGGTTATGGTTTTCTTCGTTCTTCAGATTATAACTATCTATCTTCTCCTGATGATGTATATGTTTCTCCATCACAGATAAAATTATTTGGATTAAAAACCGGTGATACTGTACATGGTGCTGTACGTCCTCCCAAGGAAGGAGAAAAATATTTTGCTTTATTAAAAGTAGATACAATCAATGGCAAAGGTCCTGATGAAGTACGCGACCGTGTACCATTTGATTATCTCACACCATTGTTTCCATTTGAAAAATTAAATCTGTTTACAACTCCCAGCGATTATTCTACACGTATCATGGATCTGTTTACTCCAATTGGTAAAGGACAGCGTGGATTGATCGTAGCACAGCCAAAAACAGGTAAAACGATGTTGTTGAAAGCGGTGGCCAATGCCATTGCAGAAAATCATCCTGAATGTTACCTGATGGTGGTGTTGGTTGATGAACGTCCTGAGGAGGTAACCGATATGGAACGTAGTGTAAAAGCAGAAGTGATTGCTTCTACTTTTGATGAACCTGCAGAGAAACACGTAAAGGTTTCTACTATGGCACTTGCAAAAAGCAAAACGTCTGGTAGAATGCGGCCATGATGTGGTGATCCTGTTAGATTCAATTACCCGTCTTGCCCGTGCACATAATACCGTTGCTCCTTCAAGCGGTAAAGTATTATCAGGTGGTGTGGAAGCAAATGCCATGCAAAAACCAAAACAATTCTTTGGTGCTGCACGTAAAATTGAATTTGGTGGTTCATTGACTATTATCGCAACAGCTCTTGTTGATACCGGTAGTAAAATGGATGAAGTGATCTTTGAAGAATTCAAAGGAACCGGTAACATGGAATTGCAACTGGAACGTCGACTATCCAATAAGCGTATTTATCCGGCTATTGATCTCACGGCATCTTCTACCCGCCGCGATGAATTGTTGCTGGACAGGGATGTATTGCAGCGGATGAACCTGCTTCGTGTTTTTCTTGCTGACATGAATGTAGAAGAAGCCATGAGTGAATTGCTAAACCGGATGAAAGGAACAAAGAACAATGAGGAATTTTTAGCCTCTATGAATCGATAATTTATCATCTTTTAAACCAAATTATGAAAACAACATTTGCCAGATTATTTGCAGCTTCTTTATTATTAGTTATGCTTTCCTGCAACGATGAAAAAAAGAAAGAAGAAACAACCACAACTACTCACAAGAAATCTGATGCTACCCCTGCAGAACGTAAAAAAACGGAGATTTCGGTAGGCCCTGGTGGCGCTGAAGTAAAAACAAAAAGCGGAACCGAGGTGAAAGTGAGCGATAAAGGCGCAGCTGTGGGCAGCAAAGATGTAAAGATTGATATCAAAAACAAGAACGACAAGTAATAAGCCCTTTCTCAACTTATTTGAAAAGCTTCCCACCAGGGGAGCTTTTTTAATTTTCAGACCAGGTAATGCATATTTTGAACTTCTCATTTGACCTTTATAATTGACTGAGTAATAAAATTCTGCCATCTATCGGCACAATCAAAACAACCAGTATTCGTTATAGAAATTAGAACTCTTATATCCTAATAAAAGACTGCATTGCATACTGATATGATGAAAACCCTGAAACTTCTCATCCCTTTACTTTTTATTCCCCTGGTTTTTCATGCACAAAAAACTCTTACTGGTTTGTGGATCGGTACTTTAAGTAATGACAGCACTACAATACGAAAGGATCAGTCCTACGAAATAGCCCTTACTCAGTATAAGGAAAAAGTATACGGATATTCACGAAGTACATTTATAATCAATGATACTCTATACTTTATTTTAAAGCGGGTAAAAGGAACTATTGAAAATGAGGTTTGTGAAGTAAAGGATGAAGAAATTGTTTCACACAATTTTCCCCGAAAACCCGACAAAGGCGTAAAAATGATAAGTACTTTTCGTCGCAATCAAAACGACAGTACATGGCAGCTTGATGGAAATTGGAAAACGACAGAGACAAAAAAATACAGGTATTACTCCATATCCGGGAAAATAAATCTTAAGTCAGAACCGGACCCTGAAAAATCAAAAATTTTCCCTCACCTGGAGGAATTGAATCTTGCAAATGAAGTTGCCTTTTATAAAGAATCAAAAAAATCAAACCAGGACGTTGTTGCTTTGCATGATCAATCCAAACCCCGGTCTGATGCCGGTAACACAAATACTCTAGTAAAGGTTGTTACTAACCCTCCGGTGCAAACCATTTTAAAGGATGAATCAACAAAAACAGGTTTATCTGGCAATAAGGCACCACCAGATGCAAATAAGGCAGAACCAGAAAAAATTGCTGAGGAAGCGCCTGTATTTGCATCCATAAAGAAATCAGAAATGCCTCCCAGTTCTGTTCCATCCAATGAAAATAAAAATTTCAATAAAGAAAAATCCAAGCCCGAAATATTAAAACCGGAAATTCATATAAAACCAAAGGAGACTTTGGCGACAACAAAAAATTCAGAAGTAAAATCAGAACCCAAAACCACCGAAACGGCTGTTCTTGCAACATTGCCCGGGGAAAAGAAAGCAATTCCCAAGGATGTCATTCAAGGAGAAAATAAAACATTATCGGCCGCAACTTTTATACACCAAAGGAAAACAGTAGCACCCCAAATAGTTGATTTCCGGTCGGACAGCCTTGAATTAAGACTATATGATAACGGAGAAATAGACGGCGATACCGTGAGTGTATTATTGAACGGGGAGCTTTTATTAGCCCGGCAGGGATTAAAAGCTTCCGCTATTAAAAAGACTATTTACATTGAACCTGGCAGTAATGAAATCACATTGGTTTTATATGCAGAAAATCTTGGCAAATACCCTCCCAATACCGGTTTGCTGGTGGTACAGGATGGAGAAGAAGTTTATCAAATCCGCTTTAGTGCAGATCTCCAACAAAACGCTTCCATTGTATTCAGAAGGAAAAGATAAACCCTTATTTATATGATAGATTAAGCAACAGGTGGTGGTTTACGGGTAAATTAACAGAGCCTTTTAATTGCCAAAATCCATTTGGAGGGCTATCACCAATTCTCTTTCAAAGCCTTTTTGCAACAAAAAATCGATTGTTTTTTGTCTTCTTAAAAAAGGATCTTCTTTTTTTAGGGAAACAAATTTATCCTTTGCCAGTTTATTCAACAGCTTTAGATAATCCTTATCATTTATTTGCTTCAGGGCTTTATTAATACTATGATCATTTACCTGTTTTTGCCTGAGCGCAAACTTGATTTTTATCCTGCCCCATTGCTTTACACGAAATCTACCTCCCGCAAAAGCCAGTGCAAACCGTTCTTCATTCAGGTAATTTTCTTCTATCAGTGTAGCTAGAATATTATCATGGTCCTTTTTCCATACACCCAGGCTATACAGTTTTTCTTTTACCTCACTATGACAGCGTTCCTGGTAAGCGCAATAATGTTTTAATTTTTGCAAAGCCTGTTCAGGAGTAAGTTGCTTTTTATAAATGCTCATCTATGGTGTTTATATACCTGCTTAAATAAAGCTGGCCTTTGTAAATATGTTTTTGAGCACAAAGCAAGTTAATAAAAGATGCGAAGGACACAAGAAGATGACCCTGGTTCCGCTTTTCTAATCTCCCTTGAATTTGCTGAGAGTAAACCAAAAATCAGTAGTTTCGCCCCATTCAATTTTATTTATGAAGTTTATTGTCTCCTCCTCCTCTTTATTAAAACAATTGCAGCATATTGCCGGTGTTATCAATGCCAATACCGTGTTGCCTATTCTTGAAGATTTTTTGTTTGAAGTTGAAAAAAATAAACTGACTGTTGTGGCTACTGACCTGGAAACTGTAATGCGGGTGCAATTAGATATTGAAGCAAAAGATAGTGGGAAAGTTTGTATTCCGGCAAGGATCCTGATTGATTCTTTGAAAAATATTTCTGACCAGCCACTTACTTTTAACATTGATAAAAACTTTGGTGTTGAAATTACCAGCGACAATGGTAAGTATAAAGTTATGGGTGAAAATCCTGATAATTTTCCAAAAGAACCTGCAGCCGATGATACGACATCTTTTACCATGACTTCCTCGGCTCTGGTGACCGCAATCAATAAGACCTTATTTGCTACAAGCAATGATGATCTGCGGCCTGCGATGACCGGTGTATTTTTTGAACTGGATAAAAAAGGATTGCAGTGTGTTGCTACAGATGCACATCGTTTGGTCCGGTACAAAAGAACGGATGTAAGTTGTCCAAAAGCCGATACATTTATTGTTCCACGAAAGCCACTCAATTTATTGAAATCTGCTATCCCGTTTGCAGATGATGAATTAACCATAAGCTATAACAGCAATCACCTTTTTGTAAAACATGGCACTACACAAATGAGTTGCCGGTTGATTGATGCCCGTTTCCCTGATTATAAAGTGGTGATACCTGCAGATAATCCTTACCGGCTTACCGTTAATAAAAATGATTTCCAAAGTGCATTACGCCGCGTAAGCATCTTCAGTAATAAAAGCACAAACCAGGTGGCCCTGAATATAAGTGGCAGCGAATTGCAACTGGCAGCACAGGATGTTGATTTTAGTTTTGAAGGAAATGAACGTATGAAATGCCAGTACAATGGTGAAGACCTGGTGATTGCTTTCAATGCAAAATTTTTAATTGAAATGTTGTCGGCTGCAGATAGCGATGAAGTAAATCTTGAACTTTCTACTCCCACCAAAGCAGGACTGATTAAACCAACCGACCAGGAAGAAAATGAAGAATTGCTGATGCTGGTGATGCCATTGATGCTGAATCAATAACCAGCAAACGTTGTTTGATAAACTGGATTAAGAAGATACTGAAGGCTCTCTGATTTAGAGAGCTTCTTTTTTAATAATCACATCCATGAAGTACGTTCTGCTGCTTTCTTTCGACAATTATATTCCGGCGCATATTGCAATGGGCCGGTTGAAAGAAGATTTTATCAATTGTTATTTGCAGGATGAATACAGCGTTACTATCGATCCCTTTCTTTCCAATGCCATTGGTGGTATCAAATTAATGGTAGCAGAAACTCAGGCAGAACGGGCTAAAGAAATACTGAACATTTCAGAATAGTAGTATTTAAACCTCTCAATAATCCTTCGTAACTTTTCTGCATGAATGAGTAGCTTATGTGGGATATTATGATCAATTATTTTTCTACACTGGATCAAAGGCCTATGGAAAGAATGGCAATCCTTGTTGGTGGCCTTCTTTTATTCTGGATCATAGAAGGAGCCATTCCTTTGCTACCGTTACAGTATAAAAAAAATAAAATAAAACACGCAGTTGTCAATTTTGGTTTTACTATCATTCATCTTTTTATTCATACAGCCATTGCCGTATTGATTGTAAAACTTTCCGACTGGTGTTTGGAGCAGGGTTTTGGCCTGGTGTATTGGTTTCATGCCAATATCCTGATGACGATTATCATCGGAATTTTAGCCCTTGATTTCAGCAGCTGGCTCGTGCACCTCGTTATGCATAAAACACCCTTCTTGTGGCGATTTCACCTGATCCATCATAGTGACAACAGCGTGGATGTAACGACTGGCCTGCGCCACCACCCCGGCGACAGTTTACTACGTGGCGTGTTTTTTCTTTTACTGATTTTTGTGTCTGGTGCTCCTATATATACTGTGATGATCTACCAAACTTTGGTAGTTCTGTCCACTGCATTTACACATGCTAATATCTCTTTACCCCCCAGGCTTGACAGGGCACTAAGCTATGTACTTGTTTCTCCTAATATGCATAAGGTTCACCATCATTGGAAGCAACCGTTTACGGACAGCAACTATGGTGCTGTGTTTTCTTTCTGGGATCGCATATTAGGTACATTTATGGACCTGGACACAAAAAAAATCCACTATGGGCTCGATCAGTATTATCCCAATGAAAAGGATGAAGATTTTATTGCCCTGATGAAAAAACCATTTCAGAAATTAAGTAGCTAAAAGACTGCACTCGTTATTTTTGCAGAATGAACATTATTGCGATGATACCTGCCCGGTATGCAGCCACAAGATTTCCTGCGAAATTGATGCAGCTTTTGGGTACCAAAACCGTAATCCGGCATACATATGAGGCAACAGTGGCCACAGCACTTTTTGATGACGTACTTGTTGTTACTGACAGTGACATCATCTTTAAAGAAATAAAATCCCATGGTGGTAAAGCAATCATGAGCAAAAGGACACATGAAAGCGGCAGCGATCGTATAGCTGAAGTGGTTGCCGGTCTAAATGTAGATGTAATTATTAATGTGCAGGGAGACGAACCGTTTATTAGAAAAGAACCTCTTGAAAAATTAGTTCAGTTATTTGAGGATCCTTTGGTACAAGTTGGTTCGTTGATGAGAAAAATTGAAGATCCTGACGAATTGCGGGGAAGCAGTTTTGTAAAGGTGGTAGTGAATAAAAAAAATGATGCACTATATTTCAGCAGGAGTACTATTCCTTTTGCTGCGGATCCAAATCTTGCTCCTGCTTATTTTTTACATGTAGGTGTATACGGTTATAGAAAACAAACGCTGCTGAGTTTTACAAATTGGCCTCCTGCAATGCTTGAGCAAGCTGAAAGACTGGAACAATTGCGGTATTTGGAAAATGAGATCCCCATCCGGATGGCATTGGTAGATTTCAAAAGTGTAGCGATTGATACGCCTGAGGATTTAGAAAGAGCAGAAAAATTATTATAGTTAATTTTCAATTCCTCCTCATTGTAAGCCAAGGAATCTTTGCTCACTTTTTCTTTGTCACATAAATTGTTATTTCTTCAATTATCATTTTGATTCGCTTAGTTCTCTCAGCTGGTAGCGAAAGGCCTTATTAACCAACCGTAGCGGTTGATGGATCTTTTCACTGTATACTTTTATAAAGCCTGCACCAAAATAAAGTATAAATGAAGAATAAAATACAAATAATAAAATAAGAACTATTGATCCGGAGGCTCCATACAGAGTAGAAATATTACTATTACGTATAAGGAAAGCAATGAGCGTTTTTCCTGCCGAAAATAATACTCCTGTCAGGCACCCGCCGGCTATTGCCACTCTCCACGAAGGCCTGCCATCTGCCAGGTAGCGGAATAAAACGATGAACCATGATGTAACAATGACAACACTTACCACTTCATTTAAAGCTCCTTTGAAATAACCACCAGCCAATGGCCATAATTTTTCAAGATAATTTCCTGATAACAACTCCAGGCCATCCAGGAATATACCGGCCAGAAATAACAATCCGGCCAGGACAATAATTCCTAAAGACCTGGCCCGTAATCCAAGCCTGAACAAAATACCCGGTTTCTCTTTTACACCGATATTCCATATTTCATTCAGCGAGCCTTTGATGACAGAAAATAACGTGGTTGCTACAAATACTATGAATATGAATCCCCCCGCTGTGATATACCAATTTCTGGCGAGCGTTCCGAACTGTTTTATGGTCTGGTTTATTTGTGATGCGCTTGTTTTTCCCAACGTTTCTTCCAATATTTCTTTCATTTCTGTACCAACAAATCTCTGGTTTAAAAACAAACCAAATAATTGAAATAAAATGATAAGAATAGGAGGCAGGGCAAACGTAGTAAAAAATGCAGTGGCCCCAGCCATGCGCAAAGAATCAGTCTTCTTCATTTCTTTGAATGAGTTGCTCATTAACCTCCAGAATGCCAGAATTCTGTTTCCTCTATTTTCCTGTTTCCTTACATCCATACAGTAACTCGTCTGTTATTTGAATTACCTAAAAGTAATGGATACTCTTTACATCTCAGCTAAAGAGGCCGGGATGAATATTCTCTTCTCTCATTCCATATCATTTTCGCCATCAAATAATGTTTATAATTTGCAGAACCTTGTATCTGTTTTTATATTTACGGTTTTGGCTCATTCTTTTTTAAAATAAATGAACAAAACAATATCTGAATTTGACAGGCGTTGGTAACAAACGGGTACCTGTTTTTCTTTGCTTATCTTTTATTATCTTTCTTTTATGAATGTGAAGTTGAAACCAGAAAAGTATTTACGCTATTTGTACCTGCCCAATTTATTTGGAACCAAGCGTACCAAAGAAATTCTGCATGTAAATCCTACTGTTATTCCTTTTCGGGAAGAGGCGAAAGAAGTAGTTGCTTTTGTATATGATTACGACTCTTCCACAATTACTGAAAAAAAATTAGAGCATATAGCTGAAGCCATATCATTCCGTGATTCTAAACGGATTTCCTGGATCAATATAGATGGATTGCGAAAAAATGACGTGGAAACGATTTCAAGCCATTATGGAATTCACCCCCTGATCGTAGAAGATATTTTAAGTGTGGATCAACGTCCTAAAATGGATGAAGTGGACAGCGTTTTATTTTGCCTGCTAAACATGCTTTATTTTAATGCCGAGAAAAAAACAGTGGAAACAGAACAGATCAGCATTTTGCTGGGCAAAGATTTTGTGATCACGTTCCAGGAAGACGCCAGCCGGGATGCTTTTAATCCTATACGCAGTAAACTTAAGCTTGCGAAAAGCCAGATCAGGCAGCGAACCCCGGACTATATGCTTTATGCCATGCTGGATCTCATTGTAGATAATTATTTTTTAGTCATGGAATCGCTGGGCGAACAGATCGAGCTATTGGAGGAAGAAGTAGTTCGCAAAAGCAATAAAAGATCACTGGCCCGCATCAACCAATTGCGGAAGGAACTAATTGTACTAAAAAGAAATATAGCACCCGTAAGAGACCTGGTTGGAGGCATTATCCGGAGCGAGAGTGAATTACTCGATGACCGAACCACCAAATACTTTAAGGATGTTTACGATCATATTATTCAGGCCTTTGACCTGAGTGAAAACTATCGTGATGTAATGATGACTATGCAGGATTTGTATGTAAGTAATGTTAACCTTCGGCTCAATGAAGTGATGAAAGTAATGACCATTGTTACCTGCCTGCTTGCTCCCGCCACGGTAATAGGGGGTATTTTTGGAATGAATTTCGACATCATTCCTTATGCTCACCATAATTGGGGTTTTTATTTTGCTGTTAGCGTCATGCTGATAGTACCGCTTATCATGCTCTATATCTTTAAGAAAAGAGGATGGTTTTAAATTCCCGATTCAAAATATTCACAGTCCTGCTCTTATTATTCCTTTAGACCTTATAATTGTCTTGTAACTAAAGTTCTGCCTCAGTTGTCCCTGTTTATATTTCAGCTGCGCCAGGTTTCGCTTTTTTATATACAGGTACGGTACTACATGGTTCACCATACATAATGCTTTTAGCAACGGGTCGCAGTAATTTGGTTAATTCCATATATACATAATCTCCTATTGGAGTATCACCGCACCCTTTTATTACTACTCGCTTATCTTCAAAATCTTTTATCGTAATGTTTGAAATATTTTTTATAAAAAGTTGTCGGTGCAATTCTTTTTCATCACCCATTACTATTTCCCGGGCTACCGGTTGCAAAGCGGATGCTATAAGCATGTAAGCCCATACTGGTATTATCGCATCAGCTGAGCAAATCAATGCAACATTTTTCCCCCTGTATTTTTCCCAATCCAGTTTTCTTAGTCCTTCCCTGAAATCTTTTTCTTTTAATATAAGTCCCATGAATAAATGATCCTTTAAATCAAAAATTACGGTTTCCCCTTCGGGAAAATATGTAGCCGGGTCCAGGGTTACAATTCCGCTTTCAGCTACTTTATTTATAATTGATTCAGACATTTCTTTTTTATTTAAATACAAAGATAATAACAGCTCCGGCGGCATAAGGTTTATGAAAACTATTCTCGTACTCTTTATTATAAGTGGTTTTTGGGGTTAACAATAAAACGAAGGCCCATTATTATCATCTGCATTTTTGGAGTGGATTCTCAATAATAATTCTCCATAAAAAAGTCCCGCAAAAGCAGGACAATAAATAACTTATTTGTGTTTTGTTTAAAAAATTTCTCTCCGGTTATCTTTAATTTCAGCGGCTTCAATAAGTACCTGCTGCGGATATCCGCCTCTCATCTTTGCCTCTTCATATTTGGATTTTCTTTGTTCTGCCACATTCGCATTCGCTACAGCTGTTGCGCTTACATTGTTAACTTTAACAACATAAACACCGCTTGTTCCCTCTATTGCCACGGGTACTACTTTTCCTTTATTGGCCGGGTGGAATGCAGCTCCTATCACTTTCGGCTCTGATGAAACAATGGTGGATTGGGATCCTGACATACGAAGACTATCAACAGACTCAATACTCTTACCCCCTAATGCAGTGGCCGCAGCTTCTAATGAGGTAATAGACCCAATCTTCTTTTGTATTAATTCTGCTTTTTTATGATTGCGTAAAAGAGGCTCAACCTGCGGTCGTGCTTTTGCTGCAGATTGCGTTCCTTTTTTATTTACTTCAGTTACTACTGCAACAATATAACTTTCCCCGATTCTTTCAGGCTGTAATACTTCACCCAGGTCAGCATCATATATACTTCTTACCAAAGCCCTGGAAACTCCAAGTCCCTGCAACTGGTAATCATTTGGAGTAATGTCATTTACTAATAATTTATTTATTCCTTTTGATCTTAATTTTTCTGCATTTGCATCAAAGGATTTTTGATTACGGCTATTCCCTGCAAATAAAGTGGCTTCATTACTTGCATTGGCATCCGTTTCCTGGCTGGCTTCAATAGGAAAAGAGAGGTATGCTATCTTATATGCCGGAGATGCTCCTTTTTGAGATAAAATTTCAATATAATGGTAACCGAACTCTGTTTTTACAATTCCTTTAGATCCGGTGGTATTATTAAATATATATTCATTGAATTCGGGAACCATGCCGCCGGATGTTACGTTTTCGTAAACGCCTCCCTTATCCTTACTTCCCGGATCATCAGAAAGCTTTGCTGCAATGGAATCAAAATTGGCCCCGGTTTGAATTACCGTCCGGATGCTATCTATCAATTTTTTTGCAGAAACTGTATCTCTTACAGTTACTGTTTGCCCGCTTTGCGGATCACTTTGCGTAGTAGCAACCAGAATATGGCGAACTTTCACCGTATCAGGTTGAGTTTTTACAGCAACTATTTTAGCCAGGGAATAAGAACCCCCGTCAATATAAGGGCCATAAACATTACCAACAGGAGTTTTGAAAATTGAATCTTTGACCGCTATCTGGATGTTTTTTCCACTAATAAAACTATTATAATAAGTTCCCACACCTTGTCTGTCCAGGAATAGCTGCAGGTCGGCCGTACTGTCAAACTCTGGTTTTAATGCAAGTAATCTTTCTTTTATTGCAATTGAATCAGCAGAAGTTGGCAGTGCGCTGAAAGAAACGTAGGCTATATTCCTGGTTTCTTCCTGCTTAAAATCATCCTTGTGCTTGCTTATATAATTTTCTATTTCCTTATCCGACACATTAACTGCGCTGTCAGGAATGCTGGTGTAAAATTCACGAACAAGAGAAATACTTGCCAACTGGCTATTATCAGCATTTTGTTTTTCTATCAGCCATTTGGGAAAATTCGTAGTATTAGTGAGCAATGAATTATATTTTTCATTCATCCGCATGAATTCAAGCTGGTCGACATAACTGTTAAACTGTTCCTTCTGGGCTTCAGGCGTTTGCTTGCTTTTCATCATCTGGTCAATTTGTTGTTTGGCCATCTGTGCATTATAGATACCTGTTTGCGGATCAGTAAATTGCTGTTTCAAGTCCTGGGGGGCGTTGGGTCCATATAATATATCTCCCATTTCCTTTTTTCCTATCTGCACACCCAGTTTTTCAAGTTCTGAAGTCATTACTATACGGCCAAGTTCCTGGTTCCAGGCGCCATCAATAGCTTGCTGACGAGTAGCAGCACCGGACGGATAACCCTGCGCCTGCATACTTGCTTCCTGCCGGTCTATTGCTTTATTAAAGGCTATGGCATCAATCTTTTCTCCATTTATTACACCAACTGTATTGGTTCTTCCGCTCTGAAACAAAGTTCCACCATTTTCAAAGGCAAGCATAACAACGAAAGTAAGCAAGGCTATCGCGATGACTACGGCCATTAATTTTGCATACTTTTCCTGTATCTTCTGGATAACTGACATATTGAATATCTAAGGGTTTTAAAAGGGAGGCAAAAATAGGGTAATTATGCTTATTAACAAACTGTGGAAAAGCGGCCGGAAGCCTTTAAAATTGAGGGTTTGATAAGACCTGATATTCTTTTATTCTTCTTCTTTCTGCATTTGCCAGCTGCCCCTTAAAAGTTGCTCTAAAGTATTTTCTGGTGTTTCAATGGCATCAATAACAATATCCCAGTCACCGGTAAACCTTTTGAGCTTAAAATCATAATTTCCTTCGTAATGTATTTGCGGATGCTTTTGATCTTTGTAAAAAACAGCTTCGTTCTTTTCATTAACCTCATATAAGAATGGATATTGTTTAATAAAGCTGATAAATTCTGACTGTAAGAAACCGTGAATGTCGGCCGCATTGTAATTTTCCCCAATACCATCAAAGTCAACACTTTTTCCAGGAACTGTCCAATTATTTTCTTTTTCTATAAAGAGCATGAAAGTGGTTCTTTCACCTTCAGCGCTTCCATATTCCGGCCCCAGTTCAAAATATCCTCTCCATTGACCTTCAAGCTTTATTTCCACGCTATTTTCTTTTGGGATGAACCAGTTTCATTTCTTTTATTAAATGGCCAGCTCCGGCATATTTGTCTATTATGAATAATACATATCGGATATCAACCATAATATTTCGGCAAATGGAGGGGTCGTAATTAATGTCACTCATGGTTCCTTCCCAAACCCGGTCAAAATTTAATCCCACCAGGTTTCCATATGCATCCAGGGCAGGGCTGCCTGAATTTCCTCCTGTTGTGTGATTGGCCGCAGTAAAACAAACTGTCATTTTTCCACCTTTACCATATTGACCATAATCTTTTGCTTTATATAATTCTCTCAATTTTACGGGCACATCAAATTCATAATCCCCCGGTATATATTTTTCCATCACTCCATCCAGGTAGGTATAGTGACCAAATTTCACAGCATCGCGGGCATTATATCCCTTTACCTTGCCATATGTTACCCGAAGGGTGCTGTTGGCATCAGGATAATATTTTTTTTCTTTTATCACATCCATTTGCGCCTGCATATATATTCTCTGTAGTTGGTTGATTCTATTTTGAATTTCATTTAGCCTGGCAGCCACTTTTTCATTGTAGGTTTTTGCCATATCCAGGTATAATAATACAGCGTGGTCTTTACTAATAGCATTTAATGCTTTTTGCGGATCGCCTGAAAATATTTCACTGCTATACAATTTATCCTTGTAGGCAAGATTTGACATATCATAACAGAGTACCTCCAAATTTGTAATACCAGGATCATGTGAATTATGATCAGTCCATTCCTTTTTTGCAATGCCAGAAATAAATTCCCCCGGTTGATCCTTCACATACATTTCCATTAAGCTGCGAAACAGTTGCCGGTCTACTTCGGGACTATAATCTTCATACAGATTTTCCAATGCTTCCTTTACTTTAATGATTTGTTCTTTATATCCATTTTCTCCCTTTTTCTCGTATTCCCTGCTTAGGGAACTTAATGAGGATGCTATTGAAAACAATTCAATTTTACTGGTGATCTCTAAAAAATAATCTCTTGCCAGCCCATACGGCTTTATTTCAATATAAGCCTCCTCCAGGTCTTTTAATAAGGTGCCGTATTTTCTTTTCCACTCAGAATTTTCTCCCAGAGTGCCGGCAGTAAGATTAATCCTTTTTTGAAATTCTTTTTCATTGTTCTTCTTTTTTTCAACTGCATTTGTTCTCGTTAACCCTAAAATTTCTCCCTGCCATTTTTTCCAGGCATTGCTTATGCCGGCATATTTTGATGCATACTGAATTTTTATTTTCTCATCCTTTCGCATAAAGCCATCTATTACAGACAAGGCTTTATCCCGGATTGCAATTTTTGCCGGGTCATTTACTTTTACTATTTGCTCCACTGCTTCTGAATGCAGGTATTCAGTTGTTTTGCCGGGAAACCCAAATACCATGGTGAAATCATTTTCTGCTACTCCATCCAGAGAAACAGATAAAGATTTTTTTGGCGTATAAGGAATATTATCTGCCGAATAAGCTGCCGGTTTGTTATCCTTTCCGGCATAAATACGAAACATGGAAAAATCACCTGTATGACGGGGCCATATCCAATTGTCTGTATCTTTTCCAAAATTTCCAATTGCTGATGGGGGTGCTCCTACCAGGCGAACATCATTATAGGTTTCCGTAACAAAAAGGAAATATTGGTTTCCTTCAAAAAAAGATCTTACAAATGATGACTGGTAACTTTCCTTTTTTACCCGCTTCCTGATTTCATTATTGTTTTTGTCAATAAGCGATTGCCTTTCCCTTTCATTCATATCGCTTGTCACACCATTTAAGGCTTGTTTACTAACATCTTCAATCCTCACAATAAACGTTACAAATAAACCGGGTTGCACCAATTCCTTCCCGGGGTCCATGGCCCAAAAACCATCTCTTATATAATTATTATCCAGCGTAGAATGATTCTGTATCGCATCAAACCCACAATGGTGATTCGTTAGCACCAATCCTTTTTCAGAAATAATTTCTCCAGTACAAAAGCCTCCAAAACTAACAATGGCATCTTTAAGGCTGCCTTTATTTATATTATAAATATCTTTAGCTGATATCTTCATTCCCATGCTCTTCATGTGTTTTTCATTCAGTTTTTCAAGAAGGAAAGGAAGCCACATTCCTTCATCGGCTTTTACAACGGATACTACAAATAATAAGGTGGCAACTAAAGTATGCTTCATGAATTTCATTTGGTAATTTTTAGATTTTTATCAATTGCTATTGTATATATATACAGGGAATAAAAATAAATGATTTTTAGGTCTGCCATTTTAAGAAAAAATACATGGGTAGCACTAACCCCTTACAGATATTTATCATCTGATGTAGTATTTATATAGCTCTTACGGAGTTTTTTACTCCCATCGGGATGTTGATAACTACAACAGGCTGTTAATAATCTATTGTGGAACGTTAGTATGAAATATAACTTTTGGATACTAATAATCTGATTGTGTCTAAAAAAAGATAGTATGTTCCCAGCCGGCTCAGTTATTCTTTCCCTATCCACATATTTTATTTAAATAAAATCATTTCTTTTTACACTTATCAGTATTAACAATTATGTGAAAACATAGAAGAAAAGCAGTACTGCCAACAGGGGAGGATGTTAATTACTCTAAATAAATGTGGATTATTAAAAAACAATAATTTTGTAAAAGTTCTTTTCCACTAATTCACAGTCATAATAATAATAGCTTTTTATTTAAATATTGTATTAATACAATTATTATAATACAAAAGAGATTGTAGAAAATGTTTTTGAAAAATTGGAAAAGCTGATCGAATATTGCTCTCCCGATTTGAAATGCTTCGTTACCGTCAGCAAAAAAAATGAAAAAATGAATACAGAAACACTTAAAACGGCTAAAGCCAATGTTGATCATCGTGGGTTTCTTGATATTGACCTTGACCCAACGCTGGATCTTTTTGCTGAAATTGAGCGATTGAAAAAAGAAAAGAATGCGGTAGTACTTGCCCACTATTACCAGGAGCCTGATATCCAGGATGTGGCAGATTATATCGGTGATAGCCTGGGACTGGCACAGCAGGCGGAGAAAACAACAGCGGATATGATTGTTTTTGCCGGTGTTCATTTCATGGCCGAAACTGCCAAGATCCTGAATCCCTCCAAAAAAGTCGTTATTCCTGATCTTAAAGCGGGTTGTTCATTAAGTGATAGTTGTCCGCCACCTTTATTTTCAAAGTTCAAGGAACAACATCCTGATCATGTTGTGGTGAGTTATATCAACTGTAGTGCGGGTATCAAGGCACTGAGCGATGTGATCGTTACCAGCAGTAATGCAAAAATTATTGTTGAAAGTTTTCCAAAGGATCAAAAGATAATTTTTGCACCGGATAAAAACCTGGGTGCTTATATCAACAAAGTAACCGGTAGAAATATGTTGCTTTGGAATGGCGCCTGTATGGTGCATGAAATTTTTAGCCTGGAAAAAATAACCAAATTGAAAATTAGACATCCAAAGGCTAAATTTATTGCACATCCCGAATGTGAAGAGCCTGTTTTACGTATTGCTGATTTTATTGGTTCTACAACCGGGTTATTGAAATACACCAATCTGATGATTCGATGGAATATATTGTGGCTACTGAAACGGGGATTCTTCACCAGATGATGAAAGCCTCTCCGCATAAAACTTTTATTCCTGCGCCACCTACTAATAGTTGTGCCTGTAATGATTGCCCGCATATGAAATTAAATTCGCTGGAGAAAGTATACTTATGTATGGAATATGAAACACCAGACATTACAATGGATGAAGACCTTCGTTTGGCAGCTAAAAAACCAATAGACAAAATGCTTGAGATTTCTGCACAGGCAGGCCTTTAATAAATTTTGATGAGTTATAATAAAAATTGAAACTGTAAAAAGAAGGTGTGAAGAAATTACTTAATTACTATTCTAATGGTGGTTCAATATATTTTTCATTTATTGGCTCCAGGTGATGACGCATGATCAGGCGTGCACAGGTGTTCCATCTCAGAATAGAATCGTCATTGCCTGCGGGCCGGATGGCTTCCGCTTTTTCAAAAAATTCCATTGCTTCCTCCAGCCATTCATAAACGGCAAACTGACCACCTTTCATCCGGTTGAGTATTGCCATTCCTTCTCTTTCACAAATAATACCTGCAAAGTAATATTTTTCATAGTCAGATTGCAGGCGTGGAAGAAGTTGACGAGCCCTGTTGACATCACCTGAGGAAGACTTGTCAAATTGGTCCGTTATGGATAATAACAATACAATGATTGCTCTTGCATGCTGCGGATCTGTTTCAAGTATATCAAGACAGATGCTTTCTGCAAGACCTGGCTCATCCAGCAACCTGTATCTTTCTGCTTTCTCTAAGGCTGCCGGTATACTATCTCTTGAGATGGGTTTGATTTGAAACATGGCTTTTGTTTTTAGAATTAGCAATCAATTAAAATTTTTCACCTGTTAGTCCTGGTCTTTCCCGACCAAAATATCCTGAATAATTTTTTAATGGGATCATAATACCTGTCGGCCACTCTTTCTTTTAAAGGGATAATTGCATTATCCGTTATAGTAATGTCTTCCGGGCAAACAGTAGTACAACATTTGGTTATATTACAATATCCAATCCCTTCTTCGTTTTTCAATTCCTGCAGTCTGTCTTCTATATCCAGTGGATGCATTTCCAATGCGGCTACATACACTAAAAATCGGGGACCTATAAATTCATCATGAAGTTTGTGTTCACGCAAAACGTGGCACACATCCTGGCATAAAAAACATTCAATGCATTTGCGAAATTCCTGCACCCGGTCAATATCTTCCTGCATCATTCTCCATGTTCCGTCTTTTGAATCGGGTGGCCTGGGTTTGAATTTCTTTATTTTTTTCTTAACGGTAAAATTCCATGAAACATCCGTCACCAAATCTTTTATTACCGGGAAAGCTTTCATTGGTTGTATTAGTATAGGCTTATCAGGAGAAAGTTCACTCAGCCGGGTCATGCACATCAATTTTGGAAGGCCATTAATTTCAGCAGAACAGGAACCACATTTTCCTGCTTTGCAGTTCCATCGAACGGCCAGGTCATTGGCATGTTCGGCCTGAATCTGATGTACGGCATCCAACACTACCATTCCTTCAGAAATTTCAGTAGTATAGATTTCTATTTTCCCCTCCGAATTTCCACCCCGCCAAATATGAAAAGTTGCTTCAGGCATTTTAATTTGTATGATTTGGAAATAACATGGTTAATATTTATTTCATGTCCACAATAATCTGGAGTAGATCTGCTCTGATTTCCGCGACAGATTCACTCTTTACTTGCATCTCTCCGTCTTCTCCTTTAAAAATTACAAGATTGAATTTTCCGTTATTCTCGTCTTTTTGGGGAAAATCTTCTCTGAAGTGAGCCCCCCTGCTTTCTTTTCTTAAAATTGCCGCTTTTGTTATGGCTTCAGAAACGGTAAGTAAATTTTTTAAATCCATAGTCGTATGCCATCCGTTATTGTATTCACGGTTGCCAATCACTTTTACTTGGTCTGCCCGGGCCCATAATTTTTTTATTTCATCAATAGCTTTTCTAAGTTCGAACTCATTGCGTACTATGCCAACCAGATCCTGCATCATTTCCTGCAGATCATATTGAAGTTGAAATGGGTTTTCTCCTTCCGCTCTCTCAAAAGGCTCTAAAGCCCATTTGGAAAAAGCTGATATATCCTTTTCATTAACCGGGATGGGATGAACATTTTCCTTTGCATATGTTGCGGCAAATTCACCCGCACGTTTTCCAAATACCAGCAGGTCCGAAAGGGAGTTACCACCAAGCCTGTTTGCCCCATGTAATCCTGCGGCTGCTTCACCTGCAGCAAAAAGCCCGGGAATAGTTGACATCTGAGTATCGGCATCTACCCGTATGCCTCCCATCATATAATGCGTGGTAGGCCCTACTTCCATGGGCTGGTGGGTAATATCAATATCAGCCAGTTTTTTAAACTGGTGATACATACTGGGAAGCTTTTTCTTTATATGTTCTGCTGCGTTGGGAAGTTTATTTTTTATCCAACTGATGTCAAGAAATACTCCATTGTGCGGGCTGCCCCTGCCTTCTTTGATTTCCTTTACAATGCATCGGGCCACATGATCTCTTGTAAGGAGTTCCGGTGGCCTCCGGGACGAACGATCACCCTGTGTATATTTCCAGCCTTCTTCAATATTGTCTGCTGTTTGATTCCGGTATAATTCCGGTATTTCATCAAACATAAACCGCTTGTTCTCTTTGTTAAGCAGAATTCCACCTTCACCTCTTACACCTTCTGTAACCAGTATACCTCGAACACTCGGGGGCCACACCATGCCAGTAGGATGAAATTGTACGAACTCCATATCAATCAATTCAGCTCCCGCATGATAAGCAAGGGAATGGCCATCACCAGTATATTCCCAACTGTTGCTGGTAATTTTAAATGCTCTGCCTATACCACCTGTAGCAATAATAACAGACTTGGCCCGAAATAATTTAAACTGGCCTTTCTCACGTTCATATCCAAATGCTCCCGCTATCTGGCCGCCATTTTTAAGAAGAGTTATTATCGTGCATTCCATGTGGACCGTAATGCCCTGGTGTATGCCGTGATCCTGCAGAGTCCTGATCATTTCCAATCCGGTTCGGTCTCCAACATGGGCCAGGCGGGGATATCTATGGCCCCCAAAATTTCGTTGCAAAATCCGGCCATCTTTTGTCCGGTCAAAAAGAGCTCCCCATGCTTCCAGTTCCCGCACCCTATCAGGAGCTTCTTTGGCATGGAGTTCCGCCATACGCCAATTGTTGATATATTGTCCTCCGCGCATCGTATCAGCAAAATGAACTTTCCAATTATCTCTTTCATCCACGTTAGATAATGATGCAGCGATTCCACCTTCAGCCATTACCGTATGCGCTTTTCCCAACAATGATTTGCATATTAAACCTACGGTTACACCCATGGCAGCAGCCTCTATAGCAGCACGGAGACCGGCGCCTCCAGCGCCAATAACAAGTACATCGTAATTGTATGTATCATAAAAGGACATAAATACCAGGACAGAGTTTTTGTGTACTTACATTTTTTTATCAATTCAAAATTTAAAAATCAGCGTTTAGAATATTCTCCAATCCGTCCAAACACCCATGGAGCACATACGGACATAAATATCCGAAAACGCAACCCAGAATAAACTCATCCAGGCCCATAACATATGTCTGCGGTTGAAACAACTAACACACCAATAGGCTTTGCGTTTTACCGGTGATCCGGAAAGCCGGTCCATGAATCCACCCACCATATGGCGCAAGGAATGGCATCCAAAGGTATACCCGCCGAGAAAGATAACATTAGCTGCTAATACCAATGTACCTACTCCTAAACCAAAAGATTTCTCACCATTTAAAGTATCAGTAAACCAGAGAGCCTTCCATACATCACTTGCTAAAAAAAGTAAAAAGAATAAAGCGATATAAAGAAAATATCGATGTATGTTTTGAATGATCAGCGGAAAAGAGTTTTCTCCCCGGTATTTTTTTCTCGGCTCTGTTACGGTGCAGGAGGGAGGGTCAAGCCAAAACGATTTGTAATAGGCTCCGCGGTAATAATAGCAGGTAAGTCGGAAGAGTCCTGGAGCCCATAAAACTAACAATGCCGGAGACCAGGGTAAAACCCCTGGCCACCAGGAAGGTTTGGGGCCAAACCAGCTATGATGGGAATCGCCAAAAAGTTCAGGTGAATAAAGAGGTGAAAGATAAGATTGGTAATAATAATGCTCAGCTTGTAGGGCTGCCCAGGTTGTATAGATAACAAAAGCCGTAAGGCAAATAAAAATGATCAGCGGGCGAAGCCACCATGCATCTTTACGATTGGTGCTGCCAAAAAAGTTTTGTTTACCAGTTAAATTTATTTCAGCCATAAAAACTAATTCAGTTATTAAGGATAAAAACTTAACCAAAAATTTTCAACGTCTGCGATATATATGATCGTGGTTATCTAAGATAATTCAAAAAAACCTGATATGCCGGGAGAAAAAATTAATGTACAAAATTGTTTCCTGCTTAACGATGCTTACGGGTGACCCGCAACAGATATATTCCGCAGGACAACAGGAAGATTCTCTTAATATGCGCACTATTTAAGAAAAATAAATAAAGCCTCATAATAATCAGACTGTTTCTAATTTAATACCTGACATAATTTATTGTCTTAATAAGAAACACTGGATTATAATTTAATTAGTTTTTCTACTGCCGCTTCTAAAGTTTCTATTTTTTTTGCAAAGCAAAAACGAACCACTTTATTATCCGTATGGTTTTCATAAAACGCAGAAACAGGAATTGCCGCTACTCTGAAATCCTTTGTCATACGGACCACTAACTCCACATCTTTTTCATCACTTATTCTATCATATTTTGCACAGATAAAGTAACTACCCATACTGTCAAGCATGGTAAACCGGGTGTCCTTCATCAGGTTGATGAATGAATCTCTTTTTGCCTGCATAAAGCCTGCTAATGATAAGTAAGAATCGCTGTTTTTAAGAAAAGAAGCCAATGCTACCTGCGAAGGGGAATGACAGGAAAAGCAATTGAATTGATGAACCTTCCTGAACTCCTCCATAAGTTCGGGAGAAGAAATACAGTAACCTAATTTCCAACCTGTACAATGATAAACTTTTCCAAAGGAGAAGCATACAAAACTTCTTTGCAACAAGTCGGGATAGCGTAAAATACTTTGATGGCGGATGTTGTCAAATATAAGGTGTTCATATACTTCGTCACTAAGTATAAGTATGTCGGTGTCTTTTACTACCGACTGTAATTCCTTCATGTCTGCATCATTCAAAACGGAGGCTGTTGGATTATGCGGACTGTTCAGCATGATCATTCTCGTTTTGAGTGTTATTTTTTGCCTTACTTCATTCCAGTCGATTTTATATTCCGGAAATTTTAGATTGATAAGCACCGGCACTGCGCCATTAATTTTCACATTGGGGATATAGCTATCATAAGCAGGCTCAAAAATTATCACTTCATCTCCGGGTTGCAAAACAGTAGTGAGTGCTGTATATATAGCATATGTGCCCCCCGGTGTAATGGTGATTTGTGATCCTGCATCCAGGTTTGTTTGGTACAAGGAATATGCTTTTTCTGCCAGTACATCAAGTAAGGGTGAATAACCCTTCATGGGTACATACTGGTTAAATCCTTTATTCATTGCCTCATTAACCTGGTCAATTAATTCTTTATTCATCGGAAAGTCCGGGAAACCCTGACCAAGATTGACTGCCTTATACTGTGAAGCCAGGGCACTCATAATAGTGAAGATACTGGTACCAACAGAGGGGAGTTTGCTTGTAATATTTTTAACCATGATTAATTAACAATGCAGGTAAAATTAGTTGTTTGACAAGATAGATTTATTGCAGGCATGAAGTAAGAACAGAATTTCCTTTAAAGTGCATTCCTTTCAATTGAAGAATCCGGGAGGAAGTATTGCACTTTATGTGAAGGTTGAATTCCAAATTAATTTACGAAGCAGGATTTATTTCCAGTTTAATTCCACTTTAATTTTCTTTGGCAAACTATCCACGATTAATTGATAAGAATGATCAATCCAATCCTTCAAATGTTTTTCAGAGACAGATCCATCTGAAATAATTGTATTCCAATGTTTTTTGTTCATATGATAACCCGGAAGAACACAGGCAAACTCTTCTCTTAATTCAATTGCCTTTTCCGGATCGCATTTTACATTGAAGCGGAGGTCTTCATTATCGAGGCTCATAAATAGAAAAACTTTGCCGCCAACTTTATAAACAAGCGTGTCAGGCCCAAAGGGAAGGGTTTCTTCCGAATTTTTTTTTGACAAACAATAATTTCTTAATTGCTCTATATTCATCTGTAAATAAGTGTTTAAATAATAGAACCGGCGCCCATATTAAGTTTCAACGAATATAAAAAATTGTTTAAATGTTTGCATTCCTTCTTAGTTTTTATATCTTGTGCTCACCTTCTATGGTGCCCTGATCCCAATACCTAGGATTGCCCGGCCGGGTAACCTGCCTTCACCGTAACATAACCCTTATGAAACAGAACTCTACTCTGCGCCTGGCGTTGCTATGCACCTTCCTATTCCTCACCAGTTTTGCTGCTAATGCCCAAATAGTTGCCGGCATCCGAGCAAATGGAAAAGTATTAGTCCATGGGGATACAATCAATGTGTGCCGGGGAGGTAGCATCGTTTACCAAAGTATTGCCCAGGGATCTCTGAATATTTTCTGGCGGTTTAAAGGCGGATCTACCGAAACCGCTGAAGGAATAGGGCCATTCAATGTTACCTATAATACGAACGGATTTGATACAACTTTTCAAAAAGTGGCAGCAGGTATTTTTGCGGATTCGATGTTCATCATTGTTCGTGTATCCAGTGTTAAGCCAGTTGTTAATTTTGATTTTTCTGCCAGTAATGTATGTGGCAATGAAAATATAAAGTTTACCAACAGATCAACAACGGGTTCACCGCTTACATATGAATGGACCTTTAATGATGGAACCGGCAGCATTTCTAAAGATCCTTCCCATCAATTTTTATCAGCAATCGGATTACCCGGTACTCAACCTTTTGATGTGAAATTGGTGACGACCAATGTGAACGCATGTAAGGATTCTATAACTAAAACAATCATTATTAAAAAAGTTCCGGACGCTGCCATAGGTAATGGTGAACCGACAGTGAATTTTGGAACCTTTAACGGTATTTCCACATTTAAAAAATGTAACAATATTCCTTTCTATACATTTAAGTTTACCAACGAGTCAACCACGATTACTCAAAATGTTTCGTATAAAATTCAATGGGGTGATGGTACTCCCGATTCATTATTTGCCAAATGGCCTTCGGATGAAATAGTTAGTCATACTTTCCCCCTGGGCAGTAGTACGATGACAGTGAATGTAACCGGGCCGGATGGATGTATAGGTATAAGAAAGTATAATGTTTTTATAGGTACCATTCCGGCAGGAGGCCTGGCCAACCTGGGTAATACAGATATATGTTCTTCCGATTCGTTAAGGTTTGCAATTACAAATGCTCAGAATAACCCGCCAGGTACTTCTTATTCTTTTTCTATAAATGATGGTTCCTCCGAGCAAATCTTTCAACATGCTCCTCCTGCCATTGTTGGCCATTATTTTAAATACGGGTCTTGTTCTTTTACAAGTAATAATGGAGCACAATCTTATAATAATGCATTTGGAGCTTTTTTAACGATCGAAAATCCTTGCGGGTCCAATAGCGCTTCTGTAGTTCCGATATATGTATCGGGTAAACCACGGCCAAGTATTTATGTGCCTTCGCCGGTTATTTGTGTTAACAGTGCTGTTACAGTTACTAATACTTCAAGTTATGGAAATGTAGTAACTCCCACCGGTACGTTTTCTTCTACGTGTGAAAATAAAGGGAAAAAGGTGTGGACTATTTCCCCATCGTCAGGATACGATATTACTTCTGGGAAGTTAGGTTCATTAAACGGAAAAACAACAAACGGCTTCTACTGGACTGAAGGAAGCAATTCTCTTGGTATACGGTTTACCGCAACAGGAATGTATAAATTGAAAATTTACATTTATAATGACCGCTGTGGTATGGATAGTACTACAGAAACAATTTGTGTTCGTATTCCACCAACCGCGTCTTTTACTATGAACAAAAAGTCAAGCTGCGGGCCTGTTACCCTGGATATGAACAATACGACTCCTGTAGCAGGTTGCCAGGGAGATAATTACAATTGGGAAGTGGAATATAGTGATCCCGGAGGATGCGGGGCATCTATTGATAAGCCATTTACTTTCGCAAACGGAAGCAAAGCAAGCAGTAAATCACCGTCATTCAACTTTATAACTTCGGGCCGGTACATCATTAAACTAACAGTCAGTGCGGCCAATTCATTAACCAGTTGTCCGGATGCTATAGCTGTTGACACGTTTTATGTAAAAGCCCCTCCTAAGGCGAATATTGCAGCTGCTATTAAATCTTTGTGTGTGAATAACAGTATTAATCCTTCTGCTACTGTTAGCGGATGTTATTCTAACGGCCCTTATGGCTACCAGTGGAAATTTGCAAATGGATTTCCGGACGTTTCAAAAGAAGCAATACCCGGTAATATTTCTTATGCAAATATTGGCGTTCATTCCATTCAATTAATTGTTATGGATAGCAGTTGTATGCTTACTGACACAATTAATACCACTATTAATATTGTACCATTACCAGAAGCGGAAGCCGGGATGGACGTTTCAGTTTGTAGTGGTGAAACAGTTTCATTAGGAGCTTCTCCTGTAACCGGAGTTACCTATAAATGGAGCCCTCAAACAGGTTTAAGTAATTCTTCCATTGCTAATCCGTCAGCAGTATTGACCTATACCGGAAATGCAAATGATACCATTTACAAATATTACCTGAGCGCATCACTTGGAGCAAATTGCAGCCAGACAGATTCTGTGAGTATTACAGTCAAAAGAAATCCGGTAATTTCTGTTTCCCCAATGGCAAAACAAATATGTTATGGAACCAGTACAAAGTTAACTGCAAGCGGCGCGGACAAATTTTTGTGGACACCAGCAACAGGATTGAATAATTCATCTTCGGGATCCGTTACTGCGAATCCATTAGTGACAACGAACTATAAGGTAACCGGAGAATTAGCAAACGGATGCACTGCCGTGCAAATGGTTACTGTCACCGTTATTCCGGACACTAAAGCAGTATTTCTTGCTTCAGATACTATTAAATGTTCGCCATTGAATATTAATAGTTTGATAACAGTGAAGCACTTTGCCGAAGGCAACGGAATCTATAAATGGTATGCAGATAATGTTTTGATAGGTACTAATTCTACAGGAGATGTGCCATCCTATACAATTGACCAACCCGGAAAAGAGGTCATCATCAAATTAGTAACTATCAGTGAAGCTGGATGTAAATCCGACAGTATTCAAAAAACTTTTATGGCTTTGCCCTCTGTAACTGCCGGGTTTACTAAAGACAAATCCAGTTCTTGCGCACCCTTGACTGTCTCCTTTACCAACACTTCTTCTCGCTTTAACGAAATAAATTTCTCTTGGGATTTTGGGAACGGAATAACTTCTGATGCTATTCAGCCGGAACCTGTTTCATTCCTGGCAAATCCTTTATTCCGCGACACTGTATATTATATTGTTCTGAAGGCTACTAATGGATGTGATACCAGTTTTTACCGGGACAGTGTTAAAGTTTTCGCAAATGCGAAAGCCAGATTTGCTGTGGATACTACAAGAGGTTGTTCGCCATTTCATTTTTCAATATATAACTTGTCATTAGGCAACAATGAATCCTATTATTGGGACTTTGGTGATGGAAAGGCGGATACTACGCATACCCTAGAAGCTTTACATCATTCTTATAATACTGGCTACATAACTACCTACCCGATAAGGTTGATAGCTGAAAATAGTTGTGGTCGTGATACTCAAATCATCAACATTGTTGTTTCTCCTAATGAAATAAAACCTTTTATATCAGCGAATGGCAATGAGTTAAAAGGCTGTGCACCTCACCGGGTAAGCTTTAGTAACAGCACTACCGGTGCTTCTGAAATAACCTGGAATTTTGGGGATGATACACCTGAGGTCATAACACCCAACAGCCAGGGTTCTGTGTCCCATGAATACATAAAGGCAGGTAATTACAAAGTGCGCATTAAGTTAAAGAATGATTGCTCCGATACAACAATTGAGAGGACAGTCATTGTATATGATCCTCCAACGGCAAAATTTGAAATTTTTCCCCGGGAAATATGTGCGGGACAATCGGTATTTGTTTCAAACCAGTCTATAAATGCCAATGCATTTGATTGGGTATGGGATGATGGAACAACTTCCGCATTTATTTCCGGGCAACATACCTACAACAAATCCGGAGATTATTTGGTAAAACTGGTTGCTCAAAGTGTAAATCCATCCGGTTTTGTTTGCTCGGATTCATTGACACAACAAGTAAAAGTCATTGATAAAATTGCGGCTCAGATAAATGTAGCACCCGCAAAGACGTGTACTCCCTATTTATTAAATGTTGAAGCAATAAATGCCGGGAATGCCACCCTTGTAGAGTGGCTTATTTATGATAGCAGCGCCATTCAAAAAGAAATCCAGGTAACCGGATCCTCCGCCTCCCATGTATATTATAAGGCGGGAGCATATATGGTCAAATTAATTGTTCACTCCACGGGCGGATGTACGGATACGGTTGTCCATAGTTTTGAGATATTTAATACGCCGGAGATTTCTTTCGATTCCCGCCAGATCAGCACCTGCCTGCAGGATACGTTGGTCAGTTTTAAAGCCAATGCGAGCCAGGGAGGTAATGATGACATAAATTATAAATGGTTGATCAACGATAGGGTGGAAGGAACAAAGGATCTATTCAGTTTTGAATTCATAGCACCATTAAACAACCGGGTGGCCAAAGAATTTACGATTCAGGTGGCTGCTCAGAATAATGCCGGTTGTGCAGATACCTCTGAAGTGAGCAAAGTGATTCTTCAACCTTTACCGGCACCAGTTATAAGGGTGAGTCCTTCGCTGGTACTGCAACAGCCTGACTATGAGTTTACATTTAAAGACATTGCTTCTTCAAGTCCCCATAAAAATTATTCGTGGGATATGGGTGATTTATCGCGGCAAACCAGAAATGGCCAGGAGATAACCTACCAGTATGGGGATACGGGAACTTATACGGTGAAACTGGAAGTAACTGATTTTTCAACCGGCTGTAAAGCTTCGGATTCTGTAAGGGTGGCTATTCTATATGTTCCAGGTTATTTACAGGTACCCAATGCCATGTGCCCGGGATGTAACAATTATAGTTTAAGACAATTTTTACCTCTGGGAAAAGGATTAAAGAAATACAGGCTGAGCATCTATACTACATGGGGGCAAAAAATATTTGAAACAACAAGCCTTAATGCGGATGGATCGCCCAATGTGCCATGGGATGGCACTTTTAACGGAAAACCTTTGCAACAAGATGCTTATAGCTGGCAGATAGAAGCCATGTTCCGGAATGAGACCGAGTGGAAAGGAATGTTATACCCGGGTAGCAGCAAGGCAGTAAAAGCCGGCTTCATTACAATCATCAAATAATTAGTTATGGAAAAAAATTTTACACTTAAGAATGCGATTGCAATAGTAGTTCTCCTTTTTTTGCAAATGCAAACCAGGGCACAGGATCCCGTTTATTCGCAGCCTTTTTTATCTCCCGTTAATTTAAATCCTGCAGCTACGGGTACCGGTGATTATGATCTTCGGGTAAGCGCCATTTACCGCCGGCATTGGTGGACGATACCGTCCCAAATGAATTATATGGCTTTTTCCGTTGATAAATTTATTCCTGAAATCAGCAGTGGAGTTGGTTTGCTGGCAACCAAATCCAGCGAGGGGTATTTGAAAAAAACAGGAATTTATGGGTCATATGCATATAGCGTTTGTTCCGGAACAGAGAGTGCCGCCGCTAACGGTGGAACACCCAGGTGGTTTTGGACTGGAGGTCTTCAATTTGGACTGGCACAAACCAAAATTGATTATAACAAACTCGTTTTTGCAGATGAGTTGGATATAGGAGGAGTTATTCCAGGTTCAGTTTCTGCCGCAGATCCTGCAGTTAACAGTGGCAAACTGTTTCCGGATTTTGCAGCGGGAATGTTCTTTAATTACAACCTTACTGAAAATAGCAGGTTGCTCACAGGGTTTAGTGCTCATCACATTAACCGGCCTGATGAATCACTTACCGCTTCATCGGATACCTTTAGAAGTCAGTTACCGGTAAGATGGAGTGGTAACCTGATGTATACTTATACTGATCCGGAGCAAATATGGTCTTACAGCCTGGCGGTACTTGGCTACAGGCAAGCTCAGAATAATAGCTACCAGGCAGGAATAGAAGTAACCCAAAATCAATATGACATCAGCCTGGGGTTATGGTATCGCGGCAGTGTTAACTTCAGAGATATGAATGCAGTTGCACTTACGCTTTCTTTTAATTTATCCGGGCGGAATAACGGAAGAGATAAAGTAAGAGTGGGAGTAGGTCATGATTCACAGATAGGAAATAATAATTACTCCTATACAACAGGAAGCTCGGAGGTTGGTTTTGTCTGGGATCATAATTCGTATGACCAGGAAGGAGACAATCCCTGCAAACCAAGAGTTAGTAGCAAGAGTGCCTGTCCTATCAGGTTTTGATTTTTAAACAGCTGTATATATTATTGGATGATTGCGGTTGCCTCTATTTCAATCAGAAAATCCGGATCTATTAATGCACTAACTTCTACCATTGTTGTACAGGGCTTGATGTCTCTGAATATTTCTCCATGGGCTTTACCATATTCTTCCCAGCGGGTAATATCTGTGACAAACATCCTGGTTCTGATGATATCATTCAATGAGGCACCAGCCTGAATTAAAACTTTTTCAATTTTTTCGATAATATATTTTGTTTGAAGCATATGCATCGTTTTTGCCCACTAACATTGAATTTTCGTCAACCGCGACGGTTCCGGTTACCTCGATAAGGTTTCCGAATTTAACCGCACGGCTGTAGCCAACAATGTTTTCCCATTTGGCGCCGGAAGAATAATTTGTTCTTTGCATGGTTTACAATTATGAGTTAAGCAGTGATGAATATTAGTGGGAACTAAGTATAGTTGCTTTATTTTGAACCACTATTAATTTGTAACAGTTATCCTTTTATTTCTATGTTCTCAGATTTTATCATAGGCTCTCCCATCATTCGTAATAGAATTTGGGCTACGGTTACCACGTCTTTCTGACAATAGGTAACAATTCTTTCCAGGTTATTATCTTTCCAATACACTTCCCATACCATGCTACCGTCTATATCGTCTTTGGGAGTTTGAATGCCTAATGCATGTGACAATAGATTAAGAGAAGTATAGTTTTTAAAATCACCAAATTTCCACAGCTCCATTGTATCTAAATGGTTTACTTCCCAGGGTTTTTTTCCGGATATATTGAGAAGTGAAGGAATCGGTACGCTATTAATGATCATCCGGCGACATAGGTAGGGAAAATCGAATTCCTTTCCGTTGTGTCCACATAAAAAACGTTGTTCAGTCGCAGACCATTTATTTAACATGTCCCCGAATTCAAGCAGGAGTATTTGTTCATTATTACCGGAGAAAGATTTAAGGAGAATTTTTTTCTGCTCACCCGCACCTGTTATAAAACCGCAACTAATACAAATGATTTTTCCAAATTCGGCATAAATACCAGCACGGGGATAAGCGCTTTCTACAGATTCATCTTCCTTATTACGGATAATATATCCTGCTTTTGTATTCCAAAAAGATTTCCAGCTCTCCGGCATTTCCGTATAAGAGGAATATTGGGGAACTGTTTCAATATCCAGGAATAAAATATTGTTTACGGGGAAAGACTGCATAGAAAGGTTTGTACATAAAAATAAAGAACCCCGACGAATCGGGGTAAAAGTATTTGAAAGAAATGCTTTTATTTATTATAAAAACTTGTCCCCCTTGTTTTTCTTCAATTCAGCAACGTATTCTTTTATCTCCTGTTCTTTTTCTCTTTTGCAGATCAGTAATACATCTTTTGTATCTACTACTATATAATCTTCCAGTCCCTGTATCAATACCAATTTATTATTAGGGACATTTACCACGCAATTTTTTGCATCTATCACTACTACATTTGTTCCCGTGGTACGCATTATCGGAAATAATCTTTTTTTGTATTATCCCATGCACTGTTCCAGGTCCCCAGGTCGCTCCAGGAAAAAGAAGCCGGAATCACATATACATTGTCGGCCTTTTCCATGATGCCGAAGTCAATGGAAATATTGGTGCATTGCGGATAGATATTTTCTATTGCCTCCATTTCTTCTCCGGTGTTAAATTTATCTTTTTCCGCAGCAAAGACCTCGTAGATTTCAGGTAGATATTTTTCAAAAGCGGCAATAATGTTTTTTACTTTCCAGGTAAAGATGCCGGCATTCCACAAAAAGTCTCCGCTGGCAAGAAAGGTTTTAGCCAGTTCAAGGTTTGGTTTCTCGGTAAATGTTTTTACCTCATGTACACCCGGGGCTACTTCGGGTACTTCGTGTTGAATATAGCCGTAACCGGTATTGGGGGAGGTTGGTTTTATACCTATAGTGACAAGTGCATTAATGCTGTCTACAAAGTCAAATGCATTTCTTGCTGTTTGCAGAAAGGCGTTTGTATCCAGAATCAGATTATCTGCAGGTGCTGCCATCATCAGTGCTTCAGGATCTTTCTGCAGTAATTTGAAAGCAATATATGCTATACAGGGGGCCGTGTTTTTGCGTGATGGTTCAGCCAGAATATTTGTTACGGGAAGTGAAGGAAGTTGCTCTTTTACAATGGTATCATATTCTGGGAGGTGACAATGTAAATGTTTTCAACCGGAACAAGCTGGCTGTATCGATCAAAGGTTTGTTGTATCAGTGTTTTACCTGTACCCAGGATATCTAGAAATTGTTTGGGAAGTGCTGTTCGGCTCATGGGCCAAAAACGGCTGCCGATTCCACCGGCCATTATGGCAACATAATGATGTTTGTTCATTTTCTGGAATTAGTCTGTTGATTTGAAGGGAATGGTTATTATCCCCGTTTATTTATATAAATCCTTCTTTTAATAGATCATGCAAATGTATAACACCAAGATATAAACCATTATCTGAAACAACTAATTGTGTTATTTCATTTTTTCGCAACATATTCAATGCTTCCACAGCCAGTTCATCGGGTCCAATTGTTTTAGGATTTTTTGTCATTATATCGGCTGCAATAATTGAGTCAATTTTGGATAGTTGTCTTTAACATTCTTCTCAGATCACCATCTGTAATGATTCCTAATAAGTGATTTTTTTCATCAACAACTGCCGTAACACCCAGTCTTTTTTGTGTCATTTCCACTATCACTTCTTTTAATGACTGTGCCGGGAAGTACTTTTGGCTTTTCATTGCCGGAAGCCAGGTCAGATACACGCAGGTAAAATTTTTTACCCAGCATGCCACCCGGATGAAATTTTGCAAAATCCTCAGATTTGAAACCTTTCATTTCCATCAGGCATACGGCAAGTGCATCTCCCATTACCAGTTGAGCTGTTGTGCTGGTAGTAGGGGCAAGGTTATTCGGACAAGCTTCCTGCTCTACTGTGGTATTTAATACAATGGTTGATTGTTTGGCCAGGAAAGAATCTATATTTCCTACCATGCCAATCAGTACATTATTAAAATTTTTTATCAGAGGTACCAATACTTTTATTTCAGGGCTTTCCCCACTTTTACTGATAATGATCACAACATCATCCTGTTGAACAATACCTAGATCGCCATGAATGGCGTCCGCAGCATGCATAAAAATTGAAGGAGTACCGGTGGAATTAAGGGTTGCTACAATCTTTTGCGCTATTACAGCACTTTTGCCGATGCCACTGATTACAACGCGGCCGTTGCAGGCTGCAATGGCAAGCAACGGCTTTTTCAAAATCATCATTAATAAAAGAAGCGAGACCTGAAATGGATTGCGCTTCAAGGTCAATAGTCCGCAGTGCAATTTTTTTAATAGAAGTTGCATAGTTAAAAACACGCCTTCGTTTACAGATGCTACGGCAGATAAAGCGGCAAAAATAGAGGTTTTGAGATTATAACCTACGTTTGTGTTATACATATCAACTTTAACGCTTCCCCTTACCCGGTAATACTCCGGATTAAGTAAATTCGCCATCCATTTTAAGGAGAGTATCGAAAGTGAAATAATTCTTAGGCGAATAACTGATAGATAAATTCAATTGTCTGTATTATAACTACTATAATATGAATTCAAGTAGCCCAATACGTTTACTTGTGTATAAAATTGCAAATCATATTCGATAGTAAGCGGGTAAAAAAGTGAGTATCTTAATAAAATCTGTATTTGAAAATTGTAAATCCGAAGAATGATTTTGAAAAAATAGAAAGTGTAATGGGAACAACAACAGCAAAAAAAAGTGGCAGGAAAACCCACTCGTCCAAAAATGGAAAATCCAAAGCTCAAACAATCGCCTCCGGGAAAACCAAAAAGCGCTGATAAAAAAAGATTTGATCTGCACAAAGCAGTTGCAGGATCAGTTTGGGTTTACTAAATTCAAAGGGACCCAGGAAAAAGTGATTGAATCGCTGATGGCAGGCCATGATACCTTTGTTATTATGCCAACAGGCGGGGGAAAAAGTCTTTGCTACCAGCTTCCTGCTTTGGTAAGTGATGGGGTCGCCATTATTGTATCTCCATTAATTGCCCTGATGAAAAACCAGGTTGACCTGGTAAGAGGTTATAGCAGCAATGACGAAGTGGCACATTTTCTGAATTCCACTTTGAATAAAAAGGAAATAAAAGAGGTACATGACGATTTATTGGCCGGCAAAACCAAGATGCTTTATGTAGCACCCGAAACATTGACCAAGCAGGAGAACCTCGATTTTTTCTCTGATCTTAATATTTCATTTTTTGCTGTGGATGAGGCACATTGTATTTCAGAATGGGGCCATGATTTTCGTCCTGAATACCGACGGCTGCGGGAAATGATGATACAAATCAACCCCGACATACCGGTAATTGCCCTGACTGCTACTGCTACGCCTAAAGTGCAAAGTGATATCGTCAAAAACCTTGACCTGCACAAACCCAATATTTTTATTTCTTCTTTTAACCGCACCAATCTTTATTACGAAATACTACCTAAGATCAAAAAGGATCAGACGGATGAAAGTATTGTTCGTTTTATTAAAGGAATGAAAAGTAAGAGCGGAATCATTTATACACTTAACCGAAAGACAACAGAAGAGCTGGCCGATATTTTAATGGCCAATGGTATCAAGGCTGTTGCCTATCATGCCGGTCTTGACAGCAAGCTGCGCTCTGAAAGACAGGATCAATTTCTGAACGAAGATGTGCAGGTGATTTGTGCCACCATTGCCTTTGGAATGGGAATTGACAAACCGGATATCCGTTTTGTTATTCATTATAATATTCCCAAATCAATTGAAAATTATTACCAGGAAACCGGTCGTGCCGGCCGTGATGGCCTGGAAGGAAAATGTGTTCTTTATTATTCTCATAAGGATGTAAGTAAACTGGAGCATCTGATGCGGGACAAGCCATTAAGCGAAAGAGAAGTAGGCGCCCAGTTGATTAATGAAACTGTTGGCTTATGCCGAAAGTGGTGTTTGCCGTCGAAAGGTGCTGATGAGTTATTTCGGAGAGGAATACAAAATTGAAAATTGCGGTGAGTGTGATAATTGCAGGCATCCGAAGGAAAGAGTAGAAGCGATGGATGAGGCTGTCATTGCATTGAAGGTAATTAAGGCACTGGATGAAAGATTTGCCACAGATTATGTAGTACAGATAATTATGGGTAAGCTTACACCACAGAACCAAATGTTTCGTCATGATGGACTTGACATCTTTGGTACGGGTAAAGAGAAGGACAATCTATTCTGGAATTCACTGGTCAGGCAATTGATTCTTGAGGGAATGCTTACAAAAGATATTGAAGAATATGGCGTGCTGAAGTTTACAAAAAGGGCGGAGGCATTTCTAAAAAAACCAAAATCATTCAAGGTAATATTGAATCATCTTTATGATGATGCTAATGCGGATGACGAAGAAGGCGAAGTGAGTTACACCGGGAGCAGCTACGGATGATAAGTTGTTTGAAATGCTGAAAGAGCTCCGGCAGAGAGAAGCGAAAAAAGAAGGCCTTGCCTCCCTTTGTCATTTTCCTGGAAAACACATTGCAGGATATGGCAACTCTGTATCCTACAACTATGGAAGAGCTGGAAAAATGCCAGGGGGTAAGTAAAGGCAAAGCAATGCGATATGGCAAACCATTTGTCGATTTGATTGCAGCTTATGTGGAGGAAAACAATATTGAAAAGCCGGATGATTTTGTGATGAAAAGTGTGGTGAACAAGAGCGGGAACAAAGTTTATATTATTCAGAATACGGATAAGAAGGTTTCACTGGAAACAATTGCTAAAAATAAGGGCTGGAGAATTGATGAAATGCTGGAGGAAATGGAAACGATAGCAGCAAGCGGCACTAAACTTAATCTTGATTATGCCATTGATGAAATGCTTGATGAAGATGACCAGGATGAGATCATTGAGTATTTCAAAACCTGCGAAACCTCTTCGCTGCAGATAGCACAGGAGGAATTATCGGAATATAATTTTAATTGGGAGCAGCTTAAGATCATGCGGATTAAGTTTTTAAGCCAGTACGGAATGTAAAATCAGGCTTCAGGTTATTAAGAAGGCAGATGGATTTATATTTTAGATTTTTAACCTAAACTCTTATTTTTGCTGCCCCGCAAGGGAAAAGGATGGTGCGGTAGCTCAGTCGGTAGAGCAAAGGACTGAAAATCCTTGTGTCGGCGGTTCGATCCCGCCCCACACCACGCTTTAAAAACCTCGTCAGCAATGATGGGGTTTTAAGTTTAAATGCATTTTGTTTACATTAATATTCCGCGGCTTTCGATAAGTTGGCGGCAACCTAAAACGATACCTGGAACTTAAACAACATGTCTTTTACTATTACAGATTCTTCTGCTCGTCCTAGCAACCGCTTTTTAGAAATTGTAGCTGATTATTTCGGAAACGATGGGTTTACTTATAAAAAAAGTCAAAAAGAATTTATCAAAAACTTCGAAATAGGGAAAAAGGCCGTTGGGTTTTATTTTAGAATAGGAACACTAACGACGGCAACGCTACACTGGTCTATACACATTGAGAAACTTCAGAAACTGATTGGACGCCTTTTTGATGACCCTAAAAGATATAATAAGTCAAGTACAATAGGATCAGATATATGTAATTATACTCGTAATGCTGATCTTGCCTTTAGATTGTATGATGAACAGACCCTCTCTTATGATGACTTCTCCATCAACAAAGCAGCTACTCTTTCAATAAAAGCTTTTGAGGAATATACAGTACCCTTCTTCGAAAAATTCACTAGCTATGCTCATTTAGAAAAACATTATAATCTAGATAAGTTTAAAAACATTACAGGAATTATTCTTGCCAAATATGTAGACAACCCAAGGTTTGATTTGCTCGTACGAACTCTTTATGAACAAGCACATATCAGAGAGAAAATATCACCATCGAATGAGCTGGCTATCATTGATAAGACAATTAATTTTTTAAAAACTAATAATATCAAAGCGGTATTAGATTGATCGGCTGCCGCTAACAAGTGCTCTTATATGGTGATTTAACGAATATAATCTTAGCGTCAAATCGCTATTCAGCAATAGGTCTGGCTGACGCAATACCTAGTTGAGTCAAATGACCCCTTAGAAAGGCTAGTTTAACATAATAAAAGTTTTTTTATAGGTTCAAGTATATCATACATCAATGATTGAGAATTGAAATTGATATTAAGTACAGCCACAAGAAAATTAGCTCTCAAGGTTGAGTGGTTTTTAAAGTCAATAAAATCAAAAGCATTTATTATAAAGCGTATTGAGGGAGGGGAATTTATGGAAGAATTTCGACAGATTGTGAAGCAGAAGTCTAAAATGGAAATTATTTAGGTCTGGCGGTTCCCCGAAAATTCGGGGTTTTCCACACTACGCTTTAAAAACCTCGTCAGCAAAGAAGGGGTTTTTAGTTTACAGTTTTTATATTTTCTTACTGAAACCGGCTCCCAATCCCAACCCAATGAAAAATGTTTACTCATCTCTCTTCTTAACTATTAAATACCACTCATTCTCCAAAGGCAGATAACCGTAATCATAGCAATAATAATAGGTCTTACTTGTTTTTGTAGTGTAGGTATGTGTTAAATATTTAAATTGAAAACCCAGGCGCTGAAGTTTCTCTTTATTGGCCTTTGCCGTTTCTTCTCCTTCCGGTAATATGGATTCCAGAATTTTACGGTTTTTCAGAAGCGTATTATTGATGTTTCTGACATAAGTACTATGACTTCCCTTGGCTTTTTGCTGGTTATTAAAATTGTTCCGGCAATTATCATCGCAGAATTTCTTATCTACCCGGCCTTTTAAAGGCCTGCCGCAGGCCATACATTTTTTTGTTTCGGATGCAGTCATGGTAAAGGTTTCAGGGAATTAAATTAATACTTTTTATCCGTGTGCAAACGTTTTTACACGTTTAGCTTCGGGAGTAAACGGTTAAAAACCGACTCTGGCTTTTTCAGAACCCCATCTTTGTTTTGTCAATCCGACGGCGCCTTGGATTGATTGAAATAAAAAAAATTTTTAAACATCCTCATCACCCGTTCGGGGGATGGGGGCAAAACTTACAACTATGTACGCTTTAAAAAACAAAGTACAACTGATCGGCAACCTGGGTGGAAAACCAGAAGTAAAACAAATGGAAAGCGGTAAAAAGCTGGCCACATTTAATGTAGCTACAAATGAAAGCTACCGCAATGCTAAGGGCGAAAAGGTAACGGAAACTCAATGGCATCGGGTAATTGCCTGGGGCAAAGTTGCTGAGATTGCTGAAAAGTATCTTGACAAAGGAAAAGAAGTTGCCATCGAAGGCAAATTGATCAACCGTAGTTTTAATGACAAGGACGGCAATAAAAAATATGTCACTGAAGTTCAGGTAAGTGAGTTATTGCTTCTTGGGGTTAAGAATTCTGAAGCTTAGTTGACATTGCCACAGATGATCAGAGACCCGCAAGATTAAACCTTGTGTGTTGAACTGTTTGTCTGTGGCTTTTTTATATAAAATTTTAAAACAAACTTATCAACTGTTATACCTGGTTATATGGCAGAGTTAAGGAATATCCTGAAGAATGTTTTACCACAAAGGAGTAACCAGAATATCGGCAAAATGCATTCATTACTTTTGTACCCTTTATGGCGAAACAGTTGATGAAATGCAAGGTTCGCCAACATTTATTTTCGTTCATTTATGGTTAAATCAAAAAAGTAATGGTGACCATTGTTCCCGACAACAGCAATACTATTTTCAATATAGCAGTTGACCTGGTAAACCAAAGCTCCCGTAATATTTTTCTGACAGGCAAAGCAGGTACGGGTAAAACCACTTTCCTGAAATACATCCGTCAAAACTGTTTTAAACAGATGGCAGTGACTGCGCCAACCGGTGTCGCCGCAATTAATGCCGGAGGTGTCACCCTTCATTCCTTTTTTCAATTACCTTTTTCACCATTTGTACCAGAATCAGAAAAGGCAGGCCAAAATGATTCAATTAATGATCCGCATACCTTATTAAGCCGTCTTCGCCTTACAAGCGAAAGGATAAAGGTGATGCAGGAACTCGAACTACTAATTATTGATGAAATAAGCATGGTTCGATGTGATACCCTTGATGCAATTGATATTATTCTCCGGCATGTAAGACACCGGAAGTTAGAAAAGTTTGGAGGCGTTCAGTTATTGTTTATTGGCGATATGTATCAATTGCCACCAGTAGTGCGGGACCCTGAGTGGCAAATTCTTTCTGCGTTTTATAAGAGTCCTTATTTTTTCGATAGCAGGGTAATTCTGGAAGATCCCCCGGTTTATGTTGAGTTTACTAAGATTTACCGGCAGAGCGAGGAAAGATTTATCACTTTACTTAACCAGGTTCGTAATAATGAATTGGATGACCGGGGAGCAGATATTCTTGAAAGCAGATTTCTGCCTGCATTTAAACGGACGGAGGATGATGGGTATATCATTCTTACCACGCATAACCGAAAAGCTGATTTAACAAACGGAGAGCAACTTCAAAAGATAAATGAAAAACTGCAGGTCTTTGATGCGGAAATTACAGGAGAGTTTTCGGAGAAGGCATACCCGGCAGAAATAAGACTGATTCTAAAAACAGGCTCGCAGGTTATGTTTTTAAAGAACGATAGTTCTGATCGTGGTCGGAGATATTTTAATGGAAAGATCGGAAAGGTTTCAAGAATTGAAGAAGACAAGATTTTAGTTAAATGTCCTGGAGAATCCGAAGAAATTGAAGTGACCAGGGAAATCTGGCAAAACATTCATTACTCCGTTAATAAAACAAACTTTAAAATTGAAGAGGACGTTTTGGGCTCTTTTACCCAATATCCCTTACGACTTGCCTGGGCTATTACTATTCACAAGAGCCAGGGACTGACATTTGAAAAGGCGATCATTGACGCTGAAGAAGCTTTTGCAGCCGGGCAGGTGTATGTAGCTCTGAGTCGTTGCACCAGTTTGTCCGGAATGGTATTAAAAAGTAAAATCAGATCTTCCGGCCTTAGCATAGATAAAAGGATAGTTGCTTTTTCCAGGAGTCGGGCTTCAAATGATCTCCTGGAAAGTGAATTGAAAATTGCACGAAAAAACTATCAATTGACGGTATTAATTTCTGTTTTTGACTTTGCTTTAACGATAGAAATTGGCAAAGCCCTTTTTGAATATTTGAAGGAGCACAAATCTTCATTTAACGCAGAAATATTAAACTGGCTAATAACCTTGCAGAATAAAATTAACGATGTGCAGGAAGTAGGAATAAAATTCAACGCCCAATTAAAAAATTACTTTTTATTGGAAATACCTGAAAGCTCACTGATCCAGGACCGGATAAAAGCAGCATCTGGTTTTTTTAAAGAAAGGCTCAATGACATTATCAATTTTTTGAATTCCTCTGTGGCAGTTACGGATAGCCGGTTACATGCAAAAGAATATAACAATAGTATAAAGGAATTATTTATGCTCTTTTCGCTCAAAAAATATTTGATGCAAGGTCTTGAAGCAGGATTTTTATTGGAGGATTTTCAGCAATGGAAGCGAAATTTTATTACTCCGGCATTTACAATTAACGCATATTCTAACTCTGCCCAGCACCAAATAGAAAGCCCCCATCCCTCATTGCACATGCAATTGCGGAAGCTTCGGGATACTATTTGTTCAAAATCTGACTTACCTCTTTATATTGTAGCCGGGAGTAATACATTAAATGAAATGTCAAGCTATTTACCCCAAACGCTTACGGATCTCAGGAAAATTAGTGGCTTTGGTGAAGCTAAAATTGAAAAATACGGACAACGATTTCTTGACATCATCCTTGACTATTGTAATGAAAATAAGTTGGAGACGATGATAGATATGAAAAAGGCAAAGAAAGAAAAAAAGGAAATCGGGAAAGCCGGCAATACTAAAATTGATACAAAAGCTGAAACGTTCAGACTATACGGGCAAGCTATGTCTGTTTCTGAAATAGCAACGGCACGTAAACTGACAAGACAAACAATAGAAGGTCATCTCGCACATTTCATCAGGATGGGTGATTTAAATATTGAGGAATTGATAAGCCGGGAAAAACTGGTGATCATTGAACCTGTATTGAAAGAGTACAATGGAAATTCAATAAAAACTTTAAAAGAAAAGCTAGGCAGCTCAATAGGATTTGGAGAGATCAAATTGGCTATTGCATGGCAGGAGTTTCAGAAAAGCAAAGGGCTGTAATTCGAAAAAAACTCCTTTTATTCTATACCTATAAGTATCCATTGCTTTTTAATACCCCCGAAAGCCTTACTGGAATTAGCTTCCATATTTCTTTAAGTTTAATCAAATTCCTCAGGAGCGTTATTAATTCATTGCATGCGCCAGATAAAAAAACGGAGTGAATGGTTTTTTGCAGATTGAATTTCATAATAAGGCGGATGATCTTATTAAGCTATTGACATTAATTATTCACATTTATTGATATAAGATTTGTTACATAAAAGTTTATATATATCTTTTCATATCAATTAGAATATGATAACCAATTTAAGCTCCAACTATCGCATCATCAGCGATCATTCTTTCGCCGCTAGTGAGGCAAAATATCGACAACAATCAGAAAGCATTTTTCGCTCAGCGAACTTATCAGCCGGGAGATGTTGTAATAGAATTTTCTGCCAGTCAGATATTATCAACACCCAGTTACCTTACTGTTCAGGTAGGTATTGATAAACATATTATGTTGCATCCGGAACATTTGCAATACATCAATCATAGCTGCGACCCCAATGTATTTTTCGATACGCATACTATGCAAATTGTAGCTTTAAAACATATTGCGGAAGGAGATGAAATGACTTTTTTTTATCCATCTACGGAATGGGATATGGCGCAACCGTTTACCTGTTTCTGCGGAACGCAGAATTGTTTGGGTGAAATCAAAGGCGCAGCACATATAAGCCCGGAAATTTTAAGTACTTATAAGCTAACCCGATTTATACAACAGCAACTGCATGATCGTTCAAACAAGGAAAAAAGAGCTTAAAAAGAAAGGTATCAGATCACCGGCCGACCCTATCCGTAAATTAAAGATCTGGATACTTTTCCCTTACCTGGAAACAGAAGATCCCAATCTTCAATACTATTACGATTTCTCCCAAAGCCTTGGCGAATACACGAAAATATTTGACTGAATTGGGAGCTGATTGGACATGGCAGCCAGTAACCATGATGAATTATAAAGAAATAATTTCTTCAATTAAGAAAGAAGTCAGGAAGAAAAATTCCACTGGTACTAAATCTTTGTGATGGGGATGAAATAAATGGAACACCTGGCGTTTCTGTTATTGATGAATTGGAAAAAAACAGGCTTGATTTATACAGGGTCGGATGATCATTATTATAATATTACCACTTCAAAGATTCCAATGAAAATGGCTTTTGAAAAAGCCGGCGTATCAACAGCAAAGTGGGAAATTATTGATGGAAGCTGAAGATTCGGATGAAAGGATACGGGAATGTGCAAAAGATTAGGTGCACCCTTGATTATAAAACCAGCCGTATCGGGTGGCAGTATGGGTGTATCAGTAAAGAATGTTGTTTATACTGACCAGGAATTATTTGAGCGGATAAAGGAAATAGAAAAGGGATATCGCGGTTGGAACTTATTGGCCGATGGATTAATTGTTGAACAATTTATTACGGGTCCGGAATTTACATCGTTTATCGTTGGATCTTCCTTAAATCCCCGTGGCTGCTTTGTTTATCCGCCAGTCGAAAGAATTTTTCATGATTCTCTGCCCGAAGAAGAAAAATTTTTATCGTTTGACCGCTTGTGGGAAATTTATGAGGATGAAAAGCCAATGCCCAGGATGAAAATTTTTATAATTATCAGTTACCCGACCCGTCAATTATGAAAGACCTGGAAGAAATTAGCCTCGATGCATATCTGGCTGTTGGCGGTATGGGCTATGGCAGGCTAGATATTAGGATGGATAAGGCTACCGGGAAATTATATATGCTGGAAGTAAATGCACAATGCGGCTTAAGCGAAGATGAGGATTATACTTCAATTGGGGCTATTCTGCGATATGCGGACAAAACGTTTTCTGATCTTATCCGGAAGATAATACAAGATGCTTTTACCCGAAGAAACTTAACCCTTTAATTCTATTGTATGAAGGTTTGTGTGCTTCAACCGGATTATTCTACTACTGGCGTAGATTATAAAAATTATGATCCTCCAAGAAATCTTTCTTCTCTTTTACCCGGAGATGAAGTTGATCATGTGTTTTTGAATAAGCTAACTACCTATCGTCAGCTTAAAGAATTGAAGAAAAAGAATTATGATGTATTTATTAATCTTTGCGAGGGTTACCTGGAATGGGAAGTGCCTTCTATAGATGTCATTCACTAGTTTTGAGCTGCTTGACCTGCCCCATACCGGCCCTTCTGCTAAGTTGTATGATCCAACAAAGGAGCTGATGAAATATGTAGCACATTGCGAAGGTGTAAGAACCCCGGGATATTTTATTATTGACCAGCCGGAGGATATTGATAAAGTTGAAAAATTTTTGTCTTATCCCATGTTTATTAAACCTTCTAAGGCCGGCGATAGTTTGGGGATTGATGAAAATTCTGTTCTTTATAATAAGCAGGATCTTCTTAAAAAAGGTGGTGGAGATATACAATGAATATGGTCCTTTACTGGTAGAAGAATATATTGATGGCAGAGAATTTACTGTTTTGGTAGCTGCCAATGAGGATGGAAAGAATTGTAAGGTTTTTAAGCCGGTGGAATATGTATTCCCTGAAGGAAAATCATTTAAGACATATTCTCTAAAGACATCTGAACTGCATCCTGATTGTAATTTTCCCTGTACTGATCCAATATTGGACAGAGAGCTTCGTGAGGAAGCAGAGAAGATATTCAAAGGATTTAATGGAGTTGGATATGCCAGGCTTGATTTTCGGGTTAATGACAAGAATGAAATCTTTTTTCTTGAAATTAATTTTACCTGTTCAGTATTTTATACCGATGGCTATCGAGGGATCTGCTGATTTTATTTTGAAGTTTGACGATGCGGGACAAAAGGGATTTCTTGATCATATCATTGCTGAAGGGATATGCCCGCCATCAACAGAAAGAAGAAGCCTTATGCAATGAAAGGAAATTCTATTGCGGGCTTTGGAATTTACGCCACCCGGAATATCCGGAAAGGTGAAGTTGTTTTTGTGGGAGAAGAAAAAGCACAACGAATTGTTACCAAGACGATTTGTTGAAAAAAACTGGAATGAGGATCAAAAACTTCAATTTCAGGAGATATGCTTATGCTGTTAGCGAAGAAGTTTTTGTGCTCTGGGATGAAGACCCATGCGAATGGGCTCCCCAAAATCATAGTTGTGATGCAAATACAAGTTTGGATGGCTTAAATGTTGTAGCCTTAAGGAATATTCAAAGAAATGAAGAATTAACGCTTGATTATTCTCAATTTCTGGATGAAAATATGGAACCTTTTGACTGTAAGTGCGGTCATGAAAATTGCAAAGGGCTAATAACGGGAAGTTTAAATAATTCAGTTAATAACAGAGAAGAAAAGCTATTTGCAATGAAGATTCAAGAAAAAGGCTGGTAAGGATATTCATTAATTGGGTTATCTCCCCATATAGACCATCAATATTTGCACATCACTCGGATTAATTCCTGAAATACGGCTCGCCTGACCAAGCGTTGTTGGTTGAATACGACTAAGTTTTTCTCGTGCTTCATTTCCCAGGGAAGGAATCTTTTTAAAATCAAAGGCGAAGGGATTTCCAAATTTTCAAGGGTGCTCATGCGGCTAACAAGCTCTTTTTCTTTTTCTATATATACTTCATATTTGATTTGTATTGAAGCTTGCTCAAGAGTTTCTTTATTAAAGCAGTTTAATTTTTCAGCGAGGACAGGAAAAGAGCTTATCAATTCATTTAGTTCAATATCGGGCCTGAGCAAAACCTTTTCCACCCTTTGCTTTTCTGTAATTTGAGATGAATGCTTTTGTTCGAGAAAATTGTTTAGTTCTGCAGGCTCCAGACTGGTTTCTTTCAAAACGCTTTAATTGTGATTACATCTTGTTTTTTCGCAATTACGTTGTTCATTCTGATTCTGGGAAGCAAGGCCTAATCTATAACTAAGTTCGGTTAGGCGGAGGTCCGCATTATCTTGTCGGAGCAGAGTTCTGAATTCTGCCCTGGAGGTAAACATTCGGTATGGCTCCTCAGTTCCTTTATTAATCAGATCATCAATCAATACTCCAATATAAGCCTCGCTTCTTTTAAGAATTACCGGATCAAGTTGATTTACTTTTTGATGAGCATTGATTCCAGCCATAAGTCCTTGACAAGCAGCCTCTTCATAACCAGTTGTTCCATTTATTTGTCCGGCAAAAAAAAGATGGGAAATTAGTTTTGTTTCTAAGTGTGTGAGTTAGCTGGGTAGGAGGAAAATAATCATATTCAATTGCATAACCAGGTCGGAATATTCTAACATTCTCAAAGCCGGGTATTGTACGAAGTGCTTCGTACTGAACATCTTCCGGCAATGAGGTAGAAAATCCATTAACGTAGATTTCAACTGTATTCCAACCTTCTGGCTCAATAAATAGTTGATGACGATCTCGTTCTGGCAAACCGGTTTATCTTATCTTCAATACTTGGACAATATCGTGGGCCTAGTACCGTCAATTCTGCCGGTAAACATAGGACTTCTATCAAATCCTGTTTTTAAGAATATCATGAACTTGTTGATTTGTATAGGTTATCCAGCAACTTCTTTGTCTAATTGGCTTTGGAGTTTCTGAATAAGAAAAGCCGGTAATTTCTTCATCTCCGGGTTGCTCTTCCATTTTTGAATAGTCCAGGCTTCGCCCGTCTACACGAGGAGGAGTTCCTGTTTTCAGACGATCGCTTTCAAATCCCAGAGATACTAGTTGTTCTGTAATACCAGTGGCAGCTTTCTCTGCTGCCCTTCCACCTCCAAAGTTCTTTTCCCCTATATGAATAATTCCATTTAGAAAAGTTCCATTTGTAAGAACTACGGCCTTCGCCTTTATTTCATGACCTAAACCAGTAATAACACCGCAAGCCCTATCTTTCTTAATGATCAGAACCTTTTACCATATCCTGGTAAAAATCAACATTTGGCGTTTTTTCAAGCATTTCCCTCCAGTTGGCAGCAAACAACATCCGGTCACTTTGTGCCCTTGGGCTCCACATTGCCGGTCCTTTTGACTGATTCAGCATCCGGAATTGGATCATTGATAAGTCTGTTACAATTCCTGAATATCCTCCCATTGCATCTATTTCTCTTACAATCTGGCCTTTTGCGATTCCACCCATGGCCGGATTACAGCTCATCTGGGCGATCGTCTGCATATTCATGGTTACCAGCAGGACTTTTGAGCCAAGATTTGCAGCAGCAGCAGCCGCTTCGCAACCGGCATGGCCGGCACCTACTACTATTATATCGTATTCGGGAAACATGGGGTGCAAAGGTACTCTGTTAATAAAATTCAGAGTTGACTAATTTTCTTGAAAAATGCCATTTCTTTTTTAACCTCCTCAAGTGATCTCCCATGATTTAAAAGTTCGAATTCAAAAACGGAATAGTTTTCAATATGGGACAAGGTACTCTTTGTGTTCGGCCAGAAATTTTTGTTGGGGTTCTGAACTAATGAATTCTGATAATTCAATACGGGCGATTTTATCTCTTAATGCTTTTGTGATATGATAGCCCGTTATTAAGTATAATTCATCGAAATAAGATTTAGCTCCGAGTATATCCAGCCTGTCTCCACGATCCTTATTGAGTTTAAACGTTTCTACCCTCAGATTAGTGAAGTTCCAGCAAAGGCGGCGTTCTTCTTCTGAGGACTGATCAAAATAAGTAACAGGGATGATATGATCAAATTGCCACTTTTTGGCAAAATTCTCCCAGTTAAGGTCTTTTGTAAACTGATATTCAAACCAGTTCCTTATATTTTCAATATCTAAACCAAAGTATGGCGCATAGGGAGGGCAGGGGCTTTTTTCTATTACATATCTCCGTAAATTAATTTGCCATTTTCGTTTTTCACGAAATTTGATTAGCTCTGGTGTTAATTCGGTTTTAGCCTCCCATTTTTTTCTTGCCATAATTTGTATTTCCATAAAGGTAAAGGTTTCACGGGACACTGTTTCAGGCTGAAACAGTGTCCCGTGAAACCTTATTTAGATAACTTGATATTAAAGAGTCTTCTTTTTCTCTCATTTTTTCCCTTTGGTCTTTGGTTTTGTCCTTATATCCGCATAAATGCAGCACTCCATGAAAAATGACCCTGTGCAGTTCTCTATATAAGGGTTCGTCAAAAATTATTGAATTGTCTTTTACCCTGTCGATGCTGATATAAACTTCACTTGTGATGGGTTTGTATCTGTCGCTTAATTCAAAAGTTATAATGTCAGTGTAAGAATTATGCTTTAAAAATTGTTTGTTTATTTCTATCAGGTCCTTATCAGAACAAAAAATATAATCCAGGCGATCAAGTTTCTTTTTTTCTTTCTTAAAAAAATTCTCAATAAAGACTTTCAGCTTTTTCCTATTCTTTAGAGAAACATTGGTGTTAAAGTGGAAGTGAACCTTAAATTGTGATGAAGAAGCCATAATTTCAAAATTCAGAAACATTAAAGAGAATACAATTATTTTTGCCTTAATTCAATTATAATGAATAAAAAATTATCGGAACTTAAACTTGGTCAAAAAGCTATTATTAAAAGTTTTAGCAACCAGGAAATTCACCTCAAATTAATGGAGATGGGTTGTTTGCCAGGAGAGGAAATTTCCGTAGAACAAGTTGCCCCAATGGGAGATCCGGTTTCCATATCTGTGGCGGGTTATCTCCTAAGCCTTAGACTGGATGAAGCGGAATACATTATAGTTGATTCAATTGTTTGATTGTCAATATTTTAGATGAATATCGGTCTATATTTTGGTTCTTTTAATCCCGTACATTCCGGACACCTTATCATAGCAAATCATATTTTGAATGTTACGGAGCTAAAAAAGATTTGGTTTATCGTATCACCTCAAAATCCATTCAAAATAAATTCTGGCCTTTTGAATGAATACAACCGGCTGCATCTTTTAAAACTAGCTACAGAAGATGATTTCCGAATTAAAGTTTCTGATATCGAATTTGGTTTACCAAAGCCGTCTTATACCAGCGTTACCTTAGCCCATCTGCACGAAAAGTACCCAGAGCATATCTTTTCAATTATTATGGGTAGCGACAGTTTTCAAAATTTACACAAGTGGAAGAATTTTGATTCTATTATAAAAAATTATCCCATCTATGTATATAACCGACCGGGATTTGAAATAGATAACCACATTAACGCTCAATTGAATGTAGTTGAAGCTCCCCTCCTGCAAATTTCCGCCACGCAAATTCGTCACTTAATTAAGGAGGGAAAGTCTGTCAGATATATGATTCCCGATAAAGTGAGAGAAGAGATAGAAAAAGGAAATTATTACAAACAGTAATTTTTTAAAAAAAATAACCCAATAACAGGCATGCCGCTACTATTAATGGAGCGGGTAATCTTGTATAACTTAACAACAGAAAAGTGCTGAGAATTACTCCCAAATTAATAGCACTGATTGTTTTTGCCTCAATCAATGAAATGTCTTTCATTATATAAAATGTGGATGCGATCATGATCCCTACTACTGCCGCATTAATTCCCTCAAGAGAACGATAAACAACTGCATATTTTTTTAGGTTATTCCAGATAGGAAAAAAGAAAAGAACCAGTAAAGCACTTGGCAGAAAGATACCTACAACTCCTATCAAACAACCAATCAACTGCATAGTTGTTCTCTCCTGCGGGCTATTACCCAAATCCTTTAATGCCATACCTCCTGTAAAAGAAGCAAAGGAAAAAACCGGTCCTGGAACTGCCCGGACTATTCCCATTCCAGTATACATATCTTCTTTGTCAATTTGCACAACATCCGGATTCTTATGCTTTATGGCCTCTGGCCTGATGCTGAATTGTTCATACATAATCGGCATTAACACCTGCCCGCCTCCAAAAACAAGACTCCCCATCCGGTAGGTATTTTCAAAAAGATTTATGGGCTTCCTGTTCGGCCATTCCTCCTTACGGGCTGTTTCACTAATGATTCCTGCTGCTATAAAAATTATTCCAAATAGCCAAAAGTTCCACCATTTTACCTTCGCCGGTTTTTGTTCAACCTGCGGAATACGCTTTTTGCTTAGGTTTGTGGCAACCCCTCCCAAAAAAATAACCAAAGGAAAAACAACAGGTAGTTTGAAAAAAAAATAAGTGATAGCCGTGCTGAAAATCATAATCAGCCAGGTGATAGTATTCCGGATTGCGTGAGGAAATGCATTGACACTTGCAAATAATAGAAAGCCAGCAGCCATGGGTGCTATAAATTTAAAAATATCTGCATTTATTGCTTTTTTATCAAAATAATGAAGCAAAAAAGACAGGGCACCCATAAAGATGCTGGCCGGAAGTATCCATATTATCAGAGTCAGAACTGCCAGGGGAACCCCACCTCTTTTATATCCAATCAGAGTGAGTGTTTGTGTAGAAGAAGCCCCGGGAAGTAATTGACAAAAGGCATTGTATTCCATCAATTCCTTTTCAGTAACATAGGGAGTTTGCTTGACGAAAGTTTTCATCATCATACCCAAATGTCCCTGAGGACCGCCAAAGGCAGTAACACTGTGCAGTAACACAGCTTTCAAAAAATGTAAATGGCGAAAAAGCATCAGTGCTAAGACATAAAAAAATGAGGGATGCGATTGTTCTTTTATCCAAGGTCTTTCTGTTTGAAGGTAAAGGATAAAAAGACATTTTATGGTAAATTCAATAAGTTTTTCACGGAAAGTGTAACGAAAAAAGTAGTTGGCATTTAAAAATTAAAACAGAAAACTATAAACTAAACAATGAAAAAAATTATTTCAACCATTTTTATTTTTTTATTGGTTCTTGGAATTAGCGCTCAGAAAGCAGATACCAGGTTATTGAAGAAATTAAATGAAGCCATTCAAGGATTTAATGGAGATGTTGGCATTTTTGTAAAAGATTTAAAAACCGGGAAAATGGTTACTATAAATGCAGATACCCTTTTTCCCACTGCCAGCATTATAAAAGTTCCAATTTTAATTGGTGTAATTGATAAAATTGAGAAGGGTGAATTGACATATGATTCTGTACTTATTTATAAAGATTCCTTGCTGTATGCAGGCGAGGATATTCTTGGGTCCTTTAAAGAGGGTGAAAAAATATATTTGAAGAAGCTTATCATGCTTATGCTGACAATGAGCGACAATACCGCAAGTCTATGGCTTCAGCAATTGGCTGGTACCGGCTCCAGTATCAATTCCATTATGGATAATTTAGGACTGGCACAAACCCGGGTTAATTCAAGAACTCCGGGCAGGGGGGATAATTGGGCGGTTTATGGATGGGGCCAAACGACTCCAAGAGAAATGGCAACTTTATTTGAAATGATTTACCGCCACAAAATATTTTCTGCTGAAGCATGTGACCATATGCTTCGATTTCTTGGTAGAAACTACTGGGATGATCGGGCCCTATCCCAGGTGCCGCCTTATATACAAGTTTTCAGTAAAAATGGATGCAGTAGATGCAGTTCGCAGTGAAGTGCTTCTTGTTAATGCCCCTCATCATCCTTATATCTTTTGTCTTTTTACCAAAAATAATAAGGATCAAAGCTGGCTTCCCGATAATGAAGCCTGGCAACTTTCAAAAAAAGTATCAAAACTTTTATGGAATTATTTTGAACCTGATGATAAATGGAAACAGAATAAATAAATCGCTATTTCAATAGTTGATATGCAATCAAACTTATTATATATGCAAGGCCTGTCATATATATCAATTGAATGATCGGCCACTTCCATGTCCTGGTTTCTCTTTTTACAATAGCAAGGGTGCTCATACATTGCATGGCAAAAACATAAAACAACATTAAAGAGACCCCGGTTGCCAGGGAATATACCGGGCTGCCGTCTGGTCGTACTGCTGCTTTCATTTTTTGCCTGAGCGGGCCCTTGTTTTTATCGTCACCTACACTATATAAAGTAGCCATAGTGCCCACAAAAACTTCTCTTGCTGCAAAGGAGGTAACAAGGGCAATTCCAATTTTCCAATCGTATCCCAGCGGTTGGATGATAGGTTTTATCGTTTTGCCCAACAAGCCCACATAAGAATTTTCTAATTTAGCATTGCCATATTCATTTTCTATATTGACAGTATCAGCTCCCGGCCTGGCAAGCGCTTGTTCATAATTCAATGCAGCATCATGCATTTTCTCTTTGGGTCCGTAAGAACTAAGTGCCCATAATATAAGGCTAATTACCATGATTATTTTTCCGGCATCCACTACAAAAATTTTAGCCTTGCTCCACATTGTATGCCATACAGTTTTCCAGCGAGGCGAACGATAAACCGGTAATTCAAGAATAAAAAAGCTTTTCTCATTTATTTTGATAAACCATTTTGCAACATAGGATACGACTAATGCCATTGCGAATCCGATAAAATATAATCCCAACATGACCAGCCCTTGTAAACCAATAAATCCAAACAGATATTTATTAGGGATAACCAAACCTATAAGAATGGCATAAACCGGGAGTCTGGCTGAGCAACTCATTAATGGAGTGATCAGAATAGTCAGCAATCTCTCTTTCCGGTTTTCAATATTTCTTGCACTCATTACAGCAGGAATAGCGCAGGCAAAACCGCTGATCATCGGCATTACACTCTTACCATTCAGTCCAACACTTCTCATCAGCCTGTCGGTAAGAAAACTGATACGGGCCATATATCCCGAGTCTTCCAGGATCGTAATTAATCCAAAAAGAATAGCAATTTGGGGAACAAACATCACTATGCCGCTAAGGCCAGCTACTATACCATTGATGAACAGGTCCGTCCAACTACTATCAGGCAGTACAGAAAAAAGCCAACCACTTACTTTAGCAAAGCCGTTATCAATCCAATCCATTGGAAAACTGGCCAGGAAAAATACACTTTGAAATAATATGAAAAGCACGGTAAGTAAGATCAGGTAACCCCAGCGACGGTGCAACAAAACATTATCTAATTTTTCCGTGAACAAGGATTTTTGCAATGGGTCCGGCTCTGATACGGCCAGCTGCATGATATGTTTAATTCGACTATACCTCTGTAATATTTCTTCCGCTTGTGTTTTGGTTGGATTGAACTTGTTTTTTTGCTCTATGCTTTCAATCGTCGTTTGCATAGATTCACTAATACCGAACGACTCATGATGAATGAGGTAATGTATGGCGGTATAATCGCTTAAATGTGGAAATTGTTGTTGAAGCTCTTCTATCGCAACGGAAGCGAAAGCTTTATTATCAATAAAATCATTAACAGGGGGCTTATATAAACCCTGCGCGGTTTGCTCTATCGCTTTTTTTAATTGTGCAATACCTTTCTGTTTCCTGGTATTTACGGCTACAACCGGAACGCCTAATTCACGTTCGAGTTCGGGAATATCAATTTTTATCCCTTTTCTGCCAGCTATATCCATCATTGTTAAAACAATGACGACCGGTATTTTGAGGTCAATCAGTTGGGTGCAAAAAAGTAGATTTCGTTTTAAATTGCTGGCATCCGCTACCGCAATTACTACATCCGCCTTTAATTTTATCCTGGTTAAGCAGCACTTTATAGCTAACCCACTCATCCAGGCGGCGGGGGTAAAGACTATAAGAACCAGGAAGATCAATTATTTCTGCCTGCCCGGTTGATAAATTGGTGATCCCCGTTTTTTTATCGACGGTTACGCCGGGAAAATTGCCCACTTTCTGTTTCAGACCCGTTAGGTAATTGAATAAAGAGCTTTTTCCACTGTTAGGATTGCCGACCAATGCTATATGTATTCTTTTCTTTTCCAATTTTAAGGGGTAGCAAAAATAAACACACAGCTCTAGAAAATTTTACGAATTACGATTTTATGATAATTGAATTGGTTAAAAATTTGTATAGTTAAAATATTAAGATTTAAAACAAGTTATAAGTATCAAACAAAATCACACCCAATTACCTTTGTATTTCAATCAATAACCCTGTCATGAATATTTCTCGTTTTATATGGCTCACTTTTTTGTTTATCCTGTGGGGAACGGCTAATGCCCAGAAATTAAAAAAAGAGGATAAGATCACTCTTGAAAACCTAAGAACTCATGTTGGTTACCTGGCTGACGATAAACTGGAAGGAAGAAGAGCAGGAAGCAATGGCGAAAAACTGGCCATGGAATATATCAGCAATCAATTTAAAAAAAATGGTCTTGAAGCCAAAGGATCCAGTGGATATTTTCAACCTTTTGAGATCAATGAAGGCTGGAGAGTGGGCGACAGTACTGTTTTTATAATAAATGATTCTGTTTTAAAGGTTGGAAGGGATTATTTTCCTTTCTTGTTCAGTGCGGAAAAACATGTAGAGGCTTCACCGGCAATTGTATTGCAGGAACCAGATATGCCCTGGTTTTTTGATTTGAAAGAAATAGTTGAAGAAAACAAAGCAAATCCGCATTTTGACCTGGAAGAATATATAAAAAAGAATTCTAAAAAGGCATATGATCGCGGAGCCACTTCAGTTATACTCTATAATAGCTCTCCTATTGATGATAACCTGGCATTTAATCCAAAAGACAAATCCCAAAAATTGGAAATTCCGGTGATCTATGTACATAAAGATGCGGCAAGGAAATACCTCAGTGATGCCACCGCTACTCTAAACATTAAACTGAATGTGGATATAGTAGAAAGAAAAAGAACCGGTCATAATGTGATCGGGTATATAGACAATGGTGCAGCGACTACAGTGGTCACCGGCGCTCATTTCGATCATTTAGGTTATGGAGAAGACGGTAATTCTATGCTCCGCACCGGCGAAAAGTTGATACACAATGGCGCCGACGATAATGCAAGTGGAACAGCGGCCTTAATAGAACTTGCAAGAATTTTGAAAACCGGAAAAGCAAAAAACAATAATTATTTGTTTATCGCATTTTCAGGCGAAGAATTGGGACTTTTTGGTTCAAAATATTTTACAGAAAATCCCACGATTGATTTGAACTCTATCAATTACATGATCAATATGGATATGGTTGGTCGCTTAAATGAGAGTACCAGAGCTCTTACGATCGGGGGTTACGGCACTTCTCCTCAATGGGCAACTGTTATCAAAACACAGGAAAAAAAATTGCCCTTTTTAATTAAGCTTGATTCAAGTGGCAGCGGGCCCAGCGATCATACCTCCTTTTACAGAAAAGAAATTCCGGTTTTGTTTTTCTTTACTGGGCAACACAAGGATTATCATCGCCCGGGAGATGATGCGGATAAAATTAATTATACGGGAGAACTAAACATCGTTAATTATATAATCAATCTTATCACCAATTTAAATAAGCAAAAACAAAAACTCGCTTTTCTAAAAACAAGAGATATTTCCACATCCATGACATCTTTTAAAGTAACCCTGGGCATCATGCCGGATTATACTTTTAGTGGCTCTGGCGTTAGAGCCGATGGAGTTTCAGAAGGCAGGCCTGCAGCTTTGGCCGGTTTAAAAGCAGGTGATATTATTATAAAATTAGGAGACAATGTGGTAAACTCAATGGAAACATATATGCAGGCGCTCAATAAATTTAATAAGGGAGATAAAACAAAAGTGACATATATACGTGGAACTGAAACGATGAAATCGGACATCAGCTTTAATGATTAATTTGAAATTTTATAAACATGTCAGACCGTAGTTTTAAACTGTCGATCAACAATCATGACCTTGCGGAGGCCTTTTTTGAGGATACAAGATTAGCGGGCATCATGGCGCCGGTAAAAGACTACCAGTTTTGCTGGCAATTAAACAATTTACTCGGAATGGATTTCCGCATCAATCATGAAATAGAGATTGGATTAAAAAAAAAGAAAAGAGATTATTTTTTTTCCATTTTTGAATACCGGGAACCAAGCGGGTCACTTTCTCATTATTTATACAAAAACCAGTTTGAAGGAGAGTATTTATTACCCGAATTCAGGCACCTTGACTTTTTGTGGCTGATGAGAGATGATATTATGAGTGATGCCGAGTTTCATCGCATCATTCATCCTGTACGTTCAATACCCGGTGTTCAATTAGTGGTAGAACTAACCAATGAAAAAATTAAAAATAAAGAACACCTGGTATTTTAAAGAAATTAAAAATAAAGAATATGAACATACAATTTTATAATCAAATGAAATTCTCCCCTGATAAAAAAGCAGCTGGCTCTGTTACTAACCAGGATAGCTGGGAGGAGAGCAATAATAAATTATACAAGAAGTTTCAATTTAAAAATTTCAGCGAGGCTTTCGCATTCATGACAAGAGTGGCTTTAGCCGCAGAAAAAATGGATCACCATCCGGAATGGAAAAACGTTTGGAATACGGTGGAGGTTTGGTTATCTACGCATGATGCAGGAGATATTGTAACTGACAAGGACAAAAAGCTTGCCGCCAAAATTGATTCCCTAATTCCTTCATAAGGGATTTCCCGATTGAAAAACAATGGTTGTTTTAAAGGGCATATAAAAAATTCCTGCTTATATTATAAACAGGCATCCCGAAGCATTTTCATATACATCAAACCCTTTTCATGGGCAAAGTTGATATTTCGGTCAGGAATTTTTTCGGGTTCATCATATTTTTCAAGCGCCTTTTCAATACTATCCTCCCGTAATATATGCAGCATGGGATAAATGGAACGGTTGGTATAGTTTGCTGCGTCATTTTCAGAAGAGCCGGCAAATCGATACAAGGGATGAAAACCAGCTACCTGGTATACTCCCACGTATCCTTTATGAATTAATAATTTTTCGGCAAGACTTACCAGGTCCAGGTACTCTTCAAATTTCTTAAATGCATTGGGGTAAATCACTAAAATGGTTGCGATCATTTCATTTTCGTCAAGCCTGATGCATTCCTTCAAAAAAGATTCCAGGCAAACGTCCGGCGAGATATCCGGTTCTACCTGATAATGAACTTTGTTTTGATTTATTACACGAGAGGCAAAAGGACAAAAATTACAGCCAACAACAACATCAGTTATCCATTTTTTGGTTTGAGAAATTATTTTTGCTGCTGTATCCATATGCTTAACCTTCCTGCAAATTAAATAGGCTAAAATGAAGAAGACTCTAACCTGCCAATAGTATTACCAGTAAGTAATGTCCTTTTTAAGTAAGTGCTTAACTAATCTACGCTTTCTATTATAAAATGAGTTCCGTTAATTGCAGCAGTGTCATTTGCTTTTAAACCCATTATTTTTTGTCCTAATGGAGAATGGGGCGACAAAGCTATTACTGTATTTCCCTCTACAACTGTTTTGCCCAAAGCAACACTCATAAAAAAGTATCCTCTATTGGTCTTTACCAAACTACCATTAATTATTTTCGAAGTATTTACGGTGGGATCAATTTTGCCAAATAAAGATTTTTGTTTCAATGCCTCATTTAATTGCTGACCTGTATTTTCCTGCTCGATGTGAAGCATGGCCAGGGCCGTTTCGTATTTATCTCCGGCCGTATTCTTTGTTTCATTACTTATGCTTTCCCTAAGGTCTCTTAAAGTTTGGAGAAACAGTTGAATTTTATCATCAATAATACCTAAATATGCTTCAAATATTTTTTCCTTTAAGGTCATGATTATGCCTTTGTAAGCGTTTTAAATAATGGACTTGTAATTGGCCTGTTTCATTAAAGCCTGAACCGTTTGCAAAAATATCAGTTCCCGGCTCAATAATGTGCTATCATATCGGCTACTCCGTCAGGGTCATTTTTCACATTACCAGAAGTGGCAATATTATTTCCTTTTAATAAAAGCAAGCCCGCTACATGGGGCGCCGCCATAGATGTGCCACTAAGGTAAGCGTATCTCCCATTAGTATAAGTAGATAAAATGCGGACACCCGGGGCAGCAAAATCTATCACATCATTTCCATAATTAGAAAATTTCGCAAAGTTATCAAGGCTGTCAATAGCCGATACAGTATATACATTGGCTGCGTTTGTTCGGGCAGGAGAATATTTATTGGCAAGGTCTTTTTCATTTCCTGCGGCTATAGCAATATAAATTCCCTTTGCGGCTGTATTGCGTACCTGCTGATCCAGGGTGTTAGAAATGCCTTCATCGTTTCCAACACTGAGGTTAACCACATCACCGGCTGATGCATGCGTATTTACATAGGCAAGAGCCTGGATGATATAAGACAGAAGGCCGTTTCCTTCCTTATCAAGTACTCTTAGCGAAACCAATGTGGCGCCGGAAGCAACACCCAGCACACCCACGGTATTATTTTTTGCGCCTATAATACCTGCTACATGTGTACCATGGCCGTTCTCATCTTTGGCAGAACTTTCCCCGTTGATAAATGATTTGCTTTGCCCTGCATCTACAGTAAGGTCGGGGTGTTCAAAATCAATACCGGTGTCAATGACCCAGGCCCTTTTTCCGATACCATTGCCGTAGCCTACCCTATTCACATTCCAGGTGATCAACCGCGGTGCCGCAATTGTGAAACAGCTACCTAATGATATGATCCTGTCCGGTTCGACAAAAGCAATATTTTCATCTTTGTTCAAACGACTTGCTTCTTCTGCAGAGAGGCTGGCAATAAATCCTCCCGGTTCTCCACTAAAACTTAATTCAAGGGCTGCTTTGTTAATATTATTCTTTGAAAGGACCCCGGAACTAAAAGAATTTAATTTTTGTTGAGTTACCCCACGGGCACTTGCCAGATTGCTTTTATAAAAAACAATATAACGCCCTTCAATGATCTCTCCATTATTAAAAGCTGCTTTTTGAATACATTCATCGGGGGAGTTGTCTGATAAACCTGAGCGGGCAGATTCTTTTTTACAGCCAGCAAGTATGGCCAATACCGAAAGAATAACAAGTAATTTATTCCGGAGCATGGTAAAACATTAAGTTTCTTCATAACGCATTTTTTATGCCTTATGATAGATTCTAATTGTGCTTTAACATGTTTTTATATCGGGCTATTTTAATGAGTGGTAAACACTAATACCCCTTTATTCAAACTTGTATTTTAATAAGCCAGAGTGGATTTTGTCAGATTGGAAATTCCCAGTCCGGGATTAGAAATTCCTGTCAATAAATTTGTTATATATTTCCTATAATTTCTGGAAGAATGCGCTTTGTTAATTTTTGCCGTGGAGTTGGTATTGAAAGAAATTTTCTGAAATGATAATACTTATCGTTGAGTGCTATTATCAATTAAGATAATAATGACTACCTGAGTTCTTCAAACCTGCCGGTAAGTTTATTTTTTCTCACATTATCCCAATTAAAATACCGCCCGTTCATCGCTATATATACGCCGGCAGGTAAGGTTTGTACAAAAGCCAAAGCACCTCCCAGGTTAAATAATCCATCTGAGCTACCAAACTTTATCGGGATCATAGCGCCGGTAAGAATGATGGTTTTATTTTTTACTTTTTTTGCAAGTATATGGCCTGTTTCAGCCATAGTATCGGTGCCATGTGTAATGATGATTTTTTTTTCCTCACATTGATTACATTGTTCCGCTATACCTTCCCGATCCATTTCCGTCATTTCAAGACTGTCAACTAACATTAATGTTGTAATACTGACATCCACTTTACTGCGGCCCATTTCCAATAAAGCCTGCATATGAGTATCCTTAAAATAAAGTTCCCCGTTAATTCATTGTATTCTTTATCAAAAGTACCTCCTGTTACAAAAATCCGAATACCCATACTTATAATTTTGAGTCATGAAATTAGGTAATCAAGTGATTACATTTGCATCCATTCAATGATCCGGTAATTCATGGAACGGAAATTGACATACAAGCTTGCATAAAAAATTTATTAATCAAAACAATAACCAAATATAAAATGGCAGCAACAAAACTTACAATCAATAACAATGGCTCAGTTAAGATTGAAGGAGATTTTGAAATTGTAGATAAAAATGGAGATATATATGACCTGGGCGGAAGAACAATTGTTTCCATTTGCCGATGTGGTCGTTCTGGCAATAAACCTTTTTGCGACGGTTCCCACAAAGGCCATTTTGAACATGAAGCCATAGCTTTTGCCCTGCCTCCAAAGAAAACTGTGTAATAAATTACCTGCAGTTATCCACCTATGTGCAATATCCGAATCACAAGGCCAGTTTCATTTTTACTAACTTCAAATTGTTATCATATAACAACGAGTAATGCTATCAATTTCCTAAACAGGAAAACGTAGTTTACCTAAGTGGTTTTATTGTTTTAAGAAGGTTTTTTTAAAGAAAGTTAGTAAATCGTTATACTTCTTTTCATTAAAATGGTCTTATAAAAAAAGGGCGAAATTTTTGCTTTTATTATATAAATAAGCAGAAGATGAGTTTACCTGTTCAAACCGCAATGATCATAGATGATGATGATGACCTGGGCCAGATACTTACTTCTATATTAGAGTCCAGGAAAGTATATGCGATGACCGTGAATTCGTTGGACGAGGCAGAAAGTTACCTGACTTATCTGAAGCCCACCGTTATATTCCTGGACAATAATTTTCCGGAAGGATTAGGAATCAACTTTATCCGAAAGATCAAATCACATGATGAAGAAATTAAGATCATTATGATGACAGCCGATCAGTCAGCATGGATAAGAGAAAAAGCGGTGGAAGAAGGAATCGATTACTTTTTGAGAAAGCCTTTTAGTAAAAAAGCTATTGATCTTGTTTTGGATAAACTGAACTTTAGAAAAGTAAACGCTTAATGTCAATGGCTATCTGGGGTCTGTCAGGATTTGGTATCCCTTTCTTTGTCGCCACCATTCCAATTAGCAATCATAATACCTGCAAAGACCAACAACATACTTACTATATGCACTCTTGTAAACTGTTCATTTAGTAGAGTTGCTGCTTCAATGCTGCTGAAAACAGGGATGAGGTTACCAAATAAGGCGGTACGGCCGGCACCCAATTTATTGATAGCCATATTCCAGAAGGAATAGCAAATTACTGAAGCTCCCAGGCCAAGGTATAAAATGATCAGGAGCATATTCAAATCCCAGTCTACCGGAGCAGCATGAAAATTTTCCCATAAAAAGAAAGGGAATAATAAAAGTGTTCCCAAACTAAAAACCAGGAACAGGTAATTATTGGGCGATAGGCCTGCAGGTTTTTTTCGCACCAAAGTATTATATATGGCAAAGCAAAGGGCTCCTAGTAATATCCAGCCGTCACCAATCGTAAATCGGAAAGAAACCAGGTTTTGAAAATCTCCCCGTGATAAAAGAAAAAGAACGCCCCCGCTACATAAAATAAGTCCTGACATTTTTTTCCATCCAATCTTTTCTTTTAAAAAAATACGGGCTAAAACAATAGCCATTACAGGAGCAGTGGTAGTACCAATGAGAGCCAGGTTGATAGCACTAGTATGATGCGCAGCTATATAAATAAAGGTATTGAACAGTGCAATGCCAGTTAAGGCAACCCAGAAAAGGTAATGCAAAGATCTTCTGGCAATTTCCCATTCTTTTTTAATTGAACTATAGGCTAAAGGAAACATGAAAAGTGAGGCAATAAGCCAGCGGTAAAAGGCAAGACTTACCGGTGGAATGCGCTTTATAACCCCCCTTGCCACTACAAAGTTGCCTGACCAAATAATAACAGCCAGCAAAGCCAGGCCGATACCAACGTATATATTTCTCCTGGAAGTTGTCAGCATGCCGGATAATTAAAAAGAAGATCTTGTAGCAGTGGAGTTATGTAATCTCCCGATTCCTATATAGATGCCTAACCAGATACTTTTTTACTCTATTACTTTCTCAACAATCTTATTGGTTTTTTTATTTTTCAGGATCACTTTTTTAGCGCCATAATGGGTCATTTCTTCTTTTATCAAATAATGCTCTGCATCGTATTCAGATAAGATGGCTGTCTTTAGTCACTCCTTCTCTTTCCTCTCCAGATATCTAAAAGTACCGGTTCCCATAGTTTGGTTTTGGCTGATTTATAAGCAGCATCCAAAACGGCATTTACCACATATCCGTCATAAAAAGTTTCTTTCGGGTTTATTCCTTTTTCCAATAGCAGTTAAACATATCCGTGAACATATGGTTATAACCCAGTTCATTCAATTCATCACCTACCGGAAATAGCCATCCCGTGTTGCTTTCCGCTTTTTCCGCAACATAATCTGTCTCCCTTGCCCGTAGTAAACATTTCGAAACCTGTACGTAAAAAATTATTCATCCAGATCGTTCCTTCTGTACCCATTACTTCATCACGCAGATCCAGCCCACCGCGGAAGGTCCAGCTTACTTCAAACTGTCCGATGGCGCCATTCTCATATTTCACCAAGCCAATAGCATGGTCTTCTGCATCGATGGGTTTTACCTGTGTATCGGCCCAGCACATTACTTCAACCGGTTTGATATCTTTTCCAATAAAACTTCTCGCTATCTCTACGCAATGACAGCCCAGGTCAAGAATACAACCACCACCCGCTTGTTCAATATCCCAGAACCAATCACTATGCGGACCCGGGATGTGTTTCTCTTGATTTGGCCCAGAGTATTCTGCCAATAGCCCCATTCTTTTACACTTTCATGAGCTTTTAGAAATTTAGGAGTATAAACCAGGTCTTCAAGATATCCATTAAATATGCCCGCCGCTTCTACAGCTTCCAGCATTCGTTTCGCTTCTTCAGCATTTCTGCCCAGAGGTTTGGTAGTGATTACTGCTTTTTTGTGTTTGCAGCAAAGCATTACGGCCTCTTCGTGCAGGTTGTTGGGAAGTGCAATACAAACAATATCTACCTCCGGATGAGCAATAGATTCTTCCATTGAGGTGGTCCAGTGCTTACACTGATAATCTTCGCGCAAATTTTTTTGCACTTTCTTCCCTGCGGGAATAAATGCTTACGATCTTGTCCTTACTTCTTTGTCCTTGTAATGATTCAGCATAAAACCGTCCGATAAAACCGGAACCGAGCATAGCAATACGTTGCATAATAAATTTGTTGTTTTATTTTTTTTGTTTAAAATCTGATCCAAATAAGGATGCCGGTTGCCCCAATGATTTCCGGATGGGAACTACCTCTTCTTTATAGCCTTACTTTAAATCGGATATCTTATTAAGGTGAAAATTTACGAAAAACATCATAAACCTTTCTGCAATAATAATTTCCTGTGGCTGTGAATGTGAACTATTACTATTATGACCTTAATATTGTAGATGATTATTCCCATAGCTAACCCCAATGTAATTATTAATGTTCCCTTCATTATTAGTTTTAAAAAATACTATTGTATTTGAATAGATTACTTAAAGCCATTTGATGGCATAACTATTGAATGTTTTGGTAAACCGGATTAGTATGAAAAAAGAATATCGACAAATGGCCCTGGCCTTAGTTGCTTTTGGGTTATTAATTTTTCTGACCGGAAAAAAGGTAGCTGGTAAAAAGAAAAAACGGGGTCAGGATGAAAAGGAAAATGAATTTCTCAGCTCGCAAAGAAAAAAACATTCTGATGCCTTTGGAGAATATACATTATGATGGCATTATAAATGAACGTGATTATCTTTAGCTTAAATAAGTACAACTATGTTATGGAAGGGCAGACGTGGAAGTTCAAACGTAGATGACCGCCGTGGATTTTCCGGCGGTGGCGTGGCTGCGGGAGGCGGCGTGATAGGCGTTATTATTTATTTGCTTTATACGTTTTTGGGAGGTAGCGGTGATCCTTCAACCTTACCAAACCTGGAGCCCGGGCAACGAACAGAAATGAGTTCGGAGGAACAGACTGCGGACGATGAAAGAGCCGAATTTGTAAAAGTAGTTTTGGCAGACACAGAAGATGTCTGGAATAAATTATTTGCTGGCCAGGGAAAAAAATATCCCGAGCCCACCCTGGTTTTATTTCGCGATGGCGTTCAGTCTGCATGCGGAAATGCCAGCTCTGCCATGGGGCCCTTCTACTGCCCGGGGGACCAGCAGGTTTACATTGATCTGGCATTTTACAAAGAGCTGCAAACAAAATTAAACGCTCCAGGCGATTTTGCGATGGCATACGTGATAGCTCACGAAGTTGGCCATCATGTTCAAAACCTTAATGGAACAGCTGAAAAACTTGGTCGGTTAAGAAGAGAATTGAGCGAAGTGGAATACAACCGGTATTCTGTTAAAATGGAACTCCAGGCAGATTTCCTGGCTGGCGTATGGGCCCATCACGCACAACAAAAACAAATTCTAGAAGAGGGTGATATTGAGGAAGCCCTAAATGCCGCTAATGCTATCGGCGATGATATGTTGCAGAAAAAATCGCAGGGTTATGTAGTTCCTGATGCATTCACGCACGGCACCTCAGCTCAAAGGATGTATTGGTTTAAAAAAGGATTCCAGACCGGAGATATCGCCCAGGGTGATACTTTCAATTCACCAGACCTTTGATGCCGGTTATTAAAATATTCCACTTTCTTAAAACTTCCCGACTATAATTCGGGCATAGGATCAAAAGTTGTAAATTGATCACTAATCAACATTGTCATATGAATACGTCACGCAGAAAATTTATACTCAACAGCACGCTGACTATCGCAGGTGCAGCATTATTGTCTGATTCAGTTTTTGCATCCGGCAAAAGCAAGACAATAACCGGACTACAATTATATAGTGTGAGGGATGAAATGAAAAAAGATCCCCTGGGTACTTTAAAGCAATTAGCCGCGATGGGATATCGCCACGTAGAACATGCTAATTATGCGGACCGGAAATTTTATGGCTATAGTGCGAAAGAATTTAAAAAGATATTGGGTGACCTGGACATGAAGATGCCAAGCGGGCACACCGTTCTGGCCAAACAGCATTGGGATGATACAAACAAAACATTTACTGATCTGTGGAAATATACCATCGAAGATGCAGCTATACTGGGCCAGCAATTTGTCATTAGTCCCTGGATTGATGAAAGCTGGAGAAAAGATGAGGACACATTAAAATATTATATGGACGTGTTTAATAAATCCGGGGAACTCTGTAATAAATCGGGGATGAAATTTGGTTATCATAACCACCATTTTGAATTCCAGGAAGAGCTTAATGGAAAAAAAGTATATGATGTCATAGTTCAACATACAGACCCCAAGCTGGTTATTCACCAGTTGGATATTGGTAATATGTACTATGGTGGGGGACGTGCTATGGAAGTAATTAAAAAATACCCGGGTCGGTTTGCTTCCCTTCATGTAAAAGATGAAATTGCTGTAGCTGGTTCCGAACATGGATACGAGAGTGCTGTATTAGGTACCGGCATTATTGGTGTAAAGGAAGTGGTGGCAGAAAGTATAAAAACGGGGGGTACAATTCATTTAATTATTGAACAGGAAAGCTACCAGGACAAAACACCAATGGAAGCTGTAAAAGAAGACCTTAAGATAATGAAAAAATGGGGTTATTGATTCAGGTTGAAAAATAACTAACTAATTAAAGTTTCTTACACGGCTGAATTATATATAGGGTATTCCAAGAAATAAAAGCCAGGAATTAAAAATAAAAATCTTTATAATCCTCAACTTTTATTCATCACAGGTCGTGCAATAGCCAGCGAAAAATGATAGCAGGGACAGTCATTTCACCCATTAATTTTTGCGAAGCAGCGGTTCTCATCTTGTAAAAAGTAATTACTTTCAGGCCTCATAAATCTTCACTAATATTTTGAAATATTTTTTCTGCCTGGCACTTTGTTTTGGTATACTTTTTATCCACGCCCAGAAACAAAATAGCCAGTTCGAATTGAATATCCGAAAAACATCGGTCCCGGTGGCTATTGATGGCGTAATGAACGATCAGGCATGGCAGGAAGCTGAAACTACAGGAGATTTTTTTATGGTAACGCCCATGGATACCAGCAAGGCCCGTGTGAGAACAGATGTAAAAATGGCTTATGACAAGGAAAACCTTTATATCATTGCAGTTTGTTACCTGCCGGTTAAAGGCCCGTATATGGTAGAATCTTTGCGCCGGGATTTTAGCTTTGGAAAAAATGACAATTTTATTTTCTTTCTCGATCCTTTTAATGACCTGACCAATGGTTATACTTTTGGAGCCAATGCGGCCGGCGCTCAATGGGACGGTACTTTGTATGAAGGAGGAAAGGCTGATCTTAACTGGGATAATAAATGGGTGTCTGTTGTAAAAAATTATGAGGACAAATGGATATTTGAAGCTTCTATTCCTTTTAAAACGATACGCTATAAAAAGGGCATTACGCAATGGGGCGTCAATTTCAGCAGGCTGGATATTACAGCAGCTGAAAAATCATCATGGGCTCCGGTTCCCAGGCAGTTTCCTACCGCATCTTTGGCCTATACCGGCCAGTTGATATGGGACCAGGCACTTCCTGATCCCGGTTTGAACTTATCGCTTATTCCATATGCCTTAACCGGAATATCAAAGAATTATGTAACAGGTGACAAAGCCGCTTTTCGTAAGGAAATAGGAGGAGATGCAAAAATTTCAATGACATCATCTCTCAATTTAGACCTGACGGTCAATCCTGATTATTCCCAGGTTGAAGTGGATAAGCAGGTTACTAACCTCGACCGGTTCGAACTGTTTTTCCCGGAAAGAAGACAATTCTTCCTGGAAAATAATGATCTGTTTGGAAATTTTGGCTTTACCAATATCCGTCCTTTTTTTTCCCGCCGTATTGGACTGGGAGTTCCTATAAGTTTTGGCGCCAGGCTCAGCGGAAATATTGACAAGAACTGGCGCATCGGGGTTATGGATATGCAGACAAAAAAAGTGCAGGAATCGGGTTTGCCTGTGCAGAATTTCAGTGTTATGGCTTTACAACGAAAGGTATTTGCCAGATCTAATATCCGCATGATCTTCATTAATAAGCAATCGCTGAATTATGAGCCGGGAAGAGATAGTACCAAACCACAATACTCGCTTTACAACCGCAACATCGGCGCTGAGTATAACCTTGCATCATCCAATAACTTGTGGACCGGCAAGCTGATGGTTTTAAAATCTTTTTCTCCCGGATCTGATAAAAACAGCTGGACCCAGGCTTCATTACTGCAATATAACAGCCGCCATTGGTTGCTGGCCTGGCAGCAGGAATATGTTGGCAAGCAATATATAGCTGAAGTGGGTTATGTGCCCCGCAATAATTATATCAAGTTAAACCCAACTATCAGTTATCTCTTTTTTCCAAAGAAAACAGGCCGGGTATTAAACCATGGTCCACGGTATATCGGCACTTATTTTTATAACAGCGCAATGACAAAAACAGATTATGAAAATGTGTTGTTGTACATTTTTAATTTTCGTGATCAAAGCGTTTTTGATATTTGGGTGGCTAACAATTACACAGAATTATTACAGCCTTTTGATCCTACCAACAGCAATAAAGATTCTTTAGCTGCCGGCACCCGGCACCGGTGGAAAGCATTTGGTATTGAATATTTTTCCAGGCCGCAGCGACTCTTTACTTACAATATTTCTACCCGGGCGGGCGGGTATTATGCAAATGGAAACCGGTATAGCGCATCTGCCGATATAGGATACCGTTTTCAACCCTATGTAGGAATTGCGTTAAGTACAGTGTATAATGATATTCATTTGCCTGCACCATGGAATAATACAAGATTCTGGCTGGTGGGTCCACGGATTGATATGACGTTTACGAACAAGCTTTTTCTTACCACATTTGTCCAGTATAATAGCCAGCAAAAAAACATCAATCTCAATACAAGATTTCAATGGCGTTATCGACCCGCTTCTGACCTGTTCCTCGTATATACTGATAATTATTATTCCGCTCCTTTCTCAGTGCGCAACAGAGCCTTTGTTTTAAAAGCCACTTACTGGTGGAATAATTAAGAATGAATATTTGAATGTTTATTGTCAGCTGGAAATTCCAATAATTTTTTGGTCATTTTCTTGCCATTCTGCATCTAATAGCCTTTGCCTTCCTCCGTTTGAATTTCAATATATTTGAGCTGGCATTGCTTTTTGAAATAAATAATTGCGGTTATGAGACGATTATCTGCAATAATGTTTACTGACATGGTTGGGTATAGTGCCCTCACCCAAAAAAATGAGGCGCTTGCCCTCGATCTTCTTGAGGAGCATAGGAAAATACTAAGACCTTTTTTTGATAAGCACGACGGAAGAGAAATAGATACGGCCGGGGATTCCTTTTTCGTAGAATTCAAAAGTGCCGTAGAGTCTACCAATTGTGCTATTGAAATTCAAACCAATTTATACGAACGAAATAAGAATCAACCGGCCGACAGACAAATTCTTATCAGGATCGGGCTTCATATCGGTGATGTAGTTTACGTTGATGACCAGGTACATGGCGATGGAGTAAATATTGCAGCCCGGATGGAACCTCTGGCACAACCTGGTGGTATCTGTATATCAGAAGATGTAGCCAGGCAGATCAGAAATAAAATTGAGTTTCCGGTTATAAAATTGGGCGCGGAAAAATTAAAAAATATTTCCATGCCCATGGACATTTACTGCATTGGTCTTCCATGGCTGCATGCCGGCAAGCATGTAAAAAAGGAGTTCTTTCCGTTAAGAAAATCGTTCCTTATTTCATTGGATTATTGGTTTTGTTAGTATTGATTGCCGGTTTCTACATGATCAAAAATTATGAAGGCAAAAAGTGATGGTCATTCCAAATTAAGACTGGCGGTCTTACCATTATCTAATATCAGCAACGATTCGAAAGATGAATATTTCGCAGATGGAATGACGGAGGAATTGATATCAGGTCTTTCAAAAATTGCCGGCCTGAATGTGATAGCGAGAACTTCAATAATGAAGTATAAGGATACCGATAAAGACATTTCCAAAATAGGTCAAGAATTAATGGTGGGCAGTATTTTAGAGGGCAGCGTCAGGAAATTTGAAAATAAAGCCCGGGTAACTGTGCAGTTGATAGACGTTTTAACCCAGGAACATATTTGGTCAATGGATTATGACAGGGAATTAAAAGATATTTTTTCAATTCAAAGTGAGATTGCCAGGAATGTTGCCGATGAATTAAAAGTAAGGCTGCTTTCTTCAGAAAAGGAATTATTAGAGAAAGGCAATACAAGGGATATAATTGCTTTTCAGGAATACCTGATCGGCAAACATTTTCTTAATCAACGAACATCTGAAAGTATACAAACAGCCCTGCAGCATTTTGAAAAATCTATAAAACAGGACTCCACATTTGCATTACCTTATGCAAGCATGGCTTATGCTTATACGCTTATTGGCGTGGCGGGTTATGGTAACACTCCCCGGATAGTAGCGGAAACAAAAGCCAGGGAAGCCGTGATGAAAGCACTTGCTATCGATGAAACCCTTGCGGAGGCGCATGCGGCTTTAGGGTATATCAAGCTAAGAATTGACTGGGATTGGAAAGGAGCTGAAGCAGAATTAAAAAGAGCAATTGCACTTAAGCCCGGGGATGCTACTTCACATGAATGGTATGCCTTGTATCTTGCCATACAAGTAAGATTAGATGAAGCTCTGAAGGAAATGCAGAGGGCGTATGATCTGGATCCTCTTTCTCCATCAGTGAATACAGGATTAGCCAGGATATATCATTTCAGAAATGAAACGGGAAAAGCATTGGCTCAAATAAAGAAAACTCTTGAACTGGATCCCAATTATGCAGAAGCTCATTTTACCGAAGGCATGACTTACTTTAAGGAGAAGAATTATCAAAAGGCAGTTCCTGTACTTGAAAAAGCGGTACAACTCTCAGGAAGAAGAGCGGTAATGCTTGCTGTTTTGGGCGCATCCTATGGAAAAATTGGGAAAACAGCAGACATGAAAAGGATACAGGCTGAATTAGAAACTTCCCCGGTTACCAACGATAAATTATATGCAACCAGTTTTATTAAAAGCAACCTGGGACAATACGACGAAGCTTTTACCATTTTGGAAAAATTACTGGCTGACAGGTATGGGATTATGGTCTACATGAAAGTTGAAAAAAACTTTTTTGGCGGCACGGATAGCCCCCGTTTTCGAAAGATGATAGATAAAATGGGATTGTAATTACTTAATTGTATTAATTAAACTGTAGTCAAACTTTGGCGATCTCCCGAAACTACCATGTTGATTTTAAAGTATTCCTGAACTATTTTCAGTTTAACCAGGAAAACATACTCTTGCCCAGGCCGTGAATTTTTTTACTTCAAACAATGGTTATACCGCTGCTGTATTAAATTTTTTTCGATTCTATAAAAGTCTTAACTTTTTACATACTAAAACCTTTGTTATGAGAACAGCGTTAACACTCCTTTCTTTCGCTGTATTGGTGAATGCAGCGCAAGCTCAAAAATTCAGTATAATTCCTCAAGTGGGATTTGAAAATTCAAAAACAAATGTCAGGTTTAATGATCTTTCGGGTTTCTCGCCTGCAGGGGTCGTTTTTTCTCCGCAGGCCGTATTGCATTTAACTTATAAATCAAAACCGGGACATGGAGCTTTCCTGGGTGCCGCCAGTAGCCGGACTATTGTTCCTTTTCAATTTACTGATCCCGAAAATGGAATGAATAATTATAAAACAACCTCTGGTGACATGCAATGGAGATTTGAAGGCGGTTATCAATTCAGCAGTAAACCTATATATTTTAAAAAGCCGGGAAATAAAACAACAAAGCCAACTGTAAACAACCTGGCTCAAAAAAAGACTTGCGGTTCTTACTCATACAGGAGCTCCTGTTCTAAAAATAAAATGACGGAAGCCCGGCCTGCCAGCACTGATAAACAAAAACAGATCATCAGCAAAAGCAAAAAAGGTTCCTGGGTTCGGTTGCAGCCATCTGCAGGCCTTGGATACATTCCTTCTGTGAAAAAGGACATCATTCAAAAGAGCCAGGGAGGTCAAACCCATTATGAATACCGCGCCGGAAATTGGAACACCGCCCTGATCACAGGAATGGCATTTGAGTTTGGAAAAAATGAAAACAGGTTGTTCAATGTCAGCATAAATTATTTCAAAGGCCTCGGACATTTGGATAACCAATCCATTTCAACAACCACCGGAACCAAAACGTATACCACGCATTTAAATTCTGATGTTTCGGGATGGAATATGAGAATAGGAGTTCCGTTTACGCTGGGAGCAAAAAAACCGGTAGTTAAACCTCAAAATGACCAAAAAATACAATCACCGAAAACCAGCTGCGGGCAATACAGAATGATGTACCGTTGGAATAAGACTAATTAAAAAAAAGAGCATAAATTCATTTATACAAACTTATTTTGAGATAAGTCTGGCATTTTCATTGTGCCGTTCACAACTATGGGAAAAACTACTTTTAATATCATATTGAACATAAGAACCTGCAATGGATTTGAATGTTTTGGTAAATTTTTTCTTGGGTACAAAAGAGAATTCGCTACCCATATCTTTAGCAAGCTGAAGGGAAAAAAGAATGTTAATGAAAAAAGTATACTTCAACTTGACCTGTCTGAAACAATAAATGGGCTACCGGCCAGCATGCAAATGATCAGTTGTTCCTTAGAAGAGCTTGCCGAAAATTGTAAGATCATAACGAAGGAAACGTTTAAGTACCATAATATGGAGGAAGTATAAAAAAAATTTACCAGTAAAATCACCAGGAAGAGTATAACTATTCACCCGGATGGTATACTCTTTTTACTTTTTTCAACATCTCCTTTTTGTTCATGGGTCAATGGATTTGTATATGGTTTTTTAATAGGGTCACCTGGTCTTTAAAATGCGGAAATCCAGAAGGTGAAGAGATGCCAAAAGTTTTATCATATACGGGGGTTTAATTTCAATTGCTTCCAAAAAAAATAGAAAGTGAAGTCAACTCATAAATAAGAATGCCAGGTATTTTATAAAATAATTTTATGAGCTACGCCGGCTATAGCTCATAAAATTATATAGGGTAAAATGATATTTTTAAAAATATACCAGCATTTATAAATAAGGGGAAAAAACACCTCAGTTTTTCTTATTCTCCCTTCAATCAACATTCGGGTTTTAAACTACCCTGTCACTGTTGGTATCACGAACTACGGTAGTTCTTTCTGTAGTAGATGAGTTATTACCGCGTGTGAGTGCAACAATAATGATAAGGACAACCACTCCGCCTACAACCCAAACCCATGGCTCTGTAAACCAGGTAGAAGTAGTGGTAGTTGTTGTTTTAGTAGTAGTAGAGCTTGAAGAGGTACTATCCTGGGCCCAGGAATCGATCTGTAAAAAACAAACTGTCAAAAATGTAAAAAATGATTTTAACCAAAGTGGTGCTATTAACTTTTTCATATGTGATGTTTTAGATAGTTGATAATATATAACCTATCTAAAAACTGTGCCATGGGAAGGAGTTTCAATACCTTTCATATCTACACCTGCTTGAAAACAAACCTTCCCCGGCATTTAAAAAGGTTTGCCGTGTGTCTGGTTAATGAGATATTTCAGCAGATTAGGAAAGAGCGAGGTAAAGTGAATAAAGGCATCTGTCATCCAGGTATTCCCCGACAGCCGTTGAATCCGGCGACCTGCCAATAGCCTTTGAGAAAATTGTTTTTGCCACAGGAGACTGTATTGGTTTTCCATTTTTGATCTGCTGGCCAAACCCTTTAAAAAAAGATCGATTTGAATTGCAGCAAGCAAACTTCCATGCAAGGCCATACTCATGCCGTTGCCGCATAGTGGAGTAATCATACCTGCAGCATCTCCAATCATCAGCACATGATTTTCAATTTGAGATTTTTTGTCAAAACTAATTTGGGAAATAGTAAGAGGTGAAGGAAATAGAAATTCACTTTCTTCAAATATTTTTTTGAGGTGAGGATTTTTTGCCAAAATAGTTTGTTCCATTTCCTGTACGGACCCATTGCTCTTCTGCAGATTGGCTGCCGTACTTAGATAACAGAGGCAATATTTATCTCCGTCAATCTTTACGATACCGCAATAACCATTATCAAAATTATGCAGGGCAATTGTATCAGCCGGGAAATTTGCTTTGATATGATATTTGACGCCAATATAATTATTGAGCTTATTTTTTTTTGCCTGGGTAAAATTTCTTTTCCATTTAATATCCAGGTTACTTCGCTTGCCATAGCCACCGCAAAAAACTTTTGCACGATATGTATGCCGTGTTGTTTCTATTGAAAATATTTTATCATCAAATTTTATATTATTTACTTTAGTATTTTCTTCCACTAATACAGCTGCAGCTCTTGCTTTTTGAGCCATCAGATCGTCAAGCAGGTATCGGCTGATGCCAAATCCTCCCAGGGGAAGGTCCTGGTTAACTGACTTTCCTTTGGTTGATGAAATTTGTAACCGGGTAATGAGAGGTAAACGCATTTTATCAAGTTCAATCCCTAGCCTGGTCAGAAAATCCCAGGACTCTAAACTGATATATTCACCGCAAACTTTATGAAAAGGATATTGCTCTTTTTCAAATAAGATTACCCGATGTCCCTGTTTTGCTAACTGGATGGATAGTGCAAGTCCGGCTAATCCGCCACCGGCAATGGCAACATCATATATTTCTGATCTCTCTTCGTTTAACATAGAATGTAGTAATACAATGCTTTTTTCTTTCATCAAAGGTTAGGTCAATGAATAGTTTTAGATCAGGGATGTTTAAACAGAACCAAAAAGCGAAAAGCCCATCTCCAGCTAATGTCATAAAGGGTCACTCCGGCCAACTGAAATAATTGTTGCCATTCTTTGCTGGTAAATCCTCTTGCTACAGACAGGGAGGCATCGTTTTTTACAAGGTATGATTTACTGAAAAACCGGGTGATATATTTAATAAGTACATAGGCCAGCCAGTGGCGATGGAGGTCATTGATGAAAAATCCTTTACTGCTCTTTTCTTTTAACCATTGCAGCATAAACACCAATTGCTCGTCGGTAAAATGGTGGCAGAAAAGGGAAGAAAAAATAATATCAGGCTTTTGATTTGTAAAAGGTACCAGCGCATAATCGCTGCATATCCATTCGCAGGAAAGCCCGGGATATTGATTTTTTGCAAAGGCGATACATTCCGGGTTGATATCTATACCAATAAAACGGGCAGGAATATTATTTTTCTGGCAATACTTATGAATGGCAAAAAGATTATCTCCCCCGCCGCAACCTATTTCACAAATACAAACCGGTTCTTGTCTACTAAGCAATTGCGACACACCACGAATAGTTGTAGCATGTCCGCCCAAACGGGTATTAACGGTGTTCAATTCTTTTAAAGTTTGTTTCATTGCTTCAAAAGGAATATCGCTGCCGTCCATTAATTCTTTTTGATAACTGCGCTGACGTAGATTGATCATGAAGACAAAATAAATGTTTCCATGGTTAGTCCGGGTCCGAATGCCGCACCAAAGATCTTTTCTGTTGTTCCGGTTTTTAATTCCTTCATTATTCTTTGCAATACAAAAAGAACGGTTGGCGAAGACATGTTACCATACTCTTTCAGAATTTCATAACAGGGATTTAGTTGTCCGTTTGTAAAACCAAGACTTTTGTGAACAGACTCCAGGATCTTTCTTCCTCCGGGATGAATACACCAGTGCGAAATATTTTCCTTATTCAGATGAGCGGCAGATAGTGCATTGGTGACGAGGCCATCAAAGTCCTCCTCAATTAAGTCAGCTATATATCCGCTTAAAGTCATCAGAAACCCCTGGGAAGAAAGTTCCCAGGCCATATCTTTTTTTCCTTTCAGTGCTACTGTTGAATAGAAATGATCTATAGTTAATCCGGTTTGCTCTTCATTGCCGGTTACTAAAATGGCCGCTGCTCCATCAGAAAACAACATACTGCTTGTCATGTTGTCAAATGTATTTTCGTTTTGGAAATGAAGTGTACATAATTCAGTACAAACAACCAATACGGTTGCTTTATTATCTGCCTTGCAAAAGGCATCGGCAATTTTTAAAGCATGAATAGCAGCATAGCAGCCCATGAAGTTGATAGAGGTCCGGAATGTGGTCTTTGGCAATTGCAATAATTCTAATAGCTCAAGATCAAGACCGGGCGCACTCATTCCTGTACAACTAACGGTAATAATATGGGTGATTGACTGGCTGGAAAAATTTTCCACACAATTTTCAATAGCCTTTAAAGAAAGCCTGGCTGCATGCTGACTATACCATTTCATCCGCAGCTCCAGGTTTGGAAAAGGTTCCAGGTTTTCAGTCGGAGGATAAAACTGCCAGGAAGAGGCAGGCAAACTATAATCAGGGATCACGGAATACCGGGTATCGATACCTCCTCTTCCGTACAGGAATTTCAATTTTCGCTGGTCCGCTTCATTGGGTGCATAGACACGTTGCATAAATTGAAGGATGTCATCCTGCTTATGTTTAAACTCAGGCACCGCGGTTCCGATAGATAGTATTTTACTCAAAATTTTTCCAGGTTAACAAGATGATAAAGGCGGTATTGGTACAAAAAGCTGCAATCCAGTTCATTTTCATCGTATTCTTAAAATTCGCAGCACCGTAATTCTTTCTTACGGCCAGGAACCACCTTATGAAATAAACGATAACGGGTAAAAAAAAGATGCTAACAAGTAATAATTTATCTTCCTCCTTCTTATTGATAAAGAATTGTGCCATCATTATCCAGGCAAACAAATATAGAATTGCACAAAAAATAAAAGTGCCTTTGTATCCAAGTTTGTAACTGATAGTAACTACTCCATCTTCCAGGTCCTGCTTGTGTTGGTATATTTGAGTGAGCGGGTAAAAACCGCCTATCAATAAAGCACTTATGATCATTCCCTGCCAGGGAATCTCAAGGGAAGGGAAACGATTGCTACCATAGTAAACCAGGGCAAAAGTTAAGGCACCCTGGAAAACAATAACGGTCAGGTAGCCTATAACCGGGTATTTTTTTAATCTTATTCTTCGATAGCTATACGCTTTGGAAGCGCCAATATATAACGGCATTAAAAATCCAAACAACGGATCTACCAAAAACCCAAGAATAACAGCGGTAATGTCCAGTATGATCGTTGTTAAATAAAGCTGGCGGGATGGAGGAGGCGGTTTTTCCAAACCGCCAATGCTTTCAGAGTCCCTGTCCATATAGCTGTTGTATCCATTACTGGCTGGATATATCAAAAGGTGGAGGATGATAAAAACAAGGATTGCTTTATTCCAGTTAATATCGGGGACCTGCGATAAGGCAAAAAAATACAGAGGAGACAGAAATAAAGAAAAAGGTAAACGAAGCAATTTTATGGTGGAAGCAGAAAGCACCTGGATTGTTTCTTGTAAGTTAGGATTACTTCCACAACCTATAAAAACATTTAAAGTAAAGAATGGCAATATTGTTGATTAATATAAAATACCGGATGCCCTGTCCTTTTACTATTTAATTAAAGGCGGTTGTCAGGCAGAATAAGGACTATTTTTTTATAAACGAATTGTCCGCGAGTTTAGAGATTTACAAAAGTGAAATAAAAATGAATTAAAATAAATGAGCCATATAATTATCGGGCTATCATACCAACCCGTTATGAAATTTTTATGTAGAATTCCATTTGGCTAAACAATAAAAAATAAACAAATGAAAAAGGTCTGTTCAATTTTAATAGGGGTTGTATTTTTAGCCGCCTGCAACAATTCAGGCGATAGTAAAAATGATAATGATACTGTTTCTTTAGAGCAAAACACGGATAGAAATAACCGAAATACTACTGTTTATGATTCTGGCGGCAGGAAACAGGAGGGCGACACCAGTTCATACGAACGAATGCCAACAAAAATGAATGACAGCATTTCCAGGTAATTATTTTTTGTCAACAAATAACCAGGTGCCCGCAATATTGTGGGCTCCTTCTATTACTATTTTGTAAAAGGCAGACGGATATTTTTTCAGGTCAAGTACAGCTTTTTGTGACTGAAGCGGAACTTCTTTTACCAGGTAATATTTATCTGACCCACCGGTTTTGAAATTATTGGTTGTTGCCATCCAGATTTTCACCTTGCCTTTTTTTTCGCGGGCATTCCAGGCAATGATTGCTTTACCATTATCATAAATAGCGGAAGGCTGTGACACAGATAATTTCCCCACCAGGGGAATTCCATCTATTTCTCTGAGCAATGGCAGCAGGGAGATCGATACCCATAAAACGGGCAATGGTTGGCATTATATCCACCATAGAACTTTGTTGATTTTTAAACCGATCGTTCAGCTCTTTAGCATTTGTTACAATCCATCCGGCTTTTTCTCTTGCGGATTGACCTCCATGATGGCGGCCCGTTGCCGAATCACGACCATGGTCCGTTGTAATGAATAATAAGCCAGTCTTCATTAAAATTTTTTTCCCGGTATTCAATTGCATCATAAATACGACCTGCCTGCATGTCTGCATATTGGATCGCTTTATAAAATTCAGGACTGTCGCCATGTGCATGGCCCATATCATCAGTATATTCAAGATAAACCCAGGAAAGATCAGGTGCATGGGTCTTTATGCTTTCTGCCGCTTCGTCTGTTACCTTTTCGTCTATGCGGTGCATATAATCTTTTCGCTTATCATGCGGATAATTAATAGTGTCCAACTCAAGGCCATCTAACTTATAGTCAAATAGTATATTGCCGGTTTCGGGCATTCCGTCGCCGGTGAGTTTGGTGCGGTTGTCCTGCCAGGAAGAAAAAATTCCGATCTTTTTTTGCGGATATTGTTCTTTAAGCAGGCGAAAAATTGTGGGATAATTATAATTGGGAGAAAGGATATCATTATCCCATACATTGTGTTTGTTTACCCAGGTTCCTGTTAGAATACTATTATACCCGACAGCAGAAATAGTAGGAGTCTGGCTATAACTTCCTTTTTCTCCACCTACTAATGATCTCGCAAAGCCATTGGATCCGGCAATTCTTTTTAGGTTTGGCAGTTCTGATTTCTCAATGACGTCGGCAGCAATTCCATCTGCAATAATAAATATGGCTTTTCTCGTTTTTGTTTGTGCAAGAATTGAAAAACTGGTAAAAAGCAGGCAAATGCTAATGATAAAGCGGATCATAATCGTGATAAAAATTAAAAAAAGGCAGATAAAGATAATAAACCTGTACTATTGATTTTTTTCGGATGAATTTTTTAAGCAGAATATAATTAGCCAGGTCCTATGGTTCAAAAAGAAAGGAAATGCGGGAACTCATCCGGAAGAATGACCGGGCTATTTTTATTACACCTATTGTTTTTTAGTTGTACAAATGCGCAGCATAAGGCAGTTGTCCCAATTTCAGGACAGTCGGGTACTGTAGTAAAAATTATCGACGGTGATACTTTTGATGTATTAACAAGGGACAAAAATATTTATCGCATTCGCATGTATGGAATTGATTGTCCTGAACGGAAACAGGATTTTTATAAAGTAGCTAAGGATGCACTGGCGAATTATATTTTCAAAAAGGAAATAAAAATAATATCAAAGGGCCGGGACCGGAATAAGCGGATCATTGCCATAGTTTATTACGATGACAAAGACATCAACCTGGCGATGATAAGAAATGGTTATGCCTGGCATTATAAAAAGTATTCTACCGATCTGGCTTATGCAGCTGCTGAAAAAAAAGCCCGTTTAGAAAAGAAGGGCTTATGGCAAACCAGGAATCCAATTGCTCCCTGGGAATTCCGGAATAAAAAGAAGAACCCGCAAAAAATAAAAGATCAAAATTTTTTCCCGGTTCATTTTACAAACACAAGATAAATTATGAAAATCTTTTTTCGACTTATAAATGACCGGTCATACATACATGTTTCAGATTTTGAAAAATAATAGTATGTGCACTGGTTGCTCAGAAATTCTCTATAGAAAAAGAAAGATATTGATCAGTTCTGTTTATAATTGATATTATTCAACATCTTTTTTTACCTTTTGGGTCTAAACTGAAAACTTATCCTGCAAATATTTTATATACAGATCTTACCGAAACTAAAAGAGGAGAAGAAATGGTACAGGCTAAAGATCAAAATGACAAGGCTGGCTTTGATGATTTATTCCGCGAATACTTTAAACCTCTTTGTGCTTATTGCCAGTACCGGTTTGGATTGAGCCTGGACGAATCAAAAGATGCGGTGCATTCCGGGTTTATCAAATTATTAGAATCAGGGGGAAATTTTACTTCCAAAGTATCGGGAAGGGCTTATTTATATAAGGTCATTACCAATCTGTGCCTGGATTTGATCAGGCACGATTCGGTAAAAAAGAAACACGAGCTATCGGTACAAAATGAAAAAGGAGCCGAATGGTGGAATGAAGATAAACTGGCCGAATTTAAAGAATTGCAATCAAATATAAACAAGGCAATAGCTGAACTGCCGGACCAAATGCGCAGAGTTTTTGAATTATCCCGTTTTGAAGGTTTGAAATACGCTGAAATTGCCACGCAATTGAATATTTCTGTAAAAACGGTTGAAACTCAAATGAGTCGTGCCTTAGCTAAGCTGAGAATCAATCTTTCTTCTTATCTCACCCTGTTCTGGTTTTTATTACTGATTGAATATGGGGTTAAAATTTATTTTTTTTAGTTGTAAGGGTAGAATGTCGCTGCCACGTTTTAATAATAGTACATGAAAGACAAAAATGAATTGGACAGGCTGTTTGTATCGTATTTATTAAAAGAATTAAATACGGAGGAGGAAGAATATGTGGTCAGTGCGATAGGAGCTGATGATGAATTAAAAAAATATTTTGAAGAGTTTCAAAATGTATGGTCCCTTTTACAGATTAACCGTGGAGTAGAAGAAATAAACCTTGATGAAGAAAGGATGCACCTGGAACGGATTATTAATGAAAGACAGTTGAAATCAAGTCCAGGTGGCCTGGTCCGGGAATTGAATATTCAAGAGGGTCAAAAGAAATCAAAGATTTTCAGAATACTAAGAAAGGTTGCAGTAGCCGCATCGGTTTTGTTTTTATTTGGGATGTTTTGGTTATTGTATCCTTCTGATAAGGAAAAGATGGCTGATCTGGCAAAAGAAAATCCTGTTGCACTAGATCAAAAATCTTTTGTACGGAATGAGAAAAATAATTCAGGAAAAACCAGGCAGATTAAATTAGAAGACGGTTCCGAAATAATGCTTTGGGATCAGAGTGAAATAAGCTTTGCAGAACCATTTGCGGAGAATAAAAGGGACATTCAGTTAACGGGAAAGGCTTCTTTCAAAGTGTTTAAAGATAAATTAAGACCGTTTACTGTTTTTAGCGGAGCCCTGGCAACAACCGCCCTGGGTACTGAATTTACGGTGACCAATTTTGAAAAAGACCAGGTGATCATTGTGCGGTTATCCGAAGGAAGTGTTGTGGTGAATTCGGTTGACGGTATAGGAGCAAAACTTAATAAACCTTTTTATCTTTTACCGGGCCAGGAGCTATTATATAATAAGAGAAAAGGCACGGCAAGGATCAGAAATTTTCAAACAGGAACCGGAGTACCAAAGCAACTGGCAAAGAAAAAGATCGATTCTTCCTACGATAATCCATCTATACCCAAGAATGTAAAAGGGTCCTGGTATATGTTCAACAACCAATCCCTGCCTGATATTTTTGATCAGTTGGAGAAAATGTTCGGAACCCAGATTGTTTATAAAAGAAAGGATGTTCAAAGCATCTACTTTATAGGCAGATTCGGTAAATCAGATTCATTGGAATATATATTAAAGAATATCACTACGATTAATAAGTTGACCCTGGCAAAAGAAAAGAACAGATTTATTATAAGCAAATAGAAAAAATTTAAATAATTAACGATAATTCCCGGCTCTGATTAAAAAAAGGAAATGGTTATATAAACCGGGTTATATAACTATTATTCACTTTCATTAAATGCTGCTATATGAGATTTAACTCCATTAAGTCAAAGGGCTTACTATTTGCCCTTGTATTCATTCTTTCCGTTTTTAAATCACCCGATGTTTATGCGCAGGAAGTTACCAGCCAGGTAAAAGGGTTGGTGCAGGATTTGAACAATGCTCCTGTTTCCGGCGTTTCTATTGTCATCCGCAATACCAGGAACAATTTCACTTCCGGTACCACCAGCGATGAATCAGGAAATTTTTCTTTTGCCCGCATTCCTTCCGGAGGGCCTTATTCCTTTATCTTTTCTGCAGTAGGCTACGAGAGCCAAACTCTTTCGGGTTATAATATTAAAGAGGAGATTACTCTTTCTTTAATGATCAAGATGAGAGACACTATTACTATGCTGAACCAGGTAGTAGTGGTTGGTTACGGCACACAAAAAAGAAAGGATCTTACCGGATCAGTAGCCTCAGTTGATGGTGATAAAATAAAGGACCTTGCCTTAACCCGCGTTGACCAGGCTTTACTGGGAAAAATGGCCGGTGTTCAGGTAAAACCAAGTTCAGGAGAACCCGGCGCACCGCCACAAATAAGGATAAGAGGAGTAGGTAGTATTTCCGCAGCAAGCGATCCTTTATATGTTGTAGATGGAATGCCTCTTTCAAGTATTCAGATGCTTAACCCTAATGATATTGAGACCATTGATGTTCTGAAAGACGCTTCGGCGACGGCTATTTATGGTTCCCGCGGTTCAAATGGCGTTGTTCTCATTGCAACAAAAAGAGGAAAGACTGGCAAACCAGTCATTAGTTTTGATACCTATACGGGATATCAAAAAATTGCCAAGGTTCCGGAATATCAAACGGCAATTGAAGAAGCACAACATTATTTTGATGGCATACGAAACAGAAATTTAGATGAAGGAAATGATGTATCCGGAGATCCATTAAAATGGAAACAAGCTGTTCCTATTACCGTATTGCAGGTTCTGAAAGGAGAAACACCTACCATGCCAGGTACTACACTTGATTTCAAAGATCACGTTTATGAAGTGTTACAAACAGCGCCACAGCAGCAATATCAATTAACAGCAAGAGGAGGCACTGATAATGTAAAATATTCTTTGAGCGGCGAATATCTTACACAGGACGGAATCGTGATCAATACAAATTATAAAAGATACTCAGCACGTGCCAATGTGGATATAAAAGTGTCCAATCGTTTATTGGTTAGAATGAATCTGAATCCATTTTATACTGATAAAACAAATATAGGCGGGCAGGGAGCAGATGAAATTGGTAGTAATGGTAGCAGGGGCTCGGATATAATTTATAATGCGATTCAAATTCCTATGTATTATAGTTTATTGAATCCTGATGGATCTTATTTCGCATTTGGAGATGGATTAGATGCCGTGGTTTCTACCCAGAATCCTTTGGCACTTGCAAGGGAAGTTCAGGGAAGGCAAAAAGCAATGGGATTTTTAGGAAATATAAATGCTGAATATACCATCATTGATAATCTAAAATTGAATGTGCTGGTTGGGGTAAACATGCTTAATATAAAAGGCATGAATTTTAAACCCAAATTGCCGGCCTTTAATAATAACCCCGCAATCGGAACTGATAATGCATCTTTAACCGGAAACTGGTTAACAGAAACTACGCTAAACTACAGCAAGGTTTTTAACAGGCATTCCCTTGCTGCATTAGCAGGGTTTACCAGCCAGGAAGAAACTTTTGAGTCCAATTATCTTACCAGCGACCGCTTTCCCAATAATCTTGTACCCACTTTAAGTGCAGTAAGTGGTATTATTACTGCGGGTTCATCAAATAGCTATAAATGGGCTTTGATCTCCTACCTGGGTCGGGTAAACTATAATTTTGACGGGAAATATTATTTAACGGCTTCTATCCGTACGGATGGTTCTTCCCGTTTTGGCAGCGAAAATAAATACGGGGTTTTTCCTTCAGCGGCAGTGGCCTGGAGAGTTTCAGATGAAAATTTTCTGAAAAACGTACAGTTTATTAATGACCTGAAATTGAGGGCCAGTTATGGTGAAACAGGAAATAACAATATCGGGAATTACGAACAATATGCGACTATCAACTATGAAAAATATACATTAGGAGGAGCTGCCGTAGGCGGATATGCACCCGGAAGGCTGGCTAATCCTTCGCTTACCTGGGAAAAACAAAAGTCATTTAATGGTGGTTTGGATGTAAGGTTGCTCAAAAGCAGGCTTTCCATTTCTGTGGATCATTTCCAGGCCAGGAATACAGATCTGTTATTAAATGTAAACGTACCTGCCATTCTCGGGTTTAACACCGCATTAAAAAATATTGGGGAAGTTAAAAATACCGGATGGGAGTTTGTAGTGAGCACGGTAAACTTCAAAAACAAGTTTCAGTGGACAACCGACTTTAACCTGTCTACTATAAAAGGTGAAGTCATTAAGCTGGGACCTTCAGGTGATCCGATCATCAATGGAGGAAATATAACAATGATCGGCCAGCCGGTAGGGATGTTTTTTGGATGGATCTCTGATGGTATTTTTCAGAATGCAGCAGAACTTGCCCAGGGACCCATTTTTAATCCAGGTGCCCGTGATAAATCAAGAGTGGGCGATGTAAGATTCAGGGATATCAGTGGTCCCGATGGAAAACCCGATGGCATCATTAATAGCTTTGATAAAACAATAATCGGTTCACCCTATCCTGATTTTTATTATGGTATGACCAACCGCTTTGCTTATGATAATTTTAGCCTGAGCATCAGTCTGCAGGGCACGGAAGGAAATAAAGTTATTGCGCTTGAGCGGGGTCAGTCTGCAAATAATCGTGGTAGATTCAGACAATTATCTATCATGAATGATTACTGGAAATCGGAGCAGGAGCCTGGCAATGGTTGGGCGCCGAGACCTAACGATACACCAACCGGAAACTGGAGAGGTACTTATAGTACATTATGGCTTGATGACGCATCTTATCTGCGGATCAATAATATTACGTTAGCATATGTATTGCCTGAAAAATGGATCAGCAAAGCGAAACTGAATTTTGCCCGTTTTTATGTAAGCGCCAATAATCCATTTCTTATCACCGATTATGTTGGGTTCAACCCGGATATAAGCAGGAACAGTAACCCGCTTACTCCCGGCAATGCAAACTATGACTATCCACTTTCCAAGAGTATAGTTTTCGGACTTAACCTTTCCTTCTAAAAAAATGAATCAAACTAAAATTATGATCATCATGAAAAAAATATTTTACTTAGGAGTAACAGCCTTACTGGTTGTAATGACCTCCTGTAAAAAAAGCTTTATAGAGCTGCAACCTATATCAACAGTAAGTACAGATGCTTTATATAAAACAGATAAAGATTTTAAAGATGCGGCCGTCGGCATTTACGGTCTTTACCAGGTTCAATATGAAAATATGTGGCTTTTTGGAGACATGCGCGGAGACGACTCCTGGGATGAACTGGTAAAGAATACCGCGGCCTTCATGGACAACTTCACCATTAATAATGATGACCCTGTAATCAGGACCAGCTGGTTGAATTATTACAATATTATCAACAGGGCGAATAGCCTGATCACAAATATTGAAGGCGCAGATGTGAATGTTGTGAAAAACAGGGATATCTATACCGGGGAAGCGAAGTTTCTCCGTGCCCTTGCCTATTTTGACCTGGTAAGGATCTATGGAGATGTTCCTATGGTAACGTCACCTTTAACCATAGAACAAGGTTATAAAGCGCCTCGTGAAAAAGTGGCAAAGATTTATGAGGATGTAATTATAAAAGATTTGCTCTACGCCGAAACTGTATTGCCGGCGAAGTTTACAGGTTCAGACATGGGCCGGGCTACAAAGGGTGCAGCGAAGTCTTTGTTGGGTAAAGTATATTTAACCATAAAGGATTTTGCAAAAGCAGAAGCCAAATTGATGGAAGTAACTACCATGGGTTATTCGCTTTTACCCAAGTACACTGATTTGTTTGATTATACCAAAGATGAACACCATAGTGAATATATTTTTGATATAGAATATGAACAGGGGTTAGGAGAAGGAAATTGCTTTACTACCAATTTTTCTCCCAAAGATCCTGCGACTGCTGCATTTTATGGAGTAACCGGCGGTCAAAACGGAAACAATAATCCTCCCCGTTCTTTGTTTGCCATATTTCCTCCCGGTGATCAGAGAAAAGATATTACCGCAGCGGATGGGTTTACAGATAATAACGGCGTGTTTCATCCATTACTGCCCACCTCAAATGATGTGCAGACCTACACAAAAAAATACATGGTTAAGTTACTGGCCAGCTGCGACAGCAGGGCCAACTGGAAAGTAATTCGCTATGCAGATGTATTATTAATGCTGGCAGAGGCAATGAATGAAAATGGTAAAACCGTTGAGGCATTAAATTATTTAAATTTAGTAAGAGTGAGAGCCGGTTTACAGGGTTATTCCGGATTAACACAAGCCGAAGCCAGGGATAATATTTACCTTGAAAGAAGACTGGAATTATCTTTTGAAGGACACAGGTGGTTTGATCTTGTAAGAACAGGACGTGCATTATCGGTAATGGCTCCATTAGGTATGAAACCCTATATGACTGTTTTTCCATTACCCTTGAGCCAGATTCAATTGATCAACGACAAATCTATTTTTGCGCAAAATGAAGGATATGATTAATGACTTATTTAAAAAAAAGTAATAAAATAATATTAAACGTTATGAAACTTAAATCCTGTATACTTTCCATATCAGCCATCCTGATTTTGACGCTGTCTATTGCATGGTCTCCTTTACCAAAAAATGTATATGGCCAGCAAATAAAATCACCCCCAATCACCAAGCGATATTTATATGTGGCTACACCGGGCATACGAGATTACCTGGGTTATGGCGGTCATGGCATTCTTGTTTTTGATATCAACAACAACCATCGTTTTGTAAAAAGGATTAAAACACAGGGACTTCATAAAGATGGCACCCCTTCCAATGTAAAAGGTGTGGCTGTTAGTGTTCAGTTGAATAGTATTTATGTAAGTACGCTTGAATCTTTGCAGCGCATAGACCTGGCTACAGAAAAAGTTATTTGGGAAAAACAATTTGTAGGTGGCTGCGACCGCATGTCTATTTCTCCTGATGGAAAAATCATGTATCTCCCTTCTCTTGAAAAAGATTTCTGGAATGTAGTGGATTGTGAATCGGGTGATATCATTAAGAAAATACAAGTGGTAAGAAGAGCACATAATACGGTGTACGGGCCTTCGGGAAACCGGGTCTATATGGCGGATATTGCATCACCATTATTGTTTGTTGCCGATCCAAAAACTCATACTATTGTTGAAAAAATTGGACCCTTTAGCAATTTCATCAGGCCCTTTACTGTCAACGCAGCGGAAACCCTGATATTTGCCACCGTAGACAGCCTGCTTGGTTTTGAAGTGGGCGATCTGAAAACAGGTAAGGTATTGGATAAAATAGTAGTAGAAGGATGGAACAAAGGACCTGTAAGAAGACATGGTAATCCAAGCCACGGTATTGGTCTTACTCCTGATGAAAAAGAACTTTGGGTAGCCGATGGACATAATATGCGCATGCATATTTTCAGCGCCAAAGCTCCGTACCAGCAATTAAGCACTATTCCTTTACAGGACATGCCGGGATGGGTCACGTTTACAGTAGATGGAAAATATGCCTACCCTTCAAGTGGTGAAGTGATTGATGTAAAAACAAGGAAGATCCTGCTTACACTTAAAGGATGAATTCAATAACAGTGTGTCCAGTGAAAAGGTAGTGGAAGTGCAATTAAACGGGAACAAGGCGGTAATTGCGGGAGACCAGTTCGGCATTGGTCGTGCAGGCAAAAAATAATTTATCTAAACAATATTAAATGAAACTAACATTTTGCATGTCATTCCTTTTTTTATCTGCCATCATTTTTGGATCCTGTTCAGGTGATTCATCAAAGAAAAGTAGTGATGAAACTACGTCCCAATGGTTTGAAGCGGGTGAATGGAAAAAAGGAATGAAACTAAAACCGCATGAGTCCATAGACCAGGAAGAATTCAAAAAACAATATGAAGCAAATAAGGAAGCATGGGATAAAGCCTTTGCCTATTTACAAAGAAGTGACCTGGCATCCATTGCTCCCGGCAGGTATGAAATAGACGGCGAAAATGTATTTGCCATCATAACAGAAGGGCCGCCAAAGGAATTTGATTCAACCCGGTTTGAAGCACATCATAATTACATTGACATACACTATGTTCTTAATGGGAAAGAAAAGATTGGGAAGGCGCCCCTGAATGCGACAACTCCTATCACGGAGTATGACAGTACAAAGGATATAGCTTTCTATACAGCCGAAGGGAAATACTATGAGTCTTCCCCTGATCAATTTTTTATCATGTTTATCAATGATGCGCATCGTCCCGGTATAAAAGCGGACGAATCCGGCCTGCTGAAAAAATTGGTGATTAAAGTAAGAAAGGCGGCTTAAAAGAAAATGTTTATAACATGCCCTTGACTTGATGAATAAAAAACTCTTGGATTCGCCGGGTAAATTATTTACCACTTTTATTATCTGAATATATGAAAGTAGTTTTCCTTGATACCAAAACGATAGATGAAATTCCCAATATGAATTTATTGGAACAATTTGGTGAGGTAAGTTATTATCAAACAACAAAGCCGGAACAAACATTGGAGAGGGTAAAGGATGCAGATATCATTATCTCAAATAAAGTGGTGATAGACCGGAATACCATTGAGCAGGCAAAGCGATTAAAATTAATTTGTATCGCTGCTACCGGTACCAATAACGTGGATAAAATAGCGGCGGATGAAAAAGGGATCGCTGTAAAAAATGTAGCAGATTATTCAACCAACAGTGTAGCCCAGGGCACATTTGCCATGCTATTGCATTTACTCACTCATCTTTCTTACTTCGATCAATATGTTAAGGAAGGAAAATATTCACAGAGTGAAATTTTTACCGATTTTGGAAGAACGTTCCGGGAATTGACCGGGAAACGTTTTGGTATTATTGGCTTAGGACATATCGGGAGAAAAGTAGCCAGGATCGCCAGGGCATTCGGTTCCGAAGTCGTTTATTATTCTGCTTCAGGAAAAACTTATGATCAGCCTTACCTGCAGCTTGAATTAGATGAGTTTTTAAAAACTTCTGATATTGTTTCCATACATGCTCCTCTTAATGAATACACGAAAGATCTTTTAAACTATGAGCGGTTGAAGTTGATGAAAAGATCAGCCATACTAATCAATGCCGGAAGAGGTGGTATTGTGAACGAAGCAGATTTGGTTACCGCTTTAAATGAAGATTTGATTGCGGCTGCCGGAATTGATGTATACGAAAAAGAACCTATTGCATCAACGCATCCTTATTTGCAGGTAAAGAATAAAGAAAAGATCTTACTCACTCCACATATCACCTGGGCCAGTATAGAAGCCCGCACTTTATTAATGGAGAAAGTGATTCAAAATATACAGGAGTTTATAAAAGAAAAGGATTCAATAATAAAACAATGAAAACAAGAGCGGCTGTATTATATGAAATGGGAAAAGAACGTCCCTACGATAAAAGCAATCCCCTGGTAATTGAAGAGCTGGAATTATCAAAACCGGAGTCGGGAGAAATTTTGGTTAAAATAAAAGCTGCAGGTCTTTGTCATTCCGATCTGTCAGTAATTGATGGTAACCGTCCCCGGCAGGTACCGATGGTGTTGGGCCATGAAGCTGCTGCAGAAATTGTAGAACTGGGCCCTGATGTGAAAGACGTGAAAGTGGGCGACCATGTTGTGTTTTCATTTATGCCGATATGCGGGCATTGCCTGCCTTGTATGACTGCAAGGCCGGCTCTTTGTGAAAATGGAGCAGCTGCAAATAATAAAGGAGTTTTATTGGGAGATGGTATGCGCCTATACAAACATCAGCAACAAATTCATCACCACATGGGTGTTTCAGGATTTGCAGAATATGCTGTAGTGTCAAGAAGATCAGTAGTGGTTATTGATAAAAGTTTACCATTTGATATTGCCGCCCTTTTCGGCTGTGCTGTCATGACCGGCGTAGGTGCTGTGATCAACACGGCTAAAATTATGCTGGGCCAAACGGTTTTGATAACAGGATTGGGAGGTGTTGGATTTTCTGCACTGCTGGGCGCATTGGCAGCAGGGGCCAGTAAAGTAATAGTCGCCGATTTAAACAAAGAGAAATTAGCAAAGGCTATTGAACTGGGAGCACATGAAGCTATTGATTCTTCAGAGGAAAATGCACTGGAGAAAATAAGAGATATAACAAATGGCGGAGTGGATGTAGGATTTGAATTTGCCGGCGTTGTTCAGGCTTTGGAGTTTACCTATAATGCCACAGCAAGAGGGGGTAAAACAGTAACGGCCGGCTTACCTCATCCAGGCAAGATGATGCAGCTGGCACCTGTAAAACTGGTAGCTGAAGAAAGAACATTGCAAGGGTCCTATATCGGAAGTTGTATACCTGCGCGGGACATACCTGCTTATATAAATCTTTACCAGTCCGGTCGCATGCCGGTTGAAAAGCTGATGACACACAAACTAAGTTTAACTGAAGTAAATGAAGGTTTCGAACGCCTGGCAAAAGGAGAAGCGATACGGCAAATAATCACCAGCTTCTGATTTCCCAAAGAGAAAAGTCAAATCATTCCTGTTACGGCAGTAAGTATTAAACAGGAAAATTAAAATTGAAATGATGAGCCTGATAAAAACACAAGCATATATTAACGGTAAGTGGTTGAATGGAATTAAAGAAAAAACATTTGATGTTACCAATCCGGCTACCGGTGAACGAATTGCCACTATTCCGGATATGGACCGCGAAGATGTCCGCATCGCTATTGATGCTGCTCATGAGGCCTGGAAGGCGTACAGGGAATTGACGGCCGCACAAAGGGCTGGTTATTTAAAAAAATGGTATGCCCTTATTTTAGAAAATAAGGAAGAGCTGGCCAGGCTGATGACCATGGAATGCGGAAAAGTTTTAACGGAAAGCCTGGGTGAAGTAGAGTACGGTGCATCCTTTGTTGAATGGTTTGCTGAAGAAGCCAAACGGGCTTATGGCGATGTGATACCCGCTACCTCAGCAGATAAAAGGATCGTTGTTATCAAACAATCTATTGGTGTAGTGGCTGCACTTACACCATGGAATTTTCCACTGGCCATGATCACCAGGAAAGTGGGGCCGGCACTGGCTGCAGGTAGTCCCGTCATTGTAAAGCCACCATCTGAAACACCTTTAACGGGTTTAGCACTTGCTTACCTGGCCGAAAAAGCAGGCTTTCCCCCGGGAGTGTATAATACGGTAACAACAACCGATAGCAGTGAGGTGGGAAAAGAATTTTGTGAAAACAAAAAAGTCCGGAAGCTTTCTTTTACCGGTTCTACCCAGGTAGGTAAAATATTAATGAGTCAATGTTCCTCTACTTTAAAAAAGTTATCGCTGGAATTGGGAGGCAATGCTCCCTTTATTGTTTTTGAGGATGCAGATATTGATGAAGCAGTGAAGGGCGCCATGATATCCAAGTTTCGCAATAGCGGTCAAACCTGTGTTTGTGTTAACCGTCTTTTTGCGCATGAAAAAATTTATGATGAATTTGTTGCCAAACTTTCTGCTGCAGTTGCCGCTTTGAAAGTGGGTAATGGATTGGATGATGGCGTACAGATAGGTCCATTGATCAGCAGCAAAGGAATAGAAAAAGTAAAACTTCATGTAGCAGATGCCCTTGCAAAAGGAGCTGTTGTGGTAGAAGGCGGCCATCCCATTAAGGATTTGTTTTATGAGCCAACCGTATTATCAGGTGCCACTTCAGATATGATCATTGCTAAAGATGAAGTGTTTGGTCCCGTTGCTCCCGTATTTAAGTTTAGTACAGAAGAAGAAGTGATCAATATGGCAAATGATACGGAGTATGGCCTTGCTTCTTATTTCTATACAAAAGATATGGCCCGTTGCTGGCGGGTGGCTGAAGCATTGGAGACAGGAATGGTGGGCATTAATGAAGGTTTAATATCAACAGCGGTAGCGCCGTTTGGTGGCGTAAAGGAATCAGGCATTGGCCGCGAAGGTTCAAAATATGGTATGGATTATTTTATGGAAATAAAATACCTCTGCTTCGGGGGCATCAAATAACACCGGGAGTTGAATAAAAAAATTGTTAACTGCAACTGTACAATAGCCAAAACTTATTGAAATGATGGACCGTTCTGTTTTAAAGCAACTGATCAAAATACCTGTTATCGTAGCGGCTCTTGGATACTTTGTAGATATTTACGACCTCCTTTTATTTAGTATTGTTCGTATTGAAAGTCTTAAATCGCTTGGCGTTGCCGAAGGCGATTTGTTGAATGAAGGTGTTTACCTGATCAATATGCAGATGGGTGGTCTGTTGCTGGGGGGAATTCTGTGGGGAATACTGGGTGATAAACGAGGAAGGATCACCGTTCTCTTCGCTTCTATCGTGATCTACTCACTGGCCAATATCGCCAACGGACTGGTCACTTCAGTTAATCAATACGCCCTTCTTCGTTTTATTGCAGGCATTGGCCTGGCGGGTGAGCTGGGTGTTGGCATTACCCTGGTAGCTGAAATTTTACCGAAAGAGATCAGGGGCTACGGAACCTCACTGGTAGCAGGTGTAGGCATGCTGGGAGCTGTGCTTGCCTATTTTGTCGCCGATTATTTTGAATGGCGTATCGCTTATTTTATCGGCGGTGGTTTGGGATTATTGTTGCTCTTATTGCGGGTTAAAGTTTTTGAATCAGGAATTTTTCAGAGCGTAAAAGAAAAGCAGGTATCAAGAGGAAATTTCTTCCAGTTATTTTCTTCACGCAAACAGTTTATGAAATATTTCCGCTGTATTTTAATTGGTGTGCCGGTTTGGTTTGTTGCCGGTATATTAATGACCTTTTCTCCGGAGTTTGGTAAAGTGCTCGACCTGGGTGTGCCGATCGTTGCCGGTAAAGCCGTCATGTGGGAATACCTCGGCTTAACCATTGGTGATATCTCCAGCGGCATACTCAGCCAGTATTTTAAAAGCAGGAAAATTGTTGTGATCATGTTTGTTTCCTTAGTGGGCATCCTGTCTGCTATATTCTTATTTGTTCCACTTCAATCTGCTACCATCTTTTATGCATTATGTGTATGTCTTGGATTTGCAGCAGGCTATTGGGCATTGTTTGTAACCATAGCGGCCGAACAATTTGGAACAAATATCAGGGCAACCGTAGCCACTACGGTTCCCAACTTTGTTCGTGGCAGTATTATTATCATGACGCCCCTGTTCCTGATTTTTAAAACTCAGTTTGGTTTACTGGCCGGAGCTGGCTTGGTGGGGCTTTTGGCCGTTGGAGTGGCTTTATTTGGAATTATAAATATGGAAGAAACCTTTGGCAAGGATCTGAATTATATCGAAGAAAAACCTCATCGCTCACTTTGGTCTGCCTTTAAAATAAAAACCGGCAAACTGAAACCATCTTCATCCCGGTCCAAATAAAGAATGCCGGAATTCATAATTAATAGAAATACAAAATTTAAAATGGCTATAAAAAAACATATCCTTATTATTCCGGGCGATGGTATCGGACCTGAAGTCACGACCTGTGGTAAAGCAGTGCTGGAGCAGATTGCAGCAGACAGTGGTCATCAGTTTACATTCGAAGAAGCCATCATGGGTCATGCTGCTATAGAAGCTGTGGGCGATCCGCTACCTGCTGAAACACTTGAAAAAGCAAAAGCCAGTGATGCCGTTTTATTTGGAGCCGTAGGACATATCAAATATGATAACGATCCTACGCTTAAAGTAAGACCGGAGAATGGTTTGTTAGGTATTCGTAAAGGATTAGGTCTGTATGCTAATCTTCGCCCTATCATTTTATTTGATGAATTATTAGATGCTTCCAGCATAAAACCGGAAGTACTTAAGAACACGAATATTTTATTTTTCCGTGAGCTGACAGGCGACGCTTATTTTGGAGAAAAGAAACGAAGTGAAGACAGGAATTCCGCTTCTGACCTGATGATCTATCATCGATATGAAGTGGAACGTATCGCCATAAAAGCGTTTGAAGCGGCCAGGACAAGAAACAAAAAAGTTTGCTCCGCGGATAAGGCGAATGTTTTGGAAAGTTCACGATTGTGGCGGGAGGTAGTGCAGGACGTGGCAAAGAATTATCCCGATGTGGAAACAACACACATGTTTGCCGATGCAGTTGCCATGCAGCTGATAAAAAACCCCAGGCAGTTTGATGTGATTTTAACCACCAATATTTTTGGTGATATATTAACGGATGAGGCATCACAGATAGCCGGCTCTATGGGCATGCTGGCCTCTGCTTCCATTGGTGACGGGACAGGTTTATTTGAACCTATTCATGGTTCAGCACATGATATTGCCGGTCAGAATAAAGCCAATCCATTAGCCTCCATACTATCGGTGGCATTGATGCTGGATATAAGTTTTGGATTAAAAGAGGAAGCTAAAAAAGTTACGGATGCAGTTGCAGGCGTATTGAAAAGTGGTTTCCGGACAGCAGATATTGCCAGCGCATCAACAGATAAGAACAAAATTTTAGGAACTAAAGAAATGGGGGAACAGGTGCTTCAGTTTTTAAAGCAAGTCAGCCTGTCAAAAAAAGACGGAGCGCTACAGCAGGTATAGTTGAATAGGATTAATAGATAAGAATGAAGGATAGGTAAATGACAATTGAATTCCATCAAATCTTTTTTGAATTTCAAAAGTCATTATTTGGTTGTGTTTTGTATAAACGAATGCTATGTCAATGGAAAAAAATGATCTCCCTTCTGCGGGTAAATTAAACCGCCGGATTTTCCTTCAGTATAGTTCCCTGGTTGCCGGGAGCCTGGTTGTTTCCCCTTTAGTGGGTCAGCCATTCATTACTTCCTTTGCGCCTGGTGATAATACACTCTACTGGTATCAGCAGCCACTTCGCATTATGCATACCGTATTAAGAGAAACGGATGCAGAACACTATGACGCCAATGCCGTGGTGGACTACCTGAAAAAAAACGGAAGTAATGCCCTTTGTGTTAATGCAGGCGGCATTGTTGATTTTTTTCAGAACCCCTTACAAGCTTCCAATATCAATGCGTTTATGGGAAAAAGGGATGTGTTGAAAGAAATTACAACTGCCTGTAAAAAAGCCGGCATAAAAGTGATTGCCAGAATTGACTTTCGTGGTGTGGAAGAACATGTTTATAAAAAATTTCCGGACTGGTTTAAAAAAGATGCAGCGCAAAATCCTGTTACTACTAATTATACCAAACCGGTTCTGTATGAATCCTGCTACCTGGGTCAATACAGGAATGAATATGCCAATGAGTTTGTACAATATGTGATGATGAATTATGATGTAGATGGTATATGGCATAATGCACCCGGTTTTAATGGAATTTGTTATTGCCCGCGATGCCAGGCTGATTTTAAAGAAAAGACCGGGAAAGAAATTCCGTTGCTTCCGGCAGCAGCGTCCGAAGAACTGGATCGCTATATGGAATGGAAGGCGCAGGCGGCAGATCAATATATGGACCGCATTAAAAAAACCGTAAAGTCATTTGGGAATGATAAAGCCTACACGGCAGAAGTTTTTAGTATATACAGGGTGGGCCAGAAAGTAGATTCCGGTATTGACCTGGATAGCGCCAAACGACATTTCGATATAATGGTAAGTGTCGCTTTTCTTTCTGAAAACGGCCAGGGCGAACATTTTCCTTATGAAAATCTGAATTACGGTAATACCATTATCAAGTTTCTAAAATCGATGGTACCGGACCGGGAAGCCGTTGTTATGTATGGCGGCAATGGCACTACGCATCGCCTGGTTATTGATCCCCCGCTGGATCTTAAAATATGGTTATGGGAAATTTTATCTGCCGGCGGAAGATTCTGGAACTGTTATTTTTCAAATGTTCCTACGCTAACGAATGACAACAGGAATGCATTAAATGAATCGGATGCTTTTCATTTTGTAAAAACGAATTCAAAAATACTGGAGCAACATGTGCCGGTGGCTACTGTGGGTATTTATTATTCACAACCAACCCGGGTATCCTATCGCACAAAGTCAGTGGAAGCCGATGAGTTCGGTACCGATATAAGAGGAATGGAAACCGTATTGATGGAAAATCATATTCCGCATGATTTCATTTTAAGTGACCAGCTCAGCAAGGAAAGATTGCAGAAATATAATTTGGTGATATTACCCAATGTGAGGTGGATGTCGGATAATGAAATAGAGTTGCTGAAGAACTATGTAAAAGAGGGCGGTAACCTGGTTGCCACTTATGCCTCCAGTTTATTTAATGAAGTGGGTAAAGAACGCAACGATTTTGGTCTGTCGGAATTATTTGGAGTACAGTATGCCGGTAAAAGAGAAAATACAAGGAAAGATAATTATCAATATATTTTAAATAAAAAACACCCGGTAGTGGAACCGGATAGTTCAAAAACGGAACTTTTATTTAATGCCGGTTATACAGCGCTGAGCAAACCAATAAAGGACGCTACGGTTATTTGCACCTGGGTGCCCACTATTCAAAACCAGCCACCGGACAAATCCTGGGTGAAAGAATTTTCAAAAGAGTTTCCGACTATTGTTGAAAATAAATATGGCAAAGGGAAAGTAATGTATTTCGCCAATCAACCCGATGTGCTGAGTTACGATACCGGCCATCCCGATCCGCGAAATCTTTTGCTGAGAACTTTCCGTTACCTGGCCGGCAGTTCTATTCCCATTGAAACCAATGCACCCTCCAGTGTCCATATCGGGTTGACAAGATCTTTACAAAAAAAAGGAGAGTATATTCTTTCATTGGTGAATACAAGTTCGGGACCGGTTCGCCCAATACGGGAATTGATTCCTGTTCATGATATCACTATAAAACTAAACCTGGAGGGAAGATCCCTGGGTAATTATAAAGTTTTGCGTTCGCAGGGTGATTGCAGGGTAAAGGCAATGGGACAAAATATTGAATTGCGGATTAGCAGGCTGGAGGATTTTTGTGCTATCCATATTCAAATGACCAGTTGACGAAATCATCAAATAAGAGGCAGAGCAAGGAATACAGTATAAGAACCCTTTGTTTCATAGTTGAAAAGGCTGGACAAGTTATGGTACATCCGGCCTCGAAAAAATGACGTTAAGAAAATTACGCAGCAAACCGTTAAGAAGCCGGTCCCGCCGATGGCGGGATTTGAGCCAGCAGAAACCGGACGTTAAAGTATTTAGCGGCGAGTTCGCCGGGTTTAGGTTTACGTAGTAATTTTTAGTCATTTTATCGCAGCCTTGACTTTTTTTGTTACTCATTTGCGTTAAGGCAAAAAAGTAAAAAGTTTGTTATGTATCGGTATAAAATAAAAATACTGGTTTACTATTTTCTATTACCTGCTAAAACAATATCAAGGTGAATTGGACACAAATTATTGACCCGGTAAACAATATTGCTCTTTCTGCCTTGCTTGCTGCGGTGCCCATCCTGTTTATATTCTGGGCACTGATCATAAAAAAAATGAAAGGATATATAGCAAGTTTGCTAACGGCCCTGGTTGCTTTACTGGTTGCCGTTTTTGTTTACGGTATGCCAGTAAAACTTGCTTCTCTCTCTGGTTTGTATGGCGCCATGTATGGCTTATTTCCTATTTGCTGGATCATTATCAGCGCTGTCTTTTTATTTAATATTATCGTGAAGAGCGGGCAGTTTGAGATCATAAAAAATTTTATGGCTTCCATTACCAATGACCGTCGGTTGCAGGCCATACTGATCGCCTTTTCATTCGGCGCTTTTCTCGAAGGCGCTACCGGTTTTGGTGCTCCTATAGCCATCAGTGCTGCCATGCTGGTTGGTCTCGGGTTTAATCCTCTTTATGCTGCAGGTATTTGCCTCATTGCAAACACCGCTCCTGTAGCTTTTGGTGCCATCGGTACGCCGATCATTATTGCTTCAAGGGTTTCCGACATTCCTGAAATGGCCATATCACAATTAGTGGGCAGAACCCTTCCGGTATTATCGGTGATCGTTCCTCTTTATCTTGTTACATTAATGTCGGGATTTAAAAAGTCGATGGAAGTATTACCGGCCATATTGGTTTCCGGAATTGCCTTCGCTTTTTTTCAATGGTTTTCATCAAACTATTTAGGACCCATGTTGCCGGATGTGATCGCAGGTATTGCCTCCATCATATCACTTATGTTGCTTTTAAAATACTGGAAACCAAAAACCATCTGGCGGTTTAAAGAAGAGCCGGTGCAAACCATTGATACCCGGCTTAACTATTCAACCGGCCAGGTAATAAGGGCATGGTCTCCTTTTATTATTATGACCATTATGGTTATTGCATGGGGACTTGACCCGGTGAAAGCTGCTTTAAATTCTTTGGGACATATTAAGTTTGATATACCCGGTTTGCAAAATGCGATATTAAAACCAGACGGAAGTCCCCTGGTTATAAAACCTTTTGACTTCAATTATCTTTCCAGCCCGGGAACCGGCGTTTTACTGGCCGCCTTCATTTCACTTCCATTGATTGGCATGAGTTTTAAAAAAGGAATAAGAACATACATTGAAACCCTGAACCAATTAAAATTTCCGGTAATTACTATTTGTTCTGTTGTGGCTTTTGCTTTTATCGCCAACAATTCAGCCATGTCCATTACTATGGCCATGGCCCTGGCAAGCACCGGTGTTTTATTTCCTTTCTTCTCTCCCATACTCGGATGGTTAGGTGTATTCTTAACCGGGTCCGATACTTCTTCCAATGCGCTTTTCAGCAAATTGCAATATAATTCGGCGCAGGCCATTGGTGTGGATCCGCTGGTAACGGTTAGTGCCAATGCATCGGGAGGCGTTACGGGTAAAATGATCTCGCCGCAATCGATCGCTATTGGATCGGCAGCCGTGGGGTTGGTGGGAAAGGAAGCTGAACTATTCCGGTTTACGTTCAAACATAGTTTTATCATGCTTTTTGTTATTTGCATCCTGACGGTTTTGCAGGCCTATGTTATAACCTGGATTGTTCCGGAATATAAAATGACAGGAGCAGCCATCATTGAAGATGCTAACCTATCGCAGGGATTCACCTACCTGCTTATTATGGGAATATTATTGATATTGGTAACAGGAATAGTTTTTTACCTGAATAAAAAAAACAAAGCCTTACGATCAACCTGATATCTTAAAGTGCAGGAAATTACATTCGGGTTTCATTGTTATGCCTGCTACTAAAAAGCGGTTGAAATAAAAACAACAACCCATCTTAAAACTCTTTATCTAAATTATTAAAATGAAAAACAGCATTACCATCCACGATAACTTGCAGGAAACTTACCAGGATATTTATACGCCTGAAGCGCTGGCCGCTCTTGCTGCACTGGCCCGTTTCAATAAGGAGATTAAGCAGGCGATGGACGATCGTATAATACGAAGGGCAGAGCGAATGCAGCAGGAAAAGAGAATTGGTTTTTTGGATCCCGGGTCATTGATACCCCGCACGAAAATAAAAGTACAGGATGCAAGGGATGGAAAATTTGAAGGCGCTGTTATTCCTGCGGATCTGCAACGGCAATGGATACAGGGAACCGGTCCGGCAGCAAAACCGGGTGCAGCAATGGAGAGCAGTATTCGCAATGTAGCTTATGCCTTGTTGTCCGGGGCTGATGGATGGATGTTTGACGGAGAAGATGCGCTGGGGCAAATCAAAACCATGTCGCTCGATAACCAGCGCAACCTGAAACTGGCCATTCATAAAGATCCTTTATTTCTAAAAGTGGCGGAGCAGGTAGCTGAAGAAATGAATAAATGGTCCATGGGTTTCTTTGACCGCAATATTGTAACTGACTGGAAGAAGCAATTAAATTTTACTACCAAAATATTCCGTGCCCGTGGTCTTCATCTCGATGACCGGCATATCCGGGATGCCGGATGGCGTGGCCATGGCCGCTTCTATTGTTGACCTGGTTTTGTATGTGGTCAACAACTACCAGCAATTGCAAAAGGATGATTCTTCTATCGTATTATACCTGCCTAAAATTCAGACGGCAGGCGAGGCCGCTTTGTGGAATGAACTGCATTTATTCCCTGGAAGATCATTTGGGGCTGGCCAACGGAACCATTAAAGTGTATGTGCTGGTAGAGCAACTGGAAGCCACGCACCAGTTGATGGAGATCCGGGCGGCACTGGGAAAACATTTTGTGGGCTATAATACCGGCCGCTGGGATTATATAAACAGTGTGGCCGATGCCATGGCATGGGACAAAAATTTTATTAACCCGGACATAGAAGCGATAACCATGACCTACGGTTATATGCGCAACTATGAGAACCGGGTACGCTGTGCTGTTAATACGCCGGACCTCAATGGCAATTGTGCACTATGGCAGGGAGGTATGGAACCGAATATACCGGTAGGTTCCATGAAAGGTGTGGCTGCCAGTATGCAAAAAGCCCTGGCCGGGGCCGAGCGGGAACATGCAGAAGGGGCCAGCGGCAAATGGGTGGCGCACTGGAAAATGGTGCATATTGTGCGGCCGGTTTGGGAAAGAGAAAGACAGCCCAACCAATTGGGAAGAGAATTTCCGCGGCTAACATTTACGCAGGAAGATTCGGATGGATTGATATTAATTGAACCTGCTCCCACAACGATAAGAGGAGCCCGTAATTTGTTAAGTGTCGCCCTTCAATATGGAAATGCATTCGGGCAGGGCATGCAGGCAGCTGCACTAAAGCCGGCGGATTTTTTTGGTAATGATGATATACTGTACCTGATGGAAGATATGGCAACGGGTGAAATCAGGCTGAGTATACTTTGGGAATGGATACATAAAGGAGCGGTACTAACAGAAGACGATGAACCAACGGCAACAAAAAAAGGAGATACATTTTCGATGGCTTTGTTTGAAAAATTGCTGGAAGAAGAATATGAAAAATTATTAAAGGCGGTCAATAAGGATGTATTTGATTCATCAAAAAAAACGACCCTGCCGGTTTCAAAAGAAATAGCGATTGCTTATATGCACAGCAAAATAAAACTGCCCTGGTTTATTGACCTGCTTAATATCAACCTGAACAATATGGATCTGGAGGAAGCAAAAAAAAGAATAAAGAAATATACGGATGCATTTGAATCAGATGGTACCCGTATTACGGAGAACCTGGATTTTGCCGGCTGAAAAAAAATCAATAGGTCAAAAAAAATCGGGATAGAATTATATAAAGGCGAGCACAGCAAAAACATTTTGGGAAGAAGGCGAATTAGACCGTCTGCGAACTGTTCGGAAATTCCGAACTGTTCACACTGAAAGTAAAAAGCAGGATTTAACGCAAAACCGCAAAAATAAAAATTTAGGCTTTTACAAACCTGTAGTAAACCCGGCCTCGGAAATAATGCGTTAAGAAAATTTTCCTGGAAGGCGTTAAAAAATGAAATGATATTCTATCGATTGGCTATGTTCTGAGCTCATATGTCGCACTAATGTTCGGCTTTGCACTATTGCTTGAGCTATTTCATTTTAGTCTGACAGGCAAATTTTTAGCATTTTTTCCGCAGACTTGACTTTTTTTGTTACTCCTATGTTTGCATTTGAATGTAAAATAGTTCTTTGGTATCGATGTTAATGCCAATAGATTTGATTATTAAAGTGAAAAGGGGTGAGAGCACATTCGTGTCTAAACAGCTTTTGTAGCATGTTGTTAGAGAGATATAGCCTCACTCTTTTTTATCTCTTAGAGTTTGAACAGAATGTAAGGAATACGCTTTAGTGTATATCCAGAATATCCAATAGGAGGCAAAACGAAGGGAGATTTTTCACTTTTAATTTCTCAATTCTAAAATAAATTGGTATGAAAAAGATTGTAAAACAAGTTCTCGGAATTGATGTGGCACAAAAAGAATTGGTTGTTTCTTGGTAGGATGTATGATGACTGGACACCGGAACTATATGCTAATAAAAGCTTTGCCAACACCGAAAAAGGTTTTGCAACTTTAATCGCATGGGTAAAAAAGACTACAGATGAAGCTATCCAGTTAGGTATGTAATGGAAGCTACAGGAGTTTATCATGAATCATTTGCTTACTTTTTAAATAATAACAGGTATGAAGTAAGCATTGTATTGCCCAACAAGATCAGTAATTATTTCCGTACACTTGAAGTAAAAACTATTACAGACAAGACAGCATCGGAAGCCATTGCCAGGTTTGGACTGGAAAGAAAATTGGACCAATGGCAAAACCCCAGAAAGATTTTTAAAAAACTAAGACAGCTTACCCGTGAACGAGGACAGCTAGTGGAAGAACGAACTATGGTAAAGAATCAACTTCATGCAGAACAAGTAGAAGCGGAACCTAATAAGAATAGTGTAAGACGGATACAAGAACGAATTGAACTGCTAAATAAGCAGGAAAAAGAAATTAGAACAGAGATAACTGAATTAATAAAAGAAGATAAAGAAATAGCAGGATTAGTGCTGCTTATTTGCTCATTACCAGGCGTAGGGTTACTGACTGCAGCAATTGTATTGGCCGAAACCAATGGCTTTGATCTAATACGAAATAAACGACAGCTTACCAGTTATGCAGGATTAGATGTAAAAGAAAAGCAGTCAGGAACCTCAGTAAAAGGAAAACCAAAAATATCAAAACGAGGAAATAGATATTTACGAAAAGCGATGCACCTGCCGGCACTGACAGCCATTAAGCATGACGAACGGTTTAAAGCAATTTTTAGTAGATTAGTATCCAAACATGGAATAAAAATGAAAGCAGCCGTAGCCGTGCAAAGAAAACTTTTAGAAATGACGTTTACAATATTTAAAAGCCAAACTAAATACGATAAAAATTATCTAAGGACGAACGAAGAACAAACTGGTGAGAAAATAATGGAAGCAGCATAAACTTAAAAAGGGCTGCCGTCAAAATAAATAGACTGCAACCCTTTACAGGCTAGCTTATGCCGCCTTCAAATCAAAATTAAAAGAATAGACTCTAAATTTGGTAATTAACACAGAATCTTTTTTGCGTTAAGGCAAAAAAGTAAAAAGTTGTTATAAATTACCAATTACTCTACTTAAGATTTTTTAATAAAGAAAAAAACATAAATGAAATTATTACTCACCGCCATTATCCTGTTATCCCTCAGCCTGGTTTCTTTTACAAAAAAGAAAGACACCCGTTATTACGAACTACGGATCTATTATTGCCATCCCGGCAAACTGGATAATTTAATTACCCGGTTCACCGACCACACCACCCGCATCTTTGAAAAACACGGTATGGAAAATATCGGTTACTGGCTGCCGACCGATAACAAAGAGAATGCCCTGTATTATGTGCTGGCCTACCCGGATAAGGCAGCCAGGGAAGCATCGTGGAAAGCGTTTGGCGCTGACCCGGAGTGGAAGGAAGTAGCCAGTAAATCAGAAGCGAACGGGAAAATTGTAGCGAAAGTAAAATCTGTATTTATGAATGCGGCGGCCATTTCACCGGCTATCAGGCCATCAGCCACAGGCACGGACCGGAGTTTCGAACTCCGCACCTATCATTGTTTGCCCGGGCAGCTGGATAATTTATTGACCCGGTTTAAAAAACATACCCGCAAACTTTTTGAAAAGCATGGCATGCAGAATATCGCTTACTGGACCAGCGTGGAAGACGCAGGCAAACAACCTGCCCTGGTATATATGCTTGCCTATCCAAATGAAGAAGCCGGAAAAAAAGCATGGACCGAATTCAGAAATGATCCCAAATGGATAAAAGCAAAAGCAGAATCAGAAAAGAACGGGAAAATTGTGGATTCGGTGCAGTCGGTTTTTTTGAAGCCGCTGGGGTTTTCGAAGATTAAGTAATAAGATCACACAAACAACAAATCCACCAATTTGGCGGCTCTGGCTTCCCCGACATCGAAACTTCAAACCAGGTTATTGAAAGATTAACTGATTTATAAGCTGAGGCCTGGCCTTTTCCTTAAACATGGGTATACTCTAAAAATGATTGCTAAAACTATCTTGGCTCTTGTCACAAATTTGTTCTAAAATTGTGACAAATTGACAGTTTTATGCCTTCTGTACAGGAAGAAATACTAAACAAATTAAGGGCTGTTTCTAAAGGAAAAATTGTATTTCCATCTGATTTTATGGATTTGGGAGGTGATGAAGCAATCCGGCAGGCGCTTTCCCGGCTCACAAAAGAAGGCAAAATTATAAGGCTGGCACAAGGCATATACCTATACCCTGAAAAAGATGATGTACTGGGTGTTCTATATCCGCCCATAGAGGAAATTGCTGCAGCTATTGCACGCAGGGATAAAGCCCGGATCATTCCAACTGGTGTACAAGCATTAAATCGTCTTGGCCTTTCTGCACAGGTGCCACTCAAAGCGGTTTATTTAACCGATGGAGCACCCCGAACCATTAAAGTAGGTAAGCGTACCATAGCCTTTCGTAAAACAGCTCCCAAAATGCTGGCAGTAAAAGACGAAATAGCAGGATTGGTAATAGCTGCACTGCAGGCGACCGGCCAGGGAAATGTTACTTCGGAAGTAATCAATAAATTAAAAATCATTTTGCAAAAGCGGTCGAAAAAAATCATTTTGGAAGATACTCGTTTAGCTCCGGCATGGATTCAGAAACTAATTAAAAGCATGTTGGAGGAAGAAGCTTGTATGAATAAATGGTTTGCCCAGGCTGACGAAAGAAAATTAGCTATTATTACGCAGACAGCTAATCTATTGGGATTGCCTCCACAGGCAGTTGAAAAGGATTTGTGGGTAACGATTATATTGAAAGCCCTGTTTGATCTGCCCATAAGTGAGCACATGGTATTTAAAGGAGGTACATCATTAAGCAAAGCCTGGAAGCAGATAGAACGGTTTTCGGAGGATATTGATCTCGCAATTGACAGGATTTATTTTGGATTCAAAGGAGATTTAGGCAAAAATCAATTAGATAAGCTTCGAAAGGTTTCCTGTGCATACGTTACCACGGAACTTAAAATACAACTGGAAAATAAGTTGCACACATTGGGTGCCGAACCCGGTACGTTTACACTGATAGCCAGGGAGGTTAAAAGTACCGATACGGATCCCCAAACGCTGGAGTTGCTATATCAACCATTAGTCGGTAATGAAGGTTACTTGCCAGACCGGGTTTTGATTGAGGTCGGTTCCCGCTCTTTGATTGAGCCGCACACGCCAAGGTCTGTTCAATCATTGATTGACGAGGCCTATCCGCAACAAGAATTTACAGGTTTGTCTTTTCAGGTGCCCTCTGTTGTTCCTGAAAGAACGTTTCTGGAAAAGATAATGCTACTGCACGAAGAATTTTTAAAAAAACCTGAAAAGTCAAAACCAGGCAGGATGTCACGGCATTTATATGATCTGCACCGATTGATGGATACCGGCTATGGCATCAATGCTATAAAGGATAAAGAGCTGTTTGAAACTATTGCGGGCCATAGAAGAAAGTTTACACCCATCAGAGGATTGGATTATACTTTGCATAAACCACAAACGATTAATTTAATACCTCCCGAAAATATAATGGGAGAATGGGAAGCTGATTACAAAGTGATGCGAACAAATATGATTTATGGAGATGCGCCATCTTTCAAAGAGTTGATTAAAAGGATGACTATTTTGATGGATAGATTAAAAAAACAGGACAAACAGCCATAAAGAATTACTTTCTTTAAAAATATATTTACTGATTAAACTGTATTAAGAGATTGAGCCAAACTAATTTCATATTTCTTCAAAAAGAGTTTCCCATTCTATTTAACATAGTGATGGCTGCAGAATCTAATCTGCATACTGACCCTATTACTACACTTTTCAAATTAAGGCAGCAAGAATAGCATCGTGGGGGTGCATTTCAAATTGTCGCAGGGCGTGGTTTTTTTAATCTACAACAGGCAGGCTCCATATCCCCTCCGACGGAGGGGCTGAGGCGGTTTAGAATAAAAACATTTTAAATGGGGTGGGTTTAAGAATGCGACAATTTGAAATGCTCCCCATCCTGGAAAGCATTTGGCGCTGACCCGGAGTGGAAGGAAGTAGCCAGCAAATCAGAAGCAGAACGGGAAAATTGTAGCGAAAGTAAAATCTGTATTTATGAATGCGGCCGCCATTTCACCGGCTATCCGGCCATCAACCACAGGCACGGACCGGAGTTTCGAACTCCGCACCTATCATTGTTTGCCCGGGCAGCTGGATAATCTATTAACCCGGTTTAAAAAACATACCCGTAAACTTTTTGAAAAGCATGGCATGCAGAATATCGCTTACTGGACCAGCGTGGAAGACGAAGGCAAACAACCTGACCTGGTATATATGCTTGCCTATCCAAATGAAGAAGCCGGAAAGAAAGCATGGACCGAATTCAGAGCTGATCCCAAATGGATAAAAGCAAAAGCGGAATCAGAAAAGAACGGGAAAATTGTGGATTCGGTGCAGTCGGTTTTTTTGAAGCCGCTGGGGTTTTCGAAGATTAAGTGAGCTTATAGTGCTTACGATTCTAACTCCTAGCTTTTTCATGACAAAGTATATTATGGCCGACCCTCAATTGTCCAAATCTCTTTATCCCAAAATTCAGTTACAAACTAAAAGGCCACTCCACATTAGTACATTTACAAAAGGTACCAATCGTCTCGTAAACCAAACTTTACAAAAATTTCGATTTGGCATGGCTACAAACTCAGGATGAATTTTAAAAATGGGAATTTTTCTTATTTTAACCATCTGAAATATTATAAAAATTAAATGACGAATCAAAGTCCTGAACAAAAGGCACGAGATCAAATAGACAAACTGCTGCTTAACAGTGGTTGGATAATTCAGGATAAGTCAAAAATCAACCTTGGTGCTGGACAAGGCGTTACAATTAGAGAATACCAGACAAATGTTGGTCCCGCTGACTATGTATTGTTTGTTGACAAGAAACCAGTTGGAGTAATTGAAGCTAAAAAGAAAGAGGCTGGAATAAATTTGGTTACAGAGGTAGAAAACCAATCTATAGACTATGCTTCCTCCAAACTAAAATATCTGGATAACGATCCACTCCCATTTGTGTATGAAAGTACTGGAGAAATAACACGTTTTACAGACTATCGTGATCCGAAACCACGTTCACGAAATGTTTTTACTTTCCACCGACCGGAGACATTTGCCAGGTGGATTAAAGAAGACAAAACTTTAAGAGCAAGATTTTTTGACTTGCCGCAACTCCTTGAAGAAGGTTTAAGAGATTGCCAAATAAATGCAATCACAAAGCTTGAAACTTCATTCAAAGAGAACAGGCCAAAGGCATTGATTCAAATGGCAACCGGTTCTGGAAAAACATTTACGGCCATTACCTTCATTTATCGCTTACTGAAATTTGCAAAGGCAAAAAGAGTTTTGTTTTTGGTGGATACACAAAAACCTTGGCGAACAGGCAGAACAGGAATTTATGGCTTATTGTGCCGAATGACGATAATCGAAAGTTCACAGAACTTTATGGCGTAAGCCGGCTTAAGTCTTCTTTTGTTCCCAATAACAGTCAGGTTTATATTTCAACCATTCAACGTTTCTATTCAATATTGAAAGGTGAAGAATTAGACGAATCGGCAGAAGAGACAAATCCCGGAGAAATCAAATGGGAAAAACGGGAAGCGATTCCAGTGGCATACAATGAAAAAGTACCGATTGAGTTTTTCGACTTTGTAGTTATTGATGAATGCCACCGTAGCATTTACAATTTATGGAAACAGGTATTGGATTATTTCGATAGCTCTCCGATTGGTTTAACTGCAACTCCTGATAACAGAACTTTTGGTTTCTTTAATCAAAATGTGGTGAGTGAATACACCCACGAACAAGCGGTTGCTGATGGCGTAAATGTAGGTTTCAATGTGTACACTATTGAAACTGAAATTTCTAAAAAAGGTAGTGTAATATGGAAAGGTGAATATGTTGACCATCGTGAGAAACTTAGCAGACGAAAACGATGGGAACAGTTGGATGAAGACAAAGCTTATTCCAATAAACAACTGGATGAGGATGTGGTGAATCCCAATCAGATTCGCTTAATCATCAAAACCTTTAAAGAGCATTTGCCCGATATGCTTCCTGATCGATTTGATGAGAACGGCGTGTATGAAGTTCCCAAGACGTTGATTTTTGCAAAGACTGATTCACATGCTGACGACATTATACAGATAGTGCGTGAAGAATTTGGAGAGGAAAATAAGTTCTGTGAATACGGAAGTAATAATGATAAGAAAGATGAAAATGGAAATATCATTGAAAAAGGCCAAGACCCAAAAAGCACTTTGGCTCAATTCAGAAATGATTATTTGCCACGAATTGCAGTAACAGTTGATATGATTGCCACAGGTACTGATGTAAAACCTTTGGAATGTTTGCTCTTTATGCGGGATGTGAAAAGCCGCAACTACTTTGAGCAAATGAAAGGACGTGGAACCCGAACTATTGATTTGGATGCTCTGAAAAAAGTAACGCCCACTGCTAAGTTTACCAAAGACCATTTTGTAATTGTTGATGCTATTGGTGTAAGAAAGAGTTTGAAAACCGATAGCCGACCTTTGGAGAAAAAACCCGGTGTGCCTTTGAAAGACTTGTTGGGTGCTATTGCGGTGGGTGCAAGAGATGAAGATTTGTTTACATCATTGGCAGGCAGATTAGCCCGATTAGAAAAACAAGTAACCGAAAAAGAGAAATCGACCTTTCAGGAAAAAGCAGATGGCAAAACCATTTCGCAAGTGGTTAAAGAACTGTTGAATGCTTACAATCCTGATACGCTAGAAGAAATCCGCTACAAGGTAGAAACACAATATGCAGGTGAATCTCCGGTGCTGAAAGAGGAGAAATACAAGGAACAGGTTTCTACTTTACAAGACAAAGCCGCTGCTGTGTTCAATGGTGAACTGAATACCTACATTGAAAATGTGAGAAAAGCCCATGCACAGGTAATTGACCATATTAACCCCGACACTTTATTGAATGTGGGATGGGATAAAGACAATACCGAGAAGGCACAAACATTAATACAAGCCTTTACCGCCTGGATTGAAAGCCACAAAGATGAAATTACTGCCTTGCAGATTTTTTACAGCCAGCCATACCGCAGAAGAGAATTGACTTACAAAATGATTAAAGATGTGTATGAGTTGCTTAAAACCGAAAAACCTTTGTTGGCTCCTTTGCATGTATGGCGTGCCTATGAGCAATTAGGACAAAGTAACGGCTCACCTAAAAATGAATTGATTGCCTTGGTTTCGTTGATACGCAAAGTAAGTGGCATTGATGCCAACCTTACTGCCTTTGACAAAACGGTGGACAAAAACTTTCGGGATTGGGTATTTCGAAAACAAGCCGGAACATTAAAGTTTACCGAAGAACAAATGCAATGGCTACGCATGATTAAAGATTATGTAGCCAACAGTTTCCATATTGACCGTGATGACTTTGACCTGAGCCCCTTTATTGCAAATGGAGGTTTGACCAAAATGTGGAACCTGTTTGGAGAACAAACTGATGAAATTATTAACGAATTAAATGAGGCTTTAGCGGCTTAAGATGACAGAATTAACAAACATAGATTTACCAAATAACTGGATAATTGCCAAACTGAGTGATATGGTGATTGACCCTAAAAGCGATTTTGTTGATGGTCCTTTTGGGTCTAATCTAAAAGCTAACGAGTATAGAGATGAAGGCGTTCCTGTTTTCAGAATACAAAATATCAAGGCAGGTTATTTCCTAGATAAGAATATTCAGTTTGTAACACCACAAAAGGCGGAACAAATAAAAAGACACTCATTCAAGTTTGGTGATATTATTATTACAAAACTTGGCGAGCCACTTGGTCTTTGTTGTAAAGTTCCTGCAAAATATCCATCTGGAATAATTGTAGCTGACCTTATGCGAGTAAGACCGAGTGACATTATTGTAAATACTGATTACTTAGTTTATGCCATTAATAGCAAAATTATTCAGGACCAGTTTAAAAGAATAACTAAAGGCACTACAAGAGCACGGGTAAATCTTACAATTGTAAGAGACATTGAAATTCCACTTGCCCCAATCAAAGAACAAAACCGCATTATAGAAAAACTGGATGAACTATTAAGCGAACTGGAAAAAGGCAAAGAGCAATTGCTGACTTCGTTAGAGCAATTGAAGGTTTACAGACAATCAATTTTGAAACATGCTTTTGAGGGGAAGTTGACCGAAGGTGAAGTGGGAAATGGTGAGTGGGAAATTATTAGAACTGGAACAGTATTAGATGTTAGAGACGGAACTCATGATACGCCTAAGTATGTTGAAAAAAGTGGATTTGCTCTTATCACATCTAAAAATTCAAGAATGGTAAAATTGATTTTAATGACATAAAATTCATATCATCTATTGACCATGAAAATATCTCAAAAAGGTCTAAAGTAGATGCAGGTGATGTTTTGTTTGCAATGATCGGAACAATAGGAAATCCTGTAGTAGTTGTTGGCGAACCCAATTTCTCAATTAAAAATGTTGGATTGTTTAAAAAGAATGAATCCATAATTCATCCTAAATATTTAAAATACTTTCTTGAATCAACTGTTTTTGAAAAACAAATGCAGGAAAGAAAACTATTAAAAGGAACAACCCAGAAATTTATCCCATTAGGAAATCTAAGAGACATAAATATTCCAATACCCAAGGACATAAATCTTCAATATAAAATTGTAGAATCAATTGAAGCTAAATTTAGCCATTGTGATAATATTGAAAATATCTCAGCTCAAAGTTTAAAAGAGGTGGAAGTTCTAAAAAAGAGTTTACTTCAAAAAGCCTTTGAAGGAAAATTGGTTGAGCAGGACCCAACAGATGAACCTGCAAGTGTATTGCTGGAGAGAATCAAAAAAGAACGAGAAGAATATTTGAAAGCAGAAAAGGAAAGAAAAAAGATTGAGAAACCACTTTATATAAAAACAAAAAAGATGGCAGAAGAATTAAAACGCATCATAGAAATACTCAAAGAAAGTAAAGAACCGGTTTCGGCTAAAACACTTTGGCAGTCATCAACTCACAAAGATGATATTGAGGGCTTTTATGCTTCATTGAAAAAGCACATTGAATATGGTGAAATTATTGAGCTGCCTCGAAAAGGCAAAGAATCAGTCTTAAAATTGGCGGATTTAAAATGAGAATAGATCAGGTTTACATAGAAGACTATAAGAACTTAAAAGAGTTTAACATTGACCTTGATGAAAAGGAAATGAAAACTGTATTGCTTGGCCAAAATGCCACAGGTAAATCGAACTTCTTGGAAGCCTTGATTCTTATATTCAAATATCTCGATCTCAGTACGGAAACTAAAAGGCAAACAACCTTATTCGATTACAATATTGTTTATTTCATTGGCGCACGCAGAGTTGATGTTCCGTTAAAAGAGCATAGCTATACGATTTTGGCAAACGAAGAAAAGTAAGAGTCTTAAATATTCTTTTCAGTCGAATGAAAAGCGAAAATACCAACCAAAGTATGTCTTTACGTACTATTCCGGATTGAGCAACAAGCTCAAGGAACACTTTTGGGATCATCAGAATAAGTTTTATTAAAAAATTATAAGTGATGACTTTAAAGAAGATGAACTTGATTCGTTGCGGAAGCTCTTTTATGTGCAGTTAGTTCATTCCTACTTTGTTTTGCTGGCTTACTTTACGCATGAAGATGAAGAAAAGGAAAGCATTCTATTTTTGAATGAAGTGCTGAATATTCAGGATATTGAATCCATTTTATTTGTTTTAAAAAAACCAACATGGGCTAAAAGTAGGAAGGATAACGAGGAGGATATATTCTGGGGTGCAAAAGGTTATGTGAGAAAATTCCTTGACTTGCTATGGAAATATGTATTAGCACCAGTTTATAATGCTGAAAATATAAGAGTAGACTTTAATGATTACGATTCACAGGACAGGCTATATCTTTTTATTAAAGGGAAGGACGACCTAAAGGAATTGGCAGAAACCTATAAGAGCAATACTGAGCTATTTAAAGCATTAGAGAGCACTTATATATCCAAAATGATTTCTGAAGTTCGTATTAAGGTAAAGAAAAAAAATGTTGATGGAAGCATCACATTCAAAGAACTGAGTGAAGGCGAACAGCAATTGCTTACAGTATTGGGCCTACTGAAATTTACTAAAGATGAAGATTCATTGATTTTACTCGATGAGCCAGACACGCATTTAAATCCAATTTGGAAATGGCGTTATCTTGAGTTCTTAGACAAAGTAGTTCAACGACCAAAATCAACTCAAATCATTTTGAATACTCATGACCCTTTGGTTATTGGAAGTTTAAAAAAAGAAGAGGTACGAATATTCAGAACGAACCAAGATGGGAAATTGGAAATTGAGGAACCTCATGTTGACCCAAGAGCTATGGATATAATTGGTATCCTAAGAAGTGAGTTATTTGGGTTGCCTTCAGTTTTAAGTAAATACTTGCAATTAAAATTGAATAGAAAAAGGTATTTACAATTCAAAATTGAAAAAAAAGAAAACAATCAAGATGAACTTGATGAATTCAACAGAATTGAGAAAGAAATATCTGAATCAGGGTTCAATGATTCAACATTTGACCCATGGTATGATAAATACTTAGAAGCGATTTCAGAAAATCCAATGTTTCAAAAGGTGGAGTTTTCGAAGGAAGAAGAATTGGAACTAAGCAAACTAAGTAAAACCATTATTGAGAAATTAACAAAACAACATTTTTCAAATGAGGCCAATTAATATTAGTGACTTAGTAATGGCCTTTGATGCAATTAACGGAAAAGGTTCTTTTGTTAAATGGGAAGTGGAAGCAGAAAACCATCTTACAAAATTGAAAGTGATGTCACATTCTGCCAGGAAAAAATATTTAAATAGTCATAATCATTGGGCAAAACTTTATCCCGCATTATCTAAGTTATCACATGGCAAATGTTGGTATTCAGAATCTCCTGCCAACTCCAGTGAGTGGGAAATTGAACACTATCGTCCCAAATTAAAATCAAAAGCAGAAGATGGGAAAACTATAAGAAGTGATGGTTATTGGTGGCTTTCTTACCATTGGAAAAATTTTCGTTTAGCAGGAACGCTTGTAAACAAAGTCAGAAGAGACCGATTTCAAATAGATGGTAAACCATATGGAAAAGGAAATTTCTTTCCGTTGGATTTTTCAAATGGTGGCGCAGTTGCAGTCCCGTATGATAATCACTGCGGGTGCGAGACAACTTATTTGCTTGACCCAATTAACCCAAGAGACACTAAATACATTTCTTTTGACTCCAACGGAGATGCAATTGAAAATGCTGATGAAATTAATGATGGTTTCAATTTTAACAGAGCTTCGCTTTCCATATATTTTTATGGTTTGAACCATACCCCTGTAGTAATTGCAAGAAGGCAGATATGGGAAAATTGTAAAAATGAAATCGAATTAGCTCACAATTATTGGAAAAATAAACACATACCACAAAAGCAACGGGAAATATATATTGACCAATGTTATGAAAGAATTTTTCTGATGTCAAGAGCTGAAAAGCCATACCCATCTGTTGTTCATTCTTATGTCAGACATAAGAAAAAGGATTATGTATGGCTCGAGGATTTATTAGAAGTAATATCAAAATAGAAAATATGTCAAGCACAATAGTTCAAAAGATTTGGAATTTCTGTAACACCCTTCGTGATGATGGCGTGAGTTATGGAGATTATTTGGAGCAGTTGACTTATTTACTGTTTCTTAAAATGGCTGATGAATATTCAAAACCACCCCACAAGCGGAAGGATATTAACATCCCTGCGGAAATGAATTGGGAATCGCTTACCGAAAAAAGCGGTGATGAATTGGAGCGTCATTACAATAAAATACTTCGTTCACTCGGGAAAGGAAAAAGGAATTCTCGGCCAGATATTCACCAAGAGCCAAAACAAAATTCAAGACCCGGCTAAACTGTATAAACTCATTCAGTTGATCGATGCTGAAAACTGGGTTGGCATGGGCGTAAAAGACAAAGGTGATATTTATGAGGGCATCCTGAAAAAGAACGCAGAAGATACCAAAAGTGGTGCAGGTCAGTATTTTACACCAAGAGAATTGATAAGTGCAATGGTGGAATGTGTTCGCCCGAACCGAAGAAAACCATAGCCGACCCAGCTTGCGGAACAGGCGGTTTCTTTTTAGGTGCTTATGATTTTGTAGCCAGTCAGGATTTAGATAGGATCAAAAGAGAATTTCTGAAATCAAACACCTTCTTCGGTAATGAGATTGTGGCTAATACAAGAAGGCTTTGTCTAATGAATCTTTTTCTGCATGGCATCGGAGATATTAATGCACCTAATTTTATCTCAGCACAGGATGCCTTGATTTCAGGGTCAGGTGTTGCCTATGATTATGTGTTAGCCAATCCACCTTTCGGAAAAAAAAGCAGTACGACTATCACAAATGAAGAAGGTGAGGAGGAAAAAGAAGATTTATATATTAATCGTCAGGATTTTGTTGTTACTACAAGTAATAAACAATTGAATTTTTTGCAGCATATTATGACCATGTTAAAGATAACGGGTAAGGCTGCTGTTGTGCTACCCGACAACGTTCTGTTCGAAGGTGGAGTTGGTGAAAAAGTTAGACAATCACTTTTACAAAAATTTGATTTACATACCATCTTAAGACTGCCAACAGGTATTTTTTATGCGAATGGTGTAAAAGCCAACGTTCTTTTCTTTGATGGTAAACCTGCCAGTAAAGTTGCAGCTACAAAAGAGATTTGGGTCTATGATTACAGAACTAATGTTCATCATACCCTAAAAAAGAATCCCTTGAACGTTGAAAGCCTTCGTGATTTCATTACTTGCTACAATCCAAAAAACAGGCATAAAAGAAAAGAAACATGGTCGGAATCTAATCCAGAAGGTTGCTGGAGAAAGTTTGACTATGATGACATTATTGCAAGGGATAAGACCTCATTGGATATCACCTGGCTGAAAGATAATTCTTTGGCAAATTTAGATAATTTACCAGATCCGGATATTTTAGCAGCAGAAATCATTGAGAATTTAGAGGCGGGGTTGGAGAGTTTCAGGGCGATAATTGTTTCGTTGAATGTGAAAAATTAAATTACAATATGGAGACTGATAAAAAAGAAACACAGTATTTCAGAACAGTTCATGCAGCTTACGAAAAAATTATAGATAGGAAAATGGAGATTGATGCGGCATGGCATTCAGTAGCCTTAGAACATATCAATAACGTGAAAAGCTAAAAGAAGAATTGTCCTAAACAATATTGGCAATAATTTTATTTGAACCCGGTTTATTAAAACAAGTAATATACCTCATAGTTAGTAGACATTATGGCAAACGAACAAATTCCAGAATTTCAAAAAACGATGCTTCCTATTCTTTCCTATCTACAAGATGGCAACCCGCGACCTTCGAAAGAATTGCATGCTGATATGGCTAAGTTTTACAACTTGTCAGAAGAGGATTTAAAAATAAAGGTGCCTAGTGGTGTTATGGGTCTATTTAAAAACAGGATAGCATGGAGCGTAAGCTATTTGAAAAACTCCGGATTAGTGGTTTATCCTCAAAGGGGAGTATATCAAATAACTGATTTGGGTAAGGAAGTATTGACCCGTGGACTAACCCATATAAATATAGCCTACTTAAAAACGCTGAAACCATTTCAAGAGTGGCAGAGCAGATTTACCTCAAAGGATGAGGCAAATACAACAGCACCGGCAGTTCAACCAGAATCCGAGCAGACTACTCCAGACGAAATTATTGGAATTACACTGGGTAGATTGCATTTGAAATTACAGACAGATTTATTAGATCTTATAAAGTCTAAGACAGCATCCTTTTTTGAAGAGTTTGTTTTGCATTTGCTTAGTAATATGGGCTATGGCGGTGTTGAGGCAAAAAACTTCGAGGTCACCGGTGAATCTGGCGATTTTGGGATTGATGGAATAATTTACCAGGATAAATTAGGTATTGAGAGAATATACGTACAAGCCAAACGATGGAAGGAGACTAAAGTGAGTTCAAAGGAAGTGAGAGACTTCATTGGTTCTCTCAGCTTAAGAGGAACGAATAAAGGCGTTTTTATTTCGACTTCCGAATTTACCCCTGATGCAATAACCGCCGCACAAATGAATCCTCACAATAGAATAATTTTAATTGATGGCAAAAGGCTTACCGACCTGGCAATCACTCACAATGTAGGAGTGCAGGTAAAAAATAATTTTGAGATTAAAGATATCGATAGTGATTTTTTTGAGGAGGGTTAAAGCGCTTGAATTATACACTTGTTTGGCAGCATCCGAAGCGAAACGTAGGAGTTCATGTGCCACCGTTACATCATTTTCTTCCCATACGAGTCTCCTGAAATGGACTCGTCGTAAATAAAACTCTTGTTAATAATTATAAAAAGCTTTCTGCTTATTATTATCTTTCTCCACTGAAATCAACATAGCATGATAACAATACAGGAATTACTTTATAACAGGGGGCTTAACAGAAATTCAAAAGTTAAACTGGTACGGCATATGGATCCCGGACAACCTGATTTGTATGACTGGTATTGCAATGAACCTGAAAAATTTTTGAATTACCAGGCCAGGCAAGGAAGAGATATTTTTAGAGATGTAAATTTTATCGTTTCATTTATTGGTGAAGGAACGAAGAAGGGTACACTGTCTCGTTTTATCGGGGTGTTTAAAATAATTGGCAAGACAGTTTATGACGAGCCTTCTATAGATTTGTTTCCTGGCGTTCGGTTTAAATATGAAATGAAAGAGGTGGGAGGTTTTGAAGACCTGAAAGAAAGAGTGCTCATAAAATGGATAAACCCTATCTCGTGGCATCAGTTGATAAAAAATGAAATGGAGGTGATTGAAATACACCCTGGCCTTCATTATCAACAGTTCACAGATTATTCAGAATTTTATTCTAACTTTTTCTGAACTAAGAGAAATTGTAAATAATCAATATCCTGATTGGAAAAGAATGCTGTCTGTAGTTAAGGGTGTGTACTTAATTAATGATTCTAGTACAGGTAAATTATATATAGGATCAGCATACGGGGAAGACGGGATATGGGGTCGCTGGCGAAATTATGTGTTAACAAACGGGCATGGGAACAACAGGTTATTAAAAGAACTGATTGCCAATGATGCTATGCATGGCAATAATTTCAGGTTTTCGATACTGATGTTATTGCCCCGTACTGTTACACCTGATGAGGCTATCAAAAAAGAAATTCTTTTCAAGACAAAGTTAGGAACCAATTCCTTTGGCCTGAATGATAATTAATTTTAAGAAGTTATCTTCTCCGCCTTGGCGTGTGTCCGTAAAGCAAGAGAAAGCCCTGGGGCCTGTCTCCACGCACCAGTCTTCGGAAATACATCATGTGTGAATACACACCCCTAAGCTTAGGGATTTCTTCTTCCAACTATATCCATAAAAAATCCTTTCTAAGCCGGGAATGGTTTTTGTATTCCTGGCAGGATTACCCATGGAAGACACAAGAAATTTACTGATTAGCTATGCTTATAATATATTAGGCTCTTACGAAGAGGCTAAAGATGTAGTGCAGGATGCCTACCTGAAAATATTGGATACAGACCTGGGCAACATTGAAAATAAAAAAGCATATTTAATTCGTACCGTAATCAACAGCTCCATTAATCGCAAAAAAAGACAGCAAAAATTAATACAGCAATACCCGGGCGAATGGCTGCCCGAACCGGTGGCAACTGAAAGAGCAGACACGGCAATCAACCGAAAAGAAATTCTTTCCTACTCCCTGATGGTGCTTCTTGAAAAACTCAACACAAAACAACGGGCTGTTTTTATTTTAAAAGAGGCATTTGATTATGATCACAAAGAAATTGCAGCCGTACTTGATTTGACGGAAGAAAATTCCAGGAAAATATTCAGCCGTGCCTTGCAGCAATTAAAAGAACCCGGTAGCACGAACAATAAAAAAATCCCCGATTGTTACCTGGATAAATATGTAGAAGTTATTTCCAAAGCAGATACTAAGCAGTTGGAACGTTTATTGAAAAACGATGTAATGGCTCTTGTCTGACGGTGGTGGAAAGGCAACGGCGGCAACTCAGCCTGTTTATGGCAGGCCACATGTAATAAAATATATGATGGGTGTATATCATAAATTTTATAGTGGCAAGGATACACGAATTGAAAAAACTATGGTCAACCACCGGCCGGCACTCTTATATTTTAAAAGGAATAAGTTATCGGCTTGCCAGGTGTTTGATTTTGAAAACGGATATGTCTCACACATTTATTTTATACGTAATCCGGATAAGCTGCAATCACTTGAAAAAATATCCTGAAAGTTGTCACGTTTGACAGCACTTGTTTGTTTTTATAGTGAATCAAATTTTTTTAAATCATGGAAAGAATAACGCTTAATGAAGCCCCCAAGGGCATGTATCAGCTATTGTTGAACATTGAAGAATATGTTGCCAAATGCGGACTTGATAAAAAATTGCTGCATTTATTAAAAATCAGGGCTTCGCAAATAAACAGTTGTGCTTACTGCCTCGACATGCATTATAAGGAGGCTATACAGGACGGTGAAACCGAAAAAAGGATTTATTCTCTGCCGGCCTGGAGAGAAACAAATTATTATACTCCTAAAGAACAGGCTGCACTTGCTTTTGCAGAAACGTTAACAAGGTTGCCGGCAGACGAAAACAGCGATCATATTCATGATGAGCTGGCAAAGCATTTTTCTAAACAGGAGATAGCATACCTCACATTAGCGATTGCACAAATTAATTCGTGGAACAGGGTGGTGAGATCTTTTGGCCCTACACCAGGAAATTACCAGGTAAAAGAAAAAGTAAAGCAGCACGAGATGGCCTGATGCGCCTTTCTTTCAGAACAAGTCTTCTGCAAGCTCATCTGCCGCAGGCAGGTGAGCTTGTCTACTTTTTTAAAATCCTCTGCAACTGCCTTGCGGTCTTAAACCCACATTGGGATGCGATATATTCAATAGTGAATTCCGGGTTATTAAGCATGGTGCTGGCATATTCCTTCCGCAGCAGGGTAAGATATTCCTCGGCCATGGCGTGTGTTCCTAAAGCAAGTGAAGGCCCTGGGGCGTGTCTCCACGCACCAGTCTTCGGTAATAAAACAGGTGTGTGAAGACACACACCCTGGCTTAGAATAAATGGATGTAACATGGCAAAAGCAAAAAAAGAAATACTGATATACACAGGCTGATTATGGCAAACGAATTGTGCCGGCATTGTCGGCACAATTGGAAACACAATATGGCAGAAATTTTGAACTGAGAAATTTAAGACGAATGATGCAATTTGCCGAGCAATTCACCGATGCCAGGATTGTGTCGACACTGTCTACACAATTGAGTTGATCGCATTAAGAGGATAAAAATCCATTGAAATAATTTAAATAAAGTGCTTTATCATTCCGACATAAATCCCGAATGAGTGTCCGGATAAATCATATTTTAAAATGTCTGAAATAAGAGAATATTCACTCCCTCCCCTACTTCTTTAAAATCCTTTGCAACTGCCTTGCGGTTTTAAAGCCACATTGGGAGGCGATATATTCAATGGTGAATTCCGGGTTATTAAGCATGGTTCCGGCATATTCCTTCCGCAGCAGGGTAAGATATTCCAATATGGTAGATCCTGTTTTTTCTTTAAAAACCCGGCTCAGGTTTCGGGGGCTCATGGCCACATGGGATGCCAGGTCTTCCACCGAGTTTTCTTCGGAAAGATGATCAATAAGGTAATCCTGCACTTCATGAATTTTTGGATTGATATGATTCCGGTAATCAAGGTAAATACTTTGCTGTGTATGATTATGGTTTCGCCGGTGGTACACCACAAGCCCACGGGCCACCTTATGTGTAAAAAGAGCGCCTTTTAATTCTTCCAGTATGGCAAGGGCCAGGTCGATGCCGGCACTGATTCCCGCACTGGTATATACGTTATTGCTCTTTTTAAAAAGTATATCCGTTATTACTTTGGCATCAGGAAATCTTGCCTGCAGTTCTTCAATTCTTCGCCAGTGTGTGGTGCACTCGGTATCCTTCAACAAACCGGCTTCACCCAAAGCAAAAGCGCCATTACAAACAGAACAGATAAATACTTTTTTAGCGGCACATTCTTTTATCCATTTAAAAAATTCCCTTTCGCCGCCGGAAGGCGGCACTGCTCACATATTCAAAACCCATGCCCGGCATAAAAAGATAATCTCCTTCCTTTAATATCGGCATTTTTATAATTCATCACTTTTCCAAATGCAAGCCCGGATGTACTGCTCGTTTCTTCCTGGTAAGTATAAAATTCAAGTGCTATTTCAAAGCCATAAAATTTAGCTTCAGTGAAAACCTGTACGGGACCTGCAAGGTCAAGCAACTCAACAGAGGGAGGAATGATAAAAGCCATTTTTTTCATGATGCTTATTTGAATTTTATTTTTTCTTTTATTACAATAGAACTTGTTTTTACCTCCCGGTATTTGATGAACAGCAGGTAAAAGCCAATGGTAAAGTCAATGGACATACAAAACCAATCATAATGCGGCGGAATTAAATCTGAATTCCAAAACAGATCATATACAAGGTCCCAGCCTCCATGCAGAAAATAGCCCGCTGCTAAAAAGTACAGACCCTTCTTGATTCCAAAGAAGGCAATGAACAGGAAGAATATAGCTTGTACACCGTTTATGATTAAAGCCTCAGTGTCAGACCAGGTGTACCCCACATAAAGGAAACCGATTCCTGAAAGTATGAGCCCGTAAATTGTTAGCTTGTCTGAAAATTTCAAAAGAGCAATAATCAATATGACGAGCAAACCTGAGGAAATTCCGATGATTAAAGGGATCATGATCATTTTTTAAAAGCGTTAAAAAAATTATATTCCAGCCGGATAAAAAATCCGTTGGGTGCGGTTCTTATCATCGTGCTGCTTAGTTCAGCCCGGTAGCCTATATCTACCCTGCTCTGACTATTAAATATCATTTGTACGGATGGCGCTATATCCATATAATATTTACCGGAACCCGTATTGACCTGTGTTAAAAACTCCGCCATCAGGTTAATATTTGTTTGCCTGTAATCTTTATACTCTTTGGGCAACATTAATTTCCCGATTGAAAAACTATAATTGAGGGCCTTACTGTTTTTTGATCCGTAGATAAATTTATTGCCATTCCCATTGTCTGAAGCCTTTAATATGGAAACGGAAGATGATAAAGCAACTTTTCGCAGCAATTGGGTTGCCACTATGCCGGCCTCAAATCCACTGTTATGCCCGTTCATATTAATTTCTTCCTGGTGAATATCGCTGTTATTCCGGCTTACTCTTGCAAAAGCAGCCATGCGGAAATGTCTTTGCATGGCATCATTACTCAGAAACCGGTATTTGGCATACAAACTACCACCTTCGCTTTCGAATTTTTCGTTCCGGTTGCTGAAAAATACATTGCCATGTATTGTAAGTTTTTTTGACACGCCAATCATTATTTCCGGAATAAGGTGATAGTTAATTTTTGAGGAATTGATCTCATCCATAATTGAATGATCGAAGCGGAAACCAATACTTCCGGCGGGCCTGTTACTGGCCGGCTCCGTTACTGAAAATAATTCCTGGGCCCCGCAGGATATAGAGATAAGAAAGATGACGAAAAATAATGGCAGTTTCATTTTGTAAATTTTATATGGCGGATGATTATAAAGTTGCATAATAGGCCCGGGCAGACAAGGCCGGATAAGTATTTCTTTTGTATTCCTTCGCCGAAACAAAACCCTTATCCAGTATCTTAACCTTCTTAGCACCATTTAATTCCTGGTCTTTTATATTGACAAAATGAAAGGTCCTGCCTTCAATTGTTACCGGCTGTCTGTTTATTACCTGCACATTATTGAATTGCATGGTGGCGACAAACCCAGCAACCGTAAAACCTGCATTTTCCACCTTTTTCTTTATCATATCGAAATCAACATCGGCATTTGGTTTAAAAAATATTTCAAAAGTGTAGGTCTTAATGTCGGCATCTACTTCCAGAACAAAATCAAGTGTTTTTAATGCCTTATGTATAGAGTTGCTGCACATGCTGCAGGTTAAACCGCTTGCCTGCAAGGAAACCTGTGTAACCTGTGCATTTGTTGCAACGGAAAAGGCCAGGGTAATAATTAAGAGAATCGTCTTCATGATAAAATTTTTATTTAGTTATTAATTTGATTGTATTCTTTTTTTAGGTTATCGTTTTTATTATTTCATTTTTCTAATGTGAGTTGCTGGGCCCATACATACTGAACTCGTATGGAATTTTCACCCCCTGTTTCAGAATGAGCAGATATTAGTACGGAAGGTTTTTCTGTACTTGCATTAATCAGGGGAATGATTTTTGTTTTCATCCAGGCTGGCTGTTCCATGGTTCATTTCAAGAATAACATACAAGGGAAACATCATCATGATCCCGAAAACCTGTGCTGCGAAAAGAAACTTTTTCATTTTGAATTTATTTATTTGGTTGTTATTTGATGATGTAAAATTATACTGGCTATTAAAGCCTTTAAGGACGGTATGCTGTCAAAAACGGACAATCCCGGAAGAAATAATGTTTGAACGGGGAGAATAGAATCGGTGCAATTAGTTGACAATATTATTCAACCCCGGAATGGTTAACCAGGCAAATGATGCATTGCAGTTATAGTTTTAATTTTTTTAGGAAGATTAAATAAGCCACCTGAATGACGGGTGGCTTATTCAGAAAGTGATAAGCACTATTATGGCTTACAATTTTTGCATGTGCAATGGTCACCACAGTTGCAATTTTCGCATGTGCAACCCGGGTTGTTACATTTTTGTTTGTCTTTGGGAGTTGTTTGACCCATTACTGATTCTGATTTCATAATTTTTGTTTTTAATTTTTTGATAGAACAAAAATAGATTCAGACTAATGGATCATTGTTACATCATCTTGTGAAAGGATTACACAATTTTGGGTTATACCTGGTCAAGCATTTTGCGTTTGGCAGAACCAACTTCTTTAAAATGAGAGGGAGTAAGACCGGTAGTTTTTTTGAACTGGTTAGACAGGTGGGCAACGCTGCTATACTCCAGTTCAAAGGAAATTTGTGATAAAGACATTTCTTTATATACAAGCAGTTCTTTTACTTTTTCAATCCGCTGTTCGATAAAATAATTTTCAATGGTGCGTCCTTCTACCGAAGAAAAAAAATGACTGAGGTAGGTATATTCATGATGGAGATGCTGCGAGAGATAAACAGAAAGTTTTGTTTTCATTTCCTTTTCCTCCACCTCATTCCTGGCTTTCTTAATGACCAGTTGTTTTATTTTTTCGATCATGCCGCTCATTCTGTTATCAATCAGTTCAAGCCCGATGGAGGAAAGTCCGGCACTTAAAAATTCAATTTGTTGCTGTGATATTTTTTCAGGCAAATGAATCTCGCCTGTAATCACCCTGGTAAATGGAACAGATAGTTTTTGTCAAAACATCTTCAACTGCCAGGATACAGCGATGGCAAACCATATTTTTTACAAGAATCACTTCGGGCATTGTATGGAAATTATAAATAGAATGGGGCGGATCATTTAAAGCCATTCATTAATTAACCTTAATTGTACATCTTCTTTTTCGGCATCATACATTTTGAGACAATGCGGAGAACAAAAATAAATACCGGGTTCATTTGTATGCGGGATTGCTTTTTGGGTATCCAGTATCAGCATCCGGCAAACTGGGTCGATAAAAAATGTCTTTCTGTCTTCAATGGACAGCTCAAATACTTGTTTTTCCTTGCTGATATTTTTAAAAAGATGATTGCCTTTGGATTTTAATATAAACTCTGATTGGGCCGATAATGCATTTACATATTCTTCAGAGCACCAGTAGGTTCCTGCATTTGCTTTGGCAGCGATCCTGGATGTTAAATTGATGGCAGATCCAAAATAATGGTTAGCTCTCATTAATACTTTACCATAATGAAGGCCTCCGTGTACCTGGAGAAAATTTTCTTCCTTTAATGTATTCTTCCCGATCATAAGCGCTGTATCCAGTAAGAAATCGGGTGATGAGGAAACCACCATAATTTCATCACCGGTACGTTCATGGAGCCTGCTGTCTCCCACCAGGGAATTTTCAACGATCCCGATGTACTTGTCAATCAGATCTGCAGCAGCTATAGAACCGTGCGTTTCTGTAAGCGCAGTGTATCCTGACAAATCTGCAATCAGAATGGCGATATTTTTTTCCATTGTAATCAAAAATTAAGTAGATGACAATACAAAGGTGCTGCGAATAAAAAAGTGGCTGAAGACAAGAAGGCGTCAAAAAAGGACATATGGGTTAAAGCAAAAATTTAAGGTGCCCGGGCTGGGGTTTCGTGAAAGAGCAAAGGTTTTTAAAGAAATAGGGTCAAGTAAGGTTTCGATTGGTGGGCTAAAAAAGACAGGCTTCTGCTCTGCCGCCTGAAGAACATATCTTCGATCTTAAACAAATCCGTAGCAAATAAAAATGGCCGATAAAAAATATACCTGGTATAAAATTGCCGATCATGCAGACGAATTGCATTTCGCTTCTAATAATATTGCGGTTATAGAAATAAAGGGAAAGAAGATCTGTATCGGTAAGCATAAAGAAAATGTTTTTGCCTTTGCCTTTAAATGCCCTCATGCCGGGGGCATCCTGGCTGATGGCTATATTGACGCCCTGGGGCATATAGTTTGTCCTGTACACCGCTATAAATATGATATGAAAAATGGCCGCAATATAAGTGGTGAAGGATATTATCTTAAAAACTGGCCGGTGGAAATGAGGGAAAGCGGGGTATTTGTGGGGATGGAAGAAGGAGGCGGCATATTGAGCTGGTTAAAATGAGCATTCTGTTTTTCTGGTATTGAATTTTCCCTATTTTTGCTGCCCCAATTGAAAAATCGGAATATTCCTGCTTAGCTCAGTTGGTTAGAGCATCTGACTGTTAATCAGAGGGTCGCTGGTTCAAGTCCAGCAGCAGGAGCAAAAGCCACCAAATCGGTGGCTTTGTTGTTTGTGTATTATAAATTCCAGTATTTCTGATGTATAAAGAGGCCAAAATGCCTGTTTTCTCAAAATTGGAGTGATGTGAAATAAATTCTACTTCCCCTCTTCGGGCGGAATGCTGTCATATAAAAATTCTGATCTGTACGGATACCTCACTTTATACATTTCCTTTACCTTATTAAGTATGGTTTGTCTTAGCTTCTCCAGGTTCCTTCTCTCTATTGCCGCTACAAATACGGCATTGCCATTGGTTTCATGACTCCACCTGTCATAAAGATCTTCCAGGATCTCTGCTTTTGTATTTTCTTCAAGCCACAAATCAAAAGTCTTTTCTTCGTACAGGTCCATTTTATTAAAAATGGTGATTGTCGGTTTTTCCGAAACATTCAGCTCCTGCAGGGTTTTATTAACCACGCCGATTTGTTCCTCGTAATTGGGATGTGATATATCCACCACATGCAATAATATATCAGCCTCCCTTACTTCATCCAATGTGCTTTTAAAACTTTCCACCAGGTGGTGGGGTAGTTTGCGGATAAAACCAACCGTATCACTTAGCAGGAAAGGTGTATTTTCAAAAACCACTTTGCTGGTGGTTGTATCCAGTGTAGCAAATAATTTATTTTCAGCAAATACATCTCTTTTGCTTAGCAAATTCATGATGGTTGATTTTCCCACATTGGTATAGCCTACCAATGCCACACGGATAAATTCACCCCGGTCTTTACGCTGAGTAAAAGCTTGTTTGTCTATTTCAGCCAGCCGTTTTCTTAATAAGGATATCTTATCTCTTACTATACGCCTGTCCGTTTCTATTTCCGTTTCACCCGGACCCCTTGTTCCAATACCACCTCCTAATCGTTCCAGGTGTTTCCACATGCCTCTTAACCGGGGTAAAATATATTGGTATTGCGCAAGCTCTACCTGGGTTTTAGCCTGGGCTGTTTTAGCACGACTGGCAAAAATATCAAGTATAAGATCGGATCGATCGATCACTTTTACATCCAGTGCTTTTTCAATATTGGTGATCTGTGAACCACTCAGCTCATCATCAAATATGACAATCCGGATATTTTTACCCTGAACGTAATTTCTTATTTCTTCCAGTTTTCCCTTACCAACAAAAGTGCGGCTATCCGGATGTTGCAATTTTTGAGTAAAACGCTTTACCGATAGGGCACCAGCCGTTTCGGCCAGGAAAGCAAGCTCGTCCAGGTATTCCTGTACTTGCGGTTCTGTCTGGTCTTTTTGTATCACACCCACCAACACGGCAGGCTCTTCGTTTTCAATTATATTTTTCTTGTCAAGCATAATGATAAAGGGTTCCCCATTTAAGAGGTGGGCAAAGGTAAAAAATACAGCCCGGCCTTCCTGCGTATTAAAAAATAAAAAGCGACTTACTTTTAAGTAATTCGCCTGGTAAATTTTTTATTGGTTCCGGATCCCCGGATGGAATGATGATTTTAAAGCCCACTGATGGTAAGTCCAATTGAATAAGGCCTGATATCGGCAGCCACGCCTTCCTTAAACAGGGAAGTGATCTGGTAACTGCCGTACAAGGTGAAATGACCCATTCCCACTCTTGCCGTTCCTACCAGCCTCGTAGTGTTAAAAAACCGCTTGCTGGATTCTTTCATCGTATAAGAGTTAAGTGTGTTGCCGCTTTTATTTTGGAAATCTACATTGCGGGTATGGGCATTGATCATGGTGCCTACTTTGGCCCCAATAGCAAATTTGAAACTCTTATCACTGTTCAGTGGCTTGGCGGTATACCTGAATTCTACCGGCGCTTCAAGGTAAGTTGTGTTGAGTTTTGTCTTTTTAAAATGGTTGGTATCGGACTGGTCTGAAAATTGAATTCTTTCTGTTGGGTCTTTGATACCCACATATGTTTTTTTAAATATGATGTGATCAGACGATATACCCGGTCCGAATGCCATGCTTAATTTCGGATTGGTTTTAAACGGGAAATCGAACATGAAATAAACATTAAAACTTTTTGAAAGACCACTTGTATTTACGGAATCTGGTTTTCCGGCCCAGCCTGTATAACCCAGCTGTACCATAAAATGATCGTTAGCCCTGCCGGAAAGATCTATTGTCTCTTTTTTCATTTTAAATGTACTGTCTTGTGCAAATAAAAAATTGATCAGCAAACAACTAAAAGAGAACAATACGATTTTCTTCATAAATCAGGTTAAGTCGCAAATATATTTTTCTTTCGGTTAAAGATAGGTTAAGAACGAAGCAATTATTTTATTTCTTACTTTTGCCGTCCGATAAAGATTTTATTGAAGTTCTTTCAAAAATTATTGGACCCTTAGCTCAGCTGGTTAGAGCACCTGACTCATAATCAGGGGGTCGCAGGATCGTGCCCTGCAGGGTCCACACAGGATTTGTCTATATACATCTGGCAGTATCTGATTGATGTATAATTTGCCGGGATTTATACATTTAAATGAGCATAGTAATACCGGTCCGTTCACATGGATTAAAGCATTTGCAATTTGCAGATGCTTTTTTTATTTGGGCTCTTTGATTTCTTCAAAATCGATATAGTCCTCTTTCGGTTTTTTGGAGCTTGATTTTTCCGCGAATGGGTCCTGGGCAGCAAAGTCCTGTTGCTTATTCATCTGGTCGTGGGCAGACTTTATATCCCGAAACTTTTTTTTCATTTCCCGGGTCGTAGTATAAATGGGAATTATAAAACGAAAGACCAGGTTATAAAGAAACCAGATCAGCAATCCAATTAATAACATTCTTAGCATAGCATCGCAAAACTACAAAATACATTGCGGCGGCATGGGATTAAGTAGTTAAAAATGTTGAAAGGCCCCAACAATTAAACAAGATTCAAAAAAACCAGTGCTCTCCTTTTTATCTTCTGGATAAGTTTTGGAAAGAATATCTTATTTCCCTTACTTTTGCACCGGAAAATGATTTGGAAGGGAACGAAGACGTTCCCTTCTTCTTTTATCCACTATGAGCATAGAAGGACAAATACAGGGACTGGAACAAAAAGATAAGACATTGATCGAGGCCGAGCCGGATATTTTCCTGGTGGATATCAGGATAAATCCGACCAATAATGTAAAAGTGTTCCTGGATAGCTGATAATGGAGTGAGTTTAGACAAGACTGATCCAGTACAACCGCAAATTGTATAAAGATCTTAGAAGAAAGCAGTTTTTTCCCGGGTGGTGATTTTTCACTGGAAGTATCTTCCCCGGGATTAGATGAACCATTGAAAATAAGGCGCCAATACCTTAAAAATATTGGCCGGGCGGTGGAAGTAATCCGTGATGGATGGAGTTAAAAATTGAAGGGAACCTTATTGCAGGTGGGTGATTCAGCAGATTGAAGTAGAAGAAGAAAAAGGAAAAGGAAAGAAAAAGAAAAGGTGCAGCACACGCATTCCATTTGATCAAATAAAAACAACAAAAGTTCAAATTAAATTTTAAAAAAGCGTGAGCAGTGGCTTTGAGCAAGACCCTGACTAAAGTTCACGAGCTTATCAAAAACTGTGTTTTATGGCAAGTATCAATCTTATCGAAGCGTTCCAGGAGTTTAAAGATGCTGAAAATATTGACCGTCCTACGATGATGAAAGTGGTGGAAGATGTATTCAAAACCCTGCTTCGCAAAAAATTTGGCAGTGATGACAATTTTGACGTGATCGTAAATGCTGAAAAAGGTGACCTGGAAATCATCCGTCACAGGATGATCGTGGAAGATGGCCAGGTTGAAGATCCGCTTGTCACAGGTTCCTTATTCAGAAGCCACCAAGATTGAACCTGATTTTGAAGTGGGTGAAGAACTTTTCCAGGAAATTGACCTGTATGATTTTGGCCGCCGGGCTATCCTGGCCGCTAAACAAACCCTGGCAAGCCGTATCAGTGATTTGAAGAAAAATGTGCTGGCTCAAAAATATGGTGACAGAGTCGGTGAGATCATCAGCGCTGAAGTGTACCAGGTCTGGAAAAAGGAAATATTATTACTGGACGAAGAAGGAAATGAATTGATCTTACCCAAAAGTGAACAAATACCCCAGGATTATTTTAAAAAAGGAGAAAATATCCGCGCAGTAGTTAGAAAAGTGGATATGAAAAATAATAATCCCGTCATTATTCTTTCCCGCACTGCGCCTGAGTTTCTGGCTAAATTATTGGAGATAGAAGTGCCTGAAATTTTTGATGGGTTGATCGTTATTAAAAAAATTGTTCGTGATCCGGGAGAAAGGGCTAAAGTTGCTGTTGAATCTTATGATGACCGGATCGACCCGGTAGGCGCCTGTGTAGGAATGAAAGGAAGCCGTATCCATGGTATCGTTCGTGAATTGAAAAATGAAAATATTGATGTGATCAACTGGACAAGTAATATTCAATTGCTTGATTCAGCGGTCATTGACACCGGCTAAGATCACCAGCATGGAATTGAATCAATGAAAAAAGCCATGCAAGTGTTTACTTGAAACCCGACCAGGTTTCACTTGGCCATTGGTCGCCGCGGTGTAAACATTAAACTGGCATCTGAATTGACAGGATATGAACTGGATGTTTACCGCGATACAGAAGAAGAAACCGGAGAGTTTGATGTTGACCTGGAAGAATTCAGCGATGAAATTGAAACCTGGGTGATTGATGAATTAAAAAGAGTAGGTTGTGATACGGCAAGAAGCGTATTGAAATTAACGCCTGAAGAATTGGAAAGAAGAACGGATCTGGAAAAAGAAACGATTGCAGAAGTGAGAAAAGTATTGCAGGCAGAATTTGAAAAAGAATAATGATGTTAGTCGTCCATGATCATATAAAGTATTCTCTTACTTTTCACGATTCACGGCTGACGATCTGGACAATTAAATAAACTGAATGGCAGAATTAAAACTTCCAAGATTATTAGCAGCAGCTAAAGAGTTTAATATCGGGCAGGATACATTGATTGATTTCCTGATCGGTAAATCATTTCCCAAAGACGACCTGAAACCTACGTCTAAACTGACGGAGGAAATGTACCGTGCATTGCAGCAGGAATTTCAGAGTGATAAGGCTGCTAAGATGAAGAGTGACCAGGTGGATCTGCCAAAGGGATCACAGGCGGAAGCTAAAAAGAAAAAAGAAGACGAAGAGATCAACTTTAGGAAGGAAGATAAAAAAGTGGCCCCTAAGAATGAGGAGCCGGTTAGTCGTTGAGGAAAAAATAGAACCCAAACAAGAAGAGCCGGCGCCAAAAGAGGAAGAAGAAATAGTAAAAATAGATGCTCCGGAAATATCAAGTTCGAGGGTAATTGACAAGATTGATCTGTCTGCCATTGATTCTTCAACAAGGCCAAAAAAGGTAATAAAGAAAAAAGCAGACCAGGAAGCCGAAACTCCGGCGGCAGAAGAAAAATTGGAAGAAAAAGAAAAACCTGCCCGTAGCGAAACACCGAAAAAAGGACCCGAAGAAAAAGAAGAAAAAAAGAAGGCAAAAGAAACGGAAGAACTCACTGAAATAAAAGAGGAGTCAGTAACCGAGGATGATGCAGCTGTCATTACAAATATTAAGGCGGAAAAAATTGAAGGCCCCAGGATACTGGGAAAAATTGATTTGCCTGTTAGCAATGATACAAGACCGGTTAAAGATGAGACGTCGCAAACGCAAACGCATTCCTATAGAGAAAAAAGAAGTAAGACCTGATACCAACCAGAACCAGAGCCGCGGTGGCGACAGAAGACCGGGCGGAGGACCAGGCGGTGGATTTAACCGCGGTGGTGCAGACCAGCGTGGACGAACAGGAAGCTCAGGCGGCGGTGTTCGCAGACCTATCATTCGCAGAGAAGATAAACTGATAGATGAAAAGGCGATCCAGGAAAAGATCAGGGAAACGCAGGCCAAACTATCCGGTGGTGGTGGTAAGGGAAAAGGATCGAAAGCAAAAATTCGCCGTGAGAAAAGACAAGGTCTTGCGGATGCTATGGGCGAAACAACAGAGCGATAATAAATTACAGGTAACAGAATTTATCAGCGTTAGTGAACTGGCTAACCTGATGGATGTAAGCTTTGCTGAGGTGATCAGCAAGTGTATGAGCCTGGGCATCATGGTTTCTATCAACCAGCGTTTGGATGCCGAGGTAATAGAACTAGTGTCCAGTGAATTTGGTTTCGACGTGGAGTTTATCAACATGGAGAGACAAATGGAGATGGAAGAAGAGGAAGAGGAAGATGATGATGAAAATGAATTGCAACACCGGTCTCCGATTGTAACTATCATGGGTCACGTTGACCATGGTAAAACCTCACTTGCTCGATTATATCAGGAGTGCTAACGTGGTAGCAGGAGAGGCCGGTGGTATTACACAGCATATCGGAGCCTACCAGGTAGAGCTTGCCAGTGGAAAAGAAATCACTTTCTTGGATACACCCGGTCACGAAGCGTTTACAGCCATGAGGGCAAGGGGAGCAAAAGTTACTGATATCGCCGTTATTGTAATTGCTGCTGATGATGCGGTGATGCCACAGACCCGTGAGGCAATCAGTCATGCGCAGGCGGCCAATGTTCCTATGATTTTTGCTGTAAATAAGATAGATAAAGACGGAGCTAATCCAACTAAAATATATGAGCAGCTTTCTCAAATGAATATATTGGTAGAGGAATGGGGTGGAAAATTCCAAAACCAGGAAATTGCTGCCAAGAGCGGATTGAATATAGATAAGCTACTGGAGAAAATTTTGTTGGAAGCCGAGATATTAGATCTTAAGGCGAATCCGGAACGTGAAGCTACAGGAACTATCATTGAAGCATCATTGGACAAGGGACGTGGTTATGTAGCAACGTTATTGGTAGAAAATGGAACATTAAATTCAGGCGACCTGGTAGTGAGTGGTCAGTATTATGGACGGGTGAAGGCCATGTTCAATGAAAGAAATAAAAAAGAAGAAGCAGCCGGTCCCTCAGCACCTGCTGTAATATTAGGTTTGAACGGAGCTCCGCAGGCGGGTGAAAAATTCAAAGTGTATGAAGATGAAGTCAGAAGCAAAAGAAATTGCAAATCGTCGTGCACAGATATTAAGAGAGCAGGGAATGCGGGCTAAGAAACATATTACGCTTGATGAGATCGGACGTCGCCTTGGCGCTGGGTAATTTCAAGGAATTAAAAATAATTATCAAAGGTGATGTGGATGGATCCGTAGAAGCCTTGAGTGATTCATTACAGAAACTATCTACTCCTGAAATTTTAGTCAGTGTTATTCATAAAGGAGTGGGCCAGATCAATGAAAGTGATATAGTACTGGCAGAAGCATCTGATGCGATCGTTATTGCCTTTAATGTTCGTCCTTCACTTCAGGCTTCAAAACTGGCTGAAAATGCGGGTATAGAAATTAAGATGTACTCCATTATTTACAATGCTATTGAAGAAGTGAAGAGTGCGATGGAAGGTATGCTTGAGCCTACCATCCAGGAAAAGATAGTTGCTAACGTAGAAATAAGAGAGGTGTTTAAGTTTGACAAAGCTACGGTGGCCGGTTGTTATGTGCGGGATGGTAAAATGAAACGTGATTCAAAGGTCAGGCTGATACGTGATGGTATTGTTATCTATCCTACGGCTGAAGGAGCCAGTGCGGAATTAGGCTCACTGAAGCGATTTAAAGACGATGTGAAAGAAGTGATTTCTGGTATGGAATGCGGTCTTACAATAAAAAATTACAGCGATATCAAAGTGGGCGATGTGGTTGAAGCTTATGAACAGGAAGAAGTAAAACGAACCCTGTAAAAACCGGGCAGACAATGTGTAAAATGCATAAGAAAAACCCGGCTGGTTGATTGAATACAAAAAACAAGTATGGCCCCGACGCTCACAGCCGAAACTTTTGTTAAATACGGTTCATTATTATTACCAACTTGGCTGCTAAAACTACTTTTGAGATCATGGATTTAATAAAAAGAATATTACCGGCCTTTCTCCTTTTGTTTGCCGGAATTTTTGCAGCGCAGGGCCAGCCTAGAAAAATAGTGGCAGATAAGATCATTGCTGTTGTTGGCGACAGGATCATACTTCAATCCGATATTAAAAACTCAATTGAGGATGCAACCCGACAGGGAAGCACCGTTCCTGAAGGTGCTGAATGTATGCTGATGGAACAGGCTTTGATTTCAAAAGTGATTGATGCTGCAGGCTGAAAAAGATTCACTGCCCGTAACGGATGAAGATGTGGAAGCTGAATTGGATCAGCGGATCCGGCATTTTATAAACCAGGTGGGTAGCCAGCAGGAACTAGAAGAATATGCAGGCAAGACAATTTACCAGATCAAGGACGATGCAAGGGAGTCCGTAAAAGAAAGTAAGCTGGCTGCGGCTATGCAACAAAAAATAGTAAGCAGCGTAAGGATCACTCCCACTGAAGTAAAAGCCTTCTTTGACCGCATTCCAAAAGATAGTCTTCCATTTTTTGAATCAGAACTTGAAGTGGGCCAGATTACCCTTATTCCCAAAGCCTCAAGAGACCTGGAGCAGTATATGGTTTCTGAAATGAATAATTACAAAAGGCAGATAGAAACCAAGGTGGCCACTTTTGAGCAACTTGCACAGCGTTATTCTGAAGATCCGGGGAGTAAGGATCGTGGGGGACGATACCAGATAAACCGCAATGAAAAAACCTGGGATCCTGCTTTTCTCTCTGCTTCTTTCCGGTTAAAGAATGGCGAAATATCAGCTCCTGTAAAATCGGAAAAATTTGGATACTTCCTGATTCAGATGATAGAAAGAAGAGGGGATGATGCTGATGTGCGTCTTATTCTGAGAAGTCCGCCTGTTACAGAAGCGGAAATAAACAATGCCAAAGGCAGACTGGATACTGTACGTTCCAAGAGTTATAGCAGGTACTATTGGCTTTAATGAAGCGGCTACTAAATACAGCGATGACGAGTCTGCAAAATATTCTGGTCCCTTTCTTCTGAACCGGGATGGTTCTCCCTATGTTACCATTGATCAGATGGACAAGGAAATGGTGGCAATGTTCAGAACGATGAAAGTAGGCGACATTTCACAACCCGGTTGCTTTTACCTGCTGACCAGGGTAAAAAAGGTGTAAGGATCGTTTTTTTAAAGTCAAGATCCGAACCTCATCGTATGAACATGACTGATGATTACAGCAAAATATCGCAGGCTGCTTTGGAAGAAAAAAAGGCCCAGGTGCTGGATAAATGGATAAAAACAAAAATGCCATACGTACTATATAATGGTTGATGATATTGCAAAACAAGAATGTCCTAAGTTGCAGGAATTAGCAAGTCCGGAAGTAAAAGCATTTTAATAAGCGTCTGCTTGTTCATTTTTAAAGCCAGTTCCATTTTGGGAGTGGCTTTTTAATTTTTACACTCTTTTCAACTTTATTTGAGGATAAAACACTGGCATCATTACCTTACCTTTGCGCCTTCTTTAAATGCATCCATGAGTGACCCGATCAAACACGAATGCGGTTTAGCATTCATCCGGTTAAGAAAATCCTTTTCGTATTATCAGCAACAATATGGCACCGTTTTATGGGGGCTTACTAAGCTCTACCTGCTGATGGAAAAGCAGCACAACCGCGGCCAGGATGGCGCAGGAATAGCCACAGTTAAATTAAATGTAGAATCCGGTTACCCTTTCATGCATCGTATGCGCAGTAATGCAAAACAGGCTATTGCCGATATTTTTCAACAGGTAAGTAACGAAATAGAAGAACTGGAAAAATATCACCCCGGTATAAAAAATCATCCGGGCCTGATGAAAGGCCATGTAAGTTTTTTGGGTGAATTGTTGTTGGGTCATCTTCGCTACGGCACACAGGGAAAAAATAAACTGGAGTATTGTCATCCTTTTATCAACCGAGATACCATCCCCGCCCGAAACCTGGCCATGGCCGGAAATTTTAACCTGGTCAATACCGATGAACTTTTTGCATTGATTGGTAAAGAGCCGGGTGAGATCAAATGCGCTTTAGCGACCTGGCGGCCATGATAGAAGTGGTGCATGGATTTTTATGTAAAGCGGATGAGGCAGATCCCCGGAGGGTTGTGATATAAAAGAAGTATTGAAAAAAGCAGTTTCCCTTTTCGATGGTGGATTTCATGTGGCCGGTTTAACCGGCAATGGAACCGGTTTTGTTTTTCGCGATGCACATGGTATCCGTCCTTCTTATTATTATATCAATGATGAGGTGATCGTGGCCGCATCAGAAAGAGCAGCTATCCGTACTACTTTCAACGTAGGAGAAAATGAAGTAAAAGAACTGATGCCGGGTCATGCCTTGATTGTTTATGAAAATGGCAGTTATGAAATAGCACAGATACTGGAACCCAAAGAAAGAAAAGCCTGCAGTTTTGAACGAATTTATTTTTCAAGGGGCAGCGATGAAAAAATCTATAAAGAACGAACGGCATTGGGATATAATCTGAGTGAGCAGGTATTGAATGCAATTGACCATGATACCCGCAATACTATTTTTTCTTTTATTCCCAATACTGCTGAAGTGGCTTTTTATGGCTTGGTGAAAGGCATGGAAGATTATCTGAATAAAATAAAAATTGAACGGATACTTGCCTGGAATAAAGATTTCGATGAAGAAAAGCTGACCGAGATGATCAGCAGGCGTATACGTATTGAAAAGATCGCAATCAAAGATGTGAAGATGCGAACTTTTATTACGGAAGATGTGGGGCCGCAATGAAATGGTGCAGCACGTTTACGATATTACCTATGGTACTGTTCGCCCGGGAAAAGATACACTGGTTGTCATTGATGATTCAATAGTAAGAGGAACAACTTTGAAAGAAAGTATTATCCGTATGCTGGCCCGACTGAAACCCAAACGCATTATCGTTGTTTCTTCTTCACCGCAGATTCGTTATCCGGATTGTTATGGAATTGATATGAGCAGGATGGGCGACTTTATCGCCTTTAATGCCGCAGTAGAACTAATGAAGGAAAGAGGAATGGAAGGAAAATTAAAAGAATTGTTGATCAAATGCAAAGACCTTCAGCGCAACAATCAATTGCATACGTGAAAATGTAGTAAAGCAGGTATACAAGCCATTTACCACCGAAGAAATTTCTTCAAAAATAGCGCAGCTGATAACCCCTGCAGGTGTCGACATTCCGGTTGACGTGATTTTTCAAAGTATTGAAGACCTGCATAAGGCCTGCCCGAATAATTTCGGCGATTGGTATTTTACCGGCAACTATCCAACACCGGGCGGAAATAAAGTGGTGAACAAAGCTTTTATGAATTATATGGAAGGGCGAAATGAAAGAGGATATTAAGAGCAGTACAACAAACACATTTTGTGGGACTAGTGTTGAGATAAAGGAATAGCGGCTGCAATCCACGCTATGTATTAAAAAATTATTACAGGGTATTATAGCTTCTTTTTATTTTGTAAGTTCGTAATAACAATCCCGCACAACATATAACTTAAATTTTTCCATCATGAAATCACTTTTATTGATCCGTCATGCAAAAAGTAGTTGGGATGATATTTCATTAAATGATTTCGACAGGCCATTAAACCAACGAGGGAAAAACGATGCACCAGAAATGGCAAAGCGATTACGGGGAAGAAATATCAATATTGATGCGTTTTTTGCAAGCCCTGCCAAAAGGGCCAGGAAAACAGCCGAACTTTTTGTAAAGGAATATAAGAAGCAAAAGGACCATCTTTTCTTTTTTGAAGAACTATACCTGGCTAGTCCTTCTGCATTTATTGATGTCATCAAAAAAATTGACGACGGTTATGATACCGTTGCTGTCTTTTCACACAATGAAGGGATAACGGAATTTGCTAATAGTTTAACAGATAATAAAACAGATAATATTCCTACCTGCGGCATTTTTGCTGTTAAAATAAAAACTAAGAGTTGGAAGGATTTTGAAGAAGCTTTAAAAGAGTTTTGGTTTTTTGACTATCCGAAAAATAAATGATAAAAAAAATCCCGTTGCTTACGGGATTTTTAATTTATTATTTAGCTGCATCGTAATGCTGGCCCACTTTTTCCCAGTTGATCACATTCCAGACGGCTTTCAGGTAATCCGGTCGTTTGTTTTGATACTTGAGGTAATAGGCATGTTCCCATACATCGATCCCTAATACAGGTGTGCCTTTTACTTCGGCTACATCCATCAGCGGATTATCCTGGTTGGGTGTAGAGCTTACTTCCAGCTTGCCATCTTTTACAATCAGCCAGGCCCAGCCCGATCCAAATCTTGTGGCGCCAGCAGTATTTATTTTTTCCTGCAATGCCTCCAGTGATCCAAAAGTGGAATTAATAGCTTCTGCCAATTTCCCGGAAGGCTTTCCTCCATTTGCTGATAGCAGCTCCCAGAAAAAACTATGATTCCAGTGGCCGCCGCCATTATTACGCACTGCAGGTGATATTTTTCCTGCAGCGGCTACTAACTCTTCTATTGTTTTATTTTCATGTCTCAGTGCCTGCAATGGCTTTATTCAGGTTGTCAACATACGCCTGGTGATGTTTTCCATGATGAATTTCCATGGTTTGTTTGTCAATATGTGGTTCCAATGCATCGGGTGCATACGGAAGTGCCGGTAAAGTGAATGCCATAATTATCAAAGTTTAAATGATGAATATATAGATTGGTTTGTTAATAAGGATAACAAAGCTACACTTCAAAAGTTGATTGCTCAAAAGCAATAATTTAAAAATAGAATTACACGGTAAGGAGAAATAATTAATAATCTGATTCGTATTATAACCAATGCATGTTGAAAAATTATATACTCGGTCATTATTTAAAGCCATTTTATCGGGTATCCGAAATATCAATAAGTTCTGGCTATTTTTGAAACTATAAATCCTGTTTAAAATTTACAGATGAAAACGGCAGTCCTTTTTATTTTTGCGGTATTTGTTTTTTTGTTTTCCTGCAAAAAGGATTCATTTATCAGTTCAGCAGATGCAAGGATCAGTATTTCTGCAGATACGCTTCACTTTGATACCGTTTTTACTACAGCTGGTTCCATAACGCAATCTTTTAAGATTATTAATGAAAATAACCAGAAGCTTAGACTTTCTTCTGTGAAGTTGATGGGTGGTGCAGGTTCAAATTATAAAATGAATGTAGACGGCATCGCAACTGTTGAAGCTACCGGAATTGAAATAGAAGCCAGTGATAGTGTATATGTTTTTGTGCAGGTAAATGTAGACCCTGCCACAGGGAATATTCCTTTTATAATTCAAGACAGTATACAGGTTAGTTTTAACGGGAATAAAAAATTGGTACAATTAGAAGCCTGGGGCCAGAATGCGCATTTCTTTCGAAACAGGGAGATCACTACATCCGAAACATGGACAAATGATCTTCCTTATGTAATACAAGGGTACCTGTATGTTGATATCAACCAAAAACTGACAATTGAAAAGGGGTGCCGGATTTATGTACATGCCGATGCGCCTATTATTGTGGATGGCAGTTTAAAAGTAAATGGAGAAAAGGATACGATAAACAGAGTTTATTTCCGTGGTGACAGGTTAGATGAGCCATACAGTAATTTCCCGGCGGGCTGGCCTGGTATTTTTTTCAGAGCCCCAAGCAAGGATAATATTTTGAAATATGCAGTGATAAAAAATGCTTACCAGTCTTTAGCATTAGAAGGACCATCGGTTAATGCCGCTCCCAAACTGCAACTGGATGAATGTATCATAGACAATTCTTATGATGCAGGGATAATCGCATCAGGCTCCAGCATTAAGGCTACCAATTGCCTGATCAGCAATTGCGGTAAAAATATTGCAATTGGCAAAGGTGGAAATTATGAATTCACTCATTGCACGGTCGCCAGCTACTCCAACCGGTACATCCAGCATAAAGACCCGGTACTAATGCTAAGTGATGCTGATGGATCCGGTACGGCCAGGTTAGATGCTATATTCCGTAATTGCATATTTTGGGGAGAAAGTGAGCTGGTGCCAAATGAAGTGGTGGTAGAAAAAAAGGGCAGCCCGGGAACTGTAACGTTTGACCAGGTATTATGGAGGGTCAAAACAGAGCCGGCGAATGTTACTCTTGTGCCACCACAACCCATCAATAATCAGTCACCACAATTCGACAGCATAGATGCATCAAGACAATACTACGATTTCCGTTTGAATACCAGGAATTCGCCGGCGATCGATGCAGGAAAAAATGCTGCTGTATTTATAGATCTTGATGGAAAACCAAGACCTGTTGGTTTAAAGCCTGACCTGGGGTGTTTTGAAAAACAATAAGACCGCGACTTTGCAAAACTAACGCAAGGGTAATCCTGTAAATTAATCCCGGTATCATAAATTAGTTGTGTGGCTGCGCAACTATAAGTGGTTAACTTTGTTCTTAATTCTTTATTTTATTCGCTCTTGAACTTATTTACCTTAAAATGAGCTACCATAATGCTGATCATCTGTCATCATTATCTGTTGAATTCCATTTAGCTAAAAACAATAAAAAGTAAACAAATGAAAACATTTATTTTTTCTCTTTTAATAGCGGTTACTCTTACCGGCACTTCCATCTACGATTTTAAGGTGCCTGGTTTAATGGGCAGTGAAATTGACTTTTCGCAATATAAAGGCAAAAAGATCATGATCGTTAACACAGCATCCAAATGCGGCAATACTCCTCAATATGAAGGATTGCAAAAGCTTTATGATACCTATAAAGACAAACTGGTTATTATTGGATTTCCTGCGAATAATTTCGGCGGACAGGAGCCAGGGGGTAAAGAAGAGATAGCAGAGTTTTGTAAAAAAAATTATGGTGTTACTTTTCCAATGGCAGATAAAATTTCAGTAAAGGGTGATGATATAGCTCCTATATATAAATTCCTGGAAGAAGAGGCAACCAAAAAAGGATTAGCTGACCCTGTAAAATGGAATTTTGGAAAATTTTTGGTTGATGAAAAAGGAAACCTGGTAGCCACCTTTTCGCCTAAGACATTACCGATGAGTGACGAGGTGCTGAAATACTTAAACTAAAAACAAAAGGATATTATAGTGCGGCCCTGGTACATCAGGCCGCTTTTTTATTTTATAGCCAAAAGTTTATTTTCGCCTTTATGCAATTTTCTGATGTAATAGGCCAGAGCGGAATAAAAAATAAACTGGTAGAATTAGTGCAAAATAACCGGCTCAGCCATGCTTTGCTTTTTTTAGGGAAAGAAGGATATGGAGCCTTACCTCTGGCCTTATCATTTGCCCAATATGTAGTTTGTGAAACGGTCAACGGGAAATCGAAACATGCGATGGGTTCCTCGCTTTTTGATGATGACCTGTCTCAGGCGCCTTCGGCTCCCTCCTTTTATAAAGACTCTTGCGGAACATGTGCCGCCTGCACCAAATCAAACCAACTGGTGCATCCCGATATTCATTTTTCTTATCCCGTTAGTTACCAAAAAAGCCGGGACTCCACCAATTAGTACGGATTATATCAGCGAATGGAGGGAATTTATCAAGAAGCTATCCTTACGGAAATGTGTACGACTGGCTGCAGTTTATCGGTGCAGAAAATAAACAGGGAAATATTACGGCCCATGAATGTAATGATATCATCCGCAAGCTGAACCTGAAAAGTTTTGAAAGTGAATACAAGATCCTGCTGATGTGGCTGCCCGAATACCTGGGCAATGAAGGAAATAAATTATTAAAGCTGATTGAAGAACCGCCACCGAATACCTTATTTATATTGGTAGCAGAAAATGAATCGCTGATATTGCCCACTATTCTGAGCCGTTGCCAGACTGATAAGAATTCCGGCCCTGGAAACTGCCGAAATAGAAAATGCTTTGATCGAGCGCAATAAAACCGACCCGGCGCACGGCCCGGCAGGTAGCCAGTGTAAGCGAAGGCAATTACCGGGAAGCCTTGCAACTGGTTCAACATTCAGACGAAGACTGGCAAAGTCTGCTACGGGACTGGCTAAATGCCATCATGAAAACCGGGCCTATTGCCCAAACCAAATGGGTGGAAGAAATCAGCAAACTGGGCCGGGAAAAGCAAAAACAGTTTCTACGTTATTTTAACCATTTGCTGGAACAGGCAATTCGGCTGAGAATGTAATCCACCTCCCGCCGGTCAGACCAGGTTCTCCGATCTGCCGGCCTACTGAGACAAGAGATTTTGCCCTACGGCTGAATAAAATAGCGGGCATGGAGCAGCAGCAGGCCATTATTGAAGAACTGGACAAGGCCGCTTACTTATATTGAGCGTAATGCCAATGCCAAAATGCTGTTTCATGCCCTCACTATTAAACTATACCATATCATTCAGGACAAAATTGTATTTTTGACTGATTGAGGAAGAAGATAGTGAGTACAGAATGTGGAAAGTGTGAGTGTGATGTACGTTGTGAGCAGACAGTTTATTATTAATTAGTTCATTGAGTTGTGTTACATCGTATTTCATCTACATATTTCTTAATCAGAAACTCATGTGCGTAGTTTGCTGAATAGCGAGATCAGTAGAAGCCCGGTCTGCAAGAGTGCGACGCAACGATAGCTTAATAGATATTCTGCAGCTTGCTACATAAATTCCGGAATGAATCCGGTTTCATTATCTGCTTTCTCTTCATTTATTTACAAATTAATAAATAAATGGGTTGTACTAGTTGCGGTACCGCTACTGGCGGTAAACCAGGAGGATGTAAGAGCAATGGTGGGTGCAGTACCGGCGGGTGTAACCGTATGAATACACACGACTGGCTTGCATAACCTGCCCATCGCAGATATTGAAAGCAGCTGCAAAGTGATAGAAGTAAGTTTCAATAAAGGAACCCGTAAAGATTTTTTCCGCAATCCTATCATTGCAGCAATATGAAAAAGGAGAAATGATTGCGGTGGAAGGAGTGAGTGGTTTTGATGTGGGAGAGGTATCATTGACCGGCGAGATCGTGCGGTTGCAAATGAAAAAACGGGGCGCCAAAGAAGATAATCCGGAAATGAAAAAAGTATTACGCCTGGCCACCGACCGCGATCTTGACTATAATGAAACAAAACAAGGCCCGCGAACCGGAAGCAGTGATCCGCAGCCGGGCCATTGCCAAGCAACTGAAGCTGGATATGAAGATCAGCCAGGTGGAAATGCAGGCCGATGGAAGAAAAGCTACTTTCTTTTATATTGCCGATGGGCGTGTTGATTTCAGGGAACTGATCAAAGTATATGCATCCGAATTCAAAGTAAAAGTGGAAATGCGCCAGATAGGTGCAAGACAGGAAGCGGGTAAAGTGGGTGGTATTGGAAGTTGTGGCCGTGAACTTTGTTGCAGTACCTGGCTCACTGATTTTAAATCAGTGAATACAGCTGCGGCCCGTTACCAGAATCTTTCCATCAACCAAACCAAACTGAGCGGTCAGTGCGGCCGTTTGAAATGTTGCCTCAATTATGAACTGGATACTTACCTTGATGCGTTGCAGCATTTTCCTGATAATTGCGATATGATCAGAGGTGGCAAAAGGAAATGCCTTACCTGATCAAGAAAGATATTTTCAAAAACCTGATGTGGTATACTTTGCCTGATAGCAACAAACAATATCCCGTTGAGCATTGAACGGGTAGTAAAAATAAAATCACTGAACCAGCAGGGAGTTTTCCCGGAAGAACTGGAACCGGTAGAAGTAACATCTTCAAAACCAAAAGAAGTAGAACCGGAATTTGCAGACCTGGTAGGACAGATCAGTTTACAAACACTGGAAAAAGCTGATAAAAGAAACGCCAGCATCAGCAACAAAAAGGACAAAAACCACAGCAGGGAGCGGGATCAAAGACCACAGCAAGGGCCGGGAAACAGGCAACAAGATATGGGAGGAAGACAAGCCGGCAATAATCAACAAGGCAATCAGCAAAGTAACCGGCCCCAAAGACCCCAGGGTGGTCAGGGTAATAACCAGGGGCAACCTAACAGGGGAAACCAGGGAAGACCGCAGAGAAGGCAAGGTCCTCGACCAAACCAGGGCCCGCCGAAAAAAGAAAATTGATACCCATTTAGGTTTTATTTGATCTCACTATAAAGCACCTCCTGGATTTTTGGCCTTATATTCATTTGTCCAAATCTTGGATTATCCCTTGTTGGATTTACACGATTGGAAAGGAAAATATATACTAATTGGTATTTTGGATCTACCCATACGCAGGTACCGGTAAAGCCGGTATGACCAAATGTTTGCGGTGATGCACTGAGGGAAGGATATGGCTCGGGCCTTTTGGCATTATCCTTTTCCGGTTTATCAAAACCAAATCCACGCCGGCTGTTTGAGCTTTGGTAGGAAGTGAAAAGTTTTATAGTTGACTCCTTAAAATATCTTTCACCATTAAACACTCCATGTTGAGCAGCATTTGGTACAGCATGGCCAGGTCATAAGCATCAGAAAATAAACCGGCATGACCTGCTACTCCACCAAACAGGGAAGCTCCTTCATCATGTACATCTCCGCGAATAAGCTGGCGGCGAAAATGAGGTTCCATTTCCGTTGGTACAATTTTATCCAGGCTAAATTCATTTCTTGGTTTAAACCCGGTTGTTCTCATTCCCATTTTCCGGTAAAAAGTTTTTTCAACATATTCATCCAGCGGAAGACCGCTTATTGCTTCTACGATTTTTCCTAGAAAAATAAAATCATTGTCGCTGTATACATATTTTCCTTTGGCGGATAATGGACTTTTCAGAATGCGATTCATGATGGTGTCTTCCCAATCATTGCGCAGGTAAATATTTTCTGCCACCCGGATGGTAAAGCCGGGTTTTGACTTGTCGCTGTAAATTGCCGGGTTGGGAATTCCGCTGGCGGTATCTATCGTTTCCCTGTAAAATGTAATAAAGGGAACCAGTCCAGCCTGGTGCAGCAGAATATCTTCTATTTGCAGGGAAGCTTTATTAGTACCTCTTACCACTGGCAGATAATTACCCAGTCTTTTTTTAAGATCCAGCTTGCCTTCTTCATACAATTTCATTACGGATAATGTAGTGGCAGAAATTTTGGTAAGAGATGCCAGGTCAAAAATACTTTCCAGGCTTACCGTTGGAGAATTTGCATATTCATAATTACCAAAAGCTTTATTGTAAATGATCTTTCCATTGTGTACGGCCATCACCACAGCACCCTGGAAATGCTTTTTTCTCTATACCATCATATACAATGGAGTCAATGGAGGTCAATTTATTTTTTGCCGGGACTTTCCTCACTGGTTTAACTCCCCCATGTACAATGCCACTACCAAAATCGAAATCACAAACAGAAACGGGTAACCGCCCCATAGAAACTATCTTTCCTTCAAGCAGGTCGGCGGCAGCCTGTTGTGTAATATCATCATCCTGGTAACAGGCTACCAAAGTAGTGGCATCACAAAAATTTTCAGTAGCCAGTACATTTCCAAAAACAAAACTGAGAGTTTTAATGCTATTTAATTTTTTCCAAAGCTCAATCGCTGATGCACTGATCTGGTAATTATTGGCGGGCCGGTTATTAAAATTATGTATGCCGATGATCACAGCATCATATTTATCTTTCACTAATTGTTTTAAATATGGAATCGGACATAGCTACTTCTTCATTGTATGGATAAAAGAAAACATCTGCATTATAATCTTCTTTCATTCTTTTGCCAAAAGCATTGAGTTCCTTTAATGCCGATAGCTACATAAGCCACTTTTTTCTTACCGTCGGCTATTACAGGAATATCGGTATTTGCAACTCCCAATTCATTTATATTTCCCCTTGACAGGAGGGTCAGCGATGTTTTGCTGCTTCATACCGTGATCTCATTTGTTTTTGCATTCAGATCTTCCAGCAAATTATCAGTTTCAATAGTGTGGCTTTCATTCAGGCCAAGATCATACTTTGCCTGCAAAACTTTTTTTACTTTATTATCAATATCCTCCCAGCTTAATTTTTTTCTTTTAATTGCTTTTCTCACTGCCGCGATGGTTTCGGGAACACTCTCCGGCAGGCAAAGCATATCGTTACCGGCGATCAATGCTTCCACTGCAATCGTTCCCCCGGGAAAATATTTGGCAACTCCTTTCATCTCCAATGCATCGGTGAAGGTGAGCCCTTTATAATCCCAGGCTATCTTTTAATAAACCTGTTACTGTATTTTTTGAAATGGAAGTGGCCCTGTTTGGCGAATTATCTATTGAGGGAACGAAAGATGTGCTGTCATTACACTTCCTACACCTGCTTCAAACAATGCCTTGAAGGGCACTAGTTCCATTTCATTCAGCTGCGCAATGCTTTTATTAATTACGGGCAGATCATAATGCGAATCAACATCCACATCGCCATGACCGGGAAAATGTTTGGCGCAGGCCATGATACCTGCATCCTGCATCCCCTTCATATAGGCAATGGCCAGTTGCGTTACTTTATCTTTGTCTTCACCAAATGAACGATAACCAATGACCGGGTTTTTAGGGTTATTGTTGATATCAACAACCGGAGCATAATTTACGTGCACGCCTATCCGCTTGCATTGTTCACCAACAGCTACCCCCATTTTATAAACAAGATCTCATCACTCAATGCACCAAGTGTAAGCTGGTAAGGAAATTTAGTGACACTATCCAGCCGCATGCCCAGGCCCCATTCGCCATCTATCGTTATCATCAGCGGTGTTTTAGCCATACTTTGGTAGGCATTGGTAAGATTGGCCTGCCGCACTGGTCCGCCCTGGAAAAAACATAAAGCACCTATATTATATTTTTTAATATCCTTTGTTACTTTAGCTACATGATCTTCGCCCAGGTTTGAATGGGCTCTTATCACCATCAGCTGGGCAATTTTTTCATCTTTGCTAAGGCTTTTAAAAACACTATCCACCCATGCAGCCGCCGGAAGAGTGCTTTTATATTGCCCGCAGAGAAAAAAGGATGTAATAAAAATAACAGCAATAAAGTCTTTGTCATTCTCTTCATATAAAAATATTCTGTCTTATTAAACATCAATAAAATTAATTCTTTTGATTTTATGAAAAAGTCAATAGTAGCTTAAAAAGCAAATTGTTATTTTTGCTTGCGGAGAAATTAATAGTGCCTGATAAAATTTTATTATTACCTGATAATATTGCCAACCAGATAGCAGCCGGTGAAGTGATTCAGCGGCCGGCCAGTGCTGTAAAAGAATTGCTGGAAAATGCGGTGGATGCTGGTGCCACTGAAATCAAACTTATTGTAAATGATGCCGGAAAATCATTGCTACAGGTGATTGATAATGGCAGCGGCATGAGTGAAACCGATGCCACGGATGTGTTTTGAACGCCATGCTACTTCCAAAATAACAACCATTGAAGACCTCTTTCATATCCGCACCATGGGGTTTCGGGGTGAGGCACTGGCTTCTATTGCTGCAGTAGCCCAGGTAGAATTAAAAACCAAAAGAGCAGAAGATGAAACCGGTATTTATATTGAAGTAGAAAATAGTGTGGTAAAAAAACAGGAACCCGTTGCTGCTCCAAACGGTACCAGCATTGCCATGAAGAATTTGTTCTTCAATGTTCCTGCCCGCAGAAATTTTTTGAAAAGTAATGCGCAGAAATGCGGCATATTGTTGATGAATTTACCCGGGTAGCACTATCCTTTCCTCAATATTTTCTTTTCACTCACCAGCAATGGCCAGCAAGTTTTTCATCTGGAAGCAGGCAGTCTGAAACAACGCATTATTCAGATTACTGGGAAATAATTATAACACCAAACTGGTAACGGTAAAAGAAGAAACCGATTACATGAATATTTATGGTTTTGTGGGCAAACCGGAAACAGCCAAGAAAACAAGAGGCGATCAATATTTTTTTGTCAATAACCGGTTTATCAAAAGCGCTTACCTGAATCATGCGGTGATGAATGCCTACCAGGAAATGATTCCAGCAGATAGTTTCCCGATGTATGTATTGTTTATTGATCTGGATCCGGCAGTGGTGGATGTAAATGTTCATCCTACCAAACAGGAAATAAAATTTGAAGATGAAAAGATTATTTATGCTTTTGTACAGGCAGCTGTAAAACATGCACTGGCGCAATTCAGCGTTACGCCTACACTTGATTTTGACCTGGATGCATCTATACAACAATTGTCTTCAATTCAACAACCATTTACAGAAGAAAGAAAATCGCTGCAGCTTCCACTTCTTTGTTCAAAGGATTTACACAAAAAAACCAGGCACATTTTATTGAACCTGCCGAGAAAAGTGAACTGAAGCATTGGAAAGATTTTTATGAAGATGGTAAGCAGCAAGTCAGAGTGCCGGGGACACGAGGCAGAACGATCCGGGTGCAATCCATCCCGGTACACAGCTGCTCACTCATCATAAATCATCGATCACTACATGAAGATACTGACCTAACCCAACTGCTCAATACTTATATCATTGCACCTTCAGCAAAAGGTTTTATTCTTATTCATCAGCAGGCGGCACATGAACGGATTTTATATGAACGATTGAAAGCTGCCGCATATGGCAAACCAATAGCCACCCAGCGAAGCATGTTTCCGGTTACTATTGAATTGGCTCCTGCGGATACAGTCATACTGCAAGAATTAATGAGCGATCTGCAGGATTTGGGTTATATGATTGAGCCATTTGGAAAAAATACATTTGTAATACAGGGAACACCTGCAGATCTGGAAGCCGGTAATGAAAAAAAGATCATTGACCTGCTGTTGGAACAATACAAACATTTCAGTCAATGAACTAAAGTTTTCCAAACGAGAAAAACTGGTTCGGTCAGTAGCCAGGCAGCAATCTATTAAACCGGGAATACGATTAACGGAAAGGGAAATGCGGAATCTGGTTAATGATCTTTTTTCCTGCGAGCAACCGAATGTACACCGGATGGCAATCCCACCTATTTGGAATTTAAACAGGATCAGTTGGAGAAAATGTTTCAGTGGCCTGGTATAAATTTTTCTGCTATGCAGGAAAGTCCTGGCTTAGTATTTATTTCTGATTCCCTGCAAAAATTTTTCAACAGCTCTTCTTACTTCCGTTCCAGAAGCCTGGTGATTATTGACCAATACCGAAAAGATAAGTTCCTTTCCTTTTTTTGTATATAAAATACCGCTGAGAGCTACTACGCCGGAAAGCGTTCCGGTTTTGGCATATATATAATTGCTGTCAGCTTTATAATAATTAGCTAAGTGTACCCCTGCCGCCGGTTGGAAAAATAATTTTTATTCTTTCAATCCCAAATTCATTTTTCATTTTATTGAGAATAAAAACAAAATCCTTCGGTGTAAATAAATTATAGCGGCTTAGTCCGGAACCATCAACCCATCTTGGTTTTTGTGGCAGATCTTTGAGATCTGTTTTTAATAGTGTATCAATGATCTTTTCATCATTCATCACACCCAAGCATTTCATTGCTGACCATTAATAAAGATTGCTCCGCAAAAAAATTATCACTGCGGTGCATCATGGGTTTAAGCAAGGAGTCGGTTGGTTGGGAGTGAATCACTTTTGGATTGGAAAGAGACATGTTTGAATTCAGTGAAATTTTTAATCCTCTTATAGTGTCCTTTAATAACCGGATGGTCAAACTATCAGAAGCAATAAAAGGTATTTCATCATACTTAAAATCAGACTCTGAATAATCCCAACTATAAAGATTGCGGTCTTTGGCCCTGCTAAATTTATATTTCCTGTTTTTATTATTGAAAACTGCGTTGCTTCTCCCCGATGCGCTATACTCCATTTCTATTTTAACGGGCACAATGCTGATTCCGCTATCTGATCCAAAAAACCTGGTTACATTGCCATAAACAGGAAACAAACTTCTCTCTGCCATATAAGAAGCTGTATAATCATTCCAGGACCATCCGGAACCCCATGCATCCTCTTTCCACTGGTTATTAGTTACCCATGCAAATACAACGGAACTATCTTTTCTGAAAAAATCAACTACCGGTTGTTTTTTAAAATCAGGATGAAGAAAAGTTGGATCACCTGTAGCCTGTATCCAGATGTCTTGATTATTGGTTTTTCCGAGCGTAACATATTTCAATCCGACCAAACTGTCACCCAGGTGCTTCATCGCAGCATAACAAGTGGGAATCTTAGTATTGCTTGCCGGAACAAAATATTTATCCCCCTGGAAATCGTACCAGAATTTTTGAGTAGCTGGTTCATAAATACTGATCCCAATATGTGCGGATTGTAACGGGGCTGAATGAAGCAGATCTTATTCGCTGATCTTGCAATTTGTTTTTGAGCGGAACAGGATAACAAAAACAAATACGAAATAAAAATTAACAGGAATGGAAAACAGGAACCGTTCTCTTACACGTGTAAATGGATCATGAAATTATTTGTCATTTATAAGTTTATCAGCCTGCCTTCGCCTGCACTTTGTAATGCCGCTTCAATGATGCGGATTGTTTTTATACCATCTTCCGGTGGAACAGGATTGAGCCCTTGTCCTGTTAATGAGCGATACAGGTCATCATAATATCCCATATAATTACCCGGCTCAGACGTTAATTGCTTATAAACCACTTCGCCATTTATTTCTGTATGCAATAATCCATCTGGTTGCGAAGGTGCCGGGCACCAGTTTCTAATGAAGGAACAGCGCCTGCCAGTAATTGTTCTTCCTGCATATCGGATCGTTGTTGCAGGAAACTTCCTTTCATCCCATGCAGCATATAACCGGGAACTGTTTCCCTGCAGATACAGGTTGCTTTCAGACGTACTCTTAATTGATTATAATAAAAAAGAATTTCAAAATAATCGGGCGGTACCACATCTTCCCGCATTTTCCATACATCCGCAAATAATGCATTGGGCCAGCCGAATAATTGCAAAGCCTGGTCAACCAGGTGCGGGCTGAGATCATAGATAATACCTGCTCCCGGAAAATGCACCTTCTTTATGCGGCTTACCTCCATATCCCGGACGATAACGGTCATAGCGTATTTCCACTTCTCTCAGATCGCCCAACAATTTTTCATCTATAACTTTTTTTACCGCAGCGAAAATCACCATCGTATCGCCGGTTTTGATAAATGCTTAATTGCACTTTTTGTTTTTCTGCCAGCTCCGTTAATTCTTCTGCTTCCTTTACCGTTACTCGTAAATGGTTTTTCTACCACTACATGTTTGCCGGCGAGCAAAGCCATTTTCACCTGTTCAAAATGTAAATGCGTAGGAGTATTTACAATGATCAGCTGCAAGTCCTTATCGGCAATCAATTCTTCTACCGAACGATATAATTTTGAGTCCGGGTATCTTTCCCTGGAGTCATTGTTGTTTCTTTCTACAATGGCTGCCAGTTCAAAGCCCGGATGATTTTCAACAAAAGGAGCATGAAATAATTTGCCGCTCATACCGTAGGAGCAGATACCTGTTTTAATTATTTGTCTTATACATACTGAAGCTGGTATTATCTTTTAAAAATGATTCATATAAATAAATAATGGAAGGAGATTGAAATCAGGAAAAATCGAAAAGGAGTGGAATTGATCAAATTAAAAGTTATTGCTGTTTAAAAAGATTTATACAATTTTAAAATGTACAGGCTACTGCCGCTCCTGCTGCTCTCAGCCATCTCTCCGGTATTTCATTACTGCTTGCCAGCAAATAATCTTTATAGCTGCAGGCAATAAAATGTTTATCGGGCAACTGCATCCACCATCGCCCGGTTTTTTTGCTTTGCAAAAAAGTGGTTTCTACTTCTGCAAATGCCATATGATATTCATTGAAGGAATCTTTTTCATCCAATTGCGCTTCTCGTTTGCCACGGCTTCTTCCATCCAATACATACCAGAGCATCTGGCTGATTTGTTTTGCCGTCAGTTCATCTTTATCATGCTGCTGCATTGTAACCATAAATACCAATGCTGTTTACATTAGGACTCATACCTGCATACCGCAATAACAGACAGGCTTCTTCACCGTTAAGTCCATTTGGCGATGAAACGACATTGGCCGGTGCATAAGCATTGACAATGGCAGAAATATCAAATGAAAAAAGATTGCTGTTGCGGATCACCGGTTCCATTTCTTCAATACTTTCTTTTACATGTCCAACGCGGAAACAATCAAAACGCAGTTTGTCCATGGTTTCCAGCATCCGCGGATGCACATAATAACTCTGGAAAGCCGATATGATTATAATGACGAAGATAATTGGGTTCGCCTGTCAGCATTTCCATCAAAAAATTTTCATGGCGGAAGGGCGAATCCATATTCAGATCAATCAATGCATCTACACAGGTGGCTTCTATCAGTTTTTTATTATCGCGTAAGCATGATATTGTGCCAGCGTGAGATCATGTGAGCCGCCGAGTATGATTACGGTTTTACCATCATTGATCAGTTCCCTCACTATCGTTTTTAATGCGGCATAGGAATCGTTGAAAGTGGAGCCGGCTTTTACATTGCCTATATCTGCTATCCTGATATCTGCATGCCAGTAAAATAATTGATAAAAATGACGGCGGACAATATCGGGAGCTTTGCTTTCATCACCTATCATTCCACTTCCCCGTTGTTCTCCGCAACCTACCAAAACGATCTGCACTTCATCAAGATCAGGAAACTCTTCTTCATATGCAAGAATAATTTTTCCTATTTGTCCGTCTTTGTAGCCTTCATCATGAGAGATCTCAAAAAGGTTGATGGGAGTAAGAAAATCGGAGATATTAAGATAGTCGGACATGAATGCTTTTATTTTTACAAACCTACAAGATTCAACTCAAATGAAATGATACCCGTTCCGATAACCACTTCATGATGTTTATTATATCTTGCTAAAGGGTATGAAATTAAAAATAGTAGTAACGGAATTTCATTCTGTGATACTTTTTTTAAACTTTTAAATTCGGGAGCGGCAACTTCTCCGAAATATCGTTTTTTCCTTCCACCTCTTTTTAAGGTCTTAGCCTATCTTTGCCGGCATGGAAAGTTTGTTGAAACAGATTGAGGAATACAAAAAGGAAATCGGTTCTTTTAGCGCCGGCTCTGATAAAGAGGTGGAAGATTTCCGCATCAAATATCTTGGTACCAAGGGTATTGTTAAGGCTATCATGGGTGAGATGAAAAATGTACCGGCTGAGCAGAAAAAAGAATTCGGCCAGATATTAAATGAATTCAAACATTTCACTGAGACAAGATTTGAAGAACTAAAAAACGGTACAACAGGCCCCGAGCTACATATAAACAAACATCGACCTTACCCTTCCGGGAGATCCGGTACCAATGGGAGGCCGGCATCCCATTACCCTGATGAAAAACAGGATGATTTCTATTTTTCAGCGCCTGGGCTTTGCTGTAGCAGAAGGTCCGGAAATTGAAGATGACTGGCACAACTTTACCGCTTTGAATTTACCTGCACATCATCCTGCCCGGGATATGCAGGATACATTTTATATTCAGCAAAATCCTGACTGGCTTTTGCGAACACATACCAGTAATACGCAGATCCGGGAAATGGAAAAAGGAAAGCTGCCTATCCGTGTTATTTGTCCGGGCCGGGTATATCGCAATGAAACGATCAGTGCAAGAAGTCATTGTTTTTTTCACCAGGTAGAAGGATTGTATATTGATGAAAATGTTTCATTTGCTGATCTTAAGCAAACGCTGTATTTTTTTGTAAAGGAAATGTATGGTAAAGATGTAAAGGTTCGTTTCCGTCCTTCCTATTTTCCATTTACTGAGCCCAGCGCTGAAATGGATGTAAGCTGTTTTATCTGCGGTGGCAGCGGTTGTAATATTTGCAAAAAAACGGGTTGGGTTGAAATATTGGGTTGCGGTATGGTGCATCCCAATGTATTAAGCAACTGCGATATTGATCCCAATAAATATACAGGCTTTGCATTTGGGATGGGTATCGAACGTCCGGCCATTTTAAAATATGGCATCAATGATATCCGTTTATTCAGTGAAAATGACGTAAGGTTCCTGAAGCAATTTACCTCATCGATATAGTATTCAATCCCGGATTTATGAAATGTAATACATATCTGTACTTATGATGAACGATGTCCAGTCATTATGTTTTTTGTCAATAATTCAATTGATAAATCAGGGACTGAAGTAAACCAAGCAATAGCTTTTTAATTTTTACAAACATTCTCCGGACAATGTCTCAAACAATTTGCATTTGCGGGGCGGGAACCATGGGTAGTGGCATAGCCCAGGTATCAGCACATGCTGGTTTTCCCACCATCCTCTACGATTTGAACCCTGATGTATTGAAAACGGCGAGATTAAATATTGAGCATGGACTCCAATATTTAACTGGAAAAGGAAAAATTACAATTGAAGAAAAAGAAAAAATACAACATAGTATTCAATACAGCACTGATCTTAAAAAATGTAAAGCTGATATTTTTATTGAAGCCATTGTAGAAAAACCAGAAATAAAGATCAGCCTGTTTAACCAGTTGGCGGAATTGAATGAACCTGATTGCATTTTTGCCAGCAATACTTCTTCGCTTTCTTTAAACGCCATTGCCGGGCAAATAAAAAATCCCGGGCGTTTCATTGGCATGCATTTTTTTAACCCCGCACCGGTAATGAAACTTGTAGAAGTTGTCAACACAAATCATACTAATGAGGAAACAACCCAACGCATAATAAAATTAGCAGGGCAAATGGGAAAAACGCCTGTTGTATGTAATGATTCCCCGGGTTTTATAGTCAACCGCGTTGCAAGACCTTTTTATATTGAATCCTTGCGACTGGCAGAAGAAGGTATTAGTGAGTTTGATAGTATTGACACTTTACTTGAAGCTACTGGTTTTAAAATGGGACCTTTTAAATTAATGGATCTTATTGGCAACGATATTAACTATGCCGTTAGTTGTTCATTATATGACCAATTGAATAAACCAATCCGGTTAAAACCTTCCGGCTTGCAAAAAGAAAAAGTAGAAAAGGGAGAATTAGGACGTAAGACCGGGAAAGGCTACTATGATTACAATTCATAGCCTCCTTTAAAAAATGAACAAGAACTATCTTCGCAGCCAATTAATTTATTATTTTGTCAACTAAAGTACTTGTCACCGGCGGCACTGGTTTTCTGGGTTCCTATATTATAAAGGAACTGATTAAAAAAAATTATAGTGTCCGTGCTATACAACGAAGTCCTAAGCTTCCTGCTTATATTCCCGGCGAAATTTTGAATAAGGCAGAATGGGTAGAAGGTGATATTCTCGATGTCATTTCCCTGGAAGAAGCAATGGAGGGTATTCAGATCGTTATTCATGCGGCGGGTGTAGTTTCATTTGTTAAAAAAGACAGGAAAGAAATGTATCATGTTAATGTAGAAGGAACGGCGAATGTGGTTAACCTGGCATTAGAAAAAAATATAAATCGGTTTGTCCATATCAGTTCTGTGGCTGCATTGGGGCGCACGGCAAACGGAGGCCTTGTAACGGAAGAAAAAAAATGGGAGGAAACTAAGGTCAATACCCACTATGCCAGGAGTAAATACCAGGGAGAACTGGAAGTATGGCGCGGTATCAGTGAAGGGCTTAATGGAGTTATATTAAATCCAAGTACCCTTCTTGGCTATGGCGATTGGAATACCAGTAGCTGTGCAATCTATAAAAAAGTGCACGATGAATTTTCATGGTATACACCCGGTATAAATGGTTTTGTTGATGTGCAGGATACGGCGCGGGCCACAGTGGCTTTAATGGAAAGTAATATTAGTGAGCAGCGTTTTATTGTTAATGGCGACAACTGGCATTTTAAAAAACTGCAGGATGCCATAGCGGATAGCCTGGGCAAAAAAAAACCATCACACAAAACAACCCCTTTTCTTATGAGCATAGCCTGGCGATTGGAAAAAATAAAATCTCTTTTTACGGGCAAGCCACCTTTATTGACCCGTGATAGTGCCAGGGTTGCCCAAAGCAGCACTTATTTTGAGAATAAAAAATTGCTGGCAGCCATCCCCGATTTTTCATTCACTCCCCTGGAGCAATCGATAAATAGTGCAGCTATAAAATATCTGGAGGGGTTGGTGCGATCTCCACACTAATTGGTAAAGAACCAGCGTTTAATCAGGCTGGCAGTTGTTAATATTTTGGTTGCTGGTAATTTTCACTGCATAATTACTATCCCATTGACAAAAGGCCGATAGTATCTTTAGTTCTTAATTCAGTTTCTATGTATACAACCAGGTTCAGTTTTATTTTTCTTTTGTTCTTAGGCTCCTTTTTTGCAAATGCCCAATACTCAGTTTCCGGTAAAATTGTTGATGCGGAAAGTAAGGAACCATTGAACAGTGCATCTGTATATTGCCAGAACACAACCATTGGTACTACCACTAATCGGGAAGGTGAATTTTCATTGCAGTTAAAGTCGGGGGGGTATGAACTCATCATCAGCTATACCGGCTACCAGACCAGGCAGGTTCAGATAACGCACAGTGATAACCTGCTTCCGGATATTGAATTAGCAAAGGAAGAAAAAAGTTTAGGAGAAGTGATCATAAAAACCAGTAATGAGGTAAAAGATGGCTGGGAAAAATATGGCCGTTTTTTTGTAGAACATTTCATTGGGAATACACCCAACGCAGCAAAGACAACTTTACTGAATCCGGAAGTATTGAAATTCTATCTTCTGAAAAAAAGTAATAAACTCCGGGTGCTGGCCACTGACCCCTTACAGTTAGAAAATAATGCACTGGGTTATAATCTTCGTTACCAACTAGACTCCTTTATATATAATTATAATACGGATATCAATTCCTACAGGGGATTTTGTCTTTATTCTGAAATGGAAGGCGATAACGACAGTCTGAAAAGAGTGTGGTTGACTAACCGGGAGAAAGCTTACTATGGTTCCAAGTTGCATTTTATGAGGAGCTACTATGACAGTATATTAACTGAGGAAGGTTTTGTTATTGATCTGCTGGACGAGAGGAACAATAAAAAATTCAATAAGATAAGTGATGTATATGATACCTTATATTATGGCGCATTGGATAGCACGATGCAAATAGAAATATGGTATCCCCGCAAGTTTAGCGTTACCTATGAAAAAAAGAAGCCTGAGCCCGAGTATCTGAAGCAATTCAAGTTACCCAAAAACGTCCCTATCCAAATATCTTATATTGACATGACGGATGCTATTGCGATTAAGGAAAATGGTTATTATTATGATCAGAAAGACTGGATCAACCAGGGATACTGGAGCTGGAAGAATCTGGCTGACCAGTTGCCCTATGATTATGAACTGCAATAGTAGCCTTGAAAAAAAGAGATATTAAATGACGAACAGACAGGATCGGGGTAAAATAATTTCCGTTGTTATTCCTTATGCTTTTTTCCCATCACTTTTTCCCATAGCAATGGAATTCGTTTTATCCAGATCAGTTCTTTCATCTTTTCTCTTGCATCTTCTACAGGCGATCCAAAATATACTTTGCCTCCGGCTATAGAATCCTTTACACCGCTTTGCGCATAGATAACAGCACCTGCTCCAATCGTAAGGGTCTTACTTACACCCACCTGTCCCCAGAGGATCACATTATCTTCAATTGTTGTAGCGCCAGCTATGCCTACCTGGGCAGCAAACAAACAATTTTTTCCAATCACCGTATCATGACCTATCTGTACCAGGTTATCAATTTTAGTACCCGCGCCAATGATTGTATCGGATGTTACACCGCGGTCAATGGTACAGCCTGCCCCGATCTCCACCCCGTTTTCTATCACCACACGACCACAGCTAGTCATTTTTTTATAATGAATTTCCCGGTTGGTCTTTTTATTATAATAGAAAGCATCACTCCCTATTATGACACCGGCTTGTATGATCACATCATCACCGATCACACAATGATCCATTATGGTTACGTTTGGATAGATGATACAATTTTTTCCAATAGATACATGATTGCCAATATATACATTCGGCATGATGACAGTGCCGGGCCCTGCCGATGATGAATCACTGATCATATTCATAGAAGGAGTAAACGGCCGAAAATGGCTTACAATGGTTTGATAAGCTTCAAACGGATCCGGCGTAATAAGCAAAGCCTTTCCCGAAGGAAAGTCTGTTTTTTTATTGATAATAATAAAGCTTGCGTCAGAATGAACACAGGTATCATAATACTTGGGATGGTCTACAAAAACAAGATCGCCTTTTTCTACTTTATGTATTTCATTTATACCCGATGCCGAAGCCGTTGTATTTCCAATAAGTTCTGCCCGGATCAGTTGGGCTATTTGTTTAAGCGGAACAGGTATATTAAAACGCATGACAAAAAAATTTGGTCAAAGGTAACAGACATAAAGAGCCGGAAAAGAAATCAACCTTCCTTTTTACCTTTTTAAGCATTCCGTGTTCCCTTTTTTTAAAACTATTTTTTCCTATCCCCGGGCATACTTCAGGTATACAATACATCCATTTTATTTTGGTTTATAATTTTTAAATGATGATGAAGTTACCTGTCGGAAAAAAAATCACTTGTATAGAAGTCTTGACACATAAGCCTTACAGCATGCTGATGATTCAGGAGTGGTATTCATGCATGAAAGAAATAACCTTTTTGTTGTAGCAGAAGGGTTATTTTATTCTATAAAAAACGGCGTCCCTTATCCACAAGGCATTTTAAAATGTGAATAAAATTTTTAATAAATTTCATTTGTAAAGCAAAAATTATATTTAATATTGTGTCGGGAATTTTATTTCCCTGTACTTACTAACCCATCCATTATAATGATCCCTCCGAATAATCGGAGGGATTTTTATTTGCAGTAGATTCAAAATAGAAAATAAATTAGTTCAAGGCATGCCGGTTCCATTTCCCGGAGCATTCATAAAACCGGCATTATTAGCAATGCGATTTTGGAAATCCTGAATTGCCCAAAACAATTCTGTACCGGCAATACAGAGTAAGCAACGAATTTTATATACCCTTCCGGAATCAACATTGATCTATTGTGTTCGAAGAAAAGTGATCCGATATAATAGAAAGGCTGGTAAGCAATAATTAAAATATCTTTATAGCGAATCAAAAAAATCTATCCATGTTAAAGTCTATGACTGGTTTTGGAAGAGCCGAAAATAATGCAGGAGATAAAACCTTTCTCGTTGATATGAAATCGCTCAATGGGAAACAATTTGAACTCCAACTCCGGCTTCCTTCAATACTCAAGCCATTTGAATTTGATATCCGGCGCTTACTTTCTGAAAAATTGGGTAGAGGAAGCGTAGACTGCATGATCAGCCTGAAAGAAACCGGCAATGCCAAACCAGTAACTATTAACACAGACCTGGCGAAAGCATATTACAAATCACTATCTCAATTATCAGAGGAACTCAACCTGGATCCTTCACATATATTAAGTACACTTGTAAAACTGCCCGAAGTGATAACACCAAGCAGTGAAACGCTTAATGACCAGGAATGGTCCGATTTCAGGGAAATATTATTATTGGCTATTGCAAACCTGAATCAGCACCGGTTGGATGAAGGAAAATTCCTCGAAGAAGAATTGATTGTTCGTATCCATAATATCCTGACCCGGCAGGAAGAGGTCATCCGCCTTGAGCCACTCAGGCAGAAAAAGATCAGGGAGGGCATCACCAAATTGCTGGAGGAAAATGTGGGCAAGGAAAATTTTGACGGTAACCGCCTGGAGCAGGAGCTTATTTATTACATAGAAAAAATTGATATCACGGAAGAGCAGGTAAGATTAAAGAATCATTGTGATTATTTTCTTTCCTTATTGAATGAGCCCGAAGAATCAAAAGGGAAAAAGTTGTCTTTTATTCTGCAGGAAATCGGGCGGGAAATAAATACAACGGGCTCTAAAGCTTATGATGCCACTATTCAGAAAAATGTAGTGATGATGAAAGATGAGTTGGAGAAAGCAAAGGAGCAGGTATTAAACGTTTTGTAGTATGCGGTCATCAGGATCGCTTTCGTTTGGCTGTCACGGGAATTAATAAGTTTAAAAGTTGATGACTACTTTTGTAAAAATTATTCTCTTTTGAAAAAGTTTCTTTACCCATTGGATAGCGAACCAGGTACTGGCCATCCGGTATATCGTAGATTAAACCATTTACATGGTATTTCTTTCCTCATTCTTTTTACTTTCTTCTTTCTTTCTTCCTGCACCACCATCGACCTCTACGAAAAAAATGTAACGATTCCCGGGCATGAATGGAAAAGCAGCTTTAAGCCTTCTTTTGACTTTACCATTAAGGATACCACTGCTCCCTATCGCATTTTTTTTGTTTTGCGTCATAGTGAAAAGTATAGCTTTAATAATATTTATATCAATGTATATGTAAAGGGACCCGGGGATAATCCGGCAATTAAGATCCAGCAGGACCTTATACTGGCTACTAATGAAAAAGGATGGCTGGGTAGCGGAATGGATGATATATATGAACACCGCATTCAAATGGGACCGGAGCAAAGTCTGAAGGCCGGCACTTATACATTTACCATTGAACAGATCATGCGGGAAGATCCCCTGAAAAATGTATTGAACGCTGGCTTGCGTATTGAAAAGAAATAGACCTCACATGCCCGATATCAACCGAAAAAAAATCAGAAGGGCCACCATTATATATTGGTTAATGCTTATTTATATTGTAGTGGCTTTGGCCTGGTGGCTTATTTCTCTGCAAAAACAAAGTAATTCCCTGGCTGATTTCAAACTTAGACAATTACAGGCTACCATTGATAGCAGCATTTCTCCTCTCCTTTACCAGGCCGAATACAATAACATTGCTGATGTCAGCAAAAGAGACAGTATTAAACATTATAGCGAAGGCCTTTTTTTTCTTGCTCTAATCATTATTGCAGCCGTATTTGTTTTTCGTACTGTAAAAAGGCAATTCAAGCTTCAGCAGCAGCAGCAAGACTTTATGATGGCCATCACTCATGAGTTAAAAACACCCATCTCGGTAACCCGGCTTAACCTGGAAACAATGCAGAAATATTCACTTGACCCCGAGAAACAAAAACGGCTTATTCAAACTACACTTGAAGAAACGTCAAGATTGAATTTCCTGACAAATAATATAATAACCGCATCGCAACTTGATGGAGAAGGATTTCAATTTTCTAAAGAGGAGTTGGATCTTTCCGACCTGTTGAAAGATTGCTTGCAGGATTTCCATACGAGGTTTCCTGAAAGAATTTTCTCAGAACAAATTGAACCTGGTGCCGATGTAAAGGGTGACCCGATGTTGTTACAGATATTAATCAATAACCTTCTTGAAAATGCAATCAAGTATTCGCCAAAGGAAGGGAGAATAATAGCTTCATTGAAAAAGCAAGAGTCTGTTCTGTTATTAGAAATAGCCGATGAGGGTGCCGGAATTGCTGAAGAAGAAAAGAAAAAGATCTTTTTTAAATTTTATCGCATAGGCAATGAAGCTACCCGTAAAGCAAAGGGGACAGGATTGGGTTTGTACCTTTGTAGTAAGATTGCCAGTGATCACAATGCGGACATTTTTGTGACAAACCAAACTCCACATGGAAGTAAATTTGTGGTTCGGTTTTATATTTAAATGGCAGGATGAAAATGGAACCGGGCGATATAGATCCGGACGAGTCCTGGTTTAATCATTTCCGGAATAATAAAAATAGAATGAGCATGAGCCCGGAGAAAAAAACATCCATACTTTTAGTAGAAGACGAAGAAAACCTGCATGAAGCGCTGAAATTAAACCTGGAGCTGGAGGGATTTGATGTTACGTCCGCTTTCGACGGCGCGGCCGCTTTGAATACAATTAGCGGAGAATATTTTGACCTGATCATATTAGATGTAATGTTGCCGGAAATGGATGGCATTCATGTTGCTGAAACCATTCGCATCAGTAACAATGAAGTGCCTATACTTATACTCAGTGCAAAAAACAGTAGTTCTGACAGGGTGCTGGGCTTAAAAAAAGGTGCGGATGATTACCTGACCAAACCTTTTAATCTTGAAGAATTACTGCTTCGGGTAAACAAGCTTATCAATAAAAATAAAAAACTGCAGGATAAAACGACACTTGGCAACAGTTATTCATTTGGAAATAACATCATTGACTTTAAAGCACAGGAAGCATTATCAAGATCCGGGCAAAAGATCCAACTAAGCAAAAAGGAGACGATGTTACTGAAGTTGCTGATCGAGAATAAAAACGAAGTGGTACCCAGGGAAAAGATATTACAATCTGTATGGGGCTATAATGTTTATCCTACAACAAGAACCATTGATAATTTTATTCTCAATTTCAGAAAGTACTTTGAAGAGGATAGCCGCAATCCTAAATATTTTCATTCGGTAAGAGGGGTTGGTTATAAATATTCAGAATAGTTAAACATTTTGCAGAACTGACTATAAATGCGGATCAGCGTTTATAAAATAACAGATCACTTTTGAATGGTTTCCATCAAATCTTTTGTTTTTTCCAGCAAAGCCATTTTATCTACAGCGTCTTCTGAGAGGGAAAAAAGACCATTTTCGCATTGTTCCAATATTTTCATAATTCCGGCTTTACTTTTTTCATCAAGCTTTTGCTGCTCCATGGCATTTAACAACGAGGATTTATTCATATCACTGCCTGACAATCCAAAATGCAGGGTAAAGAAGTTCCATATGCAATTTCGAAGGATATCATAAAACGTTTTATTGTCAGCAGCAGAAAAGGTAAAGGCGGATTGAAGGATATCTGAAATTGTTGGCCCTTCCGGTATATTGGGAACAGGTTTAGTTTTAGCTGGTTTATGAAATAGCCTTCTGTACGATACTAATACCAGGGCGGCCAGGGAAACAAATAGGGCCAGCCAGCCCAAGCTGTAACTATTCCTCCCGGGGTTGTTTTTATTTTTCTCTTTTACTTTCCCAAAGGATTTTGTAGCGTTTCTAATTTTAATTTGAACGGGTTGGGTATAAATCGTTTTGTAAATAGTACTGTCGGTATTAAAAAAGCAAAAAGCTACCTCTGGCAAATCATATGTTCCGGGTATGGAAGAAATAAATTGATAATGAAATTCCCTTTTTCCTTTCATTGGGGAATGATTATAATCCAACGAATCAATTATTTTCGACTCAAATACCTCAAAGCCATCCGGCCAGTCAATTAATGGGGCTGACAGTTGGGTAAAGTTTCCTTTTCCGCTAAGGGTTACAATAAGTTCCGTGTCCTCATTTTTTGATAATTCATTTTTTCGTAACGAGGAATGGATCTTAAAATTTCCTGTTGCTCCGTTGTATTCAGAAGGCTTATTCTTTTTCGGCCCCGGTTTTACAATAATATTTACTGCCTCAGTAGCCATTTTGCTCTCAACAATTGTTGAATTTTTGTCGGCGACCATATCAATATCGCCAGGAACCACTCCTTCTATAATCACTTGTTCTGCTTTTTTATTCACCATGCTTTTTGAGAACTTAACTTTATTTTCTACTTCCATCGCATCAATTGTATAACGCCCGGCCCGCAAAGGGTATAGTTGTACTTTACGAATGGTGTGAACATCAAATTCTTTTCCGTGGATTATGATATTGTCTGCTTGTTTATTGCCGGTATTTATTACATCCTGTACAGTAAATCCGTAAAACCCGGGATTCTTTACTATGTCAGATTTTGAATTGAGCCTGGAGAATAATTTGAAAACCGCTGTAACAGGCTCACCCACGAAACAAGTTTTTTTGTCCACGAAAACTTTGATAAAAAGATTGCGATGGATTTTTGCATATACATCTTCAGCCGCATCTAAAAAGGTATCATCGTTCATATCCCCGCCATTCAACTTCCTGATTTTTGTAAAGGCATCAGTACTGCTGATCACATTCAGATAGCTTTGCCCGCCACGGATTAACTTATTTTCAATTCTTGCTGAAGCAGCGGGTATTATGAATTTTCCGGGCTTTAGGGCGGCCAGGGTGTAAACGATATTTTTTATTTTTTTATTCCGGCGGGTTCCAAACTCTGATCCGTTATAGATATTGGGCCCGCTTACAAAACGAAATTCTTTAAAATCAGGAGCGAAAAATTCACTGTCGGTGCCAAAGTCTTCAAGTACATATTGTACCTGGAAGGATTCACCAACGGTGATAGGTCCTTTTGTTACAATCGTTTTAAATCCATTCTGTGCATCAATCTCAGTATGGGAAAGAGAAATTAAAAGAAGGGAATACATTATATGTAGAACAACCTTTTTCATCCACAACTCATTAGTAAAGATAAAAAGCTATCGTATATGAGGATGTCTTTTTGGATGAATGGAGTTTAGGATGGTTAATTCGTTTGCTGGCCCTGTCCCACAGGTGAATTATTATAAGTCCCCCAATTGCGGCCTGATAATAATTTCCTCTACGCAAGCCTGGCGGGAAAGTTGGGATGTGGCATAGATCATTTTGGCAATATCATCTGCTTCCATAATGCGGTTAGGATCTATGTCTGTATTACTCCACGAATCTGTATATACAGCGCCGGGATATACTGAAGTGACTTTAATGCCATGTGGTTTCAATTCATACCTGAGGTTTTTTGAAAAACCGTCTAAAGCAAACTTACTGATGCTATAAGAACCTCCGTTGGGATAAGCTCCTAAAGATGCAATAGAACAAATATTAAAAATATGTCGACCGGTCCCGGAAGACTGAGGCTTCATCATTACTGGTAATAATGCCCGGGTCAGGTGATAAGCGCCGTATAAATGAACCTGCATCATTTCTTCAAGCACGCCTTCCTCTTCATCGTAAATATTGCCAGGAGTAAAAGGCCCGGCATTATTCACTAAAATATCTACCGTATCGGCCATTTGCAAAATCCATTCACCAAATTTTTTCACTTCTGCCCTGATACCCATATCACAGGCCCTGGTATAAATATTAGTTCTGGGAAAACGGCCCTGCAATTCCTTACCGGTTAGTTGTAGTAATTCAATATTACGGGAGCAAAGGAAGAAACTATGGCCCTGCTTGTCTTCCGCAAATTTTTGAGCTATAGCTTTTCCTATTCCTTTGGACGCACCTGTAATTACAATATTCATAAATCGAAGGATTTGAAATGCGAAGTACGAACTTTTTCACCGTCCATCCTCACTTCACTACTGACCGATTATTTATTGTCCGTACTTTGCATGAACATCCGCATTTCAACACATGGATATAAACAGGAAGATGGCCGGCAAGCCGGCCGAAAAACCCGGGAAGAAATATACTCATCTTTTTTTTGACCTGGACCATACCCTTTGGGATTTTGAATCCAATGCCAGGGCCACACTGGAAACACTTTATGATGATCTCAGTTTAAGAACAAGAGGAGTTGATGATTTTGAACTGTTTTATAAAAACTACCTGGTTCATAATGATCTGTTATGGGAGCGATACCGGAATGGTTTATTGAAACAGGATGAGTTAAGGATAAAAAGAATGAGACTTGCTTTGCTTGATTTTAAGATATCTGACGATGTGCTGTGTGAAAAAATGAATGTTCAGTTTTTAGATTTATTACCAACAAGAAATATCTTATTCCCGCATACCAAAGAAATATTGCAATGGTTGAAAGATAAGAATTACGAGTTGCACCTGATCACGAATGGCTTTGAAAAAGTGCAGCATAATAAACTGAAATATTCGGGGCTCGATATTTTTTTCGGGGATGTAATTACCTCTGAAGGATCAAACAGTCTAAAGCCAAATAAAGAAATTTTTGAATATGCTTTTCAAAAAACGAATGCCAACCCCGTAACCAGTATTATGATTGGCGATACAATAGAAGTGGATATACAAGGGGCAATCAATGCAGGCATCGACCAGGTTTTTGTAAACCATACTGGAATCAGTGCTGCCATTAACGCAACTTTTACAGTGAACTCCTTAAAAGAATTGGAAGATATTTTTTGAAGCAGGTGAAGTTTTTCTGATCTGTTTAGCGGTCTTACCATTCTGCAATCACCGTCACCCCACCCAAAGGCTTATCGCCGATCTTTACATTTATTTTTGCATCCAGGGGTAATAATAAATCGACTCTTGATCCAAATTTTATAAAGCCCATTTCTTCGGCCTGGCTGGCTTTTTGACCTGTTTGCAAATAGTTGACAATTCGTTTTGCCAGTGCACCTGCAATTTGTTTCACCAATATTTCTTTTCCATCTTTCCGGTACACTACACTATGCCGTTCATTTTCTGTAGATGATTTGGGATGCCAGGCAACTAAATATTTTCCTTTGTGGTATTGACTATACGCTATATCTCCACTTATTGGGTTCCTGTTTACATGTACATTCAAAGGGCTCATAAAAATGGAGACCTGTATTCTGCGGTCTGTAAAATATTCGTCTGCCTGTACTTCCTCAATAGCTACTACTTTCCCGTCGGCCGGGGCTACAATGGCATTGGGATTTAAAGTTGGATTTCTTTTTGGCACCCGGAAAAAAGACACCAGGAAAAGAAGCAGGCCAAAGGTGACAATGACAATTATGGCAGTAATGGCCGGGTAATCAAAACTTAAAAGATAGAATGAAAGAAGGTTAATCACAACAAAGATGATAACACTCCAGGCGATCGTTTGATATCCTTCTTTATGGATAGTCATTTAAGAAAAAATTTGAGTTGCAAATATAATGAAATCAGGACAGGCAGTAACAGCAAGCTTGTATAGTGATGGGAATTAGGTGATAACAAAATTGATGAAAACCCATACAAATGGAACAGCCAGCAGCAAGGAATCAAACCGATCCAAAAAACCTCCGTGGCCCGGCATAATATGACCACTGTCTTTTATTCCTGCCATGCGTTTTAATTTGGATTCAAGGAGATCACCCAGGGTTCCCGTAATTGCTGTAATACCAGTAATCAATGCAAGGAAAATGGAAAAGGCAAAATCGGGAGAATGGAAAAGGTATAGCGGAAAAATGAAGCTCACTACTCCAATGCTCAGAATTATTCCACCAATAGTTCCTTCCCAGGTTTTTTTTGGTGAAATCTTAGAAAGAGGCGTTTTACCTACTAAGGAACCGACGATGTATGCCATTGTATCATTGATCCAAATACTTAAAATAATTATAATAGGGAAAGAACCTGCTTCAAGTACAAACATGCTGTCTTTAAAGTGAACATTTGCTATATCAAATAAACTTAGCATCAATCCCCAACTTAATGAAATATATAGTAGCCCCAAAGCAGCGGCGCCGAAGGATTTTAGCTCAATTTTATTTTTTTGAAATATTCCGATCAATAGTAAAGCAAAACCTGCTCCCGATAAAGGCAGTGAAAAATTTTCCTTCAAACCATAACCAGAAATTTGAAAGGCCGGGCTGCAAAACCAGACCATCAATCCATATCCTGCCAGCATCAATCCCAATTTTACATAAATATGAAAAGCTATAGCATGAATTTTTTCTATAATCCGGAAATACTCCCACCAGCACCCAAAATGTATAATGGAAAACAATACAAGAAAACTCCATTGATTCCATAATAAACCCGTTAACATAACTGCGGCGAAAATGATGGCCGTTAATGTTCGGGTCTTGAATGTTTGCCAGTTAAATGCCATGCTGATCCAAAATGTTTAATTGTAGTTTATGAAGAGAAGATAAGTCCTTAAGTTAAACAAACTGGTTTTATGAGTTGACTCTAAATCATTCGCCTTCGTACAGAGCTATGTTTAAATAAAATAAACAATATGATCACAACCGGTACTGCAAGGATGCCCCAAAAGCTGGTTGTATCCTGCTTCATAGCTTCCTGAATTGACTTGCCTTGTTGAATTGAAATGTATAATAAGGTAATGGCCAGTGCATTATTAATGAAGTGCGCCAGGATGCTTAACCATAGCTTTCCGGAATAATAGAATAATGCACCCAAAACTATTCCCAGGAAAAAACGGGACAAAAATCCATAAAATGAAAAATGAGCAAGGCTAAATAAAATACTAACAACTACTATGGATAGCCAGGGCCGGGATGTACCGCGGGCCAAAAAATTTTGTAAGCCACCCCGAAATAATGTTTCCTCGCACAAAGCAGGTAAAAAGGCCATAACAACCAGCGCAATGATATAATCTTTAGCGTTTTTCAAATTTATGATCGCAGATACCTGGCGGTTATATTCTTCTTCCAGGTTGTCAAAACGAATCCTCCAGCTTTCAGGTATAGGAGTAATATCGGTAAGGTATGAAAGAGAGGTTGCCACAAGTAAAGAGGCGCCAATCAACAGGATCACCAGGACCACCTGGCCCGGTCTTATATTGGCAGCGTTGAATCCCAACAAGTGGAAGGGTTTCCTATTTAATATTGCGGCAGTTACCAATGTTGGAATAAAAAATCCTATAATAGCGGTAATACTTTGGATAAATTTCATCACATCACTGTAAGCCGGATTTGTAAGGGCATTTGGTATTTCCGAAAACTTCATTCCCGTCATTTGGTGCCATATTTGGGTACCAAGTAATGAGGCCATAGCTAAACCGGCTATGGTAAAGGCGAGGAGCATAAAAAATCCGGCGGTATATGAAATCCCCCTTGATTCGTTGTCGTACATAATTTCGGCAATAAGTGGTTAAATTTGCAGGCTTCCGCCGGAAGCGGACCAGGCAAAAATAGTTGACAGGTATCAGATGGCAGGCGCAACATCGGTATTTTTCTTTCAACTGCCAATTTCAACATTTTGATATGATAAAAATAGGTGACATACTACTTCCCGATTTTCCTTTACTACTGGCTCCTATGGAGGATGTCAGTGATCCACCCTTTCGTGCTGTATGTAAAGACAAAGGCGCTGACCTTATGTACACCGAATTTATTTCTTCAGAAGGGTCTGATAAGGGATGCAATAAAAAGCCGGAAGAAACTGGACATATTTGATTATGAAAAGCCGGTAGGCATTCAAATATTTGGTGGCGATGAAGAAAGTTTATCCCTGGCAGCAAAAATTGTAGATGTTACCAACCCCGATCTGTTGGATATTAACTTTGGATGCCCGGTAAAAAAAGTGGCTTTGAGAGGTGCCGGCGCTGGTGTGTTGAAGGATATTGATTTGATGGTAAGGCTGACATCAGCAGTTGTGAGATCCACCTCCCTGCCGGTCACTGTAAAGACTCGGTTAGGCTGGGATGATAATACCCGAAATATTGAAGAAGTGGCCGAACGATTGCAGGATGTTGGTATAAAAGCCCTGGCTATTCATGGCCGTACCCGTACACAGATGTATAAAGGCAATGCAGATTGGGAATTAATAGGAAAAGTAAAAAACAACCCCCGAATTCAGATGCCTATTTTCGGAAATGGAGATATTGATTCCCCGGAAAAAGCAGTAGAATACAAGAACAGGTATGGTGTGGATGGAATAATGATCGGTCGTGCCGCAATTGGTTATCCATGGATATTTAATGAAATAAAACATTTCATAGAAACCGGGGAGCACTTGCCCCCGCCAACTATTGAAGACAGAGTAGGCGTATGCCGCAAACATCTTCAGAGATCAGTAGAGTGGAAAAATCCTGTTGTGGGCATAAATGAAATGCGTCGTCATTATGCTAATTATCTCAAAGGGCTTCCTAATATTAAAGAATTTCGCAACCGCCTGGTAACCTTAAAAACTGAAGAAGAAATTAATGAAGTGCTGGATGAAATTATTACTACTTATGCCGGTTATGAATTTGAGTATTCGCCGATTGAACTGGTGAATTACCATGAAAAATGTCCGGTATAGATGTAATTTTGAAACTTACAATGTTTTTACGTTCGCAAGCCCTGTAAACAAATGAAATTAAAAGCAGAAGGAGAACAAGAATCCTCAATTCCGGAAAAGAGTTTACCTGACGATCCGCCCATATCTACCTACCAGTCGCTCCTTTCAAAATACAAAAGCAAAGCAAGATCATTAAACCAGCGTTTACGCTGGTATAGCCTTTTTCGTTTAATATTATTTGCAGCCTTTATTTTTTCAGGATATAAATCTATAATAACAGGTGATCGTGTTATTATTATTTTTACCATTCTCCTGTTGGCGGCTTTTCTATTTTTTATCAGGGTATATGATAAGTTAAGGGCTGAAGCTGAATTTTATAATGAGCTGGCGAAATTGAATAATAATGAAATCAATTTCCTGGAGGGCCAGCCTTCTGTGTATGCAGATGGCAAAGAATATACCGATCCGCATCACCCCTACTCTTATGACCTGGACATTTTTGGCGAAGGAGGCTTGTATCAATATCTCAACAGGACAAGTTCGGGATTTGGCAAAGAAGCACTGGCCCATTCCTTACTACAGCCGGACACAAAAAGTATTGTGGAAAGGCAGGAAGCTATTCAGGAGCTTGTTCCCATGTTGGAATTTCGTCAGCACCTTCAGGCCCACGGATCACTGTTAGACACAAAGGATAAAGAAATGCAGCAACTAATGGCCTGGTTGAATGCAAAACCCGGATTTACAAATAAGATGCTGTACTGGCTGCTCATGTTATTTCCTGTTGCCACCATTACCAATCTTCTTTACTATTTTATTTCGGAGAAGGAAGCAGTGCTCAACTTTTTTTATTTTTTATTCGTAATCAATCTTATCATTGCCGGCTTTTTTGCAAAAAAAATATCGGCTCATCTTTCGGTTTCTACTTCAGTTACAAAAATATTACAACAGTTTGCGGGGCAATTGAAGCAGATACAGAGCCAGTCCTTTCAATCACCCTTATTAAAGGAATTGCAGCTGGGGCTTAAATCAGGTAACCTAACTGCTTCACATGGTATCGCCAGGCTTGCATCCTTATTCAATTATTTAGAAACCATCATTAACCTGGTAGTAAGCATCCTGCTCAACGGGCTCTTTCTTTTTCATGTACATATTTTATATAATCTGGAAAAATGGAAACAAAAACATGGGCAGCATATCCTGTCATGGCTTAAACTATCGGGAGAAATGGAAGCATTGAATAGTTATGCCAATCTTAGTTTTAATAACAAAACCTTTTGCAGGCCCCAGGTAAGTTTATCTGAAACGATAGTAGCTGAAGATATGGGACATCCGCTTATCCGGAGAGAAAAGCGGATCAACAATAGTATTTCATTTGCAGAAAGCAGGTTTGTTGTACTCACCGGTTCTAATATGTCGGGAAAAAGTACTTTCCTTCGAACTCTGGGGATCAATTTGGTTCTGGCACGTGCAGGCAGTAATGTTTGTGCCGGCGAGTTTATTTTTTACCCGTTTTCTGTACATGTCAGTATGCGTATTACCGATTCACTGCAGGACAGCGAATCTTTTTTTTATGCGGAACTAAAAAGATTGCAAGGCATCATTCATGAATTACAGGCCGGGAAAAAAACGTTTGTGATCCTGGATGAAATACTGCGTGGTACCAACAGTACCGATAAACATAATGGAACCATTGGGCTCATTCGAAAATTAATTGCTTCCAGGGCTTGCGGCATTATTGCTACCCATGATCTTACTGTTTCCAAACTAAAGGAGGAAAACGATGGCTATATCAGTAACCAATGTTTTGAATCGGAGATCATTAATGATGAGCTCACATTTGATTATAAATTGAAGGAAGGCGTATGCACCAAACTCAGCGCTTCTTTTTTAATGAAGAAAATGGGGGTGATAAGCTAAAGTTTCAACTAACAGCTTTCAATCCAATGATTGATCCTATTAGCGTAATAATAAAAAGCATCCTCCAGAAATCAACTGATTCTTTAAAAAAGAGTATTCCTGTTACAGCCGTACCTACCGCGCCAATGCCTGTCCACACTGCATAAGCAGTACCAATGGGTAAAGTTTGCGTGGCTTTGTATAATAAGAACATACTAATAGCGAGGCATAACAGGAAGCCGGTCATCCACAAAGCGGTATTGGAATTACTTTCCCTTGCCTTGCCCAGGCAGGTGGCAAATCCTACTTCAAATAAACCTGCTATTATTAATAAAACCCAGTTCATAGTTCAACAGCATTTTTTATTTCCTCGCTTTGTGGCGAAACGGCCGTGTCGAAGTATTTTATCAGCTTTCCATTTTCGTCAACAAGGTATTTGCAGAAGTTCCAGGTGGGTTCCTGGTCATTCCAACCATTTAGCGTTTCATCGGTTAGCCACCTGAAAATTTCATTTTGTTTCATTCCTTTTTTTACGCTGCTTTTTGAAGCCAGTGGAAAAGTAATGCCAAAATTTTTTTTACAAAAGGTTTCAATTTCTTCGTCGGTACCTTTTTCCTGTTCCTTAAAGTCATTGGAAGGAAATCCGATCACCATCAATTTCTCAATATTATTTTCAAATAATTTCTGAAGTTCACTATATTGATTGGTGTAGCCACAATCACTTGCAGTATTTACAAATAATATTTTCTTCCCTTTAAAGGATTCCAATTTCTTTTCGGTACCGTTATTCAGGTGCACGGTAAGGTCATGCAAAGACCTTAATGTAATTGTACTTTCGCTATTTTCCATCATCTTCAATTTTTTACCGGTTATTTTATTAAACCACATCAAAGCCGGGTAAACTGCCTTCAATACTTTCTGCCGGTTGGTCATTATTAACAAATTTCAATAAGCATTTTATCCTGTAATCAGATGCAGTTCGGACTCTTCAAAACAACAAAAAACAGTTTTAGTTTAAGATTGATTCCCCGGGGATCCAATTTTTATGGCAGATCACCAAACTAAAAAAATATTAGTTTTTCTCCTTCTTTGCATATGGCAAATTTGATACCTGTTACCTGATCACCCATTTGAATAATTTCAGCTTTCCTTTAAATGGGGGATATTTTATGTCCGGATCAAACCAGGTTGGCGTTTTCATTATGGCTTTTTTGTGACTGAATGTTTCAAAGGAATATTGTCCATGATATTGCCCTGTTCCACTAAATCCTCTTCCGCCAAATGGTAAATGGTGATTCGTTAAATGCCAGCTTGCATTATTAACACATCCTCCTCCAAAGGCAAAGCTATTCAACCATTCCTTTTCTCTTTTTTTTGAGGAAGTAAATACATAAAAGGCAAGCGGATTGGGGTTAAGGGAAATGATTTTTTTTGCATCGTCCATATTATTAAATGTAATGACAGGCAAAACAGGGCCGAATATTTCATCTTTCATTATTGTGGCGTCCAGGGAAACGTCCGTTAAGATAGTAGGTTCAATAAATAAATTTTCCCTGTCCGTTCTGCCCCCCTGCACTATCAGACCCTGGGATAGGTAGGAAAAAATTCTGTCAAATTGTTTTGCATTTATGATTTTGCCATAATTATAATTTAGCTCAGGCTTTTCTCCAAAGAAATCATTTATTGAAGATATTAACCCGGCAAGTAGTTCATCTTTTTTTGATTCGTGTACCAATACATAATCTGGCGCCACGCACATTTGTCCTGCATTAGAAAACTTGGTCATAGCTATCCGCCGGGCGGCTATTTTAATATTGGCATCGCTCTCCACCACACAAGGACTTTTGCCTCCTAACTCTAATGTTACCGGAATCAGATGTTCGGCCGCCATTTTATAAATTATTTTACCAACGGCCGTACTGCCTGTATAGAATATATGATCAAAAACAAATCCGTTTATCATCTGCGGAACTACCTGCGATCCTTCTCCTTCAGCATATAAAATATATTCAGGAGAAAAATTTTCCGTTATAATTTTTTTCATGACGGCTGAGGTAGCCGGCGCAAATTCACTTGGTTTTAATACTACACAATTTCCTGCTGCTAAGGCACCAACCAATGGAGTAAACAGTAATTGCAGAGGATAATTCCAGGGACCAATTATTAAAACTGTACCCAGGGGTTCTTTAAGCACATAACTGGAGGAAGGGAGGTTCAGGAGATTGGTGGCTGTTCGGTCAGGTTGCATCCATCGCCGGAGGTTGCTTAGCGTATGATTGATCTCGCTAAGAAGAAACCCTGTTTCTGTTACCCAGGTTTCTTCAGGACTTTTTTTGAGATCTGAAAAGAGAGCATCATATAACTCCTCCTCATGATGAAGAACAGCTTGCTTTAATTTTTGAAGTTGTCCCTTACGAAATGAAAAAGGTTGGGTGATACCGCTTTGGAAATTTTGACGCATGGCAGCCAGTTGGTCCAAAACCTGAGGAGTACTCATTTTATAAAATTGATCGGTTCAAGGTAGGGAGAATTTAAATATTGTGGAAAAATGGCCCCAATCAGTTACATCCGTTATTATTGCTTTAAACAGTTTATTTATTAAAGCAAAAAGGCACTACGGGGGAGTAATGCCTTTTTGTTTGAAGCTAAACTTAAAAAGGTAACTGGCTAATTCCTTTTTTAATATGCTCTTGCTTTCTGTGTAGATTCCTTTGCAAAATCTTCCACATCGTCCTTCATCGAATCAAACTTATCAGTTACAGAATCTACCAGGTCATTAAATTTATCTTTCAAATCCCTTCCCCTGTTTGTAATGCTTTCCCTGGTTTCTGAGCCCTTGGCTGGAGCAAAGAGAAGGCCTACGATCAATCCGGTTGTAAAGCCAATTAATAATTTGTTCATAGTATTATTTTTAGGTGTTAATAGATATTATGTCTTGTTTAGCTTTAAATATCGTGCCATGCTGACAATCCTGCGGACGAAAACATTTTGTAATTTCATTCTGACATGACACACGAATATTATATGATGCAGGCGCTCAAAGAAGCAAAGTTAGCATTTGAAGAAGATGAAATACCAATCGGTTCTGTGGTGGTACTAAATGAAAAGGTAATTGCCCGGGGAAGGAATATGACCGAAAAGCTAAATGACCCCACTGCACATGCGGAAATGATAGCTCTTACATCCGCCTTCAATACGCTGGGTAGTAAATATCTGCCGGAAGCTACTCTTTATATTACAGTGGAGCCCTGCCTGATGTGTGCCGGGGCTATTTATTGGAGCAAATTGGGAAGAATTGTTTATGGAGCCGATGATGAAAAGAATGGCTATAAAAAAATGATGAGAGGCAATAGTTCTGCTGCGGCAAGCGGGGCAAATTGGGAGGGAGGCTGGCCCTTTCATCCTAAAACAGAATTAATAAGGGGAATATTAAAAGACGATTGTTCCAAACTGATGAAGGATTTTTTTAAAGCCAAAAGATAATTGTATGGCAAAAGCAATGAAAATTGATAAAGTCACTGTAACCCACCCCGAGTCGGGAACGGAAAGAAAATTTGATAAGAACATTTATGACCCCATTAAAGCCGCTATCTTAAAAAGCCTGGAAGGAAGCAAGGGAAAAACATTCACTGAACTAACCGATGACGTAGTTAAAATCATTCGTAAAAAAATGCCAGGTTTCAGCAAATCAATTCCATGGTATACTATATCCATCCGGCTTGACCTGGAAACAAGAGGAATTGTGGAAACCTATATTGAAAAAGGGAAAAAGCTAAACAGGTTAAAAAAATAAGAGCCGGCCAATCAAATTCTGCCGGCTCTGTACTTAAAAACTACTGCTTATTGATCCCACCAAAGTTTATCAGCCAGTGAGGCAACTGCAGGAACATTAGCCCCATTGCGATCAAGCTCGGTGGAAGGATATCCAACTCTTCTGATAAAAGAACTAAGTACCGCATTAACCGGTAATGTGAAATCCTTGTACTTATAATCATACCTTCTTGCATCCGTCCATGCTTCAGGATGAAGAAACATGGCAACATATTTTTCCCTGAAAATATCATCTTTAGTAAATGCAGCTTCTCCAACGGCAACCAAAGGATTGGTCAGGTAGGCCGTTTTTTCTGCACTGCTTATACCAAGTTTATCCATATTGGCTGCTATAGCAGCAAGATAAGCGGCATATGACCTGGCTTTATCAGTTGCAAAGCTGGCTTCGGCTTCTATGAATTTCATCTCGGAAAAAGAAACAAGAATTAGCGGAGCTCCGGGTTTGGAGTAAAATCCATTTACTGATAAATAGCTTTCTTCCTTGTTTGTGCCTGTACCCGTTCTGCCTTTTCCATTTGGTGTTCCCCTGTAATCTCCAAACTTGGTAGTATCTGTAATGAATTTGATGCGGGGGTCAATCACGCCATATGTGGTTCCATCCAGGTGGTCAATAAATTGCTCACTCATCCAACCATCAAGAAGTAATTGGGTGTTATTATATGCTGTCTGGTTCCAGGGACTTCTGGCTACAAATTTTGTTACCTGTGCATCGTCTGCATTAGAACTGTAGGCAGCAGATAAAGTACTCAGAATTTGCGTTGGATTATAACCGGCTTTTTTACTAACCTGGTTGAGGAATCTTGCCTTTAAAGCGTTTGCTGTTTTTTTCCATGCTGCCACATTTCCATTATGAATCAGATCACTGTTGGCATCCAGTTTTACCACAGGATTTGGTTTATCAAATTCTATAATGGCCTCGTCCAGTAGTTTTATACTTGAACTATAAATATCTTCTGCCTTATCAAAACCGGGAACAAAATTTGACAAGTCGAAAGCCTTACTGTAAGGAGCGTCTCCAAAAATATTGATCAGCAGGTTCATATTCATAGCCTCGGTTACTTTACCTACTCCCGAATGTTGAAAAGCATTTGCAGCCAGAGCTTTTTCCTGCATCACTCTACCGTCGCGGATAATATTGTATATACTATACCACAAACTGCTTCGGTCTACATTATCATAAATATCTGAACCACCGGATGCATTTGGCGATGCCAGCTGTTGTACATAATACGAGGATATGTTACCTGCACGGAATACATTCAAACCGGTTTCATAAGTTACATTCGCCAATAACCCATTGATCGGCGGATTTTCTGTTTGATTAGGATTTTTTTCGTTAATGTCCAGGTATCCTTTCTTGCAACTTCCAAACAAAAGGATTGAAAGTGCTATGAGTTGAATGAATTTAATTCGCATAAGATTGTTTTTTAGAATTGAATATTTACAGTTGCCAGGAAGGTTCTTACACCCGGGTAAGTAAAGCCCGAAAACCCATCTGATGCGTTGCTTCCGGAGCTAAATGAACTTGATTCCGGATCAAAGCCAGTAAATTTAGTAGACAACCACAAATTATTTCCGGTTAAAGAAATAGAAGCAGCATTGAAAACCTTAGTACGGCTCAACAATTGATTGGGTAAAGAATAACTTAATGAAACGGAACGTAATCTTATCCATGATGCGTCCTCAATAAAATTTTCTGTGATACCACGATATACATTTCTATAATAGCCGTTTCCGTAATTCACGCCATCGGGTCCGGTGGCCTGGCCCAGGAATACGGGCTTGGTATTGGGTGTTCCATCAGCAAGAACACCTTTGAAAACGATAGTTTCAGTTCTGTTCTCGGTAAACTCAGCAGTACCAAATGCTGCCATAAAGTTGGCAAATTGATTATACTTCTTTTGACCTTCTCTTGCATCAAGCAAAAGGGATAAAGAAAATTGTTTAAACCGGATTGTCTGTAATGTGCTTATAATGAAATCAGGTAGTGAGCTACCCAGGTATTTTTGTTTTGTATCAATGATGGGGAATCCATTAGCACCTATTAACAAGGGTTGTTCATGATCTATACGGATGGGATCTTCTGTTTTGGTACCGTAATATCTTCTGAAGGTTCTTCCAAATAAAGAACCGTATTCATAGCCAGGCAGCAATTTCATATTGGCATTAGAGGATAAATATCCAAATTGACTTGCAGTAAGTATTTCTGTTAATCCCTGGTTTAGCTTAATTACTTTATTTTTATTGGAAGAGAAGTTAACATTGAAGTCCCATGAAAAGCTGGTGGTTTTTACAGGGATAGCAGTCAGGCTGATTTCAATTCCTTTATTTTCAATTTCACCTGCATTAATATAGGCTTCATCAAAGCCGGTAGTATTTGAAATTTTTACCGGCAACAGCAAGTCTTTACTGTTTGCCACATAACCCGTTATTTCCAAACCCAGGCGACTCTTCAAAAATCTTAATTCTAAACCTGCCTCTGTGGTATTTGTGAATTCAGGTTTTAAAAGTGGATTACCCAAACGGTCTACGTTGGTCCAGGGTAACACTCCGGCAATAGGTGTGCCTGCAACAAATCCAGTGGTAGTTCCATAAGGATTTCCATCCTTACCCACTTTAGCATATGAGGCTTTCAATTTTCCATAAGTCCACCAGGAAGGAAAAGAAAACATATCGCTGAATACGTAACTAAGGCTTACCGAAGGATAAAAATAACTTCTGTTGTCTTTTGATAAAGTGGAAGTAAAATCATTACGGCCGGTAACATTTAAAAAAACATAATTTTTAAAGCCAAGGGTAAGGTCTCCAAAAAATCCATAATTTCTATAATCTTCAATCAGGTTTGACCCAAGTATTCTCTTAGTATTTTGAAGAAGGTATAGTTCAGGTACCACAAGAGTATCACCTGTAATACTAACGCGTCGCAGTTTCGCATCCCGGAGATCGTGCCCCAGTTTTAAATCAACTGAAAAATCTTTTGCAAATGTGTGGGTAATATTAGCCATTACGGTTGAAGTAATAACTCTATTTCTGATATTATGTTCTTGCACAAATCCATAACCATTATCGCCAAAATTGTGCAACTCTTCTGCAACACCTTTTGGTCCCGGGGCTGTTCTGTTCCGGGCATCCGTATAAAAATCGTTTCCAAATCTGTAAATAAAATTGAGCCAGTCTGTAGGAGCATAATTAATATTTGCACTGGCAATGATGCGGTTTACATTATCATAGAACCTGCTGCTATAAAGTGTATAAATAGGATTGTCATTATCCACACCATAATTCTTTTGGGTGCCATCGGGTTTAATAAAATCTTTTACATCCCAGCGGGGAGACCAATAAATTAATTGCTCACCATACCGGTCAGCATTTACACGTGAGCCTCCGGAATTGATAAAATTCAAAGAAGCTCCGGCTTTTATTTTTTTACTGACATCTACATTTCCGTTTACGCGGGCATTATAACTTTTATAATTACTAAAGGGGATCACACCATCCTGGTCAGAATAAGAAAAGGAGGCACCAAGTTGTGCCAGGTTAGTACCCCCGGTAAGGTTGATACTATGGCGGGTTTGATTACCGGTTTGATATCCTCTTTCAAAATTATTAAAGATTTTATCCGGATGGGTAGGATCAAGACCTTTGGCGGCTTCTACCGTGGGTCCCCATGATGGCCAGAAACTGGTTTTATCATATACGCTCAGGTATCCCTGGGAAAACTTTTTCTGAACATCAGGCGTTTTATTTACATTTTCAAAACCATAGGTTCCCGTATAGCTTACTTGTATTTTTCCGGCTTTTGCAGTTTTGGTTGTGATTAAAATAGCGCCATTGGCAGCCCGAATACCATATAAGGCAGTAGCAGCTCCGCCTTTAAGTACGGAAATGCTTTCTATATCATCAGGGTTAATATCGGCGGCCCTGTTTGTCATACCTCTCGTATCGCCTCCACCTGTAGTATATGTGCTGTTGTCAATTTCCACACCATCCACTATAAATAAAGGCTGGTTATTTCTTCCGGCATCAAGTGAGTTGATTCCCCGGATCAATATTCTTGCTCCCTGGCCAGGTGCTCCTCCTGTACTTGAAATGGTAACACCAGCCACTTTTCCCTGCAATGCATTGACTACATTGTTTTGGCGGTTCATTGTTAATTCATCAGCATTTACGCTTTGAATAGAATAACCCAAAGATTTTTTTTCCTTTTTTATTCCGAATGCAGTAACAACTACTTCCGATAAATTACCAGCCTCCTGTAGTTCAACTTCATAAAAGTTATCATTACCAATTGCAACTTCTCTATTGCCAAAGCCGGTAGAAGAAACTACCAGTATTACATTATTTCCCGATACATTGATCGTGAACTGGCCATTTTCATTAGCCGAAGTGGCAGCAGCATTTCCTTTTTGCTGAACGGTGGCGAAGGGGATGATTTTTTGATTACCATCTTTGATTGTTCCTGAAATTGACCTTGTCTGACTATGGGCAACTGTAAATGCCAGTACCTGCCAGCAGAGGAAAATCATTAATCTTTTCATGTAATTAGTTTTAGTGATGGAATGGTTAATGAAAGTAGACAACCAGAATATGCAAAAAGCGGCATATAATTCCTGCAATTTGGGAAAAAATATCAAAAGTCAGCCATTTTTTCAAATAATTCGTGCATAAACACGCAATTTGAATTTAAACTATCAGAGAGAATTATTTAAACGGATATAAATATAATTGAGAAGAAGTGACTTGAGTGTGTCCCAAAGAACAACTATTTTATAAATAAGCGATTGTTTATCGAGCGGCGTAACATAGGGATGCAATGCTGAGGCGAACATTCTCTGCCTTTAATAATTCAATACCACAGGCTTCCAGTGTAGCTCCGGTTGTTATTACATCATCTATCAGAAGTACACTTTTATTTGCGATGACATCAGGGTGCATAAGCAAGAATTTTCCTTCCATGTTTTGCCATCTTTCTATTCTACCTTTTTTAGTTTGTGTATCGGTAAATTTTGAGCGGATAATTACATCTTTTAATATCGGAACCTGAATGCTATCGGCAATTCCCTCACACAAAACCGTTGCCTGGTTATATCCTCTTTTTTTTTCTTTAGATGGATATAGAGGTAAGGGTATTAAAGCATCAATGTAAAAGCGGTTTGATTTTTTAATACTTTCCCCCATTAACCGGCCTAACTGATATCCCAATTCCTTATTTCCTTTGTATTTAAACTGATGCATCAGCCGTTGCATGAGGGATTCCCTGGTAAAATAATATTGAGCTGTTGCGTTTTGAATTTGAATACGGCCCCAAAATTTTTTTTCAATTGGATTATTGGGATGTATTTCAAATTGGGTTTCAGGCATCGACTCTATGCAGCGCATGCATAAATAAGTTTCTTTACTTAATATGTCATTCCCACAGCCACAACATATATGAGGAAATAACAAATGAAGAAATGATTCTTTGATTTTATCTATACTGACCATTTTTAAAATTTTTGACTAATGGTATTAAAGGGATTTTTGTGTTTTAAAAAATCTCCTTATGTTCCGGGAGCAAACAAATATTGATAAATTTCTTCTACCCTTCCCATAGTTATAACTTCTATATTGAATGTAGATTTTATCAAATTATTCCGGCCGGGTTGCCTGTAAGGATGATTATATTTTGAAACAATGATTTTTTCAAAGCCCAGTTTTTCTGCTTCTGCAATACGTTGATCGATTCTGTTTACTGCCCTTATCTCACCACTCAATCCTACTTCACCTGCAAAACAAACTTGTGGAGGTAAGGCAACATCTTCATAACGAAGAAAGCAAAGCACATAAAACTGCAAGATCGATGGAGGGATCTTCTACCTTCATGCCACCGGCAATGTTTAGGAAAACATCCTTTATTCCAAAATGAAAGCCACCTCGTTTTTCCAGTACTGCTAATAATAGTTGTAAACGCCGCAGATCGAATCCGCTTACTGTTCGTTGCGGAGTTCCATAAACCGATTGTGTAACCAATGCCTGTACTTCAATCAGCAAGGGACGCATACCTTCAATGGTGGCGGCAATGGCAATACCGCTTAATTGATCTTCTTTTTGTGTTATCAGTATTTCACTCGGATTGACTACACCACGCATACCTTCATCAGTCATTTCATAAATTCCCAATTCTGCTGTACTTCCAAAACGATTCTTCAAAGTACGGAGAATACGATACGCATAATGGCGGTCACCTTCAAATTGTAAAACAGTATCCACCATATGCTCAAGTATCTTTGGTCCGGCAATACTTCCATCTTTGGTAATATGGCCAATCAGAAAAACCGGTGTGTTGGTTTCTTTGGCAAAGCGTTGAAATTCTGCAGCGCATTCCCTTATCTGCGATACACTGCCCGGCGATGAATCAATAAAGGAAGTTTGCAATGTTTGTATGGAATCAACTATCACCAGTTGTGGTTTCAGTTTTTTTATTTCCTGGAAAATTATTTGAGTGGATGTTTCTGTAAGCAGGTAAAAATTTTCATTATGCAAGCTTCATCCGGTCGGCTCTCATTTTTATTTGCTGTTCGACTTTCTTCACCACTTACATAAAGCACAACAGCATTTTTTAACCATAATCCATTTTGTAGAAACAAAGTTGATTTACCAATGCCTGGTTCACCTGCAACTAAAACAATACTTCCGGGAACTATGCCACCACCCAATACCCGGTTAAGTTCACGATCTGCGGTTATTAATCTTTTTTCTTCACTAGTTTTTATTTCACTTAGTGATAATGTTTTATTTCTTTTCTTATCATCATGATAATTTTTCCAATCATTATTAGTTTTTGTGGTTTCCTTTTGAATTAATTCTTCAACAAAAGTATTCCATTGTCCGCATGATGGACATTGACCAACCCATTTCACACTTTCATAACCGCAATTCTGACAGAAGAATGCTGTTTTCACTTTACTCATGATGCTAAAGATAAATTATCGGCATTGTTGTATTGCAAGTTTAGGATAGGAGTATCTGACCTAACCTTTAATGATTATTTAGAGCGGTAAATAGATGGAGAAGAATAGAAATTAAAACAAGCGTTAATATGGATAAATTTTAAAATGTAAAAGGGGTCAATCTTTCGATTGACCCCTTTACTTACTAACCCATTAAATTCTTTAGCTAAGTTACAATTCTGCTCAACATTTCAAAATAAAATTTTGGGCCTGTGAATAACTTCCATTCAACGCTGTTAATTAATAGAATCTCTTACATTATTTGCTTTAAATTTAACTTTAATCAATTGAAATTTACATTGATTACAGGCAGCAACTATGAAAAGTATATCGATAACACTTGCAGATTAAGAATCTGCAAAAATGACAAAACGACTGAAATAATTAACTCAAATCTGAATGGTTACAAGTTTGTTATATACTAATCAATTAAACTAAAATTCGTTCAATTATGACACCATCAATTATGATTGTTTCATTGCTCTTTTTAGGTATCAGTATGCTTGTTTCTATGGTACTGAAAAGCAAGTTTACGAAGTACAGTAAAGTGCCTTTAGGAATGGTTTGACCGGACGTGAAATTGCCGAAAAAATGCTCCGGGAAAATGGAATATTATGATGTAAAGGTGATCTCTGTAAATGGCTTTTTGTCAGACCATTATAATCCTGCAAATAAGACGGTCAACCTGAGCCCGGATGTCTATAATGGAACAGCGTAGCAGCTGCTGCAGTTGCGGCCCACGAATGTGGCCATGCTGTTCAGCATGCCACCGCCTACCAATGGCTGACCATGCGAAGCAAACTGGTACCGGCAGTTCAGATTAGTTCAAATCTTGTACATTGGGTTTTACTTGTCGGTGTAATAATGGCCGCCTCCGGCGGCAATCCTACTGTTCTGCTAATTGGGATTATTGTTGATGGCAGTTACGGTGATGTTTTCACTTATCACTCTTCCGGTTGAGTTTGATGCCAGCAAAAGGGCACTGGCCTGGCTGAACCATACTAATGTGACCAATTCTGAAGAGTATCCTAAAGCAAAAGATGCTTTGAAATGGGCAGCAATGACTTATGTGGTAGCTGCTCTTGCAGCGGTAGTTACATTGCTACAGTATATTATGCTGTATTTGGGAAGCAGGGATAGGAGTTAATTCAAACAATGAAGATCAAAAATTATGGCCTCCCGATTGCGGAGGCCTTTTAATTTAGTACAGTGCCTCGATCTTTAGTTAGAGAATACAATATTTAGAAACGGATTGGGGGGTGGCCTTATATCATAGGGAATAATCACGAAAAGCCCTGATGAATATCAATATCTATAAATAGAATCGTGACAAAAACGGTTATAACCGAAGATTGATTGATTTTGAAATTTAGATGAGTTTATAACTTTATCTCTTCGTCGTGCTGATCAAAGAATTTATATTCTGTAAGGTGATAGTTGGTATCTTGCTTCAATTCTTGTTTTTTGTCCAAATTTCTTTTTCCACATGGCCATTCTTAGTTTTCCAGAACCAGCCTTTGGTAAGATATGCATACATGATCGGATTCACCACCAGCTTCAGATTCTTATGCTGATGCGTGATCAGGTAACTAAGATTTTTTTCAATTTCATCTTCCAGCAATAGTGGTCGAAGATATCTTTCCGGTGCCATTACAACTCGGACAAACTTTCCTGTGTATTGATATTCATTTCCGGCTTCATCCGCTGCCGGGTGATCTGCATGATACCAAATTTAGAAATCGGAAGTACAGCATGTTTGGCCCTGTCAGGTCCCATGAATTCTTCCATTTTCTCCACCAGCTTACGCTTGTTCTCAGGTAAGTTTCATATCAATGAAATCCACAACGATAATACCACCAAGATCACGCAGACGTAATTGGCGGGCAATTTCTTCAGCAGCTTCCAGGTTTGTTTCCAGTGCATTTTGTTCCTGGTTATTGCTTACACTTTTGTAACCACTGTTTACATCAATTACATGCAGTGCTTCTGTATGTTCAATGATCAGGTAAGCGCCGCTATTCAGATTTACGGTTTTACCAAAGGAAGATTTTACCTGTTTGGTAATACCAAATGAATCAAAAATGGGAGAGCCATTCTGGTAAAAAGAAACGATATCTGCTTTTTCAGGAGCAATACGCTGAATATAATTTCTTGGTATCGGTAAAAATGTTACTGTCATTTACTACGATCTTATTGAAATCTGCATTCAGCAGGTCGCGGAGAATACTGTTTGTCTTTGTTTGCTCACTTAATATTTTTGCAGGAGCTACAGCACCTTTCAGATTTTTCTGAATAGTCTTCCACATTTCAACCAAGCGCAGAAAGATCTTCATGCAATTCTGCCGTATTTTTTCCTTCTGCGGCCGTACGAACAATAACACCAAAATTCTTTGGCTTTATGGCTTCTACTATCTTCTGCAGTCTTTTTCTTTCTTCTGAAGAATGAATTTTTCGGGAAACAGCAACAATATTATTGAAAGGAGTAATCACTACAAATCGTCCGGGTAAGGAAATTTCGCAACTTAGCCGCGGGCCTTTTGCAGCAATGGGTTCTTTAAGTATCTGAACCAGGATATTAGGTTTACCACCCAGTACTTCATTGATCTTTCCTGTTTTGATGATCTCAGGCTCAACTTCAAATTTGCCAAAATCCAATCCGGTTTCACTTTTATCGTTGATAGTAAGTGCGGTAAATTTCAGCAATGACTTGGCATACGGGCTTAGGTCGGTATAATGAAGAAAAGCATCCTTTTCAAATCCAACATCTACAAAAGCGGCATTCAATCCCGGAATAAGTTTTTTGACTTTTCCCAGGTATAGGTCTCCCACAGCAAAACGGGCATCGCTTTTTTCGCTATGCAGTTCTACCAGTTTCCTGTCTTCCAGCAAGGCAATTTCTACACCCTGCGGAGCAGCATTAATAATTAGTTCTTTGTTCATTACAGCTTACATAAATGAATGTTCCTTAGTGCTGTAAACACCGGTTGCCAGTAATCCGTACGTTGTATGCGGAGGAAAAGTTGCAGCGTATTGGGTGGGGTGCAAACTTGTACGGGCGGCAAACAACCAGTCAACTGAAACACCTGTCCCGCCAGAGGCGGAACAGGATAGTTTCGTACTAAGAAAAGAATAAAAATATTATTTCCTTTTCTTATGACGGTTCTTTCTCAGTCTTTTTTTACGCTTGTGCGTCGCAATTTTATGACGCTTCCTTTTCTTACCACAAGGCATACTCAAATAATTTTTAAAATCTTGTTTATATAATAAGTTTATTCTATCCCTCTGAGCTATCTTAAGTCACTAGCTGCAATATGACCTAAAGGTTCTATTTTTTCAAGTTCATCAATTCTTTTTTCAATTTCAGCTCTTGCATCAGGCTCGGTTGATATAATTCAAACTTTTCCTGTACCAGTTTACCGCAGTTGCTTTATCACCTTTTCGCTCATACACTTCAGCCAGCATCAGTATGGCTTCAATATTATCCGGCTGCAAGCCGGTTAACCGTTTGCAAACGGCTGATCGCTTTATCAATTTGCCCTGACAACAACGATCCTTTTGCCAACGTCATCTGGGCATAGGCATTTGTACTGTCTTTCTCAACCACTTCCATTATCTTTGCTATTCCTTCCATCGGGTTAGGAGCAATATTTCCAAACAGGTAGCAGGCACCAAGCCCTACTTTTGCTGAATCATTATCCGGGTTAATCTTCAAAGATCTTTCAAACAAATCCTTAGCCTGCAATGCTTCCCATCTCATTAAGTCCGGGTTTTGCTTCCTGTTGCAGGTTCTCTAAAAATAAGTGGGCAGCAAAGGTGAGGCTTTTTTCCGAATTTTCCAATCTTGCAGCTTCTGCTTCATACCAGGCATAGGGAGGAAAGAAACGCATGGAATCTCCCCAGAAATGGGACAACTGATGATAGACTTTTAATTGTTGGTCTTTTACATCACCCCGGGATATAGAATTCTCAAGCATACTTAGCCGCGTAACCTGTTCAGCACTAAGTTGTTTTTTGGCATAATTTAAAATGGAATCAATTGAAATTGCAGAGGTCTGACCATGATCATGACCATCATTCTCATTATGTACTTCAACCGGGATATTTTTTTTTACTGGCACTGTTCGACCAAAAACAAAAATGGCTATATATTAAAATGTGCTGCAAGACTTATCGTAATCCACTGAGGTTTCTTCACTATTTAATAATTTGGAAAGCAAAGTTACCCTCGGAGAAACTAATATTTCCAATAAAATTGGATGGAAAGCAGATAATTTTATATTTTACCTATAGCTAATTTATATGCATCTCCTTCGCCCGGACCTTCATCAGGCTTTAGCTTCTTTCAATTTTTTTACTTCGGCTACAAATTCTTTAGCAGGCTTAAATGCAGGTATATAATGTTCAGGAATATGAACAGCAATGTTCTTTTTGATATTACGACCGATCTTCGCAGCTCTTTTTTTGGTGATAAAACTACCAAAGCCACGGATATAAATATTTTCACCTGCGGCCAGGGTGTCTTTTACTTCTTTAAACATGGTTTCGAGAGTAACCAACACATCTACTTTGGGAATTCCTGTCTTTTCAGATATCTGGTTAACGAGATCGGCTTTTCTCATTTTTGCAAGGGTTTAGTGGATTTACAATGCCAATTTATGACAAAATAATATGATTGTCAAGGGGATAGCAATTTTTTTTCAGAACAATTTCAAGCGGCATTTCCGAAAATGGCAGATTTCTCAAAGTTTATATATGCATTAAAAATGAAAAAAACGCAGCTGATTCCGCTAAGAAAAAAACAATTTTCAAAATTGCTATTACGATGGAATAGGTAAAGAAAATAACCGGCAAATGCCTTGGAAAGGCGAAAAGGATCCCTACAAGATCTGGCTAAGCGAAATCATTCTGCAACAGACCCGGGTAGAGCAGGGATTGAGCTTATTACAACAGGTTTATTGAAACTTTTCCTACTGTTCATCAACTGGCCAAGGCACCGGATGATCAAAGATTTTCAAATTATGGGAAGGGCTAGGCTATTATACCAGATGCAGAAATTTGATTACTTCTGCACGGTATATTTCAAAAAATTTGAATGGGGAATTTCCGGATAGTTATGAAGAAATAAATGCACTAAAAGGCATTGGTCCTTATACTGCAGCTGCCATCTCCTCATTTGCTTTTAATCTGCCTCATGCTGTTGTTGATGGAAATGTTTTTCGGGTATTAGCCAGAGTATTTGGTATCAGGTTTGCCAATTGACTCTACGGAAAAGGTAAAAAGTATTTTACCCAACTGGCGAATGAAGTTCTGGATAAGAAAGAACCCGGCAAATATAACCAGGCTATCATGGATTTTGGGGCAGTGATTTGCAAACCTGTCATCCCCATTGTGTGCGGAATGTCTCTTTAATAAAATTTGTTTTGCTTTTCTCCATAAAAAAATAGACGAGTTACCGGTTAAGGAAAAAAAGATCAACATCAGGAAACGATGGTTTTATTATCTTGTTGATTGAAAATGAAAATAAAGTTGCAGTACAGACAGCGAAAGGGAAATGATATCTGGCAACAGTTGTATGAATTTCCCCTGATTGAAACTAAAAAGGATGAACCCTTAAACAAAATGCTTCGACAGGCAGAAAAATCAGGATGGTTGCCAGTTAAAAATTACGAAGTCTATGCGGTTTCACCATCTTTATAAACAACAACTTTCTCACCAGCTAATTGTCGGGAAATTTATTGTAATAAAATTAAAAACAAAAGACGCCCCCATAGAGAATTCGATTTGGGTAACAAAAAAAGGAATGAAAAAATTAGCCTTTCCTAAATTCATAAACCAATATCTGGATGAAAAAGACCAGCAATAATTTTGAAAATTGCTATGAGCCTTTTGACACAGCTCTTTCAACTACTTTTAACCACCAAACCTGTAAAAATCTTGTCTGAAAGGTGAAGAAGAATTTTTGTAACGGAAGTAAATTCAGCTTTGCAGATAATGAAATGCTGACAGCATGTAATATAAAACCGTATTAGATTCAGATATTTAAAGAGCCGGAGTTAGCTTTTTTAAACTTTTCCATTCCAGCAAAAAAAATTAACTTTAAATAGGAACAAGCCGAAGAGAATTGTAAAACAGAAAAAAAGAAAAGCTTATGAGAGGTGTAAACAGAGTAATGCTAATAGGCAATCTGGGCAAAGACCCCGATGTTCAATTCCTGGAAGGTAATATTGGAGTAGCAAAATTTCCTCTCGCTACTACAGAAACATTTAAAGACAGAACCGGCAAACTAGTGTCTCAAACGGAATGGCATACGGTGGTGCTGTGGCGTGGTCTTGCCGAACTAGCACAGAAATACTTACATAAAAGCAGCCTGGTTTATATAGAAGGTCGTCTCCGAACCCGGAGTTGGGAAGATAAAGAAGGCAATCGTAAGTTTGCTACTGAAGTAGTAGGTGATAATCTGATCATGCTTGATAAAAGAGCCGATAGCACCGGCCAGCATATAGAAGATAATAGCCTGGAAAACCTGGGTAATACAGAGGCCTCACCCTGGAGATCCTTCAGAAAATCTTCCCTTTTAAAGCGGGTAAGTGATTTTAATAATAACTTTGCCGCAATTAAAAACAAATAAACATTTTTCCTGTCTTATTTAACGTACCTGATATTCCCGGGTTCAATTATCATTAAAATATCTTCCATTGGAGAGTCATTCGTTAATCAACTTTTTTTGCTGCAAACTTTCTTTCATTTTCCTGTCAGCCGATCCACAGGGCATTACGTTAATGGTTGTTCTTTTGCGGTATTGCTGTTGCTTACATTCACAATTTCAGGTGCGGAGGTGGCTATTTTTTCTCTCAATGAAAAGGATATAAATATGCTGAAAACTAAACAGCATCCTGCCGCAAAACGAATCATTAATTTTCTTGAAGAGCCAAAAGAAGTTTTGCTTCCATGCTGATTGCCAGCACCTTTATTAATATCTGTATAATCGTATTGTCCGGGTTTTTGATCAACCAGTTTATGCCTTTTGGAGCCATTAATATTTTTGGAGAAGGTTTCGGGAATTACCTTATAGAACTTATCTAAGAGTAGGTATGATAGGCATTTATCTTGATTTTTGCAGGTCAGATATTACCAAAAGTTTGGGCTACGCAAAATAATCTTCGGTTTGCTTATGGTTCGGCAGTAGTGGTAGAAGGCGTCCATTTGTTATTTCGTCGCATTAGTAAATGGGTAGTTTCTCTAGCCGATGGGATTGGAAAAAGAGTGGGAGCTAACAAATCGGAGGCAGTTAACATACAGGAACTGGATGAAGCAATTGATATAAAAACAGAAGAGGAAGCTTCCCTCGAAGAGAAAAATATTATGAAAGGGATTGTGAAGTTTGGCACCATATCGGTCAAGCAGATCATGCGTAGCCGGCTAGAAGTAAATGGCCTCAATTACAATACATCCTTCACTGATCTGGTTCAAAAAGTGGAAAGCCTTCATTATTCAAGGCTCCCTGTTTATAAAGGAAGCCTGGATGAAGTAATCGGAATTATCAATACGAAAGACCTGATTCCATTTTTGCAGGAAGGCAATGGTTTTGACTGGCAACCTTTAATGCGACAACCCTATTTTGTACCCGAATCAAAATTGATCACAGATCTGTTAAGGGATTTTCAGATAAAGCGGGTTCATTTTGCCGTAGTGGTAGATGAATTTGGTGGCACAAGCGGCATTGTAACCATGGAAGATATAATGGAAGAAGTGATAGGTGATATTCGTGATGAGTTTGATGAGGAAGAAAGCCATAACAGTAAACTCGATGATAATAATTATGTTTTTGAAGGCAAAACAATGATTCATGATATGTGCAAGACGATGCAATTACCTATGGATACTTTTGATAAGGTAAAAGGAGAAAGTGAATCAGTGGGTGGATTGTTATTGGAACTTGCAGGTGAATTTCCCCGGGTAAATGATATCATCACTTCAGGTGATTTCGATTTTACCGTTTTAGAATCTGACAACCATCGCCTCAAATTAATTAAGGCTACTATAAATAGAAAAGGGAGCTGAGTTTCTGGTGGTAATCCAAATTGGGTTAAAGAATACCTCCTGTTATTGAACAAAGGGCTTGAAATGTTTAACATTAAAAAACTAAGTTTTTGGAATAAATATAGTCATGTATCCAAAATGAAATATACATTTTTTTCGATCTTCCTTTATTCGGCGTTTATCGCCTTCTTTTTCTCCTGTAACAGTAATTACACCTATAAAAAGAAAGGGTATTTCTATATTGAATTTCCTGAAAAAAAGTATCAAATTTTTGATCAACCTGGCTATCCATATTCATTCGAATATCCGGTATACGCAAATATTATAAAAGACACTTCTTTTTTTGATACCAGGCCGGAAAATGATTGGTGGATTAACATTGACGTTCCCCGTTTTGGGGGGCGTATTTATATAAGTTATAAAGAGGTAGGAAAAAATAATTTTGATTCACTGGTTAATGATGGCTTTAAAATGGCCTACAAGCAACATACTGATGTTTCTACCGGTATTAACGATAGCCTGATGAGAACACCAAATGGATTGGAAGGTATTTATTTTTCCCTGGCAGGTAATACTGCAACAGCCAACCAGTTTTTTCTTACGGATTCAACTAAACATTTCTTACGGGGTGCCTTATATTTTAATGCCGCTCCTAATGAAGATTCGCTGCAAGTTGTCAATGATTTTTTGAAAAAAGATGTACTGCATCTTATCAATACGCTAAGGTGGAAATAACATTTCAAGCATACTTCTTCATTTTACTGTTTGATTTCCTTGACTTGTGGATTGTACCTTTGCAAAAATTTGGTTTGTGATAGTAATAGATAATGTTCTGATCAGTGATGATATAATTGAAAAGCAATTTGTATGCGACCTGGCAAAATGTAAAGGTGGTTGTTGTGAGGATGGTGATGCCGGCGCTCCGTTAGAAAAAAAGGAATTGGAAATCATTGATGAGATATATGATAAGGTAAAGCCCTATCTTACAAAAGCGGCCATTTCACAAATAGAAAAGAAGGGTAAGTATGTTTACAATGAAGAGTTTGGGTGGGTAACACCTACTCTGCCTATTGATAACGAAATATGCGTTTATGCCTTCCGTGAACCCGGAGGGCTTATTAAATGTTCGTTTGAACAGGCTTATTATGATGGTATGGTCAGTTGGAAGAAGCCTTTAAGTTGCCATCTTTATCCCGTTATAGCAAAGCCCGGCAAACACGGTGAATATGAAAATGTAAACTATTCTCCCCGTGAAAAAATGTGCAGCCCTGCATGTAAATTGGGCGAAAAACTAAAAATACCTGCATATAAATTTCTTAAAGAACCTTTGATAAGAAAATATGGTGAAGACTTTTACGAAGCATTGGATACCATTGCAAAGGATTATTATGAAGCAAAAGAAAAATAATATTTGATGGCAAAAGAAATAGCATCGGAATTTACCACCAGGAGCAAAGAAAAAGCCGGCGACAGGGATCACAGGCGAACCATAAATTTCAACATCAACAAATATAATTCGGCGGTTCCGCAGGGAAAACAACAGTTTAGTGAACTTGAATTGGCCAGGGAAAGGGCCAAAAATATAAAGTGGCGAGCGATTGAAACACTGGATAATCAACTGGAATCTTTTGAAGCATCAATAAGCCGGCGGGGTACGAAAGTCCTTTGGGCTGAAGATGCCCGGGAGGCATTAGATTATATTCAAAAAATTTGTGAAGAAAAAAATTGTAAGATAGTAGTAAAGAGCAAAAGCATGGTGACTGAAGAAATTCACCTGAATGCATTTTTAGAAAAGTTGGGAATCGAAAGCGTAGAAACGGATCTGGGAGAATACATTCAGCAACTTGCCGGCGAACCGCCTTATCATATCGTTACCCCGGCCATGCATAAAAGTAAAGAAGATATTGCCAGGTTATTTTCAGAAAAATTAGGAACGGATCCCGCCCTTACACCCGAACAGCTTACACTGGTAGCCAGGGATGTATTACGTATAAAATATGTTCAGGCGGAGATAGGGATTACTGGTGCAAATTATATTATTGCAGATATTGGCGGAATAGCTGTAACGGAAAATGAAGGAAATGGAAGGTTATGTTGCACTATGCCACAAACACATATTGTGATTGTTGGGATTGAAAAGGTAATTCCATCCATTATGGATCTTGGATTATTCTGGCCGTTGCTGGCCACGTTTGGAACAGGGCAAAAGGTTACTTCTTATAATACCATCATTACAGGACCGCGGCAGCCTGGAGAAACAGATGGACCCAAGGAAATGTATGTTATATTACTTGACAATGGTAGAACAAAAATTCTAGCCGATGAAAAACAGCGGGAAAGTTTATATTGTATACGTTGCGGGGCTTGTTTAAATGCTTGCCCTGTTTATAAAAATATAGGGGGTCACACTTATGCGTCCACATATAGCGGGCCTATAGGAGCTGTCATAACTCCACACCTGAAGGAAAGAGAAGATTGGAAACACCTTAGCCATGCTTCGTCACTTTGTGGCAATTGTACAGAAGTATGCGCTGTAAAAATAAACCTCCACGAACTCTTGCTGGAAAACAGGCATGCGGCAGAAGAATTAGCTAGTGGCTCAGAAAAAAGGGCATGGAAGATTTGGAAGATGGCCATGCTGCGTCGCAAATGGATGAATATGGCCAACGGGTTTATTAAGAGTAAAGTCGTTAACCTGGTAGGCAAATCATGGACAAATGGGCACAGTAAGCTTGTTTTTCCAGAAAAATCTTTTAACCAGTAGTGGAAGTCAAAACATAGCAAATAGTCTTGTTACATTAGTGGTCATCTATACTAAAACCATAACTCCCCGTTTGCAATACATCTCTGATTTTTCGGGAAATCAGATCATTGGCAAACCATTTCAATTAACAACGGATATAAACTTCTATCTGAAGCAGGATCATGCTAAAATTAATTACAGCGGTAATCCTGTTTCGGAAAATGAAATCTGGATAAAACCCCACACTTTATTATTTGAAAACAATATATCGGAACAATTAATACACACATTTGAATTTAAAGGTCAAAAGGCTTTTTTTGAAACCTCCGGTAAATATCCTTTTGATCTGTTTGCTGCTTCGTTTTATTTGCTTTCCCGTTATGAAGAATATTTGCCTCATAAAAAAGATATATATGGAAGATATGCTCATGAAAACTCATTGGCGTACAAGGAAGGATTTTTGGATCAGCCATTAATAAACACCTGGATGCAGGAGTTTAAGAAAGCTTTGAAGAAAACGTTTCCCCCATTAATCTTTCATCACCAACCATTCAGCTTTGTTCCCAGCTATGATATTGATTTAGCCTGGTCCTACAAACATAAAGGTATAAGGCGCAATGCCGGTGGGTTTTTACATTCAATATTAAATGCCAACTGGCAAGGTTTTCAAAATAGATTAAAAGTATTGCTGGGAAGGAGTAAGGACCCTTTTGACAGTTATGACTGGCTTAATCAATTGCATGAAAAGTTTGAGCTCAAACCTTACTATTTTTTTCTGGTGGCAGAAAAAAATGGAAAATTTGACAAAAATATTTCACCCTTAAAAAGACCTGTTAAGGAATTAATAAGGGATCATTCTTCAAAGTACCAGGCAGGTATTCATCCATCATGGAAAAGCGGTGATGATCCATCCATATTAAAAAGGGAAATTGATTTGTTGCAAAAAATTACCGGAAACAGTATCCTGCAATCCCGTCAGCATTATATACGTTTTACCTTACCGGTTACCTTTCGTCGCCTTATCGAAAACGGAATCCAGTTTGATTATTCAATGGGCTATGGAAGTATAAATGGATTCAGGGCATCGGTGGCTTCCCCTTTTTTATTGGTATGACCTGGAAAAGGACATTCAAACTTCTTTAAAACTTTTTCCTTTTTGCTTTATGGAAGCCAATTCATTTTACGAGCAAAAATTTTCGGCAAAGCAAGCCTTGGATGAGATGCGGCATTATTATAAGGTTGTAAAATCTGTAAATGGAATGTTTATAATGATCTGGCACAATCATTTTTTAGGAACAGATATATTATTTAAAGGTTGGAAAGAAGTGTACGAGCAGTTTATTTTTGAAACATGCGTTGAAGACAAAAATAAGTAGCCGGCTAATTATTTATATCATATTCCTTCCGTTTCCGCCATGGTGACTACGGGTACTTTATAGGCCTTATTGACCAGGTAAACTCCTAATAAAGTAACACCACCACCTATTGCAATAAACACGGTTAACTTTTCGGCAAATATCATCCATCCCAACAATACGGCTACTATGGGATTAACATATGCATAAAGAGAAGCCTGACCGGTAGAAAGATTTTGCAAAGCGTATAAATAGGCAATAAAAGAAATAACAGATCCAAAAATGACAAGGTAGGCAATGGCGGCCCAGGATTGCCAGGGAATTGCGGCTATCGGAATTGAATCAACTGCACCGTAGGAATTCACACTTAATGCAATTCCTGAAATAACCATTTGCAGGCCTATACTAAAATAAGGATTGAAGTTGGCGGCATGTTTTTTAGTATAGATTGTGCCAAAAGCCCAGGCCCAGGTAGCAACCAGCGATAATAAAATACCAAATCGAAAATCGCTGTTTAAAAAATCTTCCAGGTGATCATAAAAAATTACACAGACACCACTGAATCCCAATAATAATCCCAGTATTGCTTTTCCCGGCATTTTAGCTTTGGCAGAAAAAAGCCCAATTACAACAAGCCACAAAGGGAAGATAGCTCCGATAATGGCAGCCAATCCCGAGGAAATATATTTAAGAGCCCATGTGCTTAGCCCATTTGCCAAAAGAAAATTTAAAAAACTCAGTACAATGACTGGTTGCCATTCTTTTCCTTTGGGCCACCGTTCTCCTTTTACAACAAAAAACAAAACATAACATAAGCCACCAAGAAACTGTCGAATGCCAGCCATTTCTAATGGGGGCATGTGTTGTACTCCTTTTTTGGAAGCAATCCAGGTAGTGCCCCAAAGAAAACAAACAAGGGCCAGGGAAAAAATTGCTTTAACCCTTGTTCCTTTTCTATGAATTGTTAGCGGGTTAAAAGCCGAAATTTTTTTTAGCGATTTGCCTGCCGGCGATATTATTATTTTATTTATATCGAAAAATGACATGGTATTATTTGCTGGTACCTTACATTATCTAACCTGCTTACTGAAAAAACCTGTGGTTTATAAATAATCTGGCCTTTTTCTTTTTTATTTTTCATCACAGTACCAGATAAAGCAAAAGCATATGAGTTTCAAAGATCCAGAACCCGTGTAAAATTCTAATGTTTAAAATGCCTGAGTCCGGTAATCACCATAGCCAGGTCATGTTGCTTGCAATATTCGATAGAGTCTTTATCCCGAATAGACCCACCTGGTTGAATAAATGCACGAATGCCAGCTTCGTTTCCCAACTGAACACAATCACTAAAAGGGAAAAAAGCATCACTGGCCATTACCGAGTCTTTTAAATCAAAATTGAATTGCTTTGCTTTTTCAATAGCCTGGCGCAATGAATCAATACGGCTGGTTTGGCCGCATCCCTTACCTATTAATTGTTTATTTTTAACCAAAGCAATAGCATTTGATTTTAGATGTTTACATACCAAATTAGCAAATTGCAAATTTTCCTTCTCTTCTTTCGTTGATTCTCTGCCTCCTGATTCTTTCCACTCACTGAAATTTCCACTGTCTGTATCCTGTATCAATACACCATTCAAAACAGATTTATATTGCTTATTAAATGAGGGTAAATTTTTCATCATTAGGACGATTCGGTTTTTCTTTGATTGTAACAGGTTTAGAGCCTCATTATCAAAGGCAGGAGCTATTAACACTTCAAAGAATATTTCATTTATGGCTAAAGCCGTTGCTTTGTCAATGGTACCATTTGTAATTAATACACCTCCAAAAGCACTTTCAGGGTCGCCTGCCAGTGCTCCGTCCCATGCGTCTTTTACGGTTGCTCTCTGAGCAATACCACAAACATTGGTATGTTTTATGACGGCAAAAACAGTTTCCTCGTCTTCTTCTGAAGTTCGTTTAAGTGATCCCTGGGCGATGCTATTATCCTTTCTCCCGATAAGATGTTGGGGACATTCTCTTATTAATTGCACGGCAGCATCTACGTCAACCAGGTTATTATATGAAAGTTCTTTGCCATTCAGCTGGTCAAATAGTTTATGCAGATCGACCATAAGAAAACGCCGGACTGATGTGGATTTTCACCATATCTCATCGCCTTAGGATTGGAATCGATTCCAGGAAGTATGATTCTCCTGAAGGATTGAAATATTTAGCAATTGCTACATCATAATGAGCCACTATTTCAAATGCCCTGGCTGCAAATCTTTTCGTTGATCAAGTGTGGTTTCTCCGCCTGGTCTTTCCAATAAGTTGTTCTAATGCTTCATAATCTTTTTTTGCAGCAATTACCACTACGTCTTTAAAATTTTTTGCTGCCCCGCGAATCATGGAAGGACCTCCAATATCAATTTTTTCTATAATCTGGCTTCATCTAAACTTTCTCCTGTTTCTAATGATTTCTGTTTTTGTTCGTCAACCGTTTCTTCAAACGGGTAAAGATCAACAATGACCAGGTCAAGCTCAGGAATATTGATATTGTTTCATTTCCAGCACATCCGTTTCATTTTCCCTTCTTCCCAAAATACCTCCAAATACTGAGGGGTGCAATGTTTTCACTCTGCCACCAAGGATGGAAGGATAGCTGGTGAGATTTTCAACCGGGATCACCGGGATGCCTAATTTTTCAATAAACTTCTGTGTTCCACCCGTAGAATAGATTGTAATACCCAGCGCAGATAAGTTTTTTAACGATGGGTTCAAGGCCATCTTTATAAAAAACAGAAATAAGGGCAGATTGAATCTTCTTTGTCATAATTGAAAAATTAAAGGCAGGCCAATCGGTATTCCGGCTGATTTATTTATCAAGTCCGTTTAAAGAGCCGCAAATCTAACTTAATTCAGGTTCATCACAAAAGCCCCTTTTTCAGCAACATCATGGTAGGGAATATGAAGTGAATCACAATCTTTTTTCCAGAATTTTAATTTCCATGGAGGAGTTGATCCATCAAAGACTACTTTTTTTATTTGCAAGGAATTACAGAGCCGTGAAATATAAAGTTTCGGATTTTTGGAAATAATTAATAAGTCGATTGGTTTTTTGTCCTGCAAAGAAGGAAACGAAATATCGCTATCTGCCAGTAATATTTTTTTTGTTTCAAATGAAACATAATTTTTGTACATAAATAAATTATCCAGGGAGTCCTCTGCCCCTGCTCTTTGCAATATCCGGGAAGGTTTAAGATGGAAATTTCTGGCAAAATCATTTGCTTCAAGGTCTTTATCTCCTTCAAAAAAATAATGACTGCCACTTATAAAATCAATGGCCTGCAGTTTAGGCACATTGTACACAACAATTTTTTTTTGCGTTGCCGTTTGCCAGAATGAAATGCTTCGAAGCATAAAAAAGCACAATAAGGCCACCAGGCCCATACTTAACCCCATCTTTATTTTTTCCAATAACCAATAACTGATTCCTGCAATAAAAATGTATAAAAAAATAACCTGGACCAGGTTTATCTGCAACCCATCCCACAATGAATAAGGTAATACTTCAATACTTTCTATATAATTGTTCATAAACCAGATCAGTTTCGCAAGTATCTGACCTGTTAACGCAGCCACCATGGGAATAAACGAAATAATGCAAAGAAAGATTTCTCCTAATAAAATAAGGCTTGACAAGGGAACTGCAACAAGGTTCGTGAGCAAAAAATGAGCAGGAAACTGGTGAAAATGATAAACGCTTACGGGCAGAGTAAGTATTTGAGCGGCGATAGTAACCGAATTCAACTTCCAGAAAAAATCAAGTAATTTATTTCTTATATAAAATAAATTATAAACAGGCCGTACAAAAATAATAATACTTAAGACAGCTGAATAAGATAACTGAAAGCCTACGTCCCATAACCAAAATGGATTATATACTAAAAGTAAAAATGCAGAAATGGCCAGGGTATTAAAAATAGAGGTCTTTTTCGCAAGATTTTCTCCGAGTACAATGCAGGTAAACATAACGGCAGACCGTAAAATTGACGGCTGACCTCCTGCGAGCAGGCTAAAAAGCCAGAGCCCACTGATAATAATCAACGGTCGCAACCATTTTACAAATTTATTCCGTCGCATGGGTTTAAGCAATTGCACCAGTAACCAATAAATGAGCCCCAGATGCAAGCCGGATATTGCGATTATGTGTATGACACCAGTATTTGTGTACGACTGAACTAAAGTTTTATCAAGATCATTTTTATATCCGATTAATAAAGCTTCAGCCAACCCCAATTCCTTTTTGCCGTTAATGTTTTTTCTGAGAATGCCGAGGACTTTTTCCCGGGTTACCTCTAAAAAAGAAGGGAGCCATCTTTTTTTTGTATTGGGTAAAATAATGTACTGGTCGGGCTGAAGATACACCTGGTGTGTTATGCCATGAAAAAGGGAATATCTTTTATAATCAAAACTGCCGGGGTTTCCGGAATTTTTTATTTCCTGGAGTGGTTTTTTGAAAATGATTTGTGAGCCGTATTCCAATAAATCGGGCAATGAATCCTTTTTGAAATAAACTATGATTTTACCTTTAGCCGGAACTACTTTTTTATCAATTATTAAGTAGTTGACGACCGCGTCGGCTTTCCGGGATTTTGTTTTTTCAGTTGGTTTTTCCTCCAGGGTTGAGACAAAAACCTCACTACTATCATGAAAATTGCCAATCCAGTCAGCCTGGTTGCGTATATCCTGATGCCATACCAATATTGCTCCAAGTGCAGTAAATGGAAGAAGGATTGCAATGCCATTCACAAATCCAAGCCGATACCTTTTAAAAAGGGGAAAATAAAAGAAAATAACGGTTGTAATAAGGCTAACTACAAAAAGGCCGTACCAGAATATGAGATGTAGATCCCATTTCCATTGAATAAGAATTCCTGCAATAAGAGATATCAGTAATTTAATGAAAGGAGCTTTCTTCCAGAAATAAGAATGCCTGATTGCCATAAGAAATAATGATGACGTTAAACCAAATTTTTACCATTTTTCTTTAGGGATATGAATGTGGATAGTTATTCCGAAAAGCAGGAAATGAGATTCTGAAATTACCCCATATCCGGAATTTTATAAGAGAAAAATTTCATTAATAAAAATTCAATCATCCTGTTTTTTCACGGTGGAATATTCTATTAATTTACCGGTAAATTAATATTATTCTTACGGTATTTTTATAACAAAATTCTTATTATTGTCTGGTAATCTTTGCTTTACAAATATGTTTAATTTGTATGTTCATGAACCGATACCTGTTATAAATTTTAGGGAATGGTTTCCTTAATAGTTTTATAGCCTATTCAATTTTAGTTATTATTTAAAAATTAAGGCTATGACAAAAATTCAAAAAAAATCATTAAGGGTAGGAAAACAGGTTAACACCAAACATGTTGACACTGTTATTAAAAATTACAAACAGGAGCGATGGATACACAATTCAAAGCGACTGGGAAAAGAAGATTCGCTTAGTGTTTGGTACAGCATTGAGGAATTGGAAGAATTTATTGCAAAAAGTAAAGACCATGGAGCGGATGGAATTAAATTGTATTTCGGGGCCTATGATAAAGACCATAAAGAGCAGCCTTTGTTTGCAGGCAGGCAAACCATAGCGTTGGTAGCCACCAAACATAAGGTAACTGAAAGTGGGGCATCCAATAAGGATATCTATATTCAAACTGAAAAGGGGTCCTCTATATTAGCATGGAATGCGGGCAGTATATGTCCCCCTTATTGCAATACGGATTTTGATTCTGATGAAATTGGCATAACAATTCTTGATAAAGGAAATGATGGAATGATCGTCGCTTAAGACGATTATTAACCAATTAAAATTAATACCTCCTCGTTAATCAGGAGGTATTTAATTTTTATAACTTACATTTATTGTCATTAATGTTATGATAATGTCATTTTTGCCATTTATTTTTATTTTATTGCTGATTAGTTTTCTGGTCAAGTCTTTCTGTTTATTTTTCTTCAACAGAATTCGACTTGTTATTTAAAGTTATTTCCGCCATTTTTATTTGTAACATTAATAGCTGAAACAATTGGTGTCCTATTTATCTTTCATTAAAAAACCAAATCTTTGGCTTATATAATTTTTTTACTGTTTTTGAATTTTGCTTTTATCTATTTGTAATTAGTCATAGTTATCAGTAACAGGCAAATTAAGATGGCTGATAAGAGTTACTATTTTGTTCTATACTGCAATATTGCAGTAATTAATATTATTTTTATTCAGAAAATGAAGGCATTTCATACAGTTACCTATGCTCTTGGGTGTCTTATAATTGTTGGTTTTTGTATTTATTATTTCTTTGAATTATTTAAGCTTCCTAAATCTGTTAAATTAAAAAATAACCCGGCTTTCTGGATCTGTTCTGGTTTATTATTTTTTTATTGTTGTGGATTTCCATTATATGGACTTACTAATTATTTAAGTGGAATTTCAAAGCTTATTATTAAGAATTTTTATTGCTATTATCATTATCTTGAATTGTTTTTTATATACTTTATTTACGATCGCCTTTTTATGCCGGATCAAAACCAGGAAATATATTTCGTCTCCATCATAGGTATCATCCTGGGATTATTATTAGTTGGCTTTATTGTTACTATCCTTTTTCTATATCAGCGAAGGCAACAGAAGCAGGAGCAGGAGATGGAAAAAATAAAGGATATGTACGAAAAGGAAGCCCTGCGCTCCCAACTTGAAATACAGGAAAATACTTTTAAAACAATAGCCCAGGAATTGCATGATAATATCGGGCAAATGCTATCCGTAGCCAAGCTGTCCCTTTCCGTGCTTCCAATTGACAAGGATCACAATGCCTTTGAGCAACTTCAAAATTCACAACAAATATTAAATAAAGCCATCGTTGACCTTTCCAACCTTACCAAGGGGTTGCATACTGACCGGATAGCGCAAGTAGGTTTAGCGGAGTCTATCCGGTATGAATTATATGCTTTAAAAAATGCTGGTATCTTGCAGGTTCAAATTCATCAGTCAGGAACAGAAATTGAATTCAATGACCAGAAATCAATTTTTTTATTCCGGATTTTTCAGGAAGCAGTTAACAATATTTTAAAACATGCGAAAGCCACAGAGCTGGTGGTAAGTCTCATTTACGAGGAATATCTTTTCAGCATGGAGATCAGTGACAATGGTACCGGCTTTGATGTATCGCAAAAAAAGAAATCTGCAAGTTCGTCCAGTGGCGTAGGCTTGAAAAGTATGACAAACCGGGCTAAACTCATCGGTGCTGACCTGACTATGAAAAGTGCTCCGGGAAATGGCACAACGATATTGATAGAACTGCCGTTGGAACCAGATTTATAATGATGATAAAAACCACTAAAAATATACAAGTTGCAATTGCGGACGACCATAGTTTGCTGCGCAGCGCTTTGGGTAAGCTCATCAATACTTTTGAGGGCTATACCGTAGTGATGGAAGCTGATAATGGTAAGGACCTGATTGAAAAAATCGCCAGGAATGTGTTGCCTGACATAGTATTGCTGGATATAAATATGCCTGAAATGGACGGTTTTGAAACCACGCAATGGCTCCGCAAAAAATATCCTCATATTAAAGTGTTGACCCTATCCATGCTTAGTGATGAAAAAACTATCATTAAGATTTTTCGATTGGGAGCAAAAGGTTATTTATTAAAGAATGCTGACCCTCAGGAATTGAAGGAAGCTTTGGATGCAATTGCAAATAAGAATGTTTACTTGTCGGAATATGTATCAAGTAAATTGGTGAGCGGCTTGCATAATGATCCTGAAACGGATTTAAAACCCGCAGTGATAAATGAAAAAGAAAGAGAATTCTTAAGATGGACCTGCTCTGAACTGTCCTATAAAGAAATTGCTGAAAAAATGTTTCTAAGCTACAGGACAATCGACGACTACCGCCAGGCCCTTTTCACAAAATTAAAAATACATAGCCGTGTAGGCTTGGTTATGTATGCTATCAGGAATAAAATAGTGGAGGCATAAACCGGTCAATTAAGAATTTTAGCAAGTATGGCTACCTGTCCCGCATGATAAATATTGTGCTGTATAAGGCCATTTAACAGATAGCGGAAATCATATTGACGGTATTCGACTATCTCATCAAGGAAAGTGTCGTCTTTTGTATGAAGTATAGCGATGATCTGTTGATGGGTAGCAATTAATTCTGCAAGTCCTTCATCCCAATTTTGACTATTAGGATCAATTTCACGCCAATCCATTTTTTCAAATGCATCCATATCATGGATCTTTTTCTTCTCAATTCTTTGCAATGTAAAATCAGACCAGGTGAGCATATGATATAACAATTCCATCATGGAATGCGATTCCGGGGTTAATTTTTTAAATGCCATGGGCGACTCGATCTCACGAAGTAAGGCATAAACAGGACGGCCAAACCACGGACTTCCATCTAAAGTATTTTCAAGGTTGCTTATGATTGATTGTATTTCATTATTCATACTCTTAAAATAATAAATTTGTTATACTCGTATTTAAAATGAATTTTTCTTAAATGCTTCGATTCTGTAAATTACTACAGTCCTATACTCCAATCTTTATTCCTGGCAAAAGGACTAAAATGGATGTAACCATGAAATATATTTCCAAAACCCTGCAGATGGGGTGAAATGAAAACCGCCTCTAAATTATTTGCTCAGGTACATGCTCCTGTCTTTATACAATTGTCTGAAATAAGGATCTCTCAGATCTTTAATAAACCGGATAGCTTCTCCGGTACTTTTCATTTCAGGCCCCAATTCTTTATTTACACCCGGGAATTTATTAAAGCTAAATACAGGTTCTTTGATGGCAAACCCTTTCAGTTTCTTCTCGAAAGTAAAATCTTTTAGCTTGTTGGCCCCTATCATTACTTTGGTGGCTATATTCAGATAAGGTATCTGGTATGCTTTTGCAATAAATGGTGTGGTTCGTGATGCCCGTGGATTTGCTTCAATCACATATACCTTTCCATCCTTAATGGCAAATTGAATATTGATAAGTCCTTTGATATTTAAAGCCCTGGCAATTTTTTCTGCATACTCTTCCATCGTATGCACAATCAAGTGGTGTAAGGTTGAACTGCGGTAATACGGCATTGCTGTCGCCACTATGAATACCGGCCGGTTCAATATGTTCCATCACACCCATTACATGAAAATCTTCTCCATCAAAAATGGCATCGATCTCTGCTTCCTGGCAGCGGTCCAGAAAATGATCAATCAATATTTTATTTCCGGGAATATGTTTCAACAAACTAACCACCGCTTTTTCTACTTCTTCATCATTGATCACGATACGCATTCTTTGTCCGCCCAATACATAAGAAGGACGAACCAACACAGGATAGCCAACTTTATTTGCCACTGCTAATCGCTTCATCCACATCGTAAGCTGTACCATAATCAGGATAAGGAATATCCAATTCTTTCAACCTGTCGCTGAAACGGCCGCGGTCTTCAGCAATATCCATACTGTCGTAAGAAGTACCGATGATCTTTATTCCTTTTTCATGTAACCGTTCCGCAAGTTTCAATGCCGTTTGTCCACCCAACTGAACAATTACACCTTCCGGTTTTTCATGTTCAATTATTTCCCAGAGATGTTCCCAAAATACCGGCTCGAAATATAATTTATCAGCCATATCAAAATCAGTAGACACTGTTTCAGGATTACAATTGACCATGATGGCTTCATAGCCACATTCTTTGATCGCAAGCAAACCATGCACACAGCAATAATCAAATTCAATTCCCTGACCGATACGGTTGGGGCCACTGCCAGAACAATTATTTTCTTTTTATCCGAAACTTTCGATTCATTGGATGAAGGTCCTCCCCCACCGGGAGTGTTTGAGTTGAGCCTCAAAAGTGGAATAGAAATAAGGTGTCTTTGCTTCAAACTCTGCACTGCAGGTATCCACCATTTTAAAAACCCTGGTTATACCTGCCGCTTTTCTTTTTTCATAAACTTCATCTTCGTCATCGTCGTTCAGTGATACGGCTGATCTGCTCATCGCTGAAGCCATTTACTTTGGCCTCTCTTAATAAGTCAATTGGTAAATTATCAAGATCATATTTTGCAATCTCTTTTTCGATAATGCAGATCTTTTGTATTTCATAAAGAAACCAGCGGTCAATACCATTCGTTGCTTTCGAAATAGAACCAACGGAGATACCTGCCATCAATGCATCTTTGATCCGGAATATCCGGTCCCATTTCGGTGTCTTAATATATTCAAGCAATTCTTCTGCATGCATCAGGCTTTTGCCATAATAACCAAGACCAACCGCATTATTTTCCAGACTCTGACAGGCTTTCTGAATGGCTTCTGTAAAACTTCTGCCAATCGCCATTACTTCACCCACACTTTTCATTTGCAATCCCAGTGTATCATTGGCGCCTTTGAATTTATCAAAATTCCAGCGGGGAATTTTTACAATCACATAATCCAGCGCAGGTTCAAAATAAGCTGAAGTTGTTTTGGTGATCTGGTTTTCCAGTTCATCCAGGTTATAACCAATGGCCAGTTTAGCAGCAATCTTTGCAATAGGATAACCTGTTGCTTTGGATGCAAGTGCCGATGAACGGCTTACCCGTGGGATTTATTTCAATGGCAATGATTTCTTCTGTATCTGGATTAAGGGCAAACTGTACATTACAACCACCGGCAAAATTTCCCAGGTCCCTCATCATCATGATGGCCGTGTTGCGCATCAGCTGCATAGCCGTATCACTGAGCGTCATGGCAGGAGCAACGGTAATGGAATCTCCGGTATGAACACCCATCGGGTCAAAATTTTCAACCGTACAAATGATACATACATTATCGGCAGCATCCCGCAGTAATTCCAATTCAAATTCTTTCCATCCCAGTACTGCTTTTTCTACCAGCACTTCATGAATGGGTGATGCCTGTAAACCCCTGTTTAAGTGCTTCATCCAGTTCTTCTTTATCATGTACAAAACCACCACCGGTACCACCCAAGCGTAAAGGATGGACGGATAACCAGGGGAAACCCAATTTCCTGTGCAAATTCTTTTCCTTCCAAAAATGAGTTGGCAGTTTTTGCAGTAGCCACAGGAACATCCAAGTCTGATCATCCACTGCCGGAATTTTTCCCTGTCTTCTGCTTTGTCAATGGCTTTGATGTCAACACCAATCAGTCTTACATTATATTTTTCCCAGATACCAAGATCTTCGGCTTCTTTGCAAAGATTAAGTGCTGTTTGTCCACCCATGGTAGGCAATACTGCATCAATCTGATTTTCTTCCAGTATCTGTTCAATACTTTCTACCGTCAGTGGTAGCAGGTAAACTTTATCTGCCATCATCGGATCGGTCATGATGGTGGCCGGGTTGCTATTGATAAGGTATACTTTGATCCCTTCTTCCCGAAGGCTTCTGGCAGCCTGGGTTCCGGAATAGTCAAATTCACAGGCCTGTCCAATAATAATAGGCCCTGAACCAATGATCAGGACCGAACTTGAATAGAATTATCTTTTGGCATTTTTTATTCTAGATGACCCGTTTCGGCTATCCCGTCCGAAGGCGGGGATTTGAAGCGGTTAAACAAATTGCGCAAAACTAAGGGAATCGAATCGTTTTGCAGGTGCTGTTCGAAAAAAAGTTTTGGGCAAGCAGTTCCTCAAATAAAAAAGAAGCAGCGTAGTCGCTGCTTCTTTTAATATACGATACATACAATCGTTTGATGAATTCCGATCACCACGATTATACTATAACATCAGCTCAACTATGATAAGTGGCCTCTTCAATTTCATCAAGCAATATTCCTTCCTTAGGAAGCAGTTTGTGGCTCACCTTCCTTTCTTCGTGCTTGAACTTCATTTTGCTTATCCACTTGTTACGAACTTCCTGGCCCTTTACCATGCCGATAAACAATCCGGCGATCATGATCATGCTAAATAATAATGTAGTAAATAATTCGTTTCATATTTTCCTTTTAAGGAGTAATCAATTTGAATTTAAATTATAAAATTTCGTGCCAGAAATGATTGTTATAAAATAACAATTAGGTATAGACTATGTTGGCATTTACAATTAATATTCTGTTAATAAGAATAACAGAATATGATCATTATAAGAAGAGGGCGATAGGCATACCTTCTTCAAGGAATTTTTAATTTTATTGGGTTTATTAAAGGAAAATATAACACCAGAAGATTTGGATTTTTTAATTTATGAGAAGCGGTTGGTAAAATGCATCAATTGAAACAGGTAAGTTATTTTTGCCGCATGCAGAGAAAAGTTTTATTGTCGGTTGTCTCAATACTCCATTGTCTTTTTATCATCGCCCAGTCAGAAACTAAAAGTTATCCTCAGGGTTATTTCCGATGGCCGTTAAACCTAAGACCAGAAATTGTCGCTAACCTTGGCGAATTGCGCAACAATCACTGGCATATGGGCCTTGATATCAGAACAGCCCAAAGAGTAAATCAGCAGGTATATGCTGCCGCTGCTGGCTATATTTCCCGTATAAGAGTGGGACCTTTTGGATTCGGTCGTGCAATATTTATCAATCATCCAAATGGCCTGACCACCGTGTATGCACACCTTAATGATTTTAACACTGCCCTGGAAAAATATGTGGATGAACAACAGTATAAACAACAAACCTGGGCTATAGATTTACTATTGACTCCAGATCAATTTCCGGTAAATAAAGGAAGCTTTATTGCTTACAGCGGAACTACTGGTGGTTCTCAGGGACCACATGTTCATTTTGAAATTCGGGATACCAAAACAGAAAAGTGCCTGAACCCTTTATTGTTTGGTCTTCCTTTACAGGACAATGTACCGCCCTTGTTTGTTAAAATAGCTCTATATGACCGCCGAATTTCGTGTATATGAGCAAAGCCCTAAAATTTATAATGTAAGAAAATCAGGAAATGATTATGTCATTCCTGCTTTACCAGTATTGAAAACAGGATCCGGCAAGATCAGTTTTGCTATACAAGCCTTTGACAGGATTAGTGGGTCTGCCAACCAGGACGGGATATATTCTGCCAAACTTTTTGTAGACGAAAAAGCGATATCTGGTTTTGAATTGGATAATATTGGTTATGATGAAACGGTATATATGAATGCTCATATCGATTTTAGGCATAAATATAATGGCGGGTCTTATTTACAACATCTGTCACCATTGCCGGGAGATATCATTTCTGTTTATAAAAAATATGTTGGTGACGGTACGGTGATTCTTACAGATACCGATACACATAAAGTCAGAATTGAAATTAAAGATGCTTATGGTAATTCTTCTTCTCTGAATTTTGTAATTCAATTGGATGAAGATTTAAGCGAAATCAAGAATCATTCTCCTGCACAGCAGCAATTTTCACCTTTTGCCGCAAATATCCTGGAAAAGCCAGAATTTGAAGTGTACTTGCCGGAAAGTTGTTTGTATGATACTATTCCTGCTATCTATTATTTTACCAATAAGCCAATTGCCGGATCACTTTCTGCTCTTCATACTTTAAATGATCCCGAATTACCAGTACATGGTTCCTTTACTTTAAGAATAAAGCCTTCTGAGACATTGCCGGGTAAATGGTACGACAAAGTCATCATCCGGGCTGATTACGGGGATAAAAAGGCGTTTCGAAAGGCAAAAATCCATAATGGATTTATGGTGGCAGATTTTAATAATTTTGGAAAATTCCAGGCCTTTCTTGATTTAGAACCTCCAGTCATCAATGAATTGGGCAAGGGAGATACAATAAATCTCAGTGGGACATCAAGAATTTCTTTTCAACCCCGGGATAATATTGAGATAAAAAATTTCAGGGCCGAATTGGATGGAAATTGGTTAAAATTCACCAATGACAAAGGCCGTATTTTTATCTATGAATTTGATGAGCGTTGCCCCTATGGCGTACACGAATTAAAAGTTGTTGCAGAGGACCTGGCAGGAAATTCAACAACCAAAACCTGGTGGTTTAAACGATATCCTTATCAGAAACCGCCCGCAAAAAAGAAAGCGAGTTCAATAAAAAGGAGAAAGTAACATCTCTCGTTCAATATATCATACTAAGTAAACCATTTGTTGAATTTATAAACCAGGATAAAATGGCAACCAAAGAATCACTCCCGGGTTTTAAAGGGATAACACTTAAAGAAGGAGACAAAGCTCCTGCATTTTCAGGAATCGATCAAAATGGGAAAAAAGTGTCATTATTTGATTATACAGGGAAAAAAGTTATTGTATTTTTTTACCCGGAGGACGATACACCAACCTGTACTATACAGGCATGTAACCTGAGGGATAATTTTGGGTTATTAAAAAATAAAGGGTTTGAAGTAATCGGTATTAGCCCGGATCAACCTGAAAGCCACAAGAAGTTTGAAAAAAAATTTTCACTCCCTTTTATTCTCCTGGCTGATCCCTCACATGTTATCCTCAATAAATATGGAGTGTGGGGTGCAAAGCAAATGTTTGGAAATAACTATATGGGTGTTCACCGCACCACATTTGTACTGGATGAAAAGGGAATCATACGAAAGATTTTCCTTCGCCCAAAGAACAAATTACATGCAGAAGAAATTGTTCAGGCGTGGGCAAAATTTGGGTAGAAACTTATTTCCTGTTTCTTGTTCTGGTATTTGAATCAGGTTAATGAAACATGAATGGCCGCTTTAATTCTGACAGGCAACCACCTATTTTATATATACGTTTAGTGATAAACTAAAAAGCATATGTATAAACTTGCCGTTTTGATGTTGCTATTTATTGGCCTTAAGAGTATAGCGCAGGATTCCATCATTGTGAGATATGAGAGTAATTCTTTAGAGCAAAAAAAACAGGAACCCGAATATATATGGATTTTTTCTTCTTCCCGCCTGATCAATGCCAATACAGTTGAACTAATTCCGAAAGGTATCCTGGAATTTAAGGTCACCCATAATTTTGGAGACATTGCCGGGAATAATGGAGGCATTAAAAATTTCTTTGGACTTGATAATGCAACCGATGTAAGAATTGGGTTTCATTATGGATTGAGCAATCACATAAATCTCATAGCAGCCAGATCAAAAGGCGCCGGCCTTGTGCAGCAACTTTATGAACTGGGAATTAAATACCGTATTCTCCGGCAAGCCGAAGATTCACAACATCCATTATCCCTGACACTGTTTGGCAATGCGGTTGTATCTGCAATGAAGGAAAGCACTTTCCCGGGGCAGGAAAATTCGTTTGATAATTTTTCTGATCGTTTGAATCAAACGCTTCAATTACTTATAGCAAGGAGGTTGGGGAAAGTGAGTCTCCAGTTAAGTCCTACATTAGTCCACAGGAATTATGTGATCAGTGAGGATGAGGAAACCCTTTTTGCTTTGGGTGGTGCTTTTCGTTTGCCAGTAAAAGGAAGGTTTAGTGTATTAATTGATTATTTCCATACGTTCCGAAGCCAGTCCAGTATTGATTTTTTTAAAACTCAGGGTATCCGGTTTTATGATGCAATAGGAGTGGGAATAGAATTGCTGACCGAAGGTCACGTGTTTCATTTAAATTTTACCAACGCAACTGAAATACTGGAAAACAGGTTTATTCCCCGTACGATTACTTCCTGGAGCAAAGGTCAGTACCGCTGGGGTTTTACAATCTCCCGGGATTTTAATCTTTTTTGGAAAAAGAAAAATTGAAAATAGCTTTCATAGCATGATCAGTTGGTTTAAGAAAAAGGGTTCTTGTTTTTACAAGAACCCTTAGTGTATGGAACATCAATGGTCGGATTTTGTTAATCTGTAAATCTCCCACCGGCATTGATCCAGTCGGTGATTTTATTCTTATCGGTTTGTGAAAGGGGGCCGGTGGGTGGCATGGTCCCTTCATCTACAGCTCTTACTTTAATCCTTCCGTTATTAACTACAATATTGCAGTCAACAGTCCAGTTCATCCCTCCATTAGCTATCGTATTATTGTGACAACTCTGGCAATTAGCCTGCATCAGTGCCTTAACGGCCGTAAATTTTGGCCCGACTACCCCGGCAGATCCAACAGTAACACTAGTTGTTTTGGTACAGCCATTAACATCTTTGGCTGTAACCGTTATAGTGCCTGATGCCACACTGGCGAAGCTTCCTGATGATTGAAAACTGGTACCATTAATACTATAAGTGAAACCGGTACTACCAGTAGCGGTTGCATTGATCGTCCCGTTGTTCTGACAGGCTGCGGCATCAGTAGCTGTAGCCGTTAGGTTAATGTTTACGCTGGAACATGGGTTAGGCGGAGAAGGGTTTCCACCACTATTGCTCTTGCTACAAGCAATAATGATAAGACTTATTATTATACCAGCTGAGAACCATTTGAAAAATAATTTTATCATCGGCATTCTTTTTATAGTTACGAAAAAGGATCATAACCAGTTCTATAAAATCGAAGTCATTCAAAAAAAAGTTGCCTGATATTTTAAAAGCAGAAATTATTATTATTTTTTTAGAAAAGGTTTGTATCCAACTGTAAACAGAATACCGCCACTGTTTAGTTTTACTTTTCCAACTCCTATTTCCTGAAGCGGGATTTTCAGGTAAGGCTCAGTCATAATAGATAAGCGGTCTGAAAAATGATATTGATACCCCCCTGAAAAATTGACAACAGCAAAAAGATGAGTGTTTTGGTTACGATAAGTATGTTTGTAATATTGTGGTTGTCCCCATGCGTTTTTATAGAAATACCCATAAGTTTCTTTTTTCATAATGTAAGAAGAAAGCCCGCTTGAAATGAACCAATTGTTGTTTTTTGTTGCAGGGAAAACATAAAGAAGGTTTACTGGTATTTCGTAAACAAAGCAATTGGCTTCAATTTTTTGAAGCCGGTTAATTGTATACGGAGGATGATAACTGGCCGAATCAGCTGAATATATTTTATATCCTGCAAAAAATCCAGTTTTAAGTATCAGATGATTTAATATTTCATAACTGATACCTACGCCCAATTGCATTTTAATTTTGCCCGGACTGTCAAATCCTACGCTGCTGATATCTGGACCGAATGAAAGATTCATACTCAATTTACCAGCAGCCCTCTGCTTAATTTGTTTTCCTTCATTTATTGGTTGTTCCGATTTATTTTCTGCCGAATCTTCAAGCCGATTATCTTCAATTAGTGTCATTTTTTGATTCGGACCTAATTCAGCTATATAGTATGTGTCGTATCGTTTTCCGGGATAATAGTATTACCCTGTCGCAAATCAATAGAGGGCCCTGGATTTTTTTTGGCAACATCACCGGTCGGATTATTATTTTTATTTTCTGGGCCAGGCTTCAGGATTGATGTTATAGGCCTGTTTTTCGATTGGTAGGTTTCCTGCCTCAAATATTGCTTTTCGATATCTGAAGCGATATGAGGATTTTGGTGCCTAGTAGCTGAAATGGAACCACTAGTTGGGGCATTTGCTCCTAATTTGCCGGGAGTCAAAATTGCTTTTTCAGAAGATTGGGGTATGACTCTGCTTTTATCTGATAATTTGATGATACCTGGCAAAGATTTATTGCTGATGTTGGTTTGCTCAATAATTTGATCTTTATCTTTTTCTCTTTTAGGCAGAATAAAAAACAATGCAGATCCTGTTAGTAGTAAGGGAAATAACAAAAAAAGAATTATTCTTCTCCGCCGATTATTTACCGGGAGGTGTTTATCCAAAAGCGCCTCCATATTATCCCATGCTTTTTCATTGTAAGCGGGACTGGCGCTTCCATCGGCGTTTTCTAATTTTTTATCTATCTCGTCAGACCACATTTTTATTTGCTATTTCATTTTGTTGAAACAATATCTTTTGCAATTGTTTTCTGGCTTTTGCCAGGTTTGATTTAGAAGTACCTACAGAAATTCCTAGTTCCTTTGCTATTTCTTCATGACTAAATCCTTCGATGATAAAAAGATTCAGAACCGTTCTGTAACCCGGCGTCAGGAACCTGATGGCATCAAGTATTTCCTCGTAAGATATTTTGGATAAAGAATCTTCTTCCTTTGATGGGAGATGCATGTAAGTTTCATTCAACTCCGTTGTCATCTGGTGCTTTTGATTTTTCCGGAAATGATCGATTGCTGTATAGATCATGATTTTTCTCAAGCCATCCTTTGAAGGAATTGACCGTATCAGTATAAGCAGGTTTGAACCTGTATATTTCGACAAATACTTTCAGAAATCCGTCGTTGAGGATTTCAGTGGCATCTTCTTCGTGGTTTGTATAGCGGTGGCAGATAGACATAGCATACCCATAGAAGGAGCTGTAGATTTTTTTCTGGCTCTCCCTGTTATTCAGGGCACATCCCCTGATATGTATTTCTAATTCCTGCCCGGACAGCAATTCTGGTTGGTTTCAGGTTAAATCGTAATAAAAGCTCAAAAGTTGCCTAAAAGTTACAATATTTTATGGAGTGTCGGGTGCAATCACCCATTCTATTTCGCCAAACCGAAAATTCTTCTTCCATAGCATGCTGTATCACCAATTCACCCAAAGGCGATACGCAGTTGTACCAAAGCTTCAAAAACCCGGTTGCCTTTTTTGAACTTTACCGGTTCATCTTTTTTGTAAAGATGTGACTGGTAGGTATTATAAATTTCCTCAAAGCCATTTTCAATCAATTCTTTAAAATTCTTGTCCATTAAAACACAAAGCTCTTTGCCCAATTGGAGGGGAGCATATTTCTTTCCGGTAATTTGTGCTCAGCGAAACAGGATTTTTCAATGATTCGGGAAATTAGTTTGGTTGATATTAATGCCAATACCCGCAACGGCCCACAGCCAACAAGAAATGGAATTATCTATAATTGTATTGCGGTCTTCGCCCGGGGTCAGAATATTATCCCTGGATTCTGACCTCCGATGTATTTCACTTGCTTTTCCTACAATATTCTCAATCAATATTCCTCCTGCCTTTCTGTCCTGCCAGTAGAGATCATTTGGCCATTTTATTCTGCACTGATCACCGGCGTAGCTTGCTAAAAAATTCACAAACGGAAACAGCAATACAGGCGCTGAATTGAAATTGTTGCACTAATTGTAATGGACAGGGGTTAATTACAACACTTAGAATAAGGCTGGAATCCTTTGGCAGCTGTCCATGTTTTGCCTCGCTGTCCTTTCCCGCCACTCTGCTCATGCGCAAAAAAAGCGGTACCATGCTGTGCCAAACCTGCATGTAGTTGCTCAAGGGCATAATTGTTGGTACTGTCAACTGATAGCAGCTCAATAAATGGCTGATCCAAGAGCATGTGTAAAAGGAAGGTTCTGGCAATTAATTGCTATTTTTGAGCAAAGTAAATTGTTTCTGGGTAAGGTGTGAATTAGCTTTAGAAATGCAATTCCAATAAACTTCAGGCCCAGGCAAATACATGAAATCTATAACTAAAATAATTTCATTATTGGAACAACTTGCAGTACTATCTACCCGCAAAAGTAAAAAGTGCAAACCGGTTGACTCAGCGTTCTAAGATCATCAAAACCATCATTGCCGCTATTCAGGAAAAGAAAGGGGAAAATATCATTTCTCTTGACCTTCGTAAAATCAATGAAGCCGTAGCTGATTTTTTTATTATTTGCGAAGCGGGAAATCAACCACAGATCAAGGCAATTGCTGATAATATTGAAGACCAGGTGAAAATGAAGTTTGTGATGAAGATCCCTATCATCATGAAGGATACCAGTCACTGCAATGGGTACTGGTTGATTATGTAAATGTGGTAGTGCATGTGATGCTTCCAGAAAACAGGAAATTTTATAAACTGGAAGAAATGTGGAGCGATGCAGTGCCAGGAACACAATGATTAATGTTAAATAATATCCAGGGATCGAACTTTTTTACTCAATAATTATTAAATAGCAGGAATACAGAAATAATATGTCGCAGGAACCATCCTATAATAAAAACGAAAAAAATAGCACATCCACGTTTTGGCAATCGTCCCAACTCGGAGAGGATCCGGACCAGCCACCACGCAAAGGACCAAAATTCAGTATTTACTGGATCTATGCTATCATTTTTGCTGTTCTCATTGGCTTCCAGTTTTTCGGAACTTTTTCATCCAGTACTGCATCTATTGACCAGGAATATTTTCAGCAAATATTGAAAGCCGGTGATGTTGAACAAATACGTCGTTATCTCCAATCGCAACCTGGTTAAAATTTACCTAAAAAAAGCCTCGCATTCCAAGTATGCAGATAAACTTGAAAAAGGAATTGGCAAATCAAGTGCTGAAGGTCCACACATGAATTTCAAGATCGTATCCGGCGATTCTTTTAAAGATGATATGCGTAAATTTTATGCTGACAATCCCGAAATAAAAGATGTAGGCTCAGTAGATACCGAAAGTGATTGGTTTAGTAAATCCATTTCATTTCTTGTTGCCAATTTTACTCTTTGTAGGTCTTTGGATATTGCTGATGCGTAAAATGGGCGGTGGTGCCGGTGGTGGCGCGGGACCCGGAGGTATTTTCAATATTGGTAAATCAAAAGCTACCTTATTTGATAAAGGAACAAAGGTGAATATCACCTTTGCTGATGTAGCAGGTCTTGATGAAGCCAAGGTGGAAGTAATGGAAATTGTTGACTTTCTTAAAGAGTCCAAAAAAATATACAGCCTTGGTGGTAAGATTCCAAAAGGCGCATTGCTGATAGGCCCTCCGGGTACAGGTAAAACCTTGCTTGCAAAAGCAATGGCAGGAGAGGCACAGGTTCCTTTCTTTAGCTTGAGTGGTTCCGACTTTGTGGAAATGTTTGTAGGTGTAGGTGCCAGCCGTGTTAGAGATTTATTCAAACAGGCAAGAGAAAAAGCTCCTTGTATCATTTTTATCGATGAGATCGATGCAATTGGTCGTGCAAGAGGAAAGAATGCAATGATGAGTAATGATGAAAGAGAAAGTACGCTTGAACCAATTGCTGGTTGAAATGGATGGTTTCGGTACCGATACAGGAATCATTGTACTGGCAGCTACCAACCGACCTGATGTATTGGATACTGCCTTACTTCGCCCCGGTCGTTTCGACAGGCAGATATCCATCGACAAGCCGGATGTAAAAGGACGTGAAGCTATCTTCAAAGTGCATCTGAAACCAATCAAAATATCAGAAAAATTAGATGTACATAAACTGGCCGAACAAACTCCCGGATTTGCCGGTGCTGATATTGCCAATGTATGTAATGAAGCCGCACTGATTGCAGCAAGAAAAGGAAAAGAAGCTGTTGATATGCAGGATTTCCAGGATGCAGTAGACAGGGTAATTGGTGGATTGGAAAAGAAGAATAAGATCATTTCTCCTGATGAGAAAAGGATCATTGCCTATCACGAAGCAGGTCATGCAATTTGCGGATGGTATCTCGAACATGCTTATCCATTGTTGAAAGTTACTATTGTACCAAGAGGAACTGCGGCACTTGGGATATGCCCAGTACACACCTAAAGAACAATACCTCTATAATACAGATCAACTAAATGACCAGATATGTATGACACTTGGGCGGAAGAGCCAGTGAAGACATTTTCTTTGGTAAAATTTCTACCGGTGCACAAAATGACCTGCAGCAGATCACAAGGATGGCTTATGCAATGGTGACCGTATATGGTATGAATGAAAAAGTAGGTAATGTAAGTTTTTATGATCCGCAGCAGGAAACATCATTTACAAAGCCTTATTCTGAAGAAACATCAAAACTGATTGATGAAGAAGTGAGAAAGTTGATTGATGTGTCCTATGAAAGAACAAAGAAATTGCTGAAAGAAAAAAAAGAACAGGTATCAAACTGGCCGAAGCATTGTTGGATAAAGAAGTTTTGTTCCAGAGTGATGTAGAAACTCTGATCGGTAAACGTCCTTATGAAGAAAAGAAGACACTGGATGTTGATGATGAAGTAATTCCCAGCATGAAACAGGTGAAATATCTGCCGGTGTGCCTCCATATGATAGTGATGTTACCAATAAATCATTGCCATAAAGTTTCATGTAACTAGTTCAAAACTTAAACTTTCTGACAGATGAACGTTTCTCCTTCAAAAGAAAACATTCTTAAAAAAATACGAAAGGCGTTGAGTCAATCAACGCCTCTTCCTTTTCCAAAAAGCGAAGGAAATGAATCGGTATTTCAGCCCGCAAACCAGGAAAAGGAAATAGAATTTGCAGAACAATTTACCAAACTACAGGGAAGATTTATTTATTGTATCAATCAGCAGGAACTGGCATTTCAGTTGAACAGCCTGGTGAAAAAAATGGATTGGCAAAAAGTGTATTGTCTTGAAGATGACTTGTTGAAAGCTGCCGGTCCGCAGATTGACCGAACAGAATTGTAAAAACCGATCTTGCTGATTGTGATGTTTCTATTACCGGTTGTGAATGCCTGGTGGCCAGAACAGGGTCCATTGTAATGAGTGCCGCCCAGGCAAGCGGAAGAACTACCAGTGTATATGCTCCTATTCATATTTGTATTGCCTATTCCAATCAACTGGTATATGATATAAAAGATGCATTGCAGTTGGTAAAAGATAAATATAGCAGCCAACTTCCCTTCGCTGATCACGTTTGCTACCGGTCCCAGCCGTACGGCTGATATTGAAAAAACACTGGTAGTAGGTGTGCACGGTCCAAAAGAAGTGTATTTATTCCTTGTAGAATCCTGATAATTATTGACAAGGCCTTTGTAATTTTAGGGTATGACAAATCATGCTTCTTATTATGTATTTGTATATGGATCATTGCGGAGTGGCTTTCAAAGTCCTGCGTATGAATATATCAGCCGATACTTTAATCTTTTTGGGGAAGCAAAAGTAAAAGGCAAGTTGTTTGATCCTGGGTGAATATCCTGCTGCAGTTCCGGTATCAGGAAGATTCTTTTATTATTGGCGAATTATACCTGGTTAAAAATGAAAATGAATTTTCTTGGGCTATTGCCCAATTAGACGATTATGAAGGTGTGCTGGTAGAGCAGGATGAGCAACCATTGTACCGGCGGGAAATTGCAGATATTTACATTAATGACGCTATAGTTCCTGCCTGGATATATTGGTATAATGGAGATGTAAGCGGGAAGCCGGATATTGATTCCGGGGATATGTTACAATATTTGCGGCAAAAAAAATAGCTATTTGATTCTCACTATACCTTCCTTTACTTTGATAAATTTCTCAAATATGTTTGAATCATGGCCCGGGACACTGTGATTAGCAGCCGTATCTATAGCAATATCCTTTGTGGGACGTATCCTGATCCTTTGGATAATTCAATAGCATAAATTTTATATATACTACTTTGCCCGATACTCTCTCTAGAAAAAAGTAAAACTAATAAAAAAAGCAGCCATTTCATTTTGATCAAAAATTGAATAACCAGGAGGTAAATTTATTTGAATGCCAGGTTGAAGGTAATTATGAATTTTGATTTCCATCTGGAATCAGTGAGCTGACTTGCATTTAAAATTACAAATCCTTCTTCTGCCTATATTTGTTCTATGCAAATTCCTTCCGGGAAAAAAATATTTTTTATCTCTGATTTTCATCTTGGCGCACCAGACCATGCATCCAGCCTTGAAAGGGAAAAAATAATTGTTCAATTTTTAAACAACATAAAATCTGAGGCAGCAGAAATATTTATCGTTGGTGATATGTTCGACTTTTGGTATGAATACCGGCAGGTGGTACCCAAAGGATTATGTACGGCTACTGGGCAAACTGGCCGAATTATCAGATGCAGGCATCCCAATGCACTTTTTTGTAGGTAACCATGATATGTGGATGAAGGATTATTTTCAAGCAAGAATTAAACATCCCGGTTTATTTTAAAGCCGAAGGAATTTGAAAGAAACGGGAAAAAATTTCTGATTGGCCATGGCGATGGACTTGGTCCCGGAGATCATGGGTATAAGCGGCTAAAAAAAATTTTTCGTAATCCTGTATGCCAATGGATATTTGGTATTTTACCTCCTGTATTGGGGATGGGACTTGCTAATTATCTGAGCCGCCGCAGCCGGGCTCAAACCGGGTCCTCTGAAGAAATTTTCCTGGGAGAAGAAAAAGAATGGCTGATCACCTATTGCAAAGAAACTTTGCAAAAAAAGAAAATTGATTTTTTTGTCTTTGGCCATAGACATTTACCGATTGATTATCGTCTTACTCCCCGTCATCTTCGCAGGGTAGAGCGGACATGAAGAGATGACAGCCGGTATATTAATTTGGGCGATTGGATTCGTTATTATACCTACGCAGAATTTGATGGGAAGGATATGGTGCTTAAATCTTACAAGGGAAATGAAAATAAAATTATCCGCAACTGAATGAATAAACTCCTTTGTATATTATTATTTCTTTCTTATAATTCTGTTAGAGTTGAGGGACAGACAGATAGCTCATTTCAAATTGATAAAGATCGTACAAGGTGATATTGTTGCTTTTTCGGTTGACAATCTTGATAATATTTATCTCCTTAATAGCACCAACCAGGTGAAAAAATTAAATGCAAATGGCGATTCGGTAGCTATTTTCAATGATGTAAAAAAATTTGGGCAGGCAACGCTTATTGATGTATCTAACCCGTTAAAGGTGCTTTTGTTTTACCGCGATTTTGCTACCATTGTGGTATTGGATCGTTTATTGAATGTCCGGAATACAATTGACCTCAGGAAACAGAATATTCTCCAGGTTCGGGCTATCGGCCAATCTTATGATAATAAAATATGGTTGTATGATGAAGTGGAGAACAAGCTCAAAAAGATAGACGAAGATGGAAAACTGTTCCTGGAAACGCCGGATTTTCGTCAGTTATTCGGAGATGCCCCCTCTCCACAGAAAATATTCGACCAGGATCAGTTTGTATATCTATATGATTCTGCCAAAGCAGTTTTTGTATTTGATTATTATGGGGCCTTAAAAAATAAAATACTTATCGCCGGATGGCAAAATTTTAAAGTAGCCGGGAAATATATTTTTGGATCCGCCGGCAACAAATTATTTCGTTATGATATAAAAACATTTCGTGTTGATGAATGGAAAATGCCTGACGAGCTATACCTGAGCAAATCTTTCAACTTTAGCTCTACCCGTTTATATGCCTTTAAAAATGGAGGTATTGAGATTTACAGTTTTCGTTAACCGAATGCTGGCCGGATTCAATAATTTTGCTGCTTAATTTATTTTTTCTATGAATGAATTCCTTGACCGGATCTGGTTCGCTAATACTTTAAGGAGTTATTTCATTGTAATCATCATTATATCTTTTATAATAGTTGTAAAAAGATATATTGCCCGGTATATAGCCGGGTTAATTTTTCATTTTGTAAAGACTATATGGAAGGATGTAGATAAAAAAACATTTACCAGCCTGGTAGCAAAACCACTTGGTTTTTTCCTGGTAATTCTGGTTGCGGTTTCTACCCTTTATAAGCTTAATTTTCCCGAACAGTTGAATGTGAATATTTACCGTGTAACAGCAAGGGAACTGTTACAAAGTATTGGGTCCTTAATTCTTATTATTTCATTTATCCGGCTTTTAGTGAGGATCATTGATTTTATTTCCATTATCCTTCATCTCAGGGCAGCCCGCAACACCGACAATCAGCTTATTGTTTTTTTTAAAGATTTTTTCAAGGTAATATTATCGGTGGTAGGATTGCTGATGATATTGAAATTTTCATTTGGATTCAAAATCGGAAATTTATTGACAGGGTTTAGCCTGGTGGCAGCGGCTATTGCTTTAGCCTTGCGGGAAAGCATGGAAAACCTGATCGCTTCTTTTATTATTTTTTTTGACAAACCTTTTAGTATGGGCGATGTGGTTAAAGTCCAAAATTTTACAGGTACTGTTGAAAAAATAGGTTTGAGGAGTACACGTATCCGCACAGATCAAAAAACATTTATTACAGTTCCTAATAAACAAATGGTAGACAGTATCCTGGATAATCTTTCGTTACGTACACAACGAAAAGGCGAACTCAGGTTGGAGTTAAGCTTAACTACACCTTCTGATATTCTCGACCAATTAATTACAGGAATAAGGAATATAACGGGTCGGAAAGAAATTGAAAACGCTACCGTTTTATTAAATGATATTACTTCTTCTGCTTTTGTAATTCTTATAGATTATTTTACCGGTCCGGTAACTGCGGTTGAGTTTAACGTCATAAAAGAGCAGGTAAATTTCGAAATATTAAGGCTGATGGAAGAATTGAATGTGGAGCTTGCGGGTGCGGACATGAACAATTTTATGAAAAAGAATCCGGGCCCGGTATAAAACTTCTGTTGCTGCTTTTAATTAATATTTATCCGGGAGAAACTAAATACTTGCTTTCAATTCTAGCAGAAATGTTTTAATATTTTCCAATGACTTTATCATTGAAAACTTTTCTTCAACGTTCTTATTTTTTTTCAGGTAATCCTTAGCTCCTTCAATCGTAAATTTCCGGCGGCGTAACAAATCGTAAATCAAAACAAGATTTTTAATGTCTGCAGGTCTGAAAAATCGGTCGCCTTTTCGGTTCTTTCGGGGCTGAAGTATGTCAAATTCAGTTTCCCAATAACGTATCAACGATTGATTTTCTTTAAACATAATAGCTACTTCGCCAATGGGATAATATTGCTTCTTAAACAGAATATCATCGTTGGGAATTTCAATTAGATCTGCGTTGATGCCCATATCTTTCAATGAACGACGACCCCTGGCAGGTGTAGATTTCTTATTTGTTATTATGGTATCGGGTTCAACAGACTTTTCACCAATAATTTCTTCCGAATCTTTTGCAGTAATCGGAAATATCGGGAGATGTAATTTCCTTTTCGGCTGCTTTTGTTCCAAAATCAAATGTGATTTGTGTAAAAGGCTTGTCCATAACAATAAAACAAAGATACAAGGATGTATGCAGCACTGCAAAGGTTATACCAAGTGTGGAAAAATAGGATACCAGTTACGCATCTTTTGAAAGGCAAAAGCATGCCTTACTAATTTAATTGCAGAGTAACTACTAATCCCGGACATGGTTTTCTCAAATACCCTAATCAAAACTTTGATTAGAGGCTGCAGCCTGTTTTAACAGCCTGTCAAACTGATCTGGGGACAGGTCATTATAAAAGAAATACACCGGGTCTATTTTATTGCCATTTTTATGTACTTCGTAATGGCAGTGTGGTCCTGTGGATTTACCGGTGTTTCCTACCCATCCTATTATCTCACCCCTGGTAACCTTCTGGCCTGGTTTTGATTTTACTTTTACCATGTGGCCATATAGTGTTTCGTATCCATAGCCATGATTAATGATAACGTGGTTTCCATAACCATTTCCCTTGTTGCCTGCAGTAATAACCGTTCCGTTTGCCGTAGCATAAACCGGGGTGCCCTGTGGTGCAGCAAAATCAAGACCTGCATGCATTTTTACTGTTTTGTAAACCGGGTCAATCCGATAACCAAAACCAGAAGCTATCCTGTTAAGATCTTTATTACTTACCGGCTGTATGGCGGGGGTATGCGATAAAAGTTGTTCTTTATTTTTTATCAACTCATCAATTTGTAAATAGGACTTGTTTTGCACTTTTATCCGGCTGGCAAGAGTTGCTAAGGTGCGGGTGATAGAGGATAATAATTGATTATTAGCCATTCCTTCTACAGTGGCAATTTCTTTTTCTACTTCAATTTCCTTTGCTCTTGCACTATCAGGTATTGGATTGGCTTCAAAGATGGCCCGGTAAACATTATTGTCACGTTTCTCTAATTCCGCCATTTGCTTATCCAGTGATTTAGCCTTATCGCTCAGATCGGCATATCTGTCCCGGAGTCGTTCATTTTGCGCCTGCAATATTTTTTCATTCGGGGAACCTATAAACTGGAAAGCGAAGTAGGAAATTAATGCTGCAGTAAAAGCAGCCGCTGCAATAAAACCAAAAATGCGCAGCAGCTTTACTTGCAGGGGAACCTCAAGCTTTTCATAGCGCAATGTATTGGTATTATAGTAATATTTGATTTTTTTCATAGCAAACCAGCCTTTGTCCTGGTTGCGGAACCTATAAATAATCCGTGAATCTTTACCTTTGCGCCCCCGGCTAAATAGGATGACTCAGTTTTTAGTATAGGGCAAGGTTAACAAATATAGGGCGATAAATAGCAAAAATCAACCCAATTATAACAGCAATTAAGGAGACAAGCTTAGAAACAACGGTACGATTTTGACAAAACAATAATAAAATGACTTCGAAGAAATACGAAAACAGTTTCTTGATTTTTTTCAATCAAAGGGACATCATATAGTTCCTTCAGCTCCCATCGTAGTAAAAAATGATCCCACGCTGATGTTTACCAATGCGGGGATGAATCAGTTTAAGGACATTTTTTTAGGAAACAAAGAAGCTTCTTATTCAAGAGTAGCCGACACGCAAAAATGTTTACGGGTAAGTGGCAAGCATAATGATCTGGAAGAAGTGGGTGTAGATACCTATCATCATACAATGTTTGAAATGTTGGGAAACTGGAGTTTTGGAGATTATTTTAAAAAGGAAGCCATAGCATGGAGTTGGGAGTTGCTGACAGAAGTATATAATATGGATAAGAGCCGACTTTATATTACCGTTTTTGAAGGGGATGATAAAGAAAAACTTCCGGGAGATGAAGAGGCGATCAGTGAATGGAAAAATTATATTGATAGTGACAGAATTTTAATGGGTAATAAAAAAGATAATTTCTGGGAAATGGGAGATACGGGACCATGTGGTCCATGTACTGAAATTCATGTTGATTGCAGAACCAATGAAGAGAGAAAACTTATAGACGGAAAAACTTTAGTGAACAAGGATCATCCGCAGGTAATTGAAATATGGAATAATGTATTCATTCAATTCAATCGGAAAAAAGACGGAAGCCTGGAACCTTTACCTGCCAGACACGTAGATACCGGAATGGGTTTTGAACGGCTGGTTAGAGTTTTACAAGACAAACAGAGTAATTATGATACTGATATTTTTACAGGTACTATAAGCGAGGTAGAAAAGATTACAGGTAAAAATTATGGGGCCCATGAAATTAATTCATCCACTACGGGAGCAAACTGGAGGGAGGCCGTTTCCTTCCGGGTCATTGCAGATCATATCCGGGCTATTAGCTTTACGCATTGCGGATGGACAGTTGCCGTCTAATACCGGGGCAGGTTATGTGATAAGACGAATTTTACGAAGGGCGGTCCGATATTATTACTCTTATCTCGATTATAAAAAACCTTTATTATTTCAGTTAGTACCCGTACTTGTCAAGCCAATTTGAAAATGTATTTCCTGAATTAATAAAACAGGCTGATTTCATAACAAAAGTGGTAAAGGAAGAAGAAGAAGGCATTTTTGAGAACGTTGGATAATGGGTTGAAAAGAATTGCCTCCATAATTGATGCCCTATCGGTGGATAATTCAAAAGAAAGAACCATAAAAGGGAAGGATGCATTTGAGTTATTCGATACTTATGGATTTCCATTAGACCTGACTAAACTTAATTGCCACGGAAAATGAACTATCAGTAGATGATCGCAGGTTTTGAAAAAGAAATGCAGCAGCAGAAAGCAACGTTCCCGTGCGCTACTGGTTCAATCGAAACGGAAGACTGGATAGAAGTCTATCAAATCCGATCATACAAGCTTTTGTTGGCTACAATGAGTTATCAACTGAGACCCAGGTTGTTAAGTACCGGAAGGATAAAATCGAAAAAGCAAAGAACAGTTTCAGATCGTATTGGAAAAAACACCTTTCTATGCGGAAAGTGGCGGGCAGGTTGGCGATACAGGATTGCTAAAGTTTGGGGAAGAAGAAATTCTGGTTACGGATACAAAAAAAGAAAATGACCTCATCATTCATTTTACTGATCAATTGCCTGCAGATCTTTCAATTCCTGTAACGGCAACTGTTAATTGGAAAGAAGGTTACATATAACGTATAATCATACAGCAACTCACCTGCTGCATGCAGCCTTGCGCCAGGTATTAGGCAACCACGTTTCACAAAAGGGTTCATTGGTTTCACCGGAACTTTTGCGTTTTGATTTTTCTCATTTTTCCAGGATGACGGAAGATGAATTAAGAAATGTAGAATATTGGTCAACGAAAAGATAAGGACGAATATTCCAGTTATTGATCAGGGAATTACCAAAAGAGGAAGCATTAAAATTAGGAGCTATGGCTCTTGTTTGGAGAAAAATATGGTGATATAGTCAGGGTGTTGATCATGGATCCTGGTTGGTCAGTTGAGTTGTGCGGGGGAACACATGTTGGATCATACAGGTATGATAGGATTATTTACTATTACATCCGAATCTGCAGTTGCTGCCGGAGTTCGCCGGATAGAAGCATGTAACCGGTGCCTAAGGCTATTCAATATGTTGATGATATCCGTAAACCAATTTAAGCAAACAACAGAATTATTGAAAGTCAAAAGATCCGTTGAAGGCAATTGAAAAATTGATGAAGGATAAAGTACTGCTGGAAAAGAAAATTGAAAAAATGGAAGCCCGGCAATTGGTGATCATTCGGAATGAATTTTGCAAAAGGATGAGATTATTAACGGCGTATACCTTTATTGGCAGATATCGTGGAAGTAGATAATCCGGATGCATTGAAAAAAACTATGTTTTGATTTGAAAAATAATTTGACATGATTATGTTGCGTATTATGCGCTAATATCGGCGGTAAACCATTTGTTGCTATCGGAATTTCGGATACCGTTGCAACTGCAAAGAAACTGGATGCCGGAAAAATCATAAAGGAACAGGTTGCGCCATTCATAAAAGGCGGTGGTGGCGGACAAAAAACACTTGCTACAGCAGGAGGACAGGAAGCAGGAAATCTGAAACAGGTAATTGAAGCAGTAAAGAAGCTATTGTAATCTAATAGGGATGTCTTTTTTGCTTTTTCTTTTTTAAGGCCTTTATAATCCCTCGACTCCCAATATATCAGTGACAACATAAATGATGACAAGGTGCATAAAACAATACAACTGATGGACAGAATTCTCATCATAAGGTTCACAGTTCGTTTGGTGGCGATGTCAAAAATGCTGATTTATTTGCAGATTTCCGCTTATTCAAAGACCGAAAAGCCCTTAGTAAATTTACGTAAATAGGTATTGGAGTAAAAGCTCGGAATAGGAATGGAAGGCAATCCCTGACGGGGTAACAACAATTTTAAAATAATAAAATAAAAAGTATTTTGGGATAGGAAAATAACAGCTGATTATCCATGGCTTAACAAAAAGGGTTTTAACATTTCCGAAACGCTTCGTATTTAAAAAAATGTCTTTATATTTGATCTACGAAAAACAACGTAGATTAATTATAAAAAAATAAAATGATATGAAACAGGTATTAAAAAAGCTTTCAATCGTCTTGCTTGGCTATTATTGGCTGGCGCCAGCTTCATTTAAAGGCCCAAAAGGAAGAAAAAGAAAAAAGAGAAGCAGAACAGATCGTAATTACCCGAAAAGGAAATAATGACGAAAAGGTTGTAGTGGAGGTATACGGCAGATAAAGTGATAGTAAATGGTAAAGAAATAAAGGATGAAAAAGGGAGATGTAACTGTTAGACGTCATAAAATAAAAGATGTATGGGCATATTGGAGGAGATACATTTACCGGAACCTGGACGGAAAATGATTATAATCAGCTTAGGATGTTTAATGTTGATGAAAACGGGCTATGTTAGGTGTGGCTACAGATCAGTCGGATAAAGGTGTTGAAATTCAAACTATCTCGAAAGAAAGTGCAGCTGAAAAAGCCGGATTAAAAAAAGGAGATGTTATAACAAAAATTGATGACAAAAAAATTGAAAGCCCCGACGATCTTTCTGAAACCATACAAGATCACAAACCCGGTGATAAGGTAACAATTACCTACCTGCGTGATAAAAAGGAACAAAAGATAACTGCGGAATTGGGTAAATGGAAAGGCGCCCGTGCTTTTCAGTTGTTAGCACCGGAAATGAAATACTTCAATACGAACTTTTGAGGAGAATATGATGCCCAGGATTCCAATCAATTCCACGAATTGCACTCTCCTTATAGTCAAAACTGGAGTTGGTCTGGCGGTAGCGGCCCAAATTAGGAATTTCTGTTCAGGATACGGAAGATGGAAAAGGAGTAAATGTAATTGAGGTGGATGAAGATGGCAATGCAGCAAAAGCCGGAATCAAAGAAGATGATATTATTACTGAAGTAGATGGCAAAGCAGTGAATAGTACAGACGAAATTGCCAAATTGATGAAGGAAAGTAAAGACAAGGCTTCTGTAAAAGTAAAATTATTACGACAGGGGAAAACAGAAACAGTGGAAGTGAAGATTCCCCGTAAATTAAAAACGATGGATCTTTAGCATCTTCATAGTCTGAATAGACATAATATTGGCTAATCAAAGGCTGGATTTCTTATTAAATCCAGCCTTTTCTATTTTTAAGAATTTGGATAAGCTCCTTTCGGCGATTTGAGGCTTATTTTTGCTAGACTTCTTAAAATGACCGATCAGCATACATACGAAATAGTAGTGGGCTTAGAAGTACATGCCCAATTGCTTACCAAAAGCAAGTTATTTTGTGGTGATAGTATTGCTTATGGAGCCGAGCCTAATACGCAGGTAAGCCCGATTACACTGGCTCATCCGGGTACACTGCCCAAAATGAATAAAAAGGCTATTGAATTTGCAATCAAAATGGGGCTTGCCTGTCATTGTCAGATTGAAAAGCAAAACTATTTTGCCCGCAAAAATTATTTTTACCCCGATCTGCCCAAAGGGTTACCAGGTATCTCAGCATACCACACCTATCTGTAAAGATGGTTTGTAAAGATAAAAACTGGCGAGACCGGAAAAAAGATACGACTTAATCGAATTCACATGGAGGAGGATGCAGGAAAAAGTTTGCATGATGTGGATGCCGAAAATACTTGTATTGATTATAACCGGGCCGGCACTCCCTTGATAGAAATTGTAAGTGAACCTGATATCACGGAGCAGTGACGAAGCATATAATTATCTTACAGAATTACGCAAACTGGTTCGCTATCTTGAGATGTGTGATGGAAATATGGAAGAAGGAAGTTTTCGTTGTGATGCTAATATTTCTGTTCGAAAAAAGGGAGACCGAAATTGGGAACCAGGGTAGAAGTAAAAAATCTGAATTCTATCCGGAATGTAAAAAGAGCCATCGACTTTGAAGCGGAGCGGTTGATTGGTTTGCTTGAAAATGGGCGAGCCGATTGTTCAGCAAACAAGAAGTTTTGATGCTAATAATGGAACAACCTTTGCCATTCGCGATAAAGAAGATGCGGATGATTACCGGTATTTTGCTGATCCTGATCTTACTCCTTTTCATTTGGAAGATGATTTTATTGAAACCATACGTAAGTCCATTCCCGCATTACAGGAAGAAAGAGTAGAGAAATATACTTCGGTATGGCATCTCTCGGAATATGATGCCCATGTGCTGACAGATGAAAAAGAGACAGCCGATTATTTTGAAAAAATCATTGAACACACCTCCAATTATAAAGCTGCTGCCAACTGGATGCTGGGTCCGGTAAAATCATGGTTGAATGAAAATAATAAGAGTATCAATGAATTTCCTTTAACACCGGAACAAATTGCAAGTCTGATTCATTTGGTAGAAAATGGCAAGGTCAGTTTTTCTGTTGCTTCGGTAAATTATTTTCTTATTTGATACAACAATCCTGACCGGGATCCGGAACAAATTGCTATTGAACAAAATCTTATTCAGCAATCCGAGGCTGATTGCCTTGAGCCTCTGATCAATGAAATATTGGAAAATCATGCCGAAAAAGTAAAGGAGTATAAAAAAGGTAAGAAAGGGATTGTTGTCTTTGTTTGTCGGCGAAGTGATGAAACGTTCAAAGGGAAAAGCGGATCCACGGGTTACCAACGAAATTTTGTTGGAAAAATTAAATCATAAAAAGTCTGTCTTTTATAGGTTACCGTTACTTAAACAAAAATTAATATGCGATTACTAATCGTTGCTTCTTGTAACAACTTGTTTTATCATCCTGCACCGATTCATCATCCGAAAATAAATTTACAGTCAGCGGAACTATTTCCAAAAGCAATGCTAAGAAGATCTACCTGGAAAAGATGCCTGCTGCAACTATGCAGCCCATGACTTGCGGATTCTGCTGAAATTGGAAAGGATGGTAAGTTTTCACTAGAAGCTGAAACGAGTGAATCAGTTGTTTATAATCTGAGGCTGGATCAAAGCAAATACCCTGTAGCTTCAGTCATTAATGATGCGGAAAATATTAAGTTGAATATTGAAATGAGTAAAGAAAATAGCGAATTTGCGGAAAAATATGAAGTGGAAGGATCACCTGCCAGTCAGCAGATGAAGGATTTTATGTCATGGCTTTAACAATGACCTGCAAAAGATATTTGTTATAGCCCAGGCAAGCCGACAGTCTTCAAAAATACAGGAGCTAACAGATAGCCTTCTTTTTCCTTTAATGGCTGAGCAAAAAGCAATGGCGGAAAAAATAAAAAAATATTCGGAAGAAGCCTTGAGTAAGCCAACGATCCTGCACTTGACATTATTTGAACTGGGCTATTACCAATCTACGGCAAATGGTTCAGGTTTTGGACTGCAGCCATTGAGCAATGACCAGGTTAATGAAATTGTGAACAGGACTGCAGCCAGATTTCCATCCCACCAGGCCATTGCCGCCATAAAATCATCGTTAGATCAACAAAAAAATAAAGTAGTAGCTGGAAGCTGGGTGGGTAAAGAAGCTCCTGATTTTTCCTTGCCTGATGTAAATGGAAATCAAGTAAAGCTTAGTTCTTTCAAAGGCAAGTATGTATTGGTTGATTTTTGGGCTAGCTGGTGTGGTCCCTGTCGTATAGAAAATCCCAATGTGGTAAAAGCCTATAATCAATTTAAGAATAAAAATTTTACCGTGCTAGGTGTTTCATTGGACAGGCCCGGTCAGAAAGATAAATGGCTGAAAGCGATTGAGGATGACCAATTGACCTGGACGCAATATAAGTGATCTTCAGTTTTGGAATAGCCCGGTGGTTTCTTTGTATGGGTTTGAAGGGATTCCTTTTAATGTGCTGGTTGATCCGCAGGGAAAGATCATTGCAGAAGGTTTAAGAGGAAGTGATTTGGACATTACCTTGTCGGAAATTTTAAAATAATTACCATTCAGGCTAATGGATTTATGCTAAAAAAAAGGAAGGCGATCATTTTCAAAAGATCGCCTTCCTTTTTTAATTTCAAGTGGATTATTTATCCCAGAATACCCGAACCAGCAAATTAGGCTTTTGGCCCGGGCTTTTAGGGTTAAGGTCAATTTCACTTTGTGGATAAGGCAATGAACGGGGAATGTCTGTTGTTACAGCATTACCAACTTTAGCGATTTCAGGAAATCCGGTACGTCTCCAATCGGTCCATGGTTCCAGCATTACACCATAATTGGCAATATACTTTTCTTCTATTATACGCTTTACTTTTTCTGATTCAGTGCCAGTCAATGTTCCTTTTGTAGCAAGGTAAAGTGCAATATTTGCATCACTTACTCCTGCCGACTTCATTGATGCCGTAATTCCTTCTCTGAAAAAAGTTTCAGCATCACCGGGTGCTCCATATACGGCGGCTTCGGCCCGGATAAAATTATACTCAGCATAAGTAAGTAACCTGATGGGGGCATCCCCGGTATATTTAATTGCAGATTCCGTAAAGGAACCATCGCCACTTGGAGCTCCAACGGAAGTTGTGGCTCCTCTAAGGAAAGTGTGCATCCTGGAATACTTTCTTGATGACGGGTCTCCGGACAGATGCACCGGCATAATTGCCACTTCCCGCTGGAAACTCTGTAAAATAAGTGGCCCTCCTTGGATCAGCATTTGAATTCATAAGGTTAACCATGAAAGCATTTGCGAAAAGATAATCTTCTCTCCTGATCTGGAATTGGTGAATCGGATTCTGGCGCTCTGTTTCGTTAAAAAATGACATCTCAAAATTATCGGCATTACTTGCAAAAAAAGTAGCAGCGGGGTTGCCCACTAATGCAGTGATCTGACTAAGCATAAACGCCCTGTCAAACTTAGAATAATGAATGTATATCCGAAGCTTTAGCGTGTTGGCAAACTTGATCCAATTCGTCTTTTTTGTAGAAAAAGAACCCGGATAAATAGTTGAATTAGTCCCTGGGGACAGTGACGAAGTAGTACTGTTTATTTCAGCAATACCCTCATCAATCAGCTTAATGATTCCTTTATATACATCTTCATCATTATCATACGCAGGAAATAAATTCTCTGTGTTTTTTAATGCCTCACTGAACGGAATATCCCCCCAGGAGTCAACAAGTATTTGGTAGTTAAACGCTTTTAAAAGCTTTGCTACACCCGAATAGTGAGGGGCATTTAAAGCTCCTGCCTGTTGAATTATTGTTTCCAGGTCATTCAATGTATTTGAGTAGGTGGATATCCATTGATTATTAACATCAGCAGACTGAATATTATATTTTTCATAAGCCTGCGTCTGAGTTTCACCACCTGTAGTTTGGCCAGAAAGCTGCTGACTAAGTAAGGAAGCATACCTGAATAAATCACTACCTCCGTCAAAACCTGTGTTTACTGTTGCGTTAGTCAACAACAGGTCCAGGGGAGCCTGGGTAGCAAGGATATTGTCAGGATCCTTATTTATGTCCAGGTATTTCTTACAAGATCCCAAAGTGATCGTAAGAATAACTATTAAAAATATTATTGAATTTTTTCTCATATCAAATTTTTTACTGTTAAGATTATAATGTCAATCTAAGATTTACACCCATTGTACGTGTAGAGGCGTTTGCATTAAATTCAAGACCCTGAAAATTACTTGCACCCAGTACATTTTGTTCAGGATCCAGGTGAGGATAGTCTTTTGTCCAAAGAAACAGATTGCGACCAAAAACTCCAAACTCAATATTTCCAAATGGGGTTTTGTTTGTAAATTCCTTTGGTAAACGGTAGTATAAATTTGCTTCCCTGATCCGAACCCATTGTGTATTTACAATAAATCCTTCTGCTGCAACATATTTGCCTGAATTGCCCCAATATTGTTCTGCTGTAATGGGAACATTAACGGCATTGCCATTTACATCCACACCCTCAAACTGGTAATTTTTCAGTAAAGTATTATTGTCTTTATCAACCCTTGGCTTATCGGCCGTTTCAATAACCACTCCATTCCTCCTTAGATCGGCCAGGTTCCTGGAGTATATATCGCCTTTACCCCTGATGTCTACCAGTACATCCATAGCAAATCCTTTATAGCTGAATGTGTTGCTCAAACCAATGGTAAATTTAGGATTTGGGTTACCTATCTTAAACACTCCGCTAGTAGGTGTAGGCAGTCCATTTGCGTTTAGTAAGATTCTTCCTTGTGCGTCTCTGTTATACATGTTACCATATATTACTCCAAATTCTTCTCCTGCAACCAGGCGTATATTAGGTGTAGTAAATCCGGCAAGAGTAATAACCGACACACCCGGGGCCAGCTGGGTTACTTTTGTTTTGAATTTGGTATAGTTTCCAGAGATTGACCAGGTGAAGTTTTGTGTACGAACAGGAATTAACGTCAGTCCTACTTCTACCCCTTTGGTATCCATTTCACCCGCATTTCTGAAAACAGAAGAAATACCGGATGCTCCTGAATAAGGAACTGAAAAAAGCCCTTCGGTTAATTTCCGCTGATAATAATTAAATTCAAGAATGATACGGCTTTTCCACAGTGTTGCATCAAGCCCTATTTCTCCTTCAGTTGTAAATTCTGGTTTAAGTTCAGGGTTTCCGGCGTTATCATTGATTGTATAGCCTAACAGATTATTAAAAGGAAATGAAATAGCTGGTCCGAAGCCATCAGCAGCACCGCCCACACTTGCATAATTATCGGTATTATAGGCTCCGGGTCCACGTCCTACCTTACCATAGTTGGTGCGGATTTTAAGCTGATTAACAAAATCTGATTTTATAGAAGGAATCGCTTCAGTTAAAACCACACTAAGGGCAGCTGCAGGATAAAATACAGAATTGTTTTTTATGGGCAGTGTGGAAACCCAATCGTTTCTTGCTTTTAAATTCAGGGAAAGCCAGGAATTATAATCTAATACAACATCACCAAATACACCAATGGTTCTTGACCTTGAAGATCCTACAGCTGGAGTAAATAGGGTTGTTGCATTTGATATATGATCAAATCCACTTACGTTAAGCTTAGTCGATCGATTATTTAGTGTCCTTGAACGGTTGTCGGCAAATTCGTTACCAACTGTGGCTGAAACACCAAATACACCGAACTTTTTATTTGCATTAAGTGTGAAATAGGAACCAATATTACGGATATCATTTCTGTTTTCCACTATACCACCCAATGTTGCAGAATTTGAGTTTCCTCCACCTCTTACACCCACATTATCGAAGCCATGTGAAAAGAAGGAGTAATTGTCAGTACCGAATTTAAGGTCTGAGTTTAACCAATCAGTAAACTTATAGTTAAGGCCCAGGTTTCCGTAAAGGCGACTATTTTCATCTCTGTACCGGACATTTTCAATACTCCAGTTGGGATTATCTTCTCCACCCCAATACCATTGCTTTCCATCAGGCGTATAATAGGGGGAACCTTCAAGGTCAAAACTACGGGGAGTAAACCATGACCTGAATACAGGATTAGAGAGCTGATTTCCTTGCTGCGTTCTTCTTGAGGTTGTATTTACATAATTTGCCAGCGTACTAATGGTAAGATTTTTAGTTACATCAGAGCTAAGATTAATCGAAATGTTATTCTTATTAAGCTTATTATTCCTTATAACATAAGTTTCCTGCTGATTGCCATAAGAAACACGATAAGTTGTTTTATCAGTTCCTCCGCTCATACTAATTGTATTCTGAAGGCCACTTCCATTTTCAAAAAGATCTTTTACATTGTTTGGATACGCCTGGAGCGGTTTAGTTACTCCATAAAAATCAGTGTAACTTCTTCCATCTATTCTTGGACCCCAAGAAGTAGATTGGGTATTACTCAATACAGCTTTAAGGTAATTTGGATTAGGAGCGCCGGCTACTGTTAGCCGGTAATCACCCGCACCCTGTGCGTATTCATTTTGAAATTCGGGTAAACGGTTTGCTGTAATGGTGCTATAAGAACTCACGAGTTCTATTGCATTCTTCGATTTTTTACTTCCTTTTTTTGTAGTAATCAAAATGACACCCCCAGCACCCCTGGAACCATAGCTAGAGGTTGCCGCCGCGCCTTTCAAAATAGTCATAGACTCGATATCATCCGGATTGATGTCAACAACACGGTTTGAACTTGTAGCACCCGTTTGCAGGGTGGTACCTCCACCACTGTTATCAATAGGTAAACCATCTACTACATACAGAGGTGCACTGCTTCCTGTTACAGAAGTATATCCTCTGATCAATATACTTGATCCTGTAAAGCTACCACCACTTCCCTGGGTACGCACACCAGCCACTTTGCCTACCAATGAATTACTGATATTGGAGTTTCTTACTGCTGTAAGATCTTCGGCTTTTATTGTTGGAGTGGAATAGCCTAGGAGTTTCTTGTCTCTTTTGATACCAAAGGAGGTCACTACCACCTCTGCCATTGTTCTATTTTCGGATTTCAGTGATAAATTGACTATCGAATTTGTTCCGATCGTCATTTCCTGGAGCGTCATATCCACTGCAGAAAAAATCAAGGTGTTGGCTTCTGCCGGAACTGTAAGAGAATAGGTTCCATCTGAATTGGTAACCGTTCCGCTGTTGGTGCCCTTTATTATTACAGAGGCATTTGGGATGGGGTTTCCCTGGTCGTCCGTTACCTTACCCGTAACGGTTTTTTGCGCCAGCAACCCTCCTGTAAAATACAGAATGGCTGTTAGCAAGACTAACAGTTTTCTCATGTGTGTTTAGTTTAAGTATAAAAAAAGCGATCGCTCCCTAAAGGATGCATTTGCAATAATAAAACAATCCGGGAATATTTTATCCTTAACCAATAGCAATCCAAAAAAAAGCATTAATCAGATTAAATACAGACAGGTTATATGGGGTATTAGCTGCTCTTAAATTATGAACTGCTCGTTTTTCCCTTAATCAAATCGATCAAAAGGGATGGTAATAATACGAGATTGGTAAATGTGGCCGTAACAAGTGTTAAAGAGGTAAGCCAACCTAGTGACTGAGTGCCTCCAAAACCACTAAAGCTAAAAATGATAAATCCCGCTATCAAAACAAGCGAAGTATAGATAATACTAATACCAGTACTGTGTATGGTTTCAATCACTGTGTTTTTGATATTGAATTGTTGGTGAGAAAGCTCTTGTTTATAATTTACTAAGAAACCGGATGGTGATATCTATTGCAATGCCCAGTGCCACACTAAATACTAATACGGTAGAAGGTTTTAGGGGAATACCGACCCATCCCATTACCCCTGCTGTAATTACAAGGGGTATTATATTGGGGATAAGGGAGCACAACAGTATCCTGACCGATTTAAATAAGTATAACATACAAAGGGCGATTAATAAGAAAGCCCAAAATATACTTTCCTTTAATCCATTTATAATAAAGCGACTTCCTTCAAGAAAGGTAATGCTGGTGCCGGTAAGTTGAACATCATATTTATCTTTTGGAAATAACTGGTCAACACGATATTGGATAGTATCCAGTATTTCGGGCAGGCGAACACTTCCTACATCAGCCATTGATACACTAATCCTTGCTTCCTGCCTTGCCGAATCCATGAAAGTTGATACCAGTCGGGTAAATGAATTTTTTGGTGCCGGCGGAATCGCCTTTGAAACTTAAGTATTGTGCCAATGCGGGAAGATCATAATCAGCCGGCATGGAATAATTTGCGCTATCGCCTTCAAAAAATGCCTGCTTAGCAAATTTCAATCCCTCCGTAATGCTTAAGGGACGGGCTATTTCAGGCATAGCAGCTATATATTGCGATAATGAATCAATTCGCAAAAGGTTATTTAGTATCCTGGTTACACCATATTTTTTTTTGGTATCTACCAGAATTTCCAGGGGCATTACACCTTTGAAATTTTTTTCAAAAAACTTCAGGTCAGTATATATTTTATCTGTTTTGGGGAGATCGTCAACAATATAGCCAACGCTTTTCAATCTGAAAATTCCGGCAACAGAAAATACGACAACAACCAATGTGACTGACGTAAATCAACCGGCGATGATTAAGGCTCCAGCGTTCAAGCCTGTCCAGCCACCTGTTAAGCCTTGGATTATGCAAATATTTTGTATGTCTTGATTTGGGAGCTGGCAAAAAGCTTAGTACAACAGGAATAAGAATCAGCGAAATAAAAAACAATACCATGATGTTGATACCGGCCACCACGCCAAACTCCTGCAGAATTTCACTTTTTGTCAATGCAAATACTGCAAATCCAATAGCAGCAGCCAGGTTACAAAATAAAGTAACAATGCCCATCCGGCCAACCATAGTCACCAATGCCTCTTCCCTGTTACCCTTATCGTTGTATGATGTATGATATTTATTAAGGAAGTAAATACAATTAGGAATGCCTATTACAACAATCAGGGGGGGTATCAGGGCTGTCAGTAAAGTAATCTTATAATTTAGCAAATGCATGGTGCCCATACTCCATAATACACCAATAATCACAACGGCAAGAGATAAAGCCATTGAACTGAAAGAGCGGAAAAATATTAAAAGGATTAAAGCCGAAAGTATCACACTGGCTAGTAAAAACCACTTCATTTCATCAGCTATCCTTGTTGAAAGTTCAGTTCGGATCAACGGCAAACCACTTAGATAAATTTCCTGGTTATTTTCCCTGCCAAAAGTTTCAGTTAGTTTTCTGATTTCTCCCACTACCGCATTTCTTTGCTTTGAATTCATCACATTTTTATCAATGCTTACACCCATCAACCATGCGTTGGTTACGGGATTGTATAGTAACTCACTGATAGAAAGGAAGGCCTAGAAAAAACTTTGGCACTGCTATCTATTTCTGCCTGGCTAAGTTTTTTTTGTGGAAATATGACTGCTCGCATTCAATTTCTCGGTTGCAGAATCTTTCACAAGATTGACCGCAGAAGGAACGGAAATAATATCCGTTACGCCTGTTACATTTTTCAGTTCTTGCTGCAGGTGAACATAATCATTAAATATTTTTTCTTTAAATAGTTCAGGAGTTTGAATACCGATTACCAACAAATTTCCGTCCTGCCCATATTTTTGTTTGAAATGCCTGGTACGTTTTGTTGGCCGGATGATTAGCCGGAATGGCCCTGCTAAACTCATAGCTTAATTCCACCTTTGAAGCATGGTAGGCCATAAATGCTGTGGCGGCGAGAAGAAGGATTAAAAGAGGCCATACGATTAGCAAGAATAAATTGTCCGGTTTTTCGCCACATATTTTTGTTGTTTTAATAGGCTGGGTTATTGTACAGGGCCAGCTTTTATTAGGCAGGCGATGCAAAGAAACATAAAAAGAGCAATCCTTAATGTAATGAAGGTGAGTTTCTGAAATGTCTTTACAAAATAGGTAGTCCGGGAGGATAAGTAATCTTCTTCCTTTCTCAATTGTTTACAATAATTTTGAATAATTTATTTGCTTCATTATGCATTATGGTCTTTACACTCAAAATGCTAATGCTTATCAAAGGTGAGTAGTGCGGCTAACCTGAACATGACAATAGGTCTAACATAGTTAAATACACCTAATTTCAAATGGATCAACCAAATTATATTGACGGATAAACTTCATCATACAAAAGGTATTGTTTTACGCTCCGTAAAATATGGAGAAACAAGTTTGATAGTTTCCATTTTCACCGAAAAGTTTGGAATTCAATCCTACCTGGTAAATGGAGTAAGGTTGTCCGTTAAAAAAGGAAACGGAAAAGCCAGCCTGTTTCAGCCAACCGCCATATTAGATATGGTTGTATATCATAATGAGCTCAGGCAACTACAAAGGATAAGGGAATTTAAATGGGGATACTTATACCAAAACATATTGTCCGACGTAAGAAAAAATGCGGTAGCTCTTTTTATGACAGAGTTGCTTACTAAATGCCTGAAACAACCTGAGCCCAATACTGATCTTTTCCAGTTTGCTGAAGACTCTTTTATGCACCTGGATGAGGCAAGTGATACCGTTACTGCCAACTATCCCTTATTTTTTGCCCTGCACTTACCCGTTTTTTTTGGTTTTCGCTTTATTGATAACTATTCAGAAAATTTTCAGTTTCTTGATTTGAAGGAAGGGGAATTTTTAAGAGAGGCCCCCGGACATCCGCATTTCCTGGATGAGAAACAATCCTTTTATACTTCGCAATTTTTAAAAGTGCAAAAACCCGTGGAGTTGGAAGATATAAAACTTAACCAGGAGTTCAGGCGCACCTTGTTGTTTGCTTATGAAATTTATTATGCGTTACATATTCAGGATTTTGGTGCTATGCGCACCTTACCTGTTCTCAGGGAGATATTAAGCTGATGAAATATATAATGAATAATGATCAGGCAATTCGTTTGGAGTCAGTTAAGTTTTCATCACACCACACTATTCCCGGTTTTTTCCCTTTTTCAAAACTTCCCAGTAAATGATCCATTTTCAATGCCCTTGCGCCATTAATAGTTGCCCATTTTAGCAATTGCTCAGTTTTTATATCACGAAAATTTTCCCGGATGGTTCGCATTTCAGCAACTATACTTAACTGATGATTGGAGGCAAGACTATCAGTGCCTAAAACAATGCTACAATTCTCCCTTGTTAAGGAAGCAATATTTGGAAGTTGATCATCCAAATACAAATTAGCATTGGGACAAAGACACCAATACAGTTCTGGCATAGCTGGTGATTGCATGCCGAAGGAAATATCTTCATCGCTTGTATGTACATTGTGCACTAATATTACCTGCTGGCCAGGCAAAAATTTTTGTAAATAAGTTTGAAGGCTGCTTTTTCCTGAAAAAATAAAGTGAGAAGAATCAATATTGAAATTTTTATAAAATTGAAAAAACTCCCCTTTCTTTTGTAAGAACAATTCATTTTCAGATTTTGCTTCCTGGTTATGGAAGGTCAACAAATTGTTACCAGGAAAATGAATGATTTTTTCCCATAATGCAGAAGAAACAGAATAGGGCGCATGAGGAACTATTGAGTTTTTCCCTGTTCTTATACCGCGGTTCGGACTTGAGTAAATATTTTCAAACGAATAAAAAATCTCCTTTGCTTTGTTTAAACGCATTTCAGCTTGTTGTGGTTCAAAGCCGGTTGCTTCTATAAAATTATGATAGATTATATCACTCTTTGATTTTTGTGATATGGTTAATGTAGTATTGCATATATCCCCTATTGCCACTATACCATTGTCTGACATTTCTTTTTCTGCATTTTCAATAGCTTTCAGCATTTCATTTTCAGGAGAATCCCGGTTGCTTATGACGCTGGAAATAAATTGTATCAATCCTGTTTTCTCATTGATTTTTTTTTTCATGTGGCTAAGCTCCAGATGGCAATGACAATTGATAAAGCCTGGGCTAAGTATGCCTTGAAAAACACTGACGTTGTCCCCTGCATCTATTTTGTTTACAATATCCATTACTGCCCCATCACCGGAGGTAATCAAAACATATTGATCATCCCAAAAGCGGTACCCGTCAAATAGCTGATCAGCGCTGAACTTTTGAATAGCCATATATGTAATTCTTTAACTTTGCCTCCCCTTATTTTGGGGCCGGGTAAAATTGAACTTAAAATTTCGTATTTCGTACTAAGCTTATATAAAGATGCTGGATAAACTTGAAGCTATAAAAGGAAGATTTGATCAATTGGGGTTAGCGTTAACTAACCCGGAGATTGTTAGCAACAATAAGAAATTTGCAGAAACAAGTAAAGAATACCGTAGCCTGGATAAAATTGTAAAGGCTTACAATGAATACAAGAAAATACTGGACGATATTGATTTTTATAAAGAAGCCCTGGATGGTGGCGACGAGGAATTAAGAGAACTTTCAAAGTCAGAAATGCCAGGGTTGGAAGAGAAAAAGGTAAATACCGAAGCCTATATCCGCCAGCTATTGATTCCTAAAGATCCACAAGATGAAAAGAATGCTATACTGGAAATAAGAGCTGGTACTGGTGGCGACGAAGCGAGTTTATTTGCGGGGGATTTACTCAGAATGTATATCAGGTATTGTGAAAGAAAGGGGTTAAAAACTGCCATATTGAGCGAAAATGAAGGTACAGTGGGTGGTTACAAAGAAGTGCAATTGGAAGTTACCGGAGATGATGTTTATGGTACGTTGAAGTTTGAAAGCGGGGTTCATAGGGTGCAGCGGGTACCTCATACTGAATCAAGCGGAAGAGTTCACACATCTGCAGCTACTGTGGCAGTAATGCCGGAAGCTGAAGAGGTTGACTTTGAATTAAATCCTGCGGATGTAAAAATGGAGACCGCCCGGAGTGGAGGAGCGGGTGGTCAAAATGTAAATAAGGTAGAGACTAAAGTATTGCTTACTCATATACCAACCGGAACTGTGGTGGTTTGCCAGACTGAACGATCTCAATTGGGTAACCGGGAGAAAGCCATGCAAATGTTACGTACAAAACTGTATGAAGAACAGGTAAGAAAACAGGAGGACGAAATTTCCAGGCATCGGAAAAGTCTTGTTAGTTCGGGCGACCGGAGTGCCAAGATCAGGACATATAATTTTCCACAAGGTCGTGTTACTGATCATCGCATAGGGCTTACCGTTTACAATTTGGATGATGTATTAAATGGAAATATCCAGGAGTTTATAGATAATTTACAATTTGCCGAAAATTCTGAAAAAATGACCAGCCAGAAATAGGCAACATTCCTGTTCATCAAGGTCTTCTTTAAAAATCAATTATCTTTCTTATACAAATTGATAAGAATGCTTGAACAAATTTCAAACCTGGTAAAAGAGTAACATTTGATCTAAATGATCTGGTCGTTATGTTGCCAGGAAATATAAACACAGGAGGATCTGTTCCTGGCGGATTTAATTTTCAGGAATTATTAAACGTATTCACCCGGGTTAGAGATAATTCAGGATATCCCGGATTTTAATTTGCAATAAATCATAAGCAGTAACTCATAACACTCAGCAAAACCAACAACAACAATCGGGATCAGGAGCAAGCCTGAGCGATCTATCAAAGGATTTTCTTAATAACCGATTAAAGTCCCTGAAATTATTAAATAATTTTTTTCCTTTCAGGAGAAGGTTTTGATTTCTTCTGTCGTCCAATTATTATAGCTGCTGAAAATGCTAACTGGTCAGGTAAGCAATTACATATGTTATAAGCAAGTTCTTTCTATTTTTAAATCTTGGGGATATGGTATAGGCCCCTCAATCAGGAAAAAATTCCACAGGATACCTTGTCGAATTTAAATAGTGGGGTAAAATAAGTACTATCAGCCTTTTAAACTTTCATTAACAGCAGGTAGTACAGGAATGGCAGTAAATTTGTGTTATAGATTATAAATAAATCATTGTAAATATAAAAGCAGACAATTTTCTCATAAGCAGTTAGTTTTGGTTGCGACCCCTGTTTCTACAGGGGTCTATTTTTTTTGTACCTTCTGACGCTGAAAATTACTCCCAGCAGCGACCCAACACCATCAGCAATGATATCTCCCAAATCAAAAGAGCGAAAGGGCACCCAATAAAGCTGAATGTATTCTATTGCAACGCCATATAAAAGGCAAAGCATTCCAATCAAAATAAATTTTCCAAATAATTTCTCTGATAATTTATTTGTTTTATAAACTGCATTGCAGGCCAATACTGACAGGATGATGAAAATGCCCAGGTGGACCCATTTATCAAAGATGGGAATTTCGTCCGTCCATGTTTCCCTGGGAAATGCAGAGGCAGGAAGTGTAAATAAAACGGTTGAAACGATAAGCCAGGCAATGGCAGGAAAAAAGAACCAATATTTATTTTTCAAATCCACGAATTTGCTGCAATGTTAATGGAATTTTTCTTGTGTAAATTGAACTCAGCTTCCACATGCCCATAATAACCGATGAACTTAACCTTCAAAAAAAATGTACATCGGAATGAAAAGAGACCCCAAAAGAGGTCTCTTTATTTAACCAACTACAGAACCAAAAATCACTAATAGCAATTATGGTTTCTGTTAATAATATACGGGTAGTTGATTTGTTTAGATTTGATTAAAGAAAATTGTTACAAGATTACCCAAAACATACATGGATCCCTGGGGAGTAGGATTACCGCCTTTTTTCTCAAGTGTAATGGCAAAAGCCTGGGCTCCTTTTACATTCTTCATTTGGAGCAGCAGTTTCTTTTGTGCGGTAAATGAATCCATTTCAATCATTCCAACATCAATCGGCTGGCCATCAAAAAGAGCCCATAATTGGTATTGTTTATCATTAGCAGGCTTAGGAAGATTGTTGACCAAAAGATAAACGTCCTTTGAAGTAGTATCCCAATAAACAGTAGCAAACGATGCAGGCGAGGATTCAAGGCCCTTCATAGCCGCCACTTTTACATTAGGATTTTGAACCAGCATGGCCATATCTTTTTCCAGGCCATTTAACCTGGCAACTGAATTTTCATAATTGGCCTGCAAATCTTTATTTTGATTGTATTGAGTAATATTCCAAAAAGATGCTTCCGGCGAGTAAAAGAACAGAAGCTGCTACTGCATATCTCAACCAATTTGTTTTTACCACCTCCTTACCGCTGGTAAGATGAATAACTTTAGCCTCCGAATGCAGGACAGCATTCAAAACATGCTGTCTTAATTCCGGAGGGGGAGCCACAGCGTTTTGCATGGCTTCGTGCTCCAATGTTATTTTCAAAATCATTGCGAGCTTGTATCACCTCAGGATATTGTTTACACATACTTTCAAACTCAGCTTGTTCTCCGGGGGAGGCTAAGCCAAGCACATAGCTTTCAACAATACCACTTGATATGTAATCCTGTACGTTCACTGTTTATTTGATCATTGTTCTTAAATGAGTTAATGCACTCCTGATCCTTGTTTTTACTGTACCCAATGGTATTTCCAGTATTTTCGAAATTTCATCGTGTGTATATCCCTGGAAATAGGACATATCAATCAGAACCCGGTGTTCTTCTTTTAATTTGGTAAATAACTTTTTTTAATCCTACATCAACTATCTGCGGAGCGGTAGATGTTCCCTGGTTGTTCGTATCTACGTTGTCCTGTATTGAATTGTTTTTTAAAGAATCCTGGTAACCACGGGATCTTAGTTTATCAATTGCAGCATTTCGGGCTACATTCATCATCCATGTAAACAGCCTGCCTTTTGTCGGATCGTAGGATCCAATCTTTCTCCAGATATTAACGAATACTTCCTGCAATACATCCCTGGCAGTTTCCTGGTCTGAAACAATTGCTCCTACTACACCCAACAAGGCTCCCGAATAATTATCGTACAGGTAACTGAATGAATGATCCGTGCGTTGTTGAAGCAACGCAATAAGCTCTTGTTCACTATATGTGGTCTTAGTGGTCAAATAGTTGGTTAAACTGGGAAAATGTATTTTTCTTTTCTTAATAGCATATACGCAAATAAGATGTTGACAGTTTTTATCCTACAACTGATTTATAGCCTGCAGCATCCAAGAGTGCCTCAACATCAGCAGGATTGTCAACAGTCATTTTTACCATCCAACCCTCTCCGTATGGATCCTTATTGATCAATTCAGGAGAATTGGCCAAGTGCGGGATTTAGCTCATTCACAGTTCCGTTAACCGGCAAAAAAAGATCAGAAACTGTTTTTACCGCTTCTACTGTTCCGAAAACTTCACCTGCTTTCAGTTGTTTTCCTATCGTTTCCACTTCCACGTACACGATATCGCCTAGTTCACGCTGCGCAAAATCAGTAATTCCAATAGTTGCAATATTACCTTCCAGGGCTATCCATTCATGGTCTTTTGTATATCGCAGATTGTCAGGATAATTCATAATGAATGTTTTATAAACGCAAATATGAGTAAAACGGTTTATAAAAAGCACAGACTTTTATATTTTTTCGTATTTCACCGAAAATATAAACGCCGTTCATGCTAGTTTTTGCACCATTGGTCGGCATCGACTTTACCGTTCTGTGACACAACGGTATCTTTGGGCACCTTATCAAAAAAGAGGAACTATTATGAGAAAGCTAATTACACTTATTCTAAGTGCTGTCATTTTAAATTCTTTCGTTTCAGCACAAACAATTTCAGGGAATATTAAAGATCAGCAGGGTAAAGCAGTAGATAAAACAACTGTTTCTCTTTTAAAGGCTGTCGATTCCACAGTTGTAAAATTTTCCGTTACTGACAATGCAGGTGCGTTCAATTTCAATGCCGGCGCGGGTAAATATCTTGTCAGAGCGTCACATATTGCATATACACCTGTATATTCTAAACCCATTGAATTAACTGAAACTTCAGAATGTATCAGTGGGAGATTTAAGTATGGTTAAAAAAGAAGGCTCCCTTCAGGGTGTTACAGTTACTTCTCAAAAGCCCATGGTAGAAGTAAGAGCTGATAAGATGATCGTGAATGTGGAAGGAACAATTAATGCAGTTGGAAATGATGCTTTGGAGCTATTACGTAAATCACCTGGCGTCATGGTAGATAAAGATGACAACCTGAGCTTATCTGGTAAAAATGGAGTTCAGGTTTATATTGATGGAAAACCAAGCCCGTTAAGAGGGGCCGATCTGGCTAATTTTTTAAAAAGTATGCAGTCTTCCCAGATAGAAGCTATTGAACTGATCACAAACCCATCTGCTAAATATGAAGCTGCTGGTAATGCAGGTATAATTAATATAAAATTGAAAAAGAACAAAGCCTTTGGCACCAATGGCTCTGTAAACGCAGGATATAATATTGGCACTTATGCTAAATATAACGGAGGTTTTGCATTAAATCATCGGAACAGTAAGATCAATGTTTTTGGGAATTATAATTATAATCAAAGTTTGAACGTGAGCAATTTTGTTTTGTACAGGGAACAGGGCGATTCCATTTTTGATCAGACCAACCGGATGAAAATGCGTAACAAAGGATCTAATAATTTTAAAACAGGAATTGATTTTTTTGTAAATCCAAAGACCACTATCGGCGCTATTGTAAATGGAAATATTTCACGTAATGAAATGCATAGCCAGGGCCCAATGAATATCATTTTCAGCCCAACTAAAGAAACCAGCCGTAAGTTGCTGGCCAGCAGTGATATTGCCATGGAGAGAAATAATATAAATTTCAATGTGAATTATAGGTATGCCGATACCGGGGGAAAAGAATTGAATATCGATGCCGATTATGGAATATTCAACCTTCGCAATAACCAATATCAACCCAATCATTATGTAAGTACAACCGGTATGCCTCTTTACAGTAATATATACCGGATGATTTCTCCTGCTGATATTTCAATCTATTCTGTAAAGGCTGATTATGAACAAAACCTTGGCAAGGGCAAATTGGCTTTAGGAGGCAAACTGGGGTATGTGACTACGGATAATGATTTTCAGCGTTATGATGTATACGGAAGCAACGAAGAGCTTGATAAAGAAAGAAGCAACCGGTTTGAGTACAGGGAAAACATCAATGCAGGGTATGTAAATTATAACAGGGCCTATACAGGCTTCATGGTGCAGTTTGGAGTAAGGGTAGAAAACACGCATTCAGAAGGAATATCTACCGGTTTAAAAAATAATGGAGGCGGATACGTGAAATACGATTCCAGTATCAACCGCAATTATACTGATCTGTTTCCGAGTGCCGCTATTACCTTCAACAAAAATCCGATGAGCCAGTTTGGGATCACCTACAGCCGTCGTATTGACAGGCCGGCCTACCAGGATCTCAATCCTTTTGAATTTAAATTGAATGACTATACGTTTATGAAGGGTAATACGCAGTTGCGACCACAGTATACCAATAGCTTTGGTTTAAGCCATACATATAAATATAAATTGAATACGGTCTTGAATTATAGCCATGTCAAAGACATCTTTACACAATTACCAGATACCACAGAAAAGTCAAAAAGCTTTTTAACAAAAAAGAACCTGGCAACACAGGATATTATCAGCCTCAATGTCAGCTACCCTTTCCAGTATAAATGGTATGGTTTTTTTGCTAACATCAATTCATATTATTCGCACTACAAAGCAGATTTCGGCGGGGGTGACCGAACGGTGGATCTTGATATAGTGGCTATGAGTTTTTTTATGCAGAACAGTGCTAAACTTGGTAAAGGATGGACGGCAGAATTAAGTGGCTTTTATAATTCTCCATCTATCTGGCAGGGCTTTTTTAAAATGAGAGCCATGTATAGCATAGATGGTGGTTTTCAGAAAACTATTTTAAAGGGAAAGGGAACTCTTAAAGCAACAGTAAGCGATATTTTTAAGACAATGAGATTTAAAGGTGAATCTGATTTTTCGGGGCAGCATAGTGTGGCAAGCGGCAATTGGGAAAGCCGCCAGTTTAAAATAAACTTTAGCTACCGCTTTGGTAGCATGCAGGTAAAAGCCGCCAGACAAAGAAAGACCGGATTGGAAGATGAAAGTAAAAGAGCTAATAGCAGCGGCGGAGGGGCTTCACCAGCCGGACAATAAAGATTCTATATTAAAAGCGGCGATTAAAACCGCCGCTTTTAATATCTCAATTGATAATAGGAATAATTACTATTTGATTTCTTATAAACTCAATTCAACTTTCTTATTTTTTTTCTTTTTACCAATTTAGCCTTTACAATCATAACATCCTGCAAGGGGCGGTCGCGGTCAGCTCTATGGCTGGTTGGAACGGCGGCAATTTTATCTGACAACATTTAACCCTTTAATTACTTCTCCAAATACAGTATAACCCTGATCAAGGTGCGGAGTACCGCCGATAGTTTTATACGCTTCTCTTTGTTTTGCCGGAATTTTTTTTCCATTTAACTGAAAAGTTTCCAGAGAATCAAGGCCGGCCCCGGAAAAAGTTTTTCCTACAACAATGTAAAATTGACTACCGCTGCTTGCTTTAGATGGATTAACGTTATCTCCCTGGCGGGCAGCAGCCAGCACTCCTTTTTTATGAAACAATGACTCATGAAATTCTGCAGGTACAGTGTATCCGGGGCCTCCATTTCCTAATGGCTTGCCGGCGGGTGCATTTTTGCTCTCCGGATCACCTGCCTGTATCATAAAACTTGCTATAACCCTGTGAAAAAGCAGGCTATCATAAAAACCCTGCTTTACTAATTTCAAAAAATTATCACGATGCAACGGTGTAGAATCTGAAAGCCGAATGGTTATATCTCCCATGTTGGTTTGCAGTAACACATCTTTCTTCCTGTCTCTTTTTTTTACAACAACATCTTTTTGAGCACTTGCATGATGAAGCATTAGAATACTAATCAAAAAAGAAAATAGATTTCTCATGTATGAATTATAAAAGAGGTGAGTTGATTTAGTAATAATTCTGGTGCCCGATTACACCATGCTAGCGTATTTCATTCTCTTCAAAATACAGCAACACATGATCTTTTAAAAAATTTTCCTGTTCAAAAGCATTCATGTCGGGCATGGACTTTAATTGTCTAAAATGTGGCCATCCTTCTTCATCTTTTCTTTCTATTTCATAAAAGCCACTTGGCATCAGTACGGTGCATACGCCAATATGCATCAGGTCCTGTTTTTGCTCTTTGGTAAATTTATTCTTTGTGCCACCCAATTCCTGGATACCAATCAGGAATAAAATGGTTTCCAGGTCAGGTTTTTTATCAAAGCGTTCAACTAACTTGGCCTCCAGGTTCCACCAGCTCGATTGCAGATCATCTTTTATTTGCATGGCGCAAAGATATAAAGACAACCCAGTTCTTACTTACTCTCTTTGCGTCTGTATGTTTAACCTTTACCTTTGAGCAAATTGTTTTGAAAAATGATTCAGTTACAGGTTTTACGTCAAAATCCCGAATTAGTAAAGGAAAGACTGGCTATAAAAAATTTTAAGGAATTTGAATGGATTGATGAAATTATTGCGTTGGACGACTTGCGAAAAAAATCACAGCTTGAATTCGATACCACTCAATCGAAGATTAATATCGCCTCAAAGGAAATAGGCCGGTTAATGGCAAATGGAAAAAAGGAAGAAGCCGAAGCAGGAAAAGTAGAAGTAGCATCCCTTAAATCCTTAATGCAGCCTATAACCGATAAAGTTAATGATACAGAAAAAAAATTGCAGGATATTCTCATAAAGCTTCCCAATATTCCGTCAGATAAAGTGCCGGCCGGCAAAACGTCAGCAGATAATGTGGTAATAAAGGAAGGAGGAAACAAACCAAGTCTTTTCACAGAAGCTGTGCCCCATTGGGACCTGATCAAAAAATATGATATCGTAGATTTCGAAACAGGAGCAAAAATTACAGGTAGTGGTTTCCCGTTATATAAAGGGAAAGGCGCTAAACTACAAAGGGCACTGATCCAGTATTTCCTGGATTACAATGTTGCAGCAGGGTATACAGAATATCTACCTCCTTTTCTGGTGAATGAATCATCAGCTTTTGGAACAGGACAGCTTCCTGATAAAGAAGGACAGATGTATTATATGCCTGCTGATAATTTTTACTTAATACCAACATCAGAAGTTCCGGTAACTAATATTTATCGCGATGAGATTGTTAAAGAAGCAAATCTGCCAATTAAAATGACAGCCTATTCCCCTTGTTTCAGAAGAGAAGCAGGTAGTTTTGGTAAAGATGTGCGTGGCCTTAACCGTGTGCATCAATTTGAAAAAGTAGAGATCGTTCAACTGGTTCATCCGGATAAAAGTTATGCCGCACATGAAGAAATGGTAAGTCATATCGAAAAACTTTTACAATCCCTGGAGTTGCCTTACCGGATATTGAATTTATGCGGGGGTGATATGAGTTTTACTTCGGCGCTTACATATGATTTTGAAGTGTACAGTGCAGCGCAGGACAGATGGCTTGAAGTAAGTTCTGTAAGCAATTTTGAAGCTTACCAGGCAAACCGCATGAAGATCCGTTTCAAAGACAGTAATGGAAAAATGCAACTGGTGCATACATTGAATGGTAGTTCGTTAGCCTTACCAAGAATACTGGCCTGCCTTTTGGAAAATAACCAAACGAAAAAAAATATTCAGCTTCCTGAAGTATTACATAGTTATTTCGGACACAGCTCTATTTCGTAAAATGCTGCATGGGTTTTTTAATTTTTATTTTGCTTAGGATAATTGTTCGTTAAAGGATGCAATACTTGTTGTTGCTCCTTTTTTGTTTTCAATATTTGCGTTGACATTTTATTATCAAACTTAAATCAACGCCATGAAGAAAATTCTACTCGCTGTTCTTGCGGCCCTTCTGTTCATTTATTCAGCTAATGCACAAATCAAAAAAGGCTCTGTCTTTCTTGGGGGAGATGTAGGAGCATCAGCACAAAAAACAAAATCGGGCGATGTAACAACCAATAAACAAAATGGAATAAATATTTCTCCTGTATTTGGGAAAGCCATTAAGGAAAACCTGGTATTGGGAATGAGTGCAGGCTTTGGAATTTATAACAACAAATATCCTGCAGGAAGCTACTCCAATCTGGAAACAGATTTTTACAATGCGGGTGTATTTTTAAGAAAGTATAAAAACATAGGAGCAAGCGGGTTTTATCTTTTTGTACAAGGTGGAATAAACGGTGGGTATATGAAACAAAAGCAGGAGGGGCCTTTTGCTCCTGATCTTAATGAATTGAAACGAATCTCCGTTTCGATAAATGCTTATCCCGGGTTATCCTATGGTATTAGCCGCAAACTTCATCTTGAAACGGGGTTTAATAACTTGCTTTCCCTGGGTTATTTTCATGATAAGGCCGAATCCAGAACTACAGGCCACTTTTCTAAAACAAACGGCTTTAATATTTCAAGCAGTTTGAACAATGCATCCTCTTCACTTTATCTTGGTTTCAGATTGCTCATAGGGAAATAAAAACCTCGATAAAAATGAAAAAGCTGCTCCATATTGAAGCAGCTTTTCTTATTTAATTATCTATTTGCTATTAAGGTTGCGCAAAACTATTTCTTGGACCACCGGATGCAAATACCGCCAGCATTCTTGTTCTTTGTCCTGCAGAAAACATATACATACAGGCATCATCTGTATAGTCCATATAATTCATTGTCATTTCTACTGGAGTACCTGTGCATGTACTTCGGTGTCCGGCCGCAGGGCAGCCATAGTTTGCAGTATTATGTAAGGGTGTGTCACCCACCTGGTCATTGCCGCAGGTAGCATCGCCCCAGATATGGCGAAGATTGATCCAATGTCCCACCTCGTGGGTTGCAGTTCTTCCCTTATTAAAAGGGGCAGCAGCAGAACCCGTAGTCCCCATAGCATTGTCATCAATTACAACTCCATCTGTATCAGGATTACCTCCGGGAAATTGCGCATAACCTAAATATCCACTTGACAAATTACATACCCACATATTAAGTTTGGTGGCAGGGCTTGTGGGATTGATACCTCCCTGTGAACTTTTTTTCATGGCATCATTCAGTTGCCAGCTTTTTTTATTGGTGCTCTTCCGGATCACCTGGTCTAATACAAACCGTACACCTATATCACCGGATTTTACATTGTTATAAGTTGATGTAAGATTATAATCTGAATTGGTGGCGGCAAAATCTTTGTTCAAAACATCAATTTGTGTTTGTATTTGTGCAGCAGAAATATTCTCGGCATTGGTCTTGTACAATACATTCACCACAACAGGTATTTCTATTATACCATTTGTAAGCAAACGAAAACTGGTTGGATTTTTTACTACCCTCCTGGTAAATTCTTCAATAAGGTCCATGCGGGCCCGCAACGTGGCATCCGTTTTCAACTGTTCTTTTAATACTTCATCCGCTGCACATTTTCGCTGCGTAGCTGTAAATGATTCTTCGTCAGCATCCAGGGATCTATCATCTTGTTGCGAGGATTTATTGCAGGCCAGTGACAACAAACAGGCCACTGCCAGCGATAAAAAAATTTTTCTCATGTGATTAGTTTTGAGGTTTGATAAAATTAGGGGCTAATAAATTTATGCCTATTTTTCAATTGGACAACCGTTTGTTCGAAAATTTTTCAAAGAGTTCTTAGCTATTACTTTGTTGCTGTATTCGTTTTCAGGGAGGAAAGCTGCTTTTGTAATTAAACCTTTGGGGATTTATTCCATCCTAATCCAGCAGGAGATATTTCAATGATAAATGCATTAAAAAATCAACATCTTTTATGGAGGGCAGGCTTTGGTCCGGGCGTTGAGCAACTGGATGACCTGGCCAGCCATCCCACAGATGAAATGTTCAGGGCCCTTGTAAAAGCTTCGGCCAGAAAACCTGGTTATATCAATGTCGCTGATAATTATCTCCGGGGGTTAATGATGGGCGTGGACCAGGTGGGACGAGTTCAGCAAAAAGAACTATCCCCTGAAGAAAAAAAATTAAGACAACAAAAAAGCAGGCAGGGAGTAAGAAATCTGAATTTGTACTGGCTCGGTGAAATGGTAAATAGCAGTGCCCAACTGAGAGAAAAAATGTCTTTGTTCTGGCATGGTCATTTTGCCTGCCGTAACCTCAATGTTTTTTACCAGCAACAACTTCTCGATGTTATTCGCCGCAATGCGTTGGGCAATTTTGGCACCCTGCTCAAGGAAGTTTCTATGTCAGCCGGCTATGCTCAATTTTCTTAATAACCAGCAAAACAGAAAGGGTCATCCCAACGAAAACTTTGCGAGGGAACTTATGGAATTATTTACGTTGGGAAGAGGTCATTATACCGAACAGGATATAAAAGAAGCAGCCAGGGCATTTACAGGGTGGGCCTCAAATGCAAAAGGCGATTTTCTTTTCAAAAAGGGACAGCATGATTATGGAAACAAAACCTTTTTGAAACATACCGGCCATTTTGATGGAAATGATGTGCTGGATATTTTACTTGCAGCAAAAGCAAACAGCCCGGTACATTTCCGGAAAATTGTATCAATTTTTTGTGAATGAGCAGCCGGATGAAGAAAAAATAGAATGGATGGCCGAAAGGTTTTTTAAAAGTAACTATGACATAGCCAAACTCATTGAAGATATTTTTACCAGTGACTGGTTTTACGATGAAAAAAATATCGGAACAAAAATAAAATCACCTGTTGAATTGATTGTGGGTTTGCAAAGAATGCTTCCCATGAAAATCAACAATGATGAAGCTCTAATCGTATTGCAAAGACTGTTAGGACAGGTCCTTTTTTATCCTCCAAATGTTGCCGGATGGCCCGGAGGCAAAACCTGGATAGACAGTGGCACCCTCATGATGCGTATGCGAATACCCGGCCTGGTCAACGAAGAAGATGAAATTAACATATCACCTAAAAATGATGATGACCAAATGATGGGAAGGAATGATGACACAGCTTCTTCTGAAAACAAAACTAATAAATATAAAAAGGGAAAAGGAGCCAGAGCCATTAATGCCAGTGTAGACTGGAAACAATATGTACAGGTATTTGAAAACACACCAAGAGAGAAATTGCTGAATGCAATGGCAGCGGTTTTATTGCAAACCAGATCAACAGTTGATCTTTCAATTATAAAACAATATGCAAATGAGGAGGACCGTCATCATTTTATCAGATCGGCTACTATACAGTTGATGAGTACTCCGGAATATCAACTTTGTTAATTTTAAAATATTTGGAAGATTTTAATTGGTCATATGTTATTCTTATTTCAATTCTATAAATATGATTTTTAAACGCAAGGAATTTATCCAGGTAGGTTCATTGGCAACAGCATCCCTGATGCTTCCGAAATTCCTGAAAGCTTTTGAAACAGAGGCCAGGGTGCCCCCGGGAAATAAAGTAGTGGTGGTATTACAACTTAGCGGGGGAAATGATGGATTAAACACGGTGATTCCGGTAAGAAATGACCGGTATTACAAAGCGAGACCGGTATTGGGAATTGAAAGAACCAAAGCTTTATCCCTTACAAATGAAACCGGCCTGCACCCTGCCCTTTCCGCCTTTAAAGAATTATATGATGACGGAAGCCTTGGTATAATAAACAGTGTAGGTTATCCCAACCCCGACCGTTCTCATTTCCGGAGCATGGATATCTGGCAAACGGCCAGCCAGAGCACGGAGTATTGGAATTCGGGTTGGATAGGCAGGTACCTGGATGCCCAGTGCAATGGATGTGATAAACCTACCCAGGCCATTGAAATGGATGATGTGTTAAGTCTTTCTCTGAAAGGGAAATTCAATCAATGGTATGGCTGTAAAAGATCCGAAAAGATTATATGGGACCGCCAATGAAAAGTTTTTTCGTGATGTTCTAAAAAACCGGAAAACGGAAACAGGTGAGCAGGCGGTAGATTATTTGTATAAAACAATGGCTCAAACACTTTCTTCAGCGGATTATATTTTTAAACAAAGCCGGCTTCATCCTACATCCGCAGACTATCCAAAAACTGAATTAGGTAATAGCTTAAAAACAATTGCTTCGTTGATTTTTTCTGAGATCAATACAAAAGTGTATTATGTTTCGCTTGGAAGTTTTGATACTCATATTAACCAGGGGGCCCAGCAGCAACGGCTGTTTACCGGGATGAATGATGCGGTGAAATCTTTTGTAAAAGATCTGAAAGCCAACAACCGGTTTGATGATGTATTGTTATTTACTTTCTCAGAATTTGGGAGAAGAGTATCGCAGAATGCAAGTGGAGGAACTGATCACGGCACGGCCAACAATATGTTTATGATTAGCGGTGGACTGAAGCAGAAAGGAATGATCAATGATATGCCGGACCTTAATGATTTGCTGGATGGTGACTTGAAATATAAAATTGATTTTAAAAATGTTTATGCTACTATACTGGAAAAGTGGCTGCAAGCTGATTCTACTAAAATATTAGGTAAGCCATATGATTTTTTAAATTTTATTTAAGTCAGATTAATCCATACTCTCAAACCAAAACGGTCTCGCTGATGGGCGGGGCCGTTCTTTTTACAAATTTGGGCGCAGGACAACCTTCTGCCATCCGTGCACAAAACCTGATGATAGCGGTTCGTTATTCCTTTCTTTCTACAACCGCAAGATTGTTAATAATTCTCCATTCATTGTCAATGTCCAACACTAATGAGTTGTATGAAACGAAATAATTCTCAGCACTCTCTAAGCGAAGTTTAACCATTGCAATAGTTTTACTGTCTTCAATACTTTCAATTTTCATTGTTCTTGGCAGTCCACCAAAAATGCCGTCTTTGATATTTGATAAATATTTTTTTTTGTCAATTATGGTAACACCTGAAGTTCCCATAAAGCCATTGTTCGTTACCCTAAAATCATTGTGCAGCACCTGGTCTAACATAACTGCATCACTGTTGTCGCCACCTTTTACAAAATTGGTTATTGCTTGCGCTATTTTTTCTGTTGTTGTCATAAGTATTTTTCGCTTGTATTATTTTATCTGGCCGGTATGTTTAAGGTGTTGCATTACAATGACCGCTATCATTATTTCTTATTTGTATTGACTGCAATCCGGTAAAGTACAATACCCATAAAAGTAAAGAATGCCACACCCAGCCATTTATATCCTTCAGTTCCCAGCCATGATGTAAGGCCATGTTCCGTATTTACATTTGCAAGAGCTGCGCTTACCTTGTCGCTGGCAAAAAGAAAGGCAACAATAACGCCTGCCAGTGCACCACCGGCTACAAGACCGGTTGCAAACAGATTTCCTTTTCCAAGATCTTCTTCTTCCGGAGCTATCTGAATATTCTTCTTTTTATTTCTCCATTCTACAATACCCCGAATAGCTCCGCCAATAAATATGGGCAATGTGGTAGATAAGGGTAAGATAAATACCTATTGCAAAACTCAATGCTTTTATTCCACAAAGTTCTACCACAATAGCAATGAATACACCTACCAATACAAATTGCCAGTCAAGATTAAAAGATAAAATTCCTTTGATTAATGTAGCCATTAATGTGCCCTGTGGTGCAGGAAATTTGTCAGTGCCTATTGCATGCTGAATACCTTGTGCCGCCATTTCAGCTGTTGGTTGGTCCAGTATTTTAATTGTAGCGCCAATTGCCAAGTGATGAAACAATAGCTCCTACAAATAAAGAAATTTGCTGGTACTTTGGAGTGGCACCCACTATATATCCGGTTTTCAGATCCTGTGAAGTGGCACCGGCATTGGCCGCTGCAATGCAGATCATGCCACCCACAACTAATGCCATCGGTTCATATACATGCCCCGTCCATTTTACCATGATAAAAATCAGGCAGGTTCCCATCAATGTGGCAATGGTCATCCCGCTGATAGGGCTATTGGATGAACCGATCAATCCCACGATTCGTGATGCTACCGTTACAAAGAAAGCTCCGAAAATGATTACGAGTAATCCGAGCAATAACTTGCTGCCAATATTTGTCCCGGGAATCAGCGAATTAGGTAACAAGGCTATCACCAATAATAATCCGAGACTTCCGATACCTACTACTTTAATCGACAGATCTCTTTCAGTCCTGGGCACATTTTCTTCATTTACTCCATCCACCCCGCTTTGTTTGATGGATCCAATACTTCCTTTAAAAGAAGAAATAATTGTTGGAATGGTTTTGATTAATGTAATAAAACCACCGGCTGCTACGGCACCGGCGCCTATCTGGCGGATATAAGCCCGGTATAAAGCATCAGACCAACTCGCAAAATTTTGCGTGGAAGGATCCCATCCAAATGAACCTCCCGGTTTAGTAATGTCTGCGAGGTAACCAAGTTTTGCAAGCTGTTCTGCAATGATCCTGGCATCTATAAGACTTGCCAATAATGGTATCAGAACAAACCAGCTTAATACACCCCCGGCTACTAATACTCCTGCGATTCGTGGCCCGATGATGTATCCTACGCCCATGTATTCCGGAGTGATTTCGCCGCTAACACGTGCCGACGGAAATATTTTGTTGGCCTGGCTGGTGGCAAAATCAGGCACCTCCTTAATAACATGAAAGATTTTTTGCAATACTGCATAAGCAAAAGCAAAGCCCAGGCCCATAAAAGCCGTTTTGGCAAAATCACCTCCTCTTTCTCCGGCCTTTAAAACGGAAGCACATGCCGTTCCTTCTGGATAGGGCAATATTCCATGTTCTTTTACAATCAATGAGCGCCTTAAGGGGATCATCATGAGGGTTCCCAATATGCCACCAAAGATGGCGAGTATAAGTATGGTGAAGTAATTGAAAAAATTAGCACTGCCGGGATCACTTAAAAATAAAAAGCCAGGAAGTGTAAACACAACACCCGCGGCTATACTTTCACCGGCAGAGCCGGTAGTCTGAATAATATTATTTTCTAAGAATAGTTGTCTTTAAAAATTTTCTTCCCAGTGTTATTGCAATAACGGCAATGGGTATTGAGGCAGAAACGGTAAGCCCGGCTTTTAATGCCAGGTAAACAGTGGAAGCGCCGAAAATAATTCCAAATGCCGCACCGGTCAAAATAGATTTGACGGTAAACTCAGCCATTTGTGTTTCCGGAGATACAAAAGGTTTGAAATGCGATTGTTCTGCCATAAAATATTTTTGTTACCGGGAAGATAATGAAAATGATATCATGGAAATCTCTTTAAAATTGATGGCGACCTTTTCTTTTTTAATATGCATTGCGTATCCATTTTTAATTCACCGGTTATTTTCCACCGCCTGCCGTTTTTAATATTTTGATAAGGAGGCAAGGATTTTCCAATTCCTATCTTTGAAAAAAACATAAAAAATGAACTACAGACCCCGAACAAATCATGAAATAGATTTTAAGATCCACGGTGAAGAATTACAATTTGTAGAAATAGAACTAGACCCAAATGAAACTGCCATTGCAGAAAGTGGCGCTATGATGATGATGGATGATGGCATACAAATGCAAACCATTTTTGGTGATGGATCTGCACAGCAGCCATCCGGTTTTTTGGGCAAATTAGTGAGTGCCGGTAAACGAATACTGACCGGCGAAAGTTTATTCATGACGGCATTTACCAATAGCAGTCATGGAAAAAAGAAAGTAAGTTTTGCAGCACCGTATACCGGGAAGATCATTCCTATGGACCTGATGGAATTGGGAGGAACGATCATTGCTCAAAAAGATGCATTTCTCTGCGCAGCCAAAGGAGTGAGCGTAGGTATTCATTTTCAACGCAGGTTGGGTACGGGTATATTCGGCGGCGAAGGATTCATCATGCAAAAAATAGAAGGGGATGGTTTTGCTTTTATGCATGCAGGTGGATACGTGATTGAAAAAGAATTGAAGCACGGAGAAGTTTTAAAAATTGATACGGGTTGTGTAGTAGCCTATATGCCTACCATAGATTTTGATATCGAATTCGTTCGCGGCATAAAAAATTTAGTGTTTGGCGGTGAAGGATTATTTTTTGCCAGGTTAACGGGTCCGGGTAAAGTATGGATACAATCATTACCTATCAGCAGGCTGGCCAGCCGCATTGTAGCATATGGCACCTATCATCGAAAGGAAGAAGGCAGTGTGCTGGGAGGGTTGGGAAATTTGTTTGACGGGAGAGAATAATAAGTAAGTGCTAAGATATTATTCTGAATCCTTTTGTTTAATAATACTACAAACTCTCTGAAGTCGGGGCTGAACATCGGTGTATTTGAATTTGATATACTGTTGACGAAGTAGTTCAATAGCTGCTAATCTTTCAGTAGCGGGTTTTGCTTGCCAGTATTGAAGGCTTGAAGATTTATCTTTCAGTTGCCTGATGGTGACTGCTTTTTCCATAGCTTAAATTTACAATTATAATAGGTATAAAAAGAAACGCCACTCTTTTAAAAGAATGACGTTTCCTTTTCAAGAATTGTATTTCTAAAAAGCTTTTTTCTCCACCTGTCTTTCCATCCACATCGAGTTCTATAATTTCATAGCCCAATTTTTCAAGGCCGGGTAAAATTTTTGCTTTATCACCTACAACAAGAATATTCATTTTATCAGAGCGTGATCCACTTTTTGGCTAAAGCATCCAATATCAGCTTTGGTAATGTTTCTGACGATATTATTTTGCTGATCTACATAATCGGCAGGCAGATTATTATCCAGTATGTTGCCGATAAAACCAGCTTTCTGAATACCGGTTTCATAGCGCAATGCATCCCGCTGGCCAATGGCGCTTTTCATAAATGCCAGTTCTTCATCTGTAATACCCTTGTCAGCATATTCTTTTAATTCCTTCATTATTTCAATCATAGCACTATCAGTAGCATTGCCACGGATACCAGAACTGAATTCAAAGTCTCCGGTTTGCTTGCCGCCGCTGAAACCGCTTCTGGCTCCATAGGTCCATCCTTTATCTTCGCGAAGATTCAGATTTAGACCGGCTGTTGAAGGCCCCTCCTAATGCATAATTCATTAACCCGGTTTTAAAATATTCACCGGTGGCATCATATTTCAAGGCCCGTAACATATCCTACCCGGAATTCAGTCTGTGCGGATTTAGGTACATCTACCAGGTAAATTTTTGTTTTATCAACTGCAGGCGCTGATGCCACTAGCAGGAATTGTAATTTTTTTATCAGGTAAATTATTCAGGAAAGATAAGTTTCGGTAAAATTTCTTCTTCAGTAATATCGCCTACCACTACTAACTTCAGCATCCCTGGATGTCATATAGTTATCATAATACCATTGCATATCCGCCAGCTGTAAATTTTTCACTGTTTCTTCATTACCATCGCCTGAAATTCCCAGGATATGAGATGGCCCATAATTTATTTTTGCAAAAACATCATCAGCTACAGAAGCCGGTTGCGTTTTAGCTACTTTAAAGCTTTCCAGGTTTTGTTTCTGAATCCGGTTAAAAGCATCCTGGGTGAATTTTGGATTGAACATTCTTTCCTGCAGCAATTTTAGAGTGGCATCAAGGTTTTTCTTTTGCGATTGTACCTGGAAAGTGATGTCATCATTGCCGCTGTAATACCATTGATAGAACTTCCCAGTTTTTGTAGCTCTCTGCTCATTTCCTCAGCCGTATAATTTTTTGTATCATCGTTCATCATATCAGTAAAGAAGGATGCAAGTCCGGCTTTGGAAAGATCGTTGGCGTTTAATAAATGACCTCCCGGTATTTTAACTGAAAGAGTAACAGTTGGCAATTCTGTATTTTGAGTGCCAATGATCTTAATGCCATTAGGCCATTCCTTTTTCCAGAAGGCAGGAACTTTTACAACCGGGTTAGGCCCGTTGGGTGGCATTTTGCTTCGGTCAAAATCATCTTTTGCCTTTGCATATTTCAACCCTTCATACCCATAATCCGGAGCTCTGTACTGAGTGTTATCAATTGTAAAATTGTTCTCTCCTACTATCAACTTGCTCCTGGTTTTTAGGTAAAATGCTGACCGTAACAGTATGCTTATGTTTTATGTATTTATTGTAAACCCTCATCACATCTTCTTTGGTTACGGCCTGGTAGGATTTTAATAATTCACCGATCATATTGGGATTGCCGGTAAATGTTTCAAATGCAGCCAGCTGAGAAACTTTACCTGCTACACTTTGTAATCCGTTTATGAGTTGAGATTCATAGCCTCCTTTGAATTTTGCTATATCATCATCTGTTACACCCCTGGCTTCAAAACTATCCAGGGCATTATCAAGCAGGTAATACATACTGGCCAGTGATTTTCCCGGATAAGGAATTACCTGGAAAGCCATAAAACCAGAGAGTTCAAAAAGAATGCTGAAACCACCAGCCTGGAGTGCCAGTTGTTTTTTGGTCAGTTGTTGGTAAATGATTGAATTATTTCCCTGTCCCAGTATCTGTGCAAGACAAGCCAGGGCTGCCATATCAGGATGATAGTTGGGAACAGTTGGATAAGCCTTCACCATCATAGGTAGCCGGGCATAGTTGTCGGTATATGAAACAAAACGATGTTTTGTTAACTCCGGAACCATCGCCGGCATTTTTTCTACTTTCGGGCCAGCGGGTATTGAACCAAAATATTTTTCAACCAATTTAATAACTTGCTCCGAATTTACATCGCCACCAACTGTAACTGTAGCATTATTAGGACCATACCAGCGCAGGAAGAAATTTTTCAGATCATTTACATCTACCCTGTTCAGGTCTTCTACATATCCGATGGTAAGCCAGGAATAAGGATGACCATATGGATAAAGGTTTTTCGATATTTCTTCGAATAGCAAACCATAGGGAACATTATCATATCTCTCTCCCCTTTCATTTTTTACAGTTTCCCGCTGGTTCTCAAATTTTTTCTGCGTTACTGCATCTAATAAAAATCCCATACGGTCAGCTTCAAGCCAAAGCATTTTTTCCAATTGATTAGACGGAACTGTTTCAAAATAGTTGGTACGGTCAGTATTGGTGGTTCCGTTCAGTGTACCCCCGGCTTCAGTTACAATTTTAAAATGCTGCTCATCTCCAACGTTATCGCTACCCTGGAACATCATGTGTTCAAAAAAATGCGCAAATCCTGATTTGCCGATTTCTTCCCTGGCCGACCCTACGTGGTAGGTTACATCTACATGCGCAACCGGATCACTGTGATCTTCATGAATAATTAATGTAAGGCCGTTTGGCAAAACATATTTTTCATATGGGATAACGATTTCATCTCTTTGTCTCGTCACTTTTTCTACAAGCTTTGCCTGGGCACTTGCAATTGTCACTGTCAGCATTAATATCGCACTCAGCCAGAATATTTTTTGTTTCATTTGTTTATTTTTTATTGTTTTTAGCCAAATGGAATTCGCCAGATAATCATCACGGTTGGTGATTAGCATTATCAAAGCTCATTTCATGGTGTTGTTGATTTGAATTTTGAATTAATAAGTAAGCAAAGTAAAGGAATCTAGGTTTTAAAGGTCCACCACTTATCATTTTAAACATCCTGCTTTTACGGTTGAAACAAAGAGAAACTACCCTAATTTTGCGATACAATTTTTTTACAATGATCCGAAATCAGGAAGTATTAAGTGATGTAGTTATAAAATTTGCAGGTGATAGTGGTGATGGAATGCAATTGACCGGCACTCAGTTTACTAATAATACAGCTTTGCTGGGTATTGACCTTTCTACTTTTCCCGGATTTTCCGGCAGAGATCAGGGCGCCGATAGGCACTTTGCCGGGTGTGAGTGGTTACCAGTTAAGATTTTCAAGCGACAGGATTTTTACACCAGGCGATGCCTGCGATGTACTGGTGGCAATGAATGCAGCCGCATTAAAATCTAATCTTTCAGCCTTAAAAAAGGGCGGTAAGATCATCGTTAACACAGACGGATTTGATTCAAAGAATCTGCGCCTTGCTAATTACCCCGACGGGGAGAATCCGCTTGAAAACAGCAGCCTGGAAAATTATGAAGTCATAAAAATGGACGTAACCAGGATGACCCGTGAGGCACTGAAGGATTTCACCATGGGTATGAAAGAAAAAGACAGGGCAAAGAATATGTTTGTTCTCGGGTTTCTTTATTGGATGTATGACCGGGACATGGACAATACAACAAGATTTCTGAAGGAAAAATTTGGAAAGAAGGAAGATATCCTGCAAAGTAACCTGAAGGTACTACAGGCGGGATATAATTTTGGAGACACTACTGAAACTTTTACCACCACTTATAAAGTTGAAAAGGCCAGGATGGATCCGGGCGAATACCGTTCCATTATGGGCAACCAGGCCGTTGCTTACGGATTAATAGCAGCCTCACAGGTGAGTGGTTTGCCGATGTTCCTGGGTTCCTATCCCATTACGCCGGCATCTGATATTCTTCATGAACTGGCAAAGCACAAGAATTTTGGTATCCGTACTTTCCAGGCTGAAGACGAAATTGCTGCAATTACTACGGCTATCGGAGCTGCATACGGAGGATCATTGGGAGTAACGACAACTTCAGGACCAGGGATGGCATTGAAAGCGGAGGCGATGGGCCTGGCAGTAATGCTTGAAATTCCTTTACTGATAATTGACGTTCAGCGGGGCGGTCCTTCCACAGGCTTACCTACAAAAACAGAACAAAGTGACCTGTTGCAGGCATACTATGGAAGAAATGGTGAATGCCCTATGCCAATTGTTTCTGCTTCTACTCCGGCTGATTGTTTTGATGCGGTGTATGAGGCGGTACGAATTTCCGTACAACACATGACGCCGGTTATATTTTTAAGTGATGGTTATATTGCCAATGGTGCCGAGCCCTGGAAATTTCCCAAAACGGATCAATTAAATCCAATTCATGTAAAATTTAAAACCGAACTGGGTCACGGGGAGGATAAGCTGCAACCTTATTTGCGTGATGAAAAACTGGCCCGGCCCTGGGCAATACCGGGTGCAGCAGGTCTTGAGCACCGAATAGGAGGTTTGGAAAAACAAAACGTAACAGGTAATATCAGTTATGAACCGGAGAATCACCAGCTGATGGTTAAGATAAGGCAGGAAAAAGTGGATAAAATAGCGGAATACATTCCTGATCAAAAAATAGATAGTGGTGCTGATAAAGGAAAAGTGCTGGTATTAGGCTGGGGGTCTACGTATGGTGCAATAAAATCAGCGGTAGCGGAATTACAGGGAAAAGGCAATTTAGTGAGTCATGCACATTTGCGCCATATGCGCCCTTTCCCAAAAAACCTTGGAGAAATACTGAATAATTTTGAAACGCTTCTGATACCGGAAATCAACAATGGGCAGTTGATCAAGATTATTCGTGATGTATATTTTGTAGATGCAAAAGGATATCACAAAATAATGGGTGTACCTATTACCAAAATTGAATTGGTAGAAGAGATACATAAATACCTATAAAAAAGAAACTGGTTCAGGCTTAATCTTTCACCCAGTAGTCTACAACTACTACTTTATCAAGGTATGGCGTAAGCAAAGTACCAAATGCTTTGTGAGCAGGATGCGGTAAATAATTATCCCGGTCTTTTTCACTTGTAAAGCTCAGGAAAAAACAGTGCGTTAATCCCTGGTTCAAATTTTCAGGGCTATTATTCGTTCCCCATTCAATACTTTTAATTTCTTTTATTTGGGCAGGTAGCGCAAGAAAAGCAGTCTCTACTTGCTTTACCTGGGCAGGGGTAGCATCGTCTTTAAATTTAAATAAAACAACGTGTCTTAGCATTTTTGTATCTTTTTGAGTAGCTGAAATTATGGCGGCAACTAAAAAACAGGCAGCAATCGCAACAATAAATTTTTTCATTTTATTTATTTTCTGATGCAAAAGGAATTTTGTTCACAGTGTAGTGAGCAATACAATTCAAATGTAACTGATATTATTATTTTTCGGGATCAGCTTGTAAAGTAAATTCCAGGGTATTTATAATATCACCGTCTATATTTTGAGCAATATCAAACTGGATAGATGGAGTTGAGTTCATCTTTAGTTTCAGCAATTGGTCTTTGTCAACGCTGGCGCTGTATTTACCCGGGGGCAATCCAATGAAATCGAAATAACCATCAGAATCTGAAAGCAGGCGAGACACAAGTATTGCCTGAGTGTTAAATATATTTACAATTATACGCCCAAGGCCGGCTGAACCATTATCCTGCTGAAGAGAAACTTTACCAGAAACTTCGCCCATTACTGCTACAGGTACTTCAACTAATTTTAGAAGATTGGGATCTACCGCCACACTTAAGTTTGGATTTTTAATTTGCCAGGCTATATTATCAAAGCTGTTTTTATCTAATTCAATAAAATAATTGGTAAAAGCTTCAAGACCGGTTATACGCAGAGAAGTATCACGGTCATTGCGCTCGATCCGGCCACCTCCTTTTAGATTTAATTTTAATCCGGCCACTTTTGGTTCATTGCTTTCACGTTTTCCATTGCAATTCAGATCAAGAAAAGGCGATATAATGATGCCGCCCCTACCCAGGCTGGTTTGGTTGTTTGTGCCGAGATAATTTGTTTTAGCGTCATACACCAGGCTTCCCCTTGCCGATTGGGTGGTTGTTACCGAGTGCCGGCTGCTTCTTGCTGAAAAGAAAGTTTGTGCCACTGAAAAATTATACCGCAGGCCCAGGGTCATTGAACTGAGCCTTTCATTAATTAGTGATTTTTCGTAAGTGAAGTTCACGTAACCGCGGCGAAACAGGGATTTTTCAATTTCAGATTTAAGTGTACTAAAATTTTTCTTCTGGTATTCATATTGTGCCTGGGGTGTAAACCTGATTCCACCGGGAAGCCTGAAAGTAAAAGATAGATTAGAATAAACCAGGGGATTGCCAGAATTGCTAAGAATAGCAAACGTGGTAAAATTGGTGCTGACCCCGGAAATCACAGCAGAAAGCAGCATCTCCGCTGAGGTAAATTTGGAATTTCCTTTCAGGAATAGAACCTTGCTGTAGGGAAGGGTAAATTGGTTTAGCGTAAGCCTGGAAAAAGCAGTGAATTTCTTTGCTATGAATGGCATAGAAAATATAAGTTTCTTTTCATCCAGGAAATTAAAATCAATTGCTTTTTGATTTTTTACATACCTGGTATAGTTTACATCAACCTGGAGATTAGATGGATTCCTGTAGCTGATGATGCCCTTTGATCTTACGCCATGTGTATGTTCGGCGGAAACAAGAATAGTCTGACTTAGTTTGAAAGAGGCATTAACAAAAGGCATACTTTTCCCGGTGGCTACAGTGGACAAATATTCCATTCCAGCGCCTACTGTAAGCGTTTTTGCCAGACCATAATTAACTACAGTTCTTGCAAATTTGCTTTTTTCATCATTATCAACTATGCCTGCAGTGACATTATATTCAAGTTGATTTTGCGGTAAAAAATTAAATGGGATGGTAATATATTTTTCGCTGGTTCTTTCTTCACCCCAGGGTCCGTAAAATCTCAGCCTCACGATCGAATTTCCATAAACCAGTGGTACTTCAAACGTATAAAAACCCGAAGCGTCTGCTTTTACATAATCTACCATCACATTATTTACATACAATTCCACCATCCAGCCCGGCTCCGTTGTATTGCTCAATGTATAAGTGCCAAAGGATTTTCTGTATGTAGTAGGTGTATTTGAAAATTGAAATCCTATAACGGGTGCATAAATTGAGGAGGTAGATTGTGCAAATAATTTTCCTGCAGTTACCTGCCGCAACGCAGAATGATCATTATTGACCAGGCGCCATTGATAAAATTGTTGCTTCAGATTTATTTTTTCGTCACTGTTATAATTCAATGATAAATTCAACTGGCCGCCGGCAACAATGGCTCCTATTCCTAAATTGGCTCTTGTATTACTCTTAGCTTTTGAGTCCTGTGATGAAATAACAGACCAGTCGGCCACACCTATATGGAACAAAGGAAAAGTTCTGCCGATGGTAGTATCTGCTTTGTTTTCTCCCTTCAGGCGACCAATGTTTCTGCGCATTAGTTCCTGTTGCATTTCTCGAATGGCCGGTAATTCAATTTTCGTATTCAATGTAACTGAAAGGGTACGAAAGTCAAAAATGCATTCTAATCCAAAAACTTTTCCGAAATAATCACTTTTCAGGTATAAGTTAGAGCTGGTTCGAATGAGGTCAATAGGAGAGAGGGTATAAGAATTATATTGGTAAACAATGCGGTTATTTGTTTTGTCAATAAAATAATTGTCTTTTGGGTAAATGAAAAAGCCTTCCACCAAATCAAAATCCGGAGACACGACATTGCGGATTTTTAAAAAATCAAAAAGCTCATTGATGGGCAAATACAAATGGTCCCCATAAATTAATGCCTGAATTTCCAAACTGCCGATCCGGGGAACATTAAGTGTAACGGGCACCTCATCGTAATAGTCTCCGTAATTCTGTGTTCCGGTAGTGTCATACCCGGTTTTGGTAAAAGATGGCGATGCAAAAGCTATATCATCCTGGGCATAAATAATGAGAGGGGTTATCCAAAAAAAGATAACCAGGGTCAACCTGTTTAGCCAGGAGAAGAGCACGCAACCACAGGAGGTCCGATTGTTTCCATATGTAGTGACGGTTTTCAGAGGTATTAAATTGTATTATTCCTGGTTAAAGGTGATATAGAATGTACCTGTGTAATTACCGGGCGGGTTGGTTGCTGTTGGGCCTACCGTAAGTGTTCCACCTATTTTAACCGGTGTTCGCTCAGGTTGCTGTTTAATGATAATGAATGGAGAAAAAGGATCAGAATTTCCTATCCTCATTGTCATAGAACCCCCATTGCTGCCAGTAAGAATTGCATCAGGCCCGTTCATAATTGAAACAATGGAGCCTATTGGTGCATCAATATCAAAAATGGACTGAAAGTATAAAGTCCCCAGGTTAAGGGGGATGATATCACCGCTTACTGAACGTGAACCGTTAGTGGAAATAATTACAGTGCCACCGGTATTGCCAGCGGAGAATGCCCCAAAACTCATATTTTGAACGGTGTATACTGATAAAGCTCCGGGATCACCCGGTAAGCTGTCTGTAGGATCTATTTGAGCCAGGGCAATAAATGAAATAAAACCCATTGCTAAGGTGAGCAGGGTTTTTAAAGTCCATTGTTTAATATGTTTCTTTTTAGATTCCATTATTTATTCTACAAATACAGGCTGCACATATTTTTGATTTCCATCAGAGATTTTCAGGTAATAAATTCCCTGGGGTAATAATTTGCCGAGATAAATGACCTGGTTGAAAAAACCTCCTGAATGATTAATTTCTTTTGCAAGAATTTGCTGACCGGTTGAAGATTGTAACGATAAATTGTATCTACCTTTTTGCATTACCCCGGCCCGAATGTTTAATTGCTGGTTGACTACAGGATTTGGAAACACCTTGAAACCAGCATCCGAACCCATTTTTACGGTCACAATTTTACTTAGTATAATTTTTCCATCAACCTGTTGAGCCACTATCCTGTAAAATATGTTTCCGGTATTTGAGTTACCATCTGTCCAGCTATATTTTTCACTGCTGTTATTTCCTTTCGATTTTATTTCTCCTATTTTGCCAAAAGAAACAGCATCCAAAGATTTTTCAACATCATATTTCAAAATGTCTTTTTCAGACCCTACTTCCCAATCTATTTGAATGGTTTGATTATCTTTTGGTGTTGCTTTTAAAACCGTATATGTAACCGGAAGGGGGATGAATGTTTGATGAAAAACTATGCGGAACCTATTGATGTCAGCTGATGCAGGCACCGCGGGGTTTACATTAAATAAGATAATGTTTGTATCAAGGAGAGATAAAACTTCACTCGAATTCAAGTATGCATCCTGGAGGACGGCCTGAACACTGCTCCCTTCCATTTGATGGGCAAAGATCTGTAGAGTGTATTGAGGTTTTGTAAGTTTTGTCACATTGAGAAAAAGGGTATCATCTATTTGTGGCATCTGCCTGGCATCAATACTTAGCAAAGTGTTATTATTCATGATGCTGATGCTTTCTGCACTGTTGACCATCTTGGTGGCATCTTCAGTCCCGGCCTGGTTGGAAAAGGCTGCATCAAATGCAACCAGAACACCATCTGCCAAAACTTTATTGACACCACTTGGGTATTGAAGGTTAACAGCTACCAATGAAATGTCATTGAACATTCTCCTGGCCGTACGAAAAGCATTGGCATTAAAATTTGATACCTTATCCTGTTCACGGATAGTCAGTGTGGGAGAAAGCCCTGTTGTTTTTACAAAAAATCCCTGGCCAGGTTGAATGTATTGGTTCAATCCTGTGCTGCCGGAATAAGGAGCCTGAAGAGTTACTGTGCCATTGGTGGATACGGTGATATAACCGCCTGTACTGGCCAGGTTGGGATCCCAACCCCAATAGGTATTTTCAAGATCAGATTTCGAAATTGTTGCCCAATTAACCGGAGAAGCAAATGGATTACCCAGCATGGTAAATCTGCCGGTATCTCCGGATAATGGAATTGTTGAACTGGTAGAATAAACCTGGTCCCCCATCAATATTTTTCCTCTTGATTTGATCGTTGTGAACTTGGGACTGCTGGTGGTGATTGTATTGGTCCGGTCTCCATACACAAACATATAATACGCCACACCCGCTTTCAATGGAGTATATTTTGTATTCTTCCCATTGGAAGTAGAGAAACGGGAGTAAAGCCTTGCCGTCTCATTATAGGTGTAAAGAGATGAATTGGGTGTTTGCTGATCAAATCCATCAGCACTGCTGCCACCTGTAATTATTGTCCCGGTATTAGCGATGGCATTATTGCCAGCATTTTGCCAGTTTCCCCAAATGGAGAGCGACTCCTCTCCGGAAACTAATGTTGCATTTGGACTACTGGTTACTGAACTTGTAAATAATCGGTATTTCCTTCTTCCAGGTACGTAACGTTCTATTACAAATCTGCCAGTCCCATAAGTAATATCTGCAGATGAAGGTGTATTAGTGATTCGGGCAACGGATGTTGCAGTTGATTTTAAAGTTATGTCATTTGCTCCCAATGCAAGAGTGGTATTAGCTCCCAGGGAAAGTGCATCAATAATACTTACAGCACCGGCTATATTTTTAATGCTGCCGCCCGATACGGTCATGCTATTAAAATCAAATGCAGGTATTGTTTGCACCGAGCTGCCATTAAAATCTATAGTGGAGCCGGTTATTGTATAATTGCCATTTCCCGGAGTAAAGCTGCCGGCGATCCCTGTAGTGCCTGCATATAATTCGCGGTGGCCGCCACTTGCATTGAGGTTATTGTAATTGCCAAATGCTATAAATTGCAATGAACTGCTGTTATATAGAACATCAGCTGTCCATGTTTTTCCCGTGGGGATAGGAGTAGATGAAGTATTCTGGGTTTTGAGAAGGCCTGTTCCGGCATTTGCAATAAGAGATCCTGTCAACAGATAATCTGTTAAATCAATGGTTGCTCCATTGTTGATATTAAGCGTTCCGTTTACGGTTAAATTTCCCAAAGCCGTTTTTAAAGAAGATGATCCGGAAGCGGATAAGTGATGATAGGTTAAGGAAGGAATGTTTTGGTTGCCGCTGCCGTTAAAGTGGACAGTACTGTTACCTGCAGTAAAAGTGCCTGTATTGGTAAACAAGTTTGAAATATTATAGGTGCCATTTCCCTGAGCAGTTCCTGCATTAATTAAGCAGACAAGGTTAATAATTCCTTCATTTGATATGGTACTGCTGGCATTAGTATGAAGAGAATCCAAACTAAATACGGTACCACTAACAGTAGTTAAATGAGCGCCATTATTGGATATAACCTGGGCCCATAGTTTGGATTGATTTGATGCCAGGGTATTCACAAAAATAATTGCTGATACCTGAATTATTGTTTTGATTTGGTCTAAATAAAATTTCATTTTTATTGTAATTCTATTTAACCCTTTGAGCAATTAAGATTCTTTTGGTAATGGTGGCTGTATTATTTTCCGCTCTCCATCTCATTTCGAATTCCTGACCTGCTGTTACACCCGTAGCCAGGTAAGTTATAGTGGCAGTATTTCTGTCGTTTCCACTGGCAGTACTTTCGGTTTCAGCTACAGGTATTTTTGCTCCGTTAATATATAAAGAAATTATAACCCCTCTGCCCGAATTGGAATTTGATACGACTCCGGTAAAAAATATTAAGTAATCCCCGGTGGCAGGTGCTGTTATTTTTAAAGGGGTGCTCATGGGTACATCACTATTACTAGTGGTGGTTAAAGTAGTAGTTCCTGTTGTTTGTAAAACGGTTGGTTCATTTGATACGGTTATACTGCCGGGTGCATTAGTAATGGAGATGCCATTTCCTGCCGTAATGTTTGCGGCTACAGGAGCAGCACTTGCCGATCCGATTAATAATTGTCCGTTGGTTAGTGCGGCTGCTTCCTTTATGCTTCCTGTGGTGGAAACCATGATCCTGTTATTATTTAATGCGGAAGTAGAATTTGTACCTCCATATCCTATACCGATTGTTGAACCGTTCCAAGTGCCCGTACTTATGGTTCCCAGTGTGGTTATGGAATTTTGACCTGAATAGTTAGATGAAATATCTAGGACAGGATTACCACTTTGTCCGTCTCCATTTGTAACGGTTAGCCTGTTAGCCGTACCTGTTATGGATCTGAAAGTTGTCGTGTTCAAAGAAGTTCGTACTAAAAGACCATTACTCCCGGGATCCGAAATATAATTTCCTGCAGGTTGCTTTTGATTAAAAGTTACCCAATCCGTATAGCTTAAATAACCATTAACAGAGGAGGTAGCCTGGGGAATAGAAAATACGCCGGAGGAGCTATTGTATGCAAGCGGGGCGTTGGCAGATACTGCATTTCTTACTCTTGCATTAGTGAGGTAAAGGTTGGTTGATCCTTCACTTATATTATCAGAGTTCAGTACCACGTTACCAGTTTGTCCATTCACGGAATTCACGGTCGCTGAACTTGGGCTTCTTTGCCAGATAGTTCCATTGTGAATTACATCGTCGCCAGCAAAAAATATAATAAGTCCTGAGCCCAGGTTTTGTGTGCCAGATGTAGTTACCCGGTAAGTCCAGCCTCCACTACCCGTTGCATCTAAAAGTGCAGGTGTATTTGTAGCTGCGCTCCAGGTTCCTTTATAGGTTTGAGAACCTACCGGCAATTGGGAAACTGGTATTTTACCACCTCCGTCCAAAGTGGCTACGCCATTGTTGGCTCCTTTATCAGTAACATTTAATTTTAAATTGGCACGGGCATCAGTATAGTATTTATTAGTTGATCCCTCGGTAACCTGGTCGCTGTTGAGCACTACGGTTCCCGTTTGTCCGTTTACCGTTGTTACTGCGTACGTTGCAGGATTTCTCTGCCAGATAGTTCCATTGTGTATGGCATCATCGTTAGTATAAAATGTAACATTTCCTGAGCCCAGGTTTACTGTGCCGTTGGCTACAACCCGGTAAGTATCTCCTCTTTGTCCTGATGCATCCGAAATGGCAGGAGTATTGGTTGCCGCATTCCATGTTCCCTTATAAAGCTGGGGACCCACCGTCATTTGCGCAATTGGCAATTTGCCGGTGGCGTCTAAAGTTGCCACACCGTTGCTGCTTCCTTTTTCAGATGCATTTAATTTTAGATTGAGGGCCGTTTGGGTTGCTGTACTGATTGGTTTATTTGCATCAGAAGTGTTATCAGCATTAGCGAGACCGACATCGGCCTTCACTAAGCCTGTCGGAGATATGATGTAGGGAGCGTTTAATGTTTTATTGGTGAATGTTTCAACACCAGCCAGGGTGCTTAAAGTTCCGGTAACAGGCAGTGTTATATTGGTAGGAGCTATACTGTTTAATGTGGTAGTAAAGTCACCGGAGGTTATTAAATTACCACCTAGAATTATGGTTTTTGTACCATTGTTAATGCCGGTTCCGCCATAGGTAGGGTTTATTATACTTCCATTCCATAATCCTGTTCCAATCGTCCCTAAAGTAGTAATGGAATTTTGTCCCGGGTAAGAAGCCGATATATCAATAATGGGATCAGAAGTTGTTCCGCTAATATCTGTGCGATTCAATACACCAGTTATAGTGGTTATCCCTCCGGCACCGGCAATATTCAGCCAGGTAGTTCCATTATAAAAATTAAAAGAGTTGGTTGTTGTGTTATATACCATCAGTCCTGTTGCAGGTGAAGTAATGGCATCCCTTTCGGCAGAAGTCATCCTGGGAATAAGCATTCCTTTTGAAGTAGACCGCATTTCAAGGATCGACGATTCGTCGGGCGTAATGGATGTAGTGCTTATGCCCACTTGCGCTTGAGAACGAATTGAAAAAAAAATAAACATTACAATATAAAGAGCCCTGAACAATTTGCTATTGATAATGCTAGCGGTGAACGGTAAATAGATGGTAGACATGGCTGGAATATTGGAACATTATTATTTTAAAACAAGGCCAATTCCGTCTCGGCTATTTTAATGGACCTTGCGTCTGGTTGAGTGGTGTAAGCAATGTGTAATTTCCCTTTATGAAAATCAATACCTGATGTATTGTCAAGTAATAAATTGAATTTTCTTACAGGATTGGGTGTATAAAGAGCCATTCCTTTGGCGAGTGCTACACGGGTTACCTTTCCCTGGGGTGATATATGATCAACTGAGATATCACCATACACCGACATGTTTCCCATCCGGTTAAAATGTACCATTAAAGAAGGATTAGAATCTTTCTTTAATGCGAGAGCTACATCAGAAAGATGAACCTTCGTGGTAGACTCACCCATGCGTATGATGACAGGAATTGTAATTCCAAAGACAGCGACAAGATTTACAGAAATGGACGTGGAATCTTTTACCGGCTCGGATTCCCCCAATGGTTTTTTATCCGGTTCTGAACGAAAATAAATGTGTGAACGATATTCGCCGGCAGCCAGGTTGCTGGTGTTGACCAGCTGAATTTTTACTGTTTGAGCCTCATTGGGTCCCAGTATTATACTTCTTGGAAAAAACCGGATGTATTTATCTGCGAATTGCTGACCCTCATCCGGCGAAGTGATCATTTCAAAGCTGCCATCCTCTTTCATCCTGGATTGAACTACAGAAATTACATACCGCACAGTATCCTTACCCGTATTGGCGAGATTTAAAGTCTGTGATTTTTTTGAACCATCAAAAACTATCCTGTTGGGATATAAAAGCAAGTCGCCCTGAGCTCTTGCGATGTTTGATATTAAAATGAACCAACCAAAATAAACAAACAATAAAAAACCTGATTTTGATATTTTTTTGGCAGATAGTTCGGAAAAGACGGCGTTTCTCACAGCTTTATTTTGGGTTGTCAAAAAATACAAACTGTCTTAAAATTTTACTTTTAAGACAGTTCGCTCTTATTAAATAAGGAACTTTTTAATTGTAATTAACGGTAACAAACAAACCGGTAAGGCTACCTGCTTTAGTGTAGGTTCCTGCTGCCTGGTCAGCGGCTACATTCAAAGTAGCACCGACCTTCAATATTTTACTACCTGCAACTAAAGCAGAAGTTGCTCCTGCATCACACAGAAAATCACTAACCGTCATGGTTTGAACACCATTGGAAAGTGTAATAGGAGCACTTGGAATAGCAATGGAAAAACCGCTGGTGCCCTGGCCGGTAACAGTAAAAACAGCAGTGGTAACTGCAACTCCACCTGTAGGCAAACTTGCTCCACCTGTGGTAGTGCGGCCATTAGCATAATCTAATACCACAGTACCAGCTGTAGAACTGGCAGCAACTGTTCCAAAATGCATATCTGTTGTCTTAGCTATAGAAATGGGAGTGACCAATACAGCAGTTGTACTGCCAAAAGCAGTAGACTGGGCGATTGAGTGAGTTACTATGCCTGCCAGCAATATTGCTGTGGCAATCATTTTGTTTTTCATTAGAATGGATTTTTTTTGATTGGAGTTTTTAAATAGAGAACGTGTTAATATAAACGACTATTAAGTATTTATGGTATTTTTTCTTAAGAGTTATTATGTATTATTTTAAAATTGATTTATTTTCAGAGTGGTCAATAGTAAATTTACCTTCGTAATTTTTCTATACTGCAAATTTCAGTTGACTATGGTTAATGTAGTTTATTAAAGCGGTTGAGTTTCTAAGTTTTAATTTCTTTAAGATATTATGCCGGTGAACTTCTACTGTTTTTACAGATATGCTTAATGTAGCTGCTATTTCTTTTGAGGATAACCCATTTTTGATATAATTTATGATACAGATCTCTCTTCGGGAAATGCATGATAAATCATTCTCCTGTCTTTTATTGCAAAGTAATTGTACCGATAAATTATTTTTGATTTCATTGCAGATATACATATTCCCGCTTTGAATTTCCATGATGGCGGTTTCCATTTCCTTCCAGGAAGATGTTTTAGTTATATAGCCACAAGCCCCACTCTGCATTAGTTCCCTGGCATATGCCGGAATGGTATGGCAGGAAACCCCAAGGACTTTTATATGCGGTGAACTTGAAATGATTTGTTTTGTAACCTGTACCCCATTTAAATCCGGTAAGGTTATATCCATGATCACAATATCCGGATTTAATTGTTTCACCAGCATCAAGGCCTCTCTGCCGGTTCCGGTTTGCCCGACAACAGAAAATCTTGCATCCGCTTCAAAGTTTGTAACCCAAATTTCCCTGATTAACCGGTGGTCATCAACAATAAGCAGGCTGATCTTTCTCATATTTTTTATTGAAATGTATAGGGTTATTGTACAATGAAACCGAAATACATTTCAAGCCATGCCTGCAATAAATTAATTTCATAGTATATTGGAATAAGTAAATACCATTACCAAACGGAGAACAAAGGAAAAAATTTTGTTATATTAAAAGTTTGTGTTAAAAAGACAATTATTTGATTTGTGTTAAGAAATTTAAATAATCTAATATTTTAAGAACCACTGATTTTTTGCCTTATTGCTTCGACAATAAAAAGCATTTTCACTTTTTTATCCAGAAAAAGGTTTGAAAAATAACCTGATATTCGTTTCAATTCTATTTCCGGCGATAGTTACCTTATGTTCATTTTTTTCTTCCTGGCGAAATAGATACAGGAGGACTTCAATCCACATTGCTCACATTTTGGACTGCGGGCCATGCAAACATAGCGGCCATGGAGAATAAGCCAATGATGTGCTTTGTGTATTTGCTCCATGGGAATATTTTTGGTAAGTTCCTTCTCTACTGCCAGTGGAGTGGTAGCGGTTTGTTTTACAAGACCTAATCTTTTACTCACTCGAAATACATGCGTGTCCACTGCCATATTGGGTTGCTGGTCCACTACCGAAGTAATGACATGAGCGGTTTTTCTTCCTACGCCGGGCAATTGTATTAATTCTTCTACCGTCATAGGTATTTTATTGTCAAATTTTTCGACAAGCATCCGGGCCATGCCTAACAGATGTTTCGTTTTATTATTAGGGTACGAAATGCTTTTGATATAAGGAAGTAATTCTTCAAAACTTGTTTGGCTCAACGATTCTGCATCAGGAAATTTTTCAAAAATGGCGGGAGTTGTCATGTTTACTCTTTTATCTGTGCATTGGGCGGAAAGTATCACGGAAACCAAAAGCTGGAAAGGATTATCATAGATCAATTCTGTTTCTGCTTCAGGAATTTCTTTTTCAAAATATTTTAATACGAACTGATATCGCTGTTTGAGGGTCATGGTACAAAGCTAACTGGTCAAAAGAAAACAGGAATATGATTGTACAGGTAATAAATAATATGAAAAAGATTTTTGTGATTGTAGTAAATACAAAAACCCCTTTTATTTCCCACAAAAAAAACATCCGCCAAAGCGGCGGATGTAATAAGATCAAAAAAATGAGCGGAATGTTTTAAACTGTTTCCGTTGATTTTTCACGGGCGTAATTCAGAATTTTTAAAATCACCTCGGTGCGTGGGGTTTCATGGATTTGGTCAAGCCTTAGCATAGATGTTTTTAAAACAGTGAGTTTTTCCCGTAATGTCCAATCCAGGCTTAAAGACTGCTCAATTGCAGCTTTTAGCTGGGGAGTACTTTCATCGTATAAATACAATAAAAGGTCCTCGGGGGTAAAATTTCTCATTCGCAAACCATTAATGTCCTTAAAAAGTGAATGTTCCAGAAAAGTGAATGTCCTGTTTATAAACGAATATTTAAAAGGCATATTGTTCAAAAAAGCCAGCTATTCGCCTTTTATAGTCTTTTCGGGTATGAGGTACAGGTCTTCGTTATCTCTTTTCATGAGGTATTTTTCTCTGGCGTATTTTTCCAGGGTCGCTGGATTGGACTTAAGTTCCTCTAATTCTTTAAGTTCGGTACTTATTAGGGTTGTATAATATTCTTTGCTTTCCCGGATTTCTTTAAGCTGGTTTTTACGTGCCGCCTGTGTAAAAACATCATTCTTATCGACAAACAACATAATAATGATAAAAACACCTAGAGTGATAAAGTATTTATTTTTAATCCAGGCGGGAATTTTACCCAAGCCTTTTTTCAGAAAGGGTTTGGGAATATTGCTATTATTTGAAATGTTTTCCATATCCGGGATTTGATTGGCTTGCAAAAACTTTGTAAGAGCAAAAATAGTTAACAGGTCATATTATTTCTTGCTTCCAAATTTAATCTTTCCATTTGGATAAAAAGCACTGCTTCCCAATTGTTCTTCAATCCTGATCAATTGATTGTACTTGGCAATACGGTCAGTACGGGAGGCCGAGCCAGTTTTTATTTGTCCGCAATTTAATGCAACAGCAAGGTCAGCAATAGTTGTATCTTCTGTTTCACCGCTTCTGTGACTCATGATGGTATTGTAACCGTTATGCTGTGCCAGAGTAACTGCATTGATGGTTTCAGTAATAGTGCCTATCTGGTTTACTTTTACCAATAGTCCATTTGCGATTCCTTTATCAATTCCGGTTTGCAGGCGGGTTACATTGGTTACAAAAAGATCATCACCCACCAACTGGCATTTATTACCAACAGCTTCGGTCAGCATTTTCCAGCCATCCCAATCATCTTCAGCCATACCATCTTCAATAGAAGCAATCGGATATTGTTTCACCCAGCTCGCCCAGTATTTTACCAATTGCTCGCTGCTCATTTCTTTGCCATCACTTTTATGAAAAATATATTTTTTCTTCTTTAGCATTCCATAATTCACTGTTGGCCGCATCCATTGCAATCGCGATCTGGCTGCCGGTTTTATATCCTGCAGCCTGTATTGCAGTTAATACTGTTTCAATTGCTTCTTCATTACTTTGAATATTGGGTGCAAAACCACCTTCATCACCTACATTGGTACTGAATCCTTTTTTCTTCAATACGGTTTTAAGTGCATGAAATATTTCTACACCCCAGCGCAATCCTTCGCTGAAGCTGGTTGCACCAACAGGCATTACCATAAATTCCTGGAAATCTATTTTATTATCAGCATGTGCACCGCCATTCAGAATATTCATCATGGGATAGGTAATGTCTTTGCATTGGTGCCACCTATATAGCGGTACAATGGCAATGCTGCTTCTTCAGCAGCGGCTTTGGCTACAGCCATACTAACAGCGAGTATAGCATTAGCACCTAACTTTCCTTTATTAGGCGTACCATCCAGTTCTATCATCATTTCATCTATCCCCGTTTGATCTGCTACATCATAGCCCAATAAAGCAGGTGCGATAATAGAGTTTACATTTTTTACGGCTTTCAGTACACCTTTTCCAAGATATATTTTCTTGTCGCCATCGCGAAGTTCAACTGCTTCATGAATTCCTGTACTGGCGCCACTTGGTACAGCTGCCCGTCCCAATGCACCTTCATCAGTAATTATATCTACTTCCACTGTGGGATTACCTCTTGAATCTAAAATTTGCCTGGCGAAAATTTCGGAAATGTAACTCATAGCATGTTTGATTTAGTTATTTAGATAAAATTGAAAAAGGCAAGCGGATGCAAATGTAATCAACTTTGCTTTTGTGAACATTTTGGTACATTCAAATTTTCTTTGCAGGTGTTACTCTGCAGATGCCGTAAAGGGAGGCCATTTTGGAAAATCATCACTATTGATATCCGGGTTAAAATGTACTCAGTAAGAATTCAAAAAAGTTGAAGCTCACCTATTATATTGATGAGGTACTTATTTTCAACATCCTTCCACCATTCAATATTTCCATTGGCCAGCCGAATGGCGTAATCGGAATCATACTTCAGGTTTTCAGAATCATCGGGCATCCAGATACCCACTTTATATGGCCCGGGAGCAAATGTATTTTTAAAATGTATCGATTGCCTGATACTATATTCTCCGGCGGGAGACGCTTCTACCGGCAACCAATGCCTTGGATCTACGGCCACGGGAAACTCCAATACATGGCCATTTTCATCAATTAGAACCAGGTATACCGGTCTTTTATTTATTACCGGGGCGAAGCCGAAGTTATTAAGCCCAATCCAAAATTCCCCGCGTTCTCCCCGGTGGATCAGTTTTGGTATTGTTGCTTCTTTCAATTGTAGCCGGTAACCCAAGTGATCCCTGATATATTCATAAGCTGTCCTTGTTACTTCTCTGCTGTTTTTGTCAAGGAAATAATCTTCAGTTACTGACATTTTGTTATTCCGGAATTGAGAGAGGGTAATATTCTGTTTTTTCCATGCTGCTATATTTATGTTGTAGTTATGAATAATACTAAAACTACTGTATGCATGTGTTTTCATTCTTTTTATAGCTTGCCAGCCACCCTGGTTTCCATGTGCTATTTTATTGAATGTACCATACCAGTTTCCGTTGTAAGGCATTTCGCCATCTACTACTGATGACATAGCCTCCCTTTCTACCATGAAATAATCTTTATCAGGCCATCGAAAATCCCAATGTGCATTTACTCCCTGGTCTAAAACAAAATAAGCATTTTGAAATCCGATCCTGTTATACTCTTCATTGGTTAGTGGATAATATAATAAAGAGTTGCCGGGAATTTGCCTGATAAACCCAGCTGTATTGGTTTTATATATAGTTTCTCTTACCTGTAATTTTTTGTTTACGGGAATGGCTTTCAGGATATCCCTGAGCACTATTTTTTTGTATAAGGGAGAGTTATCTAATCCCGTATGGTGCCACTCACCCCACAAACCAAGAAAGCCCGCCTGGAAGGCAAAGATCAGCGATTCATTTTTTTGTAAAAATGATTTTAGTTGGGCAAGATGCCTTTTTATATCGCCGTATGTTTCATATTTACTGTTATCATCGTACCGGTAAGCAAACACCAGAATCACCTTGTATCCCGATCGTTTTATCTCATCAAATATGACCTGCATATTCCTAAAGGCGTTGTCCGGAATAGAGGTTTTCATATAATCTGTCAGGTAAAAATATAATTGTGTTAACCTGGTTTTTTCACTAAAATTATTTTCATCCTTTCCAATATAGCTTGAGAAATTATGGGAATAATTTATACGATGATAAGGATTCAAAAGGTTGCTTACTTTCATAATGTGTTCCAGTCTGAAACCTCTTTCAGGATTGCTGATAGGCCTTCTTCCATTTATATCGTCAGGCCTGATGCCATGAAAAGAAATGGTTTGCGTTTCACAGGTCGTACATGAACTTGAATATAGGGAATTTGCTACCATCCTGTTGGTGGCAGGGATGGAGGGTTCTCTGGTTTCCTTTTTACATGAGAAAAAGAATAACAGGCAAATCAGGATTGGTGCTACTTTATTGATAGTGGTGGCTTGGCAAGTTCAATCCTAATTTACGGAAAATAATCCCGAATGAGAGGAAGAATTTATAAAAAATTAATTTCTTTAGAACTAAAATATTTTTAGTGCAAACCAGTTGGTTTTCCTGTGCTATGCAGGGATGAATAGGAGACTGTTAAACCGTTGAGCTTTATCTTAATTCGGGAAGAATTTATCTATGATAAAATTCCATCTAATCCTTGCTTTTAGCCGTTAAATTTCTGAATACATCTTCCAGGTTTCGGGTTTCGCTTTGAAGGGAAATAATATTCAGGTTATTTCTTAAAGTAAACTCTACTAGTTGCTTTTTTAATTTTTCAGGATCAGCAGTATTGAATTTCCAGGTGGTTGCATTTGCCCTGATAACTCCTGGCCCAAATGATCGGGAAACCATTTCTTCATCTATTGTTTCTTTTATTTCAAGAATTACTATAGTTGAAGCATTGCTGTCCATACTTAAGTTGCTTAATTTATCGTCAGCTACCAATGTTCCTTTATTAATGATGATAACGCGATCACATATTGCTTCCACCTCCTGTAATATATGCGATGAGAATAAGACCGTTTTTTTTAAGCCCTGTTGTTTTATCACTTCCCTGATTTCTATTATTTGATTGGGATCCAAACCACTCGTTGGTTCATCCAGTATCAATACTTCCGGGTCATGGATCAGTGCTGCAGCTAATCCTGTTCTTTGTTTATAACCTTTTGACAATTGACTGATTTTCTTTTTGCTTTCTGACATTAAACCAACCGTTTCCAAAACATCATCAGTTGCCTTTTGTTTATGTTCAATGCCATGTATCTCAGCTACAAAGCCGAGATATTCTTTTACATACATGTCATAATACAAAGAATTAAGTTCTGGCAGGTAACCAATTTTCTTTTTTATTTCCAATGGGTTTGCGGATACATTTATTCCCGTGACCAGCGCTTCGCCATCGGTTTGTTTTAAATAACCGGTAATGATCTTCATCGTGGTAGATTTGCCAGCGCCGTTGGGTCCCAGGAAGCCCACCACCTCGCCCATATTTACTTTAAATGAAATATTGTTTACTGCTTTTTGTTCGCCAAATTCTTTGAGCAGGTTTTTTACTTCAATTGACATAGAATGCAAATTAGCTAAATCAGGAACAATGCCATCGGGAATAGATTGAAGCAGAGAAAAGTTTTTGAAAAAACCAATATTAGTAAATATTTAAAATGTACAGATGTGCTAACGTATTACTTTACTGCTACTGCTATTTTAGAATCAGCCGTGCCGTAATATAAGAACCATTTTCCTTTGTATTGTGTTAGACCTTCTGCAAAACAAACCTGGTTAACCTGGCCCGTTATCTCATAATTCTTTTCTGGGTTTAAAAAATATTTATCCATCCGGTCCACTACTTTAGACGGATCATTTTTATCCATCAGAATTTGAGATACCGTATACGTATTACCGGCCAGAGTGGTGTCTCCATCAGTTTGTTTGTTCCGGGTATTGTAGATCAATATAATTCCTTTATCTGTTAACATGGCGGCAGGACCGGGTTCTACCAGGTCACTGTCAAATTTCCCTTTGCGGGGACCAAACACAGATTTTAATTTCCCACCATCTGTTTCAGCCGGCATCCAATTCACCAAATCATCTGAAGAAGCAAGGAAAATATCAGTATCGCCCCAATACATCCAGTATTTTCCATTTATTTTTTTTGCTATGGGTTTCCCGTTTTGGTATTCACAAACAATAGAACCCGACTTACTCCATTCATTTAAATATTTTCCATTGTAAGCCATACTGAAAACCGGGCCGTGTTTTGTCCAATGATACAAGTCAGTAGAAGTTGCTATCAATAATCTGGCCTTGTCGCCATCATATGCAGTATAGGTTAAATAATACTTTCCCCCATCATCTTCTGCTATCCTGGGATCTTCGCATCCACCTTCCCATTCATATTTTAAAGAAACATCATTGTCAGGATATAAAACCGGCGTTGAGTTTCTGGTAAAACGAAGACCGTCCAGGCTGTAGGCAATTCCAACTCTTGAAGTGCCTGCGTATTTTCCAACAGTATCTTCTGCACGATATAGAAGAAATAATGTATCATTCCTTGTTATGGCAGCAGGATTGAAAACATCTTTGGCTTCCCAGTTTACATTCTCTTTTCTTACCGGGCAAAAAAAGGTAGTTGAACTGACAGGTAAAAGAACCGGGTTTGCTGAATCAGCTTTTTCAAATGGCAGTAATGGCCAGTCCTTTTGTTCTTCAGTATTCCCTGTTGAATTATCATTGGCACAAGAACTAAAAATTGCTATAAAAAGAAGTAGGGCTATTTTGTTCATAAAATAGTGTGTTACCAAATATAAGCTTGTTTCAAAGCAAACATGAATAAATGAAAATATCAATGATTGTTTATCTTTATTTATTCTCCAAAAATGAAGATTCTCTTTTATATTATATTAGTTTTCCTGGCTGCTGAAAGTTTTCAGTTAGATATGTTTATTAATGATAGAAGTCAAAAGGCTGAAAAAATATATAATGCCGGAGAAAAGGACAAAAATGAAACAGATGATCTGATTAAAAAATTTGACAAATTTTGTAATCAGGCTTACCTAAAGGAGAACAAGGACATACTAGCCGGACAGGAGAACATCTATCTCTCTATTTCCGGAACAACCCGTGGCTTTTATTTACTCCCTTATTTGCCCCCGGAATTTTAAGGCTGCCTTTCATTATTTTTTCTGTGCATTCCTGAAAGTGCATACAATTTTTTAATTCTCAATATTTCAAGATGAAATTTATAAAATTTACAAAGGGTGATTTTTTTGGGGGTCTTACAGCGGGGATTGTTGCTTTGCCTTTAGCCCTTGCTTTTGGTGTTCAATCAGGATTGGGTGCATCTGCCGGTCTATACGGTGCTATTTTCGTCGGATTTTTTGCTGCTGTATTTGGTGGCACACCATCCCAGATCAGCGGCCCTACCGGGCCCATGACTGTGGTGTCTGCTGCCACGATAGCGTTTTTTCTCAGCAATGCTGGTGATGGGACTATCGATTCTGTATTGGGAGCCATTATAGCCAGTTTTGTACTGGCCGGCATTTTCCAGATCCTAATGGGGGTGCTTAAGATTGGTTCATTGATCAAGTACATTCCTTACCCGGTTATCTCGGGCTTTATGAGTGGTATTGGAGTTATCATTATCTTGTTACAATTATTTCCTGCCCTTGGGCTGGCCTCCCCAAAAACGACAATTGATGTGGTAAAGGAAATAGTTCCTGCTTTTCAGAATATTAATTTATGGGCACTAATTTATACAGCCTTTACCATCATAATAATTTATTTGTTTCCCCTGTTGACTAAAGCAGTTCCCAGTACATTGATCGCTTTACTCGTTGTAACAGGATTGTCTGTTATCCTTGATAATGAGGTGCCAATCATTGGCGACATTCCAAAAGGGTTTCCCCCCTTGCAGATAGAATCACTGTTCACTGTAAGGCCAGAATTCTATATGATGGTTCTTGAAGCTGGAATCACCCTGGCTGCTCTGGGAGCTATTGATTCACTTCTCACCTCAGTAGTAGCTGATAACGTAACAAAGACAAAACATAACAGTAATAAAGAACTGATAGGGCAAGGAATTGGCAACACCATTGGTGGATTGTTTGGTGGGCTGCCGGGAGCCGGTGCTACCATGAGAACATTGGTGAATGTAAGGTCTGGCGGTCGCAATCGGATTTCTGGTGTCATTCATTCCCTGGTTTTACTGGTCATCTTATTGGGCGTTGGTAAGTATGCTGCATTGATACCCAAATCTGTATTAGCGGGCATCCTGATTACTGTAGGGATAGGCATTCTGGATTATAAAGGATTTAAGCATATAAATAAAGTACCCAGGGCAGATGCGGCCATAATGATCATTGTACTGCTTGTAACTGTTTTCCTGGATCTTTTGATAGCAGTTGGAATAGGAATGGTAATGGCAGCCTTTCTGTTTATGAAAAAAATGAGTGACATAGCCGAGGAGAAAACCAAAGTAAGAGGCATGTCAGAACTGCAGCGTGAAGAAGGCTGGAGTGATGAGAAAATGTCTGATTACATCAGGGAAAATGTTATGGTGAAACACCTGGACGGGCCACTCTTTTTTGGTTTTGCTTCCGGTTTTTCGGAAGGAGTTGCCAAATTGAAAAACATAAAGTATGTAATCATCCGGATGGAAAAAGTTCCTTTTATAGATCAGTCCGGACTTTATGCGTTGGAAGAGGCCATACTATCCCTGGAACAACGGAATATTGAAGTACTTCTAACCGGATTGCAGGACCAACCAAGAATCAGGATGGAAAAGATCAACCTGATACCGGGATTAATTGGCGAGGATAATATTTTTGCTACATTCAGTGATTGCGTGAACTGGCTAAAGGATAAATTTCCTCATTAAAGAAAAACTGCTGCCCGGAGGCAGCAGTTTTTCTCTTATCATTATAGATCTTCGAATTCATATATAGGATCTATATGTGTGCCTGCTTTCATTTCGAATACAGGATTGATCAGGCCATCTTTTAATCCATATACCCAACCGTGCAGATCCGGGCGATTATCATTTTTCCATGCCCGCTGTATGACGGATGTTTTGGCGAGATTCATTACCTGTTCTTGAACATTCAAGTTCAACAAGTTTGTCAAAGCGGAGTCCTTCTTCGTCAATAGTATTCAATTCGTGCGATGAATACGATATATATCCTTAATATTCCTGAGCCACATATTCAACACCTGGTTAAAGTCATGTTTGGTGATGGCTGCTTTCACTCCTCCGCATCCATAGTGTCCGCAAACAATGATATGCTTAACTTTTAAATGATTCACTGCATATTCCAATACACTCAGTACATTAACATCCGTATTGATTACAAGGTTGGCAATATTGCGGTGAATAAATATTTCGCCGGGTTGCGTTCGGGTAATTTCGTTAGGTGGTACCCTGCTGTCGCTGCAACCGATCCATAAAAATTCCGGCGTTTGAATGTGGGCCAGTCGCTCAAAAAACGATGGATCGGCATTTTGTTTTTCAGAAGCCCATGCTTTATTTTCCTGTAATAATTTTTGGTATGAATGCATTATGATGAGATTTTGGGGTTACATTAATTTATTTTTTATCTGTTTTTTGCAATTTTTTTTCATGGGTTCGGATAATATCTGCTTTGTCTTTTGCTGCTGTAATTATCTTATCTGAAAATCCCTGGTCCTTGTAATTACTTCTTTTTAATTCTACAATAATATTTTTCAAGGGCGCATGAAGCATAAAATCTTCAATGGTTTCTATTACATCTTTATCGATAAAATCGGCTCTGGCAGCATCAATGAGTACAAAGGAATTCTCAGGTACTTGCTCCAGGCGGTTTTTAATGATGGCTTTGTTAAGAAATGATACATCCTTCCTAAGCCGGAAGAGATATTTATTGTGATCATTCACTACAAACACTGCTGATTTAAAATTGCTTCGGATAACAAAGAAGAGCCCTACCCCAATCCCGATCATGATGCCTTTTAACAGGTCAGTTGCCAGTATGGCTACGATAGTTATGATAAATGGTAAGAACTGATCGAAGCCCTTTTTGTAAAATGCTTTAAACAGGGCTGGTTTGGCCAGTTTATAACCAGTAAAAATAAGGATAGCCGCAAGTGCTGCCTTAGGAATCAGGTTTAATAATACAGGAATGAACGCAACACAAACCAATAGCAGGATACCGTGATATATTGTAGACATTTTTGTCTTAGCACCTGAATTGACATTTGCCGATGACCGGACGATTACGCTGGTTACCGGCAAACCTCCTAACAAACCAGAAACGATGTTACCAATGCCCTGTGCTTTTAACTCCCGGTTGGTAGGGGTTACCCGTTGATATGGATCGAGGTCATCAACTGCCTCAATACTTAATAAACTTTCCAGGCTGGCAACAAGTGCCAGAGTAATACTGGTGGTTAATACCTGACTATTGAAAAAATAATTCCAGTCAGGCCTGCTAAAAAAGGAAAAAAATTCACTGGCAGAGGAGGCCACAGGCAGAGAAACCAGGTGGTCTTGGTCTAACCCAATTCCCGAATAATATTCATTAAACAGGAAATTAATGCCAATCCCCATAAATACTATAATGAGGGGCGCAGGAATCAATTTGAATAATCCTTTTTTCCGCATGGATATTTTATCCCAAATGAAATAAAAAACCAGGCAGCTTCCCCCAATTAATAAGGCCACGGGTGTGATGTCCCAAAATGAATAGAAAAAATTGGAGAACATATTTCCTTTAACGGGAACGCCCTCATCCGTTTCAAATTGGGAATCATCGCCCAATAAATGAGGAACCTGGTTTAAGATTAATATGATGCCAATAGCGGCCAGCATTCCCTTGATAACATTATTGGGTATATAATCTCCAATAACTCCCGCTTTCAAAAATCCAAAGACGATTTGAATCAAACCACATATGACAACGGCTGTTAAAAATGTTTCAAATGAAGGAAGCGTAGAAAGAGACATGGCCACAATAGCCGTGAGACCAGCAGCCGGACCACTAACGCTAAGGTGAGATTTACTGCCAAGGCCAACTACAATACCACCTACTATGCCGGCAATAATGCCACTGAACAGTGGTGCATTAGAAGCAAGTGCTACTCCTAAACATAAAGGCAGCGCTACAAGGAAGACAACAATAGAAGAAGTAATATCGTTCGGGAAACTAATAAAATAATCTTTTGCACGGGGTGCCATATACTCAAGTTTTATATTAAACAATACAACAATGCCAATGGCAATGTGCAAACAGTCAAAGCCTGCCGTTTATGCAGGAATAGTAATGAATATCAGGAAAGATTATTTATAGTTTGGGAGGCGGGCCGGTCAATTCTCCATGATAGGCCAGGTAGGTGTCAACTTCAGAATAATGAGCAGTTTGGGTAATAACAATTAACGGTTGTTCATTTGAATGAATATCATGGAGATATTCAGAAAGTGTGTTGGGTCCGTTGGGCGTTTTTTCTTCAGTAGTATTAGCAAAAGGGTTATTCGTTGAATTTTTTTTAGGTATTGTCTGCCCTTTTTTAGCAAAATCCTCGGTGGCTATTTTTTGTTGGGCACTAAATACAAAAGGAATACTGACAGTCAACCACAACAAAGCCAGTATCATGACGATACAGGATATCAGTTGTTGCATTGAAACGGGCATATCTCTTTTCATACTTTAGGTCAAAAATAATTCATAACAACAACAACCGAAATGGGTTCACTTTCTTAACAAAAATTTTGAATCATATTTCTACGGAGTTTTCAGGTAAATGATCATATTCATTTTTCCAGGCATACCAACCAAAGATCATGAGGCCGATAGCGATAGGGGTAAAGATGGCGATAATGATGATCCAGATCACCGGGTTATTTATGTCTTTTTTGCCTTCGGGATCGATATGCGTAACAGCGCCGGATACTAAGAAGTATATAATAATAGGGGCCAGTAGCAGCCAGACAATTCCAAGATATTTTTTCAGTGTATTCATTTTTTATTTTTTTTCTTAATGAAGAAGTTAATCTGCGACATCGTTATCCACCTTATTCGTCAAATAAATTGTTCCGATTATCAGGCATAACACAGCAATACCAATAGGATACCATAACCCTACTAATGGATCTTTAGGGTATGTGGTAGTTAGCAGTAAACCAATAAAAGGAACCAGGCCACCAAAAACACCATTACCAATATGGTAAGGTAGTGACATAGAAGTATATCGAATTTTTGTTGGAAACATTTCAACCAGGAAAGCAGCGATAGGGCCATAGACCATAGTAACATATAAGATTAACAAGAAAACAAGGCTGACAAATTTCCAGTAGGTAGATTGGTTCAGGTGTTTATTGATAATTTTTACAGGAGAAGTGCTTTTTGTTTTTTGCACATCAGAATAAATGGTATCTGCGTAGGTTCGTGTAAATTTTTGAAAGTTACCCAGCGATAATAAAGTTTGAGAATAAACAATGACCGAATCGTTTTTATTACTTGAAATTTCTGAATGTTTGGTAAAGTCAGCATCTCCCGCCTTAATAGTTGTGGCTAAATATTCCTTTTCAGTTTCACTGTCCTTTAAAAAGGCATTAAATATAGGCCTGTAAGTAAGAATACCCAATAGCATTCCCGCCATCATGATCCACTTCCTTCCAACCTTATCACTCAGCCATCCAAAAAATAAGAAAAAGGGAGTGGCAAACGCGATGGCCCAAAGCATGATCGTTCTGCTTTGGCCAAATTCAATCTTACAGATGTTTTCTAAAAAACTTTGTGCATAAAACTGGCCCGTGTACCAGATAACTCCCTGCCCCATTACCGCTCCAAACAAAGCCAGTAATACCATTTTAAAATTGCCCTTGCGGCGAAAACTTTCTTTCAATGGATTTACAGAAGTTTTTCCTTCTGCTTTCAATTTAGAAAACAAGGGAGATTCTGCCATTTTCAACCGGATATATACAGAAACGGCTACTAACAAAATGGATATCCAGAATGGATATCGCCACCCCCCCCATTCCGCATTAAAGGAATCATCCGACATATTCATTTTTACAAGCATGATTACGCCAAGAGCCACAAATAAACCAAGTGTAGCAGTTGTCTGTATCCAGCTTGTATAATATCCTCTTTTCTTTGCCGGGGAATGTTCTGCCACGTAGGTAGCCGCGCCACCGTATTCACCGCCGAGGGCAAGGCCCTGTATCAATCTTAATAGTAAAACTAATAGGGGGGCAGCTATGCCAATTGTTTTATAGCCAGGAACAAGTCCGATTAAAAAAGTAGAGCCACCCATTAAAACAAGGGTTAGCAGGAAAGTGTATTTGCGCCCAATCAGGTCGCCTAATCTTCCAAATACCAAAGCTCCAAATGGGCGAACAATAAATCCTGCAGCAAAAATGGCCAGTGTGCTCAGTAATGCCGCAGTCGCATTTCCTTCAGGAAAGAATTGGGTACTGATGGTTTTAGCCAGCATACCGAAGATGTAAAAATCATACCATTCGATCATGGTACCTACTGATGAAGCTGCTATAACGGAGCGGATGGTTTTGGCAGAGCTGGTTGGGTTCATTTGGTCAAGATAGGAAATTGTATAGCAAGCAAAAAAAATTATTGGACGGTAACGATTGCGTGAATGCCTGCCAAATTGATCACAGTTGCGTAAATTTATCGCTCAACATTAAATTGCTTACCATCATATGGCCTATCCTTACCAGATCACCAGCATGGAACAGTATGACCTGGCCTATCGTTCCAGCGTCAATCAGCCAGAAGAGTTTTGGGCTTCTGTTGCAGAAAATTTTTATTGGAGAAAAAAATGGAGTAATGTGCTGGAGTGGAATTTTAAAGAACCAAAGATTGAATGGTTCAGGGGAGCCCGCCTGAATATTACAGAGAATTGTATTGACAGGCATTTGGAAACATTGGGTGATAAACCTGCTTTTATCTGGGAGCCAAATAATCCGGAAGACAGGGTAAGAGTAGTTACCTATAACCGGCTACATAAGAGGGTATGCCAGTTTGCCCAGGTGTTAAAAAATAATGGGGTAAAGAAGGGTGACCGTGTTTGTATCTATATGGGCATGATTCCGGAGCTGGCTTATGCGGTTTTGGGATGTGCAAGGATAGGTGCTATTCATAGTGTAATATTTGGAGGATTTTCTGCGCAGAGTATTGCCGACAGGCTGGATGATGCCAAAGCAGAATTTATTGTTACCTGTGATGGTGCTTTTCGTGGTGGGAAAGACATTCCGTTAAAAAGTGTGATAGATGATGCGCTGATCGGAAACAAAGTGGTGAAAAAAGTAATTGTTTATACCCGTACAAGAACACCCGTTTCCATGCTCAAAGGCAGGGATGTTTGGTGGGAAGATGAAATGGAATATGCGGAAGGCCAGGTGGAAAAAGAAGGAATCGTATCATTTCCTGCTGAAGAAATGGATGCTGAAGATCCTTTGTTTATATTATATACTTCGGGGAGTACAGGCAAACCTAAAGGTGTAGTACATACCTGTGCTGGATATATGGTATGGACTACGTATACTTTTGTCAATACATTTCAATATATACCAGGAGATGTTCATTTTTGCACCGCTGATATTGGCTGGATCACCGGTCATAGTTACATCGTTTACGGACCGCTTGCTGCCGGAGCTACCTCTCTTATGTTTGAGGGCATTCCTACATGGCCCGATGCCGGAAGATTCTGGGATATTGTTGACAGACATAAGGTAAATATTCTTTATACGGCACCTACAGCTATCAGAAGCCTGATGGGATTTGGGAATGATCCACTGAAAGGGAAGGATCTTTCATCATTGAAAATATTGGGCACAGTTGGTGAGCCCATTAATGAAGAGGCCTGGCATTGGTATGATGAAAATATTGGAAAAAAGAAGTGTCCGATTGTGGATACCTGGTGGCAGACTGAAACCGGGGGAATTCTTATAACCAACCTGGCAGGAGTTACTCCTGCCAAACCCGGTTGGGCCACTTTGCCAATGCCGGGTATACAACCTTTGTTGGTTGATGAAAATGGTAAAGAAGTGACCGAAAAGGATGAAGAGGGTATGCTAAAGGGCAATCTCTGTATTAAAGCTCCCTGGCCTGGTATCCTACGTACAACGTATGGGGATCATGAAGCGTTGTCGTACCAATTATTTTGCACGTATGAAAACCTTTATTTCACCGGTGATGGTGCATTAAAAGATGAACGAGGATTTTACCGGATCACCGGAAGGGTAGATGATGTATTAAATGTTAGTGGCCACCGGATCGGAACTGCGGAAGTGGAAAATGCAATCAATATGCATGCAGGAGTAGTTGAAAGTGCTGTGGTAGGTTACCCGCATGATGTAAAAGGCCAGGGCATTTATGCCTATGTAATTTACAACGGCTACTCACGGCGATGAAGAAATGCGGCGGAAAGATATTCTACAAACCGTAACCCGTGTTATTGGCCCAATTGCCAAGCCGGACAAGATCCAGTTTGTAACTGGCTTGCCAAAAACAAGGAGCGGAAAGATTATGCGTCGTATTTTAAGAAAAATTGCGGAAGGGGAAACTAAAAACCTGGGTGATATTTCTACTTTGCTTGACCCCGGAGTAGTTGAAGAAATTAAGAATGGAAAAATTTAGAGTTGATAAAACTATCAGGTGTCATAAAATAATAAAGCAGCCGGATCTGCTGCTTTAAAAGGTTTTTCAAATATGGTTGTTAATATTTTATAAACAAATTTCAAAAACCATACCCTTTCTGCCAGGTATGTCAAAGAATATTTTTTTGGGGGAAACTTCGAATATTTAATATTCAATAAACGTAAAAACCCTAAGTATTATTTCCTAATTATCACATTTGTTCCAATTGGTGTGTATCCATATATTTCCAGGACGTCATTCTTTTTCATTGAAATACACCCCAGTGGTCCAGTTCTTATATTTGTCAATTATAAAGTCCTCATGAGGCCAGGTACCGTGAATACCAATAGCCCCGCCAATACTGGCCGAAGAAGGAATTTCACCTCTTTGTTTGCGGGCCTTGAATTTTTCCCAGCTTTCTTTGTAGGATAGTCGATGCCAGAAACCGATACCATTTTTCATGAACTCTTTTACTGATGATCTGAAAGCTCCTTCCGGTGTTTTTTTATCTCCTTCCATTTTTTTATCATCCAGGCCATTATTACCAAACACAACGGGATAAGTGGCATACCAGCCCTTTGTCATCATATACACTCAATTCATAATCCGACTTATCTATCATGATAGAAATATTCTCCAACCGGGCCATCACCTGCGTATTGTCCTTTTACTAGCTAGTCTTGTTGAGGAAAGTTTGCGGATCGAATGCTTATCCACCAGCAGTAAACCACTTCCCAATAAAACTGAAGTAAGAATGAGTATACTTTTCATGGAGTAACCTTTGCCGTCAATTATTCAAACGGATTTAGTGACCTCTTTATTTTACAGACAAATTTCTTTAACGATTGCTTTACAAGGATACGCAATCATCAAAAATGATGCAAAGAAAAATCCCGCTGAAATTTTTCAGCGGGATGTGTATAAAAAATTAAAATATGTGAAATGATTATATTAGAAAAGAAACAATTAAGATCTAAACGATCTGGTAGATTATAAAATCTACATCGTAATTTTTCCGAAAATTACCAATTGCTAAAACGGAAACCAACATTGTAGGGTGTCAGGTCCAGTCCTTTTTCAAACATGCTTTTAAAGGCATACGATCCATAGAGTTTTACGGGCCCAAGGGAGATTTCACCTATATAGGACAAGTTTCCATTTGCGAAGATCAAAATCACTTTTTGTTTTTTCAACTTCCCGTCACTTTTTATTTTCTGGCGGGCACTGTAAAGCTAGCCTGCACTAACACCTGCACTGAATCCAAAATTTTGCCTCTTATTTGGCGTGAAATTAAAATTCAGCATCATGGGAACGGTAAGATAATCGGCAGCGAGTTTATTCTTGCCAGGATCGGAATAATCCTTGATCAATTTTAGTGGGATTTTCATTGAATGCGGATATCCTTATCTTCAAAATGGTAGTTGTTTAATTCGAGACCCAAACCATATTTCAGATTTACTACATGTTTGATCATGTTGAGTCGTTGCATGAAGAACCAGATGTTTACGCTTCTTGATTTTCCGGCCCTTGCTTTCATTTCATCTTCTCCAATGCCCGGTGGCAACAAATCCGGATGAGATGGCGCCCGGGTAATTGGTATTGTCAACATAATTGGAAAAACCAAGATCCAGTATCCACCAGTTGGTACTGATGTTAGCTGGCTTGTCATTGTTGCGCCGGTTATTGATACTAAATATCTTGTCACGTTTTTTTGTGGAATCATAATTGCCCCCTGCTTCACGAATGATCACCATGCCTCCAATTTTGATTGTATCCGGTGCTTGTTTGGCGGTTGTATCTGTTTGCGCAAAGCCGGTCATTATTGTGCATATTGCAATGCACAGTGTAAAAATCCTTTTCATACTTCTGATTTAATAAAATGAGATTTATAATTTAATTGCCAGTCCACCCAGCAACAAGCGATCTTCATCATCGGTTGCTTTTATGTTGGTTTTTTTTCAAACGTCCTTGTGACTTTCCGGAAAAATCCGCGGAGTTTGTTTTTCTTGCCGGACTGCTCTTCATCTTCTGTCAGGTCAACAGATTCTATTAGATGCAGCAGCTACTACATTGTCTAACGACTGAGGCTATTGGGAGTTACAGAAGACAGGTTATTATTTTCTTTAGGAATTGTTAATGATCCTTTTCCGGGTATATCGACTTTTGCAATCGGATTATTTTTTCACCATTCATATTCACATTCGGATTATATTTTGGCTTAGGCAAGATCATTTGTTTTTTTCTGTTCTTTACCTGCAGTTTCATCGGGACTGTCATTCTCGTTTGGCGAAATTAAAGGAATGCGTTTTGTTTCCTTTGGCAAAATTGATTTTTCTCCTGTTGATTATTGTCGGGTTAATCTTTTCAATTCTATTTTCATGAAGAGGATCATTTTTATCTTCAGTTTCTTTTAGTCCGGCAGCAGAAGACGTTTCTATTTCCTTTTTGTTCAGCAGGATTATCTCGTGTTAATTTTAATGAGGGAGTTTTAAGCGATGCAATCTCCGCCGGATTATCATACTTCATAATTACAAAAAAAGCGGCAGTGCTTATTGCTAGCAAGCAGGGCGGCAGCAACGGCAATCTTTCTCCAGTTAAAAGATAATGACATGAACTTTTTCAGCCTTACGATATAATAATTTCTTTATTAACGAAAGTAACCTCCTGGTCAGCATGCGAAATTGTTTTTTGCAAAATTTCAAATTCTTTTTAATGGCGGGATGAGCGTCTAAAAATTCTTCCACCGAATATTTTTCACTGGCCGATAATTCATTATCAGTATAAAGCAAAAGCCACTCCAGGTAGTTCGTAGTATTGATTGAGCTGTTGTCAGATATTTTTATTAGTTGTTCCTTATTATCAAAAACAACATGATTGTCGGGAATTAACCGGCTTTGCAACAGCCAGTCCAATTCTTCTTTCAGATCCGGATTATCCGAAACAAATTGTTCCAGGAGTTCACGGTCCTCGCTGTCAAGTTCATTATCCATGTACAGGATAAAATACTCTTCGTAATTATGGCGTGTTACTTTCATTTTTATATGTTTTGCTGCATTCGAATGGAAAGAAACGAAGCAGCACTTATATTACATTTTCAATTTTTACCAAATATTCTTTCAATTGCAACCGGGCCCTGTGCAGGTACACTTTTACCTGGCTTTCGCTTAAGCCCGTTATCTGACCAATTTCATCATAACTATATCCTTCATAATCTTTTAATAATACCAGCGACCGCTGCGTTTCACCTAACCGGCCTAAAGCTTCTTCCAGTACTTTTTTCAGGTTATTGGCCGGCCTGTCCTGTATTTTTGATCCTTCGCTGAATTCCTCTTTTAATTGTATCCTTTTTACTTTACGGATATGATCGATCATCTGGTGATACGCCACTGTAAATAAATACGATTTTGCACGCAAAGGCATCTACTTCTTCCCGGTTTCGCCACATTTTTTCAAACGCAGTCTGCACTACATCACGGGCATCCTCTTCATGGCGTAGATTCTTGACAATGAAGCGATATACATTGTCAGCGTAGGTATTAACACATTCGTTATATTCCCTTTCAGTCATAAACAGCCGGAGTCGGGGCACAAAATTACTGTGCAATACCGGATTTTTTAAGTTATACGATTAATAATAGTGAAATGTTACACAGGTAGTATTAAAAGGAATGGGACTTAAAAGGAAGAGAAAAACTGGCTGGGACAGATTTTCCCAGATCATTTTTCCGTCTTTTTCCTTTTTTTGACAAGTGGGATCCAAAGATTTCTTTACCAGTTCCTTCATTTTCAGCTGATATGGAGGACTGAAATAGCAGGAACATCCCGATAAGAACGAATGAGAGAAAGAATGTTCCTATGATTGTTTTGTTTCGCATGTTGGTTGGTTTCTGCCATTTGACGACGGTTCTGTTATCAAATGTTACATCAAAGATAAAATGCTCCTCAATTCGAAACAAGCAAATATTGACAGACAGCCATTTTTTGCCAATGAAATGCAGAAAAGAGCAGGTGAATTAACTATGATAAACCCGGAAATCTATGATTTGAATGATTTTCCACTTTTTATCTGGCTTTTGAAAGTATGAATTACTCTGTTTTAATTTTCTAAGAATAAGTCCTAACCAATTTTGATTAATGATCAAAACGGGGCTGAAAACTTTACGTAGGTTTGCGCCTTTAATTTTATACTTATGAATCAAAAATTTGCTCAACGAATAGCAAAGGAAGTTGAAGATGTAAGAGCTGCCGGCCTCTATAAAACTGAGAGGATCATTACCGGGCCCGCAGGGTGCAGAAATTGAAGTGGGTGGTAAAACGGTTTTAAATTTTTGTGCCAACAACTACCTGGGGCTTTCATCACATCCCAAAGTAATTGAGGCAGCACACCGGGCAATTGATTCCCATGGATATGGTATGAGCAGCGTTCGTTTTATTTGCGGCACCCAGGATATTCATAAGGAACTGGAAGAAAAAATCTCCCAATTCCTAGGTACAGAGGATACTATTTTATATGCAGCCGCTTTTGATGCAAACGGTGGCGTATTTGAACCACTTTTTGGCGAAGAGGACGCCATTATTTCTGATGCGTTAAATCATGCTTCTATTATTGATGGTGTTCGTTTGTGTAAAGCGCAGCGATTCCGTTATGAGCATAATAATATGGGAGACCTGGAGTTGAAACTAAAGGAAGCAGCAGGATTGCCGGAGCCGTATAATAGTAACAGACGGTTCCTTCAGCATGGATGGCACTATTGCACAACTGGATAAAATTGCAGAACTGGCGGAAAAATATGATGCCGTGATCATGATTGATGAATGTCATTCTTCCGGATTTTTAGGAAAAACAGGAAGGGGAACACATGAATACCGGGGAGTGATGGGAAAAATTGATATCATCACGGGTACTTTGGGTAAGGCATTAGGGGGCGCATCCGGTGGATTTACATCAGGCAAAAGAGAAGTGATTGAAATGCTACGGCAGAAATCAAGGCCATATCTTTTCAGCAATACACTGGCTCCTTCTATTGTGGGTGCATCCATTGCAGTGCTGGATATGTTGACAGAAACAACAGAATTAAGGGATAAATTGGAATACAACACACAATATTTTCGAAGCAAAATGACGGAAGCAGGGTTTGATATCAAACAAGGAGATCACCCGATTGTACCCATTATGCTATACGATGCTGTGCTTGCGCAAAATTTTGCTGCTAAATTATTGGATGAAGGAATTTATGTAATCGGATTCTTTTTTCCAGTTGTTCCCAAAGGACAAGCCAGGATAAGGGTACAATTGAGTGCAGCACACGAGGAAAAACATTTGGATAAAGCTATAGCTGCATTTACAAAAATCGGTAAGCAAACAGGAGTATTGAAATAATTGGGTGGTTACAAGGGTTGGAGATTATTTGATTTACAATTTTTACATTGGTCTGTCAACCTGAGGGTAAACAAGTACAGCCGGAGCAACCTGCCTGTAAAAAGACTGTTGTGCGCCACCTTAAAGCCATCTATTTCATTTATTGTACACATACTAACAAGGCCTAAGTTTGCACCATGAACAAAAGCGGTCCAATTATTATTATTGAAGACGACATTGACGACCAGGATAATTTTGGCTGAAATCTTTAACGAACTCAATTATAAAAATGAACTTATATTTTTTGGGGACAGCATTCAGGCGTTGGAGTATTTGACCAGTACAGAGATTGAGCCTTTCCTTGTTCTTTCTGACATAAATATGCCAAAACTAAATGGGATGGAATTGCGGGAAAAAATCCACAATAATGAAGATTTGAGATTAAAATCTATTCCTTATCTTTTCTTTTCTACCAGTGCCGAACAGAAACATGTAATTGATGCTTATTCAAGATCTATTCAAGGGTTTTTTGTAAAGCCAAATAATTATGACAAATTAAAAAGTATTTTAGTAAAAATTGTGGAGTATTGGCAAGAATGCGAATCGCCTAATTATATTAAAAATGCTCAATAGTCAAGTAACTGCCTACCTCCCGACTGCTGATCGTTGAAGGCGTGCATAACAAAAGCATTGAAGTAATGGGAAATAAAATACCACAATCCCTATCACTGAATCTTAGTTTACCTTCTTTGTTACCCCAGCGTATTAAAAACAAATTGCCGCAAGCCCATCATCTTTTTTTCTTTGCATAAATCAAAAAAGTTTACAAAAACCAATTTCTGTAAACCTTAATCAAAGTAAAGCCTGATTATTATCCGAAAATTTTACCAACCATTTTAGACCATTAATTCAAAAAAAATGCGGAGCGCCATCTCCGCATTTTTTTGTCCGGCATAGCAAAATTAAATTTTTGTCATTTTGTATCCATTATGATACTCTGCCGCTAAAAATTTATTAGCATCATTATCCGTGAATTTATTTTTTGCCATATCCCAATACACTTTTTTACCTGTACGATAGGCAATATTCCCCATCTGGCAAACGGTAGCTACATGGCTGCCCGCCTGTATAGGAGCTTTTAAATCTTCCATTTTTCGGGATTGTATCACATCTAAAAAATTTGCTGTGTGAAGCAGGAGCCCATCATCTGATTTCTTTTGAAGAGGAACTGCTTCCATTTTCTGATTTTCAGGAATTACTTCCCAGCCACCGCGGTCCACTACCAGTGTTCCGTTATTGCCAATAAAAGCAACTCCATGATTTCTGCCATAAGGCCCGCCATCAATTCCCGTAGCATGTTCCCATTGCAGGTTGAAACCTTCAAATTCAAAAACTGTGGTCAGCGTATCAGGTGTTTCAGAGGCATCATCGGGGTAAGCGAATTTACCACCAGCTGCTATAATTGCTTTAGGCGTTTTTGCTTTCATACCCAACAAAGCATAGTCAATCATGTGTACACCCCAATCTGTCATTAAGCCCACCTGCATAATCCCAAAACCACCGGAAATTAAAATGAAAACGATTTTCATTGAAAGGTCTTTTTTTGGCAGGCCCCAGCCACATATCATAGTCTACACCTGCAGGAGGTGTTGTGTCAGGTTTCACAGGCACAGGTTTCATCCATCCCTGGTAGGCCCATGCCTTCACCAATCTTACATTGCCCAGCTTTCCGGAGTGTACAAATCCATGGCATCGGCATAATGTTTATTGCTTCGCTGCCACTGACCTACCTGCACTACCCGATTGTATTTTTTTTGTGCGGCTTCCATTACCCTGCATTCAGCAATTGAGTTTCCCGCTGGTTTCTCAACATATACATCTTTACCTGCTTCACATGCTTCGGCCATAATATTACAATGCCAGTGGTCAGGCGTGCCGATAATAATGGCATCAATTTCCTTATTGTCAAGAAGCTTTTTATAATTTTTTTCGGCGCTGACTTTTATACTTTTTTTGAGCCAGCTCTGCAACCCTTGTATCTAACACATTTTTATCAACATCGCATAGTGCAATACATTGGGCCCGTGGATCTTTGAGCACACTGGTCAGGTCCGACCACCCCATACCTTTTATCCCAATAGCCCCGATTCTGATCTTATCATTCGCAGCCATACTTTTATTAAAGGAAAGTAGATCGGTTGGCAACAGGCCGGCCATACCAGCTCCGGCGAGCACTGTAGATGATGATTGAATAAATTGTCTGCGTTTCATATAGCATTTTTATTTTAAGGGAAACTTAAAAATACGGAACATCGAAAGGAAAAAATTAAAAAAAAATTGGACTATTAAAATTTATACTGATTTATGCAGTTCTAATTAAAATGCAATTTAGAATGATGACCATCGTCATATCAATCTTTCTTTCTTTCTAATGTAAATCCAACCGTAGTACCTACATTTTCCCTGCTGCGGACATGGATAGTTTGATCATGCGCTTCTATGATATGTTTACAAATAGCCAGGCCCAGACCGCTACCTGTAATATTAAGACTCCGGCCTGTATCCGTCCGATAAAATCGTTCAAAAACACGTGGAATAAATTTTTCAGAAATGCCTGTTCCATCATCGCTGATCTCAACCAGAATATGCCTGCCATCCGTGTTATAAATGCTGGCGGTAATGGCGCCATTTTGTTTGCCATACTTTATGGAATTTTCAACAAGATTCAGCAAAACCTGCCGTATTTTTTCTTTATCAGCATTTACTACCAGGGGTGTTTCGCATCCTTTTTTTATTGAGCAATGAATGTTTTTTTGTTCGGCCATAATGGAAATACTTTCAAAGGATTCCTTTACGAGATCCTGGATAATAAAATTTTGTTTGAGTATATGCAGCTCACCTCTTTCAAGTTTAGAAATTTCATCAAGGTCATTCAGCAGGTTGATCAGCCGGTCTACGTTGGAAGCAGCTTTTTCCAGAAATCGTTTGTTCACCGTCGGGATTTTCCAGGGCGCCTTGTAATAGGGTGTCTACATATCCCTGTATTGCAAAAATGGGGGTCTTGAATTCGTGAGAAAGGTTTTGTAAAAACTCTTTACGGAACTGCTCATTGGTCCTTAGCAAATCGATCTCTTCTTTTTTCTCACTGGCCCAGGCCTCCACATCTTCTCTTACTTCGTCAATGCTTTTTTTTGGCAAAACATATTTATAATAAGTCTCTTCTCTCCTTGTGGCTTTGGTTTGATAAATAAATTTGTAGATGAGCTTTATTTTTCGATAAATAAACCGTTCCAATACAAACGAAATGAGATAATAGCTGCCCGTAAAAATGACCACAAAATAGATCAGGCCCACGGTCCATTTTTCTTCAACGGATCCTAGTAATATACCTATGGGAACAGCCAGTGCAAGGGCTGTAAAAGCGGAGAGCTGGCGGGGGGAAATGTTTTTTATGGAAAACATGATGCAAGTTACTGGTTACCCTGATTTGAGTTAAAGGAGTTACAGGCAATCGTGCAACAAGCCCTTATCTATGGCTTGAGGGCTTTTTCTCATAACTCAAACTTATAGCCCACTCCTTTTACTGTAGTGATACAATCAATTCCGAGTTTTTGCCGGATTTTACGAATATGAACATCGATGGTCCGGTCGCCGACTATTACATCATTGCCCCAAACCTGGTTCAATATTTCATTGCGTAAAAAAACCCGGCCCGGCTTCTGCGCAAGAAGAAACAATAATTCAAATTCTTTTTTAGCCAGCACTACATCTTTTTTATCAACCTGTATCATGAAGCGCTCCGGGTCTATCACCAGGTTTCCTATTTCCAGTACCCGGGTTTCCTTTTTATTTAACCGGCGAAACAGCGCATTTACACGGCTTAAAAAAACTTTTGGGCTAATGGGTTTGCTGATATAATCGTCTGCGCCAGTCTCTAATCCCCTTATTTCGGAGCTTTCGTCATTCACAGCAGTAAGGAAAATGATCAAAGTATCCTTAAAAGCGGCCTGGGCCCGTAACAACTGGCAAACTTCAACGCCCGTTTTTTTTGGCATCATTACATCCAGAACAATAAGGTCAGGAAGGTTGCGCCGGGCTTTGTCCAGGGCCTCGTCTCCGTTTTTGGCGGTTATCACTTCATACCCTTCGCCTGTAAGATTGTATTTTAAAATCTCTAATATATCAGGTTCATCATCGGCAATCAACACTTTTCTTGTATTAGAGTTCATCTATAGTAAATTTGCGCAAACCTACTTGGAATTTGCAGTACAGGGAAATTTGAAGTGCGTTGTTCATACAGACTTAATGAAAAGTTAACCTCAGGCACGATTTTGAAGGCTCAATTAAGACCGAAGAACAATACAACTTTTAATTTTTTGACTCGTCCTTATCAGGATCAACCGATAACTTATGATTACCAGAGGAGGTTTATTAAATTTGCAGCTACTCTTATGATTACAATAACCAAATACTTCTCATTATTCCTGGCATTTCACCTCCTTTCCTTGTGCCTTTCGGCACAAATGGCAGATGACACAAACGGCATCAAAATTTTCAAACCGGAATTTCGCAGGCTTATAAATCATGAAGCAATTGATAAAGAGCAAAAATTTTTATTAACTGCCGATGGAAAGTCAGACATGCAATTTGTCGTTTCTACCAATGAAGAAATCAATATGCTGCTGACCAACGCATTGGTAGATGAAGTTGACAGATTCCAGGAAAGAACAGAAACTGACTCCACAATTGACCACCGCTTAAAGGTAAATTACCTTACCGGCATGTCTAATATTCTCAGGTATATCCGGCTTAACTTTCGGAGCAAAAAAGTCAATATTCTCCATCTTCCTGAAATTGTAAGTACCTATGAAGAATGTATTCAGCAGGATAAGAATGGCAATAGCATTGTATCGGTTCTCCGAAACTTTCCTTTTGATGTGGGGACTACCATTCTGTGCCTCGGGTATTTTTAACAGGAATGTTGGGCTATAATGCGGCTAAAGACCTGATGATATTAAAATATTGTCAGCTTAGGCCGGTTGAAACATTTATAACATTAAAAGACAATCCTGATGTTCCTTTTGCCGACAGCCTTATAAAAGTGGTGGCCAGGAGGTATCCCACTCAATTATACAATTATGCCCAGGCAAGCAATAAACTGGGAGTGATTATCCGGAATATCAATGATGATGAATTTATACAGGCAGTGGTCCGGATGTCAAGAAGTAAAAGTGGCCAGCAATATTTTCCTTTCCTCGATAATATAGTAAGAGGAAAAATGACGTTTGAGGAAATTGACGCCGCAGAAAAAGATTCCGTTCAATATTACCGCCTGCTGGTAAGAACGCAACTGGAATATAAAGACAGGGCTATCAATAAGGACACGGCAATTGCTTTTAAAGAATTAACAGCAAAGCTGGAGAAAAAAGCAAAGGATGTTTTTGTAACTACTATCAACGGGCTGCATAATGAAACCGATGCAGTCAGGTTCAGGTGTATTCAGCCACTTAATGCACAGGAACTTTATTATCTGGCAGTTTTGACAGATGGTCTTATTTATACATCCAGCTATACAAATGGCGTATATCCGTTGATGATGAAAAAAATAGGAAACCGGGGGGATTCTCTTTTACTCAGTTTACGGTTTGATCATTACCGGAAGTTTATCAGCCAGGCAGCAGCCTATAATACCCTGGGAAATTTTCTCTCCACCTTTGGCAGCCATGATGATGCTACTAACCTGATGAAAGCATTTGTCGGCAACCTGGAAAAAACGGAAGGCCTGGAAGATGGTGTAGATGTTGCTGACTCTTATGCCAGCATAATAGAAACAAATAAAAAGCTCGCTGTTGAAGTTCTGGACCTGGTAAAAGAAAATTATGAGAGGAATGTTAATCAAAATAATCCCAAAGGCATTGTAATTTATAATATACTCAATAAGCTTTTTTTATCTGCAGACTCCACTAAAAATATAGACCTCACAAAAGAGTTAGGAATTCCTCCTGTTTATAATGTCCCGTTCTCTTCTTTGACTAATGAGAAAGGCGAGGTGATGGCCCAGGTTTTCTTTTACGGTGATAAAGATGGACAGAGTATTTTTATAGGATTTCAAAATATGTTTGCTGGAGGTAACTGGGTAATTGACCGCAGTAACCCTCAATGGATTGTTATCAAATCCATAAAAGGCAACCCGGTGATTATTTATGCCAACAAGCCATTACCGGAAGAAACAGGCGAGGATGATCAGGCCCAAAAGGCGCTGGGTGAATATCTTGTAAAGAACAACCTTCGTCCCACCGTTACAATTCATCGGGGTCATAGTTATTTTGCCAATTCTACTATTCAATATATGGCATCCTCTTCCCGCATTGTATTTATGGGTTCTTGCGGTGGGTTTCATTTGATCGATTCTATATTGCATAAATCAACGGACGCCCACATCATAGCATCCAAACAAATTGGTAAAACCGCCATTAACAGGCCTTTCTTTCAGTTATTAACTGAAAAATTAAGAAACGGAAGCGGTATCGACTGGATACCATTCTGGAAAGAATTTAAATCAAAAACCACCGCTGAAGGATTTGAAGATTATATACCTCCATACAAAAACCTGGGGGCTATTTTTATAAAAGCGTACCGAAAAGCAATGGGTGACGCGGAAGATGAACAGCTATGAAAAAATAACAGCTCTTCAGTTTCTTCCTAAATTTGCCGTTTGTTTAATCATTCAAAGTTGTCTGAAACCTCATCCCAAAAGATTTGATTTTGCCATTCTGCGCCGTGTCTTCCGGTATGCGGCTCCTTATAAAAAGAAATTTTACCTGTCTGTGGTTCTTGCTATTTTATTGGCATTTATTACGCCGGTACGGCCTTTATTAATTCAGATAACGGTCAATAAGTACATTGTACAATCACTTGCCGATATGGTGGTATACATTACCCTGATCCAAATCGGGTTGATATTAGTGGAAACAGCTATGCGATTCTTATTTTCTTTTACTACGGCCTGGCTTGGACAATCGGTGGTTAAGGACATGCGGATTGCCGTATATAAAAAAATATTGGGATTAAATCTTTCCCAGTTTGATAAGACACCCATCGGTACACTAACTACCAGAACCATTAATGATATTGAATCTATCAATGATATTTTTGCTGATGGACTTGTTCCTATCATTGCTGACCTGCTTTCCATTGTTTGTGTTTTAACCTATATGTTTTGGGTTGACTGGCAACTTACATTTATCGCATTGATCCCATTTCCAATTATCCTTATTGCCACCTATTATTTTAAAGAAAGTATTAACCGATCTTTTTTCAAAGTAAGAAATGCAGTATCCAGCCTGAATGCATTTGTGCAGGAACATCTGACGGGTATGCAGGTCGTGCAGGCATTTGCATCTGAAGAAAGAGAATTTGAAAAGTTTAAAAAAATAAACAGGCAACATCGGAATGCCAATATCAAAGCCATTTTCGCCTATTCTGTTTTTTTCCCTATCGTGGAAATTGTACTGGCCTGTCCATTGGCCTCGTTGTATGGTGGACAGCAAAAGAAGCACTGGCACTTACAAGCAGAGCCAGCAGGGAACGGTAATTTCATTCATTCTTTGCCTGAACCTTTTATTCCGACCACTGCGGGTACTTGCAGATAAATTCAATGTATTGCAGATGGGTGTGATCGCCAGTGAACGGGTTTTTAAAGTGCTGGATAATGATGATTTTATTCCAGAAACGCCATCCGGTGGCTATTCATTATCACCGGACAAACACTGAAATGGAAAAGTAGAATTTGACAAGGTATGGTTTGCTTATAACCAAGGAAAATTATGTGTTGAAGGATATCAGCTTTTCGATCAAACCCGGGTGAAACGGTTGCCATTGTGGGCCATACAGGCAGCGGCAAAACCACGATAATCAGTTTATTGAACCGGCTGTATCATATACAAAAAGGGGCTATCCGGATCGATGATGTAAATATTGAAGAGTATGATCCTGGATTTCCTGCGAAAAAATATTGGCGTGGTTTTACAGGATGTTTTCTTATTTTCAGGATCGGTTATGGATAATATTACGCTGCGAAATACAGATATTTCCAGGGAAAAAGTGATAGAAGCTGCAAAACTGATCGACATGCATGATTTTATTATGCGGTTGCCCGGCGGCTACGATTACAATGTAATGGAACGGGGCGCCACACTTTCTATGGGTCAGCGGCAGTTATTGTCTTTTATCCGGGCATTACTATACAATCCTTCAATTCTTATTCTGGATGAAGCCACTTCATCGGTTGATACGGAAAGTGAGCAACTGATCCAGCATGCCATTGATACATTAATCAAGGGAAGAACTTCCATTGTTATTGCCCATCGGCTGTCTACCATCCGAAAAGCCGATAAGATCATTGTGCTGGATAAAGGCGAAATAAAGGAAATGGGCAGTCATGAAGAACTTTTGCAGGCAGGCGGATTTTATAGCCAATTGCACGAAATGCAGTTTGAAAAGCACCCCGTAAAGATTTGAAGTTAAGTCGCCCGGGCTTGAATCAACAGGGTCAATACATTAAAAAAGAATTGAGAAAGGCAGGAACCCTTACTTTTTAATCAAATTCCTTACGCGCAATCAGGATTTTCATCCCCTGCCTCCTTATCTTTGCGGCAAATTTCAGGATAGGTATGATTATTCAAGACGTTTCAAATCCTTTACTGGTAGCGGTTTTCAGCTTATTTTTCATTGTTGATTTCAACGCCTGTCCTGGCTCAGCATCAAGGATGATAAAGACGCATGAAACACCGGGCGAAACAGCAGGAAGGGCATGACCAGAAGAAAAGAAAAAGGGTTTAATGCCTCCGAAGTGATTTTTGGGCACGTTTTGAATGCTCATGAATTCCATTTTCTGGATATTGGTGACCACCCGGTTACTATTCCATTACCGGTGATTCTTTATTCTCCCCAGAGAGGTTTTACCAGCTTTATGTCTTCTACATTTCATCATGGGCATGAACATGCACATGAAGGATATGCTATGCTTACCGATCATAATATAGCTGAAATGGAGTCTGGATCCCAAAGAATTTTAATGCAGAGGATATTGTTGCGGTAAATGCAGCAAGGAGAGTATGATGCTTCTGTTAAAGTGTATGATTTTTCACTTACCCGCAATGTGGTGCAGATGCTGCTTGCTCTTATCACTTTTTACATGGATCATGCTGCGTATCGCAAGAAGATATAAAAGCGGGGTTGGTGTTACTTCAGCTCCAAAAGGTTCACAAAGTTTGCTGGAGCCGGTTATCACTTTTGTACGGGATGAAGTGGCAAAACCAAACCTGGGTCACAAGCATGAAAAATACTTGCCTTACCTGCTAACTGTTTTCTTCTTTATTCTTATCAATAACATTTTTGGCTTGATACCCGGTTCAGCAAATGTTACAGGTAATATTGCCTTTACTGCGGTACTGGGTGTTATCTCTTTTGTGGTGATCACTGTTCAGCTACCAATAAGCATTACTGGGGACATATTTTCAATCCGCCGGTGTGCCATTTGGTGTTAAATTCATCCTGGTGCCGGTTGAATTTCTGAGTGTATTTATCAAGCCCTTTGCATTGATCATTCGTCTTTTTGCCAACATGGTGGCAGGTCACATCATTATTATTTGTTTGATTTCACTGATATTTATTTTTGGTCAATTGAATCCGGTTGCAGGATGGGGCGCTTCTCCGTTATCTATTGGGTTTACTGTCTTTATTTATTTGATTGAAGTGCTGGTAGCATTTTTACAGGCATTTATTTTCACCATGCTGACAGCGGTATTTATCGGCCAGGCATTTGAAGGCGGACATGATGATGTAGACGGTCATCATGAGCCGGTAATCGTTTAGGATCGTTTTTTTAATTATAAAATCAAGTATCATGGATTTAATGAATTTGTTCTTACTGCAGGCTGAAGCCGTTTCTAACGGTGTTGCAAATGCAGGTGGTGCTATCGGTGCAGGTCTTGCTGCAATCGGTGCCGGTATCGGTATCGGCCAGATCGGTAAAGGCGCTGTAGAAGCTATTGCCCGTCAGCCGGAAGCATCAAACGACATTCGTGCCAACATGATCCTGACAGCAGCCCTTGTAGAAGGTGCTGCCCTGTTTGCGATCATCGTGGGCTTCCTGGCAATGGTATTGTAATATCATCGTCACAAAAAATTACTGCATCCAAAGCACAGGGCGGAGGATGCAGTTACTTTGAAAATGCGATGATAAGGTAACACCAAGCAGTATTAGTTTTCAAATGATCCGGAGTTTACAAAAATTGAATTACAAATTTTCAAAATAGTAATATGAAACTTCTTACTCCCGAATTTGGTTTATTGATCTGGACGCTTCTTGCGTTCCTGATCGTATTTTTTATATTGAAGAAAAATGGCCTGGCCTGCAATCATTAAAGGTTTGCGTGACCGTGAGCAGGGTATTACCGATTCCCTTGCATACTGCTGAAAGAGTAAAAGCGGAAATGGCACAGTTGAAAAGTGAAAACTGAAGCTTTGCTGGCAAAAGCCCGTGAAGAAAGAGCGCAATTGCTGAAAGAAGCAAGGGAAACAAAAGACAAGATCATCAATGAAGCCAAAGAACAGGCTAAAGTTGAAGCCAACAAAATCATTACCGAAGCACAGGCCGCTATCAATGCACAAAAAATGGCTGCATTAACTGATGTAAAAAACCAGGTTGGTAAAACTGGTAATTGAAGTGAGCGAAAAAATATTAAGAAGAGAATTAGGCAATAAAGAAGCACAGGAAGCACATATCAAAGGACTGGTTGATGAAGTAAAACTTGAATTAAATAATTGTGATGATGTTGAAGGAAGATCGTGAACTGTAAAGCCTTTTCAAAATCTCACAGGTTAAAATGTTTCAAATTTAAAGTATGCCTAATCCACGTTTAGCATCCCGATACGCCAAATCACTGCTTGACCTTGCCATTGAAAAAGGTCAGCTTGGAGCAGGTGTTTGCTGATATGCAATGTGCTGCAGCAGATTTGCAAAGGCAATCGTGATTTTGTTAACCTATTGCGCAGCCCGTTATTAAGGCGATACAAAAAGAAAGATCATCGAAGCAGTTACTGACAGGTAAGATATCAGTGAGTTGACCGATAGCTTTCAATGCTTTACTGATCAGTAAAAGGCAAGAGAAAGTAATTTACCGGAAATCATTACAGCTTTTATTAAACAGTACAAAGAGTACAAAAATATTCATACGGTTAAATTAACAACTGCTAGTCCCGGTAGATGAAGCAGTAAGGAAAGCAATCATTGCCCAGGTAAAAAAGGCCGGTGATTTCGATAATATTGAACTGGAAGAAAAAGTGGATGAAAGATATTATCGGTGGATTTGTTTTACAGGTAGGTGATAAACTGGTTGATGCAAGTATCGCTTATGATCTGAATACGATTGCCAAGCAGTTTGAGAATAATGACTTTATTTATAAAATCAGGTAATAAATTTAAAACGATAAATAGTTATATATGGCTGATATTAAACCAGATGAAATAAGTGCGATACTGCGCCAGCAGTTAAGCAATTTTAATGCAAGTGCCGACCTGGAAGAAGTAGGTACTGTATTGCAGATAGGTGATGGTATTGCCCGTGTTTACGGATTGGGCAATGTTCGTTATGGTGAACTGGTGGAATTTGAAAATGGTGTACGGGCTATTGCCCTGAACCTGGAAGAAGATAATGTGGGTGTGGTATTGATGGGTGAAAGTGGCGATATCAAGGAAGGTGCAAAAGTTCGTCGTACCGGCCAGATCGCTTCTATTAAAGTAGGTGAAGGAATGGTAGGCCGTGTGGTAAATACACTGGGTGAACCAATTGATGGAAAAGGTCCAATCACAGGCGAACGTTATGAAATGCCACTGGAAAGAAAAGCACCGGGTGTAATTTTCCGTGAGCCGGTAAAAGAACCATTGCAAACAGGTATCAAAGCCATTGATGCGATGATCCCGATTGGCCGTGGTCAGCGTGAGTTGATCATCGGTGACCGTCAGACTGGTAAAACAGCTATTGCTGTTGATACGATCATCAATCAAAAAGAATTTTTTGAAGCAGGCAAACCTGTTTATTGTATATATGTTGCGATTGGCCAGAAAGCATCTACCATCGCAGGTGTAATGCAAACACTGACAGGATGCAGGTGCTATGGAATATACAACTATCGTTGCAGCTTCTGCTTCTGATCCTGCTCCGTTACAGTTCTATGCTCCATTTGCAGGTGCTGCTATCGGGGAATTTTTCCGTGATACCGGTCGTCCTGCATTGATCATTTATGATGATCTTTCAAAACAGGCTGTAGCTTATCGTGAGGTTTCATTGTTGTTGCGTCGTCCTCCGGGTCGTGAAGCATATCCGGGTGATGTATTCTATCTGCATAGTCGTTTGCTGGAAAGAGCTGCAAAAGTTATCAGTGATGATAATGTCGCAAAGAATATGAATGATGTTCCTGAAAGTATCAGGCACCTGGTAAAAGGTGGTGGTTCATTAACTGCATTGCCAATTATTGAAACACAGGCAGGTGACGTATCAGCTTATATTCCTACCAACGTAATTTCTATTACCGACGGACAGATATTCCTGGAAACAACCTGTTTCTTTCCGGTATCCGTCCTGCTATCAACGTAGGTATCTCGGTAAGTCGTGTGGGTGGTAATGCACAGATCAAATCCATGAAAAAAGTAGCTGGTACATTGAAACTTGACCAGGCTCTTTACCGTGAAATGGAAGCTTTCTCTAAATTTGGTGGTGACCTGGATGCTGCAACCAAATCAGTAATTGATAAAGGAGCACGAAACGTGGAAATATCTGAAACAACCACAGTATGCACCGTTTGCGGTAGAAAAACAGGTAGCTATCATTTACCTCGGTACAAATGGTTTGATAAAAGATGTAGCCGGTGAAGCAGGGTAAAGGAATTTGAAGAACATTTCCTGATGGAAATGGAAAACAAAATGCCTGATGTACTGGCTGAATTTAAGAAAGGTAACCTTCCGGAAAGCGGAATGAAGAAAATGGTAGAACTGGCCAATGAATTGATACCTCAGTATAAAAAGTAGAAAATATTATCTTATATAAAAGGTTTATTGCAACATGCAATAGACCTTTTTTTATGCCATTATTATTGATAATCCCGAATGATGTAAAGAAAATAAAACAATAATTCATGGAAGCTTATCCGGTTAAAGAAACAAGGTTTTGCCGCATAGCGGAAGGAGTAGTCTTATAATATTGCTTAAAAGCTGTAACAAAATGTTCCATACTGTTAAACCCGCATTCAAATGCAATATCAGTAACCGGTAAAGAGCTGCCAAGCAACAGTAGCCTGGCATTTACCATTCGTATTTCATTTAAGTATTGATGCGGAGGCTTCCCGGTAATTGACTTGAATATTCTGCTTAAATGAAATGGACTTAATAAACAATGGCGGCTTAATTGATGTAAGGAAATATCATCGGCGAAGTGTGAAAGAATATAATCCCTGGCTGATTCGATAGTAGCTAAGTGATATGGTTTTACTTTGTTTGATAAGGTTAATGGGCTTTGATTACTATTCGCAAGTACCTGCACCATTTTTTCTATAAGAGAAAAAACCATCTCGTCAATTTGCAATGAATTATACTTACCGGAAAGAAGGTGCCGGCAGATCAGCTGATGCCTGTATTGCAGTTCAGGAGTTTCATGGATCACAACCGAATGAATATCGTTATTCTTAAAAAACCAGGAAGCCTGTATTCCGTAGTTGTCAGTTATTTCTTCATAAAATTCTTTTTTGAAATCATAGATGATAACCTGGTCCGGATGATCATCGATATGCCGGGTAGTATGTACAAACCCTGGCTTTGATAACAGCACTCTGCCCACATGCATTTCATCCTTGCGCTTAAAACTTCGGTATTCAAAAAATCCCTTATTGATAAAAGAAATACAGAAGCTGGAATTATATTCTTCGTTGCTTACCGAACAAGAACGGCAGAAGCATTTAAAATCCACCACCTGGTAATTATCGCTGCGGTATAATGTATGAACATCGGCCAGCTTCATAAAACAAAATTACTTATTCAGGCTATTTTCGGGGTTACCGTTCAAAAAAATGAATAAAAAAGCAAGAATTCTAAGTCAGCCTGTAATTGAATTTTCCAAATTGCATTCGTGGGTTTCATGAACATACTATGAGAGTAAAAACAATAAAAAATAAACAAATTAAATGAGCTAAGATAATGCTGACATCAACAGTGATGATTATCCGGTGAATTCCATTTGACCAAAAACAATAAAAAACAAACAAATGAAAAAAGAGATCAACAAGTACATTCATGATTTTGAAGACATATACAATGGTGAGCCCTTTTATGGTAAACCGTTAGTGGCCATTATCAGCAAAGTGGATCCTCAAACCGTATTTCAAAAACCAGCAGCGGCTTCGCATTCTGTATATGAAATTACCCGCCACCTGTATGCCTGGAGAGAACTGCTGCTGAAAAGACTTAACGGAGATAAAAATGTTACTATTGAAATGAATTCTATGGATGACTGGGCTCCATTACCAGATTCTGATGCGGCCAGCCATTGGAAAGAACTTTTAAAACAATTAGAGCAAAATCAAAAGGAACTCATCCGGGCCCTTAACAAAATAACGGATGAAGCGCTGGATAATCCGTTTGCCGGCTCCGCTTATACCCTTCGTATTTTTTTAAACGGACAGATCCAGCATGATATTTACCATATCGGTCAGATAGCGCTGGCCGGTAAAAACAATCAAACAAAAAATTATGATAGCAAGAACCTGGCACGGGCGAACTAAAAGCAGAAATGCCGAAGCCTACCTTAATTATGTAACCCAAACAGGCATACAGGATTTAACCGCCACCGAAGGCAATAAAGGTGCGCAGATATGGCAACAACAGGAAGGAGACATTACGCATATCCGGGTAATATCCTGGTGGGATAACCTGGAAAATATAAAAGCATTTGCCGGGGAAGATATTTCAAGGGCAAGGTATTATGAAGCGGACGCGGATTATTTACTGGAACTGGAAAAGGAGGTACAGCACTTTGAATGTTATGATTTTTCAAATCAACCCTTATCAGCCGCACAACAGCTCGTGGATGAATGAAAAAAATTGCGGCTGAAAGTAAACCGAAAATTTTTCATGCTATGGTCTAGTTTTAAATACCGGTGATATGAAAGAGCGGTTATGAAAAAACCCCGGCTTATAATGCCGGGGTTTATATGGGCTAAAGTGCGGATTAAATTAATGTCTGCGGTCCCGGCGATTTTCCCGGCGATCTCTTTTATTTTCCTTGCGGTCACGGACATCCTCTTTCCGGTCTCTCACATCTTCGCGGCGGTCTCTTACATCTTCCTTCCTGTCGCGAACATCTTCTAATTTGTCCCTGCGTCCGCCTTCATGTTTTGCATCTCTTTTATCCTCCCTGCGGTCCCGTACATCTTCGCGGCGGTCCCGCTTGTCTTCTTTCCTGTCTCTTATATTTTCACGATGATCTCTGACATCTTCTCTCCGGTCACGCCTGTCTTCAACTTTATCCATGCGCTGGGCGGCAGCGGTCTGGCTTAATAAAACAGCGAGTATCAAGGTACAGGCTATCATTAATGGTTTTAAAAATGGGCTTGTTTTCATGTTTCTGATTTAGTGGTTAAAAGATCGGGTAGTGTACCATAGACCGGGGAAGGGATGGTGGGTTTAATGGATAAAAGAATTTTATTTTCCGTGATCATTTTCGCCTTAGCTGGTATGCTACATAAAGAAGAAGGCTGTCGCTGGTTTTGAGAGGAGGTAACAAGTCTGGGCAAATCACCAGCGGGATGAATTATATGAAAATACCTCTCTTATTTTTTTCTTTTGCAAAAACAAATAATGGAATATCCAGGATTCTTTAATGCCTCCTCATAATAATAGTGGGTGGCGTAAATTGGAGAGTAATAAGAATATGCGCTGGAGTTACTTGTGAAATTTAAAGAAAATGAGGATGTTTAATACATGATACCGGTTAATTGATTAGAAGGAATGGGGCTTTTATTCGTAGTTGGTGATTTTGTAATAACACAAGGCTTTCAAGGCAACACACATCAATGGCTGTTCACAGGCTTATAAGATCAACAAAGGGGAAAAAGTGTTAATCCCTATCAAAAGTCAGGATATGATACCCTGAGATTAGAATAAAGTAAATTGATTAGATTATGAAATATTTAATCAGGATGTTAATTTGTTTTACATTAACAGGGCAAATTATTTCCTGCAGTACAAAACAACCAAAGCAAATTTCATCTTCAACAACAAAAGAGGTGCAGCTTGATAGTAATGCTGTTTTAACTTTGATAGAACCATACGATAATTGCGGAATAGATAGTCTGGCTACAGTAGTCAGACTATTAGGTCTTAAAGATATTGAAAGTGAACCCGGTTCAAAGGAAATAAGAATCTGGTTTGAATATGCTCTTTCAGATAGCGGGAAATTATTTGTATTAAAAAACGAAAAAAATGTGTGGTTTTCTTTCGCCTACTTTTATAAATATAATAGGGATGGACATAATAAAATTGTTTCTATTACAAAAAAAATCGAGAAAAATGAGCCAAACTTTCTGGCCTACCTTTTTAAAGAAGTTAAATGATTTTGGGATTTACGAACTTAAAAAATACAAGGAAATACCCAATTACGATTTATGTTTTGATGGTGATCAAATGTCTATAGAAATATGGAAAAATAGAAGTATGAAATATTCGAATATCCTTGCTACGAGAATATTTAGCAATATTAAGAAACTAAAAAGGCTTACAAAGATTTGCTTATTAATTCAAAATGAATTTGGCTATAAACTATTTCCAGGCCCAAATACATTTTGGATATCAAGGGCGAGATGCGGCACAGCCAGCGGCTCTTTCTTGTTCACTCATTCCTTGCCGAGTCAACCCAACTTTCTCAGGCAATGTGTCAGATAGCCATGTGCGCCTGATTTGCGGCACTCGCCAGTTCGCTATAGTTTGTTTTAAAATGAAAGATCAAAAAAAAGATGAAACACGTTGTGGTTAGTCTGCGACTAACCATCTGCCTCCAAAAGGCAGTATAACTTTTGCAGCTATTGGTAGGCAATAAAAAAACACGCCGTCCCACGGCAACAAAAGCATTACGGAGTAAGCCAACAGCTATTAAGCTTTTTCTATTAAAACGGAGGGCATACTACTACCTTCTGTTACAAAATCAGTATAAACACTTATTGCATTTTTAAATTATAAAATGGATATTAGATTGCCATTGGGTAAAAAATATATATGACTTTAACTGGTGGGCCCGGTTCTTCAGAAACAATGGATACGAAATACCACGGTAGCAACAGTTCTTCAAAGCGGTAAACCGGGATGATCAATAAAAAGAATCAAATGAAAAAAACAGTTTGCGGATTAATGATAATGATGCTTTAATGGCTATGTCTTTTCCCAGCCCAAAGATTTTGAAGGTAAGATCGTTTATAAAACTACTATTCAATCTAAAGTTCCGGGAGTGGAGAATAAAATATGGCAAAACATACTGGCCACGGGTGACAATATGACCTCTTATGTAAAGCAGGGAAATTATAAACTGGAGGCAGGTCTCAGCGACCAGTATTTTATACACGAAAAGCAAAAGGTATTTATAAAATTTAAAGCCATTGATACCTTGTATTATATGGACTATTCCTTTGATACTTCTACCGTAATAAGTATTTCCAAAAGCGGGGCAGGTAAAACAATCAGCGGATACACCTGCAATCCTATTACGATAAAGACCCAGGCCGGTGAAAGAAAGGTTTATTATGCTCCCGCCCTTTACCTTAACCCTGAGTATGATAAAAATAATACCATTGGCCAGTTAAATGTGCTGAGCAGGGAAACCTCATCTATCTGGCTTGAATCAATTTGGAAACGGACTCATACACCGCTACCCATACCTGCACCCAATTGGTACAGGAAAATATTAGCAATACGGTATTTGACCTGCCGGCATTGCCCCAGAAAAAATTTGCCATAGAGGAACTGCTTCAACCGGCTGTATTCAAAAAGGCAGGAGGCTGGTTGAAATACCTTACCAGCAATCTTGATGGTGCACTGGGTGGCAGATACATTAAAATACCCAAAGGGAGAAAAAGAAGCTGAGTCAATCGGTGATGGTCAGGTTTATGGTGAATGAAAGAGGAGTGGTAATTAATGCAGAGGTGCTAAATAAAAAAGAAGTCCATTCCAAACTGGCAGATGAAGCGTTGCGGGTAATTGCCAGTTCTCCACCCTGGGCAGCCGCCACTGATCTATGGCGAAAAAACTATGTTCTGGCAAAAGCAGGAAATCACATTCCAGGCCAGCAAGTAAATCATTTTTTTTGTACACTACTGCTCTCTGAAATCCGGTTAAAATAAAAGAGTCCCGATTCGTGATTCAAACCGGGACATGCTTATGCTTTTCAGTTTTTAGGGTTATGTAGAAAAAAACAGAACATCATCTTCCCTAATCAAAAACCCTTTGGCTTTACCAGTTTCAGATCTCTCTTCAGCATTTCATTACGATTGGCCATTTCCCAGGCGGTATAAAATATCAACTGCCCTCTTTTTGCCATCAGTTTATAATTGATCTTATCAGGTGTATCAGTGGGGCGGTGATAGTCGGCATGCACACCATTAAAATAAAAAATGACAGGCACACCTTTTTCCGCAAAATTGTAATGATCGCTGCGGTAATAAAAACGGTTGGGATCATCCAGGTCATTATACTTCCTGTCCAGTTTCATTTTTGAATACTTCTTGTTTACATCTTCGGTGATCGGGGTAAGATCAGTACTCAGTTTATCATCACCAATAACATAAACATATTTTAAGGAGTCTTTATCTTTTACGTAATCATTGCCTACACGGCCAATCATATCAATATTCAAGATCAACCGTTGTTTTGTCCAACGGAAATACCGGGTGGTTGACATAGTACTCACTGCCCCATAATCCTTTTTCTTCGCCGCTAACGGTCATAAACAAAATGCTTCTTCGTGGTCCTTTACCGGCCGCTTTCGCCTTTGTAAAAGCCTCCGCCAGTTCCAGAACACCCACTGTTCCGCTGCCATCATCGTCAGCTCCAAAATAAATAGTGCCGTCACTTCTTTTACCCACATGATCATAGTGTGAGGTGATCAGCACATACTCATCTTTTTTATCAGTTCCTTCCAACAAGCCCAATATATTGGATGCATGAGCTGTAATGGTCACCTTAAAATAGCCCAGGTCAATATCGGCTTTATATATTTTCGGGAGAGGAGGAAAGGCTTTCAATTTTTTATAAATATTTTTTCCTTCTTCACCCATTATGTGTTCCGCTATGGATTCTGATGCAATAAAAGTAAGTGGTGAAAGGCGGGCCTTGTAACCATGCTGATTATAGGAAGAAGATCCTTTGAATACTTTATCTGAATAGTTGTTGGAAATTACCAGTATGGCAGCAGCGCCTTTTTCTTGTGCCTGTTCAATTTTTGAAATCAGATTTGCAGGTGAAGAAAAGCCGGTAACTGATGGTTTGTATCCTTCCGGGGCGCCATCCAGGATCATGACCAATTTTCCTTTTACATCTATGTCTTTATAATAATTGACCTCGCCATCCATTATTCCATATCCTGCGAACACACATTCAGAAAAACGCATTTCTGCCGTGTAATTAGAAATTACTCCGGGCTGGAAATCCTTATAAATTTCCATGGAAACGCCGTTGATATTTAAATGTGCACTGGTCATGGAATCTTTATAATAGAGGATAGGTTTGGCGATAACTGTCCTTATTACCCGGCAATAAACCCAATGATTTAAAATGATCCTCAATATAATCGGCTGCTTTTTCTAAACCGGGGGAAGGCGTATCACGTCCTTCCATTTCAGGGCCGGCAATAATATACAGGTGACGCTTCATATCATCCGCGGTAATGCTGGCGGCAAAATAGGGCGGCGAATTTTTCTTTTGACCCGCAACGAAAAAGGTATTGAGCAACAGGATGGAAAAAGCAGGCAGCAATAATTTTGTCATCGACGTTGTTATTTATAAAAAAAGAACCTCAAACTTAATAGAAAAAGTCTGAGGTTGAAGTTATTTGATTAAGTGGATTATCTTTTTTAACAGGCAATCTTATTTACACGGCTGGCATGCCGGCCACCTTCAAAGGTCGGTGGTGATAAAGGTGCTGACCATTTTTTCCGCATCACCTTCCCGTACAAACCGCGCCGGTATACAAATAATATTGGCGTTATTATGCTGGCGCACCAGGCTGGCTATTTCATCGCCCCAGCATATTGCGGCCCTTATATTTTGATGTTTATTGGCCGTGATGGCCACGCCATTTGCAGAACCACATAACAAAATGCCAAAAGCAGCTTCGCCTTTTTCAACGGCTACAGCTACCGGGTGTGCAAAATCGGGGTAATCCACTGAATCTTTTGAATGGGTTCCAAAATCTTTATACGTTAATCCCTTGCCTTCCAGGAAAGAGATCAGGTCTTCTTTATAATCAAAACCGGCATGATCGCTGCCGATGGCTATGGGTTTGCGGAGATCAAATGGAGAATGCATAGACAATAATTTGAAATTAAAATGTCGACTTGCCTGCAAGCAAGGAAAGCAAATCGTTTAACTACAAATCTACAGTAATCATTTAAATTAGAAAGTTTGCTGTTTATTACCTCCGATCGGATGTGAAATGTTAAGTAATAATCAACCGCATTTATATATCATGGGTGACTCATACATTGAACATTATATCAAAATCTATCAATCCTTAACTCCATTCCTCATCTTCCTTCGCCTTTTTTTTGTTGATACGTGAAGCAACAATAATGCTTGCCTCAAACAACAAATACAGAGGAATGGCTACAATGGTAAGACTGAAAGGATCTGTAGACGGAGTAATGATAGCTGCGGCAATAATAATTAGTACAAAAGCATGACGACGATATTTTCTTAAAAATGCTGCCGAGACAACACCGATTTTTGCCAGGATCATAACCAGTAGCGGCATTTGAAATAACACACCGATGCCTACTGTTGTATATATAAGATTTTCAAGGTAATCGGAAAATGTGGGCTTTATTTCAATCAGCGGACTTAATGAATAAGAGAAATAAAAGTTGACCATAAATGGTGTGAGAATATAATAGCCAAATGCAATACCTGCAAAAAATAATAAGGAAACCCAGAAGATAACACCACCCGTATTACTTTTTTCTTTATCCGAAAGGGCCGGTTTTATAAAACGCCAGAATTCCCAGAAGATATACGGAAAAGCCACTACGAAACCGCCTACAAATGAAATCGTAAAAGAAGAAATAAACTGACCTGTCAATTGGGTACTTAAAAAACTTACTTTAACCCCGCTCATACAAACGGCATCGCCCAGGCCCAGGGCATGGCTCATTTTGCAAAACCATCCGTAGGTTATAAAATCATCCTGGGCAGGAGCCAATAGAATATCATTAACAATATCCCTGACATAAATAAAAAATACAATAGCGCACAATACGATGGCAATAACGGAACGGATCAGATGCCAGCGTAATTCTTCCAGGTGGTCAATAAATGACATTTCTTCACCGTCACTCTTCTTTCTTTCGATCAAAAAAATCCAGTAGGGCCATCTGTGTTTTTTAATAAAGTGGGGCAAAGATAAGGAGGACGCAGTCATACGGCAATCATCAACAGGTAATAAGAAATAAAACAGATTTCAAAGCAGGAAATATTTAAATTTCAGAACCCATCAACCTTTAGTATCAGGCTACAAACTCCCGGCAGGTTATTTCAATTTTTTCATTTTTACCATTTCAATCCGGGTATCGCTAACGCTGATGACATCAAATTCGTAGTCATCAATGATAATGCGTTCCTTTTGCTGGGGAATGGTTTCATGAAAACTAATAATATACCCGGAAAGTGTTTCTGAATCATTTTCAGGAAACTCAAAGTGATATTTTTCTTCCAGGTAATCCAGTTCAAGACGCCCTGAAAAAATAAATTCATTTTCAGCTATCTGCTTTTCTACAAATTTCTCGGTGTCATACTCATCCTGTATCTCACCAAATAATTCTTCCAGTACATCTTCCATAGTAATGATTCCGGCAGTGCCTCCAAACTCATCAACTACCCAGGCAATACTTTTCCGTTCCCTGCTGAACTTGGTGATCAGGTCTGCAGCACTCATACTTTCCGGAACGGCAGGTATAGGTAGCAGGATCGATTGAATATTTTCGGGTTTTTTAAAAAGATCCAACTGGTGTATATAACCGGCCAGGTGATCAATATTTTCCTCATATACGACCAATTTGCTCAATTTGGTTTCAATAAATTTTTTTTTCAGATCTTCAACTGAAGTGTTGAGGCTCACTCCAACTATTTCCTTTCTTGGTACCAGGCATTGACGAATTTTCACTTTTGGAAATTCCTGGGCATTCTCAAGTAATTGGGAATTTCGCTCCTGTCTTTCTTCATCTACATTTTCCTGGAAAAGATTTTTTAGCTCACTAAGATTTAGGGCTTCCTTATGTTTATCTACTCTTACATTAAAAACATACTTCAGCATCCACTCGGCAAGGCTTATAAATCCTTCTGCAATGGGTGAAAACATCTGGTAAAAAAAATCCGTTACATAAGAAAGTCTCGTCAGGATTATATTACTCCTGGCCCTGAATATGGCTCTTGGGATAAATTCCGCGAAAAAGAGAACAACAACCGTTGCAATGGCGATCTCGGTTAAAATATGGACCAGGTCGGCGCCCACACCCATATATAACCATACGGGTTTCATAACCGAGCTGATCTGTAGACTAAAGAATATAAGGAAAATATTAAATCCAATTAATGTAGAGCCAACAAAACTGGCGGGCTTATCTATAAATTTTGTAAGAAGTTGCCCTGTTGTGCCTCCCTTTTTCTTTCTTAATTCTATCTTCAACCGGTTAGCGCTGTAATAGGCCATTTCAATGCCGGCAAAAAATCCCATGAGTATCAGGGTCATCACAAACCAAATTATTGTCTTCCATTCCGCCATTGCGTAAAGATAATGAAGCGCTTTCAAACGAAATCGGGCAGAAATTCAAATGAGTAATGTAAATTGAACGGGCATGGTTACCTCACGATTTTATGCTGAAAATTCAGCGGGCAGAATGAAAGTATACGAGAAGTTTTCAAATTAATTTTTTTGAAAAATTTCCTCCCTGAATGTAATCACTAAATATCCAAAAATTCCTTTACAATGTTTTCTGCTTTGGCACAAGCCTTTTCCAGGTCATCATTAACAATTGATTTATTAAAATGTTGCTTAAAGGAAATTTCGTAAGCAGCCTTATTAATTCTTGCTTTAAGCGACTCGGGGGTTTCGGTTCCCCTTGTTTCCAATCTTCTTTTTAATTCTTTTACTGAGGGAGGTTCTATAAATATAGTAAGCGAAGTGTCCGGATATTGTTGCTGAACATGAATAGCTCCTTTTACATCAATATCCAGCAACGGGCATTTATCCTCATCCCAAAGACGTTGCAATTCACTTTTCAGCGTACCATAATATTTTCCTTCATATACCATTTCCCATTCTACAAATTCATTGCGCTGTATCTTTTGCTTAAAATCCTGCAGAGGAATAAAATAATAATCTTTTCCGTCTGTTTCGTAGCCCCGGGCTTCCCGGGTAGCTGCGGAAATTGAAAAAGCCAGTTGTGGAAAAATTTTTAACAGATAACGGGTGATGGATGTTTTGCCAGCACCGGATGGCGCGGTAATGATGATGATCTTATTTTGATAGAAGGCCATGTGCAAAGAAAGGGAATGAAATGCAATTGCATTTATACTTCAATCATTTTTTGCTCAGGCTATTCTTTTTATATCTGCTCCCAATTTTTTCAATCGTTCATCAATATATTGATAGCCCCTGTCTATCTGTTCAATATTTTGAATGATGCTTTTTCCTTCAGCACTTAATGCTGCAATTAACAAGGATACGCCGGCCCGTATATCCGGGCTGCTCATGGTAATGCCTCGTAATTTTTGTTCTCTTTCCAGTCCAATTACAACAGCCCGATGCGGATCGCACAAAATAATCTGTGCACCCATATCAATCAGTTTATCTACAAAGAATAACCGGCTTTCAAACATTTTCTGATGAATCAGTACACTTCCTTTTGCCTGTATGGCAGTAACCAGTACAATACTTAACAGATCGGGAGTAAAACCCGGCCAGGGATGATCATAAATGGTAAGTACACCCCCATCAAAATAAGTTTGTACTTCATAAATTTCCTGTGAAGGAATATGAATATCATCACCTTAAAATTCATTTGAATACCTAGCTGCTGAAATTTTTCAGGGATGATACCGAGATGTTCAATACCTGCATTTTTTATAGTGATATCACTTTGCGTCATGGCTGCCAGGCCGATAAAAGAACCCACTTCTATCATATCCGGCAACATGCGGTGTTCGTGTGCCGCCGAGATATTCTACTCCTTCAATGGTCAGCATGTTGCTGCCAATCCCATTGATCTTTGCACCCATGCGATTCAGCATTTTGCAGAGTTGCTGTATATAAGGTTCACAGGCTGCATTATAAATAGTGGTTATTCCTTTTGCCATTACTGCTGCCATTACGATATTGGCGGTGCCGGTAACAGAAGGTTCATCCAGCAACATATCTGTTCCTTTCAGGTCAGGTGCTTCCAAATGAAAGAAACCATCTTCAGGATGATAATTGAAATGACGCACCTAGTTTTTCAAAGCCAATAATATGTGTATCCAGTCTTCTTCTTCCGATCTTATCACCTCCGGGTTTTGGAATAAATGCTTTTCTGAAACCGCGAAAGCATAGGGCCTGCAAGCATTACAGATCCACGAAGTCTTCCGCTTTTCTTTTTATAAGCTTCGCTATGCAGGTAATCAATATTTACATCATCTGCCTGGAAAATACAGGTATCTCGTTGCGGCCTTTCCATCTTTCACATTCATTTCTCCCAGCAATTCAATCAGTAGGTTTACATCCAGAATATCAGGAATATTGCTGATCGTAACTTTTTCAGGAGTTAACAGAACAGCGCTGATGATTTGCAATGCTTCATTCTTTGCTCCTTGCGGAATGATTTCGCCTGATAATTTTTTTCCACCTCTTACTTCAAAAGAATGCATAATTTATAATTGATAGTTGATGGTTATTCAAATTAAAGGATAGTTTGCAAGGTAATGATTATTATCACGTAATTATTTATTGGACATGTATTAAAATGAAAAATGGCTGACAGGAAACTAACCGGTCAACCATTTATCTTTATAAGTTCAGGAGACTAAATAATCAATATCTTTTCTTCTTAAACTTTCCGCCACCGCCCCGCGAGTCATTGCGATCGTTTCTATCATTTCGATATTGTCCACCACCACCGCTGCCGCCACCTCGTCTGCTGAAACTTTCCTCTTTGTTTTCCATAACTGCCACGATCCCTGTCGCGGTTGTCCTGCGGACGGAAAGCTTTTACATAAGGTGTATTGGTAAAAGTTAATTGTCCGTTTGTTATCCCGGTTAGTTCACTTTGAATGGCATCGTCATGTACTACTTCTTTATGCCAGTTGTTATAAGCCAGCTTCATATAATAGGCAATGGCATTGGCAAAACCTGCCCGTTTTTCCGCATCTTCTTCTTCTAACGCTTTCTTAATCACTACTTCCAGGTTTTTTCCGAGGTGCGAATGTTTTGGATGTCGCTTTGGGATAAGGCAAAGGCTTAGGTTTTTCACTTAACGATTCCCTGGTTGGAATGGGATAGGGAGATTTTACATCTAGTTTAAAATCAGAAATAAGAAAAAGGTGATCCCATAATTTATGACGAAAATCTTCAACATTTTTCAGATGTGGGTTTAAAAATCCCATCAGTTCAATAACCGCCTATGCATTTCTCTGGCGTCTTTCTGGGTCTTCAATGCTCAGCACATGTTCAATCATTTTTTGAACATGCCGGCCATATTCACGCATGGCCAGGTTATTTCTGGTGGTATTATATTCCATATATAGAGTAAGTAGAAAAACAAATGTAGTGAAAAGGGATTAAAGTATAAAGTATAAGGATTTCTGCATGTTGCCTTTGAAGGTAAACCAGCAGATTGAGAGATATGGAAAAGTAGTTATCAGATGGGAATTAGCAGAGATTTGGAAAAAAGAAAGGGGCCCCGAACCAAGGCCCCTTTTACAAGCCACCATCCTCTTCCACCTAAGAGGTCATTTAATTAAAAGTTGATTTACGCTGGATTCAAGGCTTTTTTTGTCAGTAACCCTTAACCAATAAACTCCCGGTACTAAAACTCGCTAACTCCACATAAGACGAGCCACTCGCTACCACAATATCTTTTTTCACCGTCATTTGACCCTGCGCATTATAAATATAGAGCATTAAAATTGTCCGCTGCAAACTATTATCAAATTTGATACCAACAATACCCTTTGAAGGGTTGGGATAGATAGAAAATTTAGGAGATACGGAGTTTTCCAATTCAACCTGCTTAATATTACTATAGCGAACATACCCATTTGAATAAACCTGCTTTATCCGGAAATAAAAAGTCCCATTTTCACCATTTTTTGCTGTAAACGATAATTTGTAGGGATCGTTTGTATTTATCTTTTTTGAAAACGAGCCTATCATCGAAAAATTGCTTCCAGTCCTGCTTACTTCTGCTTCATAATGATAATTATCATAACTGTCGTCAACTCCATTCCATTTTAAGTCCACTGCATTTTCAGAAAGCTTAAACAGATCGAAGGCCCTGACATTTAAGGGTAAAATGGCAGCGGGGCAATAGCATAATTCCAGTTTATAACTTACCGAACCGGAGGCGTCAACCCCTCCAAACCAATTTCCTGTGGTATTATTTTGAGTGGTGCCGGTAGCTGTATAATTATAAATTAAAGAATCTCCCGGTACGCCATAAAATTCATTGAAATCAGATATGTTAACGATTTTGGTTTTGTTGAAAATTTCCACGGGGCCAATACCTATATAGTCAGGACCTGAATTTGGAACTGCATCTTTCGGGGCCAGGTTATAGGGCCCGTATCCGTTTGTCTCATTATTTGAAAGGGGAGAAAATAGTCCGGGTCCGGTTATTACATCATTCCGGGAAAAAATAACTTCCGCTGTATTAGGGGAATTGTCCCTGTTTTCAAAGAACATGAAGTTTAATGTAGAAGTGACGTTCATCGTTAATTTAGCACAGGTAACCATTCCTTGCTCCGGATCAAATTTTGGAAATTTAATTTGTGAATTATGACTTCCGTCAGTAAATGTAATAGTAGTATCAAAAGCCGTTCCTCCCTCAGCTTGTCCATCGGGACATTGACCCTGAGCTGCCTGAAAAAAACTTATTGCACATATTAAGGAAAGAAGGTTGGGCACGGATGATTTGTAAAGACAATTCATAGATCTTGATTTTGTGTCTTCTGTTGGTTACTCTCATGCCAGTAAAACTAATGAAGGCAAGACCTGAAAGCAACAGTAAATAACCTGAAGTATATAACCCGTGGATATAAGAAAATGCGAAGCGTAGCAAAGTAAAAACCTTTATTCAGAGATTTCACCAGAGGGGAAGAATTACTATAAAATTTCAAAAATTCAATTTTGCGTTATTCTCAGCTATCCGAAGGGTAATCCGAACAAACTACCTTTGCGGCGCTTATGAAAATTGCAATTGATACCAGGTTTACGGAAAATCATCATCATGAAGGATTTGCTTATTTCCTTGGAGAAGTGTTGAAAATACTTGTAATGAAGAATCCGCATCATGAGTATATTTTCATTTGTGATAAACCTTGTTTCAGCCAAAAGGACTTCGATGAAAATGTGATAGTGGTTATAAATCGAAAAGCAGGTATAAGGCTTTGGGAAAATATAAAAACAAATTATCACCTTAATAAATTTAACCCTGATATATTCATTAGCTGTAACGGATCGGGAACAACATCTTCTCAAGCGCCTCATTGCCTGGTAATAAATGATCTTTCTTTTTTATATTCCTCTTCCTTTATCAAAAAGGTATTTTCCAGGCAAATCAACAGAATGACAAGGATAAATCTGCGAAAAGCACGGACCATTGTTACATTTTCAGGCCTGGTAAAAAAGGATATCATATCACAATTTGGCGTGAAGGAGGAAGAGATAATGGTTTTACCTTTTATGTTGAAAGGCAATTTTCATCCATTAAATGAAAACGAAAAACAGGAAGTGAAATATAAATATACCCGGGGGAAAAATTACTTTGCATATACAGGCCCGATACATCCGGAAAAAAATATAATCAATCTCCTGAAAGCATTTTCAATATTTAAGAAACGTCAGAAAAGTGACTGGAATCTATTATTGGCTGGCAGCACGGCAAAAAGCAGCAAAAAATTTACTAAGAGTCTCAGCGTTTATAAATACAGGGAGGACGTAATAATAACTGATTGCAGTGAAGAAGAGATAATAAAAATCACCGGATCAGCTTATGCGCTTATTTTCCCATCTTGCTGGGAAAGCACCGGGAGCCAGGGTGCTGGGACCTATGAATAGCCATGTACCTGTAATAACATCCAGGGAATTCATCTATGCACGAGGTAGCCGGAGATGCAGCATTGTTGATAAACCCGTCTGAATATACAGATATAGCCGAAAAAATGATGCTTTTATATAAGGACGAATCTTTGCGCAACAGCCTGGTAGAAAAAGGAAAAAAAATAGCCGCACAAAATACTTTGGAGATAGCGGCTGATCTTTTATGGAAGGCTATCTTGAATACAATTGTATTCGGGAAAAATATCCTAACCTGATTTAATTACCTTTGCCCATTTTAATTCAAAATAATTTATGAGTTTGTCAAGTATCGTTATTGATGTACACACAGATGAAAATAAAGTTCCTGAAGGTATTACCTGGAATGCTACTGATACTACAGTAGAAAATGCTCAAAAAGCCAAGGCCATGATGTTGTCATTCTGGGATGGTGCAGAAAAAACCGCCTTGCGCATCGATCTCTGGACAAAGGACATGATGGTAGATGAAATGGCTGATTTCTTTTATCAAACCATGATGACCATGGCTGACACTTATGGCCGTGCTACAAATAATAAAGAAATGGTTGATGAAATGAAAAAATTTGCCCGGGATTTCTATCAGAAATTCAGAGATAAACAACTGAAAGAGAGTAAGGCCTGAAAAATTGTACCTGCGATGTACAATTTATTGCAGTTTTAAAAATTAGTATCACTTTCCGTAAAATTCAATTAAAATCATAGTGATCATGAATCTGGAACAAAAAATAATGTCGGAGCTGAAAACAGCGATGCTTGCAAAAGATGAGGCGGGCCTGCGAAGTTTGCGGGCTATAAAAGCAGCCATATTATTGGTAAAAACTTCCGAAGGAAGTGGTGGAGAATTGAAAGACGAAGATGAGATCAGGTTATTACAGAAATTAGTAAAACAGCGAAAGGATTCCCTTGAGATCTTCCGGCAACAAAGCCGGGAAGACCTTGCCAAAAAAGAAGAGGAAGAGATAGCAGTAATAGAAAAGTTTTTGCCAAGGCAAATTTCTCAGGAAGAATTAAAAGAAGCTTTGTTGCGGATCATATCAGAAACGGGAGCCAGCTCACCGGCTGATCTGGGTAAAGTAATGGGCGTAGCGTCAAAGCAATTTGCAGGAAAAGCAGACGGTAAAACTATATCTGTTCTGGTAAAAGAATTATTAGCAAAATAATTTTTTCTAGCCGGAAGAATATCTAAGAATTATTCTTCCTGATTGTAGAGTTGTGTTGAAATTTTTTGATTTTATAAATTATAAACCAGTTAAATGTTTCTGGATCTTGTTTTTCTGGTATTACTGGTTCTTGCGATCATAAAAGGTTACCGTCGGGGTTTGATCGTCGGTCTCTTTTCATTTATTGCAATTATCATTGCACTTGCTGCCGCAATGAAATTATCTATTATAGCCGCAGGTTATATAGGCGAAGCGGTAAAAATTTCTAGCAAGTGGTTACCTGTAATTTCATTTGCAGTTGTATTTATATTGGTTGTGTTACTTATAAGGGTGGTGGCTAATTTGATACAAAAGACCGTAGAATTATCTATGCTCGGCTGGCTTAACAAATTGGGAGGCATAATTTTTTATCTGGCCATATATATATTAGTGTATAGTGTAGTGCTTTTTTATGCTGAACAGGTGAAGCTGATTCAGGAATCTGCGATACAAAAATCTGTAACCTATTCTTTTGTTCAACCCTGGGGGCCAAAAGTAATAGAAGGGTTTGCATCTATAGTTTCCATATTTAAAGGAATGTTCAATGAACTGGAATTGTTTTTCGATGGAGTGGCAAAAAAAATTCCTCAATAAATTTCCTGGTTACTTGTTTTGAAGGCTTAGGGTTTATAAACTTATTTGACACCGAAAGGCAATCTTTCCTATATTTCTAATGTCTGTTACGGTTGATCAATCATTAAATAGCAATAATCTTTATTTCGGTTGTGCCTTCCTTAAATTCAGAATAATACTTATCATAGACGAATTGGGGTGTTTTTGATCTCATTGTATTAGAAAAATTATTCTCAAATTCAACTTCAATAACAAAAGAACTGAAATATCCTTCTAAATGGTTTTTAGGCTGTTATCTTTGTATTGATTAGTAAAGACTTGCTTTACCGGTTAAAAAATTTGCAGCAAAACGATTATTTTAGCAAAAATTAATGGGCAGCGGAGAACATGAGTTACGAAATAAAACAGGATAATAAATTCAGATTTATTGAAGAAGGCGAGCGGAGAACCGCTGGTGCTTTTGCATGGCCTGTTTGGAGCACTTGAGTAATTTTCAAAACCTTATAGAATATTTCAAACAGTACAATAAAGTGGTGGTGCCACTGTTGCCATTACTGGAAATGGATATTCTCCACACATCAGTTGGTGGACTGGCCAAATTTGTCAATAAGTTTATTGAATCCAGGGGATATAAAAATATTCATCTATTGGGAAATTCTCTTGGTGGGCATGTGGGTTTGGTATATGTATTAAAAAGTCAGCCAGAATGCATCAAATCTATCATACTTACCGGCAGTTCAGGTCTTTTTGAGAATGGAATGGGCGATTCTTATCCCAAAAGAGGCGATTATGAATATATCAGAAAAAAAACTGAATTGACTTTTTATGACCCTAAGATGGCAACCAAAGAATTGGTTGATGAAGTATTTGCCATTACAAATAATCGCCTGAAAGTCATTAAGATTATTGCTTTGGCCAAAAGTGCCATCAGAAATAATTTAGGTGAAGAACTCAATCAAATCAAACTTCCGACGTTATTGATATGGGGAAACAATGATACTATCACTCCGCCCTTTGTGGCCAGGGAGTTTAATAAGTTGATCCCCAACAGTGAACTTTACTTTATTGACAAATGCGGCCATGCACCGATGATGGAGGTGCCGGATGAATTCAATATGATCCTTCATAAATTTTTGAAAAAACTCAATGAACCTGCAACAGTTACCTGATCAGTTGAGGTCTTTTGTAGAAATAAATAAAGGAGCCGCTATCCATGTTAACAGGAGAATTACAATCTCAAAATCTTCCCTACCTGCATCTGCATGATAAAGTTTATCAGGCCCTTCAGATTGATGAATGATAACCAGGTAACACATCTTCCCATAGTGGACGGTGAAAAATATATTGGCATTATCAGCGAAGATGATTTGTTGCTGGCCGATAATGATCATGCAGAGATTAATGTACTTTACAACAATCATTTGGAAATGTTTCAGTAAAAAGTAATGACCATTTTCTTAAAGGCCATACAATTGGCTGCTGAAAATGGGCTAAGCGTGGTGCCGATGGTAGATGAGTGAAAATGATACTGATTGGCGCAGTTGCCTATAGTGATCTGCTAAGACATGCTTCAGAATTTATGAGTCTTAAAGAACCTGGAGGTCTTATTGTACTGGAAGTGGAAAGCAATCAATATTCTTTTAATGAGATCAGTAAACTGGTTGAAACAAACGATGCGCAGATTACTCAGCTTAATACTATCCAATGATCCTGAAACAGGTACCATGCAGGTTACTATCAGGATCAATAAGCCAGAAGTATCTGATATTGTTGCTACTTTTCAGCGTTATGAATACAACGTGAAATACTATTTTGGCGAAGAATTGTATGCAAATGAACTGCGAAGCAATTACGACAACCTCATGAATTATCTCAAGATCTGATGGTAACTCAGCCTACCTTGCTCAAATTTGAAAAATCCGGCTAATTTTAGTTGATATTAGTAGCTCCTGAATATGCAGAGGAAAAGAAATATATTGTTTATGGCTCTTGATTGCTAATTGCTTGCTGCTCAAATCCTGGTCTGCACAAAATCCGGCCGGTGACCTGGAGCTACAAGGTGAAGGCCAGAAATGAAATGATAGAAGAACCACCCATTGCCAACGGGTGAAAAACCTTTTATCGTTCGTGATATTATTATTAAAGGAAATAAGACAACAAGACCCGATATCATACTCCGCGAAATTCCTTTTAAACCAGGGGATGTATATATGTTGCAGGACCTGGTAAAAAAATTTGAAGGTGCCCGGCAGCAATTGATGAATACTTCTCTTGTTTCATGAAGCAATAGTGGCTTTAAAAAGTTTCGAAGGTTATAATATAGATGTGCTGGTGCAGGTAAAGGAAAGATGGTATATTTTTCCCGTCCCTTATTTTAAACCGGTTGACAGAAATCTCAACCAATGGCTAGTAGAACAAAAAGGCAGTTTAAAAAGGGTTAATTATGGCGGAAAGCTTTTATACAATAATGTAACCGGGCGAAATGACAAACTTAAATTTTGGTTGATCAACGGATATACAAAGCAATTATCATTCAGTTACGACAGGTTGTATTTTGATAATAAAATGAAATGGGGTATGATGGTGGGATTTGGAACAGGGAAAAATAGGGAAATGAATTATAAATCGGAAAATGACAAACAGGTATTCTTAAGCGATGACAGCTACCTGCGCAGCTTTACCTGGGCTACCGGTGAACTTACCTATCGAAAAGCAATAAAAACCAGGCATCGGTTTGGCTTTGCATATTCCAGGGAGAAAATAGCAGATACAGTAGCCAGACTTAATCCCAATTTTTTCAGGGACGGTCGCAGTGTGATTGAATATCCCAAGTTGTATTATACCATGACGTATTACAATCTTGATTATATTCCTTATCCAACCAAAGGTTATGCAGCCGAGGTTACTTTTCAGAAAGAAGGATTTAATAAGGTTGTCAATGTATGGCAATTAATTTCGAAAGGGTCTGCACACTGGCCTGTCTGGTAAAAAAACATTTTTTAGTCTGAATGCTTATGGCAATATAAAACTTCCTTTCACTCAACCGTATTTTAACCAACGATTACTGGGCTATTCGGATGTTTTTATACAGGGATATGAATATTATGTAATTGATGGAGTAGCCGGCGGTTATCTAAAAGCTTCATTGACCAGGAAACTTTTCAATTTAAATATAAGAGTGCCCGGAACCAAAAAATTAGCTCCGCAAAAAATACCCTTCAATATTTATGGAAGAACTTTATGGAAATACCGGCTATACTTATAATCCTAACCCCGGCGACAATTATCTTTCCAATAAGATGCTTATTCTCCGGAGGTTTGGGCATTGATATCACTACCATTTACGATTTTACATTCAAACTTGATTGGTCCTTTAACCAATTAGGCCAAAACGGAATATTTTTACATAAAAAGATTGTCTTTTAAATTAAATTGTAAATTACATCCCGTTTGTTTTTTGGTCAGTACCTGGTGGGTACGTCAACTAAATTCAAAATGGAAATCATCATCAGAAAGAAATATATTGAAAAGCCAATTGCTTTTCCCAAAGTTTGGTTCTATTCCCCAAACCTTTAATAATTTAATTTATGAAAGCAGCGATATACAGCAGGATAATGGAAGAAGACCAGCAGGAAAATGTGCAGGTGTTTTTTGATGAACTGGAAAACCAGAAAATAGAACCCGTTATTTTCGGCCTTTTTTTGAACAGATAAAAACAAGTATCCGGCTTCCGGCTGATACTACAATTTTTTCTCTTTCCGAAGACCTGACAGACGAAATTGAATTTATCATAAGCCTTGGTGGTGATGGTACTCTTCTGGATACGGTAACCCTGGTACGAGATAAGAAAATTTCTATTATGGGTATCAATTTTGGCCGCCTGGGTTTTCTGGCAAGCATTGGACAGGACGAAGTAAAAAAGGCCGTCCAGGCAATAGCCAAAAGAACCTTTGTTACAGATAAACGGACCTTGATACACCTGGATGCCGATCTTCCCTTATTTGGTAGTGTGCCGTATGCTCTAAATGAATTTGCCCTGCATAAGAGAGATACGGCTTCTATGATAAAAATTCATACATACCTGAATGGCGAATTTCTAAATACATATTGGGCTGATGGATTAATATTGGCAACACCTACCGGTTCAACCGGTTATTCACTGAGCTGTGGCGGACCGATTGTTTTTCCGGAATCGGGAAGTTTTGTAATAACTCCGGTAGCTCCCCACAATCTGAATGTAAGACCTATTATTGTTCCGGATGATAATGTTATTTCTTTTGAGGTTGAAAGCCGCTCAGAAAATATTATTTGTTCCCTCGATTCACGACGGGAAATTGTTGGTAAAAATGTATCTCTTGCCGTGAGAAAAGAAAGTTTTACCATCAGCCTGCTCCGTCTGAGCGAAAATAGCTTTCTGCAAACACTTCATAATAAGCTTACCTGGGGACTTGATAAAAGAAATTAAAACTTCTACCTCAATTATAATTATCTGCCTATTTGCATAAGCGTTTACAGAGGTTTTGTCTAAAAGGGAATACCTGGTAAAATTTCTTTTTAAAGAATGATGAAGAATTGCTTTTCTGATACACTGTTAATTCTCAGCTATCTTTTCCAGGGGATTATGGGAAATCCTCTAAAATAAACCAATGAGATAAAAGAAAATTACTATTTTGGCGTTATTAATTCACCCGACTCCCACCAGGATATGATAAACCGGCCTTGCTATTATTTATTAACAGGTAGAATGATCAAATTGATCTGATAAGATCCATCTGGCGGTTTTAAATCAAATGTATAAGATGAAAAAGATTTTTGTTTTAGTAATAGGCTTGGTTATGACTTTGTTTTCAGGAGGCATTTTGGCACAGGATGCCATCGTTCAGGAAGGTGAATTTGGTATTGGACTGGGAGCCGCCCATTATTTTGGCGACCTGAATACCCGTGCGAATCTCAACCGGCCTAAAATGGCCGCTACATTTTTTTTCCGGAAAAATTTCAGCAATTATATATCAGCCCGCATCGGTGCTTCCTATGCCCGTATTGGTTATTCTGATATTTATAATACGGATAATGAATATATGTATCGCCGCAATCTTAGTTTTAATAGTAATGTTTGGGAACTGGCATTACAGGGCGATTTTAATTTTTTTCGGTTTATGCCAGGTGAGCCGGGTTTTAATTTTACTCCATATGTTACTTTGGGAGTAGGTGCTTTTAGTTATGATCCTTATGCTTTATCTGGATAATGAAAAGATTTTTCTTCGCCCATCGGTACGGAAGGACAGGGCAGCTACCCTATACCCCGATCGCAAACAGTATAGTACTATGGGTATCAGCATCCCCTTTGGTGCTGGAATAAAATATTCTCTTAATGAGCGTTTCAATATCGGTTTTGAAGTATTGCACCGATATACCAATACTGATTACCTTGACGATGTAAGCAAAACATATGTTGATCCTTCTGTTTTTCCGCCAAATGCTGATAATAGTCCGTCTCAGTCTTATTTATTAAGTGATCGTTCTTATGAGATGGGTGAGCCTATTGGAATTCCGGGACGGCAGCGGGGAAATAGTAAGCAAAAAGACCAGTTTATTACGGCAATGATCCATCTTACCTTCAATCTTCAGTCTTATAAATGCCCAACCGCTGATTAGCATTCTTTTTTGTTTAATAATTTAGATAGCCTGATTTCACTGAATCCCTTCAAATCAGATACCTTTGCTCCCCCTGTTTAAACGTTCCCGGGGATAAGCCTTATATGTCAGCAATTTTGCAAAAAATTGATAAAGAACCATTTGCCACGCCATATTGCCATCATTATGGATGGCAATGGTCGCTGGGCTAAGGAGCAGGGCCAGGACAGACTTTACGGGCATTTTCATGGAGTGGAAAGCGTACGGAATATTGTGGAAGGTTGCGCTGAACTGGGGATTGAATATCCTTACCCTTTATGCTTTTTCTACGGAAAACTGGGACCGACCAGAGTATGAGGTGATAGGCCTGATGGAACTTTTGGTAAGTACTATCCGCAAGGAAGTGGAAAGTCTTCATAAAAACAATATTAAGCTGCATGTAATTGGCGACATGACCATGTTGCCCGAATATGCACGGCAGGAACTAAATGAAGCACTGGATATTACCAAAGAGAATACGGGACTTAACCTGATAATGGCCCTAAGCTATAGCGGCCGGTGGGAATTATTAAATGCTGTCAAGAATATAGCTTTTGAAGTAAAGCAAGGCCGGTTAAATGTGGAAGCTATCGACCAGGATACCTTGCAACGATTTCTTTGCACCAGTGAGTTTCCGGATCCTGAACTAATGATCAGGACTAGTGGTGAATTCAGGATCAGTAATTTTTTGTTGTACCAATTAGCTTATGCTGAATTGTATTTTACGAATGTCGCTGGCCTGATTTCAGGAAAGAAAATCTGTATGAAGCTATTCTGGATTACCAGGGACGGGAAAGAAGATTTGGAAAAACAGGGGAGCAGTTGGCCAATGGATCGGATGGAAAATAATTCGAGCAGATATATGATAATTGGTAAGGAATTCAAATAATTTTTTTAATTGGGAAAAGTATAAATAGTAAATGAAAGAAGGGTTTGAATAACGTGATCTCGGCGACTTTTTTGACAAGTCTCTTTTAACAAACACTTTCGATATTTACCGTTAATTTGCCGCCGCAACAAAAGTTTGGCGGTTTTTTATAAAATTCAGACAACAAGCTAATTGCATTCATTTCGCTTCCGGCAGATGAAACAAGACTGCTTGAACAAACAACCATGCAACGATTTTCTATCAGAACAATAGTGCTAAAAATAATTCCTTTGATATTAAAAGTTTCTTTGGAGGGTTTCCTTCCCGGAATTTTTTACACGGAACTTTGCGGCTTTGTTTTTTATTGGTCTTTACAATAACATCTGCAATTATCTTGCAGGCACAGGACGATACTACCACCACATCTGTAGATCCCAAGCTACTGGAATGGGAAAATGCAAGAATTCCAAGGGAATACACAATTGCAGATGTTTCTATTACGGGCATCAACCATTTGGATACTGCCATAGTATTATCTATTTCGGGCTTGCAGGTGGGCGATAAATTTACTCATCCGGGCAGCGATATTTTCGCAAAAGCTATTGCCAATATGTGGCGTCAGAAACTTTTTTCTAATGTTCAGATTTATGTTACCAGCATTCAGGATGACAGGGTCAGCATAGAGATTCATGTTGAAGAAAGACCCCGGCTGGGCAATTTCAAATTCATAGGTATTAAAAAATCTGAGGCGGAAGACCTTCAGGGAAAAATCGGCCTCACCAAGCAAACGCTCATTACAGAAAATATGCGGCGGAATATCGATGAGGTTACTACCAAATTTTATCCGCGATAAAGGATTTCAAAATATTACGGTGAGAATGGAAGAAAAACCGGATCCATCGTATGCCAATTCAAATGCATTAACGATTTATGTAGACAAAGGGAAAAAAGTACGTATCGATGAAGTTAATTTTTTCGAGAATGAAAAATTATCCGATCTGAAGTTGAAAAAGCAAATGAAGGGTACAAAGGAAATGAGCAAGTTCACCTTGTTCCCTTCGAAATATGAAAGCCCTTATGGCACAACAGAAAAACCAAGCTTTAAGGAATATATGAAAGACTGGGGCTTTCTTTCTCTCAGCAAAACAAAAGAAGTTCTTGATCCTTACTTTCGGTTCAAACTTTTCAGTTCAGCCAAATTTAATCCTGTAAAATATGAGGAAGATAAAGCCAAAGTATTGCAGTATTATAATTCGCAGGGGTACCGCGATGCGCAAATTGTAGAAGATACCCAGGTTTCCAGGGGCAATAAATTATATGTTGATATAAAAGTTGAGGAAGGCAGAAAATATTATTTTGGAAACATTACCTGGAAAGGAAATGCGAAGTATCCTGATTCCCTTTTAAATGTGGTATTGGGAATTACAAAAGGCGATGTATACAATATTGAAATACTGAATAAAAGGCTGGGTAAGGAAATGTCGCAGGACGGTGGTGATATCAGCGGCTATTATATGGATGATGGATATTTATTCTTCCGCGTAGAGCCGGTAGAAACTGCTGTTTACAATGATACTATTGATCATGAGATAAGAATAACCGAAGGACCGCAGGCCCGCATAAAAAATGTAACTATTGCCGGTAATGAAAGAACAAAAGACCATGTAATACGCCGTGAATTAAGAACCTTGCCGGGTGAACTTATTTAGCCGTACTGATCTAATCCGTTCTACCCGTGAGCTGGGCAATCTGCAATATTTTAACCAGGAAACAATCAATCCGGGTGTGGTTCCCAACCCGGATGATGGTACAGTTGATATCAACTGGAAGGTAGAAGAAAAATCATCTGATCAGCTGGAGTTGTCTGCCGGTTGGGGTGGTGGTATCGGGTTAACGGGTACACTGGGTGTTACCTTCAATAATTTTTCAATAAGAAATATCTGGAAGAAACAAGCCTGGGATCCATTACCTACAGGTGATGGACAGAAACTGAGCCTTCGTGTTCAATCAAATGGTAAAGCTTTCCGCTCTTACAATTTCTCTTTTACAGAACCGTGGCTGGGTGGTAAGAAAAGAAATTCATTGACGCTTGGCTTATAACAACAGTAAGTATTCAAATGCATTTGATCCATTTACCGGTCGAATAGACAATGCAAGATCTGATACCAATTATTTAAAAGTAAATGGTTTTTCAGTTTCATTGGGTAAACAATTGAAATGGCCTGATGATTATTTCAGCCTTGTGTATTCTTTAAATTTTACGCAGTATAAGATGCGGAACTATCCCATCTTTGAAGGAATCAAGGATGGCACGTCAAATAATTTCAGTCTGAAGACTTGCATTGCAGCGTTCATCTGTGTTTGATCCAATTTTCCCACGAAGTGGATCAAGCTTTTCAGCGAGTGTACAGTTTACACCACCTTATACCTTATTTAATCCTGATCTGGTTAATTCAACAAATCCATATAAAAATCCTGAGTATCATAAATGGCGTTTCAATGCTGAATGGTATGTGCCTATCGGTAAACCTGGAGGCGCCGAGAAGAACAGGCAGTTTGTGATGAAGATGGCTGCGAAGTATGGTTTTATGGGCCGTTACAATAGCAAACTGGATTATTCACCATTCGAACGATTCCAGGTGGGTGATGCAGGTCTTACTAATAACTATGGCTTGTTAGGTTATGATATCATTGCACATCGTGGTTATCCTGTATACCAAACTTCTGATCCATACTATCAATCCTGACCAGCAGAATGCATCAAGGTTCTTTACCATTTTCAATAAATACCAGTTGGAAATGCGTTATCCTCTTGTTACTAATCCGGGAAGTACTATTTATGGACTTGCATTTTTTGAAGCAGCAAATGGCTGGTATGATTTCAAAGAATTATAATCCTTTCCGTCTGCGTCGCAGCGCAGGTGTAGGTATGCGTTTCTTCCTGCCAATGTTTGGTTTGCTGGGATTTGATTATGGTATTGGAATTGACCGTATTCAACCGGGCGGTGGTTTAAAGAATGCATCCAGATTTACCTTTATGCTTGGTTTTGAACCGGAATAAACAGCAATGCCAGCCGGAATGAATTCTGCAACTATTAAACAGGAACAACCATCTTTAGAACATAAATTTATTAGTAATGAAAAAATTAATACTGGCAGCTTGTTGTCTTTGTTTGTATATCCATGGCGGGACAGGCTCAGAAATATGCAATTATTGACACCCGTTATATTCTGGACAAAATGCCGGATTATACACAGGCGCAAAAACAACTGGATGCTATCGCCGCAGACTGGCAAAAGGATATTGATTCCAAACAAGGCAGCCTGGACAAAATGTACAAGGATTATGAAGCAGAGCAGGTAATGCTAAGTGATGATCTGAAGAAAAAGAGGGAGGACCAGCTTTTTCTAAAAGAAAAAGAACTTCGGGATCTTCAGCGTCAACGCTTTGGTTTTGAAGGTGATCTGTTTAAAAAAAGGCAGGAACTGATAAAACCCATTCAGGATAAGGTTTACAACGCAGTTCAGAAAATTTCAACACAACGAGGTTATGATTTTGTGCTGGATAAAAGTGAAGGAATTACCATTATATTTGCCGACCCAAAACTGGACAAGAGTGAGGATGTTTTAAAGGAATTAGGAGTCAGGAATTAAAGAAATGGTTTTTTAATTTTTATGTATTGAGTGCATAGAGGCTTTGGGTTTAATATGTTAAAGAAAATAAAACAGGCAACTTATTTTTTGTAAAACTGCTCTTTAAAAAATATATCAAAAAACACCCTTGCTTGGGGAGAATAACAAAACAAACACAAAAGATGAAAAAATTGAAAATGCTTGCAGTAATAGCCGGATTACTTTTCGCAGGAAGCGGCATTAATGGCACAGACCAAAATTGGCTATATTGATGCAGAGACTATTTTATACCTGATGCCGGAAGCAGCAAAAATTGACTCCCTTGTACGCTTATACCAGGAAGATACAGTTGGTAAAGAATATAGTTCCCTTCTGCCACCTATACTTACAAGGACAGTATTTATCGGGATAGTTTACATCCTGCTCCTGCAGCAGTAAAAGAGCAAATAGGCAAAGAATTGGGCCAATTAGTGCAAACTTTACAAAACTGGCAACAGATAGCTCAGGAAGCTATTCAAAATAAACAAAGCCAGCTCCTGGCACCGGTTATGAAAAAAATACAGGATGCTATAAACGCTGTTGCAAAAGAAAAGGGATATACGTATGTATGTATCACGGGAGTCGATAATTGTAGCTCCTGATACCGATAATCTTTTACAAGCTGTGGCCAAAAAATTAAATGTTACAGTACCTCCTCAGTTATTACCCGGATATAAACCACCTGCAGGGGCAAGATAAATACCAACGATATCATTTATTAAGATACTCGAAAGCTGCATCAGGATAATGGATGCAGCTTTTGCTTTTTTATCCTGGTTGCTACTCATCAAATAATAAAATTCTATTCTATAAACCTGTTCTTATTTTTGTCTTATGCAAAAAGCAAGTCCTATTGGGGTCTTTGATTCTGGCTATGGCGGCCTTACGGTTTTAAAAGAAATAATCAATAAGCTTCCTCAATACGATTATATCTATCTAGGTGATAATGCCCGAGCACCTTATGGCAATCGATCATTTGAAACTGTTTACCATTATACCCTCCAGTGTGTACAATGGTTTTTTGAACAGGGATGTTCGCTTGTTATTCTGGCATGTAATACCGCATCCGCAAAAGCATTACGAACCATTCAGCAAAAGGATTTGCCCGTTATAGCACCAAACAAAAAAGTTCTGGGAGTAATCAGGCCTACCACCGAAATCATTGGAAATTTTTCAGAAACAAAGGCTGTAGGTATTCTTGCTACAAATGGAACGGTAGCATCTGATTCTTACCCGGTTGAGATCGCAAAATTTTTCCCTGCTTTAAGGGTGTACCAGGAAGCCTGCCCTATGTGGGTGCCACTTATTGAGAATAATGAACACAAAAATCCCGGAGCTGATTATTTTGTAAAAAATAATTTAAAAAGCATATTTGAAAAAGGACAAGATATTGATGTGTTAATGTTGGCGTGTACTCATTATCCTCTGCTCAAAGAAAAAATACAGGAATATTTGCCCATTGGCGTAAAGCTGCTATCCCAGGGAGCAATTGTAGCAGAAAGCCTTGAAGATTATTTAAACCGGCATTCCGAAATTGAAAAAAAATGCAGCAAGAATGGGCGACGGACTTTTATTACAACCGATTCCGCTGAGGATTTTGACAATCATGCAAGTATTTTTTTTGGTGAAACAGTTAAATCAGAACATATTGATCTTAACTAAATAGTCTGGGCCGCTGTTCCTGTAAAGTCAATTTTTTAAAAATCTTTTCTTCCTGCTCTTACTCCTGATTGCTTTCCCTTAACTTTGCCGTCCTTTCATCCCGCCTGGGCAGAATCGGGTTATGGTAACCCCTTCATTCAGGCAGAACTTGAAATTTGAAAACCAAGCCGTTCTCCCGGCACACATTTCAAAAAAGTGAAAAAGAAAAAAAATTATGAAACGTACATTCCAACCTCATCGTAAGCGCCGCAAAACCGTTCATGGTTTTCGTAAGCGTATGGCAACTGCTAACGGTCGTAAAGTATTGGCAAGTCGCCGAGCCAAAGGCCGTAAGAAATTGTCAGTTTCTGATGAGAGAAAATTAAAGTAAATCTTGTGATCCTTCTTTGGCTCCCGGGGGCTTTCGAAGATCATATATATAATTTTAGCCCCAATAACCAGGGGCTATTTTTTTCCCACTAAATTGTTTAAAAACTGTCATTAGTGGCTAAGCAGCATACTTTGGGGAAAAAGGAAAGATTGAAGAGTCGCAAGCAAACCGAGCAATTGTTTAAAAGCGGTCAACGGTTTACCTGCTCTTCTTTTCGTGTTTTTTATTCTTACCATTCTTTTTCTGATATTTCATTGCAAGCTGGTTTTGGTGCAAGCAGCCGGATCTTTAAAACGGCTGTGGGCCGAAACAGGATTAAGAGGCTGACAAAGGAAGCATACAGAGTTCAAAAAGAAATTTTGCAGGATAAATTGCAGGAACAAAACAGGATGATGAATGTTTTCTTCATATATACCGGTAAGGAACTTCCGGTTTATGATGAAATATTTAAAAGTTTGCGGATAGCATTGGGAAGACTGGTTGATATTAATGATAAAAAAAATTGAAAACGATCCTCCATATACTGGGATTACCCTTTATTTTGCTGATAAAAATTTACCAATTGGTCATTTCGCCGTGGATAGGACCGAAATGCAGATACCAACCAACTTGTTCTCATTATGCCCTGGAGGCTTTTAAAAAATATGGTTTATTGAAAGGGATATGGCTTACTATAAAAAGGATCGGAAAGTGCCATCCCTGGGGCGGAAGCGGGTATGACCCTGTACCTTAATGATAATTGGGAAAAATAAGATGAAGAAAAAATTACTGGTATATAGCTTGCTTCTCTCGCTTGTTGTTCAAGCTCAGGAGCAGCCTTATGATTATATCTTTTTCACAAATAGCCGGATGGCCGGAAATTATTTTTATAGTACTGTCAAATTCCAGCCACCCTCTTCGGTCAATCACGTTAATAAGAAGATGCCCGTAAGCGAACTGACTTTTCATACCCCGGGCAACGCACTGCAATTGGAATTTGTAAATGGGAAAAAAGGAAAATGGCAGGCATCGGTTTTTAAACAACAAGTCAGGGGGCAGGACCATTTTAAAACGGCAAAGTTTCTTTCCTTTTGGTTAAATGTAGCCTCTGACAAAACAAGTTCCAATGAGCTGCCTGTTGTCCAGTTGATGAAAAGAGATAGTACTCTTTCCAGAAAAAGTTTTATAGAAGGAGTCAATATTAATTCCTGGAACCATATTTTGATTCCGGTTGATCAGTTTTCAGGAATGGATTTTTCGAACCCTGAAAATACCATTGCGGTTGTCTTTTCTCAAAAAAATGAAGATGGAAAAAAACATACAATTTATATTGATGACATTGAATTTACTTCATCCGAAAATAAATCATTAATAAAAGCTGTACCAGCTATACAATCCTTGATCGGATATGCAAAACATGTAGATATTCAGTGGAAACCTGTTTCTGATACTGCTATTAAGTTCATTAAAATTTATCGTTCTGAAAGCGGGGGAAAGTTTTTGCCAGTAGGAATTCAATCGGCAACTTTAAATCGTTTTGCAGATTATACCGGGCTTACAGGAGTAGCCTATCAATATAAAATATCTTTTCTTGACCCGGATTATATTGAAACAAATTCATCCCGGCCTGCTTTTGTGCAAACAAGAACTATGTCTGATGATGAATTGCTATCCATGGTACAGGAAGCTTGTTTTCGGTATTATTGGGAAGGGGCAGAAAAGATCAGCGGCCTGGCAAAAGAAAATATCATGGGTCGCAGGAATATGGTGGCCACTGGTGCATCCGGTTTTGGTATGATGGCTTTGGTGGCTGGTACGGAAAGAAAATTTATTTCAAGAGAAATGGCGGTGGAACGATTTACAAAAATTTTAAATTTTTTGGAAAAAGCTCAAACATTTCACGGCGCTTTTCCGCACTTTATCGATGGGCCAACTGGTAAAGTGGAACCCTTTTTTGGAAGCCGCGATAATGGGGGCGACCTGGTTGAAACATCTTTTCTGGTGCAGGGATTGTTAGCGGCAAAAGCATATTTTGATCAAAATAATTTAGCAGAAAAAACCATAAGAGATAAGATCACAAAAATCTGGCACCGGATTGAATGGGATTGGTATAAACAGAATCCCGGTAGTAAGTTCCTGTACTGGCATTGGTCTCCCGATAAAGGTTGGATTGTTAATCACCGCTTGATAGGGTGGAACGAAACCATGGCGACCTATTTGCTGGCACTTTCTTCTCCTACTCACCCCGTACCTGCTTCATTTTATTATAGTGGCTGGGCAAGCCAGGATGATTTTGCAAAACAATACCGTAAAAATTGGGGAGGAACAGACGATGGTTCAGATTATACAAATGGGAAAACCTATTTTGATATAAAACTGGATGTGGGTGTTTCTAATGGAGGGCCTCTGTTTTTTACGCATTATTCCTACCTGGGTTTTGATCCGCATCTGATTACTGATAAGTACACCAACTATTTTACCAATAATAAAAATATAGCGTTGATCAATTATCGCTACTGTCTGCAAAATCCAAATCAGTATGCGGGCTATGGTGACAGTTGCTGGGGATTAACCGCAAGCGATGGTCCCTTTCGCTATTCGGCAGATGAACCAGTACAGCGGCAGGACCGGGGAAAGATAGCTCCCACTGGCGCCATCAGTTCATTTCCGTATACGCCAGAGGAATCGATGAAAGCGCTGAAAAATTATTATTTCAATTATGGAAAATTTTTATGGGGTGAGTATGGATTCAGAGATGCATTTAATCTTTCAGAAAACTGGTGTTCTGAAATTTATATGGGACTGAACCAGGCCCCCATGGTAGTGATGATTGAAAATTACAGAAGCGGGTTACTGTGGAAATTATTTATGAGTAATCCTGATATTAGCAAAGGATTAATAAAGTTGGAAGCAGAAACAAAAAAACAGTAACCGAATATTGTTGAAATAAAACTTAATCTTGAGAGAGGAAATAGATCAGGGCGAAATAATAAGGAAATATTTAAAATAAAAATACAACGATGCTGAGCGGAATAAAGAATATAATTTTTGACCTCGGGGGAGTGATCCTTCCCATTGAGATCACAAAGACTACGCTGGCGTATAAAAATTTAGGTATCGGGCATATTGACGAATTGTTTGCACTTGGGCATGCCGATTCCTTCTTTAAGGATTATGAAGAAGGGAAAATCAGTGATGAAGCATTTATCGGTGAAGTAAGAAAATTAATTGCAACCCCTGTTTCGGATGAAATTGTAACAGAAGCATGGAATGCATTGCTCTTAGATTATCCGCCTGAAAGAATAAATTTATTAAATGATTTGAAAAAGGATTATCGCCTTTTTCTTTTCAGCAATACGAACGGAATTCACCATACCGCATTCCAGGACAAATATAAAAAAGTGTATGCCGCAAGTTTTGATGATATATTTGAAAAAGCATGGTATTCTCACCTGATCAAACTACGCAAACCAGATGCGGCAGCCTTTCGGTTTGTAATTGAGCAAAGTAATATTGATCCTGCCGAAACAGTATTTGTTGATGATTCATTAAATAATGTAAAGGGAGCCGAAATGACTGGTCTTAAAGGCATTTATCTTGAACCCGGTAAGTCAATTACCGACCTGCAATGGTAATTATTATTAGTTTCCAAAATTCACTTCAAATTATCTTAGTAAGAAATATAGTTTGATATGGGTTATGAGTTTTTTTAATACAAAGTAATATCGTATCATTTCTAATTAATGAAGTATAATCCCTTTAATTAGCTTCAAATATTTCAGATAAAAAAGGCGGCAGCATATTTAAAAAGAAAAAACCTACTCTACTTTTGAATATTTATTTTACCTTAGTTCACTGCTTGAAAAAAAAATGCTCTGATTGCCTGCCGATAACAATCATACCAACATTCAGTTAAAAGAACTGCAAAAAACTGTGGCCAGTGGAAATGAAATGGCCTTTACCCAACTTTATTTACATTTCGGAAAAAAGCTGGTTCATTTCTCGGTTTCTCTCGTACGATCCAAAGAAATAGCAGAAGAGGTAGTTGAAGATGTATTCGTCAGGTTATGGTCAAATCGCAGCCAGATAACCGGTATTGAAAATATAACGGTTTACTTGTATGTAGCTGTTAAGAACAGGTCATTGAATTCTTTATCACAAAAGGCAAGGGAATTAATTGCAGCGCCTTTTGATTACCTGGATACTGTTATAGATGAATTTGCCCCGGATCCTTATAATATTATGATCACTTCTGAAATGATGACCAATATGCAGCATGCCATAGAAGATCTGCCCCCTCGTTGCAAAATGATATTCAAGTTGGTGAGGGAAGACGGACTTCGGTATAAAGAAGTAGCAGATATCCTCAACATATCCGTCAATACAATTGATGTACAAATGGCTATTGCCGTCAGAAAAATTTGTACGGCGCTTCGGATTAACAACCCGGCAAAATCAACCAAATATTTTCCCCCGGTTGAGTTAAATAAAGAAGTTTAAAAAAACTTGAATATCGCTTAGTAGAAGTGTCCTTTTTAGCTGTCTTAAAGGTTACAACAACTGTTTACTGCCTGGAAACTCCTGATCACATATGGTATCTCATTGCCAGATCTCTAAGTGGCGAAGCCTCTTCTGAGGAACAGGAGGAGCTCGCTGAGTTATTAAGGCACGATGCGCTTCTCCAACAGCAATATGATCTCCTGGTCAGGATTTGGAAAGAAAAACAAAATAATAATACGGTCGAAGATAATTTTGATGCAAATAAGTCGGTTTCCCGAATCATCAGCCGTGCAGCCATCGAAGAAATGGAGGAAGACAATATATTCCCGAGGAAAAGAAACCGGAAAAGCAGAAGAATTTATTTTGCAACAGGAATTTTAGCCGCCCTTGTGCTGGTAGGTTGGTTATGGAAAGGAATTGGAACTTCCGTGTCGGAATCGCAAAAGCCCGGTTCAGAGAAAATCATTACTCAAAATGGAACCAGAACCCGCTCCTTACTTCATGATGGAACTACGGTATGGCTAAACGCCGGTTCCAAATTATCTTATGATAATGATTTCAGCGGATCAACCCGTGAAGTAAGCTTAGAGGGTGAAGCTTTTTTTGACGTAGTAAAACAACCGAACCGGCCTTTTATTGTTCATACTTCCGGCATTGATATATGGGTGTTGGGAACTGAATTCAATGTAAAATCTTATCCTGATGATAAGAATGTAGAAACTACATTGTATAAAGGCGTGGTCCAGGTGTTTAGACATGAAGATTCACTGAGTAAGGCCATCTATATGGCACCCAATCAAAAGCTCATTGTTTCTAAACAAGCAGCAAACCCATCACTAAGATTGTCTGAAGAGAGGAAATCTTTCGCAGGAGAGGTAAACACTTCGTTATTCACCATCACGCATATAGACAGCACCAAAACTGACAGTGCACGGTTTGAAACAGCCTGGCTCTACAGCCGACTCGAATTTCGCAGAGATAATTTTGAGGAACTCGCAAAGAAACTGGAAAGATGGTATAATGTGAATATCATTTTTAAGGATGACAAAGTGAAGAAATTGAATTTTAATGGGTCTTTTGAAAAAGAAACAGTAGATCAGGCATTCAACTATTTAAAGCAAACAATTTTGTTTAATTATAAAATAGAAGGTCATGAAATATATGTTGCATCATCTGAATAATCTACATCCGGGATAAAACGAAAAACGGAGAATGCTGTAACATTCTCCGCAAAAAAAGAAGGCTAACTAATAAAGACCAACAAGTCACAGTTGGATTTTTTAACCCCCTAATTGCCAAAAATATGAAATGTTTCCAGACGGTTGAAGAGAAGCCGCTACAAACAAAAGTTCTGCTTGTTATGAAACTCACCATTTTGTTGATTCTGTTTTTTACACTCAATGTTGCTGCCAATGGATTTGGGCAGGACAGGGTTAGTTTGCGTGTAAAGAAAACAGAGATTGGTGGAGTTCTTCGTTCCATTGAGGAGCAAACACAATACAGATTCCTGTATAATAATGACCTGAAAGATATCAGGGAAAAAATTTCTCTTACAGTTACTGATGCTCCTATAAAGGAAGTATTGAGTCTGCTGTTTTTCAAAACAAAACTGTTATACCAGGTAATGGAAAATAACCTGATCATCATTAAAGAAGTTCCGGCAGACAATACCCCTCCTGAAGAAGTGGTTCGTGGTAAGATAACCGGGGAAGGGGGAATTCCCCTGGCCGGCGTTTCTGTTCAGGTAAAAGGAACCACTACAGGTACTACCACGAATGGCGAGGGAAATTTTACATTGACAGTGCCTAATACAAATGTGACTTTACTTATTTCGTCAGTTGGTTATGATGAACAGGAAATTGCGCTGGCAGGAAGAACTTCCATTAATATTTCCCTGGCAGTTTCTACCAAACTGATTGACCAGGTAGTGGTTATTGGATATGGTACGGCAAATAAAAGAGACCTGACAGGCTCTATAGTAAAAATATCAGGAAAAGAAGTAGCGGATAAACCAAATACAAATCCTATTGCCTCCTTGCAGGGAAAGGTTGCTGGATTATCTGTTGTAAATAACGGAACACCGGGTGCTAAACCGGATATCCGTATCCGCGGTACAGTAAGTATTGGGCAGGTAAATCCATTGTATGTTGTAGATGGAATATTCAATGATAACATAGATTATATAAATCCGAACGATATTGAATCAATTGAGATATTAAAAGATCCCTCATCACTTGCCATTTTTGGTGTAAAGGGAGCAACAGGAGTAATTGCTATTACCACTAAAAGAGCAAGAGCTGGCCAGACGATTGTTAATTTTAATACGAGCTATGGATTTAAAAAATTAGTTGATAAGATCAAACTCGCCAATGCGGAAGAATTCAAGTTGTTGTTTGCAGAGGAGAGAGCAAATGATATAACAGGTCCTACAACCGACCCTTACGATTATACTGGCTTAACAGCAAATACCGATTGGATTGATGCGGTAACCCGCACCGGTAAATTCAGTAATAACAATTTGAGTGTATCTGCCAGCAGCGAGAAAAACCGGTTCAATTTCGGATTGGGGTATACCTCAGATGAAGGTATCATCCGACATGAAAAATTAGAAAGACTAATTATATCACTTAGTGATGAATTTAAAGTGAGTAAATCAATAAAGCTGGGAGTAAATCTGAATGCAACAAGACAGGAGAATCCATATGATGCTACCTGGGTTTTGGATGCAGCCAGAAAGGTTATTCCCCAGGTATCTGCTGGTACCAAAAGATTTCTTGTAAAAAACCCTTATGGGACTGATAGTTTAAATATGGATCTATATTCTGGTTTAGATGTGGGTCTCCAATCATCCGGGGTTATTAATCCATTGGTTCAATTGGAAAATGAATGGAATAAAACAAAAAATATTGAATACCGCACCGTTGGAAGTGTATTTGCAGAAATAAATTTTCTAAAAGATTTTACATTCCGGTCTACTGCCTATGCTGATATAAGCACAGTGAACAGGCGTCAGTACACTCCTCTTTATTATGCCTACAATCCCAAAACAGATGAACCCTATTTATACAGTCAAAATACAAGGGTACAGGAAGATGATAATACATATAGAAAATTTCAGCAAGATCATGTGTTAACTTATAAGAAAAAATTTGGTGACCATGGTATAACAGCAACCGGGGGTTTTACCACTTACTATTTCAGCAATTTTAACAGGTCAGGCAGAGCAGGACAAGCCAGTGGCTCTACCGCCCTTCCTATTCCAAATGATCCAAGGTTTTGGTATATAAACAATGGTTTCCAGGATCCTTCGAATACTTCTGCCAGTTCAGGCCAGAGCGAGTATGCAACCGTTTCCTACCTGGGCAGGATATTATATAATTATCAGAACAAATATTTTTTAAATGCTTCATTCAGGGATGATGCATCCTCACGTCTCCCTCCAAATAATCGCAATCAACAGTTCTGGGCTGTAGGAGCTGCATGGGATATAACCAGGGAAGCTTTTATGGAAACTCAGAATTATGTTGACTTTCTTAAACTAAAAGGATCAGTTGGGGTATTGGGTAACCAAACTGCTTCAAGGCTGGATGGTTCCCCGCTTGATTATCCTTTTTATCCCAGGTTAAATACAGGGACAAACGCTGTATTTGGCACCACTGTATTATCAGCCGCTGACAGAGAATACCTTCCTAATCCGGATTTAAAATGGGAAACTGTGGAAGCCTGGGAAATTGGAATAGAATTAAGCGCATTTAAAAACAAATTGCATTTTGAAGCCAATTATTTTAATAAAACCACCAATGACCTGATGACTTATGTGGACAGGTCTCCATTAGGGTTGAAAAACAAATTGGTAAATGGCGGAAGTATCAGAAACTGGGGTGAGGAATTTTCAGCCACATGGAATCAAAATATTTCGAGAGATCTGACTTTGTCGGTTTCAGGAAATATCACTTTTATTGATAACAAAGTAAAAAGTCTAAGTTCAGAACTTCCCACAGGAGTTTTATCCCGCAGATTTCAAAACAATGGTTCCGCGGAAAGCAGAACGACACCAGGATTGCCTATAGGTTATTTCTATGGCTATGTTGTTGAGGGCATTTATCAGAGTTATGCAGATATTTTATCCTCTCCTGTTGCTTCTTCCATTGGAGCTTACCGCCCCGGAGATTTTAAATTTAAAGATATAAACGGACCTGATGGAAAAGGACCTGATGGCCTGATTACAGCCGATGATAAAACGATGATTGGAAATCCCACTCCTGATTTTACTTACGGAGGTTCCGTTACACTGGGATATAAAGGATTAAGCCTTGGAATTGATGTTGCCGGAGTATATGGCAACCAAATATTCCGGACCTGGGGTTCACTGGAATCACCTTTTCAGCGTGTAAATTATTCCGGCGACAAGATTGACAGATGGCATGGTCCCGGCACTTCTAATTGGGTGCCCATAGTAGGACAGGGTGATCGGTTTAACTACAACGGTTCATCTTATAATATTGAAGATGGAAGTTATTTCCGGATTAGAAATATTCAGCTTGGCTATGATTTCAGCAAAAACCTCATATCAAGGTATAGGATCCAAAATCTGCGGGTTTTTGTAAATGCCCAAAACCTGAAAACCTGGAAAAATAATTATGGTTACACCAGTGAATATGGTGGAGATGCAACAGCATTTGGCTATGATAATGCAGGTGGCGCTATACCTATGGTTACCACCTTTGGCCTGAATGTAACTTTTTAACTACTAAACTAATTGGCATGAAAACAAATAAAAAATTATTTTGGGGCTTACTCGTATTGATCCCAATGCTTTTTTCAGGATTGGGCTGTAAAAAATTTTTAGATAGAAAACCGCTTACTGCTACTTTGGATGATCTTAACCAGGGAGCATTGGAAGCGCAGATATTGGGCATGTATAATATCCTGAGAAGCTATGCCGGTTTCTCTACTTTACCCTGGATCGACTTTCACAGCATCCGGGATGATGATGCACAAAAAGGTAGTGATGCCAACGACGGTAAAGAAGTGGTTACAGAATTTGATACCTATCAGTATTCAAAAGATGACTGGGCCCCTAACAGCTACTGGGATGATCATTATGCAATGATCAATGCAACCAATGAAGCTCTCTATTTAGCGGATTCATTAAAAGTTACCGATCCTTCTTCACTACGGAATATAGGTGAAGCATTATTTTTCAGGGCTTATGCTTATTGGGAATTGGTGAAAACATATGGCCAGGTACCCCTGATCAATTTCCGCATCGTTAATCCCAGGGATGGTATTAAAGAGAAATCACCGGTTGCCACTCTCTATGCATTTATTGATTCTAATTTACAGGCAGCGTCTGTTTTATTACCCATAAATTGGAATAATGCCGTTGGCGAAAGCGCTTTTCCAGGACGATTGACCAGCGGAGCAGCTAAAACCATGTGGGCGGAAACCTATTTGTTCCGGCAGGATTGGGGTAAAGTAATTGGCCTGTGCAACGAGGTTATTGCTTCCGGAGAATATTCGCTCAATGCAAATTTTTCAGATAATTGGAGAGAGACTTTGAATAGTGCTATAGGCGGAGGGAAAAATGGTCCGGAATCCATTTTTGAAATGAATGCAAATGTGGGACAAAATGCGGTTAACAATGGTGCTCTTGATAACGGGACATTTTGGGGAACATCGCAACAGGTGCGGCAAAACGGCGCTCCTATTGAATGGAATTTAGGTTGGGGATGGAATGCGCCTACTCAAAGCCTTGTTGATGCTTTTGCTGCTGATGATCCCAGGAAACAGCAAACAATTTTATTCTCAGGCCAGTTTGATGGGGGGCCTGCCTTAGGAGGACACGGAGCTACCCTTCCAGCCTATACGAATCCGGATGGAATTGGAGGACTGGCACAGCCCTTTTGGAATAAAAAATTATATACCGGTAATGATCCTACTATGAGACAATTTACCGGCTATTTTAACAATAATGGTGGTGCAGGCTGGATCAATCATAGGATTTACAGATATGCCGAAGTTATTTTAATGCTGGCCGAAGCTTTAAACGAATCTGGAAATGGTCCTGCTGCTGCCACGAATCTTGAATTGATAAGAAACAGGGCAAGCGGTAATCTTGGACCTACCCGAACCATTCTTCCGCCCATTCCGTTTGTCAACCAGGCGCAAATGCGAACGGCAATTAAGAATGAACGACATTATGAACTGGCAATGGAAGGCAAACGGTTCTATGACTTGGTGAGATGGGGAGATGCAGTGTCTGTTCTCGGAGGTTTAGGATATGCGCACAGGGCCAGGTATTATCCCATTCCGCAGGCGGCCATAACTTTATCCGGCGGAGTATTGACACAAAATCCTGAGTGGTAAAATTTAAAAAAATTAAGTATGAAAAAAATATTCAAATTATTTCTGTCCATTTCTTTGGTAGCCCTGGTGGGCATTGGTTGTAAGAAATTAGACAGACCATCGCTGGGTGATTATAAAAAGGATACGAACATACCAGGAGGGCCGCTAAAATTCTATGTTGCTTTTGATGGCACCACTTCAAACCCTTTGATGAATGCCGTAGATAGTATCCGGGCCAACTTCCCAAGTGAGAATCCACTTGCTTCCGTTGATGGGGTTTCAGGAAAAGCTGTTAAAGGACTAATTGATAAAGCCATCAAATATCCCGGCGCCAACGATTTTAAAGAAGCTACAAGCTGTACCATTTCCATGTGGGTAAACAACACGGTAAATCCAAATACAGAGCTTTATTTTTCTTTGGTTGATAAAGATTACTGGCATGAAAGCTCTGCATTCTTATTAGTGGAGCATGCCAAGGTGGACGCCTGTACTTTCAAGTTCGCATTAATGGACCATTGGGTTGAGTATACCAATCAGTCTTTTACAAAACCTTTATTTGATGGTCAGTGGCATCATATTGCATTTACCTATGATGAAACTACCTCCAAATTAATGGTCTATTTTGATGGCCAGAATGTTCCTACTCCCGGAACTTCGGGTGATTTCAAAAACAACACTGGTGCGCCCCTTGGGAAACTTAATTTAAAAAAGGCAAGCAATTTGGTGGTAAGTGGTTGGAATAAACATGCAGGATTAAGCGGACCTGGTGATGCATGGATCAGCGCCTTTACCGGTAAAATGGATCAATTCAGATTATATGGCAAGGCACTATCGGCAACAGAGATCCAGGCATTATATAATAGTAAATTATAGAAAAAAAGTCAATTTTTTTTGATAAAGAAAAGGGCTGAACAACCGTATCAGCCCTTTACATTTATTTTATTATGGTAAAGGCTTGTATTTATTTATTTCTTATTTGCATTTTTATTTCCTGCAGCCGGGAAAATAATCAACCCCTTTTCACCAACCTTTCTCCCTCCGTCACTAATATACATTTTGAAAATAAACTGGGAAAAAAGAAACTCTTTAATATCTTATACTATTTATACTATTATAATGGTGGTGGAGTAGCCACAGGTGATATCAATAATGACGGACTCCCAGATATTTATTTTACTGCTAATAGTAAAGGGAACAATAAGCTATATTTAAACAAAGGAAATTTTGTATTCGAAGACATTACGGAAAAAGCGGGAGTAGCCGGTAGCGCAGATTGGTGCACAGGTGTGTCAATGGCAGACGTAAACAGTGACGGATTCCTTGATATTTATGTATCAGCTGTTAGCAATACCTATGGATTGAAAGGGCATAATGCGTTATTCATAAATAACCAGGATGGAACCTTTACAGATCTATCTAAAGAATATGGGTTGGATTTTTCCGGGTATACAACGCAGTCGGGTTTCTTTGATTATGATCACGACGGTGACCTGGATTGTTATATTTTAAATCAATCACAAAAGCCCCATGCTAACATAGTAGATACCAGCTTCAGAAGAAAGTTTGATGCCAATGCAGGTGACCGGCTTTACAGGAATGATTTAAACAAGCCAGAAAAGAAGTTTTCTGACGTTTCAGCACAAGCCGGAATTTTTCAGAGCAACCTGGGATATGGATTAGGGCTTGCATTTGCCGACCTGAATAATGACGGTTGGGATGATATCTACGTAGGGAATGATTTTCATGAAAATGATTACTACTACGTCAACAATGGTAACGGTACTTTCACCGAAAGCAGTGCTGATCATTTCAGGCATTTTAGCCGGTTTAGTATGGGTAATGATGTAGCTGATTATAACAACGACGGGCAACTGGATATTATAACGGTAGATATGCTGCCACCTGATGAGAAAGTGTTAAAAACTTATGGTAGTGATGAGAACCCGGATATTTATAAAGTCAAACTGGAAATTCAGGGTTACCAAAAACAATATTCCAAAAACAGTCTGCAGCAAAACAATGGTAATGGTAAAAGCTTTAGTGAAACCAGTTTGATTAGTGGTATCCCTGCCACAGACTGGAGTTGGTCACCTCTTTTTGCAGATTTTGACAATGACGGAAACAAAGACCTTTTCGTTTCCAGCGGTATTGTAAAGAGGCCTGTTGACCTGGATTATGTTCGCTTTGTTTCTGATCTGCAGGTAAAAAAAGGAATGAACCAAACGGATGAATTTGATGATATGGCCATTGAAAAAATGCCGGATGGAAGTTCACATCCTTTTTTATTTAGGGGTGATGGGCAATTAGTTTTCAATGATGTAAGTAATAGTTGGGGCACAGGGAAAATGAAAGGTTATTATACAGGGGCTTCTTACGCAGACCTGGATAATGACGGCAGGCTTGACCTGGTTATCAATTGCATTAATTCGCCCGCTGTTATTTTAAAAAATGAAGGCCCAAAAAAAAATTATATATCAATTTCGTTTAGGGGTGATAGTTTAAACACATCAGGAGTTGGCGCCAAAGCCTACCTTTTTACTACAGATGGATCTGGCAGACGCCGGATGCAATACCAGCAATTAATGCTCACCCGCGGGTTTCAATCATCGTCAGATCCGCGACTACATTTTGGTCTCGACTCGTTGACTGCAATTGACAGCATACTTATCGTATGGCCTGATCAAAAATTCCACCTTATAAAAAATGTGGCGGCGAATAAACAGCTTATCTTAAACAAAATTGAGGCTTCCGGTTTTTTTAAACAGGAAGATTTTTTTATACCTGTGCCTGAAGTGTTTACTGATATTTCCAACTCTATCAACCTTAATTGGACTCATCGTGAAAATGATTTTTTAGATTATAATGTTCAATACCTGATTCCACATTCTCTGTCAACCCGCGGACCCAAATTGGCCGTGGCAGATGTAAATGCTGACGGTCTTGATGATGTATATACATGCGGAGCAATCGGGCAGGCAGGCACGTTGATGATACAACAGAGATCTGGTTCGTTCATTTCTATTGACACAGGTGTTTTTAATCATGATGCCGCAAATGAAGATGTTGATGCCATTTTTTTTGATGCCAATGGCGACGGTCATCCGGATCTCTATGTAGCCAGTGGTGGAAATCAATATAACTCTGGAATTTATTTGCAGGACAGGCTATATCTTAATGATGGGAAGGGCCATTTTACAAAATCAATAAATTCCTTACCAACAATAATCCGAAATAAATCCTGCATTTCTGTTGCTGACTTTGACCAGGATGGCGATCAGGATATTTTTGTAGGAGTACTCGCTAATGCTAAAGCCTTCGGCATTCCACAAACTTCTTATTTGTTGATAAATGACGGGAAGGCAAACTTCAGTATTGCCACTTCAAACATCATATCCCTTTCCAATATTGGTATGATCACAAGTTCCGCATTTGCGGATATAAATAATGATGGGTGGAAAGACCTGGTGGTAGCGGGAGAATGGATGCCTGTTACCACTTTCATAAATGAAAAAGGCAGGTTCAAAAAATCAGCTATACCCAAGTCAACCGGTCTGTGGCAAACGATTGTAGTGGACGATGTAAATGGTGACGGGCTAGTGGATATCCTGGCTGGTAATTGGGGTTATAATAACAAATTCTGGAGTGGCAAAAATGGTCCTGTACGTCTTTATGTTGCTGACTACGATCAGAATGGCAGCATGGATCAATTGTTATCGTATACATTAAATGGAAATGAATATCCTTTTTTGGCCAAGGATGAAGTAGAACGGTCACTGCCTTTATTAAAAAAACATTACCTGCATTATTCCGAATATGCAGGTGTTGTTATGAAAGATGTTTTTTATGGGTGGATCGATACCATTCAACCGTTAATGGCTGAGAGGTTGGGTTCAGCAATTTTTTATGGAGATGGAAAAGGTAATTTCTCTGTAAATGATTTACCGATGAAATTACAATTGGCCCCTGTGTTTTCTTTTCAAAAACTAACCTCTTTTGTTACCGGAGAAACAACCTGGTTGGCCGGGGGTAATTTTTTTGATGTTATTCCTTATGAAGGACGCTATGACGCCCAGGCGGCAGCAATGTTCAGAATAGATAAAAATAAAAATTGCCAGGTTTTTACTCAACCGGAATTATCTGGCATCAATGGGCAAACAAGGGATATAAAATGGATCAGGACATCAAAAGATAGTATGTTAGCATTAGCCCGGAATAATGAAAAATTAATTTTTCTTCAACAGAAATAAATATGAGAAATATTACTCCTTTATTTATCATTTGTTTTTGGCTATCCGGAATGGTATGCGGTTGCAAAAAATCATCGGCTCCGGAACCTGTGGTCGTGCAGCCTGTTTCACCATTATTATTACGATCTGTAAATTTAAATGGGCAGCTTGCCGGTGTTTCAGATTATAATATCCTTGTAAATCCCATTATAAAATTTTCATTCAATGCTCCCGTCAATAAAAGTACGCTTAGCAATAAGATCAGTTTCAAAAATAAGTCGGGATCCGAAGTTGCATATTTAGTCGATTATGAAAAAAGCGATAGTACTGTAATAATAAAACCGTCCATACCGCTTGATTATATTTCAAAATATAATGTCAGTATATCTTCCGGAATAAAATCAACGGCCGGGGGATCTTTATCTGCTGCTGCCAATGCAGAGTTCGTAACTCAACTGGATTCCTCCAGGAAATTTCCTGCAATTTCTGAAAATGCTTTGCTGGATTCAGTGCAAAGAAGAACCTTTAATTATTTTTGGAAATTAGCCCACCCTGTTAGCGGAATGGCCAGGGAAAGAAATACGGATGCTGGTATTTATACTTCTGGAGGTACCGGCTTTGGCATTATGGCTATTGTGGCGGCTATCCATCGTAATTTTATTACACGTAGCGAAGGTTTAACCAGATTACAAACCATGGTTTCTTTTTTAAATAATACAGCAGAAACTTTTCACGGCGCCTATCCCCATTGGATGAATGGGCAAACGGGGAAAGTGATCCCATTTAGCATTAAGGATAATGGTGCGGATATCGTTGAAACTTCTTACCTGGTGCAGGGTTTGCTTACTGCAAGGCAATATTTTTCCGGAAACATACCTGCAGAAACGGATCTGAGAAATGACATTAATTCAATAGTAAACAAAGTAGAGTGGGATTGGTTTCGCCAGAATAATCAAAATGTTTTGTACTGGCATTGGAGCCCGACTTTTAATTGGGATATGAATTTGCCGGTAAAAGGTTGGAATGAATCCCTGATCACATACATTCTTGGGGCTTCTTCAACAACTCATGCTATTCCTAAATTGGTTTATGATAATGGCTGGGCTTCCAATGGAGGCATGAAAAACGGCAAAACATTTTATGGGTACACCCTGCCACTTGGCCCCGACTGGGGAGGGCCATTATTTTTTTCTCATTATTCTTTTCTTGGAGTAGATCCAAACGGGTTAACGGATCTATATGCTGATTATACCGCACAAGTAAAAAATCATACGCTTATTAATTATACCTATTGTAAAACCAATCCTCAAAATTATTTCGGTTACAGTGATTCCGTATGGGGACTTACAGCAAGCGATATTGAAAATGGGTATAATGCCAGCTCGCCCGCAAGTGATTTAAGTTTTATTGCACCTACAGCGGCATTGTCATCTTTTCCTTACACACCCAGGGAGTCTATGCAGGCATTGAAATTTTATTATTATGTTTTGGGTGATAAGATTTGGAAGGAATATGGGTTTACAGATGCCTTTTCCCTACATAAAACCTGGTTTTCTGATTCATATCTGGCAATAGACCAGGGACCTATTATGGTAATGATAGAAAATTACCGGAGCGGATTATTATGGAATTTATTCAGTAGTTGCCCTGAGGTGAAAGCGGGCATGATTGGCTTGGGATTTTCGGCACCTTATTTATGATATTTAAAGTAGAAAATTATGAAAAAGAATTTTCTCGTTTTTAGTTTTTTCCTCCTGCTTATTACTCAAAATGCTTGTCACACAAGTAAAAAGGTTGCTGGTTCTTCTTCAGGATATACAACTACCCTTTCTGTCGCCGATACCGCTCTTTTTCGCACCGTGCAACAGCAAACATTTCAATATTTCTGGGATGGCGCTGAACCTAACAGTGGGTTGGCAAGGGAAAGATTTCATGCTGATAATATCTATCCTCAAAATGATAAAAACACGGTAACCAGTGGTGGCGGAGGCTTTGGTGTGATGGCAATCCTTGTGGGTATAGAAAGAGGGTTTATTACAAAAGAACAGGGAAGAGAAAGGTTTGAAAGGATCGTTCATTTCCTTGAAACAGCCGACCGGTTTCATGGTGTTTGGCCGCATTGGTGGAATGGGGAAACAGGCAAAGTAAAACCTTTTAGCAGGAATGATGATGGGGGAGATTTGGTTGAAACCTCCTTTATGCTTCAGGGGCTGCTTTGTGCCAGGCAATATTTTCAAAATGGAAATGCGGAAGAGAGGGCATTAGCCGCACGTATTGACAAACTGTGGAAAGAAGTTGAGTTCGACTGGTACCGCAACGGTCAAAATGTTTTATACTGGCACTGGAGCCCCAACAATGAATGGAAAATGAATTTTCCTGTACACGGTTATAATGAATGTTTGATCATGTATGTACTGGCTGCATCTTCACCTACGCATGCCGTACCTGCAGAAGTGTATCATGAAGGCTGGGCGGAGAACGGCAAGATTAATAATAATCCTCCTGCCTATGCAGGTTATAAACTTCAGTTGAGCCACCAGGGAGATGCTGTTAACGGAGGTCCGCTATTCTGGGCACATTATTCCTACCTGGGACTTGATCCCAGAGGTTTAAAGGATCAGTATGCTGATTATTGGGAAGAAAATAAAAATCAGGCGCTGATTAACTATCAATGGTGTGTTAACAATCCAAAAAATTATAAAGGCTATGGACCAGATAGCTGGGGATTGACATCCAGTTATTCCATGAAAGGATATGCCGGTCATGCTCCTTCAGAAAAAAGGGACCTGGGTGTTATTTCGCCTACAGCGGCATTATCTTCATTTCCTTATACACCTGATCAGTCGATGAAAGCCATGAAGCATTGGTACAATGACATGAAAGATAAACTGTGGGGCCCTTATGGTTTTTATGATGCGTTTAGCGAAACATGCTAATTGGTACACTCCAAGGTACCTTGCCATTGACCAGGGACCTATAGTTGTGATGATGGAAAACTATCGGAGCGGTCTTTTATGGAACTTATTTATGAGCTGCCCGGAAATAAAAACAGGGTTACAAAAATTAGGCTTTGAAAGTCCCTGGTTAAAATAAAAGTTAAGACAGTATAAAAAAATTATTTTTCTTCACATATTAACGATTGTTATGAAAAATATTTCCCGCCAGGAATTTTTGCAACACACTGCAATGGCAGGTGCGGCTGTTTTACTTTCTTCTATAGAAAGTTTTGCGTTAACAACTCCTGCAAAAAAAACAAGAGTGGCCATTATCGGTTGCGGAAGCGTTTCCGGAGTTTATTTGCCTCACCTTTCCAAATCTCCCTTTGTGGAATTGGTTAGCGCCTGTGATATTGTTTATGAAAGGGCCAAAAAAAGAGCAGCAGAGTTTAACATACCTGCTCATTTCCCGCATATAGACCAACAATTGAAAGGTCCGGCATTTGATCTGTTGGTTGTAACAACAGATATGCAGGAACATGGCCGCCTGAACAGGATTGCATTGAATGCAGGCAAGCATGTATGGAGTGAAAAACCCATGGCCAATACTTATAAAGAAGGCAAAGCATTACTGGACCTTGCCAAAAGTAAAAAGCTTCGTATTTGGGGTGCACCGGCTGTTGTTAATAGCCCGCAGTTTGCATTTATGTCAAAAGCATTAAAGGAAGGTAAGCTGGGGAAAGTGTGCCAGTGCTCATGCGCATTATGGACATACCGGTCCTACCTGGTCGGCTTTCTTTTATGAAAAAGGAGGAGGAAGTTTGCCCGATCTCGGTGTATATAATATTGCTACATTAACAGGTTTACTCGGTCCGGCAAAAACTGTGATGGCTATGACAAGCATTGTAACTCCGGAAAGAACGGTAGATAACAAAGGAAAAATAAAAGTAGAAGCAGAAGACAATGCCATGTTATTAATGGATCATGGTAATGGAGTTATTTCTCATGTTCAATGTGGCTTCAATTATTTTGATCCCTATGGACATGAAGGAAAAGGACAGGAAAAACCATACCATACAACTTTGGGGCACCCATGGAAATATGAGTATGGTGGGTTACGACTGGGCACCACATGGGGTGGATATGGCCACGCATGATAATGAAAAAACACAACGATTTGTACCTGATCCGGGCACCTATGTATGGCAGGAAGGAGCTTCGGTCATTTCGGAATCCTTGATAACCGGTATGGAGCCTCTTATTGCTGTTGAACATGCTTTGCATGTATTGGAAGTAATTGAAGCTACAAGGGAATCAGGAGCATACCGGTAAAAAGGTGAAATTGCAATCCACATTCAAATGGCCGGTGGTATAATTAACTAATAGAGACATTGGCAGAAGCAATAAATGAGTTTATTGAAGGATAAAAATATTGTGATCATCGGAGGTACCACAGGTATTGGTTTATCGGCAGCGAAGGCTTTTGTAATAAATGGCGCAAAGGTTATGGTGGTAGGCAGAAATGAAGAACACAGTTTCAGATTGCAAAAAATTTATTGGGAGAAGATGCTGAAGCTATTTGCGGGGATGCAACAAAAATAGAAACCGCTGAAAGTGCTATACTTATTTGCATAAAAAAATGGGGGGGCTTCGATGGTTTATATCATGTAGCCGGAGGCAGCGGCAGAAAAATGGGCGATGGCCCCTTGCATGAATTAACAACTGAAGGATGGAATAAAACACTGGAATTAAATCTGACTTCTTTGATGATGTCAAACCAGGCGGCTGTAAAAAAAATGATAGAATTAAAAACCGGAGGCACAATTTTAAATATGGGTTCGGTACTCGGCTTTTCTCCCTCTCCTCAATTTTTTTCTACGCATGCCTATGCAGCAGCCAAGTCTGCAATATTGGGTTTCTCAAAATCGGTGGCTGCATATTACGCAAAAGATAATATTCGGGTCAACGTAATTGCACCGGCACTGGTAGAAACACCCATGGCGCATAGAGCAGCAGGCGATGAAAAAATAATTGACTTTATGAAAACAAAACAACCATTGGATGGAGGACGAATTGGTCAGCCGGAGGATCTGGATGGATTGGCAATTTATTTTATGAGTGATCAGTCTAAGTTTACTACCGGGCAGGTAGTAGCCGTAGATGGTGGCTGGACTGTAAGTGATGGACAATATCTAAATGATTTTCATAGCCCTCACTCGCTGGATAGATGTTGGGATACGAACTTAATAAACAAATGAATTCATTAACAATCGGAATTGATCTGGGAGGCACAAGAATAAAAGCAGTGGCCATAGATATGGCAGGGAATGTATTGCACCAATTGCATCAGTCCAACTAATGATGGCGATGATACAATTTGGAAACAAGCTGTTGCTGCAACTGTAAAAGAATTACAAGGCCACCCTTCAAAACGAGATTTAATGTTGGTATTTCTGCACCGGGTTTGCCTAATGACAATAATACGGCTATTGCTTTTATGCCTGGTCGTATGCAGGGACTTGGAAAATTTTAACTGGACCAATTTTTTGAATCAGACCAACTTATGTATTAAATGATGCAGTGGCAGCTATGATGGGAGAAGCAAAATTTGGTGCAGCAAAAAATAAAAAGAATGTGGTGATGCTGACCCTGGGAACAGGTGTAGGTGGAGCTATCCTGATAGACGGAAAACCTTACCAGGGTGCTTTTAACAAAGCAGGTCATATCGGTCATATGGTTATTGATGATGAAGGTGATTGTGATGTAACCGGAATGCCGGGTAGCCTGGAAGAATGTATGGGAAACTATACTGTTGAAAAGCGAAGCAATGGAAAATTCAATTCCACACATCAATTGATTGGATGCTTACCGGAGCAGGTGATGAAGATGCAAAAGAGGTATGGCTAAAATCTGTAAGGCAATTAGCGATAGGTCTTGCTTCAGTTGCCAATATTCTTTCGCCGGAAATGATCATATTGGGAGGAGGTATTACGGAAGCGGGTCCTGATTTGTTTGATCCGTTAAATGAGTATATGAATCAGTATGAATGGAGACCGGGTGGAAATAAAACGGAAATTGTAAAAGCAATTTATGGTGATATGGCCGGGGCTATTGGGGCGGCTTGTTTTGCAAAGGAGGCCATTCCAGGCATGAAAAAAAAATCTGAATCATGAATGTGACCGAATTGTATTTGAAAAAATGTTCTGCCATTATTGATGTTGTAAAATCAACAGGAGCAATTAATAAAACAGGTGGCCCAATGGTTTGCAGAAAGTATCCTGGCCGGCCGGGTGGTACATTTATTCGGTACCGGTCATAGCCGCATCATGGTAGAGGAAATGTGGCCACGCTATGGTTCCTTCCCGGGTTTCAATCCGATAGTAGAGTTATCACTAACTTTTCATAACAATGTAACAGGAGCCAATGGCCAGAGACAGGCTATGTTTTTAGAAAATGTTTCTGGTTTAGCCTCCAGAATATTGCGTAATTTTTCTTTAAGTGATACAGATTGTGCCTTTATTATTTCATCAAGCGGTTGCAATATTGTACCCATTGAGATGGCTGAGATCTTTCAGCAGAACAAGATCAAAACGGTGGCTTTGATCACAAAAGAACATTCTGAAAAAAGTAATAGCAAAAGACCTGACGGAAAAAAATTAAGTGATTTTGCAGATATCATTTTGGATACGGGAGCACCGGCAGGAGATTCCATGATTTATATAGATGATTTGGATACACCCGTATCACCCGGATCAACTGTAGGAGGAATAATAATTGTAAACAGTATAAAAGCAGAAGTAGCAGATTTGTTGACGAGGGCAGGTCAGCCGCCAAAGGTTTTAACTGCTGCCTGTGTAGCAGGAGACGACAAAGCAAAACAATTATTTGAAAATGCTTACGATGAACATGCAAAACGAATGGCGAATCTGGCGCCTTAGCATGTTGTAGCAGAGCAATTTTTTTTTATTAAATAAGTAAACAGAAAAATCTTATGCACAATGCCGATTCGCACAACAGTAGTAGGTAGCTATCCTTTTCCTGGTTGGCTAGAATTTGCTTCGCAAAACCTGGATCAATTTGGCAAAGCGGATATTGAAGAAATGATTGAGGATGCTGTGATAGCTGCCATTCATGACCAGGTAACCGCGGGTCTTGATGTTATTACGGATGGTGAACAAACCCGGTTGGATTTTAATTTATCTTTTTATGGATTTATAAATGGAATTGAAAATAATGAAACCGAAACAAGAAAATTTGGTCCCCCGGCACATGACCAGCGGGGAAAAAATAATATAGTGGGTGAGCTTAAAGCTCCCGAAGGTTTGGGTGCAGTAAAAGAATATTTGCGGTTGAAGAAACTGGCTCCGGCAGGACCTGTTTTAAAGGCAAGCATTCCGGGCCCCTACACATTAAGCGGAAGATTATTGCCGAATGAAAAATATAAAGACCGGTATGCAATTACAGAAGCTTTGTTGCCCATTGTACAGAAAGAACTGGAAGTCGCTTGTAGCGGCTGGTTGTACAGAAATTACGGTAGACGAACCTTCGATGAGTTGCTATGCTTATAAGGAAGACACCAAACGCTTTGTTGATATTTTTAACCGCACGGTAAAACCCATAAGCGGCAAGTGCAATTTAAGTACGCATTTATGTTTTGGAAATTTTAAAGGCCATCCTGTTGGGTACAGAAGTATTCAACCCATGTTGCCTGATTTTCTTGATTTGGATGTAGATGAAATTCATATTGAAATGGCCAACCGTGAATTTTCGGAAATAGAATTATTAACACCATTCTCTGAAAGAATGAATGTGGCTGTCGGCATCATTGATGTAAAGAATTATTATATAGAAACGGTTGATGATGTGGTGGAAAGAATCAAACGATGCCTGAAATATATTCCGGCGGAAAAATTATCGGTGGCTCCGGATTGCGGGCTGAGCCAGACGGCAAGATGGGCATCCAGGCAAAAACTACTCAACATGGTAAAAGGAGCAAAAAAAGTAAGGGAAAGTTTATGAGTTTAATTTCTGCCATAAAAAAAGATGAAGAATTGGTTGCAGGAAATGGATTCACTCATGATGGATAAGGATCGTATTCATTTATGGTGGCTGGGTCAAAGCGGATTTATCTTGCAATGGAAAGGAAAAAGAATATTGATTGATCCTTATTTATCTGATTCCCTGACAAGAAAATATGAATCATCCGAAATACCGCATATAAGAATGAGTGAACTGGTGATAAAACCGGAATTATTGAAAAATATTTCTATTGTCACTTCCAGTCATAACCATACGGATCACCTGGATGCAGAAACCCTGATACCCATACTGCAAAACAACCCGGGAATTAATTTTTTAATACCGGAAGCGAACCGGGATTTTGTATCGGAAAGAGTAAACTGTGACAACAAATTTCCAGTAGGTTTAAATGATGGCGGGCAGGTAACTATTGATGGATTTACTTTTTATGGTATACCAGCAAAGCATAATGAAATAGAAAGGGATGAAAAGGGCAACTGCAAATACATGGGCTATGTGATTCAATTCGGAAACCATTCAATTTATCACAGCGGAGATACCTTACTTTTTGACAGCCTTGTTGACATGATAAAGCCCTTTGGGGTAGATGTGGCCTTGCTTCCGGTTAACGGCAATGTAGCTGAACGAAGAGTGGCGGGAAATTTAAACGGTAGAGAAGCAGCTCATCTGGCAAAAGATATAGGAGCGAAATGGGTAATACCCTGTCATTATGATATGTTCACTTTTAATACAGCAGATATCAATGAATTTAAAATGGAGGCGGAAAAAATAAATCAACCCTATAAAATCCTGAAAGGAGGGGAAAGAATGGACGGCTAAAAATAAGATGACATGAAATGTTCATGACTGGATTTTAGTTCACAAAGGGGGATGATTATTTTCATGAACATACCAGGTGGCTAAAAAACAATGAAAAATAAACACATGAATAAATTTTTTTCACCATCACCCTTTTCTGAAAAATTTGGCATTGCCCTGGTACGGATCATCACCGGTATTCTTTTATTGCAACAAGGCTGGGAAGCTTTTGACCAGGCTAAAATGGAAATGTACACGGGATGGTTTGTGGAAAGAAAATATTCAAACCCGGCAGCATGGGCTTATGCAGGAAAGATTGCCGAGCTCCTGGCGGGTGCAGGTTTTTTACTCGGAATGTTCACAAGGCTTGCATCCATAGCAACAATTGCTGCTTTCACCGGAATCATTTTTATTTTAGGTGATAAGGGAAATATTTTCGGTGGCGATCAGCATCCTTTCCTTTTTATTCTGCTGGCTATTGTTTTTCTGTTTACGGGCCCCGGTGCTTTTAGTGTTGATCAGTTGATATTTAAAAAAAGAAGAAGATTATACAATTTATGAGGTCACAATTTGTGACCGCATCCAAAGTAATTGAATGCAATTGTCCGTTATCCATAATAAAATTTTTGAAATAAGAGGCCAGAGAGTCATGCGGTCACAATTTGTGACTGCATCCAAGGACAAGAGAAATATAAAAGAAACCCCTTTGTTTTTACTGAGCATGGCGTCACCATACTGGCTTCCATATTACGAAGGGAAAAAGCAATTAAGATAAACATCGCAATTGTAAGGGCATTTATTGTCTTTAGGCAATTCGCCATTAATTATGAAGACCAGGCTGAGTAAATAAAGGAACTTCGGGGAACTGTTGAAAATCATAATGGTCAGCTGAATCAAATATATGATGCGCTGGAAATTTTATTGGATGAGAAGGTTTCGGAAAAAAAGTGGAATGAAAGGAAACTTATCGGATTTAAATCAAATAAGAGAATTAAATGAAAAAACTTTTAATATCTATATCCATCCTCGTCATTGCCACTACGGGATCGGCACAACAAAAAACATATTGCAACCCGATCAATATAGATTATGGCTATACGCCCATTCCAAACTTCAGCGAATGGGGCCGGCATCGTGCAACAGCTGACCCGGTAATTGTAAATTATAAAGGGGATTATTATTTGTTTTCCACCAATCAATGGGGTTATTGGTGGAGTAAGGATATGCTTAACTGGAATTTTATTTCCAAAAAATTTCTTCGCCCCTGGAATGCCGGTGTCTATGATGAATTATGTGCACCCGCCGTTGGTATTGTTGGTGATACCATGCTGGTATTTGGATCTACCTACACCAGCAATTTTACTTTATGGATGAGTACCAATCCAAAAGCAAATGAGTGGAAGCCATTGGTAGATTCATTTGAAATTGGTGGATGGGATCCTTCTTTTTTTACTGATGATGATGACCGTTCTATATGTACAATGGAAGCAGCAATAAATTCCCGATGTATGGCATTGAACTGAACCGGAAAACATTTCAGCCTATCGGTACCCGTAAAGAAATGTATTTACTGGAACCCTGGCGCTATGGCTGGCAACGATTTGGCGAATACATGGATAATACTTTTCTCGATCCATTTATTGAAGGTTCACATATGACAAAATATAAAGACAAATATTATCTGCAGTATGGTGCACCGGGTACAGAGTTCAGCGGCTATGCTGATGGGTTGTTGGTGGGAACGGGTCCTCTGGGCCCCTTTACAGCCCAATCAGATCCGTTGAGTTTTAAATTGGGTGGATTTGTAAGAGGAGCAGGGCATGGCGCTACTTTCCAGGACAAATGGAACAATTACTGGCATGTATCCACAACGGTACTTTCTGTAAAAAATACATTTGAACGAAGGTTGGGAATATGGCCAGCTGGGTTTGACACTGATGATGTGATGTGGTGCAATACAACTTTTGGTGACTATCCGCATTATCTACCGGCCTCCCTAAATCCCTCCGAAGAAGGGACTTCAGAAGACTCTGCGAAATTGAAAAAATCTAATAAAATTGCAGAGTCTTCGCAGAACCCCCCTTCGGGGGGCGGGGGGGCTTAGTTTACCGGTTGGATGCTTTTGAATTATAAAAAACCGGTAGCTGTATCATCAACATTTGGTAGTTACCAGTCCAACCATGCTGTGGATGAAAGTATGAAAACATACTGGAGTGCCCAATCATCCGACAAAGGGGAATGGATACAAACAGATCTTGGAAATGTATCAACTGTAAATGCGGTACAGATTAATTATGCCGACCAGGATGTGGACACCAGTTTTTTAGGAAAACAACAAGGAACCTTTCACCAGTATAAATTGTATTATTCTGTAGATGGTAAGAAATGGAACCTACTAGTAGATAAAAGCAATAATAAAACTGATGTTCCGCATGATTATGTAGAATTGGAAAAACCGGTTCAGGCCCGGTTTATAAAACTGGAAAATATACATATGCCAACAGGGAAATTTGCCATCAGTGGTTTACGGGTTTTTGGAAATGGAAATGGCGCAAAGCCGGATAAGGTAAAACAGTTTTATTGTGTTAAGAACAGAAAAAGATAAACGCAGTGCCTATATAAAATGGAACCCGGTAGATAATGCATTTGCTTACAATATTTATTATGGCACTCATCCGGACAAACTTTATAATTGTGTAATGGTACATGATGTAAATGAATATTGGTTTAAAGCAATGGATAAAGAAAAACCTTATTATTTTTACAATCGAAGCCATCAATGAAAATGGGGTATCAGAAAGAACAAACGTTATTGAAGTAAAATAAAATGTTGATATGAATAAATTAAAATTGATTCTTTTCCTTTTTCTTGTGCTTACAAACATTTTGTATGCGCAGGAACAAAAACCCGCTTTCTGGAATGATATCCAAACCTTCAAGAAACAGGATTCTGTTTCTTTTCCTCCGGGGAATGCCATTCTTTTTATCGGTAGTTCCTCCTTTACTATGTGGAAGGATGTACAGGATGCTTTCCCGAATCATAAGATTATTAACCGTGGTTTCGGTGGATCCTCTTTACCTGATTTGATCCGGTATGCTGATGAGATTATCTTTCCCTATCATCCCAAACAGGTTGTTATTTATTGTGGAGAAAATGATATTGCAGGTTCCGATACCATTAAACCTGAAACGGTGGTGGACCGGTTTGATATACTTTTTCAGATCATCAGGAAAAAAATTCCATCGGTTCCGGTGCTATTTATTTCTCTGAAGCCCAGCCCATCGCGATGGCATTTAAAAGACAAAATGATAGCAACCAACAATGATCAATAATTATTTGAAGACAAAACCAAATACAAATTTTTTAAGTGTCTGGAAACCCATGCTTGGTCCGGATGGAAAGCCTGTGGATGCAATTTTTACAGAAGATAAATTACATATGAATTCAAGTGGATATGCCATCTGGAAAAAATTAATAGATCCGCATTTGTTGAATTGAGAATTCCTTTGATTTGAAAAACATAATATTATTGCTACCCAAAAAATAAACAAATGAGAATGATACAACGATTGCTTTTCGGATTAGTCATCATTACCTCTCTTCAGGTAGTTGCACACAGTCAACAGGATGCAAAAATGAAAACATTCATCGATGCATTGATGAAGAAAATGACATTGGAAGAAAAAATGGGGCAGTTGAACCTGCCGGGTGCCGGAGATATTACCACCGGCCAGGCCAGTAGTTCTGATATCGCAAAGAAAATAGAGGAAGGAAAAGTGGGAGGATTGTTCAATATTAAATCAGTAGCAAAGATCAAAGAGGTGCAAAAACTGGCGGTTGAAAAAAGCCGGTTGAAAATTCCAATGCTTTTTGGTATGGATGTTATTCATGGCTATGAAACTGTGTTTCCCATTCCCTTGGAATGAGTTGTGTTTGGGATATGAAATTGGTTGAACGCAGTGCGCAGATTGCAGCCCAGGAAGCCAGTGCCGATGGTATCAACTGGACATTTTCACCCATGGTGGATATTTCCCGTGATCCACGCTGGGGACGAATTTCTGAAGGCAATGGTGAAGATGCTTATCTCGGTTCTGAAATTGCAAAGGCAATGGTAAAAGGTTACCAGGGAAATGACCTTTCAAAAAATAATACCATCATGGCTTGCGTAAAACATTATGCATTGTATGGCGCAGCAGAGGCCGGCCGCGATTATAATACAACGGATATGAGCCGGCTAAGAATGTACAATGAATATCTGCCTCCTTATAAAGCGGCGGTTGATGCAGGTGTAGGTAGTGTAATGGCTTCATTTAATGAAATTGATGGCATTCCTGCAACCGCCAATAAATGGTTGATGACAGATGTGCTGCGAAAGCAATGGGGTTTTAAAGGATTTGTTGTTACCGATTATACCGGCATCAATGAAATGGTAGATCATGGTATTGGTGATCTTCAAACTGTTTCTGCAAGAGCATTAATGGCAGGTATCGATATGGATATGGTGGGTGAAGGATTACTGACCACCATCCAAAAATCATTGAAAGAAGGAAAAGCCACCCAGCAACAGATTGATGCTCGCCTGCAGAAGAATATTGGAAGCAAAATATAAACTGGGTTTGTTTGAAGATCCTTATAGATATTGCGATGAGAACAGGGCAAAGACAGAAATATTTACATGATGCCAATCGTAAAGAAGCAAGAGCTATTGCTGCGGAGAGTTTTGTATTATTAAAAAACCAGGACAATATATTGCCATTAAAAAAATCAGGTACAATTGCACTGATCGGTCCACTGGCTGATGCTAAAGAAAATATGACCGGCACCTGGAGTGTAGCTGCTAATTTTTCTAAATCTATTTCCGTTATTAATGGTTTAAAAGAAGTAGTAGGCAACAATGTAAAAATATTATATGCAAAAGGATCTAACCTGGATGAGGATAGTTTAATTGAAGAAAGAGCAACTATGTTTGGAAAATCATTGACACAGAGATAATCGCCCGGCTGATGAAATATTGCAGGAGGCATTAAATATCGCCAACCAGTCGGATGTTATTGTTGCAGCCCTGGGTGAATCTGCTGAAATGAGTGGAGAGGCCAGCAGCCGGACCAATATTGAAATACCCGGCATTCAGAAAGAATTATTACAAGCATTATTGAAAACAGGAAAACCAGTTGGTATTGGTTTTATTTACCGGTCGTCCACTAGCATTGAAATGGGAGCAGGAAAATGTGCCTGCCATTTTGAATGTATGGTTTGGCAGGTTCCGAAGCCGGCTATGCTATCGCTGATGTATTGTTTGGCGATGTAAATCCATCCGGTAAACTGAGCACTACTTTCCCCCAGAATGTAGGACAGGTTCCCATTTTCTATAATCATAAAAATACTGGACGTCCATTGCCGGAAGGAAAATGGTTTCAGAAATTTCGTTCTAATTATTTAGATGTTTCGAATGATCCGCTTTATCCTTTTGGATTTGGGTTGAGTTATACAAACTTTTCATACGGTGATATAAAATTGAGTAGCACCTCAATAAATGCCAGCCAAAAATTAACAGCAACTGTTACAGTAACCAATACTGGCAATAAAGATGGCAAAGAAGTGGTGCAAATGTATATCCGTGACCTGGTTGGCAGCAGTACAAGACCAGTAAAAGAATTAAAGGGATTTCAAAAAATATTTCTTAAAGCCGGGGAAGCCAGAACCAGTTTCATTTGATATCACAGAGAATGATCTGAAATTTTATAATTACGATTTGAAGTATGTGGCGGAGCCGGGTGACTTTAAAATTTTTATCGGTGGTAATAGCCGCGATGTTAAAGAAGCGGATTTTAAATTGAATTAACAGGTTCTCATTTTTTATTCCAGAAATATGAACAAATACATTCTCTTATTATGGGTAATATTTCTATTTTTTTATCCGATGGTAAATGCACAATCGGGAAAGCAAAAACCCATGAACATCATTTTTATTCTATCCGATGATCATCGATATGATGCCATGGGGTTTATGAATAAAATACAAGGTCTGCAAACACCGGGTATGGATCGTATGGCGGCAGAAGGTGCCCACATTAAAAATGCATTTGTTTCAACTGCTTTGTGTTCGCCCAGTCGTGCATCTATTTTGACCGGGCAATATGCACATACGCATACCGTAGTTGATAATGAAGCGGCCCTGCCAAAAGACCTGGTTTTTTTCCCTAAGTACATGCAGCAAAAAGGATATCAAACTGCATTTATGGGCAAGTGGCATATGGGCAATACGGATGATCAGCCTCAACCGGGTTTTGACCAATGGATCAGTTTCCGCGGACAGGGCGTTTACTACAATCCTGAATTTAATATAAATGGCAAAAGAGTAAAGCAACCGGAAGGAAGTTATATCACGGATCTTTTAACCAACTATGCTATTCAATGGATGAGCGAACGAAATAAAAGCAAACCTTTCTTTCTTTATCTGTCACATAAAGGTGTTCATGCAGAATTTAATCCTGCAAAAAGACATGAAGGCAAATATGCAAATATTCCTATTGTTTGCCCGCCCTCTATGTATTTAACTGCAACGGACAGCAGCAAAACATATGGCATGGTGACTGCTCCTCAAACCAAAGTAAACTACCAGGATATTCCTAAATGGGTGCGCAACCAGCGATATAGCTGGCATGGGGTTGATTATATGTATCATGGCACCATTCCTTTTGATGATTTCTATCGGCGCTACCTGGAAACTTTGCAAGCCGTGGACGAAAGCATTGAAAAAGTAATTGACTGGGTGAAAACAGAGGGCCTCCAGGATAATACTATGGTAGTGTATATGGGCGATAATGGGTTTTCATTTGGTGAACACGGGTTGATAGATAAACGACATGCATATGAAGAATCCATGCGGGTTCCTTTATTAGTTTGGGCGCCGGGAATGGTAAAGCCCAATTCCGTTATAGAAGAAAATATAATGAATGTTGATCTGGCTCCCACTTTTTTAGAACTGGCGGGAATTAACAAACCCAATCAAATGCAGGGCTATTCTTTTGCAGATATTTTAAAAGGTAAAATTGTTTCATGGCAAAGAAGTAAAGTGTTTTATGAATATTATTGGGAATCCGCCTTTCCCCAAACTCCTACCACCTTTGCTATCCGATCCGACCAGTATAAATACATTTATTATAATGGCGTTTGGGATATTAATGAGTTGTATGATATAAAAGCCGATCCCTATGAAATGAATAATTTGATCCGCGATACTTCATTCCGTAAAACAGGAATGGAATTAAGAAAAGATTTGTTTAATTGGCTGCAGGAAACGGGTGGTTTACAAATTCCATTAAAAAAGGCCGGTGGATCAAGATTCGATAACCTGTACCGGAATACGTATTGAAAATTTAGAATGAATGAAATATATACTTTTTGTTTTTGGATGGATGCTGATTATAAACACAGGATGTACCCAGGGCTTTGAAATGTATAAAAAGCATCAATATACCAGCGGAGGCGACAGTTTACCCTATCGTGTATTGTTACCAGAAAATTATGATGCATCAAATAAATATCCGCTTATTTTTTTTCTTCATGGAGCCGGTGAAAGAGGTAATGATAATGAAAAACAACTGGTACATGGGGGCAGCTTATTTTTAAAGGATGAGGTCAGAAAAAAAAATCCTGCCATTGTTGTTTTTCCGCAATGCCCGGAAAATAGTTTCTGGAGCAATGTAGAAATTTCAAGAGAGGAAAATAAAAATGTATTTGTTTTTAAAGAAGGGAAGGAGCCTACAGTAGCAATGAAGCTGGCGCAGGAACTGTTGAATAAAATAATAAAAGAATACCCGGTCTCCAAAAATCAAATATATGCAGTCGGCCTGTCCATGGGTGGTATGGGTACTTTTGAAATAGTGGGGAGAAACCCCGGGTTATTTGCAGCCGCTATTCCCATTTGTGGTGGGGGAGCTACTTCCACTGCCGGGAAATTAGCAAAAACAAAGTGGTGGGTATTTCATGGAGCAAAGGATGATGTTGTTGCTCCGGAATATTCCGAAGAAATGGTAAGCGCAATGAAGAAAGCAAAGGCTTCCGTTAAATATACCTTGTATCCTGATGCCGGACATAATAGCTGGGATTCTACTTTTGCAGAACCCGGTTTGTTTTCCTGGTTATTTTCTCAACATAAATAAATGCTATTCCGTACCTAAAAACTATTTGTATGAAAATAATTAAGTTGCTGCTTATTGCCGTTGTTGCATTGATGAATATACAGGGAGGGTGTACAAAAAAAAGTAATGATGGTGATATGGCGCCTGCTCCATCACCAACACCAACTCCTGCTCCCGCGATTAATGAAATAGATTTCTGGCTTACCAAAGGTGACCAGTCAATTTTATTGCAAAAACAAAACACTATTCTTTCATTTGGAACCACCAGTAATTCTAATGCCAGTATTATAATTGATACCACGGTGAAATATCAAACGGTCGATGGCTTTGGTTATACGCTAACTAGCGGAAGCGCCACTCTTATTAATGGTATGGGTGCAGGTAAAGCTGCGTTATTACAGGAGTTGTTTGGTAACGGGTCAGGGTCAATAGGCATTAGTTACCTGCGCATCAGTATCGGTGCATCCGATCTAAGCGCCTCGGTTTATACTTATGATGATATGCCGGCAGGACAAACAGATCCCAATCTGGATCATTTCACCCTTGATCCTGACAGGGCATCGGGCACGGGTCTTATTCCGCTGTTAAAAGAAATACTTGCTATCAATCCAAATATAAAAATACTGGGAAGTCCATGGAGCCCTCCTGTGTGGATGAAGGATAATGCAAATTCCAAAGGAGGTAGTTTGCTTCCACAATACTATGATGTCTATGCCCAATATTTTGTAAAGTATATTCAGCAAATGAAAGCGGAGGGAATTGTTATCGATGCTATTACCCCTCAAAATGAACCCTTGCATCCCGGCAATAATCCCAGTTTGCTAATGATTGCAGAGCAACAAAGAGACTTTATAAAAAATAGTTTGGGCCCTGCATTCCAGGCTGCTAACATTACCACAAAAATTATTGTTTATGATCACAACTGTAATAAACCAGAGTATCCGCTAACGATCTTAAATGATCCTGCGGCAAAGGCATTTGTTGACGGATCGGCCTTTCATTTATATGAAGGAGATATTTCTGCTTTGTCTGCGGTTCATACTGCTCATCCTGATAAGCATGTTTATTTTACGGAACAATGGACATCCTCAGCGGGAGATTTTGAAGGCGATCTGAAATGGCATTTGAAAAATGTAGTGATTGGATCCATGCGCAACTGGAGCCGTAACGCACTGGAATGGAACCTGGCAAATGATCCGTCTTTTGGTCCTCATACTCCCGGAGGTTGTACACAGTGTAAAGGTGCTTTAACAATCGGAACGAGTGTTAACCAGAAATGTTTCCTATTATATTATTGCCCATGCTTCCAAATTTGTTCCTCCGGGATCCGTTCGGGTAGCAAGTAACATATCCGGAAATCTATACAGTGTTGCCTTTGAGACTCCTGAAAAGAAAAAAGTTTTGATCGTATTGAATGATGGGGCAACCCCGGTTTCTTTTAATTTGAATTTTAAAAATAAATGGGCGCAGGCTTCTCTTCCCGCAGGAAGTGTAGGAACATATATTTGGTAACCCTAAAGATTGAATCGTTAATATCTGTATTAAATTTTTTTCAATGCCTGGCGACTCATTACACCCAAATATTAATACCAAAGGAATAAAACAAAATAGTTTTGACGCCATCGTTATTGGTTCCGGTATCAGCGGTGGCTGGGCCGCAAAAGAATTATGTGAACTGGGCGTAAAGACATTGGTACTGGAAAGAGGAAGAAATGTAGTGCACAATAAAGATTATCCAACTGCTAATAAAGCACCCTGGGAATTTGCTCATGCAGGACAAATGACCAAAGAATTTATACGGGAAAACCCTTTGATCACACGATCATCGGGGTTCGGTGAGGGTACAGCTCATTTTTTTATCCGGGATAAAGATCATCCTTATATTCAGGAGAAACCATTTGACTGGATAAGGGGATACCAGGTAGGAGGAAAATCATTGATATGGGGACGTGCCTGCCAGCGATGGAGCCCATTTGAATTTACCGCGCCGGAAAGATTAGGCTATGGAATCAACTGGCCAATTGGATATGATGATATTGCTCCATGGTATTCCCATGTAGAAAAATTCATTGGCGTATGCGGAAATAAGGATGGTATCAGTTCCATGCCCGATGGTGAATTTCAACCTCCATTTGATCTCAACTGTGTTGAAGCCCATTTGCAAAAATCGATTAAAGAAAATTTCAATCGCCATTTAGTACAGGGCAGGTGGGCTCATATTACTCAACCCACGGATGTGCAGTCCAAACAGGGTCGCGGACGTTGCCAGTCAAGAAATTTATGTATGCGGGGCTGCCCGTTTGGCGCCTACTTTAGTTCAGTTTCATCTACATTGCCCTGGGCTCAGCAAACAGGTAACCTGACGGTAAGACCTTTCTCTGTTGTGCATTCCATCATTTATGATGAGAAAAAAAACAAAGCCATTGGGGTCAGGGTGATTGATACCAATACAAAAGAATCCACTGACTATTTTGCAAGGATCATTTTTGTAAATGCATCAGCATTAAACAGCAACCTGGTACTTCTTAATTCTACTTCATCCCGTTTTCCCACAGGGTTGGGCAATGATTCGGGCCTGCTTGGTAAATATGTTATGTTTCATAATTACAGGGCACATATCAACGCTGAAATAGAAGGTTTTGAGGATAAATATTTCTGGGGAAAAAACCCAACGGAAACCATTATTGCTAACTACAGGAACTTAGATAAACAAGACACCAGATTATGTAGGTGGCTTTACTACATTCAGCGGTGCCTACCGCTCGGCACCTGATGAAAGTAAAATGTCAGAAACCATTGGAGGAAATTATAAAGATAATATGGGAGAGCCGGGCCCCTGGGGAGTTTATATGTATATACAGGGCGAAACGATTGGTAAAGAGGCCAATCATGTAAGACTAAGCAGCGATAAAACAGATCAATGGGGTATTCCATTATTGATAACATCTGTGGGATATGATGATAACGATGATAAAATGGTAAAGGATTTTTTGGAGCAAAGTGTGGCCATGCTTGAAAAAGCGGGTGGTAAAATTGTTTACAAGAATGATAACAAGCAACCACCCGGCCTCGATATTCACGAAATGGGAGGATGCCGGATGGGAAAGGATAGTAAAACCTCGTTACTAAATGAATGGAACCAGATGCACCATTGCAAAAATGTATTTGTAACCGATGGCGCCTGTATGACAAGCACGGGCAACCAAAGCCCTTCTATTTTATATATGGCGCTGACGGCGAGAGCTGTTCATCATGCAGCGGAAGAAATGAAAAAAAATAATTTATAAAAGAGATCAAAAATAAAACGCAATGGATCGCAAAGAAGCAATACAATTTATCTCTCTTCTTTTAGGTGGCAGCCTGGTGGGAGCAAATAGTTTTTTAACCGGTTGTAAAACGGCTGATGGCCCCTTGTTTACAAAAGAAGAGATGGATTACCTCAATGATATTGCCGATACTATTTTACCGGAAACGAATACACCCGGCGCCGGAGCGGCACAGGTGGGAAAGTTTATGACGGTAATGGTGAGTGACTGCTATAATGAACAGGAGCAAATGATTTTTAAGGAAGGCATGGAAAAAATAAATGGCCTTTCCGGTTCAACATTTGGAAAACCATTTTCTGGTATTACTGCCGGAACAAAAACATGAATTGCTGCTGCAGGTAGATAATGAGCAGAAAGAATACATGAAAAATAAAAGGGAGGAGGAGCCGGTACATTATTTCCGGATGATGAAAGAACTTACTTTATTGGGCTACTTCACTTCAAAGCCAGGTTGTACCCTGGCTAAAAGATATATGCCGGTACCGGGAAAATATATTGGTTGTGTTCCTTATAAAAAAGGAGAGAAGGCGATTGTATAAATTAGGAGTTCGCAATAGAAGGTAAATGTATCTGCGAAATTTAAGTTGGGAAATAATTTGCGTGGAGAGGATTATAAAGAAGGAAAAAAATTGACCGGACCAAATAATATAGAATAAGCAAATTCTTTTTAAAAAGTGTAGAAAAGTAATGTGTTACAAAGGTGAAAGAAAGGTAGAGCAGGCATTCTAAAATCACACAATAGCATTTATTTATGAAAGAAATAATTTTAAATGATGGCAATAAGATTCCTATAGTAGGCTTTGGGACATACAAATCAACTGACCAGGAAGGGATTCAATCTGTTATGTATGCTTTAGCCAATGGTTATCGTTTGATTGACACTGCAGCTAAATATGAAAATGAGGAGGCTGTGGGAAAAGGGATAAAAGCAAGTGGACTTTCCAGGAATGAAATTGTAGTGACCACCAAATTATGGAGAGAAAATTTAGGCTATGAACAAACTAAATCAGCTTTTGAAGAATCGCTTAACAAACTGGGATTGAATTATATTGACCTATACCTGATACACTGGCCAGCCAATGCAAGGAACTATAAAAACTGGCAACAGACCAATGCCGAAACCTGGCTTGCAATGGAGGAATTACAAGCCGAAGGAAAAATTAAATCCATTGGTGTAAGCAACTTTTGGCAAAAACACCTGGAGGCTCTTTTTCAGACAGTAAAGGTAATTCCCGCGATCAATCAAATAGAGTTCCATCCGGGTTACTGGCAACCAGAATTAACTGAGTATTGTAAAAAACAAGGTATTATAGTTGAGTCCTGGTCACCTTTGGCAAGAGGTAAAGTATTTGGGAATGAGGTTTTGGAAAGAATAGCGAAAAAGCACAATAAGTCAGTTTCTCAAATTTGTCTGCGCTGGGTAATTCAGCACGATGTGATTGTAATTCCGAAATCGACCACGCCAAAAAGGATTAAAGAAAATATCAACCTGTTTGATTTTGAATTGTCAGAGGAAGAAATGAAAGAAATCAATGGTCTCCCTGAAATGGGTTTCAGCGGAGAATTGCCTGATATCTGGCCGGAAAGAATTTGAAAGAAGTGAATAAAACTCACCACGGTTAAAAAGGTAAAAATTAAATGAAAATTTATAAAAAGCGTATCAATTTTCCGGCCTTAAGATAAGAAGCCAACAAGATTCATTCACCAAAATCAACCTATGTCAAGTTAAGACTTAATAAGTGAAATATTTTTAAGAACACAATAACCTCATCGTTTCTATTATTATTTACCATTTTAAGTTCCCCCAATTTTCCCCGGTTTTAATTCGATGGATCTGCATGTCACTTACGCCAAAAGTCCTGGCTATTTCTTTTAGTGTTCTTCCCGCAGCTATCAAATTTCTTATCTTTTTTACGCTGGCAATAGTAAGTTTAGTGGTAGAACCTGTGCCCGGATTTTCCCGCATTTTCTTTCTTGCTCTTTTTACAGCAGGGCTTCCTTGTTGGTGTGCAGACGCTTCCTCCGGTGTTGCCCACTGAAGATTGTAATAGTGGTTATCCGTTTTATTATAATTGGAATGAATGACGATGGTTTCTCTTCTTTGCGGCTTTGGCAAAAAATATTTTGCAACCAGGCGATGAATTAATGCATGGAAATATTCCCCGTTTTTCTTGGTTCGCCAGATGGGATATCCTTGTTGCAAACTGCCTTTTAGCAAAGAGCCGTCATTTACCTGCTTCGAAAATTTTACCAATCTACCAAAATTACTTATAGCATATTTTTCGCCATAGGCGGTTCTATGACCGGGAATAGTTACCCATTTTTCACCTTTTAAAACCTGGAGTTTCTTTTTATCCATAACCACCTGTTTTAAAAATTATTTAATATCAAAGTCTACTACTACTTTCTCAGTTTTGGGATGACTTTGGCAGGTAAGGATATAGCCCTCCCGGATTTCATCATCTTCTAGTCCCCAATGTACTTCCATTTCTACCTCTCCCGTTATCAACCTGGCCTTACAAGTGCAACACACTCCTCCTTTGCACGCATAGGGTAGATCAGCGCCCTGCTGTAATGCAGCGTCCAGTATGGGCTCATCATTATACCCGAGCTCAAAATCAAATGATCTGCCATCCAGCTTAACAGTGATCTTACTTTTAAGTTGATCAGGGTTTGTCGGCACTATGCCTTTAGATATTATTTTTTGATTTTCATTTTCAGCCGACTTACTACCCGGTGTAGTAAATAGTTCAAAATGAATTTTTCTTTTATCAATTCCTCTTTGTTCTAAAAAATCTTTTGTAGTGAAGATCATTTCCTGTGGTCCGCAAATAAAAATTTCATTCATGTTTTCATACCTGATCAGTTTAGAAAGATCGGTTAACTTATCCTTATCAATTCTTCCGGAGTAAATGGGAGCATCCGCAATTTCCCTGCTCAATAAGTTGATCAGGTTAAAGCGTTGCAGGTATTTATTTTTTAATCCTTCAAGTTCTTCAAAAAAAATAATTGAATTTCTGTTTCTGCTGGCATATACAAGGGTAAAGGAACTGGCGGGTTCAGTAGCCAGGCTCGTTTTAATTATGGATAAAACCGGCGTAATGCCACTGCCGGCTGCAAAGGCCAGGTAATTTTTCTTTTGTTCAGGATGAAGATCTGTATAAAATTTTCCCACAGGTTCCATTACTTCCAGCTGATCACCTGGTTTTAATATTTCATTTGCAAACGTGGAAAATAAACCCTTATCTGCTTTTTTTATGGCTACTCTTATTTCATTTTCCATGGGACTGCTGCAAATAGAATACGTTCTGCGTACTTCTTCATCGCCGATAGTTGTCCGCATAGTGAGGCTTTGCCCCTGCTTAAATTTAAAATCATCTTTCAGATGTGCCGGAATCTCGAAGAGAAGTGAAACACAATCCGGTGTTTCCTGCCTGACCTCTGTGACACGAAGGGAGTGAAAATGAATGGACATGTATCATCCTTGTTTTCGTAAACCATCAATCATGATCATTACCATGTTATCCTCTAATTCAGCCGCATTAATCTTTGCTTTGGAGCGGTGCCAGGATTCGATTCCGCTTACAGCATGTAACATGATAAGTACAGCGGTAGACGCATCAATTTTACGTATCTCATTATTTTTGATACCTTCTTCAATTATAGCTGCAAACTTTTTTCGGTAATTACGACGCTGTTCCTGGAAATTTGAAAGATAAGGTTCTTCCAGGTGCTTCCATTCACGATCACTCACATAAACCTCTTCATATTTTTCTATCATTTGGCGAATATGAAAACGGAGAAGCGTTTCTATCTTCCATATAGAATTTTGCCCGCCGGTTTCAATAGTGGTCATATTACTATTAAAACGGTTGGCAACATCAAAACAAATCGCTTCAAGAATCTCATTTTTTGACCGGATATGATTGTATAAACTGGCTGCTTCTATTCCCACGGTTTCTGCCAGGTCACGCATAGAAGTTGCAGCAAAACCTTTTTGACGAAACATGGAGGATGCCTTTTCCAGTATTAATTCTTTTTTAGACGCTTTGCGACGCTGTGCTTTAGCCATACTCAAAGATAAGAGAGTTGAATTAATTTGAAAACGACCGTTCATATTGGTTGATCATTAACAGGGAATGCCCACCTATACCTATATACTAATTCATTGTTCCCACTATTTGCTGTAATATTGCCCGCTGTAACTTCATTGTTCATTTTTAATCCATTTTTGCATGTCTCTGATCGCAGTTGGTACCATGGCTTTTGATGCTATAGAAACTCCTTTTGGAAAAATAGATAAGATCGTTGGCGGTTCCGCTATTTATGTTGCATATGCAGCCGCCAATTTTGTAAAACCTGTTCAGCAGGTATCAATCATTGGCTATGATTTTCCTAAGGAGGAAATGAATGAATTAAAAAGGAGGGGAGTACAATTGGAAGGTGTAGAAATAGTACCGGATAAAAAATCCTTTTTCTGGAGCGGCCGCTATCATGAGGATATGAACAGCCGCGATACGCTGATAACCGACCTCAATGTGCTGGAAGATTTTAACCCAAAAGTTCCTGATAGCTACCAGGATGCAGAGTTCCTGATGCTGGGAAACCTGGCTCCGGCTACACAATTAAGTGTGATCAAGCAGATGAAAAAAAGACCAAAGCTGATCGTAATGGATACGATGAATTTCTGGATGGAAATTGCATTGCCTGAACTTGAAAATGTATTAAAAGAAGTTGACCTGTTGATGGTAAATGATGCGGAGGCCAGGCAATTAAGCGGCCAGTTTTCATTGGTAAAAGCTGCAAAAAGTATAATGGAAATGGGTCCAAAATACCTGATCATAAAGAAAGGGGAGCACGGTGCATTATTATTTCATGAAGACAGTGTTTTCTTTGCTCCTGCCTTGCCGCTTGAGGATGTATTTGATCCAACAGGTGCCGGCGATACTTTTGCCGGAGGATTTATTGGCCATCTTGCAAAAACCGGTGATATTTCCTTTGATAATATGAAACGAGCCATCATCGTTGGCTCTGCAATGGCTAGTTTCTGTGTGGAAAAATTTGGACCTACCCGATTGAAAGAAGTAAATAAAGAATGATATTGATGCCAGGATTCAGCAGTTTAAAGAATTGGTGAATTTTGAAATTGAACTGGTGTGATTATTTTAATTCTATTCTTAATTTAATTTTCTCGCCAGCACCACCACATTTTTAAATTTATCTTTCTTCCCGCGGAGATTAAATATTTCTGTAAAGATGATATATGTTCCAACCGGTAATTTCAAACCCTTGTCATCAAGCCCGTCCCAGTTCCAGTAACCGGCTGTACTCAATATTCCATTGCGTACAAGATTACGCACAGGTCTTCCGGCAGCGTCAAATATGGTAACATTGGCTACATAACCGGGTTGATCAATTTTATATTGAATGGTTGCTATGTCATTAAACCCATCATTATCCGGGGAAAAAACCTTAGGTGTTACTTCTATGGATGAAAGCAATCGATTGCAGATTTTTAAATTGAGAGTTTTTATATCCAGGTGTGCCATAGCCGGCTGTGGATGCGGCAGAATGCCAGTTTAACGCATTCTGAGAAGGACCATCAGGGTCGATTCTTTCCAGTGAAACTCCTTCGGTATTATCTATTAATTTAAAATGCCAGTCGGCCGAATAATTTACTTCATCAGCAATGTCTCCCTGCTGATTGAGGAGCAAAACAAATCCTTTGTCATCGGGAAAAGAAGGCAGAGAATTAATACTTAGAATTGCTTCAGGATTTTTTACCAGGTAATTTAGGGAAAGGTTATTCAGCATCTTTAGTTATAGCAATATAATCTCCGGGAAAGATATAAAAAGCACTTGAACTTAGTGGGGTTATAGAACTGGCTGACGCCACTGCTGTTGCGATTAGCTATATATAATTTAGATGCATCGAATATTTTATTGCTTTTATTATAGAATTCAACATAATCATTTGCATTCGGTCGGGGGTTAAATAAAATTTCGTTTATAATTACATCGCCTGCCTGTGCATCTACTGGTACGCCTGTCCTGGTTTTATTGGCCAAACCTATTTCATTGCCTTTACAATCTTTTAAATTGGATACGCGTGATGTTGTAAATAGTATTTGGCAATAAAGGATTATTGGTTTGCAATTGAATTTGATTGAATAAAAAGGGAATGGACACAGTACTGGTAAAAGAATATCCCTCGTCAATCTTATAATTTGAAACGGCGGCGGCGCTTAAGCTATCCAATGGTTCGTCGAATACCAAGTATAATGGTTGTCGAATTTGTTGTATAAGCATTGATTAATTGCGGACCTGACAGGTCGCTGTTCACGGCTTCAACAGAATTTTTAATTCCTGGTGTTCCTCCCCTGGGATCATTGCTTGCTTTCCAGTTGCTGCTTCCGGTACAGGGATTTTGTATATCAATCATTTCAAGCGTCCAGCCGCCTTCTTTTTTTAACTCATTCAGGTACCAGGAAGAAGAGTAAATAACGGCATGAATTACCTGGTCATTAGGTGATTTTAAAAATAATTACTTCTCCATCGTTATCCAGAGAAGGGAAACTGGTAACAGAAATTGTATTGCCAAACGCCGACAAAGCAGCTACTGCGCTCCCGGTACAAACGATCACAAAACTATCAGGAGCGAGAATAAAATCAGGCATGGGTCCACTTTGCCCACTGCTATCGCCAATTCGCCATCCCTGGAGATTAATAGCGCATTGAGCTTGTATTTTTTAATTCGATCCATTCATTATTTGGAAGACCGACTTGCGGGCTGGGGTCGGCCATGATTTCATCAATGACAACATCATAGCGATTTTGAGCCGAAAGACACAGCGTTAGTATAAAATGAATACACATAGCAGCCGTAAAAGTTTCATAAACCCTAATGTACAAATCATTTTTATAAAAATGATTGAATGTTTATTTGGTGTAAATTATCCGGCTAACCTATTTTTGCGCCAGCATGATAACAATGAAACATACAAAACGCACAAAGAAACATTCCTGAGGGAGGTTTGCAGTGTTATGTATGTAACAATATAAAAACTTAGCAGGCCTTCCAAACGGAAGGCTTTTTTATTGCATGCTATTTAGTAACTGGTAATTGAAGTTGCTTATTTTATAACTATAAAACCTTCTCCATTGGAGAAGCTGGAGGGAAAAACAAATCATGAAAGTTGCAGTAGTAGGCGCCACAGGATTGGTAGGCACCAAAATGTTACAGGTATTGGCAGAAAGAAATTTTCCGGTAACGGAATTATTGCCGGTAGCATCAGAAAGATCTGTTGGTAAGGAAGTTGAATTTAAAGGGAAAAAATATAAGGTAGTGAGTATGACAGATGCTATTGCTGCAAAACCTGCTGTTGCTATATTTTCTGCAGGTGGCAGCACTTCCCTGGAATGGGCTCCAAAATTTGCAGAAGCAGGTATTACTGTTATTGATAACTCTTCTGCCTGGAGAATGGATCCAACAAAAAAACTGATCGTTCCTGAGATAAATGCGGATGCATTGACCAAAGAAGATAAGATCATTGCCAATCCCAATTGTTCTACCATCCAAATGGTGGTCGCATTGAATCCATTGCATAAAAAATATGGTATTAAAAGAATTGTGGTAAGCACTTACCAGAGTGTAACCGGTACAGGTGTAAAAGGCGGTTACACAATTGATGAATGAACGTAATGGTGTAAAAGGCGAAATGGCTTATAAATATCCGATTGATATGAATGCCATTCCACAGATCGATGTATTTCTGGACAATGGATATACCAAAGAAGAAATGAAAATGGTAAAAGAAACCAGTAAGATCATGCGGGATGATTCTATTCGTGTTACGGCAACTACAGTGCGTATACCTGTTATGGGTGGCCATAGCGAAGCGGTGAATGTTGAATTTGAAAAAGACTATGATCTTGATGAAGTAAAATCACTTGTTATCATCAGCAGCCGGAGTAGTGGTGGTGGATGATCTGCCCAACCAGCTTTACCCGATGCCAATGGATGCACATGAAAAAGATGATGTATTTGTAGGAAGATTGAGAAGAGATGAAACTCAGCCGAATACACTAAATATGTGGATCGTGAGTGATAATCTACGAAAAGGTGCTGCTACCAATGCAGTGCAGATTGCGGAATACCTGGTAGCAAAAAAGTTGCTTTAATCATAAAAAGTTCATAGTATTAATCACTGAAAAAGCCGGAAAGAATGTTGTCGATAAACATGAACATTCTTTCCGGCTTAAAGAATATTTGAAATACCTTGTTATAGCGATGTCTATTATGCAACTGCAGCAGCCACAGCTTCTTTCACTAGTTCAGCATCGATAACCAGTTTTACTTCATCACTTACTACTATTCCACCAGCTTCTGTTACTGCGCTCCAGGTAAGACCAAAATCCTGGCGGTTGATCTTTCCTGTAATTTCAAAGCCGGCTACTGTTTGACCATACAGATTGTTCTGAATACCGCCAAACTCTACATTCAGCGTTACTGACTTCGTAACATTCTTAATGGTGAGATCCCCGTTACTTTATAGTCACTTCCATCTTTGTGTTCAATTTTAGTAGAAACAAAAGTCAGTTTGGGATACTTTGCTGCATCAAAGAAATCCGCTGATTTAAGGTGACCGTCTCTTTGCTCATTACCAGTATGGATACTGTCAATATCCGCGTAAATGAAATTTTTGCATTTTCCAGATCATTCGGGTTCACCTTCAAGTTTGCCATCAAAACGAAGTGAATTTTCCGGATACGGTTGAGATAACCAGGTGTTTTATTTTAAATCCTATCTCGGAGTGTGCGTGTGTCAATTGTCCAGGTTGTCATAATGTGTGTAGTTTTATGATGTAAAATTAATGTTTAAACATTGAATTACCAAAACTATTTTGTTAAAATAATTAAAGCGAATAGTAAAGGACTTTTTATTAACCCACAATTAAAAAAGAGAAAATGCAGGAAAGCAACTGTATCAGGAATAAAATTTATCCTTCAATACTTTGGTTGATAAATTCCAGTAAAGGTTGTAATGCCTCAAAGCGCTAAAAGCACTTTTTTTGCCAGGTCTTTGGAAATAAGATCTGCATCCTTTAATGGAATCATCGAAACAAAACTTTTTAATTTCAAATATTCAGCGGCCGGATTATCAGCTTCATATCCTTTGGGGATGCGGCTCAATATATATTCTGAATCCCTGGAAAGATCATCATATACTGACTTGAATTTTTTAGAGCCGATTATTTTTTTAAAAGTATCAAAATTGTAGTCGATTTCCTGTCTCACTTTGCTTAACTCAGCCGGCATTGGCATCCAAAGTCCACCACCTGCAAAGCTTTGCCCGGGCTGGCAATGAAAATAATATCCTCCATAAACAGACTTCTTGCCTCCCTTATTAATATAGGCTCCCATATTATTTTTATACGGCGATTTATCTTTGGAAAAACGAACATCGCGGTTAATACGAAACATACAATCCTTTGATTTCAGGTGTGCAATGCCCTCATCTTTTTTACCATGTTTATCAATAATGGATTGAATGAACCCTGCAAAATCTGTTTTGGCTTCCTCATAATTTTTTCGGTGTGCTTCAAACCAGGACTTGTTATTATTCTTGCTAAGGTCTTTTAAAAATTTTATAGTTGTACTTTTTAACATACCGTATTTGTTTAGTTCCTTACCTTATCTTTTAATGAAATTAAAAGAAGATTGTTCAACATCAATACAGTTTTTGCCATAAAAATCTTCATACCGTATCCGGTATCCTTCTTCCCATTTTTTCAGAAGTTCCTCTGTAGTGTGTAAACCGGTATTCCTGTTCAGGTGTTCGGTGTTTACTGTATTACAAACAATATTTACATATTTTGCTTTATCATAGCATACCCCTTTCCTTTGTAAAAATATCGGTGAATAGTTTTGGTGTAATGCCGTTTCTAAGCTGTTGGGACCCTGGTACGGAATGTTTCCTATCAATATCTGAATTTCTTTTTTGTTATAAAAAGTTACATCAAGTGACAAGGGATAGGCCCAGTCTGAAGTAGTTTCAGCCTTCCCCCAATCCCAGCATTTCATTTCGGCGGCCAATGGAAGTCCTTCAGGATTTAAAAATGCGGGCAGCTTTTGTTTTTTGTCATGGATATAACAATATGTGAGGTCCAATCCTTTTATAAGGCTTGGAATGATCCTGAAAGGGTTGTATATAATAACCTCATTCAGGTCAAAGGAATCAATAAACATTCCATCGTCTGTCATAAAAAACACACCAGTGGCGGAAATGTTTCCCAGGAGATTTTCGAGATCGGCCTTAAAAGAATTCTCCTTAATGAAGTTAATTGGATGATGAACAAACAAATTTTTTAAGGTTTCATATGATTCGGCATGACCCCTATGACTTGTGGTATAAAGTATATTTAACTTAACTGAATTTTTAGTATTCTCAAAATAGCTGGATATTAAGGCATGAAGCTGCATCGCCCTATCTTTTGAGAATACAATTCCTTCATATGTTGCCCCGGGAATCGTCCAATTTTTATGGTTAGATTCTGCTAACTGCTGGTAAGATGCGGCGATATATCCCGTTCTGTTTAATTCTTTTTTAAAAGCTCTTGATGCAATTTTTTTTATGATCTTTTTAAATGGTGTGTCCGGCATATCAGGAAAGCATTTTTAAAAACTCTTCTTCTGAAACGATCTTTACTGAATTTATCTTTTTCGCTTTTTCTAATTTACTTCCTGCATCTTCACCCACCACCAGGTAATTTAGTTTACTGCTAACGCTACCCGTAATCTTTCCCCCGTTTTTTTCTACCATTGCTTCCGCCTCACTTCTTTTTAAAGTAGGTAATGTGCCCGTAAAAAGAAAACTCAGACCTTGAAGATTGCCTCCGCTTGCGTGGGTTTTTTTCGAATTTTTTAATGCCAATCCTAAGTTTTCTAACTGCTCCAGCATATTTATATTCATTTCATTGCTAAAAAAATGTAAAATGCTGCCTGCTACTTTTGGGCCAATGTCTTCCAGGTTGAGCAGGTCTTCTTCTGAAAATTTTTTTAGGTCCAATAAGTGATTGACCGCCTGGGCAAGTGTTTTAGCTGTTGTTTCACCAACAAAACGAATACCCAATCCAAAAATGAGCCGATGCAGAGGTTGCTTTTTCGAATTGAGTATTGCCTGGTTTAGATTTTCAATTGATTTTTTTCCAAACCCTTCCAATTCGCCAATCTTTTCAAAATCTAGTTTATAAATACCGGGAATATCTTTTACCAGACCCAGGTCATAAAATTTTCTTACATTGGCCTCACCAAACCCACGGATATCCATAGCATCTTTACTTACAAAATGGATTATTCGTTCAACCACCTGGGCCGGGCATTCTATATTAATACAACGCCATACCGCTTCACCTTCTTCTTTGAATAAATGGCTGGAGCAAGCCGGGCAATTTTTTGGGAACTGTATTTTTTTTTCACTGCCATCCCTTAGTTCGGCCAATGATTTTACAATATAGGGAATAACATCTCCTGCTCTTTCTACCAAAACGCTATCACCGATCATCAGATCTTTTTCTTTTATTACGTCTTCATTAAAAAGTGAAAAGGAAGAAACTGTGACACCACCAATTGGAACCGGTTTAATTTTTGCGACCGGTGTTATTGACCCGGTACGTCCTACCTGGAATTCTATGTTTAATAAAGTGCTTGTTGCCTGCCTTGCTTTGAATTTATAGGCTATTGCCCATCGGGGATGATGTGTTGTCATACCCATTTTGTCCTGCAGAGCAACATCGTTTACTTTTATCACCATTCCATCAATTTCGTAAGGCAGATCATCCCGTGTGATCTCAAATTCAGCGCAATATTTTATTACAGCCTCAATACCCTTTAAGACTTTCTTTTCCTTTTGCGGACTTCGGAAACCAAGTTCCCATAACATTTCCAGGGCGCCGGAATGAGTCATCAATTTTTCAGGAAAAGATTTGGCTATTAATTAGTGTAAGATCACTGATATTATATACAAAGGCTTCAAGGTTTCTTCGGCTTACTTCCCTGGGATCTTTTATTCGTCAAGGTTCCGGAAGCGGCATTGCGGGGATTGGCTAACGGCGGCAAACCTTGTTCTACTATCTGTTCGTTATATTTTTTAAAATTATTTTTATTGATCAGTACTTCACCCCTGATCTCAATTTGTTGTATACCATAGTTGGAAAATTTAGCAGAAAGAGGAATACTTCTGATCTGTTTGATATTGGTGGTAATATTATCGCCTTCAACACCATTACCACGGGTGGCTCCGCTGAACAAATATATCATTTTCATAAATAAGCGAAATACTGCCTCCGTCAAATTTTGGCTCTACACAATATTCAATTTCCTTGATACCGGTTAATTCTCTCGCCTTCCTGTCAAAATCCACAAGGTCTTCTTTATTGTATGAATTATCCAGTGAAAGCATGGGAACAAGATGCTGTACAGTAGGAAAATCCTTTGTTAATCCCTTTGCAACTCGTTGTGTAGGTGAATCGGGCGAAATTAATCCCGGATTTTCTTCTTCTGCTTTTTGTAATGCTTTGAATAAGCTGTCGTATTCAAAATCAGAAATAAGAGGATCATTAAGAATATAATATCGGTGTTCATGAAATCGAAGAATATCCCTTAATTCCTCGATCTTATTGGTACCCGGAGTTATTAAAGGAAGTTCCTGTATAAACCTTAATGTTTGTTTTTGTCGTTCCTTGGTTGTTTTAGTATCGTACATATCAGGTTCGTTTCAGCGTAAAGTTAACATCCGAAGGGGAATAGAATTTCGGATTATAAATACAACCAGAAAAACAATGTGTTATATGTACATATCTGTATCTTCGTCCGGTATAATTGAATTGCCAAAACGCTTATATGAAAAGATTGCTGCCGGCTATTGTGTTTCTGCTTATTGCTTCTGCTTTGCATTCCCAGTTATTAACATGGACCCCCGCATTTCCAGTTGACACAGATAGTATAGTTATTACAATGGATGCCGGTAAAGGCAACCAGGGATTAAATAATTATTCTAACCCTCAAGATGTATTTGTTCATATTGGGTTAATAACAAGTGCCAGCTCAAATTCAGGGGATTGGAAGCACACAATTTTTACTTGGGGCACTACTAATGCTGCCGCAAAAACTACATCGCTTGGAAACAACAAGTACAACTACACAATTAATAATATACGATCTTTTTTTTCAGTAAACCCAGGTGAAATTATTTATAAGATTGCTATCCTATTCCGAAGTGGGAATGGCTCACTGTACAGCGCAACGCTGATGGAAGCGATATGTTTGTTCCGGTTTATGATAATTCCCTGGCAATCCGGTTCACAAATCCTCCTTTGCAGCCTAAATATTCTGCAGAGCCTGAGCCAATAAATAAATCATTAAATGATAATTTAGCTGTAACAGCAATTTCAAACAAATCCGCCACATTAAACCTCTACCTCAATGGCGCATTGATACAAACCGGTGCTTCAGTTTCTACCATTTCTGCCAATCCGGTATTAACGATGGGGGGTGAAAATATCCTTATTGCGGAAGCTATTGAAGGGGCTGTAAAGAAAAGTGATTCAATAAAATTCTTTGTATCGGGAGTAATTAATACAGCTCCATTACCTGCAGGAGTAAAGGATGGTATTAATTATGGGCCGGATAATACCAAAGTCACATTAGTCCTTTTTGCGCCCGGAAAAAACAGGGTGTCCGTAATAGGAGAATTTGCTGGCAGCAACTGGACAGAGCAGCCACAATACCAGATGAACAATACTCCTGATGGAAATTACTGGTGGTTAACCATTGAAGGATTGAATCCCGCAAAAGAATATGCTTTTCAATATTTGGTAGACGGTAGTTTGAAAGTGGGTGAACCTTATGCTGAAAAAGTGTTAGATCCTTTTAATGACGGCTTTATACCGGCATCCCATTATCCATCCTTAAAAGCTTACCCTGCAGGGCAATCGGGTAATGTAAGTATTTTGCAAACCGGGGCCTCCACATATACATGGGGGGTACCAAATTTTACCCGTCCGGATAAAAGAAATCTGATCATTTATGAAATGTTGTTAAGAGATTTTTTATCTGCTGCAAACTGGAATGTATTACGGGATACTTTAAATTATTTAAAGAGGATGGGCATTAACGCTATTGAGCTAATGCCGGTCAATGAATTTGATGGCAACGATAGCTGGGGTTACAATCCATCTTATTTTCTGGCCCCGGATAAATATTATGGGCCGAAAAACTTATTCAAGCAATTTATAGACAGTTGTCATGCCAGCGGGATTGCTGTTATTATGGATATTGCTCTAAACCACGCCACCGGTTCCAGCCCTCTGGCTGCTTTATACTGGAATGCTTCCGCCAATCAAACTGCAGCTAATAATCCCTGGTTCAATACAGAAGCAAAACATCCATTTAATGTGTTTCATGATTTCAATCATGAGAGCAGGGCTACTCAATATTTTTTTAAAAGAGTAGTAGAACACTGGCTGACTGAATATAAAATTGATGGGTTTCGTTTTGATTTATCAAAAGGATTTACCCAATTCAATTCGGGTAATAATTTATCTCTATGGAATCAATACGATGCAAGCCGGGTTGCGCTATGGAAAATGTATTACGATTCATTGCAGGTAATATCTCCCGGCAGTTATGTTATTCTTGAACATTTTGCAGACAATAATGAAGAAAAAGAATTATCCGATTATGGTATGATGCTTTGGGGAAATTCCAATTATAAATTTTCTGAAGCGGCTATGGGCTGGATAACAAATTCCAATTTTGAAGATGGTCTGCATTCAGTCAGGGGTTGGAACAATCCCTTCTTGGTTAGTTATATGGAAAGCCACGATGAAGAAAGATTGCTGTTTAAGAATATCAATTTTGGAAACAATTCGGTTCCTGGTTACAATACCCGGGATATTGATGTAGCACTGAAAAGAGTGGAAATGAGTGCAGCGTTTTTATTAGCTATGCCCGGGCCCAAAATGATATGGCAATTTGGAGAGCAAGGATATGATTATTCTATCAATCATTGTCCTGATGGAACGGTTAATAATAATTGCCGCACTGATAAAAAACCAATACGATGGGATTATTTACAGCAACAAAAAAGGAGAAAATTGTATGATACCTATACTGATCTTTTAAAACTAAGGCATCATGGGTTGTATAAAGATATTTTTATAGCTAATAATGTTACTTTAGACAAGAACCTTGGTGGCGGATTTAAATGGCTCAAAATTAGGTCGGCTGTCGACTCATCCCAGTTGATCCTCGTGGGCAATTTTGATGTAACAAGTCAAACTTCCCAGGTTTTATTTCCAACAGCTGGAACCTGGTATGATTATTTGAACAAAACAAATTTTGTTGCCACAGGAACTGCACAATCAATAACCTTACAAGCCGGAGAATTTCATTTATACCTGAACCGAAACCTGTTCAATACTGATACAATTCCTGTTGTAGATACCATTCCAACAATAGATACTACTACTCAACCAAATCATTTTACCGCAAAGGTGTATCCAAATCCGGCAAACGGATCCTCGGTGATAGAAATGGAAATTGCAGAAACAGGTAGCACGCAAATCATTTTGATAAATTCAGGAGGGCAGCAAACGGGTACTTTATTTTCCGGGATATTGACCAGGGGAAAACATAAATTTTCTCTCTCAGGTAAAATAAACTATATGGCAAAAGGTATATATTTCGTGAAAGCGCAATCAAAAAATCAGGCCAGGGTTATAAAAATTATGATCCAGTAATTTTTAAAAAAGTATAATGACAAAGGAAACTCAGCTAAAAACCGCAGAACTTGAAAAAATAAGTCATCTTGATTATTTCAATATCGCCATTTCGGTGGATTGTGTCATATTTTGCTATGATAGCAAAGAATTAAAGGTGTTACTTATAAAATCGGATCTGGAGGAATTTTCGGGACTTTATTCATTGCTGGGCGACCTGGTGCGTCCTGATGAAGACCTGGATTCAGCTTCCTACAGGATTTTGCAGGAGCGTACCGGTATGGCAGATGTTTACCTGGAGCAGGTACATACATTTGGCAGTATTAACCGTCATCCTTCAGGCAGGGTTATCACAACTGCATATTATTCATTAATAGATTCGACACATCAAAAATTAAAACTAAATAATAATAAGTTACAATGGCTTCCCGTAAAAGGATTAAAGAAATTAGCTTTTGATCATAAAATAATTGTGGATACATGTCTTAACAGGCTACGAGACCAGGTATTGAATCAACCGGTAATATTTAATCTTTTACCAGAAAAATTTTCTCTAAGGGAACTACAGGAGCTTTACCAGGCTATACTGGGGGTGGAGCTTGACCGGAGAAATTTTCGCAAGAAAATCGCAGTCAAGGACTGGCTTCTGGATCTAAATGAAATGGAATCGGATGTGCCTCACCGTCCGGGAAAGTTATATAGCACCAAGGCGGGAATCAAAGAAAGAATAAACCGTTATAAAATAGTCAAAACATCGATAGGATGGGCTTAGAAAAATTTTACCAAAAAAGGAAAATAATTTTTCATCTGAATAAAAAGTTATATCATTTTGTTGAGAATACACAATGTGTATTTGGTAACCGAATTGCTTAACTAATAACGATTGCTTATGTTCTCCAAATTTGCCATGAAGGCATGTATAATATTTACATTGCTTTTTCTCTCTTATGTTTCTTATTCGCAAAACAAAACGGTTACAGGTAAAGTGACTAGCGCAATTGATGGTACTTCTTTACCAGGCGTAACAGTAAGTACCAGGGGTTCACAAATTGGAGTGCAAACCGGTAGCGATGGCAGCTATGCTATATCCATACCATCCCAGTCAGCTGTTCTTATATTTTCGTCAGTGGGATATGTTTCCCAGGAAATAAGCCTGAAGGGAAGAACAACCCTGGATGTTTCAATGAATTTATTTAACGCAGCTCTAAGTGAAGTAGTAGTGATCGGTTATGGCACAAGACAGAAAAAAGATCTTACAGGCTCGGTAACCAGTATTACAGAAAAAGATTTTAATAAAGGATCAATCACCACACCTGAACAATTGATCATGGGGAAGATTGCCGGCGTGCAGATAACAACGAACGGAGGAGCTCCCGGTTCTGGTAGTACAATTCGCATAAGAGGTGGCGCTTCCTTAAATGCAAGTAATGATCCGCTTATCGTTATTGATGGAGTTCCCGTAGATAATGGCGGTATTTCAGGAGCAGCAAATGCACTTTCATTGATTAATCCAAACGATATTGAATCTTTTAATATTTTAAAAGATGCCTCCGCCACTGCTATTTATGGTTCAAGAGCTTCTAATGGAGTCATTATAATCATTACCAAGAAAGGTAAAAGCGGGAAGATGAAATTAAATTTCAGTACGCAATATTCATTATCAACACTTCCCAAAGAGGCCGATGTACTTTCCCCGGAGGAATTCCGTGCCTATGTAAATGCACATGGTACCAGTTCTCAAATTGCCCTGCTGGGTAATGCAAACACTAACTGGCAGGATGAAATTTATAGCAATGCAAGTGCTACTGATAACAATTTAAGTATCTCGGGTACTTATAAGAACCTGCCTTACCGCATTTCCCTTGGTTATTTAGGTCAGGATGGAATATTAAGGACCGGTAACCTGAACAGAAAATCAGCAGCTATTACCTTAAATCCAAAATTTTTTAAAGATCATTTAAAGGTTGATCTGAATCTTAAAGGCTCTTTAAATAAGTCACGATTTGCAGACGAAGGGGCCATTGGAAATGCCGTCCGGTTCGATCCCACAAAACCGGTTTATTCTTCTTCAAAAAAATATGGCGGGTATTTTGAATGGCTTGATCCATCTTCCACAACAGGATTAAAAAAATTATCACCTTTAAACCCTGTGGGGTTGCTTGAACAAAGGACTGACAAAAGTGAAGTAAAGAGAAGTATCGGAAACTTACAATTGGATTACAAGCTTCATTTTTTTCCTGATCTGCGGGTAAATCTCAATTTTGGTTACGATATATCACAAGGAGAAGGTACTGTTTACATTCCTGATAGCGCCGCTTCCGCTTATCTCCGTTCTCCTGATGCAAAGCATGGAGGAGTTAACAACAGGTATTTGCAAAAAAAGTCAAACACATTGTTTGAATCCTATTTGAATTATGGTAAAGACATTTCTGTAATTAGCAGCCGCATTGATGCAATAGCAGGTTATTCTTACCAGGATTTTTCAACTACTAATTATAACGGGAAATTGGATCCAAATGGACCATTAGTAGATGCAAGTGGCAATAAGTGGACTCCCTATTCCGACTATGCAACAGATGGATTTTTGATAACCAGTCCAACTTTCCGGTTCGATAAACCACAGAACCGGTTGATCTCTTTCTTTGGCCGGGTGAATTACACACTTAAGGGAAAATATCTGTTAACAGGAACACCAGGATTTGACATGGGATTTTGGTTTCAACATGACGTATAATAAAAATAAAATAACCAAACTCACCTTTGCAAAGGATCCGAATTTTCCGGGCAATTTGGTGGGAGGTATTGCTGGAGGAGTAGGTAGCACAATTCAAATACATTCAGTGGGCTATCCAAAAAGTTCTTTCTATGTATATCAACAGGTGTATGATAAAAGCGGACCTGCTATTGAAAATTTATTTGAAGACATAAATCGTGATGGTAAAATCAATGTTGATGATTTGTACCGGTACAAGTCTCCGGATCCTGAAGTGTTCCTTGGATCTTATTCCAATGTCAACTGGAAACAATGGAATGCCGGCTTCTCGCTAAGAGCCAGCCTGGGAAATTATATGTATAATAACAGATTCGCCAATACTGGTGTTCAGCGGAATATTATTGATCCCTTAGGCTACCTGGCAAATGGTTCGCGGAGCGTGCTGGAAACAAATTTTACGGGTAACGGTGATAAATATCTTTTATCTGATTATTATATTGAAAATGCATCCTTCCTGAGAATGGATAATATAAATATTGGTTATAACGCAGGGGACCTGGCCGGCAAAAACACTAATTTAAGAATAGGCGCTAACGTGCAAAATGTATTTATTATAACTAATTATAAAGGGCTGGATCCGGAAGTATTTGGAGGCATTGATAATAATTTTTATCCCAGGCCAAGAATATTTGCCATTAACCTTAATCTTGATTTCTAAAACGAGTTGCTTAAAAAACAGCATATGAAAAAAATGATTTTAAGAACCTGCGTATTAGCTGCGTTTTGTCTGGTAATCATCCAATCTTGTTCAAAAAAATTGGATCTGACGCCTACTAACGATGTCACTTCAGAAACAGTATTTTCAACTCCTTTAGGCTATAAGCAAGTTCTTGCAAAAGTTTACGGCAGTTTTGCCCTTACCGGCAATCAGGGCCCCGCAGGAAATGGAGATGTGCAGGGAATTGATGAAGGATTCTCTGACTTTTACCGGCTTTTTTGGAAAGCACAGGAATTGAGTACGGATGAAGCTGTAATATCCTGGGGTGATGTGGGTATACAGGACTTTCATAACATGAACTGGACTTCAAATAACAGCTTTCTCACCGGTCTCTATTACCGCTGTCTTTACCAGATCACCTTGTGCAATGACTTTATAAGAGAAGCAGCAGATGACAAGCTAAGCTCACGGGGAATTACAGGAGTTGATGCTGAAAATATTCGTCAATATATTAGAGAAGTCCGCTTTCTGAGGGCCTTTCAATATTGGGTGCTCATGGATCTTGTATGGTAACCCGCCGTTTGTAACCGAAGCAAGTGTTATTGGAGGACCACCACCACCACAAGCCACCCGTAGCGAGGTATTTAATTATGTGGAATCAGAATTAAAAGCAATAGAGGCTGGTATGCCTGAACCTCGTGCCAATGAATATGGAAGAGCGGATAAGGCGGCAGTTTGGGCATTGCTTGCCCGTATTTATTTGAATGCCCAGGTATATACCGGAACTGCAAAATATACCGAGGCTATTACCTATTCTAAAAAAGTAATCGATGCTGGTTATTCACTGGTTGGCAATTATGCATGGCTAATGAGAGCCGATAATCATTTAAATGGCACCGAATTTATATTCACCATAAATTATGACGGGTTGCATACGCAGGGATATGGCGGCACTACTTTTCTTATCACATGCCTGCGTAGGTGGTTCAATGCCGGCTTCCTCATTTGGTGTCGGAGGAGGATGGAGTGGCACCCGGGCTACTAAAAATTTACCCAACCTTTTTCCTGATGTTTCAGGTACTGCGGATAAACGTTCACAATTCTATACACCCGGTCAAAATCTTGAGATCAATAACCTGACAACGTTTACAGATGGTCTGGCAGTCACAAAATTTAAAAACGTTAAGCGGGACGGTGTCTAATGGTTCCAGCCAGGATTTTGCTGACATTGATATGCCCTTATTTCGGTTATCAGAAATGTACCTGATTTATGCAGTTTTCAGCAAAGGATGATGAAGTAATTAAATTAACGTGGACAAACCCCGATTATAAGTTTACCACCGGGGTCAGTTCGCAAGATGTTAATTACCTGATAGAAATTGATACTACGGGTGCAAACTTTACAAATCCTAACAGGCAAAGTATAGCGGTGAGCCAGGAATTTGAAAAAACATTTACCGATGGTCAGATCAACGATTATCTTTTAAATCAATTAGTATTAGTGCCGGGTGTTTCTCACAATATAGAAATAAGGGTCACATCAACCTTGGGCAATAATTCGGTTCCCCTATATTCCAACGTCTTGAAATATCAGGTCGTTACCTTACACCATTCCTCCTAAGGTAGAACCTCCAACAAATGGAACCTTATGGATCACTGGTGATGCTGCTCCGTCCGGATGGGCTAATCCGTTAGGTGTTCCTCATGATGTTAAACAAAGTTTTATAAAGATCTCAAATACTCTTTATGAACTTACTCTCAATATGCCGGGAGGAGGCGCCTATAAACTTATACAAGAGCAGGGAGTTTGGGGAACTCAGTATCATATGCTTTTAGGAGGTACATGGGAGGGTGGTGATTTTGAAAAAAAGGATGCTGATCCTGGTTTTCCGGGTCCGCCATCAGCAGGTACATATAAGATCACTGTTGATTTTCAAAGAGGGAAGTTTAAAGTTGTAAAATTATAGTCAATCAAAAAAAGCAGATATGAAATTCATAAATAAATTATTTTTTCTGCCGGTTCTTGTTATGGTGGCGGTTACGGCCTGTAAAAAAATAGATGACTTACCGTATTATGATAATGGTACAGCGGTTACGCTTTCGGCATCAAAAACATCGGTGGTGCCGGCACCGGCGGATTCTCTAAATACGGTAGTTAACTTTTCGTGGACCAGCCCGAAATATGCTACTGACTCCAGCAACTACAAGTTTATTTTGGAAATCGACTCCACCGGAAGAAATTTTTCAAAAAAAATCACGAAAACTGTAATTGGGTTCCCAAAGCACCGGATTAACCGGCAGAGAATTAAATGATATACTATTAAATTATGGTTTTTCATTGGGAGTACCCTACAACATGGATGTGAGAGTAGTTTCATCTTACAGCAACAATAACGAAAAGTACCTTTCTAATGTTTTAAAAATATCTGTAACACCTTACAACGATCCTTCTTTATTAACCACAGCAAATACTTCCGTTAAAACAGATTTGGTCACGGCCTCACAAAATTCCAATACGTTTTCATGGACCCGCTCTTTTAATGGCTATAGCGGCAAGGTTATTTATACATTGCAATACGATTCAGCTGGCAAAAATTTTGCAGCAATTAAAGAGATACCAGTTGGAACTTCTTTATATTCCAAAGCGCTGACGCAAGGAGAAATGAATGAAACGGCCTTAAAGTCCGGCATTCCAGGCGGCAATACAGGGAAAGTGGAGTATCGGGTAAAAGCTACCACTGCGCAGGGTGCTATATCTTATTCCAATGCGGTGTTTGTTACTATTCAGAGTTATGTTCCTGTTCTTCGGTTTTATATGCCAGGAGGATACCAGGCTGCAACTGGAAACGGGAATGATTGGGATCCGCCAACAGCCCCGGAATTGATCAGGGATCTCCGGTCTGCGGTTTTTAATGATTTGTATTATATCTATATTTATTTACCGGCTGGTTCCGAATTTAAAATAACGCAAGGACGCTCCTGGGACATTAATTACGGGGGATCAGGGGGCACTATAGCTCAAAATGGTTCAAACTTTAAAGTATCTACATCCGGTGTATATCGGGTTTCTTTTAACCGCACTACTATGAAGTATGATATCCGTGAAGGACGTATGGGATTTGTAGGTGGTGCTACAGGTGCTGGATGGAACCCACCCAATGTTTTTCCGGCTTATGCATTAGGATTGGCAGCCACAAATCTGTTTGTAGGCTTAACTGATTTCACAACTGGAGGCTGGAAGTTGATTGATAATGATGAGTGGAACAATGGCAGCAACGCGGTTGATGAAACAAGAAGTTATGGATCACCCGGCGGAAGCGGATCAACACTGGAAACGAATGGAAGCAACTTCCCGGACATCACATCTCCAGGAAGATACCGGGTTATATGGGATGGGCGTGATGCAAATAATACCAGGTATGAAATTAGTCCTGCTTCTGAAATGAGAATAGTAGGCGATGGTATCAACCAGGCAGGAGTAAATGATTGGGACCCGGGTTCATCGCCTCAAATGACCTATAACGGGAATGGAATCTGGTCAATTACTATTGTATTAAAAGCGAATAAGGATATAAAATTTCTTGCGGGAAATGCTTGGGGGGCCTTTGATTATGAGGATGCAGGATCAGGTAAAATAAAATGGGAAGGAGGAAACAATTTTAAAACTCCTGCTGCTGCCGGAACCTACACCATCACGTTAAACGAGCATACACAGTCGATGACGATAAACTGATAAAATTGATAAATTCTCAAAAGGCCGTTTCATCAATAAATGAAACGGCCTTTTACATAGAAATCATTTTTTATAAAATAAATAAGGAAAAAAATAAATACAGTCCCGCAAATAATTTCTGAAATAATACATTGCCATTATTTATCCGGAATTAAAAGCATGAGATCGCCATAGGGAATTTATGTTCCAGGGAAAGATTAATGATCACATGGACTTTCCTTCTACCAAACGGGAGGGCAAAATAATGGAACGGGAAAAAGTTTGTCCTCCCAGATAATCCAGCAACCTCTTCATGGCAAGTTTTCCCAACTCGAAACCATTCGTTTCAACATAACTGACTACCGGGTTAAACAATTCAGGAATAAATCCATTACTAATAGCTAAAACAGATACTTCATCCGGTATTCGCATATTTGATTTGTATAATGCCTTCATTACGCCAATTAATATTTCATCACTCATGGCAAAAATATTATCGGCGCTTTGCTTTGTAAAAAAATCAAGAGTGGTATTTAGTGCTTCGGTAGAGTTGTTACAATGGTGGATATATAATTTTATATCATCACCATGTTTTTCAAATTCCTTTGTAAAAGCCTTTAATCTTTTTTGGGTTATGGATAATTCCGGGTTACCAAAAATACCCAGGATATTTTTCTTTTTGTATTTAATGATTGTTGATGCCGCAATGATTGCAGCTTCTTCATCAGCCATACATACTTTATTGAAAGTGTCATTGTCCGGAACATTATCAAAGAAAATTACCGGTATGCCAGCTTCTTCCAATTTTTGAAAGGAATTATTCAGGAAGCCAGGAGTAATGGAAATCATCACCCCGGCTACACGGTTTACTCTGCAAAATTTCAGATTTTCCGCTTCAAGCAATGGATCGTTACCTGATTGTAGGATCATAAGAGTAAAACCGTTTTCTCTCGCTTTTTGCTCTGCTGCCGAAATAAAAGATTCGTAAAACGTATTAAAAATGGCAGGCACTATCAGTCCAAAAACTTTGCTGCTATTAGTTCTTAAATTAATAGCATAAGTGTTAGGTTCATACTCCAGCAATGCGGCAAGTTCATTCACTTTTCGCTTGGTATCTTCAGATATGTCGGGATGATTTTTTAATGCACGTGAGACAGTCGAGATGCTAATGTTCAGATTGGCAGAGATTTTCTTTAAAGTGGTTCTCGATTTCATAAAAGTTATCCCCTGCAATTATTATCGCAAACGTTTGCGAATACGTTTATTTATTTTTCCCTTTTGAAAATAAGGATCATAAATGTCTGAAAAATAACTTTATAAATCAAGATTGGTTATTCAATGAATTTTTAGTTTTTTTCTCACTTAAAGCAGCTATTTAAGAGTAAAAGTGGCCTCCCTTGAATATTGATAGGTGATAAGAAACTGAAAAAGACCGGATTAATTTTTTTGTTAAGAAAATAATAATATTCTAAATTGTGTCGCAAACACACATTTTCGATTAGATTCTTATATTCTGCTAAACTTCAAAAAACGAATGCTTATGTCAAGGAAACGATTGCTGCATGTAATCCTCATGCCATTCTTCATTTTAATTTCTGTCACAATATTAGCCCAGGATCGGTTTGTTACCGGTAAGGTTACTGATGCTAATGATGGTACTCCCGTTGTTGGTGCATCTGTTCAACCTAAAGGAGCTAAAACCGGAACTTCCACTTCGTCTGATGGAAATTTCAGTGTTTCAGTTCCTTCAGGAACTAATATACTGGTTGTTTCTTCTGCCGAATATGTAAGGCAGGAAATAGATATTACCAATAAAACTTTTGTTGATGTATTACTTACATCAGCTTCTTCCGGATTAAGCGAAGTGGTAGTGATCGGTTATGGTACTGCCAGGAAGAAAGATATTACAGGTTCTGTTTCTTCAGTTCAGGCAAAAGATTTTAATAAAGGAACTTATACTTCACCAGACCAATTGATCCAGGGTAAAGCCGCCGGTGTTTTGGTTATCAATAATACCGGCCAGCCTGGAGGTTCAACCACTGTAAGAATCCGTGGTTCATCATCCATTCGATCCGGGAACCAGCCATTATTTGTTATTGATGGTGTTCCGTTATCTGGTGGATCAGCCCGCCCGGGCGGAAGAGGTGGTGATTTTGGAAGTGATGGTGGAAACCCCCTTAATTATATGAACCCAAATGATATTGCCAGTATAGAAATATTAAAGGATGCTTCTGCTACTGCAATCTACGGTTCAAGAGGTGCCAATGGAGTAGTGCTGATAGCAACCAAAAGAGGTAAGTCTGGTGTTCCCGTTTTAGATGTAAGTGCCTCTACTGGAATTTCAAATGTTTTAAAACAATTGGAAGTTTTAAATGCCAATGAATACAGGACAGGCCTTAAAAGATTATGGTCAGACAAGCGGTGATTTTGGTGGAAGTGTAGATGCTTTTGATGCTATAACCCGGACGGCTCTTACTCAAAATTATAATGTAGCCGTTGGCGGTCGGTACGGAAAATGGAAGATATCGTCTTTCTGTTGGTTACCTGGATCAGGAAGGAGTGATTAAAACATCTCAATTAAAGAAAATTTCAGCCAACCTGACGAGTAACTTTAAATTTTTAGAAAGTAAGAAATTAGGTCTTGACCTTAATATTTTGGTTACCCAAACCAATGAACAGATAGCGCCAATTTCATCCTTTGTTGGTTTTAGGGAAACCTCATATCCCAGGCTTTGCAATGGAATCCTACGCATCCTTTAATTAAACCTGGTACTGATTCAGCATGGATTGACCCTGCTGTTGGTGCTACCACAATTAATCCTCTTGCTCAGTTGAATTATTTTGATGACAGAGCAAAAGTGAATACAATAATCGCAAGTATATCGCCTTCTTATAAAATAACAGATGAGCTGGAATATAAATTTCTTTATAGTGTCAACCGCCAGACGGGCACAAGAAAAGGACAGGTAAACAGATTATTAAATGCAGAGGGTATTTAGAACAGGGGTGTTGCGTTTGTAGGCGATCAGGAGCAAACTAATACGCAGGTCACTAATACTTTGAATTATAATAAGCAGTTGACTTCTGATTTTAATTTGAATGCGGTGGTTGGTCATGAATGGCTCACTTATGATACCAGGGGTAATTTTTTAAGCGGTCAGGATTTCACCAATGTTGGTCTAAATTATTATGACTTTCTTCAGTACACTACCCAGGGTGAAAGGCGAATTGGCTCTTTTGCTTCACCCACCACAGAACTTGCAATCTTTCTTTGGCCGTGCAATTGTAAATTTTAAGGATAAGTATCTTATTTACCGGAACGATCAGGGCAGATGGCTCTACCAGGTTTGGTAAAAATAACAAGTACGGGTATTTTCCTTCAGTGGGTCTTGCCTGGAACGTGTCCAGGGAAGATTTCCTAAGTAGCGCCAGCTTTGTTAATAATCTGAAACTGAGGGCGAGCTGGGGTAAGAACAGGAAACCAGGAATTTCCTTCAGGAGCTTCCTTGAACAGGTTTGGATTTGGTCAGCAAGCAATTTCCCAGTCAAACTTTGGAAACGAGGATTTGAAATGGGAAACTTCAACTACAACCAATGCAGGAATTGATTTCAGCATTTTCAATAATAGGCTAAGCGGTTCAATTGATTACTTTTATAAAAAGACTACGGATGTACTTTTTGAACAAAATATAGTACAGCCAGCACCTGGAGGAAAGATTTGGATTAATTTACCTGGGTATGTATTAAACAAAGGAGTTGAAATTTCCTTATTGGGAGCCGTGATAAATACAAAAGATATCAGCTGGAATATCGGTGGTAATGCCTCATTCCTTAAAAATACGGTAAGTGGATTAGCAGGTTTTTATGAAACAGGTGAGCTTAGAGGCCAGGGTTTTCTCAGATGTCAGCGGACAAAGATTGGTTAGCGGTCAACCACTAAATGTTTGGTATCTCAGGAGATTTGAAGGTCTTGATAAAAATACCGGGCAAAGTATTTATGCAGATGGCGGTAATACTTTATTTTATTCCGGCAGCCCTAATCCTAAAATGCTTTTGGGTTTGACTTCTGATTTTAGTTACAAAAAGTTTACCGCGTCGATAAATATGAATGGCACTTTTGGACACTATTTATTTAACAACACGGCTGCTTCAGTTTTAGGTATTGGAAATTTGGGAACCAGAAATATTGCTAAAGATTTAATCGGGGGATCTGTTAAGGAAGCAATTTCAAATGCACCTGCACCATCTACCCGCAATCTGGAAAAAGGGAATTATATAAAAATGGCGAATGCATCTATTGGGTTACAGGGTAGGCAATATTGGAAAAAGTATCAGAAATTTGTATATTTCCCTAACTGGTCAAAATTTGTTTGTAATTACCAAATACACTGGGTTTGATCCGGAAGTCAATACGGATGCAGGCTTTGGAGGAATACCGTCATTGGGTGTTGAATATATACCTTATCCTTCAGCAAGGATTATTTCAGTTAGGAGTAAATTTTTCATTGTAATTTTTAAATATTTTTATATGAAACATATTAAAATCTTATTTGGTCTATTAATTGCCTTTGTCTTCTTTTCCTGCACCAAGCTTGAGGAAAGATTCAGAGGAGAACTGGAACAAGGAAACACAGGTAATATTACCGCTGCGGAACTATTGATAAGTGCCTATAATTCCCTTGAATGGTCCTTTTCAAGACAGGTGATTTTTGGAATGTGCAGCAAAATACATCTGATGAAACAATTGCTCCTACCCGCGGACCAGACTGGGATGATAACGGACAATGGAGAGCCTTATTTGCCCATTCATGGAATGCAGATCAGGGTCAGATTAGTGGTGCATATAATGCATTGTTGGGTATCCAGTTTGCGGCCTCTAATGTGCTTCAATTCAATCCCTCAGCCCAGCAAGCAGCTGAAGCAAGATTTATTAGGGCTTTGTCTATGTTTGCGGTTTTAGATGGTTATGACCAGGTTCCTTACAGAGAGGATTTGACTAATTATAAAATACTTCCTAAAACATTAAAAGGTAAAGAAGCTGCAGACTTTATTATTAGCAGAATTAAATGCTATCATGGCAACACTTCCTGATGCGGCCTGCTTACATTGCCAATAAAAATGGAGCAAAGGCTTTATTGATGAAAATTTATCTTAAATATAGGAGTTTATGCAAACAGGGCTGCGCCTACATTTGCTCCGGCTGATATGACTAAGGTAATCACTTTGGCTGATCAAATAATTGCTTCAGTAACAAATATTCTTTAAACGATAACTTTCTTTGACAATTTTTCACCAGATAATGATGTAAAGTCAAAGGAAAATATTTACACTTTCTTTAATAGTGCGGCTGCAAACAGGGGCGGAAATGTTCGGGGATATGTTTTTGCAGTATCTCATTACAATATGAACCCGGGAGGATGGAATGGTTTGTCAACACTTTCTGATTTTTATGATAAATTTCAACCAACTGATAAGAGAAGAGGGAGCATATTATGTATACCCGGGAGCCCTTCCAAATCCAGGAAACAGGCAAAACGTTGGATTTCTTATTGGACAACAATATGATTTAACTACTGGTGCTGCTTTGAAAGACAGGAAAGGTGCGCCGTTAATTTTTACACCGGAAGTGAAATTGAGGGAAACCGGAGATAATTTGGAAGTGACAGGTATAAGGGTTATTAAATATCCATATGATTATGCTAATTCAGGCGATCAAAAAGATAACGACTGGGCTATTTTTAGATATGCTGATGTTTTACTGATGAAAGCTGAGGCGATTGTTAAGAACAGGAAATGCTGCAGGTGCTTTGCTGCTGGTGAATGAAATAAGAGTAAAACGTGGTGCTACTTCCTTTAGCTTGCAGTTGATCTGACCGCTCTACTTGATGAAAGAGGAAGAGAAATGTATTGGGAAGGTTATAGAAGGCAGGATTTGATTCGTTTTGGAAAATATTTACAACCATGGCAGGAAAAAGCCGCAAGTAATCCCAGGAATCTTTTATTCCCGATTCCAAGCAATCAGTTAGCGGTTAATGCAAACCTTACTCAAAACCCGGGTTATAATTAACAACTTTATTTATATAATTTAAAAGGTCATTTGAAAAAATGACCTTTTTTTGCTTTATAATATGATGCTCAGATTATTTTATCCATTAATTGACCCTTTGTTTTTTCTGTTTGGTTTCTTGTAATAAGAAAAAAGATATTCCCGCTTTATTTGAATTAAAAGACTCAACCGGTATTGATTTTATTAATACAGTAACGTGATACTAAAGATTTTAATGTTCTTACCTATCGTAATTTTTACAATGGTGGCGGAGTAGCAATCGGAGATATGAATAACGATGGATTGGCTGATGTTTTTTTTACTGCCAATATGGGCAGTAATAAATTGTATAAAAATAAAGGAAATTGGGAGTTTGAAGACATATCAGTTAAGGCTGGTTTTCTAGATAAGCAGGATTGGAGTACCGGTGTGGTGATGGTAGATATCAATCATGACGGGTGGCTGGATATATATGTTTGCAATGCAGGATATATAAATGGTATTGCACCTGAAAGTAAATTGTATATAAACAATGGAACTGCTAACTCTTCTTCCGGGGATATTACTTTTACTGAATCCGCAGAGGAATATGGTTTAAGTAATACCGGGGGATATGCTACACATGCTGCCTTTTTTGATTATGACCTGGATGGAGACCTGGATGCATTTATTATCAACAATAGTTTCATTCCGGTTAATACACTCAATTATGCAAACAAGCGGGATTTACGGGCAAAGGATTGGCCGGTAGCTGATTTTTTGAAAGGAGGCGGTGATCGGTTTTTCAGAAATGACAATGGAAAATTTACAGATATCAGCAGGATGCCGGTATTCACGGTAGCCTGATAAGTTTTGGTCTTGGTGTTACAGTTGGGGATGTAAATGGCGATTCTTATCCTGACGTATATGTATCCAATGATTTTTTTGAAAGAGATTATCTCTACATCAATCAGAAAAACGGAACGTTCAAAGATGAACTGGAACAATGGATGGACCATACCAGCCTGGCTTCTATGGGTGCTGATATTGGCGACATTAATAATGACGGCTACGTGGATATTTTCACAACTGATATGCTGCCTGATGATGACTATCGTTTAAAAACAACTTCTTCTTTTGATAATATTGATGTTTACCAATACAAAGTTAAACAGGGTTTTTATCATCAGTTCATGCAAAACACATTGCAAGTCAATAATGGAAATAATAAATTTATTGAAATCGCTTATTATAGCGGAGTAGCCGCTTCTGACTGGAGTTGGGGTGCATTCATGTTTGATGCCGATAATGATGGATTGACTGATATTTATGTTTGCAACGGAATTTATCATGATGTAACCAATCTTGACTTCATGGATTTTTTTGCAAATGATGTTATTCAGAAGATGGTGATGACTGGAAAAAAAGATCAGGTGGATGAAATAATAGCGAAAATGCCTTCCGTACCGGTATTGAATAAAGCATTTAAAAACCAGGGCAATCTGAAATTTTCAGATGCAGGAATTTCCTGGGGGTTTACCACGCCATCATTTTCAAATGGCGCTGCTTACGGAGATCTGGATAATGACGGTGACCTGGACCTGGTGATCAATAATGTTAATGAAAAAGCATTCATATATAAAAACAACAGCCGTGAAAACAGTAAGCACAATTATATCGGGATTTCATTAAAAGGAAAGGGAACCAATATGTTCGCCATTGGAAGCAAAATAAAAATATATGCAGCAGGCCAGGCTTTCTATCGGGAAATTGAACCCAGCCGGGGTTTTCAGTCTTCAGTAGATTATAAACAGATTATAGGTTTAGGTAATCTATCCTCCGTGGATTCAATGGTCATAATATGGCCCGATGGTACCTATGATCATTATGATCATCCTGAAATTAATAAAGTTCATTTGCTGCAGCAACAAGAGCAATCAGGAAAATTATATAAAACAACCTTTCATCAAGTGCAAACGATATTTCAACCAATCCTTAATAAATGGGAAAAACATACTGAGGATAATTATATTGATTTTTATTTTGAAAGAAATACTCCTGAGATGCTGTCAAGGGAAGGTCCAAAAATTGCAAGGGCAGATGTAAACGGTGACGGACTTGAGGACGTATTTATTGGAGGAGCCAAGGGACAGGCGGGACAATTATACTTGCAGACCAACATGGACTTTATAAAAAAAGAGGATCCCTTGTTTAATAAATATTCTGACTTTGAAGATGTTGCCGTCTTGTTTTTTGACAGTGACGGTGATGGCGATCCGGATTTGTTTATTGGAGCTGGCGGCAATAATGTTCCTCCCCGAACCCGGCAATTGCAACACCGCTTATATAAAAATGATGGGAAAGGAAATTTTGAAAGAGATTCACTGGCTTTTCCTAATAATGATATGAATATTTCCGTAGCTGTTGAAAATGATTTTGACGGCGACGGAGACCTGGATTTATTTGTTGGCGGAAGAAGTGTGCCTTATCAATATGGGGTAACTCCTTCAAGTTATTTGTATCTCAACGATGGTCGGGGGCATTTTAGTGAGGTGGCGACAAGTCTATATCCGGAAATAGCAAAAGCGGGTATGATAACCGGGGCCGTTTGGGCGGATGTTTACGGAGACAGCAAAGCGGAATTGATAATAACCGGAGAATGGATGGCACCAAAAATATTTTCTTACAACGGTAAAGTTTTTAAAGAATTAACCAATACAAATCTCAGCAGGTTAAATGGAATGTGGCAGACCGTAGTTGCCGGTGATTTGAATGGCGATGGTAAGATGGATCTTGTGTTGGGAAATATCGGGGAAAATTTTTACCTCAGGCCGGATTCTGCTAACCCGGTAAAAATGTGGTTAAATGATTTTGATCAGAGCGGTTCCATAGATCAGTTCAGAACAAAAACGATTGATGGAAAAGATATGCCCGTATTTGTAAAGCGGGATGTTACCGAACAATTTCCTGCACTAAAAAAGGATAATTTAAAAAACACTGAGTATGCCACTAAGACCATTCAACAATTATTCGGTAAAAAGTTAACAGATGAAGCAGAAGTTAAATTATTTAATTATAGTAGTTCAATAATTGCTTTCAATAACGGAAATGGAAGCTTTATAATTAAAAAATTGCCCGGCATGGTTCAATTATCCAGTGTGAATGCCATTTCCATTATGGATATTAATAACGATAATAAAATGGACTTAATAACGGGAGGTAATAAATTCAATTTTCCTCCTCAGTTCGGTCGCCTGGATGCAAGCTTTGGCGATGTGTTGATAAATCGTGGAGCAGGTAATTTTGAAAAAGTAAAACCGGCAAGTTCCGGATTGGACATGTCAGGCGAAGTGAGGGATATTAAAGAAATAAGTAGCAAGGGCAAAAGTTATATATTAATAACACGTAATGACCAGTTCCCTCTTTTATATAAACTGGATAATAATAACAGGCAATTAAATGGTTTTTAAATATTGTCGCTATATCATAGCAGCTAGCCTGGTATTGCTGGAATTACTTTTTACAACATGCTCCCGTGAAAAGAAATCAGATTCCTCTTTCTTTGAAGTGCTTGATCATAAGCAGACGGGCATTGATTTTACAAACAAACTCAAACCGGGCAGCCAGTTTAACATGTTCAACTACATGTATTTTTATAATGGAGCTGGGGTAGGGGCAGGCGATTTCAATAATGATGGTTTGATTGATTTGTTTTTTTCCTCGAACCAGGGTGATAATAAATTATATATAAACAAAGGGGGGTTGAAATTTACCGATGTTTCGAAAGAAGCTTCTCTTCCGCAGGATAGTGGATGGTCTACAGGAGTATCAATTGTTGATATTAACAACGATGGTCTGCTTGATATTTACGTTTGCAAGGTAGGTCGGTATGAAATATTAAATAGCAAAAATCAACTCCTCATCTGCAAAGGCAGTGACAAAAATGGAATTCCTTTTTATGAGGATATGGCCGGGCAATATGGTCTTGATTTTTCCGGTTTCAGCACCCAGGCATTATTTTTTGACTATGATATGGATGGCGACCTGGATATGTATTTATTGAATCATGCCGTTCATCAAAATGGTTCTTTTGCCCCTCGCTCAAATTTTATTGCAACTTATAACCCGCTTTCCGGCGATCGTATTTTTCGGAATGAGGCCATATCATCTACATCCGCCATTGGGGAGGCAAAAGTTATGTTCACAGATATTACAAAGGAAGCAGGGATTAATTCTTCTTCTATTGGTTATGGATTGGGAATAGCGGCATCCGATATTAACATGGATGGTTATCCCGATCTGTATATAGGAAATGACTTTCATGAAAATGATTATCTGTATATCAACCAGAAAAATGGAAGATTCAAAGATGAAAGCGAACAGCATTTAATGCACACAAGTAAATTCTCCATGGGCGTTGATGTGGCTGATGTTAATAACGACGGAGCTCCTGAAATTATCTCCATGGATATGCTCCCTTACGATCCTTATATATTGAAGCGTTCCCTGGGCGATGATGAGTATGATATCTTCCTTGATAAAATTTCAATTGGATATAATTATCAATATTCCAGGAATAACCTTCAATACAACAGGAAGAATGGAATGTTTAGTGAACTGGGGTTATTTTCCGGTGTATATGCTACGGATTGGAGCTGGGCACCTCTTTTCGTTGATTTCGATAATGATGGTTTAAAAGACCTGTTTATATCGAATGGTATTCCCAAACGCTTGAATGATATGGATTATATCAATTTTGTTTCCAGCGATGAGATACAGCAAAAAGTGAATGCAAATAAAATGGATGAAAATAACATGGCGTTGGTTAATAAATTTCCCGAAATCAAAATACCTAATAAGTTTTTCAAAAATAACGGGGAGTTTTCGTTCACAGATATGGCAGACAGTATTGGTAATGATAAAACCACTTATTCAAACGGAGCCGTATATGCCGACCTTGACAATGATGGTGACCTGGATATAGTTGTTAATAATATTGATGATCCGGTATTAATTTATGAAAACAAGGCAAATGACAAAAAGGATAAGCGATTTTTAGAAATAAAATTGCAGGGTTCTGAATATAATAATAATGCAATTGGAGCAAAAGTGATCGTTTTTTCAAACCAGGAGATCCGGACTTATGAAAATTACCCGGTAAGGGGATTTCAATCCAGTATGCAGGTTCCTCTTCATATCGGCCTGGACAAATCAAAAATTGATTCTGTTTTTTTAATATGGCCGGATAATACATACCAGCCTTTATCAATCGGGGATAGTAGCCACCTTACAATAAAATATTTTAAGGATCTGCCATCCTTCGATTATAAAAAAGTAAACACTTTTTTTAAAAGTACTATCCGGCCGATGAATGATATAACAGATCTTTTAAATCTTTCATACAAGCACATAGAAAATTCATTCAATGAATTTAACCGCGAACCCCTGATGCCTCATATGGTGTCAACAGAAGGTCCGGCGCTTGCAGTAGGTGATATTAACAAGGATGGCTTGGAGGATGTTTTCATTGGTGCCTCCAAAACAAAACACAATGCCATTTTTATACAAGGAAAAGAGGGAATGTTTTCCAGGATGTTTCAACCGGATATGCTAAAGGATAGTATGTATGAAGATGTGGATGCCATCTGGGCGGACCTTAACAATGATGGATTCCCCGACCTGGTTGTAGCCAGTGGCGGCAACGAGTACTACGGGAAGGATATCCATTTGTCCCCGCGGGTATATCTTAATGATGGACATACCCGGTTTAAAAAATTAGAAGATGCATTTGATAATATTTTTTTGACTGCTTCCTGCGTAGTACCTGCTGATTTTAATAGTGATGGATATGTCGATTTGTTTATTGGCGGCCGAGCCGTGCCCTGGGATTATGGACAAATACCGCAGTCCTATTTATTACAGAATGATGGTTCAGGAAAATTTATTGATGTTACCCAAAAAAATGCAAAAGAATTATCCAGGGTGGGTATGGTTACAAGGGCTATTTGGTTTGATATAGATGGTGACAAGGATAACGATTTGATTGTATGTTGTGAATGGGGTGGAATTGAGGCCTTCATCAATGATAAAGGAAATTTTATCAAAAGATCACTCACGGAAAAAAAGGGATGGTGGAATTTTATATTACCTGTGGATGTAGATAATGACGGAGATATGGACCTGGTAGCCGGGAACCTTGGATTAAATAGCCGTCTTAAAGCATCGGTTGAAGAACCGGTAAAACTTTACTTTAATGATTTTGATGATAATGGCAAAGGAGAGCAGGTATTAACCTATTATATTAACGGTAAAGAGTTTCCTTTTGTGAATAAGGACGAACTGCAGAAACAATTACCTTATATAAAAAAGAAATTTTTATATGCCGGTGATTTTGCAAAGGCTTCTATCAAAGAAATTTTTGGATCAGCTAAACTAGAAGGAGCGCAATTATTAACAGCAGATTATTTTGCCAACGCGGTTTTAATAAACAACGGTAATTTAAATTTTACAACGGTAGCCTTACCATGGCAGGCGCAGTTAACTCCTTACCGCGATGCAGTGGTAATTGACGCCAATAATGATCCATTGCCCGACGTATTACTGGGAGGAAATTACTATGACGATAATATTCAGCAGGGAAGATATGATGCAGATTTTGGTTGCATACTGGTAAATAAGGGAAATGGAAACTTTGCATGCGAAACCATCAATGGTGTTGTGGTAAAAGGCCAGGTGCGAAGAATAAAGCCTATTGAAATCAACGGCCGGAAATCATTAGTGCTGGTAAGGAATAATGACAGCACCCGGGTGATTCAATTTTCTGCTCCACGAAAATAAGCTCCCTTAATTTTCTGTTTCTGAAATCTTTCCTTTTTTAATTAATAGGATAATATACCCGGGTTACCCATTTCGTTGAATCCGCTTCTTTCGTTCTGTCTGTAACCAATGACTGAAAAGGAATGGCGATGTTATTATACCGGTGATCCAATGCATACAAATCAAGTTGTTTTAAAGCTGACTCTGCCGAATATCTTCCGCCGCTTATTTCTGCAACAAGAATATCCCCGTTTTTTAACATCCGCTTCGTGGCAAACGGGCCTGAGTCTGCCAGTTTAATATTTACCGGTATTGCTACCTGGGCCTCAAAGTGTGAACTGTCTATTGCTTTAATGTTCATCATCGGGTAATCATCTTCCCTGGCTTGTTCACTACTGATCCGTTTTTTTATTTTATTGATCAGGTCATATATATCTTCCGTACCGGGATAATGTGGAAATGACTTATTCAAACTTACCAGGTATTCGATCTTTACTTTTTCTTTTTTAACCGGCACTCCATACAAATGATTTACGTCGCCAATATATTTTTCTAATGTATCTAAAGCAAATTCAAGTTTATTTTTCAAATCCCTTGCTGCAAAATACCTGCGAATTCTAACGATAGGATTATAACCCGTAATGGTGGCTGCACTCCATTCAATTTTTATAGAATCGTTTCCCGATTGAATTAGATGCAATAAACTGCTGGCCGCCTGCGCACCCTTTTCGATATTGATCTCAAAAGCATTGTATAAGTGATTCACTATTGTAAAACGGTATTCACCAAATTGTAATTCCCTGGAAGAATGAGTAGTTGCCGGTGTCGGTTCGGGCCACCATTTTGCCCAGTTAGAATCTTCAGACAAAAACCGGTACACTGCGTTTTGATTGGCGGAAGAAATTACTGATTGTGTAACAAATATTTTCCCGGGAATAAAAAAATAAAGGCTGACCAATAGCAAAAAAAATACAGATAAGGCAACTATAAACCCTTTTTTCATATACTAATAAGAATTTAATCGGGGAAACAGAATTCAGGCAAATAAAAGTAAATTCACCTACAAATTATTTTGCAAAATAAACCTTTTTTATGCGCTGCTTGCTCCTTGTTTTATTTACAACTGTCAATTGGATACTTGGTAATGCCCAGGATCCCTGGAAGATTAAAGCGGATGTTATTGATCCCAATAATTATTATGGTATTACAGTAGCTAATGGCATGATCGGAATTGTATCTTCCCCGGAACCGTTCAAAGTAAAAGAAGTTGTACTGGCCGGGGCCTATGATCTGTACGGTCGGGGCAGGGTCAGCAACTTTTTAAAAAGTTTTAACCTGCTCAACATGTACCTGGAAATTGACGGAAAGCGAATGAGCAATAAGGAAGTGAGTAACATGAAACAGGAATTAGATATGCAAAAGGCAAGTTTCACAACCGGCTTTGATTATACTGATAAAGCAGCCGCTTCTTATACTTATTATTCACTTCGCCATTTGCCTTATACTGTATTAATGGATATAACCATAACGGCTAAAAAAGATATAACCATAACAGGAGCCAGCGTAATGGAAGCTCCGGATGCTTTACGTGATGTGCAGAATTATTATAATGAAATTGATCGTCCACACGTGGTGATCAGCTTGTTGACTTCATCAGCCAAAAGTCCGACGGGTAAATTGCTGATGTGCGCCAGCAATACTTTTTTGTTTGGCGAAAAGCACGGTGAAGAACCCAGGGTCATTCATGAAATGTGGGATAATAATATGCACCTGATGAAATTCAGTAAAAAAATAAAGGCAGGGGAAACTTATCGTTATACAATTGCCGGTTCATCTATTACTTCAGCACATCATGATGACCCGCTGAATGAAGCTGAACGGGCCACCATTTTTGCCAGGCTCGAAGGCCGGGAAAGGCTGATCAATTTTCATAATAAAGCATGGGAAGATCTTTGGAAAAGTGATATACAGATAGAAGGAGATCCGCAAAGTCAGCAGGATATTCATAGTATGATGTATCATCTGTATTCTTTTACCAGGGAAGGCACAGCTCTTTCTCCTTCGCCTATGGGATTAAGTGGGTTGGGATACAATGGTCATGTATTTTGGGATACAGATCTATGGATGTTTCCTGCCGTGTTGGTACTGCATCCGGAAATCGCCAAGAGCATGGTTGAATACCGTTATCAACGGTTGGAAGCCGCCAGGCGAAATGCATTCAGCAAAGGATATAAGGGAGCTATGTTTCCATGGGAAAGTGCGGAAACGGGTGTAGAAGAAACACCGGTATGGGCACTAAGTGGGCCGTTTGAACATCATATTACGGGATGTGTTGCCATCGCTGCCTGGAATTATTTTAGTGTAACGCAGGATAAGAACTGGCTGCGGGAGAAAGGATGGCCTATTCTTTCCGCAACTGCTGACTTTTGGGCAAGCCGCGTTGAAAGAAATGGGGAAGGTAAATATGATATTAAAAATGTGGTTGCTGCAGATGAGTGGGCTGAGAATGTTGATAATAATGCCTTTACTAATGCGGCTGCTAAAGCTAATCTTCAATTTGCCACTGATGCTGCAAAAATCTTAGGGATAGCACCAGATCCTGATTGGATAAAAGTGGCAAATAATATTCCTATTTTAAAAATGGAGGATGGCGTCACTCGTGAACATGCTACCTATAATGGTGAAGGAATTAAACAGGCTGATGTAAACCTCCTTTCCTATCCCTTAAAGCAGGTTGCTGATCATGCCCAAATCAAAAAGGATCTGGAGTATTATGAATCAAGAGTGCCAAATGAAGGTACACCGGCAATGACGCAGGCAATATTTACTTTACTGTATGCAAGATTAGGAAACCGGGAGAAATCATGGCATTGGTTTCAGGATGCTTATTTACCCAATCTAAATCCTCCATTCCGGGTAATAGCTGAAACCAAGGGAGGAACTAATCCATATTTTGCAACAGGGGCGGGAGGAGTATTGCAAAGCGTTCTGATGGGTTTTGGTGGGCTTGGAGATCACTCCCAAAGGGATCATGCAAATAAAATCGGTGTTGCCTCCTGGTTGGAAATCCCTGACGCTTACCGGAATAGGTCCTGATAAAAAAACTTATAGAGTGAAATAATTATTCCAGGGGTTTTATGGCAAATGCTGGTATTAAAAGGATATACCCACAGAGCTGTTATTATAATACGGAACCGGGACCCAGTGCAGCTTTTTGTATTAGGAATTTGCCTTAAATTGCGGAACCAGATACTGACTTGAAAAAAATCTCTTCCATATTATTGATTGCTATCCTTTTCTTCAACTGGTACGGTTACCGTATCCTGATGGAAGTAATGACCAAAAATGCAGACCAACAACTGGAATTACAGTTGGATAATAATGAATATGACGAATCGCAATTAATGGAAGTGAAAATAGCCCTCAATATTCCTTACCAGAAAGAGCAGTCAGAATTTGAACGTCATTATGGCGAAATAAAAGTGGATGGTAAATCCTACACTTACGTAAAAAGAAAAATTGAAAACGGCTACCTGGTTTTAAAATGCATTTCCAATAATGCAAAAGAGAAAATTAAGGCTGCAGGAAACGATTATTTTAAAAGAGCTAATGGATTAGAAGATAACCAACAGGACAATAAGCAAAACAATTCAAATAATTTTGCCAAGAATTTTTGGAGTGAATATGATGGCCGTGAAACTGACTTTACACTTGATATTTTCATGTACTTGCTGAATAAAACATTTCTGAATCAATTCCGCTTCTTTACAAAATATTTGTTTATCAGTACCCGGCCAGCCTCCTGAATCTCTGCCATTTGATCATGCTGCATAAGAATATTTCTTTCCGTAAATGATGGGGAAGAAAATTTTACACATTTAAATTTTTATCGTGAAAAATATTATTGCTACTGCCCTGGCGGGCATTGTTCTATTGTCTTCCTGTTCTGAGAAAGCAGGTGATTATAAAAAGTATACAAATAACCCGATTCTATATTGCAAAACTGTCAAGATGCTAAATGATGTGGTGTTAGAAAATAATTTTCCACCCATGATTGCCAGCAGGAATTATGCCTACGCAAACATTGCAGCATATGAAACAATGGTAGCAGGCAATGATCAGTTTCAAACACTGTCCGGGCAAATCAAACATTTGCCGGCTATGCCAAAACCGGATGCCGGAAAAGAAATTGACTTTTCCCTGGCTGCTTTATTTTCCTTCACAAAAGTGGGCAATGCCGTTACTTTTCCGGAAGGAAGTATGATGAATTATTATGATGAATTAAAGCAAAAGGCCCGTGAAGCCGGAATGACTAAAACCATATTAAATAATACAATTGCCTTCTCTGACACCGTAGTCGCGGTAATATTAAAATGGAGTAAGGATGATAATTATGCCCAAACAAGAAGTGCTGAAAAATATACGGTCCGCGATGAGGATGGACGTTGGGTTCCTACACCTCCTATGTATGCTCAGGCCGTTGAACCCAAATGGAACAGCATCAGGTGCCTTACTTTAGATTCCTGCTCCCAGTTCAAACCGGCCCGACCCCCTGCGTTTGATATAAAAAATAAAAACAGTGAATATTATAAGGCCCTGATAGAGGTTAAGAACATAGGAGAAAATTTAACGGATGAGCAAAAACATATCGCTGATTTTTGGGATGATAATCCTTTCAAATTAAATGTAAGCGGTCATGTTATGTTTGCTACTAAAAAGTTTTCACCTCCCGGGCACTGGATGAATATTGTCGGCATTGCTGCAAAGGAATCAAAGACTGATTTCCCTACTACAGTTGCGGCCTATACCGAAACAGCTATTACTTTATTTGATGCATTTATCAGCAGTTGGGACGAAAAATTCCGAAGTAACCTTGTGAGGCCGGAAACAGCAATCAATAAATATCTTGGTGAAGATTGGAGACCTCATATTCAAACGCCACCTTTCCCTTCTTATACCAGTGCCCATGCTACCAATTCAGCAGCAGCAGCAGAAGTGATGAGCTTTTGGTTTGGTGATAAACTTTCATTTATTGACACTTCCCTGCTGGAATTTGGTATTGAAAGCCGAAGGATTAACTCCTTTCGGGAAGCAGCAAAAGAAGCGGCCATTTCCAGATTATACGGAGGTATTCACTACCGTTTTGATAATGACCAGGGAAATATAGCAGGAACTAAATTGGGCGAATTCATCGTCCAGCGCCTGAAACTGAAAAAAGAAAATCTAATCACAACCAAATAACATTTATGAAACGCATATATATTGCTGTTTTAATCATTTTTATTTTTGTGCAGCAACAATCAAATGCACAAGGCTGTGTAGCCATACGTAGCAACGGGAATAGCTGCAGCCTCGGCAAACCAGGTGATGCAAAAGGATGGCAGTTGAATTTAAATAACCGGTATTTCAGATCCTATAAACATTTTGTTGGCAGGGAAGAACAAAAAGAAAGGGGAAAAAATCACACGGAGGTGATCAATCATTCTTATTCCGTGGATATTACCGCTACCCGCTTTCTTGATAACCGCTGGTCTATAGCCATGACAGTACCTGTAATTTCCAACACCCGGTCTTCTCTTTATGAGCATGGTGGAAATAGCGCCGGTCCTTCAGCCAGGCATACCACCCGTTCATTTGGCCTGGGGGATATGCGCCTTTCTGCCTATCGCTGGTTATTGGATCCAGCTAAATCACATAAAGGAAATATTCAGGCTGGCCTTGGCATCAAATTACCAACAGGAAATTACAGGTATGATGACTATTTCTATAAAAACGACAGCACTATAGTTCTGGGTCCCGTTGATCAGTCCATCCAGTTAGGAGATGGAGGAACCGGATTTACTTTTGAACTAAGTGGTTATTACAGCATCAATCATCAATTTAGTTTCTATGGCAATTTATATTATCTCGTTAATCCAAGAGAACAGAATGGGGTTTCAACGGCCAGGGGAGGAACACCCGGCGCAACGGCTGTTCAGTATTTTACAAGTACCATGAGTGTTCCGGATCAATATATGGCAAGAGCAGGTATGAATTTAATGACCGGCCATTTTAATTATTCAGCAGGCATCCGGTTAGAAGGTATTCCTAGCCAGTGACCTTGTCGGTGGTGATAAAGGATTCAGAAGACCTGGCTATGTTATTTCTGTAGAACCCGTTATTAGTTATACCACAAAAAAATTAAATTATTACATTTCTGTTCCAGTTGCTATTCAGCGCAACCGTACTCAGAGTTACTCCGACAAATTAAGGACGGCAAAGACCGGAATTAATGTACACGGGGATGCTGCTTTTGCGGATTATCTGATCAGTGCAGGATTTACCTGCAGGCTTTAAACAATAAAAAACGAGCATTTGAATCAATATTAAAAGGAGGTATCACCTGAAGGAAGGCTGCCTCTTTTTATACGTCATACAAATCCCCTTGGGAGGATAGTATTTCCCTGTATTTATTAAAAAGTTTGGTTTTGGAAATAAAGCCAACGAATTTCTTTTCTTTGTTCAGTACCGGCAAGTACCAGCTTTGTGTGATATCAAATTTTTCCATAACGGAGTGCATATCCTGGTCCTGTTGTAAAATAGCAGCAGGCTTTTTCATAATGGATTTCACAAAAACTTTATCAAATTGTTCAGGTTGAAAAAGCCTTCGCTTTATATCATTTAATTCTATAATTCCTACAAATTTTCCTTTCTCGTCTTCTACAGCAAAAATATTTTTTTCACTTCCTTTTATAATTTCAATAAGGTCCTTTAATTTTTTATCCATACTGATACTTTCATAACTGTCCCGCAACATACTGTCGAGGCTTATTGACGTAAGAATATTCTTTTCTTTTTTATGAGTAAATATCTGTCCTTCCATGGCCAGTTTTTTTGTTTCCATAGAATAGGGTTCATAACTTTTCACGATAAAAAATGAAATGGATGAAACCAGCATTAATGGAATAAACAATTCATAACCATTCGTAATTTCTGCTATCAAAAAGATAGCCGTCAGCGGGCAATACATCACGCCACTTAATACACCGGCCATACCCACCAGGCTAAAATTACCTTCCGGAATTTTTATCCATGGGGTACTGTTGAGTAACCGGGAAAAAAAGAAACCAAGATAAGATCCGGTAAAAAGAGAAGGTGCAAAATTTCCCCCATTACCACCACTTCCGATGGTAATACCGGCCGCAACGGGTTTAAATAAAACAATCAAAGCGGCAAAAGCAATAATGCTCCAATTCTCACCTAATTTGGAAAACAAGGTTGTATTATCCGGAAAACTATTCAGTGCTCCGTTGGCCACCAATTTTACACTTTCATATCCTTCCCCAAATAGTGGTGGGAAAACAAAATAAATACAAAGTAATACCAGTCCGCCTGCTATCGCCTTTTTATACCCGTTCATTTTCCATACATGTAATTTTATTTCAGTTCTTTTGAACATGCGGGCATAATAAAGAGAAATAAAACCAGCCAGTACACCCAATACAATGTAATAGGGTACATATTTATAATTAAAGGATTCCTGTAAAACGAAATTAAAAAGAGAAGATTCCTTTAAAATTATTTTTGAACACAGGGCGCCGATTACCGAAGAAATGATCAATGGAATAAAATAACTGATTACTGTTTCTACCAGCAATACTTCAATAGCAAAGATTACCCCCGCAATAGGGGCATTAAAAACTGCCGCAATGCCCGCGGCCGCACCACATGCAATCAATAAAGTACGTTCCTGGTAATTCAGGTCACTGATACGGGCTAAATTGGAACCAACTGCGGATCCCGTTGCTACAATGGGTGCTTCCAAACCTACGGAGCCTCCAAAGCCCACAGTTAAGGAACTGGTGATAACATGAATATAAGTATGGCGTAGAGGGATAAAGGATGATTTTCTGGCAATAGCTTTTAAAACCATGGCTATTCCTTTTTCTATATAACCAACAAAAAAGTACGAACCACAAAAACGGTAAGCAAAATTCCTCAGGCCGGAAAAAGCAGGTAAGCAAAGCGGTTAATGGGTATGGTCTTCTATTTGTTGCTGAAGGTGATGCACTAAGGTTTTAAGTAAAACGGCCGCCATGCCCGAAGTAAAACCCACCAGGGTTGCAATAATCACAATAAACTGAACTCTCGTAATTTTGGTGCGCAGGTTACTGAAAACAAGTTGATATAATTTTTTTAAAATCATTCAAAAAGATTTAATCACAATTTCATCTTGCATCGGCTCCGTCCGCTAATTTAATAGGATTCCTGTTTTTTTACTAAGGACACTTTTTAATATAAATAGTTAATGAGTAAAGTTGCAGCATATTATTTCAAAATTGGAAATAATAACTCAAAGTCAGGTTCTTTAATTACAAAATCGGCCGCAGCATCAATTGAATGAAGAGAGGAACAAAAAGAAACACCTATACCTGCCTTCCTGATGCAGCAAATATCATTCTCCCCATCACCTACAACCAGGGTATTTTTTAATTCAACCGCATATCTTTCACAGACATTTATCAGGGCATTCAGTTTGCAATATTCGTGCTTGCATTGACTTTTATCATCCAGCAGGAAAAGGGAAGGAATCTTTACTTCACCGGTGGCGATACTTTTGGAAAACTCCAATTCATTAGAAATTGTAAAATCAAAGCCATATTTATTTTTAAGATGATTCGTAATGCAATCATAACTATCACTTATAATTCCCGTGATATAGCCCTGTTGTTTTAGTTCCGCTAAAAATTCGGGTAAATGGGATGTCACTTCAATTCGGTCAGTTAATGCCAGTAAATCACTTATGCTTTTACCTTTTAATAACCTGGCGATAAGTTTAGTTCTGATAAACGGGTTATGGTTATTGGCTACTATAGCATTCAGTTCCTTTCTGAATCCAAATTCCTCTGCAGCCTCTCTAATAAAACTTGACCGCAAAATAGTATTATCCATGTCTATGATAGCGATCTTTTTTAACGACATCAGGCTTTCACGGATGGCAAATTCCATTTGTTCTCTTATTACCTGAATATTTTCATAGGTCTCCAGGTTTTGCACTTCCATTTCCTTCGACTTATTTAAAATGGTTCTTGCTACCTCCCGGCTCATTTTTCCCAATTGTTCCAATGACTGCATACGGTGCTGGATATTTCCAATATTTACTTCCAGTATTCTGGCTCCTAAACGATGCATATCCATCAAAATGCCGATATCAACTCCATAGCCCTCTTCAAAAATACATTTGGCAAAAAGATGCTTTCTTCCTGCTATCATGCCGCTCAAAGGTTGCCGGAAATTGGGGAAGTTCGGATTGAGAATTGAAAGTAATGGTTTTGCTACCAGTTCAGTTACCCTTCCTGCCTTCCTGGTAAAATATGATTTTGTAAAATCGGCCTCATTATTTAAAAGGGGGGTAGTTAGCAGTTCGATTACATCTTCCTGGTAAGAAGTGATATCTGCATCAAGAAACGCTATTACTTCATTTTTTGCAAGCAGTACGCCATCCTTCATGGATGCACCTTTTCCCAACTTGGTACTCGTTAATATTACAGCCCCTGCTTTCCGGGCTTCCTCAATGGTATTATCCATTGATTTATCATCTACCACTATTACTTCTGAAACATGAGGAGCATTTTTTGAAATACTAACCACTTTCCCTATCGTTTTTTCTTCATTCAATGCCGGTATTATTACAGTAATCATTGTCAAAATGTTTGGGGGTAAAATTTGGCCCTTCTTGTTTCTCAATAAATAAAATATTCCGGAAAAAAACAGCTCATGAACAACGTTGATCACTGCAACGTAAAAATTTGGGCTTTATTAATCCACTTCTCCCGCTAATATTTTCCTAAGGTGAAACTGTACAAACGCATCCATAGAATCCGTCCTTTTAGTATTATCATTATAATTAAGAGGTTTGATAATATATCCTGAAACTCCTAATTGATCAGTAGCCATCCTGTCCGCGTTTTCTGTAGAAGTTGTCATAATAAACACCCTCAGATGTTTTAGCTGATCGTCATTGCGTAATATTTTTAAAAATTCAATGCCATTCATTTTGGGCATATTCAGATCAAGCATAATAACATCGGGAATTAGCGGTGGATCATTCTCGGTCAGCATGGTAAGTGCTTCCTTGCCATTATAAGCAGTATAGAGTTCATATTCACTTCCGAATTTTTTTAAGGATCGCTGCACACTGATAATGTCCAACTCATCATCTTCTACCAAAAGAATGTTATGTTTTTTCATAATGGTTATAATTATTTTTTTTCCAGGTAAAAATGAACTCTGCACCTTCCCCGGATTTTGAATTCAGGGAAATAATTCCGTGGTGTTCATCAATGATTTTTTTTACAATGGCCAGCCCTACGCCCGTACTTTCGTTTTCATTTTTTTCCCGAAGAGTTTGAAAAATTTCAAATATTTTTTCATGATATTCAGCATCTATTCCTATACCGTTATCCTTTACTGAAAACTGGTAATATTCCGGATATTCAATGCAGCCTATCATGATAGTACCATTGGAATGAGGAGTATATTTTACCGCGTTACTGATGAGATTTGAAAATACCTGCTCAAGTTTTAACCTTTCTGTGTAAAGATGAGGTAAATTATCAATCTCTACTTTGAAGTGCCGGGGTACTATGGTTTCCACAATATCCTTCACAAGTGCATTAACATCTACTTCCGAGGCATGCGTTTTCTGGCTTATTCGTGCATACTCAAGTAGTCCATTAATAAGATCTTCCATCCGTTGGGTTCTTTGCGGTATGATTTGAAGATATCTTTTTAATTCCGGAGTGAGCTCCTTGCCCAGGTCTTCCTCTATCCATTTGATTACATTATGGATTCCACGAACAGGGGCTTTCAGGTCATGCGACACGACATAAGCGAATTTATCCAACTCTATATTTCTCTTCTCCAGTTCATGGATATTTTTGCTCAGCTTATCTGACATAATGTTCAGCGATCTTGATAACGCGGTTAGCTCATCATTTCGGTGATCCTTTACTATACTGAATTCGCCGGTAGAAATATTTTCAGCAAGCAGCACCATGGAAGCGATTCTTTTTGAGATCAGGTTTACAATGTAAACGGTACTCCCTATCCCTACCATTAAAGTAAGAGTTAAAAATATCAGGGAAAAAGTATGGGTGCGGTCAATAGAAGAAATCAGGGTGGCACCACGGGTATCCCTGATGAGGTATTCGCTTTTGTCAAACTCTATAAACTTTTCCGATATTTCATCGTTTAATTTTTTGCCGACCTGCTTCCTGAGTTTACTTTCAAACAGCCTGGCATAGGCACCTCCTGAACCATCTGATGCAGCCAATTTCTTTTTTGAATTAATTAATGAATCTGCATAATCAATCCATCTTAAATGCAAATGGTGAATAGACTCCAGGATAGATAATTGCTTTTTGTTTTTTTTTATCAAATTCATTTGGTCATTTATCAGAACCGGAACATTATTGATGCCATGATAATACGGAGCAAGAAAAGTTGTATCATCTGTAAGTAAATAACCCCTGAATGCACTTTGCATTTCAATGATGGACTTATGGATTCTATTAGAATTTCTGATCACAGCCTCTGATTCTGAAAGAAACTGCGTGTTTTGTTCCACTTTAAGCGACAACAGGTAATTGGTATATGAATCTGCAATTGACAGCAGGGTAATTATTGAAAAAGCTAACAGTATTTGCGTTGATAATTTCATGTAAGCCTTGTGAATTAAAAGAACCCTGCGGGGGACAATGATAACCTAACTTTATTTACCAGTGAAAACAACCATATTTAATTACTAAATAGGGCAGGCAAAAATAAGAAAGTTGACCCAGCAGGAGCACCCTCTCAGGAGAATGAATTTATAATAAACAGCATTTTCTCTTTAGGGATTCGCCCATTATTATTAACCGGGTATAAATCCCTGCCTGTTTCTGATAAGGTTTTGTTCTTATCTTTAGTCAGAGACTATCTGCACATTAAATAATGGGTTATGTCAAATTGGAAAATCAAGCTTTCCTTATACCTTAACTATTTTGTTTTTGCCATATTACTTAACAGCGTTGGCATTCTTATTCAAAAATCAATTAATACATACCATGTTGATGAAATACAGGCAAGCTCACTGGAAGCTTTTAAGGACCTGTCTATTGCATTGGTTTCATTCCTGGTGGGAGCTTTTTTGCCCAGGCTGGGCTATAAAAAGGGAATGCTTATTTCACTTGCTTTAGTATTTGTAGGATGTATCGGTATGTATTATGGTAATTCATTTACATCAGTGCGGATACTTTTTGCCTGTGTAGGGATTTCATTTGCCATTATTAAGGTATCCGTATATTCTCTTATTGGTATTATTACCAATTCTGATAAGGAGCATAAAAGTGTGCTAAGCTCTATTGAAAGTTTTTTTATGATTGGTATTGCCACCGGGTTTATTATATTCCCTTTGTTTTATAGTGATACGGATCCGGATGCCTGGCTACGTATTTACCTTGTACTGGCTGCTCTTGTGGCTGTTTCATTCATTATCCTCGCTTTGTCCGACTTCCGTTTAAATTATGAAATACCGGGAACAAGTATAAAGAATGATTTTATTGAAATGATCAAATTGATGAAACGTCCATTGGTTCTTGTTTTTGCCATCGCCGCTTTTATGTATGTGATGACGGAACAAGGCATCATGAGCTGGTTGCCCACATTTAATGAGCGGGTGCTTCATCTTCCTGAAAAAACAAGTGTTTACATGGCAGTCATTCTTATGTTGTCTATAGCTTTGGGGAGGTACGTTTCCTCTATACTTGTGAAAAAAATATCCTGGTTTCTGATTCTTGTAGTGTGTTTAATTGGTGCGGCTTTGATGGTTCTTTTCGCTCTTCCTCAAACTCAAAACCTTTCGCCCAAACCTATCAATGCATTAAGTGATGTACCGGTGATCGCATATGTATTTCCTTTGATCGGTTTTTTCCTGGCTCCCATTTATCCGTTGATTAATTCTTTTGTTTTGAGCGCCACTGAAAAAATGTTTCATAGTCCCATGGCTTCCCTGCTGGTTTTTTTCTCCGCTATAGGCGGTACGCTGGGTTCAAGGCTTGTTGGTTACCTGTTCAAAAATATCGGCGGACAAAAAGCCTTTTACTTTTCACTGGTGCCTATGGCGGTTTTATTGATCTGCTTATTTTTCTTTTTTAAAATTCAGAATAAAACAAAGCCGGAAATTACTTTTAACAATAAGTGAATTGCAATTTGTATTTATGGAAAATGTTGAGATACATGAATTGAACCCGTTATTTGATGAAGTGCAAAAACAAAAAGTATTTGCCGATGGAAAAACCTTTGTGGATTGCCTTAATAAGAAAGATTTGCAGGAGATATTAGAGGAATATCAGCAAAGTAAGGAAAGTGGGGATTTTGATTTGAAGAAGTTTGTACACAAACATTTTGAACTGCCGCATGTGCCGGAAACAGGATTTACAAGCAGTGCACGGAATGATATTGTTGATCATATTGAATCTTTGTGGCCGGTATTGACGCGAATGCCTGACGAAAAGAAAGGGTCTCTGATACCACTGCCGTTTTCATATATAGTTCCTGGAGGAAGGTTTGGCGAAATTTATTATTGGGATAGCTATTTTACGATGCTGGGTTTAAAGGCATCCGGGAAAATACAGATGATAGAAAACATGGTAAAAAACTTTTCCCATCTTATTGAAACGATCGGTTATATTCCGAATGGCAATCGCACCTATTATATCGGGCGGTCTCAACCACCTTTTTTTTCATTGATGGTAAGATTACTGAGCGAATTGAAAGGAAATTCGGTCCTGATTGATTTTTTGCCCGGGCTTGAAAAGGAATATGATTTTTGGATGAAAGGAAAAGAAGTATTAAATGAAAAGGAACCGGCTAATCACCATGTGGTGCGAATGAATAAAGGAGAAATATTGAACCGGTATTGGGATGAAGATGAAACTCCAAGACCAGAATCTTACCGGGAAGACGTAGAGCTGGCACATCAGGCAGATGAAGATCCAAAAAAAATTTATCGTCATCTGCGGGCAGGAGCTGAATCAGGATGGGATTTTAGCAGCCGTTGGTTCAAAGACAAAAAAAGCTTTTACCAGCATTCATACTACCGGAATTGTTCCCGTTGACCTGAATGTCTTGTTGATGCATTTAGAACAAACTATTGCTGAAGCCTACCAATTAAAAAACAACAGGGATTTGGCTGCATCTTATCATTTATTGGCTGAGAACAGAAAAAAGGCTATTCAAAAATATTGCTGGAGTGATCGGCATGGATTTTATTTTGATTATGATTTTATGAATGAAAGTCAAACTGAATCGCTGACTCTGGCCGGTGCATTTCCCTTATTTTTCCAGATGGCCTCTACGGATCAGGCTTCCCGGGTTGCCAGGGAGATTAAAGATAAATTCTTGCAAGCAGGCGGTGTGGTTACAACCCTGGAAACAACAGGTCAGCAGTGGGATGCACCTAATGGATGGGCCCCGCTGCAATGGATAGTTATCAATGGTCTTGAAAATTATGATCAAACAAAACTGGCAAAAGATATTGCCAGGCGATGGATAAAATTAAATACAGATGTGTTTAAACGCACCGGTAAATTGATGGAAAAGTATAATGTTATGGATACCCACCTGGAAGCAGGAGGTGGGGAGTATCCCGGCCAGGATGGATTTGGGTGGACCAATGGCGTGTTGCTGGCTCTTATAAAAAAATACGGACAGCAATAAACGTAACTTAATCCTTAACAGGTTGCAGAAGCAGGAACTGGTAAGGTTTTAATATGAGGTAATCATTGTCTTCACCAATTTCATGTGTTTTTCCTTCCCAGTGATCAAACAAGCGATCCGATTTTGGATCCTGCTCCTTAAACGCATACCAGGTAAGAAAAGAAGGTTCCGGATTGAAGTTAAAAACACAGAAAAGTTTTTCTTCCTCTCTCCATCTTATAAAACCGGCAACATGAATATTATGGGGTGTCATCCATCGGAGATTGCGAAGATCAGCGATCATTGATAATTTTTTTCTTAAAGCTATCAGCCGTTGAGTGCCAGAATAGATTTTGTTCTCTATACTCCCTTTTTTGTTGACCAGTTTATTTTTTTCCCAGTTGATTACCGGCCGGTGCATTCAACGGTTGTCGTAACTTTTTCCCGGATCTTTTAAAAATGAATAATCGTTGGTATAGCCTGCTTCATCCCCATAAAACAACATGGGCACACCTCCAGGAAAAAACTATGCGTCTGCATCAACCATATTTTTTGTATGGCCACTTCTTTTAATTAAATATCGTATTGGTTAAATGTTTAAACGCTTCCATCGCTCCCATATATTCGCAGGTTCTGGCACCGGCTTTATTTGCATTCAAAACGATTTCTTTCCACCGGCTGTACCTGGCAAGCTTTTGTATTTGTTGCAGCGGTAAAGAACTTAACTGGTACAAAACGGCCCCTACAAAGGCATCACCGGCGCCGGTTGTATCCACTGGCTGTATTGCAATACTTGGTACAATAACGGTTTCACCATTAATGCCCAGCAAGGTTCCTTCTTTACCTAATGTAATGGCAAATACAGCGATGTTTTTTCTAATAAGACGTATCAACCGCATCTTTCAGCGTGGCTTTGCCGGTTATCAGCATTGCTTCTTCGTCACTCACTTTAAAAAAATGACAACTGTTTAAAAAATTCCATGACTGATCGACAAATGTTTGCGTGTTGTTTTGAAAAAGCAAATGACGATAGTTAGGATCAAAGCTGATGAATACTTCGGATGTTGTAAACATTGCTGCAACAGTCCCTGGTAAGCCGCCTGCAAAGGACCGGGTAAGAACCCTGTGGCAGAACCAAAATGAACTATAGAAAATTCTTCGGGATGAACAGGTCCTGTATCTTTTACACTTAATTGCCCATCTGCACCCCGGTTAAAATAGAAATCTCTTTCACCATTTTCCATCAGTGATACAAATGCGAACGTGGTAAAAAAATGAGGATCCTGTAAAATCCATTTTGTGCTTACTCCAAACTCTTCCATGGTATCAATTAGATGTTTTCCAAACGGATCAATTCCTACTTTGGCCAGTAATTCAACCTGTCCGCCCAGTGCAGCAATGGCCGCTGCCACATTGGTAGGAGCGCCTCCTGCTTTTTTTAAAAAATTATTTCCGTCCGACAATGACGATCCTTTATCGGTACAGATCATATCTATAAGTGCTTCACCGATACATAATATTTTTTTCATAAAAATTCGTTTATGGTTAACTATATAAAAGGGATGATCACTAATCTATAAAATTTTATCCAGTCTCAGTCGGGTCCGGTTATATCAATATTTTAATAACTGGTTTTCCGAAAATCGTTTATTGCAATTGATAAATGATGGCTTCATAGGGTTGCAATTTTCCATCGGGTAAATGAGTATTGTAATTACTTAATAATATTTTGGAATTACTGATATCCACTCCACTGGTCGATGTGGCAATTTTGTTTTTAAAATTAAGCAGTACAAGCATTTTTTTACCATCCAGCTCGCGGGTGTAAGAATAGATGTCGGGGTTATCTTTGTCAAGCAATTGGTATGAACCATACACCAGTACCGGGTTCTCTTTTCTCAGCTTTACCATATTGCGGAAATAATTCAGCACACTGTTGGGATCATTCTCCTGTGCAGCCACATTGACTGATGTATAATCAGGATTGATTTTTATCCAGGGTTTACCAGTTGTAAATCCCGCCTGGGGCGAATGATCCCATTGCAGGGGTGTTCTTCCATTGTCACGTGATGCTCTTTTTTGCAATTCTATATATTGTTTCAGATCTCCTCCATCCATTTGCAACTTTTTATATTTATTGATGGTTGCGATATCCTGGTAGTCTTCGATGTTATCAAATTTAATGTTGCTCATTCCCAGTTCATCTCCATAATAATAATAAGGAGTGCCCCGCATGCTTAAAACAAAAGTGGTAAGCATTTTTGATGATGCATCTCTGAATGCGGGATCATCATTTCCCCAATGGCTTACCATCCGTGGCTGATCATGGTTGGCCAGGTAAATGGAAAGCCATCCTTTTTTGGCAAAAGCACTATCCCATCGGGAATATATTTCTTTGAACCCAATCAGATCATAATCCGGATTAAAATTGCCATAATCAATGCCATCAAAATGATAGGCCATATTTAATTCATTACGATCAGGATCTACCAGGTCATGTGCATCTTCAAATGTAGTTGCCGGCGCCTTCCGCCACGCTCATAATATCATATTTGCTAAATACCTCCTTGTTCATTTCCTTTAAATATTGATGCAGATGGGGACCCATACCATAATACTTAATAAAATTTTTCTCATACCCGGCAGGTAATGGAGGGAAGCTGGTGTCCTTTGAAGCAAACTGGAATGCATCCATTCTGAATCCATCAATACCCTTGTCAAGCCAGAATCTCATGACATCATGAATTTCCTTTCGCAATTTTGGATTCTCCCAATTCAGGTCAGGTTGCTTTCGTGAAAAATAATGGAGGTACTAGGCCCTCGTCAATGAATCATACATCCAGGCATCGCTGTTGATATCAAAAAAGCTCCACCGGTAAGCCGGTTTTCCTCTTTCTTCATTCCACCAGTGATAATAATTGCGGTAAGGATTTGTTCGGGAACTTCTTGACTGCCTGAACCATTCATGTTCATCACTGCTATGATTTACCACCAGGTCCATCACCAATTTTATATTCCGGTCATGCAAGCCATTGAGCAAGGCATCAAAATCATCCATTGTTCCAAAGTCTTTCATGATGTTGCGATAATCACTGATGTCATAGCCATTATCGTCATTCGGTGAAGTATATATAGGATTGAGCCAGACAGCATCTATTCCCAGGTTTTTTATATAATCCAGTTTCGATATTATTCCTTTCAGATCACCTATCCCATCGCCATCACTGTCTTTAAAACTGCGTGGATAGATCTGGTACACTACAGCTTCCTTCCACCATTTGCGTTCCTGGGTTCCTTCTAATTGCTGTTCATCTTTTTTTTGTGCAGGTTTACACGCAAAAATTAAAAACGGAAGCAGAAGTAAATAGTAAATTTTCGATATTCTCATGGCAAACTATTTTTTGGTTAATGGCCCGGAGGCGGTGCTGGTAATTCTAATTCGCCTACCGGCTTGCCCGATTTAATTAATGTAGTGCATAAAGCTGCAACTAACAGAAGTATCCCGGCAAACAAAATGGCTTTACCTGAATCATTATTAAAAAAATGTTTTAGTATATAGCCAAATGTCAATGTTTGAATAAGCATGGGAATGACGATCATCATATTGATGATGCCCATGTACACACCGTATCTTTCTTTTGGAATATCTCCTACAACCATCAGGTAAGGAATCCCCATCATACTGGCCCATCCTATTCCAAACCCGGAGATGGCTACAAACAACAATGCTTTGCTTTCTATAAAAGGGAAAGCTATAAATCCCAGGCCTGCCAGGAGAAGGCACACAAAATGTACCCACTTGGGGCTATATTTTTTTGCAAAGCCTACAAGTGAAAACGCAGTAAGAAAGGTTACTATATTATACCACCCGTTTACCGATCCGGCCAGGCTTACGGCTTTTTCGTACAGTTCGGAATTTTCCGGCGTTGCATTATAAATTGAAAGCGCAATACTCTTTGAACTGTTTTGCCAGTAACAAAACAAGGCATACCATTGAAATAAATAAACTAACCCCAATTGCCACATTATTTTCGGCATATCCTTTATTGCACTGAAAACATCTGTAAACGGACTGAGAACATTCAAGGGCTTCGATCTTATTTCAATCAATTCTTCCTTTGTAGGGGGAATTTCAGGAGTTTTTTTCATACTCCACCATACAGAACCAATGGAGCATACACTGCCCAGCATAAAAGAAGCAAATACCCAATTAGGTATTTTACCAGTGTGGCCAATAATGAACTAAAGGAAAAAGAAACAAGGAAAAATTCGCCAGGGTTTGTCCAAAGCCGGTAAAAAAACTTTGCGCCTGGAAACCGAGTGGTTGCTGGCTTGGATCTAATTTATCAGCAACAAAAGCCCGGTAAGGTTCCATGGCCGTATTATTGCCGGCATCCAATATCCATAGTAAGCCCGCAGCCATCCACAATTCAGAACTAAATGGATATAAAAACAAAGCAATGCTGCACATAATAGCGCCTATGAAAAAGTAGGGCTTTCTTCTTCCAAACCGGGGATGCCAGGTTTTATCACTTAAAGCACCAATGATAGGTTGAATGATTAAACCAGTCAGTGGTCCTGCTAAATTAAGCCAGGGAATTTCGTCTGGTTTGGCTCCGAGAAAATCATAAATGGGATTGACAGCACTTTGTTGCAAACCGAAACTATATTGAATTCCAAAAAAACCAACATTCATGTTGATGATCTGCCAGAAACTAAGACGTGGCTTTTTGAAAGTCATAAGCAATCGTTTATAAATACTATGTATGTATTTCTAATCCGGAAAATAATTCAGAAATCAGATCTAAAAGACAGGAATGCAGGGTTTTTAATCGCAAACGTTTGCAGCCATTATCAGCTTATATTTTTTTGATGCTGAATGATAAATTCAATCAGAATTTCTAAAGAAACATCGATCCTGTTTAAAGCATCAGTTATATCATCCCGGTTCACCTGTGCCGCAAAACCGGGTGTTTTTAATTTTTTCAAAATGCTTTTTACTTCCAGCCCTTCATACCGGGTTGGGCGTATCAACGCAGCAGCATGTATAAACCCGGATAATTCATCAAAAGCATAAATCATTTTATCCATTTTACTTACAGGTTCTACTCCAAAATACCTGGGCCCATGGGAGGCTATACAATGGATTATTTCGGGATCTATATTTCTTTTTTCTAATTCTTCAATGATTATGCGGCAATGGTCGTCAGGATATTTTTCCCAATCAGCGTCATGCAGCAGACCGGCTTGCTCCCATTTTAAAGCAGTCATGTCATCGGCCCCTTCTTTTTCTATTGCCCATGCTTTCATAACAGCTGCCACCTGCTTCATATGAAGTCTTAAACGTTCATTAGGCACCCAGTCGTTTAATATCTGCAGGGCGTCTTCAATGTGCATTACATTTCCTGTATTCTTAGGATCGCCAAAGCTGGACCGGCCGAGTAGGTGAGTTGTCATTTGCTATAAAATCTTTAATTGAATGTATGAAAATGATGCCGCGAATTATAAAAATTCTGTTGATGCACCCGGCTCTTTTACCTTTGACAATAGTCAGCTGTTTAAAATGAGGAGATAAATTGCTGATTTTAAAAAGAATTAAATGAGTGAAAAGTTATTAAGAGGAACGATTTCATTTGTCAATCATGATAAGCATTATGCAACGATTGATTATGAAGAAAACGGAAAGAAAAAATCTGTTAATTGTAAAACTGATATACAGGACAATAAGAAAGGTACAAAAAAGCCATATCCATTCCGGATTGGAGACACAGTAGATTTCCAGGTGAAGAGATCAGAAAAGGGTGATAAAATGATTGCCTTAAATGTGAAATTTCTTTATAACCAGGAATTGGAAAAGCTGATCAATAAGTCGGCGGCAGAGAATCGCTTTTCCGGTTATCTAAAAGTTATAGATGATCAACTTTATGTAAAGGAATGGGATAGCTATATTTTTTTCCCTCTTAAATTATCCACCTGGGAAAACCCTCCGGCTGAATCCGCCTTTAATGAGTCCATTAGTTTTAAATTAATAAACACGAATAAGCCTCATGCTATAGCTGCAGAACTTTTTTCCCATGATTTTATTCCGGAATACAGAGAAGCATTAGCACATTTCAACGATAAAATACCGGTGGAAGCATTGGTGACCAGAGTTTCCCTTTATGCAGTTTATCTCGATCTTTTTGGCTATAGTAAGATGATAGCTAAAATTGAAATATCCGCGCAAAATGAGGACTCTTTAAAACCAGGCGATAAAATTAAAGTTATCATTACCCATTTAAGCAGTAGCCGAATCGTTGTGAAACGGATTTAATTTGGTTTGTCAGCTGAAACAACATCAAATTATATAATTTTTTCAGCAATAAATCCCGGTTGTTTCTTGGCTAATAAAATTACACTGCAAAATATTTATTGAAAATCAGCTTCTTATAAAGGCGCTATAAAAAAATACCCTGATAATTATTTGGTGAAGCAGTATCCTTGCACCTATCTTCGCACCCCCAAAAATAGCTATGGCTGTTAAAGGAGCGGATTGAGGGATGGCTCATTCTGTTTATTATATAATAGCTGAAGGACCCGGATAGTATCCTTTTCTGACAGCAAAAAGTTTTTTATAACAATGAGTAAGTTACATTTTACAACAAAGCATGCGAATGCGGCTACCGTACAGCGTCAGTGGCACGTTGTTGACGGTACTAATCAAACCGTAGGACGTATGTGTGCTAAAATTGCTGCTATTCTACGCGGTAAAAACAAAGCATACTATACTCCACACGTAGACACAGGTGATTATGTTATTGTGATCAACTGCGAAAAAACAGTTTTAACCGGTAAGAAGCTTGACCAGAAAGTATATGATACTTTTAGCGGTTACCCCGGTGGCCGGAAAGAAGAGGTAGCGAGAAATCTTATTAATCGCAGACCTGAGGTAGTGATCGAAAGAGCCGTAAAAGGAATGCTTCCAAAAAACCGCCTGGGTCGCCAGATGTATAAAAAACTGTATGTATATGCAGGCGATGTTCATCCGCATACTGCGCAACAACCTAAAGAACTAAAATTTTAAAAAAGTGGTTGAAATTTAAATTTTCAATTTTTCAAATTAATATAAATGGAAAAGCAAACAACAGGTGTTGGACGTCGTAAAGAAGCTGTGACGAGGGTATTCCTTTCTAAAGGAGATGGCAAGATCACGGTAAACGATAAAGACTATAAAAAATATTTCTCACTGGTTTATTTGCAAAACCAGGTGGAACGTCCGTTAAAAACCATTGATGCTGTTGGTAAGTTTGATATAAAGATCAACGCTACCGGCGGCGGGATAAAAGGACAAGCTGAAGCAGCCATGCTGGGGATATCCAGGATATTGGTTGAACTTAACCCTGAATTTCGCCCGGCACTGAAAGCAGCCGGCTTGTTAAAACGAGACCCCCGTTCGGTAGAGCGTAAGAAGTTTGGTCACAAAAAAGCAAGGAAGAGCTTCCAGTTTAGCAAACGTTAAGCATATATACCTGTCTTATGGCGGGTCAAAGCTTCATGAGTTTTTAAAAAGTATATTTTAAAATTTTCAAATCAGATAAATGGAAAATAATACATCCCTTCAACAGCAGCTTCTGGACGCCGGTGTTCATTTTGGACACCTGAAAAAGAAGTGGAACCCCAAGATGTTACCTTACATCTTTGCTGAAAAGAAAGGTATTCATATCATCGACCTGAACAGAACAGTGGAATGCCTGCAGGAAACCGCTTCCGTTATGAAACAGATTGCACGTAGTGGTAAAAAGATCCTTTTTGTTGGAACAAAAAAGCAAGCTAAGGATATCGTTAGCGAATGTGCAAAAAGGGTAAACATGCCTTTTGTAACGGAGCGTTGGTTAGGAGGAATGTTAACCAACTTCAACACGGTTCGTAAGAGTGTGAAAAAAATGCAGAGCATTGAGAAAATGCTGGGTGATGGTTCATTTGATAACATTACAAAAAAAGAACGTCTGACATTGAGCCGCGACAGGGATAAGATGGATAAAGTATTAGGTGGTATTGCCCAACTGGGTCGTGTACCGGCAGCTTTATTTATTGTGGATATTGGCCATGAGCATATTGCTTTGGCTGAAGCAAAACGATTAGGTGTTACTACTTTCGGTTTGGTGGATACCAATTGCGATCCGAATAAAGTTGATTTTGCAATTCCGGCCAACGATGATGCAACTAAATCCATCGCTATTTTGGCTAATTTCCTTACTGCAGCCATTGCTGAAGGATTAGCGGAACGCCAGGCTGCCAAGGATGATGATACGGATGAAACCATCGATGACGATAAAGAAAAAAGTGCAGCCCGGCTTGAAGCAGAAGCACAGTCGGAGGCAGGTCGGGGACGTGGTGGCCGTGGAGGAAGAGGTGGTAATGCAGGTGGTCCTGGTCAGGGTGGTCCCGGAGGCCCCGGTGGACCAAGGCGCAGGACTAGTGGAGGCGGTGCAGCTGGTGGTCGGGGACCTGGTGGTGGCAGGAGATAATAATTCGGCTTCCCCATAGGCTTAATATCCCGGCAATTAATAAACTTAACAAGCGTAAGCATTTTTTTATTAATGTATTCCCAAATACAATAATCATAAAAGATGATATGGATATTTAAGGGAATTATTGGGAGAAGGAATTTTCAAATAATTTAATTTTCAAATCTTCAAATTAATAACATGAGCACAGTAACAATAAGTGCACAGGATATAAATAAACTTCGGCAGGCAACCGGTGCTGGAATGATGGATTGCCGTAAAGCGTTGACAGAAACCAATGGTGATTTTGAAGCAGCTATTGACTGGCTGCGTAAACAAGGTCAAAAAGTGGCTGCCAAAAGAAGTGATCGTGAAGCGAAAGAAGGAGTTGTGATTGCACAAACAACCTCTGATAAAAAGACCGGTTTAGTGGTTTGCGTTAGTTGTGAGACCGATTTTGTTTCAAAGAATGCAGATTTCGTTGCGTTTGTTCAAAGCATAGCTGATGCAGCTATTTCAAATAATGTAAAGAGCGTTGAAGAATTAAATGAAGTATCGGTTAACGGAGCAAAAGTTTCCGATCTTATTAATGATAAACTGGCAGCCATTGGTGAAAAAATTGGTATTACCCGGTTAGAAAGAGTGGAAGCTCCTTTTGTAGCTTCCTATATTCATGGTGCAAATCGTATTGGCGTATTGGTTGGCTTAAGTAAAGAAGCGGCTGAAGTGGGTAAAGATCTCGCCATGCAAATTGCGGCTTTAAATCCTGTGGCTGTTGATGCTGCAAGCGTACCGGCAGATGTAATTGCCCGGGAGAAAGATATTATCATGGAATTGATGAAACAGGATTCCAAAATGGCTGGCAAACCGGATGAAATGCTTTCTAAAATTGCAGAAGGAAAATTGGGTGCTTTCTTTAAAGAGCAAACACTTACTGCACAAGCTTTTGTAAAAGACACTGGAAGGACGGTGGCTGACTACCTGAAAGAATCCGGAGATGTAAAGGTGATGGAATTTAAAAGAGTTGCTTTGGGATAAACATCAAATTAAATATATTTTTAAAGCGTCTTTTTTTAGACGCTTTTTTTGTGCTTTAAAATTATGGTTCTCATTCAATTTTCCTGATCTATTCCATAGAAACATCTAATTAAGGTCTGAAAGACCAAAAAAGGAAAGTTTAATCGTCAGGCTGTTAGCCTTTTTAACCGGTGCTGATTGAAAGGATTTTTGATAATTTTTCCGCTTCATTTTTCAAACTAAAATTCCAATTTAAAGTACATGGATTTTACCTGAATAGGGCATTGCAAAATTGATATATCTACTTACATTTGGTTAACCCTTTTTCCAAACTATAAATAAGAATGTCATGAAAAAATGCATATGTTTCTTTTGTGTCATTGCCGGCCTTCTGATGGCAAGCCCTGTCTCAGCACAGGGGTTATTAAAGAAATTTAAGGACAAGGTTAATAATGTTGTTGATAAAAAAGTTGATAATGAAATTGACAAGAAAGCGGGCATTCCGTCTGAAGGTTCGCAAGGCGGGAATGGCAATAGTGGCAGTAATGGCAACAATTCCTCAGGAAAGCCCTCCAATAAAGGCGGTGGTGGATTAACCAATACAGAACCACCCGATGTAAAGTTGCAGATGACTGAAGCCGAAACAGCCCATGGTTCAAAAAACTACAGCGATGCCCGCTATTCCTTACAGCAGGCTTTGATGGGGGTTGAAATTCAACTGGGCAGGCAAATCCTTAAATCGCTACCAACTACGGTTGTTTCAGTGCCGGCCGATACCTTGCAGGATAAAGTAATGAGCACCCAATGGGGATGGAATAACCTAAGTATTCAAAGAGCTTACAGGAAGGATGATAAACAGTTAACGATCACTATTGGTAACAATAATTTGTATTCCGGGATGATGAATATTTATTTTGCCAATGCGGGTATGATGGAAGCCAATGCAGAAAAGCAAAATTTTAAGCAAGTAAAAGTTAAGGGCAATAAAGCGGTTATCCAGTATGAAGATGATAAGGGTTATACACTGATCATGCAAATGGGTCAAACCTCGATGATAGTTTGGGAGTGCATCAACTTTGCCAATGAGCAGGAAGTAATGACTGCGGCCAATACTTTTGACATTGACGGAATTAAAAAAATGCTGGGTGAACAGTAAAACAAAAATGAAATTTAATTAAAATATTTATTTATGAAACAGTTTTTCCTCATATCAGCGATTGTTTTATTCCAGGCTAACCTTCAGGCCCAGGATTTCACAAAAGACATGGCTACGGCAAAATCGGCTTATAATGCTGGTAAGCTTGAAGAAACCCATTTTGCATTGCAGCAGGCCATGCAGGAAATTGACCTGATAGTTGGCAAGGAGGTTTTGAAATTATTACCTCCTAAAATGGACTCTCTTACTATCAATACTAAAGAAGATAATGTATCAACCAATATTGGCTTTGTTGGTGCTACTATTCACCGCAGTTATGGTAACTTTAATAAAAAAGCTGATTTATCCATAATCAGTAATTCACCCATGGTGGCTATGATCAATACGTTTTTAAATACTCCCTTATTGGGAGGTATGATGAACGATGCCAATACTAAAACTGTTAAGGTACACGGTTATAAAGCCAGGCTGGAGAAAAAACCAGGAAGTGCGGATGATAAAAATGATTATGAATTACAGGTGCCGTTAGGAAGTGCACTAATTACATTTACTGTTGATGATTGCAGCGATAAAGAAATTCTGGCTATGGCAAACACTATCCCCTTACCTCAAATTGCTAAATTGATTCAGTAAGATTTTCAATTAATAAAATTTTCTTAACCGGGTCTTTTCCTACTTTTTGTTTGTGAATGGGACCCGGTTTGTTTTTTTAAAGATTTATTACAATCAATTATTTATTAGCGATGCAAGAAGAAAATATTTGGTTTGAGGCCAATAAGGAAAATTGGAACCAACGAACCAGGGTGCACAAGGATTCCGATTTTTATGATAGGAAAGGATTTAAAAACGGCAAAGATGTATTAACCCCAATTGAATTGAATGAACTCGGTAATGTGAGAAACAAATCCATGCTTCACTTGCAATGTCATTTTGGAATGGATAGTTTGAACTGGGCCAGGCTAGGAGCTCATGTAACTGGAGTTGATCTTTCTGATGAAGCCATCAAAGAAGCCACGAAATTGAATGAAGAAATGGGAATGGATGCGAAATTCATTTGTTGTAATGTGTACGATCTGCATCCAAAAAGTATTTCAGGTTCATCTATATCCCCGGATCTGCATGCCGGGAGCTTTGATATTGTTTTCACCTCCTATGGCACCATAGGCTGGCTGCCGGACCTGGAGAAATGGGCGGAGATCATTGCTTATTATATAAAACCTGGCGGTCTTTTTTATATTGCCGAATTTCATCCGGTGCTTTGGATGTTTGATGAAGAGTTTACCCGGATCAAATATTCTTACGACAACAGGGAGGTCATTGTAACCGAAAATGAAGGAACCTATACCGACCGTGATGCCAATATAAAGGGAAAGGAGTATGGATGGAACCACAGCATAAGCGAAGTATTAAATGCATTATTAAAACAAGGCTTACAGCTCCGCCAGTTCAATGAGTTTATGTATTCACCCTATCCCTGTTTCAGGAATATGACAGAAGCAGAAAAAGGTAAATGGCATATTAAAGGAATGGAAGGGAAAATACCAATGGTTTATTCATTGAAAGCAACTAAGGCTTAATTTTTACTTAGTATATTTCAAAGCTGCTGGTGATACATCGCCATCAGTTTGCAAAAATTTCTTTCTTCCATTCGTTACCTTTCTTCTGTTTTTTTTATTTGGTTTATGAATTACCGGCTACCAGACAGCCTGTAAAATTGCTTTAAAGTTCAAGCTGGAATTCATGAAACCTTATATGCTTTAAAAGGGTTCCGTTCTTATATATAACATCCATATCCATTCTTAGCTCATGTTTTCCTTTGCCCAGCCCCAACTCTTCATATGGTATAAATTGAGCGAGGTTATCATATACAGATACATCATAGGGTAAGGTCAGGGCCTGGAAAATGGCAATCTGGCCACCTTGCGATCTGTAAGAACTATTTAAATTAACAGCTTGCAATTTGGTTCTGTCTTTTTTTTCAAAATAAATGGCAAGAAAGCAGTCGGTATCTTTCATACCAGATATCGAAAATTTGTTTAATGATATCCGCATTCCTGTTTTGTTGTTTTCTGCAATATTTTGATCTATCCTGATACTATCAATGGATGCGGTGGGTATAGTTGAAGTATTAGGCAATGGTTTTGTAAAACGAAAATTCTCTTTGCCCAGTTCGCTGATCAAACCACCCTTGTCAAAAATTAATTTTACATCCATGGTGAGATCATAATCTCCCGGTAACAGGTCCAGTTCATCATATGGAATAAAGATTTGCAGATCTTCGAAAAACGCAGGGGAGAAGGCGGGCTTGAGTGATTTATATACTGCAACGTCGCCTGCGGAACTATAGTATTTCTGGTTCGTATCTTTTAAAATTCCCCTGTGATAATCATTATACATAAAATATATAGCTACGGAAGATTCAATATCCTTCATATCATACGCGGTAAACGTAAGGTGTAGCATCATACCGTTTACACCGTTTTCATTGGCTTTATAATCAATCGTCATTTTATCAAGAACCGCTTTCGGTTCTCCTGGTATGCAGGAAGTAACTTTGTAGCCAAAGGCAAAGCCTGGCAAAGAAAAAGTAAACAAGCTAGCTGCAACAAGGCAAAACATCTTTTTCATGATAATTTTTTTGTTCATTATTGGATGCATTTTTAATATGTACCACGGCTTACCTTCTTTAATACCATTTGAATTGCAACATTTCCGTTTTTTATTAATTATGTTATTTACGTGCTTCTATTTTTTTGAGAGCTCACTGATATTGAATTGTATACCGATGTTTATCCGGAATGTAGTTACATCCGGTTCATCAGGATCTTCTGATCCATTTAATTTTAATTTTGATTTTTTACCTACAGTGAATATGCCTTCAGCAAAAACGGCTATGGGGATTTTGAAAAAATAATTTACGCCGCCACCCAAATGGGGTTTGCCTCCATAAAACTCTGCATCTATATATCCGGGTCCGCTGATGACCTGGTCAACAGTTCCTTTCAGGTAACTATAGCCAGCTTCCAGAAATGGACGAACGGGATGTACGGTACCGGCCAGATTAACTCTTACACCCACATCAAAATGCAACATGCTGAAAGACTTCGCATCTATTTTTGAGGTACCTAAGGAGGTAAGATCAAACCCGAGATAGGGTTCAATAAGTTCTGTAATGCCGTACCCTATCCGCAAGCCACCTCCATAACCGCTGCTTGAATTTTTGTCGAGGTATTCAAAATATTCTGAGGCCCAACCCAGCACATGGGCACGGGCTGCTGCATTGACACCTTTAGTGGCAGATCTCTGGCGTATCTGGCCCTGGCATATATATGTGATGGCCAGAAAGATCAAAACGAAGAGGATTGATTTTTTCATAACGTGTAGCTTTAATTATTAAAAATTGATGAGAGTTCCTTTTTTTAATGTTCCTGTATAATTTCGTGATGAAATAATTTCATCTATTCTCCCGCTTAGTTCAATATTTTCAAATGGCAGAGCCTGTCCCTGGCTTCCTGTCACACTATTTAAAACAATAATTATTTTTTTCTTGCTCAAATTTCTTATCCTGCCTGTGGCTGAAGCTCCTATGTCAATGATGGTTTGGCCATTATATAATACAGGCCTTGACACTGAAAATATCAATGACTGGCCTGTGTGGGCTGTACTTTCATTGATGGCTTCACGCAAATAGAGATTGACCTCAATCCTGGAGTTTAGTTTGAGCGTTTGGTTTTTCAAGGAAGTTTCGGACGGTTTTAGATTTTCCTCTTTTTTTTCCGGTAATGTAATTACAGGCGGATCTTCTTTTTTTTCTTCTTTTTGAACCGGGATTAAATTTTCTGTTTGCTTTTTTAATTCTTTTGTCATGGGCTCAGTTTTCTTTGCATCATTTTTTTTTTCATCTCTTGCTTCCACCTTTCTTTCTTCTTTTTTTAAAGTAGGATCATTGATAATGGCAGGTGTAGTGTTTTCATATGAAGGATTTGCTGTTGTTGTAATTGGTGAGTTGATTCGTTCAGCTTCTTTTTCTTCAGGCGGAAGAGTTATTTCATTTGAAATGGAAGCCATATTATTTTCATTGCTGGTTGTTTGATTTTCTTTTGTCAGCATATTAATGCTGATAACAGCAGCCAGTAAAAGAGAGAAGATTCCTATTATTACAGGAACTTTTTGTTTGGTTAGTACATTTTGTTGAATACTTTGAAACAGGACAAATGATTTCCGCCATACATCTTTTCCGATAGGGAATGCGGGTGTTTTTAATTTTTCTTTTTTCTGTTTGGTTATATAAACATTTTGCGTATCAGGAAAAACTTGTTTTTCGGCCTGCGCCATATCTATTTCCCTAAATTGTGGGAATGCCAGTGCTAAAGCTTGTTGAAATGCCTTTGCGTCCGTAAACCTGTTCTCCGGTTTTTTTTCAAGAGCTTTCATTACTATCCTGCTCAGAGCCTGGGGTAATGCCATATTCAGTTTATCAACAGATATGGGTTTTTTCTTCAGGATCTCCTGCATTAAGGAATAATCGGTGTTGCTTTCGAAGGGAAGTTTGCCGGTGAGCATTTCGTACATCGTAACGCCTGCTGCATAAATATCTGATGCGATTGACGGATCCTTTCCTTCTATCAATTCAGGAGGCATATATTCTATAGTACCTACCACCTTATTTACCTGCGTGAGCCTTTGTTCACCTGCAATTTTCGCAATACCAAAATCCATCAGCTTTACAGTTCCATCGGGTGTGAGAATAAGATTAGAAGGTTTAATATCCCTGTGAAAAATTCCTTTTTTATGAGCATGATTCAGGCCCTCCAGAACCTGGAGAAATATAGGAACAACCAGTGAATAGGGAAGCTGTTTATATTTCCGAAGCAGGCTATCCAGGTTACTACCTTCCACGTATTCCATCACCATAAAATGGTTATTGTCCTGCCCGATAAAATTATAGATCACGGCGATGTTAGGATGCAGCAACTGTGCTAATACTCTGGCTTCTTTCTTAAAACGCTCAAGGAACTGAGGTTGACTTATTAAAGTGGCATGGAGCATTTTTAAGGCAACTTCACGGCCCAGCATGATATCACTTGCCTTATAGACAGTGCCCATTCCTCCTTCACCCAGGTAGGAAGTGATCGTGTAATTCTGTACATTTTGTCCGATCATGGCAGGTCGTATTCTTTTGTTTGTGGCAATTCGAAATCTTTTGTTTCTTTCGCTGTGGGTTCTTTTAAAGGTTCCGTTTTCTCAGCAAGAACTACAGTGAGATTGTCATGACCTCCTCTTTTTTTCGATTCCTGGATCATGTATTCGGCCGCCTCCTGCAATGGTTTGCTAACTAGTATTTCTGATATTTCATTTTCACGCAGGTAATCATACAACCCATCTGAACAAAGCATCAGCCGGTCATTTGTTTCAAAAGCATTTTCACATTTCCCCGTGTCAATTCTTAGCTCGGGTTTTGTGCCCATAGCGTTGGTCAGAATATTTCTTTTTGGATGAGTATCGGCTTCCTTATATGTTATTTCTCCTTTATTTACCAACTCCTGTACATAGGTATGATCCTCCGTTACCCTGGTAATAGAATTGTTTTTTAGAAAATAACCCCGGCTATCGCCAACATGAGCATAGTAAACTGTGTCGCCGGTTATAACAAAGGCGGTACAGGTAGTTCCCATGCCATGATAAGCTTTTTGGGAAGAGGCCATATCAAAGATTTTTTTATTGGCTGTATGAAAAGCTCTGTATAAATTTTTTTCGATACTGGCTGTGCCGTTTTGTTTGAAATATTCTTTGCTGATCGTTTCGGCAGCTATCCTGCTGGCTACTTCACCAGCATTGTGCCCGCCCATGCCATCAGCTACTATTAGCAGGTAGCCTTTTTCACGGGTAATTTCTTCATCCGCTATACGATAGAACAGGCCCACGTCTTCATTGTTATTACGGATATTACCAAGGTCTGAGAGAACGACGGCTTTTACATTTCCGGAGTCAATAAGCCGGGAGGGGTAGTCTCTTTTTATTTTGCGGTTAAACAGATTTTTCCAAAACATAATTTATTCATTGATCTTTTGAAGATTGCATTCATATGAACTCCGCCGATGATTAATTCCGATCCGTTCATGTTTATCAGCATAGCCATTGGCACGAATAGTAAACTCAATCATTTCTCCAATTTTACCACTGATCTCGCAAGGAATTTTTTGTGTTATCCCGTTTGGTAGTGTGAGCAATGCGTTTTGTACGCCGGGTACATAAATTTTTATTTTTCGCTGATCCGTTGGAACCAGGGCTCTTTCTTCCGGCTTAATCGGATTTATCGTGTTTGGTTTATCTGGTTCCTTATGAAACAGTAAAAAACCGGCCAGTAGAATTGTCAAAAAAAGAATTCCGGAGAAAATTTGTTTGCGACGAATAGAAAATGCTTTTGCAGCGGACTCAGGTTTTTTTTCAGGTTTAATTTTTTTACCTTTTAGCAGGTCTTCTATTTCTGTTGCAGAAATGCGGGTTTCCGGGTTTATGCGGAGACTTTTATCTATTATGGATTCTAATTTATCTGATATCTGTGGCACCAAAATTCTTGGATCTGTGAAATGTGCCTTTGTAATTTTTGATCGAAGCGAAATGGGGTTGGTAGCTTCAAATGGCATATAGCCGGTCAGCATTTCATATACCATTACTCCCAGGCTCCAGATATCCGATTTCTTTTGTACCTGCTCAAGAAACTGCTCAGGAGCCATGTACTCAGTAGTGCCCACCACAAATCCCTGCTGGGTAAGCTTGGGCGAAAACTTATGTTTGGCTATGCCAAAGTCTAGCATTTTTACCGTTCCATCAGGTTGCAGTTTAAAATTTTGTGGTTTTATATCCCGGTGAACGATGTCTTTGCTATGCAGGTAAGATAAGGCTGATATAACCTGGGTGAGAATTTTTTCTGTTTCCTCATTGCTGAGTTTTCCTTTTTTGTGAATATAGGTGTCCAATGATTCTCCTTCCACGTATTCCATAATGATGCAATGCATTTCGCCGGAAGAAACATATTCATATAACCTGGCAATATTGGGATGCGTAATAGAAGATTGTATGTAAGCCTCATTTTCGAAACGCTCAGCCATTTCTTTTTGAAAAAGTATTTTCACCGCAGCTTCCCGGTTAAGGGTTGTGTGATAAGCTTTGTAAACATCACCCATACCACCCGACCCCAAATGGCGGGTCAGGCGGTATCCTGCAATTTCACTGTATTGAGAGGTATTTGATCTCACGATATTTCAATATCTGTGGGTAATTTTTATTTGTTTATTGCTGGCTAATCAAAACTTTTGGCAATAAAAAGTCAACGCTACAAATAGCACTAATGCCAGGTTATCTTGTTCCTCCAACCTTAACAGGTCCCATTAATTCAAGTCCGTATTTAATTGGTACCGCAAAAGAGATCTGGGTACCTGCGGGGTCTGTGCTGCCGGCATAATAAATCCCCACTACATTTCCTTCATCGTCAAATAAAGGACCACCGCTATTGCCCATACCTGTGGCATTGATGGTAAGTTGGTAAGAATCGCCGGCTGTACTATAGCGTAAGTCTTTCGCCGAAGATGCAGGAATAATGCGGCCTATACTTCCCGGGGTAATAGTTGGTGTAGGTACAGAAGTAAATTGGCTCACAGCGTTAAAAGGATCATTGGTGGGTCTGACAACAAATTGTTCAGGTGCTACTCCGGGGTATCCCATTACCGATACGGATTCACCGGGTTGTATTTCGTTATAACTATCCTTCATGATTACCGGGGATAATGGCCGTGGAATTTCTACTTTGATCAGTGCCACATCATGATTGTCGGAAGGTGTGCTGGATTGTACCGGGCGACGGAGCGCAGTACCAGCAAAAACAACATTCATATAAGTATTGCGTCCTTTAATAGTGCCTGTATTTACACGACGGCCACCAAGCATGGTGGTTTCTGAAGGCACCCAACCAAATACATCTTCAGGATACACACTTTCACCTACAACAGTCACCTCCTTCCCATTTACGATACGAATTAATATGCCGGGGAAAGCTGAGGCTGGAATAAAATTATAGCGGGTTTGCCAGGCAGCTGCCAGGTGTCGGGTAGTTAATATGAATCCATCTTCTGAAACTACAAATCCTGAACCTGATCCGCCTTGTACTCCTATAGGTGCACCAACACGGATCTTGTCTTTATCATCGATATATGGCTCTATCTGACCAAGATTATTTTCGATAAAGACTCCGGCTAATCTTTTTATTCCGTTTTCAGTAACGGGTGAATATTCCTGCCATATTTCATCGCTTGTTGTTGTATTATATAGTTGCCATCCAAATTCTATTTGTACCACACGGTCAGAATTTTCAGCACTAATTTTGCCAGGTGTTTTTTTGTTGATATTTGCGGAGTCCCTGATAACATTAGTTGTCGCTTGCACTATCGTTGTTTTTCTGCCAAAGAGCTTGTCTCTGAAACTATAACCCAGCACACCTAATAAAATTAAAATTCCTCCTAATGCAAAGCCCATGGTACTATATGATTTCTTCCTCTCAGACACCAGCATTCTTTCTACAGTTTGTTTTCCGAGTCCTGTCTTTACCGGCTCCATGGGTACTGCTTCGCTTGTAACTAATTCAGAAACGGTAGTAGGCTTGATGGAGGTTGGTATTTCTATCACCCTTGTAGCCATCATCAGGTCCTGGGGTCGTGGATAGATGTCGAATGTAAATGTGGGTCCGTTATTGCCCAATTGCACTTCATCACCCGGATGCAATTCAATGGAACTCTTGACACGATTTTTATTTACAAAAATTCCATTGCGGCTATTGTTGTCTGAAATCGCAAATTTGGGAGGATCAGAACTAATCTTAATTATTTTTCCATGTTCCCGGCTTACAATTACTTCTTTTTCCGGATCATATTGTATTTCGCAACCGGCTGCCCGGCCGATTGCAAGTTCAGGTTTGCTGAAGTCAAATTCTTCCACCTGGTTGATTTTGCTTCCGGATATGTGCCTGATAACATATCTCTCAATGGTAGTGCTCATTTTGTAGAGTTTTGATTAATTAATTGTAGAATTGATTTTTATGATGGGGGGTTAGTATAGGCGCAAATTATACCTGGGTGAAAGCGAAAAAAATACATAGTTTGTAGTAGAGGTTGATTTCTTTCCCTTGTTATTAATGCCATTGAGATTTTTACAGCCAGGTGTTATGTTCTTTCAAAAAGAATTCAAAGCAGGAGAAAATGCAACCATCGTTTCATTGTTTGTTAATTCAAAATGTGGCATAAGAACCTACTTAAATGCGATTCAATTAGTAGTAGATTTACATGGTCGGATTTAAAAAGTACAGGTATGAAAAGTTGGTCTTTTTTTCCTTTTGTTATCCTGCTTCTTCTGTCAGGTAATACTTCTTTATGCCAGACACATGTAATTGAGCAACTGAAAAAAAATATTCTCCGGTCTTCGTCCCGCGAGGAGAAATTAATGGCTGTTTTTTCATTGTGCGAACAGGGATATACCCTTCATCCTGATACGTTGATGTGGTATGCTGAGAAAGCGAAACAGCTTGCAGATGACTTGCACGATCCTCATGGGGAGGCAGAGGCCATGTATTATTATTCTTTTGCACTCACTAATAAAGGCCTTATTGATTCTTCGCTGAATGTTGCTGATCGTTGCCTTCGAATTTTATCTGAAACTGTAAAGGATCCTGTTTTATTTGTAAAAGTGCTGAATCAAAAAGGTCGCTGTTATATGCGTCAGAATAATTATACCCAGGCCATTGATATGGGATACCAGGTGATAAATGGAGCAGAAAAATGCGGGGACACGCTGATACAAATGATGGGAAAAACATTAATTGGCTGGGCTTATCTTGAAATGGGGCAGCAAAGGGAAGCGTTGAACTGGCATACCCGGGCATTTCTGACCACGCATAATGAGCTGCTTCGTGAAAAATACAGTATTCTTTATGCCAACCTCGCTATCAATTATAATAACCTGGGCAAAACCGATTCAGCATTTTATTTTATCGATAAGGCCATCCTTTATTCAAGAAAGCATGGGAATCTTTTTGCCCTTTCCAATTCACTGGCCATACAGGCGCAATTATTTGTGCGCTCTGGCAAAGGAAAACTGGCGGAGGCACCACTCAGGGAATCAGTAGAAATCCGTAAGTTGATCGGAGATCCGTTTTATATTGTTTCAGATATGTCGCAGCTTGGATTATACTATGCGCATAACGGGCAACCTGAAAAAGGAATAGCTATTTGCCAGGAAGGGATTGCAATAGCCAATGAATATAATATTGACACCAAGCTTTTTTTTCTTTATAGTACTCTGGCCGACAATTATAAGATAACAGGTGATCATGAAAAATATGCCGCCACTCTGGCGAAAATTATCTTGTTGAAAGATTCTGTATATGAACAAAATTCAGCTATGGCTTTGGCGGAGATGCAGGCAAAATATGAGTTACAAAAAAAAGAGAAAACAAATATTCAGCTTGAACTTGACATAACTAAAAAGAATTATTTGCTATATGGTTCTATATTGTTGACAGCGCTTGCTTCCCTATCGGGCTATCTCGCCTTCCGTAATTACCGGCGAAAACAAAAAATGAAAATGGAACTAGCCCTCACCAAAGAGAAACTGCAGGCGGAGATAGCAATTGCTGAAGCAGAAGAAAAGGAGAGAAAACGGATTGCGGCTGATCTGCACGATAACCTTGGAGCTTATGCTGCTTCCATATCATCTAATCTCGATAACATTTCCATAAAAGAAAACAACCCGGAAAATCAAACCGCTCTTCAGGAACTTCGAAATAATTCACAGTCCATCGTTTCACAACTCAACGACACTATCTGGGCATTAAAGAAAGATACATTATCACTAACTGCAATCAGTGACCGCATTAAAATTTTTGTACAACGTATTCAGGCCAGTTATCCTGAGGTTTTGATTGATATCAGGGAAAATATTATCATTGATTTTCGCCTGCAACCTATACAGGCATTCCATCTTTTTCGCATAGTACAGGAAGCTATCAATAATGCCTTGCGCCATAGTGGATGTAAACATATAGTAGTAGATATCATGGCCAACCGAACATGGTACATAATGATACAGGATGACGGTACAGGAATGGAAAGCAGGAAATTAAAGCCGAAGAAAACAGGAAATGGACTGACTAACATGGAGGCGAGAGCTTTTGAGGCCGGATGGGATATAAGATGGAAGGCAAATACCGGCGGAGGCACCAATGTGATTATTGAGTCTACTACAAATTGAGTATTTGAATTACACAGAATCAGCTGAAAATTGCAATATGGGATTTAAAGTAGCATTAGTGGAAGATAACCGGGTAAACCGGAATACTTTTATTCAGAAAATTAAAAGTTATCCTGCTATCGATCTTGTATTTGAATCAGAGAATGGCAATGATTTCCTGGAACAATTGCAAGGGCTGGCCCACCACCGGTTACCACAAGTAGTTTTTATGGACCTGGAAATGCCGGGAATGGATGGTGTAGCTGCCATCCGGATCGCAAAAACATTGTTTCCTCATATACATTTTATCGTGCTGACAGTATTTGATGATGATGAAAAAATATTTGAAGCAATCCGTGCAGGTGCATCGGGATATTTATTAAAACATGAACATGCTGAAGTATTAAAAGAGGCAATAGAAAATGTAGTGGAATCCGGCGGAGCACCTATGAGCCCGGCGATTGCACGTAAGGCTTTGCTGCTCCTGAGCAGTACACCTGTTTCCAGGATTGACGAACCTTCCAATGCATTATTGCCTGAAACGGTAACGGATAGGGAACTTGAAATATTAAAATTTACTATTAATGGCTGGGACGCCAAACGAATCGCTTCTGAACTTGACCTGAGCGTTTTAACGGTCCGCAAACATATCTCCAATATATATCAGAAATTACATGTAAATTCTAAAGCACAGATCATTACACTTGCTCATAAAAATAAATGGGTGTAGGGCAAAACCCTGCTACTTTTTCTACCTGTCAATGAATAAATTGTTATGGTAATTCCTGTTGGATGCTATACAACAGACCATTCTAATTCCCCTATCTTCGCAGCGCAAAAAAATAGTCAATGTTACCTAAGTACAAACGCATTCTGCTCAAACTTTCCGGTGAGTCTTTAATGGGGGATAAGAATTTTGGAATGGACACCACCGTTATTTCGCAATACGCCCAGGACATCAAATCCATCACAGAACTAGGCGTGCAGGTAGCCGTAGTAATTGGCGGTGGAAATATTTACAGGGGAATGAATGAAGCTGAAACCGGCATTGAAAGAGCCCACGGCGATTATATGGGAATGCTGGCCACCGTTATTAATGGAATGGCTTTACAGGCAGGATTGGAGAAGGTTGGCGTTTATACACGGTTGCAGAGTGCGATTAAGATGGAGCAAATTGCGGAACCTTATATCCGGCGGAGGGCCATCCGGCATGTTGAAAAAGGCCGCGTTGTTATTTTTGGCGCCGGCACCGGTAATCCGTATTTCACTACAGATACCGCAGGTTCCCTAAGAGCTATCGAAATAAAAGCGGACGTCATTCTGAAAGGAACCCGGGTGGATGGAATTTATACGGCCGATCCTGAAAAGGATCCCACTGCTACAAAATATAATACAATTACTTTCCAGGAATGTTTGTCGAAAAACCTGCGTGTTATGGATATGACGGCTTTTACACTCTGCATGGAAAATAATTTGCCCATCATTGTTTTTGATATGAATAAAGACGGTAACCTGCGCCGCGTGGTAACCGGCGAAAAGGTTGGTACGCTTGTAAGGTCTGAAAACGCTCAATAATTACTTCTAAGCTCCGTCTTGCAGTCTGGATTTTTTATTTTTTATAAAAGAATGGAGATCACCTCTTTCTAATTTTCCTATTCATTTCCATCTGGTTCAATGGTCTCAAACCCCCGTAGAGTAGCGCTGATTGATTGATTTTAGTAGAATGGAATCAACAAATATTTTTGATATTTCCGGGAAAGTAATTTTTATATTTAAATATACCTCCTATCTTGTGTATTCTTTCCCACTCATGTGAAAAACAATTAACCGCTATCTTGTTAATTTTTTTTAGTTTCAGACAAACTTAATCACTAATTATTCTGGCCGCTATTCTTACGCTCTCTGTTTTTGAGATTATATTGTTGTTGTTTGGAGCCATCATTCTTGGCGTTACGATTCATTTTTTTATTGCCAGCAATAAAAGTTTGAAAGCTTCGACTGCGGAAATGGAAAAACCAAACCTGGCCCATGATGAATGGAAGCTCCGGTATTTTAATGATATGGAAATGCGTGACAAGGAGATTATGGCGCTGAAAGAAAGTCTGATGGAAGCAGAAGAAAATGCCAGAATCTATTCTTTGGAAGCGAAAGAAATGTTCAAGCAAAAAAGAGCGTTGGAAGTTGAGATGGCTTCAATTCAGCAAGCGCCGCCACAGCCAGAACAAAAAGAAAGATCGAATGATGATTATCTTGAGCAGCTTCGCCAGGCACAAAACAGCCTGGTAGAACAAAATCAGAAGATCAACCAGCTTTTGGGCAATATTGATTTTATAAAAGAAAAGGAAGAACTACAGAGAGAAATATTGCGAAGCAATGAAGAGTTGTCAAACCAGGTCAGCATTATGAGAGCGCAATTAACCGATAAAGAAAAAGAGTTAAGCCGCGTCAGGCAAAAAGAACAGCTGACAAATGAAATGAAATCCATGCTGGATAGTACATACCATGAGTTTAATACTCTTCAGGGTAAGATGCATAAGCTGGAATCGCAATTAAATGCTTCCAGGATGATCAACATTGAATATGAAGATCTGAAAGAGGCCCATTCAAGAATGAGCAGGGATTTTGAGGAACAAAAGTTGAAAATGATCTCTCTGACTAATGACCACCAGCAGCTTCAAATGCAATTAACTGAAGTGGAAGATAAATTAAGGGAAGCCAATTTTCAAAGACAACAATTGCAGAAACGAACAGCCTACCTGGAGGAGTTGAACAGCGATCTGCAGGTGGTTTCCGATACAAATAAAAAGCTGGAGAGCCAGTTAAGAAGAGTGGGGGAATTGGAGAGTATGTTGAATGTGGTTTCTGAAGAAAGAGATCTGCTGATGCGTAAAGGTGAATGACCAAGGGTATACTAAATAGATTCATCATATCCGTTCTTTTGCATTCTTTTTGGCCCCTGCTACAAATCCTTCCTGCAACCATCCCCAAAGCCTTTAACTTTATAGTCAAAAAAACAGGATATGCTGGAGGATATTTCAGGTTTACGAAAATCATATTCACAAAAAACATTGTCAGAAAGTTCAGTTGAGCCCGATCCCATCAGGCAATTTGAAATGTGGTGGCAGGAGGCCGTCGAATCAGAAATCGACGAGGTAAATGCCATGACACTGGCTACAGCGTCAGCAGATGGCATCCCTTCAGCAAGAATTGTTCTATTAAAAGGGCTTTCAGAAAAAGGCTATATTTTTTTCACCAATTACGATAGTTATAAGGGAAAACAATTGCAGGAGAATCCTAAAGCCTGTCTTGTCTTTTTTTGGAAAGAACTGGAACGTCAGGTAAGGATAACCGGTATTGTTGAAAAAACAAGCGATAAGGAAAGCGATATCTATTTTCATTCCAGGCCCATAGCCAGCCAGTTGGGAGCTACTATATCACCACAAAGCTCGGTTATTGAAAACCGTGATTGGCTTGAAAAAAGATATGATGAGCTGGAAAAACAAAACACAATGGGCATTATTCAGCGCCCATCAAACTGGGGTGGGTTTATTGTAAAACCTGTAATCATGGAATTCTGGCAGGGCCGCCCTTCCCGGTTGCATGACAGGATCGAATATTCGTTATTGGAAAATGGAGGATGGAATATAGTGCGATTAGCTCCCTGAGCAGAAATACTATAAATACGTCTAAAGTAGGAAGATGCAGCGGCGTATCCTCCGAATTCAACCGCCTGCCCCTTTAGTCTTTTTTCTTTTCCTCCGTTTTTTTTGCAGGAGTCGCCTTCTTTGCAGGGCGGCTTTTACCAAATGAACTTTTAAAACGTTTTCCTTTTGCTGTTTTTTTATCTCCTCTTCCCATAATATATTTTTGAATATTTAATGTGCGAAGGTAGGTTGTTTAAAATTAAAAAGCTCCGGTCCTTCAGAAGAAACCGGAGCAATAAAAACTTCATGGAATCCTTACATTTTTGCAGCCAATTCTTTACCGGCTTTAAATTTAGCAACTTTCCGTGCTTTAATTTTAATAACGGCGCCTGTTTGAGGATTGCGTCCGTTACGGGCAGCTCTTTTCGATACGGAAAAAGTACCAAACCCAACCAACGTAACTTTTCCTCCACCTTTCAGGGTTTTGGTAACGGCTTCAATAAATGAATCCAGAGCCGTGTTTGCCTGGGTCTTGGTGATCTCAGCATCATCCGCAAGTTTTGCAATTAATTCTGCTTTGTTCATAGTCTGTTTTTTAAATGATTTAGTAACGGGGGCAAATTTATAGGCTTTTTAAGAGCAGCAAAAAAAATCTTTCTTTTTTTCAAAATTATTAACCGGCCTGAATCCGCCCGGGATAAGGATTCCAAGGGATGAATCTGCGTTGTTTAAAATATTCCGAATCTTTTTACAGGCCGTAAGGCTTGCCAGTAAAGGATTTCAGGTGATATGTTTTGAAAAGCAAGCGGGAATTGGGTTTGCCGGGAAAATTACGGATGGTATCGAGAGAAAAGTTAATTAATTCTTTTACACACTTAATTCACAATAAGTAATACAGAACGGAAGGAAATGAATTGTTCACCCCATTGGTCAGACACTTTTTTTGCCATGACCTCAGCAAATTTTTCAATATATGTATTGTAAAGGATCTTGCTTTCTGCATAATATTGGATGGCGTAAGTAGGGCCGCAGGTTTCATCCACCTCCAGAAGCTGCAATATGTTTGCTTTCGTAAAACAACCCGTTGCTATAATTTCCGGAATATGAACTTCCTTTATCCAATGAAGCCATTGCATGGCAATATTGCTGTCTACTTGAGTGGTTACGTTAAATATAAATCCTTTGTTTTCCTCTGGATGGCTAGTTGATTCTTTGTCCATATAATTTCATTCGCAATAAGGCATCATTATTAAAATCCGTCCTTCATTCAATCTTTAAGCTCCACATACACCGGGCAATGATCCGAATGTTTAACATCAGGAAAAATTTCAGCATCCTTTAATTTCTTTTTCAGGATTTCCGTCGCATTTATATAATCTATCCGCCACCCTTTATTTTGCAACCTGACGGAAGGAAATCGCTGGCTCCACCAACTATACCGGTGGGGTTCTGTATGAAATTCCCGAAACGTATCTATCCAGCCATTATCAAAAAAGTTTGTCATCCATTCTCTTTCCTCCGGTAAAAATCCTGAGGATTTTTTATTGCCCTTGGGATCGTGAATATCGATCTCTTTGTGCGCTATATTATAATCGCCGCAAACAATGAGTTTAGGATATTTCCTTTTCAAATTATTGAGATAAGCATAAAATTCTTCCAGCCAGGCATATTTAAATGTCTGCCTTTCATCACCACTGGTGCCCGAAGGAAAATAGGCGTTGATCAAACGAATATCTCCAAAATCCATTTGAATAACACGGCCCTCATCATCACTTACCTTATGACCAGTGCCATAATCAACATGATCTGGTTTTATTTTTGTAAATACCGCCACACCGCTGTATCCTTTTTTTTGTGCACTGAACCAATAATCATGGTATCCTAAATTATTAAATAAGGTATGATCTACATTTTCCCTTACAGCTTTCGTTTCCTGTACGCAGATCACTTCAGCCGGATTTGTTTTCAGCCAATCCATCAGGCCTTTATTTATGGCGGCCCTTATTCCATTGACATTGTAAGAAATAATACGCATAAAAAAGCATTAGATTATCATGAAATGAGCTATAATAATGCAGATCACCAACCGTAATGATTATCTGGCGAATTCCATTTGGCTAAAAACAATAAAAAATATACAAATGAAAAAATATAGATAAGCATTTCCGGTTGAAGCCAGGCGTTATATCATATCAAAGTACCACATAAAATTATATCCGTCAAAATCCGGATTCATATTATCAATCAAAAGCTTTATTGCGAATGTTATATTTTTAGTGTAAATAAACCAGAAGATAATGACTACTGGAAAAAGAATTATTCCGGCAAAAGAGCATGTGTTTCTTGACGGCCCTAAAAGCAGGGGTTATGAGCTATTATTTGCCTTCAAGGTTTTTGCAGAGTTTATTAAAGGATTCAGGACTTTACATTTTGCCGGCCCCTGCATTACGGTGTTTGGTTCTGCCAGATTTAAGGAAGATCATATTTATTATCAACAAGCGGTAGAGTTTGGTAAACGGATAGCCCAACTTGGGTTTGTAACGATGACTGGCGGTGGCCCTGGAATTATGGAAGCAGCAAATAAGGGAGCTTTTGAAAACGGAGGGCAATCCATAGGTTGCAATATCCAGCTTCCTTTTGAGCAACAAGCCAATCCTTATTTACATACTTCTATAACTTTTGAGCATTTTTTTGTTCGCAAAACATTGTTGATTAAATATTCCTATGCCTTTATCATTATGCCAGGCGGGTTTGGAACAATGGATGAATTTTTTGAAACACTTACGTTGGTGCAAACCAAAACGCTGACTCAATTTCCCATTGTATTATTTGGCAAAGATTATTATAAGGAATTAATGGAAGCGATGAATGATATGTCACTGCAGGGTACTATTTCAAAAGAGGATATGAAGCTTGTGCTGATTACTGATGACCATCAGGAAGCAATGGAACATATTCGAAACTATATTACCAGTAATTATAAAATAAAACCACGTAAACGATCCCTGGTCTTCTTTGAAAAGAGGTAAAGCAATTGTATCCGTCTATTGCAATATTCTGATCAAATCTTCAGGTATTTTGGAATATTAATCTAGTTTATAAACCCGGTCTGACGATAAACTGCACATCCCTATTCCATTACCGGCCGCAGCCACCTTTCCATTTCTTCCGTACTCATGCCCTTTCGGTTGACATAATCTTCAAACTGGTCCTTTTGTATTTTACCTATTCCAAAATACTGGCTCCGGGGATGACTAAAATACCATCCGCATACTGAGGAAGCCGGATACATGGCCAATGATTCAGTAAGATGGATGCCTGTTGTTTCTTCTCCACCCAATAATTGAAAGAGTTTATACTTTTCAGTATGGTCAGGACAAGCAGGGTAGCCCGGTGCAGGACGAATGCTTTTGTATTCTTCTTTTATTAATTGTTCATTAGTGAGATCTTCTTCTTTTGCATATCCCCAATATTCTTTTCTTACCAATTTGTGCAGTAGTTCAGCAAAAGCTTCTGCAAACCGGTCGGTCAATGCCTGTAGCATGATCTTATTATAATCATCCAGGGCTGCTTCAAATTTTTTGATATGGGTTTCTATTCCCTTCATAGTGACAGAAAAAGCTCCGATATAATCGGACTCCTGTCCATCGGAAGATAGACCGGTGCCTGGTTTTATAAAATCAGCAAGACTTAAATTAGGCTGTCCAGCTGCTTTTTTTATTTGTTGCCTGAGAAATTCCAATTTGATCCCCTGGTTGTTTACGTCGGTATCCGTTTGATCACAATTTACCAATACCGTATCAGCCGCAATGCTATTCGCTTTCCAAAAACCAATCACACCTTTTGCTGTCAACCATTTTTCGGCTATTATTTTATCAATCATAAGGTTGGCATCATTGTACAATTTGGTAGCTTCTTTACCTACTATTTCATCGCTTAATATTTGCGGAAACTTACCATGCATTTCCCATGCAATAAAAAAGGGATGCCAGTCAATATACTTCCTGATTTCTGCAAGATCATATCCATTGAAAATTTTAGTGCCGGTAAATGATGGAGCAGGTGGTGTGTAATTTGTCCAGTCAATTTTTTGCGGATTTTTTTGTGCATCCTGGAAAGTTAGATATTGTTTTGTTGTTTTTTTATTGGCAAAATCTTCTTTAAGTTTATTATACTCACTGCTGATCTTATTTCAAAAAACATGGTTTTTGTTCATTGTTAAGCAAGGAACCGGCAACCGTTACGCTTCTTGATGCATCCAAAACATGCACCACACCATTATCATACTGGGGCGCAATTTTAACAGCGGTATGCATCCGGGAAGTAGTAGCACCTCCAATCAATAAAGGTTGATTCATGCCTCTTCTTTTCATTTCGTGGGCCACATGCACCATTTCGTCAAGAGATGGAGTAATCAGTCCGCTCAGGCCAATGATATCCGCATTTTCTCTTATAGCAGTATCCAATATTTTGTCAGTGGGAACCATTACTCCCAGATCAATAATATCATAACCATTACAACCCAGCACTACTCCCACAATATTTTTTCCTATATCATGAACATCACCTTTTACAGTAGCGAGCAAAATTTTTGCAGCACCGGCTCCTTCCTCATTTACTGTTCCGGCAGCAAGATGCGCCTGGCGGCGTCCTTCTTTTTCTGCTTCAATATGTGGAGTCAATACGGCTACACTTTTTTTCATAACCCGTGCACTCTTTACTACCTGAGGCAGAAACATTTTTCCGGCGCCGAATAAATCACCAACCACATTCATTCCATCCATCAAAGGGCCTTCTATCACATCTAAAGGTTTGGGATATTTTAACCTTGCTTCTTCCGTATCAATTTCTATATAATCGGTGATACCATTTACCAGGGAATGTTTCAGACGTTCTTCCACTGCAGTATTTCTCCAGGTCTCATCTTTTATTGTTTCTTTTCCCCTGGCTTTTACTGTTTCTGCAAACTGGATCAACCTTTCCGTGGCTTCGTTATTGTCATTATTGCGGTTGAGTATTACATCTTCACACATTAGTCTCAATTGCGGTTCTATTTCATCATAGATTACCAATTGCCCTGCATTGACAATGCCCATGTCCATGCCTGCTTTGATGGCATAGTAAAGAAATACGGCATGCATGGCTTCTCTAACGTGATCATTGCCGCGAAAAGAAAATGACATATTACTAACACCACCACTCACTTTGGTCAGTGGCATCAGTCTTTTTATTTCCTTTGTTGCTTCAATAAAATCAACTGCATAATTATTGTGCTCCTCCATTCCGGTGGCGATTGCAAAAATATTGGGGTCAAAAATTATATCCTGCGGATCGTAGCCAACCTTTTCAGTCAATATTTTATATGCTCGTTGGCATATTTCTACTTTGCGCTCTTTGGTGTCAGCCTGTCCCTGTTCATCAAATGCCATCACGATAACCGATGCGCCATATGACTGGCAAATAATGGCCTGTTCAATAAACTTTTCCTCCCCTTCCTTCATGGAGATCGAATTCACAATACACCTCCCCTGTACACATTTAAGACCCGCCTCGATGATCTGGAATTTAGAACTGTCTAGCATGATCGGTATCCTGGCAATGTCCGGTTCGCTTTGAACCAGGTTAACGAAAGTGGTCATGGCTTGCACGCCATCTAATAAGGCATCATCCATGTTTATATCCAATACCTGTGCGCCATTCTCCACCTGCTGCCGTGCAACGCTTAAAGCTTCTTCGTATTTGTTTTCACGAATAAGACGGGCAAATTTTTTAGAACCTGTTACGTTGGTACGTTCGCCAACGTTTACAAAGTTTGTTTCAGGACGTACCACCAGGGGTTCAAGACCTGAAAGGCGTAAATAGGGTTTTATCTTGTTCATTTGCATATTTTTTGAACCACTAAGTCACGAAACCACCAAGCGGCACAAAGATTTAAAGTATAATCCTTTTTATTCCATCCTTCATTAACGGAACATGAAAATTTAGTAAAAACCCAAGTCTTTTACCTGTCAATTTTAGATAACTTAGAAGCTGTGCTTCCCAAACCGGGTGATAATTTTCCTGAGCTTTAAGCTCCAGGACCAATAGCTCATCAATTAACAGATCAAGACGCAAACCGTCATCAATATGAATCGAATGATAGATTATTGGTACCTCTTTCTGCTTTTCAAACTTTATTTCTCTTTTGTTCAATTCATAATAGAAGCATTTTGCATAAATACTTTCCAATAGTCCTGGCCCCAATTCTTTATGAATGTTAATCGCGATGTCAACGACATGTTTTGCAAGAAACTCTTCCTTATCTGAAAGTGGTTTGAACATACTTTGTGTGTCTTCCTGACTTAATGCCTTGGTGGTTTTTCTTAATAAGTTGTTTCTAACAATGGCAATGGCCTTGGCTTTAAATTTTTTACATTCTCTGCAATATGCCTGATATGATCCGGCGTAGTACCACAACAACCACCTACAATATTTACAAATCCTTCTTTTGCCCAGTCTTCTAAATAGTGCGCTGTTTCTTCCGGTTCTTCATCATATTCACCCATCGCATTGGGCAATCCGGCATTTGGGTATGAGGATACATAGCAGGATGCTATTTGTGAAAGCTCTTCAATATGGGGCCGCATTTCCTTTGCTCCTAATGCACAATTAAGACCAATGCTTAAAGGCTTTGCATGCATAACCGATGTATAGAATGCTTCAAGTGTTTGTCCGCTCAGGGTTCTGCCTGATGCATCGGTGATGGTTCCGCTGATCATGATCTCCCTGACAGCTCGTATTGCCGGGTTATCCCTATAAATATTTCTTGATGGCAAAGATGGCGGCTTTTGCATTCAATGTATCAAAAATGGTTTCGATCAATAATAAGTCAACACCACCATCAACTAGTCCTTTAACCTGTTCGTAATACGCATTAACCACTTCATCAAATGTAACGGCCCGAAAGCCCGGATTATTTACATCAGGAGAAAGCGAAAGTGTTTTGTTAAGAGGACCAATGGCTCCTGCAACAAATGCTTTTTCCCTGTCTTTTGCAGCCGTTGATGAAAAGAATTCATCAATGGCTTGCCTGGCACATCGGGCTGAAGCCACATTCAGTTCATACGCCAAAGATTGCATATCATAATCTGCTTGTGCAATAAATGTGCTGCTGAATGTATTGGTTTCAATAATATCGGCCCCGGCATCCAGGTATTCTTTATGAATGCCGGTTATGATCTGTGGCTGCGTGATGCTCAGCAGGTCATTATTGCCTTTCAGATCTTAGTGCCAATCCTTAAACCGTTCACCCCGATAATCCGATTCTGAAAGTTTATGACGCTGTATCATGGTTCCCATAGCGCCATCAATGACCAGTATGCGTGTTTCCAGTTCTTTCCTGATATCCATAAATCTATTTTTTAGCTTATCCAGGAAATATTTACTACGGCAAATTGCTGAGCAGGATTACAGAATGATGAAGAGTGCGACGCAACAGGCGATGATCCGTGTTACCTCAGCTGGTTACATCAATCTTATTTGAACTTATAACGTTGGGAAACTTAAAGGGGAGTTTCTTGGCGTTTATTAGTTCAGTTTTATCCTTAGTTTCTACTCAGGAGCAGGCCGTACAATAAACAAATCCACCTGTTGAGCGGCAAAGCTAATACATGTAACCTTAATAAAAAAGCAGGAAGTCTACCTGTTGGATACATAACTTTCGACAGGCAGGCGATTTTGCAGGCTGCGGGCCAGTGTCATTTCATCAGCATATTCCAACTCCCCTCCAAACGCAGATGCCACGGGCGATAGTGGTAATGCGGATACCGGATGGCCGGCCCTCTTGTCCTGTGATCTTTTTTTGTATGTAATAAATGGTTGTGTCGCCCTGTATATTTGGGTTGAGTGCGAAAATTAATTCTTCGGTATTTTCTTTTTGAATCCGGTTAAGCAGGGATTCGATATTGAGTTGGTCGGGTCCTACACCATCTAATGGAGAAATGACGCCACCCAAAACATGGTAGGTGCCATTAAATTGCTGGGTGCTTTCTATGGCGATCACATCCCGTATAGATTCCACCACGCAAATGGTTTCCTGTTTTCGCATAGAGTTGGCACATATAGAGCAGATATCCGCATCGGCTACATTGAAACAGCGGTTGCAGAATTTTATTTCGCTCCTCATTTTAGAAATTATGTCCCCGAAATGCTGCACCTCATTTACATTTTGTTTTAGCAAATGAAGTACCATGCGCAGAGCCGTTTTTTTTCCAATACCGGGTAATCTGGAAAATTCGTTGACCGCATTTTCTAATAAAGAAGATGAAAATTGCATGGAACAAAGATAGCCATGCTCATTCATTTTAAGACCCCGGAATGAAGAGTAATTCTTCAAAAAATGGATAAAGAAATTTCATGATTTGAAATGAAAAATAAGGCCGTTTACTAAAACCTGCTACCGGGCCGGTTATTATTTGGTCTGCCAGGATTAGTAGAATTATTTGGGCGTTGAGTAATCTTTTCTACGGGTGGCGCCAATACATCAATATCAAGGGGAACATCCATTCCCGGTTTTATATTAATGGATCTTTGAATAGGATGCACCAGCTCCGGTTGCCTTCTAACACCAAAAAATTCTCCGGCATCCCAAACTCCATTTTTATTGCTGTCGAATAAGATGCGCAAATTGTATTCACCGGGGGGGAACAGAGCTTGCGAAAATGTAGTTGAATTGAGCGGGAATGATTTTTTTACTGAATTATTTTGAACAAAAAGTAAAACAGGATCTTTTGCGAGATCAAGGTTACGAAACCGAAGACTTAGTTTGCCATAATCAGATGCCTGTTTGGTTGTAAAACTGATTGTATCCGCTTTTAATAATTGCTGCCCCAGGGTATCGGTGGCAAAATCTTTTTCCATTATTAGATGGTGCAAAATATTTTGGGGCCATGCATAAGTTAAAGTTATCTTTCTCCGGGTGCTGTCCATTTCCCAGGTATAACCGGTTATGGGAACGTAGGCAGTATCCCTGGCAAAATGAATTTTTGATGAATCAAATTCTTTTACCGGATTTTCAAATGTCATGATCAATGGTTCCAGTAAATCCTGCTGGTTGCCGGAAAGATTGGTTGAAAACTTTAGCCGCTTATCCGCAGCTTTTTTATTATCCCGGCTTGCAGAGGGAGTATTGGGTATTAAAGATGTTTCTTTAGAATTGTAAGCATACAATGTGACAGGTTTGGTATCTGCAGCAATAACTACTGCAGAATCGGCAAAGGCAAATAACTGCGTTTTATTTAAATAACGATAGCTGCCGCTCTCATCCTTCAAAGCATATAAATAAAATGTACCGGGAGGAAGATTTTTGAAGCTAAAATTTCCGTTGCCATCAGTTTTGGCTATATACCTCGGTTTTTGTTTTACAAGAGCAGAGTCAATATTTGTAGTATGTAACAGAATGGTCAGTGTAGAATCTGTTTCCCCTGTTTCTGCTAGTAATACATTACCTCTGAAACCCAGGGAATCAAAATAGGAACCCGTTGTGAAAGTATAGGAAAAATTATTTAAGATATTGCCTTCATTTACGTCTTTAATGGTTTTGCCAAAGTCTAAAGTATATGTGGTATTGGCTTCAAGTGTATCTCTTAGTTTTATCGTTACTGTATTTAACTTCCTGTTTACAGATGGGATATTGGCAGGCACAGGGGAAACGATCAATTCTTTCTGATAATTCTCCGCATCTACGTATTCATCAAAAGAAAGAGTAATGGTTTTACCGGTAAAATTGCGGGTTGAATCCTGCGGGGTGGCTCTTCTCAAAACTGGGGGCAATGTATCCCTGGGACCACCTTCTGGTGGAATAATAGTGGCGCAACCCGGGCCGGTGACTATGCTTGTAGCTGCAATAAAACAACCGGCAATAATTGATATAAGAGATTTCAATTGCATAAACAGGGTGCAAACTTAAGTTGTTTAGGCTATTTCGCTTTATAGCCTTATCCTGTATTCAACCAAAATCGTGTTAATCATTTATTTGCTGCGCTATTCAGGGTATTCTGTTTCTTCCTCTAACTCATGAAGAGCAATAGCCAGGTTGTTGGTCTTTACAAAATTGCACCAATGGCAATCTTCCTTACCACATCCTGTATAAAAATCGCGGTCCTGTATTTTATTCCAGGTAGAAACTATTTGTTCAGTAACAGTAGTAATATCAGCCGCAGTGATGAAAACTTTTTCCTTGCGGTAGTTTTTCTTTTTATCAGGTTCAATAAAATCAAATTCAGTACTGATCACTTGCCAGTCTTTTGCAGCATAATTGTCTACAAGAATTTTGTAAAAAACAGCCTGTCGCCAGTAATCGCCTCCATTGGGATCTTTTTCATTCGGGGCTTTTAATTTGGTAAAGGCCTTATCCGGATCACCGGTTTTATAATCCACAACGATTACTTGCTTACCATCAAATTCCAGTTTGTCTAATTTTCCTTTCAGCGGTACATCCTTCACCACTATATTCCTGATGTTGCGCTCTATGGCAACAATTTTATTAAAGCTGTTGATGTATTTGTCATAATAATTACCCAATACATCGTGACCGTATTCCAATCTTCTTTCAAATTGTTCTTTCGTAAAACTTTCACGATGGCGATGCATATACCATTCAAAATCGGTAATGAATTCTTCTTTACCAGGGAAATGATTTTGTCCACCGTCCTGCATTTTCCTGAATAATTGCTCCAAAGCATAATGAACGGAGGAACCAAACTCAGTTGCTTCATTTTTTGGAGAAGGAATGCGAACCAGGTTTTTAAAATAAAATTCCAGCGGGCATTTGAGATAATTGTTAAGCGCCGTTACGTTCATTGAAAATTTTTCAAGAAGGCGGCTTATAAAATCTTCTTCCATTTTTTCAATTTCCGGCGATGCGGCGGAAAATTGTAAAGATGAAAATGTAAACAGATCCTCATCACTGACTTCACCCGTTCTGGTTCTTAATGCAGGATTGAGATCCTGTATTTCTGCAATGAACATAGAAGGTTCCAGTTCCTTGCCATCATTTTTATATTTGCTATAAGATATATACAGGTGCTGTTCCGCTCTTGTCAGCGCAACATAAAACAGGCGACGCAATTCTTCATCATCCCTTTGCTTAGGCTGCGAGGTAAACATAGTATCGGGTAAACTATAGCCACCTCCGGGTTTACGTTTCTTTTCCCAGAAGGAAGCATTACACCCTGCAAAAAAAACATATTCAAATTCCAGCCCTTTGGATCCATGGGCCGTAAGCAGGTTTATTCCTTTATCGCTGCCACTTACCTGCACAAGGGGCAAGGGTATTTCTTCTTTTTCCATCAGGTCAATAATATCAACGAGCTCTTGCAATGAAAGCAGGGGTTGCCGGTGTGTTTCATCTTTTATAAATTCAAACAGCCCGGATAGTACCTGCATCAACCAAAGCCTGTCTGTACTTTGCATGATATGACTAAGTACTCCTGCTTCCCGGATGATATTTTCAAAAAGCATCTGTAGTGTAACGTTGGGAACATCCGTAATTAGTTTTTCAATAGTTGTGCTTGCTTTCTTCAATGATTCATTAAAGGGAATGCTGAAAAGGTCCTTTGGCGGGAGCAATTGATTTTTCAGTTAATAAACGACGGATCGATGTTTTGTTTTCACCAAATTTTCTTTCCGCTACTTCAATACTAATCTTGGCAATTTCTATAGGCGGTATTTGAAACCAATCGAAATGAAGTATTTCAAAAAGCATTTCATCGCCACCATAGGGAGTGTCATGTTCTGCAGCCAGGTATCGGAGCAACAGTATGATCTTTTGCGCCAGCGGAATTTCAAGGATATTCAGTTTTCGTTTACTGAAAACGGGAATATGAAGCAGCTTGCAATACTTTGTTAGCTCTTCCCCATATTTATTTTCTTTATAAATGACGCCTATTCTTCCGGGGGGAATTCCTTTTTGTACCAGTTCCTGCAGTTGCAGGGTAATAGCGATCATTTCCTGTTGCTGGTTTTCATATTCTGAAACAACAGGGGGATGTTACCAGTTGATTGATCAGCAGGTTAGAGGAAAGTAATTCTTTGCTTAAACCGGGTATTTGTTTTACTAATCGTTCTTCATTGCGATTGATCAGTGTTTTTGAAACATCCAAAATAGGTTGGGTGGAACGATAGTTATTTGTAAGAACAACGGTGAGAAGTGAATCCTTATAACTATCAGCAAAGCTTAGCATGTTTTCCACGTTCGCTCCCTGGAAACGATAAATACTCTGATCATCATCTCCCACAACAAATACATTGGGCTTATCCCAATAATTGATAAGCAATTCTACAATCCGGTTTTGTGTACCACTTGTATCCTGGTATTCGTCAACCAATATATATTGATATTTTTCCTGGTAACCGGCCAGTAAATTTTTGTTTTCTTCAAAGGCTTTAATCACCCAGTTGATCATATCATCAAAATCGTAGCGGTTGCGTTTGCGCATCAATTGCTGAAAATTTTCAAACTCCTGAACAGCAGCCCGCAATTTTTCCATCCTTTCTTTTTGCTCTTCTATTTTGTCTTTTTTTAAATCGCCGGCCTTGAATTCCCTGTATTTCCTTTTGTAAATATATTCTTCACGGTTAGAAAGGTCAGCGATGTACTCGTCAATTTTACTTTCAATAAAGGCCGGGGTCCAGCCTTCCCGCTTCATGGTGCTGAAAAGGGATTGCAGGTTTTTGATCTCGTAATAAACATCGCCACGATAACGTTTTAGCGGATTGTTTTTTGGAAATGAATCGATCAGTTGTTTAAACAGTTCTATTTTCTCCAGTTCAGAAATGGGATCCAGTGCCGTTTTTTCAAATAGCGAAAGGTTTTCCTGTATCACATCATTGCAAAATGCATGAAAAGTGTAAATATTTACTTTATATGCATCGGGCCCGATAAATTGTAATAAACGCTTACGCATAGCTACTACGCCTGCATCCGTGTAGGTAAGGCAAAGAATATTTTCAGGGAAAGCATCCGTATCCAATAAAATTTTTCCTATCCGGCTTGCAAGTATTTGTGTTTTACCAGTACCGGGACCTGCTATTACCATTACAGGTCCGTCGATCGTTTGAACCGCCTGCTTGTTGCTTTTTATTTAATCGCTCAAACTCTTCAGCAAATTTTTTTTCTAACCTTTCTTTATTCAATGACATGGAGTGTGAATTTGTTTGAACCTCCTGGTAAATACATTGGAACTATTTTATCCCTGCTCTTTTTTTCATTTCATCCCGGCTCATCACCATCATTCTTCCAATAGGTTTTCCGTTTCTGTAGGTGATCACTTTCATCGTCACCGCATCCTTTGGCACTTCAACAGGACCAGAATACCTGGGGTAGAAATTATCAGGAAAGGAATTATCAAAACTGTAGTGAATATCCAGCCCATTTATTTCTGTGCTCATTTTTACAATTATCTGTGAAGAGCCTTTTTTTGAAATTTCAAATATAGGGTCATAGATACTGGGAGCGTATTTTACCTGGGCTGCATCAAGTCTGGCAAAATGTTTTTCTACTCTTGGGATAAATTCATTCCAGTTTCTTTTTTCTTTTGGAGACCATAATGCTTCTGCAATAGCAAATGCCCTGGGCCAGGTCATGTATTGTGCGTGCCGCATATTGTAAACCTGTTCAGTCCATAAGTTTCCCTGGCCGCCTTTTATCAGCGAGGCATTGACGCCATCCGGGACAGGTTCAAACTGGTATGTTTTTTTCAGGCGGAGTGTGGCATATACAGGGGGTTCAATAATTTTATCACCCTGCATGTAATCAATATAAACAAAGTCAGTAGGCGTCATTACTACTTCATGGCCCATTCGTGCCGCTTCAATTCCACCCTTCATTCCCCTCCAGCTCATAACTGCGGCGCCGGGTGCCAGCCCTCCTTGTAATATCTCATCCCACCCGATCATTTTCTTTCCTTTTGAAGCGATGATTTTTCCCATTCTTTTTACAAAATAACTTTGCACTTCATCCAGGTTTTTCAGGTTTTCTTTTTTCATCATAGCTTTTATGGCTGCACTTTTCTCCCAGAAATTCCGGGCAGTTTCATCACCACCCATATGTATATAATCAAAAGGAAATAGTTGAGCCACCTCTGTGAAAACTTTATCCATAAATTCATACACTTTTTCATTGGCAGGGCAAAGGGCATTATCAAGAAGGCCATAAAAATGTCCGCCGGGAGGCCATATCATAAAGGATTCTCCTGAGCTAACTGCATAGGTTCCGGGAGTACAGGTTAGTTCCGGATAGGCAGCAATAGCAGCCAGGCTATGACCGGGCACATCAATTTCGGGCAGTATATCAACATATCGATCCTTAGCATATTGCACAATTTCTTTTATATCATCCTGCGTATAAAAGCCGCCATATGTGCGGGGTTCATTTGCTTCCGGCTTTGAAAAGGTTCCAAAGGTTCCTGTTTTGTCAACCCGCCATGCACCTACTGAAGTAAGTTTGGGCAAACTTTTTATTTCAATACGCCAGCCCTGGTCGTCAGTAAGATGCCAGTGTAATACATTGTATTTATATTTTACCATATCGTCAATGTATTGCTTCACCTGTTCTTTGGTAAAAAAATGACGGGAAACATCCAGCATTAAACCACGCCATCCAAAACGGGGATAATCTTTTATATTAACCGCAGGAATTGACCATTTGTCTTTTTCTATTTTGTTATTACTTTCAATTTCTTTTGGCAATAATTGTATCAATGTTTGTATGCCATAAAAAATACCGGCAGGCTCTGCTGCTTCAAGCGTAATTTTTGAGGGAGTTACTTCCAGGTTGTATCCTTCTTTTGGAAACGATTTTGTCGTGGTCAACAGCAGTGAGATCCCGTCAGACGCTGCGGCATTATTTTCATTGAGTACAACTTCATAACCAGTGACCCTTCTTATCCTTTCTGCAATACGGGTACCTATATTCTTAAGCTCCTCATTTTTGCCAGTATAAATGGTTAATAATTGAGGAAGAATAAATGAACCACTTTGTCTTGTTAGGGAAACGGGATGAGGAATAATAGCAATATCCGGATCAGCAGGTTGAGCATAACCGGCTATACAAATGCCAAAAAAAATGAGTGTGATTAATTGTTTCATATGATCTTTTTTGAAAAAGTACAAGTTAAATATTTGCAAGCAATCCTGATTTTTAAACACGGCAGTAGAAAATTGGAAGAACCATCCAACCATTTATGATTCCTTATTTTTGGCAAAAGGAAAAACTTTTTTAGCCAGGCATCCTGGATATATATTTCTCTATTTGTTTTATCTGATCCACTATCTGAGGTGTAGTAGGTTTTAGCGCCTTGGTTTTTCTAAAAAAATCTTTGGCTGCGCGGAATTCTCTTTTATTCATCATGATGCTGCACATCTGCAGGTAAGCTGCTGCTTCGTTTTCTTTATCGGGCAGTCCTTTCCTGATAGCAGAGCGGATATAACTTTCTGCTTGTTTCAGGTCATTCTTCTGCATGGAAAGCATTCCCATCTGCAACAGGCTGGCACCTTCTGCTTCCTTCATGGGCATGCCCAGGTCCAGCCCTTTCTTCATCATCTTTTCTGCACCATCAAAGTCCTGCTTCATCATGGCGATATTACCTTTCAGCGTATAGTAAACGGAGCGGATCGGTTTGTACAGGAGATTAGGAAACTGTATCGAGCTCAATACTTTTTCAGCGCCGTCCATATCACCACTTTCCATATAGGATTGAATAAGGCGAAGCGGACCAAAAAAGAAATGACCCAAAATCAGTATAAGACCGATAAGGTATAAAGGAAAGGCCGGCCAGAATCCGGCGACAAAATTTACATATCCGCCCAATAAGATCAGTATGACGCCTATCCAAAGACGATATTTAATCAGGAGATTATAAAACTTCATTTGATGTAATTTAAAATCCGGGATTTTGAGTGGCTTTAAAATAATCTACCGGAGGACGGCAAAGATAAGGTTTGGAGTGTTTTGAATCCCCATATAGAAAGTAAGAGGTAATCAGGTAGGAAACAGAGCGGTATTCTGTTGTTAATTATAAAATTTATGACGTGCAGAATTCTCCGGCCACTAATTAATCCCTTGCGTCGTTGATCTCGATCCAGTATCCATCCGGATCTTTAAAATATATTTGTTTTACTCCATCCACACGGTTAGTGATACTTTTTTTCTCCCCTGCCCAATTTTCATACTCCACATTATTTTTGTCAAGAACCGGGATAAATTTTTCAACAGATTGCACAGTGAAACAGAGATGACTGTTCTTATCATAAGAAAGCCCGGCTTTGGCGCCCTTAATCAGGTGCAGATGGCTTTTATCACCGATGCTGAACCAGGTATGCCGGCCATCATGAAAAGGTTCGGGTATAGTATCGAGCCCGACTATCTGCCGGTAAAATTCAGTGCTTTTATCCAGGTCATATACATAAACGGCGATATGATTGAGGCGGGCTTTGGGTTTCATTTCCTGCTGCGACCAGGCACTGGTAAGTATAAACAGGGAAGCAAGCAACGCAGAGATGATCTTTTTCATAAAAAATATTATGATGGAAAGTTAACAAAGACTGGCTGTATTGAAACAGTTAAATTGGCTTTGCCCCATCCATCATAATTTTATACTGCCTGAGATCAATTTCTGTCCCAGAATGCAGGAGGCTCAATACCTAATGAGCGGAGATAGACATATGCCTGTCCACGGTGATGTATTTCATTATCGATAAAATAAAAAATAAAAGATGTGCCCGTTCCCGGCCATTGTCCAAAAGCAACATCTTCTTCAACGAAGCGATGAGGAGGTATCGTCGGCCATATACGGTTGATTCCTTCGGTAGCCTGGTCCCAGAGAGTGAGCAAATCTTTTTTATTATCCACTTTTTTTGCATCGGCCCATTGTTGCCATTTTCCCGTGGCAATGCCGGTAACGCCGGGTATGGCCATTCCCAGGAATTCATATACCAGTTCAGCAAAGGGCCTCATGCCTCCGATAGAATAAGTAAAGAGTTTGTCTTCAGGAAATACTTCTATCGTTTTGCGGGTAAGGCTGCGATGGCCCTGCCAGTGTTTAAGAAGGTCTTCAGACGTAATGACGGTTGATGCGGCGGTGTCTGCTAATTGATCATTATTAGTCATAAATCAAAATTTTATAGATTATTATTTGTTTGACAGTACAAAGCAAACCGGGCCGGGTGACAACCCTATGTCAGCCGGTTTTTAAAAAATAAAAAAAATAATTTGAGTTTTTTTTAGATCGATTGAATACATTTTGATAAAGCCCATATTTAGGGCAGAATCTATTATTTTTGCCGCCCGCATGCCTTTTATTATCCCCAGGTAAGGTGGCAGGGAGTTTTATAGAAAGAATACCCGCAGTTAAAGTGGTCTTATAGTTCAAGGGATAGAATAGGAGTTTCCTAAACTCTAGATCCAGGTTCGAGTCCTGGTAAGACCACTTTAAGTTGGCGGGACTAGTTTTTTCAGGTTAAACTACCCCAAAGGAAAAAAAACAATTTTTCAGTCCTTGTCCTTTTCATTTCCCTTCTAAGTGTATGACCTCATTGAGTAAAATGCCGGTTTCCTTCAAATGAACAAAGATGGAATTCCGATTGTATATTAATATGGAATGCAGATAAGGTTTGATATAAATAAAATTAATTACACATGAAAGTAGAAATATGGAGTGATATCGTTTGCCCGTTTTGTTATATTGGAAAACGAAGATTTGAAAAGGCGCTGGAAAAGTTTTCAGCAAAGGATAAGGTAGAGATTGAATGGAAAAGCTTCCAGCTTGACCCCGACATGGACAACAAAGAAGGCCTGAGCGTTCATGAATATCTTGGAAGACGAAAAGGAGGAACAACAGCCGACGGAAAAAGAATGAATGACCATATGACTTCAATAGCAAGTGAAGCAGGCCTGAATTATGATTTTGATAAAGCGATTATCAACAACACTCTTTCTGCCCACAGGCTCCTCCATTTTGCAAAAGAACATGGTTTGCAGAATGAATTGAAAGAAAGATTATTTAAAGCCTATTATACTGAAGGAAAAGACACCGGGGATTCCGCTACATTGGTACAACTTGCAACAGAAGTCGGATTAAGTAGTGAAGACGCTGAAAGGTCATTGACAGACCCCAGGTTTGAAGAAGAAGTAAGGAAAGACCAGTATGAGGCTTACCAGGTTGGAGTACAAGGTGTTCCTTTCTTTGTTTTTAACAATAAATATGCAGTAAGCGGCGCACAAAGCCCGCAGGTGTTTGAAGAAGTATTGAATAAAATTTGGGAAGAAGAAAAACCTGCCCTTATAGCTGAAGGTGGCGAAGATTTTTGCGATGTAAATGGAAACTGTAATTAAATTAACAAGGTCAAAAATACACGGATGTTTAAATTTTCAACTCCTGATCGTTAAGTAGAAACTTTATAAAGTTTATAAAGGATTTTAACAAAGGTGTAATCTGTATGGCTTATTTTTTGAAACAAGGCTAAATGTGTTTTAGGAACTGGATTATGATTCCATAGATCTAAACCGCATACAATCGGATACCATTGAAAAAATACTTTTTGTTCATATTATTTCTATCATTTGGCATTTCTGGCACATTTGCCCAGCAACGGTATTGCAAAAAAATTGCAAGTGTGGTTGCTGCTGGGTCCATGCAAGGGCAGGTGCCCCGGCAAAAGCAGGATGATCCGATAAAGAATATACAGCCATGCACAACAAATTTTGTTTTAGTGATTCCTTCTTTGGTATACCAGGTCACAAACCATTTCAACGATATTAAAAAATCCCAAAGCAATTATCACCAGGTTTTTGTTTCCCAATTCGCTACTAATCCTCCTTTCACCCCTCCTCGGTTCTTTGTCGTTTAATGTATTTTTAGAAATCTTATTAGTTGTACTTCACTAACCGTAGAACAACACTCAATTATACATTACAAACAAAGGGCAACATATTTTCTCTTTATTTAAAAACTGAAGAATCACATGACCAGGCATTGGCATTATGTGCTTTTCCGGGCACTTACGTCTTTTATTTTTTTATATGCAGGTTTCAAACATCTTATTCATACCGATAAAATTTTTAGTAGAATAAAACAATGCTCATTGTATCAATGGGCTCCTTCGCAGCCACTTTACACTTCATTAATTACACTTAGTGGAGTGGTTATGGTAGTGGCGGCTCTCTTTCTGCTGGCTGGCAAATATCAAAAATGGGCTGCGGCTGTTTTACTTATAATACTAACCGGCATTTCGATAACCATACAACTCGAAGACCTGAATGACCTTGGCCCATTTTTCAAAAATGTGGCTATTGCAGGGAGTCTATTATTTCTTTTTAAAAACAATAATTATGAATTACAAAAAGCTTAGCATTTTATTTATATCCCTTTCCTTATTTGCCGCTGCATTTGCGCAAAAAAAGCAGCCCTACCCCGATAACCTGCTTTTCCTGCTCCGGCAGCAGGAGCACATTACCCAGGCATTAAATACTATCAGTCAATTGCAAACAAATGAAGCTGCAAGTAAAACCATCAAGCCGGGCAAGACTGCCATTATCATTTGTGGCGAGACCATTAAGGATTTTGCAGGCACCGGCGATAATGAAATTATTTCTGAAGCAAAACGCCTGGGCGTTACTTTGTATGGCTGTGGTTTATCGCTGAAGAAATTCAAATTAACAAAAGCAGATTTAATGCCCGGCATTGAGTATGTTGAAAATGGATTTATAAAAGCGTTTGAATTACAAAAGAAAGGGTATTTATCCGTAGAACTTTAAAAAACATAAACATGAAAAACAAAATAAAATATTCAGTATTAGCCATCATCGCCCTGGTGGCGATAGTAGTTTTTTCCTCCAACATCCATAAAAATCCGGAAGGCGAAAGAAGTGAATTTATGCCCGTTGATGGTAAACCCCCAGGTTTGCCGGCATTTGCCATGAAGGATATGCAAGGCAGGGATGTGAACCTGCAATCATTGAAAGGCAAGAAAGTATTTGTAAACCTCTGGGCGTCCTGGTGCCCGCCTTGCCGGGCAGAAATGCCTTCCATTGAAAAACTTTATGCTTCGGTGAACAAAGAAAAGGTAGCATTTGTGATGCTGTCCTTTGATGAAAACCCCGAAGCTGCAAGCAAGTTTAAACAGTTGAATCATCTTTCGCTCCCGGTATATTTCCCGGCAGAACAACCACCGGCTATAATGAAGACCGACGGTATACCCGCTACTTTTATTTTTAATGAAGAAGGCGAATTAATTAAGGAAAATTATGGGGCTGAAGATTATGACACGGATGCCTACAGAAAACTACTGCAGTAGTCAGAACAAAACGGTCCATTGCAATGGAGATCACCGTTATCCTTCTACTGAGTCGGTGGCTGCAACTTTATACTCATTTCAAGTATGACTGTTGTCAACAAACGGGCATTGTAATTGAATGAAATTGGAATTATAATTTTAACCATTATGCAAATAAAACAGTTTGAAGACAAAAATCTTTCTCATTACAGCTACGCCGTTGTCAGCGATTGTGAAAGAAAGATAGTATTGATAGATCCGGCCCGGGATACAGAGCCCTACTATGATTTTGCCAGGGAAACGGATGCTCAAATTGTGGCCGTTATTGAAACTCATCCACATGCAGATTTTGTTAGCAGTCATTTGGAATTACACCAATCATCCGGAGCTACCATTTATGCAAGCAAGGATATGCATGCACATTATCCACACCAGGCATTTGATGAAGGGCAATCCATTCAACTCGGTAAAATAAAATTAACTGCAATTAATACCCCTGGTCATTCACCGGATAGTATCTGCATTTTGCTTGAACATGAAGGCATACAAAAAGTGGTGTTCACCGGGGATACGCTTTTTATAGGTGACTGCGGCAGACCTGATCTTCGTGAAGACCAGGAAAAAATGCAGTCAAAACGAGAGGATTTAGCAAAGCAGATGTTTCATTCCCTGCGCAATAAATTGATGAAGTTAAATGATGATGTAGTGGTGTATCCAACTCATGGGGCTGGCAGTTTGTGTGGAAAAAATTTGAGCGAGGAAAGCCGCAGCACTATCGGTCAGGAAAAACAAACAAATTGGAGCCTGCAGGAAGCCACGGAAGATGAGTTTATTAATAACTTATTGGAAGATCAGCCTTTCGTTCCGCAATATTTCCCCTATAATGTAGAATTGAATCTAAAAGGTGCTGCGCCATTGAAAGAAAGCATTAAAACAATTTCTATTAAAGATTATGAAGAAAACGCTGAGCGGGATAGAGCATTATGGGTGGTAGATACAAGGAATGAAGAAATATTTAAAAAAGGGCATTTGCCCCATTCTGTTAATTTGATGGAGAAGGGAAAATTTGAAACATGGCTGGGAAGCATCATTAAGCCTAAGGAGTCTTTTTACCTGGCAGGTGAAAGCAAAGAACAGTTAGAGCGAATGATAAAAAGGACAGCAAGCATTGGATATGAAACGGCTATAAAAGAAGCAATAATTGTAATAAAAGCTCCTGTTCAGGAGGCGGAAATCGATATGAATATTTTTAAAAACCATCCCGGTAAATATACTATTGTGGATGTTAGAAACGAATCGGAAGTAATGGAAGGAAAGATTTTCCCGAACAGTATTCCCATTCCTCTGGCTGAGGTCCGGAGCAGGGTGGATGAAATTCCAACCGATAAACCCATCGTTGTTCATTGTGAAGGGGGCTACCGAAGCGCAGCCGCCAGTTCTATTATTCATTCTTCGTTAAATGGAATGGTTAAGGTTTTTGATTTGGGTGAAGCCATCAGGGAATTTCAAAAACACTAAGATGTAGTATGATATGACTGTGTGAGTGCCAAGGCCATTCTTAAAAAGCCTTTACTTATGTTTTAATGACTCTGAAGACTAGTTAGAAAATCATAAGATTGGTGACCTTCCTTTGATTTAAAAATGCAGCCGGATTATAACAAATTGATCAAAAATATTTTTTTGGGAAGTATCTATTGCGTATGTGAAGACACTGATTACAAAAAGTATTCTTTTTTCCAATATTGGAAAATTTTATAAAATAATAATTATATCATAGCTTCCTGATTCATACAACGGGGCTGAAGCTTTTCGAGGTAAAACAAATTTTCTCAGTACCTTTATTTGCGCATTTCAAATCACTTTTCCACTCTCCCGTCATTATTTTAATTTAAATGGGGAATTTTTTACCCATCCCCGCTTTTTATTAGCGGGGAATTGATATCCACTATCCATGCTTGCAGGGATTTAAAATTAATTATTTAATGGCCGGAGATTTGAAATATTGCATTGCGATTATATGGACGCTTATATAAAAAAAATAGTATGTTATTGCCTCGTTGTTTGCCTGGTTACGTTAAGCTGCAAGAGGCCCCCAGTGAAAAAGACAATGAAAAGTCCGGAAGGGTATAATCTGAATAAGGTGATTCAGACTAAATTACCCCTGGAACTGGATGAAATATCGGGAATAGCTTATTATGCCAAAGACAGTTCCATTTTCGCCATTAATGATGAAAAAGGCTGGTTGTATAAATTAAAAAAGGGAACCAATGGACTTCGCTGGAAATTTTCTAAAGGCGCTGATTTTGAAGACCTGGTTTTACTGGACAGTGCTTTCTATGTATTGCAGAGCAATGGCAATATTATCCGGCTAGTCCTTTGACAGCAAAAATACTATAGCAGTACAGCAATATTATTTTGATCAGCAGGGAGATGGGCAAAAATGAATTTGAAATTCTTTATTATGATTCTACCCGGCAGAAGCTTGATCCTGATTTGTAAAGATTGTGAATCGGATAAAAAGAAATCTTTAACTACCTTCTCTTTTGATCCCATTGCCGGTAAATATACTGGCTCTGATTTCTCAATAAATGTAGAAAAGATCGCGGCATCGGTAGGTGAAGAAAAAATCCGAGTTTAAACCTTCCGCAGCATCCATTAACCCTAAAAATGGATTATTATATATTGTATCTGCGATCAATGAAATGATTGGTGGTAACGGATGTAAACGGCAATTTTAAAAATTCTTATAAAATTGATAAAGGTATTTTTAAACAACCGGAAGGTATCACCTTTACTCCATCGGGGGATATGATCATTTCAAATGAGGCGGCTGATATAGGGGTAGCTGATTTGCTTTACTTTTCTTATTATAAAAAATAAATATGAGATCCTTTGTTTTAGTAATGGTTTTGCTGGCATTTAACTTTGCCGGTTTTAGCACAAGAAGATTCAGTTAAAACAAGGGTAATATTGGTGGGAGATGCAGGCGCCTTAATTAAAGGGCAGGCGTCTGTATTAGAATCTATCAGGAAAAATATTAAGCTTGACAAAAGAACAGTTGTGGTTTACCTGGGTGACAATCTGTATGATGCCGGTTTACCAAGCGATACCTATAACCGGTATTCAGAGATTAAGGCTGCGCTGGATTCACAGATTAATTTAGTGAAGGATACGCCAGGCAAGGGGTTTTATGATCCCTGGTAATCACGATTGGGAAAATGGCGGCACCCGGGGTTATGAGACAGTTGTCGGCAACAAAATTATGTGGATCCAATCGGGGACGGCAACATGGAATTTTATCCAAAGGAAGGGTGTCCCGGACCGGTAGGAAGTACAACTGGGCGATGATGTAGTATTAGTTATGATGGACAGCCAGTGGTGGATACATCCCAATGATAAACCCGGAGTTGAATCCGATTGTGAATATAAAACCGAAGATGAGGTCATCAGTGAACTGGATGATATCTTAAACAGGAATTATAATAAATTAGTATTGCTTGCAACCCATCATCCATTCAAAAGCAATGGGCCGCATGGAGGCTATTTTACCTGGAAGCAGCATATTTTCCCTTTCACCGAAATGCGGGAAAACCTTTACATTCCATTGCCGGTTATAGGTTCTGCTTATCCAATTGCCCGCAGCGTATTTGGTACGCCACAGGATATAAAACATCCTGCTTATACCAATATGATCAACCGGATGATGGAAGCAGTAAAAACTCATCCCCATGTTATTATGGTTGGCGGACATGAGCATGCTCTGCAACTGATAAAGGATAGCAGCTATAATTATATCATCAGTGGAAGCGGATGTAAAACAAGTCGTTTATCTCCCGGAAGAAAAGCTGAATTTACCGCCCGGTCTTTAGGCTTTGTTACACTCGACATCTTAAAGAATAAAAATGTCAGGGCTAATTTTTATGACGGTGGATAAAACCTCGATAGATTCATTCAAGATTGGCTTATTCTAACCGTATCCTGGATTTTTCCAAATTGCCAGTCATCTCTGCGGATACCACGAGCAAGGTTGAATTTGTATATAAAGATTATGTAAAATCGGCTGCCAGCGTCCAGTATAAGAAAGCCAACGGTGTTCAACGACTTTTTAACGGGAATAATTACCGTAAAGAATGGTCAACGCCGGTCAATCTTAAAGTATTTAATGTAAATAAGGAAAAAGGAGGTTTTACAATTGAAGGGGTGGGTGGCGGTAAGCAAACAAGATCACTTCAATTAAAAGATAAGCAGGGAAGGGAATGGGCACTTGCGTACAATTGATAAAGATCCGACTGCTGCTATTCCTCAAAATTTCAGGCAAAGTTTTGCTTCCAATATTGTGCAGGATCTTATTTCGGCAGCTCATCCATATGCGCCGCTTGGCTATTCCTACCCTGGCGGATACAACCGGTATCTTGGTTTCGACACCTGAATTTTTTTATGTTCCGGATGATCCGTCATTGGGTTACTATAAACCACTTTTTGCCAACAAGATTTGTATGCTCGAGCGGAAGGACCCTGGTGAAGGAGACAGATAGCAAAAGCAGTTTTAAGTTATTTAATAAGATGAGAGAGGATAATGATCATACGGTGGACGCAGGAAGCCGTATTGAGAGCCCGCCTGCTTGATATGCTGATAGCTGACTGGGACCGTCATTTTGATCAATGGAGATGGGCGACCAGGGATACCGGCCAGGGTAAATTATATATTCCTATTCCGCGAGACAGGGACCAGGCCTTTTTTTATTCCGATGGCCTTATTTTAAAATACATGTCAAAGGGACGCATTCCTTTTCTAAAAGGATTACAATATCAATATACACTGATATTAACCGGCTCAATACGGTGTCAAAAGATTTTGACAGGATGTTTCTGAATAACCTGGATGAGGAAAGCATGGAACAGGGTGGCTACCGATTTTACCAACAACCTGACCGATCAGAAAATCGAAGACGGCTATTCATAAAATGCCACCGGAAATACTATGCGATCAGTGGAAAGAGATAATCAATAAGCTGATCAAGCCGGAAAAAGGTTTTAAAAGATGAATCATTAAAGTATTACAGGTTTCTTGCAAGGGAAGTAGATATTCTGGGCAGTAATGAAAACGAAAAATTTTCGATCAACGCTGTTAATGATAGTCTTATGCTGACTGTCTATTCTTATAGAAAAACATGCCGATACCAATTTCGTGATGTACCAGCGTATATTTGATCAGCGGGTGACCAAAGAAATAAGATTATACGGATTTAACGGAGAGGATAAATTTGAGGTAGACAGCGGAATGACTTCTTCTATCCGTATCCGGATGATTGGCGGACGGGGTAATGATTCTTTTTTTATAAAAAGCCGGTTAAAAACATTTGTATATGATAAGTAAATTGATACCAATTTCCTGCTTGCCGCATCACAGGACTAAAAAATATTTTAAGAACGATCCCAACATCAATGAATTTCAGATCAAACATTTTAATTACCCTGTTACCAGGTATCCCAGGATAATATTGGGGTTATAATGAAGATGATGGGCTGATGCTGGGAACGGGTCTGTGGATTACACGGTTTGGTTTTCGAAAGCATCCTTATGCCAGTGATCATAAGCTGACAGCCTTGTTTGCCCTGACGAGAAAAGCCTGGCAGGTTAAATACCATGGAGAAAAGATCAATGCATTTGGTTCTAGCGATCTTGTGTTGAATGCACAGGTAAACAGCCCGGTTTTAAACAATTTTTTTGGATTTGGCAACGGTACCATCATGGATAAATCAAAGCCATGTAAGTTTTTACAGGGTGCGTTACAAATTTGCAGAAGCAGACTTCCTGGTAAGAAAAAGATATTTTGGAAAATTGAATCTCTTGGCTGGCCCTATCTTTTTCCATTACTGGAACAGGTACTGCTAACAACGATGAATATATATTGGGTAAGCCTTCCATGGCGGGTCTTGATTCAGCTTCGGTGTATACTACCAAAACTTATGCGGGTATAAAAGCGGCCATCGAGTTGGACAATCTGAACAGTGACCTGTTTCCTACCCGTGGTATTCGTTGGGTAAATAAATTAACGATGCTGCAGCCCTCTTAATAACAGTACAGCAGGTCGGTCAACAAACTGGAATCGGATATGGTCATTTATGCTAGTTTGAAGATTCCGGCGAAGGTTATTGGTGTATTAAAATGGGGGCAGGTCATATTTTCAATGACAGCATTGAATATTTCCAGGCCTTTCATTGGGTCAGAACAATGTATTACGAGGATTCAGGAAAAATCGCTTTTCGGGAAACTCCATGGCATATGGAAGCCTTGAGTTGAGGATAAAATTATTTGAAAGTAAATCGTATATATTACCGGGTCAGGTAGGACTGATTGCATTCAATGATATCGGCCGGGTATGGTATACAGATGATGAAAGCAAACAAATGGCATTATGTAGCTGGAGGAGGTTTTTATTATAATCCTTTCAACCTGGTCATCCTGTCGGCGACAGTGGGATATTCGAAAGAGGAAAGAGTATTTAATTTCTCATTGGGTTCAAAGTTTAATTTACATTTTAGAAAAAATTTTGGTGGTTGTCCTGATGATAAAGATGAACTGAAATTGATAAATAACGGATCGAAGGATATTACTCACGAAAAATTGACCTTTTATATAATGTTTAAATAAAAAGCGACAGAAACCAGGAAATGAAAAATAATGACAAGCAAATCATAAAACAGGCAGAGGAGAAAGTTACCGGCTTTTTGATATCGGGTTCTCCCGACAATCTTTTATACCACAGCCTTGATCATACCAGGCAGGTGGTGGACAGGGCCAATGAAATCGCGGCTCACTACGAATTGTCGGAAAGAGATATCATCATTCTTGAATATCGGGGCCTGGTTTCACGATGTAGGGCATTTGTATACTGATCCTTCTACGCATGAACAAAAAAGTGCGGAACTGACTGCGGGAATGGCTATCCGGTAAAGGTGAATATGCAGGATTTGGCAGACGAAATGGAGAAGATAATATTGGCCACCAAACTTAAGTACAGCGCCAGAAGGGCTTGATCCAGGAGATCATCAAAGACGCAGATACTTATCATTTTGGCACAGCAGAGTTTAAGAAAATGGACAAGCTGATGAAAAAGGAAATGGCTTTGCGGAACCTTGTCTGTAGATAGATTGGGAAAAAAATACATTGATCTTACTGGAATCACATCAGTTTTATACATCTTATTGCAAAGAACTGCTGGAGGCAGAAAAACAAAAAAATATGGCTAAGATTAAAAAGAAAATTGAAGAAGGGATACAGGACAATGCCAGCAGGACAGTACTTGCCAGCTCGGAAGAGGCGAAGGAGTAAGAAAAAAGAGAAAAAGCAACCAGAGCGGGTTTATTACAAAAGGAATACAAACCATGTTGCGGCTTACCTCGGAAAATCATATGCGGTTGAGTGAAATGGCCGATAATAAAGCCAATATCCTGATCAGTGTAAATGCGATTATTATTTCGGTGATCTTATCGGTACTGATCCGGAAAATTGAAGTGGACAAACATCTGGCTATTCCTACGTTTATATTCCTGGCCACAGCGCTGACCACAATTGTAATTTCCATCCTGGCAACGAGGCCGAAGATCACGAATGGCAATTTTACCCGGGAAGATATATTGAATCGAAAAACCAACCTTTTGTTCTTTGGAAATTTTTTTAAAAGCGAGCTGGAGGAATACAAATGGGGAATGAGTACCATGATGAAGGATCCTGAATATTTGTATGGCACCTTGGTAGATGATATTTATTATCTTGGGTATTGTGCTAGGCCGAAAATACCGGCTGGTACGGATTGCTTACAGCGTTTTTATGATCGGGATCATTGTTTCTGCATTTGCCTTTATTATTGCGATTATTTTTAACCGTTCAGCACCTTCTACTGTAATTATTGACGGCAGCGGGTCTCCATTTTAAATCAGAATACGATTATGTATCACAACAGGGACATCAGTTGGCTTGGGTTTAATCATCGGGTTTTGCAGGAAGCAGCAGACCCGTCGGTACCTCTATTGGAAAGAGTAAAGTTTTTGGCTATTTTTTCCAGCAATATGGATGAGTTTTTTCGGGTTCGTTATCCAGTTATCTCTTTCTATTCCACTTTAAAGAATAAGACACTTAAATAAAATAGTGCCACCCTACGATAAGAACCTGGCGGAAAAAGTGCAGGAGATCATTGGCAAGCAATTGGAAGAATTTGGTGCTATCATCAACAACCAGGTATTGCCGGCCATGGAAAAATGAAGGTATCATTTTATATTATAATCGTCCGATACCGGATCAATATACATCGCAGATCAGAGAACTTTTTTTTTCCCGGATACTGGCTTTTATACAACCCGTGTTTATGGACGAATCCCTGCACCAGGATTTTTTCCCGGAGAATAATAAGATCTATTTTTTTGTATTGCTGAAAAAGGAAGGAAGCGATGCTTTTAGTCATGCCATAATCAATATTCCGGTAAATAAACTGGATCGTTTTTTTAACCTGGAATCAGATGACGGCAAGCAACCTATTGTTTTCCTAGACGATATCATCCGGGATAATATGAGTTGTATTTTCACCGGATTTATTCATTCATTCCTGTTATAGTTTCAAGATCACCCGAAATTCAGAACTTATTCCTGGATGAAGAAACCATGGACAAGGATATGTTGAAGGAAATGGAAAAGAAATTAGAAAAAAGAGATATGGGCACCCCACCCGTTTTCTTTTTGAAAAAGGAATGCCATTGAGTGTTCAAAAGTTTATTGCTACTTCATTAGGTTTAAAGCAGGAAGAATTATACGAAGGTGGAAGATATCATAACCTGAGCGATCTTTCATCGCTTCCTGTTAGCAGGAAAGGATCTTGAATATCCACCTATGCCGCAGTTAAAACCGGTAGGATTGGAATATTGCGGCGATATTTTCAGGCAGATTGAAGAAAAAGATCTTTTGCTTCATTTTCCCTACGAGAGTTATAATCCTGTTCTGGCTTTTTTTAACCAGGCTGCCATTGATCCGGAGGTGGAATCTATCTCTGTTACACTATACCGCGTAGCTGCAGAATCACATATTGTGAATGCATTGATCAGCGCAGCAAAGAATAAAAAATTAGTTACAGGTTTTTGTGGAGTTGAAAGCAAGGTTTGATGAAGCCAATAATATTAAATGGAGTAAGGAAATGGAGAAGGCAGGTGTCAGGATCATTTATAGCATACCCCAGATAAAAGTGCATTCTAAAATTGCACTGGTCATAAAAAAAACAAAAGAGGGAATGAGGGGATATGGGTATGTAGGTACGGGGAATTTTAATGAAACAACGGCCAGGTTTTATACTGATCATGCCCTGTTTACTTCAAGGCAGGAAGTGATAAAAGATCTGAAACAATTATTCAGTATTCTGGAAAAGGCAAAGCGACCGAGAAAAAGGTGCAAAGGAAGAATTTAAGCCACTTGCTGGTTTCCCAGTACAATATGGTTCCTGTTTTTGAAGAAGAGATCATTGAAGCAGATCAAAAGAAAGAAAAAAGGCTTGCATGCTTCATTAGGATTAAAGTAAATAACCTGGAAGATATTTACATGATCGATCTTCTTTATAAAGCAGGCAAAGCCGGAGTAAAAATGCAGTTGCTGGTAAGGGGCATTTGTTGCATTGCACCGATACAGGAAAATTTAAGTGAAAATATTGAAGTAAAAAGAATTGTTGACCGGTACCTGGAACATAGCCGTATCTTTTTATTTGGTGAAGAAGAGGATAGCAGGATTTATATCGGTTCGGCCGACTTGGATGACAAGAAATCTGCAGCAGCGTATTGAAGTATGCATTCCTGTTACCGATGAGAACCTAAAAATAGACCTGTCAACATATTTTGATATACAATGGAACGACAATTCAAAAGCGGTTATGTTGGATGCCGGTTTAAATGAAATCCGGCCGGATCATTCAGAACCGGCCTCTATGCAAAATCCGCAGCAACAAATATATGAGTACCTAAAAAACTGATAATGGGCTTGATAAAAAATGCTATAAACATTTTTTCAGCAGTAGGCAGGTATCGCATGCAAAGGATCGTATTGATCAGCCTGGGCTGGACGTTTATAGACTTATTCTTATATCTGCGAAATGTACTCAATGGAGACGATATCGATTATCCATACCATGAAAACCAATGGCAGGCTTTTGTACTTCGCTCATCTATTGTTTTATTGACTAGCTTCTTAATGTCATGGTTACTTTTAAGAGAAGTGAAAATCGAAATGAGAAGGCGGTGCTTACTGGTTAACTGGCTGGTAAAATCATTTTTATTACTCGTCATAGCCCTGGGCGCATTCATCCTTGTCTTTTTCCTGCATTTTCTATTTATTAATGGTATTAGTTTGCCAGAAACTGCGCAGCAGTTTGTCAATTACTTTTTATATACCAATTTATTAACCGATATCTTATTGTTCTGGTTGGTCATGCTTCTGGCAGCGCAGATCATTGTTGAAATAGATCAGAAATATTCACCCGGTGTGTTTTGGGAAATTTTGACTGGAAAATATCTTAATCCAAGAAATGAAAAAAGAATCATCATGTTCCTGGATTTAAAAGATTCAACTCCTATTGCGGAACAATTGGGTCATGAAAAATATTTTTTATTCATCCGGGATTTTATTTATTATGTATCCATTGCTGTGTTGGATAACAACGGTATGATCTATCAATATGTGGGCGATGAGGTAGTTGTAACCTGGCCGTTTAAACAAATAAACATTTTGAAATCTGTACAAACAGTGATTGAATCTCGAAAAGCCATGCAACGAAAATCAGATTATTTTCGTCGTACTTATGATATTGCGCCGGAGTTCAGGGCGGGATTGCATGCAGGAAATGTTACCATCGGGGAAATAGGTATTATCAAAAAAGATATTGCGATCAGCGGTGAAGCAATGAATACTGCTGCCCGTATAAGGAGCGCCTGCAATGAGCTGAATCAAAAGTTTATTGTATCCAAAGAATATTTTGATACCGGCATTCTTAAATCCTGGCAGGCGGAAAACCTGGGCGAGGTTTCTTTAAAAGGAATGGATGATTCCATGCAATTATTTTCACTTAAGATATAGGTATTATAATTGTATGATTAGAATGCATAATATTTTAAAAAAGATTTCGAATAAATAGAAGTCTATATGTACAAGCAGGACCAAAAGAGGAAAATGATTTTATCAGGTGTATGGATATTGGTCGTCCCGGTATTTTTCAGTTCTCTGCTGTCACAAACCACTATAGTAAAAGATTCCCCATTTATTAAAGGCACTACGGTTGTAATTCCGGGAAAAGAATATAAACGATCGGGTTAGCATAATATATTTTGGGGCTATCATTACCGAACCGAATGGAATACAGCGTTTAGAGTAGAAAATTTTTATTTGGATACGGCGACGGGAGGTCTCACACCCATAAAGGAAGGTGGCGGAAGACAATCTAAAAGTTTACGTTTAAAGGATAAGAACGGAAAAGAATATGTTTTGCGAAGTGTGAATAAGGATTTTGGAAGAGGATTGAAGGATATGGATGGCACATTTATTCATCGCATCGCGAAAGATGAGGTATCCATCGGTCATCCCTACACGGCTATTACTATTACGCCGATGGCCAGGGCACTGGGAATTTATCATACACTTCCGAAAATTGTATTTGTTCCGAAACAGTCTTCATTAAAAGAATTTTCGGACGAATATGGCGATCAATTATATCTTTTTGAAAGAAGACCGGATGAAAACCAGGAAGACGCTTACAAGTTTGGCTATTCTAAAAATGTGATCGGCAGTGAAAAACTGATGGAGAAAATTCATGAAAATCATGACAACCGGGTGGATCAGATTTCATTTGTAAGGGCCCGCTTATTTGATATGTTAATTGGCGATTGGGGACGCCATCCGGATAACTGGCGATGGGCAGAATTTGAAGAAGAAGACAGAACGATTTATAAACCTGTACCGAGAGACAGGGACCAGGCCTATACAAAAATTGATGGCTTTTATCCAAACCTGGCTGGTTTATTCCTCCGGCAAGTTCAGGGATTTGGATATACTGTGAAAAAGGTCGGTGGCTGGAATTTTCCCGGCCGTCCTTTGGATAGAAAATTTTTAAACGAATTGCCACTGGATGAGTGGATAACCCAGGCGAAGGACTTGCAGTTATTATTGACCGACAGTTTGGTTGAAAGCAGTATCCGGTTAATGCCCCCTGAATTGTTCCAAATTAATGGACAGATTATAATAGATAAAATAAAATCGAGAAGAGGTCATTTACAGGAGTATGCTAAAGAATATTATGATTACCTGTCTAAAAAAGTCGCCATCCTTGGGTCAGGAAAAAAGGAATTGATTCAGGTGAATGTATTGCCTGACAAAAAGGTGGCCGTAGATATTTACGGAATAAATAAAGAGGATATTCAAAATGACACACCGTATTATTCCCGTCAATTTGATGCCGGTGAAACCCGTGAACTCTTTATCTATGGCCTGGGCAAAAAAGATCTTATTTCTATACAGGGGGAAAAGAAAACCAGGATAAAAATACATATGATAGATCCTGAGGATAAGGATTCAATCTTACAAACAAATAGAAAAATAAGAGGCATCCGTTTTTACAACGGGGAAAAATTTGAATATGATACGCTGAAAGATAAAAAAGTAAAATTTTCTGTGATCCCTGTATTTACTCCTTCTACTTATACTGCTTTTAACAACGACCCGATAAACCTATTTCCTAAAACAGGAATAAAAGTAAGCGCAGGGGTAGTATGTACCCCTCAGCCCTGGCGAAAAAAAGAATACCAGGTCGTTCATTCTGTTAACGCTCTCTATGGTTTTCTGAGAACCTCTTTTAGTGTGGGTTATGTAGGGCGATTTAAAAGGGCAGCAGGGAAATGGGATTTATTACTAAAAGGACGCCTGGATGATCCAGCTGTAGAGAATTATTTTGGCAGTGGAAACAATACGCTGGAACCAAACAATACCAGGAATTATTATCGCACAATTAGTAAGCGAATGTATGGAGGTATTGGTTTTGAAAGGGATTTTGAGCGGCTTCATCATGCTGAAATTTCTCTTATTTACCAGTCTGTACAATATAAAAGGGAAAAAACTAATTACCTGAGTAACGGCGCCCATATTAATCCATCCGTATTTAATATTAAAAGATTTGCAGGTTTAGAAGCAGGATATATTTATGATCGGTCTAATGGATCTATTACTCCTACCCAGGGATTCAAATTCAGATTTGGTGGAGGCGTATTAAAGAACATGGCTGATACAGGTTCTGCATTTGCAAAGCTCAATTCAACCTTTGCATTTTATCATCCGCTAAGCAAAGCTTTCACCCTGGCCATGCGGGCTGGTGGTGGAATTGTCATTGGACAGCCGGAATTTTATCATTTAATCAGGTTAGGCGGAAATGAAGAATTGAGAGGCTATGCACGGGAAAGATTTTACGGGAAAAGTATTTTTTATACAAATACGGAAGTAAGATGGTTAACCGATACAAGGAACTATTTCTTTAATGGCAGGGCCGGGTTGGTTGGCTTTTATGATATAGGAAGGGTTTGGATGCCGGATGAAAAATCTACTTTATGGCACGATGGATATGGTATGGGTATTGTGCTGATTCCCTACAACAAAGTAACCTTAACAGCTATGTACGGGATATCCTCAGAAGGCGACAATGTCTTTTTCCGGGCAGAATGGTTCTTCTAGGATGGTTATGAAAAAAACAAACTTTAAGTCATAACTTTTGAAGAACGGTTGAACCCATTTCATTGCTTTATTCCCCACTGTTTCGTCTATTTAAAATAGCGAATGACCCTCATTTTGGGTGCCCTTTGCTTAAAGCTTGTAAAATTTCGTTGGGTTTATAACAAAAAATGTCCCGTTAATTACGAGACATTTTTATAAATCCTGGTGACTCAATTATTTTCGTTTTACCTCACCTGTCTCGCCGTCAATTTTTGTCTTTGTATCGCCATCCTTAATTTTGATATCTCCGTCAGCATCTTCCTTTCTTTTGTAGTCACCATCTTTTAATTTGAAATCACCGTCCTCATCCATTTTAACCTTCAGATCTTCGTATTTATATTTCCCGTCTTCTAATTTTACTACATTTCCGTTGATTACCTTCCCGGTTCTTCCATAAATTGTATCATGCGTTTCTTCATTTACGTAGATATCAACCGGCTTCTTTGTTTCAGCATGTACCATCAACCCGGTATTTTCATCTTTAACCAGGTCCACCCTTTCTCCTTTATTGAGATCATAATATCCCGAGCGGGTTTCCTTACAACCCGTAAAGACTAAAAGGGCCGTTGTTGCTGATAATAATAATTGTTTCATGTAATTGTTATTTAGTTATGAAATTGTCCTTATGTTTTGTTGCTATAAGTTCAATTGCTATGCCAACATAAGTATAGCCTGATTCACAAATACTTTTCTTCTGCGTGTGGAAAATATTGCCGGGTTATCCAAAGACCACCTGGGTAAGAAATTTATATCTTTCTTGCTGATTTTTAATATAGGCAGATTGAAAAAACCCATGAATTAATTGTATGATAAGGGGAAATTACCGGGATTAAAGAATCAGATTTTCCAATAGAATAATTTTTTTTGAAGGAGATATTGGAAAATCGTATATCTTTTAGCTTTATACCTTTCAAACCGAACTGGCTATATGAGATCCAACAATAAATACCTCTTACCCATTATTCTAGTCACTTCTTTATTTTTCTTATGGGGATTTGCATATGGTCTGTTAGATGTATTAAATAAGCATTTCCAGGATACACTGGATATAACAAAAAAACGTTCTACGCTTTTGCAGGCAGCTTATTTCGGCGCTTACTTTCTGATAGCTTTCCCTGCAGGATTATTTATGCAAAGGGTGGGGTATAAAAAAGGAATTATTACCGGCTTGTTATTATATGCAGCCGGTGCGCTGCTATTTTATCCGTCTGCACAAAATGCCAGCTTTAATTTTTTTCTCTTATCCTTATTTGTTTTGGCCAGCGGTCTGGCTTTTCTTGAAACAGCCGCCAACCCATATATCACGGTACTTGGAAAACCCGAAACATCAGAATATCGTCTAAATCTTTCCCAGAGTTTTAATGGAGTAGGATCTTTCCTTGGCCCTATTGTAGGCGGAGCTTTGTTTTTTGGGGACAAGTCCGCAGGGGATTCGTCAGATCTTGATTCAGTTATGTTTGTATATATAGCCATTGCCGCTGTGGTACTGGTAGTAGCCTATTTATTTGTTCGTACATCCATGCCGGAAGTAAAAGAAGAAGAATTGATAATTGACAGGCGGGAGCATGCCGGGAAATCCCTTTTCCAGCATAGTCATTTTGTGTGGGCAATCGTTGCGCAATTTTTTTATGTTGCAGCACAAGTTGGTATCGCCGCGTTATTTATCAACTATTGTACGGAAAAGGGATTGAACATTTCAAGTGAAAGAGCTTCCTATTTACTGGCCGGTAGTCTTTTATTATTTACCATAGGCAGATTTGCCGGTACAGCAATTATGAAAATACTTGCTCCCAATAAACTATTGGCTTTATATGCTTTGATCAATATTATTTTATGTGCTGTAGTTATATGGGCTGAAGGAATGTTATCAGTATATACCCTGATGGCTATTTTCTTTTTTGAGTCTATTATGTTCCCAACCATTTTTGCTTTAGGAGTAAAGAACCTGGGGGCAGAAACAAAAAAAGGATCCTCTTTTATTATAATGGCTATTGTAGGAGGAGCATTGGTACCCTATGTGATGGGTTCACTGGCAGAAGCTTATTCGACTCCCTTCTCTTATATAGTGCCCTTGATTTGCTTTATTATTGTTTTTTTATTTGGAGTATTTGGATATAAAATAAAATCACATTCATGAAACAATATTGTTTAACGCTTGACCTGGTAAATGATGATAGCCTGATAGCAGAATACGAGGCCTTTCATAAAAATGTTTCAGCCGAAATTAAAAGCAGTTTCAGAAATGATGGTATTTTATTAATGGAAATATACCGGTTTGGAAACCGCTTGTTCATGATCATGCAGGTTACAGATGAATTTGAGTTTGAAAAAAAAGCGGCCGCAGATGCAGCAAACCCGGCGGTGCAGGATTGGGAAAAGTTAATGTGGAAATACCAGCAGGCCGTACCGGGAAGCCAGCCAGGTGAAAAATGGGTGGTGATGAAAAAAATGTTTTCTTGGGCCAATCAATAAGTATAAATAATAGTCGGCTTTAAATTAAAAATAATCAGAAATTACCCTGATAAAAATGATGTTTAACTTAAAAGATAAAACAGCGATCGTAACTGGCGGAGGAAGTGGTATTGGCAGAGCCATAGCCAGGTTATTTGCACGGCAGGGGGCCTTTGTGCATATTCTTGATTTTGATGAAGCAGGTGCTTCAAAAGTAGTGGATGAAATTGAAAAGGATAATGGGGAATGCTATTTTTCGAAATGTGATGTCAGCGATCAGCAACAGGTGAATGATATTATACAGGAAATTGGTAAAAAATTTAAAAGCATTGATATACTGGTTAACAATGCAGGTATAGCGCATGTCGGTAATGTTGAAAATACCGTAGAAGAGGATTTTACCCGATTGTTCAATGTAAATGTAAAAGGGGTTTATAATCTTCTCCATGCTGTAGTTCCGGTTATGAAAGATAAAGGAGGAGCTATTCTTAATATGGCATCTGCTGCGTCATCCGTTGGTATTCCTGATCGCTTTGCCTATTCCATGACCAAAGGAGCTGTGGTGGGAATGACCTTGTCCGTTGCAAAAGATTATGTTCATCATAAGATCAGGTGCAATTGTATTTCTCCCGGGCGAGTGCATACGCCTTTTGTAGATGGGTTTATTTCTAAAAATTATCCGGGAAAGGAAAAAGAAATGTTTGAAAAATTATCAAAGACGCAACCCATTGGCCGGATGGCTCAACCGGATGAAATCGCAAGTCTTGTCTTGTACTTATGCAGCGATGAAGCTTCTTTTGTTACAGGGTGCGATTACCCTATTGATGGCGGATTTATTAAATTGAATAATTAACTGGATTTTGAAATGAAGAATTTATAATAAATAAAGTATTTAAAAATGAAATTAATAAGATTTGGTGAAGCCGGAAAAGAAAGACCAGGCGTTTGTATAAACAATGAATATTTTGACGTGTCTGGTTTTATACATGATTATGATGAGCGATTTTTTGCAAATGGCGGACTGCCACACCTGGCGTGGATGGTAGAGCAGAATAAAACCATTTTAAGAAAATTGCCTCCTGGTATACGACTAGGTTCGCCTGTAGGAAGGCCATCCAAGATTGTATGTATCGGTTTGAATTATGCTGACCATGCCAGGGAAACCGGTGCTGCAGTTCCTACTGAGCCGGTTTTATTCATGAAATCAACAACAGCTTTATCTGGACCATTTGATGATATTATGATTCCTAAAAATTCTGTAAAAACAGATTGGGAAGTAGAGCTTGCTGTTGTTATTAATAAGAAGGCAAGTCATGTGGAAGAAGATGAAGCAATGGACTTTGTGGCAGGATATTGTTTGCATAATGACGTAAGTGAAAGAGAATTCCAGATTGAGAGAGGCGGCACCTGGGATAAAGGGAAGGGATGCGATACATTTGCTCCCTTAGGTCCCTGGTTAGTTACCCAGGATGAACTCCCCGACGTGAACAACCTGAGGCTATGGCTGAAAGTAAATGATAAAATAATGCAGGATGGCACTACATCGAATTTCATTTTCAAAATTCCTCTTATTGTTTCTTATCTCAGCCGGTTTATGACCTTATTACCCGGAGATATAATTTCTACAGGTACTCCTGCAGGAGTAGGTTTAGGGTTTAATCCACAGGTCTATCTTAAGCCCGGTGATGTGGTGGAGTTGGGTATTGATGGATTGGGCACTTCAAGGCAAACCTGTGTAGCATATAGTAAATAATGGAAACACCGGATTCAATAAACGAAGATCATAATACCGCTTCAGATAAAAGTGGCTTCATTGATACGCATGTCCATTTCTGGATGTATGATAAAATCAGGGATACATGGATCACAGATAAAATGAAAACGCTGCAACAGAATTACCTGCCTCAAACTATAGAGGGAACATTAAGAAGAAATGGCATCAGCGGATGTATAGCTGTGCAGGCTGACCAATCAGAATTGGAAACTCTTTTTTTAATTGAGCTTGCAAAAACTCATAACATCATCAAAGGGATAGTGGGATGGGTTGATCTTCAAAATGAAAATATTGAGGAAAGATTCCATTATTTTTCGCAATTCAATTCCATAAAGGGATGGCGTCATATTGTGCAACAGGAGACCGATGATTTTTTGCTGCGGCCGGATTTTCAACGTGGGATCAGGTCTTTACAAACGTATAATTATACCTACGATATATTAATATACCCCAATCAATTAAAAGCAACGCTTGATTTTGTATCCCGCTTTCCCGAACAAAAGATGGTAATAGATCATTGCGCAAAACCCGATATCGCCAATAGGAAAATAGATGACTGGTCAGGATGGATCTATGAAATAGCTCAATCTCCCCACGTATATTGTAAATTATCCGGCTTATTCACCGAAGCAAAATGGAAGTCGTGGAGTCCGGCTGATTTTTATCCCTACCTGGATATAGTGTTTAAAGCATTTGGAACCGATAGATTAATGTTTGGAAGTGACTGGCCGGTCATATTGCTTTCAGGCATGTATGTGCAATGGAAAAGCTTATTGGAAAAATATATGGAGAATTTTAACCGGGAAGACAAAGAAAAAATATTCGGAAAAAATGCTATCCAATTTTATAACCTGTAAAAAAATAGCTGAATGGATTTGAGCTTAAATGAAAAGGTTATGGTTATTACCGGAGGTGCTAAAGGCATTGGGCAGGGCATAGCAAATGTGCTGGCAAAAGAAGGGGCTATTGTTGTAATTGTTGGCAGGAACGAAGAGGATAATAAGGCGGCTGTTGACGATATTACAAAGGAAGGCGGCAAAGCCTACCAGGTGGTGGCGGAACTTTCTGTTCCCCAGCAATGTGAGCAGGCCGTGAAAAAAATAATTGCACAGTTTGGAAGAATAGATGGTTTGGTCAACAATGCCGGTATAAACGATGGGGTGGGGTTGGAAGATGGTAATTATGAAAAATTTATAAAGAGTCTTCACAGTAACCTTGTACATTACTACCTGATGGCGCACTATGCGCTACCGGAATTAAAGAAATCAAAAGGATCCGTTGTCAATATATCTTCAAAGACAGCAGAAACCGGGCAGGGCGGAACTTCTGCTTATGCCGCATCAAACGGGGGCCGCAATGCATTGACAAGAGAATGGGCTGTGGAATTACTGAAATATGGGATACGTGTCAATGCTGTTGTTGTGGCCGAATGCTATACACCTTTATATGACCGTTGGATAAAATCATTGCCTGATCCGGAGGAAAAACTGGAAGAAATAACGTCAAAAATTCCGCTGGGAAAGAGGATGACAACAGCCACAGAAATCGCCAATATGGTTGCCTTTCTTTTAAGTGAAAGATCAAGTCATACTACCGGTCAAATTATACATGTGGATGGAGGATATGTACACCTGGACCGTGCATTAGCCAATGCCTGAATTTTAGATATACCATGCTGAACTTCTTCCTGAAGGAAAAGATAAATTAGAAAATCAGCCAGGTTTTGAACATGTATAATAATATTGATACTATTATTTTTAAACCTGTTACCACTTTTAATTGCCAGAAAAAGTAAACAAAAAAGGATAACCATCGGCTATCCTTTTTTCTAAAATTTTGATCATTGTTTTTTGATCGTCAGGGACTACTATATCAGTTGCACACTTCGCTTTACGAAATCTGTTAATTCAGCACCATTGAGCATTCCCTGAGATAATAAAGCTAAGTCAAATGCCTGTTTAGCCATCCGTGTTTGTTCTTCTTCGTTTTCTGTTTGTGCAATACGATTAATAAGCGGATGGTTGCCATTCACTGTTACTTTATAATTATCGGGCATGGATCCATAAAAGTTCATGCCTCCTCCTCCCATCTGCGCCATATCCTTCATTCTACGCATAAATTCGTCCATGGTTACAGTTACCGGAAAGTCATCGGGACTCAGGCTTTCCATAGCAACAGACATACCTGGTTTTTGAATGGTTTTTTCAAAGACAGATTTGACGGTGGTTGTTTGCTGTTCCGTTAGTATAGATGGAATGTCATCTTCTTTTTTGATCAGTGTATCTATAGTGCCTGAGTCAACTCTTTTTATTTGTGTTTTTTCAAGCTTTTGTTCCAATTGGTTGATGAAATGGTTATCCAGTGGCGTATTCATCAATAAAACGTCATAACTCTTTACCCCGGCTGATTGTATAAAAGCATCCTGTTTGCCGGTATCAGTGGTATAGAGATAAACTACCTGACCTTCTTTATCCGTTTGTAAAGGCTTCACCTTCTCCTGGTATTCATCGAGAGTGAAATATTCCTTTTTAGTATTAGTTAATAAAGCAAAACTTTTCGCTTTTTCGTAAAATTTTTCTTCAGTTATCATTCCATATTTTACAAAGAGTCCAATGTCTTCCCACTTTTCCTCATAGGCTTTCCTGTCTTTCTTAAACAGGTCTCCCAATTTATCAGCTACTTTTTTGGTAATATAGGTGTTGATCTTTTTTACATTACTGTCGGCCTGCAAAAAACTCCTGGAAACGTTGAGCGGAATATCCGGCGAATCAATTACCCCGTGCAATAACATTAAAAATTCAGGTACAATGTCTTTCACTTCATCTGTAATAAACACCTGCCGGGAATATAATTTGATCTTATTGGGCTTTAATTCGATGTCTTTTTTTACTTTGGGAAAATAAAGAACGCCGGTCAGGTTGAAAGGATAATCAACATTCAGGTGTATCCAGAATAACGGATCATCTGAAAAGGGATAAAGCTCTTTATAAAAATCCAGGTAATCTTCATCTTTCAGATCTGCCGGGGCTTTGGTCCAGATAGGATGTGTGTTGTTTATGATATTATCTTCTTCTACCGATTTGTATTTTGGTTTTCCTTCTTCATCTTCACCATCAGGAACTGAATTTGTTTTGGTTCCGAATTTTATAGGAATGGGTAAAAATGAACAATATTTATTCAGGATTTCCTGCAGTCTGTGTTTTTCTAAAAACTCTTCCGATTCGCTGTTTATATAAAGTATAATATCCGTTCCGCGTTGAGTACGGTTTCCTTCACTCAATTCAAATTCAGTACTGCCATCGCAAACCCATCGAACGGGCTCGGCTCCTTCCTGGTAGGAAAGGGTTTGAATTTCTACTTTTTCAGCCACCATAAAGGCAGAATAAAATCCCATTCCAAATTTGCCAATTAGTTCATTGGCGTCTTTCGCCTCTTTAAATTTTTCAACAAATTCCTCGGCTCCGGAAAAAGCGATCTGGTTAATATATTTTTTGATTTCATCAGCTGTCATGCCCAGGCCCTGGTCGCTGATGGTGATTGTTTTCTTTTCCTTATCAAAAGAAATTTCAACCTGCAGGTTGCCCAGTTCCCCCTTATACTGGCCTAACGATGATAAGCGCTTAATTTTTTGAGTAGCATCAACCGCGTTGGACACCAGTTCCCTCAAAAAGATCTCGTGGTCGGAATAAAGGAATTTCTTGATGATAGGGAAAATATTCTCCGTGTGGATGGAGATAGAGCCTTTTTCTTGCATAATTTATAAATTTTGAAAAATTCAGGTTTTGCATCTGAATGCAAGGCTTGTTCCAATCATGAAATAATGGACAAACTGACAGAAAGAAAATACTTCCTTGTGGAAATGGCATGCAAGATTTAAAGATTAAGCAGGGAAAGGGCTTTCTAATTTTAGCAGTACTCCCCGGGCAAATTAATTATATATCCGCTCGATGGCATCGTTATATTTTTCCGTGATGACCTTTCGTTTCATCGATAGCTTGGGTGTCATTTCCCCTGTATCTATACTCCATTCATTTGGCAATAATTCAAATTTCTTAATTTGCTCTACGTGGTTAAAATATTTATTAAATCTTTCAATAATATCTTTATATAATCCTTTCACCTTTTCATTTCTGATTAATTCTTCATTGCTTCCATCCGCTACCTGGTTATTTTTTGCCCAATCACGCAAATTAGGAAAAGAGGGAATGATCAGGGCGCCCACAAATTTTCTCTCCGGACCCATTATCATTACTTGTTCAATGAACATGGATTCTTTTAATTTGTTTTCCACCAGTAATGGAGCTACATATTTACCACCGCTTGTTTTAAAAAGTTCTTTTTTACGGTCGGTTATTTTCAAGAACCTGCTGTTGACTAACATGCCTATATCACCGGTATGTAACCAGTCGTCTGTCATCACTTCTGCTGTCAGGTCAGGTCGTTTATAATATCCCATCATTACATTTGGGCCCTTTGTTAATATTTCCCCATCTTCAGCAATTTTAACTTCCACACCATCGATCAGGGGACCTGCAGTTCCAAACATTCTTCCTTCCTCCTGAAATCGGTTTACAGAAATCACGGGTGAGGTTTCTGTAAGACCATATCCTTCCATCACTATTATTTTTGCAGCAGTGAAAATTCGGATCAGTCTGTACCTGGCAGGCCGCTCCACCTGTGACAATACATTTAATATTGTTACCAAGGGCTTCTCTCCATTTACTAAAAATTAGTTTGTTGGCCAGTTTTAATTGCATAGTATACCAGGCTCCCTGGTTTGTATTGATCTCAAATTTTTCTGCCAGGCTATGTGCCCAGAAAAATAATTTTCTCTTTATGCCGGTTAGTTCACTCCCTTTCTGCATGATCTTGTCATATACTTTTTCCAGCAATCGGGGAACGGTAGTAAACATATCAGGTTTTACCTCTTTCAGGTTGTCACCAATAGTTTCCAGGCTTTCTGCATAATAAATAGATGTGCCTTTAAAAAGATAGAGATAGCTTACCATTTTTTCAAAAATATGATTGAGGGGTAAAAAGCTTAGTGCTTTCATATTTTCACCGGGTGGAAAACAAGTAATAGCAGGCCATTACATTTGATAAAATATTTTTATGACTTAACATTACACCTTTGGGTGTACCGGTGGTGCCGGAAGTATAAATTATAGTGGCCACATCTTCATATCCTATTTTATCGGAAATAGGTTTTATCCCGGATAGCCATTCTGGTGTTGATTTATCGCTTACCTCTTTCCAGTGCCTGGCATTGGGTGCATGTTCAAAGGTATAAATTTCTTTCAGGCTGGGTACCCGGTCTTTGAGGCTTAGCACTTTTAAGAAAAGATCTTCATCATTTACAAAAACGAATTTGACCTCTGCATCATTCAATACAAATTCCAAGTTCATTTACATTAATAGTAGGATATATGGGAACCAGAACAGCGCCAATTTGTTGCACGGCCAGGTCCAGCATAAGCCATTCAGGTCGGTTCTTACAAAGAATGGCATATTTTATCCCTCCTTGCAATCGTCATATCATTGGGGCCCACCCCCAGGCTTAACAAACCGGCACTTAGGTTATTGACAATATCGGAAACTTCATTGGTGCTGTACTTTTTCCATTGACCGCCTTCTTTACCTGCCAGCATATACTTCCAGAGGTTGTCTTTCCAGCATGCCAGCTGAGACAATCAAATAATCTTTTAGGTTCATTCATACGCAATCGTTAAGAGTTCAATACAAATGATAACAATAAATTCAAAAACTATGAATAAACAAATTAGGGAAAAAAATATAAAAAACCCCAATTCGAAGGAACCGGGGTTAATGTACAGATCGCTTAACAGTAGTTACTGAACTATAAGGGTAAATTGTTTTTTAAATCCAAAACTTTATTTTCTGCCATTTGGCTGGTTGCCCTGGTAATATTGCCCGGCTGGCATTCTGAATATCCTGTTTTTTTGAAAATTAGTAAACGCTTCATATTGCTCACTATGCGTTTTTGACCAGCTATCATATGCAGCCAGGTTTTCTACCGAACCAAATAGCCATTGATTATATGCTTCAAACATGCCTTCTTTTAAAAGCTGCTGATGGTAGTCGAATAAACGAAGAGGAAATTTAGCTGCATTATCCCTGATACCAGTCCAGGATAAACCGGGTGCGGATCATCGTCAGTGTTTCGGTAGTAATACCTTTATTCAGCCAGAGAAGATTGTTTGCCCATCGTTTGCAAAAAAGCTTTTGCAAATTCACTTTTATTTTTTTCTTCGCCTTTCATCAGGTCCACATCGGCAAATAGTTTTTCTTTATAACTCTCAGCAATAGTTGTTTCATGGCTAGCCCTCTTTGAGAAAGACTTTCCATGTTTACAAATATTTCTCCATAGATCAGACTCCATACTTTATCTTTTGTATAGAAATAATATAAGGCTGCATTGTAATAATTACCACTATAAGCAGGATCTAACTGAATGCCTTTTTCCCACAGATCAATAGCGGAATAATCTTTGGAAGCCCAAAGAAGTTCACCATACTCACTATACAACGGACCACTTTTAGGAAATTTTTTCAATCCTTTTTTATACACTTTTTCACATTCTTTTGCTTCTTCCAGCGCTTTATAAACATTACCTGCTATCTGGAATACAACTACATCAGCATCATCACGATCTATTAAAGATTTTACTGCCTTCCAGGGCTTTCGCATAATCTCTCTTCAGGTAATAACTCATCACCAGGTCTTTTTGCATTTCCAGATTTTTCTTATCCTTTTGCAATGCCCGGTTCAATACAATGACCGCATTATCAAAATCACCTGAGCGCATAAAAGTTTTTGCAGTTTCATGCATAGTCTTTACATCATCCTGTGCAAATGAGACAAGACCAATTGTTAAAACAATGAAAAGGAGCGACAATTTTTTTCATAAACACAAAGTAAAGATAATTAGGATTTAGAGCTTTCAGACTACCCGATTAAGATTAACATTAATCAAATTCGGTTGGCTGAGCATTTACTGGTGTGATGGTACTTAAGTTTACTTGTCATCAATTCAGTACATGTGTAAGCAACCCATCTCTCAACTTTGGTTCAAACCAGGTGCTTTTAGGTGGCATTACATTGCCACTGTCTGCAATATCAAATAATTGCTGAATAGTCACGGGGTACAAACTAAATGCCACTTTCATTTCACCACTGTTTACTCTTTTTTCCAGTTCTTCAAGGCCCCGGATACCACCGACAAAATCAATACGTTTATCCGTTCGCTGATCTTTTATGTCCAAGTAATTTATCCAGAATATTATTGGATAAAATGGTTACATCCAGCACACCGATCGGATCATTGGTAAAGGTGTCTTTTCGGGCGGTGAGAATATACCATTGTTTATCCAGGTACATGCCAAATTCATGCAATTGTGCGGGTTTTACTGGCTCCGGGCTTTGTGTTATCGTAAAATCTTCCTGCAAGGCACTGATAAATTCATCGGTTTCAATGCCATTAAGATCTTTTACCAGCGCGGTTATAATCCAGAATGGCCAGTTCGCTGGCCGGAAATATGGTTGTCAGAAAATATTTTGCTGCCTCACTTTCAGGTAATGCCTTGCTTACTTTAGCAGCAGATGCAGCACGATGATGACCATCGGCAATATAGGTAGCGGGTACTTTTTCTGCAAAAAGACGGGTAATGTCGCCAACAATATTATCATCATCAACGGCCCAAACAGTATGTTTAATGCCATCACCGGCAATAAAATCATATACCGGTGCATGAGAATTTTTCCATTCATAAATGATGGTATCTATTTCATGCACATTATTGTAAGCCAGGAAAACATTTCCGGTTTGTGCCCGGATCGTTTTCATGTGATCGATACGGTCCTTTTCTTTTTCAGGCCGGGTAAATTCATGTTTTTTTATCACATCATTAAAATAATCATCGACAGATGAAACACAAACCAGACCTGTCTGGCTTCGGCCATTCATTACCAACTGGTAAATATAATAGCAGGGTTTTTCTTCCTGAAAAATAATTCCTTGTTTTATAAAATTCCTCCAGATTTTCTTTTGCTTTATCATAAACCGCCTGGCTGTGAAGATCAGTATCATCCGGCAAGATCGATTTCTGCTTTGGTGATATGCAAAAAAGAATAGGGATTTCCTTTTGCTTCTTCTTTTGCTTCTTCACTGTTCAGAACATCATAAGGTCTGGAGGCTACTTTTTCTGCCAGTGTCCTGGTTTGGTCGTAGTGCCTTGAAGGGTTTAATAATTGCCATTAAATTGTTCAATATTGTGTTTGATATAAATTATTATCCATGCTGATGTGCAAAATCTTTCATCAGTTCCGTTAATAGCCACCACACTTTCAATAGTCAGTGCATTGTACATGGAAACACGGAAACCACCAACACTGCGATGTCCTTTTACACCATACATGCCTTCCTGTTTGCACCGCTCAGCAAATTCTTTTTCCAGTGCTGGATCTTCCATCACAAATACTGCATTCATTTTACTGCGGTCTTCTCTGGCTACCGGTCCCTTGAAAACCGGGAGGCTATCCAGTGTGTCATAAAACAATTTTGCTTTTGCATCATTATCTTTTTCAATGGCAGCAACACCACCTTTGTTTTTCAACCATCGAAGTGTAAGCATCGCCACATATACAGCAAATACCGGCGGTGTATTCAGCATACTTGCCTTCTTTGATATGGATTGCGGTAATCAAGAATACTTGGAATAACCCGGGTTACTTTTCCCAAAATATTTTTATTAACTACCACAAGATTAACACCGGCTGCACCCATATTTTTTTGCGCACCGGCATAGATCAGGTCAAACTTATTGAAATCAAGCTGCCGGCTTAATATATCACTGCTCATATCGGCTACCAAAGGAACACCTCGGTCATAAGGCAGTGTTATGCCATTGTGTGCCGGCAATCGTTTCATTGGTTGTGATATGCAGATAAGCTGCAGTGTGGGCGAAACAGAAATATTTTTAGGAATAGTGGTATAGTTCGTTTCTTTAGAAGAACCAACTATTTCCACATGCCCAAACAATTTTGCTTCTTTTATTGCCTTTCTTGCCCAGGTACCTGTTTCTGTATAAGCAGCAATATCATTTTCATTCAGCAGGTTCATCGGCACCTGCATAAATTGTGTAGTAGCGCCGCCATGCAGAAATAACACTTCATGATCGGTATCAAGTTGCATAAGTTCTCTTACAAGTTAGATCTGGCTTCTTCCATTACCGCTTCAAAAAGGGTGTACGATGACCAATTTCCAAGAATGGATAATCCTGAATTATTAAAATCAAGAATAGCCCGGCTTGCTTCTTCAAATCACTTCTTTGGGTAATATAGAAGGTCCGGCGTTGAAATTATGGATATCCTTTATCACTGCATTATAGGAGGTTTGGCGCATCATCATTAATAAAATTTTGAAGTGCAAATGTAGGAAATAAACCGTGCGGCATGACGTTTTCAGGACTATTGTATTAGGACCGGTAAAAGGATTTACTCGTGTTCCCTGCCTTTTAATAGACTAGTTTTTCCAGGCATTGTTCAGGCTTTCAAATTCTTTCAGATCTTCAGCGGTGAAAACTCTTTATTGCTGAGTTTGGTAAGATCCGGCTGACCGGCATTTACCCAGGCCGTATACCAGAAGGAAGCAACGGCAAAAATGGATTGCCGCATTCGTCGTTCTACCATTCCTTTTAATTTTTCATTGTAGGCCTTGGAATAAGCAGAAGAGTATTGCCGGATCAGCATGACCATTACGATCTTCAAAAGCAATATCTTTGATCGGCAGGAAACAGAAACAGAAAGTTCTTTTTCAAATTTTAATACTGTATCAGCTGCTGCCGCACTTTCCATTACCCTTGCCCAGATAAAGTCAGCGGGGTTTTTAATATATTCTGCTTTGCCAATAAAAAAATCCCATTCTTTTTCGGCCAGCAATTCCGGTATACGGCTTTCCCAAAAACCATGAATACCTTTTTGATCCGTGTATTGCCCGTTATGATTTTTGCTGGCATGAAGTGGCACATGCGAATCGGCAATATAATGACCGATCTCCGCGGAAAATTTTAAAATTTTCGCCTGGTTTTTTTCTTTAAATGCAGTTGGTCAGCCGGTATAGCATTGTTTGTAACCACCAGGGAACAATGCCATAGGTATTTAAAGTATCTTCCGAATATTTGGCAACAGCATCATTCCATTTGCGGGGCAAAGAATCATAAGGATAAGTTCCGTAATGATCAATATCAATATAATGACGGGGACCTTCTTCGGGTAAAGCATATCTTCTTTTATCCGGATCAACAGCATGTTCTTCTAAAAAATCCGATATTAGGTTTATACAAAACCATCATTTCCGGTGGCAACAGGAATACGGCATACTGATTGATTTTGCGATGAGCATAAAAACCCCAGCAAAAACTTGTATGCGATATGAGCAACAGTAGAATAAGTGAAAGGAATTTTTTCATTATTATTATGAGTATTCAATGTAAGGAAATACTGTCAAAAATACGAATTAAACAGTACTTACTAATCGGTGCTTGTATGTGAATGCAATTCTCGTTTTGCTTTTCTTCATCCAGGTCCACAACACCTCCCGTTACGGCATACTTCATGGCTTCACCGGAAGTAATACCTTCTATTTTCCTGAACCCTGATCGCTTGGTAATATATATAATTGCCCGGCAAAATTGTAAGCCTGCGGCACATACACGGCTACTATATCAGCACCCATTTCAAATTTTTCCATTTCCTCATCGGTTAAAAAACCAACTGATCCAGACATCTTCGGAAAAAACATTGGCCAATACGGATTTATTGAATTTTTTTTTATCGCCGGCAAAAGCTTCAAAAAAATCTTTGGTGGAAGAATAAATGAATTTGACTACCAGGTGTTCTTTCCATCCACTGATCAAAAAAATTAATAACACTACCCATCAGGAAATTGGAACTTATCCAACCAACCAGTAATGACAAAGACCAATATAATGATAAAACCCAGACCCGGGATATATTAACGATAAGGCCGAAGTATACTATCCACCTTATCAAACAAGCCAGTACAATACATAAGCAGTAATCCCAATCGGCGCAAGAATGATAACACCCTGTATAAAATAACGGAAGAGTCTTTTTAGAATCGCCTTTTTCAAGCGATTGGGACTTATTCCAGCTAGTTGTGGTTGCCATAAGGTTGAAAACAAAGGTAGTTTAAAACGAAAAGCAGCTTTAATCCAAACGAGCAGTCCGGATAAAAGGTCATTAAAAAAAATTGGATGGAAACTTTGGCAACGAAAAAAGTTTCCATAGTTTTGCCCTTCAATTTGATAGATATGGAACCAAAAGAACGAATAATGATCAAAGCAGAAGAACTGTTTATGCAGTTTGGAATCAGGTCGGTATCCATGGATGATATTGCCAATAACCTGGGCATGTCTAAAAAAACATTGTACCAGTATTATGCCGATAAAGATGAACTGGTAGATGCTGTTATCGGAGATCATATAAATGGAATACAAACCGAGTGTTTGAACTGGCGCAAGGATGCCAAAGATGCCATTCACGAGATATTCCTCACCATGGAACATATTTTGGAGGAACTCAGCAATATGAATCCCATGTTACTATATGACCTGGAGAAATTTCATTACAGGTCCTTCCAGCGATTTAAGGATTACAAAAGACAAATTCCTGGCGGATATGATCCGTAAGAACATTGAATGGGGTATCAAGGATGAGCTGTACCGCCCGGATAGCAATATAGATGTGATGTGTAAGTTCCGGCTGGAATCTATGATGATCCCTTTTAACGTTTCTGTTTTTCCCCCGGGTAAATACAACCTGGCAGCGGTATCAGAAGAGATTATTGAGCATTTTGTTTATGGACTTGCTACCATCAAAGGACATAAACTTATTCAGAAATATAATCAACAGAGACAAAAAAACCTTAACCATGAAGAGAGTAAAAAATAAGCGACGGGCCTGGATTATTCTATTGGCTTTATTCCCGGTTGTTGGTATGGCACAGAAATACGACGGCCGGCAAAATAGATACATGAAAAAATTTCAAAGCATGATTTTTCCGTTCAGCAGGCAATAGATTATGCCAGGAAAAATAATGTGCAGGTAAAAAATGCATTACTGAATGTGCAGATACAGGAACAAACCAATCGTGAAGTTACCTCAGCTGCACTACCGCAGATCAGCGCTAACGGATCGTATACTTATAATGCCAAGTTGCCCGTAAGCCTTGTACCTGCCGAATTTTTTGGTGGTCAACCGGGGACATTTGAAAAGATTGCTTTCGGGTTAAAGCATAACGCTACGGGTGGAATACAACTGAATCAACTCTTATTTGACGGGCAGGTATTTGTAGGACTGCAGGCAAGGGAAACGGTATTAAAATTCCAGCAGAAGAATGTAGAGGTAACGGAAGAAATGATCAAGGGCAATATCTATAAAATTTATTACCAGTTGGTGGTAAGCAAACAACAGGTTGAATTATTGGATGCCAATATCGAACGGTTTGAGAAATTATTAAAGGATACAAGGATCATCCAGGAAAACGGGTTTGCTGAAAAACTAGACGTTGATAAAGTAAGTGTAGGCCTGACGAATCTCCAGACAGAAAAGATCAAAGCCCTGAACCAAATTGAAAATGGTTACCTAGGATTAAAGTGCTGATGGGTATGCCTGTCAGCGATGAGCTGGTGTTGACAGATTCGCTTAGTTACGACCAGATAAAGGATGATGTGC
>CAWDXH010000003.1:0-356040 GCA_963806275.1 uncultured Bacteroidota bacterium
CATCAAAGCTGCATGTCGCTGTATTATTACTTGCATCCGTTACCACAAACGTATTGGTCGTCGTTCCTACAGGGAACACACTGCCGCTTGGCAAGCCGGCTGTCTGTGCTGTTGTTGATGCACAATTATCGGTGCCTACCGGTGCCGTATAGGTTACCGTCGCTCCGCATACACCCGCATCGGTGTTCACCGCAATGTCACCAGGACAGGTGATCATCGGATTCTCATTATCTGTTACTACCACATCAAAGCTGCATGTCGCTGTATTATTACTTGCATCCGTTACCACAAACGTATTGGTCGTCGTTCCTACAGGGAACACACTGCCGCTTTTGGCAAGCCGGCTGTCTGTGCTGTTGTTGATGCACGATTATCGGTGCCTACCGGTGCCGTATAGGTTGTTACCGTCGCTCCGCATACACCCGCATCGGTGTTCACCGCAATGTCACCAGGACAGGTGATCATCGGATTCTCCTTGTATTGTTACTACCACATCAAAGCTGCATGTCGCTGTATTATTACTTGCATACTCTTCCCACAAACGTATTGGTCGTCGTTCCTACAGGGAACACACTGCCGCTTGGCAAGCCGGCTGTCTGTGCTGTTGTTGATGCACAATTATCGGTGCCTACCGGTGCCGTATCAGTTTGTACGTCGCTCCGCATACACCCGCATCGGTGTTCACCGCAATGTCACCAGGACAGGTGATCATCGGATTCTCATTATCTGTTACTACCACATCAAAGCTGCATGTCGCTGTATTATTACTTGCATCCGTTACCACAAACGTATTGGTCGTCGTTCCTACAGGGAACACACTGCCGCTTGGCAAGCCGGCTGTCTGTGCTGTTGTTGATGCACAATTATCGGTGCCTACCGGTGCCGTATAGGTTACCGTCGCTCCGCATACACCCGCATCGGTGTTCACCGCAATGTCACCAGGACAGGTGATCATCGGATTCTCATTATCTGTTACTACCACATCAAAGCTGCATGTCGCTGTATTATTACTTGCATCCGTTACCACAAACGTATTGGTCGTCGTTCCTACAGGGAACACACTGCCGCTTGGCAAGCCGGCTGTCTGTGCGTTGTTGATGCACAATTATCGGTGCCTACCGGTGCCGTATAGGTTACCGTCGCTCGCATACACCCGCATCGGTGTTCACCGCAATGTCACCAGGAAGGTCATCATGCGGTTCTCATGAGTTTGTTGCTACCACCGTCAAAGCTGCATGTCGCTGTATTATTACTTGCATCCGTTACCACAAACGTATTGGTCGTCGTTCCTACAGGGAACACACTGCCGCTTGGCAAGCCGGCTGTCTGTGCTGTTGTTGATGCACAATTATCGGTGCTTACCGGTGCGGTGTACGGTTACCGTCGCTCCGCATACACCCGCATCGGTGTTCACCGCAATGTCACCAGGACAGGTGATCATCGGATTCTCATTATCTGTTACTACCACATCAAAGCTGCATGTCGCTGTATTATTACTTGCATCCGTTACCACAAACGTATTGGTCGTCGTTCCTACAGGGAACACACTGCCGCTTGGCAAGCCGGCTGTCTGTGCTGTTGTTGATGCACAATTATCGGTGCCTACCGGTGCGTATAGGTTACCGTCGCTCCGCATACACCCGCATCGGTGTTCACCGCAATGTCACCAGGACAGGTGATCATCGGATTCTCATTATCTGTTACTACCACATCAAAGCTGCATGTCGCTGTATTATTACTTGCATCCGTTACCACAAACGTATTGGTCGTCGTTCCTACAGGGAACACACTGCCGCTTGGCAAGCCGGCTGTCTGTGCTGTTGTTGATGCACAATTATCGGTCCTACCGGTGCCGTATAGGTTACCGTCGCTCCGCATACACCCGCATCGGTGTTCACCGCAATGTCACCAGGACAGGTGATCATCGGATTTTCATTATCTGTTACTACCACATCAAAGCTGCATGTCGCTGTATTATTACTTGCATCCGTTACCACAAACGTATTGGTCGTCGTTCCTACAGGGAACACACTGCCGCTTGGCAAGCCGGCTGTCTGTACTGTTGTTGATGCACAATTATCGGTTCCTACCGGTGCCGTATAATTACCATCGCTCCGCATACACCCGCATCAGTGCTCACCACAATCGCACCAGGGCAGGTGATCGTCGGATTCTCAGTATCGTTACTACCACATCAAAGCTGCATGTCGCTGTATTGCTGCTTGCATCCGTTACAACAAACGTATTGGTCGTCGTTCCTACAGGGAACACTCTGCCACTTGGCAAGCCGGCTGTCTGTACTGTTGTTGATGCACAATTATCGGTGCCTACCGGTGCCGTATAAGTTACCGTCGCTCCGCATACACCCGCATCAGTGTTCACCACTATGGGAGCAGGGCAGGTGATCATCGGATTCTCATTATCTGTTACTACCACATCAAAGCTGCATGTAGCTGTATTGTTACTCGCATCCGTTACAACAAACGTATTGGTCGTCGTTCCTACAGGGAACACTGAGCCACTTGGTAAGCCGGCTGTCTGTACTGTATTTGATGCACAATTATCTGTTCCTACCGGTGCAGTATAGGTTACCATCGCTCCGCATACGCCCGCATCATTGCTCACTACTATCGGAGCAGGACAATTGATCGTTGGAAGTTCTCGTATCGTTAACCTTAACCGCGAAGCTGCATGTAGCAGTGTTGCCACTTGCATCCGTTACAACAAACGTATTGGTTGTCGTTCCTACAGGGAACACACTGCCACTTGGTAAGCCGGCTGTCTGTACTGTTGTTGATGCACAATTATCTGTTCCTACCGGTGCAGTATAAGTAACTAATCGCTCCGCATACGCCCGCATCATTGCTCACCACGATGTGAGCAGGACAAGTGATCGTTGGAAGTTCTCGTATCGTTAACCACCGCAAAGCTGCATGTCGCAGTATTGCCACTCGCATCCGTTACAACAAACGTATTCGTTGTCGTTCCTACAGGGAACACACAGCCGCTTGGCAAGCCTGCTGTCTGTACTGTTGTTGAACCTGCACAATTATCGGTGCCTACCGGTGCCGTATAGGTTACCGTCGCTCCGCATACACCCGCATCGGTGTTCACCGCAATGTCACCAGGACAGGTGATCGTCGGATTCTCATTATCTGTTACTACCACATCAAAGCTGCATGTCGCTGTATTATTACTTGCATCCGTTACAACAAACGTATTGGTCGTCGTTCCTACAGGGAACACACAGCCACTTGGCAAACCGGCTGTCTGTACTGTTGTTGATGCACAGTTGTCGGTTCCTACAGGTGCCGAATAGGTTACCGTCGCTCCGCATACGCCCGCATCAGTGTTCACCACTATCTCACCAGGACAGGTGATCGTCGGATTCTCAGTATCGTTATACCACATCAAAGCTGCATGTCGCTGTATTGTTACTTGCATCCGTTACAACAAACGTATTGGTCGTCGTTCCTACAGGGAACACTCTGCCACTTGGCAAACCGGCTGTCTGTGCTGTTGTTGATGCACAGTTGTCGGTTCCTACAGGTGCAGAATAGGTTAACGTCGCTCCGCATACGCCCGCATCATTGCTCACTACTATTGGAGCAGGGCAATTGATCGTTGGAGTTCTCGTATCGTTAACCTACAGCGAAGCTGCATGTAGCAGTGTTACCACTTGCATCCGTTACAACAAACGTATTGGTTGTCGTTCCTACAGGGAACACTGAGCCACTTGGTAAACCGGCTGTCTGTACTGTTGATGATGCACAATTGTCTGTGCCTACCGGTGCCGTATAATTACCGTCGCTCCACATACACCCGCATCGGTGTTCACCGCAATGTCACCAGGACAGGTGATCGTCGGATTCTCATTATCTGTTACTACCACATCAAAGCTGCATGTAGCTGTATTGTTACTTGCATCCGTTACAACAAACGTATTGGTCGTCGTTCCTACAGGGAACACACTGCCACTTGGCAAGCCGGCTGTCTGTACTGTTGATGACTGCACAGTTGTCGGTTCCTACCGGTGCAGAATAGGTTACCGTCGCTCCGCATACGCCCGCATCGGTGTTCACCACTATCGCAGCAGGACAGGTGATCGTCGGATTCTCATTATCGTTATACCACATCAAAGCTGCATGTCGCTGTATTACCACTTGCATCCGTTACAACAAACGTATTGGTCGTCGTTCCTACAGGGAACACTCTGCCACTTGGCAAACCGGCTGTCTGTACTGTTGTTGACTGCACAGTTGTCGGTTCCTACCGGTGCAGTATAGGTTACCGTCGCTCCGCATACGCCCGCATCGGTGTTCACCGCTATGTCACCAGGACAGTTGATCATCGGATTCTCAGTATCGTTACTACCACAGCAAAGCTGCATGTAGCAGTGTTACTACTTGCATCCGTTACAACAAACGTATTGGTCGTCGTTCCTACAGGGAACACACTGCCACTTGGCAAGCCGGCTGTCTGTGCTGTTGTTGATGCACAATTATCTGTTCCTACCGGTGCAGTATAGGTTACCGTCGCTCCGCATACGCCCGCATCAGTGTTCACCACTATGTCAGCAGGACAGGTGATCGTCGGAAGTTCTCATTATCGTTATACCACCTCAAAGCTGCATGTCGCAGTATTACCACTTGCATCCGTTACAACAAACGTATTCGTTGTCGTTCCTACAGGGAACACACTGCCACTTGGTAAACCGGCTGTCTGTACTGTTGTTGACTGCACAGTTGTCGGTTCCTACCGGTGCAGAATAGGTTACCGTCGCTCCGCATACGCCCGCATCGGTGTTCACCGCTATGTCAGCAGGACAGGTGATCGTCGGATTCTCATTATCGTTACTACCACATCAAAGCTGCATGTCGCTGTATTACCACTTGCATCCGTTACAACAAACGTATTGGTCGTCGTTCCTACAGGGAACACTCTGCCACTTGGTAAACCGGCTGTCTGTACTGTTGTTGACTGCACAGTTGTCGGTTCCTACCGGTGCAGTATAGGTTACCGTCGCTCCGCATACGCCCGCATCGGTGTTCACCGCTATGGCACCAGGACAGTTGATCGTCGGATTCTCATTATCGTTATACCACATCAAAGCTGCATGTCGCTGTATTGCCACTCGCATCCGTTACAACAAACGTATTGGTCGTCGTTCCTACAGGGAACACACTGCCGCTTGGCAAGCCGGCTGTCTGTGCTGTTGTTGATGCACAATTATCGGTGCCTACCGGTGCAGTATAGGTTACCGTCGCTCCGCATACACCCGCATCGGTGTTCACCGCAATGTCACCAGGACAGGTGATCATCGGATTCTCATTATCTGTTACTACCACATCAAAGCTGCATGTCGCTGTATTATTACTTGCATCCGTTACCACAAACGTATTGGTCGTCGTTCCTACAGGGAACACACTGCCGCTTGGCAAGCCGGCTGTCTGTGCTGTTGTTGATGCACAATTATCGGTGCCTACCGGTGCCGTATAGGTTACCGTCGCTCCGCATACACCCGCATCGGTGTTCACCGCAATGTCACCAGGACAGGTGATCATCGGATTCTCATTATCTGTTACTACCACATCAAAGCTGCATGTCGCTGTATTATTACTTGCATCCGTTACCACAAACGTATTGGTCGTCGTTCCTACAGGGAACACACTGTTACCGCTTTTGGCAAGCCGGCTGTCTGTGCTGTTGTTGATGCACAATTATCGGTGCCTACCGGTGCCGTATAGGTTACCGTCGCTCCGCATACACCCGCATCGGTGTTCACCGCAATGTCACCAGGACAGGTGATAGCAGGCTGCTGGTTATCTATTTTTACCGATTACTGTAAGCTGCAGGTAACCGCTGTGGTTACTCCATCAGTTGCTGTCCATGTAACGGTGGTTATACCTTTATTAAAAATCTTACCGGCGAGGATTGTACCCGTTCCGGTGGTTACTCCTGTTAATGTATAGCTCAGTGAGGTTACAGCACAGTTGTCCGTTGCTGTTGCATTGAACTCTGCACCTACTGCCGTGTAGGTACAAACGCCTGCATCTGCATTGCGATTTGTATTGCCCGTTAAAGGACAGGTGATCACGGGCTGCTGATTACTGATTCACCGTTACCGTAAACACACAAGTAGCATCAGGAGTACATCCATTGCTTGCAGTAATGGTAACCGTTGTTACTCCTTTATTAAAAGTTGCACCACTTCCCGTACCAGTACCGCTTGCAGGGCTGGGAGGATTTGTTCCGGTAAATAAATAAGTTAACGTTGGCGATGGGGTGCCTGAGGCAGTTGCTGTATAATTTACAATAGCAGTACAAACTCCTGCATCAGTATTAACCGAAATATTGCTGGGGCATGCTGTAAATGTAGGTGCCGTGTTAACTGATAAAGTAACATCTTGCGTGAATGATTGTGTACAATTGGGAGAACTGCTTGTTGTAGTTACACTGGTTATTTGTAAAATCTGGCCATTATTAGCTGAAGTAAGATTTGCAGAAGTGAAACTTGCCGCACCAGATCCATTTGCAAGTACTCCGGTAACCGGTGTTTGTGCTACACCATTAATGGAATAGCCAATGGTTGTAGCGCTGCCCGCTAATAAACCTGTTAAATTAATTGTTGCTCCGGTACCTGCACAAACTGTTGCCTGCTGTGAAGCACCTGTTAGAGTAGGTTTAGGTCTTACTGTTATTGTAGCTCCATCATCGGTAAAGGTTGGAGTTGTTGTTGCAGTTGTTGTACAACCATTCCCATTAGTAATTGAAACTAAAGAATAATTTGTAGTTGTAGTTGGGTTTACTGCTACATTAAAAGTAGTAGCAGATGCACTGGAAAAAGATTGACTCCAGGTGGTAACACCGTCACTATAATTTATTGTGTATGGCATTACATATGTAGCATCACGTGCGTCAAAAGTCAAAGTACCATTATCGCCTGAACAGATAGTACTGCCGGTAAACCCATCTGTTACATTATCAGGCATGCCATTTACTGTTATTGTTGCTGTTTGTCCGGGAATAGGACTTTGGCATCCCGGAGTTGCGTCCTGATAAGTCGCATTTTGCAAAGTATAGGCAAACGAACCTGCTGTACCTGTTGGCGCCGCCACTGTTGCTGAAGAATTTGCCGGAACATTTATGTTAAGATTTGATCCTCCATTAATTTTATAGATTACTGTTATAGCTATATTTTGCGGGTTAGTAAATGTTACGTTTGGAGTAGGGTCATTTTGACAAACCGCCGTAGTGCCACTTATAGTAGCTGTGGGTATTGGACGAACTATTACTGTTGCCGTACGGTTAACACTAATCGCATTGTTGCAGGTGCCAGAGGCAAGGTTTGTAACCGTTACCGTTGTAGTTGCAGTAGAAGAAGTATTATTTGTCAATACAGATGTTGCGAAAGTACCTGAACCTGTACCTCCTGAAACTGTCATAAATGCTGTGGATCCTGTTGCCGTATTACCACCACTTAAATTATAAGTAACAGTATAAATGCCGTTGTGTAAAGTAGGCGAAGAAAGTGTAACTATTGTAACACTTCCAGCACAAATCGGGGATGTTGCTGTAGTTGTGGTAAGAGCATAGGTTGGACACCAAACTAAGTTAACTTCGCCTCTTGCACCTGCACCTCCATTGCTGTTATTGTTGCCTCCGCCACCACCACCACCAACTGGTGAACCAACGGTACCGGAATTTCCTCCAGAACCACCAGGATAGGTGCCAGTTCCTCCCGTTTGTCCAGAACTTGAACCAGAACTTCCTGCACCACCTCCGCCTACTCCACCAGAATTGGACACAGCACCATTACCACCATTCCTATCCCCAGCTCCACCATTTCCTGCTGCTCCACCATTCCCTGCACCACCTCCACCACCTAAAGCGATTATGGTTCCAACTGTTGAACTATTTCCAGTGCCGCCTATAGTACTTACTGAAGTTCCACCTGCACCCCCAGTTCCTACTGTAATGATTAAAGAACTGCCTGGTGTAACAGAAATAGTACCTGTTTTATAAGCACCACCGCCGCCACCACTGCCTTTACTATAGCCACCACCGCCACCTCCACCCTGCGCATGTACTGTGACGGATGTAACACCAGCAGGAACAGTAAAAGTTCCGCTTGTGGTAAACTGTTGTGTTTGCTGTGCGAAAATTCCTGCAATAAAAAATAAATTCGCCAGCAGCAGGGCGATAACAAACAGGAAAGGTTTGCGTAGTAAATTCTTCATAAAACAAATAGTGTTAAGATGGAAAAGGTTATTGATACAGGAAACCATGAAGGATGCATGGCAAGTAATGAATGAAAAGAAAGGGCAGCATGATACGGGTTACTGCCAGGAACGGTAACATGAGGTTCAGAAAAAGAATTTATTTGAACAACATGAACGGGAAATAAAAAAAAGGATGCAAAGCGTTGCTTTGCATCCTTCCATTTCTTTACTGATATATAAAATTTATTATGGCTTGTATATTCAATGCAACTGGACCCGGGTGCAGGACACAACGTACAGTCAATAGCCAAAGTGTATTGTTTACTCATAATACAATTCAGTTTCGGTAATGAAAAAAGTCCGTTACTGATCTCTCAAAAGATGGATGGATGAAAAGTTTTCGGGGGGTAAACTCAGAGTGTGGACTGACTACTTTCAGGAGCCATGATCAGCCTGATGCATTCAAAGGAATTCAATAAAAAAATGGAATGATTGATCGAAAGGAAAAAGGATTTGAAGGAGGGATAGCCGGCATTTTTAAAACCAAGCTGACACCGAATATAGATGAGTTTTTTAACAAAACAAATATTTTTTTAACATATCATAAACATTTATTTTCAGCCATGGCAGCGTGAAACAGGACAAGGATCAATCCATTTTTAGTGTAAACACTTAGTATCACCGGACCAGATGACCTGCTATTTGCGATACTATTTTTTGCCCGGTTCCATCATTTATATTATCCTTTGCTGTTACTATTTTTCAATTCAGGCACAATAAATGATTGATAAAGAAATTAACAAGCACTCCATACATGCCGCTCATCGAATTCACCACGAAAGGATTGTATTGCCGCCCGGGTGATTTTTATATTGATCCCTGGCAACCGGTTAACAAAGCCGTGATCACCCATGCACACAGTGATCATGCCAGGCCGGGCAGCCAGTCTTATTTATGTCATCATCATACATTACCCTTATTGCAATTGCGGCTGGGCGATCATGCTTACCAATCCGTGGAATGGAATGAACCGTATCGATCAATGGTGTAAAAATTTCTTTGCATCCGGCCGGCCATATCATCGGTTCTTCACAGGTACGGATAGAGTATAAAGATGAAGTATGGGTAGTGAGCGGTGATTATAAAACAGAAGATGATGGAATCAGCAGTCGCTTTGAAGTAGTGCCCTGTCATACATTCATCACCGAATCTACATTTGGTTTACCGATCTATAACTGGAAACCACAAGCCGAAATTTTTAAAGACATACAGGATTGGGTATTGCAAAATAAAGAAGATGGAAAAGTGTCTGTGCTTACAGCCTACAGCCTGGGAAAAGCACAACGATTATTAAATTGCCTGGCACCTACCGGGCTTCCCATTTTTTTACATGGCGCCGTCTATAATGTACATATGACATTGGTGAATGCCGGTTGGAATTTACCTGCTGTGCAAAGAGTAGAAGCCAGTATGCACAACAAAGATTTCAGGGGATCTGTAGTGATAGCACCCGGCAGCGCCGATGGCACTCCCTGGATAAAACGTTTTGCTCCTTATGCCGTAGGCGTATGCAGTGGCTGGATGCAGGTGCGTGGCAATACCCGGAGAAGAAATGCAGATGCTGGTTTTGCATTGAGTGATCATGCAGACTGGAATGGACTTTTGCAAACAGTTAAAGACACAGGTGCAACAAAAGTTTTTGTAACGCATGGATTTCAATCGGCTTTCAGCCGCTACTTAAATGAGATGGGTATAGAAGCGGCAGAAGTGAAAACGGAATATGGAAATGAAGAAGAAAATGAGGCCTCCCCAAACCCCTCCGAAGGAGGGGCTTTTGAAGAAGATACCGCTAATAGATCGTAACATATTAAAACAAAGTCGTCAATAATTTATGAAACAATTTGCAGCATTGGTAAAAGTATTAGGTAGCAGTACAAAAACGAATGACAAGCTGCAGGCTTTGTCGGATTATTTTTCGGTGGCCAATGATAAGGATAAAGTTTGGGTGATCGCTATCTTCAGCGGAAGAAGACCAAGACGATCGGTCAATTCAAGATTACTTTCTGAATGGTGTATGGAAATTGCTTCCTTACCTCCCTGGCTTTTTACTGAATGTTATTCTACCGTGGGTGACCTGGCTGAAACCATTGCCTTATTACTCCCGGAAAAAACAACCGCCGTACAGGGAGAAGAAGCGCTGCATTTTTATATTGAACAGTTGATGGCATTGGAAAAATCAGGTGAAGAAGAAAAAAAATCATTTATCACCGGCAGCTGGATGAATATGGACCGCGATGAACGTTTTGTTTTTAATAAACTGATCACGGGAAGTTTTCGTATTGGTGTATCACAAAAAACCATGGTGAATGCATTATCAAAAACTGTGCAGCTGGAAGCCAATACCATTGCTCACCGTATCAGCGGCAACTGGGATCCTTCTACTACCCTCTTTCATGATTTGTTAAGTGCCGATACCATTGATCATTCAAGACCCTATCCTTTTTACCTGGCCTATGCCATGGAAAATGATATTGATACATTGGGCAACACGGATGAATGGCAGGCCGAATGGAAATGGGATGGTATCCGTGGCCAGATCATCAAACGTAATGATGAACTTTTTGTATGGAGCCGTGGTGAAGAACTGATGACAGAAAAATTTCCGGAGTTTCATGTATTAAAAGATCATTTGCCAAATGGCACCGTACTGGATGGTGAGATCATGCCCTTTGCTGACCAGAAAGCTTTACCCTTTGCACTATTGCAAACACGTATCGGCAGAAAAAATATAACAAAAAAACATTTGCAGGAAGCACCGGTTGCTTTTATCGCTTATGATATTCTAGAATATGATGGAAATGATATCCGCGAAACAACCATGGAAGAAAGAAGAAAAATATTGGAAGCTATAGTGGAATCCGTGCAGCTACCCGTGCTTCAACTTTCTTCTCAAATTTATTTTAATGAATGGAAGGAACTGGCAGAACAACGTTCCAAAGTCAAGAGATATCAACAGCGAAGGCATTATGCTGAAGCGAAAAAATTCTGTGTATGGCACCGGGCGAAAAAGAGGCGACTGGTGGAAATGGAAAATAGATCCGCTGGTGATTGATGCCGTAATGATCTATGCACAAAAAGGACAGTGGTCGCAGAAGTAATTTGTATACCGATTATACATTTGCCGTAAAAGACGGTGATCAATTGGTCAGCTTTGCCAAAGCCTATTCCGGATTGACCGATAAAGAATTTGCCCAGGTCGATCATTTTGTAAAAAGAAATTCATTGGAAAAATTTGGACCGGTACGAACCGTAAAACCAGAACTGGTTTTTGAAATTGCTTTTGAAGGAATTGCTGCGAGCAACCGCCACAAATCAGGTGTAGCCTTACGGTTTCCGAGAATGAGCCGCTGGCGCAAGGATAAAAAACCGGATGAAATAAATACACTGGATGATCTGAAAAAAATGCTGGAGATGTATGGGAAATAAAAAATGTCAATAAATCTAACCAGCTACCAACGGCCGGCCCTGATAAAAAAAGAAGTATTTTTGAGATCATGCTGACAAAAGAAAAAATATTAGAAACGCTACGGAGCAACAAATCCTTTTTTGAAAAAGAATTGGGTGTTATCAGCATTGGATTATTTGGCAGCTATGCTAATGGAAAACAAATTGATGATAGTGATGTGGATATTTTGGTGGAATTAGATGAACCAAGCTGGACTAAACTGTGCGGGGTATGGAATATCCTTGAAAAACAGTTGAACTCCAAAGTTGATCTGATCAGGAAAGGACCTCACTTAAGGAAAAAATTTATGAATACTGTAGAATCTGAGATCATCTATGCCTGATAACATCATATTGGAAAGACTGGAATTGATATTGGAACATACAGAGGTTATCATGCAAAGAATGTTATTAGTACCCAATGCCGAATGGTTTATTGCACGGTGAAGCGGGAGAAATAATGTATGATTCACTTTTAGCAAGGCTTCAGCCGATTGGAGAGAACATAAAGAAAATTGAAAAGATAGAACCGGGTTTTATAAAGAAAACTATGTCACTCAACCCGGATGATATAATTCGCTTTCGGGATTTAATTGCTCATCATTACGAGTTATTGGATTACCAGGTTATTTTCAATATCTGCAGCCAGAATATTCCCAAACTTGATCAAATAATCCGGACTTATCTGAAGTCCCTTTTGAAATGAAGCTATTACATTCACATGGTTACCGGATAATAGAAGACTGGCTGCAGACAAAAAAATTAACGCCCTTCTCCTTTCAGCAACAAACCTGGCAGCAAATCATCAATAAGGAAAGCGGCCTGGTAAATGCACCTACCGGTTGCGGTAAAACCTATTCTGTCTTTCTTGGTGCTCTTATTGAATTCATTAATGCAAATCCCGAAAATTATAAAACCCAATCAAAAAATGGTTTGCAGTTATTATGGATCACACCGCTGCGGGCACTGGCCAAAGATATCGGCCGGGCCATGGAAGAAGTGATTATTGAACTGGGCATGAGCTGGAAGATTGGTATCCGTAACGGTGATACAAACACGTTGGAAAGGCAAAGGCAAAAAAGACAGATGCCCGAAGTACTGATCATCACTCCGGAAAGTCTGCACCTATTACTGGCACAAAAAGAATATCCTGAAATTTTCAAGTCATTAAAAATAATTGCTGTTGATGAATGGCATGAATTGCTGGGAAGTAAAAGAGGAGTACAGGTGGAATTGGCCATTAGCAGAATTATTGGTATTGCTAAAAAGAAAGAAACCCTGGTTGGCGCTGAAAAAAATACTATACCCGGCATCTGGGGTATATCGGCTACCATCGGCAATCTGGATGAAGCAAAAGAAGTATTGCTGGCCTCATTGAAAAAGGAAGGTGTCATTATAAAAGCCGAAATCAAAAAGAATATTGAAATAGAATCCATCATCCCCGACGAAATAGAAAAATATCCATGGGCCGGTCACCTCGGCATCAAACTGGTGGATAAAGTGATTCCCATTATACAACAAAGCAGAACCACGCTGATCTTTATCAATACCAGGGGCATGAGTGAGACATGGTACCAGAAACTATTGGATGCCTGCCCCGATCTTGCCGGCTCTATTGCCCTGCACCACGGATCAATAGATATAGAACTGAGGCAATGGGTAGAAGACAACCTGCATACCGGAAATTTAAAAGCCGTGGTATGTACTGCCAGCCTGGACCTCGGTGTTGATTTTCGCCCGGTGGAAACCGTTATACAGGTTGGATCGCCAAAAGGTGTAGCCCGGTTTTTACAAAGGGCGGGACGAAGCGGTCATAGCCCGGATGCAATAAGTAAAATATTTTTTCTTCCTACACATTCACTGGAACTGGTAGAAGCGGCTGCATTAAAATCGGCCATGGAAGAAAATTTTATTGAAAGCCGACAGCCCATGATGCTTTGCTTTGATGTATTGATTCAATACCTAAATACACTGGCCATCTCTGATGGATTTTTACCGGATGAATTGTATGAAGAACTTATAACAACCCATTGTTACCAGGACATGACCATAGATGAATGGGAACAAATTCTTCATTTCATAACTGCAGGCGGCAATGCCCTTCAACAATATGATGAATATAAAAAAATAGAAATTGAGGATGGCGTTTATAAAATCATTAACCGCAGAACGGCGATGCGCCATCGCTTGCATATCGGCACCATTGTAAGTGAATCGATGATGAAAGTAAAATTCATGAGCGGAGGTTTTATCGGTGTCATTGAAGAATGGTTTATTTCCCGCCTGCAACCAGGAGATGTTTTTACACTGGCAGGCAGAAACCTGGAATTTGTGATGATAAAAGAAATGACGGCCTTGGTAAGAAAAAGCAAATCAAAAAAATCAATGGTACCCAGCTGGCAGGGAGGCCGCATGCCACTGAGCGCTAATTTGGGAAAAAAGCTACGGGAACAATTGACACTGGCAAGTGGTGAGTGGCCAGGCATACAAGGAGTACCAGGAACTGGAATCATCCATTCAAAAAAAGAAAATACCACGTATGATATACGGGAAATGAAATATAAGAGCAAGGCAATTGAGCTGGAAGTATTGCGGCCTCTTTTTGCTTTACAGCAATCCTTATCGCATGTGCCGAAAGCAAATGAATTACTGATTGAGCATATAGAAACAAAAGATGGATTTCATCTTTTTGTATATCCTTTTGAAGGACGATTGGTGCATGAGGCTATGGCGGCCATACTGGCTTATCGTATCAGCCGTATCACGCCCATTACTTTTTCATTTGCCATGAATGATTATGGTTTTGAATTACTGAGTGATCAACCCATACCGGTAGATGATACCAATGTGTATGATCTATTTTCACCTGATCAATTGCTGGCAGATATTCAACGAAGCGTAAATTCCACGGAAATGGCCCGCCGAAAATTCAGGGATATTGCCGTCATCGGCGGTTTGGTATTCCAGGGACTACCGGGAGAAAAAATAAAAGCAAGACATTTGCAGGCCTCCGCTTCCCTTCTTTTTAATGTATTCACCGAATATGAGCCCAATAATTTATTGATCCGGCAGGCCTTCCAGGAAGTGATGGATCAGCAAATGGAAGAAATAAGATTAAGAGATATGCTGCAGCGCATACAGGCATCTGAGATCATTATTACTTTTCCGGAAAGATTAACTCCTTTTTGTTTTCCTATAAAAGTAGACAGTATGCGGGAAGACCTTTCTTCCGAAAAATTAGAAGACAGGGTTAAGAGAATGCAGCAACAACTTGCGGATTGAAATGTTTTTTTTACGTTACAATTACAAAAATTTTAAAACAAATTACTTCGCTTCTTTCAACTTTGCAGCATAAAACCTTCTTAAGGAAACTTTAATCATTTTTAAGTTAAATAAACCTGCATTTTATTATTTTCAATTATGGCGACTTTGTTATCTCATATTATAGATGATGAGCATTTGATCCTGAGTAACGAAAGATCCCTGTATTGGGAAAATGAAAAAACCCTGATCGTTGCTGATCTGCATGTAGGCAAAACGGGTCATTTTCGAAAAGCAGGTATCGGCGTTCCTTCCGGAATTTATAAAGATGATCTTCACCGGTTGCTTGCACAAATTCTTTTTTTTAAAGCAGAGCGATTGGTTATAGTCGGCGATCTCACTCATAGTATTGCCAACCTTGAAATGGACCTGTTCAGAAAATGGCGAAAGGATTTCCCCCTGCTTGATGTGCATCTTGCCAAAGGCAATCATGATATACTGGATAAAAAATGGTACGAGGAAGCCGATATCAAAGTACATAATGAACCCTTTGGTATTAACCGTTTTTTATTTGTGCATGACTTCAGGAAACCAAAACTATCGGTACCGCCGGGCCATTTTGTTTTTTCAGGGCATGTACATCCTGGTATAAAAATTAAAGGCGGGGGAAGACAATCACTTCGTTTTCCCTGTTTTTATTTTTCAAAACCCCATTGCATTTTACCGGCGTTCAGTCGCTTTACTGGCAACTACACAATAGATCCCCAGGAAGGAGATGAAGTATTTGGCATCGTTGAAAAAGATATAATGAAAATGCCTTTTAGAAAATAGGAGATCACTGATTTTTAAACTGGTTGTAATCCAGGTTATAAATAAACCGGACCGTTAGTTCGTTACCATGTTTTAAGCCAAAGGTTTTTCCGAGGTTAGGCACATAATGTTTATACCGGGTACCGTCAATGGTCTGGTCTTCACCCAGCCAGTTTTTATACCCCAGGACCAGGCGGCTGCCATACCGGAAATCCCAGGTAAGAAAGGCATCTGCATTAAAGAAATTGACATTATCCTCTGAAGCAAGATAGGTGCTACCAACCGGGTACCCTTTATCATCAAGAAAAGCAATCCTTTTTACAGGTACATGGCTCCAGTAGTGGCGCATCCTTAGAGTAAGATTGATACGGGGTGTAAAATTATATATGCCGGACAAAATAGAAGTCACATCTTTAAAATCAACAAATGCAATCCTCGGTCTTCCCAGGTTATCCCTGCCCGCACTCACTATATAATCTGTTTCTGTCTCATAGCGATGTGACAATTCAAGAGATAATTGATTGCTGAATCGATAACGCATACTTCCTTCCAAAGAATAGTATTCCTTTTCCGGGTTTTTGAAAAAATCAGATATTAAAAAATTGTAGTTAAAAAATAAACTCTTCCGGCTATCCGTATTGGCCAGCATGGATAAGGACCCATATTGCGGGCGGCGTGCATATTGGTCGAATGGACTGCCTATTACAAAATAATCATGCTGATCAGGAAGATAAATGGCGATCAGTCGCAGATCCCAGAAATTTTTGAAGATCCAAAATCCACTGGCCTGCATTTGCAATGAATTAAATACATCCGGTTTATACAACCTGCTGTACAGGGCCTGCAGATTATATTCATAACTTAAAAAATTGCGGGTAGGTGTTAATTGTTTATAACTCACCGAACCTGTATTGGTATGTTGATTAGCTGTTTCCAGGTATCCCAGGTCTGTAGGATCATAATTGAGTGATTTGATAATATTTTGTGCATAATATTGAATCTTACCACTCACTTTCCCCATGCGCAACGATGTATTGTATCCATCATAAGGAGAAGATGTAAACACTTTGCTGTAATGCCCGGAACCCCTCAGGTTAAACATGTTTTTTTTATCATATAAACTAAAATCTAACCCGGTCACATTCGCATCGTCATTGGCGCCATTGCGTATTACATTGGTATTGGTAAATGTTACATATGATCTGCCTTTCAATGCCTGGTCCAGAACAATAATATTATAGTTTGCAATGGACTCAGTTTGAATTTTTTGTTTTTCCCCGGTAGTTTTATTCCGGATAGTTGCATACATAGGTGCTGCAATGGCATTGAAAAAACCAATTCCCAATTTCTTCTTAGTGCGGCCTGAAAATTTAATGGCATTATATAGTTGTGTACGGGTAGGATTTTTAACGATCTCCATATTTGGATCACTATCAGCACTGATTTTTACAGCCTGGTACCCCGATGGCGTGGCTCCTATCCTGCGGGAATAAAATAATCCTGATTTATTAAAAATCTCCGTGCCCTCAGTAAAAAAGGGCCGGTATTCATCAAATTTTACTTCATAGGGAGTCAGGTTATTGACCACATTATCTGAAACCACCTGGCCAAAATCAGGGATCAGTGTAGCATCCAGTGTAAAACTTTCATTGATTCCATATTTAACATCCATCCCGCCGCTGCGAAGCCACTCCGTTCTTGTACCATCAATTTCTGGCGTACTTCGTACACCGGTAGATAACATAAGGGGAAAAACTAAGGCGCAATGGCGGTCGGATATCCTACCAGGTTTTCTAATTTTCCAAACTGGTTAACAAATCCATTAACATTGGGATTAACAGGATTCCAGAAGGTGATTTCATTATTCCGGCGTACGGAGCGCAGCAATTGCAGACCCCAGTCCTGCACTTTTTTCTTAGAAAATCGCAGCGAGATATATGGGATCTTCATTTCAACCACCCACCCATCTTTCTTTATTGAAACCTTGCTATCCCAAACTGCATCCCAGGTTTTATCACCGTATTCGCCCGAACCTACCGGTACGTTGGGCGATAACCTGGCATCTGTTTGCACATTGGAAGAGGTAACGAGAAATTGAAACCCGTTTTGCTGATCATTATACGTATCAAAAAAAACAGAAAAATAATCCAGGTCTTTTGACTGATCTTCATCGCGGGCCGTTATCTGGTTTCGGATCAGTGAAGGGTCATCGTATAAATAAGCGCCGATATAGATAGCAGAATTATCATAAACTATCCTGACTTCTGTTTTTTGTGAGGCCGGTTTTCCAAAACTGGGAAAATTTTGAATAAATCCTGTTGCTACCGGCACTTCCTTCCATGCAATATCCTCCAGGCTGCCGTCTATCCTGGGAGGTGAGGCAGCAATTCTTAATAGCATGTAATGTTTTTACCTGGGAAAATGAAAACACCCAGGCCACCAACCACATGGACAGGTTAGCTAGTCTTAACAGCATACGTTCGGTTAACTGACAAATATAACAGACAGTACTGAAAGATAACCGAAAGGAAAAACACGCTACTGTTTCAGGGGTTAATTCATTCTCTTTTTCAGGGAAACTACTTGTTCCTGAAGATCACTTACAATATTGGCCAGCTGACCCATATCCCAGCTCTGTTGCTGATTGGCTCCTGGAAATAACCATCTGGGCCTGCCACATTTCCAGTACATCTTCTGCATTTACTGTATAGGGATGATAAATAGGATTATCACTTACCAAGGTCAGCTTATCTTTTGACCGTCCATTTTTTTGAATTCTTTTATAAACAATGCCTTCATGCCGGGATACAACAATACAGGCGCTATCATTTTTCACATCGTCCAGTTTATCTACTTTCTCACCCACAATCACAGAACCACTGGGGGTAGGCAACATGGAATCTCCAATAATTTCAAATGCACGGTAATTACCGCCGGCCAGCATGGGCAGGGTAAATGTGTTCAGCTCATCAACAAATTCCGGGTCAGCATAACCGGCAAGATAGCCGGCAGCTGCTTTTACTGGTACAAACGGAATATCCGGCCGGCCAGCAGCTAGTTTCATGGCCCGGCGTTTCGCCATATAATTACTTTTATTATCACTTAGATCTTTACGTAAGATTTCATCAAGTGTAAGTTTGAAAATATCACAAACTACTTCCAGAACATCAATTCGGGGTTCTGCTCTTTCTTCTTCATATGCACCCAGCAGAGATCGTTTGATCCGAAGTTTATTTGCAAATTCTTCCTGTGTCCATCCGCGCAGTTTGCGGAGATATTTCAGATTTTGATTGGAGATAGCCATATTGAACTAATTTATTTAGTTGCAAAATACTAATTTAATTAGACACATTGCCTGTTTATTTAAAAAACCCGTTTGGACAAGACGAAAAAAACAAACACTTTTGCCCTTCATATGACTAAAAGAAAAACCAGCCCTGCAAAAAAAAATAGTAAGAAATCCGCAAGTGTAAAAACCGGATCGTCAAAAGAGCCACCCATTATTCTTATTACCAATGATGACGGGGTGACTGCACCCGGCATCATGAACCTGGTAGAAGCGGTAAAGGACCTGGGAAAAATTGTGGTAGTAGCACCGGACAAACCCCAATCAGGAATGGGCCATGCTATCACCATCGGTCAGCCATTGCGTTTGCATAAAGTAAACTTGTTTGGAGACATTGAAGCCTGGTCCTGCACCGGCACTCCGGTTGATTGTGTAAAGCTGGCCGTAGACAAAGTATTGCATCGCAAACCCGACTTGTGTTTAAGCGGTATCAATCATGGCGCCAATCATAGCATCAATGTAATCTATTCCGGCACTATGTCGGCAGCAGTAGAAGCTGCCATTGAAAGTATTCCTTCTGCCGGTTTTTCTTTACTGGATTACAGTATTGAAGCCGACTTTACCGGCGCCCGAAAATTTGTACGGATCATTGTGGAAAAAATGCTTTCTACAAAAATGGACAAGCATACTGTGCTTAATGTAAATATTCCGCCTCTGCCGGTTGAACATTTAAAAGGATTTAAACTTTGCCGCCAGGCTTATGCTAAATACGTTGAAGATTTTTTGGAGAGACAGGATCCGCATGGTAAAATGTATTACTGGCTTACCGGTGAATTTGTAAATTTTGATAAAGGAAAAGATACCGATGTATGGGCGCTGGACAATGGTTATGTTAGCGTAGTGCCTGTACAGTTTGATATGACCCACTACATCCAAAAATCCAAATTGGAAAAAACATGGAAATAATGATCTGGAAAAAAGATAATCTGAAACTGGGTTTGGTTCTTGGCCTGATAGGTCCCTTACTTGGTTTAATAGTGATCTATTTTGTAAGAGAAGATTTCAGACCATTAAGCTTCGGCGAATACCTGGAATATGTTTTTACCGATAATAAACTAATCACTTCTATTGGTTCTCTTTCCTTACTCGCCAACGTTATTCTCTTCACTTTATATGTAAATACTCACCGGGATAGAACGGCAAAGGGTATTTTCCTGATCACCCTGGTTTATGGCATTGTTATACTGGTTCTGAAATTGATGAATTGAAAACCCATGTCCATGAAGGGGTATTAAGAAATGTACTATCAAAAAATTATTTTATAGATCCTAAGTCCTGATGTCAAAGAAAATTCAAGCTAATATTAATATCAAAACACCACTTTAAGGGATGGGAGTATGAAATACTACATCATTGCCGGCGAAGCATCCGGAGATCTGCACGGAAGCAATCTTATCAGGGAGATAAAAAAGCTTGATGATAACGCTGTAATACGTTGCTGGGGCGGCGATAAAATGCAGGCTGCAGGCGGAGAGTTGGTAAAACATTACCGGGATCTGGCCTTTATGGGTTTTACCGAAGTGCTGAAGAACTTAGGAACCATTTTTAAAAATCTTTCCTTTTGCAAAGAAGATATTTCTTTGTTTAAACCGGATGCTCTTATCCTGGTAGATTACCCGGGTTTTAATCTTCGCATTGCGAAATGGGCGAAAGAACAGGAATTGTTCGGGAACACCGGTGGAAAAATAATTTATTATATCAGTCCGCAGGTATGGGCCTGGAAGGAAGGCAGGGTAAAAATGATGAAAGAATGCATTGATAAAATGCTGGTCATTCTTCCTTTTGAAAAAGAATATTTTAGAAATAAATGGAACTGGGAGGTAGAGTATGTAGGACATCCGCTGGTAGAAGTAATAGAAAAGCATCAATCAGAAATCAAAAAGGAAGATCTTTCAAATAAACCTGTTGTTGCTCTTTTACCCGGAAGCCGAAAGCAGGAGATACTGAAAAAATTGCCGGTGATGCTGGAAGTAAGTAAATCATTTCCCGGGTACCAGTTCATAGTTGCCAAAGCGCCGGGGCTGGATGGATCGTTTTATGACGAACTTTTAAAAAATCATTCGAATGTTTCGTATGTTCCTGATCAGACATACAATTTATTATCTCAATCAAAAGCGGCATTAGTTACATCCGGCACCGCCACACTGGAAACAGCCTTGTTCGGCGTACCGGAAGTAGTTTGCTACAAGGGTTCTTATCTTTCATACCAGATCGGCAAACGCTTAGTAAAAGTAAAATTCATTTCACTGGTCAATCTTATTATGGATAAACTGGTGGTAAAAGAGTTGATACAGGATGAAATGACTGCCGGCAACCTGCAGAAAGAGTTACATGAATTGTTGACCAATGAACAAAGGAACCTGCAACTAAAAGAAGATTATGCAGCGCTGAAAAAATTATTAAAGGAAGGTGGTCATGCTTCTTCCAAAGCGGCACAATCCATTGTGCATTTTCTTACTTCCTCAAAAGTTTAACGGCCAGTATGATCAGGCAAAGGATAAAAATGAGAAGGCTCATCCGGTTGATACCATGCATATAACCGATCCATTTGCTCTTTGGCCTTGAAGGATCTTTTTTTTTCAGGTATAAGTATTCGGCAATTTGAGTCCAGACTCCCATTTCACTATTGAATTTATTTTTGTATTAAAGATAATTGAAAGCCGCGGGTTCAATTTAATGCAAAAAAAATTATGGCCAGGGAATGAGCGGTTGCGTTCCAATCTGTCGCAAAAATAAACCCACCCTCTTTGAGGATCCTTTATTCAAAATTGCTGAATGAACCCTGCCAATTACAAAAACTAATTTTTTGTCTCTATCACCCGACCATAAATTTCAATTTATTTTTTCGGCTCAAACATATAGTCAACTACAATTCCGTTCACCAGCATTTTCTTCCCCTCATAAGAAATTTTACCTCCCGAAGGAACAGAAATTATTACAACGCCGGATTCCGGGGCAAGGTCCAATAAAGTAGTAGATGTTATGTTGCGTGCAATGAACTGCCCGGTTACCGAATTATACAGATCAGAACTTTTACCTTTCTCATTTTGTATAGAAATTGTTTTCGTTTCCTTATACGGGTTATAATATAAATGAGAAGGATATGCCTGGTCGTGATAAAAATCAGTAGCCAATAAATTTAATTGCAAAATGCCATCGACATTTGTTGACCGGATTATACTGCCGAAGATACCCACATGGCCACTTCCATAAACACTCAATTGGGATTCTTCCGGATTTTTACCCGGCACCCATTTTGGACCATCACCCTGGGCAACGGGTCCTTTTAAGTTGGTATAAAGACTATCATAGGTGGAACTCTTTGCCATTCCTTCATAAGCAATAACACCTTTACCTGCAGCGGCAAGTTGCGGAATGGTTTCATGATCATCAGGCATGTATTGCGGATAAAAAAATCTTGAGGCATTGGCTGCGTTCAGCATCCACTTACCGATTGTTGTTGCATAGGACTGATTGTACCGAACCAATGGAACCAATGGCCACGCTGCATCATATGTATTCATTAAAAATCCGTAACCCCCATGATCAACCGTACTGCCAACAATCCCTGATATATCAATTCCGTTCCAGTTTCCCGTTAAAAAGCCCCAACCTTCACGGCAAATGGGAGTTCCGTCAAAAGTCCAGTCAAGCATTTTTTTCAGATCATAGTCTTTTCCCAGTTCAGCATTAATTCTTGCAGCTAAATAAGCGCCGAAGGGCATCAACAATTCATAAGTTGGATTTAATGACTGGGACTGTAATGCAGTTAGAGCATTCATTGCACCTTTGAGATAGCGGGGATCTCCAAATTTTTTATACGCCGAATATAATACCCACGCATGCCCGGCCGCCGCATCCGGCTGTGCACATATATTATTTTTCATGGGCTTCATTTTTGCATAATCAAAATAGGAATAATTATAATTGCCATTCAATATAGAATCAGCCTTATAAAATTTGTTGGCTATGCTTCTCGCTATCTCTTCAAAGCCCGGCTCATTGGGGTATTTATCATATACAGCATAAAACAAAACATTGGGATAAACATCGTACCACCAATCCCGGCCATATCCACCTCCCAGCAACGCCACTTCAGGACATGTATTGTTCATCATAATATCCCAACCCGTTTCACTATTAAAATAGTTTTTCAAGCTACGTACGTAATTAATATTGTTTTGCTTACTCTTGTCAATTCCCACCAATGTGGCTCCCAATACGGCACCCATGGTTGCCAGGGCTTCATGAAACATGCCCTTATTATTATTGGGTCCCTGTCTTACATCTCCAATAGCTGTGTACATGCCAACTACCGGCTGTTTAAAATTCTTATAACTACTGTCAATCCACACCACCGGCCAAAATTCACCTTTAGCATTAAAATCATACACGGTGCTGTCAAATTTCAAAGCCAGTTCATGATAGTCTATTATTTCCAGCGGTTCAGGAAGTGCTGGCATTTTGTCTACCTGCTGTATATTATTTTGGTTAACCTGTACTCCTTCACTTTTATTATCGTTACAAGAAGCAAAAATCAAAAAGATGAAAATGATTTTTAAAGTATTACTCATACAATTTTTTTTGGGTGAAAGAAACAAGGCAGTCCGGCCATATGATTAAATCTCCTGTTTCCCTCAATATTTTGAAATTCGATTACCGGTTCACCGGGAGACAGTTATTTATTACGGGCAATGATTTGGTATGTACCAAAGATCGAAATCAATTGCAACAACGCAATAATTATAATAGCCTACCACAAAGAAACTTTAATGAGATAGCGCAAGCTACTGACAGGAATACGGCTGCTCTGTCAAACTTTTCTATTGCCTGGAGGATCCTTTAAATGGGAATACACAGGAATCAGGCAATCAGGTAACTTCTAAATCTAAGCAGCCTTGTTCCACGCCTGCGGGAGATAAAAAGAATCCCTTCAAAACATTTTGTTATGCCTGCCTTACCAGCCCATTTTTTTGAAAATTGTAATTATAAAGAAGGTTAACTCAGATCTTAAATTAGTAATAGACCTGAGTTAACCATTATATTAATAAATCAATACCCCGGGTTTTGTTTTAAAGTACCGGCCGATGCGTCAATTTCACTTTGAGGAATCGGATATAGTAAATGTTTGTCCTGGAAATTTTTTCCATGAGCCGTCATTACGGATTTGGCAATACCCCATCTTTTTAAATCCAGCATTCTTTGTGATTCAAAACCAAGTTCTACTCTCCTTTCTGAAACCAACCATGCTTTTACAGTTGCCTTATCTGATGAGGCCGCTCTGTCTGGTAAAGTACCGGCGGGCGGAACTGTACCGTCAGCAGCTATTGAGTTCCTCGCCCGGGCTCTAACCTGGTTAATTATTGCAATGGCTTCTGATTGCTTAGTGGTTTCATTATAGGCTTCGGCTTTCCAGAGCAGCACATCTGCAAAACGGATATAAACTTTGTTAGTAGGTGCATCATCATTTCCTTTATAAGTTCCATCCAGGGTTCCAAGCAATTTATTTACCCATTGGTTAGGTGCATTTACTGTATATATTTTTCGCGGGTCGTTGGCTTCAAAAGCATTCAGGAAATCAGTACTGGGTGCAAAAAATCCCCATCCTAACGGTGCACAAAGTCCATTACCATTTCTGGGTGTCTGATCAAACTGGTGGTCATAAGAAAAGACAACTTCATTGTCAGCAAATTCTTTGCTGGTGTTGAAAGAATCAAAATAATTTGGGTTTAAACTATAAAATCCAAGACTTTCTAACTCTGTTACAGCAGCTATAACTTCTGCCCATTTCTCCGTATATAATGCCGCCTTAGCCTGCAAAGCGATTACGGCACCTTTTGAAATTCTCCATTTCTCTGTTGACGAAGAAAATTTCGATGCAGGCAAGAGGGTTTTGGCTAAACCCAGGTCGGTTTTTATCCTATCCCAAACCAATGCTTTTTCCGTTCTGACAGCTACTTCAAAAGCTTCCTGGAATGTTTTAACCGGCTCCAGGATCAAGGGTACATCACCAAAATTAGTAACCAGCGAAAAATAATAATACGACCTTAAAAAATATGCTTCTCCCAATAGTTGATTTTTCCTTGCCGCAGTAATTCCTGTAATGGCCTCAATATCCGGCTTTGTTAAAAAACTGATGGCGAGATTAGTCCTTTTTATTCCTTCAAAATCATACTTCCATAAGCCGTTGGGTCCCCCATTGGTAGAAGTGAAAGTGAAATTATTTATATCATCCATCCAGGGCTGATCACCATCCGGATTCCATTTCTTTTCCATGTCATCAGAGGCTATATCCTGCAGGATATAATCATTTTGGAAAACAAGGCCACCGCCCCAATCCCATGTGGCTAGTATATTCAGCCTGCTGGAAAGCAATTGGTATGATGATCGCACAGAGGTTTCAACAGTGTTCAGGGTTGGTGTTGAATTTACCTGGTTCAACGTCAATAATCCTATGGGTTCAGTAGTTAATTGTTTCTTGCAGCCTGCAAAAAACGAAACAACTGCTATCAGCCCTATTTTGGTTAGTACTTTCATTTGTTTATTTTTTATTGTTTTTAGCCAAATGGAATTCGCCAGATAATCATCATGTTTGGTGACCGGCATTATCATAGCTCATTTCATAATTTATAGTTATACGGTTTATAATTTAATTTTTGCACCAATGATAACGGCTCTGGATTGCGGATAAGTTCCCTTATCGATTAAGGAATTTGATTCCGGGTCTAAACCTGTATAGTCAGTGACTGTAAATACATTCTGGCCCGATGCATAAATGCGTATATTCTTTACTCCTATTCCGGAGGTTTTGAAAGTATACCCTATTTCAATATTCTTCAATCTTAAATAAGATGCATCTTCTACAAATACACTTGAAACCTGGCCACCTCCATTATTATTAAAACTAAGTCGCGGTGTAGTATTGCTGCTTCCTTCGCCGTCCCAACTTTTTAATACGGCCGTAGTGGAATTAAAAGGACGGGTATCATAATTAAGTATCTGCTTCATATCGTTGAACTTGTCAACATCCTGTACGCCCTGCAATAAAAATGAAAAATCGAAGCGGTTATACTCAGAAGAAAATGAAAAACCATATGTGGTTCGTGGAATAGGATTACCTATAAAATCCCTGTCATTCGCGTTGATCTGCCCGTCATTATTCAAATCTTTAAATCGTATGTCACCAGGTAAGGCGCCATTGCTGTTTGCAAACAATTGCTTGGTTATTTCACCCGCATTCTGGTAAATGCCATCAAACACCAAACCGTAATAGGAACTGATAGGCTGACCAGCCTGTGTTCTGCTACGTGTAGCATCATCTACAATATTTGGTAAAAACGTATAAAGTTTATCTACGTTATTAGTGAGTGTGGCCACATTAGCGTTAATACCATATTTGAAGGCGTTATCATCATTGTGATAGCCAATGCCAAATTCGAACCCTTTATTACTTACTTCACCTGCATTGATAAAAGTACGGTCAATAACACCCACAGAAACAGCCGGTAACCCTACTGCTAAAATGATATCCGTAGTCTTTTTTATAAAGTAATCAGCAGAAAAAGAAAGCTTGTGATTAAGCACCGTCATATCAAGACCAAAATTTGTCTGTGCCGTGGTTTCCCATTTTAATTCCGGGTTTCCGTAACGCTTAACATTAACAACCCCGTCTACCTGGGTAACAATTGATTCATAAGCATAGTTTGGAATCTCCTGGTTTCCTGATTGACCCCAACTGGCTCTTAACTTTAAATCAGACAGCCAATCAAATTTTTGCATGAAGGCTTCTTCTGAAATTTTATAACCCCCGGATACGGCTGGGAAATAACCCCATTTATTGTTAGGTCCAAACCGGGAAGAACCATCGGCTCTTACTGACGCCGTGGCAAAATATTTATTTTGATAGCTATAGGTTCCTGAAGCAAAATAAGATACCAGGTTCCACTCGTTTGCTGATCCTGAACTCCGCTGATTTGAAGGGCTACCATAATCAAGATATCTGAATGGATCGCTTATAATATCAAAGTTTTGCCTGCTGCCACCAATACCTGATGTTTTATAGGTAATATATTCAGTACCTACCAATGCATTAATGCTGTGTTTTCTATTAATGGTCTTCTGGTAGTTTAGTGTATTAGTGAACGTGAAGATGGTGGTTTCTCCCCTGTTCTCATCCAGGTTGTTGGGTTTATTATTCCGACCCTGGCCCGGGTAAATTTCATTGGGATCGTTGTCATTATCATCGCCGAAATTTGTGGCAAATCTTTTATAATTATAGAAACTGATATCCGCTCCCACGCTTGATCTTAATGCCAGTGACTTATCCTTTAAAAAAGAATATTCGCCGTATGTATTTCCAAATGCCTGGTAGCTCTTCCGGTTATTATCAATATTATCTACAAAAGCTATTGGGTTACCAACAAACTCGTAGTTTTTAGACCATCCGCCATTGCTGTTGTTATTTATATAGAAAGGTAAATCTGTATAGGGATTTTTTACTGAATAGGTTGGATCCGTTACCTTTTTATAAACAGGAACCACAGGTGTTCTTAAAACAGCATAACGGATAACGCTTTCACCACTTGAAGCAACAGCATCCTGTTTGGCATATGTTACCTGGAGATTTGCACCTGTTTTAAAACGATCGGAAATATTTGCAGTAATATTTGTTCTGAAATTTATACGCTGGTATTTATCATGGTCAAAAACAACAATGCCATCCTGCTCATAATACCCTGCAGACATTAAATATTGCACCTTATCACTACCACCACTGGCTGAAAGTTGAAAACTATTAGATTTCCCTGTGTTAAATAATTCATCTAACCAGTTTGTATTGGCAAGATCGGGCCTGCTTCTGTCTGCCTGGTATGGGCTTATAGCCGTAGGGGGATTTCCAATCGTGTTATGCCAGGCTTTATCTTTTACCGTTAAATACTGGTCAGCATTCAACATTTCAGGAAGATTAGTGGCTTTATGAATCCCGGAGAAAAACTCAATATCAATATTTGACTGGCCTTTTTGCCCGGTATATGTAGTAATGATAACCACTCCGCCTGCAGCTCTGGAACCATATATCGCGGTAGCTGCTGCATCTTTCAATACCGTCATTGATTTTACATCGGAAGGGTTTAGAAACGAAATATCCCGGGTGGGAACTCCATCAACCACATATAACACATCATTATTGCCGAGTGTACCTTCTCCCCTGATCCTTACTTTGATTCCATCTCCCGGTGCTCCTGTGTTGGCAGATACCACAACACCGGCAACCTGGCCTTGTAAAGCTTGCGCTACATCTGCAATTCTTGTTTTTCGTACATCGCCCATGTCAACAGTACCCACAGCGCCGGTGATAGAACCCTTTTTTTGACTGCTATAACCTACAATTACTACATCCTGGAGTGTATTATCACCCACTTCAAGGTTAATGAGCAATTCAGTTTTGCCGGACACTGGTATTTCTTGCTTTTTAAAGCCCACATAGGTTACCTCCAGTACTGCATTATCAGGAACAGATATTACAAAACTTCCGTTCACATCTGAGGAAGTTTTATTGTCTGAATTTTTTTCGCCTATTGTTACACCCATTAAAGGTATTCCCGCGTCAGAGGTTACTTTTCCTGATATTTTTGATGTTACTACCTGGGCTGATACTGCTAAATGCATCATTGCAATTACAATAACACAAAACAAACATTTTACACCCGGTGAAATTTGCCGTAAAAGAGAATAACCGATATTCCATAGTTTTTTTTTCATACATGCAGCTTTTTTAATATTTATTAGAATTAGAGACCAGAATCCAAAATCATATTGAATAATACATTTGAAATGGCTTTTCATCCATCCAATCTTCAATTGATGCTAAATGGATACTACTTGCCTGAAGTTTATGGTCAACCTTAGGTTTTATTTGTTGATTTCCTAAAAACGGGTAATCTAAAGGGCGGATGTGTGGCTGTACAAGGTTCTTTAGCAGCAATTGAACCTTAAAACTATCCTTTGAAGGCAAGTTTCGTGTACACTATTATAACATTTCACTCTACCGGGGTTACAATCTTTATGAATAACGACTGACTCTTCTGAAAAGTGGGGAAAATGAGTTGATTAAGGAGATGCAATCTCCAATTTAATGACACCAGGAAGAACAGAATTTTGTTGATCCAACTTTCTGCAATACCAATAAAGGAAACAAAACTTAACTTCTTATTGAATTTTTTTCCCGGTATTCGTTGGGAGCATAGTTATACCTCTTTTTAAATTCGCGGAAAAAATAAGACTGATTATTAAATCCGGTTCTATAAAAAATTTCAGAGACAGTAAGATTGGTTGATAAAAGTAATTGGGATGCCTTTCGTAAACGGGTATTTTTTATAAATTCACCGGGTGTCATACCGGTTAAGGTCTTTAATTTGCGAAATAACTGCATTTTACTAATTGCAAAAGCTTTCTCAATAAAAACAGCATTTAATTCTGTTTCGTCAATTTTTTCTTCAATAAGTTGAACCAATTTGGTTAGAAAAGCTTTATCGCTATCTGCAATGTCTGTTTCACTTAGTAAGTCAGTACCACCATCACTATTGAAAAGCTCATGCAACATCTGCCTGTACTCCAGCAATTTTCGAATACGCAATTTCAGGTAGGCGGTATGAAATGGTTTGGCAATATAGGCATCAGCACCCACCTCGTATCCTTCCATATGATGATCTTCGCTGCCTCTTGCTGATAAAAGTATAAAAGGCACCTGGCATGTGGCGGGTGTATTTTTCATTTTATTGCATAATTCTAACCCATTCATATTAGGCATCATTACATCAGAAATAACAATGTCAGGAATTATTTTTCCTATTAATTCCAAAGCTTCCTGGCCATCTTCAGCTTCGTAAACGATATAATCCCCTTTCAAAATATCATTTAATAAATACCGGATTCCGGCATCATCTTCCACAACAAGGATATTTTTCAGTTTCTCCTCGTGTAAATCATCCAGGATCGCTATTTTATTATTTTCACCTGACGTAACGGACGGAATGCCTTCATTATAGGCTGTAACTGCAAGGAATAAAGAAGAGGGCATGTCGCTGGATTGTTCGATGTCTGAATCTATCTCTTCTTCCTCTACCGCTAAAGGAAGATAAACGTTGAAAGTGATCCAACCACTTTCACTGTTTGCATTTATCCTGCCGTTTAACGAGGTTACTAATTGCCTTGTAAAGGCTAATCCTATACCTGTGCCGAATTTTTCTGACCCATGTGTAGCGGCACCTGCTACATAAAATTTATCAAAAATTTTATCAAGCTGGTTCTGTGGTAGCTCATTTCCTGAATTTGCAACCGCTATCTCAAGTTCATTGCTGAGTATATTTTCCCTGGCTGAAAAAACGATTTTTTCGTTCCGTGATGAATACTTGAAAGCATTTGATAATAGGTTGAAAATAATTTTCTCCAACTTATCCTTATCAACCCAGCCTTTTATTCCAGGAGAAATATTGACTTCATATTCCAATGCATTTTGTTCACCCAAATGAATAAATGGCTCAGCCAGGTTATTCAAAAATCCGGAGATATTTAGCTGCTGGTATTGATTTTTTAAAAACCCGGATTCTACTTTTCTAAACTCCAGTAACTGGTGTACCAAATAAGTAAGCCTCGATGCCTGCTGGTGAATCAATGAGAGAAAATTGGGCTGACCTTTTTGCCCCGGATCGGTTACAGGTTTTTCTAAAAACCGTTCTATAGAACCCATGATCAATGTTAAGGGAGTCTGCAGCTCATGGGCAATATTGGTAAAAAATCCAAGACGGTTCTGATGAATTTCCACCTCTTTGGTACGTAATACATGCTCTACGGCCAATCTGTGTTTAGCCTGTAATCTATTCCTGTGGTTGGTATATATTACAAATACCAGGAGAAAAGCAATAATGGCATAGGTCAAAAAAGCATAAGGAGTAAGCCATAAATACTGTTTCACTCCCAGGTTAAAAAAAGACATTTCTTTGGTCCACAAACCGTCTCCATTACTCCATTTCAATTTTAATGAATAGTTGCCCGGCGAAATATTGCTGTACGCTATCTTTCCACTTGTACCTGCGTAATGCCAGGTTTTATCATATCCTTCCAAATAATAAGCATACTCGCATTTCTCTGCATTCAAAAAGCTAATGGCTTTCGCATCTATTTCAAAGAAATTATCATTTCTGTCAATCGAAAAATCCAGCGGATCTTTGTTGATATGATTTATTATTATAAAGCCGTTTTCATTTACATTTTTTCCTCCAATTGATATCCCGGACAAAAGCAGGTTAGGAATAAAACCCGTTTTCTTTATTTTTTGTGGAAGGAAATAATTAAAGCCGTAGGTACCGCCGAAAAATAAAACACCTGTTTTATCTTTCCATACAGCTCCATCGCAAAACTCATTACTTTGTAGTCCATCCGATTGCTGGTAATATGAAATCTTAAGATCTTCCTGGTCTAATTTTGCCAGCCCTTTATTCGTACTTACCCAAATATTTCCTTCCCCGTCTTCTTCAATTGCATGAATAGTATTATTGGGCAATCCATCTGCTGTTGTCAGTTTTTGAAATGGTGGAGATTCTTTTGAAACTTCATCTGTCTTGATCCAGTTCAGTCCATAACTGGTGCCAATCCAAAGTCTGTTGCGGCTATCTTTGAATATGGACAACACATCATTATTTGACAAGCTTCCTTCATAAGAAAATGCCTTGAACGTTTTAAACCTCCGGGTGGTTTTATCTAACAGGCTCAGGCCACCATAGCGGCACCCAATCCATAAATGATTCTCATCACCGGGCGCCAGTGAATATATAATATCATTTGCCGGTCCTGTGTCACTATTATTGAAAATAAACCTCTCCAGGAATAGCAAGGATAATTGCCCCGAATTTTCGCGGCTTATTTTCAAATGGATCAATCCATAACCGCTGGTACCCAACCAGAGAGAATTATCCTTTTCCTGAAAGATGGAATAAACAGATCCAAATTCCGGGTAGGCATTATAACCTTTAATCTGAGACCACTTATTAAATTTTTTGGTTTTTAAATCAAAGACAGCTATTCCTTTTCCATCTGAACCAATATAGATCAGGTCATCATTCCCTTTTGTTAATGCATATACCGAATTATTATCCAACTCGGCTGGTGCTAAAAAAAATTGTTTGTTGATTAAGGTTGATGAAGTCCAAAAATCCGGTACTTTAATTATACCACTGCCTTTTGTTCCTACCCATAAATTTTCATTTTCATTGCAAAATGCTCTTACTGGCCTATTGTAGGGCAACCCATTCTCTGATGTAGCAATAGTGCCAAATGATTTTGTTTTAGGATAAACTTTTATAATTCCATTCCCGTCAGTGCCAAACCACAAGATATCCTCGATGCCCAAAGACCATGAGGTAATCCGGGTACCATTCATTTGCCGGCTCTGTTCATTTAGAAAAGAAGAAACCCGGAATTCATTATCGAAAACCGAAAATCCATTTTCTGCCCAGGCTAATAAATAATGATTCTTATAATAAATCATGGAACGGATATCCAGTTTCAATTCCAGTACAATCCTGTGAGAAAAGTTTGTATTGTCTGCTACAAACAGCCGATCCCTGGTATTAAAAAAAACCTTTTCATTAACAATAAAAAAGTTGAGAATGCCCTTTTTTTCAATGTAGGAATGTATTTTTTTTAACTGATTTTGCTTCACTGAATAAATACTGAGTTCCCCCGCGTCAGTCAATATCAATAAACGATTCTTTTCATCAAAAGCAAGTTGGCTTATACCGGAATTAAATGTAGGAAATGCACTGGACCGAAAAGTATCAGATTTTGCATCATAAATAGTAAGACCCGATTTTTGATTAAGACAATAAACCCTTCCGTCATTATCAATTGCAAGATTATATTCCTGTTCGCTTACACTGCTGTGCTGAAGGTGATCATAAAAATAGTTATAAAATCTGCCGGAATGCTTTTCATACCGGGTTACGCCTTCTATCGTGCTGATCCAAATATTACCCGCTTTATCTTCAGTAATATACCGGATAACATTACTTCCGATGCTTTTAAAATCATTTTCCTTGTTGTAGTTAAATATGTGAAATGATGTGCCGTCATACATATTCAAACCATCCCATGTAGCCACCCAAAGCAGGTTGCCTGCATCTGTGTAAATATGATTTATAGAACTGTTTGAGAGACCATTCCTGTTATCATAATGCTGAAAGAAAAATGGATCAGCAGGGTTAGCATGGGTTTCCTGTATTGCAAACGCAAAAAAAATAAGCAGATAAAAAAGAAAATATATTCTCCTCATTTTTAACTGTATTTATTAAAACCCCGGGCTTACGATTATCCGGCTATTATACCTTCATACCATTTCTAATAGTTCCTTAAAACTTTCAGGAGAATAATGGGAGATAATGTTACCCGTAAAATTATTTACTGCCCTTTTTTTAATAGTACCCATGTAAGGTAAGCCTTTCATAGCGGGTAACAGCGATCATTCACCAAAGTTCATCCGGCATAGGTACCAGCTTACCTGTATTTTTAAAACCCGGCATGGGCGACTTCCAGTTTCTTAATTGTGCAGAAAGTTTTGATGAAAGAAGTTTTGCTTTCGCAGGATGAATAGCCGACAAATCGGTGGCTTCACCAATATCATTATGCAGGTTATATAATTCATTCTTTCCTGTCTGCATATCATAAATCAATTTCCAGCTGCCCTGCCGGATGGCAGATTTATAATTGATCCCCGGCCCTCCTTGTGGAATCCATTTGTTGGGATAATGCCAAACCAGGATACGGGCAGTATCGATGAAATTTTTATTTTTTAGAACAGGCATAAAACTTTTTCCATCTATCGGTTGCACGGTTTTAAATTTTGTTATGCGGGCCATTTCCAAAATGGTTGGGAAAAAATCTTCGATGATCACATATTGATTTGCAACCGATCCTGGTGTTACTACTCCTGACCATTTTACAAGCATGGGTTCGCGGATGCCACCTTCATACACTGATCCTTTGCCTGACTTCAAAGGATAATTATGGGAAAAGGGTTCGCCTGTACGTGGTGCCATACTGAAACCTCCATTATCACTCATGAAAATGATAATGGTATTTTTATCCTGGTCTTTTTTCTGAAGCCAATCCATAATATCGCCCAGGCTTTTATCCATACCTTCAATAAGACTTGCATATTTAGCCTCCGTTTCACTCAGACCATCATCCATGTATTTTTGAAAATACCGGCGGTCTTTATCAAAAGGTAAATGAATGGCATAGTGAGCCATATTGAGAAAAAAAGGTTGTTTATTATTTACCGGAGCTTCCATTGCTTTGATGGCTTCCAGTGTATGGGCTTCAGTTAAAAAACTGTCTGTACCAAAATATTCTTCCAGGTCAGGAACAGCCTGTACACTTGCTTTGCCGGGACGGTTCCCAAAATTTTCCTTCCCTAAATAGCTCTGTGGATGTCCTGCTGCGTGACCAGAAACATTGACCATAAAACCTAAATTATAAGGATTAGAACCCGGGAGTGCCCATAGGCGCCCAATGTGCTTTCCCAACATGAATAGTAAAATATCCTGCATCTTTCAACAGTTGCGGAAAAGTTGTTGCATGTACCGTTTTTGGAATACCGGTTACAGGGCTTAAACCATTTATATGCCAGGCTGCGGGTGACATGAGATCGTCAGCATTATCGGTATTATTATCTTTCCAGGGAGATGTCCAGTTGGTCACGCCATGATGGGCAGCATTCATACCGGTAAGATAACTGGTGCGGGTGGGAGTACAAACCGGGGTAGCATAAGCATTGGTGAATTTCATACCTTCTTTGGCCAGTCGTTCCATATTGGGTGTATGATAACGCTTATTGAAATCGGTAAGCTTTGACCAAAAAGGAACTGAGCAATCTTGCCAGCCCATGTCATCAACAAGGAATACAATGATATTGGGACGCTGCTGTGCAGTAGCAGCAGTGCCGGTTATCAATAATACAAAGAGCAGAAAATCAGAAAGCCTTATTTTCATTTTTATCCGGTATGTTTTTATGAAATATTCTTTCAGCTTCAGTATCATCGTACTGTTTGATTAGCTGCAGTAATCCATTTTTAAATTTCTTCGTAAACTTTTTGTATTTTTTATTTCCATACAAATTATTCATTTCAGAAGGATCTTTTTGCAAATCAAATAATTCCCAGCTTTCCACCCTTTTATAAAACCGAATCAATTTATACCGGCCCGTACTGATGCCAAAATGTGGCGACACAGAATGTTCCCCGTTTTCATAATAATGATAATACATCGCTGCTCTTCCTTTTGCTTTGGTGTTCGTTACCAATGGAAGAAATGAAATTCCCTGCATATCATGAGGAACAGCTATACCTGCAGCAGATAAAAGGGTTGGTGCCATATCAAGATTCATCACCAAATTATTGTTTACGGTGCCGGGTTTCACAACTCCGGGATAGCGCATCATCATGGGTGTTCTGAAGGACTCTTCATACATAAACCGCTTATCAAACCAACCATGTTCACCCAAATAAAATCCCTGGTCAGAAACATAGATGACGATGGTATTATTGGTAAGGTTATGCTTATCCAGATAATCCAGAGTACGGCCAATGTTGCGGTCAAGCGATGCAGCGGTACTTAAATAATCCCGCATGTACCGCTGGTATTTCCATTCGGTGAGGGCATTGCCTGAAAGGTTGCGTTTTTTTAAATCCTCGTAAAAAGGTTTGTAATAAGCATCAAACTTTTCTCTTTGTGCTGCATTCATCCGGCTTATGCTGCCCTCTTTATCTTCCTCTTCCTTAGATTCAAACATTTTTAAATCATAACCCATAATCATGGTTTTGGCAATGGTCATATCCTGCACCAGAGCAGCATCTCTTCCAAAATAATGATCATAAAAATTTTCGGGTACAGGGAAAGTTGTTTTATCAAACATGTCAAGGTCGCTGGTATCCGGCATCCACGTGCGGTGAGTGGCCTTATGCCCGATTACTAAACAAAAGGGTTTTCCTGTATCCCTTTTATCCAGCCAGTTTTCTGCAACATCTTCAATAATGTTGGACGCATAACCTTCTATTCGTTTTTTACTTCCGTCCATCATGATAAAATCGGGATTGTAATAGCTACCCTGCCCCGGAAGTATTTGCCAAAAATCAAAACCCTGGGGTTTATCATCCAAATGCAATTTGCCAACCCATGCAGTTTGATAACCTCCTTTTTGTAATTCTTTTATAAACGTATTTTGATTGCCATTAAAGGAAGAAGTTTCATTGTCTTTAAAGCCATTCTTATGGCTGTATTTTCCTGTAAGTATTACTGCCCGGCTGGGCCCGCAAATGGAATTGGTAACATATGCTTTCTTAAAGATGACGCCTTCATTGGCAATTCGGTCAATATTGGGTGTTTGCATCAACGTGCTGCCATAAGCGCTGATGGCCTGGTAAGCATGATCGTCTGAAATGATGATGACGATATTGGGGCGTTGCTGAGATGTTGCCGCAACGAAGCAAATGAGTAAAAAGCAAATTAAGAAGCCAGATATTACTGCATAAGATTTTTTCATTGAGTCAATATTCAGAAATTCAACATTACAAAAAGTTACCAAATATCAAATAAGAAATGCTTACCTGCAAGCTCATATTTATTTAACCATTCCTGAAATGTGCTTCCTAAAAAAGTAATTTTGTCATTTCCATCTTACTTTGGTAAATATGATCTGCGAATATTTATTTTTTTCGTAAAGGATGCCTATTTCTCTTTTGTTTAGGGCGACGATATCGGAATAGGCGGCGTTATCTGGTTTGCCCGTGGAATCAATCTGAAAACTTTTTGTCCAGGTAATTCCATCATCTATACTTAGCCGTAAAGTGAGATTATCTCTTTTAATTGTATCTGCTGCATTACAAAAAGCAAGCATGTTTTTTCCATTGTTATTCCCTATCGACAATATGCTTCCCTGGCAAACAGGATCAGGAAGATTTTTATCAATATAAGAAGTATCCCAGGTGGCACCTCCATCTTTGCTTATCACAACAATCCTTGCTTTTATATCACCCTTCTGGTTGCGGATATTCATCATGAGATTACCATTTGATAGTTCAGCTGCCATAGCTTCATTACTTCCCTGTATATCCACCGTTTCACTGATATGAAAAGTCTTGCCATGGTCATCACTATAAAATCCATGCGCATTATAATCCCTTGCATCCGGTAGTGGCTCACCTGCAGAATGGTTTGCAGCCACAAAAATCCTTCCCTTATATTTTCCTGTACTAAACTGCATGGCATGCCCGGGTGTATTGGCATAGCTTCTCCAATCTTCACTGAAATTATAAGCAGGATTTACCAATGTTTTTAACGGCCGATGAGTTTGCACAGTAATATTTATCCCTTCGCTCCACGTAATGCCAGCATCAACTGATGTTTTATACCACACTTGCCTTATCCCGTTTCCCTTTCTTATTTCACTTTCATGATTATTTCCTGTATTGTAAAAAAGAAAAATTCTTCCTTTAGGATATACCGGGTCCGTGATATCTACAACCGGCGCCGGATTGCCAGCCTGTAGCTCATCGTCGTCAACTATAGTCTGCAAACGGCTCCATGTTTTCCCCTGATCGTTACTTCGCTTCAAAACTATATTAACGTCTCCGAAATCACCGGCATCGTTTACCCGCCCTTCACAAAAAGCCAAGATCTGTGCATCAGGAAGTTTGATCATTGCCGGGATGCGATAACTCTTATGCCCTTCCGTTCCCGAAATAAAAACAGGTATAGTTTTCCGCTGTGCTGATACTATTCCGATAAGCAATAAAAAAATATTGATACTAATAGAGATCGTTTTCATTGAACTCGGATTTTTTTGAATACGCAATATTTTTACTGAGGTGTATACAATAACGGAAAAAATTGTCCGCCCATTTGCTGCCCTTTAGGAACTACAGGTATTCCCTGCAAAAGACTTTCATCAGAATGGGACAAAGTACCATCGGCAAAAACATTTAATACAAAAGCTCTCCTGGAGCGGCCGGTCTTATTTGCATAAGATCCATGCACCATCAATGGATGGTGAAAGACTCCAACTCCTTTTTTTAGTTCAACGGCAACCGGCTTAAACTGCTCCTTTTGTATATCGGTTAAATAATCCATCAGGCCTTCCATGTTACCCGCCAGCTCAGGCTTTTCTAATAGTCCCCACCGATGACTTCCGGGAACATAATACAAACAACCATTTTCTATATCTGCATCATCGAGTCCTGTCCAGCAGGTAAGATGTTGCATGGGGACCGTTCTTGTCCAGTAAGAATAATCCTGGTGCCAGGCTACAACACCGCCGTGTTTCGCTGGTTTACAAAATAATTGGTCGTGCCAGAAACGCACTGCCCTGTTTCCAAGTAACTGGCTGGCGGGAACTAAAAAAGCAGGGTTCCATAAAATATCATGAAATCCTTTTTTTATCCTCCATGCTCCAAGAGCATGAAAAAGTACAAGCGCCGGATCATTGGATTCATTAGAATGAAACTCATGAAATAATTTATTGCCAGGATGCCCGGGATCAATAATATCGGCCAGGTCTGTTCTTAATACTTCCACCTGTTCATCAGATAACATTTTAATTCCCGGCAGGTATCCAAATTCATGAAAAAACGATTACCTGGTCTTCTGATAATTTATAGTGCTCCCACTCTTCCCGGGATGCGGGTTTACTAATAAGCCCCGAAACGATATCATGTATTTCCGAGAGATCCTGAATATTATTCATACTTAGTAGGTTGTATTTTTTAAAAAAACCAGTTTAATATGGTTACCGCTGAAGACATTTCTGATCTATTTATCTTTTACTCTTTACGGGCTGCAAAGCCTGATGCAGTTGCTCATACAACCTGCCAATAAAGAATTGATATCTGAGTTATCTGGATCTGAAAATTGTTAACGCTTCAATTATCCTCTGCAAAATACTTTCAGGGTAAGTTATCCAACTTTTTTTTCTTTTTGAGTAACTGCTCCAATAATACCGATTGATTTTTGGCCCGGTTGAAATTATGGTTCGGATAGGTGAACCCGTAATAAATATCGTCATTTAAATAATCAGTAAGAAAGCGGATGGCTTGCATATAGATCATAAAAGTACCGGCATAAAAAAAATATGTCTTTTCTGTTGGAGTGAGTTCATCTTTCATTTCATTATAGTAACCTTCCACAATTGCCTGATAAAATTCATCTCTGACTTCCATTTTATCAAAATCTTTCTCTTCTTCACTTACCGGCGATAAGTAGGTCCGCATCATATCGCCCACATCACTGATAAAATAACCGGGCATTACGGTATCCAGGTCTATAACACAGAGTCCTTTGCCGGCCTGGTCAAACAACACATTACTGATCTTGGTATCATGGTGTGTTACCCGCAACCTGAATTCAGGGTTCGATTTTATATATTCATATTCATTTACTATGTCTACATGCGAAAGAAGGTATTCTATTAACGATGCGGAATCGTGGATGCGCTGTTTGTTTCCTTCCTCCAATGCCTGCGTAAACTGCTGGTACCGCAAGGTAAGATCATGAAAACAGGGAATGGTGATTTTCAGTTTCGAAATATCAATCCCCTGCAGCAGGTGAGTGAATCTTCCGAACTGAGTAGCGGCTTCAAATGCCTGCCCGGGAGTTTCCACTGTATCTTTTGAATGAGAACCGGGAACAAAAGGAAACATCCTGAAATAACCTTCTCCTTTTTGAAAAACCATTTCCTCACCCAGGTGAGTGGCAACCGGGGAAACAAATTTATATTCAGGGTGATTTTTCCGGAGAAATGCGCCAATCAGGTTTATATTATTGGCAATATTCGAGGGTTCCTTAAATACAGAATGATTGACCCGCTGTAAAATATATTCATTGCCCGAAGCTTTAACTTTCCATGTATTATTTATAAGTCCGCTGCCAAAATTTTCTATTGTCAGTGAATTTTCATCTAAGCCATATGCAGGCAATATTGATAACGGCATTTCGTGTTATTTAAATAAAATAGCCAGTTGAACCATTGATAAAGTTTCTATAACATGCGGACATTAAAAATTCAACAGAACTCTTGTTGCTTCTCTCCTCAATATTCATCATTCAGGGCAAATATTGGTTTGCGATACATCCATTGGCCGCCGGTAAAATCGGGAAAATCAACTGTTTCATTTCCCAATTCTATGGATGTGTTCACTCAATGGAGTAATAGCACTCCATGCTGCTGCATCATAAACATCCATTGGTGTTGCTACTTTGCGCTTGATGGATTCTATAAAAGCATGTATAACGAAGAAATCCATACCTCCATGACCAGCCCCTTTTGCATCGCTGCCATATTTTTTCCATAAAGGATGATCATATTTATCAAGCCAGGTTTTAGCATCATCCCACTGATGAGGCTTTGCCGACTTTCCTTCGATATAAATTCCATTGTTTACATCCATCCACAATCCTTTCGTACCCTGTACCCTGAATCCTAAAGAATAAGGTCTTGGCAAATTAGTATCATGCTCAAGTAAAATGGTTTCTCCGTTGGCACAATTAATATGCGTAGTAACCACATCGCCTAATTTGAAATTGACTTTTGCATTCGGATGGTGTTCACCTCCCTTTTCTACAACATAATTATGCAATCCCCTGGCTTTGGACGAAAAAGAATTTAGAGTAAGAAAACGGTTGCCCCGGTTGATATTTATATAATGGGCAATAGGGCCTATACCATGCGTAGGATACAGATCGCCATTGCGGTGAACGGAATGATTGGTTCGCCAATGAGCTTCAGAATAAGCTTTTTCACCAAATTCTACTCCACCACCATAGGTTTTTACTCCATCATTAAATTTCACTTCCCGCAGGTCATGCTGGTAGCCACCTTGTAAATGAATCATTTCACCAAACAAACCTTGCCTGACCATATTTAATACCGCCATTACATCACGGCGATAACAAACATTTTCCAGCATCATTACATGGGCATTATTTTTCTCTGTAGCCTTTACCACATCCCAATGGTCCTGCAGGGTAAGTCCAAGTACTACTTCGGATCCTATATATTTTATACCTGATTCCAGTGCACCAATGATCATAGGCTTGTGCCATTCCCACGGCGTAGCTATGATCACAGCATCGATTCCTCCCTTTATTTCAAGCATTTTTTTCCAGGCATAATCATCCCCGGTAAAAACCTGTGGCATTTTTTTTCCGCTTTTTGTTACGGTTTCCTTTGCCGCTGTTAATGCTCTTTGTTCAATTTCACATATAGCCACCACCTCCACATCATCTCTTTTTAGCATCAGGTCCAGGTGCCAGATTCCCCTTGCGCCTACTCCTATTATGGCCATTTTGATTTTTGGGTCGGCACTGCTTTTTGAAAATAAACTTCCGGCAGGCAATATGGCGAAGGATGCCATGGCCAGGCTGCTGTTCTTTACAAATTCTTTTCTGTTCATGTTTATTTTATTGAGTTATACATAAAGCACAAATAACTATGTAGAGCAACCAGTTATAAGGATTTTTTTTTGCAACTGTTTTATCATGTTTTATTACTTTTCCTTTAATTGAATTTCGGATCTATAAACTCCCATTCTTTTATATGCGGATGCTGGTGTTCTTTCTGCTGAATGGCATCAAATTGTTTTACCAGGTCCGGGTATTGAGCAGCAATGTCAGTTGTTTCGTTGCGATCCGTTTTTAAATTAAATATCTGCCATGCAGTGTTCGGATCTTTCCTGACATTCGTCTTTACAGCTTTCCAGTCCGCCATACGAATAGCTACCTGGCCACCTTTTTCAGGATACTCAAAATAGACATACTCGTGTTTTTTTTGTGCTCCGCTATTGCCCAGCAATTCCGGGAGAAAAGAAATACCATCTGTTTTATTAGGAATAGCCTGGTTAGTAAGCTCTGCTAATGTGGCCAGCAGATCAAACTGAACGGACACCAGGTCGCTCGTTTTACCTGCAGGAATTTTTCCTGGCCAGCGGGCAATAAAGGGCTCACGGATACCCCCTTCATACAAATCCATTTTTAAACCGCGCAGACCATCAACGCTGTTAAAGAATTTTGCATCGACTCCTCCGGTAAATGTGGCTCCGTTATCACTGGAAAACATAATAATGGTTTGCTCATCCAATCCCAGGTCTTTTATTTTTTTCATAATGATACCGACCTGGTCGTCGAGGTATGTGATCATAGCAGCATAGGTTGAAAGCGGATATCGGGTAGATGCATATCCCTGCTGCCCGTAATAAGGCTTTTCATTAAATTGACCTCTATATTTATTTATGTATTCATCCGGAGCCTGCAAGGAAAGGTGTGGTATGGTATATGGCAGGTATAAAAAGAATTGCTTTTGCTTATTTCGATCTATAAATCCCAACGCCTTTTCCGTCATTTTGGTGATGGAGTAATCATTCCCTTTAAAATAATCGAAATCTTTATCCGTTGCCGTTGCAGAATCCAATGGCTTATGAACACTGATAACCGGGTTATTCAAGGTGTCCCATTTATCGTTTTCCCACAAATGAGTGGGATAAAAATTATGCGCCTGTTTTTGATCTAATACTGCATAATAATAATCAAAGCCCTGTAATAAAGGACTGCCTGTGGTACCGGGCATTCCTAATCCCCATTTGCCCGCCATGCCCGTAGAGTAACCTGCATTCTTCAACATTTTTGGCAGTGTAAAAATTCCCTCAGGTAAAGGCATCTGTCCTCCTTCATTATAGTCATCAAAGCCCCCCAGTTCATAATTGCCACGGATATAAGAATGACCCGCATGCTTACCTGTCATCAGCATTGCTCTTGAAGGGGCACAAACCGGGGCACTGGCATAATGTTGTGTAAACCTCATTCCTTCTTTCGCCATTTGGTCAAGATGAGGTGTTTTTATTTTTTGCTGGCCGTAACATCCCAATTCGCCAAAACCCAGATCATCGGCATAGATGTAAATAATATTGGGAAGTTTTTTACTTGTCACCGGCTGACCGCAGGACCATAAAGCACATAATAAAATTATGATGACCATGATTGCCTGGAGAAAAAAATAATATGCTGAGGTATTCTTCATATAACCTATTACGGTTGACCTGTAATTTCGTAAAGGGATGAAATTAGAATAATATCAGGTTGCAGTGATGTGCAAACGGTTGTTTTAAATACTGCTTTTTTTTTATTTATAATCTTATGATATCAACCACGCATGGCAAACCATTTTTTAATAGGTGTATGCCCTTAAAAATGTAATAGCCAGGAGTATTCGGTAGCGAGTTGCCTGAAGAGTTCGTATTTACCTGCAGGTTAATTGAAAGAAGAATAATTCAAAATTGTATTTTTTATTGTAGCGTATTAAGGTGCTGCATCTTTTACACAACGAAAGCCGGTATGCTCCAATCCTGTGTCGGGACTACTTTTCATTCTCCTTGCTACCCGGTAACCACTGCAATAACTATCATTGCATAAAAAGCTTCCGCCCCTCAAACTTTTTTTGGGAGTATATGGATCTTCAGGATCAAAACTTTTCCCGGGACCAGCGGGATTGTTTTTCCCGGATGATTGATAATACCCGGCATCATACCAATCGCTGCACCATTCCCAAACATTGCCGGCCATATCATATAAACCATGCCCGTTGGCGGCAAATGACTTAACCGGCGCCACCCTGGTGTATCCATCTTTTTTTTCATTTTCATAAGGAAACTTACCTTCCCAGCTATTTGCTTTGGATTTTCCTTTACTTATATGTTCATTTCCCCATGGATAAATATTATTGATCAACCCGCCCCTGGCGGCCAACTCCCATTCAGCTTCTGTTGGTAATCTTTTACCAGCCCATTTGCAATAGGCCATTGCATCAAACCAGCTTACCTGCACTACGGGATAATTTTCTTTTCCTTTTATATCGCTTGCCGGGCCTTGCGGATGCTTCCAACTGGCGCCAGGCACCCAACTCCACCATTGGTTGAAATCATGCAGATCAACCGGACCTCCTGATTGCCTAAAAACAAGTGAAGCAGCAACCATCACACTATCCGGTGGTTTTGGGGTACCGGCAGGTACATCTTTTTTCAATTCTTCCCAATCAGGTTTTTGTTCTGCAGTAGTTATATATCCGGTGGCTTCAACAAATTTTTGAAACTGGGCATTTGTTACTTCTGTTTCATCCATCCAAAAAGAATTTACACGAACCTGGTGTTTGGGATATTCATCTTTACTTGCCTGGTCGTTATCTCCACCCATCAAAAACTCAGCTGCTGGTATTAATTTCATACCCGCAGTAGACGTATCACTCCTGCTCTGAATAAATGTGTTTGTATCGCGGACAAAACGAGCAGGAACAGCCATGCAGGAATGAAGTGAGTCCTGGTTGGTTATTTCAGTCATTTTATCCTGTTCTTCGTTATTACAAGAATAGAAACAAGCAGCAATTACTGAAATCATGAAATAAAAAAGAAGCCGTAAAAACATCCGGTAAAGTTAACTATATCAATCCTGCCGCCTGAAGCAAAAATTAATTTATGCAAACGGTTGCCCCTTTGATTCAAATGGGAATGGTCTATTTTCATGCAGGGTATTCATTCTGTATCATACCCCTTTATATCATCCTGACATAAATACGCAAGGACATTATCCAAAACGATAAAAGACTATTTTTAATACACAAAAAAAAAGCATGCAACAATCACTGTCAATACCCGCGGCCGCACAGACCAGGCAAAATTATTTTATGCCCATGCTGATTATCGGGGCATTATTTTTCGTTTTTGGTTTTGTTACCTGGGCCAATGGCACACTAATCCCCTATTTGAAAATTGCATGTGAATTAACCACAGCAGAAGCTATGCTGGTAACCTTTGCCTTTTACATATCTTATGCGGTTATGGCATTCCCATCATCCTGGGTTTTGAAGAAAACAGGCTTTAAAAAAGGAATGGTGCTGGGTCTTTTGTGTATGGCCGCAGGAGCATTGATTTTTATACCAGCCGCAGAAAGCAGAACTTATAATATTTTCCTGACTGGTTTATTTGTAATTGGAACCGGCCTGGCCTTGTTACAAACAGCCTGTAATCCCTATGTTACTATTCTGGGCCCTATTGAAAGTGCCGCCAAGCGTATCAGCATTATGGGTATTTGTAATAAAGGAGCCGGAGCCATTGCACCTTTAATTATGGGCGCCATCATGCTGAATAATGCAGATAGCCTGCAGGAAAGTTTAATAACAATGGATGCCTCACAAAAGGCGATTGCTCTGGATAACCTGGCTTCAAAAGTTGTTCTGCCCTATATCATTATAGCCGTTGTGCTGGTTGCACTTGGCCGTGTTTGTTTATTTTTCTTCTTTGCCTGAAATAAAAGCGGAAGGGGAAGATGAAACCATTGAATCCACAACGGTAAACCGTAAAAGCATTTTCGACTATCCCTATTTATGGCTGGGTTTTATTACCTTATTTCTTTATGTGGGAGTAGAGGTGCTGGCCGGGGATACTATTCAATTATATGGCAATTCATTAGGAATAAGCCTGGATATAGCAAAAAATTTTACTACATATACTATGACCGGCATGCTTGTTGGTTACCTTATCGGTATTTTTACCATACCCAAATATTTATCACAATCCACCGCATTAAAATTTTCGGCGATACTGGGAATAGTATTTTCATTGGGTGCCATTTTTACTACCGGATTTGTTTCTGTCTTTTTTATTGCCATTCTTGGTTTTGCCAACGCCCTGGTATGGCCTGCTATCTGGCCGTTAGCCATTAATGGATTAGGCAAATTTACCAAAGCTGCATCCGCTTTATTGATCGTGGGCATTGCGGGTGGTGCCGTTATGCCAAAACTCTGGGCATCCCTTGGTGAATATATCGGTTTGCAACAGGCTTACTGGATCATGGTTCCATGCTATTTATTTATTTTATATTTTGCCATGAGCGGGCATAAAGTGGGATTGAAGAAATAAAAGCCAATTGGAGCACGAACAAAAATTTTATTTCTCATTTTGAGTTATTAGATACATAAACCGACTCTTTATTAAGATCACATTTTATAAGAGTGAACCTGCTTGTAGCGGTTGCAAACCCATCCTATATGCAGACAAATGTAATTTGGACAGGGAAATTATATCATTCAATAGAGAATTGTCTCCTGGCAGAGAGCATTGACGGACATGAAATAAATTCTACAATTATCGGAAATTATGGAGTTCAAATTTATAAAGTGGAATATCACTTGAAGACGAATGAAAATTGGGAAACAACATTTCTAACTTTAAAGACACAGTTGGATCATTCAATTGAATTAACGACTTTAGAAAAGAAAGATGGAATATGGTTTTTGAATGATAAACCATATAATGTATTAAAAGGCATTTTTGATGTTGATATTTCACTAACGCCTTTTACAAATACATTACCTATTAACCGACTGCAACTAAAAGACAACCAGCGACAGGTAATAGATGTATTTTATTTCGATATTCTTGAAAAAAATACTAAACCGGTTAAACAGATTTATACAAGAATTGCAGCCGACCACTACGTTTACGAGAATTACGACAAAAGTTTTAAAGCAGACATAAAAATTGACGAACAAGGACTGGTGGTTGAGTATCCAAAACTTTTTGAAATGACCATTAAAAACAAAAGCAACGATCGCTAACATGAACTGTACAATAAAAACAAATCAAATTTTGATCCTTTTTACGGTCTTGCTGAATAATAATTGAGTTGTTACCAGGATCTCCACTATCGGCTATACCTGCCTGATTTGCGAATCCGCTGATTAGGATTAATTTCGCTAAGAAATTATGTTTCGGTCATATATGATTGTATTTTGAATGATCGAAGAAAAGCCGGCTATTATGAATCCAAATCAAATTGAAAACATAAAGGAAACCAGGTTTATATTTACCTCCATCATCCGGGACAATCTTTCTCCGGGGGCATGGGGCTGGCTGGCGGAAAAATGTGTTCTGGAAAATCAATCCACTCATCAACTGAATATTGCTTTTGTCAGCATGCCGCGAAAAACCGGCAGGGCCCTGGTTCATTATACAAAAGAACAAGCCGGGTCCCTATCCCTGGCCCGTCCTCATTTTTCGATCAATGGTTGGTCTATTGACCGGCTGTGCAGGGTCTGGCTTTTACTTCATATGGATGCCAGCAAAAAAGAAAGTTATTTCCAGAGCATTGAAACTTTATTCCAGGCAGCAGAAATGAATGAACTCGTAGCCCTTTATTCCTCTTTACCGGTATTAAGCTATCCAGAAATGTGGCGCAACCGCTGTGCCGAAGGAATCCGGACCAATATCGGGGTTGCTCTGGAAGCCATCATTTGCAATAACCCCTATCCATCGGAACATTTAAGTGAATCCGCCTGGAACCAACTTGTGATGAAAGCTTTTTTTACCGAAAAGCCCATTCACCAAATTATCGGACTTGATGAAAGAGCAAACCCAGAGCTGGCGCAGATGCTCTCTGATTATGCCAATGAACGCTGGGCGGCATCCAGAAATGTAAATCCTCAATTGTGGCGTTGTGTTGGAAAATTTATAGATGAAAGTATTTTCCCCGGCATCCGCCGTATATATTATTCAGATGACCCTATTGAACAAGAGGCCGCAGCATTAGCATGTAACGACAGCGATTACCCGGCCGCTAAAACATTATTATATCAAAACGATTCATTAAAATCCAAAATTGATTCCGGGAAACTAACCTGGAATCTGCTTGCAAAAAAGACCAGTTTTCAACCCGGATAAGCCGGATGCATTACCGGAATAAATAATTAAACCACTACCTATGTGTTGCAATAATATCACCGAAAAAGATCTTCAGCCGGGAAATCAAATTCCGGTATTGCTGGATAAAATAAAAGGAATGAAGTTTTTTGATCCGCATGTGCATATGACCTCCCGAACCACAGATGATTACCAGGCAATGGCCGATGCAGGTATAGTAGGATTGATTGAACCTGCCTTCTGGCTTGGCCAGCCCCGGACGGGAGTAGCAACATTCCGTGATTACTACAGCAGCCTGATTGGATGGGAACGATTCCGGGCATCACAGTATGGCATCAAACATTATTGTACTATTGGCCTCAACTCAAGGGAAGCTAATAACGAAGCCCTGGCAGAACAGGTTATGGAAATATTGCCGCTCTTTATTTATAAGGAAGGAGTAGTGGGTATTGGGGAAATAGGTTTTGATGATCAGACCCCGGCAGAGGAAAAATATTACCGGATGCAACTGGAGCTGGCAAAGTCGGCAGAATTACCGGTTCAGATCCATACCCCGCACCGTGATAAAAAAAGAGGGACTACCCGAAGCATGGATATTGCTGTGGAGCACGGCCTTGATCCTTATATGGTGATCGTTGATCACAATAATGAAGAAACGGTAAAGGAAGTGCTCGACCGTGGATTTTGGGCTGCCTTTACTATTTATCCCTTTACAAAAATGGGAAATGAACGCATGGTAGAAATTGTGAAAAAATATGGCACTGAAAGGATCATGATCAATTCGGCAGCGGATTGGGGAATAAGCGATCCATTGGCTGTGCCTAAAACAGCTGTGCTAATGAAGGAAAAAGGCATTCCGGACGAGGCCATACAATTAGTTACTTATCAGAATGCGATCACAGCTTTCGGACAGAGCAATCAAATCAACCAGGAGGATCTTGCCGGCCTGAAAGACATCGATCAAAGCCAGAAGTTTGAAGGCAATTCAATTTTGAGAGGTGGACAACAACCAAGAATGGACAAGGATTCGATCATCATACGATAAATTACAAACGTTGCGAAAACTCACCGGTCTGCTACGCCTGATGCGTCCTGCTAACATTGTCACCGCCATTTCAGATATACTCGCAGGAATAATCATTGCCGGGTTTCCTCTTTATTTTGAATCAAACGGGTATTTTTTGTGGCCTGTTTTGTTATTGATATTGTCAACTATCGGATTGTATGGCGGTGGTGTGGTTTTTAATGATGTTTTTGATGCAGAGATCGATAAAATTGAAAGGCCGGAGCGACCCATTCCCAGCGGAATTGTAAGCAAAAAAACGGCTATTGTGTTTGCCCTGTTTTTGTTTGTAATGGCTATTGCTTCCGCCTCATTTGTTCACAAGGAAGGGTTATTTTCTTTACCTGCTATTTTAGCAATTATTATTGCAGCGTTAGCATTGGTTTATGATAAGTGGGGAAAGCACCAGGAATTTCTTGGACCCGTAAACATGGGGCTATGCCGTGGATTAAATTTATTATTAGGAATGAGTATTGTTCCGGCCACCATCTCCCAATACGGCTGGCTTGGCATATTCCCGGTAATTTATATAGGAGCTATAACAATGATCAGCCGTGATGAAGTTCATGGCGGAAAAAAGAAAACTTTATTTATAGCTGCTATCTTCTATTACGTTGTACTGGCAGCTATCAGTTGGTTTGCCTATACAAAGGGAGAATTATTATATGCAGGAGGATTTATATTATTATTTGGATTTATGATTGGGTTTCCTTTGGGTAAGGCCATCAACAACCCGTCCGCAAATAATATCCGCCAGTCAGTAAAAGCAGGTGTACTGGCCGTCATCCTGATGAATGCAGCCTGGGCGGCAGCTTTTGGTGCTATAGGATGGGCCCTGGTTATTTTATGCCTGCTGCCCTTGTCCATATTATTTGCAAAAATGTTTGCAGTTACCTGAATGGACTTCAATACAAACCAATGCTTAATTTCGCAGGATAGCTTGTTAGCTCCCGCTTTTTTTTATAGGTTCACCAAATTTTAAACCCTTTTTTCTTATAAAAGTTCCGAGGTCAGTTATGGATTATTTGCAACAGTCATTCCAGGTGAAGTTTGATTACAAGGTTTTCTTTACTGAGCATTTATTTGATACAGCCAATCTCCTGTTCCGCGATTTTTTAAGCTCTCAACTAACTGATAATAAGAAAAAACTATTGTTCATCATAGACCAGGGATTTGTTGAGCATCATCCCGGGTTACAAGAGCAAATAAAACTTTATTTAACTTCTGTTCCTTCATATTCCCTGGCAGGCGAAATGTTGATGATTCCCGGGGGAGAACAATCAAAAAATGATGAAGCCGCCTTTGATAAAATAGTAAATGCAGTAAATCAATATGGCATTGACCGGCATTCATACATTGTAGCTATTGGTGGAGGAGCTTTGCTTGATATAGCCGGATATGCAGCAGCCGTATCTCACCGGGGAATCCGGCATATCCGGATTCCTACAACTGTACTCTCTCAAAACGATTCAGGAATTGGTGTGAAGAATGGTATCAATTTTTTTGGAAAGAAAAACTTCCTTGGCACTTTTGCCCCTCCGGCAGCTGTGTTCAACGATTTTCATTTTCTAACCACATTAAATGAAAGACACTGGCGATCCGGAATTTCTGAAGCAATAAAAGTAGCCCTGATCAAGGATTCATCTTTTTTTGAATGGTTAGAAGATAAGGCGTCTCTGCTTGCCCAACGCGATATGCCATCCATGAAATACCTGGTTAAACGGTGTGCGGAATTACACCTCCAGCACATTGCAGGCCATGATCCCTTTGAAACCGGGTCCTCCCGTCCCCTGGATTTTGGACATTGGAGTGCTCATAAACTGGAACAGCTTACTGACTTTTCAGTATTTCATGGTGAAGCGGTAGCTATGGGTATCATATTGGATAGCGTTTATTCCTATTTATCAGGTAAAATATCCGAGAAAGATATCTACAAGGATTATGGATTTGATGAATACCCTGGGATTTGAGATCACACACCCTGAGATGAAAATAGAAAATGAAAAGAGCTTACTTATAGAAGGCATGAATGAATTCCGTGAACACCTGGGTGGTCGGTTAACCATTATGCTGTTGACATCGATCGGGCAGGGTGAAGAAGTGCATGAACTGGATATATCTCTTTTAAAAAAATCGAGCGAGTGGATCAATAAAAAAAGAATGGCATGGATACCCGGTACGGACAACTAACGTATTGCACAAATATTCATCCCGGGGAAAACTGGGAAGAACATTTTAAACAATTACAAAATTATATTCCTGTAATAAAAAAAAAGGTATGTCCCGGTCATTCTTTTGGAATCGGGTTGCGGTTATCTCATATTGCCAGCCTTCAAATCAACCAGGACGATAACCTGGACGTTTTTCAGAAATGGCTTATTGAAAACGATTGCTATGTCTTTACTATGAATGGTTTCCCTTACGGCAGCTTTCACCAAACTGTTGTAAAAGATAAGGTGCATGCTCCGGACTGGATGAGTAGCGAAAGAGTAGACTATACCATTCGCCTGGCAGAGATCCTTTCAAAATTATTACCCGATGGAATGGATGGAGGTATTTCAACTTCACCGCTTACCTACCGGCACTGGCATCAACCAGAAAAATTGGATGATGTATATAAGGTCACTACGGCTCATATACTGGATGTGGTCGTTGAATTAATTAACATCAAACAAAAAACCGGTAAGTCCATTCATATTGATATAGAACCGGAACCAGATGGATTGCTGGAATCAGGAATTGAATTTATTGACTGGTATGAAAAATGGCTGTTGCCATCAGGGACTGTTTTATTGAAAGAGCGATTTGGATTATCAGATGAAAAAGCTTTCAAAGCCATAACAGAGCATGTGCAGTTGTGTTACGATATATGTCATTTTGCTGTTGGGTATGAGGATCATGAAAAGATAATCCGTTTATTAAAACAAAAAGGAATTCGTACAGGGAAAATTCAGATCAGCGCTGCCCTTAAATCCACCTTTCCCCCGGCAGGAGTAGAAAGAAGACCGGTTATAAAAGAATTTCAACAATTTAATGAGTCCACCTATTTGCACCAGGTTATTGCATTACAAAAAGACGGGCTTTTAAAAAAATATCCTGACCTGCCCGAAGCGATACTGCAGGCCAATGATCCATTAACGAAGGAATGGCGTTCTCATTTTCACGTTCCTTTATTTGTAGAAAATTATGGTGTATTGCAGTCAACGCAAAAAGATATAGTTGCTGTATTGGACTTACAGATGAATGAACCTTTTACAAGACACCTGGAAATTGAAACCTATACCTGGGAAGTATTACCCAATGAATTAAAACTACCCATAACCGAGTCTGTCATTCGTGAAATGGAATGGGTGAATGCATTGTTATTGTCAACTAATTAATTGGGTGAAGATTTAATTTCAGCTAAATAAAAAGAATATTGTGCATAAAACTGTTGTTATCGATATCGTTGGCTTATCCTCCTCTATTATCAATGAGCATACTCCATTTCTAAAAAAATATATTGCGGAAAAAGGACTGAATACGATAACACCCATGCTACCCGGCGTTACAACATCTGTACAATCTACTTTTGTTACCGGTAAATGGCCTGCCGAACATGGCATAGTTGGAAATGGCTGGTACGACAGGGAGGATTGTGAAATCAAATTCTGGAAGCAATCGAATAAATTAGTGGGGTCGGAAAAAATATGGGAAAGAGCAAAAAAAGAAGATCCATCATTTACATGTTCCAATATGTTCTGGTGGTACAATATGTATTCGGAGGTTGATTATTCCGTAACCCCCAGGCCCAACTACCTGGCTGATGGCCGAAAGCTACCTGATTGTTATTCTCATCCGGCCGGGTTGAGAGATGAATTACAAAATGAATTGGGACAATTTCCTTTATTTAAATTTTGGGGACCAGCCACAGACAAAACATCAACTCAATGGATAGCTGATGCGTCATTGTATACAGATAAAAAGTATGACCCCACGCTGACCCTTATCTATTTACCACACCTGGATTATTGTTTACAAAAATTTGGTCAGGACCTTTCTGTTATCAATAAGGATTTGCAAGAGATTGACAAGATCGTAGAACAACTGGTTAATTATTATAAAGCAAAAGGCGCCAGGATAATATTATTATCGGAATATGGCATTACCCCGGTCAATAACCCCGTTCATTTAAACAGGGAACTCCGGAAAATGGGATTATTGGGAATAAGAACAGAACGCGGATTAGAATTACTCGATCCCGGAGCTTCAAAGGCATTTGCCGTTGCCGATCACCAGGTAGCGCATATTTATATTAATGATCCCTCTGTCACTTCAATTGTTCGGGAAACCATTGAAAAAATACCGGGAGTAGGAATGGTATTAAACAAAACGGAACAAGGTCAATACTATTTGGATCATGAAAGATCAGGCGACCTGGTAGTAGTAGCCAACGAGAAAAGTTGGTTTACGTATTATTTCTGGGTTGATGATGCAAAGGCCCCGGATTATGCCCGGGTGGTTGACATACATAAGAAGCCGGGTTATGATCCGGTAGAATTATTCATGACCTCCAAAGCAAGGGCCGGTTATAAATTATTAAGAAAAAAGCTGGCCCTTCGCTATGTGATGGATGTCATTCCACTCAATGCGGACTTAGTAAAAGGTTCACATGGAAGATTGGTATACTGAAAAAAAATTTCATCCCGTTTTGATCACTGACCAAATAAAAGACCAGCAAATAGCAGCTACTGAAGTATATGAGATGATCTGGAATAATCTTACCCGATAATATCCCTCAAATTTTCCAAACAAACTCCTTTCTAAAATTTCAGCAAAGCTGATTTACACCGTTACAACCTTTGCTAAACGAAAGTTGCGTCTACTTTTCTAAAGTACTTATCTGATTAATATCGGTGGCCGACTCCATGCATGTACTTAATCGGGTTAATACCTTTTGCTAATCGTAAGAATACTAATTAAATCAAATTACCTTCTTCATTATACAATTTTTTCAACAGATAAAGGTTTATTTTACGTGTAAACACTTAGTTCATTTTGGAATAAACTCTTACACCCTTAATACATACAAACTCGTAAATCTATGAAACCGATGTACGTTACTTTCAATATAGTCCTGCGCTTGATATTCATTATCATTATTTCCGTTGCTTCACATTCTTTGTTTTCCCAGGGCTTGGGTATTAATGCCGCCACACCAGCTACAAAACTCGATGTTAACGGGGATGTTGCTATGCGTATCAGTTCCTATACTGCGGTAAATGGCGACAATGATAATATCAATATAGGGACCAGCAGCTTTGTTCGAATTACCGGTCCAACTTCAGGATTTAAAATTTCGGGGATAGCCGGTGGGGTCAATGGCAAAATCGTTGTCCTTTTTAACAGAACCAATTCCAATATGACCATAGAGGATCAAACCTCCTCAACCGCAGCCAACCAGATCATATGTTCCAATAATTCAAATGCAGGCATACAAAAGAATGGTTGTGCCATGCTGATCTATAGCAGTATTGATTCACGCTGGATATTAGTATCCGTGTATAAATAAAAATCAGGATATGAATAAGATCTCTATCAAGATATGGATCCTGTTGTTGTGCATATTAGGAATTTCAGAAACTATCATGGCACAAGTAACGGTTTACAATAGCGAAGCTATAACGATAAGTTCAGGCATTACGGTAACCTGCGATGCCAGTTTTATTAATCAAACTAACACCACAAGCGGAACAATAAACAACCAGGGCACCCTTTCCATCACAAAGGATTGGACCAACAATGCGCCCAATACAGTTTTTTCTACAAGTGCGGGAACAACCATTTTTTATAATGCATCTTCCCAAATAATCGGGGGAACCAATGCAACTAATTTTTATGATCTTACAATAAATAAATCCGCAAATAATATTACGCTCAATAACAATAATAATAAGATCACAAATATTCTGAACCTGGTTGCCGGAAAGATTATTCTTGGCACCAATACGCTGATCATGGATGTAGCCAGTTCAGTTGCCGGCACCCCGGGTATCAGCAATTACATCCAGGCTGATGGCACAGGAATGTTGAGGAAAAATTTTAACAGCATCAGCACATTTACCTATCCTATTGGAGATAACGATGAATATTCACCTTTTACTTTTAGGCTGAACACCGCCCTTTTTGGAATCGGTAATTTTATTTCGGTTAATGTTACAGATGCCGTGCATCCTGCCTTTATTGCCCAGGATCATATTTCCAGGTACTGGACTCTGAATGCGGGAGGTTTTCATGCCATTAATTATGATGTAAGCTACCAATTCACTAATGCAGATGTAATTGGGAATAAAAACAGTATTTATGCTCAACGGTATGATGGATCATCTCTTGCCGCCTACAATGTGGTAAATTCAGGAACCAATACCTTATCTTCTTCTACGGGCATCCTAAATCTACCTCAGAATTATGCGTTCAGCGGAGAAGGTTTTTTTATTTTGCCGGTCAATCTCCTATCTTTTAAAGCAGCTCCAGGTCTATCCGGCACATTAATACAATGGGAAACTGCATCTGAGATAAACAATCAATACTATACTGTAGAGCGTAGCCTGAACGGTGTTAATTTTACGGGCATAGGGGAAATTATTGCCACCGGCAATACAAATTCGCTGAGCAACTATAGTTTCACAGATGATAAAAATGTAACGGGTGTTGTTTATTACCGGCTCAGGCAAACGGACATGGATGGTAAGATCTCTTTTTCTAAAATTGTTTCTGTATTGAACAACCAGGTTGCCGGATCTTTTACAGCTTTTTTCAATCCTTCAGCTAATTCCATTTTTATAAATAAAAAAGGTGTAGAAAATAAATCCGTCATTGTTATGCTACACAATTCGCAGGGGCAAGCTCTCTTCCATAAATCGTACCGCACCAATGACCCTGCATTAAATCAAAATATCCCCTTCATGAGTAAAATGAGTACAGGTATTTATTATGTTACGCTGATTGATGGCAATAAAAAGTTTACACAGAAATTATTTATCCAATAAACCTGTCTGAGGAATTTGTATGAAGTAGTATTTAGTTTTCATTTATTACCTTTTTAATAATTCTACTATTTCCAGCTCTTCTTTATTCAGCAAATCAAAAACCGTTCTTCCTTCCTTGTTTGGAATATCCTTATCTGCCCCGGATTGAATCAGGATCCTGGCACATTCAAGCTGGTTATGAACATTATTTTTATCTCCTTTCTTTAATCCATGAACAGCCCAGAAAAGTGGCGTAGCCTCAAAGTCTATGCATCGCCTGTTAATTTCGGCCCCATTCTTTAGAAGTATTCTGACAAGATTATCTCTTCCGCACCAGGCAGCCCAATGCAATGCAGTGCCTCCATGACATCCTGCATGATTTATAGAAGCGCCGTTTTTTATATACAAAATAGCGACTTCGTCTGCATGTAAACTTGCTGCGGCAACTAGCGGCGTATCCTGCTTTTCTGCCAGGCTGCTGCCATCTACCTTTGCGCCATTCTCCAAAAATATCTTTGCCATAAGTACAGCTTCCCCGTCAGTATACCTTTTAGAAAACACCCCGTCACAAATCCGGTGCAGCGGGTGTGCTTTCGTGCTGTTCATATCATCGTATGGAATACCTTCATTGGCAAGTTCCGGGTTATCTTCAATTGCCTGTTTAATGCCATTGTAATCTCTATTATCAATGAGCTTCCTCATTTCCATGGTTATGCATTTTTAAGTGGCCAATCAATAAAAATATTTATGAACAGTATAAACGCTAACTAATAAATATGCCTGCTTCGCATACATCCGGATTTCATATATCCGTATCTTTCATTGATGGCATATTAATTTCTTTTACACAAGAAGCATTAGTAGTACCAATAATAAATCTTAATGCGCCCAGAACGTCCGCAAGCGGGATTAATCCGCCATTATGTTTTTCCCTTACAATTTCTGTTCCTTCTTCATACTCGTATTGCGTAGCTAAATCTCCCAGATTAATTACTGTTACGCCTATACTTTGTTGTCGCAAATGAATTCTTAGAGAATGGACAATGCCTCTTATAGCAAATTTGGCAGCTGAAAAAACTATTTCTTTTTTGTTATGGTTCTCAAGTCCCAGGGTAGAGCCAATAAAAATTATCTTTCCGTTCCCGGAGAGCCTCAGGTTGGGTAATAAGGATTTAATTGATAAAATGGAAGAAGTGATATTTGTATTTATTATTTCTTCTATTTCATCGGTTTCTATCTGCTCAAAGTCATAGTTTGCTGTAAAGCCGGTTTTCTCCCAGATGCCAACATTATAAATCAAATAATCAATTTTTTCTTCGCCTATCACTTCTTTAATTATCTGTGATGCCTGCTGAGGTTTTGACAAATCGGCCTGTATCCAAATATTATTATTCGTCAATTCATGCAAATAGGCAGGCTTTGTCCGGGATATTCCAAACACTTTATCATTTTTACCAGGCAAAAATTTTAGTATAGCTTTTCCAAGCCCTTTGCTAACCCCATATATTACATATGTACATTCTTGTACTGCCATCTCACCTTTCTTTTGGTTTTGTCTGTAGGTTCTTACTGGTGGTTGCTTTAGCCATGATGCTACTAAATAAATATACGACACTCTTTCAGTTTCAATTACCAATCCCTGTAGTAGCGGTAATGCAAAAACCGCCCACTGATTTAAAAACTGTCCCTCCCTTTTTATTCAAATAGTTTTATAGTATAATCATACAATTCGGAGCCACCCGGTTTTCCATGCCCGGGTATTACAATCTGAACTCCGGGATATTTTTGTTTGAGTTTACTGACTGTCCCGGGCCATGCCCCTATATTGGCATCTTCCAGATTCCCCTTCTTTGCCCCCCCTTCCTTGACCAGGCATCCGCCAAAAACCGCCTTGTCATCGGGGAAGTATCCAATAATATTATCTTTAGTATGACCTTCTCCGAAATAAGAACTGTATACTTTTTTATTTCCTACCTCCATCGTAAGACTATCATTAAATCCTGTTAATTCTTTTGCAAACCTGTTCTTTTTATTTTTCAGCAATTCAATGGTTTGGCCGGATGCATAACCCGGAATGTTATGTTTCCTAAAGATTTCTAAACCACCTACACAGTCTTCATGAAAATGAGTTGGGATGACAGCCTTTATCCTGGCTTTAATTTTATCAGCAAATTTTATCAATTCGCCTGCACTTACATTGTCTGCGGGTGAATCAAAAACAACCGCTTCATTTTGATTGACGACCACCATGCCGTTGCAGGAAACTCTTCCGAAATCATTTGTATTTAAAAAAGAAATATGCTGGTAAACGTGTTCAGACAGTCTGCGAATAATCAAATTGTCCGTTTGATATACTATTGTATCATTATTTAAACTTGTGTCCTTCAGAGTGGCGGATTCCCGGTTGGCCGGGCTCTGTTTGGATGAAGATCCTTTACAGGAAATTAATAGATACCCTGCAAGCATAGTTGTTATTAAAATAAGTTTAACCATATTAGTTTTCATGTGTTTATTTTTCATTGTTTACAGCCACTTATTATGTCCATGATAATAATCATCCCGGTTGATCAAGCCATCGGGCGGGATTGCTCATTTCTATGTTCATATTTGCGGAATGAAATGGCAGGAAGTTTTCGTCTGAATAGGGTCATTTGCCTTGCAGAAAAACATTATAACAGGCAAACAGCCAATTATTGATCTTAAAAAATATTGAAAATTATTGCTTTGGCACCACATTTACAATTACTCTTTTGTATCTCGATAAGGATGGCACACCCTTATCTGAAACTTTCACAATAAAATGGATGGTTTCTTTTTGTTGTACCTCGGGTGCAACCACATAAACTTCATGAACATTTTCAGCAGAAGTATTGATCATTTTTTTATAAGTTCCGGCTTCCGGATAATTATACCAATGAAAACTGAGATTATCTCCGTCAGGGTCGGTAGAGCTGTAGGCATCCAAAATAAATTCTGCTCCTGATTTTACGGTAAGCTGCTCAGGGTGGCTTAATACCGGAACTGGCGGATGATTGGCCTCCAGGAATGATTTTGTACACCAATCCATCCGGGCGGCAAAATCATTTTGAAAATCATCCCTCCAGCGCCATAAAGAAACTTTATTATTGGTAAAGGAAATACTGTCTTTTCGAAATGCACGTCCGTATTCGCCAGAAACATAAGGCGTATAACTATCTGTTGCATTTGTCCAGATCTCCCTGGTCTCGGGTTCAAACGGAACACCCGAACTTCCTTTTTTAAGCGTAGCGAAATCTGGTTTATACAATTCGTAACGGCCGCCCCATCCGCCCCATTCAGGATGCTCTGGTTCATTCAGTCCGTTTGGTATTAAATTCAACCACGATGGCGTATCACCTTCTGTTCCCCAGGCTACATCCGGATATTCGGCACCAAGCGGGCCATGACCTTGCTGAATATTTTGTGCTATCCAGCTATTGCTGATTGTTTCATTATTAATTCCTTTTACAAAACTATTTATAGCACTCCATGTTGCCGTACCGTAATCATCGCCAGGGCTAACAATGTAGAATAAACCCGGGAAGTTATTCCTGATCCAGATACCACTGTCATCCTGGTCAGAAATGGTATATACTCTGAGTTTTGCCATTAGCCTTTTAGCTTCGCCTGCTGTTTTTGTTTTCCTGATTTTTTCAAGCGCCTGGGCCAGTGTATTTGCTCCACCCCAAACAGATATCCACAACGGACGCTCATCTTTTTCCTCCAATACTTTTATAATCCAGTCAGACCCCTGTGAATCTTTCCCGTTGCCAACTCCCTCCATTCCATATTTGGGCAGGCCCTGCTTTACCAGCAGCAATAAAGATTCAGCATCCGGAAAACCTTCCTCATGCTTTAGCAAATTAGGTTGCACTTTCCCATAGGCATGAATTATTTTTTTTATGGATTCAGGATCCACCCTGGTTTTATGCCAAACAGAGGTAGTGGCAATTAATCCTTTTATATCAACAACATTGGAATACAAAAGTAAGCGTACAAAAGATTGTGTATCGTCGGGCTCAGCTTCAATATCACTCAAAATAATTACCCTGCTTTTTAGATTTGATTGAGCATAGAGTGAATGGGAAAAGATCAGCAATAAGAAAAGTATAAAAGAAATATTAATTTTCATATTCATTTTGGCTTTACGTTCAGAATAAGTAACCAGGCAAGTGCCGAAGTTAACAAAGATCAATTCATCCTGCTTTGAAAAAATGGGACATATTAATATATCAGGGTGTCCATCATTGGCCGGTTATTTAATAAATTCATTTAATCTTTACTTCTATGTGCCAGTAAATTTATAGTAGCTCCATTTGGATCTTTTACAAAAAAACGTCTTACTCCCCAGGGCTCGTCTGTAACCGGATATACAATTTCGCATTTGTATCTTATCGCTTTTGCGTAGAGTTCGTCTATGTCAGACACCTCGACAGACAAGAAAATGGCTCCGTTATCCAAATTATCTTTTTTATCATATTGCAAAATGCTTATTTGTGCAGTTGGATTGTCCTTTGAAGCAAAAGTCAGGATCCACCCCATATCCATTACCAGGTCCATTGCTAAAAACTCAATATAAAATTGTTTGCTTTTTTCCAGGTCATTGGAATAAATATTCGGAACAATCCGCCGAACAGAAATATTATTCTTCATTTTTTTATTTATTAATTAAACCATACTGCATATCCTTTTCGCCGTAATTCTAATGCCAGCTTCTCCTCCATCTTTAGTGCTTCTGTCCTGGTCATTGATTTTAAGTTTATATGATCGTATAAACTTGGGCGCAGATAGGCGCCATATTTTTGAACAATAGCGGATGAAATTTTGTGTCCGTTCTTATTTCTAAAGCCGGTCTTATGCTGTACAAATCGTTCTTTAGGTGTTTTGCTTGTCATACCAACGTAAAGGCATTCCAGGACACCATTAAACTGCGGATTTGCATTACGAAACCTGGCACTTTCTGTAAAGACCCGCTTTGATAATTCTATAACATACACATTGTAGCTCACAACAGATATCAATTTTTTATAAAATATTTGGTTTGCGCCGTGGGCCCCAGTCACCCTCAATCCTTGCTTTAAACAAATCACAAATTTATTAGATCAAAAATCATTCTCATTTCATTCATAAAATGTGTTCCTTTTTCAGGTGCCTGCTTTTTTTGCCTGGATTAACATAGGATACTATTCCCGATAAATATTCATCTCACTATTTATAGTTTGATTTTATGATAAATTGTTAACCGGATAATTTCTCTGTCAAAAAATTGATACCCGGTTGCTCTTTGCTGATACCAGCGCAGGTAACCCAACTCAACTGAAAAATTTTTATTCAAACCCTGTTCAAGGGCTAAATAAATTCTGTTTTGGTCGAAATGGTTATAAACAATGATCTTACCGGCATTAACCATTAATTCATTTGCCAATTTTATGGTGGTCGCCATTTTCGCTTCTTCTTTATTTAATTTATAGCTTGCCAGAATTCTGTATCTAAATCTAAAATTAAAGTTGTAACCGGCTAAAAGCACCTGGCCATCATTTTTATGAATAAATCTTTCATCAATTCTAATCCGGTGTTGAAGGGTAAGTCTTTTAGTAATGGGATTACTATAATTGACTTCCTGTGCAGGTCTGATTTCAGGTACCACCAAATCAGATGTAGAATTGGGGTCTTGGGGACTTTGACGGGAATAAGTCAATCCGAAAGCGACTTCAACGTTTTTCAGAATTTTATAATGCAACCTGGAATGTGCTATAAAATGATGCTGCTGATTGCCTTTAAAAAATCTTCTATTGTCAAATTCATTTTGCCATGTCCATTTTTCATTAATGACTAACTGGTTGTAGTACCGTATCCAATATAGACTCTGATGGGTTACTTGTTTAGTCTGCGCCTGTATTCCAAAATGAAAAATGCAAAAAAGTAATAGTAGTAATATTCTTTCTTTCCTCATAACAGTAATTGATACAAATGAGGGCCAAATATAGAAAGCTTATTTAGTCCTCATTATAGACTAATAATTTATTTTTTGCCGGATTGCCAAAAAACAGAAAGAGTAGTAGTTAAAAATAGGCGTCCTGATGAGATACAATCAAACCTTATAACATTAAATAACCACATCAGGTTAAGAAAGAATTGAATTGTTCAAATGGAAAATATTCCCGATGGCGGGTATTAACGTGGCGCCAATGATCGAATGCATCGTCAGGTTTGACACATTGTTCCTGAAAGATAAATGGGCAACAATAAGGAGGAAGTAGGTTAGGCTGTCTGCAAAACAGAAATAATTAAGCGACTTGCATCCATAATTACTAATACTGATCACAGAACTTATAATCGACAAATACCAAACCAGTGGATTGCCTGACAATAATAAATATAAAGATGCGAATGCTGACTTATTGAAAGTGATTGAAAAGATAATTGCTATTACAAAATAGACTTTTCCTCACTTGACACTAACTATATCTATATTGTTGGTGTTTTGCTTTGTTGCTTTGCCAGCACACAACAACGGCGAGGTGCTTTTTATTGAACGCCGCATAAGAGATTACGAATTTTGAGTATTTACTTTTGTGTAATATTTTTTGGCCATTAAAGAAATAGGCAGCCCAATACAAACAAATAGAATTCCAACTGCAATAAATGCTTTTTCAATATTAAAAACACCTGGCTTGATCTCGCTAAGCGGAATTATAATTTGAGTTGTAACTACCCAGGCCACTATTGCTATTAAAAGGCTGTTAAGCAATACAGAATAGTGCAGGAATTTTAGTTTCGGATACAACAAAAAGAAAACAAGGGTGCAGCCTAATGCAATAATAAAATGGAATAACAAGCCAATTAACATAATGCCATAACTGCCTTTAAAAGCTTCTTTTCCAAAAGCCCCACTGGCAATAAATTTCAGAATAATATCAGGGGTGCTGCCTTTTGATATATAAGCATGGATAAAGGCAGCCGTAATATCCAGGCTTCCGGCCAATAAAGTTGTTTTTAATATTTGTTTAGTTAGGTTTGAAGCCATTTAATGAAATCTGCATCTGCAATTTTAATGTTCATATTTTATTTCTCATTAAATTCCAATACTTCCTGTCTTTATTTTACCGGCCCGTTGGTATTTGGTAATAATCACTCCACCGGGTGTAACAAAACTCTCTGTTAATGTAAATGCTGCAGGAATTGTTCCACTTTCAAAAAGTTTTTTCCCTTTACCCAAAGTCAAAGGGTGAATTTTGAGTCTTAGTTCATCAACAAAATCATTCCTCAATAGTAGTTGAACGAGCACTCCGCTACCTGAATGTCAGAGCCCTTTAATTTTTTGAGCTTTTTAATATCTTCCAGATTTTTTTGACTTTTGAATTTTTCCACCCGGTAACAAACGGGTCCGATTTTTTCATGTTTTTAGAGTACACGTATTTGGTGCCTTTATTAATACCCGGCCAAAAGTCTACATGTTCGGGCCAGATCTTAAATGTTTTTCTGCCCAAAAGATAATCTGCCTGTTTCAGTTGATGTATCTTCCTCCGGCCCACCAGGCGCCTGCATAACTCCATCTAATGAAATCATTGATAAAACAATTATTTTTTTCATTTTATTTTATTTTTTGGAGCTACTTAATTTCCACCTCTCGTCTAACGGCAACTTACCATTTTAAGCATCGGGAATCTCAGGCTCAACCAGTTTCTTCAGTTTTTCCAAGGATTCCTGCCAGCCCAGGTAGCACATTTCTACCGGAATGACATCAGGTATTCCTTCCTGCACAATGTGCAGGTCAGTGCCGCAAGAAACTTTCGTCAACCGTATTGTAGTGACCATCTCTCCCGGTAAATTCGGGTCGTCGAACCGATCGGTATATTTAATCAGCTCATTGGGTTTGATCTCCAGGTACTCGCCTCCAAAAGAATGGGAATGGTCAGTAGAAAAATTAAGAAAAGACATTTTGTATTTTCCTTCCACACGAAAATCCGTATGATGCACTTTACAAATAAAACCGTAGGGCGGAATCCAGGAGCTTAAAGCATCTGAATTGGAAAAGGCCCGGAATACTTTCTCTGGGGAAGCGGTCAGCACACGGTGCAATGTTACTGTGTTGTTCGGCATGATAATTTAGTATTAAATGAATAAATAATGAATACAGTTTTTTAAAAACAACCTGATTTCACCACAAATTTATAGTCGTCAATCAGGAATTAAGGGTTGTGATAACGGCTAATCCAAGGGGCGATTCCGCCATTATTACAAAATTTCTATATACCCATCTGTTCCATTTACACGGATTCGCTGCCCCTCTTTGATCAGCCTGGTAGCATGCTCTACACCAACAACTGCGGGTAAACCATATTCACGGGCAATCACTGCGCCATGTGTCATCAATCCGCCAACTTCAGTCACCAGCCCTTTTATGGATACAAATAATGTTGTCCAACTTGGGTCAGTAAAGCTGGTGACTAATATATCTCCATCTTCCAGGTCAGCATCTTCCATATTTAAGATGATACGGGCCCGTCCTTCAATAACTCCGGAAGAAACAGCCAGGCCTGCAATAGCTGAAGCGGGAAGGTTTTCATATTTGTATGTACCTGTAATGATTTCACCATCGGAGGTAATGACACGTGGCGGAATTAGTTTCTCATTTATCCTGTACTCCTCTTTTCGTTTATTGATAAGTTCGTAATCAAGCTTATTAGTGCTTACCACTTCACGCAGTTCTTCAAAGCTGAGAAAGTATATATCTTCTTTTTCATAAATGACCCCGGCTTGTACCAATTGATCTGCTTCTCTTAATAAAGCCTGTTTATAAATTAAGTAGCGGATGGTGATGCCGTATTTTGGGTATTCACGATATCCGGCATAATTGCGGACCAGGTCAATCATTCGTTTTGTTTCTTTGGCTTTCTGTTCGCCATCCGGTAATTGTTTCAGCCGGTCTAATATCTCATGTTCTTTTTCCAGGGCAGCCTGCAAGCCTTGCTCATATTTTCGCTTGCTTTCACCAGGTTCAAAGTTTTTAATATTACTAAGAATAGCAGGAATAATTATAGAAGGTTTTTCACTCCAACGGGTTTTCGTAATATCAATTTCCCCTGAGCATCGCATTCCGTATTTGTTGAGAAAGGCAGTAATGGCATCCCGGGTCTTCAGCCCGCCATCCAACTTTACTACCTCGTCCAAAAAGTTGTCATCTTTTATTTGTTGCAAATACCCGATTACTATTGGATAAGGACGAATCACATCTGCCACATCCAATAGGGCCAGGCCCATCTCTGAAGTAACATTGTTTGGTACAGATTGAGAAATTGTGTCGGCTACATTTTTATCACCTAACCATTCGTTCATTTTTTCATTGATCCATGATGCCGCATTCATACCAGTGAAAATCACACCAAAACTTTTTGGGTCAGAATTTGTCCTTTTTAATTGCTGGGTGTCTTCCAGGATAAAATCAAACAGATCCGGTCCTGATTTCGTTTGGATGTTTTGTTTTAACGATTCTACCTCTGATTGATTTCTCCTGATCAAATCAGATACGATGTTTGGATTGTATTCGTTTAATGCTTCATAATTCGGTGGAGACACAGCTTTATTGCCAGTTCCGGCAGCTGATTCATTTTTATCATCCGGTATCGGTTTTATAAAGTCCTTCCGCTCAACGATGGTTGTCAGAGAATCCTTCATGAGCGGATCAAATTTGCCCAGAACCTCTATTATCGTTCTCCTGCCTGCCTTTGCAGCCAGCATTTGTGTAACATCCACAAAAAGCCTTCCTCCAGCTACACGCATAAAAGCAGGTGTCATTAAAAGCCAGCAAGACAATCCCAATGGTTTCATAGCGTCGGTCATCATTTGCTGATGACCAACAGATAAATAGACATGGTTTTCTTTGTCATTCGCTTCAGGGATCGGAAATAAGGTAGTGATGGGACGGCTTTGTACAATATATAATGTATCATCAGCCAAACACCATTCAATGTCTTGCGGACAACCAAAGTGCTTTTCAATAATTCTTCCGATCTGTTCAAGTTCTATAATTTGATTATCGCTAAGCGATGAGGCTCTTTGCTGGCTTGACCCAATCTCCTGCTTCTTCGTACCTCCTTCTTCTGATGCCAAAACAGCCAGTTTCTTTGATGCAATTTTCTTCTCAATAATCTTGCCCCCACGTAATTTATAATTATCTGCATTCACAAGTCCCGATACCAATGCCTCACCCAATCCAAAGCTGGCATCAATGGATATTACTTTTCTATTCGAGGTAACCGGGTCAGCGGTAAACATAATACCTGCTACCTCAGAAAAAATCATTTTCTGAATCACAACAGATAAATAAACCTTTCTATGGTCAAACCCATTTTGCAAACGGTAGGTGACAGCCCTGTCTGTAAACAGCGATGCCCAGCACTTTCTGATATGTATTTGGATCGATTCTGTTCCGGTAATGTTTAAATAAGTATCCTGCTGGCCTGCAAAAGAGGCTGCAGGTAAATCTTCTGCAGTTGCGCTGGAACGTACGGCAAAAGCATTTCCCTCACCCATTTGTTTAAGACGTTCTGTAATCTCACCGGCAATGGCTTTAGGAATGGGAATGGTTTCAATCAGCTTTCGGATTTTTACACTGGTATCGCTTATACCTTTTCTATTATCAGCTTTTAGTAATAGCCAGTTGATCCAGCAGTGAATTAAACCTTGCGTTATTTCTGATAATTTCTTTGTATGCTTCCGTAGTTACACAAAAGCCCTCAGGCACCCGTAAACCATTAATGCCGGAAAGTTCTCCCAGGTTGGCGGCTTTGCCTCCAACTAATGCACTCTGTGTTTTGTCGATTTCCTGAAGCTCAAGTATAAACGAACGCATACAACGCTCTTTTTTTTAGGCAATTTTGAAAGGATCCTTTCTATATAAACAGGTATTATTTATTTTTCTTTAAAATGATATGAGTTACATTTCCAACTATTTTTTGTGTTTCGGCAAATCCCAATCCGGGTAAATCAATTCCCTGGAATAAGTGTTCTCCTGATCCAAGAAAAATTGGCGAAAAAGCAAGATGCATTTCATCTATATAACCGGCCTGTAAGAATTGACGAATAGTTGATACCCCTCCGCCTATGCGTATGTCTTTTCGATTGACAGAAGAAAATGAGATAAGAGCAGAAAAAATTTCCACGCAACTTTCTTTGCTTTATCCAGTGCCGATTCAATACCGTCAGTAATAAAATGAAATGTTGTTCTCCTTTCATGGTTACCGGTTCTCTTTCGTGGTGCGTTAAAACGAATACCGGAACATGATAAGGTGGTTGCTCTCCCCACCAGCCTTTCCATTCATCATCTGGCCAGGGGCCACGAATAGGGCCAAACATATTACGTCCCATAATCCAGGCCCCCATATTTTCCATTGATCTTTCAGCGAAGTCATTATCTGTTCCTACTGTTCCGCCTTCCTTTCCCATCATTTGCTGAAACATTTTGGTCGGGAACATCCACTCGTGAAGCTCTTCACCTCTCTCGCCCAGGGGGATATCTCTTGTTTGATTAGGGCCGGCTCCAAAACCATCTAATGAAACCGAAAATGCTGCCACATTAACTTTACTCATAGTTGACATCTTATTTTAAGTTTTCAAATAACGGGTTTCCTTTTCCTGATGCTCACCCAATTTTTTCCTGTTAGTTTCTTCGGTTTATGATAAATGCTGAATCTATTTGCTCCATACCAATATTTAAATAAAAACTCATTGCGTTAGGTGATGAATGCAGGATTAATTTGCATTCGTCGCCGGCTATTTCCTTTGTTATTTTTACCAATTCTTTCCCGATACTTTTTCCTTTATATTCATTTTTTACACACAAATCGGAAAGATAACAGCAATAGCAAAAATTGGAAATTGACCTTGCTAACCCAACCAGTCTGTCTTTATCCCAGGCTGTTGCGACGATATTTGCATTGTTGTGCATCCTTTTTATTCTTTCAATATCTTCCTTATTGATAATTGGAAAATAATCAGAAGAGTTATATAAGTCAATTATTTCTTCAGTTCCAGGTATGACTTCAGTTTTGTAAATAATTTTCATTTTAGGGTTCTTGTATTTTAGTAATGTGTTGGATTGTTTTTACGTAATAACAAGAAATTAAGTCATGATATTTCATCCGTCATTAATGTTTCTGCCTTACGTAACATAACAAAATTACTCCACAAGCAAAGGGTTCACATTTCGAAATTGTCAATTGCAAATCATTTTTCAATGGGTTGAACGTTTGCACTCCATTTCCAATTGCCGCAGGATTTACAAATAAATACAACTCGTCAATTAATTCATGTTGTATTAACGATGATACAAATGAATCGCCGCCATAAACAATAATATCCTTCCCCATTTTATCTTTCAAAGCTTTTATCTCTTTTTTTATCTCTCCCTTTATGATAGTTGTATTGCCCCACTTGCTGTCCGGGAGTGTATTTGAAAAGACCGCATTTGGAATTTCACTGAATCGTTTTCCAAGTTCATGCTCACTGTCACTTGGATTGCCTGCTACTTTTGCCCAATATGGGATAAAGCCTTCTGCTGTCTTTCGGCCATGTAAAATGCAGTCCACATTCTTCAAATTGTCAATACTAAAAACGGACATTCCGCTATCCCATTTGTTGTCAAGCGCAATATTCATTTGCAATTTTAATTTTCTCATGGTATATATTATTTCACTTGATATTCTGTTTAGACCAGCGCTATTATTTTGATTGCAGTTTCTGCAATTAGCGATTACAAATACACAAATGTCTCAAAGTGCATTACCTCTTCTTCAGCTCTAATTAAATATTCTTCATCTCCGGGATAGTGCTTAGCTTTCTTAAAATCCTCTCCGGCAAATTCCTTTATGCTCTCATATGAATCCCATTCAGTGACTGTTAAAAAATGGCAAACATCACCTTCAGTTCTTCTTAACAATTTGGCCGACAAATTCCCCTTGACTTTTCTGTAGTCCAGCATTCCTGTTTCTTCCACATATTTAAGGTACTCATGAGCATATTCAGCTCTTGTTATTCCGTGCCATATTCTTGTAATTATATTCATGATAATTAAGATTATGATGAGCCAACTTTACTGTGGATAAACCTGCTTTGTAATGCATGGATATCATTTATGCTTTTATGATAATAGCAATAAGAAAGAATACCCAGGGCAATAGGAACCGCCATAAAGACAAGACCACCTATGATTTCACCAGGTGCAGAAGTAGAGATTATACAATAAGTAGCACCCAGTAAATCAAAAAACAGCCATGCATAAGCCCACTCTTTAATTCTGGCATAACCAGGAATCAGAATTGCAATAACACCTGCTGTTTTAGCGATGCCAGGAAAGGGAAGCAAATAATACGGCATCCCCATTTTTTTAAAGCCCTCAATTGCTGCATCAGATGAAATAATATCTGGCACAGCAAATACAATCATAATTGCTGCAAATACTCCTGTAAATGTCCAGTCTAGAATTTTTGTCTTTTGCATTTTGAGTGCTTTTTTACTTATTCAGATTTTAAAGGTTTGTATGTGTTCACTACAACCCCGCATTCGTATTGTTGTGATTTTACCAATTGTAAATTTGTCCTGCCAGTAAAAATTCTTAATCCATTGCCAATTGCTGTTGGATTAATGAACAGGTTATATTCATCAATAAGATTTTCTTTAACGAGACTGGAAACAAACCCGGCACCACCATATACAATGATGTCTTTACCGGTTTGCGTCTTTAGTTTTTTTACAACATCGGTAAGATTCTCATTGGTAATAGAAGTATTGATACCAGATATGGTCTTTTGCGATTTGCTGAAAACGATTTTTTTTGCGCCTACCAGTTTTTTTGCCAAAGGTTGAGATTCATCTTCTGGCTTATTTACAATAGCTTCCCAATGGGAATTAAAACCATCCGTCATCTTCCGGCCTAATAAAATGGTGTCAATGGAATCGGTAACTTCATTTATAAAAGATTTTAGGTTGTCGTCCATATTCCATGTCATCCAATCCAATTGACCTTCGGGTCCTGCAACAAATCCGTCCACGGACATTTGCATTTGTAATTTTAATTTTCGCATTTTTAATACTTTTTATTTAAACCTCTTTCTATTAAATCTCTGATACAAAGATGAAGTACCGAAGTAAATTAGATACTGTGCAATACCGACAATAAAAGGGCATTTTGCGACAATAAATTGAAATACCTTTTTTAAAAAGAACATTACTTTTTTTAAATTAAATATCCCTTCCTCGCCTAAACCCCAAAAACACATCGGGGGCAGTGGGAATTAGACATTGTACTTTTTTGTAATTACTTGTTGTTGAGTTTATTTGTTGTTTCATTCATTATTTCAATTGCTTTTATAAAGTAGGTTTCAATGATTTTGATTTCCTTGTCAGAAAATGATGCGGTAAGTTTTTCCGACTTACTGCGGAATTCTTTATAAAGAGGTGCCATAAGCGCCATTATTTTATCAATGTCCGGCACAATAGTTACCTTCCGCCGGTCGTCATCAGCGAATTGTCTTTTTACCAGTTTTTTCTTTTCAAACCGGTCTATTAAACCCGTTACGGCGCCTGTAGTAAGACCTGTTATATTTGAAAGTTCACCTGCTGTCATTTGCCCTTTTTCTATAAAGAATCCTAAATACTTATGGTCCGTTCCTGAAAATCCTGCCTTTCGGCCAACGGCTTCATGCATCTGAATAGAACTGTAGGCATATTTCTGACTCAGTTTTCGTATTTGATTGATTACGTCCTTATCCATTTTATATCTTATTTGATAATTATCTTAGTTACAAAGATATAATTAATATTGCAATCCTTGCAAATAATTTTTTTTTAGGCTTTGAGGATTTACTGAGATAAAGATAAAAACGCCAGATAGCTAATAGGTAAATCCTTAAACAATCATTGTCGTCAAAATCAAGAATGAACTGTTCTCCGGCATCACCCGGTCACTATTTTGGGGAGGGTTAAAAACTATTAGTAAGGTGTGTAGAACAACAGAACTTTTGCAATAGTTAATATTGTTGAAACTGGCGAAGAATTAATTTAACTATCAAGTGTGAAAAATTTGAGGAAGCAGATAAATGTACATACTGCAAATCCGGGAAGATTTAATTTTATGGCTGTATAACTGTTAACCCATTATTCCAGTCAGCAATTCTTTTGTTTAACAGTTTGCCATTCGTGTTTTATCCGGGTCATTAAAAGAGCATTGTCAAACTGAACAGAACCTTTGCTGGTCTTAGAATTATATTGCCGGTGGATATGGTTCTAATTATTTTTCCTTTCAGTCAACATTTTTTCGATTTCACTATGATCATAAATTTGATTCTTGCCAATTGAAATTCCACTCAATAACTTTAGGTCTATCCGGCTTTGATCGAATTTCTTTTCAGTTGTCCACACATACAAAATAGGTTCCTGGTGTATTATTCGCAGTGGTTTTCCATTAGTCCGTATTTGTCCTGTGTTTTTATCAAAGGAGTAAATGATATCAACCAATTTTTCCGACGTAGTTAAATTAAGACCATTATATAAAAAAATAGTATCCCGTCGAAAATCCATGTCATAAATCTCTGAACTTATAACCGGAATTCCTGAACCATTGATTTGCCTGATCGCTTTTTGAAGTCCGTTCTCCGTTTTAAAAAAAACAATGCTGGTTCCGGCAAAACCTTTGTCTTCAAACCAGGTTTTATTTGAAATTTTTTTAATGATGTCGGTTTCATTAGGTGTGCAAGCCTGTAATAGAATAAGAAGAAAAGCTAAAATTATAATCTTCATTTTTTTGTAGTGTATGCTTCCCGTTGCCGGCTATCGCCCTATTGCAAATATTCTATGCTCTCAAAATCCATATGCTCCCACATAGATTTTCAATGATCATTTCTTTTTTCATTTTCTTATTAGAGCCGAACGCATGTTTACTTGTCTGTTAGTTTCTTATCTCCAGGTCCACAAACTTTATATTTTTTCTGATCATCAGTATATGCTATGCGTATTATATTGTTCCTGTCCTGTATAACGGCCGGATAACTATATTCTCCTTTAGTATGGTCTTCCAGTGTGACTACATCTTTCCAGTCCTGTCCGTTTTTCGATATGGCGACTTTCAGTACGGAACGACCTGCCGACCAGTCTTTGCCGGATAGCTTTGGATTATAAACCAAAAGTTGCCATCCATTATTCAAACTGACTGCATCAATACCTGAGTTAGGATTGGGCAGGTCAAGGGGAGTTAAAGGCGACCAGGTACGACCCATATCAAATGACCATGTTTGAATTATTTTATTTTGCTTACTGCGACAGAGCATTTGCAATGTATCACCTCCATATTGCAAAATGCTGGGCTGAATGACGCCAAAACCGTCACCATTAATCGGAAGGTATTGCCAGTCATTACCGGATGCATCAGAACTTTCCAGGTGAATTTGCCAGATTTTCTCATCCAAACTCTCTGTACTTGAAGGGTAGAGTATTGTTCCGTTTTTTAATTGTACCGGTTTGTTTTTGATGGGTCCCAGAAAAGGTGACGGAAGCCGCTTTGAAGCAGACCATGTTCTTCCATTGTCGCTGGATATTTTTCTTTCTGCCCACCACTGCCGGGGACTTGGTCCTACTTTATAATCCAGGAATACTGATCCGTCAGAAGTCTTGAATAAAACAGGGTTCCAGCAGGGCTGTGCATTTCCTGAAGCATCCTGTCCACTGGCCAGTAATATTAATTTACTCCATTGATCTTTTTGTTTGATGTAGCGATAACATCCCCAGATGGCAACATTTTTGGCGCCTTCGTGGTCGCCACCAAACCATGCATACAAAAGAGTGTCCTTTCCTATTTCTGCAATAGTAGCAGCATGACAACTCTTAAATGGTGGATTATTAAAAATCCTTCCTGAATCCACCACATAGAATTCAGGTTGCGCTAAAGTTTTTTTTATTGGTTGCGCATATGAGCATGCAGCACCAAAACAAAGTATCAGAAGTAAACTAAGCTTGTTTTTCAAAGAAATTAATTTAAATGATTTTATGATAAAATTAAAGTGCATTAGATTGTCAATTTAAAAACGGAAGGTCCCCTTACCCTGAATTAAACCAGGTTTTGATTAAGGGTGAAATATAATTCTTAAATATACGGCACTCCTTCGGTTTCATTATTGATTCTCAATGTTACAACAATGCCGGCATGTTCAAGCTTAACAAATTGCTTTTTGTCATTGGCAAATTGCCTTTAAAAATCTGCAATGATTAGTTTCTTCATACCCATCATTTTTTTAAATGCGCCTGGTTTTTTGCTCAATTCTTCCCAATTTTCAGGACACACCTGCCAGCTTAATCCATATTTGTCCTTTAGCCAGCCACATACACTTTCTTCACCACCATTTGCCGTAAGGGCAGTCCAGTAGTAATCAATTTCTTTTTGATCTTTGCAAGGAATCATTAAAGAAATAGCTTCATTGAATTTGAAGAACGGTCCGGCATTAATACCGATAAACCGCATTCCCAAAATCTCAAACTCAACCGTTAGTATTTTGCCTGCAAAATCCTTCTGAAAGTCAGCAAGTCCTTCTGCTTCTGTCATAGGATAGTAAGTAGTATTATTTATTTTCCCGTCTTTGAAAATTGACAGGTAGTATTCAGCGGCTTCTATTGCGTTGCCGTCAAACCAGAGATTTGGAATTATTTTTTGCATATAAGATATTTTTTATAGTAAAAATAAGAAAGTCATAGTATACGCTGCCGGCCAGGCAGGATGGCAGGTGCTTTGCCAGCCAGCATTACCCTGCTCAACACCTAAAGACGGCGTGATTTTTTTCGGAACTCCAACAGGCGCAAAATACTTACAAGGGAAAACTACAGCTATGTTTTTTTGTAAATATGGTTGTGCAACAGTGATCAATATTAGCGGCAGTTTTATTCTCTACATATTATGGTTAATCCACAAAATAATTTTCTCTCTATAAGATATCAGATAGAAATCGTCACCTTTATATGTATAGTATCCACCCGGTTCATTTGCTACCCGTCGAATATATTCTTGCTTCTTTATAATGGCTTTTCTCCAACCACCATAGGTTGGGGTCATATATTCAAGTATAGTTTGGTCACTACTATCAACCGGTGTTCTTTTCCATTTCATCTCACTTATACTTTGGGCTGGATATTTTTCAAAGAACTCTTTATCCGGCTTTTTAAAGTAATTTGTCATTTCATTGTTTAAATCATAAATTTCCAATGTATACCCTTCTCCCCGCACACTGAATTCATCATATCTATATTTATTCCAACTCCAAAATGTTTTTCCTGTCAAGTTTAAAGTTTTATTTCTAAAATCATTATTCGAAGCAAGCGGGATTATTCTCAATTCCCATAAAACAAGGGTTGTCAAACAAAGAAAGATAATAAGGTGTATTCGGAAGGTATTTTTGCTTCCTGGTTTATACAATTTAAATATTCTGTAAACCCAATAAATTATTAAAGCAATAATTATCAATAAAACCAAAAGCAAGAACAAATAAAATTTCATTAGACTATTTCAGTATTCTTTTTTTCAGGGAAGGGTCTCCAAAAATTTCTGCGAACTCTTAAATATACGCCACTCTTTTGGCTTCATTATGGATTCTCATTTCAAATTATAATCTCCTGTTATGTTGCGGCCAATGTTACTGTGTAACGCCGGTATGGCCGGGTTTGCAAAAACTCCAACAATCATTTAAGGATAATGCCGAGTGATGACAAACTTAATTCGTGGAGCTTTAACGGTACAAATACGCTTTATACCAGCTGGCCATCCGATTCTTTAGTGTTGATACGATTTCAGGATAGCTAATAAAATGTCATGCAAGGACGGATTGATTACATTATTGATTGTACATTCTAAAGTCCCTGTCTCGCAGGAAAGTTCAAAGCCCGGGTTTTTTGTCCCACCCGTATATTCTTTGTCGAGTACAATTTTGTTTTTCCGGGAATCGTATACTTGTAATCTGGCTTTAGAAACCTTGTCTCGGTTGTCAACATATGTTAAAAATGATACAGGATTAACAACCCATTGGACATTATGTTTCTTTGCCAATGATTTTAGAGATTCTGTGGAACCATCAGATTTGTCATGGCTTGGAATAACAATACAATTTTCTGTCTGCCCAAATACCATGTAGGTTAACATTGTGTTCATACCAAAAGAAAAAAACGAGGCAAAGTCTCCTTGTTTTCTGTAATGGTGTTCTGCTATATTCATTATACGAATGTTCGGTTCGTTATTACTTAGGCTGTCCAGTATTTGTTTTTCCTCTTCTGGAGTCAACATAATTTGGTAAGAGAATTTTAGAATTTCATTCAGGAGGGTAGAGTCATAGGCAGTTTGGTATGGGTCGAGTACCAAAATAGAGGGCTTATATTTTTTCTGTCCAACAGAACTAAATCCAACGAAAATGAAAAATGATAATAAAAGGAACCGCATTGGGATAATAAGCTTTGGCTTGGTGACAACTTTTACAAAACTACAGCTATCTTTTTTTGTAATTATGGTTGTGCAAAAGTGCTCTCTTTTTGTATATAGTTTTAATGGTCAGCAACTCCAAAACATTTTTCTTTTAAAGTCAATTATTGTAGGTCCCTCAGAACAGCCGCCGATTTCCACTGCATTTCTATCCATATTACTGTGTCCAATTATCCATTTTCCTGTCTTCTTATGTTTCAGTATTATTCCTTGCTCAAGAATGTCACCTTTGTTGCCAGTTAAGTTAGCCTTGCCATTGTGAACAACCTTTATGCTGTCACCTTTAATGATTACTGTACCTGTCGCACCTAATGATTTGCCGTTCCATTCTGCAAAAGCAATTGAATAAGTATATGTCCCGTCTTTAGGCTTTTGACCGAATGATATAATAGAAACGACCAGGAGAATTTTTAAAATCAAAAGTCTTTTCATATAATATTATTTCTCTGGTTTTCTATAGAATGTGACCCAAATGTCAACACACCGTTTTTGAACATGCGCTGAAGGAAAATGCAATTCGTAGGAATCTGCAGATTTACCTATCCAAGTCACATACACCCGGCTTGTGTCAAAACTGGAACGAGATAATAAATATTGATAAACCGCTGCTGCTCTTTTTTCGGATAAAATGTCGTTGTACTGGTCTGAACCTTTAGTGTCAGCATAGCCAAACACCTTCATATATCCAAAGCTGTCGGAGCTTAATTGCCGGGCAATTTGATCAAGAGTTTTATGATATTTTTTATCAATTAAGTAACTGTCGAATTTAAAATAGATTGTTTTAATAAGTCCTCTCTGACCACAAACCGTAGAGTAATGTAAAAGAAATATAATTAATAGTGTAAGAGTCTGTTTCATTGTCATGAGGTGGAGGCTGTCAAAACAAATTGCATACAACCCTTAAATATACACCTCTCTTTCAGCTTCAACATTGGTTCTCCTCCCAACTTTCCAGCAATTAAATTCGGCTTCTAACCAAGGATATTATCATTTAATTTGTTCTGCAATTAGTTTTTCAAATACACCCGTAGTTAAAGCCCTCGTTTTAAATGTTTTTGCAGTGGATGCTTTGGTATAGCCTACAGAATATACGCTTGTTATGGTCAACACATCAATAAGATTGATGTTAATTGTCGTTGTGCTATCTGTGTTTCTTTTTAAATAAATATTCCATTCCATAGTTCCCTCTTTTGCGTAATAGTATTTTCTACTTCCTGGATCATACAATTTTTGAGTCACGGCCCATGCAGTTGTATCAATTAACTTCCCGTTCTTGTCTTCAGTTGTAATCGGTGATGCGGTATTTTGCGCTACAATAAAACCACTACTCTTATCTATGATTTTCACTCCGATACCTTTTTTTGCAAACATTTCGATAATTTTTCCCTAAACCGTTTCGAAGTTAGAAGAGGTTGTAAGTTCAAAAGGTTTAGTATCGTAATTATTTTTTAACGGAATAACCTTGGGAGTACATGAACAGAAGAGCAATAAAATAATTAAAAACTTTTTCATAAGCGTTGAGTCAGTTTTGTTAACTATCAATTATGTTTTATTAATGCCTGGTTGAGAATAGGCTCGGCTACAACTCCTAAATTTACGCCCCTCATTCAGCTTTTTTATTGATTCTAATATAAAATTATTTGTCTTTGTTATAATTTGCAATACTGAACTCCGCAACACTGCAACAAAAAAACTACCCAACTTTCTCACTTCCCAAACCGCTCCACCCGGAATGGATGCAAGTCAATACTGCTCTTCTTTTCATCTACCAATTCACTCACCAGCCGGCCCGTTCCTGCTCCCAGGCTAAGGCCCAGCATGGCATGGCCTGTAGCCATCACCACATTTTCATAGCGGCTGATGCGGCCAATATAGGGCAATCCATCCGCCGAGCAGGGACGGTAACCATACCATAATTTTTCCGGCGCCGGCAGGGCCATATCAAATTCAGGAAAAAAATCCTTCACTGCTTTCAGTATGCCTTTTACCCGTTCATACCGCGGAGCCGCCGTAGTGCGCACCACTTCCATGGTGCCGCCAAAGCGGATCTTATTTCCATCCATCGGCGTTATGGCCACCCGCCCTTCCATCAATATGGCAGGATGGTTTAACCTGTAAGGTGAATCTTCCAGGGTAAGCGAATAACCCCGCCCCGGCATCATCGGTATTTTTGTATCCGCCCAGGCGGCAATCGTCCGGCTCCACGCACCTCCGGCAATCACCACTTCATCCGCTTCATGCGCCTGCACGGAAGTGATCACTTTTTTGATCCTGCTTTTTTCTTTTTCAAAGCCGGTTACCTCTTCGCCGGGTAGTAACTGCACGCCTTGTTGTTTCAGTTTGGTCAGCAGCGCCTTCATCAGTTTATTGGGATAGAGATGCGAATCGCCTTTGAAAAAAATAGCACCCAGTGCATTGATCTTTGTATGCGGTTCCATCTGCTGCAGGGCGGGTGCATCCAGCAGAGCCACATCCAGCCCCAGGGCATTTCCTTTTTCCACCACATGATGCGCATGCGCCGCCACCTGGCTGGTTTTAAAAATTTCCAGCAGACCTTTTTGTTCATAGCCAAAATCAAAATCCGGCAAAGCAGCCCAGGCCTGGTATTCCCGCTGGCTTAATGCAGCAATGTCCCGCAAGGGCACAGCCGCGGCTTCTACTTTTTTATGGTTAGCGCTGCGGATAAAATGAAAACCCCAGTCGGCCAGCGACCGGCTCACCGAAGGCTGCACATAAAATGGGCTTTGCGCATTCATCATCCATTTTAATCCTTTCCATACAATGCCTGGTGTGGCCAACGGAATAAAATGACCGGGACAAACATAGCCGGCATTTCCATAGGAGCAGTTATCTGTAAAATCTCCTTTATCAATCACCGTTACCCGGTGGCCGGCCTGCCGTAAAAAATAGGCGGAACTCAAGCCAATAATACCCCCGCCGATCACTAAAACATGTTTCAAATTGTCTGTGCTTTATTTTCTGAATAATAATATTTGATCATGTATCCCTGGCTTATAAAACCTGGAACCCATGCGCATAGGGATCGTCATCATCGATCTTAATGGTATTGTATCCATATACAATGGCCCATCCTTCAATGGAAGGAACGATGGCCGGCTTGTCGCCCATCGTTGTTTCTTCTTCTATCCTTCCGGTAAACTGCGAACCGATAATACTTTCATGTACAAAGTGTTCTCCCTTTTTTAATTTTCCCTTTGCATACCATTGCGCCATGCGGGCCGATGTACCGGTGCCGCAGGGTGAACGGTCAATTGCTTTGTCACCATAAAACACGGCATTTCTTGCCGTAGCTTTCGGCGAAATAGTGGCACCTGTCCACAGCATATGACTCAACCCGTTTATGTGTTCATTTTCCGGGTGTACAAAGGAATAGCTTTCATTTAACCGTTGCCTGCACACCCTGCTCCAGGTTATTAACTGATCGGCTTTATAATTTTCCAATCCCCGGAAATTTTCCTGCAGATCAACGATCGCATAAAAATTGCCTCCATAGGCCACATCTACCTTTAAAATGACCCAGGTCAGGACATTCTACTTCCAGGTCCTGCGCCGCTAAAAATGATTTTACATTGGTGAGTTTTACCGACTTTACTTTTTTTTCTTCCTGCCTGTATTCCACCAGCACAAGACCCGCGGGAGTTTCCATTCTTAACTTGCCCGGGACTTTTTGGCTTTATCAGTCCTTCTTCAATGGCGATGGTTACTGTACCAATCGTACCATGACCACACATCGGCAGGCAGCCGCTTGTTTCAATAAATAAAACGCCGGCATCATTTGCTTCATCCGGCGGTGGATATAAAATACTTCCGCTCATCATATCGTGACCGCGGGGTTCAAACATTAATCCCTTTCTTATCCAGTCGTATTCCTGTAAAAAATGCAGTCGCTTTTCCATCATGTTTTCTCCTTTCAGAAAAGGACCGCCGCCGGCCACCACTCTTACGGGATTGCCACAGGTATGCGCATCGATGCAAAAAAAAGTTTTTGAAGCCATTTTCTATTGTGATCAGTACTGCATTTAAAGACCGGAAGTCTTTACCATTGATTGTAATTTGAGCCGGTCGGGTAATGAAGGACGGGAGGCCATGGCCGCATGAATGGTTGCCAAAACCTTCTCTCTTTCCTGGCCTTCCACAGCCAGCCTCGGCGCTCTTACATATTCCGAACAAAGGCCGGTTTGCGTGGCAGCCAGTTTGATGTATTGCACCAGTTTGGGATGAATATCCAGCTCAAGCAGCGGCAAAAACCACCTGTATATTTCCAAAGCTTCTGCATACCGGCCGCCTTTAACCAGTTTATATATCGCTACTGTTTCTTTCGGAAAAGCATCTACCAGGCCACCCACAATGCCGTCGGCACCCAGCATCAATTCTTCCATAACTAATGTATCAACACCACAAAGTAGTTTATAACGATTTCCAAAACGATTGCGCATGCGGGTTATATTGGTTACATCGCGGGTTGATTCTTTGACGCATTGAATGGAGGCGGTAGCTGCCAGTTCTTCAAACATGTCCGGGGTTACTTCAATTTTATAATCCACCGGGTTGTTATATACCATGATGGGAAGGGAGGTGTGCCGGGCGATGGTTTTGAACCAGGAAATGGTTTCTTTATCGTCGGCCTTATATCGCATGGGCGGAAGTATCATTAATCCGTCCGCGCCATTTTTTTCAGCTTCCTGAGCCATAGCGATTGCTTCTTTTGTTGCCTGCTCTGCGATAGTTAACACGGCAGGCACTTTGCCCTTCAGCATTTCAACTGCATAGATCAGCAACTGAATTTTTTCTTCCTTATCCAGTGTACTTCCTTCACCCAAAGAACCAGCAAGTATAATTCCTTCCACACCGGCTTCTGCCTGGGCCATTATATTTTTTTCAAACAAGGCAAAATCAATTTTGTCTTCCGGGGTAAAGGGAGTGAGCATGGCGGGGAAAACACCTTCCCAATTCATTTTATTCATACAACTGTTATTAAATGAAAAATAAACTTACATCAAAAATTTATAAGGAAATGAAGTAATAACTGTTTTCTGTCAACAGGTATTAAGCTATAGCTCTTTATGATATTGAAACAATTAAAAAACATGGCACCCCTGTTCGATCCCTTCAACTCAACTCCTTTTTTCAGCAATTCGGACAATATGTAGTTTTCTCCCTGTTAATCCAGTGATAGTTTTACCGGCAAGGAATTGAGACCAGGCGAAGCAAAGATTTACCAGTGGGAAAAACTTGTTTTTCACTTATCCACCACTGTGGGAAAATTATTAGCAAATAGGAAGCCTGCATTCCTGCTTTTTTATAATGGCAATTTATCTTTATGTTACAACCAGGCTGCATGAGATTATTTTTTTCTTTCTTTTTTCTTTTTATTTTTTTTACGGTGGTGTCTTTCGCCGGCCATAGTCGCAGCAAGAGCAGACTACCTGATCCAGCTGAAAAGACAGAGGCCCGGCCTTTTTTAAACCTGGAGGAGTTAAAAAAAGTTTTGCTATCGCGTAAAGCCACACAGTTCATATTGGGAAAATCAAAAAAGGGAAGAGATGTGACCGCCTATTTTTTTCCCGGCAGCAGCAATAAAAGGGCTTTGATCATAGGAGGCATTCATGGATCCGAATTATCTTCCATTGAAGTGGCAAAAGAGCTGATGAGCCAGTTGGAAGACGGAGACAGCATTTTTTACAATGTGATCATCATCCCCTCCCTGTTTCCTGACAACGCTGTAAAAGCAAATGAAAATATTTCCGAACTGGGCAGCATAAAAAATATAGGACGTTATAGCTATGCGGGTGCCGTAGATCCTAACCGGCAGATGCCAACCCCGGGGCTGCCATTTGATGAAAAGGATAACCTGGACCATGCAGGAAGAAAAATAGAAAATGAAAATTCTTTGTTGCTTGATCTGATCAACCAATTTAAACCCGATCGTATGATCAGCCTGCATGCTATCCGCAATACAGAACTGGCGGGTGTTTTTGCTGATCCGCGATGTGATCACAGGGGCATTGCCCTGGGATATGCCAGCGACAGCAGCCTGGCCATCATGATTGCATCGGCCATTGAAGCGGAAGGCGCATGTACACCCGGCAACCGGTTATATAAAAAGCCTACAGCATTATATTATAAAGATCCCCCGGCAGTACCAAAGGGAAAAGTGCAAAGAAGAAATTTAACCGGCGCCCCCTTACCTGGCTACAAAGGTGCAGGCATTTCCTTAGGCACCTGGGCATCAACAGCTGTAGTTAATAAAAAAGATCCCCTAAAAAACAGGGAAGCTATCCGGATCCTTACCATCGAGTTTCCTGGCAGTAAACGCCCATCTGATCATAAACCCGCTCTTCAATACTTTTACCAGCTCCAGGTAAGGAGTTATGCTAAGGCTGTAAAGAATATTTTCCTTGGTAATTATTTTTCAGAAGAAGAGAATCCACAGATAGTAGGTAATGGTATCCACGATTTGCTGGCGCAAAACGGTCTTTAAATATCTCCCTTTTTTTCGACCATTCGTTCTTAAAAATTAACGGGCTCCCTTCCGTAACAGAATTATTATATACAGGCTCAGCTAACTGATCTATTCCTGGTCAAAATTTAGAATCAGTAAAACAAATAACAATTCATCCGCAAATTGATTCAATCCAAACAACTCACCATTGTTGTGCCTGCTTGCCGGATATATTTTGCAGGCCTAACTAACAGGAAGTTGAATCATGGCAATCAAAATCACTTTATTTATTACGGTACTGATGTATGCAATGGTCATCAGCCAGAGTTTTTTTTATATGATGGCGATGACGGGAACACTGAAAAAAATGCAGGCCGCCACTTATATTGAAACCAGGAACCTGCTGACAAAAAAGCTGGAAACCCCATTGCAAATTATTTACTATTCTGCACTGGCTTCCTCTTTATTACTGACGGCCTTTTCTGTTGTCAATCCTTCGGGACTTTTGTTTAAGGCATCTTTTATTTCCCTGATCATCCTGGTAGCCGATGCCTTACTGGCTGTGAAAGGAAATATTCCACTAAATAAGTTCATCAACAAGTGGACCCCTACTGCTTACCCTGAAAACTGGAAAGAATACCGTAGGCGTTGGTTTACTCTTTATCATATACGGCAAGTGATAAACATCACCGGCTTTATCATCCTGCTGATGGGTTTCATATTCGGTATTTAATTAAACCTTATCAATTTTAAAAAATAATCAAAATGAAAAAAACAATTCTTGTTCTCAGTGTATTCAGCAGTGCAGTTGCCTTTTCACTTATAGCCTGCACAAGCGGAGCGTCAAAACCAGATACGCAATCCGTAGTCATCAGCAAGGACAGCCTGATCAAAAGAGGCAGCTACCTGGTAAACGCTATTGGGTGTGATGATTGCCATACCCCAAAAATAATGACAGCTAACGGCCCGGAGATCGATATGGAACACCGGTTTAGCGGTCACATTGCCGGCAGGCAGGAGAGTAAGGTTAACCCCGGCGTAGTAAATGACGGGTGGGTTTTATTTGATATGAACTTTACATCGGCCGTTGGCCCATGGGGACAATCCTATGCTGCAAACATTTCTTCAGATGCTACGGGTATCGGCAGCTGGACTGAGGAACAATTTATGAGAGCCATACGGGAAGGAAAATCAAAAGGATTAAAAGAGGCTCGTCCATTATTGCCTCCCATGCCCTGGTTTGTGTATAAAAATTTGAATGACACCGACCTGAAGGCAATCTTCGCTTTCCTGAAAACAACCAAGCCGGTAGAGAACCGTGTACCCGGTCCCAAAACATTTGCAGAATTACAATAACCATTAACCTTATAATGAAAAAGAAAATTCAGGTCATTGCCTTCCTGCTGGGTTGCGCCCTGGTGATCAGTTTCGCTATACAAGCGGGCCGCCATCATGAAAATTGCAGGGAATGCCGGGCAGCAGTAAGGATGAAATAATTACTGGCCTTTTGTAAAACCTGCGGAAGAAATTCTGCAGGTTTTTTTTTATTAATCAACGATCATTGCCCGCCAGGGTATAGTTCTATCTCAGAAAGTTTCCCGTTTAATTCAATATTTACTTTTGTCCAATATTTCTTTGATGCTCTATTTGTGGGATACCAGTTCCTGTTTTCATTGACCACAATAAAAAGCCCGTGGTCGTCACCAATGGCCACAAAATCATCGGAGGGTGCCTGCCTTGTAAAAAAATGCAAATCGTGGTCTTTAAATAACTGCAAACTATATGTCATAGCATCATCCACCACCAAACCTATTTCGCTAATAGAAAAAATAGAAGTGCCGTCAAATTTTTTTTCTCCTTTTTCAGGCAGATCAAAACGGGCTATTAACTCAACAATATTTTTATTGTTATCATAAAAATAAAAGGCTTTAGCGTTCCAGCTTTTGAAGTCGGCAACAGGATTACCCAGGCTAACGGGTACCAGGTCCAATTTACCGGAAGCCCATTGTAAGGCCTCATTAAATTGATTGGCAGGAATAGTAAAGGCGAAATGATAAAAAGGTTTTTGACCGGCAACATTTATAAAATGCAGTAATGTGCGTCCTGCCGAAATTGTTACCCGGGTTTCAGAAGAGTCAAGTATTTCCATTCCTAAAACATCCTGGTAAAAGTTTTGGGTTTGGCGAATATCTGCTGACCATAATTGTAATTCGGAAATATTCATTCCTTCCTTTTCTTTGGTCAAAGACAAAAGGTATTTCACTTTTTGTAATTCCTGCAATTAAATTATAACCATTGATCAGCAAACTCCCGGTTTTTTCTAAAATAAATTGAGGTATTGTTCTTCTGCTCCTTTCATAATGGGTTTTTATCCTGCTCCTCTCCTGCCATCTTCCAAAAGGTTCGGCATATAAACTTTTCCGTTTTATCAAAGTTTTTTGACAATTCCATTATAAGCATCTATCTTTTTTTTGAACTGATGCCGGTTAAAATCAAGCCAGCAGCTATTGGATTGATGAAAACCTTTGTCCAATTTTGAAATCCCTGCTGCTTTTTAAAATTAATTATCGCGATGTCTCATGTTTGAAATTATACTTCCTCTGTGATGCCAAACAATTCAATTACAAACTTCGGTTAATAGGGCATCAATATTCGCTGCAATAAAAAAGTGATGGCTTATCCAGGGATGCCACTGCCGCACCCGCTGAAGGCCATCACGAAACCTACCATTGCTAAACCAGCTTCTTTATAATACAGAGCCTAAACGGCTGAATAAAATCTTTTTCCCTTGTCTGTGTAAAAGATATATACTTATTACCAGGCTAGCGATTTCGATAAAATGATGTATTCTTTTCATTGGTTTTATTTTTATTTTTTTTCATTTGTATACGGGTCACACAATTCCACTTCAAGCATCAGGCAACCATGGTTCCTTCGGTCAGGTTTTCCAGTACTTTACGAAAGCGATCGTTCGGTAATTCTTTTTCGGCCAGGCTGAATAGTTGGGAGAATACGGGCTGGGGTGCATTTTTTTCTACGGCTTTCAACCAGGTGCTGATCTCCGTAATGCTAAGGCCACGCATCATCCAGGCACTGGCAAGCGCCATCTCGCCGGGGGATATCGATTCAACGATCTTTTTATTCAATGCCTTTATTTCTTCATCTTTATAATATCTCCACAATATTTTGTTCAGCACGGTTTCTTCTTTGGCCATATGCTCCAGGTTGAATATCATGAAATCAATAAAGGAGTTAAGAATGGCCCGCCCGGTTTCTATTTTAACTTCTATTTTAACTGCATGCCTGTAAACCACCAGCAAGCCTCTCAGCTTTTCGGTCAATGCATGGTCTTCTTCATGCTCCTGCTCAAAAGCATCCACCAGGGAAGGCTCGTAATTCCGTATGGGGGGAAGAATAAAATCATCCTCATGTGTTGCATGAGAATCGAACATGTCCACCACCTGTTTTACTTTTTCCAAAGCCGTTTCTGCTTCTTCCAAATCACCAAAATTAGTTTGCTGCAGCACCAGGGATGTATCGTACAACATTGCTCTCAGTGCTTTGTGTATCTGGTTAAAAATATTAAACCGTGTCATAAAGCTTGGTTTTAATGATTGCCTTACGGGGCAACCGGGTGAAATATATTTTTGAAAAAAAGGTTTAATGGCCGATGGTCTCTGAAGCAGGCAGGATGATTACCCTGCTAAGGCATTTAATTTTCAGGAAGCCTGCCTGTATTCAAATCCTTCCAGAATAATATTGGTAACTCCATTTACTTTTTCTATTCTCATTTTGGTAGGATAGTAACCGGCTTGCTTGAATTTTGCAGGGACAGGAAAATTTCTCTGGTAAGATGGGTTGGCATCAATAAAAGTTTTGGTGATCATAGGTTCATAAAACGTATTCTTGCCATCATAGGAGCCATATAAAAATGTTTGGGTAAATACACCCCCATTTATTTCAGGAGTAGTGGCGTCTATCCAATGCTTTCCCATTTGAGGCACCCCGGCTGGAACGGGAACATATATTTCGGGCAGGTAACCTTGTGCAGGAAAATTTTCAAAACCAGTGCTGTTCACTTCAAAAGGTGGAATCAATTTTCTTTCGGCTTCTGTTGTCATATAGAAATGAAAATCAAAATGAGGTAATGTGTAAACACCTTCCGGCTCATGCCCATTGGGATTCCAGTCAAGCAAAGCATGTTTAAAAGGAGTAACTCCTGCTTTAGGATGAAAGGCCATGGAAAGACCGTTTTCATGATTATGTCCTCCGTTATGTTCACCACCGGGATCCAGGCTGTTCATTGCTTCCTGGTCAATGGCAATTGCTATACGCTCCGGTTTCTGATTTTGATCCAGTTGTACCCAGGTCCAGGCTTTACCATGCTGAAATTTTTGAACGGGGCCCTTATAAATTCCTCCACCGTTTTCATGATCTTTTTTGCAAGAGCTTAAAATAATTGCAGCGGCTACGGCTACGGTAAAAAAATTTTTCATTTTTTTAAAAAGTTTAATGATTAATGATTTGATGCAGTAAAGATGCTCTTTCAAACAGGGTGGGTCAATCCGATTTGGGATGAATTGAATTATAAACCGAATGAAACATCATGAACAGTCTGGAGTGCAAAACAATTCATAATGGCTTTTTCACATTTCATCTTTTATGGATTCAATTCATCCCCGCGTTTTCTCAATTTGCATCATCATTAGTTATATTTGGTATCAGCTGAAAATTGAAATGTGAAAAAACTGGCGTTGCATATTTTTTGTTTTCTTTTACTGGTTGATACTGCAACCGGCCAGGGTTCCCGTCAATATTCCTTTACGCATTACAGCGTTCCGTCCGGACTGGCTTCCAATGAAACCACGGCCGCTTTGCAGGACGAACAGGGTTTTATCTGGATAGGAACCAACAACGGCTTACAGCGTTTCGACGGACAGAGGTACCTGGGTTTCCGGCATAAAAAAAATGATCCGTCATCCATACCTCATAATTTTATCACCCAGCTTTTATTTGATAAGAAAAAAAATCTATGGGTTTTGACAGCTGATGGTAAGCTGGGCATCTTTGATACAAAAAATATGATATGGCAGCAGGTTTCTGTGAAAGTAAAAAATGAAAAAACACTTACCAGCGAAAAAAAACTGATTGAAGACGAACAGGGAAATCTTTTTTTACTTTTCCATCATCTTGAATTGATAACCTGGAATGAAAAGCAAAGAGAATTTGCGGCTGAGCACAATTTTATTCCCGTTCCTTCAGGTTGGAAATTGAGTGATATAGCTCAACAACCGGGCACCAGGAAATATTGGGTGGGAAGAAGTAATGGCATTGCCGTTTTTAATATGCAAACCGGCAAGTGGAGTTACTCAGGTCATAATATTGAAAAAATTCCTTTAATTGAAAAGTGGGGCAGCATTCCTTCGCTCAATTATTTTCTATTTGATAAAACAGGACGTTTATGGTTTGATGCATGGCTTGATGGTGCCACAGTATTTGCCTATGACCTGAATAAAAATGAGCCTGTTCTGGATCATTATGATTTTGTTTCAATCATTGATGGCTATTATGAAACCAAGGGATTTTTTGAACAAAGCGATAGTACGGTTTGGGTAAAAGGATTGAATATTTTCGCCCGGTACCAGGAAAAAGAAAAAAAATTCGTTCCCGTGTACAATGGATATATAGGCGAACTGAGTATAGATTACGACCGGATCAACTATCTTTTTGAAGACAGGGATCGCAATATATGGGTAGCCTCTAATAATAATGGTCTCTATAGTTTTAATACTTCCGAACAATTTTTTAGTAATATCCGGCACATCAACAGGAATACCAATCTGCCCGGTAAAGGCTCTATGATGTCTTTTATTCTAACCCGGCAAAGAACATTGCTCGCCGGCGCCTGGGGAGATGGCCTGTACCGGTATGATAGTAACTACAGGATGCTTCCGCTCAACATAAAAGGTATTAATGAAAAATCCTCCCCCTCTATTTGGGGTATGTGTTTATCTGCTGACAGCAGCACCATATGGATGGGCTCCCAACCGGGTGTATATGCATTGAACCAGGCCACGCAATCCGCCAGCTTTTACAACCCTGCTATCATGCAAAACAGAACGGTAAGGCAGGTGGCATCTGATAAATATGGAAACCTGTGGATAGGAACGCAAGGCCTGGGTGTTTTTAAGTGGACAGCAAGCAAGGGGCAGCAAACATTTGAGGAAGGTGTATCCACCTATTCTGCCATACCTCAATGCCTGGTAACAAAAATATTTATTTGTAATAATGGATTTGTTTGGGTTGGTACTTCCGACCAGGGATTATATGTAATAGATCCTGCAACGGATCGCATTATTTTTCATTTTGGAACAAGGGAACCAGTTGAAAGGAAATTACCGGTTGATGCAATTACATCAGTAATGCAATACGATGATACGACCATCGTGATTGCGACCAGTGGTCTCCATTTTTTTAATTCAACAAAAAAGCAAATCAATAAAACCATCAGCCTCCCGGAATCCACTACAGGGAATATATCCTCCATGGAAAAGGATAAGAATGGTTATATATGGTTATCGCTGACCAATGGAATTTACCGGGTTCAACTCCGCAATCAAATATTTGTCCATTTTTCCAGAGTCGATGGTATTATCAATGATCATTTTACAATTGCGGCTTCCTTAAGGTTACCAAGCGGCAGAATTGTATTTGGTGCCGACAACCAGTTTGTCATTTTTGATCCATTGAAAGTGACGATCAATGATCCTGCACCGGATGTAGTGATTACAGGGTTTAAATTGATGAATCAATCCTTACTGGTAGATTCATTGTTAAAAAAAGATCGAATCGAACTCAAGCCGGAAAGCAATTCCATGGTTATTGAATTTTCGGGTCTGGGTTATGGCCGGGCGTTTATTCTCAAATACATGCTGGAAGGATTGGATAAGGACTGGATAGTTGCCGACAGCAGCAACCAGGCTGTTTATTCCTACCTGCCACCGGGCAATTATACATTTTTTAGTAAAAAGTGAAGATGCGGAAGGTAATCCTTCCAAAAAATTAACCAGCCTGACTATTAAAGTAAAACCTCCATTTTGGAAAACCTGGTGGTTTCTGGGACTTACCGCTTTTGCCGCGGTTGGAATATTTTACTGGCTGGATAAACAACGTACCCAAAAGATAAGGGCTACAGAAAGCATTCGTACCCGGATAGCAACCAGCCTGACCGAAGACATGAGCAACTCCCTGAGCAGTATCAATATTTCCAGTGAGCTGGCCAAAAACAAAATAGATACCGATACGGAACGAACCAAAGAATATATCGCGCAGATAAGTGATGCAAGCAACCGTATGGTACAATCTATGTATGATATGGTATGGAGCATCAACCCGGGCAATGACAACCTGCCGGATACAATAGCACGAATGAAGGAATTTGCGGTGGATGTAGAAAATTCACATGATGTAAGCCTGATTTTCGATATTGATAAAGAGGTGGTGAAAAGAAAATTAGATATGGAGTACCGGTATGAATTGTTTTCCATTTTTAAGGAAGCCGTAACCAATGCGGCCCGACATGCCAATGCCCGTCACATACAAGTAAGCCTGCGCTTTAAAAGTCCCAAACTGATCATGATGGTAGAAGACGATGGAAAAGGATTTGAAGACCTGCAGTGCGGTTTACTAGGAAGGGGTATTAGTGATATGAGACGAAGAGCCGGTGCGATAGAAGCATCTTTTTATATTGAATCGAACGAAAACACTGGCAGTATTGTAAAATTGGAAATGAATATATAAATAAGCGGTTGGTAACCTGTTCGGATGAAACTTTTTTAGGTTCCGGATATGAAAATCATTTCCAAAAAACCACTTTAAACTATTTTCAACCATATTAAACTTTAAAACTTTTTACTGTTTATTTTCCCATCCATTTTTTAAAATCTGCCAACTTTTTCACGACTGACTATAGATTCTTTATCTACAGCAGGTTTCAGGTGAAGTAACAGACGGTTGCCAAAATAATCGTGTATCTGGTCAATGCTGGCGATGGATACATAGAAGGAACGGCTGATACGGAAATATTTATCAGGATCCAGCATTTCTTCCAACTCATCCATGGTATAATCCACCACAAATTTTTTGTTGTCAAGGGTCTTAAAAAAATTCAGTCTGCCGTCACTGTAGAAATAAGCGATCTCTTCTACGTCTACGCTCACCAGTTTCTGTGCATGCTTTACCAGGAAACGTTTCCGAAATTCTTTTGGCTGTAATTTTTGTTGCAGTTCCTTCACCAGGTTGTCAACATTCAATGGATCGGCTGCACCATTTTTGCCATACATGGTCTGCATGGTCTTTAATTTATTCAATGCCGCCTGCAGATCTTCCTTCTGAACGGGCTTCAGCAGGTAATCAACACTGTTTACCTTAAATGCTTTCAGTGCATATTCATCATACGAGGTAGTGAAGATCACGGTGCTTTTTACTTCCACTTTGTCAAATATTTCAAAACTCTGGCCATCGGCCAGTTCAATATCCATCAGGATCAGGTCTGGTGCGGGGTTTTGCTCAAGCCAGTTTACAGATGACCGGATACTATCCGCCACTCCTACTACTTCTGCGGTTGCATCTACACTTTCAAGGGTTTTGCGGAGTTTTTTTACAGCCAGTTCTTCATCTTCTATGATTAAAACTTTCATAACTCTTGTTTTTGGTGTGTTGAAGCAAGATAACCATTTCACAAATACAAAATAATACCTGCATCCATCATTTGTCATTACTGATGGATGAATTGTAATCTTAAGTATAAACGGGGAATTAAATAATTGAATTGAACTTTCAGGATTATTTTTCATTCCTTTTTTTTGCCCGATTACCCGGAATGAGCGACCAGGCATTATGACGCTTCAATTCGTAAAAAAAGAAGCCAGAGAGATAAACCTTCAATTACAGTTCGTGTTCGGCTTTATCAACGGCACTACAACGGCAAACTCTTTCCCATCATCCCTTACACTGATCTCCTCTTTTTTCATCAGCCTGTATTTTTTTACAATATTGGTGAGCCCAACCTTATTGGAAGATACATGCCGGTCCTTGCGTTGCAGGTTATTTGTTACTACCAGTTTCCCGCTGTTGGTGGTCATTATCAGTATATGAAGCGGGTTGTCTTTGAGAATCATATTATGCTTTACTGCATTTTCCACCAGCATTTGCAGTGTCAAAGGAGGTATCTGGTAACAACAAAATTTTTCATCTATCCGGGTTTCCATTTCCAGGCCATCGCCATACCTGGTTTTTAATAGATGAAAATAAGATTGTATGAACTGCATTTCCGATTCAAGTGTAGTCAGGCCTTCTTCATTGGTGCGAAGTAAGTAGCGATACACTTTGCTCATTTCATCTAGAAACTTTTCCGCTTTTTCAGGGTCATCGCTGATAAGAGAGGAAAGAGAATTCAAACTATTGAACAGGAAATGCGGATTTACCTGTCCTTTCAATCCTTCGAGTTGACTTTGCAGGTTTTCCCGTTTTCAGCTGGTCTGCTTCATCAACCAGACTCCTCCATTTTTCAAAAAAGGCCGCTCCCTCATTAAAACTGGTGGCCAGCAGGTTACAGACGCCTCCTACTAAAACAACCCAGGGATAATTTTCAATTTTAACCGGCATTCCTTCCATGCCTATATAGTCGTAGCCAAAAAACAGCACCGTTATGGCGCTTATCATGATAAGTACAAACAAGAGCAGTTCAATGCCAATTCTTTTGAAGGTCTGGCTATATTTTGGATACCTGTTGAGCAGGATAGAAGCTACCATACTGCATAATGTATACACCAATGCAATAGTAAGAATACTGACAAGGGTAGGTATGATGAAATTCCGGAAACTTAAAAAATAGGCCTTGCCAAAAATAAAATAGTTGATGACAATAGCAACAGGTGGAAGGATCAGAATGCCAATCAGCTTTTCCTTGCTGTGAAAATTGTATGCTTTCATATTGTAAACTAATCCGCTCATGACCTTAATCTAAATTATAGTATTGGCAGCCACGTAACGAACGGCAAAACATGAACTGCCATTTTAAAAGATGAATTGTTGAATTTAACGGATGAATTGTTCTTATTAAAATACAAAATATGGACGAATGGCTGTAAGAAAATCCACATGCCTGTAACCGGCAGGAAGAATACAGTTCTTTTATCGTGCGGCAAGCCGGGAAGTCTCCCCTTCACCCAACCCTTTTTACCCCCCGGTATATCTTTGTAGTGTAAACCAAGCTTTTTGACCGATATAGAACAACATCTTATAAGGGGCTGTATAGCCGGTGACAGAGTTTTTCAATCGAAACTCTATGACCATTTTGCTCCCGGGATGATGGGGGTTTGCATACGCTATGCTAAAAGCAGGGAGGAAGCAGAGGAAATACTATTGGAGGGCTTTTTAAGAGTGTTTACTTATATAAGAAATTTCAGGGGAACAGGTTCATTTGAAGGATGGATACGAAAGATCATGGTAAACTGTGCTTTGCTGAGGTACAGGAATAAATCGCATTTATACCCGGTACTTCCTTTGGATGTTGAAAAAGCTGAAGCCATCACCCATCCGGATATTTATTCAAAATTGGAAGAAAAAGAATTGATTTTCCTGGTTCAATCACTCCCGGCCGGGTATCGGATTGTTTTCAACTTGTACGTATTTGAAGGTTTTAAACACCGCGAAATAGCGAAAGCTCTGGGTATTTCAGAGGGCACGTCCAAATCTAATCTTTCCGATGCCAGGTCTATTCTTCAAAAAGCCTTAAAAGGAAAAAAAAACTTAGTACAATTTAAATAGGGAATATGGATAAAGATTTACACGATATAGATGATTTTTTCCGTTCCGAACTGGAAGGCAATGAGGAGTCTCCCTCAGCGTCTGTAAAAGAAAGTTTGCTTGCTATTTTAGATAAAAGGGATGCAGAAACCTATAAAAGGCGGTCCTCCCGATGGAAAAGAGCAGCTCTGGTTATGTTCTTCCTTTTGGCTGGGTTTATTATTTACGAGTCAGGTGTATGGATAAATGACAGTCGTGATTCCGGGCAGAGGGAGCTATCGAAAGACGTATTGATCAATGATCCGGCCAGGGCCATCGATGATGAGTATGCAATTCCGGACAATTCAAAAACCAACAAAAAAGCTGAGATCAATCAAAAGGAGAATATCATCATTTCTGGGTCAGGCGATGTAGGTAAAGAAACCCCGGATCCTTTTGCTGTGACTAAGGACAAAAATTTAAACCTTAATATAATTTACCCGGAGTCTGCTAAGAAAGAACAACAATTGGCAGGGCAGAGTAATTTAATAACTGGTAAGAAGACAATATCCAAAATCAGGCCCTCAATATCTAACAATAATGAAAATAGATTACGGTTTTCATCAGCTAAAAATTCATCAAACATAAATGGAGAACGGGCTTTAAGTTCAAACCCGGATTTATATTACAAAACCGAAAGCCGCCTATTTGCCAGCTTGCCGGCATTCACTATTCCCCGAGCCGAGCAGGGGCCCAATGAATTTAAGATGTCAGGTTATATGGATTCCATTTTAAAATCAAGTCTGGTAAATCCGACAGGTAAAAGAATTCATCATTTCAAACCATATTGGACCTTAACCGGAATGGGCACATACGACCGGGTAAATTATAAACTGGATAGTGATGTACCTTCAAATATTACCAGCATAAGCCACCGGGAAATTCACGAGCCTTCCTTTTCTGTGGGGTTACTGGCTACAAGGCAATTAAAACAACGCTGGGGATTACAGACAGGTTTTATTTATTCCAATAACGCAATAGGCATAAGTGCGCAAAAAATCTATGCCTTGCAGGACCCTGCTGGTGATATAGCTTACAAATACATTACCTCATCCGGGTATGCCTATATCAAGCCGGGCTTTGGGTCACCTCCGTCTTTCGGCGACAGCATTAATTCCACGGAAGCTAAGCATAGTTTACACTCTGTTGGCATTCCTCTTATTATTAAACATACCATTGGAAAAAATAAATTCTTATTAATTCCCGGTGTTGGGCTGGAAGCCAACTTTATTACAAGAGCAAAACTGACGACCGAGATAGAGGATGCTTCAAACCGGGAAACGGTATTTATTAATAAGCTCAACGGAGCCAAATCCTTTTATTGGTCCTTTACAGCCGATGCAGAGTTAAGATACCTGGTCAATAAAAAAATAGCATTCAGCCTGCGTCCCGTATTCAGATATGCCCTATCAGCCATTACCGACAATAATGTAGTAGAAACCATTCCATATAGCATCGGTGCCGGGCTGGGATTAACGTACCAGTTTTAGATAGTGGAACTCATCTTTCCTTAAACCTAATTCCCTAAGCCAATAAACTCTTTTTGATACCCTTTTCTTTATTCATTTTAGGGGGCCTTCTTTTTTGCATCCAGTACAAGGAGAATCGTAATTCCAATTGCTCTAAATGAATTCAATCCCGGATTAATCCCCGGATACAATAGTATGATACTGGATTTGATTCATGGCAAGAATGATCTGCATTGAAAATGATGAATGGAATGTAATCAGGGCAGGCATCCTGAAAATTTTTTATAAAGAAATCAGGTCTCCTCTTGTTATTGTCCAAATAAAACATATAGATTCGTTATATATTTTGCTCACTACACCCAAGGCAGATAAGAAAAACATCCTTTTCCTCTAGAACGATCACGTCTTTATATTGTTCCCTATGAATTAGTCTGCCTGTCACAAGGGGATTTTATTTATCAACTCACTATTAGTACCCTTTCGAAGATTCATTCTCCATCCATCATTTGAGAGATCATTAATGAATAATACGTTAGTCAGAAATGATTGAAAGGCGTTAATAACTGAAGATTTGCGGCTGCAGGCAAAAGGCATTACCTGATAAAAAATAAACGAAAGAAGTTTATACTGCCCTGTTGCAGAGGAAATTTCTTTGATACCAAAACTAAATTTTAAACTCAACCTCATCCAGGTGAAAATCCTCTTATTGCTTCTTGTTTCCCTTCCCATTTTCACGCAGGTTCAATCTCAATGCAGTGGCACTGGCAGTATTAATTTTCAAAGGTGGAATAATATTTCGGGTAGTGCAGTTACCAGCCTTACTTCCAATGCTAACTATCCCAACAACCCAACAAGTATCGGCACCAGGAATTTGTTTGAAATGCAGCAGAACCTGGGAAACAGCATAGGCATTAAGATGTATGGATTCATCTGTCCCCCGACTACAGGAAATTATACATTTTGGATCTCAAGTGATAATAGTGGTGAATTGTGGTTGAGCACTTCAGCGAATCCTTCAGGCAAGGTTAAGATCGCCTATAATACCAGCAGCACTACCTCAAGGCAATGGAACAAATACACCACCCAAAAATCGGTAAGCATTGCATTAACCTCCGGCCAAAAATATTATGTAGAGGCGCTGATGAAAGAAGCTAATGGGAATGACAACCTTGCCGTAGGTTGGGCCAAACCCGGCCAAAGTACTACCTCGCCATCGGAAGTAATTCCGGGAACGAACCTGGCCGTTGATTCCGAAGCACCGTCAGCTCCAACTAATCTGAGCACAGCCGCTCTTACTTCCACATCATTTACTCTAAACTGGACTGCTTCATCAGATAATATAGCTGTATCCGGCTATGATGTTTATAGAAATGGCACTAAGTTGAATACAACTAATATTACAGCCACCACCTATAATGTTACCGGGCTTTCGCCAAACACAGCCCATACAATGACGGTCAGAGCAAGAGATGGTGCAGCTCACGAAACAGCCAGCAACCCGGTCATCGTTACAACACCACCTGATACCCAGGCTCCAACTGCACCTGGCAACGTCAGAACCTCCAATAAGACAATGACCTCTTTTACTCTACTCTGGAATGCATCGACAGATAATGTTGGTGTAACCGGATATGATATTTACCGGGATGGGGTAAAGATAAATACGGCAAATATTACCGGTACTTCGTTAAGTATAACAGGTTTAGCCCCCAATACCAGTTATATCATGATAGTCAGATCAAAAGATGCCGCTGGTAACGAAGGAATCAGCAATCCATTGTCCGTTAAAACTAATGCGGATACACAGGCACCATCCGCTCCAACTGGTTTGGCGGCATCTGCTATCACCACTTCATCATTTATTCTATCATGGAATGCTTCTACCGATAATGTAGGTATTACGGGTTATGATGTGTACAATGGCGCGGTGAAGGTCAATACGTCTAACATAACTGCGACTACATTTAATATTACCGGCCTGTCGCCGAACACATCTTATTCAATAACGGTAAGAGCAAAGGATGCTGCAGGCAATCAATCAACCAGTGCACCGCTGTCTGTTACTACCAACGATCTTCCCGATACACAGGCGCCAACAATTCCTTCCGGATTAGCAGCATCTGCTATCACTACTTCTTCTTTTACTCTTTCCTGGAATGCTTCCACTGATAATGTTGGTGTAACCGGATATGATGTTTACAATGGTGCCGTTAAAGTGAATACTTCTGATATTACTGTAACTACATTTAATATTACTGGCCTGTCGCCGAACACTGCTTATTCCATAACCGTAAAAGCAAGAGATGCTGCGGGTAATGAATCAACCAGTGCTCCTTTATCTGTTACCACCAATGATATTCCGGATACCGAGGCGCCTACTGTTCCAACAGGTTTAGCGGCTTCAGCTATCACCACTTCATCATTTACTCTATCATGGAATGCTTCTACCGATAATGTTGGTGTTACCGGTTACGATGTGTACAATGGAGTAGTTAAAGTGAATACTTCTGATATTACGGCAACATCTTTTTCAGTGACAGGTCTAGCGCCAAACACTGCTTATTCCATGACCGTAAGAGCTAATGATGCTGCGGGTAATGAATCAACCAGTGCACCGCTCTCTGTTACCACTAATGATATTCCGGATACAGAGGCGCCTACTATTCCTTCCGGATTAGCAGCTTCCGCTATCACTACTTCTTCGTTTACTCTTTCCTGGAATGCTTCTACCGATAATGTAGGTGTTACGGGTTATGATGTTTACAATGGAGTAGTTAAAGTGAATACTTCTGATATTACGGCAACATCTTTTGCAGTGACAGGTCTAGCGCCAAACACTGCTTATTCCATGACCGTAAGAGCTAAAGATGCTGCGGGTAATGAATCAACCACTGCACCGCTGTCTGTTACTACCAACGATCTTCCCGATACACAGGCGCCAACTATTCCTTCCGGATTAGCAGCATCTGCTATCACTACTTCTTCTTTTACTCTTTCCTGGAATGCTTCCACTGATAATGTAGCGGTGACCGGCTATGATGTGTACAATGGTGCGGTGAAGGTGAATACTTCTGATATTACTGCAACGACATTTAATATTACCGGCCTGTCTCCAAACACTGCTTACTCCATGACCGTAAAAGCAAGAGATGCTGCGGGTAATGAATCAACCAGTGCTCCTTTATCTGTTACCACCAATGATATTCCGGATACCGAGGCGCCTACTGTTCCAACAGGTTTAGCGGCTTCTGCTATCACCACTTCGTCATTTACTCTTTCCTGGAATGCTTCTACAGATAACGTGGCCGTGACCGGCTATGATGTGTACAATGGCGCAGTGAAGATCAACACGTCTAATATTACGTTGACTTCCTTTGATGTAACAGGTCTTACTCCTAATACTCCTTATTCAATAACCATAAGAGCTAAGGATGCTGCCAGCAATGAATCAACCAGTGCACCGCTGTCTGTTACTACCAATGATCTTCCCGATACACAGGCGCCAACTATTCCGTCGGGCTTAGCAGCATCTGCTATCACTACTTCATCATTTACTCTATCCTGGAATGCTTCTACCGATAATGTAGCAGTGACCGGTTATGATGTTTACAATGGTGCCGTTAAAGTGAATACTTCTGATATTACGGCAACATCTTTTGCAGTGACAGGTCTGGCGCCAAACACTGCTTATTCCATGACCGTAAGAGCAAAGGATGCGGCCGGTAATGAATCAACCAGTGCACCGTTGTCTGTTACTACCAATGATCTTCCCGATACACAGGCGCCATACAGTTCCAACCGGCTTAGCAGCATCTGCTATCACCACTTCATCATTTACTCTTTCCTGGAATGCTTCTACCGATAATGTAGGTGTTACCGGATATGATGTTTACAATGGTGCCGTTAAAGTGAACACTTCTGATATTACGGCAACTATCTTTTAACAGTGACAGGTCTAGCGCCAAACACTGCTTATTCCATGACCGTAAAAGCTAAAGATGCTGCGGGTAATGAATCAACCAGTGCACCGCTCTCTGTTACTACCAATGATACTTCCGGATACCGAGGCGCCTTCGGTTCCAACAGGCTTAGCAGCTTCTGCTATCACTACTTCATCATTTACTCTTTCCTGGAATGCTTCTACCGATAATGTAGCAGTGTACCGGTTATGATGTGTACAATGGAGCAGTTAAAGTGAATACTTCTGATATTACGGTAACATCTTTTGCAGTGACAGGTCTAGCGCCAAACACTGCTTATTCCATGACCGTAAGAGCAAAGGATGCTGCGGGTAATGAATCAACCAGTGCACCGCTGTCTGTTACTACCAATGATCTTCCCGATACGCAGGCGCCATCTGTGCCAACTGGCTTAGCAGCATCTGCTATCACCACTTCTTCATTTACTCTTTCCTGGAATGCTTCTACCGATAATGTAGCGGTGACCGGTTATGATGTTTACAATGGCGCGGTTAAAGTGAATACTTCTGATATTACGGCAACATCTTTTGCAGTGACAGGTCTAGCGCCGAACACTGCTTATTCCATGACCGTAAGAGCAAAGGATGCTGCGGGTAATGAATCAACCAGTGCACCGCTCTCTGTTACTACCAATGATCTTCCTGATACGCAGGCGCCATCTGTGCCAACTGGCTTAGCAGCATCTGCTATCACTACTTCTTCGTTTACTCTTTCCTGGAATGCTTCTACAGATAATGTAGCAGTGACCGGTTATGATGTGTACAATGGTGCAGTGAAAGTGAACACGTCTAATATTACTGCGACTACATTTAATATTACCGGCCTGTCGCCGAACACTGCTTATTCCATGACCGTAAGAGCAAAGGATGCTGCAGGTAATGAATCAACCAGTGCACCGCTATCTGTTACTACCAATGATCTTCCTGATACGCAGGCGCCATCTGTTCCAACGGGATTAGCAGCTTCTGCTATCACTACTTCATCATTTACTCTTTCCTGGAATGCTTCTACCGATAATGTAGCGGTGACCGGTTATGATGTTTACAATGGCGCGGTTAAAGTGAACACTTCTGATATTACGGCAACTTCTTTTGATGTGACAGGTCTGGCGCCGAACACTTCTTATTCCATGACCGTAAGAGCAAAGGATGCTGCCGGTAATGAATCAACCAGTGCACCGCTGTCTGTTACTACCAATGATCTTCCTGATACGCAGGCGCCAACGGCTCCAACTGGCTTAGCAGCTTCTGCTATCACTACTTCATCATTTACTCTTTCCTGGAATGCTTCTACCGATAATGTAGGTGTTACCGGTTATGATGTGTACAATGGTGCGGTGAAGGTGAACACGTCTGATATTACTGCGACTACATTTAATATTACCGGCCTGTCGCCGAACACTGCTTATTCCATGACCGTAAGAGCTAAAGGATGCTGCGGGTAATGAATCAACCAGTGCACCGCTCTCTGTTACTACCAATGATCTTCCCGATACCCAGGCGCCATCTGTTCCAACTGGCTTAGCAGCTTCTGCTATCACTACTTCATCATTTACTCTTTCCTGGAATGCTTCTACCGATAATGTAGGTGTGACCGGTTATGATGTGTACAATGGTGCCGTTAAAGTGAATACTTCTGATATTACGGTAACATCTTTTGCAGTGACAGGTCTGGCGCCAAACACTGCTTATTCCATGACCGTAAGAGCAAAAGATGCTGCGGGTAATGAATCAACCAGTGCTCCGCTGTCTGTTACTACCAATGATCTTCCCGATACGCAGGCGCCATCTGTGCCAACTGGCTTAGCAGCATCTGCTATTACCACTTCTTCATTTACTCTTTCCTGGAATGCTTCTACCGATAATGTAGCTGTGACCGGCTATGATGTGTACAATGGTGCGGTTAAAGGTGAACACTTCTGATATTACTGCGACTTCTTTTGATGTAACAGGTCTAGCGCCAAACACTGCTTATTCCATGACCGTAAGAGCAAAGATGCTGCGGGTAATGAATCAACCAGTGCACCGTTATCTGTTACTACCAATGATATTCCGGATACCGAGGCGCCAACTGTTCCAACCGGCTTAGCAGCTTCTGCTATCACTACTTCGTCATTTACTCTTTCCTGGAATGCTTCTACCGATAATGTAGCTGTAACCGGCTATGATGTTTACAATGGAGTAGTTAAAGTGAATACTTCTGATATTACGGTAACATCTTTTGCAGTGACAGGTCTAGCGCCAAACACTGCTTATTCCATGACCGTAAGAGCTAAAGATGCTGCGGGTAATGAATCAACCAGTGCACCGCTGTCTGTTACTACCAATGATCTTCCCGATACCAGGCGCCATCTGTTCCAACTGGCTTAGCAGCATCTGCTATCACTACTTCATCATTTACTCTTTCCTGGAATGCTTCTACCGATAATGTAGCTGTAACCGGTTATGATGTTTACAATGGAGTAGTTAAAGTGAATACTTCTGATATTACGGCAACATCTTTTGCAGTGACAGGTCTAGCGCCAAACACTGCTTATTCCATGACCGTAAAAGCTAAAGATGCTGCGGGTAATGAATCAACCAGTGCTCCGTTGTCTGTTACTACCAATGATCTTCCCGATACGCAGGCGCCAACTATTCCTTCCGGATTAGCAGCTTCTGCTATCACTACTTCATCATTTACTCTTTCCTGGAATGCTTCTACTGATAATGTAGGGGTGACCGGCTATGATGTGTACAATGGTGCGGTGAAGGTGAACACTTCTGATATTACTGCAACTACATTTAATATTACCGGCCTGTCTCCAAACACTGCTTACTCCATAACCGTAAAAGCAAAAGATGCTGCGGGTAATGAATCAACCAGTGCTCCTTTATCTGTTACCACCAATGATATTCCGGATACCGAGGCGCCAACTGTTCCAACAGGTTTAGCGGCTTCAGCTATCACCACTTCGTCATTTACTCTTTCCTGGAATGCTTCTACAGATAATGTAGGTGTTACGGGTTATGATGTGTACAATGGTGCCGTGAAGGTGAACACGTCAAATATTACATTGACTTCTTTTGATGTAACAGGTCTTGCTCCCAATACTTCTTATTCCATGACCGTAAGAGCTAAAGATGCTGCGGGTAATGAATCAACCAGTGCACCGCTTTCTGTTACTACCAATGATCTTCCCGATACGCAGGCGCCAACTATTCCAACTGGCTTAGCAGCTTCTGCTATCACTACTTCATCATTTACTCTTTCCTGGAATGCTTCTACCGATAATGTAGCGGTGACCGGCTATGATGTGTACAATGGGGCAGTGAAGGTGAACACGTCTGATATTACTGCGACTTCATTTAATATTACCGGTCTGTCTCCAAACACTGCTTATTCCATGACCGTAAAAGCAAAGGATGCTGCGGGTAATGAATCAACCAGTGCACCGTTGTCTGTTACTACCAATGATCTTCCCGATACACAGGCGCCAACTGTTCCAACTGGCTTAGCAGCTTCTGCTATCACTACTTCTTCATTTACTCTTTCCTGGAATGCTTCTACCGATAATGTAGCTGTGACCGGATATGATGTGTACAATGGCGCGGTGAAGGTGAATACTTCTGATATTACGGCAACATCTTTTGCAGTGACAGGTCTAGCGCCAAACACTGCTTATTCCATGACCGTAAAAGCAAAGGATGCTGCAGGCAATGAATCAACCAGTGCACCGCTGTCTGTTACCACCAATGATCTTCCCGATACGCAGGCGCCTTCTGTGCCAACTGGCTTAGCAGCTTCTGCTATCACTACTTCTTCATTCACTCTTTCATGGAATGCTTCTACGGATAATGTAGCAGTGACCGGTTATGATGTGTACAATGGTGCCGTGAAAGTCAACACGTCTAATATCACAGCAACTTCTTTTGATGTAACAGGTCTTGCGCCTAATACTTCTTATTCCATGACCGTAAGAGCAAAGGATGCTGCGGCTAATGAATCAACCAGTGCACCGCTGTCTGTTACCACCAATGATATTCCCGATACACAGGCGCCAACTGTTCCAACGGGTTTAGCAGCATCTGCTATCACCACTTCGTCATTTACTCTTTCCTGGAATGCTTCTACAGATAATGTAGCAGTGACCGGCTATGATGTGTACAATGGTGCCGTTAAAGTGAATACTTCTGATATTACGGCAACATCTTTTGCAGTGACAGGTCTAGCGCCGAATACTGCTTATTCCATGACCGTAAGAGCTAAGGATGCTGCCGGTAATGAATCGACCAGTACATCTTTATCTGTTACCACCAATGATATTCCTGATACGCAGGCGCCAACTATTCCATCCGGATTAGCAGCTTCTGCTATCACTACTTCTTCATTTACTCTTTCATGGAATGCTTCTACCGATAATGTGGCCGTGACCGGATATGATGTTTACAATGGCGCGGTGAAGGTCAACACATCTAATATAACTGCGACTACATTTAATATTACAGGCCTGTCGCCAAACACTGCTTATTCCATGACCGTAAAAGCAAAGGATGCTGCCGGTAATGAATCAACCAGTGCTCCGCTTTCTGTTACTACCAATGATATTCCCGATACGCAGGCGCCAACTGTTCCTTCCGGATTAGCAGCATCTGCTATCACCACTTCGTTCCTTTACTCTATCATGGAATGCATCTACAGATAATGTAGCAGTGACCGGTTATGATGTTTACAATGGTGCCGTTAAAGTGAATACTTCTGATATTACGGCTACATCTTTTGCAGTGACAGGTCTAGCGCCGAATATTGCTTATTCCATGACCGTAAGAGCTAAGGATGCTGCCGGTAATGAATCGGTTAGTACATCTTTATCTGTTACCACCAATGATATTCCTGATACGCAGGCGCCAACTATTCCATCCGGATTAGCAGCTTCTGCTATTACTACTTCTTCATTTACTCTATCATGGAATGCTTCTACCGATAACGTGGCCGTGACCGGATATGATGTTTACAATGGCGCGGTGAAGGTCAACACATCTAATATAACTGCGACTACATTTAATATTACAGGCCTGTCGCCAAACACTGCTTATTCCATGACCGTAAAAGCAAAGGATGCTCCCGGTAATGAATCAACCAGTACTCCGCTTTCTGTTACTACCAATGATATTCCCGATACGCAGGCGCCAACTATTCCATCCGGATTAGCAGCATCTGCTATCACTACTTCGTCATTTACTCTTTCCTGGAATGCTTCTACCGATAATGTAGCAGTGACCGGTTATGATGTGTACAATGGCGCGGTGAAGGTCAACACGTCTAATATAACTGCGACTACATTTAATATTACCGGCCTGTCGCCGAACACTGCTTATTCCATGACCGTAAGAGCAAAGGATGCTGCAGGCAATGAATCAACCAGTGCACCGCTCTCTGTTACCACTAATGATATTCCTGATACGCAGGCGCCATCTGTGCCAACTGGATTAGCAGCATCTGCTATCACCACTTCGTCATTTACTCTTTCCTGGAATGCTTCTACAGATAATATAGCAGTGACCGGATATGATGTTTACAATGGCGCGGTGAAGGTCAACACGTCGAATATAACTGCGACTACATTTAATATTACAGGCTTGTTGCCTAACACTTCTTATTCCATGACGGTAAAAGCTAAGGATGCTGCAGGCAATGAATCAACCAGTGCGCCGCTATCTGTTACTACCAATGCATCCCCGGATACACAGGCACCAACCGTTCCAACAGGCTTAGCAGCTTCTGCTATTACAACATCTTCATTTACTCTTTCCTGGAATGCTTCTACCGATAATGTAGCAGTGACCGGGTATGATGTTTACAGCAATGGAATAAAAGTAAATTCAGTTCTTGTTACAGGAACTTCATATAATGCCACCGGATTTGCTTCCAGCACCACATTTACTATAACTGTCAGGGCCAGGGATGCCGCAGGCAATGAATCGACAAGCAGCCCGCTATCAGTTACTACATTAACACCTCCTCCACCGTCGCCCATCCTGACCTTAACTTTATCCGGAGCTAAAACAATTACCAGCCAGTCCAATGTCATTATTGAGAATTTAAGATTTGAAAATATTACTGGTGTAGCCATTAATATTTTTAGCAGTAATAATATTACCATCAGGAATTGTTTTATTAACAGGGCAACATTGGAAGCCATCAGTGTTGAAAATTCAAATAATATCATTGTAGAAAATTGCCTGATTATCGGCGCTGAAGCCGGCGTATATGTTCTCAAATCACAGGTGATCAAGGTGAGGAACAACCAGTTTGTCAATATGAGAATGCGTCCAAATGAATCGAGGGGACAGTTTGTACAATTTAACGAGGTAACCGGCAGTGGTAATATTATCGAAAATAATAAAGGTGAAAATTTTGCCGGTGAAAGCAATCCTGAGGATTTGATTTCCTTATATAAAAGTTCAGGTACTTCAGGCAGCGTTCTTACCGTTCGAAATAATATGTTCAGGGGTGGCGGGCCTTCCACATCCGGAAGTGGAATAGTAGCCGGCGACAATGGAGGCAACTATGTTCTTGTAGATAATAATACCCTTCTTGATCCCGGCCAGGCAGGAATAGCCGTGGCAGGAGGCAGAAATATAACCGTAAGCAACAATAAAATATACGCCCGGCAACAACCCTGGACCAATAATCCTCTATATGTTTGGAATCAGTCAACCACCACATGCTCAAACATAACTGTAAAAACCAACCGGGTCAACTGGACTGATAAAAACGGGGTTTTTAATAATGGCTGGAATGCCGGTAACTGTTCCAATACTTCGTGGGCTTACCCTACTACTATCACACTGGCTGAAATGAACGTTCCGGCTCACCTGATCACTTTCGTGACAGAGGCAGAACTATTACAATTGAGGGGTAGCCTGGTACAGAATAAACAGGCGCAGGGAAATCTTGCTTACCTTTTCAGAAGATAAAATTTTATAGACGACGAAGCAGGTTTAGCAATAAAGACATGGGCGCCGGTCAATAATGACCGGCGCCTGTTTATGAAAGTAGTTCCGGTCAACAGTTATCTGAAAATAAACATCACCTTGCATACATTTTACTGCACGCCGCTATAAATAAAATAATAACCCAACCAAACAGCCATCGGAAGTTATCTATACAGGTGAGCCCGGCTACTATTTCCTATATACAAATTGACTGTTTCCTGTTTTAAGTTCACAAGACTTTTCAACCCTGGAGGACAGTCTATTATTCTACAAAAAATATATAAAACATGAAACAAACAACATTCATGATGATTGCAATAGCATTTTGTATTATAGCCTGCAAGAAAGAACCAGCCCGCCACCTGGATAATACATATAAACCGGAAGTAACAAATTCAAAATTTATCCGGAGCCTGAATATCACTAATACATATTTCCCTGTTACCGCAGGAAAAAAATACATTTATGAAGGACAAACACCTGATGGACTGGAACAGATAGAGGAACAACGATTGACTACTACCAAAACCATATTAGGAATACCCTGCATCATTGTCAACTTTAAAGCCTTTCTCAACGGAACCCTAATTGAAGAAGCCTGGGACTGGTATGCGCAGGATAATGAGGGTAACGTTTGGTATTTTGGTGAGGAGGTGAATAATTATAATATAAACGGAAGCCTGAAAGATCATGCTGGCTCATGGCAGGCCGGGCTGGATGGTGCACAACCGGGCATCATCATGCCGGCTAATCCTAAAACCGGATTTGCCTATCGTGAAGAATATTATTTCAATCATGCTGAAGACAGGGCAGAGATAACAGGCACCGGTCTTACCGTTAACATTCCTTTAGGTACCTATAATAATTGCATACAAACCCGCAACTGGACAGAGCTGGAACCGGACCTCAATGAAAACAAATGGTATGCGCCGGGCATTGGTCTTATTAAGGAAAAAAATGTATCTGATAATACAGAAATTGTATTAATAGCAATTCAATAATATCGATCCTTTAAGAGTTCCAAATAATATCCATGCAGAATTTAGTGCCCGGCATTTTATATTCCTTGAAAGATTGAAGGTTGTAACGATTGCAGAAAGATTTTTAAAATTCTCTTGTAAACGAACCCAACTAAAACTACAAAATGTAGTATCTGTTCCAGTGTAAGCATTTATTCCAATTCTGTTTTGCTTCCCCGTACAAAGAGAACTGGCCAATTGTACTGCACCATTACCTGTTTCAAAAAAGATATTCCCGCTTATGAAGAAGATTTCCATACCATTTTTCCTGTCGTTTTTGTTCTCATTAACTTCTTCATCCCAAAAAATAACCATCAGCGGCTATGTGAAGGATGAAAGCTCAAGGGAAATATTGGCAGGCGCTTCCATTGTAAACGCAAATAATAAAACGGGGACCACCACGAATCAATATGGTTTTTTTTCTTTTACGGTTCCTTCAACAGATACCATTGAATTAATTATTACGTACCAGGGATATGAATTGCAGGCAAAAAAAATTATTGCCGGAAAAGATGTACAGCTCGAGGTATTGCTAAAAAACATGGGAGGCACGTTGGGAGAAGTAATCGTTTCTGCCTCAAAAAATAACCGCAATGTGCAAAAGGCGCAAATGGGAGTGATTGATGTTCCAATCAGCGCCATAAAAAATTTACCGGTATTGCTGGGCGAAAGAGATATTATGAAAATTATCCAGTTACTACCCGGCGTTCAGGGTGGCCAGGAAGGAACAACCGGCTTCTATGTACGGGGTGGTAACCTGGACCAAAACCTGGTTCAGTTAGATGAAGCCACCGTATATAATCCCAATCATCTGTTTGGACTGTTCAGCACCTTTAATGTAAATGCGGTTAACAATGTACAATTGATAAAAGGGGGTTTTCCGGCAGAGTATGGAGGCCGGCTCAGTTCCATACTTAATATAACTATGAAGGAAGGAAATAAATCGGAGTACCAGGTGGAAGGAGGCATCGGCTTACTATCAAATAATCTTACGATTCAGGGACCTCTTAAAAAAACGAAATCCTCTTTTATTGTTTCTGCAAGAAGAAGCCATATCAACCTCCTGCTACTGGCATATGGTAAACCCAAAGAAAGTATGTCTTATAAATTCTACGATGTAAATGCCAAGATGAATTTTGAAACCGGGAAAAAAGATCATCTCTTTCTTAGCTTTTTTAAAGGCAATGATAATGCAGCCTATAATAATGCCAACAGTTTAAATTATACCACTGACTTTGGCAATAGCACCGCCACCCTGCGCTGGAACCATTTGTTTGGAAGCAAAATATTTTCAAACACATCATTTATATACAATGATTACGATCTTGGGCTTTCCACTTCTCAGAACAATTATTATTCCCTGCTCTATACGGCTATTAAAGACATCACAGCAAAAACTGATTTTACTTTTACTCCAAATACAAAACATAAAATAAAATCAGGATTTTCATTTATACGTCATCGCCTGTCGCCGGCTTCATTCTCCGCTACTATTCCGCGGAATGGTAATAAAATAAAAATAAATGCGGATAGCATTCATAAACTGAATTCAAATGAAATGGCTTTTTATATAGGTGATGATTGGGATGCATCTGAAAAATTCAGTGTGAATTATGGCGTAAGAGTTCCCTTTTTTACGGCGTCGGGAAAAACCTATTCATTTATTGAACCCAGGATCACTACTAAATTATCGGTGAGTCCCGTTTCATCTATAAAAGCATCTTATACCAGGATGAACCAATTTCTACACCTGATACCCAACTCCACTGCAGGGTTACCAACAGATATTTGGATTCCTTCCAGCGATAAAACAAAACCACAAGCCTCGACCCAGTATGCCCTGGGCTATTTTCAAAATTTTGAAGACAATGCTATTGAAACCAGCGTAGAGGTCTATTTTAAAAAAATGGATAACCAGGTTTTATTTGGTGAAGGAAAACAACTGCAGGATAAATGCAGATATAGATAGTTTGATTGTAAAAGGTAAAGGGGAAAGTTATGGAGCCGAATTTTTTGTGAAAAAAAATACAGGCAAACTAACAGGCTGGATCTCTTATACCTGGTCAAAAACAACCCAGCGGTTCAAAGACCTGAACTTCGGAAATAAATTTCCGTTCCGCTATGACAGAAGACATGTATTGTCTGTTACAGCGAGTTACCATGTATCAAAAAAGTGGACGCTTAGCTCGGTCTTTGCATTTTCAACAGGCAGTGCTTTTACCGTTCCGACCGGAAGGATAAGTACACTTAATTCGGGAACTATATTCGAAGGTAATTATTATGTATACGAAGGAAGAAATAATTATCGCCTGGCTTCCTATCACCGGTTGGATTTTTCTGCTTCAAATAAAAAAACAGTTAAGTTATTTAAGAAACAGTATGAAAGAGAATGGGTTTTCGGAGTGTACAACGCTTACAGCCGGCAAAATCCCTATTTTATTTATTTCGAGATCGATGCTCTAACCACGCAGCCAAAGGCTAAGCAGGTTTCTTTATTGCCCATTATCCCCGGCATCTCATTCAATTTTAAATTTTAGAAAATGAACCGTAATAAAATAATAGGGCTGCTTATTGCTGGCATTATGATTACTGCCTGCAAAAAAGATATAACCATTCATTTTCCTGATAAACATAATAGCCTCGTTTTTATTGAAGGAATGTTGTACCCCGGTAAAGTACCCGCCATCAATATAAGTACCAGCAACCCGTTTTTTAGTTCAAAGATCACACCGCAAGAGGTTTTTGCAAGAGGTTCGGTTGTAAAGATAACCAGTGGTGTAACCGTGGATGTGCTGGAAGCTGATTCAGTATTTAATAAATTTCGTTGCCGTTGGGAACCATTTTATCGCGGTCATATTGAAGTAGAATATGGAAAAACATATACGCTTGAAGTAGGCTATGCCGGTAAAGCGTATAAGGCAACTACAACCATCAATCAAAAAAAAGTGACCATTGAATCTATTGTGTACACAGCTGAATTTTTTGACGTGTATGGCGGCCATGATGGAATGATAATCAAAATCACGGATAACCCGGGTACCCGTGATTTTTATCGGTTTCAAATGAACAGAATCATTGATAATTCAGTTAAACATGCGCATGTACTGGACGGGTTTGTGAATACCTGCACGGATGCTAATGAATTATTTCCTGTGACTGACATAGGACGGATTGTTTTTACTGACGAGAATGCGGATGGTCAGAAAATAACCATGTCGATTGAGGTTACTTATGAATATGAAAAAGATGATGAAGGCTGGGTATTTATTCAATCGTTGGATAAAAACTCAGCTGAATTTTATAAAGACCTGGACGACCAGTTGCAGGCCATCTATAATCCTTTTGTTGAACCTGTTTTTATCAATTCAAAAATACCAGGGGCTATAGGAGTTTTTGGATCAGCAGTGTTATCCGATTCGGTGTTGTTTGTTTACCCAAGGGATCATCCATAAGTAAAAAAGTATAAAACACCGGTTGCATTTTTTGTTTCCTGCCTTATGAGCTACAAGTGCAACTTATATCATTTAATTCGGAAAAATCAGTTTTATGAACCCGTATACAAAAACAGCAATAACTGTATCGGCCTGTTGTTTCTTTTATTTTGCCCATGCCCAAACTGCAGATTCAACTGTAGCGGGAAATGAACCTGCCGTGAGTTTTCAAAGAACACTGGTAAGAGTGCAACCTGAAAAAAAACATTTCCCACTTGCATCGCTGCTCATCACGGGAAGTTTAATTACATATGGTTTCACTTCCCTTGGCAATGAAGGTTTAAAACATTTGAACAGGGATTTCCAGGAAGATATATGGGCAGATCATCCTCATAGACTGGTTGATATTGATAATTATCTCATGCTGGCTCCAGCCATTTCTGTTTATGGACTCAATGCAGTTGGTATTAGAGGAAGAAATAATTTTAAAGACAGAACCATGATCTTGCTTCTGTCCAATATGATAATGACTACGACCGTTTTTTCTATAAAAAAAATATCCCGTCAATTGCGTCCAGACGGATCTAACTATAATTCTTTTCCTTCAGGTCACACAGCTACCGCCTTTTCAGCAGCCGAGTTTTTGTACCAGGAATACAAAGAAATATCTCCGTGGTATGGTGTAGCGGGTTACGCCATGGCGATGACCACCGGATATTTAAGAATGTATAATAATAAGCATTGGCTTAGTGATGTAGTTTCCGGAGCCGGTATTGGAATTATATCAGCTAAAATCTCATACTGGCTTTATCCAAAAATCAAGGAAAAATTTATCAGAAATAAAATGCCCGGAACGGTAATCTTGCCCAGCCTTCAAACCCTGTCACCCGGCATTGTAATTATTCACCAGTTTTAATTGGAGTTACCTGAACAATTTACTTGGTAGAAATAAAGCTTATATATAATTGATTTCAGGCCTCATTAATCAGCATGAACCTGAAGGATCTTGCACTTTTTTTATTCAATTTCACTCTCCTTTGCTACAATTTCCGTTTTTTCCTTTTTTATATCCAGCCTGATCAGGGAATATAGACCCATATAAATATTGGCTATCCAAACCAGGGAAAACCCGGCAATAACATAACCCATCCAATCGGCGTATAATAATTTGAACCCGGTGAGGAATAAAATCCCGATTGTGATGTAATGGCTGAAACAATATTCGCAGGTGAAAAGATAAAAAAACTTTTTTTTCAGCACTGAGCGACTGTTCCGGCTCACTTTTTTAAAATATTCCCGCGGTTCTTTAAAAACCTCTTCATGCGTTACAGTCCATGAAATACAGGCAACTGGAATAGCCAAAAGAAAAAGATAAGCTATTTGAAGGCTGATGGGCATATAATTATGAATTTAATGGCTATGGTATAATTGACCAAAAGCAGGCCAACTCTGTTATGTAAAAAAAAGTAAATATAAGTGGCACAATATTTTATTCTGGTAAGGATAATCTATTCGTTATGACCACAAAAAAAGACAAGCCAATTACAGGAGAAATGACAGAAAATTCCGGGCATTCAAACCAGGGATCCTATCCGGTTAAGAATTATAACACAGATGAAACGAAAAAATATCCAGGACTTGATGCTACGAGGCAATGTGTTACTGACCTTGATGAGGGGGAACTGATGCAAAGGCAAAGAGGATGAAAATTAATCCCTTTTAAATCTAAGATGCTGATAAAATATAATAATGCCTTCCACTGTCGTTTCAGCCATTGAGTATTTTTCAAAAACTTCCACGCTGCGGATAACTTTTGTTTCAGGAACGATTTACGATTATAAAAAGGTGCCTCAGAAATTATATCATGAACTGAAACAATCCTCATCCAAAGGGACCTTTCTTAATAAGCATATAAAAGGATTTTACAGTTACAAAAAGATTAACTCATCACATGGTGATGGACCCGTTCTTTAGAAATTCAGTGCAAAATGGCAGCATTGTTTAGGATGTTTGAGATGTTTAATTTTCTTTCTTTTCCAATATGCGGGAGAAATAGTTGAGAATGGTATATGTATAAAATTCGCGGACCTTCACCGGGTCATCTTTGGCAGCTTGTATGATTTCTGAAAGCATGCACTCATCTTTATAGTAAATAGATACGAAAGCAAAAAGGTCTTCTATATCCTTTTCTGGCATGGGAGCGGCATAGCCGGTAACGCCAATGCCCCAATCGCAGGTAAATAGCTTATTTACATTTTCCGCAAGTTGCTCTGCCACCCGGTCTGAAACACAATTGCATGATATGGCATGTATTGGTTCCACATGGAGATGCCGAACCTTTTGATTGATGTTATAGACAGTAATACCTCCCTGGAAAAATTGCGTAGCATCCTTTGCTGAAGAAAATGCGGATTGAAGATCACCGGATGTTACACTTTCTGCTACGGCAATGGTTTGTCCGTATTTAACCATGTATTTTGAAATGATCTCAAGGCTTGATGTATAATCCCATTTTTTATCTTCCATTCAAAAATCGTTTATGTGGATTAAATAAATTTTTATGCCACATATTAAATAAGCAGTGAAAACCATAATAGAAGGTGCTCTTTGCTTTGAATCTGGCGAATAATTATTTCTTCTTAAAACGAAACGTAAAAAAAATGATGGCGCTATTGACAAGAAAAGAAAAGGAATTAGTTATAATAATCGGGTAATCTTTTTTTTCTATTCCATACCATACCCAACCGGCCAGCCCGGTTAATAAAATTAAAAGCATAAAATAGGAAATATCCTCTGCCTTTTTTTCTTTAATGATTTTGAAAAGTTGCGGAATAAGAGATACTGATGTGCAAATGCCTGCGAAAATTCCGATGAGATAGACCTTATCTTCCATAATTCATATTTTGATTTTTTGTTTATTGATCGTCTATTATTAAGTCAATCATAATTTCGCCATATTAGCCAGCACCGTTTCTAAATGGATGCCTTTATCTAAAACGGGCTTAAATAATTTATCTCTTTCGCTGACCTGTTTTACTGCATTGTAAATAGTAAAGTCCTTCATGTTTAATCCGGGTTTTACTTCCTCCCATGCAAGTGGCATGGAAACAGTAGCTCCTGGTTTTGGCCGCAATGAATACGGAGCAGCAATGGTTTGAATGGCCCTGTTTTGCAAATAATCAAGATATATTTTTCCTTTACGTTTTGCGGGGCTGCGCTCCAGGCTGGTAAATTTTTCTAATTGATGATGTGCCAGGGTAACCACCAGCTGCGCCAATACTTTCGATTGTTCATAATCGTATTTGGCTCCCAGGGGTATATAAATATGGATTCCTGTTGATCCCGATGTTTTGGGATAACAAGGAACGTCTACAGATTTCAAAATTTGATGAACAACATTTGCCGCTTCAATTACCTGGTCAAATGAATTGGTATCCGGATCTAAATCTATCACGCACCAATCTGGTTTATCCGGCGATTGCACACGGCTATGCCAGGGATTCATTTCAATACATCCGAGGTTAGCCATATATAATAAGTGAGCTTCATCAGCACATACAAGAAATTTTTTTTCACCTGCTTTGGTTGTGTTTTCATAATCATGAGTCTGAATCCAGGAAGGAAATTTGCCGGCAATATTTTTTTGATAAAAGCTTTCTCCTTTAATTCCGTTGGGATAGCGATTAAGCGATTGCGGTCTGTCTTTCAGGTAAGGAAGCATATACGGAGCCACCTGGTAATAATAATTGATCATGTCTCCTTTGCTGATCTTTTCCCCGGGCCAGTATATTTTTTGAAGATTGGTAAACGTAAGCTCTTTACCATTTAATTTTTTTACTTGTTGTTTTTCTGATGGGTTCAATAAAGTTTTAAACTCTTTTTGATTTCCCCGATTAATAATTTTTTCCTTATGAAGTATGGATTGACCTGGTTCTATAATGGCTTTTACTTTTTGCGGTTTTTCGGCTTTTACATCCTTCGCCTTTTTATCTTCCCTCATTCCTTCAAAAGAAGGATGACGCATAACACCATCGCTTGTCATTTCGGTATAGGAAACTTCACAGACCAATTCAGGCTTTAACCAGGTTACAGAGGCTTTCGGCGGGTTGGGCCTGAAACGGGAAGGTTTATTTACATCAGGTTCCGTTTCAAAAGGATTCGTTTTTCTCACCAGCTTTTTAAATTTCTGCAACATTTCTTTCTGGAGCTTATCTGAAAACCCGGTGCCTATTTTACCCGTATACCTGAGTTTACCTGATCCATAAACGCCCACTAATAAGAACTGAAGGTTTTTGAACTCCCCTCATTTTGTGTATAGCCGCCAATAACCACTTCGTGCCGTTGCGCTATTTTAATTTTCAACCATTCTTTGGTTCTGATACCCGGTGAATACAAAGAGTCTGCTTTTTTTGCCATGATGCCTTCCAGCTTCATGCTTTTTGCTACTTCAAAAAAATCAGTACCTGTAGAATCAAATACCTGGCTAATATGGATAGTGGTATGTTCAGGAATTATTTCCATTAATTTTTCTCTTCTCCTTAATAGCGGTAAATCCATCAGAGAAAATCCATTCAACCATAGCACATCAAACACATAAAATTTTAATGTTCCGTCAGTTTCGCTGCGCCAGTTTTGTAAGTGGCCGAAATTGGAAATTCCGTCCTCACCTGCCACGATTATTTCGCCATCCAGCACGGCATTAATATTTAAATCCTGCAATGCTTTTTGCACCGGGTAAAATTTTTCATTAAATGATTTATTGTTCCTGCTGCTTAGCTTCACCTTCCCTTTATTTAAATAAGCCAGTGCACGATATCCATCCCATTTTACTTCATATACCCAGCCTTCGGCATCGAAAGGTTTATCAACAAGCGTGGCCAGCATAGGGGTAAGGTTTGTTGGAAATTTTTGCTTTTTACCCTCTGCATTCACTACAGTTTTCTTTTTCCCATTCTTTATGACGGTATTTCCCTTTATTGATTTTTTTTGTGGCTCCGTATTTTTACTATTCTTCCCATAAATTCGTTCCGGCGATTTCTCCACTTGTTTAATGGTTTTGCCCGAAACCACGGATTTAGTCTTTTTTGTTATATCACGTTGTTTTTGCATACTTATCTTTCACCTTCATCAGCAACCAGGAATTTTCTCCCTGGTAGGATGATTTCACCAGCGCATAATCCCCCTTTAATTTTTGTCCATATAATGTAACAACCAGCTTGCCCTTTTTAAGTTGCTGCAACAGGCTTTTTCCCATTTCTTTTTTGCTTTCGGTATTTCCATCCGCATATAGAATAAGTGCCTTCATCCCAAACAATAACTGTACCTCCCCCGTATTGTCCTTTAGGAATGATGCCTTCAAATGTGCGATAATCATAAGGATGATCTTCAACCATCATAGCGAGTCTTTTGACTGAGGGATCAGTTGATGGGCCTTTAGGTACGGCCCAGCTTTTCAGAACACCGTCCATTTCCAGGCGAAAATCATAATGCAAATGAGAAGCGTCGTGCTTTTGTATAACGAACCTAAGGTCATTACCCGAGGCCTTACCGCCAACCGGCTCCGGTGTTTTTGTAAAACTTCTTTTTTTCTTATAGGTGGCTAAACCCATGGCATCATTTTTAATTATCTATAAATATTATGGCAACAGCATATACTTACAAAAAGAAGGCCGGGGCGAAAAACAAAAATAATAACCAGAGTATGGACCTGGTAACCGTGGTAATTGAAACACCCCGGTATAGCGTAGGCAAATATTTTTTTGATGAAAGAGAAAATTGTTTTCGTTTGAAGAAATTACTTACACTGGGGATGACCTTTCCTTATGATTTTGGAATGGTAAAAAATACACTGGCCGAAGATGGGGATCCGGTAGATGCAATGGTTTTTACTGAATGTACCACCTATCCCGGTGCAGAACTAAATTGCAGGGTCATTGGAGCGCTGCTTGCCAGGCAGACATCACCCGGACAAAAAACAATCCGGAATGACCGCTATTTTTTTATTCCTGAATATTCCGCGGTTTATGAACATATTAAAACAATCGGAGATTTTTCCAAAAAGCATAACAGGCAACTGGCCGATTTTTTCGTTAATTATAATAAAGCTGATAATAAAAAATTTGAGCCCATTAAATATGTGCCTGCAACTGAAGCGTACACATCTTTGGGGAAACTATTGCACTAAAAATCATTCCCCGGTAGCAAACTCTTTTTCAATACAGAATAAATTTTAAAGGTTGTTTACATATTTTTCAAGCCATAAAGCATTTTCAATAGCTGCCGTAGTTGCCGTGTTATTAAAATAAATAAATGCCTTCTCCAGGGAACCATTTTTTCTCAGTTCGACCGCAACCCTTTTCAATTGGTCATCTTTATAAGCGGAATAATAAAGTTTAGGTGCGCCATGAAACCGGTAATAGGCAATTTTATTGGTAACAATCGCCTTGCCGGGCAGAGCAGGATGACTAATACCACTAAAAACTATGTTTTCTTCTTTTAATCTTTGGTATACTTCCTCGCTCCACCAACTTTCATCCCGAAATTCGATGGTATTAAGAAATCCCTTTCGCATGCTACTGACCAGGAGGTCTAACCTTTCATTTGTACATTGAAACTTGGGTGGAAGCTGAAACAGCACAGCTCCCAATTTTTCTTTCAATCCTGATTCAGCAGTGGTATAAAAATCATCGAGCAGGCGATCACAGTCTGCGAATTTTTTAAAATGTGTGATCAACCTGGGGGCTTTGACCGAAAATTGAAAGGATGAAGGGCTTTGCTTATACCAATTCTGCAAAAATTTCACCTGGGGAAACCTGTAAAAAGTTACATTCAATTCAAGCGTACTGAATTTTGAGCTATAATATTCGAACCATTCTTTCTGCGGAATATCGGTGGGATAAAATACTCCCTTCCATTCACGATAATGAAAACCAGAACACCCAATATGCCATCGAATTTTCTTCATCTCCGAAAGAATTCAAAAATGTATCCAATCCTGTATGGCCTGTCTTTTGTATTTTTTTCAATTTATACCCCATGCCTGAAGGACCTTCCTTAATTATATTAAAAGACGCCCTGCAACCTTTCATAGGAAAACAAATAAAAGCAGCAAGGGGAAATGCCTCAATTGATATGGACCTTTTTCCCCGAAAAAAAATATTGGATATCCGAACCTGGGGAAAGCACCTAATCATATCCTTTAATGATTTTTCTATCCGCATTCATTTTTTAATGTTTGGCACATACAGCTTTGATGAACAAACTAAACCAGACAGAAGCCTGCGGCTGGCACTGCAATCAGGAAAGAGGTCCGTTTATTTTTATACCTGCTCCGTAAAAATGTTGGAAAAGGATCCTGATCAACTCTATGATTGGGAATCGGATGTCATGAGTGAACATTGGAGTGCTTCTAAGGCCAGGAAAAAATTGAAAAAGATGATGGGTTCGATGGTATGCGACGTCCTGCTTGATCAGGAAGTATTTTCAGGTGTCGGAAATATTATAAAAAATGAGGTGCTCTACCGGATCCATGTTCATCCGGAAAGCAGGATCAGTAAAATTCCCTCCCGAAAGCTCACCGCACTGATCAGGGAAGCCAGAAACTATTGCTTTGATTTTTTGAAATGGAAAAAAGATTTCGTGCTAAAGAAAAACTGGCTGGTGCATACCAAAAAAATTTGCGCCACATGCAACGGGGCTATCAAAAAGAAATATTGCGGGGTAACCGACCGTCGCAGTTTCTTTTGCCCTAATTGTCAATTCTTATATAAATAAGATCAGGATAGAGCGGTAAAAAAAATCTCTGCTTTGTTTGAATAAATCTCTTCTACATATTTCGAAAAAAAATAAAGCATGAGAATAAATAATATACTCGTTACATAAAAAACTGCCGGAATATTTACTTATTTGTTTATAACATTAGTTTTATCACATCCCGCCATGGATAAGGCTTTGCGCTAATGAAACAAGTTGTTGCTTAATTACAGATGTTGTTTCAAAGTCCTGTTTTAAAAAATTAATTGGCAGGATGCAGGGGAAAATCTTCCTCTGTTTTTACAAAATGTATTCACGCATTGTTGATTTTGTTCTTAAAAATTGATGGCATAATAATCGTAAGATTTTTTTGAGCAAATATGAAAAACCATCGGCAGGACTATTACCGGAAACCTTGTCCAGGTTATAGTAAAATGGATTTACAGATAAAAAGGAATACAAGTTCAGTAAAAAGTAATCAGAAGAGTTAATACTATAATCTTAAAGTATGGATATAATTTGCTTTTGCCATTTGCGCTGGAATTTTGTGTACCAGCGTCCGCAACATCTGATGACCCGCTTTTCTCAAAAATTCAGAGTGTTTATTATAGAAGAACCCATTATGGATTCAACGGAAAAAAACCGGCTGGAAATATATGATGGTGCGGATAATTTGTGGGTGATAACCCCTCACCTTACAGATGGCCTTTCAGAAAAAGAAATAATTGCTAAGCAACAATTTCTGCTACAAGAGTGGGTTAAATCCAGGGATATTCAACATTTCATTTTATGGTATTATACCCCAATGGCCATTCCATTGGGAGAATCGTTGCCCCGTCCTGACCTAACGATCTATGATTGCATGGATGAATTATCCGCTTTTAAAGATGCGCCTCCGGCTATCCGTGAATATGAACAGCTGCTTTTTAAAAAAGCAGACCTGGTTTTTACCGGCGGCTATCATTTATATGAAGTAAAGAAAGATTTACATCCGCATGTTTATCCTTTCCCGAGCAGTATAGATAAAAAACATTTTTCGCAAGCCCGCACCATCATTGATGAACCCCAGGATCAATTATCCATTCCTCATCCCCGCATCGGTTTTTTTGGTGTAATAGATGAGCGACTTGATATTGACCTTATCCGACAGCTTTCAACATTGCAAGCCCGACTGGCATTTTGTTTTAATCGGCCCTGTAGTGAAAATTGATCCGGCAAGTTTACCTGCAGCACCCAATATTCATTATACCGGCAGCAGGCCTTATCAGCAACTTCCGGCATATTTATCATCCTGGGATGTAGCCCTGATACCGTTTGCTCTTAATGAATCTACGCAGTTTATCAGCCCAACCAAAACCCCTGAATACCTTGCCGGTGGAATACCGGTGGTCTCTGCTCCCATCCGCGATGTAGTAAAACCATATGGAGAAATGAATCTCGTTTATATAGCTGATATCGGCAAAAACCTTTATCCAGGGAATAGAATGGGGATTGGAAATAAAAAAAGATCCTGGCTGGTTGAAATCAGTTGATGATTTTTTAGTTGATAATTCCTGGGATATAACCTGGTTAAAAATGATGCTCATCATTCAAAAAAAATTGTATCGCGAATTTCCTGACCCTTTAACTAAAATAGAAAATGAATACGTTTGATTACTTAATTGTAGGAGCCGGCTTTGCCGGCTCCGTATTAGCGGAACGCCTGGCCAGTGTGGCAGGAAAAAAGATATTACTTGTTGATAAAAGAAATCATATCGGCGGTAATACTTACGATTATTACAATACAGAAGGAATACTGATACATAAATACGGGCCACATATCTTTCACACAAACAGCAAAGAGATATATGAATACCTGGGGCGGTTTACCGCCTGGAGACCTTATGAACACCGGGTGCTGGCCAGTGTAGACGGCATGCTGGTTCCTATTCCGATAAACCTGAATACCATCAACATGCTGTACGGTCTTCAGTTATCAACGAATGATGTGGAAGAATTTCTTCGTTCTAAATCAGAACAGAAAACCCGGATCCTTACCTCTGAAGATGTAGTGGTGAATAAAGTGGGTCGGGAGTTGTATGAAAAATTTTTCAAAGGCTATACAAAAAAGCAATGGGACCTTGATCCATCTGAACTTGATGCTTCTGTAACGGCCCGCATACCTACCCGCAATAACCGGGACGACCGGTACTTTACCGATACCTACCAGGGTATGCCGCTGCATGGCTATACCCGGATGTTTGAAAATATGTTATCGCATCCTAATATTAAGGTGATGCTGAATACCGATTACAAAGAAATCGAACACATCATTCCTTATAATGAAATGATCTATACAGGACCCATCGATTATTATTTTGATTATTGCTATGGCAAGCTGCCTTATCGCTCTATTGAATTTAAATTTGAAACCATAGAACTCAGAAGTATATCAGCCTACCGGAACCGTCAATTATCCCAATGAACATCCATACACAAGGGCAACTGAATTCAAATATCTCACCGGTCAGAAGCATCCAAAAACAACGGTGGTATATGAATATCCAAAAGCGGAAGGTGACCCCTATTACCCGGTACCCCGTGCAGAGAATACAGAGCTATACAAAAAATACCAGGAACTCGCAGGCGGTATTAAGCAAAGTGCATTTTACCGGTCGCCTCGCCACCTATAAATATTATAATATGGACCAGGTGGTAGCGCAGTCATTAAAACTATTCAAAAACATTATTTCCAAAACTGAATCTGAACAGCATATCAATGGACACAAAGTTCCTTTATTGCAAACCTGAAATCTGGGGCGGCATTGAGTGTACGATCAACCGGGTGAAAAATAATTATCGCGATCAATTGCAGATGGCTGGTCATTATTCCCGGGAGGGAGATATAGAACGATTCGCTGAACTCGGAATCCGAAAATTAAGATACCCTGTTTTGTGGGAATATCACCAATCTGGTTCAGATAAAAAAGCATGACTGGCGGTCAACGGAACAAAGATTAAATCTTATTCGTAAAAATAAAATGACGTTATTGCCGGATTACTTCATCATGGAAGCGGACCGCATTTACCAGCTTAGATGATAAAAATTTTGCTCAAAAGCTGGCAAACTATGCAAGGCAGGTGTGCTGAAAAATTTCCCTGGATAAAATATTATACCCCGGTTAATGAACCGTTAACAACAGCCCGCTTCAGCGGACTTTATGGTTTATGGTATCCGCATCATGAAAAATGAATTGAGTTTTATGCACATGCTGCTCAACCAGGTTAAAGGAACGGTGCTTTCGATGCAGGCTATCCGGAAAATAAATCCTGCCGCCAACTGATTCAAACCGAAGATCTTGCTAAAACACATAGCACTCCATTACTATCTTACCAGGCGCATTTTGAAAATGAACGGCGGTGGCTTAACCTATGACCTGTTGTGCGGAAAGTGAATAAGGATCATTTCTTCTGGAATTACCTGATTGCATTGGGAATTGCGGAAAAAGAATTGCAATTCTTCCTTGATAATCCTTGTCCTCCTGCGATTATGGGCTTCAATTACTATGTAACTTCTGAAAGATATCTTAGATGAAAATTTAGATAACTATGCTTCCTTCACACATGGAGGGAATGGCAGACATGCATATGCAGATACCGAAGCAGTAAGAGCAGAAAAAAGCCAGGGCATTGCCTTTTTACTAATGGAAGCATGGCAGCGATATAACATTCCTCTCGCGATTACGGAATGTCACCTTAGCTGTACCCGGGAGGAACAAATGAGATGGCTTAAAGAAATATGGGATACCTGTTGCTATTTAAACAAAGAGGAACAGGTCAATATACAGGCGGTTACCGCCTGGTCCTTACTTGGTGCTTTTGACTGGAATAGTTTGCTAACAGCCGACCAATCATTATTATGAACCAGGCGTGTTTGATATTAGTAACCAGGAGCTCCGTCCGACGGCACTAAGAAAAATGATCCGGTCACTGGCAGCTAATGGCGATTATGATCATCCTGTATTCGCTGAAAAAGGTTGGTGGCATTCAAAAAATAATATGAACGAATAATTACGATGATTTATCGCAGGCAAAATCATTCCGTCCTTTGCTGATCACTAGGTAAAACGGGTACACTCGGGCATGCATTCGAACAAATTTGCAAGCAAAGAAAAATTCCATTTATAGCCTTAGGGCGGCAGGATGTAGATATTTCAATTGAAGAAAGTTTAAGGGCTGTTATTGAACAATATAAGCCCTGGGCCATTATTAATGCCACAGGGTATGTACGGGTAGATGAAGCCGAAGCGAATCCCGATGAATGTTTTTTCATCAATGCAACAGCCCCCGCATGATAGCCCGGTTATGTGATCAAAACGGTATTACGTTTATGAGTTTTTCCTCTGACCTGGTTTTTGACGGACAAAAAAGATCACCGTATTATGAAGGCGACCCGGTATTGCCTTTAAATACGTATGGCTATAGTAAAGTCAGAAGGAGAAAAATTAATTTTAACAGAAAACAGCGATGCACTCATCATACGTACCAGCGCTTTTTTTGGCCCCTGGGATAAATACAATTTTGTGTTACGACTGTTCTGGATGCCCTACAAACAAACAAAATCCTTTCCTGGTTCCAGATGATGTAATTATTTCGCCAACCTATGTTCCTGATCTCTGTCATTCCGCTTTGAATCTTTTGATTGATGAAGAAAAGGTATCTGGCATATCACCAATGACGGCATCATCAGTTGGGCAGGATTTGGCGAAATTATTGCTGAACGAAGCGGAGATAAAAAAAGTAAATTGATAGCCATGCACCTGGATGAAATGGGTTGGACAGCCAGACGGCCCAAGTATAGCGTATTACAAAGTGATAAGGGAATCCAGTTGCCACCGCTCGATAATGCCCTTGACCGGTATTTTGAAAACAGAACGGCATAAACAAAAACCAATGGCAGGAAATAAATTCATGTTTGCAACAGGTATAGAAAATAGTTATCCTACCATCCTGTTGCCAAATGGAAAAACCAAACGGGTTGATGAAATGGAAAAAACAGATCACTATAACAGGTGGCAGGAAGATTTTCGGACTCGTTAAAGAATCCGGCATTGAATTTCTCCGCTACGGACCTCCTTATTATAAAACCCACCTTGGGACCAGGAAAATATGACTGGTCTTTTGCTGATGAAACTTTTCAAAAGTTGAAGGAACTTGCATATTACTCCTATCGTAGACCTTTGTCATTTTGGAGTACCGGACTGGCTGGGAAATTTTCAGAATCCGGATTTTCCTGAATATTTTGCTGAATATGCAAAGGCATTTGCCCGACGGTTTCCGGACCTGCAATTATATACACCCATCAACGAAATTTTTATCACGGCTATGTTTTCTGCTCAATATGGATGGTGGAATGAACGATTACAATCAGACAGAGCATTTGTTACTGCCCTAAAACATCTTTGCAAAGCCAATGTAAAGGCGATGAATAATATCCTGCCGGTTCAACCGGAAGCTACTTTTATCCAAAGTGAATCATCGGAATATTTTCATGCGATGGATCCGGAAGCTGTTCCACTGGCCAGGTTTCTGAATCAAAAACGGTTTCTTTCTCTGGACCTTACATATGGTTATCCGCTGAATGTAACGATGTATGAATATTTACTAAAGAATGGAATGACAAAGCATGAATACAGTTGGTTTGCAAAAAACCAGGTAAAGGCAAAATGTATAATGGGAAATGATTATTATGTAACCAATGAACACCTTGTATTTCCGGATGGGCATACCCAGGCTGCCGGGGAAATTTTTGGATACTATGTGATTACCAGTCAATATTATAAAAGGTACAAGTTACCCATCATGCATACGGAAACTAATATAAAAATGCCGGCCTGCAAGGAATGGTTGCTAAAGCAATGGGCCAATGTGCACCGGCTGAAACATGATGGCATTCCCATTATTGGTTTTACCTGGTATAGCTTATTGCACCAGGTGGATTGGGATTCCGCATTGCGAAATGATGCCGGCAATATTAATGAATTGGGACTTTATGATCTTGACCGCAAAATAATGCCTGTGGGTGAAGCTTATAAAAAACTGATCAATAACTGGAAGGATATATTAAATGAAGAAAGTTTCGGATTAATATTCGACAACTGGTAAATCTTAGCGGGTAAAAAGTTTTTCTTCTTTAATGATATCGGCTGTGAACAAAGAAAAAAGTTCCACAGCGCATATACCATCACTTTTTTCACCGAACCTATCTATCATATTTTCAGGCGGACGTTCTGTAAATGGAAGAACTTCAACTACCCTTATTCTTTTTTCGTATAGCAAAGTTGATTTGGCTCTCATCGTTGTTTTTTTCATCATAAGTTGATTTCAAATTAATCATCCAATTTTTATGCCCAAGATTGTTTCGGCAAACATTCAACACTCCGGGCTTTATTAATGCTAAGAGCATTCCAAGGGAGGAAGTAAGTTTTTATTGTTATTTTCCAAATGATATGGATCAGGCCGGGCTGCAATAATAATGCTTCTTCAGATGGATGATCATATTATCGAGGGTGGCTTGTTTTTCCAGGCAACCCGTAATGCCAAGGTCTCGGGCTTTTTGCAGGGTAGCCCGGCAAATGTGATCCGAATATAAAAAAACAGGGATGTCCTGCAACTCTTTCATCTTTTTTAATTGCTCTGTAAATTCAAGACCATTCATAACAGGCATATTATAATCAACAAAAATAGTTTCCGGCTTCAGATAAAAAAGCATTTTAAGGGCATGAATACCGTTTGAAGCATAAGTGCATTTACAGGATTTAATCACCTCCTGAAAGGCGCTTAAAAAAAACCTCATTTGGTTTATATCATCATCTACTATTAATATATGCGTCTTCATTTTTTATCTGTTTTTATTCTCAATATCTGAACCCGTGTTAAACCGCCTTTAATATTTCTATACTATATTTTATAAATAAAAACTTCAACTGCTACTTCTCCCGGGGATCAAGGATTAATGGTAACAGGGCTGACTGAAATTGAAAAGGACCCGGTAAAGGGAAGCAGGAGAATCACAGTTGAAGCTGTAATTTGTATTATCAAAAGCGGAGCTGCTTTCGTATATTAAACATATCAACTTCTATACCCAAAAAGATCCTGCTGATTTTTTTCCCAATCTTAATTCAGTTATTAGGATGTTTGCAGATTTGCCAGTAATCATATATTCTCCTAATGAGTTGGGTAACTTCTTTAAAAGAGGAAGGTTTTTCAAAAAAACCCTGTACACTCATTTCATATGCGTTTCTTACCGTTGCGGGTCCGGCCGTTGTAGTAAAGAAAACAAAGGGAATACTTTTCCTCCTTAATTCCTCATCGCCGAGTAATTTTTTCCTGAATTCAATACCATTCATTCCCGGTATGTTTATATCACTTAAAATAAGGAAAGGTTGTTGGTTAGTGGTTTTTAAATATGTAAAAGCCTGGTTCGCGTCAGAAAAGCAAACTAACTCATTTCTTATTTTTTCGATTTGTAACACACTTTTAATTAATTCACATTCGTCATTATCATCATCAACCAACAGGATGGGGCCGTTTTTTGACATATTGAGTATTCTTTAATTAAGCTAAAGGGGAAAAACACACTAGCAAATCATTCGGGAAACACTCCAATTTACCGTCAAACGGAATACCATATTTTTTGCACACGCATAATGAAGTTTCTCATCACTTTTTACTCCCCTGTGTAATTCATTACCCAAATTTTAGTGTTTAGTTCGTTCATTTCACCTTATTCTTTCTGGCAATATAATTGAGCTTTATACCAGTCAGAAAAATTAAAAGGCTTGACGAATTAAATTGATATGGGAGATCCGAATTTGGAGGAACATTATCAATATTAATAAAATTGAATCAGGCCAAAACCTAAAATTAAAACCAATGAAACAATTATTGATTATGTTCCTGGCAGTTTTTTTATTTGCCTGCAACAATGAAGAAAGCACGGAATCAACCCGCTCAGATTCAATAACAACTCCTGAAAGGGATAATACAATGAACATGGACACGGGTATGCATATGAATGATACCATGCACATGCATGATACCATGAGGGGTAGAGATACCATGAATCATTAAGAAATAGTGCAACTATTTCTTTTACTGTTTGCCTATTCAAATCTATAATCCTTGCCTGCAGCTATCTGAGGCATGGTGATTACAAAATCAAAAAGTTCCGGGTAATATTTCCAACTTCCCGGGCTTTTTTTTTCCTGAATAATTGCATTTTAAAAACATTTATGTTCCCTGCTCCCAACGGAAACAAAATCGCTCTATCATCACATTCAAATAAATCAAAATGGCAACAAAAAAAAGGGCAAAAACCAATCCCACGACAAATAATGAAACTCAAAAAATAAAAGACCTGGCAGCTAATACTGAGGATTGCAACAACCAGTTAATGACCACCAACCAGGGTGTAAAAATAAATGATGATCAAAATTCACTAAAGGCTGGTGCCAGAGGGGGTACTCTGCTGGAAGATTTTATTCTGCGGGAAAAGATTACACATTTTGATCATGAACGAATTCCGGAACGTATTGTACATGCCCGTGGTTCCGGCGCACATGGTGTTTTCAAGGTTTATAAATCCATGAGCAGCTTTAACTACAGCAAGCTTTCTGCAATGATCCCGCTGAAGAGACGCCTGTATTTGTTCGCTTTTCTACCGTTGCAGGCTCCCGTGGCTCTACAGACCTTGCCACGTGATGTACGTGGATTTGCTGTAAAATTTTATACGCAGGAAGGCAATTTTGATCTGGTAGGAAATAATATGCCTGTGTTTTTTATCCAGGATGCTATTAAATTTCCTGATCTGGTTCATGCAGTAAAACCTGAACCGCATAATGAAATACCGCAGGCCGCATCTGCACATGATACATTCTGGGATTTTATTTCACTGATGCCGGAATCAACACATATGATCATGTGGGTAATGAGCGACCGGCCATACCGCGAAGCTATCGCATGATGGAAGGATTTGGCGTACATACATTCCGTTTTATAAATGAAAAAGGGGAATCAAATTTTGTAAAATTTCATTGGAAGCCATTGCTTGGTGTGCATTCGGTAGCCTGGGATGAAGCACAAAATATTTCCGGTAAAGATCCTGATTTTCACCGACGTGATCTTTGGGAAGCTATTGAAAATGGAGCTTTTCCCGAATGGGAATTGGGTGTACAGATAGTACCGGAAGAAGATGAACATAAATTTGAATTTGATTTGCTTGATCCAACTAAATTAATTCCTGAAGAACTGGTACCTGTACAACGAATTGGAAAAATGACACTGAACCGGAATCCCGATAATTTTTTTGCAGAAACAGAACAGGTTGCTTTTCATGTCGGACATATAGTACCGGGTATTGATTTTACCAATGATCCCTTGTTGCAAGGGCGATTATTTTCTTATACCGATACACAGCTTATCAAGGTTGGGCGGACCAAATTTTCATGAGATTCCTATTAACCGTCCTGTTGTTCCAGTTCATAATAATCAGCGTGATGGTTTTATGCGGCAGCAAATTAATAAGGGTCAGAACCAGTTATCATCCCAATTCATTGGGTGGTGGTTGTCCCTTCCAGGCGAAAATGTCGGAAGGTGGATTTACTTCTTACGCAGAAAAAATAGATGCAAAGAAAATCAGGGAAAGAAGCCAAAGTTTTTTTGATCATTTCAGCCAGGCTAAATTATTTTTTAACAGCCAGTCTGATCCGGAAAAAAATCATATCGTGGATGCCTTTTCTTTTGAATTGGGAAAAGTAGAGACTGAAGCTATTCGTGAACGAATGCTTGGTATTATATCGCAGGTAGATAAAGGTCTGGCGGCGCAGGTTGCTTACAATCTGGGTTTACATGTACCGCAAACACCAGAGCAACCTATGAATCATAGTATTCCTGCCGATGGGAACCCAGCAGACTATCAACCTATACATGTTGAAAGCAGCTTGTTGAAATCCGAAGCATTGAGTATGGCTAATACCATTAAAGATTCTATACGAACAAGAATGATTGCTATACTTGCAGCAGATGGCGTAGATGAAAATTCTTTACTTCAAATGAAGGAGACATTGGAAAATGAAGGAGCCATAGTCGATATCATTGCACCGAAACTGGGTATGCTGACTACAGAGGAAAACAGTACTCTGCCGGTTAATCAAAGTTTTCTAACAGCAGCTTCTGTTTTTTACGATGCAGTATATGTGCCCGGCGGTACCAACAGTGTAGCAACACTGGCAGCAGATCCTGATGCTATACATTTTTTGAATGAAGCATTTAAACATTGTAAAGCAATTGCTGCTGATGAATCCGCAAAACAGGTTTTGGAAGCCACCTATTTTTATAAAAAATTACCTACTGATACTTCCTAATGATACTGTATTGGCGGAAGGAATATGCCATTCACGATAATATCAATAAACTTACAACCCAGTTCAGCGCAGCTATTGCAAAGCACCGGTTTTGGGATAGAGAAAAACCGCGTAAAGTTCCGGCCTAACATTTTAGCTGAACTAAAAAACAACCCTCTGTCCAGTACTACAAGTACCTGGCAGAGGGTTTATAATTTAAGAATAAACGATCTTGTTATTTTACCAGGTCCCTGATCTCAATTTTTTCAAGGTCAACATCTGCAGGACCTGTAAGAACTTTACCATCATAGCTATACCTGGCTCCATGACATGGACAGTCCCATGATGTTTCGGCAGCATTCCACTTTACTTCACACTTCAAATGCGTACAAACAGGACTGATAGCATGCAATTCGCCTTCATCAGATTTATATAAAGCAAGCTTTTTATTTTCAAAAATCACCACTTTTGCTTCTCCGGGGGCAAGGTCTGCGAGTTGTTGTAAATCCTCACGGGAAAATAATTTTCCCACAAATTGCCTGGCCACATCAGCATTGTGCTTAATAAAATTAATAAAGCCAGCAACGGGTTTTATCCTGTTAGGATCGAACACTTCACTATACCCGCTTTTTTTCTTTAAAAATATATCTTTAAAAATAAGTGCGGCCACGCTGCTATATACCATGCCATTGCCACCAAACCCTGTGGCCACATAAATATTATAAGGATGACCGGGTAAATGACCAATATAGGGAAGACCATCAGCTGGTTCAAAATATTGTGACGACCATTTATACCCTATCTTATCTATATTAAAGTGAGAACGTATATGACTTTCCAGTTCTAAAAAATGATGATTTGTATTTTCACTGTGTGCGGTCTTATGATCTTTGCCTCCGGCTATCAGGTAATTCCGGCCCTTAACTTTTTGTGTCCGGTAATAATGATATGGATCCTCCATGTCATAACTAAGTCCTGCAGGGTAATTATTATCAGCCAATGTAAGAGCCATGGCATAACTACGATAAGGCACACAACGAAGATGCAGCAAGTTAACGCCGGGAGGAATATGTGTAGCGTATATCAGGTCGCGGCCTTTAAAAATACCTTTATTGGTTTCTGCTTCTATTATTTCATTATGTTCAACTCCTGTAACCCTGCAATGCTGTTCTATAATACCACCTGCTTTTTCAAATGCTCTTGCCAAAGCATATAAATATACCAGGGGATTGAATTTTGCCTGGCCCTTTACCCGAACTGCTTTTACAAAAGGTATGGGTACCGGTATTTCTTTAGAATAATCCAGCTCAAGTCCGGCCTCTTTTGATGCTGCCACAATTTCTTCCAGTTCTTTTTCTTGTTTCTCATTGCGGGCAAACAGATAAGCATCTGCTTCCTCAAATCCGCAGTCAATATCATACAGCAATACATTATTGCGGATAAGGTTAATAGCCTCACTGGCAGCTTGCGCTACTAACTCTGCCTTTTCTTTATTAAAGTTTTTGCTGATAGTTTTATACGGCGTATCGAGTAAAGTATTCAGGTGTGCAGTTGTGCCCCCGGTTGTGCCAAAGCCCAGGTTAGCCGCTTCCAGCAAAAGACATTTAATGCCGGATCTTTGTAATAGTAATCCGGTACTGATGCCCGTTATACCACCACCAACTATTACCACATCATATATAGTTTGCTTATCTGCCCTGTTACTACCACCTGAATAAGGTTCCATTTTATCCTGCCATAAACTGATAGCAGCGCCATCTCTGTTTACCATAACTAAATTTTAATAATAAAAAATCAATTATCCTGCCATTCCGGTGCAGACCTTTTCGATCCGTAGAGTATTTAATTACCTTCTTTATTTCGGGTCCTTTTTATTTTCATATTGTGATTATCTTCTGCCTCATCTAATGAATGTGAGGTATGCAAATCGATTTCCTTTTCCGCCTTCTCTGCCAGTTTAATATAAAAATTCTTGAGCACATGAATTTCCTCTTCGGTGAGGTCTTCAATATTGACCAGGCGATTACTTGCCAGCTCATGACTGGCAATCAATTCATTTAATTTAAGTTGTATAGCCGCCGTATCCTTATTTTGTGATTGCTGAATGATAAACACCATTAAGAAGGTAATAATGGTAGTACCGGTATTGATCACTAGTTGCCAGGTATCCGAATACCCAAACAGCGGGCCGGTAAGAGCCCATAAAATAATCAGCACAAAGGCTGAAATGGAAACAGCGGGGCTTCCTGTTTTGCGGGTTATCCAACCTGCTATACGGTTAAATATCCTTGCCCGTTTCAACTTCTTTTTTGGAATAGGCTGCTTGTCCATAATTTAGTATTTATAAATAAGGCCAGGCAATACTACCTGGCACTTATTTTCATCAACTCCGCATTTTAGAAAGATTTATTCCTCCTCTTCTGATTCTTCCTGCTCTGCTGCCCAATTGATGTCGTTTTCTGCAATTTGGGAAAGCGAACTATCGGTTTCCTTTTCCTCTTCTAAAGTTGTATTCAATATATCTGCTACCTCAGATAATCCTAAAGTAGTAGCGATAGACACCAGGCTGCCATAAGTAGCGATCTCATAATGTTCCACTTTTTGTGCCGCCATTATGATACCTGCATCTCTTGTCATACTTCCTTCCTCTGTTTCTTCCACAACAGAGTTTCCTTCTTTTATCAAGCCTTCCATTGCTTCGCATTTTTTTGCCTGGGCCTTTTTACCCATTAATTCAAAGACCTGCTCCAAGCGACTTACCTGCTCTTCAGTTTGCATTTTATGCTCTTCAATGGCGTCTTTGAGTTGCTGTGTGGTGGCAGCCTTTTTCATTTTAGGTAATTCTTTGGTCAGGTGTTTTTCCGCCCAATAAATATCTTTTAATGAATCAGTGAAAAACTTTTCTAATTGGGAATTTTTTATCTGGGCCGTTGAAGTTCCGTTTGATTTTGCCTGTTTTGATTTAGGGGCAGATTTCGTTTTTGTGTTTGCCATGGTATTGCTTTTTGATGTTAAAAAAAAATTGCTTTCTACAGGTAAGGCAAAGCATATGCCATCCGATGGAGGCTTATTCATGGTGAGTTAATCAAAATTTATGGGGTGATTGTTACTCAAAAAAAGAAGTACTGACCAATCTTTTAACCATAATGATTACATGAGGTAATTGAATGAAACGACACTAAACAGAAGCGTATTTTACATTTGCATTTAACTGGGGAAAAATTTTCGCCAAGGAAAATTGTCGTTAGGCAGAGATAAAATTGCGATGAAAAAATTGCTGCAAGCCCGGAGAATAAAATTTTTTTAACACTGGCGGAATTCAGTCAATAAAATATATATATATATAAAATTATTCAGATACTAACCTTCTTTTTAAAATATCAGATTGAATCGCCTTTATTGTAGTTATAGCTGCTTTTGTGCTGGAATGCAACGAAGCAAAATCGTTATGATCTAATATTGATTTACTGACCAGGTTACTTCCCATTCCAACGGCACATACACCCGCTTCAAACCACCTTCTTATATTTTCTTCTGAGGTATCGACCCCGCCGGTTACTACAAAGTCAAGTTTGGGAAACAGGGGCTTAATGGCTTCCATAAAAGAAGGGCCCATCGTATTTCCCGGAAAAAGTTTGATCATCGAACAACCCGCCTGCTCAGCCACCTGAATTTCAGTAGGTGTCATACAACCCGGTATCCAACCTGTTTTTTGTAAATAGGCGACATCGCAAACAGCATGATCAAAAAATGGACTGATCAGGAAATCAGCACCTGCATCAATAAATTGACTGGCATGTTCAGCTATCTTAATAGTACCAACAGCCAGAATCAGGTCTTTCCAATCTGTGTCTCTTAGATGAACTAATTGTTTAAAATTTTGTAAGGCCATCGGCCCCCGGTTGGTAAATTCTATGAACCTGACTCCGGCATCATATAATGCCCTTGTCACACCCATACAGGTTTCAATGTCGTCATGATAAAACAAAGGCAAGAAACCCTGTTGCTTTATCAGGTTTTTGATTTGTTGCTCCCGGTCCATAGTGCTTTTTCGTTTATTTGCTCAATTGTCTGCTTTGTAGCGTCTCCTACTTCATGTAATTTGCCAACTGCTGCTGCAGCCGAATAATTTATTATTTCAGTGGCAGAATGCTTGTTATATAAACCATATATCAAACCGGCCATAAAACAATCGCCACTACCTACTTTGTCTATTACCTCCCCGATCAAAAATTGTTCAGATACCACCATCTCAGAACCCTTTTGCAAAACGGCCCAATATTCATTTTCCAGCCTGAATGTAAAAGCAAAACTTTGTGCAAGGGGATAATTTTTGTGTAACTCAAGCATTGATTTGCCGGCGGCTTCTATTAATTGTTCTCTTGTTTTTCCCAAACTGCTTTCAATTGGAGATGGGATACCTAACAGGCTTTCAACAGCCCAGATATTACCCATGATTATATGGCAGTACTTTACAAGATCCGGCATTATTTCAGGAGGTTGATGGCCATATTGCCAAAGCTTTGCTCGGTAATTTAAATCAACAGAGATGATCAACCCTTTTGCAGTTGCGGCTTCTAATGCCTCTTTACAAACGGCAGTAGCCTGTACACTTAAAGCGGGACTGATTGCGCTGAAATGAAACCAGCAACAACCCTCTAATGCTTTATTCCAATCGATCATACCTGGTTTCAGCTCTGCAAATGAAGAATAAGCCCGGTCGTATATTACGCCGGCATTTTTAAGATCAGCACCCTGTGGCAGGTAATAAGCACCTATCCGGTTGCCTGAAAGATGAATGGCAGAAACATCAACCTGGTTGGTCTGCAGCTCATCCATTATTTCTTTGCTGAGATAATTATCCGGCATCGCGGTACCATATTTCACCGGCACTTTCCATTTAGCGAGTGCATTGGCAACATTTAATTCAGCGCCTCCAATATAAACAGGCATGGATGACTGATGAATCCATTCTTTATTCAAAGAAGGGCTCATGCGAAGTAATATTTCTCCAAAACAAAATACATTTCCTTCCTGATTTTTCCCGACCGGAAAAACAATATCTGATTCTATAGAATTTTTTTTATAATCTGACATAGCATGGTTTTACTTTTCATTAAACAAGGAAACCTTAGCCTTTAGCATTTACGGAATAAACTTCATACTGTTGAAGTATCCTGTATTACGGTGAGTTTAATATTTAAGATTCAGAAATTCAAAGATAGCAGTAGTTCAACTCGGGGCAAAACGACAAAAACGGTTATAAACTCACCCCTCTCTTCCAGGGAATAAAATCATCCTGGTTCAATAGAACTGCTTTGGGAATTACCTCACCACTTGCTGCTTTGATACAGTATTCCAAGTATTTCTTCTCCCATCTGTTCTATTGTTTTATCTCCGTCTACTATGGGTCCGCAATCAATATCTATTATATCACTCATTCTTTTTGCCAAAGCCGAATTGGTAGCCACTTTTAATGGTAGGACAAACAGGATTACCGGTTGGCGTACCTAATCCGGTGGTAAATAAAATCAGTGTCGCTCCGCTGGCTGCTTTACCGGTAGTGGCTTCTACATCATTACCCGGTGTGCAAACCAAATTTAATCCTGGTTTTACGACAGGTTCGGTATAATCCAGTACATCTTCTACCGGCGAGGTACCGCCTTTCTTTGCGGCACCGGTACTTTTGATAGCATCCGTAATCAATCCATCCCTGATATTTCCCGGAGAAGGATTCATATGAAAACCGGAACCAACTTTATGCGCTGCTTCATTATATGCGGTCATCAGGTGAATAAATTTTTTTGCAGCGGCTTCATCCTTTGTACGATCAATAAGATTTTGTTCAGCGCCGCATAGTTCCGGAAATTCTGCCAGTAATATTTTTCCGCCCAAGGCCACCAACAGATCAGAACAATAACCAACAGCCGGGTTAGCAGAAATACCGCTAAAGCCATCACTGCCTCCGCATTTTACACCAATAGTCAATTTATCCAGCGATGCCGGTTTTCTTTCCTTTTTATTTATTTCAATCAAACCTAAAAATGTTTTACGGATAGCTTCTGTTATCAATTGCTCTTCGCTTTGTGATTGTTGTTGTTCAAAAATATATAAGGGTTTATCAAAATGCGGGTTACGTTGTTTCAGATCATTCAGAAAATCCTGTACCTGCAGATTCTGGCAACCCAAGACTCAATACGGTAATTCCGCCTACATTGGGATGATCTGCATAAGCAGCCAATAATTTACTTAAGATAGCTGCATCCTGTCGGGTACCACCACAACCACCCTGGTGATTTAAGAATTTAATACCATCTACATTTTTAAAAACACGATGCTCCAATTCGGTGTTGCCGGTAGGAGCAAGGAGAAAGATCAATAGTTGAAATATCCTCTCCTTTTTTATACAGTTCTACCAGCTGATGCGTCTTTTGTTTATACTTGTCCGTTACTGCATAACCCAGTTCATTATGCAATGCCTCACGAATAACATCTAGATTCCTGTTCTCACAAAATACAGTTGGAATAAACAACCAATAATTGGCCGTGCCTACTCTTCCATCGCTGCGATGATAACCATTGAATGTCCTGCTTTTGAATTTGGATACATCCGGCGCCTGCCACTCGTATTGATAAGGCCGTAGGTAAAAGGATCGGCCGCATGCTTTATATTTTCAGTTGTCATCAATCCGCCGGCAGGGATATCGGTTTGCGCTTTTCCGACCAATACACCGTACATGATCACTTCATCACCAGCTTTCATATCCTGAACAAAAAATTTATGCTTGGCGGCAATGTTATCTGTTAATACATAACGTTCATCATTATATTTTACAGCTTCACCTTTGGAAAGATTTTTCAGGGCGACTAATACATTATCTTTTGGATGAACTTTTAATACTGTTTGCTTCATGATGACTCTATCGGTTTTGCCAGTTGGGAAATTTGTTTGATAGCCGCCTGAGCGCCGCTATTAATGAGTTGCTGCAATTTACTGCTTATTGCATTTATAAAACTGGCATAACTACCAAGATTGACACCCCAAAATGATTCGTCACCCAGTATATCCTGTGCCAGGTGGGAGGTGCTTTCAGCCTGTTTCCATTTTGCAGCATACCAGCCTGCATTATCATCATTTACCAGGTATTTTTTACCATTAATTTCTCCATAATACTTTCCATCCGCAGCCTTTTCACATTTCATGAAAAGGAGGTGTGCTGCAAGCCCAAGAGAAATATATTCCGGTACATGTACCAAACCGGGCCAGGTAATTTTGTATAATGGGAATATTCCTCATTTTCATTTTAGAAGAGTACTGCACGGTTATACTCAACCATTGATGTTCGATATGCGGATTGCGAAAACGATCCAGTACTTTGCCGGCAAATTCACTCGCTGCATCCAGGCTGATCGTTTCGTTTGTTATGGCGGGGCTTATTTCCAGCATCATCAGGTTGCTGATATAGTTGGCAAAATCAGCATTATCCATTGCTTCTTTTACAGTGTGAAAACCGGCCAGATGTGCAAGTCCGCAACTGAACGTATGCGATCCGTTTAATAAACGAAGTTTTAATTCACAATAAAGATGAATATCAGCTGTAATGATTGCTCCCTCATCAGCCTTGACGAATGATAATATATCTTTTACTTTTTGCTTATCGGATTCAATGGCCCATAAACGATATACTTCACTTATGATCATTAATTCATCGGTATATCCCAATTCCTTTTCAACTTTTGATTGCATAACAGCAGATAGTTTACCAGGCACAATACGATCAACCAACGAATTGCAAAAATAATTCGCATTCTCCAGCCAGTCAATGAAAGCATATTCAAGGTTATTCTGGTGAGCCAGCTCATCCAGGATTGCTTCCAGCTTTTCGCCATTGCCGGGTATCAGTTCAGTTGGGATAATAACCATTCCCTTACCAGCGTCGCCATTGAATATCCTGTACCTTTTATAGAGGAAGGCCAGCAACTTAGCGGGAAAAGACCGTGGAGGGGATGCGTGAAGATCATCATCAGCATCCAGTACAATACCTACCTCTGTTGTATTGGAAATGATTACCTGCATAGCAGGGTTAGAAGCGCATTGCAGAATTTCGTTCCATTGTGAAGCAGCAGATAATACCCGGCTGATAGATGAATTGATTATATTTTCTTCAATTATATTTCCTTTTTCAAGCCCCCGGATGCAAAGAGTGTACAATCCATCCTGTTTATCAAAACCCTCCGCACCGGGACCGGAGGTGGATTTAACCATTACGATCCGCCCGTTAAAAATATGCTGTCGGTTTGCGTTATCAATAAAATAATCAGGCAGCCCCCTAAGCAACACTCCAGTGCCGAATTGCAACACTTTTTCCGGCAAGGTAAATAACCTTTCGACGGGGACGGATAGATTTTTCCCGGGCGAAATTTCTTTTACAGTCTTTTTTGATAATTGCATCTTAATAGAAATTATTGCCAATGAGTAGAAACATTTCTACTGGAAATAAGAGGACGGACATAGTTAAAGCCGCAGAGTAAAATGGTGGTTATAATTTAACCGGAAAGAATTCTTTTGCGTAATTAAGATTAAAAAAAGACCAGGCCGCAACAAGATTCAATTTTATATTGCCCCCTTATTATCGTAAGGCTTTTACCTGTTCAGGTGTAATGGCGCCAGGAACTTTGTTACCCATTTTGTTCCGCACATAATTTAATACATCAGCAATTTGCTCATCGCTCAGGTATGGCTGGGGCGGCATTAATGCATCATATTTTTTCTTATTAACGGTAATTTCTCCACTCTGGCCAAGCAGAATTATATTCACCAGGGTTTTTACTGGCTTTTTCAGGTAGTCCGTTTTCGCTACTGGTGGAAAAATTTCAGTGCCTTGCCCCTCGGGCATATGACAGCTCATACAATAAGTTTCATATACTTCCTTGCCCCGCTCGATGCTTTTCGGAAGATCATATTTTTGAAAAAATGAACTTGTTAGAATTAAAAAGCCTGAAATGACAAATACTAAAATAACGGATCTATACATATGTTAATTTTTTGAATAATACAACTATTGCTTTTTTATACGATGCTATTTCCTACTAAAAGGATGCGTCAATTTAATTCCTCAATGTACACATTTTTCTCACGAACCCCCGGTGAATAACTGTTACCGGAGTTATTATTTCAATTCGTTTAATCTATTTACTACTTGCATTTATTTGTTGTGTAAACCGGAATAAATTCTTTTCATTGTCATCATACATGATCAATTGCTTTTTTGCTGAATACAAAAACAAGGAAGGATATTTACGGGGCTTGAACTTTCGCATAAATTCATAATTCGAATCCTGCAAAATGGTAACGCTCTTATCTTTCGTTAGTGCAGTCCCGTACTTTTTCATAAACACTTCTATTTTTTCCTGGTTGTCAAGTGTAATCAAATAAATAGCTGTTTTTTTAAACTCCTGTATATGCTGACCGATATATTGAATAGCATGCTGGCAATGATCGCATTCGGTATCAAAAAAAACAAAAAATAACATTTTGCCGCTTTCAAGATCTTTATTTGAAAAAGTCTTTTTATTAAGCCTTGAAAAGGAAAACTCCGGTAAGGTGGTGGCAGGTGTCTGCGCCGTTGCCTGGAAAGATATAATGAGAAAAAAGATAATTGTTTTGAACATATAATTCATCATCATTGGCCTGAATTGAGAATCTGCATTTTTAATTGCGAGGGTCTAAAGTTAGAAGATTTGATCAAATTTACTGGTTACAATTATTCCTCGGTCTAAACCAGATAATTTTAAACTTTTAAAAAATTATTTGTAATAAACGTTATTGGAGGAACCAGTTGACCCACTTATTTCGAGATGCTTTTCATGTTCATCATTTCCAGCTTTTTGATCAGGACTTGCCCCTCCGATTTAATCTGTATTTTATTATAGATTTTACGGGGGAAAAATATCTCCGTCATTACCGTCAATCCGTCATCAGCAAATAATTCTACAGAGCTTACATCAATGACCAGGGAGAGATTCATTTTTGAACTGCTGGTAAACCGGGGTGCAACATGCCTGCCGGCAAAATCATTATGAAAATCTTTTTTACCTGATTTTGTCCTGTCAATAAAATATTGGTTAATCTCTTTATCAAAACCAATCACCGTTTCTTCCCCCAGGTCATTGGAAAGTACTACCGAAAAATCCGTTGCGTTTTCCAGTTCCAGGTTTAACCTGCAGGGGATGTTTATGTTTCCGGATTTTGGAAGAAATATTAAATTGCCTGTTTACTTGTATATTTTTTAATACAACAGGTTTGCTTTGAAGAGTTGAAAGCTCAGCTACTGGTTGAGAGGTAACGAAAATATCATCTCCCACCTTTTTCAACTTTAATTCGCGGGGTATTGTCATTGCACTTCTCCATTTTTCCGTCGGCACCAGGTTTGCATACAACCAGTTACTCATCCATCCCAAAAATATTTTCCGGTCTCCCGTATTGGACCAGGTAATGCCTGCATAATCATCGGGGCCATAATCAAGCCACCTGGCTATCTGTTTGCGTAGAAGTAAAATTATTTCCATCAAACTCGCCCAGGAAATATTGCGTAGCAGACCCTTTATTGGGTCCACCCGGATTTATACTTACAATCAGCACCCAAACTTTTTTCCCATTATCTGATCAAGTGAAAATAGATCAGGACATTCCCAAACACCGCCATGAGCACCTACATCCTTTCCAAACTCACTTTCTTTTTTCCAGGTCTTCAAATTGGGTGAAGAGTAAAAAGTGATCCTGTCTTTTGTTGCCAGTGTCATGATCCACTTTTTCTGCGGTTCATACCACATTACTTTAGGGTCACGGAAATCGGTAATACCGGGATTTTCCAGAACAGGATTACTCGCATATTTGGTCCAGGTTTTTCCATCATCAAGACTAAATGCAATACTTTGATATTGAAAATCATTTCTTTTTCTTTTTCTCCTACCGGATCATGATGCGTAAATATGGCTATTAATGGAGCCTTCCCGTTTTTACCCAAACCAGATGTATTGTTTTTATCAACTACCGCACTGCCTGAAAAAATATAACCGAGACTATCAGGGTACAGTGCAATAGGTTGCTTCTTTCCAATGAACCAGGTCCTGTGCTGGTAGCATGGCCCCAGTGCATAGGTCCCCAAACGGTACTGTCAGGGTAATACTGAAAAAACAAATGATAAATACCATTATGATACACCATACCATTGGGATCATTTATCCAATTGGCTTTTGGAGAAAAATGAATTTGAGGACGGTGGGCTTCGTGCATATTTCCTGCTACCCGGCTGGGCCGATACAATTTATACCGATGGATTGAAGGCTGAAAAGATATAATGCCGTTATAAATATTTTCTTTACCATAATAGTATTATTTTTAAACAAATACAATACAAGCTTTGAGTGAAGTTAAAAACCTCCTCCGGTTTAAAATGAATGCATATATAATGCTTGCCTATGTTAAAAATTTTAATACGGTTAACAGTTCCAGAATAGATTCTGAAAACTTCCATCAAAAACTATTTCACCTTGACTCTATGTGGAAATTTTTATCTTATCAATAACCGGGATTTTGTTTATACAAACCATTTGTAAAAGTGATTTCAGATTGTGGAATGGGCAAGTATTCATCTCTTCCTGCTGTAAATTTAGCTGTTGCCAAAAAAGTTCTCCTGTTTTTTTCAACATGCTATGTAAGCATTTAAAGTCTGTTCAGCAATTCCCCATCTTACCAGATCAAAAAAGCGTGCACCTTCTGTTGCAAATTCCAGACGTCTTTCCCATTGCAAAGCTTTACGGGCATAAGTCCTGTGTCCAACCAGCAGCAGAATATTCTTTAGTATTATAATTTGAAGCGAAAAGTGCCATCCAATTTCTTTAAGTCTTCCGGTACTTGCTGCCGCTCTTGCCCTTATTTGGTTAATTAGTGGCAATGCTTTATCCTGTTGACCCAATTCAATATATGCTTCTGCCTGCATCAATAATATATCATCGTACCTGAGGATATCATAATTTTTTGCAGTACCCATAAATGGCCCAAGTTTAAAATAAGATGAACTGGTTGCCAGTTGCTGATAACGCATGGTATGAAAATTGCCATATACACCCGCATCACGAACCCAGCTATTGCTGAAAGGTTTTGTATTATCATATTTATAAGGATGCCCGTCAATACCAACAGTATGGTCAAGACGGGGATCAACTGTTGCTGTGTTTAAATCTGCAATGCTATTATTGAATGTTGTAAAATTGGGCAACCCATTGGCATCTGTGGTGTGAGCATTTACCAGGTTTTGACTTGGAGCATGAAAACCGCAGCAACCATATTGTGGTGCACCGTGCGGATAATTCAATCCATCTTCATAACTCAACCTGCCTGCAGTTGTACCATCGTTTATGGTAAACTGAATAGCAAAAACAGATTCGGGTCCATTTTCAGTTTCAGGTAAAAAATTATCTGCAATATCAGTACTTAAAGAATATTTGCCGGATGAAATAACTGCCTGCGTTAATGTAACAACTTCCTGCAATCTTGCTTGATTGATATTGGTTACCTTATGGTTGTCATCCTGCTCGTATGCCTGGTACAATCTCAATTTTGCCAGATAAGCCTGTGCAGCATAATTTATTTGCCCTGCCAAGTTCTGGTTGAGTTTCAGGCAAATTGTCAATGGCAAATTGAAAATCAGCAGCAATTTTATTCCAGGATTCTTCATTGCTCAAATCATTTGAAATTTTCAGAATATCTTCTCACTGTAGCATTTTCATCAAAAATTGGAATATTCTTGTACAATAATTTCATTGTAAAATAACTATGTGCTCTTAGAAATCGTAATTCAGCCAATCGTTGTTTTTTTTGTGGGAAACGCTGCATCAGTAAATGTATTTACAGCACGAAGTGCCACATTAGCTCTTGAAATAGATTTAAAAAGATTTTGCCAGGTGCGGGTAACAAAAGCATCCCATAGTTGGTGTAACTAAATTATAATGTTCCAGTGCATCTACTTCACCAACATCACCGGTACCACCACCGCCTTTGTAGGCATCATCGGAACGAACACTTCCATAAGCCCAGTTGCTATAGATCGGTCCTATCATATCACCATTTCCAATGGCAGCATAAGCAGCTGTAACCAATCCTTCAACGGCAGTAGGTGATGTTAAATCTGAAGATGACAATACCCCGTAGGTGTATAGTCAAGTGCTTTTTTACAGGAACTAAAAATCAATAGTCCTGATGTTATAAAAGCAGTTATAATTATATTTTTCATTTTGATTTAATTTTTAATTCGTTAAAATGATGCGTTAATACCAAAAGTGAATGTTTTTGGAATCGGTACAGGATCAAGATCTATTCTTTCCGGATCAGGGCTTAGATAGCTTTTGCTTTTGAACCAGAATAAATTTTCAGCCATAGCAAAAAAACGTAGTCTTGAAAAGACAGCTTTTGGTACAAGGTTATATCCCAACTGAATATTGCGCATTTTAAAATAAGATGTACTCACGATAAAATAATCAGAAGTACGGCCTTCACTGTTATTGTCTTTCAGTGTTAATGCAGGAACATTTGTATTGGTGTTTTGTGGATGTCCAGCCATTAAATACACCAGGTCCTACATTTTCCCTGCTTTTCATCAGGTTGTTGAATAGTGTATACACATCAAATCCTTCTCTGCCTGCTACACCTGAACCAAATAAAGACAAATCAAATTTTTTATAAGTCAAATCAATTCTTACACCATATTCCAAGTCAGGAAGTGTGGTACCTATCCAGGTTCTGTCCAGATCATTAATTACTTTGTCGTTATTAATATCTACATAACGAATTCTGCCCGGACCAGCACCAATTTGTGTTGGAGCTTTATCTACTTCTGCCTGTGATTGAAAGAGACCATTTGTTTTATAACCAAAAATGTCAAATTGAGAATGACCAATGATGGTATTTACAAGATTACCTGCATAAGCAGGACTTACATTTTCAGGTAATTCTGTTATTTTATCCCTGAAATGAGCGAAATTAAGCTTCACATCATATTTAAAATCTCCCATTTTTTCGCCCTGATAACCTATTACAAATTCCCAACCTTTATTACTTTTTGATGCACCATTTACTGCTTTTGTTTGTCCTTCACCCAAAGCGGATGCAACAGGTGGCGTAATCAAAATACCAGTTGTTTTTCTTGAAAAATAATCGAATGATCCATAAATTTTATTTTTAAGTATGGAGAAATCTAATCCTGCATTTATTTCATCAGTTGTTTCCCATTTAAGCGCCGGATTTGCTGCCTGTGTTTGAACAAAACCTGAAGGCAATGTACCTGTATTGGCACCTGATAAAGAATAAGCTGTTCCTACATTCATAGTATTGCTCCCAAAAACCACCGTGCAAGTTGTGCCAGTGTTGTACCATATCTGGTATCAAAAAGTCCAAAACGTGACAGATCACCAATTTGCTGATTACCTACTCGGCCAACACCAACCCTTACTTTTAATTCAGAGAATAAATTATTCTTCTCCATGAATGCTTCTTTGTCTATTCTCCATCCTATAGAAGCAGCAGGAAAAATACCATACTGGTTGTCTGCACCAAAACGGGATGAACCATCACGACGAACAGTAACAGCAGCTAGGTATTTATCAGCATAATTATAATCAACACGTCCAAATTGTGAAAACAACCTGTTGCCGGTTGATCCTCCGGAAACGGTTGTATTACCGGTACCTGCATTTAGCGTAAAATAATCTTCTGTTTGAAGTGCAAAACCTTCCTTTCTTTATAAAATTGAAAATCTATATCGGTTTTGATATACTCTGTACCAACCAAAAATTTAAAACTGATTGTTTTCATTCAGGTCCCAATTATATCGTAACGTATTGGACAAGGTAAGACTTAAAAAATGATTTTGATCAAAAGACAAACTATTTGTAGTACGGGCTAATGCACCTTCTGTAAAAGTTGGTGTAATAACTTTATTTGAAAAATTAGCATTATCAGCACCAATATTCGATTTGAAAAATAAATTTTTAATAGGTTGAATTTCTACAAAAACATTACCGAATGTACTCAAACGGTTTGCATTATTCCATCTTGCCAGGTACTGCATGTGCAAGGGATTATTTCTATCAGAATAACCTGCACCTAATTCACCTGCATAAGTAACACCATCTTTTTGATAAACAGGAATGGTAGGCGCTAAAGTAACTGCCAAAAATGTGGTAGCAGCACCGCCCAAATCTCTTGCAGTTAATGTTTCATTTGAGTTGGCAATCCGCAGATTAACACCAAACGTTACTTTGTCATTAAAAGCCTTGGTTAATGCATTAATGCTACCGCTCAAACGTTCGTAACCTGTATATCTTAACATGCCTGTATTTTTAAGATAGCCTAGATTTATTTCTACTGACGAATTTTTGTTACCAACTGAAGCTGTTAAACTATTATTGGTTACAATACCTGTTTTATACATTACATCCTGCCAGTCTGTATTGCCGGCGGGTGTATTCGGATCGCCACCAACAAAAGGCTTTAACGTTACGCTGTTTAAAACCGGATTATCAAAATCATTATTCCAGTCGAAATTGATAAATTTCGCCATAACCTGCAGCAGGGTCCTGTCTGTCATTAACCGAGGCCTGCCATAATGCTCTGCCTCTGTCTACCGAGTTCAGCATTTTAAACCGCATTGATTTTTCTGACTGAACGGAAAGTGCTGCTGTTAAATTGAAATTGTACTTTACCATTTGTATTACCGCCATTTTTGGTAGTAACAATGATAACACCATTGGAGGCACGGGCACCATAAATAGATTCTGCAGAAGCATCTTTTAAAACCTGCACAGAAGCAATATTTGCCGGATCCATATTTTGAAATACTTCCGGTCTTGTTGTAGGTATACCATCAATAACATACAAGTGGATCGTTATTTCCCAGTGTATTAGCACCACGTATCAGTATTCTGCCATTAGATCCATTGGGCGAGCCATCTTTTTCAATATACAAACCGGCTACCCGGCCCTGCAAGGCCTGCATGGTATTACCCGAACTATTATTTTTAACCGGCAGTTAAATCTACTACTGCAACTGCACCAGTTAAATCCTGTTTTCTTTGAGAGGTATAACCAACCACTACTACCTCCTCCCCTTCTTTAACTCCTTCTTCCAGTCTCAACAGATAGATTTTGATCTACTGCCGAAATTTTAATGGTGACAGGTTTCATCCCTACATAGGAAAATGTCAGGTTATCACCCAACAGATGCTTCAATGGAAAACTTTCCTGAAACATCTGTTAGTACCGTTTTACCTTTTGATTGAACGGAAACACCTGCAAGTGGTGTTTTATCGGTTTTATCGGTAACAGTACCGGTAATAGTTTTTTGCTGGGCAAAAGTAAAAAGCGCAGCAAGCAGCAACGTAATTAAGCAAAGCAACTTTCGCATAAGTCTGTGTTTTTTATTTGATTTAAGAGATATTATACTGTTTGTTTTTTTTCTTTAACCAGCTTTTCTATATCATGAAGGCTGTATGGAGGGCATGCCCCTCTTTGAGTAGCTATGAAAGCTCCAAGACCGCTGGCAAAATCCAGCGCATCCTTCGGTGAGGCATTCTCCAATAGTTTACATAGCAGGCCAGCCAGAAAGGCATCACCGCTGCCAACTGTATCCACTACTTCTACCTTGTATCCATTATGTCTGTATCCATTCCCGTTCAAATGCAACAAAGCTCCATCAGCCACCCATGGTAACCACGATGTTTGAAACGTTGAACTTATCGGTTATAGATTTTATTCTATCCTCTATACTTGTATAGCTGCTGAACCAGCCGGTTATTAATTCAAGCTCCGCAAGATTTATTTTTAAGAAATCAGCTTTGGCTAATAATTCTTCAACGATCCGCCGGTTAAAATGGGGAGCTCTCAGGTTTATATCCAGCACTTTATTTTTCGCTGATTCCAATAACTTTAATAATGTTTTCTTTGATTGTTTGTTTCTTGCAGCAAGGCTTCCAAAAACAAAAAATTCTGCGTTGGAAACCAAATCAGAAAAACCCTCTTCCCAGGTGATAAAGTCCCAGGCTACAGGCATTACTATATCATACATAACTTCGTTGTGCTCGTTCGGTTCCGCATACACTTTTCCTGTTTCATATTCATAATCCACCTGGAAAAAATCGGTACAAACACCGTGATTGGAGAAAATATTCAACAGTTCTTTTCCTTTTTCATCAATACCAATTTTTGTAATCAATGCCGGGTTTTTACTCTGTTTGTACAAATGATAGGCAACATTCATGGGTGCACCACCTGGTACCGCACCGACGGGAAGAATATCCCATAATACTTCACCAAAACAAACGACATCGAATATGTTTTTATCAGACATAAAATATTATTTCATTTCTAATTTTGCTTTAAACTTTTGGCTTCCTGACTGTTTTATTAGCTTCTCTTCTAACTCTTCCAGCGGTACTCCCTTGGTTTCAGGCATTTTAAAAACCACCCAGAGTAGCTGCAGCACCATCATCAATGAAAAAAACAGGAAAATTTTAGCGGGGCCAATACTGGGGCTTCTGGCTACTATGGGAAAAACAGCAGTAACTAATGCCGCCATTATCCAGTGTGTCGATGATCCGAGCGACTGGCCATAGGACCGAACCTGGTTTGGAAATATTTCTGAAATAAATACCCAGATGACGGCTCCCTGTCCAATGGCATGCGAGGCAATAAAAACAAAAAGACATACCGGCACTATCACGCCACCCAAAAACTGAAATTGAAATGCTGCCGCCACCGCTCCCAGCGATAAAATATATCCAATGGAACCAATCAACATTAATTTCTTTCTTCCTATCCTGTCAATAAGATATAAGCCCAGCATGGTGAAAATAAGGTTGGCCAATCCTATACCAGCACTTTGTAAGAAGGCAGCGCTTTTACCAATGCCTGCCATTTCAAAAACACGTGGCGCAAAATAAATTACCGCATTAATACCCGACATCTGGTTAAAAAAGGCAATCAGGAAGGCTAATAAAATAGGAATGGAAAATCTTGCACTAAAGAATGTTGAAAGGGATTCTTTTTGTTTTTCCTCATCAATTGATTTGTGGATGGATGCAATAGCCTCATCCATTCCCCCGGGATCAGAAATTTCTAAAATCTCCCGGGCTTTTTGATATTCCTTTTTGTGAACCATAAGCCAGCGGGGACTTTCGGGCACAAAAAACATCAGGCCTACAAAAAATAATGCAGGGATGGCTTCTACTCCCAGCATCCACCGCCAGGCATCCGCCCCCATGCTGCTTAACAGGTAGTTTGAGAAGTATGCAATCAATATCCCAAAAACAATATTGAACTGAAAAGTGGCTACTAACTTCCCTCTGTTTTTTGCTGGTGCAATTTCAGAAATATACATGGGCGCAACTACAGACGAAGCGCCAACGCCTAAACCACCAACAAAACGAAACAGCATAAAGGAAATAACTTCAGGAGATAAGGCCGAACCGATAGCTGATAACAGGTAGAGTACCCCAATGACAATAAGTGTATTTTTTCTGCCATATTTTTCTGCGGGAATGCCCCCAAATAATGCTCCTATAATTGTACCATACAGGGCAGATGCGATAGCTTGCCCGTGAAGAGCATCACTAAGACCCCAGAGTTTTTGAATTTCCTGCTCAGCGCCGGAAATTACCGCTACATCAATACCGAAAAGAAATCCGCCCAAGGCGACGACGATACTCCAGAAAACGAGTTTCTTATTCATATGGCCCTTTGTTAGGAGCGCAAAATAGCATCGCCTGCTACTTTATTTTTTCGATATTGTATTTAATGTTTCTAAATTTTAATTCCATCATACTTTTTATATACCGAACTCATATCCAAACATTTAAAAGTTACAATACAAACAATAGAAAAGTAGCTTTTCTAAAATTGTATCTAATACTTTCGATTTTATTCCACTTGATATCTGTTTATTGGCTTTCCAGGTCGGGTCTGCTGAGAATAACTTAAATCAGAGACATAATTTTTTACCTGGTTATCAAAAAAAAACTCAACTTGCTTTGATGAATTCTTTGCATCTTCCGAAAAAAGGGATAATTATAAAAAAGCTACAGGTTAACCGTAACGGATCACTAACCATGAAGATTATTTATGGCGAATATCATTTGGCCAAAAGCAATAAAAGTAAACAGATGAAAGTTTGGTCTTAACAGTGTGTTCCTCCTTTTCTTTTCATTATTGCTGTTTTCATGCAATTCATCAAAAAAGGAGAAAAAGTATATCATTGGTTTTTCTCAATGCACATTCGGTGATAACTGGAGAAAAACAATGCAGAAGGAAATGGAAAGGGAACTATCCTTTCACCCTGAAATAGAACTAATCGTAAAAGATGCAAAACTGAGTTCTGAAAAGCAGATCGAGCAGATTCAGGAACTTATTGACAAAAAAGTTGACCTGCTGATTGCTTCACCCGCAGAAGCGGAACCAATCGCCCCTATAATTGAAAAAGCCTACTCCCATGGTATCCCCGTGATACTTGTTGACAGAAGTACTTTAGCTAAGAATTATACAGCCTTTATTGGTGCAAACAATTTTGAAATCGGTTCGTTGCCGGAGCCTATACAAATGCTCTTTTAAAGGGCAAAGGAAATGTTATAGAACTTGGCGGACCAGATATCGGATCATCTGCTGATATTGGCCGTCATACAGGATTTACAGAATTTATAAAACAATATCCTGGGATAAAATATATTAAAAAATTTAACCGTGATTGGGATAATTCTCCTATTGCATGGGAAAAGGAATTTACCAGGCTATTAACCTCTCTTGACGACATTCAGTTAATTTTTTGCCAGAACGACAGGCTTGCTTTTGCAGCCTATAAAGTTTGCAAAAACCTTGGCCTTGACCAAAAGATAAAAATTATTGGAATAGATGGACTTCCAGGCGAAAACGGGGGTATTGACCTTGTGGAAAAGGGAGTACTTAAGGCTACCATTTTATATCCAACCGGAGGTAAAGAAGCAATATTAACTGCAGTTAATATTCTCGAAAAAAAACCATACAATAAGGACAATGAACTCATCACCACCATCATTGATTCTTCAAACGTAAGGATCATGAAATTGCAAAATGAAAAAGCGATTGCGCAGCAACAAGATATTGATAAGCGTCAAAAAAAGATTGATGAACAAATTGCCATCACCAAAAACCAGACAAATGTAATTGTTGCCATTTCTACAACGCTGGCGCTGGCATTATTATTCGGGGGAATACTCTTTTACTATTTACATGAAAATAAAAAAATCAACAAAAAACTCGAACTGCAAAAAGAAGAAATTGCTGACCAACGTAATCAACTGATCGAATTGATTGCAAAAGTAAAAGAAGCCACAGACGCCAAAGTCAATTTTTTTACCAATATTTCCCATGAGTTGAGAACACCGCTTACCCTTATCATGGGGCCGTTAGAAGATTCCCTGGCATCCCCGAAACTTCATTTTACTATCAAAAACAACCTTGACTTTATTAAAAGAAATTCGATGCGGCTCCTGCGCCTGATTAACCAGTTAATGGATTTCCGAAAAATGGAAGAGGGAAAAATGCAACTTAAGGCTTCAGAGAATAATATTTCTGAATTTGTTTCCGAAATTGCCAATGCCTTCAGCGATATAGCCCGGAAAAAATCAATTTCATTTAATGTAATCAGTAAGGTTAATGATTTATATCTGTGGTTCGATGTCAATATGCTGGATAAAGTATTGTTTAATCTTCTTTCCAATGCATTTAAGTTTACCAATGAAAATGGAACTATTAATGTTACGTTAGATAAAACTGCTGATGGCAATATGGCGCTGATTACAATAGAAGACTCAGGAATAGGAATGTCAGGGAATGACACTGAGCATGCTTTTGAAATATTTTACCAGGGTCATAGCAGCTCTTTTAAGGGAAGCGGCCTGGGATTGTCGCTGTCAAAAGAATTAATTAACCTGCACCGGGGCATTATTACCGTTAAAAGTGAAAAGTATAATGGAACTGCATTTGAGATTAAATTACCTATTGGGAAATCACATCTGAATCCGGATGAAATACTTTCAGAGAAACCTATGATAATTAATACTTACGAGGATATTAAGATCTATACTACGGATATGGAACCGGTGGTATTGCAGCAAGAAATAACCGGTGTTTCAAGTAAAGAAAGTTCCGTTTTGATTATTGAAGATAATGACGACCTGAGAGCATTTCTGAAAACCCGGCTTGGTGACAATTATGAAATTTATGAATCAGAAAATGGTGAATCCGGTATATCTCTTGCTTTTGATATTGTTCCTGATATTATTATTTCCGATATTATTTTACCCGGCCAAAGCGGACTGCACATTATAGAAACACTAAAACAGGACCTTCGCACTTCGCATATTCCAATCATATTATTAACGGCAAAGAGTACTATGAAAGAACAAATTGAGGGAATAAAATTGAAGGCGGATGCTTTTATTGTTAAACCTTTTAACCTGGAATATCTGGAAGAAACTATAAAAAATCTCTTAAAAAACAGGGCGGTCTTACGTGACCATTATAGCAGCGAGTTGCCAACAGAAACAAGATCCAATTCATCCAACAAAATTGACAGGAAATTTATCAATGAGTTTACGGCTATTGTTGAAAACAATTTATCCAACGAAAATTTCTCTGTAGATAATATTTGCAAGGAGATTGGTATATCAAGGGTTCAACTATACAGAAAAGTGAAAGCACTAGTAGGTTTCAACGTCAATGATTATATTCTTACTGTTCGCATGAAAAAAGCAAAGTACCTATTGATTTACGAAGATTTATCCATATCTGAAGTTGCCTTTAAAGTTGGCTTTTCCTCCCAGGCTTATTTTTCTACCGTGTTTAAATCAAAATTTGCCATGACGCCAAAAGCTTTTAAGGAAAAGAATATTTTATACAAATGATTTTAGATCCTTCCTAATTACTTCTTTAATCAGAAATTTTTCGGGAAAACCTTGTGGTTATTTAATAAGAATTTTATGAATTAGTTAATCCAGGAACCTCACATATTTATTTCATATTGTCCACAATTTGTATTCTCAACTTCGACCTATCTCCCATTTAGTCTGATTAATATTTGTCAACAATCTTGAAGGGAAACAGGATCATTCAGGAAAAAATTTGTAAAAGATCAAAGTCTTCTGTTTAAAAAAAAAGGCTCTGATACCAGAACCTTTTGTGGAGGATATCGGGGTCGAACCGATGACCTCTAACATGCCATGCTAGCGCTCTAGCCAACTGAGCTAATCCCCCATTTATTATAAGAACTTAAGCAATACCTGATTGACCAATATTTTCTGCTCCGGAACATTTCAGTTGCAGACAAAAATACTAAACCGGGGCAGCAAAAATAAGGGATTTGAATTATTTCGGTGAAGTGAAAATCAATCTTCTTCTTCTTCAGTGAGAGGTTCCTTTTCTGTGGGGTTATCAGTCGTTTTCCCGTTCGTATTTTTTTTACTAAACCAGGAATTAATTTTACTGAGAATCTTGTCTTTATTATCCGCTATTACATGGGAAGAAAAGTTTTTCATAAAAAAGGGCACAACCATTTTGGTAATAAATCCGGCCTTCGATAGCAATGTTCTTCTTATAAACATATCGATCAGGGTATCGGCTGAGGTGGAAAGTATCCAGCTTGTATTATCCTTTGTCACAAATTTTTCAACAACTTTGATGGCTTTCTGTACCGGTATCAGTTCCAGTTTTAATTGGTTAATGTCCTGGCGCACCAATTCTTTTTGAGCAACAAAAAGCGATCTTAATCTTGCTTGTTCTTCCAGCAGCTCTTCGTATGTATTGATGGGCTTATTCATATACTTTGCGTATGATAAGATTTCGTATCATGGGTGAAATAGTTTGTTTCTTAAGCAACCCCACAATAAGAATGATGAGGAGAAAAAAAGCTGCCGCGAGTAAAAAACCGCCTATCCGGCTATCAATCAAATTGCCTAACCACCAGGCAAGCGCAAATCCACCAAATAACAATACAAAGAAACCGAATAAACAGATAAGTACCGTTACAACAACACCGGAAACCAGGTTAGTTGCCCTCTGTGTCATGTTTATGACCTTGAGCTTATAGAAAGTATCTGCTAGATCTTCTATATGCTGAGCCAGATCAACTGTTTTTTCTTTGAGATCCTCCATGGGTGGTAATAAATAATGAATTTAAAAAACTGAAGCAGGACGGTTTTTCCTGCTTCAATCAATACCAGATTAGCTAAAGCTTTCTTTTAATTTATTTACTTTTTCTTCAGCTGCAGACTTGGCAAATCCGGCTTTTTCTTTTAGATGACTTATTTCTTCCTTACCGGCAGCTTTGCCACTTTCCCATAAATGGGTCAGGCTATCAGCCCACTCGCCAGCTGTTTTTTTCAATTTTTTACGGGTTTCTTCCCCTTTTTCAGGAGCTAATAACATACCGATAACTACGCCTGCTGCAGCAGCGCCAAGTATACCTAGTAAAACTTTACTTTTTGTGTTCATGGTTTTAAATTTTAAGAGTTAAGGAATGAAGTACTTACGGAAGAAATATAAAAAATCATACCAGATTAAGATTTGATGGCACAAGAAGATGTCAACAAGAAACTTAGGGGATGAAAATCTCCGATTGTTTTGAAGATACGAAAAAAAAACGGCCCAACCTGAGCATAGGGCCGTAATTTGGTATTATATCATGGGGTTTAATCTCCCCAAATCTTATCTTCTCCCTTCAACCATTTCTTTACAAGGTCTGTAGTGACTGATTTAGGTCTTTCCAGGGCCAGCCCCAAAGCCCTGTCCCAGCAAAGATTTGCTAATACTCCCAGTGCCCTGCTTACACCGAATAAAACAGTATAATATTCATATTCCTTCAAACCGAAATGTAATAATAAGGCTCCGCTATGCGCATCCACGTTAGGCCATGGATTTTTTATTTTTCCCATCGATTGTAAAATAGGAGGTACCACTTCATAAATATTCCAAACCGTATTTACTAATTTATCATCCGGCATATGTTTTTTTCCGAACTCCATTTGGGCAATAAACCGGGGATCTGTTTTTCGCAGAACAGCATGACCATAGCCTGGTACTACTTTTCCTTCTTTTATGGTTTTCTTTACGTATTCTGCAATCTGATCTTTGGATGGCTCTTCAGTTTTCAATTCTTCCTGCATTTCAAAAATCCATTTTATTACTTCCTGGTTTGCCAGTCCGTGTAAGGGACCGGCAAGTCCATTGATACCGGCAGCAAAACTTAAATAAGGATCGCTTAATGCAGAACCCACGAGATGGGTAGCATGAGCTGATACATTTCCACCCTCATGATCGGCGTGAATGGTCATATACAACCGCATCAGTGCTTTAAACGTATTATCCTCATATCCCAGCATATGTGCAAAATTTCCTGCCCAGTCAAGCATTCCATCCGGCTGAATATGTTCACCATTTTTATATTTACGCCGGTATATATACGCAGCAACCCGTGGAAGCCTGGCAATCAGGTCAAGGCAATCATCAAATACTACATCCCAGTAATCTTTTTTATTCAGACCTGCTGCATATTTTTTTGCAAACTGGCTTTCTGTTTGCAACGCCATGACCCCAATAACAAATTGTGTCATAGGATGGGTATTAAGAGGTAAAGCCTCAATGGTTGCAAATACATGATTTGGAACATGACTCCTCCGTTGTAACAGGGAGGTTACATGTTGAACATCTTCCTCAGATGGTAGTTCACCAATAAGCATTAAATAAAACAACCCTTCCGGTAATGGTTCAGAACCGCCGGGAACCCGGGGTAATTTTGCCCGCAATTCCGGAATGGTATAGCCCCTGAATCGTATACCTTCCTGGGCATCTAATAAAGATGTTTCAGAAACCAGGCCGGTCATGCCCCGCATTCCCTGGTAAATCTGAGATAATTGAACTTCGCCAATTACTTTATTTCCATCCTTTTTTAATAATTCTCTTATCTCACTACCCAACTGATCGGCTTTTATTTTAAACCTATCCTTTAATATCCCCATGATAAATCGTTTAATTATACTTTATAAATGGTGAAAGGTTAAAGGTAGGCATTGCCTATTGGAGAACAAAAAATTGATCTTAAATCTTAATGCTTAATCTGATGACAGTGAAGGAAAGACAAACGAAAAAATAAGAAATTTATTTGGGTGCCTTTCGGTACATCAGAAAGGCAACCACTGAAAAAATAATATTGGGAACCCAGGCTGCAAGCAATGGATGAAAATTTCCTTTGGTTGCGAAGACAGTTGAAAAACGATCAGACATAATAAACAAGGCTGCTGTAATAATTCCGATTGCGAGGTGCTTGCCGCTTCCCCCACGGGTTTTGCGGCTGGCCAGCACTACCCCTATGATAGTAAGCAACAGAACGGCAAAGGGTGTAGCCGTCCGGCGATAGCGTTCTACCTTTAATGCGCTTAATCCTTCCGTTCCCCGGGCCTCTTCTTTCATTATAAAAGCAGCGAGCTCCGGTGTTGTTAGTTTGTCTTTCAGGTAATCATCTCTCCTTAATTCTTCAGGTTTCAGCGTTATGTTTAAGATCAGGGAATCAAATTGTTTGGTTGTTTCACTCATACTATCCACTCTTCTTTCTACAACATTCTGCAGTTTCCACTTCTTAATGTCATCATCCCATTTAATAAAATTAGCCCTGAGATTATAGACTACTTTATCATTCCTGACACGATCAAGAAAGAAAGCGTTAGCCGATTTGGTAGTAGTATCATAATTCTTAATACCCAGGTAAGTGATAGAATCAATGCGCCGGTAAAAACAATTGCGGCAATTATTTAACTGAATATTTTTGCTGGGATCATTTTTATCAAAATAATTAGTCTGAAATGTGCTGCGTATTCCATTGGCCCTGGGAATAAAGTAGCGGCTGCCTACCCATAGAACGAGGGCCAGGAACAAACCACCAATAAGGTAAGGACGCAACATCCTGTTGTAGCTGGTGCCGCTGGCCAGTATGGCAATGATCTCCGAACGGGCGGCCATGCGACTGGTAAAAAAAATAACGGAAATGAAAACAAACAATGGAAAAAGTAACCCCCAAATAAAGGGAACAAAGCCAAAATAATATTGCGTAATGATTTCATAAGAAGACAGTCCGGTCTTTACAAAATCGTCGGCCTTCTCACTGGTATCAACCGCAACGGCCACTACCATAAAGAGCAACATGCAGAATACAAATGTGACCAGGAAATTCTTCAGTATATACCAATCTATTTTTGCCATGTTCCCATTCTGCATATAATGGCAGAAGCAAATTTTACGTTTGAAAATTTAAGTTCCAGATTTTTATCCCACTTGTTAAGCATGCAAAGGAAAAGAATTATACGGGAATGAAATGTGAAAGCTTGGGAAAACTTAATACTTCAATTCTCAATACTCAATACTCCAGCAAAGAACCATAAAGATTAATCAGATCCCTTAAAGCAAAGGCCCTGGAGGTTTACCTACCTTTGCAATCATTAATCAAATTAAGGCATGATCAGGATTGGAGAATACAACTTACTTAAAGTAATTAAGGAAAAGCCTATGGGTGTATTTCTTGATGACGGAAAGGATGGAATTTTATTGCCCAAACGCTTTGTGCCCCCGGGTACAAAAATGGGGGACGAACTGAATGTGTTCATATATCATGATGGTGAAGATCGCATTATTGCCACAACCCTGCAACCAAAGGGTATACTGGGTGATGTTGTAAAATTAAAAGTAGTAAGCACTTCTAATCATGGTGCTTTTTTAGATTGGGGCCTGATGAAGGATCTGTTTGTGCCAAAATCGCAACAGATAAGTTATATGAGACCCCTGGGAGAATACCTGGTAAAAATATACCAGGATGATCAAACAGGCCGGCTGGCAGCAACGGAAAGAATTGATCAGTATTTATCCAATGAAACATTGACAATAAAAGAAAAGGAAGTAGTTGACCTGGTTGTTTATCGTCGCACTGACCTGGGCTATTTGGTTATTATCAATAATAAACACACAGGGCTTATTCACTTTAATGAAGTGTATCGCGATATTGAAATTGGGGACCGCTTTCCAGGTTTTATTAAAACGATATTGCCGGAAAATAAAATAGATGTGGTGGCTGGAAAACCCGGCTATGAAAGAGTAGAAGACGAAAGCGAAAAAGTATTGCGCCTTTTAAAGGAAAATGACGGCTACCTTCCATTTCATGACAAATCATCACCGGAAGAAATATATTCCTATTTTGCCATGAGCAAAAAAACCTTCAAGATGACAACCGGCGCCTTGTATAAAAAACGAAAGATTGAATTAGGAAAGACAGGTATTAAGTTAGTAGGAGAACCCTGAGCATTCCAAAATATCCAGGAAGGTGAACCTCTTGCATTGATTTTTATCCCACGCTAATTTTTTAAAATGGTAGCATGGAAGTATTTTCTTTTGAAAATATCCTGATTAGTTAAGAGGGATGCTTATTTTCTATAAAAAATTATCAAAAAGGTATTGCAGCGGATACCGCGTTATTTAAAACATCTAAAGCGGCATTGGCCGCTCGCTGTGCTGCGGCTTTCGTGATAATGGCGACAGCATGAAGCTCAGATTCAAATATTTTTTTTTCATCTTCCAGTCTTTTCAAAAAGAATTTCTGGCTTATTTCATTATTCAGGCGCAAACTGGCAAGCAGCTCAAGCCGGTCTTTTCGGGCCGTTAAAAAAGCACTTGCTGTTTCCTTTACTACCTTCCAATCATCTTTTACCGAGGCCTTAACAGCTCCTGCCATTTGTGCCACCACTTCGTTGAAATCGAATGCCATAAATTTTAGTTTTAGTAAGAAAATTGATTATTTATTAGACCGGGATGGATCTTTGAGAGCAATTTCTGCTACATATAATGGTTTCCAAAACGCAGCCAGAGTTGACTGGTAAGCTTTAGCCTCTCCACTTGACAGAGTTGTATTATCCTTATGATATTTTTTAGCTTCCTCAAAAGCCTCTTTCAGATTTTTATTTATAACAAGGAAATCCGCGTTTTTGAGACGTGCCTCATTTTTTAGTTTGATTGAATTTATTTCTGATTCTATTTCATTATACCTCTCATTAAATTTTTCGTAGGTTCTCTCACTTTCAGCAATGTCCAGCATATCTATATAAAGCTTGTCAGTGGCTTTTGCTGCCGTTGCTACCTGGTTTTCTAATTGGGCACTATACTCCGGAACAAGAGTTACCCTGCATGCCCAGGATAAGCTAAGAATAAAAAAAATGACCGGGATTCTCTTTATAAAAATTGAAGACGTCATATTTGAAAATTTTAGTTGTTTTCTTTAAATAATAACTATCATCTGTTCTTCCGCATTTAAGAAAAAATCTTCCAGTTTCTCATGCTTCTTGACCCATACAAATTTGGTGATTGCGGGTACTGTTGGGATGGCAATACTTTTCGTATGGCTTTAAACCATTCCTGGTAAGTGGCAGTGGGTTTTAAATGTTTGAGAACTTCCAATGCTACATATGTGAAGGCACCATTTGGCCGATTTTGAAAGAAGGCATCATAGCTATATTCCACATCCTGGCAACCCGACAATAACAGGCTGCCGTATCTCCCCGGAGGAGATGAGCGACGGAAAGTCCTGATCATACCCAATTTGGTTAGCTCTTTTGGTGAAAGAAAATTAGCGGGTGGAAGAAATTTTACTTTTCGTACCTGCGCTTTTTTTCCTGATGCAGGGGGAGGAGTAATGCCGGGGGCAAAGCGGGTAACTGTACCTGAATGGCAGGAGTCAGAAAATAAAACCAGCCTGACTCCATTTTTCTTTGAAGTAAAAAGATCGTTTAGTTCATCATCGGTTATTGGTCCTTTGGTATACAAATCATAAGGGCATAAACATTCATCAGTACCGTCAGATTCATCACCATCTTTATCCGGAATATAGGTTCCATGTCCTGAATACTGAAATAGAATAGAGTCCCCTTTAACTGCTGAGTCAATAATGGCCTTCATACCATCAAGAATATTTTTGCGGGTGGCTTCTTTGTCCAGTAGTTTTTTTACATTAAAGCCTTTTTGAGAAAATACTTTTGACCAATCATCCGCATCATTAATGCATCCGGATAGGTCGCTACCTGTACCAGGGTAATCATTGATCCCAATACATAAGGCTAATTTTTTTTCCATGATGGTTAATTTTTGGTGTATGAGATTGTTTACGGAAAAAGACCGTTTACATTCAATTGTTATTCCTGGTTATTTTAACCCTGTTGGTCCTGGTGTTTTTGTTTACAGCTAAGGTCCGGAGCTACTAAAGGATTGTTTAATCAAAGCGAAACGCCGTAATGATTATAGAAGAATTCTTGCAGCAAAATTATTTTATCTGCTCAAATAAACTAATTTATTTCTTCAGGTTGTTTTATTTAAAGACTAACATGCAAAAAGTAAATCCGGATAGTTTGGAGGAAAATCGTGTACAGTAATGTCGGAGTGGTATACTTCTTTATAAAAACCTGCCGTTGCAGGAATATGCAAACGGCAGGTATGTATCCGGCGAAAGGTCCAGGAAATAAGGTAAGGTTCAATTGCTAATGGTATAAAAGGACCCGGAGTAAAAATGGCAAAAGCCAAATACAGGGTCAAGCGTTTAATAACCCGATTTTATCCCCGTTTTTTCACGGTATCCGGCATTGTTCTTAAACCCATTCTTATCCTGATCCTTTGAAAATAAGGTATGCCTCTTTAACTTACCCGAACAAATAACCAAAACTTTTAAATCATGGCAAATGAACCCATTCCTGTGAGTATAGCTATCTCAATGATGGAGGAATATATACTTTACATGCGGGCTAAGGGTATTGATATGGAAAAACAGACCCATAGCATTTCCTTTACCAGCAAAGAGTTGATGACCTGGCTTAATGAAACGATGCCTGTCGCCGATGAATTAAGGGTATGCCTGGGCGCCTATGGAAAGAACGAAAGCAATGCCGGCAGAATAACCGTTATCTTATGGCCATATAAAGATGGTCAGCCAACAATGCTTCCTTTTTTGGAAAGTAAGGATGCCCCATCACCTACTCCACCCTACAATACTGGCGGCTTAAATCCCTGATAAGAATGTGGCTTCATTTAATTTATTTAATCTGCCTGCTCACCAGTTCAGTTACTGGCTTTGTTTACTTCAAAAGTTTGAAGAGCAGGAAGCTTTCTCTTTTTCCTTTTTTCCTATTGTTAGTATTTGGTCAGGAGTTAATTGTTTTTTTGCTGGTACGGCATAATCCTTCCTATTCAACCGGATTTATTTATAATCTATATAATCCAGTAAATGCCTTATTCTTTGCCATATTCTATTACCGGATACCTTTTATCCAGCCGGTGCGTAAGCTTATTGGAATAATGACCTTTGTTTTCCTCACAGCTACTCTTGTTAGCTTTTGTTATGTTCAATCCATTTTTATTTATAATAGTTATATTTCTTTGGGAGCGGGATTTTTGATCACCTTATGCGGATTGCTTTTTTTATTTAATTATTTCAAACTTGATAATCATTCAGAAGAAAAAAAATGGCTGCCGGTGATATGGATCACGATAGGTTTAGTTGCTTTTTACCCGGTCGTAAATATTTCGTTTGCGTTATATAAATATTTACTCGCTTACCAGGCAACTGTTTTCGGAATGAAGCTTTATCGTCTGATACCCCAGCTAATGAGCTATATTCATGTATGTTTGTTTTATCAGGGCATTTTATTTATGCAGCAGGGAAAAGTAGACCTTATCATTTCCGTTGTAGCCGCCAGTCTTTTTATTTTATTACTGGTGATCTCGGTATTTTTTCTTTTCAGGATATACCTGAAAAGAAAAAATAAACTATTACTGGAAAACGAAAGGATGAATATTGAGTTTGAACAAACACTGCTGAAATCACAAATGGAAATACAGGAACATTACGTTTAATGAAATAAGCCGGGAGATACACGATAATATTGGCCAGGTGCTCAGCCTGGTTCGGATCAACCTGAATACTTTGAAAGCTCCTGAGGATGTTGAAAAATTAGAATTGATGGACGAACTGATGGAAAAAGCGATCAGCGACCTGCGCAGCCTTAGCCATTCGCTTGATGCTGACCATATTCGCAACAACGGATGGACATCTGCAGTGCACAGGCTACTCACTGATGTACAGAAGACCGGGAAATACAAAACTTCTATTCAAATTGAGGAGGAACTGCCGGCATTGGGAAGTGATAAACCAATCATTCTTTACAGGATGATACAGGAAGTAGTAAATAATATTATCCGTCATGCGGAAGCCGATACTATATACCTGGATGTCAGAAAAGAAAACGACAAAATTGAAATCTCAATCAAAGACAACGGAAAAGGATTTGATCCCGGAAAAAATTCAGCTGGTGTAGGTTTACAAAATTTAAAAAAACGTTCTAAAATGATTAATGCCGGTTTATCAATAAAAAGCGAACCGGAAAAAGGAACTTGTGTCACCATATCTATTAAAAGCGAAAACAATGACTAAAGACCACACCAATATTTGTCTTGTTGACGATCATACATTGCTTCGAAATGGTCTGGCGTCCCTTATAAATTCTTTTGATAATTACTCCGTTTTGTTTGAAGCAGACAATGGGAAGGATTTTATCCGGCAACTGCAAAAACATCACTTACCTGATATTATATTACTTGATATCACCATGCCGGAAATGAATGGCTTTGAAACAGCCGCCTGGATAAATAAAAACCAACCTTCAATAAAAATCTTAGTCCTGAGCATGATGGACAATGATAGTATAGTTATCAGCATGATTAAAGAAGGAGCCAGAGGATATCTACTTAAAGACAGTAAACCTTCTGTATTTAAACAGGCATTGGACAGTATCCGCGATACGGGTTTTTATATGAATGAACTGGTAAGTAATAAAATGCTGAACTATGTTACCAACCATGAAAAATCCGGGAAGATGTTGCCAATCATCAATCAACTATCAGAAAAAGAAATCCAGTTTTTGAAAATGGCTTGTACAGAAATGACTTATAAAGAAATAGCTATCGCGATGCATGCCAGCCCCCGGACAATAGATGGCTATCGCGATGATCTTTTCAGAAAATTGAATGTGGGTTCAAGAGTGGGCCTGGCATTATTTGCAGTTAAGCATGGTCTGTATAAATTATAACCTTGTTTTAAGTACTTCTGACATTTCTGTTTTCCAGGCGGCAAAGTCACCCTTTTCTATATGGCTCCTGGCTTCTTTCACCAGCCACAGATAAAAGGCCAGATTATGAATACTTGCAATGGTCAATCCCAAAAATTCTTTTGATTTCATCAGGTGTCGCAGGTAGGCTTTGCTGTAATAGTTACTTACTTCGCAATCTAATCCATCATCAATCGGTGAAAAATCAAATTCCCATTTCTTATTGTCTATATTGAAAACCCCTCTGGAAGTAAATAACATGGCATTGCGCCCGTTTCGGGTAGGCATTACACAGTCAAACATATCAATACCCATACTGATACATTCCAGCATATTCCAGGGCGTACCTACTCCCATCAGGTACCTGGGTCTCTCTTTTGGCAGATGATCGCAGCACCAATCGCATATCTCATACATCACTGGCTCAGGTTCTCCTACACTTAATCCTCCAATGGCATTGCCAGTTGCATTTTTTGAGGATGCGAATTCGCAGGAAGCTTTCCGAAGGTCTTTAAATGTGCCTCCCTGAACTATTGGAAACAAGTTTTGGGTGAATCCGTATTTATCTCCTGTAGAATTAAAACGATTCCAGCATCTGTCTAGCCAGCGATGAGTCAGCTCCATAGAAGTACGGGCATAAGTTAGATCGCTACCACCCGGGGGACATTCATCAAAGGCCATAATGATATCACCACCAATGATCCGTTGAATGTCCATTACATACTCCGGGGTAAACAGATGACTTGATCCGTCAATATGCGATTGAAAAGTGACACCTTCTTCTTTTATTTTCCTTGTTCCTGCCAATGAAAAAACCTGGTAGCCACCGCTATCAGTCAGTATAGGTTTTTGCCATCCATTGAAATTGTGCAGGCCACCGGCTTTTTCCAGTACTTCTAAACCGGGTCTTAAATAAAGATGATAGGTATTGCCAAGAATGATCTGCGCCTTTACATCATTTAGCAGTTGTTGTTGTGTTACAGCTTTTACACTTCCCACTGTTCCCACCGGCATGAATATCGGGGTCAGTATTTCTCCATGATCGGTTATTATCTTTCCAGTCCTTGCTTTTGAATTTGTGTCTGTTTGCTCTAATTGAAATTGCAATGCTGCCATAAATATGTAAATAATAAGCCGTGCAAGTTAACTACAAACCTTAATGTAAAAACCATAAACTATTATCTTCGCCGCTATGCCAACCATTAACTGGGGAGAGATCATATTCTATTCTTTTGCCACTGCTACCGCAATCCAGGTATTTTATTATGCATGGTTTTTTAGTCGTATCGCATTTTATAAACCAACGGAAAGAAAGCAGTCACAGCAACACCCTGTTTCTGTAATATCTGCAGCCGCGATGAGGATGAAAACCTGGCCCGCAACCTGCCGGGGTTATTGGTTCAACAGTATCCCAGTACCTATGAAGTTGTAGCGGTAAACGATAATTCTGTAGATGATTCCAAATATATTTTGCAGGAATTAAAAAAAACATTTAAATCATTGAATGTGGTGGAGCTTACCCATGAAGCCAAACTTATTTCAGGTAAAAAATATCCTCTGTCAATTGGAATACGAGAAGCCAAACATGAAGTATTGTTACTGACAGATGCAGATTGTGTTCCTGCCAGTGAGAGTTGGATACAAAAAATGCAGGATGGATACGCTGAAAATACAGAAATCGTATTAGGATACGGTGCCTATCATAAAACCCCGGGTGTACTTAATAAACTTATTCGTTTTGAAACATTCCATACCGCCTTGCAATATCTTTCTTATGCACTTGCGGGTATCCCTTATATGGGTGTAGGAAGAAATCTTTCCTACAAAAAAGATCTCTTTCTTCGTAACAAAGGTTTTTCCTCCATCAATCATATTCCGAGCGGTGATGATGACCTTTTCATTAACAAAGTAGCAACAAAAAAAAACACTGCGGTGGTTATTGATCCTGATGCTGTTACCCGGTCGGTACCCAGAACCACCTGGAATAGCTGGCTTAAGCAAAAGTCCAGACATTATACTACGGCAAAATATTATAAACCCAAACATAAATTTCTACTGGGTTTATATTTTGTAACCCAGTTTCTTTTTTATCCCTTGTTGATTGCCAGTATTATTCTATTTGACTGGAAGCTTGCCCTTGGGTTATTGGGTATCCGTTTATTAACTGTAGGATTTATTTTTAATAAGGCTATGAAAAAAATGGATGAAAAAGATCTGTGGCCGTGGTTCATTTTCCTGGACCTTTGGATGTTTTTTTATTATATCATCTTTGTGCCGGCCTTTTGGAAAAAACCAGCAAAGCGCTGGAATTAGCGTAGCCTTTTAAATTGTAATATCACTGGAGTATGGAAATTATCCTGAAATATTTTTCAGATTTCACCCCAAACCAAATTCAGCAGTTTGAGGCATTAAAAAATCTATACAGGGAATGGAATGAAAAGATCAATGTCATTTCACGAAAAGACATTGACAGTCTTTATGAAAAACATGTTTTGCATTCTTTAAGTATTGCCGCAACTTTCGAATTCCAGGCAGGTAAAGAAATTATTGACCTCGGAACAGGTGGTGGATTTCCCGGAATTCCCTGGCTATATTTTTCCCTGAAGTAAAGTTTCACCTGGTTGACAGTATTGCAAAGAAATTAAAAGTGGTAGATGCCGTAGTTGAGGCAATCAATCTTTCCAATGTAACTACCCAACATAGCCGGATAGAAGAAATAAAAAACAGAAAATTTGATTTTGTAGTTTCCCGGGCTGTTGCTCCGCTAAAGGATCTATGGAGATGGAGCAAACCTTTATTGAGAACTAAGAAATCGCCTGCCGATGGCCCGGCAGAAGAAAGCCCACCCATCTTTAGTCAGCCTGGCCTTTTTTGCCTGAAAGGCGGTGACCTTGCCCTGGAAATCCAGGAAAGTAAAACCCGTCCCCACGTCATGGAAATCAAGGACATCTTTGATGAAGAATTCTTTAGTGATAAGTATATATTATTTATACCCCGGTAAAACTACCACTTAGTGGTATTGGTTTATTGCTCTCAAAAACTCAACTTTATCGGATGAAGGAAATTTCTGTTTGTGTAGTGGACGATAACCGGGATCTGCGTAATGCGCTGGAAGAGATCATTAGCATGTCTGAAGGTTTTAAATGTATCGGAACTATTGGTACTGCCTCGGAAGCCATAGCCGGTTTGCCTCTATTGAAGCCCGATGTGGTATTAATGGATATTAACCTGGGTTCTGATGAAACAGGTATTGATTGTGTAAGAGCATTGAAACAAAAGATACCTGAAACTAATTTTATGATGTGTACTGTGTACGAAGAAGATGAAAAAATATTCCAGGCACTTACTGCAGGCGCCAGTGGTTATATTTTAAAGAAAACTGCTCCGGCACGAATGCTGGAAGCCATACGGGAATTATTCCTGGGCGGAGCGCCAATGAGTAGCCAGATTGCCCGAAAAGTAGTAGCAGCATTTCAAAATAAGAATACAGAAATAGGAGAAGCCAGTGGTCTGAATACCTTAACAAGAAGAGAAAGAGATATCCTGGAACAATTATCAAAAGGCCTAATGTATAAAGAAATCGCCGCAGAACTTTTTATTAGCCCAGAAACTGTTCGTAAACATGTATACCACATTTATGAAAAATTACACGTAACCAACCGGATAGAAGCCGTTAATAAATTTTTTGGACGATAAATGAACTAAAATACCACAAAGTGGGTATATGTTCGGCAGTGTAAAAATTATAGTTTCGTGCCAGATAACTAAGAATAATAGACCATTGACCTAAACCTTCCTATCCTGAGAAAACATTTTCCCGGGGCCCTAATCAAATTAAAAACCATCCGCTTGTAGCGGATGGTTTTCTATCTATAATTATAGTTTTAATTTATTGTTTTGCCTCTCAGTATCGGCCATGCGCTGTGAAGGATCGATCTCAGCAATTGAAATCTCGTTTAATCTCCGGTCGCTTTCTATAGTATATGTTTCATGAGTCCAGTGCCAGGCTGGATAGGTTTTGAATGAATCATTTCCTTCATCAGTTTTTCTGCCATACATCAGGTCAAGAGGAACATAATGCATTTCGGTGGATCCGTCCTTGAAAGTCAATTGGAGATCAACAGGCATGGGCATAAGTCCCAATCGCTTTAGACGGATCTTTGTTTTTCCTCCTTGCTCCCATAAGCTATCAAATGCATAGTCAATTGTTTTGGTTGAGTTCACCCAATATTCTTTATACCAATCTAATTTAAGATCACTAACTTTTTCTGCCAGGCGAATGAAAATGGCTGCATTCGGATGTTTAAATTTCCATTGCTTATAGTATTCAATTAGTATTTTATCCCTGGTTGAGGCTCCGGTTATATAACCCAGTTGCTCCAGAAAAACGGCACCTTTTGAATAGGAAGCCGGCGAATAGGCAGCGTTCATATTAAAATGGTCAGCATGAGTAGTCAGCGGCTCTTCCTTGTTGCTTTTTACTAATGAGAAATAACTTTTATAACTACCTGACTGCTCACTTACACCTGTTTCATTCTTTAAAAAAGCAGATACCCGGCTGTCAGCATAAGTTGTAAACCCTTCGTCCATCCAGGCATACAAGGATTCATTGGTGGCCATAATACCGTGATACCAGTTATGCATCCACTCATGAAGCCATGCGCCCGGACTGGCCAGTAAGGTTGCCATTGGATATTCCATTCCTCCATCTCCTCCCTGGATAAAGGAATACTGCTTATATGTATAAGGCCCGAATGTTTTTTCAATAAACGGTAAAGCCTTTTCAGCATCATCTAATATCTTTTTCCATGTTGCTTCAGAAGTGACGGAGGATTTATATAACAGGTGAAAAGTCAAATCATTTTTCACCTTACGTGTCAGGTGTTTATATTCCGGATCAGCAGCCCACATAAAATCATGAACATTAGGAGCTGTAAACTTCCAGGTAAGTTTATTTCCAGAAGGTCTTACAACTTTTGTTCCTGCTTCTTCATAACCATAACCAACCTGGTTTGCATTTTGCAGGTAACCAGTACCACCCAAAATATAATTTTTATCGATAGTTATATTCACATCAAAATCGCCCCAAACTCCATAGAACTCACGGGCTACATAAGGAGTAGGATGCCATCCTTCTTTATCATATTCACACAATTTTGGGTACCACTGGCTCATAGAATATCTGACTTTTGTATTGGGATTATCCCGACCACTCCGCCTTATTTGTAATGGCACCTGCGTTTCAAATACCATATCAAATTCAACTTTCGATTTTGGCAAAATAGGCTTATCCAATTTGACCTGAAGAATAGTTTCCAAAACCTCAAATTTTTGAGGACGCCCATTCATTTTTAATGATATTATTTTTTGATATCCTATTTCTTCTGGCTTTAGTTTCTGAATCCGGTCTTTAACCCTGGAATCCCAATCTGCACCATCTCCCACTTGTATAGTTCCCTGTCTCCTGCTTCTGGTATCCATCATACTTCCCGGCTGAAAAGCATTAAAATAAAGATGATAAAATACTTGTGTAAGTGTATCGGGTGAATTATTCCAATATTCCAGCTTTTGTTTGCCGGTAAATTGGTTTGTCTTCACATTCATATCAATATCCATTACATATTTAACCTTTTGTTGCCAGTAATTAGAAGGTCCGGTATTGCCTGCCTGGGCAATCAACATTAATACTAAATAATTGAGAATAAAAACCAGTCCAAATTTCTTCATGAGAAAAACAAATTTTAAAAAAATAGAATCGGTAAATTTCGCCAAAATCTTGTTATGCAAAAAACAAAAATAATTGATGGCTATCCTTTTGTTTCGTATACCAGGGAAACCTATGAATTGCCCGAATTAATAAAGAAAAGCAGTCAATTTTATGAATGGATGGATAAGAGGCGTACTGTTCGGGATTTTTCTGATAAACAAGTAACAAAGGAAGTTATTGAAAATATCATACTGGCAGCATCTACTGCACCAAGCGGAGCACATAAACAGCCCTGGACATTTTGTTTAGTAAGCGATCTCCATATCAAAAAACAAATAAAAGCAGAAGCTGAAAAAGAAGAATTTGAAAGTTACAGCGGCCGAATGCCTGAGGAATGGTTAAAAGATTTGAGACCGTTGCAGACGGACTGGCATAAAGAATTCCTGGTTAAAGCACCCTGGCTTATCATTATTTTTAAAAGAAGCTATGAATTGGAGAAAACAGGCAATAAACATCAAAACTATTATGTAACGGAAAGCTGTGGTATAGCCTGCGGTTTTTTATTGGCAGCCATTCATCATGCCGGTTTAGTTGCACTTACCCATACTCCCTCACCCATGAATTTCTTAACGAGGGTGTTACACCGGCCCGAAAATGAAAAACCTTTCCTTGTCATTCCCATTGGCTATCCGGCAGCAGAATGCTGGGTTCCGGATTTAAAAAGAAAAAAATTGGAAGAAATTGTTAGCTGGTACTAAAGCGTAATGGACTCCCTGAGCAATCTGCCTGATTTATTGAAAAACAGGTATTTTTTTTCAACATCACTTTTCTTTGCTTTAAGCCTGTATTGTAAAATATCTCCGGGCAGGTATAATACAATAGTTTCTTCTATTTCCCGATCGGCATATTTGCTTTTTTCAAACCCTGTTTTTAATTCTTCCGGCAACTTGTCAAAACTCCATTCCTTTTGTGTTTCTTTCCATAATCCTTTGTTAGTATAGGACGCTATCATGTTCTCACCATCCAGTACAAAATGGACATCTACTCTTACCAACTGATCTTTAAAATCGATATTAGAGGCTCCCTGGTATTGATTCGAAAATGTTTCCTCAACTATTTTAGGAATTTCCCTGATTTGTGAAAAAGCAATTCCCGAAACGAATGTCATAATAATAGTCAGTGATAATAATCTTGTCTTCATCTTTCTTATCTTTTTGAATTGAACTGCAAATTTGCAGTATCTGTATCATTTGAAAATCGTGCCATTCAATTTTTAGGTATAAATTATCATTTCTGTTTTCCGGCAACCACTATTACGATTTCGCCTTTTACTGATTTTGAAGAAAAATATTCAGCAACTTCTCTCAGGGTGCCCCTTTTATTTTCTTCAAACAATTTCGTCAACTCCCGGCTTACCGAACATATTCTTTCCTCGCCAAAATAAATCATAAATTCCTCAAGGGTTTTTAACAAGCGAACAGGAGATTCATAAAAGATCATGGTTCTTTCTTCATCTGCTAATTGTTTCAGTAAGGTTTGCCTTCCTTTTTTTAAGGGTAAAAATCCTTCAAAGACAAACCGATTGGTGGGAATGCCGCTGTTGACCAATGCTGGTACAAAAGCGGTAGCACCAGGCAAACATTCTACCCTGATGCCCTCTTTTATGCATTCCCTTACCAATAAAAAAGCAGGATCAGAAATGCCCGGAGTGCCGGCATCCGTTACTACCGCCATCTTTTTTCCATCCAGCATTTGGGTAACAAGGTGCTGAAGTATTTTATGTTCGTTGTGCTGATGATAAGGAGAAAGCGGTTTGGTGATCTGGTAATGATTAAGTAAATGCGAAGTATTGCGGGTATCTTCAGCCAGGATAAGATCGACTTCCTTCAGTACTTCTATTGCCCGAAGGGTAATATCTTTTAGATTGCCAATAGGAGTGGGAACAAGATAGAGCATAACTTGGTCGGAAATTGCAAACAGAAAGGATACGAAGCAAACAATTTATTTGAATTTCGTGCTAATATATTTACTAATTCACACTACTTCAAAATATTCCATCACTGGATTTGACAATAATTTTTTGCTGGCTTCTTCGGCAATTTGCTTTGCTTTTTCAGCAGAATCCGCATTTACCTGCAGGGTGATATTCTTTCCTATTCTTACATCTTCCACATCTTTCAATCCCAAATTTTCAAGACCACCCATAACCGCTTTTCCCTGGGGATCCAACAATTCTTTTAGCGGCATTACTTTTATCTGAACAGTGAAGGTCATGCAATTTTATTTTTGAACGCCAAAGATACAATAACATAGGCGATGAATACGATGGGAATGGCTACCCATTTTAAAACAATTATCGACAAAACCGCAAGGCCACCAATATTATTTGGGCATATTATTTTTTAGGCTGCTGTCCTTAAATTTTAGACTCATCAATGGAATATTGCTGACCATCAGGTAACCAGGCAAGGATAACGATGATACCATAAATCAACCATTTATTAAATAATAAATCCTGCAAATTGAATTGCTGGTAATGAACTATCAGGGGCAGATGATGCGATCGTAATACCAGCTGCCGGTATCGGAATGCCTTTAAATGAATATTGCTGCGTGTTGTCAATATTAAATCTTGCCAATCTCCAGGCTCCCGCACAGGGAATTAAAAAGGCAGGCAATAATGCGGCAACAGAAACATCCAGACCGTCTGTCTCTCTGGCAAAACTTATACGTAGCATTTGATAAAGTATTAATCCCGGCGCTACACCAAAACTAACTACGTCCGCCAGTGAATCTAGTTGCTTTCCCATTTCAGAACTGGCCTTAAATAGCCGGGCAACAAAACCATCCAGAAAATCAACCAGGCCGGCGCAAAAATAAAAAGTGATCCTATGGCAATTTTTTCCGGGAGATCCCAGGATGTAAATCCATCCCTGTCTATATAGACAATTGCCTGTCCTGTTTGAAGGATAAAAACAATAGCAATACAGCCAGAAACAAGATTAAGCAAGGTGAAGAGATTGGGGATTTGCTTCATGCCGGAAAGTAAATGGTCAACAGACCACAAGTTATTCGTTTAGGAATTAATTAATGATTGTAACATTAACAAACTAACTTTTTCATCCGCAATATAACTCCTTCTTCTGGCTAAAAAATAAAACTCATTAATACCAGGGATTGACAGACATGACGGCTAATTAAAATCGAAGAAAGTCATCTTTATTTTTTCATTAAAGCTTCTATCTCTTCCACCGTAATTGGAATATTCTTCATCAGATCTTTATTGCCATTTTTTGTTATCCAGACATTATTTTCAATCCGTATACCCATTTGTTCTTCTTCAATATAAATACCCGGCTCTACTGTAAACACCATACCTGCTTTTATAGGTTCAGTCCTGGTACCCAGATCATGAACATCTATCCCCAAATGATGTGATATGCCATGGTATAAATATTTTCGGTAAGCCCGGTTTTCAGGATCTTCATTTTTTATATCCGTTTTTTTCAGCAACCCGATTTTTAAAAATTGTTGGGTTGCTTCTTCCCCAATCTTTTCGGTATAATCAATAATAGAAATACCGGGTTTCAAAAGACTCTTTGCATAATCATGCAAATGCAAGACAGGCATTATAAACTGTTTTTTGCCTCCTGTGTAAATTTTCCATTTACCGGAACGGTCCGTGTCAGGTCTGCACAATAACCGCCATATTCAGCGCCAAAATCCATCAGTATCAATTCACCGTCTTTGCATTCCTGGTTATTTGAAACATAATGCAAGGTTCTGGCCCTGTCACCACTGGCAATAATACTTCCATATGCTTCCCCGGTTGCCCGCTGGCTAAGAAATGAATGAAGTATTTCCGCTTCAATTTCATATTCCATTACACCCGGCTTTATAAATTTCAGCAATCGGCGAAACGTTTTTTCAGTAATATCAATGGCCTGTTGTATAACTTCTATTTCCAACGCTGTTTTGATAGCCCTGCATTCTTAAATAATTTTGCAGCTCTTTCATATTGATGCAAAGGATAGCGGTCTTTCATTTCCCGGATAAACCGATAATCCCGGGTTCGCAATAGACTGGCTTTACGGTCATTTTCATTTGTATCTAAATAAATGGTATCTGCCAGGTGTATCCATGGTTGCAATAAACCTTCCAGGGCATCAAGCCAGACAATGGTTTTAATACCGCTCATTTCTTTTGCTTCGTCAGCTCTCAATCTTTTTCCGTCCCATTTTTCTTTCAGATCATTTGGCCTTACCAATACCAGAACTTCCCTGTACTTTGGATCAGGATTATCCGGAAACAGAATGACCATGCTATCTTCCTGATTTATTCCACTTAACCAATAGAGATCACTGTTTTGCTTAAACCGGTAAATAGCATCTCCATTACTGGGCATTTCATCATTACTTACAATTATTGCAATTGAATTCTTATTCATCATTTTTATGAAACGATCCCGGTTTTTTACAAACAACTGAGGATTAAGAGGAAGATTTTTCATGATTTGTTTTATAAATTTCTTGGAAAAAGTGAATGTCTAAATAAATGTAGCCAATAGAGTTAAAGGAGATTTCAAAATAGTGGAATAACTTAATTTCTTCTCCATGTTAATTATAACCTTTTTAAATACGATTTATGGGCTTTAAAGATAATGAGGCCTAATCAATCCCTTGCGTAACAGCTATCGTTCAGAAAAATAATTAGAAAATCATTTTTGTTAAACCAAAGAGTTCAACTCTTGAAAATTATTTAAGAATAGACCTGATTCTAAGAAAATTAATTGATCATTCACAGAATAAGTAAAAACCATTTAAAGAATTAAACTAACATTCGTTTGTATTTTACATTATTTGTGTATTACTTTTGTTTCTTAAATAAAATTTGATAGAGCTATGTCGTTACTGTTTTGCAATCCCCACCCAAAGCCTGATGCAAATAGGTATCAGCAACCTTGACAATATTCATTATCAACTTTCCCCGGAAGAACTCATGATGGACACGTTACGAATTGGAGATGGGGTTCTTAATGATACAGGTGCCCTTGTAGTCCGTACGGGAGAATTTACAGGACGGTCTCCAAAAGATAAGTTTATTGTAAGGGACGATATTACCTCTGACACTATTCATTGGAATGATTTTAACCTGCCAATTGATCAGAAATATTTTGACATCATACACAACAAAATACTGGGCTATTTTGAAACCCTGCCCGAATTATGGGTTCGTGACAGCTATGCTTGTGCAGATCCCCGATACAGGCTGAATATCAGGGTCGTCAATGAAAAACCCTGGAATAATCTTTTTGCCTACAATATGTTTTTGCGTCCAACAGAGGAAGAATTGGAAGACTTTGCTCCTGAATGGACCATTCTTTCTGCACCTGGTCTGCGCTTAGACCCGGCTGAATGTGGCACCAGGCAACATAATGCTGCTGTTATTTCCTTTAAACATAAAATGATATTAATGGCCGGAACTGGCTATACAGGTGAAATCAAGAAAGGCATTTTTACCATACTTAATTATATTCTCCCTCACCAGAAAAATGTACTAAGTATGCATTGCAGTGCCAATATGGGCGACGACGGAGATACTGCAATATTTTTTGGATTAAGCGGAACAGGGAAAACCACCTTAAGTGCTGATCCCAACCGTAAATTAATTGGAGATGATGAACACGGTTGGACTACAGATAATATTTTCAATTTCGAAGGTGGGTGTTATGCAAAAACAATCAATCTGACCGAAGAAAAGGAACCTGAAATTTTCCAGGCAATAAGACCCGGTGCCATGGTAGAAAATATCACTTTCTATCCCGGAAGTAATAAAATCAATTTTGATGATAGCTGTATCACTGAAAACACCAGGGTTTCTTACCCACTGGAATTTATCAGTAATGCGATGGAACCGTCTATTGGCGGCCTTCCAAAAAATATTTTCTTACTTACCTGCGATGCATTTGGTGTTTTGCCACCCATCTCCAGACTGACTTCTGGCCAGGCCATGTACCAGTTTATTTCTGGCTATACAGCTAAAGTGGCCGGAACAGAAGCCGGTGTTACTGAACCCAAACCTACATTCAGCGCTTGCTTCGGCGCCCCGTTTTTACCCTTACATCCGGGCAAATATGCTCAAATGCTGGGAAGCAAAATGAAAGAACATAAAGTAAATGTGTGGATGATCAATACGGGCTGGACCGGCGGACCTTATGGAATAGGTAATCGGATGAAGCTGAAATATACAAGGGCTATGATAACGGCTGCTTTGGATGGAAAATTGGATGAAGTTGAATATGAAAAGGACCCGATATTCGGAATGGCAATACCAAAAGAATGCCCTCATGTGCCCGCGGAAATGCTGAACCCACGTAATACATGGACCGATAAAGCCGCATATGACAACAAAGCAATTTACCTTTCCGGCTTGTTTAAAAAGAATTTTGAAAAATATAAGGACGGTGTTACTCCGGAAGTTCTGGAAGCAGCTCCAAAATTGTAATCACTCTCTATTTTGTCTGATACTCTCCTGGAATAAATCCGGGGGAGTTTTTTTTAAGAACATATTTAATACCTGGCTGCAACTTTTTCTGCTATAGGGCCGTTTTAGATTTCATGATACAAAATCTAATTCCCCTTATAGTATTGTCTTTATCCCTATCCTCTTTCAGCCAGGACATGGAGGAAGAACTAATTAGTTGGAAGCCGGACCAAAAACTTACCTGGGCCGATTATAAAGGAAGCGTAAAACCAGATTCAGATGCGGCTGCCTCAACCGCCACCTACCTTGGCATTGAGTATAATTTTAACAGCAAAGGCTTTGGTTACAAGATCACCTGTAGTTTCTCTAAAACTAAATCATGGGGACTACATAAAACAGACTATATACTTGCCCATGAACAGGGTCATTTTGACATAGCAGAAATATTTGCCCGCAAGCTTAATATGAAAATGGGTGAATACAAATTCAACAAGAATAATTTTAAGAATGACCTTAGAAAAATTTATGAATCCATTACATCTGAAAAAGAAGAGATGCAAAACAACTATGACTTGGAGACCAATCATAGTATCAATAAAAACAAACAAAGGGAATGGTTGAAGAAAATTGATCAGCTATTGAATGACTACGAAAGTTATGCCGGCTATAATCTGTAAAAAATCATTTCCGGAAAAGTTTGCACTGTATATGTAATAATTTAAATTTTTATGCCGGTCTGCAAATATTCTTTAACCTGTGTACCTACTTTATTTCGTAAAACTCAACAATTGTTTTTTAGCTACGGTTCTGGGTTTACCATTGGTGCCTAATACAGGATTCATTTGAGGGGCATCCAGCATCAATCTTACTTTTATTTGTCCTTCTAAAAAGGAATTTTGCGGATCAGAAGCAACGCTGTTAATATTGATTTGTCCATCCGGCCTGATCTCATATTCAATAAGAACGGAATAAGCTCCCTTTTTTAGTTTGTTTGATGTGATGACTTCCGATCTTACTGAGCTGCTAACAGTATCTATAAAAGACTTCCAAATCAGATTATTATCTGCAGGAATTCTTTTATCGCTTTTTTCTGATGATGACAGTTCAGTTGATATTCCCGAATTTCCTGCAGTATTTGTATCCAGCCCGGCAGCAACAGCATTTTGTTTTTCCAGGACTCTCTCTTCTTTTCTTATTGAATCTTCTATAATCTTTTGGGCTATATTTTCTTTGATCCTCAAACTATCACCTTTTCTTATCACGGCTCCGGTATCGGCTTTTAATTTGCCTCCATACAGGGCTTCTTTTAAAGATTGTGATTCTGCTGAGAAGGCAAGAAGGATAAATGCAAGAAATATTATCATTTTCATGTTCACAATTTACCTTTTTTGGATCAGACTAATTTGCCTAAGAACAGTTAAAATAATCCGTATAACTGGGCATCAACTTTTGTTATGATCTCACCCAGGTCTTCTTCATTTTCTGCAAATTTATTTTTATCTACATCAATTATCAATAACTGCCCTTCTTTGTAACCGTCAATCCATTTATTGTAAAATTCATTTAGTCTTTTCAGATAATCCAGGCGGATATTTTCTTCATACTCCCTCCCTCTTTTTTGAATTTGTCCAACCAATGTAGGAACTGATGCATTCAGATAAATCAAAAGGTCAGGAGGTTGAACCAGGGTTTTTAATGTTTGAAAAAAATGAAAATAATTATCAAAATCTCTTTTGCTCATCAGTCCCATTTCATGCAGGTTTGGAGCAAAAATATTTGCATCTTCATAAATGGTCCTGTCCTGTATAACGGTCTCAGTACCTTTTTGAATTTCTACCAATTGTTGCAGGCGGCTGTTCAAAAAATATATCTGCAGATTAAAACTCCACCGGGGCATATCTTCATAAAAATCCATCAGGTAAGGATTATGATCAACATCTTCAAAATTGGGAATCCATTTATAATGCTTGCTCAGCATTTCGGTCAAAGTGGTTTTACCGGCACCGATATTTCCTGCTACTGCGATATGCTTTGGTTTTTTTGATTTTGCCATATGGTTCAATGTCGGGGATAAGAATTTCAGAGCCTGAAAGATAAATATAAAATCACCCCTGCAATCCCTTTTATTGAATTGTTCCGAAAATAGTTCAATCCCATAGCTTCTCTTACCAGTTCCATAGTTTGCCTGGCACTTTCCCTCGCCTTTTCCGCTCCCTTTTCCATTACTTCATTCAGATAAGCGGGGTTATTGCGAATAGCTTCTGCCTTTTCCCGTATAGGTGCAATAAAATGTACCATATCTTCACCCAATTGCTTTTTCATATCCCCATACCGGATGGTACAATTATTATAATCTTCCTCGAACCTGCTTATTACCTCAGCAGCGCTAACCAATTTCATCAATGAAAAAATATTTTCTATGTAATCAGGCATTGGCGTATTGGCTCTACCGGGCCCGCATCTGTTTTTGCTTTCATCACTTTTTTCCGGATCAGGTCATCATCATCTGCCAGGTAAATAGTTGCCAACTGGTTTTCACTTTTACTCATTTTACCCGCACCATCCAGGCCGGGAACCTTTATCAATTCCCCTCCATAATTAAAGGCCCGGGGTTCCGGAAATACTTCGCCATATCGATGATTAAAACGATTGGCAAAATTTCGTGCCATTTCAAGATGTTGTTCCTGGTCTTTACCCACCGGCACCAATGATGCACGATGCAAAATAATATCTGCAGCCTGTAAAACCGGATAGGTCAACAATCCCGCATTTACATTCTCAGGATGTTGTCGCACTTTATCTTTAAAAGTAGCGGTTTTTTCCAATTCACCTTTGTAGGCCAGCATATTCAGATATAGATATAATTCTGCAGTTTCATGTACATGGCTTTGGCAATAAAGCGTCACTTTATCAGGATCTAGCCCACAGGCAATATTTTCAGCCAACACCCGGTGTACATTCAATTTTAATTCTTTTGTATCAGGATGCGTGGTAAGCGAATGCAGATCAGCAACCATAAAATAACATTCAAATTCTTCCTGCATCCGCACATAATTGCGCAATGCCCCAAAGTAATTACCCAGGTGCAAAAAACCTGTTGGGCGAATGCCACTCATTACTATTTCTTTTTTCTTTTCCATAGTTCCTGAATACATTCATTTTTCTAAAAATCAATTTTAAACCTTCTATCCCTGGTTTAAAAGTAAGGCGGCGAAGATAAGAAAAGATGGTAGTTTGAGTAGTTACCCACTTGTTTGCCATTCGTCCTTTGGTAATTGTCTATTGCCAATTGAAAACTATATTTGCCGGATGGAAGTAAATGATGCAATGATTGATAAACTGGCCCATCTGGCCCGGTTAAAATTTAATGAAGCAGAAAAGCAGGAAATCAAAAATGATCTGCAGCGAATGATCGTTTTTGTTGAAAAACTGAATGAGCTGGACCTGGAAAATGTAGAACCACTACTGCACATGAGTGGTGAAATAAATGTTTTGAGGGAAGATGAAATAAAGGGTTCGATCAGCCGTTCAGAAGCCTTGAAGAATGCACCATCGCACGACGATCAATTTTTTAAAGTACCAAAGGTTATAAATAATCCTTCCTCCTGAATGCATATTGCAGACCATACAGATAAAAGAAATTATTTAAAATAAATACTCTTGAACGCTTCGAATACCTTTCAAAATACACATGCAGAAAATGAATGTATCATTCATCTGGAAAATATCCGCAAAAGTTATTTAATGGGCAAAAATGAACTGGAAGTATTGAAAGGCATCTCACTAGATATTTTTAAAAATGAATACGTGGCGCTGATGGGACCTTCCGGTTCAGGCAAAAGTACATTGATGAATATAATCGGTTGCCTGGATACGCCCACCGCCGGAAACTATATTTTGAATCAGCCAGGATGTAAGCAAAATGGAAGATAATGCGCTGGCAGAGGTTCGCAATAAAGAAATTGGTTTTGTTTTTCAGCAATTTAACCTGCTGCCACGTCTAACTGCTCTTGAAAATGTTGCCTTACCACTGGTATATGGTGGCATGGGTAAAAAACAACGCAATGAAAGAGCAATACATGTTTTGGACATGGTAAGTCTTACGTGACCGGAGCCATCACCACCCAAATGAACTGAGTGGGGGACAATCGCAACGGGTTGCTATTGCCAGGGCACTGGTCAATGATCCTGCTATCATACTTGCAGATGAACCTACGGGAAACCTGGATACAAAAACCTCTTACGAGATCATGGAGATTTTTAATACGATTCAATCAGGTGGCAATACGATTGTTCTGGTTACGCATGAAGAAGATATTGCCAATCATGCCCACCGTATAGTCAGGCTTCGGGATGGCGTTATTGAAAATGACTAAAAAATGAAAAAGCGGGAATGTATACACATCAGTAAAAATTTATTCGGTAATACTTAATATCATCTGCCCTATAAGCAGAGTTTATGCACATGGCTTTGAAAATCTATACAAAAACAGGTGATAAAGGAACCACATCACTGATTGGTGGCACCAAAGTTTCAAAAGCACACTTCCGTATTGAAGCATATGGAACAGTTGATGAATTGAATTCTTATATCGGCTTATGCAAGGATCTTCTCCAGGACAACAATAGCAGGCTAATTCTGAAGGAAATACAGGACCGGTTATTTACCATCGGTTCTGCTCTGGCCTGCGATCCGGAGAAAGAAACCAAAATGAAAATTCCCGATCTTAAGGAAACAGATATAGAATTACTGGAAAAGGAAATGGATAAAATGAATGAGCTATTGCCAGCAATGAAATCTTTTATACTTCCCGGCGGACATCCTTACGTTTCCCATTTGCATATTGCCCGATGCATTTGCAGAAGGGCTGAGCGTTGCTGTGTCAGGATTAGAGATCATGAAAATAATGAAGTAGAACCATTATTATTAAATATCTCAACCGGCTGAGCGATTACCTGTTTGTTTTGGCAAGGTATACCGGTCATTTGCTAAAAGTAGAGGAATACCCTGGAAACCGCGGGTCTAAAGTAAATTTTACTCACTATTACTATTTTGGTCGTACATTCTTATCTAAACAATTTTCCCGTCTTTCATATGCAAAACCCTGTCGCTAAGTTGAGCCAGTTCTTCATTGTGGGTAACAATCAGAAAGGTCTGATTAAATTGTTTGCGCAGATCAAAAAATAATTGATGCAATTCTTTCGCATTAACTGAATCCAGATTACCGGTTGGTTCATCAGCCATAACAATATCAGGTTTATTGATCAAGGCCCTTGCTACTGCTACCCGTTGTTGCTCACCACCGGATAGTTCATTGGGTTTATTTTCCATTCTTTCTGAAAGCCCGAGCATGGTTAGCAATTTCACTGCTTCTTCTTTTACTTCTGATTTTTTTCTACCAGCCAGCCAGCCGGGAATACACACATTTTCCAAGGCAGTAAATTCTGGCAATAAGTGATGAAACTGGAATACAAAGCCAATATGCTTGTTGCGAAAGGCAGCCAGTTTTTTCCCGTTCAAGGAATTGATCATGGTACATTATTCATACTTACACGTTCCCTTGTCAGCCTTATCCAAGTGTACCTAATATATGAAGCAAAGTACTTTTGCCGGAACCAGACGGCCCAACAATAGAAGCTACTTCTCCCTTTTGTATGTCAATATCAACTCCTTTCAATACCTCTACAACCCCGTATCTTTTATGAATATTTTTCCCTGAAATCATATTATTAAATTCTTTTAAATTAATCAAATATCCTTAAAAACGAGGCCCCATTCAAAAAAGGATCAAGGCCCTGCCGGAACTTTAAGAAATTATTCATAGCCCCGCAGTACAACTAAGGATTTGGAAAATTCGTTAATACCGTTACATTTGCGGAAAATTGGGGTATAATTACTGAACCTCAAAACCCTGACTTATTAATAAATTAAACCATCGTCGAATATGTTTTGGACACTAGAACTGGCCTCGTACCTGGAAGATGCTCCCTGGCCGGCTACAAAAGATGAATTGATTGATTATTCAATCCGTTCCGGTGCACCTCTTGAAGTGGTAGAAAACCTGCAGGAACTGGAAGACGAAGGCCAGGATGTATATGAAACTATCGAAGATATCTGGCCGGATTATCCGACCCAGGAAGATTTTCTCTTTAATGAAGATGAATATTAAATGAAATTATTGTCCATCCGGAACTTATAAAATTGAACCGCTCCATGTCTGAGCGGTTTTATTTTTAGAGATGATTAAATTTTCCTATTACCCATGCTTTTTGAAATAAATAATTCAGGATTTTATCCTGCTTAATTGTAGTGATTCTACAGACAGAACCCTTCTAACCTATTTTTCCATTTGTCAATCACTGCCTGTGTTACACCGGTGGTAGAATAATCCACCATCATGAAACAGATTTTGCATCGTGACCATCCTGGTCAGGTCAGAGAATAACGTGATAGCAATAATTAGCACAATCTTCCGCAGATGCATTGCCCAGGGGGCTCATGGCATTCGGCATAATCTAATAAATCCATCAAAACCTTTTACACCCGTTCCGGCCGTTGTTTTGGTAGGCGATTGCGAAACGGTATTGATCCGTACTTTTTTCTCTACACCATAATGATATCCAAAACTCCGGGCTATAGATTCAAGCATGGCTTTGATATCTGCCATTTCTTATAAACAGGATAAGTCCGTTGTGCAGCCATATAAGTTAGTGCCACTACACTTCCCCATTCATTGATAGCATCCATGTTTCCATGCGTACGCAAGCATCTTATGAAATGACATCGCTGAAACATCAATGCCTTTCTGAAATCCAATCATAATTCGATTCTGTATAAGGTATTTTCTTCCGGATATTTACACTCATGCCAATAGAATGCAGAACAAAATCAATTTTACCACCCAATACTTCCTGTGATTTTGTAAACAGGTTTTTCAGTTCTTCCACATTTGTTACATCTGCGCGGAATAACTCGGAGCATTACACACATCTCTGCCAGTTTATTAATCTCTCCCATACGCATAGCAATAGGTGCATTGGTTAATACGATCTGCGCTCCTTCCTCGTAACATTTTCATGCAACTTTCCAGGCAATTGAATTTTCATCCAATGCACCAGTAATGATTCCTCTTTTTCCTTTTAATAAGGTTATACGCCATAGCTATTAATTTTGATTTAATTGCGGGTAAAAATAACGTAAGTTATTCAACATCGGCTGAATCATAGTTTATAGCAAGTAAGACGCCAGCTATACAATCGATAACAATAGCCGTAAAGATATGCAGCTAATTCCAACAGTTCACTCTCCTTATTTTGTTGTGCAAATATCTATTGCAAAAGAAGTAACCTAATCAAGAAAATTATAACAGCGAATATAACGAAGCTTTTCATACCATTTGAACGGATTCAATTTCCTACCATCTCTCTTGCATTTTCCAAGGCGGCGGCAGTAGGCTTTTCACCACTCAGCATTTTGGCAATAGTTGTTATTCTTTCTTCGTTCGTCAACTGGCGGATATTTGTTTTAACCGCATCCTTTACGATTTCTTTATACACAAAGAAATGCGCATCTGCCTTTCCGGCTATCTGTGGCTGATGTGTAATACAGATCACCTGTCGTCTTGACGGCCAGTTCTTTCAAAATTATTCCAACCTGTCTGGCTGCTTCACCGGAAATACCTGTATCAATTTCATCAAAGATCATCGTAGGAAGATCAATGGATTGTGCCACCAATGATTTTATACAAAGCATCAAGCCGGCTCAGTTCTCCGCCACTGGCCACTTTACGCACCGGTTGAAACTGACCACTTTTATTGGCATCAAATAAAAATTCGATCGTATCAATGCCAAATTGATTTAACTCTGCTTCACTTTTATATCTGACTTTAAGTCTTGCATTGGGCATACCTACCTGCGCAAGCAGCTTATTTACCTTTATCCTCCAAGTGGTTTTATTTGCTTCTGCCGGATGTCAGAATATTTTTTTCGCCAATTGTTCTGCTTCCTTTTTCAATTCAATGCTTTGCTTTTTCTTTTTCCTGTATTGCGTCATCGATATTCAGCACGGCCTGCATTTTTTCTTCCAATTGCTGTCTGAATCACCAACAGCTCATTGGTGGTTTGTACTCCATGCTTTTTTAACAACTTATACCCAACCGAAAGCCGTTCATTCAATTGCTCAATCTTTTCCGGATCATAATTGATATGATCACTGATCCGTCCACTTCATCGGCAATATCCTGTAATTCTATTTGCGCAGATTGTAATCGCTGTACCAAGACCGGCAGATCCGGATGATAAGATTGGTAAGGCTGCAGCTGGTTCATCAAACTTTTAATTGTTGTACCAGCGGGTTTTCACTTTCCTGCAATTCAAAATACACCTTGTTCAATGCCGCTTTAATACCTTCTGCATTGCTCAGCATCTTTAATTCTGCATCAATATCTTCCAGTTCATTTTCTTTAAACCCTGCTTCTTCCAGTTCATTATACTGAAATTGGTTATAATCAGCTTCTTTATCAAACTGCTGTTTTTGATCTTTCAGTTCTTCGCATTTCCTTTTTTATCATTTGCCATTGCTGATAAAACTTGTCGGTATTCATTGAGCACTACCGGCATTGCCAGCCAGTGCATCCAATACTTCCCGTTGAAAATCAGCTTTCACCCAATTCCAAGTGTATCAAACTGCTGGTGCAGGTCAACCAGCAACGAACTTAGCTCCTGTAATTGCGAAAGATTGACAGGTGTATCATTGATAAAAGCCCTGGATTTACCATTTGTGCCAATTTCCCTTCGCAATACAAGTTCTTCTTCCGCATCCAGTTCATTGTCTTTTAAAAATTACTTGACCTGCTTTCTTATTGCTCGGCTTGAAAGATTCCTTCTACTACACATTTCTTTTCTTTATTGACCAGAACAGAAGAATCAGCCCTTTCACCCAGGATCAGACCCAGTGCACCAACAATAATGGATTTACCGGCACCTGTTTCACCGGTGATGATATTCAGTTTTCCGGAAAAATCAATTTCCAGTTTATCAATGATCGCGTAATTCTGATATGGAAAGTCTTTGCAGCATGTTACAGCGATGGAATAATGGATAATATTTATATCTGTAAATAAGTAAGGCAAATTAACCAAAGACAAAATCAAATCCCAATAAAAAACCTCCTGCCAGTTGCAGGCAGGACGGGAAAAATAAAAAATAATTATCATTTATTGAAGAATGATTTATTTTATTTCAACATTATTGCTCAATTCTTCATCAACCAGTATACGTCCGCAGTTTTCACAAACCATTACTTTCTTATGTTGCTTGATCTCACTTTGTTTTTGTGGAGGAATAGAATAAAAACAACCACCACAGGCATCTCTTTCAACAGGCACTACTGCCAGACCATTACGGTAGCTTTTGCGGATCTTTTCATAGCTGGCCAGCAAGCGTGCTATCAACATGCTCTCTTGCTTCACCGGCCAGTTTACTAAAATGCTTTTCTTCTTTTTCGTTGGCAGCAATGATCTTTTCCAGTTCACCTTTCTTATTTGACAAGAGTACTTTCTTTATTCGCAATATTCTTTTTTGCTTTTTCCAGCAACACTGCTTTTTCAGCAATTTCTTCTGTTGCATCTTTAATATGTTTTTCCGCAAGCTTTACTTCCAGTTGCTGCATTTCCATTTCCTTGTTGATGGCTTCAAACTCACGGTTGTTCTTTACATTCTCACTTTGCTTTTCGTATTTCTTAACCAGTGCTTCCGCTTCTTTGATCGCATCTTTTCTTTGCTGAATAAAATCAGTAACACCATTGATTTCTTCTTCAATACGGGTTTGGCGGGCATGCAAGCCCTGTGATTTCATCTTCAAGGTCAGCTACTTCCATCGGAAGTTCTCCTTTCAGAATCTGGATCTCATCCAGTTTGCTTTCAATCTTTTGCAGGGTAACTAAAGAAGTCAGTTTTTCTTCAACAGAGAATTCTTTAACGTGTGCCATTGTTTTATTTGATAGTTTAAAAGCTCAGAAATAATAAACCGGGTTGGTCCTTACTTCTGTTTTAAGGACGGCAAAGGTAGGGAATTTTTGCTCCAAAATTTCCAGGAGCAGATCAATGGTAAACTGTTCACTTTCATAATGACCGATATCGGCAATCACCATCTTGCCATTGGCATCAAAAAATTCATGGTATTTCATATCTGCTGTTATATAATACATCAGCCCCGGACCGTAATGCATTGGAAATCAGAAAACTACCTGCACCCCCGCACAAGGCAACTTTTTTAATTGGAGTATTTCTGAACTTGCGTATGGCGTAATAAGCTTAAGCTCCAAAAACTGATTTTATCAGGCTCAAGGAAATCGCTTTCTTCCATTGCTTCTGTCAAGTTCTCCATATAATACCAGATCCAATTTCCGGATGTTCATTTGATAATAGCAAAACATCATACGCTACTTCTTCATAAGGATGGGCGGCTTTCATTGCTGCTACTATTTTACTTTCTAAGAACGCCGGAAAAATCACTTCAATTTTTTGTTCTTTTTCCTGGTGTTGCTGCCCTATTGATCCAATATAGGGATGGCTTCCTTGCCCGGCTTTGAAGGTTCCTGTACCATCAGTATTAAAACTGCATTCGCTATAATTACCTATTGCCCGCCGCCAGCCTCAAAAATGGCATTTCGAACCTCTTCAGCTTTTTCGACCGGAACAAAAACATATAATTTTTTAAGTGTGTCGAGTTTTGAATCGAGAACAGTAATATTTTTGAGCCCAATCATTTCTGCCATTTTTCCGCTTACACCACTAATCACATTATCAAGGTTGGTATGAATGGCATAAATAGCGATATCATTCTTTATAGCAGCTATAACGCATTTTTCAACATAATTTTTTCCATTTATTTTTTTTAAACCCCGAAAAATGATAGGATGATGCGCAACAACCAGGTTACAATTTTTATCTATAGCTTCATTTATTACTTCCTCGGTAGAATCCAGGGAACAAATAATGCCACTGCATTCCCAGCTGGTGTCGCCCGTTATTAACCCCGCATTGTCATAATTTTCCTGAAGCGAGGGATGGGCAATGGTCTCGAGAAAGGAGACAATTTTTGCTATCTGCATTTAATTACGTTTTGAATTTTTCATATTAAATGACTCTATTCACCTTAGGTAAGCTTTGGCGGAACAAGACCGCAATAAAAATAGTTCAATTATATTTCTAATGACAAAGAGGTACTTAAAGAATTAATTTTCCACCCCGGTAGTAATAAGAATTGCTAAAAAAAGGAATTCCATTATGCCCTGTTTGGGTTTATATTTTCGAAAAAAGCTAAATCTTGTCAGGGGACTTTTCAAGACCAGATCGGGTTAATTGGCTACCCTCCAATCTTACCTTAAATTCAGGTAAAGTACTATTGCTTATTCCAAAAGATAGCCTTATTTTGTCTTTTTAACTTTTACCCGAATGAAAAAGGTCTTCGTTACTGTTTCATTATTTTTATTACTAGCTGGTTGTAAGAAAAGCATTGACAAAATAAAGGAAAACGCCGTTGTTTCGGCCATGACTGATGGCCAATGGGGTATTACCAAATTTGTGAATAATGGCGCTAATATTACTTATGAATTTACCAATTTCAAATTTCAGTTTTATAGTAATAATACGGTTGATGCTATAAAAAGTGGAACCATAGAAAAAACGGGTACCTGGTATGGTGACGCTTCAAGAATGACCATAGATTCCAATTTTCCAAATTCCATCTTTCCGTTAAATCTAATAAATGGCACCTGGCAGATAGATAATAATAGTTGGACATTTGTTGTCGCTTCTCAAAAATCAGGTGCAGATACTATGTCTATGAGGCTTGAAAAGCTATAGTTATTTTACTATCCAATCTTCCTTTTAAAAATAATCCGTTGGCTGAACCTGGCATTCAAAAATGTTCTTTTAAAAGAAACCCTATTTTCGTCCATAATTCTATCTCTGAAAAATATAATTTTTACCCGTTAAGGCCGTTGTAAGAAAACAATAAAATAAAACGTACTGAAAACTCAATTTAACTATAATCTCAGGAAATCAATTTTCATTATTATCCTGGCCTTTTCCGGAACAATCAGTGTTTTTGGTCAAAATCCCGTTGCCAATTTCAAGGCAAACGTTTTATCGGGTTGTGCTCCCCTCACTGTTACTTTTTCTGATCAATCTTCGGGAAATCCAACATCATGGAGTTGGGAATTCAGCAATGGTACACTTACGAATGTTAAAAACCCGATTGTTGTTTTTTCAGCACCAGGTACTTACTCAGCCAAATTGGTAGTTACTAATGAAAATGGAATAGACCAGGTTGAAAAAATAGACTATATAACGGTTTTTCCGTCTCCTGTAGCTGACTTCAAAAGTGATATTACATTAAGCTGCGTTCCTGCAACTATAAAATTTACTGATCTGTCATCATCTTCTGTGGGTTCAATAGTAAAGTGGGAATGGGAATTTGGAGATGGAAATACATCCACGCAACAAAATCCTTCGCACGTTTATGCCAATACGGGGTTTTATACAGTTTTATTGAGGGTAACCAGCAGCACAGGCTGTACGCGAAGGATAGGAAGAACAAGGTATATCAGGGTTGTTAATGGGGTCTCTACGGATTTTAATTATTCAATGGGAGGATCTTGCAAAGCCCCTTTTGCGGTTAATTTTCAAAATCAATCCAGCGGACCTGGCGTAATAAGCTATACCTGGAATTTTGGTAATGGTCAAACTTCAACCTTACGAAATCCCAGTACAATTTACAATGCACCCGGAACCTACACAGTAAAATTAACCGCCCAAAGCGACCTGGGATGTAGTGGCGTGATTCAAAAAACAATAACCATTACTCAAACAACCACAGATTTTACCAGTCCTGCCTCTTCCTGCCTTGAACAACCGGTTTCTTTTCAAAATAATTCGTCCTCACCGCCAACGGCTTCAACCTGGAATTTTGGTGATGGAACTACTTCTGCTCAAATAAACCCGGTTAAAACTTATCTTACCGCCGGTGTTTATAATGTGAAGCTGATAAATACGTATTCAAATTGTACCGATTCCGTTTCAAAAACAATAACAGTCATTGATAATCCTGCTGTAGATTTTACCGTAAATGATAGTTCTTCCTGTCAGGCACCTTTTGATGTTCAATTCACTGATATAACTCCGGGAGCCGCTTTCTGGCTTTGGGATTTTGGTGATGGTACTACGTCAACTCAAAAAAACCCAACCCATCAATACACCAGCTTAGGAAATTATACTGTTAAATTGACAGCAGGTCCGTCAAACGATTGTTCTAATACTACAACAAAAACCGATTTCATTAAAATACAACAAACAGAGATTACCATTATTCCCGGGAATGGTTGCATTCCTTATACGTATACTCCCCAGGCTAATATACAAACGTTGGATTCTATTGCCACCTATTTATGGGATTTTGGAGACGGAACAACTTCTACTTTAAAAAACCCGCCTCCGCATACGTATAACCTGGAAGGAGAATATGCTTTGTCACTTACAGTAACCACGGTGAATGGATGCAGTTCAACCGTTACGGTCCCAAGAGGAATAGTAACCGGCACTCCGGCCGCTGTTAGTTTTACTGCTGCCCCAATGATCGTATGTGCCAGTGACAAGGTATCATTTTCAGGGAATGCTACTACTACACCAGGAGCTGAAGTAATATGGGCCTGGAATTTTGGAGACGGCTCAACCTCTAATCTTCAAAATCCGGTTCATACCTTTATTGACACAGGTTCTTTAAATGTAACACTAACCGTGTTAAATAACGGGTGCGACAATTCTATTACCCAGGTTATTAAAATAAACCCTCCTATTGCAAAATTTGAATATAAGGTTAACTGTACCAATCGTGCCGTTTCCTTTGCCAATACAAGTCTTGTTAATAGTGCAATCACTCCATTAACCTATTTATGGAAGATGGGGGACCCGGCCGGAACTCAATTCAATACGGCTATCCCTCCTGCCTTTACATATCCCTCTACAGGAACTTATAATGTTTCATTAACGGTAACAAATGGGTCTTGTACTTTCACAGTCATTAACCCCGTAACAATTTTCGACGAGAAAGCTGATTTTACCATTAACAGGAATCCGGTGTGTAAAAACGCCACCATTACTCTTAGTGCTATAAACAGTGATGCTAATAATATATCTAACTATTCATGGACTGTCGGTACCCGGGTATTTCCTAACTCCCCAAGATCGATAAACCAGAGATTTTCCGCCGAAGGAGATTATGGAGTAAGCCTGATTATTACCGATATAAATGGCTGTACAAACACGAAAACAGTAGCTAATTATGTAAAGGTTACTGGCCCATCAGCCAAATTTGTTCCTTCATCTCCGGGAGCCTGTCTCAATAAGACAGTAACCTTTACTGATCTTTCAACATCCGTATCTTCAGCCTTAGTAAGCTGGGAATGGGATTTTGGAGATGGAACTCAACAAACTTTTTCTGGTCCGCCATTTTCTCACACTTATTCTGTAGAAGGAAGATATAAAGTCTCATTAAAAGTAATTGATGGAACCGGTTGCTCCAACAGTTATACTTTACCTACCAATTTATTGGTCACTAATCCTATTGCTGGTTTCAGGGCCGAAACATTTTATTGCCCTGGCGCCCCCCTCCAGTTTGTTGATACTTCTTCAGGAGCGGGATTATCTTATCAATGGAGTTTTGGAGATGGTAATACTTCAAATCTGCAAAATCCCAAAAACAGTTTCCCAATTGGTGATGCCAGTTATTCAATCAAACTAAAAGTTACAGATATTTCAGGTTGCACAGATTCTGTTGCCAAAGCAAATTATATAAGTATCAGAAGTCCAAAAGCTGCATTTGATATAAAGGATACTACAACAATTTGTCCTCCGCTACGTACCAGTTTTACATTTCAGGGAAAGGATTATCAAATCCTTTAACTGGAGTTTTGGAGATGGGGGCAGCACCACACAACAAAATCCAAGCTATTTCTATAGCGATTATGGCCGATTTATCCCAAAACTTTACCTGAGAGGCCCGGGAGGATGTATAGATTCGGCACAGGCTTCTGTTTCGGTATATGATCCTTTTGATGCTACTGAAATAAATTATGGCCCGGTAACGACTGCCTGTAATTCTCTCAAAGTAGATTTTAATTTGGTTGTGCCGCCCTCATTTAAATTTATCTTTTTTTATGGAGATGGTACTGCGGATTCATCACAGGCAACTACTCTTAGCCATACTTACACAAGACCAAGTTTGAATACTCCTTCCTTATTATTAATTGATACAATTTCTGGTTGCGAAGAACGAATCAACGGTTCTAAAAGAATTAGTGTTATAGGCGCTATTCCCTTATTCGGGAAAGACAAAAAAGAGTTTTGTGACCAGGGTGTGGTCACATTCAAAAACTTTACTACTAAAAACGAACCCATTATTTCTACGGTCTGGAATTTTGGAGACGGAACTACCTCAACAGAAAATGAGCCTCAACATAATTTCACTCAACCAGGAATTTATATTGTTACCCTGAATGTAACTACTCAAAGTAATTGCAGTAAATCATATTCCGACACCATAAAAGTGTACAGAACACCTCTTACCACTATTCAGGGCAGAGATACGATTTGTCTTAACGTTCCCGAACCATATAGCGGCGCCCTGGCAGTTGCAGATACATCAATAAAATGGCAGTGGACATTTGGCAACGGACAAACTTCTGTTCAACCAGAAAATACAATCACATTTAATAATACCGGAAATTATGCATTAAAACTAACCACCACCAATAAGATCGGATGTATTGCAGAAACAATTAAAAACATTTATGTTGCTCCCGTTCCTACGGTTACAGCTACTCAGGACCCAACTACCATTATTTCTGGTGGTGGCACAAATATTAAAATGAATTACACGGGAAATATAGTTTCTTATAATTGGATACCAACTACAAGATTAAGCTGTACTACCTGCCCTTCTCCCTATGCAAATCCACAGCTTACTACAAAATATACGGTACAGGTAGCAGACAGGTATGGTTGCAGGAGCGCAGGGAATGTTACTATCCTGGTTGTATGTGGTAAGCAAAACTTTTTTATACCCAATACTTTTTCTCCAAATAATGATGGCCGGAATGAATTGTTTTTTCCTAAAGGAACAGGACTCTTCCGCATAAAATCGATGAGAATATATAACAGGTGGGGGGAATTAGTATTTGAGAAAAAAGATTTTTCTGCCAATGATGCGTCAGCAGGATGGAATGGCACCTATAAAGGAAAGCCTGCTAGTGCTGATGCCTATATTTATACAATGGAAATTTTATGTGAGAATAATGCCATCATTCCTGTAAAAGGCAACGTAACCCTATTAAGATAGTTTTGAAAAATGGTAAAGAGGAAAAAATATATTTATTACGGGCTTACAATTTTTTTAATTAGCGTACAAAGCATGCTCTATGGGCAGGATATACATTTTTCCCAGTTTTTTGAAACACCTCTTTTAAGAAATCCTGCACTGGCAGGAATTTTTACAGGAGATATTCGTTTGCAAATGGTTTACAGGGATCAATGGGGAAGTGTTACAGATGGCTATAAAACCGGGTCTTTAAATGGGGAATATAAATTGCCTATTGGTAAAGCTGATGATTTTGTAACTGTAGGTGGCCAGGTTTTATTCGATAGAGCAGGCACAGCAGCTTTAACACAAACGAGTATTTTACCTGTAATCAATTATCACAAATCACTCAGCGAGGAACATAACAGGTATTTATCTTTAGGCTTTATGGGGGGAGTTGTAAACCGAAGTTTTGACCGTTCTAAGATCATTACAGATGATCCAGGTGGAGAACCAACTGCTATCCCCAATTACACTTACCTCGATGGTAGTGTAGGACTCAGTTATAATTCTAATTTAAACAAGAATCCGGATGATAATTTTTACGTGGGCCTGGCTTATCATCATTTTACACAACCCAAAAATTCTTTTTTCCGTGATCCCTCCGTCCAGTTAAATCCTAAATGGACCGGGTCAGCCGGGTTTCGTTTTGGAGTAACTGAATATTCTTATGTTTCTATACTTGCTGATTATTCTGTTCAGGAAAATTACCAGGAAACGGTTGTTGGTGCTTTGTATGGTCTGAAAATCGGACCAGAAATTGAAAATCCCCAATATGTAATTCATGGCGGAACATTTATAAGATGGAAAGATGCTTTAATACCGGTTGTGAAACTTGATTATAATCCCTTCTCTTTTGCGTTTAGTTATGATGTAAATATTTCTAAACTTAAACCTTATAGTTATGGTAGAGGTGGAATGGAAATTTCAGTCTCCTACATAGGGTTTTTGGACAGGAATAATTCAAGTGTTAATGCAGTTAGCTGTCCAAGGTTTTAATTCTCATCTTTCAATAAGTTGGAATTTTCCCAATAATCATTTTACCTGCTGCTAAATTTGCATTATGAAAATTGCATTAGGTCAACAGGCTCCTGACTTTAGCCTTTACGATACCACGAAAAATAAAATATCTCTCTCGGATTTAAAAGACAATAATGTTTTACTTCTTTTTTTTCCCCAGGCCTTTACCAGTGTTTGTACAAAGGAACTGTGCCATGTACGGGATAATATCGGTCTATATAATAATGTTAATGCTTCGGTTCTGGGAATTTCAGTTGACTCAGTGTACACCCTTGCCAAATATAAAGAAGAACAAAATTTAAATTTCTCATTGTTAAGTGATTTTAATAAGGAAGTTTCAACAGCATATGAATCACTCTACGCAATTTGGAAACTGGATATGAAAGGTGTGTCTAAAAGATCAGCTTTTGTAATAGACAAGAAAGGAATAATCAGATATGCCGAAATTTTGGAAAATGCAGCTGAGGAACCCGATTTCATTAAGATCAATAAGACTTTGACTAATTTAGATTAAAACTGCGTTAATTTTCTTTTCCCCATAGTTCTTATTCAATTGATTATCATTTAATTTATTTTTTTGGGATAATTACGTTGCACAGCTCAGAAAAACGGTATATTATTGGGAAATAAAAGTAAATTTGTTTTGTTGAAAAGAATTTTACCCATATTAATATTTCTGTTGTTTTGCAATTTCTGATTCTGTCGCGCAGGATTCCAGGAACCCGTTGCCCGATAATGGGAAAAAGGTTAGTTTTTATCCTAACCCGGCTACCACTTATATTACTTTTGATATTCAGAAAAACGTTCAGAAAGGTGTGACCATTACGGTGTTTAATTTTCTTGGTAAAAAGATGTCTGAAAAACAAACCGTTAATGAAAAGACAGTAATCTCACTTACTGATTTTAATCGGGGTACTTATATTTATCATATTGTAGACAGAAGTGGTAAAGTATAGATACCGGCAAATTCCAGGTTTCCAAATAATCTAAGTTTTCAATCAGTTATTAAATAACCTGAACAATCAGGAATTTCAGATATTGTGTATTTTCCAATCCCCGGAATAATGGGATGATCAGCTGACTGTGTTTGAGAAAGTAACCTGCCTGATTTTTCTTCTTGCATCCCTGGCAGCCATATCGATAATTTGCAAAAACAATTCAGGATTTACCAGATTGGTACAGGAAGATGTTACCAAAAAACCACCCGGCTTAATCAAGTTTCATACCGCGAAGATTTATTTCCTTATACCCTGTAATGGCCTTTTGAATAGTTTCCCTGCTTTTGGTAAAGGCAGGTGGATCCAGCATCACCACATCATATTGCCTTTCCTCCTTTGACCATTGCTTTAATACATCAAAAGCATTGGCAGTTTCAAATTTGCATATGTTTTCAACACCATTCAATGCGGCATTTCTGTTTGCCTGCTGAACAGCATTCTCCGAAATATCCAGCCCCAAAACAGATTTTGCGCCATAATGTGCAGCATGGATTTCAAAAGTACCAGTATAGGTAAATGCGCCCAATACATCAGCCCCTTTCACAATATGCTGAATAGCTCGCCGGTTGTCCTGCTGATCAAGGAAATATCCCGTCTTTTGACCATTTTCAATATCCACATGAAATCTTTAATCCATTTTCATGATAATGAATTTTTGTATCAAACGGTTCTGATAAAAATCCTTTCTGTTGAGGTAATCCTTCCAATTCCCTTACAGGCACATCATTTCTTTCATAAATCCCTTTGGGCTGAAATATCTGGTTCAATGCCTTAACTATGGCCGGTTTCCACTTGTCAATGCCCAGCGCCAGGGTTTGAATAACAAAATAATCATTGAATTTATCAATTATAAGTTGCGGCATTGAATCAGCTTCGCCAAATACCAGTCGGCAATTTTCTGTATAGCCTATCTTTTTCCGGTATTCCCAGCATTCACGTATACGTGAAAGAAAAAAATTCTCATTGATCTCTTCATTTTTTTGCCGGGTCAGCAATCGAACAAGTATCTGTGATTTTGGGTTGATATAACCTTTCCCGACAAATTTTTTATCATGTGTAAAAACTTCTACTGTTTCTCCACCAGTCACCTCACCTTCAATTGTTTCCACTTCGTTGTTAAAAATCCAGGGATGCCCGTTGACAATCCTGTGGGTAATTTTTCTTTTCAAATAAACTTTGTTCATAATATAAAAATCTGCAAGTTACCGCAAACAGGGGCAATTTTTGGTTACTTAAGTCTGCCCCCTATGAGCTAATTGTCATTATGCTTATTATATTCTTAGTCATTCAACAAGTCATTTTGTCCCAAACCAGCCATTGGCAATATTCTTGACAAGCTTACCTTTGCAAACAATTTGTAAAAAATGACAGAAAAGGACTTGAAAGAAAATAACGAACGGAGGCAAAGACAACACTAATGGCCTGGATATTAATGCAGATGAAGCTCTCAGAGTGGATCTACCCACCTGAATGAGCCAGTAGCCGAGGAATCAGCTTTGGAAAAAGTAAAGGAGGAATTGAAGGAAGCTAAGGACAAATACTTGCGCCTGGCAGCTGAATTTGATAATTTCAAAAGAAGAACGGCAAGGGAAAGAGTGGAATTGATTCAAACTGCAGGCAAGGATGTGATCAGCTGACTTGCTGGAAGTATTGGATGATTATGACCGGGCCCAAAAACAATTGGAAACCAGTGAGGAAATCGAACAATTAAAAGAAGGTGTTACCCTTATCTTAATAAACTGAGAAGTAAGTTGCAGGCAAAGGGTTTGAAACCAATGGATCAGTATCGGGAAAGAATTTAATCCTGATCTTCATGAAGCCATTACAGAAATTCCAGCTGCCTGTCAGAAGAATTAAAAGGCAAAGTAGCAGATGAAGTAATTAAGGGATATTATCTTAAACGATAAAATAATCCGACACGCAAAAGTGGTGGTAGGAAAATAAAATAGTCAACTATCCTACGTTAAACGGAATTTAAACCAAAGATTTTGAAGGCTTAGGGTTTCATTGCATATTCACATATATGAAAAAGAGATTATTACGAAATATTAGGTGTGCCAAAAGGGTGCGGGAGCAGAGGAGATAAAAAAAGCTTACCGCAAGGTGGCTATGCAATATCACCCCGACCGCAATCCTGGTGATAAATCGGCGGAAGAAAAATTTAAGGAGGCGGCGGAAGCTTACGAGATATTAAGCGATGCTGATAAAAAAGCACAATATGATCGTTATGGCCATGCCGGTGTAAGCGGGAATGGCCGTGGTGGATTTGGTGGCGGGCGGAATGAATATGGAAGATATCTTCAGCCAGTTTGGAGATATTTTCGGTGATGATGTATTTGGGAATTTTTTTGGAGGCGGTCAGCGTGGGCGGGGCGGTCAGCGTGGCCAGGGTATCCGCGGAAGTAATCTTCGGGTTAAATTAAAACTCAATTACGAAGAAATTGCAAAAGGTGTAAAGAAAAACATCAAAGTAAAAAAATACGTTTATTGCAATACCTGTAATGGTAGCGGTGCAAAAGATAAGGGTAGCATACAAACCTGTAAGACTTGTGGTGGAAGCGGCCAGGTAAGAAGAGTACAAAATACTTTTCTGGGGCAGATGCAAACGGTTACTACTTGTCCCTCCTGTAGTGGTGAAGGAACAACTATAACAGCCAAATGCGGAACTTGTAAAGGGGAAGGCCGTGTTTACGGCGAAGAAACAGTTAGTATCGATATTCCTGCTGGTGTTCAGGAAGGAATGCAATTAAATGTAAACGGAAAAGGAAATGCCGGTGAAAGAGGCGGCATGAATGGCGATCTTATTATTCTTATTGAAGAGGAACCGCACAAAGAATTGCATCGTGATGGATTAAATGTTGCTTTTGATCTTTATATTTCATTTCCTGATGCTGTAGCTGGTATACAGGTAGAAGTTCCTACCATTGATGGAAGGGCTAAAATTAAAATTCCTGCAGGCACACAAAGCGGAAAAATTTTCAGGTTAAAAGGCAAAGGATTTCCTGCGGTCAATTCTTATGAAAAGGGTGATCAGCTGATTCATGTAAATGTATGGACACCACAGCATGTTTACTGCTGAAGAAAAAGCTGCTCTGGAGAAAATGAACCAGTCGCAAAACTTTAAACCGCAACCCGATAAAAATGAAAAAGGATTCTTTGATAAGATAAGGGAAATGTTTTCGTAAATACAACCTGATTATAAACGAAACCAATTTCATCTTTCCCATTTCTGATTTTCATTTTCGACTTGATTGGCAGATTTTAAAACTTAAATAATAATATTTCTGCTAACCTGTCACCTCTTTTGCTTTTTAGTATATTTGGAAGGATATTTGAACATCAGAACATACCTTTAGCGAAGATTCATAACAAACTTGGAGATTCATATTCACCAGCAAACATCTCAGTAATCTATGAGTTTTAATTCAGAATTTGAAAAATATGCGGTAAAGCACCGCGGGCTGTCCAGCAATACTCTTCATAGTTATGCATCGCACATGGTAACTGCCATGACACCAAATATCATTGAAGAACGGCCAATGAATGTTGCCGTAATGGATGTTTATAGCCGCTTGATGATGGATCGTATTATTTTTCTTGGTTACCCGGTCAATGATGAAGTAGCCAATATCGTTACCGCCCAATTACTATTTCTTGACTCGTCTGACAGAACAAGAGATATCAATATGTACATCAACAGCCCGGGCGGCAGTGTTTATGCCGGACTGGGTGTTTACGATACTATGCAATATGTAAGTCCTGATGTGGCAACAATTTGCATCGGCATGGCAGCTTCTATGGCCTGCGTGTTGCTAGGTGCAGGTACTAAAGGAAAAAGAGCCGCTCTGAAACATGCCCGTATCATGATGCACCAGCCCAGCGGCGCAATCGGCGGACAGGCCAGCGATATTGAGATCACCGTAAATGAGATCAGGAAATTGAAGAAAGAATTGTATGAAGTTGTCAATAATCATACAGGAAAATCTGTAGAACAAATCGAAAAAGATTTTGACAGGGATAAATGGATGACTGCTATCGAAGCAAAAGAATATGGATTGGTAGATGAAGTATTGTTGGTGAATCAGAGAAAAGAGAAAAAGGATTAAGCTCCTTATTATTATTTCAATCTGAAAATTTGTAGAGGTGTAAGATTCAGGATATATTATCTCCGAAAAATAGTGTCCGGGAACAAAAAAAAAATTATCGAATATATGAATCGTAATTATTTCTTAAACAATAGCTGGAGATCCGACGATGAACCTGAAGAAGAAGAAAAAGAAGAACAACCAAAGTCGGACCTGATGATGTTTAGTAAAAGATTGGAAAAATATTTCTTTGAAAGCCGCAGTGTTTATCTATGGGGCGTAGTAGATGATAAAAGTGCAAAGGATGTAGTAAGTAAAATGCTTTTACTGGATGCAGATAAACCAGGTGAAGAAATCAAATTTTATATCAATAGCCCCGGTGGTGTTGTTACCAGCGGAATGGTTATGTATGATACAATGCAGATGATCAAAAGCCCGGTAAGTACAATTTGTATGGGGCTTGCAGCATCTATGGGGAGCATATTGTTAAGTGGTGGTAAAAAAGGTAAACGCTTTATTTACCCCAGTGGTGAAGTGATGATCCATCAACCTTCCTTGGGCGGATTTATCAGAGGAGTGAGTACAGACCTGGAAATACAGGCCCGTCAAACTAAGCGTGTAAAAGATATGGGAGCAAGAATACTGGCGGAAAACTGCGGAAAACAGTTGAACAGATCATGAAAGATTTTGACCGGGATTATTGGATGGATGCCGAGGAAGCAATTAAATATGGCATTGTTGATAAGACAATTACTAAGTTATAATACTCTACATACCAACAACATAACTACTCTATTTAACAGAAAATCGTCTTTGTCAGGACGGTTTTCTACTTTTGTAGTCTTCTTTCTAAAATATATAAGTCTAATTTCAGAGGATAAAAACATGGCTAAAAATATTTTACATTGTTCTTTTTGTGGCCGCAGCCGGGATGAGGTTAAGATCCTGATTGCGGGTCAGGAAGGACATATTTGCGAGAATTGTGTTGAACATGCACGGGAGATTATTGAACAGGAGTTGATGGTAAAGGATGACAAAAATTCTTCGTCTTCTTTTAAACTCACTATTAAAAAACCTATAGAGGTCAAAAAATTTCTTGATGAATATGTCATCGGTCAGGATGAAGCCAAAAAAGTTTTGGCTGTTGCAGTGTATAATCACTATAAGCGATTACAACAAAAGGGTATCGATACTGTAGGGGGCAATGAGGTAGAAATTGAAAAGAGCAATATCATAATGGTAGGTGAAACCGGTACAGGTAAAACGCTGCTGGCCAAAAGTATTGCCCGAATGCTGAATGTTCCCTTTGCCATTGTTGATGCTACTGTATTTACTGAAGCAGGTTATGTGGGTGAAGATGTGGAAAGCATTCTAACCAGGTTATTGCAGGTATGTAATTATGATGTAGCTGCTGCAGAACGTGGCATTGTATATATTGATGAAATAGATAAGATTGCCAGGAAAGGCGACAATCCATCTATTACCCGTGATGTAAGCGGTGAAGGTGTACAGCAGGGAATGTTGAAATTACTGGAAGGAACCGATGTACTGGTGCCACCACAAGGAGGACGAAAGCATCCTGAACAAAAGCTGATCAAGATCAACACGCAAAATATTCTTTTCATTTGTGGTGGTGCCTTTGATGGCATTGACAAGATCATTGCCCGCCGGGTACAAACCAATACTATCGGTTTTAATGTAGATAAAGAGCAGCAGGAAAGCATGAAGAAAAATCTGCTGCGTTATGTGAATGCACAGGATCTGAGAGCATTTGGTTTGATTCCTGAATTGCTGGGACGGCTTACCGGTTGCTACTCACCTGGATCCGCTGGATGCTGCTACGCTAAGGTCTATATTGACGCAACCCAAAAATGCATTGATCAAGCAATACACAAAGTTGTTTGAACTGGAAGGCATCAAACTAACCATAGAAGAAGATGTGCTGAATTTTATGGTGGAAAAAGCCATGGAATATAAATTAGGAGCAAGAGGTCTGAGAAGCATTTGTGAAAGTATACTTAACCGATGCTATGTTTGAGCTGCCATCTTCAAAGGAAACACACTTTACTCTTGATCTTGAATATGCCAAACGCAAATTTGACAAGAGCAAACTAAGTTTGCTGAAAGTAGCCTGATTACCTTCTTAACATAAATAAAGGTTTCAATCGTTAGCTTTACTAATGATGAAACCTTTTTAAATTAAACTTTTTAACTCCTTTTTATGGATGAATTAATAGAAAAATTAAAGACTGAAGCCGGTCTTACTGACGACCAGGCAAAGAAAGCCATCGCTACTATAAAAAATTTTGTGGTAGAAAAATTTCCTATGCTTGAAGGAGCTGTGGGCAACCTTTTTGGACAGGAATAAGACTTAACGAATGTTCCGGCATTTTTTTCCACGTGGATGATTCGCCGCTTCAAAAGGGGTCATGGCCCGGCTGCAGGATTGTAAGGTTATAATCAGGATCATTATCCAAAAAAAATATTTGATCTTCATAAATCTCATTTTGTTTAACAATGATACCCTTTTTGATATTAAAAAAAAAGGATAATTAACGGGTGAAATCTTCTTTCTAAAAAAAGGATATCTCCTTTACAAAATAATAGAAAGTTTACCTTTTTGCAGTTGGTAAGATAACGGTAGGCAAAGGCGGCACGACCCAACGAATTAATATATAATATTACCTGGATTTATAAATATTGCGCAGATCCTTTTCAAATAAAGTGTAGGGATCATTATAGAATTTTAAAAAATCCGTTTCACTGGCCTGGCCAGGATATGGGGCATAATAATGAGTAGGGCTACGGATATCATTTCGCCATACCAAAACATAAGATAATTTTAATCCTCCCCTTCTGAGGGTTTTTAATAATGATTCTGTCCACCAGTCGGTGTCTGGAATAGATTCAAGCCCGGTCTCTGTAAAAGCCGCCACCTTTTTTGCTTTCTGAGCATAATCAGATACGATTTTCAGCTTTATATAACCCGCCTCCAGGTCATATTTACCATTACGGCCAAAATCACCGTAGTTATCCATTCCCACCATATCCACCCATTCATCACCAGGATATCGCTCCAGAAATTCCTCTTCCGAATTAAATTTATTATCGGGAGAAAAGGCATAAATAAAATTGTGTACTCCTAAACTATCTCTTAGGTAGGAGACAGTAAATCGCCAAAGCGAAATAAATTCATCCCGGGTACAATGTGATTTTCCCCACCAAAACCAATTTCCGTCAAATTCATGATAAGGCCTGAAAACCATCGGAACATCTTTCCCGTCCTTCCCTTTTGTGTTATTTGCCAGCCGGGCAATAGTACTCAAAATGCCTTTATACTTTTCATTGTGTGACCCTCCGGGAATTATGTTTCTGACAGCTGGTGCGGCCGTTGAATCATTCCAGTTAAAATTTGTTTTGGAAACAGGATTGCTAAAATGCCATGCTGCTGTTATTACTCCTCCCCTGTTATAAGTATCTGCAATCGTTTTTTGAAGAGAAGACAATGATTTTTCAATCATGTTTTCCGGCCCACCATATAAGCCACTAAAATCAACTCCTATCACCGCAGGATGCGATCCGGTAACTGATTTTACATCAGACCTGTCAGCATCACCTGCCCAGCCATGGCCATATTCCGTTGCATGCTGGTGACCAAAAAGGATTTTATTTTCTGAAAGCTTTGCCAGGTTTTGATATAAAGCTTTGGTCTCTTTTGTTGCTTTTGCATCAATAAGTTTCTTACCCACCTTCTGAGAAAAAGAAATGGTGACCCACATGGCCATAGCAAGAACAGTTGCAAATTTTTTCATACTATCATTTATTTATTAAAAAAGCGTTATCATATAACCAATCGGCCATTCGCTGCGGCCAGGTATTGATTGATTTTAAAGCTGATCTTTTTCCCATATTAAATGCATGTTTCCCTTGAGCATAAAGATGTACTTCTGTTCTTACATTAGCCTTTCTGTATAATTGCAAGCATCTTAACTAACGGGTTCTGAACAACATTCATCATCATTGGCTGCTACCATAAATAAAGGCGGTGCATCATTTGCCAGGTTTCCAGGAACTGCAAGTGGGCCGGGATAAACCAAAATGAGAAAATTAGCTTTGCATTTTTCTTTATCTATGTTGTCTGTTATTATTTCATTATCCTGCGGCGGCGTTAAAGCAACCTATCCCGCTAATTCACCTCCAGCAGAAAAACCTATTATTCCAATCCGGTTGCTGTCCAGACTCAAGGCTGCATACTCATTTCTGATTAAACGCATGGCCCGGCGCCCATCCTGAATTGCATGCTCCTTTTTATATGGAGAATTTTCTTCCCTGAAAAGTCGGTATTTTAAAACGAAAGCGGTAACACCTATACTGACAAAATATTCTGCCGCATCTTTTCCTTCAGCATCAAATACCAATTCCCTGTGCCCGCCACCCGGGCAAATGATTACCGCTGCGCCATTTGCTTTTTCTTTTGGAGGAAGATATACTGTAAGAGATGGGCTGTGAATATTTTTTACCCACCAGTCTTTTGCAATCTCAGGTTCATTTTTTTTGTTTTCAAAGCCCGGAGCTCCATTTGGCCATAAGTAAATTATATCATTTAGTTTTTGAGCTTGTAAACTCAAAGGGAAAAACAACAAAGCGAAAATTTTATAAACGAACATTTTCTTCAAGCACATTATTTTGTCTTATTTGCTTTCTGCATTGCATTTTTAAAATATTTTCCTTGTCGTGAGGGGGTAAACTTCCAATCGGCAAATAACCGGGGTGCCCATTGCTGATCAAATACCCAAACCACATAAGAAATTCCTTTTTCCGCTGTGTATTTTGTTATGGCATCTCCATAACTTTCATCGCTGATAACAGGTACATGTGCACCGCGATCATCTGGCTCCACAAAAGCCGATCTCTGTAAGTATCAAAGGATATTTATCTGCCACATAATCCCCAATCCTTTGTCCATTGGTCTTCCCAGGGTTTGCTTCTTTTCATCGGATAGGGATGACTGACATATCCAATGCCTTCTTTATTAATTGGATTTGCGGCAATCTCTGTAAGATCATATGCCCAATTGAAACCGGCAACAAGAGGAACGGCCTGGCAGCCATGAGCCCTGATGATGGTGATCATTTCTTCCATAATTCTTTCCACTGTGCCCAGGTAGCAGGTACCTAATTGTCCATTATAAACAGTGGGCTCATTAAAGAGCTCAAAAAAAGCAACCGTGGTTTCATTTTTATAATGCTGCGCCATGGTGCGCCAGAATTCAAATGTTTCCTTTTGCGTTGTTTCATACATCGGTGACTGGTACAAATGCGATCGAAGGTTGCCGATACTATGCCAGTCGATAATAACATATAAACCCTGTTCTTTTGCAAGCGCTACTCCCTGGTCCAGTAATTTTCATATATTCTTCCTGTCCGCGTTTTCTCCAGGCAGGTAGGGTGCACCGGAAACCGAACAATATTGGCTCCCCAATTTTTTATTTCTGTAAAATATTCCTTATTCCAATGACCGTCAGTGAGAAAGTTTATCCGGATCGCTGGCATTCAAGTCCCCGAAAGACCAAGGCTTCTCCCTTTTCATTTACAAACTTGTTTTCTTTTACTTTTATTCCTGTACCTTGAGAGAATCCGCTTGTACTAATGAAAGAGCAAATAAAACAAGAATAGAAAATAAACTTTTCATTTGAATTGAATGTTTTAATTAGTGATGTGACGATACCAGCAAGGAATCACAGAATTCATTTTTATAATACTCTCATCAGCTTTATTTATTTGCTGATGGGCCCGCTATTACTTACAAAGGCCATGTGTTTACTGTCCGGACTCCAGGAAGGTGTATTGATGGTTCCCTGGCCTCCATACAAATAAGCAATAACTTTTGGCGCACCGCCACTTACCGGCATCAATACGCAGCATCACTCTTTTATAAAAAGGATGATCTGTCGGATCAATATGATTTGGAAAAGAAATAAAAGCAATCCATTTATTATCAGGTGATGGATGAGCAAACCAATTATTGTATTCATCAAAAGTTAACTGTTCCGGTGCGCTGTACCATCAGTTTTCATTCGCCACAATTGCATCGTTCCGCTCACCGTACTGTTATAATAAATGTATTTGCCATCGGGTGAATACTCCGGACCATCCGCCAAGGCCTTTTGTAAGATGCGTTAATTGAACTTCGGGACCACCATTTATTGGTTTTTTATAAATGTTATATATTGGGCTCTTACTTATACGCTGAGCAGTGTAAACGACTTCTTTTCCGTTTGGACTCCAACCATGCAGGTAAGAAGGTGTACTGTCAGTAACTAATTTTAGGTTCTCCACCTGTTATCGGCAAATAATAAATGGTACTTCCACCACCCGGCATACCATCGCGGTGAGATGAAATAGCCAACCATTTACCGTCAAAAGAAATAACATGATCATTATTGTTTCTTTTTGCATTACCGGTGTTAAGCATTTCAGGTGTGCCTCCGGTAACAGGAATGGTGTAAATACTTCCACCCTGGTTAAACAGCAATCTTTTTCCATCAGCCATCCAGTTGGGTGCTTCAAATCTTCCTTTGTCTTCATATATAACTTTCTCGTTTGCCATCAAACACATTCATGATTTCCATCCTGCTTCCTAATATACCATCGCGATAACCATTATGGGTATCGGGTACTGTTTGTTCAATGCGTACATTCCATGCCATACCTTCTTCTAATACATCTGCATTGTGGCTCCAAATAAATATTCCGGCCAGGGCTTCATCAGGCATTTCTATTGCATCTGTTCTTCCTATTTCCTGCAAAGGTTCACCCGGATGCGCCACCCGCATGATAAATGTTTTCCCTGTCCGTTCGAGCTGAATGATTTCCGTAGCCGTTTTTTTTGTAAAAATTTCATCCTGCGGATCCCTCATATGTGCTCCCCGCATACGTCGCCATTGCATGGCGATCATTCCGTCTCCATGTACCGTTGCTGTCATATGAGCGGCATCATCTCCTTCACCGGCACGCACCATCCAGCCAATTTTCCGGTGCGGATCTACACCTTTTCCCAGCATTTTGAAATTGGCCGTCAGAATAAAATCACCTTTTATCTTATTATAGGCATAATGAAATTCATCACGGCCAAACCAAATATTATAACCCCTCCTTTGAGATTATAACTTTGATCATCGCTGTTATAGGTCACATCTCCCTTCATTTTTGGATTACCAATATCTGAATGATTGGTAAAAATTCCGACGGCATTTTGTGCCATTGTAAACAGGCTAACAAGCAGGATGGAGGAGTAAAGAAGCAATCGCATAAGTCGTATTATTTATATATTCAGAAAATAGTGGAGATTATTTTAACGAAGCCATATCTATAACAAACCGGTATTTTACATCACTTTTTAACATTCGTTCATAGGCTTCGTTGATATAATGCATAGGAATCACTTCTACATCAGCCACAATATTTTTTTCTGCACAGAAATCAAGCATTTCCTGGGTTTCTCTGGTACCACCGATCATGGAGCCAATGATGCAACGACGGTTTTTAATAAGTTCAAATGTATTTACTTTGGGATCTTCAGCAGGCAATCCCACCACCAGCAACTTACCCTGTACACCCAAAAGCTTCAGGTATATTTCATAATCGTGATTTCCGGAAACTGCATCCAGCACCACATCAAAAGTAGCTTTCATGTTTTCTCATTGCCTGCTCATCAGTGCTGATACACAAAATGATGAGCGCCCAATTTTTTTGCATCCTTTTCTTTTGAAGGAGAAGAGCTGATGCATGGAAACTTCGGCCCCCATTGCTACGGCAAACTTTAACTCCCATATGACCAAGGCCACCCAAACCGGCAACGGCTACTTTATCGCCGGGTTTTACATTGGCATACTTTCAAAGGAGAATAAGTAGTGATGCCGGCACATAACAAGTGGCGCTACGCCTGCCAGATCCAGCTTATCAGAAACATGATAAACCCATCTTTCATCACAAACAATTTGTGTACTGTATCCACCCTGGGCAATGGTTACTTTATCTCTTTCATAACCATTATAGGTTCCGGTCATTCCTTCCGCGCAATATTGTTCCATATAATCATTGCAAGGATTACATATCCGACAACTATCCACCATTACTCCTACTCCTGCCGTATCGCCTTCCTTAAATTTTTTTACCTGAGCTGCCTATTTTTATCACTTTACCCACTATCTCATGACCGGGTACCATGGGTAAATAGAACCGCCCCATTCATCTCTTGCCTGGTGTAGATCAGCTGTGACAAACACCTGAAAACAAAATATCGATCAATACATCATGAGGACGTAAATCTCTTCTTTCAAAATTAAACGGTGCTAAGCGGCGAAGTCGGACTTTGAGTGGCGTATGCTTTTACAGGATCATTATAAAAATTTTAGTTTAATATATTTCGAAGTTTTATAGAAATTACAGGTCTCCTTTTTTTAACAACTCCACTGCATGATTAGCAGCTCTTGCGGTAAGCGCCATATAGGTAAGCGATGGATTTTGTGTGGAGGTAGATGTCATACAGGCGCCATCGGTTACAAATACATTCGGACAGGCATGCAATCTGGTTCCATTCATTGAGCAAGGATGTTTTTGGATCTTTACCCATTCGTACGCCACCCATTTCATGAATATCCAGACCTGGAGCTTGTTTACTGTCAGTAGGCTTTTATATCAGTAAACCCTGCTTTGCTGTACATCTCCGTAAACTGTTCCATAAAATCCTTTGATCATCTTTTCATCATTATCATCATAATGCAACTGAAAAATTGATCAATGGCATTCCCCATTCATCTTTTTTATCCTTATCCAGGTTCACATAATTAGATTCCTTTAGGAATGGTTTCACCCATACATTGCGAACCTACACCCCACGGGCCCATTGGAGCTGATGTATCCATCAGTTTATTTTTAGATTCTTCACCAAACAAACCTTCAGGATTGCCTCCACCACTATAACGCCCTGCATTAAATGTAGTAGCATATCCACGAAGAAAATCAGTTTCCTGTTTTCTTACATTTCTGAATCGTGGAATATAGGCTCCGGTCGCCCGACCGCCCATCTGTCTTCTTATCCAGCATGCCTTCATACTGCGCCGAAATTCTTGCACGGTAATTATGGAAAGCCAAAATATTTTCCCATTAATCCATTATCATTACCCAGTCCATTAGGAAAACGTTTCGATATTGGAATTTAACAAGATCAGGTTGGTATTAACAGCTCCTGCATTTACAAAAATCACCGGTGCAAAATATTCAGTGGCTTGTTTGGTATTGGCATCAATGACCCGTACACCTGTTGCTTTTCCTTTGGCTTCATCATAAATAATGGAATGAACTACTGCATGTGTTCGCATCGTCAGGTTACCTGTTTTCTGCGCCCAGGGTATAGTGGTAGAGTTGGCATTGAAATAACCGCCAAAAGGACAACCCCGCTGGCATAAATTTCTTGTCTGGCATTGCCCCTTCCCTGTTCAATATGTATCGGTTCGGGTTTGGTTATATGTGCAACCGCGCCATAAATAACATGACGGTCTTTATAATTCTTTTGAAACAATATCTTTAAAATGATTTTCAACACAGGTAAGTTCCCATGGAGGTAAAAATTCACCATCAGGTAGGGTATCAATTCCATCTTTGTTTCCACTGATGCCGGCGAATTTTTCTACATAACTATACCAGGGTGCAATGTCTTTGTAACGAATAGGCCAGTCAACTGCAAAACCATCGCGGGCAGGACCTTCAAAATCAAAATCACTCCAGCGTTGTGTTTGCCTTGCCCACATAATACTTTTTCCTCCTACCTGGTATCCACGTATCCAGTCAAAAGGTTTTTCCTGCAGGTAAGGATGTTCGGTATCCTTTACAAAAAAATGCATTGCATCTTCCTTAAAAGCATAACATCGGGTGATCACCGGATTGTCTTTGGCTATTTCATAAGGTATTTGCCCACGGTGTTTAAATTCCCAGGGCAGCATATTGGTAGTAGGATAATCTTTTAGATGTTTTACATCACGGCCCCGCTCAAGCAACAAGGTCTTTAATCCTTTTTCACAAAATTCCTTTGCTGCCCAGCCTCCACTCATACCGCTGCCAATCACGATGGCTTCAAAAGTATTATTGTTATCTCCCATAAAACAGGTTTTAGGTTTTATCAGAACACCTGGTTAAAAGATGTTCATGTTTTTAAATAATCATTTCATCTGATTGCGAAAGGAAACTAATAAATAGGGTCAGTTCTTCAGGTACGCAGGGAACAATACATCAATTAATATTTCGGAAAATAAAATGTAGTGTTAAGCGCTTGCTAGGGGGACACAACCTTTGAAATCGGGACCTGGTACCAATTTATATTTCCTGATCCCTGTCATATAATCTTTGGATGATGTAAAACTCTGCACGGTGTATCGCTTAATAGTATTATAAAATTTTACAGCCTCTTCCGGTACCTCTTTTTTATTTTCCAAATCAGAAAGCAAAGCCTTCTTTTGTTCCGGGGTATAGCTGGTAAATATCTGTCCTGATTTATCTTGGCTAAGTTTATCAAAAGCCTTCATTCCTTCCATGAATACTTTTTGATCTTCGGGGGAAGTACAATCATCAACCATGGTCAGTACAAATTCATGGGCCTTCAGGTCCTTTGCTCCGATAAAATTGCTTGTTTTGGGAAGTATGGCCTCAGATAATTCAGCCAGCATTTTTTCCTGCGAACCAGAAACGGAAATATTTTTTAAGGGAATCGAACTTTTATCACCCCGCATACAGGAAGGCAATAAACTGGCCCCGGCAGAAAAAATGATCGCATTACGAATAGCAGTTCTTCGGTTCATATATCAAATTTTAACTAACGCAATAAATTTACCACAAACCAACCGTGTTTGATGCAGTGCCTGCTTTTTTTGTGCGTTATATGAAGCAAAAAGATAAAATAGTACCATCTATTGTAAGCTAACCGGGATGGGCCTTTGATTATACCGGTACCTATGAATTTACCCGGTTATAAATAAAATCCAGGGTCATCAGCTTTTTTTTGGTAAACTAAAATATCAGGTTCATTTGTCAACGTCTTAATATCATTTCAATCTTATCCAACTCAGCAGTTGAAAAATTCAGATTGTCCAAACATGACAAGTTATCATCCAATTGTTTTACCGAGCTGGCGCCAATTAATACGGTTGTAATTCGTTTATCTTTCATCAACCATGCCAGGGCCATTTGGGCTAATGATTGACTACGCTGATTTGCAATATCATTAAGTTCTCTTATCTGTTGTAAACGCTCTTCAGTTATTTCAGACTCTTTTAAAAACCCATGCGATTTTGCAGCCCTGGAATCGGCAGGAATTCCTTTTAAATATTTGTTGGTCAGCATACCCTGGGCTAATGGAGAAAACGGGATACAACCCACACCATACTCCTCCAACACATCAAGCAATCCTCCTTCAACCCACCTTTCAAACATGGAGTACTTCGGTTGATGAATGAGGCAGGGAGTTCCCAATTCTTTCAATATCTCAATAGCTTTCTTTGCTTCTTCTGCCTGGTAGTTAGAAATTCCGGCATAAAGGGCTTTACCGCTTCGAACAGCAGTATCTAATGCCATCATAGTTTCCTCCAATGGTGTATCGGGATCAGGCCGGTGCGAATAAAAAATATCGACATAATCCAATTGCATGCGTAGCAGGCTTTGATCAAGACTGGATAACAAATATTTCCTTGAACCCCATTCTCCATAGGGGCCGGGCCACATTAAATAACCTGCTTTGGTTGAAATAATTAATTCATCACGAAGGTTACCTCCAAAATCCTGTTTTAGAATTTTTCCAAAATTTTCTTCTGCTGATCCGGGTTCCGGCCCATAATTATTGGCCAGGTCAAAATGAGTAATACCCCGGTCAAATCCACGGTGAATAATGCTCCGGCCATTTTCAAAATCATCAACAGAACCGAAGTTGTGCCATAGCCCAAGTGAAATAGCTGGTAACATTATCCCGCTTTTACCACAGCGTTTATAAATCATTTTGCTATACCGGTCGGGTGAGGGTGTATATATCATTTTATTTATTTTTTACGTTCCGATGCTTTGATATAATAACCAAACCGATTGATCACCATTTTATTTTCTTCCTGATAAATGTCGTCAATTCTTCGGCTATTTCCTTATGCTGGTTAATATCCGGATGATATCAATATCTGAGCGGCAATAGCAGCGATTACTATTCTATTATTTAATGGCCAGCCCTTTTATCATTTCATCAGCTACCAGTTGGTTACCAGCATCGGTGAGGTGTACCCGGTCTGATGTTAAAAGACCAGATTCTTTATTCTCTGAATTATTAGCCTCCTCGTATGTGAGAAAGGCTTTACGAAGATCAATCAATGTACAACTATAAGTTACTGCCAGACTCCTGATCACATCAGAATAGGTATTTAAATCCTTATCCTGCGGATTAGTATTATCCTTCTTTTCCCCGATAACACTAGGAGTGCAAAGGGCTACTTTTATATTTTTAGCTTGTAACTTTTTAATCAGAGCCACATAAAATTTTTCATATTTGTCCAGGTCGGTTCCTGTACCGGAGGTCGTTTTATGCCATACATCATTGATGCCAACATATATTAATACTGTTTGTGGATCTTTGGCAAGAACATCTTCTTCCATCCGCAGATAAAGATCATATACTTTATTTCCGCCAATTCCTGCGCCTACAAGTTCATATTGCTTTTGCAATGATTTTTGATTCAGATGATCTTGTATCCTGTCAATATATCCGCCCTTATTAACTCCTGCCTGCGTGATGGAGTCGCCGAAAAAGATAATTTTATTTTTTTTCATTGGCTTCATGGCTATGATGGAAAATAAAATTCCAACGAATATTAAACTTTTTAATTTCATGATTTTTTTATTCAATATTAGTTAATATTTAATTACAGCTCCTTTTGTATCATCAATCACTTTTAATCTGATTTATTTGTTCATTATGTTCTTAGCATGTAATGCTTCGATGGCATTGGCTAAATAAACAATAGGTGCATTCCAATTAATGGCAATCTCGTTGGATGCATAAGAACATGACTGGTCAGTAAATGCCGTTTCGGGTTCAGTAAACTCATACCTGCATTTATCCTGTCTTCCTGGATTGGGCCCACCGGATAAAAGACCAGGTACAGGCTCATCTATACCATCTGCTTCGGAAGGACGATGATGTGGGTGCATTGGATATTTGGTACCGGTACCCGTTACAAAAGAATAACCAGTTGCGTTTCGACCCAATAAATAATCAAGATTACTCAGGGCGCCTTCCCAATACTTTTTGTTTTTGGTTAATAAATAAGCATTGACCAGCAAAATTCCCTGGTTTGCTGCAACAGCACTGCTTCCCCAGATAAAATCTTTTTCTGATTGACCCATTACAGTGGCAAAAGCACTGCGGGTGCTATTCGCTGTATATTCATCTGCCATCCGAATCACACTATCCCTCATTTGATTTACCCGGGTTCCTGTCTTTGATGGCAAATCTGTTGCATTGCTGATAAGGGAATAATATCCCAGCATAGCTACATTACTCCAGGAAGGAAGAGTAACGGGATCTTTCATTCTGCTCAATACGGTATCAAAATAACCCTGCTTTTTTGTTGTTACAAATAATTCTGCCGCAGCCCACATCCATTCATCGCTAATTTGCCTGTCGCCATAAGCTCCGGTGGTAATATCCGGATCAAATGTTTTATTGATATTATTTTGCTCGTAAAGCAACTTCGGATTCTTAACAGCCCATTGCCAGGCATTAACAGCAGCTTTTAAGCAACTATCGGACAGTCCGGGCAAATCTTTTTCATACCTTTTTAATATTCGTGCTGACTGTGCCGCTACAGCTGCAAAATCAAGTGTGGCTGCTGTTCCTTTTTGCACCACATACCTCGGTGCATTTGTAATACCGGGCATTACCATTCCATCAAATGAAGCATTGGTACATTTATGATAGACACCTCCATCATCAGGGTCCTGCATGGTTAGCATCCACCGCAGGTTATAAACAATTTCATTTAAAATATCCGGTATGTTATCACTGCTTTCCGGAATGTTAGTTTGAAGTGCTTTAAAATACGTTTCAAAATTTTCATATGCCGATAATAAAGTACCCATTGTAATACCCGAATTGACCATGTATTTATTATAATCCCCGGCATCGTACCAACCTCCGGGAGTGGATATTGTGGTACCCGACGCACGTTTTTCACTGGCAGCAGAAGGATGAATATAAACCTCTGTATCATGATGACCAGCAGGCCGGGCCCATTTACCCGCATATTTTTCACTCAGTGGAAAATCAGACCGAATGAAATAAAAACCTTTGAGCGTAGCTACAGCTACATCATGATGAATATTATCATTAATGCTAAATGAATAAGATTGGCCCACTCCTTTTACAAACAGGAAATAATTACCTGCTTTTTTCAATGAAGAAAAATCAGCCATCCGGGTTTTAGTGGAAGACCGGGCTGATTGCTTTTGTGCCCCCAGGGTTCCGCGAAAAGCAGTATCATTTCCTTTGGTTGATACTACATAAAAGGGGCCGGCCTCAACTTCACCTGTAACAAATGCCAGTTTAGTGGCTTTCGGATAATAACCTGCCTGGTTTAATTGAATAGCAGGTTTCGTTTGCGCAAACATTTCAACGGGTAAAAAATAAAATACAATCAGTAATACAATTAACCTGTGCAGCTGCAGGCATTTTCTATTTATAAAATAATCGTTCATTTTTTTATTTTTATTGTTTGTTGCCAAATGGAATTAGGCAATTAAGCTTCATGCTGTTTTATTTTTTATCAATTGTCATCGTTATGATGCCTCTTGGTGGAACGATTACTTTTATACCATTTAGCGTAAGGGCTGAAAAAGGCTTTAGTGTGGCATAATTCTCCGGACCTCCTACGGCTAACGTGGGCCCACTTCCGTTGACAAGCACCTTCCCTGAAAATTCACCATTGTCGCTGCCACCTTCTAGACTATACCAATAAAATCTTTTGCCGTTATAAAAATTTTTCATTTTCACTTCTACATTTTGAGGGGAACCAGAAGTATTAACCAGGGTTACATTTACTTCACCGGATGAAAAAGTAGAAGCATATGCTTTTATAGTATTGCTGCCTGTTACGATTGAATTGACCATGCGGTCGCCCAGCATTTTTTGAAAAAAATACGTATAATAAAAGCTGGGGCGTGGATGCCATTTTCCAACGCCCGGTTCATCGCCGGCGCTAAACATTCCATGATCATTCCCATTGTCCCAGCCATTCAACAAATCCCATCGGGCAGCCATACCATATTTATTTTTTAATGCCTCGCCCAAAACTATAACCGCAAAAACACCGCTGGTATTTGACACCTGTTGCTTCGAATCTTTTGCCCACATATTCCATTCATCCATAACTATAGGTTTTATGGCGGCCCCATTTGCCTGCAAGGCCTGCGTTATATAGTTCATCATCGATTCAGGTACAGACGCAGCAGAGGAGAATACAACAGAAGCATTGGAGTTCTGATCGTAGGGAGTAAAATAATTATGTACAACAAAAAAATCAGCTTTGTTATTAATACCTGTCATCATTCCGCTGTTCCAGGTTTTAACGGTATTGGTTAGCCAGGGTTCAACTGCCGGGGAATCATAAGCAACCGCGCCGATATATATTTTCTTACCAATTTCAGTGGCTGCTTTTTTCATGGAATCAACAAACACCTTGAAATGCTGTGCATATAATGCGCCTGTTATGAATTCAGGCTGGCCATCTTTATTTACCGATTTATCAATACGATAACCCCATTCCCAGCTGCCAAAATTTTCATTGCCTATTTCCCATAACTTTGTTCGGCCATTATCATACCGAACCCAATCTGCTGCGAGATGGGCAGCTGCCGCTACCGGATCCACACTGGTACCATACCTTGCATATCCATAGTTGATAGTAATGATTCCCTTGTTATTTGTTTTCTGCAGCATGCCGTAGTAGTCATCTAAGTTACATTGCCAGTTATAATTCGATTTGCCATAAATATAACCCGGTGCTTTCTTAATTCCAAATTCATCCATTATCAAAGCCGGTACATCAGCAGGATTCTCACCCTGTAACGCATTCCAAAAATACACGTCACTCGTGCTGCCTCCGGGAAATCGAATGATATGCGGATGAAGATTGGTAATGGGTGTAATAAACTTAGGTTCATTGGATACCGGACCCATCCACCAAACAGCGTTTTGTCCAAATACAGATAATGGTATTTTAGTTATTATGGATGTAGCATCAACTAAAACTGTTATTGACGAAATAGCCGGAACACTTGTTTCAGTAAATGCTGGTGATTGAAAGTTTTTTGGCTGCCAGTCATCCAAAAAAAAACCAATCGTATTGCAGTAAGCGGATCTATTCCCGGGGTTATCGTTGTATCCTGTAAAACAGGAGGAGTAGGGGGAACCGGATCAGCACTTGTATTTTTTTTACAATGGGCATTTAAAACTACAATTGATACTATTACTATTGATATCCGGTACATCCTTTTATATGGTTTCATTAATTCTTTTGATGAGTTCCAGGCAGGCCCTGGTATTATGGTAAGGACATTTCCAGAATCCGGCTTTATCCTGACCTTCCATCACAGTATGATCCGCGTTCACTCCCCAGAACCATTCACCCTTTTTTTTATCGATTATATATTGCTGAATAAATTGCCAGTTGTTTAAAACATATTGCAGATATTTTTCATCATTTGTTATTTGCCAGGCATTAAAAAAACCAACCATAGCTTCCGCTTGCGGCCATGAATGTTTTTCTTTTACCAATTTTCCATCCTCCTTTTCGTACCATAAACCTCCGTCAATATCCAATCCCCGCGAAGCGGCATCGGCAATCTTTACAGCTATTCCTTTTACAGCCCCCACCAGGTTTTCATCTTCAATTATTTCAGCCACTTCAAGCAATAACCAGGCAGCTTCTATATCGTGACCATAAGAAATAATATCTCCTTTTACATTCCAATCCTCATCAAAAAATAAATGAAGATGCCCGCTATCCTTGTTCACAATATGATCAATAAAATTTTGTAGTAATTTTTTTATGCTTGATTTTAATTTTTCATCTTTCCATACTTTGTATAAGTTAGCATATGCTTCCAGTACATGCAGGTGGGTATTCATTGTCTTTTTTTCGTTGGCATCTTTTGCGCTCAAACGCAGATCGCTAACAGGCTGCCAGTCTCTTGTAAATGCTTCAAGATACCCTCCCCTCCTCTTATCAAAGCTGTGCTCTTCGATACATGTAAAACAAATAATGGCCTGCTCCAGCGCCTTGGGATTATTTGTTATTTTATAATATTCAGAAAACCCATACATGCAAAATGCAATTCCATATACTTGTTTTTTTCCGTCTTTAATTTTTCCGGTTTTGTCAACGGACCAATAAAACCCTCCGTATTCAGGGTCCCTGAATTTTTCAACCAGGTATTCAAAAGCCCTTTCTGCTATTCTCAAATAATTTTCATCCGTAGTATATGCATAGGCAGCAGAAAAAGTCCATAATATCCTGGCATTTAACACCAGTCCTTTTGGTGCTTCTGTATCAACTATATTTTCATTATCTATTTTTCCAAAAAAGCCGCCATACTGGTTATCTACAGAATTGCTGATCCAGTAATGAAGAATAGAACGAAATTCCTGCTGTAATTCGTTCCTGAATTTTGTGAGATCTGTGATCACCGGTGATAATGTGTAGGATCCCATCTTACTTTGAAACCATTTTTCTTGACGTTGAAATACTGTGACCTGGAAGCGATTTGTTTTTTTCAATTACACTTACCAGGGTTTCCACTGAGGCCGCAGACCGGAAGCCGTCGGGTGGCGTATTCATTACATAGTCCAGTAACTGATCCAATGAAGAGGTAGCTACGTGCAACCGGGTATCCGATGAAGCATAATATATAAATACGGTTCCATCTTCATCCAATATCCATCCATTACTGAATAATACGTTGGATACATCACCGGTTCTCTCATCGCCTTCAGGAGCCATAAAATAACCTCCGGGCTTATAAATAACTTTGGTAATATCTTTTAAATCTGTCATGAATAAGTATAAGACATAACGAAGTCCGGCAGCGGTATTACGAACCCCATGAGCCAGGTGAAGCCAGCCAAGTTCTGTTTTAAGAGGTGCCGGGCCCATTCCGTTTTTCGCCTCGTAAACGGTGTGGTATACTTTACTGTCCATGATAACTTCCTTTTCAACAACCGCGTTGGTTATAGATTTACTGGTGCCAAATGCAATACCACCACCTTTACCTGCATCAATAAACCCGTCCTGGGGTCTGGTATAAAATCCGTATTTACCATTTACAAACTCAGGATGTAAAACAACATTACGTTGCTGTGGAGATTTGGTTTTAAGATCAGAAAGCCTTTCCCATGTTTTCAAATCTTTGGTACGGGCAATGCCACATTGTGCAATGGCAGAAGACTGATCAGCATCTGAAGCATTGGGATCTCTTCTTTCCGTGCAGAACAATCCATATATCCATCCATCTTCATGCTGTACCAAACGCATATCATAAACATTCGTATCCGGGATGTTCGTTTCCGGCATGGTCAAAGGATAATCCCAAAACTGAAACTTATCTATTCCATTCTCACTTTCTGCTATTCCAAAAAACGATTTCCTGTCATTACCCTCTACCCGGGCAACAACGATATATTTCTCATTGAATTTTATAGCACCTGCATTTAAAACAGCATTGATACCAAAGCGTTCCATTAAATATGGATTGGTGTCAGGATTTAAATCATACCTCCAAAAGATGGGTGTATGTTTAGCTGTTAACACCGGGTTGATATATCGCTGGTACACGCCGTTACTTTCATCCACCTCTTCGTTTGCATCGTGTATCAGGGTTTGATGCGAAGTCTGCAACTCACGCAATCTTTTTTCAAAATTCCTTTTCATCACTTAAATTTTAAAGTTCAATCCTCCTCCAATTTGTCCCACCATGTTCTTTTTAATATCATGATGATGATGCTTAAAATAATTATAGTTAATAGGAGGGGAAGTTTCATCCATAATACCAAATACATGGGTAAAAGGGTAAGGCAGCACTGACCAATAATACCCAATACTACATTGAACATATCCAGCCTGAACCGCCGGTTGGGTTGAAAAGACGGATCTTCAGCAATCACCATCGCATGTACGGGTTTCCAAAAACCCCAGGGCCTTACTGTTTTATAAAATGATTTAAGAACTTCTGGTTCGGTAGGTTTGCTTACATATGTACCTATCATAGCGGCCGCAAAAGAAATTAAAAACAATAAAGGCCAGCTATATAAAGCTACACCCGAAAATATATATGGAAATACAAGTGCTGCCAAAATTCCAACGGCCATTCCCCAGAAAAATCCCCCGGCATTAAACCGCCACCAATGCCACTTCAGCACATTAGCCGCAATATAGCCTCCATATAAAGCACCTACGATCCACTGCAAAATATCATTTACATTGCCGGCAAAAAAACCCATAACGATGCTGACAAAAACTACGATTATACCGACCAGGTAGCTAACCCGTGTTACTTTGCCACCAGTGGCATTTTTGTTTATGTATTTAAGATATATATCATTGACTATATAAGCCTGGGCCGCATTCAGCGTACCGGCAAATGTGCCGATGAACGCAGCCAGCAAACCGGCAAGCAATAAACCCATTAAACCAACGGGTACAAAATTGTTGATAGAAGAAGGCAATATCCTTTCAAAATCTATAGCACCGGCAGCTGTTCTCAGATCCAATTGATCAAAATATAATAATCCCAACACAGCAAAGCCAATGATCATCAGGTAACGGGTGGGCAACAAGATCAATGATACAAATCCACTCATCTTTGCCGCATCCTTTGGAGTACGGGTAGATAATAATTTCTGCATATCATAATTGGGTGCAGGACCGGCCAGGCTGGCGAGTATGCCTTTAATCAACATCAATGTAAAAAAGATGCTGAACGGATCGTATTGATCACTTTTTATTTTTTCATTTACATCTGCGATAATATTACTCCAGTCAAGTCCCAGGTTTTTCCCGAAAAAAGGATTGTACCAACCATCCGGCACGTTTAGAGTTTGACCAGATAAATTAAACATGGCAATTCCTGCAACAGCAATGGCAGCTATCGTCATTATTATATATTGTACCACATCTGCCAGCACAATACTTCTCATACCACCGAGAATAGCATAGATCACAGAGATTAATGTAAAAATAATTCCATAAAAATGCGGAACATATTGAGGCGCTACATAAAAAGGAATATAAGGTTGTACGCCTTCCCACGGAATAAAAATGACAACAAACTTGCCAAGGCCCACAAATCCATAAGCCAGGAAACCAAGACAGCTCAGGATAGCAAAAGCAACGATTACCCACTGTGCTAATGAGGAGCCCCGCCCCGAACCAAAACGGGTTTGCATCCATTCTGCCCCGGTAGTAACATTGGAACGGCGAAGCCATACAGCCAGGTACATCATCAAAAAAATCTGGTTAAATACCGGCCAGAGCCAGGGCAGCCATAAACTTTTTAAGCCATAAACAAAAGCCAGCGTAACCATCCACATGGTGCCCGATATATCAAACATGCCGGATGCATTGGAAAGACCCAGGTAATACCAGGGTAATGATTTACCTCCCAACAAATAACTTTCTTTATTGGCGCTTGCTTTTTTGCGAACCCAAAAGCCAATAATGATCATTGTTGCCAGGTAGGCAACCAGTATTAATATGTCTAATATTTCCAGTTTCATCCTTTAAAATAAGAATAAAAAAATGGTTGCCAGAAGAAGAATCAACCGGCAACCTTGTTCTTATGTCTGCTCGATCTGAAGTGACTAATTATTCAAAAAGCTTTCATTCGTTTTCACCATTCACTCGTCCCTTCTTTATTTTATTATATACATATCCGGGAGCTTATCTGCAAAAACCAGGTATGGATTGCTTTTAAAATTTTTAAAATCTGTAGCTGATGCATGTCCTGCATAGGGAGTCCAGAAGGCATTGCTGGTATTGGCCCAAACTAATACATAAGCCAGTTCCAGTTGCTGATTCTGCAAAACTTTCAATAAGGTTTCAGTATACCAGTCTGTTTTGGTCAGGTTTTGCATACCGGTTTCTGTCAATGCTGCTATTTTGTTTTTACTTTTTGCATAGTCAGAAACAATTTTCAATTTTCCGGAAGCTACTCCTACCGCAGTAGAGCCATTAAGATCCCCATAATTATCTGAACCAACCAGGTCAACAAATTCATCGCCGGGATAACGTTCCAGAAATTGTGTTTGCGAATTAAAATTTTTATCTGGTGACCATGCATAGAGAAAATTCCTGACCTGCAAAGAATCACGCAGGTAGGTTACAGTAAATTTATACAGGTCTTTATACTGTGGCGCACTGCAATGTGTTGCTCCCCACCAAAACCATCCGCCATCAAATTCATGAAAGGGACGAAAAATGACCGGCACCAGTTTACCATCGGCACCCACCAGGCTTTTTGCAAATGAAGCTACCTGGCTTAATGAATTTTTAAATATATCATGATGACTTCCACCGGGCAAAATTTTACTTACCGCTTCTACAGGTGAATCATTCCAATAAAAACTGCCTTTTGATACCGGGTTAAAATAATGCCATGCATATGTATTTATTCCTCCCCGGTTATAAGCATCTATAGTCAGCTCTTTTGCAATTTTTTTTTCATAATCATACCAATTACCGGATTCAAAATTGGCTATATGAATAAAATCGTGGCCGTATACAGCCGGATAAACACCTGTCACTTCCTTTACATCCGATTTCTCCCGGGAAACAGCAGGCAGGTGTTGCTCATTGGCCCATTGAGTAGAAGCATTGGTTACTCCCCGTTTGGTGTCATCCTGGTGACCAAAAAGAATTTTTGTTTTTGATATCTTTTTTAAATTGTAAAACAGGCCGACAGTTTGTTCTGTTGCATTTTTATCCACCAGCCAGGTTCGTATAGTTGAAAGAGTAGGTATCGTATCCTGGTTGACCGGTGGGGGATTGCCTGTTCCTCCGGGTACCGGATTACTTTCCACACTTTTTTTACAGGAAATAAGGAATAAGATGGCAGTAATGAAAAACAGGAATGCCAGTTTATGATGTGGCCGGTATACATTTTTCATAAAGAATTTTACCCTATCGTTGATGCTGTTATACATGATTACTTCCCATACAAATTCATAGCAGAAACATCCTTTTGGAAAAAGGTTCGTTCCGTCTTATAAAAGTTTATAAAATTGTCATTGCCGCTGTGGCCTTTGTACGGCACATAAGCTTCGAACATGCCACCTGGTTTAGCGCCGGCATTTCGCCATCCTAATACATAGGCAATATGATGCTTGCCAATTCCTTTTAGAAATGTATCCGTCCACCAGTCGTTATCTTTCAGATTACCTCCAAATTCAGTAAGAGCAGAGATCTTGTTTTTTTCTTTAGCCATCCCTGCAAGCAGGGAAAGCATTTTATCTATATCTGCTATAAACTGATCATTGGAACTATTGCGCTGATAAATATCAAATCCGATAAGATCTACCCATTCATCTCCCGGATATTTATCGAGGTATTCCTCTCTTGAAGAAAAGCGATCCGTATTATAAGCGTATAAAAGATGATGTAATTTTTTTTCGTCACGCAAATACGATACAGTAAACTGCCAGAGATTTTTCAATTCTTCTGCAGTGCTGTTTTTACCACCCCACCAAAACCAGCTGCCATTTAATTCATGAAAAGGGCGAAAAATAACAGGGATGAATTCGCCTTTGTTTCCTTTCAAATCGTTTAAGAAGGACGCTACTTTATTCAGCCATTCTTTATATAGTTCGTGTTTTTCGCCACCGGGTAAAATAGCTTTCATGGTTCCCTCAGCCGGGTGCCAGGCGGTTTTGCCGGTTAATGGATTATTCAGATGCCAGCTGATGGTAATCACTCCGCCCTGGCTATATCCTTCCCGGATCATTTGTTTCATTCGTACAAAAGGCACACTATCGAGATTGACCAGGTGATCTAATTCCAGGTTGCCTAATTCCCAACCGTAGACAGCGGGGTGATCTCCTGTTACATCTTTAATATCACTCCTTTCTTTTTCATATTGCCATCCTACACCATAAGCAAGTGCATCCTGGTGACCAAACATAAATCCCTTTTCAGAAAGCTTTTTCAAGTTTCGATAAAGATTGATCGTTTCTTTAGTTGCTTTCTTATCAATGGGTAAATCCTGCGCATCAGCCCTCGATGCAGATAGAATATTTGCAGCAACAACAAATAACGTAAAAAGAGATAGTAAAATCTTTTTCATTGGCGGCTTATAATGATCGTTCAGAAATAACCTGGCTTCGTTTAAAAAAATTGTACAGAGCCAGGTTCCTGGTTTATGTGTATATAAATCAATTTAAACCCAGGGCATCAACATAAATAGTAAATCCGCCGGAACCACTATATTCCTTTACCCATATTTCAGTTAATGCGGCTGCACTTGTAAGTGTTGAAACAGGAATTGAATAATCAGTCCATTTACCTTCAACCAGGTTGATGGTATAAGAATCACCACCATTTATTCCTATATTAATTCTTTTTCCTGTTGTACCCGGACCGCCATAAATTGAAATTTTAAATGAAGTGTACGGCGATAAATTAATATTGGCTCCACCCAGTTGTAATGGAGAACCATAACCACCCACATAATCGATCTTAACTGATTTCGTTCCTTCCCTAACAGGTGCAGTATTATCCCTGTTGGATGTTCCGCCCCATCCACCACCAATCCAACCATTCCAGTTGGAAGTAACGGCGTCGTTATAAATAGGGAACGACATTGTAGGAGGTGGCACACTACCGTTTATTTCTAAAATATCGTTCGACTGTACCGTAAGTGTTGAGTTAAGCACTGCCAAACTGATTTTTCCTCTTAATACCCCGTTTGGAACTTTAACTACAATCTGTGTAGCTGAATGGCTTATAAAACTTGTAACAGGAGGAGCATTATCAAAAGCGATGGAAGTTACCAGGTCAAGGTTTGTTCCTGTCACTGTAAGATCCGCTCCGGGATCAATCGGGTTAGGTGCCATGGTAGTAACTGCTGGCAAAACCACATCCATTTCAGTTGAAGACAAGGTTGTAACTCCCGATGCCGCTTCCAATGTTATTTTTCCTTTTTTTGCTCCTGCCGGTACATTCACCACTAGTTCTGTAGCAGACTGGCTCACAAATGTTGTTAGCGCTGTTGAAACACCTGTAAAAAATAATTTCTTTGCCAGGTCAAGATTTGTTCCGGTGATCGTAACATTTGTCTGATGTTTTACCGGGTTTGGAGAAAACGAAGCAGCTACAGGTAAAGTAACTTTTAAGGTATCAGCCGTTTCAACTTCGGAAGAATCGGTGCCTCCATAGGTAAGTACCAATGGCCCGGTTTGAGCATTTTCAGGAACCTTTACTACAATCTGGGTAAGAGATTTACTGACAAAAGTCTGAACTGTTATATCCTTGGCGAAAGTGATACTCTTTACCCAGTTAAGAAAATTACCGGTGATGGTAACGTTTTCCCCCGGACGAGCTTCGGCAGTCATCGCGGATACGGATGTAGTAACATCCAGGTTGAATTGCGTTTTTGAAATGATATCACCCGATGAAGTTTTTAAAGTAACTACACCTTTCTCTGCTGCCGCAGGTACAATCAAAAGAATGAGTTCAGATGTTTGTTGTTTAAAATCTTTTTGATTTACAACCGCAGCTGGTCCGCCGGTAAATTCAATTGCCGTAACCTGGTTAAGGTTTACACCAACAAAGCGCAAAGTGTCACCATGCTTTGATCCGGTGGGACCAAAACTCAGTAATTGAATCCGGCTTGAATCAACATCGTTATTTTTTTTACATGAGGTTACTGATCCTAAAGTGAGCACCAGGCAAAAAGTGGAAAGCAACCATCCGTTAATAATTTTATTCATCTTTATCAATTATAAATTCTTTAGAAAATAATTATTTACTAATCTTAGGAACGATCCTGAAATTATCAAAACTGATATCTGCATCCAGATCACCAGGACCCTGGATCAATAACCGGGTCCAGTAACCGTTTGGATTCACAGCCGGTTTTACTGCATAACTCGCCACTACCTCTTCAAAAGGAATAATAACTGTTTGCCACTGACCTTTTGTATCATAGGGAGGTTTCCATTGATAAGCATTATTATCTTCAGAACTTAAGCCTGCATTTATACGGATAATACTTGCACTATAAGGTTTCAATGTATTTACCTCAAACTTCAGGTTAAAGTCTTCCGGTTTTAGAATGGCGGCATCCGGAATATTTTTACTATGGTTAGGCATTGCAGAAGCGGGCCCTCCGGCAACTTCATTCCAACTCCAGGCACCCGTAAACTTTTTATACCGGATATAATTTCCATTGATTTTAGGAGGGTCAGAAGGACCGGGAGTAGTAACAACATAATTAGAATTCCACCAACCCTCATAAGGATCGCTGCTGATAAAAATATTCCTGTTATCACGAAACCAGAACTCAGATTTTGTTTCACCAAAATTGGTTGTCACTTTTATTTGTCCAGGTTGTGCACCTGCGGGTACTCTTACATCAATTTGCTGATCGGTTAAAGTCACAATCTCTCCGGTAACCCCGCCTTCAAAAGTTACCTTAAGCGGTTCATAAAAAAAATTACCTCGTATTATTGCAATACTTCCTTCATTTACATATTCGCTAACCATGCTGCTAACAACTGGTTTGCTAATCTGAACTTCAAAATCATGAAGTAATTCCTTGCCGTTACTGAAAACCAGTCTGCAGCTTATTATTGATCATAAGCGGAATGGGAGCAGGAACCCGAACAATGATTGTTGTGTTCGTAATATAAGTTGGGTTTAAACTGGCCTGCCTGTCATTGAACCATGCTTCGGTTACATTTCCCAGGTTTTCGCCCATCATCGCTATAAGTCTTCCCTGGCTGGCACCTACCAATAATGAATCGGATGAAGAAGGATTAGTGATCCTTACATATTTAATGCGGGGTTCACCATCATTATTATCTTTTGTACACGAAAGAAATGAGCCCGTCATAACCAGCATGAACAGGAACATTGCGTATATATTTATTGACTTCATTTGACAAAACATTTTTATAAAAATTATTTTTAAAATTCTTATGGATACTCAACCGCAGGTTTTTTCAGGTTAGGAGCCAGGCTTATCTCAGCCGAAGGAATAGGTAAGCGGAAATTTCCTGCATTAGCATTGATCATCCTTTCATTGTTAGCCCATGGCGTTTTCCTTATAGTCCATGAAGTAGGGTTTGGAAATACATCAGGTGTGATCTTATAAAAACCCCTGTCCTGGCTATTCAATATTGAATATGCTTTCGTTGGATTATAATAGTGCAGACTAACAAAGTCATACCAGGCTATACTTTCCATTGCAAACTCCAGCATGCGCTCCTTAAAAATGTGATCAAATGTTAGTGGTGTAGGTGCTCCGCTGACCGGATCTGTAATTGTAAAAGGTGGCAGGCCGGCCCTTGTATGCACCTTGTTGAAATAATCAACCACGGTTGCATCAGTACGTTGAAGCTCCATTCCCTAAAGTGGCTTCAGCATAAATAAGATACATTTCTGCCAAACGCATCATATACGTATTGTTCGGATAATTCTGCTGCCTGGCTTGCCCTCCAAGATCTTTTGACTTGCCGACAACCCATTTCTTAATGCTTGCAAAATTCACGTCGTTGTTGACATAAGGAAATACCAGGCTCTGGTCCACCCCATTTACTGTTTGGGTGATTTCGGGATAAACTGCACCCGGCAACATGTATGTTGCTTTTAATCGTTGATCAATCGTTCTTCCCCTGATCAGCGTATCAGCCAGCACATCAAAACCTTCATATTGTTTTAGCATCCACCAGGTAGCTCCTTTATCACCTCCCCATCCATCACCATTGGCAATGTCCGGACTAAAATTCAGGTAGGCTGGCATACTGTTTTGTACGCCCCATGATCCCGGTTGGAATACCCACTGCAATTCAAATAATGATTCTTTATTATTATCGTAGGGGTATTTAAACAAATCTTCGTAATTGGGAAGAAGCTGCGCTCCGCTATTAGTAATTACCCGCTGAGCATAATACTTGGCACTGTCCAAATATTCCTGCTTACCGCTGACCACCAGTAGCTTCAACTCCAGCACGGGTAAGGTAAAACCGGGCTAACATTCCTTCTGCAGACCAGCTGGTAATTCTGCCCGGCTGAATGGGAGTTTCTGGCAAGTCAGTCACCACTGCCCTCATTTCACGAGTAATAAATCGCCATACACTGGGTATGGTATTCCTTTGCAGGGTAGTATCATTTAAATATTCAAGGTTATTTTCTATTACCGGTACCTCGCCCCAGTTCATGACCAGGTAGCGATAAGCCAGTGCCCGCATAAAACTTGCTTCAGCAATAGCCATTTTTTTGATAGCAGGAGAAACGCCTTCACCTGCATGCTTATTTATATTGATGATGGTCAGGTTTGACTGGGCAACCACATTGAAGAAGGCCCGCCAGGCCGCATTGTTTTCCCCGTTTTCAGCGGTGGTATTAAACAATACATTACCCCTGTCATTATAAGCCGAGAAGGTAGTACCTGATCTGAAATCACCGAGGTTGTAAGAAGCTTTATCATTATAATCAAACCAAACACGGTTGTATAAAGAACCGGTACCGGCCAGTACCTGTTCATCTGTTTTATAAAATCTGGCATCTACAATGGCATCCGTCGGCGGCTTTTCCAGGAAATCTTTTTTACAGGATGTAAACAATGTGATTGGTAATAATAAACCAACCAGGTAATATTTATAATTTATCATTTTCATTTTAGAATCTTTAAAAGTTAACATTCAGGCTAAATGTATAAATTGGTGTCAGCGGATAACGGCCATAGTCAAGGCCGATAGCCTGGTTACTGGTGGAAGCATCCCTGCCTACATAAGCACCTACTTCCGGATCAAAGCCGGAGTAACCGGTTATGGTAGCCAGATTTTGAGCACCTACCGTAGCCCGTACACCTTTCACCAATTTAATTTTTGATAGCAATGAAGCTGGCAGGTTGTACGATAAGGAAATATTTTTCAGCCTGACGAAAGATCCATCTTCTACCCATTTGCTTGTTTGTCGTGCAAAATTGCCGTTAACATCAGCACCCGAAATAAACCTGGCCACATCTGTTCCGGGATTGGCTATTACAGGATTGCCACTGGCATCCGTAGTTAGCTTAGCATAATCCAGGGCATGTTTCTATAAATTCCGGCCCAGGTTAATATTGTTAGGATTAGAATTTTCCCATGCTATAAAATTATAAATATCGTTGCCATAAGTTCCGGTGATCAGTATGCTCAGATCAAATCCTTTATAGGAAAATGAATTGGTAAATCCACCAAACAATTTTGGCCATGGATTGCCTATATAAGTTTTATCATTTACATCAATCTTTCCATCACCATTAATGTCTTTGAATTTTACATCACCAACCCAGATACCTGCAGTGGGTGAAGTGGGATACCTGTTTCCATTGTTATCAACCGGAACAGCACTTTTGTCTATTTCATCAACTGACTGGAAAATGCCTTCTTCTATATAACCACGGAATAACCATGGCTGCAAACCAATAGCAGAACGCTGTGTCCAGGGATCTGCCTGGTTTAGCCACCAGGAACTGCGTTCAAAAAAAGCCTGGTCTGAATTCAAACTTTTTATCACTGTTTTAAAGTTGGACAGGTTAAGATTGGTTTCCCATTTGAAATCCTTTGTGCTAACATTGGTAGTGTTGATGGTAAAACTCCATCCTTTTGTTTTTAAGGAACCGGCATTAACCGTAGGAGGTGCTACTGAGCCTGTTCCTGCTGTGCCCATATACCAGGGTAAACCGGCAGGCATAATGAGGTTATCCGTATTCTTTACATAATAGTCAAATTCTAATGAAATTCTGTTTTTAAGTAAGCCAAGGTTGATACCAATATTATTTGTCTTTGTTTCTTCCCATTGTAGTTTTGGATTGGGATAAACGGAAGGCAAAAATCCTGTGCCCCAGCGGTAGCACCAGCACTCAAGGGAGAATAAATGGCTGAATTACCGCCCCCCTGGTTACCGGTAAGACCTGTTTCAAATCTTAGTTTCAATTCACTTATAAACGGCACATTAAAAAATTCTTCCTGGGTTACTCTCCATGCTGCTGAAACAGAAGGAAAAGTACCCCATCTGTTTTCCGGTCCAAAGTTTACTGATCCATCTCTGCGAATAGTACCGGTTAGAAGGTAACGGTTATCATAATTGTAATTAACTCTTCCCAGGTAGGATTCCATACCCCATTCACCCGAACCACCCGAATTGGTGGCAGAAGCGGAATTACCTGCATTCAGATCAAAAATATTATTGGTAAGAAATCCTGCCCGGGAGGCACCAACATTCTTCCAGTTGGAAGCCTGCGCTTCATGGCTCGCCATTAAACCAATATTGTGCTTGCCAAATTGTTTATTGTATTCAATAACTGGTTCCAGTTCCAATAGGAATTCTGGCTGGTACCATTTGATAAATTGGCAATTGGATTGATTGCCCAGCCAATAGCATAGGTGGGCATATAATAAGTAGAATTGAAATATCCCACATTCGTATTGAAGGAAGTTCTGAAAACAAGTCCTTCAGTAATATTAAATGCGGCATTCAAACCTCCCAAAAATTGTCGCCTTGTATTCTTATTGGTTGAAATTTGTGATATAGCAATCGGGTTTACCGGTGCAAACTGGTGTGCAGGATTGGTAAGATCACCACCACCCCATGATCCATTTAGATTTTTTACCGGAACTTCAGGGCTCAGTTGGATAGCTCTTGAAATAACATTTTCCTGGCTGGTGGTCAGGCTTTCGTTGGTTTGGTTGAAACTCAGGTTTGCTCCCAGTGTTATCCATTCCCTGGGTTTATTATCCAGGTTTACCCTGAAACTATACCTGTCAAAACCGGAACCTACAGCAACACCATCCTGCTTTAAATATTCACCGGACATATAATAAGTAGTAGTATTATTTCCACCGCTCAGGCTAAGCTGGTGTTTTTGCATCGCAGCATTATTAAATAATTCATTTTGCCAGTCAGTACCTGGTCCCAAAATAGAAGGATCCAACAATTCTTCCCTTACCGTTCCACCTGCAATAGCCTTATAATCTATTACCATTTGAGCATATTGCGGCAGATTCATAATAGAAACCCGTTTAGGAGGCGTTTGTATATTATATTGACCGCCGTAATTTATTTTAGCATCACCTGCTTTACCACGTTTGGTGGTAATAAGGATAACTCCGTTAGTTCCCCTGCAACCATAAATGGCGGTTGCTGATGGCCCTTGCAATATCTGCATATCTTCAATATCAGCTGGATTTAATCCGGCAAGAGGGTTTGAAGAATTAGCGGATCCACCTCCCTGTATCTGAACTCCGTCAATAACATAAAGAGGCTCTGTATTTCCATTGATAGAACTGATACCACGGATATTGACAGAAATACCACCACCGGGCTGACCTGAATTCTGGGTTACATAAACACCGGCTGCGCGTCCCTGAATGGCCTGCTCTACCGTAGTGTTTACCGTTTTTTCAATTTCTTTTGAGGAAATAGAAGTTTGTGCAGTGGTAAGGTTAGCCCGTTTTGACTTGCCATATCCTACTACTACTACTTCGGATAAGGCTGAAGAGGTCGACTTTAAAGCCACATCAATTGCTGTTTTTCCTCCCACATTCACTTCCATATTGTCCATACCCACATATGAAATAACCAGGATGGCTGGTCCGGAGGGAATTGCCAGGGAATATTGACCGTTACTGTTAGTAGCAGTAGCCAGGCTTGGATTTTTCTTTAGGCTTATGGTAGCACCAGCAAGGGGCTTACCTAAATCATCGGTGATTGTACCCGATATTTTTCGGTCCTGGGCTAATAAGAAAGAGAAAGGCAGAGTGCACAGAAAAAGTACAAACGCCCTGGAGAGCGAATTTTTTCTCATAAAGCTAAATGTTTGTACAAAGAAACCAAAGACAGCTTCCTATAACTAATACTATTTTACCTTATAATGATGAAAACTTTAATTCATTAAATCCAATATTATTTGGAATTCATATCCGCCCTATAAAATATTGATTAAGGGGTAACACATAAAAAACAATACTATTTTATCTTAAATATTATAATTTTGATACTCTAATCGATTAGTATGCCGAAGAATATTTTGCGGGAAATCACTCCTTTAACCAGTAGTGACTGTTTTACTATTTTTACCCGGGTTAAGACCGAATTTGATTTTCCATTGCATAGTCATGAAGAACTGGAATTGAACTTTATCATGAATGCAAAAGGGGCGAAGCGGGTAGTTGGCGACCATATTGGTGAAATAGATGACCTTGAACTTATACTGATCGGCTCCAACCTGCCTCATGTTTGGCAAACTTTTAATTGCCAATCCAAAGAAATAAGGGAAATCACCATTCAATTTCACAAGGACCTGTTCGATGAGAAATTTTTGAAAAGGAACCAGCTCAGTTTCATCCGCAACATGCTTGAAAAGTCAGCGAAGGGTATTCAATTCTCAAAGCAAACCATTGAACAAATAACTCCCCGGTTAGTAATTTTAAGTCAGAAACAAGGTTTTGATTCTGTGCTTGAATTAATGTCCATCCTTCATGATCTTTCTATTTCCCGCAACATGCACACCTTATCCAATGCCACTTTTAATAATGTAGAATTTTCCTATAACAGCCGGCGGATAGAAAGGACAATAGAATATATGAACCAGAGTTTTCATAAGCCCATTTCTTTAAATGAAGTGTCCAAACTCGCTAATATGACGGATGTTTCCTTTAGCCGGTTTTTTAAAGCACGGACCGGCATTAGCTTTATGGACAGCCTGCTTGAAATGCGTCTTGGGCATGCTTCCAGATTATTGATTGACACCACGCAAGCTGTGGCAGAAGTGGCATATAACTGCGGGTTTAATAACATTTCCAATTTCAATCGCTTGTTTAAAAAGAAAAAGGGTTGTACGCCAAAAGAATTCAGGGAGAATTATAGCTACGATAGCCGGGTTTTTATTTGATTCTATTTTAATAAAAAAAAATCCCATCTATTTCTGAAGATGGGATCATGATGGGTACTTTTTTTATGGTGGTTTTTCCGTCCTGGTTTTTTTTGAATAATGTATTTAGTTTTTTTTGTTTAACTGCAACCTCCCTGGTTGCCACAATTCAAACATTTATAACAAGTGCCGCTTCGCATCATGATGTGTCCGCATACATTACAGGCCGGTGCATCACTCTGCATATTCTTTGCCGCAGCATTTACCGCATCCATACCGCTATCTGTTTTTTTATTTTGAGCAGTTTGACTTTTTTGAGTTGGGGAAGATGAACGGGTAATGCGAACACTGGACAGCTCCGGCAATTTTCCATATTCAAGACCCGAAGGCACATCATCCCAATCATCTGCTCCTGTATTCAATACTTCTGGTTTGTCCAGTACATGCACCAGATCTGTTCTGCCCAGGTATTCATAACCTAATACACGGAAAATAAAGTCAACAATGGAAGTGGTTGATTTGATATTCGGATGTTCTACAAAACCAGAAGGATCAAATTTGGTAAAAGCAAATTTGTCAACAAACTCTTCCAGCGGTACACCATATTGCATACCGATGGAAATAGAAATGGCAAAACAGTTCATCATGCTGCGCATGGTAGCTCCTTCTTTTGCCATATCAATAAAGATTTCACCCAATGTACCATCACCATATTCACCGGTACGAAGAAAAATAGCCTGTCCGTTGATCTTTGCTTTTTGTGTAAAGCCACGGCGCTTTGGCAGGTAAGTGAACGACGCTCAACAATACTTGCCAGTTTTCTTTTCAATTTTGTATCGGGAGAAGATTGTACTCTTTTTTGTACTTCTTCCAGCAACTCTCAACAGTGAGTTTGCCAAATCAACAATATTGGATTCTGCAGATGCTGTCAGCTCTTCCGTCACTTGTTAGTTCTGCTGATTTACTGTCTTCATTTTTACCCTCGCTTTTCTTTTTATCTGATTTGGTGCTGAGCGGCTGAGAAAGTTTGGAACCGTCACGATACAAGGCACAGGCTTTCAATCCCAGCTCCCAGCTCAGCAAATAGGAATCTGCGATTTCTTCAACTACTGGCTTCATTTGGCAGGTTGATCGTTTTGGAAATGGCACCACTGATAAAAGGTTGTGTGGCACCCATCATGCGGATATGGCCATGCGCATGGATATAACGCTGGCCTTTTCTTTCCGCATTTGTTGGCACAGTCAAAAACGGGCAAATGTTCTTCTTTCAGAAGTGGGGCACCTTCGAGCATCATGGTACCGCATACATAATCGTTGGCGGCTTCAATCTGCTCGTCAGTAAATCCAAGTGCTTCCAGCAGGCTCCATTCAAAATCATTGTATTGCTCAGGCGTAAAGCCGAGCCGCTGTAAACACTCTTCACCTAACGTATATTTATTAAAAACAAATCCAATTTCAAATGCTGTCGCCACTGCCGCATCCAGTCGTTTGATCTCTTCAGCGATAAATCCTTTTTCACTTAACGTCTGGTGATTGATAAATGGTGCACCGGCAAATGAAGCAGATCCTACTGCATATTTAATGATGGCATCTGTTTCCTTTTCACTGTATCCCAGATTTTTCAACGCCGCAGGTACAGATTGGTTGATGATCTTGAAATAACCACCACCGGATAATTTTTTGAATTTCACCAATGCAAAATCAGGTTCTACACCGGTAGTATCACAATCCATTACCAAGCCGATGGTACCTGTTGGAGCAATTACTGTTGCCTGTGCATTGCGGTAACCATATTTTTCACCCAGTTCTACTGCATCATCCCATGCTTTGCAGGCAGCTTTCAACAAATAATCAGGACAATGTTCTGGCATTTAATCCCATGGGGTTTCAGACTCAGTTTTTCATATTCATCCGCATCATAAGCAGCCAGGCGATGATTGCGCATTACACGCATCATATGCTCCTTGTTTTCTTCATAACGGGGAAAAGCACCCAATGCATTTCGCCATTTCTGCAGATGTTTTGTAAGCAGTACCCGTCATGATAGCAGTGATAGCGCCGGCAATTGCTCTTGCCTCTTCACTGTCATAAGGAATACCGCTCACCATCAGCATGGTACCGAGGTTAGCATAACCCAAACCAAGTGTTCTGTATTCATAGCTTAATTGCGCTACTTCTTTTGAAGGGAACTGCGCCATCAATACAGATATTTCCAGTACTACTGTCCATAGGCGGCAATTATATTCATATCCTTCTACATCAAAATGATTTTTCTCCGTATCAAAAAACTTCATCAGGTTGGCTGATGCCAGGTTGCAGGCGGTATTATCCAGGAACATATACTCACTGCAGGGATTGGATGCCCTTATCTCACCACCTTCCGGGCAGGTATGCCATTCATTGATCGTGGTATTGTATTGTGTACCGGGATCAGCACAACGCCATGCGGCATAAGCAATCTGGTTCCACAATTCTTTTGCAGGAATTTTTTTCATTACCCTTCCATCCATGCGGGCTGTCAATTCCCAATCTTCATTCATTTTTCAATTTATCAAAAAATGAATTAGGAATGCGAACTGAGTTATTGGAATTTTGACCGCTTACTGTTCTGTATGCTTCACCTTCATAATCGGAAGCATAACCTGCAGCGATCAAGGCCGCCTACTTTCTTTTCTTCTTCTACTTTCCAGTTTATGAATTCAACGATTTCCGGATGATCCAGATCGAGACAAACCATTTTGGCAGCACGACGGGTAGTACCACCGCTTTTGATAGCACCAGCAGCACGATCACCGATTTTCAAAAAACTCATCAACCCGCTGGATGTACCACCACCGCTTAATTTTTCATTTTCACCACGCAGATTTGAATAATTGGTTCCAACACCGGAACCATATTTAAATATCCTTGCTTCTCGTACCCAAAGGTCCATGATGCCACCATCATTTACCAGGTCATCATCTACACTTAAGATAAAACAGGCATGTGGTTGCGGACGTTCATAAGCAGAAGTAGATTTTTTTAATTCACCATCAGCTGGATCAACATAATAATGACCCTGTGGTTTGCCTTTGATGCCATAGCTTTCATACAAACCGGTATTGAACCATTGCGGTGAGTTAGGCACACACATCTGGTTGAGTATACTGTACACCAATTCTTCATAAAAAACCTGTGCATCTTTTGCAGAAGCGAAATAACCATACTTCTCTCCCCATACCCTCCAGCAATTGGCCAGGCGATGCGCTACTTGTTTGGCAGAAGTTTCCCTGCCCAGGCTGCCATCGCCTGTGGCACACCTGCTTTGCGAAAATATTTTTGAGCTAAAATATCTGTAGCAATCTGGCTCCATTGTTTCGGCACTTCCACATTATTCATTTCAAACACGATTTCACCAGAAGGATTTCGGATGACAGAAGTACGGTAATCGTATTCGAACAGATCAAATACATTCAGCTTTTCGTTTGTATAACGACGACGAAACTGCAAACCGCTATTGGCGGATGCCTGCTTTTTATTAGCCATAACTTAAAAATTATATGGGTTCCGGATAGATTAAAATAGCCTTAGGTGGGAAGGCAATTACGAAAATATTTTTTGCTGATCAATTTTCAACCATCAAATATTCACATTGTGTGGAAAAGAGACATTGGTAAAGCCAGAATTCTTTATGGTGTTGCGTTAGATGATTTTTGCACATTATATTTTTAAGATCTGATATATCATTTTTGGAAAATGGCATCTTAGGTTTCCAGAAATTTATTCATCGGCGGACATTATATATATTCTGATGGAATTAAAATTTTTAACAACAGCGATTTTTGTTTCTTTTGCAATTATGAAAAAGATATTTTTAACCATTGCGTCTGCTATTTATTCCTGCAGTTTTTTAAATGCACAATCACAATTTTCAGGGTGGCTGGCATCATTCAATACTTTTAAAACCGGAAAGAAAACAAGTATTCATGCGGATATACAATGGAGAAGTTCTGATGAATTAAAACATACGCAAACTTTATTGCTCCGGTCAGGATTGAATTTTCATGTATCCAAAAAAATAACAGCAACTGCCGGATATGCATTTATCCATAATCGCCGGGTGATAAGTGGTATCAGCGGTTATGCCCCGGAACATCGCATTTGGGAGCAGTTAGTGTATCAATCATAAATTAAAGAACATTTTTGTCAGTCATCGCTTCCGGCTGGAACAACGTTTTATTTCAAAAAGCATCATCGTAAACAATGAATTAAAAAATGACGGTTCTTTTTATGCCAATCGATTCCGTTATTTTATCAGGAATGTGCTTCCGCTTGCAAAAACAAGAAACATTTACCAAAGGGATTCTTTGCAGCATTACAAAATGAAGTATTTCGTCAATATTGGCAATACGGCCAATGTAAATGGTAAAATCTTTGACCAGAACCGGGCTTTACCTGGCTATCGGATACCGGCTAAATACAATCGTTTGACCTGGAGACCGGTTACCTTAATCAATATATCAGCGGGAAGGAATAAGGTTTTTACAAACAATCATGTTTGGCAGTTAGCAGGCTATCTGAGATTGTGAAAGGAAATCGTATTTCACAAGCTATTCCTTATTTACATATTAAAAATCTACACCCTATTTATAATAGCGTAAATGCTTTGTAAATTAACTCGTTTAAAAGCCAAAAACTTTTTGCATTTTTGCAGTTAACCAACCGGTACCGGATGAAGTCAGTTATTTATCAATCATTGACAGAAAAGAAAAAGCAGGGAAAAAAATCTTTTGCCGTACTCATTGACCCCGATAAGGTTAATAAACCCATGCTGGACGAATTGATCGGATTTATCGTTACAGCTAAAGTAGATTACTTGCTGGTAGGTGGCAGCCTGGTTATTTCCAATCACCTGGATGAATGTGTGCAGCATATCAAACAAAACTGCTCTATCCCGGTTATCCTTTTTCCCGGCAGCCCTTCGCCAGATCAGCAAATATGCCGATGCGCTTTTATATTTATCATTGATATCCGGCCGTAATCCGGAATTATTGATCGGCCAGCATGTGGTGTCAGCTCCTTTTGTCCGGCAAAGCGGCTTGAGATCATGTCTACCGGTTATATTGTTATTGATGGCGGTGCTCCCACTACTGTTTCTTATATCAGCAATGCTTTGCCTGTGCCGGCGGATAAAAATGAAATCGCTATGTGTACGGCTATGGCCGGCGAAATGCTGGGAATGAAATTAATTTATATGGATGCCGGCAGTGGCGCCAAAAGGCCAATTACCGAAAGTATGATTGAAGCGGTGGCAAAAAATATTTCTTCCCCGCTTATTATCGGTGGCGGTATTACTCGATCCGGAAAAAGCCTACCTGAATTGCAAAGCCGGTGCCGATGTAATCGTGGTGGGCAATGCTATTGAAAAAGATGCGTCGCTGATTAAAGAGATGAGTGATGCCGTGCATTCAGTGGCGGTTAAAGTTTAAGTTAGGATCTGGCGATATTTTTTCTATCCCCTTGCCGGGTAAGTCATTCTAGCTTTTGATAAAAATTACCCGCATACATTTTATAGAAGAGGCAATAAGTTTACTTCAGATCTTCTTTTTTTACCCTCGAAGGTGTATCCTTTCCGCCAACAATTGTTTTTGCACTCAGTGCAATGGATTGGATGATCATGGCCATATTTTCCATGTCCAGTGTTTCTACTTCATCACTTACTTTATGATAATTGGGTTCACTATCCATTTTTGAAGTGGAAATGGTATGGGCGGGTACACCGAGTTTAGCCAGTGTAGCATTATCCGAACGATAGAATAAATTCTGCTCAGGATAGGGATCAGGATGAAAAGTAAAACCGGTTCCTTGCAGGTTTTTTTGCAATATGGTACCCATATCCGTTTTTTCATAACCCAGTGATATAGGCTGAATTCTTTCCCCATTTACTTTCTGTTCCTATCATTTCAATATTGAACATCGCCATTACTTTATCGGCAGGCAAATTGTTTGGAAAAATATTGTGAACCAAAGCCACCCACTTCTTCGGCAGTAAAGGCAACAAATACCAGCGTTCGTTCATTATTTTTTACAGAAGCAAATATGTTGGCAAGCAGGATAACGGCTGTAGTACCTGCAGCATCATCATTGGCACCATTAAAAATGGAATCACCATTTACCGCTTTGCCAACACCTATATGATCGTAGTGACCGGAGAAGATCACATACTCATCCTTCCTGGCTTTTCCCGGCAATATACCCACTACATTCGCCAGCTTTTGTTCTTTTATTTCATGCTTTGCCGTTATTATAAACTCTGAGGGCGGTTCATTCTCCAGAATAAATACCAGGCTTTTATCCGTTTTAAAAATGCCCTGCTTTAAAAAATTTAATCTTGAAAAGTTTTTTTGAAAACTGCTGTCTACCCATACCAGGTAATTTTTTCCGTCACCGGCATAACCCATTGCTTTCTGAAAAATATTATCACCTGCTTTTATTTTTACTGATTCATAGCCTGAGGATTGGGTAATAGTTAATTCTGGCATAGAGGTAATCACAACCAACTTTCGAAGGATCGACCGTTTTTTTATTGAAACTCGTAACCAGGCTGGTTTGCTTTGGGCTAACCATTGCAAATTCCTGGCGAAACTGGTTGTTGGTATCCCAGGGTTTCAAACCTGCCTTTTTAAATTCAGCGCCAATAAAATCAGCGGCTTTATCTATTTCCGGGCTGAATATTTTCCGGCCCCTCATTTCATCCGAAGCCAAGGAACTGTTCAATCCGGCTCAGCTTCCGTTGAATTGATAACCTGTTTTTTTTCCTGCGCAAATAAAAAAAAGGTTATTGATAACAATAACCCCGTAACAAAAAGTCTCTTCATGATAGTAAATAAAATTTGTTGAATAAACCCTTATCTGAATCCATAATTACATTTACAAACTCATCATCTCCTTAAACTTCACGGTTTGTCTCCTGCTCACTTCTATTTTTTCGCCTCCTTTTAATTCCAGTAATAAACCGCCATTGAAATAGGGTTCTATTTTTTCGATCATGCGGAGGTTGACGATATGTTTCCGGTTGGCACGGAAGAAAAATTTTTCATCCAGTCTTTCTTCCAGTGCATTCAGCGATTTTAATATCAGCGGCTTATTGGTACCAAAGAAAACTTTGGCATAATTGCCCACACTTTCAAACAGCCGGATCTCACTCAATTTTACAAACCAGCAGCGTTCACCATCTTTTACAAATACCTGGTCATTTTCACTCAGAACACTGTTATTGGACAAATTCTTCCGATGTTCTTGGTTCCTCTGTTTTCGGCATGCTGTAATTTGTGAATAGCATCTGCCAGTCGTTTGGGTTCTATCGGTTTTAACAAATAATCCAGCGCATTTACCTCAAATGCTTTTAATGCAAATTCATCGTAAGCTGTAGTGAAAATTACCTATGGTGATCGTTCCAGTTCGGAGAGCATATCAAAACCTGTTTTGCCGGGCATTTGAATATCCAGGAAAATAAGATCTGGTTGCTGGCTTTCTATTTTGGCCACGCCTTCTTCGGCATTGGCCGCTTCATCTATTACTTCTACTTCGGGAAAATCCTGCAATAGTTTTCTTAATTCAGCCCTGGCCAGGCGTTCGTCATCAATAATAATTGCTCTCATGTGAATGGTTTTAATAATCGGCTTCAACGGGTATCAGCACTTTTGCTTCAACAAGAGTTGGTGATGCCTGCTTTATTTCAAATTTAGCTTTATTTCCGTATAAAAGATTGAGCCGGTCTGTAGTACTTGAGAGGCCAAAACCTTCGCCGGATACATGCCCATTCAGGTAGCCGGTATTCTGCACAGACAGTTCATGAAAATTATTTTTTATCGTAGATATGATTCTTACCACGCCACCCAGTATTTGTTTGCTGATACCATGTTTTATGGCATTTTCTACCAGCGTTTGCAACATCATCGGGGGAACGGGCAGGGCCAATGTATTTTCATCGATCCTGGTACTCAATTTTCAACCTGTCCTCAAACCGCATATTCTCCAGAGCCAGGTAATCTTTTACTATAAATAATTCTTTTTCAAAGGCCACGGCTTCTGATTTATCTGCCTGCATACTGCTTCGAAGGATATTACTTAATTCTGTAATTGCCTTTCTTGCTCTTTCAGGATTTTCATCTACCAGGGCCCTGATACTGTTCAACGAATTAAAAATAAAATGTGGGTTGATATGCGCCTTAATCGTTTTTAATTCCAGCTCCTTCACCAGGGATTCCAATTGCAGAGTATCCATTTGCTGCTTTCGGCTTTTGGCTACATAATGATAAACAAAATATATCAGGCTCCAGATAAAGAAAAGGATGAAGTATGAAAAAGCACTGCTCAATACCAGCAACAACTTACTGACCCAATAACTTACATCCGGTTCTTTCAAGCAAAGCAACTTCGTCTTGTTTTATAAGATTAAAACCGATCAAAGCTTCCACGCTGATGTATGAGACCAGCAAGGCAAGAAAAAAAGTGATCAGAAAGAATTGAAGAATTTGTGTATTCAGATTTTTTTGCAGCAATCCAAACCGGATGATGACATTCCGCATCAGGTGAGAAAAAAAAATTCCCAAAAGCAAAAAAACGCCCAGTCTTTTAAAAAAATCAGGCGTAAGCTTATCAAAAGAAAAGGCGAAAAAAGTATTGATAAGGGCAAAGGATCCCCATCCAATCAGCTGAAATACCCAATATCTGGAGTTACCAATCCGCATAAACGACAAATCTAACCATTTTGCCTTCACAGCAGTCCGGTAAATATACCAGTGGAAAATAAGTTTTACAGAAGGGACTTTGGCCGGTATTATGCCAGAGACTAAGCAACAATTAAATTATTTGTTAAGGCCTCATTAAACAGGGGCTGGAAATAAAATATTACTTTTACACCCTTCAAAAACCACCGAATGGAAATAATACCCGGACCATTATTAAAAACGATTGATTCTCCTGCCGACCTCAAAAAACTTCCGCGGGAAAAATTGCACCAGGTTTGTGATGAATTACGACAATATATCATTGATGTAGTGAGTGTGCATGGAGGGCATTTTGGTGCAAGTCTTGGTGTAGTGGAATTAACTACCGCCTTACATTATGTTTACAATACACCTTATGACCAATTGGTATGGGATGTTGGCCACCAGGCATATGGACATAAGATTTTAACGGGCCGGCGTGATAATTTTGCTTACCAACAGAAAATACAATGGCCTTAGCGGTTTTCCCAAACGAAGCGAAAGTGAGTATGATACTTTTGGGGTTGGCCATTCTTCCACTTCTATTTCGGCGGCATTGGGCATGGCCATGGCAGCCAAGTACAAAGGTGAAACGGACAGAAAATGTGTGGCCATTATTGGTGATGGCGCTATGACAGCCGGACTTGCTTTTGAAGGAATGAATCATGCCGGTGTTGCAGATACGGATATGCTCATCATTCTGAATGATAATAATATGGGCATTGATCCCAATGTGGGTGCGCTGAAAGAATATCTTACCGATATTACCACATCGCCAACTTATAATAAAGTAAAGGATGATGTGTGGAAATTGCTGGGTAAACTGCCTGTCGGTAAAAATTTCAGCCGGGCTATGGGTCATAAATTAGCAGAGGGAATAAAAGGAATGGTGAGCAGCAGCGCTAATTTATTTGAGGCCTTAAAGCTTGCGGTATTTTGGTCCTATTGACGGACATAATGTAGCTAAACTGGTTGATACACTGAACGATCTTCGTGGAATTCCCGGACCTAAAATCCTGCATATTGTGACCGTAAAAGGAAAAGGATATGCCCTGGCGGAAAAAGATCAAACCAAATGGCATGCACCCGGTTTGTTTGATAAAATAACCGGTGAAATTCAAAAGAAAAAATTCGACCTGCCTCAACCTCCAAAATACCAGGATGTATTTGGGCATACAATTATAGAACTGGCAGAAAAGAATGAAAAAATATTCGGTATTACTCCGGCCATGCCTTCCGGCTCTTCTTTAAAATACATGATGGAAAAAATGCCGAACAGGGCATTTGATGTAGGTATAGCTGAACAACATGCAGTAACCGTAAGTGCAGGAATGGCTACACAGGGCATGAAAGTGTTTTGCAATATCTATTCTTCTTTTATGCAGAGAGCTTATGACCAGGTAGTCCATGATGTTGCCATTCAAAAATTGCCGGTTATATTTTGTCTGGACCGTGCCGGCCTGGTAGGTGATGACGGACCCACCCATCATGGCGCTTATGATATTGCCTATATGCGTTGTATACCCAATATGATCGTAAGTGCACCTATGAATGAGAGTGAATTGCGCAACCTGATGTATACAGCCCAGTTGGATTCTACCAAACAACCTTTTGTTATCCGCTATCCGAGAGGAGAAGGTGTGATGCCCGATCTCGCCGGAAAAGGTGGATGGAAAACAGAAATGAAAGAAATTGAAATTGGAAGAGGAAGAAAAATAAAAGACGGAAAAGATATTGCTATTCTTTCCTTTGGTCACCCCGGAAATTTTGCCGCCGCGGCTATCCGTGAATTAAAAAATGATGGGATCACACCCTGCTCATTATGATATGCGTTTTGCCAAGCCATTGGATGAAGAATTATTGCATGAAGCCTTATCGGGATTTGAAAAAATAATTACGGTTGAGGATGGCTGTATTGAAGGAGGAATTGGTAGCGCCGTTCTTGAATTTATGTCATTGCATCAATATAAAAATGAAGTGAAAAGATTGGGAATCCCGGATATAGTTATTGAACATGGCACTCCAAAGGAACTCCACCGCCAGTGTGGTTATGATGCACAGGCTATTGCCGAAGCAGTAAGAGATATGATGAAGGATAAAGTGAATATCCAGATTTTGCAATAATCAAAAAATAATGCTGCAGAAATCCCGCCCGAAGCGGGATTTTTAATTTTATAGATTCCGGGAATATGAAATAAATTTATCAAGGCAATATTTTATTACTTAAATCCTGGAACAATGGCTGCTCAAAAAGTAAAAGGAAACGGCACAAAAGAATCTCCTTGGCAATTAAAGACTCCTCCCGGCACATCTGAATTTACCATGCACAAGGATGTGAAAGATGGTAAAGAAATATTGGTATGCACAGTAGGCAAAACGGTTTTGCATTATGATGCCCGATGCCTTAATGATTTGCAGGCGATGTTGAAAAAACATGGTGATTGGATGGAACTGGGTAGTGCTGACGAACAAAAGCCAGCCAAGGAAGGAACGGTGGAAGCCTGGGGTCGTTCACCAAAAAATCCTGCAGGCGGATGGTATGGTTTAAAAAAAGGGTTTCGCGGAAGGTTTGGAATGTATATTCCCCCCTTAATGGAAGCCTTGGGACTTGCAGAGGTAGAGCACAATCCAAGGAATAACAGGATGAGAGCTCTTTAAAAAATAATGGAGCGAATATGGCTACTAAAAAAAATTCTCCCATTCTTCCGCCCCGGGAAAAAATAGATTTATATGATAAGTTGATTGCAGGCATTCCGGCTATTGAACGAAAGGGAGCATCGATGCCTTACACATCTCTTAATGGAAATATGTTTTCCTTTCTTGATAAAAATGGATTCTGCGGAATCCGGCTACCTGAAAAAGAAAGAACAGATTTCTGTAAGAAATATAAAACAGGCTTGTTTGAAACGAAGGGAACAATACTGAAAGAGTATGTAACGGTTCCGGAAAATCTATTTAGGAATACTAAGGAAATAATGAAATGGTTCGGCTTCAGCTATGCTTATGCGAAAACGCTGAAACCTAAGGCAACAAAAACTAAATAATTAAAATACACACCGCTAATTATTTTCTCACCTTTAAATTTTCAATAATGGCAACTGTAAATGTGTACCTCACCTTTAATGGTAATTGCGAAGAAGCATTTACTTTTTACAAATCTGTATTCGGCGGAGAGTTCCCGTTTATCGGACGGTTTAAAGACATGCCTCCTTCACCAGATGGCAAAGCAGTGGATGCAGCAATGGGAGAAAGAATCATGCATGTGTCACTTCCTGTAAGCAAAGAAACCATAATCATGGGTAGTGATACCGGAGGTGAATGGGCATCCAACTACCAGGCAGGAAATAATTTTTCCATTTCTATTACTGCCTCCTCCACCGAAGAGGCTGACCGCTTATTCGCAGGTCTTTCTGCCGGAGGCCAGGTAACAATGCCAATGGCCAATATGTTCTGGGGCGATTATTTTGGAATGTTTACTGATAAGTTTGGTATTAACTGGATGGTGAGTTTTCCTGCAGCACAACATGCAAAATAAAAAACATAAGTAAATCTTCCCATAATTCAATGTCTGGTTTTTTGCATCCTTCATTTCTTTCACCAGGACTTGCCGGAAGAAATATTTGATTATAAAATCAAATATCTATGAGTAGAAATTTCGGGCTGAACGATTATGATTTTATTGCCCCCGATAAATGGCAATTGCAGAAAAATAAAGATCATTTTCTCATTCAAAATATGCAATCGGGTTGCCAGATCCGTATTCTTGAACCACAGCCTTCCTCAGGAAATTTAGAACAGGATGCAAATACTGTTTTCGAACTTATGTATAACGGTTGGAGTTATCAAAATACCGGAGATAAAAAATTTACCCTTGCAAAAGGTATTTTACCAAAAGGACAGGAATATTTTATGAAGGAAGCGACGATGGCGGGGACAGGGGCCGATGGCCGGTATAATCTTGAGGAAGGTGCCGCGATGGTTGTTAAAGCAGGAGACAAAATTGTAATCATTTCTGTACGGCACAACAGCACTATGCTGGGTCACGATGATTGTTATAAGAAATACAATACATGGCGAAGATTCCTTAACAGTTTTGCAGTAAAAAATGCTGCATATTCCAGCAGCTACGAAGAAGACGCTTCAAAAAGAATTGTTGGATGGTGGAAAGTGGATGAAAGCGGGGTTGTATCGGGTGATTATGTATTTGCCGCCAATGGAAATTACAAATATAGAGGATCCATTGTTTCTTCAACTACAACTTCCGACCTGTATAATGTTTACATTCACAACACAGCCTATGCATTTGAAGGAGATGGCAGATATTCCATTACAAAAAACCAGATAAGTTTGACGCCACTCGGAAGTAATAATGTGCAAGCAGTAAAATTCAGATTCGAAAAAGTGAACCATGCCGGCACCGGCTGGAGGGATAGAATATATATGTTAAAAGAAGATGACTATGGCGAAAACGAATCTTTATATGAAAAACAGGAATATTAAAATTTTCCGGGGAAGATATTAAATAGACGAATAATAAGGGCGTTGAATATTACTGCCGTGATATAAAGCGGTACCTGCAATACTATTGTTTTCGAGATTTTGATCTTAAAATGGATCAAAAAATAAATTACTGAAGACCAGATTTTTTTGCAGAATGGTTTCAGGTTCCTGGCACCAACTCTTATGTTTTGAATAATAAGCCGGGTTTAAATGGGTTGAGGTTTTGACTATTTGAGTTAATCAAAGCTTTATTATTGTCATTGTAGCTTTATATCAACCTTAGATTTCAGCTAAAACCTTTTTCGTTTTCAATAAATAAATCTAAATTGATAAAGGTGGTTATTGCAATGACCAATACCGTTTGGTTACCAGCTCCCTTGCACCAATTGCTTATATTTATAGAAGAAACCAGCAGCAATGATCTCCCGGGCAGGTCATATTTTTTGGACAATACTCATCATTATCCATTTTACCGGTATTGATCTAAGATCCCAATCTTCACAACCCCGCTACAATTTCAAGCATCTTAATGTACAAAATGGGTTAACCCAAAATATTGTTTATCGATTTTTAGAAGACAGCCGTGGTTATATGTGGTTTGGTACTCATAACGGTGTTACGCTTCACGATGGAAACAGGGCCATGAATTTTTTACACAACCCTCAAATTAAATCCTCAATAGCCGGAACTTTTATAACAAGCATCCTTGAAGATTCATCGCAACAGGTTTGGATCGGTAACGAAAACGGTATTGACCGTTTTAATCGCTCCTCATTTTCTTTCACGCATTTTGGTGTTGACAGAGACAATGGGGAAAAGGAAAACACTTATTGTGTAGCCTTAGGCTTTATCAAAGTTAATGAACTGTGGTTTCTTGATACGAAAACAAAAGCCATGCGTTCGTTAAACACAAATTCCGGGATCACAACATTTATTGCGGGGCTTAATGCCAATCATGCTTCATTATATAAAAGCCTTCCAGGCCAATCCGTACATATTTGGTCAGCTTACGATAAAGGAACAATTCACCAGGTTTACAAAGAGAATACACTAATTAAAGAAGAAACATTCTTCGATGGGAAAAACAAGAAGCATCAAGAACCGGAACTGGTAGTACTTCATGCATTGCAGCAAAATGATTCAACGGTGTGGCTATCCACAAATAAAGGCCTCGTTAAACTAAATCCCCTACTGAATAAATATCAACTGTTCGATTCATGGCAAGGTCAAATCGTAAGAGAATTAAGATATGCAGTTATATCTGATAAAGGTCAACTTTGGGGAGGCAGTGGCCCGGATGGCATTTATTTGTTTGATACCAAAACAAACCAGTTCCTTAACAATTTCAGGAATGACAAGTTTGATCCATTTACCATTTGCAGTGATAATATTGTTTCACTCTATCTGGACAAAATAGGAAATCTTTGGTGTGGTAGTTTTGGCAATGGTATTAGTTATACAAATACAAAAAGCGCCTCCTTTGCTTCACACATTTCTAAAAAAGAAATGTCGGCGTGGAAAGGCAACAATACTAAAAAAAGATCGATTTGAGCTTATCAAAACAATTGACTTCATGCCTGAAGTAAATCAATTCTTCAATTACGAAAACGATTCCCTGCTATATATTGCCAGCGATGACGGACTCTACCATATCAATACAAATAGCCTGGTACTTGAAAAAAATACATTTGACGAAAGGCTTCCTTTTATTAGCATCAGCAGCTTTTTCAGGCAAGGATGAAAAGTTTTGGCTATTCGGTGAAAAAGGACTTTACTGTTATGACCAAAATATGAAGCGAAGCCAGACATTTAACATGGAGGATGGGTTGCCGGCAAATGACTTTACACAATCTGCATTGGGTGTTGATAGTACGGGCAGGTGGGTTGCCGGAACCTCGAATGGCCTGGTGTCATTTTTCCCGTCAGATGTTCAATTTATAGCTAGTGCGCCCAGAGTTCAGCGCACTGCTTTATATATTAATGATATATTAGACACTATGCATGGAAATCCCAATGAAATAAAAACCATACACCTGAGTTCAAAACAAAGCACTTTTGCTTTTGACTTTTCTTCAGTCTCATTTTTTCACGCTGATCAATGCAATTTTGAATACAAACTTGAGGGATATGATGAAAATTGGATAAAAAGTGGCGCCACCAAATATACCCGCTATAGTAAAGTACCATCGGGCACATATTTGTTTATGTTACGGGTGCTGGATAACCAGGGTAAAATAAGTCCCTATACTAAAGTATTGGAAATAGAAATTGCAAAATCTTTTTGGCAAACCACCCTTTTTAAGGCGTTTGCCCTGGCATTTATAGCACTGGTAGCATGGCTGCTTTCAAAATGGTATTTAAATCTGCGGATCAGGCAACAGAAACTAGAATTTGAAAAACAGCAGGCAATAGAAAGGGAACGGACCCGAATAGCTACGGATATGCATGACGACCTGGGGGCAGGATTGTCGAGAATAAAATTTATCATCCAATCTATCCAAAATAAAAACCCGAAAGAGGAGGAGATTAAAACAGAATTAGAAAAGATCACAGACTATTCTGATGAAATGTCGGAGAAAATGGGTGAAATAGTATGGGCGCTGAATGAGAAAAATGATACCCTGGCAGACCTTGTTGCCTATAGCAGGTCTTATGCCATTGAATACCTGTCAAATCATAATATAACTTGTAAAGCCGATACCCCCCTTGGACTTCCCGGCACTTTCATTGCTGGCGAAACACGCAGAAATATTTTCCTCTCTGTTAAGGAATGCCTGCATAATATAGTGAAACATTCGGGCGCCTCTTGTGTAAAATTTTCCGTGGAATTAGGCAATACCATCAATATTACTATCCACGATAATGGAAAGGGAATTGACTTGAACAACAATCAGGGCTTTCAGCAACGGTATACAAAACATTCAGGAACCGCATGAAGAGATATAAATGGAGACGTCAATTTCGTCAATGAACAAGGAACAAAAGTAATGCTTACGTCATTCCTCTATAACGTTCGTCCTATTGTAAATAGAAGTCAATCACGTTAATTTTAACGCAGCATGCCTATAAAAGTTTCAATAGTTGAAGATCTTGCAGAGGTAAGAAAAGGCCTGGCTGAGCTGGTAAATTCAGACAAGGAATTATTGATGATGGAAAATTTTGATACCGCTGAATCTGCTATTGAAAAACTTCCTGTATTATCGCCTGATATCGTGATCATGGATATAAATCTGCCGGGCATGAGTGGTATTGAATGTATAAAGATCATAAAGGGAAAATGCCCGGGAACCCAATTCATGATGTTTACGGTGTATGAAACCGACGACAAAATATTGCAGGCCCTGCAGGCCGGGGCCAGCAGTTATTTGCTAAAAAGAACAGAACCCTATCGTATCCTGGAAAGTATAAAAGAGCTGAACAATGGTGGATCACCCATGAGTAGTAATATCGCCCGTAAACTGGTAAATATTTTCTTTCATGAAAGAGTTAAGACAAAAAAGGAAATTCTATCCGAAAGGGAGAACGAAGTATTACAGCTACTCGCCGATGGTTTATTATATAAAGAAATTGCAGATCGTCTGCATATCGGTCATGGTACCGTGCGTCAGCACATTCATAATATTTATGAAAAGCTGCATGTACAGAACCGCACCGAAGCTGTAAATAAATATTTTGACAGAAACTGACACTCCCTCTTTCTATAAACATTCGTTATAGCAAATACTGACTTTTTATCTATTGGCCTGCTTTCAGTCTCTGGCTAATTTTAATAATCCTTCATTTTTTCTATCCCGAACGAAAGCCCGAGTTATCCCCTGTGCGAAAAATTATTCAATCAATTAAACTGGTAATATGAGCACTAACACTTCCACCCCGGGCATTCAAGTTTCAACATTTTCAATTGGAAGCAGCCTCATCAAAATGCTTGTATTGCTTCTCATTTCAATTGGGATGCATAAAGGCGTGCTACTCGCCCAGTCATCTCAGTCGCGGCAGCAAATTCTTGAAAAAAGAAAAGCAATAAGTGTTGATAAAAGCGGCCGGTCGTATCCAACCAACTTCAAACCCAATAGCCGATTGCTGAGACCCAACGGTACCTTATGTGATTTTACTTTGACGCCGGCCAATGCTTCCAATAATACGCTTGCACAAATTATACAATCGTTGGTCGGAAACGGAATAACCGTTTCAAACATTCAAACAAACCTTCCGGCCACTTCCGATATATATGGCAGTTTTTCATGCGGAACTTCTGTAGTTGGCATCGAAAGCGGGTTGATATTAACTTCAGGCAGTATTCAAAATGTAAACATGCCCAATACTTTCAGTGGCTTCACGACTGAAAACGGTCTTCCCGGTGACACTCTGCTGCTGGCTCGTTTAACTGATACTACGGGGTATGATGCCAGTATAGTTTCATTTGATATTGTATCCAACACCAATAAGATATCATTCCAGTATGTGTTTGCGTCGGACGAATACAATGAGTTTGTTGGCAGTGAGTTCAACGATGTATTTGGTTTCTTTATCAGCGGTTCCGGTATTGCCACTAATATCATCACTGGCCTGTGCCAATCCAACCACGGCCACATCAAATGAGATCACGATGGCAGTGACAACAGCTGTCGCGCCGTCAGTGAGCATTGCAGCCAATTCGGCCGGAATGCGATTTGTGCCGGAAGCAGTGTAACATTTACGGCCACCCCAATCAATGGCGGAGCAACTCCATCTTATCAATGGAAATTGAATGGAACCAATGTAGGCACTAACAGCAACACTTATCAGAATGCTGCACTAGCTAACGGCGCCAAGATAACCTGCGTGATGACTTCATCGCTTGCCTGTGCTAATCCAATCACTGCTACTTCGAATGAGATCACAATGGCGGTGACAGTCAACAGTTGCTCCGTCGGTAACTTATTGCTGCCAACCCGGGCAATACGATTTGCGCCGGTACGAGTGTCACATTCACTGCCACACCAACCAATGGCGGAGCAACACCATCTTATCAGTGGAAATTGAATGGAGCCAATGTCGGCACTAACAGCAATACTTATCAGAATGCTGCTTTAGCTAACGGCGCCAAGATAACCTGCGTGATGACTTCATCGCTGGCCTGTGCCAATCCAACCACGGCCACATCGAATGAGATCACGATGACAGTGACTACGACTGTTGCTCCGTCGGTAACCATTGCCGCCAATCCGGGCAATACGATTTGTGCGGGTACGAGTGTCACATTCAATGCTACACCAACCAATGGCGGAGTAACGCCATCTTATCAATGGAAATTGAATGGAGCCAATGTCGGCACTAACAGCAATACTTATCAGAACGCTGCATTCGCTAACGGCGCTAAGATAACCTGCGTGATGACTTCATCGCTGGCCTGTGCCAATCCAACCACTGCTACTTCGAATGAGATCACAATGGCGGTGACATCAACAGTTGCTCCGTCAGTACTTATTGTTGCAAACCCGGGAAATATCGATTTGCGCCGGTTCGAGTGTCACATTCACTGCTACACCAACCAATGGCGGAGCAACACCATCTTATCAATGGAAATTGAATGGAGCCAATGTCGGCACCAACAGCAATACTTATCAGAATGCTGCACTAACTAACGGCGCCAAGGTAACCTGCGTGATGACTTCATCACTGGCCTGTGCCAATCCAATCACTGCTACTTCGAATGAGATCACGATGGCGTTGACTGCGGCTGTTGCTCCATCAGTTACCATTGCCGCCAATCCTGGTAATACGATTTGCAACGGAACGAATGTAACCTTTACCGCTACGCCAACCAATGGCGGTACTAACACCATCTTATCAGTGGAAATTGAATGGAGCCAATGTCGGCACTAACAGTCGAATACTTATCAGAACGCTGCACTAACTAACGGCGCCAAGGTAACCTGCGTGATGACTTCATCACTGGCCTGTGCCAATCCAATCACTGCTACTTCGAATGAGATCACGATGACGGTGACAGCAGCTGTCGCTCCGTCAGTACATATTGCTGCCAACCCGGGAAATACGATTTGTACCGGAGCCAGTGTGACATTTACTGCCACATAACCGATTAAATGAAAAAATATTTTTTATGCATTCTTTTTTTCCGAAATAAACTTGACTTAGATGAAAAAAACATTTTTAATTGTATGCCTCCTTGCCGCTACATTTTGCAGTACTGCACAATTAAAAGGTATACTGGACAGGGCCAAACAAAAAGCTGCCAATAAAGCCGGTGAAAAAGTTGACAAATCTATTGATAAAACAACAGAGCCCGCTGTAGAAAAGAAAACAAGCGGAGACAACAGCAGCACGGAAACAACCGGTGCAACTGCTTCTCCCGACACGGTAAAGAAGGAGACTGCTCTGCCTGCAAGCATTACCACTTTCAGCAAATATGATTTTGTCCCAGGTGAAAAAATTATAGGATTTGAGGATTTCTCAACTGGCACTATTGGTGATTTTCCTGCAGGATGGAATACAACCGCTTCCGGTGAAGTGGTAACAGTTGAAGGGAAACCGGGACGCTGGCTATGGATTACCAGCAGAGGCGAGTTCGTGCCGGGACTCATGGAATTCTATTTGATGTGAATAGCGCCAATATCAAACCTGAATCTTACGGCACATTAAAAGAAATGGCCAGTGTGCTGAAAGAATATACTGATCTGAAAGTAAAAATTGTTGGTCATACCGATGCAGATGGTAAAGACGCAGATAACCTTGATCTCTCCAAGCGAAGAGCTGCTTCTGTAAAGGCGGCACTGGCAAAAGAATTCAGCATTGATGAAAGCAGGCTGGAAACTGATGGTAAAGGTGAAAGCGAGCCGATTGATAAAAATGAAACTTCTGCGGGTAAAGCCAATAACCGGAGAGTGGAATTTATAAAATTATAACTCGCTTGGCGGCCCAAATAGATTTTTCTATGACTGGAATGAACCGGTAACAACCAATTATGTAAAAGGTCCTTTAATAGCGGAAGCGAAAGACCTTTCGCAATATTCAATTGAATTTTACAATTGGGGAAATTTGATCAGCCTCAAATTACAATTGAATAAAGAAGGTACTGCCCTTGCTGACACCGATTTAATCGAATCTTCTATTGATAGTCGCTGGATCTGGAATGTTGTCGGCTCCGCTATAAAGGGCTTATTAATTAAATTAATTATTAAGAAACAATGAAAAAGCAGATCATCGTCCTTTTGTTAGCGGCGTTTCCCGCTTTTGGTCTTGCTCAAAACAGTAAAGCAACCAAGACCAATGGGCCTTGCAAAGACGAAATGGCCCACAATCATAAAGGTCGTTGGGTTAACAACGGAGATCTTTTATTCGAGAATAAATTAGGTTCACTGTCAGAAATGATGAAACGATTGGATGAAATCCACAAAATGATAGTCGCACTCTACCCGGAGCCTCTTGGGAAAGACCTTGGCTGGCATCGTGTAATCAGGAACAACACATTTGGAGGAAAAGTGACAACTGATAAGACACGTGACGGCATAATCAGGCACTACACAACTCTGCAGGGAATCCCCGTTGCTGACAACTACTATAGTGTATGGATCTATAATTACCTCTGTAACTATGACAACAAGAATGAAATAGTTGGAGGCTATCCTGGTGTAACGTCTGCCGGTCTGCAGGTTACGATAAACAGTTTAGATCACTTCGCGGCTGTAGCTGCCGGATCTTGTATGATGATTAATGGCCGGCCGGTAGGAATGCGATTGCCGGTCCACGGAACCTGGAAGGGTTATGAAATAGCTTATAACCCGCTTTCGTCAAGCACACGAAGTATCCTGATCCATCGCAAAGGAATGTTGCCCTATATTCCCGTGACCCGTAAACAATATCTTGACCATAGTATTGTTCATTTGACTCAAATGATGAATGATGCAATAAAACAAATGATGGATAGGCCTCTGCGTTCACTAAAGGAACAGGAAGAAGAAAAGAAAAAGAACCTTGAAAAATTTGAAAAAGATTTCGGCAAGGATCCAAAAAGATTGAAGTCGTCCGTTGACTATTATCTCGCAGGTTACAAAACTGAACAGGAGGAAAGAGATGAGCGGGTAAAGGAATTTACCAGGAAGTCGGAAGTAATACTGAATGAATATCGTGATGAACTCGAAAACTCAGGCAAGTCAGGCATGCTCGAATCCGCAGCCACAGTGCTGGACTGGCATCCTCCCCTGCCTGGCGGCCCAATATTCTTTTCTGAGAAGCAAGGTGGTAAAATGCTGGTAGTCGAAAATCCGACGTACATGCGAAAGGATTTACCCGCATACGTACCACAATTCATGACACTTTATTGGTCAACCCATGATGATCATCCACCTGAAGCAAAGTTCGCCGGGATTATATATGAAAAATTTCCGGTTGAAAACCTGGCGGCAATGATCGACAGATAGATACAAGGCGCCACAAACGATATCGGGAGTATATGGAAGAAAACTTCCCTTTTGAAAAATTGCAGGGGATGATTGATAAATAAAAAAACCACCAATGAATACAAATAAAATAATTACGTTTACTGCTGTCACCCTGATTTTTCTGACGACCGGGTTTACAAAACTAAATCGGCAGACAAAAAGTTCGCACAATGCGATTGCTGAGTATGAAGTTCGGCTCACTCACACCGGATATACTTCGCTGGGAGGAAAGCTTGAGGATTGTCCAATCCGCTCTAATGGAAAAGTTGTACTCAGCGGGCAGCTCAAAGGAGAAGAAAGTGGGGATCGAGACGATCCTGTTTTTTACACAGGTGTTCTACAAATAGATATTGATATGGACATATGCAGCGTAAAGCGGATCTCCATCGGTGAAGACAGGTTTTGCGGGATGAGTGTGAAAGGCAATGGCCCGGTGGAGGTAGAGTTACATACATCAGATACATCTACCAACCAGGTATCCTGGATCAAAATCAGGTATGACTCAACCATGGGCAATTTCACAAAATCAGTTAATGGAGATTGCGATTTGACTGAGATGTCGGAGGAAAAAATTATGGTACCAAATGAAACTATCGCATCCATATTTAATGGCCGGGGTTTGCCTATGCTTACAAGCCGCACTCTTCGAGTACGGAGATATCCGGTAGATAGAGATGGTATGGGTAATGAAACAGTAATTGAGGTTTTACGAAAGATCAGGTAATAAGAATTAAGAATTCCACTGGAAATTTTTCTGATAGGAGTTAGTGTAATGTATTGGTCATGGACAAGCAATTTTCCAAAATATAGCGGTGCACTACGAGGATTACAGAAAACAATTGGAATCAAATTTCCCAATAGAAAAACTGCAGGTGATGATTGATAAATAAAAGCCAACAGTATGAAAAAAATTATTCTATTGCTTATTTTACCTGCATTTCTTTTGAGTAGTAAACGAGATAAAAATCCGGATGGCACAGCTGTAACAACATGGACCGGGAAAATAATAATATTGTGGCAATAGCCGCCTTCGCTGGCATTAGTATTGCAGACTTGCGGATTGCAGAAGGAAATTCAGGACAAATAATAGCCCAAAATCATGGTTACTATTTCACAAGTTGTATCCTCCCCTGTTACTGTTACATATACCACAAGAAATGACACTACATCAGCTAATGAGTTAGCCAATAACCGGGTTTCATGTTTCAATTGCGTAAATTTAGAATAGACAAATTTACCAATGACTCCAAAACCTGTTTATATAGTATTATTCGTTTTGTTTTTCAGTCTGAACCTAGATCTGCCTGCGCAAAACAAAAATCCCCGATATAATTTCAAGCATCTGAACGTACAAACCGGATTAGCTCAAAATATTGTTTATCATTTTTTGCATGATAGCAGGGGACACATGTGGATAGGAACCCGCAATGGCCTGACGCTATTCGATGGAACCCGTACCATTAATTTTCTTAACGATGATCAAAACGAAAAGTCAATAGCCGGTAATTTCATTACCCGCATATTAGAAGACCAGCAAAATCAGGTATGGATAGGCACCGACGTCGGCCTCAGCCGGTATAATAAAAATGATAACAGCTTTTCAAACTTTAATTTGTCTCCTTCAAAGGAAGGTAAGCAGGCTGCTTTTTGTGTACCCCTGGGATTTGGTGAGGAAAATGACCTGTGGTTATTAGAAACAGAATCAAAAACTATTAAAATTTTTAATACCCGATCCTTTGCCATTTCTATTCTTACAGAAACACCTGCTGTTGATGGCACATTATTGTACGATTCTGTTACTCATACCCATCATGTATGGACATATCTCAGTACCGGAACCATCCATTATGTTTTTAAAAACAAAATACTGGTAAAAAAAGAAACGTTTTTTAGCGGAGAAAATAAAACACTTAAGGAACCTATTCTCCAGGTAGTACATGTGTTACCAATGAATGACTCCGTAACCTGGGTTTCTTCTACAGATGGGTTGTATGAGCTGAATGCGAATAACCATAAGTATGTGCAATACGCTAAAGGGAAATCCCAAACAATAAAAGAAATAAGATATGCGGCCGCATCCCCTTCGGGAATCTTGTGGGTTGCCACAGGGAATAATGGAATTTATACCTTCAATCCACTAACCGGGAAATTCAGTGATAATTTCAGGAATTACCGGCTCGATCCATTCAGTGTTTGCAGCAATAATATTGTTTCCCTTTATTTTGACAGGGTTGGAAATGTGTGGTGTGGTAGCTACGGAGAAGGTATCAGTTATACGAGTGTAGAAAACAATTATTTCCAAAAAAGCCTTTCCCGCAACGAGCTGGAAAAATGGAACGGCAATAACAATGTTAGCTGGATAGGCTATGATAATGCCAGTAATTTATGGTGCATCGTAAACAATGAAAGTGGGTTATGGAAATTAGATAATGAAAGGCATATACTTGAACACCGCGAGCCTGTACTCGAAAATGGAAAAAATTTTTACGGCAGGTTTGATAAATTATTGTTTGATGGTAAACAGCATGCCCTTTGCATTGGTCAGCAGGGATTATTTCAATATGATCTTGCCAGTAACCGAATTCAAAAATTGAAATATGCCTTTTTTTCAGAAGATCTCTTTGGAAGCAATTGGGTGCAGGATATCATACGCCTCAGGGATCAATCCTTTCTTTTTTCTACTTTTAGTGGTTTGTACCGTATTGAATCCATCGATGGTAAATATGTAATTCAACCTTTTTCAGAACTCAATAAAAAATCCGATATCCATTTTGCTTCCCTTCACCAGGATGAACTGGGCACCATTTATGTAAAAGATGGAGGAGATCAATTGTATATAGTAAAGAGATCAAATGAGCAATCCCCCTACCGGGTTATTCATAATTTTCAATTTTTGCCCCAGGTTTCCTGGTTTTATAACGAACCCGAATCCAATTCCATTTTGCTGGCTACCAATTTCGGCTTATACAGGCTGAGCAGAAAAGATAACATTTTAAATAAAGTAAATCTTGAAACACCTCCTCCTTTTTTAAGTATCAGTTGCATCCTGAAAACAGACAACAAACTATGGCTGTTTGGTGAAAAAGGTCTTTTTTGTTATGATGAAAAGACAAAAAGGGCAAGAACATTTACAACGGAAGATGGATTACCTGCTAATGAATTTAATTTGTCTGCCCTGTATTACAATCAAGGTCTTTGCATTGCCGGCACCACAAATGGGTTGGTATCTTTTTATCCTGAAAAGCTTCAGGATAAAATTCATTCGCCGATTGTTACAATCACTAATATTTTTATTAACGATTCGGTACAGGGATCATATCACAATCCCGGTGAACAAAATACAATTACCTTATCTCATCGTCAAAATACTTTTTCATTTGAATTTGCACCCATCGCATTTCAAAATGCAGATGAATGTACTTTCGAATATATTTTAAATGGTTACGATCCACAATGGATAAGGGGAGGACATTCCAGGTCTACCCGGTATAGTAAAATACCTCCCGGGCAGTATATCTTCCAAATCCGTGCGATAGACCCAAACGGCCTGGTAAGCCCATACGAAAAGAATTTAAGGATAGAAATAAGTAAAGCATTCTGGCAAACCAACTTATTTAGAATAGCAGTACTGTTAGTAATACTGTTACTGTCATGGCTGATAATAAAATGGTATTTGCAAAGAAGGATCAGGCAGCACCGGCTGGAATTTGAAAAACAGCAGGCCATTGAAAAAGAAAGAACAAGAATTGCAACTGATATGCACGATGACCTGGGTGCCGGCTTGTCAAGGATTAATTTCTTAAGTGAAACAATCGGTATTAAAAAACAACAGCAACTGCCCATTGAAGAGGAAATTTCTAAAATCAGGGAATATTCTCATGATATGATTGACAAAATGGGAGAAATAGTATGGGCCCTGAATGAAAAAAATGATTCACTCAGCGACCTGCTGTCCTATACCCGGGCATATGCTGCAGACTACTTATTACAAAATGGAATTACCTGTAAAATAAATATACAGGAGCCAATCCCTGATCTTTTTGTAAGCGGAGAATTCCGCCGCAACATTTTTTTATCTGTAAAAGAAGCCTTGCACAATATTGTAAAACATGCCCGGGCTGAAAATGTAAATATAGATATCACAGCAGATAGGAACCTGGACATATTAATTAAAGATGATGGTATCGGGTACGACAAAAAAAATGCCAGGCCGTTTAGCAATGGAATTGGAAATATGGAAAAGCGGATGAATGATATACAAGGTTCTCTTAAAATTACTATTAGGGACGGTACTGCGATTTTGCTTAAGGTGCCCCTGGCATAGATTGTAAACTTTCGTTCTATTGCCCTTAAATAATTGTTCAATTATATTGAGTTTATATATGAGTATAACTATCACCATTGTAGAGGACCTTGACGAAGTAAGAAACGGGTTAAAAAGTTTTCTTGCCCTGAGCGAAGGCTTTAAAGTACTGGATACATTTAATACCGCTGAGGAAGCGCTGCATGATATCCCAAAACTTAAACCAGACATAGTGATAATGGACATCAATCTGCCCGGTATGAATGGCATAGAATGCATACGTCAGGTAAAAAGCAAAGTGCCCCACACACAGTTTATGATGTTTACTGTATATGAAAATGATGAAAAAGTATTTGACGCATTGAAAGCGGGTGCCTCCGGATATCTTTTAAAAAATACCGGGCTGGTTCAATTGATCGAATCGTTGAAAGAATTGCACAATGGCGGCAGCCCGATGAGTTCCAATATTGCCCGGAAATTAGTTTCAGTTTTCAGGGAACAAGAAAAAAATAATGGCCCTGTAGAAACTTTGTCCAACCGCGAAAATGAAATTCTTCTTCTTCTTTCCAAAGGGCTGTTATATAAAGAAATTGCTGATCAGCTTTTCATAGCTACCAACACGGTGCGCCAGCATATCCATAAAATATATGAAAAATTGCATGTGCAAAACAGGACAGAAGCGCTCAATAAAGCTTTTGGTAAAAAATAAGTTGTCCTCTTTCAAACACCCGGATTACAAATTTTTACTTTGATATTCTCAAACTTTTATAGAGACTAACTTTTGTTCTATTGGTAACGTACTAATTAATTGATAAGTTGAGTTTGAAAATTAAAATTGAGGTTGCCAATTTAATCAGTCAACCATCACTTTTAAAAATCATAATACACACAGTGCTTATCAAATAAGGCAATTAACTTTTATTGGCAGACACATATTCTTCCTGTTAATTATGTTTGCGTGCCGATTAAAAATAAAGCCAAAACACTTTACCAGATTGATGAAAATATTTGCTGCTATCCCCGGAGCAGACCAAGTAAATTTTAATAAGTATTGGTGCAACCTGCATAAAGCTTTAGGAAAGACTTGATGATACGCCACTAATTTTAAAAAATTGTATGAAAAAAATAATTGCTTTTACCTTTTTGTTTGTTGCACTGACTGCATCAGCACAGGATATACCTGATGATGATACCACTGCTAAACCCGCCATTACAGCAATCGGAAAACCTGATGGAGAAAAAACACAAATGAAAATTGGTAAAGAGGGCGGAGGCATTACCTCATCCGATGGGAAAGTAAGTTTGATATTCCCCGAAGGTGCCCTGTCAAAAAAAACAACAATCAGCATACAACCCACTACTAATCTTGTTCCTAATGGAAATGGCAAAGCCTACAAGATGGAGCCATCCGGAATTAATTTTTTGCAGCCGGTACAAATTATTTTTAATTATACCGAAAATGAAACAGAAGGCAATTCACCTCAGCTGTTGGGCATTGCCATGCAGGATGATAAGGGGCTTTGGTCGTCGCTGAATAAAGCGGTAATAGACACAGTTGCTAAAACAATTAAAGCGGAGATCCGGCACTTTAGTTCATATGTAAATTTTTCGAGAGCTAAAATTCACCCGGCTTCTGCAAAAGTAAAAGTGAATGGAAGCAGGAGGTTACAAATAGTTGGTGCATTTACAGATGATACGGATGAAGATGCGGAGTTAGCACCCTTGTTAATTGAATATCCAGACATGAAATGGAGCGTAAACGGAATTCCCAATGGCAATAGTTCTATTGGTATAATCTCTGCTTCGCATAGGGGCTCTGCCATTTTTCAGGCTCCGGCACAAATTCCTGCACAAAATCCTGTAGCCGTTACTGCTGAACAGCAGTTTTCAACTTCATTTCTAAATAGATATGGCGTGCCGAAATTAGTAAGCAACATCACTATTTATGACGATGCCTACGAAGTAAAAATGGTGGCTGCCATAACTGGTGGTTCTCCAGATGCATGGACAGGTGTTATAACATACAGGGATGAAGGCAGTTTTATTGTATCATTAGAAAAAAACAAGCCGGCCGTTATAAACATTAAAAACCATCTTGAAGTATTTACAAATAATTGTTATGCAAAAACTATTTTAAATCCTAACACCTGCACCGGGATATTACATGTTGCCGGCACAAGGCAAATAAAAGTAACCCCGGCGAACCCGCCGGGCCAGCCCTATCCGATTGTGGAAATCTGGTTTTCACAATACCCGATAGAACTTACCAGGTATAAGCAAACCTGCCCGCCACCTCCTGGTGTTAAGGAAACTGTTACAGCCACTATAGATTTGTCAAATATGGCTATGTTGATGTTTATGGGCAAGCCTGCTATCCCGCAGTATATAAAGTTTGTTGCTAAAGATGAAGAACAAATTATCCTGGAAAGTCCAAAAGGAGTCAAGGAAATTTATTATAAAATATGGGTGAAAAAAATAAAAGAAGAATGAAAAAATTCCCCGGTTGAAAACTAACTTTTGTTCTATTGTTAAGAAACCGGCAATGCGGTAAGTTTAATTGTTTAAAATAATACAGATGAAAAAGAAGTTATTTTTTACGACACTACCCGCAATTTTTTTTATGTTCTTCTATTCAGGCGTGCAAGCACAGAGTAAGGTTGTAAAAAAAGGTAAAACACATGATACCATTATTGTAAAGCATCAACCTAAACTTGCCAAAAAGCCGGCACCCAAACCCGTTGCAATACCCGTAGTTGTAAAGGAAATAGTTTTACCCACACCGGAATTCATCAATCAACCCTATTTCTTTGACAAGGATGGCAACAAGCTTATTAAACTGGAAAATGCGAATGCCCTGATGATAACCAAAAAGAAAACGCTGGGGTTGAAAGGGGCTAAGCAATCTCTTAGTATGGTGGATCCATCATCCAAAGCAAGGTTTACAGCAAAAAATAATATTGACTTTATGATCAAAACCAGTGGAGATGAAATTGATCTCACTTCCTATATCAGGTTATACAAGTTTGTTGCAGCTGATGAAAAAAGAGAAGTGACAATCAATTCAAAAGAAGGGATGTTATCAGATAAAGAGGACGGCAAAGGCAAACTGATCAACTTCGCCGTCAAAATGATCTCCAGGGATAATTATTTAATCCAGTTACCCGAACAATTAGAAGCAGGAGAGTATGGCTTTGTCTGGGTAAAAAATATGGAACTGAAAGAGTTTACTGTTTTTGCTTTTGGAATAGACTGGAAAAGTTCCAATTGATTTATCAAAAGTTGATTGACCTTTTATAATTAAAAAATAAATATCCTTTCCATAAACTGCTGAGGGATGCAGGATGATCATCCAACGAAAAAATTTAAAAATTAAAATGAACCAAAATGAAAAAATTAATTTTTTACATGATGCTGGTTACACCCGCTGTACTGAATGCTCAGATCGGCCTGAAGGGAGGCCTGAACTTTGCAAAGGTCACCAAGGCCTCTGATATAAACAGCAGCACACGTTCCGGTTTCCATGCAGGTGTGTTTCTGGCACCTCCTTCTAAAAAAATCCTAAGCTCCCGAACTGAATTACTTTTTTCACGCCAGGGCTATGATTATAAAAACGGCGTAAATACCGGCAACGTAAACATGGATTATATACAGATGGGTCAGTTGATGTCGGTAAATATCACCAAATATTTCTCCCTAATGTTTGGCGCCCAAACCTCCTACCTGGTAAGTGCGCAGGTTGACAGCAGCAATAATACCGGAAATAGTACAGAGAATAAGATCATGGATCTGTACAACCGCATAGACTATGGCTATGCCATTGGGGCAGAAATTCATCCGGTAGCCGGTTTAATAATCAGTACCCGGTATAATGTCAGTTTAGCAAAAGTGTATAAAGACATCCAGGGTTTTCAAAAGCCTTCTTTTACCAGCGAGGATGCAAAAAACAATGTGATCCAGGTTTCTATTGGTTGGCGCTTTGGCAAACAACCTGCTTCAAAAAAGAAAGAAAAAGATTAAAAATTATGAAAAGGAAAATCATTCTTTCGTCACTTTTTTTAGGTATTGTTTCTTTGTTGTGGGCTCAGCCTGATAAGATAAAATATCCTGAACCTGAATTCAGCAAAGAAGTCTATTTTTTAAAAAAGGATACCGTAAATTCTGTTTTGCGATTGGAAAAAGAAATTTCAAAAATGGAAGGCAAAACCAAAATGGGTGGCATGGGCGGATATGAAAACGGCTATACAATTGAAGGAGAAAAATCATCGGTTCGGCTGCCATCAGGAAATGGATTGTCATTTGTTTTTTCTTCCGGCGCACTCACCAGGGTCTTCTTCACACGGATCAGATTCAATGATGATGGCAAATGGTATGGATCCTTCCATGATGTCAGGCATGATGGGAGGATTGGATGATCCGGCCAATACCATTGCATTATACAAGGCCGATGAAAGCAAAGGGAAAAGAAAGATCCTGATGCAAAAAGCCGGAGGTGCATTTGGAGGGAAGAAAAATCAATCAAGCGATAAATTTACATTCAGCGTAAAAAAAATCAGGGAAGGCTATTGGGAACTGGTAATTGATAAAAAATTACCAAAAGGCGAATATGCATTTACAACTATGAACTATATGAGTATGGGAGCCAATATGGATGGAGCCATCACACTTTTCACGTTTGCCGTTGAAAATTAATTACCGTGTTTAATATAAGAATTGTGCTCTTATTAATAAGTTGAACTTAAAAATAGCAAGATGGTCCTTTAACTTATTTTAAATACTCTCTGCCTGTGGATTTTCGTTGGTTAAGCATCTTTCATAATGCTTAACCTTTTTATATGCTGAAGACCCGAATCCTGCTTTTGATCTTTCTTCTTCTCTTTTCAATTGCCTGGTTGTTTTCTTCTGGCTTATGGGAAAGAACAAAAACCAGTGGAGTTGCAGGCAAATCTTATCATCGCCTGACAGGCAATCGAGCACAATTAAAAAAATTCAGCAAAAGGCTGCGGAAGCAAAATTATTTGTTAGGTCAAAAAGGATATAATGATGCAATCTGTTTGCTGGTGGATATGAGTTTACCCTCCGGTCAAAACCGATTGTTTGTTTATGATCTTAAAAAAGACTCTATCCGGAATTCAGGTCTTGTTACACACGGACGTTGCAATCAATATTGGCTGGAAGGCAGAAAATATGGAAATAAAGTTGGGAGTGGCTGTACTTCTTTAGGAAAATATAAAGTAGGAAATTCCTATTATGGAAGATTCGGTCTTGCCTGGAAGCTGCATGGCCTGGAAAAAACCAACGATAAAGCATTCGAAAGATTTATTGTCCTTCACTCGCATGAATGTGTACCCGAAGCTGAAGTAAGAGATGAAATTTGCCAGAGTGATGGATGTCCCACAGTATCTGCGGGATTTCTTCAATATCTCCAGCCTATTATTGAATGAATCAAAAAAGGCAGTATTACTTTGGATATATGAGTAGAATCAAGATAAACGATATACGCCAAGTTCTATTGAGTGAGGTCGTATATCGTTTACCTGACATCCCACATTGCTAAGCAAGACTTGCTTCCATTTTAATAGTAATATTCGAATTCAGTGATTTGCTGATCGGACAACTGGCTTTTGCTTCTGCAGCGCATTCTTCAAATTTAGCTGCATCTATCCCGGGTACTCTGGCTTTTACTTCCAGGTGACTTTCTGTAATGGCACCATCACCCAGCGTAATGGTACATTTTGTATCAATATTTTCTGCAGTAAAACCGGCAGCCCGTAATACAAAACTCAGTTTCATGGAAAAACAACCGGCATGCGCCGCAGCCACCAGTTCTTCCGGATTAGTGCCAATGCCTTCTTCAAACCGGCTTTTATACGAATATTGTGCATCCTTTATAACGCCTGATTGCGTAGAATTTGTTCCTGATCCTTCTTTTCCAGTTCCTTTCCAATTTGCGGTAGCGTAACGTTTCATAAATAAAAAATTTAAGTGTTTAAAGTTTACTGTTTTTAGAAATTATCATTTGCCGTAGCTCACATGCCAATTTGCTCTTCCTATTTTTCCAATTCGTCATCGAGCTCAGCCAGTCGTTTTTCCGGCTCATTATATTCTATGATAAAATTATTCTTGCCTTCGCCGATGATGATCTTCATGAACTTTTGTTGTACTAATTCAAGTAATGATAAAAACAGGAAGATGGCGTGCACCCTGTTTTCAGCACTTTCAAATATTTTTTCAAATGCCAGCGTTTTTTCAGTTTGTACTAATGAAAGCATATTCTGCCGGCTGATCTCCATCGTGTAGCGGTATTGCACAACGGTATGCACGGGTTTATTTACCCTGTCAGAATATTTCTGCATGGCCTTTTCAAAAGCCTTCATCAGTTTGAATATGGTAATATTCTGAATTTCTGTTCCTTCTCCTGCTTCTTCGCCAAGGTGTGACAATTCTTTTTGAATATTTCCCCGTTTCACCATCAGCATGCGCAGGGCTTCCATTTCCGCCATTTTTGCTGACGCTTCCTTAAATCTTTTATACTCCAGTATTTTATTGACCAGCTCCTCACGGGGATCAATTTCATTGCCCTGCTCATCCAGTTCTTTACGGGGCAAAAGCATTTTTGCTTTGATCCGCATCAGCGTTGAGATAAACAATATGAATTCGCTGGAGAGTTCAATATTCATCGCTTCCTGTTTATGGATATAATCAAGGAAGTCGTTGGTGATCTTTGTAATTGGAATATTATAAATATCCAGCTCATCTCTTTCAATAAAGAACAAAAGCAAATCGAACGGTCCTTCAAACTGCGCCAGCCTGATCTGGTAGGAGGGAGTATTTACCATGATAAAAATTAAAACCCTGTTCCAGGTTCTTTTATTCTGAAACAGGGGTCAAAAATAAGGGAAATATGGTTGATGTTATTTCTTTAAAGCATCCCTGATCTCTCTCAAAAGAACAATATCTTCCGGTGTTGCAGGTGGCGCTGCCGCTTCTTTTTTCTTCTTCATACTATTTATAGCTTTTATAATTAGAAACATGACAAAGGCTACAATAATAAAATCAATGACAGCAGTAATAAATGCACCCCATTTTAACGCAACTTCAGCTTGCGCTTCAGTAATGATATTTCCTGAAGCATCTTTTACTTCCACTACGCCCTCTTTTAAAACCAGCATATTTTTACTCAGATCTTTGCCCGTAAGCAACCCTACCAGCGGAGATACAAGACCTTCTGTAAATGATGTTACTACTTTTCCAAAAGCCCCGCCCATTACAAATGCAACCGCGATGTCAACAAGATTGCCTTTCATGGCAAATTCTTTGAATTCTTTCAGCATTCCCATATTAAGTTTGGTTTTGTGTTTAAAAAATGAGGCGAAAGGTAATTGTTATTAAACTTCATTTATTTTTTTAATAACTTATCTCTTAAGAAGTTCTCCACTGCAAACGTTATTTTTTCAATCCGGGGTATTGCATATCCAGGCTTTTCATCAAATCCCGGAGTGATTTCGCTATAATATATTCCTTGTACCAGTTTTGATCGGATGGTACAATGGTCCAGGATGGTTTATTGCAATTATTAAAACAATCTTCATACATCTGCATATAAATATTCCAGAGTTTAGCTTCTTCAAAATCTTTTTCATTGTACTTCCACATTTTACCCGGATCTTTTATTCTTTCATGAAGCCTTTCCTGTTGTTCTTCCGGGGAAATATGCAGGTAAAATTTGAGAATATGTGTGTTATTATGTTCCTGCAGCATTTCTTCAAAATCATTAATTGCTTTCATTCTTTTTATTGCCAGTCTCATCATCGCACCATTTATGTACCCTGGTTACTAGTATATCTTCATAATGTGACCGGTTAAAAATCTGTATCATTCCCTTTTGCGGTGTATTATGATGTATCCGCCATAAAAAATCGTGAGCAGCTTCTTCAGGCGTAGGCGCTTTAAAGGATTTTACCATAACACCCTGTGGATTCATATTACCCAATACATTCCGGATTACACCATCTTTTCCGCTGGCATCCATTCCCTGGATAATGACCAATATGGAATGTTTACTTTCGGCATATAAAAGATTTTGCAATTCATCTAATTCCTCGAGTATATTCTTTGTCTTTTCTTTAATAGCCTTTTTTTCAAACTCTTTTGGTGCCCTGGTATTTATTGCGCTTAGCCTGATCTTCCTTCATTTTTTAATTATTTAGCTGCACAATATAAAAAATAACTATTGTTTGATCCTGATTTAAGACCTTCGCTCTTTTTTTATGAGCAATAAATTTATCAGCTGGTCCATATTTATATTGCTTTGTTTTATCTGGGGCAGTTCTTTCATATTAATGAAAATAAGTAACAGGGGTCTTACTGCTCCGCAGATTGCTGCTCTACGAATATTTTCAGCGGGCATTGTTTTTATTCCATTCGCATTTTTTCATATGCCCAGGTGCCCCGGAAAAAAACGGGTTTGCTGGTGCTTACGGGAATATTTGGAAACTTGCTGCCGGCTTTTTGTTTTGCCATAGCTCTTTTGAAAATTGACAGTTCACTGACGGGAATTCTTAATTCACTTACCCCGATATGTGTTGTGGTTCTGGGTATTCTTTTCTTCAGAGATAAAATAAAAACGAAAAAGATCATAGGTGTATTAATTGGCTTGGCAGGATTGAGCATTCTTACGTTTACACAAAACAATATCAGCCTGGATAATTTTGGCTATTCATTACTGGTGCTGCTGGCCACTATTTCATACGGGTTGAATGTAAACCTGGTTAGCCATTACCTGAAAGAGGTAAAACCATTGCATATTGCAACCATTTCTCTCGCCTTTATGTGTATCCCGGCAGGTTGGTTGTTATGGCAACAGGATTTTCTTCAGCTTGATTTCTCGGACAGCCAGGTTCAATGGGCTGTTTTTAATTCGATATTGCTGGGCCTGGCAAGCAGTGCTCTTGGTACCGTATTGTTTTATATTTTGGTACAAAAAGCAAGCGGTTTATTTGCATCACTTGTTACCTATGGAATTCCCTTTGTTGCCATATTCTGGGGATACCTGGATGGAGAAATCGTTCACTGGATTGATATAGTCAGCCTCGCCATTATTCTGACCGGAGTTTATCTGGCCAACCAATCGGAGAAATAAATCTGCAAATTCGGAGGACTTGATGGCAACCAGGAAACTATTGGCCAAAAGTTAAAGTCATCATCACTATACCGCCATAATCTCTTTTTCTTTTGTTGCCAGGTGTTTTTCTACTTGTGAAATATATTTATCAGTTACATGTTGAACTTCTGCTTCAGCATCCTTGGCAGCATCTTCACTCAGTCCATTTTTCTGCAATTTTTTAATATTCTCAATGGCATCACGGCGGATATTACGGATAGCTACTTTTGAATGTTCTCCTTCAGCCTGGCATTTTTTCACCAGTTCCTTTCTTCTTTCTTCGGTAAGTGGGGGAAGAAATAAGACGAATAATGACTCCATCATTTTGCGGAGTGACACCGATGTTGGCATTGATAATTGCCCTTTCAATCGGCTGCAGCATATTTTTTTCCCAGGGTTGAATAGTTAAGGTTCGGGCATCCATTACGCTGATATTTGCTACCTGGTTGATAGGCATGGGTGAACCATAATAATCCACTACTATACTATCCAGCATTTGCGGATTTGCTTTTCCTGCCCTGATTTTTATCAATTCAGCTTCCAGGTGATTGATGGCTTTTTTCATCAGTTCTTCTGCTCCGGCAATAATTGTAGTGATATCTTCTGTCATAAAAAAATTTGAGAACGGCAAAGCTAACTGAAAGCGATCATTTATAAAAAAAATGCCTGCAAAGATTCAATTTCTCTCCAGGCATTCTATTGAAATCTATAAAAATTAATTATGATCAGCTGTGGCAGTTTCTTGCGTTAAGTGTAACCACTTTTGATGCTGTTTTCAATTCCGTAGTACCATTCATTCTCTTGGCAATAGGATCAGTGGCTCGTCCTGGGCCTCTTGTAATATAACAACACCAAACCCTGAAAAGGCAAGTGCAAGCATGATAAGCAAAAGGTAGGTTGGACCGATGGATCTGAATGACTACGCAAAAACGACAAACCCAATATTGATACCAACACAGAATGAAGTGACAGCGGAATGACCAAGTCCCCAGTCTATTAATAAATGATGAATATGATTACGATCGGGGGTAAATGGTGAACATCCTTTGAAATGCGGATAGCAAAAACCCGGAGTGTATCCAGTAAAGGAACGATCAGTATAGAAAAACCAATAGCAGCGGCTGACTCAATAGGCATTACAATAGCCGGATCACTGGCAACATTTATAAACTTAATTACCAGTATTGAATTAATCAATCCTATCATCAAGCGATCCGGAATCACCCATAAATATTTTGGCCGGATGATGATTAAAAATAAGAAAGGCGACAAGGCTCCCGCCAAGAGAATAAGCCAGCAAGGCATATGCCTGGTAGCCGACCATAATAAAAATAAGTGCCAAAGATCAGCATGGTCAAAATACCCAGGCTGGCGGCCAGGCCATCAATACCATCAATCAGGTTAAAAGAATTGATAACTACTATTATCGTGAGATAAGTAAGCGCCAATGCAAATGCTTCCGGCAATTGATCAAATCCAAAGAGACCATGCATACTGTCCAGACGTATTCCACCCAAATGAATAATAATAGAAGCGGCAATAACCTGGCCGATAAATTTTTTACTGGCAGATAAGAACAACCAGGTCATCCTTTAAACCAAGAAAAAAAATAACAAGTGCTGCAGCAAAAAAATATTGAAATTCGGGATTGAGGTATCCCTGGATGGACAATAAAGAAGCAAGCAAGAAACCTCCAAAAATTCCTACTCCACCCAGTGAGGCAACCGCATGTGTATGAACTTTTCTTTCATCGGGAACATCATATAATTTTTTTTGTTCTGCAATTTGCAAAACAACCGGAATTGCCAAGAAAGGATATTATAAACGATACCGAGGCTGTTAACAATACATCTAAGCATCAAGCAGGGTTTTACGGTACAAAAATAGGTTTAAACCTTTTAGATTGTCATTGGGTTTGAATCATTTAATATTTTGTCAATATTAAATCTTCAATACCGCCAGGATCATTTGAATAGCAGATTAATATCAACGGTTGGATTTTTTAAACAAAAAAATCGCATTTTTGCAGCTCTTCTCAATAATTTGAGGCGGCAAGATACAAAAAGTTTAAAAAGTTCCTAATTTTTATGTCTGAACTTAAAGCAATTGCATCACAAATTCGAAGGGATATTGTAAGAATGGTACATGGAACCAGCAGCGGTCACCCGGGTGGTTCTTTAGGCTGTACTGAGTTTTTTACAGCGCTTTATTTCAAAATTATGAAGCATGACCCTGCATTTAATATGAATGCTACAAATGAAGATGTGTTTTTCTTGTCCAATGGCCATATTTCGCCTGTTTTTTATTCTACCCTGGCCCGTTCAGGTTATTTTGATATAAAAGAACTAGCAACTTTTCGAAAAATAAATTCCCGGTTGCAGGGTCATCCTGCTACACATGAGCATTTACCGGGAATCCGGATTGCCAGTGGTTCACTGGGCCAGGGTATGAGTGTGGCTATCGGTGCGGCATTGACTAAAAAATTGAATGGAGAAAAAACAACCGTTTTTTCACTTCATGGGGATGGAGAATTGGATGAAGGCCAGGTATGGGAAGCTGTAATGTTTGCTGCACATCATAAAGTGGATAACCTGATTTCTACAATAGACTGGAATGGCCAGCAAATTGACGGTCCTACGGATAAAGTAATGAGCCTGGGTAATATCCGGCAGAAATTTGATGCTTTTGGATGGACAACACTTGGAAATGAACGGCAATGATATGGATGATATGGTGGCAACCCTTGAAAAAGCAAAATCATTGACCGGCCAGGGTAAACCAATCGGCATCATGATGCATACTGAAATGGGCAAAGGGGTGGATTTTATGGAAGGATCACATGAATGGCATGGAATTGCACCTAATGATGAGCAACTGGCAAAAGCACTGGCTCAATTACCTGAAACACTGGGAGATTATTAATTCTTGTTTTAAGCTTTTTTAATAGAGCTTAATATTTTATTGAACTGCCCCGCATTCCAGTCATTCACTTCTCAACGAAAATATCCTGGTTTGCCGCTTTCCTTGACGGCAACCAGGAAGCCAGCATTGCAATTACAAATACAGTAACGGTGACCAGCAGGAAATCTGTCACCCGGAGTTTTACAGGAAAATAATCTATCAGGAAAGACCCCCCCTCTAAAGGTATAAGGTGAAAATTTATTTGCAGTAACGCAATTACTAATGCAAGCAGCATCCCGGTAACGGTGCCGATTAACGCCAGCAATAACCCTTCACTTAAAAATATTTTTTGAATAAAATTTTTATTGGCCCCCAATGCATGCAATACACTGATGTCTTTTTGCTTTTCCAGCACCAGCATGGTTAATGCGCCGATCATGTTGAATGCAGCCACCACCAGTATCAGGCAGAGTACTCCGTAAATGATCCACCGTTCCATATTCATTACAGCATACAAGCTTTGGTTTTGCTGGTAAATTGTTTGAACAAGATACTTTTTGCCAAATATTTTTTCCACCTCCTTTTTTATATTGTCAGCATCAGCCGGATCTATTAAGTTAATTTCTAACCCGCTGATATTCATCGGCACCCATTTTCAAAGCATTTTTTACAAACTCAATATTGGTTATGCCATATTTATTATCAAAATCCTGCTGAATCATGAATGCAGATGATGTTCGGATAGAATCATCTGCTGATATCATTTAACGGATCAATTTGTTCCGTATTACTTTTCCGGGGCAGGTAAATTTTGAGTATGAAAATATTCCTATCTGCCTGTATACCCAAAGCTCCTTCCACTCCCGCCCCTAATATTAGTTTAGGAGCATCCTCTGTTCCCAGGTCATACTCACCTTTTACAATATGATCTGGCAACACCTGTAACATAACGGTAATTTTCATCAACACCTTTCAGGTACATCACCGATTGGTAGTCGCCATTTTGTACCAATGCTTTTTCTTCAACCACCAGGGAATAATTTTTAATTCCTCCTATTCCTTTTAATTGCTGTAACTGATCTGCAGTAACCGTAATACTTTTCCCTGATACCGGGGAAATTTTCAGATCGGTATAAAAAGAAGAATATAGGGATTTAACCAGGCCTTCAAATCCATTGAAAACACTTAACACCAATATCAGTGCAGCCGTGCCGATAACAATTGCCGAAATGCTGATCCATGGCAATGATATTGATGGCATTGATGGATTTTTTTGCTTTAAAATATCGCCAGGCAAAGAGGAAATTCAAAGATTACCGATATTTGTAATAATTAGTATTTAATAGCAGCCGACATACTTATTCCCCGTCTGCCGGCGGTGAAGCAGGATTAATTTTTTTAAAAATTTCTTCCATTTTGAATACATGATCCAGCGTATCATCCTGGAAAAACCGCAACACAGGTATACTGCGCAACTGGTGTCTCACTTTAGCAGCCAGTTCTTTTTTTATTTCATGATGGCGGTCATCAATTTTTTTCAACGCTGCTTCTACATCTTTTACCTGGAAAAGACTCAGATAAAATCTTGCTTCAAGCAGATCAGGTGTTACTTTAACCGAGGAAATGGAAACCATCCCCCCGTCAATCATATTCAAACCAAGTCGTTGAAAAATCTTGCTCATCTCTTCATGCAGCAATCCTGCAATTTGTTTTTGTCTTTTACCTTCTTCCATAATATGTTATTAATTTATATCCATCTGCACTTAAGCTGCGGGACGCTGTAAAATTAGTTACTTTGCCCCGTTTAAGCGATTTATACGATATAATGAAGAAATATTCACGGATTTTTGGCTACCTAAAACAACATACCGGCAAAATTGCTCTTTATTTTGTTTGCACTATACTGGCTACCTTTTTTGGTGTCATATCCATTGGGATGCTGATCCCTTTCTTCGGACTGATCTTTGACACAGGCCAGTCTACCGGGGGAGATATGATAAAAACCAATGTTCTTGGCTCCTATATAACTGATAATCTTGTTCAGCTAATAAATGAAAAAGGAAAAGTTGCCGGTCTCACGGCAATATGTATTTTAATCATTATTGCAACCGTATTAAAAAATTTATTTCTTTATCTCTCCAACCGGATTTCTGTTCCTCTCCGAAGTTTAATTATTACTCAACTCCGCGGTGATTTGTACGATAAAATCCTTCGTCTTCCAATTGGCTATTTTACAGAAAAAAGAAAAGGTGATATCATTTCCCGAATGACTAATGATATCAGTGAAATTGAAGGATCAGTAGTAGGCACATTTGACGGTATGATCAAGGACCCGCTTACAGTATTGGGTTATCTCATCTTCCTTGTTATCATTTCTCCACAACTTTCATTGTTTCTATTAATTCTGTTACCAGTAACCGGCATACTTATAGGACGTGTAAGCCGCAAACTCAAACGACAATCCCAGGATGCAGCAATTAAATTGGGAGAAGGTCTTTCTATCCTTGACGAAACATTAGGCGGGCTGCGTGTTATAAAAGCTTTTCTGGTTGAAAAATTGTTAAGCACAAAATTTCATAAAGTAAATACAGAACTCTATCAGGTAAGAAAAAAAATGGGAGCAAGGAGAGACCTGGCGTCGCCCGCTTACAGAAGTATTAGGAGTAATGGTTTTATGTACCATTTTATATTTTGGCGGGAGATTGGTATTGGAAAATGGAGGGCTTGAAGCTAAAGAACTCATTGCATATATCGCCTCATTTGCTATGCTGATAAACCCCGCCAAAAATATTTCTACAGCGTTCTTCAATATTCAACGTGGGGCTGCTGCATTGATAAGAGTAGAAGAAGTATTAAAAGCTCCGGTCGTGGTAGATGAAAATATTAATGGCAAACAATTAATGTCATTTGAAGAAAAGATAGAATTTAGAAATGTAAGTTTTGCCTATAATGATGCGGTAATACTAGATAATGTTAACCTGATTGTAGAAAAAGGAAAAACTATTGCATTAGTAGGTTCTTCAGGCGCGGGGAAATCAACACTGGCAGACCTGGTGCCACGGTTTCATGATGTAACAGGCGGTGAAGTATTAATTGATGGCGTAAATATTAAAGATTATTCTTTGCATTCTGTCCGTAGCCAGATGAGTATTGTAACCCAGGAACCTATCTTATTTAACGATAGTATAGCTAATAATATCAGGTTGGGTAAAGAGGATGCCAGCGATGAAGAAATAATAGAAGCTGCCAGGGTGGCCAATGCGCACGATTTCATCATGCAAAAAGAAGATGGATATCCTTCCAATATCGGGGATCGTGGCAGTAAACTCAGTGGTGGAGAACGTCAGCGGCTAACGATAGCAAGGGCGGTGGTAAAAAATCCACCTATTCTGATATTGGATGAAGCCACATCCTCCCTTGATACTGAAAGCGAAAGATTAGTACAGGATGCTATCAATAATATGATGCAAAACCGAACCAGCATTGTGATTGCTCACCGACTTTCAACTATTCGCCATGCACATGAGATTATAGTGTTGCAAAAAGGGAAAATTGTTGAAAGGGGAACACATGATCAACTTATTCAACAAAATGGTTTTTATAAAAAATTAGTTGATATGCAGGAGGTACGATAATTTTTTTGAAGCACTTTGCATCGAATGACATTATACCGTATTTAAAAATCTATTTCAGGGATAAACTATAATTGAAATCAGAACATGGCAGGTGAACCTCTCACAAAAAAGCCTTCCGCATTTGCAGAAGGCTTTTGACTTATCGGTAAATACTTTATTTGTTCATCATTTGCTTGGCCTCAATGCTCAAAGTAGCATGTGGTACCGCCCTGAGCCTCGCTTTATCAATCAGCTTGCCGGTAACACGACATACACCATATGTTTTATTCTCTATCCGCATGGTAGCTTTTTCCAGGTGGTCAATAAAAGTGATCTGCCTGCTGGCCATCTGGCTCAGTTGTTCTCTTTCCATACTTACACTTCCATCTTCCATGGTCATATAGCGGGCTTCATCCATGTCGCCACCCTCATCACGTCGTGTAATCAGCCCCTGGAGGTAGGCTAATTCCTTTTTTGCAGCATCTAATTTTTTATTAATGATCTCTCTGAATTCAACCAGGTCATTATCAGAATATCTCATTGAAGGTCCGTTGTTCTCGTACATAGGGGTAGGCGTCTAATACAGATTTAGTGAAATCGGGTTCATATTTTACAGCGCTTTTGGTCGTTGTTTTTGGAATAACGACTTTGCCTGCTTTAGGTGGTTCCTTCTTTATAACTGGCTTTGCAACCGGCTTAATAGAAACTAACGACTTCGGATCATTTGCACCTGGTTTTTTGATTGGAGCTTCTGCCGGTTTTACATGCTCTTGTACCACAGGTTTATGTTCAGGCTTAGCTGCAGCTTGAGTTGCCGGCTTGGCTGGTTCAGATTTCTTATTCATTATTTGAGCTTTCTTAGCCACCGGCTTAATTACAGCCTTGGGTGCTTTCTTAACCACAGGTGCTTTTGCCACTTTTTTTGGAGCCGGGGCAGGCTTTTTAGCAACAGGCTTTTTAGCGGCAGGTTTGGCAGCTTTGTGAGCTGCTTTGGCTACAGGCTTGGCTGCCTTTTTAGGGGCTGCTTTTTTCGGTGCCGTTTTTCCACCCTTATGCGGGGCTGGTTTCTTACTAGACATATCTATTAGCCTTTTTTTGAAACAATCACATTTAGCGAAACATCGTTTAGTTCAATCGTTGTACCACCTTGTATTTCAGGTACTATTTCCAGCTTATCTGCCAGAATTTCGGCGCAAATATAGGTATTAAACGTTGTCAAAGAATCTTTCATTCCATTTGGTGCAGCAACTATAACATTTATACGGTCAGTAAGTTCAAAACCACTGTCTTTCCGGATCTTCTGAATTCGGTTTACAAATTCTCTTGCATTACCTTCTGCCTGCAATTCTGGTGTTACAGTAATATCTAAAGCCACCGTTAAGGGCCCTTTATTAGCCACAGTCCACCCTGGAATATCCTCACTGCTTATATCCACTTCATTGACCTGCAATGTTAAAGGTTCATTATCAATTAACAGGTCATATTGTCCTTCCTTTTCGAAAGAGGCAATATCTTCCTGACTGAATTTGGCAAGTGCAGCAGATACAGATTTCATTTTTGCTCCTAACTTCTTGCCTAATGCCACAAAATTCGGTTTTATTTTTTTGCGGATAAAAGTATTATCAGCATCCAGATACTCTATTTCTTTAACATTTACTTCTGCTTTAATGAGGTCTTCAACCTTCTGCAACTGCAGTTTCATAGATTGATTCAAAACCGGGATCAATATTTTTTGCAATGGCTGCCTGACCTTAATATTTACTTTTTTCCGCAGAGATAAAACCAGGGAAGATGCATCCTGGGCCAGCTGCATTCTTTCTTCCAGTAAAAGATCAATTATTTCATTCATCAAACTTCGGAAAATTAGTATGATGCACGGATTCTTCTGAAAAACGGCCGGTAACTGCATTCAGGTTTTTAAAAACAGTATCACAGAAAAATGGTGAAATGGGCGCGATTAATCTGTACTATGGTTTCAAGGCATTCATACAAAGTCTGGTATGCACAGATTTTATCCTGCTCATATTCTCCTTTCCAGAAACCGGCGGCGGCAAAGCCGTACATACCAGTTGCTCAAATGTTCATCAACAAAATCTTCATACCAGCGGCCTGCCTGTGTAGGCTCATAATCATCCATGTATTCATTTACCTTTTTTACCAGCGTATGCAGGCTTGATAATATCCAGCGATCTATCTCCGGTCTTTGGTTCACCGGAATATATTCTTCTTTAAAGGAAAAGCCATCAACATTAGCATAAAGAGCAAAGAATTGGTATGTATTATAAAGTGTGCCAAAAAATTTTCGTTGCACTTCCTTAATTCCATCCAGGTCAAACTTCAGATTGTCCCATGGCGAAGCATTGGTAATAAGGTACCAGCGGGTAGCATCGGCGCCAAATTTTTCAATGGTTTCAAATGGATTAACCACATTACCCAGGCGCTTACTCATTTTATTTCCTTTCTTATCCAGCACCAGTCCATTACTCACTACTGTTTTATAAGCAACAGAATCAAACAATAAAGCAGCAAGAGCATGAAGGGTATAAAACCAACCACGGGTCTGATCAACACCTTCAGCGATAAAATCAGCGGGAAAGGATTCTTTGAAACGTCCTCTTTATTTTCAAAAGGAAAATGCCATTGTGCATAAGGCATAGCTCCCTGTCAAACCACACATCAATCAGGTCAGGAACTCGTTTCATGGGTTTGCCCGATTTACTGACTAATATTATATCATCGACATATGGTTTATGCAGATCCAGGATGCCTTCATGCAAATAATGTTTATTGACGTCACCTCCCAATACTTCATTAGCTTTGCGGATGCCTTCATTTAATTCTTCTATTGAGCCAATACATATTTCTTCATCGCCTTCTTCTGTTCTCCAAACAGGTAGCGGAGTTCCCCAAAACCGGCTTCGGCTCAGGTTCCAGTCCACCATATTTTCTAACCAGTTACCAAAACGACCTTCACCCGTAGATTTAGGTTTCCAGTTGATGGTCTTATTCAGTTCTACCATCCTGTCTTTTACTCGCAGTGGTTTTTATAAACCACGCATCTAACGGATAATAAAGAATAGGTTTATCTGTTCGCCAGCAATGCGGGTAATTGTGTTCATATTTCTCTACTTTAAAAGCACGGTTTTCTTTTTTCAATTTTACGGCTATGTCAACATTCACATCAACATAATCAGGATCATCTTTATAATTCTTTACATAAGCGGTTGCTGAATTCACCCAGGCCATCAACAAATTTTCCCTGTTTGTCAACCATGGTCAGAATACCGATGCCATATTTCTTTCCAACTTTAAAGTCATCAGCACCAAAAGCCGGCGCTGTATGTACAATGCCGGTTCCATCTTCGGTGGTTACAAAATCACCAGTTAGAACGCGAAAAGAATGTGCACCTGGTGTTATTTCTTTTATTTCTTCTAACAGAGTTTGCTTCATAGGGAAGCAATTGTTCATACTCACAATCCCTCGATATCATTCCCTTTAAATTCAGCAAAGTATTTCCCAGGGTAATAATTTTACCTCGGCGTTATAATTTTCAAAATCTCCATTCTCTCCTTCCGGCTTTAAAATATTTATCCTAACAATGCTTTTGCCAAGAACAACATTAACTGGAAGATGAGTATAAGGATTAAATGTTTTTACCAAAACATAATCAATATTTGCGCCCAACAGTCAATCCAAGATTAGAAGGTAATGTCCAGGGAGTGGTTGTCCAGGCCAGAAAGAAAATTTCATCATTGCCTGCTGCATCAAATAAGAATTTTGATTTTTCATTCTTCACTGCTTTAAACATCGCCACAGCACTCGTATCCTTTACATCCTTGTACGTTCCCGGTTGGTTCAGTTCATGGGAACTAAGCCCTGTACCTGCCGCCGGTGAATAAGGCTGGATGCTAACACTTTCATATAACAAACCCTTTTTGTACAATTCACTAAGAATCCACCAAAGTGTTTCGATATATTCATTCTTAAAAGTGATATAGGGATCATTCAGGTCAACCCAATAACCCATTTTGCGGGTGATGTCATCCCACTTGTCTTTATAGCGCATTACGGCTTCGCGGCATTTCTGGTTGTACTCTTCAACCGAAATTTTTTTACCGATATCTTCTTTGGTGATGCCCAATTCTTTTTCTACTCCCAATTCAATCGGCAAACCATGTGTATCCCATCCACCTTTTCGTTTTACCTGGAAACCTTTCATGGTTTTGTAGCGGCAAACAAGATCTTTTAAGGTTCTGGAAATAACGTGGTGAATGCCGGGCATTCCATTAGCACTTGGCGGCCCTTCATAAAATACAAATGGTGTAGCTCCTTCCCGTAAAGACACACTCTTTTCAAAGGCCTGGCTTTCCGTCCATTGCGATAGAATTTCCTGCTCAAAAGCCGGCAAATTTAACCCCGAAAATTCCTTGTATTTTTTTGCTGACATTTTCTTTCCTGCCTGTTTTTTAAGGGGGCAAAGGTAGGTAAATAAACGGGCTGTTTTTTTCAAATAAAGCAGGAAATAAAATAGAAAAGCCTTCCATCTTAATCAAAGATGAAAGGCTTTTCCCCCTGGGGGATAGCTTACAATTTCGCACCCAAACTCAAAAAGAAAGTCCGGCCATCGCCCGGTAATGCTCCCGGACCGGGGTAACCACCTGCACGCCGTGTGAAATATCTTTCATCAAATACATTGTTAATTCCGGCTTTGATATTTAATCCTTTGGTGAATTTATAAGTAGCAGTAAGATCGGTGATAGTGTAAGATGGTATCAAACCGGTTTGACCATTAGAACTCACCGCTACGGTATTATTGGCGTCACTAAAAGTCTCCCCAACATAACTTAGCTGTGCGGTGAGTAAAAAGCCTTTATACCCTGTAGAAATACCTGAGCGTATTATATGTGCCGGTGCATTCTCCACTTTCTTGCCCTTTGTATTCGCATCTTTATGATCGCTGCTATAAGTAGCATTTGTATAACCGTAAGATGTGAATATGATCAGATCAGCTTTTGGATGAACTGCGAAAGCCCGGGCAGGATTGAATTCTACATATCCTTCAAATCCTTTACTTGAACTATTGCCAACGTTGGTTACCATACGATAGGAAGGTGTGCCGCCTACAGTTACGGTACCAATTCGATTATTATACTGCAAGTAAAAACCGCTTACATCAAACTGAAGAAAATCCTTCACCTTGCCACGGTAGCCAAGATCAATATTGTATCCTTTGGCATCCTTTAGTTTAGGATCTATTATGTCTGTAGAAGGCGGAGCCTGCAGGTTGGCAAACTGGATGGGACGGTATGCCTGTGTATAATTTGCATAAAACTCTGTTCCGCTTGTGATATGGTATTCAGCACCGATGCCACCCAATAAAAAGCTACGGCTGCGTTTGATGTTTTGGAGAACGATGGGTGAACCGCTTGCATCATGGCCGTCCTGGCCGGTAGCTTTACCTTCAAGCCATTCGTATCTGATACCGGGTACTAATAATATCTTATCGGTCAGGCGGAAAATATTCTCAATAAAAACGGCTGCATTTTTCGATACAAAATCAATATCTCTTGGCCACTCCCCGTTTATATCCACGTTGTATTCTGAACCTGTGGTTCCCTTTCCATTAGCCAGCCGGTAAGTAGTTCCGGTATAGAGGCGTACACCTCCGGAAAAAGTATTATCCATTTTACCAATATTGTAATCAGAAAGAAAGCGACTTTCCATTCCAAAATTTCTGTACTTATCTACCTGAACTGTTCGGCTGTTGTAATCAAGAGTAGTCGGGTTAATGCTGTCTTTGGTAGTTATAGAATGCAGGTAACCTACGCTATTTCTGTTGCCTATTGTTGCAAATAATTTTGTGTTCAGGCGTGCCTTATCGCTAAATTTATAATTAGCGATTAAAGCAGGATTTGTCCATTGAATGTCAAACCAGTTGCGACTACGTAAGCTTTGTTTCGCATCCTGCTTCAGTTGGTCATCAGTTAAGCCGCCAGGCTGCTGACTGCGGATATGGGAATGCATGAGTTCACCCGTTAGCGAAAATTTATCTGTTATCCTGTAAGTAATAGTGCCATATCCTGAATTGGTGAAATAACGGCTATTCTGTCTCCAGCCATCACCGTTGCGATGATCAAAGAAGGAGTAATAATGAACCTTTTTGGTGTTTCCGCCTACAGCATTATACGTATTGAAAAGGCCATTGCTGCCAACGGTCTGTTGGGTTTCAATTTCGAAAGGTTTTTTGATTTCACTGCCATTGCGAAGAATATAATTGACCATACCTCCAAACTGCGGTCCATATTGCAGAGAACCCTGGCCCCGTACTATTTCAATTCTCTGTACTGCCTGCATTTGCGGATTATAATAGGCTTCGGGATAACCGAAAGGGTCAGCTGCTATATCGTAACCATTCTGGCGGGTATTAAATTCCCAGCTGCGGTTGGCACTCAGACCTCTTGCAGCAATACCAATTTGAATTCCGCTGGGATCACTTTCCCAAATGTGAATTCCGGGAACTTTTGCCAGTACCTGGCGCATGGTATTATTTACAATGTTTCCCTGCACGTTGTCCATTACAATCAATGCATTCTTTTTACCAGCATAAATTGAAGTACCCACTACTTCCGGCATCTGGTGGTAATCACTCCTGCTCTGGCGACCCACTACAGTTATTTCCGGTAAAAATTTATGTTCAGGTTTTAATGTATCCGGTTCCGTTAGGTTTGAGTAATCCTGTCCTGCAGCTAATAAGCTACTTATTAATCCCGTTGTTATCAATATCCATTTCATTTGTTTACATACATTTTTGTGGCAGCAAATGTCTGCCAGGGCAACGGATTTACACTTACGGAATCAGTAAAACGGTTTACGCTTTCGGAAATCTGACATTGGGCTGACAAAAAAAGGGACTGTCCATCTGACAGTCCCTTGTAACTTTAATGAAAATATCTCTAATCTACTATTACGATTCCATTGGCGAGAACCCGGATCTCATTTTCAGGTTTAGTTATAGACGCAATTTCCTCTTTTGATTTCTTAGCATCTTCTGCATAATGTCTCAATTCGGCCACAGATGTTGTTTTCATTTTTACTTCACCATCAATAACCACCGTTTTTCCCTTAGCTGCCAGGGGCAGAAAAAAACCATAATCTTTCATTTTCACCATTGCAGTTGTGCTGTCATTTACTTTCAGCTTAAGCCAGCAGCCTTTGTTTGGACATACATCCAGGATCTTTCCCCTGATTTTTGTATCTACAGATTCAGCTTTTTCCAAAGTAGCCGGTACTGTGGCAATATCCACCGCACCGGATGGCGATATTTTCTTGCCATACCAATCGCCTGGTTTCGCATCTCCTGCCGGCGGTTGAGCGTTTGCCAGAACAGCCAGCAATATCACAACTGTACTTAACAATGTATTTTTCATGATCCATCTTTTAAAATGATTTTAATTCTTTTGCATAAAGGTACTCTTCCCTTCAATTCGTTATCCATTTCACTTTTTCTTCTATAGAAGACCTGCTTGCTTTGGCAGAAGGTATAGCTACATGACCAATATAAAAAAAGCCCAACAACTTATCATTTTCCTCCAATCCGAAAAATGATTTGGCTTTTTCAAAATAGGTGATCCCACCCGTTGTCCAATAACCGCCAAGGCCATAAGCTGTCACTGATAAATAAATATTCTGAACAGCACAGGCCACTGCTTCAATATCTTCCACTTCAGGGATATTTTTTTTGGTTGTTCTTTTCATACCAATGGAAATAATATGAGAAGCCTTCAATGGCTGTCTTTGAAGTTTATGGTAAGTAATTTCCTTAAACTGTCCGCCGGACTTCCTGATTTATATAAATCACTTTGGAAATCTGCTAATCGCCTGAGCCCGTCGCCAGTAAAAACAGAGAATTGCCAGGGTTCTGAACGTCCGTGATCCGGCGCCCAAATGGCATTGTTTAAGATTTCCCTTATAATAGCATCATCAACTTTTTTACCCGGTTCAAACTGGTCAGGAAAAACAGAACGACGTTTACGGGCAAGTTCATTAAATAAGTCGGGATTCATGAATGATAATATTGCTGAATCGTCCAAAATTACTCTTCAATAACGTATATATTTCATTAAACCCAATAACACAAAAAAAATTTGGGTAACATCCAGGATACCTGGCTATTTTATAAGCGTTCTTAATTTAAATCAACCAAAAAAAAGTGCTTAACAGGGAGTATAAAGAAAATTTATAGCCTCAAATTCCCGCTGCTATTGGTATAAAAAATCTTTGCACATTCTGTGAAAAACTCCTTAGGAAAATTTCTATCATTTGATGTTACATTCGTTTCGAGTTCTTAATAAAAATTTAATATCGACGCCGGGCACCATCCATCCACCAGCTGTTCTGCATTAGAAATAAATTCCATGTGACCAGCATGGAAAACAGACGATGAAAAGCCATCAACCCTGTTCAAAGGGAAAAGCAAAGTTATTTACCCATCTGTATGAAATTAATGACAGACGGGAAGGTGATCGGCTGGCAAATCTATCAAAGTCTTTATTAATAATTTTTAGGACAAATTCGGATAAGAACAAAATGGCAGAGCCGCCTGGTAAAATGCAAATATTTCGAACCAGGCAATCCAATTGACAACGATAAAATTATAATATACTATGCACGAAGAACAAGAAATCTTGCTAAAAGAAAACAAAGACCGCTTTGTCATTCTTCCCATCAATTATCCCGAAATCTGGGAAAAATATAAAAAACATGAAGCCAGTTTCTGGACAGCAGAAGAAATTGATCTGGGAGATGACATGAAAGACTGGAATGCTCTGAATGATGGTGAACGTCATTTCATTTCCCATGTACTGGCTTTTTTTGCCGCCAGTGATGGTATCGTAAATGAAAACCTGGCTGTAAATTTCATGAGTGAAGTACAATTGCCGGAAGCACGCTGTTTTTATGGTTTCCAGATCATGATGGAAAATATTCATTCTGAAACATATGCGCTGCTGATCGATACCTATATTAAAGATCCTAAAGAAAAGGATCGCCTTTTTCATGCCATTGATACTGTTCCTGCTGTAAAGAAAAAAGCTGAATGGGCCTTACGCTGGATCAGATAACGGGACATTTTGCAGAACGCCTGGTTGCTTTTGCTGCAGTAGAAGGTATTTTCTTCAGCGGAAGCTTCTGTTCTATTTTCTGGCTGAAGAAAAGAGGACTGATGCCCGGTCTTACTTTCAGCAATGAACTGATCAGCCGTGATGAAGGTCTGCATTGTGAATTTGCCTGCCTGTTATACAGCATGCTGAAAAATAAACTCACAGAAAAAGAAGTGCATGGCATCATCAGCGATGCCGTAGAAATCGAAAAAGAATTTATCACCGATGCATTGCCGGTTGACCTGATCGGTATGAATGCCAAACTGATGCAACAATACATTGAGTTTGTTGCAGACCGCTGGTTGAGCGAATTAGGTTATCCCAAAATATACAATGCCACCAATCCATTTGATTTCATGGAAATGATCTCCCTGCAGGGAAAAACAAATTTCTTTGAGAAGACGGGTGGGTGAATACCAGAAATCAGGTGTGATGAATGATGATCGGATCGAAGACTTTCTCCATGGACGAAGATTTTTAGATGTCAATTGAAGCTACAGACAGGACCCCATTGAACATACATTCACAACTACTAACCTCCAAAATATATAATGACATGTATGTAATGAAACGAAACGGCAAGAAGGAAGCCGTAAAGTTTGATAAGATCACATCCAGGGTAATGAAACTAAGCTATGGTCTTACTTTAAAATCAGATGATATTATCGAGATCGCCAAAAAAGTAATCGAAGGTATCTACAATGGTGTACCAACAACGGAACTGGATAACCTGGCTGCAGAAACAGCGGCATCGTTTACTACCAAGCATCCTGATTTTGCAGTACTGGCAGCACGGATCGCAGTAAGCAACCTGCATAAGAACACAACGAAGTCTTTTTCTGAAACCGCTTCTCTACTGTATAATTATATCGATAACAAGACAGGGGACAAAGCGCCACTGATCGCTGATGATGTATATGAGATCATCGAAGAAAATGCTGACCTGCTGAATGCCTCCATCATTTACGACCGTGATTATCATTTTGATTATTTCGGTTTTAAAACACTGGAAAAATCATACCTGCTGAAGGTAAATGGTAAAATTGCGGAGCGTCCGCAGCATATGTTTATGCGTGTAGCATTAGGTATTCATAAAGCTGATATTGAAGCAGCTATCGAAACCTATAACCTGATGAGTGAAAAATGGTTTACACATGCCACACCAACTCTGTTCAATGCCGGTACACCAAAACCACAGATGAGCAGTTGCTTTCTGCTGACCATGAAAGATGACAGCATTGATGGTATTTATGATACATTAAAAAATTCTGCAAAGATTTCTCAAACTGCAGGTGGTATTGGTTTGACTATTCATAATATCCGCGCAACCGGCAGCTATATCAGAGGAACAAATGGTACCAGCAATGGTATCATCCCTATGCTGCGTGTATTTAATGATACAGCCCGCTATGTTGACCAGGGTGGTGGAAAACGCAAAGGTGCATTTGCTATTTACCTGGAACCATGGCATGCTGATGTATTTGAATTTCTTGATCTGACGGAAAAATCATGGTAAGGAAGAAATGCGAGCAAGAGATCTGTTCCTTGCATTATGGATACCCGATCTGTTTATGAAACGTGTGGAAGCCAATGGCCAGTGGAGTTTGTTCTGTCCGAATGAAGCAAAGAACCTGCATACTACACATGGTGCATGAATTTGAAGCATTATATGAAAAATATGAAAAAGAAGGAAAGGCCAAGAAAACAATCCCGGCCCAGGACCTTTGGTTTGCCATCCTCGATGCACAGATTGAAACCGGCACTCCTTATATGCTGTATAAAGATGCTGCCAACGAAAAATCAACCAGCAAAATCTAGGTACTATCAGGAGCAGCAATCTTTGCACAGAGATCATTGAATACAGTGATGATAAGAAATAGCGGTTTGTAACCTGGCCTCTATTTCCTTACCACGTTTTGTGGAAGGCAAGAAATTCAATTTCGAAAAATTACTCGAAGTAACACAGATCATCACAAAGAACCTGAATAAAATCATTGATAATAATTATTATCCGCTGGAAGAAACAAGACGCAGCAATTTGCGTCATCGCCCGATCGGAATTGGTGTACAGGGTCTGGCAGATGTATTTATCTTACTGCGTTTGCCATTTGAAAGCGATGTGGCCAAGATGCTGAACAAGAATATTTTTGAAACGATCTACTTCGCTGCTATAGTAGCTTCAAAGAATCTCGCGAAAGAATCAGGTGCTTACGAAACATTTGAAGGCTCACCGCTATCAAAAGGTATTTTCCAGTTTGATATGTGGGATGTACAACCGAGCGACCGGTGGGATTGGGATGCACTGCGAACAGAAGTAAAGGAACATGGTGTACGCAATTCACTGTTGCTTGCACCAATGCCTACTGCATCTACTTCACAGATATTTGGCAACAACGAATGTTTTGAACCTTATACATCCAATATTTACAACCGTCGTGTATTAAGCGGTGAGTTTGTAGTCGTGAATAAACATTTGCTGAAAGATCTGATGAGCCTGGGACTTGTGGAATGACAACATGAAGCAACGGATCATCGCTGCCAATGGTTCAGTCCAAAATATCGACGAAATACCTGCCAATCTAAAAGAGATTTACAAAACAGTTTGGGAAATCAAACAACGTACCATGATTGATATGGCAGCTGATCGTGGTGCATTTATTTGCCAGTCGCAATCGCTGAATCTGTTTGTAGAACAACCCAATTTTGCCAAACTTAGCTCTATGCATTTCTATGCCTGGAAGAAAGGATTGAAAACAGGTATGTATTATCTGCGTACCAAAGCAGCCACCGATGCTGTGAAGTTTACCGTTGATTGGATATGATGAAACAATCCAGCATTAGATAAAGCCCAGGCTGTAGAAGAGATATCCTGTTCGCTTGACAACCCGGAGGGATGCATCAGTTGCGGATCATAAGACTTACTGACATGGACGGTTTATACATTAAAGGGAGCAGATATTTTTTGTTCCTTTTTTTTATGCTTCTTTTCGGGTATCATTTAATGATTTCACCATGGGCCATTTTTCCTAAAGATGTTTTCGGCTTACCTTGTAGCAAAATCATTCATTATGGTATCAAAACCAATACAGGAAGCGTTGAACAAACAGGTGCAGATGGAAGCTGAATCTTCCCAGGCTTACCTGGCCATGGCCTCCTGGGCCGAAATACAGCCGGGACTGGATGGTGTAACCAATTTCTTCTACCAGCAATCTGATGAAGAAAGAGTGCATATGCTCAAATTGATCCGGTTTATAAACGAAAGGGGCGGTTTTGCAGTGATACCCGCCCTGGCACAACCCATCGTTACATTCAAATCAATAAAAAGTGTTTTCGAAGAATTTTTGAAACATGAATTAAGGGTCAGTAATAGTATTAATGACCTCGTTCATCTTTCTCTAACAGAAAAAGATTATGCAACACATAATTTTTTACAGTGGTATGTAAACGAGCAAATAGAAGAAGAAAGAACGGCCCGTGTACATTAAATGATAAACTGGAACTGGTCGGTGATGACAGGGGCGGCCTGTATTTATTTGACCGGGATATAATGAATTACCGTGGAGCCGGCGGAAAAAAATGACCAGGTAGCGGAGCAGTGTTTTTTTGAACTTCACCGTTTCAATCATCCCGCACACATAATTGTTAAAAAACCGGCATCAGAATTTATAACTGTAGCCGATCCTGAACACCTGCGTTTCATAATAATCACTGCTGATAATACGAAAGTTGTTACCCACAATATTTTTCCGGATCCGTAAGGTGTTTAGAAGGTCCGTGGCATTTAAGTACAATTCACCTTTACTTTTTTGAATTGCCTTTTTTACTCCCAGGTCCATTGAAAATCTTTCACTGATCTTTCCCTGCGGAATTATATCAGGTGCCAGATAAATTGTTGTCCATTGAATATCGAAATTGCGAGGTAAATGAAACAGACTATTCAGTTTTATATTTCCCGACCAGGCTTTTTCTTTATCAGAACTATAAGTAACCGGCACCGGGTATTTATTAACCACGGTAAAAGCACCAATCTTATTTTGGTAAAAGTTTATATTTAAATTCACGGTAACCCTCTTTCCTGCTCTATGACTTGTCACCAATTCCACACCGGTATTATAAGCATCCCTTGCGTTTTGAAATACTGAATAAATGATATTACTCCCAGGGGCAGTGGTGCCGATCCTGGTAATAGCATTCCTGCTGATACGATGATACAATGCAGAATAAAAATATCCCTGTGTCCAGGATTTTTTGTAACCCAGTTCAAAACTTTGGGTAAACTGTGGACGTAACCCGGGATTTCCCACTTTTAAAATTTCAGGCTCGTCATACTTTGGGAATATTCTGATGTCCCCCTCATCGGGCCGGTCAACCCGGCGATTGTAAAAAAATGAAAGTTTATTTTTATCATCCAGGTTAAACCCCAAGCGTACTCCAGGAAAAGGCTGGAAATAATTATAGCCGTCACTTTTATAAGTATTATGATCCGGGTTCACAGAATAATTAAGATTTACATATTCAATTCTCAATCCGGCTTCTACTTCAAACTGTTTGGCTTCGTATATGTAGTTACCATATAAAGCGGGTATTACTTCATTGTATTTAGCCCATCCTGCAGCATTTACATCCAACGGAGAATTGATGCCCGGTAAAAAGCGCATATCAGTAGGAATATAACGCCACCGGAATTTCATACCTGTTTCCAGCCGGCCATTTTTTAATGGTTTTATATAATCCAGGTTTATATCCGTTACGTTTTCATCGGCAATAAGCATGAAGGTGTCCTTGCCTGTATAGGAAGGCCTTTTGTCGGTCAGGAAATATTTTTCGTCTTCTCTATGAAAAGTATAATTCAACCCAATATTGAGCAGGTGGCCGGGTTGATTAAATTTGTGCTGGTAAAGAACCGCAACAGTAGCAGCCGTATTAATTTCATCCTCATAAAATTGCCAGAGCCTTGTTGGGTTTGATTGTTTCCCGTTAAAGTAAGGGATATCACCATGATCCCTCACCTGCTCATAGCTATATAATCCGGAGACCGTGATAGTATTATAGTCATTCACAAACCAATCAATGCCTGTTTTAACAGAACCGACTGTGGTTATTCGATTTCGTTTCACCTGTTGTAGTATGGTATCTCCATTTTCATAATACCGGGTAGCGAATTCATTTCTATTCAGCGTTTCATTATATAAATAATCGGCCTGGATAAAAGTATTGATCTTGTTCTTACGAAAATTTAAAGAGAGTGAAGGGTTCAATTTCGGTGTAGCCTGGTACTGGGGTCTTATTCCCGGAAGATTAGATCTTTTAATCCATAACGCACCGAGACCGGTGGTAACAGCTATTTTTCCATTTAAGCCGTCCTGCTTTTCCTTTTTATATATGATATTAATAATTCCCGCATTACCATTTGCATCATACTTAGCAGAAGGATTATTAATGATCTCAATACGTTCAATAGCTGAAGCTGGTATATTATCAAGGGCTGCCTGGTTGCCAAAACCAGTTAAGGCTGTTTGGTTGCCATCCGTAAGAACGGTGACACGGCTGCTGCCTCTCAATTGCACTTTTCCGTTTTCATCCACTGTAATGCCGGGGAGATTTTTCATAGCCTGCAAAACAGAGCCTCCTTGCTGGCTTATATTATCCGAAAGTTTAAAGGATTTCTTATCCATCTTTTCAGAAACAGTCTCCAGCTTGCTGGTTATGATCACTTCACTTAATGTAGATTTTTCCGGCACCAACTCCACAGGACCGAGGTCAAAATATTTGTTGAGCTTTCCGGCACGAAATGGGATCCTGGTTGTGATAAAACCTACATTGCTGATTTCAATAACATATTCTCCTTCGGTTATATTTTGAACAGTGAAGAACCCTTTATCATTAGAAATAACACCCGCTACAAAGCTGCTATCTGGTAATTTCTTTAAAACAATATTTGCATAACTGATCGCTGATTTATCTATCCCACTTTTTACAACGCCGGAAATAGTTGCATTTTCCTGTTGTGACAAACAAACTTCCGATATTACCAAAAGGAGAATCAGTATGGGGGTTTTTCGGATCATTGTATGAAAATTTTGTATAATAACTAAATATAAAAATCCGGATAAATTCCGGATTTGTATTTGCCGGTTATGGAATCACGTTTTTTGCCCGGATTTTTCAAGGATGCCGAAACATTATACCAAAGACGATTGGAAAAGGACAGAATGTAAAATCACTTTGCGATAATTCAGAACGTCTGTTATAAATGCAACTTGAATCAAAATAAATTGAGATCAAAAAAGAAAGGATAATTACCTCAAAAAGACTTACTGTTTACTAAATATTTCTTGAGAACCAGGTTAATTTATAAAGTATGAAATAATGCCGGTAATGATCAATACTAAACCAGTAATTATCCCTGCATTATGCTCCCAGGTATGCCAGTTCAGCTTCAGTAATCCTTTATATACTATGCGAATCCAGATAAGCATGCCTGCAATAGTAATGACGGAATACATGGCAGCAATACCTGCAAGGACATACCAGCCTTTGCTTCCTGCCAGGAGAAAATAAGCTTCAATTTCCATGCAGGGTGAAAGAAACATGGCAACGATCAGCGCAAGAATGATAGATCGCTTTGTTCTCTTTTCAATTTGTTGTTGGTCCAGGTGAAAATGATGATGCTTATAATGCTGGCTTACAAAGTAAAAACCGATCAGGATCAGGATAGTTGGCCCCACTACATGCGTAAAACTGTCAATATACTCTGTCAACTGTTCACCCAGCAAACCAAGTAGTAAACCAATGATAACCGTACTAACAACATGGGCCATGCCAGCTATAAAGGTGACCCGGCTGGTTTCACCAAGGCTCCAGCCTTCCTTTTTGCCAATAGCCAGTACCGGCAACCAATGGTTAGGTATCAGAGCATGCAATAAACTGATCAAAAAGCTACCGATAATTATGCCTGACATCTATGATCTTTTAACCGGTTGATAAAAAAAGTTGCGAAACTGGTTCGTTCCGCAACTTGCATTTTTTTAAAAAAGTAATTACGCCAGTAATGCGCCGGCCATTCCTAATACTGAGGTCAGTAGCATTACACATTTCCAGCAATATGTTTTTTTCATTATAATCGTTTTTATTACTGCAAAAATACAACTTAAACAAAAGACCGCATGTTTATGTTAATGAAGCCAGGTGATAGAAAATATCATATTTGAAACAAAGCAAAAAAATTATTCCACCTTTTCCTCTCCTTTCTTTGCCAGCTCAACTATATCACCTTTTGTAAAAAGAACAGATTTTAAAATGATGGCCCATTCCGGTTTTTTGCGAAGAAGGAATTCTAAATCCATTCCGAAATGCTTCATCTCTTCCTGCTGTGCATTTTTCATTATGGCTTTTGCTGTCTTATCCTTTTCGACAGCTATTCTTTGCTCATACCAGCCAATAGCTTCTGCTTCTTCAATTAAAGAGGTTACCATTCTTGCAAAAGTTCTTACTTGCGGAGAAAGTTCTTCAGGTGGTTCATGATACTGATCAAATCCCATAACAAAAATTTTAAGAGAGTGATTAATGAAGCTTCTAAATTCTTTTCTGCCTGAATGTATAATAAATTGTTGTTTCCCCGTGATATTTTGCTGATCCGGAAAATTTTAGTTTCCAGATTTTTATCTGTGATCAGGAAATAAATTCAGTACATAACTTATCGCAACAACAGTTCGCAAGGCTTCAGGCCAGTGTGTTTTTTGAAAGCGGTAGAGAAATGAGATATAGAAGAATAACCAAGCATCATGGAAACTTCGGTAACGCTGAGACCTTTTTCATAAAGCAAGTACCTGGCATGTTCCATTCGCTGGCTCTGGTAAAAATCAAAAATGGTAGTACCAAACATTTCTTTGAATCCTTTTTTCAGGTAGCATTCGTTCATGGCTACTTTACGGCTCAGTTCCTTAATGGTAATGGGCTCGCCGATATGTTGTATCAATACATCCCTGGCTTTAGATACCTTATCTCTGTCGGCTTCATTGGCCAGGAACTTACAGTTGATGACATCAATTTCTTTATCTCCGACCATGCAATCCATGCTATACAGCAACAGCATCTGCATTTGCGCATTGATATAAATGTTTTCCAGGCTATCTGAATAATTATGATTCAGCAGGGACTCAATAACCATTCTTGTTTTACTGCAAAGTGGCAGTATCTTGGTAAAAGAAGATTGATGTTTAAAGTTCAGGATATCTTCGCTTAAGGAATCGCTGGAACTCCTGGGCTTTACAAACTGGGATAATAGAGCAGGTGAAAACCGAAACCCTAAAATATCTACACTTTCAGCCTTATCCACGCAGTTTTTTGAAACTCCGGCCCTGCACATATTGCATTCTGTATCTTTCTGTTTACAATAAACATTGCCGGAAACACAAAATTTTAGTTCCAGGTAATTCTCACCAGGATTACTTTTTTCGTAATGGTAAACCATCATCCCGGTATCTTCCATGTTCCATAAGTTATTCCGGCTATACCGTCTAATTGAATATTGAACGGATCCCGGCATCTGCTGCTCTTTTTCGTGCAACAATACCATTTGTTCCTGCATAGGAGCCTGCTTGTAGGCAAGTGTCAATATATCCGGGGGAGTAAACATCAGAACCGCAAATTTACAGGTCATCATCCAATTTTCAGCATTCAAATAATAACTGGTTTACCGTATGGCCTAAAAAAACTTCCATTTTTGAACGTAACAATTACCTTTGCACGGTCTCCGCTTAAGGCGGAGGTTTTTTTATCTAAACTACTGCATGATTCATCCACATACATACATACATCCCAATGCAAAGCTGGCGACAAATGTAAAGGTTGACCCCTTTACTGTTATTCACCAGGATGTAGAAGTTGGAGATGGGTACCTGGATTGGTTCCAATGTGACCATAATGGAAGGAGCCAGGATCGGAAAGAACTGCCGGATATTTCCCGGGCGCCGTTATTGCAGCTATTCCACAGGACAGAAAATTTGATGGCGAACGAACGACGGTTGAAATTGGGGACAATTGCACTATCCGGGAGTTTGTAACCATTCACCGGGGTACATCAGACCGGATGAAAACCGTGGTCGGAAATAATTGCTGGATATTGGCCTATAGCCATATCGGACACGACTGTATTATCGGCAACAACTGCACACTTAGTAATAATTCACAGCTGGCCGGGCATGTGGTTCTGGGTGATTGGGTCGGTATTGGCGGCGTGTGTGCCATTCACCAGTTTGTACATGTAGGTCAGCATGCATTTATTTCAGGTGGTTCGCTGGTAGGTAAAGATGTACCTCCATATATTAAAGCGGCACGGCAGCCCTTAAGTTATGCCGGGGTCAATTCCGTAGGTTTAAAACGCCGCGGGTTTACCGTCGAAAAGATCAATCACATTCTTGACATCTACCGCATCCTGTACAATAAAGGATTAAATACTTCGCAGGCTCTGGAATATCTTGAAGAAGAATTTCCAGCAACTGACGAACGTGACGAAATCGTTACGTTCATTAATGAAAGCACCAGGGGCATCATCAAACGTTTCACCAAAGGCAACGGCGATGAGGATAACGCTCTCTGATGCCGGTAAACGATTCAACCGCGACTGGATTTTCCGTCATTTCACTTACAGTTTTGAAACAGGACAATGCTTACGCTATTACGGGTCCCAATGGTTCCGGAAAAGTCACTCTGCTCCAGGTGATAAGTGGTTCTATGCATTTTAATGAAGGCCGTTTAAAATTTGAAGGTAAAGATCAAAGAACTGGCAGCAAAAATGTAAATGGAGAAATAGCTCATGAAGTAATTTATAACGAGGTTTCCATTTGCGCTCCTTACCTGGAAGTAGTGGAGGAAATGACCCTGAAAGAATTCTTGGATTTTCACCAGGGATTTAAGCCCTTTTTGCCCGGCATCAGCATTGATTCAATTATTACTACGCTGGGAATGGAAAAAGCAGCTGACAAACAGATCCGGTACTATTCTTCCGGTATGAAACAGAGAGTGAAGCTGGCACAATGCATTTTTTCTGATACTGCCATCGTATTACTGGATGAGCCCTGCACTAACTTGGATACAAGCGGGTATTGATTTATATCATCGCTTAATAGAAGAGTATTGTAAAAACCGATTGGTGATAGTGAGCAGTAATGATGAAGTGGAGTATGAATTCTGTGACTTAGGTATAAGCATCGCGGATTACAAATAGAATATATCTTTATTTCTCTTTCTTACTTTGAAATAAAACAACAGTTCTCTGATATAACCTGTGTAAGCTGCTGTCCAGTCAAATTGATTCTTATGGTAGAGAAGTCCTGAATGTTTTCAAGCCATATTACCATACATTGATCTGAATATTTTACAAAAGTTGTTCTGCCTTTTGCAAAGTCAACAACCTGAGTTTATCACCTACCACCCAAACAATATCACCAGGCCTGATAATATAAGATGAATCGGGATTCACCAGCCTGCCCTGCTTCATTTTCAATACCCACCACAATGCCGTGTATCGTTTCCCGTATTGCGCCTTCCCGGATATTTTTATTCGCAAAGGCTGATTTTTCTCCTATAATAAAATGCTCCAGCACTACTTCTACCGGTTTTTTTTCTACTTCCAGTGATTTAGCCACATCCATTTCTTTTCGAAAAATATCGATCTGGTCATCTGTACCAATTACTGAAATAACATCTCCGGGAAAAATAACCTGTCCACGTTTTGGTGTATTGATAAGTATTATTTCCTCTTTCGATCATGGCCACATTGATTCCATATTTTTCACGCCAGGCCAGCTCCCGCAGCGTTTTACCAACTCCAGGCATATCCGCACTGATCTCCAGTTCTGCCATGTGCGCATCCCAGGGAGCCAGCAATTTTTTCTGGCCTTTCAATTCCTCCCGTTCATTATAATTAGCCAGGAAGCGGTTACTGTATTCTGGAATAAAGGAATTGAATTCTTTTTGAAAACAGGACCAGTAAAAGAAACATGACGATCGTGGTAATAATGGCGATTTGCGGGGTGAAAAAACGATCGACCAGAAAGCCAATAAGGACAATTGCAATAGCCAGCTCGGAAAACCTGCAGTATCATCATTCCGCTCCGATATTTGTTTTGCCGGTTAAATTTTTCAACCAGGTCACTATGATGCCGTTTAACAGCCAGCGACCAAAGAAAAGGAGCCATTAATAATAAAGTAAATACAGCTCCGGCAATGGTAGCCCATGTATTATCACCTAATGTGCTATACGTGTAAGGCAACAAGGTAATAAGAGGATAACATAACGATGGCCAGTGGTAATGATGGAAATGAGAAAGGTATTAATTATCCTTCCCCTTGCATATACCTGCCAGTCAGTACTGTTGGAAATAGTTTGTGCCTTGCTGCTGTACCGGTTTAGAAATTGTATCCATGATACAGGTAAATTTTTTTCCAGCCATTCATATACAGGTTCAGAAGCTCTTATCATGTAGGGAGAAGTAAAGGTGGTAATGGCAGAAACCGCTACCGCAATCGGATATAAAAAATCACTCGTTACTTTTAAGGGTTAATCCCAGGGTAGCGATAATAAATGAAAATTCTCCAATTTGCGAAAGACTCATTCCGGCCTGCACTGATGATTTTAAAGGTTGCCCTGATATCAAGGCGCCGATCGTAGTGCTAAATGATTGCCCAACGATGGTTACAACGCAAATAATCAATAATAGGACCTAAATATTGAACCAGCATATCTGGATCGAACAACATGCCTACCGATACAAAGAAAACGGCGCCAAAAAGATCTTTTACAGGTTTCACCAGGTGTTCAATTTTTTCAGCAAACACCGTTTCTGCAAGAATGGAACCCATTATAAAAGCCCCTAACGCAGGAGAAAAGCCAACCAGGGTAGCCAGCCAAACCATCAATATACAAAGTGACAATGAGGTGATCAGAAGCATTTCATCGTTCATGAATTTTTTGGCCCTTCTTAAAAAGGTAGGCAGGAAAAAAATTCCGGAGATAAACCAAAGCCTAAAAAAAATACCAGTTTGGCTACCGACATCAGCATTTCTATTCCGGCAAATTGCGCACTGACAGCCAGTGTTGAAAGTAATACCAATAATAAAATAGCAACCAGGTCCTCCACTATCAGAATACCAAAAACCAGGCTGGCAAATTTGTGGCCTTTTACGCCCAGTTCATCAAATGCACGGATAATAATAGTGGTAGAAGATATACAAAGCATTCCTCCCAGGAACATACTGTCCATTCGTGACCATCCCAAAAAGGTACCCAGTATATAACCAACAGACATCATAAAACCAACTTCCACCAGGGCTGTAACAGAAGCAGGTGTTCCTACTTTCAATAATTTTTTAAAACTAAACTCTAATCCCAAGCTGAATAAAAGAAAGATCACACCAATCTCGGCCCAAACACTTATGCTATCCATTTCTGCAACACTTGGTAAAAAGGTAAAATGTGGTCCCACCAAAAACCCGGCAATAAGGTAGCCTAATACAAGAGGTTGCTTCAACCATTTAAATAAAATAGTGATTAAAGCGGCTGCTCCAAGTATAAGACCAAGATCAGTTATCAGGTTTGGCAAATGAATCATAGAATCCGCTTATGTTTCTAAATAGGAAGATCTTTAATGTACTTACTCAACTAAATGGCAGCATTTCAAAAAATAAATATTTGACCTGCCTTTGCATCCGGAAAAATTATCTCCGGTTTTGATTTACCAGAAATAATAAAATGGAATTAAATGACCAGGAGTCATTCTTTTAATACTCTTTCAACTTCTCTTTTGCCTATTGCGTTTACCTGTACCGGCAATAACATCTTTTAAGTAAAAAAAAATAATGCTTGCTGAGTTGCATGAAACCGCGAATAATGATTTGAAATCTCATGACATAGTTTAGAAAATGACCAAGTTGATAATAGCCTTCAAAGCAACGCCTGAAAAAAGATATAAAATGATCCATTTTTTCATTGCGGCGAAGATAGCCAAAAAATGGGAAATCGTTTATCAGATCAGGCGTTCAACACGGAAAGAAAAGTCAGTAACTAAGAGTTTCTCTCATTTTTTATCGCTGGCTTGCGATCAGTAAATTCAGATCTGTGTATTTCAGATCAAATCGTTCACTGAGGTAAAAATTGGTTAGCGCTCCTTTGAAAAGATAAATACCACTGCGCAGATGAACCCGGTGCCATACCAGTTTTTCAAAACCACCTTCTTCACCCGCTTCCAGTAATAATGGCATCAGTACATTGCTGATAGCCTGTGATGCTGTTCTGGAAAAACCGGAAGGAATATTGGGAACACAATAATGGATCACACCATACTTCATAAAAATCGGATGTTCATGTGAAGTGATCTCTGATGTTTCAAAACATCCGCCACGGTCAATACTTACATCAATCACCACAGAACCCGGCCGCATATTACTCACCATTTCTTCTGTCACTACCATCGGTGTTCTTCCTGTTTCAGAACCCAATGCACCTACTGCCACTTCGCAGGTCTTTAATTGTTTGGCCAGCATCCGGGGTTCAATCACTGATGTCCACAAACGATGACCAATATTATTCTGTAATCTTTTTAACCGATAAACACTATTGTCAAATACTTTTACAGAAGCACCCAGTGCCAGTGCCGCCCTGGCTGCATATTCACCTACAATACCTGCACCAATGATGATAACTTTTGTTGGAGCAATACCGGATATACCACCCAGCAATACACCTTTACCATGATTGGCAGAACCTAAATATTGTGCAGCAATCAGCATTACAGCACTTCCGGCAATTTCACTCATGCTGCGAACAATGGGATATGAATCACTATCATCTTTCAGATTTTCAAAAGAGATGGCCGTGATCTTTTTCTCCATCATCTTTTCCAGCATTTCCGCTTTCAGTACAGAAAGATGAATAGGAGAAATGATCACCTGGTTCATTTGCAACAACGGCAGATCTTCTTCAATAACCGGTGCACTTTTTACCAGTATAGGCGCTTTATAAACATCGGCCCTGTCGTAAACAATTTTTGCTCCTGCTTCACTATAATCTTTATCACGGAAATGAGAAGCATCACCGGCATTATGTTCAATGACTACCTGGTGACCATTGCTGATCAATACACTGACCGCATCGGGAGTTAATGCAATACGGTTTTCCTGGAAAGCTATTTCTTTCGGAATACCAATCATCATTCCCTCCGCTTTGGGTTTTATATCAAGCGTTTCTTCTAAGGTTTCGTAGCTGAAAGAAGTACTTATCCTGGGTTTTTGCTGGCTCATGAAGTTGGTTAACGAGTAGTCTAACTGACTGTTTTCAAAATTAGTTAATTCCCTTCTATTCTGAGCCTTCGCATAGATGAATCTATCATATCAATATACACATGAACGGTATCTTCCAGGAAAAATACCCGGGGCTCTTTCCGGCCATTCTACGAGGCAAATATGATCGCTGTACAAACAATCTTCCACTCCCGCCTGTATGGCTTCTTCTTCATCCTTCAGCCGGTACAGATCAATATGAAATATTTTTCTTCGCCATTGTCTTCATGTAAACACATATTCATTGATAATAGAAAAAGTAGGACTGCCTACTGCATCTTTTACTCCTTTTACATCACAAAGAGCATGAATAAAAGTGGTTTTTCCTGCACCCATATCACCATGAAAAGCAAATACGGTTGCGTTTCCGGTACTGATTTCCAAAACCGGGTTGCAATTTCTTTATATGTATCCAATGAAAAATCAAGTTCCATGTCGCAAATGTAACCACGATTCTTAAGAGCATAAGACAAAACAGTTATCACTAAAGTCTCATTTTAGCAACATGGTTGTGAACATATTCCGTTATTTACAAAATACAGCCCGTAGCACTCGTGGTAAATTTGCAACAAGATCGCCTGCCATTTGTTATACAGTAAGAAATCATTATGGAAAAAATTCAATGGAAAGTAGATGGGATGGATTGTTCAAATTGTGCACTCACCATCCGCAAATACCTGGAGAAAAAAGGGATGCAGGATGTAAAAGTGAATTTTGCTACCGGCGATGTAAGTTTTGATGTGAATGGACATATTGCAAACCGCAGGACACTGGCGACAGGGATCAAAGACCTGGGATATGAAGTAGCAGATGTCAGCCACGCCAGACTACCGAAGACTAAAAAACCTTTCTTTCCACCCATCTGCAGCGTTTCTGGTTTTGTCTTCCTTTTACGCTGGTACTGATGCTGCATATGATCCCGGGTCTTCATATTCATTGGCTGATGAATCCCTGGGTGCAATTGGCCTTAACTATTCCTGTTTATATTGTTGGTATGAGTTTTTTTGGAAAAAGTGCCTGGAAAAGTCTTCGCAATGGCATTCCTAATATGAATGTGCTGATCGCCATTGGCGCCACCGCTTCTTTTGTTTATAGTTTATATGGCACGCTGACCGGGCAGGCAGCTGATTATATGTTTTATGAAACAACCGCTACCATTATCACCCTGGTTTTTTTGGGTAATTATATGGAAGATGCTTCTGTTGCATTCAACACAACGGGCATTGAACAAACTGGCCAAATCGCAAAAAGTGATGGCCAATATGATCGCTTATGATGATCAGCACCAGGAACAAATTTTTCCGGTGGAAAGTGATCAGCTCAAAACAGGTGACCTGGTTTTAATAAAAACCGGTGAACAGGTGCCGGCTGATTGTAAAATACTTTGGGGTGAAGCAGATGTAAATGAAGCGATCATTACCGGCGAAAGTGTGCCGGTTCATAAAGCAGGCAAAGACAAATTAATTGGTGGAAGTATTATTGAAAATGGAACAGTAAAAGCATAGGTAACTGCTGTTGGGAATGATACTGTTTTATCAGGTATTATTAATCTGGTAAAACAGGCACAGGGAGAAAAACCACCTGTTCAGCAATTGGCAGATAAGATCAGCGCCATATTTGTTCCGGTTGTATTAGGTATTGCTGCTGGTTACACTTATTGTAAACTGGATCATCTTAAAAGATTTTACTCCTTCACTGATGCGGAGTATTGCCGTATTGGTGATCGCCTGCCCTTGTGCAATGGGCCTGGCAACACCTGCAGCTATTGCTGTTGGACTGGGCCGTGGAGCAAGAAATGGAATTTTATTTCGCAATGCCACAAGCCTTGAATTATTTAAAAATATTAAACAGGTTGTATTTGATAAAACAGGAACACTGACAACAGGGAATTTTGCAATTGGCGATTGGCAATTACCAATACTGCTATCGATGAAGAATCCGATTTCAAAAGAATTGTTTATTCGTCTGGAAAAATATTCTAATCATCCAATTGCAAAAAGTATCAGCGACGCGTGGAAAATAAAAGATGAGATAAGCTGGAAAAAAATAGAAGAGGTAAAAGGGCTGGGCATGAAAGCGGAAGATAAGGAAGGAAATATATATTGGGCAGGATCTTATAAAATTGCAGAAAAGTTTACCAAAGATGACACCCACAATATTTATATTCTAAAAAATGATCAATTGATTGGATGGATAGATGTAAAAGATGAAATAAGACCAGAAGCAAAAGCAGTCATTGATTATTTGCATAGCAAAAAATATAAAAACCATTTTACTAAGTGGCGATCGGTATGCAAAAACAAAAGCATTGGGAGAACAATTAGGTATTGATGAAGTGATAGCAGAACAAACACCGGAACAAAAGCTTAAAGAAAATCACAGAACTGAATGCGATACTCCAACAGCAATGGTAGGCGATGGCATTAATGATGCACCTGCATCTGGCAAAAGCAACAGTTGGAATTTCTATGAGCGATGCTTCACAGATTGCCATGCAAACAGCACAGGTGGTATTAATGAATCATGGATTAAAAAAATTACCAATGGCACTGGGGCTTGGGCAAACATACTTATCTTACCATCAAACAAAATCTTTTCTGGGCATTTGCTTATAATATTGTTGCTATTCCTGTTGCAGCTTTGGGTTTTTTAAAACCCGGATTTGCTGCATTGGTGATGGGATTGAGCGATGTTGTACTGGCCATTAATTCAGGCCGGTTGTATGTAAAAAAAGTGGAGTGATTGGTGTCCATTAACTAGTGAAGAATGAACTGCGCACTATCAATCGTTTTTTCTTAGCTTGGGTAAAACTTATTTAATGATTTCATAATGGCTTTGCAATCTTATCCGGGCGATTCTCAATTCACCATTCACAACATTCTAAAACAATATTGGGGCTTTGATAGGTTCCGTCCTTTGCAGGAAGACATCATCAATTCTGTATTAAGCGGAAAGGATACACTGGCCCTGATGCCAACCGGCGGTGGCAAATCTCTTTGTTACCAGGTACCGGCAATGACCAGGGAAGGAATCTGTCTTGTTATATCTCCATTGATTGCTCTGATGAAAGACCAGGTAGAGAATTTGCGAAAAAAAAATATCACTGCTTTTGCTATTTACTCCGGCATGAGTCGCAAAGAAGTGATCAATACGCTAAAAGTCGTTACTGAAAGCAATTGCAAATTTCTGTACGTTTCACCGGAAAGATTAGAAACTTCATTATTCAAAGAATACCTGCCGGGTATGGACATTAAACTGGATCGCTGTTGATGAAGCACATTGTATTTCCCAATGGGGTTATGATTTCCGTCCACCTTATCTGCGAATTGCCCGCTTACGAGAAGAACTGCCTGATGTTCCTGTTCTTGCATTAACCGCTTCTGCTACGCCTGACGTACAAAAGGATATTTGTGATAAATTAAATTTTCCCGCAAAGCAAAATGAATCTGTTGAAAACAGCAGAACTATTAATAAAGAAAATGAAAACGTTTCGAACTGGGCAATTTTCCGCCAATCCTTTGAACGGGCCAATCTTTCCTATAGTCTTTTCCAGGTTGATTCCAAGATCAATAAAATCATTGAAATATTAAATAAAGTTCCGGCTACCGGAATTGTTTATTGTAAAAGCCGGAAGCGAACAAAAGAAATCAGTGAATTGCTGCAATTGCAAAATATTTCCTGCGATTATTACCATGCGGGTTTGACGCAGGAAGAAAGAAACAGGAAACAGGAAGCATGGATCAATAATAAAATCAGAGTAATCGTTTGTACCAATGCATTTGGAATGGGTATTGACAAACCGGATGTGCGATCGGTGATACATGCCGATGTGCCGGATTGCCTGGAAAATTATTACCAGGAAGCGGGACGTGCAGGCAGAGATGGAAAAAAATCTTATGCTGTTTTATTATACGATGAAAAGGACCTGGAAGAACTTGATGACCTACCGGCAATACGTTTCCCCTCCAAAGAAGAGATCCGGACAGTTTACCAGGCTGTTGCTAATTATCTTCAATTACCAACAGGAACAGGAGCAGGCCAGTATTATGATTTTGATATAGCTGATTTTCTGAAAAAATTTAAACTGGACAGTCATACCGCCCTTTATTCAATAAAAGCACTGGAGCAGGATGGATGGCTGACATTTAATGAACAGGTTTTTAAACCAGGTACTGTTCAATTTACGGTAACAAAAGATCGCTTATACAATTTTGAAAAAGATAATCCGGAACTGGAACCTGTTCTCAAAACATTGTTAAGAGCTTATGAAGGAATATTTGATTATCCTTCTTTTATTTCTGAATTAATGATCGCTCAATTATTAAAAAAGAATGTGGAGGATGTAAAGCTTCAATTAAATGAAGTATCCAGGGCAGGTATTATTGAATATAACCCACGAAAAGATTCTCCGCAATTATTCCTGCTACGTAACCGTGTGACGGCAGAGCAATTAACTATAGATATGACGGCCTATAATCTCCGGAAACAAAAATTTCAGCAACGGATCAAGGAGATGATCCGTATATAAAAGAAGAATTAAAGTGCCGTAGCCGCATCATTGGATCATATTTTGGTGATGATAAACTAAAGTCATGTGGTATTTGCGATAACTGCCTCCGGCAGAAAACAATTACGCTGGGAAAGGATGAATTTGAAAGAATAGCTTCAGATGTTATTAGGATCATTCAAAACCAACCTGTCCAAATTAAAGACCTTTTTCTCCGGCTGAATAATATAAAAAAAGAAAAAGCCTGGAAGGTTATTGAATTCCTCCAGGCTGAAAACAAAATTGAAATAGAGGCAGACGGACAGATCAGGCAGAAATAGTTTTTTAGTAGGTAGAGATAATTCCTCCGCAGTTTTTCTCTATGCATAAGCTTTCGGAAACTATCTTTCTGCAACTTTACTAAAATATACTTTTCCTCCTGCTTCTTCCACCCAATCCCAAAGCACCTAACAGGGAACGAACAATAGTATTCCCGGCAGTGCGGGTCATGCTCTTTACAACAGGATCATCAAAGAATCCTTTCTCTTTTTTGGCCGGGGATTTATTTTCTTTCTCTGCTTTTTCCTGTTTCTTTAATTCTTCCGTTTGTTCAGCTGCCTCCTTTAGTTTTTCTGTAAGGATTTCATAAGCACTTTGGCTATCAGTAACCTGGTTATACTTTCCTGCTATCTTTGATTTTCGAACAATAGTGTCAATTTCATCCTCAGACAAAATATCCATGCGGCTGCGTGGAGCGCAAAGCATACAATGCACTAAAGGAGTGGGAATGCCTTTTTCATTTAGTATCGTAATCAAAGCCTCTCCAATTCCCAATTGGGTGATCAGGTCTTCCGTTTTATAAAAATCCGTTTCAGGATAATTCTCTGCCGTTTGTTTTATCACTTTCCGGTCAGCAGCAGTAAAGGCCCTTAAAGCATGCTGAACTTTTAGACCCAACTGAGCCAGCACCGGCGCAGGAACATCCATCGGGTTTTGCGTGCAAAAATAAATACCAATTCCTTTTGACCGGATCAGTTTGATAATGGTTTCAATTTGCTGCAGCAAAGCATCACTGGCTTCCTGGAAAATCAGGTGCGCCTCATCAATAAACATTACCAGTTTTGGTTTATCTAGATCTCCTTCTTCCGGGACAGGTAGCATACAATTCTGCTAGCAGTTGCAGCATGAACGTCGAAAAAAGTTTAGGTCTGTCCTGCAGATCAGTTACTCTTAAAATTGAAATCATACCCCGGCCATCATCGCTGATGCGCATCAGGTCATCTACTTCAAAACTTTTTTCACCAAAAAAAACATCTGCACCCTGTTGCTGTAGTTCAATTACTTTTCGCAAAATGGTACCGGTAGAGGTGGTCGAAATTTTTCCATAAGTTTTTTCCAATTCTGCTTTTCCTTCATCACTTATATATTGCAGCAATTTTGATAAAATCTTTCAGATCCAGCAGCGGAAGTTTATTGTCATCACAATATTTAAATATCATCGCCACCAACCCCGCCTTGTGTATCATTCAAACCTAAGATTTTGGATAATAATACAGGTCCAAATTCACTGACTGTTGCCCTTAGCCTGACTCCCTTCTGGTTACTCAGTGTCAGCAGATCAACCGGGTAGGCGGCTGGCTTGTATTCCAGGTTTAATTTCTGATATCGTCTCTTTAATTTTATCATTCAGGCTGCCCGTGAGCAGCAATACCACTCAGGTCGCCTTTTATGTCCATCAGTAAAACGGGTACACTGGCATCACTTAATCCTTCGGCAAGCACTTGTAATGTTTTTGTTTTACCGGTACCGGTAGCACCGGCAATCAGTCCGTGCCGGTTCATTGTTTTAAATGGGATAAAAACATCAGCACCGCTGACTACATCTCCATCAAGCATGGCAGATCCCACTCTGAAACTTTCTCCTTTAAAAGTATAACCATCTTTTACCGCCTGCAAAAATTTTGTATTCTCTGCCATTTAATAAAATTTGATTGAAAGTTAGACTAAATGGAATAATTACTGCGAGCAGCCGACCTCATTAAAGATCTTCTTCTCTTTCCAGCATCAGTACGGCTCCCTGCGGAACAATAAAATATTTTTCATCCTCATACATTACTTCCGTGGCACCACTTACCAGGAAAATGGCCAGGTCACCTTCCTTGGCCTGTAGGGGAATATATTTTACACTTTCTTCTTCACCTTTCCAGGCTTCATCCTCCACCGGCATAGGAATCACATAACCCGGTCCTGTTTTGATAACATAACCCTGCTGCACTTTTTCTTTTTCCTGCACACCGGGCGGCAAGTATAGGCCACTGGCCGTTTGTTCATTGGGCTTGGTGGGTTTAATAAGAAGCCGTCTCCGATAACAATTAATTTTTTCAATCGGTTATCAGGAGTAATATGCATTGCCATAATTGTATAATTGAGACCGCAAAGTTAGAAAATGGCAGTATAATAGCGATAAATAGCTACTCTTAACAAAATATTATTTAGCTGAGGCCATGTTTGGTAAATGATTTAATTTTATTTGTACGTCTATATAAATATAAATTAAAAACCATGGAAGGAAAGAAACCCAAAATTTTGTTGTGCGAAGATGATCCGAACTTAGGCAGTGTACTGAAGAATTATCTTGAACTGAACGATTATGATGTGACCCTGGAAAGAGATGGCCGCCTGGGGCTGGCAGCTTTTCAACGGGAGAAATTTGAGCTCTGCCTGTTGGATGTGATGATGCCGAATATGGATGGTTTTACCCTTGCCGAAGAAATAAGGGATGTGGATCCTGATATTCCTTTGTTTTTCCTCAGTGCCAAAACGATGAAGGATGATATTATCCAGGGCTATAAACTGGGAGCAGATGATTATATCACCAAACCTTTTGACAGCGAAGTGCTGATGTTGAAGATAAAGGCGATCCTGAAACGAAACGAAGAAATAAACAAGGAAAGTGAGAACAAAGAATTTGATCTTTCCACTTACCATTTCAATCCCAAGCTTCGTCAGCTGATCGCATGGTGGAATCACTCAAACATTATCTCCGAAAGAAAATGAATTGCTGAAAATGCTGGCCGAACATCTGAATGATCTCTTGCCAAGGGACCAGGCATTGAAAAAAATCTGGGGCAGTGATACTTATTTCAATGGCCGCAGCATGGATGTTTATATTGCCAAACTCCGAAAATATTTAAAGGACGATCCCAAAATTGAAATCGTGAATATTCATGGAAATGGATTCAGATTGGTAGTGCAATAATTGTGAAACCCGGTATAAAAAATTAAAAGGATTGAAGGGAAACTTTCGATCCTTTTTTTATAGAAAATAAAGTAACACCACTTGCACTTCCGGGATTTATTTTTCCCAAATGTCTATATGCTTTTTCCGTTACTTCTCTTCCCCTTGGTGTACGCTGCATAAATCCTTCCTGTATCAAAAAAGGCTCATATACTTCTTCTATAGTTCCGGCTTCTTCACCAACAGCGGTAGCAATTGTTGTGATACCTACAGGCCCTCCTTTAAATTTTTCAATGATGGCAAGCAGTATCCGGTTGTCCATATCATCCAGCCCATATTCATCTACATTCAATGCTTTCAGGGCATGTTGTGTAATACCAAGATCAATTTCACCATCATTCAAAACCTGTGCAAAATCTCTCACCCTTCTCAATAAGCCATTGGCAATTCTTGGAGTACCACGGCTTCGTCCGACCAATTTCTCCTACTGCATCTTTGGAAATAGTTGTCCCAAGAATATCTGGCAGACCGTTGAATGATTTTATTCAATGTTTCAGCATTATAATATTCCAGCCTGGACTTAATACCAAATCTTGAAAGTAAAGGCGCTGTCAGCAATCCACTTCTTGTAGTTGCTCCAATCAGTGTAAAAGGATTCAATGTAAGTTGGATACTTCTTGCATTAGGACCACTGTCAATCATTATGTCGATGCGGTAATCTTCCATAGCTGCATATAAATATTCTTCCACCACGGTACTGAGCCGGTGTATCTCGTCAATAAACAAAACATCATTAGCTTCAAGATTGGTTAAAAGGCCGGCCAGGTCTCCCGGTTTTTCAATTACAGGGCCCGAGGTTTCTTTGATCTTTACTCCCAACTCATTGGCAACAATTCTTGAAAGGGTTGTTTTTCCTAATCCGGGTGGTCCATGAAATAAAACATGGTCCAAAGCCTCCCCTCTCATTCGTGCGGCCTTAATGAATATTTGTAAATTTTCGATGAGCTGGGGTTGCCCTGAAAACTCGCTGATCTGGGAGGGACGAATATTATTTTCAAATTCTTTCTCTGCAGCTGAAAGCTGCTCTTTATCACTACTCAGGTTGGGGTTTGTCATATCGATTTATAATCTGATAACTGTAAAACTAATTATTTTAGGCAATAGAACCGGGACAATAAGCGGGTGCATTGCAATCTATCGAAATCTGTCGCAGAAATAAACCAACCCCTTTGAAGATCTTTTATGGAAAATCGCTGCGGCTCCTCCTGTGGAGGGGATACAAATTCTGAAAAATTGCGATGCGAGGAAAATATACCCGAGACAAATTTGAATCCACCCCAATAGGTTATCATTGAACGAGCTGTACGGAACGAATAAAGCGAAAGCATTTTGTTTCGTCATACTTTTTTATTTTTGATCATGGACTTTAAAAAATTCCAGGAAAGTATTCAATCAGGAATACCGCCTGCAACTATATCTGACCACCTCAAAGCACTTTGGTATGATGCAAAAGGCGACTGGCACCAATCACATAATATTATCCAGGACATAGAAGATAAAGATGCCGCCTGGATACATGCCTACCTGCACCGAAAGGAAAATGATATTGGGAATGCAGATTACTGGTATTCGCGGGCCGGCAAAAAAAGACCCCAGGTTTCATTACAACAGGAATGGGAAATAATTGCACAAGAACTTATTGGTAAATACTATATAAATTGATTGAGCTGAAGAATCAGTTCGGGATCAGGGCAGTTAGCCATCCAGGTTTCTTTTTCGGATAATTTACAAACGCCGGGAAAATCTCCCATTTTGCCCTGCAGGTCGGCAATAATTTGAAAATGTAAATGTGGCGGCCATTGACCATTTTCAGCAGGTAATCCAAATTCTGCAAATAGATCTCCTTTTTTAATGCGGTCTGCAACCTGCAAATTTTTTATAGAATTTAAACTGAGATGACCATAAAGTGTATAAAAAGAAACACCACTTAATTGATGGGTAAGTATAATCGTGGCGCCGTAATCGCCAAAGGCATCATTATTTGCATAGCTGTGGACCAATCCATCGAGCGGAGCCATAACAGCTGTATTGGGTTTACCCCAAATATCTGTTCCTAAATGAAGACGCCTGGGTTCTTCTGTCTCCTGGCTGGCGTCTGATACTCTAGAATTTCCTTTAATTGAAGATTTTGGAGCTCCGAAAAGTTTACTGCGACTGTACACGGAACGGTGTTCGGCATAACCACCAATACCATACCTGGCTCCTTTATGTTTAAGCTTGTTATTTATATAATGAGTAAATAAACTCGTGTCTTGTAAAATAGCTTCTGTTAATTGCTCATTGGCATCCGAAAGATCCAACTGCAACAACTTATCTGTTCCTGGCGAAAAAGGAACCACGGGACCAAAATGCGCTGCGTTTTGTTTTAAAAATAAAGCCAGAGATGATGTTATCATAAAAAATGATTGTAAAGATAAATCCTGCGTGGCCGGGCAAAATAAAATACAATTGAATGTTAAACACAGTTACCCATCGCTTTAACAGGCAAATATATCTGCTTCTACAAAATAATCTGGCCTAAAAACAGTTTAAAGTACATACTAATCAAAACAAATTTTCTTGAGAAATCAACGGCATTTATCCCTTACCCTACTGATAATAATTATTTCCGGATTCTCTTCTTTAAACAGCCAGATGATCACGGGTGTGTGGAAGGGAAAGATCAACCGGCAAAAATGTGAAGTAAAAATTATTCAAAATGGAGATAATCTTACCGGTACAGCTTATTATTACGAATCGCCCAACAATTACCGGCGATATAGCATCAAAGGATATTTTGACAGTAATACCAACGAAGTAGTATGGTGGGATGATCAATTGCTTGAAGAAAAATCTGGTCGCTTCAATACGTCTTCGGGGAAAGTGGCTTTATTATCAAGAGCCGATTTTAACTGCCCGGGTGATGGCAGAATGATGCTGGATGGCAAAGCTTCGAAAGTGGAAAATGAAAATGAAAAGGCCGGTGATGTGGACCTGGATAAAACAGGAAGACCCAACTTTCCCGATGAATGGGATTTTATAATTGAAAATTATACGGTAGGAGCCAATGATCCTGATATCATTGATAGCATTGGCGAACTGGCCCATTCTAAATCTCCACGTAAAGAGGAACCTGTAACGCCGTTACCAAATGAGGAAAGTGTTGTTGTTAACAATAAAACCCCCATGGTTTTTATACCGGCACAACCTGAAAAACAAATCGAGGAGCCGGGGAAAAAAGAAGAACCCATTATAAATCCTCCCGCCAAGACTATAAATATTCCTACGATTGAGGAAAAATTTATCAGCCGTAAAAAAGTATTTGCTACCGAGATACCGGTTACCGGTGATTCAATTGAACTTCGATTTTATGATAATGCACAGGTAGATGGTGATTCCATTTCTCTATTTCTAAATAACAAACTCATATTCGAACATATCCGGCTTTCCGAAAAAGCCTATACAATTAAACTACCTGTTGGAGAACTGAACGCATTAAATGAATTGATCATGGTGGCTGAGAACCTGGGTTCCATTCCACCTAACACATCTTATATGGTTGCATTAGTTGGCGAAAAACGATATGAAGCCCGTTTGGAAAGTACAGAAGGAAGCAGTGCTATGATCAGGCTGGTAAAAAAATAAATAATTATCGGCACTTAAAATTAAAATATAAAAGCCGGCCGTTATTTTATGGTTAGTCAAATTTGAAACTATTATTATAAAACAAGCCCGGCCATCACAGCAAAATGATCAGATGCAAAACGGCCTTGCCATGTTTGCGAAATAGTTGCATGATTCAATACTTTCCATTTACCTTTCAAAAATATATAATCAATCGGCTGATCATTTCTTTCTTTGGTTTTAAAACCGTTGAAAGTCCCGGTGGGACCATAGTGCGGTGTTTTCGAAATTTCTTTCGCATCCATTAAATGGAGTGGGTCCCTTTTATTTGTGATCACCTGTGCCGGCTCATCGGCGGGCTCTGCATTAAAATCACCAGTAATAACAGCAGGTGTATTACCCGCTATTTCTTTTACTTTTTTAAGCAACAATCCGGCGCTTTCTCTCCTCGCTACTTTACCTATATGGTCAAAATGGGTATTGAAGGCAAAGAATATCTTTTTTGTTTTGCGATCCCGGAACCTGACCCATGTTACAACCCTTGTAATGGCAGCATCCCAGCTTTTACTCCCCGGCACTTCAGGTGTTTCGGAAAGCCAGAATGTTTTTGTTTCCAGTGCCTGCAGCCTGGTGCTGTCATAAAAGATGGCAGAATATTCTCCTTTCTCCTTTCCATCATCACGACCAACACCTGCATATTTATACCTGGACAGTTTTTGCTTCAAATCCATTATCTGTCCATGCAATGCCTCCTGAATTCCTAACAAGTGAACCTCATGAAACAAAATTTGCGAAGCAACTTTATCCTTTCGGAAAGGCCAGGCATCCAAACTATCGGCAGCGGTATTATACCGAATATTAAAAGTCATTACATTCAATTCCTGTGCAAGTAATGAATAAGAAAAGAATAGAAAAAGAAAAAAGAAAATATATTTTTTCATATTGCCAGATTTGAATGCTAAAGATAAAAGGTAAAAGTTGGTTTTGTATGAACCACTTTTCCGGAAAAAATTTTTATGTTTATCCCGTTCTGGCTGTATTATTCAGGGATGGCTCCCTTGCCTGATTTCTTAAATAAGTGTAAACAGAATACTGGTATAATAAATAGCTCCTATATAAGGATGGCCGAATCCATTTTTATAATAATGGTTTAAAATATTGGTCCCTCCTATTTTTACCATCAGTGACTTGTTTTTTAAAAACCGGTAGTTCCCCTGTGCGTCCACAGTGCTGTACGCCCGGATGGGGCCATTAGCAAAATCTCCTTCATAAAAAAACGCATCCTGCCAATGAAATACCACATTAAAACCAAAATTTTTGTTTTTGCCAAGACTTGAATTAGAAAAACCGGTATTCAGCCTGTATTTAGGAGTATTAAAATAGGCTCTGAATCCATCAGGTATATCCTTAAGTACATCGGAATAGGCATTCAAAAAAACATTATAATTTCCCCGAAGCTGGTAATCAAAACCTAATCCGAAACCATGCGTTTTTATTTTTTCGCTGCTGTTAATTACCGTTGAAAAAACAGCCCCGGTGGCAGGCTGATACAAAATATTTCTACCAAGGGAATTCTTGTATTGACCTAAATATCCGTATACATCAATCAATAGCCGGTATGCAATTAATGATTTGTAACCTATTTCAAATGAACGGACGCTTTCGGGGTTAAATTCTTTATATACATACGGAGCAGACACCGGTACTCCGTTAATTAATTCAACAACCGGGTTTGTTTTTACATTCATATAATCCAACACCCAGGGCAAGCCACCCAGCAAGAAGGATTTGTTTTGTTAAGTGGAGATTGCCTTAAAAACTTGTATACGAAATCCAAAATGTATTTACCGGAATACAAACCATATCCCGTAAAAATCCGAAGCGGATTCCAACCCTTTTTAAATTTTTTAAATTGAATGCTCCTCATTAATTCCTCAATTTCATCAACATTATATCCGGCGCAAATCATACAGGCTAGCAAGGCACCCGCTGATGAACCTGAAAACCGCTGTATATTAGTAAATAAGCCGGCTTTATGAAGTTCTTTTATGGCGCCAACATATGCAACGCCCTTTACACCTCCTCCCTTTATGGCCAGGTTTTTAATTACTCTTACGCCACCCTCTGTTTTTGACAGGTCCTTATTCATTTGAAAACAGTTTGTTAATGCAAACTCAAGCTATAGGGTAATTACTTTGGAACTTTTAGAAATAGTGTCCGACGATTAGGGACATCGCAGAAGCTTTTTGCTGACACAGGGGTTATTATCACAATTCCAGTAAGCCGCTTTGCAATACATAGAGTAGAGGCCGGGCCGGGTCTGATTCTGAAACCTAATATACCCATTAAAATGCTAAGTGCATTAATAACTTTTATAAATGCTATTCTACATGTGATTTTGAATATTACCTAAACAACTACATTCACCATTTTGCCTTTCACAAAAATTATTTTCTTCGGTGATTTACCATCCAGCCATTTTTGAATAACCATATTATCCAAAACCATCTTCTCAATGTCTGGTTGTGCTGCATCCAGGGCGATGTCCATAGTAGTACGTAATTTTCCATTTACCGAAATGGGGTATTCTTTACTGCTTTCAATTAAATATTTAGGATCCGACTCAGGATAAGCTGCATCTAATATGCTACCGCTGTTTCCTGATAGTTGCCATAATTCCTCCGCAATATGGGGGGCATAGGGTGTTAATAGAATCAGGAGCTTTTCAAGGATTTCTTTCTTGTTGCATTTAAGGTCGGTCAGTTCATTGACGGCAATCATAAAACCACTGACGCCTGTATTAAAACTAAACCGATCCGTTGCTTCTTCAATTTGCTTTATGGTTCTGTGAAGAACTTTTAACTCAGCATCTGTTGCTTTATCTTCATTCCATACTTTGCCTTTCACCTCATCATAAAATAAGCGCCAAAGTTTTTTGAGAAACCGGTGAACACCTTCTATACCTTTTATATCCCATGGTTTTGATGCCTCCAGCGGTCCCAAAAACATTTCGTACATACGAAACGTATCAGCGCCATATTTTTCTACCACTTCATCGGGATTGATAACATTGAAATAAGATTTACTCATTTTCTCAATCGCTGTACCGCATAGATATTTCTCGTCTTCAAGTATAAACTCCGCACCGGCAAAATCCGGCTTCCAGTTTTTAAACGCCTCTGTATCCAATTCAACACCATTGACAATATTTACATCTACATGCAATTCATCTGTTTCATAGTTTTTCTTTAATCCATAAGAGACAAACTGATTGGTACCCCGGATACGGTAAACAAAACGGGAATCCCCGGTGATCTTTCCCTGGTTTATAAGTTTTTTAAAAGGCTCATCAAAATTCAGGTAGCCCAGGTCATGAAGTATCTTAACCCACAACCGGGAATATAACAGATGGGCTACGGCATGTTCGGCGCCGCCGATATATACGTCTACCTGGTTCCAATAGTCCAGCGCTTTTTTATCTGCAAATTTCTTGTCGTTATGTGGATCTGTATACCGGAGGAAATACCAGGCTGCCCCGGCGTGGGTAGGCATCGTATTCGTATCCCTTTTTTCAACCTTGTTGATATATACCCACTCTTTTACATTAGCCAGTGGGCCTTCACCGGTACCCGCTGATTTAAAATCATCAGATGGAGGTAATTCAAGCGGAAGATCATTTTCATCCATTGCATACGGAATATCATCCCGATAAATTACCGGGAATGGCTCACCCCAGTATCGCTGGCGGCTCAAGCCCGCATCCCTCATTTTATAATTCACCTGCCTGCGGCCAATACCCGATTCCTCAATTTTATCTATTACTATTCCAATTGCATCCCGCATAACCATGCCTTAATAAAATCACTGTTGGTAAGAATAGCATCTTTTGTTGGAGTTGGCTTCTTCACCGTTATAATTGATCACCGATGATATTGGTAATAGGAATATCGAAATGTTTTGCAAACTTGTGATCCCGTTCATCTCCACAGGGTACACCCATAATAGCACCTGTACCATACCCGATCAAAACATATTCCGATATCCAGATAGGAATTTCCCTTCCGTTAAAAGGGTTTATTGCATAATGCTCCCGTAAAGCAACCTGTTATTTTTTTAACCTCAGCCATCCGTTCTCCATCGGAACGGCTTTGAACATACTTCAAATATTCTTCAATAGCCGTTTTTTGGAATTCAGAAGTGATTTCATTTATCAATTCATGCTCCGGTGCTATCACCATAAAATCGACTCCAAAAATTGTATCGGGCCTGGTGGTGTATACTCTTAAAAAATTTCTAATAGTTACTTCGCTTTTTACATTGAAACTGATTTCGGCACCGCTGCTTTTCCCGATCCAGTTTCTTTGGATCTCCTTCATTGAATCACTGAAATCCACTTCATCCAATCCTTTCAGCAACCGCTCAGCATATTCTGTAATACGAAGGCTACCACTGGCGCATTTTCTTTTTTACAACCGGGAAACCTCCCCTGTCACTGACTCCATTAATTACCTCGTCATTTGCTAAAACAGTTCCCAGTGCTTCGCACCAGTTCACATCGTGTAAGCCAGGTATGCCAGGCGATACTGCATTAAAATATCCTGCCTTGTCCTTTCATCATATGTTTTCCACTCATCAGCGGTAAAGGTTCTTTTGCCTGATCCCTCTATTTGGAATTTCTCGTTTGGTATTTCAAATCCGCCATTCCCTTCTTTTTCAAAAATTCCAATCAACGTTTCTATTCGTTCAGCTTTCTCCAGTTTCCTGTTAAACCAACTATCAAAAAATTGCAGAAAAATCCATTGAGTCCATTTGTAATATGCCGGATCGCAGGTTCTCACTTCGCGGTTCCAGTCATAGGAAAAACCAATATTGTCCAGTTGCTTCCTGAATGTATTGATATTATTTTCTGTTGATATTGCCGGGTGAATGCCATGCTCAATGGCATATTGTTCTGCCGGTAAACCAAATGCATCATAACCCATCGGGTGCAGTACATTGAACCCTTTTAATCTCTTATACCTGGCATAAATGTCACTGGCAATATATCCTAGTGGATGGCCCACGTGCAGGCCGGTACCGCTGGGATAAGGAAACATATCCAGTACATAATATTTAGGCTTTTGGGGTTCATTTGAAACTTTGTACACCCCGCTATCTTTCCATTGCTGTTGCCATTTCTTTTCTATTTTCCTGAAATTATATTCCATAATTATTCCTGGTTCAAATTAAAAACAACCTGCCTGATATTGCCAGCAAAATAAAATCAGCCAGGCTTCAAATAAAACTCAACAATTCTTTAACAAATATCTTTTTTTATATACGGCAATATCAACCTGTTACCGGCGTTTAAATGGGCAGCAAAAATACTGATTGTACTTTTGAAAAACTCAGGTAAAAATTTTCATCGTCATTCATTGAGAATGAATTTTTATCGTACAAGTTTTACCTTGTACAAAAAACAATATTCTGAACGGCTGAATCCATTAAATTTGCCAGCCCGGTTTTATTTATTATAATTATTAAATAGTGAAGGGCAGTGTGATTCATATCAAAAAAATTCAATACTATGGCTCAATCGGGCAAAGGCTCTGGTAAACGCGGCAAACCCTCTTATTTCATGTCTATCCTGGGGGTAACGCTGGTTCTGTTTCTTCTTGGTATTATAGGCTGGCTGGTTATTAATGCCAACAAACTCGGTAGCTATTTTAAAGAAAACGTAGAAGTAGGCGCCTACCTGCGCGGCGATCTTAATGAAAAAGATAGTGTTGCGCTTATGGATTATATTTCTTCTCAACCTTATGTGAGAGAAATAGAATTTGTAACAAAAGAAGCCGCCAAGAAAAAATACCTGGGAGACGGAAATGAAAATTGGGATAAAGTGATGGACGCAAACCCGCTACCCAACAGCATCAACTTTAAAGTAAAACAGGAATACATGAATAGTGATTCACTGTCGGCCATACAAACGGACCTGAAACAACAAACCTATATCAGTGATGTAGAATATCCCAAAGCCCTGGTTGATAACCTGAACGAGAATATTCAACGTATCAGTATTATACTTCTTGCCGTAGCCGTATTACTGGCGCTGGTGGTTATCATCCTCATCGATAATACCATCCGGCTGGCCATGTTCAGCAACCGGTTTCTTATAAAAACCATGCAAATGGTGGGTGCTACCCGGTGGTTTATTGCAAAACCAATGAATATCAGGGCGATCATAAATGGTGCAATAAGCGGCATCATTGCCATTGCAGCCGTTATCCTTGTTATCCTTGGAGCGGAAAGAATACTTCCTGAAATGAAGGCAATACACGATGATACAACACTGGCCCTACTCTTTGCGGGTTTGATTATTCTGGGAATATTCATCACTCTTTTCAGTACACACCGCAGTGTATTAAAATACCTGAAGATGAAATTGGACGATTTATATTAGGAAATGAATGAATTTGAAGAATTAAAGCAATAAAACTTCAAAATGTCAATATGAACTTCCTTGCAAGGCCCGTTACCGCTTCCCTGTTTTTGCCTATATTGCGCCTCCAAATAGAATCATAATGGCTGAAACAAAATCATCACCTTCAATTTTTTCAAAAGAAAATTATATCTGGATGGCAATAGGTGCCGCAGTTATTACTATAGGAATGTTTATGATGAGTGGGGGTGCCAGCACAAATCCTTCAGTTTTTAATAAAGATGAAGTATATAGCACTACCCGAATTACCATTGCACCTTTGTTGATACTGGCAGGCCTTGTGATAGAAATATATGCAATCTTTAAAACTCCTAAAAAGGTGACCGAAAAATAGTTCATTGACCGGAAAATTGCTCTCATATCAGCAATCCGGTTATCTGGCTCTATTCCCACAATATTTTCATGAGTATTATTGAAGCTATCATCATCGCCATCGTAGAAGGATTAACAGAATTTCTGCCGGTTTCCTCCACGGGTCATATGATCCTTACCAGTTCCTTCCTGGGTATTCATAAAGAAGAATTCACCAAACTGTTTGAAGTAGCCATCCAATTAGGAGCTATTATGGCTGTAGTGGTTTTATATTGGAAAAAATTTTTTGATTTCCGCCGCTGGCAATTTTATATAAAATTAATAATTGGTGTTATACCGGCACTGATACTTGGTTTTATTTTTTCCGAACAAATAGATAATCTATTTGAAAGCCCGCTTATTGTTGCTATTTCCATGCTGGCAGGTGGTATCATATTGATCTATATTGATAAGGCATTCAATAATCCTACAGTTGAATCGGATGAACAGATTACCTATAAAAAAGCCTTTTTAACGGGAGTATGGCAGACTATAGCAATGGTACCGGGTGTAAGCAGAAGCGCAGCATCCATTATTGGAGGTATGCAACAAAAATTTACCCGTAACGTAGCCGCGGAATTCTCTTTTTTCCTGGCAGTGCCCACAATGTTTGCTGCCACAGCCCATTCTTTGTTTCTAAAAGAATGGAGCCAAAGCGGAATACCAAGAAGGGGATATGAAATTATTGTTGAAAGCAGTGAAAATACAATGGCCTTTATAGTAGGAAATATTGTTGCATTTGTGGTTGCTGTTTTAGCCATCCGTTTTTTTATAACCTACCTGAAGTTATATGGTTTTAGAGTTTTTGGCTGGTACAGGATCATTGCCGGTATTATCCTGCTGATTCTGCTGTATGCCGGAATTATCGATAACTAATTCCTGGTATGCTGCGGTTGAATTCGGCTTTCAAATACCTAATATAAAATACACAAATGAAATGTCCATGACCGGAATTTCGCTCACAAACCTTGATGATTACCTGGCGAATTCCAATTGGCTAAAAACAATAAAAAAATAAACAAATGAAATCAAATTTATCACTGCCCCTTTTGTTGCTGGTCATCGCCAGCCTGTTTTCCTGCACTAATTATGGAGATAAGCTTTCAAAAGATAATGTTGAAGTTTATTACAAAGACGGCATCAAGAAAGAAGAGGCGCAGAAGACATTAGATCTTCTTTACCCGAGTTGGAATGAGTCAGGCAATCAAAAAAGTGTACAGCTTGCAAGGAAGACTGATACAGTTTTTTTCAGAATGGTGATAGATGAAGAAAAAGCAAAAGCCATCGGCGATGAAATATACCTTCAATTGGCCAATGAAATTTCAGAAGCCGCATTTAAAGGTGTACCTGTTAATGTGGACCTGACCAACAATACTTTTGAATCCATACGAATCCTGTCTTTCAAAAAAATGGATGTTGAAAATTATGGAACAAAAATTAAAAAAGGCAATATCGAAGTTTATAGTCTAGGTGATATCAGTAAAGAAGAAGCAGCTTTGCTTGCCGCGTTTCTTGATAATATTGATGGAGATGCCCCCGATGTAAAAAGCTTCCAGGCAGATAAGAACAAGGATGGAATTTATATCGTTAATATGGTTTCTCCCCGGGAACGTTCAGCAACGCTGCCTGAAAGTGAATTTTATGTGCTTGCCGGATTATTGGCAGATAGTGTATTCAATGGCGCCACTACTTTATTACAATTAACTGATGAATCTTTCAAGCCGTATCAATCTTTTAAATCGGGTAACTAAATAATTCCCTGTTTAATAATAAAATAATTTTCAGTGCCCATTCTGATTTCTCAGAATGGGCTCCCTTTTATATAGTCATCGAAATCCCTATTTTTACTAAAAGGATTCGTTTATGCAAACGGCTTCAAAAAAAGTAGTGAATGGCTGGGCCATGTATGATTGGGCAAGTTCTTCTTATAATCTTGTTATTACATCTACTATTTTTCCTGCTTATTTTGAATCCATCGCTGTGGATAATGCCAGCATATCCCGCACCCATGTTACTGTCCTGGGCAGGCAATTTGAAAATACTGCCCTTTATAATTATGCAATTGCAATGGCAATGCTCATCGTAGCTATCATGTCACCTCTTCTTTCTTCTATTGCAGATTACAAAGGAAACAAGAAAAAATTTTTAAACTTTTTTATGACCATGGGCAGCCTGGCCTGTTCCATTTTGTATTTCTTCGACAGGGATACCCTAAGTTTTGGGATTGTGGCTATGATAATAGCCTGTATAGGTTTCTGGGGTAGCCAGGTTTTTTACAATTCATTTCTGCCGGAAATTGCCAGACCAGAAGACCGCGACCGGATCAGTGCCAGGGGATTTGCATATGGTTACGTTGGCAGTGTGCTGCTGCAATTAATTTGTTTTGTTTTTGTGCTGATGAGTGAGCAGCTCGGTATCACAGAAGGAAAAGGGGCTCAGATTTCTTTTTTGCTGGTGGGCATTTGGTGGTGGAGCTTTGGTCAATACTCATTGCGGCGTATGCCAAAGCCCATAGCAGCCGGGCACAATGATGTTGAACATAACATAATCACCAAAGGATATAATGAATTACAAAAAGTCTGGAAGCAGGTCAATAAGATGCCGCAACTTAAAAGATTTTTGCTGGCATTCTTTTTTTATAATATGGGCGTACAGACGGTAATGCTTGTTGCAGCGCTTTATGGTAAAAGCGAACTTAATATTCCCACCATGAACCTTATTATTTCTATATTGATCATTCAGTTGATCGCTATACCGGGAGCACTGGCCATATCGAAATTATCTTCAATCATCGGTAACCTGAAAACATTGATGATTCTGGTAGTTTTGTGGATAGGCATTTGTATTACGGCCTTCTTCTTACCAAAAGGAGGTATTTATGAATTTTATGCGTTGGGTTCAGCAGTTGGTTTCATTATGGGCGGCATACAATCACTAAGCCGTTCTACTCATGCTAAACTGATTCCTGTAACCCGGGATACCGTTTCCTTTTTCAGCTTTTATGATGTTACTGAAAAAATGGCTGCAGTAGTAGGCATTTTTAGTTTTGGAATTATTACTGAAATCACAGGATCCCAAAGAAATTCTGTTCTTACTCTGGCAAGTTTCTTCCTGGTTGGTTTATTTCTTTTATTCTATGCCAATAATGTAAAAATTAAAACAACATGAATCTTTACTCAATCAATACCGGTTATTTTAAACTCGATGGCGGAGCCATGTTTGGCGTAGTGCCAAAAAGTATATGGAACAAGATCAATCCCGCTGATGAAAACAATATGTGCTCCTGGGCAATGCGTTGCCTGCTGATAGAAGATGGAAAAAGATTGATTCTTGTTGATACCGGAATGGGAAATAAACAGGATGCAAAATTCTTTGGTCATTATTATTTGCACGGCAATGATACACTGGATAGTTCGCTTGCCAGGCATGGTTTTCACAGAGATGACATTACGGATGTTTTTCTCACCCACCTCCATTTTGATCATTGCGGAGGAAGTATAACCCGGGAAGCAGCAAACCTGGTACCCGCATTTAAAAATGCGGTATACTGGAGTAATGAACTCCACTGGGATTGGGCCGTGAATCCCAACGAAAGAGAGAAAGCATCTTTTTTAAAAGAAAATATTTTACCGATTAAAGAAAGCGGGCAATTGAAATTTGCAAATCCTGCTGAAATAAACCCTGCTAAAGCCAGCTTGCCTGCAGGTAATTGGGATTTACCTTATTTCAAAATAAGATTTGTAAATGGTCATACTCAAAGCATGATGCTTCCCCAAATAATCTACAAAGAAAAAACAATAGTATTTATGGCAGACCTGTTGCCCTCACAGGGACATATTCCCCTTCCTTATGTTATGGCATATGATATGTTTCCACTGACGACCCTGCATGAAAAAAAATCATTTTTGAGCGAGGCTGTGGAAAATAAATACATCCTGTTTTTTGAACATGATCCGCAATATGAATGCTGTAATCTCAAACAAACGGAAAGAGGCGTGAGACCTGATCAATTTTTAAGACTGGATGATATAAAATAGATTGTAGCGGGGATTTTTGAAGCCTAATCTCTTCTTCTGATTAATGAACTTAGCGGATATCGCAGATTTTCATAACTCATCAGATCAATTTTTACCTTACCGACAGATATCGGGCTTTCAATTCTTACGGGAACGTGGTTCTCATCATCTGTTACCCAAACCGTCATATTTTCTCCTCCTTCAAAAATGGTTCCCTTAATTAAAAGCGGTTTAAATTTTACTGCCCTGAATTTACCATACTTTGTTTTGATTGTTTCTTTACCCAAGTAGCGGATGTACATATTAAATACTTCGTTATCAAGAAACATGGAAAAAGCAATTTTATCATTAGGTTGTAAATTTGAAAAATCAACATTCCTGGCATAAAAAACTGCGCTTACAACATCCTGAACACAGGCCGGTACTTTAAATACGCCGTCATTTGTAATAGCAGTATTGGCTGTTTTATTAAATGTAACATTCTGGTATTTTTTATATCCGCCTTCATTTACATTTCTGATAAATTTCAGTGGCTGCATGGTAACAGTATCAATATATGTTTCGTATCGGTCCCTCACTTTGTATATCCAGTCGTAGGATGAATTTGTATGGCCTTCGCCAACAATATGATAGACCGGTTTGTTATTCAGCGTTTCCAGCGTATTGGTAAAAGTAGCAGTACCCGCATTAACATAGACACCGGCCACAGCGTAGTAAACAGTCATTGAGACTTTCTCCCCAGCCTGGAAAGCCGTATTCTTTATAGAACAAGCATCATTGAATGGTGTTTCAGCATCAGAAGAAAAAGCCATTAAAGCGATAGCCGGTAAAATTATTATCTTGATCAGTCCATTCATTACAAACTATTTTATCATTATTTGCCAGGCATTTCGGCAACAAATTTTTATATAACCATTTATGTGCCACGAAATCTTTAACCAGGCGGAACTTTTTTACTATTAAATACTTTTTTGATGCCCAAAATTAATAAACTCCCCGCCAGGGCCGGAATTATCAGGTTAATAAACCATATGCTTGCTGCTGTAAGTCCAATTCCAAGATTGTTTTCACTGAACAAGCCCACTAATATAAGACTCACTTTGCCACGCAAACCCAGGTCAGTAAACAAGGCAATGGTTGGAATGATCGCCATTACCAAAAAAGAAACACTAACTGCACACCAACCCTGCCAAAATGAAATATGTACGTCAAAAAACCGAAACAATAAATAATATTGGACAATAAAAACAATAAATCTTAGTGCTGATAATGACAATAATTGCAATAGTAAAGTTGCATTAAACTCTTCCAGTGTTTCAATAAGCCAGGTATAGCCTTTACTACGCGGCAGCTTATCAATCCACTTCACCAGCGATGACAAGCGGAAATAAAAAACTGTTAAAATAAATGTGGCTGCTCCCACACCATAGAGTATTACATCCATCCAAAACGAAGAAATAGTCTTTGACGCTTCAAGGGGCTCTCTTAATATAATCAGCCCCACAAGACCCATCATAAGTGTAACCAGCAACTGGCTTATGCTGCCCGCAATCGTAAGTGAAATTGCTTTCAGGCGGTTACCTTCATCCATATATAAAACACGCCCCAGGTATTCTCCCACCCGGTTAGGTGTGGTTACCGAAAAAGAAACTCCCGATAAGACGGCTTTAAATGCAGTATAAAAATTGATCTTTTGAATTTTTTGAACAGCCAGTTTCCATTTTATTGTTTCTAAGGACCAATTAGCAATCATAAGTAACAACACAGCTACCAGGTTGGCCAGTAAACTACTGTTGAATGATTGCCGGATATGTTGCCATGATTGCTCAAGTCCCGGCTGCTGTTGTACCTGGCGATAAATTGAATAGGATACCCAGATAAAAAGCAGTGGACCTAAAATATAATTGATGAAATACCGGATGTTCTTGTTTTGCCTGCTTGTAAATTGCATAATAGTATTACGAATCTTTACCTGACTATTCACCCTGTTGTTGTAGTTTCGGGTGAAATTTTTCTGCTAACAGAATCAATTTTTTAATCGTGTAAAAATACATTGCCTCTTGCGAAAGTCTGCGAAAATAATTCTTGGTATTGATCCTGGTACTTTATTGATGGGATATGGCATCATAGAAGTAAATGGTAACGAAGTAAAAATGAAAATGATGCAGGTACTTAGATTATCTTCCAAAAAAGATAATTACGAGCGCCTGCAATTAATACACGAAAAAGTAGATGATCTCATAAGAATTTATAAACCCAATGAGTTCGCTATTGAAGCTCCTTTTTTTGGTAAGAATGTACAGAGTATGTTAAAACTGGGAAGAGCACAGGGTGTGGCTATTGCAGCTGCCATTCAAGCCGGTTTGCCGGTAACAGAATATTCACCAAAAAAAGTAAAGCAGTCAGTAACCGGCAACGGCAATGCAGGGAAAGAACAGGTGTGGAAAATGCTCAGGGAGTTACTTTCGTTAAAGGAAGAACCCCATTCCTTTGATGCCACTGATGCTTTGGCCGTTGCTGTGTGTCACCATTTCCAGACAAATAATTTGCTTGCAGGCATAGGGAAAGAAATGGGAGGCTGGGAAGCTTTTATAAAAAACAATCCGGGAAGACTGGTAAAATGATTTTACAAATTTTCTGTTGAAAAATTTCTTTCTTAAAGTATCGGATGCTCAACTTCTATCATTCAAATAAAAGAATCGACCAGGCTTTTTATTTATAGTGGCGCAGGCTAAGTGTAAGGCTTACAGGGACAGTAAGGTTTAATGATATTACCGTCAGAGTTTGGGTCAGATATTTTCTTGAATTTTCTGCAGTACCGTTTCAAATACTAAAGCGACTAATTACTTAATTGTTCTACAATCATTTTTTGTATCTCTTTCATCCTTTCTTCAGTCACTTTCATCTTAGCCTGGGTAAAATTGAGATCATTAGCTGTGTTGATCGGGATCAGGTGAAGGTGAGCATGCGGAACTTCTAATCCTATTACACTAATACCGCAGCGATTGCAATCAAAAGATCTTTCGATTGATTTGGCTATAGGTTTTGCAAATACTAATAGCTCGCTTAAATATTCCTCCGGAAGATCGAAAAAATTATCTGTTTCGGATTTAGGTACCACAAGCACATGTCCTTCACGGAGAGGGAATATATCCAGAAATGCATAAAATTTTTCATTCTCAGCAATTTTATAACTGGGAATTTCGCCGGAAATAATTTTTGAAAATATGGTCATACCACCAAATAATTTTGATTTAAGAAGAAGCAAATAGTAGAATATTCTTTTCAGCATGCCTGCTGTTTCAAAAGTAAAGCTACCAACTTAAAATAAAATGGACCGGTGGAAAGCGAATCAGATATAAAACCCGCCCTTGTGTTTATAATGCCTTACCCCATGACAATCTTTTTTGAAAGTAGCACAGGAAGAAAAAGCACCCAGGATTACAGCGAACAAAATATAGAAAGCAAGCCTTTTCATATCGAAAATTTACAAGTACAGAAATTTATTCAGGGAAATTCAAAGGAGGGATCAACCAAATTGACTGGTTAGCAAGGAGTAAAATTAATAAAATTATCCAGCTGTAAAAGAAATCAGTGCCTTTTTCTGCAATACCAGGATATCTGCTGTTTCTATCGAATAATTAGTATCTAAATCATTTACATTTATGTACTCAAACCAAAAACTATTCATTATGAAACATTTGCCATTCCTTTTCATCATTGCCTTTTACCTGTTGACTACTTCCTGCAACAACAATAAGAAACAGGGAGTTACGGTAACAAGCGAAGACGGCAAAACCACGACTACTTTTCAACCCAACGATTTAGTAAAAGTTGCAGACGACTTTCAAAAGAAAACAGAAGAGCTGCAAAAGCTTTCCCCTTATACCCTGGACCAAATGAAGGCGTTGCTGCCAGATGAACTGGTTGGAGCAAAACGTTCTAAGTTTTCAGCCAATAGTGCCATGGGAGCAGCATATGCTGAAGGAGATTATCCTATCAATGATTCCACTCAACTGGAGTTGAAATTATTTGATTGCGCAGGCCAGGCGGGTGCTGGTATTTATAGTATGCAATACCTGGGCATGATGAATTTTCAATCTGAAAGTGATGAGGAATATACCAAAACCATAGAGTTCAATGGAGGCAAAGCGGTTGAACACCTGAATAAAAGTAATAACCGTTCTACTCTTACCTATCTTGCTGCTGACAGAATATTAGTTACGCTGGAAGGCAGAAATACCGGTATCGACTTATTAAAGAAGGCAGCCGGAACTCTCAATATGAAATAAATTGTTTCAAAAAACAGGAAAAGGAAATAGATTTTTATTTTAATAATTTCAATTGATTTTATTTGCCCAATTGAAGAGGAGGCATTACAGGGTGATTGGGTTTAAAATTCTTTCCCAATAAATCAGCAATGGTAGTGGCTATCTGGCCCTGGTATAATTGTACATTCTGCTTATTTTCTCCCACTGCCTTTACAGATGGGCCTATAGCTGCCATCCAAATTTCGCTGGCACCTTCAATTTTGCTGCCATGATGTTTCCAATTTCCTTCAAAAGCCGACCCACGTCCATGATCCGTAGCAATAAGTAAAGTTGTTTTATTTGCATATTCAGGCGTGGCCTGGATATAATCCCATAATTTTTTTAGCCAGCTGTCAAGTTTGCTGGCGGCATCCAGGTAATAATCATATTGACCTGCGTGTGCAAATTCATCCGCATCTCCCAATCCAAAATACATGAGCCGGGGCTTATTTACTTTCATGTATTCAAAACCCATATTGAATGTAGCGGCATCCAACCTTTCGCCTCCATGAAAAAGATCAGGCATTTCATGCTGCAGTTGATTGAATACCTTTTGTCTTTCGGTTAATTTCCCTTGTACATTTTTGAATCCGTCATTTACTAATATACCAGAGCGTTTTTCATTGAAAATATAGGAAAACACATCCCAGGATGCAAATACCGCTATTCTTCCTTTATAAGCGGGAAGCCTGTTCAGGTATTCAAACACATTTTCATTCTTATTAGGTATTTTATCGTTGGAGTTTATTGAAGTATCGGGATACCCGGTGAATATTTCATTATATCCCGGATACGAAAACCAATACGGATTGGAATTGTTTACCTTATTTCCATAATTACGATTACCCATTATTACCCCCTTATTTACGATAGAAGACCACAGGAAAGGCATTAATTTTTTTCTTCTTTCATCAGCTGAAGAAAGCCAGAAGTTCTTTTGTACATAATTAATACTATAGTTTGCTGTTGTATCAAATGTCAACAAGCTATCCGCTCCACTAAAAACCTCCTGCCATCGCAGGCCATCCATTGTTACTATAACAACATTTTCAGTTTTTGTTTGCGCCTGCACCTGTACCAGGAATACGGTATAAAATATAATTAACAGCGATTTTATCATAAACGTAATTTTTTAATAGATCCCCGTAAGAGAAATAAGTCTTGAAAGATAAATTATTCTTTGAATGTAAGTATGATTAATAAAATGTATTGAAAAATGCATGAACACCCAACGACATATATCTGATCATCAAAGAGCATCATAGAGAAGTTTTCATTAGCCCGAAAAAATTTAATATTACCTTATTATTAAGTTTTTGTAGTTTAGGGTGATTAGGAGCCATTGAAAATAAATCATCACATATTAGCTTCTTTAATATCCCTGGTCCTTTGTTCCCAGCAGATAAACGCACGAATTGGTAATCCCACTGTTCTTTTTGAATTTTATGGTGATCAAATTGAATTTCCGTATGATCAATCTGATCTGATATTATTTCCCGGACCTCTATCCGAACCAGCCATTCAATCTTTTTATGCAAGCATGCTGGAAACCAATTTTCAGCCGATAATAAAATCGCTGCTCAATTATAAAGAAAAACAAAAGCCGGACGACTGGCTATTTTACCAGCTTATTCGAAAAACGGCACAACAGATAAGCCCAAAAGCAGAAAATTATCAACGCTATACTTTGTACAAGTGGTTTTTTCTTTCAAAGGTGGGTTATGATGCCACGATGGCTATTGGAAATGAACATTTACTTTTTTATGTGCAGAGTGATGAGACCATTTATAATATTCCCTTTCGCATTCGCGATGGCAAACAATACGTCTGTTTAAATTATCACGATTATGGAACGATTGATTTTGAAAAGGAAAGATTTGCCGATGTTGAACATATCTACATACCGGAAGCAAGGAAGTCATTCTCATATAAAGTAACCCAATTGCCTGCTTTCAGGCCGGATGATTATTCAGAAAAAGAACTCACGTTCAACTATTACCAAACTGAATACAATTTTAAAATAAAATTGAATCAACAGGTAAAGACCATTTTTACTAATTACCCGGTTGTAGATTATGGATTATATTTTAATATCCCGCTGAGTAAAGAAACCTATAATTCTCTCATTCCGTCCCTTAAGAAAAGCCTGAAAAGCATGACGACAAAAAACGGGATTGATTACCTGATGCGGTTTACCCGGTATGCATTTCTTTTCGAATCTGATTCCAAAACATTCGGAACGGAAAAGCGATTGACACCCGAACAAACTTTATTGTATGAGACCAGTGACTGTGAGGACCGTGCGGCACTTTTTTTTTACCTGGTCAAAGAAATTTATGATCTTCCCATGATTGTTCTTTCCTATCCAAAGCACATAACGATCGCTGTAAAATTTGACAAGCCCGTGGGTCATTCCATTGTTTATAATGGAAATAAATATTCTGTTTGTGAACCTACCCCACAGAAGGAAGATCTCAGGCTGGGTCAATCACTGCCTGATCTGAAAAAAACTTCTTACGAAGTGGTATATGCCTACCTGCCAGTAAAAAAATAAACTTCCATATTCAATTCGTTTTCGGCTCAAGGGCCGTCCCTTCTAATTCATCCAACAATTCTTTTAACTTATTGCTCATGGGAACATAAAATTTTTCTCCCGTTTTAATATAAGATAACGTCATGCAACCCGGGGAACGATTGAAGTAGATAACATATACTTCATTTTTCCCCCGGTAACAATATATTTTGCCCTGTGTTACACAAGCGTCATTCCCATTAATTATTTTTCCATTTATTTCCCAGGCAAGGGAGGCTATAACTTTTTTGTCATACATCTTGTGCATATTAAAAAAACGAGGATTACCCGGTGTATGATAATAAAGGACAGCCGCACTGTCAGAGGTCATCAATTCCGGTAATGGGATTTTGTTCCTGGCTTGCCTGCATCCGAAGATCAGGAGGAAAACAAACCCTGGTATCACAAATGATAATCGGTACATGTCGATTGTTTGAAAGCGTACGGTCAAAAAAAAGTCCTGAAGATTTCCAGGACTTTTTAGTAGGGATTAAATATCTGTACAAAATTAATACGAAGTGTTCTGAGGATCCCAGTTTGTCCAACCTGCTGTCCAATTAGTAGTTCCCATAGCTCCCCGGTAAGAAGTAGAAACAAAAAAAGAATTCATTCCGGCAAAACTGGCTCCCGACTAAGGCAGGTGATCCTGCTTTGGGTAAAAAGTCAGGTGATGTAGAATAAAAGGGATTGCTCAACATAACAGCATCGCTATTTGAAAAAGTCAGGGATCCATTTGCCTCCGCCTTTTCTTTCAGGATCAGGGCCGCATCCTGGCGCATCGCTTTTTGGTCAGCTGATGACATCGGATTAGCAGGATAAGCGTTCTTAGCAAACAGGCGGGCTGTTGAAGAATCGGTGTAGTAGGGTTCCGATACCGCATGCACTAAGTTATTGGCAAATTCAGAAGTTCCGCTGATAAAATCATCCCATGAACCTTTTGATTCTACTTCAAATCCTCCTTTTTGGTATCCAAGCAGGATCGAATTTCTCAGAACAAATTGAGATCTTCGGCGCCAGCGATTTGCATAGTTATGGTTTGATGCAGTGCCTGCGGCTCCATTAGGTCCAACAAAAGTAAAATTGCTCAATTGAGGCCTTGTAAAAGGAATAGCTGAGGTACCACTTCCATCATTGTCACTTTCTATACCATTACCGGCATCACCAGCATCTACAAAATCAGGCTTCCGCATTGAAATAGCAAATTGTATTTTTCCCGTATATCCGAAATCAAAATCATAGTCGTCGTCAGCTGTGGCCAGGGCCACCAGGTTCTTTGCATTCACTGTTCCTCCAAAAAATTCATAAGCATCATCATTACCGAAAGAAACCTGAACGTTTTCAATGATAGTACCGGCACCTACTCCTCCTAAAGTCAATCCATTGATTTCAGATCCCGGCTCTGCAGCTATACCTGCAAATTCTATACGCACAAAGCGTAATATGCCGCTTTCGTCATTGGCATCAGTGCCCCCATATTTACGACCCACACCACCTTCGATAGTTGGCCCGGGATCCTGTGGACGATTAGTTGGCGCTTTGCCCAATAATATAATTCCACCCCAGTCACCGGGAGCTCTCTGACCAGCCGCTTTTCCGCTGGTAAAAACAATAGGGCTATTTGCTTTTCCATCCGCTATCAGTTTAGCGCCTCGTTCAATAATCAAAGCTCCTTTCTCTGTTATATCACTTTGAATGATAGAACCGGCTTCAAATGTCAGCGTTGCGCCTTCTGTTACATATACATAACCTTTGAGAAGGTATTTCCCTTTTGGATAAGATCGGCTGGAAGAAATGGTACCGGAAATTACATTGCTTGTGGGATCAACTGGCTGAACAGATGAGCCTCCGTCATCGAATTTAACTTTCACACATGAGGTAATGCTGAGCAGAGAAGCAAGAACCAATGTGCCTAAAACTATCTTCTTCATAAACATTTTTTTTGTTTTATTTTTTATTTATTTCTTTCTTTCAAGATTAAAATCATATGTGAACCCTACAGTAATAGTAGATCCGGGCTTATAAGAATTGAAAAGCCGGTCCGTACCTTCTGAAAAAGCTTTTTTGCTGTCCAGGTTTTCATAGAAAAAATAGGCTGGGTTCAACAGATCGGCCCAGGTAATTTTTACTTCACCTCTTTTATTAAATATTTTCCTTGCCAGTTGAATGTCGACCTGGTTCCGCGGACGCTCATATATATCCGGGAAACCCAGATCATTGATTCCAACTAATGCCAGGCGCTGGCCTATGCGGTTATATAGAAATGAGCCGCTCCATAAAGTATTTTTGCTGTTGTATTGCAGGCCAACATTGACCAGGTAAGGAGATTGGCCCTGCAAGGGACGATTGGCAGTAGTAGCACCACCAGTGCCATTTGTGGAAGCGAGTGTTACTTTTGAATATATATAAGTCAGATTGGCAAAAATGCTAAATGCATCCAGATGCTGACTCAAAAACTCAAGGCTTTTTCTTACTTCAAATTCTGCTCCGGCTGAATAGGCTTTTTTTGCATTGCTATACTCATAATTGCGTCTGTCTAATACACTGGACGGGTTTAACCGCAATTCAATGGGATCATCAAATTTCTTGTAAAAAAAGCCGGCTGTTATGGCTTCACCTCCCCGTGGATAAAACTCATAACGAATGTCTCCGTTAAGAATGGAACTTCTTTTTAAATCCGGATTTCCGTTTACAGCATAGTTGACTTCATAATCAAAAAATGAAAAAGGGGCAATTTCCCTGAACTCAGGACGTGCAATAGTACGGCTACCGGAAACTCGTAATATTATTTTTACCTGAGGGAGCAAATGAAAAATTGAATGACGGCAATACGTCCCATTTCTCAGTCTCCACAATTACACGTTTGGAGCTGACATCTTTTGTTGTAAGAAATTGCTGAAAATTTTCAACCCTTACTCCCCATACCAATCTTATCCTTTCTCCAAATTTGTTGTCGAACATACCAAACATGCCGTTGGTAGCAGATGCACCAAAATACTTATCCTGGTTATTTGTAAAATCCAGGATTTTAAATCCATCCATGGCTATATTTTCGGGTGCAAAAATCTGGTTGTAAGGCAGAAGATTTTTATCCGCGTTGAATTGAGTGGCACTGGCCGGTTCGTAACGGAATATCCTGCTTTTAAAATCACGAACTCTGATGAGGGTAGATCCTCCTGCTTTGAAAAGCTGTTTTTTTTCACCCAGGGTAAATGGTATGGCAACACTACCATTAGCTCCATAGCTAAAATCTTTCAGATCGCTAAAGAAACGGCGGGTGTCATCATCATTATGCTCATAGGGTTCGGAAGTTCCCTTGGAACGGAAATAGGAACTAGTACGTATATCGGGTTGTGTTTTTGAATTAAATGAAAGGTTACCATTCCATCTTATTTTAATTCCACTACTCGTTAGTTGATGCTCTCCTTCCAGTTGTCCGCTATATAACGAACGTTGATTGAATACGGAGGAGCGGAAATTGATATCCTGGATCCTGTCATTACTTACGCCGGACCGGCTATAATAATTATCTTCTAAAAGCTGATTAAATAAATTCTTAAATGAAATTTTATGTCTTCCTTTTACATAAGTGAAGTTGGCTAATGCCCCTGCATTTACGCTGTATTTGTTTTGCTCATCCTGGAGTTGTACTAATACATTTCCATTTTCTTCGTGTAAGCGTCGTTCCACAGAATACCGGAGCATACTGTTACGATACTGTAGAGAAAGTATGGTTCCGAACACAGCTCCGTTTTTTAACCTGAGACTGTTGCCCCAGGTTAAACTATATGCCTGTGTGGGAAGTGCTTTATATTTTTTTTCATTGTAAACATCATTCCTGAACAATTTACTCAGCTCAATTTGTTGCTCGATGCCTTCAGAAGTGCCGCCTAAGGAACGATAGGACTGTGATGTTGAAGGAAAGCCTTCAGGTAAACTCCTGTTACCATTGTTAAATCCGATCCAATCAGTTTTGCCCCGTTCATTACTTATAAAATCTTTAAAAACAGATTGGGTATTAAATCCCAGGCTGATTCCTAAACTCAACATATTTTTTGAAGGAACATCCTTTGTATTTATTTGCACCAGGCCTCCTGCAAATTCTCCTGTTAATTCAGGCGTGGCTGTTTTGTTGATAATAATATTATCAATCAGTGCTGATGGAATAACATCGAAAGAAAATGCCTTCTTATCAGGTTCCGTACTGGGTAACTGCGCATTATTAATTACGGCAGAATTATAACGGTCGCTCAGTCCTCTGACAATAACAAACTTACCATCCTGTATGCTGGCACCACTCACCCTCTTTAATACCTCACCAGTATTTTTATCCGGAGTTCTTCTTATGAAATCGGAAGCCAGTCCACTTGATAACGCGGTATTATTTTTTTGAAATGCCAGTAGTGCAGCCGTATTTTCCTGGCGGCGGGAAGTAGCTTTAACAACTACCCCTTCCATATTTTTTGGAGCAATCTCCAATACTACATTTAATTCAATATCCAAACCTTGCCCTACCGCTATTTCGGTAACCCATTTTTTCAGGTAGCTTATTGCTGAAAACTCCAACTCATATTTTTTATCAGGAGATAGATTTAGAGAGTAACGGCCTTCAATATCAGTAGTGGTTCCACCCGGTTCTCCTATTATTTTAACCGAGACTCCGGCAATGGCCTCATTGTTATTGTTCACCACTTTTCCGCTTAGTCTTACCTGTGCATTGGCCAAAGAATAAAGGAGCACAAATAAAAACGCAAATCCAAGCCTTAAATGCATATTCATAATTTGAAGCAAAGGTGATCTTCCGATGTTACCCTTGTGTTATTCTGAGGTTATGCAATTATGAAATGAATGTTACCTCATTGTTAAGCCTGGTTATTTACCATAAAATAGAATGGCCTTAACATTAAGGTAACAATGCTTTAATAGGTAATTAATGATTTGGTAATACTGATTTGTAATATTTGTGATCCGTAATATTCATTACGCAAACAATGGCCTCAAGATAAGGCGAATATTATCTTTTAATTGCAAATCCCCGTCATTCCTGGCGGGGATTAATTTTGTGAGTTAACAATTTGGTAATACATGAATAGGCGGCGAAATGAAAAATAGGTTCAATTTTGCCGGGCAATTAAAAGAAATGAAAGTACAGAACCTGTCTTGCAGGCTGGTGTGTTTGTTATTATTAATAAATTCCAGCCTGATGTCTCAAACAAACCCCACTGATTCTATAAAAAAGGAAGCAAAAAAACCCTGGTATGAGTCGATCAATATCCGCGGATATATGCAAGTGCGTTACAACCGTCTTTTAGAAACCAATGAAAATTTAGAATGCGAACAATGCGACAAATCCTGGGGAAAAAATGGAGGAGTTTTTATAAGGCGGGGCCGGATTGTAATCAGCGGTAACCTCACAAAAAATATTTCTTTCTATATACAACCGGATTTTGGAAGCAGCACGGGTAATTCGCAAAATATTTTACAACTCAGAGACGCTTATGCGGATATTGGATTTGATAAAAATAATGAGTTCCGCATCAGGGTAGGTCAAAGCAAGATCCCCTTTGGATTTGAAAATTTGCAGAGCAGTCAAAACAGGCTACCATTAGATCGCAATGATGGTTTGAATAGTGCTGTAGCTAATGAGCGGGACCTGGGCGTATTTTTTTATTGGGCTCCTAAGGAGAAAAGAGAACTTTTTTCTTCCGTGGTTAAAGACAATTTGAAAGGATCAGGAGATTATGGTGTTTTTGCTTTTGGCGCTTTTAATGGACAAACAGCAAATCGTGCAGAACAAAACGACAAACTACACCTGGTAGCAAGATTTAGTTATCCATTTAAATTAGGCAAACAAATAATTGAACCTGGCGTGCAGGGATATACAGGAGATTATGTTTTAGCTCCCGATGTGAGAAGCCCTTCCGTTAAAGCCGTGAATGACTTTGAGTTTAAAGATCAGCGGGTAGCTGCCAGTTTTGTATTATATCCCAACCCACTGGGTATTCAAACGGAGTATAATTGGGGCAAAGGACCTGAGTATAATCCTGCCACAGATTCCATTGAAATTCGAAATCTTAATGGTGGATATATTACTGTATCTTACAAATTAGATGGTAAAAACGAAATGGTGTTTTATCCGTTTACAAGGTTACAACACTATAAAGGTGGAAAAAAACATGAATTGGATGCCCGTCGATATCGTGTAAAGGAAATGGAAACCGGGCTTGAATGGCAGATCAATAAAAATTTTGAGTTTACAGCCTCCTATGTCATTTCAAAAAGAAGGTTTGAAGATTCTAAGTTAAAGAGTAACCTTCAATCCGGAAATCTCCTTCGCTTACAGGCACAAATAAATTTTTAATAAAAAATCAAACATAAGGTATGGGACTCAGTTCTTTTCTAAAATTATTTACACCGAAGAGCAAAATATTTTTTGAGCTATTTGAAAAGATGGCAGATAATGGTTTTAAAATGGCAAGCATCCTGAAAATGGTGGTTGCTGAAACTGATTTTGATAAAAGAGCCTCCCTGATCAGCCAGGTTGAAGATCTGGAACATGCCAATGATGAACTTACACATAACGTATTTACCGAACTGGGCCGAAATTTTATTACTCCTTTTGACCGGGAGGATATACACTACCTGGCTACTTCACTAGATGATATAGCTGATTACATCTATGCCTCCGCCAAAAAAATAAATTTTTACCGGGTAAATCCAAATGATATGGGTATGCAGAAAATGGCCGACCTCATAGAGCAGGGCGCTGCACAGGTCCGTATTGCAGTAGCTGAATTACGGGATATGAAAAATATGCGCAATATAACAGAAGCGCTGGTTAAGATCAATAGCATTGAAAACCAGGCGGACGATATTTTTGATATGAGTATTGAGAAACTCTTTGCTACCGAGCCTGATGCAAAAGAAGTGATTAAGAAAAGAGAGATATACCAGGTAATGGAAATCGTTACCGATAAATGTGAAGATGCAAGCAATGTGATAGAATCTATCATTATTAAATATCCTAATATTTAAAATGCTACCATCTGAAATTTAGTCACGCACTTTTCTAACTATTTTTTAATTCCACATCCCTTTATTCTCAAATTAATTTATGACCACATTTCTCATTGTCATCATCGCTTTAGCCCTGATCTTTGATTATATCAATGGATTTCATGATGCAGCCAATTCGATTGCTACTGTTGTTTCCACCAAAGTACTGACACCATTCCAGGCGGTAGTTTGGGCAGCTGTTTTCAATTTTGTTGCCTTTTTTATTTTTAAAGATCATGGTGTAGCCAATACCGTTGCAAAAACTGTAAGACCAGAAGAAATCCAGCCTGGCGAAATGATGATAGTTATTTTTTCAGGCCTGATTGCTGCTATATGCTGGAACCTGCTTACCTGGTGGTTTGGAATTCCTTCTTCCTCCTCTCATACTCTGATCGGTGGATTTGCAGGTGCAGCCGTAGCTCAGTGCGGGATTTGGAGCCGTAAATTCGATCCAGTAGTTCTAAAAACAGCCTCCTTTATTTTTCTTGCACCATTAGTAGGTATGATTATGGCCTTTATCATTTCTCTATGGTTTATCCATTCTTTTAGGAAAGGATTTGCTCCAAAGATTATCTCAATTATAGTGTTGCTTTGTGTAGGCCTATTTTCTATATTTTAATTTGATAACCGATGCTGAAACAATTTCTAAAGGAACGCACTACGAATTCTTATACTTCACAGGTAATTTTTTATTCTAAGAATTTTAAATGGATACTCCTGGCGTTTATTCTTGTTGTAATGGCTAGTTTTACCTTTTTTCTCAGCAATCTTAATGCAAACAGAGCCAATGCCTGGTTTAAGCGGCTTGCAGTTGGTTTCATCCGCTGCATTCAGTATCGGTCATGGCGGTAATGATGCACAAAAAGTAATGGGTATTATTACGGCGGCCTTGATTGCCAGTGGCAGCATTACCCAGTTTAACCAAATGCCGGTATGGGTGCCCCTGGCATGTTATACAGCTATTGCAGCAGGTACGATGAGCGGTGGATGGAAGATTATAAAAACAATGGGTACCCGAATTACCAAAGTAACACCATTTGAAGGCGTGGCGGCAGAAACAGCCGGAGCCATTACACTTATTTGTTACTGAAGCATTAAAAATACCTGTAAGTACTACACATACCATTACCGGTTCTATCATAGGTGTGGGCGCCACCAAACGACTGTCTGCTGTACGATGGGGTGTAACGGTAAACTTGCTCTGGGCCTGGATATTGACCATACCTGTAAGCGGTGCACTTGCTGCATTAGTCTATTACATTGTCAACATATTTATTTAAAACATAAGGTCGTTATTTTCCCTTTCATAGATTGAATGTTATTCCTCACCTTTGCGGGCAAGAAAAAATAACTACTTATGGCTACAATTCTGGTAACGGGAGGTTCCGGCTATATCGGTTCTCATACCATTGTTGACCTTATTGAAAATGGATATGATGTGATTTCTGTAGATAATAATAGTCGCTCGAATCCAGCCATGCTGGAAGGCATTGAAAAAATTACCGGCAAAAAAGTAAAAAATTACAAAGTTGATCTCTGCAATTTTGACGATACATTCGCCATCTTCCAGGAAAATGAAGATATCGTAGGCATCATTCATTTTGCAGCATATAAAGCGGTAGGAGAATCGGTGGAAAAGCCATTGATGTATTTTGAGAACAATCTTACCTCGCTCATCAATCTTTTGAAATGTGTCCAGGAATTTAAGATCCCTTATTTTGTTTTTTCTTCTTCCTGTACTGTTTATGGCAATCCTGACCAGATTCCTGTTACAGAAGAAACACCTCCCAAACCAGCTGAATCTCCTTATGGATATACCAAACAAATGGGTGAACAGATCATCAATGAATTTGCAAAAAGCGTCAGGCACACAATGTATTCTATTGCGATATTTTAACCCGGTAGGTGCACATCCTTCTATTCATATCGGTGAAATGCCAATTGGCAAACCACAAAATCTGGTACCGGCCATTACACAAACTGCTATTGGCAAATTACCTAAGATGATGGTTTATGGCAATGATTATGATACCCGTGATGGCTCCTGTATCCGTGATTTTATTCATGTAAGTGATATTGCTCATGCCCATACACTGGCTATTCAATATCTTGAAAATGACAAAAGCAAAGCCCGTTGCGAAGTATTTAATCTTGGGTACGGCAATGGGGTAACCGTACTGGAAGCAATTAAATCTTTTGAAAAAGTAAGTGGCATTAAATCTGAATTATGAAATAGGCCCACGCCGTCCCGGTGATGTGATCGCCATTTATGCCAATAATGATCTGGCCAAAGAAAAACTTGGGCTGGAATCCTCAATTTTCACTGGATGAAATGATGCTTACTGCCTGGAAATGGGAACAAAGGCTAAAGGCAGACGACACCATTTTTAACGGTAAACCCAAAGAATTAAACTAAGCCAGTCCATTTGATTGAGTGCACTTTCAATTCATCCTTAACAATTGAACACTCTGAACCTTACTTTTGCCCTTCTAATTTCAAACTATGTTATTAAAAGAAATTCAATCAACCGGAAATAAGGATACCCGCAGCGGATTTGGCGATGGTATTGTAGAAGCAGCCCGAAAAAATTCAAATATTGTTGCTCTTACTGCCGATCTTGCCGGTTCTTTAAAATTAAATCAATTCATTAAAGAATTTCCAGAACGTTTTATCCAATGCGGTATTGCAGAAGCCAATATGATGGGTATTGCAGCAGGATTAACCATTGGCGGAAAAATTCCTTACACTACAACATTTGCCAATTTTTCTACCGGCCGTGTTTACGACCAGATCACGGCAATCGTTGCCTATAGCGGTAAGAATGTAAAAATTTGTGCATCTCATGCCGGTCTTACTCTTCGGTGAAGATGGCGCTACACACCAGATACTGGAAGATATTGGCATGATGAAAATGCTGCCGGGTATGACGGTTATTGTTCCCTGCGATTATGCACAAACAAAAGCAGCTACCATGGCTATTGCAGAATATGAAGGGCCTGTTTACTTGCGATTTGGCCGACCGGTATGGCCCATTTTTACTAAAGAAGAAGATTTTAAAATTGGTAAAGCACAAAATTTTTCTGAAGGAACAGATGTAAGCATTTTTGCCTGCGGCCATATGGTTTGGAATGCAATTCAGGCCGGTGCCATATTACAGGAAAAAGGTATCAGTGTAGAAGTGATTAATATTCATACTATCAAACCGCTGGATGAGGAAGCCGTGATTCGAATCTATTACAAAAAACAAAATGTGCTGTTACTGCAGAAGAGCATAATATTATTGGCGGATTAGGTGATGCTATTGCCCAGTGTGCTGCCAGGAATCTGCCTATTCCTATTGAATATGTAGGTACAAAAGATACTTTGGCGAAAGTGGTAAACCTACAGATCTGTTGAAAAAATATGGCTTGGATATCCCAGATATTGTGGCAGCTGCTGAAAAAGTGATGAAAGAAAATAGCGCTTTTGCTTGAAGGGAATGTATTCATCTGAATTGTAATTAATGCAGAATTCCGAACCATAGGTATTGTGATTAAATGGGTGGTTCCTGGTTGATGAGGTATCTAAATCAATCAATCTACATACTAAATAAAATCACCAGGTGTTATTAGTCTTGACTAATTAAACATCTGTAAAAAGTAAACCTGTTTTTCTATATTAGCTATAGAATGTTTTTGAAAATATCCTCATTCCCCTTTAACCCTTGTTAAAGTAAACTACATGTCGCTAACCACTAATGAATGATACCGAATTACTAATCCAGTTTCGGGATCCTGTTACGAAGGAAAAGGCTTATACCGCTATCATTAAAAAATACCAGGAAAAACTTTACTGGCATATCCGCCGGATGGTGGTAGATCATGAAGATGCCAATGATGTGTTGCAGAATGTGTTTATCAGGGTATGGAAGGGTCTGAAAATTTCAGGGAAGACAGCCAGTTATATACCTGGCTTTACCGGATCGCTACCAATGAATGCCTGACTTTCCTGGAACAGCAGAAAAAAAGAGCATCTGTAAGCCTGAGCGATGATGAAAGTGGTCTTAGTCAATAAGATAAAGGCTGATCAGCATTTTGATGCCAATAAACTGGAATGGAAATTACAATTGGCCATTCAGCAATTACCTGAAAAACAAAGAGTTGTGTTTCAATTGCGGTATTATGATGAAATGCCTTATGAAGAAATGAGCAGGGTGCTGGAAACCAGTGAAGGAGCCTTAAAAGCCAGTTATCATCATGCAGTCAAAAAAATTGAAGATTATATAAAAAATCATTAAACTTCAGTAAGCAAATCATGTCTTATTGCTGTATAAAATGGACAACAGAGCAACCATATTACAAGAATTAAAGGAACTAAAAAGCCATCTGGGTAAAGAAGGATTTAAAACTCCTTACCGCACACCAGTTGGATATTTTGACGGGCTGTCTGATATTATTTTGAAAAGAGTAAAAGCTATTGAATACGGAGATGCGAAAGAAGAACTGGCTGGCCTTTCTTCATTACTGGGTTCTATATCCAAAAAAACGCCTTATTCTATTCCTGCATCCTATTTTGATTTGCTTCAAAAGGAAATAAGAAATATTACAGTTGAAGATAAAATTCAGTCGGCAAAGGAGGAGATAGAAGATCTGTCTCCGTTATTAAGCACTTTGAAAATAAGGAAACCCTTTACCGTTCCGGAAGGATATTTTGAAAAATTGCAGCCATTACAAAGTACCACCCATGAGTCTAAAACAAAAATTGTTTCAATAACTCATCGCAAATGGTTTCGATATGCCGCCGCTGCAATGGTAATAGGTTTTATTTCCACCATCGGATTCTTGAATTTGAATAAAAAAGAAATTGACCCTGCTGAAAAGTCTTATGCATGGGTAAAAAAGAACCTGAAAAAAGTAAGCACCGATGATATTGATCAATTTGTAAAATCAACCAATATAGAATCGACGGATGTGGTGAAAATAGAGGCTAAAGATGAAATCACTAATTTATTGAAAGATGTTTCTGATAAAGAAATCCAGGATTTTTTAAATGAAACGGGATCAGGTGAATCAAATTCAAATGACGATTCTATATTAAATTAAATATGAAAAAATTTTTACTCATTCTCAGTTTATTATTTGTAAGCAGCTCATGTCTCTTAGCACAGGATGACGATGAGAATGATGGTAATGATAAGATCCGGGATAAAATGAATGAATACATTCAAAAGAGACTAAATCTCTCAGACGATGATGCAAAAAAATTCAGTCCGGTCTTTTTACGCTATTTCAGGGAATGGCGACAAACTATAAAAGAAAACAAAGGCGATAAACTTATTTTACAACAAAAGGTCATTGATCTTCGCCTCCGTTACAGAAGCCAGTTTCGTGAAATCATCGGAGAAAAGAAAGGTAATAATGTTTTCAGCCACCAGGAAAATTTTATCAGGGAATTACAAAGTGTCCGTAGGGATCGAATGGGAGACCGACCGTTGAAACGGCAGTTAAATGTAATACTTATCAATTAACCATTTTGCAATACCAGGTTGCCTTTTAAAATGCGTATACCGGATTTTTTACATCATGGTAAAATAAAAAAGTCCATTTCTCATTTTCTCCCTGGGTCCACCAATTTTTCCTGAGCTCCATAGCTTTTTTACCATCGTGGTCATATTTGGCCGAAAACCGATGCTTCATTTGTTGGAGTTGCGGCGCATCATCACCACCGAAAAAAATTATTTTTTCTTCATCTTTTATCCAGAATACCTGGTGAAGCGGGGAATGTGCCCCGGTAACTATGTATTGAATGTAGTCATCAATCCAACCCTCATTATTTCTAAGCCACACCACCTTTTCAGAGTCTTTCAAAGCCTTCAATTCTTCTGTTAAAAACGAGGGTGAGCCTTTTTCAAAAGCATAATCAAATTCTCTTTCCTGTATATAATATGTTGCCTGCGGAAAACTCAGAAGGCTTCGATTTCTTGGGTCAGTCACCGCACCTGCATGGTCTTTATGCAAATGCGTCAACAATACTTTTGTAATATCGGAAACCTGTATACCGGCAGCGCCAAGGTTTTTATGGATCTGCACATCGCCTTCATTGTCCGAAAAACCAAGACCGGTATCCAGCAGTAAAATATCTTTAGAAGTTTTAATAACAAAGGGCTGAATTTCAACCAACAGGCTGCCGGAGCTTCTGGCCTGAAGATCTTCGGATTTCATATCAATGGGAACAAAAAGTTTTGTCTTGTCAATGGTGAAAGTGCCTTCTGATAATGGGATAATGTTCATACTCCTGATCCGGCGGGCGGAGAAATTTTAATTTAACATGATTAAAAATTAAGCCTTGTAAATTTAGGATAATAAACTAATGGGGAAAGGTCATTATCGTAAAACCATTTGCCTGTCTGCATCCAGCCTTATTAAAATAAAGAGCAGAATTGTAAAGGTGAGTAAGGATGTGCCCCCATAACTTATAAAAGGAAGTGGGATGCCTATAACCGGGGCAAGACCAATCGTCATGGCTACATTAATTCCAATATGAAAAAAGAATACCGCCGCTACTCCGTATGCATAACACCGACTGAAAACACTTCGTTGCCTTTCTGCCACAGTTATAATGCGAAATAATAATAAAAGGTAGATACTCATTAATACAAAACTGCCTATAAAACCGAATCCTTCCCCGATAGTGTCAAAAATAAAATCGGTTCGTTGTTCGGGCACAAATCCATACCTTGTTTGAGTACCTTTTAATAATCCTTTACCCACTACACCTCCGCTACCAATAGCTATCTTGGATTGTTTAACGTTATAATCCGCAGTATTAATAACTTTTTTACCGGGCTGTGCGGCAGATTCACCTTTCATATATTCCACAGGAACATCGCGGCCAATTGTACTGTAAATTCTTTCAACCTGGTGCTTTGCAAGCAAATCTTTGAATATGAAAGGCACACCGAATCTTTGAATAGCAACACACAGAACCCAGATCATAATGATTTTTACCAATATTGATTTATCCCTTTTAACCTGTCGTCGGAACAGAAAAATAACTATTAATGCAATTGCTGTAAGTATTAGAGCCAACGTATTCTTTTCTAATAGCAATGTGGCTACCACTAATGCAGCACCTGCAAATCCAATGATCAATACTGCAGAGGGCAAACCTTCACGATACATAACCAGGAAGAAAGCAAAAAATACCAGCGCCAGCCCGGTTTCTTTTTGCATAATAGTCAATGCGGCCGGTAAGAGGGCTATCCCAGCAGCGATAAGCTGCGACCTGGTTTTACTAAAATCCGTTTCGGGTCTTGATAAATATTTAGCTAATGCAAGAGCCACACAAATTTTGCAAAACTCTGCCGGTTGAAACTGGAAGCCACCTAAACGAATAATTGACTCAGTACCTTTTACTTTAGAGTGAAAAGGAAAAACGAGTAACAGGAGTATGATCCCCGCCACATACCATAAATTGGAAGTGGCCGGAAAAAATTTACTATCTGTAAGCATAATAAGCAAGCCAATTCCCAATGCTATTATGAAAAAATAAAACTGCTTGCTGTAATCTGTTTTGAACCCAAGGAAGCTTTGTAAAATGGCATCATCTTCCACATAAGTTGCTCCAAAAATGGCCATAATACCAATTGCTACCAGCAACAGATACATCCACACCAGGCTCCAGTCTATTCCTTTCGATATCGGGTGATTACTTGGATTCATGAAGTGAAGGAAAAGTAGGGTAGCTGTTTATAATATTTTTCATTTTTTAAAATGGCTAAAACTAAAGACGGGTTACTTCTTTGAGGGATTTCTTCTTTTTTAGCCGGCAATTTTAGTGGCTGAACAAGAGCGTATTTCTTTATATAACTACTATCCTTTGTCATTTCAAACCATTTGCGGGCACGAATTGAATCTTCTTTATACTGTAATCTTTTTAAATGCTTAGGCATTTTATTGGTAGTAGAATAAATTTCAAATTCAGCCTGGCTTGCTTTGGATATTGTATCATTTAAATACTTTTCCAGCAAGATCCTGGCTATGGGGCCGCCCCATGTTCCTCCAAATCCTGCATTCTCAACTACAACGGCTATGACTATTTTTGGATCATCTTTGGGTGCAAAAGCAACAAACATAGCATTGTCATCCAGTTTTATTCTCTGCCCGTCCAGGTAAGCATACTTTTCAGCCGTTCCGGTTTTAGCACACACTTTAATATTAGGTATTGCTACCCTTCGTGCCGTGCCATAAGTAACCACATCTTCCATACCATCAATTACTGCAGTGTACATACCGTCGGAAATATGTGTCAGTACTTCATGCTTTACCCGGTATGGGTTCATCATAGCTGTATCTTGTTCATTTTCTCCTTCAATTTTTCTAACAAAATGCGGGGTGTAATAATATCCCTTATTGGCAATAATACACATAGCATTTGCAAGCTGGAGAGGAGTAGCTCCCATTTTATCCTGACCAATTCCGAGGGTAAGATTGGTGCAGGAACTCCAACTACCCCGGTACTCTTTATTGTAAACTGAAGTATCAGGAATATAGCCGCGATCTTCGCTTGGTAAATCCACACCCAGCCTGGTACCTAATCCAAACGCATTCAGATACTCTTTCCATTTCATGTATCCATTCCTGACTCCCCCATACTTTGGGTTATCAGCTGCCATTCTGTATAAATGAGTAAAATAGGAGTTGCATGAATTAGCAATTGCCAGTCGCAAGTTGGCTGCGTGTCCACCGCCTGAGTGAGTACAAGCTGGCTTTCCGCTGCCACAGGCTGTATACCTTCCAAAGCAGGGATAACCAAAAGAGGGTGTTATTATCCCTTCATCCAATGCTATCAGTGCGCCCAAAGGTTTAAAAGTAGAACCAGGTTCATAGCGCCCTTTTATAGCTCTGTTTAATAAGGGGCCGGCCACATCTAATACAAGCCGGGAATAGTTTTTATTCTTATCCGGTCCGGTAAGGTCATTAGGATTAAACACGGGACCTGAAGCCATTGCCAGAATACCTCCTGTTTTTGGTTCAATAGCAACAACAGCTCCTACTTTGTTGGTCATCATTTTTTCAGCTAGTTCCTGTAGTTCAATATCCAGGTAAGTGCGGAGACCACGGCCAGCAATAGCAGCCGTATCGAAAATTCCATTTTCATAGCTACCCACCAACCGGTTGTGGTTATCTTTAATTAAATGCTGAACACCACGTTGACCCATTAACACACTTTCATAAGTAGCCTCTAATCCATTTTTGCCGATATAATCACCCATACGATAAAAATTACCTGACCGCTCTATATCAGATGGGGAAACCTCGCTAATATAGCCAAGCATTTGCGCAGCTACATTGTATGGATATAACCTGATAGGTCGTTCTACCAATGCAAATCCGGGAAATCGCCAGCTATTCTCTTCAAACCTGGCCTGCATTTGAGGTTTAAGCAAAGCCTGGAATGATGAAGGACGCACAGCCGTGTTTTTATATGTTGCTTCCTTAATTCTCTTATTAAATTCAGCAGTATCAATTTCCATCAACCGGCAAAATGAAAGTGTATCAAAGTTCTTTAGCTCGGCAGGTGTCACCATTAAATCAAACATAATGGCATTATTCAAAATTGCTTTTCCTTTCCGGTCATAGATAATGCCTCTTTCCGGATAAACTATTTTTGGGAAGACGGCATTGTCCATTGCCAGTTTGCTGTATTTACCAGAAACAACCTGCAGGTTGAATAATTGCGCAATGATAACTACGAAGGAAACGAGGAATATCAGGCGTATGATACGGCTTCTTGATTGGTTGAACACAGACATGATGGGTGAACGAAATATAAATAAGATATCCTGAATAAAACAAATACAAATTTCGACCTACGAATTCCTGATTCCAAATGTTTCCCTGATTATATTTTTCTTTTATGAAAACTTTTACCTGTTTTCAGAATTAGCATGTACATAAAAGTGCTTTTCTACGCTGTATTGGTACGAAATTTCATCCGCCGGGGAAATAATAATTCTGTTGTAATGATGAGTAACATGCTAATACCTGTGGTGGCAAGCATTTTAAAAAGAAACTGAAGAAAAGTTCCGAAAGAAAGCCATTCTAAAAATGTCAGATACCCGTGATGAAATAACGTTAATACAAATACATAAACAAGATAAGGGGTCCATCCCATAGCCCGTGGGGAAGGTTCCCGGTAATTAAATTCAGATGGGTCCTTAGGTGTGAGTATATTAATTATAAAAGGGCGCAAATAGGCCATTAATATACAGGCAGCAGCATGAAGACCAGGCGTCATGGTAAAAAAATCAAGCGTCAGTCCGGTCACTAGTCCCATAAAAAGTAATCCAATCCTGGGTATACTAAAGGGCAACCACAATAAAAATAAATAATAAATACTTGGGGTGATTAATTGGTGCAGGTGCGGAATCTTATTCAATATATATACCTGAAAAAGAATGAAAATTGCAAACCGGATAATATTTTTTAGAAGTAAATTCACAGCCTGTTTTTTTTGGGATCATCAATTTTCTTTCTCGTCTCTTCCATTAATTCATCCTGGTCAATATATTGTAGATTTTCCACAATCATCACTTGTTGCAAATCCTGAAAATTAGCTGCCGTTTTTATCCTTAATACATAAAAGTTGGTTGAAGGGTCCGGAATTATTTCGGCTACTGTACCCACCAGGTGACCAGGCGGAAAACTAATTGAATAATTCCCCGTTATTATCGTATCACCAATTACCAGGGAATCGCTTTTTGGAATACTGCTTAAGGTAAGAAAACGCGGGTCCTTTCCATCCCAGGAAAGGGTTCCGGAATGTTTGAATCTTTTTACCAGAACATTTACCCGGTTTTGTACATGCAGTAAACTCATTACCTGGCTGAAGTTGGGGCTTACATTCACTATTTGTCCTACTAATCCTCCGTCTGAACTGAAAACCCCCATATTATCCTTTATTCCCTGGTTGGATCCCCTGTTTAGTTGTACAAAGTTTTTTTGAGAATTCACCGTGCTATAAACAACCTGCGCTTCTCTCCATGCATAATGGCGGAAATGACCCAGTGTATCATAAGCGACAGAATCTTTGACATATTTTACAGCAGTATCATTTTTATAAAAATTTGATGGAAGCAGGTTAATCAGGGAATCGTTCATTCTTAATAACCGCCGGTTTTCCTCCTTCATTCTAAAGAAGTCTTCCAGCGTATTATATCTTGAATTGAACCAACCTGTGGCTTCGCTGGCAACACCTAAACCTTGAGCCCTATGAAAACGATTGTAGGTAAACAAGAACCAAAGCGCAACCCCCTGCAGAACCAGGAAAACAAAAAAGGTAAAAAAGCGGCGAATGAAGAGAAATATATTACGCAACGTAGCAAGTTTGAAATTAGATATACGAAACAGGAATAACTACTTCCGTACTTCGTATTTTGTTTCTCGTAAGCCTGTCAGCTTATCTCATTACAAACGGATACTTGTCATAATGCTTTAAAGCAATACCCGTACCACGAACCACACTTTTCAGCGGATCGTCGGCAACATGCACCGGTAATTTGATTTTTTGGCTTAATCTTTTGTCAAGGCCTCTTAACAATGCACCACCACCGGTCAGGTACAAGTCCGCGACGATAAATATCACCAGCCAGTTCGGGAGGTGTTTGCTCCAAGGCTTTCAGTATAGCTTCTTCAATTTTAAAAATGCTTTTATCCAGTGCTTCTGCTATTTCCTGGTAGCTTACCATGATCTGTTTGGGAATACCCGTAACAAGGTCACGGCCATTAACAGGAATATCGTCTGGCGGATTATCAAGATCCTTCATTGCCGATCCCACCTGTATCTTGATCTGTTCTGCAGTACGTTCACCAATCAATAAACTATGGTACCGTCGCAGAGCCTCCATAATATCAGCAGTAAATTCATCACCGGCAATACGAATTGATTGATCACATACGATACCTGCCAGCGCAATAACGGTAATACCTGTAGTACCTCCGCCAATATCTATGATCATATTACCGACAGGTTCTTCTACATCAATACCGATACCCAGAGCAGCAGCCATAGGTTCATGCAAAAGATAAACTTCTTTGGCTCCGGCTTGCTCAGCACTATCTCGGACAGCACTTTTTTCTACTTCTGTAATAGAGGAAGGAATGCAGATCATCATCCTCCAGCTAGGGGGAAATAAAGGCTTTTTTGGGATAAACCAGTTTGATCAGTTCCCGGATCATCAGCTCAGCTGCATTAAAATCGGCTATTACACCATCTTTCAGGGGACGAACGGTACGGATGCTTTCATGCGTTTTTTCATGCATCATCAAAGCCCTTTTTCCTACAGCCAGCACTTCTTTTGGATTATTCCTGTTAAGGGCAACTATGCTCGGCTCATTTACTACTACTTCATCATTATGTATAATCAGGGTATTGGCAGTACCCAGGTCCATTGCTATTTCTTGTGTAAACCAGTTAAAAAGTCCCATTCTATATTATTGGATTAAATGTGTGCAAAGTTGAAGGAATAATTCGAATTAACAAAGCTGAACTCCGGGAGGCTAAAACTTAATGGAATAATTGGAGCAGAGTACAATAAAGCCACGTATCACTGAAACTGTATCTCACTACCAGTTTTATTATTATACCTTCGGCACCAGTTAATTAAACGTCATTGAATTGTTTCTATTATCATTTAAGCAATTTTCTTTTTCTTTATTTCAAATTCAGCCTTAATTGTCCCCGATAAAAGGTGAAACTTACCGTTTAATTCTGGCACAAAAATAGCATCCTACCTTTGTGAGGCTATAAATAGCCCATCGCTAAAATCAATTTATGAGAATATATTTAATTGCTTCCTTCCTTTTGTTTTTTTCAATAGCGGTTCAGGCTCAAAGCCGCAGTGCTAACAGCACTACATACAAAACGGCTTTGGGTGTAAAAGTCTGGGATGGAGGAGGTATTTCCCTTAAGCATTTCTTTAATAGCAAAGATGCTGGTGAATTTATAGGGTATTTCTGGAAGAACGGTTTTCGCCTTACCGGGTTATATGAAATTCACAATCCCATTGCCGGTGCTCCGGGCCTCAGGTGGTATATCGGACCAGGAGTGCATGTTGGAACATACAACAACCACCACTTTCATCATAATGAGAATCATGCCCACGACAGTCATGCAAGTATAGGAATTGACGGCGTATTAGGACTAGATTATAAATTTCACCGGGCGCCTATCAACTTGTCTCTTGACTGGCAACCTTCTTTTGAATTTGCCGACGGCCATGGTTTTTCAGGCAGTTGGGGTGGTTTGGGAATCCGTTACACTTTCTAATATATAAATTCGATTTATCAGCAAGGAAGAGGTGAGGCTTTAAAGAAGCTTCACCCTTTTTTTGAAGAAGTATCCCCTGTTTTAAAACTTATCCGGAAATAAATCCTAACCTTTTTTCTACCTCCGGAGGTAGGGATGGCAATTTTTTTCTTTCAATTAATAAACTGTTTAGCCGGGCTATGTCAAGGAAGATATAATGCTTATCTGCTGCTGCTTTTAAATAATCTTTTCCTGTGCTTCCGCCTGTTCCAATTCTTGTTCCTATCATCCGGTGTACCATATTCATATGCCGGTAACGCCAGGAACTCAGTTGCTCATCTATTTCCAGCAAACTATTTAATAGTTGAAAGGGCAATTGCAACATGGGGTAGCCCCGGTAAAGCATGATAAATAAAGCGGACCTGTTTGCAGCCGGAGAAAAAGATCGATTACCATCAAAAATGCCTGACTGAATTGTTTCAGCGTTTTGACTATTTTTTTCAGAATAGTCCCCGATTTCTAAGAAAGAATCAAAAAAGGAAAGATTGCCTTTTTCAGCTTCCGCAAGGCTTTCTATATATTGGTACCGATATTCTAACCAGAACGGGTGGGTATTTCCTTGGTTAGGCGTATGAGTGGCAAAATTTTCCCAGTTTTCATTTTCATCAAAAAATGGCATTCTTTCCAGCCAGCCATTTAATAATTCAAGTAAGGGTTTTATTTTTTTCAGCCTTTTTAATAATTTCTACATGCTCGTTTCTTAATTGCGATGTATAATATTCTTTACCGTGCCGCTGTTCAAACTTTAAACCCAGTTTGGCTTCAAGCTCTTTGAACTGCCAGCTTTGAAAACCTGAGGCAGGGCGGAGCATATCCCGAAAATCGAGAAAATCCATAGGCGTCATGGTCTCCATAATATCTATCTGGTGAACCAAAACACGTAAAATAGTAACACAGCGATTGAGCCGATGAACTACAGTTTGCAATTCAGGAGAATTATCATTCAGAGATGGTTTAGCTAATATATTTATTACAGAATCTACTTCGAAATGCAGTTGTTTAAACCAAAGCTCATATGCCTGGTGAATGACAATGAACAACATTTCATCATGAGCGGGCAATGATTTTTTATCGCTTTCTGGAAATTGAGCGTTCAGGATCATGTCAAGCTGAAGATAATCGTGATAATGAACATCAGGCATAGAAAATATTTGCACAAAACTACAGGTTCTCTTTGCTGTTCTGGCAATAAGATATAACCCTTACTGCAAAGGAGGAATGGGTTGGGATATAAACTCATACCCGATATCATTCCGGTAATACATGTCTTCAAAATTAATGTGATTCAGAATATCAAGAGAAGTGTTAACTGCTTCTTCAATAGCAGGACCATAGGAGGTAACACAAAATACCCGTCCACCGTTAGTAACAATTTTTCCATCCTTTTCTTTGGTGCCTGCCTGGAATACCAAAGATTGCTTACCATATTTTTCGTTCAATCCTGTTATTTCAAAATCTTTTTCAAAAAACCCGGGATAACCATCACTAACCGCCATGATAGTTGCAGCGGCTCTCTTGATCAACACGGACTATTAGCCAGGTGTAATTCTTTGTTGCTGGCCGCTACACAAAGACCCACCAGGTCCGTTTCCAATCTTGGAATCACAACTTCTGTTTCAGGATCACCCATGCGGCAATTGTATTCAATTACAAATGGATCTCCATTGACATTTGATCAAACCAAAAAATATAAATCCCGTGTATTCAATTCCTTCTTTAAATAAACCATCAACTGTGGGTTTGATGATCTTCTCTTCTATTTTATGCATGAACTCTGGTGTAGCAAATGGCACCGGACTTACAGCACCCATACCTCCTGTCATCAGGCCTTTATCACCTTCCCCTATCCTTTTATAATCTTTTGCTTCCGGTAAAAGCAAATAATTTTTTCCATCCGTTAAAACGAAAACGCTTAATTCAATTCCGGTCAAAAAATCTTCAACAACCACTTTTTTACTGGCTTCTCCAAATTTTGCCCGCTGGATCATCAATTCAAATTCGGCTACGGCTTCAACATGGGTCTGACAAATTACAACACCTTTTCCTGCAGCTAGCCCATCGGCTTTTAAAACGATTGGCAATGAATGCTTACCCAGGTAATTTAACCCTTCCTCATAATTTTCCAAAGTAAATTCCCTGTAATGTGCAGTCGGAATATTATGACGTTGCATAAAAGCTTTTGCAAAAGCTTTACTTCCTTCCAACTGTGCTCCTTGTTTTGAAGGCCCTATAAAATGAATGTGCTGCAAGTCTTCTCTCGATTTAAAATAATCATATAAGCCATTTACCAATGGTTCTTCGGGGCCAACAAGAAGCACTTCTATTTTTTCTCTAATACAGAATTTAGCTATCTCTTCAAAATTGGAAATATTTATGTTGACATTTTCGCCATATTTGGCGGTACCGGGATTACCTGGAGCAATAAATAAGGGATTGGTCCATACACTTTGAGAGAGTTTCCAGGCAAGGGCATGCTCCCTGCCACCAGAGCCTAATAATAAGATACGCATCAAGAAGTTTTTTCAGTTTACAGATTTAAAAAGTGCTACTAAACTTTTTAAATGATGAAATCCATCATTTAATTGAATCAATAAACTTGTGAAAAGATGAATATTATTCTTTTTTGCGAATATCGCTACGTTTACTAAAGATAATCTGAAAACTTTGTGAGTGGTTAAATTTCTGTATTTTGGCCGCTATTTACTTGTTGAACATTCCAGGTTAACTATAAAAAATGATTGTATGAGCCAAGCCATAAAAACCGGCAAACATCCAAAAGCATTGTATGTCCTTTTCTTTACAGAAATGTGGGAACGCTTTGCTTATTACCTTATGGTGGGAATTCTATTGCTTTACATGATCGATAGCAAAACCGGGGGAAAAGGATTTGATGAGCGGGTGGGAGCTGATATTGTCGGAAGTTTTATTGCACTTGTTTACCTGACTCCTTTTATAGGTGGCCTCATAGCAGACAGGTACCTTGGTTATATTAAATCCATTTTCCTCGGAGGTAGTTTAATGGCGGCGGGTTATCTAGGATTATCCTTTCCCGGCAATACGGCTATGTTTATTTCATTATCCTTAATTATTGTGGGAAATGGTTTTTTCAAGCCGAATATTTCAACCCTGTTAGGAAATATATATAACCGGGAAGACCTGAAACCATTAAAAGATAATGCGTATAATATATTTTATATGGGCATTAATATCGGAGCATTTGTTTGCAATTTCGTTGCTGCTTATTTACGAAATGTGTATGGTTGGGGCTGGGCTTTTGCTGCTGCAGGCATTGGATTAATCATTGGTATGCTTTACCTGGGCGCCAATTTAAAAGCGGTAAGAATTGGCGATGTAAAAAAGCCGGTGCAGAAAGAAGATATGTCTTTAGGACAAATCCTTGGATTTGTTTTTTTACCTGCAATGATTGCGGCAGCAGTTGGTTGGTTTCTTCCTATTGAAATATTCGGGAGTTCTATTATGGGCACCCAGGCAAATGATGCCTTTATTTTCGCCTGTTTACCCATTATCGCTTTTTATATTTCATTATGGGTAAAAGCAAAAGGCCAGGATAAAAAAGGTATTGGTTCACTGCTTTTCATTTTTGCTATTGCTATTGCTTTCTGGACCATTTATAATCAGAATGCAACAGGCCTTACCTTATGGGCCGAAAAACATACCGACCGGGTGGCTTCACCTGTAACTGCAAAAATCACCGGTAAATTATATCCTTTGCAGGAAGTGAATGATACACCCAGGCTGGTCAATAAAGTAGATGAATATTTTGTTGATGTAAAGGATGAAAAAGGTAATCCTGTAATGGTGATGGGACCAAATCCATATTTTAATAATGTACCAAAAGACGAATGGCCGGGTGGGCAGAATGTAAAACTCACCAATACAGAATTGTTTCAGTCTATCAATCCATTATTCATTGTTTTACTCACATTGATCTTTGTACCCATATTCGATTACCTGAGAAAGAAAGGAAAGGAACCCACTACTGCATCAAAGTTTGGAATGGCCATGTTCATTGCAGGTCTTTCTGCTCTGGTTATGGTTTTTGCTATTATGTCAGTTCCTTCAATTTACACCCATAAAGCTTCTCCTATCTGGTTATGGGGCACTTACTTTGTATTTACTATCAGCGAAATATTTTTAAGCCCAATAGGATTATCTTTTGTCTCCAAGCTTGCCCCAGCCAGGCTAACCGCTTTAATGATGGGCGGTTGGTTTCTCTCTACTTCTATTGGTGGAAAAGTGGCCGGCGTGATGACCGGATTCTGGGATGATTTCACGGACAAAAAAATATTTTTCCTGATTTTGGTTGTTGCAGCGTTTTTAGGAGGCATTTTGATTTTTTCAAGACTTAAATCGTTGAATCAAATTGTAAAAGAAAAAACCGGTTCCGCATAATTTTTTAAACCTGCTTATAAAGGTGGCCGTACGGTCACCTTTTTATTTTCCTGCATATTTATTTTCTATCTTTCAATAAACATTCTGTATGTGGAAAAAACATCCTGCTGCGCTGCCCTATTTGTTTTTTTCTGAAATGTGGGAACGTTTTGGCTATTACCTGATGATCGGCATTTTTACCCTTTACCTGAAAGATGTAAAACAGGGATATGCCATGACGGAGGCTGAGTCGGCGGATCTGTACGGAACCTTTATTGCGCTTGTTTTCTTAACCCCTTTCATAGGTGGATTACTTGCTGACCGCTACTTAGGTTATCGCAAGTCAATAATCATGGGCGGAATAATGATGGGTATCGGATATTGCCTGATGTCTATTCATAACCTGGCTATTTTATATATTTCCATGACTTTGGTTATTGTTGGTAATGGTTTTTTTAAACCTAATATTTCTACCTTACTTGGCAATGTTTATTCTACGCCACAATATGTAAAACAAAAAGATGATGGGTATAATATATTTTACATGGGCATCAATATAGGCGCATTTATCTGTAATTTTTTTGGTGCTGCATTATATATTGTTTATGGCTGGGGCGCCGCGTTTTTTGCAGCTGGCATTGGAATGTTTTTGGGCGTTACTATTTTCCTGGTAGGTACAAAACATTATATAGCATATGATATAAAAAAGGAGATTAATGAAAATGATATGTCAATGAGCCGGATCGTATTAACCATCCTTGTTCCTTCCGTTATTGCCGGAATAGCAGGATGGCTTATACCAGGTTCACTGGCCGGTTCGGATTCTACCGATGCATTCATATTTGCATGTATACCCGTTGTATATTTTTACTCTTCTCTTTTTTTTAAGGCAAAGCCGGATGAAAAAAGACCCATTGGCGCACTGCTTGCCATTTTTGCGGTGGTGGTTATGTTCTGGGCCGTATTTAAACAAAACGGCTCTGCACTAAATACCTGGGCAGACAGGTATACAAACAGGGAAGTTACAGGGACCACAGAAAAAATATTTGACCAACTTAATTTTTCCCAAAAAATTACCTACCAAATTGATTCAGTTGCAAAATATGATGATCAATTTCGATTGCAAAAAGAAGGAGAAAATGTTATAAAGGAGCTGAATTACCCGGTGTATTTCAAAAATATTTCTGCAGAAAAAAAACCCTCGACTGGTGAACAGGTGAGTTTGTGGGCTACTAATCTCAGCCAGTCCATTAACCCTGGATGGGTTATTTTGCTAACCCCTTTAATCGTTGCTTTCTTTACCTGGATGAGAAGGCGAAATAAGGAGCCGTCTACCGCAACCAAAATTGCTTTCGGCCTTTTAATTTCAGCCTTATCCTCCCTTGTTATGGTTTGTGCCGTTTACGCAAGCAATAATGGAACAAGCAAAGCAAGTGTACTCTGGCTGATAGCAAGCTATGGGGTTATTACCGTTGGTGAACTTTTACTAAGCCCGATGGGTTTATCTCTGGTTTCAAAATTAAGCCCGGTCCGCATCACTTCTCTAATGATGGGCGGCTGGTTCCTCGCTACCTCCATAGGAAATAAATTATCCGGCGTGCTTTCTACTATGTGGGATAATTATGATCATAAGGCAGGCTTTTTCTGGCTGAACTTTGGATTATTAATGCTGGCAGCAATGATGTGCTTTCTTATGCTTCGATGGTTAAACAGAGTAATGAAAGAAAAGGGAGTAAGTTAGTAATGCTTTCCTTATAGCATCATTCCAAAAAGTTTCTATGATCCGGTGGCCTGCTGAAGGTTCGCTAATTATTATTGTTATTTTATGTTCATTATTCTTATGGCCTCATTTACCATATTATTTATAACGTCAGAGGCTTTGATTATTTTATCAATATTATCAATACCCTGACCAGCGTAAAGAGTATAATACTCGCCGTTCTGCTGCAAAGCAGCGGCTTTAGTAACATCCAGAGTAGCTAAATATTGTCGGCCTGGTGGTAAAACCGGTGCACCGGCAGCAGTATACTTTTCGGTGAATTCATTTCGTATGACCCGCGCATACATCCCAGTAAAAACATCTGTAATAGTTGTATTGTCACTGCTGGATTCTATAATTTTTTGCTTGTGACATTCAGGAGCAATGGATTCCCGGGTGGTTATAAAAACGGTTCCCGCCAACACTCCTTCTGCACCCATACTCAATGCACCTGCCAATCCCCTGCCATCTGTTATCCCACCTGCAGCAACTACAGGTATTTTTACTTTCCTCACAATTTGAGTTAACAGGGAAAGGGTTCCAATAGCTGCATACTCCTTTGATGGTTTTTTTTCCCAGGTAGAACGATGGCCCCCAGCTTCGCTACCCTGGGCAACAATAATATCAACACCAGATTTGTTTACCGCTAATGCATCTTCTACTGTTGCCACCATTGCCATCACCTTTATTTTATTTTCATGGCATTCGGCAACCATTTCTTTTGATGGATTTCCGAGCCCAATACTAAATACCGGCACCTTTTCCTCTAATATTATTTCATATGCTTTTTGAATTAACGGTGGGAGTTTTCCGGGGAATGCATCAGATTCAGCAATACCCAGTTTTTTGCGGAAGATATTGAGAGTTTCATGAACAGAGCGAAGAAGTGTATTTCCAATTTCAAAATCTGCAGGAGGAAAAAAATCATTATGCAGAATAAGGTTTACCCCAAATGGATGTTTTGTCAGTTTTCTGATTGACCGGATCTGATCCCTCAGTATATCTGGAGGCACCATAGTGGCAGCGAGTATTCCTAAACCACCAGCATTTGAAACAGCAGCCACAAGGTCCGGACCAGCTACGTTTGCCATACCAGCTTGTATGATAGGATATTGTATGTTTAGCATTTCGCAGATCCTGGTTTGAAGACCAGGTATTTTCTCTTTCATAGCTTTAGGAATTTTTGCATGAACCAAAACTGGAAGAAGGGAAGTATAAAATATGAATTTGCGCCTGTTCACTTGAAATTAAAATTGAAATTACTAAGTACCAGGGCAGGAGATAATCAATTTTTCCCGATGACTGTCTTCAAATGGGTGGGAGAAAATTAATAACATTCAATAGCTCATTATATGCAGGATGACCCTAAAAATTCACAAATAAAATACCAAAACGAAATTAAAAAAGAGAAATTAAAAATGATTGATCATTTTTTGTACCCTTATGAGATGAGAAACTATTGCAATAAAAAAATGTCCCGACAAAAATCGGGACACTTTTTTTCCGCTAAGCAGTTAGTGAGGCGGATACAAAACCAACAAATTAAGACATTCATCAAAGCAGTTCACCGTAAACCTTATAATTAAGGGTATCGACTTACAATGAGACAACAGACAAATTCAGTATGCTGCTTAAAATTTGAAAAATATTTTTTTTATTTTTTGAAAATCTCTAACCTGATAATTAATTACGTAGGTTAGAACAAAAATTTTCAATTTTTTATCAACTAACAACTTCATTTCCAATAAAAAAATATATCTGCTTTTATTCTATGCCCTTTCTGCAGGTGGATATAATTTTCCTAACCATACTTTTTTTCCCTGTATCCAGCGAACCAAATACATTATTCCAACAAAAATGAAGAAAAATGGTCCGGTAAAACCCAGCAATGCTATGAACCGGGTTCCATAAAATCTTTCCATTGGTCTTCTTAGCCTTTCTGCAATCAGGTACATACTGGGAACCATAACCAAAGTAAGAAAGAAAGAAAAAACGAGCCCGAAAATTATCGTCCAGCTTAGTGGTCCCCAGAAAACCACGCTATCGCCTCCAAAGAATATGTTAGGTCGCAGATGCTGAAACATTCCCGCAAAATCAATATTGAAACCTACAGCTAACGGTAGTAAGCCTAATATGGTTGCCACAGCCGTCAGCAACACCGGGATAATCCTGATCTTTCCTGCTTGTATGGCTGCCTCCCTGGTGCGCATGCCGCGGCCCCTTAGTTCATCTGTAAATTCAATTAAAAGGATTCCGTTTTTTATTACAATACCAGCCAGGCCAACAACGCCAACTCCAAGCATAATAGTCGCAATGGTCATCCCGGTAATTGCATAGCCCAATAAAACACCGATGACCGAGAAAAAGATTTCAGTGATCACGATGAAAGGTTTGCTCATGCTATTAAATTGTAATACCAATATCAGGAATATGATTCCTAAGGCAATGATCAAAGCTGTGCCCAAAAACTTTTGGGTCTCCAGTTCCTGCTCACTTTGCCCGCTCAATTTTATAGTAACATCCGAAGGAATTTTAACCAGGTTTTTGAAATCGTCAATTTTTAATTGTAAGGCTGTGTTGATAGGACCTACCATTGTTGGATCCAGTACATTACTTTGCAATTGGATGGTACGCTTTACATTCTTTCTTTTCACTCCTCCTGTGGTATTAGTATAATCTACACTGGCTACTGCACTTATAGGAAGTGATTTCACCTGCAGCGTATTCATATCCATAAAAGTGATTCTCATATTCAAGAGATCAGAAATATTATTTCTCGACAGATCGTTATATCGTACCTGGATCTTGTATTCATCTTCTCCATCCTTTATCGAGCTCACTTCTTTTCCAAATACGGCGGTTCGTATCTCTGTTCCTATCTGCCCGGTGGTCACACCTTCTATCATGGCCTTTTCCCTGTCCACATTAATAGTGATTTCCGGATTATTCAGGTCCACATCAAGCTGAAGATTCTCTACGCCGGCAACACGGTTTGTATCTAAATAATTATAAAGTTGTGAGGCAACAGCTGCAATACTTTCAAAATTATCGCCGGCAACTTCAATATTCACCGGAGGATCAGTGGGCGGACCTCCATCTTCCTGGGCTACTTCTACACTGGTACCCGGTACGCCCTGAACGGCTACCCTGATTGAATCTTTATAAGGCATTGAACTTTTACCATGTCGCTTTTCAAATTCAACAAAAGAAACCTGTATCCGGCCGAGGTTAGGCTGAACACTCCGGTTATTATCTCTTGGGTTATTGGCACTAACAGCTACATTGGAAATGATACTTTCTACAATGCTTCCTTCAGCACCCGGCTTTTCCTTCTCTAAAACTTTCAGCACTCTTTTTTCTAAAAGTGTGGTAATACTATCGGTATACTTTACATCAGTACCAACCGGTAATTTTATATACACATACACAAAATTGGGATCACCACTTGGAAAGAAAGTTGTTTTATTTCCACGCAAGTAGAGGAATAAGACTGAAAACAGAAACAAGCCAAATAATGAAACGAATGCCCATACAGGTCTTGTTCCCACCAACACCCAGCGCAATAATTTTTCATAACGGTTCATCAAAGCAGGGTAAGGCTTTTTTCTGAAATGCATGAATAATATCATTCAATAACATAAGCATTCAGCACCATTAACATCGCCATTAGTAATAAGAAATTGGCTGTACCGTGCATACCCGGCAGATGAAGTAAAACACCAGCGATAGCCAAAATGATAAACCACTTATTCCGGAACACTGCTTTCTTTGGTTTTTCATATTCTTTCCCTTCAGGCTTCATAAAGCTCACTGCAAAAACAGGGTTGAATATAAATGCAACGATCAATGAGGCTGCCAGTGTGAGGATAAGGATCGTTGGCAGGTATATCATAAATTTCCCAATCAATCCTTTCCAGAATAAAAGTGGGAAAAATGGTGCCAGCGTGGTGGCCGTACCAGCCAGCACTGGTATAAAAACTTCACCTGCCGCTTCTTTGGCGCTCCGCACAATGGGCACCTTACCATTATTATAAATACGATGGGTATTTTCTATTACCACAATAGCATCGTCCACTATTATACCCAACCCAAATAATAGAGCAAACAATACAATAAAATTGAGCGTAACTGTAGATCCTATTATGCTATCAGCTACAGGCAAAAACATAAAAGCAACGAAAACACTCAAGGGAACACTGAGCGCTACAAAGAATGCATTGGTGACACCCATAAAAAACATCAGTATGATCAGTACCAGAACAAACCCTATGATAATTGTATTGATCAATTCATTGAATGATGTTTTTGTAGTCTTACTCTGGTCTCCCGTGATCACTACTTTCAGATCCTTTGGCAGATCTTCTTTCTCCTGCATATCTGCCACTGCAGTTTTTATTTTATCTGCCGCTTCAATAAGGTTTTCTCCCGCTCTTTTTACAATGTTAAGTGTTACTACATTTTTGCCATCCAATTTTGCATAGCTTTCTTTATCCTTGATAGTATCTTTAAGTTCTGCGATATCTTTCAGATAAACGGAGGCTCCCTGGGCGCTGCTACGAACCACTATATTTTGCAGGTCAGCAATACTTGTCGAACTGGCCTTTTATTTTAAGAGTGCGTTTCATGTTTCCCGCTTCAATCAATCCACCTGTGATATCGTGATTTTCGCGGCTGATAGCATTTTCAATATCAGTAAAGCTGATGCGGGATACGGTCATTTTATATGGATCTACATTAACCTGGATCTCTCTTTCAGGAGCACCTACGATTTCGGCCCTTGTTATTTCAGCTAAGTTCTTCAAACCGGTCCTGCATTTTATCAGCATATTGCTTCAGTTTAATACCATCATAATCACCGCTGACATTTACATACATGATGGGCATTTCACTAAATGCAAATTCCTGTACGTCGGGCTCCTGGGTCAGATCGGTTGGTAGCTCAGCCCTTGCTTTGTCTATGGCGTCCTTTACTTTTTGTTTTGCCAGCTCCGTTTTTACATCTGTATCAAACTCCACTACTATCAGGCTGTAATCAGTTTGCGAGGTGCTTTGAATTTTATTAACCTTGGCACCACTAATGCCTTTCAATTGTTTTTCGATGGGTCTTGTTACCAGATTCTCAATATCCTTTGGCGAATTGCCGACATATACCGTGGCGATTGAAATGGTTGGTACTACTATATCCGGAAATTGTTCCTTGGGCATACTGTTGAACTTGGTGAGCCCATAAAAGAAATGAGTATGGCAATGATGTAGATGGCTGTTCTGTTATCAACCGCCCAACTGGTAGGACCAAACTGTTTAAACTTTTTTGTAACCCCTTCTAAAACTTTCATGATTTGGTTTTAATTTTTTATTTGCCGCCAGAATAATGCTACAAGCTCTTCCAATATTTAACCCAACCTTCTTTACAAGCAGGCCTTATTTTCTATATAGTTGTTGAAAAGCAAACCATATCCCAAAAGAGAATCTTTACTTTCCAAAGAATGAGGAAAGCCTTTAATTTAAAGGTTGACTGCTTTTACAGACTGGCCATCATAAACAGTTTGGTAACCTTCCGTAATAATAAGATCTCCGCTGCCTAAACCATTTTTAATTTCAATCATACCATTATAGGATTCACCAACCGTTACTTCCCTTTTCCTGGCTATTACTTTATCACCACTTTTTTCTGCAACAAAAACATATTTACCTTTTTCATCCGTTTGTACCACATTGACTGACACAGTAACCACTGCCTTTTTTTCGTAATCCAATATTTTCATCGTAGCCAGTTGGTTTGGTTTCAAAACAGGATCAGCGGGCAATTTTGCTTCGGTTGTAAACGACCTGGTTGTCGGATTGACAGCTGCACCTACAACACTTATCGAAGACTGGTAAGGAGGTTTTCCTGATTCAGGTACGATCACTTCAACCGCATCGCCTTTTTTTATCCTGGATGCATAATTTTCCGGCACTTCAGTAATGATCTTTATCTGAACTGTTATTAACGATCTTAATTCCTGACCTTGGATCTGCCGCGCTCATCGGCGAAAAAAATTCTCCAACATTAATATTTACTTGGTCAATCACCCCGCTGATCTGTGCTCTTACGTTTGATTGATCAGCCTGCTCCTGCGCTATGCGGACCTGTGCTTCGGCAGCCCTCAACTGGCTTTGTAAAGCATCCACTTCTGCTTTTGCGTTAATTACATTTATTTCTGCTCCTATATTTTGCTTCCATAGGTTCTGATGACGTTCGTATATGGTTTCTGCCTGTGCCAGCCTGGCCTTTAGTACACCAGATTGTTGCTGTGCACCTACGACCGCCTGCCTTGCCAGCGCATCGTCAAGCTTTAAGAGGATCTGTCCCTTGTTTACCCGGTTACCTGATTTTACATAGACTGCTTTTACGATACCGCCTTGTCCGGCTGGAGCTACGTAGGCGACGTTGTCCGCATCAATCTTTCCCTGCAATTCGATAAAATGCCTGAAAGTCGCCCAACCGAATGGTATCCACGGAGACGAGCTTCTGCGTTTGTACGGACGAAGGATCTGCCTTGGCAAGTTGTCTCCTCAGCCTGACGTATCTGCATCCAGGCCATTTTTTTCTTTCTTCAATTTTTCCAGTTTCACTTTCAGGTCACCGATTTCACTCTTCTTTCTTTTACAGCTGTTGCCGCAGGCCGTCATCACTATTGCCAGTGAAACAGCAAGTGATTACGTTTAATATCTTTTGCATATTATTTATTTTTAAGTCATTAGGTTGGTGTTAGTTTATAATTTGCCGGTTGCTTTCAGGAAATCAACTTTGGCAATGATCGCATCGTATAATGAAGTGATATAGTTGGTTTGTGCCGTTTTTAGATCCGTCTGTGCTGTATTGATCTCGGTTTGTGAACCGGTCCCCGCCTCGTATTTTTTCTTGGTCTGCTGGTACACATTCTCCGCGAGCTCCATGTTCTTTTTCTGGAAATCAAGTGTGGAAATCGCAGATCGAAAATTATTTCGTGGCCGTGAGCAATGTCATTGTCAATCGCCATCTTCAGATATTCCCGCTGGTTGACGCTTTTTTGCAGGTCGAATTTTGCTCGTTGAATGTTGGCATTTGCAGCAAACCCGGTAAAAATGGGAATATTCAGGTTGAGTGTTACGGCGGAAATATCAAACCAGTCTCCTCCTCTTCAAAAAAATCAAACTTGTTCCGTTGGGCATTCTTATTATAATAACCATTCAGGCTGAGGGTGGGATACTGGCTCAGTTTATACCGGCGGATGTTAAATTCATTCAAGCTTGATGCCCAGTTCGGCATATTGAAATTCTTTCCGGTCGGCATAATCGAAAGCCCGGGCATCCAGCACGTCATCTTTGATCTGGTCATAGCTGAGCGTATCCGTGAATACCAGCTTTTCCGTTTGCTGGCATGCCCATCAGCAACTTCAAGCCGAGGTATCCATTGTCGATCTGGTTAAGGGCCTTTATCTTTTCCGTTTGAAGGTTGGTAAGCGCCACACTCACCTTGTCTACGTCCAGCTTTTCCGCAAATCCATTCTCCTGGATGATCCGTGTATCCTTCAGTAGTTTCTCAAACCGGTCAATATTCGCATCCAGCAATTCCACCTGTTGTTGGCTCACCACGAACTGGTAATAAATCTTATAGATATTGGTCTTGATCATTTCTTCGGTTACTTCCACGTTCTTCTCTTGAAATTGTCAAAACGGATTTCCTGGCCTGTAAGCCAACAAACACCTGGCCGTCGAACAAAAGTTGATTTAACTGAACGCCACCGGTTGCGTTATGCTTTAGCCCAAAAGCAATTTTTGCAAAAGTGCCGGGCTGGACCGCCAAAGAATTCTGCCGGTACAAGGCTTACGGGCAATTTTGCGTTGTAGGTATAAGACCCGTTTGCGCTGATCTGTGGGAAGCGCTGACGAGGTGACCTCCCGGTTGGTTTGCTGCTGAATCTGCACATCCAGCAATGCATTTTTTACCTGCACATTATTCTTCCGGGCATAGTCAATTGCCTGCTTTACAGATAATGCATGAGCAGAAATTTTTGATGTATCTATGCTGCCGGCCGGTATTTGCTGTGCCATACCGAAAGCCGGAATGAAAGCCAGTAAAATGATGCAATCCCTTTTTTTATTTATCACTCTTCGCATGGTTAATATTTTTTAGTCGCTGCTGGT
>CAWDXH010000004.1:0-475633 GCA_963806275.1 uncultured Bacteroidota bacterium
GGTCGCAGATATAATTACTGCTATTACCGATTTCCGCCAATCCCCTTATTGCTTTACATGGTGGCGCAGGCATTGGAAAATCTACAATTGTCAGTTTAATTGCGAGAAATCTTTCTCCTGGTTCATTGCCTTTGATTTATGATTGCTACGGCGGGGGAACTTATCTTGATCCGAAGATAAAAGGCACAAACATGAAAATGCATTTTTGCAACTCAGTAATGATCTGGCCTTACAAACAGGAACTCCTTTCCTGCTGACACGAAATCTGAGTGCTGATATCTACCTGAAAGAATTCCGTAAGCGAATGGGGGAACCATGCCCCAAATAATCAGGAAAATAAATCCTGCCACATTGCTCGTCGTTATTATTGATGCAGCTGATAACAGTGTGAACGCAGCTAACCAGTATAAAGAAAACTGCTTTGTACATGATCTTGTTAAGATGTCTGTACCTGAAGGGAGCAGGTTAATTATTACCGCGAGAAGTGAGCGGCTTTCTTTTTCAGTGAAACTCCCAATAGTTATAAGGGCATACCGATTAAGCATTTTACCGAAATGGAAACATTATTGTTTTTAAAACAATTTTATCCTTCTATTTCACAACAGGAAGCAGCCGAATTTTGGAAACTTACTACCGCCATTCCAAGAGTTATGTCTTATGCCCTGGACATGCCGGGTACAACTCTTAAGGACAAACTGAAACCATTAAAGCCCGGTGGAAAAACCCTTGATGATATTTTTAAAGCAAGGATTCTGGAGGCCGAACGTAGATCTGGCAATAAAGCTCAGATCACTTCATTTCTTACATACATTATTAATCTGCCTCGCCCTGTTCCAGCAAAATATATCAGTGAAGTGAGTGGTATGAACGATGATTTGCTGACAGATATCAGTACTGATTTATGGCGTGGACTCATTTATCATAACGCAAGTTTTTCATTCAGGGATGAAGATTTTGAAAATTACCTGAGAAAATATTACCCCGCCGATCCAAAAAAATTCGCAATGATTGCGGAAACATTTTTAGCTAATGCTGAACGGGAAGAGTATGCCAGCACACATTTAGGAACTGCGTTTAGTAATGCCGAAAAAAGAAGCGGAATTGCAACAGATTGTTCTGGATCGTAAATATCTCCAACATCCGCAGGACCCTATAAAAAATAAAGAAGTTTTTATTGAAAGAACAAGGCTCGCTATGAGGATGAGCGCCACCGAGACCAGCAATTTAAATTTGGTAAAGCTTCAATTGGTTGCAGCTGAAGCAGCAAAGACGAATAAAGTGCTGGAGGATATTTTGCTTAACAGTGCCGAATTAGCGTCTTCCTATGGGAATTTGCAAATGAATCAGAAATTATATTTTCAATCCGGCAATCCTGAATGGTTTGGCTCTGTTCATTTTCGCAGTGCTGCAGTTTTTTCACGGGATAAAGAAACGCATAACCTGGCCAGGGAACATATGGGAAAAGCAAATAACTGGCTTGCTTACAGAAACAAACTTGATGAAGAAACAAAAGAGAAATTTAAACTCACTATTCAGGATATTGCCTATGGTGCGGAAACTGTTTTGCGTCTGTCGGGTGTTGAAGCTTGCATTGACTGGCTTAAAGGATGGAAACCAAAGGCAAGTGTTTACAGAGCTATTCAGGTATTATTGTACAAACTGATTGAAACCTCCGACAAAAAGCAACTGGATAAATGGATAAAGGGTAAAAGAGCTTCGGATTGATATCCGGTTGTTAATTATTAAAGTATGCTTCTCACAAGGCATAAAACCACCCGTACCAGTTGAACCTGTATTGAAGTCTATTGATTTTACTAAAAGGGTTAATCAAAGATTCAAATTATCACTTTTCAATGAACTGATGGCTTTTTGCGAATACTCGTTGATGACCGGCGTAAGCTATGCGGAAGTTAAAGATTGGATCGATATGATCGTGGTGGAAACACCCAGGCATGTCCCATCCTTCACTGAATACCATTATAGCAGTCTTGGGGAAGCAAAGTATGACATGGATTTGCTCTTCAGGAAAGCTTGTATCAAAGCAGTGTATGAAAATATCAATCTGGAGGTAAAGGATTTTTACCCGAAGCTCTGATAAAATCACTTACCAGTTCAACCGATAAATGTCAAAGCGAAGTGCAGAAGAACAAAAAAGCAAATTTGATCAGTTATATAAACACTTCCTTCCGGTGTATAAAGTGAGGGCGGATTTTTTGTTAGACAGCGGCTTTAAAAGCACTTTTAAAACAATTGCAGTCAGTTTTAGATTCGATTGAAAAGGATTATGATCTTCCTTACCGGCATAATTATGATCTTAAATATATATTTAAGTTTCTTTCTGTGCGGCTGCTTGATATATCATTCCATCACCGCTCCGAAGCCCTTGTGCAAATGATTGAAAAGGGGTTTTTGATCAGGGGCAACAACAATATACTCCTGTACCTTGCATTGGCAGAAAGAATTTCTTCATCGAAGGATTATCAGCCAATGGTACTTAAGTTGCTGCAAAGAACTGAGGAAGCTATTGAAAAGGATACTTTACCAGGAGCGGAACAACTGGAACATTATACAATGGCAACGGTCATTGCCAGCAGAGTTTCTAGGGAATCAGGTAAATATTATTTTGATAAAATGGTATTATCCTCCAATGAGGTGGATATTGAAGGACATCAGCAAATTAAATCATTTAGTGAACTGGTGCGTACCGAAAAGAGCTGGAAGAATCCCAAACTTGCTTTTGAATTTGGACGTTATGTGGAGTATTGTTATGAACGCTTACGGGGTTGGGATCACTTTCCCTGGGGTTTTGGAATAGCTGCTGTTGCCAAGCTTTCCCGGAACGGCTTTAGCTGCGATTTGCCGGCTGGATCATCGCAAGGTAAGGGACCTTGACAGGCACTATACTGAAATTTTGAAAGAGGCTGTCGATCAAGGATATATTGATCACATCACTGCTGCTGCTTTATTGCCAATAAACAAAAATTACTGGCCGGACCTGAACGAGTTTATTAAAATTATTCTTGCTGGATTTGACAAAGAAAATGATCATCTGCGTAAGGAAATATTTGTTCGTGCATTCTCAGGGATCTGCAATTGCATTTTTCTCCCAACCATCACTTCAAAACATTACAGTTGTTCTGGGAGCTTATTAAAGATGGAAAACACCTGAAAATAAAAACAGTAGAAGGATTCCGTGAGTATTTTGAAAAGGTAACTGTACTTATCAATGGAAAAGTAAAGCAAGAAGACCCCGGCGTTATTAACTATTCAAACAATGTAAAGGATAAAAAATTTGATCAGCATCTCAAAAAAATTGATACGTCGGATACTAAGCAGATCAGTGATCTTATAGTTAAGCTCAAAAATGAAAATGCAAACAATTATATAAATGCAGAACTTTTTTTTCAGACTATCAGGAATAAGTTGATGCAGATCACTATGTAAGCCATCTGGAAGCACTAATCAATCTTGATCCCGACATTGTTACTTACTGGTCATTTAAAAATGCTCTTTTTGCAGCGATAACTGAGTGGGGTTTTCATTCCCGAAGTAAAACAATGGAAAAAACAGGCTTTTTTTCCTTTCCTGAAGGCGAAGTTTTCACATCTTATAACCTATGAGTTTTTTGACATTGAAGACTTGAAAAAACATGCCGCATTATTTGAAGTCACCGATATTCAATTATCAGATTATATACTGAAACTCATACCTGAGTATCTCAATGAATTGACTACTTCTATACTTTACCAATTGCTAGAAATTACTGCCATTGATCTTACCAAACCGGATAAATTGGCATTGTTGGAATGGATAGTTCCCCGGTGGAGCGAAAAGATCAAAGATGAATTTGGAGACGGAGTCTGGAATGAAACTTTTTTGCCTCCAGTCGATAATGAAATGACAGTTGCAAAATTTATCCGTTACAATTTGGGGCATCCTGATAAACGGGTACGATGGCGAGCGGCTCATAGTCTCCGGCGTTTTGCCAGTCTGAAAAAGATGGCTGTGATTAATCATCTTATCGCCCAGCAAGATGACAAGAATTGCGGTCAGTTTCAGTATACAGAGTTTCCTTTTTATTGGCTTTCTGCCAAGCTCTTTTTATGGATCAGTATAGAAAGGATAGCAAAAGAAAATGGTGGTATTCTATTTCCTTATTCTGGTAATCTTATTAAGGAACTAAAAAATAAAGAGCTTCCTCATGCACAAATTAAATATTTTATCAAATCGGCTTGCGAGGAACTTATAAAACAGGTTAAAACCATATTTAATACAGAGGCTTTAGATGTGATAAATAAAACGCTTGTTTGCAAGTTAATACCTAAGCCTGCTGTGAAACCGCCCTCAAGAGGATCTTACCGGCGAGGTGATATAACCACCAAATTTAAGTTTGACATGATGGATACTGTTCCTTACTGGTATTCTTCACTTGCCGAAGCCTTAGACTGTACGACCAATGATGTATTGTTACGGGCTGATAAGTTTATAACAACGCATTGGGGGTACACAGGTAATACAAGAGAGAATGACCCAGGGGCATCGGGCGATTGGGGCTTGAGATCTAACAGGCACGGATCGGAACCAACGATTGAAAACCTGCACACCTATTTTGAATATCATGCGATGTTCTGTGCTGCGGGTGAATTATTAGAAACCAGAGAAGTGGTTGATGACCCGGAAAAATACCGGAACTGGAAAGAGTGGATTAAAGGCTGGGCTTTATGCTGGGATGATTTCTGGTTATCTGATTTTCGTGATCCTCTGCCGCTGTTACCCAAGTTATGGATGAACCGGAAGTCAGAGCCTGATTGGGAATGGGGCATTCAGCTTGACGATTTTGATAAAACAGTTGGGTTGAAGGATGCAGAGGATGATAGTTATATGACCATCTATCTTGGAATGCGGGTACAGTATGGAAAAGATTCTGAAAGTATCTCAGTTACTTCTGCCTTAGTTGACCCAAAATACGCTTCTTCTTTGTTAAAGGCTTTGCAGACATCTGAAAGACTGGATCATTATATTCCCTTTGAAAAGGATAGAGACTATGATGATGACGAAAAGGACAAAAGGTTTCGGCTGAAAGGATGGATTAAAAGAATTACCACGGAAAGGGAAGGTATAGATGACAATGATGAACTGTTTCAGGATATTGACAGAAGCAGGCTGATGCCTGGCAGTGAATTTCATAAATGGGCACAGCTAAAACTTAGTGATGATTATAGGTTCTCTTATCAAGGAAATGATCCTGCTGATTGGGTGACATGGTTCGAGACCTGGAATAATCACAAAAAAGAAGAATACTATGGAAGTTTTTCGGCAAGCGGGTCGAGATTATTAATTAAAAAATCGGTGCTGTTAGATTATCTGAAGGCTACCAATCAATGCCTGATACTTGATTGCGGAATAAGAAGGCGTGTGGAAAGAACAGAGCGGTATGAATATTATCCGGATTATACTTATATATATATAATACACTCCAATGGCAAAGTCGAATCCATATCAAGAGACTATCAGCTTAGGTAAAAAAATTGTAAGTGAATTTTCTGACGAGGAGATCAGGGATACAACCTTACAATGGATGGCTCATTATCTGGCTGAACTTATTCAAGGTGCTGAACGGGAAAAATCACTCCCCAAGAAACGAAAGTTACAGAAAGAGTGCGTCGCAGTCATTGAAGATATCTGGAAAAAACGGGCCTACTTTCGTGGTAATACAAGACCCTTGACGAAGATTGGTGAAGTAATTCCGATTCTAAAGGCTTTGAGGGATAATAAGCCAAAAGCGTTTTCATGGAGCAGGTTTATTGATCATGAAAATGATTCGCCGTGGGGAGAATACATAAAAAAGATCAGGCATAATATGGATGATATTTTAGCAATTAGCTTGAGCGCAGCAGTAACGCAACAGGCATTGCTAAGAGAAAAGGAATGGCTTGACCATTCGGAATTCCTTTCTGCAGATGAAAAGAAAATAATTGAACACTTGGATTATCTTTTAACGAAAAGTAATACGCTTATTAATATTATATATGTTACGGAAGGAAAGGAAACCGAAACTGACCCGAAATCGCCGCCAGATAAAATGACACAGGTATTTGAAAAACTTGTTGAATTGAACTTTTCGCAAAACAAATATCTTGAAGATCTCAGAAAGAAGCTCCAGCCAACGCCATTCGGCTGGAAAAAGAAGCGTAAGGGGCGGTCTTGACATCAAAACAAGAGAGCTCGTGATTTTTTTTGCGTTTGTTACCTTAGGTGGGCTAGAGGCCCGTTGGCTTCACATGCGGTGGGCAATCTGAAGGTTGATAATAGCCAGAAAACGCTTATAACCGCTATGTTCAATGTTACCTATCTATCGGTTTTCTTTGTCTGTCAATCGCTGTTAAAATTATAGGATTAGGTAGAACAAGAGTAAACCAAATATAGGATTATCTTTAAACTAAATATATTAGTATATAGGTGCTAATCGATTTAGTTGCGTTTAAAGGGATAAATGCAATTGAATTCGAAGCAATTTTATGATAATGAAAGTTGTTATCTGCATTTAGTAGAACAGAAATGGGGCAAAGGTTATAGTTGCAGCCGATGTGGTCATGAGAAATATTACAAGGGTAAAACTTGTTACCCCCGTATTAAAATCCTATAAATCTAACTTCTGTTATTTTATTGATGTTTTGTATTCCGGGATTTTTGAGTATGGAAGGATACCTGCTTTAGGATAGAACGTTCGTGGAATTAGATAAGCATAAATCACCAGTTAAGAAAGTCTTTAAACTTTGGGTAAGTCAATAATTTATATAAAAATAAGAGCAAACCGGTTACTTTAAGGAATGTTCCGGTTATTAATAGTGTATCTGCATTTGAATAATGCAATATTTTGAATAAGGCGGCAATTATATCAATGCAAAGTCCGAATACAAAAATAAATATGGCATATTTGGTTTTCATTGTGCTGTGTTTTTATTTCTTTCGTATCGTCCTGTTCATTTCCTGTTCAACAGATTGACTAAACGGTTTTCCAGTTTTAAATGGTCTTTCTTCCCGTTCTCGTCCATAGTGATGAAATTCTGAACGTCAAGAGAAATGATGAAAGCAACATGTGGATACCGAAAATGTTTCCAATTAAATTTTGGCATTTTCCGGTTGCTGGCCATAAACCCTGATATCTTCAATCGTTCTGTTGAGCCTGCTTTTTTCCGCGGCAAAAGCCATCAGGTGACTTTCGATGGATACTTCAATAGATGAGCTCAATAAGGTTTTATCCTGTTGCGCTATGGCCTGTACCCAATCTTTCATCAGCCGGTGATCACCACCGCCATGGGCATCGGTTTTCATTTTCCAGGAAGTTTTTTTTCTTGTTTTAAAATCAGTCATCTCAAACGTTTCCATATCACCAACAATATCTCCTTTTGATCCCATGATGCGGGTTCTTCTTCCTTCATACGAAACATGGGCTTCCATTGAAAAAGCAGCGGTTACTCCATTTTCAAAAAGCATATTAACGGTAAGATGATCTGGTTGGTCATTGTCCATCCGGTAAACACATCGTCCATAGTCAGTAGTTTTTAATTGTTGCAGAATGGATTCATCCCATTTGGATCTTTCTGCCGGCATATCAAAAACATACAATCTTTTCTTATCCCGCAGGTAAATCTGCAAAGCTGAATACGGACATGATGCTTCTACCTTGCAGCCATCCGTACATCTTTCGGTACTTCCTTCGGGTGCATTGACATTGGTAAACCAGCTCAGGTTGCCAAAGCAGTGAACATCATGGGCCGGACTATTAACCAGCCAGCGTATAATATCTGTATCATGGCAGGATTTTGCCAGCACGATGGGTGTTGCGGTTTTACTGTTTTTCCATTTTCCCCGAACATAGGAATGACTCATATGTATTTGTTCTATCGGCTCCATGTGCTGCACACTGATGATATTTCCAATCAATCCGGCGTCAATTACTTCTTTCAGTTCCCGGAAATAAGGAGTGTAGCGAAGTACATGGCATACACCAACGATGCGATTTGTTTCTGTTGCCTTATCCAGTATTATTCTGCATTCCTCTTCAGTAGGTGCAATTGGTTTTTCAAGCAGTATGTCATAACCTGCATCTAATGCCGCCATGCAGGGCTGAATATGTAAATGATCCGGCGTAGCGATTATAACGGCATCAGCAAATTTCTCTTTTTCGAAAACTTCTTCCCAGTTGTGAAAACAAAATGCATCATTTATTTTATGGCGGATCTTAAAACTATCCCGTCGCTTTGAATTGATATCTGCTATAGCCACTATTTTCAATTCATCAGGATGTTTAATGGCATAATCGGCATAAATACAACCCCGGTGACCGGCACCGATCAGGATGGCCGTGACCGGCCGGCTTATTTTAATATGCCTTGGATTTTCAAATACATCATCATGGAGTCCAAACCGGGCTGCCACTTCTTTCCACCTTAGAGTGGCACTTTCCTTTACTATATGGAATGACCTTAATATTTTTCTTGAAGAAATAAACTGGCGTAAAGACATATCCTTTTAACTTATTTTATTAATATTTATTATCTCAAATCTACTAAAATCAGAAAGCCGGGTTTTAGCTGACTGTTAAACATTAGCCTGCAATAATTGAACCATGCACCGGATTTCAATTATGATTATCAAATTACAACTTCAGGTTCAGGTATTTCTTTTTCGCGGTGGATGTTTTCTATTTCCTGTAAGAATTCATCACTCCAGAAATTGATGTTATAATAATGAACAGAATCATACAATCTTTTCATGCGCATCCGACGCTCGGCAGGGTCCATTGTTAATGCCTGCACCAAACCTTCCTTTAATGATTTCATATCATAAGGATTCGTAAGCAAAGCATATTTCAGTTCAACCGAAGCACCGGCAAACTCGGATAGAAGCAGCACACCGCTGTCATCTTTTCTTAAACCCTGCGTGGCAACATATTCTTTAGCTACCAGGTTCAATCCGTCACGCAGTGGCGTTATCCAGGCTATATCTGCAACCGCATAGTAAGCGATAAGTTCTTCAAATGAAAAAGAGCGAAAGAAAAAATGGATGGGTGTCCAGTCAAATCTGGAATATTTCCCGTTTATTTTTCCGATGGCCTGTTCCAGTTCCTGTTGTACTTTTTCATAGATTTTCATTCCCTTGGCGGGTGGCGTACAGATGTTGATCAATTCTACCTTACCATGAAATTCAGGATACTGCTCTAAAAATTTTTGAAACGCATATATTTTTTCCAGCGGTCCTTTTACATAATCAAGTCTTTCTACACTGAGAATGATCTTTTTTTCACCGATCCTGTTTCTGATATCAGCGATTGATTTTTGGGTTTGGGGCTGATGAAACAAATCCTTTATATTATCAACGTTTACTCCGACAGGATGTGCTCCTAGCTTTACCTGGCGCTCACCGGCTACAATACTCCGGGTCATTTTTTCAACACCCAACGGACAGCTATACGTAAGAAAGCGTTCGGTACAATTTATTTCTTCAGTAACTTTTACCGGCAATTGACTTTTTACTACATCTATAAAATTTTCTACGTATCGGGGTATGTGAAAGCCGATATAATCACATTGTAATAGACTGCCGATGATCTCACCCCGCCATGGAATGATATTAAATATATCTGCGGGCGGGAAACTGGTATGATGGAAGAATGCGATTTTAAGATCGGGACGCAATTGCCTTAGAACGCCGGGTACCATCCATAAATTATAGTCATGTATCCAAACAATCGCTTCATGATCGGCTTCAGCTGCTACTTTTTCGGCAAACAACCTGTTGACTTTTACATAATGCTCCCAATGGGAATGATTGAAAGTGGCTTTCTCAATAAACGAAAAGATAGTGGGCCAGAACGCTTCTTTGGAAAAAACTTTATAGAATAACTCCACATCTTTTTTACTGAGACCCATACGGGAAACCAGCAGGTTGGGATATTTTTTTTCATCCACATATACGTTGCGGAATTTTTCTTTTTTCTTTTCCGTTTCCTCCCATGCCACCCAGGTGCCGGTACGTCCGTTACTAAAAAATCCAAGAAGTGATGGAATAATACCATTTGGACTTTGAGGCGGTATTCTTTCCTTGCGGCCATTCATTTCTTTCACATCATAAGGAAGCCGGTGATAAACCATCAGCAATTGATTATCGCTTCCGGTACTTTCTATTTTTTCAATTTCTTCGTTTGGGAAATAACTCCGGAACTCATGAAAATGCTCCAGTGATTCTAATATACCTCCACAGCCTGTTTTTTCGGCCTGGTAAACATGCAGCATATCACTGGTGGCTTCTATCAGTTTCTCTTCAGCATCACCTACTACCACACCTTTATAACCTGTATTATAAAGAGACAGATCGTTCAATGTATCTCCTGCAACTAATATTTGTTTTGCGGGCAATTTTAATAATGAAACGAGTTGCTGAAGCGAAGATCCTTTATTGACTCCCGGTGGTAAAATATCGACATATTTATCGGCAGATACCAATACATCACAACCCATGGATTGACTGATACGATTTACCTCATCCAGGTCGGTGAGTTCATTGTAATAAAAGGAACACCTCCGCATTTGCGGAACTTCCTGCCATTGCAGTCCTTTAATATTTTTTAATTTATTATAGATATCCAGGTGGCCGGGCCATTTATCTTCTATAGCAGCCTGCAGTGGTTGAATGGGTTCAAGTGTGAGTCCGTTTACAATTGTAGCACCCACATCACATATTATATAATGTGGATTAGGAATCACGGGATCATTTAATAAGGGAATGACGGTTTCTAAACCACGCCCAGTTACAAATACAAGCGTTACATCCTGACGCTCCCGCATCAGCCGGTAAAGTTGTTGTTTATATGCACTTTTTCCTGCGAGGAAGGTACCATCAAGATCTGTTGCCAGTAATAACATATATTTTATTTTAAATGTTTTTCTAATAATTTAAATTCCATAAATGGCGATGCATGCTGATAGAGTATCCGGTACATCGTTGATAATACAGGCATATTCACTTTCAGTTCCGATGCGGCCCTGTGCATTCCTTTCACTGCCGGAAATCCTTCAGCTATCATGTTCATCCTGCTTTCCGCAATGGCAACGGAATAACCCCGACCAATCATAGACCCAAAACTCCGGTTGCGACTGAATTCTGAATAAGCTGTTACTAATAGGTCGCCGAAATAAACGGAATCATTCAGGTCTCTTTTGGTGGTATCTGCAGCTTTCAGAAAATCTGTAATTTCTCTCATGGCATTACTCACTATAACGGCAAGAAAATTATCGCCATAATTTAATCCCTTTACAATACCACTGGCAATGCCAATTACGTTTTTTAAAATTGCGACATATTCTACGCCAATGGGATCACTATTCTTAATCACATTTATATAAGGTGATTTTACTGCTTCCGACATTCTTTTCACTATTCCACCGTTTTCACCTGAAACAGTTAAGAAGGTTTTCCTGTCCATTGCAATTTCTTCAGCATGGCAGGGTCCTGCCAGAACAGTTATATCTTTCACTTCCGCATTAAATTGTTTCGCAATAAAAACGGAAGGAAGCAGAAACTCTTCAGATACCAGGCCTTTTATGGAAACATACAAATGCTTATTCAGCAGAATGTTTTCATCTAAACCGGAAACAGTTGTTTCGAGATAAGCGGAAGGCACAGCAAATAAAACGTCATCCGAAGAAGCTAAAGCCTCCTCCAATAAATGAGTAGGCCTGATATATTCCATGTTGAGTTGAAAAAAACTCAGGTAATTAGGGTTTCTTCCGTTTGCCAGAAGAAAATTCACGTGGTCCTCAGAACGCAAGTGCCATGTAACTGTAATACCGCTTTCGGAAAAAATCTTGACGAGTGCTGTAGCCCAACTGCCTCCTCCAATAATGGTAATGGATCGCAGTGGTTGCAATGTCACTAATTTTAGTAATTAAGAAATTTTATTTTAAAGAGCACCGCAAAGTTAACCAATTCATAGCAGTTAAACAGGCGAATGGAAGCATTCAGCGGGATTTTAATCAGATTTTAATTTAAAAAGTACGGTATTTCATTTATGACCTGGATAAGTCAGCTGAAATACCGTACTGATCAACTTTTATGAAAGGGAGGTTTTCGCTATCCCGTTTTTATTTTTATTTTCCTCACTGACTTCTTCCTGCCTATTAACAAAAAGTGTTTGAGTAGGAAATGCAAATTCAATTCCATCCTTTTCAAAATGCTCGAATATATTCAATGAAATTTCATGGTGTGTATTCATATATGTTAAGTAATCCGGCGATTCTATATAATAAACGATCTCATAATTAATACTGAAATCACCGAAGGATTTCAGGTGGACACGGTCAAAAGTTGCATTCTCTTGTTTTACAATTATTGTTTCAACTATTCCTGGAATCTTTACGTAATTTTTGAGCGGTAGTATAATAGACAACGCCAATAGTAAATACAATTCTCCTTCGCTTTAATCTTTTAAAATTTTGAATAACGGATTTTGCCATTTCCGTATTGGTCATAATCAATTGCTGACCATCCAGGCTTCTGACATGCGTTGTTTTAATACCGATTTTTTCAACTACGCCGCTGTTATCGCCGGACACAATAAAATCCCCGATTTCAAATGGCTTATCGAAAAATATGACGAGGTAATTGAACAGGTCGCCTAATATGTTCTGCGCTGCCAATGCAATTGCTATTCCACCTACGCCCAATCCGGCAATAATGGTAGTAATATTATAACCCAGGTTATCAGCAAGCATTACAAGCCCCAAACTCCAGGTCAGTAACTTTACAACAATCAGCATCCCATCCACCTGTTTAATCCTCTCCGCCGGCTCATTTTTGCTTTTCATATACATCACCACCGAATGATGAATAATAAAGTTGAGAATTCTAACGATGTAATAAATCGTTATAAACATAAAGGCCACTGAAATAATGCTTTTTATTTTATCTGGCCAGTTCAGCATATTAATGATGCTGTAATTAATAAATAGATACAGGTAGGGGAGAGCAAACTTTTCAGTAAGATCTACCAGCAAATCATCAAAATTGGTATTGGTGCGGGAGGTTAATTTCCTTATAGTGCCAATCAACTTTTTCTTTATCAACTTTAGCACTACCCAGGTTACCAATATTCCTGCCGCTGCCAGTGCGTAATCAAACACCCGGTTACCCCATACCATCCTGTTCAATATTTCATCCATACAATTCCTTTTATACTTGAGTTAAAAAGTGCAATATTATTCTACCGGTATTAATGCAGCATTAAAATAAAATTAAAAACTCCGGTTGATCTATCTTAAAAAAGGAGATAATTCACATCAGAAAAGTGAATCATGTAAAGCAGAGGAAAATATTTTAATCCAATTTTAATAAGAGCTTAATCAGGCTTTTATTACCAACCTATATTATTGTATCATATAATTTACCGCATGCAAAAATTATTTAATAAAATTTTAGTGCCCGTCGATTTTTCGTCGAAATCAAAATCTGTTCTTGAAAAAGCCATTGCGATTGCCACGGAGTATAAATGTAGTATTCAACTTTTACATGTGGTTACTATTTCACCTTTTGAAGCGGTAGCCATGGCCGAAGGCCATATGGCTGTTCCTTATAAAATAATGGACAATAAAGAAGAGTTGCGTTTTCACCTGGAAAAGCTTATTGAGTTTATCCATGTGCTTGGCGGCAATTCCATTAAGGTGGAGCAAAGTATACTGCAGGGTACCTGGGATGAAGTGATCATTGACATGGTGAATGAGCACCAGTTTGACCTGGTGCTGATCGGTCAAAAAGGTAGGATATCCAGGAAAAGAAAAATGCTGCTGAAGCCGGATAAGATTGCCGCTGAAGCAAATGTTCCTGTTATTACCGTTCCATCAAACCGGCGATTAACCCAGCTTTATTCTATTGTAATACCCATTACTGATTTTCTTCCGGTCAGAAAATTAATGTACGGAATTTATATAGCCTCTCACTATGATACAACCATCAAATTATTGGGAGTGGAAAATAAAAAAACAAAAGAGCAGGTGCAGTATTATCTCAATAAAGCCTACCTGCTGATCAAAGCTCATTCAAGAGTAAAAGTAGCCACGGAAACTATAGTTAGTTACAATGTGGCTGAAGCCGTTAATCAATTTGCGATGCTGCAATCTGCGGACCTCGTGATTGTAAACCCCGGCTTGCAAACAAAAATGCCCGGGCTTTTTTCATTTTTGCTTGGAAATATCCTGCAAAAATATTCTGCCCCGCCCGTACTTACTGTTAATGCGGTCTGATGGGTTTATAATAATAAAATCAGTACCCCTTATAAAAATTTTAAAAAATATATTCCTGGAGCGGAAAGTCAGGAATTTGACTAAAACCAAAAATTACACAAATGAAAAAAACAATTATTCTTTCTTTTATTTTATTATTTGCTTCTTTCGCTCAATCACAAACAATCGAAGAGGCGAAAGAGCATATTTATTATACACGTTATGATGCAGCGGAAAAGGTTTTACAATCCATAATCGTAAAAGAAAATCCATCACCGGATGCCTGGTACTGGCTGGGTGAAATTTACCTTAAACAATTAAAACCGGGCCTGGCTGAAAAAGCTTTACAGGCAGGAAAAGATTTTATGCAAAAGCAAGACCTGGCGCCGAAGCAATACCCTTTGCTCAGCATTGGCTGGGCACACCTGTTGCTTGACACCGGTAAAGTGCAGGAGGCCAGAAGCCAGATGGAAGATATTTTAAAACAAACAAAATATAAGAATGCCACTGTATTGCTTGCAGCAGCCAGGGCAAATATTGAAAGTAAAAATGGAGATGCGGCCTGGGCATTGGAATTGTTGAAGAAAGCAGCTAAAAGGGATAAAAAGAATCCGGAAGTATATGCTGCGGCAGGGGATGCCCACAGAAAGCTGATTCATGGCTCCGATGCCGTAGTAAGCTTTGGTAAGGCCAATGATGTGGATCCTTCCTTTGCAGAAGCTATGTATAAAAAAGGACTCATTTATAAAAGCCAGAATAATATTGAAATTTATATTGACCGGTTTAAAAAAGCGTATGCTATGGATTCCAATTATACGCCGGTGCTTTATGAATTATATTATTTCTATTTCTACCGGGATATAGCCAAAGCGGGTAACATGCTGGAAGCTTATTTGCGCAATGCAGATCCGGATGCGCATCATGCATATATGCAAACCGATTATTATTATGTTTCAAAAAAATATGATGAAGCCATTCGCAGCGGGAAAGATATTCTTGCAAAAGAAGGTAATGAGGCCAAACCCAGAATCTATAAGCTGATTGCGTATAGTTATGCAGCTACAGGTGATTCTGCTACCGCTTTGCAGAACATGGATATTTATTTTGAAAAACAAAAACCATCCGAAGTAGTGGTGAAGGATTATGAATTAAAGGCCAGGTTGCTTGAAAAATTAAACCCTGATAAACTGCTGGCTATAGAATGGTATAAAAAAGCCCTGGCTGCAGAAAGCGAAAAGAAAGAGAAGTTGGGCTATATGATTACGGTGGCTGAAATGCAAAAGGAACTAGGTAACAGGGACAGGGAAGCTATGTGGCGGGAAAGTATATATACCACTAAGGACAGGCCTTCTAATCTTGATATTTTTAATTGGGGTGTTGCCTTGTATTCCGGTGAAAATTATGTGAAGGCGGACAGTGTTTTTAAAATATATGCGGAGAAATATCCTGATCAATTATTCGGTTATGTGTGGAGAGCCAGGTGCAATGCAGTTATGGATTCAACAATGGAAAAAGGCCTCGCCGTGCCCTATTACAAAAAGTTAACTGAAATGGGAGCAAAGGATAGCAAAAAAAATAAAACTACGCTGATGGGGGCTTATGGATATTTAGGTGCCTATGAAGCCAATATTACAAAGGACTATGCCGGGGCTCTGGTATATTTTGATAAAATGCTGGAACTGGAGCCAACTAACAGTGATGCTGCCAAATTTGCAGACATGCTGAGAAACTGGATAAACGAAGGAAAGGCAAGCAATTAATAAACTATAAAACCCGCAACGATGAATATAAAAATACAAGTGATGAATGATACATTGCCAAACGCAGTGCGGCAGCGAATACGCAGAAGAATTAATAAGCTAAATACATTTAGTGATGACCTGCTCAGTGCTGTTGCCATACTGAAGCAAGATGGAAACAATGCGCTAACCGGTAAGTATTGTGAGATCAGGTTGATGATAAAAGGATATGATCTCTTTAGCAGGGGCCGGGCACCAGGATTTGAAGAAGCAGCCTCTCTGGCAGTTGAATCCATACGCCGCCAGCTAATAAAAAGGAAAACGCAAAAAGAAATAGAAAGACGAAAGAATAGAACGGTTTTTCATGGTGTGTGATTTAATAGAATGGGGCATCGTCTGATGCCCCTTCTTAAGCCATATAATTATCCTCAGGGATTCAATAACCAAATAAGGAATTGCCGGATATACGTATATGCATAATCCGCAACCTTTATTTCCCGGGACAATTTTTGTCACTAATAGGATATTAACAGGCGCATATATAAACAGCATTCATCTTAAACAAAAAATAACGTATGGATTTTAATAAAGCTTACCAGTTAGTAACTGAAAAATTATCGGGATGGATTCAGGAACTAATCAGGTTATTGCCAAATATTTTGCTGGCAACATTGGTATTGGTGCTGGGGATTTTTGTTGCCCGTAAGATTAAACAATTTTCGGTTAAACTCATTAACAGGATATCTGGAAATAGTACGCTTAACACACTTTTTGGATCGGTGGTGCACATTTTTTTTATAGGCATCGTTTTATTTGCAGTACTTAGTATATTAGGATTAGACAAAGCAGTTACTTCTATCCTGGCGGGTGTTGGTATTTTGGGACTTGGTCTGGCATTTGCGTTCCAGGATATAGCCGCCAACTTTATTTCCGGCATTTTTATTTCTTTCAGAAAACCATTGCATATAGGTGACATTGTGAAAATCGGTGATTATATGGGCAAGGTTCGTGAGATCAATTTAAGAGATACCGTACTGCTTACTTTCCAGGGTCAAATGGTGATCCTTCCAAACAAGGATGTATTTCAAAACCCTATAGAAAATTATTCTATGCTGGGTAAAAGAAGGCTAGACCTGGTAGTAGGAGTTTCTTATGGCGAAGACCTGGAGCATGTGAGAACTATAACCCTTGATGCTGTAAAAGATATTGAAGGGCTAAACAAAGAAGACGAGATAACCATGTATTACCAGGAATTTGCTGACAGCTCCATTAATTATATTATCCGCATGTGGATAAGCAGTCCGGAGCAATCTGCCTACTGGCATGTAAGTAACCAGGCTATTATAAGAATTAAAAAAGCTTATGATAATAATAAAATCACCATACCATTTCCCATTCGTACACTCGATTTTGGTATTAAGGGCGGATTGCCCCTTAACGAAGTGGATCTGAGAGTGGCTGAAAAAAATGTGAATTAAGCAGAGGAGATTATCTGCTATTACAATAATAATTTTTAAATATGCTTTAAAACCTCTTCCCCGATAGCATGCGTTCCCAATATTTTTTCTTTAGGAGTCCGGGTATCTGCAATATCCATCGTTCGGAAACCTTCTTTTAATACCTTATCTATTGCACGGATGATGGTTTCTGATTCGGCTTTCATTCCAAATGATATATCAAGCAACAAGGAAGCCGACAGGATGGAAGCCAATGGATTGGCTACTCCTTTGCCGGTAATATCATGTGCTGATCCGTGAATAGGTTCATAAACACCTGTACTATCGCCAATGGATGCACTGGCCAGCATACCCATTGATCCGGCTATTTGGGATGCTTCATCTGTTAGTATATCTCCAAAAAGATTGGCTGTTACCACTACATCAAATCTCCTTGGATCTTTAATAAGCAACATGGCCGTAGCATCCACAAATTGATGTTCTACTTCCACATCCGGATATTCAGTTGCCAGTTTTTGAATTACTTCTCTCCATAAGCCTTGATGTTTCTAATACATTGGCTTTATCAACGGAACATAATTTTTTTCTTCTGGTTCTTGCTGCATCAAACGCTTTGCGGCCTATTCGTTCTACTTCATAGCGGCTGTATTCTGCTATATCAAAAGCCGTATCCCCATTATTTTTACGGCCCTTTTCACCAAAATAAATATCTCCTGTCAATTCACGGAAAAATAAAATATCAGCGCCTCTTAAGATATCAGGTTTTATACTGGATGCACCCAATAGTTCATCAAATAATTTGATGGGTCGCAGGTTGGCATATAAACCCAATTCTTTTCTCATTTTCAGCAATCCCTGTTCAGGCCTTACTTTGGCAGAGGGATCATTATCGTATTTGGGATGTCCAACAGCGCCAAATAAAACAGCATCTGATTTTCTCATCTTCTCCAATGATTCGTCAGGAAGAGGATTACCACTTGCCTCAATAGCTACATGACCAATCAATGCCTCATCGTATGAAAATGAATGGCCGAACTTATCAGCAATCTTGTCCAATACCTTTTTCCCAACTGTGGTTACTTCTTGTCCGATGCCATCACCAGGCACAATCAATATCTGTTTTGAAGCCATATCTTTTTAATTATTGAAATTCCGGAAATGATTTTAATGAGGTTGAAGAGTATTCAGCATTTTCAATGTTGCCTTTATCGCAGATACGGTTTGATCACTATCCAATCCCCGTGTTTTAAATTCTTTAAAACCCAGGCTCCAGGTTATGATGGTTTCACAAAGCGCATCACTTTTTCCGCCAGGTGGAATACGAACGGCGTAATCTGATAATAGGGGCAGTTCTATTTTCTTTTGTTTATAAACTTTTTTCAGGGCGTTCATAAAAGCATCATACTGCCCATCGCCCTGGGCATGTTCTTCAAATATTTCACCGTTTACACAAATTCTCAGTGTTACGGAAGGGTTTAAATTCTTGGAATGCGTGAGTACATAATTTTCAATATGCACATTATCTTCAATTGCATCACTGTTTAAAACATCTGAAATGATATAAGGAAGATCTGCTGGGGTTACTACCTCTTTCCTGTCGCCCAGTTCAATGATACGCTGTGTCACTTTTTTCAGATCAGTTTCGGAGAGTTGAATTCCCAATTGTTGTAGATTATTCTCAATGTTGGCTTTTCCGCTAGTTTTTCCCAAAGCATATCTTCGCTGTCGTCCGAAACGTTCTGGCATCAGGTCGCTGAAATAAAGTTTATTTTTCTTATCCCCATCAGCGTGTATACCGGCTGTTTGCGTAAACACATTTTCACCTACCACTGGTTTGTTGACAGGAATTCGAAATCCTGAAAATGTTTCTACCAGTTTACTTACACTATATAAAGATTTTTCTGCAACGGATGTTTTTATGGAAGGCATGAAATCATTTAAAACTGCAATAGCACTGGCAAGCGGCGCATTACCTGCCCGTTCACCCATGCCATTGATTGTAAGGTGCAATCCATGTGCTCCGGCCTTTACCGCTTCCAGTACATTGGCCGTACCCAGGTCATAATCATTATGTGCATGAAAATCGAAATGGAGTTGGGGATAGCGGTTTACTATTTCAGATATAAACTCAAACACTTCAGATGGTATCAAAACACCCAACGTATCAGGAAGCATGATTCTTTTTACAGGCTGGTGCTGCAGAAAATCCAGGAATTGAAATACATAATCTTTTGAATGACGCATGCCATTGCTCCAGTCTTCCAGGTATACATTGCATTCTAATCCTTTCTTTTTTGCCAACATAATTACCTCGGCCACATCAGCAAAATGTTGTTCCGGTTTTTTCTTTAACTGGTGAGTTAAATGGTTCAGTGATCCCTTGGTCAGCAGGTTCATCACTTTGGCGCCAGTTTTTAGCATCCATTGTACCGAAACATCCGAATCAACAAAAGTCAGTACTTCAACCTTATTCAAATAGCCATTTGCTTTTGCCCATTTGGTAATTTTTTTTACTGCCTCAAATTCACCTTCTGAAACCCGTGCAGATGCAATTTCTATCCGATCTACTTTTACTTCGGTTAATAATAGCTGGGTAATGGTTAATTTTTCTGATGCTGAAAATGAAACACCGCTTGTCTGTTCTCCATCCCGGAGAGTGGTATCCATTATTTCAATATAGCGTGGTGAAGTTGGCATTTTCTAATGAAGCTTGCAGCCCCGGGCTATTAACTTTTTGTTTATGTATTTCTGGCGAATGTTGAAAGGATAAGGAAGTGACACGGATTTTACCAACCTTTTCTGAAAATTAATAGATGCTCTTTTCAGCGTGTAACCGGATATCCTCTTTTAGTGTTTGCATAAAATCTATATCGTCAAATCCGTTGATCATGTTATTCTTTTTATAACCGGTGATAGAAAATGATTCGTAATCACCTGTTGAAAGTATTTTAATAGTTTGTTCAGGAAGGTTTATTTCAATTTGTGTTTTTGGATCAGATTCAACCGCTTTAAAAATACTGTCTAAAAATTCTGCACTTACCTGAACCGGCAACAGGCCGATATTTAAGGAATTGTTTTTAAAGATATCCGCAAAAAAACTGGATACCACGCATCGAAATCCATAATCATAAATAGCCCAGGCTGCATGCTCCCGGCTACTACCGCTGCCGAAGTTTTTACCGCCTACCAGTATCTTACCGGAATAAAGGGGGTTGTTAAGAACGAAATCCTTTTTAGGGGTATTGTCTGTATTATATCGCCAGTCACGAAAAAGGTTATCTCCAAAATTTTTGCGTTCTGTAGCTTTTAAAAACCTGGCTGGAATGATCTGATCTGTATCCACATTTTCAATGGGCATGGGCACCGCTGTACTTGTGAGCACTGTAAATTTATCGTAAGCCATTTGGAATTTTATAGTTTTAATTAAGTCTTCAAGACATATTTATCAATTCAATCGGGTATTAATTCCCTGGGGTCCGTTACTACTCCCGTGACGGCGGCTGCAGCTGCCATTAATGGACTGGCGAGCATGGTCCGTGCTCCCGGGCCTTGTCTTCCTTCAAAGTTCCTGTTGCTGGTACTCACAGCATATTTGCCAGCCGGTATTTTGTCATCATTCATAGCAAGGCAGGCGGAGCATCCAGGTTGGCGCAACTGGAAACCAGCTTCCGTTAATATATCCAATATTCCTTCTTCTTTAATTTGTTGCTCCACTATGTGTGATCCCGGAACTATCCAGGCAGTAACATGTTCTGCTTTTTTTCTGCCCTTTATTATCGAAGCAAAGGCCCGGAAATCTTCAATTCGTCCGTTGGTACAACTGCCAATAAATACATAGTCCACTTTCTTGCCCATCATCGCCTCATCCTCCCGGAATCCCATGTACTCAAGTGATTTTTCATAACTCGATTTTCCGCTTCCTTTTTCTGATGAAACCGGGATATGCTGACTGATGCCAATTCCCATTCCAGGGTTGGTGCCATAGGTAATCATGGGCTCAATGTCTGCAGCATTATATTCGTATTCAATATCAAAGACAGAACCCTGGTCTGTTTTTAATGTTTTCCAGTAAGCCAATGCCTTTTCCCAGGCTTCTCCTTTCGGAGCTTTATCTTTTCCTTTTATATAGGCAAAAGTGGTTTCATCAGGAGCTATCATACCGCCTCGGGCACCCATTTCTATGCTCATATTACAAACCGTCATTCTGCCTTCCATGCTCATGTCTTCAAATACTTCTCCTGCAAATTCAACAAAATAGCCGGTAGCACCAGCTGCAGTTAATTGTGAAATGATATAGAGAACAACATCTTTTGGTGTAACGGCTTTTCCCAATTTACCGTTAACCCTTATGCGCATTTTCTTTGGCTTGGGTTGCATGATGCATTGAGAAGAAAGAACCATTTCCACTTCGGAGGTTCCAATACCAAATGCGATGGCTCCAAAAGCACCATGAGTTGAGGTATGTGAGTCGCCGCAAACAATTGTCATTCCGGGTAATGTAATCCCATTCTCAGGACCTACTACATGAACAATTCCGTTTTTTGGATTACCCAAACCCCAATGTGAAATTCCATACTTTGAGGAATTAGTTTCCAAAGCTTTTAATTGGTTTGCCGAAAGGGGGTCCTGAACAGGAAGATGTTGATTGATAGTGGGTGTATTGTGATCCGCCGTTGCAAATGTCTTTTCCGGAAAAATAACTTTAAGTCCGCGACTTTCCAGGCCGAGGAAAGCTACCGGACTGGTTACCTCATGTATAAAGTGCCGATCAATGAAAAATACATCAGGGCCATCTTCGATCTTTTTAATCACGTGGGAGTCCCAAACTTTATCAAATAATGTACTGGAAGGATTGTTCATTTTAATATTTGAAAATTGAAGTGCAAAATTCTTGAAAAATAGGCAAACAATTTCCTTTTGATTGGTATTTATTTAATCATTAATACATTTAACTGAAAATTGGAGCCATTAAACTAACTGCCATTAGTTTAATTCTTGTTTAGTAGCTTCATTCCTTCAAGAATATGATAAGCGCTGTAAGGAATGGGGAGCTATTGCACCTTTCAAGTATCCTCCATCAATTTGATTGCAAACACCCGTTTGGTCTTTATTACTAAATAAGCCAACTTTAGGATGGATTTATTAAAGGGCTGGTAAAAGAAGAATATCAAGGTCAAAATAGATTTTATGAATTATCCCAAAATTATTGAACAGGCAAAACAATACGTTATTCAATTTTTTAAATCGAATGGTGATCAGAAATTTAGCTACCATAACTTGTCGCATACCGAAAATGTTGTTTCCAATTCTGCTAAAATTGCAAGCCATTATCAACTGGGAGAAAAGGAACTTTTTATTGTTTTAACCGCAGCCTGGTTTCATGATGCAGGGTATTTCAGCGGAGATCCTGTTGGTCATGAATTACGCGGAGCAGAAATAGCCGCCAACTATTTAAAAGGAAAAAATATCGACGCGGATATTATACAGAAAGTGCAGGACACGATCAATGCAACCAGGATGCCGCAAAATCCAAAAAACCTTGCGGGTCAAATTCTTTGTGATGCTGATCTTTTCCATTTTGGAACTGATGGATTTTGGGAGTGGAATAAACTGATGCGCAAGGAGGCTGAATGGAGGCTTGGAAAAAAAATAGCTAAAAATGATTGGAGAAAAAGCACCGCTGTTTTTATGGAAGCTCATGAATACAAGACGGACTACTGCAGGCAAATTTTAAATGATAAAAAAAGTCAAAACCTAAAAGCATTAAAGGAAAAGAGTGATTTAAATGAGGAAATAAAAACGGCGGTTGCCGATTTGTCTCTTCCGGCCAACGATCAGAAAGCGGATCCTGGTAATACCAAAAAGCAGAAAAGTAACCGGCCTGAAAGAGGGATAGAAACCATGTTCAGGATCAGTTCTACCAATCATCAGCGACTAAGCGATATGGCCGATAATAAGGCACATATCATGATAACCACTACTTCTATCATCATCTCTGTATTGCTTAGTGTGTTGCTTCGCAAACTGGAGGATAACCCGCAACTGATTATTCCCACCTTATTGTTGCTCACGGTTTGTGTGGTTACCATGGTGTTCTCCATTCTCGCAACAAGACCCTCCCTTCCTCCCGGCACATTTACCCAACAGGAAATTGATTCAAAAAAAGTAAACCTGCTATTTTTTGGTAATTTTTACAGGATGAGCTTTGATGATTATAATGGAGGTATGAAACAAATGATGGAAGACCGTGATTTTTTATACGGAAGTCTGACAAGGGATTTGTACTCGCAGGGGATTGTGTTAGGAAAAAAATATTTATTACTCAGGAAAGGCTATAATGTTTTCATGTTTGGGATCGTATCATCAGTAATAGCATTCATTATCGCTTCGGTTTTCTTCAGATAATAAATAGTTTCAAACTCACCTGCACAACTTCTGGTACAGGAAGAAAAATAAATATTATGAATTATTTTGGTAACAAAGCAGTTATAGTAATCATACTTTCCATGTTGGTTCTTAGCTGCCAAAGTTCTGCTAAAGAAGAACAAACAATAAAAGGATACGACCTGGCAAAGCCCGATAAATTTATTATGCCAGAAAGCCTGATGGAAATTTCCGGTATTTCTTTTAATAAAGGGAACAGCGATACCATATATGCCATACAGGATGAGCAAGGACGCCTGTTCCGCCTTGCCTGGGGAGTTAAAAAGCAATATAATACCAAGTTTAGTAAACACGGCGACTACGAGGATGTTACCATTTTAAACGACCAGGTTTTCATATTAAAGAGCAATGGTTCTTTATTTTCGCTTCCCCTGGCAGAAGTTGAATATGAAGAAACAGATAGTGTAAGGGAATGGAAACATGCACTGCCAAAGGGTGAGTATGAAGGAATGTACGGAGATGAAACAACCGGAAGCGTATATATTATTTGTAAAAATTGTCCCGACGACGATTCCAAAGAACTGGTTACCGGCTATATTTTGCAAATAGGGGATTCGGTGCAGCAAACCGGTACCTTCCAGGTGGATGTGAAAAAAATCAAAGCATTTACAGGAAAAGTAAAAAGAGGTTTCAGACCATCGGCACTTGCGAAGAATCCAATTACTTCAGAATGGTATATTATTTCGGCTGTAAATAAACTCCTGGTGGTAACGGACAAAGATTGGGTGGTAAAGGAAGCATCATTTCTCAATGGCAACGTCTTTAATCAACCGGAAGGAATTGCTTTTGATAAGAATGGCAACTTGTATATATCCAATGAAGGTGATGATTTTTCACAGGGAAATATTCTCAGGTTCATGCGTTCCAAATGAGCGGATAAATTTTTTCATTCAATGAAAATTTTATTAAACCTGGTATTCGTCGCAATCTTTATGCTATCGGGTTTTGCCCAGGATAGTATCCGTTATCGTATAATATGGATTGGGGATGCCGGAAAAAAGAAGGGAGAAAAACAGCTTATTTCTGAACATGCTGCCAGCAATATTCTCAGAAATAAAACCGCCGTTATTTACCTGGATAAAAATGAATACCTGCCGGGTAAAGTAAATCCTGGTGGCTTGGATGCCAATGACCGGCAATCCACACTGCGGTTAAAATATGTACCGATGCGAAAGGCGGGTGCTGATGTTTTTTTTATTTCCGGTAATTACGATTGGAGTAAGACTGGTATAAATGATCCGGGGAAAATAAATATAAACAGGCCCTATCGTGAAACTCAAACAGATTCTTTGTTAGGGATGGTTTCCGGAAATGCCTGCCCGGATCCACTGGAGATAAATCTTACTGATAGCCTGGTTATGATTGTTTTCAACACTGAATGGTGGCTGCATCCGGCTGAAAACAAAAACATCGATGCTGAATGTGATTGTAAAACAAAATTAGATGTACTGGACCGCCTCGATGAATTACGTTATAAAAACCAGGAAAAATTCATCTTACTGGCATCTCATCATCCTATTCAAAGCCCTGGTAACCGAAGCAGTAAAGGCAGGTTGAAAGATCATATTTTTCCATTAACGGCTTTTAACGAAGCTCTTTATATTCCTTTGCCCGTGGCAGGCACTCTTTACCGTTTTTTCGGGTCTGCTTTTGCAAAGCCAGATAATATTAAGCATCCATTGTATAAGGATATGGTGGGAAGGGTGCACAATATCTTTGATAGCTTGCCCAACCTGATTTATATAGCGGGTGAAGAATACGGACTTCAGTTTTTGAAAGATAAACAGGCGCACTTACTAATTGGTCCCGGTGCCAGCCATATACGTGCAAGAAAAGGTAAACAGACACTGTTTGCTGATACAGATCCAGGGTATGTGATTATGGACCTGCTTCAAAATAATAGCATCCGTGTAGATTTATACAGTAATGAAGACAAGATCGGGAATGCGTTTTCTTATACAGTTCCTTTTTTAAGCATCAATGAAAAGGATACAATAAGCAGGACAGAAGTTTTCGGAGATAGTATTATTATGAAAATTCATCCTTCCTACAATAAACCGGGAAAACTTCATCGTATTTTTTTTGGTGAAAATTATCGTAAAGAATGGGCAACACCTACCAGTCTTCCTGTCATTCGCTTGTCCCGTATGCATGGTGGTTTGATGCCTTTAAAACGAGGTGGTGGCATGCAATCCAAATCCTTACGCCTTGCCGATAAAGATGGCAAAGAATGGATATTAAGAAGCGTGGAGAAAAGCCCCGATGCATTGTTGCCCGAAGGCTTCAGGCAAACATTTGCAAGGGATTGGCTGGATGATGCAACCAGTGCGCAACATCCTTTTTCTGCATTGGTGGTACCGCCGATTGCTAATGCTATCAACCTGCCTCATGCAAATCCCGTGATTGGTTTTGTGGCTCCGGATAAGAACCTGGGTATACACCAAAGAACTTTTGCCGGCATGGTTGTTTTGATGGAAGAGAGAGAACCATTAGGCGAATCGGATAATACGTCAAAGATGGAAAAGAATTTGCAGCAGGATAATGATAATATTATACTGGCAAAAGAATTTTTAGATGCCCGCATGCTTGATATGTTATTAGGCGATTGGGACCGGCATGAAGACCAATGGCGATGGAAAGACATGGCCAAAGGGAAAAATAAAACTTACATAGGAATTCCCCGGGACCGTGACCAGGTTTTTCATGTAACGCAAGGCCTTATTCCCAAATTCGCTTCACGTGATTATATATTGCCTACCCTGCGAAATTTTGATTATGATATCGAAGAAGCTAAATGGGTGCTTTTTAAAACAAGATTTGTAAATAGCTATCCGGAGTTTCAAATTTCCAGGGAAGACTGGAATAAGCAGGCAGAACATTTCAAACAAGCAATTACTGATTCAGTACTGGAGGCGGCTTTAAAACGATTGCCTTTAACATCATATCAACTGAGGCATGAAGAATTATTTAAAAAATTATCATCGCGGCGAAACAAGATTCCGTCTGCTATGGATAAATATTACCGCTTCACTCAAAAAATTGTCGATATACAGACAAGCGATAAAAATGAATGGGTACAAATAAACAGCATGCCCGGAGGTGGAATGAATATCAGTATTTCCAAATTAAATAAAGAAAGGGAAGCCAGGGATCTGTTGATGAATAAAACATATGATCCGGATTTAACTAAAGAGATAAGGATCTATATCCGGAATGGTAATGACAGTGTGGTGTTGAACAATAAAGAGTCAGGCATCAGGGTGAGGATCATTGGGGGAAAGGATAAAAAGTTTTACCGGATTTTGGAATCTGATGGCAGGGTAGATATTTATGATAAACTAAACGAATCAGTTTTTTATGGTGATACTTCCGCAATCAGGAAACATATCTCCAATGACAGTTTGAATACAGCATTCGTTCCTGTTAATCTATATAATATCTGGATGCCGCTCACAGTTATTGGACTTAATGTGGATGATGGATTTATTATTGGTACAGGATTTAAGTATATAAAACAGGAAGGCTTCCGAAAATTTCCATATGTTAGTTCTCAGCAATTGCTGGCCGGTTATTCTTTTTCTTCCGGAGCATATCGCATAAGGTACACCGGTGAATGGATACAATCAATTAACAAAATGGATTTTATTTTACATGCCGTTGCAAACGCTCCCAATAATACGGTCAACTTTTTTGGTCGTGGAAATGAAACAGACTTTATAAAAGTCGATGATGATAAAACTTATAACCGAACCCGTTTCAGTACCTACCAGCTGGATCCTTCATTTCGGCGTAAAATTAATAAAAATGCTGCCTTCAGCGCCGGACCTTCCTTATATTATTATTCCTTTTCAAAGGATGACAACGAAGGAAGATTTATCAATAACATTTCCCAGATAGGGTCGTATGACAGCAGCACTATTGAAAAAGATAAATGGCACCTGGGAGCCACATTTTCTTATGCGAGAGATACAAGAAACAATAAGATTGTTCCGCAATGGGGAAGTCGTTTTAATATTCAGTTGAGAGTATATAAAGGATTAGGTCAATACTCAAAATCATTTGCGCAATTCATTCCTGAAATATCATTTTTTAAGAGCTTGTCAAAACAATCAACCATCGTTCTTGCAGAACGATTGGGTGGAACAGTAGGTTTAGGCCATACCGCTTTTTATCAATCGGCGTTTATCGGCGGCCATGAAAATTTGTATGGTTACCGGCAATATCGGTTTGCAGGCCAGCATAGTATTTATAATAACCTGGAATTACGCATCAAGCTTGCAGATGTTGCCAGTTATATTATTCCCGGCCAGTTTGGCATTACCGGGTTTTGGGATATTGGCAGAGTTTGGGAAAGAAATGACAAATCAGACAAATGGCACCATGGTACCGGGGCTGGTATTTATTTTGCTCCGGCCTCCATTGTAGCTTTCAACTTTGTTATGGGTTATTCTAAAGAAGGCTGGTATCCTTATTTTACACTTGGACTCAGATTTTAAATTATGCAAACAGCTATTCGTAATATGGTAGCGGATGGACATTTTGAGCACATGCCTGAATCCGTTTTGACTTTTAGACCTTTTATTGATCACCTCCGAAAGAGAAAAGAAGAAACCTCTTGCCATAAGAGCCGGTTTTTTTCTTTTGTAGTTGAGCAGTTTGAGAAACATCCTGAACTTCTGCAACCGATAGATGTAGATAGAGTAAAAGAATATCAGGAGTTAATGCAACTTATTTACACGATGCTTTCCCCGATAGTAGAAGATGAGGAGACACACAGGTGGGCTTTGGTTTTACCACTGAAGCCGGTTGTGTTTTACAGCACTAATGCTTATTCCAGGCTTGTTACCGATATACAAAGCGGCAATCTTAAGAAAGGAATTTCAGAAAAAAAACCCGCAGAACTAAGAAGAGAGCAACAGGAATTTATCTATTCCCTTATCCTGGAAAAGTGTTATGGATATTCCTCTTTTTTTAATCGTGATATTATTCATACACTTGAGGATGAAGCATCGGGACTTACCAATTATTTTAAACTGAGCGTCGATACTCGTTTTGTAGAAATATTCCCGCTAAAACCGCTACCGGAACTTAAAGCGAATGAATTCAGATCAAGCACAAATGATCATAGCGAAACAATTGCTTGTCTGCAGGAAAAACTGCCTCTTGAAAATTTCAGGATTGAAGGATTTGGCATCCTGAGCATCTCAGACGTTACGGCAGAATATTCTATTGAAAACATAAGGGATATTATTCTGAATCGTTCTTCTTTTGATGAGGAAAACTATTATCCGGATGTCATTCGCTCCTTAAAAACCCTGGTGGGAAATAATGATATTGAGTTTGGCTTATTACCTCTTTTCCAGGTAAATAATAAACTGGTTTTTGATGAAGGGATATGGCCCAATAGTAAATTAATTAGCGTGGCTAAGGAGCATGGCGTAGGTGAATTGGCTTATATGGCGATGGCCAGCGAATATTCCAAAAATCCGAAGCCACTTTTTTTCGGAGAGATAACCGTTGAAGATGAAGCCAGGCAGGGATACCTGAAAATGTTGAAAAATAAAGGGGTCAGTTCTTATGCCCTCACGCCGGTTTTTTTTAAAAAATCATTAGCGGGTGTAATTGAAATATATTCTTTTAAGAAAAATATAATGAATGAGGAAATCCTGGGCAGGTTAAATCCGGCGATGACCTTGCTTTCTCAGTTATTGCAAAATAGTATTGATGAATTTAATAGCAATATAGACCGCGTGGTCAAGGAAAAATTCACGTCCGTTCAACCTTCTGTGCAATGGAAATTTAAAGAGGCTGCCTGGCAATACCTTCGTGAGGATTATAAAAAAATTGAACACCCCGAGATAGGGGAGGTCGTTTTTGAGAAAGTTTATCCTTTATATGGTGCGGTGGATATCAGGAATTCGACTATAGAAAGAAATACAGCTCTTGAAAAAGACCTGGTGAGGCAATTCACGATATTACTGGATACACTGCAGCAGTTAAAACTGAAATCAGGATTTGGATTAATTGATGAAAAAATATTTGTATCCTCCGGCTGGCTGCAGAAAATAAAAGATGTCTCCGGTTTTAGTGAGGAAGTTAAGCTCAATGATTACATGGAAAATGATCTGGTTCCTTTCCTGCTTCAGTTTAAAAAAGGCCACCCGGCTTATGAAGCAATTATTGATAAATATTTTCAGGCAATAAACGAAGAAAAAGGAATAGCCTTTGAAAACAGGAGACAGCTGGAAGCTTCCATGAACACGGTTATATCATCTGTGAATAATTATATAGAATTGATGAAGGGTGAAATTCAGCAGGCTTACCCAAGTTATTTTGAAAAGTTTAAAACCGATGGTGTTGAATATGACATTTATATTGGTCAGGCGATAGCGCCGGATAAACCATTTAATGAAATTTATTTAAATAACCTGCGGCTGTTACAAATTTCATCAATGGCCGCCATAGCAAAGTATTCACATGCTTTGCTACCCCAGTTGCCCAGGCAAGTGGAAACCACACAACTGATCTTTATTCATTCACAACCCATCGATATAAAGTTCAGGAAAGATGAGAAACGGTTTGATGTGGAAGGAGCGTACAACATACGATATCATATTGTAAAAAAACGCATTGATAAAGTCATTGTCAGGGGTACCAATGAAAGGTTGACCCAACCGGGTAAAATAGCCCTGGTTTATTTCAGCCGGAAAGAGGCCGAAGAATTTATAAGTTATATCCGTTACCTGCAGGAGCAAAAAATATTGAATGATGACCTGGAAGAACTTGAATTGGAAGAGTTGCAGGGTGTTTCGGGGTTAAAGGCATTGAGGGTTGGAGTAACACTGTAAAATGAATTAATTTATTTTTTAATTCCAACTGTCTCCCTTATGCCTTTAAAAATGGACTTCCAGACCAGGTGAAATATAGAACGGTTTACATCCCTGTCAAAATGGACAGTAGCGATTCTGGGATCATCCTTTTTCCTGGGATTCTCATCTTTAATAATGAAATTGGCCGCCATGCTAGCCAATGTTTTTTTATCGAGTTGGCGACTGTCCTTTTCCATTTCGAGAATGGAAATCTTTAAATCCTCATACAGCATCTTAACCGTTCCGTTGGTTTGATAATTATTTCCCTTCAGGTCAAAGTCCAAATTATGGATCCGGCCATTTTCCAATTTGGCCGGACCAAGAGGTTGAGTGATGCTGTTAATATCGGTAGCGGAGATCGATCCCAGATTTCCTTTCACATCAAACCGACCTTTTGGATTTTGAAGGTAAAAAGTCCACAATACTTTTATTGGCGCTTTATTTAAAAATTGTGAATTGATGCTGGCCGTCATAATATTATTTGCACGGATGGCTTCTTTGTTATTTGTAAGGTTTGAAATCACTGCATATGTATTATGAAATTGAAGTTTACCCTGCATCGATGTGATCCTGCTTTTTTCTTTAAACTCTAAAAAAGCATTAGCCAGTATTAATTTTTTCACCTGGAAGGATACTGGGATGTCATCCAGTCTTTGATGTGGATAGGTGCCTACCTTATTTTTATTTTGCCGTTTTCTGGTTTGGTCCCGGTAGATTTTGAAGGAAGCAGAACCTGCAAGAACACTGTCTGCAATTATATTTTCATTAAAGAGCTGGTAAAAATCTGCATTGCGGATACGTATATCATTTATGCTGATGTCGAACCGATCATCCTGGAAAGGGAGACTCTTTACAAAAGCATCTTCGTTAAGAGTGGGATCCATGCGAAGTTGTTTCACCGTAATTTCTTTTGTGGCAGAATTCAGGGTCACACTATCTACTGAGTAGTTATATAATTTGTCTTTTGAAGGCCAGAAAAATTTTCCACAAGTGAAGTATAGTTCCCTGGCAAAAAGTAACTGACTTGAATCACTACCCGTTTTTTCATCGATGTTTACATTGAGAAGGCGAATAAACACATTACTGATATCTATATTTTTTTTACCGTTTTTAATATTGAGGGTGGTTATCTGCGCCCCACGTATTTCTACCGTATCAACTTGTATCTGATTCAGGTCACCCAACAACTGTTTATAAACTTCCCGGGTAGGAATATTTCTGGCAGAGTCTTTACCTGCATTTGTATATATGATATCTATGACCGGGTTGGTAATAAGCAGTTTTTTCCCCACAATTTCTTTGTTTAATAATGCACGGGGTGTTTTTACCCCTGTGACTGTTATTTCGGGTATTGATATTTTTAAGAGGGTAGGGGGAGGCGAATTTTTAGCAAGGAGTGCAAGGTATTTTGTACTATCATAGTTAATGTGCAAATTAATAACCTGAAGGTTGCCGGCTACCTCATCTAAAAACAAAGAGTCATATTTGATAGAATAAAGACCTTCACTTTTAGTTCGGATGGTATCTTCAAGTGTAGTTCTTATAATCTGTTTTCTGTAAATATTCCAGTAAAAGACAGCGCCGCCAATCGCGATCATGATTACCAGCAGAACACTTAGTCCTATTATTTTACCTTTCCTGCTAGCAGTCGCCTGTTTGATTTTCCTATGAATGGTTCGCATAGCAGTTGGTAGACAATTTCTGTTCCATTGATTCCCGGAAAACCAGATTGTCACTAAAAAATCTATTTTTGAATGCTATCCATTAAATACTGCCAGGGTTAAATCATCGCCAGCCTGGAGTAAGAGGCCGGGAAAAAGAGTAGCATATTATTTGAAATAGGATTCCTTTATATAAAAAACAATATGGTGAGTTTTAACAACAGGATTAAGCAAGTTTTACTTTTATCATTGATTCTTTTGCTTGTTATCGTAGTGATAATGGAATTAAGCATTTTTTTGCCGGGATTATTAGGCGCCCTTACACTATACATACTGAGTCGTTCCAATTATTTTCAAATTGTATATAACCGGAAGTGGAAAAAAGGCCGGGCCGCTGGATTTTTTATTTTATACTATTTATTCCTGATCGGTTTACCCATCTTCCTTGCTGTTACACTGATCAGTCCTAAGATCAATACCTTTCTGAATGATCCGGAAGCCATCATTAATTCCATTAAAGTTTCAATAGAAACTATTCAGCAACGTATAGGATATAGGTTCTTTTCAGAAAGTACCCTAACTAACTCGCTGAGTAAACTCACGGCATTTATTCCTACTCTTTTAAACAGCACGGCCACCATTATTTCAAACCTCGCTATCATGCTTTTTATTTTGTACTATATGCTATATTATGGTAAGGAAATAGAGAGAACATTGAACAGGTTGATTCCGTTGAAGCAGGAAAACATAAACATGCTTGCTTCGGAAACAAAAAAACTGGTGAGGGCAAATGCATTGGGGATTCCTCTTATTTCCATCATTCAGGGGCTTACAGCAACATTAGGATATTTTATTTTTGGTGTGCAGGAATGGGCTTTATGGGGTTTTCTCACAGGTATTTTTGCTTTTTTCCCGGTAGTAGGTACAATGATCGTTTGGGTGCCGCTGGTTGTTTATACTTACGCAGTCGGGGACACCTGGCAGGCTACCGGATTATTATTGTATAGTGTAATAGTAACGGGAAATGTAGATTACATATCCCGCATCACACTATTAAAAAAAATGGGTGATGTTCATCCGGTAATCACCATATTGGGTGTAATTGTTGGATTGGGTCTTTTCGGTTTTATAGGGCTTATATTCGGGCCTTTGCTGGTCAACTATATCATTGTATTGTTTAAGATTTACATGAATGAGTTTATTGAGAATACACAACCCATTGGCGAAATGCCAACAGTAGAAGAAACCAGGTTAGAAGCGGAACATGAAAATAAAATACAGAAATAGTTTTTTTATAATAATTTATAATAAACTCAGCACCTCATCCAGGTTCTTTACCAGGTCATCAGCATTCTCTATATTAAATACTAAAGGTGGTTTTATTTTCAAAACATTATACAGTGGGCCATCGGTGCTGATAAGGAAACCGCGTTCTTTCATCTTTTCTACTACCTGGTCTATTTCAGGAACGGCCGGTTCTAGTGTTATCCTGTCTTTTACCAATTCGGCTCCGATAAATAGTCCATGACCTCTTACATCACCTATAATGGGATGTTTATTCATTAGGTTTTTCAGGCTGGATAATAAATGATTTCCTGTAGCCAGGGCATGTTGCTGCAATTCCTCGTCTTTGATGGTATTCAAAACTGCTAATCCGCATGCCATTGAAACAGGGTTACCACCAAAGGTGTTGAAATATTCCATCCCGTTATTAAAAGCATCGGCAATAGCAGGAGTGGTAATAACAGCAGCGAGTGGGTGGCCATTGCCAATGGGCTTGCCCAACACTACAATATCGGGAACAACCTGTTGTAATTGAAATCCCCAGAAGCATTCTCCCACCCGGCCGAAACCAACTTGCACCTCATCAGCAATACATATTCCACCGGATGATCTTATATAATGATAAACTTCTTTAAGGTAGCCGGGTGGTAATGGAATTTGCCCGCCTACACCCAACAAGGTTTCGCATATAAAGGCGGCCGGCAGTTTGTTTTCCATTTTTAATTTTTCAATGATTCGTTGCGTATCCGCTGCATATTTTTTTCCGGCATCCGCATCATTATACCTGAATTCACCCCGATACTGATCAGGATTCTTTGCCTTATGTATATAGGTTTTTTTACCAAAACCTCCTTTTCCATCAAACTTGTAAGGACTTAATTCTATAGCTGTAGTGGAAGTTCCATGATAGGCATGATCCAATACAATTACATCTTTTTGATTAGTAAAATGGCGGCTGATGCGTATAGCAAGGTCATTGGCCTCACTTCCCGAATTGGTGAAATAACAAACACTCAGTTCCTCCGGCAAGGTTGATGTGAGCATTTTTGAGTAATCAACAATACTATCATGCAGATAGCGGGTATTTGTATTGAGTGAAGCCAATTGTTTTTGCATTGCTTTTACTACTGAAGGATGGCAATGCCCCACATGACTCACATTATTCACGCAGTCTATATACGTTTTACCCTTATCGTCATAGAGATACTGTAAAGCACCGCGAATGATCTTCAGATTTTTTTGATAGCTGATGCTGAGATTGCGGCCGATAAATTTTTTGCGGTCCCTTTTCAGGTCACTGTATTCATCATCTTCATTAATAACATGAGTAAATCCGCAAGCCAGGCGAAATGTATTATTTGCTTTAACCGGGTTGATCTTGATTAACTGGTGCAAAAGCTTCCAGGCTGACCGCTCTGTAATAAAATGATGTTCGTTATCGCTATTTTCTGAAGCATTTAAAGCAGATTTACAAACACTGATACATAATCTGCCGGCCACCAGGTAGTATAATAGCGAAACTTCGACTTCTGTTAACGGATACTTTTTATGGTATTCCTGCACTACCAATGAAGCAGAATGAACCGGATCGTCTGAACCAAACATCGCGTAAGTACAGGCAACAGCGAGGTTATTTATTAATTGAGAATACACCATGTCGCCGAAATCAATTAATCCGGCGATCTTATTATCTGCAACCAGCACATTATAATCATTGGCATCATTATGAATGGAAGCCATTCGAAGGGAATGTAAGTGGGGCAACACTTCCGTTTCAAACTGCAGAAGAAAATAAGCAGCTATCCTTCGCTGTTCATGTGATGAAATGTGTGACAGGTAGTCTCTTATATTCAGAGCATTTTTTATATCCCATACATAATTCCTGCACATAGCCGGGTGAAAAAAATTTTGCAGGCTCCGATCCATTTCACCGAGAAAGGCCCCCAGATCTCTTAACAGGCTTTCCGGTCGAGCAGCCAGGTCAACCCAAAATGTTCCGGGAAGAAATGTGAGTATGCGAATGAAATATTTTTTTTCTTCAAATTGTAATGTTGTTATTTCCTCATTTTGTTTGTTAAGAAGGTATTGTTGAAATTTATTGCCGACTTTACTTCTTGACAAATGGTTTATTATTTTAACCTGGGCATCAAGAAAATGGTAGCCATGTTCCTCAGTGGCTATTTTAAGAATATATTGTTTCCCGGATTTTTCTGTCAATAAAAAATTCAACTCATCATATCCGCTAATAGCCTGGACAGAAACTTCTTTCCCGTAATGAGTTTGGCTAAGTTCAATAATATGTTGCTCCGTAAAAACCATCTTGTATATTTTGATGATGGAGAATAATGTAACAGAAATTGAAAAGTAAGCAGAAACAGGATTAATAAAAAAAACTCCATCCTGAATAACAAGATGGAGTGATTGTATTTTTAATTAAATCCGGCTTACCGGTCTTTTAATTTTGATAACAAACGCAGAATCTCCAGGTATAACCAAACAAGTGTAACCAGCAATCCAAATGCACCATACCACTCCATATATTTAGGAGCATTAGCCTCTACTCCTCTTTCAATCATATCAAAATCAAGCAGGAGGTTCAGGGCGGCCAGGCAAACAACTACCACAGAAAATCCAATCCCCAGAGGGAGTGCTGGCGTGGGTAAATGCTCCGATGGTAAAACCAAATGCCAGCGATGCTACCCACTGAATGAGGTAGAAGGCAGCCAGGCTGATGGTTGCTATAGTTATAACTGACCGGAATTTATTGGTTACTCTTATAATGCGGGTTTGGTAAAGTACAAACATTACCATCGCAACAATAAGAGTTAATCCTACTGCCTGCATGACTATGCCGGGATAACTAGTTTTGAAAGCGTAATCATAAAAAGCAGAAACGGACCCCACAAACAATCCTTCAAGTAATGCAAATGCCGGTGCAAGGTAAGGCGACCACTGTTTTTTAAAAGCCATAACTATGGCCAGAGCTAATCCCCCGAAAACACCAGTTAGCAGGAGGGGCATCGGATCACTTCCTTTATAAAACTGGCCCCATGCTACAAAACAGGTTCCCATCATCATCAGAAACAGGAAACCAAACTTATTCATGGTTCCCCGCAGCGTCATTTCTTCACCGGTAGACACCCCTTGCATAATAGTGCCTTCAAATGCGGTCTGTTTTAGTGTTGGATTTCCGGATTTAAATAGTGCCATAAATTTTTTTTCTAAATGTATAAAAAAGCTTTGTGAAATAAAAGCAAGCTTTAGTTAATAATAAACAAGTGACTATAAGTTGGAAAAGCCTCAGTGGGCAGGAAGTGGTTCAAATTTGATCATCCTGCATAGCGGTTGCAATTTTATCTATATTTCCCCAATTTCAATAACCTCCTGATAACCTGATCAAACTTCAGAAATTATTCATCTTAATAATGCCATCTTACAAAGGCCTCCATGGCTGCATAATGAGTTAAACCCAGATCTGCATATAGATTTGCCGTAGCCGAATTTCTTTCTTCTGCCCTTTGCCAGAATTCCCTTGCATCACTTCCCTGGAAAGGAACCGAATCTTTTTGCGACTGGTGAATAAAAATGCCAAAGCGTTTTTTCATCACCTGGTCGGGGCTCATGGGTATCGCCATTTCTATTTCTTCAATATTCCATTCCTGCCAGGCGCCTTTGTATAGCCATAGCCAGCAATCATTGATCCATTCATCGCCGGCAGCTTTTATTCGTTTTAGGGATTCAAGTACAATATTAAAACAAACCATGTGTGTGCCATGAGGATCGGCAAGATCTCCCGCACAATATATTTGTTGGGGCTTTATTTTTCTTAATAGTTCCATGGTGATCTTTACATCTTTTTCGCCCATGGGTTTTTTTTCTATGGTGCCTGTTTCATAAAACGGAAGATTCAGAAAATGGATATTTTCATCCGGAATGCCAACATACCGGCAGGTAGCCCTGGCTTCCCCTCTGCGTATCAGACCTTTTATCGACCGGATGATGGGAGTATCAACCTGGTTTGATTTTTTGTTGTCTATGAATTTTCTTGCAGCCTTCATTATTTTATCTGACTTGTCCGTATCAATCCCGACAATTTCTTCAAAGCCAACAGCAAAGTCGAGAAAGCGGGTAACAAATTCATCCGTTACAGCAATATTACCGGATGTCTGGTAAGCTACATGTACATCATGTCCCTGGTCATGCAACCGCAGAAATGTGCCACCCATGCTTATAATATCATCATCGGGGTGAGGCGAAAAAATGATCACTTTTTTGGGATACGGAACAGATCGTTCGGGATGCTCTGGAATCACGGCATCCGGTTTTCCACCCGGCCAGCCGGTTATAGTATCCCGCAACATATAATAAACCTGCAGGTTTATTTCATAGGCATCTCCTTTTTCAACCAGCAGATCGCTCAGGCCATATTCGTTGTAATCACTATTGGTAAGGCTAAGAATGGGTTTTTTTAATTTTAAAGCCATATTTACAACGGCTTTTTTTATCATCTTCGGATTCCATTCGCAATCCCCGGTAAGCCATGGAGATTTATTCCGGGTAAGTTCAGCAGCAGCTGTTTCATCCACTACAAAAGTTACATCATCATGATTTTGTAAAAGAGAGGCGGGTACCTGTTCAGTTACTTCTTCTTCAACTGCCTTCTTAATAACTGGAGCCTTTCCCGGCCCCCAGGCCATCAGAATGATTTTTTTTGATTTTAGGATAGTGCTTATTCCCATAGTGATGGCAAGCCGTGGTACCTGGGAAATATTAGCAAATTCATATGCATTGGCAATACGTGTACTGTTGTCTAGGGTAATCATTCTTGTTTTTGAATATATACTCGAGCCTGGTTCGTTAAAGCCGATATGTCCATTATTGCCAATACCTAAAATCTGTAGGTCGATGCCACCTGCTTCTTCAATCATTTTCTCATATTGGCTGCAATGTTATTTAATGTCCTCCTTTGTAATTTCCCCGTTGGGAATATGAATATTTTGCGGTTTAATATCAACATGGTCAAAAAGGTTGACCCGCATAAAACGGTTATAACTTTGCAAAGCATCATTATCTATCGGATAATATTCATCCAGGTTAAAGGTGATCACATTTTTAAAACTCAGTTTTTCTTCTTTATGAAGCCTGACCAATTCGGCATACAAGGTTTTTGGTGTAGATCCGGTAGCCAGTCCTAATACGCATGCAAGCTTTTTATTTTGTTTATCGCGGATCAGGCTGGCAATTTCCCTGGCCACGGCTTGCGAACCATTTTTGATATCCGGGTAAATTTTGACGGGGATCTTTTCAAAGCTATCAGTCAGATCAATAGGGGATACTTTTTTTGCCATAACAGGTTGGTTTCGGTTTTTTCAGAAAGCCGAAGATATTAAAAGGATGGTAGCAGGGAGGCTATTTCCTTCATTTTATTTGCGGAATCGTTTGTGCATTAGGTATCAGGGTGATCATATGATTATATTGATGTAAGCAGAACGCTCATTTTTTGGCTGGGCTGAATTAAATTATTAAGAAAGGAAAGGTCTGTTGAATGTGCCGTACATGAGGTTTTTGTGAGTTAATCTTTATAATAAATTACGGAAGTTATATATTTAGGGAATAAGTTTTCCATACCAAACCGTTTATGACAAATAATAAACAGATCATAGAAAAATTTTATAGCGCATTTCAAAAATTGGATTTTAAAACCATGCAGGAATGTTATAGCGATGATATCATTTTCAGCGACCCTGTTTTTCTGGTCTTAAAAGGAGATGAGGTGGGGGCTATGTGGGAAATGCTTTGCCGGAATGCCAGGAATTTTTCTCTCGGGTATTCGGATATAGAGTTGATAGATGACGAATACGCCACCTGTAGCTGGACAGCAACTTATATTTTTTCCCAAACGGGTAATAAAGTGGCAAATAATATAAAATCATTTATGCGCTTAAGGGACGGAAAAATAATTGAGCACAGCGATGGCTTCCGGTTAAGCTCATGGGCGGCCCAGGCGTTAGGTTGGAAAGGTGCATTATTTGGCTGGACAGGATTTATGAAAAGAGGCATACAAAAAAATGCCCGAAAAAATCTTGCATATTTCATCCAGAGTAAAAACGCAAGTCAAAATTGAATTGAACTAAATTGAAAGACCGGATAAATCCTAAACTTGCTGCTGAAAAACCCTTGTTTTTCCACAACAACGATTTCAGATTTTAGCAGCTTCAAAAATTGCCTTACCTTTACCTGACCTCTGGGATTTATCTTCAATTTTACTCTCTGTTTTCGAAGTATCCGTTGGTCATTAGGGCGGGCTGAATTTTCAAAATTTTTGTAGAACAAGTATTGACGCAGAACAACTGTTTTTGATTAAATAGCTATTGTCCATTCTTTATTCCTGATACTAAAAAATTGACCATATATGGCAAAGTATATTTTTGTAACAGGCGGTGTTTCCTCTTCATTGGGAAAAGGAATTATTGCTGCATCGCTTGCCAAGCTTTTGCAGGCAAGGGGTTTAAAGGTTACTATTCAGAAGTTGGATCCCTACATCAATGTTGACCCGGGTACACTTAATCCCTATGAGCATGGAGAGTGTTTTGTAACTGAAGATGGAGCAGAAACTGATCTTGACCTCGGTCATTATGAAAGGTTCCTGAATATTTTTACTTCACAGGCCAATAATGTAACTACGGGTCGTATTTACCAAACAGTTATTAATAAGGAAAGGGAAGGAGCTTACCTGGGAAAAACCGTGCAGGTGGTCCCGCATATTACAGATGAGATTAAGCGAAGAATGATGGTTTTGGGGCAAGGGGACAAATATGATATTGTGATCACAGAGATTGGCGGAACCGTTGGAGATATTGAAAGCCTGCCATTTGTAGAAGCAGTTCGTCAGCTGCAATGGGAGTTGCCAGAAGAAGATACAGTTGTTATTCATCTCACCCTTATACCCTATTTAAAAGCAGCAAAGGAACTAAAAACAAAGCCAACCCAGCATAGCGTAAAAATGCTAAGCCAGGAAGGTGTACATCCTGATATTATCGTTTGCCGCATGGAGAGATCTTTGTCGGTTGATCTTCGCCGGAAGATAGCCTTGTTTTGTAATGTAAAACCGGAGGCGGTTATTGAGGCAGTAGATGCTACTACTATTTACGAGGTGCCGCTTACAATGATGCGTGAAAAACTTGACCTTATTTGTCTTAAAAAACTTAATATATCCAACTATCATGAACCGGTTCTTACAAAATGGAAGGAGTTTCTTGATAAACTAAAATATCCAAAAAGTAAAGTTACTATTGGATTGATCGGGAAATACCTGGAATTGCAGGATGCATATAAATCTATTCTAGAATCATTTGTTCATGCAGGAGCTATGAATGAATGCCAGGTGCAGATTGTCAATGTTCATAGCGAATATATTACAGATCATAATGTATCTGAGAAACTGGCTGGTCTTGATGGATTACTGGTGGCCCCTGGTTTTGGACAAAGAGGGGTGGAAGGAAAGATCACTGCTGTAAAATATGCAAGGGAAAAAGGACTTCCTTTTTTTGGAATATGCCTGGGAATGCAGATGGCGGTAATTGAATTTGCGAGAAATGTAATAGGATTAACAGATGCCAACTCTACCGAAATGGATCCCCAGGGCAAGGATCCTGTAATTGACCTGATGGAAGAACAAAAAGAAATTACCGCAAAGGGGGGTACCATGCGGTTGGGTGCCTATCCATGCGACCTGAAAGAAAATTCACTTGCGCACACGATATATGGTGTTAATTCTGTTAGTGAAAGGCACCGCCATCGCTGGGAGTTTAATAACAAATACCTGGATCAGTTTGAAAAGGCGGGAATGATAGCCAGCGGAAGAAATCCAGGTACCGGGTTGGTTGAAATTATTGAACTGCCTGATCATCCATTTTTTATAGGTGTGCAATACCACCCGGAACTAAAAAGCACAGTTGAAAATCCCCAACCGATTTTTGTTCATTTTGTAAAGGCTGCAAAAGCTTATGCTGAAAAAGCTATGAATCTCAAAAGTCCCTCACTACAAAAAGAGATGATTTAAAAATTCCTGTAAGTACGGTATAAGCGAAACAATCAGCTAGCTAATCGCTTCAGATGAGGCTGTAATCCCTTTCTAATCTTTGATTAATCAGGCTTCTGTCTTTGGGCAATTTTGTTCCGCCTTATGCTTCTGGTATTACCCTATCTTTGCGCTCTTTAAATTTAAACAGCTGATGAATTTTGATCGTAATACCGTCATTGGATTTGTGATACTGGCTGCACTTTTTTTTGGATACTTTTTTTATACAAACCAGGAACAAGCAGCGTATAGAAAAGAGCAGGCAAAAATAGATTCTATTGCAAATGCAAAAAGGCCCCCGCAAGATACATTAGCTCAGAAAATGGATTCAGCCAGGGCTGATACAATTAACCGAATCACCAATGCAGGTGACTTTCAAAATGCCGCTATTGGAACTGAGCAATTAACAGAGGTGAATACGGATCTTTTTAAGATTGCTTTTACTAATAAAGGTGGCCAGCCAAAATGGATTGAACTTAATAAGTTTAAAAACATGGATAGTGGCCATGTAAAATTATCCGATTCTGAGTTTGATAGGATTAGTTATACTATCAATACAGGAAGAAATTCAGCAGATAAAAGAATTGCATTAACCAGCGACTTATTCTTTCAACCCGCCAGGGTTGTTAAAAATACAGATGGAAGCACCACCGTTTCTTACCAGCTTCAATCTTCAGACTCCTCTGGGTCCTCATCAATCGTACATCAGTATGTAATAAGAGCACAGGATTATATGATCGATTTTGATGTGCAGCTCCAAGGAGCGGACAAATTGTTAACTCAGGGAGTGATGAATCTGACCTGGAAATATACTGCCAGTCAGCAGGAATCTGACATTGAATTTGAAAAACAAAATACACAGATCGGTTTTGTGGAGGATGGTGAGTTTGATTATTATACTATTGGGAACAGGAAGAGTATCAATTTTTCAAAACCTGTTAAATGGATCGGGGTAAGACAACGATTTTTTAACACCGTGTTGATGGCAAAAAATAATTTTTAATCGGGAAAAATGAATTGGGAAGTTCCATCTTCTGAAAAGAAGATTATTACCCAGGCTATTTCTAATATGAGGATTCAGGTTCCTGTTGTATCCTCGGCCGATGTTAAATTCAATATTTATTATGGCCCGGCAGATTTTCATACGTTGAAAAAGTATGATCTGCAAATGGGGAAATTGATAAATCTTGGCCAGGGTATGTATTCATTTGTACGGCCATTAAACAGATATGTTGTATTTCCGGTTTGGGATTTTATAAAAAGTTTTGTCAGCAACTTTGGATGGGTAATTGCCTTTCTTACCTTGTTTATACGGTTGATTATTTCACCTCTTTCATATAAGAGTTACCTGAGTGGTGCCAAGATGAAAGCACTACGTCCTGAAATTGCAAAGTTGAAAGAGAAGTTTGGGGCAGATCAACAGGCCATGAGCATGGAACAAATGAAACTCTTCCGGGAGGCTGGCGTGAATCCACTTGGGAGGTTGTATACCTGCATTATTGCAGATACCTATATTCTTTGCATTGTATAGTTTCTTTAGTTCAAGCGTCGATTTACGCGGAGCAGATTTTCTTGTGGGCAAAAGATCTTTCGGCATTTGATGATGTTATAAGATTTGGAGTGAATATTCCTTTATTGGGTAGTCACCTGAGTTTATTTACGATAACGGCGGTTATAACTAGCTTACTTATTTCCATTTACAGTATGAGCATGTCGCCGGATCAAAGTAACCCGGTAATGAAATATATGCCTTATATTTTCCCGGTATTTCTGTTATTTATTTTTAACAAACTGCCTTCAGCACTAACCTGGTACTATACTGTATCCAATATAATTACATTGATACTACAGTTTGTAATTCAGAACTATATAATTGATCATGACAAAATCGTTGTTCAAATCGCTGATAACCGGAAAAAGCCTAAACCAAAATCAAAATGGGCGGAACGTATGGAACAGATGCAGGAACAGCAAAAGCGAATGAAAGAAATGCAGCAAAAAAACAAAAAATAGTAGGTTATTGTTAAGTTTAAACTTATACGGTAATAACGTCTTTTTAAATTTTTCTTTCTTCTTAGTTCGTTTAACTCCTTATATAAGAGAGTTTTGTTAAATCCTTCGTTGACAGGCAAACCTGCAACTTAATATTAATTGTTTCGTCTTTCTTTGAGTATAAACAGAATCTAAAATGAAAAAATTAATAATAGCAATAGTAGTATTGTTCTTCCTGATAATATCAAGTGATGATCTGCTTGCACAAAAGAAATTAACAGAAGCCACCATTTCTTACGACATCGTCATCAACACAAATAATACTACCCCACAGGTCGCGGATCTCTTGGACGGGGCCGTCAGTATTATTTATTTAAAAGGAAATTCAAGCAGGTCGGAAATGATCAGTTCATTAGGAACTCAATCCACTATTGTAGATGGAAAAACAGGAAATGTTACTGTTTTAAAGGATTATGGTGAGCAGAAGTACATGATAAAAATGACACCAGCCGATTGGAAAATTTCCAACAAAAAATATGAGGGTAGCACTTTTACTTATGAAAATGAGTTTAAAACTATTGCAGGATATAATTGCCAAAAAGCAATCGGAAAACTATTGGATGGCACTACATTCACCGTGTATTTTACAAAAGACCTGGTGCCAGTAAATAAGGATTTTCAATACCTAAATAAAGAACTTCCCGGGCTTGCCATGCAGTATGAAGCTGTTTTGGGAAAGCAAAAAGTAACCTATACTGTTTCGAACATTAACTTTAATCTGGTTCCGGCGGCAAAGTTTGATTTGCCCAAAACTGGCTATAGAGTGATGACTTATGAGGAAACTAAAGGAGGAGCCAATTAATTTCAGCGTGTTGCTGCATTAGGATTGAAAGTGATCTTCCCATTTAAAGCAATTTTCTTTTTCAAAGGCATTATATAAGTAGTGTGCCCTTGCTGATAGGATACAACTGTATTAAGATTAATATATTTATTCTCTTGCGTAATCACCTGGTTTCCTCGGAAATTATATCCTGACCTGTAATGAAAATGAACCAGGTATTATTAGCCGTTTTATTAGATAGCAACGACTTTCCACCGACTGATTTTTTGCCTCTTCCGGGTGTTCCCAAAGTGGCAAAAGCACCAAAGGCGCAAGCTCCCAATAAAATTAAGAAAGTGAATTTTTTAAGTGAACGGGTTGATATGTAATTATTATTTTTCAATTTCGAACACAAATTTAACACAAATTATAACAAAATGTGAAACCGTTTGTCACGAATTTTAATACTTATTTAACGCGTAGAGTTGAAAAATGTTACGTTCTTTTAAAATAAAAATTTCATTTTCTCCACAGATGGGGAAAACAAGGAGTTCATTATCTCAATTTTTTTTTCTAACTTGTTGATACCAACGGGTTAACTAGTTAAAATTTGCGACATAAGAAAGTTTGCTGCATTATACTTATAATTCTGGAATTAGATGAAAGAAAACCCATACCAGGAAGATCGAGAACATATGAAGGAGTTACTTCTTCAATTTGAAAATCTGAAGAATGGGCGAAAGAATTCTTTTATTGAAGAAGAATGCTTTTGAAAAGAATCATCAATTATTTTGAGGAAAAGGAAGAATTATCAAAAGCACTTGAGGCTGCCGATATTGCTATTGAACAATATCCCTATTCCTCATTGCTGCTTATTAGAAAGGCAGATATTCTACTTGACTGTGCGTCGTTACCGCGAAGCTCTGGAAATTCTGGACCGCGCCACTCTCTTTGACAGATAACGATATCAACTTTATATTTTAAAAACAGATGCTTACCTGGCTCTTGATGAACAGGAAAAGGCAGTAGCAATACTGGAAGAGGCGCTCACCAATATTTGAAGGAGACGAAAGGCTTGAATTGTTGTTTGAATTATCTGATGTATATGACGATTATGAAGAATTTGAAAAAGTGTTTGATTGCCTCAAAATGATCCTGGAGCAGGATCCCAATAATGAAGAGGCCTTGTATAAAATTTGTTTCTGGACTGATTTTACCGGAAGAAATGAAGAAAGCATACGTCTTCACCAGCAATATTATTGATGATTTTCCTTACAATGAATTAGCCTGGTTCAACCTGGCGGCAGCCTACCAGGGATTAAAATTATATGAAAAGGCAATTGATGCCTACCAGTATGCCATTGCCATTGAAGAGAAATTTGATTATGCTTACCGCAATATGGGAGATGCTTATATTCGACTAAGGAAATATAAAGAAGCAATTGAGGCATTGGAAAAAGTAACTGAACTTTCCAAACCCGAAGTTGTCATTTACGAAGCTATCGGTCATTGTTATGATAGGCTAAAGAATTATGCACAGGCCCGGTTTTATTATCGCAAGGCATCTCATCTGAACCAGGAGGACAGCAAGATTTTTTATAAAATTGCCTGTACTTATTTTAACGAGAGTCAATGGGAAAGTTGTATAAAACAACTGGAACATGCCATTAAAATTCACAAGCCGCAACCGGAGTATAGCCTGCTGATGGGAGAATGTAAAATGCAGCTGGGATTATTTAAAGATGCGGTACAATATTTTTCTAATGCAGTTCGCGTTCGCCCAAGAAATGTAGCCGGTTGGGAAGCATTGATCAGGTGTTTATATAAGGCGCGGCTTTATGGACGAGGCAATGGAGCAGGTAGAAGCTGCCATTCAAGTAACCAATGGCAAACCAATTTTTCTTTTTTATAAAGCGTCGATATTACTTGGCAATGGGAAAAAGTAAAGAAGCTGTTTTGCAACTGGAAAAAGCGATGACCAGGCACCTAAACTTCTTAAGAAATTTATTGATCTTCAATCCCGCAAGTTTGCAAAATCAGCTTGTAGTGGATGTTAGTGGCCAGATTTAAACGAAACAGATCTATTTAACTTACATAAGCTTCAGCTTGTTAAGTATCAGCCGATTCTATTATTATTCTTTCCTATTTTTGCCGCCTGAATGAATATAGCCAACGGAAGCTGCTCAAATTATATTTTTACTTTGGCGGGGTTTTATAGTTAACCAAGAAAGGACTCCGAGCAATTATAATCTAAAGAACGTAAATAAGAATTGAAATAAAATTTCACGAACATGAATTTTAATCTTTCTCAGATGCCGGATCGCAATCAGAAGACCCCGGACTGCCGGTATTACGATGGTGATGGACAAAGGTCTTAGTATAAATGAAGCGAAAAATTTTCTTGAGTGTTTCCTATCCTCATGTCGATATAATAAAATTGGGATTTGGCACATCCTACGTTACTCCTAATCTCCGTGAAAAGCTGGAATTGTACAGATCCTATGATCTCCCGATTTATTTTGGCGGTACCTTATTTGAAGCATTTTTGATCCGCAACCAGTTTGATGATTATATAGCGGTTTGCAAGGATTTTGGTATTAATTATATGGAAGTAAGTGATGGTTCTATTACAATTCCTCATGCTGAAAAATGCGGTTATATTGAAAAACTCACCAAACATGGAGTAGTATTGAGTGAAGTAGGCAGTAAGGATGCAGCACATATTATTCCTCCTTATAAGTGGATAGAATTAATGAAGGCAGAATTAAATGCCGGTTCTACTTATGTAATTGCAGAAGCCAGGGAAGCAGGTAATGTAGGTATTTACCGCGGATCGGGTGAAGTAAGAGAAGGACTGGTGCAGGAAATCTTAACACAAATACCAGGGGAAAAAATTATTTGGGAAGCTCCTCAAAAAGCACAGCAATTATATTTTATCGAATTACTCGGTTGTAATGTAAATCTGGGAAATATTGCACCAACGGAAGTAATACCACTTGAAGCAATGCGTATCGGTCTTCGAGGCGATACATTCGATCTGTTCCTTGATAAAAAAGAATCCTGATGCGACTATTCGGATTAATTGGATATCCTTTGACACATTCTTTTTCAAAAAAATTTTTTACTGAAAAATTTGAGAAAGAAGGCTTAACTGAATGCCGGTATGATTCGTTTTCAGTATTCCATCTATTGATGAACTGGCAAATATACTTAAAGCCAATCCTGAACTCTGCGGACTAAATGTGACCATTCCTTACAAAGAACAGGTTATTTCTTTTCTTGATGAAAAGACTGAATTGGTCAAAAAGATCAAAGCCTGTAATTGCATAAGTATAAAAAACGGGAAGCTCATTGGTTATAATACTGATGCACCTGCTTTTGAATCAGTCGTTGAAAGAAAAATTGAAACCTCATCATACAAAAGCTTTGATACTTGGTACAGGAGGTGCAGCCAAAGCGGTGGAATATTCTTTGAAGACATTTGGGGATTTTATATAAATATGTATCCCGCAAACCCTCTGCAAAAAGTTTTTCCTATGAGCAATTGACGGAAGACGCTTATGAAGGAATATTACTTAATTATTAATACAACACCACTGGGGATGCATCCTAATATTATTGAAGCACCGCCAATTCCTTATCAGGCTTAACTTCTAAGCATTATCTTTTTGACCTGGTATATAATCCGGCCAAAACCTTATTTCTGCAAAAAGGTGAGGAGCAGGGTGCTGACATTAAAAATGGTTACGAAATGCTGGTTTTACAGGCGGAGGAGAGCTGGAAAATTTGGAATCAATAAGCTTGTAAAGGGAGTCATGTTATTGTAAAGCGGAGCACTGCTCTATTGCATAATTTCCCAATTGCTTCATCTGGAATGGCCACAATTTTTTTCTTTGTATAATCATAACAAACCATTCCGGTTTTTGCAGCAGCTACCAATATTTTTTTTCATTCAATTCTGCTGCGCATCTTTACCGTGATCCAGTGGGATGATTTTTTCAAGTCTGTAATAAATATCAAAACTTACTTTGCTTAAATTCTGGCAGGAAATAGAAATGGTAACAATATCTCCGTAAAACAATTCATTTTTAAATTCTATGCCTACATCAGCCATTATTAGTCCGACACCAGCAGAATTCCATTTCGGTAAAGCCGAATATTCCAGGAATTGCATTCTTGCTTCATGGATAAGAGAATATAGCATCATTGCCAACATGACCCCCATAGTTTATGTCTGTGATACGAACGGGGATGGATGTGATAAAAGAAAATGTATGCGGGCAGATCAATCTTTATCCTGGCCATTGCAAAGGTTTTGCAATAAAATTAGTGAAAACGTAGCCTGCTAAAGCTCGTTGTTATCATTTAAGGAATTAACCAGGCCAAGGATATCCATAAAATTTCCTGGTGAAGGAGCCAATGAGGAAGTGGCCATTTTTTGTTGCCATTTTTTTAATTGATTCTTGCAATCAGCATCCTGTTCTTCACCGGAAACACAGCAAAGCAGATCACTCCATTTTTTTGACATCCGGATGATATTGCCATCTGGGGTCATCAGCATAACATATCTGTCCGCAAATATTTGGAACATGATCTTCATAAGCATAAATAGATTGCGAAAGATCATGTTTCCGAAACTATTTCATTAACTATCTCGTAACCGACTGATGACCGTAATAGCCCTCATGATACTGTTTCTACAGGACGATCCATATCTGGCATACACAGGTTTATTTTTAGCAATTGTTTTGCGGCATGATCCTTCCCGGAGCTTGCTTCAGGTATTTGTGCTGCTAATGAATTGTTATCATTGTTTTTTCCTGACAGGCTGCTATCTTATTTACTATTTGTTTTGGCTACTGGTATTATGAGGCTAGTTCTCTGTTTCTGTCAATTTTAATAATGCCAAAGGCAACCACCCCGATGAAAAATGGCAGCTGCTGCATAACGGAAAAATGGTCTGATCTTCCTGACCGGGGTTTGAGCAAAAACGTTTTTCGAATCTAACAGTGCTGATATTTTTTCCCACACTGGCGCCGGCGGAACTATTTCCATATTATTTAATCGTAACGGAAATTCAAAATTAACCTGGTTCTTATCCAGCCTGGTAATAATTTTTTCCCAGGTATTCACTGGGGGGTTGATTTCAATATTATATAACAGTACAGGAAATTCGGTTTTGGATTCAGGATTATCAAGAGCCGCGGCAATATTTTTCCCATGTATTCTGCCGGTGGAGTTACTTCATGGTTATACAATTTATCTTTCAAGCTGCTCATGATCTTATTTTTCCATCTCTTTTTCTTCAATAAATTTTTTTACCATTTGCTGCAATATCACTTTGGCTCTCGACAATTGCGATTTGCTTGTTCCTTCACTGATACCCAGCATTTCGCCAATTTCTTTGTGCGTGTATCCTTCTACTACATACATATTAAACACGGTTCGGTAACCGGGTGATAATTGCTGAACCAATGCCAAAATATCTCTTTCAGCCAGGTTATCCAGTACAGAAAGGTAATTTCCTTCAAGTGTGTTTTCTTCTTTTTCGGTTACCGGCTGCAGGTATCGCTTTCGCCTGAAATGCTCTATGGCTGTATTGACAAATATTCTTCTTATCCAGCCTTCAAAAGAACCTTCACTCCGGAAACTGCCAAGCTTTTTAAAAATCTTGATAAAACCTTCCTGTAAAATATCTTCTGCTTCTTCGGCATTTCCTGCATAGCGGAGACAAACAGCATACATGCGGGGAGAAAATCGGCGGTACAATTCTTCCTGCATACGCCGGTTACCTTCAATGCATCCATTGATTAAGTCGCTTTCGGTAATATTTTGGTTGCTTTGAGGGTTCAATTTTATATTTTGATTCAGGAATTTGTTCAATCTGTGTACTATTGTCAAAAATGCTACCAGTTTTTCGGTGGCTTTTGCTCGGTGACTGATATACGATCTTTTTCTTCAAGCTCCATTTCGCGCAAAGGTTTTATCGGATCCATCCGGAATAAAATAGGATCATACCCAAATCCCTTAGTCCCTTTTCTTTCCCGGATAATCATTCCTTTGCAAACTCCTTCAAACTGGATCTCCTTCCATCCAAGTATTAATGAAATGACAGTTCTGAAACGGGCAGTCCTATCGGTTTATCCTTCAAGTTTATCTAATAATTTATCAATATTCTTTTCAAATGATCTTTCATCTCCGGCATAGCGGGCACTTTTTACACCCGGCTCACCATTCAGTGCCGCTACCTCCAGTCCTGTATCTTCACTAAAGCAATTGGTATTTGTCATCTCGTAAATGGTTCACGATTTTTCTGTTGCATTTGCCTCCAGCGTATCATGTGGTTCAGGAATATCAATATCTATTCCGGCTTCTTTCAGTGTCAATCAATTCAAATGAGGCACCAATAACATGCCTGATTTCTTCAACTTTATGTTGATTATTGGTGGCAAAAATGAGTTTCATGGATGACAAGATAAGGAGACTTTTTAAGGTTTTTAATGAAGTCAGACTTTATCGATTTATGTATGAGGCGATTAAATTCCAAAAATACTGCGAAGGCACACCCACAGTTTACTTTTCAATAAGTGTGTCGTACTGTCTTTCTTCCAGAGCAGGTGAATATAAGAAAGTGCATATTCGCAACAGATTGCACCTGGAAATGCGGAAAACTAACGGGTAATCCGAACCCAGCAGGTTCAACGCCAAACAAGAAATACGATCCTGCTTTGAAAATGGGCAAGAATATTCTTTATATCTGAACATCTATGTAATTATTCCTGTTTACAATGGCTACATCCCCAAGGCTCAGTTTGCAGGCGGCCAGCATATTGGTGAAAAAACTCAAGTTCTTCATCGGGTAAATGAACGGCATTGTTGTAATTAACAACAATCAGGATACTTTTGCTGATTGCTTCCAAGGAATTTCCATGCCGTGTTCGCTTGTTCTAGTTCCGGGTCAGTATTATTTTGCAGTTAACTGGTTAGCAGGAATCGGCTTGCACGAGTTCTTCGGATTTATCAATATCAACAAGGACGTCAGGATAAAGCGGTAGCCACAAGTGGCAGGAGACAATTGCAGATCATTCAGACTCATAAAGACTTACTGGATTACAAATGAGTGTTAGCTTTTTTTTGTTTCTTTGACGCGCTCAAAAATAAACTATTATGACTGAGGCATTGGATATTTCAATTACAAAGAGCGGAAAGAAGCAAATTGCAGGATATTAATCTGGAGAATATTCCCTTTGGAAAATATTTTACGGATCACATGCTGGAAGCGGATTATGAAAATGGCGAATGGACAAGTGTGGAAATAAAACCTTATCAGCCCTTATTATTGGAGCCTTCATTGGCCGCACTTCATTATGGGCAGGCCATTTTTGAAGGTATCAAAGCTTATAAAGACGAATGACGGGAATGCCTTTATTTTCCGGCCCATAGATAATTTCAAAAGGTTTAATAAATCTGCCAGAGCGCATGAATATGCCAGTGGTACCGGAAGAAATATTTCATGGAAGGCATGCGCCAGTTGATTGCACTTGACAAAAATTGGATACCGGCAAAAAAGGATCATTCCTTATACATTCGGCCCGTTTATGTTTTCAACTGATGCAATGCTTGGGTGTAAGGCCTTCTGAAACTTATAAATTCCTGATTATTTTGAGTCCGACCGGTCCTTATTTTGCATCCCCGATGAAGATATTGGTTGAAGAGAACATATACACGTGCAGCACCCGGTGGAGTTGGCTTTTCCAAAAATGCAGGTAATTATGGCGGAAGCATGCTTGCAGCCAGCTATTGCGAAGGAAAAAGGATATGACCAGGTATTGTGGACCGATGCGTACCGAACACAAATGGCTGCAGGAAGTGGGGATGATGAATGTATTTTTCATCATTGATAATGTCGCCATTACACCTTCACTGGAAGAAGGTACCATTCTTGAAGGTGTAACCAGGGCTAGTGTCATTCAGGGTCTTAAAGAAATGGGTATAACGGTTGAAGAAAGAAAAATCAGTATTGATGAAGTGGTTGATGCGTATAAGGATGGAAACATTACCGAAGTATTTGGAACAGGTACAGCTGCCGTGATTGCACCGATCAAGGAATTGAATTATAAAGGGTTTGATATGAATTTCAATACTGACAACTATAAAATATCCGGCTGCAGTAAAAAAATGGCTGACAGATATCCGTGAAGGTAGGGTAGAGGATAAGTATGGTTGGATGTGGAAGGTGTAACAGGCTTAGATCCGTAAATAATTAGTCTCAGGATTAACTAGGACTGTGTTAATGATAGAGGATGACCATTATTACTGTTCGGACAGGTTAGGCTTTGCTGATAGACGGTTCATAAATAAAAGAATGAATTTTTGGTATTTAATCTTCGGGCCGTTACCTTTGCCCTCCCAAAAATAAAAGGTTCATAATGCCTACTATTCAACAATTAGTAAGAAAAGGAAGAGAAATCATCAGGGCCAAGAGTAAATCAAGGGCTTTGGATCAGTGTCCGCAGCGTCGTGGTGTATGTACCCGTGTGTATACTACCACTCCCAAAAAGCCGAACTCTGCTCTTCGTAAAGTGGCCAAAGTTCGTTTGACGAATAAGATTGAGGTTATTGCTTATATTCCTGGTGAAGGTCATAATCTGCAGGAACACTCTATCGTATTGATCCGTGGTGGTCGTGTAAAGGATTTACCAGGTGTTCGTTATCACATTGTTCGTGGTTCACTGGATACTGCCGGTGTAAAGGATCGTAAACAAAGCCGTTCTAAATACGGAACCAAGAAAGAAAAAGCAAAAAAATAATCAGTCAGAATAATTAAGTAAAAGCAATTAACAATTTTAAGTCATGCGGAAAGCACAAGCAAAAAAACTCCCTTTAGCACCCGATCCAAAATTTAATGACAAACTGGTTACCCGTTTTGTAAACAACCTGATGTGGGAAGGAAAGAAAAGCGGAGCTTTTAATATTTTCTATGATGCATTGGATAAAGTGGCAAAGCAAACCAATGAAGATGGTTACGAAGTTTGGAAAAGAGCATTGGCAAATGTAACACCTGGTGTAGAGGTTCGCAGCCGCCGTATCGGTGGTGCTACTTTCCAGATTCCTTCCGAAGTTCGTCCGGACAGGAAAGTTTCATTGAGCATTAAATGGCTTATCCGTTATAGCCGCGAAAGAAATGGTCGTAGCATGGCTGATAAATTAGCCGGTGAAATCGTAGCAGCAAGCAAAGGTGAAGGTGCTGCTTTCAAGAAAAAAGAAGATACACACCGTATGGCTGAAGCCAACAAAGCTTTTGCTCACTTCAGGGTGTAAAAGATACAAGCACAATTATCCTTAAGGCCATCTCATTTTATTGGGATGGCTTTTTGATTTAAACTGAGTTCTCATTGTGCTGGACAAAAAAAACCGCCCTGTATTAGGAGCGGTTTCAAATAATTATGATGGTAGCAAATGATTATTACTGTGTTCCGTTCTCATTCGAATGATATTATTCTGAAGGCATATCAGCTAATTTCCGCTTGCACAGGCAGTAGGTTCTTCAACCGGGGCTGGTTTCGGCGCAGGTGCAGGTAACTGGCGGTTTTTTAGCTGCTGGTTCTTCTCCTTGCAGGGGCGGCAGCTTTTTTGGCTGCAGGTTTATTTGGTGCTGCTTTTTTCGGTGCCGCCTTTTTAGCTGATTTCTTTGGTGCAGCTTTTTTCGCAGCCTTCTTAGGGGCAGTTCTTGGTCTTCTCAGGCTTTTTTCGGTGCCGCTTTTTTAGCTGACTTTCTTTGGTGCAGCCTTCTTCGCGGCTTTCTTTTTTACAGCAGACTTTTTTAGCTGCTTTTTTAGGCGCAGATTTTTTCTTTACTGGTGCTTTTTTAGCCGCTTTTTTTCGCGGAGCTGGTTTAGCCTTCGCTTTCTTTTTAGAGGGCATACTACAAGATTTTGGAGTTAATGAAAAATTAGAAGTTAATTTAAGAGACTTGAAGTTACAATGATTCACATTTGAATATTAAATTAATTGATTTTTTTTACAGCATTTTTATTTTTTTGGTAAGTGAATGAAGTACTGTTTCTAAAAATGATACTTATAATTTGTCATTATCGGATGGAATTTTTAATCCGATCTCTTGTTTAATGGGAGGATTATGTGGCAGTGTCAAATTGAATCTCTATATACCTTGCAAAAAGGATTATCAAATTTTTATAATTACCAGTCTGCTTTTGATTTTTCCAATTCCACGAGACCTAACGAGAAGTTGGAGTTTGATTCTTTCCAAATACTGAAATTGAAGGTATAAAACCTAGTAAGATTACACTTCATTTAAGCTCCGTATTTTGACAAATTCCCCCTACCTTTGCGCCCTAAATTTCGGTGAGCTTTGATTTTTCTCTATAGGTTACTTTGGAAGTAACCGGACCCAAATCAGTTAAAAGAAAAAATCGAAGGGATCATTGCAGGACAATAAAATATAATACAATCATAAAAATGGCAGACTTAAAATTTCAAAGAAACTTTGGTATCGCAGCGCATATTGATGCCGGAAAAACCACCACCACAGAGCGGATACTTCGCTATACAGGTATGATCCATCGGATAGGGGAAGTGCATGATGGAGCGGCCACTACGGATTGGATGGAGCAGGAGAAGGAGAGAGGCATTACAATTACTTCTGCCGCTGTTAGCTGCCATTGGAATTTTCCTACGAATAAGGGTAAAGAGTTTGCGGATACGAAAAAGTATTCTTTTAATATAATAGATACACCGGGCCACGTTGACTTTACTGTTGAGGTAGAAAGATCAATGAGGGTTTTAGATGGACTGATCGCACTGTTTTCAGCAGTAGATGGAGTGGAACCGCAGTCTGAAACTGTCTGGCGCCAGGCTAACAGATATGGTGTGCCCCGCATTGGTTTTGTTAATAAAATGGATCGGGCTGGTGCTGACTTTCTGATGGTGGTAAAGCAGGTTAAAGAAATGCTTGGTTCCAAAGCTGTTCCTCTTCAATTACCCATTGGGGCAGAAGATGATTTTATAGGTGTTGTTGACCTCATAAAAATGAAAGGCATTATCTGGCATATGGAAACTGAGGGTATGACATTTGATGAAATAGAAGTTCCTGCGGATATGCTGGAAGAAGCGCAAGAATGGAGGGCAAGCCTGGTGGAAGCAATAGCAGAATATGATGATAAGCTGATGGAAAAATTCTTCGATGACCCTAATACGATAACCGAAGATGAAATGCATGAAGCCATTCGAAAAGCTACCGTTGATCTGAGCATAGTGCCGATGATGTGCGGTTCTTCATTCAAAAACAAAGGTGTACAAACTGCGCTGGATGCTGTGTGCCGTTATCTCCCATCGTCCTATTGATATACCTGATACAGTGGGTACCAATCCTGATACGGGTGAACAGGAAACACGCAAAGCAGATCCTAAAGCTCCTTTTGCTGCCCTTGCTTTCAAAATCATGACCGATCCTTTCGTTGGTCGCCTTGCATTTTTCCGCTGTTATTCCGGCCACCTGGATGCGGGATCCTATGTATTAAATGTAAGAAGTGGTAAAAAGGAAAGGATTAGCCGTATTATGAAAATGTTTGCCAACAAGCAAAACCCGATTGATTTTATTGAAGCAGGGGATATTGGTGCTGCCGTAGGATTTAAAGAGATCAAAACCGGTGATACATTATGCCATGAAGATTTTCCAATTGCTTTGGAAAATATGTTTATCCCTGAGCCTGTTATTGCCATCGCTATTGAGCCCAAAACTCAGGTTGATGTTGACAAAATGGGAATGGCGATAGCCAAACTGGTAGAGGAAGACCCAACTTTAAGAGTAAACACAGACGAAGAAACAGGACAGACCATACTAAGAGGCATGGGCGAACTTCACCTTGAGATTATTATTGACCGCATGCGACGTGAGTTTAAGGTTGAAGTAAATCAGGGTGCTCCACAGGTGGCTTATAAAGAAGCATTTAATATAACAATTGAGCATCGTGAAACTTTGAAAAAGCAAACCGGTGGTCGGGGTAAATTTGCCGATATTCAATTTAGCCTGGGTCCTATAGATGCTGAATGGAAAGCAGAAAATCCTGATAAGCATTACCAATTCGTCAATGACCTTTTCGGTGGTTCCATTCCCCGTGAATTTGTTCCGGCTATTCAAAAGGGTTTTGAACAATCAATGACTTCTGGAGTATTAGCAAATTACCCGGTTGATAATATGAAGATCCGGGTATTTGATGGTAGTTTCCATGCTGTTGATTCTGATTCAATGTCTTTTGAGCTGTGTGCCAAACAAGGTTTCCGTGAGGCAGCCAGAAAAGCAAAACCAGTTTTACTTGAGCCTATTATGCGTGTTGAAGTTATTACTCCTGCTCAATACATGGGAGATGTTACGGGAGATTTAAACCGCAGAAGGGGTATGTTGGAAGGGATGGATACCCGCGCAGGTGCTGAGGTTATCAAAGCGAAAGTACCCTTAAGCGAAATGTTTGGTTATGTAACTCAACTTCGTTCCTTGTCTTCGGGTCGTGCATCTTCTACAATGGAGTTCTCTCATTATAATCCTGCTCCAAGTAATATTGCTGAAGAAGTGATTGCAAAAGTTAAAGGTAAAGTCAGTGCCTGATCACTTTGATAAAATACAATTAAGACCTCATTGAAAAATGAGGTTTTTCTTTTAATAAACAAAATACTTAATCTTAATCAAGTACTATTCATAACCGTGGCATTTTCTTTGCTAGCTATCTTATTGGAATTCACTCCGTTTTAAAATTCTATTATTAAGGCTAACATAGCCATTTTATGAAAAGCAAAATGTAAAAGGTTAAGGACTCATTTTTGGGTCCTTTATCTTTTGCAGGATGTAAGAACAATTTTCACGCTAACTTACATCTACATTAGTTTTCAAACTTAAAAAAGAGCAGACAACAGTTTTTGACGAGCAATAAGAGTAAGATGACGTTGTACCTGTGAAACACATTACCATATATAAGTACGGCGATAAATGGCATCGATAATTAATAAAAACTGCGTTGGAATTAACCTGGAAAAAATAATCCTCAACTATTTGGCGGATATAACTCGTCCCCCCTACCTTTGCACTCCCAAAAGAAAATTTGGGTTTTACACAATGTCTCAGCGAATCAGAATCAAATTACAGTCTTACGATCACAACCTGGTAGATAAATCTGCTGAGAAGATCGTAAAAACAGTTCGCAGCACAGGTGCTGTAGTAACCGGTCCTATTCCTTTGCCTACACGTACAAAGATCTTTACAGTGTTGCGTTCGCCACACGTAAACAAGAAAAGCCGTGAGCAATTCCAGTTGGCTACACATAAGCGTTTACTGGATATTTACACATCTTCAAGCCGTACGGTAGATGCCTTGAGCAAACTGGATTTGCCAAGTGGTGTGGAAGTTGAGATCAAGGCATAAAAGACTTTATAGTCTTCAGGTTTCTATAGCATGTTGACATATAAGTAATAGTTCTTACAAATAGCACAATGACTATCTCTCAATCAGACAATTATTTTGTTTGAAGAAAAGAGCTCTGGAAAATAATCGGTCTCCTGAATTTTCGCAAACGAGCGAAGTATTTATGAGGCTTCACATAAAACAAGCCGTTCAGGGTTTGTTTACTGCCGGTACTTCCCCATAAAGGAAAAGGTCGGTGGCAAACGGGGATTGAAACCTCTTTCTTTTATGAAAGATGTACAAGGTTGTCCCAATAATCCTGCAGGCTACAAACAGTACAAACAATGAAAGGAATTATTGGAAAAAAAATTGGGATGACAAGCATTTTCGATCCCTCAGGCAAACAGACTGCCTGCACGATCATTGAAGCAGGTCCCTGTGTAGTTACCCAGGTCAAGACCATCGAATCCGATGGATACAATGCCCTCCAGGTTTCATTCGGCGATAAGAAAGAAAGCCACGTAACCAAATCAGAAAAAAATCACTTCGCTAAAGCCAGCACTCCGGCTAAAAGATTCTCCAAAGAATTTCGCAATTCTTCCCTCGAAAAAAATATTGGTGACACCATTACAGTTGACATTTTCGCTGAAGGCGATAAAGTTGAAGTAATTGGTACTACAAAAGGCAAAGGTTTCCAGGGTGTTGTTAAGCGTCATGGTTTCCATGGTGTAGGTCAGCAGTCTCACGGTCAGCATGATCGCCAGAGAGCTCCGGGTTCATTGGGTAACTCATCTGATGCAGCCCGTGTAATGAAAGGTATGAAGATGGCAGGTCGTATGGGAAGTGATCGTGTGAAACTAAAAGGACTTAAAGTGGTAAAGATATTTGCAGATAAGAATTATATCCTGGTTAGCGGTTCAGTTCCGGGTCACAACGGATCAATTGTTTTGATTCAGAAATAATGCTAAGGACAGGGCTTGCCTTGTCTCTAATAAAATGAAAGAAATGCAAGTAGATGTTTTAGATATTAAGGGAAAGAAAACAGGAAGATCAGTAGAACTACCTGAAGATATCTTTGGTGTTGAGCCTAACAGCCACGTTGTTTACCTCGCTGTTAAACAATACCTGGCAGCTCAGCGCCAGGGTACTCATAAGGTGAAAACCCGTGCCGAAGTACAGGGTGCAAGCCGTAAGCTTCATCGTCAAAAAGGAACTGGAGGAAGCCGTAAGGGTAATATTCGTAATCCATTATACAAGGGTGGTGGTACTATTTTCGGACCTAAGCCTCACTGCTTATGATATCAAATTAAACCGAAAGGTAAAAGACCTGGCTAAAATTTCCGCTCTTTCTGCGAAAGCAAAAGAAAAGGCGATTGTTGTGATTGAAGATATTTCAATTGATTCTCCAAAGACAAAAACCTTTATGGATATTTTGGGTAGTCTGAAAATTGCAGATAAAAAGGCAATGTTTATTACACCTGAGTATAATGAAAGCCTTCAATTATCTATCCGTAATGTTCCCTCTGTACTGGGAGTGTTACTAAGTGATATAAATACATATGATATTGTAAATTCTGAAGTGCTGGTATTGACAGAAAGTGCGGCGAAGATTTTTTCTGAAGAAGAAGAAAAAGCGGAAGCTTAATTTGAATTTTTTCAAAAGAAAGCAGGAATAGTTCTTAAAATAAAATTGAAGAAGATTTGATAGCATAACATCTCAAATTTTCAAAATCACAAATTTTCAAATTATAGAAAGATGAAACTTTCTGAAGTATTATTAAAACCCATTTTGACAGAAAAGGCAAATGCCCAGCAGGAAAAACTGCGTCGCTATGCTTTCAAAGTGGCTAGAAAAGCAAATAAGCTGGAGATCAAAAAAGCAATAGAAAGCTTTTATGGTGTAAGTGTTACGGATGTAAATACATCAGTTTCTCCGGGTAAGAATAAAAGCCGGTTTACAAAAGCAGGTGTTTTATCCGGGCGAAAGCCTTCTTACAAAAAGGCTTATGTTACTGTAGGCGAAGGGGACACGATAGATCTTTATTCTAATATTTAAAGGCTATTTAAAATCCATCTTACGCAAAATAATAATGGCAATCAACCGCCGCGAAGTGTTGGAAATTAAAAAAGTGAAACTTTTAAAATGGCATTAAGAAAATTTAAACCAGTAACAGCCGGCACAAGATGGAGAATCGGAAATGCTTATGCAGAGGTTACTACCAACGTTCCTGAAAAGAGCCTGGTAGAAGCCAAGCCGAGAACAGGTGGCCGTAACTCATCCGGGCACTTGTCTATGCGTTATCGTGGCGGTGGTCATAAGAAAAAGTATCGTGTTATTGATTTCAAACGTAATAAGCAGGGAACGGCAACAGTTGTATCCATTGAATACGATCCAAACCGCACTGCCTTTATAGCTTTGTTGAATTATGCAGACAACGAAAAGCGATATATCATTGCCCCACAAGGATTGCAAGTGGGTGCTACGGTGGAAAGCGGTGATGCAGTAGCTCCTGAAGTTGGCAATGCCTTACAGATGAAAAATATGCCGTTAGGTACCAATGTTCACAATATTGAGATGCAACCTGGCCAGGGCGGTAAATTAGCCCGCAGTGCAGGTTCTTCTGCTCAGTTAACCAATAAAGAAGACCGGTATGCTGTATTAAAAATGCCTTCCGGTGAGTTGAGAAAAGTATTGGTAAATTGTTATGCTACGGTTGGTGTTGTAAGTAACAGTGATCATAGCTTACAGAGCATGGGTAAAGCTGGTCGTAACAGGTGGAAAGGGATTAAGCCAAGGACACGTGGTGTTGCCATGAACCCAGTAGATCATCCAATGGGTGGTGGTGAAGGAAAAGCTTCGGGTGGTCAGCCTCGGTCAAGAAATGGTCAATACTCCAGAGGTTTGAAAACAAGAACCAGGGGAAAGGGAAGTGATAAGTTAATCATTCAGCGTAAGAACGGAAACAAACTGGCTAAGTAAAAAATAGCAATACAAATTCCAAAGCCCAATCGGGAAAGAAATTTGGAATTTAGAATTTATAACTCTTGGAATTTAAATACTATGGCACGTTCGATAAAAAAAGGTCCTTATGTAGCAACACATCTTGAAGAAAAGGTGGTAGCAATAAATGAAGGCAAAAACAAGAAAGGTGTTATTAAGACATGGAGCCGTCGTTCCACTATTACACCTGATTTTGTCGGTCATACATTTGCGGTGCATAATGGCCACAAGTTTATTCCGGTGTATGTTACGGAATTTATGGTGGGTCATAAATTGGGGGAATTTGCTCCCACCCGTCAGTTTAAAGGACACTCAAGTAAGAAAGGCGACTAACATGTTTGATAAAAAAGGGCAAGGATGAAATGACCTTGCGCTTTAAACTTCAAACTTCAAAAGAATTATAATGGAAGCAGTAGCAAAACTTAGAAATTATCCGACATCGCCACGCAAAATGCGTTTATTGGCTGATTTGATCCGCGGTCAGAAAGTAGAAAAAGTATTGGCCGAGTTGGAGCATAACCCCAAACATCCGGCAGTCCCGCTTCGTAAGTTGGTGTTGAGTGCTATTAACAACTGGAAACAAAAAAATGAAGAGGGAGATGAAAGCCTGCTGGTAATTAAAACAATTTTTGTTGATGGTGCCAGAACGTTGAAGCGTATGCGTCCGGCTCCACAGGGGCGTGGCTATCGTGTTCGCAAGCGTAGCAATCACGTAACTGTAATTGTTGATACAAAAGAAAACAAAAACTAAACGAATTAATAAACCAATAATATGGGTCAAAAAGCAAATCCGATTGGTAACAGGTTAGGCATCATCAGGGGATGGGAGTCCAACTGGTACGCTGATAAAAAGAACTATGCTAACAGGTTAATTGAAGATCATAAGATAAGAACCTACCTGAACGCTCGTATCAATAAGGGTGGTATTTCTAAAATTGTGATTGAAAGAACACTTGGAAAATTGATCATTACCATTCATACTTCCAAGCCTGGTATCATCATAGGCAAAGGCGGTGGTGAGGTAGACCGGATAAAAGAAGAATTGAAGAAACTGACCGGGAAGGATGATGTTCAAATAAACATTCTGGAGATTCGTCGCCCTGAGTTGGATGCAATGATTGTTGGGGATACTATTGCCCGGCAGATAGAAAATCGTATCAATTTCAAAAGAGCTACCAAGATGGCAATTGCTTCTTCCCTGAGGATGGGTGCTGAAGGAATTAAGATCAAGTTGAGCGGACGATTAAATGGTGCTGAGATTGCCCGTAGCGAGGAGTTTAAACAAGGTCGTGTACCATTGCATACCTTCCGTATGGATATAGATTATGCCAACGTATTTGCGCAAACTGTTTATGGTAAAATAGGAATTAAAGTGTGGATTTGTAAAGGTGAGGTGTTGACCAAGAGAGATCTGAATCCAAATTTCATTGCAGGCGGAAAGAATGATGGACCTGCTGGTGGAGAAAGAAGAGAGAGGAGAGATGACAGGCATGATCGTCGGGATGACCGTCGCGGTGGCGGTGGTGGTGGAGACAGAAGAGGAGGAGGAGGAAGAAGAAACTAAATTATTAATTTGAAGATTTGAAAATGAGGCTCGCTAAGCCAGGAATTATTTTTCAATTTTCAGATTCACAAATGCTCAAATTGTATTGAAATGTTACAACCAAAAAGATCAAAACATAGGAAAATGCAGAAGGGTCGCATGAAAGGCGATTCGAAAAGAGGTACTACTATTTCTTTTGGTTCTTTTGCATTGAAAGCGCTGGATAGCCATTGGATTACCGACAGGCAGATTGAAGCGGCACGCCAGGCTCTAACACGCCAGATGAAAAGAGAAGGTAATGTGTGGATACGCATTTTTCCGGATAAACCAATAACAAGGAAACCAGCTGAGGTCAGAATGGGTAAGGGTAAAGGTAACCTGGAATTTTGGGCAGCTGTAGTGCAACCCGGCCGTATCATTTTTGAAGTTGATGGAGTAAGCGAACAAGTTGCTCGTGAATCTCTGGCTCTGGCCGCAGGAAAACTTCCAATTAAGACAAAGTTCCTGGTAAGAAGAGATTTGGTTACTGCATAATTTGAAAATTAATAAAGATGTCAAAGAAAACAGATTTTGGAAAAAGCATTCATGGGTTAAATGAAAGCGATTTGAAAGCTCGTTTGGAAGAAGAAAAGCTGAGATTGAAAAAGTTGAAGTTTGCTCATGCTATATCTCCTTTAGAAAACCCGATGACAATTCGTGCTGTGCGTAAGGATATTGCCCGGCTTCACACGGAATTGAAATTGCAGGAACAACAGGCATAAATTAACTGGCTTCTTCTGTTAAGGAATCGGCCGCATTATAAAAAAGAAAGTTTCATTGCTATAGGTCCGGGCTTTTAACCGGAAGCTGATAGTTTAAAGCTTAAAAGATGGAAGAAAGAAATTTAAGGAAAATAAGAACGGGTGTGGTAACGAGCAATAAGATGGAGAAAACCATCACCGTTGCCGTTGAAAGAAAAGTAAAACACCCGATGTATGGTAAGTTTGTAAATAAGACTACCAAGTTTCATGCTCATGATGATAAGAATGAATGCAGTATAGGTGATATAGTGAAGATCATGGAAACCCGGCCGCTTAGTAAAACAAAGAGGTGGAGATTAGTGGAAGTTGTTGAGAAGGTGAAATAATCCTTCCGCCACAAATGAGTTGTGGTATAGGATAAATGAAAAGAAACAGAATAGTATTAATTGCTAAAAGCTTAAGAAAATGATTCAGCAAGAAAGCCGGTTAAATGTAGCGGATAACAGTGGTGCCAAAGAGGTATTATGTATTCGTGTTTTGGGCAATAGCGGACAACGCTATGCAAGGATCGGCGACAAGATCGTTGTTACTATAAAGGATGCAATACCTGCAGGAGGCATAAAAAAAGGTACGGTTGCAAAAGCCGTCATCGTGCGAACTACTAATAAGCTTCGCCGCAAAGACGGATCTTATATCCGTTTTGATGACAATGCTGTTGTTTTATTAAACCAGGCTGATGAGCCCAGGGGCACCCGGATTTTCGGTCCGGTTGCCCGTGAACTTCGCGACAAAGGATATATGAAAATCGTATCGCTGGCTCCGGAAGTATTATAATTGATTAAAAGGGTTGATCCCATTAATGATAAAAAGATGAAAACAAGATTTAAACCAAAGTACAACATCAAAAAAGGTGACCTGGTTATTGTTATTTCAGGTGCGTCTAAGACCAAGAAAGACGATAATGGCAAGCTGGAATACAAACCACGTGTTGTAAAAGAAGTATTGATTGATAAAGCAAAGGTTTTAGTGGAAGGAGTGAATATAGTAACAAAGCACAGCAAACCTTCAGCTCAAAATACAAAGGGTGGTATTATCAAAATGGAGGCGCCAATACACATCAGTAATGTGATGCTTTGGGACGCAAAATCCAAAGCTCCATCTAAAGTGAAAAGAGAAAGGGGAGAAGATGGAAAAACAGTTCGTGTATCAAAAAAATCTGGGGAAAAGATTTAATTCTGATAACCCAGGTAAAAAACGTTTTATATGACTACAAAAACATATAGCCCGAGATTGGCGGATAAGTACAAAAAGGAAGTAGTTCCTGCGTTGGTTAAGAAATTTAGTTATGATTCCGTGATGCAGGCACCCAGGCTGGAGAAAATTTGCCTCAACAGGGGAGTTAATGGCGCTGTTACCGATAAAAAACTGGTTGACATTGCCCTTGAAGAATTAACTACTATTTCCGGCCAGAAAGCTATCGCAACCATGTCTAAAAAAGACATTTCTAATTTTAAGTTGCGGAAGAATATGCCAATCGGCGCAAGGGTAACGTTGCGTGGTGTAAAAATGTACGAATTTTTGGACAGGTTGATTGCAGTGGCGCTGCCCAGGGTACGTGACTTTAAGGGAGTAAATGAAAAAGCGTTTGATGGCCGCGGTAATTATACAATGGGTGTAACGGAGCAGATCATTTTCCCGGAAGTTGATATTGACAAGGTAAATAAGATCACAGGTCTCGATATCACCTTTGTTACTACGGCTAATACAGACGAAGAAGCTTATGAGTTATTGAAAGAATTGGGTATGCCTTTCAAAAACGCAAAAAAATAATTCAAATAAAAAAGAGAATATAATTATGGCTAAGACATCGATAAAGGCCAGGCAGCGGAAAAGAGAAAAAATGGTAATCAAATTTGCCGCCAGGCGTGAAGAGCTTAAGAAGGCCGGCGATTGGAAAGCATTGGATGAGCTGCCAGCGAATTCTTCGAAGGTTCGTTTAAAAAACAGGTGCCAGATTACCGGACGTCCAAGAGGATATGTGAGATACTTTGGTATTTCCAGGATAGCCTTGCGTGATATGGCACTGAACGGTAAGATACCCGGTTTGAAAAAAGCAAGTTGGTAAAACAAATGATCCGCAATGCTGGTTGCCGGAATTAGCATCCGGCATCAAAAAAATTGTGAACTGATTAATTAAGATAATTATGGTAACAGATCCTATAGCAGATTTCCTGACCAGAATACGTAACGCACAGATGGCTGGTCACCGTGTAGTTGACATACCTGCTTCCAATTTAAAGAAGCGTATGACAGAAATATTGTACAACCAGGGTTATATTCTGAAATACAAGTTTGAAGATGATAGTAAGCAGGGTATTATTAAAATTGCATTAAAGTACAATGCGGAAACAAAGCAACCGGCTATCCAAAGCCTGGAAAGAGTAAGTCGTCCGGGTTTAAGACAGTATTCAAAGCCTGCTGAGATTCGCCGGGTGAAGAATGGGCTGGGTGTGGCTATCGTCTCTACTTCAAAAGGGGTGATGACAGATAAAGAAGCAAAAGTTCAGAATGTAGGGGGCGAGGTTCTTTGTTATATATATTAATAAAAGAAGCAAGGCTTTCTGATACATTAAGCCGTATCCTATACAGGCTGACAGGTCAGAAAGCGATAAATAATAAACTAAAAAAGACAAATTAATTAACCATGTCTCGTATAGGTAAACAAATAATAAAAGTACCGGCTGGTGTTACCATTACGGTAGGCAACGACAACGTTGTTACTGTAAAAGGACCAAAAGGGGAATTGAAGCAATCTATTGACCGTGATATCAAGGTGGAAGTGAAAGACGGCCAGGCAACTGTAGTTCGTCCTACTGACCAGATCCGGCATCGTGCTTTGCATGGTTTATACAGGTCTTTGATCTCAAACCAGGTAAAGGGAGTAACTGACGGGTACACCAGGAAACTGGAATTGATAGGAGTGGGTTTCAAAGCGGCTAGCCAGGGTAATGTTCTTGACCTTGCATTGGGATATTCGCACAATATAATATTTGAAGTTCCAAAAGAACTTAAAGTAGGTACTGAACAGTTGAAAGGACAAAACCCCATTATTACCCTTGAAGGAATAGATAAACAATTGATCGGGCAGGTGGCAGCCAAATTGCGCAGTCTTCGTAAGCCAGAGCCATACAAAGGAAAAGGGGTTCGCTATGTTGGTGAAGTAGTACGGAAGAAAGCTGGTAAAGCAGCAGGTAAATAAATTTTAGAATTGTAGCTCTGAAAATTATTTCCGGGAACAGGTTAATTTTTCAAATTCATTCACTGCTAAACCCGAAGCATCCGGGACAGGGAAGTAAAATAGAAAGAGATGAACACAAAAGGTAAATCAGGAAGAAGACAAAATATCCGCTATCGCATTCGCAGAAAGATTGGCGAAGGCACAGCGCAGAAGCCACGATTTTCTGTATTCAGAAGTAATACGGAGATATATGTTCAGCTAATAGATGATATTAACGGGCAAACACTGGCAGCTGTTTCATCAAAAGATAAATCCATTGCAGCGCAAAAGACTACAAAAGTAGAAAAGAGTAAAATGGTGGGTGCTGCTATTGCTACTAAAGCTGCGGAGTTGGGAATTAAAACAGTAACCTTTGATCGTGGAGGCTATTTATATCATGGCCGTGTTAAATCTGTAGCCGACGGAGCAAGAGAAGGTGGTCTTCAATTTTAATGGCCTGGATAAATATTTTAAAATTTTCAAATTGAAATAATGTCTAAAGTAAATCTAAGCAGAGTTAAAGCCGGAGACCTGGAATTGAAAGATAAAGTGGTTTCAATAAACCGGGTTGTGAAAACAACCAAGGGTGGCCGTGCATTCAGTTTCTCGGCATTGGTAGTTGTGGGTAATGGCAATGGAGTTGTAGGTCATGGTTTGGGTAAGGCCAAAGAAGTACAGGAGGCCATTACAAAAGGAATTGAAGATGCTAAGAAGAATCTGATTAAAGTTCCGGTAATGCATGGTACTATACCCCACGACCAATGGGCTAAGGAAGGGGCAGCCAAAGTATTGATTAAACCAGCCGCACATGGTACGGGTGTTATTGCCGGAGGCTCTATGCGTGCCGTTTTAGAAAGTGCAGGTGTAACTGATGTATTAGCTAAATCATTAGGTTCAGCCAACCCTCATAATGTAATTAAAGCAACTTTCAAAGCTTTGGCTTTATTGCGTGAACCGATCGCTATTGCCAGAACCAGGTCAATTGGATTAAAGAAAGTTTTTAATGGTTAGCGTAAAATCAATAAGTCCCTTTTGGTGATTTATTGATGGAGAGCCTAATGAATAAAATGATATTAAGTATGAAAAAGATAAAGATAACCCTGGTAAAAAGTCCGATCGACAGGCCCGAAAGGCAAAAGTTGACACTAAAGGCTTTGGGTTTGAACAAAACCAATTCCTCCAAGGAAGTAGAAGCTACTCCCCAGGTATTGGGTATGGTGCGCAAAGTGGAGCATATGTTGAAAGTAGAAGAAGCGTAGGATCGTTTGATCTTATAGAATCTTTTGGGAAAATCAAAACATGGATTCAAAATCTGATTACCCATTCCCAGATAATATTAAAAGCGAGCTCCGTTCAGGGTATTTCCGGAAGCTTTCGGAGCGATGAGTATAAAATAAAAGCAAAATGAAACTACACGAATTAAGACCTGCAAAAGGCGCAACTCACAAAGACAAAAGAATTGGCCGTGGTGATGGTTCCGGTCATGGCGGAACATCTACAAAAGGTACAAAAGGTGGACAGAGCCGTGCTGGATACAAAAGGAAAATGGGGCATGAAGGCGGACAGATGCCTATTCAGCGCCGTATTCCCAAACGTGGATTTAACAATCCGCATCGTGTTGAATACACTGTTCTTAACCTGGGCCAGATAGAGCAACTCTGCCGAAAAATACAGCCTCACTGAATTTACATTAGAAAATCTTTATATCAACGGTCTTATCAGTCAGAATGATAAAGTGAAGATTTTAGGCAATGGAGAATTAAAAAATAAATTCACTTTTAAGGTGAACGCGGTTAGTGAAAAAGCGAAATCAGCTATAGAAGCAGCTGGTGGTTCTGTTGAAATAGTAACGTAATTTGATTAAATTGCAAAGCGCATGAATAATAAGCCTTTCAATTTAGTTGATGTTACTGACGCAGTATTTTTTTGTCTAAAATCTTTTTATCTCCCGTGAAGAAATTAATTCAAACACTTAAGAATATCTGGAGCATTGAGGAACTGAGAAGTAAAATACTTTTTACTTTATTGCTCATTGCCGTTTATCGTTTAGGTTCACATATTGTATTACCAGGTATTGATCCGGTGAAACTCGAGCTAAATTCTGCAGGAGGTAATGGTATCCTTGACCTGATCAATACATTTGCCGGCGGAGCTTTTAACATGGCTTCAATTTTTGCATTGGGTATTATGCCTTATATCTCTGCTTCGATCTTTATGCAGTTGATGACCGTGTTGGTTCCTAAGTTTCAGAAGATGCAAAAGGAAGGCGATAGTGGGCGGAAAAAAATCAACCAGTATACCCGTTATCTTACTGTGGGTGTTACGATTGTACAGGCCTCTGCTTATGTGGGTTATCTTAACCAAACCTCGGCTGCTGCAATCATCCCCGCATTCACTCCCTATTTTGCCATGTCAACTATCATTATACTTACAGCAGGTACTCTGTTTGTAATGTGGATGGGTGAAAAAATTACAGATAAAGGGTTGGGAAATGGTGTTTCCCTGATCATTATGATTGGAATCCTTGCCCGTTTGCCTCAGTCATTTACCCAGGAATTGGTTGCCAAATCTACCCGTACAGGTTCTATCCTGATATTCATCATTGAGATTGCTGTTCTTATTGCCATTATCATGGGATGTATATTATTGATACAGGGTGTAAGAAAAGTACCGGTTAATTATGCCAAGCAAATTGTAGGGAACAGGCAGTTTGGCGGGGCACGACAATTTTTACCTTTAAAAGTAAACAGTGCGGGTGTAATGCCAATCATCTTTGCACAGGCTATTATGTTTCTGCCTACCCTGTTCACCCTGGGAAGTAAAGGGCCTAATGAGATTTCTCGAATGTTTACTGATCACCAGAATGTCTGGTACATGCTGATCTATTCCATTGTAGTTATCGGATTTACATTTTTATACACGGCATTAATATTTAATCCAAAACAGATTGCTGATAATCTGAAACAAAACAATGGATTTATACCCGGGGTAAAACCTGGTCAGCCAACAGCAGATTATATCGGAAGTGTAATGGATAAGATTACTTTCCCGGGAGCAATTCTTCTGGCTTTTGTTGGTATTTTGCCCGGTATCATTCAGAATATATTCTCCATGACACAAGGATTTTCTACTTTCTTTGGAGGTACTTCACTGTTGATCATGGTAGGTGTTATTTTAGATACCTTGCAGCAAATAGAAACACAGTTACTGATGCGTCAATACGATGGATTGATGAAAAGCGGGCGAATACAGGGAAGACAAACTACTTCTGCCGTTCAGTACTAAAAAATAATTTTAATTAGAGAAGCCTGGTAAGATACAACTTGCCAGGTTTTTATTTTTGCAGGACTTCATGAAAATAATTTAAAGATCAACCACCTGGGTTGAAAAGCAAAACAGATTCTTACAAGAGCAGTTTTTTTGAGTTTGAAATATTAATTTTGAGGCAATATGATGATATGTAAATCAACTGAACAAATAGAAATGATGCGGCAAAGTGCTTTGCTGGTAAGTAAGACCCTTTCCGAAATTGCTATTTTGTTAAGGCCTGGATTAACAACCCTATCGATTGATAAAATAATCGGGGAGATAATAAAGGATCATAATGCAATACCTTCCTTTTTGAACTATAAAGGTTATCCCTTTAATTCCTGTATATCAGTAAATGATGTAGTGGTACATGGTTTTCCCAACAAAGAAGAGTTAAAGGAGGGCGATATCGTTTCTATCGATATTGGTGTTATACTCAATGGGTGGCATGGAGACCACGCTTATACTTTTGCCATCGGTGATCCGGGTCCGCAGGTATTGAAACTGATCAGGGTTACTAAGGAAGCTTTATATAAAGGAATTGAAAAGGCAGTGGCCGGCAACCGGGTAGGAGATATTGCATTTGCTATACAGGAACATACAGAAAAGAAGAATGGATATGGTGTGGTAAGAGAACTTGTTGGGCATGGCCTGGGGGAAAGCCTGCATGAAGATCCGCAAGTACCGAACTATGGTAAAAGAGGAAGCGGCCCGCAATTGAAGCAAGGCCTGGTACTGGCTATCGAGCCCATGATAAATCTGGGGCGAAAAGAAGTGTATACTGAAAAAGATGGTTGGACCGTACGAACTAAAGATGGAAAGCCTTCTGTTCATTTTGAACATGATGTTTGTATAAGAAAACATAAGGCAGACATTCTTTCAGATTACACGAATATTGAAAAAGCTGAAACTGAAAACGCCAACCTTTTTTCAATGAATCAGGTAGTACAGCCACTGGCCTGAGTATTTACCTTTATAAAGGCAGCGCTTTAATTACCGGAATGTCCAAAAAAAAACTAATTGTAATCGGAGGTGGAGCTGCTGGTTTTTTTTGTGCGGTCAATGCCGCAAGAATGAATTCTGCATTAGAAGTTACTCTTTTAGAGAAATCAAACAAACTTTTATCGAAAGTAAAAATAAGTGGGGGCGGACGTTGCAATGTCACCCATGCCTGCTTTGATATTGCGGAGATGATCAGGAAATATCCGCGGGGAGATAATTTTGTAAAAAAAACATTTTACCAATTTTTTACTACTGATACTATTCAATGGTTTGATGAAAGAAATGTAAAGTTGAAACAGGAAAAGGATGGAAGAATGTTTCCCGTTACGGATTCATCACAATCCATTATTGATTGCCTGCTAAAAGAAGCGGATCGTTATGGTGTAAAGGTCCATCTTCATACTGAAGTCAGAAGTTTGAAACATCAGGATGCAAAATGGGAATTGGAATTATCGGACCGCAATCAAACTATTTCTGGTCCACAGCTTCTTTCTGCTGACTTTGTTTGTATCGCTTGCGGTGGTTATCCCAAGGCAACCATGTTTAATTGGCTATTAGAATTGGGTCATACTATTGAAGAGCCCGTACCATCCTTGTTTACTTTTAATATCCCGGGCCATCCTATTACTAAGCTTATGGGATTAAGTGTGGAAAATGCAAAAGTGAAGATCACCGGTACCAAACTGGAACAGGAAGGTCCTTTGCTGATCACTCATTGGGGATTAAGCGGACCAGCCATTTTGAAATTAAGTGCATGGGGGGCAAGACAACTGGCAAAGGTTAACTGGCAATTTTCCATTGCTATAAATTGGTTACCCGAATTTAATGAACAGCAACTGGCAATGAAGTTTCAGTCGCTTCGGTTTGATATTGCCGCACAAAAAATAGTTAATAGAAATCCTTTTGGTCTGCCTCAGCGTCTCTGGGAATTTTTGTTAGATCATTCAGAAGTAAACAAAGAAAGAAGATGGGCCGATCTGCCGGCAAAAGAGCAGAATAAGCTGATCAGGAATTTATGCGCCTGCGAGCTGGCTATAAAAGGCAAAACGACTTTCAAAGAAGAATTTGTAACTGCGGGAGGTATTAACCTTAGTGAAATAGATGGCAATACCATGATGAGTAAAAAACAACCTCAACTTTATTTTGCAGGGGAAATAATGAATGTAGATGGTATCACCGGCGGATTTAATTTTCAGCATGCATGGACTAGTGGGTATATAGCGGCAAAAAGTATTTCTAAAAATGTAGGACTATGACATATAGGGATCAGGAGAAATTTCATTATTTTCTACGTATCGTCACATATAAATTCTCCGTTCTTTTGCTAGATTACCCACATGGAAATTTCTATAAATTCCATTTTAAATTTAACTCTCCTTAATCCCGGTTTCTTTTTGCAGTTTTTCTATTTTGTCTATTCTTTGCACTATTGAATCCAGGTTGCGGAAATGTATATATGCCTTCCTGTATTTATTGGCATCAAAGGCCGGAGAACCCATATACACTTCACCTTTTTTGGTAATATTTTTTGAAATACCGGATTGAGCTGTGATAGTTGTATTGTCTGCAATATTTAAATGTCCCACAATTCCTACCTGCCCGCTGAACATGCAATTTTTTCCAATTTTGGTTGATCCCGCCACTACTCCATGAGCAGCATAATAAGTGTTTTCTCCAATTTCTACATTATGTGCTATATGGATCAGGTTGTCGAATTTTACTCCTTTACGTAAAATGGTAGAACCAAGCGTGGCTCTGTCAATGGCACAATTGGCGCCTATTTCCACATCATCTTCAATAATTACGTTACCTATTTGCGGCACTTTTTTATGATCGTTTTCGGGGTTAAAACGAAAGCCATCGCTGCCAATGACCGTGCCTGAATGGATGATACAATTTTTGCCAATTTGCGTTTCTGAATATATTTTAACACCGGCGAAAAGAGTGGTATTATCACCAATTACCGCATTGTCGCCAATATAAACCTGAGGGTATATTTTTACATTATTGCCAATGACTGCATTTTCACCCACAAAGGAAAACTCACCGGCATAGATATCCTTGCCTACTGTTGCACTGTCAGCAATAGAAGATAATTTGGATATTCCTTTTTTATTCAGCTTCACTTCATTGTACATTTCCAATAATTGAGTGAAAGCATTGCCCGCATTTTCCACCCTTATTAAAGTAGTAGTAACAGGAGCTGTTAATTCAAAATCCTTGTTAATGATAACTACGGATGCCTGTGTGCCGTACAGATATTGCGAATAAAGCGGGTTGGCAAGAAACGAAATGGAGCCCGGCACTCCTTCCTCTATTTTGGAGAGTTTGCTTACATTAACACTCGCATCTCCTGTTATCTGGCCGTTAAGAAGGCCGGCGATTTGTGCAGCGGTAAATTGCATAGTATCGGTTTATTTATTTTTATTTTAAATGATTGGATGAAATAACGTTGGTACCGTAATTTAAAAAATTAAATAGTTACCAGGTATTCGCTAAAGATTTTTGACGCCAATCATCTGGTTACTTTCCTGGTCCCAAACTTTTAATTTAAAGCAGTCATTGATAGCTTTAGGTGTGAGCGAGGTAGTTTTGCAGTTTTGCAATTCCGTGAAATGAGCCATCACTTCTGGCAACCTGTAAAAAGGGATTTTTGCATTCAGGTGATGAATATGGTGGTAACCAATATTACCGGTAAACCATGCCATCACCCGGTTCATCTTCATATAGCTTGACGATTCCAATGCGGCCTTTTCATATACCCAATTCTTATTTTCATAAAATTCTACACCGGGGAAATTATGTTGTGCATAAAATAAATAAGCACCCATTCCAAATGCAATAATAAAGGGTAAAAAAAACATAAAGAACCAGGCATCCCATCCACCATAAATACAAAAAGCAGATACAGCTACCGGTAAAATGTATTAATAATGCGATCAGCGAGTCCACATGTTTACGCGGGATTACTGATAAATGAACGAAGGCACATGCCAACAATAAACATTGAAAAATATCCCAGAGCAATTGTGATAGGGTGCCTGATAGCGAGATAGTCAAATTTTTGAAAGGAGGTCATATCCCTGTATTTTTTCTTAGTAACTATGGGATAAGAACCAATACTTGCACTAAATAATTTAGAATTATGATTATGGTGATGATCGTGCGATCTTTTCCATATACTGGTAGGGGAAAGCATGTACATTCCAAAAATGGTCATGATGATCTTCCGCGGTGGTAGATTTGGTTAATATGGTGTGATGCTGATGATCATGATAAATGATGAACATCCTGATCAATAACAAACCGGCTACGATGCTGCCTGCCAGTTTCAATAATGATTACAGGCAATAATAATGTGCTGGCAAGTGCAGCAATTAACAAGGAAAGTGTGGATATTGTATGAAACCAGCTCCTGGTTCTTATTTCTTTTGCAAAAGGTTTGTAGCTAATATCAGGTTTTTACCAAGGAGCATTATCCGGAAATTTTTTGAGTGAAGATAATCTATTATAATTGAATGGATTCACAACTGTACCCTTATCATTACATTATATAACATGTTCTTTTTATGAAAAGAGCATTTCCCATTTTTAAAGTTGAAATATCTGGCAGTAGGAATTTATAACACAATCTATTTTATCTGCAATAAATTTAACTTCTTAATAGGGAATAGGTGTTTGTTTGTGACTAAGCCTTCAACTCATGTTCATCTATTTCATGGAAGTTTCCGGAATTTTGTGAGATGAAGCAAATCAGATTATAGATTGTACGACGAACTATTCTATTACAAAGAAGACCTGGGTTCGTCGGTGACATTTTTCATCCAAAAAAACCACAGGCCAGGGTCATTTTTACTAGTCAATTTGGCAGGAAGCAATTCTGGTGAATTTAAATATGTTTAATCAAAACTCAGTGCTATAAAAGCTCCAAAATGTTTAAGGGGCAAGCTTGAAGATAATTCGGAAATTATCATAAAAAAACAATCAAATCTGCATTTTTAACCGGCCACTAAAACCTATCTTTGCTGCCCCGAATTTTTAAACCCTCGGGATTATTTTATCATGTTTGAAAACATTAATTAGAAAACAATTAAACGCTGATGCACAGGAGACTGCCGCTGATTCAAATGCTGAAGCGGATCAGAAGTAGCTACAGCGACACCAAACGAACCTGTTGCGGAGGCCGCCAATGGCCATGCAGACTGCTCACGACGATTTTGACTGGAGCGTCGACAAACGAAATATTACTTCTTACACCAAAGAAGAAAAAGAAAAGTATGACAAAGTGTATGACAACACTTTTGTACAACTGAATGATGGTGAATTGATGAAAGGACTTGTGGTTGGTTTGACCAAAACCGATGTTGTACTGAACATCGGTTTTAAAAGTGATGGTCTTATTTCTCTGAATGAATTCCGCGATCTGCCGAACCTGAAGATTGGTGATGAAGTGGAAGTAATGATTGTAGATAAAGAAGACCGCAATGGTCACCTGAACCTGAGCCGTCGCCAGGCCCGCATTACCCGTGCATGGGAAAGAATCATGGAAGTGCATAAAACAGGTGAAGTTATTACCGGTACTGTTACCTCTAAAACTAAAGGTGGTTTGATCGTAGATGTATTTGGTATGGAAACATTCTTACCGGGTTCACAAATTGATGTGAAGCCTGTAACAGATTACGATCAGTTTGTCGGAAAAACGATGGAATTTAAAGTGGTTAAGATCAACGAAACAATTAAGAATGCAGTTGTATCTCACAAAGCGCTTATCGAAAGCGATATCGAAGCACAACGTGCAGAGATCATGAGCAAACTGGAGAAAGGCCAGGTATTGGAAGGAACTGTTAAGAATATTACCGACTTCGGTGCATTTATGGATCTTGGTGGTCTGGATGGTCTTGTTGTATATCACTGATATTTCATGGGGTCGTATCTCTCATCCGGCTGAAGTATTGAAGATGGATCAGAAGATCAATGTGGTGGTACTTGGATTTCGATGATGAGAAAAAACGTATCAGCCTTGGTTTGAAACAATTGACTCCTCATCCATGGGATGTATTGTCTGAAAATATTTCAGAAGGCAATATTAGTAAAAGGTAAAGTGGTTAATATTGAAGATTACGGTGCATTCCTTGAGATTATGCCGGGTGTAGAAGGACTGGTGCACGTAAGTGAAATTACATGGGCCAATACACCGATCAATGCCAAAGAATTCTTCAAACTCGGTGATGAGCATGAAGCCAAGATTGTTACGCTTGGATAAAGCAAGCCGCAAGATGAGTTTGTCTATCAAACAACTTTCTGACTGATCCATGGAATGATATTGAAACAAGATTTGCGGAAGGCAGCCGTCATACCGGCCTGGTAAAAAACATCACCAATTATGGTGTGTTTGTAGAACTGGCTCCGGGTATCGGTGGTATGATCCATATCAGCGACCTGAGCTGGTTAAAACGTTTCAATCACCCGAGTGAATACACGAAAGTTGGTGCCAACATTGATGTGGTGATCATGGGAATTGATAAGGATAACCGCAAATTGCAGTTAGGACATAAACAACTGGAAGAAGATCCCTGGAATACATTGCAGGATACATTTGCTATCGGCAGTGTTCATGAAGGAACTGTTATCCGTCGCGATGATAAAGGCGCTGTAGTTCAATTGCCTTATGGCCTAGAAGGCTTTGCTCCTAACCGTCACCTGACAAGGGAAGATGGAAAAAGCATTGGTGCTGATGAAACAGCCCAGTTTATGGTGATCGAATTTGATCGCAATGAAAAACGTATCGTTCTTTCTCATAGCCGTATCTGGGAACAAGGGCAAATAGAAGAGAAAGAAGCAGCGAAGAAAGAAGCAAGAGTTGAAGCTGATAAAACGAAGAAAGCCGTTAAGAATATCCAGGGTAAAGTAGAAAAAGCTACGCTTGGGTGATCTTGGTGTTTTGGCAGACCTGAAGAAGAAAATGGAAGGTGGAGAAGCTGCTTCTGCTGAGCAAGACAAACCAGAATAATTTTCTAAAGAGTTTTAAATCTAAAGCTGTTCATCAAAAGATGGGCAGCCTTTTTTTGTTTTACAATTTAGAAATAATAGACGTTCAATTGCTTAATTTACGGCGGTATTGCTTGTTAAAAATTATCGCCATGGGTTCGTTGACCGAACGACTAAAAACCTTCAAGCTTGTTCGTAAAATTATTTATGCCATCGTTGGCCTTATGTTTTACCCCGGACTGGCAATTATTAATAAATTTAAAGTTTCAGGAACTGAACATCTTAAAAATCTTCCCCGTGAAAATGTATTGTTTGTAAGCAATCACCAAACTTATTTTGCAGATGTGATTGCATTTCTGCATATTTTCTGTGCAGTGAAATGGGGTAAAATGAATAGGTTGGGAATTCCATACCATTTATTGAATCCGTTTACCCGTGTAAATTATGTGGCAGCTGAACAAACGATGAACGGTACCTGGCTCAGCCGGATGTTTGCTATGGCGGGTGCAATAACAGTAAAACGAACCTGGAATTCGGATGCAAACGAAACCCGTAAAGGTCTTGATCCATCCGATACAAGAAAAATAACCAGGGCTCTCGAAAAAAACTGGGTGATTACATTTCCGCAGGGAACTACCAAGCCCTTTGCTCCAGGCAGGAAAGGTACTGTTCTGATCATAAAACAAACCAGGCCGATAATTATCCCGGTAGTAATTGATGGTTTTTCTAAAGCATTTAATAAGACGGGACTTAAATTAAAAAAAAGAGGAACCCTGTTATCAGTACGATTTAAACCGCCTTTGGCTATTGATTTTGATGCACGATCAGAAGATATACTGACCCAGTTGATGGAGTCTATAGAACAAACCAGCAGTTACATGAATGAGGAATTCAAGGAAACAGTTAAGGGAATGTAAAAAAAGTAAAATTTAAATTTTGATTTTCATAGATTAGAGCAGGTTGCTTTCTTTATGTACAGAACGCACTATATTGCATTTCAATATTTTTTTTTAACCGGAGATGATGGTTTAAATGGAAATGAAATTTCCTCTATCTATGAGTCAAAAACCAATTACTATTAAGGAGATTGCGGAACTATTAAATGTTTCTGTTTCCACTGTTTCAAGGGCATTACATAATCATCCCAGTATTGGCCCGCATACTAAAATGAAGGTGCAGGAACTGGCAGCCGAGCTGAATTATGAACCCAACCAGGCGGCTATTTCTTTTAAGCAGGGAAAATCATTCATACTAGGAGTAATACTTCCTAATCTTGGTGAAGAGTTTTTTTCTATGGCGATAAATGGCATTGAAGATGTAGCGATGGAAAATAACTATACCGTATTGATCGGCCAGTCGCATGATGATATTAGCCGGGAAAAAAACTTAGTGGATATAATGCGTCGGCATAGGGTTGATGGCCTTGTGGTGTCCTTATCAAAGAATACTGAAACATATGACCATTTTGAACAGTTGAAGAATTATTCAATTCCGGTTGTTTTTTTTGACCGGATTCCGGACTTACAGGACGCCTATACCGTATGCTGTAATTTGAAAAAAAGTTCAATGCAATTAGTAGATTGGTTGGTAAATAAGGGCCATAAGAATATTGCATTTATAAAAGGCCCAAACGCCATGATGCCTTACGGGGAAAGAATTACGGGTTACAGGGAAGGATTAAAGAAAAATAACCTGCTTGAAAATAAAGACTACATGGTGCAAACGGATCTCAGCAGGGAAAAAACCATGAAAGCCATGGAAAAATTGCTTCAGCTGAAAGAACCTCCAACGGCTATAATAGCATTTAATGATTACGTCGCCCTCGATGCTATAAAATATACACGTAGTCAGAACCTGGAAATTAACAAGGATATTTTTTTTGTAAGCTATGCCAACCTTCCAATGACCAGTTACATGGATGAAATTCCCCTGGCCTCGGTTGAGCAATTTCCATATGAGCAGGCGGAAAAAGCAACTTCAATCCTGATAAACCTGATTAATAAAAAAATGGATTCAGGTGCGGAAAGAAAAATTGTAATGGAAGGCAAGGTTATAGTACATGAAGAATGCATTAAAAAGAAAGCAAGGAAATTTCAGGATTAGAATAGTAATTCTTTTTTTCGGAGACATTCAACTGCTCAACTGGGAAAGACTGCCTTTGTAATTTACGAAGGATGATAAAAAAAAATGAATGGATTTAAATTTTCTATCCTGTCATTATTTTTAAGTTGTATATGTATTGCGGGACTATTAATTTTTAATAATAATCTTGCCCGGACATACCTTTCTTCCGATGCTAAAACGCAGGCATTATTTAGCCTTATCGAACTCAGCCGGCTTAATGTCAAATTGTATTTTATTCCTATATTATTGGCGTCAGTGATATTTGGAATTATGGCGATAAGGGCTAAAGAAACAAAATGGTTAGTTATTGGTAGTATAGTTGGGTATACAGTAACCATTATTTTATTCTTTATTCGGGTTTGGACATTTATGATCTGAGATCAACAACTGTTGCAACAAGTTTATCATCAGAGAAGTAAAATCAATTTTGCCGTTTTATCTTACACACTTACTTTTGCGCCGGAGAGATGGCAGAGCGGTCGAATGCGGCGGTCTTGAAAACCGTTGAGGTGAAAGCCTCCGGGGGTTCGAATCCCTCTCTCTCCGCAGAATCACTATTCAAACTTTATTAAATCCTTGCAAACTCAATGTAGGCAAGGATTTTTTATTTTGCACTCCCCAAATCATTCAGAATCTCTCAAAGAAATGGGTCTAAAGAAGACCTTTTTCAGTTTAACTTAAGGTCTCGCTAAATTGATGAAACTATTAACAGTAACCTGCGATTATATCTAATAAACATAACTGTCCGCCTACGCTGTCAATGAGAGTTTTAATTCTTGCTGCAAAATCTGGCACTCATTAAAAAGATTATCAATGTTATCTTTTACTTCGGTTGTAAATAAACCAACTTTCTGCCTTGTTACTGTCGTGATATTTATCCCCCTTTTCTGCAGATAATATTTTGCAATAACAGGATAGACATAATGTACAATGTCCATATTCCTGTTCAAAAACTGCTGCACTTTGTCAACCTCTGCCAATAATTCGGAATTATTATAATTCTCGCAAAGCCATACAATAAGTTCGGGCCAGAAGTTTCCCTGGATGCACGACAGCCCTGAAGAGCCTGCCCTGAGTGAGTTAACGGCATGTCCCAGGTAAGCGTCATAAAAACCAAATTGAGGGTTTATAGAAGCAGTTTGCTTCAGTTTTTCTCTTACATCACCAATGTTGCAGCAAGTATCTTTATGATAAATAATTCTCCCTGTACCAACAAATTCTTTTAGTTGACGAGGTGGAATCAACCTTTTATATTCCACAGGGCATTCATAAAAACCCAAGGGAATATTTTCTGTCAAATTCAATAATTCATACATTCTTTCATTGAAGACCATATCTGACTCGGTTTCTGCAGCCAGCATATTTGAATTGACTATTACCGCCTGAATTCCCTGATTGTACATTCTTTTAACAAATTCAGCTTGTTCCTGTATTGTTCCCTTAAAAGTACCTGTTGCCATAACAGGAATGGAACTATTGGCGATTTTGACAACATGTGCAACAATACCCAATCTTTCGGAGTCGCTCAATTCAAACATTTCGCTGGATAGACAATTCGCAAATAACCCCGCTGCGCCAGATTTTATATACAACTCTGTTATGGCAGTTAACCCATCATAATCTACCTCCCCATTTTCCAGAAACGGAGTAATCATGACAGGGATGAATTTTTTCTTTACTTCATTCATACTTTCAATTATAAAATTATTCAGTTTGAAAATCTAAGATTTTCTATCGTTCAGATTTCTCTTTCTCTTTTTTCCTGAATCTTGTAAGCATCAGGCCTGATAAAAAAATTACCAGTGTACCCACCACAATCACCATCTGTATATGAAACGGGCTCCTGAGATAAGCATACTGTTCAGGAATATTATTCGAAAAAGTCATCCACAGTATAACCAGAAGCCCTATGATTGTTGCAGTAACAGCTTCCACATTTTTTGTTCTGTGCCCTGCTATCCCCAATAAAAAAAGGCCCAATATGCCACCAGCAAAAATTCCGGACAATTGCCACCATATATCCAGGATACTCTTGATACCAATCATACTCACACCTGCGCCCATACCCAATAATCCTGCAGCAACTGTTCCTATCCGAAGCACTTTCAGATTTTGCCTGTCAGAAATATCCTTTTTCAAATAACGCTTGTAAATGTCTTCTGTAAATACAGTTGCAGATGCGTTCATTCCGGAACTGATAGTACTCATTGCTGCAGCAAGTATTGCAGAAATAATAAGCCCAAGCATACCTGCGGGAATCCTTGACACCATAAAATGTGGCACCACTTTATCTCCATAATCTGAAGGACTTAGTGTAGAAGCAAGTTGTGAAATACTTTCAGGAGAAGCAGATGCGGGTAGTTTTGAGAGGGCCGTTTGATACCGGATACTCTCCAAAAGTTCAGGATGCACCTGGTAATAGGCATAAAGACATGTACCTATTATAAAAAATAAAAAAGAAACGGGAACATAAAACCATACACTCAGCCACACGGATTTCGATGCTTCACCTGAGGATTTTGCCGTATGGTATCTTTGCACATAATTCTGGTCCATACCAAAATTGTTAAGATTAATGAAGAATCCATATAGTAATATCACCCAAAAAGTCGACTTGTCTAATCCTCCTGTAAAACTGCCTAAACTAAATTTATCATCTCTTTGACCTATTTTGATAATAGCTGATACCCCCCCGGGCATATCAGCTATTATCAAATAAATAATCAGTAATGCCCCTACAGTAATAAGAATAGCCTGCACTACTTCAGTCCATATTACAGCCTCCATTCCCCCCACAACTGTATATACAATAATACAAATACCCATTATGAGCATAATCATAGCCATATCAAAACCGGTCAGTGCCTGCAAAGTGAGAGCAATACCAAAAAAGATAGACCCCATTCTTGCTAACTGGGTCAGCAGGAAACAAATCACCGCATAGGTTCTTGCCCATGGACCAAACCGGTGTTCGAGATGGCTATAGGCAGATACACCGCCATAGCGGCGATAAAAGGGAATAAAATATTTTGAAGCAACCCATGCAGCCAATGGAAGTGAAATACTAAAGACAAAGGCATTCCAGTTACTACCATATGCCTTTCCGGGAACACCTATAAAAGTATTACTGCTTAAAAAAGTTGCATAGATAGAAAGTCCAACAGCCCACATCGGAATTTTTCCTGATGCCTTTGTAAACTGATCTGAACTTTTCTTCTTTCTCGAAAAATAGAAACCCACCAGCATCATGATGACCAGGTACACAATTATTATTAATACATCCAGTAGTGGCAGATTACTCATTGGCTTATAATAAAACAAACATACACTGATTAATAAATAAAATATTAAAGAATATTACCCGGGTTTTGTAATGTTTTATCATTATTTAGATTTTCAGGTAACTGAAACAACCGACCAATTCTGTTTGACTAACAATAATCAAATCATTAATGAAATAAGCACTAAAAAATATTATAGGGGGAATTCCCTACACTTATTCGCATTGTCAATAGGATAATGATAGCTGATTTTCTTGCTTTCATTATATTTCAGGTTATTGCAAAATGCCTCCACATTTTCATAAAGTACCCGTGAGCTTCAAAGTTCCTAAGCTATCAGACTTGGTAAGCAGCCTTCATTTCCCCGGGAAATAAGTAATTCAGAAAGAGCAAAACAAAAAAAATCCTTCGCATCTCTGACATCCGGGAAGTAAATTTTGTATGTGAGGTGTAAAAAACAGGAATGCTGAATTTCACTGAAGAACAAAATTGCTGTGACCCTTAATTAATCATAAAAACGGTATACTTCTTCCCGCTCTTCAATACTAAGCAGCTTATCACCTCCATTGCTTGCAATATCGCAGGCTCCCTTTTCAGCCTAAGCGAAATCTGTTCAATACATCCTACCTTAATTCCAACAATAAATACTTTGCTCTTCCAGTAATTCAAACAGTTCGAAATTAATTTCCTCTGTACTCATTATAATCTTTCTCTTTTTATACTTTTTGCTGAACACTACAAATAGAGGTGAGATGGCCGAGCGGTCGAATGAGGCGGCCTTGAAAACCGTTGAGCTGAAAGCCTCCTAGGGTTCGAATTCCTTTCTTTCCTCCAGATATTAGGTTTCCTGGAAGTTCATCACCGTAACAGGATATTATGGTATTGGACAAACCTATTTCTCTATCCGTGGAGTGCTTCATGAGCAATTCCCGAAATACAAAGGACGTATCAGGATTTGGCGGTAATAGAAAGGCAAGAAGAAATAAACTCTTACACATTCGTTTGCCAATCGAAGTATTAAGAAATATTAACAGGCCGGTTTCAAATGCAGCATAAATAACACACGGGCAGTGTTCACAAGACAAATTATTATTTTCGGATGATTCAATTTTGCGCAATTATTATTTTCATTTATAAAAAAGAGAATCGAATCTTTTTGAGACTGTGATAACCCCTTTTATCTCTTTAGGGATATAATAACAATTATTATAAGCCACCCTTACCGTTCCTTTATCTTTTCCCCATCCAATATTAACTGTGGAAGTCCTAAGTATAGCTCTAGCCAATTATTATGTTTCACTTTTTTGCACTTTGTCATTATTGCAGCTTTAAATCATGGTTTTGCGTATTTTGCTGTATAAATCTTATCCACCAGACTAACATGGCCAAAGCAAAAAAGGAAAAAAAGGATGAACCCCTTGAGAAGATATTATGGCAGGCTGCTGATAAACTCGGAAAAATATCGGTGCAGCAGAATATAAGCACATCGTACTCGGGTTAATCTTCCTCAAATACATTTCAGATGCTTTTGAAGAACGTTACCAGCAGTTGGCAAGTGAAGAACATGCAGACCCGGAAGACATTGACGAATACCGGATGGTAAATGCCTTCTATGTCCCCAAAGAGGCCAGATGGGACTTCCTACTTTCCAAATCTAAACAGCCCACCATTGGCAAAATAGTAGATGCTGCAATGGATGCCATTGAAGCCAATCACCCCCAGCTCAAAGGCATTCTGCCAAAAGTGTATGCAAGGCCCAATCTTGACCATACGGCTTTAGGTGGCCTGATTGACAAATTCAGCAACCTTGCATTGGGTACATCCGTGGCCGCAGCAAAGACCTATTAGGCCAGGTTTATGAATACTTTCTTGGTCAGTTTGCCCTTGCAGAAGGCCAGAAAGGGGGCAAATTTTATACACCCGGCCACGTTGTACGTTTGTTGGTTGAGATGTTACAGCCTTACAAAGGGCAGGTATTTGACCCCTGCTGCGGAAGTGGGGGCATGTTTGTACATTCTGAGAAATTTGTACTGGCACATCAGGGTAAAATTGACGACATCAGCATATTTGGACAGGAAAGCGATTTAACTACCTGGCGTTTGGCCAAGATGAATCTTGCCATTCGTGGTATTGATAGCAGCAATGTGAAATGGAACAACCAGGGCTCATTTTTAAAAGACGAGTTTAGGGACAGCAAATTTGATTTCATTATAGCTAACCCTCCCTTTAATGATAGCGACTGGAGCGGCGATTTACTGCAAAAAGATGGCCGCTGGCAATACGGCCTGCCTCCGGCAGCCAATGCAAATTTTGCATGGATACAGCATTTTCTTTATCACTTAAAGCCAACAGGAACGGCTGGTATTGTTTTATCTAAGGGTTCACTTAGTGTTCGTACCAATAACGAAGGCGAGATCCGGAAAGCACTGGTAGATGCAAAACTTGTTGATTGCATTGTTAACTTACCAACAAAGCTTTTTTTAAACACACAAATTCCAGCCTGCTTATGGTTCCTCAGCAGAAGCAAAAACAATGGCAAGTATAGGAACCGAGAAAATGAAGTCTTATTTATAGATGCAAGAAATTTAGGCCATTTGGTTACTCGAAAAAATCGGATGCTAAGTGATGGTGATATTCATTTGATTTCAGACACATATCATAGCTGGAGAGAAAAGGATGGTAAATTTGAAGATGTTCAGGGTTTTTGTAAAAGTGCAACTATTGACGACATAAAAAAACTTGGGTATGTTCTCACGCCAGGTAGATATATTGGTTTACCAGATGATGAGGATGATTTTGATTTTGAGGACAGAGCAAAAAAGCTGAAAGAAGAAATTAATCAGCAAATGATTGCCGAAGTAAGACTTAATGAGATTATCCAAAATAATCTTGAAAAAATTATTATCCCTAAAAGTAAATCAGTAAATGAATAGTTGGGTTGAATATAAATTTTCAGATTTCGTTTCAATTAATCCTACTGTTAAATTGGAAAAGGGAGAGCTATACTCATTTGTGGAAATGAAAGATTTGAATGACGACCAAAAGTATTGTGAGCCAAGTATAGAGCGGGAATTAACAGGAGGTGCAAAGTTTCAAAATGGCGACACCTTATTTGCACGAATTACACCTTGTTTAGAGAATGGTAAAATATGCCAAGTCAGAAAATTGAAAAATAATCTTGGTTTTGGGTCAACTGAATTTCTTGTTTTTCGTGAAAAAGAGGGCATTTCAGATTCAGATTTTATTTTTTATTTATCAAGGCATGATAGTGTCAGGGGATTTGCAGAATTAAACCTTGATGGGACATCTGGAAGGCAAAGAGTTTCTAAGGAAGCATTTGATAATCTAATTCTAAAATTACCAAAGCTCAATGAACAAAAAGTCATTGCATCTATTCTAAATAGTTTCGATGCAAAAATTGATTTGCTAAATCAAAATAATGTTAGCCTGGAAGCATTGGCTGCCGCTTTATTTCGGCAATGGTTTGAAGTTGAATCCGATAACTGGGAACTATCAACTTTAGATAAGGTTGTAACTGTAAAAGGTGGTACAACGCCCAGCACAGCGAGGCCGGATTTCTGGAATGGCAATATTAATTGGACATCTCCAAAGGATTTGTCTCAAAATAAATCATTATTTCTTTTTGATACGGAAAGAAAAATATCGGTAAAAGGATTAAAAGAAATTGGCTCAGGTTTGCTTCCGATTGGTACTATCTTATTATCCTCGAGAGCACCAATTGGATATTTAGCATTCACTGAAATACCTGTTGCAATTAATCAGGGATATATAGCAATCTTATGCAACAAAGGTTTTTCTAATTTTTATATCTATCTCTGGGTAAAAAGAAATCTTGATTTAATTATAGGCTCTTCGAATGGTTCTACATTGGATGAAATCTCTAAATCAGTATTTAAGGAATTAGAATTTTTAATACCCCCTGTAGGTAAAGTAAACGAGTTTGATAAACTTGTTGAACCTATGTTTGAGAAAATTAAGAGAAATGAAAAACAGATTAAAAACTTGCAAAATCTGAGAGATACTTACTTGTCTAAATTAATGAGTGGAGAAGTAAGAGTAAAAATGTAATATCAAATATGGCAGATACAAAGCACATAATTGAGTTCGGCCCTAAGTTTTGCCAGGCGCAATTTGATTTTGTGTTAAGTAGTAATATAGCTTTCAAAAACGCCTTGGGCGAAGAAGAAGTTTTATCACATTGGGATATAACATTTAGGGAAGAAATAAAAGAAATTGTTTTTGATATTTCACTCACAGAATGGATTTCTACAGAGCAAATAACATTTCTCTTTGCCTGGATAAGAAATTTAAAGTCTCTTAAAAAGAAAATTACTGTTGCTCTACCAATAAGATATGAATTATCAAAGGTGCTTACTACAGCACAAATTGAACGATTTGCTTCTAAATACAAAACAAAAGACGGTAAACCATATTCTGATAACCCATACAGAATTAAGAGAAGAACACGAAGCAATGCTTTTCTAATGATTGTTTATGGCTTAAAAGATAGCTTGGGGTTAAATGCGGATGATTTCAAAAATGAGGCTTCTTCCTATGGGATATATAATAATGAGGTTGAATTAATCAGAAAATCGAGTAATCAAATAGTTCCATTTTCGATATTTGAATTGCCTGTTTTGGAAGAGGATGTAAAACTTGACACTCATTTTTATGATATAATAAATGACAATTATGGTAGCTCACATATTACAAGCACAGTCTTTGAACTAAAGTCTGACGAAAAAAAGAAGTTGATACAAAACAAATGCTATTCCCCATTTGCAAGTAAAATTATTGGAAATGTAATCACACAAGAACTTTACACAAATTCATTGCAGCATTCATTTGAGAATAACCCTGAAAATGGATGTATGCAAGAATGTTATTTAACAGCTTTTTTATCTGACAGGTGGAGCGAAGAGGATGCAAGAATGATTTTTTTAGAAACTCTTTCATTGATGAAAAATATAAAGAAGTAATAAACTTTTATAAGGATAAAAAGGCAATAGCTCAGCAAATAAATGATTTGCTTTCAAATAAAAAGAATTTGGAAAGAGATTGGGATAAATACAGAGAAGTGTATTTAAAACAAAAATATAGATATGCAGAAATTGATAGTTATAATGACAACTTTCTTAATGCCCCAAACCTTGAGTATACATTTTTAGATTTTGGTATTGGCATACATAAATCATTGTTTGAGCAGTATGATAAATTTATAAAACAGAACCCCCCAAATGAATCAATACATCTGCACTCAAGAATTATTGAATATGCCTTTTTATTGGATTCTTCAAAGAATCCATTGGAAAAAAATATTGACAATTATGAGTTAGTCCCAAGGGGCTTATACTTCCTCATAGACATGAGTAAGGCGGTATAAAGGCATGTTAGTTGTAAGAAGTGGATACGGCAAAGTGGTTTTTGATTTTTCTGATAGAATTATTATAGAACATAAAAAAGAAGCAGGCACAAATACACATATTGCAAAAGCTACATTGAAGCATATTTACAAAACAAAGGATTCAATTATTCACGATATGAATCCTGAAACTGTATATTTTCCAGGCGCAATGTACTCATTGGTACTACCACCTCAACATGCAGATTCAACAGAAGAAAAAGATTTTGAGCGAAAGAAAAATTCTAATATAGTAATTCCAGCTGTAAGAGTAGAAACTGATGCCCTTTCAGATTACGCATATAGTCTCACTGACAAAAACCTTTCAAGTTGAACACCCTAAAAGTAGTTTTTTCCCTGACGGATTCAAGTATATAAGTATCCTGTTCCTATACAATGAAATAATAGAATCGCTTTCTGAAACGCCTGAACATTTCCAAATCAAAAATGTATATAACAGGCTGTTTTCAAATATCAATGACTTTTTAGATGACTGTTCAGAGGCTAACCAAATAATATTTTTTGACTTTGCTGGTTTTAAGAGTGGAAATCCTTCTTATTTAAAAATCTTATATTTTCTCATTAACACGCCTAAAATAAATGAAAGAAATAAAGCAGTTATAGTAAACCTTCCCAATGATGAAAGAGACATTTTAAATGATATAAAGCTTAATTTATTCGGAAAGGAGAAAGAGGATGAAATTGATAAGGGCCCTTTCCTTTATAAGCCTATTCCATGTATAAATTTTAATATACAAATTGACAAGGAAGATGACTTAGTTAATTGGATAGGGATTAAAGAAAAGGCTGATGAGAAAATTCTTACTTCACTTTTATTAGGTAAATTAAGAAAGGGGCAAGACAATATTCAAGTTTCGGATTTGAAATACGCAGCAAATGTTGAGGGAAGTGTTTTTGTTAAGCATGAAGACAGAATATTTACGACATTCTCAGGTTATGAGAATATAAAGAGGCAATTTATAGCTTCTCAAAAGCAACCAATTGTAGATTTTATTAAAAGAAACATAAAGAGTGGCCTGGACGATGAAACAAAAAATGAAGAAACAGTTTTCCTTGCAGCTAATGGGGGTTTTCAATTTTCATATATTTCACTTTACGAAATATTAAACGATAAATATGTAGCAAGATATTTTGCAAAAAGTCTTTTAGACAAGTATTGTTTTGAGATTATTCAAAAAACAACTGCTGGAGAAAATTTAGATAAATTCAAATTTGATAAAATTGTTACTGTTACGGTAAGTAGTCAGTTAATAGGTATCGCATTAAGAGACTTAATAGATAAAGACCCTTCTTACTCATTCTTCAAAAAGTCTAAAACAAATGGCTCGAAGCCTCTTACGCCTGAACTCATAATGCTTTCAAGCTATTATTCATTTGACAAAGAAAAGCCCTTTTCTAAAATTGACAAAAGTGATAATGTTTTAATAGTTAATGATGTAATATCAACAGGCAATCTTCTGCAAACGATTTTTCAACGCATTGAAAACGATAAGGACGCAGTTGTCTCTTCTGTTTTTTCAATAGTGGATACAAGGATTCCAAATTCCGAATTGCAAAATGAAAAATATGAGGAAATACCCTCAGAATATTTCGGTGAAGCTGAGGCTAATTTTTTCTCATTAGCTTCTTTTGATGACGGTATCGAAATAAGAAAATATAGTGGCCCGTATAGAGGGGCTGCAAAAATAATTAGGATTAATCCTTTGCTCAATACGGTTGTCGGTATGGATTCAATTCATAGCGAGGAGCACAGGATTCTTTTCCAAACATCGGATTTCATTAATGATTCCAATATTGATTCCGAATACCTGAAAATTGGGCATTTTCATCAAAATTTGAGTCACAATGCCTACATGACTGATGTTAGAAAATTATTTGCTTCCGCTAAGGGTTCAATTATACTTCAGTTAATTCAAAAATCAATCGCTCATTCTGACTTCAGTATTTCAGATATTAATCAAATAAACAGTATTGAACACCAACTTTCAAAATTTCAAGACTCCACAGATGACAATAACATTGAAAATATTTTCAAAATAATTAAAGGCAATCTGAATGAGCTAAAATTAGCTTTTTCTGAGAAGGAGAAAAAAAAGCATTTCAAACCTGATTTTATTTTTTATCCAATTTTCTCAGGTATTGAGGTAATGGGCCAAACAGTTCTAAGTGACATCTTTGGAACAAATCCGGATAACATTATTGGCCTGCAAAGGTTTGACACACCAAAAGGTTGGCGATTCCCTTTCCCTCCTAAACGATTCAATAAACTGACCAAGAATCATACTGTTTTGATTTTAGATTCAGGCTCATTGTCCGGAGAATCATTAGTTCAATTAATTGATGGCATAAGTTTTTTAGATGTAAAGCAAATCTATATGCTATCGGTCATTACCAGAATTGATGACTTTAATCGAGAGTTTTATTCAAGACTTCGGGCTATTAAAGTAAAGAGGTTACGAAAAAATATTCCGCCTGGCTCTGATGACACCTATGAGAGCATAGTCCCGATTCAAATCTTATTTGGTATTAAGCTTAATATTCCCGTTTACCCTAAAACATCATGCCCATTTTGTTCAGAGCTAAGCCATCTTAAAAACATAGGCTTACATACACATAATAACACTAAACCAAACAGTGATATTCAAGAATATATAAATAGCCGAATTGAAGAACTTTCATTTAATGATGTATCAAATGACACTCTTGCAAATGCAAAATATCTTCCTGTGTCAAAGAATGATAAGAAAAGTGTGGATACAAAGGAACTTTTTGTAGTTAGGGATTTGCTTGGTAAAGTTGATAATTATCGATTTTATTATCAAAATGCTGAATATTTTGAAGAGTTATTTAATTCTATTGTTTCAAATGAAGAGTGGTTCAAAGATGACGCAATTCAGCAAAAAGTTGAATTAATATTAGGCTGTATTTTGCATGAACCGCACCTTTTTGAATTAGTTGACAAGCTAATTAACAATGTTAGTGTTTACTTGAAAGTATATCTTAAAAAAATCCTCACTAACGAAATAGAAACGAGCGATTTATTCTATATCTGGGAAAACAAATCTTTAGTGAAACTATTAATCCTTGTTTTGGACAAAGAAAGCCTGGAATTAAACACCTTTGAAAGAATCCTTTGTTTCGATGAGGATTTAAACAAATGCTATCCTCAATATGTGCTCTGGGACTTGTTATTTAATAAAAGCTCAACTACTGAAACTAAAACATCTGTTGAAAGGCTAATATTAAATATTGAACAAGCAAGGAAGGAGGGCAAAGAATTTCCTAAAGCATATAGTTTTATAAAAATTCTGAGTGAATCTTACAATCTTGAAGATGTTATTGAGAATAAATTCTTAACTGTACCTTTCTATAATCTTTATAAATTCTTCGTAAAGGCTGAATATAGAGGTCGTCATTTTGCATTAACAGAAGAATTAAATGAATTAATTAAGGAAGTATCAAAAACAAATGTCAACCTGGAAACAATTAAACAAAAATTAGTTTATATCAATAAATACTTATGGGATATTAATGCTAATATAATTGCTATCACTTACGATGACCATTTTAGAGAATATTGCTCTAAGATAGAATTGGTATTAGGTAATCAAAAGGGAGGAATGCTGTATTACATTTCCCGTTTTAAAAAATATGCTGAAGATAAAAACACAGACTCTCTTGAAAATTATGAAAAAATAAAAAATGACTTGTTGAGTGATTCTTATTTTATCGTTAATGAAGTGCTTCTTGAAAAAGCTACGCTTAAAAACTTTTACAGTATATGTAAGAATTATATCTGTTCTTATAAAAATGTACTCCTTGAATTATTCCACACAGAGGATGAAAAAATTGTATTAAAATCTATTCCCGTGGCAGAAAAAGTTGTTTCAGATCAATATTACCTGCCATCAAGATATTTTTAAAATGATTTTAAAGGAGATAATAAAAAACGTAAGAGAACGCTACAAGGATGATTTTCTTCTCACAGCTGATTTTAGAATATTGGATGGCAACTTTATTGAATTTGAATTTGAGCAAAATAGGCCATTTGTCAAATCCGATAGAGTTGGTGGTTTGACAAACCAGGTAAAATACTATTGTGAGAAATTTAATGGTGTATTTACAGATAATTCGTCTGAAAGTGCAGAAAAGGATATAAATTATATTATTACTTTAAAATTTAAGATTCATAAATACTCTTGAAATGACAAAACATAACATTATCATTATCGCAAGGTGTAATGTTGATAAGGACATGGAGCTATATCAACTTCTTTATAGTAAGAGTTATGAAATCCATAAAAAGGCAAATATCTATATTATGCCTGATGTAGAGCCATTTAATAATCTATTAATTAATTGCAAAGATGATTTTCAATTTTCATTATTAGTGCATGTTGGTGCGACGGGAGAAACTACAAAATATGATGGGCAACTGATAATTGAACAATTAAAACAATTGCCATATTATGCAAATTTAACTTATGAATTGACCTCACGAAAAGGAAAATATGTTGAAGGATTTGGTGACGTTGTTTATACTTTGGATTTATTACATCCAACATTTGACCCAAGTGTTTTAAAATCGAATATTCTGGCGAATGTAATGAGTGAAGCAGGAGCTACGTCTTCGTACATCGAGATTGATTCTGATATCCATACGAAGTTCCTCTCACCACTGTGAACTTAGATTTTGTTATTCAGACAGCGCTTTATGAGCATGAATTTGCAGTCTACAAGTCAAAATGCAAATTGGATTCCGCTCATGGTGTATATAATTCTTACAATGCGCTTTTTAAAGAGAAAATTCAAATTGCTCAAGGCGTAGATTATGAATCGAATTTTTTAGTAGTTCACCAGGAACAGATGGGTCTGGTTGATGCTGCAATACATTCTACACAGGTGATTTCTTTGCATGACCCTACCTTCCTAATTATGTCTGGAGTTTGCGGCGGTAGAAAAGGTCAGGTTAATCAATATGATGTAATAATTCCAACAACTGTTTATGATTATGCAACTGGTAAATTTAAGGAAGGTAAATTGGAGTCTTTAGAGTATGAAGCATCTTTGAGAAAAGAATTAACAAAATTTCTTGTAGCCCATAATGATAAGATTGTTCATAATATGCGTTCGCTTATTGATGAGGATAGAAAGGATTTACTTAGCAAGGATTTCAAAATTGTCATAGACGAATTTGCCTGCGGTCCATGGGTTGTTAAAACAGATGGATTTTTAAATAAGATGGCAGGTGAGGAATTAACTAAGTATTCAACTGAGGAAGAAAATAAAATGTTTTTGGAAAGCATACCGGTGAATAAAATCAACGAAAAGATAAAAGGGTTGGAAATGGAGAGTTATAGCATTCTGAGAGCAGGAGAAGTAATACAAAGGCCAAATCATTATTCTTTGGTAGTAAAATCTGTTATGGATTTCACCAATGAATATAAAAATGACGGACAGTTCAAGGAAATTAAATCTTCGGCATCTTACATAAGCTTTTTATGTGTTAGGGCAATGATGCCACTTTTACTTGATTTTAAGAACAATATCGAAAAGTGGAAAAAATAACTGAATCACATATTGAAGAACTTGCAATAACTGAGTTAGAAGAACTGGGCTGGCAATATATTTATGGCCCTCAAATAGCGTTTGATGGAGAGTTCCCCGAAAGAGATAACTACCAGGATATAATTCTAAAAGAACGGCTAAGACAAGCAATTGCAAGAATTAACGTTGATGTGCCTTATCCTGCACAGGAAGAAGCATTACAAAAAGTCCTTCGTATTGGCACTTCAGATTTATTGAAAAGCAACGAAGATTTTCATAATTACCTTGTAAATGGTGTTGATGTAGAATATCGTTCAGAAAGCGGCACAAGAGGCGATAAGGTTTTCTTACTGGATTTTTCACCTGAAGGCAGTGGCAATGAATTTCTTTGCGTTAATCAGTTTACAGTAATTGAGAATAACCAGAACAAGCGGCCAGATATAATTTTATTCATCAATGGTATTCCTTTAATCATTATTGAATTAAAAAATCCAACAGACGAAAAGGCAACAGTTCAAAAAGCATATACGCAGCTACAAAATTACAAAGATGCAATTCCATCTCTCTTTTATTACAATGCGATACTGGTTGCTTCAGATGGATTAGAAGCGAAAACCGGTACACTTACTTCTGCCTTCAGCCGCTTCATGGCATGGAAAACTAAGGATGGAAAAAGAGAAGCATCTCACTTAGAGAGCCAGATGATTACCCTAATGGAAGGGATGCTTAACAAAGAAACAATAATTGACCTGCTCAGGCATTTTATAGTATTTGAAAAAACAACTAAGGAAGACACTATTACCAAACAGATATTTGTTGAGACAGAAAAAAAAGTAGCTGCCTATCACCAGTATTATGCAGTTAATAAAGCTATTCAATCATCAGTAAGTGCATCAGAAGAAACAGGGAGCAGAAAAGCCGGTGTTATTTGGCACACACAAGGAAGTGGTAAATCACTTTCAATGGTTTTTTATGCAGGCAAATTGGTATTACAATTAGATAATCCAACCTTGGTTGTAATTACAGATAGGAACGATTTAGACGACCAGTTATTTGACACTTTTGCAGCTTGCCGCCAATTGTTGCGACAAGACCCAACCCAGGCTGAAAGACACGAGAAGATTTAAAGACAATAATTAAAAGTGGCAGGTGGTGGTATAGTGTTTACAACCAGTTCAAAAATTCTTCCCCGAAGGAGAAAAAGAAAAATTTGCCACTATTAAGTGAAAGAAAAAATATTATTGTTATTGCCGATGAAGCCACACCGGACACAATACGGTTTTGAGGCACTTAAAGATAGGTATATCAAGGATAAGGAAGGAAAAGAAATTGGTTCAAAAACCACTTACGGATTTGCAAAGCACATGAGGGATGCTTTGCCTGCCGCAACATTTATAGGATTCACCGGAACACCAGTTGAACTCACAGACCGTAATACAAAAACTGTTTTTGGTGATTACATTGACATATACGATATTACAACAGGCTGTAGATGATGGAGCAACAGTTCGTATTTATTACGAAAGCAGATTAGCTCAAATTCATTTATTGCAGGAAGAGAAAGAAAACATAGACGATGAATTGGAATATTGTTGCTGAAGATGCTGCCGAATATGTAGTAAATAATGCTAAAGCTAAATGGACAAGAATTGAGGCGTATTGGTCGGCCAGACAGAATCGTTTAGAGGCAGTGGCAAAAGATATAGTGCAACCACTTTGAAACAACGGCAACAAGTGTTTGAGGGTAAAGCAATGATTGTGGCAATGAGCAGAAGAATTGCAGTGTCGACTTATACAATGAGATTATAAAAATCACAACCAGAATGGGATGATACGGAAGATGACAAGGGTTCCATAAAAGTAATAATGACTGGTTCATCTTCTGACCCATCTGGTTTTCAGCCACACATCCGAAACAAAGAACGGCGTAAGGCAGTATTGGCGAAAGATTGAAAGACCCTAAAGACAGTTTGCAAATTGTGTATAGTAAGGGATATGTGGCTTACCGGCTTTGATGCACCTTGTTTAAATACGTTGTATGTAGATAAGCCAATGAAGGGACATAGCCTTATGCAGGCAATTGCAAGGGTTAACAGGGTATTACAAAGACAAGCCAGGAGGCTTGATTGTGGATTACATTGGCATTGCCCAGGATTTGAAGAAAGCATTATCAGTTTATACTGAAAGCGGCGGGGTTGGTAAACCCACTTTGGATATTGATGAAGCGATTAATGCAATGATGGAGAAATTGGAAGTTGTTCGGCAAATCATGTATGGGTATGATTACTCAACCTATTTCACAGCACCATTATCCGAAAAGCTAAGTATCATTCTTACATCGGAAGAACATGTTATTTCAGTAAAAGAAGGAAAAGAAAGATTTATTAGGGAAGTTACTTTGCTTTCAAAAGTATTTGCATTATCAAAATCTTCTCCCGAAGCCGAAGGTATTGCAGCAGAAGTTTCTCTTTTCCAGGCTGTAAAGGCAAGGTTAGCAAAATTTGAAAGCAACGATACAGGGAGAAGTGATGAAGAAATTGAAACAGCCATTCGGCAGTTAGTAGATAAAGCCATCGTATCAGAGGGTGTGATTGATATATTTGATGCAGCCGGGATTAAGAAGCCAGACATTTCAATACTTAGTGATGATTTCCTTGAAGAAATAAAAGGAATGAAACACAAAACCTTGCATTGGAATTACTCAGAAAAATTTTGAATGATGAATTAAAAACCCGGTCAAAATTTAATCTCATTCAAAGCAGGAAGTTATCTGAGATGCTGGAAAATGCTATAAAGAAATATCAAAACAATCTGATTTCAGCCGCCGAAATAATTAATGAACTCATATCAATAGCAAAAGAGGTACGAGAATCTGATAAACGAGGAGACCAACTTCATCTTTCTGTAGATGAATTAGCATTTTATGATGCTATTTGTGAAAACGGTTCTGCAAAAGAATTTATGAAAGATGAAGTGCTGAGGGATATAGCAAAAATTTTGGTGGAAAGAGTAAGAGCAAATACATCAATTGATTGGCAGATAAAGGAAAATGTTAGGGCTAAACTTCGTGTTATTGTCCGCAGAGTTCTTCGGGAATACAGTTATCCGCCTGATAAACAAGAACAGGCAGTTCAAACTGTATTGCAACAGGCAGAAATGCTTGCTGATATTTGGGCAAAGGGCGAAGATTATCTTAACACTTAATGAATGGCGAAATACGTTATAGATATTGATTTTAGAAAGTATACCTCTCACCCGCAGTTGATAGATGATATTTCACCAGCCTTTGTTGCTACTCAGGGCGATGAAGTAGAAATAACTATTCATCTTATTACTTATTACCGGTTCCTTTATTCTGATTTCTTGTTACTCGTAGTTGCAGCTATTCAACAGTTAAAAGCTAATGGAGTAAAAATAACAGGTAGAGTCGTTGCAGATTCAAATGACGATAAGGTAAAATATGCAAGTCGGGTTAATTTCTTTCAGCAATTGGGTCTTGATTTTCCAGAGGATTTTATTAGATATAGCGGCACTGGTAAATTTACAGAAATATCAGTTTTTGATAATGCAAGTATTTATAAACTGCAAGATGAATTAGCGGTTATCCTGCATAAAAGCGGAGGCATCAATGTAGAAGTATTGCAGATGCTTTATTGGTGTCTAAATGAGATAATGGACAATGTTCTTATTCACTCAAAATTGCCCACCGGATGGGTTTCAGGGCAGTTTTTCCCCAAGCAAAAAGAAATAAGAATGATTATCTGTGATACCGGCTCAGGGATTCACAATGCCTTAACAACTTATCCTGGCACTAAATACGCAAATATTACGGAACAGGAAGCTCTTCAACTTTGTATTCAAAACAGGGTTACAAGCGGTGCAGGGATGGGATTTGGGCTTTTTGCCTCGTCAGAATTTATAAAAGAAAATGCCGGAGAATTATTAATTTACTCAGGAAATCATTACCTTGAAAATAAAGAGAGGGAGTTCGTCGTTACCAAAGGGAATTTTTGGCACGGTACTTTCGTATTCCTTCGTATAAATACTGATATACCAGTGGATTATAAACAAATCTTACCGGCGCATCACAGTTTACCGGATGATTATCAGGAGTTTATAGAAAAAACGTTTGGAGTTGACGAAAACCTGTGGTAACTTTACCACCTTATTTTTAATTTAGACCATTATGTTAATAGAATTTGGTCATATCGGAACACACCTTGGAACAAGGTTCGCTGGTGCTTCTGTTCGTGAAAAAATCATTTCTTCATTCGGTGAAACAGACAAATTTGTATTTGACTTTACCGGGGTAGAAACTGTTTCCAATTCATTCGCTGACGAATGTTTTGCGAAATTGATTTTTAATTTCGAAATGGAAGACATTAAGGGAAAAACAACTTTCCAGAACGCTTCTCCTTTCATTAAAGCAGTAATTGCAAATGCTTTTAAAGAGAGGCTTTCTCTACTTGCGACAGCATAGTCTTTAATCGCTACTTGTGAATTTTAGATAAGTCACAAGCATATTTCCTATTGCGTTTTTTCAAGATGTAATTTGTTGCCTGTATTTCAATTACTGCATTTGGGCTGATTTGGTTTGCATCTTTCTAATATAAACCCTTTATAATTGAAATGATAATTTTAACCTGTTTGTTTTTACATTTTCACCATCGAAGACCATATCTCCGGATTTACCGGGATGCCATCTGCCTCATTTCTTCTGCGGGTAGCAAGTGTTTTTTCTCCGGGATATAATATGGGTTCGCCATCTTTTACCAGGCTGGCCGATTTGGTGTATTGAATAATCTCTTCAATAAGTTGCCCTTCATAAGCCGGTTGGTGTATACATAGAAAAAATTGTGACAGGCCTGTTTCAATTTTGGTGCTGCTTATTCCCGATGTAGACTGACCACCCGTGAATGCAGTAAGCAAAATATCAAGCATAAATGAAAGTCCTGAACCTTTCCAGAATCCAACAGGCAAAACTCTTTGTGATTTTTTAATAACAGCGGGATCAACCGATAAATTACCTTTCTCATCGTATCCACCATATACCGGGAGTTGCTTTTTATTCAGTTCGTATTCCTGTAATTTCCCATAAGAAAATTGCGACATCGCCATATCCAAAACTATATGGGCTTCATTTCGGGGTACAGCTATTATTAATGGATTATTTCCTAACCTGGGTTCTTTGCCTCCCCATGGAGGCATATTGGCTATTGTATTTGTAAAACAGATTCCAATACAGCCCGAATCAGCCGCCTGCCAACCATAAGTACCTCCACGCATCCAGTGGTTCGTATTTTTCATAACAACGCAGCCCATCCCGTTTGTACGGGCAAGGGATATGGCCCTGTCCATTGCCTTCGTTGCATTATACATTCCCGGGCCAAGTTTACCATCCCACTTTTCCATTACACCATTTTGTTCAATCATTTCTGGTTCAGTATGTAATTGGATATATCCCTGTTTCACATAATTTATAAAAACAGGGAAACGATTTATTCCATGAGAATAAACGCCGTCGAGGCTGTTGCTTGCAAATACATGTGCGCAGAGTTCAGCTTTTGCTTCCGGAAAAGAATGGTTAAGCAAAATTCGTTTTAACTTATCCTTCAAATCTTTAAAAGTTATTTTCATTGATTTATTTTAAACTCCTGGTGATGTGTAAATCTAAATGGACAATTCTTAAAATGTAACCTAATTGCAGTTAGTCAAACCACAATTTGATAAAGTTACATCCTGAGGTAATCCGATATCACGGTTAAAAACAATTTGTCTATTGGAGTATGCAATACCCTTTAATGATGGGGCGAAGGAAATCCTTGCTTAAGTTTAGAAGCCTTTTCAGCCACCAGGAAAAATTAATCCAGGGAAATTTTAATTAGAAATAAACGGGGTCGGCGTTATTTCTTAATGAATGTATAGATCAGACAGGATAGAATAATCTTACCAAATGTTTATCGGGCAATCCACTTTTGCGGCATCACTGTTTTTACCGCTCCATAAGTCGATATAGGATAAGGTGAGTTCAAAGCCGCCCCTGTAGTAGGAAGCTGTTTTAAGTTTGCTTGTATTGACATCATAACTTAACCCGATGCTCAGTTTATTGGTATTTATTTTTATTACGGGGATCATAGCATCCTTCCAGCGATAGGCGGCACCGCCGGATAAAGACAACCGTGCCTCGTCACCGGTATGATCAAAATTATGCGTATATAAAAATCCTCCCTGGGCCAGCCGGTCACCGCCCTGCATAAAATAATCAGCATAAAAAACCACACGGTCATAGGTGCTAGTATATGCTGAGAGTCCGGTATTAAAAACCCATTTTTTATTCAGCCTGATCTCATTGTCTGCCATAAACGATAAAGAAGGCCGGTTGAAATGATATAAGCCGGCACCAAAATAAAATTTAGCATTGTCATTAATAAAACTGCTGAAACTTATTCCTGTTGATGCATCTATATAGGTAAAACCTGTATTTGAAAAAGTCTGGCTGGTTGGATTGGATGAACTATATGATCCATTAACAAACTGGTCATCAAAACGCAATTTACCCGGATCAAAACTTTCACTGACAGGTCCACCCATAAAGGCAACTGCAATCATGGTACTGCTTTCTTCATTTAATAATTTATGATAATTCACTACCGGAAATAATTGGGTTCTTTTCAACTTTGAATCGCCCGCTACATCATTGGTAACCTGTAAGCCGGCAGTTATAAAATCACCCTTAGTGAATCCTTTGAAAAATTTCATTTCCGCTCCCAACGCCATGGTTCTGTAAGGAGTGGTTATGCTTTCCCATTGATTTCTGTAGCCTGCACTAAATCTCACATTCCCGTTAAAGATGCCGGCCAGGGCCGGATTTCTCAATAAAGGCAATTCATAAAATTGCGAGTAATTTATATCCTGCTGCCCACCGGCATTTAAGCAACAGAACAGGGCAATGATCAAATAAGCACTAAGTAAAGTTGATCTCATAGGGGTGGGTTTTATTTTAATATGGATACGTTGCCTTTAAATGTATAGGTCTGCAAATTATCGCAGGTCACTTCTGCTGTATATATGTACACTTCAGCCGGAGCAGTTTGTCCTCTTATTTTACCATCCCATCCAAAAGAGGGAGTATTTGGAGAGAAATTATTTTTTTCAAATACCAATTCTCCCCATCGGGTGAATATGCGGAAGGAGCGAACTATTTCAATTCCTTTTGCTCTTACCATTAATATATCGTTGACGCCATCTCCGTCTGGTGAAAATGCATTTGGAATAAAGATTTGCGTGTCATCACAGAATGTTCTGATGGTAATGGAGTCGGTAGCGGAACAACCATATTCATTTCTGACTACGGCCTGGTAAGTGATTTCTTTTTTTACTGTTGCTGATGGGTCGGGGCACTTACTGCAACTAAGATCGGTGCCGGGTGTCCATTGCCAGGAAATGATAGGGCCATTTGTTGTTTTAGGGTTCAGTTGATGAATCGTTCCTGTTGGTAAAGTGAGATCAGGACCCAGTTCTATTGTTGGTTTCGGGTCTACTGTTATGGTTACATAGCCTGTATCAGTAAAGCAATTATTTCCATCGTAACCAATTACCCTGTATTGGGTAGTTGCTGCCGGAGTTGCTATAGGGTTGGCAACTACAGTGCTGCTCAATCCCTGGGCTGGTGACCATTTATAGGAGACAGCCCCGTTTGCCCAAAGATTCACTGTTTCCTTTTCGCAAATAGTAGCATTAGGTGAAACATTTATCCGGATAGGCTGGTAAACAGTTATATTAATTGTATCATTTGCCGGGCAGCCATCACTGTTTGATCCTTTTACTATATAAGTTGTATTGGTGAGCGGACTGGCAAACGGGTCTGCGCAATCGCTGCAGCTCAGATCCAGGGCTGGGGTCCATTCATAAAATTGGGCGCCTGCAGCCCTTAATTGTACACTATTTCCGCGGCAAACAGTAAGATCCATACCCGAACTAACTATAGGGTTTGGATGTATCGTAACATCGTGTGAAATACTGTCTTTGCAGCCAATAGCATCGCTTGCAATCAGTTTTGTTGTATAAGTCTTTTGTTGGGAATAACTGTGTACCGGGTTTGTTTGAGTAGAAAAATCTCCGTCACCAAAATCCCAGTTGTAAGTAAACCCGGCCGAAGAGTTATTGGTGAATGTAAACCGGTTGCCTGTCAAACATTGATCCGGGCCCGCATCAAATTGTACAATTGGATTTGGATTAACCGTAATTGTAACATAGGCTGTATCAGTAAAACAATTATTTGCATCATAACCTACCACGCGGAATCGGGTTGTTGTGTCGGGAGTAGCGATTGGACTGGCTATGGTATTATTATTTAAATACTGAGCGGGCGACCATAAATAAGATGTGGCACCACCAGCCATAAGTTGAACTATTTGTTTTTCACAAATCGTACTATCTGATGAAACGTTTACTTGTATAGGTTGAAAAACGGTAATAGCAATAGTGTCAAATGCAGAACAACCTGCGCTATTAGTTCCTTTTACAATATAGGTAGTTGTTACAGGAGGAGTCGCATCAGGGTTAGGACAATTGACGCAATTTAAATATTGATCAGGAATCCATTCATACGATTGTGCTCCGGAGGCGTTTAAAGCCACAGAACTGCCCCTGCAGAGAGTGACATCATCACTTGCTATCACTACAGGACTTTCATTAACAGTGATCGAATGTGTAATACTGTCATTACATCCGTTACCGCCGGTTACAACCAATTTTACAGCATAGGTTTGTGCCAGCGTATAGCTATGAACAGGATTTGTATCAGTGGAAGAAGCGCCATCTCCAAAACTCCAGTTGTAGGGTAAATCAACTGTTGAATTATTTTTGAAAGTAAAGAGATTGCCTGTTAAGCACTGATTTGTACCAGGATCAAATTCTGCAGTTGGTTTGGGCTTAACAAAAATATTAACGGTATCCTGAACGCTGCATCCATTGGCAATATTAGTTACGGTAAGTATATAAGTAATGGAATCAGTAATGGTGCTAATAGGTGTAGCGATGTTAGGATTGGAAAGAGAATTGGATGGTGACCATGAGTAGGTATTGCCCGTAACACCCGGAGTTCCGATGCTTACAGGAACGCCGGCACAAATTGTTTTATCAGGCCCCGCATTAGCTGTTGGTGTGCTATTGGTAATCAATACATCAAGTGTATCACTGCATCCCGCACCATTAGCCGGTACCACTTCCACATGTATTGTTGATTGAAGGGTTGGGGCCGGAGTTAATATTACATTCTGTCCTGTGCCAAGTAATGAATTATAATTATTATCCCACCAGTTATAAAACTCAAAACCGGGAGGGCCGCTTAATGTAGCCATGCTGGGATTGCATTGATATTCGATATCGGCTGTGATATTACAATCGCCTACATCCACATAAGTATATCCCCAATGGGCACCCCTTGTACAATCTGCTGTAGTAAATTCCAGGATCAATGTGCGGCCGGCATAGGCACTCAGGTTAATAAAAACAGATGCCCAGGTCTTACACTTTACGGAATCGTCAATAGTAGAATTATAAAAGCCGGGTAAGGCAGCATCTGAAACATATTCATAAGATGCGCAGGGCAAATAAGTATTTGTTTGCACATCCAGCAATTTGGCGCTGAATCTTGGCTGCTGATAAACCAGGTGACCCGGGTCCTGGAAAACCACTGCATAACGATAGGTTATGGATGCATCTATTGAATTAGCAGGAACATCGATCTGGTATGTTACCCTTTCTGCTTCTGCACCATTTACATTATTACCTAGCTTCAAAGCGAAAGCCACTTCCATCCGGTGGGTTAATAGGAAATAATCCATAGGGGTCCAGGGCGGAAGGATTTGATGCCGCATAAATCTCATGCCTGTTTGCCGTTGGTGGAGAAGGATTAACTGTAATGACATTATCTGTTCCCACGGCTGCAACTGTACCGATATAACTATTCCAGTTTGTAAAATCGCCTTGTTCAAAATCTATGTTGGCCGGGCAGGGTGCAGCTAATACGGATGGACTACGGTAAGCAACAGAACGGGTTTTTTTTGCAAGGTTTTTTTGCTCCGGCTCAAGTGAGATTATGTTACCCCGTAAATCCATTTTTCCTGATCGTTCCTTGTGGCTGATCCTGGCTATCCCATTATTAAAACCCCAGAAAATTTCAATATCCAACGGCTTAATGATGGTCCCTTTTCTGTTGATAAGAAACCATTTGTTGTTTTTGTAAACTGCTGTAACCTGTTCCTTAAAATCATAGACTATATCGTAATCAAAAGGAATGATTGTTATTCCTTTTTCATCTATAAAGCCCCATTTTGAATTTTGTTTTACTGCTGCCAGTTTGTTTATGAAATTGCGGACAGATTGATATTTTGCTTTTATTACCGGTTGGCCGTATTTGTCAACAAATCCCCAGTTTCGCCCACTGGCTACTTTTGCAAATCCGTTTACAAATGGTTCCGTCTCATTCCACAAATATTGGTTTACTTTTTCTCCGGAAGTTTTATTAATAAACTGGTAGCGGGCATCAGGTAATTCAACAGGTTTAACATTAACCTGGGCAAGCAAGCTTTTTGAAATGATCAGAAATGGAATAAATACGGCGTAAAATTTATTCATAGACAGGTGGTTGATATTGGATTCTGGGTGGTATCAGGAATAACGATAATATAAGCCTGTTTAATATGCCTGCGTATATTTTCAATTTAACTGCCGTAAATCTACCAGGGACATTCACTAAAATGCAATGGATCAACTACGCCATTATCTCTTCAAAAATTATTCATATTTCAAACTGAGGATTGAAAATTGACTGATTAATATTTAAGGTTATTACCCTGGCTAACAGTAAGAATATCGGAATATACTAATCATGAAAAGATCTATCCCGCCCGATGGCGGGCCCAGCCGTGAAAATGATCTGGCTAAAAACAATAAAAAATAAACAAATGAAAAGTGTTTCCATTTCCTTTTTGGGATAGATGAATAATAACAGGTAAAGCCATTGATTGAAAAAAGCAGGCAGCATTATTTTGATACGATACTTAATTGTGCAGTTAGGCTGAATACCCCGAAGAATACCGGATTTGTCACATTTACAAATATTGCATAGCTTTCGCCTCCTTCTCCAACCCCGTGATTGCTTGCTAATCAATACCCGGCCGGGATCTATATTTTTAAACCAAAACTAAATTTTTTATGAAAAAATTGATTTTCTCTTTTTGGGCAATTGTGATCTTTATTGCCTGCACCAACGAAAAAACCGCTGATAATGATGCGGCTTCTGCTTCTTCAGGAACCGAAACAAAAGCCAGTGCTCCTGCAGAATTCGCCGATATTAAGTATAGCGAATTAGGCAAAAAAGCTATTAGCGATTTATCAGCAGGAAATATAGAGGGATGGATGTCTTATTTTGCTGATAATGCTGTTTACAGCTTTAATAATGGCGACAGTCTCTCAGGTAAAGCTGCAATTACCGAATACTGGAAAAAAAGAAGAACGGACATCATTGACTCACTTATTTTCAGCAATGAGATCTTTCTTCCTATTAAGGTTAATGCGCCACAGAGTATAGAAGCCCCCGGCATTTGGTTATTATCCTGGTATCAAACATATGCCAAATATAAAAACGGTAAATCCATGACACAATGGATTCATGCGGATATGCACTTTGACGGAAATGATAAAATAGACCAGGTCATCATGTACCTTGACCGGGCTTCCATAAATGCCGCGTCAAAATAGAGTAGCTAAAATTTTTTAGAAAAAGTTCCCGTGCATGATCGGGAACTTTTTTTGATGCTACCCGGAGAAGCGTATTGCAGTTCCCGAAGGAATTCTATACTTTTAGTTCAAGACTAAATAATATGAAGAAGATTTTATCTATGTTGCTATTGTTTTTTATTGCAATCGTTGCCAGTTCCCAGCAATTAGGACAGATTACATTTTCAGGGGCGTCCACCCTTTCTTATTTTACTTTTATTACCGACCAGGGCGTATTGCTACGCATTTCAGAAGATGGCAAAGTGATGGAGTGGGGGACAGAACTGAGATCAGAAAGATCAGATAATTATTTTGCCCCTAAACTGCAAGCTTACCCGGGAAGAGTGGATTATTATGGTCCGGAAGCAGACACCATATCCAGGGGCAAAGTAAAAAGTATCGGTACATGTGTTATTACTTATTATGGCCCTTTGGAAACTGATATTAAAAAAGGAAAGGTGAAATCTATCGGATCCGCGGGACTCGATTATTATACTCATTTTGAAAATGCGGCTTTTAAAGGAAAATTAAAACTGGCCGGTAAAGTATGTATTGGAATATTATTCTTCCTTTGAAGACGAAGCGTTAAGGGGTAAATTAAAATCAGTAAGCAATTCCCGCATACTTTATCACTCTTCATTTGATGATAAGTTGGTAAAAGGAAAAATAAAAAGTATAGGTAATATAGCCTATAACTGGGGTACATCGCTTGATCCAAAAGGACAGGGCGGATCCCTGAAGTCTGGTTCATACCGCCAGAATGTTAATGGCGTTACTTATATTCTCCGTTAATTAATAGCTTGCCTTGTTGATATTTAACTTTAAATCGTAATTGAGCAAATTAATCTGGCTGCGGTTAATGATTGTTTCAAAATCTTCAAAGTTTGTTTTTAAATACTGTTTAAGAATTATTCGTAACAGCTTCCCTGGTTGTCAATTTTAAAACTTGTTTTTCAACTCGTAGTTGTTTTTTGTTTTTCAACAGATATCTTATAGTTACAAGATGCGAAAACAAAACAATGGGTACTACAACTGCCGGTAACCAGACATACGGAAAATAAAGCAGCGCAATATTGGGTTGATCAAAACCAAATTGCTGGAATGGTAATGGTGCTGATAAAATAGCATTTGTTACAATATTGATCAGCAGTAAAAGGCAAATGACATTCCAGGCAAGCAAAAATCCGGATGACAATTTGTTTTTTACATATCCAAAATAATAGATAAGAGGAGCTGTCAATCCCGCAAAAATGTCAAAATTTCTTCCTTCAAAGGTCATCAGTTGGGGAATGCCTTTATGAACAAATAATCCAAAAAGTATTAACTCTACCGGTACCCGGATGCTGTGCAAAAGGGTCAATGTTTTCGTATCCAGGTTGTTTATATAACGCCTTCCCGGTTTTGTAAAAAACAGGGCGGTTATGAAAACAAGGGGTGGAAGAATTAGCAAAGGAAACCGGGGTGGTGTAACATTAGTATTTGTGTAAAAACCTGATAGGCCAATTATACCCTGTAACAAAAGCCAGCCTGCTAATATATATAAGGTTATTCCTGATTTACCCGAAGCCTTATAAAAAAGATAAACAGTCAACAAGGTAGTAACCACAAAAGCAATGTCAATATAAATTGGGAATTTTTCCATGGCTGATTAATTTAAATGATAATGCAAGGTAAGTTTCCAAATACCTGCCTGCACTTAGCAATTGACAAGAAATGATAAGAAGGATTATTTTTTTGAATATTCTTTTCGGATACGACTCAGCGAAGTATCCGTAATACCCAGGTAGGAGGCAATATGTTTTAATTGTGCGCGGTGAAAAATTTCCGGCCTGGTATTTATCAGGTTGTCATACCGTTGTTCGGCAGTTTCCGTGATTAAAGAAAGCATTCTTGTTTTAAGTTGGGTAAGTCCCTTTACTAATACAGAACGGCCAAACTCTCTGAATTCAGGAAGAGTATGGAACAAATTATTGAGTTGTTCATAATTGATAAACCAACCCGTACAGTCTTCCATTGCCTGAATATTTTCTTTTGACCTGTTGCGGTTAAAAAAAGAAGATGCTTCAAAGACAACCTGGTTTTCTGAATAAAAATTAGTGGTAATATCATGGCCGTCTGTATTAAAAGCAAAGGCTCTCATAAATCCTTTTTCCAGGAATAAATATTCGTTTGCAATTTTACCTTCCTGCAAAAAAAAATGATTCTTGCTGATAAGCTTTTGGCTAAACCATCCGGCTATTTCTTCCGCCGTTATTGACGAAACCAGGTTGGTGCTTTGCAAAAATCGGGCGAGAGGTAAATTACTCATAACTTGGGTTTTAAAACCTGTATTATAAAGCTCTTAATTTGAAAGATAAAAACGGCAAATTCCGTGAATATTATTTAGAAATGAAATCCTCAGAAATTTCAATCTACAATAACCACAAAAATGTATAAACCAGGAAAATCAATGAATCATTTTTCCACCTGTCGCAAACAGCCCGTTAAATTGTCGCTTTACCACTGCTGATTTTTGTGATGAGTAATCTAATTTTACCTTGTAAAAAAAAATAGTAACTATAAATTAATCAAAATGGATACACAGGAAAAAACAACCATCACAGTAGAGAGCATTATTAATGCTCCCATAGAAAAAGTTTGGGAATGCTGGACCAAGCCTGAACACATCACACAATGGAGCTTTGCATCGGACGACTGGCATACACCTCGTGCTGAAAATGATTTAAGGGAAGGCGGAAATTTTAATTCCAGGATGGAAGCCAAAGACGGTAGCATGGGCTTTGATTTTGCAGGAGTTTATGATGTGGTAAGAAAAAATGATTACATAGAATATACAATGGGTGACGGAAGAAAAGTGAACATTACTTTTAGTTCACTGGATGATAAAACGAAGGTTGTTGAAAGCTTTGAAGCAGAAAATACAAATTCTGTTGAAATGCAAAAAGGTGGCTGGCAAGCCATTCTTGACAACTTTAAAAAATATACTGAAAGCATATAATTATTTTCTTTTTAAAAAATAAATGCCCGCTACATGGTGAAAGTAGCGGGCATATTTCTTATTATCTTTTGGAATTTCTTGTTATTGTTTCATTGATAGTTTGCTGCCATCCAGAAGACTGAAATCCGCTCTGTGGTTTACATTGTTAAATATTCTTAGCCCTTATCTTGAATCATATTATCCCGCCTTCGTTAAAATCTTAAAACTATTTTATCACAATTTCTAAAGATATAACAATATTACTATTTGCTTTTGTAGGATGATAAATTAGATAAATGGAGGATAAAAAAACAAAGGCGTCCCCTAAGGACGCACTGTACCTATCTTTATATCCAATTGACTGCAAATAAATAATTCCGTTTAGATGCATGTTTCAATTCATCAGTATAAATTTCTGTAATCATATTTCTATAAGGTAAAAACTCAAAACTAAGAACATTTGGGGGTGAAAAATAATAACTCAAAATTCTTATTATTAACTCGTAAGATTTTCTATTGCTGCTACAGCTTCTATTTCCACTAATTGATTGGTATATCCTAGAACTGTAACTCCAGACAAGGTACTTGGTACATCATGACTACCAAATTCTTTTCTTATAATATTCCAAGCGGTTACCAAATCTGTCCTATTTTGAGATGCTACGAGGACTCTTGTATATACGATATCGTCCAATGTGGCACCACACTCCTTCAATGCTTCTTTCAAATTCTCCATACATAATTTCGCCTGAAAACTATAATCACTTGAATTAGGCACTTCTCCGTCTTTATTAATTGGACAGGCTCCCGCCAAAAATAGCACATCCATACCCGCAGGTATTCTTCCAGCATAAGCATATTCAACGGATGCTAAATTTGTAGAATGAATTAATAATATTTTCTTGTTCATCATGAACCCTTTCTTTCGCAAGTTACATAGTATTTCCATCTATGATTCCTTATTATACTTCACTTTCACTATAATTATCACATAGGATATTTCCTGTAGATACATCTACTTTTGATAGATACCATCATTTTTAATACTAGTCTAATTATAACTATGATATAATCTCCTATATTAATATCGTAGATTATATAGTTAACAACTTTCCATCTTTTTTAAGAATCTCTGTTAATGGTACCCCCATAAATTCCAATTCAAATCCTCGTGATTCTATTTCGTTAACTACATCAAGTTTTGTTGCACAAGCCATACAGAAACGTACTTTTATACCCTTTTCATTTACTTAAAACGAATTTCCTGTAATAATTTAATCGGCAAACTGAACTGAGTACACCATGGGTAAATAATTATTAATTACCTGCCAGCTTTCACCGCGGTCTGGTGAGAAAAATAAATTGCCTGTTGTGGTGCCAAAGGTTAGTGAATCCCCGGTGAGTGCCAGCGCATGCCGGTATACAATATCAAAACAATTTTCCTGGGGTAATCCTTTCCGGAAGGGTTTCCAGGATTTACCTCCGTCATCGGTACGGCAAATACACAGGGCTCCCTGGATAGCAGTTCTTGTGAGGTCGCTGTTGGCAGGCGCTACCCAGGCCTGGTCAGGATTATCTTCAGCAACTGCAATTGCGAAACCAAAATTGGCTGGGCCTTCAGGCACCCCTACATCCTGCCAGGTTTTTGCTCCATCAACGGAGCGGAAAATGCCGCAATGATTTTGTTGCCAGAGCACATCCGGATTAGCAGGAGCAGAAACAAGGATATGCGGATCGTGGCCAGTCTGGGTGTCAGGATCCGGAAGAAATTCTGCTTTTAATCCCTTATTGCGAATTTCCCATGTACTACCTGCGTCAAAAGTTTCAAATACACCGGCGCAACTTATGCCGATATGAATGTGATCTTCATTTCGGGGATCTACCACCACCGAATGAATACCCGGCTGATCACGGCCGCCACCAAACCATCCTTCTTTTCGGGTAGGATGATTCCATAATGATTCCACCAGCTGAAAACTATTCCCTGCATCCTCACTTTTAAACAAACCTCCGGGGTCGGTTCCTATCCATATTCTTGACTGATAATTTTGGCCTCCATGGGTCATAGCCCATATATACCTGGTGGTAGCCGGAATTCCATCTTTAATTTCTTCGCCTTCCGGATAAGCAGGAGCAGCTATTTCCTCCCAGGTGATTCCTCTGTCATTGGACCTATGAAGTTTAACGCCCCAATGCCCATGGTCAAGACAAGCCCACCAGCTACCAGTTCTTGAATCCGCATAGGCAATGGAAACAGGAATGCCTTCAAATGACAGATTTTCTGACTGCCATCGTCCATTTCTGAATTGATAGCTAATAAAACCTTTTCTTGTGCCTAAGAGAATGGTTGATTTCATTTAAGAGTTTATTTTTTATCTAATATTTATTTCAGAATTAAAATTGCGATCAATTATCCTCCGGACAATGCCTGTATAATATGGATCTCGCTTTTTTCGGCAAGGCTGGCGTTCATTTTTGTACGGTCCGGAATCATCGATCCGTTTATAAAAATATTTACATGCCGGCGCAGGCTTCCCTGCTCATCGAGTATATAATTGCAAATACCGGGATAAATGGATTCCATTTCCCTTAGAACTTCAGAAAGGACCATTCCTTTTGCTGCTGTATCTTTCAAGCCGGGAAAGAATCTTTTGAGTGCATAAGTAAATTTAACTGTTGGCATCAGTTGGAAATTATGGAGAATATTTCCGAAGCCATCAAATATTTAGAGCTGAAAATTGGCTCTGATAATATACTGGCTAAGCTAATGAATTATTTGAAAATGTATTTTCTGATGTAAAGAGAAATTAATAAGGATTAATGACGAATTCTACTTAATATCAATTAATGAAATTGGATATAGCTCCCGGGTTAAGAATAAGGAAGTAAATCAAAGCCAAATGCAATTAACTTTATCTTTGCTTATTACCAGGCAGCGCTTTCTGCATTTACCTTCACAGAAGATGAAATATACATTTCGGAATCAGTTAATAAAAAATATTTTCGAATTACAATATGGGAATCTGATTTTTCCGGGAAATAATTTATTTTCAATTTGATATTGAAAAATCACTAAAAAATATAAAAATCACCTTACCGGGTTTTATACAGTATGAATACGCTACCTAAAACATTGACGGGAAACAATGGCTTGGATGAAATTACGGAGGGCGGATTACCCAAGGGAAGGCCCACGCTTATTTGCGGCGGGCCCGGATGTGGAAAAACGTTGATGTCAATAGAATTTCTTGTAAAAGGTGCAATGCTCTACAAGGAGCCGGGTGTGTTTATGGCCTTTGAAGAAAAAGCAGAGGAGTTATCTGCAAACGTGGCTTCTCTTGGATTTGATTTAAACAAGCTCCAGAAAGAAAAAAAATTAAGGATCGATCATGTGCATATTGATCGCAGCGAAATAGAGGAGACTGGTGAATTTGACCTGGACGGTTTGTTTATCCGGCTCGGTCATGCCATTGACAGTATCGGTGCTAAAAGGGTAGTTCTGGACACAATTGAAAATCTGTTTGGAGGATTAGATAACCAGGCCATTCTGAGGGCAGAATTACGAAGGCTTTTTCACTGGCTCAAGGAAAAAGGAGTAACGGCAATCATTACGGGGGAAAAGGGCGATGGAACTTTAACGAGGAATGGATTGGAAGAATATGTATCGGATTGTGTGATCTTACTTGATCACCGGATTGTGGATCAAATATCAACGCGGCGATTGAGAATAATAAAGTACCGGGGATCCTTCCACGGTACCAATGAATATCCATTTTTAATTGATGAAGAGGGTCTCACTGTGTTACCCGTCACCTCATTAAAGCTTGATAAAAAAGTGTCTTCGGTACGGGTAAGTACAGGTATTCCATCGCTTGATGAAATGTTTGGAGGAAAAGGATTTTATAAGGGCAGCAGTATCCTGGTGTCTGGATCCGCCGGTACCGGTAAAACAAGCCTTGCCGCTTCCTTTGCAAATGCAATCTGCCAGCGAAAAGAGAAGTGTATGTTTTTCGCCTTTGAAGAATCACCTCAGCAAATAATCCGGAATATGCGGTCCATAGGAATGAACCTTGACAAACACGTTCAAAAGGGCCTGCTTGAATTTCATTCTTTTCGCCCGGGTTTGTATGGGCTTGAAATGCATCTTTCGAATATTTATAAACTGGTTAAAAAATTTAAACCCACTACCGTCATCCTGGATCCTATTACTAACCTGGTTACTGTAGGCCTCATTACCGAAGTAAACTCCATGTTGCTCCGGATGATCGATCATTTACAAAATGAAGGAATTACGCTAATGCTTGACTGCATTAAATAGTGGTACTACCGAGCATATTGATGAAAATGTATCATCCCTGGTTGATGCCTGGATATTGGTAAGGGATGTAGAATCAAGGGGTGAACGTAACCGGGCATTATATATTATGAAATCAAGAGGAATGCCTCATTCAAAGGAAGTCAGAGAATTTGTAATCACCTCCCATGGCTTAGATCTGATCGACGTTTGGCGAGGACCAGAAGGTGTGTTAATAGGATCTGCAAGAAAAGAAAAAGAAAAAGAAAAGGAAATAGGATCTGCCCAATCAAAAAATTTAAAAAATAAAGTTGAAAAAACATCAAAACAGACCACCAGATAAACATGGCTAAACAAGAAAAAACATGGGAACTCAGGTTGTATGTAGCTGGTAAAACACCTAAGTCCATTGCGGCATTAAAGAATTTGAAAAAATACTGCGAGACCCATTTGAAAGGCCAGTATAAAATTGAAGTAATTGATTTATTAGTGCATCCTCAGCTTGCTGAAGGTGACCAGATTTTTGCCATTCCTACTTTGGTACGAAAAGTGCCTGAACCTATAAGGAAGATTATCGGAGATTTGTCCAATGAGGAAAAAGTGCTGGTTGGTTTAAATATCCGTCCTGTAAAACAAATAATATGAGAAAGCAGACCGGAACTGGTTTTGACGACCCTATCGAAACCAAAGACCCCCAAATCTTTAAACTTTATATAACAGGTGCTTCTCCCAATTCCTCCCGGGCAATCAGCAACCTTAAAATTCTTTTTGATAAGTATATGAAATCGAAGTACGATTTGCAGATAATTGATGTATACCAGCAACCTCAGGTTGCCACAAGTGTGGACATTATTGCACTTCCGTTATTAATAAGGAAACTTCCCTTACCCGAACGCAGGCTGATCGGAGATATGTCAAACGAAGAAAAGGTAATGAAGAGTTTGGGAATAAATGTTGGATAATCATGTCAGCAAAAAAGAATGAGGAACTACAGCTGGAGATCGAAGAATTACGGATCCAGTTACAGGAAGCCCAGGATGCTATTGATGCTATAAGGACAGGCCAGGTAGATGCCCTCGTGGTAAAGCACGAAAAAGGTCATCAGCTTTATACATTAAAAAGTGCTGATCAGACCTACCGGGTTTTTATAGAAAAAATGAAAGAAGGAGCCGTAACCCTTGATAAAAACGGCATCATCCTTTACAGCAATTCCCAGTTTGCTTCCATGGTAGATATTCCCCTTGCCAAGGTGATCGGAATGAACTTTACCGATTTTGTGCCCGCAGAATTCCTGGAATATTTTAATGAGTTAAAAAGTAAAGGATGGCAATCTGATAGTAAAGGCGAAATACAATTAAAAAAGAAAAACAATAAAAGAACTCCTTTTCTTTTATCAATTACCTCTCTGGAACTGGATGAAGGCAGAGCGCTGAGTATCATTCTTACAGACCTGACCGCGCAAAAAGAAACAGAACTCCAGTTGAAGCAACAAAATGAATTATTGGAGGAGGCCAGGTTGCAGGCAGATAAAATGAACGAGGAATTAGAGGACATAGTGAAAGAAAGAACCCGCGACCTGTTTTTGAGCCGGGAACATTTCCGATTCCTGGCCGATAATATTCCTGTGATGGTATGGACAACAGATGCGATGGGAAACGGAGTTTATTTCAACAATAAATGGTTTGAATATACCGGTCTTAATTTTGAAGAATCAATTGGAAGCGGATCCCGTCAGGTATTGCACCCTGACGATTATGAACCAACAATAAAAGCCTGGGAAGAAGCCCTGGAAAGGCAAGCAGGGTTTCAATTTGAATATAGAATCAGGAGAGCTTCAGACAATACCTTCAGGTGGCATTTTGGTAAAGGCGAACCTTTTCGGGATGAGTCTGGAGCAATTATAGCCTGGTTCGGTACTTCTATCGACATTGAAGATCAAAAAAGGGAAATGGAAAAAAAGGATGTTTTTATGAGCATGGCCAGTCATGAATTGAAAACGCCGCTATCGAGCCTGAAAGGTTATGTTCAGTTGATTGGCAGGCAAACATCTTTACCGGATCCGGTTTCGTTGTACGTTTCTAAAGCAAACGAATCAATCAATAAACTTCAACACCTGATCAATAACCTGCTCGATGTAAGTAAGATCAGGGCGGGTAAATTAAAATTCGAAACCCAGGTTTTTGACCTCGCCGGCCTTTTAAAAAACTGTGCCGAGGATAGTAAGCACATGTATAAGCCTTTTAATATAGAGGTTCAATCAGATAACCATCTTTATGTTAAAGGAAATCCGGAACGATTGGAACAAGTATTGATGAACCTGGTTAGTAATGCAGTAAAGTATTCTACGGATAACAAAGAAATTATTATTAGTGGAACCCGAAAAGAAAACCAGGTGATTGTTTCGGTAACTGATTTTGGAATCGGCCTGGCAGATGAAAATCAAAACAAAATATTTGACCGCTTCTATAGAGTAGAAACCGATAAATTTTCACAAGGCCTGGGCATTGGTTTATATATTTCTTCCGAAATTATTAAAGAGCACCATGGCGTTTTGGAAGTAAAAAGTAAAGTAAATGACGGCTCTACCTTTTCTTTTTCCCTGCCATGGAAAAATCCATCTGAACAGGTACCCGTGTCCAACTGAAGGCCACTAACTATGTTTTAATAAACAATAGTGATAATAGCTACTGGATATTTTTATATTATTTTAGTTTTTCTTTGTGCCATCATTTGATAAATTTCTTCCCTGGAACTAATACAAAAAAGTACCTTCATTTTCTGATTAATCATAATGGACAAGATAAAAATATCGACAGCACAATTTGAACACAGAAGTGGGGATAAGCAGTACAACCTTTCTGTTATAGATCGTCTTTCCCGCCTCGCATCAGAAGAGGGCTCTGATGTAATTGCTTTTCACGAATGTTCTGTAACGGGTTATACTTTTGCCAGGCATCTTTCAAAAGAGCAAATGCTTGATCTGGCAGAACAGATACCCCAGGGTGAAAGTATTTTGAAGCTGGCGGAAATTGCAGGAAGAAATAATATTGTTTTACTGGCTGGTCTTTTTGAAAAAGACGAATATGATAATCTGTTTAAAGCATATGTATGTGTAGATAAAAACGGCTTAGTGGCAAAACACAGAAAAATACATCCATTTATAAACCCCCATTTAAAAGCCGGCGATTCTTATACTGTTTTTGTTATTATGGGATGGAAATGCGGCATTTTAATTTGTTACGACAATAACATTATAGAAAATGTAAGAGCAACTACATTATTAGGTGCCGATATTTTATTTATGCCTCACGTAACCATGTGCACACCATCTACCCGGCCCGGGGCTGGTTTTGTAGATCCTGCTCTTTGGATCAACCGCGAAGCCGATCCTACTTCATTAAGGTTGGAATTTGATGGTATGAAGGGCAGGAGTTGGTTGATGAAATGGCTGCCTTCACGAGCCTATGATAATGGTATTTACGTAGTTTTTTCCAATGCAATCGGAATGGATGACGACCAGTTAAAAAATGGTTGTTCCATGATAATAGATCCGTTTGGCGATATTCTTTCCGAATGCCGGACACTTGATGACAGTATTGTTACAGCCACGATTACTCCCGATAAAATCGGCCAGGCCGGCGGTCGCCGGTATCTGAATGCCAGGCGTCCTGATCTATATAAAGAAATAATAGGCGAACATCATGAAGCAGAACTAAAAGTGGTTTGGCTAAAGGATAAAAAATGATTATGACCTTCCGGGAAGGATAATGCCAGTTACAATCGAAATTATTGCACGTTCGTCAAATATTATTGTTGATTGAATTTCTCTCCGGAATTCCAATATTGTTTATGTACTTTCCCGCAAAATTGGATTTTATGAAATCATACTATTTTAAAAAAGGAATTCATACCGTTTTTATTTTTTTTGCAATCGGCTTCAGTCTTCTTAGTTGTGCCCAGCCTTCAGAGCAATTTATAAAAGTAGTTGTGGCTCCGGATCATACAAACTGGATTTATACACCGGGTGAAAAAGTGAAATTTAATATAACTGTTTTGCAAAATGGTAATGCGATAAAAAATGCTACAATTAAATATACAATTGGTCCGGAGAAAATGGATGCCGTGAAAAAGGATTCACTTACCCTTTCCGGCGGAACATATATTGCTGATGGGGGCACCATGAAAACACCAGGATTTCTTCGTTGTATTGTAACAGCGACAATAAATAATAAATCATACCGGGGTTTAGGTACTGCAGCTTTTGATCCGCATTTAATAAAATCTACCATTGACAACCCGGCTGATTTTGTTGGTTATTGGAACCGGGCTAAAGTGGAACTTGCGCGAATTCCTCTTGATGCAAGGATGACTTTACTTCCCGAACGTTGCACTGAAAATATAAATGTCTATCACGTAAATATTCAAAATTACAAACCGGGAACACGGCTCTATGGTATTCTATGTGTTCCAAAAAAGGAAGGAAAATATCCAGCCATCCTAAAAGTTCCGGGAGCCGGGGTGCGGCCTTATTTTGGAGATATTGCCACAGCTGAAAAAGGCTTTATTACTTTAGAGATCGGTATTCACGGTATACCTGTAAACCTGGATCCGTCAGTTTATAACAACTTAATGAGCGGAGCTCTTTCCGGATATTGGAACAATAACCTCGATGATAAGGACCGATATTATTATAAGCGGGTGTACCTGGGTTGTGTACGGGCAAATGACTTTATTGAAAGCCTTCCCCACTATGATGGAAAAAATCTGGGTGTAACAGGAGGTAGCCAGGGCGGAGCATTGTCAATTATTACAGCTGCTCTCGATTCTCGTGTGAAATTTCTTGCAGCTTTTTACCCGGCCCTTTCTGATCTTACCGGTTATCTTGAAAACCGTGCAGGCGGATGGCCACATTTATTTGATAAAAACAATCTTGACTTTAATAATAAAAAGGAAAAAATTGAAACTGCCGGATATTATGATGTTGTCAATTTTGCCAGGCTGATAAAAATTCCCGGAATGTACAGCTGGGGTTTTAATGATGAAGTGTGTCCGCCTACTTCAATGTATGCGGCGTATAATGTAATTTCTGCTCCAAAAGAATTACTGCTTGCGCAGGAAACCGGTCACTGGACATACCCTGAACAAACCGAAAAATTAAATAGCTGGTTGGTATCTAAGTTAAAGCCCTGATAAATATTTGAGAAAGTTTTTTTCTGTGGTCGGCTTCAGATAATGTTATAAGGACCTTTATATGTTTACATACTCCAACAAAATCGTTGCAGTTAAATGCTTATTCCTTTGATTTTGTTAAAAAAATCCTTTACGTTAAGGGATTTCAATTTCCATTCCCTCCATTGCAATGCCATAACTATAAGCATAATTGCTTTTATTTTTTATATCACAGAGCATTTGATTTAATTCCATATCTGAATGCGCCGGATCATGATGCGTCAGAAGTAACTGTTTTACTTCGGCAAGAGCAGCAAAAAGAAAAGCATCATCGATACTGGAATGTCCCCAACCTGTTTTAACCTTATACTCCTCCTGGCTATACTGTGCATCATGAAGTAATAGATCAGCGCCTGCGGCCAGGTCGATGCCTGATATCCATTTCTTATCTTTCAAAATACCCTGAATGCCTAAAGCCGGCTCATGATCCGGGATATAAGTAAAAACGGATTGTTGGTTGGTAATCCGGAAGCCAAGCGTAGGGCCCAGGTGTATTACAAAACCTGATTGAATAGTATAAGGACCAACGTTGAATATACTGTTTCCCACTTCATGCAGGGTGAGTTTACAAGGAAGATCGCGGATATGTACCGGGAACAAAGGCGGAGAGAGATATCGGCTAAGCCTTGAATGTAATGAACTCGTATTGCTGGAAGGACCCCAAATATGAACTTCCATTGCCGGATTAAAAAGTGGTTTGAAAAAACCCAATCCCTGGATATGGTCAAGGTGAAGATGGGTTAACAGAATATCAACCCTGTTGATGCCGGGCTTGGGTCTCATAACTGTATGACGCATGCCGGATCCTCCGTCCAGGACAAGTATCCAACCGTCTGCTGTTACTTCGACGCAGGAAGTATTGCCTCCATAATAATTAGTCTCGGGGCCGGAAGTGGGTATGGAACCACGAACGCCCCTTATAGCGATTTTCATTGGTCTTTTAATTCCCAAAAAATGGCGACTGCTCCTAAAAATTTAGATGCCCTGTTTTGAATGGGTAAAGAAGTGAGAGCAATTCTTTCAAGTTTTCCGTTAAGGCTCCGGATCCGAAATGATTTATGATAAGGTGTGGCATTTCTTAAAGTCATAACAAGAGGTAATTCATCCGGCGGTAATAAATTTCCGGCTTCATCCATGGGCTTAAAGATCGTTGACCAGACTTCAACAGGCATTTCACCTGTTTCATCAAAGCGTTTTCCCAAAACCTGTTCCGCCGGTTCATTATAATAAATAAGATTTCCGGATGGATCAATAATAAATACCGGCATCAAAAAACTATCTGCCAGTTGACGGTTTAAAATAATTTCTATTTCATATGCGGCCATACGGAGACAATGTATAATGATTAAGCCTTTTTAAATATAAACTAAATAAAAGAAGTAGGAAATAAAAAATATTCCACCAGGCATAAAGTAGCTTTCATAAACAAAATTGAGGAGTTTCCTTTAACCATATTTTCAAAAACGGGATTTTATACAGCAAGCCAGGAAGACAAATACCCAATTATGTTGTACAATTGATAATTCTGCCTGCATTTGATATTCATGCCTTTTCTTTTCCTATTTTTAAAAATAATTATAAAACCCATGAAACTATTTTCACTATTCATCAGTTTTTTAATCAGCATTCATTTATCAGCACAGTCGGCGTACTGGCAGCAGCAATTACGATACGACATTAAAGCCACACTTAATGATAAAGATAAATCCATAACAGGATTTGAAACCATCGTATATAAAAATAATTCTCCTTCCGAACTCCAATTTATCTGGTTTCATATATGGCCCAATGCCTATAAAAATGAAACAACCGCATTAATACAGCAAATAAAGAATGATAAAGACCATGCCGTCAAATTGAAAAATATTGGTTCCGGCTTTATCGACGGTATGGCTTTTAAAATAAACGATCAGCCTGCCCGAACCGAACCGCATCCCAACCCCCAATATATTGATATCATAAAATTGGTATTAAACAAGCCTTTGGTTTCCGGTGATTCTATTACAATTTCTACACCTTTTAATGTAAAGCTGCCTCCTTATTTTTCAAGATCCGGGTATGCGGATGGACAGTTTATGGCTTGCCAGTGGTACCCCAAACCGGCTGTTTATGATAAAAATGGATGGCATGAATTTCCCTACCTGGATATGGGTGAGTTTTACAGTGAGTATGCAGATTATTCAGTAAGTATTACTCTTCCTTCTGAATACGTGGTTGGAGCTACAGGGGAATTAAAAACAAAAGAGGAACTCGAACTTTACAAGAAAACAGGAGTAAAAAATGTTCTGGATAGAAGTGGAAAGCCTTCACTTTATACTCCAGCAAGTAAAAAAGGAAACAAAACCTTGAATTATTTTGCCAGCCAGGTTCCTGATTTTGCCTGGTTTGCTGATAAAGATTTTGTGATACAGTATGACACGGTGAGCCTGCCCGGTGGTAAACAAGTAGATGCTTTTTCTTATTATCATAATAAAAACAATACCATCTGGAATAACAGCATTGATTATATAAAAGATGGTGTAAGAAAATACAGTGAGTGGGTAGGAGAGTATGATTATCCTGTGGTGCAGGTGGTGGAAGGACCAAAAAATAATTCAAGTGGTGGAATGGAGTATCCAATGATTACATTGATCACAAGTCCGGATGCAAAAGTAGAAACATTAGATGCCGTTATTGCCCATGAAATAGGTCACAATTGGTTTATGAGTATGCTGGGCAGCAATGAAAGAGCACATACCTGGATGGACGAGGGATTGAATACTTATTTTCAATTTCGGTATGAAGCAGAAAAATACAGAAGCAATTCTATTTTTGGCGATGGTATTCCAAAAGAATTGAAGGATATGTCTGCCGAAGAATTTCTGGGTGTTATATATAATGCAATTGAAAAAAATATCCCCATGCAGTCGGCAATGGATATCCCGGCTGACCAATTTCAAAGTAGCGAAGAATATGGACTTATTTCTTATGTAAAAACAGCTTTATGGATGTATATCCTGGAATCCGCAATTGGCCGCGACAAAATGGAATTAGCTATTCATAATTATTTTGAAAAATGGAAAAATAAACATCCGCAGCCTGAAGATATGCAGGCTGCTTTTGAAGAAGCAACAGGAACCAAACTGGACCGTCTTTTTGAGCTTACAAAAAAAGAAGGAAAGTTTGAGTGACAAATAAAACCAGTATTTGTTGAACGCAGGAGTTAGTTAGAAAATTTATTTATCATGTGTGTTCCTTTTATAATGTTCCAGTAATTCATCGCCCCCGAAATCATTTTTGAGATCCCTGATTACGGTATGAACGTGGTTGGCATTGTTCTGTGTATTATCATATTCAATAATAATGGTAGGCCCTTGTATGCGGTAATAATGCGGATGACCCGGGCCAGCTTGTTGTTCTCCGGCCCAGGCAAAACGAAGATTATTTATTCCGGCTGATTTAATTTCTTCCATCATGCCCATCGCGAATAAGCGGGTATAACGATGGATATAAAGGCTGAGCAATTGCATAAAAACCTGCTGCTGTGGTTTTTTCAGATCCTTATATGAAATTCCGTTTATTTCATTGATCATGGCTTTGCGGCTGTTGCCGGTAATGATTTCTCCGGGTGCCGAACCGGGAATGATCGCTTGTTTCATCTGGGCCGCATCCAGCGAATGGATCAGTGATAATCCAAGTTCAGATTCATCCTTCATGATCTGTTTTCCTTTTTCGGGGCCAGCTAATACAATGGCCGGATTACTACCGAGGAATCCGGGTGTGGCCGACATCAACAGGTTATTTTCAGAGGAAAAATTAAACGATACATGATGGCCTTCCAGTTTCCAACCCCAGATGGCATCGGAAGCAGGATTGCCGAAAAATGAAAAATAGTATTTCCCGGGGTTACGGTATTCGTCATTTGGCGGTCGATTCTCGACTTCTCTTAAAACAAGCTCCAACTGAATGATAGAAGTAGTTTTGGTAAAACCTGTATCGCTAAGTGCAGTTCTTAGCAGATCAAACCCTGCCTTTTGCTGCTTGTCCGTCAACTCCCTTAAAGCAATGCCTTTTCTTTCTTTAGGAACATAGTGCCAGTTATACCTCTCTTCACTATCGAAAGAAAAAAGTGCTTTTTCTTTTTGAGCAGACGAAAGAAGTTGAATAAAATCTATCGCTGCCGTGGTCATGTCTCCTTTGACGTGATGGGCCGTTTGAGACTGGCAGGAAAAAAAATGACCTGCTGTTAAAATTATAATAAGGATGATGCGATTCATAGTTGATATTTTTGAAGCGAAATTGAAGGTAATCAAACTAAAGAATGTTTAAGGTTGCATTGTCCGTATAATGAAAAAGAATATTTTCCCGGCAATGATTGTCAGAAGGAATGTGCCGGCTATATCATGAAGCTACATGTAATAATTGCTTTCTTTAAATAATTATATTTGAGGTAATAAGCTACAGTTTCCTTTAGTTGTTATTCATTCAATTTTTTATGGAATTTTTTCCCATCTCCCTGGACAAACGGCTAAATAGTGAATTTGAAACCCATGCTGGCTGTAAAGAATATCTTCAGGCGAGTATGGATTTTTATACAAAAGTGGGATACGAGTTACCCTGGATCGGATACTATGTGAAACTAAATAATGAATTTGTAGGGAGTGCTGGCTTTAAGGGAAAACCAAAAGATAATAAAGTTGAGATAGCATACGGAACTTTTAAACAACACCAGGGTAAGGGAATAGGAACCAAAATGTGCCGCCAGCTGGTTATGATTGCATTAAAAGCGGATCCCGGAATTATTATAACTGCCCGTACATTACCAGAAGTAAATGCTTCTGTCAGCATATTAAAAAAAAATGATTTTATTCTTTCTGGTACAGTTTGGGACCAGGAAGATGGAAATGTTTGGGAATGGGTATATGATGGGAATATTTAAAATAATTTAACCAGGGTGCAATAGGGTTAAAGGTTTCATTACATATTACAAAGCAATCTTTATTCATTTACTTAAATCTGTAAGATCACCCTAAGATTTTTTTAAAGTATTTTCTTTGTAAAAGTCCAAATTAGTTTTTTATAAGTAAATTGAACCCCTTGATAAAAAAGGTAACCATATGAAAAAAAGCTTATTTATTATTTTGAATCGAATCTCCCGGCAAATAGTAATGCCGGTTCTTTTAGTAGTTTTTTCTGCATCCGGAATAAAGGCTAGTGATCTTCGTTTTGAAAGGCCCGACAGCGTTTCTATTGAAGGGCGTTGGGATATGACCATGTTTGCTGAAGGAAAAGAATTTCCTTCCTGGCTTGAGGTCCGTCATTCAGGAACCCATATGCTGGTAGGCCAGTTTGTTTTTATCTCCGGAAGTGCACGTCCTGTGTCAAGGATTAATTATGATGGCAATAAAATGAGCTTTACAATACCGCCGCAATGGGAGCCCGGTAATAATGATTTTTTGGTTGAAGGTTCCATACAAGGTGATGGATTAGCAGGAACTTTAGTTACAAGCGATGGTAAAAATTATAAATGGACCGCTACCAGGGCACCCATTCTAAGAAGAAATACGCCGCCTGTTTGGGGAAGCCCCATAAAGCTTTTTAATGGTAAAGATCTTACAGGTTGGCATGCTATGGGAGAAAATCAATGGATAGCTGAATCAGGAATTTTGAAAAATCCAAAATCGGGTTCCAACCTCGTAACTGATAAATCCTTTACAGATTTCAAACTGCATATTGAATTCCGGGTTCCTAAGGGCAGTAATAGTGGAATTTATCTTAGGGGACGTTATGAAGTGCAGGTGATGGATAGTAAAGGAATGGAACCTACTTCTGAATTATTCGGCGGTGTTTATGGATTTCTGACTCCGAATGAAATGGTTGCAAAAGCTCCCGGCGAATGGCAGTCATTTGATATTACGCTTATCGGAAGAATGGTTACAATAGTGGCAAATGGAAAAACAATTATTTCTAACCAGGTAATACCAGGTATTACGGGTGGTGCACTGGATAGCAAGGAAGACGAACCGGGACCATTACTAATCCAGGGCGACCATGGAGCAGTAGAATATCGCAATATCATTATTACGCCGGTTAAATAACTATTGTATTATTATTTGTTCTTCTAATTCTTCCAATCTTTTATGGGTAAATGGAAGTTGCAGGCAAGTAGTGTATTTCCTTCAAGTTGCGGCCATAACAATGAGCTTTACAGGATGTCCGGATTAATAGCTGAGATTTACACAGACGGAAGTTGTCATACGCAACTTCAAACAGGCACCTGGGTTGCTATTATTTTTGTTGAAAATAAAAAAGAAATTTTATCTGCATCCGTGCCCGCTACCACACATCAGCGAATGGAATTAACTGCCGTTATTAAAAGTCTTCAATTTTTACGTATTAATTACCCGGAAATAAAAACAACCCGCTTGTTTACTGATAGCCAGTATGTGGCTGGGCTCAGGGGGAGGAAAGAAAAATTGATAGCAACCAATTTCATCAGTCATAAAGGAAGCCTGGTACAAAATGCTGACCTGGTAAAAATATTTTTTGATCTGCTTTCATTGTTTTCAGTTGAAATCACAAAAGTAAAAGCGCATGAAAAAAAAGAGGGGGATCACAATTATAACAGGGAGGCAGACATGCTGGCCCGAAAATTATTGAGAGAGGCAGTTAAAGGAAATAGGATGTAGGTTGTTTCAACTTTTTTTGTTTTGAAGTTCCTGGAAAAGTTCAAAAGCGCTACGCTCCACCCAGCATTCCGCAAATTTTCCATCCCTGATTTTCCAGATAGCTATTCCTGTAAAAGAAACCGACCGCCCATCTGGAGCCAATCCAAATATGCCATTATTTTTTCCCGTGCAGATCCATCGGGAAACTACTTTGTCGCTATTGGTATTTGAAAAGGCATCCTGGCTTACGGTAACAGCGTCTACAAGTAATTCCTGGAAATTTTTCACCCAGCTTTTAAATGCATTTCTACCTGAAATCGTTTTACCTCCTGAAATAATAATATAATCTTCCGTCATCAACTCATCAATAGCAGCCAGGTCATGCGCCGGGCCCCACACCCGCAAGAAGAATTCATCAACAAGTTGCCCGGGTGTTTTTGAATCATGAGAAATGGTTTCTTTTTTCATAGCTAAAAAATTTAAATGAAAAATTATTTCCCGAATTTCTTATTCCGAATATATAGGTCCATGCAATTAAAAAAAACTGCAAGGGGATACGGAACCATAGATACGCCGGGCCATACCCGTCATTAGTTGCTGTTTTTAAATTTACGTGGTGCATCGCGGCGTAAATATTTGCCGGAAGTATCATTACAAAAAACAGGATGAGTAACCATGCCGTCCATCTTTGAAAACGAGGAATAAGAAGTCCTGCAGCACCTGCCAGTTCAATAATTCCTGTAAAATAGATCAACTCTGTTTTGAAAGGAAGAAAGGCAGGTAACATCAGGGCCATTCCTTCGGGATAAATGAAATGACCAATAGATGTAAAAAGCAACATAACACTTAGGCCGATTCTGCCAGCCTGGAGCCAAAGCCATTGTTTTTTAATGGTCTTTAAAAATACCAACGCCAGCAGAAAGGAACCTGTAAGCACGATTAATATTTCCATAGCACGATAGTTTCATAATTATTTCAATCCTGATTTTTTTTATTCTTTATTTTCTTTCTTTCGGGTCCTGACTTTTGGCAAAGATTATTTTAAAAACGCAGTTGATACAAGCCAGGCCTGTATCAACTGCACCAAAACCGGATTAAATGATGATATTCATGTTCCCATTGTCATTTCTTATTTCTATTGACCAGTTAATTATCGAAATGGGGAACGAAATTATAAGCCATAAAAGAATTGTTCCTTGATAATTTTACCATTTTTCCAGTGTTGAACAGAAACCTGTTTGTATTTTCGATTTCCCCAATCCTGGTGGTGATAATTCAAATTCCAGATTACCGTTGTTAAATTATCTCCTGACGCTACGCCTTCTATCTTTCCGTTTTCATATCCATGAGCCTTATTGAAGAATTCTTTTTCCCGCTTGCGGTTTTCCTCTTTGCCTGCCATGGGTTCCAGGTCGTTTTCCTGCATGATCACTTCATCATCATAAAACTTTTCAAAAGCCTCCATGGCTTTTCCCTCCAGGATAAGTTGGTTTAATTCATTAACTGATTTTTCAATTATTGTGTTTGACATAAAATAAAATTTATTGTTTAAGATTGGTTTCTTTCAATTGTGTATTGGTCGAAATTGACAATACAAAATTGCTGTGATTTGAAAGCCATTTCCAATCATATGGATTAAGAAGTTTCATTACCATATGGTAACAAACCCAATAAATATGAGAATTATTTACCTGAATAATTGCTGCGTATACGACTCAGGCTTTGAGGCGTTACTCCAAGGTAGGAGGCGATCATATGGTCAGGAACTCTTTCTTCAATTTGAGGATAACGTTCCAAAAAATCCTTGTATCGTTCAGCTGCTGGCCTGGCCAATAAAATCATTACCCTGTGCTGAAAGGAGATAAATGCGTTTTGTATAATAATCCGGAAATAGCGTTCCATGGAAGGAAGGTTCTCATACAATAATTCGAGGTTCTTTTTTGTAATTTGTACTATTTCGCATTCTTCAAGGCAATCAATATTATAAAGCGATGCCGTTTCCGTACTAAAACTATACAGGTTGCCTACCCACCAACCTTCAATTCCAAATTGAAGGATATGTTCCTGGCCCTTGTCATTAATTTCATAAATGCGAACACATCCTTTCAGAATAAATGTTTCATGCCGGCAGATGTCGCCTTCTTGTAGTATATATTGTTTTCTTTTATATTTTTTAAAAGTAAAGCAGGATGCCACAACCTCATATTCTTCTGAGGTAAGAGAAACATGTGCGGCAATTTTATTTTGCAAAAGCGGCCACATATCAACAGTTGGTTTTAATTATAAATAGTGTGTCTGCCATAGGCCCGGGCATGAAAGCTTTTTGTGTTGAAAACAGCCAAATAAAAATGAATTCTGTATTATAAAGAAATGCATTATACAATCATAAGCTTCCCTGGTTTAAGAATTCCCTTCTGTGAGCCATTTTTATTAAAGGATTTAATGCTGATATGAAATTATGAAAACTTCCCTGCTGTAAGATATATAAAGGCTTGTATGAAATTATTTTTTTAGTGTCCGGGATTTAATAGTAAAGCCTGAACCCTGGGATATTCCAATTTTTATCTGAGTTATATATTGAATGAAAGTATTTTTGACAGGTAATCATTTTTTTTATTTAAACCAGGATTGTTATGTATCCAAATATGAAAGTAAGTTTCAGGGAAGCATTAAAATTAATTGATGGAGTTGTCAATGAATCAGATAAAATAAATAAACAAGTGGCGGTCGCTATTTGTGGCCCTGAAGGCGAACTTATCTCGTTTCTGCGCATGGATGGGGTAAGCGCAGCTGCGTCATTAATAGCCCGGAATAAAGCGTATACTTCTGCCCGTGACAGAAAAACGACCCGGGAAATGGGTGAGTTCATGTTAAACAGTAACCGCCCGCCTGCTTTTTGGGGCGATAACAGAATAACTGGTTTTGGTGGGGGTGTACCTATCGTTCAGGATTCAATAATAATCGGTGGGATAGGAGTGAGTGGCCTGTCCGAAGAAGAAGATGAACGAATTGCCCGTGTTGCTATACAAAATGTTTATCGGTAAATGAAGTAAATTAAACCCAACAAACCTTTTGTTTCCTGGCGTCTCTATAAACTTGGGTATCCCTGCTGGACCCGGGTCTTTATCGAAAATAGGATATAATATTTCATTTACTATCGCCAGCAATACATGTACAATTTTCTCAGAGTGCCCTTGGGAATCCTTTTTGGAATTATAAAAAAATATGACGAATGGATCTTAAAAAAATGGCAGCACAGAAAGCTGTGACCCTTATTACTCCCGGAATGACCGTTGGTTTGGGTGCCGGCTCAACAATTGCATTTATGGTAGTATTTCTAAAACAATCTATGGGTGAAGGCCTTGCAATTAATTTTGTGACATCCTCTTTTTCAACGTTTCAATTGTTACTAAAAAATGGCTTTCCTGTTGGTCCAATAAATTCGCGGAAGGAAATAGATATTTACTTTGATGGGTGTGATCAACTCGACTATCATTTAAATGCTTTAAAAAGCGGGGGAGGTATTCATACAATGGAAAAATTGCTGGCTAACATGTCTGCCCAATTTATATTAGTGGGGGATGAATCAAAACTTGTAAATAAATTTGATGTAAAATATCCATTAGTTCTTGAAATTCTTCCGCAGGCTATGGCGTTTGTTCCTTTTAAAATGGAACAGCTATTCAAAGGCTCAAAAAGTTTATTAAGAATGAATGATAAAAAAGACGGGCCGGTTATAACTGAAAACGGAAATTACCTCTTGGATATTTATTTTGAAGAATGGCCTGTTTTGAACGAAACTGATCTGATTTTAAAAGACGTTACCGGTATTATAGAAACTTCCTTATTTTATTTATTAGCTCATAGGGCAATTATTGCAGTTGAAACCGGGATAAGGGTTTTGGAAAGGAAATAAAGGAATTAGCTGATAGTAAATAAAAGGTTCAGCCAAAATAAAATCCAGAATATATGTTGATATGTTTTTGATTCTCTTTTCAATATGCAGCAGGAGTATCTTTAAGTTAAATCCCCTTCTGATATATTATTCTCCGATATATAAAAAGACCTTTTGAATGGTTTAAGTAATATCCCCGCCCATTTTAACATAAATACCTTTTTCAGAATCAGAATAAAATTTTTGAAAGAAAAGGGTTTCCTTACATACAAGTTAGCACCTGAGTTAAAACTGTCCTCTACATCTTTTGGGTTGTCGGAGGTTGAAATCATAACGGTAGGAATGTCCTTCAGCTCTTCATCCTTTTTAATTTCGGCCAGAGTATCTTTCCCATTTTTTACGGGCATATTGATATCCAGGAATATGATTTCAGGTTCCGGAGTTTCAGGATCTTTCAGGTGATTCATAAGTTCCTGCCCGTTATCAACGGTTGTCACTTCAGCAGGAATTTTTGTTTCTGTAAGTGCATCTTTAAATATTTCCTGGTCATCCTTGTCGTCGTCGGCCAGAACCACTTTTACAGGCTCATTATTTTTAGCTTCCTCTCCATCAGCAGCAGCATTGGTATTGTGATCCATGATGTGTAGATTTTCAAGAACAAAGATGGTAAAAAAAACCGGATTAAGAAGTGATGCAAGCCGGTTTGAAAAGTTATTATAAAAATCAATTGTTATCGGTAAATTGATTGCAAATTATTATAATGTCTGAGGAAAAAAGGAAGATGCTTGCCGGAGAATTGTATAACGCTTCTGATCCCTTATTGGCAAATGAAAGATTACAAACCCGACGATTGCTCAGGAAATTAAATGATTCTGACCCGGGACACCTACAGGCCCGGCAGCAAATTTTGAAAGAATTGATACCTGCGCATGGAAATGATTTATGGATTGAACCACCTTTTTATTGTGATTATGGTTATAATATAGTTACATGCGACAAAGTGTATTTTAATTTTAACTGCGTCATTCTGGATGTGATGAAAGTTAGTTTTGGAAGCAACGTATTGGTGGGTCCATCTGTTCAGATATATACTGCCATGCATCCAATGAACTGGGAAGAAAGAGCTGCAGGCCCTGAGTTTGCAAAGCCAGTTTTTATTGGTTCAGATGTTTGGATTGGAGGCGGAGCCATTATTTGTCCAGGGGTTACTATTGGCAACAGATCGGTAATAGGAGCCGGGAGCGTAGTGACAAAAGATATCCCCGACAATGTGTTTGCAGCAGGAAATCCCTGCCGCATTTTAAAAACTTTATGATAAAGAGAATACCCGGGATAAAACGGCCAATACTATTTTGCAATGTCTATTTTAACTTTTTTATTCTTGATTTTTTGATCTTTTATCGATCTTAATGTCTCCCCCATCTTTATTTTTTTGATGGCAACAAACGAGAAAAAATCTTTAACCTCTATTAACCCGATATCTTCCTTTTTCAGTTTCGCCTTATTACCTAAAAAGCCAACAATGTCAACTTTGTTTACTTTATCTTTTTTGCCTGCGGCAATAAATAAAGTAGACCATTTAGGTTTTTCCGGTAGAATATTTGTTTCAGGCAATATAATTTCTTCCGTTTCTCCCGGAAGATAGGATGGAGTTTTTTCTTCCCGGGAAATGATGAGTATGGCAGTTCCGCTTGCATCCATTCTGGCTGTTCTTCCATTCCGGTGCGTAAACATTTCTTCTGTATGCGGTAAATGGTAGTGAATGATGTACCGGATATTCGGGATGTCAAGTCCCCTTGATGCGAGATCCGTTGTTACAAGGATATTGGAAGTGCCATTTCTGAATTTGCATAAAGCGCTATCTCTTTCCTGCTGTTCCATTGCTCCATGATAAAATACATTCGTAATAGTTTGTTGTGTTAAATATTCACTGACCCGCTCAACTGATTCTCTGTGGTTGCAAAACACAACGGTTGAACGATTGCCGAAATAACAAATAAGTTTAAACAAAGTTTCTAATTTATCTTTTTCTTCGCTTCGTACTATTTGTACCATCAGTTTGTCAGGAGTCTCTTCCTGGCCGGTCAGAAAATTGAGTCTCTTAGGATCTTTTATGCCAACAAAGGCCGGTATCTCTATTGATTCAGTAGCCGAAGTCAATATTCTTTTTTTCAAACCCGGTAAAGAGCTAATTATAAAAGCCATCTCTTCCTGGAATCCCGACTCCAAAGATTTATCAAATTCATCCAATACAAGGGTTTCAATTGAACTGGTAGTAATATTTCCCCTCCTGATATGATCAGCTAATCTACCCGGGGTGCCAATAAGAAGGGAAGGAGGCTGCACCAGGTTATTTTCTTCTGTTTCCCGTAAGTGTCCCCCATAGCAACAGGTCACTTTAAAATAAGTGCCCAATGACCGGAATACCTTTTCAATTTGAAGAGCCAGTTCACGGGAGGGGACGATAATAAGAGCCTGGGTTTTTTTATTATTGCTGTCCAGCAAGGCCAGGATGGGTAATAAAAAGCCCAGGGTTTTTCCTGTTCCTGTAGCCGATAGCAGGATGACGTCGTTATGATTTTCGTTCGCCTCAATAGAAGCGGTTTGCATTTCATTGAGTGAGTCTATATTTATCCGGGAAAGTATATCGCTTGTGGATTGTGATTTTTCTTGCATGTTTGCAAAAGTAAGCAATACGGCTTTCCTCCGGCAATGCATCAATATATGCCTTATTAAAACACTCTTTTATATTTCTATTTTTTAGGAGGATTATTTTTACAAAACTGCAACCAGTCAATCATACGACTGGTAAAACCAAATTCATTATCAAACCAGGCTATGACCTTCAGATGATTACCAGCCACAGAAGTAAGAGTGCCATCAATTATACAGGAATGGGAGTTGCCTTTAATATCCTGGGAAACCAAAGGATCTTCGGTGTATTCCAACACTCCTCTGTATTCATTTCTTGCCGCTTTTCTGAATAAATTGTTTACCTCAGCTACAGAAACATCCGAACTCAACTGTATGGAGAAGTCAGCCATAGCTCCATTAGCTACCGGTACACGGGTAGAGAGGGTTGCAATTTTATCTTTTAACCCAGGCATCAATCGTGTAATAGATTGATGCAGGTCTATTGGTACTGGTATAATAGATTCTGATGCGGCTCTGCCTCTGCGAAAATCAGCGTGGGGGCCGTCCACCAATTCCTGGCGTGAAGTATAAGAGTGTAAAATATTTAACTGTACCGTGCGTATGCCGATAGATTGAAGAATGTAAAGTACATGAACTGAGCAATTGGTCATACAACCCCCGGGAGAAATAATAGCCGCATCAGATAATAAACGACTTTGATTAAAACCAAAGATCACCAAAGGAATATCATCTGAACCAGTGGTAGACAAGAGAACTTTTTGTGCACCTGCTTTTAAGTGTTTCTCTGCAGCTTTCCGATTAGTAAATCTGCCGGAACATTCTAAAACCACATCAATTTTCTGCTGTTCCCAGGGCAAATTTTCGGGATCGGTCTCCTTCAATACATTTATGTTTTTTCCACAAACGAAAAACGAATTTTCCTCAACTATAATTTCCCGGTTGAATGTGCCGTATACTGAATCATATTTAAGGAGGTATGCAAGATTTTCAATTGACATTATATCGTTAACTGCCACGAGTTCGATCTCAGCATGGTCAATCAATTTCCTGAACAAAAGCCGTCCAATGCGCCCCATTCCATTAATTGCTATCCGCATAATTCCAATTTTTTTTGAATGCAAATATCATTAAGAATATGGTTGGATCAGTATATCAGATGGAGCATAAAGCGGCAGATCAGTTTACGGCAGTTTAGGACATGATGCTATGATCATAGCATGCTTTCAAATAAATATCTTCGCAAATATGAAGGCCGCAACTATAAATGAAATTAAACAGGAATTAACGATACAAAAGCCGGCAGCCCTGACCGAATTATGCCTCCGGCTTGGAAAATTTAAAAAGGAAAATAAAGAATTATTAACTTATTTATTATTTGAAGCGCATGATGAAGCGGGATATGTGCAGGGAATAAAAAAGGAGATTGATGTTTTATTTGAGGAAATGAATCAAACTCATTTATATTTTGCAAAAAAAACGCTACGAAAAATAGTCCGGGTTATTAATAAATATTGCCGTTATAGCAATAATAAGCAGACAGAATTGGAATTGAGGCTACATTTCTGCAAAATTCTCCATGCATCAGAAATTTTCCTGCATCGCAACACCATAATTACCAACATATACCAGTCTCAATTGAAAAAAGTGTATAGCATTCTGACCATACTGCACGAAGATCTGCAATATGATTATCACAAAGAATTGGAGCGAATGAAATAAATCTTTGATTTGTTTAATATTACTATATCTTCGCACCGTGATTGCAAGACATGCAAACATTCAGTATCAGATCTGCGCAAATTATTACTCTTCCGTTCAGTAAATGTTTACCTCTTCTTTACTTTTTGGTTTCTGCTTCTTCACAGGTATTTTATTTGTTTTATTTTAAATTTAGTTTTTATGAATTTGTACGTTTCTAACTTAAGTTTTAACACTACTGATGATAGTTTAAAGCAGTTGTTTGAAAAATTTGGAGCTGTTTCTTCCTCTAAGGTGATCATTGACAGGGAAACTGGCCGCAGTCGTGGTTTTGGTTTTGTCGAAATGTCTTCTCAAAAAGAGGCTAATGAAGCAATGCAAGCCCTTAACAACAAAGAATTTGATGGCCGCCCAATGTCAGTATCTGAAGCAAGGGAAAAGCCAGCCCGTTCTGATAATAAAAGGTGGTAATCGCCTGTTTATATTAATTGCTTAGAGCCCACTTGTGGGTTCTTTTTTTTGCCTTAACCTGACCACTATTCTTTTTTTATGAAAAGTCAAACTGTGGTATATATCCAACCTTAAAGTCTTTTTTCCCCTTCCTCGGATACAGTATTTTCTCTTTCATTTTTAGTAATAATAAAAGGAAATGAAATTCTTCTGCCTTCGGTTTTGTATTTTTTTGAAGTGGATTATTAAATTCATTAAGCCGATATCGGGTGACAAAGAATTTATTAACTTTCAGCCATGTCGTCCATCCTGGTAACCAATATAAAGCTCCTTGTCAATACAATAAAGGAAAACAAATTACTGAGGGGAAAGGATCTTGCTTTTATCCCTTGTATCGGGGATGCCTACCTTATAATCAATGACGGAATAATAACAGAATTTGGAGAAATGGCTTCGTTCGAACGTCATACGTCAGACTTCGCTCATACAATTGATGCTTCCGGTAAAATGATAATCCCGGCATGGTGCGATTCGCATACTCATCTTGTATTTGCAAAGAGCAGGGAGGATGAATTTATTGATAAGATAAAGGGATTGACTTATGCCGAAATAGCTGAAAGAGGGGGAGGTATTTTAAATTCTGCGAGAAATTTGAATAAAATGCCGGAAGATGAGTTATTCAATCTTGCCTGGAAAAGGTTACAAGAGGTAAGTAAACTGGGCACAGGTGCTATAGAAATTAAGAGTGGCTACGGACTTACAGTTGAAGGCGAACTAAAAATGCTTCGTGTTATTAAGAAGCTAAAAGAAAAATCTAACCTTTCAATAAAAGCAACTTTCTTAGGAGCTCACACATACCCGCTGGAATACAGGGAAAATCACCCGGGTTATATAAATTCTATTATAACAGAAATGCTGCCGGTGATTGCGAAGGAAAAATTAGCAGATTATATTGATGTATTTTGTGAGACAGGTTTTTTTTCTCCCGATGAAACAGAAATGATATGTCGTGCAGGAATGAATTTAGGATTGAAGCCAAAATTGCACATAAATCAGCTTAACAGTATAGGCGGAATAGAAACTGCAATAAAGATGAATGCTGTTTCAGTTGATCATTTAGAAATCATGACTGATGAAGATATAAGAATACTAGGCAGTTCCGGCACCATTGGTACACTGTTGCCCACAGCAGCTTTCTTTTTACGGATGCCTTTTCAACCGGCAAGGAAATTGATCGATTCGGGAGCAGCTCTTGCACTGGCAACGGATTATAATCCCGGTTCATCTCCCAGCGGCAATATGAATTTAGTTGTGGCCATTAGTTGTATTCAAATGAAGATGTTACCTGAAGAAGCCATTAATGCGGCTACAATCAATGGCGCCTATGCCATGGAATTGCACAATGAAGTTGGAAGTATTACAATTGGGAAAAAAGCGAATCTTATTTTTACCAAACCCGTTCCATCATTGGCCTATCTTCCGTATGCTTTCGGAAGCAACCTCATAGATGGAGTAATGATACAGGGAGAATGGCTGTGAGAAGGATCATATTTCAACTAATTTTTGCACCCGGATTAATTAGCTTTGGTAATTTTATAGGATTTGCTGCTCGTGTTAAACAGAAGCAGACTGTTGAGTTTATTATTTTGAATTTTCATATCTCTGATCTTAACGGAATGGAATTTATTTTGAAAATCACGGCCAGGTTTTGCATGGTTCAAATCAGGCAACAAAGACAGGTATTTGCCTGTTTTTTATATGGCTGAAATTTTTTTACGGGGCTTGCTTTTTATTTCTTTAATTAGTCAATTATGTATTTGCTGGAGATCAAATTTCCCTTGCAAGACCCGGTACCGATTTTTACCATCGTACTTTTTATTATTTTACTTGCACCTATTCTTCTACGAAAACTGCGAATACCAAGTATTGTTGGATTAATACTTGCCGGGATGGCAATAGGTGATCATGGGTTTAATATCATTGCTAAAGGAAGTATTGACCTGTTTGGAGAAGCGGGTTTGCTTTATATTATGTTTCTGGCCGGGCTTGATCTGGATATGGCTGAATTTAAAAAGAACAAGTATAGAAGTATTGTATTTGGTTTTTTTACTTTCGCTATTCCCATCGGACTTGGATTTTTATTGTGCCGGTATGTCCTGCATTTTGACATGATTGCTACCATACTTGTTTCCAGCATGTTTGCCACGCATACACTGGTAGCCTATCCCCTGGCAAGCCGTATGGGCATTGCAAAGAATGAGGCGGTAACGATAACGGTAGGGGGAACAATAATTACAGATACAGCCGTTCTTTTGATCCTGGCTGTTATTACAGGTTCTTCACATGGAGAATTGAACCAGGCTTTCTGGCTTAAGCTTTCAGCTTCATTTCTGCTTTTTGCCTTTGGTGTTTTATTTGGTTTCCCATTTATCGGGCGTTGGTTCTTTAAAAGAATAAAGGATGATCAGATCACACATTTTATTTTTGTACTGGCCATGGTTTTTCTGGCATCCTGGCTTGCTAAACTGGCCGGCGTGGAAGCAATTATCGGAGCCTTTCTCGCAGGTCTTGCATTAAATCAATTGATACCACATACCTCTCCGCTGATGAATCGGGTTGAGTTTACAGGTAATGCAATTTTTATTCCCTTCTTTTTGATCAGTGTTGGCATGCTTATAGACCTGAGAGTATTATTAAACGGGAATGAAGCATTATTTATAGCAGGGGCTTTAACAATAATGGCGCTGTTTAGTAAATGGTTTGCGGCGTTTATCACCCAAAAAATATTTGGATATAGCCGTACTCAGCGAAATCTGATCTTTGGTCTTAGTACATCCCACGCAGCAGCTACCATTGCTGTGATCCTGATAGGATTTAATACCGGATTAATTGACGAAAATGTTCTTAATGGTACCATTATATTAATATTAGTTACCTGTATGGTGGGATCATTTGTTACGGCAAACGCAGGTAAACAATTAGCCATTTCTGAAGCAGATAAATTACCAGTGGTAGCTAATCAACAGGAGCGAATGATGATACCGGTAATGAATATTGAAAAGCTGGAAGGCCTGCTGGATTTTGCTGTTATGATCAAGGAAGATGCGAGTGTTCGCCCCATTGATCTTCTTTCCGTGGTGCAGGACGATGCCAGAGCAAGAGACACAGTAATTCTCAACCAGGTAAAATTAGAAAAAGCAATTAAACATGGAGCGGGAACAGGAACCAGGATACAGGTAATGAATCGTGTAGATCTCAATTTGAGCAATGGCGTTGCAAGGGCTGTAAAAGAACGGCTGGTAACGGATTTAATAATGGAATGGGATGAAAAAAGCAGCAGCGCTACTGATTTTTTTGTGAACTCCTTATTCGGAACTACCACTCAAAATATTATAGATACCGTATGGGAAACAATTTATATCTGCCATCTTCAACACCCTGTAAGTACAACACGCAGGATAGTATTGATTGTTGCACCCAGTTGTCAGTATGAACCAGGCTTTAAAAGATGGATGAGGAAAATGGTATTACTTTCCAAACAGGCAGGATCTCCCCTGGTGGTCTGTAGTTCTCAGGAAACAAAGGAGGCTTTTCAATCGGGTCTTAAAAGAATGAAGAGTAGCACAGACTTAATCTATAAATCTTTTGAAAGAATAGAAGATTTTCTTACCCTTTCCGGCGATATTAACAGCGACGATTTACTGGTAATAGTGCATGCACGGAAAAAAACTTTATCTTATCATTCTTTTATGGATGCAATTCCTGCTAAGTTATTTAAGCACTTTGCCGGCAATAGTTTTATTCTGTTATATCCTGAACAAACAAGAATAGAGTTTCTGGAAAGAGGTTTGCAATCTGACGATTTAAATTTATCACCTATCCAGGAACAGTTGGATAATTTAAATAAACTGGGTAAAGCAGTGAAGAAAATATTTAATCCCGGGCCAAATCAGAAGACACAGGAAAATGCCGAAGAATAAATTTTATAGTGATAACAATGGGTAAACCAGATACCTCTCTTTATTTCACTTTCTCCTATTTATTGAAGTTTTATTTTCTTTCTGTAAATTGATGGATTAATCAATTGCATGCAACATTTTAAATTCTACACCAAACAGGATATTCTTTCATTGACAAAGCTGCGCCGATTTGAAACAAAGCTGGGTGAAAGGCTCCAGGTAATTAAAGAGTCTGAAAAACCGGAGTTAAGTCTGCAGGTTTCTAAAGCAAAATATGTACTCTTCGGTGTGCCGGAAGATATTGGCACAAGAGCCAACCAGGGGAAGGGCGGAGCTGATACGGCCTGGCTTTCCTTTCTTCAATCTTTCTTAAATATTCAAAGCAATGATTTTTTGAGTGGTGATGATATACTTTTAGCCGGACATTTTGACTTTGGGGATATACAATACCTGATTGACCAGGCTGCCCATAGCGAAGAAGAAAAATTGGATGCTTACCGGCATGCTGTTAACACAATAGATAATGAGGTAGAAAAGTTGACTAAAATAATAACCGAAAACAACAAAATTCCTATAGTAGTTGGAGGTGGCCATAATAATTCCTATGCACTGATCAAGGGGGCTGCAAAAGGATGGCATAAAGCAGAAAAGATTCCGCTGGCCCAAATCAATTGTATTAACCTGGATGCTCATTCCGATTACCGGCCCATGGAAGGAAGACATAGTGGGAATCCTTTCCGGTATGCAGAAGAAGATGGTTATCTTCAAAAATATTGTGTAATTGGTTTGCACGAGAATTACCTGCAGCAGAATATATGGATGGATATTGTAAACAATCCTTTTATTGATTGCATCACATTCGAGGATATTTTTATTCACGAAAAAAGAAGCTTCATGCAGGCGGTGGCACATGCTACAGGATATACAGAAGATACGCTTACGGGGATTGATATTGACCTGGATTCAGTACGGAATACATTAAGCAGTGCCATCTCACCAGTAGGTATTTCACCCATTCATGCCAGGCAATTCATTTCTTTTACTGCTGCTGATTCCAAACCGGCCTACCTGCACATTTGTGAAGGTGCCACCAGGCTATCAGATGGCAGAACAGATGATAGCACCGGAAAACTGATCAGCTATTTGGTCAGTGATTTTGTAAAGGGAATGAGTGTACCTGAATAGCCGCCAGATCATTTTACCAGCAACCCATAAGAAAAGGAAAAGATGGGGGATCTTTTATATTAAAAAGGGATACCCAAATTAATATAGCTCTGTAACTTTTTGGCCTGGTCTGAATACATCAGGCTAAGATCAAGCGGACCTAAAGCAAAATTGTAAGTAAAAGTGATAGCATAACCTGTATAAAAATCTTTATTCTGAAAGAATTCACTTTTGCTTATGAAATTAGTGAAGAGCACATTTGTTGTGCCGGTAAGATAGGCACCGGTAAATAAAAAAGTGCGTAAACCGCCTGCGGCAGTTATCATGGCTGGGGTATAAACACTGCCTTCGGGTAATCCTGCAAATGTTACCTGGTTACGAAAAAGTTTAGACATGCCCCCTACTATAAATTCATTGAGCAACTGGCGTGAATAATTAAAATTGATTCCACTCTGAATTTGCATAAAACCAGTAAGCTTTTGTGAAAAGGGGAGCCAGCCTTCTGCATAAACCCAGGTTTGCCAGTACGGCTTTGCATCAACTTTTAAAGAATCAGGATTAGACGGAGGATTGCCATTAAACAGGAATTCTATCTTAGGATGCTGCTTTGCTACACGCCCCAATTCCGCTTCCACTCTTATTCCCTTGTGAGGAAGCGTATTTCTGTCCAGTGTATTGTATTTAAGAAAGGCAGATACAGTAGAAAAGTCGTTTCTGCCTCTGAATTCAAAAACGGACGCAATGCGGGGTTTATAATGAAGCCATTCAAACCGGTGGCCAAGTCCGAATTTAAAACTTCGGGTAGGGGAGTGAAATATTCGCTGACTCAGCACCAGGTTATTTTGATTGTATAATCCATTTTGCTTGAATTTGTCATAGGTAATAACATCGAATTTATCAAACTGAGCTTTCAATGTTAACCCGAAATTTTTCAGTCGCCCTATATATTGTAAATGCTCTCCCCTGATCCGGAAACTTTCACCAATATTAATGGCAGCCATACTTCGGGAATTAGATAATAAGAAATTGCGTGATGTAATGTTGGCAATAATGCCAATACCAGAGGATCGGTTGTAATGAATTCCTGCCTTTAAAAATGTTAAAGGATTTTCTTTTACATTAAATACAATTTTGAAACTGCTATCCGTTTGACGTTCCAGGGAATAGATAATGCGGCTATAATAACGGGTGCCAAATGCCTGCCTTACCATATCAGCTAGTTCTACCGCGTTATAGTTTTTGTTGAGGCGGAAATTAATAGTATTTGTAAAAAAAGCCTTGGTTGTGTTTTGTAAGCCCGTTACATCCAGCACAGTAATACAGACTGTTTTTACTTCAGGCAACCGGCGTGCTTTTATTTCCTGGTTTCCATATATTTCATTTAAAGAATCGGCAAGATGTTTAAACCGGGGATAAAGTTTATTCCCCTCGTCTATTCCTGCTTTAATAATTTCTCCCGCATTTCCGAAGCTTGCCATGCTGTATTTATCCAGGTCAATGGGAATATAAATATCACAAAGAGGAACCTGCTGTTTTGCGTCTTCGGCTTCCCGAAAAAAAGCGATTTGCAATAATAATTGAATAATATTTTTTACTTTATCAGGTGGGAGAAGACCGGTGGCCACTGTGCTGCCAATCACCAGGTCGGCACCCATCTCCTTTACATCTTTTACAGGGAAATTCCGGCTGATACCTCCATCTACCAACACTTTATCATCAAACTCGACTGCAGTAAATACAGACGGGATCGCCATGCTTGATCGCACCGCCGATATGATTTCTCCTTCTTTTAATACCACCGCTTCACCATTCCCCACATCGGTTGCTATTGCCCGGAAGGGGATATTGAATTGTGAAAAATCTTTTGTGTCATATACCGGGAAATATAATTCAGAAAATCTTATCCAAAGTTCCTGCGCTTCCAGGAAGCCGGTTGAAATTTTAAATTTGTGATTTACTAAAGGCAGTTCGATATCATACTTATCATATTCCGATTTTTCCTCCATAAATAAACTACGCAAGCCGGGTTGATTACTTAACAACAGGTCCCAATCAACAGCCCTGGCAATTTTTTCTATAGAATCGGCAGAATATCCAATGCTATACAGACTACCTATTACTGCGCCCATGCTGGTGCCTGTGATATAATCTATTTTTAAACCAGCTGAATCAATTGCCTTTAAAATACCGATATGCGCCAAACCTTTGGAACTGCCACCGCTGAGAGTAACACCAATTTTCGGGCGTCCTGGCAATGATTGAGAAATCGAATTCAAAGAGAAGCCTGTGAAAAAAAGAAAAAGAAACAAAAATTTCATCAAATGGAATGGTTGATAGTTTTGTGAAATTAAACCGTTTCACTTTCATTTTTCAACCCAGCCGGGAACATAATAGTTAAAGTTGTACTGGTTCTTTTAAGGTTATGTCAGCGCCGGAAAAAGATTTTTTAAAACGAACATATATTTTTGCGGCCTCTGCTTTATTTTTTTCACCGGTGAATGCTTTATACAATCCAAATAATGCCCAGCCATTTTCATTATTATTTTTCAGATCCTTTTGAAAAACCAGCCTGGCATCAGCAAATTTTCGTGCCCGCAGGTAGGCATTTCCCAGGTAATGTTTTGGATTTAATAACCAATCCCTGGGCTCATTATAAACCATATCTTCCTCTGCTATTACGGCTTTAGTATATGAATTAATAGCTTCATTATATTTTTTTTCCGCCAGGAAAATAGTACCTGCCAGCATATTTTCAGCGACAGTAGCACTCATAATGGCTGCAGAAAACGGGTCCATTGGTATAGCAAGGCTGCTGTCTTTCATTTGTTCTTGTATCAGTTCCAATTCATGTTTTGCCTCCCTGATTTTTGAATAATGAGTAAAGGCCATCCCCCTTCCAAAGTGATAAAGTATGGTTGAATAGACCTGGGACTTATCAGGTACGGGCAAGGATAAAAGTTCATCCCAGTGGCCAAACCGAACATGCGCCAGAACAGGGGTCATAAAAATATACTGGATGTAATTTCCCAGCGGAGCCGGCATACTTAAATAATCCACAGGAATACTATTGACAGTCTCATTGGCAGATCGCATAGAATAATTGGAGTTTCCTCCCATCATAGCATGGTTGGTTTGCATATGCAGGTTATGAATAATATAAAGAAAATCATTTCCGGCAACAGGCGCATATAACTCCATGTACTTTTTATAACTGCTCACTGCCTTTTCATTCACCAATGCTCCTTTGCTATAGTTACCTGTACGCAGGTAAATATGAGAGGGCATATGGACGAGATGAGAAAGCCCCGGAGTCAGTTTTCCTAACCTGTCGGCGCTGGGAAGAGCTTTATTTGCAAATGGTGATGGTTCCATAACATGAATATAATAGTGATTGGCTCCAGGGTGGTTGGGGGATTTAGCCAATAGATTCTCCAAAACCTGTCTTATTTGCGGTGTCCATGGTTTTGGGGTTCCGTCATTCTTCCATAAGTCCCAGGGATGCTGAAGCATCAAGGCGTCCGTAAACAAAGCGGCAATATCCGCATCGCCGGGAAATTTTTCATAAAGCTCTTTCATCTTATCCGCATACAATTGGTTCAGTTTTTCCCTGGACTCAGTAGAATCTTCGGAATATCGAACCAGTTGGGCATTGATTAGCATTTTTTCTTTATAGGGGGCATTGTGGGATAATTCCTGAGCTTTTTTGCAAGCGGCTAATGCTTCAGGAGAAGCAGCATAGCCCAGGTCATTAATATTGGGGCCATAAGCCAGCGCTTGCGCCCAGTATGTCATGGCACTTGTACTGTCAAATCTTGCTGCTTTTTTAAACGAAGCCATGGCTTCAATAATGTGGAAACCATAGAAAGTATTTATGCCCTGGTTAAAATAAAATTGGGCACTATCGTTTTTTGTAGAAATATTCCATTTATAACTTCCTGAACCCGGCAAAGGGGGAATATCCACTTCATCAATCCAGCTTTTTAGTTTATTCCAGTCAGGACTGCAGCTGATGATATTTTTCTTAGGGAAATCGCGAACAGAACTTGAAATGGATAAATTGATCTTTGTTTCGGGGAGACTAAATGCCAGCAGAAAGGCAATTGCCACCGCTGCGAAAATGAAGAGCAGCTTCGGTTTCATGTTAGTAAATTAAGGAAATAAAAGTTACGAAGATTCGGGGGAAATCCTCAAAAAAAATGGTATTGCACCAATTTATCTCAGAGAGGCATTTTCCCTATCGCAATAAAAATAATTCATGTTACAAAGGTAAAAATAGCAAATATCAACCCCCGGCATTCTCTTCAAGTGATACGATTATTTCAAATGCTTTTTCGAATTGTAAATTAAGCCTTGACAATTCTGTAACTGCATTTTTATATTCTGTTTCAGCTTGTAAAAATTTTCTTTTGTCAGAATATATTTCCGGATTTACCAGTGAGGCTTCAAGCGTCGTTTTTTGCAAATTTAACTGGGCGATCTGTTCTTCTAATTGTTGAAAAATCTTTTGTTGTTTTTGCAATTCTTTTTTTGCTTCCTTATTAACCGGAGTGGATGATGGAGTATGTATTACTGAAGGATTCTCTTTTTTTTCCGGGGCGTTTATCGTTTTAGTTTCTTTTGACTTTTGTTGAATATTGGGAGCCATCTTCGGGTTGTTTTCGCCGCCTTTTTGATTCTTTCCTTCTTGTTTTAAATTTTGCAATTCGTGTTTCGCCATTCTTTCTTTCCAGGCCACATATTCTTCGTAACCACCTTTAAATTCTTTTACCTTATGGTCAACTATCTCCCATATTTTATTAGCTGTTTTTGATACAAAATACCTGTCGTGACTTACCAATATAATACTACCCTGGTATTTGTTCAGTGCTTCAATTAACAGGTCGCAACTATGCATATCCAGGTGATTGGTCGGTTCATCCAGCATCAGGAAATTGGCTTTGCTTACAATTGTTTTAGCCAGGGCCACTCTTGCTTTTTCTCCGCCGCTTAATATTTTTATTTTTTTGCCGGTGTCATCCCCGCTAAACAAAAAGCAGCCTAATAATCCACGAAGTTCCAATTCCGACATCTGGCTTCCGCATTCCTTCATTTCATCAAGAACCGTATTATTGATATTCAGTGCTTCCAATTGATGCTGAGCATAAAAACTTTCTTCAACGTTGTGTCCCCATTTTCTTTCGCCCCCATCAAATGGTTCTACCCCTGCAATGATTCTCAGGAGGGTGGATTTTCCTTTTCCATTAGCTCCTATTAATGCAATTTTATCTCCCCTGTCAATTTCCACTGAAGTGTTGTTAACAATCACATTTTCACCAAAGGATTTGGTAATATGCTTTAGCTCGGTCAATACTCTGCCTGGTGTTTTGTCAACCCTGAAGTTGATCCGGATATCGGGTCTTTCCAATGCAACATCCTCTATGCGGTCCAGCTTATCCAATTTTTTCATGATGCTTTGCGCCATAGCGGCCTTACTGGCTTTAGCTCTGAATCGTTCTACCAGCCTTTCATTCTGGCGGATATAATCTTGCTGATTCTCATAAGCTTTTTGCTGCATATCAATACGAATGGCTTTTTCCTGTTCGAAATAATCGTAATTACCATTATAAATGTGCAATTGCTGTTGATATACTTCTACGATTTTTGTCACCATCCGGTTTAAAAAATATTTATCGTGACTTACAATTACTACAGATCCTTTATAGTGCTGAAGATATTTTTCAAGCCATTCAATTGAGGGAAGATCCAGGTGGTTGGTAGGTTCATCCAATAATAAAAGATCAGGCTGCTGTAAAATCATTTTAGCCAGTAATACACGCATGCGCCAGCCACCGCTAAATTCTTTATACGGACGTTTCAAATCTGAATTATTAAAGCCAAGGCCCTGTAACACCTCTTCCGTTTTGTGATGAATATTGTAACCATCCAACGTTTCTAATTCATGCAATTTATCAGTGTATTCATACAGTGTTTTTTCATCGCCGGTTTTTTCTAATTCTTTGCCCAGCTCTTCTATTTCCTTCTCAAGTTGCAATACTTTTTCAAAAGCGCTTAATGCTACCTGGAGAATACTATCCTCGGTGTCAAAACTTAAAAGATCCTGATGCAGGTAGCCTATTGAGGTAGTACGACTTCTTTCTATCGTTCCTGAAGATGGAGTAAATTGACCAACTAATAATTTTAACAGCGTTGATTTTCCTGTGCCATTGTATCCAATTAGCCCGATTCGTTCATTGGGTTGTATATGCCAGGTAGCATCTTCCACAATAACCCGTGCACCAAATTCAAATGTTACATTTTGTAATCCTGCCAGCATAAGTGTCGATTAAATTCTATAGTCAGTTAATGATGAAAGGGCCTGTAATTAAAAACTATTTTTCAAATCAGCCGGGTCCCTTGTTAAATGAATTTGCAAAAATAAGGATTCCGGGCTCTGGAGGCTTTGATTTACATTTGTAATAAAATGTTAGGGTTCTATGAAAAAAGTTTTTATCATATTGGGGGTTTTATTCTTGTTACTCGCTGGTTATATCTGGTATTCATTTAAGGGAGGTAATAAAAAGCCCAGGGGGCCAAAACCAGTTGCTTTGGCTGTCAGCAAACATAGTCCTGCCTTTAATCAGTCTGTTCAATCAGTGATTGATGCCTATTACAGTCTTTCCGAAGGATTTGTAAACTGGGATTCTTCCGGAATAAATACAAGTGCAGGAGAACTTAAGATAGCACTCGATAATATGAAAATAGAAGAACTCAGGAATGATATAATGGGTATTTATGAAACGGCGCTTGATCCCCTTTCCAACTCTAAAAATGCAACAGACAATATTATTAATGGATCTTCCCTGGACGAAAAAAGAACGGCTTTTAATAATTTGTCAGAAAATCTCCGCCTGCTTTTTATTGTAGTAAAATATGACCAGGCAAAATTGTACTGGCAGGAATGCCCGATGGCTTTTGGGGATAATCAGCCCGGTTACTGGTTAAGTGAAACGGATGCAGTACGAAATCCCTACATGGGTATCAGCCATCCAAAATATAAAGATGGCATGTTAAAATGCGGAGGTCCCAGGGATACTATCAACTTTATGGCGGTAGATACTCTCAATAAATAATTTCAGGTGTGATTGCATGTTTATTTACTAGTAGCCGTTTTTTTGATCATAGGTTTTTGATAACATGCAAAAAATAAAAGTGTGATTCAGAAGAAAAATAGGTGAATACCCAAATGAAAAAATAGTTTATATAGGGATGCTTAAATGAAATTTCATTGTATGATAAAATCAAGTAATGCAAGAAAAACGTTTGGGTTACGGAAATTATACTAAAGGTATTCAGGTATAATTACCTTAAATGTTATATACCTGAACCTAAAATCTGAATAAATAATTTCCCCAGTCATACAACAATAAAAATAAATAGGATATAACTATATTATCAATTCTAAAAATTATATTGCAATCAATATTTTCTAAAAATATAATTAACCCCTTCTCCAATGATCCGCCACACCCTTTATTTTTTATGTATGTTCAGCAGTACGCTGACATTTTCCCAAACTCCTGCTGATCGGTTGGAATTTGCATCTGATAGTGCTATTTTTTATCTGCAAAAAGGTACCCGGGAAAAAGAAACCGGGCGAAAGAAAGAAGCACTAAAATATTTTGAGAAAGCATATAAATCTGATAGTAGTAATAAAGAAGTAATAAGTGAACTGGCGGCTTCGTATGCGGGTCTTCGCAAATACCACTTATCAAAAGATTTTTATAAAAAGCTTGAAGAAATGGGCGACACTTCTCCGGCTGTTTACAAACAACTGATGGAGCTTTCCTTTAACCTGAAGCAAAACCATGATGTAATAAATTATGCAGGCAAATTAAAGAAGGCCGATCCCTCTGAAAAAGTAAATTTTTATTTAGGGAAAGTTTTTTACGACCAGGAGAATTATGGAGAAGCGATAAAGCTATTAACGGCTGCAATAGACGATGATACCAAAAATGCAGAAGCTCCCTACATGATTGCTAAGAGTTATGCAGATATGCAGAATTATAAACAGTCCATTCCTTATTTCCAAAAAGCGATAGAACTGGATACTTTGAAAAATTTCTGGATTTATGAAATGGCCCTTGTATATTATGCTATTCATGATGATAAGAATGCGTTGAAATATATGTTGCTTGCCGGCCAGAAAGGTTTGAAAAAAGATAATGAATACCTGGAGAACCTGGGTATTGCCTATTTAAATGCAGGTAAACTGGAGCAAGGTGTAGCTACTATGGAAGAGATTTTGAAAAAAAGGCCCAGTGATTTGAATATATTAAACCTGGTTGCAGAGGCCTATTATAATAAACAAAAATTTCAACTGGCGATAGATTATTGGGACCAGGTATTACTATATGATAAAGGAAATGCTTCGGCACTATACATGATTGGCATGAGTTATCAGAAAAAAGGAGAAAAAGAAAAAGGGAGATTTTTGTGTGATAAAGCCATTGAAATGGATCCCAGCCTGGCTTCACTCAAACAAAGTATAAAAATGCCGGGAGGATTATAGAATCTGTATATCATCTAGTGGCACTTCTCTTTAAATAATTAGTTTGCTGGATTTTTTGTGCCTGGCAACGGTTGACATACAAATTATATTTCTATTCTCCTTGAATACCATTAATTGTAATTTGTAAAAAGTAGCAGGAATACATTTAGCCGTGGCACAAAAAAACTGTATTTGATTGATGAAGATGCCAGCTAATATGCATTCAACGTTCAGGATCAAATACAGTTCTGTATAAAAGGATCAACCCAAAAAATGGAAGGTATCCGGGTAATTTCTTAGAAAGCTTTCTTGGGTGTTTCATCAGCTATTTTAGCTTTAACCAGGTTTTGTTGGTTGATAACATCGTTTACCACTTTTACTGCCTGGTCAAGGTATATGTCCCTGCCAAGATTTTTTAGCCATTGATTAAATCTTTCCTGTTTTACTTTGTCTCCTGCCCATCGGTTCACTTCTTCAGGTAATGCCGTTACATTGATTTCATTTTTCAATTTCATCAAAGATTCATTTTGGGCGAAAGTGGCTTTTACCATTTTTTGCTCTTTCCTGTATTTGTCTATCTGGAGAGAATACTGTTTATTATTTTGGTTGGCCAGCCATTCTGTATTTTCTTTTATAAGAATAAACGATGAATCATTTTCCAAACGCTGGTTGCTCAATTGCTGTATGGTTTTCAAGATCATATCCTGCATTCCACGCTGTATAAGGTGATTTATTGATTTCATCCCATGGTAATGCATCAGGATTATCTTTCTCCCTTACTTTCAGATGTTCTAACTGGTCAGGTAAAACAATATCAGAAGTCACACCTCTTAATTGAGTAGAGCCACCATTGATGCGATAGAATTTTTGAAGGGTTAGCTTTACTGTACCCAGTTCAGAATTAGACATGGAAAATCCTGTTTCGGGATCAAGACCGATATTACGTTGCACTGTTCCTTTACCATAGGTGGATGTGCTGCCGATTACAATACCGCGTCCATAATCCTGTATGGCAGCTGCAAATATTTCTGAGGCCGAAGCACTGAATTCATTTACCATTACAGCCAGCGGACCTGAATATAAAACGGACTTATCTTTATCTCTTAATACACTTGGTTTATTTTCCCTGTCTTTTACCTGCACTATCGGACCATCTTCAATAAATAACCCGGCCATTTGTACTACATCATACAAAGAACCACCACCATTGTTGCGCAGGTCCATTACAATACCATCTACTTTCTGTTCCTTTAATTTTTTGATCTTCTTTTGCTACATCAATATAGCTACGGTTACCATTGGCATTTTCAAAGTCTGCATAAAATTCAGGAAGGAAAATATAACCAATCTTAGAATTACCTGATTTTCACTACAGCACTGCGGGCAAAGGTTTCGTCCTGTACTATTTCATCACGAATCAGCGATACTACTTTTATTGAACCATCTGCTTTTTTAATTGTAAGATTTACTTCTGTTCCTTTTTTACCGCGAATCAATTTTACTGCATCTGTTACTACAAAACCGGTAAGATCAACGGGTTCTTCTTTTCCCTGTGCTACTTTTTGAATAATATCTCCTGGTTGCAACTCACCTGATTTCCAGGCAGGGGTACCGGCAACTACACTGCTTATTTTAATATTTCCATCATCATATTGTAATTGGGCACCGATACCAAAAAAGCGGCCACTCATTTCTTCATCAAAATATCTTTTATCTACCGGAGGGAAAAATTCAGTATGAGGATCCATTGTATTGGTGATGGCATTCACAAACAAATTGAACTTATCATCATCACTAAATTTAAAACGAAAACGTTCAAACAATCTGTCCGTTATTTTCTTTACTTTTTCACGTGCTTCTTTTTCAAGTTCAGCATCAGTTTTTACAACAAAACCTTCTTTCCCTTTATTTTTCTCACGTATATCAAGTAAATCAGAATAACGTTCCAGGGTAAGGAATTTTATTTTCTTTCTCCAGCGTTCTTTTATTTCCGCGGAACTGGCAGCATAATCCAGTTTATCTCCATCCAGTAACACTTCTTCATCAATTGTAAAATCAAAAGGTTTTGAAAGTATTTCAGTGCAGATCAGCGGAGGCTTCTTCCATCCGGGTATTAAAAATTTTTCCGGCAGCAAGAAAAAATTCAACCGGAGCACCTTTTATTTCTTCATCAATTTTTGTTTCATATTTTGCTTTCAGCGAGGCAATATCACTTTGCAGAAACATGTTTTTTTCAGGGTCAAGATCATTTACATACTTTTTAAAAATCTTTTTCGAAAAATCATCATTAATATCCTGCGGACTAAAATGTGCCTGGGCATAGCATTTCGTCCAACCAGTTTTAGAATTTCTTCATACTTATTGGGTGGATTTTTTGTTCCGGTTCCCATTGTTTGAAAGGCCAGGAATGAACCTGCCACAATCATCATAATCACAATTGGAAGTCTCTTCATATTCAAAAGGTATTTTAGTGCATTATGCATACTCCAAAAATAACGCAAAAACAATGGTTTTAGTGCTTTTAGACCTTTTAACAAGGGATTTTGATGAACGGAGATGGAATGCTGAACACCACATACAATTTATGTGTCTATTGGTTCGCATTCAATTTTGTGAGTTTGAATTCTTAGTTAAAGCGATGGCTGGTAATTTCCTGGTTTCCCGGTTGATTTCCATTTTTTATGCAATTTCTAATTTTACCTATTTTTGCTCACGCTTAAAAATGGTGGTTATAGCTCAGTTGGTTAGAGCATCAGATTGTGGTTCTGAGGGTCGCCGGTTCGAGCCCGGTTAGCCACCCCACAAACCCCGATCTCGTTTGAGTACGAGACGGGGTTTTTACTTTATACAATTGAAAGAACATGAATTACTGGCATTTTCTTATACCACTTCTGTCGGCTTTAACTGGCTGGATTCGTATCCGGCTATTTTTAAAACTGATTTTTCGTCCCCGGCTTCCACAGCGTATATTTGTTTATACATGGCAGGGTTTTTTACCCCGCCACAGGCAATATATGGCCAATAAGATCGGGAAATACGCAGCTGAGGAATTGGCCGGCATGCCGGATATTGATCAAAAAGATAGCCGACCCCAAAAATTTTGAAAAGGTGAGGCCAATGATCGAAACTCATATCGACGATTTTCTGCGCAATAAGCTAAAGGAGCAAATGCCAATGATCGGCATGTTTATAGGTGACAAAACAATTATTACCCTTAAAACTATTTTCATCCAGGAAATAGAAGACTCTTTTCCCGCAGGTAATGCAACAATTTGCCGGGAATTTAAGAAATGAATTAAACCTGGAACAATTTGATTTCCACTAAAATGGCCCAGGTTTCCACAGAGCAGATTGAAAAGATGTTTTATGAAAATTTAAGTAAACCCGTTCAGCTTGCTTCTATTTTAGGAGGGGCCATTGGGTTTTTAATAGGATTAATCCAATTGATGATCCTGTGGGCCACAAACTGATCACCGTTTGTTAGTTGCTAAAAGATATTTTTTATAATACTTGTTCTTTAACTGGCATAAATGTCAAATTTAACGGTCAGCAAGTTCTCGATACTTTGCTCGTCAAATGCAGATAATCATTAAAATGAAAAATATAGTAGCTGCATTTTGCCTTCTGTTAATAGGTTCTTTAGCCAATACTCAGCCGCCGGGTGCAAGAGGAAATCGTGGCGTAGGACAACAACTTTCGGGACGCTTGTATGGAAGAATTTTGGAATCCACTACAGGAAAAGGAATAGAGTTGGCATCCGTTCAACTATTGCAAAATAAATTTGATTCCGTTACCAGGCAAAGAAAGGAAACAGTGATAGGAGGAATGCTAACCCTGGCAAATGGAGATTTTACCTTAGATAATGTACCTGTATCTGGCCCGCTGAAATTAAAGGTAACCGGGATCGGAATTAAGGAATTTATCCAGAATGTTTCATTTGATCTTAAAGCAGGTGGTGATCCCGCCGATATGATGAATGCACTTAATAAGGACCTGGGAAATATAAAAATAGAAATTGAAGAAAAAATATTGGGCAATGTTACAGTTACGTCAGAAAAACCAGGTCTGCAATTGGGGATTGATCGTAAAATATTTAATGTAGATAAAAACCTGGTTTCGGCAGGAGGTACTGCGATTGATATTATGCGAAATATTCCTTCTTTGAATGTGGATATAGACGGCAATGTAACTATGCGAAATAATGCACCCCAGGTTTTTGTTGATGGACGTCCTACCACACTAACATTAGAACAAATTCCTGCAGATGCAATTCAAAGTGTAGAGTTGATCACCAACCCTTCAGCAAAGTTTGATGCTTCCGGAGGAACATCAGGAATATTAAACGTGGTATTGAAAAAAGAAAAAAAGGTAGGTTATAATGGAAACATAAGAACCAATTTAGATTCACGGGGAAGAATAGGTGTAGGAGGGGATGTCAATTTAAGGCAACAGAAATTAAATATTTTTGCCAGCGGCATGTATAATCAGCGGAAATCAAAAAGTACCGGAACAACCACCCGAACCAATTTATTTGATACCCCGGATACTTACCTGGTTCAAAATGATCGCAACATTCAGAATGGACAATTTGGTTTTGGCAGAGCAGGCTTTGATTATTTTATGAGTAACCGGAACACACTATCATTTAGTGCCTTTTTTGCCCGGGGGGGATTTAATCCCAATACTAAAAGTGATATATCCATTGATACACTTTCTTCTCCGGTGAAGTCCGCCTTTTACGACAGATCCTCTGACCGCGATGGAAATTTCAGAAATGTGGGTACCAATATTAGTTTCAAACATATTTTTCCAAGGGCAGGACGTGAGTGGACTGCTGACATAACCTATAATAAAAGCAAGAACTCTAATACAAGTAATATAATAACAGACACATTCAATGTTCCCCAACGTCAATTGCTGGGAACTTATAAGCAACTGCAGGATGCCAAAGGAGCGAATGAAAATATTATTCTTCAAACAGATTTTGTAAATCCACTCAATGAAAAATCAAAAGTTGAAATGGGTGCAAGGGCGCAGTTAAGAACCAATAGCAATGCAAGCGCATTTTATATTGATGAATATGGACAATGGATATTGCAACCTTCTTCTCAAACAAATTACCAGAGTAATGATGAAGTATATGCAGCCTATGGCACTTATTCCAGCCAGTTAAAATCGTTCGGATATCAATTAGGCTTAAGGGCGGAAAGTTCCGTCTACAAAGGAAAACTGACTAAAACCGGGGAATTATTTGACATTAAATTTCCTGTGAGTTTTTTCCCCAGCGTTTTTGTTTCCCAAAAGCTAAGTGAAGATCAGAATCTGCAATTAAATTATAGTCGCAGGATCAACCGGCCTAACTTCTGGCAATTAACTCCTATTACGGATTCATCTGATAAGCTTAACCCAAGTAAAGGTAATCCCGGTCTGAAGCCAGAGTTTACAAATTCATTTGAGCTTTCTTATGAAAAAACATTCAAAAACAAGGGAAATTTTCTTGCTTCTTTATACTACAAGCATACTACTGACCTGATTACACGTTTCCAGGAACGCGGTACGGGAGCAGGAGGAGAAACAGTGGCATTAAGCACTTATATTAATGCAAATTCCAGCTATGTTACCGGTGTTGAATTAACCTTGCGGAACAATTTTACAAAGTGGTGGGAGTTTACACCAAATTTTAATCTTTACAACTCCGATGTCAGAATTGATTTACCAGGAGAACCTGATCAACCATCATTAACCAGCTATTTTATTAAGATCAATAATACCTTTAAATTTCCTAAAAACTTTTCCATTCAGCTATCTGGCGAATACCAATCTAAAACGGTTTTGCCTCCCGGCGGTAGTGGAGGTGGCGGCGGTGGTGGTCGTGGTGGCGGAGGCTTTTTTGGCGGACCTGCATCAGCTTCGCAAGGTTATGTTCGGGCAAATTACGGAGTGGATATCGGATTTCGTTATGAGTTTTTGAAAAGCAGGGCAGCCTCCGTATCAGTTAATATGAATGACATATTCAGAACCCGCGTTTCAGATGTACATAGTGAATCTTCCTTTATTATTCAGGATTCTTTTCGCCGCCGTGATGCACAAGTTTTACGCATCAACTTCAATTGGAGATTTGGAAAAATAGATCCGAATTTATTCAGACGCAAAAATACAAGAGCTGACCAGGGTACGGGTGACAATATGAATATGGGTCAATAAAATATATAATTACAGCCCGGGAAGGATCCGGCAATAACTGATAAAAGCCTTCTGCAAAAAATGCAGAAGGTTTTTTGTTGACATAAGGCAATGTATATTTGGCGACATGGTCCTTCCTTGCTTCTTTTTATTGATTCTGTTTTCTGTTTAAGAAATATTTTAATTCTTAATGATAAGGGTTTATAGCATGAAAAAACTTGTGTTTACTGTTACCAATGATCTGACTTATGATCAGCGAATGATCCGCATCTGTTCATCCCTGGCTGATAATGATTATACAGTAACCCTGGTTGGAAGAAAAATGAAAGATTCAAAGGCATTGCAATCGATGCCCTTTTTACAAAAAAGATTAACCTGTTTTTTTTCGAAGGGAAAATTATTTTATGCTGAGTATAATCTGCGGTTATTTTTTTATTTGCTTTTTAAGAATATGGACCTCATTTGTGCCATTGACCTTGATACAATAATTCCCTGCCTTTGGATTTCAAAAATTAAAAAGATATACCGGGTTTATGATGCACATGAACTTTTTTGTGAAATGAAGGAGATTGTTGAGCGTCCGGCAATTTATAAAACATGGAAAAAAATAGAACAAAAAACTGTCCCTCAATTTAAGTATGGTTACACGGTGAATAAACTCATTGCTGAGGAGTTCAGGAAAATGTATGGTTGTGAATATGCGGTCATAAAAAATGCTCCCGTATTAAAACCCCTTCAAATTCCGGATAAAAATGAAAAGTATATTTTTTACCAGGGAGCAGTAAATGAAGGACGCAGTTTTGAAACCCTTATCCCTGCTATGAAAAATGTCAGCGCAAACTTATTAATTGCAGGTGATGGTAATTTTATGCAACAGGTAATTCAGTTAGTAAAGGAAAACAACCTGGAGACAAAAGTTATTTTTTTAGGGAAAATAAAACCCGAGGATCTTATAGAATATACCCGGCAGGCGTGGATTGGGATCACCTTATTTGAAAATAGGGGATTAAGTAATTATTATTCACTGGCCAACCGTTTTTTTGACTATTTACATGCAGGTGTACCACAGCTTTGTGTTGATTACCCTGTCTATAATGAAATTAACCAAATAAGACCTGTGGCAGTTTTAACAATGGACCTGGGTGTTGATAATATTGCCAGGCAACTGAACTTATTACTTGAAAACGATGTTTTGTATAATGAGTTGCAACAAAACTGCTTATATCAGCGTGAATTAATGAGCTGGCAGCAGGAAGAAATAGAACTGTTAGCTTTTTATCAATCCATTTTTTTTAAGTGAGTCGTTATTTACATATAGTATGCCTTGATGTTCCCTGGCCCGCCGATTACGGCGGTGCTATCGATATGATGAATAGAATAAGGGCTCTTCATGGGTTGGGCATATTGATACATCTGCATTATTTCAGTTACAATGAGCGGGGCATTCCCAATGAATTAAACCAGTTTTGTGAATCGGTAAACGTATATGAAAGAGGAAAAATAAATAAGAGTTTTTCTTTTTCTTTGCCGCATATTGTTGCCTCACGGATCAATGAACAATTAATATCCCGTTTGCAGGCAGATAATCATCCTATTTTATTGGAGGGCATTCACACAACAGGAATTTTAACAAAACTGGATCGGCAAAAAAGAAAAATAGTTGTTCGTATTCATAATGAAGAAAGCGTTTATTATAAGGAACTGGCAAGAGCAGAGCCGGGACTATTGAAAAAAATGTATTTCCATAACGAAAGCAGGTTATTAAAAAAATACTGTCAGCATTTACCCGATGATTGCATCTACGCATGTGTTTCTGAAAAGGATATGGATGTGTTCAGGAATGATTATAAGCTTAGCAAAGTTAAATTTCTTCCTATTTTTCCTTCCTGGCAAACGGTGAGCGGACAGGAGGGGCAGGGTAATCTTTGTCTTTATCATGGAAATCTTTCTGTTCCGGAAAATGAAGAAGCCGCATTATGGTTAATATATAACGTGTTTACAAAAGCAAGGGTTCCTTTTGTGATTGCAGGAAAAAAACCATCACGACGTTTGCAGAAATCTGCTGGTCTTTGCCAGCACACCTGCCTGGTGGCAGATCCATGCGAAACAGAAATGAATGACCTTGTGAAAAAGGCACATATTCATGTTCTGCCCTGCTTTAATAAAAAAATTACCGGTATCCGTTTAAAATTATTACATACACTTTTTGAAGGAAGGCATTGTGTGGTCAATGAGCCGATAGTAGAAGGAACAGGATTGGAAAGCGCCTGCCATATTGGAACCAATGCCAATGCATTCGCTTCTATCATTACACAACTTTATCATCAGCCTTTTGAACGGGAAGAAATTATACTGCGGAAACAATTGCTGGGATCTACATATGATAATGAAAAAAATACCAACAAACTTATTCAATGGTTATGGTAGCATTATCTATCACTCTGCCTTTTTCTGTTTTTATTGTTCTGGCAGGAAATTTTTGAACTACAATATAATCGTGAGTAGCCATCACGATGGCTGTATTAAAGTCCCGGCAAATATGAAATAACAGGTTCATGATTTCATCTGATGTTTCCGGATCAAGATTACCTGTAGGCTCATCAGCAAGTATCAACTTTGGAGAATTTAAAAGTGCACGGGCCACATCCACTCTTTGCTGCTCTCCGCCACTTAATTCATAAGGCATTTTAAAACCTTTTGATTTCAATCCCACTTTATCCAATACGTCAAGAATCTTTTCATCCATCAGCTTTTCATCGGTCCAGCCGGTTGCCTTCAGTACAAACTTCAGGTTGTCATTTACATTGCGGTCAGTTAATAATTGAAAATCCTGGAACACTACACCCAGGGTACGTCGCAGGTAAGGCACTTTTCTCCAATCAATATTTTTTATTCCAAAGCCTGCAACAGTAGCTTCTCCTTCGGTTAACGTGAGTTCTCCGTACAGCGTTTTTAAAAGACTTGATTTTCCAGTTCCTGTTTTGCCTACTAAATAAACAAATTCACCTTTATTGACCACCAGGTTTACATCCTGCAATATGAGGTTGTTTCCCTGGTATATATTAGCGTGACTTATTTCGATGATCGGCTCTCCCATTATCTTTTCATTTTGTTTGCAAAATAAGGGAAACTATAGTTAGGGGGAGGTAATTTTTTTCAGGAAACCAGCAAATTGCGGGATAAAATAATTATGTCTTATACAGACAATGCCGGGTTGAATTATTGACTAAGGTATGCGCTGCCGATTATTAAGGCTCTTATAGCTTCGCAGATCATAAATATCTTTCTTTTATTATTTTTTTATGATGCATTGAATGTCCTACCAGGATATAACCAATACCTAAAACATAATTAGGTGTATTGGAAGAAATGCCGTTGGATTGAAGTTGATCCTCATCAAACGAACTAAAAAGTAATTCTGAAGATTTCCTTACCGCGGAAAACTCTTCGAATAAATTGTCCCAGGTCCTTTTATTTGCTTTTGAGGCTTCTGCGAAAGTATTTTCATCAAATCCCGGAAGGGGTGTAGCGTCTTTTCTCGCAAACCGGAGAGCCCGGTAAGAAAATATCCTTTCTGCATCAATGATATGCTGCAATACTTCTTTTATGGACCATTTTCCTTCAGCATAGCGAAAGTCATATTTATCTTCCGGTATGGAATCCAGAAAGGAAATAAAAGAAGGGCTTTGTATAGCAAAGGCCTGGCGGATATCACTTTCAGTTACCTGGTTAATGTAATTATGATAAAATGAACCTACGCGGGAAAGATCTGGACGCATAGTAGATGATTTTATTATTTTTTAAGGATCTGAAAGTTATTAACTTTTCAAGTAATGGAATTAGAAAATTTTTAATCCTTTTACGATTGTGGAATCTCATTTTTCAAAAAACTGTATACTTAAAAAACCCTCCTGATGACAGGAGTGAGTACCTGACCTGATGATAACTTATCAAGACTCCTGAATTGTTTTATACCCATTATTCCAAAAGCAAGGTTATTGTTTATTCAAATTTCATCGCGGAATTGTTTTCTTTTATTGGCCAGGTAGCGATCTGCCAAAAACAAGCCCAGTATTACATTAATCATCAGGAACGCATTCACCAAATTATTACTAAAAATTCTGCTGTAATCTACCCTTGTAAAATCAACGGGCATCCGGGCATCACCCTGTGCCGACCAGTCCACCTGCCCAAAAGCATAAACCAGGAATCCAACGATAAGAGTAATGAAAAAAAACCCGATTCCCCAGATCACCCTTTTATTAATATAATTCTTTGTGGCCGGAGTAATGTGAAGCTTAGCGATCTCTTCCATTACATTTTTGGTAAATCTTAATGAAGGAGCTTCCAGTTCTGAAGATTGCAAAAGCTGCTGAATATCGAGTAATTCGCTATATTTTGCTTTCCAATCCAGGTCGGTTTCTAATAAATGTTCTATTACCGTTTTTTCTTCCGGAGAAGAAAGCCCGTCAATATAATTCCACAAACGATTTTCCGAAGGTGCCCCTGCGCCTGAAGAAAAGTTTATATGCTCCGTATTCATAGTTTGCTTCTTTTATAGAATTAAATAATTTTTTTAAAACCACTGCTACCTCATCAGAAAGGCTAAAGAACGACTACAAATCTTTAACCTCCTGGGCAAAATAGCTCTCCATTTTTTCTTTCAATCTTGTGCGGGCACGGTGTAATCTAACCTTTGCTGTATTAGCTTCAATTCCTAATATTTGAGCAATTTCTTCCAAACTTTGTTCTCCTTTATAAAATAAGGTGATCACTTCAGCGTCATCGGTAGTAAGCATTTTGATTGCATTGTTTACCATCGCTAATCTTGATTTTTGTTCCACCTGGTTTGCATGCATTCCTGAATCATAACTGGCAACTGTATCAAATATTCTTTCATTGTCCAGGGAATGAATATCCAATCTTTTTTTTCTTAAAAAAGTGATACAGGTGGTATTAACAATGGTATAAAGCCAGGTGCTGAACTTAGAAGCTCCCCTGAAATCAGCAAGAGCCCGGTATGCTTTTATAAAAATATCCTGGGATACCTCCTCAGCATCTTCCCGGTTTTTGGTAAAACGTAAAGCCAGCGTAAAAACATAGTTCTGATAGCGGTTTACCAGGCTGGCATAAGCCTGCTGATCCCCGCCAAGAACTTTACTAATAAGTTCATTATCATTCAATCCGGTTGACATTCTTATACTAAGACTACAGCTTACTGATTCAGGTTACAATACAAATTACGAATTTGCCGTATTTCGATGGCTTTTTATCTAAACCAAGGAATTAATATAAAGAACTTAAGACTGTAACCCCGGCAGTTGGTTTGTAGTCTTAGTTTTTGTACAATGTTTTTTTGAAAAGTTCTTTACGGCTGTAACCTGGGTTTTAATCATGTAGTCATATAGAAATAACACTAAAGCAAAATATTAAAAAAAATAAAAATTAAATTTATGCACGGCGGAGAAATTTTAATACCAATCGTATTGTTTGCAGGCGCATTTGCCATGATATTTGGAATTGTTTACCTGAGAACAAGGCAGAATCTTGCCATGATAGAAAAAGGAATGAACCCTAAAGAATTTGCCGACAGGCCAGCGCCATATAAAAATCTCAAATGGGCCCTATTGCTGATAGGAGCTGGTGTAGGGTTATTTTTAGCTTATTTACTTGATAATTATGTATTGCTTTCGCATGCAACAGACCGGTTTAATGATGACAGAAATGTTCCCATTTATTTTGCCCTCATAGCTATTGGCGGAGGCTTTGGATTGTTCGGCTCGTACAAAATAGAAAAGAAATGGTATGATGAAAACAGGATAAACAAATAATACCTGCTGCCTGCAATAAAAAAGCAATTTCCTAAAACAAGGGAATTGCTTTTATTTTTTTAATGCTTCCAATGCTTTGTTAACAACAGCGTCTTCACTATTCAATACCTGGTAGTACCCCGTGTTTCTCCACCTGAACCTGCCAAGATAAGCTTCCAGTCTCTTTTGCAAAGATTCTTTTTGTTTTGTGCTTACGGATCTGAGGTTAACCGAATCTTTGGTTGCTGCATAATTCACGAACTGATCCCACATTTCATCCAATTTATCAAAGCGACTGGCATAGTCAGCGGCTGAAGAATATTTATCGATCTGGCCCTTGTTTTCTAAATAATATGTATAAACAAAGCTGTTGAAACTTCCGTTTATGAATAGTTTGTTCACACCGGCAGGATACGAAGCCGTATCAATTGGAACAAAAACGTCAGGCATGATGCCCCCACCTCCATATACATTTCTGCCGGATGGAGTTTTATATACTTTTCCGTTATTTATTTTATTGGAATCGGCATACAATGATTCTCCGTTGGAGAAGCGATCCCATAATTCATCCATGTATACTTTCTTTCCTTTATCATAAGACCGCTGAATGCTGCGACCCAGTGGAGTATAATACCGGGCTACAGTCAGCCGGATGGCAGATCCATCACTTAATTGGTATTGCTCCTGTACCAGGCCCTTGCCAAATGTGCGGCGCCCGATAATATCAGCCCTGTCCCAATCCTGTAAGGCTCCGGCAAGCACTTCGCTTGCACTCGCTGAAAGTTCATCTACCAGGATGACCAACTTCCCCTTTTCAAAAAGGCCTGGTCTTTTGCACCGGTATTCTCTTTTTTTGCTATTAGTTCCTTCAGTATAAACAACCAGTTTATCACTACCCAAAAATTCATCGGCCATGTCAATCGCTTCATTCATGTAACCGCCGCCATTGCCCCGCAGATCAAAGATGAGCTGTTGCAATCCTTGTTTCTGCAATCCTTCCAGTGCAGCCATAAATTCTTCGTAACTGTTTTCAGTAAATTTATTCAGCTTAATATATCCATTGACTTTATCGATCATATAGGCTGCATCTACTGACGATACGGGTATACTGCCTCTTATTACTTTTATTATTTTAATTTCTCCATTCCTCACTATTTCTATATTTGCCGCCGAGCCTCTTTCACCCCTTATATATTCCTTAATTTTATCAGTGGCTAAATTTTTTACTATCAGGGAAGAATCGTTCACCTTAATTAATTTGTCGCCTATCTGCATACCGGCTTTATCACTGGGTCCGTCCGGTATCACATAAACAATATTTACGGTATCATTAAATACATTAAATTCTACCCCAATACCATCAAAATTGCCTGCCAGGTCTTCATTGGCTTCTTTCAATTCTACAGGTGGAAAATAAACAGAGTGCGGATCGAGTTCATTCATCATTTCTTTTATGGCTCCGGATTGTATGGAATCCAGGTTTACTTTATCCACATATTTCATCCTGATCAGGTCAAGTGCTTCCTGTAAGGATGTGTTTCTGGAACTTTTGAAAAATCCTTGGCCACTTCCCTTATTGTTCATTTTATATCCTAAGAACATTCCTACAATCAGCACCAGTGAAAAAATTAATGGCAACCAAACTTGTAGTTTTTTATTTCCCATCTTCCAACTTTATATTAATTTGGCGCAAAATAGATAAAAGTTTGTAGTTTATTCCCGAACGCTTTTTTGATAGGTTTGTTTTGAGTATATGAAATAATATCTATAGAACTGTTTCCGCATTGGCTACAAACGAAAAACTAAAAAAAAGAAATGCCTTCTGTAAAACTGATAGCCGATAGCGGGGCCACAAAAGCCGAATGGGGATTGATGCTTGACGGAAAGAATAAAGTTATTGTAACGCAAGGCATCAGCCCTTATTTTTTGTCTCCGGAGGAAATAAAGAATCTTTTGATAAAGGAACTGAGGCCAAAGATTAAAGTGAGTATAGATGAAATATATTTTTATGGTACAGGGCTTTTTGATCCCGCTAATGCGAGAATGATGAAAAAAGTATTAACACAAGTTTTCCCGGGTTCAAAAATATATGCTAACCATGACGTAATGGGTGCGGCCCGGGCCCTTTGCGGAACAAATAAAGGTATTGCCTGTAACCTGGGAACGGGTATATTTTCCTGCTATTATGATGGAAAAAAAATTGTGAAGAACAGTCCGGGACTTGGCTATGTGCTGGGCGATGAAGGTAGCGGAGCTTATTTGGGAAAAAAGGTTATACAGTATTATTTATATGAAATTTTTGATGAGGATCTGCGCTACAGTTTTAATAAAAAATATAATATTGACCGGGCAGCCATAGTGGAAAATGTATATAAAAAACCATTCCCGAATCGCTATCTTGCTTCTTTTGCTCTCTTTCTTGCAGAAAACCGGGGTCATTATATGATTGAAAATATTATTGAAGATGGTTTGAATGATTTTTTCTTTATATCACTTATGTAAATACAGCGAAGCCTGGACAATACCCAGTAAACTTTGTGGGTAGCGTTGCATATGGATTTAAGGATGTCTTACGCCAGCTTTGCAACAGTTATGAATTTGAATTGGGAAAAGTATTAAAAAAACCATGACAGGCTTTGCTTGATTATCATAGTTAAAAGAAGGGATTGTTATGGCATTTGAAAAGATTACAGAAAAACCAAGTTCGTACAGGCATCTGGAAAAAATGAGTGTCGCGGAATTGTTAATCAACATCAATAAAGAAGACCAGACAGTGCCTGATGCTGTCGCAAAAGCGATTCCCCAGATTGAAAAATTGGTGGAAGCAGTAAGTGATAAAATGCTAATGGGAGGGCGGCTGTTTTATATCGGAGCAGGTACCAGTGGCCGTTTGGCTGTTGTTGATGCCAGTGAATGTCCGCCTACCTATGGCGTTCCTTATGGATTGGTGATTGCAGTTATTGCCGGAGGGGATAAGGCTATTACTACTGCAGTTGAGTATGCAGAAGATGATAAAGAGCAGGGCTGGAAGGATCTTGAAGCATTTAATATTTCAGAAAAAGATGTAGTGATAGGTATTGCTGCCAGCGGAACCACACCTTATGTAATTGGCGCATTGGAGGAATGCAGGAAAAGAGGAATTGTTACGGGAAGTATTTCCTGCAATCCCGATTCACCGGTAAGCGCAGGCGGCGGATTTCCCGATTGAAGTGGTGGTAGGGCCTGAATTTGTAACCGGTAGTACAAGAATGAAAAGCGGTACGGCCCAAAAATTGGTCTTGAATATGATCTCTACTACGGCTATGATACAGCTGGGAAGGGTAGAAGATAATAAGATGGTGAATATGCAGCTTACAAATGAAAAATTGGTGGACCGCGGTGTAAGAATGTTGATGGACAGACTTGCAATTGACGGATTATGAAAAAGCAAAAGCATTGTTGCTTCAATATGGCAGTGTTAAAAAGGCGGCTGAATCTGAAGATAAATAACTAACAGTAGTGTGTAAACTCAGGGCAAATGATTATTGTCCTCCACCTGAATTTCTCAATTAGAATGCTGTATATTGCGGCACTTATTAAAATCAAAAGTGATAAATCTCCATCAATCATATTATCTTCTTCTTTTCTGCAGGCAATCCGTCCAGCAGTACTTCTGTTACTATTACTACAACAACAACAATCCGCTAAGCGGATTGTATATTACCATATCAACCCCTGGGCTTTACAGCTTCAATTTTCCAAGGAAGATTTCCATTAATACAATCATTGAATACATTTAAATAAATCATTGCTCATGCAGGTTTTAAAATTTGGCGGTACATCAGTGGCCAATGCAGATAATATCAATAAAGTAGTTGCTATTATCAGTCAAAATTTGGTGCGGGATGATGCCCCCTGCAAAGAAGGATACAAAACAATAGTAGTTGTATCAGCACTCGGTGGGGTGACGGATCTTTTGCTGAGTGCGGCTGCGCTGGCTGCAGAAGGCGATGAAGCATTACAAAGAAAAATTGACATTAATAGAGCAACGCCACCTGGAAGCTGTAAAGCAATTAATACCTGTTGCTCACCAAAGCCAGTTACTGAGCCTGGTGAAAAAGAGCTGCAATGAAATAGAAGATATCTGTAACGGTATTTTTTTGCTAAGAGAATTAACACCCCGCTCAAAAGACCGGATCAGCAGTTATGGGGAATGGCTTTCATCGCAGATCATTTCGGCCAAATTAAAAGCCGATGGCATTGATAATACCTGGAAAGATGCCAGGGAATTGATTATTACCAATTCATATTTTACTAATGCCGAAGTGGATTTTGCAGCCACCAATAAAAAGATCAATGAATTTTTTCCGCATCAGCCCGGCAACTTTATTTATAGTACCCGGTTTTATAGCAGCCGATGAAAATGGAATAACCACAACACTGGGACGAGGAGGTTCTGATTATACTGCAGCTATTATTGCTTCGGCGCTTACAGCAAAATAGTTGGAAATATGGACAGATGTAAGCGGTATGATGACAGCAGATCCCAGGCTTGACCAGCAAATGCCCGTATCATTCCGCATATCTCTTACCAGGAAGCAATGGAACTTTCACATTTCGGTGCCAAAGTAATTTACCCTCCAACTATTCAACCGGTAATGAGCAAAAATATACCGGTATGGATAAAAAATACATTTGCCCCTGAAGATAATGGAACACTGATTGAATCATCTCGCCAATAGAAATGGAAATATTGTACGGGGTATTTCAAGTATCAATAATATTGCATTACTAAGTCTGGAAGGAAGCGGTATGATCGGTATACCCGGTTTTTCAAAAAGATTGTTTGAAGCACTGAGCAATGAAAAGATCAATGTGATTCTGATTACGCAAAGTTCATCCGAACATTCTATTTGCGTAGCGGTGGATGCGTTGGCAGCGGCAAAAGCCAAGACAAGCAGTTGATGCAGCTTTTGCGAATGAGATCACGTTGCAAAAAGTAGAACCACTTGAAAATAGAAACGAGCTTTCTATTGTAGCCCTTGGTGGGAGAAAATATGAAAAGCCATCCAGGTATCAGTGGAAGGATGTTTAGTGCCATGGGAAGAAATGGTGTGAATATCCGTGCTATCGCACAGGGATCTTCAGAAAAAAATATTTCCGCAGTTATTGCTACAAAGGATGTACGCAAATCCATCAACGTACTGCATGAAGAATTTTTTGAAACAACTTATAAGCAGGTAAACCTGTTTATTATCGGAACAGGAAATGTAGGTGCCAAATTACTGGGACAGATGCAGCAGCAATTGGGTTTTTTACAGCAACAAATGCGTTTGCAGTTAAGGGTGGCCGGTTTATCCAATAGCCGCAAAATGATATTCAAAGAAGAAGGTATTGATCCTGGTCAATGGAAAGAGCAATTGGATGAAGGGGAACCGGCCGATCTGCAACAATTTGTTGATGAAATCATTAACCGGAATCTTCGCAATTCCATTTTTGTAGATATAACTGCAAATGATAAAGTGGCTGCAGTTTATGATCAGTTATTGCAAAAAAGTATTTCTGTTGTTGCCTGTAATAAAATAGCTGCTTCTTCAGCTTATGACAAATTATAAACAATTAAAGATCTGGCCAGGGAATTCAATTGCCAGTTTCTGTTTGAAACAAATGTGGGTGCCGGTCTGCCGGTGATTGGCTACATTAAATGACCTGATGCGTAGTGGTGACCGGGTACATCGGATCGAGGCTGTATTAAGTGGCACACTGAATTTTGTTTTCAATAATTATGATGGTAAGAGAAAATTTGCAGACGTAGTAAAGCAGGCACAGGATGAAGGTTATACAGAACCCGATCCACGACTTGGATCTGAGTGGCACAGATGTAATGCGAAAGATCATGATCCTTGCCCGCGAATCCGGTGAAAAAATTGAAATGGATGATATTGCCAATAATTCTTTTATGCCTGCATCCTGTATGCAGGGAACTGTAGATGATTTTTATGCAGCAATGGCAAAGGAAGAAGATCATTTTAAAAAATTATATGAAGAAGGCACAGGCAGAAGGTTGTAAATTGAAATTTGTTGCTTCGTTCAATGAAGGGAAAGCTTCAGTTGGCTTGCAGCATATAGATCCGAACCATGATCTTTATCATCTGTATGGAAAAGATAATGTTGTTTTGTTTTATACTGACCGTTATAAAGAACAGCCATTGGTGGTGAAAGGTGCAGGTGCCGGGGCAGATGTTACGGCCAGCGGTGTTTTTGCTGATATAATCAGGGCAAGTAAAAAATGAAGATGAATTGACTAAGGAGTGATCAGCAATCTTGATCTAGTTATGTAAGCAATATGTTTAATAATGAAGAAAAAATGGTAGTACAATAGAATAGAAAAGGTCAGAACATCGCAAATTCAGCGATGGGGGAAATATCATAGTACATTGCCCGGCAACTGTTGCCAATCTGGTTTGCGGTTTTGATATTCTGGGATTGGCATTGAATGAACCTTATGATATTATGGAAGTGAAACTTGCTGGATGAACCAAAAGTTATTATTCATAACCGGGATGATTTTAATTTACCAACTGACCCGGAAAAGAATGTAGCAGGTGTTGTTTTGCTTGCTGCGATGGAGAAAATAGGTGGCAATACATGGATTTGAAGTGACAATTGAAAAACATATCAAACCCGGCAGCGGTATTGGTTCCAGTGCTGCCAGTGCTGCAGGCGCAGCAGTAGCAGCCAATCATTTGTTGGGAAATATTTTTTCTACTGATGACGTGGTGCAACTGGCAATGAATGGAGAAAAACTGGCATCGGTGTAAAACATGCCGATAATATTGCACCTTGTATTTTAGGTGGAGTTAGTTTGATCCGTTCTATTCATCCGCTGGATATTATTTCCATTCCTTCTCCTGATCTTTATGTTACCGTGGTTCATCCGCAGATTGAAGTAAGAACATCTGATGCAAGACAAATATTACGACAACAGGTATTATTGAAAGATGCGATCAGGCAATGGGGAAATATTGCAGGATTGGTAACAGGTTTTTTGAAAAATGATCTTGATCTGATCGGTCGTTCACTGGAAGATGTGATCATTGAACCGGTCAGAAGTATTTTGATCCCCGGTTTTGATGAAGTAAAATCAAAATGCAAAGAAGCCGGCGCATTGGGTGGCGGTATTTCCGGATCAGGTCCATCCATTTTCATGTTGAGTAAAGAAGAAAAAACGGCAAGAGAAGTGGAAACAGTTATGAAGGAAGTATATGATCGGATTGGGTATTGATTACAATACCTATGTAACTACGATCAATAAAAAGGGAGTGGAAATAGTAAGTGGTTGATACTCTAGTTCGATTTCAAATAAAAGTAGATGCAAGAACTCATCTTTTATTTAGAAAATAAATTTTCGAATAAGAGTAGCAGCGTTATGAAATATTATTCCACAAACAAGCAACTCTCCGTTAGTAGATTTTAAAGAAGCAACCATCAAGGGGACAGGCGCCTGATAAAGGATTGTATTTTCCTGAATCCATTCCGCAGTTGATCAGGCAACTGATCAAAGATATTGAAAGGTATTCAAATGAAGAAATAGCTTTCAGGGTTATTCGACCCTATGTCGGAGAAACAATTCCTGATGAAAAACTTGGAGCAGATCGTAACAGAGACAATCAATTTCCCAATCCCACTGGTACAGGTAAATGACATACCATCTGGTCTCTGGAATTATTTCATGGACCTACACTTGCATTTAAAGATGTTGGTGCCAGGTTTATGAGCCGCTGCCTCGGTTATTTTTTAAAAGGATGAGAATAAGAAAGTAACTGTACTGGTTGCTACATCCGGCGATACCGGTGGTGCCGTTGCCAATGGATTTTATGATGTAGAAGGAGTAGATGTGGTTATTCTTTATCCATCCGGAAAAGTAAGCCCCGTACAGGAAAAACAATTGACAGCCCTTGGAAAGAATATACATGCGCTGGAAGTGAAAGGAACATTTGATGATTGCCAGCAAATGGTAAAGCAGGCATTTACGGATACAGACCTGAATCAAAAATTATTTCTTACTTCTGCCAACTCAATCAATGTGGCAAGATGGTTGCCGCAGCAATTTTATTATTTTTTTGCGTACAAGCAATGGGCCGATAAAGAACATCCACCTGTTATCTCTGTACCCAGCGGCAATTTTGGAAATATCTGTGCCGGTATTCTGGCTCACCGGTCAGGATTGCCTGTAAAACATTTTATTGCGGCCTGTAATGCAAATGATGTGGTGACAAAATATCTGGATTCATCAACAGTTGATTCTGATGGCATGGGAAAGCACAATATCGAACCGCAAACAGCTATACCAACTATTTCCAATGCAATGGATGTTGGCAATCCCAGCAATTTTGTACGAATACTGGAAATATTTCAATAACGAGTTTCCTGAATTAAAAAATAAATTGTCTTCTTACAGTATCAGCGATGAGGATACCATCGCTACGATTATTAAGGTATACCAGCAATACAATTATCTTCTCGATCCGCATGGCGCAGTCGGTTATCTTTCATTAGAAAAATTTTCCTGGAGATCGCAAATACCAAAGGTATATTTCTGGAAACAGCTCACCCGGTTAAATTTCCTGATGCAGTGGAAAAATGTACAGGATCAAAAATTCCTCTTCCTGCATCGCTGAAAGCAATTATGGATCAGGACAAAAAAAGTATAAAGATTAAGAATGATTATAAGTTTCTGAAAGAATATTTCCTGGATGGTATTAAACAGAGTCAATAACAGGCTGAAATTTTCAGAATATAAAACTCTGAATTGTTAATACTCATCGGTTAGACATTCTCCCGTCTAATGGATCCATTTGTTGTATAACTTTTCTCTAACCATTTTTCTGTTTCAAGTCTTGGTTTATCTTTGCAGCGAAGCAATTCAAATGCATAACATAGAACCCTTTTATAACTGGCGGCATATCTATACTAAGTGAGGAAGATCCGCTATCGCCTTTTTATCGGCCGCGAGTATTCTGAATTTGAATTTACCCAAACCGTTTACAATTATTTTATCCATCCGCAATGGGATGATTTTGGCAGCCGTACCTTATACTCTGAAAGTGTTGATGGCCGACTATGATGAAAAATATGCCATTATTGAACTGATAGGTGAATGGAACGATGCCATTGAAAATGACATCATGGAATTGAAGCGGGAGGTGCTGGAGAAATTCATGTATGAAGGAATTGTCAAATTTATTTTGATTGCCGAGAACGTACTCAATTTTCACAGTGAGCGGCAGTGAATATTATGAAGAATTATTTGAAGAAGTAACTGATGAAAATGGTTGGGTCGTTTGCCTGAATATGCCTCCACAAACACAATATGATTTTAAAAAAGCCCATCTAAACCGTTATATCGAATTAATGGAACTGGACAACTGGCGAACCTATAAGCCCTTTCATTTGTTTAAAAAGATAGATGGTGAACTGACGGCCCGGCTGCAATAAGCAGAGGCAAATTGGTTGTTTAATATAAATAGCCATATCCTTTAATGTCTTTAAATTTTTTGTCATTTATTGGCTCTTCCGACACTATTTTTGCCAAAATTAATTCAACCACTTTTGATTGCTTATGACTTGCCTGCGGCAAACATGTGGTCAAAAAGATAAATAAACACGACACACATGAAATGGTCTGAATTCTTCACGTCTGCGGTTGGTAAAAAATTAGTAATGGGTTTGACAGGTTTATTTCTTATTTCTTTTCTTGTGGTACATGTTGGGGTTAATGCCTGCTATCTGGGCCAATGATGGTGGAGTAATGTTTAATAAAGCCGCTCATTTCATGGGTACCACCGTTGTCATCCGCATTATGGAAGTTGGTCTTTTTCTCGGAATTTTTCTTCATATCATACAGGGTTATATTCTTGCAGCAAGCAATCAAGCCAAAAGAAAGATAGGTTATGAAGTACCCATGGGCAACAGAGGCAGCAAATGGTATAGCCGCAGTATGGGTTTACTGGGAACTATTCTTTTATTATTTTTTATTCTTCATTGGTGGCATTTCTGGATACCATCCCGGTTTACAGGTATTGCCAGAAGTATTAGTGCCCGGAACAGAAAAAAAACTTTATAATGTTTATGCGCTAATGAAAATTACGTTTCCAGTGAACTGTGGGTAGTGGTAGTATATGTTATTGCATGTTTTTCTTTATTCTGGCATTTGCTTCATGGATTTCAAAGTGCATTCAGGACAATGGGTTTGTCACAACAAACGATTTATTGCGATGGTGCAAGGCACTGGGAGTTGGTTTTTCTGTAATTGTTTCCCTGGCATTTGCTATGATGCCGGTGAGTATGTACCTGGATTGGGTGTGATTCTTTTCATGCTGTGTTCATCGCTTGAAGTAAGATATCAACTGCTATCTATACCAAAAGCGATAAGAATTAATGGAAGATGAGAAGATGACAGAGTTCGGATTATTTATTAAGTTAAGTTCAGGAAATAAGTGAGGGGCTAATGCATAAAGCAGGAATGCAATTGGAGAAGGTAAACAGCAGCGCTCCATTAAAGCAGGTAACGAGGGCAAATAAAAATCTTTATATCATTTCAATCATTGAAAACAGTGATTATGCTGGATTCAAAAATTCCTTCCGGTGCCATTAGATGAAAAGTGGACAGATTATAAGGGCCATTGTAAACTGGTAAACCCTGCTAATAAACGCAAGCTTGAAATTATTGTTGTAGGTACAGGTCTGGCCGGCGCATCTGCAGCAGCATCGTTGGGTGAATTGGGTTACCAGGTAAAAGCATTTTGTTTCCAGGATTCTCCACGCCGGGCACACAGTATTGCTGCACAGGGTGGTATCAATGCCGCCAAGAATTATCAGAATGATGGCGATTCTGTCTTCCGTTTATTTTATGATACAATAAAAGGTGGTGACTACCGTGCAAGAGAAGCAAATGTACACCGCCTGGCTGAAGTAAGTGTAAATATTATTGATCAGTGCGTGGCACAGGGTGTTCCTTTTGCAAGGGAATATGGCGGTTTATTGAATAACCGTTCTTTTGGTGGTACACAGGTACAAAGAACTTTTTATGCTGCCGGGCAAACCGGTCAGCAATTATTGATAGGAGCTTACCAGGCATCTGGAAAGACAGGTGGCATTGGGCAATGTAAAAATGTACAATCGTCATGAAATGCTTGATATTGTAAAGATAGATGGAAAGGCAAGAGGTATCATTGCAAGAGACCTGGTAACAGGTGAACTGGAAAGACATTTTGGTCATGCAGTATTATTATGCACCGGCGGATATGGAAACGTATTTTATTTAAGTACCAATGCCATGGGCAGCAATGTAACGGCCACTGGAAAGCACATAAGACAAGGTGCTTATTTTGGCAATCCATGTTTTACACAAATTCACCCCACCTGTATTCCCGTTACCGGTGATCATCAAAGTAAACTGACATTGATGTCTGAATCATTGCGTAATGATGGACGTATTTGGGTGCCTAAGAAAAAAGATGATACCCGAAAGGCAAATGATATTCCTGAAGAAGAAAGAGATTATTATTTGGAAAGAAGGTATCCTGCATTTGGTAACCTGGTTCCACGAGATGTGGCATCAAGAGCAGCAAAAGAAAGATGTGATGCCGGCTATGGAGTAGGTACAACAAAGCAGGCTGTATATCTTGATTTCAAATACAATCTCATTAATAAATACGGAAAAGTAGAAGCCAGCAAATTGGGTATTGAAAATCCTGACATGGAAACATTGATACGATTGGGAAAAGAAGTGGTGAAAGAAGAATATGGTAATCTTTTCGATATGTATGAAAAGATCACAGGTGAAAATCCATATGAAGTGCCGATGCGGATTTATCCTGCCGTGCATTATACAATGGGCGGGCTTTGGGTAGATTATGAATTGAAGACGACTATTCCAGGTTTATATTCATTGGGTGAAGCCAATTTCAGCGATCATGGTGCAAACCGTTTAGGTGCATCTGCATTGATGCAGGGATTGGCCGATGGTTATTTTGTTATTCCTTATACTATTGGTAATTACCTGGCCGATGAGATCAGCGTAAAACCGATTGAAATCTCACATCCGGCATTTGTAGAAACAGAAAAAGCAGTAAGTGACAGGATCAATACAGCTGATGAATATTAAAGGAAAGCAATCTGTGGAAAGTTTTCATAAACGTCTGGGAAAGATCATGTGGGAGAAATGTGGTATGGCCCGCAATGAAAAAGGATTAAAGGAAGCCATTACAGAAATACAGCAATTAAAAAAAGAATTCTGGAGTGATGTTCGAATTCCCGGTGAGATCAATGAAATGAATCCGGAACTGGATAAAGCCAACCGGGTGGCTGATTTTATTGAATTGGGTGAGTTGATGTGTATTGATGCATTGAACCGAAAAGAAAGTTGTGGTGGTCATTTCCGTGAAGAAAGCCAGACAGATGAAGGCGAAGCAAAACGAGATGATGAAAATTATAGTTATGTATCTGCATGGGAATATAAAGGAGAAAGCCAGTGGCAGCTGAATAAAGAAGAGTTGAAATTTGAAGTGGCTAAACCAACGCAGAGAAGCTACAAGTAATTTGAAAATTTGAAAAGTTATCAATTTGAAAATGGAGCATTCCGCTGTAACATGTAATTTCTAAGATGAGAAATGATAAGCAAAATATTATTGCAGATAAAACAATTAATTTTTCTCTTGCTGTTGTTACTTATTGCGAATATCTTGAAAAAACTAAGAAATATATTATTGCAAAACAGTTGATGCGATCGGCAACGTCAATCGGGGCAAATGTTTTTGAAGCGCAAAATGCGGAAAGCAAAGCGGATTTCATTCATAAAATGAAAATAGCCGCTAAGGAATCGAGCGAGACCCTTTATTGGCTGATTCTTTGCGAAAAAATGGAAAGTTACAATTTTGAAAAAAAGCTAAGGGATGATTTGGATGAAATAATCAAAATCCTTTCAAAAATAATTGCAACTTCAAAGGAAAAAACTCTGATTTTATGAAAGGGTATTTGGAGATATTTTCAAATTTTCAAATTCTCAAATTAACATATTGATTTCTATGGAACATTATTTAATGAATCTTAAGCTGAAAGTGTGGAGGCAGAAAAATGCAAAAAGCCCGGGTCGGTTTGAATTATTCGAAGTGACCGGTATATCTTCCGAAATGTCATTCCTGGAAATGTTTGATGTGTTGAATGAAAAATTGATACGTGAAGGAAAAGATCCCATCGCTTTTGATCATGATTGCCGTGAAGGTATTTGTGGCGCATGTTCCATGTATATTAATGGCCGTCCCCATGGACCCTGGCATGGCGAACACTACCTGCCAGCTTCATATGCGGGCCTACAAGGATGGCGATACCATCACTGTGGAACCATGGAGAGCCAATGCATTTCCTGTAATTAAAGACCTGATGGTAGACAGGGATGCATTTGATCGCATCATACAGGCCGGAGGGTTTATTTCTGTAAATACCGGAAATGCTGTAGACGCCAACGCCCTGCCTGTTAATAAAGATGATGCAGATAAAGCATTTGCAACAGCAGCCTGTATTGGTTGCGGCGCTTGTGTTGCGGCATGCAAAAATTCATCAGCTTTACTATTTGTTTCAGCTAAAGTAACTCACCTGGCATTATTGCCCCAGGGAGAACCGGAAAGAAAGAAAAGAGTGATGAGCATGGTAGCCCAGATGGATAAGGAAGGCTTCGGTTCATGCACCAATACCGGCGCATGTGAGGCTGTTTGTCCCAAAGAGATCTCCATTACCAATATTGCACGTTTAAATGCTGAATATATGGTGGCGGGACTTACTTCAGAAGTAAAATAAAGAACTAAAATTTAAGAATAATGCCTTGTTGGAGAATAACTCCACAAGGCATTTAGTTTATTCGTAATACGTGCAAAATTTTCAATAACCTTTTATCCATATAACTTTTCTGCTTTGTTCAATGTATACATACTAAATAATCCTTTTTTTAATAATGGGATAAAGATTAAACACGCCAGTCCTTTCTTCATCATTTTGAGCCATTTTAGGCGAATTAACCGCAGTTAATAATTTTAGGGCAATAAAAAGACCGAATTTTGCGATTTTGAGAAAAACTCACTGCTGTTGAATGGTTTGCGAAGAATATTATTGGTTTTGGTCCTTCTATGGTTTGCAATCTCGGGCAAGGCACAATCGCCCGGCCAAACCGGTTCCAATTTGCGGCATCGGGTATTTGCCGTTTCAGGCGACAGTATCCGTTTGGATACTATCAGCATCATTCCTCAAACATTTGTAATAGATGAAATTTCTGCAACCGATTATAACCTTGATTTTATAAATGCCATTTTAGTATTGGAATAAATAAACCAACTGCTGATAGTGTCCGGATATACTTACCGGGTATTTTCTTATAAGTTAAATCCTGTGGCCCAGCGATATGCGGGCCGATAGTGTTATCAACAGTATGTCGGTTGCTCCTTATGAATTCAATAATGAATTGACGGAAGCTCAAAAAGGCATTTTCAATTTTGGAACATTAAAGGCGGAAGGAAGTTTTGGCCGGCAGATCGCTTTTGGCAATAGCCAGGATGCAGTTCTCAATTCTACACTGAACCTGCAGTTAAGTGGTATGCTGGGCGACAGCATCGAGATACAGGCTGCTATTACGGATAATAATATTCCTATTCAACCCGATGGAACTACACAACAACTAAATGAATTTGACCAGGTATTTCTGCAATTTAAAAAGAAGAACTGGCAGCTAAATCTTGGTGATATTGATATCCGTCAAAACCAAAGTTATTTTCTCAATTTTTATAAACGATTACAGGGAGTATCCTTTCAAACTACTAACCAAACTTGGTAAAAATGTTGAATCAAAAACACTGGCCAGCGGCTCCATTGCCAAAGGAAAATTTACCCGCAATGTGATACAGGCACTGGAAGGTAACCAGGGACCTTACCGGCTTACGGGAGCCAACAATGAATTTTTCTTTATTGTACTCGCCAATACGGAACGGGTTTTTATGGATGGACAATTACTGCAGCGGGGCGAAGACCAGGATTATGTGATCAATTACAATACGGCCGAAGTAACTTTTACACCAAAAAGAATGATCACAAAAGACAGCCGTATACAAATAGAGTTTGAATATGCTGACCGGAATTTTCTGAATGCTAATTTTTATGTTTCGGAGGAATTTGATTTTAATAAAAAATTAAAACTTCGTATCGGCGCATTTACCAACAGTGATGCAAAAAATTCACAGATCAACCAGGTACTGGATAACCGGCCCAAAAACAATTTCTGGCCAATCTGGGTGACAGTATTCAGCGGGCTTTTTATCCATCGCCGCAATTGATACATTTGCGGCCGGTAAAATTTTATACGAAAAAATCTATTATAATACCGGATCAGGCAGTTGATTCATTTTACCAATATTCAACCGATCCTGATTCAGCAAAGTACAATCTTTCGTTTATTGATGTAGGCCAGGGAAATGGTAATTATGTACCGGATTTCAATGGAGCCAATGGAAAAGTATACAAGTTTCATTGCACCGGTGGGAGCTGCAAGACAGGGAAATTATGAACCGGTTACAGTACTGGTAACTCCCAAAAAACAGCAGCTTGTTAATCTGGGCCTTGATTATGCCGTTGACAAGAATACATTATTCAAAAGCGAAGTGGCCATGAGTAATTATGATGCCAATACTTTTTCCAAAATAGATAATGGGATGATAAGGGATATGCTGCAAAATTTCAAGTGAACAATACAAAACAGCTCAGGGAGAAAAATAAATTACAATTGCTGACTGGATTGGATTACGAATATGTACAAAGTAAATTCAAACCGCTGGAGCGGTTAAGGACGGTTGAGTTTTCAAGAGATTGGGGCTTGCCCATTATTGATACAACCGGAAGACAGAAAATATTATTCGGGCTTCTGCCGGCTTGAAAGATAATAAAAACCAGGCCATTATTTATCAGTTTACAAATTATAAAAGAGGCAATAATTATAAGGGATTTCAGAATGCTATTACCCAGGTAACCAATTGGAAGGGATGGCAGTTCAATAATGAATTTGTGATCACCAATTTTAATGCACTCAATGATAAAGGAGTTTTTTTCAGACCAACGATTGATCTGAGCAAGCAGTTTAAAAAATTGAAAAATTAGCGGCTGGGATTCCGGTACGCTGAAGAACAAAATACTGTTAGGGATAAAATGACCGATACATTGACTCCCACTGCTTTTTCATTTGATAGTTATTCTGTTTATCTGAAATCGGATGAGGCAAAGAAGAACCGTTATGGAATTACTTTTTTTACCCGTTCAGATAAATATGCCTATGGCAAAAGAATTTATCCGGGGAGACAGAAGTTATAACCTGAACCTCCAAACAGAATTACTTGCCAATCCCAAACGCCAGTTTTATCTCAATACTACATTCCGCAAATTAAAGGTGATAAAATCTTACTGTATCGAAACAAGAAGAGGATGAAACAATTCTCGGCCGGGCGGAATATGTAATGAATGAATGGAAAGGATTGCTTACCGGAAATGTATTGTATGAAGTAGGAGCAGGGCAGGAGCAGAAAAGGGATCAGACCTATCTTGAAGTACCGGCAGGTACCGGTCAATATGCCTGGATAGATTATAATAGCGATGGAGTACAGCAGTTGAATGAATTTGAATTGGCTGCATTTCCGGACCAGGCAAAGTTTATCCGGATTCTTACACCTACCAATGAATTTATTAAAGCAAATTATATCACGTTCAATTATAGTCTCAATCTTAATCCGCGATCTGTTCTTAATAAAGCTGATCTGAAAGGAATGAAGAAATTTATTTCCCGTTTCAATTTTATTACTTCCCTGCAGATCAGTAAAAAGTCAGTTGCAAAAGGAAGTTTTGAATTTGATCCTTTTAAATACAATGTAAATGATACGGCCTGGTGACATTGAATACGGTATTGCTCAATACCATTTCCTTTAACCGATTCAGCAGTAATTGGGGTATTGATCTCAGCAATCTGCGTAATAATGGAAAATCATTACTGACCTATGGCTATGAAAGCCGGCGGTAAATGACTGGACGGCAAAATTCCGATGGAATCTTAGCCGGTCACTTTCATTATCTTAAATGGAAGAAAAGGAACTAATTCATTGTTTACTCCCAATGCACAATTTGACAACCGCAATTATGATCTGGATATCAATAGTATTGAACCACTGCTGACTTTTATCAGGGGTACTTCATTTCGGGTTGCTACCGGCTATAAATATGAAAACAAAAAAAATCATCCTGCATATGGCGGGGAAAAAGCCGAATCACACTCAATAAATGTGGAGTCAAAATACAATGTGCTGCAGAATAGTTCTATAACCGGCAAGTTTACCTTTAATAATATTGATTATAAATCAGCCAACGGATCAGCCACTACTACGGTAAGTTATATCATGCTGGATGGATTATTGCCGGGAAAAAATTATCTCTGGTCGTAATACTCACCAAGCGATTGCTGAATAATCTGGAATTAAATTTTCAATATGATGGAAGAAAACCGGCTACTTCAAAAACGGTGCATATCGGAAGAGCCTCATTGACTGCATTATTTTAAATCGATTTCTTAGACTATTGATATAGGCATTGAAAAATAGTTTCAGGCCACAAGCTGATTGCAACAAGATTTCGTTCAGACATTAAACCTGAAGTGCATCACATCGCCATCTTTCACCACATATTCTTTTCCTTCAATTCGTTAACTTACCAGCTTCCCGGCAGGCAGCTTCAGATCCATATTGTACAAAATCATCATAGCTGATCACTTCTGCTTTGATAAATCCTTTTTCAAAATCTGTATGAATCACACTGGCAGCCTGTGGTGCTTTCCATCCTTCGTGAATGGTCCAGGCTCTTACTTCCTGTACACCGGCGGTAAAATAGGTATAGAGATTTAATAATTTATAAGCAGAATGAATCAACCTGTCAAGTGCAGGTTCTGTCATTTTATATTCTTCCATGAACAACTGGCGATCTTCCGGATTTTCCATTTCAGCAATCTGCGCTTCAATGTTATTGTTCATGATGATCACTTCCGCCTTTTCATTTTTCACCGCCTCTTTCAATGCTTCAGAATATTTATTGCCGGTATGCATGGAAGCTTCATCTACATTGGCAACATATAAAACAGGTTTATCAGTAAGCAGAAACAGATCAGCAATAGCGACTTTTTCATCTTTAGTCAGATCCAGTTCACGGATGTTTTTTCCTTTTTCCAGATGTTCTTTGCAGCGTATCAATACTTCCAGTTCAGCTTTCAATTTGGGATCCAGCTTGGCCGCTTTTTCTGTTTTTGGAATTTTTCTTTCTACACTATCCAGGTCTTTCAACTGCAGTTCGGTATCAATGATTTCTTTATCGCTTACGGGGTTGATAGCGCCTTCATCCCGCAGAATATTTTCATCTTCAAAACAGCGGATCACATGAATGATGGCATCCACTTCGCGGATATTGCCTAGAAATTTATTGCCTAATCCTTCACCTTTACTGGCACCACGTACCAGACCGGCAATATCCACAATTTCAATCTGTGTAGGAACAATGCGATCAGGAATCACCAGTTCTGCCAGTTTGTTCAGTCGTGGATCCGGTACATCTACCAACCCCACATTGGGGTCAATGGTACAAAAACGATAATTGCTTGCCTGTGCCTTTGCGCTATTGCTTACTGCGTTAAACAAGGTTGATTTTCCACATTGGGTAATCCTACTATTCCTGCTTGTAAAGCCATGAAAAAAAGTTTTTAGTTTTATAAGTTTTTAGATCGCCGGGAAATTATTTTCTGCCTCATTGCAGACCTCTTGTTTTCGGGGCGCAAAGATAGGAGAAATCAGGGAGGCAGAATCTGTAATGAAGATTGCATTAACTTCAAACCGTAAACAAAAAATCAAACTTATTATATGGCTTTAAGCAGGATTTGGTCGGCATTTATCATTATTGCTGTTTTGGTTGCCGGATTCAGGATGCTGACAGGAGATGAAAAGATTTTTACCCGGATGGTAGTTGGCAAATCTTCTGATAAATATGATAGTGTTTATTACGTAGGATTGGGATCTCCGCTTAATCAAAATTTATCACCGGAATATGCCGACTTTTTGCGGGAATATGGTTATGCAAAAACAGATTCAGTTTCGCATGCAACCGTATTGCTGACAGATAACCTGGCAAGTGATTCGGTAAATATGATAAAATCGGCCAGCCCCGGTATCCAGGTATTTACATACATTTCTGTTCAAAAAAAATTAGTACGAAAAGTAGATGGTGTAATAGAAACGGCCAAGAATGCCGTCATTGATATCATTATTCCACTAATTGGTATCATGGCTCTTTTTATGGGTTTTCTGAGTATTGCAGAAAGGGCAGGTGGGGTGAGGCTTTTATCAAGAATGATATGGCCTTTCTTTTCCAGAATCTTTCCTGACCTGCCAAAGAATCATCCGGCTATGGGGCATATGATGATGAATTTCTCCGCTAATTTATTGAACCTTGATAATGCAGCTACACCGTTTGGTTTAAAAGCAATGGAGAGCTTGCAGGAATTAAATCCCAATAAGGCCGTAGCATCAAATGCGCAGATCATGTTCCTCGCTCTGCATGCATCAGGACTTACGCTGATACCAGTTACCATTATTGCTTACCGCAGCGGATTGGGCGCACAAAACCCCACGGATATTTTTATTCCCTGTATGATTGCCACTTTTGCAGCAACAATGGCTGCTATGTTTATTGTATCCTTTAAACAAAAGATCAATATTTTTCAGCCCGTGATACTGGCATGGGTAGGAGGGATATCATTGCTGATCGCCTTGTTGGTTTGGTATGTTACTGGTCTTGATTCTTTATCATCTCAAACTTTTTCAAGTATACTGAGCAATGGAATTATTCTGGCTATTTTCTTTCTGATCGTATTAGGGGGTGTATATAAAAAAATTGACGTGTTCGATGCATTTGTAGAAGGAGCTAAGGGCGGGTTTGAAACCTCCGTTCGCATTATACCTTATATCGTGGGCATGCTCATAGCCATCAGTATGCTGCGAACCAGCGGCTCATTTGATGTAATCATCAATGCGATGAAATCTTTATTTGCTGCTCTGGGAACCGATACCCGTTTCGTGGATGGGTTACCCACCGCATTAATAAAACCAATGAGCGGCAGTGGTGCAAGAGGAATGATGCTGGATACCATGAAAACTTTTGGCGCCGATTCCTTTGCGGGCCGGTTGTCAAGTATTTTGCAGGGATCTTCAGATACTACTTTTTACGTGGTGGCCGTTTATTTCGGTTCAGTGAGCATTCGAAACACCCGTTACTCTATTGCCGCCATGTTACTGGCCGACCTGGTAGGAATAATTACAGCTATAGGGTTATGCTATTTATTTTTTGGCTAAAAAAACACATTAGCCTTATTATTAAATTAATACTTATTCAATTTTTTGGGCTTCTTCCTGGCTGGCGTATTCTTCTTCGGGATCAGGTAATATTTTTACTACCGAATGCTGTAATGAAATGATAGAGGAAGCAGAGTATAATCCAATCCTATCTCCCGAATAAGTATAATCCATTAAAGTGAGTTTCACTACACCGTCTATTGACAATTCAATATAGTGACCATACCTGATAAGTCTGAAATGAAAAGTATTTTGTTCATTTGGAGTAAAGAAACCGGATTGAATATCAGTGAAAATAAAATTCTGACGTGTATTCAATGGATTAAAGCCCCAGGCCCTTATCAATACCTGGCCATTGGAAACATTGAATGAAATAAAATAACCATTACCATCCGCATCAATATCGCTTACCAATCCCAGTTTTCCCATGCCTTCTACCGTTAACACTCCTTCCCAGATAAAGCCAAGGGATGGTTTCATAAAACAGAATAATTCATACCCGCTTCTGCATCCACAGGTCCACTTGTCGGGTTCTATTGTTGATGATGCTGTCGGGTTTTTAAGCAAATGGTCCATTGTTCCCATTTCATGCTGTTGCATTGTTTTAGTAACCATCTTTTCCCACCGGTAATAACTTTTTAATAATAATCTTCCCTTATTATCAGTATCAAGTTGTTTAGGCGGTGGAAGTACACGCAAGGCATCAATTTTTCCATAGGCATAAAAAAAGTTATAAACCAACACATGCTCACCATCCTGTACAATGCGGGCTGCATAGTTTCCCTGTGGCAATAAAACATCGGCATGAAATGAATGGTATTCTCCAAAAAAATCAGGGGCAAACCAATACCGCACTTTTATATCTTCTCTTATGGATCCCAATAAATAAAAGCGGCCGTTCAATTCAAATACGCAGGGGCATTCTATATCGTCATACACCATGGGAAATAAAAGAGGGGGCAGAAGCTCAACAATGTCATTTGTTATTTTCACAAGGCCTACACACCCGCGGCGGGATACAGGACCCACTGTTGTTCTTGCGTCCACAAGCAAGTAAACTTCGCCTTTATGTTCAAACCGGAAAGGATCCCGGAAACTGAGCCAGGTGCGGGGATTGGCACTGGAGGTTTCGTAAAGATCTCCTTTGGGTTCAATAGGAAAAATATTTTTTCTATTTTTTTTCCAGTCAATAAGATTATCTGATTCAGCAAATCCAATTCTGGAAACCACACCCCGGTCTTTTCTTTGCAAGCCGGTATAATACATTTCAAATTTGTTCCCGACCTCGCATACATGCATTGTCCATAACATATCATCATCCCACTCACCAGGATGCCCCACAAATAAGGCATTATTCACTCTCTTCCATGAAATGCCATCCCTGGATATGGCATGTGCTATATAATCGTGGTTGGGAATGATAAGGTGAAATAGATGATAAATCCCTTTATGAATGATAACCGTTATATCGCCAATTTCCCAATCGCTGAAACCTGATCCTGAGTACATATTATTATTTTATCCGTTTCAATAAAATTACAAAATACTATCACTAATTCTGATTTGGTTAATTTTACCAATTTCCATAAAACGATTATGTAATGAAGAACGGGTATTACATTCAGTTATTCAGTCCGCACGGCCTCATTCGCTTTGAAGATCCGGAAATTGGAAGGGATAAGGATACTGGGGGCCAGGTAAAGTATGTTCTCGAACTTTTAGAAAATCTTTCCCAGCATCCCAAGGTAAGAAAGGTAGATCTTTTCACACGCAGAATAAAAGATAAAAGAGTCTCCTCCGCTTACGAAAAAGAAATAGAAATAGTAAATGCCAAAGCCCGCATCATCAGGGTTACTTGCGGAGGAAATGGATACCGACAGAAAGAATCGTTGTGGGATTACCTGGATGAATTTATTGATAAAACCATCCGGTTTATTGAAAAGGAGGATGATTTTCCCGATGTGGTGCACGGCCATTATGCTGATGGTAATTACCTGGCTGGCCAGATCAGTGAAATTTTCGGTATACCCTTTATTGCAACCAGTCATTCACTGGGCAGAAACAAGAAAAATATTTTATTGAGTCATGGCATGTCCGTTGAAAAGATCAATGAAAAATTCAAAATGGAACGGCGCATTGAAGTGGAAGAAAATGTTTTGAAGACGGCCGATAAAATAATTGTCAGTACGCAACATGAAATAGATACACAATACGGGACCTATAAAAATAAACAGGCATCCAGGTTTGAGGTGATACCTCCCGGTGTTAACACGGATTTGTTCTATCCCTTTTACCGGTTTGATATGCCCTCTTTCAAAATGACGATTGAACAGGAGCAGGCACTTTACCGGGTTAATTCTGACATCGAACGTTTTCTGTTTAATCCGGCTAAGCCATTAATTCTTTCAATAGGACGGGCCGATAAAAGAAAAAATTTTGAAACCATTATTCAATCTTTTGGACAGGATAAGGAATTGCAGGCAATGGCTAACCTGGCCATTTTTGCCGGCGTCAGAAAAGATATTTCTCAAATGCCTCCTGATGAAAAGGATATTCTGACCAACCTTCTTTTGCTTTTGGATAAATATGATTTGTACGGCAAAATGGCTATTCCCAAGAAAAACGATCCTACACTCGATGTGCCTGAAATATATCGTGTGGCTGCAAGAAAAAAAGGAGTTTTTGTAAATGCAACACCTGGTGAAAATTTTGGTTTAACCATAGTAGAAGCGGCTTCCTGCGGACTACCGGTAGTAGCTTCACCAACGGGGGGCCCTAAAGAAATTCTGGAACATTGTGAAAATGGATTACTGGTTGACGTTGATGATCCGGGGGCCATTGCAGATGCATTAAAAAAGATTATTTCAGACCAGGTTCTTTGGGAAAAATATTCAGGAAATGGAATTGTAGCTTCTAACCAGTTGTATTCCTGGACAGCGCATTGCAATAAATATATGGAGGCTATCGACGATATTTTCAAAAAAAATGCCAGCGGCGCTTCATCCAATACAGACAAAACATCGTATGGGAAAAAGTTGGCAAAAGCAAAACTGTTTGTTATTTCAGATCTTGATGGTACGTTGGTTGATGGGGAAAAGGCCGATGGATTGCCTGAGTTTAAAAAATGGATAACAGAACACAAAGAGGAGATCGTGTTTGGTGTGGCTACCGGACGAAACCGGGAGATCACACAACTGGCCTTTAAAGATTATGATATGCCCAAGCCGGACATTCTTATTTGTTCTGCGGGCTCGGAGATATATTATACAGATAAATTTATTATCGATCACGGTTGGGAAAGTCATATCGATTATCAATGGAAAAGAAAGGAACTGGAGGAGGAATTAAAAGGATTTCCAAATATCCGCCTGCAGGAGGCTCCAGCTCAATGGCGATTTAAGCTTAGTTATTATGTGGATGGTAAATTTAATGAAGACGATATGGCCGATCTCTATAAATTTCTTGACGATAAAAAATTAAGAGCAAAAATATTGCTCACTGAAAATAAACACCTGGACCTGCTGCCTTTTCGGGCCAGCAAAGGGAATGCGGTTCGTTACTTAAGTTATAAGTGGAAAATACCTCTTGATCATTTTATAACTTCCGGCAATAGTGGTAATGATAAAGACATGCTTACCGGGAAAACAAATGGCATAGTGGTATCCAACTATAGCCCCGAAATGGAAGAGCTAAGGAAAAACAAGTATATCTATTTTGCAACGCAGCCCCTGGCTAAAGGGGTAATGGAAGGTATCGAATATCACATGGCTAAAATGAATAAGACGATTCATTTTCCCGAAAGCAAAGAACTTAATGAAGTGTGACGTATTTATTGAACGGGCTTTAAGCCTGGAGTTTTCTGCAAGCATAGAAATATTTAAATCAGCTGATTTTTAAATTTTTCAATTTGCCTGCTGTGACGGAGAATATGCACTATGGCATGTTCTGTTAGCTGCTCGATGTCATACAACTGTCCCCATCCCGTTTTTATTTTCTTAGCATTGTCGTATTGTTCCAATTCGCTGTCAACAATATCCTTAAAAACGGTTTCGGAAAATGCAAAAACCCGGTTGAGTTCTTCGGAATATTTTTGGATGGTCAGATGAAAAATTTTAACGGGGCGTTCCAGATTATGGCCCTTAAGATTATGAATGCTGGTGGAGTAACCAAATCCGGCATGCACCACATGCGATAATATGGCCTGGAGGGATTTGCAATTTTCGTCAGTTGTGTTTGGATTAATGATTTTGGTTAGTGCGACATCGGGAATATCTTCAATCATCTTTTTTAAATGAGCGATAGCTTCCTCGTAAATATCAAGTAAAGCTCCCACTGCACCTTGTCTGTATATTTTTGTCATTGTTTTGTTTGTGGTTACCTATTACACTTATAAACCGGGCTGCAAGAGAAATAAAAATCGTTTTGGCATATACTAAATTACATTAAAAAGTAGTCCCTGTTTTTTGAATAAAATATTATCTGTAAGTACGAAGGGTAATATTCTGCAGTGAATTGCCAGGGTAGCGTTTAAGGTTAATGGGTATTAGAATAAAGCGGCGAATACTTTCTTTATTTGATTATCTTAGTTGTGTTACCAATTAATTATAATTAAATGAAAGCAGTTTCCATTTTTTTCGCCAGCCTGATGCTAATTATATTTTCATGTGGCACTAATAAAAGGATAACGGATAAGCAAAATAAATGGGTCAGTCTTTTTAATGGAAAAAACCTGGAAGGCTGGAACATGAAAATAGCCGGGTTTCCACTGGGAGAGAATTTCGGAAATACGTTCCGGGTAGAAAATGGAATACTGAGTGTTCGTTATAATCAATATGATAGTTTTAAGAGCCGCTTTGGTGCGTTGCATTATAATAAGGAATTTAAAAATTACCGGCTGAAAGTTGAATACAGGTTCGTTGGTGAAACAACTCCCGGAGCACCTTCCTGGGGATTCAGAGATGGTGGCATACAATACCATGGTCAGCCACCCGCCAGTATAGGATTGAACCAGTCTTTTCCGGTTTGCCTGGAATATAATTTGCTTGGCGGTAATGGTAAAGATGACCGGCCTGGTGGTGAAATATGTTGTTCGGGAATTTATGTACAAATAAACGGACAGAAAAATTCTTCATATTGTACTCCGGCTTCACTTAAGAAAACATTTCATGGCGATCAATGGGTAACAGCAGAAATTGATGTAAGGAATGATACGATCAGGCATTTTATAAACGGCGAAGAAATTCTGAAATTTGCTGATCCGCGTTTTGATTCAACACACTCTATTGGAAAAACCTTTATTGTAAATGGAGATGACAAAGTTTATTCAGGTTATATTTCTCTTCAATCAAATAGTCATCCGATGGACTTCAGGAAGATCGAGATTATGGAGTATTGATCATACCGCCATTTCTGGGATGGAACCTGAATGGGCTCTTGTGCTTTTTCCCTTCGTCAACAATCATTGCCGGTAATTCTATCCTCAGCTTTTTTATTATTCCATTTGTTTTACCGGAATCCATATTTCTTCCTCTGACAAAGGATCATCATTCTTGTATTTTTCCCCCAGTATTTCGAAATGGGGTCGCATATCTAAATCATAGCCGGATGGAGGTAGCCAGGTATTAAATATGTAAGAAAAAATGGAGTGGTCTGAGGCCGGACCTTTATAATTGAATACCGCATAGAGACCGCTGCTCAATGTAAAAGATTCCATTCCTTCAGGTACATGGTCAAGGTCGGTCACTTCTACGGCAGCCCATTTTTCAAAAGATAGGTTCCTGTTTATTGGGTCCAAAAACGAAGTATCATAAATCTGAACAGAATAAAGATTCGAGTCAACCGGGTTTTGAATTTGCTTCCGGACCGGCATAAAGGCCCGCCACAATTCGCCGGTCTTATTTTCGGCAAAAGACATAGTAATTCTTTTGCCAACTAATTTTTTGTTATTGCAGAAAATTATTTCCGGTTGCATCTTTTTAAGTAAAAAATATTTCTCCGCTTAATATAATTGCATCATAATTTCAACGGCAAAAAAAAGAATAAGCCAGCAAAGGGAAATTTTTATCAAATATTTTTTTTAACGAATGCGGACTGTTTATGCTTTATCAAATTGAGCCAGGTTTAATTTGGGATCCAGGTGGCGGGAAATGCGAAGCATTTCATCCCAACTCATTTTACTTCCGGCTGCAGCGGCTTCCCTTCCTAAAATAGCCGATAGGGTAGATGCCGCTCCGGAAGCGGTTTCGTTCAGGTAGTTTCCCGATTCAATACTATTAATAAACGCTTTCTCTTTGTTAGCGTCAGCATCATGCAGGGAAGAAAGGAATACACCAGCTGCTTGCTGGGCAGGCGTAAGCTGACCACCTGATTTGGCAATTCCTGAATCCCATGCATTGTCTCCATTAATGAAGACACCTCCGCTGTAATGTGCTTCTGCTATCCCTTTTGTTCCGATAAACCGGCAGCATACATCTCCAAAGCTGGGTCCTACCTGTGTAGAATGAAAACTTGCATAAACATTACCGGGATATTCATATAACACCTGGTAATTATTCCAGGCATCACCTGTAGCAGGGCCTCCTTTATTTCCCCCGGAGCCAACTGCTTTTAGAGGATTGCCTTTCAGTGTCCAGTTACATACATCCAGCATGTGAATGCCCTGGTCCAGTAAAATGCCTCCGGACAAGGCGTGATAGTGATAATGATTGCGAATCCTGAATTCATCATCCGAAACATTTTTGAATTCATGTATTTTGGTTCCGGATGAAATATAATAAAGTTGTGCATTGATGATATCACCGATATCGCCATGTTGTATTCTTTTTACCATTTCCACATAGGGAGAAGCATACCTTATCTGGAAGCCGATTACCACACTTAATTTTCCATTTAAGTTTTTTCCTGCCTGTTGTATTCTTTTGCAACCTTCCGCATCGGTGGCAACCGGTTTTTCACAATAAACATGTTTGCCAGCTGCCACGGCTGCTTCCATAAATCCCGGATGGGTATAAGCCGGCGAAGAGATGAGCACGGCATCTACCTCTTTCATCTGAAGAAGTTTAAGATAGGCTTTAGAACCCTGGAAAATATTTGCCGGAGAAACAGAAGGAAATCCTTTTGCTTCATTGAGCCGGTTTAATTCCGGTGTTAACATGGTTAATTTATCTGTAAACAGATCTGCCATCGCAATGATGTGGGTATTCGTATGTTTCGACATAGAAGAGATGACAGCCCTACCCCTGTTGCCACAGCCGATAATTCCCATTCGAATTGCAGAGTTGAACTTCGTTCCAAATACGATATCCGGTCTTAATATCAGGGCAGTTGAAATGACAGCTCCATTTTTTATAAAAGAACTTCGCTTCATATAAATATTTTTTGGCTTTTAACAGATAGTCGACGATAAAATGCGGTGGAATTCTATACAAATGTAAAGAGGTATTCCCTTATCGGTAACAATGAAATTATAAGTAGGGGCAGCGGACACGGTCCGGAGCAATTTATAATACCGAATTTCTCAGGTAAATCCCTGGGTTGTCATTCCCTGAATATATTAAGTGTACAGTTTTTGCCTGTGTTCGCTAAAATAAATTTTACGTTTCGATTTTTCTAAAACTTTCATGGTCACTTCGCTACCGTCTGCTGCATATTCCTTTTTGTATACCTGGAACAAATTATTTTCCCCTTTACTTTTAAGCTGCTTATAAAAAATGGTTGCATAATTTACAACTTCAGTTATAAGCTTGTTGATTTTTTGGGCCGGGATTTTTCCCGTTATACTTAAAGGATGAATGGCTGCCCTGTACAAAGCTTCGTTTCTTATTTTATTGCCCACACCGCTGAAAACTTCCTGGTCCATCAATACATCATCAATAGGTTCATCCCACCGGCTCTTCAATAAAGTTTTTATATAGGCTTTATCAAATTCCGGGCTTAAAATATCGGTACGCCAGTCATAAATCTCCGGTAAGGGTTTGTTCAGTTTTTTTGCTTTAACTATATACCCGTTTATTTCTCCCTTCGCAAATTCAAGATAAAAGGATCGGTTTACTTTTTTTCTTTCGTTAATCAAAATTTGCCCAAACAGACCCAGATGTATTCTTACCGCTCCATTCGCAAATACAAAAATCAAATGTTTACCCCATGTAGTTATATCTATTAACTTTTTTCCTTTTATCCATGCTGTCGGCATATCCCCATAGCCACCTGCTTTTTTCACTGGTTTACCTTTAAAAGGTAGCAGTTTATCTTTCAGATATAAAATAGAGGGCCCTTCCGGCATACAATGATTTTTGTGTAAGAATATAATTATTAAAAGATCTGTTATGGATTAAACCTCCCTGGAATTACAGTTTTATTTTTTACAAATCAATTATGAGGCCAGTAAATTAATTAATCAACGATCAGGGTAGAATTGAAGAAGAACAGATATTTCATCTTAATTTATCCGCAAGTAAATGGGTCATTTAAAGGTAGAATTACCAGGAGTAAAAAATGGAGAAATTTCCAGGCAATTAAAATTATCAGATACCCATTTGAACAGCCTAAGCTGCTATTCTTTGTAATATTACTTTGCAAGGTATGGAAGATGTAACCTTTACCGTATGATTTTTGTAAAGAGGGATGGCAAAATAGTCGCCAGGTTTTAAGTGATTCACATCGTCATCAACGATGATATCACAGGTGCCCTCTACGATCAAAAATTTTTCATATTCATTATCATGTACTTCCTGTGGTGCATATTCTTTTATCCAAACAATGGCTGTAGTAGCCTCCGGAGTATAGCTGATGATTCTTGCAAAAAGATCTTCCGTGCCCGGCGACACCATATCCTCTCGGTTCAGCCATTCGTCAAAATCTGATACTTTTGAATTTTGATTTAGCACAGGAGGCTCAGATGCAGCTTCACCATTGTTCATTCTTTCCATATAATTAATCAGCGCCATCAGGAATGGTTTTATCACCACGGGTGGTTCTACAGCATTTTCCATCGCCAGTTTTTCAAAAGTTTCGCTAATCAGATCCATTTCCCGCCTGATAGCCGGATCTCCAGCTGCCAATTTCTCCACTTCCAAAATGTCGGCGGGGCTGGCATATCCAAGCACATATTGCTCTAAAATTCCGGAATCAATAAGTTCTTTACTCGTCATGGGGCACCTTTTATATCATGCAGGTTGTGCACTCATCTTATTTTATCTCTTTTTATTTTTTAAATTATAGTAAATAATCCAGCTTTAATTTTCTTTGTATGTTAGTTAGTTATAGCAATTCTGGTAAGTACCAATGCAACCTGTGCACTGTTGTTGCTGAATCCTTTTTAAATTTAATTTCTCGTCCATTAAGTACGTAAAATTAGCCCAAAAAGTTTTTTCAATTTCCATTTATTATTCAAACTGGCTATTAGTGTATGCCTGAGACAGGCTTACAAACACAACGTTTTTTTTGACCGTTAATGTATAAAACTATTTTATAAATGTTATCCAGGCGATGCATTAGTTTGAATTAAATTCCTAAGTAACACGAATCAATATAAAATAATACAAGGCCTGGGATATTCATTTGCATCCAACGGTTTTTTATTTGATCAATACTTCCTCATTAATTCAAGAAGTTTGCGGTCAAGTTTATGTCCATGCCAATCTTCGTAAACAATATCCGTACGACCAGAATCAAGGATTCCGAAGGAACCAATGAATTCCCAGAGGGCAAAACCTATCTTATTTGAATGGAGGATGTCCAGCACGTCATTAAACCAGGCCAGGAAAACCGGGTGCGGCGTTTTGTTCCAACAACCGCATTCACCACAATGAACACCGGCCTTACCTTGTTTGGCCAGTTCAATCCATGGTTTATAATATTTTTCCAGTAATGACCTGTCCAGGTATTTATCACCTACCTGTCCCGGCCATTTAGGTTCAGGTAAGTTCTCCGGATCCTTATGTGCCCATGGTGCTTTGTAATGCGAAATTATTCCCGGGTTGTATCCCCGGCAACTCTGTGAAATATTTAGGTCAATAAGTTCCGGAATTACTTTGTTGCCCACATCATTTCCATCAGCAATGATGAGACGATCGGGATTTTCTTTCCGTATGGCCTCTGCAGCTGCCTTGGCTAATTTCCGATAGGTTTCGCCTGGAACCGTACTTCTTTTAGAATGCTGATCATTCATATCTTCACGCATACTCGGTTCATTCAGCAGGTCAAAACTTATTCTGTCTCCCGCTACATTTTTATATCGTTTGGCCCACATATTCCAATGAAAACAAAAGGCATCGAGCGCGGCCTGATCGGTCCATAAATTATAGGGTTCATGAAAACCGGCATTGACACAATAACCCGGCGCCCGGTGTAAATTCAGGCTTACATGCATATTGTACTTCATTGCCAGGTTTACCAGCCCATCAATCTGGTCTACATATTTAGTACTTAGTTTATAGACATCTTCAGGGGTGATATTTTTACTCCTGTCAATATCCAGGTAGTAAGGATAGGCCATAGGAAGCCGTACAAAATTAAAACCCCAGTCCTGCATCCATCGAAAATGATCTTCTGTTGTTACGCCCCTGGACTGAGAAGGATCAGGAGAGAAAAAATCAAGCAAATTGAATCCTTTCCACGGAGGCAACTTATTTTGTTTAGGGGGTTCAGCGATTGAGGCCAATGGCAGACTTATTGCTGCGGCCGCCATACCGGTGCTTGTGATGAAAGATCTCCTGTCCATGAATTATAGTTTATAGTTTTCTAAAGATAGAATTTCTGTGATGATTTCAATTAGTAAGAATATGATGAACATATGGTGAAAAGTTGAATCCAAAAAATTAGTTGAAAAATATTTAAAATATAAAAGGTTCCCCAAATCCTGATTTCCCAACGTGGATAACAGGCAAGAGATTTTCTAGGGAAATTATATTTTGATCTGGCCTTGATAATAAACCATTTTATTCCAAAACTGAAAAATAAATAATGAATTTCCGGCCATGCATTGAAAACACGTATTCATCCGGACCGGGGCAGGAACAAAAGTAGAAATTGATATTTCTTTTTCTTCTGAAACTGATCTTGAAAAGATTCTTGAGATGGGCTTTGAGCAAGGAAAATGGGGTGCCATTGGTAGTCTCTTAAGCGCTATTTCGTTTACCCCTTCATTTTCTATTCCTATTAAATAAAACAGATGAGAATCTGCTTATGCGGCTATTGCCTGGTAGATTAAACGCCATACCCCCAAATATTAATCAAAGGAATTCACCGGGGCTTGCCCCGAGGGTGGATTTTGTGAGTTGGCTTCTTGGGTCCAGGGCTTACCCTGTAGTTTGATTTTTTATAAAAGGACCTCCTGTAAAATTTTGGGGGAAGATTATTTTTTGAATTAAATTTATTAGAGGTAGACTTTTGCCAAAAAAAGCATCTCCTGTATAATTAAATAATAATTTAAAACCAAAATCATGAAGCAGTTCCAATTTATCGGTGTGCTGTTTTATTCAGCCCTGTTATTTTTATTTTATTCCTGCGGTAATAATGAAAGTGAAGTAAAAACCAATGCAGATACCACTTTTTCCGAAGGCACCACTCCGGTCACGCCTGAGATAAATACCATCATCACTTCTCCACAAAATATGATGGTGGCTAAGCATAAAGTGGCTGATTTTGAAAAATGGAAAAACTCCTACGATGAACATGATTCTCTTCGGTTGTTAAATGGGCTACATACTTATGTAGTTGGCCGGGGTTTGCAGGATCCCAATATGGTCTTTGTAGCTCTGAAAGTAGACGATATGGACAAAGCAAAAGCTTTTGCTAAAGATCCCAGTCTGAAAAAGGCAATGCAAAAAGGTGGTGTCCTTGGTTCACCTTCCATGTCATTTGTTTCAGTTACATTTCAGGATACTGCAAATATTAGTTCTGACCTACGGTCAAGGACAACATTTACTGTAAAAGAATGGGATTCCTGGCAAAAAGCATTTGAGGAAGGTAAACAGGAAAGGTTAGATAATGGAATAATGGTCAGGGCCTACGGACATGACGTAGACAATAATAAAAAAGTGGTACTGGTTACAGCTTTTACCGATACTGCCAAAGCTTTTGCTTATTGGAAATCGGACAAGCTGAAAGAAAGAAGAGCAGCATCGGGTGTGGTAGGTGAGCCTGATCGTTTTGTTTATCGTGTGGTGCAACGTTACTGATTTTAAAACCAACATATATTTTATTAAAGGAGGTTGTCAGTTTTTAAGACAGCCTCCTTCTTTTTAATATTAGGTTCCCAAAATTTACAAATGAATCCCATACAGGGTTATATTTTAACCGGAGTTCCAAACATTTTTCTTCTTTAATTAAAAAAGAATTGATGGTAAAAATGATCCTTTTGGTTCATTGTACATACCAACGCTCATCAATGTCAATGGTTGAATAATTTTAAGACCCCGGTTAAGACACCACCTCAACAGTTCTGAATTACGGGTTGGTAATAAAAATCCAGGCCCGGAAAAATTCGGGGCTGCCCCGATCAATGATTTTAATCCGCTATTTGTTGCAGAAATGCTATGACCAAAAAAGCCAATTCCTGTAGTGTATGCTACAATAACACCGTTAGATTCAACAACAGAGGCATTACCTGACTTTACGGCTTCCATTAGCTCAGCGTGGCGGTGATGTCCATGAATACTAAATGCCAGCTGATCACAAGCCTTTATGTCACCAGCTTCCGCTTTGCGAACCAGGTGCCCCGATATTTGTATATTCAAAGCAGATCCCTGCATTAATGAGAGGGGTTCCTTTGCGTCAAATCCTAATTTTGTATAGAGCGAGAGAGAACGATTGTGATAAGCTGCCTGCACCAACCGTACACTTGCGGCTTGTTTTTGTTCTGCACGTTTCATTACCACATCCATTAATTTTCTTCCAACAGACAAATTTTGAACTGCCGGATCAATAGTTATAGGCCCTATTCCCATAATGGGCCCAGATTCCCATAAAAAGTTGCTGCCTGCGGGACTCCCTTCTATTTCGGCTACCACAGAATAAACAGTATGATTTACCAGGAGATATCTGAAAAGATCTGTTGCCATTTCTGGTGATGGAAAATCGGGAGGGAAATTATGAGCATCGGCAATTGTTTTAAAAGCCCGGTAACAAATATTACCTAACGCCTCTGCATCTTCCTGTTTCCCGGAGCGCAAATTAAATTCCACAGCCGGCTTTTTTTCTTTGATAGGTACAGTCATCATTTAATAAAAATTGTTTTGTACCCCGAAGTTGCTAACAAATTTTACTGTGGTCAATTGATGTCTGAATGGGTCGTTGAATTTGCAGTCTGAAACGGAATATCCCTGTCGGGAATTGAAGATGTCCATTTAAAAAATAGAAGGCGGGAGAAATTAAAAAGAAAATGAGAAGGCCGGTAAAGAAACCAGCCTCATTAATTATGAGAGCTTATTGAAAACATTTATCCGGAATTTTTTATTTTTTTTTATTCAAAAAATAAAATTTCTGATGGTGAACTACAACGGGATCGTTAAATACTTCAACGAGTGGAATTACCATTCGTCTATTTGTACCCCGGAAAATAAAATCAGTATACCAGGAGGCTGGATAAATTACATAAAATGATTTGGAAACAATCTAAAGTTTGTTTTAAAAAGTTATTTAAAGGAATCCTTATTTGGCCGCTCTCAATATTCCAAGTGATATTTGGTTGGTACCTGTACCGCCATTTAATCCTCTTAAATAAAGAGTATAGGAAACCCCTGCCGAAAATTCAATATTACTTAATGTGGCAATTTCTGTACCGGTGCCGGCCAGCTTTACCTGAATTATATGAAAACCGGTAGTAGTACCCACGAATTTGTTTAGTGTTTCAAGGGTTGCATTATCGGCATGCACCCGATCAGTTTCTATTTTTACATTATCAATATACAGGTCCACTGCCCCCGTATTTGGACTGGCATGAAAGAAGCGATAATATGGTTTGCCCGGATTTGCTATTACATCAGTAAAGTCATCTTTTATCCTTGTTGCCTTAGCCGACCCGTCGGACGGCATGTTATAAATAAATAAAGTGTAATAGTTCAATGAATCATATTGAGCCGTTGGTATTTCAACAACCAGGCTGTCTGAACCGGATTTTTTGAATTTTATAGAAAAAGCTCCTTTGTCAACTGCGTTATAAGCGGTCGTTACGTTCCCGGGGGCAAAAGCAATATTGGATACTTTTGTGTTGTCAAAAAAAACATCGAGGGATGGCGCCGTTGGTGCCAGGTGCATAATTGAAATATAAGTTTGGGCAGGTACGGGCACAGGAGGCTCAGAAGATTTTAAACAACCGCTTAATACAACTACTATTGTTGCTAAAGCAAGATTCCATCTTACAATATTGGTTTTCATTTTTTGTACAGTCATAATTTGTCTTTTAAAAATAGGGTACTTCTACAATAATTGTTTAGTGCGCAAATGTAGAAAATAAATTTGCAACCCCTTTTTGATTAGGATCATATTAACAGTCAGCATGACAAAAGGCAGATTGTTTTCGTTGCATGATGAGAAAGACCTCTGTAAAAAGTGATATCCGGTTCTTATTTTAAGAATTATTTTGAATTGCTTTTATTTATAACGGCTTTGTTTGAAAATGCCAGGTAGTTGCCCGGCGCAAAAAATAGTGAAGGAAAAATAAAAATGTTGAATAAATATTATACTTAAATAATTAATATCCTTTTTCTTTATCCACTACATTCATTAGTGGTAAGCCAGCAGCATAGCGTCTTACATTTTCCATTAACAGGCCAAACATTCTTTGATTTCGACTATCCGCTATGGTCGAATTATGTGCAGTAATCACCAGGTTGGGACAAGTCCATAAAGGATGATCGGCAGGTAAAGGTTCAGGAGAAACGACATCTAAACCAGCTCCTCTTATTTTTTTTGACCTTAATGCATCCATAAGGGCATCTTGTTTTACAAGGCCGCCCCTTGACATATTAATAAAATATGAATCCGGTTTCATTTTACTGAACACTTCTGCATTAAACATTTCTTTTGTATCCTTTGTAAGGGGTGCTGCACTCATCAATACATCTACCCGGGGTACCATTTCCATAAACCAGGATGGGTCATGTAGTTCATCTACAAAATCCGGTTTATGCATTGGTTTGGCATCCGTAGCCAGTACATGCATATTGAATCCGTAATGAAGTCGCCTGGCTGTTTCGGAACCAATGCCGCCCATACCCACAATACCAATTGTTTTATTATGGAGATCGTTGAGTTTAACATTTTCAGGTGGCCGGCCCATCCATTTTTTCTCCTGAAAGTTGGGTATAGCAAATTGAATCAGGCCTCGTGTCAGGCTGAGCAAAAGAGCTATAGCATTTTCGGCGATCACAGGAGCAAATATTTTTTGCATGTTGGTAAGTACCAGGGGATGTGCTACCATTTCCTTTGGCATATTCTCCACACCGGCATGCATCACCTGCACCCATTTTAATTTTTTTGCCCGCTGAAGGCTGGCAGCATCCACATCACCAATTACTACTTCCGCTTCTTCCCATATGGATGATGTGGCGGCTGGCATAAGCTGCAGGTCAATATTCTTCGAAATAGCACGGATCATTTCCTGTTCCTTTGCCGGTAAATTATAGGTGCCTATGATGCTGATCTTTCTGTCGGGATCAGGCTCACCAGTCTTTTCTGCCGGCAGGATATCCGCGAAGGAATGGAAGGGAGTTAATCCGGCAACTGTAGTAGCACCAACGGAAACGGTGGAAATAAAATTACGTCTTGATAAACGGGAGGCAGGCATAATAATAAATTGGGTGAGACCGAATTTACAAAAAAGGATATGGATACCCTGATTTTTTATCCGGGCTTTATAGAATGAAGCGACTCACAAGCTGGCCAGTCGGATTTTTATTTTCATTTCAATTTTTTCTTTCAATAAAAATAATTTAACTGGTCACTGTTTTAAACTTCTTTCGTTTATTCCAGAAAATATAGGACAAAATGCCGGGCACTATCCATATCAGCAGGGTTAACATCATGGGATCCACGCCACCAGCTACGGCAATACCCGAATAAATGGCACCAATGAGATCGAAAAATAAACCGGCATAAGCCCATTCTTTAATTTTATTTAAACCAGGAATTAAAATACCGATTACGCCAAGTATTTTGGCCAGGCCAATAAAGGGAATAATATATACCGGGTAACCCAGCATACCATGCATGAATTGTTGCGACTCAGGTGTATTCAACAGGTTAGGAATAGCAGAGAAAGTCATAAGTGCCCCAAATAAAATAGTGAAGATCCAGTAAAGCAGGTTGGTTGTTTTGGCAGTCATCTACGTATATATTTATTGATCAATTTAAGAATTTCATATTAACTACAAATGAAAGAATACTTTTCGCAGCATATTACATTTGTTGTTTGGGTTAAAAATGGAAGCAGGGGTATTTTAATCAAGATTCTTTGTTTGATTGCCGGAAAAGGAGAGTGACAAGAGATTAGTAATCCTATCCCAGGTATTTTTCAAGATTTTTCTTAAAATAGTTTGCACTATCTGTAATACTTTGAATTGGATCTTTCGCAAAATTGCCGCCCTGTTCTATGTAGTAATATTGAAGACCGGCACGGGATGCTTCAGGGAGAATAACGGTATAATCTATAGAGCCGTTACCCAATTCTGAATAATCGCGGCTTATTTTGTCCATATCTTTTATATGCCACATTACAAAACGTCCTGGTTGCCTGCTGAACAACTCTGATGGACTGAGTTTCGAAGCATGCATGATCCAATAAAGGTCTATCTGCAACTTAACAAGCACCGGATCTGTTTCTCTCATGATAATTTCGTAACCGGTTTCCCCCGCATACTCCACAAATTCAAAATCATGATTATGATAGGCGAAACCCAAACCGGCTTTTTTGACCCGTTCGCCAATGGTATTCAGTTTGCCTGCAAGCAAACGGAAATTTTCCAGTGTTCTGAAAGCAGGATCCAGCCAGGGCCAGGTTATATAATGCTGACCCAAAGCATGGGCGCCTTCGATACACTGGTCCACGTACCGCAACATTACATCATCGGGCTTGTCGAAATATTTTGTAAAATCATAATGACCACTGGTGCGTGATCATATTATTCTCCGCCAGCAATTGTTTAAACGCTGAAGCTTTTAATCCATAATATTCTTTTCGGTCCGGATTGAAGCCATAGGTTTCACTGTCTTCATAACCTATAGCCGCTATCTTTTTTATAGTGCCTGCTACATCCTTTGCCAAGGGTTGCCGTACTGTAAACAATTGTAATCCCATTTTATACCTGGCGTATGAACCAGGGGTAATGCCATACAAAGCAAGCAGCGAAACTAGACGCAAGGGATGTTGATTGGAATAGAAAATCTCTCCGGTTAATGGATCTCATTTTTGGCATTTTAATTATACTTAATTCGTGTAAAATATGGTAGTTACATGTTTTTGCCAAATCAATGAAGAAAGTAAGCTGCTCTTTCTGAAATTCAAGTAAAAGAAAATATATTTTCTTTAGATTGTTCAAAACAGTCTTTAAATCGTCCGGGTCAATAAGCCCTAACCTGCCTTGAGGGCATAATTAGTTCCGGAAAATTTGCTTGAAAAAATGCAGTACCTTTTATGTCGCTCATTAACTTATTGCATATGAAAAAACTCCTTCTTTTTGCCCTGGCATCCGGGATGTTTGCCAGCGCCAATTCCCAACCTGAAATTTCAAAAAAAATTACAATTGAAGATGCTGATAAGTGGGAGATTTACCCGGTACCTAATATGAAAGGTGTGCTGGGTAAACTCGACATCAATTTTCCGGGAGATGTTGAAAGAAATATTCTTATTTATCAGCAAACAGACAAAAAATTCATCACCAGTGTTTCCCGGAATGTAAAGACTTACACTATCGCTCCGGGTGAGTATCGATTTGTACTCACCACGGTTCCAATAGACAATGTACCTATACGAAAAGGTCATGAAACAAGATTAAAAGCTGGTTTTCTTAACCTGGTTTCAGAAGGCGACTGGCATCTGTCATGATGAATCAAAGGGAAAGGCCTATACTTCCGGCAACAAACCGGTAAAGATGGTGTTACCAGTGGGAAGCTACCAGATAAAATTAGGCACCCAGTTTTTCCCGGTGATAATCAAAGATGGAACCACGGTGGAGTATTGATCAATTGTTAAGCGGAATACCTTTCTTTACGTTATGGTCAAGTTAATATTAAAAAGAAATCCAAAAAGTACAGTTTATCATTCTTATTTTACCTCCAACTGCATCCATTGATACCCCTACTGACCGGCATGTTGCGTACCTTTAGGCATCAGTATTTTTGATGAAAGTTTTTTAGTGAAATTGTATTTGTGGTAGGGCTGAGTGCCTGAGCTGTGGTGATCATTAATTCAAAAAATATGGCAAAGACAGACAAACAGAAACCTGTAAATAGTAATAAAATTCTTGTTGTTGACGATGATGGCCAGATGGGCCTGGTGCTGGATATGGTAATGCATGAAAGCAGGTTTGAGCTTGATTATGTAAAAGATCTTTTATCAGCTGATGAATACCTGAAAAATGAGGAGCCTGTAGCAGTGATATTAGATAATAAGCTGCCGGATGGATACGGAATTGATTTTACAGTTTACCTCAAACAAAAATATCCTTCAATAAAAATTATCATGATATCCGGATTTGGCCTGGCACGGGAAGCCGCCCTTGAAAACGGAGCCGACATGTTTTTTGAAAAGCCCTTTAATCTGGAGGAGTTCACCCAAGGAATTAACAGTCTTCTACCCGGCAGTTAAAAAAAATTCAGGGAGTGCATTATACAATTTGTTTTGATTTGCACAAGGGTAACCCGATCAATAATACTATCTCCCGGACAGGATAATTCATTTGAATATATTTTTTACTTCCTGGAGCGAAACCCCAAGTATTTGCCAGCAGATAGGATCAATGGCCTTTTCATCTCCGGTAAAGTGGAAAACGCTATGTTGGTGTGTTAGTGTTTGGCCTGGCTGCAAAAAAGCAGCGGGAGAGGCCGATTCCAATTCATAAAATGGTCCTAACTGCCTTTGGTCACCGAGCGGACCATCATTATAAGCCATTACTGCATCGCCATTGAAGGGAGGCTTTTTTGTATCCCATTCCTGGTTTAAATACCTGGCCGTATCACTTATATCAAAAAAAGTAATAGTAAGCGTTTTGTTATCCGCATCATAGCTGCCGGCATACCTTTTTGCTGCACGGGGAGGAATACCCAGTTTGCTGCGCAATTTTCCATCTGCTTTAAAGAAAAGTGTACTTCCTGAATACTTTATCCGGTCAGGAGGAATTTCACCGAAATACCCGGTATTAGCGGGAGTTGCCGAACTATCTTTTTTGAAGGGTATGATGATTGTTGTGTTGGGCGAAGGCGGAAACATATCAAGGATCCAGATACAGGGCGTTCCGCTGGAATCGGTCCATGCTCGTTCGCCGGTATTAGTAAGACTGTTTTCTGTAAAATAGCCCACTGTTTCTATATCGTCGCTATAATGAATATTGAGCAATTCTTCGATGCCGTCTTTGTCAAGCACTTTTATTTTTCGTGTCACATTCAGCAGTAGTTCGGTGCCCGAATAGTTCACGAGTTCCATGTCTTTTTTTAGAGTGGCCATCGTGTCAGAAGCAGAAAGCAGGGCCCAGGGTTCCGTATCAAAAGCCGCCGGTATTTTCCAGTTGGCAAAATCCATAACGAATCCCGCAGGGAAAAAAAGTGAAAAGGGTCCGCCTTCAGGTCCCAGCCAAATACGGTTTTCGCCACCATAAGCATTCATGTGCGGGTCGGGCGCAGCATCAAAAGCTTTGTAATTTATCCAGCCAAAGCTGGCGCCATTACCAGTTGTTGATGTAAAAACTTTTGCCTGGTATTTGGGCGAAACAACTACCCTTGAATTTCCTGAAGAGAGCACAATAACCTTGTCGTATTTTTTTAGGAAAGCCAGGTCCTTTTCGTAAGGGGTTTTGTTGTGGCAGGAAAAAATAATATTGATACCGGCTAATAAAATCACTGATCGTTTATCCATAATAATAAATCCTGTCTAATGAATAATCGTTGACCAATCTCCGGCTCCGGGCATTTTTGTTATCATAAAAAAAACTTTGTAAAATGCGTCTTGCCGGAATGCCGTATAAATTAAGAAAAAAAATTGAACCAAAATCAGATTGACAATTGTAATTACTAAAAGGATTTTTTACTCCGAAAATTATTATGCTATGTATCGTATATAAATTAAATAAGTTGTATTCATTGCCTTATCCACAAGCTACTGTTTCTTCAGCTTATCAAACATGGCCCTTATGGATCTTGCTGTGGAAATTTTATTTTGTCCATATAGGGGATGCCTGCCCAGGTTGATTTCTTTTACCAGTTCTTCCTTTGATTTACCGTCTTCAATTCCACGCCGCACTTGCCTGAGCATGTCTTCAAGATAAGCCCGTTGTTGTTTTAAAGTTTGCGTAGTGCTCAATTCACCATGTCCGGGAACTACTGTTTTGATGTCCCATGATGCCAGTGTATCCAGCACAGCCAGCCATTTGTCGTAGTCAGCACCGGGGTCGGCTACATTGTTTCCCCATGGATTTCCATAAACGAACAGATCGCCGGTAACCAGTATCTTTTCTTTCGGAAGCCAGGCCACGGCATCACCAAGGGTATGTGCGGGTCCCATTTTTATCAACTCTACCCGATGTTCTCCATCATCAAATGAAAGGCGTTGGTCAAAAGTCAGTGAAGGAAATTCCCTCCTGTATCCTTCCAGGCTTTGACCGCCGTAATTCTGATCCCATTCCCGCTGGCCCAGGGTTTTCATTTCGTTTGCCGTTTCCTTTGTTGATACAATCGTAGCTCCCGAATCAACAAACACACTATTTCCAAAACTATGGTCGTGATGATAATGCGTATTAAATACAAATCGTATCGGCTTACCTGTTGTTTTCCTGATTTCCCGGATGATCTCATTTGCAGCCCAGGGATAATTGGCATCAATAACCAGTACATAATCACTGAACACAATCCAGACACAATTGGCAGACCGGTGTTGCAATTCATCACCAAAATAATAGTAAACACCGGGAGCCAGTTCCTGAACCGGTTTTGTTTGTGCCGGAAGTGGAACCACAAGGAACAACGTGATGATGAAAAGAATTATCGGCTTCATTTTAAAATATAATAATACTGTCTATCCGCCAGACCAGTGATGAATAAAAAATCAATTATCAAAAATAAATACAAGCACTCAATATATTTATATAGGATGCATTCCTGAGCAATAGTATGCCCGCACTTTTTTAATTAGAAAACATTCAATTATAAGGATTATTTACAGACTCGCTAAATAGAATTTGAAAGAGCTGAGATAAAATATAGGATACAGGTTTCATTATTTCTATAACTTAAAATCTTCCTGAAAAAAAGGTTGGGCATGAAATTATTTCGTTTTTGAAATTTTCTATCCAATTTGCGTTAAAATTGATCCGGTTAATAAAAAATTTCTACTGCGGGTTGACTTTTAAAATACCGGAATTAATAAAGTCAATAATTTTCCTCCTACCCTCTGACATTTTAATTTAATAAAAAAAAAGGAGCGTAATCATGGCAAACAATGTATTCATTAGTTTCTTCGACAAAGCCGATGGCGAGTCTACCCAAAAGGGTAAGGAAAAATGGGTCGAGGTCCTGGGTTGGGATTGGGAAGTGGAAGCGGGTACAAGCTGGACCAAGGGCGGCGGCGTTAGTGTAGGTAAGCCCAACCCCGGCAGGATGCAATTCGAGCATCGGTTCGATACATCCTCCACGGTGATACTTGGGTATATCTGTAACGGAAAAGCATTTCCAAAGGTTGAATTACAGATGTTGAGGACAGCCGGTAAAGGTATTCCCGAAACCTACTTCACTATGACTTTGGAAGGGGTTTTCATTACCAGGGTGTCAAACACCGGGACTGAAGATGGACTCTTGCTGCAGAAAGTTGAAGTGGTCTTTAAATCCGTGAAGATTGAATACAAAGCACAGGACAACAAGACCGGTTCGCTGAGTGCCCCAAAAACTTATACCTGGGATATCCCTGCAGGCAAGGCCTCTCCCTCAGCCTGAACAGAACTGTAGCAAGATGAATAGTTAATTATTGAAAAAGCGTGACGGGTGAACAGACAATCCTTCGTCATGCTCTGGAGGGCTCTCTTACTCATTACCGTGGTTGATCTGATATGGAAAAGGAGATGACCAATACCAGCGTTGTTGGTGATCAGCCATGTACAAAAGCCTATCGCAACACTCAACAAAGGCGGTTTACAATTGAGATGGCCAACGCAGTGGTAAATAGCTAACCAGTTATATATCCAACCGGCTTATACTTTTATTATACATTTACCTAACCTGGAAATAATATTTACAATTGCAGCAAAATTTTCTAATTAGGCCATTTACCATAATTTGTTAAAACAATTCCTGATAAATTCCGGATTGTTTTTATCAAGCGTACAAAACGATAATAAAAACATGCACTATTTTATATTTAACTACCACATGAAATTTAACCAACACATCAAACACAATTTTAAACCATGGATGATTTTCATTTCTATGGTTTCTCTATTCTTCTTTGGAGCTTGTTTCAATTTTGTTTCTGCCAGTTGGAAATGGAAAACAATCCTTACCACAAACTTACCCACAGAACAGCAGGAGGCGGCCCCGGTCGCTTATGCTGTTATTGAAAAGCCTTTAAATACTTCGCCTGGTTTTGAAAACGGAGGAGAGAAACCTGGGCCCAAATCAATAGAAAGTTTTGAACTCCTAAAAAGGACTAATGAAACATTCGTCCAAAAAGTAGACGACATAAATGTTTTTTTAAAATGGCATACAATTACACTTTCTTTCAAAGGCCCTGAAACATCTGAAACGGCACCGGATAATCCATTTTTAAATTACCGGTTAAGTGTAGATTTTATCCATGAAGAAACAAGACAAACCCTGCGCGGTTTTTATGCTGCTGATGGTAATGCAGCGGAAACCAGTTCAGCCTCCGGTGATACATGGCAGGTTCGCTTTACACCGGAAAAAACTGGCAAATGGTCGTATTCAGCAAAACTTCATAGGGGCGCTAACATTGCACTCAGCGATGAATTAACGAAAGGAGAATTAATAACTATAAAAAATGCGGAGGGGAATTTTGTAGTTGAAGAATCAGAAAAAAAAGGATCTGATTTCAGAGCCCATGGGAGATTAGAGGCTGATCACGGCTACTTTAAATTCCGGGGCACAAACAACTATTGGCTAAAGACAGGTACAAATAGTCCTGAGAACCTGTTGGGATATATTGATTTTGATGATACCTATCGAATAAAAGCGGAAGCAAGGGAAGGGGAAGCAGCAGCACCCGAAGAAATTCATCATTATGCATCCCATTTTCAAGACTGGAAAACAGGAGATCCTTCCTGGAAAAATGGAAAAGGAAAGTCGCTGATCGGAGCAATAAATTACCTGGCTTCAAAAGGAATGAATACCGCTTATTTCCTGACATTAAATATCCTGGGCGATGGCAAGGATGTATGGCCTTACACTAGTCCCGATGAATTTACACGTTTTGATGTAAGTAAATTAGAACAATGGGAAATTGTATTTCAGCACATGCAATCCAAAGGTATTTTACTGCATATGGTTTTGCAGGAAACGGAAAATGAAACGATGCTCGATAATGGCGACACAGGCCCTTTGCGCCAGTTGTATTTTCGTGAGCTTATTGCACGTTTTGGTCATCATCTTGCGCTGGTTTGGAATTTAGGTGAAGAGAATGGTCCTGCTCCCTGGTCGCCTGCAGGTCAAAATGATAAGCAACGAAAGGCAATGGCAAAATTTCTAAAAGAAACGGATCCGTATAAGCATCCGGTATTACTGCATACACATTCAGTAGATCCACTCCGCTCAGATATTTTAAATGACATGTTGGGATATAAATACGTGGATGGATTATCCCTGCAACAGGCAACACGTGAAGAAGCCGGTACCGTAGTTGAAACCTGGAGAGCTAAATCAAAAGAAGCAGGCCAGGATTGGTTAATTACCATGGATGAAATTGGTATGTGGCATACCGGTGCGTTAACCGATGCAGAAGATCCTGGTCACAATTCACTCAGACGCTATGCACTTTGGGGCACTTTGTTATCCGGAGCAGCGGGTGTAGAATGGTATTTTGGAGCAAAGCATCCCCATAATGATCTGACATCTGAAGACTGGCGACAAAGAAATCGCCTTTGGGAAATCACGCATCACGCAAAATCTTTTTTTGATTCCTATTTGCCATACTGGGAAATGCAGCCAGCACATGATTTGATAAATTCAAAAGAAGCGTATTGCTTAAGCAAAAGTGATGAAATCTATGCTGTCTATTTGCCCAATTCAGGTGAGTATACTATCAACTTAGAAAAAGCAAAAGGCAGGTTTAGTGTACAATGGTTTAATCCGCTAACGGGAGGCAAACTGCAAAAAGGCCAGGTGAAAAAGATAACCGGGGGTGCTGTTCGTAAATTAGGAAGTCCACCCAAAACGATAAATAATTTGCCCGACCAGGATTGGGTAGTGTTGGTTAAAAAACTTTAATCGCTCCATGAAGCGAATTTACAAATGCAAAAAGCAGAATAAAAAAGATGATGGAATGGTCGGTTCAATTATCCCGGGCACAAACCAGTGGGGGAGTAAAACCGCGGCTTCTTTGTTGTTTATGGAACATGGGGGAGGTGGAAAAAGATTTCTACATCCAGTAAATATTGCCGAAACATTTATTGGTTATTCATCCACTCAGTATAAACTTTCTTCATCGTTTCAATCTTCTTGTCATCTTCCGCTACAGAATAGCTGGTAAACATCATTACACCCGATGCGCCGCCTCCTGCTCCATACCGTAATACTTTTTCAAATTCAACTGCTGAAATAATTCCTGGATCATTATGGGATTGAACGATCGGCCATACTTTGGGAAACTTGCCTTCAGAAATATCAAGGCGATTACAAAACCATTCTATATTTTCTTTTACCCATTCAGGGTCTTTTCCCATCCTGCCATGATATACCATCGGTGAAAATACATCTGCATATTGCCGGAGCATAGCATAGTCAAGACCGAGGATGCGGCGCCTGGCTCCGTTGAAATCATCATCATCCCAGGGACAATGATAAACGCCCAACAAGGCTCCGGGCTTTTCTTTGTTGATAATTGTTTTAAAATCTTTTACCCATCCGGCAATGATGGAACATCTCCATGTTCGCCAGGCACTGTCATGATTGTTAAGAATCCACTCCGCTTTTTTTGCCGTGTTTCCTTCGGGTAATTTCTTGCCGGTGGCGGATTGAAATTCACTGAGACAATGTTCGCAAAAACAAGTTTCCGGTAAAATAGGTTCCGGGTCTTCAAACTGGGCATGCCAGTGCAGGTAATCCATCCATACCCCATCGAGATCAAATCGATTCAGCAGTTTTTTTAATTCACTTATTCTATATTGCCTGAAGCCGGGTTCTGTGGGGCATACACCCATAAACCAGGTGGCAGCCGGTGCTTTGTTGCCATGGTTGTCAACCGGCCATGCTTCAGGATGCTTTTCTACATAATTTTTTCCATTGAGCGTTGCAAACTCTGCAAACACTTTTAGTCCTTCTGCTTTTGCACGAGCCATTATACTTTCGGTGATCGCCCCGTCATGAATAAAGACAGCATTAACGCCTGATTCATTCAACCGGATATTTTTTTTCCAGAATGGTTCCGGACTTCCATATATACCGCGGATCTCAATTTCCTTTATAGATTTTGAATCAATCTTTTTATAAGGACTAATAAAATTGGTGAATAATAGCAGTATGCTGAAGAGAACAATGATAGTGATATGTACTATTATCTTATTTTTCATGACTGGTTAAGAATGTATTAAACGCTTGCCAGAATTGAGGTAAGTCAAAGGCCAAAAAAAATATACAATGTATCCTATTCATTTTACATTCCGGATGGGAGCAGTACCCGGCCCTGTTTTATTTAATGCCTGCATTATAGTGTCAGGGCGGTCAACAAAAAAGATGAAAAAGAATAAAACACATAGCAGAAGATCAATCGTTAAGACTTATCATTGGATTCGGTATTCTCTTTTTTATCATTCTTCTCCTGTTTGAATTCACGGATTCCCTTACCAATCCCCCGGACCAATTCAGGAATTTTTTTTCCGCCAAACAGGAGGATCACAATGACCAGGATAATAACAAGTTCCCTCACACCTAAAGCCATTAAAAGAATGGGTTGTATCATGCTGTTCAATTTTTATAAAGGTAGTTACTTAAAACCGGAACGAGTGAGGAAATCGAATATGGTTGTGGTTATGGCAATACTTGGCGAAGGATTCAAATTATTTGCGGAGCGGAAAGCGACACCTGCTGTTATTATTGCGGATACCGACTGAAGTAAAAGCTGCTTTAGTTGTTGTGGACACCGACCAGCCTGATCCATAGTTACGGCAATGGCCTTGCAGGCAAACTTGTTTGGGAATTAAATATTTAGTCTTTCATTGTGCTGTCATAGATTTTACAAAAGTTTCGGCAAGTACCATTAAGTGTCGCTATATTCGAATGCATAATGTAATGTTCAATTATTTTATATATGCCAATTGGATACCTGTTGATAAATGATGATATTGATGACCAGGAGATTTTAGTAATGGCTTTGAATATGATGGGCACCGCTGAACACTGCAATATGACTAATGATTGCATCGAAGGACTAAAAAAACTATCGCCGGCGGCATCTTATGCTCCGGATTTTATTTTTTTTGGACGTCAATTTGCATAAAAAATAGATGGCATAGAGTGCCGGAGGAAATTTAAAAAATGGACTATCCGGGGAATTGCGATGTTAATATGTTCTCAACTACTGCTGATGAAAAAGTCATCCGGCAATGTTTAAATTTGGGAGCAAGCTGTTTACCGGGAAAGCCACCGCGGCTGTTCACATTGATAGATGAATTGATCAAAATATTGAAGGAGACTCACAATGAATCATAGCCAGCAAAGTAAAAGCGGATCAGTTTTTAAAATGGGATCAGGTGATAAGCAAAATCTATATCAGAAAATGATAGAGGAAGTGCAGGATTATGCCATTATTTTTTTAGATATTAACGGGATCATTCAAAATTGGAATAAGGGCGCCGGGAAAATTAAGCAGTATACAGAAGCGGAAGCGGTAGGTATGAATTTCCGGGTATTCTACTTGCCATCGGACCAGGAAGCTCAATTACCGGAGAGATTACTGGAAGAAGCTACTGTTAAGGGTCATGCAGCGTATGAGGGCTGGCGTCTCCGTAAAGATAAAACAATGTTCTGGGGCAGTATCAATCTTACGGCAGTACACAACGAACAAGGCGGAGTAATTGGTTTTACAAAAGTTACCCGGGATTTAACCGAAAGAAAAAACACGGATGATCAGCTTAAAAATTTTTCAGAGCAGTTAAAAAAGAGTAATGAAGAGCTGCGTAGCAGTGAACAACGGTATCACAAAATGATTTCAGAGGTAGAAGACTACGCAATTATTCTGTTGGATGAAAAAGGAAATATTATAAACTGGAATGCCGGGGCAACAAGAATCAAAGGTTATTCTGCCGAGGAAATTATTGGTCAAAACTTCAGAATATTTTATTTGCCGGAAGACAGGGAAATTAAATTGCCTGAAAAGCTGGTAGAAGTGGCAATCGAAAATGGAAAAGCCGTTCACGAAGGATGGCGGGTTCGCAAAGATGGTTCCAGGTTTTGGGGGAGTATTGTAATAACAGCGCTTCATTCGGATAACGGATCTGTTATTGGATTTTCAAAAGTTACCCGTGACCTCACGGAACGTAAGCAATCCGAAGATCGTATCAACGCCTACCTGTTAGAACTGGAATCGCAGAACAGGGAACTGGAGCAATTTGCTTACATCGCATCACATGATCTGCAGGAACCTCTTCGAAAAATTCAAACCTTCGCTGACATACTTGAAAGGAGCAAACAGAACGACGGGCAAACTAAAAAATATATCGAAAAGATAATCGCTTCTGCAAACAGGATGAGTGAACTAATCAGGTCGGTTTTAAATTATAGTCGCCTGGACTCACCAGAAGGTAAACAGCTTGAGGAAGTCGGCCTGGGTACTATCCTGGATTCTGTTCTCGAAGACTTTGAACTAGCCATCCAGGAAAAAAATGCAACGATTACCAGTGAACCTTTGCCATCAATAAAGGCAGTGCCGTTACAAATAAACCAGCTTTTTACTAACCTTATTGGAAACGCCCTTAAATATTCAGACAAGCAACCGTTGATAAAGATTTCCACCCGCGTGGTTGATGAGATACCCGCAGGTGTTACATCTCATCCACAAAAAAATAAGTACCTGGAACTTGTATTCTCTGACAATGGAATTGGCTTCGAACCCCGCTATGAAAAGCAAATTTTCACGCTATTCCAACGATTGCATGCTAAACATGAATATTCGGGAACAGGAATCGGGCTTGCTTTGTGTAAGAGAATTATGCATAACCATAACGGCTTTATAACGGCCGAAGGTGAGCCCGGTAAAGGTGCCACATTTAAATTATACTTTCCTTACCCCTAACTGTGGTGATTGGGATTTTTCCGATTAAAACTAACTTGTATTTACTCTATTATCCGCTTGCGTTAAATTGGATAGTGAAATAATAAAAGAAACGGCAGGATGAAGACTTAATGTGACTGCAACAAATAAAGCTTAGGCAACTCTCTCTGGTTAAAATAATAAATCACATCACTGTCATGCGTGACTTCCCTCACCATTATCAACGATGAATGTTCCGGAGCGTGGAGCGACATAGGGAAGACTCATTTGTTGCGGACACACAAAGCGGAGGAAATTATTTGAATGAAGGAAATGTGAAGGCGATACAACATTTCCTGCTGAAGAAGCAATAGGGAGTTGTACAATAAACAGGAAGAGTATAACGGAGGATAAACAATTCAACAAAAATGATAAAGCTTATGGCACAAAGTATACTTGAACAATTCAAACTCAATGGCAGGGCTGCGCTGATTGTTGGCGGAAACAGGGGACTTGGCCTTGCGATGGCCCGGGCGATTGCAGAAGCAGGGGCGGATATTGTGATTGCGGCACGTGATAACGTAATGAATACGAAGGCTGCGGATATGATCCGGTCGGAGTATGGAGTAAAATGCAAGTCCGTAATCTGCGACGTAACAAAAGAAAAGGACATTGAGCAGGCAACAGCCGTTACTGTTGACTCATTTGGTAAAGTTGATATCCTCATCAATTCCGCAGGCATCAACATCAGGGGCAGCATTGAATCACTGAATGTGACCGATTTTAATCTGGTTCAACAGGTAAATGTCACGGGTGCCTGGCTGGCATGCAAACACGTAGTACCCCATATGAAAAAAAACGGGTATGGAAAGATCATCAATGTAGGATCGATATTTTCTGTTACGGCTATACCTGACCGTACAGTTTATGCTGTCAGCAAAGGGGCTGTATTGCAACTCACCCGGTCGCTGGCAATAGAATTGGCCAACTGCGGCATCACCGTCAATGCGATGTTACCCGGACCTTTTGCCACTGAAATGAATTTGCCTGTAATGGATGATCCCAAAAAATTTGCAGCCTTCTTATCAAAAATTCCCATGGGCCGATGGGCTGAACCGTATGAGATAGGAGGGCTTGCGCTTTATCTCGCAAGCAATGCTTCCAGTTTTGTTACCGGGGCGGCATTCTCTATAGATGGCGGCTGGATTGCGCAGTAGCTAATACCATCACAATTGTCTGGCTGGTTTTTGAACTGTTGTTTTTTAATAGCGTTGCCATGATGAGTGTATGCAGGCCGGCCTATGCCAATTGTCGGAAGAACACAATTATTCATCCGCATTATTTTATAAAACTGGAATAGATAATTCTTCGTTAAGCTCTGGAGGGCTTTCTTACTCATTACCGTGATTGATATAATATACAAATTGGGATGTCCTATATCAGCTTTGTTGGTGAACAGCCATGCACAAAAGCCTATCGCAACAGTCAACTAAGGCGTCTTACGGTTTGGGAAAACCAACACAGTCGGAAGACACCGCCCATGGCGTGTTATTTTATTGGAACACCAACATGGGCTCAAGGGGCTCACCTCCATTGAGAAGCATCAATACCTAATTCATCTATGTTCTCCACGTAAGTCAATGTATATAATTCGAGTTTTACAGAATACATGAGCCTCTTCCATCCTGAAAAAATGTCATTCATTATCCATGGTGAATTTGCCATTTGGATAGAATCTTTAAAAATAAGCGGTGCGGAATCCTGTTCTATTTTAATATAGTTTATTAATTCTTTTATTGTTTTATTAGTCTTACTTGAATTTAAAAAAATTCTTAAAGAATCATTGAATTGTTTCTTAGATAATGAATCTTTAAGAAATAACGGGACATTAAAAAATAAAGTGTCAGCATTAGGAGTATTATTGCTCATAAGCCTATGTACAAAATGGAAAGGAGGAAATTGATTTTTAATAAAGGTATAAAATGACCTTGTCTTTTTATGATTTGACAAAATCGAATCCATTTCCTGAGATAAGACGAAGTTGATATTTTTAACTCCTTGATAATTATTAAGAAAATTCAATTTTGTTTCAACTTTTGATTCATCCCGAACTAGCTCCTTACGAAAGTATAATGATTTAATCCTGGCCTTTTTGTGCTCATAATCTTTGAAAGTAACGTAATAAATTCCTTTGAATTTTTTTCTTACATTTTCCTGCAAATAGTAGTATGTAATTGCAATTGGATATTGATATTCTTGATTGTCAATCATAGTGCTGAACGGATTTGCATGTACGTGTTCGTACTTTTGTAGTAACTCAAGCATCCGATCTTGAAATCTTCCAGTAAACCATACGTTTTCCTTAATTGAACTTTCTTGCAGTTGATAATCTGAGGGAAACTCAATTTCGATGAGTTGCAATACAATGCCTTCTCTTAGTGATTCAAACGTAATAGATCCTTCATCATTTGGACTATTATAAGAAATTGTGTTCTTCCATATAGGTAGTTTATTTATATCTGCCTGAACCTGGGCTTGTCTTTCGTTTTTAATTGAAAGGGAAATTGAGTATATAGAAATTCCCAGAGATGCAATTAAGCCTATAGCGGTTATTGTGTTCTGATTATTTTTAAAAAAGCCCTCTATTTTTATACCTCTTTTTTTTAGCGGTTTAGAAACTCTCATGGTGGATAGTTTTTTTATTAAGATAGGCCTAAATCTGATGCCGTGGTATGTGTCTCAAGCACCAGTTTCAACAATGAAAGTTCCGGTGCGTGGAGCGACACCGAGGCTACTTCACTTATTGCGGAAACACAGGCTAAAGGCGAAGGCAAAAACCCCGTTCAATCACTCTGACTGGTATCCTTCATGTGCCTGACTGACACGGCCAGTGTTCCCGTATCTACCAGTCCTTTAAAAGGATAATATTAATTTCTCATGGTTATCATAGCTAAGTTGATCATATTTTTTTGGCCATTCATTTAAATGAATGACCATATAGAGTGTTTTTCCTTTTACTGTTTTAATCTCCTGTTCTTTTCGTTCATCACTATCATAGCGAAATGTGCAGATTGAACTGTATAATATTCTTCCCTGGCGATTTTCGCCTGGATATAATCGTCCTCCGGGATCCAGGTGATTATGTGCTTCTTCATCTTCATTTACCATTAACCCTCCATCCCCGTATGCTGTATCAGCCATTCCTGTGCCTCCCCTGAAAAAAGGAATATCTTCCAAATAAAACCCGTTTTTTGCCTTTTCAAAAAACCCGGGGCGCCATGATGCTGCGATCATAACAATGCTGTTTTCATTCAAATTGGGGATTCTGATTTCAAATGGATCGGGTGCCAGTAGAACTTTTGTTATATACTCAACTTCGGCATGTTTTACCAGGGGACATAATTTATCCTGCTGGTAAAACTGGATGCCCAGCCAGGGTGTTCTTAATAATTGGGTTTGGATTTTTTTTGCACTCTCCGAGTAAAAATGTTTATTGACAGCAATACTCACTAAGGTGCAAAGTTCATCGGAATCATGGAAAAAGCTGACCAGCTTATTTGCCTGGAATTCATTCCTCAGGTTGATAATATGGCTGTCATCTTTATCCATTTTTGATTTGGGCCAGAGTGCATCTTCATGCAACAGGAAAATCAGTGTCTGTATATTATTTAATTCGGCCTCCCGGTACTCCATTTCAGTTATCGACTTATTATCGCCCGAAGGAATATAGCCATAACGCCAGGCGAATAATCCAATATATAAGTCGCATCCTCTCACATCTTCAAGACATTTATCTGCCGGCCTGTTATCTGCTGCGACATAGTCTTCCATCGCAATGACATCAAATCCTCCTTTACGAAGCGTTTTATAGACATTTTCCCGTACTTCAGATAAATCGGACCAGGTGGATGATAAATATATTTTTGGCATATAATTTCCTTTAGAAAAAATGCCTTATAAAAATAAGCATATTTCCGCCGCAGGTGTTTCCGAAAAGAAGCACGCCGATCACCAACACTACTAAAAGGTTTATTAGAAAAATAGAAGGTAATTATTATGTTATTTTATGAAACTGGAATTGACAATCCTTTGTCAAGTTCTGGAGTGCTTTTTTGCTCATTATAGTGATTGATCAAATATGAAAAGTACGGTGTCCTATACCGGCTTTGTTAGTGATCACCCATGCACAAAAGCCTATCGCAACACATAACAAAGGCGATTTACCGTTTGGGAAGACCACAGGCGGAAAAGGTTGTAGTTATGACAATATATGTTGAAGGATTTAAATTATTTCCGGTGCGGAGAGAGAGATGCCAAACTTGTTGGAATCATTTGATTAAATTTCATTATTGTTACCGATTGGTAATTGAAATACAAACTCGGCAAACTCTCCCTCCTTAGTTTCAACTTTTAATTCACTGCCGTGTGCTTTCAAAATATCATAGCTTAGGGATAATCCAAGACCTGTTCCCTGGCCTGTTGGTTTTGTTGTGAAAAATGGGTTAAAGATTTTGTCAACCAGCTTTTGTGGAATACCAGTGCCATTATCATGAATAGATATCTCTGCTTTATTGCCGACCCTTTTTGTTGTTACTGAAACAAGGCCCTCATATTTTTCGTCACTTTGCTTCTTTTTTTCCTTTACCGCATAAAAAGCATTGTTGTATAGATTCAACAAAACTCTTCCTATGTCCTGAGGTACCAACTCAATATGTCCAATGCTTTTATCGAGCACTGAGGTGAAGCCGGCTTTAAACAATTTGTCTTTTGCTCTTATCCCATGATAGCTTAAGCGGAGGTACTCATCTGCTAATGCATTGATATCTGTAGGTTCCTTTTTTCCTGTACTTGGTGTAGAATGTTGCAGCATTCCCTTCACAATAGAATCAGCCCGTTTCCCGTGTTCATTTATTTTCTTAAGGTTGTCAGCCAGGTCATTTATAATTTCATTTGCCTCCTCCTTGTCGGGCGGTTTTAATTTATTCACTGTTCCTTCTCTCAATTCATCCAGCATCTCAACACTTACCTCGGCGAAATTATTCACAAAGTTTAAAGGATTTTGTATCTCATGCGCTATACCTGTCGTGAGTTCTCCTAACGATGCCATTTTTGCTGTATGTATAAGCTGTTTTTGTGTCAGCTGTAATTCAATAAGTGCGGCTTCCGCCTTGGCCTTTTGTGCTTCAGTTTCCTGTTTCTGTAATTTTAAAGCCCTGTACGCTTTTTGTTTATTTTGATTGTTCCTGAACAAAATCCCAAGTATTATAATTGATAAGCCAAGTATGACGCCCAGCGAAATAGCTAAGTTTTTCTGATTTCGTTTTTGCTGGTACAGCAGATAAGAAGTCGCTAATTGGTCAGGCTGCAAATTAAAAACAGTCGGGTAAACAAGGTTATTTTGGCCAAAGCCTTTCTCAGACAGAGTGCAGGTGTCAGTTCTCATAAGGCGTGTCTCTACGAACATAAAAAATAATAAAACTTCAGATGCGTGGAGAATCACACCAGGGCGAAGGCCTATGCTTAATGATAAGCGAAGGCGAAGATAATTGTACAAACCATTCCTCATAAGGCTTACCTTGCAGCAGGTGGGTTTGATCTTGCTGTCAAATATTTATTTTCCCTTACAGCTAACTTATGAAAACGGTCAATTTTTTGTTTGTCGTTATGATTCTTTTCGCCGGGGCCTGCTCATCTCCTAAAGAGACAACGGTCAAACGAACCGTTCCAAGGCCAACAAGGACCGACATGTTCAGAGGTGGCACTTCTTTTAGTAATGCGGTTATCATTATGGTGGAAAGCGAAAGGGAGGGAATAGATGAGGAATACAAATGGCTGGCTAATAATTATCCGGGATATGCATTGATCAGGAGGACGCATGTAAAAAGGTCGTCCAGGCATTATGATATCGTCCGCATCAAAACAAAACAGAACCAGCTAAAGGATATTTATTTCGATAGTACCCGCTTTTGGGGGAAAATCTGAAATGCTGCCTTCAGAGCGGCTTGCTTTTTTGGCGAATAGCTGTGCAGAAGAAAAACTATTTTTTCAGCAGGAGTCAAAATAATTTCTAAGATCGTCGAAAGTAACATAGTCAACGTTCTTTTTTCCCTTTCTTTTAAATGAGATTTTAAGAGATCAAATGAAATGAGCCATGATAATGCTTATCACCCACCGGGATGATTATTTGGCGAATTCCATGTGACCAAAATCATTAAGAAATAAACACATGAAATAGCCATACAAAAAGTTTATAAGCCAACCAGGCCAGGCCAGCAATAAAAATTAAAAGCACGAACAGCACCGGCACTACTACTTTCCAGGCTCCTCCTTTGTGCCGGCCTTCTGCATAATGCTGTTGCATAAGTTTCATATTTCGTTGGTTGGCCTTAAACGCCACATCGAATATGTCTCCTAAAACAGGAATGGCTCCAACCAATGAATCGATAACAATATTTAATATCATTCGTGCCAGCACAAATCCGCTGGCTCCATTATTAGCCAGTATAATAACCATATATCCTGAAATCAGAAAAGTGGCAAAATCACCTGCGCCGGGAACAAGGCCAATTAAAGCGTCAAGTCCGAAACGCATATTCGTTCCGGGAATTTTAAATTGCGAATCCATTAATCTGGCTAAGGCACTTAAGTTCCTCAGTTCAGCTGATGGTTTGTTCGGCTTGTTCATTGAGAGGATGTTTTTTACAAGCCATCTGCTAATTTGATGCCGCATACTATATATAACCGGCGCGGCTCTTTTCAAACTCAAAATGCTGCTATGACCGCAATTTATTCCCCATCTGATGAGGAAGGGCAAAATTTTACTCCGTCTTGTTGGTTAAATGGGGCCGCATTTGGCCAGATCAAATGGCATGGCTGACACTATAACAAACGCATAGAGTTTAATGCGTTTGTCTTCTACCCGGAAGTAAAGACTGTTTACAATGATGTCTTTGTAAAGATCGTGCTGTAATAATTTATACCATCCCTTTAAACAGATACCGTGATGCGTGTCTTCACGCACCAGTCTAACACTGAAGTTCCGGGGCGTGGGGACACGCACAGGGGCTGAGATTTAAACTTACTTATGAATTCCTGATAAGTCATAATTATTAGTTAGGATCGGGAGTGCCAAATTATTAAATTGTCATTCGTTCATGTGACCGAGATACTTCGCCAAACTCGGTACCGTGCTAAGGTTGATTTTTTACGGGATGCAGGCACTTACATAAGGCGTGGTTTTTGCTCCCTTTTAGTAGAAATTATTTTTCTTCAACAGTACAACCGCTTGGTTATATATTTGTCTCATCAGTCGGTTTTTAATAAATTAATAATTAATCAATCAATACTAAATGGCTTATACACTACTTGTACACTTTAATGTGTATAAGTAATTATCCCAATATTTGCTTTCCTTTTTCTGTGGTAACATATTGTTGGTTGGGGCTAGTAGGATATACCTGGTACAGTATATGAAATCCAGCCTTTTTCAATTAAAGGTATTATATGACGCTTGTAATTTTTTGCATGGTTGCTGAAACCTAATTTGTTAAGAATGAATACCCGTTTTTTAGGTTTCATGCAGAAGGGTAAGACTTGCAATTCTTTTTCTGTAGCTTCCACAATTACCGAGTAAAATTCGGGATGAACAGGCAATAAAGCTAAAAAATAAGAGTATTTATCATCTGTATCAAATATTGGGATAGGTGACCCATTTTGCTGCATACTATTATAAATTGTAGGAAAGCCAGTGGCTCGTCCTTCGGTTAATTTCAATTCTTTTAAGAAATCTCCGACTCGCCGGTTTCGATAATTCCTGGCCACTACTCTTTTTTGTTTAAGAACAGCTTTGGTAACCGGAGGTAGAGGACCTGGAAAACTTAATACTTCAATACGGTCAGGAAAACAATTTATTTCGATTGGATTATCAAGATCATAACTCCGGTGATAGAACGCATTCGCAACTACTTCTTCTACTGCAGATAATGGAAAATTAAAAACCCTGTTTACTTCAACTCTTCCTGAAATCTTAATTACTTTTTCTTTGATGATATTTGTTTGAATAAAAGACAACACCTTTTTTAATTGATTGTGCAGAGGGCCAGTAAATACTTTTTCAGTAAAAACGGTTCCAGTGTTGCCCTCATGAATGACAATATCTGTTTTAACACCCGGAAAATGTTTTTCAGGTGTTTCAGTAAAAAAAAGTAATCCAACGTTTATAGGAAGAAGTGCTTCAGGTGGACCATTTGCAATCTTCATTTGCTGGGCCAGTTCGGGCAAAGACATATGAGTAGCTTCTTTTAAAAGGTCGCTTTTTATTTCTTCTAAAAATGCTCTGATAGTTCCAAAATTAAGATGGTCAATTTTTGCATGATGATTCACCCTGTCATCAAAAGGAATACGTTTAGACATTTCTAACAGCAATTGTTCTTCTTGAGGGTTTGCTGCCACCGAATTAGAACCCCGACGCACATAATATTTACTTTGCCCTTTCGCACCTAAGGTGGAAGGGACTTTATATGGCCGATTGTCCCCTCCTGGCACCCAAATGGCCAAAATATGCTTTCCATTCTTAAGATAAGGCTGATAAACTGGTGTGTACCTGGGATGAATCTTATAACTTAGATTCAACAATTCTTTTTGGATTTTATCAAGACTTGCGGCAGGTATTCCAGAAGGCGGTAACTGAGCCACGCCGTCTTTTTCTCCCACACCAATAAAAATATAGCCACCACCCCAATTATTGATATCATTAGCAAAAGCTCCGATAGTATGAATAATTGATTCCGGATTCCAACCAAGTTTACATTCAATGCGTTCCCATTCAACTGTGTGGCCATTCAGCAATTCTTCTATGTTAACTGGCAAGCTCATTTTTTATTTTCAAGATAAGAAATGTTGAACAAGGAAGGAACACAGTTTCTCAGACGAATTCATAGTGTGAAGGAGACTAAGGCGGACTTGTCATTGGATGCTTTAATATTCCATCCACATCAATACCGAGATCGTACCTATTTATCAGAGAGCCTGAATGAGATCCGGTCGGAAATAATTAATTTATATTAGAAAATCCTTTATAAATGACATTAGAGTATCATTTCTTTTTAGAATATCAATACCAATGACTTCTCCAATACCGTGGTGCGTTTATCCACACACCATTTATTAATTATAAAGTGGGAACCCGGGTGAATGACATTTATATTTTTTGATTGCTTATTCTCAAAACGCCTTCATCTCCTTCTTCTCTTCCTTAGGCGCATTCTTTACATATTTCTCCAACCAGTTAAATTGCTCCGCCAGTGTATGCAAAATATTTTCACGGCCGGCATAGCCATGGCTTTCATAGGGCAGGCTGATATACTTTACAGTGCCGCCATGTCCTTTGATGGCATTGAACATCCGTTCACTTTGTATGGGATAGGTGCCGGTATTGTTGTCGAGTTCTCCATGTATCAAAAGTATTGGCGTCTTTATTTTATCAGCATGGGCAAAAGGGCTCATGGCATTGTATAGATCAGGTGCCTGCCAGTAGCTGCGGTCCTCATTCTGAAAACCAAATGGCGTGAGTGTACGGTTGTAGGCGCCGCTGCGGGCAATACCTGCTTTAAAAAGATTGGTATGGGCCAGCAGGTTGGCGGTCATAAACGCACCATAACTATGCCCACCAACAGCCACCCGGTTCTTATCCCCAACGCCCATCTCTGCTAATTTATTGATGGCGGCTTCAGCATTCATGGTCAGCTGCTCAATAAAATTATCATTGGGTTTGGTCTCATTTTTTTCTTTGCTGTTTTTAGGTGCGGCTACAATGGGCATCTCGGCATTGTTGAGTACGGCATATCCCTGCGTAACATAATACACCGGAGAGCCCCAGCCAAGCAAAGTAAATTTATGTTCGCTGCCACGCACCTGCGCCGCATCAGCAGCAGAATTAAATTCGGCGGGATAAGCCCAGAGTAAAACCGGTAAGGGTCCGTCACGTTTTGCATTATAACCTTTGGGTAAATACAGGTCGCCGGTGAGGTCAACACCATCGGCTCTTTTATATTTTATTTTTTCTTTGCTTACGCCTTCCAGTTGCGGGTAAGGATTGGTGAAGGCAGTGAGTTGCTGATCAGCTATGCGTAATTTTAAATTCTTCAGCCAGTAGTTGGGCATTTCTTTTTCTGTTTCCCGTTTGGTGATCAGTGTCAGTTGATCAGCATTTAATACTTTAACGATGGTTTCAAAACTTCCTTCCTGGCTTCTCCATAAGCGTATCTGCTTTTTTCAAATCCACATCATAGGATAGCAGGAACGGAAGATCACCCCTGGGTGAACTGCCGGCACTATTGTTAAACAATATATTTTTTCCATTGCCTGTTGTCAGCAATACATCCCGTCCATATGTATTGGGTTTGGTTACCGCCGTGCCGGGATTGGCATAAGCATCCGTTGTATTTCTTTTGATCAATGTTTCCAGTTCGCCGGTAGCGGAATTGTATCGATCCAGTTGCGTGAGTTGTTTGCCGGTAAGCCCTTCCGTTACAAGAGCTATGTTTTCATTGCCCCACACAGTATTCCGGTAGCGCATTTTTGTTTTAAATAATTGTTTTGGTTCACTGGTAAAAGGAGCAGCTAATGCAAAAACGGCATCCCGGAATTCGGCCTGCTTTTTTATAAGGCCACTATCCAGCGGCATGCACCATACTACAGAAGCTGCTTCATCATCACGCCACTCAAAACCACGAGGTACAAGTTGCACATTGTCTTTACCGGATGGTGCTGTTTCAGAAGAGGGTAGCTCCGCGATTTGTTTTATAATATTCCCATTTACATCCGTGATGGAAACGATAGATGGGAAACCGGAGTAGGGAACCAAATAAGAAAAAGGTTTTTGCAAGCTGCGGATCAAAATATATTTTTTATCGGGCGACGGATCGATAAGCGTATACATGGAAGGCTTGCCGATTTTTGTTTCAATACCGTTTATATTTTTTACCAATTGCGAGGTTAAATAAAATTCAACAAGCTGTTCATCGTAGGGGGTTTTGATCATATCCTGGTAAGTGGGCCTTGGAGAAGCTTTGCCGGCATTCTCCTGGATGCTGGGGCCTTTTGGTGCAGCAGGTTTCACGGGTGCTGCGCCTGCCGGCTTTAATGTGCTGCGGTATAATACCGTGTTATCATCGTACCACAAATAATCACCGCCAAGTACATTTAATGCCGTCTTATTAATGCGTGTTGCTTTTTGAGTGGCAATGTCGATAACATAAAGATCAACACGACTGCTGGTAGTATGTGTGAATGCGATCTTTTTTTGACCAGGACTCCATTTAATATGGGCAGCAAAGAGGGGAGCAGGCAGGCCGGTGATCTTATACTCGTTTTTATTGCTGATATTTTTCAGGTAAATATTATTTATGAAATTTTGACGGCTGGGTGAAAAATTGTTAGGATCAATGCGAAGCCCGGCAATCCGCAATTCGGGTTTGGCTAATTCCGATACGGAAGGATAAATGCTGGTTTCTGTAAATAACATCCATTCACCTTTGCCGTCGATACTGACATTAGGAGTGGGTTTTGCAAGCAACATATTGGCAATGTCATTGGGCGGAGTTTTATATCCATCATCCTGGGAATAGGTACCCGTGCTGATAATTATAAAGGAGAAAATAAAAAGAAGACGGAAGATGTTCATGCGTTGTTATTTTGGATTTTCAAGATAAGGAAATTAGTGATGTTAATGAGGAGGATGCCATTATACGGTTATTCTAAGTAGTGAACATCATCCCGGTTCTTTTTCGTTTAATTACTTTCTTTATTTACTTTTTGGCATTGCCCCAAAAAGTAACAAAAAGGTCAAGGCAAACGCCATTGCTCCGCAGGCTTTGCCGGGCCAACGCACAGAGACTCCGAAGAGCAAAAATGTTTACAGGTATCGAAATGGTAGTTGAAGACTCTGCTTCGTGATATCCGACTACACTGGAGGCACTGCTTTTTCGCTTGCCATTTAAAGGAGTAAGTGGTTTTTATTGAAGGCGAAAAAGAGGTGCTGGAAGATTCATTCTGATTGGAAGAAATGTGAATCGTTATTATTCCCGCATCAAGAGAAATCTGTCACCTAAGCAGACCTTGCTTTTGAAAATGTTTATAACAGTGTTTCCGAAAGTGTTGAGTAAAGAGATAAAGATGATATGGTAGGTATAAAGCCTGGATTTGCAATCAAGTACCGTCCTTCTCTCTTCAGAGACAAGTGAGCAAAGCGAAACTTGGGAACGGAGTTCGAAGAGGATGAGGCCTCAAAAATAACGACAGAGCCAAAAAAGCTACACAGGAGGCACTGCTTTTTCGCTTGTCCATTTATAAAACAAAGTGTTTTATATTGTTCGAAAAAGAGGTGCAGGAAATATAATTTGGCTTGAAATATAATGTCCTGGAAATAGTTATATACTTATTTCCAGGATACTTCTTATACATTTCGTATTTGAGATTATAGTTTGTTATAAACTTTCTGGTGATGGCCAATCATCAAAATTCTTAGGCAATTTTAATCGTTTAAGAATATTTTCTCACTAAGCAGCACTTGTTTCCCATCAGAGACTTGTAAGAAATATGTACCACTATTCAATTGAGTGGGTACATTTATTATCATTGATGTAGTTCCCGCGGGGCTCAGAAATGACTTGGTAAAAACCTTTTTCCCCATTGCATCATGTAAGGTTAAGAGATTTGTCCCGGCTTGCGAGTTGTTTATACGAAGTTGAAGTGAGCCGGAGGCTACCGGATTTGGAAAAACGCTTGTGCCATTTTGCTTATCAGTAAAGTTAACCTGCAGGATAGAGCTATATTTAAAGCTGTTATCAATATCTATTGATTTTAGTCTGTAAAAATTATTTCCTTCCAGGGGATACTCATCCGGCCAGTTATAATTAATCTCAGCGGAGCCATCTCCAAGGGCCTTCATTTCTCCTATTTTTTTGAATTCCGAATTATTCCGGCTTCGTTCGATTTCATACCTCAACACATTTATTTCATTTGCAGCTTTCCATTTTATCTCTACCCGGTTATTTTTTTTATAGGCTGCTAAATCGGTCATAATAACTGGTAATGTATAAAGGGATGAAACCTTCCTTAAAACCTGGTTGCTGTATTCAATAATTAATAATTCCCCGGAGGAATTAAAAGCAACTCCAAATGGATTTGTTAGTGTGGCCGCAATGGCCAGGCCACCGTCTGCACAGGGTGCGGTGGCACAAGAAGTCTTTAATATTCCTGCTACGGTGGTGATGATTCCTGTAGTTTTATCAATTTTCCTGATTGCAGAATTACTAGCATCGGCAACGTAAATGTTATTGGAGGGGTCAAGCGTTAAAGCAAAAGGCGATGTCAGTCTCGCGGTTGCTGATGTGGCGAGTGTTCCATCACCGCATGGGGCGGCTATGCAGGATAACTTCGCTGTTCCCGCCACCGTACTGATGACCCCGCTGGTCATATTCACCATGCGGATATCATGATTATTATACTCAGCAATATAGAGATTTCCGTCTGTGCCAAAAGCTAAACCTGATGGACCATTGAGCTGCGAGGCTGTTGCAGCGCCTCCATCTCCGCAAGGTGAAGAAGAGCAAGACGTTTTCATAGTTCCAGCTACCGTAGACATTATACCTGTGACTGCATCTACTTTCCTTACTACGTTATTGCCATAGTCAGCGATAAACATATTTCCTGCTCCGTCGAAAGTAAGTCCGGTGGGACTATTCATTTTGGCAGACGTTGCTAAACCTCCGTCCCCGCAAGGGCTGGTAGAGCATGCTGATTTCAAGGTTCCAGCTACGGTAGTCATGATTCCTGTGGTTTTGTCTACCCTTCTGATTGCATGGTTACTGAAATCTGTCACATAAAGGTTTCCGCCGGGATCGAATGCTATGCCCCGGGGGGAACTAAGTTTTGCTGCAGTTGCCAGACCACCATCTCCACAAGGAGCAGTAATGCAGTTTGATTTTTGAGTGCCGGCAAAAGTGGAGATAACTCCGGTTACCTTATCAATTTTCCGGATATCATGATTACTGTATTCTGAGATATAAATATTTCCCTGCGGATCAATTGCTAAGCCGGAAGGGCTGTACAATTTTGCATCAATAGCCTGCCCGCCATCTCCACAGGGACTAGTGGTACATGCCGATTTGAAAGTTCCGGCAATTAATGAAATGGTTTGTGCAAAAGAATAATTTACGGCGCAAAAAAGTGAAAGGATCAGTATTATAAAATGATTTTTTTGGGGTATAGATTTTTTCATGTCGAGAGGATATTGGAAAAATAAAAAACAGTGGTTGTAAAAGGATTAATGAATTTAAAAGAGTCCTCTAAACGTCAACTTCATTGATTTATTTTAGCGATTAAAATTTTAATTCCAAATTCAGAGCATTGTTTGATCTTATATATGATTTAATAATAATAACTATTTAATACTCCATTACCTTTATTTGGATTAAATACCTGCGCACAAGAATTTCAATGATTGAAAATGATTGACTGCTGTGCAGGAAAATTTACAGATGCTGCTTCGTGATATGAAGTAATACCTGCGGCAGTTGTTTTCGCTATTGTTTTTAGAAGGTTGAGTTTTTTATCATGTAATTAAGGTGTCGTGGTAAGGTCATTCTTGCAATATAAAAGTCCCGGAAATAGTTGTAAAGCTTATTTCCAGGACCACACAGGTGAAATCAAATGCAGGTGATTATATTTTTGGTTCAGAACATTAATTGGTGCTACAACCAGAGCCCTGAAACCTGGTCGTCCTGGCCCGGTTATGTACCGGAACAAACTTTCTTTTTAACCGGTTAATGGAACTGAGCCGCTTCTGTACTATTTTTCATCGCCATGGTAGAAGTCATTCCCTGCTGTACTGTATTCTGCACATAATCAAAATAGCCCGTGCCCACAAAGCTTTGATGCTTCACGGCTTTGAAACCATGCTCCTGTAAGGCGAATTCTTTTTGCTGCAGTTGAGAAAAACCGGCCATGCCTTTTTCTTTATAAGCTTTTGATAATTCAAACATGGATGTATTAAGTGCATGAAAACCGGCGAGTGTGATGAACTGAAATTTATAACCCAGGTCGGCCAGTTCTTCCCGAAACGTTTCCATTTCCTTTTCACTTAGATGTTTGCTCCAGTTAAACGACGGAGAACAATTATAGGCCAGCAATTTGCCGGGATATTTTGCATGAATGGCTTTCGCAAATTGTTTCGCCACGTGAGATCCGGGTGAGAGGTTTCCATCCAGATGATATCAGCATACGGTGCATAGGAAAGTCCACGGGAAATACATTGTTCAAGGCCATTTCTTACACCATAAAATCCTTCAGGAGTTCTTTCGCCGGTAATAAAACATTGATCTCTTTCGTCAATATCCGAGGTGATCAGGTTGGCAGCCTCGGCATCAGTACGGGCAATGATAAGTGTAGGTACATTCATTACATCAGCCGCTAATCTTGCAGCGATTAATTTATTGACAGCTTCCTGAGTAGGCACCAAGACTTTGCCACCCAGGTGCCCGCATTTTTTTGCTGAGGATAATTGATCTTCAAAATGAACAGCTGCCGCACCAGCTTCTATCATGGCTTTCATCAATTCAAAAGCATTGAGATTGCCACCGAATCCAGCTTCCGCATCGGCAATGATGGGCGCCATCCAGTCCTTCGTATTATCTCCATTTACAGAATCAATTTGCTCGCTGCGTAGCAGGGCATTATTAATACGCTTCACTACTTCCGGTACCGAGTTTACAGGGTATAAGGACTGATCGGGATACATGGTGCCGCTGAGATTGGCATCAGCTGCCACCTGCCACCCGCTGAGATAGATCGCTTCAAGACCTGCCGCAATTTCCTGAACGGCCTGGTTGCCTGTAAGAGCGCCAAGTGCACCCACGCAGGATTGACTCATCAGTTTCTTCCACAATTTTTCAGCACCTTTTCTTGCCAGGCTGTATTCAATTTCCACTTTGCTGCGCAGGCGGAATACGTCTTCAGGACTATAAGGCCTTTTGATATTTTTCCATCGGGCAGATGTTTGCCACTCGATAAATAACCGCGTTGATTTCGGGTGCTTGATCATGGTAGTACGTTTTGATTAATGAATGTTAATTGTGAAAAAATGAGATGATGAAGGAATTGAAAAGCAGTTTCAGACAGGAGTGAAAATTGAAAAGAAAAATGAATTTGTTCCGGGTATTGGATAAGAATGATGATTTTAAAAAATAGGTATTGGATTATAGGTACAGTAATAAATAAAGAAGTACGTTTATTCTTTATCCGGCTTTTTCTTTTTCAAGTTGAACAAGGATGGAGGATGCGGAAATATTATTTTCATCGGAATGATCAGTAACCGTAATGCAGGTTTTTTTATCATCGTTGGCGAGAATAAGTTCATATGCTGAAAGGGTAAGGAAATCTTCCCATTTATCCTGCACCACTAATTTGTTGAACAGGCAAATGGCTTGTACATACATCCCGTCCTGGTAGGCTTTGCTGCCGACGGATTGCCTGATTTCTTCAATCTCATCATCTCTCAGATCTTCATAAAGGCAAAGGTTGATTTCTCGTCCGTCATCCAGTTTTGCTTTGCCGTGTATCCATTGCCATGTTTGAGTGCGGCAGATCTCCGCGGTGGCTGCATCTTCCATCAGGTTGTAAATAGCAGCAGCTCCATTTCCTCTCAGCCAGCTTTCCAGGTATAGAATACCCACATTGATATTATGCCGCAATCCTTTTTCCGTGATCGTTCCTACCGGAACTTTTAATAAATCTTCTTCTGTGCAGTTGAAGTCCTCTCTTTTTATATGCAATTGATTGGGAGTGGGCATGTGCTTATCAAAAACTTCCCTGGCCAGTGATACTAATCCCGGGTGAGCTACCCAGGTGCCGTCATGTCCATCGGTCACTTCACGGATCTTATCGGCCTTTACTTTTTCCATGGCTTCATCATTGGCTTTTACATTTCCCTTAACGGGTATCTGTGCGGCCATACCACCGATAGCATGTGCTCCTCTCTGGTGACAGGTTTGTATCACCAGTTGGGTGTAGGCCCGCATAAATGCTGAGATGTCATCGTTACCTGTGAGCGATCAGGAAAAACTGCACCGCCAGTATTCCTGAATTTTTTAATGAAGGAAAAAATGTAATCCCAGCGGCCGCAATTCAAACCCGCAGAATGATCTTTTAGTTCCCACAGATATTTCATGAAGCTGGAAGCTGGCCAGTATGGTTTCAACCAATACAGTGGCTTTGGTGCTTCCATAGGGTACGCCGCAATAATTCTGTGAGAAGATAAATACATCATTCCATAGTCTTGCTTCATTATAGTTTTCAATCTTAGGTAAATAAAAGTAGGGGCCTGAACCTTTTTGCAATAATGCTTTTGCATTATGAAAAAAGTATAAACCAAAATCAAACAGGCTGCCGCTTACCGGCTCCCCGTCAATCAATATATGCTTCTCTTCCAGGTGCCATCCACGGGGACGAACAAACAGGGTAGCGGTTTTTTCATTCAGCGAATATTCTTTTCCGTTTTCCGGGTTTGTATAACTAATCGTTCCATTGATCGCATCACGAAGATTGATCTGTCCGCCTATTACATTTTCCCAGGTGGGAGCGTTGCTGTCTTCAAAGTCAGCCATAAAAACATTAGCACCAGAGTTCATGGCATTGATGATCATTTTGCGGTCAACCGGTCCGGTGATCTCTACGCGGCGGTCATCAATATCCTGTGGTGTTTCGGGAATTCTCCAGCTACTGTTGCGGATCACTTCTGTTTCCGGCAAAAAACCAGGTCGCCAGCCGGTATCCATTTTTTGCTGCAGATCTGCTCTTGCCTGCAAAAGTTTCAGGCGATGAGGGTTGAACCGCATATGTAATGCCCGGATAAAATACAAAGCATCTATGGTTAAGATAGTGCTATGAGCTGCATGGAACGGGGCTTTGACCGTGATGTCTTCTGGTGTGGTAAACCGGGTGTCGGGGTGTTTGATGATGGTTGCCATTTTTAAATGTTTCCTCTAAAGTAATAAAATTCTTTAAAAGCGAAAATTTCGCTAACATTTATTTTTTCGTGAACAGGCTCTTTTTCTTATTTTAGGCCTATGATGACAGATAATGATAGTGTACGCCTCATATTTGGACTGAAAGTAAAGGCGCTCCGCCAGGAAAAAGGATTGTCTTACCAGCAACTGGCAGAAAAAACCGGCATGTCTCTTTCTTATGTGCATGACATAGAAACAGGCAAGAAGTTTCCCAAGGCCGATAAAATACTTTCTTTAGCTAAATCGCTGGGTGTTGATTATGATTACCTGGTATCCCTGCGGGCCAGTAAAAAGTTGCAACCGATCATTGACCTGATCAATTCTGATTTTGTTAATGCCGTACCCTGGGATCATTTTGGATTGACACCCGCTTCACTGCTTGACCTGTTTTCAAATACACCGGATAAGATAACAGCCTTTATCAGTACGTTAATAAAAATATTTCGCAGCTACCAGTTATCGAGAGAAAGTTTTTATAATTCGGCCCTTCGCTCTTACCAGGACCTGCAGGATAATTATTTTGAGGATATAGAGGAAGCAGTAAAGAAATTCAGGGATGCATATAAATTAAAAAACACCCTGCCGGTTGACATATCTGTTTTAGAAACCGTGTTGATCAAAATGGGAATCAGTGTCAACCGCAAGCGGATGGCAGGTCTTGATGCATTGAAAGAATTGCGTTCTTATTATTCCTCTTCAAAAAAAACATTCTATATCAATAAAGGATTAAGCCCTGCCCAGGAAAAATTTCTATTGGCCCGGGAGATCGGTTTTCAATATATGGATATCCAGCTACGGCCATATGAAACCGTAAGTCGCCACAGCGATTCTTTTGATATGCTGCTGAATAATTTTAAAGCTTCGTATTTTGCAGTTGCCCTGCTGATGCCGGAAGAAAATTTTGTTGAGGACGTTAAGCGGATCGTGATGCAACCCAGATGGAATGACAAAGCCTGGCTGGATCTTTCTGCAAAATATGATGTAACACCCGAGATGATGATGGAGCGGTTAACGAATGTATTACCCAAACATTTCGGTATTGATCATTTATTTTTTTTACGGATGGCAGGCGACCCGGAGAAGAACGAATTTGAAATGACAAAGGAACTGCATCTTTCACAGTTGCATAATCCTTATGCCAATTCATTACACGAGCATTATTGTCGCCGCTGGATATCTATTAACAGCATCAGGCATGTTGGGGAATTGGTGGCAAAGAAAAAGTATAAGCAACCCGTAGCAGAAGCTCAGATCTCGCAATACTGGCAAACACATAACCGCTACCTATGTATTTCATTTGGTAAACCTTCATATAAAGGAAGTAGTGAAATGGTGAGTGTTACCATTGGCCTGTCCATTGATCAAAAACTATTGCAGGCCATGCCTTTCGTTAATGATGAAGCTATCCCGGTAAGAACAGTTCATACCACCTGTGAACGATGCGGAATTATGGATTGTAAAGAAAGAGCTGCGGCACCGATAGAAATTATAAAACAACAACAGCAGGAGAAAATGAATGCAGGGCTTACTCAGCTGGATGATTAGTTTGAAAAATGAAAAGTATTATGGTTTAATATTGCACCTGTTTCGGGAATATTATTTTATTAAATCAAAGTCTGATCAGGCGAGAACATCGGCGTATTCCGGTTTCTTTTTAAAAACAGCATTGGCAAAGGGACAAAGCGCAATAATTTTGATATGGTGAGTTCTGGCATATTCTACAGCTGCATGCACTAATTGATAACCGGTATCCATTCCTTTTAGTTCATCACTTACTTCTGTATGTTCAATAATTATTTTATCTGCTGAAGGAATGGAATAACTCATTTCCGCCAGGATATTGCCATCCTGCTCTACAAAAAATAGTCCCTTACCATTTATTTTCCTGTTTTGAATGAGCATGTCATTGCTTGAACGGTTAAAAAATAATACCAGGCCCTTACCAGGAAAGAAAAACCCGGGATTTTTTATTGATCTATAATTGTCCCTGGACAAAGTTAATTATTCATTCAATCAGCTTAGAATAAAGGAGCGGGAAAGGTTTTTTCAAAAATTGTAAAGAGCCGGTCTACCTATTCCTTTTACAGATTGACCAGCTCTTTCCTGAAATATTTATTACCACTTTTCTAATCCCAATAATTTTTTTCCCAATTCATTCAATTCGGCTTTTTCATATTTTGTTTGTTCCCAGTTGCGGGGATCGCCGGGGAATGCGTATCCCTGGGGAGCTACCCGGTCTTTCCAGGATGTAATGCGCCATTGACGCAAGGCATCATTATCTTCTTCTGCCGGCATCATGGAGATATATTGTGCAATCCGGACTTTGTTTCCACTCATATTAGGTCGTATGCCGTGGGGCTGCAGGCTGTTAAAAATTAAAAGATCACCTGCTTCCATTTTTACTTTCTTAAATTCAAAGCCAGTTGTGTCGGGTTTAAAATGATCGCGGTCTTCCGGCTGTGTCAATTTCCAGGTTTCATAAGTTCTGAATAATTCCGGCAAACATTGAAAGCCACCCATATTTTCATCCGTTTGATCGGCCAGTGCCAGCACTCCCTGCACATTCACAGGCTTGGTATCGGGGTCATAATCCCAATGAATAAATCCTTTATATTCAAAACCCGGCCTGATCGGAAAGTTCAAATTGGCCCTGTCTATAGTGACCCATAATTTTTCTGTACCCCAGATATCTGAAAAAGCATCGTACACTTTTTGCATCTGGCGGTTATTCCATAAATGCTGGTGATTATAAACCTCTACCATACCTGTATTGGTGAGTTCTTTCATCTGCATTTCAGCCCTGGGTGGCGCATACCATGTTTCCGGGTTGGCGGGATCTTTTTCTTCAAACTCCCAAAGAAAATCGGCAGTGGCCTTCACCTGTTCTTTTGGAACTGCATTCTTAATTACGATATATCCATTGTGCTTCCAGAATTGCCAGTCTTCTTCGCTCAGCACTTTTAAAGGTTTACCATTGCTGCGGTCGTTCAATTTTACGGCACTGGTTTTTGCCGTGGATGGATTACCGGGAATGTCTTTGTGTGCATTATCGGGTACCATGGTGGGAGCCATGGTTGCCGCCATTGTTTCTTGTTTCATATAGCAATTTTTAAAGTTTATTTATTAAGAATGGAAAATGTATACATTGTTTTTTACTGCGATTGCAGAAACCGTTTTCTGTCCTGTGCTTACATTTTTGTTCTACCGAATTTTTAATAGTTGTTGTGCTCAGTGAAATCTTCTTATCCAAACCCGGTAGCACGTTTTCCAGTCGCTGGTTTGTCTTGATCAGTGTCATCATAAAGTTACTGGTTCTGATCTCAGTGGTTTTCTTATCTGGCATTTGGTCAGTTTTTGCAATCATTAATTATGTAAAAATACCCTGCATCAATGCCTGTTTGCTACACTTACAATAGCCAGTTTTTGTACTCTATTGATATTTTTTCAGGTTTTTGCTCAAGGAAAGTATATTTATGGATAAATATCCTGTAATGAAAGTAAAACTTGAGGAAGTGATCTCCGATGTTGACAGTTCATTCAGAATATTACTCACTCCTAATCTGAATGATATCTTTTACTGGCATTTTCACCCTGAGTACGAGATTGTATTTGTTGAAAACGCCAGCGGCACCCGCCATATCGGCGACCATATTTCACGATATGAAGGAAGTGATCTTGTTTTTATCGGACCCAATGTTCCTCACCTCAACTTTGATTATGGCGTACAAAAAACATGTGAACAGGTGGTGATACAAATGAAAGAAGATTTTTTAGGAAAAGATTTTTTTTCGGTTCCTGAAATGGCCTCCATTAAAACACTTTTCGAAAAATCTAAATACGGAGTTTCGTTCGACGGGAAAACCAAACAGGTTGCGGGAGAAAGATTGAAGCATCTTGTTAACCTCAATCATTTTGAACAACTGATAGAACTCCTGCAAATTTTTCACCTGCTTGCCAACAGCGAAATAACTATTTTGAACACCCGGCCGGTAGCAAATGCGATGATCAAAAAAGATCACGGCAGGATAGAGCGGGTATATCATTACGTAGAGCAGAATTACCAGCAACATATCGATGTAAAGGAAGTAGCCAGGCTCAGCCATCTTTCTGCGGTTGCTTTTAGCCGGTATTTTAAAAAAGTGACACGTATGACGTTTACTACTTTCGTAAATCAATATCGTATTACACAGGCTAAAAAATTGTTATTGCAAAATCAAACGGTAACTGAAGCATGCTATCAAAGCGGGTTTGACAATCTTTCTTATTTCAACAAAACATTTAAGAAACTGACCGGAATAAATCCATCACATTTTAAAAAGCAACAGGTTTGAAAAGGATGCGGCAGAGCAGCAGACTAAAAAAAATTTGTATAAACAAATTTTCTACCTCATATTTGCCAAGTAATGAAACAAAAAATAAATATTCAATGGTGGTGGCAAACAGACGCTGAAGGGGGTTTGTAATGTCATTACTTTATTTATAAGGTATTCAGAGCCCCGGATTATTTCGGGGTTTTTTTATTTAGTGAGTTAGATTGAGGAAAGGTGGAGAATAAATTAATAATCATGTTTTCGTTAGAGGAAAGGTAATATGAAGAAAATAGAGATCAATACCAGCACAAAGAAAATATTAGCGGATGTATTCACCCCCGTAGGTATGTACCTGCGGCTTCGTGACCGGTTCCGGGATACCATCCTGCTTGAAAGCACCGATTTTCATGCAGCAGAGAGCAGTTATTCCTTTATAGGAATTAACGCCATTGCCGGGATGGAGATCAGTTCAATTGAAAGAATAGAATTCAAATTTCCAGGTCAGCCTCCGGAAAGAGCGGCAATTAAGCATGTAAATGAAGTGCCCGGGCAACTCTGGAATTTTATGCAACGCTTTGATGTAATACCGGCAGCAACAAAGGAAGCAAAATTTGCACAGGGATTATTTGGATATACCACATATGATGCCGTTCAGTTTTTTGAAACAATAAATCTTGCCCGTCAAAAAAAAGAGGCCAGTCCTGGTATTCCCCTTATGCGATACAGGCTTTATCAATATGTTATCGCGATTAATCATTTTAAGGATGAATTGTTTATTTGCGAGAATAAAATAGCTGGCGTAGAAAGTGAGCTACCAGTTCTTGAATCATTGATACGCAGCAAGGATATTCCTGCTTACCCTTTTCAATCTAAAGGAGAAGAAAGTTCTAACATGGCGGATGAGGATTACATGGAAATAGTAAGGAAAGGTATCGCAAGCAGTCATCGTGGTGATGTTTTTCAGATTGTATTAAGCAGGCGTTTTGAACAAAAATTCCAGGGTGATGAATTCAATGTTTACCGTGCCCTGCGTAATATTAATCCATCTCCATATTTATTTTATTTTGATTATGGTGATTATAAATTGATGGGATCATCACCGGAAGCACAATTGGTTATTAAGAATGGTAAAGCGGTTGTTCATCCTATTGCAGGTACATTTAAAAGAACGGGAGATGATGTTATGGACCAGGAAGCAGCGGAGGCACTATTAAAGGATGCAAAAGAAAATGCCGAACATGTGATGCTGGTTGACCTGGCAAGAAATGATCTGAGCAGGCTTTGTGATGAGGTTACCGTATCTCATTACCGGCAGGTGCAATATTTTTCCCACGTTATTCATTTGGTAAGTGAAGTAACGGGTAAGGTGAGAAGCGGAAGTAATCCTTTTGACCTTCTGGCAAAAACATTTCCTGCAGGAACCCTGAGCGGCGCACCCAAGTTTAAAGCCATGGAATTAATTGACAAGTATGAACCAACAACACGAAGCAATTATGGTGGAGGAATTGGTTTTATGGGTTTTGACGGCAGTTGCAATCATGCTATAATGATCCGTACTTTTTTAAGCAGGAATAATACCCTGATATACCAGGCCGGAGCGGGTGTGGTAGCCGCATCGCAACCTGAAAATGAATTGCAGGAAGTAAATAATAAATTAAGAGCATTAAAAAAAGCTATTCTGCTAGCAGAAGATATTTGATCATACCATACAAAACTTCAGAATCCGGATCTGCATTTAATTGAGGTAATCAAAAGGAAAATGAATTATAGTTAAAAAGGCTTTGAACAATAAAAACAAAAATTTTGAACATTTTAGTATTCGATAATTACGATTCTTTTACTTACAACCTGGTACACCTGGTTGAGAAGATAACACACGGGAAAGTGGATGTTTATCGCAATGACCAGATAACTCTTGAAAAAGTAAAGGAATATGATAAGATCATTTTATCTCCGGGTCCGGGTATACCCGTAGAGGCCGGGTTATTATTATCATTGATAAAAGAATATGCGTCAACAAAATCCATATTAGGCGTTTGTCTTGGCCACCAGGCAATAGGGGAGGCTTTCGGCGGTAAACTTGTGAACTTATCAACAGTTTATCATGGTGTGGCTACAAAAATAGAAATAGGGACTCCCCGGAAAGCAAAGGCAAAAGGAATTAACTTAACCCATACCACTACCCATTCATCCGCCAGGTTATTTGAAGGATTGCCATCAGAAATTGAAGTAGGCAGGTACCATTCATGGATAGTTTCGGATGAAAACTTTCCTGAAGAACTTGAAGTGACAGCAAGAGATGAGAATAATTATATTATGGCCATGCAGCATAAAAAATATGATGTGCAGGGAGTGCAGTTTCACCCGGAAAGTGTATTGACACCCATGGGCGAGGTGATTATGAGAAATTGGATTGCGGATTGGTAAAAAATAAATTGAAAATTTGAAAACGGTCAAATGAAAAAAATATTACAATTTTTATTCGAACATAAAACCTTAAGCCGGGAACAGGCGAAGGATGTTCTTGTTAATATAGGCAAAGGCATTTATAACGAGCATGAGGTTACTGCCTTCATGACCGTGTTCCTGATGCGCAGCATTACCATTAAGGAATTGCAGGGTTTCCAGGATGCATTGTTGGAGCTTTGTGTACCTGTGGATCTGAATGGATTTGAAACTATTGATATTGTAGGTACGGGAGGTGATGGCAAGGATACCTTTAATATCTCTACACTATCTTGTTTTATTGTAGCAGGTACCGGCCAAAAGGTTGCCAAACACGGAAATTATGGGGCTTCATCGGTAAGCGGAGCATCGAATGTAATGGAGCAGCTGGGATATAAATTCAAGAACAATAACGAAAACTTGAAACGAGAAGTGGAGGAAGCGAATATTTGTTTTCTTCATGCACCTTTATTTCATCCGGCGCTAAAAACAGTAGGTCCCATTCGTAAAAACCTGGCCATGCGCACCTTCTTCAATATGCTGGGGCCCATGGTAAATCCGGCTTCACCACAATACCAGTTGGTTGGTGTATATAGTATGGAAATGGCCCGCATTTATAATTACCTGCTGCAATTGTCGGGCAAACCTTTCACTATTATTCATAGTTTAGATGGATATGATGAAATTTCACTGACAAATGATACAAAAGTTATTACCAATGAGGGTGAAAAAGTAATGACCCCTGAACAATTAGGTAAAAGAATGGTTTCTGCTTCTGACATTCATGGTGGCAGATCGGTTGAAGAGGCAGCAAAAATATTTTCAACCATTATTAAAGGAGGTGGCAATTGGGCACAAAATGCAGTGGTTCTTGCCAATGCCGCCATGGCCTTAAATTGTACGGGTAAGTATAAAAATTATAATGAAGCCTACAATGCTGCGGTAGAAAGTTTGGAAAGCGGGAAAGCCAATGAGGCCCTGGTAAAATTGATTGCGTTGCAGAACATAAGTAATAATTAAAATAAAAAAGACGAACCAGGGTTTAGCAGATGTGCAGAGCACCGCGGTAGATATTTTTGAAAACGCTTATTTATTTGAATTTTAGATTATGGATATATTAGAAAAAATAATAGCATCGAAAAGAAAGGAAGTTGAAAAATATAAACCGCTGAGCAGTATGGAGCGGTTCAGAAAGGAAGGCTTTTTCTGGGAAACAGGCAACCGCTCCCTGAAGCAAAGTCTGCTTTCCGAAGGGAGCACCGGTATTATTGCCGAGTTCAAAAGGAAAAGCCCGAGTAAAGGATGGTTTAAACCAAAAGAACAGGAAGTAGAACCTGTGGTTATTCAATATAATACAAAAGGAGCGGCCGGCATATCTGTTTTAACTGATGAAGAATTTTTTGGCGGTGATCTTGACGATCTGATACAGACAAAAGTTATTACGGACATACCTGTGCTTCGTAAAGATTTTATCATAGATTCTTGGCAGATAGCAGAATCGAAGGCGTTTGGTGCTGATGTAATTTTATTAATAGCAGCCTGTCTTTCTACCAAGGAAGTAAAGGAACTTGCACTCTTTGCCAAAACGATTGGCCTGGAAGTTTTGCTTGAGATACATAATGAAGCTGAACTGGATCATATTTGTGATGAGGTGGACCTGGTGGGTGTTAATAATCGTAACCTGAAAACTTTTGAAGTTGATATCAATACGTCATTGGGGCTGATAGACAAGATTCCGAAGGATAAACCTGCCGTTGCAGAAAGCGGAATTAGTGAAGTGGCAACAATCAGGACATTGAGAAACGCAGGCTTCAAAGGTTTTTTAATTGGTGAAAATTTTATGAAAACAGATGACCCTGGAAAGGCTTTTGCTGATTTTGTACAAGCATTGGTTGTACCTGCCTCAACCGAAAACTTGAATTAAAGTGTGGATGAAGGAATTAATAATGCATTTAATTTTTTAACGATAGTGTTTGCCAGCTTAATTAATCATTAAACTGGTATAAAAATGAGTGAAGCAGCTAACAATCAAAATGTTTCAGGTTTACCATCAAAGGCCGGCCGCGGAATGCGAATTAAGGTTTGCGGCTTGACGCTGCCCGAGCAGGTAACTGCATTGGATGAAATGGGAGTCGATTTTGCCGGGTTTATCTTTTATCCCAAATCTCCAAGGTATATGCGGAATAAGATTACCGCAGAGAAAATGAAAAAGATAAAAGGACATATTGCAAAAGTGGGTGTGTTTGTCAATGAGCCGTATGATCAGATGATGCAAACGGTAGAAGAATACCGGCTTGACATGGTTCAGTTGCATGGTGATGAAACTCCTTTTTTTTGTGAAAAGGTTGCTAATTATGTCACGGTAGTTAAGGCATTTCGATTGTCGGACAATGATCCTATCGATTGGATAGTCAGACCTTATCATGATAATACGGATATGTTCATGTTTGATACCATGGGGGCCGGATACGGGGGCACCGGCAAAAAATTTGACTGGAATGTGCTAAAGGAAGCCACCATCAATAAGCTATTTTTTCTGAGCGGTGGCATAGAGCCGGGTGATGAAGAAAAATTAAGAGCCTTCCTGGAAGAACCGGTGGCTCAAAAATTGTTCTCAGTTGATATCAACAGCAAATTTGAAGTGGGAGCCGGAATAAAGGATATGAAAAAGATCAAAGCATTTGTAGAAAAAATAAAAATAAGGAAAAGCGGATCGGAATAAAATCCTTAATGACAAATCTCATAATATAACTAAAACAAAATGAAAGCCTGTCATGATAAATATTAAAGTAAACGGGATTACGGAATTAAAGCAATTGAAACAATTAGATGGATTAGATATTGAATTTGCAGGATTGGATTTTTATAAGCAGTCTCCCTGGTATATGAAAGATAAAATAAGTGGCGACGATCTGATGGCTGCTGATTTTGATATCAGGAAAATCGGGGTATTTATAAATGCGTCATACGAGGAAATTAGAAAAAAGATTGATGAATACGGGCTGGATGGCGTTCAGTTGTCTGGTGAAGAAAATAGTTTGCTTTGTGAGCAGTTGTCTGAGGATGTAGAGGTGATCAAAAGATTCAGGATACCCGGGTCAAAGATGTCAATTGAAGAGTTTATAGAAGATTATGATGAAGTCTGCGATTATTACCTGTTTGAAACCGGTAAGCCTGCCGACTGGAAACAACTGGTTAAATGCAAGATCGAAAAGCCATTTTTTCTTAGTGGCAACATCGGCCCCTCCGATATAAAAAAATTGAAATCGTTTGGTCACCCCGATTTTTTTGGAGTGGATATAAATGAGCAATTTGAAAAAAGTCCCGGAGTTAAGGATATGGTTAGTGTTCTCCAGTTCAAACAAGGATTAAGAACGCTGTGAACTTGAAATGGTGTTTCATTTCGAAATGCCGGGATCTGGTAACAAGAGAGTCACCCAGGTTTAAAAATTAAAAAATGCAGATGACAGAAAATAAAAATATGCAGGCACAACCATTAATCGAAAATAGTTTCACATTTCCTGATAAACATGGCTACTATGGCCAGTTTGGGGGTGCGTATATTCCGGAAATGCTGTACAGGAACGTGGAAGAGCTTCGTACCAAATATTTGGAAGTAATTCATGATTCATCATTTCAAAAAGAATTTTCAGGTTTACTGCATGATTACGCAGGAAGGCCTACACCATTATATTTTGCTGAGCGGTTAAGTGAGCAACATGGAACAACGATTTTCCTGAAGCGGGAAGATCTTTGCCACACGGGCGCCCATAAAATCAATAATACCATTGGTCAGATTTTGCTGGCTGAACGATTGGGAAAAAAAAGGATCATTGCAGAAACCGGAGCGGGGCAGCATGGAGTGGCAACAGCAACAGTTTGCGCATTGAAAGGAGTGGAATGCATCGTTTACATGGGAGAGAAGGATATAGAAAGACAAGCACCCAATGTGGCAAGAATGAAAATGCTGGGTGCCACGGTTATTCCCGCTATTTCAGGAAGTAAAACCCTGAAAGATGCTACCAATGAAGCCATCAGGGACTGGATCAACAATCCAAATGATACCTATTATATTATAGGTTCTGTAGTAGGACCCCATCCTTACCCGGATATGGTGGCCCGCTTTCAGAGTGTTATCAGTGAAGAGATCAGGTGGCAATTAAAGGAAAAAACAGGAGATGAACTACCTGACTATGTTCTTGCCTGTGTTGGTGGAGGTAGTAATGCAGCCGGTGCATTTTATCATTTCCTGGAAGAACCTGCAGTACAATTAATAGCTGTGGAAGCTGCGGGATTGGGTATTGACAGCGGGCAAAGCGCTGCCACTACTCAATTGGGAAAGCCAGGTATATTGCATGGCAGCAAGAGCCTGTTAATGCAAACAACAGACGGACAGGTGGTGGAACCGCATAGCATTTCTGCCGGTTTAGATTATCCGGGAATAGGCCCAATGCATGCTAATTTATTTGAAACTGGCCGGGCAAAATTTTTAAGCGCTACAGATGATGATGCGCTAAAGGCAGCTTTTGATCTCGCAAAGCAGGAGGGGATCATTCCGGCATTAGAAACGGCACATGCCCTCTCTGCTTTGAACCAATTAAATTTTAAGACTTCAGATAAAGTAGTTATTTGTTTAAGCGGCAGGGGCGACAAAGACCTTTCAACCTATATGAAGTATATAAAGTAAAAAAGAATGAATAAGAAAATATTGATCATCTGGTTGCTTTGCGGTTTTGTTTTTTTATTATCATGCAACCGTAAACCTTTTGTAGAGCATAAATTAAAATTTGAAAAGGTTGCTAATGATTGCAAAGAACAACAGTCCTATTTCCGGCTTAATTCCAATTTTGGCGGGGAAAGATATGAATTTGAAAAATGCCTTTCAGCTGATTTTAATGAAAGTCAACTGTCCACAGAACGCCAGGGAGATACGGTGCTGGTGAATTTTAAAATAGCTGCACCCAACGAGGTAAAAAACGTATTTCATATTACACTGGATATTGATAGTTATCCCCGTTACCATTATCTCACAATCGACGAAAACACTTATTCAATTTCCCCTTCGGAAAAATAAATTATAATGAGTCGCATCACCGGATTATTTAAAAAGAAAAAAGAAAGAGTCGTCAATATATACTGCACAGCCGGTTATCCGCATCTTAACAGTACAATAATAATTATGAAGGCGCTGCAGGAAAATGGAGCGGATATGATAGAACTCGGTATGCCTTACAGTGACCCCCTGGCTGACGGACCGGTAATACAGGCTAGCAGTACTATCGCACTTGCAAATGGTATGACAATAAGGGAGCTTTTTAAACAGCTTAAAGATTTCAGAAAGGAAATAACCCTTCCGGTGATCCTGATGGGCTATATGAACCCGGTATTACAATATGGGTTTGAAAAATTTTGTTCAGATGCGGCGGCGGTTGGCATCGATGGATTAATACTTCCTGATCTGCCTGAGCATGAGTTTGAAGCAGAATATAGCGGTATTATTAAAAAATATGGGTTAGATTTTATCTTCCTGGTTACTCCTGAAACATCGGAAGAAAGAATTCTAAAACTGGATCAACTAAGCACGGGTTTTCTTTATGCTGTTTCCTCCTCGTCTACAACAGGTTCATCCAAGAATATGACAGATGTTAAAAAGTATCTTCAAAAACTTAAATCTCTTCCACTTCGTAACTTGATCCTGGTGGGTTTTGGTATCAGGGACAAGCAAACATTTGATGCCGCCTGCGAGCATGCCAGTGGCGCCATTATCGGTACGGCTTTTGTAAAAGCAATGGAAGGGTCAGAAAATGAACAAAATTCTGTTAAACAATTCCTTAAGACTATCATTTAGTAAGCCAGCTTGCTTTTGACCTCTGGAAAAAGAAATTATCTTTGTTCATTAGACGAATAATAACACAAGTTGTATTATCCGCTTCCCAGACTTATTACATGGTTCCAAATAAAAATGAAGATAGAAATGAAAAAATGTGTATTACTCCTGGCTGTTCTCCCAGTTATTGCTTTCGCCCAGAAAGGATTAACAATTACAGGAAATGTTATAGGATTAAAGGAAGGAACAAGGATATCAATAACTGATTTAAACAGACCGGGTGATACAATAGCAAAAGCAAGATCGGGCAAAGGGGTGTTTGTGCTGAAAGGATCATTGAAGGAGCCTACTATTGTCAATATTAATTTGGGTGACAAAAAAGGTTTATTGACTTTTTTGGATAATTCTTCGGTAAAAATAGCAGGCAATATTGACCAGCCGGAACAGTTAAAAATTACTGGTTCCAAATTACATTACGATTTTCAGGATTTTAAAAAATCATTCGATCCTCTGTTTGAAAGGCTAACGAAAATAAACCAGCAACTACAAATGGGTCTTCGGTCAGATAGCCTGATGGGAGCAATGAATAATGTAAAGGAAGATATACAAAAGCAAATTGACCAGTTTATTAAAAAACACAGTGGTTCCGCTGTAAGTGCATTTGTTCTGGCAGCAACCATACAACTCAATGATGATATCCTGTTAACAGAGCAACGAATGAATAACCTGAAATCTTCAGCTTTGGAAAACATGTATGGGAATTACCTGAAAGAAATGGTTGCTGAAACAAAATTTACAGCTATAGGCAGTATGGCTATGGATTTTACACAAGCTGATACCTCTGGTGTTCCTGTTTCATTGTCCTCGTTTCGGGGCAAGTATGTGTTACTTGATTTTTGGGCCAGTTGGTGCGGACCCTGCCGCCAGGAAAATCCTAATGTGGTAGCCAATTTTAAAAAGTTTAATAATAAAAACTTTACTGTATTAGGAGTATCCCTTGACAGGCAGGGGCAAAGAGATAAATGGTTGCAGGCTATTTATAAAGATGAGCTTACCTGGACACATGTAAGTGATCTCCAATTTTGGAATAATTCGGTAGCTCAGCAATACAAGGTGCAAGGAATACCGCAGAATTTTTTAATAGGGCCCGATGGAAAAATAGTTGCAAAAAACCTGCGTGGGCAGGCTTTAGAAGAAAAGCTTTGTGAAGTACTGGGATGCAATTAAGAGAATAGCACAGAAGGTCTGAAGTCACCACCGTGTATTAGAATATATCTTCTGGCCACCGCCACCAGTACATCTCTAGTTAATATCTTTTCCTGCTTTCAACTTACCAATCATATCTGATACACTGTTTTTATTAAGGTTATCAGGAGCCTTTGGTAGCGCAAGGGTGGCATACTTCAATGCATTTTTATAGTCTCCGTTGGCCGAATAACCTCTTGTTAAACCAACTAATGTGGTGAACTGGTTTGGATTTTTTTGAAAATTGGTTTTGAATATATCTAGCGCCTCTTTGTAATTCTTTTGTTGCAATAGCTGGCGACCATATTGATGTATTTCAATCATGCTGGCAAAGTTCAGGGTGTTTTTCATTATGGCGGCAGCCTCGTCATGGCGATCAAGTTTTTTCAACAGTTGAGCTTTAGTGCTCCATGCCTGGAAAGCCTTATCACCACCAAACGTAGTGCTGGTGGCAGAATCAGCCCATTGCAAAGCCTGATCCAGGTTTACATTTTTTTGCAGGCACCAGTTAGCAGCCTGGTCCCAGCTTTGCCAGATGAAACCTTTCTCCGTCCTTAGTTCTTTACGAAATGATTCGAGTTGAGTATTTACATAATCAACTTCTACCATAAACGGGATCATGAGTTTCTCCCATTTTAATGCTATGGTTGCACTGTTATCAGTCTCGTTTATAAATTCATATTGCAGCCATTCCACATTTTTATCCAAAATGCCGGGTTTTACTTTTACCCTTAATGCGTCTTCTTTTTCATCATAATAATAACTGCCCCAGGAGGTGGAATTTTTTGAAAAGATAAGTGTGGGTTCGTTCGTATCATAGGCAATGAAAAAGCCATATTTACCGGCGGGCAAACTTTGTCCTTCTATTTTTACAGGAGTAGAAAATTCAATGGTAGTATTTTCATTGGAGCCTGCCCTCCATGGAGCCGCTTTACTATTGCCGAAACCCTGATCTGTAAAACCGGTATGAACCAGCTGCCCCCATATTTTCCCTTCTCGTCCCCTTACAGCCGGACGGTCATAATGAATGGTAACATCAGTAAGACCGATGCGTTCACTTACGGATGCTTTTTTATTGCCGCCACTGGGAGCAACAGTTAAGGGGATTTGTGAAAAGGAAAAGTTGCAAATAGCCAGGCAAGTTACCAGGATCAGCCATATTTTTTTCATACCAATTAGTTTTATATTAAAAAGCTATGCAGAAAAAATAACTATGAATGAAGAATTTTATAAACGCTGGTGATAGGGGATGAAATGCTTCACAAAGGGATATAAGGCAAAATGCAGGATACTGCCTTTTAAAAATTATGTTGTTAAGTGGAGTATTTCAGAGATCAATATTCCTTATTCATTGATACCTGCTTCAATTTAAAAGCCTCAAAATAATCAAAGTCCTAATACATCACTCATATTAAAAATGCCTTTTTTGTCTTTAATAAATTCAGCAGCTAATACAGCTCCCAACGCAAAACCTTTTCGGTTATGTGCCGTATGAATAATCTCGATATCATCTATGGCAGACGAATACCGTACATGATGAGTACCCGGGGCGGGATCTTCTCTTTTGCTGATGATAGGTAGTTCGGTAGCGTTACTGCTTTTATGGTTTACCCAAACTTTTTTTTGATGTATATGTTCCAGAATTTGCCGGGCCAGTGTTATGGCTGTCCCACTGGGCGCATCTTTTTTCTGAGTATGATGAATTTCTTCCAGGCTGATATCATATTCTGGATGGGAAACCATCAGCATAGCCAGCCTTTTATTTATTTCAAAAAAAATATTGACTCCCACACTGAAATTACTGGCATACAAAAAACTCCCTTTATTTTCTTCGCAAAATCTATTTATCTCTTCCATCTTTTCAGTCCAGCCCGTTGAACCGCTTACAACAGGAACGCCCATTTCGATGCAATTTTTTATATTGGAAAAAGCATTCTCCGGGCCTGAAAATTCAATGGCCACGTCAGCTTTTAGCACATTACTTTTTGTAAAGTCTTCCAGGTTTTCATCATTGATCTTTAAAACGATTTTATGTCCGCGTTCAATAGCAATTTCTTCAATAGCCCTTACCCATTTTTCCATAACCGATCAGTGCAATATTCATAACAAAAAAGGAAATTTAAAACTTAATGTGAAAGTTGTGAAGATACCAATAGGACGCTATTTGCAGAAAATTTATTCCATTGAAAGATGAAGCCCTGTTGGGAAAATATCCTTGCTTCACCTTCAGGTAATCGGAAAGGTTTAATTTGAATCTTAAAAGTAGGATCGTAATAAAGTAGTTGGCTTTTTCTTATCCCAATTAACTACAAGGCTAAATCCATTAGTGCCAGCCATTTCACTATAGCCAGGTTTAAAACGCATACTGAGATCGGGGCTTACATCAAAACTTTTCAAATGTGCATCAACAGTTGCATCCACAACATTGAGGCCCCATAGCAAGACAAAGAAAAGGACTGAATAATCTATATCCCGCCGGTAACTATCCCTATAAGATCGAAGGGAACCTTCAGAAATGGGTTTCAGGTAATCAGGGATCCGGTTGAATGCTAGTGTGTCGGCAGCTGTGGCGCCTGGTTGTCTAAAATTATATTTAGCGCGGTATGCAAAACGGGTATCCTTATAAGTTTGCAAGTTGAAAAAAAAGATACCGGCAGATGTTCCCAGCGCCCCATACACTATGGGTAACTTCCAGTATTTTTTATTATAGATCTGTCCCCATCCCGGAAGGATGGCTGAACGAATGGCTGCAGTCCGGGGGCTATAAACTCTTACTTTTTTTATTTTATTACCATCTGCGGAATCAATTATGACAGTAACCGTTTTTGCAGAATCAACTGATTTTAATATTTCTTTTTCCTGGCCCGATGAAAAATAGGGATTGATAGCAAGGCAAACCATCATTAATAATAAGCGGTCAATAAAATTCGTTCTCCTCATTCCAATTTAATTGACAGTAATCCTTTATTCTTTGTAAACCCGCTTGAAAGTACCGGGTCTACGTTTGATTAGCGATAAATTATGTATGTTATTTATTCCAAACCTGGTTGGATATTTCAGGTGTTAACATTACCCTCAGCTTACCTTTACATCCATCTGCTCCAAAATCTTTGTCAACTCTTCCTGGGAATAATAATCAATAATTATTTGTCCGTTGCCATTGCGGCTATTTTTTAATTTTACCCGGGTGCTGAAATAAGATGCTAAGTTATCCTGAATTTTCTGGTAAGCAGGAGGTAAGGAACTTTTTGAAGTTTTTTTAACAGCACCGCTTTGTTTATACAGGTTGCGTACCAGTTCTTCTGTTTGCCTTACTGACAACCCTTTTTCTTTTATCTCTTTATAAATGTATATCTGTTTGTCGATGGTATCAACATTTATCAAAGCTCTCGCATGGCCCATGCTTAATTGTCCGTTTCGTACTGCAAGTTGTATATCAGGTGGCAGTTTTAACAGGCGGATAAAATTGGCTACTGTACTTCTGTCTTTACCCATTCTTTCTGCTACCTGCTCCTGGGTATATTCCAACTCCTCCATCATCCGCTTATAACTCAGAGCAATTTCCATTGCATTCAGATCTTCCCTTTGCAAATTTTCTAATAAAGCGAGTTCAAGCAATTCTGCATCATTGGCCTGGCGCAGGTAGGCTGGTATATCCTTAAGACCTGCAATTTTTGCTGCCCTTAACCGGCGTTCTCCGGATACAAGCATATATTTTCCGGAAGCGGATCTTGAAACGGTGATGGGCTGAATGATATCATGCAACTTGATGGATTCAGCTAATTCATTCAGTGATTGTTCATCAAAGTCGCGGCGGGGTTGCTTGGGATTGGGTATTATGAGGTCAATAGCAATCCGATTGGATCCTGTGACATCTTCAACTACAACAGGTTTCAGCGCTCCTGTGCCTGTTTTAAGGTCATTATTAATTCCCTGTAGTAAAGAACGAATTCCTTTACCTAACGCTTCTTTATTTTGCTTGGGTGTAGTCATTGAGGCTTATCAATTGTTAAATGCATGCCGGCAGGCAGGATTTTATTTTTTAATTAAGGAGTTTAATAAATACTTTATAAACTTTGGAAGGATTGCCTGAATATTTTTTCCAATTCTCTATGCTATATAAATTAATGCACAAAGCTGATAATTTCATTTCATCTTCCACGTCATAAACTCAGAATCCTTTCATCATTCTTGATCTTCGTCATATCATTTTTTTGCAATATTTCCTTGGCAAGGTTCAGGTAATTCATAGCACCTTTACTGTTTGCATCATAAAGAATTACCGGTTTGCCAACACTCGGAGCTTCTGCCAGCCTGGCATTACGATGTACAATTGTATTAAACACCATATCCTCAAAATGCCTCCTAACTTCGCTTACTACCTGGTTGCATAACCTGAGACGACCATCGTACATGGTCATTAATATTCCCTCAATAACAAGTGCAGTATTCAACCGGCTTTGCACTATCTTAATCGTGTTGAGCAATTTTCCCAGCCCTTCAAGTGCAAAAAATTCGCATTGAACCGGCACTACAACAGAATCGGATGCAGTTAGTGCATTTACGGTTATCAGGCCCAATGAAGGAGAACAGTCAACAATAATAAAATCATAATCATTCCGAATACTTTCCAGCAATGTTTTCATCACCATTTCCCTGTTAGGATAATTGATCATCTCAATTTCAGCACCTACCAGGTCAATATGCGAGGGAAGTAATTCCAGATAGGGAATATCGCATTTCAATATCACGTCTTTTGCATTGGCCTGGTTCACCATACAATCGTAAAGACTTTGAGTAACGTTATGCAGGTCGAACCCAACGCCAGTGGTACTATTTGCCTGGGGATCGCCATCAACCAGTAAAGTTTTGAATTCCAGAACAGCAAGACTTGCCGCCAGGTTAATGGCAGTAGTGGTTTTACCCACGCCTCCTTTTTGATTTGCAACACCAATTATTCTTGCCATCTCAATTATCTTGCGTTTTTTAATTAATAATATCCTTACCAGTTTACGGTAAAATTGTCATCTAACACCAGAACGGCAAAATTAAGTTTTGCCCATTTACTACACCGTTTCGGGCAAAAATAGGTATTAGGCAAAACATAAGGGATTATTCCCTGCTATCTTTGCGCTCAAATTTAATGCATGCGTAATTCTCCATTTTGGTGGATATTGATCATATCGATGGTATTACTTGATATTTATGTATTCCAGGCCGTAAAAGTAATAGCCAATCCGGCTGGTGCCAGGTCAAAAATCATTATTTATTCCGCCTATTGGATAATATCTGCTGCCGCTATTATCGTATTATTGATATTACCCTATCTTCATTTTGCACACCAGGAAAAGGTGATGCGCACAACTATTTTTGCAATTGTGCTGGGTTTGTTTTTTGCCAAACTCATATCCGGCGTGTTTTTTTTGATTGATGATATAAGGAGGGGAGGGCAGTGGGCAGCAGGGAAAATATTTTTTAGTAATACGGAGGGTGAAAATTTGCAGGCCGGTGAGAAAATATCCCGGTCCGTTTTTTTAACCTGGGCCGGTATGGTTGCAGGTGGTGGATTGTTTGCAACCTTGATGAATGGCTTTGGAAATAAATATCAATACCAGGTAAAAAAAACGGCACTTTCATTCAGTAATCTCCCCAAAGCTTTTAAAGGGTTAAAAATTGTTCATATATCTGATATTCATTCAGGCAGCCTGATGAATAAAAGTGCCGTGCTAAAAGGTGTGGAAAAAATCTTAAGCCAGCAGCCTGATCTGATCGTTTTTACTGGCGACCTGGTTAATAATAAGGCAAGTGAAATGGAATTGTACTCTGATGTATTTAACAAACTGAAAGCACCTTTGGGCGTTTATTCTACTTTGGGAAATCATGATTACGGAGATTATGTACAATGGCCCTCAAACGAAGAAAAGAATGCAAACCTGCAAAGATTAAAGGAAGTTCATGCCGAAATGGGGTGGCGTTTATTGATGAATGAGCATATTGTTTTAGAAAAGGACGGGGATAAGATAGCCCTGATGGGTATTGAGAACTGGAGTGCTAAAGCCCGGTTTCCCAAATATGGCAATATGAACCAGGCTTATACCGGATACAGAAGCCTATCCCTTTAAGATATTACTGAGCCATGATCCTTCTCATTGGGATGCTGAGGTAAGAACAAAATATTCTGATGTTGATCTGATGCTTTCCGGCCATACACATGGAATGCAGTTTGGTGTAGAACTTCCGGGATTTAAATGGAGCCCTGTGCAGTATGTTTATGATCAATGGGCAGGTTTGTATGAACAGGATGCACAAAAATTGTATGTTAACCGGGGTTATGGTTTTATCGGTTATCCGGGCAGGGTTGGCATTCTGCCGGAAATAACCGTTTTGGAATTGAGTTGATGGACAGATAATGATTAAAATAAAGGAGGCAGAGAATCGTTTCATCCTCTGGGGGATTTTTTTGATCCTCCATTTTTAGTGTTTGTTTTTTCGGGAGTTAGTTGATCAACCGGGATATTTCCAGAGTACTATTAATATTTAAACCTTTGAAAGCAAAGATTGTCTTAATCCGGCGGGTCACAATCAAGTTTAAAACTATCTGAATTCAATTTCATGGTTAAATCTCTTTTTTTAATTATACTAATTTTTGCGCTTGCGGACACGGCCTTTACTCAAACCGTCCCTAAGGATACAGTGCCTGTACCCTTACAGGAGAATTTAGGCATTGACACAAGCTTTGATTATGATGATCTTCTACTTGAAATGGATGATTTTTTTGATTCCTTGCTAAAGCCAAGAAGTTATTTCCTTGCCAGTGTTTCAGCCGGTAGCGGTTATTTCAATTATTCCCAAAAGAACAGTACCAAATTATCTACTCAAAAGAAAAGTGTTTATTCTCCCACCATAGGATATTTTCATAAAAGCGGGCCGGGTATTACTTTATCAGGAAGTATAAAAAACGATAAACAGCAACTTAATCTTTATCAATTTTCAATAAGTCCGTCATTTGATTTTGTTCAGACCCTGGATTGGGTAGGAGGCGTTTCTTACCAGCGATACTTTACAAAGGATTCATTGCCTTTTTATACATCCCCGCTTCAAAATGAGTTTAATACTTTTTTGACATGGAGAAAACCATGGCTTCAACCAGGTATTACCGCAAGCTATGGCTGGGGCAGCCGGACAGAATATGAAAAGCGAATAAAATATATCAGGTTGTTACGCCTTCGCCGCCTTGGGTATGTATTTACAACCACTACAAAAGAAGAAGTCTCGGATTTTTCTATCGCAGCCTCTGTCCGTCATAGTTTTTATTGGGTAGGCATGCTGAAAAAAAATGATTATGTAAAATTTACTCCACAATTGGCCTTTTCTGCGGGAACCCAAAAATTTGGATTCAACAGAACGACCAGTGCTTATCCTGTAAACTTCCGTACAGGAACTAATTTATTATATAACAGCGGTGATATAAGCGCTGATGAAAAATCAAAATTTCAACCTCTTTCCGTTTCCCTTTATCTGCGTCCTGAGTATAACATCGGTGTGTTTTTTATACAGCCACAAATGATCATTGATTATTATTTACCTGCTGAAAATCTGACCACTTTATTTTCCATAAATGCCGGCATCATTCTGTAATTCCCGCGTCGTTATTTACCGTACTATTTTTTTTCCGGACTCTTAGGGGTACAATTAATATGAATTGTCTCTTTAAAGAAGGGGAACCGATTTTTATAAATCATTTGCAGCTAAAGTAAATTTGGTCTTATATTTTTTTTAACGCAGGCGTTTTAAACACCCGGACTTTTGGCTCGTCTACTATGCTGTTGATAATGGATATTCTTGTTTTTGGATAACCTTCACAGTGGTAATACAATTTTTATTTTAAAAGAAGGTTTAATCAATAGCCGGCATATTTTTTAACAACGCTAACATGAGATGGCATTATACTTGACAATTTTTTTAACAAACAAAACAAATGAATGTCCATGACGGATTTTCGTTCCCAAACCGGGATGATTATTTTCATTGACATACTATGTGGCTAAAAAACAATAAAAAAATATACACATGAAAGCTAAATTAGTCCTTCCGCTCCTTGCAGCCTTGTTTATGTCATCAGCTTTGATGGCGCAATTTCATATTGGTATTAAAGGTGGGTCCAATATTACCAAAATCGATGGTCATTCGTTTAAAGATAAATTTGAATACGGGTATCATCTCGGGGGTTTCGCAGAAATAGGGTTGGGTGAAAAATTTGGTATCCAGCCCGAGGTGTTATTTAATCAATATTCCACTACACTTGACAGTAATTACAATCATATATATGAAGATATATTCACCTCTGGCCAGCGAAAAATAAAATTGAATTATTTATCTATACCCATTATGCTTAATTACAAAATGATTGGCAATTTCCTCTCCCTTCAAGCAGGTCCTCAATACAGTATTTTGATGAAGCAGGATAAAACATTATTACAGAATGGGGCTGAAGCTTTCAAAAATGGCGACTTTTCTATGCTTGCCGGGGTGCAATTGAAATTAAGTGCTATTCGTATTACGGGCAGATATGCCGTAGGATTAAACAATATCAGCGATATTGACAATAAGGACAAGTGGAAAAGCCAGGGTTTCCAGGTATCCCTGGGACTTGCGTTATAGGGTTTCAGATATTTTGTAGATATTGCCCTCCCGGAATTACCGGGAGGTTTTTTTTTACCTAATTGTCAGGTTTTTTCAGGCGGCACGAAACTTGACAACTAAGGTATCCTAAAGTAATTTTAATCCCGCTTTTGCGGAATGACATATTGTCTAAAGTAGAATTGATTATGATGTTTGATAAATTTTTGTTACGACCTGAAGATGAGATGGATTTTATGCCGATTATTCCCCTGAATGAAAGTGATCAGGAAGATATGAATGGAATTGAAGTTCCTGCTCAGATTGCACTTCTGCCTTTACGAAATACTGTATTGTTTCCTGGTGTCGTGCTTCCTATTACGGTTGGCAGAGACAAGAGCATAAAGGCTGTAAATGATGCCTACAAGACCGATAAATTAATTGGGGTTGTGGCGCAAAAAGACAGTAGTGTAGAAGATCCTACTGTTAAAGACCTGGAAGATGTAGGAACAATAGCCAAAATTGTTAAACAAATAAAAATGCCTGATGGAGGTACCACTATCATTATCCAGGGCAAGAATAGGTTTGCTATAGACTCAATAATTGGAGAGGATCCTTATTTCAAAGCAAATATTCACAAACTTGATGAGGATGAATTACCAAAAGATGCAGATTTTGATGCCTATGTGGCGAACATAAAGGATCTAGCTACAGAAATCATCCAGCTTTCGCCAAACCTTCCTACCGAAGCATCCATTATTTTACGAAATATTGAAAATCCCTCATTTCTTATTCATTTTGTTTCCAGCAACCTTAATACGGATGTAAAAGAAAAGCAGCGCTTGCTTGAGATCAATAATATCAGGGAAAGGGCCGATCTGTTGATGCAATTGCTGCAAAAAGAATTACAGTTTGCTGAATTAAAAAATAAGGTGACCACAAAAACCAGGACAGAACTTGATAAGCAGCAAAGAGAATATTTCTTACAACAACAACTGAAAAGCATTAAGGACGAGCTGGGAGGTGATCACAATGTGCAGGAAGTTAAAGAAATGCTGAAAAAGGCGGAGGCCATGAAGTGGCCGGCGTGCTGCAAAAGAAATGTTTAAGAAAGGAGCAGAAAAGTTAGAAAGGATGCATCCCAGCACACCAGACTATTCTGTTGTTTATAATCATCTTGACCTGATGCTGGAGCTTCCATGGGAAGAATATACAGAAGATCGTTATGACCTGAAAAAGGCCAAGAAAACATTGGATGATGATCACTATGGCATGCAAAAGATAAAAGAAAGGATATTGGAATACCTGGCCGTGTTAAAACTGAAAGGGGATATGAAGAGTCCAATTCTATGTTTTATTGGACCTCCGGGTATCGGCAAAACATCTTTAGGGAAGAAGCATTGCGAATGCCATTGGAAGAAAATATGTACGTTTAAGTCTGGGCGGTTTGCATGATGAGAGTGAAATTCGTGGTCACCGGAAAACCTATATAGGAGCTATGCCAGGCCGCATATTGCAATCGTTGCGCAAAGTAAAATCATCAAACCCGGTTATGATACTCGATGAAATAGATAAAGTGGGTAGTGATCATCGGGGCGATCCCAGCAGCGCTTTACTGGAAGTACTGGATCCGGAGCAAAACAACACTTTTTACGATAATTACCTGGAGATGGAATATGATCTGAGTAAGGTATTATTTATTGCTACGGCCAATAATATTCAAAACATTCAACCGGCCTTACGTGACCGGCTTGAAATTATTGATCTTAGCGGATATGCTGTAGAAGAAAAGCTGGAGATAGCTAAACGGCATTTATTTCCCAAACAAAAAGAATTGCATGGGTTAAAATCAACCAATTTCAGGATCAGTGATAAAGTACTTCGAAAAAGTTATTCAGGATCATACAAGGGAAAGCGGCGTTCGTGAGCTGGACAGGCAACTGGCATCCATCATGCGTTACCAGGCTAAGGAACTGGCAATGAAAGGGAAATTAAAATCTGTAGTAACGCCGGCTGATATAGAGAAGATTATTGGCAAGGCTCGTTATAGTAACGAAATATATAAAACGGCGAATATGGCGGGTGTTGCAGTAGGCCTCGCCTGGACATATGTAGGTGGCGATATACTTTTTATTGAAACAAGTATCAGCGAAGGAAAGGGTGAATTGAAATTGACAGGTAACCTTGGCAATGTAATGAAAGAAAGTGCTACTACGGCCTTGACCTATCTGCAGTCAAATGCAAATAAATACGCTATTGATCGCTCTCTGTTTGAAAAGAAGAATATTCATATTCACGTTCCTGAAGGAGCTGTGCCTAAAGATGGTCCAAGTGCGGGAATTACAATGATGACAGCCATTGCTTCAGCAATGACAGGTAAAAAGGTAAAACCTTTCCTGGCAATGACAGGAGAAATTACTTTAAGGGGCCAGGTGTTGCCGGTTGGTGGAATAAAAGAAAAAGTACTGGCAGCAAAAAGGGCTGGTTTAAAAGAAATACTCTTATGCTGGCAAAATGAAAAAGATGTGTTGGAGATTGAACCTGCATTTATTAAGGGAATTACATTTCATTATGTGAAAACGATGAACCAGGTGCTGGAGCTGGCATTAGTTTAAAGAGAATGAAAATTATTTGAAATAATCACCAACTATTTTCAGTAAATAAACCAGCAAAATATATTCATATCTAGTCTGATAATCTGATTGTCGAATCTTTTAATAATGGCAATCCCGAATTAAAATATTTATTCAGCACTACGCGAAAACTATTAACCGGGCTGATGCTATCATAAAGCATTGAATAATCTTTATCCGAAAAATAATAGGTATTAAGATTCATAAAATGCTTTTCACGGATTGTACTGCCCCATTTGGCAAACCGATTGCCATGATCCCCTTCAATTATCAGTACTAATGGTCGGGAACGAACAGTAGATACAGCCGTTCTTGCCAGGGAGTCTATCCATGTATTTACATAAATTAATTGTTCAAGGTAAAGCTCATCATGCTTTTTATCAGTCAGATCTTCATTTGTTACCATTCTTGGCTGGCCATTCCGGTCAACGATAAGCAGGTTTGTGGGGGATCAATACATGGCTTATTACAAATTTTGGTTTGTCCGTTTCTTTTTTTAACTCCCGGTGAAAATTGGAATAATTATTAAAATTTCTGTTAATAAAATTTTTATCAGCCGGGGTTAATTTACTATAGCCCGGAAGCCTTGTCGCTATATTCCAATAAATATCCCTCTTAATCCTTCCAAATAAGGTAGAATGATACATCGTTTCATTTGAATATTCTTTAAAAGGCAGTTCAACATGTACAGGATGATTTTTTAAATCAAAAAGCCCCAGATTTAAGACATCATATCCATTTTTCTCTAAAAGGGTTGGAAGCAGGCTGTTTTTATATGTGTAGATACCTTGCAGCCATTTTAAAGTATTATAGGGAGTCTTTTCAATATTCGAATTGAAGTATTGCAGGTTAAATGTAGAGCCAATTGAAAGCAAAGTTGCGTTATAATTGCTTTGCGAATTTTTTGAAATGAAAAAACCGGCATCTGATAATGATGAATCAATCTGGCTGTTGTCAAAATTGAAATATTTCTTTAGTGCTTTAGAACTCGTGTATTCATCTATCACCATAAAAAAAATATCAGGAAGTTGTTTTTGGTCCTTTATTATGAGTGTTGGATTCAAGGCAGGGTTATTAACAGCAGGATCAGTTTTTTTTATTCTGTTTGAAAAAAGGTAAAACAATGCAATTCCCGATTCAAGTATGCAAAAAAGTATAGTGAGATAAAGAAAAAACCGGTTTGCTTTTACAGGAGCTTCCATTTTTTTTAACCTGACTATTAAAAAAATAAATGCTACGGCAGAAAGAGAGAGAATAAACGTATATGAAACCAGGAAAGAAGGAAGAAGAAGACTTTTTAAAAAATCATGAACGGGACCGAAGAAAAAGAAAAATATCAGAAACATAATTGTCAGGATGCCTGCTTTTATGCTATTCTTAAATAAAAGGAAAGCAACCGAAAAAAGGGAAATAGAAAGTAACAGATAAATAAACAGGTAACGTAAGCCAATCAGTACGTCAAGTATTCCAAAATAATAATTATATACATGTAAGATAAAAAAAAGGGGCAGTAGGAAAATATACCAGGGAAAAACGATTCCTTTTTTCATTTGGGAATTAGGTTATTGGCGATATATTTTTTTTTCAACAAATAAAGGATACGATTACTTCCACTGATATTCTCCTTTTTTTCAATGGTAAAATATTGTTCAAAAGAAAACTCAAAATTATTTATATCGTAATCGATAGGGGTGGTGCCTTTTTGTTCTAACATAAAGCGAACTTTCTCGTCCTGCAGAGGCACAAATTCAAGGATCAGGTATTTTGTAATGCTGCGGAAAAATTCAGCTACACGAATGAAGGGGATGTTTTTCCCTATAACCAGGTGGTGAATCAAAGCCAGAGCTAATACCAGGTCTACATTTGTCCTGTTAATAAATGAACTTCTTTCTTTATTATTTACTCCAATGGCAGGAGAAGGTTTACTTAGGTCAAGAACCAGCGGCTGGATATTTTTTATTCCTTTGCCTTTTATGGAAGTATACAGCCTGTTAATACAATAAGGATCAAAATCTGCAGATATGGTATGAATATTTTTTTCTGATAATAATGCTGAAAATTCACCTTCATTGGCACCGAGATCGGCTGCTGTTTTTACTAAAGGTTGCAATTGGGTCACCCATTCATCGATCATCTTTTTTTTCAATTCCAGGTATCCATCCCGTTGGGCGGCTTCTTCATAATACCCGGACCATGTGCTCTTATGATTGGGTAGCTTCAGGTTTTCAATTAACATTTCTAAACTGGAAACAAGGTTCAGTAGTTTTTGTTTGGAAAACTTTTGAGGTGGATTTCCATTACCTTGTTTTTTGGATGAAATTTCGGCATGCAAATGTATATGCAGGTATGTATGAAATGACAGGTTGGTACGCATGGGTAGTAAAGACTTGATAACAGCCAGGGGAATTCCATCTGGCCATGCTAATTGCAATTGTGGCAATGATGTCTTGGAATAATGCATGATCAGCAAGGGTCCCAGAAAAGTCTCGCAAAACTGGCGGTAGGCAACCCAGGTAACTTCTTTGTATTTTTCAAAAGAAAGGGTATCGATAAATAATAACCGGCCCCTGTGCCATTGGATGTTGAAAGGGGTGGCGTCCTTCAGAATCATATCATAATCCAACGCTTCTTTCATTAACTGAAGCGTCAGCAGGGCCGCATCTTTTAACATATCAAAACTCCACTCGTAACAATAGGAAACAAAAGAAATTCTTTCAGGCTTTAGCGTCGTGTAGTAGTTGTTGTCTCCTGTATAGTTTTGGTTTAATTGTTCATGGGGTATCAATAATTTCTTATCACAAAGATTTTTGTATAAACCACTTTCTATAAAGTGATCAAAATGCTCTTTATAAGAAATATTCACCTGCCTGAAAGTGATTTCATCTTTTTCAAAAATGAAGCCGGAAGGATCGCGGTACGATGAGGGATGTTGAAAGACAGTTGATAACATCAGCGTTAAGGATTGTCCTTTTGTTTTTTAGATGAACGGGTAAAAAAGGAACGTATATATAATTTGATATTTCTGAAAAAGAATACAATACCTAACACCGCAGCCGCAATAACCTGAACCAGGTAACTGCCGCTGCCGGGATCAATATATAAAATGTATAAAGCCATTACATGTAACTGAGGTTTGTTTTCGGCGATAAAGTTAACAAAGTTTCATACATCAGTTGAATAGTGTTTTCTATATCATCCCGGTGTAGCATTTCCACCGTAGTGTGCATATAACGGAGCGGCAGTGAAATTAATACCGAAGGGCAGCCTTCATTTGAATAGGCAAAAGAATCCGTGTCGGTGCCTGTGCTACGGCTCAATGCTCTCCATTGTACGTCAATTTTTTTATCTGCGGCTACTTTTTCTACCAGTGCAAGTAGTTTGTTGTGTACTGCAGGGGCATAGGCAAGAGATGGCCCCTTACCACAAACTACATCACCTTCAATATTTTTATTGATCATAGGAGTGGTAGTGTCGTGTGTTACATCTGTTATGATTGCAATATCCGGTTTAATCCTCCTTGCAATCATTTCTGCACCTTTCAAACCTATTTCTTCCTGCACAGCGTTTACAACGTATAAGCCGAAAGGAAGTTTCTTTTTATTTTCTTTTAATAATCGAGCTACCTCGGCAATCATAAATCCACCCACGCGGTTATCAAGTGCCCTACCTATATAATTTCCATTGGCCAGTTCATCAAATCCATCCTGGTAGGTTACAACTGAGCCAATATGAATTCCCAAAGCTTCCACTTCTTTCCTGTTTCTGGCCCCGCAATCCAGCCAAAGGTTATCCGTTTTTGGTTGCGTTTCTTTATTGTCGCCGCTTCCAGACCTGGTGTGAATAGCCGGCCAGCCAAAAACCGCTTTAACGGGTCCTTTTTTACCATGTATAAATACCCGCGATGCCGGAGCTGTCTGGTGGTCTACTCCACCATTACGCTTTAAATAAATCAGTCCTTCTGGGGTTACATAATTTACAAACCAGCTTATTTCATCTGCATGTGCCTCAATAACTACTTTGAAAGAATTGTCCGGATTCATAATCCCAACAGCGGTTCCGTAAGGATCTACATAGTGAGTGTCAACATAAGGTTTTAAGTATTCCAGCCACAGTTTTTGCCCCCAGGTTTCAAAACCAACCGGCGAAGCATTATTAATGTAATTACGGAGGAACTGTAATGAATTATCCGATAATATTGATTTTTTAGATTTTGCCTTTGCAGATTTTGCCATAGATATTTATTTAATAATCTGGCAAATTAATTAAATAACATTGATTGGCATGAAGAAAGCTGAGGCAATTCAAAAAACGAAAAGACTATGTAAACGTTGCACTTAGTTTATAATAGAAAAAAAGAGTCAAAAAAAAATGAAGTGAAAAAGAAATAACATGTAATGTAAATGCCCTTATGCTACATAAAATTATCGGATCAATGTTACTATCCCTTTTTTTTGATAAGCCGCACCGTGATAGTCAACCGCCTTAACAATCCACACATAGGTATTACTCGTCTGCAACTGACCATTGATTTTGCCATCCCATCCTTTGCCGGCTTCTTTTGTGGTAAAAACAAGTTGCCCCCAGCGATTGTAAATATTAAAATACTCCAGTTGCTTAATACCGGCTGCAATGGGTCGTAAAACATCATTTTTACCATCATTATTTGGAGTAAAAGCAGATGGTACAAATACGGTTGGAATAGTTGCAAAAATTTTTACAAAAATAAATGCCGAGTCAACACATCCAATGCTGTTATAGACTTCTACCTTATATCGTAATCCTTCCGAAGGTTCATCGAAAACGGCAACCGGATTGGCAATGCTTGCAGAAGATAAAGAATAAGAGGGTGACCAAAAATAACCATCCCCTCCTGTGGCATTTAACTGCAGAGTTTGATTAATGACTATTGAAGTATCCTTTCCCGCTGATGCAATGATCTTAGGTAATACTGAAACAAGGATTGTATCTGTTCCGGGTTTGGGGCATCCGCTTGCTATATCATAGGCAGTAAAAATATATTGGGTAGTATTTACCGGATTAGCAACAGGATCGGTTGCCAACGCATTGCTTAAAGATGCTGATGGTGTCCAATGCCATGAATTTCCATTTGTAAATGCATTTAATTTAACTGAACCATTGAAACAAATGGTTTCATCGTTGCCTGCTATGGCTACAGGATATGGAATAGTATTGACTATTATATTTCCTGTGGTGCTGCAACCGCCAATAATAGCCTTTACCTGGTAATTAGTTGATGATGATGATACAACCCATGGATTGGGAATGCGAGGATTAATGATTTGTCCAGATGGCGTCCATTCATAGTTCAGACCATCGGAATTAATTCGTAACTGTATTGTGTCACTACTGCAGATAGTCGTATCATTCATCAGTTGTAAACTAACACGATCCTTTACCCTCACATAAACCGAATCCCTGTTTTTACAACCTTCCCTTTCCAGGTCTACATAATAAAAAGATGTTGTCTTCGGAAAGACAGTCGGTTGATTTGAATTTGCATTCACTATTCCATCGGTCGGTGACCAGGCAAAATTACCTGTACCAACCGCTTTCAGTTTCAAAATATCGTTCAAACAAATCAATGTATCCCTGAAAGCAAGATCCAGGAAGGGTTTACTTATGATGCTAACTTGCTTAATAATTGTATCCCGGCAACCTTCCGTGGTGGAAACAATCAGGTGTGCATTTTTTATGCCATCTGAAGGATAAGTATAAACGGGATTTTTCGCTGTAGAAAAATCCCCGGGGCTGGATAACTCGCCAAAATCCCATTTCCATGAATTAACAGTTCCGGTAACAGTTGTAGTTTGATCAGAAAAAATAGTTGGTTTTGAAACACAAATTCCTGAAGCAAAAAAATCCGGTTTTAAACCAGGAAAAACATAAACAGGGGCTGATCCGGTATCTGAACAGGCTTGTCCTTTGTTCACGGTTAATTGTACCGTATAAACCCCGTTAACCGGAAATGTATAATTTAGAATTGGAGTTTTATCGGTGAATACTGTTGTTCCGGCTGGGTTAATAACAGCCCAATCATAAGTAGTGATGAGTGGACTTCCCGATAAATTTCTTATAGATGCGGATCTTGTATCACCGCACACCATATAGTCATCTTCAAGCAGTGCAGCGGCAACGCTGCAATCAGCAATGTTTATTTGTACATCTTTTCGCTGGGTTGCTATAACGGCTCCATTCCTGATTTCATCTACACAAACGGTGACAACATAAGCGCCGGCAGGTGGTGCTATTCCGCTGATCAACCCGGTTTCAGGATGGATGCTTACCTTATTTGCAAGAGGAGACGTCTCTTTGTAGTCGGGGGTGCCATACGGTACAGAATTATAAGGGGGGGTGCCGGGTGGTACTCCATTAATGCCGGCATTTGTACTTCTGTATGCAGCACAAAAGGAGTAACGAAGACGATCGTTGTCATCATCTTTTGCTGCAAAACTGTATGAAAAATAATTACCAGCACAAACAATGACCAGATCGGTTCCTGTAAAAACGGCGCTGTTATTTGCCTGGTTATTATCTCCGGAAGTAATGCCAGGTATTACGCAGGAATAGGTGGCCCCTACCTGGGTGCTGCCATTTAGATTGCTAATACCATTTATCCGGTAGTTTACCTGGCTGGCTAAAATATAGCCGGTTGACGTAAGTGGAAGAGAAATTGAAAAATTATAATAAGCTACTACGTAACATACCGGTGGTGGATTTGAAATACATGGATCAGGATTTGTCAGTTGAATAGTTTGTTGATTTGACAGAGTAACGCTGATATCCCTGATTCGGTTATTACTGACTTTATCAAAAACAGAGATAATGGCAGGGTTTGGAAATTGCCGGCCTGAATTACAACGCATAAAAAGTTTCAGCGTAACAGCATATTGATATTCTCCTTCTATGATACCACTATACGTATAATACATCTCGCCACCGGTAATATGGTCGGCTCTTGCATAAAATGAAAGAGTACTAAAAAATAGTATTAAAAAAAACTTCCTCATGCTGCTTTGTTCCTTTGCCACATTTATCAATCCTTTTTGAATTCTGATAATAACAGAAGGTCCCTTCTATGAATATAATACAATTCCCTCGTTGGGCACCGCATAGATGCTTGTATAAATTATCGGCATTTCAGGATATATAGTTGCTTTTAATAAAGGTGCTGACGCACAAATAAGTATAACAATTTGGATGGATACCGTACTGTTCCTTTTCATCCTAAAATCATATTTTTACCAATTAATCAGTATATAATGAAATACATTACCCTCATCCTTTTATTTTTTTCTCCCCTTTTAAATGCCCAGGATTGTAAACTGATAAAGGAAACGGACCCTTATACAAGAGTAACTAAAATTTCCTCCGGCTTCATTTCTTTACAAGGAGCATCATTATCCATTGAGGCTGACAACAAAGAGATAGATTTCTTCTTTGCTGTAAGGGATAAATGTTTTAATGATGCATCTACCGTATTTATTTACTTTGAAGGGAGTAAAATTAAAACCACGTATCGGAATAGCGGCAGCATGAACTGCGAAGGATATTTTCATTTTATTTTTAAAAACGGAACTACAACCCCAACCGTATTGAAAAAATTGGCTTCACAAAAAGTAGCCAGTTTTGTTTTTACAGGGAATGATAATAAAGCAACAACAGTTAGCCTTCTGCCAGAACAGCAAACGGATCTAATGCAAATTACCAACTGTATAATTGAAGAATCTAAAGCTTTGATTAAATAACTTAGAAATCTGCCGGTTAAAGTTTCTGTCTTTTTTGGTTATTCCAGCTCTTTATTTTCGGGTAACTGCCATGAGGGCGGTCATTCAACTATGTACCACTTTCCCTCATCACCTTTTGTATAAGCAAATCCATTACTCATCACATGGATATACCGGTTGTTATTTGTGTTAAACTGTTTGCTTTTTTCATAAACTCTTATTCCATTATTTTCACGGGTAAGATAAATGATTAATGCCTGGAGAGTGGGTGCAACATCGTGAAGCCATTGCTCATCATTTTCCCTTACAAATGCCTGGCTCATTTTGGCAATTCTTATTAATTAAAAATTTACTCTCTTACTGTTTCCGTGGCGTCAAACGCATTGGCTGAACCATCAGAATTTTCTTCTCCGGACTTTTTAGGATTTAGAAGATTTTTCTTTTTGGTTTGAGGATCTATTATTTTTTCACCGTCCTTCTTATCTACGGCAGCCACTTTCTTTTCCTGGTTTGATGTGGGGTTTATCATTTTCTCACTGGATGGAGAATGGGGAAAACCGGGAAAATCCTGGTCGATATGGTTATCCGGGTTGTTTTTTACATCTTCGGAATTTGAAATTTTATCCTTGCTACCTGTCTTTAATTCTTTTTTTTGGGAGATGGATTTATTTTTCATGTAAGTTTTTACTCATATAGCACAGAATAGTGTGCCAGAATAAATTTTTTTAAGATCTGGTTAAAAACACAAAAAGAAAACCCGTGACATAGAAATGTCCATGCTAAAGGATAAAAATTGACTATTCGGACAAAATAATTTTAATTCTTTTTGGCTTCCTCATTCAAAGGTTGTCCTACTGCAATATCACAGCGGTGGCCGGGCTGACCATGTGCCGGATTTAATCCCGGCTTATTGGTTGTGCCAGTATGCTCGGCTGCATTTTCTGAATTAAGATCCGCCGGTGAGCTTAAGAGTGGTGAATTAGGAGTTTCAGAATTTTGAAGGGGTGCTGATGTTTTTGGTAAAGTAGCACCAACAGCAACGTCGCATCGATGTCCGGGCTGTCCGTGAGCGGGATTTATCCCTGTATTCAACAATGGCGCTGCTACAGGTTTGGTCTGGGCAGCAGGTGTCGTTTGTAAAGAAGTATTTAAAATTGGAGATGCAGGTTGAGTACTATTCAGTGTTGAAGAAGGATTCTGCGTTAAAGGTGCCCCTACTGCAATATCACACCTGTGTCCGGGTTCTCCGTGAGCAGGATTTAATTTAGCAGGAGCCGTATTAATAACAGCCTTTTCATTTATTGGTAAACCTGAATTGGAAGCTGAGGTTGCAGGAAGAATAGGTGATGATGGTCTGACTGCATTTGCACCAGGACCACTTGCATCATTTTCCTCACAAGAAAATAACATGGAGACAAAAAAAAGACTTGTTATATAAAGTTTATAATTCATACCGGAATTTTCTTCCGTTCAATGTACATAACTAAATCTAAAACTCAAAATAACCAGGCTGATTGTTACTAAATAGGCTGGTTGTAAGGCCATCAAAAAGTACATTTCATGAATAGTCCCAATCATTAGAAATGAAAAGTGAGGAATAAAATCAACACAAACAAATGAGAAACCGGCAAGAAATTTCTAGCAATGTCCTAAAAGCCAGTAAAGCAAAGCAAAGACAGCGATAAAGCCAAGGCAACCCCCACCTAATTTATAAGCACCATATCCGGCGATCAAAGTTTTAAGCCAATTTTGCATAAAGTATAATTTAGATAAGGTAAATTAAAAAACTATGCCATTTAAATAACCGGGTTAAAATTGATCAGTATCCATGGTTATCACTAAACTTTGTAACTGACTCCCTCAATAGCCAGTTCTGTATTGGGAAAAATCTCTCTTGCTTCCAATTCAAATTCTTCAAGCGTATCATATTTACTGCTGAAATGGCCAATTAATAATCTTTTATTGGAAGCTTTTTGCGCAATCATGCAGCTTGCTTGGTAGTGGAGTGAAAACGCAGTTCAGCACGATCGCGGAAATTATCGAGGTAGGTGGTTTCATGATAGATCATATCCACATCTTTGATATGCTGTATCATATCCTCATTATATTTTGTATCTGCGCAAAAGGCATAGGATTTACCCTTGGGGGCGGCTTCTGTCAGCCATTCATTTTTAATGACCTCGCCAACGCTGGAAACAAAATCTTCGCCGTCTTTCAGTCTTTCATAAAAGTGCAGGGGGATATTATTCTCCCGGACCGATTCCAGGATAAGGCGGCGCGGTTTCTTTTTTTCGGAAAAAACAAAGCCGTAACATTCTATCCGGTGATTGGTGCGAAAGCATTTTATTGAAAATTTTTCATTATCAATCAGCATTCCTTCATTCCGGATAGTATGAAAATGACAGATCAAAGCAGAGTGTGGTATCTGCTACTTTTAATTGCAATTCTATTAATTGTTGCAAGGGGGCAGGCCCGATAATATGCAGCTCTTGTTGTCTTCCCAGCAAGCTAAAGGAATTAATAAGTCCTATCAAGTCCGAAATAGTGATCGCCGTGAAGATGTGAAATGAAAATATGGGAAATCCGGCTACGCCTGATCTTAAAATTGATCATTTGTATCTGTGTTCCTTCCCCGCAGTCTACCAGGAAGTTAAAACCGTCCAGTGTTACTACCTGGCTGGTGGGATGCCGGTCAAATGCCGGTACGGCTGAGTTATTTCCAAGGATGGTGACTGCGAGCATAAGCTAAAATACGAAGTATGAGGTTTGTAGCAAAGGATGATTGGTAATTGTTGGCCATTCACGATTTAATGTGAATCCCTTTTTTTATTAAAGTAAGCTGAAGTATTTTGGGTCAGGGTTATCACTGGGTTATTAATAATACCAGGTCTGCTTCCTGCTAGCTACTTCCAATGCAAAACGAGATATTTGAGTTTGATATGGATCAGGCATCCTCGCAATGTTAATCTAATTGTTTATCTTCGCCATCCAGCAATTCTCTTTCTATTTCTTCCATTTGCACAATATCCCAGGCTTCGCTTTCGGTGGGTGTAACATTCAGAAGCTCCAAAAGTTCATTTTTGTCAAGAAACTCTTCGACTGTGTTTTTGTAGTTCGCAAATCACAAAAGAAGCATTATTTTCATAGAAGTTTTGCTGGATAGACACCAGCTTTTCCGCCGCAGCAATATCCATGCTTTGAATGTCTTTTAAAATTAGCACAACGTTTTTAACGTCATTTTGCAGGTAAGGAAGCAAACAGGCGCCCAGTTCTTCTGTCATAGTAGCAGAAAGAGAGTTGCCAGGCAGCGTGATGGCATGAAATTTTTCTTTGGTATCTATTTTGACTTTCATACAACTAAGTTTATCAACAATCCGTTTATAAGTACGGAGAACAGGAACCAAATATATTTGTTAATATTGTAACACAACTAATTATCTAAATATGGATAATAATTTTTCAGCCCAGGTAAAAGAGATCATTTCATTCAGCAGGGAGGAAGCTTTACGATTGGGGAATGATTTTATTGGTACCGAACATCTCTTGCTCGGATTGATCCGGGAAGGGGATAATACAGCCGTCCGAATTCTGAAAAGCTTTAATGTTGATCTGTACGAACTGCGAAAAGAAATTGAACTGGCCGTAAAAGATAAAACCGGTAAGAATATTGCCAATATCAATAGTCTTCCACTAACCAAGCAGGCAGAAAAAGTGATACGTGTAACGGTACTCGAAGCAAAAGCACTGAAAAGTACAACAGTAGAAACAGAGCACCTGATGCTCTCTATTTTAAAGAATAAAGAAAATATTGCAACTCAAATCTTAAATCAATTTGACGTGGACTACGATCTTTTTCGCCAGGAATTAGGCATTGTAAAATCAAGCGATCCCCGTGCCGAATTTACCGATGAGAATGATGATGACTTTGAAGAAGAAAAGAAATATTCGCAGCAAAAAGGTTCAAAACAGGGTAGTGCAGTGCAAAAAGCAAAACACCTGTACTGGATAATTTTGGACGGGATATTACCAAACTGGCCGAATCAGGTTCTCTTGATCCGATTGTGGGCCGTGAATCAGAAATTGAAAGGGTATCACAGATTCTTTCCCGCCGTAAAAAGAATAATCCGATTCTAATTGGTGAACCGGGTGTTGGTAAAACAGCTATTGTGGAAGGATTTGCGCTTCGTATCGTTCAGCGAAAAGTATCACAGGGTTTTATTTGATAAAAGAGTTATATCACTTGATCTGGCTGCATTGGTAGCCGGTACCAAATACCGTGGCCAGTTTGAAGAAAGAATGAAGGCGATCATGAATGAACTGGAAAAGAACCGTGATGTGATCCTGTTCATTGATGAGATTACACACCATTGTTGGTGCAGGTGGTGCCAGTGGTTCACTGGATGCCAGCAATATTTTTAAACCTGCACTGGCAAGAGGAGAACTGCAATGCATTGGTGCTTCTACACTGGATGAGTACCGAATGTATATTGAAAAAGATGGTGCACTGGATCGTCGTTTTCAAAAAGTGATTGGTTGAACCACCAAGTGTGGATGAAACCATCCAGATATTGAATAACATCAAATCGAAATACGAAGATTATCACAATGTAACCTACAATGACGAAGCAATCGATGCCTGTGTTAAATTAAGCGACCGTTATATTACCGATCGTTTACTTGCCGGATAAAGCGATCGATGTAATGGATGAAGTAGGTGCCAGGGTGCATTTGAAAAATATTAATGTTCCACAGAATATCGTGGATCTGGAAAAGAAGATCGAGGATGTAAAGAATGAAAAGAATAAAGTGGTAAAGAGCCAGAAGTTTGAAGAAGCTGCTTCATTGCGTGATACCGAAAAACGCCTGGCGGAAGATCTGGAAAAAGCAAAATCAGATTGGGAAGAAGAAAGCAAGCATAAACGTTATCCCGATCGATGAAGAAGCTATTGCCGAAGTGGTGAGCATGATGACAGGCATTCCGGTGAAAAGAATGGTGCAGGCTGAAACGGAGAAGCTTCGCAAGATGTCGGATGATATGAGGGAAATGGTGATTGGCCAGGATGAAGCTATTCAAAAAGTGGTAAAAGCCATTCAGCGTAACCGGGTAGGGTTGAAAGATCCTAAAAAACCAATCGGTACATTTATTTTCCTTGGTCCTACAGGTGTTGGTAAAACAGAGCTGGCAAGAGCACTGGCCAGGTATATGTTTGATTCAGAAGATGCGCTTGATCCGTATTGATATGAGTGAGTACATGGAAAAATTCACCGTGAGCCGGCTGATTGGTGCACCTCCGGGATATGTTGGTTATGAAGAAGGTGGACAGTTGACGGAAAGAGTTCGCCGTAAACCTTATAGCGTTATCCTGTTGGATGAAATTGAAAAAGCACACCCGGATATTTACAATATTTTGTTGCAGGTATTGGATGATGGACAGTTGACAGATGGTCTTGGCAGAAAAGTTGATTTTAAGAATACGATGATCATCATGACCTCGAATATTGGTGTTCGTCAGTTAAAAGATTTTGGTGCAGGTGTTGGTTTTGCTACATCTTCAAGGGTCGAAAATGAAGATGAAGCCAACAAAGCAGTAATTGAAAAAGCATTGAAAAGAACTTTCTCTCCTGAGTTTCTGAACCGTATTGATGATGTGGTTATTTTCAACAGCCTGACAAAAGAAAATATCTTCAAGATTATTGATATCCTGATGAAGGGTGTAATGAAAAGACTGGCAAATCTTGGATTCAGCCTTGACATTGACAGAAGATGCGAAAGCATTCCTTGCTGATAAAGGATATGATGTTCAGTTTGGTGCCCGTCCGTTGCACAGGGCCATTCAGAAATACCTGGAAGATCCGCTGGCAGAAGAAATATCTGAATATGAATGTAAAAGCGGGTGATATATTAGAGGCAGGACTGGATAAAGAAAACAATAAGCTTGATATTTTCATTTAAGAAAATGGAGACAAAATCGAAGGCATAAATTAATTAATAATAAAATTGCAAAGGAGTGCTTTTATAAGGCGCTCCTTTTTATTTTTGTGCGATGCAGGATTTAATTAATTCTTCAACACCCATATCATTTATCGCCTGTAAGGCAGGTAATTAATGACAAAAAAAATTATCATAGCAATTGATGGCTGGTCCAGTTGCGGCAAGAGTACACTGGCAAAGCAACTGGCTAAAAAATTGGGCTATGTATATGTTGATAGTGGTGCTATGTACCGGGCCATTACTCTTTATTTTCTTCGCAATCATATTGACTGGACAGATAAGAAAGAAGTACAATCCGCATTAAAAGAAATTCATCTTGATTTTCAGTTTAATGAAAAGAATGAAACGAGTGAAATATATCTTAATGACGAAAATGTTGAATATGTAATCCGTGACCTGGTGATAGCCGAAAAAGTAAGTGATGTGGCAGCAATAAAGGAAGTACGTGCATTTGCGGTAGCACAGCAGCAAAAGATGGGGAGAAAGAAAGGGATCGTTATGGATGGCCGGGATATTGGTACAGTTGTTTTCCCTAATGCGGAATTAAAGATATTTATGACAGCAGATAATGCAGTAAGAGTGGAACGACGATTTAAAGAGTTGTATGAAAAAAATCCAAATATTACAATTGAAGAAGTAAAATATAATCTGGAAATGCGGGACTATATCGATTCACACCGGGAGATAAGCCCATTAAAAAAGGCTGATGATGCCATTGTGCTTGACAACACCAACCTTTCTCCTGAAGAGCAATTTCAAAAAGCCCTGTATTGGGCCAAAGAAAGAAAAGCGTTCAGCAGATTATTTAGTCTGTTTCACATCCAATAACTCTACTTCAAATATCAGGGTTGAACCTCCTGGAATAGGTCCATTATCATTTGATACCATAAGCCAAGTGTATAGGGTATGTAAAATTTATATTTTGAACCAACACTCATTAATTGTAATCCTTCAGTCCAACCCGGAATCACCCGGTTTAATGGAAAAGTGATGGGTTCACCCCTTGTATAAGAATTGTCAAATTCAGTTCCGTCGATCAGGGTACCCCTGTAATTAACCGTGACGCTGTCTTTCAGCAGGGGTTTCAATACCTGTTCCTTCTGTAATTACTTCGTATTGTATACCACTGGCTGTAGTTTTTACTTCAGGCCTGGTTTTGTTTTTTGCCAGAAAAGCCTTTCCTGCTTCAATAGTGGGCTTCGATTTTGTCTCCTGCATGCTGGTCATCATTTTTGTTACAACAGTATTACAGGTTTCATCGTCTAAAATGGCTTTTTTGCCTGCCAATACATCATTTATTGCTTTGGACACCAGGGCCGAATTGAGGTTGGTAATTCCTTGTTGCTTGTAAAAACTGGCAACACTAACACCAATCGCATAGCTAACCGAGTCATTCAATGTTTTCAGGGTAGTTTTGGGATTAACAGGGACAGATTTATTAGTAATTGGAGCGGAAGTCTTGGCCTGGGGCTTAGTTTGAGCAAAAGCAGCTGCCGATATTGAAAAAACCGCAACTAATAAAAATACTTTCTTCATTTGTTTTTTTTTTGAGTTTTCAAAAGACCACTATGTTTTCTATTCCGGGTCCGTATATTATTAATCAATCAATCCCTCTTCATTCATGATTGTGGATAAAATTGAATAAGAATAACGCATTTCATGATTTTTAATTGTGGTGCAAAAGTAAAGTCACTCATTCGAATTTGAACACGATTAACTGTTAATTTAACCTGCATGATTTATATTAGCGTATGGATAATTTTACCAGAAAGGTTCAGGTCCGGTGGTCTGACCTTGATCCCAATGCACATCTCCGGCATTCTGTTTATTATGATTGGGGAGCCTTTTGCCGGATATCCTTTCTTGTTGGCCATAGTCTGACAACAGAATTGATGCAAAAATTAGAAATTGGCCCTATTTTATTCCGGGAGGAATGTATTTTTAAAAAAGAAATTCGTTTGGGTGATGAAGTTGCTATCAATCTTAAAATCCTGAAGGCTAAAAAGGATTTTTCCCGCTGGACCATTCAGCATGAAGTTTTAAAAAGCTCAGATACTATAGCTGCTATTATTACCGTTGACGGAGCATGGTTAAATACGGTAAAAAGGAAACTGGCAACACCACCGGATGTAATAAGGGAAGTATTTTCTGAAATGCCGTTAGCAGAAAATTTTCAATGGCTGGATTGAAGTTTCGACGGAGAGAATAATTTTAACTTTTCAGGAAATTTTGCCGCGTAAGAATTAACAACATTTCGAATAAAAAGATTTTCCTTATACGGCGTCAGCAGATTTTTCAAAATTTCAGGATCCATAACCTGTACATCCCCGGAAACATATCCCATCCCATAAAATCTGCCTTCTAAAATAAGTATACAGGATTTTTCTCCTGCATTCAGCCCATTTTCAAAAATGGCATAGGACGGTTTTGTAGTAAGGGAATTAATAGCTTTCATAACGCGGAGATTGTAAAGGGCAGGAGTTTCAAGTTTTTCACAGGCTCCGTAACAATATTTTTCCAGGAGGCCATCACAAGTTGAAGGAGCAGTTTGAATAAAGCAAAGTTTTGGACAAAGATTATAATCCCTCATCAGTTTTCTCAATATTGAATGCCCCTCAGCCAGGTAGTGAAAAGTATGAACTGGTTGCAGGTGTTGCTTATTCTTTTCAATTGCCAGCCGGCAGTATCCGTTTTGATCTTCGTACATAAAAATGCCATAAACCTGCTCTGCATTTTTTTGAGAGAAATTAAAAATGGGCCACCACTTTTTTATTTCCGTTGATTCAAGAATATGGGCCATCAATTCTGTGGCGCAGGATTGAAAACTGATGGAATAAACATGGCGTAAGAAATTTTGTTTCTGCCTGCTTTCCGAATTGTTACTGAAATGGCTGTTGACCCTGTAGCGGATATTTTTTGCTTTGCCAACATAAACAATCTTTCCCTTCTCGTTGTGAAAATAATAGACCCCGGGAGTATAGGGCAATCTTTCAAAATCCGCTTTTGACACATGAGGCGGTAATATTTGTTCCTTCGAATTTTTTAACAAGCTCTTTTCTATAATTTTTTCCTTGTCCCGGTTTAATAATAATTGAAAGAGTGTTACTGTTGCTTGCGTGTCACCACCAGCCCGGTGGCGATCATGGATTGTGATACCCAGAGAGTGGCACAGGTTTCCCAGGCTATATGATGTCAGGCCCGGAAATATTTTACGGCTAAGTCTTACCGTGCAAAGTTTTTTGCATTGCAGATTAAGCTGGCTTGCAGAAAGATGGCTTTTTATAAATGAGTAATCAAAATTAACGTTATGCGCAACGAAGATTTTGTCATGAAGCAACGAGTAAATTTTTTCGGCTACCTCCTGGAAAAGGGGAGCTCCTTTTACCATTTCATCGGTAATTCCGGTCATCGATTGAATATAGTAGGGGATAGACTGACAGGGATTAACCAGGGTTTCATAAGTTTCTGTTACTTTCTGACCGTCAAAAATATGGATGGAGATTTCTGTAATTCCATTTGTGGCAGCAAATCCTCCGGTGGTTTCTATATCAACTATAGCGTAATTCAATGCAAAAAAATATCAGTGAATTTCGGATTATTACTTGAAAATATCGGCCTGGCTTTGAATAATCTATATTTCTCTATATATTATTTTACTGTTCCCGGTTATATCCGATTTTCAATTAAAGAGGTAACCTTAAAACCAGGACAGATTGGGTCCACTTAAAAAAAAGGCTAAAAATATTTCCAATATAAAGGAAAACCTTAAAGGTCTGCATTAAAGAAAATCTTTATGTCTAAGTGCCAAATTTTAAAGGTGCGATCTGCGAGCAAGTGAACGCTTATATAGGTGGAAATTTAAAAATTATAGGGGAAGTAATTGAAAAATGTTTGGCCCGGTCAATGCCTGTTTAATTCATTTAATATCTCTTCATTTAACTTGCTTTCATTTTCAATAACCCAGGCAGGCAAAGGCTGGGGAGTAATAACCCAGTTTGAATTATTATTATCCTTATGCATATAAAACAGTATCCTGTTTCCTCGATCATCCACGGTATCTACGGAAAAAATCTCTTCTTCCAGTTGCCGTAATTTCCTGAAATTAAACTCTCTAAGGCGGCCGCCTGCTTTAATTAATTGGGTGAAGTGAACAACCTTGGTGAAATTTATTTGCATAACTGTTTAATATATGATTGTATTGTAACAATTTTTGTGCTAAGAATGAGAAGAGCCTAATAATTTGTTCACAAAATTGAAAGAAAAAACCATCCTTTCTTTTGGCTATTTAATGATTATTCTGTCAAAGGCTAGTGTTAAAACAGATGAAAAGGCCATTAACCCGTCCAATATGAAATAATACAACATATCAGAATCATTTTTTTTGGCATGATTGTATAAACCAGCTACGATGAGTCCTGGGATCAACAGCAGGAAAATTAGAAAGGAACGATACCCTGAGAAAGTCAATCCAAGGGTAAAAAGAACAAAAAGAAATATGCTGATAAGGAATAGGCGATTTATTTGTTTCTCGGGTAACCAGGTAATCAGGCTGCGGATACCTATACTCCTATCATATTCCCTGTCGCGGAAATCAAATAGGATACAAATAGCATAGATGAGGAAAAACCGGCTTCCGGCAAATAAAAAAAAATCATTTCTCCTGGGTTGCCCGCTTACCTGCAAAGGAAGAATGGTGGTTACATACATCCATGCCAGAGCAAGAAACAAGGTTTTAGCTAAAGCATATTTTCTAAGTCCACGAAAAAAGCGTAAGGGTATTTTTGGTGCTGAATATAGGAAAGTAATAAAGGCAGCAAGCAGGAGCCAGGGCAAATGATCAGATAAATAAAATGTGGAGATCATTACACCCGCCAAACCTATAAAGAAAAAACTAAAGTGAACGTTTTTGTTGCGGCTCAACCATTGTATCCTGGAAGATTTTATTTCTGAATCCGTGGGTGTAAGATACCAGTGAAAACTATAACTACAGATGCTGGCAAAAAATACAAACACTGTAAAATAGATACCAGGTTTATTATTCAATAAAAGCTGGCAGGTTTGGAAAACCATTGCAACGGCACAAAGAGCGATGAACAGATTGCTGTAAATAAAAAATCGGAAAATTTTTTTGGCAAAGCTCATTGGCTTATGGCAAATGGATCACTATTCTATCTGTTATAACGGTATCACTTTTATTCCCGGCAAGGTCCTCAACGGCAAACCGGAAAACTATAGTATCATTTTCCGTCTGGCTTTCTTTAAGAAAATCATAGGGAAGCTGAAAGGTAATTTCTCCATTATCTTTTGAAGGGAAGTCAGGTAAATTATTTCTGAATGTATCAACTTTGTCCTGCGCTGTGGGAAGGGGTATTATATTAAGTCGCTTAAGTATACCAATAACAGGGGATCCGTTAAGATCTCCTTCTTTATCAAAATAATTAAGACGGATTGTTAACTCATTTCCCGGATATACAACGTTCGGGCTAAAGTCTTTTATTTCAAGTCTTGGCTTGGTTTCAAACTTATCTTTGCCACAAGCTAACACCAGCATAAAAAGTGATACAACAAAAATCGCGGGAATCAGTTTCATATTACACATTTAAGTGTAAACAAATATAATACCTTTTGAGTAATACTATGGATAAGCAATGTCAATGGAAAGATAAAATCTTTAATGTTTCAGAAAAAGATTTTGAACAACTGGCATTGGATCAATTCTATTTCCAATATGAAAATAACAAAGTTTACAGGGATTATGTAAATGCAATCAAGGTGGACGTTCAGGCAATTGATTCGCTGACCCGGATTCCTTTTTTGCCTATCCGGTTCTTTAAATCCCATCAGGTTGTATCTACATGGTTTAGCCCGGAGGAAATTTTTGAAAGTAGTGGTACTACCGGCAGTATCAACAGTAAGCACTTTGTAAAGGAAATAGAACTGTACAGGGAAAGTTTTGTAAAGGGTTTTGAATTGTTTTATGGTCCGGCTACCGATTGGTGTATTATTGGTTTATTACCATCTTACCTTGAAAGACAGAATTCTTCACTGGTATATATGGTAAATGAACTGATTAAGATGAGTGGTAATGACAACAGTGGTTTTTATCTCGATGAATTTGAAAATCTTTTTAATCTTTTACAGAAACTGGCCGGGCAAAATCAAAAAACATTATTAATAGGAGTTACTTTCGGATTATTGGATTTTTCTGAAGCCTTTTCATCTTCCTTTTATCCCGGTCTTTTCAAAGAGTTAACAATAATGGAAACTGGGGGTATGAAGGGAAGACGCAGCGAAATGATCAGGCAGGAAGTACACGATGTTTTAAAAAAATCTTTTAAAGTACCGGTAATACATTCTGAATATGGCATGACAGAACTTTTGTCCCAGGCCTACTCTACCGGAGAAGGAATTTTTAAATGTCCTCCCTGGATGAAAGTATTTACCAGGGATGAACTAGATCCCCTGTCAATTTACAAGCCAGGCGATAATCACAATAGCAGTTCGGTAAAAGGCATTCTCAATATTATTGATCTGGCAAATATTTATTCCTGCAGTTTTATTGCTACCGATGACGCGGGCAAAGTTTTTCCTGAAGGCAGATTCGAGGTGTTAGGTCGAACCGACAATAGCGACATGAGAGGTTGCAGTTTAATGCTTATTTAGTGCAGCGGCCAGAATTATAAAAATTCGCCTTCTATTCTGCATTAATTTAAAATATATTCTCGCAGCCTTCAGGCATTATGCATCCATTCCCTGAATTGCGGCGCTGTTTCCTGGCTTACGATTACACAATGATTAAGTTCGGGTACAGTAAGGTCTACTATCAACTTTACTTTTTCATAGGCTTTAAAGCCCCGTATAAAGTTTATATTGATGATATACTGGCGGTTGGCCCGAAAAAATGTGTTCTCATCTAATTCTTCTTCCAACTCTGCCAGGTTTTTATCTGCCAGGTATTTTTTGCCCCAGCGATCAAGAACATATACGATTTTGTTCTCTGTATAAAATAGAACCACATCATCCAGACGGAGCGAAATGTTCTCCATTCCTTTTTTTACCAGCATCCTTTTCTTTTTATGGTCACCTACATATTGCATCAGATTCACAAGAGAATGATGATCAGTAAAATGTTTTTCCAGCATCCTGTATTTGATAAGTGCCTTGCGGAGATCTTCCTTGTCAACTGGTTTTAGCAGGTAATCGATGCCATTGTATTCAAAAGCATTCATCATAAATTCATCGTAGCCGGTAATAAAAATCACCGGTGTGCGGATATTGCCCTGGTTAAAGATTTCAAAAGAAAGACCATCGTTTAATTGTACATCGCTGAAGATAAGATCTACTGCAGGTTTCTGCGAAAGGTATTCAATGCTTTCTCTTACACTTTCAAGCCTTGCAGTTATCTGCACATCATCGGCAATGGAATACAAAGTTGAGATCAGGTTTTCCAATGCTGGTCTTTCGTCCTCAATAATTACAGCGTTTAACATGGTAAAAGGGTTTTGGGTTAGGGTTTTTTATCAATGGTAGTTTAACAATAAAACTTTCTTTTGTATTTGCAATTGTTATATCCTTCCGGAAAAGAATTTTGTACCGTGAACTCAGGTTTTTAAGCCCGATACCGGTGGAGTTTACACCATAGAGTTTAGGATTTGTATTGTTGCTTACCTGCAGGTAATGATCATTAATAGTTACCTTTATCAGCAGTGGATTAGTATCTGAAAATTCATTATGCTTGATAGCATTTTCCACCAATATCTGAAGAGAGCAGGGAGGTATCATCACTGAATGGCTTTTATCATTCAGCGTAGAATGCAATTGAAGTTTATTATCATGTCTTATCTGCAATAGGAAAAAATAGTTTTCAATAAACTCCAGTTCATCCTTAAGGGATATCAGATCTTTATTCTTATTGATCAGGAAATATTTATATACCTGCGCCAGCCGGTTATTAAAACGATGAGCCTGCTGAGGTTCATTTAGGATCAGATGATTCAGCGTATTCAGAGAATTGAACATAAAGTGCGGATCCATTTCATTGGTTAGCACCTGTAGTTCTGCCTGGGATAGTTCTTTGTCCAGTTGGTCTACTATTTTTGTATCCAGTTCCCGTTCCTTACTCAGATACAGAATTTCATATACAAGCGTAAAAAGAATAACGGCAGCCACGCAGGCAGCAATAAAAATATAAATTCCGTTTCTGTTAAATGGTTCGCCAGAAATTTTTAACCATACCAGGGCGGATAACCCGCCGGTACAGGCGCCATACATAGCCGAAACAAAACAGACAGCCACAATTTTAGAAAAGGGATTAGAAATTGGCCGGTAAAGGGGCCTTAATTTTCCGTGTATCCAGTTGCACCCTTTCCAGATGACAAAGGAAGTGAAGATGAAAAAGAGATTGGCTGCAATAATTTCAAAAACGGAATACCTGTTATAATAAATCAGGCCCGAGATAAGCGGAAGGCCTATTCCGAGTAAGGGAATAAAAATAGATTTCAATATCAAATCTTTGATCATGCAGGCAGTGGTTATGGCTTAGCAATAAACCAGTTAATATATCCGGCTTTCTCATGTGTGTATATCGAATAACGTTATTTCAAACCATAAATCTATCTGTACATTGTGTTAACTAAGTACAAAATTTTTCGCAAGGGCAAATTCAGGTACAAGTGGTAAATAACCCTACTAAAAATATAGACCAGTGGATGAAATTTATATATCAGGATGAATTATTACTGGTTTAAACAATAAAATTCATTTTCAGGAAGTTTTGGTGGTTATGTGAAATATAAATTTTTAACTCTCTTAAGAGTACCAGGTCATCGGGCATGCTCTTCATCATTTAATTCCATTCTTTTTTCTCCTGATTATATATTTATATTATACCATGCTTACACGGTGGGCCTTATTTATTTTTTGAAATAGAAAAGGAACAACTTCTTAAGCAGACATTTTTGCCGCTTCATTCAACTGCTATTCGTTTTAAGATGCAGCATCAGACTTAAGGCAACAAATTTCATTATTGAGTTGGTGTTTTAATATCAGGGATATACCCTTACGATTTTAAAAATTCATGCTTTAGTAACTAAAGTACTTTTCGTTGAAACGATTAAGGGAAAATTATTGCCTTGTGTCTGATTTTATATCATACAGGAAGAACTATGTCAGTAACGAAAAACAATCACAATCAAAATCACCTTTATGAAGAAATTTTTTCTTTTATCAGCTATCATTATTGCTGGTTATTCCCTGGCGATTGCCCAGAGAAGTATTACCGGCAAAGTCACTAACAAAAAAGATAATTCTCCGCTGCCGGGAGTATCCGTAATTGTAAAAGACGGGGGAGCGGCAACCCAAACAGATCTGAATGGAAATTTTTCACTTGTAAATGTACCCTCTTCATCCAAAATTATTTTTTCCTATGTCAGCTTTAAAACTTTTGAAACATCAATCCCATCAGGAAATACATTGAATGTTTCGATGGAAGAAGAATCTCAACAACTATCTGCGGTTGTAGTAACGGCACTTGGAATCAGGAGAACGGATCGTGACCTGGGATATTCAGTTGCAAAAGTGAATCCTGATGCCTTGCTGCAAAAATCAGAACCTGATGTTTTAAAAAGTCTGCAGGGCAAAGTAGCCGGCGTGGATATCAGGTCATCACAGGGAACTCCGGGAGCGGCTACCCGTATTCAGATCCGGGGAAACAATTCTTTCTTCGGTAATACGCAACCTTTAATCATTGTTGATGGCATTCCTTATAGTAATGACCAGGTAACTACCACTAACCAGGCTTCCAATGGAGGCGCCTATACAAGTGGTATTGCCAATCTTGATCCTAACGATATAGCCTCAATGAATGTTCTGAAAGGTTCGTCTGCTGCGGCACTTTACGGATCAAGAGCATCTAATGGTGTTCTTGTTATTACCACCAAATCAGGCAGTGCAAAAAAGTCAAAAGGGACTGAGATGTCTTTAAAGTCATCTGTATCTACAGAAACAATTGCCAACCTGCCCGACTACCAAAACGAATATGGCGCAGGTTCCCAGCTCGCCTATTCAAATGCAAACGGTTCATGGGGCCCTGCATTCAGAACCCGGGATTCCATTCCTGCCTGGCCTACACTTCGGGCGGCGTATCCTGAATTATTTCCTTCTGCTAATGTGGCTTACAGACCCTATCCAAATAATGTAAAAGATCTTTTAAGACGCGGGTTTGTTTTTGAAAATTCTATTAGTCTTACCGGTGGTAATGAAAAAAGTTCTGTAGGATTAACAGCGTCTCATGTCAATCATAAAGGATATGTACTTAATTCAACTTACAACCGGGCCAATGTTGGTTTAGGAGCTTCAACCAAATTGGATATCGGGCTGAATGTAAGTGGTAATTTCAGTTATGCCCGTTCACACCAGGAGGGTGGATTCTTTGGAGAAAACCAAATTGGAGGCGCGGCACCTTCTTTTGCAAGAACATTGTTCCTGGCCCGGAACTGGGATCTTAATCTCCCCTTTGAGGATAAGGATGGTTTACCATTACAGCCGAACGTGACAGGTTACGATAACCCCAGGTGGTCCGCAAAATATAATTTTAATAACACCAATGAAGAAAGAATTGTAGCTGGTGTCCATTTGGATTATAACATTAATAAATGGATAAGGCTTGATTATGCTTTTGGAAGCAATGTAGCCTTTCTTGAAAGGAGAGAGATAACGGAGATTGGTTCCAGGGCTGCATCCGGCCAGGGAAGACTAGTTTTGGATAATTACAGGAAACAGGAATTAGAGTCTAATTTCTTAATAACGCTATCACCAAGTTTTCACAATGATTTTACTTCAAAATTGATTGTCGGAAACAATGTGAACCAGCGCACTATTACCAATACTACTCAAACAGGGAATCAATTCATAACTAAAGGCATCCATGCTTTGAGTAATACATCTCAGCAACAATTCACTACCGACTTGTATTCCAGGCAAAGAATTATCGGCGCTTTTGGCGAACTGACCCTGGGATATAAAAATTATGCATTTATAAATGGTACGGTTCGCAATGACTGGTCATCCACATTACCCGTAGAAAACCGGAGTTATCTTTATCCTTCCATTTCCGGTTCTTTTGTATTTACGGATGCTTTCGGTATAAAAAGCAATGTACTTGATTTTGGAAAAATCAGGGCCGGATGGGCAAAAGTTGGAAGAGATGCATCCCCTTATTCCTTAAATGATGTTTATAGCATTAACCCCAATTTCCTGGGAATACCTTCGGCAACATTACCCACAACAGCCAATAGTCCTGATTTAAAACCAGAGTTTACAAAGGAAGTTGAGATCGGTGCACAACTTAGCTTCCTGAAAAGAAAAATTGAATTAGATGCTACATGGTACGACAGGAATTCAACTAATCTTATTGCCGTCATTACCACACCAGCTTCTTCCGGGTATGGATTCAAGGTGACCAACTTTGGAGCTATCAGTAATAAAGGAATTGAACTAGACCTTACACTGCGGCCCATAAGAACAACCGATTTTCAATGGGAGGTGCATGGAATTTTCACCAAAAATAAAAACATTGTTACCAGGCTTACCAGTGGAGTAGAAAGGATTCTTGCACAGGGAGTAATTGCAGGAATCAATCCTTATTTCGAGCCGGGTCTTCCATACGGATACCTGCGTGGTACTGTTTCAGCCCGCGATGATGAAGGGAATTTATTGATAGATCCGGTAACCGGATGGATCATCCAGGCAGATGATGAAAGAATGATTGGGGATCCAAACCCGGAGTTCAAAATGGGAATTACAAATTCACTGGCATATAAAGGATTTTCACTAGATGTACTTTGGGATATGACTAAAGGCGGCGATATGTATTCCGTTACGCTGAATACACTTTTGGGCAGGGGCGTAACCAAAGCTACCCTGGACAGGGAAACATCCTGGATCATTCCCGGCGTATATGGCGATCCTAATAATCCCGGCCAACCCTTGCTTGAAAATGGTAAAAAAATACCTAACCATACAGTTATTACTACCAATGATCTTTATTTTTCTTCAGGGGGCCCTTCCGGATCATTCGGAATCAATTCATCAACAGAATGGCAAGTCTATGATGCCACTGTTTACAGGCTGAGGGAGATAACACTTGGATATGAAATACCCAAATCTGCATTGGGCAAATTGCCAATAACGGGCATCAATATTAGCTTAAGCGGAAGAAATTTATGGTATATCGCACCCAATTTTCCAAAGTACACCAATATAGATCCGGAGGTTAACAGCTTTGGCTCAAGCAATGTACAGGGCATTGAATTATCTGCAGCACCTACCACGAGGCGCTTTGGATTTAATGTCAATGTAAAGTTTTAATTCACTCAACTTAATTCTAAATTATGTCACGCAAATTATTATACTTCATTCCTCTTTTTGCTTCGGTGATTTCCCTATCCTGCAAAAAGGGTTTTTTGGATATCAATACAGATCCTAATAATCCAACAACTATTGAATCTTCAAAATTATTACCCACTACCCAAAGGACATTGGGTGATGCATTAGCTATGGATGAAAACAATGGAGGATTATCAAATGTATTAGCAGTGTATTCTCACCAGATGAGCACCCGGGAGGAAGCGGATAAATATGGAATGACGGGTTCAGATCCATTAATTGCCACTCCCTGGGCAAAACTGTTTTCAACGACAGCAAACCCGGGAACCACTTTTCCATTTTATGGCGTAATGCAAAACCTGGAAGATATAATTTCAAAGGCATCTGAAAATGGAAATACCCGGTATGCCGGCATTGCCAAAATATTAAAAGCCTATACTTATAGTGTATTGGTTGATGTATTTGGTGATGTTCCTTTTTCGGAGGCCAATAAATTAAAAGAAGGCATCCTGTATCCAAAGTTTGATGATGATGCAGCAATCTATACCGCGTTATATACTTTAATAGATGAAGGGATCGCTGATTTAAATAATACCACGGCACCCAATATAAAAAGGCCGGGCACTGATGATCTTATTTATGGAGGTAATGTAAGTAAATGGATAAAAGCTGCGACGACTTTAAAATTAAAAATGTACACGCAGACGAGGAAGGTAAAAAATGTAGCAGCCGAAGTAAGTGCGTTGTTAAGCGGCGGCAACCTCATCAGCCAGACAAGCGAAAGTTTTTTAATTCCTTATGGACCCAATGGCGCTACTGACGACAGGAACCCCGGCTTTTTTACCTATTACGCTACACAGCGCAGTAACCATATTAGTCCATGGTTTTATGAAATTTTAAAGGGTTATAATGCCAATATTTTTTCTGGAAATCCTGATCCCCGGCTTCCTTATTATATCTATAACCAGGTAAATGCTACCCAAGCCTCCCGTGATGGTAACCAGACCGAGTACAGGGACGGGCCATTTGTTTCTATTTATTTTGGTTCAGTAGGTCCTGATCGCGACAGGACACAACAGAATACAATCAGCCTTTTTGGTATATATCCCGTGGGAGGAAAATATGATGACGGTTCTGCAACAATAGCCAGCGCATCAAGTGGTACCGGTGCCGCGCCATACCGGCTGATAACCTATGCCGACCGTCTTTACCTTGAAGCCGAGTTAATTCAATCTGGTGTTATTCCTGGGGATGCTGCTGCAAAGCTTACGCAGGCTATGCAGGAATCTTTTAAACAAGTGGATTATGTTATTTCACAATTTGTAAAACCTGCTCAGGCGGTACCAGCCCTGGTAGGTACTTCGGCAGTAAGCAATTATATAAATAAAGTTTTGGCGGAATATGCAGCCGCATCAAGTGAAAAAAAGCTGGAAATTATTATGACTCAAAAATGGCTTTCTAACGTAGGATCAGCTGTTGACCAATATACTGATATAAGGAGGACGGGATATCCAATCATATTTAACCCGGGTGATCCGGCTATGGCTCCTGGTGGCAAGGTGCAGCCTCCAATTAATGGCGATCCCATTAATCCGGGTGCACAAAAACCAGTGCCTGTTCAATTGAGCAGAACTTTTGCACTCGCTTTACCCTGGGATCAAACCGAATTAGAAACTAATCCAAATGCACCACCACAAAAAAACCCAAGCTCCTATAAAGTTTTTTGGATGCCATGATTAACAGATTAATTAAAAAATGAAATATGAAAAATATAAAAATATTCAGCCTCCTTCTTTTTTCGACTGCCCTTATTTTTAATGCCTGTCGGAAAGAGGATAATCCAAACCTACCCAAACTGGAAAAGTTTACCTGGTTGCCACTTTTTGTAAAAGATGCTGCCAGTGATAATTCTATTTCTGGTCAGAATCCTCAAAGCTTTAAAGGAAAATTTGTTCTGAACAAATATTTCGAATCTGATGAGAACCCACAGCAGGTTGACATAGTGGTAGTAAAAAATGGTAACAAAGCGAATGTCAAAATTATTAAGCCCGGTATTACCAGTTTTCCGGCAACAGTTGAAATAACGGGAACTCAGCTTACTACCTTATTTGGAGCACCCATTGTTCTGGGAGATAATTTTGAAATTGGCGCTGACATTACTACAGCAACCGGAAAAAAGTATGAGGCTTTTCCCATCACTGGAAATTCCTATGCATCCGGAATTACAGCTCAACCCGGAGCCAGTCCAACCCTTGTTTATATAGCCGCCTGTGTATTTTCTAATGCCTCTTTTAATGGCAACTATACGATAGTTGAGGACACCTGGCAGGATTTTGCCCTGGGTGAGAAAGTGGAAGTAAAGCCGGGTGCCGGAGAAAATCAAATTGCAGTTACTGCTTATCCTTCACCTGCATTTGGAAAAAACCGGAAGCCCATGATTGTCACTGTCAATCCTGCAACATTCGCAGCAACAGTACCAGAACAAGTGATCGGGGATTATGATGGAGCCCAACCTGGATCTACTGTGAGAGGAACAGGATTAGTAAATCCTTGTGGTGATGATTTAACCTTTACACTAAAAATTAAGCTGGATGGTGTTGATTATGACGCTACACTTAAATTACAAAAATAGCCTGCCTTAATTTTTGTCAGGCAACATATTTTTGAATCAGATCCTGGTTAATAATTGCCTGAATCCGGCGGCCTCGTTAAAATGAGGCCGCTTTTTTTTATTTCCGAAAAAACAAGTTGCTTCCTTTTGTTTTCATAAACATTCCCTCCGGGTATGACATATTTTTATTGAATTTGAAGGAAAATAAAATATGGATTGATCTTAATTTTTAGTACCCCGATTTACAGGTTTATTCTCCAAAAATCATTGTATAGAAAGCAAATGAGGTTTCAGGAACCCATTTTCATTTTTGAGAAAATTTTTAAGATCCATTTTATTCTGCCTCGCATTCAATATTTCATGCTTTGGAAACATAAGCAATCACAGGTGAAACAACTATACTGAAATTGTTGCCTAGATGTTAAAGTTTTCATACTAACATACGTAGTGCATTTTAACCAGGGTAAACAATCACATTCTAAATCATGTTTATGAAGAAATTATTTCTTTTAACTGCAATTATCATTGCCGGTTATTCCTTTGCGCTTGCGCAAAAAAATATCACGGGAAAAGTAACTAACAAAAAAGATGGGTCACCCTTACCGGGTGTTTCCGTCATAGTAAAAAATGGGGGAGCGGCAACACAAACAGATCTGAATGGCGAATTCTCTTTGGTGAATGTACCCGCCAATACAAAAGTTGTGTTTTCCCTGGTAAGTTTTAAATCGTTGGAAACTACATTGCCTTCCGGCAATACCATGAGCGTTTCATTAGAAGAAAGTGCTCAGCAATTGAGCGAAGTAGTGGTAACAGCACTGGGCATCCGGCGTGAAAAGAAAGCATTGGGATATGCCGTGACCACTGTTGACAAGAAGCAGTTAGAATCAAGGCCCGATGGCGATTTGGGTCGCTTGTTAAGTGGTAAAGCTCCCGGTGTAGATATATTAGCTTCAAGTGGTATTTCCGGTAGCGGAACCAATATTCAGATCAGGGGAGCCAACTCAATTACTGGCGGCAGTGATCCTTTATTCGTTATTGACGGAGCACCATTTAGCGGTGCTACCAATCAGCAAACGGATCCAATTTATGGTAGCCAGACCTCAAGCCGCTTTTTGGATATAGATCCGAATAATATAGAAAGTGTAAGTATATTAAAAGGTTTAAGTGCTACTACACTTTATGGAGAGGGTGGAAGAAATGGTGTCATCCTGATCACAACAAAAAACGGATCAGGCAGAAGAAGTAATAAGAAAGCTGAAATCACGGTTTCCCAATCTTATTTTAAAACGAAACCATCAAGCGTTCCCGATTTGCAAAATTCTTATGGAGGGGGTTTTTCTCTTGCTGGAGGTTTCGCTTTCTTCAGCAACTGGGGTCCTAAATTTACAAACCCTCCGCAGCGATTACTTCATCCGTATGCAGTAGGATCGCAAGCCGGACTTTTTCCTGAATTAGCTGGTGATTCAATTGATTTTGTTCCTCATGATAATTTTGGCGCCTTTTTTAAAGATGGCTATGTATTAAATACGGGAGTTAATTTGTCTGCGGCTTTGGGAACCAATGGTACTATTTCCGCCAATTATGGTTTTCTGAAAGACCAGGGTTTCCTGGAAACCAATAAAGTTGACAGGAATACTTTTGGTATTGGTATCAATACAAAGTTGCTCAACAATGTTACTGTTAGCGGTACCATAAACTATGTTATCAATAATTTTGTAAGTCCTACCACAGCACAGAGCGGAGCCAGTGGTGCACAAAATGGAGGTACCGGTGTCTTTGCAGACATTATGTATACACCCCGGGCAAATGATTTAGCCAACTGGCCTTACCAAACTCCGGATGGAGCCTCTGCTTATTATCGGGGTCCGAATGATATTCAACATCCTAAATGGACTTTGTATAATTCATTGACTGCCCAGAAAACAAACAGGATTTATGGCAACTTTACCATGAGGTATAACATCCTGAAGAATCTTGATATTCTTTATAGAGTGGGGTATGATCAATACAATGAAGACCATATTCTCACCATTAATAAAGGAGGTATCAGCAGGGCACAGCCGGTGGATCTGCAATACACCAGAGGAATGTACAGAACAATTGACGCAACAAACAGGATATGGGATCATTCAATTATTTCACAATACCAGACAAATATTAATTCCAATTTGAAATTGGATGTTACTGCCGGTGTTAATTCCAATCAGCTGTTATATGATCAATCGGGATTAAAAAGTTCTGACCAATTGGTATTTGGATTATTTGATCACTCCAATTTTATTCAGCATGATACCAGGACGGAAGATGGGTTAGATATGGATTATAAGTCCGACGAGCAAACTGTTGGCATTTTTGCGCAGGCAGGATTAGGTTATAAAGAATTTATTTATCTGAACCTTGGAGGCCGAAATTCATGGACCTCTACTTTAGAAAAGAAAAACCGATCTCTTTTTTATCCCAGTGTCAGCGTTTCCTTTCTTCCTACGGCTGCTTTTTCAGGTTTACAGAATAACGATTTTCTTAATTACGTGAAATTAAGAGCCGGTTATGCTACCAGCGCAAACTTTCCTTCTCCCTATTCAACAAGAAACAGGCTAACCGTATCAACAAACAATTTTGTAGACAGGAATGGAGCGGTTGTAAATACAAATAATATAAATAATACATTGGCCAATCCAGATCTGACGCCAGAGTTGCTCGAAGAATATGAAGCCGGAGTAGAAGCCAAATTAATAAAGAGCCGGTTTTCCATTGATTTCACATACTATAACAGAAAATCATCTGACCAGATTTTGGACAGACCACTTGATCCTGCTACAGGATTTGAAATAACTACAATAAACGCCGGTGACCTTACCAATAAAGGAGTAGAGATCGGACTAGGATACACTGTTATAAAAAATAAAGACTGGAACCTGCAGTTGGATGCAAATTTCACAAAGAACAAGAGCGAAGTAAGCAATTTGCCTGAAGAAATTTCGCAAGTTCAAACGGGTGGATTGTTTAGTAACGTAGGAAACTTTGCAATTAACGGCCAGCCTTTCGGGATAATAAAAGGAACCTACTGGCAAAGGGAAAATCCTGTTGCCGGTGGAAAAGGTTCAGGGCAAAGGATTGTTGGTCCCGATGGTTATTATATAGCCTCTACTGAGTCTGTTATAATAGGAGACCCCAATGCAGATTATAGAGTATCCGGAATAGGTACCCTTGGATATAAAGGAATTGAATTGCGTATGCAGTGGGATTATACAAAGGGTGGAGATATTTATGCTACTACTGTAAATGCCATGGTGGGTCGTGGGCTTGCAAAATCAACAGATGTTGATCGTTCCCTGGCGATTATTTTGCCCGGAGTAAAACAAGACGGAACTCCCAATGATTTTCAAACTTCATTAGACCGTGCTTTTTTTAATACTTACCTGGGTGCGCACGAACAGTGGCTTTACGATGCTACAACTGTAAGATTAAGGGAGATTTCACTTTCTTATTCTTTGCCGCAATCACTGATAGGTAAAACGCCACTGGGTAATGTATCCATTATTTTAAGTGGACAAAACCTATGGCATAATGCTCCCAAATTTCCCGATGGCACAAACTACGATCCTGAATCATCAAGCGGTGGTGTTGGAAAAACAAGAGGCTTTGAATATATGACAGGGCCTCAAACCCGCAGATTTGGTGGCACCCTCCGGGTTACATTTTAAAAAATAATAAAAGAGAAACAATGAAAAATATAAAGATAATAGTACTGGGAATACTGGGAATAATGGTAATGATGCCGGCATGCAAAAAGTTTGACAGGATGCTTACAGACCCAAATTTCCCTGCGCCACAAACTGCAGACGTTGACCTTTATTTGAATTACGTTCAATTAGGATTTACAGAATTTTATGGTTCTACTGATGTGGAACCCGGCCTGTCAGAAAACGGCGAGGAACTGACCCGAATGGAATACATGGCAGCAAGAACTTACCTGGATCTTTATCAACCCGAATCTTTTGACGGAGTGTGGAGAGATGCATACCAAAAAGTCTTCAATAATGTAAATGCAATGATTCCTGTTGCAGAAAGAACCGGCAGGCATTTGCATATTGGTATGGGCCTCATACTAAAAGCCTATACTGCCGCCACGCTGGTGGACTTTTTTGGTGATGTGCCTTACAATGAAGCCAACCTGGGTACTGAGAATACCAACCCGAAAGCTGATCCCGGGAAACAGGTTTATGATTCTGCTTTTGCTTTATTGGATGCTGCCATAGCCAGGTTGAATATGGTAACATCAGGTACACCTCTGCCTTCCAATGATCTATTTTTCGGTGGGGGAGCTGTAGCTAAAGCTACAAGTTGGAGACGTGTAGCAAAAACGCTAAAGCTGAAATTATATAATCAGATCAGGTTGGTGGATAATACTGTGCAGGGAAAGATCAATGCACTTTTAGCAGATGGGGAATTAATTACTACAGATGCACAGGCTTTTGTTTTTAAACATGGTTCAAAAGCGCTGAACCCGGTAAGCCGTCACCAGAAATATAGTATTTATTATACCGGCACCGGTGCCAATGATTATATAGGCAATCATTTTATGTATGTGGTATATGCAGAAAAAGGATTGGGTCTTGATCCACGCTGGCGATATTATTTTTACCGGCAGGTAGGTAACGTTACGCTTGTGCCTATTACTACATTGGAATGTCTTATCAGCCCTAACCCACCTCATTATCCGGCAGGTGTTCCTTTTTGTTATGGCGACATCAATGGATTTTACGGTCGTGATCATGGTAACGACAGGGGTATTCCGCCAGATGGATTTCAAAGAACGGTATGGGGTATTTATCCTGCAGGCGGACGATTTGATAATGATGATAAAGTAAAAATTACCGGGGCAAATGATGGAGCACAGGGCCAGGGCATATTACCGGTATGGCAGCCCGCATTTACGGAGTTTGTAAAAGCAGAAGCAGCAATTACACTCGGAACTACCGGGGATGCAAGAGCCTTACTGGAATCAGGAGTAAGAAAATCTATAGCAACGGTAGTTGCGTATCCCGGAACGGTTGGGGTTTCTATACCCGCTGCCAGGGTGCCAACTGCTGCAAGTATCCAGGCTTATGTTGATAAGGTTTTGCAATTATACGATGCGGCAGCCACCAATGCCGATAAGCTAAATGTAATAATGAAAGAGTATTATATCGCCCTTTGGGGAAATGGAATTGAATCATATAACAATTACAGGCGTACAGGAATGCCAAGGAATATGCAGCCTAATTTAAATCCTTCAGCAGGTGCATTTCTCAGGTCCATGTTTTATCCTGGTGCTTATGCAAACAGGAATAATAATGTAACCCAAAAAACCGCCACTAACGTAAAAGTGTTTTGGGATAATAACCCGGATAATATGTATGTTAATTAAACCTGGTAGAATACCTATAAAATAAAACAAGATGAAAAAAGCATATTCCCTGTCAATATTTTTTATACTCTTATTACTGTCGTGTACTAAGGAAAAAGATTTTTATGACGAATTGGGTAAAGGATCCTATTTAACCCTGGTAAGATCAATCAATGGACTTTTAAATGCAGTTGACCCGGCCAGTTCAGTGGGACAAGTAGTCAGTTCATACGGAGAGCCTGTTGAAAGTATAAATGTTTATGCATCTGCCACAGCTACAGTTGACAAAACTAAATGGAAGCTCCTTAAAAATATTCCTTTCAATGGAGAAACAACCCTGTCTGCCACAAACAATGAGATAGCAACAGCATTGGGCCTTACACCGGGAGCATTGGATCCGGGTAGTGTTTTTCATATATACAACGAAGCCGTTTTAAAAGATGGCAGAAAATTTTCTTCTGCAAATACCAGTGATGTTGATCTGGAGAACCAGGGACCTTTTAATGCGTCTTTTCACTGGACCGCTACAGTTGTTTGTCCTTACAATCCTGCAACTATTGCCGGTACATATGAAGTTATAAAGGATGACTGGCAGGATTGGGGTCCGGGTGATCTGGTAGAGGTGGTGGTTGGTGCAAATGCAAACCAGGTTGACCTCAGTAAAGTTTGGCCGAATCCTGCTTTTGGAAATATAGTCACTCCGCTCACCCTTACTGTTGACCCTGCAACAGGAGTTGTTAGTATTCCCACTGGTGTTACATTCGGGAACTATGGAGGATTCCTGGCAATTACAGGTGGAGGAAGTTCCGGCTTTATATTTTCATGCACCGGCCAGATAAATGTTAGAATCAATATTTCCGGGCAGGGTATCAATCAATTGATCTTAAAAAAACAATAGCGTTCAAATTATTATTCCAAAGAGGTTGTACCAGAAAAGGGCAACCTCTTTTTTGGTATTTGGAATTCAATGATCGTTCATCAAAAAAAATCAGGGTTTGATAGTTTCATTTTAAAAAATAAAAATGGCTCATGAAATTATTGATCATTCCTAAAATCAGTCTTTTCCTCCTTTCCGTTTCTTGCCTCACAATAATAAATGCCCAGGTATTTATAGAACAGGGAGTAGGGCCACAGCATCAGGCTCCCACCGTATCAATAAATGGTCCTGATGCATACGGAAAAAAAATTCTGATAAGCCGTATTAAAGGAAGCCCATTTTTGCAGGATGAATGGCAACAGGCAAGCTTGTACGATAAGGAGGCTCACCTGATTAATACAGTTCCTGTTCGGTTGAACCTGGCCACTGATCAATTTCATTTTATCTGGAAGGGAGAGGAACTGGTAGCGGGTGATGGTAACAAAGTTGCTTTAATAATTTTTCATGCAAATGATGATAGTGTCTCAGTTGGCTCTACCTATATAAAGGATCTTCCTGGTTTGGTTTTAGGGAAAAAAACAGTTACTGCATTTGTGCAGGTAATCAATACGGGTAATTATCAGTTGTTGAAGTATAGACAGCGCCGTGTCTATCCTGCCGAAGACTCGCTGTTTGGTACGCAAAAACGATACATCTTCCGGGATATAAATTATTATTTTTTGAAGACAGGAAATAAGGTTGAAAGGATCAAAAAATTAAATTCAGAAAATTTTCTCACACTTTTACCCGGATCATCAAACTATGAGGAATGGATAAAGCAGAATAGCCTGGAATTTAAGAAAGAGGAAGAAATGGTTACTTTCTTAAATTATTACAATTCCCAAAACAGTCATTCCGGGAAATAGAATGGTAAAAAAACAGACAAAGACAACTTTTTAAAGTGTATTAATATACGGGGAAAATAATTCCAAATTCAGCATCAAAAATTCATGCTTGGGTAAAACGTAAAGTAATATTGATTTTTATCAACTTACTTTTACAATAGAAAAAAAATCCGCTTCGCCTTAGCGAAACGGAACAAGATATAGAGTTTTCTCATGTGAACGGTCCAAAAGACCAAGCAGGTGGTTGTCTAGCCGACCTGCTTTTTTATTTGATAAATATAGGAATTTGAATTAACCTGAACACGATCGATCGTTATTTTTTTTTATTTATTGATTTAAATAAATTTTCTTCTCTTCATTACTTCCTTTTGCTGTTTTATTTTACCTGCTCATCCTGAAGAAATTAAAATTCCTCTTTCAAATGTTACCATGTAAGGGCAACTATTCAAGTTGGCATCGGGCAAATTGGTATTGGTAAATAATATTTCTTTATCTTATCGCCGCTAATCCCCTTGCCATGTCTTTATTTATTGTTTTCCTTGCTTTAGTTGCCCTTATTATTCTTATTGCCGCTTTTAATTTCAATCCTTTTCTTGCCTTCCTGATCGTTTCAGTTGTTGCCGGTTTGTTTTTGGGCATTCCGCTTGGCCAGGTCACCCGTTCGGTTGAAAAAGGAATGGGTGATATCCTCGGTGGTAATGTAGTTATTATCGTTGCGGGCGCCATGCTGGGAAAATTAATAGCAGAAAGCGGGGCGGCACAACAGATAGCCACTTCGATCATGCAAAAAATCGGTTTAAAGAATATTCATTGGGCCCTGGCGCTTATCGGGTTTATCATTGGCATACCGCTTTTTTATAATACAGGTTTTGTTTTGATGATACCTCTTGTTTTTTCTTTGGTCTATCAATATAAACTTCCGGCAGTAGCAACAGCGGTACCTTTGCTGGCCGCTCTTTCCGTGGCACATGGGTTTCTGCCACCGCATCCTTCGCCTTCTGCACTGGCTACCCAGTTTAATGCGAATATTGGTACCACCATGTTTTACGGAATAATGATTGCCATTCCAACAATCATTGTTGCTGGTCCAATCTTTTCCCGTACACTGAAGAAAATAGTCTCACATCCACTGGATACATTCAGGCCTCCTGAATTGCCTGCATCCCAATTGCCCTCCGTCTTCAATAGTTTTTTTGCAGCTCTTCTTCCGGTAGGATTTTTTGCGTTGACTGCAACACTTCCTTTTATATCACCGATCCTCCTTTTTACCTCTGATTTCGTTTTTTTCACAGCCATCTATCGTAATGCTGATTGCATTGGTTGTCGCAACTTTTACCCTGGGTGTAAAAAAAGGAAGAACGATGAAGCGAGTGATGTTTGTTTATGGCGAATCAGTGAAAGACATTGCCATGATACTTTTGATTATTGCCGGAGCCGGAGCATTAAAGCAAGTTTTGATAGACAGTGGTGTCAGTGACCAGATTGCCGATCAGTTGCAAAGTATTTCTTTGTCGCCATTATTTTTGGGTTGGCTCACTGCTGCCATTATCCGGATAGCAGTAGGATCTGCCACCGTTGCTGGTTTTACGGCCGCAGGTATAATTGGACCATTACTTATTCAAACCAATACCAATCCCAATTTAATGGTATTATCAATTGGAGCAGGAAGCCTTATGTTTTCGCATGTAAACGATGCAGGCTTCTGGCTTTTTAAAGAATATTTTAACGTTAGTATAAAAGATACATTGCGATCCTGGTCGGTAATGGAAACTATTGTTTCTGTGTTAGGACTTGTCGGCGTATTATTTTTGAATTTACTTGTTATAAAAGAAATTATGGAACAACAAACGCCTGAACAACGTTTTGCTCAGTTAGGATTAAAATTACCTCCTGCTCCTGCACCAATGGGAGTTTATAAACCTTACCTTGTTACCGGAAATTATTTATATGTATCCGGACATGGACCTTTGCATGATGATAAAACATTTATTATAGGCCGCATTGGAAAAGATATGGACCAGGAAAAAGGAAAACTTGCCGCATTACAGGTGGGACTAACTATTCTTTCAACAATTCAAACACATATAGGCAGTCTTGATAAAGTAAAAAGAGTGATCAAAGTGTTGGGCATGGTAAATTGCGTTCCTGAATTTGAAAAACATCCTTATATATTAATGGTTGCAGTGAATTGTTTGCAAAGGTCTGGGGAGATGAAAATGGAATAGGAGTACGGAGCGCCGTAGGTATGGGATCTTTGCCTGACAATATACCGGTGGAGATTGAAGCCATGTTTGAATTATATTAAACCTATACCGGCATATGAATGAATGGTACCAACTTAACAATATAGGTGAAATAGATTCACCGGCTCTCGTCATTTATCCCGACCGGGTTAAAAAAAATATTGATTTGCTGATCAGCATGATTGATGATGTAAGCAGGTTGCGTCCGCATGTAAAAACACATAAAGCAAAAGAAGCTACCCTCCTGCAAATAAAGGCAGGTATTACAAAATTTAAATGCGCCACTATTGCAGAAGCAGAAATGCTGGCTATTTGCAAAGCTCCTGATGTATTACTTGCCTACCAGCCTGTAGGACCGAAAGCAGATCGTTTCTTTTTATTGATCAGGAATTATCCGGAAACAAAATTTTCATGTCTTGTTGATAATTTGGATGCTGCGAAAGTGATTGCCGGGTCTGCTGCCGAAAATAAAATTACAGTGCCTGTCTTCGTTGATTTAAATGTAGGAATGAACAGAACAGGTATTCAGCCGGGTGCTGCAGCTATTCAACTATACAAAGATTGTTTAAAACTAAAAGGGATAAGGCTGGTGGGCCTGCATGCATATGACGGGCATATTCATGATGAAGACCTGCAACTAAGAAAAAAAAGATGTGATGAAGCATTTGCACATGTAGATTGGTTAAAAAGCGAAATTGTTAAGGCCGGTTTGGATGAGCCGGTGATAGTTGCGGGTGGATCACCTACATTTCCTATTCACTGCAAAAAGAAAAAAGGTTGAATGCAGTCCGGGTACATTTATATATTGGGATGCAGGCTATGTCAATAAATGTAAAGAGCAGCCTTTTCTTCCGGCAGCATTAGTGATGAGCAAGAGTTATTTCTCTTCCTGCCGATGGATTGCTTTGCACTGACCTGGGCCATAAATCGGTGGCATCGGAAAACCCATTAACCAATCGTGTTGTAATTATTAATGCCCCGGAGTTGACATTTGTTGGGCAGAGCGAAGAACATCTTGTGTTGCAAACTTCAAAAGATCATCAGTATAAATTGGGTGATGTATTATATGGAATTCCATATCATATTTGCCCCACTTCTGCATTATATGAGAGGGCCCTGGTAGCTGAGGACGGAAGAATAACCGGGGAATGGAAGATTATTGCCCGTGACAGGAAAATAATGATCTAAAATCTTTTGCTATTATGTTTATTCATTGATGCCCATCTTGATCTTAGCATGAATGCCCTGGAATGGAACCGCGATCTTCGCAAGCCGGTTGCTGAGATTAACGACCGCGAAAAAGGAATGACGGATAAACCGGATCAGGGGAAACGCAACGGTTTCTCTTCCCGAATTACGAAAAGGGAATATCGGTTTGGTAGTAGCCACACAAATAGCACGTTATGTGGCCCCGGAGAATCCATTACCCGGATGGCATTCACCTGAACAGGCATGGGCGCAAACACAGGGACAACTGGCCTGGTACAACGCCATGGAGGAAGCGGGTGAAATGATTCAAATAAATAATATTGCCACACTGGAAAAACATATCCAATTATGGAATGATGAAAATTCAAACGAAAAGAAACCCATCGGCTATATTTTAAGTTTGGAAGGAGCTGATTCTCTAGTAACATTAAAGCATTTGGAAAAAGCATACAATTATGGATTGAGGGCTGTTGGTCCCGCACATTATGGTCCGGGCCGTTATGCACAGGGTACCGATGCCACCGGGTTTATGGGAACAAACGGAAAAGCACTTGCTCAAGGAAATGGAAAAATTGAATATGATCCTGGATGCAACTCATTTATGCGATGATAGTTTTTGGGAAGCCATGGATAATTTTAACGGTCCTGTTTGGGCCAGTCATAATAATGTAAGAGCATTGGTGAATCATAACCGTCAATTCAGTGATGAGCAAATAAAAGAATTGATCAGCAGGGGAGCAGTAATCGGTGGCGCATTAGATGCATGGATGATGGTTCCCGACTGGATAAGAGGTAAGTCAACTCCGTTGGATATGAATTGCAATTTGGAAATGGTGATCGATCACATGGATCATATATGCCAACTGGCAGGTAACACATTGCATATTGGTATTGGTTCCGACCTCGATGGAGCATATGGCAGAGAACAATGTCCTTACGACCTGGAAACAATCGCCGATCTTCAAAATTTACCTCCCTTATTCAAAAAACGTGGTTACACTGAAGATGACATAGAAAATATAATGCATGGTAACTGGTTGCGATTTTTAAGAAAAGCCTGGCAGTAACAGGACACATGGTAAATCAGATTTTCAGAGGTAACCTCAATTGCAATAATAATTTCCGGCATTATTTCTTATCAAACATTTATATATTCTGTAACAGTTATGCTTTATTTTTTGAAATGAAATATTTCATTATCCTTTAGTAGCTGTCGTGAACAGCCCTTAAAATTGCCGCATTCCCACCCCTTACATCACAACAACTGACAGTAATTTTGTTTTTCATTTTTTGATTGAATAGTGGATATAACAATAAAAATAGTTCCGGAAATTCTACCACTGCCATAGGGTTGACACCGGTCATCATTTTTTTTGTGGGGAAAACAGGGCTCTTTGAAAAAATTTCCGGGTACATTTTCAAAACGTCGTTATATTTGCTAACGGTGTTAGGTAAAATGAAAATATGGGTATATCAGAACGCAGGTTAAAAGATAAAGAAAAATTAAGATCATCTATTCTTACCACAGCCTGGCAAATGGCGAAGGAGGATGGTTGGCAATCTCTTTCCATTCGCCGGATCGCTGATGCAATTGAATACAGTGTGCCCGTGATCTATGACCACTTTGAAAATAAAGAAGCGATTCTGATGGAATTTGTAAACGAAGGATTTCATTTATTATCAAAAAAGATAGGGCAGGCCAGGGAAAAACACAAGGACCCGGTGCTTCAGTTAAAAGCGATGGCGGATGCGTACTGGAATTTTGCCTTAAAGAACAGAGAATCGTACCGGTTGATGTATGGAGTGGGTATGGCTTGTTGTGAAGGAGAAAAATGTGAAGATGATCAGCATGGATTTGATCATTTCATAATGGAATCGATAAAGGAAGCTATCCGGTCAAGCAAGCAGCCAGGTTCGAATGCATGTTTGAAGTACCATACATTCTGGTCTATATTGCATGGTCTTGTTTCAATAAAGATCATGGGAAATTCGCCGGTTTCCGGAGAATTGAACAAAATGGTTTTGGATGATGCTATTGAAGGATTTATAAAAAACTTAAAGTAATTATTTCTTCCATACCCCGGATCTGAACAATTGTTGCTACCACACTTGCACACCCTGCGCCCGGTATGAGAACCAATCATTCACCTGTTGAATAAACAGGTAATATGTTGAATGATTTAAATCACAGGCAATGCCATATTGAGTGCAAACGATTATTTACCCGGTAAAAAATGAAAACTGTCCGGGTTCATATTTCCTGTTCGTTGAATATGCAGAATGGAGGCACCTTAAAAGACCAAACCATATTAAATATTTAGAAGCAAAAAATAAAAAAATGCAAACCATTAAACCAATTTTTGAAGCAAGAATTACGCTGGCAGGTCTCGTTGCAATTGCTGCCCTGATGCTTTATAGTTGCAATTCCTCTTCCGGTACAGAAGGGGCTTATCACCAACCTATGCAATCATTGCCGGTAATTACCATAACCGAAATTCCTGCAGTTACTTACCAGGAGTTTTCGGCATCACTGGAAGGAAGCAAGGATATCGAGATTCGCCCCCAGGTTGAGGGATACCTTGATAAAATATACGTGGATGAAGGTGCCTATGTAAAGAAAGGGACAGTCGTTATTTCATATAAATGACCGTCCTTACCGTGAACAATTAAATAATGCAAAGGCCGTATTAGCAGCGGCAAGGGCCAGCCTGGCCCAGGCAGAGATCAATGTGTCTAAATTAACACCCCTGGTGGCCAGCAATGTAGTATCAGATGTACAATTAAAAACAGCACAGGCAGCCTATCATGCTGCTGAAGCCAATGTGGCCCAGGCACAGGCAATGATGCAAAGTGCAAATATCAACCTGGGATACAGCCTGATCAAAGCGCCGGTAGATGGTTACGTAGGAAGAATTCCTTTTAAAACCGGTAGCCTTGTTGGCTTAGGCACTTCTGAACCTTTGACAGTGGTTTCTGAAATTAAAGATGTGTACGCTTATTTCTCATTCAGCGAAAATGATTTTCTCCTTTTTAAAGAACAATATCCCGGTAATTCCATTGCAGAAAAAATAAAGCAAATGCCTCCTGTTGAATTAGTGCTTGCTGATAATAGTGTATACCCACAAAAAGGAAAAGTACAAACCGTTTCCGGTCAGTTTAACAATAGCACTGGTGCTATCAGTTTTCGTGCAAGTTTTAATAATGCAGACGGCTTACTGCGATCAGGGAATACTGGCAGGATTCGCATTCCGCGATCTGTTTCTTCTTCCCTGGTAATACCACAGGATGCAACATTTGAATTGCAGGATAAAGTATTTGTGTTTGTACTGGCCGACAGTAATAAAGTAGTTAGTACACCTGTAACGATTCAAGGAAAAAGTGGCAATTATTACCTCGTGGCAAAAGGAATTAAAACCGGTGATAAAATTGTTTACACCGGTCTTGACAGGTTGAGAGACGGTGCCATTATACACCCGGAGCAAATGTCAATGGATAGCCTTTTAAAAATTAACCCATTATAAAATATGGAAAATTGAGCAGGTTAATGGGTCAGGAAAAAAACTCCTTGCCATTATTCTTCCCTTCTCCATTGAAAAGATTCCAAAATAATTATCATGTTTAAAAGATTTATTGAACGGCCGGTTTTGTCTACGGTTGTATCTATTATACTCACCTTACTTGGCTTATTATCCCTATACACTCTTCCCATTACATTATTTCCGGATATTGCACCACCCACAGTGCAGGTTACTGCTGCCTATCCCGGTGCCAATGCCGAAGTGGTAGCAAGGGCAGTGGCTACTCCATTGGAGGAAGCCATCAATGGGGTGGAGAATATGACTTACATGACATCAACTTCCAGTAATGATGGTACCATGACACTGAATGTTTTTTTTACAGTGGGTACTGATCCAGACCTGGCTGCCGTGAATGTGCAAAGCCGTGTGTCGAGGGCAACCAGCCTGATACCACAGGAAGTAGTGCAGGCGGGCATCACTACACAAAAGCAACAGAATAGTATGATCATGGTGCCATTGGTATATAGCGACGACAGTACCTATGATGAAACCTTTCTTCAGAATTATGCCAAGATAAATATTCTTCCAGAATTGCAACGGGTGCCGGGTGTAGGGCAGGCCATGGTATTTGGCGCCAAGGATTATTCTATGCGCATCTGGTTAAAACCAGATCGCCTCACAGCCAATAATCTTTCAGTAGGGGATGTGTTAAGTGCAATCCAGGATCAGAATCTGGAGGCGGCTCCCGGAAGATTCGGGCAGGGGAGTACCGCTTCCTTTGAATACATCCTTAAATACAAAGGCAAATTATCCCAGAATGCTGATTATGAGGATATCATTTTAAAGTCGTCGGTTGATGGTTCTGTTGTAAAATTGAAAGATGTAGCAAGAGTGGAATTTGGTTCATTTGCTTATAGCGCCAATACCATGGTAGCTGGCAAACCTGGTATTGGACTTGCCCTTTTTCAAACAGCTGGTTCTAATGCAAATGATATATTAACAGAAGCTGAAAAAGTAATGGATAACGCAGCAAAGAATTTTCCCAAAGGCATCCACTATTTTAATATGTATAGCGCCAAAGAATTCCTGGACCAGTCTATTGCCCAGGTAGTGGAAACATTGCTTATCGCCTTTGTTCTGGTGTTTTTGGTGGTGTTTATTTTCCTGCAGGATTTTCGTTCTACACTCATACCAGCTATAGCAGTGCCGGTGGCCATTATTGGTACATTTTTCTTTATGCAGTTATTCGGGTTTACAATTAACCTGCTTACTTTATTTGCATTGGTACTGGCTATCGGTATTGTGGTAGACGATGCCATCGTGGTTGTAGAAGCAGTACATACAAAGATGGAAAGAACCGGAATGCCGGCAAGAAAGGCAACTATACAATCCATGAATGAAATATCAGGAGCTATTATATCGATTACCCTGGTGATGGCGGCCGTGTTTGTTCCGGTTGGATTTATGGAAGGACCCTCCGGTGTATTTTATAAACAATTTGCATTTACGCTGGCGATTGCTATTTTAATTTCCGCGGTAAATGCATTGACACTAAGTCCTGCTTTATGTGCTTTGTTTTTAAAGAATCCTCATAACGAAGAAGGCGGTTTGAAAAAGAAAAAGCTTTAGTCAAAAGTTTTTTAGTGGGTTTAATGCAGGTTTCAATGCTACCATTAATAAATACGGGCAGGCCATCCAATTTTTCATAAAAAGAAAATGGGTAGCTATTGGCGGCCTGGTCATTGTATCACTTGCTACTTTCTGGATGATGCAAAAAACCCCAACTGCTTTTATTCCAACCGAAGACCAGGGTTTCATTGTGTTTTCAGTTAATCTTCCCCCCGGCGCTTCACTGGACAGAACGCAAAAAGTAATGAACCGGATTGATAGTTTGCTCAGTGAGGTAGAAGCCGTGGAAAGACGGGGCGCTGTCACCGGGTTAAATATCCTTGCCAATGCAAATAGTTCCAACTATGCAGTAGGTTTTATCCGCATGAAGCAACCCGGTAAACGAGGACCGGTTAATTCAGTAGAAGGAGTGATGGGAGTGATCAATCAAAAATTAAGTGTTATCAAAGAGGCAAGTGTTTTCCTTTTCCAGTTTCCAACAGTACAGGGATTTGGTAATACAGATGGCTTTGAATTCATATTGCAGGATCGTACTGGAGGTCAGCTGGATAAATTAGGCAACACGGCCTATGGCCTGATAGGTGAATTGATGCAGCGCAAGGAAATCGCTTATGCCTTTACTACTTTCAGTACTGGCAATCCGCAATACCGCCTTGATATCAACGAAAATAAAGCTAAACAACTGGGGGTCTCCGTAACCGAAATTTTGCAAACCCTACAGGTATATTATGGCAGCAGCTTCGCTTCCGACTTTAACCGGTTTGGAAAATTTTATCGTGTAGTAGTACAGGCTGATGTTCCTTATCGTGCGGATGCTTCATCAATGAATAATGTATTTGTAAAAAATAACCAGGGTGAAATGGTACCCATCAATACCCTGGTTTCTCTTGAAAGAGTTTATGGTCCTGAAACAGTGACCAGGAATAACCTGTTCAATTCCGTTACAATTAACGGAACGTCAAAACCGGGATACAGTTCTGGTGATGCCATCAAGGCTATAAAAGAAGTGAGTGAAAAATATCTTCCCCGGGGTTATTCTTATGAATGTACAGGTATGACCAGGGAGGAAATTGGCGCAGGTTCTCAAACAAGTTTAATATTTATACTGAGCGTAGTATTTGTTTTTTTCCTGCTGGCAGCGCAATATGAAAGTTATATCCTTCCCCTGGCGGTTATCTTAACTATTCCGACCGGAATATTTGGGGTATTTGCCTTTATCAATCTATTTGGAATCGACAATAATATTTATGTGCAGGTAGGTTTGATTATGCTGATTGGTTTGCTGGCGAAGAATGCTATTTTGATTGTGGAATATGCAGTGCAAAGGAGAAAGTCGGGAATGACACTGATTAATTCAGCGCTGGAAGCATCTAAATTAAGATTGCGTCCTATCCTGATGACATCATTTGCATTTATAGTTGGATTACTGCCACTAACATGGGCAAAAGGCGGATCAGCACTAGGAAACCGATCAATTGGTACTGGTGCATTGGGTGGTATGCTTACCGGTGTACTATTAGGTGTGTTTATCATTCCGGTGCTATTTGTCATTTTCCAATACCTCCAGGAAAAAATTGGTAGAAAAAAGGAACAATCAGAAATGCCGGACCTGGCAGAATAATTTTTTGTAATAAATAAGAGATCATGTTACACACTATTTATAAAATATCATTTCCGTTATTCATTTTTATCCTTTTCTTTTCTGCCTGCAGGTTAGGCAAAGAATATCAGCGACCTGAGCTGGAATTACCAGCTCAGTTCAATGCGGTAAGTTTTGCAGATACAAGCAGCATCGCTGACCTGGAATGGAAAAATTTTTTCACGAACACCGAATTGCAAAGCCTGGTAGAAAAAGGATTGCAGTATAATCATGACCTGCTTGTCGCTATCAAACGAATGGATATCGCACAGCTCAGGTTAAGGCAAAGTAAGGCGCTGCAATTGCCTGAAATAAATCTCCAGTTTACCGGCCAGGTATCCCGTCCATCTGATAATAGTTTGAATGGTATCAGCCTGAAAAGTTTTTTAGGAAAGAGTTACCTGGAAAATTATAATGCAAGTACAAGTCTTTCCTGGGAAGCGGATATTTGGGGAAAGATACGCGGACAAAAAGAAATTGTGTTGAGGGAGTACCTGCAAACAACAGAAGCAGCCAAGGCGGTGCAAACTCAATTGGTGGCTGAAATTGCACAGGGATTCTTTAACCTGTTGATGCTCGATAAACAATTAGATATAGCCAAAGAGAACCTCTTACTTAGCGACAGCTTTTTGCTGGCAACCCGTTTATTAAAAGATGCAGGCATCGGAAATGCATTGGGTGTGCAACAGGCAGAAGCACAAAAACAATCAACAGCTTTGTTGATCCCGCAATTGGAACAAAATATTTCTATACAGGAAAATGCATTGCAGGTATTAACGGGACAGCTTCCCGGTTCTCTTGTCCGCCAGGCCGGTTTACATGAATTTATAGTAAGCGATGATCTTTCGGCGGGATTACCGGTTGCTATGGTAAGCCGAAGGCCGGATGTTCGCTCTGCTGAAATGGCCTTGATGATTGCCAACACAAGGGTAGGCGTAGCACAGGCTAATATGTATCCTGCATTGAACATAACTGCCGGAGCAGGATTAGAATCTTTTAAAGCAAGTAACTGGTTTAATATTCCTAATTCATTATTTGGATTAGCAGCAGGTTCTATTGCACAGCCTGTCTTTCGCAGAAGAGAGTTAAAAACACAATATGAGATTTCGAAACTGGAAAGAGAGGAGTCAGTTATACGATTCAGGCAAATAGTTTTGGAAGCTACCGGTGAAGTGGCGAATGCACTAGTCCAGTTAGATAAATTGAATCAACAGGAATTAATAGCAACAGGCCAGGTAGATACCCTGGGGCATGCCGTGCTCAATGCAAAACTTTTATTCAGGAGTGATATGGCAGATTACCTGGAAGTAATAACTGCGCAGGGAAATGCATTGCAGGCAGAATTAAACCTGGCTGCTATCCGCAGACAGGAATTGAATGCTATGGTAGAATTGTACAGGGCACTTGGTGGTGGTTGGAAGTGATACACAATAAAAAATTTCATGAATAAGAAATTCTGGAATTCATTTTTGGTGAAAATAGGAAAGCCAATTGATTCATAAACCCCGGAGAAGAATTTTTAGTAATGGATTAAAAGAAGAATTATGAAATACAAAACACTTGCAAATACGGGTCAACAAGTATCAGCTATTGGTTTGGGTTGCATGGGTATGAGTTTTGCCTATGGACCACGTAACGACGAGGAGTCAATAGCTACTTTGAACAGGGCGCTGGAACTCGGCATTAATTTTTGGGATACAGCGGATATGTATGGCTTTGGTCACAACGAAGAACTGATTTCAAAAGTATTGGTACCCAATCGTGATAAAGTTTTTATTGCAACAAAATTCGGTTTCCGGCAGCGGGAGGGAAGCACATCTAACTTCGCCGGAACATCGGACACCTATTTTGATGGTTCGCCGGCCTACCTGAAGGAAGCAGTAGAAAAAAGTTTACGCCGGTTACGTATTGAAACCATCGACTTGTATTATGCCCATCGGGTTGACCCGGATACACCCGTAGAAGAAATGGTAGGTGCTATGGCTGAATTAGTAAAAGAAGGGAAAGTAAAATATCTCGGTTTATCCGAAGCATCGCCGGCATCCATACGCAGGGCACATGCCGTGCATCCCATCACTGCTCTGCAAAGTGAATACTCATTACTAACAAGAGATCCTGAAGGAGAAATATTGAATACGGTACGGGAGTTGGGCATCGCTTTTATTCCTTTTAGTCCATTGGCCAGAGGTTTGGTAACCGCCACCGTTAGTAACAAGGAACAATTGGCTGCTGATGATTTTCGCAGAACGCTTCCTCGTTTTAACGAAACACATTGGAATAATAATCAGCAATTGGTTGAAGATTTTGCCGCCCTCGCCGGTGAAAAAAAAATAACAGCAGCTCAATTGGCTTTAGCCTGGGTACTTGCACAGGGTGATGATATTATCCCGATCCCGGGTACAAAAAAAAGAAAATACCTGGAGGAAAACGCCGCAGCCGTTGACATACAACTTTCACCACAGGATTTACTGAACATCGAAAATTTATTATCTGCCTATCCTGATATCGGGCAGCGCTATAGTGATGGAGCAATGAAACTGGTAAATAAATAACAGGGAGAAGCTCAGATTTTTTTTTGAATCTTTCAATAAATGAATCAACTAAGAAAGTAAATGAATACCCGTAGCGCAAGGGAGAGTTATTTTATAAATCATGATGAAGGCGCTTGCAAGCTTATACAAAGTTTGCCTACTTTTATATCAAAAGATAACTGGTGTCGGGCAAGTTTAATAACACAATATGGTTTGTTTTTATAGTCATTTGTATTTTACAATTTTCCTGTGACAAGGATGCAAGCAGCATTTCCAGGCCAAAGGGAGAAATTTTAACTACAAACAAATGGAAAGTAAAAAACCTTTATATAAGAGATAAAGGTGAGCCGGTTTCAGGCAATACAGAAGCAAGGGCATTTACATATAAAGATTGCGAACTGGATGATATTTATACATTCAAAAGTGACAGTATATTTATAAGGAGCGATAGCCTTGTTGCCTGCGACCCATTACTGCTGGATCCCTTTCATGTTGGCGTTTTTGGTCCGTATGGTAGTGGAAAGTGGTCTATAGATGCCAGCTTTTCCCAAATGAAGATTACCAATCTGCCTTTCTATAATTTCACCTGGAAAATACTTACAATAACGGAAGTCCTTTTTGAAGTGGAACAAAACCACACGGATATTTTCGGGCAGCAATATGTTTACACCTACCGGTTTTCTCCATTAAAATAGGACCATTCATTACCATGATGATATAAAAAATAAAAGCTCTTATTCAAAAGAGCTTTTATTATATTGGTTTGAAATTAAATTCCTTTATCGCTAAAATAGCGCAGCGACTTATTTCAATTTTTCTTTGAAAAAATCGGTAGTGCGTTTCCATGCAAGTTCTGCCGCCGCCTTATCATAACGGGGAGTTGTATCGTTATGAAAACCATGGTTTGAATTTTCATACATATAGGCCTTGTACTCTTTGCCATTTTCTTTTAATAGTTTTTCATATGCCGGCCATCCTTCATTAACACGGGTATCCAGGGCTGCATAGTGCAGGAGTAGCGGAGCCTTTATTTTAGGAACATCTTCAGCAGCGGGCTGGCCACCATAAAATGGGACGGATGCTGACAAGTCCGGAATTCGTACAGCCATCATATTGGCTATCCACCCGCCAAAGCAAAATCCTACTACACCAACTTTGCCATTACAATCTTTGTGATTTTTTAGATAGCTATATCCGGCTATAAAATCTTCCAACATTTCATTTCTGTCTCTCTTGCTTTGCATTTCACGGCCTTCATCGTCAGTACCGGGATAGCCGCCCAATGGCGTTAACGCATCAGGAGCAAGAGAAATAAATCCTGCCAATGCAGCTCTCCTGGCTACATCTTCAATATGTGGATTTAATCCGCGGTTTTCATGCACCACTACAATTCCACCCAGTTTAGTTTTTGCAGCATCAGGCGTTGACAACAAAGCTTTAATTGTTCCACCTCCTTTTTCTGATTGATAAGTGATGTATTCTGATTTAATGCGGGGATCGTCTTCTTTAATTTGTACGGCCCCTTTGTAATCAGGCATAAGAAAACTCATAAGGGAAGCCACAGTAATTCCGCCCACGGCATAAATAGAAAGCTTTTGCATAAACTCCCGTCTGCCGAGCCGGTTGTGTGCATAATCGTCATAAAGGTCAAACACTTCCTGCTTGATATTTTCTTTTTTAATTTCGTGCATATCAGGATTATTTAGAGTAAAATGATTACTCAATTTACTGATTATTATTTCATTGCTATTTTCATTAGACAAAGCAGCCGGCCTCTACCAATCAGTTGCCCTCTATTCTTTTTATAAAGGCCCGGATCGTTTCCTTGTTCCATCTTTCAAACCGGCCTCTTTGCGTTACCAGTTTATTTGATCCCGGTTTATCGAGGTAATAATAAAAAGAAAATTTTTCTTTTGGATCATACCATCCCACCACCTGCCCAAAACGCAGAATATTGATAATGGTGGTATCGGACCGATTCTCAACCGTATAAAAACCGTTGGCAAAAGAGACCAGGTCATTTACCTCCACCCTGTTTTTAACGGTGGTAAGTAAGGAATCATTTTGGGGAAAATATTGAAAGGTCATTTTCTTTTTTTTTCTGTCAAAAACAGAACGGTATGAAACATAATATCCTCCTTTGTCTTTGGCTACTACAAACCAGAGCCAGCTATTGAACGGAGTGGGAGTAGTAAAATAATTTTCAGTGGAAATACCCTGTTGCACCAGGTTATCTGATACCGCTTTTTCAACGATCATCTTTATTGACAATTGCATACATAAGATAAATGGTACTTACGCCGATACCCATACGCCACCAATTTTTCCTTGTCAGGTTTTGTCTTCTCAGTATTAGCAAAACAAGGCAGGCAATAAAAGGCCATATGGAAAAAAGAGGATCAGCTACAAATAATATATGAAATGAAAAACGCCAGTGTGAAAAAGGTTCAAGTAAACCTATGCCGTACGCATTAAAGCCATCAATAAAGAGATGGGTAAAAATATTTATTTCCAACAAGGCAAACCAGGTAGACCAGGAAATATTTTGTTTACGGAAAAGATATCTCAATATCCAGGATAATAGTAATGTTGCCACGAGGGCAAACAGGATGGAATGGGTAATGCCGCGGTGCTCGAGTATATCTTTGGAATCGCTTAACCAAAAAGTGGTGATGAAATCAACATCAGGTATGCTTTGCGCAATGGCGCCGATCAGCATGGCTTTTTTGCCAATCTTTTTACCGGCAATGGCTTCACCGATGCAGGCGCCCAGAACGATATGAGTGAGGGAATCCAAGAATTTCTTTTCTTAGACAAAAATGGTGCAAATAGAGAGATTCAGATCAATCTTATTTTATTTACCAAAAAATAGACACATTAGGGCCTGCAGGATTTGTATTAACCTGCAGTGTATATATAACTTCTGGTTGGATTTTTGGATTCTTGGTTTTGTTGTATTTAGTTATTAACCCTTAATTTTTCGGTGTAGTAGAATAATTTCTACACTACGCCATGTTTGTTTCCTATTTCTAATACTATAAATAGGTTTATGTTGATTTGTGAATTGAGGATTAATTGTGAAGCCGGTATGGGTAAAGAATACTATCGATTTATCAGGGTCCTTCACCGGACGTTAGCTGAAAGCAAAAGAGCACCTGAAAATGGGCACTCTCTATTTGCACTTGACTTTAAAAATATTTTCGACAAATTATTTCCAAAATTCGTCTTCAGCAGGTTGGTCTTCAGAAAAAAGCCACACTTGAGCAATTTTTCCATCTACCACTTCATACAAATCGTTTCCGGCCATATCTACAGTTTTATTGCCATTTTTAGCACTAAAACGAATAGGACAAGAAACAAAATTGCCATTAACCATCATTGCACCTGTAGGTTTGATCACTAATGAACCTTGTGTTGCTCCCATCATATCGCCTAGCATTTTGCCAATGATATCGAGTCCTGATTTTATACCAGAAAACTTATTGTTTCCGGGTTGGTGCCATTTTGCATCTGGGCTGAAATACGAAAATGCTGTTGGAATGTCTCCTTTTGAAAGGGCTATCGAATAAGCCTCTACTACTTCTTTTACTGTCATTTTATTTAGTATTAATTTTTTTACTTTTTCTTCCTGAGTTTTTGAATTACCCGATATTTGAGCTTGTGTAATTATTGTACCTAATGAAGGGCAAATGCTACTGTTATTAATTTTACTTTCATTTTAATTTAGAACATCAGATTGTTATTTGCAGGCTGATCAGGCATATGCATCATAGCATCCCAGTGCTCGGCTAACTTTCCATTTTCTACACGATAAATATCGATAAACCTCCATTCCTTTCCTGCCATTTCATAACGAGAATGAAGAGAAACAATATCACCTTCTGCTACAACGTGTTTAAATGCAATTTTCTGTTTTGGTATACCTTGTGAGGTAAGCATTTGTACAAGTGCTTTTACCCCCTCAGGACCGTCAGCTATTGTTGGATTGTGTTGTATGAAATCCTCACTCATATACTCATCTACTGCAGTGACATCTAAATCGCCAAAAATTCTTTGGTAGGCTGTAGTAGCTATTTGTTTGTTTGTTTCTACTTGTGTCATACTATTTATTTTTATTTTAAAAAAATGGCTTGTACAAAATTATATAGAAACTTACTTTTGTACAAGTACCTACTATTTAGCCGGGTACTCACTAATGAGTTAGAAATATTGTATATCAATGAAAAAAAATCAGAAAAATATTTTGCAATCAGACGAAAATTGCCCGGTAAGAAAGTCCTTAACCTTATTGAGTGGTAAATGGACACTGTTAATATTATTTCAAATAAACGAGAGAGTATTAAGATATGGTGAGTTAAAAAGAACCATTCCGGGTATTAGCGAAAAAATGCTAATTCAGGAATTGAATTTTTTAGTAGAATACAAATTCATTTCTAAGAAATCATTTCCGGAAATACCACCCAGAGTTGAATACCGTTTGACCAAACTTGGACTGAATACTTTACCCATCATTGACAAACTTGCTTCATTTGGCCTGGAAAACTTAAAATAAATTTTCTACTGCCGACAAAAGTATTTATTGGTTTATAAAGTTGTAAAATCAAACCAAATCCTTAGTTTTCTTCTGCCAATTTTTTTACCAGTTCCAGTGCTTTGGGCCAGGTATTTGTAAAAAAATCTTTGAACTCATCTGATATATCCATATCGATTTTTAATTGTGTATTCCCGTCCTTTTCTTCGAGTGTATAATTTTCAAAGCTACCCGACCAAGCTTTTATTTTTTCACTTGTTGTATCCTCCACACCATCTTTTATTTCTCCTAAATGCTGAAATGACATGTATTCCCCCGGTTTGCTGGCAGCTACTTTACTTACCATGCCGGATCCTTTTCCATCGAGAAATAAAACTTTGGATCCTTCTTTCCAGTTGTCAGTAACGGCATGAGAACTTTCCGCGAAAACACTTGTCCATTTCCGGTAGCTTGAATCATTCCAAAGAACATCCCAAACTTTTTCCCTGGGTGCGTTTATATCAATTGAAAAATTTATTTTTTCCATAATTAATTGATTAAAAAGGTTAATGTAATAAATGGTTTAAAAAGGTTTACCAGATGTGCATTTTCATTTTACGGATTATTTTTATCTGCTCTGAATGTTAAACCTTTTTCTTTTAATGCATCACGTAGTTTGGGTATAGAACCAGGTCCCATGCCATGTAATTGCAAAATGTCCGCTTCGCTCATCTTTGATAATTGTAAAAGTGAAAGGATGCCGGCATTTTCAAGTGCTCTCCGGGCAGGAGATGAAAGGCCGGACGGAAACTCTGTAACGGGCTGACGGTTCTTTTCACAAACAGGACAAACTGGGCAACTACTGCTTTTATAAAAAACATGTCCTTCGCTGCACACCCGCCTGTTTTTTGTTAACTGTTTTCCCGCCATAATATTTTCTCCATTTTCCGGAAAGATAATGGCTATTTTTTTTCATATGCTTTTTTTAAAGTTGCTATATCAATCTTATTCATCTGCAACATGGCTTGCATAACCCGTCCGGCTTTAGCAGGATCTTTATCACCAAGCAATTGGCCCAATACCGGAGGGATGATTTGCCACGATAAACCAAATTTGTCTTTCAACCATCCACACCTGCTTTCCTGTCCTCCATCGGCAGTGAGTTTTTCCCATAAATAATCAATTTCTTCCTGGGTTTCGCAATTCACAAACATTGATATGGCTTCTGTGAATTTGAATTGGGGGCCCGCATCAAATGCATGAAACAACTGGCCATCGAGTTCAAATATAGCGGTCATTACCTGGCCTTTTGGGAAAGGGCCACCTTCCGGCCAGTAGGAAATCTTCAGGATCTTTGAATTTTTAAAAACCGAAGTATAAAGATTGATTGCTTCCCCGGCTTGTCCGTCGAACCAAAGAAATGGAGTTATTTTTTGCATCTTATTTTATTTTGTTATTTTTTTTTGTTTTTGCTTTCTCCAGGTTTTCTTTCACTCTTAATTTTACCATTTTGGTGATCAGCGACCATGGGAGTGGTTGATCTATCGGAAATTTTATAGATCCTTTTGCTCCTTCATAAGCCAATAATTCTTTGCGGAAGATTTCAATTGCTGATGGCGCCGGATAAAATCCGATATGATTTTTAAAAGCGGCAAAATGAACCAGGTTGCCTTTTAAGGTAAAAGTGGGAATAGCATAGCTGATGGTTTCTTCAGCATTTGGTGCCGCCTTACGAATTGTTTGCCTGAGTTTTTCCAGGATGGGTTGGATGTTTTCCGGAAGGGCAGATATATATTCATCAATGGACTTTGCTATTTCTGTTCTGTTTGATTTTTCCATCGTTGATTATTTAGTTTTCTTTTATAAGCTTCCGTTTGGTAGTGCAGGTTTCCATATCGCAGGTCAGCATTACAACTATTAACAAATTCATAATGGTCCGTCATCACCCGGTTGCTGTTGTTGTCCCGGTTCTTTAAATATCCTGGATAATTAATAACCGCAGCCTTCGGTTGTGTATACCAGTTACATATACTTCATCGCTTCATATCCCAGCAACCGCCGCCACAAGGCAATTTGCCCAATACAATTTGCCTCCCGATAAATAATAAAAGTGACCAGGTCAAAATAGGTCATCTTCATTCCCGGCATCATTTCAAAAGATTCATCCAGTTTTTGGTCAGTAACATTTGCAAGTGCATCTCTTAAAAGAGGAGTGATCTTTTCCCAATCCTTTTTAAAGGAAGCCAGAGGGGGATAATCCACTCCATCCTGGATGCCTTTATTATTTTTAAAAAGTTCATGGGCTTCCTGCTTTCCTTCCTTGCCCAGCATATTGGCAATCTCAAATCTTTGTTCTACCAGGCTGCCGGTTAGCCAGGCCACATGATTTGCTTTTGTGTTCAGGCGGTTTTGGGTATCCTTGTCCGAAATACCATCGGTAACGCTGAAGAAAAACGTGGTCTGCATATCAAATAATATCAGGAGCGAATGCATTCTGCTGCTTGTTGTTTTCGTTGTCATTTCAAATTTTATTTTGTGTAGTTATTAATTAAGATAAGGAATAAACTCAGGTTTCATTTCTAAACTTCTCGCGCTGGCTAAGGGGATCTGTAACTTTTCATAGATATTATTAAGCTGCACGATATGCCGCCGGGTATGGTAAATGGCGAAGGTGATCCATTCTGACCTGGTGAATTCTCCAAAGCCCGGCAATTCAAAATCCGTGGAGATGGCTGAAAGATCAAGCGATTCAATAGCAGTTTTCAGTTTGGCCATGGTTATGTTCAAAATCGTTACGATCTTATCTTTTTCTATCGGGTAATCTCCCGGTAAAACGAATTCAGGTGATTTCATTTTTGAACCAAAATCCAGGAACATTGTTTTAATGGCTTCTGACTTTTCATCAGTTTGCCTTTTAGTTGGTTTGGTATTTGCATAGAGTAATTCCGCCACTCCTGACAGAGATTTTGAAATATGATCTGTAACCTGTGCAGCTGTCCAGCTGCCTTCAAAAGGAATTTTATTAAATTGATCATCTGTAAATACCGAAATAGATTGGATTAACAACTGGCTGGTTTCATCTATTTTATTCAAAAGTTCTATTTTCATACTTCTTTTTTTTTGATGAGTCAATTTACCTTCAGATTGTATTCCGTATTTATTAACCTAAAATTAAATAGGTTTGAAATAGGGATGCGGGTGGAAAAACGGCAATTTCGGGGGTAGAATGCGACAGCGATTTTTAGCTATTTTTGAAAAGCAATGCCGGCACTCTTTGGAGGATGAAAATTGAAAATCATGGATTTTAATTAAAAGGCAATAAATAATACTACTGATGAAACACATTTCTATCCTGGTTCCCCGGGGTGCTATTTTAGGAAGCCTGGAAGGATCTCGACAATTACTTACACAGGTAAATGAATTTTTAAAAGTAAGAGGAGATGGAACCGTTGTTTGAAGTGCAATTGGTTGGCCTTACTCATGAAACACTGGTTAGCGGAGGAAAATTTACTGTTCATTCAGACAGGATAATCAGTGAACTTGATAAAACAGACCTGATCATTATTCCTGCAATTGACGGAGAGATCACCGCAGCCTTGGAAGACAATAAAGAATTTTTTCCCTGGATTAAGGAACAATATACAAAGGGGGCTGAGGTGGCCAGCCTTTGCCTTGGTGCGTTTATACTGGCATCAACCGGATTAGTAAATGGAAAGAAGTGCGCCACCCACTGGATGGCAGCTAATAAGTTCCGGCAATTATTTCCCGAAGTGGAGTTGGTTACAGAAAAGATCATTACCGATGAGCAGGGTATTTATTCAAGCGGAGGAGCTTTTTCTTATCTCAATCTTATTCTTCACCTGATAGACAAATATGCCGGTCATGAAATGGCGGTTCTTTCTGCTAAAGTCTTTGCCATAGAAATGGAACGTACCAATCAATTATCGTTTACTATCTTCCAGGGACAAAAAGAGCACGAAGATGAGCCTGTTAAGCAGGCGCAGGAGTTTATCGAAAAAAATTACCAGGAGAAAATAACCGTTGATCAATTGACTTCCATGCTGGCAATCGGCAGAAGAAATTTTGAACGCAGGTTTAAAAAAGCAACTGCCAACACGGTAGTAGAATATATTCAACGGGTAAAAATGGAAGCCGTTAAAAAAGGACTGGAAGCGAGCCGGAAGAATGTAAATGAATTAATGTATGACGTAGGTTATTCAGATATAAAAGCATTCAGAACCGTATTTAAAAAGGTAACCGGGAAATCTCCGCTTCATTACAGAAATAAATACAACCGGGAATCCGTGGTGGCCTGATTACTTAATTTTTAAAACTTGCAATATGTCAAAAACGATTTGCCAGAAGATCCTTTTTAAGAATACAAAGCCGCAGCAATTGTATGAACTGTATATGAACAGTAAAAGACATTCAGTGGCAACCGGGGCTCCCGCAAAATTATCTTCCAAAAAGGGAGGAAAATATTCAGCTCATAACGGATATATAAGCGGGGAAAACCTGCAACTGACCAAGAACAGGATGATCGTTCAGACCTGGCGGGCCCAAAGCTGGGATAAGGAGGATACCGATTCAATATTTATCATTTGCCTGGAACAAAAAAATAATGATACGGTACTATATGCTACACATGCCAACGTTCCGGATAAACATGCAGCCAGCATTGAAAAGGGATGGCATGATCATTACTGGAAACCGTGGAAAAAATATTTAACGGGTAAGCCTATTGGTGAATATCCAACGATGTAAATGATGCAGCTGCAAAATCAGAATCTTCAAAATGGACTCTTCAGAAATGAGTTTCAACAATTGGTACCGGGAATAAAACAAAAAGAGTGCAGAAACATGTTTTCCGGTTTTATTTGTAAGCAGCGGATATGATCTCTTTTAATTTTTCTTTCTTCTCTTTGGTTGTAAAAGAATGTTCAATGGCTTGCAGGTTGCATTGAAGAAAATGTTCTTTATTCCAGTTGAAATAGTTCTCCATCTTTTTATATTCATTGGCCAGGGATGTATCCGATATGGTCCTTGCATCGGTACTGATGCTCATGGATACACCGGCATCATAAATTTTGCCGGCCGTATGATTTTCTATTTTATCATACACATTGGTTTGAATATTACTGGTGGGACAAACTTCCAGGTGAATATTTTCTTTTTTCAGAAAGGCAAGCAACTGATCATCTTCCGCACTTCTTACTCCATGACCGATCCTGGACGGATGAAAATGTTTTCAGCGTTTCCCACACGCTGGGAGCACCTTTGGCTTCTCCGGCATGTGCGGTACAATGAATTCCATGAGCATTGGCAAATTCAAATGCTTTAATATGACTCGCAATGGGAAAGCCGGCTTCATCACCTGCTATATCGAAACCAATAACATTCGTCCCTTTATATTTCCGGGTAAGTTCAACCGTTTCCATGCTTTGTTCTTCATTGAAATGACGAAGCGTACAAAGGATGAGACCTGCTTCCACACCCGTTTGCTGAATACCTTCTGTAACGGCCAGGTTTACTGTTTCCACCACTTCATATGGGGTTAATCCCTGCTGCAGGTGAAGTAGCGGTGCAAAACGTATTTCAGCATAAATAACATGATCGGCTTTCAACTGTGTAAAAAGATCCAGCACCACCCATTGTAATTGTTCTTTTGTTTGCATGAGTTCAAAACCCTTTACAGCCCTTGTAAGATAGTCGGACAGGTCATTACATTTGGGCGGCGCAACAAAGGAAGATCTGAATTCATCATAAGTTATAGCAGGATTTATTTTTTTTACTACCTCATAACTTAAGGAGCAATCTAAATGCAAATGCAATTCTACTTTTGGAAGTTTAGAATAATCCATATGGGTTATGCTACTTTGGTAATTTAAACTAACGGGCACCTTTTAGAAAAGGTTTCCACCCGGTAAACCTATAATAAGTTTATTGTTCCGGCATTTTATACACCACTCCATCCTTCATAACAAACAGTACTTTTTCAAAAACCTTTGAATCATTTAGCGGGTCGCCATCCACGGCAACTATGTCGGCTAATTTACCAGCTTCTATACTGCCCAGCCTATCTTTTTCTCCCAGCAGATCAGCTGCATTTATTGTAGCGGCTTTTATAGCTTCCATGGGTTTCATACCGGCTTCAATCATATAGCCAAACTCCAGCCAGTTCTGTCCGTGTTTGAATACACCTGCATCGGTTCCAAAAGCAATTTTTACACCGGCTTTATATGCTTTGGCAAATGTGTTTTGTATCTGCGGACCTGTTGAAAGAGCTTTGGGTGTGACGATCTCAGAATAGTATCCGGGAATTTTTGCACTATCTGCCGTAGCCTTGCCTGCTGTAATAGTGGGCACCAGCCATACTCCGTATTGTTTCATCAGTTGAATGCCTTCCTCATCCATAAAGGTTCCGTGTTCAATGGAATTAACGCCTCCTTTGATGGCTCTTTTTATTCCTTCGGCTCCGTGTGCATGGGCCGCCACCCGGAACCCATAATCTTTTGCTGCCGCAACAATAGCCTTTATTTCTTCCACAGTAAACTGTGCATTGGCGCCATCTTTTGCCTGGCTTAACACACCTCCGGTTGCCGTGATTTTGATCAGGTTGGATCCGTCTTTGTATCGCTGCCTTACGGCCTTGTACGCATCTTCCGGTCCGTTGATCACGCCTTCTTTCGGACCAGGATCGCCCATTAAATCCTTTCGGTAGCCATTGGTGGGATCGGCATGGCCGCCAGTTGTAGCAATGGATTTTGCTGCAGTATAAATTCTTGGACCCATCACCTGTCCTTTTTCTATAGCGTTGCGTAATGATACATTTACTCCCGTGCCTCCCAAATCCCTTACGGTAGTAAAGCCAGCCATCAAAGTGACATTCACATACTTCAAAGATTCAAAAGCTATATCAGTTGGGTTAGTAGTAAACTTATCAGCCAGGTTTCCCCGTTTTGTTTCTTGTTCCACATGTACATGCATATCAATCCAGCCGGGTGTTGCCGTTTTTGTTTTCAGGTCAATGGTTTTGGAACCTTCACCGGCAGCAGGTTGAGTAAAACCATTTTCAACTTTTAATATTTTATTCTTTTCAATAATGATGGTAACATTTTTTTTAGGTTCATTGGCAATACCGTCAATCAAAGTACCGCACCAGAGATAGGTTTTTTGAGAAAAAAGGTTAAGAGTAAATAACAAGCAAAGAAAAAGGGGGATGTATTTTTTCATATCATTCAGGGTTCATTGATTCACTAAAATAGCCTCTTTTCCCCGAAAGAATACAGATCAGTTTGAAGCATGATGATTCCCCTACCACTTTTCAATAGAAGCTTTATGATGTATGCCTTTTTGCAGATAAATTATGCTTCTGCAAGAGGAGTTAAAACCTGTCCTAATTGTTTATGCATGTCAAGGAAGTCATAGTGATTCCATGCTTCTGCAATTTTACCTCCTTCAACTCTTACCATACAGAGCCCGGAGAATTTTACATTTTTACCGGTCTCTCTGTGTTTCGCCGTAACGTCAGTCAGGGCGCATTCCATATCGTCCTGAGAAATGACATCCTTAATAGTGATTTGGATATTATCGAATTGCTCTTTAAAGCCCCGGAAAAAAATCTTAAATCCCGGCGCTCCATTGGGTTGATCCGGCGGTAATATTCCATGAGCTTTGGATCCGGTGGTCATTAATTTGTCAATAGAATCTTCCTGGTTTTGATTCCAGACTTCTTCGAACCAGCGATTTAAAAGAGTTGATTTTGTGTTCCGCATAATGATAAATTTTAATTGGTTAATGATTTATTCATTAGGGTAGGTGTTCTTACTAAGTGTGGGTATAGCGTTCGCGGCTGGTGCGTTGAAGGCTCGATCTATTTGGTGCCCCCGGCGACGGCAGCCGAACGGAATACTAATGTAGAGAATTTATTCAAATGCTAAACAGGAATTCGTTAGGCGGGGTTAAAAAGTTGAGTAGTGAATCGAACAGTGAAAGAGACTATTCGGCAGCCCAATATTTGCAATATCAATGCTGGCAGGCGTTTTTTCTTAATTCGCTTACTGACGATTCTTTCTATAAGAATTCTTAATGGCTATTTTACCATTCTTAAAAGTAAATAAATCACACCCGTTGACTTCAACCCTGGTGCCATCTTTCTTCGTTCCTGTAAATATCCATTCGGTTAATCCTCTGTCTCCAAAAATGAAGTGTCGTGGATCACCCCAATTGGCATCAGGGAAAGTTGCAAATACATTTTCGAATGCTTTCTTAACCTGCTCCTGGCCTATAAATTTTTCACCATCAATGTCCGGACCCGCTGAGGCTTCAAATACACAATCATCTGTCATATGTGCCATGATCGCCTTAGTGTCGTGCGCATTAAATGCGTCAGCAAAAGATTGGAGAAAATCTTCTGTAACATTCTTATTTGATTGTGCCATAAGAAAAAATGGTAATAATAAAAGAAATGTCATGCTTCTTTTTTTCATAGAAGTCTTTTTTTAAAAGGATATTTAAGATGTCAGAATACTGTTAAGACCTTCTGCTGTGCCAATATTCATTAATCCTCTAGCCCAAACTGAAGCCGTCCTTAAACTTCAGGAGAAAAACTGAAGTTGAAGTTAAGATTTACGGTTGAGATTTATTCGTCGGGCCAGCACCTCAGCTGATATCGAATGACCCGTCATGAAATGAGTTGACCGGTTTTGGGTAATAATCCTGCTATTGGGTGACAACGGGAAGATTACGAACGTGGTTCGTCAAGCCTCAATGGCACAAATGCGTTTTTTAGCGACAGTTTTATTGAACTATAGTTGTTGTGTCATTTACTGAGTTGCCAAAAACGCCAATAACTACTTGAATTATTTATTCCAAACAAGCGATATCCTTTATTGGTTTGTAAAAATGAAAATTCAATTTCTTTAACTATAGAATCTAAAGTGTCTTTAATAACCAATACTTTCTCGCAATTATAAGCATCTGCATATTGTTGCTTGATTGCTTCCTTAACAGGAGGTGATGGATGACATCCAATTGAACTATACTTAACCTTATTAGAGTCAAGAATTTCTGAAAAGTCAGAGCTCGAATAACCAGTATAGTAGCGGTTCATAAATTCGTTTGAAGAGATGTGGTCGCCCCATAGCCAAATGGAATCTAAAGTGATACTTCGGATTGAAACAGTGTCGGGTGAGTTAAATTTTATGGAGAAATACTTCCAAAAATTTATAAATTCTCTTGTTTCAGGAAGCTCAATTTCTTTAATGACAACTGTTTTAGGATTATTTGAACATGTCAATCCAAAAACGAGATAAAGAGAATAAAGATAGATAAGTGAGGTTTCATCTTATTGACGCTAAAACAAATAGAAAAGTATCCGCAAGGCCCCCTGAAAAACCCTGCATGTAAAGAATGTTCGCGGGGTCTTGCGGTATACTTTTGGGTTGACCGATATCGCCGTAAACTTGCTATTAGGGAGAAAGTATCGGTCTTACCACTTTTATTTGTTTGGTTTTTTAATTCAGTTTTGTTTTTCAATCAGTGCGGCTGTAGTGATTTGGGTAAAACAGCTTTTGATTGATCATCTAAATTAGGGTTTATACTTTTTACTTTTGGTATCGGGCATTATATTTTTCCTATCAGGTATGCCACTCCCATTACGTCCGTCAACGTTGCCAGTGGTTGTCTTATCAATAGTTCTGCTTTCTGTTTATCAGCCATCATCTGCCCGCTTCCAGGGATAATATATTTTCAGCAATTGCAATGTTATCTGTTTACAACAGGGGCACTGGTTTATATCTATGCCAAAGTCTTGCTTCATGCGCAACTCAATGGGTATTTTTACCAACCCTTTGTGAGGAGGCCGTTTCATCTTTTTGAGCACTTCATTGATACGCCGGTGACGGTTTCTGTTGCTCAGAAAGCCGTATGTTCTTATTTTGGTAAACCGCTGCGGCAATATATGCTGGGTAAAGCGCCGGATAAATTCCGTGCTGCTGAGTGTCATCTGTTTTTGTTGATTGTCATCAGAATAATCTTTATAAACAAAGGACACTGTGTTCTCCTGTTCATTGATACTGCAGATCCTGTGATTGCTGATAGCTACCTTATGGGTATAGCGGCCTAAGTATTCAATCACAGCGTGTGGCCCGCCAAAAGGCGCTTTGGCATAAACGATCCAGTCTTTTTGATAAAGTAAGTTCAGCAATTGTTTTACATCTGTTGTATCCGGGGGTATCACTTCCCCTTTATCAATCATTTGCTTTAATGGCTGTAAAAACTTTGTTCTGTAAACGATACTCATTGCTTTTACGGGGAACAAAAAGCGCCATTGGTTTTTTGTTGCCTCCTTCCATACATTATCAACTGTAATGCCGCCACCGCTTACAATGCAATGAACATGCGGATGAAAGCTCAACTGTTGTCCCCATGTATGCAGCACATGGATGATGCCCGGCATGGCTCCAAGATATTTTGGATCTTTTGCAAAACCAAGCAAGGTTTGGGCAGAAGCATCGAAGAGCAGTTTAAACAAAAGTTTTCTGTGGCCCATCACTAAACTGTTCAGTTCATGGGGCAGGGTAAATACTACATGATAATATTTTACCGGCAGCAGTTCCTGCATGCGGGCTTCTATCCACTCTTGTTTTTTTATGGCTCCGCAATTAGGGCAATGCCTGTCGCGGCAGCTATGGTATTGATATTTGATGTGACCGCACCGCTCATCACCGCACCGGTAAACATGATAACCAAGCGAAGCGGTCCGGCATACTTTTAACCGGTGCAATACTTTTTGCACATGAAGATTTTGTGATGGCTGTGCAGATGATTGATGTTTCACCAACACTTGCTGCACGGTGGCTTTTGGAGTTGTATAACAGAGCATATCAACATCATTTTATTTTTTAATGATGTTGGTATCTCCTTTACTCTGCGGCAATGCATCATAAGGATTGACAATTCCCTGCCGGCGTGAGGTAGTAAGATGCATGTAACGCATCGTGGTTTGCAGGGTGCTATGACCTAAAAGTTCTTTTACCGTATGCAGATCAGTGCCATGATCTACCAGGTGTGTGGCAAAGCTGTGCCGGATAGTATGTACTGTATAATTTTTACTGTTAAGCCCGGCCCCGGCCAATGCCTTTTGAACCAGGTGTTGTATGCTGCGATGGCTGATAGGGCGGCCTTTACCAGCGCCATTGAATAAATAGATCACCGGCTTGTATATAATATAATAAGCCCTGAGTTCCTGCAATACCTGTTCAGAAAAAATAGTGAAGCGATCTTTAGCGCCTTTGCCCTGCACTACTTTGATGCGCATATTTTTACTGTCTATATCGGTAATCTTTAGTGCAGCAATTTCACTGAGCCGCATGCCGGTGCTGTATAAAAGCATGACAACCGTGCGGTGCTTGATGTTTTTGATAGAATCAAGGAGTGTTTTTATTTCCTGTGCACTCATTACAGGGGGCAGTTTGCTGGCCGTTCTGGGATAGATAAGCGAAGGAACTACATAGGGCAGCTTCAGCACATGACGGAAAAAGAAGGAAATACTTTGCGCCGCCATCCTGCATTTTACCCGGCTGCATCCCAGTGTTTTGGTCAGGTACAATAAATATTGCATCACCATTTCTTCAGTAAAATCCTTTGGGTCTGCTTCCGTAAAATAAACAAACAGATAACGCAACTCTGAAAGATAATTGCGGATAGTGCAGGGGCTGTAATGTCCAAGAGATAAAAACTGATTGGTCTTTTCCAACGCCGCAACTGCTTGCGGGCTTACTGTTTTTTTTCCATGATCTTATAGTTTTAAAGATTATAAAATAAACTACAAGTTAGGAATCTAAAAACTCATCGCCTGAACAGGCGATGTTGGTTCAACTCCTAAATATACGCTACTCTTCCTTATTTCTCTATTGATAATCAGGATAATTATTTTTATGCTGCCATAGTTTGCAGGTACAGAAAACACCTCAGTGCAAAATATAAAACATAGCCCTGTTTCACTTTTCATTAAAGAAATAGCCAACTTATAAACCCGCGGCTAGGTTCCGTAAAAGGCCGCCCATGTTTGGCTGTCTGTGCAGTATTTAAACCCTTAGCGAACCACGGAAACCCCTGGCTGCATAATAGGATTCTGCACCATTGTGATATAAAAAAACATGGCTGTAACGGCGATCACAAAACAGGGCACCTCCCAATTTTCTGATATTAAAAGGCGTCTGCACCCAGCTCGATGTTTTGGTATCAAAATTTCCAAGTTGCTGCAACTCCCGGTACTGTTCTTCCGATAAAAGTTCTATCCCCATATCAGCCGCCATTTCTATAGCACTATTTCCTGGTTTATTTTCTTTCCTTGACTCCAGCGCTTCCCGGTCGTAACAAAGACTTCTGCGGCCTTTGGGACTTTCAGCTGAACAATCATAAAAAATGTATTCACCCGTTTTTTTATCCTGACCAACAACATCCGGTTCACCGCCGGTGCTATCCATTTCATGGAGTGACCATAGTTTTTCGTTATTTGCTTGCAGCTTTGCCTGGACTTTATCCCAATCAAGACCCTGATGGCGGTTAATGTTTTTCTCAAAACGGTTTTTTAATGTGTTGAGGAATGCTTCACTTGATTTTGCTGACAAACTCTTTTTCATTTTATTATTGATTTACTAAATTGATTTTTCTATTCGCTGCCAGGATTTTTTTCGATAAAGATAGAAATCAGGAATTAAAAAAAGGAGAGAGGAGCAAACCCGTTGACCACCTGTTGTGGATTTTCAGTGCAGTACCCTGATCATTCAAAAGTTAATACCTCCCGGTAAATGTTTTAATTTTTAATGATCAAAACTAATAACCCGTGAAATTTTCCATTCATTATTTGTTTGCTGCCAGATATGAATAAATTTAAATGTTCCGCCTAATTGCTCTTGCTCCCCGGTGGCGGTTATATAAAAATGGTGACGCCCTATTTCTATGGCGCCATAATTTTTTATAGGATAAACTTCTAAACTTCCCATTACAAGTTCTCTCCGCACCCTGGTTGTATTATTACATCGGTCTATGATGGATGCCAGGTTTTGCTCATAATTTGTGACACCACCGGCATCATGGTAAAACTCTAAATCTTTTGTGAATAAGGATTTTGATTTAGCCGTATCGCATGTATTAAATGCATGGAAGAAAACACTATCCATAAAAGCTATTTTGTTATACAAATCTCCTGCTGTTCCGGTGCCTGGCTGTGCTGCAGATCCGTTCGACAACAATAAACATCCTATGAAGAATAAAATATTTCTTACAGCAGGTTTTTTTGATATGTCCATCATTTTATATTTTAAATCTATTTAAAAGAGAAGCAAGGACATATCAACAGTACTATTTTCCGGTTTATGTTCCTTCCCTTACTCCTGCATTTCCCGGTTCCGGAAATGTATTAATCATCTAACCCCTTCCCTTTAAGAATTTGTTTCTTATACTTTTCAATCCTTGCTTCGCGGGTTTTGGATTGTTTGGCGGCAGAAAAATAAAGAATATATCCTCTTTGCCGTCCTGGTGTCAATGCATAGAAGGCCGTTTTAAGTGCAGGGCTTTGTATCTAAGGCAATTTGAAATTCTTCAGGAATTTTATATTCTTTGGTCTTCTTCAATTTAACTTTCAACCCGGCTTTTTCCACTTCAATAGCTTCATAGATATAGGCTTTCAAAGTGGGTTCCATTTTAACTATCTGGCGAACACCGGTGAACCTGACCTGGCGGGCTGCCTGCACATTCTCTGTTTGCTGAACCAGGATCTTTTTTGTGTCATTTAACAAGGCTCCTTTGAAAAACAAGACAGCACAGTATTCTTTAAATCCGTGTATTAAAACGATGTTAGTGTTTTCATAAGTGTAACAGGGAACACCCCATTTCAATTCTTCGGTGAGGCCACAATCAAGAATGATCATTCTCAGTTTTTCATATTCTTCCTGCCACTTTTTGGATTTATTGAAATAGAAATCAACTTTTGGGTTCATGCTAAAAATTTATTAGTTAAGGGCCATGATCATTCTGTCTGCTGGCTGAAATACCATAGTATCACTGACGGAATAATACTGGTTGAAAAACTAATGTACAAAATATGTTTAAAAACGATGGCAATAGAATAAGCAAACTCAGGGGAGGTTTTTTGTTTACCTGAAAACATTTTTTCTCAACTTATTTTAAGACCAATAGAGGCAAAAAATTTCCCTGCGATCTCTGTGTTTTATAAAAATGCCGGAATTCCTGGATATAAAAGTATATGCCTGTAATGATAAACTATGAATTATATTTTTTGCACCGAACCGAAGCGAAACAGAATTACCTTTTATGAATGGTATTCCCTTCGGTTAAACCATGACAGAACCCAATATATAATGATGAGAATATAACTGGCTGTCTGAATATCGGCAATGCTTTTTTGTGAGTTCGTATAATCAAATTTTTACAGCTTTTAATATTAAACCGGGTTCATTTACTGTGAGGGATATCACCCGCTCATTTTGCAGCAGGAATTTTACCGTTACGGACGGAGCTCCCTGGTAGGTGAATTCATTTTCACCGATCCGCCATAATGTTCCACCGGATTTTCCAAGTTTGCCCAGTGAAAGCAATTTCCTCATATTTTCTTTTATAGTAAACCCATCATCTTTCCCTTCTCCATATTTATAGTCTCCGAGATATTTCTCTTTCTCCTTTTCTTCCAGGTTTAAATACTGTCTGCCATCTGCATCCCCGAGAGATTGCAGGTAGTCTACAAGTTTTTGAGCATTTGATTTATTTACACCCTCTGCCTGCAATCCTGTTTTTGCATGTTGTAATAGGGTAATACCGTGCGGTCCAAAATTTTTCTGAATTCCGGGGTAAGAGTTTATCATCATTTTTACTGTTTCATATTGACCCAACATGGCATATGTAAAAAGGGTTGGAACCGTGCCCTTGCTGATCAAATATTCAACGATATCCTTTCGGCCTACATGTGAGGCAGCGGCAATAGCTGATTCCCAATCGCCAAAGCCCCAATCCCAGTCAGCCTTTGCCAGTTCTGGTCGGGGATCTACAAGTTCTTTAAGGCGATCTAAATTAAAATGGGCGACGCCGACAACTTCTGATGCAATTGTCAATTGAATAGCGGGATATCTTTCATGCGGAGAAGCATCTGAAGAATCCTTATCAGAAGGTGCCGGCAAAATATTTTTTGAATAAACAATATTGGGCACAGAAGCGGCTAAAAGTCCTAAAACGGAACTTTTGACCAAGAATCTTCTTGAGACTGAATTTTGATCTTTCATACTTTAATTTAAGCCTAACTGATTTTGAATGAAGAAATATTATAGGAAGGAACCTGCACAACGGATGAACGGTTAAATTCAGACCTATGGGAATTCACATAATCAGAAAATCCGGTTACTAATCGACTTTTCCAAAAAAGGTTTACACATGTTCCCTGGTGCCGGTTCTTTGCTTCGAAACAAAACCAAAGTGGCTCTTTGCTCCGCAAGCACCAAACTAAGTGCAAAAAAATAATGCCGCCGGTTGTTTCAATGTTGAGCCCCAGCCTTTCATTATCAAAGTTATCCGGCGGTTTCTTAATTTGCTGACAGGCGATTCTTTCTATAAGAATTTTTAATTGCTATTAGAAATCAGACGTAGTAGATGTATTTTAAGATCAAAAGGCCAAAAACATTTCCTGGATTTATTTTTGTCTTTAGTGATAGTTAACGCCAGCATTAATAGTATTCTGACTTTTTGAGGATTAAGTTATTCTCTCATTGTCATAAATTACTGTCATTGCGCTAAAACTTTGCATTATTCAATTGACGAAGCCTGCCAGGTAACTGCCTTCCATTCGTTTTTACGTTTAACCCACACATCATAAAACCGGGTTCTATTCTCATATGAGATTTGATCTTTTTTCCTGTAAGTGTGCATTATAAAAGTCACTACAGCAGAATTATTATATAAATGAACAACAGGGTCCTCCAGCACAAAAGAGTCGAGAGTTATTTTGTTGCTTATATTTCTCATATTGTTATTATGAATTGTCTTTAGTACTTCGTGTTTGTTCTTAATCTTTTCCTTTGATAGCTCTATAAAGGTTGTATCCATTATTGACGATAAGAAAGCGGTATCATTTTTAAATTCTCTTGTAATTGCTTCCTTTTCTAAATCCAGCAATTTTTTAGACTCAATTGGATAGTTTGCCTGCTTTGCCATACAGCTTGCAAATGAGATTGACAGGAGAGGAATCAGTAACTTAAAATTCATAAATTCAGATTGTCTTGCGTTGAGGTTGCGCACCATTTAAATATACGGTGCTACTGGCTTTTCTTTATTTTTTATCAAAAAAAATATTTTTATTCTTCCTTCTTATGCAGATAGGTAAAATGCCATACTGCAATATATTTAACGCCGTTTGACTTGGCTGAATACCTTGAAAAAGCTGCAACCGGGACTGTTCGCCCATTGGAGTGTATGACAAGCTTACTAATTGCCATGATCATCCTGAAGATCCGTATGAATCGAGAGGTTTATGTACGGTTCTGTGAGGAGCAGGAGATGAAATCCCCTTGGTTACCCGAATACCTGCCTGCATCTTTATTTATAACTTTTGAATATAAACGTGTTCCTTTTAAATGCAGGCATATTGGGCGGAAACTCAAATCCAATCAGGTCTTCTGTTCCGGTTATCATCAATCCATCAGCTGATAACTTGCCAATGGATATATAAATGCCGCCACCATCGTGTTTTCTTCCCCATACCAACTCTTTCTTTTCATTTATATAAAGAAAATCAGATTTGAACTTGAACTGTTTCATCGCATCTGATTCCATCAGGTATTTGCCAGCTACTTTTTTAATCTCCCAATCAATCTGTAGATCTGTTCCTCCGGGCACCGACAAAACACCGCTCCACATTCCAAGGTAAGGCTGCACTTCTTCGTCACTTGGAGAAGGCTGTGATAATGCATAAGTCACTCGTTCATCAGGCGCATTTACAATAGCATTGGCCCTGGTTAGCAATTGCCTGCTGATCTGGCCGGGCCCATAAATCTTTTCATTTTCATTAAGCAGGTCAAGGGCTATAACTTTGTTTGACTGACCGATGTTTTGCTTTGCACTCTCCAGTAATACTTTCGAAGGAATGGGATACGTCACATTGTATTTTTTTTCGAGTGAATCGTAATAAGCATATAGTTTATACAAGGGCAAATCTTTAGCGGATGGCAAATAGTCGTTAAACAAATACCGCAATCCTTCGTACATTCCTTTGTAAGGCATTGTTTCGTGATTTTCATCCCGGATGATAATCTGTGAAAACGTTAAGCAGTCGTTGCCAGCTTTAATCTCCTCTTTCCATCCAAATAAACGCTTCACTGAAACATACTTCAGACCGCAGCTTTGTAATAATTTTTCTAAATAAAATTGTTCTACTGATTTTGTTACGTCCATTGGTGCATCCATGGCGACAACAAAAGGAAACAACCTGGGGTTTTGAACAGCCGCATGGGTAACAAACAACCCTCCCTGCGAATGCCCGACCAGGATATTTAAACCGCTGGTTGAAAAGTTTTTGTTCACATAAGGAACTACCTCTTGTGACAGGAATAAATAAAAATTTTGTGCACCTTCTGTCTTTTCTATTTCCTGCGGCACAGGCATATCTCTATCTCTCTTTGTATTAACGATTCCAACAATGTAGGCTTCGGGCATTTGCGGCAGGTAACTGCTGTAATTCAAAAAATTGACTGCTCCAACAGCAGGAATGAAAAGGGATTCTGCATCGAATAAATAAATAACCGGGTAACTTGTTTTCTTTGAAGAATCAGGACCAGGGTTATAAATAAACAATTGCCTTGATTCGTTGAATATGTTAGAATGGATATTTATTTTTTTCCCAATTTCAATTTTACCTGAGTTCTGAATTTGACAATAACCGGTACTTCCAAATGAGACAAGAACCAAACTGTATATAGCTATTGCTTTCATTTTCTTAATCAGTATTCCCATAAGTCTTGTTTTTGTTTGTCAATCTGTGTTCGCTTGCAGGTAATTCTTAAATATACGCTACTCCTACTTTATATAGTATCAGCATAATTATTTTTTTACTGCCATCTTTTACAGGAATGAAATACGCCACTCTGCAATATATAAAACGCCACAGCATGGTTGGTGAATGGAACACTATCCAGTTCATGTTAGCGGTTCGTTGTCTTTTTCTTGTCGTCAACATATTCTAAAAGGTCACCTGGCTGACAGTCCAATGCTTTACAAATTGCTTCTAAGGTGCTAAAACGGATTGCTTTTGCCTTTCCTGTCTTTAAGATAGAAAGATTAGATAATGTCAAATCAACTCTTTCAGAAAGTTCATTCAGAGAAATTTTCCGTTTTGCCATCATTACATCTAAGTTTACAATGATTGGCATAGCTTAAACAGTTAAATCGTTTTCATTTTGAATTTCAAGTCCCTTTTTGAAAATAGTCGCAATGACATAGACTACAGCCGCCATCAAAATAAAAGCCTGACTGTCTGCCCAAAACTGATTTAGTTGGTCGATTTCGTATCCGCGATGTAGCAAATTTTTAGCTGTTTGTTGGGCTATGTAGCTTAAGAGTCCTATGGATAAAGTGTAGAAACTTATTTGTGTAATTTTTTCGGATACAAAACTGTTGAATGGTTTTGCCAGATCTAGTTTACTCACAAGTATGATGACCACATAAAACAGGACTGCTTTCAAAATAGAAATGACCAATATAAAACTATACATACCGTAAAAAGCCCATTTGCTGCGATTGTACATTTCGCTTAAGTCCAATTTTTGATATAGGTTCTGGACAAATTCAGGTTTGTAAAGACTGAAAATAAAATTGACTATCAAGCCTCCGGCTTCAATACACAGGCCAACGAAGATGATCCAGGCAATAATCCTCACGCCATTAAAAACGAGGGTGTTTCTTTTCGACATTTTTATTAAGATTTAAAATTATGATATAAACATAATAAAAATATATTGAAAAACAATAAATATACATTAAATATCAAAAAATATTTAGAAATGGCAATTTAAAGCTTTCAAAAAAAAGGGAGCGTCATGGCCTTTAAAAACGGGGCAAATTTTTTTTATATAAATACTTTTTTAACCTGCCACAACCCCGTTATCAATATAACAGACTGCAGTAAAAATCTCCTTCTACTGAATGGAAAAAGTTTAGTTACACAAATCAGGATAATCAATTTTTTTTTGAAAGTAGTTGTGCAACCGCTACCGATGTTAGCAGCAGGCATTGTTATTACCATAACCATCTTGGCGTTTTACTTTTATAATCCTGGTATGATTCACCAAACCATTCTTCCATCCATTTCTCTTCCCGAAGTACAAATTGTGAATGAATGATGAAGAAAAAGATAGGAATTACAATGGGCGGGGAAAATGAACCTAAAAGGATTGATATACCAATAAGCATTGTTATAAGACCCAGGTACATTGGGTTTCTTGTGTACCGAAATGCTCCTTTGGTTACAAGAACATTTGCCCGGGAACCCGGGCGGGGGTTTGTGCCCAACTTTCTAAAGAAAATACCACTTCCTAGACTAAGGGAGAATCCAAAAACTATAATTATAATTCCAAGATACCTCCAGGGATAGTGTAACCAGTGTCCAATTGGCATAAATGAATTGAGCAGTATCATTAAAATTAATGCTGTCAAAAAGTATATCGGCGGAGGAATTCTTGGAATTGAAGTGTTCATTTTAATAAAATTTCTATTAAGGATAAAGCAGGTAATTTTTTCGCATGGCTTTATATTTAGTTAAGCCTGGTTCCCAGCTTTCACGAATTTCTTTTTCAGATTTACCATCAATAATCTGTTGTCTGAACAAAGCAGAGCCAGCGAGTCTTTCAATAACTCCCATTTCCCTGCTTAGCCTGGAGTCAAAGAATTTTTCTTTGTAGGGAGAAGCCTTGTACAGTTCCATCATCCATTGCAGGTTTATCTGTTTCTTTTTTCGTAACAGTTCAACATCATAATTACGCAGGTCAAGGCCATAACAAACCTGGTTCATGAAAAGCGGCGTTTCTGCCATGCCCTCAATACCCGTTGGCGTGAAATTGAATTGGTATTTTCCTTTTAGTTCCGGGCTGCCTAATACGGTAAAGGGAAAATAAGTGCCGCGACCATGATTAAGATAAGTGCCTTCAAATAAACAGGTAGAAGGGTACAGTAAAACAGATTGCTGCGTATTTAAATTAGGCGATGGACTTACCGGCAAAATATAGGGCATGTCGTGGTTGTAGTTAGCCACTTTAATAATTTTAAGCTTACATTTTACTTTATTGGTCAGCCATCCTTCACCATTGGCCATTTGTGCAAACTCACCCACAGTTAACCCATGAGATATAGGCAGGGGAAACATACCGATACCCGATTTAAATTTCATATCCAGTATGGGGCCATCAATTAAATATGCATTAGGATTGGGCCTGTCAAGAATGAGTAGCTCCTTACCGTTTTCATAACAAGCTTCCATTAAGCGGGATAAAGAATTAATGTTGGTATAAAAGCGACAACCTACATCCTGCAAGTCATAAATCACCAGGTCAACATCAGCGAGGTCTTCTTTGGTAGGTTTGTTTTTTTTGCCATACAATGAAATTACAGGTATGCCGGTGGCGATATCAGTTTCATCAGTAACATGTGTGCCGGCACTTGCATTTCCACGAAAACCATGTTCAGGGCCAAACACTTTTACTATATTAATGCCAAGGCTTTTCAGGCTATCTACCAAATGAGTTTTACCAATGATTGATGTTTGGTTGGCAAGTATGGCTACTCTTTTCCCTTTTAGGTAAGGCAGATATTTATCTGTTTGCTCAGCACCTGTTTTTAATGGACCCTTACTGGCAACAACAAGGTGCTTTACAGGTAGAGTATTGTGGTTAATAAAAATGCCAGATAAAAGAAAAAGTGCGAAAAAGAACTTCATTGTTATAATTTTTTAATGTTCGTGTTTTAAGGGTCGTTTCTGCAATAACGTTCAAATCTTAAATATACACTACTCTTCCTTCTTCTCTATTCATGATTCAATATAATTATTTTTATACTGCTATCTTTTGCAGGTATGAAAGATGCCACACGGCTATATATATAATGTAGCTCGCCTGTTTCAAATTTTGACCTTAGTAAAATACCCCATAATAAAAAGGTTATTATAAAAAGCAATACGGCAGACGTTTCCTGTATTGAAAAAGTTATACGTTCAGTAACCTCTTGTTAGCGGTATTGCATTACTTTGTCATACAGAATTTTTAATTGAGTGTCACCAAAACCATAAATGCTTTCGCGGTGCCAAAATTCTTTGAACACTTCATGAAAATCAGTAGAAATATTTTTTGTGATGTCTTCAATAACTTTTTCAGGTCTTCCTTTTGTGCCATCTTTTGGAAAGCGGTCAACATGTGCCTTTACTACTTCTTGTAAATACGGAAAAGCTAAAGATGGATGCTTTGAGAGATTTGTCAACTCTTCGAGGTTACCGTTTTTATAAGCTTCCCACAATTCCTGCCCGAAATTTATTTCGGCTTTACTTAAAAAAATTCTATTCGTATAACAAACTTTAAGGTCATCTGAATTGGCCGGTCCAAAACCATTCCAAAAGTGTTTATTGGTTAGGTTCAAATGGGAAGTATAAACAGCGTAAACGTTTTTATCTGTTGGCAAACTACCGATAATTGAAATAACAAACCACATATTTACCTGGCAAAACAAGTCATACTCAAACCAAAGATTAAACACTGAATTATCAGGTGCATTTATTATTTTTTCAAATTCTTTTACAACCGAAATATGGTATTCGGTTTCTGTTGTTTCCATGTATTGGGCTCTTGATTTCCAAAACTCATCAAGGTTGTTACCTGATAAGTCTCCCTCTACAAGACCTTCTCTGACAACAATGATATTACCTTCCATTTTTGCGTCCGGAAAACCATAAGCAAGAGAATCGCCATTTAAAATATGGTACACCATGACTGTGTGGTTTTTTGCATTACCGCTAAAGTTGTTGGCTTGCTGCTGTGACGATATACTGTGTTTACTTCAGTCCGCAACTGATGTTGGTAAAGATAGAAAACCGAAGGTCTTACCAATGCCCGGTTATGTTCGTTAAGCTTCATTTGCGGCAGATGAGTGCTATACAGATGAGGAGTTATTCTGCAGTCAGCATAACCTCAAGCCCTTATTAGCGGCTGTATTTGTCGTTACGGTACACTATGTCGACCAAATCCTTTTTGTTAGTCAGTTTGATTCAATGAATTTATTTAGAATGATTGGCTTTTAAAAAGCGGTTAACCTCCAACCAGTGGATGAATGCATCAAACCAACGATTACTCGTTCTGTCGGGATTTCCAAGCCCGAAACCGTGGCCACCATTCTGGTAGAGGTGAAACTCGACCGGTATGCCCGCTTTGTACCAGGAATCAATTACACCAAACTGTCCGCGGAAAAGAAAATCATCGGAGGCGATAACATTGAACATGGGCGGAGCATTCTTCGGTACCTCTACTGGGCCCATGCCGCCGTAAACCGGACCGATGAAAGCCAGTTTCATGGTCTTTGAGTGGAGTGTAGAATGCATCGTGAGACCGGCGCCGGCCGAAAAGCCGATCATACCTATTCTGTTGGTATCTACTCCCCACTCTCTGGCACGTTTCAGAATCATGGCGTAGGCGGCCTCGGCATCTTCTAACTGGTTAGACAGATCCATTTGCGGGGGACCTGGTGGGGTTGCACTTTTCGACGAGTCGGAAGAGGGAGGAGCTGCCGGGCGGGGGCGATTCATCCAGGCCTTAAAGTCATCAAGCGATTCCGGAGTGGGGTGAAGCCGGTATTTGAGCACAAAGGCAGCAATTCCTTTTTCGGCAAGTGCCTGTGCTACTTCCCAACCTTCGTTACCCATCGAAAGCCACCGAAAACCACCACCGGGTGCTACTATCACAGCTGCACCATTTGCCTTACCCGGTTTAGGGAGAAAAGGGGTAAGGGTCGCTGTGGTAATGTTCCGTGCCATCGGGTCGCCCCACTGGCGGAACCAGGTCTCAGAGGCTGGCTGATCATTGACACCACCGGTACCAAGCAGTATGGCATTCGGTTCGGCAGGAGTTTTTAATGGATAGATTGTACCATCCTGCGCCATTGCTGAGGTTGATAAAATCAATAAGGCATAGGTTACAATGGACGATTTAGCGAAGCTTTTAAGATTAAAAATCATAAAGGATGTGGGTGGTTATTATTAAAAAGTGTGAACGTTTCCTGTACTGTCGCTAAGGAGTGTTTGTGAAAAAACTGTTGCTCTATAAATATACACACAATGTTAATAGCTGTAAAGGCTGTATGATTATTGTGTAGAAAAAGTCGTGCAATATATTTCAGGGCAACCTCATTGGTAAACCTCCCCGATAATTCTGTAAGGCTAATACAGCCTCACATTTTTTCTGTTAATTGCTATGCTTTGTAAAAAATCAAAAATATCCCCGGTACATAAACATCTAAATGCTTGTAACAGCAAACTACAACTATATTTTTTTGAAATTAAGGTTGCGCACCAGTAACCCCCTTGTTATAGGCAGTGCTGCTGTTCGTACGAAGTGCCATGTTTGTAGTTCATACATAGTGGTTCAAGGCTATTTACATTCAATGCTTCACTGTTGGAAATCTTCACAAACCCTTGCAATTCCGATGGACTTTTGAAGTTGTCATGTTGCAGGAATATAAATATCAAAAGTTGCTCCTTTGTTTAGTTCACCTTTTGCGGTGATGATGCCGTTGTGATTCTCTACAATTTTTTTTACTATTGAAAGTCCGATGCCTGTTCCGTTGTATTCATTTTTGCCATGCAAGCGTTGGAATACTTCAAATATTTTTTCGTTGTATTGTTCTTCAAAACCAATTCCGTTGTCGGAAACTGTGATATGGCAATATTTATTTTGAGGTGAGAGTTTTTCATTTTTGAGTTTCATGCCGTTTGCAATCTCGCTTTTGATTTGTATTAGTGGGGGATGGTTCGGGTTAGAAAATTTTAGTGAGTTACCAATAAGGTTGTGCAGGAGTTGCCGAAACTGAAAAGGTATTATATTTGCATCACATAATTGGTTTGCTTCAATGATTGCATGTTTCTCCTGCAGTTCTTCCTTTAAGTCTTCTTTAACTTCAGCAATAATTTCATTAAGGTCAGTGATTTCAAACTTGCGTTCGGTTGTGTTGGTGCGTGAGTAGGCAAGTAAATCCTGAATGAGTGTTTGCATTCTTTTGGCCGCATCCTGCATTCGGTTAAACATATCTTTGCCATAGTCTGATAAATTGTTTTCTTCTTTCTCTGTGATGCGTGATGCAAAGGTTTGAATTTTGCGCAAAGGTTCCTGTAAATCGTGACTTGAAACATAGGCGAATGATTCAAGTTCCTTATTCATTTTTTCAAGTTGATCGTTTTGGTTTTTAAGCAGTGTTTCGGATTTTTTTCTTTCAGTAATATCCAGGTAAGATGTTACTGTATAACTTTCAGTGCCTATTCTGATCAATTCAAATGAAACAATAGCTGGAAATGTTTCTCCATTTTTCCGGGTGTAACATATTTCAAAATCCTTCATTTTTTCCGATTGTTTTAACCTTAAAAGAAGGGTTTCCGTTTCTTCTTTTGATAATGCCTGAACTTCTGCAAGAGAACGGTTTTCATGAAGGTACCCGAATATCAAATCAATTACTCTTTTGTATTCTTCAGGATCCATCAAATTCAATTCCTCCGAAGAATTGCCGATTACTTCCTCTTTAGTGTAACCAAATGCATTGTAAAAAAGGTTATTGGCATATTTTATTTTATTGGTTTTGATTTCGGAAAGCGACATAGGGACTGGATTGCTATCGAAAATTTTATAAAATCGTTCCTCGCTAACTTTCAATTCTTCCTCATATTTTTTCTGCTCTGTTACATCCTGTGCAGTTCCCGACATTCTGATAACATTCCCAACACTATCAGTAAATACTTTTCCTGTTGAACTTAAAATTCGAACTTTTCCATCAGCACATTCAGCCTTATGGAAAAATGCGTATGGCTGATGGTCTTTAAATGCCTGTTGTACTATGGAATTTACATATTCCCTGTCATCAGGATGAACATACTTGAGATAACTCTCATAGTCGGCTTTAAATTCCTGCGGGGTTAAGCCGTAAATCCTATAGAGTTCATCGGACCAGTTTATTTTATTTGTTCGCACATCCCATTCCCAGCTTCCAATATGAGCCAGTTGCTGGGCTTCCATCAATTGGTTGGTCTTATTTTGAATTGTTTCTTCCGCCTCTTTGCGTATAGAAATGTCACGAATAAACCCGATAAAAATATAGCGGTCATTTATTTTGGATGTTGATATTTTCAGTTCAACGGGAAACTCACTGCCATTTTTCTTTAAAGCTGACAGTTCTATGGGTTTATTGATTACAGGTCCTTCACCGGTTTTTAAATAATGCTTAATACCCCGTTTATGTTGTTCACGGAATCTTTCGGGAATGATTGTTTCTGTCAGCGTTTTTCCCATCACCTCAGATTCCTTCCATCCAAAAATAGTCTCTGCTTCGGGGTTCCAACTCCTGATAATTCCATCTTCATCAATTGAGATTACCGCATCGGGTGCGTGTTGAAGAATGGTTTGCATTCGTTCATTACTTCTTTTCAGATTTTCACCTAATGTTTCCGAGAGTTCTATTTGTTCCTGTATTTCGGTTTTGGAACCGATCCACATTTTTGGTTTGCCTTTTTCATCTTTTACAGCGGTTGCCCGAACAAGATGCCATAAATATTTCCCATCTTTTCGCAGAAGACGGTATTCAGTTTCAAAGTCATCACCGGTATTAATGCGAGTGCTCCCATTTCTGTTTTGTTTTAGGCCAGTCATCGGGATGAACAATTTTTTTCCAGCCCCAGTCTTTTAGTTCATCAAATGTCAGCCCGGTATAATCTAGCATTACCTGGTTAAAATAATTTCTGTTTCCCTGCGCATCAGCAGTCCATACTTTTTGCGGCATTCGTTCAGCCATTTGCTTAAATTGTTCTTCGGCTTCTTTGTGTTCAGTAATATCTGTATTGGTTCCTATCCATCGGATAATTTTTCCTTCTTCATTTGTAACAGGATACCCACGGGTGAGAAACCACCGGTATTCACCATCATGCCTTCGAAGTGGAAAAGTGAGTTCGAATGTTTCGTTGGTATGCCATATTTTTTTTGATATTTCAACTATGCGATCTACATGGTCCGGGTGATGCACTTTTTGCCAGCCCCACCCTTGCATTTCTTCCAGGGTAAGCCCGGTGTATTCTAACCATCTTTTATTATACCAGTATATCGATCCTTCGCCATCCGCAAGCCAGGCAAGGTTTTCCATATTATCTGCCAGGGTGCTGAACTGCTCTTCGCTTTCTTTTATTCTTTGTTCAATTTTTATTCTTTCTGTAATGTCTGTTGAAGTGCCAATGATTCCTGTAATGTGTTTCGTCGGTAATCTTTAATCGCCTCAACGTGCAGGTGTGTAGTTTGTTTTTTTACCAGCAACTTCAATTTCTATATCACCGTTAAATGCATTGCCCGTATCCAGTACTTTTTGCTTAATGCTGCTCAGCACTGCTGCAGTTTCTGGTACATGCAAGTCTTTATCTGATTTTCCAATGATATCATTTGGTTTAAAATCCGGATGGGGATTATAGATCCAGGTATGTATTAAATTTTTATCCTGGCTAAAAACTATTTGGTTACTACCGGCAAGTTGCCAGCCTGAAACGCTGTTCGTTTTCTTCAATTTTCTTTTTTGCAATTACTGCAGAAGTAACATCATAGGCAATAACAGTAACACCGGCAATAGTTGCCATCAGCTTCGTGATAGGGTTGGTAAACATAATTGAAATACACATCCTCTAATATGCCATTTCGGGTTAATTTGGCAAGCATTTCATTAGCCGAAAACGGAATTCCGGTGGTATAAACATTATCAAGCAAATCAGGAAATGCCTGGCCTTTTATTTCAGGCAAAACCTCAATAAGTGGTTTTCCTTCAATGTCGTTGCCTTTTCCTAAAACTTCCTTCATGCTTGCGTTAGCAAGATGCACAACCATATCTTTTCCCTTCAAAATGAGAAAAGCAAATGGCGATTGCATAAGCATTAGGTTATAGCGTTTTTCGCTGTCTTCAATTATTTTTCTTGTTTCAACTTTTTCGGTTACCTCGGTAACAACGGCTATCACACCTGAAACTTTTCCATCTTCCTCTTTTAGTGGGATGCCAGATAAAATCGAAATAGCCTATATCCTGCTTACCATACCGGTTGACAGGTATAGGCACTTCGTTTCCGTGATAGGGCACACCGGTGTTTAATACATTATCCAGCAAGGAATGAACTGATTCTTCTACTTCGGGTAAGGAGGTAAACAACGGATTTCCTACAAAGTCAGCTTCTTTTTTATCTACCAATTGCAGGTAGGCATCATTCGCCATTTCTACGATGTATTCAGGTCCGCGTAAAATGGTAATACCAACGGGAGCCTGTTTCATGGTGTTGCGAAAACGCTCATTGCTTTCCTTTAAGCTTTCCTCCGTTTTCTTTTTGTTAGTGGTTTCGATAACTGTAACCAAAACTCCGCCTACTTCTCCATTGTCTTTTCTTATCGGGCTATAAGAAAAATCGAAATAACATTCTTCTACAAACCCGTTCCTGTTTAAGGGTAACATCAAATCAGGAAAACCAACAGCTTTCCCTTTCATCACTCCATCAAACATGGATTCTATGATGTGCCATATTTCTGAAAATGTTTCCCGTGTGCTGATACCCAATGCCTGGGGATGTTTGGTAGCTCCAAGGATGGGGCGATAACCATCATTGTAAAGCTGAATGTATTCGCTGCCCCAGGCTATATACATGCCAAAGGGGTTATCAAGCATTACGGCAACCATGGTGCGAAGGCTTTGAGGCCAGTCTGCAGGGTCGCCTAAAGATGTTTTACTCCAATCTTTTGCTCTTATCAGAGCACCCATCTCTCCACCTCCTCTAAGAAAATAATAGTCAGAATTTTTATTGCTCATATAAACATTACTTATGGTTGAAGTATAAATTTATCTCTTGCAGGTTGAGTTAATTTTTTTTGTGATATGAGTGTAACCGCTTCTAAAATTACTTTTTTTAATTTATCATATTCACCTGGCTTACAAATATAATAATGGGCTCCTTTTTGATAAAGTAAATCTACAACTTCCATATTAAGAGAGGTGGAGTAAATAATTACAGGAGGTTCAATAGAGATGCAGCCAGGTTTGTTTGCCCATTGGAGTGTATGTCCCGCTTACTGATTGAAAGAAGCATCTTGAAGAGCCGTATGAATCGAGAGGTTCACGTACGGTTCTGTGAGGAGCAGGGGGTGAAATCCCCCTTGCTTACTCGACTGCCTGGGCTTTCGTCTGCTTAGTTGTTCTCCGTCGCAATAAAAGTTTCAATGTCGGTCTTTGTATATGGAATAGTGACAGACGTTGTTTTATTGTTAGGAAAAGGTATTTCGCCAATCAGATTCACTAGAGGTCTGTGTCCAATATTGGCATGTTCCCCACGATAAACGTCAAGGTCAAAGATGCATAGTAGGTAAAGTCTTCTTTTTTATAAGCTCATCAATATTGATGTCTATTGTGTCAGCAAAAAAGCATAGGAGCTAAAAGTAATGATCAAGGGTGAACCCAATAAAGCTCAGGTCTGATAATGTCACTTGTTTTCTTTTCAGAAAAATATGTCCAATAATCTTCTTGCAAATCCATATTCACCATAAGCAATCCGAAAGGCAACTATGTCTCCTTCTTTCACATTTACTTTAAATCGCTTTTGCGATAGCTGTTCTTCCAGCCACTGAAAGGTAATTAGGCGGCAACTTGATATATAGGCTAGAGATCCAATTATCAATATCATCGTAAGTTCTTATTTCACCTTATTCGTCTGAGGATTTTAATAAAGTAATAGGTTTCTTTTGTTGTCATAAGAATGCCGCCCTTGAAAAGAGCCAAATTGGATATTTGATTTTCAAATCTGAACAGTAGCTGTTGTCTCTTTTCCCCTTACAGTTTTAGTCGAAGAAGAAATATTCTGTCGCTGGTATATATGTCAGTGTCGTATTCAAGATAGCCCCAGCTGTAATTCAAAACTTTGTACCAGTTTATTTCTCGTCAAAGTAAACAGCAATAGTGTCACTTAATGAGTGTCTGTCCCAGCCGCAAGCTACAGTCGAGTGAGTCCGAAATAGTTCCTTTGGTCAATTTGTGCATGTCATAGGGTGTCATAATAAGCTTGCAGGCAACGTCAGTTTGTGAAAAAACTATCTGCGCTCTATAAATAGACGCACAATGTGAATGTACACAAACGCCGTATGATTTTTGAGTAGAAGGAGTATGCAAAAATATATTGAAGGAACGAATCGGCATCAAAGTTATTTCAGTGCACTGGAACAACAGGTAAGTACAGATAATGCAGTGCGTCTGATAGGTGCATTTATTGACAAGCTGGATTTGGAAAAATTAGGATTCAGAAAAATCATACATAAAAGCGAAGGCCGTCGGCCGTATGCCCCCCAGGTACTTTTAAAACTGAATTTATATGGGTATCTCAATAAGATACGCAGCCTCAAACTGCATACCCGAACGGGTAGTATATACGTGGTAGCGAATCTCTTGAATCCATTAGTGAGAGGATGGCAAACCTACTACTGTTACTTTATCAAAAGAGATCTGAACGACCTATGGCGCTTTGTAAACAGACGACTTGAAAATTGGTGCAAATGTAGCAAGCGGATGAATTTGTATAAGAGCCGCCGATGGCTTAATACCTTGTATAAGTTACAGCCTGGTTTGTTTGCCCATTGAAGTGTATGTCCCGCTTACTGATTGAAAGAAGCATCTTGAAGAGCCGTATGAATCGAGAGGTTCACGTACGGTTCTGTGAGGAGGGTGAAATGCCCCTTGCTTACTCGACTAGGAGCAGTTATATTAAATTAATCGTCTAATTAATCTTGGCAAACTCTAAGTCTGCAATTTGATTTTGAGCTTTAGATTGATGGCAACTTAAAGTCATAGTGCAAGCTATTATGTTCAGCTTTCAGAACTTTGAGCTCAACTAATAGAGGTTTTTTTTCGGTCAACATGGTCAAACTTATACTCTGCGGAAAACTCGAGGAATTTGACAATCCGCATAGGCGATATCGGTCATATTCTGGTGTAACTCTGAAGTCTGTACAGAATTTGAGAATTGCCATAATGCGACATACCGGTATCAATTCTTCAAAGGTTAGTAATCACCAAGTCTGGAAGTTCAGTTTTGGGTGTAGACATTTGAAGTGATGGTCGGCGATAAAATACCACGTTGTTCAGGTTTGTCTTGATAGTATTTTGTTGCCACAACAGGTTACTGAAGTCATTCCATATCTCGTCTGTTGTCATATCCAAACATGTCCGATTACTGTGATCTGATTTAAGTTTTCCGAAGTGCTTTAGAGATATGAAACCCCAGTGTTGCGGCTTGTAACACAGAATGCAATAATCTTTGATTTACGTAGGCATTGTCATTAACGGCAACTGAATTTGTAACGGGTCAATTGTGGGTCCCGCTAATGCCAAAGCTGTTAACCTTAAAAATTCTCTTCGTCCTATTCCCATATTGAAGTGTTGGAACTAATTGCCCATAACGTTCCTCGGCTTTCTGCTGTGCTGGGCTTCAGCGTTACGTCTAGCCCGGTACTAAAAGCCGAATAAAGAACCAAAGTATACGATAAATTCCAATGTTCAACTGCGTTTCGTGAGGCGGAAATGAAGGTGATAAGCGGATGTATGCTGAATGTTATTGCGTCAGCCAGCATAGTAGAAAGCCGTTGTTAGCGGCCGTTTATCTGTGTCACTGTTAACCATTCTTTTTCGTCGAAAGCTGGATATTTCTACTCATTGAAACCTTGGCTAAAAAAGACGTCAACATTTTTAGCTTAAAAGTATTTTTTGTAGCAGGCGAACTGTCGGTGTCTCCGCAACTATAAGTGTTTTCAACGATTGTGAGCTTAACATTGCTTTTATTCACAGAGGGTGTCTATCGAGGTACTTCGGGAACACTATATTTGAAGACGAAGCAATGCCAATAAGGAAAGAAGAAAAACAAAGACAAGATGAATCCCCCTATTAAACCGCCTACAACATTGGACCACTTAGATGTTTTGAAAGAATTTTTGAGAATGAATGTAAAAATTAATGCAGGATAACTAAAAATCCCTACTCCAAAAAAAACATTTTCATAATCATTGGATGTGAATTCACAAATTGAAGAAATGCCCCATGAGAAGAGTAATAGTCCAACCTATTACTAGGCACAAGTTCGTCAAAAAGACAATGTTGGATATTTTATAAGCCAAAGTCATGGCGATGTATTAAAAGATTGTGATTTAACGACTGTAGCCGAATGGCCGCTAACGACAGTTTGTGAAAAAACTATCTGCCGGTATATAAATATACACACAATGTGAATGAACACAAACGCCGTATGATTTTTGAGTAAAAGGAGTATGCAAAAATATATTGAAGGAACGAATCGGCATCAAAGTTATTTCAGTCCTGTGGCGCTTTGTGAACAGACGACTTGAAAAGTGGTGCAAATGGAACAAGTGGATGAATTTGTACAAGAGCCACCGAAGGCTTAATACCGTGTATAAGATGCAGCCGGATTGTTTGCCATTGGAGTGTATGTCCCGCTTACTGATTGAAAGAAGCATCTTGAAGAGCCGTATGAATCGAGAGGTTCAAGTACGGTTCTGTGGAGGACGGGGGTGAAGTTCCCTTGCTTACTCGACTATGTGCCGTACTTCTTCGTGTCGGGAATTGGGTGCTTGATTTTTGTAAAGAACGTATTGTTTTAAAACTGTCACTGCTAAAATCTATAGTGCTTTTTTGAATTACTAAACGTTTCTGTGTCCACCGAAAGCAGCAACTAAAAACAAATGCACTTTAAATTTTTCTTTGCGTTATATATTGTCAAGATGGTTGGTTCATCCACCAAAATATAACGGCTACTCCTAAGATATGAACAATAGATAATAATAATTTTTGACAATATTCCGTTATGTCCTTCTTTACCAAAGTTCTAATGAATAAATCAGTGATTGAAAGAATAGATAACAGCAACACTAACATATCAAGTCCAGGTCCAGCTAAATATAGATTGAGTGCTACTTTATGAGAAACACACAGAAATAAAAAGACCCAACAAATTAAAATGCAACGTGAAACAGCGGTCTGTCAATTAATCTTTTCAATTTTTTATTTATTTTGTCGTTATAGTGTCGTGCTGCTCAAAAGCTTTTTAAAGTCTAGGTTGCAGTGATTGTTAAACTGTGTGCTGTGTTTGCTTGCTTATGACTTGAGCAAAAGTTCACCCGATACAAATGCTAAATTGAAAAACCAAAGAACAAAAACTTGTGCAAAAGTTGAACAAAGATTGTCAAGCCGATGTGGGCTTTTGGTCAGTCAAACCTAAATGGAAAGGTTCACGTACGGTTCTGTGAGGAGCAGGGGGTGAAATCCCCCTTGCTTACTCGACTACAAGCCGTTTTTCGTCAGCCCAAGCTGTTTGCGCATGTCCAACGTAAAGCTAAATTGTTCCTCAACTGGAATAGGCTTTCTTGACACTTTGTTGATGTCCTTACCTTCTTTTGTCTACAAATATGGAAAGAAATTGTAAGTCATGTTGCCGTCCAGTTTCGCAACTTCTATTTTCCAGCCATTCCAGCGAAGCTCTTTATAGAAGTCAGTCAAGTCGCCGTTGAAGCAGAAATTTAAAAACTCTGTATAACTCAAATCCAATGGCTCCCATTCAATGTTGTCGGGTGACAAATAGTAAACCTTTCCAGCATCACTTCCAAACGTTCCGCCATTGACAGCGAAAAATCCACCTGCCGCATCGTCGGCGACTGAACAAAAAGGAAGGTTGTTCGCCAAACTGTTTAAACGATTTTCCTTTGTTCCAGTCGGGAAGTGTCCGATTGAGTTTTGTGTTTCCGGAACCTAAAATGCGTATCCATCCACCGTCAACAAGCAGTCCACCTGTTGAATAAATGATAGCACCCATTGGTGAACGGGTTGTCACTTGGGTTTTGTACAAAGCGTCTTTTGCTTTTGTCGTGTCGCAAGGAAGCACTTCTACTATGTTTTTGGCTTTGCTAATCCATTCTTGAACAAGTGACCAACCTGGTTCGGTCTTGTTGATTTATTGGTCAAGCGGTCGCATATTGTTCTGTGCAAATGTTGTCAGTGTAAAAAAGGAAAAAATGAAAACAGTTAGAAATTTTCGCATAAGGTTAAAAATGGCTTGTAACGTCAGTTTGTGAAAAAACTATCTGCCGGTATATAAATATACACACAATGTGAATGAACACAAACGCTGTATGATTATTGAGTAAAAGGAGTATGCAAAAATATATTGAAGGAACTAATCGGCATCAAAGTTATTTCAGTACACTGGAAGACCAGGTAAGTTCAGATAATGCAGTGCGTATGATAGATGCATTTATTGACAAGCTGGATTTGGAAAAATTAGGATTCAGAAAAATCATACATAAAAGTGAAGGCCGTCGGCCATATGCCCCGCAGGTACTTTTAAAACTGTATTTATATGGGTATCTCAATAAGATACGCAGCCTCGAACTGCATACGAACGGGTAGTATATATGTGGTAGCGAATCTTTTGAATCCATTAGTGAGAGGATGGCAAAACTACTACTGTTACTTTATCAAAAGAGATCTGAATGACCTATGGCGCTTTGTGAACAGACGACTTGAAAAGTGGTGTAAATGGAACAAGCGGATGAATTTGCAGAAGAGCCGCAGATGGCTTAATACCTTGTATAAGGTGCAGCCGCGATTGTTTGCCATTGGAGTGTATGTCTCGCTTACTGATTGAAAGAAGCATCTTGAAGAGCCGTATGAATCGAGAGGTTCACGTACGGTTCTGTGAGGAGCAGGGGGTGAAATCCCCCTTGCTTACTCGACTAGCAGCCGTTTAATAATCGAGGAACCCAATTACCATTCTTGGACGAATGCCATCTTCATCCATGATTTTTCGGATAACTTAAACGGCAGGCTATTCTTGACATTTTATCAAAATAGATTCGGTTAAGGTCATCTATCTCGGAAAATGGAAATACAAACCAAGGCGATACGGTCGAGTCTGGTTTGAGAAAGTCTCGTATAGATTTGAGAATTGCGCGAGCTCGTTCATCGACTAGTCGGTATCATTTCGTTGGTTAGGAATCACCTGTCTAAAGGAAATTGGGTACTATGAATTTGAATGGTTCCATAAAATCGAAAGGATTGCTTTAGGGTGATCTTTTAGTAGTTTTAATGCTTTAGAGATATTAAATGTTCGCTTTCACAGAGTAATACTATCTTTGACATGTCCAAAAAGGAAGGTTGCGCCAACTGTAAAGATTTTTTGTGTGAAGGTCGAGAATTTTGGGTATCCCGAAAGCTAAAATGTTATATACGATAAACAAGCTTCAAGCTGTTGAATCTGAGGCGGAAATGGAGAAGGTTGTAGCCGTACGGATTGGCAAAGCGTCTTATACTGTCGGTGAATGTAGCACTCTATAAATTTGGTTTTCAAATTGTGATACAAGTGACAGATCGGGTTCTAGTCGAGGATATTTCGGTGAAGCATCTGAGTATTTGAGAGCAAGCCTGTCATATGTAATAAAGAAGTGAAACAGTGAAATTCGGCATAGGTTAAATGGCAGCTAACGGCAGTTTGTGAAAAAACTATCTGCTGGTATATAAATATACACACAATGTGAATGAACACAAACACCGTATGATTTTTGAGTAAAAGGAGTATGCAAAACTATATTGAAGGAGCGAATCGGCATCAAAGTTATTTCAGTACACTGGAAGACCAGGTAAGTTCAGATAATGCAGTACGTCTGATTGATGCTTTTATTGACAAGCTGGATTTAGAAAGATTAGGATTCAGTAAAATCATACATAAATGCGAAGGTCGGCCGCCGTATGCACCCGGGTACTATTAAAACTGTATTTATATGGGACCTCAATAAAATACGCAGCAGCCGTAAGCTCGAAAAAGAGAGCAGTCGAGGGTCTGATCCCTACGCAGTATTGCATTGGCAGCAGTATCCAGGGCAAGCCCAGGATCTATAAATGAGGCGGTAAAAACTTACGGGATGTATTATACATGTGTAGCATGAATGCGATGAAAACAAATACGGCCTGTAAAAAATTGTATGACCGCTTAAGAGCAAAGGAAAAAACCGGAAAACAGGCATTAATAGCAGTCTTTAATAAATTATTAAAACTGGTGTTTGTCCCGATAACTATCGGGATAAAAAACAACAGCTTGTATCAGCCTGATTATTGTTCACCAAAACCATAAAAAAACAAGAAAATTGTTTGGTTTTTAACACAGTTCATGTTAGCGGTTCGTTGTCTTTTTACCGTTTTATTTTAAGCCCCATTTTTTCACCACCTCGGTATCAAAACTATCACTGTCTTTAGGGTTAGGTTGTCCTTTGCCCGTAGTTATTAAGTTGTAAAGGCTTTTTTTGATGTAGCCTCCCCAAGAGTCTTTGCAGATTTCATAACATTCATATTCTGGCACTAAACCTTCGTGTGTAAAATTTACTTTTGTTTCGTTACCTTCAGTCGAAATCTCAAAGATAAGTTTAGTGTTTGTCCATTCGCTCTTATCTTTCGTAAAATTAAATTGATTGTCCACCACTTGATACACTAATTTTTTGTCAGCAACTAATTCTATGAGTTTTATTTTACATAGATGGATGTCTTTGTAATGGTAGAAGAATACTTCATTGAGTTTGTCGGTTTCTCCTTCAATTTGTTCACTCCACCAACCACGAAAATTTTTAATTGAATTGAAAGTTGTCGTTTTGTCCTGGGCAACCAAAAGTGTTGCTGAATAATCTTGAGTTGTCATATTTTAATATTTTTGTTAATCAATTTTTTGTTTTTTTGTTTAAAGTGGTTTCAAGTTTATTTAGTTTTGATGTCCAGAACTTATCAAAGTAATTTATCCAATTACGCAGTTCAATAAAACCGTTTTGGTTTAAAGTGCAATAACGTTCTCTGCCGATTTCATTGATGGTTATAAAACCTGCTGTTTGCAAAATGCTGATATGTTTAGAAACTGCTGGTCGGCTCATTTCAAAATTTTCAGCTAAACTGTTTATGTTGTAACTGTCCTTGGTAAGTAAGTGCAGTATTTGTCTGCGACTTGGGTCCGCTATTACCTGAAAAGTGTCAAGAGTTGGTGTTGCCATTGTTGCTCTTGTTTAGGTGGTTAAACATTTTTTGAATATTTTTTTGCCAACCATCAGTCATTCCTGTGAAGATTGCAAAGTTGGCTTCTTTGAAACCAGAGTGCTTTAACAACAATTTTGAGCCATTGCCATATTTTTCTAAATTCCACTCAACTATTGTGTCGAGTGAAAAAACACCATTACCAGAACCGCCTTTCCAACTGTAAATAAGTTTTTGAAACGGAATTATTTCAAGCAGCTTACAATGGAAAATTCCATCCAAATCAAGACTTGGAATTGGTTTTGTTTGGAACTGGAAATCGTGTCCAAGAATTGGTATAAAGTTATTTGGCATTAGCCAAAGAGCAATTAAATCTGCTTGGGTGAGGTATTTCCAAACTTCGTTTGGTGATTGCTCATAAATCCATTCGTTTTTAATTTCTGTCTGCATAATTGTTTACTTTTTTGTTTATGTAACTTTCAGGTTACAAATATATGCGTAACTTTTGAGTTACACAATTTTTTTTCAATTATTTAATAAAAGAAGAAGTGTTTTGAGGTTTCTGTCGGTTTGGGTGTCGCTACAATGACCGCTAACGGCAGTTTGTGAAAAAACTCGCTGGCGCTCTATAAATATACACACAATGTGAATGAACACAAACGCTGTATGATTATTGAGTAAAAGGAGTATGCAAAATTATATTGAAGGAACCAATCGCCATCAAAGTTATTTCAGTACACTGGAAGAACAGGTAAGTACAGATAATGCAGTACTTCTGATTGATGCTTTTATTGACAAGCTGAATTTAGAAAAATTAGGGTTCAGTAAATCATACATAAAAGCGAAGGCCGGTCGCCCATATGCCCCGCAGGTACTTTTAAAACTGTATTTATCGGGTATCTGGATACGCTACGTAGTCTCAAACTGCATACCCCGAACGGATTATATATGTGGTGGCGAATCTTTTGAATGAGAGGATGGCAAAACTACTAATGTTACTTTATCAAAAGAGATCTGAATGACCTATGGCGCTTTGTGGAACAGACGACTTGAAAAGTGGTGGCAAATGGAACAAGCGGATGCATTGCACAAGAGCCGATGGCTTAATACTTTGTATAAGATGCAGCCCGGGTTGTTTGCCCATTGGAGTGTATGTCCCGCTTACTGATTGAAAGAAGCATCTTGAAGAGCCGAGGTATGAATCGAGAGGTTAGGCGTCCCGGTTCTGTGAGCAGGGGGTGAAATCCCCCTTGCTTACTCGACTGTATGTTCGCCCTTCGTCTTGGTAACTTGAATTGAAAGTATGTGTCCACCGAAGCAGGGTGTGTCCCGGAAGCGTTGGAACAAGGCAGGCTCGTTGCAAGGTTGGCTCTTGTGTGTGCGGCTTTGTGCGCCTTGCCAGGTGAAACCCGTAACCTCAGCGTGGATACAGAAGGCATAATAATGATTTATGTACAAGCCGAGGTAATACAATACTGGCATGAAGACGACAATGGAGAAGTTAAACTTTAATGTGTTGTGCTATTTTATTTGCAGGAATTATGGAAGTACCTATTATTGGTAAGGCAAAAAACCTATACAGTAAAGCATATAAAGTTTATTTAGAAGTTAAAGATTAATGAATGTGCAAATTTTTTTATTTGTTGCACTTTCATTTGACCTTATAAATATTGCAGCGAATTTTTGGCTGGCTTCCGTTGTTGGTCATAATATCAAACAACGGCTCGGCTGGGGAAGAAAAATAAGGGCGGTGAAATAGTTTACCCTACTATTATCTCTTGACTAAAATCCCTTTGAAATTCGGGGTAAGTATGCCTTGCTTTGGGAATATTTATTTCCTGGAAATCTTTTGGAATAGTGTGGGCACTCATTTGTTCTGCAGGATATTGGTAGGTTGCAATTTCATTAATCCGTTCCTCGCATAGCCATCGCTGATCCATTCTTCTGCAAGTTCCCTCGTTAATATTGTTGGCATTCTTTGCTTGGAGTTATGGATCTTAGCCATCAACGCATTTGCCTTGGTCGTTACTACCGCGAAGGTCGGCGTGGTGATAGTTTCAATTTCTCCGGTTTCTTTATTTATCTCTTCATGCTTCCATGGGTTCCAAATTCCCGCTATCATGATAAATGGCAGTGGGTTATTTTTTAAAAAAATATGATGCGGATATTTTACGGCGGTTTTGAGTCTTTGGCCTTTTTTACCCATCGGAAAATAATGATGCCACTCATAAAACCCATCTACAAACAAAATACATCTCCGGTTTAGTGCAGCATCTTTATATAATCGTTTTTCCAGTAATTCCTCACCCATTGCATTTAGCGTAATAAACCCGGTATTCCATTTTCCATTCTCATCCTTATAACCATTCCAGAAACGTTCAGCGGCTTCATAATTTTTAATTCCGTTGGGTAAAAAGCCCCACATCATTGCGGCTAAATGTTTTTTGCCATCTTTTCTTCCGGTAAGCATAGCAGGCTGAAATCCATGATCAAATCCATTTATATATGCGGCTTTGGGAAAATTCATTTCCAGTTGCGGATCGATAACAAGATCAGGAAAATAATCTTTTATACTTTCAAGGTTTACTTCAAATGCAATATGATAACACATATTTAAATACGTTTTCGAGTTCTTCCAGTTTTACACGCATTGTTTGCGTTCCATATTTTAAAACTACATATAGTTCTCCAAAGGTAATTTCCAGTTTCGGTTTCACAGTATATTCCCTGCTGATCCTCCAGTTCGTATTCTTGTTTATAAAACTTTGAACTTTGTCTTTATAGAATCATCCGATAAATTTTTAACTTCTTTTGGATCGATTGTAAGTGATGAATAAACTATATAATTCGATTGAGGGTCTAGCATTTCTAACAAGTTTTTCCCTGTGCTTATCTTTTTCCAAATCAATTATTGATGCGAATTTATCAAAGGAAACTGCATTAAAATGAATTTTCGCCAAGCCTTTATCTTCATAATGCGTAAGCATCAGGCATGTTTTGTCTATCAGCTTCTTTATCACCGGCTAAATGTTTGGGAAACCAGGTACCGTTTTTTCACTTTTCGAAAAGTGGGTATAAACTTTTCCTCGAATTTTGAAAATGGGTTGAACATCAGATTTTTACCTTAAGTATTTCTTTGAAATCGGTCGTATATTTTTTGCTTAATTTTTCTGCCCGTAGACGGTATCTCCTGTCAAATCTTTGCACAGCCATCCTGAGGGTATCCTTTCCCATTTCATTGTTTACAGCATCCATAACTTTTGCCAGTACTTTATCTTTTGTTCTGTCTCGCTTATCAAAAATATTTAATTGCACCATTTCTTCAGGAACAAGGTTTAAAACCATTACACCGCACTTCATATAGTAATAGTCTTTTGCTTAAAAATTATTTCCAACCCCATCAACGCATAACCAATAATTTCACTGGTAAGGCTTGTGGGTGTTTCACATTGTATCGTAATGGAATGGCTATATTGTTTGTGCTCCATTTTATGCGGATTGGTAGATATAAATACATTCACTGATCTGCATACAGATTGTTCTTTACGAAGCTTACTGCACATGCAGCCGCATAATTGCTTACGGCTTCTTTTACGATAGAGTAGTCATTAGTCAGTGACCCAAAGGAACGGCTTGTACAAATATTTTTTTTCTTTTTAGGTTCGAACTCCCATTCAATACAAGGCACACCCCTTAACTCTTTCCACATGCGCAAACCCACAACGGTCAAATTCTCACGGATCCAGTCTGCCGGAATATTCACAACATCCTTCGCGGTTTTAAAACCGTTTTTTCTCAACAATAGTGCATACTGTCTTCCAATTCCCCAAATATCTTCAACGTCTGTAAAACCCAGCATTTCATTAACCTTTGATTCGCTGCATAAAAAACGCCTACTCCTTTATACTTCTTTTTAGCATACCGGTTTGCCATTTTAGCCAGCGTTTTGGTTGGTGCTATTCCAATAGTTACAGGTATGCCGGTATGCTGCATAACCGTTTTTCTTATTGTAATCCCCAGCAAGCAAATCTGAATATTCAAGTTCGCTCATATCCAGAAATGCCTCATCAATGGAATAAATTTCCATCCTTGGAATAAATAAGGAAAGTATTTTCATCACTCTCTCGCTCATATCACCATACAAAGTATAATTACTGCTGAAAACATGAACATCATTTTCCCTGAATAACTTTTCGCTCATGTAGGCCGGTGTACCCATAACAATTCCCAAAGCTTTTGCTTCATCACTTCTGGCTATTACACATCCATCATTGTTACTTAATACTACGACAGGCTTATTATTCAGCTTTGGCTGAAACAGTCGCTCACAACTTGCATAAAAATTATTACAATCGATCAGCGCAAACATTTTACATCATTTGGATTAATGAGAATTGATATAACCACACCCCACACAATAAAATCCATATCACTTGTGATCTCTATTTCTTTATACTTTTTATTCGCCGGTACAAGCCAACAAGTATTCTTATTCTTTCTTAAATACTTAACTGTAAATTCTCCATCAATCACAGCCAACACTATATCTCCATTCTTTGGAGTCAGGCTTCTATCAATAAGTAAATGTGCTTTTGGTGGAATAAATGCATCTATCATTGATGTTCCTTCGCATTCAATAATAAATGTAGAAAGTGGATGTTTAATCAGTTCCTCATTTAGATCTATTCGTTTCTGCATATAATCCAATGCAGGAGAAGGAAATCCTGCAGGGACCTTAAAATCAATGTATATTATCTTCAACTTACTTAATCCTTTACCATCCTTTACCTTTTTCTTATGAGTCAATTTGCTTCACTTCTTCTCCACCAAATATTTCCAATATCGTTTAGGCATATGCTGAATATGCAGCTTCATATTTTTTCTTGCTGCGATATTCACACTGCTGAAATATTGCTGCCATAATTTTTGATATAGTTCTTCTTTTCATCATAGATAGCTTTTAATGCATCTTTGTTATTCAGATCGTTTCAAAATTCATTTAAACTTCTTCTACTTTTTCAAGATCGTAATACAATCCATACTTTCTTTTGCTATCATAGATCAGCCAGCGCTGATCTGCATACCGCTTTTCAAAATGATTGCTGATCAATGGCAGTACATTATAATCAGGCTGAATGATGGCATAATACAATTGATCTTTGGTTAATGGAATCGCACAAATGCTTCCATGCGATGTTTTTCCCTGTCAACCTTTTTTGCGGTTTGCTTTCACCATCAAAACATCCGGATGACTGTAATCATTTTCCACACTATATTTTGAAGCAATAACATATTGTATATACCGAAGAAATGATTTTCAATATCTTTATCTCGCTTAAAAAGTTTTATACAATTGTTTCAAGGAAATCTTGGAAAGTTTCATTTCCAGTTTCTCCATACTCTTTCACTTTTTTCAGTATCGGTATTAACCATGATGTGTTCCAAACAAACTGCTCCTGGCATTTCCTTCCAGGATAGATCATGGATTTTTAAATTTGTATTCATACACTTCAAAAACCGCTGTAAGCAACCCTTCAAAGCTGCCATCATACACAACCATATCCATCTAAAACATTTTTAGCTGCGGTGAAAAATTAGGTTTGTATTTACTGTTGCCTTCTGCTAAAATGAATTGTTTTATTTGCCATGGTTGCCAATCTTTTTTTTCAAATCATACTATCTGCATGTAATAAAATATTTTGCCCGGTTAATAGCAATACCAATCTTTTTTAAATGATCCCAGTTAATTCGACTGAATTTTCTTGCAGCACATATTTTTTTTGCAGATTGAATACCAATACCCGGCACACGCATGATCAATTGATAATCTGCTTTGTTAATATCCAGCGGAAACAGATGAAGATTACGTAAGGCCCAGCTAAGTTTTGGATCAATATCCATATCCAGCAAAGGATTTTCTCTGTCAACAATTTCATTCACTTTAAAACCATAAAAACGCATCAGCCAATCGGCCTGGTACAAACGGTTTTCGCGAATCATCGGCACAGGTGTACCAATTGCCGGCAACCGGTTATCATTGCTTATAGGCACATAGCCTGAATAATAAACCCGTTTCAAGTTCATCTTTTTATAAAATTCATTTGCCAGGTAAAGTATTTCCAGATCAGTTTCGGGTGTGGCGCCAATCACCATTTGTGTGCTTTGTCCTGCAGGTGCAAACAATGGCGCTTTCTTAAATAGTTTTTTCTCTTCTTTATTTTGAATGATGGCTGTTTTTAAATACTCCATCGGCTTGATCATATCTTCCCGCTTTTTATCCGGCGCCAGTAATGCAAGACTTTTTTCTGTTGGCATTTCAACATTGATGCTTAGCCTGTCGGCATAAACCCTGCTTCCTTCATCAATTCTTCACTTGCACCGGGAATTGTTTTTAAATGAATGTATCCATTGAACTTATGTTCTGTCCGTAAGTTTTTTTGCAACTCAGCACCAGCCGTTCCATTGTATAATCTGCATTTTTAAAAATGCCTGAACTTAAAAACAATCCTTCAATATAATTTCGGCGATAAAAATTTATGGTAAGGTCAACCACTTCCTGAACGGTAAAGGCAGCACGTTTTATATCGTTGCTTTTGCGGCTTACGCAATAAGCACAATCAAAAATGCAGTGATTGGTAAGTAGTATTTTTAACAGAGAAACACAACGGCCATCTTCGGTGTAGGCATGGCAAATTCCATTGCTTGCATTGCCCAAACCTTTGTTTTTATTTTTTCTGTCACTACCACTGCTGGAGCAGCTTACATCATACTTAGCAGCATCGGCAAGTATGGATAAGTTTTTCGGTTATCCGGTCAGCATTCATAGTTGCTCAAATATTTAGCATAAAATTACTAAATATATTGGTTTATGCCCACGCCATATGGTTTAATTTAATTAATTATTCACAGAATGTTTTGTGAGCACTCCCGATTTGGCAGACCTAGCATACTCTTTTAATCAGATAATAGTCTGATCTTGGGGTGATTTCTAGGTGATCCCAATGCGATGGCTTTACGGTGGAACGCCAACGATGGCAAAGGAGAGCCTCTTCTATATTCTTTGGCTTGAGCATTGCAATGTTATTAGAATTATCTATTAGCAACCCATATTATATGCCTGAAGGACCCTCGATATTGTATTTAAAAAATCAATTGAAACCCTTTATTGGTAAAATAGTTAAGTAGGCAGGCGGATACGGGCCTATGCCAACCCAATGGATAAACGGAAAAAAATTTTTAGACATACAAACCTGGGGCAAGCATTTATTATTCTTATTTAACAAAGGCACTGTAAAAGTTCACCTGGGATTATTTGGCGATATATTAGTAGATGAACGCAAAAAGGTGAATCGTTCTTTTTATTTGGAATTTGCCAAAGGAGAGACAAATGGCTATGTAGTTAAAGCAGAAAAAATTGATAATCCCTTAGCGGAAGTATATGATTGGCGTGTGGATATTTTAAGCGTCGAATTTGATACGTCATACATAAAAGGGTTATTAAAAGTTCAGGCAGAGAAAACCATAGATGACATCCTGATGGATCAAAAGATATTTGCAGGCAGTGGCAATAAAATAAGAAATGAAGCTTTATACAGGGCGGGTATACATCCATTAAGTATTGGGGGTAAAATACCCGGTGCAAAAATTACCAGGCTTATTAAGGAAGTAGTCAAATATGCAAAGTTGTTCTATAAAGAACTTTCAACCAAAGGCAAGAACACAAGTTTTGCTGTTTACCAACAGGAGTTCGCTGTCGATGGAAGTGAAGTGGTCATGAAAGTGTTGCCAAAGTCTAAACGAAAAATATTTTATTCAGAGCATAAACAAAAAATTTACGAGTAATAATTACATAGTTGCATAACCTTTTTGGTAAAGTATTATTTGATGATCTAATTTTGCGGACAGATTTAATTATATGCCTAAATTATTTATGATCCTCGTTGGTTGCTCACCAGCGGGCCGCCACACTGAGCAGCACGATGTTTTTTTTGGTATTGCAAAAAACATACGGGAACTTTTGCCTGAAGTGGTAGCCTTTTGGCCTGAAGCAATGGGTAAAGTACATCTTGATGCCTGGCGGGAAGTAAATACGGTTGACGGGTATGCGGTAACTGTGGTCGAAAAAAGTTATTTGGCCAGCGAGGCTCAGCTTTTTTTTATCAATCTCGGGGGGTATAAAAAAAATGAGTTTGAAGAGTATCATTATAAAATGTTGGTAGCAGCCAATGATAAAGGCCAGGCCATATCCCAATCAAAAAAAACTGCGTTTTACCGGCATACAGGTTTTAAGGGGGCCAACTCACACATTGACGACAAATATGGAGTTGACGTAGACGACATTCATTCCATCAATGAAATTTTACCTGCACAGGCAAAAGAGAGATACAGTTTACAATTAATTAAGAAGGAAGGGGAAATTATTGAGGATGAAATTCACCTGGGTTATTTTAGAATTGATAATGCTGACAAATGGGCGCCACCTTACACAGATCAGTAATTTAAATTGCAACTTCTTTTTTTAATAGGGAGTTTGCAATTTTAACGGATGCTGCTTCACAAAAATCCAGTCCGGAAAAATCAGGATTTAAACCAGCCATGTAAGGAACAGCCATTAAATAGATCCGTTCATTTGCTGCACCATACCTGTCAAGTACCTGGTAATGATCATTGATGCTTATGCCCGGTACTTTTAAATAATAAATGCCGGTATCCATTCTCTCCACGCTGTCAATTGCTTTTTCTTTTTCGGCTTTGCCATTCTCTGTCTCTTTAAATTTAAGCCTGGCGGGGCTTACCGTTTCACTTTCTATCAATCCCTTAAAAATAAAATTGCCGTAATCAAAAGCCGGCTGCCCAACAGCGTCTACAAATAATTGGTAATGTTAGTATGCTCTTTCCCTTCTTCATCAAAGTGACGGTAAACTGCACCTCCTATATCCCCGGGCACAACGCTGCTTTTTTCATCCACAGGGGTTAAACTTAATATACCGGCATCGTGCAGGGCCAATAATTCATCGCACGAACTTTGGGGTACGTAGGCGATAATGATGGAGATCAATGGCATTAAAACTTTTTTAAACCGCAGCATATCTTCCGCACAAAAATGTTTAGCAGGGTAATTTATTATATAACTCAATGATCCCAGTTCTTCTTTCCAAAAGATGGATTCTTTTCTCCGGATAGATTTTTCTGCCTCTGCATATTCGGCCCTCATCAATTGAAATGCATCCAGCTTTTCACGAAGTGCAAGTGTGTATTCTACAAACGCCTCCATATTCATATCCCTTATCTTTTCATAAAATTCGGGGCGGTTCTCTTTTATAGATGACTTGAATTTATTTTCAAACAGGTGATCAAGGGGTACATACCCGCCATTGGCATCTTTGAGTTCCTGGATCTCTGAAGGGGTTAGTGCAGCCTCGGGGGAAAGACGTGTATCCTCCAGATGAAAACGCAATGCCGGCATCAACCCGTGTAATGAATGCATTACTATTTTAAAATTTGGGCTCGAAGTCGTTGAGGTGATATTGCAGTTTTTCATTTTCATTTTTTGTAAACGAGCCATTATTGCGGGAGAGTGTTTTTATAGCATCGATGGCGCTGAGGGATGCTCCTCTTACGGCTACAGGATAATTATTTGTACCCATTAATTTAGAGGGAGGATAGGGTGAATCAAACCAGCCTTCCACTGTACCTTCGAAATTTTTTTTGCCAGTTGTGCCCTGTACAAATGGCTACCCTGTCAAATTCATGTTCACCTTTACTTGTGATTACATTTACCTTTTCTGTGCTTGTATCATCAAAAACATTTTGTACTTCAGTGTTGTATAAAATATTTACCATTATCCCATTTTCTTTCGCTTGCACCAGCAATAAGTTGAACTGGGCACTTAAATATTCACCAAAAAACAACCTGGGCAATACTTTATAATCATTAAAATTATTTTCATTGATGTTGAATTTTTTCAGCAGATGCTCCGGGGCCTCTTTTACCCACTCTTCAACAGAAGTTACCATACCGGGTATTTCGTTGCCGGATACATTGGTAACATGTTCGTTGCAGGCACCTTGTTTACTGTAGGGCATGCCTGCCCCCAATTGGTTGGTTTTTTCTATGATGGTGATTTTAATGGAGTTGCCGTTTTGCTCTATCAGTCTTTTTAGTAAGAACAAAGCTGCAGGCCCGCCTCCTAAAATGCCAATATGTTTCATATAATTATTTCTCAGGTATAGATTATTACGTATTAATAGGAGAATAGGATTTTAGTACTAGTTACAGAAAAGTAATTCAAATTGTAAACCAAATAATTTCCAGCTGGAAATTTTGCTGGTTGCAGGCACCGCTAAAATCTTTTAGTTCGATGATGTGGCTCGTTAAAACATGAACAAAGGAAAGCTGATGTAATGATTTTGGTTTTGTCAATATATAGGGAATGTCTTTTAAACTGACACATAGGCTTTGAAATGTGGGATGAAGCAGGATATCAAGGAAAGACTAATAAAGTTTATTGAAGGCATAAATGAAAATACAAAAATTTGGTCGCTGTATTAATAATTTGGATTATGCGGGTTTTCAAATAATGATGTTAAGTGTTAAGCTGGCAGGAATGTTGTTGCTAAAAATATTTAATCTTTAATTTATAAATCAGCAAATCACATCTAATTCAGAACACGAGGAAGGAAAACTTGCTAAAACAATTGAAGAACAAACAGCCAAACTACCATCAGATGTTTTTTTATGGGCAGCATTAGGTTCAATGGCAATTTCCTTAAACTTACAATTAGCAGGAAGTAAAACCCGAAGCTTTTTTGTTGGGCAATGGGCTGCACCTTTTTTGTTATTCGTAGTATATAACAAACTGGTGAAACTGGAAGGACATGATAAAAATGATAAAAGTTAATCTGCTACCTAAACTTTATTATAATGGGAGAATTAAATCTTAAAGACATTAGCAAAAAAATGAGTAAGCTTGATATTTGTATGATGACAACATTATCAGGCAGCCAAATGCTTACAAGCAGGCCGATGTCTAATAATGGTGATGTAAGATATGACGGCAACTCATATTTTTTTAGTTATGAAAATGCAGAAGTTATAAAGGAAATATAAGAGAATAAGGTTGTCAACCTTTCATTTCAAGGTGATGACATGTTTTATATTTCCATATCTGGTAACGGTGCTTTAATAACTAATAAAAATAAATTAAAAGATCATTGGGTTCCGTCTTTAAATAGATGGTTTAAAGACGGCGTGGATACAGAAGGCATAATTATGATTCATGTACAAGCCGGGGCTATAAAATACTGGCATAAAGAGGATAGTGGAGAAGTGAAATGGTAATGTGGGTTTAGCTCCCTGCCGTGTTGTCTTTTATCTTATTTTTTTAATTATTAAGAAAAGAGACAGGATTTATTGGATGATAAATTTTATCTGCAGAGTTACACAAATAGGTATTAATAGAACTTATGTCAATTCAGCATTGAATATGAGGTTTTTAAATTATATGCCTCAAAAGAAATAGATTTACGCTTCCAATTTTTTCTTTTGAATTAAAATAAAAATATAAAAAATTAATATTTTTATGGGTCTTTTTGGTTTTTTTCTGCATGAGCAATTTTTGATGATGCAATGGAAGATGCTTTGATAAGAGAGATAGATTCTCAACCATGGATAGTAGATTACGATAGAAGACTTCAATATTATGGATATAGAAATGAATTAGAATTCCCTTATGATTTAGTTAAGTACCCCATTGCGCTTCCCAAATTAATTAATGAACTCGCTACCGAAATATTTCATACAAAAACTTTTGAAATATCAGCCTGATCAGGTTATCATTAATCAATATCTACCCGGGCAAGGAATTAGACCACATAAAGATCGTAACTACTTTGAAAATCAGATTTGTGGCGTTAATCTTGGCAGTGATTGCATTTTGCGATTTACAAGAAACAAAGAAGTTGTTGATGTTGAGGTTCCTCGTCGGTCAGTTTATATTATGCAAGATGATGCAAGAAGCAAATGGTTACATTCAATGCCACCAAGAAAAAAGGATATTGTAAATGGTAATATTAAATTTAGAGATAGACGAATATCAATAACTTATCGGAAAATAAAAATGGATAAGGTTAAACCGATTAATCAATTTGGGAAAGTAGCATCAATGTTAAAAAATTACTATACCTAAGGTTAATAAATTTTAAGTTTTTAAAAAATAGAATGGGCAGCGTCGGCAAAGTCTTAGGGTGAGTCCAACTAACTGTTGCGTTGTGTCCAAATAGGATGACGTACAACGACAGTTTGTGAAAAAACTATCTGCCGGTATATAAATATACACACAATGTGAATGTACACAAACGCTTTATGATTTTTGAGTAAAAGGAGTATGCAAAAATATATTGAAGGAACTAATCGGCATCAAAGTTATTTCAGTACACTGGAAGACCAGGTAAGTTCAGATAATGCAGTGGGTCTGATAGATGCATTTATTGACAAGATGGATTTGGAAAAATTGAATTCAGAAAAATCATACATAAAGCGAAGGCCGTCGGCCATATGCCCCGCAGGTACTTTTAAAACTGTATTTATATGGGTATCTCAATAAGATACGCAGCCTCAAACTGCATACCCGAACGGGTAGTATATATGTGGTGGCGAATCTTTTGAATCCATAGTGAGAGGATGGCAAAACTACTACTGTTACTTTATCAAAAGAGATCTGAACGACCTATGGCGCTTTGTGAACAGACGACTTGAAAAGTGGTGCAAATGGAACAAGCGGATGCATTTGCGCAAGAGCCGCCGATGGCTTAATACTTTGTATAAGATGCAGCCCGGTTTGTTTGCCCATTGGAGTGTATGTCCCGCTTACTGATTGAAAGAAGCATCTTGAAGAGCCGTATGAATCGAGAGGTTCATGTACGGTTCTGTGAGGAGCAGGGGGTGCAATCCCCCTTGCTTACTCGACTACTACGCCGTCGATGATATTCCAAGTTATAGATATTTCTCTTCTGTTCAGAATACTGAATTGCATTCTCCGAACTTGTCTTATTCCGTGCCTGTTTGAGTAGCCGGTTCTTGCCAAAGGGCTAAAAATAATTTACGGCTTCAATTTCTTCAACTATCCTTGCCGTCATTCTTCGACCGTCATTTCGGATTGTAAAACCAATATTTAGCCCGTATTGCCAGCGGATTTGAACATTTCACCTAGCTGAATCTCAAAAATTCATATCCACTTTGTGTTAGGCCGAAAGCTTGACGCTCCAATGTTATTTGAATCAAAATATTTGTTGTCCTTAGCGTCTCGGGTATCGAGAAACTAGCTGTCACGCTTTCAATGCCAGTCAAGGTAGTTATTGATTTTAGTTTCGCAAAGCATAACAGATGTTGTTCCTCGTTCATCCAAAAACATTGCAAATGATCACCGATTGAGACGAACTACAAAGCATTCTGTGTGCGTCTGAACTGGTATGCTTACAAGTCAAATTGACTGTCATAGCGGCAAAGGTAATGTGTCGAACTTGTTTTTGTCCGCTAGCGTCTTGTCCGTTGTTGTCGAACAGGAAGCACTTATAAAAAAGTAGTAGTATGGGTATTAGAGGTTTCAAAATTTTCGCAGCCAACAAATAGAAAAGTATCCGCAAGGCCCCCGAAAAACCCCGCATGTAAAGAATGTTCGCGGGGTCTTGCGGTATACTTTTGGGTTGACCGATATCGCCGTAAACTTGTTATCAGGGAGAAAGTATCGGTCTTACCACTTTTATTTGTTTGGTTTTTTATTTCAGTTTTGTTTTTCAATCTGTGCGGCTGTAGTGTTTTGGGCAAAACAGCTTTTGATTGATCATCTAAATTAGGGTTTATACTTTTTACTTTTGGTATCGGGCATTATATTTTTCCTGTCAGGTATGCCATTCCCATTACGTCCGTCAATGTTGCCAGTGGTTGGCTTTATCAATCGTTCTGCTTTCTACTTTCCCGACGAGTCTCCTCACGTATGAGTTAACAAATATCCGGAAGCCAGAAGAGGGACTCGTCGCTTTAATTACGTATTACTTTTTTACTCTGTGCCATCAAAGTTTATAAACTCCTTGTAATACCTTACTTCATCAATTCCTTTTTACCCGTCGGTCAATTGTAATAGGGAAGCAAGGCAGGGTGGGTAAAAATGATAAGGCAAATACCAGGATTGATTATGTTCTTACCGCCTGAGGAGACTCGTCGGGAAAAAGATACCTTGTATAAGCTGCAGCCAGGTTTGTTTGCCCATTGGAGTGTATGTCCCGCTTACTGATTGAAAGAAGCATCTTGAAGAGCCGTATGAATCGAGAGGTTCACGTACGGTTCTGTGAGGAGCAGGGGGTGAAATCCCCCTTGCTTACTCGACTAGCAGCAGTTTTACTTTATTTAATGTTATAGCTTAAACTTGTCAGTTCTTTATTATATCCTTTAAAAATTGTAAGATAATTAAGTGTATTCTGTATCTCACCAAATCGGCAAATTCTAAAGCATCTTTTGTGAAATATGAGGTTGTGGCTAGTATGCCTCCTGTTAAATGTTCAGATTCAACAACACCGTTTAGTTTTTGAATAATTGGTCGACCGATTTTATTTAAAGGATTATATTTTTTGCATTCTATTGCTAATAGTGTTTCACTCGAACTATCTTTTTTGTAAGCGTACATGTCCTTCCCGCCATCTCTAGTTTCTGACGTCAAATCTACCTTATAGCCCTTTTTAGCCCATATTTCCGCAATAAATTCTTCAAACTCTCTCGATGTTAATTGATGAATATTTTCAGGATTTGCTTTTATTATTTTACTCCATTCTATGTTGACAACGGCTATATCACTTAATATGATTCCGATACTTGCTGGCAGTATATTTGAAGTGCTTGTAAATTCTTCTTGAGTAGTTGTTCTAATTTTGTTGATGAAAGCAGTAATCTTCTCAATCAGCTGTTCCCTTGTAGTAAATTCTAAGTTTTTGTATGAGCTAAAACTTACAAAATTGAACTTTAGAAATATAGCTTGAATAGACAATTATATTTATTTCGAGAGTTAGTCCGACAATTTTCTCTAAATCTGTTTCTGCTGTTGTATGAATTAATGAATATCGCTATAGTGCAAATCAAGTGCTATTAAATCAAGTATCTCGTTTTCAATTCTGTGAATAAATTCATCAAATCGTGCAGTTTCTCGAATTTTTGGCGCTTTGTGAACAGACGACTTGAAAAGTGGTGCAAATGGAACAAGCGGATGCATTCTGCAAGAGCCGCCGATGGCTTAATACCTTGTATAAGATGCAGCCGGGATTGTTTGCCCATTGGAGTGTATGTCCCGCTTACTGATTGAAAGAAGCATCTTGAAGAGCCGTATGAATCGAGAGGTTCACGTACGGTTCTGTGAGGAGCAGGGGGTGAAATCCCCCTTGCTTACTCGACTGTATGCCGTAATTTGTCAGTATAAATCAGTTCCAATGAAAAAGAAAATTTTGTAGCCGGGTTCTCTGAAAGTTTTGAATCCATTATTTGCCGGTGCTACATACCGTTTCCCAATTAAATAGTCCTTTAGTAAGACAATTTGAACATTGCCATAATAATTGCCAGAGTCTTTATCGGTGAACTCTGCCTTTTCAACTCCTCTATCAGATGACAAGTCTTTTGAAACATTGAAGCTTGAAAATTTGCCAACCAGCTTGTTAAAGTCGTATTTGGCATCTTGCTCATTATCGAACTCAAACCATAAACTAACGTCGGTAATATTGCCGCTCCATTGCGGCTCGTTATAAATCTTTTGGGTGATTGCCAGCTGGCCAGACTTAAACTTTCCTGTGAAGTACGGGTGGGTATTGAAAATATAAGAGTTGGCAACTGTTATAAATTCTGGTTCTTTAAAGTCCGGTGGATACATAGTCCACGTTCCGCTACTATCAAATTTCTTATACACAACAGGAACGTACTTTTCGATAAACTTCTTGATTGATGTATCTGGTTTATAAGAAAGCATTCCGAAATATAGTTGGTCAACATAATTTTCCAACCTTTGGGCAGAACTGTCATGAAAAGTCATTGCGAATAAAATTATGAATAAGCATCTGCTCATGATATTATGGCATACAACAAATAGAAAAGTATCCGCAAGGCCCCCTGAAAAACCCCGCATGTAAAGAATGTTCGCGGGGTCTTGCGGTATACTTTTGGGTTGACCGATATCGCCGTAAACTTGCTATCAGGGAGAAAGTATCGGTCTTACCAGTTTTATTTGTTTGGTTTTTTAATTCAGTTTTGTTTTTCAATCTGTGCGGCTGTAGTGTTTTGGGCAAAACAGCTTTTGATTGATCATCTAAATTAGGGTTTATACTTTTTACTTTTGGTATCGGGCATTATATTCCCGACTATATCATCTTTTTCATTTGTTGAGAAATATCGGGATTCGTGTAGATGGCATCAATCATTTCTGAATACAAATCAGTGAATTTTTTATTATTGATCAGATCTCCAAAAAGGGATCTCAATTTAAGGAAGGATAATTTATCGTTGTGCGTCTCCATTGCCGCTTCGTGCAATTCGTACTTCATGGTATCCGTAATTTCAATAGGCTTGTTATGCCTGTTTACTCCTTTGTCGCTATAATAACACCACGCAGCAATTACAAGGGTTGCATACTTAATACTACCACCTTGCGCTAAGTTTTCATTGATGGTAGCAATCAAAAATTTTGGAAGCTTTGCAGAACTCTCAAGGCAAATTCGGGCAAGATTATCCTTAATATTCGGATTACCAAAACGCTCTATGAGGCTGTCTTTATAGGCATCCAGATCAACTCCTTCCACCGCATCCAATATAGGGGTGGCTTCAGTATCCATAAATTTTCGAAGATAGTCTGCAAACAGCGGATCGGAAACGCATTGGTCTATGGTTTCATGCCCGTGAATAGATCCCAGTAACCCCAGAACAGAATGCCCGGCGTTTAATAGCCGGATCTTCATTTTTTCATAAGGTGTAACATCGGGCACAAATTGCACCCCAACTTTTTCCCAGGCGGGGCGGCCATCAGAAAAATGATCTTCAATTACCCATTGACAGAAAGGTTCACATGTTACCGGCCATTCGTCTTTCAACCCAAACTCTGACTCCAGGTAGCCGATATCTTCTTTTGATGTAACGGGAGTAATTCTGTCGACCATCGCATTGGGAAAACGCACATCTTTTTTTATCCATTCAGCTAACTCTGCATCCTGTTTTTTGGCAAAAGCCATAACCATCTTCATGGCAACATCTCCGTTATGCTGAATGTTGTCGCAGGACTGAATGGTAAAAGCAGGAATACCCGCATGTCTGCGTTTTCTCAGGGCTGCCGTAAGATATCCGAATACTGTTTTAGGGTTTTCCGGGTTTATCAAATCGTGTTGTATATCTGGATTTTCAAAATCAAATTCACCATTTGAAGGATTAAAATTGTAGCCACCTTCAGTAATAGTAAGCGAAACAATTTTAATATCCCTACCTGCCATTTTATCGATAACCGCCTGGGGATTGTCAACACTCAGCATAAAATCGATAATCGATCCTATAATAGTGGTGTCCACTTTTCCACCAGGATGTTTAACGATCAGGCTATACAGGTAATCCTGCCTTTTAAGAATTTCGGATATGTTACGATCCGCTTCCCGCAAACCTACTCCGCAAATACCCCAATCAGAAGCATCGGGCTGGTGCAACAAAGTATTGGTATAGTATGCCTGGTGCGAACGATGAAAGCCACCTACACCAATGTGAACGATTCCAGTTTTAATTTTAACACGGTCGTATGCAGGAGTACTTATGTCCGGTGACAGTTGCGAAAGGTTATTCTGATTCAGTTGTATTATTTTCATAATGATAAGCAGGTATTTAATGACCTTGTTTATTCAATTTTTTATCTCTTTGTAATTCCCAGTAGGCAGCGGCAAAATAAGTGAGGGTGCCAGATAAAGCCATACCTGTAAAACATATCACGATTGGTTTCATAATGAGACATATCAGCACTCCAAAACATAGTAATAACCGCCAGTACCAATGTAATTATTAAACTTAAATAAGCAACAATTCGCAATGCTATTGTAAACATAGATCTATCTTTTACATGACCAGGGATTATTGAAGCCTGGTAAGCCTGAAAAACTTTTATATCTTCCATCCGCTTTTTATCCTGTGCTTCTTCTTCGGGATATTGCTTTCGATGCACCATATCGTTTAGCCATAATGGTGTAACAGATAATGGTAAACACCCAGGTAGGTATGAACAGGTAATAAAAGGATATGACATCAAGAGCATTAAGGCCAAAACCAAACACTAATCCCAGTCCCCATGAAGCAACCGCCGGAGTACTATGTTTAAGCTTGCGGTAGGTTACCCAATATCGTGTCAGGCCGATTCGGGGAAAAATTACATGTTCGGCAAATACAATAGCACCCACCGGTACAACAAGAAGCCCGGCGTAGGTAAGCAGGGGTAGAATTTGTGAAAAAACGAACGGAAAACAAGCTACCACCACAGTAACAATTCCCACTACCATTGTTGTTGTTTTCCGTGAATGCTTGTTAAATATTGCCTGTGCGGCCAGGCCCGCCCGGTATAGGTTGGCATTAGCTGTTGTCCAGCCTGCAATGATCACAATTACAAAGCCCGACAGACCTAAAGCATAATAGGCAACATCTCCCGGGTCTAGTTCAATGATACTTTTCTTCAACAGAACTGCCGTACCTGCACCCATAATTCCTGCGCAGATCCATGCTATAAAATGACCAAACAACATACCTGAACTAGTGGCAAGGCCATACACTTTCTTTTTTGCGTAGCGAAGCAAGGCCATATCTATCAAACCAATATGGGTAATGGTATTTGCCGCCCAGGCAAAGCCTATCACCTCCAGCAAACCAATGCCGGGTTCTCCTGCGCTATTTATGCCCGTCCATATCGATTGATTACCTATTTGCAGAAAATCACTCCAGCCAGTCAATGCTGTTTTGCCAATAACGGCCTGCGATAAAGCAGGCATAAGCACCAAAGCACCACTGGTAAACATTACAAAAAGCCACGGTGCACAAATACCTGAAAATTCAGAAACTGCATTAAAACCGTACATAGCTACAAAAACCACTATCATGCCTACGAGCACCACTACCAGTACGAACCAGGCATTTGTGGGATACCAGTTTAGCTGCGCTGGTATATCAAAGGCAAACCGGACTGCTGTAGATGATACGGTGATCATGGCTGCAGAAATAACTGTAAATATGATTACGTTGGCCCAGTTATAAAGATCAGACATAGAATCGCCGGCTATCTTATGCAGGTAGGTATAGAGGCTCTCACGGGTATCTACTGCTATGGGCGATGTAATAAAGGTCCAGCTTAAAATGGCGAGTATATTACCAATTAATAACCCGAGAATTATATCCGTGGTCTTTGCGCCAAGGGCTACAAACGTAGCCCCTATCACAAATTCAGTTGCCGCTACATGTTCTCCGGCATATAGCCCCAAAAAATGTGACCAACCATGTAATTTATGTTTTGCAATGGGTAATTGTTCTTCATTGAGTTTCTCAAATGCCTGGTAGTTTTCTGGTTTATCCATATTTATTGTTTTCTTTTTAATTCATAGTCTTGCATACAACAAATAGAAAAGTATCCGCAAGACCCCCTGAAAAACCCCGCATGTAAAGAATGTTCGCGGGGTCTTGCGGTATCCTTTTGGGTTGACCGATGTCGCCGTAAACTTGCTATCAGGGAGAAAGTATGGGTCTTACCAGTTTTATTTGTTTGGTTTTTTATTTCAGTTTTGTTTTTCAATCTGTGCGGCTGTAGTGTTTTGGGTAAAACAGCTTTTGATTGATCATCTAAATTAGGGTTTATACTTTTTACTTTTGGTATCGGGCATTATATTTTTCCTATCAGGTATGCCATTCCCATTAGGTCCGTCAACGTTGCCAGTGGTTGTCTTATCAATAGTTCTGCTTTCTCTTTATCAGCCATCATCTGCCCGCTTCCAGGGATAATAAATTTTCAGCAATTGCAATGTTATCTGTTTGCAACAGGGGCACTGGTTTATATCTATGCCAGTTTCCATTTTTGTGCTTAGTAAAATAGCCCTGGGCTCACCAGTTTCTTCCTTAAAAATACTCTTGAAATTTTTTTATTGTGTTAGGCAATGCAAAGTGCTATCCCATTGCCTATACTATCAGGATAGTAAAAATGGAATGACATCGGTGATCGATTTGGCATTTCTGAAATTGGGATGCTCCACATTATGTTCTACTTTTTCATGTTCCCAGGTGGTATGATAGGGAATATGAAAACCATGTCCGCCGATGGCCAGTACCGGAAGTATATCTGATTTGATCGAATTGCCGATCATTAAAAAATGTTCTGGTTTTATATCCAGGTGCTTGATCAGCTTTTTATAATCCGCTTCCTGTTTATCGCTCATGATCTCAATATGGTGAAAATAATGTTCAAGTCCCGATTTCTTTAATTTCCGTTCCTGGTCAAGCAGGTCACCTTTGGTGGCAACAACTAACTTGTAATGGGGAGAAAGATATTGCAATACTTCTTCTACGCCATCCAGAATTTCAATGGGTTTTTCCAGCAGATCTTTTCCATATTGTATAGCCTTTTCTATGATATCTATATTAACGGTTTTACCGGAAACCCGTAAAGCCGTTTCAACCATGGAAAGCATAAAACCTTTTACACCGTAGCCATACAGGGACAGGTTTTGAATTTCAGTTTTAAATAATTCTTTGGAGACGGAATGATGCGGCAAATAATCTTCCAGCAGTTCACAAAACTTCCGCTCCGTTTCCTGGAAATAAGGTTCATTTACCCATAGAGTATCGTCTGCATCAAATGCTATTACTTTAATATCCATTTTTATGTTCCATTTTACCAGTCAGACAACCAAAGAAGATAATTATAAAACGACATGTAAAATCAGTCTCCCATTTTCATGGAGATTTATCCTTAAGAAAAATTTCTATAGACTGATCTTTTCAAACATAGAAGAAATCTTATTCCGGATATCAGCGGCGATTAGATCCGGAGGGCGGTTGCCATCCGTAATAAAAATGTTTTCTTTATTTTTTAATTGGTCAAATGCTTCCAGGTATTTTTCTTTGACCCGGGTGAGGTTTTCATTGGTTTCATATAATTCGATAGAGCTTCTTCCTTTATTGAGGCGCTTCATCCCGGTCTCGGGACTAATGTCTATGTATACATTTATATCGGGCTGTAACAGTTCAGCACATAAGGAGTTTGCTTCTATTACCCAATCCATCGACATATGAGTTCCATGGTAGGCATAGGATGAAAAATAATACCGGTCTGTTATTACGGTAAATCCTTCCTCCATCTTTTTTAGAAGGCCATTGGTTTTATTAAGAATATGATCCAGGCGGTCCGCTAAAAAAAGAGCGGCAATGGTTTTGTGGTCGCCATCCATTTTATGGTTGAATATTTTCCGGATGATGGTGCCGATGGGGCTATCCGTAGGTTCAAAAGTGGTGTATACTTTATGCCCTTTGTTTTCTAAATAATCAGCGAGCAATTTAACCTGGGTGCTTTTTCCACTTCCATCCAAACCTTCTAAGGCTATAAATAAATTTTTATTCATCTTTTAAAAGTAAAGAAGGGCAATTCATTTATATCCATTCTTTATCGCCAAAGATAGGGTGAAAAAAAGTTGCCGGTTGCCGGTTATCAGGCGATAGCTATGCCACCGTCCTATCTCATATGATATGGAGGCAATTTTCAATTTCTGTTTCATTTACAAAGCGGGTAAAACAGCTGATGTCGGGAATAACTATGAGCCCCTTGTTGTTCATTTGTTTTATAAAGGTACAGCAAGCAACAGGCGGTATCCAATTTTTTCATGCAGGAAGAATTATGTAGTCCTGACCGTTCTTATTATCCCTAACTTTAAAGCAACAAAATCGTTTTTCGCTGATGTACCATAGAGTAAAAAAAGATGTACACGTCCTTCTGCATCCTGAGTTGGGCAATACAAGGTGGGACAGGTTGATTAACGGATTCATCATCGTGCTGATCATTCTGAATGTAACAGCCGTTATGCTGGAAACCGTTCCCTCCATACACGCACCCCATAAAGAATTCTTCAGAATATTTGACCTGGTTTCAGTTATTATATTTACGGTTGAATATGTATTAAGAGTATGGAGTTGTAATCATGAAAAACGGTTTCAGCACAGTTTTCACGGTCGCCTGCGATATATGTTTACTGCGGAAGCCCTGATTGACCTGCTGGCCATACTGCCATTTTATATTCACGTATTTGTAGGCCTGGATCTAAGAGTACTTCGAATTTTGAGGCTGCTTCGTTTTTTAAGATTGTTTAAGCTCACCGCTTATATGAAATCAGCCCAAATGGTACGAAACGTATTCACTAAAAGGGCAAGCGAGTTAAAGCTAAGCCTGGTGCTGATTGTATTTTTAACGATCATTGCCTCCTGCCTTGTTTATTTTGCTGAACACCTGGCTCAACCCGAGGTTTTTTCAAGTATTCCTGCTACTTTCTGGTGGGCAGTAATTACCGTTACCTCGGTAGGTTATGGTGATATGGTGCCTGTAACCACATTAGGTAAATTAATGACAGGGGTCATTACCTTGTCCGGTCTTGCAATTTTTGCATTACCTGCCGGTATTATAACCGCCGGTTTCCTGGAGGAAATGCGGAAAATTAAAAAACCAAACGGAGAAGTTTGCCCTCATTGCGGCAAACAAATAAATCCGCATGAGCAACATAACGGCCATTAAACTATAACTGAAAAATTATACTTGTAAGGAAGGTTGCCTTTACTTGGCGGGTATGGCGGGTCTTACTTCTATTTTGCTGGGCAATGTTCGCGGATTCATGTTCAAAAGGTCCAGTACCATTTGCCCGATATCTTCCGGCTGTATTTTCCATGCATCGGCATCATTGGGAATATGATCATTAAAATGTGTGGCTACGGAACCCGGCATGATGGTGGTGACCTTAACACCATATTTTCTCAGGTCGATCATAATGGCCTGGGTAAAACCAACAAGGCCAAATTTACTTGCATTATAAGCGGCTCCATTTTCAAAAAAATTAGTACCCGCCAGGCTGGCAATGGTAATGATATATCCTTTCGATTCTTTTAAAGCCTCCACACTTGCTTTCACACTATTAAATACTCCGGTAAGATTTGTATCAATAGTATCTTTCCATTCTTCTTCCGTTAAATTATCAATAGCTGCAAAATGTCCCACACCGGCATTGGCTATCACCACATCCAACTGTCCAAAATGATCCAGCACGGCTTTGACCGCTTTTTTTTCAGACGCAAGAGAACTTACATCTGATTCCAGGGCAAGAAGGTTTTTATCGTCTTTTCCCAATTCGTCCGCAGCTTGTTTTGCAGCACTGAGTTTTCTGCTGGTTATCGCTACTTTCATTCCGTTGTCCAGTAGAATTTTGGCTATGCCAAATCCTATTCCTTTGCTTCCACCTGTTATATAGGCAACTTTATTTTTAAGTTTATTCATAAGGATAAAGTTCGGTACTTCTGCTGTCTTTACCATAATAGTGGAGAAACAAAAATTTTACTTGTAAAACATTGCAACAATAATCAGCCTGAAAGAGAGGAAGCGGCAAATACAAAAACCGTAGAAAGGTTAAAGAAATATTTATTTTAAAATAGTTGAAGACCGTAATAACCCAGCATGGTAAATAATACACATCTTGTTATTACACCAATACAGCACCAGGTCAGCAATTTTTTCATATTGGCATTCAATCCTGCGCCTACGGCAATACTTACCGGTGCGCCAACAGAAACGGTTCCTAAAAAACCTAAACCGATGATGCCATACTTATTCCAGATGCGGTGTATTACCGGATGTCTATTTTTCTTTTCATTTACCGGTTTGTTTTTATGAAGAAGGGCCCTGATCTTATCGCCAAAAAAAGCGGCAACAAAAACGCCGGTTAGACCACCTGCAACGGTTGCAAAAAAAATGGTCCAGGGAGAAAGACCAAATACAAATCCCATTGGAATGGCTGCATAAATTTCAAAAGTGGCAAGCCCGGCAACAGTAAGTATTTTTAAAAACATGGATGGATAAGGAAAAAGTTATTGGTAAAAGAGGTGAAAATAGCAGAAAGATATTAACGGGAGCAGATAATACTTGTTAATATTCAGGTATTATTTAAACACAGTTTGAATACACAACCAGGTCAATACGGTAGATGCTTCATTTGCTGGGTTTATAAAGCGGGCCCTGCATTTCCTGGTTTACTTCTTTTGCTCTGCCTGGCTAAAGTTGTTTTGCGCAATATTTACAATAAACGGCATCATCATCATGCTGGTCGGCGCCGCAACCGCGGCATGCTCTTATTCCGCGATGCGATTTCATGGCCTGTGTCATTTCAACAGTAACAATGCCTGTTGGTACAGCGATAATACCAAATCCAAGGATCATGATTATTACTGATACAAGTTGTCCGGGAACTGTTTGTGGGGTAATATCTCCATAGCCGACGGTAGTCAATGTAACAATAGCCCAGTAAATACTTTTTGGAATACTGGTAAAACCATTTTGTTCTCCTTCTATCAGGTACATAAAAGAACCCAGGACGGTGACCAGTGTGAGCACGGTAAAAATAAAGATGGTGATCTTTCTGCGGCTGGCCCTTAATGCCTGCATCAATACCCGGCTTTCGCTTACATATTGTACCAGTTTGAGTACACGAAATACTCTTAGTATGCGCAAAAGACGAATAACCAGTAAATATTGTCCACCCGGATGAAAAAGACTGATATAGGTTGGGAGAATCGCCAGGAGATCTACCACCCCAAAAAAACTGGTGGCATATAGCCGGGGTTTGGTAACAGAAAGCATCCTTAAGATATATTCCAGTGTGAATAAAATAGTGAACACCCATTCGGCATACAATAAATATTTTCCGTAAGCCGCTTTTATAGCCTGCACACTGTCGAGCATAACGGCCATTACACTTAGTGCAATGCTCACAATTAAAATAATATCAAACCATTTGCCGCTTGGCGTATCCGCTTCAAATATGATCTCGTGAAGTTTCCTGCGCCAGGGCGACAATTTTTTTTCTGGTTTGGAATCGATCATGTTTATTTTTCCTGGTTCAGTGTTTTTGAGAAAAGGCCATAACCGAAGATAACCAGAACATCTCTGCTGACAAAGCATACTTTAATAGCCATTTAAAAATGCAACTATTTTAGTTTATCTGGCGCAGGCAACTCTTTGTTTTATACATTAAGGTTTTGTGGTCAGTATACTGTGAATAATTCCCGGCTCCGATTTCTTTAGCTCTCTTTCTGACAGATCCTGGTTTATAGAACCATTATTTGTTCAATAGATTATACTAAGGCCTGATAGTATTTTTAATAATGCTGTTTGAGATCATCGAATTAGGGATGATTATCTTTTCATTTTTTTCACTTTCTATAATAGTATCATGTAAGGTTATTTCTACAACTTTTCCTTTATTGCCCTGGATCTCTATGATGTCGTTTATGATAAATGGTTTGTTGATAATTATAAAAATTCCGCTGATCATATTGCTGAGAACCTGCTGTGAAGCGAAGCCTATAATAATGGTAGAAGCCCCGGCACCTGCCAGCAAGGAGTGAGCAAAGTTTTTGGAAATAGGCAAAATAAGAAGTCCCCACCCAATGCCAAACAAATAGATAATGGCTATGATCATATGTTTCAGAAAAAGAAAACTGGTAAGATTGGTATTCTGTTCTTTGCTTCTTTTTATAATTTGTTTTTGAAAGTACCGGTTAACTATCCAGGCGGTAATAAATGTCAGCGATATGATCACTGCAAAAATCACCAGGGATTCCGTATCCAATAATAAATTACCCAGCCGTTTCATTTAGTATAGGGGTGTAATAAAAATTCACTTAGCTTACTTTTTTCGATCTGCACTCAAACACATCCAACTGCTGTGCAATATAACATTTCAATTATAACAATAATATTTTTTCCGGCGCAGCAGGGGGGTGAACAGCTGCCAGAATTTTTGCCAGAAAGAACAGTCAGGATAATATTGAGCAGAGCTCCTTCTGTTTTATCTGGCATCATTTTTTATCCATGAAAAGTGACATTATTTTTTCACTTAAAACATTGAGTTATGGATAAGATGGAATTAAAAGGAAACTGGAACGAATGGAAAGGAAAACTTAAAAAGGAATATGGTGATTTAACGGATGATGATCTGAAATATGAAGAGGGCAAAGATGAAGAGTTTTGGGGCCGGGTTCAGAAAAAAACTGGAAAGGCAAAGGATGACCTGGTTAAATGGCTTAAAGGTTTGGGATAATTTATGATGCTTTCCCGGATGTTTAATTATTGTAGTATAATTGATCTCTAAAATGATTAAAAAATGGCCGGACTAGACATCAGGGTAGCACATCGTTTGCCACCGCAGCAAGCTCTGGAACGCATCCAGGGCTTGTTGCGGAATTTGCAGCATGAGCATAAGGATATGGTTAAAAATGTACATGAAAAATGGAATGGACAGGAAGGTGAATTTGATTTTACTGCGAGTGGATTTAATCTCTCCGGAAAAATAAAAGTGGAAGAAGATTCAGTTCATATATCAGGTCCTTTACCATTTGCTCTTTCATTCTTTAAAGGCAAAATCAGCCAGGCAATCAAAGAAAAAGCGGAGGAACTTCTTAGTGAGTGATTATTCATAATCCTTGTAATGGGTGTGATATAATTCAACACAAAATCTATATGGCGAATTTTTTCCCCACTATTTGTATCCATTTCAATAGAGTTTCTTCCAAAAAAAGATCATTTTATTTCAACCTTTCTTTTATTGCCATTGTTATCAAATATCTCTATAGATTCTATATTAGCATCTCCATTGATAAATCTGCCGGATTGAGACAGGAAGGAAGAACCGAAATAAGCCTCCTGTTTTCTTTTAATCCCGTTTTTGAAAGTAATTACCGCCGCAGCATCATTGGATTGAAAGGGAATAACTGCTGACTTGTTTTTTTAATTCAAAAATTTTCATTGTTCCCCTGTTTTGCCCGGCAGCTAATAAGCATTTACCATTTGCACTTCTGAGCTTTACCAGGCTTTTCCCGTTACCGGGAATAAATATTCCGCTTTGTAAAATGGATAAGGGAATAAAAGATCCTTTGCCATCACCTTTTAAAAACAATCCGTTAAACGCATCATACCTGCCCACGGAAACTTCTGTTCCAAAATCATTTCCGTTAATAATTACATCCAGGTTGCCGTCACCATCAAAATCTTCCACTACCATACCATTGATAGTAGAAAATTGTGCGGCTGCCGGTAAAGGTATCATGGTAAATTTTCCGTTGCCCTCGTTTCGGATAAAGCTATTTCTGAAATTATTTCCTTCTAAAATCAATGCACCTTTTAAATCCTGCGGAGTCAACAACTCCTTCATACCGGCCAGGGCATAGGGTTGATGGGTGGCGTATATTTTTCGCTTATAAATAATTTGTTCCAACAGGTCGTCCCTGTTTTGTGCGGGGAACTCTTTCATTTTTCCACCCTTATCCGGCAGGTATAAAGAAGGGATCATATCATAAACACCATTGCTGTCAAAATCTTTTCCATACAACCTCACCGGGTATTTTTCACTGGCCCGGTAAAATGAATTGAGCCCCATGTTTCCAATAATATAATCTATGTCGCCATCATTATCAAAATCGCCGGGAGCCAGGCTATTCCATAAACCTGATTGGTTGCTGATGCCTGTGGTACTGCTAATGTTTGAAAAAACACCTTTGTTGTTTTTTAAAAACGTGACAGGCATCCATTCTCCGGCAAGCACAAGATCCGGCCATCCATCATTATCAAAGTCGGTCCATACTCCATCGCAAACCATACCTATATTAACTAAACTTGCGGCAACTTCAGCAGTTACATCAGTAAATTTAATTTGCCCTTCCCCGGAATCATTTCTATAAATAAAACTGGAAACGGGTTGAGGATATCTCCGGGGATTTACCCGCCCTGAAATAAAAAGATCTGTTTTCCCATCCTTATTATAATCCGCAGCACGAACACAAAATTTGCTGGTAAAATTGGCCGGTATCGCCGTTGAGTCCAGCGTAAAATTTCCTTTGCCGTCGTTTATATAAAATCGGTCGCGGTAGGCAGGATCATTGCTTTCATATTCATATCCGCCACCTGCAATAAAAAGATCGGGGTCATTGTCATTATCTGCATCAAACAATAAAACACCAAGATCATCTCCTTTTTTTTTCTTAGCCTCTTCATCCGGCAATAATGATTTTTGAATAAACCGTCCATCTGCATTCTGAAAAAATAATTGAGCACTGTAAAAGGCAGAGCCACCAATAATAATATCATCAAAGCCATTTCCATCTATATCAGCAGAGGCAAGGGCTGGCCCATATTCAGAAAACTTATGTGGTAATAAGCGCTGAACATTAAAATCGATATAATCAAATTCTTCCTGGCGGTAGTGAATATTGACCGAGTCAGTTATTTCCCTGAACAGGGCAGAGGATGCCAATCCATTATCTAAAAAACTATAACTCATATTTGCATCCACTTCATTTACTGTTAACACCTGGCTGGCTTTTACATTTTGCAACAATTGCATTTTGCCGCCGGGCCACTTGATCAGCACCGTATCTATCAGTTGATTATTTCCCAAACCAAAATGCGCTATATTATGGTTGGATGATAGATAGCCCCGGTATGGGCTGTTCTCATACACCTGTTGTTTTCCATTATCATAATGCAGCTCAACCCAGGCCCCAAGTCCGTTTTTATTTAATGAATCGCCTTTAAAGTTTATTTGGAGAAAATGGTTGTTATTTTTTTTAGCATCGCCTGACCGGTTTCTGTAAAGGAGGGCTTTGTCATTGATATTATTAATGATCATATCCAGGTCACCATCATTATCAAAGTCTGCAAAAGCAGCGCCATTTGAAAATGTTGGTAACATCAGTCCCCAATCTTTCGATACATTGGAAAAGGTAAGATCTCCATTGTTTTTAAATGCATAATTATGAAGTTTGATCTGTGGTGCTCTTGTCAGAATTTCTTCATGCGACAACAAATTATTCGCCGTTACCTGGAAAGCCATAAAATCATGATCCGTAATGTCCCTGGGATAACCATTGGTAACGATAATATCCCGCCATCCGTCATTATCAAAATCTATAACCAATGGTGTCCAGCTCCAATCTGTTTCTGCTATGCCTGAATAAAAACCAATGTCGCTGAAAACCGGATCGCCTATTGAATCATTCTGTTTGACACGTGGGCCCTGGTTCAATTGCAGCGTATTTCGTACATACTGGTAAGCATATCCAAATTCATCACTGCTTTGATAGGTTCGATAGCTATTTCCGTTCAGCATCATTTTTTTCCGGTAATTGTCTTCAGGATTCATGTCCAGTTCAATGACGTCGGCAAGTCCATCATTATTTATATCCACAACATCCTGGCCCATGGCATTAGCTGCTGCATGTTTAAAATAGGATGTTGATTTGTCAGTGAATGTTCCGTCATGATTATTTATATAGAGAATATTATTGGAGATAAAATCATTGGTTACGTATATATCTTTCCATCCATCTTTATTAATATCGGTAATAGTGCTGCCATGACCATAACCTTCAATCGTAATGCCGGCTTCTTTTGATACATCGGTAAATACAGCATGTTTCAATGAATCGTTCCAGTCATTTCGATATAACCTGCCGGTGCTGGGGAAGGAACCGTCTTTAATAATAGTACGAAATTGACCGGGGTTATTATCCTGCATGATTTCGTTAACGGTAAGATACATATCCAGGTCATTGTCGTTATCGTAATCAAAAAACGCAGCCATAGTGGAATGGGTCGTATCATTCAAGCCATATTCAGCTGCCCTTTCTTCAAAATGAGGAACCCCATCCTTGCCTGCGCCCTTATTAATGTATAAAAGGTTCTGCCGTTGATCGGGATTTTTTGTCAACGTAGCACTAATATACATATCCATCCATCCGTCATTATTTATATCTACTACCGCAATACCCCTGCTCCACCTTCCTTCACCTGTTACGCCTGCAGCATCGGTAACATCTTTGAATTTAAAATCGCCTTCATTCAGGTATAATTTGTTTGAAACCAAATTACCGGTGAGATAAATATCCTGCAGGCCATCGTTATTAAAATCAGCAATGCCGGCACCTCCGCCATTATATACATTGGGCATATCCAGCGGATTGATAGAATCATTTTCCGTGATCTGGTTATTGAAATCTATTCCGGAATGCGTGGAAGGCACTTCTTCAAGCAGGGTCTTATTGCCACAGGAAAAAAGCAGCATGAAAACTATGCTCCATAGAATAAGCGGTGAAATAAAATTTATTTGCCCCATTGTTGAGTTTAAATGAAATATAAACTTACACAAAAAAGGTAGGGCTGCGAGCCCTACCAAACCAAAATTGCTAAAAACTACTGCTTATCAAAAAACTAATTATAACCGGGGTTTTGTTTTAATACTATTGTTCCGGTTGCATTTTCAAGATCAATCTGGCTTTGCGGTATTGGGAAAAATTCATTTGTACCTTTTGTGAATTGTGCGGTAGGATTTACAGCAAAGAAAGACTTCTTCGTTTTTTCAACACTCTGGTAAGTGTTCAACACGTTCGCCATAAAACCGGTTCCATTGTCCCAACGGGAAAGGTCGAAGAAGCGATGTCCTTCCATAGCCAGTTCCAGCCTTCTTTCAAATTGTACTGCTTTGCGTGCATAATCTTTACCACCTCCTGCAAAATTGCCTGCAGGGTATAAACCAATTTTATAATTATCGGCCGGTGTTACCTGTGGTGAATATTTAGAACTTGATGCACTATAAGTAGCATTTTTATAAACCCAACCTGTTGGATCCGCTGCTCTGCCACGTACCATGTTAACGTATTCCTGTGCTTTATCAAGGCTGCCAATTTCCACTTCACATTCCGCTGCCCATAAAATAATATCTGCAAAACGGATGAAAGTGTAATTGTTGGCATTGATCTGTGTGGCACCCCAGAAGCTTGTTTCATTTGATGAATAAGTACCGAACTGGCTTTTGGCATATACATTTTTTCTTGGGCTGAATACACCATTTACCTGCGGGTCACGGATCCAGGCAATATTTTGCGGACCCCAATCGAGATAAGGAAGTCCCGGGCGACCTATAGTCAAATCAACACGGGGATCTAATGTTCCTGTGTAAATATTAGTAGAGTCACTTACTCCTGTGCCATTGTTCCAGGTATCCAATAAGGGTAAGCCGGTTACAGCATCTGTTTTATATGCATTAGCCAGGTTAAAAGATGGATTATTAAATCCGCAGCAACCGCCCGGTGCTCCTGGTCCGTTGGGAAAATTCAAAACGTCTCCAAAATTTCCATTTAATTCCGAACCATCATTTACGGATGTTTGAAAAGCAAAAACTGATTCAGGGCCATTTTTTGTTTGTGCATTAAAGTTGTCCTGGAAGTTAACGAGTGTGTATTTTGCTCCTGAAGCTGTTACGCCATTAGCGATCAGGTTTTCCAGTAAAGGTTTTGCTTCTGCATATTTATCCTGGAACATATAGGCTTTTGCGAGATAAGCCATGGCAGCCCACTTGTTTGCTCTTCCTTTCTGAGGTTGAGTAGCCGGAAGATTATCAATGGCAAACTGGAAGTCGGCTTCAATTTTGGGCCATATATTTATAAAATTACCGGAGGCATCAATATTAGGTACATTATAATTGTTGGCATCGTATGTAATTGTTTCGTCAACATAGATTGGATTGTTCCACATTTTTTTTGCATCAAAATGATAATGCCCTCTTAAAAAACGGGATTCGGCTTCCATCACTTTTGCTTCTGCTGCCGGAATATCTGTTGCTTTTGGCAAAAGTCGCAGCACATCATTGGCCCGCTGAACACCACCATAAAGTATTTGCCATTTTATGGTCATGTAGGAAGAAGTGGAAGTGGATTTAGACCAGGTTGCCAGCAATACCATTGGCGGCTGATCGCTTGGCGTTGATCCTTTATAAGAATCGTCTGCCACTATACTGCCATATACCCAATTAGAACCTGCTGCGCCATATGTAAATCCCTGTACGCTGTTACCGGCAAGGGTTAGGCCAGATGATCCATCAAGGAAGGAATAAGCACCAATTAATACTGCCTGTATTCCTGCCTTATTTGCCACGTTTACTTCGCTCAACTGGCCCAGGGGTTTTTTATCTAAAAACTTTTTGCTGCAAGCATAGGTTATAAAAGCGATGCCTAAGCAGCAAAACATTAATAATTTATATTGTTGTTTTTTCATATCAAATTTTTTTCAGTTGTCAAAATAATTTAGCCTGCATATCAGAAAGAAAGATTAACACCCACTGTATATGCTTTTTGATTTGCGGGATAGGCACCACCATCTACACCAAAATTGGTACTCGTTAATGTAGAGCCTGATAATTCCGGATCCAGTCCTGAATAACCGGTAATAGTAAACAAGTTTATTGCTTGTGTATATACTCTCAGTTTATCTATACCAAATCGCTTTAGCAAATTCACGGGTAAATTATAACCCAGGGTAAAGGCCCTGCATCTCAGGAATGATCCGTCTTCCAGGTAATAGGAATTAAACTGTGTTGAATTACTGAAGTTAGCGGAACGCTCCAGGCGGGGTACTTTAGCATTTGGACGATCAGGTGTCCATGAATTATAAACGGCATCTTTACTGATGGCTACATCAAAAACCTGTGGAAAATCTATTGAGGAACGAACATTATTTATTACATCGTTGCCTACTGATGCATACATAAAAATGGAGAGATCAAATCCTTTATAATTTGCCCCAAGGTTCAGGCCTGCTGTGAAATCCGGGTTAGGATTTCCAAAATGAGTTCTGTCAGCAGAATTGATTATTTTATCGCCATTTACATCTGCAAACTTATGACGACCAGGTGCTGCTGATTCCTGGGTTGGTGAACCACTCACATCAGCTGCGCTTTGGAACAATCCAATTTGTTTATATCCAAAAAAGGAACCGATAGGATGTCCGGGTTGCAACCTGGAGTTGCCGTAGTCAATATATAGAGTACCCTTTGGAAGTGATACTACTTTATTGTCATAGGAAGTAAATGTTCCTGTTATGTCAAAACCAAAGTCGTTTTGAATTTTGCCATGATAGGTAGCAGAAAAATCAATTCCCTTGTTCTGAATATTTCCTACATTAATGAAGGGTAGCAAGGCAGAACCTACTGAAGCAGGAGCTGCAGGCCGGAACAACAATCCTTTAATATCTTTCTTATACCACTCTAATGATAATTCCAGTTTGTTACCTAACAGCGTAGCGTCAATACCAATATTGGTAATGATATCTTCTTCCCATGTAGTTGCCAGGTTACCATATTGTGCGGAATATAAACCCTGCGCAGGTGCAGTGCTGGTGCCGTTTATATCATAATAGGATTGCACCGAACTCTGACCAAATAAAGTATAGGCATTGGTTGGGTTAATATTACTGAGTGAACCCAGCTTACCCCATCCTCCACGAATTTTCAGATCATTGAGCCATGAAAACCCCTGCATAAAATCTTCGGCAGAAATTCTCCATCCGGCTGTAATGGATGGAAATACTCCGTAGCGGTAATCAGAAGAAAAAACGGAAGAACCATCCCGGCGTAAAGTTCCGCTCACCAAATATTTTTCATCAAAAGCATAATCTACCCTGCTGAAAATGGAGAACAGCGAACTTTCGAAAGGACTTTGAATACCATTGACAACCGTATTACTATTTTGCTGGCCTGTAGGCGTACCAAAATTGAGGGTCCATAAATTTGGGTCAACCGTCAGATCACCAAGGTTAGTGATGAAATAACTTCCCCTGGCTCCGGAAATGCCCCTTGCATAATTACTGATGGCTTCACTTCCTATCAATACATCCACTTTGTGCCTGCCTGCAAAAGTGTTGTTATACTTCAGCGTATTGGTCCATGTCCAGTTGCTGTTGAATGCAGAGCTTTCCAGGAAACTATTGGGGTTGGTGCTGTTTTCCGCATTTTCATATGCAGTAAAAACAAACGCATTATTGTAGAAGTTTTCTACGGTTCCGCCGAAACTGGTACGTGCCGTAAAATGTTTCAATATATCCACTTCGGCAAAAACATTACCCATCATTTGCCATGTATTTCCCCTGTTATTTTGTGTACGTTCCATAATAGCAACCGGGTTGGGAGAGTTGCCCAGGCTTTGAGAACCGCCACCTGCAAAATTCCTTCCGGTTATATCCCGAACCGGTACGATGGCAGGCATCCTGTAAGCTGCATTAATAGAGTTAGCATTGTTTACACCTGGCAAACCAAGGTAGGCGGGATTTTTCTTATACGAGAAATAAGCATTCTCACCAATGCGTATGTTGTTTTTTACATTGAACACGGTATTGATCCTTGCAGAATATCTCCTGAGATAATTATGGATCAGGGTGCCATCCTGGTTCAAATAATTTACTGAAAATAAATAAGCAGATTTATCACTGCCGCCGCTTACAGAAACATTATGACTTTGTAACATAGCCGGCTTGAATATTTCATGAAACCAATCAGTGCCTGCTTTGTTTGCTCTCGTTATCTGGTTTGCATAAAGTTTATAAGTAGCGGGATCTGTATTTGGATCTCCTTCAAAAGCACGGGTTGGTGTGATATAATCCGGTAACCTTGGATTTCCCTGTGCATCCCAGGTATATTGTTTATGAGAAGGAGTGAGGCCATTATTTGTATACTGTTGCCAAATAGCACTGGCATGTTCTGTTGGATTGGCAAGATTCCATCCATCTTTTAATGGACGTTGCGTACCGATATAAGCATCATAAGTAACACGGGCCGGTCCCTGTCTTCCTTTCTTTGTTGTAATGATAATAACTCCATTGGAACCACGAACACCGTAAATAGCTGCTGATCCTGCATCTTTTAAAACCTGGATAGACTGAATGTCATTTGGATTCAGATCATGCATATTTCCAGGTGTGCCATCAATAATAACCAGCGGGTCTACATTACCAATAGAAGTGATACCACGAACACGAACATTGCTTGGACCTCCGGGTGCGCCATTATTTATTACGGTAAGACCCGAAGCCTGTCCCTGCAATACATTTTCAATGGTACCGGATGGTACATTTTTCATGTTTTCAATGTTAATCACCGAAACAGCGCCGGTAATATCTTTTTTCCTTTGAGAGGTATAACCGGTAACCACTATTTCATTTAGTGCCACCGATGCCTGGGTTAACCCGATCTGTCCTAAATTGGTTTTTCCGGCAACGGATAATTCCATTTTATTATAGCCCACAACGGTAATTACCAATACGCTGTTTTCTTTGGGAACATTAATGGAGAATGTTCCGTCAGCTTTTGATTCGGTCGCCTCGCTGGTTCCTTTTACCAATACGGTAGCGCCTGCTATTGGTTGGTTGTCCGGGATGTTTGCAACAGTCCCGGTAATAGTTTTTTGGGCAAATAAGCTGCATGAATAAAGCAACAATACAATTGCAAGAGTGCAGCCTTTTGCGATGAGCTTGTTTTGGGTTGACATAAGCAGTCGTAATTTTAGAATGAGTAAATACATTACTGAAAGAAAAAATTTGAAAAAATTAAATAGAGTTAAACAGGCAGGGATAGGAATTGCAAATGTATAAGGGTAAACAGCTTGAATGCTGTTTAGGCACTACATCAATACTACATCACTTCTCTGAAAACAGGAGGAATGGCCTATTCCGGCCCATCAATACTACATCGTAAACATTATCATCAAAAAGGGATGCAATAAACCTTAAAAAAAAGTTGATTATTCAATTATTATTCCTGGTTAAAAATGGCGAACGGGGAACGCAAACAATAAATAAAGGTCGACCTGAAGGCCCCCTGCATTTACATTTAGATTTTATTGAGTGTAGATCCGGCAATATTAATCTCCTGAAGTTTGCAGATTAAAAACACTTTTGGAGGTTGAAAAAAAAATGCTGTCTTTTTTATCCATGTTCAAATTGTCAGCAGGCTAGGGGAGTGTCTATTCTTTGCTGATATTATTATTTAATCAGACAGAGTGTTATTAAATAGTCCATTTGAACAAGACATAAAAAAAGGCGGGCTGAAGAAAAACTTCAACCCACCTTTAAATAATTAAAGCAAAAAATAATCCTTATTCCGATTTTTCAGAATTGCTTACAAAAGCTATAGACTTACTATCCGGAGACCATGAATTAACATTGATGGTTCCCTGGCCTCCATACAAATAGGCAATTACTTTGGGAGCACCACCTGCAGCAGGCATCAGGCGAAGCATTACTTTTTTATACGAAGGATGTGAACTGGGTTCAATATCCGTAGGAAAGGAAATAAAAGCGATCCATTTTCCATCAGGAGAAATATGCGGGAACCAGCTATGGTATTCATCAAAAGTAAGTTGCTCTTTTCCGGAACCGTCTGGTTTCATCCGCCATACCTGCATAGTACCTGTTGGGTTGGCATTATAATAAATATATTTTCCATCTGGTGAATATTCACAACCGTCTACATGACCTTTAGTATTATTGGTCAAAGCAACTTCTTTACCGGTGTTCACATTTACTTTATATAAGTTGTAAATTTTACTTCCATTTCTCTGACCTACTACAACCACTTCTTTTGCTCCGGGTGCCCAGCCATGCCAGTAGGATGGTGTTGCTTCGGTAACCAGTTTGGGTTCACCACCCTGTAGTGGTAGTACATAAACAGCAGAACCTCCACCGGTGGTTCCAGGCTTAGAACTACTGATTGCAAGCATTTTTCCGTCGAACGATATTCCGTGGTCATTGTTGTTTTTGTTTACCTCTCCTGTATTCAATTTTTCCGCGGTACCTCCGTCAATTGGAATGGTGAATAAGGATCCGCTTTCGTTGTATAATAATTTTTTTCCGTCAGGCATCCAGTTAGGCGCTTCAAATCTTCCTGCTGATTCACGAATCACTTTTCTTTTACCATCAAATACATTCATGGTTTCTAACCGGCAACCAAGTACTCCCTGTAAAGGTTTAATAGAACGCTGTATGATTGGATTCGGATGATAGGCCATTCCAACCGGCTTATCGATCCGCACATTCCAGATCTTTGCAGTTTCCGATTTGTCAGGGTCATGGGAACAAATATATAATCCCACTAAAACGGAATCACGCATATTTTTCATTTCATGAGAGCCCACATCCTGCAGGGGTTCACCGGGATTGGCGATTCTCATTGTAACCGTTTTTCCCTGGCGCTCCATCTGCAGAATTTGTCCACCTTTTTTTGCTGCAAATATTTCATCTTCAGGATCTCTCATATAGGCCCCTCTCATTTCCCGCCACTGCAGGGCCATCAATCCGTCGCCATGGGATACTGAAGTAATATGTGATGCTGCTTCGTCAACAGATTCCCTGATCATCCAACCGATTTTGCGGTGGCCGTTTCCTTCATCACCTACAAATTCAAAATTAGCAGTCAGTAAAAAATCACCATTGATCTTCTTATAGAGATATTGAAACTCATCCCTGTTGAACCAAATATTTTCCCCAGCTCCGGTCATTGTGTACGTTTGGGTGGCCGCATCGTATTGGGAAGATCCGGAAACTTTTGGTTTTCCTATATCAGTATACTGCTGGAAAATTCCAACAGGTGAGGTCTGGCTAATTGCAAGAGAATAGCAAAACAATAAGAGAATAAAAGAGACAAGCTTCATTTTGATTATTTTAAAAATTAAAAAACAGGATTCAGCAATGAGTATCTGCAAGGATTTTTTCGTTGCATTCAAATGTATTTATGAATTTGACCAGCACCTGCAGAATGGCTACATCAATACTACATCAAACTGAAATGAATGCAGAAAAGTGGGGGTTGTTCCCACTACGCTTCTACATCAGGATGTTTTATGATTTTTATTAACCAAAAACAGCCTGCCACCGAATTTTTATTTTGGAATAAATCTGTAATGTTTATATCGTCAGATTTTTCATATACTCCGCATCCGCTTTAGCAGATTCAAGAGGTGTATGAGTGGGATAAAATTCCTGCTCTACAATATAATATTCAACCCCGTTATCTTTTGCTGTTTTCAATATCCTGGGATAGTCAATAGAACCCGTACCCAGGTTAACAGAATTTTTTCCATTATCCTCAACGGGTGATTTACTCCTGTCTTTTACATGGCAAAGGCGAAAACGTTTTCCATATTTTTTCATCCATGTTTCAGGATCAGCTCCTGCGGCAACCACCCAGTACAAATCAATTTCGAAATCCACCAGGTCCGGATCCGTACCTTCCATCAACACATCCTGTGGATATTGGCCATCCATTTGATTAAAGGAAAAGGCATGGTTGTGAAATGCAAAACGGATATCATTCTTTTTACAGATTTCTCCTTTCTTATTAAATTCATCTGCCATTTTTTTGTAATCATCCAGGGTTTTATCAGCTCCCTCGTAGGGATAAATAAGATATTTCATCCCGATGGCAGCAGCTTCTGCGGCTTTTCTTTCAAAATCCTTACTGGTATCGCAATGACTTGATATCATGGTGAGGCCAATCTCATCTAAATATTTTTTAAAATCAGTATTACTCATTCCCCAAAAAATACCTTTGTCTCTTTCATAACCTTCCACCTGTTTGTATCCCATATCTGCTACTTGTTTCAGAACGGCTTTGGGATCTTTAGGAAAATCTTCTCTTAATGTATAAAGTTGCAGTCCAAAAGCGGCAAGGGCTGCACCTTTTGCCATATCACCTGATGCTGCGGTGCTGTCACCGGTGGTTTTATTGCTGCTGCTATCATTATTGCATGCCATTGGCGCAATGGCCAGTCCGGCCAGCACGCCTGTTCCTAATTTGATAAATTGGCGTCTTTTAAATTGATTCATATAATTATATTTTAAATTAAGTTAACCCGCTAATTACATTGTCCTTTTTTTTCCGGTGTTTCAGGAAAAACAAATAATGATAATTAATTAATGCTTAATTTTTGGAGGAAATCAAAATCATATTTCATACTGTCCATTGCGGCTCCTGCATATTCTTCCTGCTCAATAAATAAATATTTCATTCCTGATTTTTCCGCATTTTTTAATATGCCTTTGATGTCAACCTGTCCTTTACCAAATTCTGTACTATGGTTTTTTGCCAAATCCATATCTTTTAAATGCCAGAGTGGAAAGCGGCCGGGATATTTTTCAAAATAATTTAGCGGCTCTTTACCTGCTGCAACAACCCATCCTAAATCCAATTCCATGTGCACCAGTGAAGGATCTGTATTATCCATTAATACATCATATAAAACCTGGCCATTCTCAGTTTCAAATTCATATTCATGATTGTGGTAACCAAATTTCAAATTGGCCTTTTTACATTCTTCTCCTCCTTTATTAAAGGCCTCAGCCACCCGCTTGTAATTGTCTGCTGTTTGTCCTTTTGAAGGAAAGGATGAAATGATCAGGTATTCCTGTCCTGTTTCCACAGCTTCTTCAATTGATTGTTGCCATTTTGCATCCTGGTGAACATGCCCGCTGCGTAAAGTCATGCCCAGGTCCTGGCAAATTTTCTTTATCTCTTTAGGTGAAAGGCCATAATAATTTCCTTTTTCACTACGTGCCGATTCTAATTCTTTATATCCTATTTTGGCAAGTTGTTTTAAAGTGCCTGCTGCGTCGGCCAGCATTTCCTTACGAACGGCATATAATTGAATGCCTATATTTTCCACCTTCTTTGTTCCAATTGCATTTGAAAGTTGAGGCAACAACATAGAACCGATGGCAAGTGAACCGGAAACTTTTAAAAATTCTCGTCTTGATCTCATATAAGTGTATTTTATGTGAAGAGGAAATAATTAAAATTCGTTACAAATGAATTTAATAAAGTAGCACCCTGTGTATTTTTTAGAAAGTTAAGGTTTACATTTTTAATTAAGCAAAACCTGGTTTCTATTCCGCAAATAAAAAAGGCCGGAGTATTCAAACATTGGACTGCAGTATGTTTAATTTTAATTAATAAGAAACAGGAATTCTTTAAACATGGTTCAGGGCATTACTGAATTACTTACAAAAGCAATTTTCTTACTGTCTGGTGACCATGAAGGGGTATTAATGGATCCCTGTCCGCCATATACATAAGCCAGAACTTTAGGTGTACCACCTGCCACAGGCATAAATCTGATATAAACGTTTTTGTAAGGTGGGTGAATGCCCGGCTCTACCTCTTCCTTTAAAAAAGAAAGAAATACCATTGACTTGCCATCGGGGGATAGATGCGCAAACCAGTTATTAAATCCATCGTTGGTCACCTGCTCCTGGTCTTTGCCATCAGGTTTCATGCGCCAGATCTGCATAGTGCCTGAACGGGTAGAGTTGAAATAAATATATTTTCCATCAGGAGAATATTCAGGACCATCATCAAGGCCTGGTGTATTGGTTAGTCGGATTTCTTCTCCGCCGGCTGCAGGAACTTTATAAACATCATACTCGCCATTTCTTGATCCGCAGAATACAAGGTCTTTTCCGTCAGGCGACCATCCGTGCAAATAAGAAGGTCCTTTGGGAGTAACTTGTTTTGGGATGCCACCTGTTACCGGAACTGTATAGATAATAGATCCACCCAGGTCTTTTACACTACTGCTCAGTCCAATCATTTTGCCATCAAAGGAAAGCACATGATCATTGTTATTCGATTTAACAGAGCCGGTATTCAACAATTTTGGTTTTCTTGTAGCCAGATCGAAAGTATAAATAAGCCCTTTTGAATCATTATAAATAAGCGTTTTTCCATCAGGTGTCCAGTTAGGAGCCTGGATGGAGTGAGGAACCCGGTAAATTACTTCACGGTTGCCGGAGGCTACTTCCAGTATTTCCAGGTTACTGCCCAGTGTCATGGGGGTTCTGTTGTCAGCTACTCCATTAAAGGGAACGGAAATACTTACATTACTGAATACGCCGGTTTCAAGTACGTCAACATCATGAGAGCCAACAAACAGGCCAACATAAACTTCATCACCCAGGTCGATATTGGAAACTGTATCCGTAACAAAAGGTTCTCCGGCTTTAGCGGCCCTCATTATATATTGATTTCCTTTTCTTTCCAGTTGTAAAATGTTGGCATGCGTCATTTTGAGTTTTTGCTCAAGCGTAGGTGCTCCTGCCGTTTTTCTATACTGAAGGGAGGTTAATCCGTCTCCATGCTCTACGGCGTTCACGTGTGCTGAATTTCCATCAAGGCTTTTGCGAACCATCCAACCCACTTTTTTATGAATAGAAACCCACGGCCCTAAAAATTCCGCACGGGTATGAAGGATAAAATCACCCTTCATTTTTTTATAGACAAATTGAAATTCGTCATGATCGCCCCACACATTGTATCCGGCACCTGTAATCACATATTGCCGGGTTTGCGGAATATAAACTGCTGAACCTTTTTTAACACCGGTACCTACATCGCTGTTATTTTCAAAAATGCCAACCGGATTTTTTTGGGAAAAGGCCGGGTGGCAAATGATGATCATCAAAACAAATACGATTTTCTGTGACAAGCAATTTTTTGGCATAGCTGATTTTAATTTATAAACTAATAAATAAATACAATTCCGATTTAAAATGAGTGAATACAGTCCGCTCATCCATATCCCGCCCATTTTGTTTGTAAAAATTTTACAACGCTGTACCCCTTTGAGAGGCTTTACAAATCTAGCTCATCACTGAACTTTTCTGATTCACGGTACTACATCATTACTACATCAACTCTTTTAACTACCCATAAAATACCTTATTTCGCTACATTACAACTACATCAGGGCGAATCTCCCAAATTAATTTTCGGTCCTTAATAAAAAAGAATTTAGTTATTCATCATTTTTTCAACAGGAGATTTTGATAATATGACGAATAAAATATTAGTGATAAATTGCATGTCCCATTATCAATTTGCCAACTAAGCCCCAGAAGCAGATATAAATGGTTTGGTGTAAAGAATTTGTAAGGAGAAAAAAAACGATTTATTAAATAATTTAATAATGGGAAGCAAATGGGCGGGATAATTTATTTCAAAAGACTCCTGACATTTGGAATGGACCAAACTATTACATCATTGGGTTTTCTTTTTTTTGGCAGGCAGTAAATAAATTAGAATAAGGAATGTACTGCCTGTGTGTATTTTTACACAATTGAAATTGCTGTTGTATGAGAGAAATTGGAGGTTTATTTTTTCTTTTGGTAGTCAACCTACAAGTTTTTGGACAAAATAATATAGGTATTCCTGATATTATTAATTACCGCCAGGGTATTTATAATGCGGGTACCGGAAACCGGGAAATAGCCCAGGATAAAAATGGCATTATATATTTTGCCAATGATGAAGGTCTTTTGAGTTTTGATGGCACTTTCTGGAAATTATATCCCCTGCCCAACAAAACCCGAATGAGGTCCTTATGTATTGGGACCGATAACAGGATATATGTTGGCGGGCAGGACGAGCTGGGTTATTTCTCCCCGGACAAAGCAGGAAGGTTAATTTTCACTTCCCTGAAAGCCCTGTTGCCGGAAAAAAATCATTCTTTCACTGATATCTGGAATATTGTTTCTTATAATAATGATGTTTTTTTCAGGTCAAAGAGCGATATATTTCGTTTAAGTAATAATTCAATAGCTATTTATCCGGCCAGTTCAGAATGGGAGTTTTTGGGATTAAGTAATAATAAACTAATGGCCCAGGACTCCAGAAAAGGCTTACTCCTGTTTACGGGCGAAGTTTGGGAACCAATGGGAGAAGCCGCTATTCTTTCGCAGGGAGCTATTGTGACATCCCTGGTTCCAATTGGAAAAGATAGTTCCCTTGTCAGCACTCTGAAGAACGGAATATTTATACTGTCTGATAATAAAATTTCTGATTTTAGATTTAATGGAGCCAATCCATTATTAGATGAACGAATTCTCTGCATGGCCGCCGTAGATAATGAATGGATTGCCATTGGCACACAACTCCAGGGTTGCTATATCATTAATAAAAGAGGCGAGGTCATTCAAAAATTATCAGGAAACGAGGGCATGCAGAATAATAATGTGCTCAGTATGCTTATTGATAATAGCCGCAACTTGTGGATGGGGCTTGACAATGGAATTGATTTTTCCGCCTTTAACAATGCAATCAAACATATTTTTCATGGTAAGCTGAATGAAGGATCCGGATATTCCTCCATCATAAATAATAATGTGTTATATGCAGGCACTTCTACCGGGCTATATAAATTACCACTTAACAGTCTGCACGATCTGAGTTTTGAGCAAGGAAAATTTCAACCCGTGCCCAATATCACTTCTCCTACCTGGGGCTTGTTTGAAATGAATGGCAATATACTGGCAGCCACCCATGAAGGAATGTTCCAGGTAAACAATAAGACCAGCATTCCCATTAATAATACAATGGGTTATTGGTCTGTGGTGCCGCTCTCAAACGTAATGCCCGCCTCAACTTTTGTAGCCGCTAACTACTACGGCCTTGATGTATTTCAGTATAAGGAAAATGGGTTTATTTCAAAGGGTAATTTAACCGGCTTTAAAAATCCTGCCCGCTTTATTCAACTTGACAATAATCTTTCGTTATGGATTGCTCATCCTTACAGGGGCATCTATAAAATAGATATGAATAAAACGGGGAACCCTTCGATAAAAAAATACGATGAAAAGAATGGCCTTCCCTCTACCTATATTTATCATTTATCAAAAATTAAAGATCAGATCCTGATTGCCGGTGGCCGGGGCGTATATGAATATAATCCCCGGACAGATATGTTTGAAACTTCTTCTTTTTATAAAAAATATTTAACCCCGGAAAATGTCCGCTATATAGAGGAAGATAATGACGGAAATATCTGGTTTATCCAGGGGAAAAATCTTGGCGTAGTAGATTTCTCGGGGCAGGCCCCTCAAATTATTTACTTCCCGGAGTTAAACGGAAAAATGGCCACAGGATTTGAAAATATTTATACCTATAACAAATCAAATATTATTGTTGGTTCCGAAAGAGGCTTTTATCACATAAACTATGAGCAGTATAAAAAGTATATTCCGGAAGTGAAGGTCAATATCCGTTCCGTATCTTCTATTGGCAAGGGAGATAGTCTTTTCTTTGGTGGGTATTTTGGCCAGGTTAATGAAGTGGCTGAACAGGGAAAAGATCATATTCCTGCAATCAACTATAATCAAAATTCCATCCACCTGGAATATTCTTCCCCGCTTTACCAGGTACAACCCAATGTGGAATACAGTTATTTATTAGAAGGTTTCGAGAAGGACTGGTCTGCGTGGTCAAAGAAAACAGAAAAGGATTATACTAATTTGCCCTCCGGCACTTTTACATTCAGGGTAAAAGCAAAAAGTAATTTAGGAAATGAATCAGCGGTGAGAACATTTACATTTAAAGTATTGCCACCCTGGTATAAATCGACCATTGCGTATATTATTTACGCTTTACTCATTGCCTCCATTCTTTATTTTCTGTATGTATGGCAAAAAAAGAAATTCCTGAGGCAGCAACAAAATTATGAGAAAGAACAAAAGCGCTTAAAGTATCTCCATCAATTGGAGCTGGAAAAATCGGAAAAGGAAATTGTAAAACTCAAAAATGAAAAGTTGCAGGCAGAGATCGAGCATAAGAATAAAGAATTAGCTTCTACCGCTATGCACCTGGTGCAAAAAGGTGAATTTCTTACCAAGATCAAAGAGGAACTGCTTCATATGAAAAGCGCAGTAGTTGAAAACGGTTCTTCCGGTGATGTGAAGAAAATATTGAAAAAATTAAGTGAAGAAGAAAAGGTGGACAAGGATTGGGAACAGTTTGCCACTTATTTCGATCAGTTGCACCATGATTTTTTGAAAAAGTTAAAGGAGCATTATCCTAACCTGAGTGCCAACGAACTCAAACTCTGCGCTTATTTATTAATGAATCTTTCCAGCAAAGAGATTGCCCAACTCATGAATATTTCAGGCAGGGGTGTGGAGATAAGCCGGTACCGGTTGAGAAAAAAACTTCAGATACCTACTGAAACAAACCTGTACAATTTTTTACTGGAGTTTTCCTCCTGATTTATTAATTGTATAGATTTTTTAAATAATGATAAAAAGTAATACCAGGTTTTTTTATCGTTTTAAAACGGAATATTTTCATTCACTATTATCGAAATCAGTACGTCAATATTACCACAGGGCAGGATATCCAACAAGAAACAGGGAGCTTCTCCACATCAATACTACATCAGACCTGATTCACCTTAGATTTTTGCAAAAAAAAACGATGTAAAATTGTAACTTTTCAAAAAATTGCTGGTATGAAAAATAGATTCTTTTCTTGTTTGATCGGATTAATGCTTTTGACCTTACCATTTATTAGTGGTGCTACACCTGAAGAAGAACATCCGACCCTGGCAATAGGTGCCCAGGCTCCTGATTTTAGTTTGCCCGGAGTAGATGGGAAGACCTATAATCTTTCATCTTTTAAATCAGCCAGTGTGCTGGTTATTGTTTTTACCTGCAATCATTGTCCTACCGCACAGGCTTATGAAGACAGGCTCATTCAACTGACCAAAGATTATAGTAAAAAAGGAGTTGCCATAGTCGCTATTTCACCCAACGATCCTCTATCGGTAAACTTGAATGAACTGGGTTATACGGATTTGAGCGACTCATTTGATGAAATGAAAATACGTGCACGGGAAAAAGGATATAATTTCCCCTACCTGTACGATGGAGAAACTCAAAATATTTCAAAAGCATATGGCCCCTCTACCACTCCTCACGTTTTTATTTTTGATAAAACAAGAAAGCTGAGTTACCAGGGAAGGATCGATGATACGGAGAAGCCTACCAAAACACCCGGCAGTCATGATACCCGTGATGCTATTGAAGCCCTATTGAATAATAAACCCGTAGCCGTTACCACTACCAAAGTGTTCGGTTGTTCTGTAAAGTGGGCAGAGAAAAAGGAAGTGGTGCAAAAAGTATATACAAAATGGGCCAGTGAACCGGTAAAGATGGAGATGATCGATGAAGCAGGGGTGAAAGAACTGCTGAAAAATAAATCAGACAAATTGCGGTTGATCAATGTTTGGGCAACCTGGTGTGGTCCCTGTATTACCGAGTTTCCCGATTTTGTAACGATCAACCGGATGTACCGGGGAAGAGATTTTGAATTTATCAGTGTGAGTGCAGATAATCCTGAAAAAGGAGATAAGGTGCTTAAATTTTTACAAAAGCAACAGGCTTCCAATACCAATTACCTTTTTAGTGTTGATGATAAATACAAATTAATTGAATTGATAGATCCTGAATGGCAGGGTGCACTGCCCTATACTATACTGGTAGAGCCAGGAGGTAAAATAGTTTATGCAAAACAGGGAACTATTGATCCTGCTGAGATGAAGACAAGAATTGTAGATCACCCGATGATCGGCAGAGTTTATTAAACTATCTCTTATTTCATGGATGTAAGCGTTGGGTGAACCTGTGCAATTGCACAAATAATCTGACATGTTTCTCAGACTCATTTTTGGAGTGTGACAACCAATGTGATTAGTTTGCCCAACATGGCAGCCTTAGTACAAAAAATAGTTGTTGATCAGCGTTGGTATGAACGATTGTTTAAGTCTTTGTTACCAATTAATCATCTGCCGTATTCTTCAGTTTCATTAACAGATTATAGGCTCCTTTAGTTACAAAGGTTTCATTGACCATATTATCACTGGCATTAATTTCAGTGAAGCCATTTTCTGAATGTCCTGGTTTTATTTCTGCCATTTCAAACTGGTTATTGCCCCTGGCAATAAAAACGTATTGCTTGTTTTCAAAACGAACTATCGCATCGTCAGGCAAAGCTTTAACGTTATAGCTTTTAACTTCAATGTCCGCATTCATAAACCTGCCCGGCAATAATGTTTTATCGTATTGCTCAAAATGGCAATGAACCTCCGCACTACTCTGGTCGGATAGATTCTTACTGATTAATATAATGGTGCAGAGATATTTTTTTTCGGGCTGACTATTTGTATAGGCCATTAATTTTTGCCCTATAAAGAGCTTGTCTACATCTTTTTCAAAAATATTTAAAGCCAGGTGAATGTCAGTTGGATTTACCAGTTCGAACAGAACATCAGAAGGGTTTACATACTTGCCGATATTTACGTTTACAGCGGAAACAAAACCATTGATAGGAGAAATAATATTTATACTTTTTGATATGGTATTAGCGCCAATTCTGTTGGGGTTTACCCCAACCAATTTTAATTTTTCGGCTAATGAGTTAACGAGGATTTTTTGTGTCTCATAGGCAGCCCGGGTTTGTTCAAACACTTTATCACTGGTTGCCTTGCTTTCATTCAATTCTTTTTGACGAGTATATTCGCTTTCATTAAAACTGAATTGTGCCTTGGCGGTCAGGTAATCCTGTTGCAACTGAATATATTGCTGTCCTTCCATTACCGCCAGAATTTCTCCTTTGCTTACGTGCATGCCAGCCAGTAATTTGGTTGTCTTTAAGTATCCCCCCAAGGGTACGCTGATAGAAACCATGTTTTGTGGCGGCACATCAATTTTGCCATTTACTTTTAACACTGATGAAATGGATTGTTCTTCCAATTTGCTGGTTTGGATACCTGCATTTTTGAATTGTGCTTCTGAAAGAACGACCATATTTTGGGTTTCCTCCGTTTCTGATTTGGTTTCTTCTGTTTTGCTGCTTCCACAAGATTCCAGCAGCAAAGCGAATTGTATTAAGAAGATTATTTGTCTCATTTTTTCTAAGTTAGTAATTGATAAATGAATTGATTTCTATCAGGGTGCTGTTCCTGTTTCTTACGGCTTCAATATATTCACTTTGAATATTTACTGCCTGGTTAACCAATAGCACCCATTCTAAGTAGTTAATATCTCCTCCTAAAAATTGTTTGTTGGCTGTAGTGGTAACCATGTCAGCATTCTTTAAGGCAGTGGCTTCAAAATATTGTATCTCTTCTGAATACTTTTGGTATTGAGCAATTGCAATTTTATAAGCAGTTTCAAAGTTTTTTAAGTTTACTTGGTACTCATTGACGGTAATTGTTTCATTTACTTTTGCTGCATTGATCCTTTCCTTTTGGCCCTTGTTAAATATGGGTATGCCTAATCCTATTTGCACCGCATGAAATTGGGGAACGCTGTTGTATGTTTTATTATTTGCCGCCGGGCCTTGTATGCTCATCAGATTATATCCGAACGTGATATCGGGAAGTAACTTTGATTTTTCAACCTGCGTTGCCGCTGTTGCTATTTGTTGCTGTTGTATTAAATATTGCATAGCAGGATGTAATGGCAAGCCGGAAGAATCTTTAAGGGCAATAACATTGCTTCTAAATTCTTTTCCACCGGGCATAAAAACAGTGATTGTATTAAGTAAAAGCTGAAATTGTATTTGCGCCAGTTCCATATCCCGTTCTAATTGGGAAAGCTGTAAGCCTATTTGTCCCCGTTGGTTTTCGGCGGTAGTTTTCTCCAGAATATTACTTTCCCCTTTATCAAAACGTAAAGTGGCCCTCCTTAAAAATTCTGCGAACAGGCTGTCTGTTTTCTGTAATAGCATTTTTTTCTCCTGCAAATACAGTAGGTTATAATAAACCTGCTCCACCTGTTTTTTCAATACGGCTTCTTTAACGGCAACATTTAAAACGCTGCTTTTCCATTCTTCAGTCAACAACGATTTTTGACCGGCATATACTTTTGGAAAACTAACAGTTTGTGCAAGGCCAAATTTGCTGTCAACATAAGGACTATTGATTTGCCCAACTTCACCAAATACATTGGCAGGCGGGATGATTTTTGCCGTCCTGATTAATTTCTGCTGATATTCCGTTCTGAGTCTTTCATTTTTTACAGACAGATTATTTTTTAATGCCGTGTCGATGGCGGCTTGTAAGTTGATTGTAGTCTGGGCATTTGAATTTTGAATTGAAAAAGATAATAATATTAAAATGACCGATGCCACAAGCGGAGGTTTTACTTTCATTGAGGTTACTTTTTCGAACATTACATATAATATGGGTAAAACAAATAGTGTCAGGAAAGTGGCTACCAGCAAACCGCCTATTACCACTGTAGCTAGTGGTCTTTGTACTTCAGCACCTTCGCCATGACTTAAAGCCATCGGCAAAAAACCCAATGATGCAACAAATGCCGTCATTAATACGGGCCGCAGGCGGATTTTTGTTCCCTGGGTAACGATATGCTTTAAATCTTTTGCACCATCTTTTTTTAAACGGTTAAATTCTGCAACCAATACAATACCGTTTAACACCGCAACTCCAAATAATGCTATAAAACCAATGCCTGCTGAAATGCTGAATGGGATGCCACGAATGGCTAAAGCTATGATACCGCCAATAGCGGAAAGCGGAATAGCTGAATAAATAAGCAATCCCTGTTTTACTGAAGTAAATGCAAAATACAACATCAGGAAAATGAGCAGTAAGGAAACAGGCACAGCAATGCTCAGCCTTTTTTTTGCAGCTACCAGGTTTTCAAAAGCGCCGCCGTAGGTTATATAATAGCCCGGTGGTAAATTCATTTGCTGCTCTGCTTTTTGTTGCAATTCCTTTACCATGCTCTGTATATCCCGGCCACGCACATTGAAGCCAACTATTATTCTTCGCTGGGCATTTTCCCTCTGAATCTGGTTGGGGCCTTCAATTATTTCCACTTCTGCAACTGCATTTATAGGAATTTGTGTTCCGTTTGGAGTAGGAATCAAAAGATTTTGGACATCAGCCAGGTCTTTTCTTTTTTCGCCACTCAATCGTACAACCAGTTCAAATCTTCTTTCTCCTTCGTACACCATGCCGCTGCTTTGCCCGGCAAAAGCAGCATTCACTACTTTATTGATGTCGCTGATATTTAGTCCATATTGTGCTATGGTAGCCCGGTTGTATTGAATAACAATTTGCGGCATACCCGTTACAGCTTCAATATACAGGCCGCTGCTACCTTCTACCTTATAGCAGATGTCGCCTAATTTTTTTGCATATAGTGCCAGCGTATCTAAATCTTCTCCGAATATTTTGCACACAACATCCTGCCTTGCTCCCGACATTAATTCATTAAACCGCATGGCAACCGGGTATTGAAATCCAAAAGTTACTCCAGGTATGGCTTCCAGTTCCTTACTCATTTTTGATTCTAATTCTTCATAAGTTTTTGCAGATGTCCACTGGCTTCTGTCTTTCAAAATGATCATCAGATCCGATGCATCAATGGGCATGGGATCGGTGGGTATTTCGCTGCTGCCTGTTTTGCCAACTACCTTTTCAACTTCAGGAAATTTTTCTAATATTATTCTTGAGGCTTTTGAAACGGCGTCAATAGAAGTTTTCAGGCTGCTGCCCGGCAATACCCTGGTTTCAACTGCATAATCGCCTTCGGGCAGGGCAGGTATAAATTCTCCCCCTAGTTGAAATAAAATAAAAAGGGCAACAGTAAATAAGGCCACTACGGAACCAATAATTATTTTAGGAATTTGTAAAGCTTTTTCCAATGTTCGTTGGTAAATTCTTTCAATTCGCTCCATCATTTTATCCGAAAAAGTTTTCTTGTGCGATATTTTCTTACTCAGAAATAAAGCACTCATCATGGGAATGTAGGTAAGTGATAATAGGAATGCGCCTAACAAAGCAAAAGCAACCGTTTGGGCCATTGGCTTAAACATTTTTCCTTCAATGCCCTGTAAAGTGAAAATGGGTAGATAAACAATAAGTATTATAATTTGCCCGAACACGGCACTGTTCATCATTCGGCTGGCCGAATATTTTACTTCCCCATCCATATCTTTTTGAGAAAGTTTATTAATGCTGTTGAACTTTTTGCTGTGGGTTAACTGGTGCATCACGGCTTCCACAATAATCACAGCGCCATCTACAATTAACCCAAAATCCAACGCACCCAGGCTCATCAGGTTGCCACTGACACCAAAAATGTTCATCATAATTATAGCAAACAGCAAGGACAATGGAATGACAGATGCAACCAAAAAACCTGCACGGAAATTTCCTAAGAACAGCACCAGTACAAATATTACTATCAACGCTCCTTCCAGTAAATTTTTGCTCACTGTGCTGATAGAATTGTTTACCATTTTCGTACGGTCCAGAAAAGGGTCAATCAGTACACCTTCGGGCAATGTTTTTTGAATAGCTGTTATCCGTTCTTTAATATTCTTAATAACTTCATTGCTATTCGCACCTTTCAGCATCATAACTACTGCACCTGATACCTCCTCAATGCCATTATATGTCATGGCTCCGTACCGGGTGGCACTACCCAGCCTGACATCGGCCACATCTCGAATTAAAAGCGGTGTTCCGTTTGAAAGGTTTTTTACCACAATATTTTTGATGTCATCAAAGGAGCCAACCAAACCTTCGCTGCGGATGAATAAAACGGTTGGACCCTTTTCTATGTAAGCCCCGCCTGTATTTTGATTATTATTTTCAAGAGATGTAAAGACATCATTTATAGTAATATTATTTGCCATCAGTTTCGCTGGATCAACAGCAACTTCATATTGCTTAAGATAACCACCAAAGCTGCTCACTTCTGCAACTCCCGCAACGCCCAACAACTGTCTTCGTACAATCCAGTCCTGGATGGTACGCAATTCCATCGCACTATATTTATTTTCGTAGCCCTTTTTTGTTCTTACAGTATATTGATAAATTTCGCCCAACCCTGTGGTAACTGGTGCTAATTCCGGAGTTCCAAATCCTTTCGGTATTTGCTCCTGCGCTTTTTGCAATCGCTCAGTTACCTGTTGCCTTGCCCAGTACACATCTGTTGCATCATCAAAAACTATAGTAACAACAGACAAACCGAATCGTGAAAAACTTCTTATTTCTTTTAAACCGGGAATATTGTTATTTACCTGTTCAATGGGAAATGTTATCAGTCGTTCTATTTCGGGTGCGGCCAAAGCCGGAGCAGCTGTAATTACCTGAACCTGGTTGTCCGTAATATCAGGTACAGCATCAATAGGCAATTTGGTAACCTGGTAACTGCCATAACCAATCAGGCCAATTATAAGAAGACCGATGATGAGTTTTTGTTTTATAGAAAACTCTATTATTTTGTTGAGCATAGTTTTGTCTTGTTAATCATTAAACATCCTGCGCTGAAAAATACTATATAGCATTCACTTCAGCTGCAAAACCGAAAACGGTTTATACTACAATAAAAAGAAGCGATTAACAGGATTTTGGCGGTTGCCAGATCCTGGACAGGTGCGGAGAACTATGAAAGGTGGTAGAAAATATAAGTGTTGGTTGAGTCGGCAGGGGTTTGTCTGTGTGAAATTCAAATCCTTCAGGCGACTGATAAACCAGGGTTGTCTGAGAAAATCCTAAATCCTGGGATTTGAAAGGAAGTTTTTCGTGCTCATTATTTTCGGAGGGATGAGATTTTTCTTCGCTGTAATGTTTTTGTAAAAAGTCGGCAAACGAGGTTGAATCATCATCATCATCGTGGTGATCTGCATAATGATGGATTAATACAGGCAATTTCAACAGCTGTCCTAATTCTGTATTTGCACAGAGAAAAATCAGCAGAAATGATATAGCGGTCATTTTTTTCAACAGGGCAAATATAGCCATAAACTTTTTCAGAGTGCACAGTCTTGACGAAGTATGAGCGAGGGTGCCGTAGAATGCTTCTTTTCTTCTTTAAATGGAAAGCATCAAAACTAGCAGCTTTCTTAAAAGAAAAGCTGCCCAATGGACAGCCTCTGATAATAATTTATTGAAAATTGAATATTTAAAACGTAAACCTGGCCGTAAAACCGATAGCAGCGGGTTCAAAATTGATATCGCTTACCAGGTTCAGTTCAGGCTTCCAGTCAAGCGATAAATTAAGCGGAAGATTTACAAATTTATAATCCAGACCAACTACTCCCTGTGCCCCGATATTTACATCTGTTTCATTCTTGTTCTTATTAGGATTCCAGGATTTTACAAAACCAAGGTATCCGCCGCCACCATAAAACCATTGCAGCCCTTCGGAGCTAAATGGTTTATGTACTTCATAAAGTGCGCCAATGGAAAGGGGGTCGCCAAACGAAAACAAAACTTCCACAGCCGCTTTTTCATTCATGAAGTGTTTTAGAGAGATAGAATTGTTGACCATGGCCGGTGCGCTGCTGAGTCTTACACCAATTCCTGTTTTATACGATTGGGCCGATGCTGAAATGGTAAAAGCAAGAGCTGCAAGAACAAGGAAAGCGGAGATTGTTTTTTTCATGGTGATTTATTTTGTATTTACTTAACGAAAAATAGTGCCATTGAAGTCTAAAGGAAATGTAAAAGTTGTTTTATATATACAATAAGACAATTCAGAAAGTTGAAACCCTCTTTGCAAGAAGCATTATTTTCTTGAGCTGTAAAATTAGCCATTGAAAATTACAAAGCTGTTTAAAGAATTTATAGATAGTGAAAAAGCCGGGGCGGTGAGCATGCAACTATAACCGGTTTACTTCTCTCACTATTCATACATTTCATATTTTGTTTTAGGTCTTCTTTCTTCCAGCCATCTGAAGCCCGCCAATTGCATTTCCCCGGGACTTTTCTGACTGATGGGCCATAAAGTTCCGGTAACAGCGCTGCGAAAAATCACTTTTTCCAGTTCTTTGTTTTCGAAATAAATATCGATGATATCCGATTGCGATTGATTAATGCCGGTATAAGCGCTATCCTCGTCCTGTATATAATAAATACATTCCGCAAAAGCTTTCGCTCTTACTGAATCAATGGCACCATCAACAAACCATCCATCCATACGGGATGATTTGATCTGGTTATAAACATCCTCTTCAATCCTGTTGACAAGGAAGCTGTTTTCAAAAGCTTCTACTTTATCTGCCTTCTTATTTTTGGTGCGGAGCAGGATAGTATCACCCGTGATCTGGCTGTTTTGCGCCCATACCACCGGGTCCTGGTATAAACGAAAAATAGAATCCCTGAATGAATAAAACATACTATCTCCAACTGCCTGTAACGAGTCAGAAAAAATTCTCACATTTCTGTATGCTTCAAAATACCTGTTGGTGCTGTCCTTTTCATTGATAGCAACTTCCGTTTTTCTTGAATCAGGTTTTGCCACAACATTCCTTGTTTTCAATGTGTCATTTGATTTGGACATTACAACATTCTCCTTCCTTATCATTTGCATGCTGTCCTTACCCGGAATGCTGGCGACATCACTTTTTGTTAGGGTATCGGGGAGGATAGGATTTCCTTTTTCCAACTTACCTGCGAACTTATGTGCCGATAGGCTGTCGTTTGATATTGAGGTGCTATCCTTTTCGATGGCCACCACTTCCTTTGTTTCTTTCAATGAATCAGGCAACAGTGCATTAATACCATACTTGTCCGTAAGCCTGGCTGAAAACAGGGTATCAGCTGTGATATAAATAGAATCGTTTTCCTGCCTGATGATCATTAGTGGCTTGTTGGTAGCCAGAATGGCTTCGGTTTTCCTGTTTTGATAAATAAGACCACCAATAATGGTGGTGCCTTGTGCCGTATCGATAATAATTGCATTTCCTTCCGCCTGGTAAATCCCTGTGCTGTCATCAAACGCAACGCGGTTGGCCCGGATGGTAGTTTTGCCATCAATTATTTCAGGTCGCTGACCAAACTCGGCCTTACCTGTTTGCTGGTTATAAAATCCATCTCTTGTTTTAATGATCCTCCCGCTGCTATCTTTAATTACGGTTTGAGAAATAAATCTTGTGGTTTGTGTTGCCGTGTTATATAAGAGGGAGTCCGTATCAATATTGTATGCAGGATCCTTCAGCTTTACATTTTTGCTTAAAATAAACATCCTTTAAGTCAGCATAATAATATCCTTCCTGGCTGGTTAACACTGACTTCTTATTTACAACCGTACCTCCATTTTTATAAGTACCGATATTGGTTTCCATATCGTACTCAAGGTCGGGTGTGGTTAATGTGGCCTTACCATCGGTAAGTTTTACATTTCCATCAAGGTAAGCCAGTTTTTTACTCATCAGGTATCGCAGGTGATTGGCGTAAATATGTGCTGTATCCGAATCGTTAATATGCACTTTTCCCCAGGCTTCAAAAATATCGGTCCTGGAGTTGATCACGCAACTATCACAATAGAAGAGGGCTGTACCCTGTCTCAGTTTTACGTCGCCGGTTACTATAGTGAGTTTTGTGCTATCATCGATGGTTTGAAAAGTAAGGTTTCTTGTATTGCTGAGTATGTAAACCTTTCGGGTGGTATCGGTTGTTGTTGCCGGCTTGTTGGTTTGTGCCATCACCTTATAATTGCCGCAAAGCAAAAAAGCGAATGAAAACAGTAAAAATATTTAAGGTAATTCATTATCGTCTCACTGAGGAAGGGTATCTTTTTTTCCAGGCGAAGTTATCGGCCCCTTTTTATCTTTTCCTCCGAAGACGGACAAATTAACGTAGCGTTTTGGATTCTTGCGCATGTCATCCATCAATATTTCTGCGCTCAGTACAGCATCGTTCAATTTATTATACAATTGCTTGTCATTAATCAGTGCACCCAATGTGCCGTCTTTGCTTGCAATTTTGCTGACAGTAGCTTTTAATAAGGTGATGGCCGATTGCAGTGTGTCCATGGTTTGCTGCATCCTCAGCTTTGATAATTTTTCTGTAAACTGTTTTGTATTGCTGATGATAGCGGTGATACTGTCATTATTATTTTTCAGGTTGCCAGTGATGGCACTTACATTAGTCAGCGATGCAGCCAAAGCTCCATTTTGAGGATCTAATAATTTATTAAGGGAATGACTGACCAGCGTCAGATTGGCAATGGTTTGCTGCAAATTGTTTTTTGCTCCCGCATCAAAAAGAGTATTGATATTGGTGAAAACCCTGTTTAATGAATCTAGTGCATTTCTGATTTTGGAAAGGGTAGGGGCTACTTCAGAAGTGAGTCCTCCAAATAGTCCTTCATCTACCCGGGTATCTAATATGTCTCCGTCTTTTAAATAAGTGGCAGCGTCTCCTTTTTCAATAATGATGGTAGCAGAGCCCAGGCCTCCGAGGGGAGCAGTAATATAATGCTACGGAATTTGACGGTATATTTACATCGCGGGTAAGGCTGATGGTTACTTTAATACCACTTACATTCTTATCCACTTCTTCCATATCATATACAGTGCCTACAGTAAGTCCATTAATCTTGACTTCATTTGATTTGGCCAGTGATCCAATTTATGTAAAAATGGCGTATATCTTTTGGATTGCTGTTAAAAAGATCTTTACCTTTCAGAAAATTAAACCCTACAACAAGTAAGGCTAATGCAACTATTGTTAATATCCCTACTTTAATTTCGTTGTTAATCTTCATAAATCCGGTTTAGTTTTCAAGCCGCCAAATTAACTAATTATTTTTAAACGCTTGCGTAGTATTTTCCCATTAAAAAAAGGATGGTTTCAAACCATTCCTGGGGATATCCATAGAGAAATATTAATTAGGGGTTAATGCGGTTAGCGATTCCATTTGGTTTGTGCAGCTTTGATACTTTATTGATCAAAAACCTTTTTGACCCGTTCCCGTTTGTATGGATTTGGATTCTATTTTTTGTTTGTAATTTCTGAATGCATTTACCAGGTCTTCCACCATTTCTTCCTGGCCTTTTTCACTGTTAAGATATTTTTCATCTTCATTATGACTCAAAAACCCAAGCTCAACCAAAATGCTGGGCATACCCGTGGCCTGCAATACCCAGATACCGGTGTGATTTCTTTGTTTTACTCCCCGGCTGAAACGACCACTTGAAGTAAATTCTTTTTCTACTAGATCGGCAAGTTGAAGACTTTTTTTAAAAAAATTCTGGGCATAAATAAGCATTCTGGCTCTTTCTGCGGGATCTGATGGATCGGGAAGAGTTCAGCGTGGATGTAGAATCTATTTCACCATATTCTTCTGAATTCTTATTGACCGCACCCACCTTCGCATCATTTTTTCCTACGGCCCAGATATATGTTTCGGTACCATGTGCTGGGTTAGGTGAAGTCCAATATCGATATTGAGGTACTTTGCGGGTAACTTTCCTTCTTTTTTTCCCTTTGCCTGTATAATAAGTTACTGTTTTATTTCCTGTAAACGTTTTATGCCTGATATCCGGAGCCGCATTACAGTGAATGGCAATAAAGAGATCACCATCAGATTCATTGGCCAGGTTTGCACGATATTTTAATCCTTCATCTTTTGTTCTTTTATTTCCCGGCATTACATCATCCGTGCGGGTAAAAATCATTTTCAGGTCAGGAAATTCTTTTTCCAGGGCTTTGCCAAATTTTAATGATACTGCAAGACTTACATCTGCTTCCGTTGAAAAACTGCCTCTGGCTCCCGGATCAATGCCACCATGTCCCGGATCTATGATTAATGTTTTGATAAGTGACGGCCTTGATTGTGCCTGGTTCTTGCCACTGAAAGAAAGTAAAAGAATTGAAATACAAATCGGAATTGAAAATAAAAGGGTTCGTTTCATAATTAGATCTTCATATTTAATTAAGGGGTTATTTCCTAATCTTCACAAATTGTTTAGTTATGAAAGATTTACATTTGTCACCACACTATGAACGGACTGCGCAAATTTAGTTTAAATTATTTTTTTATCCGACCATTGGTTGCAGTTATTCTTTCCTTTATAACGACCCTTGCTGCGGCCCAGCGTACTCCGGGTAAAGATTTTGACAGTCTTTTAACAAAACCTTCCGATACAATTCTCTACTCAAAGGGACACAATTCCATTAACCGTTTATGATACTATTCCCGGAAACGACACTACCGTTCAAATAGTAGATACATTTTCACTTAAACTTTCAAAAGATACATTGGATTCGCCATTACAATATTATGCCGAGGATTCAGTGGTGGTATTGATAAAGTCGAAAAAAATATTGTTGTATGGCAAAACGAAAACAGAATACCAGGATATTGTATTGACAGCCCCACAGGTTGCCCTGGATCAGCAAACGCAATTATTGACCGCACTTAACAGTAAGGATAGTACAGGCATGGTGACGGAGGATGCTATTTTTAAACAGGGCGACAGCGAATTTACCAGCGATACGATCGTTTATAATTTTAAAACTCAAAAGGGGCTGACAAAAAATACGATCACACAATCCGGTGAAATGTTTGTGCATGGGGAAGTGATAAAAAAAGTGGATGCCAATGTAACATTTGTTAAACGAGGATTCTTTACCACCTGCAACCTGGATGAACCGCATTTTGGGTTTCGGGCTAACAAGTTAAAGGTGATCAATAAAAAACTGGCGGTATCGGGCCCTGCCCATCCTGAATTTGAAGGTGTGCCGTTACCTGTTTATTTGCCATTTGGATTTTATCCCCTGAGCCAGGGCCGAAAGTCAGGGTTATTGCCACCGCAATTTGCGACCAATGAGCAATTTGGTTTGGGCCTTAACGGCCTGGGCTATTATAAAGTTTTTAACCAGCACTGGGATACAAAATTTTATGGAAATATTTATTCCTATGGCGGTTGGCGAGCCAATGTAAATCCTACCTATCGTAAACGCTATCACTATAGCGGTTCATTGAATTTTGGTTTACAAAAGACCAAACGAAATTTTAAAGGCGATCCTGATTTTTATTCCAATAATAGTTATTCACTTTATTGGACCCATGCAGCCGACAGCAAAGCAAGACCGGGAACCACTTTTTCTGCAAATGTAAATGCCAGTTCTACAACCTATAACGAAAATGTTCCTAACGATCCCCGTTTGAATTTTCAGAACCAGCTTGGTTCATCTATTACCTATTCAAAAACATGGGTTGATAAACCATATAACCTGACAGTAAGTGCCAATCATAACCAGAATAACCAAACCAGGCTGGTAAATCTGAGTCTGCCTGATATTGGATTTACTGTTAGCACTCTTTATCCCTTTCAGAAAAAAGAATTTTCAGGAAGCAAAAAATGGTATGAACAATTGGGTATAGCATACAATGGTAATTTCAGAAACCAGGTTTCTTTTTATGATACGGCTTTTAAATTTCAGAAACCTGATTGATACATTGCAATGGGGCGCACAGCATAATATTCCGATTAGCTTATCATTACCACCCATTTTTGGTGGCGCCATCATGGTGTCTCCGGGCATCAGCTATTCACAGGTATGGCTGGCACAAAAAAATATTCGCAAATGGAATCCAACAACGCAGAAAGTAGATACGACCATTCAAAAAGGTTTTTTTGTAGATCAGCAAACCTCGTTTTCTTTAAGTTTTAATACAGCTCTATTCGGCACATTTAATTTAAAGAATAATAAAGCCATTCGCCATGTCATCCGTCCCACATTTGGCTTTAACTATTCTCCTTCCTTGTCAGGTAAATATTATGATACTCTTACGGTGAATACAAAAGGAGATGTGATCCGTTATTCTCAGTTACAGGGAGGTCTCTACAGCGGTTATGGTGATATCACAAACGGGGGTATCAGCTTCGGAATAGACAATAACCTTGAAATGAAATACAAGCCAAAAAATGATACGGCCAATGCAGAATCAGAATTTAAAAAGTTGCGACTGATTGATGGATTTGGATTTCAGGGTGGTTACAATTTTCTTGCTGATTCTTTGAAATTATCCCATATCAATCTTTATTTCCGAACAATCTTTTTGATAAGATCAATCTGAATGCATCGGCAGATTTGAGTCCTTATATACGCAACCAGTATGGTGGGGATAGTGCCGTTTATGTATGGAAGGGTGGCGGTAGATTTAGTCCTGGTCGTATTACATCCGGAAGCATTTCTATGTCCACCTCCTTCCAGAGTAAACCCAGGGATGAGCAAAAAGATAAGCAGAAGAAAGAGCAACTGGATAGTGAACTGAATGATCCGGTTCTGGCAGCAGATAAGCAAAGATTATTAGATTATATGCGTCAAAATCCTGCGGAGTTTGTAGACTTTAATATTCCCTGGCAGATTAATCTTTCCTATTCCTTATATTTTAGCGAACGCCCCAAAGCTGATTATAGCGGTTTTGAAAAAATAGTGAATTCCAATGTCAGCATTGGAGGCAGTTTCAGTCTTACACCCAAATGGAATTTCAGTGTAAGTAATGTAAACTATGATTTCAGAACAAAAGAAATACAAACATTTACTTTATCTATTAACCGGGAAATGCATTGCTGGCAAATGTCAATTAATGTTACTCCTATTGGTTCCTACCGATTTTTTAATTTTACCATTAGTCCTAAATCAGGGATCCTGCAGGATCTTCGTATTAATCGAACAAGGTCTTTCTTTACCGGTTATTGATGCCCCGCTTTACAAGATGATTGCTCATTACAGTCATTACTTTTTCTTTTAATTGGTCAACTGTACAGTCTGTGGCGGGTATAGGTTCCAGGAAATGCATCTCGAGTTTATGCGGCAGAAAATAAAAGGATTTGTTTGCAGGTAAGGCTTTTTTTGTATTATAAATTAATGCGGGTATGATAGCAGTTTTGGTTTCTACGGCCAGTTTAAAAGCACCGTCATAAAATTTTTTCAGTGGCTCCTTTGTGCGGTTGCGTGTGCCTTCAGGATAAATGCACATATGCATTCCGGTTCTTAGTACTTGTTTCATTTCTTCAAAACTTTTCCGCCTGCTTGCATCGCTGTTCCTGTCAACCAAAACAGATCCCTTGGTATAATACCAACCAAACAACGGAATTTTTGCAAATGATTTTTTTGCAATAGTCTTGTTTGCGCCGGGGATAAAGGGAGACGACAAAGGCACGTCCAGTAATGAATTATGATTGCAGGTAACAATGTAAGCTTTACCCTTTGAGAAATGATTTTTGCCGGTTACTTTAACCGGGCAACCTACCATACGTAACCAAACCATCATCCATATTTTTGATATCCTGATAAAAATTACAGATCCTTTAGGGTCGGGCAATAAGTAGGTGGTCATGGATGGAATAAAAATGATAAGAAAGGTGGCAACAAAACTTATAATGCCCCAAAAAGCCCAGATGCGTGCAAATATATTTCTCAATATACTCATGAGTTGTTGTTAAATATTCAAAAGCCTTTCCAATTCTAATTTCAGGTATATGTAGATTGATTTTCGACAGGTACTATTCTATTTCTTTAAATATAGTTTGTTTCAATAAAGGCCATTCATTTTTTAAAACGCTATAATAAATGGAAGAACGTCGCCGGTTATTCCACATAGTCATATGACTTCTTAATACGCCTTCTTCTATACCGCCAACATTTTTTAATCCCTTTCTTGCCCGTTCATTCAGCACATCTGTTTTGAATTCCACTCTTTCAAATTTCAGTTCCTCAAAAGCATATCGCATCATTGCAAATTTGGCATTTTTATTTACCCCGGTACTTCTGTATTCTTTTCCCAACCAGCTCCAGCCTATCTCCAGACGAAGATCATGATAAGAAATATTACCCATGCTGCTACTGCCGGCAATGAATCCAGTTAATTTATCTATTATAGTAAACGGTCTCCTGGTTTCAGCATTCTTGTCACTGAAGGCCATGTTCATCCATTTTTTTAATTGATCAGCATCGGAAAGATTTAGCGAAAAGTATTTCCACATATCTTCATCCTGGCCTGCCAGGTTCAAAAAATGATCATAATCGCTTTCATTAATTGGGCGAAGAAGTACACGGTTGGTTTCAAGGCTGGTTTCTTTTGGTATCATAAGTTATCTTGTTTTGAATAATTATTTTCAGGGTCACTAATACATTTTCAGGAGCATTATATTAACATTTATAAGCTCCAGTCAATCGGGTCTATGCCGTTTTTCACCAGGTATTCATTGGTTTTTGAAAAATGTCTGCAACCCAAAAAACCAGCATATGCCGAAAGAGGAGATGGGTGAGCTGCTTTTAATATTAAATGTTTTCTTTCATCGATCAACACTTTTTTATCCTGTGCAAATTTTCCCCAAAGCAAAAAAACAACATGTTTTTTATGCTCTGAAATTGTTTTTATGACCGCATCGGTAAATGAAGCCCATCCAATTTTTGAATGACTCATGGGTTCTCCGGCCCTAACTGTAAGCGAAGCATTTAATAAAAAGACGCCCTGTTGTGCCCATTTGGTGAGGTTGCCATGTCCCGGTATCATCAATCCTATATCCTCTTTCAATTCTTTAAAAATATTAATTAAAGAGGGAGGAGGAGGAATTCCATCCTGTACGGAAAAGCATAGTCCGTGTGCCTGCTTTGGACCATGATAGGGATCCTGGCCAATAATTACCACTTTCAGCTTATTAAAGGGAGTGGAATTAAAAGCATTAAAAATAAAGGAGCCGGAAGGATAGATGGTTTTACCCTGTTCCTTTTCCGTTCTTAAGTGCAATGGTATATTTTGAAAGTATGGTTTCTCAAATTCCGCCTGCAATTTATTTTTCCAGCTTTCTTCAATTTTGACATCCATGCTGCTTGTTTTGGTAAAATTAAAAAAGCGAAGCCGGATTGACTTCGCTTTGTGACCCGGATTGGATTCAAACCAATGACCTATTGCTTAGAAGGCAATTGCTCTATTCAACTGAGCTACCGGGCCGGTACAAGTTTTCTCATTTATTCCGGGCAACCGCAGCAATAAATGTGAAAAGGATGCTGAATTCCCTGTTGAAAAATAAGATTAATGAGCCGGCAAAGTAAATGAAAAAAGCCCATCCTGACAAAACTGATTGATGCCTTCTTACCTCTCAATCTATCAATCATTAAACGAAATTCTGCTGTTTGTCATATAGCAAAAGGATCGGGGAGTAGTACATTGAATAGTCCTAAATGATTTTTTCCATTGCGATTCAACTTTAAGCTAAATATTTGGATAAGGAGAATCACATCTTAAATTGGTTACAACCTATATTCCAATTTATGTATAAACACAAGGATGAAAGAACAATTTTTTAAATAAAGGAAACATGAAAAGCCTTCGCGGGCCGATTTAAGAAAGGAAGACTATAATCTCCTCCAGCATACTGCCAATAATAATATTGATTATTTTATAAATCACCCGGTATGGAATAGAATAGGGACGTACAAACTGGCGTATCACTTTTTTACAGCCAATACAGATCTTCTTTCGGTAATGGATCCGATTTGAATAATAAAGAAGCGGTTTACCAAGAAGGGAAATGAGAACCAAATACAATGATTTAAGACATTGGCCAGGATTCATTTTTACTCCTACAGGCTTCCGGGAAATATACTTATTACTCCAGGTTTTTGCCGCGGCAACTAAAGCCATTACATTTGAACTTAATTATTCAAACATGGCTTCCACATTTTATTACGGTAAAGATCTGCTCACGGTAAATATTACCCTTGCTATTTCTAACGGGAATTGCAAAGGCGTGCTGGGAGATGAAGCCATTGACAAAATCACTAAAAGTAAACAACATGTTGAAGCCATCCTGTTTAATAATAATACGGTGTATGGAATAAATACAGGCTTTGGAATATTAGCCAATACAAAAATTTCTGTAGAGGATACGGCCACTTTACAACATAAAATTTTGCAAAGTCATAGTGTAGGTGTTGGCCATCCCATTCCTGTTGAGGTGGCCAGGATCATGCTGATCACAAAAGTGCAGGCCCTGGCCCAGGGTTTCAGTGGTGTGCAGGTAGAAACCCTTCAAAGAATTTTATGGCATATTGAAAAAGATATAATACCTGTAGTACCTGAAAAAGGTTCTGTTGGCGCCTCCGGCGATCTTGCCCCCCTGGCTCATCTTTTTTTGCCTTTGATAGGATTGGGTGAATGTTTTTACAAGGGCGAAAGGATGAACACAGCTTCTATCTTTCAAAAGGAAAATTTAAAACCCATTGCCCTGGGACCCAAAGAAGGTTTAGCGTTAATAAACGGCACACAATTTATTTTGGCTTTTGCCGTGAAAGCCGTTCAGCGCATGCACAATTGTTTGGAAGCGGCAGACATCATCGGGGCCATGACGCTGGAATCACTGACCGGAACCAATGCTCCATTTGATGAACGGCTGCATGAACTCAGAGCCTTATACAGGAAATAAATTAGTAGCCCAGCGATTAAGGAAATTTTTATACCAGTCCGCCATCATGCAAAGTCATATTGATTGCGGCAGGGTACAGGATCCGTATAGCCTGCGGTGCATGCCCCAGGTACATGGTGCCAGCCGCAATGCCTGGCTTCATCTGAAGGAATTAACCGAAATAGAATTGAATTCCGTAACAGATAATCCAATTATTTTTTCAGATACAGATACCATCAGTGGCGGCAACTTTCACGGACAGCCACTGGCGTTACCATTAGACTATGCTTGTTTTGCGGCAGCAGAAATAGGCAATATTTCTGACCGCCGTTGTTATTTGTTGTTAGAAGGAAAATGGGGACTGCCGGTTTTGTTAATGAATAACGTAGGATTGAACAGTGGCTTTATGCTGCCCCAGTACACAACAGCTGCATTGGTCACCGAAAACAAAACTCTTTGTTTCCCGGCCAGCGCAGATAGTATTCCTACATCGCTGGGCCAGGAAGATCATGTAAGTATGGGCAGTATCAGTGGACGAAAATTGAACCAGGTATTGGATAACCTCGAATTCATACTGGCCATTGAATTATTGACAGCTTCGCAGGCCATAGAATTCCGCCGTCCTCATAAAAGCAGTGGCATCCTGGAATTTGCTCATGATTTTGTCCGGCGTTTTGTCGGGTTTGCTGAGGAAGACAGAATATTTGCTGATGATATTAACCAAATAAAAAATTGCATCAGCGATTTTAGCTTTGTTGAACAAGTGAATCAATTTGCGACAAATATTGGAGTGGAATTAAACAACGGCTTCGAAGAATTTGTATAAGACCTTCGGGGTAGCAAGCGATAACAGCAAGCTACTTTATCATAAATCGGACCCACATTTTTACATCTTCAGTGTTGATTCCAGGGCAAGGTTCATCATGGGCAGGAGAGCTGTTTCTCTTTCATCAGCCGATATTTTTTCATGTGTCGTCAGCAAATCTGAAACAGTAAGTAATGCTGCCGCGGATTTACCCAAATACCTGGCATTGGCAAATAAGGCAAATGCTTCCATTTCTACCGCCACGCATTTGTATTTTTTAACGATTGCAGGCTTTTCTTTTTTCTTTCTGTAAAAAATATCACTGGAATGAATAGCGCCTTTGCCAACAGAAATATCCATTGTCCCTGCAGTTTCATTGATTATTTTAAATGCATTGCCCTGGTGTTTCATGCGATCCTTTTTAAATCCAAAAGCATGCCTCGCATACGAGGATTCGCTGCACGCCGTTTCTGTATTGATCAGATCAAACAATTTTGATTTTTTTGAATAAGCGCCGCAGGTTCCAATGCGTATGATGCAGTCGGTCTCATATTCTGTAAATAATTCGTAAGAATATATTCCGATTGAGGGACAGCCCATGCCACTGGCGCCGATGGTCAGCGGTTTGTCTTTATATGTTCCTGTAAAAAAATAAATATTCCGGGTGCTGCTAACCAGTTTTACATTTTGTAAAAAATGATCAGCCATATATTTTGCCCGCAACGGATCGCCGGGTAATAAAACAATTTTCTCTATTTCTCCAGGTTGTGCATTAATGTGAATACTCATAACAGATAAAATTTACTAAATGAAGATATTGTTTTGTACTTGAATTTTCATTTTTCTGCAGTATCCCTTCCTCATTTAAAAAATTGAAAAATATATTTTTCTTCCGGGGGTAGCAATATTTTTGCTTTCTGAAAAGGGGATTGCAGAAATGCTCTGAATTGAAAAAGCAGGTTTTGACTGAAACTAAATCCTCCGCATGAATAGGCAGGGTTTGGAACAAAGTTTGGATGTATCAGGAATAAAAGATCAATCAATTAATCTTTGCATCTTTGTTTTTTTAAAAGAGCAATATTTTCCCTATCTGTTCATTAAAAAATTCGCACCATATGGTTCAGACATCCTACGACGCTACCAAATACAAAACGCCAACGGGTACCCAATTAAACTGCAAAGGTTGGATACAGGAAGCCGCCTTCGTATGTTACTAAATAATCTTGATCCGGAAGTAGCAGAACGACCCGATGACCTGATTGTTTATGGCGGCCGTGGTAAAGCGGCAAGAAATTTTGAAGCACTTGACCAGATCATTGCGTCGCTGAAAATATTGGAAAATGATGAATCATTATTGATTCAGTCCGGTAAACCTGTTGGCATTTTAAAAACACATAAGGATGCACCAAGGGTTTTAATCAGCAATTCTCAACTGGTTCCCAACTGGGCCAACTGGAAACATTTTGATGAACTGGAAAAAAAAGGATTGATGATGTATGGCCAGATGACCGCCGGTAGCTGGATATATATCGGTTCACAGGGAATTGTGCAGGGCACTTATGAAACTTATGCAGCCGCTGCAAACAAACATTTTAACGGCACACTAAAAGGAACATTGAATGTAACAGCCGGCTTGGGTGGAATGGGTGGTGCACAACCATTGGCTATTACCATGAATGAAGGTGTGGCATTAATAGCCGAAGTGGAATTATGGCGTATTGAAAAAAGAATTGAAACCAAGTATCTGTGATGTTTTTTACGAAAGTATTGATGAAGCTATTGACCGGGCACTGGAAGCGAAACAAAATAACGAAGCTATTATCAATTGCTGTATTATGCAATGCAGTTCACTTGTTGCAAAGATTGATTGAAAGAAATATCGTTCCCGATACACTTACCGATCAAACATCTGCACATGATCCGCTGATCGGTTATGTGCCACATACTATCAACAATACACAGGCGTGCTATTATGCGGCAGGAAGCGCCGGATCAATATATTGCACTGAGTTACGATAGTATGAAACTGTCATGTTGAACTGATGCTGGAATTGCAAAGCATGGGCGCTATTACATTTGATTATGGCAACAATATCCGGGCCAGGGCAAAGGAGCATGGATTAGAAAATGCATTTGATTTTCCGGGCTTTGTTCCTGCCTATATCCGTCCATTATTTTGCGAAGGCAAAGGCCCTTCCGCTGGGCAGCTTAAGTGGCGATCCGGATGATATTGCTGTAACCGATGATCTTATTATGCAAAATGTTTCCTGAAAACGAAGGATTGTTGCGCTGGATGAAGATGGCAAAGGAAAAAATCGCATTCCAGGGATTGCCTGCACGTATCTGCTGGTTGGGACAGGGCGAAAGAGAAAAAGCGGGACTTGCTTTTAATGAACTGGTACGATCAGGAAAAGTAAAAGCGCCAATTGTAATTGGTCGTGATCATTTGGATACCGGTTCTGTTGCATCGCCCAACCGGGAAACGGAAGCGATGCTGGATGGCAGTGATGCTGTTGCCGACTGGCCTATTTTAAATGCATTGGTCAATACAGCCGGTGGTGCAAGTTGGGTAAGTCTTGCATCATGGTGGTGGAGTAGGAATGGGTTATAGCATACATGCCGGAATGGTGATTGTTGCTGATGGTACGGATGATGCGGAACAACGATTAAAAAGAGTATTGACGAAATGATCCGGGAATGGGAGTTATAAGACATGCAGATGCCGGATACGAAGTGGCAAAAGAAAACGCTATTACTCATGAACTGGATTTGGTTGATAAATTGAGGAAAGGATAAGTTTTTATTTTTTTATCCCGCAGCATAACTACTATCACCTCCTGTAGCGCCTGCCCCGACGAAGAGCGAAGCGACAGAACCCGGGGCGCACTCTTGTACGTTCGGAAATTTTATTCAATAAAAATCTTCAAACATAATCGTGCCTGTTGTATTTGACAATTGCAGGCAGATGACGTAAAATATTCCTCACAATCCTGCAAAGTTTATTTAGCAATAATTGATTTCTGAACCCGGCTCAATTTGCTGTTGGGTTATACTGATAACCTTCAATTGTTTTCAACTCAACAAAGTATTTGTGAACAAGCCATTTAAATCCGGGTGTAAAAGAATTTTGAACCTCTTTCATTTACAATATCCCTTAACTTTATTCTCCTCTCTCTCAAACAATAAAAATAATTGCAATATGAAAAAAGAATCGAACGAAAAGATTTCTGCTGTTAATGAAAACTCAACCGAAAAATCCTCATCAATTCCATTCCAACCTAACCAGCTTAATCGCAGGAAATTTGTTAGTATGGTTGCTTCATCAGCCATCGGCTTTACAATTCTTCCACGGCATGTGTTGGGAGGAAAAAATTTTATTGCACCCAGTGATAAAGTCACTCTAGGATATATCGGCATGGGCACCCAGGGTATCAAAGAACTTTTGCCTATGCTGGCTGTACAGGGCATACAGGTGGTGGCCGTTTGTGATCCCAGCAAGGAAGCAAGAGGATATAAGGACTGGAGCAAAGACGGTTTGAAGAATGAGGTTCGCAAAGCCATTCAAAAACCAGACTGGGAACCCGGTGGTGATAACAGTATTCCTGGTGGAAGGGATAATGGGAAAAATATCGTGGACTACATATTACGCAAGTGTTCGGTCTGATAAGAATTACAAAGGCTGTACCGCATATGCTGATGCCCGTGAATTACTGGATAAAGAAAAAGATATGGATGCGGTTAAGATTATGACACCCGATCACCTGCATGGCATTTTTTCCATAGCGGCATTAAAAAGAGGGAAACATGTTATTGTTCATAAGCCGCTTTCCAATCGCCTTATTGAAGGTAAAAAAGCAATAGAGCTGGCAAGGAATAGTAAGGCCATCACGCACCTGGTACCCTGGGATTCCAACGGCTCTATGGAAACAGTGATGAAATGGATCAATGCCGGAGCTATCGGAAAATTGGTAGAAGTTCATAACTGGACCAACCGACCTGTGTGGCCACAATACCCGGAGATACCTTCAGATAAACCAGCCGTACCACAGGGACTTGACTGGAATCTTTGGCTGGGGTCTGAGGCAGACCGGCCTTATCATCCCAATTACACCAATATGGTTTTCCGCGGTTGGTACGATTTCGGCGGTGGCTCTATGGCCGATATGGGTCACTATAGTTTATGGACCGTTTTCAATGCGCTTAAATTAACCTCACCCACTATCATCATACCCCAGCGCAGCCATGTATGCGGTTTTCATGATCCTGTTCCTTACCGCATCGCCAATGATTTTTCTTTTCCCATGGCCAGCCACGTACGGTTTAAGTATCCCGCCAATGGCAACAGGCCGCCCGTGGATCTTTGCTGGTACGATGGCGGTATGCGACCACCCATACCTGAAGAACTGATCAATGAGAATAAAGAATTGCCACAGGAAGGAATGATGTTCGTTGGTGAAAGCGGTAAAATACTGGCGGGTTTCAATGTGCAGAATCCAAAGATCATCTCGGGAAAAAAAATGGATACACCGGCTTCCGAAGTAGCAGACAGGAGAAGCCAGGTACAACAAACATCGGAAGCATTACCTCTTTTTGTTGATGCATGCAAAACCGGAAAACAATATGCGGGTAATTTCCGCGAAGCGGAACCTATAACCGAAGCCATCAATTTATATGCGGCAGCATTAAGGAGTGGTAAGTTATTAAAATATGATGCGGCTACTGTTTCGATCACCAATGTGCCCGAAGCCAACAAATGGCTCAACAGGGAATACAGGGCGGGATGGGATCCGGCTTCCATTTAATGTATTATGATTTAATCGGCATACCGGTTTGAATATTAAAATTTTTGGAAAGCAAAAAATCAACTGTCTTTAAAAATTCTGAAATAAATCAGTTAATAGTTAAAACGCTTTATCATGAAAACAATGACCCGAAGAAAATTTATTGGCACCAGCGCCATGGCCGTAGGAGGTGCCTGGGCCTTATCTCAATTTCCCTTGCAACTACTTGCTCAATCCCGGAGTACTTTAAATGATATACCCATTGGGTTCCAGACATACCCTATACGTGAAATGCTGGCCAAAGATTTTGCCGGCACGCTAAAAATGATGGCGGGTATGGGATACCAGGTTACAGAGATGTGCTCCCCAAGAGGTTTTGAGAAGATAGGCTATGGTCCCCTTCTCAGCATGAAGACTTCTGATATGCGTAAAATTATTACAGATGCAGGCCTGAGCTGCCCGAGCTGCCATTTTATATTTAATGAGTTTGACGACGACAAGCTGGATGCTAGCATAGAATTTAGCCAGCAATTAGGACTCAGTGATATGGTTTGCTCTTCCTTCTGGATACAGGACACGGCAAATCTGAATGATTATCTCATCGCCTCAGATAAATTAAACAGGGCCGCTGAGAAAATAAAGAAGGCGGGTATGCAGGCGGCTTTTCACAATCATTCTTTTGAATTTGCAAAACTGGATGGGCAGTTGATCTATGATGCGTTGTTAAACCGACTTGACGCTGACCTGGTAAAGATGCAGTTCCAGACCGAAGTGATCAATCTGGGTTTTAAAGCAAGTGATTATTTTAAAAAATACCCGGGACGTTTTATTTCCTCGCATTTATCAGACTGGACTAAGGATAAAAATCAAGTACCGGTTGGACAGGGGGTTATTGACTGGAAGGAATTTTTTGCAACTGCAAAAACAGGTGGCGTAAAAACTTTTTTTGTGGAGATGAACCTGGATACATACAAGAGTAGTGCTGAATACATCAGGGGGCTGTAATAAAATTTTGGTTACAGTGTATCGGGCCAATATTGCATGAACGGATCGTACTATCTATTTTATAAATAATATAATATTAAAATCTTCTTTTCAGCACTCAAATATTGAAGCCCGATTTTATTTACACTTAAGTATGTAGCGATTTGGATCATCCTATCTGCATTGTTTTTTTTCCTGTCAGAAAAAATGATAACTGAATTTAAATTAGGGATCTTTTGCAAAAAATGAGAAAGAAATAGTGTGATCAATGGTTGCTGATAATTATTGAAGTAAACCATTTCAGAAATTATATAAAAATGACTTCGCTGTTGAATTATGCAATATTAATTACACGGATGCAGGAAGACAGGTCCCTTGAATCGATTTGAAAATTTATATAAGCATTCAATTTTTGTATCTTTATGCCTCCAGTTCGGGCCTGATTTTTTTTACATACAAGCGAACCTTAATCCTTAATAATTACTTTTATTTCAAATAAGATCTTCATAGAGAAATAAGTATTTTCCCGGTGATGTATATATAAAAATTTGTACGTAACATTATTAAATTTAAATAAAATCTTGTTGCATATTAGTGCAGATTCACTTTAATCAGGATGAATAAAACCAAAAGCAATCATAATGATTTCTCTTTCTTCCGGGCTGGCGGCGAAATGGGAAAGCTTATACGTTCAAAAAATTGGAGCGAAACACCTTTGGGCGATCCTTCTACCTGGCCACAAAGCTTATGCACCATGGTAGGTGTGATGCTGGAAAACCCTTTTGGCATGTACATCGTATGGGGTAAAGAATATTCGCAGTTATATAATGACGGTTTCAGGCCCATCCTGGGCTCAACAAAGCATCCGCAGGCACTCGGTATTAGTTCAAGTGTGACCTTTTCAGAAATATGGGATACAATAGAACCCATGTTTGATGGAGTAATGCACGGTAACCCGGTGGGATTTCCGGATTTTGAAGTTCCCCTGAACAGGCATGGATATACTGAAATCTGTTATTTCGATTTTTCTTATAGTCCTATCCGGTTAGAAAACGGTGAGGTGGGTGGAATTTTGGTTACGGTAATTGAAACCACCAATAAAAAAAGGGCGGAAACCGAACTTAAAGAAAGTAAAGATCAACTTGAATTTGCCATTGAAGCCGCACGGTTAGGCACATGGGAGTACAATCCCCTTACAAATAAATTTACGGCTAATAGAAGGCTAAAGGAATGGTTTGGATTACTGGTCCATGATGAAATTGATTTACAAAATGCAATAAAGATTATAGAAACTGATGACAGGGAAAGAGTAGCAGATTCTATTAAGAAGTCTCTGGACCATTCTTCCGGCGGGCATTACCTGGAGCAATACAGCATCATTCATCCAGACTCAAAGAAAGAAATTATTGTAAGGGCAAAAGGACGGGCCTGGTTTAATGATGATAAAGTTGCGTATCGTTTGAATGGCACCCTTGAGGATGTAACGGAAGAAGTATTGGCCCAACGGAAGATTAAAGAAAATGAGGTTTTTAATAAAACTATTTTGGAGAGCAGTCCCGATTGTGTAAAAGTCCTGGACCTTGCCGGTGTTATAACTTTTATAAATGTAAATGGTGTCAGTCTTTTTAACGCAGATAATAAAGAGTATTTTATTAACAGGAATTGGATAACCATGTGGGACGAGGAAACTCAACCCAGCGTAAAGAATTCTATTGCGCAAGTATTGAGAGGAGAAAATTCTCATTTTGCAGCTATGGCTACAACAGTAAAAGGCGATCAAAAATGGTGGGATGTTTTGGTTTCACCGATTACAGATGCACAAGGAAAGGTCATTAATGTATTGGTCACTTCAAGAGATATTACAGAAAGTAAAAAAGTACAGGAACTAATAAAGGAAAGTGAAGAACGATTCAGAACTCTTGCCGACAATATGTCGCAACTGGCATGGATGGCGGATGAAAATGGAAACCGGTATTGGTACAACCGCCGCTGGTATGATTATTCCGGGACCAGCTTTGAAGATATGCAACAGGAGGGATGGAAGAAATTGCACGACCCCGAAAGAGTTGAGTTAGTGTCAGGGAAAATGCAACATTGTTGGGATACTGGCGAGATTTGGGAGGACACATTAATGCTGAAAGGAAGGGATGGAATTTTCCGTTGGTTTTTATCCCGTGCTGTTCCTGTTAAGGATGAAAAAGGAAAAGTGATCAGGTGGTTTGGAACTAATACCGATATAACCGAGGAAAAAGAACTGATTGAAAAGTTAAATACAACGGTTAATAAATTGCGGCTCTATGAGAATGTAGTAGTTAACACAAACGATGCCGTTTTAATTACCGAAGCCGAACCAATCAGTTTACCAGGACCGAGGATTCTGTATGCAAATGAAGCATTATTCAGGCAAACTGGGTATAAGGAAAAGGAAGTCATGGGAAACACCCCTCGTATGTTCCAGGGTCCTGCTACCGCCAGGAAAGAACTGGATAAGATAAGAAAGGCGCTGGAAGAACAAAAGCCGGTGAAAGTTGAAGTAATTAATTATAAAAAGAATGGCGAAGAATTTATAGTGCAAATTGAAATTATACCCTTGCTGGACGAAAATGCAAGACTCACCCATTTTGTATCGGTACAGAAAGATGTAACTGAACAAGTGGCCGCCAGTAAAAAAATTCAGGAAAGTGAGGAACGCTTCCGAAACCTGGCCAATAACTCACCGATGTGGGTTTGGATGGCAGACGAAAACCTGGATGTTACCTATACAAATGTGGAATTACTGCGGTATATAGGGATAGAGAATTCTGATGAATTTACAGGTAAAACCTGGGAAAGGGTAGTGCATGATGAAGACCGGCAGGCTTTATATAAAACTTTTGGCGAAGCTGTTTCACAAAGAAGGGAATTTAGTTTTGAATGCCGGGTATTAAATGCAGCCACCGGCAATTATGAATGGCACTATATAAAAGCGGTTCCGAGGTATGACGGTAATATTTTTGGGGGCTTTATCGGCACCGCTATTAATATCCAGGAGCAAAAGTCATCTCTTATATTACTTGAGTACAGGAAAGCATTATTGGAAGCATTTAATGAATCGAGTAATGATGGTATTTTATTGGTAGATACAAAAGGTTCCATAATCTCTTATAACCATCGTTTCGTTGAAATATGGAACATACCACAACATATTTTAGATGCAAAAGACGATGAAGCTGCTCTGGTTTTTGCCAGGACACAATTAGAATACCCGGGCCAATTTATTGACAAAATAAAATGGCTTTATGATCACCCGGATGAAATTAGTATCGATGAATTATATTTTAAAAACGGAAAGATCATTGAACGACACGGCTTTCCGGTGATTGCAGAAGATGGAAGTTATTATGCGTGGTCATGGACTTTCAGGGATATAACGGAAATTAAAAAGGCAACCTACGCTTTAAAACAAAGTGAAGAGAACTTCAGGCAGCTTTCTGAGATGATGCCCGAAAAAGTTTCAAGAACAGATGCCCAGGGCAATGCTATTTACTATAATCAAAGCTGGCTGGATTATACCGGATGTAGTTTTGACGAGTTGAAAGATTGGGGATGGGATAAAGTGGTACATCCCGATGATTTAACAGAATTAAAAATCCGGTGGTCGCAATCCTTATCAACAGGCAATGACTTTGAAATGGAGTTTCGACTTTTAAACAAAAAAGGTGCCTACAGGTGGCATCTTTGCCGCTCTACACCATTAAAGGATGAGACAGGTGAAATAAAAAACTGGCTGGGTGCCGCCACCGAAATACAACGGATAAAGGAAGAAGAACAGCGTAAGGGAGATTTTATAAAAATGGTAAGTCACGAACTGAAAACACCGGTTACATCCATTAAAGGCTATGTGCAATTGTTATTAAGCATGCTCAAATCTGAAAAGGAACTCCAAGTAGCATCAATTCCTTTAGAGTCCTTTCTTACAAGAATTGATACACAAATTTTAAGACTCACGAGGCTCATTACAGAAATGCTCGACCTTTCCCGGCTGGAAGAAAGCAAACTGGGGTTGAAAAATGAAACCTTTAACCTGAATGCCCTGGTTAAAGAAACAATCGAGGATGTCCTGCTTACCAGTACAAGCCACACCATTCATTTCTTTGATAATTATAATGCCGATGTTACCGGCGACAAAGACCGGATACAGCAGGTGCTTATAAATTTTATCAATAATGCTATAAAATACTCACCTGGCAAAAACAGTCTGGAGGTTACCATTGATCGTGCTGATGAAAACCGAATAGCAGTAAGTGTGAGGGATTTTGGAATTGGTATAGACAAACCAGACTATGATAAAATCTTCGAAAGATTCTATAGGGTAAGTGGCAAAAATGAAATAACGTTCTCTGGATTTGGTATTGGTTTATTTATTGCCAAGGAGGTCATTGAACGACACCAGGGTAAAATTACTGTTGAAAGCAGTCTTGGAAAAGGGTCCGTTTTTACATTCATTTTGCCAGTGACAAAATAGTTTTAAAATCTGCCAGTTAAGATTATGAAAAAGATATTAGTAGTAGACGATGACCAGGAAATTGGTTTTATGCTGAAGATGATGCTGGAGCATAAAGGCTTCTCCGTAAGCATTTCTCAAAATGCTGAACACCCTGAAGAAATTATTAGAAAGAATAATTTTAACCTGATTATACTGGACATGTTAATTGCAGGGATAAATGGCACGGATGTTTGTGCACAGTTAAAAAGCCAGCCGGATTTTGCCGGTATCCCCATCCTGATGATTACAGCGCTTCCTGACAGTGAAAAAATATGTTTGCAGGCAGGGGCAAATGATTTTATATCAAAGCCATTTGAAATGGAAGCCATGATTTCAAAAATAAATTTGTTATTAAACGCATCTGCAATAGGGTAAACTTTAAAAATTAATGCTTCATCAATGATAGCCCGGTCCTCAATATATAAGAATATTGTAAATCTAACAACCGATCTGAACTGCATTGATTCTGTAGCTGGTGCTTCATAAACAAAGTTCAAATTGAATGATCGCTACAGGAACTTTTGAAAATATTGCTTCAAGAAGTTACTTTTTTTTGTTATCTCCCTTATGGAAATACAGGCAACGTTAACGAGGTTTGTAAATACATTTTTTCTGGCCATCGCTTCAGGTAATTTTGCATCTCTGTTTATTCATTTCCGGTTCCCCCTTTGCGTTTGTTCGTACATTCACAACAAAAGCCCGGAAAAAATCAATACGTTTATATATACCAATCATAATGTCAGTAAACAATTTCAATATAGAAGGATTAACGGGAAAGCAGGTAATGGAATCCAGGAGGGTGCATGGTCTTAATAAGATAGAACCTGAAAAAGAAAATAAGGTCTGGCAATTTATCAGGGACCTGGCAAAAGAGCCCATGGTCATTTTATTACTTGTTGCTGCGGCTATTTATTTTATCAGTGGCAATACCGGCGATGGATTTTTTATGGTTGTGGCTATTATCCTGGTATCCGCCATATCTCTTTACCAGGATAGAAGAAGCCGTAATGCATTGGAAAAATTAAAAGTGTATACACAACCCTCTTGCAAAGTCATCCGAAATGGGGAAGTAGTTGAAATTCATACTGAAGAGCTGGTCATTGGTGATAGTATGATGGTTGAAGAAGGAACGGCTGTTCCTGCTGATGGCAGAATTGTCCACTCAAATGATTTTTCGGTGAATGAATCCATTCTTACAGGAGAATCATTTCCCGTTGCTAAAAACTCCGGCAACGATGATCATTTTATTTTTAGTGGCACTTCAGTTACCGGGGGATTGGCCATTGCTACCGTCACCGCTATCGGTAATCAAACCCGCATGGGGAATATTGGTAAAAGTATTGATAGCATCAAAGATGAAAAAACGCCGTTGGAATTACAGATCACAGATTTTATAAAAAAGATGGTGATAGCCGGTGTTGCGGCATTTGTAGTTGTATGGGTACTCAATTATTTTCAATCTTATAATATTCTGGATAGTTTACTTAAAGCTCTGACACTGGCCATGAGCATATTGCCTGAAGAAATTCCAGTAGCCTTTACAACGTTTATGGCACTGGGTGCCTGGAGGCTGATGAAAATGGGGGTATTAGTAAAAGGAATGAAAACAGTAGAAACTTTAGGGGGTGCCACAATAATATGTATAGACAAGACCGGTACTATTACAGAAAATAAAATGAGTCTCGCCAAATTATATGCCCCGGGTGTAAATAAAATATCGACCCCGGGTGATGGATTGCAACATGAAGAAAAAGAATTGGTCAGGCTGGCGATGTGGGCCAGTGAGCCGATTCCTTTTGACCCGATGGAAATATCATTACATGAGGCTTATAAAGAATCAAACAGCAAGGATGAAAGAACAGAATTTAAAATGATCCATGAATACCCGTTAAGTGGCAAACCTCCTATGATGACACATCTTTTCGAAAACAGCCAGGGGCATCGTATCATTGCTGCCAAAGGTGCTCCGGAAGCAATCATCAAAGTTAGCCGGCTCAGCAGCAGCCAGCAACAGGAAATGATCCGTACCGTTGATTCTTTATCAAAAGATGGCTACAGGGTATTGGGAGTGGCGGAAGCGGAATTAACCGGTACAGGGTTTCCCGAAACCCAACAAATGATTCCATTTACATTTAAAGGATTTGTAGCCTTTTATGATCCGCCAAAACAAAATATCAAACAAGTGTTGGAAAGTTTTTACCTCGCAGGCATCCAGGTAAAAATAATAACGGGTGATAATACCGCCACTTCCACAGCTATCGCCAGGCAAATAGCATTTAAGGGGTATGAAAAAAGTTTAACCGGAGAGGAATTAATGAAGATTCCCGAGGCTGATCTTTCAACAACAGTGGCCGGCATTAACTTATTTACACGTATGTATCCTGATGCTAAACTAAAAATTATCAATGCATTAAAAAATGCAAATGAAGTGGTGGCCATGACGGGTGATGGTGTAAATGATGGTCCAGCACTGAAAGCTGCACACATCGGCATTGCCATGGGTAAAAGAGGAACCGAGATAGCAAAGCAGGCGGCTTCGCTGATACTGGTAGACGATGATTTATCTAAAGTGGTGGATGCCGTAGCAATGGGAAGAAAAATTTATACCAATCTCAAAAAAGCAATCCAATACATCATCTCCATTCATATTCCGATTATACTAACCGTATTCATTCCTGTTGCACTTGGCTGGGTATACCCTAATATCTTTTCACCCGTGCACATTATTTTTTTGGAATTGATAATGGGCCCTACCTGTTCTATCATATACGAAAATGAACCAATGGAAAAAAACACCATGATCCGGAATCCACGACCCTTCACTTATACTTTTTTTAACCGGAGAGAATTAGCAACAAGCATTCTGCAGGGATTGGCCATAACTGCTGGTACCATGCTGGTCTACCAGTATGCGGTTTACCAGGGCTACACGGAGGCAATGACACGGACTATGGTTTTTATTGTACTGATCGCTGCCAATATTTTTTTGACACTGGTCAACCGTTCATTTTTTTATTCGGTCATCACCGCCATGCAATATAAAAACAACCTGGTACGATGGATCATTGCTATAACAGTTACAATTTCTGTATTATTACTCTATGTAAAACCTTTGACTGCGTTCTTTGGATTTGATCGGTTGTCAATTTTGCAATTGCTGATCAGCACTGCAATAGGCTTTGTTTCAGTGATCTGGTTTGAGATAGTGAAATGGGTGAAGCGACAGGATGCCCGCAATGAAGGCAGCGCTCATAAATTGGCGACCTCCTGATAAATAAACAGTGGCAAAAGCACGGTGTTTATAACCTTTCAAACCAGGTATAAATTAAAGTATAGTGGTGCAAATGATAAGCCGAAAAAAATGGTTAAGGAAACTATCTGAGATATACGATCGAACCCTTGAGTAATCAACCTGCCGGAATCATTGTTTTATAAAATAAAAAATCTCTTGTTATGACTATTCTGCAAATAGAACACCAGGTAGCCAACTATGATGCATGGAAAAAGGCCTTTGAATCTGACCCAATCAACAGAAAAAACTCAGGTGTAAAAAAGTATCGTATTTACAGACCAACCGATAATCTCAATTACGTAATCGTTGATTTGGAATTCGACAATCTGGAAAATGCACAAATGACTTTGGTGGCTTTACAAAAGCTATGGGTAAAGGTAGAAGGCACCGTAATGGTTAATCCAAAAACACGGATGTTAGAAATGACGGAACATCATGAATATTAATAATTTTTTATTGCTATGGGTATACTTTGCAAAACTTATAGGCTGAAACTCAAATATCGCCATTCCATCATAAAAACAAAGCCAGGTATCCGGGATAATACACCTGGTCAAGCACACCGGGTCAATCCAGCAACTGAAACTTGAAATCGTATTACAGAAGTAAATACCGGGAATTGGAAACCCTGCAAAAATTAATTGTTAAACATTCCTCCCAGCTTATCTTTTAATCCACCTGCCATATCTCCGGCAGCGCCACCACCTCCTTTGATAAACGATTCAACCTGGGTGCCAATACCACCGGGCATTTTATCTTTTAAATAAGAAACGATACCTTCTATAGCGGATTTGGCCTGTATTTCATTTATTCCTGCTTTCTCCGAAACCATTTTAATTATACTTTCCATAATGTGAAGATTTAATTGTTTTTACATGTTCAATAATTAAAAAGGTACGATTTTAATCTTAAACCAATTTATTTATGGTATAATGAGCCGTATAAATAATGTAAAATCTGCCTGATATCGGCAACCCTATCAGCAACATTCTGCTGTTTCAGAATTCTTAACTTGTGGATAATTATTTGACAGATAAATGAAAAGAACCATTAAATATTACCGCATCATTTGGCTTAATTACGACTTACCTGCCGGACTTTCGGTTTTCCTTGTTGCACTTCCACTTTGTTTGGGAATAGCTTTGGCTTCAGGGGCGCCTCTTTACGCAGGACTTTTATCAGGCATAATTGGCGGACTTGTAGTTGCTCCCATTAGCGGTTCTCCACTTGCCGTTTCTGGACCTGCTGCTGGCTTAACTACTATAGTTGCCGCCTCAATCATTTCTCTTGGTGATTATAAAATATTTCTATTGGCTGTTATAGTTGCAGGTTTCTTCCAACTTCTATTGGGTGTATTAAAATTTGGAGCAATCGCTAATTATTTTCCTTCATCAATAATTAAAGGGATGCTGGCTGCAATTGGAATTATTCTCATCTCAAAACAAATTCCGCTTGCATTGGGATATGACCAACCAAAATTCTGGACAAGTGGTTTTTTGAAATTATTTTCTTCAAATAATATGTTTGGTAATATTGACAACTTCAATCATCATATTACAAGAGGAACCATGCTAATCACTTTAGTTTCTTTAGTCATCCTTGTTTCGTTACAACAACCTTTTGCTAAAAAACTTAAAATAATTCCTGCTCCACTTATAGTTGTAGTAATCGGAATCATAATAAATATTCTTTTAACAAACACAACTTCTCTCTTTTCAATTAAACAAACTCAATTAGTAAGCATCCCTTCAAACATTTTTTCAAGCATAACTTTTCCTGATTTTACCAAATTATTTTCAACAGCTGTGATTTGGAAAGATGGGATTATCATTGGATTACTTGCAACTTTAGAAACACTGCTTTGTATTGAGGCCGTTGACAAATTAGACAAACGAAATCGCATCACTCCCGTCAATCGTGAACTCATCGCACAAGGAATCGGAAATATGACTTGCGGATTACTTGGTGCAATTCCAATGACTGCGGTTGTTGTAAGAGGTGCAGCAAATGTTGATGCCGGTGGACGAACAAAACTTGCTGCTTTTACTCACGGACTTTTCCTTTTGCTTGCTGTTTTGCTTATTCCGTTTTTGCTAAACAAAATTCCTTATGCTTCGCTTGCAGCAATTCTTCTTGTAACAGGTTACAACCTCACCAAACCAAAATTGTTTCGCAATATGTGGAGTTTAGGGTGGAAGCAATTCATTCCATTTCTTATTACCATCCTTGTAATTCTTTCAACCGATTTATTGATTGGTGTAAGCGTCGGACTTCTAATTTCAATTTACTTCATCATTCAAAATAATTTCAAAGCAGAGTATAAAATTACCAAATCAACACTTCTTGACATTGAAACTCATTACATCAAACTCAACAGCAATGTTACTTTCTTGAACAAAGTAAAGTTGCGTAAAGCATTGGACGAAATTCCAGAATATAGTGTGTTAATAATTGACGGCAGAGAATGTAATTTCATTGACTACGACATTTTAGAAATCGTAAGTGAATATCAAAATAAAGCACACAACAGACATATTGAATTACACTTGAAAGGAATTGAAAAGGTAAATATAACAGCTGTGCATTGAAAAATAAGAAAGACAACCGATAATAATAGTGTTGCCAATCTGATTGTAGGGCTCTGCGTTGGATTAGTCAGTGGCTGTAATTCTGATGTACTACAGCCAGGGATGAATAAAGCACTGCTTTAGTGCTTAACATTTAAGTTTATCAATATAGTCCTGAAATAGGTTGACTCCCCTAAAGGAGTAGTCATGACCTTTACAATTGCTAGGGAAATACTGACAAAATCTTTAAAAGATATGTAGTTGTTTGTTTAACTGCTGGCCACACCTACAAAAAACGGTTATATATAAAGTCTTAAACCAGTAAACTTTTGGTTCAGCAAGATGTTTTAAATTGTTATACTAAAAAAATAAAACCATGGCAACCAAAAAAATTATTACAGTATTCGGCGCTACAGGTGCGCAGGGAGGCGGTCTTGCAAAAGCGATATTAAGTGATAAAAACAGCGAATTCGCCGTTCGTGCAGTAACCAGGGACCCTGACTCTGACAAAGCAAAGGAACTGGCAAAGCTGGGAGCAGAAGTAATATATGGCGATCTTGCCAATAGCGAATCCGTCCATAATGCACTGGAAGGAGCCTACGGTGCTTTTTTTGTCACTTTTTATTGGGCACATTTTTCACCGGAAAGGGAAAAAGAAGAAGCTGCTCTCTTTGCTAGGGCGGCAAAAGCAACAGGTATAAAGCACGCCGTATGGTCCACACTGGAAGATACCCGTGAGCTGGTGCCCCTGCATGACGACCGTATGCCAACATTGATGGAAAAATATAAGGTGCCACATTTTGATGCCAAGGGAGAGTCTAATCAGCAATTCAATGATGCAGGCGTGCCCACTACGTTCTTGCATGCATCTTTTTATTGGGACAATTTCATCTATTTTGGAGCCGGTCCCAAAAGAGGAGAAGATGGAAAGCTGGCTTTAACACTTCCCATTGGCGATGCAAAGATGGCTGGCATAGCATCGGAAGATATTGGTAAATGTGTTTACAGCATTTTTAAAAAAGGAAAAGAATATATCGGTAAAAATGTGGGTGTGGCGGGGGAGCATTTAACCGGGGAAGAGATGGCTGCAGGATTAAGCAAATCTCTGGGCGAACCAGTTGTTTACAATAAAATCCCTGCTTCCGTTTATCGCAGCTTTGGTTTTCCCGGCGCTGATGACCTGGGCAATATGTTCCAGGTATACGATGAATTTGAGGAACAAATGAATGACCTGCGTGATGTAAAAGCTTCCAGGCAATTAAATCCGGAGCTACAGAATTTTGAACAATGGCTGGAAAATAATGCAAAGAAGATTCCTCTATAATCATGAAAAGAAGGATGAAGCCTATTCCTGTTGAAACACTATTTTAATATGATTATTTATTGAATCAATCGGATTGTACCGGCTATCTTCTATAGTCAGATTAAATATAATTACAGGGTGTATAAATTCATTCATATTCCCTGTAATTGTATATAGAAGACCTTATTCAAATTCACTTCACGATACAAAACGCATGACCTGTTACCATTTCATAAAAGTAAATTCATAATTTAAAACCGCATCTTTATCATGGCTGACGACTGCAGCCACAAGAAACTTGCCCTTTTCAAAATCCTGTGATTCTATCTCAGGTGAGGAGAATGCTTTTTTCACTTTTGATGCCTTGTAGCCTGATTTTACCAATTGATCTTTTAAAGCAATAAATGCTTCCTTGTTATAAGTCCTGAATGTGAGTAATTCTATTTTTTTCCACGAAGGGTCGGTAGAACAGGCTAATATATTCCCATGCAACAAAGGCTCCCTGGTAAAATAGATGGTTGATCCATTATTAAGCTTACTACTATCCAGAACAATATATTCAAGGCTGGATGTAAAGCTGACAAATTCGGTAAAGACGGATCTTTCAGCGAGGCTGGTTAATTTTTTAAAATCAATGTTTTGATTATTCTGTGCAAAGGATTTATCAAAACAATAAAACAGCAATATTAAAAGAAATCCTTTTTTCATTTTATAAACATACTACATTAAGTCATTGGTTGAAGACTGCATCATTTCTCCCGTTATTTTAATATCTGCGTTCCTTTTTGCTCAGTTTAACAATGGAGTAATGCCTTTACATCACCGGCAATTCAATGCTCTTAAAAAGCAAATTTCTTCATTTGATCTATCGGATTTTTCAATTCATGTATAAAGTGATTTGAAGGCCATTGCTTCAATTGTTTTTCTTTATAGTTTGATAGGATAAACCAGGGAAAAGTTCAGGACCACTTTGAGATTGGTTTGGCATAAAGATACCTGGGCCAATTGTTTAAAAAATTGAAAAACAACTTTTATGAAATATATAATCAGGGGAGCCATCTTGGCTGCACTTCTTCTTGGCTTCTACATGGCCATTGATGCCATAGCACCTGTGCTTTTTTAAAAGAATAGAAAGGGCAGGTCGTCAAGTGGGTTTTACTTCAATGAAGTATCGTTGGAATAAAAGCAGGAAATGTTATCTTTAATGAAAGAGTCACTTACTTTTAAATATCCTGTAATATGAAGGGGATTCTTTATCGTAGCACTGACGGCAATTATATGCCAGCAAGGTTTATCGGGCAAACCGTTAATAGTTTTCCATGGCCGGACGGTAAAGTGGCTGCCATCAGTCTCAGCTTTGATGATGGCCGTTTCAGCCAGGTGGAAGGGGGTACTGCATTGCTGGATAGCCTGCACACAAAAGCGACATTCTATGTTGTTCCTTCCGCTGTAGAAAAAAGACTGGAAGGTTGGAAACAAGCAGTAGCAAACGGGCATGAGATCGGTAATCATTCCTTTGTTCATCCCTGTTCCGGAAATTTTATTTGGTCAAGGTCGCATGCTCTCGAAAATTATACTTTGGATAGTATGCGCAGCGAGTTATCAAAAGCAAATGATTTTATTCAAAAACTATTGGGTGTGAGGCCCGCTGTTTTTGCTTATCCATGCGGACAAAAATTTGTAGGCAGGGACATTCATACAAAAAGCTATGTACCGCTGATCGCTGGTATGTTTATGTCGGGCCGCGGCTTTATGGAAGAAACACCCAATGATCCTGCATTTACTGATTTTGCCCAGCTAACCGGTATAGACATGGATGGTAAAGATTTTGAGCAAATACTTCCATTGTTGCAGGAGGCAAAAAAAAACGGCCAGTGGATTGTATTAGCCGGGCATGAAATGGGAGATAGCGGTGGACAAACTACCCGGTTAACCATGTTGCGAAAATTGATTGCCTATGCCCGGGATCCGGCAAATAAATTATGGATAGCACCTGTAGGAACGATTACCACTTATATAAAGCAGCACAGGTGATTTTTTATACTGGAAAATATCTCAGTGTATATTTTTTAGGAAAGCAAGTATATCCGCCATTTCCTTTACGGATACAGAAGCTTCAAGACCGGCAGGCATGGCTGAAGATTCAGCTACCTGCATTATTTTTATTTCGCGGCGTGGCACTATGATTTGCTGAGCTGCCGCATTATGTATTATAATGGCCGCCGGTGTTTCTGAACTGATAATACCGGAAAGTTTTTCTCCATTTATTTTTTCAATGGTCCATAGTTCATACCTGTCAGCAATGGCGCGGTTAGGGTCAAGAATATCAGCCATGATAAACCGCATATCGCGGTTGCGGATAGAAGCAAGATCAGGACCGTATACTTTTCCGTTTTCCCCGCCAACCTGGTGGCAACTACTGCAGGTCCGTTTAAATACAGACAGGCCATTTGCAGCATCACCTTGCATTGACAAAGCAGGCTCATATTTTTTATATACCAGGTTCCGGTCTTCAATTCCCCCCGACAAAAATTTTCTTGCCCGGGAACGAATGGGCATATCATCATTATTCATCAGGCTCACCATTCGTGGCCAGCTGATGGAAGCTGGCTGAATTATTTTTTGTTCCACTGCATCCAGCAATGAGCTGATGTGTTGAGGTGATGATAATAGAATTTCAATGGCTGCGTCACGAACTTCATATGTCAGGTTAGCCCAGTTCCGGGTTATGTAGTCAGTGGCTTGTTGTGGTGCAAGATCATTATAAGAATTTAATGCCGTCTGCTGAATCGCTTCGGGTTCGGTGGGAGTAATAAGCGGGCTAAGCAGCGACGTATCATTGATATTTTGTTCCATGGCTATTACCTGCATTGCGTCTGTGCGGAAGCTTATTTCAGCTTTCTTGTTTGCGACTGCAGACCTTGCGGAATTAACAGCCTTGTACCAGGCTTCATTTTTTTGAACACCTGTTAACCGGAGAAGATCGACCGAAGCTGACCGAAGGGATGCTGCTGTTTTGTTGGTGAATTTTGAAAGCAGGAGTTGTTTTTCAAAATTAAAATCCGAAATGGGCAGACCTTTATTTCGGAGGGAATTAGATAATCCCGAAAGACAGGCTGACTGCCACCAGGCGGATGCCGGGGAAATGTTGGTGGTAGCCAGCCTGATCAATTTTTTTATATCATCTGTTTTTTGAGATAACCCTATAATACTTGCACAATTTTGAAAGAAAAGAGTTTTTCCTTTTGTTTCATTTGCGGTAAGAACAGGCAGGGCGTTTTGAATCAATTCAAATTCATTCCCTGCCGAGGAGGTAAGCGCCGCCGTTTGTACCCATCTGTCCTCTATATCTCTCATTAATAATTCTTGTCTGGCTGTAACTGCGGCAGAATCATACAAGCTACCCAGGCTACAAAGCAATTGGTAGCGGACTTTTGCAGAACTATCGGCCACCATATCTATTAAATAATTTTGAAGGGATGCTGTCTTCTGCAAATTTAATTCTGCGATTTTAATTGCATTTTCACGAACCCCAGCTACAGGATTCCTGAAAGCTTTGATTAGTGCTTGTCCCTTTGTTGCATGAAGACCTTCCATCGTCCATAATGCATGTACAATACCTTCCGGAGAGGTAGTGCTGTCCAAAAAATTTTGCAGCATATCTGTTGTGCCCGGTTCTTTTTTATCAAGTAGCAAGCGCTGTGCATTTCGTCTCCACCATATATTTTTACTGGCTAATGTTTGAACCCATTCTTTAGCTGTTGCATTACTTAAATTGATACTACCGAACCAATTAATTTTTTCAGTTCCAGTCGGGGTAATACGATAAATCCTTCCTTTATCTGATCCGTTGTACAGCGCTCCGGAATTATTCATGCTGTCACTCATCCATTCCGGATGTTCAATGATCTGGCGGTAATAGTCTAATACATACAAAGCGCCATCAGGACCAACATAAAATTGAACAGGTCTGAACCATGCATCAGTGGATGCAAGGAATTCTTTTTTTTGATATACCCTGGCCGCCGAGAAGCTGGCGCCTTTATCCGTAATGCGGTCTGCATGTACAAGGTTGTGTACCGGCTCAGCAATAAAAGTGACATTATTAAAACTATCCGGGAATAACCCTCCCTGGTACCAGGTAACTCCGCAGGAAGATGTGATCACCCCTACATCCGTCAGCAATTGATGTTCCGGATTTGTGGTAATGGGATAAACCTCTGCCGCTCCGCCATGATCAGGTATATGGTCCACCGTTTCTGTCACCATCAGGCCGGGATTACGCTGCAGGTATTTTGCCGCAATGACTTCATGAAATAAATGATCCGCATTGCTGGTACCAAAATGATGACCCCAGGCATCAAAAGTATGGCCATACTGAGATTCACCAGACAAAATTTCCAGTTCATGTGTGTCTGGTTTAAAACGTATATTTCTTCCGTCTGCATCGCGGGCCAGCTGATCCGCATTCGGATAATTGACAAAACGAACATTGCTTCCTGTATCAGTAAACTCCATTGCAACTTTAGGCGTTACAATCCGTTGATGAGCCACATATATCCAGTTATCTAAACCATAAATAGGTGTATTGGCAATATGTTGGGGATTGGTAACCGCCAGCCCTGTGATCAATACTTTTTTTATATCCGATTGGCCATCATGATTACTGTCTTCGAAATATAAAATATTAGGAACGTCTACTACCAAAATTCCTTTTTTCCATTTCATGATTCCGGTGGGCAGGTTCAAACCAGCAGCAAAAACCACGGCATCATCCGGTGCTCCGTCGCCATTGGTATCCCTTAATAATTTTATAACACCGGAGCCATTTATATCTGATGGATATCCGTGCATCTCCACTACATAAATATTTCCCATTTCATCAACTTCCATGGCTACAGGATCAGAGATCATCGGCTCAGATGCTATCAACTCAATTTTATATCCTTCGGCTAACTGGAAAGTTGCCAGTGATTCTTCCGGGTCTAATCCCTGGTTGATAACTGATTTTCTTTCAAGGCAGGATGTACAAGAAATAATAATAAGAAGCAACAATACAACCGGGATTTTTTTCATTTTATAAATATAAAAAATGATGGCCTTAATAAACAGATTCTATTCTCTTCAATCTTTTTAGCTTGCCTGGGCGGGCAAAGAATCAATCAATCAATAAAACTAGACCATTAGTGCAGGACAGCAGATCATTTTCAGCATACAAGATTTTTGATTCGGAATTAGCCTTACATTTAAAATAAAAATGACGATGGCACATTCAAGAAGATCCTTTCTCCGTAATTCCATTGCCTGCGCTGCATCGGTTGCTGTATTGCCTGTTAATACAACCGAAATAACTATTCCAAAACCCCGGATCAAATTGAGTATTTCTTCTTACTCATACTGGCATTTCAAAGAAAAAAAGTTTCCAATTGAAGCCGTAATTGATGAAGCGGCAAAATTAGGAGTGGAGGGAATTGATATTCTGCACCGGCAGATGGAAAGCGAAGACGATGCTTACGTTAATAAATTAAAAAGACATGCATTTGTTAATGGCATCGCCTTTACCTGTCTTTCCATTCACCAAAGTTTTGTTTCACCGGATAAAGAATTTTTAAGAAAAGAAATTGAGCATACCAAAAGATGTATAGCACTGGCGGCACAAATGGGAATTCCTTGTTTGCGATTGAATTCAGGCCGGTGGAATACAATCAAATCGTTTGATGAATTGATGAAGAACCGGGGAGTGGAACCTATTCTTCCGGGCTACACCGAAGATGATGGTTTTAAATGGTGCATTGATAGTATTGAACAGTGCCTGCCCACGGCGGAAAAATATGGTGTATTGCTGGCGCTGGAAAATCATTGGGGTCTTTGCTCCACTCCGGAAGGTATGCTGCGGATAAAGAAAGCAATTGATTCACCCTGGCTGGGTCTTTTAATGGATACCGGTAATTTTCTTGAAAATCCTTATGATAAATTAGAAATGATTGCTCCCTATACGCAATTTGTTCAGGCCAAAACTTATTACGGCGGCGGTGAATGGTATACACTGGATCTGGATTATAAAAGAATAATGAAAATTCTGAACAAAGTAAATTACCAGGGATATCTGTCGCTTGAATATGAAGGCAGGGAAGATGCGGCAAGCGCTGTTCCTAAAAGTATTGAAATGCTTAAAAAAGCAATGATATGATTGCCGGAATGAACTCCTGTTTATTTATTAAGTCTGGAGAACCATTCCTTGTTCGTTTTTAAAAGTTAATTTATTTTATAGCTAATAAATCAACCATTTCAATAATAACGATATTCTCAAACAATAAAATATCTGTTTTGAATCTGAGTCAAAACAGATATTAGGAATATAAGTTTCCTGTTAGAGAATAACGTTATTATTTACCAGAGTGGTTTTTTACCTGAAGGTCTTGGTCCGCCTTTTTTTACACTCGACACAGGGATATTATGCTTATCAAAATTTTTTGCTGCTCTACGTCTTAAGTTTTTCTGCTCCGGCTCAGGAATCACGTTCATAACCGGGCTAACGTCCATACTCTTTTCTTCAACAGGCGGCAGGTTACTTTCTGCAACATTCATATCAGCCTTATTCCTTTTGGTGCCGGTCTTTTGTTTGACTATGCTGGTAGCGGTTCCTTTCCCTGCTGTTGCTTTTTTCTTTAAAGGGATTGCTTTTTTAGTTGCTATTTTTTTATTGGGAGAGCCACTTTTTTTTGCTACAGCTTTCTTTTTGGTTCCTGTGCTTTTTTTGACCGGAGCTTTCTTTTTTGCAATTGCTTTTTTAGTCGTTGATTTTTTTGAAGGAGTGGCGGCTTTTTTGACCGGCTTGCTTTTTTTAGCGGCAATATTTTTTTTTGGTGCTGCTTTCTTTTTTACTGCTTTTTTAGCAGGAGAGGCTGATCCTTTTTTCGTTCTTGAAGGCATAAGATAAATTTTAGTAATTAATGAGGTTCCTTTTTTCTAAGCTATTTTAGAGAGGGCCGGAACTAAAGATTTCCAATAATCCTGCCAACAAAATGGGAACAGGATGGCTAATGCTTAAAAAAGTTATCACAGGCAATATAGCCATTAATATTTTCCCTTCGCAAAAATCAGCGTTATGAATATGTGATAAGTTGATGAATCTGCTCAGGCAAATTAAAGAAACTCATAGTTGGATTGACAAAATGGTCATTTAATTCCATAGAGTTATTTTTACTACTTAAAGCAAAAACATGAAAATATCATTGCTCCTGTCTTTTTTATTTTATTTAAATTCTCCTTTAGTAGCACAGACTGACACTGTCGTCATCAAAAATATTTTATATGCCGGTGAAGGTGATAAAAACTTACTGCTGGATATTTATAAAATGAGCAATCAAAATCATGTACCGCTCATCGTATGGATACATGGGGGAGCCTGGCATAGCGGAAACAAAGAAAACCCGCCTTTAGGTTTATTGGGTTCTGGTTATGCTTTGGCCAGTATTCAATTTAGTTTAAGTACGGAAAAAATATTTCCCGCCCAGGTGCATGAAATAAAAGCGGCTATCCGTTTTTTAAGAGCCCAGGCCGGGAAATTTGGGTTTCATCCTGGTAAATTAATAATCTGGGGCGCTTCATCGGGTGCACACCTGGCTTCTTTGGTGGCTACCACAAATAATAGCAAGGAATTGGAAGGACATATTGGTAATTACATCAGCACCTCATCCTCTGTTCAGGCATGTATTGATTATTTTGGGCCTGCAAACTTACTCACCATACTTAGTCAATCTACAGCACATGGATTAAGTGTCCGTTTACCAGCTCTTGCATTATTACTTGGCAAACCTGTTGAGCAAGTACCTGAACTGGCCAGGCTGGCCAGCCCGGCGAATCATGTTGACGCTTCAGATCCTCCTATGTTTATTGTGCATGGTGAACAGGATATTCAGGTGCCCATCAATCAGTCTATTGAATTATTGAGTGCCTATAAAAGGAGTAATTTAAAAGTGCAGATAGAATTTATTCCAGGTGCAGGTCATTCAGACCCGGCCTATTTCAAAAAAGACCTGTTGGACAAAATAGATAAATTCTTAAAAGAGAATCTTGCTGAATGAAAAGGGAACTATATTATTTGCTATTTCAGTTCTGCTCTGCTACATGTAAAACGTATAATATAAAAACAGGTGTTTTCTTTTTTCTTTTGAATGATCAGCTGTTTACATTAATGAACTTAGGATCGCGGAGGATAAAAACCTTTATTTTGCAAGGATTAGTAAAGCCATTTGCAATCAATAGAAGAAGCATATATTTTTTATTTAACTCTAAAAAGTAGGAAATGGAATATAGAAAGATTGGTGATTCGGACCTGGAATTATCGGTAGTTACATTTGGTGCATGGGCCGCTGGCGGATGGATGTGGGGTGGAACAGAAAGAAACGACGCAGTTGAAGCTATCAGAGCTTCTTATGACCTGGGTGTAACTTCTATTGATACGGCCCCGATTTACGGCCAGGGAAAAAGTGAGGAAATAGTTGGAGAAGCTATTAAAGACCTTCCAAGGGATAAAGTGCAGATACTGACAAAATATGGCATGCGCTGGGACCTGGCCAAAGGGGATCATGCTTTTAAAAGCAGAAATACAGAAGGTAAGGATATAGAAATTTATAAATATGCCGGCAAAGAAAGTATAGTGGAAGAATGTGAAAATAGTTTGAAAAGGCTGAATACCGATTATATTGATCTGTACCAGATTCACTGGCCGGATATAACCACTCCCATTTCTGAAACTATGGAAGCAGTTGACCAATTAATAAAACAAGGTAAGATTAGGCATGCAGCGGTTTGCAACTATGATGCAGAGCAGGTAAAAGAAGCTCAACGTTATGTGAATATCATTTCCAACCAGGTGCCCTTTAGCATGGTAAAACGTGACATTGAAAAAGCGGTGGTTCCTTATTGCATAGAGAATAATATTTCCATTCTCGCATATAGCCCGTTGGAGAGGGGAGTGCTGACCGGTAAAATGAAACCGGGTCATCCGTTTGCTGAAGGCGACCACAGGGCCAATCTTTATTTTTTTACTGATGAGAATATAAAAAGAACGAATCAGTTTCTTGACCATTTACGTCCGCTTGCGAAAGAAAAGAATGCATCACTTGCCCAGCTGGTAATAAGTTGGACCATTGAGCAGCCGGGCATCACTATTGCACTGGTAGGCGCCCGGAATGCGGAACAGGCTATTCAGAATGCAAAGGCCATTGAAGTAAAATTGAGCGGAGAAGAAATTGAAATGATCAATCATCATCTGAGCGGACTTGAATTAGAAAGAAAATAATTTATATTTTTTTCAATTTTGTGGCCAAGTGATTTGTGATCTAAGTAAGTACATAGCCGATTTTTAAAATGATGCAAACCCGGAAAAGTTTGCGGTGAACAAGGAATGGCTTGCAACCTGATTGCTGGTGAAAAAAGAATATGGAAGAGGTGAGTGTCAGTAATTGTATTTGTATTGAACAGGCTTCACATTTTTAAAGTACCTCCCTTTCACTACGATAATTTTTGGCAGCTGATTTCTTCAGCCAAAAAAGATGGATCATAGCCTGGTTGACTCCAAACAAGCTTTACTTGTTAATATCAAATTACTAAACTGATGGGGCTGCCTTACGGTTATTTTTTTAAACAAAAATTAAAATAATAGTAAGTATAACACCGGCCAGGGTAAAATAAAGTCCCTTTTTAAAAATGGTGGTTTTAGGTAAAAACATCCAGAATGAAGAAATGACAAAGAACAATAAGGAAGCAGCAAAAAATACATTTAGAAAAAACAATGGACTTTTTGAATTCGCTTTGTGCAATTTTGTCAACTTTTCCATGAAATAGGGCAATTCCTTGGTTTGGTATTGCGCTACACCTGTTGATCTATTAAAAGTGCCCTCTTTAAAGCTAAGTATATCTCCTTCTTCTTTTTCAATTTTGAAATCTCTCATCCGCAGTTCCCTGCCCAGTTCCTCATAACTTATACCAGGCGCCAGCTGTTTTATATTTTGCTTTTCATTTTTTAAAAAATCTGTATCTCTGAAAATTAATACGGTGCCACTAATTGCATATACAGCCATGATGCCTGCTAAAAAATAACCCAGGTATCTATGGTAAATTCGCATCCTCTTTTGCATAATGAAATGATTATTTTATTTTTTGATTTGATCAGGTTGGGTTCTTGTAAGAAGGTTATGGAGGTAACCGCCACCTGGGAAGATAAAAGAGTCTTCCTGTTGTGGTCAACTTTTTAAATTATTAATGATGGTATTTTTCCAGGTGTTGTTTTAATAAATCTTTGCCATAATCATTTCCGTTAGGTGTTCTTATTATGGTATGTATATGGTTCCTGGTTGGTTCATGGCCTTGCCCTCTGACACCTATTGGTGATTGGTGGTCAAATTCGATTAAGACAACCGGGCTATGAATCCGGTAATAAAACACGGCGTCATTATCCGTCTTTCCAATCCAGGCAAACCAGGTATTGTTTAAATGATTTTTTAAATCCTCCATTTTAATCCTGGCATGGCCCTCTTCCATGTTAGAAATGTATTGACCCGCCAGATCTAATAATTGCTCTTTTTGTTCATTCGTCATATCCGATGCTTTCAATCCCTGGTAATCCACTGTTTTGTTATCCAAAAAAGCTTCTGCCTGAATATTATTTCTTCCTTTATCCGCAGATAAAGAGGCCTGTTTTTGCTGGCCGGGAGATAGTGATTGCATAAATGATAACCCAATATTCTGTTCATCCTGGAACAGGGTATTGCCGGCATATTTTCCGGAAGTTGTAATGATCGGTTCCCCACCCATAAAAGTGGGTGTCATTACCACCTGGTCGCCTAAAAGAAAATAATTAATAACCAGATGATGCCCGTCAATTTGCCAACCCCATGGTTGGGTCATGGACGGCTTTCCCATGATGGTAAAAAAATAAAGTTCTTCATCATAAATCGGGTTACCGTCATTCAACTCTTTCAGGGTTTGATCGGTTTTCATAATATCCTTACTCAGTTGTAGGCCTTTTGCACTTAAAGCCTCCTGCATCAGCTTAAAGGCCAGTTTACGCTGCTCTGAAGACATTTCCTTTATACTTATTCCCTGGCGTTTATATAAACCATTATCTACATTCGACCATTTTTGCCATTCTTTATCTGAAATTTTAAATTGTGTTTTGGCTAATTGCGCTTTGGTCAATGATTTTAAGAATCGTTCCCCTGCATTTTTTATAGGTTCCGTGGTAACCCCGGTGGAATGTATCGGGAATAAACCATTTTCTTTACCTGAAGAGGTTACAACTCCTTCGTAAGATTTGTTTAGATTTTCCAGTTCAGCTTTTTTAAATCGTTCACCAAAACTGTCATTGCCGGTTTGAGCATATAACCTGGGGTAGGGTATGAATACCGTTACAATAAATGAAATGATTATCCAAGAACCTGTTTTTTTCATTTTCGCTTTTATAATTGGAAGAAAAGTTTCTTTCGCGGCAAATTTATCTATTTAATTGACCGGGGATTTAAAAAGCTGCGAATGCGGCAAAGTTTGCTATTAACAATGAAAAGTTATGGACATAATTTAATGGACAGTCTCATAATAGTTACAAATGGAGGATGAACAAACCGACGGTAATATAAACCCTGAGGCTACAAGCAAAGATGAATTCCATAGACAATGCTCCCTGAAAAATTAGCTGCCGGGACTTTTGACTCCGTAATCAACTTCTCAAAATGGTCCAGCCCGGGGTTTGATTTACTGCTTGTACTTATTTTAAATATGTTCTGATATGTTTAAGTGCAAAGTTTAGGTATCTATCGTAAGTTTCGGAAAATGAGATTGATAAAATGATTGTATAACTGTTAATTTTCTTTTCTGGCTACCTTTTCATAAACAGTGAGAATGCCCTTTTTGATGGCCGGCCATTCATACCGTGCAAGCAAATGTTTTCTGCCTTTTAAAAAATGGATTTCCAGAGACGGGGCGTTTATTAAATGCTCCCTTGCAAATCCTGCATTGGAAGTATCTACTATATCATCATTGGCGCCCTGGAGGTAATAAACAGGAATCCGGATGTTTTTCCAATAAGGCAGCATGTTCTCCAATTCTTTTTTATGATGAACCTTTTCAGTATTTGCAGACCGTAATACCCGCGGGATAAACCATCGAAGCGACCAATGCTCAATATATGGGGTTATGCCAAAATAAGTTTCTCTACCCGGGCCAATGGCCGGACCTGTCAATACTAACCCATCTACCAGTTCTGGATAATCCATAGCAAGCCGGCAAGCGATGGACGCACCGTATGAACTACCAACAACTATTACCGGATGCTTTATATGATTCAGACTATCTAAAAGGGGTCTGATCATTTGGGCTTGTTTCTGAATGGAAGGTTCCGGCTCACCTAATCCTGAGTTACCATAACCGGGACGATCAACGGCTAACATTCTGAATTTTCCCTGCAGGGAGCTATCCGAATAGCGGCGGCCATAATAACTCATAGATCCCGGCGAGCCATGCAGAAATAATAAAACAGGCAGGCTATCATTTCCTGCTGCTACATACCTGAGTTTACGGCCATGTGAATAATAATAATGTATGCTGGCATCTATATTTCGCTCTGCAAAAATCCTGCGAAGTACATTATCTGACCGTCGGACCTGTACATAATGATCAAAAACCAGGCAAACGATGATAATAACGCCCATGGTTATGACCACAATTCGTACTAACCTCCTTATCCATCTTCTTTTTTTCTTATGTTTTTGCATCAGAATAAAATTACGGGGTGCTCTTATTTTTAACCCGGCAATATTAAAATAAAGATAGATGCGGATGCATTAATTATTAAATATTTATTTCTGAAGAGATTTTATCATCAAAGCTTGTGATTCGCTCTAATTCAAGTCATCATACAAGTAAACAAATTGAAAAAAATGATAAAATCAACGAACTAAAAAGTAATTTATTCATGATTCCCGATTCAGTTTATAAAACGGATCGTAATTGATTTTCATAGCAACAAAAGGTAAATACCGATTACTTTTTACTGATCCTGTACATATTACCGGAATCAGTAACCGTATAAAGCATTCCGTTGTGATAGGCAACATCCCGAAAACGTTCCTGCATGCTGGTCAATATGCGTTCTTCGCCAACCACTTTATTGTTTTCAATAACCAGCCGGGCAATATGGGCTCCACTAAGGCCTCCTATAAACAAATTGTTTTTCCATTCCGGAATAGCATTTCCTTTATAAAATGTCATGCCTCCCGGCGACAAAACAGGATCCCAGTAATAAACGGGTTGTTCCATTCCTGCTTTTTGCTGAATGCCATCTCCGATCTTCGGTCCTCCGTATTCAATGCCGTATGTTATTGTGGGCCAGCCATAATTTTTACCGGCCTTTATTATATTCAATTCATCACCACCTCTTGGCCCAAATTCCGCCTCCCACAATTCACCGGTTGCCGGGTGAATATCCAGGCTCTGCGCATTGCGAATTCCATACGCAAATATTTCAGGCATGGCATTTTTTTGATTCAGAAATGGATTGCCTGGCGCTGGTTTTCCATCTTTCGTTATTTTAAAAATTTTGCCTAATCCTGAATTTAGTGACTGTGCCTGTATCCTTCCTTCCAAAACTGATCGTTCACCTGTGCTTACAAAAAGGTGCCCATCCTTATCAAACACCAGCCTGGAACCTAAATGTGCGTTACTGCTTAATGATGGTGTGGCCCGAAAAATTACCACCGGGTTTTGAATGATTGATGCGTTTTCATTTAGCTGTCCCCTGGCAACGGCCATCAGGTTTCCTTCCCCGCTTTTTTCAGCATAGGACCAGTAAATGGTTTTATTTTTAATAAAATCAGGGTCAGGCACCACATCCAGCATCCCCAATTGTCCACGGTCTACAACTGCAGGAAAGCCGGTAATCTTTTTTACCAGTTTACCATTTGCATCATGGATTTGCATGTGGCCGGATTTGTCCGTCACTAATAAGCGGCCATCGCTCATAGGCACCACGGCCCAGGGTCTTCCAATATTTTCCGCAATTTTTTCAACTTTGTATTGCGTTGCGGTTTTTATACCGGCCACTCTTGTTTGACCTTTGAAAGCCGGTTTATAATCCGTGTTACCGCCTTTAGTCTCAACCGGCGGCAATTTTGTTGTGTCTGTAAAACTAATTTCATCTGGTGTGTTTATATTATTATCTCCACATCCATAAGAATAAATAGACAACAAAATAACTGAAGCAATAAAAAGGAATTTTTCTTTCATAGATCTGTTTTATAAAAAGTTCATTTAATATGTAATTCTTTGACGACACATGAATCTGCAAACATGCGAACTTCTGAAATTAACACATTACGGATAAAGAGGTTCACTGCGGGGATCTTTTTTATAAAAATTGAAATGATATTCTGGCGCCAGGTAGGAAGTTCGTATTCATTTCTTATGGCATTATGAGAAAATCCGGTTAAGGCCTGATTAAAAAATTATTTCAATATCTTCAGTCGCAAAAAATAACCAACATGTTTCAACGATTTTTGCTTTCCATATGCATAATGACTATTTTTTCCATTACCGCCTGCAATCCTGGCGGGGCTGATATGACAGCGAACGATCCTGCTAATCTTATTCCCAAGCCCGTGATGATAACCAAAGGTGATGGAAAATTCACTTGGGATAAGAACACGGTCATTGTGGTGGCTGCGGGCAATGAGGAATTGCTACGACTGGCAAATTATATAAATGAAGTTTTAAAACCTGCAACTGGCTTTAGCAGTAAAATTTTAGATGCTGCATCAGAAACTGCCAATAGTATTTCTTTAAATTTAACTGGTGATTCTTCGTTGACCAGCGAAGGGTATGAGCTGAACATTGGAGCCAATGGTATAAAATTAAATGCAAGCCACCCTGCAGGCATTTTTTATGGCGTACAAACATTAAGACAATTATTTAACCCTGCTATAGTAAAAGACAGCGTTCAAAAAGGATCCTGGCAACTAGCTGCTGTTACCTTGAATGATTACCCGGATTACTCTATGCGGGGTTCTATGCTCGATGTAGCCCGGCACTTTTTTGAAGTAGCTGATGTAAAGAGATACATAGATCTCCTGGCCTATTATAAGATGAACACACTTCATCTGCACCTCAGTGATGACCAGGGCTGGCGCATTGAAATAAAAAAATGGCCACGCCTTACAGAATATGGAAGTACCTCGCAGGTTGGTGGCGGTAAAGGTGGTTTTTATACGCAAGAGCAATACAAAGATTTGGTGCAATACGCTGCAGACCGTTATATCACCGTGATCCCGGAAATTGATATGCCGGGTCATACCAACGCGGCATTAGCATCATATCCGGAACTCAATTGCAATGAAAAAGATAAGGATCCAAAACTTTATACCGGGATTGAAGTAGGCTTTAGTACGCTGTGTACTCAAAATGAAAAAGTGTACCAGTTTGTTGATGATGTATTGAGTGAACTTGCTGCCATGACACCCGGGCCTTACCTGCATATCGGTGGCGATGAAAGTCATGCCACTAAAAAAGAAGATTATATCCCCTTTGTAAACCGTGTGCAGGGTATCGTAAAAAAATATGGAAAGCAGGTGATAGGATGGGATGAGATCGCCTTATCTACACTGCAGCCTAATTCCATTGCACAATATTGGGCAGATTCTGCTAATTCTACAAATGCGGTAAAACAGGGAGCAAAAATAATTATGTCGCCGGCTACCCGGACTTATATGGATATGCAATATGATTCAACAACCAGGTTAGGATTGCATTGGGCCGCTTATATTGAAGTTGATAAAGCATATGAATGGAATCCCGCCACTTTGGTAAATGGCATTGAGAGAAAAGATATAGTTGGAGTAATAGCTCCATTGTGGACGGAAACCATTACCAACATAAATGATATTGAATACATGGTATTTCCCCGCTTACCGGGTTATGCAGAAATTGCCTGGTCGCCTGCTGCGGGCAGAAGCTGGGAGGAATATAAAGTCCGCTTAGGAAATCATGCTCCCTACATGAAAGCAATGGGGATCGATTATTATCCTTCTAAACTTGTTAGCTGGAAAGAATGATTGATTGAGTTGGATGTTGCATAATACTATTTGAAGCCGCGTTGAATTATATGTTCTTCCGGAATTTTTTTTTATGCTTTTACTTCCCACTCAAGGAAAAGAGGATTAACAGATGCTTTATTCAGGCGGGTTTGCATTTCCGTTGTAAGGTTTTGTTCACGCAATTCTTTTGCTCTTACATCTTTTATTGCACCTTCATCCGTTCTTAAAACAGCTCCGCTGGTTTTTTCAATTAATTTTTTATACAGCGGTTGAAAAGGAAAGTTATCTCCGTTCCTGTCCCACACCACAGGCACTTTTGCTTTTATTAAAGGCATATATGCTACAACTCCTTTATCCGGCATCCTGTCAAGCCCGCTTTTTGAAGCGGTTCCGTTATGACTTCCGTGGTGCCCCACTTTGTAAAAAACAGTATTCCTTAAAAGGGTATCTGCATTTTTTCCACCATTCTTAATAAGATCCTCACTTACTTTCTCGTTGTGCCACGACATCCAGTTACCGGATTGGGCATCGGCAGGAAACAACAATACTTTTCCGCTACTCTCAAATTCAATAGCAAATGCAAGACTGGTATTATTTACAAAATCATTGAGTGCAATGGCCAGTTCATCCGCAGAATCAAGCCAGTCATCTTCTATCTGTCGCCAGCTCATTTCCCGGCTGTTATAATTTTTCAGGAGCAATGCTTTTTCTTTTAAAGCAGCCATATATTTATTGGTAAAAGGGGAGGAGGATGTACCGTTTACTGAATCTGTGATTGCCTTTAATTGCATTTCTCTCATACCCATTGCCAGCTGTTTTGAAAGGGAATACATTTCAGTCCGGTCTTCATCATTCTTTATTCCACTCAGGTCGCCATCATAAGGAGGGCCCAGTATAAAGAATTTTATTCCTTCCGTTCCCGGCAAATCATCTTTTCCATGAATTACCTGTCCCGGTTTTTTAAACATTTTTGACTTGAGCTTCAGTTTCGATTTCTTTTTTACATATACCATGGCATCACTGATAGTAAGTGATAAGGCAGCGTTCTTATCAGCCTCACCACTTTCAAAATGCAGCAATCCCAGTGTACGCTCCACATTAACTTTTCTCAGCGCAATACTTCTTTTAAATCCTGTTATATCCGTATTTGACCTGGACAAGCCCTGCAATCTTTTTAACTGTAGTGTTAATGCGGCGGTAAGGGCTTTTATCTTTTTACCTTTTTCCCTGAACAATTTTTTTGCGATAGGGTCTTTATCATTTTCCGCCCAGCTCATCCACACTCTTTTAAAATCAAGTGTATCAAACAAGGTTTTTGCCTGGTTAAAACCACTGGCGTGGTCTTTATGTTCATGAGTCAACACAACCAGGTCGATACTATTATTACTGATCGAATTTTTAATATCAGCTACGCATGCTGTTATATCTGCTTTGGAAGAGCTGAATCCGCCGCAATCAATGAGCATATTAAAACTGGTTTGCCCATTTTTTTGAAAGGACAATAACAGGCAATCACCTACCGACCCTGTATTGTACATTTTTATTTTTATGGCATCTACGGTACTCATACTTCTGCCAGTTTATGTTTATGGATATGTGCAAATGGTTCAATAACATTTCTTAAACCTTTAAGGCCTGTCAGTTCGGAATAGTCTCCAAAGGTGGAACGGTATTGCATAATCACCCTTTTTGTATTAACAGTATACTTTCGGTTCCGGGCATTTAACTGGCTTGTATCTATGATAGGTTTTGAAATAACATGCTTTAATTCCAGCGTATTAAGGTCAAATATCAAAGTACATCCTCCCCTGAAAATGAAACAATCCGGTTCATTTTCTTTTCGGCCATTTAACTCAAAAACGGAAACTGAATATTCATCCTGTTCTTCATCATGTTCCACTTTTACTCCGCATCGCTGTCCCAGGGTGATGATAGCCTGGTTTTGCACATGGCCATTTGGGCTTACCCTGTTATTGAGCCGTATGTCATGTATTTCAACAGCCGGACCGCCTTTAGATGATTTGCGGATCTTAAGGTCAGTGAATTTATTGGAGAAAACCAGGCCCGTTAGTTTTTCAAAAAGGAAATTGTTTTCTTTTTTTTGAATGGCTTCCTGGAAAATATATTCATGTAAGCCGGTTACTTTTTGTCCGTCAATAACAGCTTCTTTAAAACTGATGAATTTCCTTGTGTCTTCAAATATTTCTTTCCGGTTTGTTTTATATGCCATGGCGTTTTTAAAACTGCGCAGGAATTCATTAAGCGATCTGGCAAATTTTACAAAGTCGGCAGGCTGTTCTTCTGCTGAATAAGCCAGCGTTTCAACGGAAAGATTGGTGATACCTTCAGGATAGATGCCCCGTTTGCGGAAGGCATCAATAAATGCAATGCGATAATTGCGGTTATCATCTGCCACCAGTTCTGCATCGGCCGTGATGATGGCACGCAGGTAATCACCATAAGTGATATCAACCGGCGGACAATAATCCAGTGCACGGATGCACATATTCAGAACATGCGAAGCGGTTTTTGACGCTTCTATGGCAAGCCGGTTTATCAGGTCGGTATTTATTTCTCCCTGGGGTAAAACGCCGCTGCCACCTGTAGCAATTCGTATCAGGTCGGCGGAACGCTGGTCATAAATACTGATGAATGCATCAAATACAGCAGCTACAAGTATAGAACCCCTGTCGTGGCATTCAAATTGTTCGCGGTATGAATTCAGGTCCGGCTTTGATCTTTGCCAATTATTATTTTTATCAATTTTACCAATAGCATCACGAAGGCTGCCCTGTTCCCCGGATGCCTTACCAAATTCAACAGCCAGTTTGCCCAGTAAATTTTCAGCGTTAAATGTTCCTCTTGTTTTTGCAAGCTGGTGTTTCAATACTTCAGTAAATGTGAAATGCTGGAACAGGGCCACAATATCTGCAAAGCCTTCATGAAAAGCAGCTACATCAGGATGAGTTGGTTCCATATACCGAGAAAACATTCCATCCAGAATAGCATGGGTAGTTTCATGTGCTATAATATCATGGGAGAGGCAGGAAAAAACAATACTTCCCGGCATATGGAGATCATCACTTGCAGGAGTTGAATTAAAATAGCCAAATAATAATGCTTTTCTATCGGCAGAGTAATAGGCATTAGCTTCCCGCAAAGCATGCGGGTAAATGATGAGCTGATCTACATATTGATGCAGGAAATCCCTGTTACGACCCGGCTGAATTTTTTTTGAACTCCATTGTATTTTCCTTCCTATTGCTTTTTCAAAATTATGGATGGTGTTCATGGCTATGGCATATACCATTTGCTGGTGAAACTGCGGATTGCTTTCACTGGGATCAAGACCATCACTTGCCAGGATTTCTTTTTCGTTCAGATCAACAGGTATATAAATGGCATTGCTCGGCGGGTCCCTGTCTATTACTTTTATATATTCTCCGTCCGGGCCGGGCTTTAGATCTTCTTCCCAGGGAATTTTGTATGTGATCTCGTTGATACCGGCGGTTTCCAGTTCAAGTGACATGGAAGGATCGAGAGCATATCCTCTCAGGCATCTGAAAGGTGGGATTTGTTTTTTCATATACCATTTATAAAAGGTGGATGAAAGGATTGCAGGATTTGGATTTTGCTTATTTAAATGTACTGAAACATTTCTTTCATCGATGGAGAACATTAGTAAATTTTAAAGAAGGCTAAATCGGTAAGACATTCGTATTTTTAAAAAAATCAATTTATTTTTTTACTTCAGGCTATTTAAAAAACCTTGTAGTGCCAGTGAACCTGGATTGAAGACAGTCGTGAAATCTGAAATAATAATCTTAATATATTTACCTAAAGCTTTTAAACTATGAGCAAAATAATCCTTCGTTTTTTTGGCGTTGTAATCTTATTTATTACAATTAATAGTTCTCTTCATGCACAGGCTACATTAGATTCATTAATGCCAGTCCGTGGATTTTGCATAAAGGCACCTGCACCAAATGAGGTAAACACTTTTGTAAAATTTGTAGCGGATGAGCTGGCACCACGCAATGTAAATACACTGATACTTCGCGTTGATTATAATTATCAATTTAAAAGCCACCCCGAACTGAGGGATAGTGTTGCACTCTCTGCTGCCGACGTAAAAAAAATGGTGGCGGTTTGTAAAAAAAATAATATCAGGATCATACCACAGATCAATCTACTGGGACACCAATCCTGGTCAACCACCCTTTCTAATTTATTAAAAGTGTATCCCCAGTTTGATGAAACACCACATGTAAAAATGCCGGAGAAATATGTATGGCCAAATGCCGACGGACTTTATTGTAAAAGTTATTGTCCCCTGCATCCTGACCTGCACAAAATAGTTTTTGCATTAGTAGATGAAATTTGTGATGTCTTTGAATCCACTGCCTTTCATGCGGGCCTGGATGAAGTGTTTTACCTGGGTGATGATAAATGCCCACGCTGCCAGGGACGTGATAAAGCGGAATTGTTTGCTAACGAAGTGCGGAAGATCAGGGATAATCTTGCGAAAAATGGGAGAGAATTATGGATATGGGGCGACAGGTTGCTGGATGGCAAAACAACCGGCTATGGATTATGGGAAGCAAGTTATAATAATACTCACCGCGCCATAGATATGATTCCTAAAGATGTTTTTATTTGCGACTGGCATTATGAAAGACCGGATAAGTCGGCAGTGTATTTTGCTATGAAAGGACTGCGTGTGGCCACATGTCCCTGGAGAAATCCGGATGTGGCCGTGATACAAACAACGGATATGCTGAATTTCCGAAGGGATGCTACCCCCCAAATGCGGGACCGCTACCAGGGAATGATTCAGACCGTTTGGTCAGGTACGGAAAGTTTCATTAAAGGTTTTTATGATACAGCCCCCGCTGATCCTGCAAACAATAAAACTCCCTGGAATTGTTTCCGGGCCATGTTTACTAAAATAAATGAAGTGGCGAAATAGGTGATACAATTTGCAAAAAATTAAAGTTGCTGATATAATTTAAGTGGATTAAGAAATTTAATTTCTTAGTGATTCCCTTGTTTGGATCTTTTTTAAAAAAAGCAAACTCATCAGCGAAACGATGCACATAACCAGGAATGCAGCACTATAACCTTTAGATGCTGCAATGAATCCGGATATATACACAACCCATGCTTCGCATCCATTGGTGGCAGCCATAAAAGTACTGAACTGGGTTGCCCCCAGTTTTGGATTAGTAACATCCATAAATAAAGCATAGGATGCAGCGGTAAACATTCCCGTAAAAAAATACATACAACTGTACAGGACCATCCACCAATAATAGGGAACAGGGTAATTAATAAATGCTGCCAGGGATATAAGCAAAACCATCGTGACAAATCCGAAAAGGAAAATAACAAGGGATTTTATTCTGCTTATTCTGTCTGATAAAAATCCTCCGGCCAGTCCACCAAGCAACATCGATACAACCACCGGGACAGCAAAGAAAAAACCTATGGATTGCTGAGGAATTTGCTGATCAGTTAATAACGGTCCTGCAAAAGCACCTGCAGCTTCAAATGCAGCTGCAGCTGTTATTGCAAATGCAATACTGTACCAGGTTCGCCGGGAACTGAAAGCCAGTTTCAGATTATTAAAAAAGTCTGAAAAATTCACCTGCGGGATGGAAACTACAGGCTTCTCTTTTACAAAAAGGAGTAAGAGCATTGTACTAAAGATGGAAAGAATCATTAAAACAATTGCTACAGATAAAGTAGTCCATTGAGTAAATATTAAAAGGCCGCCTCCGAATAGACTTCTGCCAATCAGCATGCCGGCCTGCATCCACCCATTCACCTGGCCTTTCTCCTCCGGCACCACCGTATTTATCACCAGTGCATCTATAGCCACATCTTGCGTGGCCGCGCAAACAGAGTGAAAAAACAGAAGCGAGACCCAGGTTGTCAAATTTCCGGGAAGAGGTATAAATATAAGTGGAACCAGAGACAGGCACATACCTGTTTGGGCAGCTGCAATCCATTGTTTAAAACCGAACCGGGCGGAGCGAAAGATATCTACCACCGGAGCCCACAAAAATTTAAAGACCCAGGGTAAAATCAGGATGGCAGTAAAACTTCCAATTTCATTTATGCCAATATCTTGCTGGCGCATCAAAGAAGGGAGGGCCCACCATATAAAACCAATGGGAGCTCCTTCGGCAAAATAAAATGCGAATGCAATAATGCCGCGGCCTTTTTTATTCAGCAATAAATTCAAACCTGCACTTGTAGTTATCAAAAAGAAAATGAAAATATTCTTTTAATTGCTAATACATGCAATTTGAAACCAGGATGTAGAATTTCTATGAAAGTTAATTATTCAGTTATTACAAAATCAGGATTTGGAATTATTCAAGCATTTTAATGAAACGAATCCTTTCTTATATAATAGTGCCAGGAAAAGTGGTATAAGCACGAAGTTGAAATGAGTTATGTGAAAAGTATTGAGCATTTAATTAAGCAAGTCGTTAAAGAAATCAGAAATACCTTCATTATTAAGACCGGTATTACAAATAATTGACTCCTTGGCTATGGTAATTGACAGGGTGTTAAATCTTGTATAATCAATAGATTAGGTGAAAATTAACGGTTTTAGGTAACCCTAAATCATGACCAGATGGGTTTGCACCTGCTTTAAAGTCGGTTTACTTTTGTATCAGCAAATCAGGAACAAATAAATAAATCCGACCATCTGATTGCTGGATTTACTTACCCCAACCAAATGCCATCCGGTTGTTGCTCCTGCTCATATAATTTTTGCTTTACGATTGCGATCCATCAAATTTTTCGATTAATTAAAATTAAAATTTAGAGAGATGAAGAACAGTTTAATGAACAACAGAATATTTGCAATTGCGATAGCAGCTATCATGACTACTGCTTTCAGTACACCCGCAATGGCAAATGACGAAAAGGATTCTTTACCGGTTGAATTAAAAACCAGACTGAGTAATGTAACTCATTCAATCAACCTGAAAGCGGAAGTAGCGTTCAATACTAAAACACCGGTTGCAGTAACAGTGAGCAATATAAAAAAGAAAATGGCTAAAGTAGATTTTTCATGGTTTAGCCCCCATCTTCCGCTCGACTTAAACCCTTATGATAACATGCCATTGGACTTTTCCTGGTACCAACCCGGAAAGCCTTTGAATGTTAACCCTTTTGGAGAATAAAAATTAAGAAACAAAGAATATAGCGGGTAAATAGTTATGAATCCGCGGGAATAGCCATCAGGAATATTCCGTATTCAAAACAGAAATTTAGTAAAGATCCTTTCTCAAAGCAATACATTGAAATAAATCAGTGTGTTGCTTTTTTTGTTTGGATTGGCTTAGCTGTGGCTTGATACAGCAAGGCCATTATTGAATTAATAAGCAAGGGATATTGATTCCTATTTTGTATAAATCAACTTTATTTACCTGCAATGATTTGAATGGATCAATTCAATCCAAATTCATTTTCTTTATTTCCATCACCTAACTTTTGGATAGTGTCTATATAATGGAATAATTTTTTTATCCGAACAAACAAAGCATCTGAATTACTTACAAGGGCTGTCTGTTTTTTAGCCCACTCGCTGAAATCATCAAGGCATTCATCCTGCAAATGGGCAACGCCTACCCATTCTACCCGAAACTGGTTCATGTCATTATCAAAACACAGGGTGTCAATTTCCATATGGGCCTGGTTGCGGAAAAGCGGAGCAGAAAATACTTTTTCAAAATGTTCTACTTTATCATCAAAAGCAGCAAACTGTTCATAAACAGAATTAAACTTCTTATGCATCGGTACCATAAGATCCCAATAGCCGCTGCGAACAGCCTGGAATTCATCCAAAGCGCTTTGTATCTCTCCTGACTTTATACTATAAACTCCGGGAACTGTTTCATCAGCCGGTCCCATACCAAACATGCGCTCTGTTCGCAGGATAAGAGTGCGGAGCTTTTCAAATGCGGAACTGACTACGGTTAATTCAGAATCTACCCGTATTATGTCCGGAGCCAGGTATAACAATTGGTTTTTGATACTGGCCAGTTCATCATGTAATTGCCTGTACCGGTCAATAAATGCTTTTTCAAAATCGCTGAGAGCTGCTTCAGAATGGTATTTGAAGTGAATCCTTTTTAAAGGATGGGGTATGACAGTGGGTTTCATAAAATATGGTTTTTAAATATTGGATAATTAAAAATAAATATTATGAATTTAATTCTGCGAGTATTACTACGTGATTTTCATATCGTGTGTTTGCTTGTTACTAAGTACAAAAAACAAAGGTGATGTGTTTAATTCATTGAGTGTCGTTGGTTTTACGAAACGAAAAACCCTTATTGCGAGAACATGCATTAGAAATAATGGGGATAAGTTTCGCAAGACCAAATGAAGACATGTTACAAAAATGAAATATGGATAGATTTCATTAATTATGTTTCACTTCATCGATTTTCCAAAACAAATCTTAGATTTAATGAAATGAGCTTTTCCGTCCGACGCAGGGACTAATGATACCTGTCGAATTCCTTTTGGCTCAAAAACAATAAAATATAAACAGATGAAACAAGGAAAAAAAATACTGATCATAACCGGTGACGCCGGTGAAAGTTTTGAGATTCTTTATGCATCTCACAGATTGCGGGAAGAAGGATATGAAGCTGTGATTGCTGCACCTTCTGTTAAACCTCTGAATTTGGTGATCCATGATTTTGAACCAGGCTGGGATACTTATGTTGAGCGGATGGGGTACCGGATGGAATCGCAGATTTCATTTGATGATGCTGATCCTGCAGATTACCATGCCGTTCTTATTCCCGGCGGCAGGGCACCCGAATATTTACGTAATGATGCGAGGGTGATCAGCATAGTAAAAGAATTTTATAATAGCGGTAAATACGTTTTTGCAATTTGCCACGGTGTGCAGGTCCTGTTAACTGCCGGCCTGGCCGACAGAAGAAAAATTGCCTGCTATGAGCATGTTAAGTTTGAAGTAGAATCCTGTGGAGGTATTTATATTACTCCCGACGAGGCTATAAAGGATGGCCGCGTAGTAACGGGTAAAACCTGGCAATCTCATCCTGAATTTTACAAAATTGTATTCAATTGCCTGAAAGAATCTGAAAAAGCCGCAGTAGCAGGCTGAGATATTCCTGTCATATTTCATGTTGGTTTATAAGCAATACAACCAGGCCGCTCTTGACAGCCAGTATAATAACCGGTTGCACGTTCCTGATTTTGATTTTCATCTTGGCAGGTGGGAATCACTAAGCCGGCAAGCTGAACAAGAACTTCCGGTCATTAAAGACATTGCATACGGAAAGGGATCGCTTGAAAAGCTTGATATATATCCATCACATCATCCATCTTACAAAACTTTAGTTTTTATCCATGGCGGCTATTGGTATAAAATGGACAAATCCGATTTTCAATTTGTAGCAAAAGCATTCCAAAACCAGGGAGTCACAACTGTGATATTGAATTATCCTCTTGCACCAACCGTACCTATAGACCAGATCAATTGCTCATGCAGAAATGCCGTTGAATGGTTGAATAATAACCTGGCAACTTTTAATGGAGACCCTGGTAATATTTATATAGCAGGTCATAGTGCCGGTGCCCACCTGGCTGCTATGCTTATGACCGCGGACGGCCTTGCAATTAGCCCATATCCCAATGTGATCAAAGGAGTGTGTGCTATCAGTGGGTTGTATAATTTAATCCCAATACAACTTTCGGATATAAATCAGTACCTGAACCTGGATAGGGAAACAGTATTGCGAAACAGCCCGGTACTGTTATCACCTGCATTGGAATGTCCTATAAAAATTGTGGTTGGCAGCAATGAAACCAATGAATTCCTGGATCAGAGTAAAGAGCTTTATGAAAAATGGGAACATAAAACTTCTTCTGAATTAATTATCATTCCCGGCCTGAACCATTATTCTATCCTGGAAACCATGATCAATCCCACCTCAATTCTTCATCATGCTATCTCCAGGCTGATGAAAATTTATTGATTCGTTATTGAAAATGTGAACTGGTCAACGAGTTTCAATTCCACTTCGCTATGCTCTGATGTTTTTCAATCAGTACTTTCATTACATAAAGAAAGGAAGTGCTATATATTTTACTAATAAATGGTTGACGCTTGTTTAAAAAACTAGCAGTAACTTTCATTCAAATTATTTTCCGATGAATGATTCCCCATTTAACCGCCGGCGATTTATAAAAGATGCAGCCACTACTACAGCAGGTCTTGTAATGTTTCCCGCAATGGCAAGTGAAATAAAACAGGGTCCCGCTATTTCCTCTTTTGACAAGGAAAAGGAAAACGTAAAACATAAAGTATCTAAAGCTGAAGCAAGGATCCGTTTTTCTGTGATAGGAATAAATCATGGTCATATCTATTCTATGGCAGATGCGGTAACAAGGGGTGGGGGTGAAATGGTTTCTTTCTTTGCAAAAGAACCTGAGCTTGCCGCCGCCTTTTCAAAAAAATATCCGGGAATAAAACAGGTGGCTAATGAAAAAGAAATACTGGAAGATAAAAGTATTCAACTTGTATTGAGTTCCGGTATTCCTGATGAACGGGCACCACTTGGTATTAAAGTAATGAAGCATGGTAAAGACTACCTTGTAGATAAACCGGGTATTACTTCCCTGGAACAGCTGGCCAGTGTTCGCAAAGTGCAAAAAGAAACCAAACGGATTTATTCTGTCATGTACAGTGAGCGGTTTGAAAACCGGGCTACTATAAAAGCTGGTGAATTAGTGAAAGCCGGCGCCATTGGCAAAGTAATTCAGACCATCGGACTTGGTCCGCACCGTATCAGTTTAAGCAGCCGGCCGGCCTGGTTCTTTGACAAAAAAAGATTCGGCGGCATTATTACGGATATTGGTTCACACCAATTCGATCAATTTTTATTTTTTACCGGATCCACTAAAGCAGATATCATAGCCTCCCAAACGGGTAACGTTAATCATTCCCAATATCCCGGTTTTGAAGATTTTGGTGATGTGATGGTAAGAGGAAATGGTGGTACGGGTTATATCCGCGTTGATTGGTTTACTCCCGATGGGCTTGACACCTGGGGCGATGGACGACTCACTATTCTGGGCACGCAGGGATACATTGAGATCAGGAAGAATACAGATATCGTCAATCATAAGGGCAGCAATCATCTTTACCTGGTAGATCAAAAAGAAATGAAATATATTGATTGCAATAATGAACCACTTCCTTTTGGAGAAAATTTTGTAGATGATATTCTCAATCGTACTGAAACAGCAATGACGCAGGAGCACTGCTTTCTGGCAACAGAACTTGCATTGAAGGCACAGAAAAATGCGCAACTACTTCCATTAAAATATTAGGTGCCTGCAATAACATGTGGATCATATTGTATAAAAACAAATAAATCAATTATCACTTACTGCAAAGACATGACAAAAAAAATGAAAGCGGTTTTGCTGCATGGTGCTAAAGATTTACGCCTGCAAGATTTTCAAATGCCGGAATTACAACCGGGCATGGTAGTGCTTCGGGTAAAAAGAGTGGGCATCTGCGGATCCGATCTTCATTATTTTGAGGATGGTTATTGCGGAAGCTTTATTCCATCAAGACCTTTCATTCTTGGGCATGAGTTGACGGCTGAGGTGGTTGCAGTTGGAGAAGGAGTTTCTTCCGTGGTTCCGGGATCAAGGGTAACAGTGAATCCGGCAAGGGCATGTGGGTTTTGTAACTATTGCAAAAGCGGTCGGAGTAACCTTTGTCCATATACGATCATGCTTGGCAGCGGAAGTACCAATCCACCCACGAATGGAGCCATGGCTGAATTTGTTTTGGTACGGGGAGATCAGTGTCATATTCTTCCGGATGGAATGGATGATGGATTGGGTGCTATGATGGAACCACTGGCAGTTGCATTGCATGCCGTAAAAAGATCGGGAAGTGTTTCAGGAAAGCGGGTACTGGTTACGGGCGGAGGAACCATTGGTTTATTGACTGCCTTATGTGCCAAAGCTTTTGGCGCTGTGCCGGTTTCCGTTAGCGACATAGTAAATGAACGAAGAAAAATGGCTCTTGACTGCGGGATGGATACTGTCTTAGATCCTTCAGAAAAAGATATGCATGGAAAAGTAAAAGAATTAACCGGTGATGGATTTGATGTGATCTTTGAAGCATCCGGTGCCAGGCCGGCATTAAGACAAGCGTTCGACCTGGTAAGGCCGGGTGGTACTATTGTCCAGATCGGCACCTTAGGTACAGAAGATATTCCTCTTCCTGCCAACCAGGTGATGGTGAAAGAAATTCAATTTATAGGATCCTTCCGTTATGGAAATGTATTTGATGAAGCTATAAGTCTCGTTGATTCCGGCAGAATAAATCTGCAGCCTTTTATTACTGGCGTTTTACCAATGCATGATGTGAATAAAGCGATGGATCTTGCAGCTGATAAAGTAAATGCATTGAAAGTTCAACTTCAGGTGGGATGATCTTTTTGATTTCCAGACTTTATCTGTTATGCAATCAGTTAAATTGACATCAACGCAAACATTTTGTTTTTACCTGTTACCAATAACACTGTTAGCTCTTAGTTTCATTCCTCTTTACCATGTCATCGCTGGCAAGACCACTATTTTTTTTCCTGTGAGAACTGCCGGATTATTGGCTCTGATACTTAGTTTACTTGCTGTCTTAAGTTTTTTCAGACTTAAGAAATCTTTGATTTTTCACCCGCTAATTACCAACCTGAGTAAGATGAAAAGTATGAAAATTGTAAAAAATATTTTAAGAGATCACAATTGGACTATTGAAAAAAGCGACACCAACTTTATTCAGGCAAGCGGAAACGGGTTTAGAAAGAAAACGGACCTGAGAAGCTGGTCTGAATTAATGACTTTTGAATTTACTGAAAACGAAATAAAGTTAAATAGCATTTGTAATCCCGATGGATTAATAGCTCAAGCTTTTTCGTTTGGTAAAAACAGGCAAAATATTCGCGACTTTAAAGAACTTTTTTATAAAAATTTAACTGATTGAATTGATCGATCCAAATCATTAAAATATAACAGGAACTCTTTATGACGGACAATAACACTATTTATATTTCAGCCCAGGAAATGCAGCAGCGTTTTACTTCTCTCTTGCTTGATCTTGATTTTACAAATGAAAGAGCAAAAGCCATTGCCGGTATTTTTACCGACAATAGCGTGGATGGAATTTACACGCATGGCGTAAACCGTTTTCCAACATTTGTAAAATATGTAAAGGAAGGACATGTGCGGCCCCATGCAATCCCCACTTTACAACATAAGTTTGGAGCCTTAGAGCAATGGGATGGCCACCAGGGACCGGGCACATTGAATGCGATACATGCTACCGGATCGGCGATGAAACTTGCCAGTGAAAACGGCATTGGCTGCGTGGCACTGGCCAACACCAATCACTGGATAAGAGGTGGTACATATGGCTGGCATGCTGCCAGGGCCGGTTATGTGTTTATTGGAGTTACAAATACCATCGGGGTAATGCCGGCCTGGGGAGCTATTGATTCAAGGTTGGGCAATAATCCGTTTGTAATGGCATTGCCATTTAAAGATGAAGCCATAGTATTGGATATGGCCATGTCGCAATATTCGTTTGGCGCTATGGAGTTATCAGTATTCAGGAATGAAAAACTGGCGGTGCACGGAGGTTTTAATAAAGATGGTGAATTGACTAATGATCCCGCAGAGGTACTGGCATCAAGACGTGCACTACCCATTGGCTATTGGAAAGGGGCAGGTATGTCCTTATTGCTCGACATACTTTCCGCTATTTTATCCGGTGGACTGGCAGGCCACCAGATTACTAAATCAGGGCTTGAAACCAATATATCGCAATTATTTATTGCGATTGATATTTCTAAGTTGAGTAACCATTCTGTTATAACGAAAACGGTGGAGAACATTATTGAGGACTATCACCAATCGGTAAAGACCGATCCTTCCAAAAAAATTACTTATCCCGGCGAACGTGTTTTACAAAGCAGGAAAAGAAATTCGGCTAATGGCATTCCTGTATTAAAAAAGGTATGGGAAGAGATCATGAAACTATAATAGCCACTTACCTCCATTTCAAAGTAAGGTAACTGCATGCCTCGTTGCCTGTATTAACAAGCTGGTGCTGTTTTCCACTTTCAATCATGTACAGATCGCCGGGGCCACCCGTATACTTTTTCCCATCAATTATTATTTCTGTTCTTCCTTCCGTTATCAGGATGATTTTTGAATCCGGTGCCTGGTTGGTAAATGGGCGTTTCCTTTTTTATCCAGGGTGGTAAGATGCACCTCAAAATTTTCACACATGGCTGTAGGGCGATCAAAATACGTTTGCATACTACCTGTATTGGTTTTAATGACGGGTAGAGTTTTTCCCTGTATTAATAAACTGCCTCCCGCATTTTTGCTTCTATCCATTTTCATAACTTTTGACCGGAACATAAAAACATAATAAGTGAGAGGTCCGTCGCCGGTATTTTCAAAGGTCTGTGATTCCAGTGGAGGTATAAGTATTACACTTCCGGGTCCAAGTATTTCGGTTTTATTGCCGATACTGCATTTAACTTTCCCTTCCTTTATAATTAAAATTTCTTCAATATCATCCTGGGTATGGGCTGGCCGCGGTATAGCACCTTTTTCCTGCGTAGTGGCATGAATTTCCAGATATTCAAATTCATGCGTTGTGCCTTCTGCAATTTTTCGCCCTTCCCGCTGACCGTCTTTTTTTACTGGCAGATCAGCCCAATGAAAAGCGCCGGAATGGATAGGGTGTAGCTGAGCAAAAACGTTCATGGTAAAAATATTTATAAAGATCAGCAGTATGATTTTCATTTGATTTCCTGTTGTATAATTAACGGTTGCCCGGCAATATTTTCCAGGCAGCATTTAAGGAAAATAAACCCTTACAAAATTTCTTTTTCAAGTTAAAATATTTAAACTGTCAAGATTGATAAGAACATATAAGTATATGAGCAAAAACTAAATTTCTCTTACAAAAAAGACAGGGAATTACCTGCAGGTATATGATCAACACGTATCGCCGGCATTTTTTTTCTCAGCCATCCAGCCATATATTCAGATCCGGGTTCTTCGCTTGCGATATGTCCTAAAATGATTAATGAAAGTTTTTGACCAGCTGCTCTTGCATCCCTTACATATTCTGCCGTTTCCCATTCCTGAATTTCGCCGCAAATAAGTGTGTCGGGTTGTTCTTTTATTATTGACTCAATTTGCCTTCTGCCACCGGAGGCGCCAGGCATCAATAAAATCTTGCTGCAGCTTTCTTCCAGGTTGCCAATATATCTTACTGTATCTATTCCCATTCGTTTCTTGGTATGTTGTATCAATGCTTTTAACCGCATGGCCGGCAGCAGGGTCATGTGGTTACTAACGGTAAAATGGTCCGTCCATCCCAGCCGCGACACGACAGATGATAACACGCCATCCGGAATATGCCGGTGAATATAATCATGATTTCTCCAGACCGCTATCTGATGTTGTTTTAATAATTCCATTTTAGTTCGGTACACTTTATCATTATCTAACCAACTGGTTTCATCAGCGTGGTTATAAAAAGTAGGTTCATGTGCGATAATAAAGTTGGAGCCCCGTGCAATTGTTTGTTTTATTACATCTAGTGTAGCAAACATAGTGGTAACAACGCCGGTTACTTTTATATCGCGGTTGCCAGCCTTTAATGTATCCACGGTGGTTGTAAAGGGAGCTCCCGGAACTTCACTGATAAAAGCATCCATGATTTCTCCTACAGACTTTGCAGAAAAAGGGGATGCGTTATCCTTTGCACTGGCTGTAACGGACTGGTGAAGGAGTGCCGCTGCACCGGCGGCCCTGGCAGCTGTCACAAGAAATTTCCTTCTGTTCCATTCACTGCTTTTATTATTTTGATTCATTTTATGGATTATATTTTTTTAAAAGATAATTATATCGCGATAATGGCTTCAATTTTATCACTCTATATCAGACGGGTATGTGAAGCCACCTAAGTGTAAACCCTTTCAATATGTTAAAAGGAGTTGCTATTTTATAAAGCCAGAAAATAAAAAGTTTTGATTATTTCTTTTCTGGCATATTATTTTCAAATTATACCAAAAGATCGCATATGAAAAATAAATTAATTGCCAAAACGGGTATCCAAATAAAGGCACCGGTGGTTCAAGTTTGGGAAGCACTAACTACTCCTTCTATTATAAAGCAATATTTATTTGGTACGGAAGTAGTGTCTTCCTGGAAATTAGGAACCCCGATTGTTTTTAAAGGTGTATGGCAGGGAAAAGTTTATGAAGACAAAGGGATAATATTGGATAAAGTACCGCTGGAATTATTACGCTATAGCTTTTGGAGTTCCCTTTCAGGTATAGAAGATAAGCCAGAAAATTATTTCATTATTACGAATGAACTAATCACTCGTTCATATCAAACTATACTAACCGTTACGCAGGAAAACATTGCTGATGAAAATACAAAACAGCATGCAGAACAAAACTGGAATAAGGTACTGGCCTGCCTGAAATCGGTAGTAGATCAAAAGCCTGCTTATGCGGTAAATCTTCCGTATTAAATGATATAAAAGCTAATTTTTTTATAAGATATTTGGTGGTACCGGAAATGATCTCGGACTTTTTTTCTAACTTATAGTGTTTTCTGAGTTATTATCTTTTCATTCTTTAAACTCTGCATTATGAATACTGAATTAGAGGAAATAAGAGACCAGCAAAAACAATCCTGGAACAAATTTTCGGCCGGATGGAAAAAATGGGACAACCTCACTATGGAATTTTTAAGTCCCCTGGGTGAAGCTATCATCAAAAAAATAAAACCATCCGGTAATGATAAAATTCTCGATATAGCGTCCGGTACAGGTGAGCCGGGTCTTACCATTGCTTCCATGCTCGATGGAGGCAAGGTTGTGATGACGGATGTAGCGCAGGACATGCTGGAGATTGCAAAGGAAAATGCTCAGCGAAGGGATATCCGGAATATAGAAACTATTGCCTGTGATGTTTCGGAATTACCTTTTGATGATAATAGCTTTGATGCGATCAGTTGCCGCTTTGGATTTATGTTCTTTCCGGATATGCAATTAGCCGCCAATGAAATGGCCCGGGTTTTAAGACCAGGTGGAAGATTGGCCACATCTGTATGGAATGTTCCGGAAAAAAATTTTTGGGTCACAGCCATGATGGGCACCATTAAGAAAAATATGGACCTGCCGCAACCCGCTCCCGGGGCGCCGGGCATGTTTCGATGCAGCCCTCCCGGTTTGATGCGTGGTATTTTTGAAAAAGCGGGATTTAAGAATGTGAGTGAACAGGAAGTATCTACAATATTAAATGCGGGAAGCAGCGATACGTATTGGAATATGATGACAGAAGTTGGGGCACCGATTGTTGCCGCATTAAGCCAGGCGGATGATGAAGTGCGCAGGCGAATAAAGACACAGGTTTATGAATTATTGAGGGAAAAATATCCTGACGGTAAAGTGGCTATTGAAGCAAGCGCTATACTTTTAGGCGGTGAAAAATAGAGTCCATCTTTTCATATTTCATTAATGTTTTTTTTATTAAGGCTGAAACAGTTCCAACATCAGTTTTAGTGCTTTTACCATCCTGAAGAATGCTTTTACAGGCGGTCGAAAAAATTTCGGTTTCATTTACATAACAGGGAGTTTTTGTGCCAGATTGTTTTACTTCTTTCATGCAGGGGGAGGTTTGTACACATTTTAAAACTTACTCATACAAACCGTCAAATAAATTGGGCTGATATCTATTTTATATTCCTTGATTAAAGCCTTTACTTCTATAAATTGTAGTGTTCCCGCATACTTAGGCTTAGTTTCTTATTTTTGATAAATTTTTGATTCACCCGTGTTCGCAATACAATCCGGGCTGGTATCAAATATTTCTTATGAAAATAATATTTAAACAAATACATAGGTTATGGTCAATTTGGGAAGCGGGGAAATAGAAATGATGGATTTTTTTGAATTAACTCCGGACCTTGTTTGTATAGCTGGTAAAGATGGTTATTTCAGGAAAGTAAATCCTGCCGTTATTAAAAAACTAGGTTATACCAGGGAAGAACTTTTTTCCCGGCCTATTTCATCCTTTATTCATCCTGATGATCTGCAGTTGACCAACAGGGAGCGAAAAAAATTATTAAAGGGCAGGGCCCTGATAAATTTTCAAAACCGGTACGTTGGAAAAAAAGGCAAAATTACCTGGCTGGATTGGACTTCAGTTTTCTTACCGGATCAGGAAATTGTTTTTGCCATTGCAAAAGACGTTACAGAAAGAAAAAAGACAGAGCTTGAAATTGAAGAAAAATATAGGCGGTTTAAAAGTTTAGCTACTCACTTTAAGATTAGCCTGGAAAGGGATAAAAAATATCTGGCAATTGAATTACACGAGGAACTCGCCCAACTGGCATCGGTAGTAAAAATGGATTTGGACTGGATCAGGACCCATGAAAAAGACCTGTCCTTATCATCAAAAGGAAGGCTTGATCATGCATTGGTCATTTCCGACTTGCTGATCAATACCATTCGCAGGATCTCATTTTCTATAAGTCCCGGTATGCTGGACGACCTGGGGTTGAATGCAACACTGGACTGGCATTGTAAAGAATTTTCACTTTTAACGGGTATTTCCTGCAAGTATATATTTAACTATGATGAGTCTGATCTGACAAGAGAAGTCAGGCTGGATTTCTTCAGGGTCTGCCAGGAAGCGCTTACCAATGTAATGTACCACGCCCAGGCAAAAAAAGTACAGATCAGGATTGAAGAAACCGAGGATCGAATCTGTCTTTTGATAATTGATAACGGAATTGGATTTGATGCATCGAAGCAAATGGACAAACCGGGTTTAAAAGGAATTCGTGAACGGGCTGCCTCCATCAACGGGGACCTCAATATAAAAAGTATAAAAGGAAAAGGAACCCGGGTAAGTGTTTCGATAATTAAACCATCAGCTAAATCGCCGTTGTGGAGCAAAGCAAATGCCTGATGCAAAAAAAAGAGAACAATGGTAATTGAAATAAAATAAGTAAGTTGTACAGAAAGCCTACTCCAAAATAAAATAATAAAATGAAACGCAGCACATTTATTAAAAATGCCGGGCTTGCAACTGCCGGGGTCACCTTATTAAACTTTCCTGTATTTGGCAAAAATGCACCTTCCAATAAAATAATAATTGCTGTAATGGGTTTGAATGGCAGGGGGGCCTACCTGGCCGAAAGTTTTTCCAGATTAGAAAATGTTGAAGTAGCCTATCTCTGCGATGTGGAAGACGGGGCCATTGCTAACGGCATGAAGCCTTTTGCCGCTGCCACCCGCAAACCTGTTGTAATAAAAGATATACGGGATCTCGTGAATAAAAAGGATTTTGATGCGCTGGTTATTGCGGCCCCCGATCACTGGCATGCACCCGCGGCCATTTTAGGAGTTACTCATGGCAAGCATGTATATGTAGAAAAACCTTGCGGGCATAATCCCTTTGAAGGTGAATTACTGGTACAGGCCACGAAAAAGTATCCAAAGCAATTGATACAAATGGGTAGCCAGCGGCGTTCCTTCCCCACGTTGATAGAAGCGGCCAGGCAAGTGCAGGATGGTATTATAGGCAATGCTTATTATGGTAAAGCCTGGTATAATAACAACCGCAAATCAATTGGTATTGGAAAAAAAATTCCGGTGCCATCTACGCTTGATTTTGAATTGTGGCAGGGCCCGGCACCCCGCAAAGATTTTAAGGATAACCTGGTACATTATAACTGGCACTGGCACTGGCATTGGGGCACAGCAGAAACCTGTAATAATGCAACCCATGAAGTGGACTGTTGCCGCTGGTTTCTTAATGTAAATTATCCAACCAAGGTAACTTCATCAGGAGGACGGTATGCATTCAACGACGATTGGGAAACACCGGATACACAAACAGCTTCTTTTGAATTTGGGAAAGATAAAAGCATCACCTGGGAAGGCCGCAGTTGTAATAACTTTCCTACAGAAGGCACCGGTAGGGGGTTTATTATTTATGGTGATAAAGGAACACTTGTGAATTATGGCAATGATGATTATAAGATCGTGGACTATGATAATAAACTGGTGAAAGAAGTAAAATCAGCCGGAGGTGGTAATGGCGCCAATGCCATTAGCGCTAACGGGGACCTCGATTTTTTCCACTTTACCAATTTTGTTGAAGCCATACGGGGTAATACAAAAATTACTGCTCCGGTTACTGAAGGACATAAATCTGTATTGCTTTGCCACCTGGCCAATATAGCACAGCGTACAGGCCGCACATTGCACTGCGATCCTATAAACGGACATATACTGAATGATGCAGGAGCCATGAAACTTTGGAAAAGAGAATACCAAAAAGGGTGGGAGCCGAAAATTTAAATCGAAAGACAATCTTAAAGAAATTTTGTTTGCAAAAAAAAACAGAATGCCATTAATGAAACAAATGTTGTAGTCGTTTTTGTTGCCTGGTGCTGTCACTGCGGTAGATTAGCTTGCTTTTTGTTTATCTTCATTTGGAATACATTTTATTATTTCCACAACCAATAAGAAAACCTTCTTTAAAAAATAATCAAGACAAAATAAAATGCCTGAATCAAGATGGTACCGCCTCATCCCCGTGGCTTTTATCACCTATAGCCTTGCTTATTTAGACCGTGCCAATTTTGGGTTTGCCGCAGCCGGCGAAATGGCTAAAGATCTGAACATCACTGCGGCCACATCTTCTTTGTTGGGATCATTATTTTTCCTGGGCTATTTCTTTTTCCAGATACCCGGTGCTCACTATGCTGCCACAAAAAGTGCAAAGAAATTAATTTTCTGGTCGCTGATCCTCTGGGGTGCATTAGCTATGGCAACGGGTATGGTCAGCAATATAAATTTATTGATCGTCATCCGGTTTATGCTGGGCGTGGTTGAGAGCGCCGTTATGCCCTCCATGCTTATCCTATTAAGCAGGTGGTTTACCAAAGCAGAACGTTCACGGGCCAATACATTTTTAATATTAGGCAATCCTGCTACTATACTCTGGATGTCTATTCTCTCAGGATATTTGATCGATGCGGTTGGCTGGAGATGGATGTTTATATTGGAAGGTGCCCCGGCCATCATCTGGGCGTTCTTTTGGTGGAAACTGGTAAGCGATAAACCAAAGGATGCCAGGTGGCTTACGCAACATGAGAAACAAACACTGGAAGATGCATTACAAAAAGAACAGGAAGGCATTAAACCGGTAAAAAATTATGCGGCAGCATTTAAATCGAGAGTGGTTATTTTATTATGTCTGCAGTATGCATTATGGAGCATCGGTGTATATGGATTCGTTATGTGGCTTCCTTCCATACTGAATGCTGCGCCCGACATGAATATCGTAAAAACAGGATGGCTGTCTTCTATACCTTATGTATTCGCCATCATCGGTATGCTGACCGCTTCTTATTTTTCGGATAAAACATTAAACAGGAAAGCGTTTGTATGGCCCTTTCTTTTAATTGGAGCCATTGCTTTTTATGGATCCTATATGATCGGCACACAAAATTTCTGGATATCCTTTATACTGCTGACTATTGCAGGTACTGCTATGTATGCACCTTATGGCCCTTTCTTTGCCATCATTACGGAAATTTTACCTGGCAATGTTACCGCGGGGGCCATAGCGCTTATCAATAGTTTCGGAGCCCTGGGATCTTTTGCAGGTGCGTACCTGGTAGGTTATTTAAACGGAACCACCGGGGGATTTGGCGCTTCTTATATTTTCATGTCGGGTTCTCTTTTTCTTTCAGCTATTTTAACCATGCTGGCTGTAAAAGATTCTCCGGCTACCCGGATGCAAAATCCAATAGTGAAAGGTATATAGATGATTCAACGTTATATATGACCCTTGATTACATCTGCAATAGCTGGCGGGTTTGATCACCATGCATACAGTTCATTTCATCACTAAAAGCTTCCGGTCAATAATATGAAACCATTTATTCTTTTCTCACTCCTGCTGGCGGGCGTTTATTTATTTGCACAAACTCCTAAAGAAAATTATCCTGTTGATAGCGCCAGCATAGAGCAGGCTGCTGTGCCCAGGGGAGAAATATTGAAATTTACTTTTGATCAATCCAAAATATTCCCGGGTACCTGGCGGGAATACTGGGTGTATGTGCCTGCGCAATACAATCCGGATAAACCTGCCTGTGTTTATGTAAACCAGGATGGCATACAATGGAAGGCGCCCACTGTTTTTGATAATCTTATTTATAAAAAAGAAATGCCTGTTACTATCGGTGTTTTTATTAATCCCGGCAGGGTAGTGGCGGATAGCGGAACTCATGCTCTTACCCGTTTCAACCGGAGTTTTGAATATGATGGACTGGGAGATGCCTATGCCCGTTTTATCCTTAATGAAATATTACCAGAAGTTGAAAAACAAAAAACGAGTGATGGCCGCATTATCCGTTTATCAAAAAATGGAAATGACCGTGCCATTGGCGGATCAAGCAGCGGCGCTATTTGCGCTTTCACTGCGGCCTGGGAACGTCCTGAAGAATTTTCACGAGTGTTCAGCGCTATCGGTACTTATACCGGTTTGCGGGGTGGCGACCGTTATCCTATTCTTATCCGCAAGTATGAACCCCAGCCGATTCGTATTTTCTTACAGGATGGTTCCAATGATCTGAATATCTATGCCGGCGATTGGTTCAAAGCAAACGAGATGATGGAGCGTTCGCTGACATTTGCCGGGTATGAAGTCAATCATGTATGGGGCGAAGGTGCCCATAATGGTTTGCATGGTACATCTGTTTTTCCGCAGGCTATGCGCTGGCTTTGGAAGGACTGGCCAAAACCAATAACGAAAGGAAATTCAAAAAATCAATATTTAAATGATCTGCTTATTCCGGGTGAGGAATGGGAACTCGTTGGCGAGGGTTATCAATTTACCGAAGGAACGGCAGCCAATGCAAAAGGTGAAGTTTTTTACCAGGATATTCCACGGTCAAAAACATATAAAGTGGGAGTGGATAAAAAATTAGTAACGCTGGATGTTGATTCAAAAAAAGCAAGCGGCACCTGTTTCGCCTCCAATGGTAAGCGCTATACTGTTTCCGGAAGCAACAAACAATTGCTCAGTTATGATGCCAGTGAAAAAGAAACGGTGGTTGCTGATAGTATTGCGGGCAATGATGTAGTGGTTGCAAAAAATGGTAACATATATATCACCGTGCCTGATGGTGCAGCAAAGCCGGGTAAACTTATGCTGGTTCGGCCCGATGGAGAAAAAATAGTAGTGGATGAAGGATTGAAATTTCCGAATGGGGCCACCCTTTCTCCCGATCAAACACAATTATACGCAACAGAATCTGCTTCACACTGGGTATGGGTATATAAAATAAAACCGGATGGCGGGCTTACACATAAACAACGTTATGGATGGTTACATGTACCGGATACAGAAGAAAATGCCTGGTCCGATGGATTAAAATGTGACACAGCGGGCAGGGTATATGTAGCTACACGCCTGGGTATACAGGTGATGGATCAACTGGGTAGGGTGAATGCGATATTGCCGGCGCCAGCAACTAATAGTCAAACATCCAATCTTTGCTTTGGTGGTCCTGAGTTTAATATATTATATGTTTCGGCGGGAGATAAAGTGTTTCGTAGAAAATTAAGGACCCGCGGAGCCAATAACTTTGATGAGCCGGTAAAGCCAGGAAGCCCAAGGATGTGAGCAAGTAAATTATTGCAATCTTTATTAAGCGCAATTTTAATAAAGTAATTCTCTAAAACATTTTCAACCGATCTCTCAAAAAAAAATCAATTAAATGAGCCATGATAAAAATTTGTTACAAACCGGGATGATTATTTATAGCGAATTCCATTTGACCAAAAAACAATAAAAATAAACTCATGAAAAAAAATATTGTATTCAGCCTTCTTCTAACCCTTTTGTTTACTTCGGTAAGCATTGCGCAGAAAAGTAAATGGACCGTACTTTTTGATGGCGGTTCAACCGAAAAACTGAGAGGTTACAAGATGCAATCATTCCCTCCATCATGGAAAGTGGAAGATGGTGCATTGGTTACTCAAACCGGTGTGCCGAATGTTGACCTGGTCACCAAAGAAGCCTATAAAGATTTTGAACTGGCCTTTGACTGGAAAGTATCTGAAGCAGGTAACAGCGGCGTATTTTTTCATATGCAGGAAGCACTGGATCACCGGGCTGGCGATGGCAATAGCCCCAACTGGCTCGACAATTTTGAAATGCAGATATTGGATGATATTAATTTTAATGATAAAGCCCCTATTCGCTCAGCAGGTTCTTTGTATGATCTTATAGTACCGCAGAATAAACAATTAAAACCAGTGGGAGAATATAACCAGGCCAGGCTGATCGTTAAAGGAAATCATGTGGAGCATTGGCTGAATGGTAATAAAGTGGTAGAGTATGAAATGGGATCAGACGAAATGAACAAACTGCTTAAGCAAAGTAAGTTCAGTAAAAATCCCGGATATGGGCAATCAAAGGATGGATTGATTATGTTTCAGCATCACGGACAAAAAGTTTGGTTTAAAAATATCAGGGTAAGAAGATTGTAAGAGTGTGATACTTTATTGATCCAATAAATTATCCATTGCATCCAGTCAAAAAAAATCACCGGTTGATTTGATTCACCGGTGATTTTTTTTACAATAATAAATGAGAGGCTCTTATCTGTTTGTTTAGTTTTTTTATATCGTTACCCTTTGTCCTGTTGCTGCCGATTTATAAATGGCTTCCACTATCCGGATATCCCGTAGTCCTTCTTCACCCGGTACCAGCATTGGTTTTCCCTGCATGATCGAAACAGAATCATTGTCCATTTGCATGGCTTGCTGCATAGGTACCTTATATGGATGATTGATCTCGCCTAAAGGACTTATGGCCTTTACACCGGCATATCCCTGGTAAGGAGCCACTTTTATTTCTCCTTTCTCGCAATTGACATTGAGATAATTTATGTTTTCACCAAAACTGGTTTTTATATCCGCCATTACAGCACCGGGAAATTCAAGAGTTGCTATGGTAGTTTCATCCAAACCATCTTTATAGATCTCCGGGCGGGTGGTTGAGGTTTTGGCTGATACAATGGCAATGGGTTCCATACCCGTTCCCAGTCTTGCACCCTGTATGGAATAAACGCCCATATCATAAAGAGCGCCGCCACCCATTGCTTTTATTTGTTTCCAATGATTGGTGCGGTTTTCCGTATAGCCGGCGCCGCAACTTGCTTTCAGTACATTACCCAATAATTTTTTGTTGATGATATTTGTATATTCCTGTGTGTTGGGATCATGATGCAACCGGTAACCGATCGCCAGTTTTCTTTTGTTTCGGTTGCAGGCATCTATCATTTCCTGGCATTCGGCAGCAGTAATAGCCATTGGTTTTTCGCACCAGACATGTTTCCCTGCATTGGCTGCTCTTACCACATATTCTTTGTGCATGGAAGGTGGCAGCACGATGTACACCACATCAATATCCGGGTTATTGGCAAGCTGGTCAAAATTTTCATAGTTATAAATATTTTTTTCCGGGATATTATATTTTTTCTTCCAGCTTTCCGCCTTGGAAGGCGTGCCCGTAACAATGCCGGCCAGGTAACAATTCTTTGTATGCTGCAGGGCAGGGGCCAGCAGGTCGGTACTGTAATAGCCCAGGCCAACAAGGGCTACTCCCAATTTATCTTTTTTATTACAGGCCGATAGTAAGGATTGGGGCGACAATAATAAAGCAGCGCTGCCGGCCGCCATAATTTTTACGGCTTCTCTGCGGGTAGCCAGTTTTATATTTTTATTTATTTCTAAAGGCGATTGCTGGTTCATGGTATTGTTTTTTTTTAAATGTTACTTTAAACAAAATTAAATTTTTGTTACCGGAATCAGGTGATGAACTTGAGATTTTAGGGAAAGCAGTTCATATTCACGATTGGCAGCGCTGGTAAAATTATTTCTGCCCTCGCGGGTGTACCTAAAAAAGTAGCAGGCCCTGGTTAGTGTTTTCTTGCACCAACTCATGCATTAAAGACTGGTAATCTTATTAAATTAGAGAATGCAGTCAATTTATTACAGAATATTATCAATTCTTCACAGCTGATATAAAGTCTATGAAATATATTTTACCAACTTTTGCTTTAAGGATAAAATTATTCTTCGTAATGACAAAAAATGATTTTGTAGATTTAAACCTGTAGAAACCGAAGTGGAATGACAGGATAAATTTCTATTCACGGTGATCCTCATAAATTAATATGCCTTGCAGATGAAATGGTTTATATATTTCTTCCTGTTAGTATCTGTTAATAAATCTTTCGCCCAGGATAGTGCCCGGTTTGTCATAAAGGCCGATCAATTGGTTCATGAAATAGTGACCGCGGAAAAAATATATATGTACCCGACATTTTTGCGCGGTAAAATAAACTTCAGGGACGGAACCACCGTTGAAGCGCCGCTGAACTATAACTATTTAAATAGTGAGATAGAATTTATCGATAATAAAAGGGATACGATGGCCATTGCGGAATACCAGATGCAGAACATTCAAAAGATCCTGCTGAGCAAGGATACTTTTTACTATGACAAAGGATACCTGCAACAAGTAGTGCGAACAGCAGCCGGCATACTGGCCAGAAGGCCCGTGCTTGTAGTGGTGAGAAGAGAAAAGTTAGGCGCCTTCAATAAGCCGGCATCAACCACCGGTGTTGAAGCATTAGGATATTTCAGGGATTATTATGGTTCCACCATTACCACTTCTATGCGGGCCAGCGAAAATATTACCATGGCCTACCAGAATGAGTTTTTCTTTGGAGATAATTATTTTTCCTTTCTGCCGGCAAATAAGAAAAATGCTTTAAAGGTTTTTCCTTCTTACAGGAAAATAATCACTAGTTATCTAAAGGAAAATTCGGTCGATTTCAGAAATAGTAGCCAGCTTCAGAAATTACTTCTTTATTTGCAATGATACATTTCTGGAAATTCAGTTGGTAGAAAAGCCGGAACATTATTTATTCAGCAGTTCAAAGAATTATCTTCAGACAAGAAAATGCGGGTTACTGGATTTGGTATTTTTGTGAACCATAGTTTTCAGTCCTCGTTGCAAACGATGGACAACCTTTTATGTTTTTTATTTTTATGCAGCATTATAAAACAAACTAAGGGCTTCGGGGGAATAACGAACCAATTATTGTTGTTTCGATCTGTAAACACGAAGCCAGGTGAATGGTCAACGATTACTTATTGCAGGGGCAGGTGTAAGAAAAGGTTTAATGTAAGCTTCCCATAGCTTAGCTTTCTGTTGTAACTCCTGAAGCTGGTACACACTATTGCTATAGGTATAAAAAGGAAAGTCGTAGGATTTGTTTCCTGAATTAAACGAAAACCGTAAAACGATTTTTTCCAGTAGCTGATCCAGCTTACTGTTTTTTGAAGGGCCATAGTCTATAATACCTGATACCGATGCTACTTTACATTGTTCCACCTCACTCAGATCAATAACTACATTATCGAACAGATTGTCTTTGTTTTTATAAACCAGCAGTAATTTCCGGTTTATTGCATCTAACCCGATCATACTTTCATTGATGATCTCCTGCTCCGAAATTGATAAATCATATTTAATAGCCAACTTACTAAATCTGAGTAAGAGTTCATTCAATCTGATGCGACTTTTTTTTCTTTCATTTGCCAGTACGGGTAAAATAATTGCGACGCCGGCAAGTAAAATACCGAGCACTATTATAGTTGACATAATAAAAATATATTAGGTTGAAAAAATGAGGTGCCTTCAAAGTATTAACGCTTTGTTGGTCGTCGCCAACCCCAAAAAGCAGTAATGAGCAACAGCGGAATAGTAAGATACAAGAGCCAATACCATTGAGTAGTTGTAACCAGGCTTTCCTTTAAAATAATAGCATTGATAAATACAAGTAAGTACTATAACAACTCCCGCCTGGGAGCTTTTCTTTTGATTAGGTATCATAACAAAAACAGTTAAAGCATTAATTAATATAACTAATTAAAATCGCAATTAACCCAGGCCAGGAATTGGTTAACTAAGTGGCCTGGACGTTTTTGTTAAAGTCTTTGTAGTTGGAGAAAAAATAAAGGTGTTTGCAGAACGGATTAAATTCGGGGAATGACCAGGTATAACAATCACTCATATCAACTATGAGGATCTGAACAGATTTGTTTATGCGCTTATATGTAGCAAACGTTGTCATCGGGTACAAATCTACAAATTAAAATGATAATAACGATCATGCCGGTTTAACTATTTATTCGCTGTTGTCTATAGTCTTCAATAAATACAGAAAAGTTGAAAGGTTGAGAGAGTCTTTTCCTCCCCGAAGTCTCCTCCTCAATCGTTCCCGCCCATGTCTCACGCCAAGCCCGGTGTGTAAGCCGTGGACATTGGGCCTTATGTAATGGATTCTTCAAATCAATAACTTTACGTCATGCCAGTTCGTAAGGATAATCCTAGTTCCTGAAAGTTGAATTGGTAGAAGATATTACGAAGTATGAACACAGCTCTGCACGGTTTTATATCAGTGGAAAACATGCAGCGTATGAAGTAACGTGTGTTGAAGAAATAATAAGTGAGAAGTGGTCGCAAAGCCCGGAGTCCGCTCTGCACAAGGCTGGGCGGTGAGACTCCGGGCTGGAACAATTATTTATCGAGAAGCCATATATAATTAATAGCTTTAGTATGAGTACGAAAATATTTTTTTTCTTATTGCCTATTATTGTACCCATTTATAATGAAAGCTCAAAGAGGCCCAAAAGATAATATTAAGCTTGAAAAAATCGTTTTTGGTGATTTGGAGACACTTAATCTTGTGGTTAACGACAACTTCGAGAGAACAAATCTTGGTGAAAATATACACGACCCCTTGTTTCCACACAAGATTAATATTAAGGCCAAATCAGGTAGTAGCCGTGTTATAACTTTTTGCGATATTCAACTTTCACAAATATTTGGATATTATCATTCATTTGATTCCTGTGCCTTCTATCTTATAGTTTCAACTGAGTATGATGTAAAAAATAAAATAAATAAATATTTAGGTACACCAGACGGTACCGCGGAAGTCTCAACAAGTAATAATGAAGATATGAATATGTCTTTAACTAACTGGTCGGTTGGAAATCATGAAATTTATTTACAAAAGGTAATGGCTGTTTTAAATGACAAGGCAAGCGATAATTATTTAATTACTATTACAAATATTCCTTTGAAAGATTTATTCAATTTCTTAAATCGCAAGGCATTCTGACGATTGTAATGTTTTCCTTCCTTGCTGAGGTGTCCATATTTTTCACAGGCGATGTGTCAGATAGCCTTGTGAGCTTTGGCTTTGTGGCACTCTCCGTATTTCAGAGCAAGAAAAAGTTTTCCCGCCCGTACTCTCCTCCTCAATCGTTCCCGCCCATGTCTCACGCCAAGCCTCGTGTGTAAGCCGTGGACATTGGGCCTTTATGTAATGGATACTTCAATTCAATAACTTTACGCCATACCACTTCGTAAGGATAATCCTAGTTCCGGAAAGTTGAATTGGTAGAAGATATTACGAAGTATGAACACAGCTCTGCACGGTTTTATATCAGTGGAAAACATGCAGCGTATGTAGTATCTTATGTGGAAGAAATAATAAGTGAAAGGGGGTTGCAAAGCCCGGAGTCCGCCCTGCACAAATCCGGGCGGTGAGACTCCGGGCTGGAACTAATAACAATGAATTTTATTTCCTTGAATGCAAACCCAGTTTGTTTCCTTCCGTATCGGTGAAGTGCGCCATAAAACCATGAGGGCCGATAGCCGTTTTGGGTAATACAATTTTACCGCCGGCAGCTTCTACCTTTGAAAGAGGAACGCTCAGATCATCTCCGCCATTTAAATAAACCAAAGACCCTGTTGCCGATGGTTCATATCCCGCTCCCTGGATGATGCAGCCGCCAATGCCGCCGGATTCCAGTTCTGCCGGAAAAAAAGCGGATTTCATTCCCATGGCTTCCATCGGTTGCAGGCCGACTCCAAAAATTGCTTCATAAAATGTTTTTGCCTTATCGAAATTTTTTACCGGAATTTCAAACCAGTTGATTGCATTTTTCATAATTCCCGATTTAGATGGTTAATTTCAGTATAAAAAATATGAAGTTTATTTTTTGATTTTTTGTTTGTGAAAACAGGAAATTTATTTCCCCACCAATATGTTTATTAATTGTTTGTCCTCTTCTTTTTTACTGTTAACAATCCCAAAGCCTCCTTTATAATCCCAGGTGGCCCAGCCAATATTGTTTTTTTCCAATACTGATTTTATATCGCGGTACCACTGATAGCGGGCCTCATCAGGCACAGTGGAAAGGCTTCCCCATTCCCCGCAATAAAGCGGCAGCTTGTATTGCTTTGCCATGGCAATGGGCTTGGAAAAATGGGCTGCAATGGTTTCTTTGTCATAATACATTTTATTTCGCATAACGGCGTTGCGTACACTGTCCGGCAGGTTCTTTAAGTCTTCTTCCTTTACAATTACTCCCGGATAATTAACTGGGCCTTTATAATCTTTTATACCTGTCCACGACGCTTCATGGTGAGTCAAGTAAAAAAGGTTCATACATATGAAAACTCAGTATGATATTTTTATCGCCGGCAGGTATGCGCAGTTTATCAAAGGTATCAGGACTTTGCCAGCGGTTCGAGCCGATAACGATCTTTCGTGCCGGCTCTTTCATCCTGATAACAGAAACCGCTTTTTCGACCAGCTTATTCCAGTCTTCCGGATCATCGGCTACCGGTTCGTTCATCAGTTCATAAGCTACATCTGCAACCGGGTATTTTATCAGTGCAGCGGACAGATCTCTCCAGCATTGAAAAAAACGTTCCTGTGCTTCCGGCTTGGTCCATAAAGGTTTTTCCTTTTCATTAAAATGGTGTGACCGCAAAATGTGCAGGTCAACAACGGCATCCAGTTTATATTTCCTGCACCAGTCAAGTGCATCTGTTAAAAGGGAAAAGGCTTCTGCGTCTTTCTGTCCGTCTTCCTTCCATAGCTGCTCTTCATCTACGGGTATCCTGAGATGATCGAAGCCAAGACCCGCCAGGTATTGTACATCTTTTTCTGTAAAGAAATTTTTTCGTTCTTCTCCGCGCCGGTTACTTTGGGAAAGCCAGTGGCTTATATTAGTTCCTTTTTTAAAAGTGAATTCATTCGGTTTTCTTTCGGGTGAAAAAGACGACAGCATGGTCAACAGAGAAAGAAGAACAAATAGAAATCCGGAACGGATGGCTTTTACATTTTTAAATAACATAACTCTTAATTTGAAAATAGTTTATTAAATATTTATTTTACCGGAGGCGTTTCTTTGCCGGCATTTTTGATTTTTCTTCCTCTGCTTTTGATGCAACAATTGGTTCCAGTACAAAGGCAATATCCTCACCGATATAATTGGCATTGCCACCCATATGCAAGTAGGGAATGGTAAAGGAGATAGTTCCGTTAGTACCGGCTACTTCGGCTGTGTCAAGAAATTGTCCGCGCCAGGTATGGTATAATCTCAGTTTGTATTTTCCATCATTTGTATTTTTTAGTGTTATCGTTTTTCCTGCAATATCTGTTTGTGGATTGGCGGCCCAGCCAAATATCATTTCATTGCTTTTCATGGCAAAGCCATCACCTTTTGAAACAGTAATTTCTGATTTGGAAAGATTTGACAATCTTGAAAAAGGAATTTGCTCTGTAAATTTTTTAATACTGGTTAGTTGTGCAGTCACCATATTATCATTAAGCCTGCCGGAGAAGGCCCACCAGAAAGGCGTCATGGCGGCGCCATTGGCCAGGCTAACCCAAAGTGCATTATGATACAGGGCCAGGTAACCGGGCATGGACGGCTCATAAAAAGTATGATCCCATCCTGATTCACCAATAATGGCCGGCTTTTCATAACCATTCCATAATTTACTTACTTCTCCTGCATATATTGAATAACTCTCTGTCAGCGGATGAACAACAGCGGAGTCCATTGTTCCTGTGCGGTTCATAGCATATCCCTGTGCCTCATAAATTTCCCTGGCTGCCATGTCGAAAATTTGATAGCCTTCATGAAAATATTCTTTAATGCCTCCGCTTCTTGTTCCCGTGGTCAGGTGCCGGTAAGGATCATGCTGCGTAAAATAATCATGCACTTTTTTACTCCAGTTAGTGGCCATGGCACTATCGCCCGATACCCAACCATCGGTACCGTTTATTTCATCAACAATAAACCAGGTGGCCAGTGAGCGGCTATAGCCCCAGCGGGCGATAAAGTACCTGTATAGTTTTTCCTGGTAATCCCACGCTTCTTTGCTCCTGTAAAAATCTTTTGCCGCCGTTATTTGCTGGTAGGGATTGCTGTACCATCTTATATTACCGCCACCCCAAACGGTTTCTGATAAATAGGAATGAAACCAGATATTCAGGCTGAGTTGCATGTCTCTTGTCTTCGCACATTTTTAATACATCATCTATACGGCCGCTGATATTCTGATCATATCTTCCCAAACCACTGGCCAGGGTTTCAAGTGGCGTAATGTATGTGCTGATAAAATTGACGCCCAGCTTTTTTAAATTGTCCAGTTCTTCTGCTTTGATCTGACCGCTGTTGAAGCCGGCATAATTATCATTGTACCAAAATCCCACACCATAATAAGGGGAACCATTATTAAATTCAAGATACCGCTTATTGGCAGCGATGCGCAGGATGCCATTGTTGGATGATTGATAGGTTGTAAAACTTTTCTGTTCACTGCTGGCTTTTCCATTTTTATCTGTTACCCGTCACTCGTGTAATTCCATTTCCCGGTTTCTCCGGGTGAAAATCTTATCTTCCATATAGTTCCCTGAGCATAATTATAAAATCCATTGATGTTCCATTGTTTACCGGAAGGGGAAATAAAATCAGCAACAAGGTCAACCTGGTCGGGATCAAACGGGTTTACAAATTCAGCTTTAATGTTCAGGCTGATTTCAAATTTATCATACAAGCCAATGGAGTCGGCATTTGTCCGTATTAAAATTATTTCAGGAGGAGCCGCTAAAGTGATAAAAGAGAAAGATAACAGGGCCAGGGTCATGTAAAGTTTTAGGCTGGTCATTGTGCAATCAGTTATTTTTGGATGAGTAATGTTATTGAAGTTACGTTGTTTACTTTTTTTTGAAACATATAATGTTTCATTTCAAGTCGGGTTAAAAAAAAAGATAATTTATCATTTATAAATTTTTATCATGTTACGAATGCTTACTGCTTTTATCGCTTTACTTTTTTTGGGTTTTACCAGGCAGGCCCCGGTAGAACGCCTGCTTTATGTTGCCGAAGACCAGGGTTGGGTGTATATATATGATATCAATAATGATCATAAGCTGCTGCGAAAATTTGAAGTGCCCGGAACGGGAGAGTTCAAAGGCATTTGTGCGGATCCCATTCGTGGTAAATTATACCTGAGTTCCTATGTGAATGATCAGCTGGTATGCGTAGATCTGAAAACTGAAAAAATTGAATGGACATTATATATTCCCGGATATCCCGGACAGCCCCGCTATTACGCCTGATGGTAAATATATTTATATGCCCAAACGATACAGTAAGTTTTGGGATGTTGTGGATACTGATCTTCGCAAAATAGTGGCACAGGTTGAAGTGCCTTATGGCAACCCGCATAATACCTGGTGCAGTAAAGATGGAAAGAAAATGTATCTCGCAGCATTGGGTAATGAAAATCTATACGTGGCCGACACAAAAACAAAAAAAATAATTTCAACGGTGGGACCCTTTGAACCCAATCCTGATGATCCCTGGAGCTGGACACAAAAAAAACACAAGGGGCCAAAAGGCATTCGTCCTTTTGCTGTATCGGATGATGATCAATATGCTTATGTCAACCTCGATGGCGTTTTAGGATATGAGATAGGTGAAATAAAAACAGGAAAAAAAATAGCAAGGGTAGATGTGAAGGGATTTGATAAACTAAGGGGTGGACACCTTACTACAAGCCATGGTGTTAATATTACCCCGGATCAAAAAGAGATATGGGTAAGCAATGATGCGGGTCCTTATATACATGTATTTGATTGCACTGTTTCGCCTCACCGCCAGGTAGCCGATATAAAACTCAATCACAAGAACGGATGGATCACCTTTGCGGTGGATGGCCAGTATGCCTACGCATCTTCAGGTGATGTGATTAATACAAAAACAAAAAAGATTGTTGCCACACTGGTGGAAAGTGAAAAGCTGCTGGAGATTCAGTTTGAAGGCGGTAAAGCCGTTCGGGTGGGAACAAGATGATGATGTGGTTGAGATAATTGTTTTTCTATAACTTAAATACGAAGCTTCCATACCAGTTGAATTTTGAAACGATACGGGCCATATGAAATTATTCAGAATAACCATTATAGCATCCTTTATATTTTTATCTGTTGGTCAGGTGATGTTGTTTGCTCAGCCTGCAAAAGCATGGAAGGCTATTTTTGACGGGAAGAGTTTTAAAGGATGGACCATCATAGATACCCCGGCCCGAGTGACCATTGAAGATCATTCCTTCGTTGTTCATATGACAAAAAATACAAAGCGACATGCTTTTATCCGTACCCATAAAAAATACAAGGACTTTATACTGGAACTGGATTGCAGGAGGGATACATTATTTGATTCGGGAATTCTTGCTACGTGCCACAACCGCACCTGATACATCCAGGGTGGGCCTTTTCGGATATATGGTCAAGATCGATCCATCATTAACAAGACGCTGGACCGGCGGAATTTTTTTTGATTACGGAAATTATATTGAATGGATGTATCCACTTGCTGATGATAAAAGAGCACAGCAGGCAGAACGGGTGGGCGAATGGAACCATTACCGCATTGAAGCCATTGGCGATATTTTTAAAGTATGGATTAACGATATACCGGTAACGCATTTGATAAATAAACGATATGGTGAAGGATGGATTGCAATAAAAATTCATTATCTCGCCGGCACACCGTGGAATGAACAGATGTCGGCGTCATTTAAAAACATTAGGATTGCTGAAACGGGGTTGAAAAAATATGCCAGAGACATGGACATCCCTGCAAAAGAAGTGGAGTCAGGAAAACTAACTTTTTATTAAATGAATCATTGCTTATGCTAATAAAAACGGGAATAATATTTTTGATGGCGGCCATGCTAAATACTTCAAAAGATCCCGGGCCTCAAAATGCCGATGGGTTGATTAAAAAGTTTTCTACGGTTGATGTGGGGTCGGTAAAATATAAAACACATAAGATTAAACCGGCAAAAGAAATTACGGGCCAGGTGCATATTTCTTTTGATATAAATAGCAAACCGTTGGTCTTTGCCGTGGGCAGATTAGAGAAGGCATTTAAACAATCCGGGCAGCAGGTTTTAATATCAAACCAGTTTACGGCTACAAAGGCAAATATTTCTGTTTTGATCCATGAGGCTGAAAAATCGATTTATAAGGAAGGATATAAGATCCATTTTGTAAACGAAACGCTGCGGATCACTGCCATGGATGAAACAGGTGCCATGTATGGAATACTGGATGTTGCAGAACAAATACAAGCGGGAAAAACATGGCAAACCATAAAAGCAAAAACCGTTAACCCGCAGTTTTCTGTTCGGGCATTAAAATTTAATCTTCCCTGGTCATCCTATCGTTCCGGTCCTGCTATGGATCTGCATATGGATACATGTAAAGACCTGGGTTTCTGGCAATCCTTTTTGGACCAGATGGCGGAGAACCGCTTCAATATTCTTTCCTTATGGAATATTCATCCTTTTTCATTCATGGTAAAGCCGGTAAATTTTCCCGCGGCAAATAATTACTCAGAAAAGGAAATGACCGAGTGGAAACAATTCTTTACTTCTTTGTTCCGGATGGCGAGGGAGCGGGGTATTGAGCCGTTTATTGTAAACTGGAATATTGCCGTATCACCGGAATTTGCCAAAGCCTATAATGTAAAGGAAAGAAATGATACATCCACTATTGTTAAAAAATATACACGGGAAGTGGTTACTCAAATCATTAATGAATATCCCGACCTGGCCGGTATTGGAATTACGCTTGCCGACTGGATGAGCAATTTCAAATCATCGGGAAGTGATCTGCCCGATATGTCGCCGAAAGACCGCGAAGACTGGATTGAAGAAACCGTGATAGCCGGAATTAAAAATGCAAAGAGGCCGGTTAAACTTATTCATCGTTCTGTATTGTCGTCCGATCCGGGTGAAATGAGACGAGTGATCGATAACGCCGCTCTTCCCGATACCACGCTTGTCGAAATTAAATTTAACTGGTCGCACGGACATTCTACGCCTGTACTGGCCTTGACGCACGATTCACATTCCGGAAAACGGGACGATGGTTATTGGAATCCCATGCCTTACAATTACCGGATTGAATGGATGATCCGAAATGAAGATTTTTTTATACTGCGCTGGGGCCAGCCGGAATTTATAAGAAAGCATATCGCTGCAAATACCCATGACTATGTAAACGGATATTTTGTTCGATCGGAAGGATATATTCCCGCAAAAGATTTTTCTCATTTAGATAATGGCCATCGTAACTGGAAATATGCTTTTGAAAAGCAATGGCTGTTTTATATGCTTTGGGGACGTTTACTCTACGATCCAGCGTACGCCGGATGCG
>CAWDXH010000005.1:0-448116 GCA_963806275.1 uncultured Bacteroidota bacterium
TCGCTTGATGAAAGTGTTGTCAACTTTAGTTCCTTCTCTACGATTTTTCATTTCAACAACCTTTACAATATCTAGCTCGTCTGGGCCAACAAGGAAAGGTGAATGAGTTGTATAAATAGTTTGATTTTTATTAGAAAGCCTTGTTATTGTATCTCTGAAATCTCTTTGTTTTAAGGCATGCAAACTCATTCCAGGTTCATCCAAAAGTAGAATTGCATTTTTATGCTTGTCCATTGCTTCTGCAAAGAAAACAACGAAGAAAGAGACAAGCCACTGAAAACCTTCTGAGCGTTGGTCAAGTTCTATATCAACGCCAATATCGTCCTCAACAACAACTTTTAAGTATTGACCGTCAGCAGTTACCTTTAGTTTATCTGCTTCTGGTCTATCGGGGTTTGGCATCCAAACTGTTCTAATTTCATTTGTTAATCTAACACTTGCTGCATTCAATTGATAACTTCAGTATCTAACTTGTCCTTATATACCTGCAAAGCTTTTGCATCATTAATGTCAGGGCTTTTAGTATTGCCTAAATCAGCCAATTGTCTAGCAGTAAAACCTAATAATTTAAGTAAACATAAATTTCCATAGTCGTAATATTCATCATCTAATAAATTTTCTTCCGTTCTTTGTGCTAAATGTTCAAGGTGAACAGAAGGTTTTACCTTAAAGTAGTTATTGAACAAAATGAAGACAGGCGTTCTTTTGCCTAAAATTGACAACATTTCATCATGCTTTTTACCGAAATCAATTTGTTCTATAAGTTTTGAATAACGTGCCTCTTCTTTATCATTATCCTCGTCAATTAAAGTAAAATGCTTTTCAAGTTGAGTTTTTAAGTTTGTTGCACTGTCACCACTGATAGAAGTATAGTCAGACCAATTGTTGGTGATTGTGTTTAAAACAATATTTGGGATTTTTGTGTTTCGCTTGGATTTTCAGCAATGTACTGTTTATCAATATGAGCAGTTAATCGAGCAAGGTCACTTTTTATATCCTTATAATATATTTTTGCTGGGGCATTCTCCAAAGAATGATATGCTTGGTTATCAATATTTTTGTAAAGTTTATATATGCAATTTCTAAATTCTTCAGGAATCAATTTTTTTTCATCTTCATCCAAGGCAAAGTAACCTGTTATTACGGTTACTTGGCTTGGCTTTACCTTACCTGTTGAAATATCATTATACAAAGAACGAGGATAATCTCTTAAAACGTCAAAGCCCGCAATATCTTGAGGTTTGTTTAATTGTTGTAATGCTTTTAAAATCACTGTTTTTCCCGCTTCATTTGGCCCAACCATAATTGTCTTAAGTTGTTCCACTTCAAAATCGCCAGTATCTATAATACTGCGATAATTCTGAACTCTTGCTTTGAATAGTTTCATAATGCTGTTTTAAGTTTAGTGGTTGTCAATCGGCTTGCAGCCAACTTTTAAATTTACGCTACTATTCCCACTTATTCTATTCATTATCAATATTAATATTTTTGAACTGCCGGCACTTGCAACCTCCAATAGCGCTACGGGTGCAACATAAAAAGCGCTACTCTACCAATCCAGTTTATCTAGCGGACTTTGCACTTTGCCCAGTTGCTTTTTACTTACATGTGTATACCTTTCGGTTGTTTTTAGGTTATTATGCCCAAGTAATTCCTGGATGATCCGGATATCAGTTCCCCCTTCAAGCAAATGGGTGGCGTAGCTGTGGCGTAAGCTGTGTACACCCCCGCTTTTGTTATTTTTACTTAGCAACTTGGCCTGCTGGTATACCTGCTGCAGGCTTCTTACAGAATAGGCCCCACCGTCCGCCCCCTCAAACAGGTAATTGGCAGGCTTGTATTCCTTATAGTATTTTCTTAGCTGTTCCAGTAATTTAACGGATAAGCTTACCTGCCTGTCTTTTTTCCCCTTAGCCTGCCTGATGTAAATTAGCATTCTGTCGCTATCGATGTCTTTTATTTTCAGGGATACTATTTCGCTAATCCTTAAGCCGGCTGAATATCCGGTCATCAGCATGGTTTGATGCTTCAAATTTTGCGTAACAGTAATAAGCTTTTTTATTTGTTGCTGGGAGTGAACCGTCGGCAGTTTTATAGGTTTTTTTGGCCGGGGTATTTCCAAAAATATTTTGGGCTTGTAAAGCACCTGTTCAAAATAGAATTTCAACGCATTTAAAGTGGAATGCGCCTTGGATTCGGATAATTTCTTCACTTTTAACTGCCACAAAATATATGACTTAACATGGCGGGCTTCCAGTTTTTGTACCGGTCTTTTTCCCAGGAGTTTTATCAACGTCATCATTTCATCCTTATACAGCCTGATGGTATTGGCGCTGTATGCTTTTAAATTCAAAGTTTTTACCATCAACTCTACCTGTTCAAGGTTATCAGATGTTACGGAAAGCAGCGAAGTATTAGTAGGAATTTTGGTTGCCTTCTGACCACTGTTTTTCTGAATGTTTTGTACCGATTTTCTTTTTACAAGGTATTCTTTTAATTCTTCAGTATAAAGAATGGCAATGTCCTTTAGTTTTTTTTGCAGGTTGTTATAGTTGGGCCTGCTGAGAGGTACATACCAGCACCTGTTGGTCTGGCTCCATTTTACCTGGGGAATCTTTTTTATAATAGAATTTAGTTGACCATGATGGTCGTGAAAAATACCTATGCATTCCTGCTCCCGGTGACGCAATGGTTTAAGGTAGATAGCTTGCATACCTGAATTTACGAAATAGCCAATAATAATCAGGTACTACCCTTTGCTCTCAGGATTGCAGGTTTTGTATTTCCATCACACAAAGTATATCCTGTCCTGTTTATAATAAGCATACCAGGAATATTTTGTCTACCAGTTGAAAGAAGTCCGTGTGTGGAAAGTTTACCTGTTAGAATGGAAAATCCCGGCTTGCATTATAACAAACCGGGATTATTAAGGGGCTTTATTGAATAATGATCTTTTCTGTATGTTGAAAATCTTTACCGGATACCCTTACAATATAAAGGCCCTTTTGTAAAGTGGGTAATGATAAATTAAAATAGCCTGTAGTGCCATTCATTTCTTTCGACATTAACTGAACGCCATTCAACCCAATAACGGTAACCCGCTCAACCGGCTGCCCGGAAACGATATTTAATATACCATTGGAAATAGAAGTAGGATATATCTTTAATTCCCTTTTTACATCGGCTCCTATTCTTATCACAGGTGAATACTTGTAGGTTCCGTTCAATTCTGCCATTTGTAGCCTGTAATAAATATTTGTTGTATTAATATTAATATGACGAAAAGAGTAAACATTCCGGCTATTATTATTTATAGATGCTATTTCACCGGCGGGCAAATAATTAATTCCATCGGTGCTGTATTCAACGGTGTATTTATCCATATTTTCTTCAGCAGCTGTTATCCATTTTATTTCATTGTAGCCATCCATTGCCAGGGCTGAAAAATTAATAAGATGTAAAGGAGTAACTACAGGGGTTACTATCTTAAAAATTGTGTTGCCTGCAAAAGACACGGCGTACAAGGCGCCATTGTCGGCTTCGCTGATGGATGAAATACGGGTAGGCATTCCTGCTTTTACTGAAATATCCCAACTGGCACCAGCTTTACGTATCAACCAAAGATTTCCGGAAAAGAAATCGGTGGCAAGATAATACCCCTGCAGATCCGGATATTCGGAGCCTCTGTACACATATCCTCCAATGACTGACCTGCCGTCTGCAGGATTTTCATATTCAAATACAGGCTGCACAGCCACATCCTTTACCGTATCACAATCAGCAAACCCGGGACCTGAACTGTTTAAAAGGTTTCCCTCTTTACACACCCAACCATAATTGGCTCCCCATGCTCCCAGGGGCCTGTAATTTATTTCTTCCTTCAAACTCTCACCTACGTCACCTATCCAAATGTCACCCGTGCCTCTGTCAAAGCTCCAGCGGAAAGGATTGCGAAGCCCCCAGGCCCATTTCTCTGCTACCGGGGATGCGGCGTTTACATTTATTCGTATCATTTTTCCCAGGTAGGAGTCAGGGTTTTGAGAATTATTATCTGGGTCGTTACCACTACCGCCGTCGCCTGTAGCAAAATACAAATATGGCGTTCCTGACTCTGTTCTGAACTGCAGGTGCCCACCATTATGAAGGCCTGCATTATTGGTAACGCTGAATAGCGGCGTGCCGGGGTCTGCTTCAGACTCTGCTATATTAGGATCAGAAGAAACTTTGTACCTGCCCAGGGTAATTTTATTGTCGTTGCCATAATAATATAAAAAGAAAAAGCCATTGCTCTGGTATTGCGGATGAAAGGCCATACTTAACAGCCCTCTTTCTCCACTATTCAATACCAATGATGAAATATCAATAAAGGGAGTGGCTAATAAGTTACTGCCATTCCAGATCTTCACTCTGCCTGCTTTTTCTACAATAAAGAGGCGTCCGCTTGCATCTCCCGGTGCTGTTACCAATTCTATTGGACTGCTCAGACCTTCGGACGGTCCTATTACGGGCTGGTAACTTACGTCGGGTTGAGACAGCCCCACCATTGTGATGAAAAAAACAATAAAAAAAAGCACAAGGACTCTTGCACGGTTATGTAAAATTATTTTCTGCATATTTATTTGTTAATTGTGATGATTGTATGCTCTATAAAACAAAATCAATGCCCCGTATTTCCATTTGCCACAACTTACTGTATGTTAGCTTTAAGATGCTGCTAAGCAGGCGATATATCTAATTGACCGGGAACAGTACCTTTACAGGAATTTTGAATTCTCTTTTTTTTGTGGAATAAAATCAACAGAAACTATAATGGACCGGCGATTAACTATTACAATCATTCAAACCAACCTGCATTGGGAACAAAAAGAATTGAATCTGCAAATGCTGGAAAAAAAGATAAATAGCCTGAAAGAAAAAACAGAAATCATTGTATTACCGGAAATGTTCAGTACCGGCTTTAGTATGAAACCGGAAGTACTGGCTGAAACAATGGAAGGAGAAACCATAGATTGGATAAAAAAAATGGCAGGATCAAAAAAAGCAATTGTTACCGGCAGTGTCATTATAGAAGAAGGGGGCCATTATTATAATCGACTGATATGGATGTTGCCCAATGGCCAGTATGGAATATACGATAAGCGTCATCGTTTTGCTTATGCCGGGGAACACCAGCATTATACAGCAGGTGCAAAAAGATTAATAGCATCAGTAAAAGGCTGGAAGATCAACTTGCAGGTTTGTTATGATCTTCGTTTCCCGGTTTGGAGCCGGCAAAAGCTCCCTGCCCTGCCCGGGCCGGAAGTCAAGCCTGAGTATGATGTTCTCATTTATGTTGCTAACTGGCCGGAGCGAAGAAGCAACGCCTGGAAAATTTTATTGCAGGCAAGAGCAATCGAGAATCAATGTTATGTGGTAGGGGTAAACCGGGTAGGGAAAGATGGAAATGATATTGATCATAGCGGCGATAGTATGGTCATTGATCCTATGGGGGAAATATTATATCATAAAAAAGGAGAGGAAGATATTTTCACCCTTACACTGGATAAAGAACTCCTTGATAAAGTAAGAGAAAAATATCCCTTCTGGTTAGATGCTGACCGGTTCACCATACTAACGGAATAAAAAATTTATTAGCTGGAATTTTCCTGCTCACCTGCCGGTGATTTTTTATTATTGAATGAGACCGGGTGGTCGCTGTTTTTCCTTATCCTTTTTGATAAGCTCCGTTACCTTTTCCATTTTATAATCAGCCCCACGCCTGATGGCTTCTATTGTGGGCTCGGCACTTACTTCTGGCTGTACACCCAGCCCTGTTTTTGGATAATTTTTGTCTATCACCAACCTGAACAGGGGTAAACGAAAACGGACTTTTGTTTCGGGCAAGGTCACATCGGGAATCAGCCAGGCAGAATTACCATAAGCCCCTCCGCCTGTTTCCTCTCCTACCACGGTCACATTATCCTGCTTTATCAGCGAACTGGCAAAAAGTGTAGTGGCTGAAAAAGAATTACCCCCGGTAAGAAGATATACCTCACCGTCAAAATGATTTTTTCTTTTGGGTTTGAATAATGTTTTTTCAAAATACCGGAAATGATAATAGCCATCTGCTTTTTTCCGGGTAAAAAAAGTGATGAACAAACGATTAAAAAAATCATTCTTTATATAGCGACTGTATTTTTTTCTTTTGGTGATGGCATACAGGGAGTCGCCAACTTTAAACTTATGGTTGCTGATATAGCGGGTGATGAATGTGGAATTGGTAACATTGCCGCCTCCGTTTCCTCTTACATCTACCATCAGGTAACTGATCTTTTTTTTCTTTAATTTTTTAAAGGAACGCCGAAAAAATCCTTTTAATCCAAAGCCCCGGCCAAAAGAATTAAGATCCATCATAGCCACCCCGTCAGAAGTATCCATTTTTAATACCCTTACTGCATCACGCCGCATATTTTTTCTTTCCTTTTGAGATGGCTGAGGCACCTGCCTGGCGGCTTGAATAGTGGACCTGGTTAAAGTATCCGAAGCGGGACGATACGGCAGGATCACGGTATTTTTAGTTTCACCGGTGCTATCTTCATATTCAATCTTATAGCTATTGGAAAACCCAAACATGGAAGAATATAAAGAACCAAAGTATCCACGGTTGCTAAGCGATTGGTATTTATGAGTTGTATTATATCCGTCGGTAGAGATATAATCAAAAAGCGTATCAACTATTTTATCTATTGGGCGACCATTTATCTTTTTGATCATCGTTCCTCTTATCAGCAGGCTGTCTCTTCGGTTCAGGTTAGCAGCCACAACGGCTGTGTCATTCCATATTTTCAGGCTGAGAGGAAATATCCGTGACATGCGGATGGTATCGATATATCTTGAATAATTTTTTGAAGCTCTTACGGAAGTATGACCACAATTGATCTTGGCGGTAACATATGCAAGTACTTTCCTGAAATTGGTTTCTGTTAGAGAATCATTCAATTGCTCACGGCCGCTTTTAAAATAATAATCCATGCTATCCTTACTCTGGTACCAATACAAACCAGGATGCGCTTCTTCCAGTATTTGTTGATAAATGGAATAATCTTTTTGTAATTCTTCAGGCGAATATTTTTTTGCAGCAGAAAAGGAAGACCTGTTTACGGCACAGCCGGCCATTGAACCAACACAAAATAAAATCAGCAATATGCGCATAAGGTTTATTACAATAAAAATATTTATTTCCCGGGGCAACAGTTTAACAAGGTATAAAAATTCTTTTTCACCGGTATCCGCAGATAAATTTTATAGGGAATATAAAATCTTATTTACGCAGATGATTCCATCCCTGCGCAGTAACGGGGTATTTGCTTCCACCTTTTGTAATAATAGTAGCTTCCTGTTCAGGCTCCGTCATATATCCTACCACACTGATCTGTTCATTTAATACCAGTTTATCATAATCATCCTGGGCTATGGTAAACAGAAGTTCATAATCCTCACCGCCGCTCAACGCACAGGCGGTAGGATCAATTTCAAATTTATAGGCAGCTGTTTTCATTTCTTCTGCTATCGGTATTTTTTCTTCATACAAAACACAACCCAGGTTGCTTTGCTTGCAGATATGTAATATTTCTGAACTTAACCCATCGCTGATATCCATCATCGAAGTAGGTACTATTTCTGATTTTGCAAAAAATTCAATGATATCTTTTCTTGCTTCGGGTTTTAATAAGTTTTCCGATTACATACGATTCACCTTCCAGGTCGGGCTGTACACCGGGGCTTTCCACAAAGATCTTTTTTTCCCTTTCCATAAAAAGTAATCCAACATAAGCTGCACCCAGGAAGCCGCTTACGCAAAGCAGGTCGCCTTTTTGTGCGGTACTTCTTTTTACATATTTATCCGGGGCCACTTCACCGATAGCGGTTACGGAAATAATAAATCCTTTTTGGGAAGAAGTAGTATCTCCACCTACCAGGTCAACACCATATGCTGCGCAGGCGGCATATACTCCTTCATAAAATTCACTCAATGCCTCCAGGCTGAAACGGTTGCTGAATCCAAGGCCTATCATGATCTGTGTAGGTGTTGCATTCATCGCATAGATATCGCTGAGGTTTACCACCACACTTTTATAACCCAGGTGTTTCAGGGGTGTATACATCAGGTCAAAATGAACTCCTTCAACCAACAGGTCAGTGGTAATTACGGTTTGTTTGCCAAAATGATCAATCACAGCAGCATCATCACCAACACCTAATAAGGAAGAAGCATTTTGTAATTCAATATTTTTGGTCAGGTGTTCTATTAAACCAAATTCTCCCAAAGAGGATATTTCTGTTCTTTCGTTACTCATGTCTTTTTATTGTCAATTGGATGTCTGAGATTTCAGTATGATCTCACTCCCGCTAAATCATCAATTATTTTAAAGCGATTTATTGTTATTAATGATGGCAAGCATTTCATCATGAATTTTTCCATTGGTGGCAAGGATCCGGTGCTGGTAAGGTGAAAATTTTTCTCCCTTAAAATCGGTCACTTTTCCACCGGCTTCTTCTACAATTAAATAACCTGCCGCACTATCCCAGGCTTCCAGTTTATGTTCATAAAAACCATCAAATCGTCCGGCAGCCACCCAGCAAAGATCAATGGCTGCAGATCCAAGCCGCCGAACCGGAACACCTTTGCGGATAAAACGTTCAAAAACTTCCAGTGGTCCATTGTGCCATATCAAGATAGGTGTAGGGAAAACCGGTAACCAGGCAGGCTTTTATTACTTCTGTTTCAGCGCTTACCTGTATGGGTTTATCATTTAGCGTGGCTCCTTTTCCTTTTTCTGCAAAAAAAAATTCTTCAAATGCGGATTATAAACAGCACCCATTATCATTTCTCCTTCATGTTCCATGCCCAATGGATACACAATTAAGTGGAATGCCATGTGCAAAATTGATAGTACCATCTATCGGATCAATGATCCATTTATAATGTTGAATCCTGAACGATCTTACCGGCTTCTTCACTTAAAATATAATGATCCGGAAATTTATGCTTTGATTATTGCCATGATGGCTTTTTCAGAAGCATGATCGGCTTCAGTTACAGGGTTATTGATCCCTTCTTTATTGGTTATTTTAAAATCAGTATTGAAAAAACGGACAATTTCTGCAGCGCCGGCTTTGGCGGCTTCAATAAGAGTGTTTTTAAGCATGGGCAAAGATAACCACCAGATTAAAAACAGATCAGAAGGATTTCACGGATTACTGCCTTATTTTGAACTCTTCAACATTGTACAAAACTTCGTACTTCGTATATCTAACATCTTACACTTTTGCAGTTATCAATTATTATAGTCAATTATAATGTAAAGCACTTCCTGGAGCAATGTCTTTACTCCGTATCGAAGGCTATTGCTGCCAGTTCGGGAAATGCAAATGCCGGAGAAGTTGAGGTCATTGTTATTGACAACAACTCCTCGGATAATAGTATTGAACTACCTGCAGCCAAAATTTCCTGGCATCCGCTTTATTGCAAACACCGAAAACCTGGGGTTTGCCAAAGCCTGCAACCAGGGTGTAAAGCAAGCCTCAGGAAAATATATTTTATTTCTCAATCCCGACACCATTCTGCCGGAAGATTGTTTTCAGAAATGCATTGCTTTTTTGGAATCACATCCGGATGCAGGAGCAGCTGGGAATAAAAATGCTGGATGGCAGTGGCCGTTTTTAAAAGAATCAAAACGATCTTTTCCTTCCCCTCTTACTTCGTTATTTAAACTGTTCGGTATGTCACGTTTATTTCCTCATTCAAGAATTTTTTCAAGATATCACCTGGGTCATCTGGATGAAAATAAAGATCATGAAGTGGATGTGCTGGCCGGAGCTTTTATGATGGTAAAAAAAGAAGTGCTGGATAACACTGGTGGATTTGATGAAATATTTTTTATGTATGGCGAAGATGTAGATCTGAGTTACCGCATACAGAAAACACTGAATCCGGTTACCGGAACTTATTATAAGAATTATTATTTTTCAGGAAGCACCAGTTATTCATTTTAAAGGAGAGAGTACGAAGAGAGGAAGCATGAATTATGTACGCATGTTTTATAATGCCATGAGTATTTTCGTACGCAAGCATTATGGAGGAAGCAGGGCCGGCTTTTTTAATTTTCTGATTCACCTCGCCATCTGGATACGGGCTGTGATGGCAGGATCAGGAAGATTTATCCGCCGGATCGGTTTACCTCTTATCGATGCCGGGTTAATCCTTTTATCATTCTGGATGGTTAAAAACAGCTGGAGTAAATATGTAAGACCCGACGTGCAATATGATAATCATTTATTGTGGATAGCTATTCCGGCATTTACTATTCTGTATCTTATCACAGCTTATTATGCCGGTTTATACGACCGGTGGTATAAGCGGTCTGAATTAGTTCGGTCCACGCTGGTAGCCACCATTGTATTGCTTGCGGTTTACTCCTTGTTGCCTGAACAGTATCGTTTTTCAAGAGCCATTATTTTATTTGGCGCCATTTTTTCTTTTATTATTATTGGGCTGCTCAGGCGGCTGTTGGTAGCAACAGGAGTATTGGGTAGCAGCAGGAAGTTAAAGGAACATGCCAGTACACTGATCATCGGTTCGGCTATAGAATTTGAAGAAACATTGCAATTGATGAAAGATGCCGGCATGCAGGAAAAAGTATTGGGCCGGGTAGCAGTAGAGGAAAATGATCATACCGCTATCGGTCATTGGTCAAAACTGGAATTGCTTTCTCAAACTCTGCCATTTAATGAAGCTATATTTTGTGAAGGATCTCTTTCATTTAAAAATATTATTGAATCAATTGAATTTAGTTGGTCATAAAATAAAAGTAAAAATCCATGCCTCCGGCAGCCATAGTATTGTTGGCAGCGATTCAAAAGAAAATTCCGGTGAAGCTGTATCCGACGAAAATGGAATCAACCTGGCCGATCCTTATTACCGGCGCTTAAAACGATTGCAGGATGTAACTATTGCTATATTAGCGCTGGTAAGTTTTCCTGTTCATTTATTTGTTATAAAAAAACCTTTTTCTTTTTTTGCTAATTGCTTTGCAAGTATTGTTTGCCCAAAAAACATGGGTAGGATATGCTGTTGACGGCACAAACTTGCCCGTACTGCGTATCGCCTGTTATTTCTGTCAATGGCATACCACATGGAGTAAAACAGGAATTGCCACTGCAAAGTCTGCAAATGCTTGATTATTGGTATGCCCGGGACTATGAACCTGCAAATGATTTGAAAATAATATGGAAGGCTTACAGAAGATTGGGAGGATAGATTACAAGTGTTGAAGAAGACAGGATAATAAAATATTAAATTCAATATCATATAGTTTAACCGCTATTATGACCAGGAGTACACCACCACTTGCCAATTGCTTATTGGCTTACCTTCGCAGCCTGTACATAATAACATTTGTAACTTTAAACCACCATTGTCCGAAGCTTGCACACTATGGCAAATATTATTGATATAAAATTACCAAAGGCAATTGCCGCAGCCTTGCGGATTCCTCCAAATGATCCCCGCCGTCAGCAAATACGGGTGTTAAAAAAACTATTGAAAAAAGCCAGGTTTACTGAATTTGGTCAGCAGTACCGGTTTGATGATACATTATTATGCAAACAACCTGCAAAAAAATTTCAGGAATTAGTTCCCGTACATGATTACAATAAGATTTATGAAGAATGGTGGAAGAAAACACTGGAAGGTGTGCCGGATGTAACATGGCCCGGGAAAATAAAATATTATGCACTCAGTTCCGGTACTTCTGAAGCCGCTAGCAAATATATTCCGGTAACCAAAGATCTGCTACGCAGCAATAGCATTAATTATATCCGGCAATTGATCAGTGTATTCGGGTATGAAGATGCAAACCGGAAAGCATTAACAAAAGGATTTCTAATGCTGGGCGGGGCCACTGATCTTCAAAAAGGAGAAGCAGGTTGGTATGCCGGTGACCTGAGTGGGATACTGGCAAAAAAACGTCCTTTCTGGTTCCAGACATTTTATAAACCAGGCGGTCGTATTGCGGCTATGAAAGATTGGAATCAAAAACTGAATGAGATTGTAGAGCATGCAAAAGATTGGGACATCGGATATATTGTTGGTGTGCCGGCCTGGTGCCAGATGTGTATGGAAATGGTGATCGAACATTATAAGCTGAAAAATATTCATGAGATATGGCCCAATTTCGGCGTCTTTGTTCATGGCGGCGTTTCCTTTGGCCCGTATAAAAAAGGATTTGAAAAATTATTGGGCAAGCCGATCGTCTATATTGAAAATTATTTATCCAGCGAAGGGTTTATCGGTTATAAAACCAGAGAACATGCAAAGGGCATGCAACTGATTCTAAATAATAATATTTTTTTTGAATTTGTTCCTTTTGATGAAAAGAATTTTGACAGCGATGGAAATGATTGTAGCAAATCCTGAAGCAAAGATGATTCATGAAGTGGAAGAGGGAAAGGAATATGCATTGTTGATGAGTACGAATGCCGGCGCCTGGCGTTACCTGATCGGCGATACGATTAAATTTGTTGACCTGGAAAGAAATGAAGTAGTAATTACCGGTCGAACCAAACATTTTCTTAGCCTGGTAGGCGAACACCTGGGTGTGGAGAATATGAACAAGGCTATACAAATGGTAAGCGAAGAATTTAATATCAGTATTCCTGAATATACGGTGGTTGGATTTCCCTATAAAAACTTTTTTGCACATAAATGGTATATTGCGACTGACGATAAAGTAGATGCGGATAAATTAAGAAAACGAATTGATGAAAATCTTCGGACACTCAATGATGATTATGCTACAGAAAGAGACAGTGCGTTAAAAGAAGTATTCCTGGAAGTATTGCCGGAGGAAAAATTTCTGGAATTTATGAATCTGAAAGGTAAGATGGGAAGTCAGCATAAATTTCCAAGGGTAATGAAAGGTAAAATGCTGGAAGATTGGAATAAATATTTGGAAACAGGAAAATTATAATTTGTGCAAGGGGCAATGTAAAGTAAATGCCATATTCAATTGAATGAATAAAAAATGTTGGGGCTTACTCGATGAAGTTTTTATTAATATGCTCAAATTCCAGGATGAAGATATTCTTCATATCCCTGAATTATAAAAACAACTCTACACTTTTATAATGTTGCTTCGTTAAGTATTTTAGCATTTCATAATGACTAGTTCGTAACTTGACAAATCATAATGAGATTGTCAGAACTGTTCCATAGCATCAGCCCGGGTAGTTCTAACTTTGAAATTGCACCTTATGATTGAAGCTTTCCTCAAAGGTATTACGCTGGGTTTCCTGCTTAGTATTGCAGTGGGCCCGGTTATTTTTTCCATTATCAAGCAAAGCCTGAATAATGGACATAAAGGGGGTATCACATTTGTCCTGGGTGTTTCAGCAAGCGATATTTCCCTCGTATTGATCAGTAATGTTTTTACAGAGTTGTTCAGCAGCTTTAGTACTCATCGTACGCAAATTGGTATCGGCGGAAGTATATTCCTGATCGTAATGGGTATTTATTTTTTGTTCTTTAAAAAAGTAAAAGTAGACGACCTTGGTCAACAAATTATTTCCGTATTCAGCAAAGGCGATTATGTCAAAGTTTTTCTTTCCGGATTTTTTATGAATACATTGAACCCCGCCATTTTTCTTTTCTGGATCACTACTTCCACCACCTTTGTGGCTGATACTATTCAGCAACGCCTGATCATATTTACCATCTGCCTGATGTTTGTGCTGGCTGCTGATACAACTAAAGTAATGCTGGCCGGAAAAATCCGTAACCGCCTGACACCACATAATATTCATCTTATTAACCGGCTCAACGGAATCATTCTTATTGGCTTTGGTGTTGCAATGATTTGGGGCCTGCTTTTGTTTGCATGAAGCCATTTGTGATTTTAACATTTTATCAGCGTACAGGATTGTAAGTTTGAGTTATGAACCGGCTGCTCTTATTAATTATTTTTTTATTTACTTCTTTTCTTTGCCTGGCTCAAACCGGTTATCTGTTTGTAAAAAAAGGGATCCGTAAGAAAAAAGAATTTATACTGAAGGATCGGCCATATACCTGCGGTTACACAATGATCAATTGGTTGGTGGAATGATAACCCGGTTAATGAATGATACCATTTTTTTAAGTGGCCGTCCCATTCCCCGAACTGAAGTAAAAGAGGTGATCATTGATAATACCGTCCGCAAACCCTTCCATATACCGGCAAAAGATTTGCTATTGATAACAGGCGGTGCTGCTATGGTTACCGGGGGATTGACACTGAGTAAACAGGCGGAATTCAAAGAGGCTTTGATAGCAGGTACCGTTATCGGGTATGGACCACTGGCTGTTGGGTTATTTAAAAAGTAAAATTTCATTAAAACGGAAGAAATATAAAATTGGAAAAAAATTCCATTTGCAGGTGATTGATTTTTATATTCCGCGAAAACGGGCCTTTTAAACCCGTGACTGCAATGATTTAATTTTTAATATTGCAGCTCAAAATGAAAACGAAAGGACTTTTCCCAGCATTATGGCGATGGATAAAGAAGATTTTTATTATTCTTTTCATTGCACAGCTTCTCTATATCATTTTTTTAAAATGGATTAATCCTCCTGTTACTATCACTCAATTGGTGAGCTGGGTTAGCGGCCATGGATTGAAACGAGATTATGTGGACTATCAATCCATTTCTTATACATGCCAAGCTGGCCGTTATTGCTTCAGAAGATCAGTTGTTTGCCGATCATAGCGGATTTGACTGGAAGAGTATTAAAAAAGCGATGAAGTATAATGAAAAAAAACCCGGGCGGGTAAGAGGCGCCAGCACGATCAGCGCAGCAGGTGGCAAAAAATGTTTTTCTCTGGCAGGGCCGGTCGTGGATTAGAAAAGGATTGGAAACTTATTTTACTTTCATGATAGAATTGATATGGGGAAAAAAGAGGATACTGGAAATGTATCTAAATGTGAGCGAAATGGGCCCCGGAATTTTTGGTATTGAAAGAGCGGCCAATATTTATTTCAATAAATCAGCCCGCAATCTTAGCCGCCAGGAAGCAGCACTTATTGCTGCCTGCTTGCCCAATCCCAAACGATATAAAGTAAAACCGGCATCTCCTTACGTTATGAGCCGCTCCAGGAAAGTCATGCAGCAAATGAATTTTTTCAACCTGATCCCGATGTTCAGGACGTTGATCGGTAGTGAATCAAAAAAATAAGGGATAGATATTTTTTCTATCACTTTTTTGTCAGTAGCATGTCAACACTCCGGATCGCTTTCTGCAATCTTTCGGGATAGCCACCACTTATATCTACCCAGGGTATAGCCTGGTTTATCAATAATTCCTTATACATGAAATATAATTTCTGCCTTGTTTCTAGATCGGGGTATTCACGAAATTCATCTTTTACCCAGGGCAGATCCATATTACACAGAAGATAGAGATCGTATTTTCTTTCGACTATCTGGTCAGAATAAAGCGATGACAATTGCCAAACACAAATTCACACCAGACTTTCATCACGTACATATCGGTATCAATGAAAAAGAGGTATGAGCATGGCCGGGAAATGAGGCCGGTGAATATTGAACTTAACCGATTCCAATTATCAACTTTCAGCATACTCATCTTCCAGCTGCTAGTTGTCCCTTTGCAATGTCAGCAGGTCATCATAATTATAATTCATTCCATTTCATAACAGATATTCCCTGGCATATTCAGGACACCATAGTGTATTATAATGGTCCGCCAGTTGCTGGCACAAGGTACTTTTACCGGTGCTTTCGGGCCCTATGATGACTATTTTTTTCAGCATACAATGCAATTTACATGGTTGCCGGGTTCTCCTTTTTGAAGCCCTAAAAACATTTTAATTCCTGTATTGTTATTCCTTTTGTAATCATATTTTTTCATTTTAAAAAACAAAGACATGAACTACAATCAGTCATGTGCCGCAAAAGGCAATTATTCCGGAAACAGGAACCGGCACCTGTTCATCCGTTCGCTGCAAAGAGCCGCTGTAAACGTTTACAAAACAGACACCAGTTTTGAAATGCTGGTATTTGCTCCCGGCCGCATCAAAGAAAACTTTAACCTGGGCGTAAAGGGAAATGAACTAACCATTTCCTATACTCCACCCGAAGGTTTTCCGAGGTTTGAATGGGTGCAGCGGGAGTACAGCCGTGGTGGTTTTGAAAGAACCTTTACCCTGGATGAAACCATTGACATCAGCAAAATCACTGCGAAGTATGAGGATGGTGTTTTGCAGGTTAGCTTACCGGTCATTGCCGGCAAGGAAGCCAGTAGCCAGGAAATCAAAGTGAGTTAAGAAAATGATTAAACTGGTAAAAGAAAAGCGGCGCTAATTAAATAGCTGCCGCTTTTATATTAAAATAGGTTTGATCAATTTCAATATATATAATCAAAGTTATACCTGTGTATCAAGATTGATTTATTTTGGCCCTTCTCCTCCATTCAGCCAACCCCCAGAAGGCAAATATTAATAACACCAGGTAGTATACGCTGGTAAACACAAGTCCTTTTACAAAATACAAGGGTATGGAAGCTATATTAGTTGCTATCCACCAATACCAGCTTTCAACTTTTTTGCGGGCCATCAACCACATGCCTGTAAATGCAGTTGCCGAAGCCAGTGCATCGGCCCAGGGAATGGCTCCGGGAGCAAATTCTCTTTTCAGGTAAGCTAGTGAAATGAATATGACTAATATAAAAAAAGGCAAAGAATGAAAGCTGGTGGCGCCAGTCCTTCCACGAAGATGTTGTAATGATTACTGTGTGTTTATCTTCCTTGTTTTTTCGTGTCCATAACATCCACCCATAAATACTCATGATGGTATAGTATAAGTTAACTGAAGCCTCACCCAATAAATGATATTTAAAGCTCAGGTAGATGTAAATGATCGTATTAACCAGCCCCACCGGGTAAACAAGGATATTTTCCCTCCGGCTGAACCAGACACTGGCGATACCCGCAAATACAGCTATATATTCCAGCCAGCTGGTATCCTTCATACCTTCCTCAAACTGTTGATATATTTCCTGTAAAGACAAATTAATTTTATTCCAAAAATATAATGATACTATATACCTGAAGGTTAATTGAGAGCTTTTTGAGATGCAGAACTTTGCAATTCGGAATCCGGCTGGATCAGGACGTTTTTATATTTTTTTAAAGGGCGCAGGTATTTTATTCCTTTCGATGTTTGAAACCGGGTAGCTACCTGGCGCCATTGTCTTTTTGAGTCTGTAGACCATACTAAAAAATGCAAATGAGGAATAAAAGAATAACCTGTTTTACCGCTGATTGCAATAACCTGTCCTTTTTTTACCTGATCACCCGTATTGACCAGTACACCGTTTTTTTTCAAATGCCAGTAACCAGCTCTTGAACTATCGGCATGCTGTATTATGACGTAATTGCCATAAGGCCTGTACTTCCTTTTCAATCCGCCCCGGTCACCATCCTCTTTCACTCTTACTACTACCCCATCCCTGGCTGCACAGATCTTTGTTCCCCTTTTCATCTTAAAATCAAGTGCTGCCCGTTCTTTGTGAGTAAAAGAACTAAAATATCCCTGCACCATTCTGTAAGATTTCCCCTTTTCATAGGGTAAACCGTAAGCATAGCTGGTATCCTCTGTAATCACTCCCTTTTGTAATAAACGTACTTCTTTGCGCATGGGATTCTTACTGACGGAACAGGCAGATAATAAAAGGATAATAAGCGAAAACAAGGATAATTTCATTCTTAACTATTATTTTTTATGCCGGGATGATCCTGAACGGGTTAGTTATAAATAAATACAATGATTGTAAAAAGAACAATATCATTATCAGAAGGTTTAAAATCAGCTCAGGCTTCGGATAATTTTTTTAAATTGATGAGACCCGTTCTGAATTGATGAGTTAAATTTTTATTAAGCATAGGGCCCATCAACCTGGCAACTGGCCAGGGCAACTCACCATTGTTTTGCCATCTTACCTTAGTTTCATTTTCATTGATGATATCAAAATGCCAGTTGTCTTTTGCTTTTGCCTTCCATGGTTTCAGAAATTCAAGGTCAAAATGAATTTCATTATTATTTATGTTTCTTAATGTAAGGCTACCCTTCCCCACTCTTTTCCCTTCCCACGCATATTTATGATCAGGGGTGCCCGCTGTACCGGTAATTGTTTTTATTGATGAGGGATCGGACTGCTGCCACGGATTCCAGAGAGCATATTCATTCAGGTTGCTGATCCGGTTCATTACTTGTTTTGCAGGTCTGTTTATAACAATGGTTTGTGAAATATTATATACTGCCGGCATAAAGGCTGCCGCCAGGAGAATACCAATAATAAGGGCTGCAAAAATATAAATGAAAATCATTTTGTTGATTTTATTAATTCAAGGTAATAAATAGCGATGGTTCGGGCAAACCAGCAGAGTTTATGCAGGGGTATTATCCGGCTATTGATTTTTTATTTTAATAATTTCAGCCGCAATGCTAACTGCAATTTCTTCAGGTGTCTGGCTTTTAATTGAAAGACCTGCAGGAGCTTGAATGTTTTTTAACCAATCAGGCTCGATACTTTCTTTTTTGTATTCATCAAACATTTTTTGAATCTTATGGGAGCTGCCCAGTACACCAATATATTTGAATTTTTTACCCGCCAGGGCCCTAATGGCTATACCGTCGCTGCGATATCCCTGTGTCATTATTACTAAATAATGATTTTCACCGGATGGAATAAGAGTACTGAGTTGTGAATAATCTCCGATAAAATGTTTTTCATGAGCAACATTGTTTTCTTCCATAGTCCTCAGGTTTTTCCTGTCATCATATACCCGGATAAAAAAATCCATTGACTGCATTAAGGCCGAAAGAGCCAGTGCGCAGTGTCCACCTCCTATAATAAATAGAAAATTTTTATACCCGGTTTTTTCTTTATACTCCCACTCATTTTCTGAGTGCATGTCAAAATAAAAATCTTGTGTGGGAATTGTATCTGAAAATTTTAATCCACCAGGAAAAAAGTGCAAGGTTCCATTTTTATTTTGTTCCAAAGAGTTAACAAGGTTTTGAATAGTTGATTTATCACTGTTTTGTATGTGGTATAATAAAATGGTTTGCTCTCCTGAACAAATCATTCCACTCTGGTTTTTTGGAGCTGTTTTATTATGTAGTTGTTTCTGAATATTTGCCGGTTCGCTCTGCCCCCTGAAACTGGTTAGTTTTTCTTTCGCCATCTCTGCAAACTTATGTTCCATAATGCCTCCGCCTATAGATCCTTCCATAGCACCTTCAGCATTGATGGCCATAAAAAACCCCTGTCTTCCCGGGCTGCTTCCCTTACTTTGCAGCACATATAAAAGCATAACGGCGATCCCGCTTTGCAGACTTCTGTCTATCAGTTTCCAGGTAGTAATATTTTTCATGACTTATATGAGATATAAACTTATTTCTTTATTGTTTGTTTGCAAAAAGGAAACACTATCTTTTATTTAAATGAATGAATTTCAAAATAAAGAATAGCAGAGTAATGATGACAATTGAAATCTTATTTATCGGGTGAAATAGTAATAATAATCACCGGTGGTAAACAAATGAACAATGAAAGCGATACTATTGGAAAAAGCGGGACCTGCAGAAAATCTTCAATTTACAAATATTCCCATACCTGGAATACAGCATGATGAAGTATTGATAAAAGTAAAAGCGATAAGTATTAACCCGGTTGATATTAAAACAAGGATGGGGAAAAGCTTGTATGATGAATTAAAAACTAATAACTCTTCCATTATTTTGGGTTGGGATATTTCGGGCATCATAGAAGAAACCGGATCCGGGGTAACTCAATTTAAAAAAGGTGATGAGGTATTTGGAATGATCAACTTTCCCGGTCATGGTAAAGCCTATGCAGAGTTTGTAGCTGCACCCGCTGCACACCTCGCTTTAAAACCAATACAGATCTCACATGAGGAAGCTGCTGCTGCTACACTTGCTGCTCTTACCGCCTGGCAGGCCATGGTCAGCCATGCAAAGGTTCAAAGAGGTCAAAGGGTATTAATTCATGCAGCAGCAGGAGGTGTAGGTCACTATGCTATTCAAATTGCCCGTCATCTTGGCGCATGGGTAGCCGGTACTTCCTCAGCCCGCAATAAGGATTTTGTTTTAAGTTTGGGAGCCCAGCAGCATATTGATTATAATAATCAGCGGCTGGAAGATGAGGTGAACGATTTTGATTTTGTTTTGGATGCAATAGGCGATTCCACCATCTCTTCATCTGTTGCTGTAACAAAGAAGGGAGGTACGGTTATTTTTCTTCCTGCGGGGGTTAGTGAAGAGAAACTTAAAAAATTGAATGAAAAGGGCGTGCATTGTTACCGGATCCTGGTAGAGTCGAATGGTACTGATATGAATCAAATAGCCCAACTTCTTGATAAAGGAATCATCAAATCTCATTTGTTCCGGGTTTACCCATTTGAGAAAATGCAGGAGGCTCACTTACAAATTGAAACCGGGCGCACGGTCGGAAAAATTGTTTTGACATTTTAGCATTGTTGACTTCATTCATAATAATATTGATTTGGAAAGTCAATCAACAACTTTGTTTATCGGAATCAATACTTCCACCTGTGTTCCATTTCCGGGAGAACTAATAATATTATACTTCCCGTCCATAATAGACGTTCTTTCACGCATACCCAGTATACCCAATGTTTTTTTATTTTCATTACAATCCAGAACAAATCCTTTACCATTATCGATAATAGAAAGAATTAAATAATTCTTATCATTTTTCAATAATACATCTACAAGGGTAGCTTTGGCGTGGCGGGAAATATTGGTCAGGCTTTCCTGGAATATCCTGAACAGACCTGTAGCAATTTTATCAGGAATTTTTATCTCTTCTATTTCAGATGAAAATTTTGTTTTGATTCCGGACCTTTCTTCAAATTCATGGCAATGCCATTCTAAGGCAGAAAGCAGACCCAGGTCATCAAGGGCCGTGGGCCGTAATTCCGATGAAATTTTTCTAACCGTTTTTACCGTATTATCAATTATTCCCAGCAGGCCCTGTAATTTTTTCTGAACATTTTCTTTTTTGTCTTCAATTTCCCTGTTGAGCCAGTCAATATCCATTTTTATTATGGCTAACTGCTGGCCCAGTTCATCATGAATTTCCCGGGCAATTGAAATCCGCTCTTCTTCCCTTACTTCCTCCTGGTGGGCCGTTAGGCGACGTAGATTAGCGTAGGATCGTTTTAAAAGTTCTTCCGATTTCTTGCGTTCGGTTATATCGATCATAATACCTCTTACCTTAACCGGTTCATCATTAATTACCTCAACAGACACAATATCCCGCAGCCAGATTATCTTTCCATCGCTGGTAACCATCCGGTATTCAAATTCATGAGGTTTTTTTTCAATAGTGCTTTTTGCACAATACTCGACAGCCCATTTTCGATCTTCTTCATAAATATGGTCGGCCCAAAAAGATGGCTGGGTTAGCCAGTTCTCCAGTGGATAACCCAGTAATCGTTCGGCCTGCTGGCTTACAAAGCTGAACTTAAAAGTTTTTGGATGGGCTTCCCATACTATACCATCCACGCTGTTAATTAAATTAAAATAACTATCCTGCAAGCGGCGAAGCTCATCTTCTTTTTTCTTGCGTTCGGTTATATCAATAATACTTCCTCGTATCAAAACCTGGTGATCTGATGGCAACCGAACCAGCCTCACTTCACATGATATTTCATTGCCTTCACTATCTATATGTGTCCAGCCAAATACCGGTTTGCCCCCTTCTATCGCAATATTAATTTGTTGCAGGGCACTTACTGTGGAGAGGGATCCGTCAGGCTGATATTCAGGACTCAATTCTATCACACCTGTTCTTAAAAGCTCCTCTTTTGTCATTTTAAAAAGCCTTGTGGCGCTTTCGCTCACACTTATAAATTTTCTTTTTTCAATATCCATTACCACTAATGCTTCCGGAGCATTTTCTACCAGCGACCGGTATCGTTCTTCACTTTCCTGAAGTTTAAGTTGAATTTTTTTTCTTTCAATACTGTAGCTAATGGCTTTAGAAAAAATTTTTTCATCCCACTCTCCCTTTACAATAAATTCCTGCGCACCCGCCTGGATGGCCTGGAGAGCTATATCTGTATCTTCTACCCCGCTCATTACAATAATGGCGGCATCCGGCATCCGGTTACTTACCGTCAAAAAAGTTTCAAGACCTTTGCTATCCGGAAGATTGAGATCCAGGAAAATAAGGTCCGGTGCTGCAGACGAAGGCAAACTAAGAATCTGTTGCATTTTTTCTGCTACAATGATTTCTTCTACCTGCAGTTGCATTTGATCAAGACTTTCCCTGAGGAGGTATTGGTCAGAAGCATCATCTTCAATAATCAACAATTGGATTATTTTTTGCATCAGATCTTTATTAAACTTTTTCAATATCCGGGAGCTTCACTATACTCAACCAGAAATTCTCAATGTTGTTTATTACGTCCAGGATTTTTTCAAAACCAACTGGTTTGGTCATATAAAAGGATACATAATTACTGTAAGCCTCTGATATATCTCTTTCAGCAGCGGAAGAAGTAAGCATCACAACAGGTATTCTACTTAATTGCGGATCTGCTTTAATGATTTTTAATACTTGCAGCCCGTTTATTTTCGGGATATTAATATCAAGTAATATTAAATCAGGAATAAGCGCATTTGAAAATTTTCCTTTGCGAAACAGAAAGTCAATAGCTTCTTCCCCGTCCTTTGCCACTGAAATATGGTTCCTTACTTTGGCCTGTATTAATGCTTCCTTTGCTAATATTATATCTCCCTCATTATCCTCTGCCATTAAAATATTTACCTGTCGCATTTTAAATATGTATTTCTTTTTTTGGAAGTGTGAAAAAGAATCGGCTGCCTTTTCCGGGTGTTGAATCCACGCCTATATGCCCACCATGTCCTTCAACAATCTTTTTACAAATAGCGAGTCCAATACCCGTGCCGCTATATTCCTTTTTTGTATGCAATCGTTGAAAGATCTCAAAAATTTTTTCGGAATAATTATTGCTCAAACCAATTCCATTATCTTTTATTTGAAATGTCCATTCCTTTTCATTTTCGCGGCAGGATATTTCAATATGCAGTGGTTCAGCACTTCTGTATTTGAGGGCGTTCCCAACAAGATTTTGAAACAATTGTTCCATTTGGGAGGCGTTCCCGGTTATTACGGGAAGCCTTTCTATAATTAAGGTTGCCCTTTCTTCGGTTATCAGTTGCTGATAGGAATTCAGTACGTTTTTTATTGATTTATTTAAATCAACCCGGAGCAATACATCCTTATTGGTACTTAATCTTGAGTAATTCAGCAAATCGTTTATAAGGATTTTCATCCTGTCTGCACCATCCACTGCAATTTGAATGTATTTATCTGCTGTTTCATCCAGCTGGTTATCGTATTTTTTTTTCAATAGTTGTAAAAAGCTACTAACCATTCTCAGAGGTTCCTGCAGATCATGACTGGCTATATAAGCAAATTGTTCCAGTTCCTTATTTGAAGCGGTAAGCTCCGCTGTTCTTTTTTCTAAAGTTTCATTAACATTTTTTAGAGCTAGTTCATATTTTCTTCTTGGCGATATATCAGTATGTGTGCCTATGATTTTTAGGGGCTTCCCTTTTATATCTTTTTCTATAACAACACCCCGGTCCAGCACCCATTTAATTGAACCGTCCTTATGATATATCCTGTACTCAGAATTGTGACTACTGATTGACCCTGCCCGATAGTTCTTGTCGGCTTCTTCAAGCATCCAGCGGTCATCCGGATGCGTATTGTCCCACCACAGACTAACCTTATCTGAAAGTTCGCTGTTTGGATATCCTGTCAGTTCTTGGAGAGTATCAGCAAAAATAGTTTTGCCGGTAGTAAAATCATGTTCCCATACATTATCCCCAATAAATCCAAAAGCCTGGCGAAATCTTTTTTCATTATTTAATATTTTCAGTGCTGAATTTTTTCGTTCATACTCCAGGCGATTTAGTCTTTTAGTCCCTGACCAGGTTATAAAAAAGAAGGTGATAGCAAATGTGATGATCATAACAGATACACCAAATTTTGAATCAAATAAACCTTCTTCCTGTAGTTTTAATTGAAGCCAGCCTACCAATACTGTTACAATAATCAAAGCAGGCACCTCACGTGATCCAATCCTGGCAGCATTGGTTTTTTTATTAAAGGCAGCGATAAAACCCTTGCCAGGTCTTGAAATTAGCAAAGCTAATGATAGTAACATTAAGGATATGGCTGTATTGACCGCTATAGAAGAGAAATGCGCTACCTGGTATAGATGGGTGCTTTCATAGAGATAACCAATAAGACTGGTAAATGAAATTAACAAAATTCCGATAGCGGAAAACTCTGATAAGCGAAGGGCAATAGTATTTTTTATGCTATAAGTCAATAAGGAAATACCCAGTAATATAGAAGCTGTTGCAGTTATTGGAGACATGCGTCCCGGATACATTCCCGGAGCAGTATTAAGATCCTTTATAAATAATTCATCGATACCTGCATTCCACGAAAAAAGATATTCGCTCAAAGAAATGCAGCCCGTCAGAAAAACCAGAACAGCAAAAAAAATTGCCAGGGGTTTAATTTTGCCGGTAATAAATAACAAAAGAGAAATACCCGAAAAAAAAATGACTAATGCTGTATTGACCATCATATTTGGTCCGGGGGGAAATACAGTTTTTATTTCATCAATTCCGAAGATCCATCCTGCCAAAACAATAATTGAAAAAGTTATTGCAAAAGCAACAAATAATAATGTAAACCGGGTAGGCTGGTATAAACCAGTATTACTGGTAGGCATAAGATGGGTTTTCAGACAGGAATTGCTATTTTAATCTTCAACAATATTAAGCTTTTCAATTATACTTTAATGGATATGAATAAACTTAACGGAGAAAAGAAGTATAAATTATTATTTGCAAACAAAATAAACAAAACACTTATGAGTTACAAGTGCAACAAGCTCTTTGGTCCACACAAGTTGAGAAAATGGTTCAAATCTATAAAGGATTATTCCTTGATAATAATTTGAACATCCGCACCGGGCATGTAATTTTCCTCGTGATGGCCGGCATGCGTGGATTTTTGCGGATATAAATTCGTCAACACTTTTTCCGGTGTCATAGGTGCATCATAAGGAATATCCGATAAGGGATTAAATGCTTTGATTGCATTGCGCAAAGCAAACCAGGCACCGATGCCATACATTAAAGGAGGTTCTCCAACTGCCTTGGAACGAAGAATGGCCAGGTTGTCTTTTTGTGTTTCTAAAAAATGAATATCCATTTCTTTGGGTACTGAATAAATATCCGGCACTTTATAGGTTGATAATGCATCCGACTTTAATTTTCCTTCCTCATCATACACAATTTCTTCTATGGTCATCCAACCAATACCTTGTACAATGCCACCTTCGCACTGCCCCATGTCTACTATTTTATTCATACTGATACCTGCATCATGTACCACTTTCACCGCATCTATTTCATAAATGCCACGAAGGCAATCGATCGTTACTGTAATAATAGATGTGCCGAAAACATGATACGCAAATGGATGGCCTTTTTCTTTTTCAGTATTAAAATGTATACCCGGCGGCGTATAGTGTGCATGTTCAGAAAGACTAACGCGTTGAGTGAATGCTTTCATTATTATTTTTTCCCAATTCCATTCTGTTTTTTCGCCACTAATGTACATCCATTCATTCACCAGTTCAATAAGCCCCGGAGATGAATTTAATTCATCGGCCGCTACCTGTTTTATTCTGTGCAATATCTCAATGCAGGCCTGTTCTGTTGCTTTACCGTTCAGATCAGCAGTGGCACTTGCTGCCGAAGGCGAAGTGTTGGCAATACGGTAGGTATTTGTGCTTGTTATTTTTATTTTTTCGGGATTAATGGAAAAAATTGTTGCGGCTACCTGCCTGATCTTTGTATTAACACCCTGTCCCATTTCCACCGCGCCGGTACTTATGCCCACGCTACCATCGGTATATACATGAACTAACGCTCTTGCCTGGTTCATCAACGTTTTGGTAAAGGAAATTCCAAAGCAAATGGGCATCAATGCCATTCCTTTTTTGTAGTAAGTGCTGTTACTATTAAAATGGTCAACCGATTGCTGTATTTTTTCAATATCAAATAATTCATCTGCTTTATTCCAGCATTCTACAGCCTCACTTACACATTTTTGTCCGTAAGGAAATTCATCACCGGTCTGCAGCAAATTTTTTAATTGAATATCACATGCCCGGATACCTAAGGAGCGAGCTGCTTTTGCAATAGCGGCTTCAATCACAAACATTCCTTGCGGTCCTCCAAATCCCCGGAATGCTGTGTTGGGTGGCAAGTTGGTTCTGCAACAATAAGCAGTAGCTTTTACATTGGGTATGAAATAAGTATTCGTGCAATGAAACAATGTTCTTTCCATTACCGCAGGTGAAAGATCCGCAGCGGCACCGGCGTTTTGGTAAAAGGTAGCTTCATATGCCAGGATCTTTAAATCTTTATTTAACCCGATTTTAAAATCAGATGAATAAGGATGGCGCTTGCCTGTCATTCGCATATCCTCCATCCGGTGCAAAGAATATTTTACTGGCTTTTTTAAATAAAAAGTTGCGAGTGCACAAAGAACAGCCCAGGTAGTGGCCTGGTCTTCCTTTCCTCCAAACCCACCGCCAAGCCTTGTTACATCTACTTCTATATTATGCATGGACAAACCAAGCACCCTGGCTGCAGTACGTTGAACGGCTGTTGGGCCCTGGGTAGACGAATAAATCTTAATGGCGCCATTTTCAGCCGGTATGGAATAAGCACCCTGTGTTTCGATATATAAATGTTCCTGCCCGTTTGTTTTTGTTTCGCCTTCAAAAACGTGGTCACATTGTTCCCAGGCATCATCCGTATTGCCAATAGAAAATGTGCGGGGAGGAATGATTAATTCTCCTTTTTCCTTTGCTTCCCTTGGATCTGTAATGACAGGCAAGGGCTCAATTTCTAATATTATTTTTTTTATGGCCGCTTTTGCTAATTCCTCAGTTTCGGCAACGACCAGGGCAACTGGCATTCCGCAAAAATGGACATGATCAGATGCCAGTAATTCCTCATCGGGAACAATACCGCCAATCTGGTTTTCTCCGGGAATATCCAGCGCAGTAAAAATTCTTATAATCCCTGGCAGCGCCTCAGCTTCTGAGGTATTCAATAAACTTATTTTTCCGTGGGCAACCGGGGAATCCAATACTGCAGCAAACAAGGTTCCGGCCTGTAATGGTATATCATCGAGATATAGGGATTCCCCTCGTACATGAGCGTACGAATCCATGTTGCCTCCGCCATTTGGGAGATCATTCCTGTCTGGTTCTTTTGTTTTACCTGGTTTCAATGCATTTAAACTTTTTCATGAATCAATTTCACTTTCCTGTAATGATATAAAATGCGCTTTAATTAGCTGACCCAGTAATAATCGTTTATATTCTTTTGTTCCCCTTGCATCGCTGATAGGTGAAATTTCTGATTGTGCTAACTCAACCACTTCCCGGATGAATGAATCTGAATTTTTTTTATCCTTTATAAATTCAGATGTCTTTTGTAAATACAAAGGCACAGGGCCCACTCCACCAGCGGAAATCCTTCCACTTTCTATAAAATTTCCTTTGATTGCTAAACTAATTGCTGAATTAACGGTGGCAATATCAAGGTGGGTACGTTTGCTTACTTTTTCAAAATGAAAAAAATTATTTTTGCCCGGCAAAAGAAACCAAAACTTTTCTATAAACTCTTCGGGTTTTTTATTCAGAGTTTTATATCCTTTATACAATTTCCTTAATGGTAATTCTCTTTTTGTATGTCCATCACTTAATATTAGCTGAGCGTCTAATGCTAAAAAAAAGATAGTAAAATCTCCTATCGGTGAGGCATTAACAAAATTTCCTCCAAGGGTAGCCATATTGCGTATGGGTGTTGAAGAAATCAACCTGGCATAATGCTGAAAGGAAGGAAATATTTTATTTATTATAGGAGAATCTTTCAGATCGGTAACGGTTGCAGAAGCTCCTATAATTACTTTATCACCCTCTCTTGAAATTCCTTTTAGGCCGGGGTTGTCAAAAAGAAATCGCATGTCAGCATGCTTTAATTCATCTGGCTGTTGTACAAATATATCAGTACCGCCGGCTGCCATACGGGTTGTCAGGGTTGAATGTGGAAATGGAAGCTGACCATTTTCCAAAGCAATCATTTTATTTTTTATGGTAGCGAAATAGTCTGGCAAAACTTTTTTCTTAACTACAAATTGAGTTGATTCCTGTCCTTTTCTTTCTTTCATTATTTCAGCCACTTTTCCCGCTGCCCGTTCAATCGATTTATATCCGGTGCAGCGACAGATATTCCCATCAACAGCTGCAATTGCATTTTCTTTTGTGGCATCTTTATTACTTAAACAAAATCCCGCAAGGGATATAACAAATCCCGGTGTACAAAACCCGCATTGTGTGGCTCCTTCATCAGTTATAGCCTGTTGTATTGGATTTAAAATAATTGCATTTTTTTCATTGACCGGCAGATTAATTCCTTCAATGGTGACAATGTGCTTATTCCTCACATTACCTAATGGTACCAGGCAACTTGTCATGGATAAATAATGCAATGCTCCATTCTTTAATTCACCAATTAAAACGGTACAAGCTCCGCAATCTCCTTCGCGGCACCCGATCTTAGTACCCATCAAATGCTGATGATAGCGAATAAAATCTAGCAATAGCATGCCGGGAGGCAGGTCAGTGCTGATCATTTTTTCATTTAGTATAAACCGGATCAAAATAGAATTATTAATGACATTAAAGTTAATTAAATAAACACCGTATTAATTGAGAGTATGAAAGCTGTTAAATCTATGGAAGTTTTTGTGACAGTAAACTATTTGTTAGTAGCTCCCTGCTCAATCCAACACCTGATAATATCCCTTTCTTCCAATGTCATATTTGTTTTGTTGTTCTGAGGCATAGTGTGAGTGACGACTACCCGCTGCATTATAAGGTCTTTCCTTTTTATGATATCATCCGGGGTGTCATAAATGACCCCATTAGGTGGTGAAATGTTTACATTATCAGTTGGACGGGAGGAATGACAACTTATACAACGTTGAGAAATTATAGAGTTAACCTGCGCAAAACTTATTTCTTTGCACTCATTTGAAGATGACTTTGGAGCAGTTACATAAGCTGCTGAGAGTAGCAATAAAACTGCAGCGGGCAAAACCCATACGGATATTTGCCCTCTTTCTCTCAGGTTGAGCCAATGCTTGATGCCGGCGCTTCCAATGGATATTGCTGCCAGAACGATCCACTGATATTTATTTCCAAAGGTGCCGGGAAAATGATTGCTGACCATGACAAACAAAACCGGTAGAGTAAAGTAGTTATTATGAATGGAGCGAAAAAGTGCATTTTTTCCCTTAGCGGGATCGGGTAACATTCCTTTTTTGGCTGCGTTGACCATCGCCTTTTGAGAAGGAATAATGACAAAAAATACATTGGCCGCCATGATGCTGCCTATCATGGCTCCGAAATGTATAAAAGCTGCCCGGCCACTGAAAACATGACTGTAAAAAAAGGAGAAGCCAATTAATAACACGATACCGGTAATGGTAAATGCCCATTTGCTTTTTACCAATGCTGATTTACACATCCGGTCGTATAAAAGCCAGGCTACAATAAAAGAGCCCAGGCTGATGGTAATTGCAGCTGCCACTGTTAGTTTCATCACACCGGGATCTATAAGTGTGGCGGAGGCATTAAAATAGTATATGATGAAAAGTAAACCCAAACCGGAAATCCAGGTGAAATAGGCTTCGTACTTAAACCAGTGAAGATCTTTTGGAATTTCTTTTGGTGCTACTTTATATTTTTCCAGGTAATAAAAACCTCCACCATGTACAGCCCAAAGATCACCTGCTATTTCGTCGCGGATGTTTTCCTTCCGGTTCAATGCATTTTCAAGAAAAACAAAATAAAAAGATGCGCCTATCCAGGCTATTCCGAACGTGACATGCATTACCCGCATTACAATATTCATCCATTCCATTAAATGGCCTTCCCAAAGAGTTCCTCTGACAATAAAGTATATACATGTAATTATACCTACAACCGATAATACCAAAGCAGTATAAATCCATGCCTGGATCTGACCTGCTTTCTCATTTATTTGTTCAGGTGTTTCTGAATTATTATTTGTTTTCCCGATGGCATGTATCCTGTATGTAAGTATTGTGAACAGGATAAGAATGATTGAAAATAATATCAGAAATAGTATTGCCATTTAATTGGTTGCTCAAATGAAATATGTCCGGATGATTATCCGGAGTATACCGGGATGAAACAATATTTACCAGGAAAAATTTGAATAATCCCTAAGTCAGCCGGGGCAAAGTAAAAAAATGTTTTCTATTTATAATGTTTACCTGTTTTTTAATGCAAAAGAATATAAGCAAAGTCGGTTTGACATATTCGTTTATACAGGCAGAATGATTCATTGTTTTTGCAAAAAATCATTTCAATAAGTCGGAGTTTACAATGCAATTAATATTGACAAGGTGTTTGTTCTGAACCCAAAATTCGACGCACAGATTTAATTAACCCCAGGGGCAGGGAATCTTTACAAATGAAATCATCAGCCCCGGCTTTTAAAATGCGGGTTGCATATTGATCCGCTGGATGAGTGCTGAGTATTATGACAGGTAATAGTTTTTTTGCGGATTTTATTTTTTGGAGAGCTAAAAAACCACCTCCACCCGGCATAGCCAGATCAGAGATTACGAGATGCCAGCTATCGCCTGTAACCTTCTCAAGAAGAGTTGAAGTATCTGTTGCTTCTTCAACAAAAACTCCAGGGAACTCTTCCCATAGCATTTTTTTTAGTGCTTGCATAACAACCGGGTGATCGTCTGCGATTAGTATCCTTAGCATATTTATAAAAGGCACAGGAAAGTTGGAATTCACTCTGACGCCGGTTTGCAAAATAGCCTTTCATCCCGGGGATATGTGTAGCCTGGGTTTTTGAAATAATGTAGACTTTCTACTACAAATAATCCTAATATATATTATTAAATAAGTTTATTTTCAAGTGCATACCGGGTTAATTCTGCATTTGATTTTATACTCATTTTTTCTAATACTCTTGACCGGTAGGTACTTACTGTGGTAGTGCTGAGTGATAACTGCGTGGCGATATCCGTTACGGTTTTACCGGCGGCAATTAATTTAAAGACATCAAATTCCCGGTCTGAAAGTAAATCGTGGGGTTGTTTATTGTTATTATTCTGGTAGGCATCAGCCAGCTTTTCAGCGATAGTAGGAGTAATAAATTTTTTACCAAGCTTTACTGTTTGGATGGCTTTTATGATATCGTCATGAATACTTTCTTTTTGAAGATATCCTGAAGCGCCGGCCTTTAAAACTCTAAGCGCATACTGATCTTCGGGGTACATGCTCATTATTAAAACCGGTAAATCAGGCGAAATTTGCTTTATATGCGTCAGACCATCCAGGCCGCTGCGGCCCGGCATATTCATATCACAAATAACAATATCCCAGCCATTATTCATTACCTGGCTTATTAATTCTTCTGTATCAGAAACTTCACCGATACTGGCTGAGGGATATTCTTCAAGGAGTAACTGTTTTAACCCTTTGCGGACAATTGCATGGTCATCGGCAATAAGAATTTTTAGCATATCAGATTAGTTTTTCAGGTTGATTTTCAGGTAGTGGATCTTTAGTTTGCACATTACCTTCATCTTTGATGCCAGAAATTGCTTTCTCATGATCTGGCAGTCAAAAAATTACCGAATTACTATTTATTCTTGTTATTGGCATCCGGCATGCGCCAGGAAATGTGGCCGGATGGATTAAATGGTTTCTGAAAAGTACGGAAATTCTCAATTCTCTTATACCCGCAGTTCTATCTTTCTATAAACAGAATTAATTTTTTTATGCCGGTTAGATATTCCGGGCCATAATTAACCAGCATATATTACCGGATAAACTGGAAATGTATGCATTATTTAAATAACCAGCAGCTTAAGTTTATTAATTATAAAAAAATACAACTGCAAAAAAGAAAAAGAAAGATTAATTCCGGGCAGGTATAATTTCAATGTATTCCTTTTTCCATTGGTGATGCTCCATCCATAAAGTTCCAAATGGTAATATAGAAGCTATGAAAGATTTAGCAAGCCAGGCCGCATCTTTATTCAACTTCATTTTTACTATGCAGGCCATTAAAACAAATGCGACAAACAAAAATCCATGCAATCCGCCGGTAATGGTAACGGCAACAGGCAAGTCACCAAAATATTTCAAAGGCATAGCAATCATTAATAAAACAATAAAAGAAATCCCTTCTGCAAATGCGATCTTCCTGAACCAATAAAATGTAGTTGAAGAACTTATTTGATTTTTTGAAATCATATACTTATAATGAAAATTTATTCCGTGATTTTATTATTAATAGTTTACGACCTGCTCCACTATATTCTCCGGAATTTTTCTCCATTCATATTGTTGATTACGAAGTTGCGGTTCGAAGCCGGCTTCAAGAATAGCATCCTGTATAGTTTTATAAGTAAAACGGTGAGGCGCACCTGCTGCACTTACCACATTTTCTTCAATCATGATACTCCCAAAATCATTCGCTCCCGCATGCAAACAGATCTGTGCAACGTGCTTGCCTACTGTAAGCCACGAAGCCTGTATATTCTTAATATTCGGAAGCATAATGCGGCTAAGTGCAATCATCCGTATATACTCATCTGCGGTTGTAAGATTTTGCACACCACGAATTTTTGCCAGCAGTGTATCTACATCCTGGAAGGTCCACGGTATAAAAGCCAGGAAACCTTTTGCCTCTGCAGGTTTACGGTTTTGCACTTCTCTGATCTTTACCAGGTGTTCAAAGCGTTCTTCAATTGTTTCCACATGTCCAAACATCATGGTAGCGGACGTAGTGATATGTAATTGATGGGCTTCATACATTATATCCAACCATTCCTGGGCGCCACATTTTCCTTTTGATATCAACCGGCGTACGCGGTCAACCAGTATCTCCGCACCGGCGCCGGGTAATGAATCCATACCAGCCTCCTTTAAAGACCTCAACACTTCACGATGCGTACTTTTTTCTAGTTTGGTAATATGCGCTACTTCAGGTGGCCCCAGCGTATGCAATTTAATTAAGGGAAATTCCTCCTTTATCCGGCGAAAGGTATTGACATAAAATTGTAAGCCCAGTTCGGGATGGTGCCCACCCTGTAACAATAACTGGTCACCACCGTATTTTAATGTTTCTTCAATTTTTTGCCTGTATACAGGCATATCTGTAATATATGCTTCTGCGTGGCCGGGTATGCGGAAAAAATTACAAAACTTGCAATTGGCAACACATACATTGGTTGTATTTACATTCCGGTCTATTTGCCAGGTAACCTTACCATGCGGAACTTGTTTTTTTCGAAGTTCATCGGCTACAAACATAAGATCGGTTAGGGATGCATGATGATAAAGAAAAACACCTTCTTCTGCAGATAAGAATTCAAACTTTAATGCTCGATCTAATAAATCGGGTGATAACATACTGGGGTTTTTAAATTACCGGGCATACCGGGGGGCAAAAATACAATGGTATAACAAGAAAAGGGTTGTGCGGTTTTGTTTATGTGGTGTATTGGCCTAAATTTAATAGAATATGGATCAGGCTGTCAATTGTGCACCATAGTTTTTGAATTAATAATTAAATATTGAACTGCTAACCTATGAAGAGTTTTAAGCTACGATTGGTTGTAGTGTTGCTGTATGGAGTATTACAGGCAAGGGCGCAGGAAGAATTTATTGAACCCGTTTCCAGGCTATTGACCAGAATTTCTTTTACCCAGCTCACCGGGGGTGTCGTAGTACTAAATGCACAATTGGATGATTTTCCGGATACCCTTCACTTTATTCTGGATACAGGCAGCAGTGGCATTTCTCTTGATTCATCCACGGTATCTTATCTGAAATTAGAACCTGAAGCTTCCGAGAGAACCATAAGGGGTATTGCGGGAATAAAAAAAGTAGGATTTTTATATAACCGCAAGCTCCGGTTTCCAAATCTCACAGTTGATAGCCTTAATTTCCATGTCAATGATTATTCTGTACTGACCAGCGTTTATGGTGAGCAAATAGACGGAATTATCGGCTACTCATTACTGAGCCGGTATATTGTTAAAATAGACTACGATAGTCTTAAATTAGATATTTGCAGCAAAGGCACTATCCGTTATCCCAAAGGTGGATATTTGTTTAAACCCATCATAAGTACTTTGCCTGTTCAGTATGCCCGAATTAAAGATGAAAATACTTATAACATGAGATTCCTTCATGATATAGGTGCAGGTGTTTGCCTGATGCTATCACAAGATTTTGCAGAGGACAGTGCATTGATGAGAAAAAAACGGAAATACTGGCCAAAAGATGGTGAGGGTATAGGCGGTAAGATCAGCATGAATTTAACTATAGTAAAAGAACTAAAAATAGGACCCTATCGTTTTAGAAAGATTCCTACTTATATTTTTGAAGACACTTATAATGTTACTTCTTATCCATACCTGGGCGGGCTGATCGGAAATGACATTTTAAGACGCTTTAACGTTATATTCAATTATCCACGGCGTGATATTCATCTTATACCGAATTCCCATTTTAGAGATCCATTTGATTATTCTTATTCAGGAATCGATTTATACCTGATTAACGGACAAATTGAATTGGGCAGTGTAGTGAAAGGTTCACCGGCTGATGTGGCGGGAATAATGGAAGGAGATGTTCTGGTGGCAGTAAATAACGATTTTTCCCAAAACTTTAATAAATACAAAATAGCTTTACTTGCCCCCAATACAAAAGTTAAACTTATTCTGCGCCGGGGTGGAGAGTTAATTGAAATAGAAATGAAGGTCAAAAGCATTTTGTAAAAGACATAAGAATTTTTTTAATTATACCGCTCAGGGTTAACTATGGCGAAGACCTGGTTCCCGCACTTTATAAATTTTAACACCTGTTCGTTATTGGCTGGACTCACTATTATTTTATTTACATCTTTCACTAAGAATAATTGTTTTTTTATTTTCATCTCAATTTACCGGCGTTTAAATAAGCAAAAAAGAACTTGCAATAATATAAATGGAATTAAGGTATTATTCTTTCACCCCAATTTCTCCAATTACTTCAATATTTTTGCGAACCATTTTAAAATGATGGCCTGAACTTTATTAATTAACCGCTGTTAACACACTATGATACAATTTGAAAGATTTACACTGGCCAATGGCCTTCGTGTTATTGTGCACCAGGATGAATCAACGCCTATGGCGGTAATGAATATCATGTATGATGTAGGTGCAAGAGATGAGGATCCGGAACGTACAGGCTTTGCACATTTGTTTGAACACCTGATGTTTGGAGGTTCGGTAAATATTCCGAATTACGATGAACCCCTGCAAATGGCTGGCGGCGAAAATAATGCCTACACTACTAATGATCTGACCAATTATTATTTACAGGTTCCGGCTGAAAACCTGGAAACAGCTTTCTGGTTAGAAAGTGATCGCATGCTATCACTTGCTTTTGGTGAAAAAAGCCTGGAAGTACAACGAAAAGTGGTGGTAGAAGAATTTAAGGAACATTATCTTAATAAACCTTATGGCGATGCATGGCATAAGATGAGGGAGCTGGCTTACAGGCAACATCCTTATCGTTGGATGACAATTGGCAAAGAATTATCGCATATTGAAAATGCAAGTTTAGACGATGTAAAAAAATTCTTCTTTAAATATTACCGGCCTGTAAATGCCATTATGGTGTTAGCCGGCAATATAAAAGTGGATAAAGTAAAGGAGCTTGCTGAAAAGTGGTTTGGTGATATTCCTTCAGGTGAAAAATATAACCGGGTTCTGCCGCAAGAACCACCACAAGCAGAAGCCCGCAGCCTTGAGCTCAAAGCTGATGTGCCTTTGGATGCAATTTATAAATGCTGGCATATGTCTTCCCGGCTGGAAAAAAGATATTATACAACCGACCTTCTCTCAGAAATATTAGGAGGAGGAGGTTCATCACGATTATATCAATCACTGGTGAAAGAAAAACAATTATTCAGCAATATTGAATGTCATCATTCCGGCAGCACGGATGCAGGACTACTGGCTATTGAAGGAAAACTGGTAAAAGGAATAAAACTGGAAGATGCAGAAAAGGGATTGGAAGAAGTATTGCAAGGTTTGAAAGCAGAGCCCGTGATGGAAATTGAACTGCAAAAAGTAAAAAATAAAACGGAAAGTATGATCGCCTTTGAAGATATGAGTGTGATGAACAGAGCCAGTAGCCTGGCCTAATATGAATTGTTGGGCGATGCGGCTTTAATGAATACCGAATTGGAAAAGTATGCGGCCGTTACAACACAGGATGTGCTGGAAGAAAGCAGGAATATTTTCAGAAGCGAAAACAGCAATACAATCTGGTACTTAGCAAATAATTAAATCGTTGACCAACCGAAAAGAATAAAATGATGGACAGGAAAATGGCTCCGCCGATTGTTGATGCTGTGAATTTTAATCTGCACCTCAAGCCGTACAAGAAAATAATATTAAAAAACGGCATGGAAGTTTACACTATCGAAGCGGGTGCTGATGAAGTGATGTCACTCGAATGGGTTTTTTATGCGGGAAACTGGTACGAAGAAAAAAACCTGGTAGCTGCTATCACCAATCTGATGTTGAAAAATGGCACATCCACTAAAACGGCGTTCCAGGTTAATGAACATTTCGAATATTACGGTTCTTATCTTAACCGGAGTTCTCAAAGCGAAACGGCCAGCGTTACATTACATTGCCTGACAAAGCACGTCAAAGAATTATTACCAGTAGTGAGAGAGTTATTGACAGATTGTATTTTCCCTGAGGAGGAGCTGGCTATTGCTACTCAAAACCTGAAACAGCGATTACAGGTGAACCTGAAAAAAAGTGAATTTGTAGCTGGCCGCCTGATAGATGTTTATTTATACGGTGATCAGCACCCCTATGGAAGATATAGCCGCGAAGAAGATTTTGACAGTTTGACTAGAGAGCAATTGCTGGACTTCTATAAAAATTTTTATCAGCAGGGTAAGTTCATCATGTTTGTTGCCGGCCGTTTACCGGAAAATTTGGAGCAATTGCTGAATGAAAACTTTGGAGACCTTTCCAATCAACCAGTGGCAGAAAATAAGCATATAATAAATAGCGAAGCAGAAAAGAAGTACCGCGTTATAAATGATCCAAACGGAGTGCAGGGCTCCATCCGCATGGCAAGACCTTTTATTACCCGCCACCACCCTGATTATATGCAGGCACAAGTATTGAATACGCTTTTTGGTGGCTTTTTCGGGTCGCGGTTAATGGATAATATTCGTGAAGACAAAGGTTATACATATGGCATTCATAGTTATTTTCAAAATCACCTGCATGAAGCCGCCTGGATGATAAGTACCGAAGCGGGGAAAGGATGTTTGTGAGCCGGCCATATCTGAAACATATAAAGAAATGAAAATATTGCGGGAGGAATTAGTGAAAGACGATGAATTATTACTGGTAAAAAATTTCTTAATGGGTACCGTTTTAGGAGATTTGGATGGCCCCTTTCATATCATTAACCGGTGGAAGAATATTATCCTGAATAACCTGGATGAAAATTATTTTTATCAATCTATCGACATCATAAAAAATATTAAGCCAAAGGAATTGCAGGAGCTGGCCAACAAATATTTATTACCCGAAGATTTTTATGAACTGGTTGTAGTATAAAATAGTATCCCGGTTTTTTTTTGTTTACACTTCAAAAAAATAATTCCCATCAGGATCTTATCCTAACGTTACTTGCGTTTGTTTTGTTTATGGCAGTTTTTCAACAACCGTATCCAATTTCTTTTTAAGATTTTTGCCGGGGGTAAAACGTTTGGCCAGTGTAATTCTGAACTCTCCTGTTTTTATTCCATATTCGTAATTGGATGACTGACCTTTGGCATTGGTAGTATTGTGTAACCAGGAAATAGTAGCTGCCCATTCCTCGCTGTTGTAGCCGGCAACTGCACGTAAAGTAGCATTGGGACTAATTGAAACCCGGTTTGCAGACCCTTCCGCGGAAGTTTCCTTTACCACACTTATATCACCATTAATGGTAGCACTACCGGTGAGGAATAAATTTTCTTCCCACACGGCTGTATAAGCATAACCGGCTCCGGGTCCCAGCTCCAGTAGTCTGACTCTTTCAATTCCCCGTTGCGGATAATAAGCACTGATATTACCGGGAACCAGTGCACTATCACCTTTCATTGTACCGTAATATATTTCTGCTCCAAGTAATACCGAACCGGCTGATTTTTTTTGCCATTCACTTTGAGAAAAACCAGCACGATAAGAAAATTTATCTCCATTCAACAATCGGTAAACAGATGTACCCAGCAACATAACTTTTGCATCCGGTCTTACATAATAATTTTTGTCAGTGGTTCCCGAGGGTCCGCCTAAGGACAGATAATATCCTTTATAAAATTGTGCATAGATATCAGTAACCCAATCATGCGAATAAATATGGGTTTGAAAATCAAATGAACGGGTTTTTCCTTTTTCAATTTTATTGGGGTTTAAAAATCCAAATCCAGAACCAAAGCTTAGAGAAAGGGATTTATAAGTTCCGTTTATTCCCATTGTGGTCAGGCTGTTGGGCCTGTACCTGAGCGATTGAACGGGTGGCGGAGCCTTCATGACCAAAGAAGTATATTTTTTTGCCAGGTACAAGCGCAGTGTTAGCTGATCATCAAATGTGGTATAATAATTTTCCGGGGAAGAAGAGATTTGAGCAATTAAGGTTTGAGTTGTTATTACCAGTAAACAAACAGACAGAGCCAGGATTTTAAACATGGTGTAAATAACCGAAAAATAATGCCGGATTCACCCGTTGTATTTTTATTTTCATAATTATTTAGCAATTCATCTTTCTTTCTTCAATCATCGTGCAGCGAAATCTCAGGTCTTGGTAGTTATCCTTTAATCCATGAAATTCGCAATATGGTCTTCGATAAAAAAGATTTATCCAACGAACAGCTTAATCAATTTTTACCGGCATATTCTTTATCCCCGCCTGATAGAAGAAAAGATGCTCATTCTTTTGCGCCAGGGTAAAATATCAAAATGGTTCAGTGGCATAGGACAGGAAGCCATAGCAGTGGGCGCCACTCTCGCTTTACAGAATGACGAATGGATCATGCCATTGCACCGCAATTTGGGTGTGTTTACCAGCCGCGAGATGCCATTAAGTAAACTTTTTATGCAATGGCAGGGTGCCCAGGAGGGATATAGTAAGGGCAGGGAAAGAAGTTTTCATTTTGGAAGCCGTGAATCATCATATCTGCGGTATGATCTCTCACCTGGGTCCGCAATTAGCAATTGCAGATGGTGTATCGCTGGCTTATAAATTAAAAAAGGAAAATAAAGTTTCACTGGCTTTCACCGGCGAAGGTGGTACCAGTGAAGGTGATTTTCATGAAGCACTGAATGTGGCGGCTGTATGGGACCTTCCCGTTATTTTTTTAATTGAAAATAATGGATATGGATTAAGTACTCCTGCCAATGAGCAATATCGCTGCATCAGTTTGGTGGACAAAGCAAAGGGTTATGGAATGGAGGGAGTGCAGATAGATGGTAATAACCTGCTGCAGGTTTATGATACCATAAAAGGTGTAAGGGAATATTGTATCAAAAACCAGAAGCCTTATTTGATAGAAGCAATGACGTTTCGCATGCGGGGACATGAGGAAGCAAGTGGTACGAAATATGTTCCAAAAAATCTTTTTGAACTCTGGGAGAAAAAGGACCCGGTAAAAATTTACGAGCTATTCCTTGTGCATCAAAATATTTTATCTGCAGCTGATGTAGAAAACATAAAAAAAGAATTTAAAGATAAAATTGACCATGAACTTGCTGTCGGCAATAATACAAAACCTATCATGGCAGACCCGGAAAAAGAGTTAAGTGATGTTTATGCTGAAAGAAAGGATCCGGGCCCACATGGAAGTCTCCGTATTATTGATAATTCAAAGACCTATTCTGATTCTTCATTTCCCTCCTCAGAGCTTCGTTTTATTGATGCTATAAAAGCAGGCCTTCATCAAAGTATGCAGCAGCATGCCAACCTGGTATTGATGGGACAGGATATTGCGGAATATGGAGGGGCATTTAAGATAACGGAAGGGTTTGTAGCAGAGTTTGGTAAAGAACGAGTGAGAAATACACCTATATGCGAAAGTGCTAATTGTTGGAGCTGCACTGGGATTAAGCCTGGAAGGATATAAGAGCATGATGGAAATGCAGTTCGCCGATTTTGTAACCGTGGGCTTTAACCAGATCATCAATAACCTGGCGAAAATTCATTACCGCTGGGGTCAGAATGCGGATGTGGTAATACGAATGCCAACAGGGGCTGGTGTGGGTGCCGGTCCTTTTCATAGCCAGAGTAATGAAGCATGGTTTGTACATACACCGGGATTAAAAGTGGTATATCCGTCTACACCCGTCGATGCAAAAGGATTATTGATAGCAGCAATCAATGACCCCAACCCTGTATTATTTTTTGAACACAAAGCATTATACAGAAGTATAAGCGGATCTGTGCCGGCAGAATATTATGAAATTGAAATTGGAAAAGCCAGGCATGTAAGAGAAGGAGAAGACATAAGCATCATCACCTATGGCGCTGGTGTACACTGGGCCGAAGAGTATGCAGCAGAACATCCGGAGATTTCTATTGATATACTTGATTTACGAACCCTGTTGCCGCTTAGACTATATGTCCATCCGCGACGCTGTGCAACGAACGGGCAGAGTATTGATACTGCATGAAGACACGTTGACCGGTGGTATCGGTGGTGAAATTGCAGCCTGGATTGCGGAGCATTGTTTTGGATTTTTAGATGCACCGGTGATGCGTTGTGCAACTTTGGATACGCCGATACCGTTTAATATAGAATTGGAAAATAATTTTCTGGCAAAAGCGGGGTTGGAGGAAAGTGTGCAGAGATTATTAAGTTATTGATCTTGGTTTTTTGCCTATTACCTTCTTTACTTATCCAATCAACCCGAAACCATTAGCAAACTTATAAAGCTCAGCAAAGTTTTTTGTTTCCAGTTTGGCAACGATATTCCTTCGGTGCGTATTTACTGTTAGCCTGGAGATAAGCAATCTTTCAGAAATTTCTTTACCGCTTTTACCACTGGCCAGTAAAGAGATAATGTCCTTTTCCCTGCGGGTCAACGTACAGAATTTTCTAAAATTTTTTTTCATCCAATCACTTTCATCCAATACATGGCTAATCTTTTTTGCAATGTCACCGGCTGATTTTACTTCATTGACAATCACCAAAAGTTTGTCCGACTTATTTTTACCAGGCATCTGCTGCAATTTGGCCGAAGCGAAATACCATTTATAATATCGGTCCCGGATGGGCTTTGCCCGGTGCACAAAATTATAAACAGCAGTGGCATCCTGTTTTTTGTATATCTCCAGGTATCGGGGCAGTATCACATCCATTTCTTCTTTTACGAAAAACCGGCTGAAATATTCCGGGCCTTGTGCCGCTAATTCCGCTACACTATGCATCAGGATATTGCATCCGCTCTTGTTCATATATTCTGTTGTTAAACTGGAAAGATCAGTGACCAGCACATGACCTGGCAAATAATCTCCCATTTCATCGATAGAAAACGCTCCGGATCTGATTTTACTATCCAGCGTAAATACCTGCTGATTGCTGATTTGAAACGCTTCGTTGTCTGTCAATTTGGTTCTCATGCCGGTAATGGGTTTGTAAAATCAAAAACATCAGCAAACCTTAAAAGGCCGGCCAGGTTTTGAATTCCAAGTTTTTGATTGATATTTTTTCGGTGTGTATTAACCGTATGTTCTGAGGTATTACTTTTCAAAGCAATTTGCCTGTTACTCCATCCACCCGAAAGTAAGCCTGCTATTTCGGTTTCCCGTTTAGTCAACGAGGCTATTTTATTCAGGTGTTCTTTAAAAAACAGATCGTTATCCAGTACTTTATAAAGTCTTTTTTTTCTTCACCCAGCACAGACAAATCATAAGTAAAAGTGATGATCCCGGTCAGTAAATCTTTTTCAGTTGAAAGCCTGGCTGAACAGAATTTCCATTCCCTGATTGCCTTATTGTTATTAACGCGATAAAAATAGGTGTAAGTATGCCCAGGATTTTTACCTTTCAAATAAATGGCCATTTGCTCCGCCAGTTCCATTTCGGTTTGCGTATTTAACGGCTGACTGAAGTTTTTATGAAGAAGGGAATTAGAAATGCCTGTTACGCATTTTTCTTGTAGAGCAATTGGGAACACTTTGATCTTTCCGGGAAAAAGTTCGGTAATTGAATCAATGAATTCAGTGAGAGCGGTGTTTTTCATGTGAATCCAGGTTCCGGATTTAATATATAGGATATATTTTAAAGGGATTAAAAATACGTAATAGTAATGGATAAACTGAAATTTGAAAAATGTATATCTATATATTATTAATCGTAATACGTGGATTGAATTTATTAGTATTTGATATAAAGAAAACTAATATCCTCTTCAAGCCCAACATGAAGTAAAATGACCTGTTACCCCTATACGTTTATCTGCATGCTTATAAAAACTCTGTGTTTTTCTGAAATCAGTAGAATAAAATACCTACAAGCAGGTATTGCAGGCAGACTGAATAGGTTTTACTTTTAGCTTTTAAGTATCCGGATGAGCAGATATTATACATTAAGTTTTTTAATTGCTGATTCATCACACCATTATACCGCTAACCAAAATTCGGAACCATGAAACACTTTCCTGATTATTATCGGCCTGCCTTTTTAAATCAAACTCCGATTTGGGGTAAATGGAATTATGATTATTTGTTGGCATTTGCAGTTAATCATTATTTTTTTATTCTATTTAATATTCAACAACCGCCATCTCCAAACTCTGGAGGAAAAATCTAATGGCAGAAATTTTCAACATACGGATTGAAATAGAAGAACAGGTAGTGATAATTTAACGGTGAAGTGCGGGAAGCCTGAATGTTTTTTGAAATAAACCCAATAATAAATATGAAACAATTATTCCTGCCCTTTATCCTGCTTTTTTTAATCTTAGCTGGATGTTCCAAAGAGAATCAAAAAAAGGAAGACGTGCCTGATCTTATCTCGCTTTCATTAAGTGCCGACAATGCATTACCAGGTGATGCCATAATTATTAAGTACAACAAAAAGATAACTTCCGCAGAAACCAATATCGTTCTTAACGCCATCACGGTTAAAGGATATGCTTCCGGCGATTCTGCGTATGTTTTTGTTGTTCCCGTTATCGCGTCCGGCAAAGTTTCCGTTTCTATCCCCGGTATAAGCCAGGCTAATGGTTTGGAATTAACGATAAAGGATTACACCCGGATTTCAAACCCTATGGCAGTAATAGATGAGTATGTTGATAAAAGAAACAAGAGCATTGACTCGGTTTCAAAAGTGGTAGCGGGAAGTAATTTTCAACCCTCTGCTCAAAGTATGATCTTGCTGAATCAAATAAAAGAAGAATGGACTCTACAAATGAATTCTCTTTCTCCCGGCGATAAGGAACTGCTTGCCTATGTGCTTCAAAGGAATATGCCGCATCCTTCTCAATATTCCTTTACAGAATTGCCTGCAGGGTATTATGCAAGACCAGGAGGAATACAAACTGATGTTGGAGATAAGTTAGTTGCCATTGCCAAAAACTATGTAACTGCAAAAGTGATATGCCTGGGTTCAATCCCTTTTTTAGTAGGTAGTGGCTATGCCTTTATATTAGCACCCAATCCTATATCTGGTCTTATTTTTCTTGGGGTATTTACCACATTCATAATATCAAGAGAAGTGGCTATCAGGCGGGCGCAGGAAGTAGGCCGGTTAAAAGGTGTAGCGGAGGCCGTAACCAATGCGGATGCTCAGCGCCTTACCGCGGTTGAGTTTCTAAATAACACTGAAAAATCACTGGCCATGTCTGTAGGTTTCAGAAACCTTTCTTCCGTCGATGCGAACATCCATCCTGATATTAATACAGCATTTACTACAGAACAGACTTTTGTAAATAAAGACAAAGAGGTGGAAGCCATGTATGCAAAGGCAACAGCGAAGACTTCAAAATTAAAAACAGCTTATCCTTCTTATACAAGTCATATCGGTCAGGAGGCGCATGATGATATGACGTTATCAATGGAGGGTAAAAACATTATTGTTAAGGGAGTTAGTGATCCCCGTATAGGGTTTACTACCTCTATTACCGGTTCCACAAAGAAGATAAAGATTAATTCAACCGCTACTACAGAATTTAATTTCAATATCCAGGTTGCTTACAAGCGAACATTGGATGGGAAAGAATTTACCAGGCAAATTAATTGTTTGTATAAACCTGAATTCGATTCAACTGCCCTTTACAAAGCGTCTTCAATTGGGAAGTACAGGGTTAATAATTATAAGGGCAACGGCCCCAACAGTGAATTGTATGCAGAACTGGGTGCAGATGGACGTATCGTTTATACGCTTTATAATGACCCCAGCTGGGCCAATGGAACAACCTTCGGGGCTTCCTGGACCATCGTAAAATATAATGGCAGGTATTATCATTCACAATCAGGATTCTGGCATCCTGCTTATGAAAATTACGATAAGAACAAACCTTTGACCTATCCTGTTACCAGTTTTCCTTACCATAGCGAAACGGTATTTACAAAATAAATTATAGCTAAAGTTAAACAAGAGTCCCGGTGATGCATGTTCACCGGGACTCTTGTTTTATATATTTTATAGAAGAAGATTTTTCAAGCAAAAAAATTTATTTGTGATGATACTGGCGAACCTTACTTTTTATAAGTAGAAACCAGAACGCATTCTACTTAATCGTCATTTCCACCACACCCGTCCAGTCTTCAGGAACTCCTTTTTGAAGATAACGTGTTGCATTATCTAAAAAGAAGTTCGCCGTAAGATCTTCCGGATTTGTTTCTGTCATTGTTTGAAATGATTTTATGGCTGATGCAAATGACCTGTTCAGATAATGATTCATTCCATCGTTAAATAAAGGAAGCGTTTTTTCTTTTATTATCATTTCTTCTTCGGTGCTTCCACTAAAACATTCATGGATACCAACAGGATCCTGCTTTCCCTTTACCTGCACTTTTCCCAGGTATCGCAAATTAAATTGTTCCTGATCCTGTATTTGTTGCAAGTGAAGCTTCGCTTAAAAGGATACCGGCTTTATAATATTTGGTCAGGCTTTCAATGCGGGACGCCGTATTGACCGTATCTGAGATCGTGGTAGCATCTAAACGGTTCTTTATCTCCGGTAATTCCCATGATCAAAGGACCTGTATGCATAGCCTATGCCGATTTGAATGGAGATTTTCCTGGTTTAATTTCCTTTTCTCATTAAGTGCATGGATATTTTTTTTCATTTCAATGGCTGCCGCTAACGCATCCGTTGCATTTCGCGGAAAAAGCGCCATGATCGCATCACCCAGATATTGATTGATAAAACCGTTGTGCCTCCGGATAATGGGACCCAGCGTTTCATTGTATGCACAAACAAACTGAAAGGTTTCTTCGGGTGTCATTCTTTCTGATATGGAAGTATAGTCACGGATATCTGTAAACAAAACGGTTACTACTTTTTCTACCTGGTCGCCAAGCTTTACATCGGTTATAACGTCATGACCCAGTGAACCGATGAATTCATAAGGAACAAACTTGGCCGGTGATCTTCATAAATGCGTCGCATGGCTTCTTCTTTTTCCCTTGCTTCGCGGATATTTTTTTCATATAGCAATGCGCTTTCAATGGCGGAAGAGGATTGCAATGCCAGCGTAGTTAAAAACTTAAGGTCCGATGCCGCATACCGCATGGGTTCATGACTGGCCAGAATGATAGCTCCCATTACCCGGTGCTTTACTTTTAAAGCAGCATATATCAGCGATTGAACAAGCGGACCAATCAATCCGGCTTCCCGTAATGTAGACAGGTCGCTTATAATATCTGACTGCCCGCTTAATCCTATTTTCAGCATCAACCCGGCATTGGCACTTATTTTTTCTTTATTAAACAATTCTTCGCCAGAAGAAGCGGGTACCTGTAATTGTTGGATTGTTTCATCCCAAAGATACAACCAGGCCGCTGTTTGACTTGATCAGGTGCATGGCTTCATCCAGTGTAATCCGGGCGATGGCCGTGGGTTCAATAGCCTGGGCAAGTTTATCGGAGAAATTAAAGACCATGTTCACTTCCTGGTACAAAGCAAGCACTTCACTGCCTAATTTCTTTTTCTCCAGATCTTTTTGTGCCAGTAAGGATAGAAGCGATGCAATACATGCTGCGTTTTCATCACCTTTTACCCAACCCAGTATTTCGTCATCTAGCAGTACGGGGTGACTGTGATTGATTACTGCGTTCCTTATTTCCGGATAAAAATTTTTCCTGCTCATCTTCAATTAATATATCCGCTTTTAGTTGTTCAGATCAATGAAAGCAGCAACGTGTTGCCGTTTTTTTTCCGATTATATTTTTCAGACTTAGTTTGGCCATAAAGTAAAGTGGGAAATGGTTATAATGGAAAGTGAAACGGAGTTATTCAGTTTGGACTTTTTGTAAATACAGAGTAAAAAAAATATTAGTAGTCATGATCAATCAAAGACCCAATACTTCCCTGGCTTTTCGTAAGTATCACTTCAGGATCAAATGGCTTGGTCATATATACATCGGCGCCAACTTCCTGTCCTTTTTGACGGTCCAGTTCCTGTCCCTTTGCTGTAAGCAATGCGATATAGACATTGGTAAGTCCCAGTTCTTTTTTTACCTTTCTTGCAGACATCCATGCCATTCATCTTTGGCATCATGACATCAAGGAAACACCAGTTGTGGTTTTCTTCCTGTATAATCTGCAATGCTATTTCACCATTCTCAGCTGTTAAAAATTCTACATCCTTCATCTTCCAGTTCTTCCAGCGTTTGTTCTATCAACATACGGATATGTGCTTCATCATCTACAATTAAAATTTTTTGTTCCATTGATATTTTTAATAAATATTTTTTAGCTGTCTGCCCGTGTTGCGATCATTGTTCTAAAACCAAATGCTTTTACTGGTAAATCAGAAACAACACATTTTCCAATCCTTTTTCAAAACGCAAGTGACTGAACGATTTCATGTTTGTCTGACAAAACAGAATTGAGAATGATAATATCCGGTTGATTCAGGATTGCTTTTTCCACCAATTCTTTTCCATCAGATTCTACTACCTGGTATCCCTTTGCCTGCAACACATCTGTTAATGTGCTGTACAGCGGTGTTGTCTTCATCTACCACCATTACTTTTTTCTTTGACTTACCCTGTTCAAGCAAACTGCCTACCTCTGTAAAAAGTTGTGCCGTATCAATTGGTTTGGTCAGGTAACGATCCACACCAATCCGGAATCCCCTTGCTTTATCCTGTACAATGGATAATACGATGATGGGAATGTCCATTGTTTGCGGATCATTTTTTAAAATGGCTGCCACATCAAATCCATTCATCTCCGGCATCATGACATCAAGAATGATAAGGTCGGCTGATGTTTTCGTATGCTGGCCAGTGCTTCTTTACCATTGGTAGCCTGTTCGATCATATAGCCGGCATCTGCCAAGTTCCTGGTTCAAGTAAAGAGCGGATGGAGTCATCATCATCCACGACAAGTATGGTAGCATGCTTACCTTTTATATTCAGGCTGGATTGCTCCATTTGTTCTTTCAATTGTTTAACCAGGTCATTCAAGGTGAATAGGTTTGGTGATATCAGTTTCTGCACCTGTTTTTTGCACCGGTATATGCAAAAAAAAAGTACTTCCTTTTCCTATTTCACTTTCCAGCCAGATGCGTCCGCCATGATGTTCTACAATTTCTTTACAGATAGGAAGACCCAGCCCTGTTCCTTTTGGTTTATCTGTCAGTGTATCTCCTACCACTTGTTTGAATTGTTCAAATACTGCTTCATGATCGGCTGGTGCAATACCAATACCTGTATCCGTAATACTGGTAATGATTTCATTTCTTTTCCTGGTAATGCTGCAGGTGATCGTGCCGGCCGGTGTAAATTTTACGGCATTGGAGATCAGGTTGACCATTACCTGTATCAGCTTATCCCGATCGCCCATTACCATTGGAAGGTTTTCCTGAATATTGGTTTTTAATGCTAAATTTTTCTGATCAAACAAAGATGAAGTGGCGGAAATAGCTCTTTCAGCCACTTCCTGCATGGATACGGTTTCCATATTCCATTCCATTTTACCGGCTTCAATTTTGGCAAGATCCAGTACTTCATTGATAAGATTGGTCAATCTTTCACCTTCTGAAATAACAACCTTCAGATTTTCGGAGATCTGGTGAACGGTTTTTTCTGTTTTTGGATCACTTACATCGGTTGCCGGAAATATTTTTTCTTCCAATCTTTTCTTAATGATCTTGGCAAATCCTAAAACGGATGTAAGTGGTGTTCTTAATTCATGACTGACGGTAGAAAGAAAAGCACTCTTTGCCTGGTTTGCTTTTTCGGCTGTTTTACTGGCTTCTTCTGCTTCCTGTTTTGCCTGTGTTACTTCTTCAAACAACTGTGCTTTTCTTAAGGCAACACCAACAGATGCGGCAATAGTAGATAAAAGGCGCTCGATCATTTTCATTAAAACGATTTTCACTCTCCGTACTTTGAACACTTAATACACCTATGATCTCATCGCCCACAGGAATAGGAACACCGAGATAGGAAGCAGCGGGAAGACCCAATTGCTGAACTCCCAATTTGATCGTTTGTTTGTCTCACATCTTTATTAATCAAAAGCGGTTTGCCAGTGAGTAAGATCTGGGAGGTTAACCCTTCGCCCAATTTCATTGGGGTAAGATCATCACCAAATTGGTATGGAAAATGAATGATCTTGGTGGCTGTATCCAGCAATGCCAGGTAAACGATATTGGCTTTAAACAAGTCCTTCAACTGATCACCTACTAATTTTATAAGATCTTCCGGATTTATTTGAGAAGCCAAGTGTCTGGCTTATATTGTTAACAGTACTTAGTTCTGTAGCCCTTTGTTTTGTTTCATCGAGCAGCCGGGTGGTTTCATCAAAGAGCCGGGCATTTTCCAAGCGCCACTCCCATGCTGCTGGTGAGTGTGGTCAAGCAAACTCAGTTCCGATTCGCTAAAGGCATTTTCTTTATCTACATTCTGCAAGCTTACAGATCCTCTTACTACATCCCCAACTATCATCGGTACAAATACCGCTGATTTAGGAGGTTGACCCATACTTACACCGCTGCCTCCAAATTTTTTGGCCGTCTCCAGGTAATTTTCATTTATAATAATGGGCTTATGGGTTTGTATTAATTGTTTGTTCGCCCAGATCATCGGCCGGGGTTCACTGAACTGACGTTGACCTTTTTCTATAGCATATCGCCATGTTTCCAGACCTGTTTCATGTTCAAAGGTTCTGATCAATACGGTTTGAGTATCGAATAATTCACAGAGTTTTTCACCCACCAATTCATAGATGGCTTTTGACTTAAATTCTTTTACCAAACCTTCCTGCACATTATTGATAACGGCCAGTTCTGCTTTTCGTTGTTCTGTTTCTTTCAACAGCCGGTTGGTTTCATCAAAAAGGCGGGCACTCTTTAGTGCGATACTCATACTATTGACAAGGGTAGACAGCAGACTCACATCTGAATCGGAGAAGGCATTTTCTTTATCCAGGTTTTGAAGACTGATTACACCAATTACTTCATTATCCTCGAACATGGGAACCATCACCAATGACCTGGCTGCGTCACCAACTAAAATGGTATTATCATATACACTTCTTTCCTTTTCTACATCCTTATCAATTTTTAGAGAACGCCCTGTTTGTATTACATGTTTTCGGAATCCTTTTGGTTTCCGTGGGCCCAATAAAGTGGTGTCTCCTTTTTCAAAGGAATATTTGTCTTCAATCAAATCTGCACTTCGGTCGTAGGTAACAATATCTATCACCTGGGCATTAAAGACAGAACGAATTTTTTCTCCAACCAATTCATAAATTCCCTGCATATCCATTTTGGCCACCAGGTTTTCCTGAACACTATTGATAACGGCCAGCTCATCGTTGCGCTGTTCCGTTTCTTTCAGCAGGCGATTCGTTTCATCAAAAAGCCTTGCATTTTCCAATGCCACACTCATACTGTTTGCCAGGGTTTCCAACAAGCGTATATCCGATTCTGAGAATGCATTTTCCTTATCTATGTTCTGTAGACTGACATATCCTCTTATCAAATTACCGGTGAGGAGGGGAACAAACAAAAGGGATTTTGACATTTTTGTTCCTGCAATTGCAGATAATCCATAATCCTGAATGGCAGTATTTTCCGATGCAATATAGATGCTGTGTTTCTTTTCTATTAAAACTTGCCTGAAGCTTATTAAGGGGACGAGGATCGGCTTTTACTTTTTCACCATTTTCAAATAAATAATTAAAATATTCATTTTTGTATTCTCCATCAAAACTGGCAATAATAACAACCTGCGCATTAAATAGTTCCTGAACCCTGTCGCCAATCAAGTTAAAAATGCCTTGCATATCCAATTCGCGGGCAAGCCCTTCCTGCACACTATTGATTACGGCCAGCTCACGCAGTTCGCTGTTCGGTTTCTTTTAATAAGCGATTCGTTTCATCAAATAGCCTGGCACTTTCCAATGCTACACTCATGCTGTTAGCTAAGTGTAGTGATTAAGCTTACATCTGAATCTGAAAAAGCATGTTCATGATCGAGGTTTTGCAAACTGATGATACCATTTACTTTTCCACTGGCCATTAAAGGGAAAAATATTTGTGATTTGGCCATTTCACCAATCAACATTTCATTGCCAAATTGATGGGAAGCTTCTTCAACTTTTTCATTATTCAGAAGCATTTCACCTGTTTCAATAACATGTTTCCTGAAACCTTTTGGTTCCCTCGGCCCTAACAATGTCCTGTCACCTTTTTCAAATGCGTATTTATCTTCAATTAAATTTGTATGGCGGTCGTAGGTTACAATATCAATTACCTGGGCATTAAAGATCTCCCGGATTTTTTCACCTACCAGTTCATAGATACCCTGGATGTCCATTTCCCTAACCAAACCTTCCTGCACACTATTGATCACACCCAGTTCAGCATTACGTTGCTCCGTTTCTTTTAATAAGCGTTTGGTTTCATCAAAAAGCCGGGCACTTTCCAATGCAATACTCATGCTGGTGGCCAGGGTATTAATTAGTCTTACGTTGGAATCTGAAAATGCATGTTCATGATCTACATTCTGCAAACTAATGATACCGGTAACCTGCCCGCCGGTTATCATTGGCACCAGCACAAGTGATTTTGGCATTTCGCCGACAACCACTTTATTATCATATTTCTCCCCTACTTTAACAGCATCCTCATTAATAACTAACTGTTCACCGGTTTCAATGATATGCTTACGGAATCCGCCAGGTTCCCTTGGCCCAACTAAAGTCCTGTCACCTTTTTCATAGGAATATTTATCTTCTATCAGGTTTGTTTTCCGATCATAAGTAACGATATCGATAACCTGAGCATCAAAAATTTCCCTGATCTTTTCTCCTACCAGGTAATAAATTCCCTGTATATCCATTTCCCGAACCAGGCCATCCTGTACACTGTTAATTACTGCCAGCTCTGCATTTCGTTGCTCTGTTTCTTTAAGCAGGCGGTTGGTTTCATCAAAGAGCCTGGCACTTTCCAGAGCCACACTCATACTGTTTGCCAGGGTAGTAATCAGGCTTACATCCGATTCAGAAAAAGCATGTTCCTGGTCCAGATTTTGTAAGCTGATGATGCCATTTACCTTGCCGTTTGCAATCAACGGGAAAAATATCTGTGATTTGGCCATTTCACCTATCAGTACTTCATTATCATATTGCCGCGACGCTTCTTCCACTTTCTCATTGTGTAAAAGCATTTCACCCGTTTCAATTACATGCTTCCTGAATCCCTTTGGTTCTCTTGGTTTTACTAAAGTCCGGTCGCCTTTTTCATAAGAATATTTGTCTTCAATAAGATTGGTATTGCGGTCGTACATAACAATATCAATAACCTGGGCATTAAATATATTTCTCATTTTTTCTCCCACCAATTCATATATACCCTGCATATCCATTTGGGCTACCAGGCTTTCCTGCACACTGTTGATCACAGCCAGTTCAGCATTTCGTTGCTCTGTTTCTTTAAGCAGTCGGTTGGTTTCATCAAAGAGCCGGGCACTTTCTAAAGCCATACTCATACTATTAGCCAGGGTCGTTAGTAAGCTTACGTCAGATTCAGAAAAAGCCTGTTCATGATCGAGGTCCTGCAAACTAATGATACCTTTCACTTCTCCTCCTGTTATCAATGGCACAAACACTACTGATTTGGATTCCTGTCCTACCATTACTTTGTTATCAAATTCCTGCATACTTTTTTGAATGCCCTCGTTGATAAGTTTTACCTGCCGGCTTTCTATTACATGTTTTCTGAATCCTTGCGGAGGTCTTGGCCCCAGTAAGGTTCTATCGCCTTTCTCATAAGAATATTTGTCTTCAAGCAAATTGGTTTTTGAATCGTATGTAACTATGTCAATTACCTGTGCATTGAATATCTCGCGGATCTTTTCGCCCACCAGGTCATAAATCCCCTGTATATCCATTTCCCTAACCAGGCCTTCCTGTACGCTATTAATTACTCCCAGCTCAGCATTGCGTTGCTCTGTTTCTTTTAGTAAGCGTTTGGTTTCGTCGAAAAGTCTTGCACTCTCCAGGGCAATACTCATGCTATTGGCAAGGGTATTGATCAATCTTACATTGGAATCGGAAAAGGCATTTTCGTGATCAACATTTTGAAGGCTGATGATTCCTGTAACCTGGCCACTGGTTATCATGGGGACCATAACGAGCGATTTTGGTTGTTCACCTACCATTACCTGGTTATGATATTGACTGCTTATTTCATCTGCATTTTCGTTTATGACTAATTGTTCTCCTGTTTTAATAATATGCTTACGAAAGCCCTTTGGTTCTCTCGGTTCAAGCAAAGTCCTGTCACCTTTTTCATATGCGTATTTATCGTCGATCAGGTTTGTTTTTTTATCATAGGTTACTATATCGATTACCTGGGCATCAAAAATTTCCCGGATCTTTTCTCCCACCAGGTAATAAATTCCCTGTATATCCATTTCTCTTACCAACCCGTCCTGTACGCTGTTAATTACAGCCAGTTCAGCATTTCGTTGTTCGGTTTCCTTCAGCAATCGGTTGGTTTCATCAAATCGCCTGGCACTTTCCAATGCTACACTCATACTATTGGCAAGTGTGGTCAGCAGGCTTACGGATGAATCGGGAAACGCATGTTCCTTATCCAAATCCTGTAAACTGATGATGCCCCTCACTTCTCCACCTGTCATCAACGGTACAAACAATACGGATTTTGATTCTTCACCAACCAAGACTTTATTATCAAATTCCAGCATCCTTTCATGAATACCTTCATTTATAACCTGAACTTGTTTTGATTCTATAACATATTTTCTAAAACCGTGCGGAGGCCTGGATCCCAATAATGTTCTGTCGCCTTTTTCATACGCATAGCGATCTTCCAGCAGATTAGTTTTTGGGTCATAGGTTACAATATCAATTACCTGGGCATTAAATATTTCGCGGACCTTTTCACCCACCAGGTCGTAGATGTCCTGTATGCCCACTTCTTTTACCAGCCCTTCCTGTACGCTATTGATCACGGCCAGTTCTTCTACCCGGTGACTTAATTGGGCTGTACGTTCGGCTACGGTTTTTTCAAGTTCCCGGTGTTTTTCTTTTAATTGTTGTGTACGGTAACGAACAATAAACCAGATTAACAAAATGACGGCGAGGGCATAAATTGCATAGGCCCACCAACTGGCATACCAGGGGGGCATGATGCTAAAAGTATAAACGGATTCATCGCTGAGTCTTTGATATACGTTTTTGGCCCTAACGTGAAAATGATATTTGCCAGCAGGCAAATTGGTATATTCCTTATAATAATTGTTATCAAAATCTGACCAGTCCTTTTCAAATCCTTCCAGCCAGGTTTGATAAAGTGTTTTTTCCTCCTGTTCAAAAAAAGGAGCTGCGTATTCAAATCTTAAGGTGTTATTTTTATATGGAATGGAAGCGTCGCCATTATCTGTTGTATTTATAGCGGGGTTCAGGAGTTCTTTACCTGCAGCAATATGACGCAAAAAATTTTTGAAAGGGACAGAATAATTCTTTTCCCTGTTTTCATCATAACGAACCAATCCATCTGTAGTGCCGAGCCAAACTATTCCATTCGCTTCCGGATAGATCGCATTGAGGCTCCGGTCTGTTACGGGCAAAAGCGGTGTCTTGTCAATTCTGTATTTTCCATTGGGTTGCGGGGTAGCCAGTATTGTTTCCTTTCCGAACCGTAACCACACCCTGCCTGAAGGTTCTTCGGCTATATCCACTTCACTGGTACCTCCTCCTTCTGGAAAATGTCCAAATGTAGTATCAGGGTAAAAACGTTTTTGATTCTTATCAAACCGGTAAAGGCTTGAGTCTCCTACAAACCAGCTTTCTCCTTTAAGAGTAAACACGGCACCCAATGAATTTTTTAATCCCTGCTCTGCTCCAAATTTTTCATAAGTAAAGCGGTTGATATCAGGTTCTCCGTTTTCATCAAATGCCGGTGTAAGCAGGTATACCACGGCGTTTTGAGTTCCGGCCCAGATAGTACCATCTTTATTTTCTGAAAAAGTCCAGAATTGATCATCCATATTAGGAATATGACCTTTGAAATTCCAGGTTTGTTTGTTCTTGCTTCGGGAAAAGACGGCCACACCAAAAGTGGCACCACCCAGCAACATATCTGGGTAAGCTTTAGAAATAAATAAACCCGAAAGTTGAAGATCCCCTCCTATGGAACCACGGATAATAGAGGTTTTATCATTTCGAACGGAAAAAAGGCCATCATTTGCCACTAACAAATTATTACCATCTTTCAAAAGCTTGAATGTCTGGTTTGGGGGAATACTAGCAACCTCATTAAACCGGCCAGTTTGGTTATTTAATTTCAATAAGCCGTTAGTAGTTCCTACATATAATTTCCCTTCAAATCTTTGAATACTCAGCGCTGCTGTATTGATACCTGATTGATTGGTAAACTGGGTTAGGGGAGAATTAGTTTCAACCCGTGAAATACCATTGTCAAGGGAAAGCCAGATGGATCCTTTGCTGTCAGGGTAAACGCTGTATACCGACTCATCCTGTAATCCTACATCCCGATTTATCAACTGCAAGATCTTTCCTGAAGCGTCCATAATAGCCAGCCCTTTTCCTGTAGTGGAAAGTGCATAACTCCCATTGATTAGTTGGGCTCCCTTATACAATGTTCCTGATTTTATTAAATCGTCCGCTTCTGATTTAAAGGGGCTAAAATTTTTGCCATCAAAAATATACAGCCCGCTATAGAAAAGCCCTAACAGGTATTGCTTTCCAACTACTATTCCTGGTTTGGCAGTGGGAGGGCTGTAGGGTAGCATTACCTGCATTCTCTCCTGACCAAGAAACTCACTGCCAGGAATTAATTGTAATGAATCCTTTTCCAATTTCAACAACCCTATTCCCTGCTGGTGTACAAAATAATTATCATCCAGGAAAAAAGAATACATGAACTTGGTTTTTGGCATCCATGTTTTAACCTCTTTTTTCTCATTTATCCTGAAGATATATTCCCTTGATTGAAAATAAATTTCTGCTCCGTTGATATGAATGGTCCAAACGTCATAAAAATTGTGATATGATTTCGGAATAAGGGGAAGCAATGAAATTGCATGAGTTCGACCAATACTATCCTGTGCCAGGTATCCCAGGTCACCCGCCGCTCCGTAGTATATTACACCGTTTTTATCACGTGCTAACGATCTGACTACCGGTGGTGGTGTTCCTTTAAAAATTACTTTCCTCCATTTTACTCCATCATATTCAAGTATTGTTGACTGTATTCCAAAATACATGACGCCCCGGGTATCTTCTATGGCACACCACACCTGCGGAAGTGCTTTGAAAGTTTTAGGAGTATAGTTTGTAATAAAAGGTAGTCCTATTTCCGGGTTGGGTTGCGCTTTTAAAAATAAAGTAGTGAACAGACCGGTAAAGACGAAGAATAAAATTCTTCCGGCAAATTGCATTTGCATTTTTAAAGTGGGACTAATTCTCATGATGATGAAACAGTAAAAAAATTACTTTCTTTTCAATGCGGGAAGGATGGAAGTTTTCAGTAATGCGGATCAACCAGTAACAAAACATTAGGAACTGTTTCTAAATATAATACATTCTCAAAACAGGTGTGATCATTTTTTCCCAAGACTGATTAACTATTTTCATCATACATGAATTTTTTATTTATCAAGAGCTGGCAGGTATTGTCATAAATATTAATTTAAAGAAAGAGCTATCTTGTCAGTACAACCAAAATCAACTCCATGACGAATTCTAATGCTGCACCTGTCAATCAAAAGGAACGGATCGTTATTCTTGATGCTTTAAGAGGGATTGCTATTCTGGGTATTTTATTAATGAACATTCCGGGATTTGCCTTACCCGATCCTGTTATATTGGATCCTTCGGTTCTTAATGAATGGGGTACTATTAATTATAAAACCTGGTATTTTATAGAATGGTTTATGGAAGGAAGCCAGCGGGCTCTTTTTTCCTTGCTGTTTGGTGCCGGAATTATCTTGTTCATTTCCCGGCAGGAAAAGAAAATAGAAGGCCTCTGGCCGGCTGATTATTTTTATCGTCGCCAATTATGGTTATTGCTCTTTGGATTATTCCACGGCTTTATACTTTTATGGTTCTGGGACATTTTATTTAATTACGCATGCCTGGGGATGATCCTGTTTGCCTTCCGTCGCCTTTCTGCAAAATCATTATTAATAGCCGCTTTAATTTGCTTGTTGTTAATGACCGTGCGGGAAAATGTAGATGCCTTCCGCGATCGCCAAATGATAAATACAGGAGAAAGGATTGCTAAGATGGATACTTCCGTTGTCAAACTTAATAATAAGCAAAAGGAACAATTGGATGCCATGGTAGGTTTCAAAGAAAAGACAAGCCATGAGGGTAAAATAAAAAAAATGGAGAACAGCCTGGCTAGTGTAAGAGGTAACTATAGCGATTTTTATAAGTATCAAAGCGAAAGAACCTTTCATACAGAAGTATTTTTTCTCTACTTTTTTGGTTGGGACGTTCTCCTGTTTATGTTTCTTGGAATGGCCTTTTTTAAAGCCGGCATTTTACAGGGTTTATCTTCTGCCCGGGTGTATTGGTGGATGTTCCTGGCAGGATTAGGCATAGGTTTGGTGCTGTCATATTTCAGGTTACAACCATTAATTGATCATAAGTTCAATCAATTTGATTACCTCAAAAATGTTTCGTTTGAGTTTTATGAACTTTCCAGGGCATTCAGAGCTATCGGTATTTTTGGATTGATCATGTTGTTATATAAATCCGGATGGTTTAAATGGTTATTCAGCCTGATGAGGCCTGTAGGCCAGATGGCGTTCACTAATTATCTAATGCAATCTTTTATAGTAGGATTATTTTTCTACGGTATAGGCTTTGGAATGTTTGGTAAACTGCAGCGATACGAGATCTATTATGTGGTTGCGGTTGTTTGGGTGATTCAGATTATCTGGAGTCATATCTGGTTACGGTTCTTCTTGTTTGGTCCGCTGGAATGGGCCTGGCGGAGTTTAACCTATTGGAAAAGGCAACCTTTTAAAAGAGTTAAATCAGAAAGCCGGTAGCCAAAATTTTTTTTATATGCAAAAATTATCATTCTATCCAGTCGCCGCTTTTTTACTTTTTACCTTTTTATTCAGCAATCCTGTTTTGTCGCAGGAAAAAGTTTTATATGATGAATCTTATAAACCTGCCCGCTTTGCAGATGCAGACAGGGTTGAGAAAATTAAAAAAGTATTTCCGGCCATTGATCGCATTTATAAGAAATACGCAGAGGATAATCATTTTCCCGGGTTATCTTTTGGAATAGTGGTGGATAGAAAATTAGTATATACCGGCAACTACGGATATACGAATATCGAAAAGAAAATTCCGGTTAGCTCTTCTTCTTTGTTTCGTATAGCCTCTATGAGTAAGAGCTTTACAGCCATGGCGATATTAAAATTAAGAGATGAAGGAAAATTAAATTTAGACGATCCTGCATTTAAGTTTATTCCACAATTAAAGAAGTTGAAATATCCTACGGCTGACTCACCACCACTTACTATTCGTCATCTGCTGACGCATGGTGCAGGTTTTCCTGAAGATAATCCCTGGGGCGACCGCCAGCTGGCCGATACGGATAAGGAGTTAATGGCGTTTCTTGAAAAACAAATCATTTTTTCCAATCCTCCGGGTATCGCTTATGAATACAGCAATCTTGGTTTTGCATTGCTGGGAAAAATTATAACAAAGGTTTCGGGTAAACGCTACCAGGATTATATCCGCGATAATATCTGGAAACCACTGGGCATGAAAACATCAGAATGGGAATATGGAAATGTGGCTCCTGAAAGACTGGCTCATGGGTACCGCTGGCTTAATGAAACCTGGAATGAAGAAGAATTGTTGCATGACACGCAGGATGGTTCCTGGGGCGCTATGGGAAGTATGATCAGTTCTATTGAGGAATTTGCAAATTATATTGCGTTCCATTTGTCTGCATGGCCACCCAATAATGAAAAAGATAACGGGCCGATAAAAAGAAGTTCAGTAAGGGAAATGCATCATCCCTGGCGATATAATGGATTCAATTCAAATTATAAATATCCTGGTGGAAGAACCTGCCCGATTGTTTCGGCTTATGCTTATGGTTTGGGATGGACAAAAGATTGCGAAGGCAGGATCGTTATTGCTCATAGTGGCGGCCTGCCCGGATTTGGAAGCCAATGGCGCATTATGCCTGATTATGGAATTGGGGTGGTTGCCTTTGCCAACAGAACCTATGCGGGTTTTAGCAGTGTGAATCTGCGGGTACTGGATACCATAATAAAATTGACTGGTCTGCAACCGATGCAACTTCCACCTTCCGTTATTTTAGAAAAAAGAAAAAATGAATTAGTAAAAATATTACCTGATTGGAACGGAGCTCAGCAAAGCGGAATCTTTGCCGAAAACTTTTTTCCTGATAATCCAATCGATAGTTTAAAAAAGCAAGCCAGGGATATTTTCTTAAAAGCAGGAAAAATTCTTTCTGTAAAAGAAATGAAACCGGAAAATCAATTGCGCGGATCTTTTATTATAGAAGGAGAGGAGGCGAATATAGAAATCTACTTTACCTTATCGCCGGAAAATCCTCCGTTGATCCAGGAGTATGCCATAAAACAAATAGAAAGGAAAAAGCAGTAAATTTTTTTATTACACCGTTAAAAAGATCAATCACTATGGCGTATAAAATAATTACGGGGATGGTATTATCCTACCCCGTAATCAAAACATTTTTATATAAGGAGCCGTTCTTGAGTTTATTCACTTAAATGCTGGCGGTTCAAAAATACTTTAAATCAGGTTTGTTATTTTGGCTTATAAGCCAGCTCATCCATCATCCATGCATTTACGGTTTCAAATTTAGAAGTATATAGAAGTGCATCATTTATCAATTTTGCTCCTGCCTCGCCGAGGAGTTTATTGTTTTCACCTTGCATCTGTGCAAGGTGTAGTGGGTCTTTCGCAGAAACAGCAATCATATAATATGAATCCAACGGTCCAAAACCACTTTTGTAAACACGGTAATGCAGTTTTGACTGCTTGCCTGCATGATAATCCTTTACCGCTTTTCCTGCTGCTGCCAGTTTATCTAAATTTTCGGGTGTTGCATGGTACCAATAAAAAACCCGGTAAGGCATACCTTCCTGGGTTTGTGAGATGCCATTGGGCATATACGATAAGTTTTCATCCAAAACCAGGGTATATGTTCCATGCCTGTCATAACATTTATCCATGCGGTTGAATAATTCTCCCATTTTATCCTTGCCCATTTTTTCACTTAATGGAAGAAAAAGATTTTTGTCGAGGTCGGCCATATTATTCAGAGGCAAAACATACAGATACCTGAAGTCATCCGTTTTTGTTACAATATATTGTACACCGGGGATATTGTATTTAACAAGGTTGTCCTTTAGTTCTTTGACAATTTTTTCATATTCGCCCGACCATGGATGGTTTCACTATATCCTCATGGACAGAATACAGTTTATTGTTTTGCGCATTTCCGGCTCCGGCAATGGCCATGCTAATGAAGGACAGCAGTAATAATTTCTTCAGTGTGTTCATGATATTTCGTTTTTGGTTTTTATAAAAATGACAGTGTCGTATTATTTTATATTAGCGCAGGTGTATTTAATGTATAGCCCAATTGTTGTAAAAGTTCCAGCTCGTTGAAATACACATCTTCCCGGAGTAGTTTGCCTGCATCATTAAAATGGATGATTGAATAGCCGCTGAATTTTACTTTTTTCCCGGTAGCCGGCACTTCCCCAAATACACCCGTGTTTGTACCGGTAGCCGTCCAGTGGGCAAAGGATTGGTCGTCTTTAATAACGATATCATCAACTACAATATTCAGGTCCGGAAAGGCGGTAAAGAAAATATTCATGGTAGCTTCCATTTCTTTTTCATTAACGGCAACTTTTATATCATTGGCAGTCCTGGTAAAATTTTCGGCAGAAATAGCTTCAAGGACGGCCATATCTTTTTTATTCCAGCATTTTTCCACAAAATCCGTTATCGTGGTTTTTATGGATGTTTCTTTTAACCGGGCATCTGCTATCTTTCTATCCTGTTCGTTACTGCACGATGCAATTAACACGCATACCAAGGCAACAATTATGGTGATCGTCTTCATTATGTTACATTTTATGTTGAACGAAAGATTTTGTATTCCGACAGATGCTTTTTATGGAAGTAGGAAAACGGCCGGTCTTTATATTTTGAAAAAATAAAGGAATACCATTTTATCTGTGGCCAAACCAAAGATTGGACGTAAAGCACTTAATAATGTCCGAAGGGCCACATTTATTTACCGGGCATTTTAATGAGAATATTGTTTGTATATTTAAAAGATTCAATCTCAGGACGAAAAATATTATGAAATGAGAAAGTGTCTTTTACATTATGGCTTTTCCATTTTATTATTTGCTTGCTTTGCCGGCAATTGTTATGGGCAGATTTTCGATTATAGCTTGAAGAATCCCTACCGGAAGGTTTTTATTGTAACAGACAATTTTGACGATTCTTACCTGGCCATTCTTGAAAATGGAATTGAAAAAATGAAGGCGGATTCTGTCCGGTTCTCCATGTTAAATGACCTTGCTTATTACTGGCATACCCGAAACCTCACTGTTGCTTATAATTATACCCGGCGGGGATTAAATCTTACATCTGCAAAAAAAGATACACTATGGATCGGCAGATTTCAGATTACCATGGGTGCTATATTATTGAGGATGGAGAAATTGGACAGTGCCTATTTAATGTTAGAAAGTGCAAGGAGTAAGGTTAAAGAAGAAGACCTTCCCTTCCTGAATACGCAATTGGGTTATGTATTTGAACGAAGAGGTGAACTGGACCGGGCGGCGGATTTTGCTTTTGAATCCTTGAGATTGGGGGAAAAATTAAATGACAAAAAAGCAATTGCCCTGGCCTATAGCGATTTGAGCAACATTTCCTGGAAGCAATCAAAATTTGAAAAGGGATTGGAATACGGTCTTAAATCTGTTGGCATTTTTAAAGAGCGGAACATAAATGACCTGGACTACGATTTTACGTTATATGTAGTAGGAAATAATTACCTGGCATTAAAAAAATATGAACAAGCACTCGATTTTTATGTTCGGTCTATTGCAATGGCGGAGCACTATGGCTTTTATAATAATTTAAGTGATGTATACATTTCCCTTGTTGATCTGTATGCTTATCTCAAAAAATTTGATAAAGCAGCTGAGGCGGGAACCCAGGCAATACGGTATGCAAGATTTCTCCATAATAATTTTATGCTTATGCGCTCCTGGCTTTCGGTTGGGAAACTGCAAAATTTACAGGGAAAATATATTTCGGCCATTGCCAGCCTGAAAGAATCCATAAATATCGCAACGGCTGATTTTGGAGATAAATACTTTTTAAGCCAGGCTTACGAAGCCTTAGGAAAAGCATATGCCGGTAACCATAATTATAAGGACGCTTACCAGGCTTTTGCCGAATATGACAAACAAAAAAATCTCATTTTTACGATCGAAGCTGATGAGCGTATTTCCCTTTTGCAGACCGAATTTGATGTAGCCCAAAAAGAAAGTACAATACAGTTACAGGAGATCGAGCTAAAAAAACAAAGAACCTGGCAAATCCTGATCAGCATTATTGCCGGTATGTTATTATTATTCCTGGGGATGCTGTACAAAACCGGTAAAACCAACCGAAAAAAAAACAAGCTGCTTGAACAGCAAAACAAAGAGAAAGAATTTTTACTAAAAGAAATTCATCACCGTGTAAAAAATAACCTGGAGATCGTCTCTGGTTTGCTGGCCCTGCAATCTGCCCAGATAAAAGATCTTAATGTAATAGAGGCAATGCAGGAAAGCCAGCACAGGATACAAAGCATGAGCATGATTCATAAAAATCTGTACCTGGGCAGAAGTCTCGCCTCCATTGAAATGAAAGACTATTTTCTTAACCTGGGAAATTATATCACCGATGTTTTTGGAGTCGGGGACCGGGTCACGATCGTATGTGAAATGGATTCACTGGAACTTGATGTGGATATGGCGGTTCCAATCGGGCTGATTGTAAATGAGCTGTTGACAAATTCATTGAAATATGCTTTCCCGGACGACAGGAAAGGCATAATTACTATCAGCCTGAAGGAAAAAAATTCTCTTCTTCAACTGAATATTGCGGACAACGGTATTGGAATCTTTCCGCAAACGGACATAAAAGGAACCGGTTTTGGTACCCGGCTTATCGAGCTTCTTACGCGGCAATTAGATGGGCGGATGACACAAAAAATAAATAAAGGAACGGTTGTTTCTTTTGAATTTCAAATTAATAAAGCGGCTTGATTATGAATGAAAAAGTTCGGATACTGATTGTAGAAGATGATATGATCATTGCAGCAAATATTTCCCTGCAGCTTACCAATTTAGGCTACGAAGTAATGAGTATTATACCCCGCGGGGAAGAAGCTATTGCTTATGTAAAAGAAAATAAACCTGATATTTTGTTGATGGATATAAAACTGAAAGGAATCCTGGATGGAATTGATACAGCCAGGGCTATTCAGCAGGACATGAATATTCCTGTCATATATCTTACAGCCAATAATGAAGAATCTACTTTTAATAAAGCAAAGGAAACTCATCCGCTTGCTTTCATTTCCAAACCGCTAAATGCGCTTGAACTACGCCGGGCTGTAGCATTGGTTGTTGAACAATTGAAGGAAAAAAGTGAAGTAAAACAATATAATGAATCGCAGATCGAAGTATTGGAAGACCGCATTTTTGTCCGCGACGGCGGCAAGATGATAAAAATTTTATTGGAAGATATCCTGTTTGTTGAAGCGGAAAGAAATTACTGCAATATAGTTACGGCACTACGCAATTATTTAATAGCGACTACGCTAAAAACCATGGAAGAAAAACTGCCGGTTACTTTTTTTGTGCGGGTTCACCGTTCTTATATGATCAACATATCCAAACTGGATACGGTGGCCGACAGCCACCTGGAAATTGGCAGAAAGGCAATACCCCTTAGTAAGTCTTACCGGGAACTTTTATTAAGCCGCATTCAAACGATTTAAAATCGAAAAGGCACTTGTTTTCAGGATTAATTCATAAAAATTCAGAAGGGTGGAGATAAAAGAATAATGTAACTTTAAAAGAGTTCTTTATTTCTTACTTTAAACTTTTGCTATATGGACCTCCTGCATCGCCTTGAATTTTGGGGTGAAAGGCATCATCCCCGCTGGATGGATATTGTGCGTATTGCGTTAGGTGTTTTTCTGGTTTACAAAGGGATTGACTTTCTCAATAACATGAGCGACCTCGTAAGCTTAATGTCTTCCCAAACCTCCTTTGGATCCTTCACTTATATTTTAGCCGGGCACTATGTGGTATTTGCCCATATATTGGGGGGTATCCTTCTTACCCTGGGTGTACTGACCCGCTTTGCCTGCCTGATACAAATACCGGTGATGATAGGGGCTGTGTTTTTTGTAAGCAGCAACGCAGCGATGCTGAAGCCCTATTCCGCTATACTTCTTTCTGTTGTGGTTTTATTATTGCTGATTTATTTTTTGATCGCTGGCAATGGACCTTTGTCGGTAAATATGGATGAACCTGAAAAAGTAAATCTGAAAAAATGAATTGATGCTATCTAAGCAGTTTATTTATCAAATCAGTTGAAGTTTTTTAAGGATATTAATTTGCACCATGCGAATTATTTTTCCTTTACCGCCACCCAGGATTCTTTATTATTTGACCAGTTAGTTCCGCTGTATGAAAGTTTTACTGAACCCTCATTTTGTATTGTAAATTGATATTTGGTTTCCAATCCATAATATTCAAAAGTGTTATTGCCTGAATATTCCAGTGGGTATCCACCATTGATGCTGCTTTCATCCTTTAACCAGAGCATTCCATCCTTCTTATAAAACTCTTCTATTTTATTATTCATATCGGTTCTGGTATACATACCCTTCAGGCGGTCGATCACGGCAGCATCAGCAGGTAATTTTTCCATCATCGTCACATTAAATAAAACAGATTTCTCCCCGTTCGCAATATTTTTTATATCCAGGATTCTTCTTTTGGCTGCGGGCGATGAAGCGGAGCCATCTTTTGCAATGTATTTGTCGCCGGTAAAGTACAATTGGGTAATAAGGTTCTGGTACCCGGGAGCTGATATCATCAAATGAAAATGGGCCGGGCGGGTGAATCCGTTTCCAATATCATATGGCACGGGTACAATCGTTTTGAAATTATAGTTACCTTTTTCATCGCAGTAGGTTTTAGCACGGTAATTAAATGCAGGCGAATCATTATCATACACTCCTTTTCCATCACAATGCCAGAGTTCAACACAGGCATTTTTTAATCCGGTTTTGCAGTCCTTATGTTTTATTTGTCCATTCAGAACTACTAGTTGCCCGGCTGCGTTCTTTATCCTCAAATCTGAACGCACCGGTGCATCGGGACGGTAAAAAGGTCCCAGGATATCCGTGGTCGTTTCACAATCGCCTTCAAAATTGATTCCATTGAAACGAACGCTTCCGATGGCGCTGATAGCTACTGCGCAGAAAGCAGTGTCTTTTATAAATGTCCTGCGTTGCATAAAAAAATATTTTCTGTAATGAAAAAAATATAGACGGCAGGGAGGTTCAGAAGGTGCGGGGATGAATAAAGGTAGGCGTTTTAATTAATGGCGCCCGGGCCCATATATAGCGATACCGGCGCGGTTGCCATTATGTTTTTCTTTATCCACGGTTACCACCCCATTTACGATTACATAATAAAATCCTTTTGAATAGGCATGGGGTTTATTAAAAGTGGAAATATCTGTTACCTCTTTTTCATTAAACAATACTATGTCAGCCGCATAGCCTTCTTTCAAAAATCCACGGTCCTTTAATTGAAATTTCTGTGCCGGTAAAGAAGTCATCCTGCGTATTGCTTCTTCCAATGAAATCACTTTTTCTTCTCTCACGTATTTCCCCAGCACCCTGGCATTGGTACCGTATCCGCGGGGATGGGGCATACCGGCATTCAGGATGCGGATACTGGCATCACTGGCAAACATATTAAAGGGATATTGCATGATGCGTTTTACATCTTCTTCGCTCATGCCATGAAATACCGCACTGGCTCCGCCGTTTATCATGATATCAATAACCGTTTCCGCCTCTTCTTCCGCCTTATGTTTTCTTCCCATTAACAGGTTAATTTCTTCGATGCTCTTTCCGTTATATGTAGTGTCGGTTTTATAATAAGCAACTACTGCGTAGCTGAAATGTTTTAGTTTTCTCTTTTTTAATTTTTCCAGCATTTCCCTGATCACATATTTTTTTATTTCCTGCCTTTGTAACCTGGCCACAATGGAATCCTGGCCATCAGCTAATATATCATCCGGAATTAATGTACTGATGGAAGTGCTGCTGGCCGTATAAGGATATTGGTCAATGGTTACATCAATACCCTGGTCCCTTGCTTTTTTTATCATTTCTATTGTTTCCCTGCTGCGTCCCCAGTTTTGCTGACCGCTGAGTTTGAAATGAGAAATCTCTACCGGAATTTTTGCTTCCCTTCCGATCGTTAAAGTCTCTTCAATAGCCTGTTTTATATTATCTCCTTCATCCCGCATATGGGTAGCATATATACCGTTATACTTTGCCACCACTTTTGCAAGCGAAATGATCTCCGGTGTTTTGGAATAGGTTCCCGGAATATATATTAACCCGGTTGACATGCCCACCGCTCCTTCTCTCATGGCTTTATCAACCAGGTTGTTCATCTGGTCTTGTTCTGCAGCCGTTGCATCACGGTTAGCTTTGCCCATCACGGATCTCCTGATATCATTATGACCAATCAGTGTAGCCACATTTATAGAAATTTTTAATGAGTCAATATAACGCAGGTAATTACCGATATCCGTTTGCGACAGGCCGCAGTTGCCGGTAACAACGGTAGTAACACCATCATAAATAAAACTTTGGGCCAGGGGGTCTTTTACTTCATCGTCTTCAATATGCGTATGTACATCAATAAAACCGGGAGCTACAATAAGACCGGATAGCATCGATTGTTTTTGTGGCTGTAAAATTTAAATTTCTTCCGACGGCCATGATCTTTCCATCCTTTACAGCTATATCCCCGTAAAACCAGTTATTACCAGAGCCGTCCATTATTTTTCCCTGGCGTATTAATATATCACAGGCGGGAGGTTGCGCAAAAAGAGAAAAAGGAAAAAGAAACAGGAGAACCATTTTTTTCATCCATGCAATTTAAGAAAATAGGTGTTCGGTAATGTTGATAAATATATTCAATCTTCCTTCCCGGTTTTTTCTCCTCAATCGCTCCCGCCCATGTCTCACGCCAGGCCCCGTTTGTAAGCCGTGGACATTGGGCCTTATGTTATGGATACTTCAATTCAATAACTTTACGATGGTGATGATTTAATTTATGGCTGGTTTGATTGAAAAGTAATAGAAGCTACTGCAAGGCCCGGAGTCCGTCGAACAAGCCTGGCTGTGAGACTCCGGGCCGGAACAATATAGAGTTGATGTTAATTCTCCATCAGCACCACGCAAACGGTAATTAAACTATGAAATTTTTTTTATTTATAATAACGGTTATTATTTTAAGTAAATCGGTTTTGTATTCAAGGGAGTTAAGCGATACCTTAATTGAAAAAACTGGATGGCTTGTTTATTACAGTGATAAGGTTGTGTGGTTCGAGTCTGAACTTAAAAAGAATCCAAAGGATAAGATTTTTTTTATATCGCATCCAGAGTATCCTAATGGTTTGGTGGTGAATTATATTCCCATAACAAAATATTATATATCTATTGCAAGTTGCTATTCTATTAAGGCTTTATCGAGCTATGATACAGTTTTTAAGAAGGCAGATTATACACTAACAGATAGTATTTACATTCTTCCAGTGAAGGTGAAATTTAAAGCGAGTTCAAAACCTGTGTCCGAGCTACTTACACCAATGGGTTTGTCATTTAAAAGGAATTATAGCGAAGTGACTTTGAAATACAATTTTGAGACAAACTATGATATATCAGAAATACAGTTATTGAGGAAGAGAGATAAAAGAAGAATTAAACATATTAGAGATTACCTTGTTGACCCCACAAACTAACCAAATAAGCCTGGCACCGCCGGTCTTCTGCTTTAAATCGCATTATGCTTCACATTTTTGATAAGAGCATCGAGGGTATAAAGAATATGTCTTCTTTTATTTTCATCAGGGAAGGTAAGTTATAATCTTTTAGGCCGGGCAAAGTACCAACGACTCTACCCAGCTATTCCCGGGAAAGTGCTTTACATTTAACCAAGAGTGATTCTGTGTTCAACGAAAGTCAAAATCATAATTTAAAGAAGCTATTCCAGCAGCCGGGTATTTTCATTAATCAGACGATGAACCTTTTTCTCCCACAAACCAGTGTTCCTTATTTTTAAATAAAACATTGAAAGTGGTTAGTGATCCATAGCATCTTGTAATATATTGCTGCAGGTTCACTTTGTCTTCATCAGTTAGTTTTTTATTGCTGTTGATGTTTTGTTCCAACACCCTTAGCCGGTCCCGCAGCATAACTATTTTGTGAAAGAAATCATCAATGGGAATTTCTTTTGGCTTCAGACTTTTATCTGCCGGTTGCAAAAGCATTATTCCATTACTCCATTTATCGCCCAGGGGCACATTTTCTGTAAGGCCGCCCCAGAGACGGAGTATCTTTAGCAGGGATTTCTCCAGGTCAGCCGTGGTCTCAATTTCAGCTGTTATATTTTCAGGTATTATTTCGTCCAGCTTTGGATCTGTTTTATCAATTTCTTTTATACCATGATTAATAAAAGAAATCAGGTAAGTGGCGTATCGAATTCCCGCAATAACGCCGGGTCCGTATTGAGTATGTTGCAAACGGGTGCCGATGCCTAAAGTTGTCTGGTCCATGGTTAAAGATTTTTTTAGAAATGGTTAAGGTTTGAAAATAAAAATAAACAGAAAGAACTATTTGCCATTTTATTTGGTTTAGTATGTAGAAAATTATACTCAGAGCAAAGATGGAAATTTCTATGGCACCTGCCTGACCAAATCGGGTTAATTTTCAAAGAAGAGCCTGGAATATTCCGGCATGATATTTTATAATAGATCAGGGCAAAAACGATTTAATCATTTTAAAAAAATATAACTATGCAAAGAAATGGATTAGGATTGCTGCTCGCGGCCGCCGCAGCTTACGGTTATTATAAGTATACAAAAATGACCCCTGAACAAAAACAAGGTCTTAAAAAGAAAGGCAAAGATTTTTTAGATAAAAATCTCGGCGACCTTAGTAATGTGTTTGGTAAAAAAACACCGGCTACCAATGGTAACGGGTTTTAGTTCTCCTGAAAAAACGTAATAAAAAAGAGTTGTTTTCCGCAACTCTTTTTTATTGGAAAAAAGGTTTATCGTTCTTCTTCCTGTCTCCAAAAGGACTGAGGGCCTAATCCCATTTTAAAGCGTTCATAAGAATCCTTTATATACTTTTGAAAATCATAATCACTGGTCATTACGGTGAATATGTATGGGGGACGAAACAGGGCCATAAAACTATCCAACTCATTAACGTCGGTTATATATGTCAGTCTTCTTACTAATCCTTTACTAAACCGGTGGTCAACAAACTTTTCTTCTTCCTGCGCCAGTAGTCGGTCCTGGAATGATTGAATACTCCTGTTTCTCCTGAAACGAAACACGTTTATGATCTCGTTTATATCAAAGCCGGCACCTACTCCATATTGGGGTGTAACAACACTTAGCCCCGGCTTTTTATAATTAAATATTTTTGCATAGTCTTCCCGGTTTTGCAGAGAATCCTGCCGGTAATTGCGGGGTCTTATTTTTACTTCCGCTAAAACAGGCACATTTACCTGTAAGGAAATATCAAAACTCAATGGAGTAGCTATTTTCAGTACAGGAAATTTCACGGTGGGCTTATTCAGGTAGCTAAACCATATAGAATCTTTTTCAGCGACCTCAATTTCATAATCTCCCAAATTATTTGTGATTGTTCCTTTTCCGGAGCTAGATAGAACACTTACAAAAGGCACCGGGTATATTCTTGAACTATCATATACGGTGCCCCGGATCTTGTACTGGGCACAGAGCGGAGTTGAATGAATTAAAAAAAGGGAAAAAACAAAAACCAGTATTTGTAAAATTCTAATACCCAAAATCAAATTTTATTCCGGCAAGTAACGAAACAAACTGCAAAATCTATGGTAAAAAGTTTACTGGCGCGATGGAGCAGTACTAATAAAATGATTATGTCTGTTTGCACGCACTAACGGATGGCCTGGTAAACCAGCACTTTAAATTTATCGTGGATTTCGCCGTGGCTTTGGGGAAACTGGTTCAGGAAAAGTTGGGCTACTATTTTTTCTTTGGGATCGATCCAATAAGATGAGCTGAACATACCTCCCCATTCATAAGAGCCCGGAGAAAGAGGAGATACAGCCAGGCTTTTTTCAGTATGGATACTGAATCCGAGTCCCATTTTATTTTCGGGCCAGTTTATTTTATCATACTGGCTTACCGTCATCATATTTACGGAGGAGCGGCTAAGGATTCTTTTATTATTATATACGCCACCGTTGAGAAGCATTTGCATAAAAATGGCATAATCCAAAGCAGTGGAAGACAGACCGCCGCCACCTGAGAAATAGGTTCCCGGTGATGCCGGATAGTTACTGTTAAAATTTCCTTTGATGTCAAATGAAGCAGGAGCTTTAATAACCTGTTTTAAAGAATCCTCAGAGTACAGAGTAACAAGCCGGCTGTACTTTTCTTTTGGTAAATAAAAATAGGTATCCTTCATACCCAGGGGCTCAAATATTTTTTTGCTGAAAAAATCAGCGAGGCTCATTCCGCTTACCACTTCTACCAGGTATCCGAGCAAGTCCGTGTTTAATCCATAGGTCCATTTTTCTCCCGGCTGGTGAAGCAAAGGAAGAGAACCCAGTTTTTTCATTTTATCCGCCAGCAGGATATTGCCTACTCCTATTCCGCCCACAATTCCATGCTTGCTATAAATGGCGGTTGCTTCTTTACTTCCAATCTGGGCATAGTCAATACCCGAAGAATGTGTCAGCAGATCATGGATCGTAATATCTCTTTTAGCAGGAACCGTGGTGTAGGTTGTATCGGCTTCTTTAAATTGATCCAATACCTGTTGGTTTTTATACTCAGGTATATATTTTGAAACCGGATCTTTCAGCAAAAATTTACCTTCTTCATATAACATCATCACGGCAACACTGGTAATGGCTTTGGTTTGTGAGGCAATTCGGAAAATTGCGTCCCGCTTTAGTTTCTCATTGTTTTCGATATCATCATACCCGATCGATTTATAATAAACTATTTTTCCATCCCGGGCTATAATAGCACTGGCGCCGGCCAGCCATTTCTTATTGACGTATTCCTGCAACACTTTATCGATCCGCTGAAGCCTTTCTGATGACATACCCGCTGACTCAGGAACCACTTCTTTCAACAAAGGTTGAGCAGATGCAAAAAAACCAACTGCAAAAAAGAAAGCAAATGCAATTACAAAATGTTTCATCAGTACAAAAATTTAATCAGATAAAGGAAATGATTCCATGAAAAAATTACGGTTGAACCAGCAAACTACCAAAACTGAATCTGCGGAAAATTATTTACTCAATAATTTTTCAATCACCCTGGGATAATGTTCATGTTCCAGCATATGAATTCGTTCAGCCAGGGTGACAGCTGTATCATTTTCATAAACAGGGCATTTTGCCTGGAAAATAATATCTCCATTATCATAATGGCCATCCACAAAATGAATGGTGATGCCGCTTTCTTTTTTGCCTGCCGCTATCACCGCTTCATGAACATGGTTGCCATACATGCCTTTGCCTCCAAACCCTGGCAATAATGCAGGATGAATATTGATTATCTTTCCGGGAAAGACTTTAATGAGTTTGTCAGGAATTTTCCAGAGAAAACCAGCTAACACGATGAAGCCAATCTTTTTTTCCTTAAATACGCTGGTATAAGCGTCGCCCTTAAAAAATTGTTCTTTATCTATTATTATGAAAGGAATATTTTCGTTCGCTGCAATAGCTAATACACCTGCCCCCGGTTTATTGCAAACAACCAATGAAATATTAATATGATCTGAATTTTCAAAATGATCTATTATTTTTTGTGCATTGGATCCTGCTCCTGAAGCGAATATGGCAATATGAATCATTTCTTTTTCTTTCCCCTGGTTTAAACCCGGGTTGTCATTGTATTTTGATTTTTCTTTGTCCTGCTGGAACCCTTTTGCCTGCTAACCCAATTCTTCTGCCCATTTTCTCCAGGTACCCTGCAAAAAACCTGTATTGTCCAAAAGGAACACTGATCAGCATTACGGCAAAAGGCCACACCAGGGTAACAACTATAATATAAATAAGCAACCAGAGTCCGCGTTGATCTATTTGAATAAAATTCATCAGTTTTTTGCCAACAATCCCGGTCAGGCTGCCCCCGATAGCAAAAGTGCAAAGGATAAGAATCAGTTGAAAGCCATTGACCTTCCATTTTTGTTGCAGGCGTTGAAACATATCAGGAGTTTATGGCTATTAAAAAAGGATAAGGAGAAAAGTTTGGACTTTTGTCTTTCCGTTCGCCAAATATTTTGTTTTTGAATCGCAAAAATGAGGAAAAAATATACTTTAACAAGAATAGATAATTCATATAAGTATCTACGCAAAGCGTCTGACTATTTGATGACAAACCAATTTGAACAAATAGTAAAAATTGTTATAAATGGCTTGAAATGCAGGCTGGTAGCGGGTTAAAATTTTTTTAAACTGTTGTCCTTTTGTTAAGTTCGTGACTTATTTTTGCAACCGGTTAGAGCTATTTATCCACATTTTTTCAGATTAATTGCGTCTATGATTCCTTGTAAACCAATGACCTCAAAACTGACACTCTTCTTACTCTCTTTAATCCTTTTTTCGGCTATACAAGTTTCGGCGCAGGATGGGAAAGCATTATTTACAAGCAAATGCGCCAGTTGTCATCACCCGCTTAAAGATGGAACAGGTCCAGCATTAGGTGGCATGGAAGAAAGACATAAATGGGCGGATCATAAAGAACTTCTTAAATGGATTAATAATCCCGGTGGTTATATGGCCAATGATCCTTATACGCAAGGGTTGAAAGCAAAATTTGGTTCCATGATGACCGGTTTTCCGGATCTGACATTACCAGAAGTTGATGCTATTGTTTCCTATGTGAATAATGCAGTGGCCGAGGCAAATAAACCTAAGGGACCTGGTGAAACGGCCATGAACGAACAAACCAGCAGCAATCAAAATGCAATCATCTTCGGTGTTATCTCACTTATACTTGCTATTATCGCTCTCATATTAATGCAGGTTAACAGCAACCTGAAAAAAATGTCGGATGATGTGGAAGGTATTCAGCGTCCCGAACCGGTTCCTTTTTATAGGAACAAGATATATATCGCGATGGGTGCCATGTTACTTTTTGTTATCGGCGGTTATTTCGCTACCAAAGGTGCCATCGGCCTGCAACGACAAAAGAATTATCAGCCTGTACAGCCAATTTACTATTCGCATAAAGTACATGCCGGTATCAACCAGATCAATTGCCTGTATTGCCATGGCAATGCCTGGGAAAGTAAATCTGCCACCATACCTTCTGTGAATGTTTGTATGAATTGTCATAAAACAATTACCACTTATGAAAAGGGTCCCAAACTATATGATAATGAAGGAACCGAAATAAATGGAACAGCAGAAATAGCAAAATTATATAAATATGCAGGCTTTGATCCTGCCCAGTCCTAATGCTTGGGATCCTTCCAAAGGCCAAACCAATTGAATGGGTAAGGATTCATAACCTCCCTGACCACGTTTACTTCAATCACTCACAACATATAAAGGCAGGAAATGTACAGTGCCAGACTTGTCATGGAAATATTCCCGAAATGGATGAAGTAAAACAGTTTTCTGAACTGAGCATGGGCTGGTGTATCAATTGTCACCGGACTACAAAAGTTGATTTCAACTACGATAGCACAAGGGCAATAAATTTTACAGCATTTACGAAAAATTCCACAACGATATCAAAACCGGTAAAATGGATAGTGTAACAGTAAAAGATATCGGTGGTTTGGAATGTCAGAAATGTCACTATTAATATTCCATCCCTGCAGAGGCAAATGGATCGTCTTATTTTGAAATTGAAGTTGCTTTAAAAATATTTTTCAACAATTCTGGATGTGCGGGGGATTTATAAAGGAGATAGATCAAAATTCAGAATCTAAATAATCCGCAGCGTCGGATTGAGATAATATGAGCCAAAAACAATACTGGCAAGGTTTCGGACAGGTTAATGATCCGGAAAATTTTCAAAAGAAAGTGCAGGATGAATTTCGTGAGGAATTACCTTTTGAGGATTTGAATCGAAGGATTGCTGGATGCCAAAGCTCCCCGCAGGGATTTTTTAAAATACCTGGGATTTAGTACTGCAGCTGCAGCACTTGCTGCCAGTTGTAAAGTACCGGTTCGTAAAGCCATTCCATTTGCAAACAAACCTGAAAATATTATTCCTGGTGAGGCAAAATATTATGCTACTACTTATGTGCAGGATGGTGATGCTATTCCGGTTCTGGCAAAAGTAAGAGATGGCCGCCCGATTAAAATTGAAGGAAATACGCTTTCATCTTATACAAAAGGGGGTACTTCAGCCCGTGCACAGGCTTCTGTTCTTGATCTGTATGATATGTCATCGCATCACCCACCCGAAAAGAAAAGTGGGCGAAAAGTTTGAAGAAAGCACTTATGAATTCATAGATAAAACAATTGCCGAAGGTATTGCTGCTGCAGGCGGACCTGTGGTGTTGCTGACCAGTACTATTATTTCTCCTTCAACCAAACAAATCATTGCTGAATTCCTGGCGAAATATCCCGGCAGCAGGCATGTACAGGCTGATGCAGTTTCTTATAGTGGTATGCTGCTGGCCAATGAAGCAAGTGGTTTTGGAAGAAAACTTCCAACTTATAGATTTGATGCGGCAAAAGTTATAGTGAGCCTTGGTGCTGATTTTCTTGGAACCTGGCTGAGCCCTGTTGAAATGGCCATTGGTTATTCAAAGGGTCGGAAAATTGATGAGAAGAAATCCGCAGATGAGCAAACATTACCAGTTTGAAGGTCATCTCAGTACAACAGGAGCAAGTGCAGATGAACGTTTTACTCATCGTCCTTCAGAAACAGGTGCTGTTGCTTTAGCCTTGTTGGCTGCATTGGATGGTTCGGTTGCTGCACCTGCTATTGCGGATGCCAAATTAAAGGCAGGAATCACAAAAGTGGCCGCCGATCTGAAAGCAAACAGTGGCGCCGCACTGGTGGTTTCCGGCAGCAATGATGTGAATATTCAGATGATTGTAAATGCGATCAACAATGCTATTGGCGCTTATGGTACAACCATTGACTGGTCGGTAACTTCTAATTACCGCCAGGGAATCGATAAAGATCTGGTTGACCTGGTTGCCCAAATGGATGGCGGCCAGGTAGGTGCTTTGTTGATTGCTGGCGCAAATCCTGCATATAGTTATTATGATGCTGATAAATTTAAAGCAGCTATAAAAAAAGTGAAACTCACTGTTTCCTTTGGTGAAAAAATGGATGAGACCACGGAGCTTTGCAATTATATTATTCCAACACATCATTACCTCGAAAGCTGGGGAGATGCTGAACCTAAATCAGGTTTTATCAGTTTTCTGCAGCCCACTATTTATCCTTTATTTAAAACCCGGCCTTTCCAAACTTCATTGTTGAAATGGTCAGGCAACAATATTGATTACGATACTTATTTCAAAAATTACTGGACCACCAAACTAGGTTCAATAGAAGCTTTTGATAAAGTATTACAGGATGGTGTTATTGAACCAGCCTCCTCTGCAGCAAGTGGCGGCTCCTATAATGGCGGTGCTGTAAGCGCTGCTGCTTCTGCTATTGGAACAGCCAAAAAAGGAGGAAAGGATGAAGTGGTTTTATACCAGAAAGTTTCAATAGGTACCGGAGTAGGAGCAACTAACCCCTGGTTGCAGGAATTGCCAGATCCGATAACCAAAGCAACCTGGGACAATTATGCCTTGATATCTGTTTCAAAAGCAAATGAACTGGGAATCAAACTGGATAATGATTACGAATATTATCCTTCAAAGCCTGTTATTAAATTAACGGTAGGCAATAAAGAAATTGAATTGCCTATTCTTGTTATTCCGGGTATGAATGCAAATACTATTGCTGTAGCTGTTGGATATGGAAGAAATGAAGGATTGGGTAAAACGGCGGCAGGTGTAGGCCAGAATGTATATCCATTTACTTCTTTTAACGGAACTACAATAGATTATTTCGCCGGTGATGTAACTATTACTGATCAGAAGAGAAAACAAAAAATTGCACAAACTCAGATACACAATTCTTACGAAGGACGTGTAGAAGTAGTAAGAGAAACAACGCTTGCTACTTTCAAAAAGAATCCGAATGAGATTCTTGATTACAAAAAGAATCTTACGGATAAATATGCAAAAGCTACCGGTGATTATCGTAAAGACGGTACTTTATATGGAGTTCATGAACAACCCGGAATTAAATGGGGAATGACCGTTGACATGAATGCCTGTTTCGGTTGCGGAGCTTGTGTGATAGCTTGTCATACTGAAAACAATGTACCGGTAGTTGGTAAAAGCGAAGTACTTCGTTACCATGATATGCACTGGTTGCGCATCGATCGTTACTTTGTTAGTGATGAAAAAAATCCTGATGATCTGAAAGGAGTGGTTTTTCAACCGATGATGTGCCAGCATTGTGATAATGCTCCTTGTGAAAATGTTTGCCCGGTTGCTGCTACCAACCATAGTTCAGAAGGTATCAACCAGATGGCTTATAACCGTTGTATCGGTACAAGGTATTGCGCCAATAACTGTCCTTTTAAAGTTCGTCGTTTTAACTGGTCGGATTATACGGGTGCCGATAGTTTCCCGGATAACCAGGATCAGCAATTAGTTGGTAAACTTGGATCCGGTTGTTCACCAGATGAATGATGAGCTGACAAGAATGGTGTTGAATCCTGATGTAACCGTTCGTTCAAGAGGTGTGATGGAAAAATGCAGCTTCTGTATTCAGCGTACACAGGCGGCTAAACTGACTGCGAAAAAAGAAGGACAGAATGCTTGAAGATGGAGATGCGAAAACAGCCTGTCAGCAGGCTTGTGCCGGTGATGCCATTGTATTTGGTAATGTTCATGATACAGAAAGCCAGGTAAGCAAAATGCGGCAGGATAATCCCCAGCGCAGTTTTCATGTATTGGAACAATTGCACGTATTGCCTAATGTGACATATCTGGCGAAAGTGAGAAATACGGATGAAATAATTGAAAGAGGTGCGCATGGTAGTGATGAAAAGCATGAAGGATCTACTGTTCCGGCAGGAGAGCATAAAACAGAAGAACCAGGTCATTAATTTTTGGTGGAAGTCTGATGGGATGGATCATTGAAGTGATGGAAATAAGAATGAAAGCTAAGTAAAACAGAATAATAAAGATAAGCCCTCCGCCAACTGGCAGATAAAGGCTCAAAGCATAAATTATGGGATTACTCAGATACGAATCACAGGTAAGACCCGCACTGGTAGAAGGTGACAAAGACTATCACCAGGTGACAGAAGATATCTGCCGCCCGGTAGAAGCAAAACCTTCCAAACTGTGGTGGATCGGATTTCTTATTTCTGTGGCCTTACTGCTTTTCGGAATTGTTTCCGTTACTATGGAAGTAATTTATGGTACAGGTCAGTGGAATCTGAATAAAACAATTGGCTGGGGATGGGATATTACCAACTTCGTATGGTGGGTCGGTATTGGTCACGCCGGAACGCTTATCTCTGCTATCTTATTGTTATTCCGCCAGGGATGGAGAACAGGTGTAAACCGTGCAGCAGAAGCGATGACCATCTTCGCGGTAATGTGTGCAGGACAGTTTCCGATCTGGCACATGGGTCGGGTTTGGATGCTTTCTTTGTACTTGCCTTATCCTAATACCCGCGGTCCTTTATGGGTAAATTTTAATTCACCATTGCTCTGGGATGTATTTGCGATCTCAACTTATTTCACCGTTTCATTATTATTCTGGTATTCTGGTTTGTTGCCTGACCTGGCTACACTGCGTGACAGGGCAAAACTGAAATGGAGAAAAATGTTTTATGGTGTTGCTGCATTTGGATGGACAGGATCTACCAAACACTGGCAAAGACATGAAGCATTATCATTGGTACTGGCAGGTTTAAGTACACCGCTTGTACTTGTCAGTGCACACCATTGTATCTTTTGACTTCGCCACTTCGATTGTTCCCGGATGGCATACTACTATCTTTCCTCCTTACTTCGTTGCCGGTGCGGTATTCTCCGGTTTTGCAATGGTGCAAACGCTTTTGTTAGTTACCAGGAAAGTTATTGGCACTGGAAGAATATATTACTATTGAACATATCGAGGTGATGAATAAGGTAATTATTCTTACGGGTTCAATTGTAGGTATTGCTTATCTCACGGAGTTGTTTATGGCCTGGTACAGCCATGTTGATTATGAGTGGTTTGCTTTTAAAGAAAACCGGTTGAACCTGAACAGCCCTTATGGATGGAGTTACTGGATCATGATGGGTTGTAACGTATTGTCGCCACAGATATTCTGGTTCAAGAAAATGAGAAGGAACCTGCTGGTTACTTTCTTCATGAGTATCCTGGTAAATATCGGTATGTGGTTCGAACGTTTTGTGATCATCGTTACTTCTGTCTATCGTGATTACCTGCCCAGTTCCTGGAGTACATATTATACTCCAACTATCTGGGAGGTTGGTTTTTATATGGGAACATTCGGGTTATTCTTTACCTGTTATTTCCTGTTCTCCAAATTCTTCCCGGTTATTGCAATCGCTGAGATCAAACATATTCTTAAGAAGAACGGGGAAAATTATAAAGAGAATATGAAGGTGGAAGAGGGTGAATCAACAGATGAGTTTGGTCATAAACATGGACATGATCACGGAGCCTGACAAAGGTAAATAGCAGATCATGCTACCGGTTGTTCATTGTAATTTTTGAAATGGCTGGAATTTAATTATTTGGAATTTTTTTGATTATGGGTGTAAAAAAATTTATAGTTGGCAATTTTTATGATGAGGCGGTTTTATTTCCAGCCGTAAAAAAAGTTCGCCGGGCAGGATACAAGATCCATGATGTCTTTACTCCTTTCCCTATTCATGGGTTGGATAAAGCAATGGGACTTCGTGATACCAGCCTGCATATAGCCGGATTTATTTATGGTATTACCGGCACATCAACTGCGGTTGGTTTTATTACCTGGGCATTGACTGTTGACTGGCCTTTGAACTTTGGCGGTAAGCCATTTTTTTCTTTGCCGGCCTGGATACCTATTACTTTTGAGTTGACGGTTTTGTTTGCTTCTGTAGGAATGGTATTGACATTTTGCTGGCTTTGCCAGATTGGCTCCTTTTGTAAAGAAAGGATCATTTTAACCCCAGATCAACAGACGACACATTTGTAATGGCATTGGAATGTACAGATAAAACAAATGAGCAGGAAGCAATTGCCTTTTTAAATAGTATAGGGGCACAGGATGTAACGGTTCAATATAAAGAAACCGGCTGGTGGTTGGGCAGATATGATAAGGATACAAAACGATTTGAAAGAAAGGCGGAATTAGCGCAATAAGTAGATTAACTCAGATCCGGATGTGATTTTGAAATTTAAAAAAAGTTGGATGATAAAGAAATTATTAAATATAACAGGGATAGCATTTCTTGCTGTCGCAATGGTAAGTTGTGATGATGCTCACCGTGATACGGGCAGGGCTTATATGCCGGATATGACTTATAGCAGGGCATATGAAACTTATGTCTTCCAAAGAAGAATTGGAGAAAAGGGGTATTTATTATTCAGGCCGGCCTGTAGAAGGAACTATTGCCCGAGGCGATATGATGCCTTATAGTTTAAAAAATGATTCAACCGGTTACATACAATCGGCAGGTATAAAAAGCCCGGTTGGGAAAGAAACGATAAATATGAAAGAAGCCGAAAGACTTTACCTGGTTAATTGCGGTATTTGCCATGGTGCAAAACTGGATGGCAATGGCCCTTATGTAAAGATGGCAATGGTCCATACACAGCAGCTCCCAAAAATTTTATGGACAATGATATGAAGGCAATGCCGGAGGGAACCATGTTTCATTCTGTAACTTATGGAAAAGGGCAAATGGGAAGTTATGCTTCGCAATTAAATACAAAACAACGCTGGGAAGTGATTGCCTATATAAAATCAAAACAGTTTCCATCAGGAGCTGCAGACTCAACATCTGCTCCAGCCTGCTGTTGATAGTACTACAGTTGCAAAAACAAAATAAGATTTTGATAAGAATATAAAAGAAAACTGATGTCAATCCGGGAAAAATTTACCATTCCAAAAAGATATCAACACGATATCAATTGCTTTGATGGTAATAGGTATACTCGCTATTATTGGTTTGTATGTTACCGCAGGATCTAAAAATGATCCTCACCAGCAGGCAAGGTTCTGGGCAAGCCTTTTGCAGAACAGTGTTTATTTTCTCTTGGTTGTAAATGCGGCTATGTTTTTTATCTGTGCTACTACACTTGGATGGGGTGGATTTCAATGGGCTTTCAGCCGTGTATCAGAAGCAGTGTCAGCTTGTGTACCTGTCATCGGTGTTATTTGCGGTGTTATATTATTATCCATTGCATTTGGAGGTAATCATGAAATTTATCACTGGACGGATGCGGAACATGTAAAACACGATGCTACCCTTCAGTTTAAATCAGGATTTTTAAATAAAGGTTTTTTTGCGGTTGTTACCGTATTAACCATAATTCTGTGGTCGGTACTGGGATGGAAGATGAGACAGCGTTCCCGTATGCTTGATGAAAATCCGGTACAATCAAAAGAAGAAGGAAAGAAATATATCTGGACGAATACAGTTTGGGCTGCATTGTTCCTGGTTGTTTTTGCCTTAACTGTTATGTCTTCTATTCCCTGGCTTTGGCTAATGAGTATCGATGCACATTGGTACAGCACGATGTATAGCTGGTACACTTTTGCCAGTACGTTTGTGGCCGGTATTGCATTGATCACATTGTTTGTCGTGTTTCTGAAAAATAATGGCTACCTGGAATATACAAATAATGAGCATCTGCATGATCTGGGAAAGTTCATGTTTGCCTTCTCTATTTTCTGGACTTATCTATGGTTTTCGCAATTCATGCTGATCTGGTATGCAAATATTCCGGAGGAAACGGTTTATTTCAAACCAAGGACGGAAGGAGTTTACAGCGGAATTTTCTGGTTGATGTTTATCATCAACTTTATTGCTCCTATATTGATATTGATGAGCAGGGATTCAAAGAGAAATTATACAACCATTACATTTATGTCGATGCTTATCTTGTTTGGTCACTGGCTGGATTTTTTCCAAATGGTATTTCCCAGCCCATCATCCGGATCATGTACCGTACCGATAATTTATGATTTGGGTATAGCATTGGGATTTGTAGGATTGATCATGTTTGTAACCGGGCAGAGCATTGGCAAAAGGGCCACTGCTTGCAAAGAATCATCCGTTTGTAAAAGAAAGTATAATACATCATACGTAAAGTGCTTTGGAATTGGGAAGAGGGATTATGATGGAATCGGATAAAAAGCGCAGTTCTTATAATAAAACGAATTTTTGAAATGATGGTCTTATGTCCTGGTGATAATTATTTTTGAGACAGGAAACGGGCGATAATTATTTATTACATATGCAAACTTTTTTCATTGTAGCGATACTGGTACTTGGTTTTCTGATCACTTTCCAGATAGCCAAAGCCAGTGAATATGTAGCAATCATGCGTGGGGAAGAAAAATCAAGAAAGCAAACCAATAAGATCAATGCTTTCTTGTTGCTGGTATTCCTGATTGCCGGAATGATCGGCGTTTATTATTGCAATGAAAAATTGAAAGGAAAAATCCTGGGCGCACCAGCATCAGATCATGGAGTGCATATCGATAAGATGCTTTATATTACTATTGGCTATTACAGGTATTGTATTTTTTATTACCCAGATTCATTTTGTTCTGGTTTTCTTATAAATACCAGGAATCAGATACCCGTAAAGCATATTACTATCCTCACAACAACAAACTGGAATTGATCTGGACCGTTATTCCTGCTATTGCATTAACCGTACTGGTTGGATTTGGAATTTTTTATTGGTTTAAGATAACCGGTGAAGCTCCAAAAGATGCAATGGTGGTGGAAATTACCGGCAGCCAGTTCAAATGGGAATTCCGTTATCCGGGAAAAGATAAGATATCTTGGAAAAAAATATTATAAGAAATATTGATGATGCCGCAAACAATCCCTTGGGACAACTTATGGGATGATCCTGCAAATCATGATGATATTTATATTAGTGGTGAACCTATGCACCTGGTAGTCAATAAACCTGTCAGACTGGTAATCGGTGCCAAAGATGTAATTCATGATGTGGGTCTTCCTCATTTCCGGATGAAAATGGATGCTGTACCCGGAACACCTACTACTATGTGGTTTACTCCTACCAAGACCACCAAGCAAATGAGAGAAGAAACCAATAACCCGGCATTTCATGTTTGAGATATCCTGCGACCAGATGTGTGGCAAGGGTCATACTACCATGAGAGGCGAGATCATTGTAGAAACACAGGAAGAATTTGATGCCTGGATATTGTCAAAGAAGCCAAAATATTTTGCGGCTTTTCCTGATAAAGATCCAGCTGCTCATAAAAGCCGATACAACAAAACCAGCTGTGGCGGCTGCACCGGTTGCTGCATGAGCGGTCACTAAGACGATGAGTTAATAAATTAACAGGCAACATGAGGTTGTCATTAAAATAAAAGATTATGAGCGAAGCATTGCATATACATCCAGAAGTTGCATGTGGGACACGATGTCCATCACAATGATGATCACGGGCATCATCATCAGTCATTTATTTCAAAGTATATTTTCAGTACGGATCATAAAATGATCGCCAAGCAATTCCTGATCACCGGTATCATCTGGGCTATTATCGGCGGTTTGTTTTCTGTACTGTTCCGTTTGCAATTAGGTTATCCCGGTCAGTCCTTTCCCATCCTTGAAACATTTTTCGGACATTGGGCAGAAGGCGGTACAGATCAAACCTGAATTTTATTATGCATTGGTGACCATGCACGGTACCGTACTCGTGTTCTTTGTATTGACAGCCGGTCTTAGCGGAACATTTGCCAACCTTCTTATTCCACTGCAGGTCGGTGCAAGAGATATGGCTTCTCCTTTCCTGAATATGCTTTCTTACTGGTTCTTCTTTTTGGCCAGTATGGTAATGCTTGCTTCTCTGTTTATTCAAACAGGACCTGCAAGTGGAGGATGGACCATGTATCCTCCCTTAGTGCCCTGCAGGCAAGCCGGCGATGGTTCTAAGATCGGTGCGGATCTGTGGTTGATCAGTATGGCACTGTTTATTGTGTCATCTCTTCTGGGAGGTCTTAATTATATTTCTACTATCCTGAATATGCGTACCAAAGGAATGAGCATGACACGATTGCCTCTTCCTATGTGGGCCTTGTTCTTTACAGCTGTATTGGGTGTATTATCATTCCCTGTATTACTTTCAGGTGCTATCCTTTTGTTGTTTGACCGTAATCTTGGAACCAGCTTTTTCCTGAGTGATATTGTGGTTAATGGTGAAATATTACCGAATGAAGGCGGTAGTGCAATTCTGTTCCAGCACTTATTCTGGTTCCTTGGTCACCCCGAAGTATATATCATTCTCTTGCCGGCCATGGGAATGGTATCGGAAATTCTTTCTGTCAATGCACGAAAACCGATCTTCGGTTATATGGCGATGCTCGGTTCTTTGTTCGCGATTGCCATCCTGGCCTTCCTTGTTTGGGCGCACCACATGTTTGTGACCGGATTGAATCCATTCCTCGGATCGGTGTTTGTGTTACTGACACTATTGATTGCGGTACCTTCAGCTATCAAAGTATTTAACTGGCTTACCACATTATGGCGAGGTAATATCCGGTTCACTCCGGGTACCTTATTCTCTATCGGTTTTGTAAGCTTATTTATCTCCGGTGGTTTAACAGGTATTTTCTTCGGTAACTCAACAATCGATATTCACCTGCATGATACCATGTTTGTGGTGGCGCACTTCCACATTGTAATGGGTGTGGCATCTATGTTCGGCATGTTTGCCGGTATCTATCATTGGTTCCCGAAAATGTTTGGCCGTTATCTGAACAGTACATTGGGATATATCCATTTCTGGGTAACAATGGTCGGAGCTTACCTGATCTTCTGGCCGATGCACTACCAGGGTCTGGCAGGTATTCCACGTCGTTATCTTGATAAAAGCACCTGGCTTTCATTCAACGGATTTCAGGATCTCGATAAAATGATCACGATCGTTTCTATCATCGTATTTGCTGTGCAATTGATGTTTGTGTTCAATTTCTTCTATTCAATTTTCAAAGGAAGAAAAGTAACAACAACAAATCCATGGGGTGCAAATACACTGGAATGGACAACACCAATCAATCCGGGTCATGGTAACTGGACAGGTGAAATTCCTGAAGTACATCGCTGGCCTTATGATTATGGTAAAGACGGAAGAGATTTTATTCCGCAGACAGAACCGATTGGTGCGAATGAGAGTAAGCATTAAAGATTTCGAACCCGACGTTTAATAGGTCTGAAGAATTGAATGAATTTGTGAACATAGAATGAAATATGAATAATAGCTGTTTGAAATATAATAGGTTTAGAAAATAAGCAGGCCTGAGAAATGGTTGCCTCCTATAGCGGAGAAGCGGGGAGGATACTGGTGATGAAAAGGATTAAAGATTATTTGCAGTTGGTAAAGCTTTCGCTGAGTATAATGGTGGTGTTCAGCAGTGTGATGAGTTTTATGCTGACACGTGGCTTTGAAGCGTATGAGGATAAGTGGTAGAGGATACTTTTGCTCTTTGCAGGTGGGATGCTGGTAACAGGAAGTGCCAATGCCATCAACCAGGTAGTGGAAAAAGATACGGATGCCATGATGAAACGGACCGGCGAAACGTCCGATTGCATCAGGCAGAATGAGTGTGGACAGAAGGATGGGCATTTGCTATCATCACCGGTGCTAGCGGGTGTATTTATCCTGGGTCATTATTTCAACTGGTTATCGGCAGGATTGGCGGCGTTTAGTTTATTTCTGTATGCATTTATTTATACGCCGCTGAAAAAAGTAAATTCAATCGCGGTGTTGGTAGGTGCAGTACCCGGAGCATTGCCTTGCCTGATCGGATGGACAGCAGGTGATGATCAATTGTCAATGGGTGGCTGGGTGCTCTTTGCAATACAATTTCTCTGGCAGTTTCCGCATTTCTGGGCAATTGCCTGGATGGCGCATACAGGATTATTCAACAGCAGGATTTAAATTGTTGCCAGCAGATAAAGGACCAACAAAATTTACAGCACTACAGACAGTGATTTATTCATTGTTGTTATTGCCGGTGACGTTGATACCTTATTTTATGACCGGTACATGTGCAGTTATGATGATGTAACAGGAATGATAAGTCTGGGATTGGTACTGGTGGCAAATATTTTTATGATCATGCGATGTATTACACTTTACCAAAAAATGGATGTAGCCGTCGGCAAGAAGAGTAATGTTTGGAAGTTATATGTATTTGCCGGTGGTATTACTGGCATTATTAATGAGTAAAATTTAGATAAATAACTATAAAGAGATGCAAGGTATGAGATAGCAGTGATGAGTACAACAACGAAAAAAAATACATCCCCACAAGTTTACTTTGTGGGTGGCAATTGCAAGTATCCTGATGATGTTTGCAGGATTGACAAGTGCATTTATTGTAAAGAGTAACCTGGTAGGCTGGCGGGATATCCAGATGCCAAAGATTTTTTGGGTGTTCAACGGTAGTGATTATTGCGAGCAGCCTGACGATGCAGATGGCGCTGCAGGTCTTTCGCCAGCGGGAAATGAAGAATTACAGGTTACTGATCGGCAGTTACAGTTTTACTGGGAATTGTTTTTGTGGTTTTGCAATGGATGGGATTTAAAGAATTGTGGGAGCAGCAGCAGATAACGTTTAAAGGAGTATCCGGAGCAGGCCAGTTCCTGTATGTGATATTTGGTTTGCATGCAATACACGTGATTGGAGGGTAATTGCACTGATTGGTAATGTTTACCAAAGCATTTTTGGGAAGAACTAAAAGTGTATAGTCCGGTGCCGGTAGAAGTAGCAGCTACTTACTGGCATTTTGTAGATATATTATGGATTTACCTGCTGGTATTCTTTATCGTGATCGGGTAAGCAAAGATCCAGCATAGCGGGATGAGAATTTTTTAATTTGGAATTTTATAAATATGGCGACAACAGCTACAGCGCATCAGACAAAATGGTGGAGTGGAGGTAAAAGCCCTTTCAACCTGGAATACGGAAAGTTGATGATGTGGTATTTTCTGATGAGTGATGCTTTTACATTCGGCGCATTCCTGATCTCTTATGGCACTATTCGTTTCAGCCAGAATTTCTGGCCTGATCCCAACGTGGTGTTCAATGCCTTTCCCGGAGCAGGTCATGCTAATCTTCCTCTGGCATTTGTGAGTGTAATGACCTTTATCCTGATCATCAGTTCGGTTACTATGGTACTGGCTGTACATGCCGGTCATAAAGGAGATAAAAAGGGAGTAATAAAATGGCTTGCATGGACAATCGTTGGTGGTGTTGCGTTCCTGGGTTGCCAGGCATGGGAGTGGCATCACCTGATCACCGGCGAACATGCTACACTTATTGATGGACAGATACAATGGGTTGGTCAGACAACAAGAGTAAATCCATGGGGCGATCTTGCTGGCACTAGATGAAGTATCAGATGCATTGAAAAATTCATCTCAGCATTCACTTGGCTTTACTGGCTCATGAGCAAAATCATTCACTGGCCCATGAGCAATTGATGGGCATGCCAAAAGATCAATTGCTGGGTATGATCAATACGGCTGAACTGCATATCCGGAAAACGGACCTGTTGCTTTTGGCGGTTATTTCTATGGTATCACCGGCTTCCATGGTTTCCACGTATTCTCCGGTGTGATCATCAATATCATTATGCTGATCATGACACAGAAAGATGTATTTCAAAAAAGAGGACATTACCTGATGATTGAAAAAGCCGGTTTGTACTGGCACTTTGTAGATCTGGTTTGGGTATTCGTATTCCTTTGTTTTTACCTGATTTAAATAATCCGATATCAGAAATTCCAAATTCGCAATAACTGGAATTGTGTGAATTTATAAATTTGTAATTTGATTAATTATTATGGAGCATCAACATTCGGCTATTTCAACGAAATTACTTTTCATCACCAGCATCAATCCGATGAGGAGTTTAGAAAGAAGGTAAAGAAAGACAACCATCCTGCTTTCGGTGATCACGGTAATTGAACTGGCGATCGGTCTGTCTATTTATACTATTCATAAAGGAGAAAATCCCAGTCATTTACTGGTACTGATGTTTAAAGGAGTGGTTTGTATATTGACCCTGGCAAAGGCTTATTATATTGTTTCTGTTTTTATGCACCTGGGTGATGAGATCAGGAATATGATCATGACCATTGTGGTGCCGCTGATGCTTTTTGTCTGGTTTATTATTGCATTTATTGTTGATGGTAATTCGTACAAGAACCTGCGTAATACCTATGACCCGCATTTCAAAGAAACCACGATGCCCAAAGAACATCATGCAGAAAAGAAAGAGCCAGAAGAATTGAAGCCGGGCAAACAATAAAATGACATAAATAATTTGAGACCGCTCCGGGCAACACCCGGAGCGGTTTTATTATATGAGTATATTATAGGTGCTGACTGTACGGATAAATGACTGATTGATCTCTGTGAACAAGAAAGCTATGTATGCGCTGTTGCTGGCGCTTTGGTTCCATTGCTCTGTTACTTTATTGTAAAACGATACAGTGATTCAGCTATTGTAATGCCCCGCCATTACCTCGCTGATTCCACCATTACAAAAACAGAAAAAGGCAAAAAGGTTTTTGACACCGTATGGCATCAAGTTCCTGATTTTTCTCTTACCAATCAGCAGGGAGACAGGTTTCCTGGGAAGGTTTGAAAGGGAAAGTGGTGGTTGCTGATTTTTTCTTTACTCATTGTCCTACTATTTGCCCTGGCCTTACCCGAAATATGAGGCAGCTGCAGCAATCAATTAATAATTCACAACGAGTGGGAGATAAAACACCGGACTTCCTGCATTTTCTTTCCTTCAGTATAGATCCGGAAAGGGATTCAGTACCCACGATTGAAACAATGGGCCGACCGTTTCCAGGTAAATCCTGAACAGTGGTGGCTGCTTGACGGGTGATAAGAAAGAGATCTATGACCTGGCCATCAATGAAATGAAGATAGGCCTGGTGGATGGACAGGGGGTTGATACCAATTTTATTCATACCGATCATTTTGTATTGATTGATACCAACCGGCATGTGCGGGGTTATTATCATGGACTTGATTCTGCTTCCCTGCGAAGCAATTATCCAGCTGATATTATTTATCTGACCATGGAAAAAGATCCTAGCCAGAAAAGTTTTTCTGTCAGGAAAACTTGAGTTGATAGCAATTGTTTTCCTGGTAGCATATTGCCGCTGTGGCGCTTTTATTTTACTTCATTCGAAAAAAAGATAAAAATGCTGACGCCCGCTTGGAAAAAAAATGATGGCAAAGCTTCTGTGCTCATCATCACATTCTCAATTATTGTATTTGCCACAATCATTTTGTTAAGCCGGATAAAATTGAATGTTGACACAGGATTTGATGTACATCTTTTTGCCAAAGCCAATGCCATTATTAATTCCGTAGTAGCCTTATTATTGGTAATTGCTTTAATTGCGGTGAAAAATAATAAATATGTTTTGCATAAAAAGATGATGATAACAGCTATGCTGCTATCAATTCTTTTCCTCGTAAGTTATATCTGTCATCACCTGTTGGCCGGGGAAACAAAGTTTGGGGGTGAGGGAACAATAAAAATGATTTACTATATTATCCTGTTAACTCATATTCCTTTAGCAGGTATTATTCTTCCCTTCATCTTGTTCACGGCCTACCGGGGACTGATAGGAGAATACCCCCGCCATAAAAAACTGGCCCGCATCACCTGGCCTGTCTGGTTTTATGTAGCGGTAACCGGTGTTATCGTTTATGTTTTGATCAGTCCTTATTATAATTAAAAGTCCTTTTAAATTAGCAAAAGAACTCATCGGAACCTGGAATGGAGGCTTTTTCGAATTACATATTACCCTGGTCGTTTTACACCTTCTTAATTTACCTTTAATAAAATGAAGTTCATTATGCGATTCCTGCTAAAATCCCCAATTGCCTTCATGTTATTATTTTCCTTTGCCGGGACTGCTCAAAAACATGCTGTTGCAAAAAAGGAGGTGACTAAAGAACGAATGCAACTGGCTGCAACAATGGAAAGGTCTATACGTATAGAGTTACTGAATAAATGGTATCCCAAAAGTGTGGACAGTTTATACGGGGGCTTTCTCAGCACATTCACATATGATTTCCGTCCAACAGGAAACCAGGATAAGATGATAGTAACCCAGGCAAGACATGTGTGGTCCAATGCAATTGCTTCAGAGCTATACCCGCAGGATATTTATTATAAAGAATGCGCAAAGCATGGATTTTCCTTTTTGCAAGATGTAATGTGGGATAAGATTAATGGGGGATTTTATACTTTGGTTGACCGCCAGGGTAAAGTAAAAGACAGTACTGAAAAAGTAACTTACGGAAATGCTTTCGGTATATATGCTTCTGCAGCCTGGTATCGTGCCTCCGGCGATACTAATGCTCTCAACCTGGCAAGAAATGGCTTTTGGTGGCTGGATAAACATGCGTATGATCCAATATATAAAGGGTATTACCAAAACTTGCATAATGATGGCACACCAATTAAAAGAACCTCAGAAGTTCCTTCTACTTCCACAATAGGCTATAAGGATCAAAATACTTCCATTCACTTGCTGGAGGCTTTTACAGAGCTTTATGCAGTATGGCCTGATCCGCATCTCAGAAAACGATTGGAAGAAATGCTTCTGTTGGTTCGGGATGTTATTACAAACGATAAAGGAAACCTGGTACTTTTTTTACAACCCGACTGGACACCTGTTTCATTCAGGGATTCTTCTGAAGCCATAATATTAAAACACCGTAACATTGATCATGTTTCTTTCGGTCACGATGTTGAAACTGCTTACCTGATGCTGGAAGCTTCCCACACCCTGGGTTTAAAGAACGATACAACCACCATGAGAATTTCAAAACTTATGGTTGACCAGGCACTTGGAAACGGTTGGGATAATAAAAAAGGTGGATTTTATGATGAGGGATATTATTTCAAAAATAAAAAGGGGATTACCATAATACGAGATAGCAAGAACTGGTGGACACAGGCAGAAGGTTTAAATACTTTATTACTCATGGCGGATCATTTTCCCAATGACCCGATGCGTTATTATGAAAAATTTAAATTAATGTGGAAATACATTGATACGTACCTGATTGACCATGAACATGGCGATTGGTACGATGAGGGGCTGGACACCAGACCGGACCGGAAAACAGCTTTAAAGGGACATATATGGAAAGGCACCTACCATCATCTCCGGTCTTTGGCTAATAGTATAAAAATGTTACGTAACCCGGAGTAAAATGGAATCTTTTTCTTGGTGTTTACATCATTACAAATTTGTTTTCCATTGCGCTTTTAAAAATGGCTTCAATTGCTTTCATATTGTTAACCGCATCTTCCAGCGGGGTGGGAACCGCTAATTTGTTTATAATCGCCTTTGAGAATAGATCAAACTGGATTGTATATTGATTAGCCGGCTCAAAAATGATTTCCTCTTTTTCCCCGTTTATTTGCAGCCATAACCTGGTCGGTTCAGCCAATGGCGCATTAAAAGGAATTTCTATTTCAATCCTGCCTTGGGTGCCAAGAATATTTACTCGCTGGTAAGGTGATAATTGGGTAGAGCAGGTAAATGTTGCCTCGCCTGTAGAAAAATCAAGGATGCCGGATGCCATACGGTCTGTTTGAAAAACGGGATCATATTCAACTGAACCGAAAACCCGCACAGGCTCTCTGTCAAATATGAACCTTGATTGTGAAATGCAATAACATCCTATATCCATAAGCCCACCGCCGCCGGTCTCTTTTTGATTACGGATATTATTGGGATCGGCGTTGAAATAGGAAAAAAAGGATTGAATAGTTTTTAATTCACCGATCTTTTTTTCTTTCACCATCTTTTTTGCAAATACCCATTGCGGATGAAAGCGATACATAAAAGCTTCCATAATTTTCAAATGAGGATGTTGTTCCGAGGCGTCCAGCAATTTTTTTGCTTCATCAGATGAAAGCCCGATCGGTTTTTCACACAATACATGTTTCCCGGATTGCAATGATTTAATAGCCCATTCCACATGCAAATGATTTGGCAGCGGAATATAAACTGCATCTATCTCCGGGTCGGTTAGTAATTTTTCATATGAGTCGTAAACAACAGGAATATGAAGACGTTTAGCTATCTGTCGAGCTTCTTCGTTATTGGCTGAAGCAATGGCTGCCACTTCACAAAATTGGCTTGCTTGTATAGCAGGTATTACTTTTTCCCGCCCTATCCTGGCAGTGCTGAATATTCCCCATCTGACTTTCTTCATAATGAAAATTTTGTAAAATTTAAAGTAGCAATTGTTCTCCTGATAGCCAATTATATTATGCCGAAAGGGATTTATTAAATGATTAATTGAAGGTTGTATATTCTTGTAAATTTTAAAATCCAACCGGCGTAATTGTTATACAAACTGCTTTATTATGTTTCTTGCCTTAATTACATAATGCCCTCCAAACAAAATGGCATGAACCAATAAGGGATATAGTTGCGTAAGCGGCAGGCGTTTTTGCCAATTTTTTTCCAGGGGATAAACTTCATTATATGCTTTGTAAAACTGGTCATCGAAACCTCCAAAAAGTTTTGTCATGCCAATATCCATTTCGCGGTGGCCATTATAAACTGCAGGATCAAAGATGGCAGGATATCCGGTAGAATTTATTTTATAATTCCCACTCCATAAATCACCATGTAGTAAGGATGATGGTTCATCAGGAAATAGCCCTTCCGTTTTTTTACAAAACGTTTCAGCATCAGCTAAATCCTGATTTGAAAAAACGCCGTCGTTTACCAGCCTTCTTACCAAAGGGGTGATCCTGTTTTGTTCATAAAACAAATGCCAGGTATCACATATCGAATTGATTTGATTCAGGCTTCCAATATAATTGTTTTCTTCCCATCCAAAATAAGGTTGACTTTTTTGATGCAGCCGGGCCATGTCTTCCCCAAATCTTTTCCAAAAATGTATATTGGGTTTCCCGGTATCTATCCATTCGAGCAATAAATATTGTTGTTGGTTTATTATTCCTTTCTTAATGGTTCGCGGGACTGTAAGATTATTCATTTGTTCGGAATCCGATATCACAATGGATAAGGCATTCAGCCCGTGCCATTCTTTATCAAACATTCCCGGATAATGCCCTGCATCATTAATTTTTAAAAAATATTTGGTATCGGTGCCGTGTAAACAAAAGGAAGTGTTGATATCGCCGCCATGAACCGCCTCATAGCTCTTTATTTTAATACCGCAATCATCAAAGAAGGGTAGAATGGACATGTTGTTATTAGTGAAAGAAACGTTTAATAATATGTATCACCACGGTTACCAGTACGCTGAATATGATCATTGTCGTAATGGGAAAATAAAATCTGAAATTTTCTTTCTCCACCCGTATATCACCAGGAAGACGCCCGATCCAGTTTAGTTTGTCGTGAAAAAAATAGATGAGGCCTCCCGTAATTACGATTAGCAATCCTATCACCATAATCCATTTACCGGTTTCACTATTCATGTTGTAAAATTAAAAGGTATTTGAATTATTTTTTTCCAGTCTTTTTTAAATGTAAAAAAGATTGGAGTGTAGCACTGAGTTGAGAAGAGATGCCAATTTCTTTTATTTCATACTTAAATCCTTTTGCCAATTGCAATGCGCCCGGTAAAGAAAAATTTTCCTGAGGTAAAGTGAAAGCAATTTTCTTTTGAGCCAGATGGCTGGCAAGATATTCTTGTTCTGTTTGACCAGGTGTGGCGATCAGGATAGATTTTTTTCCAAGAGTTAAAATATCCATAACTGTAGAATAACCACTACGGCTGATCACATAGTCTGCGCTCTGCATTTCCATGTTATATTCTTCAGTTGCCAGATGATTATAAAAGTGTATATCGTTTGTAGAAGGAATAAGAGAAGAACTTGCGGGCAATCCTCTTACAATACAGGCTGTACCTTCATAATGGGCAATATTTCTGATTATAATGTTTTCTAAAATGGTCCGTTGAGGTTCAGGCCCTGATAAAGAAATAAATAAATAATTTTTTTTTACGGGGATGTTCATCTTTTTCAACCTGGAGAGTATTCCCAGGTAAAAAACAGGAATAGCGGGTAAGGAATGCGGATGAGATAATTCGCCGGCAAGGCCATTCTCTTTTTCTTCATCAGGTACCCAGCATTGCGAAAAGCGATTAATAAAACGATAATTTATTTTTCGAATAAATTGATCACTCCACCTTCCAAATGTTTTGACAGATAGCTGGTGGGTAATGATGGCACAAGGAACTTCAGGATGATATAAGCCATACCGGTTATCTGAAATGATGAAATCAAACTGATATTCATCTACTGCTCTTTTCAGCCAGGCATTTTCATTCCTGATACTTGTCAATAAGCGGGGAATCTGCAAAAAAATTGACATTATAAGTCTGAGCACGGAGTTGCCATAAACCACCCTGTATCCTTTCAGGGCCAGAAAAGGGAGGTTGGGAAATTCATTTTTCAATACTGATTCCTGGGGTTCTTCCCCGGCGATCCAAACCTGGCAGCCTTCCTTCAAAAGCTCATAAATTACAGGAATACAACGGGTAGCGTGGCCCAATCCCCAATCAAGCGGGGCAATCAGTATGCGTGGTTTCCCTGTATCTTTTACTGGCTGATCATGAGTCATGTTAATTTTTCTTAGTTTTCAACCAAAAGCATACTAATTACTACGTAAAATAGTTATAATTTAGAAATTCAAAATATGAAGAACATTAATAGGATTTCTCTGTTATTTTTGTTGTCCGGAATCATATTTATTACTTCCTGTAGTCGTAATTATTATTCAGGGTCAGGTAAGGGCAGCAATTGTGGTTGTCCAAGTCATAAAGGGATGTCCGGATATTAAAATTTTTGTGAGATGAAAATACCAAACCGTGATTTGTTAGTATTATTGAAAAGTGAATTCATGAGTAAACAGGCCATTGAGCAGGAAGTAGAATGCCTGAATGATATGTTACGATGTACGGAATCTGATGAACAATTTTGCATGGCTCATGAATTGGTCAATCGCAATCATATCACATCTAATTATAAGAAGATTTTAAATGCTATACGATTCTCTGAATTGAAGAAGTTTCGATTTCTGATCAATAAAAATTGAAGTGCTGATTTTTTAATAAATTATAAAAGGAGAGAATGATTCATTCTTTCCTTTTCTTTTTAAGACCATCTATAAAATATCAAACCAGGCTTTTTAAAGCGGCCCTCAGCTTCCCTATCATTTCAGGTATTTCCTCTTTTTTACAAGTTCCAACACTCAGCCTGTACCAGGCGGAATTGCGACTGGCCCCAAATGCATAAAAAGGAACCACAGCCAGGCTTGCTTCATTTAATATATAATTTGTTACATCACTTTGTTCAACCAATGCTTTTCCCCAACTTGTTTTTTTGCCTGTAAGATCAATTTTTATAGTAAGATAAATAGCTGCTTCGGGTGCAATTGCATCTACAGCTAAACCCTCATTTTTTAATAATACAAAAGCGTCATATATAATCCGAAGCCTTTCTTCAATCTCCCTTTTAAAGTTAGAAAGCCAGTCATTAATATTATCGGATTTGCCAAGGTAGCCGGCAACCGCCTTTTGTTCGGCATTAGGGGCCCAGGCACCCACATGCGTAAGTATCGCTTTCATTTTATTGATGATGGCCGAAGGACCCAGGCTCCATCCTACTCTTACACCAGTGGCAGCAAATACTTTACTGATGGCATCAATGAATATTGTAAAGTCACGCATCCCGCTTCGCAGAGAAACGGGATTATAATGCACAATATCTCCATAAGTGAGATGCCAGTACATTTGATCGTACATGACATACAATTTTTTTTCATTTTCCCCCCGCCGCTTATTTTCTTCCAAAACCAGGTCGCAAATGGATTCCAGATCATGTTTCCTGAATGTAGTACCTGTGGGATTTTGAGGTGAACATAAAGCAATGAGGCTGGCTTCCCTTACATAAGGTCTTATATCGTCTGCCGATGGCATAAAGTTATTTTCAGCCTTTGCTTCTACTACTCTGTGTTCTCCCTCCACAAAATGAGTATAGTGGTTATTGTTCCAGCTCGGTACAGCATAAATTATCTTATCCCCTTTATCGCAGATGGCACGAAAGACAGCATAGATCAAAGGCCTGCCTCCTGCAGCTACCAATACTTCATTTATATTATAATCCAGACCTTCCATTTTTTTTGTAAAGGATACAATTGCTTCTCGCAGATCAGGATTTCCTTCAGCAGAAGGATAGTTTGTAAAATGTTTTCGGTAAGCATCAATAATAGCATCTTCCAGTTCTTTGGGAATTGGAAAAAGGGAAGGATCAAAATCCCCAACCGTAAAATTATAAATGTGTTCGCCCTGGCGGATCTTTTCCCTGATCTCGCCACCCAATTTTACTATTTCAGATCCAATTAATGTTTCAGATAAATGTGATAGTTTCATTCCTGTAATTTAATTCTTCAGTTATTTAACCCGGGTTTTATGTTGCCGCAAAAGTAGATTGATTCATGCAAATACCAAGTTACCACGAAGGCATTAACTGCCCGTATCATCTTGTCTCAATGTTAAAAATCTTCAAAGGAATGGACATGATTTCATTGTCTTTTTTGTTAGTCATAAAAAAAAACTCCCTGATTAAAGGGAGCATATAAGTAACCTTAAAAAATTCAATCTTTATTTAGGATTCTGATTGTATTGCTTTTCCGCTTGCTTTGCTTTTTCAAAATCGAGAACCACTCCATTGATACAATATCTCAGACCTGTAGGAGGAGGACCATCATCAAATACATGCCCCAGGTGAGATTTGCAACGGCCGCATTCTACCTCTGTCCTCGACATCCCGAGTGTGTTATCCGGAGTATAAATGATACTGCTTTTGCTGATGGGCTCATAGAAGCTGGGCCATCCGCATCCGCTCTCAAATTTTGTATCACTTTGAAAAAGTGCATTACCACATACAGCGCAATAATAAGTTCCCTTATCTTTCAAAGTTTCATAAGGGCTTGTCCAGGGTCTTTCCGTACCTTTTTGCCGGGCCACCCGGTACACATCTTTTGGTAATATTTTTTCCCATTCACTGTTGCTAATATCTACCTTGCTTGTATCAGTATTGGAATAAACAGGATGCTTTTTTTGGGTATTGTCCATAATTTCTTTTTTTGTTGTGGGTGAATTGGATTGGGAATAGCTGCATTGTTGCAACATGCCGGCAAATAATAGTATCAGTATGGTTCTCGTCACTGTCATGATTTAATTGTTTAACAAATTTACGATAAGCTTGTTTGGATGGTTTGTCTGATGCCTGATAAATACGGCGGCTTAACAAATTATTCCCATTATGGAAAATTCAAGCAAAAACCTTCTAACTAGGGATTATTAAGCCCGCTACATTATATTTGTCGCTCACCAAGATTAAATTGTGAGAATGTTTAATGTTATCCTGTTTGGCCCCCCTGGAAGCGGAAAGGGAACGCAATCAGAAAAGTTGGTAGAAAAATACAAGTTTGTACACCTGTCTACCGGCGACCTTCTAAGGAAAGAAAGACAGTTGAGGACTCCGTTAGGAATTGAAGCCCAGTTATTTATTGATAAAGGCCAATTGGTTCCGGACGAAGTGGTTATAGGTATGATCAGTTCAGCGCTTGATGAGAACGTCAATGCCAATGGATTTTTATTTGATGGATTTCCCAGAACAGTGGCCCAGGCCGAGGCATTAGATAAACTATTGGAATTGAAAAAGTCAGAAATTTCTTTAGTACTTTTTTTAGAGGTGAATGAGGATGAGTTGATAAGAAGACTGGTTCATAGAGGAAAAACTTCAGGCAGAAGTGATGATGCGGATGAGAATATCCAGAGAAAAAGACAGGAAGTTTATAAAAATGAAACCTTGCCGGTGGCTGCGCATTATTCCAAAGCAAAAAAAGTAGTTCATATAAATGGAATCGGAGGACTGGATGAAATTTTTTCCCGCCTGTGTACGCTGATCGATAAAAAGAATAATTAGTTTCCGCGTTTCTTGTTAAACACGTTGAATTAATACATCAATTGCAGGTAAAAAATGAAGTATGAGTTTTGAAAAGGAAAACTTTTTAAGGACAAAGCTTATTTCTTATTTACAACGATTGGATCCTGCCACGCCTCCCCGTTGGGGAAAAATGTCTGTGCAGCAGATGGTAGAACATTTTGGTGGTGATGCAGTAAGAAATGCCAATGGCCGGCTTAAAACGGATGCAATTATTACAAATCCCGAACAGCTGCCCCGTATGCGGGAATTTTTGATGAGCGATAAGCCGTTTAAGGAAAATACTTTAAATCCTTTGCTTGGTAAAGAACCGGCTCCGCTCCGGTATAAAACGATACAGGCCGCCATTGGCGCCCTGCAACAAGAGCTTATTTATTTCTTTGAAGCTTTTGAAAAAGATGATCATTTGATTACTCGAAACCCCTTTTTTGGCGACCTTAATTTTGAGCAAAGCGTACACCTTCTCTATAAACATGCCCTCCATCATCTCCGGCAGTTTGGTGTAGAACCATTGGATGCTTAAAATTTATTTTTCAGCAATGAGTCTGCTTTTTCCAGCCCGTTCAATATAGCCTCTTTTACTTTCGACACTTTAATTTTTTCTGATGCCAGGTATTTTATCCTTTCTTCCGAATTATTAACAGCGGAGTCCATATTAAATTCCTGCATCCATTTGTTCATAGCCATTTCCGCATAGCTCAATTGTTTTTGAAGGCTGTCCAATTTTATTTTGAGTGGTATTGATGCCTTTCTGGCTTTTGATGGCAAGTTTTCAATGGAATCCAGCAAGCGTCGGGTAGTTTGCTCGGCTCTTGTAAGACGTCCCATTTTTGACATACCGGTTATGTGATCATCGTCCACATCTTTCAAAAGGCTGTCAGCTGCTGTTTTCGGTTCCCGGGAGTTATATTCTTTTTCTTTGTTCTCTGTGCTATTACAGGCTGCCAGGCTGATTAATAAAAATGCGGTTAGCGTTACTTGAATTGCCTTCATAATGTTCTTTATTTTTCTTAGCATTTAAATAGTTCTTACATGAATTACGACTAACAAAGGTAAATTCATTATCGGTATCAATAATACCCGCTATATCCATAACTTGTATTTTTGTGAGCCAAAAAATAATAAAAAGAGCAGGCTTCCGATCTTTTAAACGATTTGTTTTTATGACCAGACTTGGAAATTACATTACAGGGAAATGGATTGAGGGCGACGGAGAAGGTCAAATCTTGTATAATGCTTTTTCCGGTGATGCAATTGCCGTGGCTTCAACAAGCGGATTGGATTTCAAATCTATTATTGATTACGGTAGAGAAAGAGGTAATCCGGCTTTGCGTAAAATGACTTTTCGGGAGCGGGGTAATATGCTTAAAGCACTTGCGCTTCATTTAAGAGATGCATCTGGAAAAATTTTATGCAATCAGTTATCAAACCGGCGCTACCCGGTCAGATAGCTGGGTTGATATTGAAGGCGGCATCGGGAATTTGTTTGCCAATGCATCCCTGCGAAGAAAATTTCCCGATGAAACTTTTTGCATAGATGGAGAATCCCATAATCTCAGCAAGAACAATACTTTTATGGGCACTCATATTCTGGTACCAAAAGAAGGAGTAGCCATTCATATTAATGCTTTCAATTTCCCGGTATGGGGCATGCTGGAAAAAATAGCAGTGAATTTACTGGCAGGAGTTCCCGCCATAGTAAAACCGGCAACTGTTACCTCTTATTTAACCGAAGCTGTTGTACGGGAAATTATTGCTTCTCAAATTTTGCCCGAAGGTGCTTTGCAATTGGTATGTGGCGGAGCAGGAGATCTGTTGGATCATGTAAACTCGCAGGATGTCATTTCTTTTACCGGTTCCGCATCTACCGGGCTGATGTTAAAATCAAGGGCCAGCATATTAAAAGAATCGGTTCCTTTTAATATGGAAGCTGATTCGCTTAATTGTATCGTTTTGGGCGAAGATGTTATACCTGGTCAATCAGAATGGGATATTTTTATTAAAGAAGTAAGAAAAGAAATGACTTCAAAAGCTGGTCAGAAATGTACAGCAATCCGTAGAATTTTTGTGCCTGAAAATAAAATGGAAGATGTATGGAAGGGCATTGCTCATTCACTTTCTCAAACTACCATAGGCAATCCTCTCAACGAAAAAGTGAAAATGGGCTCACTGGCAGGTCTTCATCAAAGATCAGAAGTAAGAGGACAAGTACAGAAATTGCTTGCATCCTCTCAAATCGTTTATGGATCGCTTGATAGTGTGGAAGTAATAGATGCAGACGCAGATAAAGGGGCTTTTATTTCTCCCTTGTTATTGATAAACGAAAAGCCGTTTGCTAGTACGGAAGTACACGAAGTGGAAGCTTTTGGCCCGGTAAGCACCATCATGCCCTATAAAAATATGGATGAAGCCATTGAACTGAGCAAAAAAGGAAAGGGTTCTTTATGTTCCTCTATTGTTACAGCCAGTGATAAAATGGCAAAACAATATGTGCTGGGAGCCGGCACGCATCATGGGAGAATCTTAATTCTGAATGCTGATTGCGCCAGGGAAAGTACGGGTCATGGTTCACCCTTACCACTCTTGGTTCATGGTGGCCCAGGGCGGGCCGGTGGTGGTGAGGAAATGGGAGGTATCCGCGGAGTAAAGCATTACATGCAGCGGGTAGCTATCCAGGGTTCACCAACCACCATTACGGCGATCACTAATGTATATCAAACCCATGCTAAAGGCAAAAAGCCGGGCAAGCATCCTTTCCAAAAATATTTTGAAGAATTGGAAATTGGTGATCAACTGGTAACTGAAAAACGAGTTATTACCTCTGAAGATATTGACCGGTTTGCCGACCTGAGCGGAGACCATTTTTATGCACATATCAAATCCACTAATTTTACGGATACAATGTTTGAGCACCAGGTGGCACACGGTTATTTTATTATGAGTGTCGCTGCCGGTTTATTTGTTGACAGCTATGAAAAGAATCCTGTACTGCTAAATTATGGTATCGACGAATTGAGATTTACCAAACCCATATACCCGGGTGCGGAAATTTATATAAGATTTACCTGTAAAGAAAAATTATCGCAGGATGCCAGGGAGGAGGATGATATACCAAAGGGCATTGTAAAATGGCTGGTGGAGATTTTTGATGATACGGATGAGCCTTTGGCCGGTATTGCAACTATATTAACAATGGTAAAACGAAAAGGATAATCTATATGCAAACGGAAATAAAAGAAGGTAATGTAAAAACAGAATTTCATAATGGCATCACAAGCATTGAATTTTCCCATCCGAAAAGCAATTCATTGCCCGGAAGAATTTTGGAAGAATTGGCTCATGCTATACACGGCGCGGGAAATGATGAGCATACAAAAGTGGTGATCCTGAGGTCAGGTGGTGAAAAAGCATTTTGCGCCGGCGCTTCATTTGATGAATTAAAAGCCATACAAAATAAGGAGCAGGGATTACAGTTTTTTAGTGGGTTTGCCCATGTTATTAATGCCATGCGCACTTGTCCAAAATTTATTATCGGACGAATACAGGGAAAATGCACGGGTGGAGGTGTAGGACTTGCTGCGGCAGTAGATTATGCTATTGCTCTGGATTCAGTTGAAATAAAATTGAGCGAACTCGCCATTGGTATCGGGCCCTTTGTTGTAGGCCCCGCAATAGAAAGAAAGATGGGATTATCCGCGTTTACCCAATTAAGTATTGATGCTGGTATGTGGCGAAATGCTGATTGGGCAAGACGAAAAGGTTTATTTGCCGAATTGCATCCCGATGCAGAAAGAATGGATGAATCCATTCGTCGGCTGGCGGATACGCTAATGCATTACAATCCTGATGCAATGGCAGAAATGAAAAAAATTTTCTGGCATGGAACAGAACATTGGGATAAATTATTAATAGAAAGGGCTGCTATTAGCGGCAGTCTGGCACTTAGTTCATTTACCAAACAGGCAATTGAAAAGTTTAAGTCAAAGCCTAAGATTTGACGACGAAAGAAATGATGTCTACAAGTGTAAAGCAATTTTCTAAAACAAATTTTTCCTCTCTTTGTGATCTTCTTTCAAAAAAAGACCGGTGTCTAAAAACTATTATTGATCAATATGGCTATCCGCCTGTGTGGACAAGACCTGCCTCTTTTTCTACGCTTATTCATATTATACTTGAACAGCAGGTTTCTCTGGCCTCGGCACTTGCCGCCTTTGTCAGGCTAAAGGAAAAATTAATTATCATTTCTCCTAAAAAAATTCTTCTCCTTACTGATGAAGAAATGAAGGCCTGTTATTTCAGCAGGCAAAAAACTGGTTATGCAAGAAACCTTGCCGAAGCAATAATTTCAAAGCAACTGATCCTTAAAAACTTTTCTGTTTTACCTGATGAGGAAATAAGGAAAGAATTAAAACGTATAAAAGGTATTGGAGACTGGACCGCGGATATGTATTTATTATTTGCTTTGCAAAGAACTGATATTTTTCCCATCGGCGACCTGGCAATGATCAATGCCTTTAAAGATATACAAGAGATAAGAACACCGACCTCGAAGGAAGAAATATTGGAACTTTCCGAAAGATGGAAACCACACCGGTCTGTTGCCACCATGTTGCTATGGCATTATTATCTCCGGAAAAGAGGACGAATGGTTTAATTTGCTTTTTATGAAATCATTTTCAGCAATTGATTTTTGTTTATTGATTCCTTGTTATAATAATTTCCCTGGGTTGATCAGCTCATTAAAAAGTGTTGAATATTCTTCAGGAAACTTCCTGGTGCTGGTGATAGATGATGGCAGCCAGGATGCGGTATCATTAGAACGAATTAATGAGTCATTGGAAACAAATAAACCGGTTATTGTAATCAATAATGATAAAAATATTGGAATTACAGCAACCCTTAATAAGGGATTATCCTGGATTGAAGAAAATACAGATGCGAAATATATTGCCAGACTCGATTGCGGAGATATTTGCAGCAAGGACAGATTTGAATTACAGGTAAAATATATGGATAGGAATCCCGCCACCGGGTTGACAGGAAGTTGGTGCCGGATTGTTGATGCTGATTCATCCTTTAGTTATTCATATATAGTTCCCCTGCAGCATCAGGATATAAGAAAAGCAATGTACTTCCGCAATGTGTTTATGCATGCTACCGTAATGTTCAGGACATCCGTATTAAAACAAGCCGGGTATTATCCTACCAACTTTGAATATGCTGAGGATTACGCCTTCTTCTGGAAACTAACGGATATCAGTACATCTTATATTTTTGATCAATTTCTTGTGGTATGCGAATTAAACAAAGAAGGAATCTCCTATAAAAATAAGAGTAAACAAGTACTGGCCCGGGCCAGAGTGATAAAAACTTTTGGCTCGAACATTGTATTAAAAATAGCTGCATATATAAGGCTTTGCATATTGTTTATTCTACCCCGGGCCGTTGCTTTAAAGCTTAAAAAAGGGAAAGGATAAGGGAACTGCAACGTTTTACACTATTGTCTTGTCAAGTCAGGCTGCCATATGAGATTATTTGCGAATGCAGGCGGATAAGATTTGATAAAGAATTTACCACCACCCATATTTAACAAATAAATAAACTACTCCATAGCTTGTTTGAAAAACAGGTATGGATGATTATATGAATTATTAGTTATGAAAATTGTCCACATCGTCGAACCCTTTGCTTCCGGCATCGCTTATTTTGTAAAATCCCTGACAGAGGCCATGCCGGATGATTTACATATTGTGGTGCATGGTGAAAGGGTGAACGAAATGAGCGCAGCAAACGTGAAGAAAAATTTCCCCAAAAAAAATGTTCGGTTTATTAAATGGCATTCAGCACAACGGTCAATAGATCTGCTAAAAGACCTGCAGGCATTGACACAGCTTTACCATATAGTAAGAAGACTCAAACAAAAACATTTGATAGATGCTGTTCATCTTCATTCATCTAAAAGCGGTTTGTTGGGCAGAGTAGCCTGCCGGATGGCCGGAGTTTCCAATGTTATTTATACACCAAATGGGGCTTCTTTTTTAGCTGCAAAAAATAAGTGGGCAAAATTTATTTACCAGCGATTCGAAAAACTGGGAAATTGGTTAGGTGGTCAGGTAGTATGCTGCTCAGCATCAGAGTTAAATGAATTTTTAAAAATTGGAATTCCCGGCAGCTACATTAATAATGGAACAGAAGTTGACCATTCACTAAATAAAGTGATTAGAAAACCGGAAAAAAAGTTCAGGATCGTTACGAGCGGACGGATTGAGAAACAAAAGAACCCTTCCCTATTTAACGAGATAGCAATGTATTTCGAAGATATGAAGCAGGTAGAGTTTGTGTGGATAGGCGATGGACCCTATAAGAAAATGTTTAAGGCTAACAATATCAGGGTTACAGGCTGGTTGAAGGCAGGAGAGGTACATGAAATCGTTTCCGATTCAGACATTTATTTGTCCACTTCTTCGTATGAGGGTTTATCATTTGCTGTGCTGGAAGCACTTGCTTTAAAGAAGCCGGTATTGTTAAGTAAATGCACCGGCAATATTGACCTGGTAAAAAAAGGGATCAACGGAGATCTTTTTAATACAACGCAGGAGGCGATCCTTAAATTATTACAGTATTATAATAATCCGAGGATGCTGGAAGTGATGGGAGAATATTCCGGGGAAATATGTAAAAAAGAATTTGATCTGAAAAAAAATTTTAAGAAATACCGTGAATTGTATACCGGCTGTTTATCAACCGGCAGCATACAACCAACATGGAGTTTTGGATAAAAGTAAACCTTAACCTGAATCTATGGAACATTCAATTTTAATGACCTCAAACCCGTTAGACGGGGGAGAGAAGCTGGAAGAATTGCAGCAATCGCTGGAACTTATTGATCAAAAACTGGAACAGGAAATACTCTCCAAACAAAAGACTATTGAGCGCCAGGAGCAGGAAATTCAGCGGCTGCATGCGTTGATAGAAGGGAAGGATAAAATCATAATGGAAATCCACGAAAAATTAACGGATTGCAACAACAGCAGTGAAGGAAACCGTCAATTGATAAATAAGCTGGTCAGCGAAATAGAATTGCAGCAGCAGAATATAGAATGGTACAAAAAGACCTATGAAACAAGAAGTGTGTTAGGTATGTTAAGGGAAAAATTAGTAAGAAAAATTCCTCATGCGGAATAAAAAAATAAAAGTCCTTCCTGTATTCTATTTAATAATATTTATAGGAAACAAGTTGTGTTGATTAAAATTTAGCTAAGCGTATTAAAAAAAAGCAGGTGTTATTTAAAGAAAAACCAATTACGAATTATTTATTAGATAAGCCATCCTTATTCTGGACGCCGGAATACCTTGAAATTTCTGCATGGACAGAACATACTCCTTTTGCCTTTTGGATTATTGAAGTGTTGAAGCCAAAAATAACGGTTGAGCTGGGGGTGCACACCGGCACATCCTATTTTTCTTTTTGCCAGGCTATTAAAAGACTGAATATGGATGCTGTATGCTATGGTGTTGACACCTGGAAAGGCGATGAACATTCAGGATTGTACGAAGAAGAAGTGTATAGTAAAGTTTTGGATTATAATAACGAAAAATATTCAGAATTTTCAACTCTTATCCGATCTGCTTTTGATGAAGCGAAGGATTATTTTATTGACGGATCAATCGATCTGTTGCATATAGATGGTTTACATACCTACGATGCAGTGAGGCATGATTTTGAGAATTGGTTCCCTAAACTATCAGCAGATGCTATCGTCGTTTTTCATGATATAAACGTTAGGGAACGGAATTTTGGCGTTTTTAAATTATGGGAAGAATTAAAAAAACAGTACAGGAGTTTTCAGTTTGATTTTGGCCATGGCTTGGGAATTCTTGCAATAGGTGAGGTTGAAGGGGAATTGGAAATTTTGTTAGATACACATAGAAATGAAGAGTATTATATTTTTTTAAGAAATCATTTTTCAGAACGCGGAAGATCTATTAAAAACAAATTTGATGCTTCATTTTTGATAAAGCAGGAAAGGGAAAATCTGGAAACGCAAAGAAAAAATCTTTCGCAGATCACAGAAAGGTATAAGATGCTTGAATCAAACTATAACCTGCTTCAGGAAAGCAACACGGCTCTGGAAGTTGGTAAACAAATGCATCAAACATCTTTAGCTGAATTGACAGAAAAATTGAACCTGGCCAACTCCACATATAACCAAATAACCAAAGAATTAGCGGATCAAAAAAATAAAATGGAGGAATTAAATACCCTTATTCACAAACAATCGCAAATTCTCCGATGGTACAAAGACACATATGAAGACAGAAATATCCTAGGTGTATTAAAAGAAAAATTGACTTTCCGGCTAAAAAAAAAAATAAGCCCTTCGAAAGCTGAAACGTTGAATAATCTCATGCCGGGATACCTTAGGAAGAACAGGTATACTGTAAACCCGGGAAGTGATATTTTATTTCTACCTGATTCTCATGAATACACAGCTTACGGTCCTGATCCATATTTTACTGTTGATTTAGTAAAGAAGAAGTTAAATGCAGGCTGGTATTGGTTGACTATAGACATAGTGGAGGTAAAAGGAATGCTGATAGCGCAAAAGCTATATTATGATTGTGGCCGTGGTTTTAACGAAGAAGATGTTTGGAATTTACCAGAAATCTCAAATGGTAAAATAGTAAGCTTAATAAAATTTCCTGGTCACATCCACGGCTTACGATTTGACCCTACAATAAATGAATGCACTTTTAAATTGCATGATTTTGATTTAAAAGCATTAAGTACTATCCAGGCTTTCAACAGAGCTATTTCAAAGTATAAAGAAATTAACTACCCTCAGAAAAGTTATTTGAATATATATAAAGAGTTCCTTGGGGACTTCATAAAAACAGGTAAATCCGGGATAAGAAAAAAAATATGGGATTCTATAACATACAGGAAGGATAATTCATTAAACGAATATTGGGCGTGGTGTTCCTTATATGATACGATATCACCGGGTCAGAAGAAAAGAATAGAATTTTTAGCAGACCAACTTTCTTATCAGCCTGTATTTTCTATTATTATGCCCGTTTTTAATGCCCCTCTGAATTTATTGAAGATGGCTATTGATTCGGTGGTAAACCAGGCTTACAAAAATTGGGAATTATGTATAGCTGATGATAAGTCCACCAATGAAGATGTAAAAAAAATGCTGATTGAATGCCAGCAAGAAGATCCCAGGGTCAAAGTTGTTTTCAGGGAAACAAATGGACATATAAGCAAAGCTTCAAACAGTGCCTTGGAACTTGCTACAGGAGATTATGTAGTACTGCTTGACCAGGATGACGAATTGCCAGTACACTGCCTGTATATGGTTGCCGAAACCCTTAATAAGAATAGGAATTTAGGTATTATTTATAGCGATGAAGATAAGATTGATGAGAAAGGTAACCGGTTTGATCCTTATTTCAAAACGGACTGGAATAAGGATTTATTTTATGGGCAGAATATGATCAGTCATCTTGGGGTTTATAAACATTCCCTGATAAAAAAAATAGGAGGATTTCGTGTTGGATTTGAGGGTAGCCAGGATTATGATCTTGCGTTGCGTTGCTTAGAACATTTAAACCCGGATCAGATTTATCATTTACCCCATGTGCTGTACCATTGGCGTGCTATAAAAGGTTCTACAGCGATTGCAGTATCCAATAAAGATTATGCAGTTCAGGCTGGATTAAAAGCATTGCAGGATCATTTTGAAAGAACGGGACAAAATGCAATAGCGGAAGAAAATGTATATAATTCCTACAGGGTTAAATGGACGCTGCCGGAAAAAAAACCGCTGGTGTCAATTATTATACCCACAAAAGATAAGGTGGATATATTATCGGCATGCATAGATAGCCTATTTCAAAATACCCGCTACTCCAATTTTGAAGTGTTAATCGTTGACAATAATAGTCAGGAGGCAAGTACACTTTCCTATTTTGAAAATGTTCAGTTGCAATATAAGCAGCTTAAGGTCCATTCATATAAGGCTCCCTTCAACTTTTCTGCCATGATTAATTATGGAGTAGAACAGGCAAAAGGAGAAATTGTGGTCCTGCTCAACAATGACACTTCGGTAATAAACAAGGATTGGTTATGCGAGATGGTAAGCCAGAGTTTACGTAAAGACGTTGGTGCCGTAGGTGCCAAATTATTCTATCCTAACGGGCAAATTCAGCATGCCGGTGTTTTTCTTTATGAGGGTCACCCGGGGAACCATATGTATTTAAGAAGGGATAAAAACGATCCCGGTTATTTTAATAAGCTCAACCTGGTACAAAATTACAGTGCAGTTACAGGTGCCTGTCTTGCTATAAGGAAGGAGCTATTTGTTTCAGTGGGCGGTTTGGATGAGAAAAATTTAAAAGTCGCCTATAATGATGTTGATTTATGCCTGAGAGTAGGAGCTTTGGGTTTTAATAATGTATGGACACCTTTTGCGCAATTATTTCATTATGAATCTTTGTCAAGGGGCCTTGATCTTGATGGACCAAAACTGGAGCGATTTAAGACGGAGCATTCGTACATGCTGGCAAAGTGGAAAACGGTTATTTCCCGCGATCCTTTCTTTAATCCCAATCTGGATCCTGCATTCTCTCCATCCATTGATCCCGGCAAAGTTCGATATGCTTTTCCACCGCAAGTTGAATATGAGTGGCAGAAAGAGTCAATCAATGATTTTGGAAAACAAATTGAAGTGAAACAATTGACGTAAAATAATGGTTAGCTAATATGACACTTATAATGAATTTAGCTGGTAAGGAGCTGTCAAAAAAAAATAGAATGCGAACAGAGTATTTAAAGCGTTGTGATTTTAATTACAGCATATACAGGGCGCATGAAGATCTTAAGGAAATGACGAATGATGAATTGGAAGATCATTTTTTTACTTATGGTATAGCAGAGGGAAGAATATATTGCCATATAAAAGAAAGAAATGACTTTACAGCACTGGTGAACTCTTCCGGAAAAATACTGGAAATCGGTCCGTTGGACAAACCTCAGTTCGATCCTAAGTCGCCTTCCTATTATTCGGTTGATGTTTTTACAAGAGATCAGTTAGTTGATAATTACAGAAAGGATCCCACAGTCAATATTGAAAATATCGTTGAACCAACATATGTAATACCCGACAACGATTATTCCGCAATAAACGAAAAGTTCAATTGTATTTTTTCCAGCCATAATATTGAGCACATGCCCTGCCTGGTGACCTTTTTAAATAATCTGGGTAGTGTACTTAGCGATGATGGCCATGTTTATTTAGCCATACCGGACAAAAGATTTTGCTTTGACCATTTCAAAAAGGAAACGGATATATATGATGTATTGCAGTTACATTATGAAAAAAATAATCGTCCGGGATTTTCAGATGTTTTAAAAATGGCAACCCAAATAACACATAATAACCCGATAGATCACTGGAACCTTATTCATGGCGAGATTGACCCCGATGTGGCTTTGGAAAAAAATTACAAGAGTGTCCTGGATCAATATCAAACAGGAACATACATAGATGCTCACGTATATTGCTTTACTCCTGAAAATTTTATGGAAATAATTACAACACTAAATAAACTAAAATTGATCGATTTAAAAGTTGAAAAGATTTATCATACACTTTATGGATCACTGGAATTTTATGTGATTCTGAAAAAGAGTTAGTCCTTCGGTAGTCAATGATCCGGGATATTTTTAATGAAATCGGAAAATGGGATTCAGTAGACAATTAGCCCGGAACAACAAATATTTCAACGAAAAAAAAATTCGATTTTTTAAAATAAAAAAAAACGCAAACAAGTTTAATTAATTTTTAAATTTTGATGAAACATAATTCAAAAATAGTATTGTTGTACCATGTTTTTTACGAAGATACTTTTGAAAAAGTGAGTAGGGAACTTGAGCCGCTTCTTGTTTTGGAAACCACGTTTCTCTTTAATATTTGCATCGAAACGCCGGATAAAAAATTAATTTCTGCCGCATTAAGAAATCAATTTCCTGCATGTTACATTATTTACACATCAAATAAGGGTAAAGATATTGGAGCTAAACTTGCATTGCTACAGCTTTTTTTAGAATTGAGAATAGAAGCAGACTATCTTCTGTTTCTTCATGATAAAAAAAGTTTGCAGGCATTGAAAAGTAATACCTGGAAAAGAGATCTGCTGAAAATTATTTCTCCTGATAATATTAAAAAAGCAATTGGAATTTTTGCAGAAAATGGCGATTGCGGAATAATAGCTACCCGGGATTACATAATTGATGAACCATTTGAGGAAGGCCATTTTTTGGGAAGTAATGGAAAAATATTGTCCAACCTGGTGGTAAATTATGAAATAAAACCAACATCCTTTGCTTTTGTGGCAGGTACTATGTTTTGGGCGAAAGTAAAACCGGTGCAGGATTTTTTTATGGAGCATAATCCTTTAGAGATTAGGAAAGAACTGGAAGATGGCAATGTGCTTGATAATTTTAAGGGTACCGTTACTCATTCATGGGAAAGGATTTTAAGTTGGATAATTACCAGTAAGGGATATTCAATAAGAGGGATATAATTAATGAGCATGCCGGAAAAACTATATTATACAATAAGGCCTTCCTTCTTATTACATCAGAAAAAGGATTGTTCTGATTTTGGGTATTATAAATTCAATATAATTTTCGCTAGTGAAGTTGAATTTACACCCCATTTATATACCACTTTGAATAGTTTAAAAAATCAATATATCATTAGTATTTGTTCCTCACTTTTACGAGAAAGGAGAAGTCTGCAGCAAATTCTTCCCAAAATCTATATGCTGTTATCGCTTAATAGATCTTTAATTGGGCAAAAGGTATTACCTGTTTTCCTGGAGACGCAAAATCACAACTCACCTGCGAATCTTGAAACACTTCAGAAATACTTAGATCAACAGGGGTTGAAGGATATAAAATTGCCCATTTTTGATTTGTCAGTCAATGAAATTCAAACTAAAGAGAATTGTTCCTTGTCTGTATTAAAAGAAAATCGGGCCGACTTTCAAAATCTCTATTCGGCTGACCATAAATATTCAACTATAAGAATTATTGCCTCCGGAAATGATAATATAGATTTCTCATTGATAAAGAAGGTAGAGGAGCAGTTTATTACTTATGAAAGAAATGTTGGATCAGGTAAAGATATTCTTCCATGCTATACTGACCAGGAAGAATTAGAGCGGGAAGTTGAATTATGGAAAGAAAGAACTTTGCTTTATAAGGATTTTCTATCTCTAAGTAAAAGTGTTCAGGAAAAAGAATATTATGATCTTAATAAGTGGTATCTCAGGGAATATGAAATTCTCCCGCTCTGGTATAAGCAATTTGGCCACATCATAAAAGTAATTATGGGCAAGCGTAGTTTCCGCTCATTATTCAGTGATAAAGTTAAAAAATATAAGGAGTGAACTACTGGTTGCTTACTACGGAGTATCCTCCATTTTTTGGAGGCGGTATTGGCACTTATTGCGCCATTACAGCGAAAATGTTTTCTGAAAAGGGACATGCTGTTACAGTATTTATAAGTGATGCTTCAGTGAGTGATATCCATATACAAACGATAGAAGGAATTCGCCTGGTACGTTTCAACACCTCCCGGACCAACTCCTCTTCATTCCTGGGCCATGTAACAAATATTAGTTATGAGTTCGCCCATATCGTCAGGTATTTTATTGAAAAGGAGGGACAGCCGGATCTTATTGAAGCGCAGGAATACCAGGGTATTGCCTATTACCTTTTACAATTTAAATTCCTTTTATATGATTGGTGCAGGGATGTGCCGGTGCTGATCACTATGCATTCACCTTCTTCGCTGTACATGGAATATAATCATGTACCTATGCATCGTTATCCTAATTTCTGGATCTGCGAAATGGAATATTTCTGCTTGCAGGCAGCCAGCTATATTATTTCTCCCAGTAAGTATATGCTTAAAGAGCTGGAAAGAAAATTTGTTTTAACCAATAAGAATGTGGCAGTGATTCCCAATCCATTTGATGGGAGCCTGAATAATATAAAAGCACTGCCGGAATTCGATACAAATGCAAACGAAATTATTTTTTATGGAAAATTGACTGTGCAAAAAGGTGTCTTCAGGTTGTTGAAATATTTTAAAGAATTGTGGGACGGAGAATTTACCAGGCCTTTGATTTTAATAGGAGGTCAGGATATTGTTTACCACCCTGAAGGAATTACGATGGGCGACCTGATCAGGAAGAAATATAAAAATTATATAGAACGGGGACTCCTGAAAATGGAAGACAGAATAAAACCTTCCGAAATAGGCTTTCGATTATCCCGTGCGGAAGTTGTTATAATACCAAGCGATAACGACAACCTGCCTTATGTTGTTTTTGAAATGATGGCAATGGGCAGAATAATTTTGGTGTCGAAACAAGGAGGACAATCAGAAATAGTTGAAAATGGCATTGACGGATTTGTGTTTGATCATAACACTCCGGAAACTTTTTTCAACCAGTTGGATCATATTCTTAAACTGAATGAGGCGCAACGGAAAAACATTTCTTTACAGGCGATAAAAAAAGTGGAAGATCAATATAGCATGGGGATTGTGTATGAAAGAAAAATAAAATTGATTGAAAATCTTTTAGTGAATAAGAATGAAAAGCCATCCATTTTTCCATTTATACGAAGCAATCACACAGTAATTAATCGTCCTGAGCCTGTATCATATACAAAAAGGGGAAACTTTCCATTGTAGTGCCCTATTACAATATGGGACAATACATTGATGAAACCATTCAATCCCTGCTTCAATGTAATTATACAGATAAGGAAATACTCATTATAAACGATGGGAGTACTGAAAAGTACAGCCTTCAAAAGCTTGATGAATATCGCAGGAAAGAAAATATAAAAGTTATAGATATCAAAAATGGGGGTTTAGCAAAAGCAAGAAACCTGGGAGCGGAAAATGCAGGTGGGGAATTTCTTGCATTTCTTAGATGCTGATGATACGGTACAGGAAAATTATTACACACAGGCTATCCGAGGTTTTCCGGCAATATAAAAATGTTCATTTTGCCGGTTGCTGGGTAAAATATTTTGGTAACTCGGATAATGTCTGGCCGGCTTTTATGCCTGAAGCCACCGTCTGATATTGAATCACAATACGATTAATTCAAGCAGTCTGGTTTATAGACGTGATGCATTTCTGACAGGGGGAAAAAACGATCCTACCATGTTATTCCAGGGTTATGAAGATTATGAAAGTGTGATCGCTATGCTAGCTGAAGGGTTTGGCGGCATTGTAATTCCTGAAACTTTGTTTAACTACAGGGTAAGGTCAGGGTCTATGTACAGGACTATCTCCAGGTCAAAAAAATTAAGTTTATACCAACATATCAGCGAAAAGCACAAAATGTTTTATGCTTGTTTTGCAACCGAATTATTTAACCTGCTTAATGCTAATGGACCAGGCATCTTGCTGGATAACCCATCATTAGACCACCACCTTGCTGACAACCTGCCATTCAATGGAAAATTATCAGTAAAGTTTATTGCATTGATGAAACGAAACCGTTTTGTGAAAAGGGTTGCGTACAGGGCCTATAAGTTGTTAAAAAAGTAAAGATGATGTTAATCAGAATTGTGAAAGACTGGATCCTGCGTTCGAATAAACTGGAACGGTTGTGGCTGATGGCGAAGATTGAATTCAAGCTCAGGTATTATGAAAACAGACTGGGATTATTATGGGCCCTGATAAAACCTGTTTCGGATATTATTATCTACTATGTGGCATTTGAATTGATCATGAAACAGGGAATTCCCAACTTTATTTCTTTCCTGTTTATCGGTTTGATTATGTGGAATTTTTTTGTTGAATCCACCACCGGCACCGTTCAGATACTGAATACAAAAAAGTATTTGTATGAATATACAAATATGAATAAGCTGGAAATTTATCTTTCGCATATTTTAAGCAATTGCATCGGTTTCTTTTTTAACCTGTTGATGTTTACACTTTTCTTTCATTTTTTTGAAAAGAATACGACAGGTTATAGTCTTCATGCATTGTATTTTATTCCTGTTTTTCTGAACCTGCTGGTGATAGCACTTGCATTTTCATTGATACTTTCTAATATCTACATTATTGCAAATGATATTACACAGATATGGATGGTGGTAACGAGTATTGGGTTTTGGTTATCACCCATATTGTTTAAGCTGGAGGTCTTTCGCAATGCTTTACCGGGGTTGGATTATATCAACCCCATTGCAGGAATAATCATCAATGCCAGGAATGTATTGCTTTACCATACGGAACCGGATTGGGGTCTGTTCTTTTTTGACTGGGCTTATGCTATTATATTATTATTGATTGGATTGTTATTATTAAACAAGCTGGGTTCTAAAGCGGCCGAAAAGTTATGAGCGTCATGGAAAATACTGAATTCGCCATTGTGGCAAAAAATATAAGTAAGACGTTTCACATTACTGAGGATAGTCATAATACAGTAAAGCAACGCTTATTTAATTTATTTAATTCTCCAAAGAAGAAAAAGCTGGAAGTGTTGAAAACCGTATCGCTGGAGATAAAAAAGGGGGAGTGTATCGGGCTACTGGGACGAAATGGCTGTGGAAAATCAACGCTGGTGAAATTGCTTTCCGGTGTGTATCCTATCGATACCGGTTATATAAAGATCAATGGCTCTACTATGCTGATGAATTTGGGCGTGGGCATGAGCCATGCATTGACAGCCAGGGAAAATATTTATATATCTGCTTCTGTTTTGGGTTTAAGGATAAAAGAAGTGGATGCTATTTTTGACGAGATCATAGAGTTTGCTGAATTAAAGGAATTTGTAGACACCAAGATCAAATATTTTTCCTCAGGTATGGTAGCCAGGCTTGGTTTTTCTATTGCTGTAAATGCCGGTGCGGATATTATGTTCCTGGATGAAATTTTTGCTGTAGGGGATATGAAATTCCAGGAAAAGGCGATCAAAGTTTTTGAAAGCTCCTGGATACAGGGAAAAACGGTCATCCTGGTTAGTCATAGTATGGATGTAATCCAGAAATATTGTAACCGGGCTGTTTTTATGAAGAACGGAGAAATAAAATTTATAGGTGAAACGCAGACAGCTATTGAAATGTATACGGAAGACAACCATTAACCGGTGGAGGAAGATGAATTATTGTTAACAGAAAGTAAAAAGATAACAAAAAAGCTAAATAACATAACACCGATACTACGGTCAAAATAGTTTTCTGTTATCATGGCAAGAGAAAAAGTGATTAGAATAAGCAGGCCAAGTATATCGCGGTTTTTGATAAAATGTATAAGCGGCAGGATAATCCAACCGGTTAGAAAAAAAAATAATCCTGCAACGCCCATGCTGTAGAGGATGTCAAGGTAATTGTTGTGTACATTTTTTTGTGTTGCGATAGCAAAATGAAATTGTTTTTGCTTATATACGTTAAACAATTCATCTTTTTTGTCGCCCAGGCCAACACCCGACAGGGGATGCTCTTTGAATAACTGCCAGCCACATTGCCATGCAGCCAGGCGGAAATTTGCCCCATTCCATTGATCGGGGGTAAGTGTATCTGCGTAATGGCTTTCTTTGGCCTGACTTTGGAAGTTAAATTGCGTAAAGGCAAGTTCTTTGAACCGATTGATCGTTTTGGGAAAAATTGTATAAATAAGAAGCCCGGCAACCAACATTACCATCAGCGCAACGGCTCCTTGACCGTATTTTTTCTTTTTTAATATTTGGTAAAAAATGAAGAGGATCGCGGTGCTGTATAAGATTAGCATCATATTTCGACTGGCAAGCAGGTAGCTGATGACAAAAAGAAAAACGATGCATAGGATGAGCAATATTTGATAATTTTTGGATAAAGGAACTTTCAACAGGTGCCATGCAAAAATGTAAATAGCAATGTTGACGAGGAGCGAAGTATAAATAGATTGCTGACCAATGAGGTAAGAGAGGGCGTCATTGTAAAGCCAGGCCACATTATTTTTTAGCAAATATTGGGAAATGGCATACAGCAGGCTGGCTAAGCAGGAAATGGTTACAATGAATGCACTTGCAAGCAGGATTTGATCACGGGTTTTTTTTGGCATTTGTATCAATCCAATGCTTAGCGGAAACAAAACCAAAGGAAGACGTAGTTGGAGGAAACGAAGGCCGGCGGAATGATTGTCAGATATGAAATAACTGGCAACCATTGCTAAAGCAAAAGCCAGCATGAACCATAAAAATTTTCGGTTTTTAAAAAGAAAAATTTTTTCCTTTAATGAATTACCTGCTAATGCAATAATAACCAGCAGGCCCATGACGATTACTTTTAAAGCAACAAAAAAAGGAAGAAAAAATGAAGTGATAAATAATAAGTATAATCCGGGAATCAGAAACCTTCCTCTTTTCATTAAAAATTATTTTTTGATTTTTATTTTGTAAAGGTAGTTTTTGAAGGCTGGCCGGGTAACAAAAAATATTTTTAGCATCAATAAAATTAATAACCTTTTCTTATGGAGTTATTATCAGTTGTAATTATATCTTATAACGAAGAACAAAACATCGGGAGGTGTATAGATTCGGTGAAAGAAGTGGCCGATGAAATTGTAGTGCTCGACTCTTTTTCTACTGACAAAACGGTTCAGATTGCAGAAGAAAAAGGAGCCTATGTATACAGGCAGCATTTCGCAGGATATATTGCTCAAAAAAACAAAGCACTGGAATTTGCTGAGCATGATTATGTACTTTGTCTCGATGCGGATGAGGCTTTGGATGAGGAATTAAAAGCGTCGATACTCAGAGCAAAAAAAGGATTTGTTTTTAAGGCGTATAAAATGAATCGCTGTGCTAACTATTGCGGTAAATTTATTCGCCATGGCAGTTGGTACCCGGAATCGAAGGTCAGGCTATTTGACAAGCGTTCACTTCAGTGGGGTGGCTTCGACCCACATGATAAAGTTATTGTTCCGTCTACTATCGCTGTCTTCCCCTTAAAAGGAGACCTGTTGCATTACATCTGTGACAGCGTGGAAAATCACAAAAAAAGGAATGATAATTTTAGTTCAATAGCTGCCAGGTCGCTTTTTAAAGCCGGGAGAAAAACAAGTTGGTTGAAAATGGCAGGCAGTCCTGCCTGGTCGTTTATACATGCTTATATAATACGTGCGGGTTTTTTAAACGGGTACCGTGGCCTTATGATTGCTTATCACCAGGCCCGGTATCATTTTTTAAAATATGCCAAACTATATAAATTGCAGAATAATAAAGTGAATGAATTTCCTTTGCCACCTAAGTTAAATGTTCAGACCTCCGCAAACACTGAGCGTTTGTCCCGTGATATAAGAGCCCATGTCTGAGGCAAGGAATAAAGTTGTATTAGCAATATCTTCCGCCGTGGCAAAACGTCCCAGGGGAATACCTGCTTTATATTTGTCTCCGGCCTCGCCTTCTTTCAGGTAGCTGGTCATATCGGTTTCTACAAAACCAGGTGCAATGGCATTGCAACGGATATTACGGCTGCCCAACTCTTTAGCAACACTTTTGGTAAATCCAATAATGCCTGCCTTACTTGCTGCATAGCTGCTTTGCCCGGCATTTCCCATTTCCCCGATAATAGAACTCATATTAATAATGGCGCCATTTCTTGCTTTCATCATGGGTTTTATTACCTGCTTGGTCATATAAAACACACTGTTCAGATTTACTTTGATCACTTCATCCCATTGTTCCGGTCTCATTCGCAGGAGCAGGTTGTCTTTTGAAATGCCGGCATTGTTTACACAGATATCTACTTTTCCGAACTCCTTCAGCACATCATTTACAAATGCTTCACATTGTGCAAAATCACCGGCATTGCTTTTATAACCCTTTGCTTTTACTCCAATGGATTTTAGTTTTTCTTCAAGTGCAGATGCTTTTTCAGCACTGCTGTCACTTACATAAGTAAAAGCAATATCAGCCCCATGTTCAGCAAATTTTAATGCAATCGCTTCACCTATGCCCCGGGCAGCACCGGTTATAATGGCCACTTTGTTCGTTAATAATTTAGTCATACAAATGATGATTTAAAAATAAAATGCTATTTGGACGAAGTATTTAATTTGTCATGTTGGCATCTAAATATATCCATGAATCAACGGCACATGGTAAAGTTAAAAGCAATCATATAGAAATCGTGGTTAGTATTAAAATAGGCAATGGTATTCTTAAAATTGAAACCTGGAAAATCATCAGGCCAGAAAATTTAATATTTCTGTAATAAAGGTTCGTTCATTACTTAACCTGGGCACCTTATGCTGCCCGCCCAGTTTGCCTTTACTTTGCAACCAAAGGTTGAAAGTTCCTTTTTTCAATGAATGCAATACCGGGAAACCCAGCGCAATATCGCGATGCCTTTTAGCTTCATAGTCACTATTAATATTTTTCAATGCAGCATCGAGTTCCTCTGTAAATTCCTGTACACTGGAAGGTTCTTTATCAAATTCAATTAACCATTCATGGGCCCCGTTTGAAGAATCAGAAAAGTAAATTGGAGCGGCAGTATAATCATTTACAACCGCATTTGTTTTTTCACAGGCAATGGCGATGGCTTTATCTGAATTGTCAACAATCAATTCTTCACCAAATGCATTGATATAATGTTTCAATCGTCCTGATACTTTAACCTTAAATGGTTTAATGGAAGTAAACTGAATGGTATCTCCAACAAGGTATCTCCACAAACCCCCGTTTGTGCTGATGATGAGCGCATAATTTTTTCCAGTCTCTACATCCTGCAGGCTTATTGTCTGCGGATGTTTTTTTCCATATTCACTTACTGGCATGAATTCCATAAAAATACCGTGATCAGTAAACAGCAACATGCCATCATCGCCCGGGTTTTCCTGTGCGGCAAAAAATCCTTCACTGGCATTATACATTTCCAGGTAGTTGATTTGTTTACCAATCAACTTTTGAAATTGTTCCTGGTATGGAATGAAGGATACTCCACCATGCATATACAATTCCAATGATGGCCATACTTCTATCATTGTTTTCTTGCCGGTAATTTCCAAAATGCGTTTGAATAAAACTAATGTCCAGGTAGGCACGCCTGATATAGAAGTTACATTTTCTTTAATAGTACTATTGGCCAGCTTTTCAATTTTGTTTTCCCATTCATCCATTAAAGCAATACTGAGATCGGGTGTCCGGAGCCAGTGTCCCCAAAAGGGAGTGTTTTGAAGCAATACAGCGCTCAGGTCTCCGTATTGCGCTTCTGTGTTCATCGGGTTAATATTGTGGCTTCCGCCTAATACCAATCCCTTTCCTGTTAATAATGCTGAATCAGGATTGTAATTATAATAAAGGGTCAGTACATCTTTAGCTGCTTTAAAATGACATTCTTCCAGGCTTTCTTCGCTGATGGGGATGAATTTGCTTTTATCGCTTGTGGTGCCGCTGCTTTTTGCAAACCAGTATATAGGTGTATTCCATAAAATATTCTGTTCACCTTGCATGATGCGTTCAATATATGGTTTCAGGTCTTCGTATTCATGCACGGGAACTGCCTGCTTAAAAGTTTTTACATTGAATAGTTCATGAAAATTATACCGTCTTCCAAACTCGGTGTATTGAGCCGATGTAACCAAATCCTGTAATACTTCCCGTTGTGCATCCAGCGGGTTATTCTTCCACGCTTCTATGCGCCAGAAACGCATACGGGCTAGCGATGATATGGCAGGACTTAAAAGGCTCATTGATGCCGGCAAGATAAAAAAGAAATTACATTAAACTCGTAATGCTTATTATTTGAGCCGGGAATATAAAAGAGGAAGGGGTAAAAAAAATTTTGAGGCTTGCTTGAAATGCTTACCCGGATTATGTCTTAATACCCTTTTATCAAAGGCAGCTCATGCAATTTTATTTTTCGGTGGGTGTACAGTTAAGATTTGAGACAGCTCAGATATATCAGGGGAAGGCTTTGTTTTCTGACTCCAAATTTTCGGGATTCTTAAGGTTAGCACTTTGGATCGCTTCATCATGCAGGTAATCTTTACGTTTCAATTCAAAATTTCTACCCAGGTAAAGTTTTCTTACTTGTTCATCATCGGCTAATTCTTCTGCAGTGCCATGTTTGAAAATTTTTCCATCTATCAAAAGATAGGCTCTGTCGCAAATAGAAAGTGTTTCCGTTACGTTGTGATCAGTAATCAGGATACCAATGTTTTTGTATTTCAGTTTGGCAACAATGGCCTGGATGTCTTCTACGGCTATCGGGTCTATTCCTGCAAAAGGTTCATCGAGTAAAATAAATTTAGGATCAACCGCCAGTGCCCTTGCTATTTCTGTTCGCCGTCTTTCTCCGCCGCTTAATACATCTCCGTTGCTTTTGCGTACATGGTGAAGCCTGAATTCATCAAGAAGAGATTCTAATTTTTCCCTTTGATCCTGTTTTGAAAGGGTTGTCATCTCCAGCACGGCACTAATATTATCTTCCACACTCAGCTTACGGAAAATTGAGGCCTCCTGGGGTAGGTAACCAATGCCCATTTTTGCCCTTTTATACATAGCCAGTGAAGTAATATTCTGATCATTCAAAAAAACATCTCCTTCATCAGGCCTGATCAGCCCAACCACCTGGTAAAATGATGTGGTTTTCCCGGCACCATTTGGACCCAGTAGTCCAACAATCTCTCCCTGGTGTACCTCAAAAGAAACATGGTTAACAACCGTTCGGCTGCCATATTTCTTCACTAGATTTTTGGCATAAATACTAATGGACATAGGGAAGCAAAAATAAGGCATGAGCTCCACCCTGCATTAAATTTCAAAAGGTTTAACAGGTAACAACAATACCGGCACCTATCACAAAATTCAGTTTGATTAATTATTGGTGATTTAAACTTGTAATCTCTTTAACTCATTAAGCCTTTCTGTATTAGCTTTGCCACCCGGTGAACTGAACAGCTGTTAATTTTTCAAAAAGAACTGATGAAAGTTATAGACCATATCAATAATGCGAAGGAAACGCTGATTTCATTTGAAGTATTACCTCCCCTGAAAGGAAAAGGCATAGAAGCCCTTTATAAACACCTGGATCCTTTGATGGAATTTAATCCTTCCTATATCAATGTTACCTATCACCGGAGTGAACATGTATATAAAAAAAGAATGGATGGCAGTTTTGAGAAAGTGATCGTTCGTAAAAGACCCGGCACGGAAAGTATTTGTGCTGCCATTATGAACAAATACAATGTTGACACTGTACCTCATCTTATTTGCGGAGGTTTTAGTATTAATGATACCGAAGATGCCCTTCTTAATTTACAGTATTTAGGTATTGATAATGTTTTGGTACTTCGGGGAGATGCAGCAAAAAATGAAACTTCATTTGAGGCTGAGCCCGGTGGCCATAAGTATGCAAGCGACCTTTTGAAACAAGTGGTGAATTTAAATGCGGGCATTTACCTGGAGGAAGATCTGAAAGCGACTAATAAGACAACATTTTGCATTGGGGTGGCAGGATACCCGGAAAAACATTTTGAAGCGCCTAACCTGCAAACTGACCTTAATTATCTTAAAGCAAAAGTGGACAATGGGGCTGATTATATTGTTACCCAAATGTTTTTTGACAATGCCAAATATTACGCTTTTGTAAAAGCCTGCCGTGAAATAGGTATAACAGTTCCTATTATTCCGGGTCTGAAACCCATATACAGCAAAAAGCAATTAACAGTATTGCCAAAAACATTTCACATTGACCTGCCGGATGAGCTTGCCAACGAAGTATTGAAGTGTAAAACAGATGAAGACGTAGAAAAAGTAGGTGAAGAATGGTTGCTGCATCAATCGAAAGATCTCAAGAAAAATGGAGTGCCTGTACTGCATTATTATACCCTCGGCCGGCCTATGATGGTGGTAAAGGTGGTAAAGGAACTGTAGGTTTTTGAAATTATTACTGACCCGGAATAAGTTTCCACATGTGAATGCGGCGAACATTAATCTGATAAATTGCTATTCCTGTTTACGGACGCTGCATCGCTAAAAATCATACTATTTTGAAATATTGGCCAATACCTTCTGATCAATTATGACCGGGTATTTCTTTTTCAAATCGGTTATCCATTCCTCCTCAAGCAAAGTTTGATAATCATTCATCACCAGTCCTTTTGCCTCATTAAAAGAACGGGATTCCGGTTTGGGATATACTGTCTTTATAAGAGCAAAGGAGGCTGTATTGTCAACTTTATTCACAGAAACAGGAGTGATGAAACCAGTATAAGGAATTGTTTTTCCCAGGCCTGGGATCTGTTGCCATTCATACCTGGCAGAGTCAGCAACCACCTTTTCGGTTAATGATTCTGCAGCCATCTTCCATTCGGATGGATTCTTTTTTAATTGATTGAACAGCGTTTTTGCTGAAGTTTCGTCTGAGCAAAAAAAGATTACTGCGTCAGCACTTTGCTTCCAGTTGTAATCAGCTTTGTTTTTTTCATAAAGTGCCAGTAATGCAGAGGAATCCGCCTGGGCCTTGTTCCACACTTCCTGCTGCATAATTTCAAAAAATAAATTGCCATCCCTGAATTCATTCATCTGGTTTTTAAACTCATCATTAAAGTCTTCAAGATGATCCCGATAGTAACGATAAAGCACTGTCCTTGTGAATTCATTCATCAGGTCTGGATAGGGTTTTATACTACTTCTGTCAGCAGAGTACCGGTTCATCTGGCTGTAGGTTATCCAATCTGCCACACGTAATACGGTATCGCCAATCTTAAACAGAGGAGATTGCGTGTTCATGGCACTGCCTATACCCGCTGCTTTACGGTCGAGTAAACTATCAGAAAGTGACCATAGTACTAATTCCTTATAAGGATATTTTTCAAACCCTGCTTTGCTTTTGACAAGGGGATAAATAATTTCTCTTGCTGTGTTCCAACGATCGGTTGCTCTTACCTTTTGTTGCAATTCTTCAGTATTTGATTTATCAGCTGCATTAGTAACAACAGGCCTGGAGGATATTCTTTTAACAATATGAAATCCATGTGACGTAACAAAAGGTTTGCTGACATCGCCATTCTTAAGCGACCAGGCCATATTTTCAAAAACGGGATCATATTGTCCTACAGAAACATCCGGGATATTTCCTTCAGAACCGGCACTGATATAATCATTACTGTACGCCGCTGCGAGTTTTGAAAAATCATCTCCGGCTTTTATGCGTTTGTATAACGAATCAGCAAGTTGATCAATAATTTTTTTATCCGTATCATTTATACCTGGGGCAAATGCCAGCAGGATTTGCTGCACTTTTATCTTGCCTAAAGCTTTTCTTTCTCCAAGATTTTTAAAAATATGGAAACCTGCTGTTGATGTATATGGTTTTGAATATTTTCCTGGCGCAGTGGAATAAATGATATTTTCAAATTCGTATGGAAGGGTAAAAACAGTAATAAAATTCAAATCGCCTTTGTTTGTTACGGCTGAAGGATCATCTGAATATTTCTGGGCTACGATGGAAAAATCTTCTTTTTTTTCAAGCCGCTTCAGCACATTATCCAGTTTTTTGCGAGCGGCTAAAGTATCCATATTACCAGATGCATTTTTAAAAGAAATAAAAATATGTGCGGCATGAATGTCCTTAAGACTTCGTTGAAAGGCCTCTTTTGTCAGGCGGTTCAGGGTTTTCGGATCATTTATATAATTTTCAATTATCTGGCTTCGCAGGTTTATTACTTCGTTTTTTATAGAAGGCAAAGTGTCATAACCCCTGTCATAAGCCTCGCGGATCTTCAGCCTTGAATGTATATACAAATCAAGATATTCCTTAATGGCTTTGCTTTTGCCGGAAGCAGTTTGCTGGTTATTTTTATTAAAAGCCCTCAGAAAGTCTTTTGCATCGGCATGGTAACCGCCATAAGTGAACAGGGTTTGGGACGAAGCGCTGAAGAAGGTAAAGGAAAAAATAATTGCAGTCAGCCATTTTATGTTCATAGTTTGAATTTTCTTTTCTTTATAACGAATATTCAGTGTGAATATTGAGAGGGAACCAAAGAGGGTTAAGGGGTTTTAAGTTTTAAGGCCAGTATTTCATCAGTTTGTTGCCAGGTCAGCTTTTTGGCTATTATACGCTTGTCTTTATCCAATAAATAAACAGTGGGGACAATTTGCGCATCGTATAACTGGGTATACCCGGGAATGCCGGCATCTACACGCCTTTTTTCTTCTTCACGGGAGTAATAAACGTTGGTCCATCCTTTTAGCTGGTGTTTATGAATAATATCGAGCCAGTCTTTTTTTGAACCCTCCGTTTCTTTGGCTACTGCAAATATTTTTACACCTAAACTCTTCCATTTGGCTTTGTACATGGAGTCCAAAACAGGTACAAGTTCCTTGCAGTGACCACAGGTAGGGTCCCAGAAACAAACAATGGTAAAAGCAGAAGAATTCCCATATAAAGTCTGCATTTTTCCACTGGTATCGGGCAATGAAATATTCTCAGCCGCACTGCCCATGATGTTTGCCATTAAATTGTAGGCTCTTTCGGTAATAATTTTTTTACCCTGCGGTGTCAGCCAATCATAGTCTTTCGACGAAAAGTATTTCTGAAATAAGTGAACAAATACAGCATCCTCCCACATATACTTCATGTTAAGATAGCGGTTCACAAATTTCACCAAAAGGAATCTTGTCATTTCCGGGCTGGCACTGGCATAGCCAAGCATCCAGTCTATTTCTTTATTAACTGAATCAGGGTGTTGAAAAACGAGGCTATTGTAATACTTATCAAGTCTTTCATCAAATAAAGAGGCAGGTGTGCGGGTGATCCGGTCATCCCAAAAATTGAGGCCGTCCCAGTAATGGTCCTTAAAATATCGGTAGGCAAACGTAGAATCATATTTTCCGCCCGGATGCTTTTCTGCAGGTGGAATTTTTGGTTCATCCATCAGGTGCATAAGTATGCTTAAAATATTGTCCGGGTTCTTGCCAACAAACTGCTTTCGGTAATCTGATATTTCCTCTGATGTCTTTTTCAGTGATTCATTGATAACAGAAGAATCTTCGGCTGTTTGCGCTAAATTTAAAGCTTTGGTTCCCTCATCCATCGCTTTGCCCTTTACCCCCATAAATTGCTGATAGCTGTTGAAAAGGTCGTTGTCCGGTGAATTAATGAATTTTTTGGCTGATAAATTAGCGGTATCAGCTATTATGGAAAAATGCTGTTGCTTATCTATCAGCAGTTCCAAAAATTTGTCTTTTCCTGGATAAACCAGGAGATAAATTCCGCCTCCCAGTTCTTTTGGTCCTTTAAATACACCTTCGCTCTTGTCATTAAGCAAAACTGAATCTACTACAGGATATTGTTTTCCGGAATAATGACCAAGGTAGACGTATTCGTTCTTAAAAGGCTTGAGAGTTACTTTTATCTGGTAGCCATTTTGAGCAAAAAGAAAGGACGTAATAAGCAGAACGGGAAACAGGGATAATTTTTTCATGAGACAGAATAATCAGGTAAAGTTATTAAAAGGTTTATGAGTTTAAAAGTAACAGATTCAAAGTTTACGAAGATGAAGATGCACGAGGGGAACAAAAGTGTTGCATTGCAACGGTAGAATCAAATTGCTAAATAATCCTTCCCGTTTAAATGCCCAGCTCTGGCCGGAATTACAAACCCTTAGCTTTGCGGCGTGAAGAAAAAAAAAGTAAGAATTATATTAGAAAAGATCAGGGTGGAAGACTACGCCGCCGAAGGTAAATCCCTGGCAAAACTGGATGGAAAAGTGATTTTTATTGAAGGAGCAATTCCAGGTGATGTGGTTGACATTCAATTGAATAAGAATAAGAAAGACTGGGCTGAAGGTCATGCAATAAATTTTCATTCCTATTCACCGGAAAGGTTGGAACCTTTTTGTACCCATTTCGGGGTATGCGGAGGCTGCCAGTGGCAAATGTTGCCTTATGAAAAACAACTTTTGTATAAGCAACGCCAGGTTAAGGATAACCTGGAACGAATCGGAAAAATAAAATTGCCCGAAATAATGCCAATTTTGGGAGCAGAGGAAACAAAATTCTATCGAAATAAGATTGAATATACGTTTGGTACTAAGGAATACACAAAGGAAAAACCTATCCGGACTCCTGCCGGCCATATTGATTCTGTGCCTGGTAATCAGGGACTAGATCAGGGTAATAATAGATCGGAAAACAAATTTCCAGACCATTCAACCGCCTTAACTTCAGAATTCAAAGGTTTAGGTTTCCATGCCAGGGGCTTTTTTGATAAAATTGTTGATATACAAACTTGCTACCTGCAGGCTGTGCCATCCAATGAGATTCGCCTGGAAATCAAAAGATTTGCCATTGATAATGAGTTTTCTTTTTATGATATCCGTAATCATACAGGTCTTTTAAGAACCATGCAGATCAGGCTTTGCAGAACCGGGGAAATAATGGTCAATATTGTTTTTGGTGAAAATGATAAACCCCGGCAGAGAGATTTACTGGAACATATCCTTCAAAAATTTCCGGCAATTACCACCCTTCTTTCTACGCTTAACATGAAAATGAATGACAGCCTTCATGACCTGGAGCCGGTGGTTTATTCAGGCAAAGGATACGTAATTGAAAATATGTCTGCAGGGCAAGAGGGAGAAGATTTTAAGTTTAAAATTGGACCTAAATCCTTTTTTCAAACCAATACAAGACAAGGAGAGCAATTATACAGGGTGACGAAGGATTTTGCTGAATTAACCGGCAATGAAACGGTTTATGACCTTTATTGTGGCACAGGCAGTATTGGCATTTTTGTGAGTAAGCAGGCAAAAAAAGTCATTGGTGTAGAACTGGTTGGAGCAGCAATAGAAGATGCCCGGGAAAATGCCACCCTTAACAGTTTAAATAACGCATCCTTCTTCGCAGGAGATGTTTCTGCGGTATGTGACGATTCTTTTTTTGAAAGGCATGGCCGGCCTGATGTCATCATTACCGATCCTCCCAGGGCAGGTATGAGTGAAAAATTGGTCAGGAAAATAATTGAGATGGCCGCCCCGGTAGTAGTCTATGTTAGCTGTAATCCGGCAACACAAGCCCGTGATTTGCACTTACTGGATGAGAAATATGAAATAACCAAAATACAACCGGTTGATATGTTTCCGCATACATTGCATATTGAAAATGTGGTTCAATTAAAACTCAAAAATTCTGTTTAAGAGGAATATTGAGGGGCTGGGAGATGGGCTCAAAATTTTTTTACATAGGAAGGAAAGCTGATAGTATTATGACATGAATATTTGGGTAATCTTATTTCTCTTTATCGTTTTAAGGTCTTAACCTATTTTTGCCGTATGAGTGAGTTTCGTTTTACCCGCCCCAATAATTTTCCGCCAATTATAAAAAACCTGATCATTATCAATGCCCTGGTTTATGTTGCCCAAATGTTATTGGATAAACAATTTGCTATTACAGAAAAGTTGATGCTGTGGCCATTGATGCCTGCGTCATTGCATGAAATACTGGTCAGGGAACAGGTACTATCCGCCAGCAACGAATTTCAGCCTTACCAGCTCGTTACTCACATGTTTGCTCACTCGCCGGCAACCTTATTTCATATCATTTTTAACATGTTTGCCTTATGGATGTTTGGAAAGGTTTTGGAAAATGTGTGGGGTCCTAAAAGATTTCTGACCTTTTATGTCCTTTGTGGATTGGGTGCGGCTTTTCTTCACCTGGGTATCCAATATTTTCGTTGTGAGCAATTGCTCGATGCAATACAGGCTAATAATATGGGAGCAGTAGGTAAATTGATAGGAGGCACTTCACCTGCCCTGGGAGCATCGGGTGCCGTTATGGGTGTGATGGCAGGCTTTGCCTACACCTTTCCAAATACCCAATTATTTATCATGTTTATCCCCTTCCCAATTAAGGCCAAATGGGCTGTATTGGGACTGGCGGCAATCGATCTGTTTGGCGGAGTAGCTAATTTCAGCGGTGATAATATTGCCCACTTCGCACATTTGGGAGGTGCAATCACCGGATTTATAATTGTTCTTATCTGGAACAAATCAAACCGCAAAACGTTGTATTAAAAAAATGAGGATTAGAAGTAATAATTTTCCCCGGGTTTTCTTAGTCCCGGATTACTTCAATTTTCAGTGACAGGATCTATGGCTTATCATGAACAACAATATAGAAGAAGGATTTCACTAGCTCATGCAAATAATGCGCTGGTCCTTTTGATAGCTATAAATATGATCATATTTGTGCTGCTCGCTTTTTTGAAAGCTGTTTTTTTTCTCCGTTTCAGCAGTGGCTCAGAAGCAATTCATTTTTACGAAAATAATATTCTTAGCCTTTTTACCCTGCCTGCAGATGCAAGTAAAATTGTTTCCCGGCCCTGGACTATCCTGACCCATATGTTTACGCATGACAGCGTATGGCATCTTCTTGGAAATATGCTCTGGCTTTGGGTATTCGGATATATTTTTCTTGACCTTACAGGCAATCGAAAGATCGTTCCACTTTACATTTATGGCGCTTTTGCCGGTGCATTGGCATTTATTCTGGCCTATAATTTTTTGCCGGGTCTCAGCCAGTCACTTTCTGTAGCAGAAGCATTGGGTGCTTCAGCGGGGGTGATGGCCATTGCGGTTGCTGTAGCTACTATTTCTCCTACGTACCGGATATTTCCCATGTTGTTTGGCGGCATTCCTATATGGGTATTAACTGCTATTTACCTCATAATAGATTTAGCCAGTATTCCCCTGAGTAATCCTGGAGGACATATTGCTCACCTGGCCGGCGCTTCTACCGGGTTTTTATTTATTTATTCTTTTCGTAAAGGATATGACTGGAGTGAATGGATGAATAATTTCTTTGATTGGGTTAGCAATCTTTTTAATCCCGAAAAGCCGGTGAAAGGGAAAAATATAAAACAGGAATTGTTTTATAAATCAGATAAACCGCCTTATAATAAGAAACCTAATATTACCGAACAAAGAGTAAATGAAATTTTAGATAAGATCAGCCAAAAAGGATATTCAAGCCTTACTGATGAAGAAAAAGATATTTTAAAAAGAGCCAGCCATGAAAATTAAACTGGCTTGTTTACCAACCGTACATCCATATCAATAAAAACATCTGTAACGATTAGCCCGGGCGGCATCAACAACTCAATCATTGTAGGCTGTTTTTTGTAATTTGCAATAATGGCCAGCAAAATTCGAATCTTCACTAAACGGGTACTGATTTTAATAAATTATGTAATTGTTTTCTTTTTTTTACTGGCTTGCCTGGCTCCTTATCTTGACCCGCAAAGCTGGCGGTTCATCCCTTTTCTTGGCATCGGGTTTCCTTTTTTATTGCTGATAGTTTTTGGTTTCCTTATCTGGTGGTTATTTGTAAAACGACGATATGCATGGATATCTGCCATTGCGTTGGTATTGGGAATTAAAAGTATCAGTGTCTTTTTTGCCTTCAACCTGCCGAAAAGATTTATTGCCGAAAAAAAACCACAAGTTATCCGGATAGCCACCTGGAATGTGGCCCGCTTTATTGAAATGAAACGGAATAATAATAAGGGCAGTAAAACCAGGTTAAAAATGTTTGAGCAGATACGCAAGCAGGATGCGGACATAATTTGTTTACAGGAATTTTATCATTCCTATGATCCGGCCTGGTATGATAATATTGATTTTATGCAGGATAGTCTTCATTATCCTTACTATTATTATTCTCATGAAATGGATGGGGATAAGCATTTTACAGGAAATGCCATTTTTTCCCGATTTCCTATTATTGACAGCGGACTGATTCGTTATCCGAGGCCTACATTGCCTGAAGCTTTGGTGCATGTGGATATCAGGTTAAAAAACCGAATCATCAGGGTTTATACAACGCACCTGCAGTCCGTGCAACTTTTAAGAACTGATTACGAAAAAATAGATAAAATAAAAGAAGGAGATGAAGGGATTGTTTCTAACTCAAAAACTATTTTTTCCAAGATTAAGGTTGGAGTGGAAAACAGGAAGTTGCAGACCGATATCATTAAACAATTATTAGGTGACAGTCCTTATCCCGTAGTCTTTTGCGGTGATCTGAATGATATACCCAATTCTTACACTTATTTTAAAGTTCGGGGCGATATGCAGGATGCCTTTTTGGAAAGAGGATTTGGAATCGGCCGCACCTTTTCTGCCATATCTCCAACTCTCCGGATAGATTATATTTTTGGAGACAACCATTTTAATATTCACCAGTTTAAACGGATCGTAAAAAAATATTCCGATCATTACATGCTGGTTGCCGATTTAGAATTGAAAACACTGAATTCTAAAAACTGGGCCTTTTAATAATTCTTAACTCCGATGCAACCAGGGGTTTGTCATCCTTGCAAAGCATATTTACCATTACATTTGCATCAATTTTTTTGCCACGCTGCTAGTCCGTCATATGTTTGGTACAGTGCTGGCTGCTCAACATTTTTCTATGAATGATCTCCATGTTTATAATTCTCTGTCACGGACAAAGGAAGTTTTTAAGCCTATTACTGATGGGCATGCAGGCATGTATGTTTGCGGTCCAACTGTTAGTGGTGAAAGTCATTTAGGCCATGCCAGGCCCTATGTTACATTTGACGTTATCTATCGTTATCTCATGCATCTTGGCTATAAGGTTCGGTATGTTCGCAATATAACAGACGCCGGGCATTTTGAAGAAGAAGGCCGGGAGGCGGAAGATAAAATATCAAAAAAAGCTATTTTGGAAAAACTGGAGCCCATGGAATTGGTACAGAAATATACCAATTTGTTTCATTGGGCCATGCAGCAGTTTAATACTCTTCCGCCTTCAATAGAGCCTACAGCAACCGGTCATATTGTAGAGCAGATCGGGATGATAGAAACAATTATCAAAGCCGGATACGCATATGTTGTAAACGGTTCTGTATATTTTGATGTAAAAAAATATGCTGCTTCACATGATTACGGAAAACTGAGCGGCCGTGTTATCGATGATCTGCTTGAAACAACGCGAGATCTTGAAGGGCAGGAAGAAAAAAGGGATAAAACAGATTTTGCATTATGGAAAAATGCTGCTCCTGAACATATCATGCGCTGGCAAAGTCCATGGGGTATTGGTTTCCCCGGCTGGCATATTGAGTGTTCAGCTATGGCCACAAAATATTTGGGATCCAGGTTCGATATTCATGGAGGAGGTATGGATCTTTTGTTTCCTCATCATGAAAGTGAAATAGCGCAGAGTACCATCTGCAATCATGAAGCACCGGTTCGATACTGGATACATAACAATATGATCACCATCAACGGCCGTAAGATGGGGAAGAGTTATAATAATGTAATTAAGCTTACGGAGCTGTTCAGTGGCAATCATCCGTTGCTGAGAAAGGCATATCATCCTATGACGATCCGCTTTTTTATTTTGCAAACACATTACAGGAGTACGTTGGATTTTAGCAATGAAGCTTTACTGGCTGCTGAAAAAGGATTGAAAAGATTATGGGATGCGTATGAAAATTTGAAAAAATTGCAAAAGGAAAGCACTGAATTGTTAAATGAATCAGGAGATCCTGACCAGGATGTCCGCGTATTAAAACTTTTATCAGAGTTTCCGCAATTTCTGAATGATGATTTCAGTACAGCCCGTGTTCTGGCTAATATGTTTGAACTGGTTCCTCTTATAAATTCAATGAAAGACAAAATTATTCCTGTTACGTCTTTATCAAAGAATACACTTGAGCACCTGCATAATGAATTTAGAATTTACCTGGAAGATGTTTTAGGATTGAAAGCTATAAATGATACAGACAATGAGAAACTTCAGGGCATCATGCAACTGTTGATTGATATCCGCAAAGTGGCTAAAGGGAATAAAGATTTTGTAACATCGGATAAAATAAGAAACCAATTATTACAATTAGGTATTATTTTAAAAGATGAGAAGGGCGGTGATATGAGCTGGACTCTTGATTAAGGGAAAAGCAAATTTTTAAGAATGTGCTGACAATATTTATATCCCGTTATTTCACTTTCCGGGCCCTCAGCATTTCTCTTTTTCCCCATGGACCCGGTATTTTTTCTACTTTAAATCCAACAGCCAGCATATCCCGCCTTACATCAGCCTTACTGATATAAGTAACAAGTATACCTTCCGGCAGTAGCATATTGTAAACTTTATTAAATATATCACTGGTCCACAGCTCCTGTTGGGTTCTTGGGTCAAAGGCATCAAAATAGACCAGGTCAAAGTATTGGGACGGGATGTATTCCACAAATGATTTGTTTATTTTATGCAAAATAAAACCAGGAATGATCGCCAAATCTTTTTCTCATTCGCATGGATGAATTTTTTGGAAAACTGGATACAGATCTTCCCTGTTTAATAGTTCACAAAAATTCAATGCATTTACCTTCTCCATCTCTAAAGGAAAATATTCTATAGCCGCATAATATATATTTTGATGCGTTTTTTCGGATTCCATCAGAGGTTAGCAATATATTGAGCCCTGTGCCAAATCCCATTTCAAAAATACATAGTTCTGAATCTTTATTTGTTTTTAACCTATAACGTAATCCGGCATCAATATAAACATGCATTGATTCCGCGATAGCTCCGTGATGCGAATGATAGGTAACATTACACTCAGGAATTGAAATGGTATGTGATCCATCTTTTGTGATAAAGGGTTGCCGTTTCATGCAAACAAATTTCTAATTTTATCTTTCATCATCCTATTAATCTATAAACCCGGATTCAGGCAATGCACTATATTCTCCATCTTTCTAAAGACAGGAAACTTAAAAAGCTTATTCAGAATGGCGAGCCTTTTCAGTTGAAAAGAAGAAAAAATATTTGTAATTATCTCTGTGCTTCCATAATGAGCCAACAGTTATCAACCAAAGTAGCAACGGTACTTCATAACCGCTTTCTTGGTTTGTACGGAGAAGCGGAACCCACCCCGCAACAAATTTTGGATACACCTTCTGACGAATTAAGAGCTATTGGTTTATCCAATGCTAAAGTAAGCTATATAAAAAATGTTGCGCAGTTTGAAATTGATTTTGGAATGGATTCTAAGAAGCTGCACAAAATGGACAATGAAGAGGTAATCATCTACCTGACACAGATAAAAGGTGTAGGCAGGTGGACGGTAGAGATGCTGCTGATGTTTGCACTTGGCCGGGAGGATGTATTTGCTATTGACGATTGGGGTATACAAAATGCCATGATAAAATTATATCAATTGAACAGGGATGATAAAAAGAAATTTAAGGAAAACCTGTTGAGAATATCTGAAAAATGGAGCCCCTACAGAACATATGCCTGTAAGTATTTGTGGGAATGGAAAGATAATGCCCCGGTGGTTAAAACGGAATTAAAGAAAAAATCTAAATGATTATTCTTTCCATTTTGTTTAACCAGCGTTCATCTATTATAGCTCCTAAACCTGCTGACTCCGGCACTTTTACCACTCCATTTTTTTCATAAATAATACCTCCGCTTACCGGATCCTCACAAAACATAAGGCAAGTGTCGAAATCAAAATGCTCAATCATGTCACTGCATAAAGAGAAGTGCGCAAAAGCCGTCATCGCCAGCCGGGATTCCATGAAAGCACCTATTTGCAGATGCATATTTGCCTCTTCGGCGAGTGCTACCATTTTCAGCGCTTTAAACAGGCCACCTGATTTTCCTAATTTGATATTCATATAATCACAAGCTCCTAAACTTATCAATCTTTCCGCATCATGTTCATCACCACAGCTTTCATCGCTCATGATGGGAATCGGACTTACTCTTCTTAGTTCAGGCAATTCCATAAAGGCCCATCGGGGGATAGGTTCTTCACAATGCTGGATTCCAAATGGGGCCAATGCTTTTAATGTAGTAATGGCTTCATCAACTGACCAGCCCTGGTTTGCATCAATACGCAACGGAATTTCAGAACCCACTGCATCACGAATGGCTTTGATCCGGAGAACATCTGTTTTCCCATTTTTTCCCAGTTTTATCTTTATGGCTGGATAACCTTCTTCTTTAATTTTTACGGCATCAGCCGCCATTTTTCCAGGATCACCTATGCTTACGGTATAGTCCGTAATGATAGGTTTATTATTTTCTCCTCCCAGGAATTTATAAAGCGGTACGCCTGCATGCTGCGAAGCAATATCGTACAGCGCCATATCAAAAGCACTCTTTATACTGCTATTGCCGTAAATGAGTTTGTCCATATCTGTAATTCTATCTTCAATAGACAACGCATTTTTCCCTTTAAATAATTTTGCAAAATATTGTCCAATAATAAAACAAGTGTCTATACTTTCTCCATTGATGCTCATAAAAGGACTGCATTCTCCAAATCCGGTGATACCTTCCTCGGTCTGAATTACAACTAAAATATTTTCTGCATTTAGTATTGGCCCCAATGAAATGACAAATGGTTCTTTAAGCGGAATGAAAAGTTTATATAAGCCTATTTGCCGTATAATTAATTCGCGGTGCATAGCGGACATTTATTTTTATTCTTCTTATTAATCAAATAAAATTCTGAAACCGGTGTTAATGGATCCTATCAGTGGAGCGTTGCTATTAATTAGCAGATAATGACTGGGATAATATGTAGTAGGAATGAGTACCCGGGCTTCCAAATATATGTTTACATTTCCTCCTACGGGTTTTTCATAACCTAAGCCCAGGTCAAAAGTGAGTCGTTTGAAATCGGCATTTCCTTTCAACACGGGTGCGAAGTATTCGGTAGTGTCCACAAAATTGGAATGTAAATTTTCAACATTACCAAACAATAACCCAAAGCCGGCATAGCCATACAAGTTCCAGCTGTCCTCGCTATTGAATGTTCCTTTTAAATAATGTTTCCAACCCATGGAAACATGCCTGAAGCGCATGATCACGGTATTGGTATAGTCAAGCAGGAGCGGTGATGTAAATACCGTTTTGGCGGTAGCGGTTAACCGGTTGCTGAATTTACCATTCCCCGAATAAGTAATCCAGGCATAAAATCCATCCTTTTCAGAAAAATTAAAATGGCCGGCAACTGTTTGTCCCACGGTCCAGAACTGTTGTTCTTTTTTAAAACTACGGAAAACGGTAAAATCTGTTGCAAGGCTAAACTGGGCCTTTTGTGAATAAGAAGGAATGACAAAAAAGGTACAAACCAACAGTATGATAATTGTTTTTTTCAAGCAGTAAAATTGCTGTGCAATGATAAGCAATAAATCGTACCTCCTGTTTAATAGGACAGGGCAAATAAAAACCTTTTCAGGATTTGTGAAAAGGTTTTTACTTTCCAAATAATTGAGATGCTTCTTATTGAAAAATATTATTTCATCAGCTTCAGTTCCTTGATAATGTTACCGGCACCCCCTAGTTTGTCTATGCACCACAGTACATACCGGATATCAACACTGATAGTTCTGTTCAGGTCTTTGTCAAATGCCAGCTTATGGCTAAGTGCTTCATAGTTTCCATCAAAAGCAAGCCCGATTAATTCGCCCTTGCCATTTAATACCGGCGAACCAGAATTGCCACCAGTGATATCATTACTGCTGATGAATCCTATTACAAGATCGTTTCTTTGTTTATCTATGTATTGGCCAAAATCTTTCTTCTTCAATAATTCAATTTGTCTGGCAGGTAAATCAAATTCATAATCACCGGGTTTATATTTTTCAAGAATTCCCTTTGAGGTAGTTACATAATCATAAAAAACGGCATCACGTGGCCGATAGCTTTTTACAGCGCCATAACTTACTCTCATTGTAAAAGTGGCATCGGGGTACATCATTTTCGCTTTTACAGAATCCATTTCCATTATCCCTTTCAGATACAGCCTTCCTAAATCATTATTTGTTGAAGTGAACTGCTGAAAGTAGGGCACATACTTGCTGTTGTAATTATCATAGAAAGCACTGGCATAGGCAAAGGCGGGATCCGCCTGTAATACATTTGCATCGGGATTGGTAATAAATGCATTCCATTTTGTGTCGTCAAAGATCATGGTCTTACTAAAGATATCAGCGGCATATTTTTTATAAGTAGCCTCATTGTCTAACGATCCGTACTGATCCTTTAACGTGCCATAGAAACCGATAGGTTGTTGATCTTTAGGAACATCTTTGTAGTATAACATAGTAACTGCTGCAACAATTTTTTCATCAGATTTTTTATTTTCTTCAGCGAGAAATTCTTTTCTTGCCTCTACGGCCGCGTCAGCGGCTTTTTGTATTTCTGATTTTGTGGACCCGGGTTTTACCAGGGCGGCTTCCAACTGCTTTAATGAAGCAGCGAAGCCTATCAGCGGAGAGCCAAATATTCCTTCATTGATATACATCCGGTGTTTAGCATATTTTGTCCATGCATCATACGCTTTATTCCAATCAGAAAAAATGTTTTTATATTCTGGTTTACTGGCCGCCCAAGTCATAAATTTTTCCTCGGCTGCTTTTTTTCTGTCCATAGATATCGTATTTCAGCAATTGCTTTGTTTCACCATCAAAAAACTTCCAATAGTTAGCAATGCTTGCATAAGATGAAGAAAGCTGTAATTTGATAGCCGGATCATTCTTCATTTCTTCAAACATATATTTCAGTCGCAGATCACGGAGCTTAACTAATGTAGGATTATTAACTTCTGTTGCTAATTTGATTCCGTATGAACTCTCATAACGGTTGGTACCGCCGGGATAACCCCAGATCATTGTAAAATCTCCTTCTTTCACTCCTTTTATTGAAACGGGCAGAAACCATTTTGGCTTTAAAGGTTTATTTTCCGAAGAATATTTTGCAGGCTTACCTTCTGAATTTGTATACACACGGAAAACAGAAAAATCACCTGTGTGGCGGGGCCATTCCCAATTATCAGTGTCGCCACCAAATTTTCCTATACTTTCAGGTGGAGTGCCTACCAACCGAATATCAGAATAGCGCTGGTACACAAACGCCATAAACTGATTGCCTTTAAAAAGCGAACTTATCCTTGTTTCAATATTTTGACTAGCATCACTCATTCTTGTATTAATAGAAGCCAGTACTGAAGCTTGTTTTTTTGCCCGGTCCACACCACTTAATCCCTTTAATGAATCTATCAACCTCAGCAGTAACATCTTCCATCCGCAACAGGAATTGAACAGAAAGGGAGGTTGGAATTTCTTCTCCCTTGTTTTTTGCATAAAAGCCATTTTGCAAATAATTATTATCAAGTGTACTGGCCGATGCAATCGCATCATACCCGCAATGGTGATTAGTAAATATTAATCCTTCAGCACTTACTATTTCTCCAGTACATCCTCCACCGAAAATGATGATCGCATCTTTAAGCGAGGCTTTGTTGATACTGTAGAGTTGTTCTTTGGTAAGCTTCAGTCCTTTTTTCACCATATCATTATAAACCTGCTGGCCCAGCAGGATCGGCAGCCACATTCCTTCATCGGCAAAAGACCGGATTGCCAATAAGAAAAACAAAGCCATTGAAATAAAAAACTTCTTCATTTTAATTGAGGTTTATATAAAAACAAACGTACTATAAAATATAAGTGCTGCCAAAAGTTCATAACAGCATTTCTTTTTCTTGCTATTATTCTTGCCGGGCTTATAATGCCTGTGTATTTAAGACTTTCCAGAGAAGATCTTTTAATTGAACCAATCCTTTATTAGTGAGGGAAGAAATGAATACATGAGGAATTTCAGATGGCAATTCTTTTTTTATAGCTGCAGTCAGTTCATCGTCCAGCATATCACTTTTACTGACAGCAATTACAAATTGCTTATGAAGCAAGTTCGGGATTGTATTTTTCCAATTCATTCACAAGTATTTCAAATTCTTTTTTATGATTGTCAGCGTCTGCCGGAATCAGGAATAATAAAACAGGATTGCGCTCAATATGGCGAAGAAACCGATGACCTAATCCCTTTCCTTCAGCTGCTCCCTCAATGATTCCGGGAAGATCTGCAATACAAAAACTTTTTCCATCACGATAATCCACCATGCCCAGGTTGGGGGTAATAGTAGTAAAAGCGTAATCGGCTATTTTGGGTTTGGCTGCAGTAATAACTGACAACAAAGTTGATTTACCGGCATTGGGAAAGCCAACCAATCCAACATCTGCCAGTACTTTTAATTCAAGGACCTTCCAACCTTCTACACCCGGCAAGCCCGGTTGTGCATATTCCGGAGCCTGGTTGGTTGGGGTAGCAAAATGACTGTTACCGAGACCTCCCTTACCGCCAGGCATCCATATTACTTCTTGTCCATCGCTTAATATTTCCACTTCTTTCTCCCCTGTAATTTCATCCCTGGCAATAGTTCCCAGAGGAACTTCAATAAATATATCTTTACCAGACCGGCCGGAGCTATTATTGCCAGATCCTACTTCTCCATCTTCTGCTAGTACATTTTTATAATACCGGAGGTGAAGCAGGGTCCACAAATTCCGGTTGCCTTTTAATATTATATGAGCACCACGTCCTCCATCACCACCATCAGGCCCGCCCATTGCCGTAAATTTATTACGCATAAAATGCCTGCTTCCTGCACCGCCGTGGCCGCTTTTACAGAATATTCTTATTTGGTCTACAAAATTGCTTTTTTCCAAGTGGTCTCTTTTTTGCGGAGAAATGCAAATATACCCAGTCACTAACCTTTATTACGATGCCATGAAGTTTATTTTGCTATTATTAACCCTGCCCTTAATGAATCAAAAATGCGGTAAGAATAAAAAAACAATACCTGTATGTATCCAAAAAAAAATAAACAGCATTTTACAAGAGTCCAAATGGAATCCACCTGCAGAAGTAAATGAATATATTTTTGAAGGAAGATCCGTTTATTTATTTACGAGCAACTGCTGCGATCAGTACGATAGTTTATACGATAAAGATTGCAATTTTATTTGTGCGCCTGCCGGCGGCTTTACCGGAAAAGGAGATGGAAAATGTGTTGATTTTTTTAAGAACGCCATTTTTACAAAGTTGATTTGGAAAGATGCCAGGTAATCAAATTTGGCATTAAAAAAAGGGCTTTGGTGTAAACCAAAACCCCTTGTTTCTCTTTGTACTCCCTTCGCTGGTATTATCCAGATCAGGTGAATGTGGGTATACTCTCAGATTTTTTTGAACCACCCCAAAAGAGATATTAATTAAAACTCCAAAAGCATGCCAATGCAAAAACCTGTGCAAAACTTTTATCCATTTATTATTTCACCGCCATTGGGATGCAGAAACTGACCCGTCATATAACTGGCATCTGAACCGGCAAGAAAAAGATAACTGGGAGCAACTTCTACCGGCTCACCAGCTCTTTGCATGGGCACATCGCTTCCATGTTTAGCGGTCTTGCTGGCATTAAAGCTTGATGGAATTAAAGGCGTCCAGACAGGCCCGGGTGCTACACCATTAACACGAATTCCTTTTTTGGAAAGATTGGATGAAAGACTTCTGGTAAAAGAAACAATAGCCCCTTTGGTGGAAGCATAATCAATTAAAGAGCCACTACCCCTGTACGCTGTTACAGAAGAAGAATTGATAATACTGCTTCCTTTTTTCAAGTAGGGTAATGCAGCTTTAGTTACCCAGAAGTATGAGAAAATATTAGTTGCAAAAGTTTTTATCAATTCCTTGCTGGTTATAGTTTCAATACTTTTATTTTCATAGTGCAAAGCGGCATTGTTAACTACAATATCAATCCGTCCAAATTGTTTTATCGTTTTTTGGATAGCACGTATGCAATTACTTTCCCGTGAAAGATCGGCTTTTATCAACATGCAGGATGATCTATATTTTTCTTTTATATATCGTTGAGTTTGCCTGGCATCTTTATCCTCACTCAGGTAGGCTATAGCTACAGAGGCTCCTTCTTTTGCAAACAACACGGCCACGGCTTTTCCAATACCACTATCACCTCCGGTAATAAAGGCTACTTTATTTTTTAATTTTTCACTGCCCCTTATTAAAGGATAATCAAATACTGGTTGGGGTTTCATTTTACTTTCTGATCCGGGACGTGGTTGCCGCTGCGGTGGCCTGACTTTTTTTTTAGTGCTTCCTTTTTGCATAGATCTTTTATACAAAAACAGAAATTATTATACCATATTAAAGGAAGATGTAGTGATAACCGACATTAAAAGCGGGTGAGTAAAAAAAACCAGTTTTTATGCCTGTCAAAATCAGAGATGCTGAAAAAATTCCCCAATCATCCCCCATTTAAGTTATGAGCCATTACGGCATGACTTTTTCATAATTATTATCAGAGTGCAAATGAAAATTTGTGAGGAAAGAAAAGGTTTATATTCTTTAATTTTTAAAACAATAAATTATGCTACGTTGGACTGTAATTTTCCTGGTTGTGGCCATCATTGCTGCAATTTTTGGATTTGGTGGTATTGCTGCCGGGGCAGCTTCCATCGCAAAAATTCTGTTTTTCATTTTCCTTGTATTATTTATTATTTCACTCTTTTTTGGAAGATCAAGAAGCAGTGTTTAAGGATTCGGGTATTAATACAGAAAATGAAAAAACCGGTAACATTTGTTGCCGGTTTTTTTATCAGATGATTTAAGGAGTTGTTTTCAGTATTACGATAAGCTAGTTAAGTTCGAGTACGGTAATTTCTCTTAACGTGTCGGCACATATGCTGCTTATAATTCCACAAAATTGAATATCCTCTTCACTATTATACTTTGCACATTCAGCAGAACATTGACGGCAATGCAATAAACAATCCAGTACCAGGTGTCCAAGATCACCAGCGTCGCTAACCAGCCTTGATACCACTGCAAAGCATGCCTTAGCGCATTCGCTGCATTCTTTAACCAGATTAGATCTTGGAGCCAGCCTTGTAGATTCTGCATGAACACTCGCTTCACATAGCAACCAGGTTTTCATACATACTTTAATGTACTGGTCAGTTGTTTGAAGGTGAATCATTACTTACCGTTTTTTTATTGATTTCATTTACTTCCTGTATAAAGGAGGTAACCTTACTATCTGCATACGAACCATAGGCATCTACCAAAGTGCCTTTTACACCATCGTTGGTTTCGATAACATACAAGATGGTATTATCTGCAGGATCACTGGCTCCTTCAAAACGAAAAAAATTAACCACCTGTACCTGGCCTGGTTCATATATTTTCTCGCTTTGGAGTGATAAAAGGCCTCGTTCCCCCGCAGTAAAATCTTCTGTATATCCATCCAGTACTAATTTATTCAAACAGCTGGAAAGACTTTTCATTTCTTCGGTGGTGGAATTTGTTTGCATATGTTTTTTTTAATTTAAAACTTTACTCCTTTAAAATTAATAAAAGCATGGTAAATCATTTACCATGCTTTTATTTCAATTATGCGGGTTGTTTGTCCCGGAGCGCTTTTATTTTGTCATGCGATCTTTTCAAACTGGTTTTTTGATCCATTATTAATTGCCTTACATCTGCGGGCATTTCCACATCGCTTGACAAGGCTGAATCATAAGCTCTCTGGGCCGCATCTTCACCATATTCACAAGAGGCAAGAATAGCCTTGCGGTCTTTACCGGTAAACGTGGCTTTTACGTCCATCCATGCTCGGTAAATTTTTCCTCTCAGGGTAGTGTCCTTCTCTATTTCTTCGCCTGAAGTAGCTACATACCCACTAAGATCATTTACATAGCTACGACTCTCGGCGCCCATTTGCCGGAATATTACCTGTAGGTCAACGTCTTTTGCCTCTGTTTCTTCAGCCGCTTTTTCGTAACCTTCGATACGATCATTATTTATACGTATCAGGTCATTCAATACTTCAGATGTTTTTTCATTTAAATGCATAGTGTTATAGTTTTTAAAGGTTAAAAAATTCAGGGTATCTAAAATTTAATTCCCTTTTTATGCAAGGAACCGGGTTTATCCGGGTTTGAATTAAAAATTATTTTTTTCCTATTCCTTTTATAGTATGGGTAAAAACCATACCAGTATTTTAGGGCCACCTTTATTACATGGTTTTTTTTAAAGTACGAATTAATATTTTTTCCATCTGGCTAAATTCTGGTGTCTTTGCCTTTGGAGAGGCGGCTTCAATACACGGTAGGAGTTTATTTTCAATATATAATTGAATAATTCCAGGATGAACATAATATTTTCTGCATATGCTTCTGGAATTGCCCAATTTATTACTCACGGCGTCCAAAACGGCATTAATATTTTTCTTTGCATCCAGGTCTGTAGAAGCTTCCTTTAATAGGTGAAAATTGTCTAATGCATGCAGGGTGCCAGCCCAGGTTCTGAAATCTTTAGCCGTAAAATCTCCTTGCGTGGTTTCTTTGATATAATTATTTACCATACCTGAATCAACACTTTTTTTTTCTCCTCCAGCTGTATAGTATTGAAAAAGTTCTTTTCCCGGTATATCCCTGCATTGCCTGACGACCCGGGCCAGTTTTTTATTCCTTATGGTTATGGAATGATCGATTCCTTTTTTGCCTGTGAATGAAAATATTATTTCTTCTTTTTTTACAACGACATGTCTGTCCTTGAGGGTGGTTAAACCATATGAACCATACAGTTTTTCATAACCATTGTTGCCAACCCGGATAAGCGTCTGCTCCATCAAACTGACAACGGTAGCCAAAATTTTTTTTTCATTGAGATCCTTACCAAGCATGTCTTTTCTCACTCTTCGCCGCAGAGTGGGTAAAGCTTTTCCGAATTCGTATAACCTGTGAAATTTAGTTTCATTTCGAAGCAAGTTCCATTGTTTATGATAGCGGTATTGCTTCCGGTTATTCATATCAAATCCGGTAGCTTGTATATGACCATGGCTTTGTGGGCAGATCCATACTTTAGTCCAGGAAGGAGGGATAGCTAAATATTTAAATCTTTCCAATTCATTCTTGTCTTTTATTATTTTTCCTGCCAGCGTATACCTAAAACTTTTGCCTGCTTTTTCCCGGACAATACCAGGCTTATTATCTGACACGTACACAAGCCTGGCTACTTTGGCTGACTGCCTATGGTCTTTGTCTAATTTCAGAATTTTTTTATGCGAAAGGCTGGATACCAATTTCATGGCTGTCTGGTTATTGCTTTATTATCTGGAAAAACAAATGCCAGATTTTTAGACTTCTGTTTATGTTTGATTACCTTAAATAGGGATGTTTATGTAGAAAAAGTTGCACATTTTATTCGGAACATATATCCGGGTGGTCTTGAAAAGGTTGGTATCACATTTGAATAATAATAACAAAAGACTACCATTATGACAACCGACACCAACCTCAACGAAATCAGAGAAAAGATTTATGAACTCCGCACTGCTATCATGTATTCCATGAGCAATGATGTATTTAAATTACCTAACAGCATTGTTACGGCGGTACACGTAGATGATACCGGGCACCTTTGGTTTATTTGCCAAAGCTCATTACAAAGTATTTCCGGCTGCGAAAAAAGTTTCCCTGTGCGTCTTCATTTCTACCGCAAGGGTGTATTCTTTCATTTGGAAGTTAGTGGTAAAGCCACCATAGTAGAGGAAGCTCATTGTGATTTTATGCAGAATGTGATCCCGGAAAAAGGAAAAGTGGTATTAATTAAAATGACCTTGAACGCAATTGAATACACTGAACCCTTTGGTAAAAAAGAAAGGAACCGTTTAGAGCTATTTATGGAAAAGGGATATAAATGGGTATTGAGAAGCATTGCAATACCTCATTCAAAACCAGCCCTTTCCAAATGGCAATCAAATTAAGCGCCTTCTGGTATAAAAATGATCTAACATCATAACATCATGAAAAAAAATTTAGGCCCTATCAAACGAAAACTAGATCATATCCAGGCCGGATTACTCCGGTTTCGCGACAATGATGAACAGGTTACCCTGCAAGTAAATGCCAAAAGCAATTTGGATGATTCGATTAATTGCGTTATTACGGGTGATGTTGATTTGAATAAACTGCCTGTTAAGCTTGTAAACCTTGTTCAAAAGTCCGAAAACGATTATATATATATTTCCGGCGAAATACACCACACCCCTGGCAACAATAAAATGATTTCCTTTAAAGTAATCAGGGGTTGTTGGTTTGTTAGAAAATCAAAGGGCACAATGACATGGCTCCAGGAAAAATATATATATAATAAATTGGCGGACGTAGAATTGGAACTTGCTTCCTGAACCCTGTTTAGATAATTCCCGGTTATCTGCCAAATTTAAATATTTGGGCGTCTTTATTTTTCTTTCCCGATATGAGGTCTCTTATAATTTTGGCTGCAATTACGCTAAATGTAATGCCATTACCTCCATATCCTAATGCAAAATAAGTATGAGGTCTTTGGCGTATGGCACCTATATAAGGGAGCCCGTCTTTTGTAGAAGCAAATGTACCCGCCCATTTAAAATCAGTTTTAAATGGAATTTCAGGGCAAAGAATGTTAAATGATTTTTCCAGGCTTTTTGCCTTTTGGTTTAGCAACCTGTCCCTTTTTATAGCGCTGGTAAATGGCACATCTTTTCCTCCAATCAAAATCCGGTTATCGCTGGTAGTGCGCATGTACAGATAAGGTGTTGCTGTTTCCCAGATCAGGGCATTTTTATACCAAAAATCCTTTATGGCATAGGATTCACTGGCTATGGCATAGGTAGCATGTAGTTGCTGTACTTTTTCAGGAATATATTGTTGTGATTCATATCCACAGGCGATGATCATTTTTTTTGCGCTGATTTTTATATTATCGGAGGTAATAAGTTCTACACCTTGTTTAAGATGGCGGATTCCTGCAATTTCAGTATTATCATAAACCTGTAGCCCTCTGGATATCCACTTTTTAAACAAGCTGTGAGTTATTTTATAAGCGTCTGCCTCCGCTCCATCCTTATTTAATAATCCTGCATGTTTTGAGAAACCGAATTTTTTTTTGATACTTTCTTCTTCCAGCCATTGCAAAGGAAAACCAGCTTTCTTTCTAAGTGTAAATTCTTTCCAAAGTTCCGGTACCGCTTTTTTTACTGAGGCAAATTGAAAACTTGGTTTTAAATTAAAAAGTGCGGGTTCTTTTAATTGCTCACATATTTTTTGGATATCAAAAATAGCCTTCCGGCAGAGGTGATAACTTCTTATTGCATTTTTATCTCCAACCTGCCTGATCAATTGATGCAACGGTTTGTCGATTTCATATTGAAGAAGGGCAGTGCTGGCGGCCGTGCTTCCTGTACCTGCGTGGCGACGATCTACTATTACCACATTATATCCAGCCTTGCACAATTGGTCTGCAACTAAAGCTCCGCTGATACCTGCACCTACGATTACAATTTCTGTTTTTATGTCTCTATTCAGGGATGGATAGCTATTAATGATTCCATGCCGAAGTAGCCAGTAAGGTGAAGCAGATCGAAGATTCATGTAAACTATTTATTTGGTGGCGGATCTTTCAACTCATTCAAAATCTTAGCCATAAATGGATAATTGAGAAAAGCTTGCTTTTTGGGTACTCTTTAAAAATACGGCTGGCACCATTTTTTCTATATACCAGTAAAATGAATGTATGAGACGGGTGCTTTTTATAATAGCCGCATTAACAGCGGTAGCATGGCTGATAGGATTCTTTATTTTTAGGGCAGGTATGTTTATCCATATTTCCATGATGACGTCTGCACTTTGCTGGATGCAGGGGGTTATTATTAATCCAAAGCCACAGGTCATTCGATAGGCTTTTGATGTTAGTTGGCATATTTAAAAAGTCGACATATTATGTACGGGTTCTTTCCAATTGAAAGGCCTTTTTTATTTCGTGGCCGATCCTGCTTAAGGAATTGAGTGGCTCCAACTTACTATATTCCCGTTACCTTTATTACGTCTCATTTATTTAAAACAATAAGACCGGAGGAATCAAAATTTTTAAAATTACTTCAGCCACATTTTATTTTTACCAGGTAAATATTGGTGAGAGTTTAAATGTATTGTTAGGGGTATTATGATGGATTTTTTTGAAAATAACCTGGAATAAAATCAGATTTACAGGGAAACGAAATTGCATTTTTAAGATCCGGTTAAAAAGAGAAATATGGAAAAAAATAATTTTGATGACAAGGAGGAAAAGGATGACACGGGTTCCGGAAAAAATGAATTAAGCAAAATGGCTCACCGGGAAAATTTACTAAAAAACAAAGAGAAGTTATTGATAAGTAATCGCATTGCCAGAACAATTGCACATGAAATCAGAAATCCGCTAACCAATATATCCCTGGCATCAGATCAATTAAAGGAAGCAGGAACGCAGGACGAAGATTCGGTTCTATTGCACAGCATGATAAGCCGCAGTATAGGCAGAATTAATCAATTATTATCCGAGTTATTAAATGCCACAAGGTTTGAGCCTTTGGACTATACAACCATTGATATTAATGCTCTTGTAGATGAAACCTTAAGAGAATTAGGTGGAAATATTCAACAACAAAACATTGAAATTGTCAGGAGCTATGAAAAATTACCGTTTGAAATCAGGGTTGACAAAGAGAAAATAAAGTTAGCTTTTTCAAATATTATATTAAATGCAATTGACTCAATGAAAGAAAATGATTCCGGAGTGCTGGAAATCAGGATATATAGTAAGCACGATAATAAGTGTATAATTGAATTTAAAGATAAAGGGATTGGAATTAAAGGTGAATTTTTGCAGGATATCTTCGAACCTTATTTTACTACCAAAATAAAAGGCAGTGGATTAGGACTTACACAATCTCAAAATATTATTCTTAATCACCAAGGGAATATACAGGTAAAAAGCAAAGTGGGATCGGGCACCGTATTTTTTGTAACATTAAACACAAATGAAAACCTGGTTCCAGATTAAATGGGGGAAAATATTCTACAAAAAACTTACAACTTAATTTTTTCGATTGTTTTGAATATAGTGTCCCTTGTAAAAGGCTTTCCTATAAAAAAATCAACGCCTTCTTTGTAAGCTTTTTCCCTGTCAGAGGAAGTATCGTGAGCTGTGATCATTACAATTTTTGAGGAGGGATAATCTTCTTTAAAGTGGCGGATGGTGTCAATGCCATATCCATCAGGAAGATGATTGTCAAGGAAAATGACAGCAGGATCATGTTGTTTTAAATAATTCTCTCCTTCTGCAAGTGTAGTAGCAAAGGTTGCCTCATAATTTTTTAAGCTTAATATACCTTTCAGAAGATAACAAATATCTGTCTCATCATCAATAATGAGTGCTCGTGGTTTATTTTTATCGTTCTGTGGCATTGAAACGGGGCCTGTATTAAATATTTCTCGATATTGTATCACTGGTAAAATGGAACAATTATACTGCCAAAGGCAAAATCCAGATTTTCAACACGATGAAAACGAACAAAGTCCGGCATGATTTGAGTATATAACAGTATTATAATAAAAAAAAATCTTAATTTCATTCACTACTTAACTATAAAAAAATGAGAAAGAAAATCCTCATTATAGATGATGATTTAGATTTATGTACGCTTTTGGGAAGGTATCTGACTAAAAATGGATATGATATTGATATGGCTCACTCCGGGGCAAAGGGAATTGCAAAATTTTTGGAGCAAAAGTTTGACATGGTTATTTGTGATTATCGTTTGGGAGATATGGAAGGAATTAAGGTGTTAACAACTCTTCGCAAAGAAAATCCCGGAATAAAGGTGCTCATGATAACCGGGTACTCAGATATTAAAACCGCGGTTGAGGTAATCAAATTGGGCGCATTCGATTATATAGTTAAGCCGCTGATACCCGATGAGGTATTAAGTGTGTTGAATAAGGCAATAATGCAGCCTGAGGTAGCAAAATCCAAACCGGGTGAGGCTTCGCCTTCAGGTACAAAAAAAGGACCTGCCAGGGCCGAATATCATAATGATGAATTTATGATAGGAAGATCTGCCGCTACCAGGGCTTTATATGATCAAATAAATATCGTGGCAGGTACAAATTATAGTGTGATTTTATATGGAGAAAGCGGAACCGGCAAAGAAGTGATAGCTAAAACTATACACGAACTAAGCAGCCGGAAAGGCAAGCCTTTTATTGCAATGGATTGCGGAACCTTATCAAAGGAATTAGCCGGAAGTGAGCTTTTTGGGCATGTAAAGGGTGCGTTTACGGGTGCGCTGCAGGATAAAGAGGGTCATTTTGAAATGGCAGATGGTGGAACGCTTTTTCTCGACGAGGTAGGTAACCTCTCACTTGATGTGCAAGCCACTTTGTTGCGAGTAATACAGGAGCGAAAATTTAAGCGAGTAGGAGGCAACAAAGAAACCAATGTAGATGTAAGAATTATTGTGGCTTCAAATGAAAATTTACAGGAAGGTTATCGTAAAGGTAAATTCAGAGAAGACCTTTATCATAGGTTCAATGAATTTTCAATTAATCTTCCTTCCCTTCGTAGTCGCCGGGAAGATATCCTCGCTTTTGCCGATTTCTTCCTTGCAAAAACGAATACAGAATTGGAAAAAGAGGTAATTGGGTTTGAAGAAGATGTTCTACAGACTTTTTTACAGTATTCATGGCCTGGCAATCTGAGAGAATTCCGAAATGTAGTAAGGCGTGCTGTGTTGCTTACACCTCCTGGTGAAAAAATAAAGCTTAGTTCCTTGCCATGGGAAATTAATAATATTGAACCTCTGCATGCAGGTAACCAAGAAACAAATTCACCCACGGTTCTGGCACCTGCCCCCAGGAAGGAACTTGATTTGAAGGATGCGGCAAGCAGGGCAGAGTACGAAACGATCATGGCCGTATTGCAACAAGTTAACTTTAATAAAAAGAAAGCGGCTGAAGTGCTAAATATTGATCGTAAAACGCTTTATAATAAGATCAAGAATTTCCAGGAATAATATGTTCGGGTAATTTTAAAAAAGATGACCACCTTGAAAAAAATAAGAATCAAGGTGGTCTTTTTTATTCAGGAATTTTTTAGTGCACAAGGATTTTCTTGCTAAAAATGCTTTTATTATTTTGATCAATTACCTTAACGAGATAAAATCCTTTGCTTGCGGAAGAAGGAAGATTTAAATAATTGGTTTGGCCTTTTCCTTTTACATAAGTCATCGTTTGTGTTACGTGACGTCCCAGTGCATCTTTCACCTGTACATAATAATTTCCTTCGGCAAGATTGAACTGGATAGTAAATTTATTATTAACTACAGGGTTGGGAAACAATTGAATTCTTCCATCGTCAATTTCATCATTGTTTTTTAATAAACTAATTAATGGAGAAGATTTGCGGGTTGCCAGAAGATTACTATTAGCCAGATCGGCCGTTCGCCATCCACCTGTAGATTTACCCGGGGTAGCCACCCAGGTTTTACTATCCACTAGGTAAATAGTGTTGTTATCCAGGGCACTGGTAACCAATATTTGGTTATTATTGTCAACGGCTGCTCCATTTATTGTAAACGCTGGCGGAAGCCCGGAAACAACCCCAATGTAGGTAGCTATTTTACTTTCAATATTTATTCTGAACACATTTTTTCTGTTTGTAAAAACAAAAAGATTACCATCATCATCAGCAATCATATCGCCTCCAAAACTGGTACAAGAATTATGAATAGATACACTATTATTTTCAGGGTCATCAACAAGTGCACCCAGATCATTGATCAAAATATTTTTTCCGGTTGTAAAACGTAGCAATTGATTGCCATCATTGGTTAGTGCATAACCATTTCCGTCTGAAGCTATGGCCATGCGGGTAATAATATTACTTTGATCTGAAGCTTTTACAGCAAGGCCTGACAAATCAGGTGTAGGCACAAAATAAACATTCATGCTTTTCATATCAATATACCGGAGTTGATTAAGGAACATAGGGGTGTAATAAATCCTCTGGCTTTTTTTGTCATAGGCTATAGCGGCTACTCCTGTTGCAAAAGCCGCATTGGCTGCTATCCCGAACCTTGCATCCTGGAAAGGTTCGTTCATTTGTTTTTTCGTTGTTTCATCAAAGCTAAGCCGGTTTACATCTGTTCCGTTTAACAGAACTTCACTGTAATTCCCGGTTTGCAGATCTATTTTTCTTAAATAGTTCCAATTGGACCCATCTTTTGATATATCTGTTATAGCGTATGCAAACCGATCTGCTTGAGAAAAGGATAAAAAGAAGGAGAATGTGAAGCAGAAAATAAAAATGTAAAAAGGTATATTTTTTTTCATAAACAACAGTTTGATGGTGAAAATGTGCTGATATTAAGTTACAACTATTCTTTTTCAGAATGAATTTTCTTTAGATCCTTTCTGCAGGAAAAAGAAAAACCCCCTCCGCATCTGGCCGGAGGGGGTTAATAAAACCCTGAGCATAAAATTATTAACCTAGCGGGTTACGGAAAATTTAATTACTGAAGACTCCCCGTTTTTATTCATTTGTAAAAGGTAAATTCCGGGTTGAAGCTTATCCAGATCTTTAACTGCAATGCTGTTATAGCCTTCTGCAACTTTATTCACTTGCTGTGCAATCTGTTTGCCGGATATTTCAATCACCCTAATTTCAATGGTTGTATTATGAGTTGAAGTAAACCGAACCGTAGTGGCATTGCTGATTACAGGATTAGGAGTAATTGAAATATTGTTAATAGATTTTGATTCTTTCCTTATCAATACTACAGTACTATAAGTAAATTTTCCATCAGCATCCAGGATCTTTAAACGGTAGTAGAAAATATTTCCTGTTTCTGCGCTCAGGTCATCAGAGCTTTCATAATTATTAAGGCCATTGATGCCAGCAGATAATTTTTCGTCTATTGGCTTAAAATCACTTCCATTGTTACTTCTTTCAACAACAAATTTTTCAAAATTCACTTCATGATCGGTTGACCAACTGAGAATAGTTCGCTCATTTTTGAAATTCCCTGAGAAACTAACCAGTTCAACAGGCAGGGTAGTAAGTGAGGGAAAATTATAACATCCCAGTCTTGAACCATACTGGCGTATGGGCATGCCTGCATTATTTCCGGCATTATAATCATATCCCATTCGCACTGTTATCGAGGGCTGGCTATTGGCATAGGTGAAAGAAGTGGCCACCTGGGCACAGCGTGAAACGCCATCACGTTCACAAACCGTTCCTGCAAAGCCTGTCCATACAGATGCTGCATCTGTATAACTATATCTTACAATATCGGTACTTGCATTTGATAAAATAATAGGATTATTGGCAGAAATTTTTTGAGCTACACCTGTTTCACGAAACCAACTTCCAGGAGTGCCTGAGTTTACATTTCCCGCTTCATTTCCATCCATGTCGTAATGGACATAATTCAGATTAGACAAGCTAACCGGATTTGCGAAATCTGCATTTGTATTATTATTGGTCCCGGATGTATTTCGGAAGAATTTCATTGTAAACTGAACATATCCTCTCCTGTCAGTGCCGTTCAGGTTTGCATCAGGGCCGATTCGCGGAGCAAAGAAACTTGAAATAGATTTTCCCGCCTGGTCCACTGCTCCATCATCATCTATATTGTGAAGTATTGCATTAGAGATAGTGTCAATGACAACTTCTACATTAATTGTTACGCCACCTACCGATGACATATTACGAAAACGCCACACGGCATTTGGACCCAGATTATTGGCGGCGTTTCCTCTGTTGTATGTTCCATTTAAGTGACTGCTTACTATTGTGCTGCTGGTAGGAGGACAAACGTCGATGTTGGCATTTACGATACAACTGTTTGGATCACATGCCACTGGTGCGGGAGGCATAGGAATTTGCGAATTGATTACCGAACAGGCTGATAACATAATCAGCATTGAGTAGATTTTCTTCATTCTCGTAGGGTTTAGGGTATAGAAAAGTCTTCAGTTTTCAGATTAAACTGGCTTTCGCGGAGAATGGAAACGGCATTTACAGGATCTACGATTCAATAAATAAATAAATGATTATTTGGGTACGGTAATTTAGAGGATGTAAGAATAGAGGCCTTTTTAGAGGAGAATTGGGTACGTTGATTAATTAAGGCTTTTGGGAGGAATGGAATAGTGTGACTGTAAAATTACAAACCATGTAATAAAAATGCAAGCTTACTGACTGCCAATATGGTTGAGATCACTGTCGATTTTGCCAGGTTTGATAAAAATTATCTTGTTTCCGTAGATTTAACGGGAATTTCTCTCAGTGGTTCAGTTTCCTGGCTATTGTTCAAACATTTTTGCCGGCAGCGATTGATATAATTCAGTTCCTTCTTTTTTCCATGCTATCATTTCATCTGAAACTTCTTTTACAATTTTTCCCGGGTTTCCTGCCACCACGCTGCGTGGAGGAATTTTTTCACCTTCCTTAATAAAAGTTAAAGCACCCACTATGCTTTCATCACCTAATTCTACATGATCCATTAATACTGAATTCATTCCTACGAGGCAATTTTTCCCAACCGAAGCGCCATGGATAACTGCACCGTGCCCGATATGCGCATTTTCTTTTAATAATACAATAAGCCCCGGAAACATATGGATCGTACAATTTTCCTGCACATTACATCCGTCTTCAATAATGATTTGTCCCCAATCGCCACGAAGTGCTGCTCCCGGCCCTATAAAACAATTTTTTCCAATAATTACATTTCCTGTTACGGCTGCCTGCGGATGTATGTATGAAGATTCGTGAATCACAGGAATATAACTATCAAAAGAGTAGATCATATTCAATAGTTTATTAAAAAGTGAAAAGGGCATGAACTGTTTAGTCAGAAATGAGGACTGAAAATGGATGTGTTTAATAAAAGGTCAAATAATTGCGATTTTTTTTTGAGCCTACCAGGTCAGGTCAACAATGTCTTTCCTGTTCTGAAACAAGTTCCTTTAAAAATAGCAACCAAATGATTATTCTGATTAAATATGCTGACATGATAAAGACCGGTGGATTTTCCATTATGAATTTCTTTAGCTTCAGCAGTTAGTTCATCTTCAACATAAACCGGACTTGTAAAATTAATAGAAGTATCCAAAGCCACCGACAGATTATTTCTGTTGTTGCAGGCAAAAGCAAAAGCACTATCAGCCAGTGAAAAAGCAATACCTCCGTGTACAATGCCGAGACCATTTATCATTTCTCTGCGTACCAGCATTTTTATTTTACTATAGCCTTCTTTAATTTCTATTATTTCTATACCCATCCATTGACTGAACAGGTCATCATTCATCATCTTTGTAACCACATTAATTGCAAATTGATCTTTATCCATTGAATTTGCTGTATAAATTATTCTCCTTTAAAAACTGGTTTCCTTTTTTCTAAGAAGGCGTTTATGCCTTCTCTATAATCTTCTGTTTGTGCGGCCTTCTGCTGAAAAATATCTTCATCATGCAAATGCTCTTCAAAACTGGTTGACAGGGACATGTTCAATAATTGCTTGGTATATGCAAGACCCTTTGTGGGCATTTGAGCAAGGTATCCGGCTATATTCCAGCTATTTTCAGAAAATGTTTCGTCCGGAAAAATCTTGTAGATCATTCCCATCTTTTCAGCATCTTTTGCCATTATCTTTTCACCCAACATCATCAGTGCTGATGATTTTTGCCATCCAATCAAACGGGGCAAAATAAAAGTACCTCCACTATCAGGTACCAGGCCAATTTTTGAAAATGCCTGTATAAAGGAAGCAGATTCCGAAGCGACAACTATATCACAACACAAAGCAATGTTGGCTCCTGCACCCGCTGCTATCCCATTAACAGCGGCAACAACCGGCTTCTCCAGTTTTCTAATTTTAGTAACAATGGGGTTAAAATGTTCATGGAGGATATTTTGAACTCCAGGCCCATCAGGGTCTGAAACTTCTGAAAGATCCTGGCCCGCAGAAAATGCCTTACCCTTTCCAATAATATAAACACAACGTACTTCCGTGCTTTTACACTCATCCAGGTAATCCTGCAGAAGCAATGCCATTTCCCGGTTAAAGGAATTTAATTTGTCGGGCCGGTTGAGTGTAATAAAGGCGACAGTTTCTTTTATTTCAAAAAGAATGGAAGGCATAGAGGTAATTTATTTACTGAAACAAACATACAAAAAAAGCACCCTGCGGACGGCAGGGTGCTTTTTAAAAGAGAAAGTATTATTTAAAACTTGGTAAACCGAATTGTTTTCTTGTTATTCTCGTTATCAGTAACCTGTAACAGGTAAACTCCAGACGGCAGTGTTCCTATGGAAATTATCTCCTGACCGTTGTTTGCTCTCTTGCGCATAACCAGGTTACCCTGCGTATTAAAGATTGACATTTGATCGCCAGCCTTAATATTAGTAACTGTTATCAGGCTATGTGACGGATTCGGGAATAGTTGAATACCCCTGTTTGCCACACCTATCTCTATACTCCTGATGCCGCTATAGGTAACACGATTGTCTATGTCAACTTGTTTCAGGCGGTAATAATTCTTTCCTGTCTGTGGAGACTGATCAGTAAAGTAATAGGTATTCTCCTGGTTGGTAGTACCATTCCCATTTACAAACCCAATTCCGGTAAAGTTGCTGCCATCGCTGCTTCTCTGCACCTCAAAGCCCATGTTATTTTGTTCTGAAGCAGTTACCCATTTCAGTTGTACTTTATCGTCTGACCTGGTGGCTGTAAAACTTGTAAGATTAACAGGGAGAATAACCAGGGCATCATTGCAGATACTATTAAATCTTTCCACTACATCATAATCTGGAAGTACTGCATTAAATATACCGATCTTGGCAATTTTCCCGGATGTTTCTTCAGCACCATCATCATCTTTTAAGAATGTAATAAAATTACCAGTTGCAGATTTAGGGATGAAGTCTCCGGCTGCATCAGTATACGTGCCTATCAATACACCATTCCTGTAATAGGAAATAATGCCTGTCGATGCTCTTACAAATACAAGGTGATACCAAACACCTGTTGTAAGAGGTGCTGCACCCACTATATTGTCAACTCCATTATAAAAACTAATATTACCTCCTGGTTCTACGTAAACTCCATAAGTTGCCTGCGGCAAAAGGCTAAGATCTTCAAAACTGAATAATTTTTTGGATGTACCTCCCAAAGCGTCAAAGTTGATGGCTAATTCAATGGTATAGGTATCATAAATATATCTGGGGGTATTTTGAAATTCCAATCCGGCGTCAAGGGGATATAGGCCAACAGGTGAAGGAGCTGTACAACTTGCACCCAAACCTATTACTTCACTTGTAAATGTGGTAATAGGACTACCTCCCATAGCAAATAAAGAAAACGGTCCTACACTTCCGCCTACGGCCGGTGTAGAAGCAAACGGATCTGCTGAGCCGTTTGGAAATCTCCATTGGTGGCCCTCATTAGGCTCCGCTGCCAGCACCACAGTGGTGTTACAAACATTTTGTGATGTTCTTCGTTCTATTTCTGCTACCGTAAGTGTCCTGTTATATATGCTAATTTTAGCAACATACCCTCCCACATCTTCTGTTCCATTCAGTTCGTCCCTGAAAAAAACGATCTTATTTCCGTTAGCGGGCTTTGGTACAAAATCCAGAGCGGAATCATCATATGCTGCAATGTAAACACCATTTAAATAGAACGAAATTTGATTGGTCGCATCTCTTACAAGAGTTATATGATACCAGGTATCAGGAGCTATATTGTGAGGACCTATATAAGTATCAACACCACCTACCCTAAACAAAATTTCGCCATTACCTACTGGAAAATCCGGATCAATATAAATTCCGTCATCGCTCGTTGTACCAGGATTGCCTGGGATATTTATGTCATTAAAACCAATTAAACGGTGGTAATCAAATGTAGGATCAAACCGGCCAGTCAGTTCAATGGTGTAAACATTTCCTACATACTGAGGAGCATTGTCAAATTGAAGTCCAAAAAGATTGAATCCATTAACTGCTCCACCATACCGGGATACAGCTATGGGTGTTGCCGGACAACTACCTAATGGTATCACTTCAGATGCAGGAGATACTGCAGGAAGGGTATAATCAATAACAGAAAGCGGGTGAGTGCCGGTAGAACCTGTCATTGCCGGAGTGGAACTATAAGTACCAGTTGGCGGCGAGGGCGGAGGGACTGTTCCAAAAGTCCAGCTATATCCCTCTTGTGAAAACGTTATGCCAGTTTGGAGCACAACAACGACTAAAGCGAGTAAATATTTTTTCATAATGACGAAATTTATTGGAGTAAATATACGGGGAATATTATAACAATGCAACCCTATACAAGTGAAATGAAAAAAATAGTCAAAAAGCTATTTGTCAGATATATACAAATATTCGCACCAAGCTCTTCCCGACAGCTAAATAGTACTATTACGTTTTCATGGATTTGACGGGAACAGTTTCTTTGTGACAATACGAGGGTAGGGTTAAGTAGAATCTTTGGCTGAACGAGTAAATTTTCTCCGTAATTCAGCAAATATCATTCCTGTATTTTGATTTTTAATGGGTGTAAGGCAGTATTTTATAAACTATAAAAAATAGAAATTTTCAAATGATCTTATAGGGAAATTTAGACCTTGTAAAGAACTTACGGAACCATGAATAGGTCATTAATGACACTTGAAATAGTCAAAAGGCTCTTTGCAATCTAAACATTGGTATAGTGCCTTGCAGGCGGTAGACCCAAATTCACTTATGCGTTGTGTGTGGTACGATTCGCACTGAGGGCATTGAACCGCTTCATTGGCAGTAAACAAATCATTATTACAAACCTGCTGCCTGGGGTTGGGAGGGGCAATACCGTAGTCCTTTAATTTTTGCCTGCCAACTTCGCTCATCCAATCCGTAGTCCAGGCTGGAGAAAGTACCGTAGTGATTTTAATATTTTTAAATCCATTTTGTTCCAAAGCCACCCGGATACCAACGGCAATCATATCCATGGCCGGGCATCCGGAATAAGTGGGTGTAATTATTATTTCTGGTGAACCGTCCGGGTGTATCAGTACTTCCCTGGCAATTCCAAGATCCAGAACCGAAAGAACAGGAATTTCGGGATCCTGAACCTCTTTCAAAATTTCCCAAATCCTTTCTATTGATATTATTATTTGTCATTACCATTTGGCAGCAGGATGTGCTCTTGCAACAGATTGTAATTCCTTTAAGATGTCTTCAAGATGTTTACCGTGATTTCCAACCTTTCCTCCGGAGTGCATTATTGAACCTGATGGAATATCTAACCCGGCCTCTTTAAAAATTTCTTTTACTTTTTTCATCCAGCTTTCTTTTAATAGGGTAACATCAGGACCAATCCCTTTGTTTGCCATTTGAATTTCAACCTCCGATGGAATAAACATTTCATTTGTAAAGCTCCAGAGGGCGGTTATAGCTTTATTTATGCGGAAATTACTTTCTTCTGTTCCGTCTCCCAGGCGTATTACCCATTCACTGCTCCACCTTAAATGGTAAGTAGTTTCTTTTAAGGCCTTATTTGCAATGGCAGCTAACTGTTCGTCCTTTCCTGTTTTTAATTGTTCAAATAATAAATATTGAAAAGCACTGAAAAAAAACTGTCGGATGATGGTGTGCGCCCAGTCTCCATTGGATTGTTCAACAAGCAGAATGTTTTTAAATTCAGAGTGATCACGGAAATAGGCTAAACTGTCTTCAGAAACTGCCTCATCCGCCTTTTGCCAGGAAACGTTTAGCGGCATATTGAGCTCATTCATAAGCGCCGAAGCATATTGGTAAAAATTCCTGGCTTGCCCTATCAGGTCTAAAGAAATATTAGTGATGGCAATATCCTGCTCAAGCACCGGCCCATGACCACACCATTCACTGTTACGGTGACCCAATATCAGGGCATTATCTGCCAGATGTAATGTGTAGTTTATTAAATCTTTGTTCATATAGATTTCAATCCGGAATGAAAAATTTACATATGGCCTACCTCGTCAGGGAGGTCATAAAAAGTAGGATGACGATAAACCTTATCATTAGCCGGTTCATACAACTGATCAGCCTCATCGGGATTACTTGCATGAATGTATTTGCTTTCCACTGCCCAGATGCTGACGCCTTCCATCCTGCGGGTATACACATCCCTTGCATTTTCGATAGCCATTTGAGCATCTGCAGCATGCAGGCTGCCGGCATGTTTATGATCCAGGCCTTGTTTGCTTCGGATAAATATTTCCCAAAGTGGCCATTCTGTTGACTTCCCTCCGGGTTCAATTGCTTCGGCTCCGGATTTATCCTCCGGAATGTCCCCATAGTAAAATTTTCTTATGACAAGATTCATATCACCTTATTTAAATAAAAAAAAGTAGTCTCACAAAGGTCCTGAATTTATTTTAGGAATGGCTCTTGATTCAATCAATCTAAAAAAATTCATTTAAACGGCTTAATTACAGGCCAGGAAAAAAATAAACTTATCACATCCCTTCTTCGCGAAAAAATTTTAATTAAAATACCCTGGTTATGCATTTCAGAAACATCGTGTAAATTTGAATTAGATATTCGAAGGATTTTCTCTCCCAGCCTCCACTTTTTCATTTCGGATCTGTAACCTTTGACAACTTATATTCCGGGGTCTTTTATATTTTGTAATTTTTTTAAAAGTATTAGTTATGAAAATTCATATTAATTCATCCGGCATTTTTTTTATTCTTATCGGAACAATCCTTTCCTGTAATCAAAAACAAAATCAACCTGCAAAAAAAGATATCAGTGATATTAATTTAAAAAAAGGACCAGTGGTACTTTGCGGACCTCCTGAAAAGGAATTGGGCACAGTAAGATTTGCCGTTTCAGGAAATGAAAATGTAAAAAAGGAGTTTAATCTGGCCACAGCCTTATTACATTCTTTTGAATATGAAGAGTCAGAAAAAGTATATGCAAGGGTTATTGAATTAGATCCTTCCTGCGCCATGGCCTGGTGGGGAGTAGCCATGAGCAATTTTCATCCTTTATGGAACCCACCGGAAGAGTTGGAATTGAAGAAGGGGTTAAAGGCGCTGGAAATCGCAAGATCAATCAAAAATAAAACGGCAAGAGAATCAGATTATATTGAAGCTCTGAATAGTTATTTCCAGGAAGCTGAAAAAGTTGATCATCTTACACGTTGCATCCGGTACGAAAAGGCAATGGAGGGTATTTATAAAAAGTATCCCGGTGATAAAGAGGCGGCCATATTTTATGCCCTGGCCCTTGATGCTTCAGCGAACCGGAACGACAAAACATTTGCCAATCAAAAAAAAGCAGGGGAGATATTGAATGGAATCTATCCAAACGAACCTGATCATCCCGGTATAGTTCATTATCTTATTCATACCTACGATTCCCCGGAATTAGCTCAACTTGGCTCTGCCGGCCGCCAGGAAATATGCTTCACTGGCTCCAGCTTCTGCTCATGCCCAGCATATGCCTTCTCATATTTTTATACGGTTAGGATTGTGGGATGAGGCTATTCAATCTAATATAGCTTCTGCAGAATCTGCAAAATGTTATGCGGAAAATGCTGGCATAAAAGGGCATTGGGATGAAGAACTTCATGCGTTGGATTACCTGGTTTACGCTTATTTACAAAAAGGAAATAATAAACTTGCCAAAGGTCAGTGGGATTATCTTAAATCTCTGCAATCTGTTGAACCCACTAATTTTAAAGTGGCCTATACCTACGCTGCTATTCCTGCCAGGTATTTGTTAGAAAACAAATTGTGGAAGGAAGCTGCCTCTCTTGAAGAATTTCCCGTTCAGTTTCCCTGGGATAAATTTCCATGGCAAAAAGCCATTTTTCATTTTGCCCGGTCATTGGGTGCGGTTCATTCCAATCAACCTGATCTGGCAAAAAAAGAGCGGGATGAATTGAATCGTTTGCATGAAGTACTTGTAAAAAGAAAGGAATCCTATATGGCCAACCAGGTGGATATACAATTAAAAGCAGCAGAAGCATGGATATTGTTATCAGAAGGGAAGAAAAAAGAAGCCCTGGATAAAATGTCGCTCGCTGCTGATATGGAAGACAAAACAGAAAAACATCCTGTAACGCCTGGAGAAGTATTACCGGCCCAGGAACTACTGGCGGATATGTTAATGCAAATGAATGAGCCATCCAAGGCTCTTGATATGTATGAAACAAATTTAAAAAAACGTCCTAACCGGCTCAATAGCCTGGCTGGTGCTGCAAAGGCAGCTGAAAAAATTGGTAATAAAAACCTGGCGAAAAACTATTTGGATAAGATTCAAGAAATTACAGGACAAGAAAAATTATCAGAATCATTTTCTTCAATCAAACCCGGAAAATAAAATTCAGGAATCTAATTTACGAGCTTCTCAGATGATATGCCTTCGGTTGCACGAAAGCACGGATACCCTGGTAAGAAAGTGTGACTCCTAATCCTGAATTTTTTCGACCTGACCATGGCAAGTGTTGCGCTGACCCGATCACAACAGTTCCAGTAAACGGTTCCGGTATTAATTTGATTCATCAATGATTCAGCCCGGTCAAAACTTTCTGAATAGATTGCAGCAGTGAGTCCGTATTCTGTATCCTGCATCAGGCGCAAAGCCTCCTGGTCATCTTTTACTTTTTGAATTCCAATTACAGGACCGAAGGATTCTTCTTTCATGATCTTCATTGTATGGTTAACGTTTACAAGCACTGTGGGATTTATATAATATCCCGCACCCTTTATTTCCTCAGCTCCTGTTAATAATTCGGCTCCTTTATCCAGTGCATCTTTGATCTGGTCCATTAAAAATGTTTTTTGTTCCTTTCGGCTTAGTGGGCCAATCTCAGTAGATGGATTTAACGGATCGCCAACTACCAATTTTTTAGCTTGTGCTGCAAAAGCCTTTACAAAAGAGTCATATATTTTTTCATGAACATAAATTCTTTCTACTGCACAGCAACTCTGGCCATTATTGTAAACTACGCCTTCCAGTGCTGCAGCTGCTACCTTATCTATGTCAGATATATCATCCATTACATACAAGGGATCTTTTCCTCCTAGTTCCAATTGACAAGGAACTAATTTAGAAGCTACTTTCTCTGCTATGTATTTTCCTGTACGATAACTACCGGTAAAGAAATAGCCATTCAAAGGAAGTTGAAGCAACATATCACCCACATCGCCTTTACCAATTGCTGTTTGAAAAACATTTTCCGGGATTCCTGACAGGTATAGCAATCGCTGAATTTCCTGGCCGGTGACTGTCGCATATTCTGAAGGTTTATAAAAAACGGCATTTCCAGCAATCAGTGCCGGAATAAATACATTAACTCCTACCAGGTAAGGATAATTCCAGGCAGAAATGTTGGCAATGACGCCCAGTGGCTCATAACATATTTTTTCTCTGGTTGTTCCTTCTGTCGTTATCCATTCTTCCGCGAGCCATTTTTCGGCGTTTTCAATAAAATATTGAATACGGTTTCTGGCTCCATTTATTTCGTTGATGGATTGTTGAATTGGTTTTCCCATTTCACCAGTTAAAGTTTTTGCCAATTCATCCTTGTTTTTTTCCAGCAGCAAATAAAATTGCTCTATGCACTCTATCCTTTTTTTTAAAGGAAATTCAGCCCATTGCTTCTGGCCTTTTTGCAATAAATGAAATTTTTCTTTTATTGTTTCCTGGTTGTCTTCTGTCACTTCACAGATGAGTTGTTCGGTTGCGGGGTTTATAATTTTCATTTTTTTGCTGCTATAGATTTTCGGGTTTCTTCAATAAACCAATTTCTGACATTTATTGCAAAAGGCGAGTCCAAAGACTGGAACATTCTTTCGGGGTGCCATTGAATGCATAACATTACCGGCTTCCTATTTTTATCTTCCCATTCTAATCCTTCAATAGTGCCATCATCAGCAATGCAGTTTATCATCAGGTCTTTGCCTAATACCTCAATAGCCTGGTGATGTGCACTGTTTACAACACCCTCTTTCACCTTCACAATTTCATGCAGGAGGCTGTTTTCAATAATATTAACTGAATGTTCTTTATCTATGTTTTCTACCTTATTATGTTTTTCGTTGAAGTGGTTCAGATCCTTAATAAGTTTTCCGTTATGCAAAACATTAACCAATTGCAATCCACGGCATATGCCTAAAATTGGCAAAGAATGTTGCAAGGCAAATTCGAACAGCGATTTTTCAAAAAAATCTCTTTTGGGTTCCCAAACATCGGGTCTGTTTGGATAATCTAAAGGGTGGCCGGTAAATTCAGGGCTTACATCAGTTCCCCCGGACAAAACAAGAGCATCACAACTTTTTATAACGTCATAGTTATTTTCTTCATCGGAAAGTTTAATGATTTCAATTTGTTCATTTCCCACTAGCCAGTCCACATAAAATTTATGCTTTCGCTGGTCACCCGTATATGTAAGGCCTATCTTCAATTTTTAATTTTTTATAAATAGAAGCCGGATATTTTTTTAGAGTTTATCGTTATGGTAACGATCGTTACAAGGCCTCAGCATATAGTTTTCTGAAATCATCACGGCTTACCGGTTTTGGATTATTAGGATGTGCAAAATCGGCAAAGGCCAGGTCGGCAAGTGTATCTAAATGTTCTTCTTTTACCTGTATATCTCTCAACCTATGCGGTATATTAAGCGAAGAATTAAGGTTAAATAAATAATTGACAACAGCTTCTCCGGTTTCTTCTTTTAAATCCAACGTTCTGGCAATGCGGCGGAACTTATCTTCAAATCCAGCAATATTAAATTTCATTCCATACGGAATATTGACAGCATTGGCCAGACCATGATGTGTATCCAATAAGGATGAAAGCGGATGCGCTAGTGAATGTACAACTCCTAGTCCTTTCTGAAAAGCAATAGCGCCCATCATCGAAGCGATCAGCATTTTACTCCTGGATTGCAAGATCAGGTTGCTTTGTTGCCGTTTCAATCGAATCTTTGATCAAGGGCGATTCCTTCAAGTGCAATGCCATCACAGATCGGATGCGGATTTTTTGCCAGGAAGGCTTCCATATTATGCGTAAGTGCATCCATTCCGGTTGCAGCGGTAATAAAAGGAGGAAGTTCCATTGTTAAGTACCGGATCGGCAAAAACAATTTTTGCCAGCAGTTTTGGAGAAAACAAAATTTTTTTCTGATGTGTTTCATCGTCTGAAATAATAGCACTTCTGCCAACTTCACTTCCTGTGCCCGCGGTAGTGGGAATGGTAATAAAATGAGGAACATCATTGGTAACATATACATCACCGCCGATAAGGTCATCGTATTTAAAAAGATCTTCGCGGTGATTAATGCGCAAGACAATGGCTCTTGCTACATCCAACGCAGCGCCGCCACCAATACCAATTATGCAATCCCTGTTTGTATTATCCCATGCATCTGTTCCTTTATACACATCTGACTTTACCGGGTTTTTATGAATATCATGAAATACTTCAACTGAAATATTATGATTATTCAGGTCATCGAGAATGGTTTTGAAAAAAGACAATTGTGCAATCGTTGGATCAGTAACGATCAACGGTGCTTTTAAATTATTTTGCTGCAGGTATGCCGGTAATTCTTTTACAGCGCCGGCACCAAACCGAATCGTCGTTGGAAAATTATATTGATATACTTTATCAAACGTCATCTGTCATTTTTTAAATAGAAACAATGATTATCAATATTTTTTATTCTGGTAAATGGAACGAAACAAATTTCTTGTGGATGTATCCAGGCATCACTAAAGAAGAATTATGGGAAACCACTTACTCAAATGATTTCAAAATATCTTTTCAATTCCCAGTCGGTAACTACTTTTGAAAATTGCCGCCATTCCCATTCTCTTGTACCTGCAAAATGGCTGACAAAGTTTTCGCCAAACAATTCTTTTGCTACCGCTGATCCTTTCATTGCCTGCGTTGCTTCCCAAAGATTTTTCGGAAGTATTCCGTTTTTAGTATCAGCATAACCACTTCCCTTTGTTGGCGGTATTTTTAATTTCAATTTATTTTTAATCCCATACAAACCCGATGCAAGACAAGCGGCCATAGCCAGATAGGGATTAGAGTCTGAGCCAACTACTCTTGTTTCTAATCTTGTTGAACCTGCAGCTTCCCGCCAATACTCTTAATGCCGTTGTGCGATTATCTATGGCCCAGGTAAGCGTAGTTGGCGCCCAGGCGCCTTCCACCAATCGTTTATAACTATTGATTGTTGGAGCATACATCGGAAGTATATGCGGCAGGCAATGCAATTGACCGGCTATATAACTTTCCATTAAAGCGCTGATACCCGTTTTATTTTTTTTATCAAAAAATAAATTCTCTTTGCCATTAGCAGACCAAAGGCTTTGATGTACATGTCCGCTGCAACCCGGCAAGTGTTTCATTCCACTTGGCCATGAAAGAGGCTATAATACCATGACGATGTGCAATTTCTTTTACGCTGCTTTTAAAAATAACTGCACGATCCGCAGCTTCCAGTATTTCAGAATACAAAATAGCAGCTTCATATACTCCCGGTCCCGGTTTCTGTATGAATACCTTCCAGCGGCACATTCATTTTTTTCAAAGAATCAAACAGGTCATGAAAATAATTTCCTTCCTGCGAGGCACGAAGCACTGAATAACCAAACATTCCCGGTGTCATCGGTTGTGGATTGCGAAACCCGTTTTTATATAATTCTTCCCTGTTGTCAATAAAATTGAACCATTCAAATTCCTGTGAGAAATAAGGAATATAACCGGCTTTTGCTGCCTGTTGCCTGATCTTTTTCAATAATGTTCTGGGACAAACATCAGCCAGTTGATTTTTTTCATTGCTGAAATCGGCAAGAAAAAAAGGAAGATCATTTTCCCAGGGAATTTGCCGGAATGTTTGCAGATCAATCAGTTGCTAATAGCATCGGGATAGCCGGTATGCCACCCGGTTACTGCTGCGTTATCATACGCAACATCGGCGGCATCCCATCCAAATACCACATCACAAAAACCAAATCCTTTTTCTGCAACAGATAGAAATTTTTCAAAACTGATCACTTTCCCACGAAGAATGCCATCAATATCCGTAACAGCCAGTTTTACTTTTTCAGTATTAGCAGCAGCTAGTTTTTGTAATAGTTCTTTATTGGTTGTAGGGTGTGCCATGGATCCTGTTTTTTACTGCAAAGTGAAACCAAATATAAGAAAGGGCCAGTATGCCAAAATAAATTAAGGCCAGTTTGCTGTTAAGAGTTGTCATGGCAATTAAAGAAACGAAAGCAATGATCAGAGCGACAATAGGAAAGTATGGATAAAATGGCACCTTGAATGGGCGATCCATCATGGGCTCTTTTTTTCGTAAGGCTATCACAGTAATCATCGAAAGCACATACAAACGTCAAAGCTCCGAAACAGGCGATGGTAATGATTTCGCTTGTTTTCCCGGTGAGTAAAGCGATAATACCAATCACCATATTTATGATCAGGGCATTAGCCGGTGTTTTAAATTTCGGATGCACCTTTCCAAATAATTGCGGGAATATATTTTACTCTTCCAAATTCAAAAGTGGCACGACCGGCAGCCAGGATGATTCCATGAAAAGAAGCCACAAGACCCATAAGTCCAATGGTGATGAGTAAATGATATAACCAGCCACTGTTACCGGTTATCTGCGCCAACGCCAGTGGCAATGGTGAGTCAGAAGCTTCTGCTCCCGGCGATGGGATAAACAATTTTTTCCCAACCACCTACACCAACTGCTGACAAGGAAAGTAAGAATGCAAAGAATAATCAGCGTTGCCAGGGCAGATCCAAATCCACGCAGTATATTTTTTTGCGGATTGATTGTTTCTTCTGCAACATTGGCTACGCCTTCAATGGCAAGGAAAAACCAGATGGCAAAGGGTATAGCCGCCCATACACCCTTCCAGCCAAAAGGGAATGCATTTAGTTCTAAATTTTTCATTTCAAAATGCGGTAATGCAACTCCTGCAAAAAGCAATAATTCAAAAACGGCAAATACGGTAATGATCAATTCAAAAGCAGCAGCTGCTTTTACACCATAAATATTTAAAGCGGTAAAGATGAATATAGGCTGTAATGGCAATAACCGAAACAGGTACTGCAGGGAAAAAAATATGAAAATAAGCACCAATGGCAGCGGCAATGGCAGGAGGTGCAAAAACAAATTCTATGATCTGAGACATGCCGGCAATAAAACCCAGATCTTTTCCCAGGCCACGGTTGGCATAATCAAATACACCACCTGCCTTTGGGAATGGCACAGGCCAGTTCAGTATATGAAAAAGTAAAAGTGATGTATAAGAATGATGATGAAAAAAGTAGCGATCGCCAAACCATAAGTGCCACCTGCTGCCAGGCCAAGGTTCCATCCAAAATACATTCCGGAGATAACATATCCGACACCCATGCCCCAAAGCATCAATGGACCAAGGCTTCGGGATAATTGCGGAGAGGATTCAGCCGGTTTTTGCGACATAATTGGTTTGTACTAAAGATAGCGGTTTAGTTGATTAATTGAAAAGTTGACTGGTGGATAGAAGCAAATGGATTTCAACTTTCAATATCAATTATCAGGCTGCTTCCTGTCTTTTTTGTCTCTTTGCTGCATAGGCTGTTGCTGCTTCCCTCACCCAGGCACCATCATCCCAGGCCTTTTTCCTGGCAGCCAGTCTTTCTTTATTGCATGGACCATTTCCCTTTACTACATTCCAGAATTCATCCCAATTGATCTCACCAAAATCATAATGTTTTTTTTCTTCGTTCCATTTTAATGCAGGATCAGGTAATGCCATATTTAATACTTTAACCTGTTCTGCGCACATGTCAACAAAATTTTGACGTAACTCGTCATTGGTTTTTCGTTTGATCTTCCATTTCATACTTTGATCAGAATTGGTGCTTTCGCTATCCCTTGGTCCAAACATCATCAGCGATGGCCACCACCAGCGGTTGATGGCATCCTGGCACATCGCTTTTTGTTCCTCTGTTCCCCGGGATAAGGTCAATAAAATTTCAAAACCCTGTCGTTGATGAAAACTTTCTTCCTTGCAAATTCTTACCATGGCCCTGGCATATGGCCCGTGTGAGGTACGGCATAGCATAACCTGGTTTAATATAGCTGCACCATCCACCAACCAGCCAATAGCTCCCATATCGGCCCATGTCAGGGTCGGGTAATTAAAGATGGAAGAATACTTTGCCTTGCCACTATGAAGATCATTGATCATTTGCTCGCGGGTAGTTCCTAATGTTTCCGCAGCGGAATACAAGTAAAGTCCATGTCCTGCTTCGTCCTGTACTTTGGCTATTAATATGGCTTTTCGTTTTAAGTGAAGGCGCCCGGGTTATCCATTCTCCTTCAGGAAGCATACCCACTATTTCGCTATGGGCATGCTGGCTGATTTGCCTTACAAGTGTTTTTCGATATGCGTCAGGCATCCAGTCTTTAGGTTCGATCTTTATTTCATTATCTATCTTTTGCTGGAAAATTTTTTCGGGATCCTGTACATTCATAAGTATAAAGTTTGCAAATACAAATTTACGATAATTGAAAAGGTTGATGTTTGGAGTTGAATGTGTGTTTAAGTAATTGATCCCGGCGATTAAAAGAGAAACTTATAAAAAATTATCGCTGTACCTGTAGGCATCAATTAAAGCCTGTTCTCCATCCTTTCCCGGTTTTGAATTGCCATGCTCCATGCCCATGATGCCTTTGTAACCTCTATTATAAATGTATTTGAAAACGTTCTTATAATTGATTTCGCCAGTGGTTGGTTCATTTCGGCCGGGATTATCACCAATCTGGAAATAAGCGATCTCATTCCATGCCAGCTCAATGTTCTTAATAATGTTGCCTTCGTTTTTTTGCATGTGGTAAGCATCATATAATATTTTGCAGGATGGGCTGTTGACACCTCTGCATATTTGATAAGCCTGGTCGGTGGTTCTTAAAAAAAGATTAGGTGTATCACTTAAGGCTTCCAAAACCATAATAATGCCATGTGGTTCCAGTATCTCTGCGCCCCTTTTTAATCCATCAATTACATTCCCCACCTGGATGCCAATTGGTAAATTTCTCTCAAAATCTCCGGGTACCACCGTTACCCATTTAGCATTGACACGTTTGGCTGTTTCAACCGATTGCCTGCATCCCTGAAGGAAAATATCAACGTGTTCTTTCTTTCCTGCCGCTAAAGAGTTGGCGCCATTTCCACCTTTTGGTACTACAAAAACGCCCATTTTCATACCTAATTTAGCAAGGGTTTCTCCAATTTTCGTTTGCTGTTCTTCAGTTCGTCCTGTCATTCCATTGTCTTCTATGGACCGAAATCCTTTTTCATATGCAAATTTTATCTGGTCAATAAAATCATTACCAGCATTATTTTTGAACATGCCATCATGAAATGCATAATCAAGATTAAATGGTTTATCAGCTTTGGTTTCGGTAGAGGATTCAGCTCCAAAAACATTTCCTGCTGCTGATAATGCGGTACCGGCAAGAAGCCCGTTTCGAACAAATTTTCTGCGGTTCATAATTTAATTTAAGGCTTCAATTTACCCATATATTTTATTACCGAATGATTTTAACAGGATAAAACCAATGCAAACGTTTGACAGCGTTTGCTGAATTCACCTTTATAACCTGTATCCAATTCATTTCTTGTTTATCTTCGAAGCGATGAAAAAGATCGCTTTGCTTGTCCTGGTGGCGAATGTGTTTTGTGGTTTACTTGCACAATCTCCGGCAGATACTTCTTTTATAAAATATGAACAAGCCATTCCCGGTTCCGAAATAAAATTTACCCTGGTTCCTATACCAGCCGGCACATTTTTAATAGGTAGTTCCTCAAAAGATAAAGCAAAACAAGATGACGAAATGCCACAGCATGCGGTTTCTCTTAATGCCTTCTGGATGGGAGCATATGAAGTCACCTTTGATGAATTCAATCTTTTTTTCAATGATATAGCCCTGAGCCAGAATATTATTACCGATGCAGTTACCAGGCCCAGCTCGCCATATATTGATATGACATTGGGTATGGGAAAAGAAGGTGGTTTCCCGGCTAATAGTATGCAGCAATACGGAGCTTTGATGTATTGTAAATGGTTGTATAAGAATACCGGTATATTTTTTCGATTGCCAACAGAAGCCGAATGGGAATACGCCTGCCGTGCAGGAAAAACAACCATCTATTCATTTGGCGATGATGCTTCCAAACTGGATGAATATGCCTGGTATAGCAACAATAGTGAGGACAAGTATCATAAGGTGGGACAAAAAACTCCTAATGATTGGGGCCTGTATGATATGCTGGGAAATGTAGCAGAGTGGGTATTGGATCAATACCAGGCAGATTATTATTCAACGCTTACTGATAAGAACGAAGATCCTGTCCGGGTTCCTGATGCCAGGTACCCAAGAATAGTAAGAGGCGGCACTTATAATGACGAGGCGAATAGATCTGCGATGCACGAACAGGACAATGTCGGATCCTGTATGGAATCGTCGTGATCCGCAAATACCCCGTAGTCGCTGGTGGAATGCCGATGCACCCTTTGTAGGTTTCAGAATAGTGCGGCCTTTACAACAACCAACAGCCGAAGAAGCAGAATTATTTTTTCAAACATATCTTGGATTTTAAAAAAAACAGCAAAATGAATAACAACTCAAACAACAGCCGGAGAGAATTTGTAAAACAATCTTCTTTGATTGCAGGAGGATTACTGGCCGTTCCATTTATGAGTAATGCCAACTTTTTTTCCGGATCTGATGATGTTATTAAAATAGCACTTGTAGGGTGCGGCGGACGTGGTACAGGTGCTGCTATGCAGGCATTACTTAGCAAGCAAAATGTAAAACTAGTGGCCATGGCAGATGCCTTCGATGACAGACTGCAAAGTTGCTATAAAACGATAACCGACTGAGGACCCAGCCTTAAAATCTAAAATTGATGTTCCGGAAGAAAGAAGATTTACCGGCTTTGATGCATACCGGAAGGCTATTCCATTTGCCGATGTGGTCATACTCACCACACCTCCAGGTTTCCGGCCCATTCATTTTGAAGAAGCTATCAAACAGGGTAAGCATGTATTCATGGAAAAACCTGTAGCTACAGATCCAGCAGGTATAAAGAGAGTGTTGGATACGGCAGAAATAGCAAAACAAAAAAAATTGAATGTAGTAGTGGGCCTGCAGCGGCATTACCAGAACTCTTATCGTGAATTATACAAAAGAAAGGATTCAATTGGTGATATTACCTCAGCGCAGGTTTGGTGGAACAATGATGGTGTGTGGGTGAATAAAAGAAAATATGGACAAACGGAAATGGAATACCAGATGCGCAACTGGTATTATTTTAACTGGCTATGCGGCGATCATATCAATGAGCAACACATTCATAATATTGATGTGATGAACTGGTTCAAGGGTTCCTACCCTGTAAAAGCCCAGGGCATGGGTGGCAGGCAGGTAAGAAAAGGAAAAGACCATGGTGAAATTTTTGATCATCATTATGTGGAATTTATTTACGCAGACGGATCTGTTTTAAACAGTCAGTGTCGCCATATACCCGGAACTGCCAGCCGTGTTGATGAAATGTTAATAGGAACAAAGGGAATCATTCGTTGTGGTGAAGGAACTATTAAGGATGCAAAGGGGAAAGAACTTTTCCGTTTTGATAAAAAAGGAGAAAACAATCCCTACCAGGCGGAGCATGATGAATTGTTTGCTGCAATTGCAAAAAATGAATACAAATTTGCTGATGCGGAAAATGGAGCAAAAAGTACAATGACTTCTATTATGGGAAGGATGGCTACCTATAGCGGTCAGATCATCGATTGGGATAAAGCGATAAATTCAGGTCTTGATATTATGCCGAAGAAATATGACTGGAATGCATTACCACCAGTACTTCCCAATGATGATGGTTATTATCCGGTAGCAGTGCCGGGTGTTACTAAATATGTTTGATTCCTGATTAGTTCTGAGAAATCTTTTGAATTGCCGTGCAGAAAGCATGGCAATTTTTTTTTATCACCTTAAATCAGAGACGGCAGATAGTAATAGTGAAAGACAGAATATATGGGATAAAAAAAAGCACCCATATGCGGGTGCTGGTACTATTTTAATTCAGCAATTTTTTAGCTCAAATGTTTTGAAAGATGCTTGGCCATATCAAACATAGATACCTGGCTTTTTCCTCCAAACACCACTTTTAATTTTGCATCCGCATTGATCATACGTTTATTAGCGCTGTCCTGAAGTTTATTGGCTTTAATATAAACCCAGATCTTTTTTACCACTTCCGTGCGGGCCAGGGGTTTGCTTCCAACTACCGCAGCCAATGCATCGCTTGGAGTTAGAGCTTTCATAAATGCTGCTGAAGGTTTACGGGCTACCTTCTTTTTTGCCGCTTTTTTAGGAGCTGCTTTTTTGGGTGCTGCTTTCTTAGGGGCTGCTTTTTTTACAGCTTTTTTTGCAGCTGGTTTTTTAGCTGCTTTCTTCGCTACTTTTTTTGTTGCCATCTTTTTTAAATTTAGAATGTTAATGGGAATTCAGTAATTACACTCACCAAATATAAATTATTTTCTAACCTGATAGCGGAGTGTTTCTTTGTTTCCGGGTGTAAAATGACAGATAATGCCTCCGGAAGGCAATATTATTTAAAATCCCAGTTCTTTAGTGGGATCCCAGAACAGCTTTTCAAAATCCACAACGGTGTCATTTTTCACTTTTATACCTTCTTTCTTTAATAACTTTTCCATGGCATCCGGTTTGCCAAAATGATGCTTTCCGCTCAGCATTCCATTGCGGTTAACAACGCGGTGAGCCGGAATCTTTGGATTTATCTTATCAGCACCATTCATCGCCCAGCCTACCATCCGGGCGGAAAGTTTTGTACCCAGGCAAATAGCTATGGCTCCGTATGAAGTGACTCTTCCCGTTGGTATTTGCCTGGCAACTTCATATACTTGTTCAAAAAAGGATTCTTCCTTTTTGCCGGAGGGTTTTACTGACTTTAATTTTTGGGTAGATTTTTTTACGAAGGCCAATGAGAGGAGAATTTGGATTATAATTAGAGAGAATAAAATGGTAAATATAATCCAATTAAAAATTTGAGAACAAAGGCTGTTTGGTTTGTTTTTTTGTTTCTTTTTACCAAAATACTATTAGCCGTTTGCATGTTTCGATACAAATCAAAAACAAAAAGATGTTTAAATTAAACTTGATTCCCTGGCTAATTGATGCAGATTATTTAATCGTTTAGCGAATTTTTCAAACTTTTGAGGTGTTAGTTTCCATTCTTCTAAGGAGGTGTACTGCCAAGCCATCATAGTGAAAAAAATAAGGGCCAGTTGAAGCCTGTTTATATATTAATTTTTTAGTATAAAGAAAAGTTTGGTCAAAAATAATCATTCGGAAGCTCATTTTTTCCCTTTCAATCATTTGCACTAACATACCAATTAGATGGGGAAATACTTTTTTTATCAACTCCGTTTATGTTAAGCAGATCAAGAGCCAGGGTAAACTGATAATCATCTTTTTCAAATTCAAGAGCAGCAACTTTTTTTTCTATAGTAGGTGTTGCAAGAATAGCAATTTTCCTTTCATGATCGCTTTTTGTTTTTAATATCCTGTTTTCACTTTCTATAGTATTGCAAATTGCTTTTAATGATAAAGTCAGGCTTTCATTTTTGTCTTTTGTCAGCATATCACATATGAGCCACTGATGATCGTTTTTTTTATATACTATAGCAAACAGTCCAACCATTTCATCATGATTCATTACGCAATAAATTGCTAAATCATTTTGAATGGCTCTAAAAAAAAAAAAAAAAAAAAACCAAGCAAGAGTTTTACTATTTCTTTTTACCAAGGTGGGGTAAATATTAGAGGCCTGTTGCCATAACAAATCAATTTTTGGATTATCTGGATTTATTTTATCGATAGTTATGCCTTTGGGAAGTTCAAAATACGCTTGCAAAGGCAGGGGGTGACACCATAATGGGAATTTATGAGTTTTTATGAATGGGAAAGCTTTCAAAACTCTTGCCCATCTTGGATCAGGAAGCATATAAAATAGACAGGTTTCTTGCTTAGTAACAGCTTCGGACATTTTTTTATACAACTGAATTAATGGATGCTTACCAGTAAATAAGGAAGTTATGCCAAATTTGCTTTGCAGGGATTGATGCAGGATAGCAGCAAAATCAACAACTGAATCATGGATTTTTTTTAAGGCCTGTAAGCTTTCATTTCTTTCCCATTTACTATTATTTGGGAGGGAATAATAAGGAACTGACCAATTATTTCTTTTTTACAATCAATTGCAAGAGCCACCAGGCTATCACCAAATGGAGTATTTATAAATCTTTTTTTCCATTCAGTACTATCTATAATATCCCAACCAGAATGTTCACTCCAAAACCTTGCTAATGCATCAATATCCTCAGCTATTGCCAGTTTGTATGAGATATTCATATTATACTAATTTAAATCGCGGGAAAAAAATATTAGAAGGTCAGGTTATATGCTGGTATTTATATAGGTCGGCATACGTAGTGCCTTGTTGAATGAGAATTTCATGAGTGCCACTTTCGACAACATAACCGTCTTTCAAGGTGATGATTTGGTTTTTGTAGTGCCTTGTTGAATAAGAATTTCATGAGTACCACTTTCAACAACATAACCGTCTTTCAAGGTGATGATTTGATCGGCATGTTTAATAGTTGATAAGCGATGTGAGATTAAAAAGACAGTCTTATCTTTTGTAACTTCCGATAGTTTTTTAAAAATTTTTGCTTCCGTTAATGCGTCTAATGCGGAAGTCGGTTCATCTAATATCAATATAGGGGCTTTTTTTAAAAAAGCCCTGGCCAGGGCTATTCTTTGTTTTTCTCCTCCTGAAAGTGAATTGCCCATTTCACTGACTGAAGTATCATATTGCTGTGGCAATTTCATAATGAATTCATGCGCCTGCGCGGCTTTGCCTGCTTCCGCAATTTCAGCAAATGGGGCTTTTGGGTTTCCAAAAGCAATGTTTTCTCCTATTGTCATAGGAAAGAGAAAAGGATCCTGTAAAACCAATGAAATATTTTCCCGCAAAGAATTTACTTGCAGATCCCTTATGTCGTGTCCGTCTATTAAAATCCTTCCTTTCCATGGATCATAAAATCTTGCAATCAGTGAGATCAATGAAGTTTTGCCAGCTCCGGTTGCACCAACAAGTGCAATGATTTGACCTGCTTCCGCATTAAAATTAATGTCATTGAGCACGGCTCTTTTTTCTCCGGAATCTGACTCATATCCAAATTCCACATTTTCAAATTTTACATTACCTTTCAAGTGGGTGAGTTGCCGTGCATTGGTTTTCTCTTTTACTACATCTTCTGAATCCAGAATCTCAAAAAGTCTTTTTCCCCGTGAACCAATAATAATGGAAGTGCCAACGGCCGTAGATAACGAATTTACTGGCCCATATAATGCAGTTATATAACCAAGAAAGATATATAGATCGCCTGCGGTTAAATTACCGTCAAGTCCCCGAAAGGCACCGAGCCCCACTAATCCTGCCGATGCGAGACCTGTGATTAGAGCAGTCAATAAATTATAACGTGTGGATACAAGCGTAGCTTTTTGAAAAGCTTTACCAAATTCCCATGCATGCCTCTCTAATTTTCCATACATATAGGATTCTCTGGCAAGAAGCCTGGATAATCTTCATCGAGGAAAGACTTTGTTGAAGGAAAGCAGATAAGTCTCCCTGCTTTTTATATTGTTTCATGGTCGTGTCGTTCATAGGTTTGCTAAACAAGGCGAGTGAGATTCCTAATAAAGGAACGGCAGTCAGGGCAATAAGGGCCATAACAAGGTTAATCTTAGCCATAATATAAAACATGGCTAATAAGCAAATGAGAGAAGTGATAGCAGGTATAATGATCTGGGCTACCAAAAAATATATAACGAATGCATCACCGGTTACTCTTTGAAGCAAATCACCAACCTTGTTTTTTGTGTAGAATGAAAGAGTTAAGCGTTGCAGTTTGCTGAACAAATCAACAGATATATCATATACAAGACGTTGAGAAAGCCCAACAGTCATGTTGGTTACAATTAGGGAAATTGCTGCACTGCTTATGGTTATAATAACAATAACAAGTATACAAAGAATGAGCAATTGTTCTTTATCACCGGGAATGCTAAGCCCGGTCCAGTTTTGCAAAATCGGATGCAACGGTTGACCGGTTAATACATTATCAATAACAATTTTTATTGGCAATGGCTTAGCTACTTCAAATGCTACGCCGATCAGACCAATTAAAATCAGGATAATTAAACGGTATTTTGCCTTATACTTAGATACATAACGGAACAAGCGTCTTATGACTTGAATATTTTTCATTAAACCAGGTAATGATAGGTTAGGATGCATTTATTATTTCAATGTTTTCATTTTGACGATTCCAAAATTCTTTTTTGCCTTGAATCATGGCGTACATGATTCTTGACTACCCTGGCTTCCTGAAACAGGTCAGGAAGATGAATGACCTTTTCAGCAATTACCAGTTGTAATTCCTTAAGGGTTTCCATTACCGGAACGGGTTTATGTTCGGATTCAGAAAGAGAAGTAAAAGCTTTTGTAATATCATACATGGCTCTGGCTTTGTCCGTGAAATTGGTTACACCCAATACCAAAGCAAAGAATCCAAGAAAACCACTGGCAACATAACTAGTATCTAAAATAGCCAGAACACAAAGAATGGCTAATATGATCGTCAACGCAATGCAGGTGGATGAAAACTTTGGCCTGCATTTAAAACGGAGCAATTGTTTGCCTCCTCCATGTTCCTCAACAGTAAGTAAACCTGTAACACCTGAAAAAAATCCACAAGTAACATTCAGGTCCCAGGGTCGTATTGTCCACCACGGCGAACCCTTGTTCTGGATTTAATCAAAGCGTACTCTATTTCTGACAACCATTCTTCATTAGCTTTCCAGGTTTCTGACCAGTGAGTAAGTGATATTTCATTTTTAAGTATAAAGCTCCATTTAAAACTATTTGATCCCCGCTTGCGCCAGGGCGATAAACCATGAGCGATTCGTCCATACAACCTGGCTATTGGTTGAATTACGTGAAGCAAGGTGGTTAGTCCCCAATATTTTAAATAGCCAGTCTTGCTTTCAAACTTTTTCGTTGCCAGGGACTTGGCAGCACTAATCCCCGCCTGAATGAATACAATAATCAAGGCAAGTAAGAAGAATGGTAGTACCCACAACAGGGGAGTCCAACTGATACTTAAAACAGATAAAAAGCCAAGCAGAATAAGCAGTAAATTCCATTCAGGCATTAGGGGTATGCAACTGATAAAATTGGGAGCCTGTTGGTAAATGGATTGAAAGGGCGCAGACCCCCAGATACCATGAAAAATTTTATCTTTTTTTAGTTTGATGGGTAAGGTAAGTCCATTGCCGTATATTCTTCCGGCCCAGGAAAGATGGCCAAACCCATTGTATTTTTCGGGCCATTTGGCCTCCAGCAGGGCTTCAGCTTTGCCATATCCTTTTTGTTGTTTCCAGTATGCTTTTACCGAATTTCTTCTATGGTGCCAGACAAATGCTGAAGGGTGAAAGCCAATTGTCCTGCCAGTGTGCTGAATTCTCCAGCAAAGATCCACGTCATCCCCGGCAGCCCTGTACACAGGGTCAAATCCTCCGATTTCCAGCAAAATGTCTCTTCTGAACGACATATTACAACCCGGGATATGTTCAGCAATTTCATCAGTTATCAATACATGTACCGGCCCGCCAGGCGAATTGGCAACACAAGTAGCTATAGGACCATCATCATCCGGTGCAATGTTTGGACCCCCTATTCCGGCATGAGAGGTAGTATTAAAAGCATATGCAAGATATCGCAGCCATTGAGGGTCGGGGTAAGCATCATCATCTATATAGGCAACAATTTCACCATTTGCTTCCATCATTCCTGTATTTCTGGCGTTGCTCAGACCCCGGTTTGGGAGTTGTGATTAACCGGACCGGATATTCCCTGACAATTTTTGCCAAATCATCCTTTGATCCATCGTTTATAACAATTACTTCATAGCCGGGATAGTCAATTTTTTGTAATCCATCTAAACAATCCCTGATGGTAGCCGATCCATTATAGCTACACACAACTACTGAAATAAATGGAAGACCTTTTTCTCCGGAAAATGGAATTTCTGCAAAAACCCGTGAAACTTTTTCCAATGCCGGCTTTGGATTTCTCTGCCTGTCAACTAAACCAAAATCCCAGTCTTCAATATCAAATCCACCCCGCCACCATTCATCTGTCCAGGCAAAAACAAACATACCTGCAAAACCCCTGGCAAAAATGGAACGAAGTTGCCAGTCGAGCACTTCCGCCTGTTTATCTGTTCCATTTCGGATGCTATCCAATCCAATTTCTGCAAGAACCAAAGGACGATCACCTGAAAGATTATGTAAACGTTGCAGGTAAGCTTCTAATTTTTCTTTTGTTTCCAAATAAACATTGAAACAATCAAAATCCAGGAAAGGCATCTGAAATATTCTGTGGTAGGATAATTTACATACGTAACCAACCCATCCGGGTCAATTGATTTTACTGCTTTATAAAGACGATGCAGAAACCTTTCTATTTTTTTATTGCCATAATAACGAACAATAGAGGCGGGAATTTCATTTCCGATGGCATAGCACAAAATGGCCGGATGATTAACGCAACCCAGAACAAATTGCTTTACGTTCTTAATTATGGTATTTACTCTTTCAGCGGAATCCAAAAAAGTAATATGCTGCTCCCAGGGTAGCCCCACCATTACCTTCAGTCCATGTTTTAACGCGATGTCAAGCAGATAGACAGGAGGGGTTGTGTAGGTTCTAACGGTATTAATGCCATAAAGAACCATAAGTGAAAAATCCATGTCAATGATCTCACCGGGAGGGAATTGAATGCCATTCGCATCCGGTCGGAATGTGCCATATGTTACTCCTTTGATGTAAAATTTTTCACCGCCCAACAATATGAATTTCCCGCTGACTTTCGGCCGGATAATTTTCACTTTTCCTTTTCCAGGGGAAGTATGAATTCCAGTTTGGTTTAGATCCATGGTATTAGTTTTGATGTTAGTGAATAAAATTCATCTACCACTCCAAAAGGAGCAATACATGATTAGACATTATTTATTACTAGCAAGACAACTCCTTAGGAGCGCATTCAAGAGGGAGAGATCAGGATCTGTGGGTTGGATTAGAAGGATAAGAGTTTAAGTGAAATCACTTATTTATTTTGATATTTTGAAGGTATGCATAAATGAATTAAAAAAAAACTTTGTTATTATCGTTTACCGACACCAAATATCATTTTTAGGGATAAAAATTTTAGCAAAAAATCATGACCTTGAACCAATATCATTAATATTTTTTAGCAACTCACTTCTCTTAGGCTCCGGAACATTATCATAATTAAAAGGACAATGCTTACAACCATTACCGCAACAATAACCCCTTTCCCGGAGATATTTTTCTGTCATAACCAATAATCCATTTTCAGTAAGGTAATAGTCTACACCTTCAATCCACGGGTTCATCTTTCAATAAGTGTTTTAATATTTCATCTTTTTCTATTCCCGGTATTTCTTCAGGCAGGGAAAAGCAGAGATAAAAAATGCGGTTGCTGCCGGCTATGTCCAATGACTCATAATGTGTTTTTATCTGCAATTCTTCAGGGATAATTGCTTTCTGTCTTTAAATCCTTAATATCCGTATGCAACCTGCAATTAAAGAGATCAATTACAAGTTTAGTAAAGTCGTACAATGGAGGGCTGTCTGTTTTTAAATGTATCAAACCTCCGGGGATAAGAAATTGATGATACAGTCTCAGAAACTTTGGGATGCGTTAACCGTTTTTTTGCTTTTGACTGCCGCAACTGAGGATCAGGAAAGGTGATCCAGATTGCTTCAATCTCTTCAACAGAAAAGTACTGGTTGATCTTATCGATCTGCGTGCGGAGAAAAGCTACATTCTTTAAATTTATTTGCAATGCTTTTTTTGCGCCAACCCAAATCCGGTTTCCTTTCAGATCAATACCTATAAAATTTTTTTCGGGATACAATTTCCCTAATCCTAAAGCATATTCTCCTTTCCCGCAGGCAAGTTCTAAAACAATCGGATTATTGTTTTTCCAAAATTGATTCCAGTTACCAGCCATACCCACAGGGTATTGCAACACATTTGGAAACGTTTTTATTTCTTCAAAGCGGATTAATTTTTTTTGTCCCATCAGCGAATCAAAGATAATTCATGGTGAACAAGCAGCGATTTTATCAGACCCGTGCTTCGTACAAATATGGCATCCTAATTGGATATTATATAAAAGGAATATATTTTATCAGGGGAAAATTGATATAATCAGTAACCTTTTTAAGATTTAGGAAATGAATAGGTAAATAATTCTACACCATGGATAAAATGTAGGCTGGTTATAAGTAAATAAATGCTCCGTAAAGCTTTAAATTGATAAAGAGGCGGTAGAATAAATTATTATATTGACAGACGTACCCTTCACTTTCAGTTACCGTTTAGAAAACGGAAGATACCCTTAGAATGGTTGAGGTAGAGTTGAGGTGTTAAAAAAGAGGATGGCTTGCATATGCAGGCCATCCTCTTTTGTTATTGATATTAAAATTTAGCAAGGATACCAATTCCTACCAACGATTTTAATTGTAATGCGGCGCCATTATCATTTTTACCAAAGAGCCTGGTGTCGTCATCATAAATCATATCTACGCTCCAGCTGACAGAAATTATTTTTGACAATTTTACATTCAGGATATTAGTAAAATATAAGTCAACGTTTTGCGGGTTTCTTTTATAATTTGAAAAAAGGTCGAGCCTGGTTTTATAAGTAACATTCTTATTAAATTCTTTCTGGTAATTGACAGAGGCAAATGCACCGAATTCGCCATTGGAATGTTTTCCCGGATCAACACCATATAATCCCCTTGCAGAAAGGGAATCGTCCTTTACAATAGCCCACCTGGCTGTAAGGGGTGATACAAAAATGGAAAGATCAGCATTGGGTTTGTAATCCAATCCCGGGCTTACAAGAATGTAAGCTGGTGAAAGGAATGCGGAAGAAAGTGTTTTTCCACCCGTGTCGTCATAAGAATATCCTTTGAACAGCTGGGAGCGGAAGTTAAATAAACCAGCCAGGTTTAGTTTGGAATTCAAAGCATATCCATATTTGGAAAGCAGGTCAATACGGTCATCGTTTTTCCGGTTACCGAGGCTGGTGGTTTTTACAAAACCCAGGTTAAAATCAAATGCATTGTCCCAACTATGCTTTTCATCTTTATAAAATGCAAATAAACTAAACAGGGAATTAATAGAAAGCGAGAAATCTTCACCCCCAGCAGCCCAATTGCTCAGCGATCCTTGTGAAATGTTTAAACCATATAAACCTCCCTTTTTCCAGGCTTTGGGAATAGTGTCATTGGGGTCTTTTTTTATAGATCGTGACGCTGCTTTTTTCAGGTCCTTTAACGGTTTCATCCTGGGCAATGGCTAACATAACAGAAAATACAGAACAGAATAAAAATATTTTTTTCATTATAATTATTTTGGAAAATAAAAGAGAAATAATGGAATAAAAATTAAGCGGATCAATAGCTCTAATTTTTTAAGATTCCGGAGATTTTTACAAATGGCAGGCACCCGGATTTTTTTTCAAACTTTTCAAAGGTAAGGAAGTCAACCGTAATAAATAACTAATTAAATTAGCCAATATATACTAATATAATTAGTATTTTGCATTTCCTTATGTATCTCAACTGTAAAACTTATTTCTCCTTCAGATACGGAACATTTTCAACCCGGCAGCTTGTGGATAGCGCATTGGATAATGGTATCAGCGCCATGGCCCTTACGAATATTAATTCCACCTGTGATATATGGGATTTTGTTCAGTATTGCCATGCCGCAGGGATCAAGCCCATTCCCGGGGTTGAAGTGCGAAATGGCGATGAACTTCTTTATATACTACTTGCAGCTACCAAAAAAGGCCTCAGATGGATAAATGAATTTTTATCTTTTCATTTGCTGAAAGCACTGAACTTTCCCTTATCAACGGATGATACATCTTTTTTTGATGATAGTTGGGATGGCTTTGTAATTTTTCCATTGGGTACAAAGTCACCGGAGAAATTGTTGCAAAACGAACGTATAGGCATATTACCCCGGGAGCTTGCAAAATTATTTGGGACAGACATAAAACTTCATGCTGATAAGTTTGTAGTACGCCAGCCAGTTACCGTGCAGAATGAAACCTATCATTCTTTGCACCGGCTTCTAAGAGCCATTGATAAAAACACCTTGTTATCCAAACTGCCTGCTGAAACAGAAGCTTCAAAAGATGAAGTATTTGTTTCTCCTTCTTATTTGCTTGAAAAATTCCGGCAATTTCCTTTCATCATCACCAACACGTATAAATTAATAGATGCCTGTAATATCAACATCGATTTTCATTCAGATAAAAATAAAAAGATCCTTCAGCGCAACAGTGGATGATGACCGGGTGTTATTGGAAAAACTGGCCACCGATGGATTTACTGCCAGGTATGGCAAAAAGAATAAGGTAGCTGAAGAGCGACTAAAAAAAGAATTGAAGATCATTAATGATCTTGGTTTTAATGCCTATTTCCTGATCAACTGGGATATTATCCGCTATGCACAATCGAGGGGCTTTTATTATGTAGGGCGGGGAAGCGGCGCCAATTCAATAGTGGCATATTGCCTTCGCATCACGGATGTGGATCCCGTTGAACTCAATTTATTTTTTGAGCGTTTCCTGAATCCTCATCGTACTTCACCTCCCGATTTTGATATTGATTTTTCGTGGACCGACCGGGATGAAGTGATTGACTATGTTTTTAAACGGTATGGAAAAAACTATGTAGCGCTGCTTGGCTCCTATTCCACTTTTCAGCGGGATGCTATTGTTCTGCAATTGGGAAAAGTATTCGGATTGCCGGTTGAAGAAATAAAAACGCTGCAACGAACCATGAAGCCAGCCGATAAAATTCAACGCCTGATTCTGCAGTATGGATCAGCTTCATGAAAAACTTTCCGAATAATCTTTCTATTCATCCCTGCGGTATGCTGATAGCAGAAGAAACCATACATCAGTATGCCACGCTGTTTATGCCACCCAAAGGTTTTCCAACAGCGCAAATGGACATGTTTGTAGCTGAAAATATCGGCCTGAATAAATTCGATATTCTCAGTCAGCGCGGACTTGGGGCATATTAAGGAAAGTCTGCGACTCATAAAAGAAAACCAGGGCATAGACATCAATATTCATGCTTTTAGAAAAATTTCGCAACGACGAGGCTATTAAAAAGCAGATCCGCGATGCCAATACGATCGGGTGTTTTTATATTGAGTCGCCGGCCATGCGTCAGCTGCTTAAGAAACTATGTTGCGACGATTATATTACCCTGGTAGCTGCCAGTTCCATCATTCGCCCGGGTGTGGCCCAATCGGGTATGATGCGGGAATATATTTACCGGTATCATAACCGTGATAAAATTGTTTACCTGCATCCCCTGTTTGAAGAACATTTGGGAGAAACATTTGGTGTGATGGTTTTCCAGGAAGACGTGATCAAGATTGCGCATTATTTTGCCGGCCTGGATTTGGGTGAGGCAGATATTTTAAGACGGGCTATGAGCGGAAAGTACCGTTCTAATAACCAGTTTCAACTAATAAAGGAAAAATTCTTTGCTAATTGTAAAAAGCTAAACCATCCCGACACGCTGGCGGCAGAAGTATGGCGACAGATGGAAAGTTTTGCCGGTTATAGTTTTAATAAAGCACATTCCGCTTCATTCGCCGTGGAGAGTTATATGAGTCTTTACCTGAAAACTTATTACCCGAAAGAATTCATGGTGGCAGTCATCAATAATTTTGGAGGTTTTTATTCCCGCGAATTATATTTTCTTGAATTACTAAAAACAGGAGGAAACATTCAGCCCCCCTGTGTGAATAAAAGCGATGAATACACAAACATCCAGGGTAACGAAGTCTATACGGGATTCATACATATCAAAGGATTGCAGAATAAGCTGATCGAAACTATTTTAATGGAAAGAAAATTAAATGGCCCATATCAACACCTGCAGGATTTTATTGAAAGAACCAATGCAGGTCTTGAACAACTGAATACACTCGTCAGCATTGGGGCTTTTCGCTTTACAAATAAATCAAAAAAGCAATTGTTATGGGAAGCGAATTTTCTTCAAAAAAAGAATCAGCCGGAATTACATGCTTCCCCGGTACTTTTTGAAGAATCCCCCCTGGCATTTACGTTGCCTCAACTCATTGACCATCGGCTCGATGATCTTTATGATGAAATAGAGATCCTCGGATTCACTCTGTCCAATCCTTTTGCCCTGGTTGATGATGATCCCTCTCATTATATCATGGCCCGCGATCTTTATAAACACCGGGATAAAGAGATCACGGTGCTTGCCTACTTTATTGCCCGGAAACATGTAGTGACCAAACACAATGACGAAATGTTTTTTGGCACTTTTGTCGATTCGGAATTGAACTGGATCGACACCGTTCATTTTCCGGATGCCGCACGAAATTATCCTTTGCATACGGGCGGCTTTTACCGGATGACGGGTAAGGTGATAGAGGACTTTGGAGTTGATAGCCTTGAGGTACATAAAATGATGCGGGTGGGGTATAAGCAACGTAGCTATGCAAATCTTGTATAATGCTATTATCGAATGAAAGACATATTGCCCATTTGGATCTCGACGCTTTTTTTGTATCCGTAGAACAGTTACGCAATCCAAAATTGCAGGGAAAGCCTTTGCTTATTGGGGGTAATAATGACCGGGGTGTAGTGGCAGCATGCAGCTATGAAGCAAGAAAGTTTGGGATTCATAGTGCTATGCCTATGAAAGCGGCATTGAGGCTTTGTTCTGATGCTATCGTGGTAAAAAGCGATTTTGAAGCGTATAGCAAATACTCAGGGTTGGTTACCGATGTGATAAAAGATTCTGTTCCGCTGTTTGAAAAATCATCCATTGATGAATTTTATATTGACCTTACGGGCATGGATAAATTCTTTGGATGCAGTCAATTTACCGTTGAATTAAAAAAGAAAGTTTTAAAGGAGAGTGGGTTGCCTTCTTCTTATGGCCTGGCATCAAATAAACTTATTAGTAAAGTTGCAACAAACGAAGTAAAACCCAACGGGCAACTGGAAATCCCCTTTGGCTATGAGAAAAATTTCCTGGCTCCTTTAAGCATAATGAAAATACCCGGCATAGGTAAGGAAACAGGGTATAAGTTATTAAAAATGGGCGTGGAAACCGTTAAGACTTTAAGCGAAATACCCATAGAAATGATGCAAAACCTGATGGGGAAAAACGGCAGTGAACTTTGGCGAAGAGCAAATGGGATTGATGAGTCACCGGTGATCCCTTTTCGGGAACAAAAATCTATTTCAACTGAAAAAACTTTCCAGCAAGATACCATTGATGTCAACTTTCTTCAAAGTGAACTGGTAAGGATGACAGAAAAATTAGCCTATGAGTTACGTAAACAAAACAGGCTTACCGGATGTGTAACTTTAAAAATCCGTTATTCGGATTATGAAACCCATGATATACAGCGTTCGGTTCCATATACTAATGCCGATCATTTATTACTTAAAACAGTGAAGGAACTTTTTATCCGCCTGTATGAGCGCCGGGTGCTGGTGCGACTGGTGGGCATCCGGTTTACCAACCTCATTGCAGGAACTTACCAGATCAACCTTTTTGAGGATACCCAGGAAACGATTAAACTTTACCAGGCTATTGATAGTGTAAAAAAACGATTTGGAGAAAAATTGCTGGTACGGGCAATTGGTATCAGTTAGTTTCCAAAAGAGGAAGGTCTTCATATTCGCAGGCTGCCATGGGGTCCAAAGCTTCCCTGAAATCTTTGACAATGGGATATGCTTCCATTAACTCAGCCGGAAACTGGTAACCCGCAACCTCTGATATCCGTTCTTCACTCAGGTTTTCAAAAAGCCATTCCCAGGCAAGGTCTTCTGTAAGGATGGATGGCATCCTCTTTTTACTATTATGAACCTGCTCCATTAGTGAATTAGCAGCTGTAGTAATGATAGAAAATGTTTCCGTATACTCGCCCGTCGACCGATCAGTCCAGGGAGTCCAGATACCCGCCAGGTACCAATACTCTTTGCCTTTTACTTTAATTCTGTATGGATACTTAATAGCCGTTTTCAAAGGTTTGCCCGTACGTTTTCCGATTGGAAAAATGTGCCGCCATTCATAAAATCCTGTTGACAACACAAGGCATCTGCGGTGCAAGGCAGCGTCGCGGTAAATTTTTCGTGGTAATAAGATCTCCTCTGAAACGGCATTCAGAGTGATAAGGGGTTGTTGCCACTGGCCATTTTCTTTTTTATATCCCGAACGAAAACGTAAAACGTCTTCACGGTCGGCCAGGTACGAAGGGATAAATCCCCATTCCATTTGTACTATTTCAAAATCATTTGCATTTTCAATACGCTTTAAAACAGGGGCGGTTCCATATTCAAAGCCTATATGAAGGGGCTTCGCTAAAAAATCATATTTAGCTACCAGTTTTTCTAAATGCTTTAGCCGGATATACTCCTCGTGTACCACTTTGGTTCCATTATAATAACACATTTGCAACTATTTCTTTGACTTAAGATAAGTTTCAATCAAGGCTCCTACTCCTTCTGCTTCTTTTTGTCTTCCTTCAGGAACAGAGGTCCAGAATTTGGTCGCATTAAAATCATTTGCCCTGGCAACAACAATCACAGGCCTGGGGCTATCAAAGGTCACACGAAAGGCGGTGTATCCAGGCAGGTTCAGTTGTTGTGCTACCATCTTCACGCCATTGAGTTCCAATTCAAATATTTCATCAGGCTTCGACATCCTGAGATTCAAGTTACTAAAATCTGGTTTTTAAAATCGACAAGTATTCTCTGCCAAGCTCATATTTTCTGGGCAAAGGATACCTCAGTATAAAAACAAAGCCTGTAGTTAATCCGGAAACGTAAGTGGGGAAAATGGAAATACATTCATTAACCATTTTTGACTGTTTCTCAATTAGCAAAAGCTGTAATGAATACGAGTAGAAGAATATCAGGTTACCAAAAATACCTGAAATGAGTTCATATAAGAGCAAAAAAACCTGTAAACCCAAGGTTCACAGGCATAACAATCACATGAGAAAGAGAGCTGTAGGGGGAGGGATCGAACCTCCACGAGGCGGTTAGCTATAGCACAAAGATTTAGTGGTCAATCCTGGTCGGCCTGACGGTCGGCTCTATGCTACGTTTGTCCCGTTATCCTCACCCCCGAGACGAGAGGGCATGTCTGCCAAAAATTTCATCACCCCACAGTATTTCGGATTAATTGATCTTGTAATCCGGCTTAAAGAACTTTGATAAGACAAATATAGGCCTAACTGCCTTTTCATTCCAAATTATTCAATAATTATTTTGAAATTATAGAAATATATTCAAATATTTGTATGATTAATTAAATATAATTTAAAACTTAACCCCCAAATGTCAGCTAAATTAAATCTCGACAAATTGGATCTGGACATTATTCATCACATGATGGAAAATGCAGAAATATCATACGCCGATCTAGGAAAGAAATTATTTGTTTCCGGCGGTACCATCCATGTTCGTATTAAAAAACTGCAGGAAGCGGGCATCGTTAAAGGTACCAGGTTGAAGGCAGATCTGAAGCAATTGGGATATGATGTTATCGCTTTTATCGGTATTTATCTTAAGGAAAGTTCCCTCTATGACACGGTGGCTAAAGAACTTCAAAAAATACCTGAGATCGTCCGGTTGAATTATACCACAGGAAACTACAGCATGTTTGCCGAGATCGTTTGTAAAGACATTACACAACTAAGGTTCGTGTTGCATGATCAATTGCAAAAGATTAAAGGCATTGAAAGAACAGAAACATTTATTTCGCTGGATGAAAGTTTCAACCGAAATGTAAAGGTAGTAAGCTAATAAAAGGTTTGAAAAAACAAATCCGTATGAATTAAGAAAAGGCTACTGGTTTTTACGGCGCCCAAAGATGTATATCAAGATATCATTATCAACTCTAAAGTTTTCCTCTTACATTCAACGCATCTCTTAATCCGTTGCCTAACAAATTAAAGGCTAATACCAATATCATAATAGCGAAACCCGGCGCCAGTGCAAGCATAGGGTTTTGCGTAATTATAAAATTATAATTTTCTTTTATCATCAATCCCCAACTGGGTTGAGGAGGTTGAACACCTACCCCAAGGAAACTTAATCCTGCTTCAATAACTATTGCGGATGCAAAGTTTGAGGCGGCAATCACCATTACTGGTCCCATAATGTTTGGCCAGATATGCCTTACAATGGTGCGAAAATGTGAGAAGCCCAAGGCCCGGGTTGCTTCTATGTATTCAAATTCCCTTGCAGCAAGTACCTGGCCTCTTACCAGACGGGCAACACTGACCCACATTGTTAAACCCACGGCAATAAAAACTTGCAGGAAGCCCTTACCTAATGCCAGAGTTATGGCAAAAACTAAAAGCAAAGTTGGAATGCTCCAGATTACATTAATGAACCACATTATCAGGTTGTCAGTATTGCCCCGATAATACCCTGCCAGTGAACCCAATATTAATCCGATAGATAAAGAAATAATTACAGTTATCAATCCCACACTCAGGCTGACCCGCGTACCAATTATGAGCCGGCTAAGAATGTCACGGCCAAATTTATCGGTGCCCAGCAAAAAGTTGGTTTGTTGTATAGGTTGATCAGGCAAATCCTTCTTTGCGAATGCCAGCCTTTCGCTTAACCCCTCATCTATATATTTTTCAACAAGGATACTATCTCCTTTTTCTTCAGCGCTTACAACAGGAATAAAATAATAAGGATCTTCTTTTCCATAAACAATACGTGAAAAAAACCCTACGGATACAATTTCCTTTTCTTTTTTTAGCCTGATAAAGCGTTGCGTAGAGCCAGGCTTATTACCGGCTATTTCCAATATGATCCGATTGCCAAAAGGGGAAGAATCAGGAGCTATAAAATAGGCGAAAATCGCAATAAATATTGTAAGAAAAATAACGACAAGCCCAAATAAGGCCCCGGTGTTTTTGCGCAGCCGTTTCCAGGCTGCCTTTTGAAATGAAATAGAATGAGTAACCATTAGAAAGAAAGATAAACAGAATTGCCATATTTAAATCGTGGATATCTAAAATTCCGGAACTTCAGCGGTTCGGTTAATAATTTGTACAGTTCTCTTATTTAACTGTTCTTCCTTTCCATTCATACTTACCAACCTGGCCCAGCAATCCTGAAATTATAATATAATAAATATGCAGTGGTTGTAGCAAGAAAAAATACCCGAAGGAAAACCGCTTTTTATAAAATTTTGAAACAGAATGAAAGAATGGAAATTCAACCATTGTTTTAAGTAACAGTCCGGATAAAAAAAGAAGCCAATAAAATGGTGTCCAAAATCCAGCTATCAACAACCCTAAAAAGGCAATATTAAAAAGGTATACCAGTAGCAAAACACTAAAAATTCTTTTGTCATTATAATGTGTAGCCTTGCTTGCCCAACGAATGCGTTGGTTTATAAATCCTGACCAGGTTTTCATGGGCCAGGTGTGGATCATAGCTCTGGATGATTTCAGATATTGGATCCTGCCAGGATATTTTTTTGCAATTTTATGCATCAGAAGCATATCATCACCAGAGGCAATGTCATCAATTTTTTCAAAGCCGTTTACATCATAAAACAATTTTTTTTCATAGGCCAGGTTAGCTCCATTGCACATGGAATGTATGCCTTTATATACTGCCGCCGCCGTGATACCCTGTAAAATCATAAAATCCACAGCCTGGAAAATTTGCACAAGCGAAGAATTAAAATCGAATACCACAGGAGCTACAATAAAGCCTGCCTTCGTATTCAATTTGAAGTTAGCAATGGTTTGTAACCAGGTGGGTGCTGGCACGCAATCCGCATCCGTTGTTACTATAAGTTCACCTGAAGAAGCAGCTATTCCTATTTCAATTGCCTTTTTCTTATATGAGTTAATTGCATTCTCATTCAGATCTAACAGTTTTACCTGTGGAAATTGAGAAACTATTTCCGGGGTTTTATCGGTTGAATGATCATTGATAACTATAATTTCGAAAAGATTTGTCGGATAAGTTTGCTCCTGCAATGCTTTTAATAAAATTCCGATATTTTCTTCCTCATTTCGGGCTGGAATAATTACCGAAATATAAACCGAAGAAATTTTTTCTGATGGATCCAAATCCAGGTCTTTGGGTTCTGGAATAGAAATAAAGACCCGCCAGTAATAGATAACAAGAATGGAGTAGAAAATAAAAAGAAGTATGAAAATATATACCAGTGCCATTTTAAAAAGGGTAAATCTAATCAATGCATCTTTATTGAAATAAAACAGGTAATATTTCTTCAATATGGTTTTCGTGTACCACCTGGTGACCAGATTTTATGATTGTAACAGTGCAAAATTCTTCAATATCTTTTTGAAATACCTGACCTCTTACTGGTAGTATAATTCGGTCATATTTGCCATAAACAAGGCGTGTGGGTGTTCTATGTAGTTTGATGGAATTTCTTATAAGCTTTAAGTCGGGTTTCAGTTTTCGTAAACTTGTCCATCGGTCGAATAATAATTGGCGGGCGGTTTCATTACCAATATAATAATTTACAAATTTGAAGACACTGGCATTTATAAAACCTGTCTTTTTTAAAATTTTGATAAATGCGAAAAACCATCCCGGGTACTTCATAGTGAAGGAAAAAAGCCGGATGCCTAACCGCGTTTGAGTGGAAAACCAATACCAAAAATTTACTTTCAACCCATCAGGTGCCAGTAAAACCAGTTTTTCTATCCAATCGGGTTGTGCCTGATAAAGACTCAAAGCAGCTCTGCCCCCCAAACTAAAACCAAGTAAAGTAAATCCAGTAATTACGTTTTGTGAACCATTTTTATTTTGATCAATGATTTCCCGGATAATATTCTGCAAATCCCGGGTGGTAAATGGTATTTCATTCTTCCAAATAGTTTTGCCATGAAAGGGCAAATCGATTGAATAAAAAGTGAACTGATCGCCGGAATATTTTTCCAAAAAGTTATATAATGTTCCATCTTCTCCAAATCCATGGAAACAAAACATTGCTTTGAGACCATATCCAAAACGATAATAACAAATTTGCGATCCATTATATGAAAGAAGATGCTGATCCATTTTGAAAGAGAATAATTTGCTCAAATTATAGTTGGACTAATCAAAAATAATATTAATTTTGATTAGTTGCACAAACAACTATATGCCAAACAACCAATTTAAAAAAGGAGAACTGTATAGCTTTGTTACCGGGAAGGCTTCTACGGCAATTGCGCGGCGCTTGCAGAAAAAATTTAATAGTGCAGGCCTTAATATAACAATTGAACAATGGAGCGTTTTATACCATTTATGGAAAGAGGACGGCAGAAGTCAGCAGCAATTGTGTAATGCCACATTTCGTGATAAACCCAGCATTACCCGTCTTGTAGATAATCTGGAAAAATTAAACCTGGTTAAAAGAGTTGCCGTCTGAAAATGACAGGCGCATCAACCTGATCTATCTGACAAAAAATGCAGAAAAATTGGAAGAAGAGACTATGCTGATTGCAGACGAAACCTTGAACGAGGCTTTGAAAACAGTGCCTGCCGACAGGATAGATGTATGCAAAGAAGTATTGCAAATTGTTTATGATAATTTAAAATAAAGGAATTTTTTTAGTTTTTTGAGAAAGGCTTTTAATCCGTAAAATAATAACTAACAGAAAAATTTAAAATTTTAAACCATGAGTGAAACTGCCAAAACCAAAACACGTATTGAAAGGAGGTGAATGGTTAATCAAAGAATCATCTCCCTTTGAAACATTTACCGCTGAAGATTTTGATGAGGAGCAAAAGATGATCCGGGACATGTGTGATCAGTTTCTGGATGCAGAAGTATATCCCATTCTTGACCGTATCGATAACCTGGAACCGGCTTAATGAAATCACTGGTAACAAAAGGCAGGTGAACAGGGGTTGCTCTCCGTTTCTTTCCCGGAGGAATATGGGGGACTGGGAAAAGATTTTGTGACATCAACCATTGTCAATGAATACCTCGGAGCAGGCCATTCTTTTTCTGTGGCTATTGCGGCACATACCGGTATTGGAACTTTACCCATTTTATATTTTGGAACACCAGAGCAAAAACAAAAATATATTCCCAAACTTATTACCGGAGAATGGGCAGGTGCTTATGGTTTAACAGAACCTAATAGTGGTAGTGATGCACTAGGTGCAAAGACAACAGCCAGGTTAAGTGATGATGGTAAATATTATCTACTGAATGGACAAAAATGCTGGATCACTAATGGCGGATTTGCCCAGGTGTATACTGTTTTTGCAAAAGTAGATGGCGATAAATTTACCGCATTCATTGTGGAAAGAGGAACCGAAGGATTTACCCAGGGACCTGAAGAACATAAAATGGGAATCAAAGGTTCTTCTACTGTTCAGTTATATTTCCAGGATGCTAAAGTACCTGTTGAAAATTTATTGGGGGAAATAGGCAAAGGGCATAAGATTGCATTCAATATTCTTAATATTGGTCGTTTGAAATTATGTGCAGCAGCAAATGGTGGAGCAAGAAGAGCCTTGACTGATACCGTTGAGTATGCAAAAACAAGAGAGCAATTCAAACAACCTATTGCAAATTTCGGAGCTATAAAACATAAGCTGGCGGAAATGGCCATCCGGATCTTTGTGGCTGAATCTGCTTTATACCGAACAGCAAATTGGATTGATGAAAAAGAAGCAGAATTACTGGCAGCGGGTAAACCTTTTAATGAAGCATTATTGGGTGCGGCTGAGGAATATGCCATTGAATGTGCTATGCTGAAAGTATATGGAAGTGAAGTGCTGGATTTTGTTGTAGATGAAGGAGTACAGATACATGGCGGTAATGGATTCAGTGCTGAGTATAATATTTCCAGAGCATACCGGGATAGCCGTATCAACAGGATATATGAAGGAACCAATGAAATCAATCGCTTGCTGACCCTGGATATGACTTTAAAAAGAGCAATGGGAGGAAGACTGGACCTGATGGGTCCGGCTATGAGTGTTCAAAAGGAATTAATGAGTATTCCTGATTTTGGCGCAGAAGATGAAACGTCTTTTGCAAAGGAGAAGAAAATTGGTTGCCAACCTGAAGAAGGCAATTCTGATGGCGGCAGGTGCAGCCGTGCAGAAGTTAATGATGAAAATAGAAAATGAACAGGAAGTACTGATGAACCTGGCTGATATGGCTATTGAAACCTTTAATGCCGAAAGCGTTTTGCTGCGTGTGATGAAAATGACAGATCAGCAAGGCGAGAAAGCAACTGCAAACTTTACCAGGATATAATGAGGGTTTATTTGTATGATGCGGCAGACAAAGTAAATAAATCGGGTAAGGATGCTATCAATGCCTTTGCAGACGGCGATGAACAACGAATGATATTAATGGGACTAAAAAGATTTACCAAAGCGGAACCTTTTAATACAAAAGATGCAAGAAGAAGAATTGCTGATAAAATGATAGCAAAAAGGAAAGTATTGTTTTTAATTCCATGGTTCTTTCCTGAAATTTATGACAGACTCAAAAGGGTTTGCCATTTTTTTTGATCCTTCTTTGCCGTAGATCTCTTTTAGCTCCTCCCGGGTAGTTTGCAATTCCAATAATTGCTCAACTCTTTTTCTTTCCAGGTGTATACCAGCTGACATGGCGAGACACGAAAAAATAGTTATAAGGAAAAAGACCAGGTGTGCATCATCTTTATATTCCGTTTGCACAAGATAAAATACGATATAAACAAAACCATAGCCAACATAGGCAAAAAGAAGTGAGGCTACCATAACAGCCTTGCCAAAGGCCTTATGATATTCCACGGCAATTTTTACCTGGTGTAAAAAGGAATACAATGAAATAATAATTGAAATAAGCAAACCGGGCGCAAGTATAATAGTAGTAGCTTTTACAGTATACCCAAATATAGCTATCGTTATAATTTCAAAAACAATAAAGCACAGGATTATTATCTGTAATTTTTTTCGGAAAAACCTTGTTTTACTAAAATAAAGCAAAAAGCATAGGATCAATGGCGTGTCCATTAAATTAGCGGCTATACCCAGGTAATTTCTTACAGTCCCATCTATCCTAATATAATCAAGCAGGAATAAATTATAGCAAAAAACAAAGACATAGTAGAAAAATAGCGCCGGAAAACTTTTGTACCATGTAAGTTTTGTGGCCAAAAGCACAATGACAGGTATGACTAGCGCAACAGTCGAAATAAAGCCCATTAAATTAAACAGGGTCATAGGATTGGTTTTCGTTAGGATAAGGTTCATCCCTCATAACAACTCAACTCTTCAGCGTAAATGTAACGCTCATATAGAGTTCGTAGTGCCAAAAGTTAAGTGTTTATACTAAAATTCAGTAAAACCATTACGAATTCTCGTAATTAATACGCAATCGGTTGATAAGTGTTTATATGTTGTGTCTTATAAAGACAACTTTGATTCTTTTTATTAAAATAGAAGAAGGGTTTAATTATTGATAAAAATCATTCTTCTGGAAACGGTTCTCCCCGGTGACAGGTTTTGCAGTTGACGACTTTCAAATATTCGGGCTTTTCCGTTTTATCAAAATAAAAATAGCTAGTATTAATAAGTATTGTCATTCTCATCATCTCTCTTGCATTTTCCTTCATTGCATTTTCGTCTGATGCATAATCAAGACTATCCGGAAGATTCTTTACTTCCACATGACAAAAACTGCAGCTTACGCCCAATGCCTTTGAATAGGATTCCATAATGCTATCTAATCTTTGTTCTTCGATATCCTGGGGAAGAATTTTCAAATTTTTATACTTGCCAGTTGGTAATTTGATAGCAGCTATACCGGTTATTACAAATGCAATTAAAATGCAAATTGTAACAATTCGTTTATTAATGATCATAGTTAAATAATTATGCATTTTAATCAATAAAGAGTTTTGCCTTTATACTACAGATCAGCAGAAGCTGCTTCATCATAAAACCAATACAGCTCACCATTAAACGGTTGTATGATTTGGGCAGGATATAAATATGGGTCGTGTTCGCTGCTCAAAACATGATACAATGCAGCAGCTTTATCGCCGCCACTAATAAAAAACACTACCCTTGCCGCCCTATTCACTATTGCTGAAGTTAGCGTTATCCTATGCATCTCCTGCTCCTTCAGATATAAAGCGCTTACCCATTTTTTACGTTCGACTATTACCTCGTATCCGGGAAACAATGAGAGTGTATGTGCATTATTGCCTATGCCTAATAAAACAAGATCGAAAGTATTCAGCTTGCCATCAAAATAATTGTGAAGCGTTTTTTCATATTCTAATGCAGACGCTTCAGGGTCTGTTCCGGTTGTTTTTATAATGTGAATATGATTTTTATTTACAGGCACATGATTCAGTAAATCATCAAAAGCCATTTTAGCATTATTTCTACTGTCATCAAAGGGAACAAATCTCTCATCTCCCCAAAAAAAATGTATTTTTTCCCATTGAATTTGATTTGAATATTTTTCAGAAGCCAGCAGTTGATATAATCTTTTGGGTGTGCTGCCTCCGGATAAAGCGATAGTAAATCGTTCTTGTTTATCTAAAACTTCCCGGATATAAGATACCAGCCAGCCAGCAAAATGGTTACTTAAATCGTCTGCATCCTTTGAAACATGATGATTAATGCGGGGCATTATTTGATTCAATTATTATTATAAACTATTCTTTTCTTTTTTCTTTGGCGGAACGGTTACCCAATTATGCCCGTCTCTTGCAATTAATGCTTCGGCGTCTTCAGGCCCCCAGCTATCCGGGGCATAGTTGGGAAAATCGACGGGTGGCCGCTTTTGCCAGGTTTCTAATATGGGAGTGATCACTTTCCAGGCAGCTTCTACCTGGTCTGCACGCATAAATAAAGTAGGGTTGCCTTCTATTACATCTTCCAAAAGAGTTTCGTAAGCTTCAGGCTCCTGCTCATCATAGGCTTCAGCATAACTAAATACCATATCAACAGGGTTAAGGATCATCACGGGCCCTGGACGCTTGGCCTGGAAACGGAGCCGGATATCTGTTTGCGGTTGTATACTAAACATTAAGCGATTAGGCCTCCAGGTTTCCGCAGCTTCTTTTGGAAAGGCAAATTGAGGGGCATCCTTAAACTGGACAGTAATAAGAGTCGTTTTTTCATGCAGGTACTTTCCGGTTCGTACATAGAATGGAACATTCTGCCATCGCCAGTTATCGATAAAAAATTTAGCAGCAACAAAAGTTTCTACTGGTGAATGCGGGTCGACATTTTTTTCCTGGCGGTAACCCTGTACTTCATTCCCTTTCATCCAGCCATTGCTGTATTGACCGCGAACGGTATGCGAATGAACGTTTTCCGGACTGTATTTTCCGTATAGCATTGAGAACATCCACTTTCTTATTCCGGATCTCATTTGCTTCAAAAGAAGTTGGGGCTTCCATAGCCACCATACAAATTAATTGCAGGATGTGATTCTGTACCATATCTCTCAATGCTCCTGCCTGCTCAAAATAGCCTCCCCTGTCTTCAACTCCCACCGTTTCGGCGGCAGTTATTTGAATATGGTCAATATAATTGCAGTTCCATATCGGTTCAAACATAGTATTGGCAAATCGAAAAGCCAGGATATTCTGAACGGTTTCTTTGCCCAGGTAATGGTCAATTCTGAATATTTGTTCTTCAGCAAATAATCCGGCCAGTAACTTATTAAGTTGATTAGCACTTTTAAGATCATGGCCAAATGGTTTTTCAAAAACCAGCCTGGTTTGAGCCGGGTCGGTGCAAATCTTTTTGATCAGATAATTTCTGTGCGATACCCGGAGCCAGTTGAGGGGCTACTGCCAGGTAAAAGATCACGGTAGGCTTGGCTTCCCATTCATTGCCTTTTTCATTTATCCAGCCTATTATGTCACGTATAGGTATTATCATCTAACAGATCTTTTTCAAAATATAAAATACTTTCTGAAAAGGTTTTCCATTGGCCATTATCCTCACCTTTGCGGCGTGAAAACTGCTTTACGCCTTCTAATAATTTATTTCTGTATTCTTCCTGTGAAGAAAATTTCGTACGACCCACACCAATTACAAAAAATTTTTCCGGCAGGTAATTATCAATATATAAATTGTATAATGCGGGAATCAACTTCCGGTTGGTAAGGTCCCCACTTCCGCCAAATATAAAAAGTAGCGTGGGGTTTGTATTTTTCTTTGTTTCCATTTCTCAGTTTAATTGATAAAACCAAAATCGGGTCGCTTTCTTGCATGTGCAGGTAATTCCTGCCCCGAGGTTTAAAAGTCAATTCATTCATTTAATTAATTTCCTGATCTAAGTGACCACTACAATAAACCTACCATTCAGTATGAAAACTTCCTTCCTTATCGATCCGCTGATATGTATGTGCGCCAAAATAATCTCTTTGTGCCTGTATCAGATTTGTAGCCATTCTTTCGCTGGAATAAGCATCAAAGTATGCCAATGCGCTCATTAACCCCGCAGCAGGAATTTTGGCACTTGCATACTGTTGTACCATTTTTCTTAAAGCAAGTCAGTTTCTTTTTTACAAGTGCCGCAATCTTTTTATCTAATAGGATATTTTGAAGTTCCTTGTTCTTTTTAAAAGCTGCGGTAAATATTTCCAACTGTGCAGAACGAATAATACAGCCTCCCCTCCATATTCTAACTACATCTTTCAGGGGAATATCCATTTCTCTTTCATCTGATGCCTTATGCAGCATGGATAATCCCTGCGCATAGGTGATAAGCATGGCTGCATATAGGGCAGTCTTGCAATTGCTTAATAAGTTTTTCTTTTGTTGCTTGCAAAAGCTTTTAACCTTTTGTTTATACAGGGCGGCTGCCTTTATTCTTTCATCTTTATATCCCGATATATCACGCATGGCAACAGCCATGTCTATAGTGGGCAAAGGCACAGGAAGATTCATGGCTTCCTGGGATGTCCATTTACCTGTACCTTTCGATCCCGCCTTATCTAAAATCATATCAATAAGCCTGTTGTTTGTTAGGTCATCCTCTTTGGTAAAAATGTCAGCAGTAATTTCCAACAAGAAAAGATTGCAATTCTCCTTCATTCCATTTTTCAAATACCAAATGCATTTCATCATTAGTCAGTTCAAGACCTCTTTTTAGAAAATCATACACTTCACTGATGATCTGCATGATGCCGTATTCAATTCCGTTATGTACCATTTTTACATAATGACCGGCTGCATGATTACCCATATATGCTACGCATGGTTCAGCATCCGGCTTCCCGGGTGTATTTACCCTGGCGGCTATTGCTTCAAGTATGGGTTTTACTTCAGGTTCCATGCTTCCTTATCGCCCCCGGGCATGATACTGGGTCCTGTTCTGGCACCATGTTCTCCGCCGCTGACGCCCATACCCATGAAATGAATTTTTTTATCTTTCAGGTATTCTATTCTCTTCATTGTATCAGTAAAGTGAGAATTACCCCCATCTATTACAATATCGCCTTCGCTCAATAAAGGAATAAGGTCGTTGAGCACAGCATCTACTATAGGTCCTGCAGGTACCAGCAGCATCAGTTTCCGGGGTGTTTTTAATAAGGAAATCATTTCAGGTAATGAATTGACTCCTTTTACAACTGTATCCTGGGTTGCTGAATTTTCTAACAGTGTTGCTTTTGAAATATCTTTATCAAAACCTATAGCGGCCAGGTCATGGTCGGCAATATTCAACAATAGGTTGCGACCCATGGTTCCCAGGCCAACCATTCCAAAATCGTACAAAATATCGGGCATAAATAGTGTATTGAGCCTGTAATTTATTACAAATACTTAAGGTGATACTCTCTCAAAAATTTAAACTTAACGGTAAGTTGGTTTTTCATCTGCAAGTCTTGGTTTAGATTTGTAATTTTACAGCCAATAATTATCTATGAGTAATGTGATTGCAGCCGCTCCGGCCCTTACACCAAAAGATTTTGCAACTGACCAGGAAGTTACGCTGGTGCCCTGGTTGCGGCGATTATTCTATTCTGGCGCAGGTTCAAAAAGTGATGCCCACACTGGGAATTCCCCGGGAAAATATTGTGATAATTTCAGGTATCGGTTGCAGCAGCCGGTTTCCTTATTATATGAACACATATGGCATGCATTCAATTCATGGCCGGGCTACTGCTGTAGCTTCCGGGTTGAAAGCCAGCCGGCCGGAACTTAGCGTTTGGATCGTGAGTGGTGATGGAGATAGCCTGAGTATAGGTGGAAACCATACCATCCATTTACTGCGACGGAATTTTGATGTGAATCTTCTTGTTTTTAATAACCAGATCTATGGATTGACAAAGGGACAGTATTCTCCAACTTCAGAGGAGAATAAGATTACTAAGTCAACTCCTTTCGGTAGTATTGATCATCCGTTCAATCCCCTGGCTCTGGCTATGGGAGCCGATGCCAGTTTTGTAGCCAGGACAATGGACCGCGATCCCAAGCATATGCAGGCAATGTTACTAAGAACCAATCAGCATAAAGGCGCTTCTTTCTTGGAAATATATCAGAACTGTAACATTTTTAACGATGGAGCTTTTGAAGTTTTTACTGAAAAAGGTAGCAAAGCCACAGGAAACACTTATTCCTAGAGCAAGGCAAACCACTGACTTTTGGCGCTGCAAACGATAAAGGCATAAAGTTGGATGGGTTTACTCCCAAAGTGGTGGATCTCAATAATGGTCACAGCGCTGACGATCTGTGGATTCATGATGAAAAAGATATTTATAAAGCGCAGATATTGACCCGCATTTTTGACGATCCCAAAATAGAAGGTCATTTACCAAGACCTTTTGGTGTGTTTTATCAAAATGACCGTCCTTGTTATGAAGACCAGATGAAACTGCAATTAGAATACGCGAAAGCATCCAAACCGGCTGATCTGGATAAATTGCTAAGAGGAAAAGAGGTATGGACAATTGAATAAGTTAGGGTTCCTTAATTTAAACGCCCACTCTTTAACCTGCAGCTAATGCTCTGGCTGCATTTTCAAATAATTTTTTCTTCTTTAATTCATACCACCATTTTGGCGCTGTTTTTTTCATCACAGTGTCAATGCTGCGCATTCCAAAAAGGTTCCATGCACCTCTTAATTTTCCGCTTAAGCCAGGTTGCATTGCACGCAGGCTCATTGCCACGCCACTTTCTAAATACTCCATATGGTGCCAGTAACCGGCGGGCATAAATAATGTATCACCATGTTCCAAAGTAAAATCAAATCCTTTTGCAAATTTTAAGGCGGGAAATTTTTCATAATCAGGGGTTCCGTTTCCTTTGTAATAATGAGAAAAATCGGCCAGGCTTAATACCTCAAAAGGTTTACGGTATATCTTATGTTGCTCGTATAGGGAAACATCAAAACCCTTTTTCTTCCAAGAAATTGAGTATGCAGAATATGAGACATGTCCATGTCAAAATGCATATGTGTAATGCTGGTAGCTCCACCGGTAAAAAGCATCGGATATTTTTTTACAAAGCCATTCATCAGGTGGTCAGGCCAGGTAAAATCATTGATGAGGTGCGGTGCATGATCAAAAATGTTGAATAAAAAAATCCGCCACCCTGCCGGGCCCTGGCTTATCATTTCAATATATTCTCCAAAGGTTTTGTAATCATCTGCTTTATTTACCGGCGTGTATGCGTCACTTTTTACATTATTGTAAAGCGGGACTTTTTTTTCCCCAACTAACTGTTTGAAATAATCCCAGTTCCAATTTTGATAGGCGGGCCAGTCTTTCGAAAGATCTTTGATTACGATAGGAATGCCGGGTTGATAAAAGTCCTTTTTAAAAGTTGCAGGGCTTATAGAATTAACCGTAGTAACAGGGTTAAGCTGCATAACAGAGCGGTTTTAGCAAAGATAAAATTACCGGAAAATATAAATTGTCAGGTTAATAACAATTAACATTAATTGAATTAAAAAAACACCAGTAGTTTTATAGATTTAATCATTCCTAAAACGGCATTTTTTTTAAACAGTAATTTATTGCCATGTTACTTCAAATTCATCCTGAAAACCCTCAACCCCGGCAAATAAATAAAGCGGTAGAATGCCTGAAACAGGGAGGCATTATTATTTATCCCACAGATACAATTTATGGACTGGGCTGTGATATTTTGCAACAAAAAGCTATAGAAAGAATCTGCAGAATAAAAAAAGTGGATCCAAAAAAAGCCCAGCTTTCGTTTATATGTGCCGATCTGAGCCACCTTAGCGATTATGCCAAGCAACTTCCGACAGCTACCTTCCGCATATTAAAAGAATATCTGCCCGGTCCTTTTACATTTATTTTGCCGGCCAGCAAGATGGTTCCAAAAATCCTGCAAAGCAAAAAGGATACAATCGGGTTGAGGATACCTGATAATAAAATTGCTCTTGCTATTGTAAACGAATTGGGACGCCCCGTTCTCAGTGCTTCGTTACCGGGCGAAATGGTGGAGGATTATACAGATCCCGGCATTATGCATGAAAATTTCAGAAATGAAGTTGATATAGTAATTGATGGCGGCATTGGCAGCACCATACCATCTACAGTTATTGATTGCACAAAAGATGAATATGAATTAATAAGGCAGGGGGCAGGTGTTTGGAATGGATAAGCATTTTTAATCGGTAAAATTTTCATCATGAGCTGAGTTTATTCAACATGCCATTAAAAATAAATCCATGAAAAGGCCAAGCCAGGTACCAATATAATCTTCCTTTTATACCTAAGGGTCTGAATGTGGCTGTTTGTTCCAGTTCGTCTTTTTCATTTATAAAAAATTCCAGCCAGGCTTCACCCGGGAGTTTCATTTCTGCATACAAAAGCAAACGCCTGTCCTCACGGCTTGCAATCAAAACTCGCCAAAAATCAAGTGTGTCACCAGCATATATACGGGTGCCACTTCGGCGTCCACGCCTAACCCCAACGCCTCCCAACATTTTATCCAAAAATCCCCTTGCATTCCACATCCAGTTTCCATAATACCAACCCGTATCTCCGCCTATTTTCCATATTTTATCTAATGTATCTCCAGCCTGATTTACTTTTCGTTTTCTTTTATCCTTAAAACACCCATCGGTAGGAACCTGAAGATGAGCCGTCAAGCCCTTATATAAAGTTTGACTTGTTAATGCATCCTTCCAACTCGATAATACCTGGTCCGTTTCTATTTTAACAAATGCAAGTTCAATGGCTTTTTCATACGTGGTCGGCATAATTTCCAAAATTTTACCAAGATCATTAGGTTTGCCAATTACTTCAACTTTCATACTATTTACCAGATTCTTTGCCAGTGCATATGAGGTTGACGTAACAAAATATAACCAATAAGAAGACAGTTTGGGGGTTAGTACGGGGAGTACAACTATTTTTCTTTTAAGGCCTCTTGTTTTTGCAAATCGTAATAACATTTCTTTGTAGGTCATCACTTCTCCACCACTTATATCAAAACTATTTCCAAGTGCATAAGGATGGTTAATTACACCTTTTAAATATTTAATGACATCACGAATAGAAACAGGCTGTGTTTTTGTATTCAGCCAACGGGGAGTTACCATTACAGGAAGTTTTTCCACCAGGTCACGGATAATCTCAAAAGAAGCACTGCCGGATCCCACAATGATTCCTGCTCTGAGTGCAGTAAGAGAAAATTTGCCGGTTGATAATATTTCTTCTACCTTTTTGCGTGAGCTTAAATGTTTAGAAAGGGATTTTTCATTAACAATACCTGTCAGGTAAATTACCTGTCTTACCCGCGTTTGATTCATTCGGGATACAAAATTTTCCGCTGAGCTGCTTTCTTTTTTTTCAAAGTCACCATCAGAACTGCTCATGGAATGCACCAGGTAAAAGCCAATATCTATATCTTCCGGAATATTTTCCAGTGATACCGGGTCCAGGAAATCAACTTCAATAACCTCTATATCCGGATTATTAAACCTGGAAAGATCAAAGCGATTCTTATCTCTTACACAGCAAATTACCTTGTGTTTATCCTTTAATAATTCAGGAAGCAATCGTTGCCCGATATAGCCTGTGGCACCAGTTAATAAAATTTTCATTGTAATTATTATAACAACAGCAGGTTTGCTTAAAGGTTGTCATTCTGCATTTGGTTTGCCATGTTAACCTAAAAAGGAGAAAACGGTAAAGGAATATGATTTTTATAAAGGGAATTGATTTTTTCAATCTTCAAACAGTGCATATTGTTCCGGCAATAATCTAAAGCTTTTACGGTGGTATTTACACAACCCATATTCTGTAATCGCATTCCGGTGCACTGGTGTGCCATAGCCTTTATTACTTTTCCAATTATAGTGAGGGAATTCTCTATGCAATTGCTGCATATATTCATCCCTGTAAGTTTTTGCTAAAACGCTGGCAGCAGCTATACTTGCGAATTCTCCATCCCCTTTAATTATGCAGTGATGTGGTATAGAAGGGTAGGGTGTAAACCGATTACCATCTATTAATAATATTTCAGGTAATACTGATAATTGGGCAATAGCCAGATGCATTGCCTTAAAAGAAGCTTTTAAAATATTGATTAAATCAATTTCATCATTATCCACGGATGCCACGGCATAGGATAAGGCTTGTTGTTCTATTAGCGGCCTTAATTCATTACGCTGATCAACCGTCAGTTTTTTTGAATCATTCAAAAAAGGATGAGCAAAATCTTTCGGTAAAACAACCGCAGCTGCAAATACAGGCCCCGCATAACAACCACGGCCGGCTTCGTCGCAACCGGCTTCTGTCAACATATCCTGGAAAAAAGATTTCAGCATGGCCTGCAATATAATCTGAAAATATTTTTATCGGATAGATGTTGCAGAAACAATATTCATTTTTAATCCACAAAATTTATCTCAGCCAATTTTCCACAACTACCTTTGCACCCGCAATGGCTTTCCAAACTCAACAAACCCAATCTTTAAAACCCGTGGCTATCTGGCTGCTGGCTGGTGTTTTCATGATCATGGTCCAGGTTTTATTAGGTGGTATCACAAGGCTCACCGGATCCGGATTATCCATTACTGAATGGAAGCCTATTATGGGTGCATTGCCACCATTGAATGAGCAGGACTGGACCGTAGCTTTTGAAAAATATAAACAAATTGCACAATATAAATATCTAAATTCTCATTTTACCATACAGGAATTTAAATCAATTTTTTTCTGGGAATGGGTTCATCGTCTTTGGGCCAGGCTGATCGGGGTTGTATTTATTATTCCTTTTATCGTCTTTATTATTCAAAAGAGGTTTAAAAATGAAATGATAAGACCCCTGATCATTCTTTTTTTGTTGGGTGCAATACAAGGATTGGTTGGGTGGATTATGGTACAGAGCGGGCTTGAGGATTCAACCTTAATATATGTCAGCCATTATAAACTGGCTATTCATTTTATATTAGCATTAATCCTTCTCTGTTACACGTTGTGGTTTGCGTTAGTGTTGCTTGTTCCTGCGCAAATGATCACCCGGAATTCATCCCTGAGGAATGGGATGATATGGTTGATAATATTATTAACTATACAATTAATCTATGGAGCTTTCATGGCTGGTTTGAAAAGCCGCTACCACAGCTCCTACCTGGCCTGATATCAATGGAGTTTGGTGGCCGGAAAACATTTATTCTTTTGGGGAGCGAAGATTTAATGGCATCAGCTTTTTATTCGATCATCCTTTAGTGATCCATTTTATTCATCGCAACCTGGCTTATGCTATTACATTGATTGTAATGATATGGACATGGAAAGCTTTTCAAGTTAAAGGGAGTAATTGGTTTCAAATAACAAAAGCCTGGCCGGTAATTCTTGTATTATTACAGGTTATTTTAGGAGTGTTGACAGTTTTGAACGCAATTAATCAGGATCTTTTTATATGGATAGGTGCGGCTCATCAATTTGTGGCCATGCTTTTATTACTTTCTTTTGTATGGATGTATTATATCGTACGAAAAAGCAGGGTTCAATAGCCAGACGACTTTCAAACTCTGGTATGTAACTGGAGAACCTGTTTCACATCAGTTTTCAAACTCTAAGAATATTTGCCTCTTACAAGCTTCTGTCATTTACCTTTAAATTATACTATTGCTGTTTGCATTGCTGGTATTAAATAGTATTTTTAACAATCACCAGTTACTGTTATTCATGAAAGCATGGCTTAGAGGTTTTTATTATTCATTTCCCTGTACAGTTGTTGTTCCTGCATTTCAGGAAGTACCAGGTGTTGCTTGCTTTTCTGGTTTGTTCTCTTTGCCGTGGTGAATGGCAGTTTTATGGAATACTTTTGGAGCCGATTCATCTTTACCTGGCACCGGAGTATCTTGATAATGTAAATTCAATCAGTGCTGCCATAGTGGGCACCTCCATCGGCATGTTTATCATGAGCTGGAATATCAGCACATTTATTTTATTTAGTAAACATTTCAGATTTCTTGCAGCCACCACCAATCCATTTTTAAAATATTGTATCAATAACTCCGTTATTCCGATTCTTTTTATCCTGTTTATTTTTTCAGAGCCTATGAGTTTACCCGGCACAAAGAACTTATAAGTAATATTGAAATACTTTTCCTGGCGGGTGGTTTTTTAAGCGGACTTTTTCTTATACTGGCTTCATCCTTTATCTATTTTTTCCGGGCCGATCGTTCCATTTTGCGCCAAATGATTCCGGAGATCAGTAACCCGGGAGAATATATTACTCACTTACGCCCTGTAAGGGAAATATATCACGGGGAAAGCCTAATCCATGTAGAATGGTATTTTGAATCACCACTCAGGCTTCGGCCTACCCGAGATGTGAGACATTATACTCCCCAATTTGTTGAATCACTTTTTAAGCGACATCACTTTGCAGCCATCATCAGCGTATTTGCTGCTTTTCTTTTTCTTGTCGGAATCGGATTTTTTCTCGACTCTCCTTTTTTTCAAATACCGGCAGCAGCCAGTATCACTATATTTTTTTCCATACTGATTGGCGTTGCCGGAGCCTTTTCTTACTTTCTTCAAAGCTGGAGTATTCCTTACCTTTTACTGTTGCTATTGATGCTTAATTTTTTTTATCAAACAGGAATGGATAGATCCACGCAATAAAGCATATGGAATTAATTACAATAATAAAAGTGAAAGACCATTATATACCCGTGAAGGGTTGATGGCATTAGTGTACACCGGAAAAAGTGAGAGCGGACCGACAAAACATGATCTCTATATTGAATAACTGGAAAAAGAACCAGGACAGCGCAAATCCCTTGCTTGTCATGTTAAACACAAGCGGCGGCGGACATCGAAGTGCTACTTTTACTATGAGCATGCTACAGCACCTGGACAGTCTTAACCGATGGCACGATCATGAAAAAGATATTCCTTATCAATGGTGCTTCAGGTGGTATGATAGGCGCCACTTATTTCAGGGAATTGTACCTGCAGCGTCAAAAAGGGAAAAACATTAATCTTCAGGATGAATAAATATGTTGAAGATATTGCCGGCGATGTGCTGAATCCGGTATTTTCTTCTTTTGTAGCAAGAGATCTTATTGCACCTGCGCAAAAATTTAAGGTTAATGAATACACGTATGTAAAAGACAGGGGTTATGCTTTTGAAGAAAAACTGAATATGAATACAAGGGGCTTATTAAATAAACAACTAAAGGATTATGCAGCCGATGAAAAAGCAGCCAATATTCCGTTGATGTTTTATAACTCTGTAGTAACAAGAGATAGCCGAAAGATAATCATCAGTACACAGCCCGTAAGCTTTATGATGCAGGGATGGCAGGATACTATCACGAATCCCCGTTATGGATCCTGATGTAATTGACTTTGCTTCTTTTTTTGCAAAACAGGATCCCTACAATTTACGTATCCTCACTGCCATGCGAATGAATGCAACTTATCCGATTGTTTTACCCAATGTATGGCTGCCCTCCAATCCGGTAATTGATGTTATGGATGCAGGTTTACGAGATAATTACGGGCAGGAAACTTCCTTACGGTTCCTGGAAGCGTTTGATGATTGGATATCAGACAACACCAGCGGTGTGTTATTGATTCAAATAAGGGACCGCAGCCCGGGTGGATGGGAGTATCCGTATATGTCAGATGATATTACCGATCATGTAACAAAACCCTTTCTGTTATTACAGCATAACTGGTTTAAGATGATGGAATATTTTCAGAATGACATGCTCAGCTACTACAGCGAACATCCTGGAAGAATAGTTCATAAAATCTTGTTTCAGTATGCCACCGAAAAACAGGAAAATAAAGCCGCACTTAATTTTCACCTGAGTAAGAGAGAACAAAAAGATATTATTTCATCGGTTAACTCTGCTGCAAATGAACAAAGCTTTGAAAGGCTAAATCAGTTGTTGGGTAATGATTAACATAGCCAGGGATAAATACATACCATTCTTTTTTCTGAGCGCTGCTATGCAGGTTGTATCAATCTGAAACATTTTCTTCTGATCTCAATTCTAAGTTCTTCCGGTGTTTCTGCAGGTTCGCCATCAATATGCATTGGAGCCAGTAAATCATTTTTAATTATTATTTTATTAGCCTGGAAATAGATAACCGGAAGTTCTAATGCGGATTCAATTTTTTTTGATTTTCCTGCAAATATCTTGTTTCAGAATATTGTACAAAAAGACAGGCTTGGCTGTTTTTTTTACAATAACAATATCTAAAAATCCATCTGCAAGAAGAGCCTGAGGAGCAATAGTAAAATTATTTCCAAACTGGTTGCTGTTAGCAATACTTATAAAAAACGCTTCAGTTGAAAATTCCATACCATTGGCTTTCAATAGTAAATGGATAGGGCCGCATTGAAAAAAAATGTCTGCTGACTAAGTGATGCGTATGTCTTTAATCCACGTTTAGTTTGTTGAGAAAATTCGTATGCTACTTTTGCGTCAAAACCCACGCCGCATAACATACAGGCAAAGTGGTTGTTGACATAAAACCCATCTACGGCGGAGGCTTTCCCGTTAAAAATAATGTCTAGTGCCTTCTCCGGGTTTTTGGGGATTTTGGCGGCGAAGGCCAGGCCATTCCCTGACCCGCAGGGAATGATTCCAAAATTTACATCGGCCGTCATCAGGCTGCTGATCACCTGGCTTACTGTACCATCACCTCCTGCAATTACGACATCGGTTATTTTCTCTTCAGAAATAATAGATCGCAAGAAAGGAATAATCACCATCGGCAACGGATGGAAATAAATGAAAAGATATACCCTTCTTTTTTGTATTTTTTTCTACGATTTGCTGAAGGTCCTTCTTTGTGCGGGTACCGGCGATTGGGTTGATGATATAAATGATTCGTTGCTGCATGCCTTATTTTAATTCCAGCGTACACAGATGAACTCTCCGTATGCGTACCAGGGCAGCTTCGGCCGGATCAGAGGGGACAGATACCGTGAATATTTTAATTAATTTTTTCTCCTTAAATAAATCACCTAATTCAGCAGCGGAAAGTTTGATTGAGGAACTTTCTTTTTTTAATAATTCGTTATCTGAATCATCAAAAATAAGTATAGACCGGTTCCATTTTTTTTTAGCTGTCTTATTCAGGTCAAGGTAAGAAAGTGTAAAACAGTTCCCCGGTTTATTAAGATCAGCAACCTGGATTGAAACGATATTTTTTGATTGATCTTCTTCGTTTGCCACCAGAAGTATCTTGTTGGCAAAGCTAATCTTCCAGCTATCTCCATCCTGCTTCATTGTGGGAAAAACTGCTATTAATAAAAAAATAAAAGGAAAAACATTTTTCATATTCTTCAATATTCACATCCCGGACATTATACCCAAATTCTACCATCTTAGTAATACGCTTCCCCATGTAAAACCGCTGCCAAACGCGGCTAAACAAACCAGGTCATTGTCTTTTACTTTTCCCTGTTCCCATGCTTCACACAAGGCTATTGGAATGGAAGCGGCGGTAGTATTTCCATATTTATCAATATTATTAAATACCTGGTCATTTTTTAATTTTAATTTCTGCTGAATAAATTGGGCTATTCGCAGATTAGCCTGGTGAGGGATCAGCATGTTAATATCAGTGGGCTGAAGGCCATTAGCAGTTAGGGCTTCTATAATAACCTCCGGAAATTTTACCACCGCTTTTTTAAATACTGCCTGCCCATCCATGTTTGGAAAATTTTGGGCTTTATCAATCATGGCATGACTCATAAACATATCCGCAATTCCCGATTCATTAAAATCAGCCACGGGTTCCGGCGTCCAGTGATTGGCATGTGTACCAGGGTTGAACATAGCCAGTAATTCAGCGCTTTCACCATCACTATGCAAATGTGTGCTAAGAATACCCTGCTCGTTTCTGTCTGCTGGTTGTAATACAACCGCACCTGCACCATCTCCAAAGATTACAGATATATTCCTTCCGCGGGTGCTCAGATCCAATCCGAATGAATGTTTTTCACTTCCCACCACCAATATATTCTTATACATGCCGGTTTTGATAAACTGGTCGGCTACACTTATTGCATATACAAACCCGCTGCATTGGTTGCGAACATCCAAAGCGCCGATCTCTTTCATCTTCATAGCCCGCTGTAACAATACACCGCAACCGGGAAAATAATAATCCGGTGACAGGGTAGCAAAAATAATGAAGTCAATATCTCCGGGACTAATTCCAGCCCTTTCGATTGCAATTTTTGATGCTTCAATACCCATGGTTGTTGTGGTCTCACTTGTCCGGTTGGCAAATCTCCTTTCTTTAATGCCGGTTCTTTCCTGGATCCATTCATCGCTGGTGTCCATATATTTTAAAAGATCATTGTTGGTTACTATGTTTTGTGGCACATACATTCCAATTCCTGCAATTTTCGATTTCTGCATAACCATTATTTAACGGGCAATTTACCAAATACATGCAAATTGAAACGAATTCGATTTTTAATTACCATAATTGTCAGGATTAATTACAGTTTCGTGTATTTATAAATTGTTTTCTGTTCACTATACTTTAAATTGTGAATATCAGGCTTACCGGGGAAGAAATTCCTTAACTCAGGTGCTCATCACACTTTTCTTTCTTTAGCACGATATTTTCTAATCATGAATTTAATCCCCTTTCCCGGAGGAGGAAATATTGTAATGAACCCACAAACAAAAGCAGCTGGTACCGCCAAACGTATTGGAAAGATTGTTCTTAAAACGCTGATGGGGATTTTTTTCCTCATCCTGGTTATCTTTTTGTTGGTACTTACTCCTCCTGTTCAAAATTTCCTGCGGGGAAAGGTGGTTTCATACCTCGAAAAAAAACTGGAAACAAAAATAGAAGTAGGCAGAATATTTATTGGGTTACCCAAAAACCTGGTACTCGAAAATATATATGTAGAAGACAGGCAAAAGGATACTTTATTTTCAGGTGGCAATATAAATGCGAATATTGATTGGTGGCAGCTGATCAGCAATGGTGAAGTGAAAATTAAAAATATCGCTTTTGAAAATATTACGGCCAAAATAAAAAGACAACTTCCCGATACAAGTTTCAATTTTCAATTTATTGTTGATGCATTTGTAACAACTGAAACAGCAACAGCGGATACGGCAAATAGTACTGCTTCCCCTATCACCATACGTTCAATAGAACTTGATAAAATAAGGATAATTTATAAAGATGTTATAACAGGAAGTGATATGGAAGCCTGGCTTGATCACCTGGATACCCGGATTGATAAAATGAATCCGTCGCTTTTGCAATTTGATATTCCCGAAACAAATATCAGCGGACTTACCGCCAGGATTTACCAATCAAAACCTCTTGCTGTACCTGAACCGGAAATAAAAGATAAACTGGAAGCGAAGGAACCTGTGTCATTTGGATTTGATTTTAAAAAGCTGGGTCTTGAAAAAATCAAAATTGATTATCGCAATGATGTTTCGGCAACTTACAGCAAAATGGATATTGGTTTATTGGATATCCGGGCCAAAAGTTTTGACCTGGCAAACAGAAGCATTGATTTCGAAAAAATATCACTGGAAAATGCAGTAGCTGCATTTCATTTAGGGAAAAAAGAAGAAGCGAAAGTTGTAGTGAAGGAAGCAAAGCAGGAAGCGAAGAGCCAGGCAGATGCGGGTTGGCGAATTCATTTAGGATCCATTGACCTGGTAAATAATACAATTCAATTTGACGATGATAACAGCCCCAGGTTGCAGCAGGGTATGGACTATAGCCATTTAAAAATGGAAGCGCTTACCTTGAAGGCGAATGATGTCTTATTGGATGTAGATACTATTGGCGGTACGATAACCCAGGCTGCATTTAAAGAGCAAAGTGGTTTTGTATTAAATGAATTAAAAACAGATTTTTTATATACAAATAAGGAAGCTTACCTCAGCAATCTTTACCTGCAAACTCCGGGATCAGAATTAAAACGACATGTTTTAATCCGGTATTCATCTGTTGCGTCCCTGCAAAAAGAATTAGGTAATATGGTGCTGGACCTCGATATAGAAAATAGTAAACTACTTGTCAAAGACGTGCTGACCTTCGTGCCGGAACTGAGACAACAACCTGCTTTTTCATCCCCACAAACTACATGGTATATTAATAGCCGTATTACAGGCCGTATTGCTGATCTTCATATTGAAGATTTACAAATAAAAGGATTGCAGGATACACGAATAGATGTGGCTGGAAGAATTTCGGGTTTGCCAGATATGAAGAAACTGGATGCAGATATTTCGATCAGAAATATCAGCAGTTCACGAAGAGACATAAATTTATTTACTCCAAAGAACTCGTTACCACCTGGTATTACTTTGCCTGCAAGAATAAGCTCAAGAGGAAAAATACAAGGCAATACCAGCAGGATGAATGCTGATCTTTTATTGAATACTGATTTGGGTGATGCTATGATAAAAGGAAGCTTCAGCCAGCTGGATGATCCCAATCGGATGGGCTACAATGCGAAAATAGAAACCCGGTCACTGGATGCGGGAACCATAATGCAGAATAAGGAAATGTTGGGCCTTGTTTCTGCAACCATCAATATAAAAGGTAGCGGATTTGATCCAAAAACTGCAGATGCAGAATGGGATGGTCTTGTACATTCAGCCTACATCAACCAATACAATTACAGGGATTTTAAAATTAGTGGTCATATAGAAAACCAAAAGGCAAGCATGGCTGCAAATATGATGGATCCGAATATTCATTTTGCAATAAAAGGCGAGGCCGATTTATCTAATAGATTTCCCTCTTTGCGCCTATCCGGAATGATAGACAGCATCAAACTTCAACCGCTTCATTTTGCCAATAACAAAATAATTTATCGTGGAAAGATAAATGCTGATTTCCCTATGACCAATCCGGATGATCTGCAAGGGCAGTTATTGTTCACCCAATCAATTTTGGTTTATGGTGAAAAAAGAATTTTACTTGATTCAATACAGATGATAGCCGGAGGCACTGGAAACAGCCGGTATCTTCAATTGGAGAGCGATTTGATGAAAGCTAAATTGGAAGGCCAATACAAATTAACGGAACTGGGAACTGTTTTTCAGCAAGCGATTCAACCTTATTTTGCTATTGCTCCGGCCAGTACCGTTACTATTTCTTCGCCTTACGATTTTACATTCAACGCATATATATTGGACAATCCTGCCTTGAAAGCATTTGTACCCGGACTTGAAAAAATGGATTCCGTTTCCCTGCGAAGTCATTTTTCAAGCAAGTCAGGTTGGACTGCCTTTATAAAAGCTCCAACAATAGATATGGGAAGTAATAAAATGCGAAATATTGAGTTTCAGGCAGGCACTAATCAAGATGCGATTAATATTATTTCCAAAGTGGAGAGTATCAGCAGTGGTGGTAATATTGAGCTGGATAATACAACACTGATAGCAACACTGGCAAATAATAATATTGATTTTACACTGAACATAAAAAACAAAAAATTAAAAGATAAATACAATATAAAAGGGATCTTTCAGCAACCAGAGCCAGGCAACTACCAATTTTCAATTAAGCCAGATAGTTTATTGCTTAATTACGATAGCTGGTCAATTGCAGAAAACAATAGATTTATTATCACCACGGAGGGCATTAATGCACGCAATTTTTTATTGAGCAAAAACGGGCAGCAGTTAAAGATCAATAGTACATCGGGTAATGCTAACGCACCGATGGAAGTAAACTTTGATCAATTTAAACTGGCTACACTGACAGGATTTGTTCAAACAGATTCCACTTTCGCTAATGGCACACTAAATGGTAAAGTCACCTTTACTGATCTGTCAAATGAGTTTGTTTTTGTTGGAGATCTTGGAGTTGACGATCTGAGCTTTAAAGGAGATACAGTTGGCAATGTAAAAATATTAGTGAATAACAGGATGGCGGATACATACACTGCCGATGTAACACTTAGTGGTCGGGGCAATGATGTGAAACTTGCAGGCAACTATTATTTAAAAAGGGAAGCCAGCAATTTTGATTTTATCCTGGATATAAAACAGATGCCGCTTACAACCGCGCAGGCTTTTTCAAACGAAATGATAAGGGATGCAACCGGGTTTGTAAACGGAAAATTTGCAGTGAATGGCTCGATAGCGAAGCCGGTTGTAGAGGGGGATCTGAATTTTAATAAAGCCGGATTTACTTTGAGCATGCTCAATAGTTATTTTACAATTGACCAGGAAAAAATAAAAGTAAATAAAGAAGGTTTTCGGTTTAGTCAGTTTGAAATTAAAGATTCAGCCCAAAATTCGTTAAGGTTAAATGGAATGGCGGCAACTGATAATTTTATAAATTATGATTTTGATCTTGATGTAAGGGCCAGGAATTTCCGGGCTTTGAATAGTACCAAAAAAGATAACAAGATATTTTATGGCCAGCTGTATTTTGATACCGATCTGAAAATTAAGGGTACGGAGGAATCACCCGTTGTAGATGGAAACCTTGACATTAATGACAAGACCAAATTGACGGTGGTGTTGCCACAAAAGGAACCCGGTATTGCAGACAGGGAAGGTATTGTAGAGTTTGTTGACATGGATGCCCCAATGAATGATTCCCTGTTTTTGTCTGATTATGACTCGCTGAATACATCCTCTTTTACCGGGATGGATATTGCCGTAAATATTGAAGTGTCACGTGATGCGGAATTAAATCTGATTATAGATGAAGGCAACGGCGATTTTCTAAAAGTAAAGGGTGAAGCATCATTGACTGCAGGAATAGATCCAAGCGGAAAAATAAATTTAGCAGGCACGTATGAACTTGATCAGGGTTCTTATGAGCTCACCTTTAATTTTATTAAGAGAAAATTTCTTATTGAAAAAGGAAGCCGTATAATATGGGAAGGAGAACCCACAAAAGCCACGGTTAATATTAATGCTATATATGTTGCCAATGCTGCACCGCTGGACCTGGTCAAAAATCAATTGGATAACCCAACAGCCTTTGAACGAAATACCTACCTGCAAAGGCTTCCTTTTGATGTACACCTGGTAATGGAAGGTCAGTTACTTAAACCTGAAATAAGTTTTAATATTATTTTACCGGAAAGTAAAAAATATGCAGTGTCCAATGATATAATTACCACGGTTAGAACAAGGCTTGATCAGTTGAGACAGGAGCCTGGTGAAATGAATAAACAGGTTTTTTCTTTATTGCTGCTGAACCGTTTTATCGCCGACAATCCATTTAACAGCAGCGCAGGTGGATTTAATGCTGGTGTGTTTGCCCGCCAAAGCGTAAGCAAATTATTAACAGAACAATTGAATCGTCTGGCTGACGACCTCGTAGCGGGAGTGGATCTGAATTTTGATGTGCTATCGTCAGAAGATTATACCACGGGCCAACGAAGAGACAGGACTGACCTGAATGTCGGGTTATCCAAGCAATTATTAAATGATCGCCTTACCGTTTCTGTCGGAAGCAATTTTGAACTGGAAGGTCCCAGAATTCAAGCCAGCAATCAAGTAATATAGCCGGCAATGTAGCATTGGACTACCGCATCAGCAGAGACAATCGTTACCTGCTCAGGGCCTACCGGAAGAACGAATACCAGGGAGTAATTGATGGGTATATCATTGAAACCGGTGTTGCTTTTATCATTACGGTTGATTACAACCGGTTCAGGGAAATTTTTGTTTCCAAAAGAGAAAGAGATAAACGAAGATTGATGCGTGAAAAACAGCGGGATTTGAGGGAAGAAAAAAAATTGTTAGAGGCTGAAAGCACGTCGCCCGCCAATGAATAAAAATGAAGTGGACGCTGAACTATAGTATTATTTTAATAATTCTTGCATTGCTGGTTTCCTGCAGCGCTACTAAAAAAGTACCAGCCGGTGATGCTTTGTATTTAGGGGCCACAATAAAATTTGACAGTTCAGGATTAAGTGCGGAAAAAAGAAAAGAACTTCGTGAGTGATCTTGCCTCCCTGACAAGGCCAAGGCCAAATGCCAGGATTTTAGGCATCCCATTTAAATTATTGTTGAATAATACTAAGCTACTACGAAAAAAAATGGGAGAGCCACCGGTGTTATTAAGTTCTGTTGAATCTTGGAGCATAATGAAAAAGTGTTGCAAAGCTCTTTGGAAAACCGGGGCTACTTTATAGCCAAGGTGTGGGGTGATACCACTGTAAGAAGGAAAAAAGCCAGGGCAATTTACACGGTGCGGCCCGGTCCGCAATATCAAATTGGTGAAGTTCAATTTTCTGATGATACCTCTGTATTACAGAAAACCATTAATGAAACATCAGGTAATACTTTTTTAAAAACCGGGAATCCATTTGATCTCGCGGTGATCAAGGGGGAAAGAGACCGGATAGATGCTTATCTTAAAGAAAGAGGATTTTATTATTTCGATCCTGACTTTATTATTGTGCAGGCAGATACAACTATTGGAGATAACAAAGTCAATCTGTTTGTAAAAGTAAAACCTGAAACACCCAGTTCAGTCAAGAGAGATATTTAAGATCAACGATGTTTATATTTATACTCAATTCGGACTTCGTGCCAACCAATCAGATACAGCAAAATCCAAAGCAGAGTTTTATAAAGGTTATTATGTAGTGGATCCTAAAAACATTTATAAACCCCGCCTGTTTGAGCAGGCCATGCAGTTTGATCCGGGGGATGTATATAACCGGACAGATCATAACCAGACGATCAGCCGCCTTGTTAATCTTGATCTTTTTAAGTTTGTAAAAAACAGGTTTGAGCCCGTACCGGCAACGGATACTGCAAAGTTAAATGCTTATTATTACCTGACACCCTTTCCTAAAAAATCTTTACAGGGCGAAGTGAATGCCAATACTAAATCAAATAATCTTACAGGATCATCTATTACAATAGGCTGGCGCAACCGCAATACATTGCGTGGAGGTGAATTATTTACTGTAGATGCTACCGGAGGATTCGAAGTTCAGTTTAGCGGCCAGCTTCAAAGGTTTTAATACTTACAGGGCCGGCATAGAAACAAATTTTGTTTTACCACGTTTCCTTATTCCTTTTATTTCGCATAGAGCCAAAGGGAAGCTTTGTACCCAAGACAAATTTTTTATTAGCTTATGATCTGTTGAACAAGCAAAAATTGTATACGATGCAATCTTTCCGTGCAGGATTAGGTTATAACTGGAAAGAAAATATTTATAAAGAACATCAGATTCAATCTGTTAGTATTAACTATGTACAGCCTTTATTGATTACTGATATGTATAAGGATAGTGCCAGGAAAAATCCAACATTATTAAAGGCGATAGAAAAACAATTTATTCTGGGCACCAATTATAATTATAATTACAACCAATTGGTTGGAAAGCCGGCTATGAGCAGTGGAATATATTTAAATGGAAATATAGATCTGTCAGGAAATGTGGCCGGGTTACTCACGGGTGCAGATGCGAAAAATAATAAGCCTAAAAATATTTTCAATGCACAGTTTTCTCAATATGCCAGGCTGGAAACAGATATCCGGTACTATGCTGGTATATCAAGAAACCTCGCAATGGGCCAACCGGTTTATTATGGGGATAGGATTACCATATGGTAATTCACTTCAATTGCCATATATCAAACAGTTTTTTGTAGGAGGTACTAATAGTATACGGGCATTCCGCAGCCGCTCCCTGGGACCGGGAACCTATAACGATTCAACTAATACTACCTTTTTGCCGGATCAATCTGGTGATATTAAACTTGAAATGAACACTGAGCTCCGGAAGAAATTGTTTGGCATCGTACATGGTGCGGTGTTTGTAGATGCCGGAAATATTTGGTTATACAATGAGGACTCTTTAAAATCAGGAGCTAAATTCAGCAAGAATTTTCTGAAAGAAATTGCGATAGGTGGAGGTGTTGGTTTGCGGTTTGACATTTCTTTCCTGGTAATACGATTTGATATTGCTATGCCTTTACGGAAGCCCTGGTTGCCTCAGGGAGACAGATGGGTTTTAAATAAAATTGACTTTAGCAGTTCTGCCTGGCGTAAAGAGAATATTATTTTTAACCTGGGGATAGGCTATCCATTTTAAAAAAATGCAAGCATAATTTATTTGTCCGTTCTTTTTTACCTAAAGAATTCAGAGCAGATCTTCAATAGAGGCAGTAAAGTCTCGGCGTTATAAATTTTGATTGTATTGAATAATTTTCAAAAAGTTTTTATTCATATGCAATATATACCTGCTGCATTAAACTAATTACTTCAGATTTTATTATTTATATTCGGTTTCAACAACCTTGTATGAGTCCCTCTTCCCAACGTTTCCAGGCCCTCGACATATTCCGGGGTATGACGGTTTGTTTTATGATCATTGTAAATACACCGGGTAATGGTGATACTACTTATGCACCCTTACTTCATGCAAAGTGGAACGGATTTACGCCAACTGATCTCGTATTCCCGTCCTTTATGTTTGCCGTTGGTAATGCTATTAGCTTCGCCATGCTAAAATGGAATCGGTTTTCCCAGGGGCAGGTGATTGGTAAAATTTTGAAACGAACCGTAATTATATTCTTGCTCGGTTTCCTGATGTATTGGTTTCCCTTTGTGCATTATAATGGTCAGCATGAGTTGGTAGGTAATCCTTTTGATCATACCAGGGTGATGGGTGTATTGCAACGGATCGCATTAGGGTATTGCTTCGCTTCATTAATGATCTATTACCTGAAGCCATACCGTGTATTTCATTTTATCCATCGTCTTTCTTTTGGTTTACTGGTTAATATTGCTCTTTTTTGGCGATCCGAGCGATCCTTATAATATGCTTACTAATGCAGGAACCCGATTTGATCTATGGTTGTTGGGTTCGGATCATCTTTATCACGGCGAAGGTGTTGCTTTTGAGCCGGAAGGAGTATTAAGTACCTTACCGGCCATTGCTAATGTAACTTTTGGCTGGCTGGCAGGAAAATGGATCAGGCGCAAGGGGAAAGATTATGAAGGATTGACAAAATTATTACTTGCTGGTGTCTTGCTAATAGCTCTGGCTCTGGCATGGAACCCAGTTTTCCCAATCAATAAAAAATTATGGACCGGCAGTTTTGTTTTACTAACTACAGGCATTGACTGTGTTATTATCGCCGGCCTGATTTATATCACAGATTTTTTACAGAAAAGAAAATGGGGATACTTTTTTGAAGTGTTTGGAAAAAATCCGTTGTTCATCTACCTGCTTTCCGAAATAGGTGCTATCCTGCTTTGGTTTTTTGGGGTGGGTGAAAATTACAAGCCGCTGTACAGTTGGATCTTTGAAAATATTTTTAGTCATGCCGGTATGTACATCGGTTCATTTCTTTTTGCAATAAGCTTTATGCTGGTTTGCTGGCTCATAGGGTATATACTGGATAAAAGAAAGATTTATATACGGGTTTGATCTATTGTGCTTCAGGCATTTTTAATATTTCAATTCCAAATTTTTCACATGCTTCAATTACGGTATTCGTATCCCTTGATCTTATATAGGAGCCAATAACATGATCACCCGTATTGGCTGTTGCGATTTCTCTTTTTAAACTATCGGGTGTTCCTAGTTGCCGGAACATTCTTTTCATTGCGGATACTTTTACAGTTTCATCCTGGTGATCTTCATCTTTATAATAATACAATAATAAAACGGGCTGTTTTACTTTATGAAAAACGGAGGCCTTCATTGTTGTTTCCAGCAACTCTTCCAATGCTACAGTGGATTCCATTCTGTATTTATGATACCAATACTTTTTAAAGGCAGCACTGGTGTCTTCTGAAGTATTATATTTCCCTTTTATCAGGTTGGCCACCTGCAATCCCCAATGATCGTTTAGTAGCCAGGCGTTGGGATCATTGATGGCAATATTGGGTGAAAGAAGTATCAGCCCTGCAATTTCAGGATATTCTGCTGCTAATTTCAAAGCTAATGTGCCCCCGGTGGAAGTTCCTGCAATGATCACTTTTTGTCCTATTTGTTTTCCAATTGCATAAGCCTCTTTTGCTGAATTCCAGAGTTTATCTGCCGTAAGGTTTACCATTGCTTCTGAAGTATCTATTCCGTGTTCTGCAAGCCTTGATAAATAAAGATTGCATCCAAATTTTTTTGCAAATTGATGATGAACGGGGTCTCCTTCTTCCTGGCTTGCTGAAAAACCATGGAGATACACTACAGAATATGCTGTCTTTACTTTTATAGAATCATTAGCCCAAAGGATCCTCGCTTCATTATCTGGTTTCAGCCTGTGCATAGCTTCTTTGTTTTGGACATATTCCTCAAGCAGGCCTGGTTCATTAGGAACAACCGGTAGATTCAGGTCATAATTTGGGGCTGATGGGCGGGGACCAAGAAGGTAAACAATGATCAACACTAATAGGATGGATGCTAACCATTTAAAGAATTTCATAACAGCAATTTCGATAAAACTACGCTAAAACCTTATTTCCTGCCGGTTGACCTCTATTAATTATTCGTTTCGTTTGCTGCCCCGGCTTTATTGATGTAGCTTTGCAGCCTCAAAAAAAAGCGGCATCTGTTCTGTAATTTATTAGGCTTTATTCTATTGGATATCGCTAATCGTTAACAGTCATTGGCTAACAAAGAAACATGGAAATAAGAAATATCGCTATCATTGCACACGTTGACCACGGAAAAACTACACTGGTTGACAAAATATTACATGCAACCAAGGTTTTCAGGGACAACCAGGAGACCGGTGAACTGATCATGGATAGTAATGACCTTGAAAAGGAAAGAGGGATTACCATTTTTAGCAAGAATGCATCCGTAATGTATAAGGGTGTTAAGATCAATGTTATTGATACACCCGGTCACTCTGACTTTGGCGGTGAAGTAGAAAGGGTTTTAAAAATGGCTGACGGAGTTTGTTTGTTGGTGGATGCTTTTGAAGGACCTATGCCCCAAACAAGGTTTGTATTGCAGAAAGCATTGCACCTAAACCTGAAACCAATCGTTATTATTAATAAAGTTGACAAGCCCAATTGCCGTCCTGATGAAGTTCATGACGCCATATTTGAATTATTCTTTAACCTCGACGCTTCTGAAGAACAACTGGATTTCCCAACCTTTTATGGCTCAGGGAAAAATGGCTGGTTCAATGATTCATTAACTCCCATAGACAATATCGACCCATTACTGGATGGTATTATAAAATATGTGCCACCACCAAAAGTAAGTGAGGGTCCTTTGCAAATGCAGATCACCTCATTGGATTATTCTTCTTTCCTTGGAAGAATCGGCATTGGAAGGGTAGCCCGTGGCGTCATAAAGGAAGGCCAGGCTGTTGCCCTGATGCAAGCCGATGGTACCATCAAAAAACCCAGGGTAAGAGAATTATATGTTTTTGAAGGAATGGGAAAAAAGAAAGTAACCGAAGTAATAGCAGGTGATTTGTGTGCTGTGGTAGGTATCGAAGATTTTAATATTGGAGATACAATTGCTGATCTTGAAAATCCGGAAGCTTTACCAGTTATCAGCGTTGATGAGCCTACCATGAATATGTTGTTTTCGGTAAATAACTCTCCTTTCTTCGGTAAGGATGGGAAATTTGTTACTTCACGACATTTGCGGGACAGGCTGATGAAAGAAACTGAAAAAAATCTTGCACTGAAAGTAGAAGATAGTGAAGAAGGGGATAGCCTGATGGTATACGGTCGTGGCATATTGCATTTAGGAATATTGATTGAAACGATGCGTCGTGAAGGTTATGAATTAACCGTAGGTCAACCACAAGTAATTGTCAAGGAGATCGACGGGAAAAAGTGCGAGCCGTATGAAAATCTTGTAGTAGATGTTCCCCAGGAATTTGCCAGCAAAGTTATCGACCTGGTAAGCCGCCGCAAAGGTGAAATGCTTGTCATGGAAACCAAAGGCGATATGCAGCATTTGGAATTTGAAATTCCTTCACGTGGCCTGATCGGTTTACGAACACAAATGCTGACAGCTACTACAGGTGAGGCCGTGATGGCACATCGCTTTACTGAATATAAACCATGGAAAGGGCAGATACCTGGAAGAAGCAACGGTGTATTGCTATCTAAAAATACAGATAAGACAACAGGGTATTCTATTGACAAATTGCAGGACAGGGGATCTTTCTTTGTAGACCCGGCGGAAGAAGTATATGCAGGTCAGATCATAGCAGAAAACATAAAACCGGGAGACCTGGTAGTAAATGCAACAGAGCCAAAGAAATTAACCAATCACCGTGCGAGTGGTAGTGATGATGCTACACGCATTGCACCCAAAACTTTGATGACCCTGGAAGAGTGCATGGAATATATTCAACAGGATGAATGTATAGAGGTTACTCCCAACTTCATTCGTATGCGCAAGGTAATACTGGATGAAAATGAAAGATTGAAACAAACTAAGAAAATGAGTACCCAGTCTGCCTGAGGTAAAGACTGAAGTTTATAAAGAGCCGGCTTTTATTTTATCTATAATAGCCGGCTCTTGATATTTAAAAGTTACTGACAAAGATTAGCGGATGATGAGTTTCTTTTTTACACCTTCAATTTCTATTAAATAAATTCCGGCAGATAAATGGGGCAATTCAATCTCCACACTGTTTTGCCTTGCCGTCAATCGTTTTTGCCATAATAATTTTCCTGAAATATCAAACAGGCGAAAATAAGAATGAGCCAATAGGTTTCCGCTTACTGTAATTTTCTTATGAGCAGGATTGGGATAAATTTTTATCAGGTCATTATTCATAGACACAAAGACTTTTCGGATAGGAGAATAAACCACGGCATTATTTTTATCAACCATTTTTAATCTATAATAATTAATAAAGGGAAATGGAGACAGGTCCACATCCTGGTAAAGGGATACATTATCCAGGACAGGTTGGTCGCTAATCATGACCCAGGCATTGCCATCTGCCGATCTTTCAATAATAAAACGATCTGAGTTTTCTTGCCTGGCTATCTCCCAATTAATAATTGCATGCCCGTTTTTAAACTGCGCCTTAAACCAGATCAACTCCACTGGCAATAAATAAGAACAATAACTACTGGCGAAAACCAACGAACTTGAATAGATATAATCAGGTATGATTTGCCCTGCTGCTCCGGCCAAGTGATGGTATAGAAGGATTACAAGTAGCAGACCGCCGGGTTTCCGGACCTGCCAATCCTCCGGCCGTTGATACAGTAACCGCAGGAACAGCTCCGGAAAAATAAATGGCACCCCCGCTTCCGCCTCCGCCGCTTCCATAACAGCGTCCGTTTATTACACCATTATCTTCCGTTCCACCCTGACCGCCTTTAGCTTCTACAGTTAGAAGGCCGGTATAATTAAGTGCATTGATGATAATTGTTCCTGCTGCACCTCCGCCTGATGCTCCGTCACCGGCTGACCGTCCCCCCGTTTGCCCATTGGCACTAATTTTTTTATTATTGCCCACCAGGTTTTTCGTTTGAATAAAAATTAAACCACCCCCATTTCCACCGCCATAAGCATTGGCCAGTCCATTATTAACATGACCAGCTCCTCCGCCACCGCCCAGGTATATTTTGGTTCCCGCATAGCTGCCAAGGGCTTTTCCTCCTTTACCGGGAATAGAAGTCTGGCAACCAGTAGAACTCGAATTTCCGCCGCCATCCCCGCCCAGCGAAAGATTGGCCCCTCCTCCTCCTCCGTTATTATGATTATTTCCACCACCACCACCATTTGCCGGTGCACCTCTACCCCCACTTTGTGAGGCCATAACATCAGATACTCCTTCACCTTTAAATCCACCATTTTGAGGATTAAGTGTACTGGCATTATAGGCATAGGCTGTTGCCGGGGAAATATTAGAGCAGGTGCCATCACTTAATTGGTAGGCACCTCCCTTAAATCCTGTTGAGTCAACATAAACAGGTGCATTCAATATAAGGTCTTCCTCCACATGTATTGCAAGTACGCCTCCTGTCCCGTTTGAGTTATTCCAGGGTGCCGCTTTTAAAGTATCAGTGACATTTGCAGAATAATACTCCGGAATTTTTACCAGTTGCACTTTTCCGGCAACGGTGTATGAATTAATAAACATAAAAACCATAAAGACCGAATCACCATCTACATGACAAACCGTAGCGATCTCATAATTTCCTGCGTCATTGAGGCTTGTTGTGTCACCAAACGAACTTGAATTGGAATTTGACGTATTGATTCCGGCACCTTTCATCTGGATGAGCATCACTTTGTCATTGTAATTTAAGCCTGTTGCATTGGTAACCCTTACACAGGCTTTAGCTGGAATGATATCAATTACCTTATAATAACTATTAACAACGCCGCTGATAGAAGTAATTTGTGAATAGGAAGATTGAGCCAGGCAGACTATAGCGATAAACAAAATAAACGAACGAAAAAATTCCGGTCGTACTGGATATTGCTTAACGAGGGAGAAGGTCCCGGTTTTCATAGGAAGAAAAATACAAATTATTTCTTTCTGTTAATAGTAATCTCTTAATAACCGGCTACATTGAAAAAATCAAGCTTCTGCCTGAAATGATCGCGGCTTCATTCTGCCATTAATAACAATAATGCTGTTTCATGGCCCGGTGGGCTTTGTTCAGTATTTTTGCTTTAAATATTTGAGTAATGAAACAGAGGTCGCTGGTAAATTTTCTACTTCTTTGTGTGCTTTTTATCGTCGCAAATTCTGCCTCAGCACAATGTTCAATTTGTACAAAAACAGCGCAGCAATTGGGTGAAGGTCCCGCCAAAGGACTAAATGCCGCCATTCTTTACCTGGCTTTTATGCCACTTCTTCTTATAGGATTTATTGGCTATAGATGGTGGAAGAATAATAAGGATGCTTAAATCTGTCTTTATTAACCGTCATTTCTTGTAGATTTTATTAAGACAGGTAACTTTTATTTATCAGCAACGAATTGGTAAAGATTAAAATTCCCTTTAAGATAATTCGCCTCAATTTCATTTTTCAATACTTCTTTATCCACTCCTTTCATTCTTTTTTGTTCCAGCAGGTAGTACGCTTTTTCGGCAAGTAGCCAAAATTTCTTATTTGTCCGGTGTGATTTTTTTAGCTGATGAAAAATGATATCAAGCAATTCTTCGATACCTTCTTTTTTTGAAGCCACTGTTTTTATTATGGGTACCTCCTGGTAATGATTGCGAAATGTGGGAGCCAGCATTTGCAAAAGGTTTTTTACAAAAAGATCTGCATCTGGCCGGTCTGCCTTATTTACAACAAATACATCGGCGATCTCCATAAGCCCGGCCTTCATTGTTTGTACTTCATCACCGGCTTCAGGTACCAGCACAACAACCGTTGAGTCCGCCAGGCCTGCAATTTCAATTTCACTTTGTCCCACGCCCACTGTTTCAACAATAATATGGTCAAAAGGAAAGGCTTTCATCAGGTCCGTGATCTCAATGATTTTTGGATGCAAGCCACCCATAGAACCTCTTGTGGCCAGGGAACGTATAAACACTCCGGGATGTGTATACCATTTACTCATCCTGATCCTGTCGCCTAATAAGGCACCCATGTTAAACGGAGAAGACGGATCAACACAGAGCACACCGACCTTTTTCCCTTTATTAACCAATAAGTCTATCAAAGCATCAACCAGGGTACTCTTGCCAGCCCCGGGAGGTCCGGTGATGCCAATTATTTTGGTAGCAGAGGAAGGAAGTAATTGTAATAAAATCTCATAGCCCGTATATTCATTTTCAATCAATGAAATACAACGGGCCAGTGTTTTAGGATTACCCTCTCCTATTTCCTGCAGGTATTGATGCCACATAATGTTTAAGCTGCTTCCTTCAAAGGTAAGTAGCTAAGCTATTACGATTTTTAGAAAGCCTTTTGTGGCGGTTAGTATATTTGCCGCCATGTCATCTGCCACAGGTATATCTGTCGTTATTCCCAACTTCAATGGAGAAGCTTTATTGCCCCTTATCCTGCCAGGAGTTTTTATCGCTTTAAATAATACAGGACTGGCATTTGAAATAATTGTAGTAGATGATTGTTCAAAAGATGGATCCTTAAAAATATTAAAGGAAAAATTTCCTTCAGTAAGGATTTTGAAAAATGAATACAACAGGGGTTTTTCGGTTACTGCTAATAATGGAATAAGGGAGTCTGTGTATGACTGGGTATTGCTTTTAAACAGCGATGTAAAACTGGAGCCTGATTATTTTAAGTCGTTATTACAATACACTACCCGAAGCGATGTATTTGGTGTGATGGGCCGCATTATTGGTTGGGAAGATGAAGTAATACAGGATGGGGCAAAGTACCCCTTCTTCCATGGTGTAAAGATCAAAACCTCTGGAAATTATTTGTTGAAGAATAAAGACAGTATGAACAACGGCATCTATTCAATGTATCTCTCAGGTGCCAATGCATTCCTGAATAAAAAGATTTTCCTGGCTATTGGCGGTTTCAATGAATTATTTTCTCCCTTCTATGTAGAGGATTTTGAATTGTGCCTCAGGGCCTGGCGATTGGGATATGTTTGCCTATTTGACTATCATGCTGTATGCCGGCACAAAACATCAGCAACTATTGTAAATAGTAATAAAAGAAAGTATATCAAAACAATTTATAACAGAAATAAAATGTACTTGCATGGCATTCATCTGGGCAGGAGCAAGAGACTTTTATGGTTCTTTCAAATAATTGGTGAAAGCCTGGTTCATTTTATTACTTTAAAATGGAGTTATCTGCATGCATTTTTCCGGTTTTTGAATTCATACAAAAAGGTAATAGACTCCCGTAACAGGATTCATTATTTAGCAGAAGAAAAAGATTTGTTGACAGTACACCAGGTGGTAAACAAAATATTGAATGAAATAAAGAGTAAAGAGATCATACGGTTTTAGGCTGTCGGTTTTTATTCCGTAGTAACTGTTTTTTTATGAGGATTTTTATTTCATAATTCTCCTGGCCATGAGTTTTACCCTTTGAATAAATTTTACAAAGAAAAATATATAAGAGGTATTATAAATCTTGTTTTTTAAAACGGAATTACTCAGGTAAAATTTGGTACAGGTAGTTTCCATATACCGGCTCCTGATTTTTCTGCCGTATTGCTCAATGAAAAGCTTAGCATTCTTATTTAATTCCGGCAGGTTGCCAAGGCTGAGATGGCGGACCATAAAAGGAATTACATAGCAGGTATATCCCAGGTAGTCCGCAATCATGCAAAGATCTGTACCGTAGAGGTGAAACCCTGACAGATCTGATGAGGCAATAATGGAAGCATCTTTTTTGATAATTAAAAAGTTTTCATCCAGGGAGCTAACCTTTGCCGGCAAATTAGAATGCCTGATGATTTTTCCGGCATTTGTAATGTGATAAATAAATTGATGGTAGCCAATGGCCCCTGCATTGCCACAAATGGCCCATCTATTGTCAATGATTGAAAGTTCTTCCAGGCATTGTACCAGTTGTGCCCTGGTATCAATACATCTTACATCCTGGTGTACAATGATCAGGTATTTTCCACGGGATTCACGAATAAACCGGTTGATGGCATTGTATGCATCAAAATTGTTTTCACTTGTATTATCAGCAATAATATATTCACAGTCTTCAGTAAAGCCACATGCTTCAAAGCTATGCTGCATTAAAGCATATTCTTCTTTATTGGTAATAATAGAGCAAATGGAGAAGAAGCATCCGGAATGTTCTTTGTTTATTGATAGACTCTTTGTCATCAAGAGACAGTATTATTTTCGGTATAAAGAAATGAATCTTTATTGAATATAAAATCAACTTAATAACTTTACGCGGCCGACAGGCATAAATACTTCATTTCTTCCAGGCTTACCCGGTACTTTATAAAGAGGGCCGGCTGGGTCTGCAACCCATTTCCATTTATGAAATTTTTTAAGCGAAAAAGATTTACACCCTATTCAACTGCATTCAGGGGTCATACGCTTTATATTCATGATCGTGCTTCCTTCCGGCTTGGTAAAAATGAATTGTTTAAAGATGAGGTGTATAAATTCATTTCTTCCCGGCCCGATCCTTATATAATTGATTGCGGCTCTAATATTGGAATGAGTATACTTTACTTTAAATCTTTATACCCTGGTTCAAGAATTTTAGGCTTTGAAGCAGATCCGCATATCTTTTCTTTCCTCGAAAAAAACATTCGGTCGTTCAATCTTGCCAGCGTCACTGTTATTAATAAAGCGGTTTGGGACGCCGATGACCAGGTTCTATCCTTTTTAGCAGAAGGCGGTGCAGGAGGTCGTCTCCAGCAGAAATCAGGGCAATTTAAATACATTGATGTGATGACAGCCAGGCTGAAAAATTATTTAAATGAGGATATTGAATTTTTAAAAATCGACATAGAGGGAGCCGAGTATAAAGTGATTGAAGATTGTTTTGACCAATTAGGTTTAGTAAAAAATTTATTTATAGAATATCACAGCCTGGTGAACGAGGAACAGAACCTTCATCATATATTGAAGATTGTGCATGATGCAGGATTCAGGTACCACATAAAGGAGGCGTACACTACACCCACCCCTTTTATAGAAAGAAGATTGAATGTGGGTATGGATCTGCAATTAAATATTTTTTGTTTTCGCCTTTGAATTTGATCAGGACTCAATCTTTATATACTTATTGTGTTAAAAAATTTGCATACAGGCAACACTTCAAATGAATGTATTTACAGAACTTAGCGTTCCTTTATTCGTACAATAATGACCAACTTTATTCCGATATTTCCATTAGGCATAATCGTTTTTCCGGGCGAGGATCTTAACCTGCATATCTTTGAACCCCGGTATAAGCAACTTATAAATGAGTGCTATGAACAGAAAAAACCATTTGGTATTCCGGCAGTAATAGACAATAAGTTGCAGGACCATGGTACCCTGGTAGAGATCAGGGAAATTTCCAATGTTCAGGATAATGGAGAGATGGATATAAAAACAGTTGGCTTACAGGTTTTCCTGATTTTGGAACTGATAAAGGAAATACCTGATAAATTATTCAGCGGTGCTATTGTTAATTATCCGCATACGCAAGAACAGGGTAAACCTGAATTGATGAAAAAAGTACTGGCTGGTATCCGCGACCTGCATGTATTATTAAAGGTGAGTAAAGATTTTAAAAAACCAGATGAAGAAATAAAAAGTTATGACCTTGCTCATCATATAGGATTATCACTGAAGCAGGAATATGAATTGCTGAGCTTACTTGATGAACGGCAACGACAGGAATATTTAAAAAGACACCTGGCTAAGGTGATTCCCACTGTTGCTGTTATGGAACAATTGAAAGAAAAAATTAAATTAAACGGCCATTTTAAAGATCTGCCTGGATTTAATTTATAATTGTATTGAATCATTGTTTTTTATTTTCATATTTCGTCAATCACTAAAATTTCTTCATGTCCACTACTCTTTGTTTTGACTTTGGCAATACCCGTCGTAAATGCGCCATATTCAATAATGAAGAAATCGAGAAAGTGATTGTTTTGGAAGATGATACCAATGAAACTATACAATCACTGATAAACCAATATAAACCCGGTAAGTCAATTCTTTCTTCAGTAATTGATCATAATACCGGAATGGAAGAAATCTTAGGGTCTCAAACCCGGTTTCATAAACTCAATCATTTAACCAAACTAGCTTTTACAACGCCGGTTGGCAAGCCAGAAACAATTGGTGCTGACAGGCTGGCCCTCACAGCAGCGGCCGTTCATTTTTATCCCGGAAAAAACAACCTGGTCATTGGTTTGGGCACCTGTATTACCTACAATTTCATCAATAAGTATCATGAATTGATAGGTGGAGCTATTTCACCTGGCATGGAGATGCGATTGAAATCATTAAATCATTATACTGCCAAACTGCCATTGGTTGAAGCGGACAGCAATGTGCCATTGATTGGTTACGATACCAACACCAATATGCTGAGTGGTGTTGTACTGGGAATGGTCTATGAGATCGATGGTTTTATCGATGAATATGCTAAAAAATTCGACAACTTTAACGTGCTGTTAACCGGGGGCGATATAGTGCATTTGGCTTCGCACCTTAAAAACAAGATATTTGCAGACCCTGATTTAATATTTAAGGGTCTTTATGCCATCAGCGAAGTTAATAACCTCTAAGAGAATCAAAGTGTTAGCCGTGTTACAAGTTGTGTTTAGCCTTGTGTTGGCTGGCTTTGTTCTTTCCTTCTTTTTCCCAGGATAATTCACCATATAGCCGTTATGGTTTGGGTGATTTAGTTCCTTCTACCAATGTTAACAGCCGGGGTATGGGGAGTATTTCTGCAGGATACAATGATATCTTTTCTATCAATTTTAATAATCCGGCATCATATGGTTCCTTTCAAACAGTAAAAGAATTGACATGCAAAAAAGATGTTGTATGGCCGTGCTATATTGGACATGGGAATAAATATTGAAAACCGTACGCTACGTGAACCAAATAATATCGAAAAATTTTCTGCAAGCAATGCCTTGTTTTCGCATGTACAGGTGGGTGTACCATTAAGTCCTAACTGGGGATTAAGTTTTGGGTTACGTCCCATTACCCGTATTGCTTATAAACTAAATAAAAGGGAAGGATTGATCGATCCTATTCTCCGGTCTTTCCATTGACTAGCGCAATTACAACTAATGAAGGAGATGGGGGTTCCTATCTTGCATCAGCTGGCTTGGGACATAAAATTATTTTAAGTGAAAACCCAGATCATTAAGCCTTGGCATGAATGGGGGTTATTTTTTTGGAAAGCAGGATTACAGCAGTCGTCGCTCAATCTTTAATGATTCCCTAACCTACACTAGTGGAAATTTTCAAACCAGGACCTCATATGGTAATTTATATTTTAATGCCGGTCTCCAATATGAAACCAGTATAAAACAAGGAATGCGGCTCACTGTAGGAGCTCATGGAAATTGGAAGCAACAATTCAATGCATCGAGAGATATAATCAGGGAAACTTACTTTTTTGATGAGTCAACAGGAAATGTAAGGATAGATAGTGTATAAGATCAAAAAAATATAAAGGGAGAAATTATTTATCCCGGTTCTTTTACCGCAGGGTTTGTTTTAGAAAAATTTGTGACCTCAAAGGAAGCAGGTTGGTTGATTGGTATTGACTATATGCAAAATAAGTGGAGTGATTACCGGGTCTATGGCCAGGCTGATCCATCAGTAAAAGATAAATGGGAGCTACGTGCAGGAGCTCAATTAAGACCGGTTCCAAAAGCTAATTACTTCAGTAATGTTGCTTATCGTGCCGGTGCATTTTTTGGACCAGATTATATTTATGTCAATAAAAAATTACCGGTCTTTGGAGCTACGTTTGGACTGGGATTACCGATTCTCAATTATAACCGCCAAAGCCCCGGCCAAGCTACACTCATTAACCTGGCTTTGAATTTATAAAGCGTGGAAATAATGATAATCTGCTGAAGGAAAATTTGTTTCGTTTGTCGGCCGGTTTTTCACTGAGCGATTTCTGGTTTACCAAAAAGAAATATGATTAGGGCTGGTAATCATCAGAATGTAATCAATGGAACTTCCGCAAAATATAATTTACTTTATTTCAGCAGCTTTATTAATGAGCTGCTTTTTTGTTTGCAGTTGTGAAAACACCCAGGAGGAGATTGATGCACTAACCCAAGTACTAAAATAATGGAGGAAGTGGCCATTGGTGTAGAAAGCTTTATTCAGCCAGGATGGCAAAATGAAGGCAAAATTGAAAGCTCCGCTATTGTTAAGAGTGATGGCCGACACACAATACCTGGAATTTCCCAGGACACTTGCATGTTGATTTTTATGACGACAGCACAAAAGTTGAAACCTGGCTTGATAGTAAATATGGTAAATATTTGGAAAACTATAATAAGGTTTATTTAAGGGATAGTGTAGTTGTCATTACCGTAAAGGGAGATACGCTGCGTTGCCACGATCTGTGGTGGGACCAGAACAAGGAGATTATTTTATACCGATAGTGTTGCTACTTATCGTTCTCCCGGAAATGACATTACGGGAGGAAAGGGAATGGAAGCAACCCAGGACCTTAAGACAGTTAAGTTCAAATATCCACTGGGTGAAATAAAAATAAACGATAGCGGATTCCCCGAGTAATGATTCCGAATATTAAATTTTCCATGATTTATCAATGCCCCTGGTTGATTGATAATAAAAATCAATCCCGCCTTTTTGGAGACGGGATTGCATTCATTTTTTTGGACGAGTCATTCGAATTTTTCAGTTGGTTGGATATATTGGATCAAAAACGGGACGATTGTTAAGAAAGTTTTCTGATAATGATTTACCATGTAACTTCTGAATCAAAGCTAATCACCGTTTTGATATACTGCCAGAGCATATTTTACAAATTCATCACCTACTGAAAATACGGCTAACGAGGGTTATTTACGATAAATTATAACGAGACCTGTCGGGCTGTTTTCTTATCTTCAACAGACAATTTTTTATATGTCATTGAAAAACAAAACAGTTCTTATTACTGGTGCAAGCCGCGGTATAGGAAAAGCAATTGCTTTGCGATTGGGCAGGGAAGGAGCAAATATTGTAATAGCCGCCAAGTCGGTAGAAGAAAATGCAAAATTAGGGGGTACTATCTTTTCTGCAGCGGAAGAAGTAAAGGAGGCAGGTGGCCAGGCTTTAGCTGTTCAGTGTGATATCCGCTTTGAAGACCAGATTCAAAATGTAATAGATAAGGCGAGTAGAAAAATTTGGAGGAATTGATATACTGGTGAATAATGCATCAGCCATTTCATTGACCTCAACAGAACAAACTGAACCCAAACGATATGACCTGATGCATGATATCAATGTCAGGGGAACGTTCTTTGTAACTAAAGCATGTATTCCGCATCTTAAAAAATCTTCCAATCCACACATACTGACTTTATCACCACCGGTAAATTTGGATCCCAAATGGTTGAAAGGTCATATTGCCTATACGTTGACCAAATATAATATGAGCATGATGGCCATGGGCTGGGCTGCCGAACTGAAACCTTACAATATAGCTTCCAATGCTCTCTGGCCCAGGACCACTATTGACACAGCAGCTGTAAGGAATTTATTGGGAGGAGAAACCCTTGCTAATATGAGCCGGACCCCGGATATCCTAGCAGATGCGGCTTATTATATTTTTAATAAGGCTTCTTCCTTATGCACTGGAAATTGTTTTATTGATGAGGATGTTTTTGCAAAGGAAGGGATTACTGATTTAAGCAAATATGCTGTTGTGCAGGGGGCAAAACTTTACCAGGATTTATTTCTTTAACAGACTTGTATAAAAAAGGCTGTATTACTTTCTATGCAATACAGCCATTCAGAAATTCAGATTATATATTTAATTGGTTGCAGGCGGCACCGGCGGTGGCACCACATTCTTTATTGGTTTAGTAGTTTTCAGGTAAGCAAAAATGGCATTCAGTTCATTATCTGTCATGTGTCTGTACATCTGCCAGGGCATAGGCGGTAATAAATCTCTGTTGGATGCAAGCCCCTTAGATTTACCTTCCCTGATAGCCCGAAAAAATTGTTCTTCTTTCCAGGCACCGATCCCAGTAGAATCTGACGTTAGGTTTGCAGTATAGGAAATACCCCAGGGTCCCACCCATGATGTAAGATCACCGGTAACTGCAAGACCTTTATCCTGCATTTCTTTCCTGTTTACTTCGGGTACAGGGGAACCGGCCATATAACCGGCAAACAAAAAGGCGCTGTCAATGTCCGGTCCCATTGCTGTCATTTTTTTAGGGGTATGACAATCATGACAGGCTGAAACAGTTACTAAATGTTCACCCCATTTTACCTGACTTTCAAAACCTCCATAATTTTCAGAGGTTGATGTGTTTTCCTTGCTGGTAGAATCAGCACAGGCATAAAAAATAATAGCTGATAAACAAATGAACATTACGACTGCGAAAAAATTTCTCATGATAAAAAAATTTAAAGTTGAAAAATCATACTTCAAAGTTTTCATTGAGCACAAAGAATAGAATTCACAGAGCCGGGATAGAAATATAGTAGTTAATTAAAGAGGAAGGTAGAAAATTTTTTCAATAAAAAATTCATCCTATCATTTGTGAAGTAAAAAATTTATTCTTCTCCTTTTTTCTCAGGGCGCATTTGAGGAAAAAATAATACATCCTGTATGGATGATTGATTGGTTAATAACATGCATAACCTGTCTATACCAAACCCAATTCCCGATGTAGGAGGCATGCCATATTCCAGTGCCCGCAAAAAATCATGATCTATAAACATTGCTTCATGATCACCTCTTTCCATAAGTTTCACCTGCTCTTCAAATCTTTCCCGCTGTTCTATCGGATCATTTAATTCAGAGTAGGCATTGGCAATTTCTTTTCCATTGATCATTAACTCAAAACGTTCTACCAATCCTTGCTTATCACGATGTTTTTTTGTCAATGGACTCATTTCTACAGGATAGTCAATGATGAAGGTGGGTTGTATATAATGATGTTCACAATTGCCCCCGAATATTTCATCTATTAATTTACCCTTACCCATTGTTTTATCAACATGAATATTTAATTGCTGGCAAACGGAACGCAATTGTTCTTCATTCATACGATCCACTTCAAAGCCGGTGTGTTCTTTTATTGCATCATAAATGCTGATTCTTTTATAGGGAGCTTTGAAAGAAATAGACTTGTTGCCTACCTGGATTTCCGTGGTATTACAAACATCCCGGGCTGCTTTTTCCAGCAGCTGCTCAGTTGTTTCCATCATCCACAGGTAATCTTTGTAAGCAGTATAAAATTCAAGGATGGTAAATTCAGGATTATGTGTGCGGTCCATTCCTTCGTTACGGAAATTGCGGCTGAATTCATAAACCCAGTCAAACCCACCTACAATCAATCTTTTTAGATACAACTCATTGGCAACACGCAGGTAGAATGGTACATCCAGGGCATTATGATGCGTAATGAAAGGCCTTGCCGCTGCACCACCGGGAATACTTTGCAACACAGGTGTATCCACTTCCAGGGCTCCATGACCATTTAAAAATTCCCGGATGGAATTGATGAGCTTTGTTCTTTTTATAAAGGTTTCTTTTACGGAAGGATTGATGATGAGATCAGCATAACGCTGGCGGTAACGAAATTCCGGATCGGTTACTGCATCAAAGGTTTGTCCTTCAGCTTCCTTCACGATTGGAAGGGGACGAAGTGATTTACTCAGCAGGGTAAGTTCTTTTACATGTACAGAGGTTTCCCCCGTTTTTGTAATGAAAGCATACCCCTTTATCCCGATGATATCACTGATATCCAATAATTTTTTCCATACTATATCATATAGCGTTTTGTCTTCGCCCGGGCAAATATCATCACGACGGATATACAATTGTATTTTACCATGGGCATCCTGGATAACAGCAAAATTAGCTTTACCCATATCCCGCACACTCATAATGCGGCCTGCCAGGCAAACATCGGCAAATTCTTCTTTTCTTTCTTCGCTATAATTTTCTTTTATGTAAACCGAATTGCTGTTGACGGGAAAAAGGGGCGCCGGGTAAGGTTCGATACCCATCATAATCAGTTCGGCTAATTTTTCCCGTGCGTAGTTGTTCTTGTTCAGACAGTTGTTGTGTACTCATTGCTCATCTTTTCAAAAGTGGGGCAAAGGTACTGGAAACGATGCTTTTTTATTGATGGTCTTTTCCGAAATAAAACTGATGGATCCTCTCTGAAATTTTACTTTCCTTTGGTACTGATGTGTTAAACAATTTATCCCAAAAAGTAAAACAAGTGCTGAAGCAGTGGTCCGGGTATTTGCAATGATGATGAATATGTGATAACTGCAAATGGGGAAAAACTTTTTTGGCCCAGGCCTTATGCAAAAACACATGCATAAAACAGTAATACAAAAACCCTAAGGAAATGCCGGTAAAGATGGTAAAATAATTGTTGAGCAAAATGGAGATAACTATCAGGAATAAATTTGCTATAATAATTTTGTTCGGAACGTAGTCGTGATTTTCAATTCAGTCGGGTGCCGGTGGTGGTTCATGTGCCGTTCAAGGCTTTTCCCGGGATGTTTGATCTCTTTGCCATGCATCCAGAACCGATGGGCAATGTATTCAAAAAAAGTATAGGTAATAAAACCTGTAAAAAATAACAGGAAGTGAAAGAAAAAGTCGATTTCATTTTCCAATTTACTGACAACATAAATGAATGGGCTGAATAAAAAAAGAAAAACTGCATAGCATTGAATCTCTGAAAAGTTTCTTGCGTTTTAAATGGTCCTAACAGATTGTTTGTTTTCATAAAATTATATTTTTACGGTTTGACTTTAGTAAGAAGAGTTCGCTATATAAACAGGAAAATTATTATTTGATAAGAACCGGAATCGGATAACCGGTAGTGGGCTAAGGGATTATCAGCGTTTAATTTTTTCATTCCCTGGCTGGTAATTATTTTTTTGATAGCATCTGGTAAAATTTTATCGAGGAGCATGAACATGTTATTCAACCTGCCCGGAATAATTACTTCCTTTCCTTTCAATAATCCATCAATTGCAATTGACACTACATCTTCCGGGTTCATTACTGACAGTCGGGAAAGGTAGTTACCGGTTTTATTCATCAGGGTAAGGGCAAGATTGGTGTTCATGCCACCGGGGCATAAAACGCTTACATGTACATTGCTTTCTTTAAGCTCTTTTCGCAGGCTTTTTGAAAAAGAATAGATAAAGGATTTTGTCGCACCATACACTGGTTTTTTGGGCAAAAAGAAGAAAGATGCCATGCTGCCCACATTAAGTATATAGGAATCCGGATGGCGCTGAAGGGTTTTGAGAAATAACCTTGTTATAAGTGTAGTGGCCAATACATTTAGTTTGATCTGTTTTTCATAGAGGCCAACAGTTCCTTCTTCAAACAAAACTGTGCTTCCAATGCCGGCATTGTTAATAAGCATATTGATCGGCAGATTCATTTCCGTTACTTGTTGGTACAACTCCATGCAACTTTCATCTTTGCACAAGTCCTTTTCAATGGCTATTACATCAACAACATAATTACGTTTGATATAAGAACTTAGACCGTGAAGCTCAGGGCCGGCCAATGCAACCAATATCAGGTTCATATTTCTCCCTGCACATTCAATGGCAAGGGCTTTTCCAAACCCTTCACTTGCGCCGGTGATTAATGTATAGCAGGAGTAAGGCATACGAAAGGAGTTAAAAATTGAAGAGTTGATTGTAAGGCAAGAGGAAATGGTGTAATAGTGTATCCTAATTGTTCTATAGCTTTTAGACAACTAAAAGATTTATTGCAATAAATACTATTGGCACCCTTCTCGTTGAAAAACGGTTCCTTGTCCATCATTTTTGAATAGATGACGTGCCAGTAACCATACAACCTGGCAATTTGTTTTGGGATCGGAATCAATGAACCACTTGCTCCTGCATTGCGTATGGTTTCAAAGAAAGCAGCATAAGAAAGATTTTCACCTCCCAGTATATATTTTTCACCAATGGTTCCTTTTTCCATGGCGAGTATATGACCTCTTACCAGGTCATCTATAAATACAAAATTGGAAATGTAATGAGACGGACTGGGACAAAATACTGGCTTCCCTTCCATAAACCGCTTTAGGGTGCTATTGATGCTTATAGGGTGCGTTTCTATTCCCGGACCAAAAACTTTCGAAGCATTAACTATTACTGCATGCAGGTTTTTTTTTGCATACTCTGATACTAGTTTTTCTGCTAAATATTTTGTGAGATCATAATCATTGTCAAAACTGGTAATTCGTGGATCTGTCTCACTAATCGGCACATGAAGCGAGGGACCAAAGACACCGCAGGTACTTGTAAAAACAAATTTCTTTACTCCTGTTTGTAATGCTGCTTCTAAAACATTGCGGGTACCTTCCACATTTATATCATAAAAATCAGAAGGATTTCTGGCATAGAGTTTTACCAATGCTGCTGTATGAAATACTTGTTCACAGCCTTGCATAGCGAAGCGGATGGTTTCATTTTTGGTAATGTCGCCGGTAAAAACCTTTATATTGGAATGTTCCGGGATAAAGGCAGATTGAGGATTGCGCACTAAAATATGTACGATCTTTCCTTGCCTGGCCAGGGTTAAAGCCAGGTTATGCCCAACATATCCGGTGGCCCCTGTTACTAATATTTTCATGTGTTTATTTTTTATTGTTTTTTTGTTCGCAAAGAATTCGCCATAAATAATCATCCACTACAGGGAGACAAGTTTCCGGTTGTTGATCCGCCGCGGCGGATCATAGCTCATTTCATAAAACTGGTTTAGAATTTTTAAAAAAAGGCGATAATAGAAAAAACTCATGCGATGATGATAAAAGCAAATGCAGCAGGATAGCGGGCCATACTGATTGAAACCATAGAGTGAAAACACACAGTATTAAACCAAAGGGAACGGAGCCGTACATTTCCCTTTTACCATTGAATGAATGAATGAGAGTGTACAGTAAAACATTAATAATAATCGCCGGAAATGCGCCAAATAATTCTAAACAACTGATCAGAATATAACCTCTGAAAAATATTTCATAGCTGATAAGAAAGCCAGTTCTTAATGCGATACACAACGTGGCATCAAAGATGGAGCCTTGTGGGTGGATATGCTTTTCAAATGATCCGCCATACCTGTTTATTATGGCCAATGTTATTAGCATCAATGCTGTCATAATCAGTGTAAGCCATTTTATTATATTAACGGAGGATGGCCATAAGAACATACTACCAGGAATTTGTAGTGTTAGGGAAGCCGGTAATACGGCCATTATAATAATGCCTGCCACCTGGCGCATGTGCAGCAGTATCCAATTGCCATGCAGTACTTTTTCTGAAAGCAGGGTTTCACTTTTCATTTTCCCTATCAAAAAACAAAGAAGAAACAGAAGGCAATAACAACCGCCAAGAATATATATTTGAATTAGGGGCATCATTTTATTTATCTTTCATGGTGTGGTTTTCAATTCAAAAGAGGATCTATAAATACTATGGTGTACGTTTACTTTTGTACATAGCCCGTTGTTATAATAATATTCATTGTAATTACCATCAGGGAAATTGATTTTATAATGATGATCATCCAACTTGTGAATATCAAGCAACCGCTGAAAATTGTCTGAATATATTTTTGAAATGCCCGTGGGCTCCTTCATATACAGGCATATCATATTAAAAAGTATAGGATAACCTGTGATCGTTTCTGTCTGATTTCCTTTTGTAACTACATATTTCCTGCCCATCAGGTTTATTTTTTTATTAATCCGGTCACTGCCATTTATTTTCTGATGTACAGTTGACCAGTTCATAATCCCATTTTCATACTCAGCTTCTTCCAGTGCTTTAGCCGTTATAATAAAGATGAAGCGGGTTTTTATCAGAGACTCAAGCTTTAGTAGAGTCTTATTCCCCGACAATCGCTGTGAAAAACATAAAGTACCGATTGTACTGCCATTTCTTTTGATATTATATTCAAGTCTTGTTTGTTGGGGCAATGCAAAAAGACTCATGAGGAGGAGAAGGATAAAAAGTAGCATCAACCGGCTTGCTTTTTTGAAGATGGTTGTGAGTCTTTTTGCTTTTTCAGGATGGGTTCGCCCGTACCTGCGCAGTAGCAGGTAAATGAAGGTGGGAATCATATAAGGAGGTTTAATAGTTAATGAGCATTTGATCAGGACCCTTTTATCAGAGATTGTAAGCATACATAGCATAATACAATCCGCCGATGGATGGGTTAGCATAGCCGTTCTTATAATAATGATTGAAAATATTTGTGCCTCCCAAACGTATGGTTGATTTTATTTTGGGAAATGTATAGCTAACCTGTGCATCAACTGTGGCAAAAGCTTTCAACGGTCCATTTGCCAGTTCACCTTCCCAATCAAAGGCATCCTGCCAGCGCATCATTATATTAAAACCAACCTTCTTGTTTTTACCCAGGCTGTCATTGGCAAAACCGGCATTCATCCTGTATTTGGGTGTGTTAAAATATGCTTTGAATCCAGAAGGCACATCGGTGATAACATCGGAGTAAACATTGATGAACATTGAATAATTTTTTCTCATTCTGTAATCCATGCCCAATCCGTAACCATGAGTTTTTACTTTGTTTGTGCTGTTGATAACAATAGAATAGGCTTTTTTCGTTGCAGGCTGGTATAATCCGATCCGGCCAAGAAAATCTTCATATTTCCCGATATAGGCATATGCATCTATCAGGAGTTTCTTTTTTAAAAGAGCTTTATAGCCAAATTCAAATGATCGCATGGTTTCGGGTTTGAACTCTTTTAAGACGTAAGGGGTGGTGGAACCACTTTCAAATACCGGATTTTTTGCAGCTTGCATATATTCCATTACCCAGGGCAAACCGCCCAGCAGCATAAAACCACCGCCAACATCCAGTCGGATCCATTGTGCCAGGTTGCCGGGAAAACGGTAAGCTGTCTGGTATGACATACGGAGATTATGGTTCTTTGCCAGTTTTACTAAAGCCGCAAACCTCGGCGTAAATTGTGCTTTGAAATTTTCGTTTTTGTCAAAACGGCCAGACGTACTCAACGTTAGCTTATCTTCAAATAGTTTTTTAGTAACCTGCATATAAGCTCCCACTTCGTTAATGCCTATAGAATTAGCCGTATCAATAAAAATGGTGCCGTCAGAGTCAAGGATATATTTCTTATAATTTCCACCCACAATGATCTCAGCGGATTTTGTGGCATCCCCGAATGTGTATTGACCCTCTGTCATCCAGAGTTGTGATTGCTCTTTAAACAATCCTCCTTCAGGAATTGGTGTCTTTCTTACTTTGTCAAAAATTTGTTTGAATTGTGGCGAACCTGCTTCAGGCCGGTCCCTGTCAGCATAAGCCCGTCCGGCTGCATGCAGCATGGTAGCTCCATTAAGAACTGCAGCCTGGGCCTGTTCTAGAGTACCACCGCTCATAAGTACTTTTTGAAAAATCTCTCCTGCTCCGGTGGCAAAAGCCCCCAAATATTGCGGGTACCAGCTACCTGGAATATTGGCCGGATTAAAACTTCTTTTCCAGGCTTCATTTACATATTGCGTAGCAACAGTAGAGCTGTATGCTTCGCCAGCGTCTTCCTGTGTTGTATAGCTTCTTACAAACCAGTTCTTGTGTTTTAGCTCCAGCTTATACTGCCCGATTTTTATTCCTTTCAATGCATATCGGTTATCATCTGTATAAACAGTATTGCCTGTTGACCAGTATCCCATTAAAATTGCTTCAATGTTTTTGGTTATTTTATAGTGAAGCGCACCGGACAACTTGATGTTTTTTGTAATAGGGTCAATGACATCCTTTTCGTGATACCCGGTTCTGGATACTTTCTGCGGATTATTTAAAAAAGGAGATAAAACCGGCTGGAGGCCGGGATTGGCCTGGATAGCCCCTTGTATAAATGGTCTTATATCAACTGATGTCTCATCTCCATAAACATTTACTCCATCATAATTAGGATCAGTGGCCCGTGTTCCGGGAATCAATTTTCCTGAAGTACCTGACCGCAGATAATTAGAACTATCACCCGCCAGCCAGTCATTGGCGCTGAGATATTGGGCCCCTATCTTAATGGCAAATTTGTCTTTGAATGCTTTCGCCCACCGCAATGAATAGTCATTATACGCCGATGCTTTGTCACGCTGGCTTTTGCCAAGATGCATTACCCCCTGTTTGGCCGTTATACTTAGCCCCTGGTATTTAAAAGGATTTTTGCTGTTAATTAGAATGGTACCATTCATACCCCCCGGGCCATATAAAGCGGAAGAAGCGCCTGGTAATAATTCAATGCTCTCCAAATCAAGATCAGTGATGCCCGCAAAATTGCCAACAAAGAAGTTGAGACCCGGTGCCTGGTTATCCATGCCATCTACAATCTGGTTTACCCTTGTGCTTCCGCTTCCATTAAAACCACGGGAACTGGGTGTTTTAAAATTAAGGCTGGAGCTGGTTATGTCTATTCCGGGTGTATAAGCGGCTAAATCATTAACACTGGGCGAGGGCGATTGACGTAACCTTTTTTGACCAATTACATAAGCCGGATAGGTTGAGTTAAATGGAGTGGTTTGAACAGCCTTACCCTGCAATTTGACTTCTCCCAAAATTTCCGCTATAGGAACCAGGCTGATAACCAAACTTGCCTGGTTTTCAACAATGATCTCCCGGGGTTCAAAACTGATATGTGAGATTAGAACAATTGATGGAAGAGTGGGTATGGGCAATCGGAAGATTCCGGTTGAATCGCTAAAGGTTCCTATGTTTTGGCCTTTTAATTTAATGGAAGCCCCAATAATGACTTCCCCCGTGTTCTGGTCCGTCAGTTTTCCATAAATAAGAACAGCATTAGGTTGGGCAAAAACAAGAACCAGGGTGTTTAATGCTATCCATGATAATATAAACTTTTTCATGACTAGAGGTTTTGGTAAAGAATGGTTTGTTTTATTTGTCGAATTAATTAAATTGAAAAGAAACGAGAAACTGGTGTGGGTCAACTGAGGTTTCACTTTCTATTGGTTTCGGATAACTTCCCTGGTTAACCAATAGAAAATGATCGGCAGACAGGATATCCCAAATAAACAGTTTGCTCCCGCATAAAGAATGAGGAGTCAGTTCCGGCAACATTTCGAAAAGCATACCTGCCCAACATGCTTTTTCCAGTTCTACCTTATTTGAATTTGTTTCCAGCCTTTTATTTTCATCAGCCGGACCACAGAGTTCCCGGTCGGAAAATTGCGTGCTGGTAAAGAGCAGAATTTCCTGGTTGGTGATTATCGGTTTCATTTGTATATTTTTTATTGTTTTTTATTAAATGGAATTCGCCATAAATATTCGCCACAGTTGTTATTGCCAAAGTCGGGATGGCTCATTTCATGATGCTTGTTTTGTGATACCAAATTAGGATACCACAAAGCGGGTATATAATTGAATTTTGCTGTGGAGTTTCCCTGATTTGCAATTATTGCGTCTAATGACCAAAGGGGGATTGCTTCTTCTCTTAAAATGATATAACTTAACTGTAATGCATTTGCAGTTTTTGAAAAAAAGGCCACCAACTACTGTAGCGATGTCAAATTATCAATCTCATGAATTTCTTTTCCAAAGGATAAAGGAACTTTTGCCACCGCATATTTCAGTAGTAGATTCTGTTGCAGAAATTCTTCATATCAGCAGTGACAGTGCTTACCGGCGAATCAGGGGAGAAACACCCATCGTATTGGACGAAGCCCGGAAACTTTGCAACCACTATAAACTTTCTTTAGATAATATTTTGAATGTGCAAAGCGGGGCTACGCTTTTTCAAAATGTACGGGTGAATACACAGGACTATAATTATGAACAGTATCTGAAAGACCTGATAAGCCAGACAAATCACATCGCCGGTTTTATTCATAAAGAAATCATTTACCGTACTAAGGATATACCCATCTTTCATAATTTTTATTACCTGCCCTTAATTGCCTTTCGTTATTTTTTTTGGATGAAAACTACTATTCAGCACCCTGACTTTAGTAAAAAGAAGTTTACCATTGATTGTGTTCCAAACGAAATTGCAGCGCTAAGCCACCAGTTGATCAGGGCCTACAATAATGTGCCATCAACCGAAATATGGAATACGGAATGTGTTAATGCGGTTATTTCACAAATTGAGTTATACAAAGACTCAGGCTATTTTTCATCAGCGGCAGATATAAAAACAGTTTACGGGGCGTTGGAAGAAACTATTGTTCATTTGAAAAACCAGGTCGATTATGGAGGCAAGTTTATGCCGGATGAAAGCCCGGAAATGAAACAAAATAATTTTTCATTTTTCCATAACCGTGGTGTCCTGGGCGATAATACAATATTGATCGTCACGGATAACCAAAAAACCGTCTTAATTAATTATGATGCCCTAAATTATTTAACAACAAGGGATGAAGTTTTTTGTAATTTTTGTTACAACGATCTCCAGGTGTTACTTAAAAGATCGACCATTTTAAGCGCCTCGAGTGAAAAGCAACGAAATATTTTCTTTGGCATTTTATTAAATAAAATAACGGAACGCAAAAAAAATCTCTCTTAAAACCAAAACAAAATGGGTGAAAGTGAATTACAGCAACAATTGTTTCAGGTGGTTAAAGGCCGGCTGGTAACGGATGCCTCAGTTGCAGATGAAATTGCCGCCCTGTTGGAAATAAGCACGGACAGCGCTTACCGCCGGATGCGTGGTGAAAAAGCAGTTACGTTTGACGAATTATATAAAATTGCTACCCATTATAAAATCTCTTTGGATCAATTAATGAATATTGATAACAGCGGCTTTTTATTCCAGGGAAAATTTATTGATAAAAAAAACTTTCGTTTTGAAGAATACATAACCAGCCTGGTACAAAACCTTGCTTATATGAACGGGTTTAAAGAAAAGGAATTTTATTACTGTTGCAAGGATATGCCGATTTTTCATCATTTTGTTTTTAGAGAAATTGCAACTTTTAAATGGTTCTTTTGGCTGAAAACTTATTTTCAGTTCCCTGAATTTGAGAAAAAAAAGTTCAGATTCTCCGACTATCCGGATGAATTATTTGCTATTGATCAAAAAGCACTCAGTCTCTACAACCAAATACCCAGTGTCGAGATATGGAATATGGAAAGCATGAACATCATTTTTCGCCAGATAGAATTTTATCGCGATTGCGGAGTATTTGAGTCGGATAGTGATGTTTACTTATTATATGAATCGGTGGAGAAATTATGGAATCACCTTGAAAAGCAGGCTTCCCGTGGGTATAAATTTGACTATGATGACCCTGATGAGAAACCAAAGGGAAAATTCCGGATGTATTTTAATGAAGTACTGCTGGGCGATAATAACATGCTGGCCGTTCTGGATGGTGTAAAGCTTTCCTATATAGCTCACACCACTATTAATTTTATGCTCACCAGGGATATGGCATTTAATGAGAACATGTATAGTCATATTCAAAACCAGATGAAACGATCGACACTTATCAGTGCCGTAAGTGAAAAAGAAAGGGCACGGTTCTTTCGGATCATCCGGGAAAGAATTACCCGCAGAAAGGAAGCATTGAAACTTTAACTGTTAAAAATCTGATGAAAGAACAGTTGACTTACAGCAATAAATCGTAATTATAAACCTGAATATCCTATCATTAGTTTTAATAATCCCAAATGAGGATTTTGAACTAAATACCGCGGAATAAAAGAAAAATTCCCGCCTGCACACTAAAACTCTTAAACTATCGTCAAAGAAAGGTGCTATAGTTGCATATGTCAGCTTCAACGGCTAATTTGACCCTTATTTTTAAACCTAATAACTTATAATGAAGACCTTTTTAATCGCAATTGCTGTTTTATTTACCCTTTTGCCAGCTACCTCTTATTCCCAGTTTAAACTACCAAAAGTACTTTCCAAGGTCTCTGGTTCAGGCGTTTCTGAGGCTGAAGCCGGACAAGGCATAAAAGAAGCACTAACCCAGGGTGTCACTAATGCAGTGCTGAACCTGAATAAAACAGATGGTTTTTTTGGCAGCGAGATATATAAAGTGCTGTTGCCACCGGATGCGCAGAAAATAGAATCTACTTTAAGAGGCGCCGGAATGGGAGCCCAGGTAGATAAAGCCATTCTGGCCATTAACCGGGGTGCTGAAGATGCGGTCGCTTTTGCGAAGCCTATTTTTGTGGATGCTATTAAAGAAATGACCATTACAGATGCCATGAATATATCTAAGGGGTCCAAAAGATGGAGCTACACAATATTTTAAACAAAAAACTACTGAGAAATTAACAGCGGCCTTTAAGCCTTCTGTACAATCCTCGTTGGATAAAGTAGATGCAACCAAATATTACGGCGACATTGTAACCAGGTACAATAATTTTCCTACTACCTTTAGAAAAGTCGATCCCGATCTTACATCATTTGTGGTTGGAAAAGCAGTAGATGCATTGTTTGACCAGGTTGCCAAAGAAGAAGCAAATATCCGGGCTAATCCGGCTGCAAGAGCTTCGGAGATCCTTAAAAAAGTTTTTGGAAGTAATTAATTATATTCAATAGAAAAATGAAACAGCGGCATGGGTTTTAAACCGGGCCGCTGTTTTTCATTATAGCTGGTTTCAACTTTTGATCAGGCGTTTGTTAATTTCCCTGTTCTTTCATTTCCTCCTGCCGTATCAATTCTTTTCTTTTCTTCTTTTGTTGCCATTAATGGCCCTTATTGCAATTATCAGCAGAAAAATAATCAAGGCTGCTCCTCCAATGCCAACCAATGCAGCGGCACCTCCGGACCCGCTGCATGAAAGTTCACAGGATAAAGCAGCCACCAACATCAGTAATCCCAATGCTACTATAACTGACAAAACAATAAGAACTGTTTTCGCAGCACCGGACAATTCATCTGACTTTTTGATCTCTTTCACCTGCACTTTTAATAATTTCTTTTTGGCTTTCCAGGAAAGGCTTTTTCCGCTGGCATCCTTCATAGAGCCGGCAAAGGCAGAAATGGATTTGTAGGTTTTCAAACTGCTGTCTCCCGGAGTTGTTTCGTTTCTTAATTCGGTAGCGAACAGGGAGGCAGAATTTTGAAAAAGAAAATTAGGTTGATTCCCCATGCAGACAATCATGCAAAAACCGGTTGAAGCCAGGATAAAATCAAAAGTTTTGCGCCTGGTATATTCCCGTTCAGGTTTTTTTCCTGATCTCTTTTTTTCCAGGTAAGGATATAATGAGATTGAGAAAATATAAATACTGATTAAAGTCAGAAGGGCATATGTAGAAATTTGGACACCTGATTCACTCAATAAAGTTCCGGTGAGAATACCCAGAGCGGTTAAAAATAGAAAGGAAATAATAATGAGGAATCGGGCATAGGGTTTATTATTTTTACCCCAGTATGAAAGTTTTTTCATAATCAAAATTTAGTTTTGGCCTCGTAGATTTATAAGAGCAATATTATTCTTAATTGAGCAATTTCAATTTATTAATTGGCGACACTAAAAAAAACAGACGCTACCGACTTTCAACTCTCTTTATTATTCCTTTACAAATTGCATCCATTTATTAACCGCATTACCTTGAATGATTAGATAATAAACCCCGCCTGGTATTTTGGATACATCCATAGTAAAACTGTTGCTGCCTGTTGCTAAATGTCTTGTTTGATGGTGAATCGTTTTTCCGGAAGCATCAATTATTTTCAATTGTATATTATCCCGCTTTGGTGAACTGATAGAAAGTTTAAGTTCCTTATTTACAGGATTAGGATAAAGCCGCACAAAAGTATTTTCATTGGCAAGTGAGAGTGTTACGATTTTAGAATAGACAAATTGGCCATCCATATCTTTTTGTTGTAAACGATAGTTAATAATTTTTGCGCCGGTCATAGTTATTGCAGGATCGGTAAAATCATATCCGTGTACGCCTGGCCTGTTTGCAGCAGCTATTGTACCTACTGCTTTGTATTGATTACCATCTATGCTTCTTTCTACTATAAATTCTAAAGTATTCAATTCATTCTCCGTTTTCCAGTTGAGCAATGCATTATTATTTTGAAGTTTGCCGGAAAATTCTAACAATGTAAGTGGAAGGGCTGCATTGGCTTTATTGGCAAAATAGAAAGTTGAAAAGTTTGAAACGCTGGCTGAAAGAACAAAATCAGTTTCCCATTTGGCGCCTGTGGTGGAGACAAGACTTGCCTTTCTTATAACTGAGCTCCCGCAGTTATCATCATTTTTAAAAATACCCAATTCATTAATAGCTTCAATGTCTGATGGGGCGCCAATAGAATTAACGGCGTTCTTGATTGTTTCCAATTCCGTACCCCGGATATAAAGCCGGATATCCACGGGTGAAGTAGGCTGGAACTGCGGGGTAATAGTTATGTTTCTGTCTAAATAAAGCCGCCTTTCACCATCTTCCCTTATCAGGTTATTATTTATAAATACGGAAGTATTTACAATACCAAGGTTATTACTATTGGCTTTTATTTCAGCAACAGCGTAGCCGTTATCATCAATGATGGGAACCCAGCTATTGTTATTGCTATTATCAATATTAACAGGTGCGTAGTTGATACAACTATTGGGAACGCCACGGGCAGCCAATGCCGGTACTACAGTCAAAGCATTTTTACTGCCAGGGCTTTTTCCGTTAGCCCCTGTAAAATCAGATTTTTTAGAATAAATATTGGTCAGAGGGTCCCACTCAAAAATAGTTCCCATATTCAAACTACCTCCATTCCTTGTCATTCCATATAACTTTCCATTATTTACTCTAAGGCTGCTAACGGGATTGCCACCATCGTTACTATTGAAATCATACTTTTTTATATAAATATTAGAAACCGGATCCCATTCAAAAATGACACCCAGGTTGTTTGCTCCGCCTGCATCTGTCATGCCATAATACTTATCCTTATAAAACAGCATGGCGCCAACGGGATGGTTACCCGTTGACGCTACAAAATCATATTTTACTGTGAACAAACTGTTGGCGATATCCCATTCAAAGATTTTACCGGGCGAAGGGAAATTGCTTATCGAACCTTGATCAAGTCCGTATAGTTTTCCAGATTTCTCGACAAGACCATTATCTATTGTATTACCGACAGAACCAGGAAGAAGGGTCGTCTGATGGGATGCCAGGTCATATTCTAAAATTGACGGACCACCATAACTGTGAGTTCCATACAGCTTACCACCACTTTCTACCAAATTACCATGAACTATCCCAGCAGTTGAAAATTGCTCAAATTGATTCGTTGAAATATTCCACTCAAAAATATGATCGATAAAACCTAACGGGAAGAGAGAATAGGTGGTTGCCCCATAGAGTTTTCCATTGTAAGGAGTCAACTTCCCCTGTGGATAACGGCTGTTGGTAGCCGCAGGTGTAGCACCTGTAACACCATCAAACTGGTATTTTTTGCGAAAACTGTTTGTAGCTAAGTCCCATTCGAAAATCACTCCCAAACCATCAAAACCTCCACGCTCCGATACACCAAATAAATGGTCCTCGTAAAAAGTGAAACTATTAATGAATGACCCATTTTCATGTGCATTAAAATTCACTCGCTTTTTGTATAAAACTGTCGCCGGGTCAAATTCAAAAATTACACCGTTGCCACTGCTCCCACCGATTGAGGTCATGCCGTATAATTTCCCGTTTTTTTCTACCAGGCTTCCATAGGGCTTGTTGCCGTCATATCCATTATCTATCCTTGAGGACCTGGCGAAAAAGTATTTAGGTGTATAGGTATTTGTTGCAAGATCGAATTCAAACAAATGCCCCTGGTAAAAGCCCTTTGACACAGGCTCCGGAGCTGTAAACCCATAAAGTTTTCCTTCTAAAAAGAACAAACTTCCCCGCGGACTTCCCGAAAAGTCACTAAACTCCTCTTTTTTGCTAAATGCATTTGTAATCGGATTCCATTCGAAAATAACTCCATAATGACCACCACCACCCCGGCTTGTCATTCCATAAAATTTATCATTAACTAATAAAAGCCTGCCATAAGAATTACTACCAGTACTATGATCAAGATCTAATTTCTTAGTATAATTATTTGAGACGGGATCCCATTCAAAAATTACTCCGGTATTATAAATCCCTCCCAAAGAAGCCATTCCATAAAATTTGCCATCCTTGATGGTCAGGTCGCCATAAGGTTTACTACCGTTAGGGCCATCAAAATCATATTTCTTTACAAACGCATTGGCAACCGCAACCGGATCCCACTCAAAAATTACTCCGAGGTTATTAGTTCCACCTGAATAGGTCATTCCGTAAAATTTGCCTTCAAGCAAAAGCAGGCTACCATAAGGTGTACCTCCATTGGCGCCATCAAAATCGTATTTCTTTATATAAATATTGGTAGCAGGGTCCCATTCAAAAATGACACCCAGGTTATTGTTGCCGCCGGTATTTGTCATTCCATAAAATTTATCACCCATCAGCACCAGGCTGCCATGCGGTCTATCTCCATCCGCATTTTCAAAATCATATTTCTTTATATAAATATTGGTGACAGGGTCCCATTCAAAAATGACACCCAGGTTACTAATACCACCTGCGGAAGTCATGGAATAAAATTTTTCATTATACTCTGCCAGTTGATTATACATTGGGTTAGCCCCTAAATTGGTTCTTGGAAAAGAATATATGCCCTGTGCATTGTTTCCCTGGCCATCTGCCCTGAACACAACGCCAATATCATCAGTGCCGCCCTGGGCTGTCATTCCCCAAAGCTGGTAAATACCCTGGGCAAAGCCAGAGGCTGATAAAAGAATAGAAAGTGTAAAAATTAACGTGGAGTAAAAAAATTTCTGCATAACAAATGTTTGGACTATTGATTGAATAATTTTATTCTTTCAATGGGGCGCAGGTTCATTTAAAAGGATATTGACTTGCCCTTTGTTAATCAAGGCAGAGGATACCAATCAATTTTAATTGAGTTCAAAGGAGTGTGGATGGGAAAAAGAAAGGGTCAGAGTTTCACAAACGGATCTGAATAGCTACAGCAGGGTACCGGGTATTAGTAACAGTCCATTGATATAAATTAGTCGCATTTTCCATTTTAAAAGAAACAGAAGCTGCCGCCTTTCTCCTGTTTTTGCCAGATGCAATGAATAGAGGAATGCTCCCAACCATAGCTGTAAGGCCTGTTAAAGTAAGAAGTGCCCCGCCAGAAAATGAACTTTGTTCCTCTCCTGAAAAAGAATTTACAACTGCATCAGTCACTTCAACCAATCCAACAGCAACACCAACGGTGGTCATCAATGCTCCTCCACCCAGCAATATCCAGGCGGCAGTTTTTTGGTTTTTACTTTTTTTCAGGTAATTGATGGCGACGATAGGTTTTGTGGTATCGGCATATTGGGCAAAGGAAGTTGCAGAAAGGCTCAGTACCAGGAAGGAAAGCAGTATTTGTTTCATGGCTTAAGTGTTTGACTGGTTCGTTACCTAAGTTAGAATGAATTCTATATAAGTTACGAATCATAATTAACAGTTTGCTGTTTTGGATTGGCAGTTTATTAAAAAAATAGAAATAGCTGCAACGGACTTTTGTGAAAAGTTTTCATTTCAAGGACGATAGCGATAAAGGATAGTGTGTTTCTTATTCACTTGTTTGCTGGAAGGCAAGGGATGCGTAAAACCTATTTTTCCTTATTTTTTTTAAACGGGCCAATTGCTTTTTATTATACTTTTTAATATTCAAATACGTTTCACCTTCTATCCCGATATCTCCTTTCTTATGTAAGCAAACAGTATTTATTCTTTCAAATAGTTTTGTGTAGTGGCTATAGCGGTTCCCGCTTGTTTTTCTTTAAGCCTGGTATTGAATTTAGGCACAAATGAAAACATTCCCAGCAGCTTTACAGATAATGGTGATTCGGGCATTTCAATATTCCAGCGATTCTGAGCCCGGCCAAACTAAAATTCATAGATCTGAAACAAATAAAGAAATAGTCCCGCTTGGAATATTTCTTTCCAGTTAAGGGCCAGTTTCAATTTTAAATGATAAAGACATTGATTTTTTCCTGTTTCTTTTTGATGCTGAAAAAACTGGTATGCTGGTGATAGAAGCAGCAAGACCTGTGAAAAACAAGACGGTACCCGGTGTGTTGCTTACATGACCGTCACTACTGCCTGCAAAGTTTAGTTGACTTAATCCAACAAATGAGGTAACAACACCGCTACCCAATAATATTCAACCTGTTCCTTTTTGTTTCTTGCTTTTTGCAAGATAATCTGATGATGTCCGGTAATTAATCAACGTACCGTTTTGTTGGGTCGCATCGATTATGCCGGTTTGCAATGCCAGGCTGAAGAGAAGTATTTGTTTCATGGCTAAGTTAGTGATGTTTAGCAGGAGCTGTATTCAGTATAATTTAAACCTATATTAAGTTAAGAATGGCAGTTTAGATATTAAAATTTTGATCTAACATTAATAATTAATGCCGGAATAGTGTATTTATTTGTTGAAAGGGTTTAAACTTTTTTTCATTAATAATGGAAAAGCTTTAAAATTCTTTAATCAACCTTCCTGGTATAAATAGGCCAGGTTATAATGGCCTCTTTTTAATTTCGCCAGCTTTTCCTTCAATTTCTTTTTATTCTTTTCAAAGGCCATGAATTTTTTTGGCTTGCAATGTATTCTTCCATCCTGCCGCAATGAAACGGTAACCGTTTTTTCAAATTGCCTTTTTGCTCCTGAATAGCAATTCCATTCACCAAGGTTTTCCCAAACTGGCTCATAAATTATATCCCTGAATTTCTTTTTGGCTGGGCTACCAAAGAAGCCATAAGTGGCATTTAATATCCCAGGTCTTGTCATTACAAAACTTTCACTGGCATATACGGTTGCATGGTTAAGTAATTCACTCAAACCGATCATTAAGGAATCCCCGTACATCCTGCCTTCTGGAAACTCTTCAATGGCGGGAAGAGAATAAGTGGCTCCCCCATAACAGGAACCAATACCTGCCCTTGTATCGGTATCGCAGTAGTTCGCAAGCTTTTTTAAATGGTAAGAAAATTCGATATCACGGATAGATCGCCAGTTGAATTCATCCTTCCCGATCTCAAAGAGGGAGCGCCGCCTGTTGAAATGACCGTGACTGTCAAACCAGATATTACCGATCATCGCATTTTTTTTTGCTAGAATGGCAAGAATCTGATTTGCCATATCCTGTGACGAAGCGGCGATAATAAGATATAGTTCCCTTTTATGAAACAACCGCATCAGTTTAGCCTGCAGTTGAAAGCTCAAAGGTGCTGGATCAATCTTTTTTTGCTTTGGTGAAACCAGGAAATTTAACCTTAAGACAGGTTTACTGTTTAATTTTAAGCTGTCTTTCTCATTTACCGCCTTTGCCATATTACACAGCAGGCAAACTATTATTACGGATAAAAAACGGACGATCATTGAATTTGATTTTGAAATTCATGAAACGAGGAACCGGAAGCGTTGATATAAAATTTTTTCTTTGCAGAATACCCGAGTAATGCGCCTGCCAGCATACCCGCAGGTAAGGTAATGGCTGATATCCTGGCAATGGCATCTTTTTCATTCTTGCCCAAACCTGCAAATAGTGGCAAAGAACCGATAGCAGCCCCAAGGCTTATTCCTTTCATTACCCTGCCATTTTTTTTAATAAGGATCCTCCTGATTTTTGAGTAGCCATATACTGCTGCCCTGTATTCTTTATTCTTGTTCCATTCACTGCGTTTGCCGGGATAAACCACCACTACCGAATCATGTGTCATTATTAAGAGACCTTTCAGCATATTACCATTCACCGTAGTAATATGAATCCTGCAGATAGGTTTTAAGGTGAAATACTCCTGTTGTTGTGAAAACAAACTTGTTGATGTCTTTATCAGCAAAAAATATATGTATAGCTTTATCATAAATAGTGCTTGCTTTTTACATGAACACGATTTCATTCTCATAACCCGGATCAAACAAATGGCTCAAATCACTTAACACAATCACCAGGCCTGTCCCGGCTACGGTTAGCCGGCCGGCCAGTAAAATGATGCCGGTTGTTTTCTGGTTCTTGCTTTTTTTCAGATAATCTTCCTTTAATAAATTGGGTGCTTTTGCCTGGCAAAAAGAATGTACAACTATAGCCATGCACAAGAGGCTGAATAATGTTCTTTTCATGGTTAGTTTTTACGTTTTAATAAAGTGGGTTCGTCAAAAAACGAAATGTGCTGAATTGGAGAAGACAATTTAAGCTGAAGTGTTGCTGGTTTTTCTCGTAGCACTATATGGGCATCATTTACCATTTCATGTTTAATAGATAAAGTTCCTTTTTTTATAAGGTTTGTCAGTGAATCTTTGTTGATGGCAGAAACAATAATAGAGTTTTGCTCTATGTTTCGGATGTTGTAAATAAAATGCGAAAGCAGAAACCCGTTTCTTGCCTCTTCACCCATTTGGAAGAAAGCCGGTTTTTCTATATCTGGATAACAATCCATAAAATATTGCCCCTGTACATTTATAAGAAAAGCCAGGTAATAACTTGTGTCATTGTACCGGGGATTATGGAAAATAGAATCCTTATTAATCACGATAATTCTGTATATATTCTTATCTGCTGTATCTATGATATATTCTTTATTGTTATGAACCGCTTCCCAGTGACCCAGAAGCTCTTTTTTAAGAACAAATTCTTCTTCGTTTTCGGAAAGAGGGTAAAGAGAGCTTACGCAGGAAATGAACAGGAAGACAGCAAAAGGCATCAACCAGTGATCAAGCTTTTTCATCTTAAAAAATTGAAGGTTCATCTTCGCAACAGGATTATATTCATTTTTGCTCCGTCAATTCATGTACTGTTGTACAGTAATGCTAATACCGGAACGAGTAATATTGCTTCCTTTCGTTTTTTATCCTTAAGAAACGTGGTTATTCCAGATATCAAATATTAATAGCTTCCGGAAATTCTAATACCGCCTGAGCAATGAGTACAGAATAACATTTATTAACTTTTTGCCCTGCTGAAAATTGCCTTAAAACAAATGCCCAACCTTTTGCTCCTCCACCGTTCGCCTATATCTTCCTCTTTTGTTTTTACTTGCGTTCTGCTATAAAACAGAACTGCGCCCAGTCCCCATTTTTTTGAGATCATCCACTCCTGCCCGCTCCTTATGTTGAATGGGAAGCCGGCATCAGTTGATGATTCAATGGGATCAATCTGAATGGCAGTACAGATTATTAGTCGGATTTAAATTGAGTTGAGTAAACAGTACAACATGTATTTCATTTCATTTTGTTTGAATACAGGTTAAGGATAATGGATATTTGGCAACCAAAAGTGAATTTGTTCCTCCCGACTATTTTCAGGCAAGTTAAACCCGGCTTATGTCTTTGCCAATGCGCTATTGATGAAAGACCGTTTTGGATTGACTGTTTAATTGTTTAACTTGAAGTAACGATTCGGCCATTCTTTTGCAAGGCTCTTTTAACAGTTGTTCTGCTACACTGTGAAGCTACCAACCCCGGAAAGCTAATTGTCAATCATGTAATCGTTAAGGAAGTATATAGAAGTAGTTTTGGAAGAAGACACAAGAGGTTGAGCTGTAATGAACGTTTTTTTTTCAGTCTAATTTAATCGTATGACAGGCAAACAACCTTTTCTTAATTTTTGCTGAACCGTATTCTATTCGGACAAGAAAGCAGGACGCTTTTTCGTCAGGCTTTTTATGATCTAGTAACGATGTTTATTTTTTTTTGGCGGATTTCAGTTCAACAAAAGGCTCTTTTTTGCGAATTTACTTTTGCGTTGGATCGTCGGGAATTTTAAGCTTCCGAAATAGGTGAACCCCTTCAAGGTGGTTATTTTAATAGAATATAATGATTCTCTTTTTCTTATATTTATTCCCTTTTTTTGCTCTTCCCGGATTAGTTATGGCACAGACGTTTGAAACGTTCCCCGCTAATTTAATTCAAGGTACAAAACCCCTGTTTTTTAATGATATTCTACCTACTACTAAAGGAACTGTTATGATGGCAACCTCCTTTTCGGACCTCCTTGAGTTCGATAAGATGCTAATAACGGTTACGCCATCGTCAGGTTATCCAGTTGATGACAAGGGCAGAAAAATTGTCTATTCGGGTAGGTCGGATGTTTATAAAGACCTGTATGAACTAAATGCCGGAATAAAATTTATTACTGAAGGCCCCGGTAGGATTTGCTACTTCGTAACGGATAATAATCACTTTGGATATGTTAACTACAATTATGGGAGAAGAGCTTTGGGCTTTCCACCTTTTATTTTCCCGGAAAACAGGGAACAACCTATTGACATCAGAAAAATATGGATGGATGCAAAGGGCAACTTGTTTATAGGCACTAATTATGATACCCTCTATATTATTCAAGACGCCGCAAATGTCGCTGAAGCCAGGTCAAAGAAATACCTAGTCGCTAATTTTACAACAGGGTTTGATAAGGACAGCAATATTATTGTTATTGAAGGAGCTAAAAAGATAAGAAAAGTCTTTCTCGGTAAAGGGATAATACCCTGTTCATTTGCTACTTCAGCCGATGATGATGATCAAATACTGATAGGAACGAATCATGGTTTATATGCCTATGAAAAATCCACAGGCTTATCAACCAATATATTCTCTTCGAAAAATAATGAACCGTTAAACATTACTCATATCTCTGTTCAAAAAACAAGCGCCTTTATCTGGTTTAGTACATTGGAAAAAGGAATGGGCCGTGCAGTTAATGGTTTAGGAAACCCCGTGCAATATTTTCCATACAAAAAAAATGGCAACAACTCTATTAAAACATTTTGCCGAAAATCTGCTCATGAATTTTTTGTAGCTCCAATGGATTCAATACCCGCTGTTTTTAATACCGAGACAGGAAGCTATACTTTTATTTCAGACACAACATTTTCACAAACAAAAAATAGTACAACGGATATAAAGATTGATGCCGGCGGTAGTTTGTATGTAATCAAAGATGGCTGGTTATTTATTGCAAAGAGTATTGTGACAAATCCTGCCTTTGCAGATGTAAAATGGGATAGTACGGTTGCTCAGGCCATTATTATCGGTATTCAAATAGGAAATATGTCCTATTCAGACTTAAGGAATACACAAATCGATTTTGAAACTCTTGATGAAATCAGGTTGCGCTACTACGAAAATAATGTGGGAATTGTTTACCATGGCAGGGGGTTTACTTCAAGAGACACGATAGAATTTGCTTCGAAACTGGAAGGGCACAGTGATGACTGGGTATTGGCACCATTTTCATTTCTGGATGAAAAATTAAATATGACTTCTTTTGCAAATCTTAGACCAGGCAAATATCTTTTTCGCGTTAAGTTTAAAAATGCAGGAGAAGACTGGCGTAAGCCAGAAGCCAGACTTACTATCATCATAGATCCGCCTTTCTGGCAAACGTGGTGGTTCTGGACATCAGCTACAGCAGGAATATCCCTTTTCACGTTTCTCGTGTCTAGTATAAGGGCAAGAGTAATAAGAAAACAGGAAAGAGAAAAAGTAAAACATGAAAAAGAACTGTTAGAACTGGAAGCCAAAGCCCTTCGTGCCCAGATGAACCCTCATTTTATTTTCAACTGCATGAATTCGATTAAATCATTGATCCAGCAACATGAGGAAGAAAAAGCGGTTACTTATCTTACTACGTTCTCAAAATTGATCCGTACACTATTTAATAATGCTGATAAAAAAGAAATTAGTCTCTATGATGAAATAGAGACATGTAAGCTTTACCTGCAATTGGAAGCCATGCGGTTTGATACTAAATTTTCTTATTCAGTGAATGTAGATGAAAATATCGATTTGAAATCGTTACAAGTACCTGCGTTAATTATTCAACCTTTTATAGAAAATGCAATCTGGCATGGCCTTGTTCCAAAAGGTGGCGGAGGTAATGTATCATTAAGTGTTATTAAAAGTAATGGGAATATTGAAATAGTAATAGAAGATGACGGAATTGGCAGAGAATCGTCCAGACAAAATAAAGCAACCAGTGGATTAGCCCATCAATCTAAAGGAGTAAACCTGACCCAATCAAGACTGGAACTGGATAATTTATTGCAACAACGGAAGGCAGAACTTGAGATTATTGATAAGAAAGATGAGAATGGCAAAACTGCAGGGACAAAAGTTGTTTTTAAAATAGTTAAAGAACTATGATATAATCAACCAATAACCGGGGAAACATATTATCCATCTTTTAGAGGTTTTTTTTTTAATTATTTTGCTATTCCATAAAGCTGCCAATCCCGGAAAGCTAATTGTCAATCCGGTAATCTTTAAAGTACTATATAGCCGTAGCTTTAAGGTGGTAAGCAATTGATGAGACAGACACCAGGCCGCAAGCAATTAAGTTAATTTTATTTAACTAATAAAAATAGTAATCATTTTAAACTCACAAGTATGAGAAATATTGTTTTACTAATATGTGGTTTATTAGTGTTCAATTTTGTTTTCTCCCAACAGAAAGCGAAAGAATATTTTCTGCAAAGAAGTAAAAATCAAAAAACAACGGCATGGATCCTTTTAGGTACAGGTACAGCCGCAGTAATTACAGGAGTAATTGTAGACAATAATCACAACAGAGAAGGACAATCCATGACAGGCGGTTTTATTGAAGTGGGTGGTATTATTTGCACGTTGACAAGCATCCCATTTTTTATTAGTTCTTCTAAAAATAAAAGGAGGGCGACGACATTAACTATTAATAACCAAAGAATTTTAGTGCCTCGCAATAATTCATTTGTTTTAAGCGACCAATCTTCCCTTTCATTACATCTTCCATTGAATCGACAACAAAATATTTGAAATATATGCCTTTTTTTGATGAATAGGGACTACACCAGGTGTCATGGTCGCACTCGGGTAGTTTTTACTGCCCGCCCGGGATTTGCCGTTGATGCCATATTACTTTATATAGTAGCCAAATCGCAGGTCAAGTCCAAAACCTGCCTCAGTTACGGCTCTATCAAAAAAATGGACGATTCCAAATCCAAATGCAAATTCAAAATTTACTCTCTGTCCAATAGTTCTTTTCATGCCCCATTTTGGTATTAACGAAACTCCGCTTTGTACTCCTAAACCAGGAACATTTGATATTGTAAATAGATTTGGAATATACGTAGCCGTAAATGCAAAAAAATTTGAAGCGTTATATGAAGTTTTCTTTCCTAAGTCGACTCTGCGATTAAAACTGTAATAATATCTCGGCTCCAATCTTATTGTTGGTGTAAAAAAATAATAATTATTGGGATAACCGTCTGGAACGAACCCGTTTATATCTCCAAAGCCAAATTCGAAACCAAATTCTGATTTAAGCGTAAAAGGTTTACCTAAATGCCGTTCATAGTTTATCCAGACACCAGGTAATCCAATATCTACAGCAACAATTTCTTTTTTCAGGGATGTATTGTTGTCTTGCGATAACGTCACTGAAGACAGTCCTCCAAAAAAGCTAATAAAAATTGTTTTTTTCACGACGTTTAATGGTTGACTTGTTTGTGTAAGCTTATTTTTAATTATAAAGGCTATAGGGTTGCTTACACAATGTACAAACCAGACACCTCATTGACGGGTTATCATTTTGGGCGGTATAGAGTTATAGTAGTAATGGTTCTTACCAGCTATTACGGAAAACAGGGTATGTCCCATAACCTCATAAACAGTTTGCCATTTGTAATTCCTGTAAGAATGGGTATACATGGTTTGATAATTCGGAAACATACGAAACCTGTTGTAGCTGTTTGGCAGGTCTGAAGTTATGAACAGGTGTTTTGAGAATGCGGAAATTTTTTTTACAGTAGTCTTTCGTAAAACTATTGTCGATGCAGCTTCTTTTAGGACCGTGCTGTCAGTTTGACCGCTGACATGCATGCAAACAATTATGCAAAGGCAGCTTGATAGAATGCATTTCATAAAGTCTGCTTTAATGCTATTCAAAATTACAACCAGCAAATACGTAAAGCAACCATAAATTGACAGTTGAATGTTTTGAGGTGGTAATCTGCCGTGATCATGGCATAATGAGAAAAACCGTGAACCCGTATTGGATAGTTATGAAGTCGTTATGCCCAACTGCCATAAAGGATGTTAAGATTCTGAAAACTGGTTTACATTTATAAACGAAACACGATTCATTAAGGCCGGTGTAAAGCGCAGGAAGAATCCTTTCTGCAACAAGTATTAAAATGATTAAAGCGCTATTAATTGATGACGAACAGCATTGTGTAAAAGCATTACTCAACGACCTGCAGAAATACTGCTCCTCTGTGGAGGTCGTTGATAGCTGTTATTCTGCAAAGGAAGGCATCATGTCAATCAAAAAAAACAATCCCGAGCTGGTTTTCTTGGACGTGGAAATGCCCTGGATGAACGGGTTTGAAATGCTGGAAGTATTGGGCGATGTTAATTTCTCTATCATCTTTACTACGGCACATGACGAGTTTGCCGCCAAAGCTTTTCGAATCAGCGCTGTTGACTACCTGCTGAAACCCATCGATGCCAATGACCTGAAAGAAGCTGTAAAAAAAGCCGAACAAAAATTGCAACAGTCGGGAAACATTCATATTGAGAACCTGCTGCGTAATATTAAAAGGCCGGCAGCCAACAAAAAATCGCTTTGCCTTATAAAGACGGTTATGAGTTTGTAGAGGTCAGCCATATCATTTATTGCCAGGCTGAAGGAGCTTACACCAAAGTTTTTCTGGACAACAGAAAATATATACTGGTCTCAAAAACGCTGGGTGATATTGAAGAATTGTTGCCGGTGGATCTGTTTCAACGAATACATCATTCCACAGTCGTCAACCTGGGTTTTATCACTCACTTTGTCCGGTCAGATGGAGGATATGTAAAACTGCAGACCGGAGAACAACTTCCTGTATCCAAATCAAAAAAAGAAAGCCTTTTGGAGCGATTAGGATTAAAATAAGAAATAATGATGATGAGAATCCCCGGTTTATTATCTTTTGGATTTTTAATGATCTTAAGTTTTCATCTGAGCGCAGAAGAAAATAGCATGCAATATAATATCCGGACAGATTCTGTTCCGGTCAATATGCTGATCATTAATTCTTTTGATGCCATGTCTATGAAATCCAGGAAAAATAAAAAAGAGCTATTCAGGGAATTGGCCGATAGCCTGAAGCAGGTTTTATATGAGAGCACCCCTCCTCCCAACGGAGGGACGCTGATCGTTATCCCGGAACTAATAAATGAAAAAGCAGATTCAGACAGCACCATTTTTTTATTAATGATCCGGAACAATGCATCGAAAGCCATTGTTATAAAAACGCTCGACGCATTCTTTAATCAGACAGATGTGGAAGTGACAAAGGATGCAGGTGGGAAAAACCGTACAGCTTCTTTTGATATTTGTGCCCGTATCAGCTATCGTTTGTATAACAGCGGAGTAATGGTTAAGGATTCGGAAATTACAAACTGCGAGTTCTATACAAAAAGAAATGTAATGAGTGGCCTACTGGCTGCCGGACCTGATATTGTAGGAAAAAAAAGAGAGGCTTATAAAATTGTCCGGAGAAATGCGCTGGAATATTTGTCCAGGGAAAGCACATGGAAATAACTTAGATGGTTGGGATATGCCAAGTAATATTTGCCAAGCTGGCATCACCCTTCTTTATCAGGCAGATATTTTGCATGCTAATGCAATTCCTTTTCCATTTGTTCAGGATTCAAACTGTTATACTGAAGGATCTGTTTTAAAAGGTCATCAATAGATGGATTAATTGATAGCTTGAAAAAATCATTGTACGTTTCAGGTGAAATTTTAAATCTTTTTTTGTTCGAGTTAAAAATGAGATTTTTATTGCGCGAAAATGTCGCGAAGTTTAACTACGCATGGTTATGATATTTCATTGTATTACATCAGGATCTTTAAATGTTCCTGTTAAGCTTTTTGTAACGCCTGCATTATTAATAAGCACAAGTGAGAACGAACCGGATACTGTACATGTGGTATAAGTCACGTTGAAAAGCCTGTCCGTTTTAGTTTTACAATTTGCTGCAGTAGTATTTCCTGAACCCGAGCTATAAGTGAATATTTTGGAAGAATCAACCGACGTTCCTGTAATATAGAAAGCACAAGAATTGGCATTAAAGGATATGTCCATACCCGTTGGTTCTAAAATAGCACAGTTATTTACCCAAATAAAACGTACAATCCCACCCAGAACATCAGGTTTTCTAATTTCGATTCCTATTATGTCTCCCTGGTATTCTATCGGCGAACCATATTCTGCACCTGTATAGGTTTGGCCATTATAGGCAAAGGAAAATTCCCACATCTCATGTCCTGAATGTTTTTTGCAGCCGGAAAGCTGCGTAAGCATGATCAGCCATACCATGAAAGAAAGGGGTAGACGAAGCATTGCGCTTTTTTATAAACATAACTCAAAATCGTGTTAAAAATCCATCTGAATTTACAGTTAGCTGTTTTGACTTGACCGCTATTCAAAATCGGTCAACAGCACCTGCCAGGCTTCTTTTATTTTTCCCTCTTTCAATAATTTTTTTGCATACTGATGTAATTCCTTCTCCATCTCATCGGGATTTAAATTATAATACTGAATGATTTGTATTAAATGATCATCATGAAATGATGGGTCAATCACCGGCAATTCCTGCACATTGGCTAATTGACCAAGGTTATTGCCAGAAAGTATGTTACTGTTGCGAATGCTTTCAGGTAGTGCAACAACACCAATGCCCAATTGCGTATTGGGTTTTTCTACCTGGAAAAGATTGGATTCATTTACCTGGCAATACCAATTGCCGCCGAGCCTGGCAACATGATTTATTTTTCTCTGGTCTATTTTCATTTCAGCATCGAGCAAGTTGTCGTCAATATGCATCTTCAGCACTTCGCATATAACTAAATTACCGGCTCCGCCTTCTGTTCCCAACGATTTTACTTCAATTACGTTACACTCCAGGGTTACCTTACTTTCTTTTACCATCGGCGGTTTTACCATGGTGGCAGGAATGGGTGTGAATCCAGCCTTCATAAATTCATTGACGCCTTTTGGATATTCACAGCTTGCCAGTGATGTTTGCTGTACCATATCAAATGTTACCATATTGATCACCACTTCCGGTACTTCCAAAACATTTTGCAGCGTGTGTTTTGTGGTATTATCCCTAACCCTTCTGGATGGCGAAAAAATAACAATGGGTGGGTTGGTTGAAAATAAATTGAAAAAACTAAAGGGGCTTAAATTCACCTGGCCTTCATTGTTAATAGTAGAGGCAAAACAAATTGGCCGCGGAGCTATCACATGCTGCAGGTAGTATTGTTTTTCGGTTGGTTTTAGATCCCGGAGATTGAAGTGCATAAATTTTGCTTAACCGCGAAGACGCAATGACGCAAAGGTTCGCGGAGTTTAATAATTATTTACCAACCTTTTAAATCCTTCTTTTAATAGGGTGACATTAAAGTTGATTAAAAACCCTAACTTCTTGTCAGATAATTTCAGATATGATAAAAGTTGAGCCTGGTGAACAGGACGCATTCCTTCTTCGCAGGATTTTACTTCGAGAACTATTTCCTTTTCAACAAGAATGTCAATGAAGAATTCTTTGCCGGTATTATGGCCTTTATAAAACAATGGAATTTTAATCTGGTATTGAATATTAATATTTCTAAGTTGTAATTCTTTTACCAGAGCAAATTCATATACCGACTCAAGCAGGCCCGGCCCTAAAGTCTTATGTACCTCTAAAGACGCCTGAAAAATTTGAGTGGCCAGATATTCATACTGTTCTTTGTTCATAACGACTCCTTGCGTCATTGCGTCTTTGCGGTTAAACCTTCTTCAGTCTTAAAATACTCCATTCAGATTCTTCAGCTACTATTGTATTACTCAGTTTACCAAGTGAATCAATTTCCATTTCAACAATATCATTTGGCTGCAGCCATTGTTCTGCATATTCAGGATTATTAAGTTTACCGGTACCATTTAATTCCAGGAAACAACCGGTACCTACAGTACCGCTGCCGATCACATCACCCGGATACAGATCAACTCCATAAGATGCTCTTTCTATAATTTCAGCAAAGGTCCAATCCATATCTCCTAAATTGCCTGCACTTACCTGTATTCCATTTACGCTGCATGTCATATTCAGGTTCCAGTTTTTACCGGTATGGTTTTCTTTAGCGGGTATTTCAAATTTCTGCAAATCATCTAAGGTGACCAGCCAGGGTCCAAGCACCGTGGAAAAATCCTTTCCCTTTGCCGGGCCCAGGTTCAATGCCATTTCCTCCATTTGTAAACCCCTTGCGCTTAGATCATTCATGATCATCAGGCCACCAATATATTCATCCGCTTCTGCTGCAGGTATATTGCGCCCATGTTTACAAATAACAATGGAAGCTTCCAGTTCAAAATCCAGTTTTTCAAAATGATCGGGCATGCAGCGCACCGGCCCCGGTCCCTGTATGCTATGATGATTTGTGAAATAAAAAACCGGGTACTGATCATATTCAGGGATCATATCAACTTTGCGGTTACGCCTGGCAGCAGCTACATGTTGCCGGAATGCATATGCATCACGACAAGAAGCGGGAAATGGTACGGGTGCCAGCCATTCTACTTCGCTAACCGGCATCTTCCTGTTACTGCTTCTGGTTCCTTCGGTCAGCATCAGGACACCTGCTTGTGCAATTGGAAAAACGTCCTCCCAATAGGTAAGAAACATATTCATACTATTCGGCAAATCCGGATGCAGTATATCCATATCATATACAAAGCCATCTACAATAACAGCCAGTTGCTCATGGTTATCTTTCAGGTATGAAGCTAATTTCATAGTGTATTTTAATTTGGCACAAAGAAAGGGAAAGTTTAGCGTTATCATCAAACACCCGCTATCCGGGTCTTATATTCTTCAAGTGCCTCAGTGAGTCTTTCTTTTGCGGTATCATCACCGGGCACATTATGCGAAGGATGAATAAAGAGTTTCACTCCGCGGTCGGCCAGAATTTCGGCAATAGTAGTAACGGTCATCCAGACGGCCGTGATAAAACCTATAGTAGAAACGGGTCCAACTTTATCAACATGATTTTTTAAAGGCACACAGGCATCCTGCAGCGGGACACAAGTATCAACCACAAGATCGGCCAGCTGAAAAATATTTTTTCCGCTGCTATGCCGGGTGGGTTTTCCTTCGGCTTCCCCAGCGGAGCCAAATACAATTACTTTCATTCCCTGCTTTTTTGCTTCAAGGGCCACATCAATATTTACGGCATTCACACCTGTATGCGAAAACAGCCACATGCAATCCCTGGGATCAAACTTATAACCTTTCATGATCTCGGTACCATAACCCTCCACCCGCTCCAGGAAAACAAAATTGTGTACACTCATACCTCCAACAATATTGGTAAAGAATGTTAAGGGTAATTCCACGATGGGATGAAATCCAACAAACCCACCAATTCGGGGATACATTTCTTCAATAGGCAGAGTGGCATGTCCGCATCCAAATGTATGAACCCATCGGCCGGCCTCAATAGTATTGGCCATCATCATAGCCGCCTGTTGAATATTTTCTGACTGGGTATTCTCGATGTTATCCATTATTGTTCTTGCATTCTGCAACCATGTTTTTGCCATTATCATAGTAAATGGGTTTTAATTTTATTAATAAATTTTTAAACTTTAATTTTTGACTCAACTTTTCTTTTTATCAATAATAATAAAGCAAGCATACAAATAATGCAGGCTATAATTAAGAGAGGCAAATAATAAGCGCTGTACGTATGCTCTATAAATCCGAAGAAATAATTAATAAGGGTATTGCCAGTGAGTGCGATAACAAATGCTATACTAAAAGCAGTGCCGGATAAATGGGCATATAGCTGACCAATATAGCCCAGGATGACGGGGAAACCTCCTGCTAATCCGGCCCCGGTAAAAATGAGTGCTGCAAATGAAACAGAATAGGAATGGGAATATAATAGAATTAAATTTCCTGCAATCACCAGAAATAAAGAGACAAGCATAACTATAAATGAGGAGATCTTTTTTAAAAGAGCACCTAATAACAATCTCGCCAGGGTAAGACCGGCAACGGAAAAAGATAAAGCATATAAAGCGGCTTCATTTGAAATTTTTAAGTGCTGTTGCAGAAAAGTGGTGGTCCAGTTGTTCGACAAACTTTCAACCCCACTTTGAAAAAAAAGAAAGAATCCCAATAGCAATAGCGTAGGATCCTTTAATAATTTAATTCCTTCCTTAAGGGGAAAACCTTGGGCTTGTTTAGGGGCAGGAAAGCGGATAAAAAGAAAAAAGAAAACAGGTAAAAGCATAAAAAAACCCACAGCGGCAAGAATAGTGGTGTAGTCAAAGTGCGAAGACAAAATACCTAACAGTAAAGGCATACCAAGTGCGCCTATACCAAAGAAGACTCCCAACAGGCTCAGATTAGCACCTTTATTCTCGGCACTTATGTCCGACACCAGGGCACTGGTACCGCCATTAATAATACCGCCACCAAATCCGGAGAGGAATATGCAAACGTAGAGCAGCGACAGGGATTGAGTATAGGCCATTCCCAACAATGACAGGGCGGAGATCAGGACGCTGGCAATTAATAGTAATTTATACCCGTACCGGTCTACTATGGGCCCAAAAACCAATGAGCCCGACAAAATGCCGATTGGTAAAATGGAAACCAGGATGCCTTTGTTAAGGCCTGCCGACTCAAATTTTGAAGTTAATAACGGTAATATAGAACCCAATGTAATCAGCGTCATTCCAAATAGCGAAAGAGCGATACATGCTGATGCAAAAACCTGGCTTCGTTTATACATAAATGAAAACATATTGAATTATTCCTTCATCGCCAACCAGGCAGCGCCATAAAGGCCTGCATCATTTCCTAAAGCTGCGCCTTCAAGTTTCACCTGGAGAATGCTGACGGGCTGGGCCCACTTTTTTGCTTCTTCATAAATGGCATCAAGAAACTTTAATGCAGGGCCGAAAACACCTCCGCCAAAAATTATTTTTTCCGGGTTAAAAAGACTAACCAAATTGGCAACGGCCATCCCCCAATATTCAATGGCATTATTTATTACAGCTATTGCCAAATGATCACCGGCATCGAGCGCATCAAAAATATCTTTGGCAGTAAGGCTGTTACTAATTTTTGCTTTCAATATACTTGCCTCATATTTCCCGGATGAAAAAAAGTCTTTCGCCACTTTAACAAGCCCTTCCCCTGAGGCATTATATTCAAAACATCCGCAGGATAAAAATTTATTATCGTATGGTTTGCTTAATGCCATCCACCCTATAGCACCGGCAATGTCTCCGGTTCCGCGCAATACGTTGTTGTTTACCAAAATTCCAGCACCAATGCCGGTACCCACACTCAAAAAAATAACATCGCTGCATCCCCTGGCATTACCTTTCCATACTTCTGCAAGAATATAGCAGGCCCTGTCACTGTCTATATGTATTTTGATATTCTTATTCGCCAGTTCTTTTTGCAACTCCTCTAATAAAGGATAATCTTCCCAGCCCGGGATATTCGGGGCCCATACTCTTCCGGTCTTTTCATGAACAATACCGGGTACGCATACGCCCAGTGAAGAAATGTTTATATTTTCCTGTTTTGCCTTATGTAAAAGATGATTAACCTGGTCCACGATCATTCTACCTACCCCGGCACCTTTTCTTTTTTCTAACTGCATCGTTTCTTTCATCAATATTTGACCGGTGCCGCTGAATAAAGCGGCGGCTGATTTTGTGCCACCCAGGTCAATAGCAATTACCGCCATAAATTAATTGATGGATTAAGGTAAGCAGAAATTAGTTTTTTAATTTTTAAATTTAATGCAAACGTATGCACCTTAAAATTTAAGAAAGAAGTGTAACTTTTCCATTTCAATTTTTAAAGCTTAATAAATTGTATGAGGCTATTGATTATTTTTCTGTTGTTTTCATTTACAGAAATAAAGCAAAGCGAATCTCCTTCTTCATGGATCCGGATTAATCTATTGGGCTATACACCCGAAGGGGTAAAGGTGGCTGTATGGTGCAGTAAATTGACAACAGGAATTGACAAATGGGAACTAGTGGATGCCGCTACAGGGAAAATTGCTTATTCTGGTAAAACCACAAAGTCGTTTGGATCATACGGACCTTTTAAACAGACCTGCAGGCTTAACTTTTCCAATTTTAAAGAACCCGGTCGTTATTATTTACGGGCAGGCATTACCAGGTCACCGGAATTTGAGATTGGTAATGATGTTTATAAAGGCGCGGCCGATTTTTGCTTGCGATATATGCGGCAGCAACGAAGCGGTTTTAATCCATATTTAAAAGATAGTTGCCATACTCATGATGGTTACGTTTTGTATGGAGAAAAAGCAGGTATCCAGGACAGCACCCATATTGATGTTGTGGGCGGCTGGCATGATGCAAGTGATTATTTACAATATTCAACAACATCGGCCAATGCTACCTATCACTTGCTGATGGCCTACCGCGATTTTCCAAAGGTTTTTACTGATGAAAAACAAGCCAATGGTTTAGATGGAAGAAATGGAATAGCCGATGTACTGGATGAAGCAAAATGGGGATTGGACTGGTTATTAAAAATGCATCCCAAAGATGACTGGATGTTTAACCAGATTGGTGATGACCGTGATCATATCGGCATGCGGATTCCCAAGGAAGATACACAGTATGGAAAAGGCAATCAACGGCCGGTATATTTTGTAAGCGGGGAACCGCAGCAAAGAGGAAAGTTTATGAATAATACAACAGGAACCTCATCTATTGCCGGAAAATTTAGCAGCGCTTTTTCCTTGGGATCAGAAATGTTTAGAAAGACAGATATAAACTATAGCAACACCTTATTAAAAAAATCTTTTTCAGCTCTTTCGTTTGGAATAAAAAGACATGGGGTTACTCAAACTGCTTCTGTAAAATCTCCTTATATCTATGCCGAAGATAATTGGATAGATGATATGGAACTGGCAGCTGGCCACTATGCAATAATATTTCAGGACTGCCTAACGGAGAAAATCAACCACCTGAATGAAAGTTTATTTGTATGCACAATCAGAAACGCATTACACCCTGGCTGGGAACGGATACGGCCAATCATTACCAATGGTATCCATTTATCAATCTGGGTCATTATGAACTGGCAAAACAATTAAAAGATAAAAGAAGAGATACTATAGTTGGTTATTACAAACAAGGCATTGAAAGAGTCTGGAACAAAGCAAAGCAAAATGCATTTTACCGGGGCATTCCTTTTATCTGGTGCAGCAATAACCTGACAACCTCATTTGCTATTCAATGCTATTGGTACCGAGAATTAACGGGCGATAAAACATATTGACGAATTGGAACAGGCAAATTTCGACTGGCTATTTGGTTGCAATCCCTGGGGCACCAGTATGGTCTATGGTTTGCCTTCCTGGGGTGATACACCTGTTGATCCTCATTCTGCCTTTACTCATTTAAAAAATTATCCCATCGATGGTGGCCTGGTTGATGGCCCGGTATACGGAAGTATTTATAAAAATCTGATCGGAATTACACTTTACCAGCCGGATGAATATGCAGAATTTCAAAGTGACCTGGCAGTGTACCATGATGACTATGGCGATTACAGCACCAATGAACCCACCATGGATGGAACGGCCTCACTAATTTACTTGCTGGCGGCAAAGGAATCGGAAAACTTCACCACAACTTCCACTGCCAGGGGGAAACTAAAGAAATTATCCTACGATCACGGAGCTATTATCCGTGGCGATTCTTCGCAAAAAAAAATAGCATTGGTTTTTACCGGAGATGAATTTGCGGATGGAGGAAATTTTATTGCAGCAACCCTAAAGAAGGAAAAAATAAAAGCTTCCTTCTTTTTTACAGGAAGATTTTACCGGAATCAAAATTATCAAAAGCTCGTTCAGTCAATTAAGAAAAGAAGGACATTACCTCGGGCCGCATTCTGATGAGCATTTATTGTATTGCGACTGGAACAACAGGGACAGCCTTTTCGTAACTAAACAACAATTCACAGAAGATCTCCTGAATAATTATGTGAAATTGGATAAACTGGGGATCAAAAAGGAAAAGGCCAGCTATTTTTTGCCTCCTTATGAATGGTATAACGACAGTATTTCAGCATGGACAAAAGAATTGGGAATGCAACTAATCAATTTCACCCCGGGTACCAAAAGCACCGCCGATTACACCTACCCCGGTCTAAAAAATTATCAAAGCCAGCGAGATCCATATATAAATCTATTATTGAACTGCGAACAAAACAGTAAATCCGGCCTCAATGGTTTTATCCTGTTACTTCACATAGGGACAGACCCCGGCGTACCGATAAATTTTACGATCATCTGCCCGGATTAATAAAATATCTTAATACCAAAGGCTATCAATTTCAAACCGTTAATCAACTCTTAAAGCCCTGACCCATGCTTTAAATATCCTGCCGGTGCGCTTATTATTCACCATTTGGTTTTCTTTATCTTTGCGCCATGCAATTCGAAAAAATAAATAATAAGGGGCAGGCCCGTTTGTTCAAAAGTGATTACCTGGAAATGCTGACTAAAACGCATCCCCTGGTGATTTGGGGAATGTATTTACCGGTTATCGTCTATATGCTTTATTATAGCAATACTAATCTGGATTATCCCTTATGGCGTGTTGGCTCTACATTTATCGGCGGCATGTTTTTCTGGTCTTTTTTTGAATACCTGGCTCATCGTTTTCTTTTTCACTGGGTAGCCGAAAGCGGAAGAGCTCAAAAATTTATTTATACTCTGCATGGCAATCACCATCATTATCCCCGGGATAAGCAACGGTTGTTTATGCCCCCGGTTCCCAGCCTTATTATTTCTTCCGCCATCTTTGGTTTACTATTTCTGATCATGAGAGAGAATACATTTATGTTCTTTCCCGGTTTTATTCTGGGATACCTGATGTATGGCACCATGCATTATGCCATCCATGCCTGGAACCCGCCGTTTAAATGGATGAAGCCTCTCTGGAGAAATCATCACCTCCATCATTATAAAAATGAGCACAATGGGTTTGGCGTAAGTTCAACCATCTGGGATCATGTTTTCGGAACTATGTTCGACCTGAAGAAAGAAAAAGAAGATAAGGAAAAGGTAAAAGAGCTGATGTTTGAAAAAAATAAGATGATAATATCTCCATTATCAAAAGACCACTTTAATGGTGTATGACAGTTCAGGTACCCGGACTGAAACTTTATATTTATCAATTACAAACCTGAAAGGCTTTTTAAAAAACTATATTTCTTTTTTAGAGATTCTTAAAACGTTTGTATTTTAAATACGGCTGCATATTTACTTTTTGCTTTGGCAGCAACCGAAGAAGGGATGCTGATTACAACATTGTTTCCTTCTGTTTTCCATTTCAGCTTAGCAGCATTTCCTAATAAAGAAATAGTACTTCCTTTATCTGCAATAACATTTTTTAATACAACCCGGGCAGGCAACGAAACCTCATCCTTTTCTGATAAATAAAAGGCATAAATATTTTTGTTGTCTTTTGATTGAGTATAATAAATATTTTCAGTGGAATAGGGAGCCAATGGCTTTGAATTATAAATTCCTTCTCCATTTATAGCGATCCATTTACCGATATCCTGTAGTCTTTCGTATAGCAACAGGATCCCAATCTCCTTCAGGGCCGGGGCCCATATTCAGTAGAAAATTTCCGCCACGGGAAACAATTTTTACAAGCAGCTGAATAAGCTTATGCGAGGATTTATAATTGTCATTTGGAACATAGCTCCAGGAATCTCCCATTGTCATACAAGTTTCCCAGGGAAAGGCCAGAGGTTCATTTGGTACTTCCTGTTCCGGCGTAGTATAATTTTCATATTCACCGGTAACCGTCCTGTCCACAACAAGCATACCCGGTTGGTATGATCGGGCCATATCAGCGATCCGTTTCATATCAATGTCCTGGTCTATTTTAATACCACGTTGCCATTCTACCGAAGTATCAACAGTAGCCAGGGGTCTTACCCAACCGCCATCCAGCCAAAGTATATCCACTTTCCCATATTCACTCATCAGTTCTTCAATCTGGTTATAGGTGTAATTTTTAAATGCATTCCACCGTTCAGGATATTTTGTAACCTCATAGTTTACATTTCTGTCCTTCGGTGGAAAATAAGGCCACCAGTAATCATCACTGTGCCAGTCTGGTTTCGAAAAATAAGCACCTATAGAAAAATTTTCCTTGCGGAAGGCATCAAATATTTCTTTGGTTACATTACTGCGCGGATTTTTTGAAAATGGAGTTTTGTCGCTGGTTATTTTATAATCAGTTTGTCGTGTATCAAACATGCTGAAGCCATCGTGGTGCTTGGTTGTAAAGATCATATACTTCATACCAGCTTCTTTAGCAGCTCTTACCCATTTTTCCGGTGCAAACTTTATTGGGTTAAATGTGGTCTGTAAGTTTTCATAAGCTTTTACGTAATCATTATAATTTGATGCATATGGTCCGCGTCGCTGAGTCCATCCTTCATCCTCCGGACAAATGCTCCAACTTTCTACAATTCCCCATTGGCTATAAGTACCCCAATGCATAAACAAGCCAAACTTTAAGTCTTGCCAGGACTCAATTTTTTTTTGGACAAGGGGGTCGGAAGGCGCTACGTATTGATGGTGCTGGGAAAAAGAAGGGAAATGAAGTAAAAAGATGAGGAAAATAATAATTATACAGCGCATGAATAAAAATATTTTCGATGAATATATGAAAATAAAAAGAGCAACGATAGATCCTTTTTACCATTTTTCATTCTCATCCGCGTCACTATCTTTCTTATTATAGAATGCCCTTGATTTTATTTTTTGCTTCTGTCTTTCGATTATCATTTCAGCCAGCATTAACCCGGCATCCACTCCCGGATTTTCCTGCAGCTGACCGACTAATTTCGTTTCATTTATATCCATGCGGTATAATATGCTGATCAGTTTATTAAAATTATTGTTGATCAGGGAATTTATGTAATCGGCTAAATTTTTTTTTAATTCTTCCAGTGATATACCTTCCTTCAGTTCAATATCAACTGAAGTTTGAATAAGAGAAACAATTGAATTGTCAATGGAAGTCATGAATTGTCAATATTTATCATTTACCCCTAATCCGAATAAAGCAAAATCATATTTTACCGGATCATTTTCATCTAATGTACGCAGATATTGGGTAAGCTCTACGGCTGCCTGCCAATCGGTTTGTTTACGATTGAGAATATTAAAATGCCGGGCTACCCTGGCCACATGAACATCTATCGGGCATATTAACTGGGAAGAAAGAATCGATCGCCACAAACCAAAGTCAACGCCATTATTATCCTGGCGTACCATCCATCGCAAGAACATATTCAGACGTTTACAGGTTGATCCTCTTCCGGGATCTGCAATATGTTTTCTTGTACGGCGCGGTACATCAGTAAGTGAAAAGAAATAGTGATGAAACCCCTTCAACATATTTTCCATAGTATTTCCGTGCATAGTAAAGGCAGTTTCTAAACTATCATGATGACTGTAATGGTATCTTAGAAATTCTATGAAATAAAGCAGATCGGTATCATTAAAAGTTCTGTGTTTAAAACCTGATAATTTTATTAAGCTGTCAGGATCGGCGGACAAACAAAACCGGTGAGGCTCCATGTCCATTAAATGCATAAGTTCTTTCGATTTTCTTATAATAGTGGTCCGGTTGCCCCAGGCAAAGATGGCGGAGAAAAAGCCGGCGATTTCAATATCCTGTTTTTTTGAAAATAAATGGGGAATGCAAATGGGATCAGATGGAATAAAAAAAGGTTGATTATATTCATCAACCTTTTTATCCAAAAAAACTTTCAGATTTGTTTTATCCATGCATAAAAATAATCACTTTATTGTCATAAAACCCTATCGCCCCTGATAAGCCGCAGTATGATCGCAATGATTGCAACTACAAGGAGTATGTGTATAAGGCCACCTGCTGAAAAAACAAAAAATCCTAAAAGCCAGCCAATGATCAGGATGACTGCGATAATGTAAAGCATAGTTGGAAAGTTTAAAAATGATAAAATATAATTTCAATATATTCTACTATACTTTGCAGATACAATGCCAAAACCCACCAGAGAAATTTAAAACAGAGGCCAAAGTTCTTATTGAAGTTTTTATGCTGTATTCAAAATTATCCTCCGATCGCCTTTTCAAGGTCCTCAATCAGGTCTCCGGCATCTTCTATGCCAACGCTTAGCCTGATTAACGAATCAGCCAATCCATTTTTTATTCGTTCTTCTCTTGGAATAGAGGCATGGGTCATCGATGCCGGATGATTGATCAGCGATTCCACCCCACCAAGGCTTTCAGCCAGTGAAAATAATTTTGTAGCGGATAATACCCTGTTGGTTTCTTTGTCATTTTCATTCTTCAAAACAAAACTAATCATCCCTCCAAAATCACTCATTTGCTTTTTCGCAATTGCATAACCCGGATGATCTTCAAATCCTGGCCAGTACACTTTCGCCACCCTGGAATGGTTGCGCAACCAGTGTGCAATTATTTCCCCATTTACACAATGTTGTTGCATCCGGACATGCAATGTTTTTATTCCTCTAAGCACTAAAAAACAATCCATAGGTCCCGGCACTGCTCCGCAACTTTTCTGGATAAAGTATAATTTTTCGCGGAGGGCTGCATCATTCATCATTAATGCGCCTTGTATCACATCACTATGCCCGCCCAGGTACTTCGTTGATGAGTGCATAACGATATCGGCACCAAGATCCAAAGGATTTTGAAGATAGGGTGATGCAAAAGTATTATCAACACACAGCCAGGCCCCGGCCTCTTTCGCTAATAAAGAAACCTCCTCAATGTCTGAAATATTCATCAAAGGATTTGTTGGTGTTTCCAGCCAGATCAGTTTAGTTTTTGGTGAAAGAACTTTTTTTATTTCAGAGTTATTTGACGTATCAGTATAAATGAATTTGATACCATACTTTTCAAAAACTTTAGAAAACAGCCGGTAGGTGCCACCATACATATCGCTGGCTGCAATTACTTCATCGCCCGGCCCCAGTAACTTAATAACGGCATCGGTTGCCGCTACGCCGCTGCTGAATGCCAGGCCAAATTTTCCATTTTCAATAACGGCCAGCGCCTCCTCCAAAGCGGACCGGGTAGGGTTCTGACTTCTTGCATACTCGAAGCCTTTATTCTTACCGGGAGCTTCCTGCACATAGGTGGAGGTCTGGTAAATGGGTGTCATGATAGCACCAGTTGAAGGATCGGGATGAGCGCCGGCGTGTATGAATTTTGTTGCTTGTTTCATGTATATTTTTTTAGCTATTATACAGGTAAGATTTATTCAACAATTTCTGTATCAGTTATACGCTTTATTTGCCCGGTAAAAAATCGTTCAAAGTAATGCAAATGATAAAGACAGTGAAATAAATGGTTGCAAAGATGGGAATTTAAATTTAAGCGACTTTATCCTGTATCGTCATTGCCATTCATCCTGCAACTATTTCCTTTAACAATTAGTTAGGAGCCGGATTCCCAATCCCGTAATCATGTTTCATATCTATTTATTACTTTCTTAAATGCGGAATAAAGTGGTTCAGGTTTTTTTGTTAAGTAATGTATAACGCAATAAGGGCTTGTTGAGATACCAGTAGTGGATATTCAGTTGTATTTACTTATGTGGTGGGGTAGCTTTATTGAAACATTTAATTAATCATCTAAAACGATAAACCATGAAACACATTATCTACCTGGCTTTTTTGCTGACAGGTTTTGTAGCAACAGCCACCCCCGCTCCTGAAAATATTAATGAGAAAGTGATGAAAGCCTTTAGCGAGACATTTACAACTGCCGAAAATGTTAGCTGGCAGGAATTTGAAGATTACAGCCAGGCAAATTTCAATATTGATAAAATACAAGTAAGGGCACAATTTGCTGAAGATGGCCGGCTGATAAGAACGCTTCGCTATTACAGTGAAAGAGAATTATTACCTAATGTAGTGGCTAAGTTGAAGAAAAAATATGCAGGCAAAGAAATTACCGGTATTACAGAAAGTTCAACAGAAGATGATGTGAGCCTGGTTATAAACGTAAAAGATGAAAACAACTGGTATATAGTAAAATCTGATGTATTAGGTAACCTGCAACAAACTGATAAATTTAAAAGAGCCGACAAATGATCACAACTTCCTTTGGCCGGGTACTCTGTTAATATGAACTAAATCCAGGGTATTGGCCTGGTACTTATAAGATCTTTTTTAAAGCCACGAATTACATTTTATTGCAAGGAAAAATCGCCTGATCAGGAAACCTGCGGATGTAATTCGTGGTTTATTTTTAAAGTGAAAAAACAGAATGATAGAAGCAGGCTTTCTGGCGGCTAAAGCCCATCAATTTTTTATTTGCCCAATTAAATGAAGGGCGCCGCTGCCAGGTACCTCCAGTCATCGTTGTTTCTTTCATAAGAAGAAGAGCTGTTTATGGGCTTATCAACCACTTTTTTATTTAATATTTTTTCTTTTATAAGTTTATGCCGGGCCTCCTGTATCATTTCACCTACCTTTTCATTTTGCATCCATTGTTTTTGAGGAGGTTCAAATCCTATTTTATCTCGTCGCCATGTTATTTCTTCCGGTAGTTTTTTTTCCACGCTTTTTCTAAGGAGCCATTTCGTCCATCCTTCACGGATTTTAAAATGCGGAGGTAACGAGAAAATGAATTCCACTAATTCGTGATTCAGAAATGGTAAACGCACTTCCCTGCCATGAGCCATGGAATTTCTGTCGGCATAGCGCAATAATTCCTGCAGACCATGAACACAGGTATTAAAGTATAGCAGCCCGTTGAGATGACTTAGTTCCGGCTTGGTATAATAAGCTTCTTTACTCTGGTATCTTACAAAATCTTTATGAAGATCTTCATGATTTAAGGCATTGAAAAGGTATTGCTGTTCAAGTATGACGGAAGCAAGGTCAGGCAAAAGAGAAGCAATCATATTCTTGAACCCAAATTTTTCCCTGATACCCAGTTTACGGGCAGCCTGGATTTCACCGCTGCGGATCAGTTTTCTTTTTTGAAATAATTCCTGCCAATACCATTTATAGTATTTATGGTAGCCAGCCAGTATTTCATCGGCACCCTGCCCATCAAGCAGCACAGTAGTAGTATGCTTTTTTGCCAGTTCAAAAACCTTGTATTGCGCATAAGCGCTGGCAGAGCCCACAGGTTCTTCCTGCTGGTATAGGAATTTCTCCCAATCATGTACAAAATCATCGGCGGTAATAGCAATAGTATGTTGTTGTAAATTAAATGCCTTTGCTACCCGTGAGGAATAATGATTTTCATCCTTTTCAAAATTGGGAAAAACGGCGGTATACGCAGAAAATTGTGAACCGCTGATGCCAGGATGACCAGAAATAAAATCCGAAGCAATCGCCACAACTGTTGAACTATCGAGACCACCGCTTAGTGAACTCCCCAGGGAAACGTCACTTCTTAATCTCCTGGAAACAGAAGTAGAAAACAGGTGTTGAAATTGCTCAATTGCTTCGGAATCTTTAATTTTTTTGTTAAGTATACTGGCATCTATGTCCCAATATTTTTCAATCACTAATTCCTTTTCGGCCGGAACATAATAAAGAGTGGACGCAGGTGGTAGTTTGAAAATATTTTCATAAAATGTTTCCTCCGGCCTTTCAGGATTATCAACATAGCCGATCGTAATAAAATTGAATAGCATTTTTAAATTGGGCCTCCTGTGAACACCTGCCGCTGATATCGCTTTCATTTCTGAAGCAAATATTAATTGCACACCATCGAAATAATAAAAAAATGGTTTTTCACCAAACCGGTCCCTTGCAGCAAACAATTCCTGCTCCTGCTCATCCCAGATAGCAAAAGCAAACATGCCATCAAAATGATCAACACAATCTTCTTCCCAATGATCGAAAGCTGCTAAAATGACTTCCGTATCGGATTGAGTGTGGAAGGTATATCCATGTTGTACCAGTTCTTTTCTTAATTCAATGTAATTATAGATTTCCCCGTTGTGAATAATGGTATAACGATCAAGAAAATTCATTGGTTGAGCAGCAGCTCTGCTTAGATCAATTACAGAGAGGCGGCGATGTCCGAGAGCCGCAATGCCTGATGCACTTATCCATATTTCTTCTCCATCCGGACCCCGGTGCTGCAAGGCACCCGTCATTGAATGAAGTTTTTGCTTCAGTTGAAGATATTTTTCGTCTTCGACAGCTAAGTTGGAAAGACTGATAATACCGGCTATGCCACACATATTGTAAATATCGAAAATTATCAGGCACCAAAAAGATTTTGGTGATTTAACATTCCTGTGATTTGAAACTTATGCAAGCCGGGTCCTGTGTTTTTAATTTGTTATACGGCTTCTTCTTCATAATTAATTGGGAGAAATAATGCTATCAGAATGTGATAGGTAATTTAGCAACTACATCTGCCCATGCTATTACCAGGTTGGCGCCGGTATCTGATTTTTCAAATACCATAGTGAAGTATTCAAGGGACGTGCCATTAGTTGAAACAGGTATTTTAAAACGTCCCACATCTTTGGTGGTATCTTGTTTTAAGCCCCATGAATCAATGTTGGAGTTTAAAATAATGGTCCAGGAATCCTCCTGGGGTATGCCATAAATAATGTACCGACCAGCCTTGATTTTTTTTTGCTGGACAGTAACATCCTTATAAAAAGTTATCTCCGAAGCCTCATTGGCTCCTAGCCTCCAGTGTTCATCATATTTAATAATTCCATTAAACAATGGTCTTCTTTGTAATTGCGGACGGCTATAGATTACCCTGGCAACAGGGGGAGGAACAGAAGCATTAGCCATTTTAATTTTGGGATAATCCACAGGAAAATAACTCATATCCATAGGCGATATATCAACGCTGGCATAAGTATTTGCCGGGATCTCCGGCTGTTGTATAATGAGTGTATCTGTTTTCGTTTTTGGTGGCTCAATGGGTTCTTCTTTTTGTTTTGGTTTGCAGGTAATGCCAATAACAAGGAAAAGAAATAAAGCCAGGCTGATTTTAACTTTTTTCATAATGCAACTTTAGAGCGAAATGGGCAGGGCCACTTTAGTATTTTCCCAAGCAACAATAAGACTAATTGCTTCAGTATCCTGTTCAAAAGTAATAGCCAGGGATTCAACTGGTTCGTTCAGCGTCTGTACAGGTGACTCAACACGCACTACATCCTTCGCTTCGTTATATTTAAAGGAACCCCAGATATCTGTTTCCTTATTAATAATAAATGTCCAGGATTTTTCATTTACAATGGCATAAAGCGTATACCGGCCTTTTGCAATTTTTTTGCCCCCGATCAGAACGGGTTTATAAAACTCGATTTCGGTTGCTTCATTGGCTCCCAGGCGCCACAGTTTGCCATATTCTACCAATCCGCCAAAAATATTTCGATCTTCTTTTTTAGGACGACTATAAATTACCCTGGCAGCAGGTGGCTCCGTTATTTTATCCTGTGCTTTCAGGTTGGGATAACGAAGTGGATAATAACAAACATCCAAAGGCGATTTATCCAGGGCGGGAAGGCCTGTTTGTGCAAAAAGTGAAAAGGAAATGAAAAGCGATGCGGCTAATAAATAAATATTTTTCTTCATAACAATGTATTTACAAAAATAAGTGAATAGGGTTTAGGTGAATTGCCATTTATGGATTTTCCTTTTCTTTCAGCATTTCATATTGACTTTGAATAAAAGGTTTGGCATCATGCCAGAAAAGACGATAACAATCCTGCAATGGTTGGTAATGCTTTTCAAACAAATGGAACGCAGTTTCGCTTTCAGTCATGTAAGCTGAACGATGTACAAGCCCTCCAAAACTTTTATTCATACCCCACCGGGTGCGGTAGTTAAATAGCCAGTTATGTGAGCTCATATTAGGAAACATGAACACAAACCTTTCGGGGAACCATTGTTTGTATTTTTCCAGGGTTAAATAAACTTGTTTTGAAAAATAATAAAGGGAAGATTCAGAAAATTCATTATTATCAAGGGCTAAAAAATGGTCAAAGATCACATCTATAAATGCTCCGCTGTACAGGCGGTAATCCGGCCGGAAAAAATCTTTCGCTTTTCTTGTAGCCGGATGACTGTCGGTATACGTATCAATGATACGATGAAGCATAATGCCTGACTGGATTCGAAAAGGGTAATCGAATTTTTTCCTGCCTTTTACAAAATCGCTGATCATATTTCCTACCAAAATTTCCGGATCCTTAAAAGATAGATAGGCGTGAGCCAGGTAATTCATTCATTAAAGATACAAAGGCGGCGGATTTAGGAATTTAGCCAGAATTTAAAAGAACCGTAGACTTTTTACTATTCACTAGTTCGTCCTGCATTTTTTATATAAAGGCGGTAGGAATAAACCAGGGGAATAATCACCATAATAGTGGTGATTGAAAAAAATGCTACGATGGAAATAGTATCCGGTAACAGAATACAAATAAGGGCTATTGCCAGTCCTCCGGCAAACCAAACTTTGCCTCCCAATAAATGAGTTTTCCTCCAGTTATCCTCATTATTTAAGGTCCACGGCACCCTGAAACCGGCAAAATAATTAGGTTTGATCGTGTGCATATAATTGCCAATAAAACAAAATAACAGACCAACTCCGGCGAATACATATCGAATCCCTAAGTCAAATCCTTCCTTAGCTGAACTATATATGATGAAGCAACCCATGCCTGAAATAAAAATACTGATGACAAAAGCTATCTGTTGAAGACGGTCTTTGTTTTCAGCTGCATATTTTTTAGGATCTATCCTGTATATATTAGAAAGTAAAAAGAACATGCCCGCGTTTAGCAAACACATGATCGCCACCATCCACAATAATTCTGTTTTATTACCAAACCGGTCAGGATGTCCATATAAATCAAAATGAATGGCTATTTTTTCCGGCAATGATTTCCATAAAATGAAAAGATAAACGGCCGGTACAAGTGCGACAGGCCAGATTAGAATTTTAAAATATTTTTTCATTGTTTAAAAATTTTAATTGAGTGGCGAAATGGCTTTCTTTGATCAGCTTATTTCTTTTTTGATTTGAATTGAAGGAACCATTTCATTATTTCATCCACTACAGTTGTGTTGAGGGAATAATAAACATATTGTCCCTCTTTTTCAGCAATTACCAATTTGGCCTGTTTCAGCAAATCAAGATGATGTGAAATACTGGGGCCGGATATGTTAAAGCGTTCCACAATTTCACCGGCCGTCATATCTCTTTCCTGAAGAAGTTGGAGGATTTGTCGCCGGGTAGGATCGTTCAGCGCTTTAAAAATCGTATTCATTTTACAATTGATTCGTTAGGTATTTAGACAAATATCTAAATAACTTTTGGATAAAAAAAATTAAATAATGTATCAATTGTGGAAAGCACCCTTACAAAAGGTAAAAAAATAAGGATGTACGGTTAATTGGTCGAAACCCTTGTTAACAGTGTTTAACAGCCATATCCATTAATCCCAATTTGCTTGTCGCCGGGTGTAACCTGGTATATTTTTACATCGTCATACAAGCAAATAACATTTAAAAAAGAAAACCTTAATAATTAAATAATCAAAAAAAATGAAAAAGATCATTCTAATGCTGGCAATCATCATAAGCAGTATCGCAGTTTTTGCCGGGGAAGTAAATGTGGACACTCAAGTATTGAATTCATTTAACCGGGAATTCAAAGATGCTAAGGATGTAAAATGGACTACTAATGAAACCTTTTACAAAGCCTCCTTTGTTTTTAACGGTCAGTATGTTTATGCTTTCTATAAACCAGATGGCGAATTAATGGCTGTGACCCGTAATATCAGTTCCCTGGATTTACCGATGAAGCTCCAGACCGCACTGAGAAATGGTTACGAAGGGTATTGGATATCTGAACTTTTTGAAATATCCAATAGTGACGGAACAAAGTATTACTTAACAATGGAAAAAGCAGATTCAAAATTTGTATTAAAATCTGCTGGTGACAGTAACTGGAACGTTTATAAAAAGTCTTCCAAAATTTAGGCAGTTAGTTTAGGTGTGTGGTAAAACAATCCCCGTCTTTCTGCCAGAGAAAGCGGGGTTTTGTATTTCTCATTACCGGGAATTTCAACCTAAATCAAGAATGCAAAAATTAAAACCCTTTTTTAACTCCCTTATTAATATCATTAACCTTAAACCATTTATTATGAAAAAGTCTTTATTGCTGCTATCACTAATGTTGATTGGCATTACCTTAACAACATTCGCCCGTACACAATCTTCTAATGATCCCCGGGCTGAGCAAGAGTTTGAAAAACAATTTGCAGGAGCCTCAAATGTGAAATGGGCCAACGAACAAGATGGTTACCTTAGTGTTTCTTTTACCTGGGCAGGTCACAGGACTATTGCCTATTTTAATTCAGACGGTCATCTGGCGGGTAGCGCACGTGGGTTATTTTTTAACCAGTTGCCTTTAAATGTAATGAGATCCTTTAATAATCAGTTCCAAAATTCCATCATTCTTGAAATTCGGGAAATATCAAATGCAGAAGGTGTCAGGTACATTATTTTGTTGGAGAATAATGATAAAAAATATAAAATCAGGTATAATAATGCCGGTGACCTATTAGAAAAAGAGAAAATTAAAAATTAAGTTCATCAGGCGAAAACGGGTTCAAAGTGAATGCCTCGCTAATATAATTGCGAGGCATTTTTATTTAACCAATACTGTACTTTTGCGGCTTCCGCAATGTCAGCTGCCGTGAGGCGCCAAATTAACAGGCGGCTTTAATTTTTTTATTATGAAAGGACCCATTTCACAATTTATCGAGCATCATTATCGCCATTTTAATGCAGCTGCATTGATAGATGCAGCCAAAGGATATGAAACACATTTGCTGGAAGGTGGAAAAATGATGATTACACTGGCCGGTGCCATGAGTACCGGTGAATTAGGAATTTCACTGGCGGAAATGATTCGGCAGGGAAAAGTAGATATTATCAGTTGTACAGGCGCCAACCTTGAAGAAGATGTAATGAACCTGGTTGCACATTCACATTACAAGCGGATCCCGAATTATCGCGACCTGACTCCCCAGGAAGAATGGGATTTATTGGAAAATCATTATAACCGTGTAACCGATACCTGTATTCCGGAAGAAGAAGCGTTTCGCCGTTTGCAAAAACACCTGGTAAAACAATGGAAGGATGCAGAAGCAAAAGGTGAACGTTATTTTCCGCATGAGTTTTTATATAAAACAGTTTTAAGCGGTGACCTGAAACAGTATTATGAAATAGATCCAAAGGATAGCTGGATAGTAGCTGCGGCAGAAAAAAATATTCCGATTGTGGTGCCGGGTTGGGAAGACAGCACGACCGGAAATATTTTTGCCAGCTATGTTATTAAAGGAGAATTGAAAGCCAGTACAGTAAAAAGCGGTATTGAATACATGGTATGGCTTGCAGACTGGTACCGCAATAATTCTTCGGGCAAAGGAGTTGGTTTTTTCCAGATCGGTGGTGGTATTGCCGGTGATTTTCCGATTTGCGTGGTGCCAATGATGTACCAGGATCTGGAATGGCATGATGTTCCGTTCTGGAGTTATTTCTGCCAGATCAGTGATTCCACCACTTCTTTTGGTTCTTATTCCGGTGCTGTGCCCAATGAAAAAATTACCTGGGGAAAATTAGATATTAATACTCCAAAGTTCATTGTAGAAAGTGATGCTACTATTGTAGCGCCATTGATTTTTGCCTGGGTATTAGGTTGGTAATAATTCTATACCTGGCTTTGATTTTTTAATGAGTGTTGCTTTTGCAGAAGGAAATTTTATGGATTCGCAATTTGTTTTTTATTAAAGATAAAAATGGTATATCCACCTACCTTATCATGAATTAATAAAAAGAAAACATGAATACAAGAACCCTGGCCAGCAAGAAACGAATTGCTTTAGTTGCCCATGATAATATGAAGGATGAAATAATAGAATGGGCCATCTATAATAAAACGGCCCTCTCTGTGCATCTTCTTTATGCTACGGGCACCACGGGTACTTTATTGGAAAAATCACTGGGCCAGCCTATAACAAAATTTTTAAGTGGTCCCCTGGGTGGGGATCAGCAAATAGGAGCAAGCATTTCCGAAGGTAAAATAGATGCGCTGGTTTTTTTTTGGGACCCGATGGAAGCACAACCTCATGATCCCGATATCAAGGCTTTGCTCCGCGTGGCTGCTACATGGAACATACCTACTGCCTGCAACAGGGCCACTGCGGATTTCTTACTCACCTCACCTCTGATGCACCAGGAATATGAAACAAAACTTGCAGATTTTTCAGCCTATACCAACAGGAAATTAAACAGGTAGTAAAGAATTCGGAACGGCTTATTTCTTCACGAATTGTAATTTTTCCATTTTAAGATGGCTGATCAGTTTGATATAATATATTCCGGAGGAGAGTTTGCTAATATCTACTTGCAATCGGGTTATCCCTGGTAAAATATGAGTGGTTTCCTGTATTAATATTCTTCCTGCATTGTCAAAAACCTGGTAATTCATTTTTTCCTTACGGGAGGAGCTTAACGAGATATTTATTTCATTAGTGGCCGGGTTAGGATAAAGGCTGGCACCTGATTTATTTTTTAAAGTCAGAGTAACCACCTTTGAATATGTGTAGTGATTGTCAGCATCTATTTGTTTAAGTCTGTAATTAATCAATTCTGCACCTGCTGCAACAATATTGGGATCAGTAAATGTATAATCATGTATTCCAGGACTGTTTGCCGAAATAACAGTTCCCACAGCCCTATAGGTGTTGCCATTTGTACTTCTTTCAATTACAAATTCCTTTGTATTTTTTTCATTACTGGTTTTCCAATTCAGCAAAGCGTCATTGTTTTGTAACCGGCCATTAAACTCAAGGAGATCAAGAGGCAGTATGGAAGTGTAATTAATAGACCAAAGTTCACGGCCTATATCCGAATTGCGGATACCTGCGAAAATATGATTATCGGTTTCAACCAATTCCTGCATGTCTCCATTACCCGGGTTTCCTACTCCGGTAGCAATAGTTGTTCCCGAGGAAGAACCATCGCTTTCCCAGGTTTTATAACCATTGACGCCATCATTGCCCGTAAAGATTAGTTTATTTATTACTTTGGTGAAATTACCAACAGCTCCCCCCGGAACGCCAGGCCATACATCTTTTACTAGTATAGTGCCTGCTGTAGTACCATCAGTTTTCCAAAGTTCCGTTCCATTGATGCCATCATCGGCGGAAAAAAAAAGTACACCGTTCACATTCTTTAATCCATATGGATAACTTTCGCCACTACCGTTCCATATATCTTTTACCATTACGGTACCTCCGGCTGTACCATCACTTTTCCATATTTCTGTTCCGTATGCCCCATTACTGGCTGCAAAAAATACAGTGCCATTTATGTCCGTTAATTCAGATGGATAAGATCCGTCAGCTCCGTTCCAAATATCTTTTATCAATACCGTACCTGCGGCAGTTCCATCACTTTTCCAAAGTTCCATGCCTTTTATTCCATTATCGGCAGCAAAAAACAAGGTTCCATTAACACTGGCAAGAGATTGAGGATAGCTGGAACCGGAAAAAGGATTTAAATCTTTCACCATTACTGTACCCGCTTCTGTTCCGTCGGTTTTCCAAAGCTCAGCTCCATTCACGCCATTATCGGCAGAAAAAAATAAAGTACCATTTACATTTGTTAAAGCAGAAGGATTACTACCCATGGATCCCGGCCTGATATCTTTGACCATTATGGTACCTGCGGCCGTACCATCACTTTTCCAGAGTTCAGTTCCCGCAATACCATTGCTGGCAACAAAAAATAAGGTAAAATTTGCCTGCGTGAGATATCCAATGCTGCTGCTTGATGCGCCGGGATTTATATCTTTTACTAATATGGTGTTAAGGGCTGTACCATCCGTTTTCCAAAGTTCCATTCCATTTATCCCGTCATTTGCAGCAAAAAATAGCGTGTTATTTACATTTGTCATGTAACATATATTGCTACTTGCTGATCCCGGATTGATATCTTTTAATAAGGTAAATTGCTGAGCCCTGACCGATATAGAAACGGCTGCAAAATAAAAGAGTAGAAAATAGTTTTTCATTTGTTCGGAGTGGTGGATATGGATGCGAATAACAAACTACTTGTATTATCCTGGCATATTCAAATAAAATTCTTCTGTTTTACAATATTTAAGAGTTAACACATAGATCCAAAAAGTAAAAACGTCAGGTAATTTTACTAGTTGACTGTTATTTATTTAAATTTTAAAAATTTATTTATGAATAGTCTGAATGACTAATGTGGAATTCATACCAAAATCAATTTAAAAACACTTTACAATCAGGAAACGAAATTTTGTTTTGGAATAGTATCGCAAAAGTTTAAAAAATGATATTTAGTTAACTTGCGCCATGTCTTTTAAGCTTTATAATCCATTCCCTCCGGCTGGTGATCAACCACAGGCTATTGCCCAATTGACCCAGGGCTTACTTGAGGGTGAAAAATATCAGACCTTACTGGGTGTAACAGGAAGTGGTAAAACCTTTACTGTTGCCAATGTGATTCAAAACGTGCAAAGACCAACTTTGGTCTTAACTCATAATAAAACATTGGTTGCCCAGCTATATGGAGAATTCCGTCAATTTTTTCCTGAAAATGCGGTAGAATATTTTGTGTCCTATTACGATTATTACCAGCCTGAGGCTTATATGCCTGTCAGCGGCGTGTATATTGAAAAAGATCTGAGTATTAATGATGAATTGGATAAACTCCGGTTGAGAGCAACTTCGAGTTTATTAAGTGGCAGAAGAGATATTATAGTAGTTGCTTCTGTAAGTTGTATTTATGGTATGGGAAATCCTACGGATTATGAAAATGGGATCATCCGTATTAATAAAGGCCAGGTAATTTCCCGCCAGGGTTTTCTTCATTCCCTGGTCAATTCATTATATAATCGAACAACCATTGGAATTCAACAGGGGTACTTTTCGGGTGAAAGGGAGATACGGTGGATATTAATCTTACCTTATGTTGATTATGGTTACCGGATCACTTTTTTTGGTGATGAAATAGAAGAAATTGAAAGCATGGATGTGGTAACGGGAAAGCGGATTGGTAAAATGGAAAATGCGGCCATCTTTCCCGCTAATCTTTACGTAGCTCCAAAGACATTATGCAGCAAGTGATCTATGAAATACAGGACGAAATGCATGCACAGGTGGAATACTTCAAAAATTCCGGGAAATTAATAGAAGCACAACGATTGAAAGAGAGGGTAGAATATGATTTGGAAATGATAAAAGAACTGGGCTATTGCAGCGGTATAGAAAATTATTCCCGGTTTTTCGACAGGCGAAGACCCGGTACAAGGCCTTTCTGTTTGCTTGATTATTTTCCCAAAGATTTTCTGATGATCATTGATGAAAGCCACCAGACCATACCGCAGGTCAGCGGTATGTATGGAGGTGACAGGAGCCGTAAATTGATTCTGGTTGATTATGGATTTCGCTTACCTTCTGCCTTGGATAACCGCCCATTGAATTTTCATGAATTTGAATCCCTGCTTAATCAAACCATTTTTGTTTCTGCAACACCTGATGATTTTGAATTGGAAAAAACAGGAGGTGTAGTAGTAGAACAGGTGGTAAGACCAACAGGCTTATTAGATCCTCCAATTGAAATAAGGCCAAGTGTAAATCAGATTGATGATCTGCTGGATGAAATTGATAAAACAGTGACAAAAGGAGACAGGGTATTGGTAACAACGCTTACCAAGACGAATGGCAGAAGAAATGGATAAATATCTGCATCGTATTAATATCAAATCAAAATACATACATAGTGAAGTGGATACATTGGAAAGAGTGGAGATATTACGTCAATTAAGATTAGGAGACATCGATGTATTGGTGGGAGTAAATTTATTAAGAGAAGGATTGGATCTGCCGGAGGTTTCATTGGTGGCTATCCTTGATGCCGACAAAGAAGGCTTTTTGCGAAATGAAAAATCATTGACACAAACTGCAGGGCGTGCAGCCCGGAATGTGGATGGGCTGGTCATTTTTTATGCTGATAAGATGACGGAAAGTATGCAAAAAACAATTGATGAAACAAATCGCCGGCGTGAAAAACAGGTTGCCTTTAATATTGAACATGGTATTACTCCAAAGACTGTAGTTAAATCAAGACAAGAGGTATTTGCTCAAACATCTGTATTGGATATAAAAGGATATGATCCTGCTAATCCCTATGCAATTGCGCCTGATGAAGACCTGGTAACGGTAGCGGCAGAAGACCAGGCAGAATATAAAACCATTCCACAGACAGAAAAAGCCATCAGCAAGATTAAAAAGGAAATGGAAAAAGCAGCGAGGGATCTTGATTTTATGGAAGCTGCCCGGTTAAGGGATGAAATGTTTTTGATGCAAAAGAAATTGGAAGAAATGAAAAAGTGAGTAGCCGCGATAAGTAATATATGTTAATCGACAAGTCTACTTCTGTATATTTTACTTGCTGTAAAAAAGGAGTACTGGTAAAACTACGAATCCTCTTTAGGTGTTTATTCTTAATTTAAGAAGTTAAGTGCTCTTAAGTTGCAAGGTTTCTGATCTCATTTTATCTTAGCCTTGTTAAGTACAGAAATCCAATAGAAAAACCACCTAAAATCCATAATTATGAAAAGTCGTCTCCGCAAAATCGCAAATTTTTTTGCATTCAATCTTCTTATTTTTTGCTCTTGTACCTGAATTTTATTCACAAAGACAAACAAGGACCAGCAAATGCAGATACTACCGTTCAGCCTGCAGCAGCTGCATTCAGTGGAACGGTATTAGTTCAGAATCCTGAAAAATATCTCGGTCAAAAACAATAAGCTTTGTTTTGTTCAGGATGTTAAGGCCACACACCAGTCCTTAGTTTATAATTGAATGTCCAATAGTCAAACCACACACCGGTAATTATTGTACGCGGTTGTGTTTTTATATAGCAACATGTTGCAAAGTGTGAAATAACTAACTTAGCAGCATGACAAAAAAGGTTTTTTTGTTGGATGCTTATGCCCTTATTTTCCGGGCATATTATGCTTTGATCCGAAGTCCACGTCTTACATCAAAAGGTAAAAATACCAACACCCAATTCGGGTTTACCAACACTTTAGTTGAACTAATAACAAAGCAAAAGCCTTCACACCTGGCGGTTTGTTTTGATACAGCGGCGCCAACCGAACGGCATACTGACTTTGCAGCATATAAAGCAAATCGACAGGAAACGCCGGAGGATATTTCTATTGCTGTTCCGGATATCCGTAAAATACTGGAGGGGTTTAATGTTCCAATCATGGAACTGGATGGATTTGAAGCTGATGACGTAATAGGGACCCTGAGCCAGCAAGCGGCCCTGGCCGGGTATGAAGTGTTTATGGTAACCCCGGATAAGGATTATGGCCAGCTGGTTTCGGATAAAGATAAAAATTTACAAACCGGGATACCAGGGAGGTGATGTAGAAATAATGGGTCCGCAGGAAGTCTGTGCCAAATGGAATATTAAAGAAGTTTCACAGGTAATAGATATCCTTGGACTAATGGGTGATGCCGTAGATAACATTCCTGGTATTGCCGGTATAGGAGAAAAAACAGCTTCCAAACTGCTGGCGCAATATGGTACATTAGAAAATGTTCTGGCCAATGCAGAAACAATAAAAGGTGCGCTGGGAGAAAAAATAAGAAACGGGAAAGAGGCTGCCATTATTTCAAAGAAATTGGCCACTATCATCACTTATGTTCCGGTTGAATTTCATGAAGAAGATTTTAAATTAAAAGATTGGGACAAGGAAAAGCTGAAGGAAATTTTTGCGGAACTGGAATTTAAAACGCTTGGGAAAAGAATTTTGGGAGAAGATGTTATCCACCGGTGAAAACAGCGCCCGAGGAATACAGACAGATCTTTTCGGAAATATAATTGAAAGCCAGAATCGAATGTCAGAAATCAAAAGTCCGATTTTGATACTTCCGCATCAGGTGATAGATTCCTCTCCGAAGACGGTTTGAATGGTGCCGAGCAAAAATATCAACAATACTCCTCATGAATATGAAGCAGTAGAAGGCGACGCGGCCATAGTGAAACTAGTCAGTGTATTAAAGAAGCACGAGGAGATTTGTTTTGACACGGAGACGACTCGATAGATGCTAATGATGCGGAACTGGTTGGACTTAAGTTTTTCTGTAACACCCGGCGAGGCATTTTATGTTCCCTGCCCGGCGGACCAGGAACAAACAAAACGAATATTAACCCACTTTCGAGCCAATCTATTTCAGAATGATAATAAAATATGGATTGGCCAAAATATTAAATACGATTTGCTCGTGTTGAAATGGTATGATATTTCTTTAGCAGGAAAACTATTTGATACTATGCTGGCTCATTATGTTTTTGAACCAGACGGAAAACGCGGCATGGATCTGCTGAGTTCAAAATACCTTGGTTACGAACCGGTACATATTGAAGAACTGATCGGGAAAAAAGTTCGCCAGACGGCCAAAAACAAAAGTACTGGTGAAAGCCAGGGCACCATGAGGGATGTAGAACTAGAAAAAATAAAAGAATATGCTGCAGAAGATGCTGACATCACTCTTCAACTAAAAAATGTTTTTACTCCACTTTTGAAAGAAAAGGATGTTGAAAAAGTTTTTAACGAAGTAGAAGTCGCCATTGTTGAAAGTATTGACAGATATGGAATTTGAAGGAGTGAAGGTTGATACAGGATTTCTTAATGATTATTCAAAAGAATTGGAGAAGGATGCAAAGACCGCTGAAGAAAATGTTTACAAACAGGCGGGAGTCACGTTTTAACCTGGCTTCTCCAAAGCAATTGGGTGAAGTTTTGTTTGATAAACTCAAGCTGGATCCTTCTGCAAAAAAAACCAAAACCGGGCAATATCAAACAGGCGAAGATGTATTAACGAAGCTTGCGGCCAAAGGAAATTCTATTGTGGATGATATTCTGGCTTTCAGGGAACTGATCCAAACTAAAATCTACTTATGTTGACGCATTGCCTCAATTGATCAACCGAAAAACAGGCCGGGTACACACCACTTACGGACAGGCAGTAGCTGTTACAGGGAGATTAGCGAGCAATAATCCAAATTTGCAAAATATACCCGTTAGAACCGACAGGGGCCGTGAGATCAGGAAAGCCTTTATTCCACGGGATGAAAACCATGTGCTGGTTTCAGCCGATTATTCACAAATTGAATTAAGGATTGTAGCAGGCATCAGCGGGGATATCAATATGGGCAATGCATTTAAAAACGGAACCGATATACATACAGCTACGGCGGCAAAGGTTTATGTCATTGATGAAGCCGATGTGACAAAGGAAATGCGATACAAAGCCAAAAGCGTAAACTTTGGAATTATATACGGGCAGGGTGCTTTTGGACTTGCTGACAATCTTGGAATTTCAAGATCGGAAGCCAAAGAGATCATTGAAAATTATAAGAAACAATTCCCGGGCATTCAAAAGTACATGGATGATACCATCAACTTTGCCAGGGAACATGGATATGTTCAAACGTTGATGGGCCGTAAAAGATGGTTGAGAGATATTAATTCATCCAATTTTACAGTCCGTGGTTTTGCGGAACGTAATGCTATCAATTCACCCATCCAGGGAACAGCGGCTGACATGATCAAGCTGGCTATGCGTAAAGTGTACGATGCCATGAATAAGGAAAAAATGAAAAGTAAAATGATCATGCAGGTTCATGATGAACTTGTTTTTGATGCCTTAAAATCAGAAGTAAAAGAATTAAAACCCCTGATACTTGAAAATATGCAGATGGCAATGAAATTGCCCAATGATGTGCCGGTTATTGCTGAATGCGGAGAAGGAGATAATTGGCTGGAGGCACACTAACTATTGATTTACTCCAATCTTTCTACTAATATTTCTTATGATTATTGTCATACAATGTAAAGACCAGGTAGGCCTTGTAGCTGCTATCAGTGGTTTGATTGCAAAGGCAGGGCTCAACATCATTTCCATGCGGGAACATGTGGAAAAATCAGAAGGCCGTTTCTTTACACGTATTGAGGCCGATGGTAATGCCGATACTCTCCTTTTGCAAACTCAATTGCAATCCACTCTTCCGGCAGATGCAGTAATCAGTATTAATCCTATTCCGGAAAAAAAGATCATAGTGTTTGTAACCAGGGAATATCACTGTCTTGGGGACCTGCTGATACGCAATTATTTTAAAACCTTAGGAGCAACGATTCAATGCGTGGTAGGTAACTATAACAACCTGGAAGATATTTGTAACCGGTTTGAGATCCCTTTTCATTTTATTACACACGAAAAAAAAATTAAGGAATTATTTGAAGATGAAATTCGGGACGTTTTAAAAAAGTATGCTACTGATTTCCTGGTGCTCGCAAAATTCATGCGAATACTAACGCCTCAATTTGTTAAAGAATATGAACACCGCATCATTAACATTCATCATTCATTTCTACCCGCATTTGCCGGCGCCAATCCATATAAGCAGGCATTTGAAAGAGGTGTAAAACTGATTGGAGCTACCTCTCATTTTGTTACTAATGACCTGGATGAGGGGCCTATCATAGTACAGCAGATCATACCTGTTACGCATGCACATTCTCCTGCTGTGATGGTGAGGGCAGGAAAAGAAATTGAAAAGGCTGTAATAGCAAAAGCGCTGCAATTGGTATTTGAAGACAGGGTTTTAGTATTTAAAAATAAAACCATTGTATTTGAGTAAAAAAGTAACACAAGGAATCTGTGATATCCTGACTTCCATTATTTTCTGCAACATTTTTTTTGAAAAAAAATTTTTAGATGCCCTCAACTGAGTATTTTTTAGCCAGGGTAAACTTTTTTTTATTGGCCGGTTACTATTTTTTTCTTAGCTTTTATAAAACTTACTATTATGAAAAATATAACCTTAATGCTATGCGCATTTGCTGTTACTATGTTGTATTCAAATCTATCTGCGCAATCAGAGTCAGAAATGAAAGCCTGGATGGAATATATGACTCCCGGCGATATGCATAAAATGCTGGCCCGGTCTGATGGAGAATGGAATGCTGAAATCAGTTTGTGGATGGCTCCCGGAGCCCCGGTGCAAAAAAGCACAGCTACCAGTATCAATAAAATGATTTTGGGTGGTCGCTATCAAAGTTCAACTCATTCCGGATCTTTCAACGGTATGCCTTTTGAAGGAATAAGTACTGTGGCTTATGATAATGCTAAGAAATCTTTTATAACAACCTGGATTGACAATATGGGAACCGGGATAATGATATTGGAAGGAAAATGGGATGATAAAACAAATACACTTCAAACAAAGGGTAAACAAACAGACCCCATGTCAGGAAAAGATATGATGGTAAGAGAAACATTCCAGATCATTGATGGCGATACAGAGAAAATGGAAATGTATATGACACCTGTGGGGGGTAAAGAATATAAAACGATGGAGATCATTTTTACCCGGAAGAAATAAATTATTTAATACAAGAAACTCCGGAATTTTTAGTCCGGAGTTTTTTTATTCCTGCGATTAGTTATAAAACCTGAATGGATTGTTCTTTAAGTATTAGCATGGTATTTATCCTGCCTGTTCATAGGCCTGCCTGATCCAATTGATCAGATCATTTGTAATGTTTTTTTCGTCTTCAACTTTTATTCGGTGTGTACACATGCTGTTCCAACTACCGGCAGCCATAACATAGCCGGATGGGTTTACGCCTTTTATATTTAAACCAATGTCCAGTCGTTCCTTAGTTGAGGGCTGAATGATAGCAAATTGTTTTTTTCTTCTCAGGCTGACATACGCTTTTTTAGGAGCCACTTCAATATCATTCCCAAACTTTTTCACTTCACTCATAATTTTTTCATACCATGGTTTCAAATCCTCCTTTCCTTTATATTGCTCAGTAATGAGATCTTCCGTATTTTCTGCTGCACCTGCATGGCTTTGCCTGGCCAAATGCACTACCGTATTAGCATTACCATGTGTAAATCCATGTTTTTCTTTAAGAAAATTAACCAGCTCACCATGCTTTTCCTTTCCGCTTTTGTTGACAATAGTTATCCATTCAGTCAGTTTTTTTCCACTGGATTTTTCAATATTGGCAATTTGAGTTGCATATGCCTGGTCTAAGGATGAAGAGTCCATAAAATGATTTTTTTAATTGTCAATTAAATACTGTTTCCCTTTTATAATGGCCCGGGATAAATGTGGTAAAACAATCAGAAATTCAGAATTCGGAAATATTCCGCCCATGGACCTATTTCTTCTTTATACTGCTTAGCCATTACTCTTGATACCTGGGCGATATGAGTCAGATCATGCACCACCCAGGTACTTAGCAATTGTTTTAGTGTTACCGGTCCTAGGGAAGGATGAATTCCTTTTTTTTCCAGGTTATTATCTGTTATCTGCAACGACTTTAACCAGGTTATGTTTTCTGCCCGCAATGTTTCAAATTCATCGAGTAAAACTTGTAATGATTTCCCTTTGCTATTTTCAAACTGCGCAAACCTGTCGTAGGGAATAAAAGGTTGAGGAATATCACTTTCCAGGATAAGCATAGTTCTCGGACGCCAATCCGTTTTTTCACCATGTATCAAATGACCAATTACATCATAAGGAGAAAATGTATCAGGTCCTTCATTTGATTTTGTCCAGTGCTCAGGCAGGTTCTGTAAAAGCGAGTTCAAGACTTCAGGTGAACGTTCCAGAATTTCAATGGATTTAGCCAGGTTAAATTCCATCTTATAGTGTTATTTTTTTTCTGACCGGGACTTTACTGGTTTTTTTGATGCCTTCGCAATTTTATTAAATTCCAGTGCAAGCCCGACCCAGTATGCCAGTTGCTTTTTTGTTTTTAATGCATCTTCGTTTACAAAAACAAAGCCCTTCATTATTTTACCGGTAAAATTCATGGGCTCGCAACCTTCTTTTTCTATTACCGTATCATAGATCTCCGGATCAAGCCGCACCATGATTTTATCTTCCTGCACACCAACACACATTTTGTCATTCACCATAAAACACAATCCACCGAACATTTTTTTCTCTTCCACATTTTGATGAGTAAGGGAGATGATTTCTCTTATCCGGTCAGTCAATTTTTCATCGTAAGCCATAGTGATTAAGAATTTAAAACATGTTGTAATTTTTCATTCTTATTCCGCAGGTCAATACCTCCTTCAGATAAAGACTTCAAATTGGCCAGGTAAAAAGTCCATCCCGTTTTACACCCAAGGTGCCAATTTTGCTTTCCCTGTTCATCTGTTGGTATATTTTCCTGGACAAGCTCCACGATTGTTTCACCCTGTTCGTTTTTGATAATTACTGAACAATCACCTGCCTTTCCAAAACTGAATTTTACCAAATCAATACCATTGCAATCCAGAATGGTCCCATATTCAGCTATATCGTCCGGGTAACCATGCCATAGCCATTTATACGTATCACCTTTTTCTATCCTTTCATTTTCGCCTCGCAGGTCACCACCTGGTTTTTTATATTCAGATAATCTCAAAAACCAATATTCTATTCCGGACCTGGTTGCCCATGCATCATAAAGTGTTTTAACCGGCGCATTTACATTAATGCGAACCACAAACTGGTTCCAATTATTTGTTGCAGCTGACATGATATAAAGGTTTAATTTTTATAATACCGCATAACAGGACGGTTTTTACTTCTTCTTGCCACTTCTTTAAAATCAGCTTTTTCAAAAGAAGCGGCAATACCTGTCCATGCAAATGCGTCTGCTATCCGTCCATTGGTTGGTTCTGTCGGATAACCTTCTATGATGTTTGCATTTTTTAAAATAGCGAAATCTACCGCGGCTTTCAGCAAGAGAACAGAAAGTCCTTGACCTCTGAATTCTTTTGCGATAAAAAAGCAGCTTATACTCCATACTTTTTTATCATCAACGGGCCTCAGTATTTTTGATTTTTCAAGTCTCTTATATTCTTCCCGTGGAGATACAGCACACCAGCCAATAGCTCTTTCTCCGGTATAAGCTATTATTCCAGGAGAAGAATGTTTAATCAAATGTTTCATTGCCATCTTATTTTTTTCTCCCTTCTGATTATTGTAATCTGCAGCCATCAACCGCCAGTACATGCACCAACATCCACCACATGCTCCCCGGCTTCCAAATAGCTCAACAAATGCATTCCAGTTTTTATTGGTTAAGGGCAAAAAAGTGAAAGCCATGTCCTTTCATTTTATGGGATATTGTGAAGTCCGATCCTGTTTCCTTCCGTATCAAGTATGACGGCCATAAATCCATATTCAGGCGATATCTCCGTCTTAGGTACTACAATAGATCCTCCGGCAGATTCTACTTTATCCAGTACCTTTTGTACATCAGGATTGCCGTTAAGATAGATAAGTGGTCCATCTGTTGATGATGGTTTATGAAATTCATCGCTGTGAACAATGGCACCACCAATGCCTGTCATTTGATCTTCTATGGGGAACATCCGCATCTTGATATTTGGCAAATCCAATGGAATTAATGATATGTCAAATATTGTTTCATAAAAACGGCTAGCCCGTTCTAAATCTTTAGAGGGAATTTCAAACCAGCTGATTGCACTTTTCATATTGTTTTGTTTTGCCCCATACCTGAAGTAGTGCGGGGAATTGTTTGAAGAAAATTTGATTAATCAATTCTTATTTTCCTGATTCCAGGATACGGATCTGATATTTCTGTTCTCAACGATATAAACAGGTCTCCATCTTTACGGGTTCTGACCAGTGGAATTAAATTGAACGGTGAAGAACCTGTGGTCAGTTATTATTAAATAAATTGATGCTAAAGTTCCGTAAGCATTGAAAGAAAATATATACCACTTATCCTTTTTTTCGCCTGTAATCAAGGTCAAAATCAGTCTTCCAGGTTTTTCCTTCGTCGGCAGAGCTTTCTCCAAGTTGCCTCACCCTATCATCATTTAGTTTGGTAAATATCATGCGCAACATTTTATATTTTCCATCTTTTTGTTTTTCATTGCGTGTAGTAACGATCATTTTATTTTTTTCCCAGGAACTGTTTACATATTCTGTCATCCCGCCTTTATTGTCTATCCAGGTTTGTTGCCACATACCCGTTAGTGCATTAAAAGTGTTCATACTTTTCCCTTCATAACCTTGAGTAGAACCGGTCCAGTTTTCCAGGATAACACAGCTATCGAGGATCAATTCTATTTTGCTTTCCCCTGCTTTCTTTCCATCCGGTGCATAGGCTTCCCAGTCGCCAATCCAGAAATCGAAAAATCGATAAACCGGGTTAGTTGCACAAGGTTTCTGAAGAGATGATTGCTGTGCCTGTCCAAATAATAAGGCGGAACAAAAGAAAATTAAGATCGTTGATTTTATCATATGGGTTTTATTATCATGACAACTAAAGTTGTAAGATAGCTGATCCGTTAATCATTAACTACCGCCACATACCAATAATGGCACCCATTAATACTAAAGATACCAGGCTGTAAAAACCGTTAATAAGTATCAGCCTCCATGGTTTCAACTCAAATAAACTATGTATGGCAATAGCACAAAAGGTCCAGATACCGGCAAGAAAGCCCGCAGTGGCTCCCCAGGCAATATCGGTGTGGTGGGCACAGTTGCCTGTACACTCAGGAGGTGTATCGGCCAGGAACATGCCGAGATTAGCAGCCATCAACAGCGAAAAAATAAAGGTCCAGCCGAATATTTTTCCTTTATTTCCTTTTTTAATATCTTCTTCAGTAAGGTTACTATCTTTCATCCAGGCTTTTCCAAATAAACCGGGTGAATACCAGATACCTCCAACAACAAAAGATGATATACCAGCTACTAAAACGGCCAGCCAGTTAATTGTACTCATATCCATAAAAAAAATAATTTAGGTGATTGATTAAAGTGGTTTATCGAATCTATTTTCTAAATTTTACATGGCAATAGCAAAAAGAGTGAAATTGGAAAAAGAAGCGATGAACATAAAAAAGTCAGCGACGGGGCCAAACGAGTATGCCTATGTCAGGGATATCGGTTTCCGCCTGGTATTGGTGCCGGCCTTCGGTATTATTATTCCCATTATCACTGGGATGATCAATACATACAATTTTTCAAACTGGCAGATAAAGCTCAGTTTCTTATATACGATCGGTATTGCGGCCGTGATATGGCAGGGCAACAGGTACCTGCATTTTTCTATGCGGAGCTATTTTGACTGGCATAATAAACCCCTACAAAAAGTTTTGGTATTGCTTTTCAGCATTGCATTTTATACCATCCCGGTAAGCATATTATTATTAGTAGGCTGGTATAATTTTTTTGGCAATGGTGATAACAACTGGAATATCATCTGGAAATCTACCCTGATCATCCTTGTGGCTGTTATATTCATTACCCATGTTTATGAAACTGTTTTTTTAGTAAAGGAAACGGAAAGTGAAATGATGAAGAATGAGCAACTGGAAAGAGCCAAAGCAGAAACAGAACTGGAGGCATTAAAAAACCAGATAGATCCTCATTTTATTTTTAATTCACTGAATACTTTAAGTCATTTAATTGAAGAGAAACCGGCTAAGGCTAAATTATTCAATGACAACCTGGCTGATGTATATCGATATATTTTACAGAATAAGGCCAGGGGGCTTGTATTGTTGAAGGAAGAAATGCAATTTCTGCAAGCCTATTTCTCCTTATTGAAAATACGATTTGAAAATGCAATTGAACTGGAAGTGTCAATGGATGCAATGAAGCAGGAGCATTATTTAATTCCACCCATATCCCTCCAGGTACTGGCAGAAAATGCCATTAAGCATAATGAATTTTCCGAAAAGACACCATTGAAAATTTTTATTGAGCTGTCAAAATGATCAGTTGATCATTTATAATACGGTAAGGAAAAAAAAATTGCGAAAGCCATCATCGGGAATTGGATTGCAAAACCTGCAGGAACGTTATAAACTTACCACCGGTAAGAAAATAATAATAATAGAAGAAGAAGGTATTTATAAAGTGATTCTGCCAGTATTAATGATTAATTAAAGGATGTGGTAAACCAGGATCAGGAACTTCATTTTTAGAAAAAGTAATATTATTCCGGATATGAAAGTGATCATCATTGAAGACGAAAAACCAGCTGCCGAAAAATTAATGAATGCTATTAAAAAGAGCGACCCCACTATCGAAATAGTGGCAGTACTAGACAGTATCGGCTCCTCATTGGAATGGCTGAAGAAAAATGAACAACCCGAGTTGTTATTTATGGATATAGAATTGGGTGACGGACTTTCGTTCAAAATTTTTGACGAGATTAAAATCATTAGCCCGGTTATTTTTTGCACGGCGTATGATGAGTATTGGCAGGAAGCATTTGAGCTCAACAGTATTGACTATTTGCTAAAGCCGGTTAAGCAGGAAAAATTAGAAATGGCTTTGGGTAAATATGATAATTTAAAACTGCATTTTTCTACTCAATTTCAGCTATTGCAGCAATGGCAAAGGCATTCTGTAGATTCAGGATATAAGAAAAGATTTTTGGTAAAACGTGGAATGGATTATGTCAGTATAAAAACGGAAGATATTGCCTATTTCTATGCCACACATAAATTGGTATGCCTGGTAGATAATAAGAATCAAAAGTTCATTGTGGATCAATCACTCTCAGAATTAGAGAAACAGGTGGACCCGGCGAACTTTTACAGAATAAACCGGAAATATTTTGTTCAGCAACATGCTATCACTAAAATAAAATCCTATCCCAAGAGTAAACTTCAATTAGAATTAGAGCCGGCCATCAACGATGAAATAATCATAAGCCAGGAAAATGTGGCCGCATTTAAAGAATGGATGGGACGGTAAAAAAAGACTAAATGCGTATTTATTTCGATTTCTCTTTTTCATTGGAATGAGAAGGTTTTCCCATTCGGCGGAACATCCGGAGTACCATGGAGTCGTATTTCGGTTGCTGGTCTGGTGTACAAAGAGTCCTTATTTTCTTAAAATGATTAAAAGTCTGCAAATCAAGAGCTTTTTGTCTTTGAGCAATTTCATCAGAAACCTTGTTGAGTAAAGAATCACTGGTACCCGGATAACTCAATAAGCGGAATAAGCTATCTTTTGCTTTTCTCATATCATCATACATAGGTTTGATGGTTTGCTTTTGCAGAGATTTAAGTTGTTTGTAACTGGAGGTCTGTTCGTCAGTAAAGCCAACTTCTTTCTGAAGCATCTCCGCCATATTTCCCCGATCTTTTTCTTCATTGCGGCTGGAGGATTTTCCATCCCTATCGGAAAAAAAATAAACCAAAACTGCAATATTGGTAAGCAAAAGGACACCTATGATGATCAGTAAGTTCCTGTTTCGGGGGTTATTCATGGCTGTACAAGAGTTTCATAATCAAAGCTGCTGCTGCTGGCAATCAACGATTCACTGTCTGAGGGCTGTTCATTCTGATTAGGAATTATTAATGCAGAAGATTCCTTATTCTGCTGAAAAAGAAAAACACCATTTAACGAAAGTATCAGGCATAATGCCACTATTGCTACAGTTGGTTTTGAAAGAAATGTACTCATCATATCCCAAATTGTTTTTTCTTCCATTTTCATCAGCCTCCCTTTAATGCGGGTAAACAACCAGGGCTGTGGACTTGCCGGCTGAATCCCATCAAAACTGTTCAAAGTCTCCTCAATTCTTTCTTCTATGGTCTTTTTTTGCTTCATATGTTTGGTTTGACGCTTATTTGGTAAAAAACCTTTGTTTATTCATTTTCCTTAAAATAGGCCTCAAGTTGCTTCCGAAGGTTATTTTTAGCCCTGTGTATCAACGATTCAACAGATGAAAGGGTTGTTTTCATCACTTCACTTATTTCCTGGTAACTCAACCCCTCTATTTTGTGGAGTGTAAATGCGATCCGCTGATTTAGAGGCAATTTATCAATAACTTTAAATAGAATAACTGCGTCTTCCTTCTTATCCAATAAAATTCCCGGATGGTTAAAATCAGGAGGGTGAAACAATAATTCACTTTCCTCCCCGAAAAGGCTCTTTACAAAAGCAAATCTTTTTTTTCTTTTCTTCCGGCGCTCATGGTCAAGGGATTTTGTAATAGCGATCCGGTAAAGCCATGTTGAAAATTTTGAATCTCCTTTGAAAGAACTAATAGACTGAAAAACCTGGACAAAGACCTCCTGGGCAATATCCTCTGCATCTTCTGCATTTTTTACAATGCCAATGGCCGTATTATAAACCATATTTTGCCAGGTGTCAACTATAGTTTTGAACGCTTCCTGATTTCCCTGCTTTAATTGCTCTATAAGTGACCATTCATTCATTCAACCCTGAACTATTTATAACGATATTACGGAAAAAATCTTGCAGACCGGCCACCGGCTTTTTCCTTGCCCACACCTTACCAGCCAGTAACATATATCCGCGATAAAGAATAAATGTATGGAGTTAGAAATTATATAATTTTAGGAAAACTATAAAACGATGAAAAAGATAATGTATACCCTGCTTATTTATTCTTTGTTTTTCTGGGCCTGTAATAATGGTGCAAATAAAACCGAAAGCAAGGGAGATTCCATCAATTCCAAACTCGTTTTAATAGATTCTTTGGCATTGCGGTCAACCGGATTATACAGTGGCTTTGTTCCCTGTGCCGATTGCCCGGGCATTATTACTCATCTCCTGCTTAACCCCGATATGACTTACCGGCTGGAGGAGGTTTATTCAAAAAAAGAGGATAAAGTTCAACGTACCAATGGCTCCTGGAAAATGGAAAATGGAAAAATAGAATTGTATGAAAACAATGACCCGGTTGTAAGTTATCTCAGTGAAGGGGAAAACTTGTTGCAGTTGGATCATGCCGGAAACAGAATCAGCGGAAACCTGGGACATAAGTATGTGCTTACCCGGAAACTGTTAGCAGATAAAAAGAATTGGAAGGAAAAAACAGATGCCGGTGTTGATTTTATCGGCTTAGGTAATGAACCATTCTGGAGCCTGGAAATTGATAAGGGCAATAAAATAACTTTTAATAATCCGGATATGAAGGAGCCTTTCATCGGCACCTATATTGCGCCCACTTCACTAAATGACAACCAGGAATATCACATAGAATCTGGCACATCAAAGCTGGATATCATAATTACCCCCCAATTTTGCAGCGATGGTATGAGTGATAATGCATATGCTTACAGCATAAGTCTTGAATATAATGGTAAAAAGTATTCAGGATGCGGTGTTTTACTTAATACCCTGTAGTTATTGTTAAGGGTTCTATGTTCAATAACCGGCTTTATTTTACAGACCCTCATTTTGATTTTTCGGGCTATCTTGCACCTCCTTAATTACAAAAAGACGTATGGAATACAGTAAATTAGTTGCAGTAACAGGTCTGCCCGGGTTATATGAACTGGTAAACAGTAAAACAGATGGAGCTATTGTCCGGTCACTGGAAGACAACAGCACCAAATTCGCCTCTATCCCGCATCCACAATTTTTCTCATCTGGAAAGTATAGAAGTGTATACAGTGAGGGATAATGTAAACCTGGTAGATATTTTTCATGCCATGGAAAAAGCCGGGGGTTCCTTGCCAGATGGAAAAGACAACGGTGAATTGAAAAAATATTTTGAAAAAGCGTATCCGGACCTTGACTTTGAAAGGGTGTATGCAAGCGATCTTAAAAAAATGGTTAAATGGTTTGAGATCCTTAAAAAGAAAAATATTGAGATCAAATTGTCAGAGCAAGCGGCAGAAGAGAGAAGAAGAATTAGTGGAAGAGAAAGTGAAAGAAAAAGAACCTGCTAAAAAGCCTGTTAAAGCAAAAGAAGATTCAAAGGCAAAAGAGGTTACAGCATCCAAAGAAACTGCAAAAACCAGGGAAGCGACTAACAAGAAGGAAACTGAAGAAAAACCAGCAAAGAAGAAGGCAGCACCAAAAAAAGAGAGCACCACCTCTGTTAAAAAAGAAAAAGAAGACGCACCAAAGAAAAAAGCTGCTCCAAAGAAGAAATAAACAATTTTTTTATCCTGGCTACCCTGACAGTATCAGGGTAGCTTTTATATTTTTTTAACGACCTGAGACATGAAATATACCGCTGATATTAAAAAAGACTACCCCGGCACTATTTACCTGCAGATTTTGTACTCAAAGACTGGAAATCAATAGAATCTTATTTTCAAGAGCTTGCTGAAAGGAATATTGATTCAGCAGCTAAGCCTGGAAGCAATGGTTGAAGGATATCAATGAAGTGGAAGCGGCAATAAGTGAAGATGCTTGCTGGCGGCAGATAAAAATGACCTGTGATACGGAAAATAAAGAGTTGGAAGAATGCCTTCAATTTTTTTATGATGGAGATCCAGCCTAAGATCCAGCCGTATGCTGATAAGTTGAACCGGAAACTGGTCGATTCATCTTTTACAAAAGAACTGGATCATGATAAATTCTTTACTTATCTGCGTAATGTAAAAAAGAATATTGACCTGTTTCGGGAAGACAATATTCCATTACAGGCAGAAATGAATGTTGAAGCGCAACAGTTTGGTATGATTGCCGGAAAAATGACGATTGAAGTAAACGGACAGGAATATACTTTACAGCAAGCAGCAAAATTTTTAGAAGATCCTGACAGAAAACTGAGGGAAGAAGTTTATCGTAAGATCAGTGAAAGAAGGTTGCAGGATAAAACGGCACTTGAATGATCTTTTTTCATCTTTATTGAAAAAACGTCACCAGGTTGCCTTGAATGCAGGATTTGAAAATTATCGTGATTTCAGGTTTACTGAATTGGGCCGATTTGATTATAAAAAAGAAGATTGTTACCAGTTTCATGAAGCTGTTAAGTTACACGTGATGCCCTTGGTAAACCAGATTTATGAGATAAAAAAAGAAAAACTGGGTCTGGATACACTTCGTCCCTGGGATATTGAAGCGGAACCAGCCGGCATAAAACCACTTCGCCCTTTTAAAACCGGAGAGGAACTGATTGAAAAAACGATTCAATGTTTTAACCAGCTTCGTCCTTTCTTTGGAGATTGCCTGCAAAAAATGAAAAGCATGGGCCACCTTGACCTGGAAAGCAGGAAAGGAAAGGCTCCCGGTGGATATAATTGTCCTTTGGCTGAAAGCGGAGCTCCCTTTATTTTTATGAATGCTGCAGGACAACTTGATGATGTGACAACCATGGTTCACGAAGGCGGACATGCCATTCATTCTTTTCTTTCTCACGATCTGGAACTGCACAGTTTTAAAGAATACCCAACTGAAATAGCAGAAGTAGCCAGTATGAGTATGGAGCTTTTCAGCATGGATCACTGGAAGGTTTACTTTGACAATGAGGAAGAACTTGAACCGGGCAAAAGAACAACAACTGGAAAGGGTGATTACTATTTTTCCCTGGATCGCTACTATTGACAAATTTCAGCATTGGATATATGAAAATCCCAATCATACAGAAGAACGAAAGAGCTGAAAAATGGTTGGAGATTCTGGAATGAATTTTCTTCTCCGGTAATTGATTTTTCCGGGCTGGATGAATACCGGCTTATCTCCTGGCAGCGACAGTTACACCTGTTTGAAGTGCCTTTTTATTATATCGAATATGGAATTGCTCAACTGGGAGCTATCGGGCTATGGCAACAATATAAACAAGATCCGGACAAAGCCATTGATAATTATATGTCAGCACTTGACCTGGGAGGCACCCGGACTTTGCCTGAACTTTTTAAGGCGGCCGGACTGGAATTCGATTTTTCACCCGCATCATATCAGCGGGTTAATGCAATTTGTAAAGCAGGAACTGGATGCAATTCAGAAAAAATGATAAAAATACCATTAATGTGGTATTGCATGAAATTCGGAAATATCAAATACTCATATTACATTTGAATCCTGCAAAAAACTAAACGATATTATAAAATAGCTACTAATCAGAGCCTTAACCTAAGTCCCCGTGTTTCTACACGGGGGCTTTTTTTTATAGCTAGGAATTAGCGTATTGTAGCGCTTGTCTTAATTGCAATTCTTTACAAATTCCTTCTACCACTACTTCGATATGTGTGGATGAATATCCTTTCGGCAATTTGATATCCGGTGTTACAATATCATCAAGGCAATAAGTATTTTTGCAATGGCTGCAGACAAAATGAATATGATGGTCATGATGATGGCCTTCTTCACAATCATCTTTACACAGTGCGTACCGGATGGAATTATCAGCAGTAGGAATTGTATGAATAATTCCTTTTTCTACAAAAGCCTGCAAGGTTCGGTACACGGTTACCCTGTCAAATTTTTCACCCGCTTTTTTTTCAATATCACCATGGGCCAATGCTCCGGCATGGTCCAGGAAAAGATGCAAGTATTTTTTCCCGACTCGCTGTATACACTTAGCTGGCTGCGTTTTAATATTTCTCTTTATATCTGTATTCATTCCCATTCTAGCAACTTAAGCATTTTCTTAATTTCTTTTATCATCGCATTGATTTCACTTTCCTTTAATCCATCATATACTTTCTTCACCTCACCTTTCTTATTTACAAGTGCCCAGAATTGTGTATGTAGAAAATCATCCTCGATGTTTTTCAGATTATTAGCAGGATCATCAATCGTATAGCTGATCCTTGCCGTGGTATATAAACTGTCTTTTCTCCCGGTCAGGAATATCCATTTCGCCGTGTTGACACCCATTGAATCAGCATATTTTTTTAATACAGGAACTGAATCCCTTTCCGGATCGACAGGTATGAGAAAGGATCAGGAAATCTTTTTCATTTTTAAATTTTTCATACACTCTTTTCATATTTGTATTCATCGTGGGGCAAATGCCAGGGCAGGTTGTAAAAAAATATTCTGCCACATATACTTTTCCTTCTACATCTTTATCAGAAATAATTTTGCCATCCTGGTTTATAAATGAAAAGGGTTGTATGGGAGAAATGGTATCATTTTTTTTGATCCATGGCCTTACCACTATATAAAAAATGCTGACCAGGAGAACGAAGAAACCAACGTAAATCATCGTCTTTTTTGACATAATTCAAATTTATAACACGAAGTTACCAATGATAAATTGATTAAGTTTGACTTGCATTTCGTATTTTGCATTCTTTATGAAGTGAAATAAACAGGTTACTCTTATTTTTATTTCCTCCGCCACCTTTAATTTTCCTTTTATCATATTGCGCCCTGATCTCTGTACTCAGTTAATTACTGATTTGTTTATTATTTAGCCTATTTTCAAATCAAACACCCGGTAATGAAAAAGTTGTTAGTCTTTAGTTTTATCTTTTTATCTATATATAGTCCGGCTCAATCGGTGGTTGTTGGCCGTGACTCCGGCAAAGACGAGTTGGCTGTACGTAAACTGCTTGATGAGCAAACAAAGGCATGGAACAAAGGAGATATGGAAGGATTTATGAAAACGTATTGGAAAAGTGATTCACTAATGTTTATCGGAAAAAATGGTGTTACCTATGGCTGGGTCAACACTTTGAATAATTATAAAAAGAATTATCCTGATACAACAGCGATGGGGAAACTTTCATTCGATATTATTTTAGTTAAACGACTTTCCCATCAATATTTCCAGGTGGCAGGTAAATGGAAACTGGATCGAAGCCTCGGTAAATTGAGCGGACACTATACATTGCTTTTACAAAAAATACAAAGCAGGTGGCTGATCATTGTTGATCATAGTAGTTAAATATTTTTAAACTAAATTTTTTTTATATGCCAATATTTATTTTAGGAATCCTGGTTTTAATTGCAGGATTTGCTTTACAAAAAAATTATCAATTTGCACGGTATGCAAAAATTCTTCGGGTGGTTGCTGTATTTCTGATGGTTATCGGAATACTGGTAAAATGTTTTGTGCAAATAGAGGCCGGCCAGGTGGGCGTTAAATCGTTGTTTGGAAAGGTTCAGAACGATGTTCTGAGCAGCGGTCTGAATTTTATTAATCCTTTGGTGGAAGTACGGCGGTTAGATATAAAAACTCAGAACTACACAATGAGTGGCGTCCAGGATGAAAGTATACAACAAGGAGATGATGCCATCCGCGTATTAACTGCTGACGGACTGGAAGTAACCATCGATCTTACCGTACTTTATAAACTGCTTCCTTCAGAAGCTCCCAAACTGGTCCGTGAAACAGGAATGGATTATACAGACAAAATTGTTCGCCCGCTGACAAGAACCAAGATCAGAGATAATTCGGTTTACTATGAGGCGGTATCGCTTTATTCAAATAAAAGAGATGAATTTCAGCAACGTATTTTTAAAAGTATTGATGATGATTTTAAGAAAAGAGGTCTGATTCTGGAACAATTACTTGTAAGAAACATAACGCTGCCTCAATCTGTACGTGCAACTATTGAACAAAAGATCAATGCAGAACAGGATGCACAAAAAATGCAATTTGTTTTGTTGAAAGAAACCCAGGAAGCGGAAAGAAAAAGGGTAGAGGCGCAGGGTATAGCGGATTACCAGCGAATTATTAATATAGGACTTACTTCTCAGCAATTACAGTATGAACAGATCAAGGCATACCTGGAACTGGCTAAATCGCCAAATGCAAAAGTGATTATTATGGGGAAAGGGAATGCACCAATCATATTGGATACAAAAAATTAGGCCGGAAGATGATATAAGTTGATTTTATTTTTTCCATAAATGGAGATAATAACGGATTAATAAAAGCAAGCTGATAATAAAGCCGGCATAAAATAGGATAGTATAAAGAATAACCGGATGATAGGCCAATCCAAAATAAAATCCTGCTGTCAATACCGACATCATCCATAATAACCCGAAAGCAATTGTGTTGATTATCTTTTTGAAATATCTGGTGACTTCAGGATCCCAACCCTGTTCCATATTTTGGTTTTTACTTATTCGTTGCTAGTGCCGGGTGAATTACCGGGCATTATTCAAATCTAAACCCATTACTCAGTATGGAATCAATAATTTTTTAAAAGCAATTGAATCACCGTTGAAGACATTAAAATCAACTTTAGAGAGAATGCCATTTACATTGCCGCCATCATTATGTTGCCAGAAAACCCATTCGCGGTTGATGCGGGGTTTATGTTGTTCGTAATAATGGGCAGCCCAAAGGGGATATATGTCAAATTCATTGCCCAGGTTCTGCTTATAAAAATCAACATTGGTATAAATGATCGGTTTCACGCCATAATGAGCTTCCACCACTTGCAGCCATTTTTTTACCTCTTTTTGTAACTGGGCCTTCGAAACACCGTTACGTTGCTCAACGTCCAAAACGGGAGGAAGATCGCCCGGTTCCAGGTCAACCCTTTTAATAAAATTCTCTGCCTGAGTTTTGCCGTCTTTGCTTGCAATAAAAAAATGATAGGCACCGCGGATAATCTCATTGGTCTTTGCTTTTCTCCAGTTCCGCCGGAATTGTGGATCCACATTGCCAATTCCTTCTGTTGCCTTCATGAAGGCAAAGCTTACCCTTATGTTATCTACATTCATAGCCTTCACTTCTTCCCAGGCAATCAGGCTTTGATACCTTGACACATCAATACCGTGTATAAGGTAGTCATTTGGAATTCCGATGCCGAATTCGGGATACCGGGTGAATTTGGATTTACTGTATAAGGTCCACTGCAATAATAACCACCCTGCAAGCACCACAAGGGCCATAATGCTGAGGCCAATAACCCATCGGGATAGTTTCTTTTTTTTACGGGACGACATGAAGGAGCGGCCTTATTTGGTAGTTTATTGAAGGCAAATATAATTGGTAGCCGCTTCTTAAAAATGTTAATCCGGCAACTTAATAGAGGAGGTAATTTCACTTTGATTATTATAAGCAATATTTAGTATTTAAAATTTCCAACCCAATGCAATTTATTAGTAACCCTTATTTCAATCTTTGGATCATTGTTGCGCAGAGTGTTTATTCAACAGCATACAACAGATCACAAACTTATCTTTCCGCCAATTGTTACGTAAAACATTTCTTTGCCTCTTTCATTAAGGTCAGGTCGGCTTTCTGATTTAACCAGGTTTTGGGGTATTACATATGAGGGAATGGCTAATAACATCCATTTGCCTGAGCTATAAATTAGGGGTACTGAAAATTCATAAGAAAGAATATTCATTTTTTTTACTTCAGAAGTAATTAAGCGATCAGGGCCGGGTAATATCGGCGAGCCCGTTTTTTCTCTGGAAGTTTTGGTAAATTTTTGGGTACCTGCATAAATATAGGCTGAGGGATCAATGATCAGAAGCGAATTATTTACCAGCTTCTTTTTGAATATATGATCAACACCACCGGTTAATCCATAGTCCAGGTCACCACTAAATTTTACATCAGTTCCTATTGTCACATTTACAATACTATTTATCAATGAATAATTGGCTGCTGCCTGTGCCTTTAAAGTAGACTGAACCAGCTGGCTGTTATCCTTATAAATGGGTTTTACCAAATAGAAATGGCCTGCCGATTTTCCATTGTTATATGCATAACCTGCAGTGGCCACCGTACCGGCATATTGAAAACCGGAAAGGCTGTTGTGGGTAAATACCGGAGCGGCGTTTATGTAAAATTTGTTCTTGAACCAAAGTTCCGCCATGGGGAATACTCCACTGCTTTTCAAACTATCACTACGCCCAAAATAATTGAGATTACTATTAAAATAAGTTCCCAATTTGAAACCGATTTTTTTTGAGGTAGAATCTGGTTGTGCGTAAAGTAAAGAGGAAGCAAAGCAAAGTGCAATGGCAATAAAATTTTTAAACACTTGTTTCATAGCTTACGGTTTTACAGTTTTTATCTGATCAAAATAATTGCAGGGAAGAAAGAATGTTGCATAACTCATCTTTCTGATCTGGTATTACCTTCTTCCCTGCAAAATAGCCAAGAACCATTACGGATTATTTAGCTTGCACATTGGCCTTGGTAGCGGTTCTTGCCTCTGCTGAAACCTGGCTACCTGCTTCAGGCTTTTTAGATGCAACAGTTTGATTTGCCATTTTTGCATCTGATTTGATTTCAGAACTTGCCTGCCCTTTAACAGATTGTGCGGTTGCAACAGTGGATTTTGTAGTTGTCTTTGTTGCGTTTTCTGATTGTTCAATCATCTGTCCACCGTTGACATTTGCATTTGCATTTGTTTTGCTGTTTGTATTCAGGCCTGCATTATTATTTCCTGCCTGGGCCTGAGTATTTGAAGATGAAGAAGCGTTAGCACCTGCATTTACATTCGCAGATTTCTTTACGTTTGTTTTTACATTATCGCTGGTTGCCACGGCCTGGTTGCCTTTGTTGTTTACCGCAGCAGAACTGCTGGTTTTGATCTGCGATGTCTTATTCAGACCCGCATTTACACTTGCACTTGTTGCCTGTGTGGCCACTGTGGTAGCTTTTGTGGCAGCAGATGTAGCAGCAGTTGTTGTAGCTGTTGCATTCACAGCTGCCTGGGTTGTTGACTGCAATCCCAGGTTTACCTGAGCAAATGAAAAGACAGATATTCCAGATGCGATTACAGTTGTCATTACTTTTTGAATTGTTTTCATGGTATGTTGTTTATAGTTTAAAAAAAGGTCTCTATACACAAAGAGATTGTTTTGCTCTCTATGTTCAAATCACGGATAAAAATTGTTTATGAAATTTTGCCTGCAGGCTTAGTTAAAGACCCGTTAACGAATGATTGGTTTAAAAGAGGGAGAAAAAAAATAAAAATAAGAGGAGGTCAATTACGAATGTACTTGACAAAAAAATTGCTGTTTAAACTTTCAGCAGCAGCCAATTGCTGTTCAACGGCTGTAAGTTTAGTTATGTTTACCAGGCCCTTCATACCGGCGTAGTCCCTGGCGGAACTATAAGAAAAATCCACCGCGGTATCAACAAACCTGTCCCTGACAGGATTTTCATGTATGAATGAAAAATAATCAACCAGTGTGTCGGTTTTCCTGATATCAATATAGGCCGGGCTACTGGAACTTTGCCATACATGATATTTCTTCACCAGGCCCATTAAGTTACTAAAATTTTCAAATCGTTTAAGCATCCAATCCTTCCTGGCTTCAGGTTCTGCATCGATAGCTTCAAGAATTTTAGTGGTAGTAAAAGATTTAAATTCTTTTTCGATTTCCGCAATTACAAAGCCTTCTCTTGCCTGGATTAACAGGTGAAGATGGTTGGTCATCAGACACCAGGCATGTACGATCAATCCTTTATTGTCTATAAAATAATTAAGGGTATGGACGATCACCTGTTTGTACACAGGGCGGATAAATACATCTACCCAGTCTGCTGTGTTAAAGGTGATAAAATAACAGGATTGTTTGCCCTGTATGTGATTGTCGTTACCCATCGTAATTCGTTTTTACCCCTTCCGGGAACTTTTCGGCTTTCACATACCAAATGTTGTTCCAAGTATTACAAATTGTGCATAAATAAACGGGATTGTAATTTCAAAGGTCAATTTTTATGGTTTCAATTATCCGGCGACGACAAAAGGCCTTTCCCGTCTAAAACGCTACTTGTCTCTATAATACAACGTTCTGTAGCTTTTAAAGGTGCAACGGGCCGAATTCAAAATTTTCAGGATTTCCTGGTTTTATTTTTATTGAAGCAAAAACATTTAAACTATGTGCCTGTAATGCGGCCTTAAAAAATTAAACTATGAAGCAGATATTAAACACATGCAGAATAATCATATTCTTCAGCCTGTTGACCTCAGGCGTTTATGCCCAGGATTTAATATCCAAAAACCACCGCTTTGTTTCGGATAAAGGCTATTGGGTAATTGAAAACAATATTCATAGTCCATTAAACCATGTGATATGGTTTTATAATAATGATAATGAATTATTGTATAAGGAAAGCCTGACCGGCGTAAAGATGAATCCTGATAGGCGAAGCATAAAATTGAAATTAAAGAGAGTGTTGGAATCTTCATTTATAGCATGGGAAAAAAGAAAAGAGAATTTACCTACCGATGAAGAGCTATCCAGGGTTAAATCTGTTCTCTGAAAAGCAGAGATCTTTAGTTTTCGTAATGGGCCCCGTCTATTAAGCAGGACGGGGTCTTTTTTTTCGATTAAAGTCGTTCATCATTCAAATCAGACCGTTTGGCGATATTGTAAGCTAAATGCCCTTTTACTTCCTGAAGCTTTGTAAATTTAGAAATAAGAGTATGGAGCGATATCGTTTTATATTTTCGGATAGCAGGAAATACCGCTTTGCCAGGCACTTGATCTTTTGGGGATCCTGGTGGCTTTTTTGTGGTTTTTTATATGCTTTTATGCCATCTTCTCTTAACATAGGATATGGAAAGGGATTGCTCATTTCCCTGACGGATTCATTTATTTTTTTACCATCGCATATTTTCTTTGCTTATTCACTCATGTACTTTGTAATTCCCAGGTTTATGGTGAAGAACAAATACCTGAAGACAGCGCTTTGGGTTTTCTTGTTATGTATCATCACCGCAACTATAGCTTCATTAATAACGAATTTTGTTTTGACGCCGGGCAGAAAATTTTTGCTGGATGCAGGATTGAGATTAAATATTCGTCCGAAAGATGCCTCGTTCTACTATTCATTACTTGCGGGGCTAAGGGGAGGCATTACAATTGGAGGGCTGGCTGCGGCCATTAAAATAATGAAATACTATTATTTAAAGGAACAGCGGAATATACAATTGCAAAAGGAGAATCTTGAATCACAGCTTCAATTGTTAAAAGCACAGGTGCATCCGCATTTTTTATTTAATACGCTTAATAATATATATTCTTATACACAACATGGCTCACCCGTCGCCTCAAATATGCTGACAAGATTATCGGATATTCTCAGGTATATTTTATATGAAGGAAATCAGCCCATAGTCCCTTTAAGCAAGGAGCTTAAAATGCTGAAAGATTATATAAACCTGGAGCAGGTTCGGTATGGTAATAAACTTGATGTACATTTTGACTTGCCTGAAAAAACGGATGATCTTTATATCACTCCTTTATTATTGTTGCCACTTGTAGAAAATTGTTTTAAACACGGTACAAGCCATATGCTGGATCAACCCTGGATAAGTTTACAAATACATATAGAGGAAACGATGATGAGCATGAAACTGCTCAATGGAAAATTGCAAGGATTGAAAGCAGATCCTCAGCCAGGCATAGGATTGCAAAACGTAAAGAAACGCCTAAACTTATTGTACCCCGACAAATATGAGTTATTAATAACTGACGAGGAGGAAGTCTTTATAGTCAATTTAAAAATTAAATTGGACCAAATAAAAACAGTTATTCAAAATTCAACTGTTGTGCAGCAATTGCCCATTCATGCTTGAAAAAAACACCATACGATGCCTTATTGTGGATGACGAGCCTCCGGCAAGAGAAATCATACGCCGATATATAGAACAGGTGCCCACCTTGCAACTTGAAGGGGAATGTGCTAATGCTATTGAGGCTTTTACCTTTCTGCATCAACACCCGGTAGATCTGCTCTTTCTGGATATTCGCATGCCGCAATTGAATGGCAATGATTTTTTAAAAACTTTAAATGTACATCCTAAAGTTATTTTTACAACTGCCTACTCTGAATATGCACTGGAAGGATATGAACTGGATGCGATTGATTACCTGATGAAACCTGTTCCTTTCGATCGGTTTTTAAAAGCCGTTAATAAGGCATACCAACAAGTGGCATTGAAAAGCGAAGTGCCGGCAGCATCTGATGATAAAAAGAGTGAATCTTTTGTTTATTTCAGGGCCGACGGAAAATGGTAAAAGTAATGTTACAGGATATTTTTTATATAGAAAGTATGAAAGATTATATAAAAATTATTACCTGCCACGGGATTATTATCACTAAACAATCTATCAGTTCAGTAGAAGCGATGCTGCCTGAAAAAAATTTTATCCGTACTCATCGTTCTTTTATTGTATCTCTTGATAAAATAAAGTCATTCACTTCAGAACTGATAGAGGTTTCTTCAACAGAAATTCCGATTGGAAAATTGTATAGGAACGGCGTCATGAAAATGTTAAGCTAGCCGGCGATTTTATTCAATAATTCTCAACTTCGCATAATTCAGCATGATCTTTTTTTCTCCATTCTGGTCAAACTTTACTGTGGCAATAGGATTATGAGCAGCTCCTTCCATTTTCATCACCTCACCAAAACCAAATTTTTGATGTTCTACTTTTTGACCTGGCAGCAAACCTGAAGTGTCACTAGCCACAAAATCAGAAGAAGGTTTATGTTCGACTACTTTCTGGTAAGCGGTTTTTGGACCTAAATAAGACGGGGTTTCTACCTTCTTTTTATTTGGTGACGGTCCATATCTTTTTTCTGCCTGGGCTGCAGCTCCCCAGCCGCCATTCATCCTCTCGTATGCAGATGTAGCAAAACCCGCTTGTCCTTTGGATCCGGTGCCAGCGAAACTTCTGTCAAGATATTTATCAGGAAGTTCATCAATAAAACGGCTGGGTTCATTTTGTACCAACGATCCAAACTTGTACCGGGTATTGGCATATGTGATCCATAGCCTGGCTTTAGCCCGGGTGATCACTACATAAAACAAGCGTCTTTCTTCTTCCAGTTCTTCCCTGGTATTTATGCTCATGGCATTGGGGAAAAGCATTTCTTCCAAACCGGCAGCAAATACACAACTAAATTCCAATCCTTTTGCGGCATGAATCGTCATTAATTTTACGGTATCTGCATTCGGGTCTTTATTATCTGCATCTGTAAGCAGTGTGATTTGTTGCAAATAGGAACCAAGAGCTTTTATCAACCAATTCTCCTTCCTCATTATCGGGACTTTCGGTCCATTCTTTTATACTGTTTAGTAATTCCTGTATATGTTCATAGCGTTGTACTCCTTCGGTACTCTTATCATTAAAAAGTTCTTTTGATAATATTCGTTTGTTTTCCTACATGAAAAGCCACTTCATAAGCATTCTTTGTTTTTAGCATGCTGGCAAAACTTTTTATCATCGTCACAAATTCTTCTATTGACTGCAACGTACCGGCCCTGAAACCATGTTCAGAAGCATTTTCCAACACCTCCCACATGGAGATATCTTTTTCATTAGCAATTAAAATGGTTTTGTCTACCGTTGTTTTGCCAATGCCTCTTGCAGGATAATTAATGATCCGTTTCAATGCTTCTTCATCTCGTGTATTGACCAAGTAAACGCAGGTAGGCTACTATATCTTTTATTTCCTTACGCTGGTAAAAACTAATACCACCATAAATGGTATAAGCAATACCCATCCGGCGCAGACTTTCTTCAAATGCCCGGCTTTGTGCATTGGTGCGATAAAGAATGGCAAAGTCCTTGTTATTATAATGATTGCGCAGCTTTTGTTCCTGTATGGTATCGGCCACAAATTTCCCTTCGTCATTATCTGTGGAAGTGCGAACCAGTTTTATCTTTTCTCCTTCTGAGTTTTCGGTAAATAACACTTTTTCTATCTGGCCTTTATTGTTACTGATCACTTCATTGGCCACATGCAATATGCTTTGTGTGCTGCGGTAGTTCTGTTCCAGCTTCACCAATTTCACTTCATCATAATCTTTTTGAAACTGTAAAATATTCTGGATGGTAGCCCCGCGGAAACTATAAATGCTTTGTGCATCGTCACCCACCACGCACACATTTTCATGCATGGCTCCCAGCAGTTTTATTACTTCATATTGGGCAGGATTGGTATCCTGGTACTCATCAATTAAAATATATTTGAACTTATGCTGGTATTTGCTCAGGCTATCCGGGAAATTTTTCAGCAATTCATAAAATTTCAGTAACAGGTCATCAAAATCCATAGCGCCGTTTTTAAAACAACGTTTTACATAGGCATCATATATCTGTGCAATTGCAGGACGGTTGCTCCGCATATCTTCCTGTTGCAGGTAATAATCAGTTGCATACTCTGCCGGGCCAACCAATGCATTCTTGGCGGCTGATATCCTGTTATAAACTGTAGCTGGGTTTATAGTGTTTATCATCCAGATTCAATTCGTTGATCACTGTCTTTACAACACTTTTTGCATCATCGGTATCATAAATAGTAAAATTATTGGGATAACCCAGCCGGGGTGCTTCGGTGCGAAGTATTCGTGCAAATACACTGTGAAAAGTGCCGATGTAAAGATTTCTTGCTTCATTGTTGCCCAAAATCTTTTCCACTCTTTCTTTCATTTCTTTGGCCGCCTTGTTGGTAAAGGTTAAGGCCAGGATATTAAAAGCATCAACCCCGCTGGCCATCAGGTGAGCTATGCGGGTAGTCAGTACTTTGGTTTTTCCGCTTCCCGCACCGGCAATTATCATAATGGGACCGTCAATGTGTAATACAGCTTCTTTTTGCCGCTCATTTAATCCTTGTAAATAATCCTGCATAATAGTTCAGGCAATCCCGGGCTTGCCTCCCTCACCTTACTGCCGGGGAAAAACAGGATTGCATAGGCGCAATTTACGAAGCCATGCCCGGAGCTGGCGGTTTGTTTGTAAATAATTATAATATCATTCGCTATATTAAGACAGACAATTAATAAAGGGATGACAAAAAATTATTTTTAAATCAAAGAGATCAGTTTTATTCTAACGGGGAGGAGGAATTTGAAAATGTTGAGGGATTTTTTTTTAAGCCAAGGTTTTGTATAAATTGTATAAGGCATACTATTCCAACAATTCCTGCGCCTGTCAAGGCTGTTCTTATTACTCCTGTATATAAATAGGCATTTTCCGTCTGGCGTTTCAGTATAATCCCATACAATGCCCAAATGATAACAAGCCCAAAAAATACATTGCGTCGGGTAAATACTACTATGGATGTTAGAAATACAGCGACACCGATCATGATACGGGTCCAATAAACCGGGTTATAACCAAAACCATCCCATCCCAAGTCCAAAAGATAAATGCTTGCATTGGCAATTGTTGCAATCGTTAGCCATCCAAAATAAATACTAAGTGGAAATTGAGTAAATACTTTAGACGCTAAATCCTTGTGTGGATCGTGAATACCAAGCCGCAGGTTTATAAAGATCAGCGTAAGCAATTGGAGAATTATTAATCCCAGCGAAACGGTTATCAATTCATTTGTCCAAACATATATCCAGGCAACAGCAGCCAGGTTATTTAAAATAAACCAAATTCCCATCCGGCTGATGTCATTATTAGCCGGATGATTTAATCTACGGCTGAAGGCCATAACCAGGTGGTAGATGCAAAAAACCAGCAAGGCTGCGTAAATGACGCCCCATATAGCGAATGTGATACCGGCCGGCGTGAAAACAGAATCGTACTTATCAGAAATTTGACCTATGTCGGGATTATTGTTGAGTTTTAATTGAGTGATGTATGAAAAAATAATATGGAAAATTAAAGCCAGGAGGTTAAAGAAAGCCAGAGTCTTGATTTTTTTCATTCCGATTATTTGCTTTACCGGTGACCTAAAAAATGATGCCATAATAAACTATTCATCCTATTCCTCACAATTTTCAATTTAGATTTTTATTATTGGTTAGTTTACCGGAAGTATTTTTCTTTTGCTCCGGAGATATTTATTGTGTATGATCTCACTCATTGGTTTCGCATATACCTTGCTTTCAACCCATGAAATGATATCAAGGTAGGCAAAGGCTCTTGTCTCAAACCGGCTTTTTTCAAGGTGTTTGATCTTTTGCAAAAAGATTTCCAATTCAGGTTTCAACTTTTTTGCAGGAATATGATAAAAAGAATGACGGAGAAACCTGAACATGGCTTCCTCTACCACCGTCAGGTTTTGCATTTTCGCCATAAAGCGATATACTGATTTTGTCAGTGACTCCAGGATTTCATAATTACCTAATTCATAATGTGCCATCAGGTGCACAAGGCGGGAATAACATTGAAGGTCAGTTCGCAATTCTCCGGATACATTGATGATCTTTTGCAGATAGTCTATGCTTGTACTGTAATCGCCGCTTCCAAAATATAAAGTGGCTATTTTATAGTTGAGCACCATTATCCGGTGCTGATCGAGAAAAATAGCATTTTCTTTTAATTTTTCTTCTATATCCGGGACGGCTATCAATCCTTCTTTAAATGTGCCCATCATAAAATGCTGGTTGATTTTTGCAGTACTTAAATAAACAAACGCCTGGATTCGGAAATTATCATGGTCCTGAACGCGGCTGGTCTGCGAAAAGTCCTCAAACTCTTTCAAGGTTTCTGCAAATCTTTTGTAATTGCGAAGGTCAAAATGTGCATTTAATAAATAATGAAGTCCTTTTATATAGTGACTCGTTTCTACCCTGATCATTAATGGCTGGGAGCGAAAAAGGTCAACCCATTTTCTTGCGTACCGGTAATACTGCAAAAAATCCTGGCGGATAAATGCATACCAGCAAAAACTCTGAAATAAGTATAATTGTTCATAGAAACCGGTTAGCTGGTGGCTTCCGGGAGGCAGGTTTTGTTGCATAAAGGCCTTTACTCCTGCTTCATCTTTTTCGTTGCGGGCATGCCCATGTAATGTAAACCAGCTAAAAAGTTGAAGGGATAAATTACTCAAGCGGGCAACCTCATCTATGTGACGGCTAACCTCATTAGCTTCCAGCGCCAGCAAATCGGCCCGGTTTCTTGATACTTTGAGTTATGTGGAGGTTCTCAATTCTTTTTTCTAAAGCTATTACCTGCACCAAAAAATAAAACTTCTGGTGAGTGCGGGCAATGTCTTTCGCCCGTTCCAGTATTTTCAGGCTTTGTTGAAATAGCCCTTTTTTATATAGGATATGAGCGTAATCAAATTGCTCGTTTAGCTGAAGGTCAAGGCTATCAGCTCTTTTTAATAATCGGAGGCTTGCAAGGATCTCCTTATACAGGTGAGTTTTCAGATTATAAAGCTGTCGCTTTTCTGTTCCAGGCAGTTTTTTCAATAAAGACTTTTCATCATATTCTTCCTGCATATCGAGTATATCAAACAGACGAACGATCTTAAGATCTTCTTTGGCGGAACTTCGTTTGATATAAAGCTTAAAATGCCTTTTTTCTGCTTTTTCCAGGGATCTGATCAGTTGAAACAATATGTCATAAGAACGGTTGGACATCGGGCAAATATTTTCAAGGAATAGGCCATCAGTAAGGTTTTACGCATTTTCCGAATGCTTTTGATATAAGCAAAACGCCTGCATGTTGTTTTGTGGTGTCTTACCACCTAACCTACATTTGTGTTGTCTTTAAAAGTTCATATAGCAGGCAATCGTTGTAAGGCAAGTAGTTAGAGGTCGAAAGTTAAAAGAAGAACCTGCAAAAATACCGGAAATCCGGGATATCAAATTCTACTCTTAAGAATTTTCATATGGCAAGCAATCGTTAGAGGTCAGTCCGTTTCTACGGAAGGACCTTTTTTTTGTCAGGGCCGCTAAATTAAAGGATATACTAATCACTTGCTAATTTATCCTATTTTATTTCCTCGTTAATGAAAGAAAAATAACCCGGTAACTTCGGTTGGACATCAGGCATAATGTTTATTGAAATGTAGCACCAGTAAGGATTTTAATTGATTTGTGATCCTTTTGGTATCATCAAAACCAGCATATTTTGATTTTCAACGTAATTCATGGCGGGTTACATTTGTGTAGTTCTTACAAATTAGATACAAAGGAAAATTGTGAACAGGGAATGTAATAAATCAATTTGTAAAAACAGAGCTGACAAGCAGCTTTAAGATTATACTTCGAAAATTTTTCATATGGCAAGCAATCGTTAGAGGTCAGTCCGTTTCTACGGAAGGACCTTTTTTTTTGTATCAACTTTAGTTTGTTCTGTTTAATCTTTTTAAACTAATCTTTTAAGGCTGGTTATAGCTTAATGGGAAGTTTTAGATCACTTTAGGAATCAAACCAAATACAGGGAATTACATTTGCACATATAATCTTCCGTGCAGCATATTGAGTTTTTCCATATAGACCATTTTGAAAATAATTATTACCGCATACCTCCACCTGCCGAACTATCTCATTTTATAGATTTTTTTTGGGAAACGAGATTCGACAGGCTTTGGAAAAAATATCCGGAAGGATTTTCTGATGCACAGTTTCCCAATATAGGCTATACATATATCATTAACCTGGGAACACCCTTTGTAATGCAGGTCAACGATAAAAAGTTTGATATGAAGACGGATGGATTTCTTCCAAGGTATAATGCAATTGAATGTTTTCACCGGCAAGGCAACCATTTTTTTGGTATCAAATTCAGAGTTTCTCCCGTTATTTTTGAAAAGAAAGTTGACTTTTCAGAATACCAGGGTTTTATTTTTCCATTGAGTTACCTTTTAAACCGGTCTGTTATTGATAGAGTAAAAGCTGCAGGTTCTTTTGAAAAAAGGACAACTGAATTATCAAACCATTTTTTATCTGTACTGGCAAGCTATAAGGGTTCATTGCATCCCGTTCAAATAGTTATTGAAATAATGGATCAATGTTTTCAAAAAAATCTATTTAATATATCTATTGAACGATTAGCTGAACGTTACAATATTTCATCCCGTACGCTACAAAGATATTTTGAGATGTGTACGGGTATCAGCAGTAAACAGGCATTGCAGGTGATGCGTATCCGGAAGGCAACGGCGCACCTGGCCAATTCTCCCGGAGACTTTCATTTTTCTGCATACGGCTATTATGATTACAGCCATTTTTGCAAACATCTTAAAATCTTTTTGCAAAAAAATACTTTGAAGAATATGCAGCCACATTTGCACCTGTTAGAATCTTTGCATAAAAAAGAGGGCCGGTAAGACTACCAGCCCGTTGTTCACACATGAGAAAACTAATATATTTAATTGCCCGCTCTTTGTCTTTCTTCCTCAGATCCTGTGCTTCTGCGGCGGGCTCCCTGTATTTTATTGCTTCCAAACCGATAGGTAAAGTTGAGTGACGCAACCCTGCTTTCCCTGAAAGCATGCCATCTTTCAACATAAATTCCCGGGTAGGTGATTGTAGCTCTCGGGCGATTGGTCCAGAAAATATCCGTTATATTAAAACGGACGGTTCCTTTATTTTTAAGGATGTTTTTTTGTATCCCGGTTGATAAGCCCCATTGTGGTTTTGTAACCATAAAGCCATATTGGCCGCCGGAATTAAAGCTGGCATTGAGTTCCGTACTCCAGCCTTTTTTAAAAGTGAATGTATTGTTGCTGCTCATATCAAAAGCAGGCCGGCCATTATTTAATACAGAGCCGGCCAGGTTACCATTAAAGTGGTTGTAATACAAGTTTCCATTATTGATCATATTCCACCATGCCCTGATGCGAATGGGAGCGGCAACAGTTAAACCAAAGTAGTCAGACGATGCCAGGTTGATAGGTATTTGTATAGTAACATTTTCTTCGGAAGGTATAGTGGGAAATACATCTTTGAACCTTGCTATAGCAATATTCTGATTGTCTTTAGTATGGCTATATCCCAAAGTAAAATTTAAATTTTTTAATGTATAGTTGAGTTCATAAGACCAGGTAAGCTGAGGCCTCAAACCCGGCCTGCCCGTGGAATAGGTAGTCACATCTATTAAAAATAAAAAGGGGTTTAGTTGTGAATAGCCCGGCCGGTCAATGCGACGACTGACAGATATACCGATAGTGTGATCTTCTTTTATATGATAATTTAAGTAGGCGCTGGGGAATAGCTGGAAATAACTTGAATCAAAACTAATATTTCCTTTTACCTGGTGTGTTTTAATATTTGTTTGCTCACCACGAAGACCCAACTGCCAGTTCCATTTTTTATAGGCCTTGCTAAGATTGAAATAAGCAGCCTTATTATTCTCTTTATAAAAAAAATGATTGGTTTTGTTCACATCGTTTACAGGTGTGCCGTTGCTGGCATTCCAAAACTTTGCATCATTATCACTGGATACAAAACTGATCTTACTACCGGCTTCTAGTTTTGCTTTGTTTTTCAGGGGATGTACGTAATCTATTTTACCGGTTTTCAGAGTGAGCTTCCCATCCTGGTTACCATTAAGAATATAATTATCCTGCAAAGGGGTGCCATCATTTTTAAAATACCGGGTGGCATTAGATGAAATAGAATTTGACTGGTAGGTCCCGACATCCAGGTCAGCTGTAAATTCTTTACCTGTGCTGTCGAAACTGTATTTGAAATTGACATTTGTAAAAAGATTACTGGCATTATCGTCATTTCCTGCTGTTGTTTGAAAAGTGGAAACGGGTTGTTCAAACGCATCGATCACGGTTGCCTCATTGTCTGTTATTCTTTTAAAATGATTGAAATTGCCATTAACTACAAAACCAATGATCATTTTTTTGGAGGGAAAAAAATCCGCTCCTATTCTGGCCGTATGTGAGTTTATGGGAAAGCGGGCAAAATTGTCTTTCAGATCCCTGCCATTGAATTGACCGTTTTCATAAAAATTTCTGTCGAGGAATAAATGATTGAGTCCCTTTCGAAAAGCGTAATTGTAATTGCCAAATAGGTTTAATTTTTTATTCCGGTAATTAAATGTTGTTCCTCCGTTTGCTTTAGGGTAAACACCCTGCCCGTAACCAGCCGTTAAAGTACCATTCATTCCAAACCGCTGATCTTTTTTCATACGGATATCAATAATACCTGAATTGCCTGCGGCATCATATTTAGCAGAAGGATTAGTTATGATCTCGATTCGTTCAATTGCATTGGATGGAAGGCCTCGTAAAAAATTAGCCAGATCGGTACCTGTCATCGGTGACGGTTTTCCATCTATCATGATGATAACCCCCTGCCGGCCACGGAGACCTATCACGTCATTTTGATCAATGCTCACGCCTGGAGATCGCTCCAGGACATCCATTGCTGAACTGCCGGCGTTTACTATGCTATTGTCTACGTTTACTACAATACGGTCACTGAGTTTTTGAATAAATGGTTTTTTGCCGGTAACAGTAACTCCGCCTAATTGCCTTGAAGCTGGTGAAAGGGAGAGGGTTTGTAATTTCAGCTCCGGCTGGGCCAGGTTCAATTCAAATATGTTGGAATATTTCAAATCGAAACCTACCATGGTTGCTTTAAATAAATAATGTCCGAATGGAATGTTTTCAAATTCTGCCAAACCATTATTACCGGTAAGAGCAATTTTTACCAGGGATGAATCTTTTGCTTTTAAAAGTTCAACAGAAGCATTTTCTAGAATGAGTGCTTTTTCGCCGGTAACGGTAATTTGTATCGTTCCCTGTTTGGCGGATTGTGCTATGACCATTGTTTTCAATAACAGGCAGATCCAAATAAATAAAATTGCTCTCATCATTTTTTCTATTGGTGCCGAAGATCATAAGAACACGATTAATTTCGTAGGTAAATGGTACAGGTAGTAAAAAGCAATTGACAAGCGGACAAAAAAGATAAATAGGCTGTCGAATTTTTACTTCACTTCACTGTTAGGTTTTTTCTTGTTTTCAGATGTTATTTTTTAGAGACAGGTTCAGGCGGGCCTGAATGCTTCAATTGTTGCAGAAAGTACAGAAGGGGAAACCAATTTTTCCAGGTTGATTTCAGTTTGACAAAAGTCATCTGTTGCCGGATCAAAAAAATGGGCAATAAAAAAATAAGAGCTGGTTTCCTCTCGGACTTCTTTAATATAGGTGAGTAACAAGTCTTCCCAGCGAATTTCTTTTTCTTCTTTATATAACCAAAGACCCTCCCGGCTGATTCTTAATGAACCTTTGTTTTCCTGGAGAAGGGGCACCACGATAAGCAATAAAAGTATAAGGAGCAAAGTCTGCATCCATCCAAATTCTTTCTTTCCGATATAGTAAATTAATAAGGAGGCTACAACCACCATAACAGCAGCGATCCTCCATTCTTTCCTTGTTTTCTTAAATACCACCGGTTCATTTGTATTTATTTTATGCTGCGTGCTGCCGGCCAAATCCTTCGTAAAATGATATATAGGTGGGGGATGTTGCCACCAATCTTTTTCTGAAGGCCTGTATTCCTCCTTTATTGATTCGATATAACGGAATTTTCTTTCTTCCAGATCCGGGACCATTCTTTCAGTTGATTTGGTATAAGATAAAAAGATCTCCCGGTTTAAGAGAAGATATTTTTCTATTCTCCTATAAGCTCATTTTTTTTCTTTCCCCAGATTTTATGCTTTGCACCATCCATCTTTACAATCTTCGGCGTAAATTTTCCTACCACATCCACCAATGCTTTTTGAGATTGCATTACTACATTGATGTCTTTGTATGCAAAAGGCGATTCATCTAGTCCGCCGCCTAACAACTTTATTCCAAACTTTTTCAGTTCGTCCTTGAATTGTTTATCAGTTACAGATGCGATAACAAATTCTCAAAACAACCTCCCCTGCTCTCCCGGTCTTCTGAAAATACTCGTATCCAAACTCCACTCTTCCGCATTCATACCATACAGCTTTCCATATTTTTTATATTGCTGCGCTACCATTTGCGCAATATTTCCTTCACCACGCATACGTACGCCCCAGCGGGTATCATTTACTTTTCCATCATGGCTTTGTTCTATCAGGTGCCAGACTTTATCTGCCCGGTCAGGAAAATTTTTATACAGCCAGTCATGAAATAAAAATTTGATGGCGCCATTCAACCGTATAAATGTATAAGCAGTAAATGTTGCGCCGTTATCTCTCGCCGCTTTCATGATGCGCTGCATTTCATGTTCATTCAGTCCCGGTATCATCGGTCCCATCATGATGCCCATTCGTACACCGGCATTGCTCAGTTCATTGATCACTTTTAATTTTTGTTTTGCCGTTGTTGTTCTTGGTTCCATCACCCGTCGCAGGTCTTCATTAAAAGAAGTGATGGATACCATGGCTGATACCAATTTTTTCTTCGCCATTTCCTGCAACACATCTTTATCTTTCAGTATCCATGAATTTTTGGTGAGTATGCCTACCGGTTGATTGAATTCATTACATACTTCCAGCAATCCCCTTGTGAGCCGATATTTTTGTTCAGCCGGCTGATAGCAATCCGTATTGCCACTCAGCATGATCGGCGTAGCATTCCCATTTCGGATGCATTAAAAATTTTCGTAACAATTGCGGTGCATTTTTTTTGACAATGATCTTTCTTTCAAAATCAAGACCGGCACTGTATCCCCAGTATTCATGCACATTTCGGGCATAGCAATAAATGCAACCATGCTCACAACCAGCATAGGGATTCATGCTATACGACATACCCACATCAGGACTTTCTACTTTATTGACGATTGTTTTTGATTCCTGTTCCAGGTATTGGGTGGGAACATTTTCTTCACTCCAGTCATCAATACCTTCTATATGTTCCCGGCTGTTCTCATTTTTAAGGAAGCGATTTTTTGTATTGAACTGGGCTCCACGACCTGCCAGGTATTGTTCGGCTCCCTCTTCATCTTTCCCCATAGGATCTAAGTTAATGTGGCCGTGTTTTTTTGGGGACACTTTAAAATGATCCTGTTGTAGTTTTTCAGACATCGCATTTCTATTTATAAACTTACATTTTCCGGAAAGAAAAAAAGGAGAATAAAGAGCACCACAGCAACAATCTGACACACTAAGTTTTGCTCTTTATTCTCCTTAGTTTCGCACACCATCAGCTTTCACCCGTATCTTTTCTATATTTTTCAGAAGTTAATCTAGCTGAATAAATCTCCTTGTTTAGTTGTCACTGGCATATTAAGGAATTCAAACCTACAGGCTGCCTGGTATTTTATTTCGCCAACCGGTCGCTTAAGTAACAACATGGAATCAGCAATAAATCTTCCTGTAAAATTTTTATTACTGTATTCCAAGCCATCCTTTTTCATATTGCCAGGGTTTCAATTTTCAGGCAATAGTCAGATGAGGCTCCAGCATAAAATGAGGTTTTTTTTCATCATTTAATTTCATCAATCGTTGTGCTTCGTTCGTATCAATTTTACCAAACGTTGTACAGGTAATTTAGAAGTCACATTATATAAATATGTATGAGAGGGAAAACTTCCGAAATCTTTCAATTCTGACTTTAAAAGGAGGGAAACCCATGGCCATGCGTCCGGAGCCGGTTAATTATCCTTTCCTCCATCATTTCATACTGAACAAAATTGACGAGGGGTATCTGCGGTTCACCTCCCGGACCTGCTGTTTTATATTTCATATGAAAATCTTTTTTTACCTGCTTTATTCTGTTTCGTAATTCCTGATGCGGCTCCAGCACCAGCAAAAATTCAAATTCCTTATAACCAGGCAAAGTGATATTTGATACTTGCATAATTTTCTTATTTTCTTTCTGAAAAAAATAAATACCCAATTTATTAGTATAAATTTACTAAATATATTAGCTGCAAAAAAATCTTTTTATTATGAATGATCAGGAATTTAAAAGCTCAGCACATAAGGACCCGAGACCTTTTTCTCAGAGGCAAGTGAAATCAATCAATGAAGCTACTTTTAAAGATGCGCGGTAATTTGATGGAAAGGGATATTGATCTGAATGAACAGCTTATTAAAAACAAGCAGGCAACCTTTTTTTTCAGGATGAAAGGTGATGCTATGTCAGAAGCCGGAATTTTTGATAACGATATATTAATAATTGACCGCTCTTTAAAACTGGCCAATGGGAAAATTATAGTAGCCATTCTCAACGGCGAATTATTAGTGAGGAGGTTTCATAAGAATTTTTCATCTGCTTTCCTGATACCGGAAAATAGCAGGTTTAAAAATATCAATCTTGCTGAGTTTACCGATTTCAGTGTATGGGGAATTGTAACTTATGTCATCCATCCAGTATGAAATAATAATTGATGGGTGGTGTTTTATGATTCAATCATTTTGCTACATTTGTTTTTCTTAAGCAAACGAATATGAAAATAGTTAAGGTTCGCCCCAGCGTAATTTAAGAACCGTTTTTTTAGCACTCTTTAATAATGGCAACATCCGGTTGTCAGATTCATATCGTTTATTTCTAATATTATATATCATGCCTCAATTATTGACTTCCAGAAATAAGGTGTCACAATTATTTTTATTATTGAAACAATCCCTTCATGGTGAGGAAATGGATTATACCAAAGGCAGCATACGAAAGGCAGTATGTATGCTTGCTATTCCCATGATGCTGGAAATGTGCATGGAATCTGTCTTTGCCGTGGTGGATCTGTATTTTGTAGGCCATCTTGAAGATAGCAGCCACGCTATCCAGGTAGTTGGTTTAACAGAATCAGTTTTAGCAATCGTTTATTCCCTGGCTATTGGTATGAGCATGGCGGCTACAGCTGGACCGCCAGGTTGGTGAAGAAACAGCAGTCAACATTTAAGGTTTATCCTGTACAAAAATGGTAATTGGAAAATAATAAAAGTGTAAGGGAGAGGGAACTTATTAGTGATTTATTACATTTCAAAACGCATTAACCCCTTTTCTGCAAGTACTTTTTCTTTGGGTAAAAATCATTCGGTTTAGTAAATGTTCTGCGTTTAGCATGAAACTATACTTTTATTCATTTAATTATAAAAAGCCAATACTATTTTCGCGGCAGGCAGCGTTAAGTATTTTGTAAAAAAATCCGTACCCTTGAAAAGCCAGTTGACACTCGTTGTTTATTGTTTATTATTAGTATTGCCCGGTATATCGTGGTTGCCTTTGCCAGAAAATGAAAGAAAAGTTACTACTTCCATTATACCGGGCGAAAGAGCAGGACTTACACGGAAAAACCTTTCCAAACGGGAAATCACTTTATTATATTCCTCTTTACAATTAAAACAAAAAGGCCTTTCTCTTCAGGCTTTTGAAATAGGTTATAAAGGCTATCGCCAATTACTTAAAAAGGGCATCATCGATCAGCAGGAATATTTAACTATCTGTGATTTCAGTCAATCTTCAAACAACAAGCGGTTATACCTCATTGATCTTTCTAATAATGAAATTATTCTGAATACATATGTAGCGCATGGGCGTAATTCCGGTGGTGAATACGCTACCCGGTTTTCTAACAAACCCGAATCGTTACAAAGCAGCCTTGGTTTCTATTTAACTAAGAACACTTATTATGGGGAACATGGTTTGTCAATGAGGGTAGCAGGCTTGGAGGCAGGGTATAATGATAAAGCAGACCGGCGAAACATAGTGGTTCACGGCGCAGATTATATAGGAAATGATTGGAAGAGGCACAGCTCATATATGGGTAGAAGTTTTGGGTGTCCCGCTATTCCTGAAGAAGATAGCAAATACCTGATCAATACAATTAAAAATGGCAGTTGCCTCTTCATATACCATCCCTCACCAAAATATCTGAAGGGCTCAAAAATATTAAACGGCTGATTGGACATGTAAAAAGGATGGAGGATAACAAAGTCCCGGCTTACCCTATGGCCGGGCTTTTTGTTTTTAAACTGACGAGACCGATTGCAATGCCGCAGGCATTCTCAGGTTATTTTGTCAACCTATCAATTCAGCAGTATAGAATGTACCTTTGCAGTCCATGCCAGGATACAACATTAACGATACCATTAATCTTTTAACAAAGCTCAGCCTTCGGCGCTTTTGGAACGGAGTAAAAGTCTTAAGCAGTTTTTATATTAGTAAATGGACCAATAAACCTGTTCAATGGGGGTATCCGGTATCTATCTCATTCGAGCCCACTACATCCTGCAATCTTCGCTGCCCGGAATGTCCAAGCGGTTTAAGGTCATTTACACGGCCAACCGGAATGCTTCAAAAAGATTTCTTTCGGGATACCATGGATCAGTTATACAAGGATCTTTTATACCTGGTATTTTATTTCCAGGGTGAGCCTTACCTTAATCCTTCATTCCTGGACATGGTTAAGTATGCATCTGATAAAAAAATTTATACAGCCACCTCCACCAATGCACATTACTTGTCTGATGAAAATGCCAGACGAACTGTTGAAAGCGGCCTTGATCGACTGATAATTTCAATTGATGGCACCACACAGGAAACCTATCAGCAATATCGCGTTGGAGGCAAGCTGGAAAAAGTAATAGAGGGAGCAAGAAATATGGTAAAATGGAAAAAAGAATTAAAAAGCAAGACACCATTTATCGTTTTTCAATTTTTGGTGGTCAGGCCTAACGAGCACCAGGTTGCAGATATAAAAAAGTTAGGAAAAGAAATCGGTGTTGATGACGTATGGTTTAAAACCGCACAGATTTATGATTATGAAAATGATCCTAATAACCTGATACCAACCATAGATAAATTTAGCCGCTACCGGAAAACTAAAAAGGGTACTGAATTTAAAGGAAAGCTTTCTAATCAATGCTGGCGGCTATGGCATGATCCTGTCATTACATGGGATGGGCTGGTAGCGCCATGTTGTTTTGATAAAGATGCTCAACACCGGCTGGGCAACCTGAAAGAAAATTCGTTTAAGGAAATCTGGAAAAACGGGGAATACACCAGGTTCAGAACACAAATATTAAAAGGAAGAAAAAATATAGATATCTGTGCTAATTGTTCCGAAGGAACAAAAGTGTGGAGTAATGAGTAAAGAAATAATATTTGACTGAAATGCAAATGCCTTCTTCCATTGCAACCCGATTGCAGTATCAGCATAAATGTTTGTTGGATATTTTGAACGGCTTATCTGACGAGCAGATTCGGTTACAGCTATATCCCGGGAAGTGGTCCCTTTTCGAAATTATAGTTCACCTGCAAACCTATCAGCATTCTTTTGATAGCCGCATCCGGAGAATTTTAAACGAAGAAAATCCCATTTTTACTCCCTATAGAGCAGAGGCAGATCCCTTATTTCATGAAAATTGTACCAAATCGAGCCGTGAAATTATACAGGATCTGCTGGCAATCAGAAAAGAGTTGTCCGCAAATGCCCTGTCTTTTAAAGAAATGGATTTAAAAAAAGAAGCTGATCACCCGGTATACGGGAAAATGAACATGCTACAGTGGCTGAACTTCTTTTTGCTTCATGAGGCGCACCACCTTTTTATAATTTTTAAAATGAGCGCAGAATTAAAAAAGGGTATTGGGAACAAAGACATCTAAGTAAATAAACCGTCATAATTGTAACACCCTTCGAATATTGATCTTGCTGAATCTTAATTTCACCACCTGGTGAGTTTCTTATACATTGTTGTATAAAATGAAATAAACCCTTCACAAAAACTTTTGAGAGACTGGAATAATATCTTGATCATGAAAACTATTATTTAGATGGTTAGATGGAAATAAATATTTGTGATACCTGCCGGTATGCAAGCCAGAGTTCTTTCCCAAAGCAAATGCTGCTTTGCCTGAAAAAATCATTTATTATTTCTGAAGTTCGAACTCTAACTTTGATTTTTAGGGCCGGCTGTCTGCAAAACCAGTTCCGCAGGCAGAATTTAATTTTTGTATTAAACGATTTACAATGGGCATAGATCAGGATATTCACCAGGCTAAATTTAGAAATGAATATCAAAAGGCATCCGTTAATCTTTTGTATACTTATGGATGGTTAGTTGAGCGAACCAAGGCAGTTTTTGCATCGGAGAATATTACTCCGCAACAATTTAATATCCTCCGGATATTGCGGGGCAGTCTTCCTCAGCCATTATCTACGCTTCAAATCAGGGAAAGAATGTTGGATAAAATGAGTGATACAAGTCGTATTGTAGACCGGCTGATTACAAAAGGCCTGGTTAAAAAAGCAATATGCAAAAAAGACCGCAGGTTGGTTGATGTAATAATTACCGACAAGGGGATAAAAATGTTGGAGCGCCTTGACCAACGCCAGGATGAATTGGATAAAATTATTGGCAACCTCAGTGCTAATGAAGCAAAAACATTAAGCGATTTACTTGATAAAATCCGCAGCACAAATTAAGGGATCAGCTTTATGGATTACCGGGTTCATGCCACCTCCTTTTTATAATTTAATTAACCCTATTATGGGTTAATTTCGCCGTTTCATTCATACCTATATATAAGCACTATGAAGGTTTTGTTTACCGGGCTGGCTTTGGTTTTTGCATTAACCGTTTTTTCTCAACCACTATATGAATTTCGTGGAGTTTGGATAGCAACAGTAGATAATATTGACTGGCCCCCCAGGGGTGTTTATACCGTTTATAGCCAGAAGGTGGATTTTATTCGTCAACTTGACCTGCACAAACGAAACGGAATGAATGCAGTCGTTGTACAAGTGCGTCCTTCCGCTGATGCCTTTTATCCGTCCTCACTTGAACCCTGGAGCCAATGGTTAACAGGAGTGCAGGGTCGATCTCCGGATCCATTTTATGACCCGTTACAATTTATGATAGAGGAGACGCATAAACGTGGTATGGAGTTTCATGCTTGGCTTAATCCATACCGGGCCAATTTCAATATAAATTCAGCCTCTATTTCCTCAAACCACATCACCCGCATTCACCCGGATTGGTTTTTAACCTATGGAGGGAAAAAATATTTTGATCCATCCAATATCGATGGGCAAAATCATGTGGTAGCTGTAGTGAAGGATATTGTAAAACGTTATGATGTGGATGCCATTCATATGGACGATTATTTTTACCCTTATCGCATAGCCGGCAAAGAATTTCCTGATGCGGCTTCTTATATAAGGTCAGGAAGCAAACTTTTAAAGGATGACTGGCGCCGGAGCAATGTGGATTCGATAATTGAAAAATTAAATAAGGCAATAAAAAAAGAAAAACCGTTTTGCAAATTTGGAATAAGTCCCTTTGGGGTCTGGAGAAATCTTGATAAAGATCCGGAAGGTAGCAGAACAAAAGCGGGGCAAACTAATTATGATGATCTGTATGCGGATATACTTTTGTGGATGAAAATGGGATGGGTTGATTATGTGGCACCACAACTTTATTGGGAAATTGGGCACAAGCTGGCTGACTATGGAGAGTTAATTGATTGGTGGAGCCGTCATAGTTATGGTTGCCATGTATACATTGGACATGGTATTTACAGAGCGTATGAAAAAGGCCTTGCCTGGAAAAATCCTAACGAATTACCCAACCAGATAAAAATGCTGAGAAATTATTCACCGGTTAAAGGAAGCATATACTTTAGCAGTAAAAGTTTTGATCGAAATCCCAATGGCTGGAACGACAGTTTAAAAAATAATTATTACAAGACGCCTGCCCTGGTACCAGCAATGGATTGGCTTCCACCCAAGGAAACAAATTGAGGAGACAATAGGGTTAACGTTTTTTTTCAAGATGGTTTGTATACTCCAATGAGCCGAGTCGGAATCGAAGTGGAATAGAAGTGGCTTTTTCAAATTGCCATTCTTTTTTACAGAAAAAACTCAAATTTTGAGCATAAGAATCTCTGGCGGAGGGAATTATTTTTAATTCCCTGGTTAACCCGGATGTAAAGTTTGCGGGCCGATAATGATTTTGTTTGTCTGTTTTAGTTGTAAATGAGAATTGTTCAAAACCCTGATTGGCTTTGTAAATAAGTTCATTCAATTGCGGCTCACTTAATCTTTTTATAAAAATTTCCCCCATAATTATCTGGCCGGAAACTTTATTGCAAATCAAAAAAATCAGCACAACAACTAAGTAAAAAAACCGTTTCGCCATTTCTATTCAATTGTTTTGTAAATTTACGGCCTGATTTTTGATAATTGGCGGAATTTTTTTTACAACCTGTCTCGCAAAAGATTCGGTAACTATTATGGCCCTAAGCCAGTCCTTACAGCAGAAATTATTACAAAAGCTGTCTCCGCAGCAGATTCAGTTAATGAAATTGCTGCAGGTACCTACGGCCAACCTCGAAATCAGAATCAAGGAAGAACTGGAAGAAAACCCTGCCCTGGAACTGGATGAGGAAAAGCATGAGGATGAAAAAGATGAAATGAAGGATGAATTTGGAGAAGGAGAAGAAACGGAATATGATGAAAAAAGTGGAAGCGAAGAAGAATATGGCAATGTGGATGTAAGTGAATATGTTCAGGACGGAGATGATGAAGTGGCGGATTATAAACTCCGTGATGATAATTACCCGGAAGATGAGCAAAAACAAATTCCCTTTAAAACCGAGACCAGTTTTTATGAAATGCTGCTTCACCAGTTAGGATTACTGAAATTGGATGAAAAAGAACAAAAGATAGCGGAGCAGATAGTAGGTAGTATTGACGAAGATGGATACCTGAGAAGGGAAACTTCAGCAATAGTTGATGACCTGGCCTTTCGCCAGAATGTATCAGCTACGGACGAGGAGGTGGAAGCAATGATTCAACGAATACAAAATTTTGATCCTCCGGGAGTAGCGGCCAGGGACCTGCAGGAGTGTTTACTTCTTCAGTTACAACGGCAAAAAAATGAGGGAAAGGATGTTGACATTGCCATGGTGGCGATCAAAAAATATTTCGATGAGTTTACCAAAAAGCATTATGAAAAAATACAGCGTGGCCTGAACATAGATGAGGAGCAGTTGAAGAGAGTGATGCAACAGATCATTCGCCTTAATCCAAAACCAGGTGGCCTCATCGGTGGAATTACAAAAGCGGAAAGTTACGTAGTACCCGATTTTTTCATTTTCAATAATAACGAATAAGCTGGAATTAACTCTTAACTCCCGAAACGCTCCGGAACTACGTATCAGCGAAGGTTACCGCGATATGATGAAAGAGTATGACCGCGGAGCCAAAAAAGATAAGCGTCAGAAAGAAGCAGTGATTTTTATTAAACAAAAAATTGATGCTGCCAAATGGTTTATTGATGCCATCAAACAACGGCAGCATACCCTGTTGAGTACGATGACGGCTATCATGAATCATCAATATGATTTTTTTCTTACGGGTGATGAAACGAACCTGCGACCCATGATCCTGAAAGATATTGCTGAAAAAACAGGCCTGGATATTTCTACTGTAAGCCGGGTGGCCAACAGTAAATTTGTTCAAACCGAATTTGGTACCTACCGTCTTAAATTCTTTTTCAGTGAATCATTGAGTACAGATAGTGGCGAAGAAGTTTCTACCCGCGAAGTAAAAAAGATTCTCAGCAATTTGATTGAAGGTGAAAGTAAAAAACATCCTTTGAGTGATGAACGCTTAACCGAGCTGCTTCAGGAGAAAGGATATAATATTGCCCGGCGCACCGTTGCTAAGTACCGTGAACAATTGAATATTCCGGTGGCGCGGTTAAGAAAGGAGCTTTAATATCACACTCTTTTTTGCCGGCAGTCCAAATATTCAACTTTTGGTCTTTATATAAAACAATCCATATTTTTTATTGGAAGCTTCAACCAGCTGAGGGTAATTTTGATAAACGGTATTTCTGTAGCTATTATCTATTCATTTTTTCATAAGGCTACCTGTTGCCTGAGGCTGAAGCTTATTGAAGTGTAATCAAGTAATATGCCATGGCATTTCGCAGCTTTATTAATGGAAAAAATAATAACTGAGTGTGGAATTTTTTCTATTCCATTGGATTTGTCGCCACATTTTAAATTCATTTTTATGATACATTAAAATGATGAGGATTTGAATAAATAATAAGAATACATTTACCTGGACTCAGCTAATTTGTGCTTTTTGATAGTTGAAGTAATATTTTTTTTCCATTCAAGCGGCACAGTTGAATATCCTGATTTACTGATTGCATCCAACCATAATTTATAGTCCATTTTGCCTTTTAATCTTTTATAAAATTTCTTTCTGGTCATCAGCTGACTAAAGGCAACATAAGATGACCGCCCGTCAGGGTATTGTTTGTAAGCAGACTTAATGCCTTTTGTTTTTACCAGGTTATTTTTCCCTTTTATACCAAAATGATTATTTAGTAATCTGCAATTTCGACTCTTGCCGGCGCCGGATTCAATAATTGCAATACCTAACATAACAGAAGTGGGGATACCATAAATGGCAGAAAGAGAATCTGCAATTGGCTTGTATTCACGAATGTATTTCGATTGACCGGAAACCTCTTTAAGGAAAAGAAATAAAAACAAAATTAATAGGCCTCTTCGGCCTTTTTCAAGGAAGGATTTTAAACGCATTTTTTCATTTTTTTACATTAATAATTGGTATTCCGTTATAAAGCTTGGGAACCCAGATGTCAAAAAATGGATTTTCAATGCCTTAATCTGTTTGGTAAATATAATGTCCATCTTTCTTTTTTTATAATCCTTTACTTTGCAAAAATGTTACTTTATGGGTCCCAGGTTAATGGTAGATGAAAACAGGCAATTGCAGGAGTTCAGGGAAACAGGGCATCAGCCTCAGAATTCGGTTATCCGGTTTATTGCTAAAATTATTTCCTATGTTTTTCATCCTCTTTTTGTGCCGGTATATATCGCCTGGTTCCTAATTACTGTTCAACCTTACCTTTTTGCCAGTTTTAGTCCGGCCGAAAAGTTTATTACACTACTGCGGTTTATAATCATGTATAGCTTCTTCCCGTTGGTGACGGTTTTGCTGGCCAAAGGGTTGGGCTTTTTTGATTCTATATTCCTGAAAACTCAAAAAGAACGTATAATTCCCTATATAGCCTGCGGTATTTATTATTTCTGGATGTGTTATGTTTTACGAAATCAACCTCAGTTTTCCAAGGTAGTGGTCCAACTTTCTATGGCTATATTCATTGCATCCTCACTAGGCTTAATCGTCAATATTTATATGAAAGTGAGCATGCACGCCATTTCGATGGGGATCCTTCTTGTCTTTATTTCGCTGCTGTCATTTACTCAGGGTGGAAGTTATACAATTTATCTGGCCTTTGCTATTCTAATAGCAGGACTAGTTTGCACGTCCCGTTTTATTGTCTCAGACCATACCCAAAAAGAAATTTACGGAGGTTTGCTGGTAGGAGGCCTCTCACAATTGATAGCAGTTTGGGCAGATGGTATTTTGCCATAGGTCCAAAAAGCAATTGGATCTTCAAACAGATTATTCCCAATTTTTAAAGAAAAAAATTTACAAAAAATATTAGTTATTTGTTACTAAATACTTTAGTTTCGTTTTGTTTATAAAATTATTCTCACGTGAATTCGTAAATCTTAATTTTGGAAATGGCAAAAACTGAAAAAACTACCGACATGTCAAATAATAATAGTGAAAAGCTAAAAGCTTTAAAGCTGACCATGGACAAGATCGAAAAGGACTATGGTAAGGGAAGCGTAATGATGATGAATGAGAAGGGCGAACAATTGCAGGAGGTTATATCAACAGGCTCAATCGGGTTGGATGTAGCTCTTGGAATTGGGGGTTTGCCAAGAGGAAGGGTGGTGGAGATCTACGGACCCGAGTCTTCGGGTAAAACTACAGTGGCAACTCACGTAATAGCTGAAGCACAGAAAAAAGGGTGGTATGTGTGCTTTTATTGATGCTGAACATGCATTTGACAGTGTCTATGCTCAGAAGTTGGGTGTAGATGTTGATAATCTTTTGATATCGCAGCCCGATTATGGCGAGCAGGCTTTGGAAATCGCCGACCGGTTGATTCTTTCAGGTGCATTGGATGTAGTGGTTATTGACTCGGTAGCAGCCCTGGTGCCCAAAAGTGAGTTGGAAGGGGAAATGGGAGATAGCAAAATGGGACTTCATGCCAGGCTAATGAGCCAGGCACTTCGTAAATTGACTGCAACCATTTCGAAAACAAATACCATCTGTATATTCATAAACCAGTTGCGGGAAAAAATCGGGGTCATGTTTGGCAACCCTGAAACGACCACGGGTGGTAATGCATTGAAATTTTATGCATCCGTGCGTCTGGACATCCGCAGAAGTACGCAGATTAAGGATGGAGATGAAGCGATAGGCAACCGGGTAAAGGTTAAAGTCGTTAAGAATAAAGTAGCCCCTCCTTTCAGGGCGGCAGAGTTTGATATCATTTTTGGAGAAGGTATTTCCAAAAATGGCGAGATCATTGACATGGGCGTTGAACTTGGTATAGTACAAAAAAGCGGAAGTTGGTTCAGCTATAATTCCGATAAACTGGGACAGGGACGTGAATCGGTAAAACAATTATTAGTTGATAATCCCGAACTGGCTAAAGAAATTGAAGGTAAGATCAGGGAAAAAATAAAAGAAGTGCAGACAACCTGAACAAGCTGCGAATTAATTAAAAAAGTCTTGAAAGTTTCAAGAAGAGTCGTCCCGGGTCTTGCGGACGACTTTTGCATTACTTTATGAGTATAAAAGCCTCCCGGTGTTTGAACATTGTAACTTTATCCATCCTGCTGGCAGGAAGGTTAAAGCCAGAAAATTGTTATTATGAAAAATGATGCCTGACAAGAAAAAGCATATGGGTAAGAAAATATCGATAGCCATTATTTTAATAATAGTTATCGCTGCAGGCATATATTGGTATATAGCCACTGAAAAATTTGCTGATACAAACGACAGGCAAGCTGCATTTACCGTCAGTGCATTAGACTTAATCCATGAGTTTGAAAAAAATGATGGTGCGGCAAATGAAAAATATATGGGAAAAATTGTAGTAGTGAATGGACGTGTTTCTGAAATTGAAGCTGCAGATACTACTGTAAATATAAAATTTACAGATGCTTCCAGTGGTTCTTATATCATTTTTGCTTTCCAGGATCAACACATTTCTGATGCAAAGACTGTAAGCATCGGTGATTCTATATCGATCAAAGGCTCTTGTAGCGGAGGAACACACAGCGAAATATTGGATACGGAATTCATTATGTTTAAGCGTTGTGCATTGAATAAAAAATAATTACACAAATTAGTTGTAGATGAAAAAATTGCAAATCATTATCGTTTTAGTTATCGTTACTGGTAGTTTATTCGCTCAAAAGAAAACAACCACTTCAGCCATTATATTTTTTGATGCCTCAACTTCTATTGATGCGCTCCCAAAAGCAACTAATAAAACAGTAATTGCAGTTATAGATACAAAAACAGGGGTAGTGCAGTTTGAAGCCTATGTTAGAAATTTTGCCTTCTCTAATCCCACCATGCAGGAACATTTTAATGGAAAGAAATGGATGAACTCTGATGAGTTCCCTAAAATTACTTTCAGAGGTAATATCCAGGACCTGCATGCTGTTGATTTTAACAAAGATGGGTCCTATAAAACGAATGTAGAAGGTATGCTCACTGTTAAAGGGAAAGAACAGAAGATAAAAGTTCCGGGGACAATTGTTGTACAGAATGAAATCCTCTCCATTTCTACAGACTTTTCAGTTGCATTAGAGGATTACGGTATTAGCGCATTACCTGTTCAGGCCGGTAAAGTGTCAAAGACACCGAAGATAAAAGTGACAGCTGAATTAAAGTAAGAGGGTAAGAAATTGTTCTTTCAAATTTAACCTCTGGAAACACTTGAGATCATTGCGTAAGCTAACTATTATCACAGGAGTATATTAATTTAATGATGCTCTGTGTAAAGTATGTTTTCACTTTTCCCTGCCAATAACTTCTTTCAACAACATTTTTTTAAGAGCTATTATTTCCCCTTCATCACTTCTTTTATTTTATAGGAGCTTGACATTCCTTGGGAATCGTATATATACTACAGAAAATACGGTATTTATTACGAAGAATTTCTTGAAAAACTTGCAAGTAAAAAAACTGCGTATTAAGTTTGTACCAGCAACGAACAAATCCTAAGAAAGCAATTAATCCGACAATGAAAACTAACAACACACAAAAAGGGAATTTACTCCCGTCTTTATTTTCCACTTCAATCGGCTCACGCAATCTCCCGGACTAGTTCAATTACCAATACTGTATTAAACATATTCCATACCCCTCAACCAAAAGCTATGAAAACCATCTTAACCGTAATGCTGACTCTTATTATCCAGTTGTCAGTATTCTCCCAAATAACTTCTTTCACTGCTCAATGGAGAACAGATAAAGTAGATCTGAAATGGGCCATCTCTTCGGAAAAAGATATAAGCCATTACTCAATTGAAAAAAGCACGGACGGAAAAAATTACAGCCAGGCAGGAATCGTGTTTGCTTTCGGCAATGGTTCTGAACCCATGGTATATCCCTTCTCTGATAAAAATATCAATAGTGCTTATGAAGGCGTTATTTACTATCGGATTATGCAGTTGATAACAATGGTAAAACGGAAACAATTCAGGAAAGATCAATCACGATTAAAAAATCAACCGGTGATTTGTTAATGACCAATGTGGCCAATACCGCTTATAATACTAATAAAATCTAAGAAAGTATTTTAAAAACAGGCTAATTAATAATACCATCAATAAGAATAATAGTTTACCAAAAAAAATGAAACAGATCAGGATGACAGAGTGATTTTTTGGTGAATAATTATGGTTTGGTAATAACATTTGGTTAAGTAAGATAGGGATGCAGGAAAGGAATATTACCTGGTCTTTGACCAGGATATAATAAGTAATCTTACGAATATTGAAAAGTAGATTCTACTAAGAGCCGGTGATATAATTATCAATTATTAATAGCTATTTCAGCTTATTTAATTGATAATAAGTGTTGGTAGTAATAACACTTTAAGATATTCGTTTTTAGTTTAATGAAAATACCGAGTAATAGTTGCAGGCGTGAAAACCTGATATTATATTAGTAGTTAAATTCGAACATATCCTATGATGACAATGAAAATCTAACTGTGAAAATATTCCTTTAACCGGGAATCTTACCATCCTTCCACCATTTATCAGTTTGCTTTTCTTTGTAATCATTGGTTAAAGGCTCATCAGAGCAGATAAATAATTTTATCTATTATCCATTTATGAAAACAAAGAATATCCGAACCCATCAGTTACCCGCATTTTGTTTGTCAGGTAATTCTCTTGCAGTTTCATCAAAATCAGAAAATGTTTTTACTGATATTCAAAAAACATTTTTGTTGTTGGGTCTCCTCATTTCTTTTACCTTATTGTCAACAACCATTTGGGCTCAATTGGGGGTTTATCAATTTACAGGTGCAAAGGCTTGTCCCACACAGAATCCTTCTGTAACTACTCAACCACTGAATGCAACTTTTACTAATTTTTCTTCGGTTAATACCAAGTGCAAGGAAGACAATGATAATATTTGCGCTCATGAGGAATGGAATACAACAGGCACCATCAATCTCAGCGAATATCATCAATTCAGTGTGAACTGCCGATGCCAATTACTATCTGAATCTTACTTCAGCTGATTTTCTCTCAGTATATCAAGGATGAGGATGCAGGTAACACCACCTGGATACTCCGATCAAGCCGTGACAATTATAGTTCGAATATTGCAACCGGTATTGCTTTAGAGACAACTCAAACGCCTTCCATCCTTCTCCCGGCAGCCAGTTTTACGGGTGTTAGTTCTGTTACATTTCGGATATACCTGATCAATTCAAAGGATAACAGTAATTTTTGGGTAATAGACGAAGTCAGACTGAATGGTGCCGTAGTGCCTGTACCGGCTACTCCCGCAGATCCAACCTCCAACTCACCTCAATGTGTGAGCAACGGGATTACCATGCACTTTACCGGTTCAGCTCCGGCAGGTGAAACCTGGTACTGGCAAACGAGTGCAACAGGAACCAGCACTGCAAATTCAGCAGCAAGTTATAATGTTACCGCTTCCGGAACTTATTATGTAAGAGCGCAGGATAATACCACACTGGCATGGAGTAATGGAGCCGGCAGCATAACTGTAAGTATAAATCCGGATGTAACAGCACCGGTTTTTGATGAGGGCCCCAGCTCTACACGTTGCCAGGGCGCCGGATCATTAACTTATTTAGCCACTGCTTCCAATGCAACGGGTATTACCTATAGCCTGGATGCACTTAAGTCTTACGTATGGTAATACGATCAATTCAGCAACGGGGGAAGTTACCTACGCCTTTAATTGGAATGGAAGTTCAACTATTACTGCCACCGCAGACGGTTGCAATGGTCCTTTGACCAGTGACCATGAGGTGGAGATCCTGGCTTTTGTAAATACACCGGTATTTGATGCAGGACCTTCTTCGGTAAGATGCCAGGGATCAGAAACAATTAATTATAGAGCTCGAGCTGACAATGCAACCGGTTTAACTTATAGCCTCGATGCCGGTAGCCTTGCTGCAGGCAATACCATTGATGCAAATTACAGGCGATGTAACTTTTGATGCCGGATGGAGCGGAACATCTGTTATTACAGTGGAGGCCGTAGGATGTAATGGACCAAAATCAGCAACACATACTATTGATACCGAACCCGTCAGTAGGTACCCCGGTATTTTCTTTAGGCGCAACATCCAGCCGTTGTAAAGCGGGTGATTATGTAACCTATGCAGCTAATGCATCTGATGCTACATCTTTATTATATAGCCTGGATGCAGCAAGTATTACCGGTGGTAATTCCATTGATGCTTCTACAGGAGAAGTAGCCTACAATAGTGGATGGACCGGAACAAGCATCATTACTGCTACTGCAAATGGTTGTAATGGTCCTGTTTCAGCAACACATACGGTAACCATCTATGATAATGTAGCAAACCCTGTATTTACATTGGGTGCCACATCAACCCGCTGCCAGGGTGCAACCGCAGAAACCTATGCAGCTACTGCCGCAAATTCAACAGGAATACTTTATAGTTTGGATGCCGCTAGTATTACCGGCGGAAATTCGATTAATTCATCTACAGGTGAAGTAACTTATATAGCCGGCTGGAGCGGAACCTCAACAATTACAGCCAGTGCATCGGGATGTTATGGTCCGGCCACTTCTGTGCATATGGTAACTATTACCTCTACCGTGGGTACACCTGTATTTACTATTGGAGCAAACTCCACCCGCTGCCAGGGAGCCGGTTCGGTAACTTATTCGGCTAGTGCTTCCAACTCTACATCGATAGCATATAGTTTGGATGCGGCAAGCATTACAGGTGGAAATAGTATCAATACATCAACCGGGTCTGTAACTTATGCCATAGGTTGGAGCGGTACATCAACAATTACTGCCAGTGCAGCCGGATGTAATGGGCCCATTACATCCGGCCATATAGTTACAATTACACCTACTGTTGGTACCCCTATATTTACAATTGGAACAACCTCCACCCGTTGCCAGGGAGCTACTGCTGAAACATACGCGGCTAATGCATCTAATTCAACTGGTATTACATATACCCTGGATGCCGCCAGTTTATCTGCTGGAAATAGTATAGATGCTTCAACAGGGGCTGTAACATATATCGCAGGTTGGAATAGCACTACAACCATTACCGCCAGTGCAAATGGTTGCAACGGACCTGCTACTTCAACACATTCTGTCACTATTGGATCGCCTGTAGAATCCCCGGTATTTGCTATGGGAACCAATTCTTCCAGGTGTAAGGCGGGGGGAACAATTACCTATGCAGCAACAGCAGCAAATTCAACGGGAATCACTTATAGTCTGGATGCGGTAAGCCTTGCAGCAGGACTGCTAATAAACTCCAGTACCGGTATGGTAACATATTTTGGTTATTGGACTGGCACTTCTATTATTACGGCAACAGCTACAGGCTGTAGTGGACCGGTATCCTCGTCACATACCGCTGTTACAAACAGTGATCCTGTATTTGATGGAGGAGCAACATCTGTCCGTTGCCAGGGAGGGGGTACTGTAAATTACCCGGCTTCTTCAAGTGTCTCATTAACGTATTCATTGGATGCAGCCAGTCTTTCAGGAGGTAATACCATCAATTCATCAACAGGTGAAGTCACTTATTCTGCGGCCTGGAACGGAACAACTACGGTAATAGTTACACCTTCGGGTTGCGGTAGCGCTTCTTCCGTTTCCCATGTGGTAACTATTAACCCAACGGTTGGCAATCCCGTATTTTCTATGGGAGCAACATCCGTCCGTTGCCTGGGTGCCGGAAACGTAACATATGGTGCAACAGCAACAAATAATACTGGCATAACTTATAGCCTTGACGCGGCAAGCGTAGCCGGAGGCAATACCATTAACGCCACCACAGGAAACCTAAATTATGATGCCGGGTGGAGTGGAACTACAACAATAACAGCGACAGCAGATGGCTGTAATGGTCCTGTATCAACGGATCATACCGTAACAATTAATCCTGCAGTAGGGACTTCTTCTTTTACTCTGGGTGCAAATTCTACCCGCTGCGAAAAAGGTGAAACAGTAGTTTATACAGCCAATGCTACAAACACAACCGGCATTACCTATAGTTTAGATGCCACCAGTTTAGCCGGTGGAAATTCCATTAATTCTGCAAACGGGGCTGTTACCTACCAAAACAATTATGTAGGTACAAGTATCATCACCGCTACTGCCGCAGGTTGCAATGGACCACAAACAGCATCTCATACTGTAACTAGTTTTGACAATGTGGAAGATCCGATATTTGATATTGGTAGCAACTCCACCCGTTGCCAGGGCGCTGGAAATGCTACTTATACTGCCACCGCACTTTATTCAAATTCTATAGTATACAGTTTAGATGCTAACAGTTTAGCTGCCGGTAATACCATCAATGCCACCACAGGTGAAGTAACCTATGTGGCTGGCTGGAGCGGAACTACCAAGATCAAAGCAACAGCCTCAGGAGTATGTGGAAATCCAAAAGAAAAAGAACATGATGTAACGGTAACTCCTTCTGTGGGGGCACCTGCTTTTGACTTTGGACCTTCATCAACCCGCTGCCAGAAAGGTGAAACGATAGATTATAAAGCAAATGCCGCTAATAAAACGGGTATTTCATTTTCGTTGGATGCTGCTAGTTTAGCGGCAGGTAATACCATTTCCGCAGATCCCACAGAAGGTAAAGTAACCTTTACAGCAGGTTGGGTAGGAACATCAGTAGTTACTGTTACTGTTTATGGTTGTAATGGGCCTCTTTCAACAACACATACGATAACAACGAATGGAACAGTAGCCGCCCCTTTATTTACCATTGGTGCCAGTTCTACAAGGTGCCAGGGCGTTGAAGTAATAAATTATTCAGCAACAGCAGCCTCCAATACCGGAATTACATATAGTTTAAATGGAGCGGCCATCACAGCTGGTAACACTATAAATGCTTCAACGGGAGATGTAACCTATGTAGCAGGCTGGACAGGATCAACAACTATAACAGCCACCGCAACGGGATGTAGCGGGCCCAAAACGGCTACGCATACTGTAACAATAACGCCCACGGTTGGCACTCCTGTTTTTTCTTTAGGAGCTACCACTACCCGTTGTCAGAGTGCCGGCACAGTAAACTATAACGCTACTGCTTCCAACTCAACATCTATTGCCTATAGCCTGGATGCTTCCAGTTTATCGGGTGGTAATTCTATTAATACCTCTACAGGAACTGTTACTTATGTAGCAGGTTGGACGGGTTCCTCTTCTATAATTGCAACTGCTCAAGGTTGTAACGGGCCGAAGACGGCTATGCATACAGTAACTATTACTCCCATAGTGGGCACACCTGTATTTACGTTGGGTGCTTCTTCCGTTCGTTGCCTGGGATCTGGTTCAGTCACTTATACTGCAACGTCCTCAAACAGTACTGGAATTACTTATAGCCTTGACGGAACAAGTCGGGCTTTTGGCAATTCAATTAATTCAACAACAGGTACAGTAACGTATTCAGCCTTGTGGGTGGGCACATCCACTATAACTGCTACCGCGGCGGGCTGTAGCGGTCCGGCTAACGGCAACACATACAGTTAACATTAATGGATCAGTGACGACACCTGTATTTTCGTCGGGCTCTTCTTCCACCCGATGCCAGGGAGCTGGTACAGTAACTTATACAGCTACAGCTAATAATACATCAGGAATAACTTATAGCCTGGATGCGGCAAGTGTTTCCGGCGGAAATATCATTAATTCTGCTACAGGAGCAGTTACATACGTTGCCGGATGGAGTGGCAGCACCACCATTACCGCCAGTGCAGCCGGTTGTAACGGTCCAAGATCGGCAAATCATACCGTTACTGTAACACCCACGGTTGGAACGCCTGTTTACACAACAGGTGCTACCTCTACACGATGCCAGGGCGCCGGATCAGTTGACTATACAGCAAACGCCTCAAATAGCACTGGTAAATCATACAGCCTGGATGCAGCCAGCCTTGCTGCCGGAAACACCATTAACATTGTAAACGGCATCGTGAATTATGTAGCAGCCTGGTCAGGTACCAGCATCGTCACCTGTACAGTAACAGGCTGTAATGGTCCTGTATCTTCAAATCATACGGTTACCATTACTCCAACAGTAGGCACTCCTGTATTTACAGCCGGATCTGCAACCATCCGTTGCCAGGGAGCAGGATCAATTGTTTATGGTGCTACAGCTGCTAATACTACAGGGATTACTTATAGTTTGAATGCTGCAAGTATTTCAGGAGGTAATTCGATCAATTCAGGTACAGGATCCGTAACCTGGGCTGCAGGTTGGAGCGGGACATCTACCATTACCGCCAGTGCAGCTGGTTGTAACGGACCCAGGACAGCCACTCATACGGTAACAATTACACCCACGGTAGGTCTTCCTGTGTTTAGCCTGGGCGCCACCTCATCACGATGCCAGGGTGCCAATTCAGTAATCTATACTGCTACGGCCACAAATAATACCGGCATTAGTTATAGCCTGGATGCAACAAGCATTTCGGGAGGAAATTCAATAAATTCAGCGACAGGGGAAGTCACTTACCAGGCTGGCTGGACAGGAACTTCCATTATTACTGCTTCAGCTACAGGTTGTAACGGACCCAGATCCTCTGTTCATACTGTAACAACCAATATAACCGTTGGTGCAACAATTTTTACCCTGGGTGCAACATCCATTCGTTGCCAGGGGGTAGTTCTGTGACTTATACAGCCACAGCACCTAATTCAACATCGATATCGTATGCATTAGATGCTGCCAGCACTTCCGGTGGGAATACAATTAATGCCATGACCGGCGCAGTTGTTTTTGCTGCCGGTTGGAGCGGTACCACTACCATCACAGCTACAGCAGCTGGTTGCAATGGCCCAACATCTGAAATTCATACTGTAACTATAACGCCAACTGTTGGCACACCGGTTTTCACATCTGGCAATACTTCTACAAGGTGCCAGGGAGTAAATACCGTAACCTATTCAGCCAATGCAACCAATGCTACCGGTATTACTTATAGCCTGGATGCTTCCAGTATATCAGCAGGTAATTCTATCAATAGTTCTACGGGTGCAGTAACTTATGTAAGTACCTGGAATGGAACTTCAACTATCACCGCAACAGCTACTGGTTGTAACGGACCAAAACCTGCTAATCATACGGTCACCATTACGCCTACCGTAGGTACTCCAGTATTTTCATTGGGTCTTCAGTCTGTCCGCACACAAGCCGCCGCTACGGTTACTTATTCAGCTACATCTACAAATAATACCGGGATCAGCTATAGCCTGGACCCTGCAAGTATAAGTGGAGGAAATACCATTAACGCTGCTACAGGTGCAGTTACATGGGCAGCTTCCTGGTTTGGTACTTCTGTAATTACTGCTTCAGCCAATGGCTGTAATGGACCAGTTACTTCAGTCCATATTGCTAATATTAACCCCTCCGTTGTTCAATCGCCATTGTATCTGTCAACACCCGGTCAGATATTGGATAGAATAGATCCGGTGGCTACAGGAATAACCACTACAGTTCAAAGTGCAGTTCTGGCTTCTACCGGAACGGCCAGTACAACATTTACTCTTGATCCGGCTTTGTGTAATGATCTTACCATTAAAGCACAAACCATTGCTGTGGTTTTACATCTTAATATAAGCAGTGGTACTATGCCCGTGAATCCTAATATTACCGCAACCATAAGATATGGGGCTACTACCATCATTAATTTAACCAACCCAGTCTACAATTCTTCTACCGGTATTTTATCCTGGTCGGCTATTTTAGGTGCTGACGTTACTGTGCCAACAGGGCAAATGATCACACTGACCATTACTACCGCCCAGCCTGGTGTTAGTTTCAGAATTGATTACCACAGTATGACAAAGCCCTCCAGGGTGAGCTTGTTTCCTGTATCTACCTTTATTGATTTTCTTTCATTTGATATATATAATGCGCCCTACCCTGGTGGAAGTAAGAGAATCAGCGGCAATACCAACACCACCTACTATGCAAGAAGCGTAGTAACCACGCCTTTTGGTTACAGGGACATTACGGGTATGAATATGAAAATAAATCCTCCGGGAAATACGGTGGCAGTAAACTGTGTGGATTCATCAGCCTGCACCCGCACGTATGAATATGCCTGGACAACCACTTCCACTACCGGAACTTACTATCTCTTAGCTACAGCTAAGGAGGGTTATGAGAATATCATAAAAAATTCTGAATTACTTGCCTTTGACGTATGTACTCTCTGCGGACCTGTTGCATTGAATGATTCAGCAAAAGGTGCAGGTGGAACACCCATCATTGTAGATGTGACGGCAAACGATTATGATCCTAATAACAACATCAATTTATCCAGTCTTTCCATTTTTAACCAACCTAATAATGGAACTGGTTTCGTATCCAACAATAAAATTGTTTACCTGCCCAATGGTTCCTTTGCAGGCAGGGATACACTGGTGTACCAGATCTGCGACAGTACTAATATTTGCACTACAGCCTCCGTATTTTTCAATATTGATCCCTTGTTGATTGACCAATGTTCGGATGCAACTAAAACACATACTTATTTTATACCTTATCCTGAGCAGGATGCATTTAAGGCTTTGCTGAATACATCCAGTACTACGATGCCAAGCAATAATATCAGGACGGTTATAAGTTTAACTATACCCTATCCTGGCATGACTATCGTTTGGGATCATTGGGAGGATGGCTATGAAATAAATCCATGGGATCCCCTGCAGACTACCACAAAAGTTTGGGGCGATGGAAATCCTTACAATGGAATTGCACCCGGGTATGCCAACGATATTATACCGGCAGGAGGAAGTATTATTTTGGATAATACCATGCCTGCAAATCCAAGGGTTTCCATCAAATATTTTTTACGACGGAAGAGATAAGATTACATCTAGCGGACAGATTGCTATGACACAGGTTAGCGGTGAGCCTACCCGGATGCCGGTGCAGGCGATTAAAACCAATATTACATCCACTTATAATTTCGGACAATCTTTTACCATTCCTCTTGGTCAGAATTTTCCAAGCAGGGATTTCAGGTACACAGGTCTGTTTGTAAGAGCTGAATTGGACGGAACGATAGTAGAGATCGATAAGGACAATAACGGTACTCTGGAAACTACATTTACACTAAACCAGGGAGAATCCTATTTAGTGGATGGAGGAGTGAATTATGGAGCGACGGTAACCAGTAACAAACCTATTGGGGTGGAATTGAACGCGGGTGGGGTAGATCAGTTTTCAATCAGGAATGCTTCAATATATCCCGCTACCTGGTATTCACATACCTATTACTCTCCGGTTCCCACTTCAGACAATCCTACGGATAATCCAAAAGATAGTTCTGTGGTTATGTTTTATAATAGCTTAAACAGGCCCATTACTATTAACTGGCAGTCAGGTGTGCCTGGCAGTGGCACTATTAATTTGCCGGCAAAAGGATGTGTACGGTTTCCATTGGTTTATTCTGCTACCGCGGCCTATAAATTTTTTAACCTAACCGGCGAATCCTTTACAGCCATAGAGATAATAGATTCATATACCCCGGGCGGAGGGGGTAATGATGGTCAAACTTATGACTGGTCATTTAACCTGATTGCGGAATCAAGACTTACAGATTTTGCAACTACAGCCTGGGCTCCCGGCGGTCTCGACCTGGTGGCACCTCCCGGACCTGATGTGAACGGTAACCCGGTTTGGGTAACGGCAAACATGAATACAACCTTGTATGTAAAATGGGATGGAAATGTGAGTGGTACCAGCGGACTGGTAAGTCCCTGCGGATTGAGATATGATGTGGCCTACACGTTAAATGCATTGAACTATGTTAAGTTAAAAGACATGAGCGATAATGACCAGAGTGGCCTGGCTATTTATACATGCAACGGAGCCAAGATCGCCGCCGTATATGGGGCAGATCCGCAAGGCTCAGGCACCGGTATAGGGGTGGCCTATTGGGATGTGGGATCAACGATTATCCCTTTCTGTAAGCAGAAGCTCATATTTGCCAATGATGACTATGCAAGAACTATCGTGAACCAGCCGGTGACGATACCTATTCTGTTAAATGATTTTGGTTTCCTTGCAGTTGTAGATCCTGCTTCAGTAACAAATACAGCTTTATTGAAGCCTAAAAACGGAACCGTTTCCATTAACACCAACGGAACGGTTATATATACACCTGATCCAGGGTATGTGGGTAAAGATATGTTTGAGTACAATGTATGTTCGACCCCTTCACCGGTAATTTGTGATATAGCTACAGTATATGTTGATATCAGCAATTGCCCTGCACCATATAATCAGAATGTAATTGCAGGTACCGTATTCTTAGACAGGAATGACGATGGCATCAATAATGATGGTGGTGGCGGTGTAGCCGGGGCAAAAGTTTATTTATATGTTGATGGAAATTGTAACGGAACTGCAACCTCAAATGAATTAAGTGATTCCGTAACAGTTGATGCATCCGGCAGTTACCAGTTTATAAGTTACCCGGAAAAATTTGTTGAAGATAATTTTGATGATGGTTCCGGAGGAAGAACTTGTGCAAATGGTACTGATGGCAATACAACCTGGTTAAGTGATTGGGTAGATGCCGGTGATGGATCTTTCCCCGGGCTTTGCAGTACATCTACAAGTGCTGACGCTGAAATTGCGAGAGACGGAGCATTTGGTTTTGGGTTACGATTAAAAGACAATAATGTATCTGCTACCCGAACGGTAAACCTAAATGGAGCTTCCTATGCATTCTTGTCTTTTTCTTACCGCAGAAAAAGGTCCACACTAACTGCAGGAGAAGATGTAATAGTGCAGGCATCATCAAATGGAAGCACTTTCGGAACAGTATATACAATTGCAGGCGATGGAACTACAGATGCCAGTTATGTAAATATTTTGAACCAGGATATAACAGCCTATGCAGGTCCTACTACTTATATCAGGTTCTTAACCAATAATAATGTGGATGACCAGGATACGGTATATATTGATAACGTAAAAATTCAATTCCTGCGGTATCCGCAGTGTTACATAACCAAATTGAATACAGCAACCGTACCAGCCAACTATCATACAACCACGGTGCTGCAACACAATCTTACTGCTACCAGTGCGCAAACTTGTTTAGCACCTTATGATTTTGGGATCGCCAAAAATATAATGACCATCAGTGGTACTCTTTACCATGATCCTAATGGTATAACAGATAACCTGATTAACGGTACTCCAACAGGAAAGGTAATGACATCACCAGTGTATGCATATCTTACGGATTCAACAAATAAGGTAGTGAGACGTACAACACTAAATTCAATAACCGGAGTATTTACGTTTCCCACCGCAGATGTCTTCACCAACTACCAGCTTCGTTTATCTACTGTGAGTGTGAATTTAGGAGATCCTCCTCCACCAGATGCTGGGTTAGAAGCAATCTCAGGGAACTGGGCACATACAGCTGATGGATTTGGTATAAATAATATCGCCGGTACCGGGATAAAACCTGGTGTGGCAAAAGGAATTGTTTCAGTTACAACAGCTGCAACTAATATCACCGGTGTAAATTTTGGAATAGAACGATTACCCAGTTCAGATAATTATCGCACCACCATATCGCAGCCGGCAATGAACTCATTCCTTACGCTGAATGGTGGTGTAAACCCTCCTGTGTTAAGCGGGGCTGATCCTGAAGACTATGTGGCAGGTGGTGTACTTAGCAATCGTACGGTTATTATTGACTCCATTCCTGCTAACGCTGAATTATATTATAACAATAGTTTAGTGGCAAAGGGATTAAAGGTTAGTTCTTTTAGCCCCGATCTTTTACAAGTGAAATTTATAAATCCAACATCGGGTTCCAATACAGTAACTTTTATGTATTCTTATGTTGATAATGCAAATATGAAAGATCCAACCCCGGCTACTTATACACTTGCTTGGGGTGGAAACCAGACTTTGCCTGCTGATAGGCTGGTTGCCCAGGTAAGTCTTAATGGCGCCTATGCAGATGTTAGGTGGTCGACTCAGTCAGAATTGAATACGGAATATTATATAGTGGAGCGGAGCCTGGATAACAGCAATTTTGCACCGACTGGTAAAAAGGTTAATGCTGCCGGAAACAGTACAACTAAAAAAGAATACAAGTTGCCGGATAATATCAGCGGCCTGTCTCAAAGTGATGTAATTTATTATAGGGTAAAACTGGTGGATCTTGACGGAAAAGTTACTTATAGTAATGTAGTTGCTCTGAGGCTTTCGAAAAAACCCGGAGTTACTATCTGGCCGAATCCTTTCCATTCTAATGTGACTATAAGTATTACAACGGAAAGAGAATCCACTATTATTATCAACCTGATTGACGTAAATGGAAAAATGATCAGGACCACTAGTATGCCAGCGCCAAAAGGAATCTCAACGGTTAATCTTAACGGGCTGGATCAATTGCCGGCGGGGGTTTACCTGGTCGAAATAACTGATAAGTCAGCAGGTACTACTTTCCAGAAACTGATAAAGAATAATTAATAGATTTTAACCCATTAAAAAAAGGCCCCAAATTTTAATTGGGGCCTTTTTCATTATCCTAATTGAGCTGAAAGGATTATTTAATAATAGGTTGCAGTTCAATGTTTGAAAATACTTTATCGTAATAATACTAACAGAAATACGGCTATTTATACGAAATACTACCTGTAAAATTTGCACTATAAAAATGCGTGTTATATCTTGTGTGAGCAATCGCACAAACCCTAAGAAAGCAACACAGTCCGACCATGAAACTAACGCATACTACCAGGGAATTTTACCCCTCTTCTGTTTCTGATCATAATTCTGATATATTGCCATCTTCTGGTGAAAGGAATGCAAACAACCTGTATAAAATTTACATTACCCCTAAGCAAAATGTGATGAAAACGATTTTTACCCTATTAGCCGTATTCTTTATTTATGTAACGTCATTTTCCCAGGTTACTTCTTTTTCTGCCCGTTTAAAAGATGATAAAATAAATCTGAATTGGACAACCCGTGGGGCAAAAGATATTAGCCATTTCTACGTAGAAAAAAGTTATGATGGTAAAAGTTTTAAGCAAGTTGGGGTTGTTTTCGCTTTTGATAATGATACAGAAGCTATGAATTATCCATTTTCAGATAAGAGATGCCCGGGCGGATAATACAGGTGTTATCTATTATAGATTGAGCACCATTGGCAATGATGGTAACGCTGAACTTTTACAGGTAAGAAAAATATTGGTGGGGAATAAAAGTAATGATGCAGTGGGTGCAATTAGCACTGATCCGGATAGCGATAAAATATAATTTGAATTAGAGAAGCATAAAGGATTTTTTAGGCCGGAAGGGATCTGTGAATTGAATACAAAGTGTGGAAATTAAATTTTCCTGAGCATACCATAGAACAAATGCAGGAACGACTTTTCATTTTTCTTCAAATATATCCCTGTATAAGATTTGAATTCATTACCAATATTAGAAAGCAACCTTCTTTCCCGGTTTTGTTTATTGAGTATAAATGTATCGGTAAGAAGTAAAATAATTTCTTACAAAAAAACATTTTGCCTATGGAGTTCTAAATCAATCCAAATAGTATAAATACTGCATAAAATACGGTATTTTTGGCGGAATAATGCTCGCAAAACTTGCAAGGGTAAAATACGTATATTACCTTTGTTAAAGATTCGAACAATTCCTAAGAAAACAACGTATTCCGACTATGAAACAAGCCCCTCAAATTGCAGGAAATTTCCTCCAGGTCTGTTTCTACTTATTTCAATCCGTTTTCAATTTTTCTGGGAATTCGTTCAGTCTGCATACAAGACTAAATTGACCGTAACCCTAATTGAAACTGATGAAAACTTTATTACTCCTTATCGCAACCCTGGCTATCAGCACTGTAAATTCCCAGTATACTCAAAATTTTGAGGGAACAGTAAGTAGTCTTAATTCGAATTGCACCACATTAAACAGTATTCAAATAACGAATACGCCTGCTGATGTAATTGCAGGTTCAGGAAGTTTGTATTCCACTACTCTTACAAATAGTAATTCCATTATGGAATATATCACTCCGGTTCTTAAAATAACTTCCACGACTCTAAAAGTTTCTTTTAAATATAAAATAAGTAATAAATTAAATGGTAACGCAACCCGCATTATTGAAATGGGTCTGTTGAACGCTACAGGCACTTTTACCTCTTTAAGAAAAATAACGCTGGATAAAAATACCTCAACTTCTGTTTTGACTTTCAATGAGGAATTTTTGCTTGCAACTATTGGATTGAGAAAAATTGTAATAAAAGCTAGTGGTAGCAACGGCGATGGTAATACCAGGCTCATATTTGATGATTTCTTTACAAGCGCAAGTCCTATGTATGGCACAGGTACTTGTAACACGGCACCTGTGGCAGTAAATGATAATTTTACCGGTACTTCAGGAACACCATTTTACGGGAATGTAATTTCAAACGATAATGAGCCTGATGGCGAAACTACTATTGCTGTAATCAGCAACAATTCTGCTGATGGCGTCGTTACATTGAACCCTGACGGAAGTTTTAGTTTTATACCAAAAGTTGGTTTTACTGGTGAGTCTACAACTTTTAGCTACCGGATAATTGATAATGGTTTTAATCCGCTTACTTCAAATGTTGCCTCGGTTATTTTAAACTTTTCTACTATTTCCTTATTACCTGTAAAACTCGGTTCATTTGCTGCAATAATAAACCAGGGTAATGTGGACCTGAACTGGGTTACTACTGCGGAATTAAGCCTTAGCCATTTTTCTATTGAAAAAAGCCTGGATGGCAACAACTTTTTTAATGCAGGAAAAGTATTTGCATCTGGTACCACTGCAGAAACTAAAAATTATTCCTTTACAGACACCGAATTTTCAAGTGCCGGCGCTGAGGTTGTTTATTACCGCCTCCGTTCCGTTGATATGGATGGTAAAAGTGAATTATCCCTTGTGAGAACTGTCCGCCTTTCCAAAAAAAGTGAGCAGGCAATCAAAATAGTTACTTATCCTAACCCCGTAACAAATGAATTACGCATCTCTATTCCAGAAAAATGGCAGGGTCAAAAAATTGTCTATGAGGTAATAAATAATAATGGCCAGCCAGCTATTAAATTAATAACCGACAACAGCAGCCAAATTGAAAATTTGCAGGTCAATACAATGGCACCGGGCTTTTATATTGTTCGGGTAACCTGCAATGGACAAGTGGCATATCAAAAGATCATCAAGAGATAATAATTGATTTTAAAGCAAAGCCGGAATTACAAATCCGGCTTCTTAAAAACAATTTGGTTTATGTTGTAAACTACTTTATGTTTGTGGTTCAAATCAAAATTTCCATAAATGAAAAGGATTAGGCCCGGACTTTTCTTACTTGTTTTATTAAATGTTTTAGTTTTCCAGGGGCGGAGTCAGGTCATCATTAAAGGGACGGTAAAAAACAACAAATCCAAACCTTTATATGGAGTAAGCATTAGCCTGAAGGATTCTTATGATGGAGCTACTTCGGACTCTTCAGGAAAGTTTTCTTTTTTAACAAATGAAACAGGTGGGCAATTGCTGGCTGCGAGTATTGTTGGCTACAAACCTTTTGAACAGAACATTAAATTGGAAGGAAACGAAATCAATATTTCAATTGTATTGAAGGAAGAGATCACTGAACTGGAAGCGGTTACTATTTCAGCAGGTACTTTTGAAGCAAGCGACAGAAAAAGAGCTGCAGTTGTATTGAATCCGATTGACATTGTGACAACAGCCAGTGCGAATGGCGATATAACCGGGGCTTTAAAAACCTTGCCAGGTGCACAGCAGGTTGGGGAAAGTGAAGGTTTATTTGTTCGGGGTGGCACAGCTGCTGAAACAAAAACATTTATTGACGGCACTTTGGTAAATAATTTCTTTTACAGTGGTGTTCCCAATATTGCCCAGTTCAGCCGGTTTTCACCATTTATATTTAAAGGAACAGTTTTTAGTACAGGTGGATATTCTGCTTTATACGGCCAGGCATTATCTTCTGCCTTAATTCTTGAGTCAATTGATCTGCCGGATCGATCTTCGGCCAGTCTCGGTATTAACTGTATTGAGTGGTAATGCCGGTTACCAGCATCTGGCAAAGAATAAAAAATCGTCCTGGGGGGCTAGTTATGGTTATACAAATCTTGCACTGGCTTTCGCAGTCATTAAACAAAAGCAGGATTATTCCCGGGTGCCTGCATATCATAATGCCGATGCTAACTTTCGTATTAAAACTTCTAACACCGGAATACTCAAATATTATGGTTATTTCAGTAGCAATAAACTGGCTTTTACTACCAACAGTTTAGATTCATCTGGATACCTGGATAAATTTTCGATTGGAAATATTAATACGTATCACAACCTGGCATGGAAAGAAAATTTGGGAAAAGGATGGAAAATAAACACAGGAATATCCTATACAAATAATAAAGATGATATTAATGGCAGTATGCAGGATATGCAACAGAATGATGTATTACTTACGGGACTTGAATTCAAAAAATTTAAAGTTGATTCCCGGGGTAATTATTTTAATGCAAAATTTGTATTGGAAAAAAGATTAAAAGGGCTAAGCTCCTTCCGCGCAGGCAGTGAATATAATTATAGCAAAGACTTTTTAATTTACACCGATTATAATGGCCAGGCTATTTCAAGGGAAGATCAATGATAATATTAAATCACTTTTTGCAGAAACTGATATTTATATTACCAATGCTTTGGCTGTAAAAGCAGGGGGTCGCTTAGAGCATTCTGTATTATTAAAAAAAACAAATATAGCTCCCCGGATTTCACTGGCATATAAGCTTAGCAAAGGTACCCAGGCATCCTTAGCCTATGGTATTTTTTATCAAAATCCTGAAAGAAAATATCTTCCTTCTGCTAATGAACTTACATTCATGAAGGCCACTCATTATATCGCTCAAATTCAACGGGTGATAAACAATCAGACTTTCCGGGCTGAAATATTTTATAAAAAGTATGATAATCTTGTAAAAACTTCATTCATCAATTACCAGGAGTCTGCTATCAGCAACGAAGGTTTTGGAGATGCGAAGGGGATTGAGTTTTTTTGGAGAGATAAAAAGACAATCAAAAACCTGGATTATTGGATATCTTATTCTTACCTGGATACAAAAAGAGATTTTCTGAATTTTCCTTACGCCATCACTCCCAATTTTGCCGCCAGGCATACGGGTTCGGTAATAATTAAGCGATTTATTCAAAATTGGAAAATGAATCTTGAATGGAGCCTATAACTTTGCAACCGGGCGGCCTTATTATAACATTGGCTACGACGGAATGAATTATAAATTTAATGACAGGGGTATTATCCCGGATTATCACAATGTAAGTTTTGCTATAAATTATTTGCCCTTTATCGGGAAACAAAACCCAAAATCATATACTGTTTGGGTAATGCAGGTAAGTAACATTTTTAATATTAAACAAACCTACGGATACAAGTACTCTTATAATGGCAATCGCAGGGAGGCAATAACACCAACATCAAGAATGTTTGTCTTTATCGGGGCATTTATAAGTTTTGGAACAGACCGGAGCGATGAGATAATAAATAGTTCTTTGTGATAATAAAATTGATAATATGAATTTGAGTTTTTACCTCCTGTTGAAATGCATCCATCTACTGGCGGTAGTAGCTTTCCTGGGAAATATCAGTACAGGTCTTTTCTGGATGCGATATGCCTTCCAATTAAAAGACACTAATTACATGCATCATACAGTATCGGGAGTAATCTTATCAGACAAATATTTCACCATTCCGGGTGTGATCATTATTACGATAGGAGGATTTGGGGCTGCAATATCCGGAGGGTTAAGCTTGTTGGGCACGGGATGGATTTTCTGGCCCATCATCTTATTTTCCTTGTCAGGATTAATTTTTGTTTTTAAAGTTGGTCCTTTACAGACTAAAATGAAACGCAATCTTGATAAGGCGATTACAGATGAAAATCATGATCAGGATTCATTTAGAGTTTTATTTAAACAATGGGAATTCTGGGGTTTGCTGGCGTTAATGATGCCCATTGTTTCCTTTTTTATGATGATTTCAAAATGGCCAGTTTTAAGTCCCTTATCCAAATAAAATATTTTAGTAAACACCGGACAATCTTTAATCATACATATTTCCATTTTAAACTTAAAACAATGAAATGAGCTTTGATAATGCTGATCACCAGCCGTGATGATTATCCGGCGAATTCCATTTGACTAAAATCAATAAAAAATAAACAAATGAAAAAGTTTTTATTATTATCGGCAGCTTCAGTTTTCATGATGGTAACGTTTGCCCAAAGTGAGAAATTTATAAAGGCAATGGAACCAAAAGTTATTGCGATAGATACCACCAGCAATGTGGATGCACTGTTAAACCTGGCTAATGCATTTGAACGAATAGCGGATGCCGAAAAAAATCAATGGACACCCTATTACTATGCTGCCCTGGCGCATGTGAATGCGGGATTGATGATGGCAGTGTTAAATGGTAATTCCGGAGGAATAGCAGAGAAAACCGATCCTGAGGCTAATAAGGCTGAGCAATTATTAAATAAGGCTGAAGAGCTTAGTAAAGAAAATTCTGAAATCTGGATTGTCCGGAAACAAATAGCTACACTCCGGCTTATGGCGGACCCCATGAACAGGTATATGACTTATGGACCTGCTGCTTCAGAAGCATTGGCCACCGCCAAAAAATTAAATCCGGATAACCCAAGAGTTTATTTGCTGGAAGGGCAGGATAAATATTATACTCCTGAACAGTTTGGTGGCAGCAAAACAGAAGCTCAAAAATTATTTGCAGAAGCTTCAAAAAAATTTGAAAGCTTTAAACCGGAAAGTTCTGTTACATCCTGTATGGGGACTGAACCAGTTAAAGTATTTCCAATCACTCGGGGGGAAATAGGATTGTTTGAATAAAGAATAGTTACCCATAAATAAACCCGGTAACCATTTGCCGGGTATAAAACAAAGAGCCATGGCAGAAGAAAAATTTTCACCTGAGCAAAGCCTACAATTGATTCAATCAATGATTACCAGAACCAAGGAGGATATTTCTGGTAATAGTATTTATTTTTTGGTTTGGGGTTGGATAACCTTTATTGCTTGTGCCGGACAATTTATATTAAAGCATATTTATCATTACGAAAAACATTACCAGGTTTGGTGGCTCATACTTATTGGTGTTGTGTTTTCATTTTATTATGGTGTAAAGGAAGCCAGGAACCGGAAGGTAAAAACGTATATAGGAGAAAGCATAAAATATCTATGGCTGGGTATGGGCATTTGTTATTTTGTTTTAAGTATGATACTTTCTAAAATTGGCTGGGGAACAGTTGTGTTCCCTTTTTTTATAATGCTTTACGGCCTGGGAACATTTATTTCGGGGAATATAATTCAATTCAGGCCATTAGTGGTCGGAGGCATTATAGCCTGGGTATTGGCAATTGTTTCTGCATATGTTGAGTACGATTACCAGATTTTATTTGGAGCGGCGGCTATACTCAGTAGTTATATTATCCCTGCCTACATGCTTCGGTTTAAATCAGAGGCCAAAGGCAAATAAATTCTTAATTATGATAATAAAATATCGAAAATTTAAAAAGTTATAAGCGGCAGGAATGTTTAAAGATCTGGATCCAATATTGCATTCACAGCTACGATTGGCAATCGTCTCCATCCTTATCAGTGTTAAGGAAGCCGGGTTTATTTTTCTTAAAGAAAAAACAAATGCAAGTGCCGGAAACCTGAGTGTGCAGATACAAAAATTAAAAGACGCTGGATATATAGAAGTGACTAAAAGTTTTAAAGACAATTACCCCCAAACCAGCTGCAGGATTACAAAGAAAGGTGTGAGTGCCTTTGACCAATATATAAAAGATATTCAGGTTTATTTGGGTTCAGACAAGTAGGATCTTATACAATCTGACCCTGCTGTTTTATTTCCTCTACCAGGAAGAAAGGGCCAAATTTTCACTCCCACGACCATTAGCTTCTGTTGGGAGATCTACTATACAAATTATTTGTAGGAAATACGTTTGCCTGTTGCAATAATCTAAAGAAAAACATCGGGTAAATACTATGGTGGATGCTTGATTTATTCCGGATTAACTATATTTTTTTTTATGTTTTAAGGGATATACTCTGAAGAATTACGATCAATTTTTAGGTTTATATCGCCTGATTTGATTATAAAGAAAATTTTAATAAGAATCTTTTTCTATTAAAGGATTGAAGGACAATGTGGATAGGTATTGCGTAACTTTTACTAAGGAAAAAACACATACAAACTATTGCATGTACAAAATATGTGTATTACTTTTATCGAAGTATTCCGCATATAGAATTGTTGTTTTACGATTAATCTTTTTGCGAAATATTACCCTAAATGAAAACATCCGATTAATCCCGGATTCAAACCGAAAGATTCGTACCAATGAAAAAACGTAACCTAACTATCAAAGGGATATTTCCGTGCATTCCCTTGTCTTTCACCAGAAATTCTGGCAAATTTCCACTTAATTTTTATTGGGTTTGTTGTACAGCCTGTCACCCCTTGCTGACGCTTCTTTATGCTTTAACCAAAGCAGAACAAAATTCATTTACAATAAACACAATTAAATGAAGAAGAATAATCCTACAAGCATTCTGAAAAGATTAGTCTTTCCATTTTTTGTATGCGGGCTAATAATTATTATACTATTAAAGCTGGTTGAGAACAGAAATATTGATAACCTCATTGAGGGAAATACAAAATTTCTCATAGCTCTGGAAAGGCAAAATAAACTTAAGCAGATTGAGGCCGATATTGAATTAGTGGATGGCATGATAGGCGCTTTGATAAAATCAGGTGAAACCGAACAAGCCAAAGATCTCAAATTGAGAACAGAGCGGACCAGGGAAGAATTGAAGTCTTTTGAGCCCATATTTAGCAGCGTTGAAAACCTGAAAGAAATTGATCAAATGGTAGCGCTGATTGAAGAGAAAACAGGTATGCAGTTTAATATACTTCTGGCTTTATTAAATAAGCAGTCAGGTAATGCGGAAAAACTTTTTTCTTCTGCAAGATATAATGATTTGAAAGATCGTATTGTAGAAACAACCAATACATTAGCGGAAATGCAGAAGAAATCAACACTGGAAACTTCGGATTCGATTAGGGATAACGGACAAAATATTCATAGGTGGAGCATTATTCTGAATATTTCAGCCATTATTCTTTGCCTGCTGGTATGTGCACATATTCTTATAAAGAAAAGGCAGAGTGAAAATTCTGAAAATAAGGCAAACACGGCTGCAAAAATCAAAGAAAATTTTTTGGCTAATATGAGCCACGAGATCAGAACTCCTTTGAATGCTATACTTGGTTTTACAAATATTCTAAATAAATCCAACCTGGATGAACATCAGCAAAAACATGTTCAGATTATCCATTCATCAGGAAGTAATCTTTTGGCGATTGTAAATGATATCCTTGATCTTTCAAAAATTGAAGCCGGGATGATGCGGATTGAACAAACACCTTTCAGGGTAGGAGATGTTATGGCAACAGTAGAAGAAATGTTAAGACCTAAAGCAAAGGAAAAAAACATCAAGCTCATTGTAAAAGTAGACGAGGACGTACCTCAAACACTTTGTGGAGATGCCGTACGGTTAACTCAAATATTAATAAATCTGATCTCAAATTCTATTAAGTTCACGCAGGAAGGCGGTGTGTATGTGAAAGTAACTCCTTTTAAATCTGAAGGCGAAACTATTCGCCTTGAATTCCTGGTCAGGGATACCGGCATTGGAATTCCTAAGGACAAACAGAAATTCATTTTCGATCGTTTTGAACAGGCTGAAGCTGAAACCACCAGGCGATTTGGCGGAACCGGCCTTGGTTTATCAATTGTTAAACATCTTATTGAATTACAGAAAGGGAAAATAACGCTGAACAGCCAGGAGGGTGCAGGTACTATATTTCTTGTAGAACTACCTTATAAAAAGACCAATGAGGAAGCGCCATCAGTCAACCTAAAAAATAAAAAACAAAATATCCAAAATATGAATAACAAATTAAACATTCTTGTAGCTGAAGACAATATCATGAATCAACAGCTGATCAATTATTTGCTCAAAAACTGGGGATTTAATTTTGACCTTGTATTTAACGGTGCCCAGGCCGTGGAAGCTTTGAGCAAAAGGAATTACGATATTGTTTTGATGGATATCCAAATGCCTGAAATGGATGGACACATGGCTACAAGAAACATACGCAATGTGTTGAAATCAAAAATTCCCATTATCGCTATGACGGCACATGCGATGGCTGGAGAAAGGGAAAAATGTATCAATAGCGGTATGAATGATTATATATCAAAGCCACTTAATGAAGAAAATCTTTATGATATAATTATAAAGTATGCACAAGGAAATGACAATAACCAGGAACCTATGAGAGGTGACCAAAATGTCATAAACCTGGAATACATTAATAAATTTTCAAAAGATGATAAGGATTTCAAAAAGGAAATTATACAAGAATTTATAACGAGAGTTCCGGATAATATTTTTACCATGGAAAAAGCTATCCAGGATAATAATTATTCCACTATCAATCGAATTGCTCACGACATGAAAACGACCATACACTTTATGGGATTAACGGCCCTGATCGGTCATTTGCTTCAAAAGATAGAAGAGTTGTCTTCTTCCAACGGAGCAATGATTGCTATTCAGCAAATGTTTGTGGATATAAAGTCAGTTTGTCTGCAAGCGGTTCAGGAAGCCGGACATCTGATTGCCTGATAAATTTAAAAGCGAAAAATTAAAGTGTGGGAGTTGGTATGATAGTATTTTTTAGAGAAATATCTATCTTAATCAGGTTCCTTTTAATCCATAAGCCAGCGAATATATTTTATGAAGTAGTTCCTCCGGCTGAAATGGCTTATGGATGTAACCATTAAAACCTTTTTCTACCAGGTCCTCGAAAATATTTTCATAAATAGCAGCTGTGAACGCAGCTACAGGAACAGTTTGGTCATATTTCCTGATCTCTTTCAACGCAGAACTTCCATCCATTTCCGGCATTTCCAGGTCCAGCAATAATAGATTGTATAGGCCGGGTGTAAATTTTTCTAAAGCCTCACGGCCGTTATTGGCACAGGTTATATCTATCCTGAATTTTCTAAGAAACCTTGTCACAACAGTTAAATTAATCTTGTTGTCTTCCGCCACAAGTATCCTCATGCCTTCAAATTTGTTAGAATACCATTGTTCTCCCGGATTCATAAAATAGCGGATTGATCAGTTATTATTCGCAAAATATGGTTTATTTTAGGTAAAACATATCGCAAAAATTCCTGTCCTCCATCGTATGAATACTAAGCCTTATCAATTTGGCCCGCAATTGGATGCCGGCGTTCTTTATGATCTTTACGAAAACGATTATTTATTCATAGAGGAAATATTTAGAATAACATTGGAAAATTTTGATGGGGATATTAAGAACCTGGAAACCCATCTGCAGGCAGGCAATCTGGATGGCTTAAGAAGTATAGCTCACAAAATAACGCCAGTTTTTGGCTATATAGGAATGCCCGGCATTCAACAGAGTTGTAAAGATTTTGAAGAAAGATGTGCAGGAAGTAAAGAAGCGAAAGAGATAATTCCGGATTACAATAACTTGCAAATCCAGTTAGAAGATTGTAAAAAGTTAATCGAATCGGAATTGCAAAAATTGTCTGACTATAATAAGATTATAAAATGACTATAAGTTGCGTCATCATTGAAGACCTGGCAGTGGCAGCTGAATTTTTAAAGAAATGCTGTGAAAAGTCAGGTACACTTGAAGTAAGGGGTCATTTTACCAATGTGGCAGACGCATCAGTTTTTTTAAGTACCCAGGTAGTCGACCTGCTCTTTTTGGATGTAGAAATGCCCGGGGAACCGGGTTTTACCCTGCTCGATGAGATATCCTTTTCTCCAAAAGTTATACTGACTACTTCAAAGGCAGATTATGCCTATAATGCTTTTGAATATAATGTAACTGACTTCCTGAAAAAACCTTATACCTATCAGCGATTTTTGCAGGCTGTAAATAAGGTATCGGGAATGCTGGAGTCAGATCAACCGGAAACGGGGGAAGATTATTTTTTTATCAAAACAGAGGGAAAACTGGTGCGGTTGAATAATGACGATGTTCTTTATATTGAAAGCATGGGAGACTATGTAAGGTTTGTTACCACTGCCCGCAAGTATATCGTTCATAATACTATTAAAGCCCTGGAGGAAAAAATGAACCGTAAGGAATTTATGAAAATACACCGGTCATTTATTGTGAATATTCAAAAAGTAGAAAATATCAGGGAAAATTTCTTGTTTATAAAAGGGATCGAATTGCCTATCAGTAAAGCTCACAAAGCAGATGTTATACAAAGAATTAAAATTGTCTGAAAGGTTCATCTAAGTAATAGCCCCAAAAATCGAAAAAAACTGACCGGTTATCGAATAAATTATGAGCCAGATTATTTATTGATAATCTTTGTGTCATGATAGTAACAATTGAAAATAATCCGGCAAATAAAACCAGGAAATCCACATAAAAAGAAATTTTTAGCAACCGTCCAAATCCAGAAAAATCCAGTATTGCCTGAAACCATCCAAAGAAATCTTAGAAAAACCAACAGTAGCCAATTACAAATGAAGAACCAAATCCACCTTGTCCAAAAAACCAAATCCAACTCATTCTTAGAAAAATCAAGTAGATCCAATTAAATCAGAAGAATCAATCCAGTATTTCCTTAAAAGCCGTTAATCCAATTTTTTATTCAAAATCATTAAACCTATTGAAAAGAACAACACTAAGGCTGTAAAAAGATTTTGAAAGCTGCTCTCACCGGGCGGCTTTTTTTTTGTAGATATATCAATCGCATAATGACCAGGCGCAGCCGGTTTGAAAGGTCAAAGAATGGATAAAGAGTTTTCCAAAACCATTAATCGATAAAATGTTCCAAAAAACGAAGAATGGGCTCCTGTTATCGAATAAAATATAATCAGGGTTTTTTATTGACAATCTTTGTGTCATGATAACAACGAGGAAAAAAGTGAAGATCATCCTTAAGATAACAAGTCCAGCGAATCCTTAGAAAAACCAACCTAATCCAAAGAGAAAAACCAACCGATCCAAAGAGAAAAACCAAATCCAACGAATTCTTAGAAAAGCCAACCAGTCCAAAAAGAAAAACCAAATCCGAAAGTCAGTAAACCAAATCCAACGAATTCTTAGAAAAGCCAACCATCCAAAAAGAAAAACCAAATCCAAAGTCCGAGTAAACCAAATCCAACGAATTCTTAGAAAAGCCAACCAGATCCAAAAGAAAAACCAAATCCAAAGTCGTAAACCAAACCCAACGAAATCTTAGAAAACCATCCAGATCCATTTAAGTGAAGAACCAAATCCAGTTAGTCCGAAAACCAATCCAAAGAATTCTTAGAAAACCATCCAGGTCCAAAATCCGTGAAAGCAGAATCCTCAATCCAACCAACTACTTGAAAGCCAACCAGATCCAAAATCAAGAGCAAAAACCCAACACTTTAACCACCTATCGATGAAACCAGCAAACCAAATATTATCAAAATCTGGTACCTATTGAAAAAAAATGATTGCCCGTTTAGAATGAAAAAAGATTTTGAGAGTTGCTCTTCCAAGGGGTGGCTTTTTTTTTGTGATATTCCATGCTATAGGTTGACAACTATACTAACGACCGCATCGGTAACCTGGTCAGTGATGCAGCCGAACAGTTGGATGAAGTGCGCTGGACGGTATATGGTAAAATAAACCGCATAGTAAAAACCAATGGCGGCAATACCGTTATTGATTATGGATACGACCCAGGTGGCAACCGCACCTATAAAAAAGTAAATAACAACGATACCATTACCAGCACTTTTTATATACGGGATGCACAGGGCAATGTGCTGGCTATATACAGTAAAAAAGATGCAGAAGATATAAAATGGGATGAACAACATTTATACGGCAGCAGCCGCCTGGGTATATGGCGCTGGGATACGATTGTTCCGGCGGCAGCGCCGGTAGTAGGTGAAGCCACTTCTATTTATGATAGTTTGTTATTAGGCAGCCGGTCTTTTGAGTTAAGCAACCATTTAGGCAATGTGCTTTCCACCATCTCTGATAAAAAGATAGGTAATGACAGCAGCGGCATAGTAAATTATTATATTGCAGAAGTTCTTTCTCAAAATGATTACTATCCCGGTGGTATGCAGATGCCAGGGAGGAAATATTCTGTTGGTGATTCATACCGCTACGGGTTTAAAGGGAAGAGAATGATAATGAAGTAAAAGGAGAAGGGAATCAGCAGGATTATGGAATGAGAATTTATGATCCAAGGATTGTGAGGTTTAAATCTGTTGATCCGTTAACTAAAAAATACCCGGAACTGACCCCATATCAATTTTCTTCCAATAGTCCCATAGCCAATGTTGATCTTGACGGGCTTGAGGCATGGAACGTTACTCAAAAATGGACACCGGAAATGATACTAAATTATCAAAACCAAGTAAGCAGAGAAATGGCAGATATAAAATCAACAGCCAAAAAATATACCTGTGAAGATTTGGCTGTAACAGTTGCAGTTGTTTTTGCTAAAAGCAATGGACTTCCCTTTAAATGGCAGACAGACTCCAAATCATTTGATGCTGGAGACCCTAATTACAATTCCTTTGATGCATTTCTTAATGATGTTAAAAGGAGTACTGGTGCACCCGATTTCCTAAATAACGCTAATACTTCGGAAATATCCATAAATCAAATAACACCAGGATCAGTTGTTACGCAGACCGCAAAAAATCCGAGTTTATATGGTAAATTGAAACATGCTGTAGGACTGCAGAAGAATTTGTATATCCCTCCCCATGTATCAGTAATTGCAGGTGTTCTTCAGAATAAAGAAGGGCAAAACACCTTTTTCACAGCCTACCAAGGAAATTTCAAGGAAAACGCAGGACGGATGTTTGCCAACTCTGATCCGAATTCCAAAAGCTACCCAGGTACTACTATTCAATTAGCTGGCTATGATGTATCCACTGATAGGTGGAGAAATTATACTTTGAAGACCTCTACCTCGAACATATCAAAAGAACAGACCCTTCATTATCGGTCATTGAATTTTATGCAAATGAATATTGAGTATAAATATGAACTCAAAACACATACGTATACAATGCCGTCATCGCCCACAACACAAGCCCCAGGGACAACAGTTACTGAACAGAGATATGAAAGAGTTGAAACTCAACATCAATAAAATATCATTATTATGATGAAGCTTTTAATCTATGTTAAGTGGGCTATCATCGCGGTTTTGGCTATTATTGTTGTGCTTTGGCTTAGCTATTTTCTTGATAGTTTAAATAAATCCCAGTACCATCTTTTCCAAGAAAATAATTTTGCGCTAAATTTCCTGAAATGGATCAATAAAGCTTCAAATGGTGCACTCGTTCTTCGAGTAAGGTTATTCGACGATATTTTTTATTTAGAATATTTTCCCAGAGTTAGTGTTTTTGCAGAGACTCTTTTTGTTATTTTATTGGTGATTGCAACTGCACTACAAAAGCAAAAGAGAAAACCGTATATTTTGAAAATTTGTATCAGCATAGTGTGTTTCGTCATTTTATTCGGATTTTTGGATGCCACCCTTAAACTTTTTGTTCCAGGATAAGCGTATTTTTTTCGCCTCGATATGTGTCCATAATATAAAGATAACTGCTGTCCGGAGTCTTCCATTTCTTCAAATCAGTAAAGAATAATAAAATTATAGGATGCTGTGTTTAGTCTTCGACTAAGCAGTGGCTTTGAAAAAGCCATCAAAGCTATTTTTAGAAAAAAGCATGGGTGAAGGCGGCTACAAAATAAGAAACAAAGAAGCCGCTCATTTTATAACATTTGCGGTTGTTGAGTGGGTAGATGTTTTTACCAGAAAAGATTACCGGGATATATTGTTAGACAGTATCAGGCATTGTCAAAAGGAAAAAGGATTATTGTTACATGCATGGTGCATTATGAGCAATCACGTTTATTTGATTGCATCGGCATCAAATAACAACTTAAGTGACATATTAAGAGATTTTAAAAAATTTACAGGCAGACAAATAATTACAGCGGTAAAGAATAATGAAAAAGAGAGCAGATGTGACTGGATGCTGGAAATTTTCAAAAAGGCCGGGGAAGTAAATAGCAGGAATAGTGAATTTCAATTCCGGATGATAGGACAGCTTCCTTGATGTTCCATAATATAAAAGAAAGCCCCGGCTCGTGTCTCACGAACCGGAATCAAGTAAAATAATTTAGCTTCGGTTCAATTAGAGTGTTAAGTTATCTAAAGCTCTCCGTTGTAGTTAGTTTGTCTTGCAACGAATAATGAAAAATAAAAAAAGCTGAATGGTTGTACCTCTTTTGCAACGAAGCATCAGCCTCAACGAGGCTGACTTACCTGATTCTATAAAAGCTTAGGAAATTTTAGTCCGGTATCAGAATTAATTTTCCCGGAGGAAGGAGTATAAAAAAAGCTCCTGAGAGCAGCTCAAATGAAGGGCAGCTTTATAATGCTTGTATTAGCAGGCAATGTATCCCAGGCAACATTAAAGTAATAAAAGGATGGTTTGCTCTTTATACTCTTAAGCGTACCAAATGTTTTGGTATATAATTTTCCAACCGGCTTTTATTTCTGCAAGGTTGCAATGTTAATTGAGGAATGGAATTTCGCTTAGGTGTCAGTACTTTCTTTACTGCATTTTTAAGGCGGTTGTAACTTTCCTGCAAGCTATTTTTTATTTTTTCTGACATGGTGATTTTTTATAGTGTGGCCAGTGTTGTTCGGGGAGAAATGACGGCAGAATAATCAACCGTTTTATCTTTATGTACTATTTTAAGCCGGTAATTTAAAAAACCGGGTTTATTTTTTTCGTAAAACAGGTAATCTGTTCTTCCGGGTTGATTTGTTCCAAATATCAATCCAGAAAAAACGAAATTCTTTCCGTCACTACTTCTTTCCACTTCCATCACATCAATTTCCTGGTTCTTATCCAGGGTCCAGTTTAACAGGATCCGTTCATTATTTGTATTTCCACCAAAGGAAATAATTGCCTTACACGTTACATCTGTTAATGAAGAAATTGCGTATATCAATTGGGTTGGCTTGTTATTATTTTGTGCATTCGCAGATCTTTGAATACCCAATTGAAGCATAAGGATCAGGCAGGGTAAAATAATCTTCATTCCAGGGGTTTTAAGTTATTTTTAAAAGCCCACAGAAAAATTGGATAAACGAAAAAGGTTATTTAAACATGGATTTGAATCGGGAAACCAGTCTTATTCATTCAGGCCAAAAAAAGAAACGGATAATTACCTGACCGGTTTGTAAGAAAATTTAAGTTTTACTACGTCATACAAACCTAATAACTCCTTTCTTCATTTGCAAGCCTTTTTCAAAGATTCTTATAAAACGAAGTTCATATTACTGCCATATATCGGCCAACCTTTATTTAAAATAGGTTCAATACGGGGCCAATTCTCAGGCAGGATAATTTTTGAGTATAAAAAAACAGGCGTGGATTTCAAGGCAGAGGTTGCAAAGATTTTTCATGGATTATATTATTAATAGTTTTTACCCAAAATCCAAATTTCCTGAATTCCTGGAATGGAAAAAATTACGGAAAAAAATACGGGTGATGCAGAAGAATAAAAGACAGAATAAAGTTATCCACACTATGCATTATTTAAGCGCAAATTTTTTTTATTGAATTTGGTAAAGAAAAAATAGAATTAATTATGATTTTAGTTCCTATTTTTTATCTTGTGTTATATTTCAAAAGTCCACTCCCCTGAATTTCCCGGTAAATCTTCCACAGTTGTAGGCTGGCATTGTATTTACCGTACCCCCAATCCTCTGTAAAAATTATAGTTGCCGATTAATTAAAAAATTAGGAAACAATATCCTGTAACTCATTTTTTGATTTATAACCCTATTTTTTCCCTGGATTTGATAAACGTTATTTCATGAAAAAATTATTACTTTTTGTCTTGGTGTTGGGTATGAGTGTAGCACTAATGGCGCAAACCTTTCCTTCTGCTGGCTTTTTTACAACTGATGCTACAAATACTGATCAATGGGTGGAACCGGTTGGTGCACAATTTTCAAAAGACGGAATGCAGCTTTTTATCTGGGAAAAAAGAGGTCGCCTCTATGTAAATAACAGGCAGCCATCGGGCCAGTATTACCGGCAAATACTTCCTGTAATTGATATTTCTGACGAAGTAGGAAACTGGTTTGATTATGGTTTACTTGGCTTTACCTATGATCCTAATTTTACCAGTAATGGATATATATATCTATATTATGTTGTTGACAGGCATCATTTGTTAACCGGGGGCCTGGCTTCAAATGGTTATAATGTCAATACAAATGATTATAACAGTGCCACTATAGGCAGAATTACCAGGTATACAACCAGTACGGTTAGCGGAAACTTGGTAGCTGATAAGTCAACCCGAAAAGTTTTGCTAGGCGAATCAAAGACTACCGGCATTCCTATCTTACACAAGTCGCATACCGTTGGAAGTCTCGCTTTTGCAGCAGATGGTACACTGCTGGCTACCTGCGGCGATGGGGCCAGTTATGATGATACCGATGTAGGTGCAGTTACCAACGACGACCCGGATATTCATACAAATACCTATTACCAGGATGCCCTGGCAGATGGAATTATTAGCAGATATGAAGATGTAGGTGCTTTTCGTAGCCAGATGCTTAATTCCTTAAGTGGCAAATTGCTGAGGCTGAATGCGGAAACCGGAGATGGCGTGGCCAGTAATCCTTTTTTCGATCCTACATTGCCCCGGTCTGCCAAATCAAGGGTTTGGGCTTTGGGCTTGCGAAATCCATTTCGTATGTCTGTAAAGCCCGGTTCGGGATCCACAAATCCAAGTGCAGGAGATATAGGAGAAGTATTTGTTGGTGATGTGGGTTATGGCCAGTCTGAAGAATTAAATATAGTTAAAGCGCCTGGCCAGAATTTTGGATGGCCTATTTATGAAGGAAATGGCCCATCTGCTGATCCCGGTAAAAGTTATTGGGGATATATTTATACAAAGAACAGGGAAGAACTCAGACCTATTTGTAATGGAAGAGATACATTATTTTTTCATGAGTTAATAAGACAGGATAATGCTGCTAAGAACAGCGATATTTTTAGTGATTGTAGTGGAGACTTTCTCAGATCTGGTATCCGCTATATTCATGCAAGACCGGCCATTGATTGGGCCCATGTGCCCGGACAGGTCTTTGTTCCAAGGTTCAATGGAGCAGGAGAAGCCATCTGGCCTGTCATCGGTACACCTGAATCAAACGTGGTTGCCCTGGTACAACTGATTTTGAAGGAAATGCTTCCACCGGGGGTATATGGTACACAGGTGCTGGTAATTCTTTTCCTCCGGAATATAAAAATACGTTCCTGGTTTCTGATTTTGGGGGCCGATGGATAAGAAGGCTGGGCATCGATTTTACCGATGTAGTAACTTCAGTGGATGATTTTGCTACAGATATTGGTGGGGTAGTCAGTATGACTGAAAACCCAATAGACGGTTCCATAGTATATATATGTGTGGCACTTTTAGATTATGATTACGGTACCACAACCATTGTTAAAAAAATATCATATGGCGGCAATAAACCACCTGTAGCTAAAATAACGGCAGACAATTTTTACAGTCCCACATCAACTTTATCTGTAAATTTCAACGGGGCCTCTTCTTCTGATCCGGATGGTACAATTTCTTCCTATGCATGGGATTTTGGTGATCCGGGTAGTCCTGATAACCTGAGTTCACTTTCCAGCCCAAGCCATACATTTACTACTACTCCGGGAATACCTAAAAAGTATACAGTATCGTTAACGGTAACAGATGATCTGGGAGCCACCGCTGAAAAACAATTTGTAGTATCAATAAACAATACTCCTCCTACGGTTGATATAACATCACCTTTAAACAATTTAAAATATAAATTAGGTTCCGATACATTGTATACCCTGAGTGCAAACGTAACCGATGCCGAACAGGGTCCTGGTCAATTGACGTATGCATGGCAATCATCTTTAGTTCACAATAACCACTCTCATCCGGGTTCTATTGATCCTACGCCGGACAACCTCAGCATTAATTGCGAGAATCGGTTGCAATGGTGATAATTATAGCTGGCTGATTCAATTAACTGTGACTGATGATGCAGGCCTCTCTACTACTGCACAATCCAGGATCTATCCGGATTGCAGCAACACCCTGCCCCTGGTTTTACATAAATTCAGCGTGACACAAAAGCCTACGGTTAATTTGGTAAAATGGACTACTGAACTGGAGTCAAATATTGAATACTTTGAAGTAGAGCGTAGTACGGACGGTATACATTTTTCAGCAATTAACAGGCAGGATGCAAGAAATATAGCCGGTACCAGTAATTATAGTTTTGCTGATGATAAATTTCAGCCGGGTTATAATTATTACCGGTTAAAAATGGTAGAGCATGGTAATATTATCCGCTATTCCGTGATTGTAAGAACTATTTCTGAAGAAGAAGATGTTCAATTAAGAATAGTTCCTAATCCGGTAGTTAATAATTTTTCAGTATTATATAAATCACCAACTGATGACCGGGTTACTATCCAGGTCAGGGACGATGTTGGAAGGATACTTCATACGCTTACTGAAAATGTAAACAAGGGACAAAATGCTATTTACCTGCAAAATTTACCAAACTGGCCCGCGGGTGTATATGTTCTTTCTATCCGGAATAAGGATGAAATAAAACAAACGAAATTTGTAAAAACAAAATAAAGTTTCAATAAGGAGGCAATCATCACATTCTTGATTGCCTCTTTTTTTTGCAAATGATAACCGTCCTTCTTTTCTATCAGCCGGGTATCCGGATTTTTTTGTAATACTGTAATTGAATATTTAAAGCGATTAATACCCGGGGCCCTTGTAAGGTATCAGGCGGCCCCATCTTTTGGGAGGTAAACAAAGACAAAAAATAAATATATAAAATATAGTAAAGGATTTCTTTTTCAGAATTTTTAATCTATTTTAGCTCTCATATACTCCATCCACCTATCCGGATTACCCCTCTATCTTCTATGTAGCCTTTTCTTTTTTTATTTTCTTTTCTTCTCCAATCCTCTGTAAGGTACCTGTAAGGTTATGTCTCTCTGTTGGTAATTTATGATTACCCATAGCGCTATTGATACTTCGTATGGCTTAAACTTTTTTTAATGAAAAAATTTGTACTTGTTTTCAGTTTGGTTCTTTTATCTGTGCTTTCAAAAACCCAAACTTTACCGGCAGGCTTTATTGTTACTAATGCTACTACATCAGTAAATTGGGTGCAACCTGTAGGAGCTATGTTCTCCAAATCAGGCGATAAACTTTTCGTTTGGGAAAAAGCAGGAAAAGTATTTGTATGCAACAAAAATGTTGCAGGTGATTATGTAAAACAATCAACTCCGTGTTGAATATCGAGGAGGAAGTTGGTAACTATAATGATTTCGGATTACTGGGCTTTGCCCTGGATCCGCAATTTGAAAGTAATGGGCATATTTACCTATCGTATGTTGTGGACCGTCATCACCTGTTGAAATTTGGCACACCCTCCTATAATCCGAATACTAATCAATATAATGCGGCAACAATAGGAAGGATCACCCGGTATACCACAACCACTTCGGCGGGTAATCTTGTCGCCATTTCATCAAGCCGAAAGATCTTATTAGGGGAAACAAAAACAACAGGTGTACCGATTCTCCATTTATCACACGGAACCGGCAGCCTGGTATTTGCATCGGATGGCACCTTATTGGCCTCAATGGGTGACGGGGCTAGTTTTTTGGGAAATGATATAGGTCCGGGTGGAAATTCTTTTTATGTTCAGGCGCTGAATGATGGCATAATAAGACCAGATGAAAATGTTGGGGCCTTTCGTTCCCAAATGCTTACCTCATTAAATGGCAAACTGCTAAGATTAGATCCTGAAACGGGGGACGGTATTAGCAGTAATCCTTTTTTCGAAGTTTCGGCACCACGTTCAACTAAATCCAGGATATGGGCATTGGGTCTGCGTAATCCATATCGAATTTCTATAAAGCCCGGACAAGGTTCTAATAATCCATCTGAAGGTCACATTGGAGATATTTTAATTGGTGATGTTGGTTTTGGAACATGGGAAGAATTCAATGTGGCCAAACAACCAGGTATGAACTTCGGATGGCCATTGTTTGAAGGCCACAATCCGGAAACCTATGTATCCATTAATACGGAAAATAAGGAAGTGCCCATTCCCCCCGGTATCAATTGCGATGGAAGGCAGTTTGTACGGTTTAACGAATTGATCAGGCAGGATAATGCAGCTAAAGATGCCAGTATTTATTATCCCTGTTCATCAACATTAATAGGTTCGGATATTCGCTACATTCATGCAAGACCAGCATTAGACTGGATCCATGCAAATACCGATTATACACCACCCAATGCGAATGCCAGGGTAGGAACATTTAACGGCACAGGAAATGCATCTGTTGCCACCATTGGTACTCCCGCATCCAACGTAACCGGCCAGGTTTTTAATGGTAATAGCAGTGTTGGTGGCATCTGGTATACAGGAGCCGGTAACACGTTTCCTCCGGGATATAAGAACACCTACCTGATGGCGGATTATGGAGAAAAATGGATAAAGAAAGTTACCATTGAAAATACAGATAAGGTGACCCGGGTAGATGATTTTGGTTCTAATATGGGGTCTATTGTTTGCCTTACTGAAAATCCGGTAGACGGTTCCATTGTTTATGTAACGGTTGGCAATGGTTCTCCGGGTTCTTCAGCTGTTAAGAAAATTTACTTTGGAGGAAATATTCCCCCGGTTTCTATAATAAAAGCAAATAACTATTTTAGTCCCGCTACTTCATTACAAGTCTTTTTTGATGCCAACGATTCATATGATCCGGATGGCAGTATCCTGAGTTACGCATGGGATTTTGATGATCCTGGTGATCCAAATAACTTAAGCACTTCCAGAACTCCTGACCACACATTTACTACCACAAAAGGGCCCAAAAAATTTGTTGTAAAACTAACAGTAACCGATAACGGAGGTGCATCAACAACAGAACAGTTCATTATTTCCATAAATAATACACCCCCTGTTGTAGATATTACCAGCCCTGTTAATAATTCAAAATATAAGGTAGCCGGGGATACAACGTACCTGTTAACTGCAGATGTATCAGATAATGAACATAACGCAGGTCAGTTGGTATATGAATGGCAAACCATCCTGATTCATAATAATCATTCTCATCCCGAACCTACGGATCCAAACCCGGAAACATCTGCTGTTATTTCCCGGATAGGCTGCACAGGAGAGAATTATCATTGGCTCATTAAATTAAAAGTTTCTGATGAAGCCGGCCTATCAACAGTTGATTCTTCACAGATATACCCCAACTGTACTACCTCCTTACCCATTTTCCTTCACAAATTTAGTGTGACCCAAAATGGTTCAGCCAACCTTGTAAAATGGAAAACGGACCTTGAATCAAATATTGATTATTTTGAATTAGAGCGGAGTTCAGACGGTATTAATTATTCGCCTATAAACCGGCAGTATGCCCGTAATACAGCCGGATCAAATCTTTATGAATTTGGTGACGCAAGTTTTTTCCCGGGCAATAATTTTTACAGGCTTAAAATTGTTGAACATGGTTCTATTGTAAAGTATTCGGTAGTTGTTAAAACGCTGTCGGGTGAAGAGATGAGTACATTAAAAGTGATTCCAAATCCGGTAATCAGTAATTTTTCATTGTCGTATTCATCAGCAAATAAAGATCGCATTACGATTCAGATAAGAGATATAGCCGGCAGATTATTACAAAGCTTTAAAGAAGATGTAAACAAAGGCCATAATATAATTTATATCCAAAATCTGCCCAACTGGAACTCGGGTATTTATTTCATTTCTGTACAAAATAAGGATGAAATGAGGCAGGCTAAATTTATTAAAGCCAGGTAAGCGGTATAAAAGAAAGCGAAGTGGCCCCAACCATTTAGCTTTCTTTTATTTCTTCGTCTTCCATTCTTGCAAATGCTTCTGAGGTTATTTTGCGAACAGGATTTTTCCTGTTTTCTTCGTATTCTCTCCGGTGATTAATAATATTAATACATTCAAATAACGCAGTTATAAAAGAGGAGGGATCCGCTTTATCTTTTCCTGCTATATCAAAGGCCACGCCATGATCAGGAGATGTTCTGACGGCAGGTAAGCCGGCAGTATAATTTACCCCTTCGCCATTGGCCAGGGCTTTAAAAGGAATAAGACCCTGGTCATGATACATGGCTAATACCGCATCAAATTTCTGCTGATTATTTCTTGCAAAAAAAGCATCGGCGCTAAAAGGACCCACCACCAGCATATTATTATTCTTTGCCTCTTTGATTGCCGGTTTAATGATTGTTTCTTCTTCAGTACCTATCAATCCCTCGTCTCCGGCATGCGGGTTTAGTCCCAATACAGCGATGCGGGGTTTATCAATACCGAAATCTTTTTGCAGACTTTTATGTATAATTCCAAGCTTGCTTAATATGGCTTCTTTGGTAATATGGGCAGCAATTTCACTTACAGGAATATGTTCGGTAAGAAGGGCTACCCTGAAATTTCCGGCATACAACATCATCACTGCATCCTTTGCTTCAAAAATATGCTTCAGGTAGGGAGTATGTCCGGTAAAATTGAATTCCGGAGTTTGTATATTTTTTTTATGAACCGGGGCCGTCAGCAAACCGTCAATTTGATTTTGTTTCAATGCAGCCACTGCTGTTTGTAAAGATAATACGGCATACTTTCCGCGCGGCTTCACTTAATTGCCCCGGAGTTATTGCCACCTCTTCTTCCCAGCAATTAAAAACATTAACCTGTTTATTGTTGAGCCGGGTATAGTCTTTTGTATTCTGATAATTAAAATTGGAATCGGCCATTGATTTCCGGTAAAAATTGATAGCCTTATTGGAGGCATAAATAAGGGGAGTGCATTGATCCAATATGCGGTTGTCAGAAAAGGTTTTGATGATAAGTTCAATACCAATCCCATTCAGATCGCCACAGGAAATACCGATAAGAGGTTTATTGTTAGGATGCATAATTGTTTAAAATTGAGAGACGTGAAATTACTGCTTTAATAACAAACGGGGATGCCTTCATGACACCCCCGTTAAAATATGGTTATAAGAAATTTAGTTTCTTTTTACTACTCGTTTGGTAATGATTCTGTCTTTATTAAACACTTTCAGAATATATATGCCTGATTGAAGAGACTGGGTATTTTCCAGGTTTATACTATTCGTTCCACTATAAACAATTTGCTTGCCTGATAGTACTGATTTACCTGACAAGTCAATTAAATCATAAGTTATGATGGAATTACCCAACATAGTGAGGTTAAATGAAAGTCTTTCGCTAAAAGGATTAATGAAATTACTAAGTTCAAAATCAGGTAAGCTATTCTTTAAATGGATAATAGAAGAATGTTTTTTCTTTCCATCTATCGTTTTCAAAATAATTCTGTACCATGCTTTTTCACTAACTGAGCTGGCATCTATATAAGAATAATGGTTTATAGTATTCCGGTTGTTATAGCTGGACAATTCGCCAACAGGTAAAAAATTAATTCCATCAGGACTTCTTTCAACAATAAAAGTTATTGGAGAGTCCTCGCCGGATGTACTCCATGATAAATTACTTTTTGTATCTACAAGTTTACCATTAAACGAAATCAGTTTAACATCCAGGATAGGATTACAATTATTTACGCTCAATGTTATCGTTACGCCATCAGAAATATTACAGTTAGGATCTGTAAGGTTGGCGGCCGTTGTAGCCACAACAACTCTATAGAGGTCCCCGCTGTCTGCAAGCGTAGTGTTGGCCGGCGGAACGGTATATTTAGTTATGTAATAGTTGGTATCAGGCAGGGTAGTAACACCTGTCAAATCTGTCCAGCTGGATCCACTATTAACACTGCGTTGCCATTTAAAGGTTGTGTAATTTTTAAAATACGAGCTGATTGTATCAGCAATTTCGATCGCATTACTTTCGCAAACATTTGGATTAATCGTGGGCGAATAACTCATGGTTGGCAGGCAGGTTGCAACAGCAATATCATCCATAGCCCAGTCATTTCCTCCTCCACCCTGTGAATTGTTACGAATAGAAAATACAGCGCTTGTTTGGGTGGGACCTGTTTTAAATACAAATCCTTTTTTTAGCCAGCCTAAAGTATCTATCTCCCCGGTATTATAATAGTCAACATCATTTAAAGCAAAAGAAAGATTGGGATAAACTCCGGGGTAACCGTTGGCAGGGGCGGTTAGGTGTTCCTGTAAATTGTGCCCCTATGGAATCAGCTCCGCAGGTGGCACAAATATTTTTTATCCAGGAAGAAAATTCATAATAAGTATTCGGGCAAAGATTGGTGAAGTTTTGCCTGAAAATTTCGGAGGCTACATAATCTGCATTTACCATCAGCATATATCCTCCATTTACATCAGCTGCTGGTGGAGCATTGCCAGCTGCATTGTTAGTACCTGAGTGGTCGCCGTCAATGTACCAGTGACCATACATACGGTTATTACAGTTAAGCGGATCATTAATATTCAAAACCGGGCCTACATTACAATTCGGTTGCCTTCTTGCATTAGTTAGTGTTCTGTTACGTGGGCTTAAATTTTTCACTATTGCGTACCGGCCATCACCTACTGTATTGTTAGCATTTACATTGCTGATAAAAGAGTAGCCGGCTATAGGAAGATTTAAATCGGTTGGTCGGTTAGGAGTAGTTCCGGTACCGAAGGTGCCACCGTATTCTCCTGCAATATTTACTCCTATACTATTTGGGCATAAATCCAGGGGATCACTGATAACTATTTTAAAGGGAGTAGCTGACAGGCTGATATCTCCTCCGCCATTTCTATAAATAAATTGACCGGGATTCAGTTGAATGGTGTCACCCGGAACTCCTGTTACTACTACTCTATATGCTACGGCAAAGAGCATGCCCCCGCCTCCTCTCGGCCTGTCAGCGGCGGCATTCATGGAGCCGGTGGCGGATGCAAATTCTGTGCTGGTATTATTTGCCGGTGTGCCAGGTGCCGTAGCTCCGAAGCCCAGGTTTAGCCGGATATTATATTGGCCTGCCGGAGGACTAGCCAGAAAAGTTCCTGCATCATCTCCTGCTGCATGGGTATATTTCTTGTACCTGAGACCTTCATTAGTAATTATCTTAATAGAATCATGAGGTGCTGAACCGGCAATAGCTGTATGGCTTGGTAAATTATCAACAAATCTGAGGTTCGTCATCGTTCCCGAAGTATGATTAATCGTCATTCTTATTTCGAGAATATCTCCTGTTTGAACTACTCCACCTGTAGTCTTGCGTGTTACGTTCACATAGCTGTTTCCAAACCGAACCAAAGCACCGGTGGCATTCACACAAATATTAAAATTCGCATTCCCATTGGGGGCAGGACCTGTTGTTGAATACACCCTGACATAGTATGTTGTACCCGTAACGGTTGCATTCGTTATGGTGGTGGTGCCGCAAGCCATGGAGCTAAGTGATCCGCAAGAACCAGAGAATAATTGCATTCGCGGTGTATTAAAATTAGATCCAGCACTGCCCAATGTAATTGTTGATGAGGCGCTGACAGCAGTGAATTTATACCATACGTCATAGGCAACCGGCCCTGTACATGGTGCAATAGCAATACCTGAAGCGGTGGCTCCTGCCACAGTGCCCTGAATGTTTGAACAGGTAGCGCTGATCAGCAAATTAATAGCATTTATACATTCATTATTTGGAGGTATTGCGGCCACTCGATCTGTAACACATAAATCAAAAGCCCAACCAGAATAAGTATCAGGTGCCGGAACAGTTGTTGTATAAACCCGGATAAAATAAGTAGTGCCCGGAACTAAAAAGTCTGCAGCTATTGAGGTAGTGCCACAGAAAAAAGTGGTAAAGGTTCCACCGCAATTATTGGATAATAATTGCATACCCGGGTTGGTAAAATTGACACCTAAACTGCTTAATGTAATTGTGGGGTTGGTTGTTTGTGCTACAAACCTGTACCATACATCACGGATAGCACCGGTTGCACAATCAGGTGCCGTAATAGTGGTGGCGGTAAAACTTGATCCATACAAACTACCCGAAACATTGTTGCAGACCGTATCTGAAGTTAACACAACGGCAGCTCCGCAAAGATCGTTGGCTGGTGCCGGGTCAGTAATACAGATATCAAATGTTCCGGACGCACCTGAAAAATTGGGATCCGAATAAACACGAACATAATATGAAGTACCAATACTAAGACCAGTTGCAGCAATTGACGCATTTCCACACGCCAGGGAGCTCAAGGTTCCGCAAGAGCCAGAGAACAATTGAAGTTTGGGGTTTGCAGGTGCGGATGAAAGGGTAATGGTTGGATTGGTTGATTGAGCAGTAAAACTATACCATACATCGTTTCTGTCAGCAACACCACAGCCAATGGGCGAAATAGTAGTATAGGTAGAACCCATTAATGTACCGGCCGTAGGACTAGCACAAGCTGTTGCTGAAGTTAAGGATATGGCACCTGCACAATCATCATTGGCAGGAGGTGATAACTCGTACCAGGATATTATACTGGTACGGGTGCTTAAACTTGAAGACTGGGTTTGCGACACATTGGCCACATTACCTGCAGTAGGCCGGATATTGTAAGCACCTGTATGCCCCTGGTCGCTGCCGGCTGTATTTCTGTATTGATTAGATAACCCTGTTTTACTCCACCCTGCGCCGGTTAAAGTACCCCATGTATTGTCATTAGGCGCTGGCCCAAAAAGCCATAGTTACTGTATTGGGTACCGATGTTGTTAGTCCTGTAATGGGAATGGCTAATGCGGTGGTTGCACCATTTGAAGCTCCAATATGAATACCCCATGAGTTACTTGAACTGGTGGGGCGGTATACATACATGATTGCGGATAAGCCAAGAGTTCCCCCACCTATAGAGACTGAAGGGTTGGTTGTCCAGGTACCATCAAACCGGCACCAGAATACAGCAAAGGATTGGTTACCGCCGCCTGCCGGGGATGTTTCCAACGTCCAGGATTGACCACCCGTGGCCGGCATAGAAAAGGTAACTCCTGTACCCCTATAATGAGCATAAATAACCACCAGGTCACCGGCATTCATTAGTGCTGGGGGTGTTACAGCTGCTGTACCGGTTGCCTGAGAACCATTGTCTGCAGGGTTGCTTGATACATCAAAAAAGGTTTGCGTAAAGGAAAATAAGGGGAGTAACAGGAATATACAAAGTCGATAAATTTTTCCAATGACTTGCCGGGTAAGGATTAAGGTAAAAAGGTTCATGGTGGATTCTTTGGTTTCAACAATATTGGATAGAGCAAAATACGTCGTTTCATAATACGCACCAATAGTAACAGTACCATCGCTAATTAGGTGTTTATCCCTATAAAAAAAGGGGAAATTTTACTCTTCGTGGTTTTCCGGATGCTTTCTATTTTACAGCTTCAAAATCCACCATTCGATGAAGAAACCACTACTCAGTCTCTTACTGATCCTTATTTCCCGTCTATTACTTGCTCAAACATATTTTGGAGTGGCAAGCGTACCTGCCGATAATAGCACACATGCCGGACCTACCGCAGCAATTACTCCGCCTGTCTCCATGGTTACCGGTGACCTGGTGATAATTTATGCAGAGTACAGGGCAAATGCAGGGACCTTTGCAATGAGTGCAACTGGTAGCCAAACATGGACTGCGGTGACCCCCTATGGCGGCACTAATCAAAATACCGCAATTTTCTGGTGTCGTTATAATGGGACATGGGGCGCTAATCCTTCCGTAACTGTGGGTGCGGGTAATACATTGGGATTGTCAGCGATCATGTATGTTTTCAGACCCAGTAACAGCAATAATTTATGGGGTGTAAATGTTACTCCGTCAAATAGTAATTCAAATTTAACTACAAATTCAATTACCGGGGTAACAACTACTGCATCAAATACGGTAACTATGGCATTCTGGGGTGTTGGTGCTACTAACACCTGGGGCACTTTAGCAGGAACGGGATGGAGCAAAACCGGATTAGGGGCGTATTATAGAAACACAACCACTGGTCAATCCCACACTGCTGCTTATTACTTGCAGACAACAACAGTTGGCGCAACAGGTAACGTATCACAAGTTCAATCTGCAGGAACAACAGCTTTGAGAACTATTATGTCATGGTATGAAATTCCACCCAATGATAATTGCGCCAACGCTATTTTAATTACCTCAGATCCTGATTGTGTAGGAGGAACTAGCAGCTATACTAATCAAACATTAAATGGAGCTATTGCTGATGGTGGTTCAATTACTTCAAACTGTACGAATACGAACAACCCGGATGTATGGTATAAATTTGTAGCCCAAACCAAATATCCTGTTATTACAGTAAGTAATCTCGGAGCCAGCTGGACAAACCGTTTAAAAATACAATTACTATCTGGTTCCTGCGGATCATTTACCGAAGTTGGTTGTGGCAACAATACAGTACCGGCCACTTCATTTCCATTGGTGCCTGCTGGTGCAGGTTTAACAATCGGAAATACCTACTATATAAGAATACAGAAAAATAATTCAGGAACACCCACAGGGGGTGCTTCAGCATGGGGTTTCGACATTTGTGTAACAGATCCCGAAACATCAAGGTCTGGCAGAATGAACGAAGTTTTTAAGCAAACCATACTTTCGGGTCCCAACATCTTACTCGATCCCTGGGAAATTACTTATGGTCCGGACGATAGTTTGTGGATCACAGAAGCAAAGGGATATAAAGTTTACAGGATGGATCCGGTGAGCGGCGTAAAACAAACTGTATTGGATATTTCCCAGGGAAGCACATTTTTTACAGCTCCGGCTGATGTTGCTTTTAACTGCCAGTTTGCTAACGGCGCTGGAGCCCAGGGAGGATTAGCCGGCCTGGCATTGCATCCAAAATTCTTAGATCCCATAGCACCGAAAAATTATGTCTACATATCTTATATACATAGTTCCAATGGAGGCAGTTCCCCAACAGGAATTTTTTTCACTAACCGGCTTGTCAGGTTTACATTTAATACCAGCACCGGTAAATTAGAGTCACCGGTATCATTGTGCGATACATTGCCTGGTAGTAATGATCATAATTCCCAGAGAATGATCATTGCCCCGGTTACACCGGGAGGAACTACCTTATCTTTTTTATGCGCAAGGTGATATGGGTGCCGGTCAGTTTAGTAATCGAACACGTCCTATAAAAGCTCAAAACCCGGCATCTTACGAAGGAAAAATATTAAGATTTAATCTTGAATCAGACGGTGATGCAGGTTTGGCAGCATGGATACCCAATAGTAATCCATATTCTTCTACCAGTGCTGTATATAGTATTGGTATAAGAAATAACCAGGGATTTGCATATGATACGGCTTTAAATATTTTATACGGATCATCACATGGCCCTTATAGCGATGATGAAATAAATATAATAGAAGGATTTAAAAATTATGGTCACCCATTAGTAATAGGCTATGTAGCCGATGGAAATTATAATGGAACTACTACACCAAGTACAAATACAAGCGTATCTGCAGGAGCAGCTTTTGCTGACAACAGTGGAAATTCCAGTTGTCCTCCTGTTGGAAATGAAGCCACCAATCGTGCCGCCATTGATGCTAATGGAAACGGACTTTATAAAGACCCTTTATTTTCTGCATACCCTGGTCCTACATCAGGATCCGGAACAGTGGCGAATATTTGGAAAACTGTTGGCACTCCTCCCAATGGAGGATGGCCTTCCGAAGGTTGGTCAGGATTAGATCTTTATACACATACCTTGATTCCTGGTTGGAAAAAATCTCTTGTAGCAGCATCATTAAAATGGGGCAGGCTGGTCAGGATAAGATTAAATGCTTTGGGTACTGCTACAGCACCTACAAATACTGAAAGTGACACGATTAGTTATTTTGGAAGTCAGAACAGGTACAGGGACCTGGCCTTTGCACCAAATGGAAAAGATATTTATGTGGTGATGGACAGGTCAATTACCAGCTCTGGTCCAAGTGCTGCCAACCCCGTTGTTCCTGCCTGCCAGGGATGTGTTCAGAAATATACTTTCTTAGGATATGCAGATGCCGGAGGAAAAAGTTCAATCTCAACTGCTATTGATGTATCGCCTGGCTTAATAAATTCATGTGCTGATGGTACTTCTATAACAATTGATAATACCAATAATAATATCTGGGTGCCAATCACCGGCCCCGATGGAAATATAATGGCTGAGATAAAAGCTAACTTTAATAACCTGGGCGTAGTTACTTCGTCCTTTTATACTAAGTCGGGTGCATTGCGACAGATATTTTCAAGGAGATATTTGCACCGTAATATAACAATAACTCCAAGTGTTCAGCCTTCAACTCCTGTTTCTATCCGGCTATATATGACTAAGGCAGAATTTGATGCACTGGATGCTGATCCGGGAAGTGGTATAAGTGCAATCGGCGATGTAAAGATTCTAAAAAATTCCGATGCATGCGGAGCGGTGATATCTTCTAATACTACATTGATAAATCCTGTGTTTGCAGAAGCTCATGGTAGTAATGGATATGTGTTGCAGGGAAATATTAATTCTTTTTCATCATTTTATTTCGGCAACCAGGCAATAGGCTTGCCTGTGGACCTGGTTTATTTCAGAGGATATTTACAAAACAATTCATCCCTGTTGCAATGGGAAACAAACCAGGAGAACAATACTTCACACTTTGACGTAGAACGCAGTGTTGATGGCAGAAGTTTTGAAAAAATTGGCGTTGTGAATGCAAACGGATTCAGTAATGTGGCCCGTCAATATTCCTTCACAGATAATGATGTTGCCAGCCTGTCTTCAGCAATAATCAATTACAGGCTTAAAATGGTAGACAAAGACGGTGAATATAAATATTCTAACGTTGTCAACATTTACCTGGCTGATATTACTAAGAGGGTGGTTATTTCACCCAACCCCGCATCCGATGAAACCAAAGTGATAATTAATGCGGTTGTAAATGGTAAAGCAAACTGGAGACTGGTAGATAACTATGGCAGGATCGTAATGCAAAATTCTGTTCAGATAAAAAGAGGGTCAAATACTTTTTCTATCAATGTAAGTAAATTATCCGCCGGATTATACTTCCTTAAGGTAACCGGAGCTGGCATTGATCAGCATGTAAAACTTCAGAAACAATAAAATAATTCTGCGCGGGTTTAAACATCATCCTGGCGATTATATTTAAAAAACTCTCTTCATTTATTTGAAGGGAGTTTTTTAGCATTAAAAATATAGATGGAGAACCCGTTTGTAATAAATAAACTTTCTCATTTCTGAATCAATTCAAAAAATGAAATGTCCATCACTAATTTTTCGTTCACAAACCCGGATGATTAATTTCATGGAGAGACTATGTGGCTAAAAAACAATAATAAATAAACACATGAAATGAGCTATGCTAATGCTGATTCCCAACAGGAATCATTTTTTAAATAATATGATTAAACTAAAAACAATAAAAAAATAAACCAATGGAAGTAATTATTTAATAAATGCTGATTTATCATACAAATACAGGGGTAATATAACTCCGTATTATCCCTTTCAGTAATTTTCTATAAGTAAATCTTCCCCGCAGTAATATTTTTTCCCCGGTATTTACATAAAAAAATGCATCGCTTTCCAAAGTGCATTTACCTTTTTTTTTCAAAGGCTTCCTTCTATTTTCAACTCCTGGAATCGCCACGGTTTTCCCGTCTTTTAAATAAAGCGGCTTAAGAATTAGAATTGTGTTCACCTAATCCGAACCTTATGAAGAAGATTAAATTTTTCGTCCTTGCTATCGGCTTGATACTTTTTCTTTTTCCAAAAGGCTACGCCCAGGAAAAGTTTAGCAAAATAAAAATTAAACTTCCGGAAAATACTGCTGAAAGACAATCAGTAATTGGTATGATGGACGCAGATCATTTCAATTCAGAAGGCGATGCCATCATTGCTGAGATCAGCGAATTCGCTCAAAATAAACTACGCTCATCCGGGTATGCTTTTGAAGTGTTGGTTGATGATGTAACCAAAAATTTTGTAGAACAAAGCAAGGCTTTTTTTAATTCAGGAAATAGAGCCGCATTTGAAACGTCCGCACAATCAATCCGGAATTTTATTTCGACGCCTTCCTTTTTTTCAACCAACGGACTACCTCCGGGTAGTATGGGAGGCTTTTATACATTTTCAGAAATGAACACGCAAATGAATAACCTGGTGGCTGCCTTTCCATCGCTGGTACAAAAAACTTCGATCGGTACATCCATTGAAGGAAGAACTATATGGTGTCTTAAAATTTCTGATAACGTGGGTACCGATGAGAATAATGAACCAGAACTGCTTTACCTGGGTTTGCAACATGCCAGGGAAGCCATTACCGGAACCAGCCTGATTTTTTTCGCACAGTATCTCGCACAGAATTATGGAATCAACCAGTCGGTAACCGATCTTGTAAACAACAGGGAAATCTTCATTGTGCCCTGTGTTAATCCGGATGGTTATGTCTACAATGAAATCAACAATCCATCAGGAGGTGGTATGCAACGGAAAAATCGCAGAAATGTAGGCGTGGATGATATGGGTACAAACCGGCAAAAAGGAGTTGATCTCAACAGGAATTACGGAGTTGACTGGAGCGATTGTGCCGGAGCTTCATCCAGTTGCGGCTCATCCAATACATCTGATCAAACTTATTGGGGTACCAGTGCTTTTTCAGAACCGGAAACCAGGGCCATCCGGGATCTTTGTTATGCCCGAAATTTTGTTGCTGCATTTGATCAGCATTGTTCAGGACCTTATTATTCTTTGCCGTTTGGAAGAAGGGCTTACCATACTATGTCTGTACCCGATTCAAGATTTTACTCTTTTGTTCCTGCCCTGATGGGTAAATACAATGGTCATAGGGCAGGCGATAGTTATGCCACAGTTCAGTACGAAGTGGCCGGAGGAGTAAAAGACTGGTGGTTGCTCGGGGATATAGAAAGTTTTCCGGGTGAGGCTAATAAGAAAGGAAAGATTTATGGCATGACAGGAGAGGCGGGTGGTGGTGGTTTCTGGGCACCCAGTAGTCAGATTATAGAGCTTTGTAAAAATCTTTGTTTCCAGAATATTCAACTGGCCCATGCTGCAGGTTCTTATGTGGATGTTCAGGACCTTGATGATATTGCCCTGACCACCCTCAATCCCAGCCCTGGTTTTAAAATACAAAGAGTTGGATTGGGAAATGATGCCGTTACGGTAAGCATTATTCCATTGCAAAATATTCAATCGGTAGGGGTGCCTGTAATTATAAATAGCCTGCCAGCTTATTATGACACCTATTCCGGAAATATCCCCATTATTTTATCTCCTTCATTAGGGAATGGGCAACCAGTAAAATTCATTTGGCAAGTGGAAACGGGAGGGGTAACTATTTACGATACTGTTACTAAAATCTACAACCCCGTCAATATATTTTCAGATGATATGGAAGGTGCTTCAGTTACTTCTAACTGGACGGTTTCCGGAGGATGGAATTACACAACAAGCTTTTCCAACACGGGAACCAAATCATTGACCGAATCCCCGGGAGGCAATTATACAAGCAACAGTACCCGTATAGCGGCATTGAAGAATGCCTTTGACTTAAGTGATGCGCCGTCTGCTTTTATTAGTTTTTGGACAAGACATCGTGCGGAAAATTTCCGCGATATTCTGCGACTGCAGATGTCTGCTAACAGTACAAACGGTTTGGATGGTACCTGGACAGATCTGGTCGGCCGCACAACCGTTCAGGAAACGAATACCACCAACCAGGGAAGATTGGGAGGTTTACCGGCTTTAACCGGCATAAAGGAAAACTGGACAAGAGAGCTTATCGAAATCCCGTCATCATTTTATTCAAGCAACAATGTGAGGTTCCGGTTTGAATTTAGTTCTGATGGTACATCAGCGAATGATTTTGAAAATGATCTGGATGATGGTTTTTATATTGACAATTTTAAGATCGTTAAAACTTTAGCGCCACCGGTAACTTTACCTGTCCATTTTCTCAGTTTCAGTGGTCAATTAATGGCTGATAAAACCATTCGGCTTAATTGGGAAGCTATTACGGACCAGGACCACGATTATTTTGAAATAGAAAAGTCTGATAACAGCTTCAACTTTCAGGTTATTGGTCGCGGGCCATCTGTTGCCCCTTTCTTTTTTATAGATACAAAACCATTTAATGGAAATAATTCTTACAGGATAAAACAAGTTGACAAGAATGGAATGTTTATTTACAGTAAAACTATCAATGTAAAATTCAATTCAGAAAATTTGACCATTATGGTTTATCCAAATCCCGTTACCGATTTTGTGAAGATCAGGATAAGTTCATTACCATCAGAACAATTATTTGTTATCATAACTGACCTGACAGGAAGAAAAATTTATGAAGAAAAAGTTTTTCCCGGAATCGGCGAAACTGTAATAAATATTGATCTGAAGTACAAGTCATCCCATATGTATATTGTAACCATACGCAACAAAAAAAATGAGATAATTGCTACCAAAAAATTAGTAAAGTAAACTACAGACGTTCCTGTTAAATGACACAAAATCCTCTTCACCCCCGAAGGGGATTTTTGTATTTATTTAGTGTCAGGCTATCCGCCGGCCGGACTTTATCTAGCCATTTTTGAGGGGCGGCAGGCAATTAATACGGGAAATACGGTGGGACTCCTTTTCCCCTTTTAAAACAAAGTAAATTCTATTGGGATATATACTTTTTTGATGCCATATTTCAGGGCTTTGGAATAAGATCTCAGGCAGATATATTAATTTTCAGAAAGTATAATCCAATATCCTAAACCTGATGAAATTTTTATCAGAAGATTAAAAAAAAGAATGGCAGAGCTGGTGTGATCGAACTGAGCGACGAAAAGATTAAGAGTGGAGTCGGAAGAAAAACCTCTAAAATTCTAACTATGAAAACAAACTTTACACTTGAATTTTATTTGTTAACGATTTCGATACTGCTCAATGCAGTGATCAGCCAGGCTCAATGCCCGGCAGGATCTGCGCAGGCCCAATTAAACTGGGATCATATTGATTTTTTACCGTCCAATAATACACGGTATACCAGCTTTTATCCTTCCGCAGCATTCCCCTATAATCAAAATTTTACAATAGGTACCCGGACTTTAAATTTTTCAATGGCTCCTGCTGCCAATATCACGTTGAATGGTGAGAACGGAACCAATACAGCCCATGCGGGAAGTTTTGCCACCGCTGGTGATGACGTTCAATTTACAACCACAGCAACGGCAAACACTACCATTACAATGACCTTTGATATAAATGTTTCGAATGTTCAATTTTCGCTGTTCGATCTGGACGTAAACCAGCGGGTCAACATTACTGCTACAAATGCATTGGGAGTCGCCCAAACTATTACACTGGCTAAAGCCGTTGGAGCGTCTGCAATTGTAATCGCCGGGTCAGGTTCCAATAGTGCAACTGCCACCGGTCCTGGGACTAATTATGCCAATACAAATAATTATGGTTCTATAAATATTTCTATAACCGGCCCGGTTAAACAAATTGTTTTGAGAATGAGTAATGCAGTTGGTGATTTTTGGCTAGGCGATATTAATGCTTGCGTTACCGGGAATTTTCCCATTAATTATCAACAAATATCCAGGCCATTTACGGGGCAGCCCCAATATGTTCTCGCTGTTGTTAATAATAATATTTATTACGTAGATCCTTCAACTGGCAAAGGATATTTTTTATTTAATGAGCCTGGCCACGATCGTCTTAATTCTATGGCCTATGATCCCTACAAAAGAGTTGTTTATTATACGTATAGTCTTACCCAGCGGGCAGGATTAAATCCACAGGTTGATAAAGTGCTTAAAAAATATGATGTAGATAGCAAAACGATTTCGGTAGTAATTCCTGATGTGAATACATTTGGCATTCCTACTTACGAAAGCGGCGTAGAGTCAGGTTCTGCAACCTTTTATAATGGCTCCCTTTATTTAGGGATAGAGGGATATACCGGAACCACGGGCAGCAGTGCATATGCTGCAGGAAGAAAATCTACCATTTGGAAAATAGATTTTGATGCATCGGGAAATCCCATTGCTCCTGCAGCCCAGGTTTTCGGTGTTACTGCTGATGATGGAACCAATTCACAGAATATACATGATTGGAGTGATTTTACAATTTCGGACGGAATGCTGGTTGATTTTGACGGGTCGCAAAGTGGGGGTACCGATTTTTATCAATTTAACATGTTGTCCGGATCCAGAGTAAATTATACACCTTCAGGCGTAGTGCCCAAACAGGTTTCAATTGGGTGGGATGAAAATATTTATAATGTTGACTTTACCATTTCCCTTTACAACGGAACTACAGGAATTGTAGGGGGAACAACAAGGACAATTTGGTCACCCCTGGGTCCCACTATTCCTACAGGTTCGGCAGCGAGCTGGGGCGATGCGGCTGGTCCCTATCGTCCATTTCTTGATTTTGGTGATGCTCCTGCTACCTATGATCCCGATCCCTTATCGCCTGCTTGTCATGATACCTTAACTCCTAATGTTGCCAATCAGCGAACGAAAATGATTTTAGGAAATGATGAAGATGTGGAGTGGTTAAAGCGGGGCTTAACTACGGTTGAGGATAACTTTGAAGACGGGCTTGCCTTTGTACCTATTTTTTCTCCTTCGGCCGGCAATTATGTGGCACAGCTGGATGTATTTAACAATACGGGAGTTAATGCTACCGTATGCGCCTGGCTGGATTTTAATGGGAATGGAGTGTTTGATCCCAGCGAAGGAATAACGCCAATTACAGTTCCTTCTGCACCGGGAAGCCAGACAATTTCTCTAAACTGGCCAAGCACACCCAGCACCCTTTCCAGCGCTACGTATACCTATCTGCGCATACGCATTACCGATCAGGCTTCCGGCATGAACATAAACAACGCAACAGGATATTATGATATGGGTGAAGTAGAAGATTACAGGGTAGTTGTGGATGACATTGTTCTGCCCATAACCATGTTATCCTTTGAAGCTAATTTAATAAAGGATTCAAGAGTTGAATTAAAGTGGACGGCCAGCGAGGATATAAATTTCCCGGGTTATGAAATACAACGCAGTGAAAATGGAAGGGATTGGGAAGTTCTTACTTTTATTCCGGCACTTCAAAAAGGAGGAACTCAGTTTTATAGTTTCACAGATAATAAACCATACACTGGAGTTTCATATTACAGGATCAAATTAGATAAGTCTGAAAATGATATAAACTACAGCATAGTAAGATCAATAACACTCCTTGAGCCAAAGGCATCTATCCTGCTTTTCCCTAATCCGGTTGTTGAAAAAGCAACTATTGCTATCAAGGCTGATCGCTCTGTTGCTTCCGGACAAATAAGGATTATTAATATAGAGGGGAAAACTATATCACAACAAAATGTTGTCATGCAAAAAGGATTGAATAATTACTCTTTACCCATTCAATCAACCTGGCCCGCGGGTACCTATTTTGTTCATGTAAATACCAGCGAATGGACGGACACCCAAAAAATGATTATAAGAAAATAATGCAGGAAATCTATTAGTCGAAAAAGCCTCTGTTTCCAAAAAAAATGGAATAAATTTTTAAGCCCTGACGGATATGCCGTTGATTTACTTGTAAAATTTCTTAATGGGCTCCCATTTCCGCAGGCAAAAAGTGAAAAATTTAGGCGTTTAAATGGCAGGGACATTTACTTTGTATATGACTTCATAGCAGATTAGCTTAGCCACAAATCATCCGCTTATGAAACGTCTTTATCAACCATTATTTCTAACCCACAATTACGTTTTTTCGACAGCTCATCCGCAAAATATGTGAAGAGTAATCGGATTTGGTTTTGAAATTTACCTCATACTCCTGTTTCCCGTTGCGCATGAAACCATTTATACTTTATTATTTATTCTTTTTTAGTCCGCTGTTTTTTTACGGACAAATTACCACACCCTTAATAAAAGCAGGATTTGGAGTAGATGCAGATTTGCGGGCAAATTATTTTAACGGGGCAGTCCTGGGTGGTAATGATGATTGGTTTAATAACGGAACATCCGGCGCAGGTGAATTTGTAATCGATACTACAGGTGCGGCTTCCATAATGGCTGGTTATCTTTCAGATGCTTCACCCTGGCCTAAAAGGATGAGTTCTTTTTATCGGACCATGAGCAAGCCTCCATTTAGTGTAATAAATAACAAACTTTGGATCAATGCAATATTTGTGCGGGATTATCATGGAAACGATACCACTGTATTTACAGCCGGGTCGGATAAGAATGGGATGAGCCCTTCCATGTGGACAGGCGGTATACAAGGAATCCCCGATAAGAACGATATTCTGGATATGATGGTGCATGTCAGGCGATCGGGTCCTAATCCTTCTGACTCATTATGGATGTTTGGAGGTATATCTCTGGCGGGTACCACTGGTAACCGTTATTTTGATTTTGAGATGTACCAGACTGATATAAGTTATGACAGGGCTTCTGCGAAATTTTACGGGTATGGTCCAGATGCAGGTCACACCAGCTGGAAATTTGATGCAGCTGGAAACATCATTAAGCCTGGAGATATTATTTTTAATGGAGAGTTTCAAAGCGGTAATTTAAGCAGCATTGAAGCGCGCATTTGGGTAAAAAAAACAGACTGGCAAACAGTAGTGCCAGCGGCGTTTAATTGGAGTGGAAATTTTGATGGCGATGGATCTGGTGCATTGTATGGGTATGCAAGTATATCGCCGAATACATTAGGTGCCTTTTATAATGGGATGGGCAGTGCAAATAATACATGGGCCGGTCCCTTCGGACTTGTATTGCAGGACAATAGCCTGGCCTTCACAGCTCCTGGTCCTGCGTCAACAACAAATAGTAAATATATCGCCAACCAGTTTATAGAATTTTCTGTGAACCTGACCAAACTGGGCCTTGATCCGGTGACCTTATTAGGAGGCGACGTATGTTCAACACCTTTCAACCGGCTAGTGGTAAAAACCAGGGCTTCTTCCTCATTTACGGCGGAATTAAAAGATTTTGTAGCGCCTACTGATTTGTTTCTGGCTCCCCGGGCAGTTGCAACAACTGAATCTCCATATATATGCAATGATGGATCAGGGGTAGCTGAAATTCAGGTTACAAATCCTGTTTCAACTTCATTTTACCAGTGGACAACAGCAGACGGAAATATTATTAGTGACCCTGCTACAGGTCCTTCAATTTATGTCAACCAGGCGGGAACCTATATAGTTACTCAATATTTAAGGGAAGGTTGTACCGCCTATGCCTCCGATACCGTGCAGATACAGCCATTTTCTTCCTGTTATATTTTGGAAAGTAATCTTATCTATTTTCATGGCGAGCTAAAGGATAACATAGCCAAACTAAGCTGGCAGGTAGAAAATAACCAGGAGCTGCAATATTTTGATGTGCAGAGAAGTATTGATGGATTCAACTTTGAAACGATTAGCCGGATAAAGAAAGATGAATCATTCATTTCATCGGCAAGTTATAGCTACTACGATGAACCGGGGTACATCAATGGCCGAAATATATATTATAGAATAAAAATAGTAAGTGCAGGCGGCACTAAATTAAGTTCGATAGCCAATCTTTCTGTAAAAGCGATAGTTAAAAACAGTGTTTCTGTTTTTCCTAACCCGGTACAAGATATTCTTCAGATACACATATCATCCGTTGCAAATAGAAAAATGAAAGTAGATGTATTTGACGCATCAGGAAAATGGGTACTATCATCTTCCTCTGCAATTAAAAAGGGGAATAATATTATGAAGCTTGATGGGCTGGCAAACAGGCAACCCGGGATTTACTTTGCATCAGTCTACGTGGGCGACGAGTTGTTCAGGCATAAGATATTGCTAACAGGAAGAGCATTAAAATAGATTTTATTTACATTCTATGCCTTCATTTTAACCCACATTCCTTATTAATAACTTTCTAACGAAATTTAATAAAAGCCTGATCATTTCGATAATTGTTTCTGAATTTCTGTTTGACGGATAACATTATTGATGCGCTGGTTATTATAACTGCTATACATTTGCATAGCATGTATACCCTCAAAAAATCGTTGGGACAGCATTTCCTGAAGGATGAAAATATCTGTAGAAAAATTGTAGCGTCATTACAGGAGCATTCTTTTAAGCAATTGCTGGAAGTAGGTCCGGGTGGAGGAGCATTGACTAAATATTTATTGCCATTGAAGGGTATTGATTTTTTAGCCATAGAACTGGATGAGGAAAAAATCGGGTACTTGCTAAGAACCTATCCTTCTTTGGAGGGAAAAATTATTCATCAAAATTTCCTGGAACTAGAAAAGCCCTTCAATACACCCTTTACCGTGATTGGAAATTTTCCATATAACATTTCTACACAAATACTATTTAAAATTCTTGAATGGAAGGAAGATGTACAGTGTGTGATTGGAATGTTTCAAAAAGAGGTGGCTCAAAGAGCTGTTTCAAAAGAAGGTAACAAAGTATATGGTGTATTAAGTGTATTAGTGCAGGGCTTTTTTGACGTAGAATATTTATTTGATGTAAATGAACAAAGTTTTACACCGCCACCTAAAGTAAAAAGCGGTGTAATAAGGTTGTTGCCAAAAAAACAATCGCTGATCATGAAAAGTGAGAAAGCATTTTTTCTTTTAGTGAAAACTGCATTTAATCAACGGAGAAAAACATTGAGAAACGCTGTAAAAGGATTATTTGATCCCACAACGCTACAGGACGAATTGTTTAATAAAAGAGCGGAACAACTCACTGTTAAGCAATTTGCTGATCTCACATTTAAAATGAATTAATCCCGGAAGAGGTATGAAGAAAGTTATTATTACAGCCAGGGCACATGAATACCTTCAAAATGAACTTCAAAAGCGGGGATACCAATTAATTTATAATCCACGGATCTCCTATGAAGAATTGACTGAACTGATCGGTGATGCTACCGGGCTGGTGGTAACAACCCGGTTAAAAATTGACAGGTCGTTATTGGAAAAAGGTAATTCGCTCCGATGGATAGGCAGGTTGGGAAGTGGCCTGGAATTAATTGATGTTGCCTATGCAAAAAGTAAAGGAATACAGTGCGTCAGCAGCCCGGAAGGCAATTCTAATGCTGTTGCTGAACAATCACTTGGAATGCTTCTTAGCCTGATGAACAATATAAATGCCTCCTTTCGGGAGGTAAAGGACGGCATTTGGAAAAGGGACGAAAACCGGGGTATAGAATTGAATGGGAAAACAGTTGGAATCATAGGATATGGTAATACAGGCAGTTCTTTTGCCAGGTTATTGCAACCATTTGGAGTAACCGTTCTGGCTTATGACAAATACAAATTTGGTTTTAGTGAGGGATATATCAAAGAGGCCAGCATGGAACAGATCGGCCGGTATGCCGACGTTATAAGCTTGAATGTACCCCTTACAGAAGAAACGTTTCACCTCGCTGATGCGGCGTTTTTTAATAACCTTCGTCAGTCACCTTTTTTTCTGAATACCTCCCGGGGCAAAGTGGTACACACTGCTCATTTTATAGAAGCTATAAAAAATAAAAAAATAGCGGGAGCCGCCCTGGATGTACTTGAAAATGAAAAATTGGAAACATACACCCAGCAGGAAAAAGATAACCTGGCCTGGATGCTTGCCCGCCCCAATATCATTATTACCCCGCATATAGCAGGGTATAGCCATGAGGCACTTTTTAAAATGGCCAAGATTCTGGCAGACAAAATACCTGGGAATGAATGATTTTGTAGAAAATACGGGGGAAAATTAATAGTCAAAATAAACTAAGCCTGTTTTTTTTAAAATAGTTCATTATCTTTGACCTTTAATAGTGCAACGCTTCAGTAAAGTCTGAGGCGTTGTTATTTTTTTGTTTTCTGTCAAAGTAATTTTATGAATATTCAATATGTAACCAAAGAAACATTGGAGCAAATGAAGGCTGAGCTTCAGCATAAAAGAGGTGTTGAAAGGCCTGCTGCCAGCCGGGCTATTGCAGAAGCGAGGGAAAAAGGCGATCTGAAGGAAAATGCTGAATATGATGCGGCCAAGGAAGCGCAGGGAATGTTAGAAGCAAAAATTGCCCTGCTGGAATCGCAGCTGGCAGTTGCCCGGATAATTGATGAGTCAACAATTGATACCAGTATTGTGTCCATTCTTACTAAAGTGGCCATTACCAATATAAAGACCAAAAAGAAAATGACTTACCAGATCGTAAGTGAACCAGAAGCGGATTTGAAAGCGGGCAAGATTTCTGTCACCTCCCCAATCGGGCAAGGGCTATTAGGAAAAAAGGTAGGCGATACGGCCGAAGTTCAGGCTCCCGTTGGCGTCATTAAATTTAAGATTGAGGACATTACTGCCTGATGCTTGTGAATTCAATTTAGTATCCTTCCCAAAGCAGGTAAATATTATTAAATTCCATTTCAATTCTTTTATCCGCCACTGCAGTTGCCGGAAATTAAATTTGTCCGGATTATTCTTATTAAGATGAAATTTATTTTTTATTGCTTTTTGGTTTTTGCCTTCTTGCCTGCCTGCTCTCCCAATAATGTAAAGGTGGACAATAGCCTTGAAAAATATTTTACTGAAAACAAGGTCGACGGATGTTTTGCTATGATGGATAACGGGACAGGAGAGTTTACTGTTTATAATCTATCCCGCTACCGGGATAGTAGTTACCTGCCGGCTTCTACGTTTAAAATTGTGAATTCACTGATCGGGCTTCAAACCGGGAAAATAGTTAATGACAGTATGGTCATCAAATGGGATGGAATTAAAAGACCTTTTGAAAGTTGGAATAAAGATCTGTCAATGTATGAGGCTTTTCGTGCTTCTGCCGTGCCCTATTACCAGGAAGTAGCGAGGAGAATCGGAAAAGATACCATGCAATTCTGGCTTGATTCTTTGAGTTACGGAAACAAAAAGATCACAAGTGCAATTGATACTTTCTGGCTCGATAATTCGTTGAAGATAACACCGGATGAACAGCTCGGTCTTGTGAAAAGATTGTATTTTGATCAGTTGCCATTCTTTAAAACCTATCAGGAAACTGTGAAAAGAGCTATGTTGTTTGAAAATAATGCAAATTATCGCCTGGCCTATAAAACAGGCTGGGGATTTTGGAATGAGGAAACCCAAAAGCATTTAGGTTGGGTGGTAGGATGGGTGGAAGAAAACAGGCATCCTTATTTTTTTGTTCTGAATATTGAATCCTCCCAGAGGGATTTTGATATGCCGGGAGTACGGATGAAGATGCTTAAAGATATTTTAACAAGATTGGGGTTTTTTGAGGGCAGGATGTAAAAATATTTTGCCTGAATAAGTTGACCATTTACAAATTGCTTCGGAGTAACATTAATATTGGGGCAACCCGGATCCATAGAATAACCTGTTGCATAATTATCCTTTAACAGAAAAGCATTTTGGGATTTCAATTTTTTCATAAAGAATATATCTGGCTTGCAGCCGCAATTGTTTTTATCATTATTCTTTTTTTCAGGGTTTTGAAGTGGAAAAGAAAAGTGATGAAAAGGATTGGTGATCGTCAACTGCTGTCACCGTTGATGGGAGGTTATTCACCCGGGTTATTTAAGTTGAAATTTGGAATGCTGAGTTTAGCATTTACGGCTGGCATCGTTATGCTTATGGATCTGCGAAAACCCGGCGGTACTGAAGGTATCAACCGAAAAGGGATTGACCTGGTAGTAGCCCTGGATGTAAGTAAAAGTATGATGGCAACTGATCTCTCACCAGACAGGCTTGAAAGAGCGAAGCAGCTTATTCAAAAGTTAATGTCTGTTATGCCGAATGATCGCATCGGGCTTGTGCTTTTTGCAGGAAAGGCATACTTACAAATGCCCCTTACAACGGATCATGGAGCTGCCCGTATGTTTGTATCAGCAGCAAATCCAAATGCAGTTCCGCAGCAGGGAACCGTTATCAGCGAAGCCCTGAAGAGAAGTGCAGATGCATTCAATGCGGCGGAAAGGAGATTTAAGGCTGTTGTATTAATTTCTGACGGAGAAGATCACGATTTGGAGGCCGTTAAAACAGCAAAGGAGATGGCCGATCAGGGTATGATGATAAACACTGTTGGCGTGGGTTCGCCGGAAGGTTCTTATATTCCTGATGCACTTACAGGAACTAATAAAATTGATCCTGCCACAGGAGCTTCAGTAATATCTAAATTGAATGAAGATGTTTTGAAACAGGTAGCAGCTGCTACCAACGGCATTTACATTCATTTGCAGGAAAGTGAAGAAGCCGTAAAGCAGCTCCAAAAACAGTTGTCAGGTATCGAAGCAAAGGCTTATGGTGATGTATCCCTGATGAATTTTAAATCCTATTACTGGTGGTTTGCTGCGGGCATGCTTATTTTATTGTTAGGAGAATATTTTGTACCAGAAAAAAGAAAATAAAATTATGAAATGCAAATTCCATTTGGCCGGGAAACAATAAAAAATAAACAAATGAAATGCGCTTTTTTATTTCTGTTCGCTATTGCTGTTGGGTTTTCTCTTACTCATGCTCAATCAAAAGGCCCTGAAGAGGAGGAAATAGAAAGAGGTATTCAAAAGGGGAATGATTTGTACAAACGGAAGCAATACCAGGAAGCCGGTATGGCCTATGGCGAAGCTGAAAAAGGATCTTTCCATGTTACCGCCAGATACAACAGGGCACTTGCTTTATATAAACAGGGTAAAAAAGAGGAAGCCATAAAAGCATTTGAAGATCTTGCCTTCAAAACAGAGGATAGAAGCTTTAAATCAAAGGCATATTATAATGCCGGAGCTATTTATTCAGGCCAGCAAAAACTGGAAGAAAGCATAGAAGCTTATAAAAATGCCCTGAGACAAGATCCGGATGATAAACAGGCAAGGGAAAATCTCCAAAAAGCATTGCTTGCATTAAAAAAGAAAACTCCAAAAAAAGAGAATAAAAAAAATCAGCAGCAGCAAAAAAAACCTGAGCCCAGGATGAATCAGAAAGAATCAGAACAACGATTAAAACTTTTGGAGCAAAAAGAAAAGGAGATACAACAACGGATGCAAAAAGAAAAATCGAAAACTGGTGGCGGTCAACCAAAAGATTGGTGATAACCTGGTGCTTTTCCTGTTAAACTCTTCCTTAATCCCATCAAACCCACCTGATATTTCTTTATTAGCTTTGCAGACTGACAAATAATTTATCTGAATAAAATTTTCTTTCTCTAAAAGGAAAGAAGTCATTTTACGCAATTTTCTTATGCAATTTTATTGTAATTCACTAACCGCATATAAGCGACTTGCTACAAAAGAGGTAAAAGTTGGCGATCTCCTGATTGGTAATTTTAATCCTGTCAGGATACAAACAATGACGACTACGGATACCATGGACACCATGGCTACGGTAGAGCAATCCATTCGGTGTATCCAGGCGGGTTCTGAACTGATTCGAATAACCGCACCTTCTAAAAAAGAAGCGGAAAATTTATTGAATATAAAAAAGGAACTTAATAAGAGAGGATATACCACACCGATTGTAGCGGATATACACTTTACACCTAATGCCGCTGAAATTGCCGCCAGGATAGTAGAAAAAGTAAGAGTGAATCCCGGTAATTATGTAGACAAAAAGAAATTTGAATTAATCGAGTATAGCGATGCGGATTATGCTGAAGAAATCGACCGTATCCGGGAACGGTTCACTCCGTTAATCAGAATATGCAAAGAATATGGAACGGCCATGCGCATTGGCACCAATCACGGTTCCCTCAGTGACCGGATAATGAGCCGGTATGGTGATACGCCTGTAGGAATGGTTGAAAGTGCAATGGAATTTTTGCGGATAGCAAGAAATGAAACCTATCATAATATAGTATTAAGCATGAAAGCCAGCAATCCCCAGGTGATGGAGCAGGCCTATCGCTTGCTGGTTAAAACAATGTTTGATGAATTTGGCGAGTGTTATCCATTACACTTAGGCGTAACCGAAGCCGGAGATGGAGAAGATGGCCGCGTAAAAAGTGCTGTGGGAATTGGAACCTTACTGGAAGATGGATTGGGCGACACCATAAGGGTTTCTTTAACGGAAGATCCTGAGTTGGAAATTCCGGTTTGTAAAGATTTAGTAAAAAGATACGAAAGCAGCGACAGAAATTCAATAGCTGAAAGAGCTGAATCATTAAATCTTATACCACCGGTTGATGATAATTATCTTCCCTACGATCCATTTCATTACAGGAGAAGAGAAACTTTTGCTATTGATAATATAGGAGGCAAACAAGTGCCTGTTGTAATTGCTGACCTAAGCAGGATCGCTTCAATTACTCCATCTCATTTGCAATGTATAGGCTATACCTATAATGAGGCAACTGATAAGTGGAATATCAGCGATGCGGCGGCTGATTATGTTTTTACAGGTAATCATATGATCAATTTTGCACTGCCGGGTACTTTAAAAATAATTGTTTATCCGGACCTGTGGCAGCAATTAACCCGGAGTCTTGCAGATGATGGTTTAGCTGCAGACAAAAATATCCAGGTGGAGCCTTCAAAGTACTACCCGATTTATGAAGCAAAGGGATACGCTGAAACAGAAATAAAAAGTGATGCTATTAATTTCGTGATGCTGGATTGCTTTAGCGACGAAACGCCTTTGAATGGATTTGCTTTTTTGGATGAACTGGCAAATGATAAATCCGTGGTGCTTTGTTTAAGCAGTAAAAATCCGCATACGATGCCGGCGGTAAGAAGAATGTTTATAGAATTGCTGAATAGAAAAATCAATAACCCGGTTGTATTGATAACGGATAGTAACTGGCAATCTGTTGACGAACACCTGGTGCATTTTGCTACGGAAACCGGGGCATTATTACTTGATGGTTTTGGTGACGGCATTTGCCTGGGAATGACATCCGGTGCGTACAAAAGGGTGGAGGGACAGTTATCAAATCTGAATGCTTCGGGTAGAAATTATCTGAATAATCTGACTACTGAACAATTTATTAATAATACCGCTTTCAGTATTTTACAGGCTACCCGCAGCAGGATATCAAAAACAGAATATATTTCTTGCCCCAGCTGTGGCCGTACCTTGTTTGATCTCCAGGAAACTACGGCAAAGATTCGCTCAAGAACAAACCATCTTAAAGGAGTTAAAATTGCTATCATGGGTTGTATTGTGAATGGCCCCGGCGAAATGGCGGATGCTGATTTTGGTTATGTAGGAAGTGGTCCCGGAAAAATCACTTTGTATAAAGGAAAGGAAGTGATGAAAAGAAATGTCAACAGCGAAGTTGCTGTTGAGGAGTTGATCAGTTTGTTGAAAGAAAGTGAAGTCTGGATATCACCTTATGAAGTCAAAATTTAAAAAAGAATTCTCCTGTAAATATTTTGGTTAATAAAACCGTTAACAATTCAAAAAAATATTTCTTTGTCCCCTTGTTTTTGCATCAATAAAATAATCAGGGAATAGTTTGCAACAATGTTCACTGATATACTTTTATTCCTGAAAACGGAGAATGTTTAATTTAGCTTATAAAGAATAGTTTTGCTACCGGCAAGATTTGAAGAGAAAATTTTGCCGGACTTGCTTAGGAGAAAAAGCGAGTGTCAGAAAGATCATATAAATGGATATAATGCAAAAGACTGATTTTTTGGTAATAGGTACAGGTATAGCCGGCTTAACTTACGCATTGAAAGTGGCGCGGCATTTTCCTGACAAAAAGGTTTTGGTAATGACGAAAGCAGCGGCGGATGAAACCAATACCAAATACGCACAGGGTGGAGTGGCCGTAGTAAATGATTTGGAAAAAGATAGTTTCGAAAAACATATTGAAGACACCCTGATTGCAGGAGATGGATTATGCAATGAAGAAATAGTAGAAATCGTAGTAAAGGAAGGACCAGACAGGGTAAGGGAACTAATTGAATGGGGAGCCAGATTTGATAAAGAAAAGGACGGAGATTATAAACTTGGAAAGGAAGGTGGTCATTCTGAATTTCGAATTATCCATCATAAAGATATTACGGGATGGGAAATGGAAAGGGCGTTGCTTGATTCGGTATCAGTTCAAAAAAATATAGAGATAATAAAACATTGCTTTGTAGTTGATATTATTACACAGCACCATCTTGGCTACCTTGTTACCAAGTCAGCTCCCGATATTGAATGTTTTGGAGTTTATGTATTAAATCTTCAAACAAATCTTATTGAAAAAATTTTAACTCAATTTACTTTACTGGCTACAGGTGGTAACGGACAGGTTTATCGAACAACAACCAATCCGTCCATTGCTACCGGAGATGGTGTAGCAATGGTTTATCGTGCTAAAGGACGGATAGAAAATATGGAATTTATCCAGTTTCATCCAACGGCGCTTTACGAGGCAGGCCTTCGCGGGCAGGCTTTTTTAATTACAGAAGCAGTAAGGGGCGATGGTGGTATACTCCGGAATAAAGAAGGGGAAGCATTTATGGAAAGGTATGATCCCAGAAAGGACCTTGCACCAAGAGATATCGTAGCCAGGGCAATTGATAGCGAAATGAAAAGAACCGGTACGGAACATGTGTGGTTAGATTGCCGGCATTTTGGAAAAGAGAAATTCAATGAGCATTTCCCTAATATTTATCAAAAATGTTTAAGTGTAGGCATCGATATCACCCGGCATATGATTCCGGTTGCCCCGGCAGCCCACTATAGTTGTGGCGGTATTAAAACAGATGAATGGGGCAGAACATCAATTAAAAATTTATATGTATGTGGTGAATGTTCCAGTACAGGATTGCACGGCGCCAACCGGCTGGCCAGTAATTCATTGCTTGAGGCCATGGTGTTTGCGCACCGATGCTACCTGGATGTAGCGGATAGATTTGAATTGTCCGTAGAAAGATCCCGCTCATGGAAAGATTTAGAAAAAGCTGTTCCGGAATGGAATGCAACAGGCACCAGTGAACCAAAGGAAATGATCCTGATAACCCAAAGTTTAAAAGAGCTGCAGCAGGTGATGAGTGATTATGTTGGTATCGTTCGTAACGACATTCGTCTTCGCAGGGCGATGAGGAGACTGGATTTGTTGTGGGAAGAAACGGAAAAATTATATGAGAGTTCATCTCTGTCTCCCCAATTATTAGAATTGCGTAACCTTATAACGGTAGGCTACCTGATTGTAAAGGGAGCAAGCTTCAGGAAGGAAAGCAGGGGCTTGCATTTTAATACGGATTATCCGGGAAAAAGTGAATTGGTTCAGAATATTGTTCTTTAATTCGTACAATAAATTTACGCATGTATTATATTGTTTACGGGCTTCTTTATGTTATTTCATTGCTTCCTTTGCGGGTGCTTTTCCTTTTGTCAAACCTCGCCTGCTTTATCTTATATCACATCGCCGGATATCGTAAAGAACTTGTTGCTAAATAATCTGCTCATTGCATTTCCGGAAAAACCAATAGAAGAAAGAAAGAAAATTGCCAGGCAATTTTACCTGAATTTTACCGACACTTTCATCGAATCAATAAAAATGATCTCCATCAGTAAGGCGGAGGTTTTGCGCAGAAGTCACTGTGATTTTGAGCTCATCAATTCCTTAGTGGACAAAGGCAATAATATCCATATAATGGTAGGCCATCAATTTAACTGGGAGTTTGCTAACCTGGCTTATGCCATGCATCTCAGAATTCCATTTGTAGGCATTTACATGCCGGTTAACAATGCAATATTGGACAGGATATTTTTAAAAGTCAGAAGCCGGTATGGTACTATCATGATTTCTGTAAAGGATTTCAGAAATAAAATGCATACTGTATTTTCAAACCAATATTTGCTGGCACTTGCAGCGGACCAAAACCCAGGTAACCCAACAACTGCATACTGGCTGAACTTTTTTAGACAAGCCTGCTCCCTTCGTTACCGGGCCGGGAAAAGGGGCTGTAAAAAATAATACGGCCGTGGTGTTTGTTGCATTTGAAAAACCGGCTCGTGGACATTATTCATACAAGGCAACTCTTATAGCGGCCAATGGTGGTTCATATACACCACAACAACTAACCGTTTTGTATAAGAATATTCTTGAAGATACCATTCGGAAAAACCCTTCTAATTATTTATGGAGCCACCGGAGGTGGAGGCATGAGTGGAAAGAGGAGTATGGTGAAATTTTACAATAAGAAATAAAACCCGGAGGACAGAATTTTTAATTTAACATACTGACATCTTTCACAATGTCTATTTTTTCCTGTTCTTTAATTTTGGCCCAACCCCCTGTAATATTGCGAATATTGTGTATCCCCTGGCGCTTAAATAAGGAAGCGGCGATAACACTGCAGTATCCACTTCCGCAATGAATGTAAAGGTTATGTTTATCTTCAACATTTGCCATGCTGGCGGGATCAGTCAATTCAGTCAGTGGAATATTTATTGCGTCCTGTAAATGGCCTTCGCCAAATTCAACCGGCTTCCGGACATCAACTATTACAAGGTTTTTATCAAAGGGAATATCCATCATTAACTCATCCGCTTCCACGTCAATAATTATATCAGATTCTTCTCCATTTTTTTTCCAGGCTTCATAACCGCCATGCAGATATCCCTGTACCTTATCAAGACCAACTCCTGCCAACCGGATGATGCTTTCTTTTTCCTTTCCCGGCTCACTTACCAACAAAAGTGGAGCATCAAAAGCCAGTAGACTTCCCGCCCATTCCGTAAACGGCCCATCTAATCCAACACTAACAGACCCGGGAACAAAACCGTTGGTGAATGTTGTGGAGTTCCGGGTGTCCAATACAACCATATCCTCTGTCATCAGTTTCTTAAATTCTTCTACATTTAATGGTTGCATACCCCGTTTTAATATTTCTTCCATATTGTTATACCCCCCGGTTTAAAATTGTTTTACATACATAGCAAAGCTATTTATGAGTAAAAATATTCTTTAAAAATAAAAAAAGGAAGCGGAGGGCTCCCTTTTTAAAAAAGTAAAAATCGCATTTAGTTTAATAATGATTCTACAAAATTGTTTATTTCTTCAATGCGACTTGAATTAATAGTGTAATAGATAAATTTTCCATCACGTTCTGTTTTTACGAAGCCGGCCTTCCGAAGAATGGCCAGGTGCTGGGAAGCCACCGATTGTTCAAGTCTCAGCTTCACATAAATCTCGGTAACCGTGATTTTGCCCTGTTCATCAATTAACTTTAATATTTGTTGACGCAGCCGGTGATTGATGGCTCTTAAAATAAGAGATGCTTTCTTTATGTTGAGCAAATCCACTTTTAAGGATAAACCATTATCGGTGTCTGCATTCAGCGTTAACGTGTAGTTGTTCATAGTAATGACTGATTAAATCTGATTTGCAAAATTAACTATACCCTGTTGTTTTTTGAAATTAAAATTGTTAACAAGTTGATTTATTTTTCCTTTAAAGACGATGCGGGTGAATAAAATTCTTTAATATAAAATGGTTCAGCATACACAAGGTCAATAAAATCTTTTTCAGTAAATTTTCTCTCTGAAATATCCGCCATATCCGTTGCATTTGCTACGGCGTTGCTAAAAACCGCATTTGGATAAGCGATTATCTTTTTCAATTTTTCAACGCCTGTTCCAGAAAAAATAATTCTTCCATGTCCAAACAAATGATCAAAGCTGTTTTTTTCAATTATCATGGCACATGGCTTTATTTGCTCCTCCATTTTCTTATTATAAACAGCCATGAACACTTCCATTCTCCTGGCATCAATAACCGGGCAAATTAAATCCGTTTCTTCAGCCAGCATAGAATGAGCAATCATTTCCAGCGTATTTATTCCAATCAATGGTAGCCCTGAAGCGAAACATAATCCTTTGGCTGCTGAAAGCCCTACTCTCAATCCGGTATAGGATCCCGGGCCAATAGTTACGGCCAACGCATCTATCTCTTTAAAACTCAGTTTTGGTTTGGATATTAACTTTTGTATAACTGTATGTAACCAGGATGCATGATCCTTTTGGTTATCGTTTACAACCAGTTGAACCGAAGCTCCCTCATTTGCAAGGCAAACGGAGGCGGAATCAGTTGATGTATCAATATTTAGGATAATTGCCATTATTATGCCAAAACCGATTGTTTTAAAAGTTCGGATGGTTGGTATCGCTCTTGTTTTTTGCTCAATACAACCAGCAATAAATAAACCTGGTGAAGACCGATTAACCCCGCCCACTCAAAAGGGCCATAAGGATAATTAGTTCCCAACTTCATGGCCGTATCTATCTGATCTTTTGTACTAACATTTTCCTCCAGGGCGAAAAAAGCTTCATTTATTATGGAAGCAATTATTCTTGAGGTAATAAATCCCGGAATATCATCAATCCATTTTATTTTTCTTCCAACTCTGGAAAAAAATTCTTCTGCTTTTGCTCTCAATAACGGATTGTCGCCAGCAGCTTCAATTACTGGTCTTTTTAATAAGGTGTTCCAGGCATTTATACGGATGAAATCATCTCCTATTTCTGATAGGGGAATGATAACTGAATTAATAATAACAAGTGGTGATTTTAGATTTTGTAACCATTCAATTCTTTCCTGATTATTATTAAACAATAAATCAATACAAACATCCGGAGGTATATTGATCTTAACTCCGTCGGTGGATTTTATCCAGGTATATTGAAGTCCATCATTTGTTGCCATATAAAGTAACTCCTCTCTCTGCAAATCATTAGCAATCACCAGCACATTCATAGACAATTTTTTGCAAAGAAAGTGCATAAAGCTATATTCGCTCTGGCATTTCTTTAAAAATTATTTATGGACAAAAGAATCATAAGAACTTCCCAATGCTCCATCACCCATCGGTCCATACAGCCAGGCAGTGCTGGCCGGGGAAACCTTATACATTTCAGGGCAGATCTGTATTGATCCTGTAACGGGCGAACTGAAGAAAAACAATCTGCAGGAAGAAACGCAGCAGGTAATGCAAAATTTAAATAGCATACTGGTAGCGGCAGGCATGGGTTTCAATCATGTTGTAAAAACCACAATTTTTATTACGGATATGCAACAATTCGCCGAAATCAACGAAATATATGGTAAATATTTTGAAGGAGATTTTCCGGCAAGAGAAACAGTACAGGTTGCGGCGCTACCCAAATTTGTAAATGTAGAAATAAGTATGATCGCCATTAAATAACCAGGACAGGCAATTTAGTAATGTTTTGAATATTGGGCTATAAAGCGACGATTCTTAACTTAAGAAGTCATCCTGTCAATGAAAACCATGGGGTCCATAAGGTATTAATTTTTATTTTCCCGGGTGAACTTAAATCCCACCGTTTTTTTATATGCAGGGTTAAAAATATTATTCATGGAGGTGGATCTAGTTGAGAATTTTCACGCTTCCAATTTTATCAGTTACCCGGGTAAAATATTAATTAAAATCTTTCTCCTTACTGATGCGAAGATTTCTACGCTATATATTATTAAAGCCGGTCCGGTGGGCCGTACAAAAATTTTCCTCGAGGCCTGAAAGGGATAGAATATTTCCGGCACTGGATAATCTGTACATGGATATTTTGGAACATCCCGGGAAGAAGGGTCCGGTGATTCCATTTATAGAACATACCGGAAAATTCATTATTTTTTCAGACCAGCATAAGGGAGGACGGAATGGCGCAGATGATTTTGTATTGTCTGAACCAAATTACCTGGCTGCTCTTGAATATTATAACAACAACAATTTTACACTGATATGCCTTGGAGATGCTGAAGAATTATGGGAAAACAGTTTGGGCAGGGTAAAAGAAAGCTATCCTAAAACTTTTGAGGCAGAAAGAAAATTTCTTGAAAGAAAATCTTTTGTAAAGATTTTTGGCAATCATGATCTGTATTGGGGAAATGATCCATTTGCCTGGTGGCAACTAAAAAAAATTTATGATGAGGAAGTAAAAGTATATGAGGGGGTTATATTCAATGTCAATATAGATGGCAGGCCGTTCAGGATTTTTTGTACTCATGGTCACCAGGGTGATGCCCAAAGCGATGGAAATTGGTTCAGTAAATTTTTTGTAGCCAGGATATGGGCTCCGTTACAGGCTTATTTACGGATCAATCCCAATACGGCGGCCTATAATAATGAGAAGAAAACTTTGCATAACGAGATCATGTACGAATGGGCTGCCCGGCAAAAAGACACTTTATTAATAACAGGTCATACGCACCAACCGGTATTTATCTCTCTTACGCATATTGAAAGACTTTACCGTGAGTTGCAGACTGCCATATTAAATAAGGATAATGTATTGAAGGAAGAACTGGAAAATAAGATCCGAAAAAGTGAGAAAGAATTTTCGGCAGTAGCTGTGGATTATCTTACTATGAAACCCTCTTATTTCAATAGCGGTTGTTGTTGTTTTATTGATGGGGATATTACCGGAATTGAAATTGCTGATGGCTTTATCCGACTTATCAAATGGACATCAAAAGATAAAAATCCTCAAAGAATTCTGTTGGAGGAAATTTCGCTCCGCGACCTGGCCAGGAGATTATAGGTTATGAAAAAGAAGCCTTAATCCTCTTACGATTCAAAGCCATTTCCTCCTTTTCCCAGTGGAATTATTAATTTCAGGTTACTTACATTCTAAAATGCTTTCTTCAATTTATTATTCTCCCGGTTCCAATCCGGTAATTTCTTTTCGGGGTCAAGAATAACTTCTTTTATTTCGCTGGTGGTAGGGACGCCAAATGTCCATTCAGGTCCGCGTTGCCAAACTTCAACCGGAAGTTTGAAAGTATGTTCTTTGCCGTTTGCTTCTTTTACCAACACGGTTACCGGCATTGGCATTTTTTCCAGATTTTCAATGGTAATATCTGCACCGTTTTCAGGATTGTTTTTTACATACTTCACTTCTTTCACTGATTGATCCAGCTTCCAGGTGTTAAGCACCCATGCCCGCCAGAACCACCCGAGGTCTTCACCGGCTACATTTTCCATTGTATGAAAAAAATCCCAGGGAGTGGGATGCTTAAATGCCCAGCGATTGATGTATTCCCTGAATGCAGCATCAAATCGTTCCGGTGTCAGAACCGTTTCCCGCAGTGCATGCAACATTATTGAGGGTTTCATATAAGCAGCTATACCCAGATTTTCCTGTTGTATCACTTCGGGTATATTGAATAATCCATCCATCTTATCCCCAAACGTATATTTTACCATAAAGGAAGCTGTGGGATCATCAAAAAAACTTTGTTGTTCAAATTCTCCTTTATTAAAAGCTTCTGTGGAAAGGTCATTGATGAATGTATTGAAGCCTTCATCCATCCAGGCATATTTTCTTTCATTGCTGATCCAACGATCATCGGAAACCAGGTATGACCAAATTCATGATCGGTAACTCCCCACAATCCACTTCCGGTGGACGTATAACTGCAAAATACAATGCCCGGATATTCCATGCCACCAACAATACCTGCTACATTGACCGCAGCCGCATAAGGATATTCAAACCACTTGCCTGAATAATGTTCAATAGAACCCTTTACCATTTCTGTAGAACGTCGCCAGTCATTTCCTTTTTTATCTTTAGTGCTTTCTACAGGATAGGCACTCATTGCCAATGATTTTTTTCCGCTGGGTAAATTGATCCTTGCCGCATCCAGTATAAATGCCCGCGATGCTCCCCATGCTACATCCCTTGTATTTTGAATTTTAAATTTCCAGGTCAGGTTCCCTTTTTTCTGTTGTGAATTTTTGTCCTGAATATCTTTTTCACTTCGTATCACCACTGTTTTATCGCTTCCTTTGGCTTCATTATATTTTTTCAGTTCATCGGCTGTAAAACAATCCTGTGGATTAAGCAATTCACCTGAGCCAACAACGATCAGGTCGGAAGGAGCTGTAACCGTATATTCTATATCACCATATTCAAGATAAAACTCACCTGCACCCAGGTAAGGCAATACATTCCATCCCTGTATATCATCATACACACAAAGTCGGGGAAACCATTGCGCAATTTCATATACCCACCCATTTTTTGTACTTAATCTTCCCATCCGGTCCGTACCATATTCCGGCACTTCAAATTGAAATTGAATAGAAATTTTAACTTTGTCACCGGTTGCCTTTAATGCGTCCTGTAACCAAACCTGCATCCGTGTATCGGTAATAGTATATTTCGCGGGATACGATTTTCCCTTGTATTCGGCGGAAACCGATTTAATATTATAACCCTCCGTGAAAGCCCCATTTGCCCAACGGCCACCGGCTTCTGTGGTGGTAGCAGAAGCCCGGGAATCTTTTTTATAAATATTTTGATCTAACTGTAGCCATAGAAATTTCAGGTTGTCGGGACTGTTATTGGTATAGTTAATATCCACATCGCCAGTGATACTATGCTTTTCAGTATCTAATGTGGAATTAATTTTATAGTCTGCCCGGTTTTGCCAGTATTTAGGTCCCGGTTCTCCGCTTGCACTTCGAAAATCGTTGCCGGGGTAAGGATAAAATTGAGGATTAAATGCCTCCTTAGCGTCATATTTTGATTGGGCAAAAGAGATGATCAGCGTCAGGGTGAATACGCTGCTGAAAAGAAATTTCTTCATACTAAAAAAGATTTGATAAAACGAATCCGGAAAGTTAAATCAAATGGGTGCATACCTATTACCGCTTATGGGATATTTGTGAATATTTATAGAAATAAATGGCAAAAAGGAAATAGTTACAGGTTTTTTTTCAAAAAAAAGGAATTGTTTCCTTTAAAGTGTAAACCATTATGTTATTGGAAAAATCATTTTCCCCGGGTTTCATGGAAATAATGATTCGGCAATAGCTACTGTTTCTGGTTTTCCTACGTCAACCAATTTATCCCCGGAATGGTCATAACCTAATATGATATTTTGCTTTGCTGCTTCAAGGTAAACGTCGGTTAGGGAAAATTTACCTGTATCGGGCATCTTATTAAAAATATCGTACTCAAAAACAACAACGCAACTGTAAGCCTTTGCAACCAGGTCAGGGTGCTCCAGGGAAATTAGCTTTTCTCCGGTAGCATTATTGATCCACCCGCAAAGCCGATTGCTTTTATCAAACAAAAAATTGCGGGAAGTTTTTCTGTCCGTTACCGCAAAAGATACCAGCGGTGTATTCTTTTCATGAAAGGTGATCAATTTATTTAGATCCAGATCGGTTAGTATATCCACATTACAGGTTATGAATTTTTCACCCGGCGTAAACAATTTTTTTGCATACTGGAGACCACCGCCAGTTTCCAAAACCTGGCTGGTCTCATCACTGATCATTATATTACTTCCCCAGCCTTTATTTTTTTTAACAGCATCAGTAATTTGTTCTGCAAAATGGTGAACATTAACAATCACGTCTGTTATTCCAAATTGTTGCAGGTATTCTACATTGCGCTGCAATAAAGACTTGCCATTTACCAGTGCAAGAGCTTTGGGGTGATTATCAGTCCAGGGTTTAAAGCGGGTACCCAAACCAGCCGAAAAGATCATTGCTTTCATTAGTTTTTTATGTTTTTAAGCCAAACGGAATACGCAGATAATCATCACAGTTGGTCCCGTCATCGGGCGGGATACCTCTTTTCATATTAAATAATCTGTCTTAAGGTTTTTATTGTTTTTTATAGATTAGTAGTAAGAAATTGCGGATGAAAAGAGGGTAATAAAACAGTATTTCCTCCAGATAAGTTTTTGGATTGTGTTTTATCATTGGCGTGCAGGAGTATTGATCCAGTTTTTTTCATCCTGTATCATATGTTTTAATTCAATATTTACCTTAAACTTATTTTTTAAATGCCTCGCCAGGGCATCTGCCGCATATACGCTGCGATGCTGACCACCTGTGCATCCAAAACTTATTGACAAGCTTTCAAAATTTCTTTTAATATAATCTTCAACGGATATATCAACAATATCAAAAATGCTGTTTAGAAATTCCGTCATTTTTGTTTGCTGCTCCAAAAAATCTTTCACTTCTTTATCTCGTCCTGTTTTGGTTTTCATACTTTCCACCCTCCCCGGATTTAGAATGCCCCTGCAATCAAAAACAAAACCACCGCCATTCGCACTATCATCCGCAGGTATACCATTACGATAAGAAAAACTTTTTATTTTAATTACCAGGGGTGTTTTCTCAGTGGCCTGTACGGGAGTAAATTGCTGAATGATTTCATCGGCAATACATAAGTTCAGCACTTTATTAAATTCCGGAAGCACAATTCCCAGGCTTTGGTTTTGAAAAAAATCTTTGAGGTTTCTTAATGCCAGCGGAATGCTGGTTAGAAATTGCGACTTTCTTTCAAACAATCCCCGGAAACCATAAGCTCCCAATACCTGCAACAGTCGAATCAGAACATATCCATTATACTGGCTGCGAAAAATGGTTTTATTAAGGGTAGAAGGAATAAAATTTTTAAAAGCCTCCATATAATCCGCAAGCAATTTTTCTTTCCATTCTTTCGGCAGATTGGCTCTTGCCTGCCAGATCATACTTGCCACATCATATTGAGGAGCACCTTTCATGCCTCCCTGGTAATCGATAAAATGAACACTATTGTCATCCTGAACCATAATATTCCTGCTTTGGAAATCACGGAACATAAAATATTTATATTCAGTATGCGTCAGATAATTACTCAAGGCATCAAAATCATCAATGAGTTTTTGTTTATCATAGGGCTTACGCAAGGCATCCAGGAAATAATATTTAAAATATAAAAGATCAGCCATAATGGCCTGCTTGCCAAATTCGGCGTTGGTAAGACATTTGTCATAATCCAGGTCTTCATCTCCTAACACCTGCAGCCTGGCCAGCGATTGGAGGCTTTTTTTAAAAAGATCATAAACGGAAGGAGTAAAACCATCGGATTCCAGTTTGTTCAACAAGGAAGTGTTTCCAAAATCTTCCTGCAGGTAATATTCTCTGTCTTCGCTGACTGCAAGTATCTCAGGTACGGCCAGTTTTTTTTGATGAAAATTGTGGGAGAAATAAATAAAGGTTTCATTCTCTTTTATATTGGCGCCATAGGTTCCGATTACTGAACTGTGGCTTATCATAAATCCGAAAATAACGGCGTTCGCTTCCTGATGGCGGCAGCACATCAATCGAGACGGGCTCCTCACCTTTCCATTTTATATATAGCTCACGGATTGCCTTTGTAATATTTTGCATCCGACAAATTTAGGGAGTTCGCTCATGATAAACCATATGGCAACAAAAACGAAAATGGGTTATATCTTATCAGGAATTCCTGATTCGTACCAACAAAAGTCGGATCCACGTTCATAACTAACAGCCATTAGCTTTTTACCTCTAAATTTGCTCAGATTAATGCTGAACGAATTATGAATGATACTCCCACTACCAAAGTCCGGATTGTAACAGCCGCTTCTTTATTTGACGGGCATGATGCTGCCATCAATATCATGCGCCGCATTATGCAAAGCAAAGGTGCGGAGATCATTCACCTGGGCCATAACCGCAGTGTAAAAGAAATTGTGGAAACAGCTATTGAAGAAGATGTACAGGGCATTGCCATTACCAGTTACCAGGGCGGGCATGTGGAGTTTTTTAAATACATGAAAGACCTGCTGGATGAAAATGGTTGCGGGCATATCAAAATATTTGGTGGCGGTGGCGGAACCATTTTACCTGATGAAATTGAAGAATTGCACCAATATGGCATTACAAGAATTTATAGTCCGGATGATGGCCGGAAAATGGGACTGGAAGGAATGATTGAAGATGTAATAACGAAATGCATCCCCGAGCCTATGGAAAATGGAATTATTGAAAAGCTGGGATGGAATGGCAAACTTCCTTTAGGCGAAGTAAAAGATATACGAAGAATTGCCAGGCAAATTACCATTGCAGAAAATGGAAAGAAATATTCTGAAGAACTTAAAGAACTTAAATCAATTGAAGAGTCTTCAGTACCACAAATACAAGGCAATAAGTTAATCCCTGTTTTGGGTATTACCGGTACCGGTGGCGCAGGAAAATCATCGTGTTACGGATGAAATTGTACGCCGGTTTCTACAAAATTTCTACTGATAAAACAATTGCTGTTATTTCTGTTGATCCATCAAAGAAAAAAACAGGCGGTGCTTTACTTGGGCGACAGAATCCGGATGAATTCAATTTCTCATCCCCGGGCTTATATGCGAAGCCTGGCCACACGAGAAGATAATACAGCACTAAGCCAATATGTACAGGATGCCATTGATATTTGTAAAGAAGCAGGCTTTGATTTTATTATTCTGGAAAGTGCCGGTGTGGGACAAAGTGATGCCTCTATTCTGGATTATTGTGATGTAAGCATGTATGTGATGACACCGGAATATGGTGCTGCATCACAATTGGAAAAGATCAATATGCTTGATTATGCTGATCTGGTTTGTATCAATAAATTTGATAAAGCAGGTGCATTGGATGCATTGGCTGATGTAAGAAAACAATATAAACGCAATCACAGTTTGTGGACAGCAAAGGATGAAGAGTTGCCTGTTATTGGAACAATGGCCAGCAAATTCAATGATGAAGGAGTGAATCATTTGTTTGAATGGCTGCTGAAAAAAGTGGAAGCAAAAACAAAAGTCGACTTTCGGTGATATTGTCACTTTACCGAAACAGCAAAGGTTTCACAAGCTATTATTCCACCCAACCGAACCAGGTATTTAAGCGAGATCAGCGAGAACAACCGGAATTATGATCAGTTGGTAAATGAGCAATCAGCAATTGCTACAAAACTTTATCAGCTCCATGGATCTTTAGAAATTCTAAAAAAGCAGGATACGAAAGTCTCCGGGGCTGCTGATAGTTTATCGGATGCTTTGCAAAAGCAAATTGATTTTTATACTGAACAACTTACTCCTGTTAGCCGTAAACTTATTAAGCAATTGGCCAGAAAAAATAAAAGAATACCAAAAAGATTTTTACGAATACAACGTCAGGGATAAAGTGATCAAACAACCCATGACAACAATAAGCCTGAGTGGTACCAGGATCCCAAAAGTAGTGTTACCAAAATATAAAGATTGGGGTGATATTCTAAAATGGCAGGCGCAGGAAAATGTTCCGGGCCAATTTCCATTTACTGCCGGTGTGTTTCCCTTAAAAAGAGAAGGAGAAGATCCAACACGGATGTTTGCCGGTGAAGGTGGACCCGAAAGAACCAACAGACGTTTTCATTATGTGTCTGTAGGTCAGCCAGCAAAACGCTTGTCTACTGCTTTTGATAGTGTTACCCTTATATGGCGAAGATCCTGATCACCGCCCGGATATTTATGGTAAAGTAGGTAATAGCGGTGTAAGTATTGCTACGGTTGATGATGCAAAAAAATTATACAGTGGTTTTGATCTTTGCGATCCGAAAACTTCTGTGAGCATGACCATCAATGGTCCTGCTCCAATGCTGCTGGCTTTTTTTATGAATGCAGCTATTGATCAGCAATGTGAAAAATATATACTTGAGAATAATTTGGATGAAGAGGTAAATAAAATTATTGAATCAGAAATAATAATGATGATGGCCAGATATATGCCAGCGAAATCCATTCATACTAAAGATCTGCCTGCTTATCAGATTTTGAAAAGCTCTGTACCATCTGGTGAAGGAGACCTGGAAGGGCAATTACCTGCAGGTAATAATGGTCTGGGTTTGCATTTGCTTGGCTTATCAGCGGCTCATGATGTTTTACCGGCAGATGTATATGAACAAGATAAAGAGCGACAGCATTATCAGCAGGTACGAGGTACTGTACAGGCAGATATTTTAAAAGAAGACCAGGCACAAAACACCTGTATTTTTTCAACGGAGTTTGCATTGAAACTGATGGGCGATGTGCAGGAATATTTTATTGAAAATAAAGTCAGGAATTTTTATAGCGTCAGTATCAGTGGTTATCATATTGCCGAAGCAGGTGCCAATCCTATTACACAACTGGCATTTACATTGTCAAACGGATTTACTTATGTAGAATATTATCTCAGCCGGGGAATGAATATTGATGATTTTGCTCCGAATCTTTCTTTCTTTTTCAGCAATGGTATGGATCCTGAGTATAGTGTGATCGGCCGGGTGGCCAGGCGGATCTGGGCAAAGGCCATGAAGTATAAATACAAAGCCAACAACCGCAGCCAGATGTTGAAATATCATATTCAAACATCAGGCAGAAGTCTGCATGCACAGGAAATTGATTTCAATGATATCCGAACTACACTGCAGGCACTTGTATGCGATCTATGATAATTGCAATCCCTTCATACAAATGCCTATGATGAAGCCATTACAACACCTACTGAAGAAAGTGTTCGCCGGGCCATGGCTATCCAACTGATCATTAACCGGGAACTGGGTACTGCAAAAAATGAAAATCCCAACCAGGGTTCTTTTCTAATTGAAGAACTTGACTGATCTGGTGGAAGAAGCGGTGTTGACGGAATTTGATCGCCTTACTGAACGAGGCGGTGTGCTTGGGTGCTATGGAAAGAATGTACCAGCGCAATAAGATACAGGAAGAAAGTCTGTATTACGAACATCAAAAACATACCGGTGAATTTCCACTCATTGGTGTAAATACTTTTTTGAATAAAAAAGGAAGCCCTACCATTATTGCCAAGCGAAGTGATTCGTAGTACAACAGAAGAAAAAGAACTGCAGATACAAACACTGCAGGCTTTCTGGAAACGGAACGAATCGAAAAGTGAAAAATGCGTTGGAGAAATTAAAGGAAGTTGCCATAAACAATGGAAATCTGTTTGCAGAACTTGATGGAAACGGTAAAATATTGTTCGCTGGGACAAATCACACATGCTCTTATACGAAGTAGGCGGACAATACCGGAGAAATATGTAAATTAATTGAAGCCTTGTTTTCAAAATAGGGAAGTCCAGAATTAGAATATTCTGAGACAAAAATTTATTCCTGGTTAATTTGAAATTTTTTCATTCAGGTTGCTGCTTATGATTTCTTACATTCACAAAACATAATATGGCCCGTATTAAAGTTGACCTCCACGCTATTTATAATAACAGTAGCGCTATTGATAAAGCTCTGCAGCAGGCTTTTGATGATGCAATTGATAAAAAGATCAGGGAAGTGGAAATTATTCCTGGTAAGGGAAGCGGTCAATTGCGAAAAAAAGTGGAACGCTTTTTACTACAACCACATATCAAAAAGCAATACCATCGTATTGAAAACGACAGCAAAAATTTTGGAAGGCTGTTCGTTTATTTTAAGTTTTAATTTAAAAGAAAGGATCTGGTAATTATTAAAATCTTGTTGCCGGGCATCCTACTTTCTTTTTTCTTCCTCCTCCGGGCAAACCGGCTATTTGCTTATATTTATCAAAAAAATACCGGACTGTATAAGTGAGAGCAACATAATAATAGCCATCTTTATTTTTTGGATTTCCACGCATTTCCGTACTGGCCGGATAGGGTCCGGCACCAACTTCATCACCACGGTAAGCAAGATCAACTGCTGTTTGCCCTTTTGCAGTGCGTAACCTGCTTTCATCCACGTAATTTCCGCTTACATCATCCAGGTGATCAGTAAAGGTTTTACGAAAGCCAAGTTCAATTCCAAGGCGCATATCTTCATTCAGTGAATATTCCGCTCCCAAACCAAATGGGATATGCATTTGCCAAAGTTTGTATTCATTTATGCCAGGCATAAAACCCTGCCCCTCTGTGCTTAAAGGCTTCAAAAAGGTTTTGGCTCCACCCGCATCATTTGTATAAGGATTAAAATGGTATATCCCTATACCTGCAAAAACATATGGAGTCCACCACCGGTCATTGAGACTAAAAAAGCTGTATTGTCCGGTTAATTCCCAATCAAAAATTTTTGATTTGAAATTGAGATTGCGTTGTTGCATGGTAGCAGTACCTTTTTTGTCATCTGCCTGCAAACCGGTTAGGGAGATATAACTCCTGACCATTACGTTCTCACTAAGATCATATCTGGCGCCAAGGGAAAATAACATTTTTGCCTGTGATAAGGATACTGATTTGGCCTTCAAATCACCTTTGTAGTTCGCCAGGCCCAATCTTCCGGAAAAATGAAAATTCTGAGCGGAAATAATACCAGGTATAATGCAAAAAAGGAGTAGTAGTTTCTTCATGATATTGGATAGGTCAATTTCTATTAGGCATAAACGTTTGCAAACTCTTTTTATTTTCTCATTGCCAATTTCGGCCATGCTGCGCGGATTGCCTGTTGTCGGCAGATTTCATTAAATTACACTTTGTCCATTCACAAGCCGTGCTTCATTTTTCAAATGTTTTTATGAAGCGAATATTATCATATTACCTTTTCACCTTTTTGCTCCCTTTTTTTGTTGCAGCGCAAAAAGTTATTTCTATTAAAATTGATGGGACAATCAACCCTGCTACGGCAAGTTTTATTCATGATGGTATTGAAAAAGCAAAAAAGGAAAAAGCAACAGGCCTTCTTATTCACCTGAATACGCCGGGTGGTTTATTAAAATCTACACGGGTTATTGTCAGTGATATGCTGGATTCACCAGTTCCTGTTATTGTTTATGTTTCTCCGGGAGGAGCTCATGCTGGTTCCGCAGGTGTATTCATTACACTCGCTGCTCATATTGCAGCTATGGCGCCCGGAACAAATATTGGCGCAGCTCATCCTGTGAACTTACAAGCTGCAATGGACAGCACCATGAATGAAAAGGCGACCAATGATGCCGCTGCCTTTATCCGTGCTATTGCAGAAAAAAGAAATCGCAATCTTCAGTGGGCAGAAAATGCTGTCAGAAGAAGTTATTCTTATTCAGAATCTGAAGCGCTGCAGGATTCGGTTATCGACCTGGTCGCTAAAAATGAACAGGAATTACTGGAAAGGATAGATGGGAAAGAAATTGAATTAGCTTCCGGTACAGCAACGCTAAAAACAAAGAATGCTCCTATAGAAATTTATGAAATGAGTTTCTCTGATAAAATGCTTGATATAATCAGTGACCCTAATATCGCTTATATTTTATTATTGCTTGGCATGTATGGTCTCATGTTTGAACTATACAATCCAGGAGCCATTTTTCCGGGCATTGTTGGTGTTATAAGTCTTATCCTTGCCTTTTATTCTATGCATTCCTTGCCTGTCAATTATGCCGGTCTTGCATTGATCATTTTTGGCATCATTCTTTTTTTGCTTGAAATAAAGATTGTGAGTCATGGTATGCTGGCCATTGGTGGCGTTATTTCTTTATTACTTGGATCTATGATGCTGATCAGATCAGGTTCTGCTTTAGAAGTAGTGAAAATTTCCCGATCCGTAATCTTTGCTGCAACAGCCGTATCAGCATTATTCTTTTTATTTGTTGTTGGATTGGGTATGAGAGCTCAGCGTTCGAAGGTTGTAACAGGAGTAGAGGCCATGATTGGTGACACCGGGGAAGTATTAGATCAACTTGACCCCTCAGGAACAATTAGGATACAGGGCGAAATCTGGAGTGCAGAATCATTAGGCGGGTCAATAAGCAAAGGTGAAAAAGTGAGGGTAAAAGAAATGAAGAATTTGATATTATATGTAGAAGTAATTAACAGTTAAATTTAAATATTATGGAAAATCTTCCTGTAGGACTTATTGCTATTGTTCTTTTCATTTTAATTATTCTGGGTAATGCAATACGCATATTAAGAGAATATGAACGCGGAGTAATTTTCCGCTTAGGACGGTTAATAGGTGGAGGTGGGGTAAAAGGACCGGGCCTCATATTGCTGATACCGGTAATCGATAAAATGGTAAAAGTGAGCCTGCGCACAATTGTATTGGATGTGCCTCCGCAGGACGTGATCACTCAGGATAATGTTTCCATAAAAGTAAATGCGGTTGTTTATTTCCGTGTTATTGAGCCGCAAAAAGCCATTGTACAGGTTGAAAATTTCCTCTCTGCAACTTCGCAGATATCACAAACCACATTACGAAGTGTACTGGGACAATCCGAACTGGATGACCTGCTATCCCAAAGGGAGAAAATAAATCATAAGCTGCAACAGATCATTGATACTAACACTGAACCATGGGGTATAAAAGTTACTAATGTGGAAGTAAAGCAAATTGATCTCCCGCAGGAAATGCAAAGAGCCATGGCCAAGCAAGCAGAAGCAGAGCGGGAGCGCCGGTCCAAAGTAATTGCTGCAGAAGGAGAGTTCCAGGCTTCACAACGACTGGCTGACGCGGCAAAAATACTGGCGGATCAACCCAGCGCATTAACCTTGCGGTACCTCCAGACTTTAACAGAAATTGCCTCAGAAAATAATTCAACCACTATTTTCCCTATCCCTATTGATCTGTTGAAACCTTTTTTGAAGGCGGGAGAAGATAAATAATGGGAGAAGCAATAAAAGGAATTACAAATAAAATTTAATCTTATCGGTGCATTTTATTTCTGATCCGGAGTAACTCAGCTGGAGAAACAAAGTTGATAAGGTGTTCCGGCAGATTCAATTCTTCAAGTGTAAGAGAAAATTTATTGTTTGCCAATCCCCTGATGCTGTCACAATTATTGCCATCCCATAAATTATTTTTCTCATTGTCCCCATTTAATCCCCTCGTAAAATTGATATTATTTTTTTCAATTGTAATTTCTGAACATGGTGAGCCTGATTGTTCCCAGGCATAAATGCCCACATTGGTAAAATTTTGCAACCGGCCGAATATTTTGTTATTACGGATAATAATATGATGGCCGCCTGCGGCTGCTATTCCATATTGCCCGGGGTCAACCAAAATATTATTTTCAACAGTTATATACTCCCCATCATTATCTCCTGTCATTATTCCCCCGCCGGAAGGTGATGGTCCACCACCCCTGAAAATATTGTTGCGTATCCATATGGGACTTTCCGCTGTTCCCCGTGATTTGTAAATGCTGATCAGGTCTTCCGGATCAGATTCGCCTGGCCAGCTTTCTCCAATATTATTCTCAATTATATTACCGGGGCCCGTGCAGGTATCAAATTGAATATATTGGCCCCTGGGTGTCGGCCCTTTTGTATTGACAAACTGGTTATTACTGATAACGATTTCTCCGGTTGTTTTGTAAGCGTATATCCCATTTTTATTATTGGCAAACAGGTTATGGTCAATAGTTATTTTACTGCCTCCGGATATACTTATTGCTTCTAAAAAGCTATCTCCGAAAAAACAATTCCTCACTACAATATTCCTGCAATTATTAAAAACCAGGTTATTCCCCGACGGGCTGGTAAACTGTAAATTTTCAATGAGCAAATTGGAGAGATTATTATATACAGTGGGAGTTCCTTTAGGTAATGACAGGTAGGACACTTTTGTATTTGAAGAAACAGGCACAAGCAAAGTGTCCTTTTCAAATTCTTTAAACGGTCTTATTTCTTCAATCCTCTCCTTGTTATTAAAAGTATCTGTTTTGATTATTAGAACATGTGTATCCTTGTTTTCATTAACCGTTATATGAATGCCATCCATTAATTCTGAATCATCCTCTGAAGAACTTTCGCTTTGCACGGAATTTTCTCCGCATGAGATGATGCATATGGTAAGGAAAAGTATTGCCAGGTATTTCATATAATCAATCTCCGGGTAAAAAATAATTTTAAAGGAATTTATTGCAATTGTCTCACCAAAGGAAATAAACGGACATTCTGTTTTGTAAAATTAATTTCTGCAAGATCAAATATTTTGTGCTTTGATTTCATTTAACGATTCAAACAATCTTTTTTCCAAAAGGCATTAAAGAGATTTCTATCAGTTTAAAATGCTGCCTGCCCCAGGGGATTCCTATTATGGTGATGGATAAAAGTATACCCATGACCAAATGAACTAAAGCAGTATAAACACCTCCGGAAATAAGCCAGATAATATTGAATAAGATCGAAAGGCAACCGGTTTCATTACTATCACTGATCACACTTTTTCCAAAAGGCCATAGAACCAGCGATGTTATTTTGAAACATTGCAATCCCCATGGAATGCCAATAATTGTCAGGCACAAAATAATCCCTCCAAATAAATAACCAAGTGCCGACAGAAAGCCTCCGAAAATCAACCAGACCAGGTTTCCAAAAATATTCATGTTTTAAAAATAGGGAAAGTTAAATAACTGGTTTGTATAACTAAGCATCAGGGAAACAAGGAAATTACATCAATTACTATTACCCGCACGTTCCATTTCTTCGCTTGCCTGGTTAGAACGTTTAGGCATTGCATTAAAAGATTTGCCGAAACGATAGGTAAAGCCGATAGTAACTACCCGGCTATCTCGTTTAATTATAAAATATTCATCAGATTGTTTGAATTGGGTGAGCCCTTCCATTGCCTGTGTATAAAATATATCCCGGAAACTGAGGCGAATTGTTCCTTTGTTTTTCAAAACCTGCCGGGAAACTCCGGCACCAAGCTGGCCTGTTGGTTCAAGTATTTCCTGAATATCATTTTGATTTTTTGTTATGTAAAAACCAGTGAGTTCTGCTGTCCAGTCTTTTTTGAATTTAAACTGGTTGTTCATATTAAAATTGAACTGCGTAATGGCAGCCGTATAATTTGTCCATAGAATACCTTCTATTTTTTTTTGATTCATCGTTGCCTGTGCCGAAAATACCCACCAGGGTGTGGGAGAAATATTGGCGCTCAGTGAAGCGTTAAAATTGCGCATTCTGTCGAAGTTTCCTTCCGTATAGATCACCGTACCATCACTGCGGGAAAGAAATAATTGTGAAAAATAATCCTGGGTTATACTATATCCAATACTGGTATGGAAAATGTTTTTAAAGCTGTGCGATAATTCAGTGTTCCAGGTATATTGGGGTGTGATCAATGAATTGCCTTGCTGGTACGTGTATTTATTGATGATAAATAAAAAAGGATTAAGTTTTTGAAAAGCCGGCCTGTCTATTCGCCTGCCTGCGGTAAAAGTAAACTGGTGAACAGAATCCGCCTCAAACTGAAAAGAAGCAGAGGGAAAAAGACTGCCGTAATTTCTTGAAAAGGAAGTGTCCCGCTGAATGCTGTTGCCTGCCTGCCTGGCATTGTAATGTGTATATTCATAACGAAGACCGCCTTCCATACTGAGCCGGCCCGATTTCTTCTTCTTAAAAGAACTATATAAAGCGTTTATATTTTCGGTATAGAGAAAATGATTGGTTTTTCCCGGATCTTCTTTCCAGTCCATCCCGTCACGGTAAAAATAAGCAGCATTGTTATCCGTGGTAATATGTGATGATTTGAAACCAGATTCAAGTTTCATTTCTTTTGATAATGTCGTTACGTAATCCGATTTTACTGAAATGATTTTTATCAGCGATGGCAATTCTCCTTTGAATGCTTCTTCATATCCACCCGGATTGTCCAGGTTATTTTGAAAAGCCTGGTGGGTATTGATATTATAGTCCAGAATATCAACATCTGCTGTTAGTTCCCTGTCTGCGTTAAATGAATGGCGAACATTGAAGTTAGCACCCTTATTTCTCCACCTGTTTTTATTATTATTATAAGTAAGGATCACCGAATCAGTTGCACCTCCAGCATCTTTCCAAATGGCCGTATTGTTTCCGGTTCCATTGCGTGATGAACTTATACCCGACAAGGCAATGCCGATGCTTGTTTTTTTGTTAATCAAATAATCAGCACCGGAGCGGATCGTATGGCTTCTACCTTCGCTGGTAAACCAGGATGGTTGATCAAGCATTGTCTCTATCGTTATACCGTCAGCTTTGTAATAGTTGCGTAAGGCATAAATGTCCGAATATCCCTTGTTTGCATTCACACTATAGTTAAGAAAAAAATTCCATTTCGGGTTTCGGTAATTTAATACCAAACTGTTGTTGTTTTTATAATAGCGGCCGTGGCCATATGAAGCATTAATGCTGCCATTAAATCCTTTTTGTGTGATCTTCCTGGTTTTAAGGTTTATGATACCTGCGTTGCCCGAAGCATCATATTGCGAAGAGGGATTGCTGATCAATTCAATGATATCAATTTCCGATGAACTCATATTGCTTAGCATATTAACAAGATCTGACCCGGAAACATAAGCAGGCTTATTATCAATCATGATCATTACGCCGGGCCTGCCCTTAAGAATAATAGTGCCATTTTTATCGATAGAAACGCCGGGTAATTTTTCCAATACCTCTAAGACAGATGTACCTGCATTTGTAATACCCGCATCCACATTAATAATTGTTTTGCCCGGGAGTTGCTGTATAAATGGCTTTTTGGACAATAGGGTTACTCCCTGCAATGAAGCCGGCTCGATTTTTAAGATAATAGGGGAAATCCCCGTTGTTTCGGCTAATGGAATATTGATAATTGATGTGTACGCGGTAGAATAAGCTACGGAACTTACCCTGAAAAGATAGGAACCAGCAGGTATTTGTTGAAATTCAGCTATTCCCAGGGAATCAGTAATACCAGCTTTTATCAGCAAAGAATCCTTAGTGCGAAGAAGTTCAACAGTAACATTTGGCATGCCTGCCTGCTGCTCATTAATTACCGGAACTATTATTTTTTCAGCTGATGGGGAAGGAGGTTGCGCAACTAAATAATTAGTTAAAATAATAAATACAGGAAGCAGAATGATCTTTTTCATTAATAAATTGAAAACAGGACAAGATAACGAACCATTATCGTTGGGGAGCCCTTTTTCTTCCAGCGGCTAAATAAGCAGATGGAGTGTGCATATATATTATGGAAATTTTCCCTTACATGTTCTAAAACAAGCCTGCTGCCCGGAACCCAATTTAGATTACCTTTAGGTTTTTAATAAACAAAAGGCTTGCTGCCCTTATCTTAATACATTATCATTTTGCGGTTTACCGATTTTAATTTTCATCCGGACCTATTAGAAGGTATAGAAGCATCTAATTACGAAAACGCCACTCCCGTTCAGGAACAGGTAATACCAACAATTCTTGCAGGCAAAGACATCATCGCATCGGCACAAACCGGTACTGGAAAAACGGCTGCTTTTTTACTTCCTGTTATCCATCGCTTGTTAACTAACCATGTTGATGGGCAGGTAGGTGCATTGGTTATTGTTCCAACCCGCGAGCTGGCTATTCAAATTTCTCAACACCTGGAAGGCCTCTCTTATTTTACTCATATAAGCTCACTAGCCGTATATGGCGGCAATGATGCCCAAAATTTCGTTGCAGAAAAAAAAGCATTGCAAATGGGTGCCGACATTATTATCTGTACGCCCGGCCGCATGATCGCACATCTTAATATGGGGTACGTATCCATGAAGGGTTTGCAATTCCTGGTACTGGATGAAGCTGACCGGATGCTTGATATGGGTTTTCAGGATGATATTGCCAAGATCATAAAAGCATTGCCCGTTAAAAGACAAACTTTACTTTTTTCCGCCACTATGCCTCCCAAGATCAGGCAGCTGGCCAGGAATATTTTGATAGACCCTGCAGAAGTAAATATTGCACTTTCAAGACCCCCTGAAAAAATCGTTCAAAAGGCCTTTGTTGTATATGAGCAACAAAAGCTGCCATTGGTGAAATATTTATTAAAGAATACAAAGTATAAAAGCGCATTGATTTTTTGCAGCCGCAAACAACATGTAAAACAACTGGCTAAAACATTAAAACAAAGTGGATTTCATATTGAAGAAATGCATAGTGATCTGGAGCAGGCGCAGCGGGAGGCAGTTGTAGGCAGTTTCACCAGCGGTCGCATTCCCATTATGGTGGCTACTGATATATTAAGCCGGGGTATTGATATAGACACCATCGACCTGGTAATCAATTATGATGTACCAAGGGATGGCGAAGATTATGTCCATCGAATTGGCCGCACGGCAAGGGCAGAAGCGGATGGTATGGCTTTTACATTGGTAGGAGAAAAGGAACAAAACAGTTTTGCCTCTATAGAACAACTGATAGATAAGCAAGTGGAGAAAGCAGAAATACCAAATGAATTAGGGCCTGCCCCACCCTATAATCCACATGTGCGGTCAGGCGGAAGGGTAACAGGACACCACACCGGAGATTTTATAGCGGTAAAACCGGAAGGCGTTGACTTCGCTAATGCGTAGTCAGGAAGCTTTTCCTTTATTGGCTGAAATGCTTTCGATCAACGCTTTAATTTCCGCTTTACTTTTATTCATTTTCTTTTCCAGCCTTTCCAGTAATTGATCTTCCTCACCGGGAGTGTAAACAAGATCTTCATCAGTCAGGTCAACATTAATTTCTTTCAGGGTCTCTTTTACCCTTTCCCATGGTTTGTTCAGTTTAAATTGAGTTTCCATATTATTTTTTATAACTACAAACAATATCCAGGCCATTACCTGCGGTGGTTTAGGAACTGGATTCTTTTTATCTTTCCGGTATTCGTCAAATATCTCAAATGAATCAAAAATTTTATGCATTTGTTGCAATTGTATCCGGTGGATTATGGATACAGGCCTGTGCTCCCAATCCTTTTTCACAAACTAACAGGATGTACAAAAGCCAGGTAAAAGCTTATTCAAAACTTTTGAAAGCATACCCGGTAAAAGACTCTGCCGGGTTGCCAAATGCAACCACATGGGTGGGTACTACTAACTTCAGTATGCGACGGCCTAATTTTGTGATCATTCATCATACAGCGCAAAACAACTGCGGGCAAACGCTGGCAACCTTTACTATGCCCGTTGCACAGGTAAGTTCTCATTATGTAATTTGTAAAGATGGCACGGTGTATCATATGCTGAATGATTTATTACGGGGTCATCATGCGGGGGTAAGCAAATGGGGCAATACGACTGATTTAAACAGCAGCAGCATAGGTATCGAAATGGATAATAACGGCTTTGAAGAATTTACCGATTTGCAGATCACCAGCTTGCTGAAAGTATTGCAAAGACTAAAAAATGCATTTAGTATTCCTGTCACAAATTTTATTGGGCATGCTGATATTGCGCCCGGAAGGAAAGTAGATCCTAATAGATATTTTCCATGGCAAAAACTTTCAGAGCAGGGATTTGGATACTGGTATGATACCACTAATATAACGGTGCCTCCGGATTTCAATGCTTTGCAGGCCATGCGTGTGATCGGTTATGATATTAAAAATGAAAAAAATGCTATTCAATCTTTCAAATTGCACTTTGTGCAAAATGATTCCAGCAAGATGATCACAGAAACCGATAAGAAAATTCTTTTCGACCTGCATAAAAAATATCAGTGAAGCCCCGGAGGGTCATCGCATTAGAAATGTTTTTTTCCCTTGAATGATTTAATTTCACATCATTACTTTACGATCATTTTACATTGATCTGGATTAATACAGTGTTTGTTTGCCATCTTATTTTACATTAATATGACTGAATGACAGCAGAACATCAGCGACTGGCAGTAAATGCCAGTAAAAGAAATTCCCTTGGCACAATGGGGACCTTACCTTAGTGAAAGACAGTGGGGAACGGTCCGGGAAGATTATAGCGTATATGGAGATGCCTGGCATTATTTTCCTTTCGATCATGCACATTGCCGCTCTTATCTATGGGGTGAAGATGGATTGGCAGGTATGTCGGATTTTTTCGGCAACCTTTGTTTTTGTATAGCTCTATGGAATGGAAAAGATCCAATTTTAAAAGAACGCCTGTTTGGATTGAGTAATCCGCAGGGCAATCATGGCGAAGATGTAAAAGAATTATATTATTATCTCGATAATCTTCCTACTCATTATTACATGGAATACTTGTACAAGTATCCGCAGCAGGCATTTCCTTATGAACAATTAAAGGAGGAAAATCAAAAACTGAGTAAAGATGATCCGGAATATGAAATACTGGATACAGGCATCTTTAATAACAACCAGTATTTCGATGTACTGGTAACTTATGCCAAGCAAAGTGCACAGGATATTTTTATAAAGATTGATATCACCAACCGGTATAGCAAATCGGCGGAAATAACTGTGTTGCCAACCTTATGGTTTTATAACCGCTGGGATGAAGGCAGTATTTAAAGAAAAACCTTCAATAAATTATATAAATAAAACGACCGTTAAAGCCGAACATGAAAGACTGGGTGAATATTATTTTTATTTTCAACCTGCCGACAAACGACTTTTTACGGAGAATGAAACCAATACGGAAAAAGTAACCGGCGTTCCCAACGAATCCATTTTTGTAAAGGATGCTTTTCATGATGCCATCATTGCCGGAAAAAATGTCGGTGAGCTTTCAAAAAGAAAACAGGTACCAAATTTTCACCTGTTTATAAAATGAAAGTAGCAGCAGGTGCTACCAAAACTATTTATTGCCGGCTTGAGCAATCAGTTAATGGATAATCCATTTGCCAAGGGCTTTAAAGAAGTATTTACTAACCGGAAACAGGAAGCAGATGAATTTTATGCTGCTATTTTACCAAAAGGAATGAGCGAGGATATGGCACAGATACAACGACAGGCACTGGCCGGTATTTTATGGAGCAAACAATATTATCATTTCGATGTGGAGCAATGGTTGACTACAAGCGATGGCATTACGCCGGTAAGCAGCAACAAGAATGACCGGACGCAATAATGACTGGAAGCATCTGAAAAACCAGGATATCATCATGATGCCGGATAAATGGGAATATCCCTGGTATGCTGCCTGGGACCTGGCTTTTCAATGTATCTCTATGGCCGTGGTAGATCCCACATTTGCCAAGCACCAGTTGCTGCTGGTGATGCGGGAATGGTATATGAAACCCGATGGACAATTACCTTCCTACGAATGGAATTTCAGTGATGTAAATCCTCCGGTGCAGGCCTGGGCCGCTATGCAGGTGTATAATATTGAAAAAAAGCAGAACGGGTAAAGGTGATATCAAATTTCTGAAAAAAGTATTTCAAAAACTGCTGATCAATTTTACCTGGTGGATCAACCGGAAGGATGTAAATGGTAATAATATTTTTGAAGGAGGCTTTCTTGGGCTGGATAATATCGGTGTATTCAACCGCAGTTTTCATTTTTCAGGTGAAATGCAACTGGAGCAGGCCGATGGTACCAGCTGGATGGGAACCTATGCGCTGGATATGATGGATATTGCCATTGAAATTGCCATGCATGATGAATCATTTGAAGATACCGCTACCAAATTTTTTGAACATTTTGTATTGATCGCAGAATCGCTGAACGAACATGGTCTGTGGAATGAAGAAGATAAATTTTTTTATGATGTACTTTGTGTAGCCGGTGCCGATCCTATTCCATTGCGTATTCAATCTATCGTAGGTATTACTTCACTATATGCTGTATCTACCATCAGTAAAAAAGTAGTTGGATAAGCTGATCGATTTTAAAAAACGAATTACCTGGTTTGAAAATTACCGCAAGAAGAATAATAAATTCTGGCCCAATGAAGAAAGAAGTAATGATGGCGAAACATTATTATCACTGATTCCAAAAGACAGGTTGGTTGATCTGTTGAAACCATTGTTGGATGAGAAAGGATTTTTATCAGATGGCGGAATAAGGGCTTTGTCAAAATATCATGAAAAGCATCCTTATTCGGTTACAGTAGATGGTCATATATATAGCATTCAATATGATCCGGGTGATTCAACTTCGGATATGTTTGGCGGAAATTCCAACTGGCGCGGACCTGTCTGGATGCCGATTAATTTTCTGATCATTCAATCCATCCGCAAGTATGGTGAATTTTATGGCGATACATTACTGGTGGAATATCCAACAGGTTCAGGCAATAAAATAAACCTTACAGCAGGTTGCCAATGAATTGACCAAAAGAGTGATCAGTTTATTTGAAAAAGATGAGAAAGGTGAACGTCGTTTGTATGGCGATTATAGTTGGTTTTACAAACAACCAGGAAATGAACACCTGTTAACGTTTTATGAATATTTTCATGGCGATACTGGCCGGGGCCTGGGAGCCAGTCATCAAACAGGCTGGACGGCATTGGTTGCGGAATTGATCAGCGAATACGGCAGCAGAAATGAAAATTTGCACTGGAAAAATGAAGTTGTATTTCCTGCTCTGCAGAAAGAATAATTTGGCCGCTCTTAATTCTGGCACAACTATTTCATGGAGTATAAAAACAATAGTTATGATGATAAGAATTTCAGCAGTTCTTACTTTGTTTTTATTAACAGGGGCCTGCAACAATAATGGAAGCATTACATCCGCTGCTAAAGTGGATACAATTAATAATAAATCATCTTCAGGTGTTGATTCCTTACATTCAGGATGCTATTCTCAAATTAATAACAGAGATACCTCTTCAATGCAGGTGGTGCAGAAAGCCAGTTTAATCAATGGCTCATTGTCGTATAAAATTTACGAGAAGGACCGGAATGACGGAGAATTTCAGGCAGAAATTTCAGGCGATATCATAACTGGCTGGTATCTTTTTAGATCAGAAGGAATTTTATCTGTACGGCAGGTGGCATGGAAAGTGAATGGAAATGAACTCTGGCCTGCTTCCGGGGAAATGATTCAAAATAATGATACCATGCGATTTGCTAAACCAGAACAATTACAATTTGACAATACAAGGCCTTTCAAAAAGGTCCCCTGTATTATTTAACAAAGCTTCGTACTCTCTAAATATTTTATTTTTAGTGATTCCTTGTCCCGGGATAGCTTTTTCTCAAGCGTTTCCCGGAAATTTATTTTTGTGGAATAAAATTAACGCTCCGGCACGCGGGATGGTTCCCTGAAATAAAAATCAAATGATTTGTAGTTCAAACTATAATCACCCAATTAATATATACTTTATTTTTTTGCGAATGATTTCAATGAAAACAAAATAAATTCGAAACCCGGCCTTTGTAAGTTGAATTGAATGCGAGTAAATGGAAAATCCATAAATTCAAAGTATGATTGACCGGGCTATCAAATCTGAAAGAGTACTTACACCGGGTGGTATAATAAATGCTTTTGTACTTATAGAGAACGGGATAATCATCGATGTATTGAATGATTTTGAGCCAGCTGATTTCGAAGTTATTGATGCAGGCAATAAAGTATTGATGCCCGGAGTGATCGATCCCCATGTACACATCAATGAACCAGGCAGAACCGGGTGGGAAGGTTTTGATTCAGCTACCAAAGCAGCTATTGCCGGTGGTATTACAACTCTTGTGGACATGCCCCTTAATTCTTCACCGGTTACTACTTCCGTAAGAGCATTGGATGAAAAAATAAAAGCAACGCACGATCAGCTACATGCAGATTGCGGGTTTTGGGGAGGAGTGATTCCTGGAAATGAATATGAGATTGAGCCTTTGATCCGAAAAGGCGTAGTAGGTTTCAAAGCATTCCTTACTCATTCGGGTATAGAAGAATTTCCGAACGTCACCGAAAGTGATCTGGAAAAAGTAATGCCTGTAATTGCAAAATATGGATTGCCATTACTAGTTCATTGTGAACTTGCAGAAGCCGGTGATCTTTTGCCTGGTTCTGATCAATCGTATTCCCGCTACCTGGCTTCACGTCCAAATAAATGGGAGGATAATGCAATCACATTAATGATTAAGCTCTGTTCAGAATTTAATTGCCATGTACACATTGTTCATTTGTCATCCGCAAGTTCTATAGATCAAATATCAAATGCAAAACAAAAAGGCTTGCCTTTGACGGTGGAAACAGGTCAGCACTATTTATATTTCAACGCAGAAGAAATAGAAGATGGTAAGACACTATTTAAATGTGCGCCACCAATCAGGGGAAAAGAAAACAATAAAAAATTATGGCTGGCATTGAAAAATGGTGTCATTGATTTTGTCGCTACTGATCATTCACCGTCGCCACCGGCAATGAAGGAAATAATAAACGGGGATTTTATGAAAGCATGGGGAGGTATTTCTTCTCTCCAGTTTGCTCTTCCTGTTTTATGGACAGCTGCTAAAAAACACGGCGGTACATTAAATGATATAGCCAGGTGGTTATGTGAGAACCCTGCTGTATTAACCGGTATGAACAAAAGAAAAGGAAAGATTCAAAAAGGATACGATGCAGATTTAGTAGTTTGGGATCCGGAAATGGAATTCACTGTAACAGAAAGTTTAATTCATCACAAACATAAATTAACTCCTTATTTAAATGAAAGATTGTTTGGAGTAGTATCACAGACTTTTATAGGTGGAGAAAAAGTTTTTGAAAACGGGAGCTTTACCCGGTTAAACAGCGGTAGCATTATTTTAAGATGAGTAACGAATTGCAACGAGCAAACAAGGTATTACAGCGTTTAAACGAACTGGCTGCTTTCAGTGAAGATATACATTGCCTTACCCGTACCTACGGGAGTAATGCTTTCATTGAAGCAAGAAATAAAGTAGAGACCTGGATGAAGGAAGCAGGCTTGCAAACGCGGATCGATAACATTGGAAATTTAAGGGGTAAACTGGGATCGCAATACAAAAAGGCAAAAACCTTCGTAATTGCTTCTCATATAGATACGGTTATCAATGCCGGACGGTATGATGGTCCACTGGGTGTATTGACCGGAATTGATTTGCTTGAGCAAATTATCAGTTCAAAAGAGGAATTTCCTTTTCATATTGAATTGATCGCTTTCTGTGATGAGGAAGGTTGCAGATTTCACAGCACCTACCTGGGTAGTAAAGTGGTAGCTGGTTTATTTGAGGAAGCCTTATTAGAAACAAAGGATGAAAATGGGATTTCCCTTAGGGAAGTGATTTCGGAAATCGGGGGAAATATAAATCGGCTGAATGAGGATGTCATTGCTATTGATGATTGGGCCGGTTATTTTGAAATTCATATAGAGCAGGGTCCTGTTTTATTTAATAAAAACATTCCGGTAGCAATCGTTACAGCCATTGCAGGGCAGTGCCGGGTAGGTATCATTTTTAAAGGAGAAGCCGGCCATGCTGGTACAGTACCCATGGATATGAGGAAAGACGCACTAGCCTGTGCAGCAGAATTCATCCTGGCAACTGAAAACTATGCCGGAGAAAACAAAAAAAATATTGTTGCAACTATTGGCAAACTTCATATAATTAATTCTGCAGCCAATGTGGTACCCGGCGAAGTGATCTGCAGCCTGGATCTTCGATCGGCGGATGATACCCTACTCAATTCCTCATACGAAGCAATAAAAAATATAGCCGGGGACATTTGTAGAAAAAGAAATGTAGTTTCAGAATGGAACCTGGTACAAAAAACAAAACCAGTGGCCTGTGATCCGGCAATGAATAAGATATTGACACAAGCAATTATTGAATCAAATTTTGAAAAAGTAGAATTGGTTAGCGGTGCAGGTCATGATGCGGTGCCTGTATCCGGGGTATCCCCGGTGGCCATGTTATTTGTACGTTGTTTTAAAGGCATTAGTCATAATCCTTTGGAAAATGTTGAATTGAAGGATATCGCTGCAGCCATTAAAGTTTCCGATAACTTTATAAAAGCATTTGCCCGGGCTTTTAAATACTAATTTTTTAAACTTCAATATATCTGATGGAAATATCAGCCTTAACAAGGAGTGTAGTCAAAAGAAATCACGCATTTATTGCACCTGATGGTTATATTAATAGTAATCTTCCCGGTTGGACAAATTGTACCGTTAATATAATTATCAGCGAAGCCATGGGAGCTAAATTCTCGCAATTATTAACAACATTAAACATAACAGGCGAAATAAATGATGAAACAAAAGCTACAGAAATATTTTTTTATGTTATTAGCGGCAGATGCCGGGTAAAGGAAGGCAATGCTGAAAAAGTACTGACAAAAGGAAGTTTTATATATCTGCCGGTAGAAACTTCGTATCATATTTTTAGTGAAGAAGAAGGCACACAACTGGTCAGTTTTCATAAGCGATATGAACCGTTGCCCGGATATTCTAAACCAGCTGTGATAGTGGGTCAATCAAAGGGTGACGGGGACGAATATCTGGGTGATACTGCTTTGCGTCTGCAGGTATTGTTGCCAGACAATCTTTCCTTTGATATGGCTGTCAATATTTTTACTTATGATCCGGGAGGCCATCTGCCTTTTGTGGAAACACATATAATGGAACATGGGTTATTATACCTGCAGGGGCAGGGCGTTTATATGCTGTATCATCAATGGTACCCGGTAAAAAAAGGAGATTCTATCTGGATGGCGCCTTACTGCCAGCAGTGGTTCACTGCAATGGGCAAGGAGCCGGCTGTGTATATTTATTATAAGAATGTAAACCGGTTTCCAATCATTCAATAAGAATGGTATAGGAAGCTTTTTAATATTATGTGATTCACAAAAAATGAAAGTATCCGTTCTTCTTTGTTACTGTTATTTTGCAACACACAATATTTCATTATGACATTACATGAATTAAATACATTAACTCAGGCACAACTCAAAGAAGAGTTGTTCAGGTGTTGCGGTTCATCATCCTGGGTTAATAAGATGTTGCCTTTCTTTCCGGCAGACGACCTGGTGGAATTGCTGGAGGATGCCGAAGAGCAATGGTTCAGATGTACTGAAACAGATTGGAAGGAAGCGTTTGCGCATCATCCGAAAATTGGTGATAACGAATAAGGATGAATACTGAAACAGAAAAATGGGCTGCGGCTGAACAGGGAGGTATTAACACAGCATCCCGTGATACGCTTGATGCATTAGCAGAAGCAAATAAGGAATACGAAGAAAAATTCGGTTATATTTTTATTGTATGTGCCACTGGTAAGTCTGCAGATGAGATGCTTACTATTTTAAGAACCCGTCTCCAGAATACGGCGGAAGTGGAAATTGAAATAGCAGCGGACGAACAAAATAAGATCACCAAACTCCGGATCGAAAAATTATTAGATTGAGTCAACTAACTACTCATATCCTGGATACCACTAGCGGTCTGCCTGCCCGGGGCGTTTCAGTTGTTTTATTCAGGCAACAAAATGGAAACTGGCAGGAGATAACAAAAGGAGTTACAAATGATGACGGACGTATTCCAGATCTTTTGAAGGAGGATATGGTATTGCAAAATGATACTTATAAAATGCGATTTGAAACTAAAGATTATTTTAACAAACAAAACCGTACTGGATTTTATCCCTTTATTGAAATCATTTTTAGTGTAACAACAGCCGGCCATTATCATATACCGTTATTGTTAAGCCCGTTCGGATATTCTACTTACCGGGGTTCATAATAAACGGGAAAAAAGAATGGACCCAAACTATCAGAACAAAAAAGAAAATATGAATTTGAGCATTCAGGATAATGAAAGAGAAAGTTTATTGGGAGTATTGAAGGTAGCCAACCTTGCTTTCCAGGAAACTTATCCCGGAGACAAGCCTGACAGGCAACCCGTTCATACTGTCTATGGCGGGGCTAATTTATTTAAATCGGATACCTGTGTAAAAATGGGAGAGATCGCTCTAAAAAGTTTTCAAACCTATGCACCAAATTTTGTTGCACTGGCCAAAGTACTAAAGCTGGATGGCCATGAAAATTTTCCGGTTTCCGAAAAGAAAATAAAAAAACTTGTAAAAGAATCAGAAAAGTGGAATGAGGCAGCAATGAAAAAAGAACCCGGATGGCTGGCTTATACTGTTCATCAAAGAATAATAAAAAAATTAAAAACCGAAGCCGTCGAAGATTTTCGGATTGATTTTGAAGACGGATTTGGTAACAGATCCGATGAGGAAGAAGACGCAACTGCGGTCGCCGCTGCTATTGAACTGGCAAAAGGAATGAAGAACAAAACGATTTCTCCATTTATCGGCATCCGTATAAAACCTTTCACAGAAGATTTGAAATACCGGGGAGTGAGAACCCTGGATATTTTCATTTACTACATTATTGGAAAAAACGAAAGACAAGCTTCCAGAAAACTTTGTGGTTATGTTGCCCAAAGTTACCATCCCTGAACAGGTCATTACTTTAGTAAGATTATTTGAAATTATTGAAAAGAAAAATAAGCTAACACCAGGTACTCTGAAAATGGAAACGATGGTAGAAGCCACGCAGATCATTATGGATGCTGAAGGTCGCAATCCATTAATGAGTATCATTAAAGCCAGTGAAGGGAGATGTATGGCCGCTCATTTTGGAACCTACGACTACACCGCTTCCTGTGGTATCACCGCCAGGTATCAGACGATGGATCATCCCGTTTGTGATTTTGCACACCACATGACCAAAGTAGCATTAGGAGGCACCGGAATTTTTTTATCAGATGGCGCTACTAACGTAATGCCGGTGGCTCCGCACCGCGGCGAAAAGTTATCAGCAAGAAAATTGAAGGAAAACAGGGAATCTGTTCATAATGCCTGGCGTATCGGTTATAGCCATACCATGCATTCACTGATCAATGGTTTTTACCAGGGATGGGACTTGAATCCGGCTCAGTTGCCTATGCGCTATGCAGCCACCTACAATTTCTTTTTTAGTAGTTATGATGATGCATTATTTCGTTTAAAAACTTTTGTAGAGCGGGCTGCCATCTCTACGCTTACAGGTGATATGTTTGATGATGCTGCAACAGGACAGGGATTGCTTAATTTCTTTTTAAAGGCATTGAATTGCGGAGCCATTACAGAGAAAGAGGCATTGGCTACCGGCCTTACTCTTCCAGAAATCCGTAGCAGGTCTTTTTATAAAATATTGGAGGGAAGAAAAAATAAATAATTTATTACATTGAAAACCGACCGCCGTTTAGAATAATAAGTTCGGTTTGTAAAAACCTTTCTTTGCATTTGTCAATTAAAAAGAAGAAAACATGACGATCGCAGTGTTGGGTGCAGGAATGGTTGGTCGGGCCATCGCATTAGATTTAATTAAAGATTATGCTGTTACTTCTTTTGATCTCAGCCTGGAAAATCTTCATGAACTAAAAGCAAGAGACTCCTCTATACATACGGAACAAGCAGATCTTTCCCGGTTTGTGGAGTATAAAAAATGGTTACAGTCTTTTGACCTGGTTGTCTCTGCCGTTCCCGGATTTATGGGTTATAATACCCTGGAAGCAATTATCAATGCAGGAAAAAATGTGGTAGACATTTCTTTTTTTCCTGAGGATGCCTTGCAACTGGATCAACTGGCCAATCAAAAAAATGTAACGGCAATCACCGATTGCGGTGTGGCGCCGGGAGCCAGCAATTTTATTATAGGTCGGTATAATGAAGAAATGAATGTGACTTCATTTGAATGTTATGTGGGGGGATTACCAGAAGAAAAAAAACCACCTTTTCAATACAAAGCACCTTTTTCACCCGTAGATGTAATACAGGAATATATACGCCCTGCAAGAATGGTTGAAAATGGAAAAATTGTAACGAAACCTGCATTGAGCGACAGGGAGATGATGGTATTTGATGAAATCGGGAGCCTGGAGGCATTTAATACAGATGGTCTTCGTTCGCTAATATATACCATGAAAAATATCCCGGATATGAAGGAAAAAACCTTACGCTATCCCGGGCATATCGACCTGATAATCTCATTACAGCAAGCCGGATTTTTTGATACCCGGCCGGTTCAGGTTAAACATGCATCTATTTCTCCTTTGGAATTTACTTCTCAATTATTGATCAAAGAATGGAAACTTGAACCTGGTGATGAAGAATTTACGGTTATGAGAGTAATTGTAAAAGGAACAAAAGGTAATAAGGACGAAACGATTGAATATAATCTGTTGGACCGGTATGATAAAAAAAGCAAAATTTCATCGATGTCACGGACTACCGGCTATACCTGTACTGCTGCTGTCAATCTTATAGTTAAAAATTTATTTACAGCCAAAGGGGTATTTCCTCCAGAATTGATAGGAAAGGATAAAAAATGTTTTGATTTTGTATTTAGCTATTTAAAAGAAAGGAGGGTGAATTGGAAAGTTACCCATCAGTAATCAGCGAAATAATAATGATTCCGATGATGATCCTTTATCATCAAGGGCATAAAAAAGCGTCTCGTAAGAGACGCAATAATTTCTTATATATTTTTCAGATTAATTTTTATTCCGCTTCAGCTACCACTTCCTTTACTTCAGGTATCATTCTTTTCATCATACCCTCAATACCGGCTTTCAAAGTGATCATAGAAGATGGACATCCGCTACAGCTTCCATGCATGGCCAGGTTTACAGTACCTGCTTCATAGCTCTTAAATTGTATAGCGCCACCATCCATTTCCACAGCAGGGCGAACATAATTGTCTAATAATTCTTTTATACGCTTTACCACATCGTCGTCATCTGCTGCAACTTCATTGCTGCTGGTTGGTTTTAAAGAAGCTACTTCTTCTTCATTTACTACAGTTTTTCCTTCTTCCAGGTATTCTTTAAGGAACTGGCGGATGGAAGGAATCACATCAGCCCAATCTTCGGTATCAGAGGTTTTCGTCAGTGTAACGAAATTGCTGGCAATAAAAATGGCTTTAACAAATGGAAAGCCAAACAGCTCGGTTGCAAGCGGTGATGGTTTGGCGCTTTCAGCATCAGGAAAATCAATGCTTTTACCCGGATAGAGAAGTTTGTTGGCAACAAATTTCATAGTCTCCGGGTTGGGAGTCATTTCCGTATAAATGCTGATAATAGGGCTACCTGTCTTGATCATATTCTAAAACTTTAATGAACAAAAATAACAATAATTTTTCGCTGTTGTTTAAAAAAGGATGAAACACGGTTTACGATTGCGGTTTATTCTAATTCACATGCTGATATTTTTTTAAGGCAAACAGGTGTTTGTCCTTGTTTCTCCTTTAAAACCATCATTTTTGCGCTTTTTATGTCTAATACCCCGCTGGTAATAGTTTTATTGAGTCTTTACTTTTTTATTTAAGCGAATGAATAAAATATATTTTCTTGGCACTTGCAGCACCTGCGCAACAATAATAAAAGAAACCGGAATCCGCGATCTGATTCGGGACAAAAAGAGGTTTATAATCCAGGATATTAAAACGGAGAGGATAACGGAGACTCAAATCGATGAATTGAAAAAATTGGCTGGCTCTTACGAATCACTTTTTAGCCGCCGGGCCCTAAAGTATAAGGAACTCGGATTAAAAGATAAATTGCTTACTGAAAAAGATTACCGGCGCCTGATCCTGGAGGAGTATACATTCCTGAAGCGTCCTGTTGTATTGGTTGAAAATAAAATTTTTATAGGGAGTGAGAAAAAAACCGTTCTGGCCTTAAAAGAAGCAATAAAGAATTTAATTTCTAAACCGGGTTTATCGTAGCCATTTTTTTCTCCTTTTGCAAAAAGTGAAAAGCGATTAATACACTGGCAAGCATTAATAAGGCTGCCAGCAGAAAAAACACTCCTGGAAAATGTACCGGTGCATTTTCTTTTGTAAAAAAATAAAAGAGATTATTCATCAAAGGAGGACCGATAATGGTTGTCAGGCTCATTAAACTCGTTAACGCTCCCTGCAACTCCCCTTGTTCATTCGACGGAACATGCCCCGCAAGTATAGCCTGTAAAGCCGGGCCGGCAATTCCGCCCAGGCAATAGGGTATAAGAAAAACAAACATCATCCAGCCTTGGGAAGCAAAAGCAAATAATACAAGTCCTGCGGAATATAAAAGCAGCCCTGTATAAATGCTTTTTTCATTTCCCAATATGGGATTTATTATACGTATAAGCCCTCCCTGCACTGCACCCACCAGTAAACCAACTACAGCTAATGAAATGCCTACCATTTTTTCACTCCAGCCAAACCGGTAGATAGTATAAAAACTCCAGTTGCCCTGTACGGCTTGTGCAGCCAGGTATATCAGGAAAAATGATATGGCCAGTCCCCCGATTGAGGGATATTTTTTCAAAAATTGCAACGCTCCCAGGGGGTTGGCCCTTTTCCAATGAAAGGCTCTGCGATTTTCTTTACTTAACGACTCAGGTAATACAAAATAACCATACAAAGAATTTAGTAAACAAAGAATAGCGGCTGCATAAAAAGGAACCCGGGTTCCTAAGCCTGCCAAAAGGCCGCCCAGGGCCGGTCCTAATACAAAGCCCAAACCGAATGCAGCCCCCACCATTCCAAAATTTTTCGCCCTGGTTTCCGGAGTACTTATATCCGCTATATAGGCAGTAGCCGTTGTAAAGCTGGCCCCGGTAATACCAGCTACTATCCGTCCTGCAAATAGCCACCCATACGTAGGAGCCAGAGCCAGGAAAAGATAATCGATACCAAATCCCAAAAGAGAACCCAATAAAACAGGTCTGCGACCGAACTTATCACTCAGGTTACCAATAACAGGCGCAAATAAGAATTGAGTAATAGCATAAACGGATAAAAGCCAGGCGCCATAAGGACTTGCTTCATTTATAGAAATATGTTTTAGCTGGGCTATGAGTTCAGGCATTACGGGAATAATCAATCCCCAGCCCATAACATCAATTAATAAAGTGATGAAAATAAATCCTACTGCTGCTTTTCGGCCGGTAGCCATGGTTTTCTCAATTTTGCTGCGCAAAGTTGATTTTTTTCTGCCAGTAGAAAATAAATTTTCGCCTGGTAGTTGTTTTTAAGGTGGTTAATCTATCCTTTGTGACGGTGGACACCGCTTTCACTTCCTTTTTCCCTGGCAATTTTTTATAAAAAAAGAGTGGAACCTTTTGCTGTTTATGTGGTGATATCTGCGGAAGCGCAGGTGAAAGCAGATTGGAGAAACAGGTTTGATACTCCGGTCTGCCTGTTTTTTAGAAACAGGCATGTTTTTGGGATTCAGTATTAACAAAGTTTCAGGAATTGATTTTTCCTGTTCTGCTATCTTTGCCATTCTTAGAAAACCAACTATGTAAATTTGCCCACTTTATCCAGGACATTTTTATCAATTAAAAAATTTATTTCATTATGAAAGTAAAACAACTTGTACTACCTGCTTTATCTGCCCTTTTTCTTTTTTCCTGCGTTAGCAGTAAAAAATTCAAAAAATCGCAGGCTGATTACGCTGCCATGCAAACACAATATACCCAGGTACAGGGCGATCTAAGTGCATGCAACGATGAAAAAGCAAACCTTCAGCGTCAGAAAAGTGACCTGGAAGCAAATATTGCGAACCTTAACAACCAGATTGATTTCTTAAAACAAAACAATACCCAGGCATTAAAGCAACTCCAGGACCTGTCTGTAATTTCAAGTTCGCAGGCGGAAAGTATAAAAAAGTCAATGGAAAATATTGGTGCCAAAGATTCTTATATTCAAACGCTTGCAACAACAGATGGCGCATAAAGACTCATTAAATATGGCGCTGGTGATGAATCTTAAAGGGGCTATTGGTAATATGAATGATGAGGATATTAATATTAAAGTTGATAAAGGAGTTGTTTACATTGATATTTCTGATAAACTTCTTTTCAAAACAGCAAAATATAATATAACTCCTGAAGCAAAAGCAGTTTTGGGTAAAGTGGCAACTGTATTGAAAAACCAACCCGATATTGAATTTATGGTTGAAGGTCATACGGACAATGTAGAATACAAGGGGGGTGGCCTCGTTCTTGACAATTGGGATCTGAGTGTAAAACGTGCTACTTCCGTTGTAAGAATTCTGCAAAAAGAATATGGATTGGACCCGGCTAAGATGGCTGCTGCCGGCCGTGGTGAGTATAACCCGGTTGCAGATAATTCATCCAAAGAAGGCCGTGCTTCCAACCGCAGAACAAGAATTGTAATCCTGCCACAATTGGATCAGTTCTTCAAATTGCTGGAACCAAATAAAGGCTAATAAAACTTTTTGAATAAAACAAAAGCCATTCACAATCCTGAATGGCTTTTTTGTTTTGATTCATTTCAAAAAGAAGCTATTTTTTTTATTTACCGGAGAAGAAATAATGGAATTCCATCATTATACTTTTATATAAATTTTTTTCTTATCCATCCACCAGCAGATGGCCCACATAAAAAAGATAACACATAGTGCATATAACAGCGAGCCTAACCTGGGATCGCCGGGAATATTGGCCAATACTTTTACATAAAGAAAATTCCAGGGATTTACCCCTTCTTCTAACCTTATCAATGAAAGTCCCCTGGGCAAAAAGGCGCTCAGTGCAAAAACAAATAATGCATTTTTGCCAAATACATCAAAGAATCTTGCAAGTATTCCCTTAACATTTTTCATTTCTATCAGGTAGATCATAGTGGCAATAGTAAGTGTAGCGAGCCCTGAAGTATAAACCGTATAAGAACTGGTCCATATTTTTTTATTGATGGGAAAAACCATATCCCACATATATCCTGTAACAATCAAAGTAATTCCGATTATAAATAGGCCGGCGATCATTTGATAAGGGCCTGAATCATTATTTGAATTGTTTTTATTGATGAGTGTTTCCTGGCTTTTTCCTTTCTTTTGAATGTAATGACCAATGATATATCCCAATATTACCTGCACAATAGCATTCATAGTACTCATTATACCCTCGGGGTCAAAAGGTATGCCTTCTCCTTTATACATGTGAGCAGTCCCCAAAATATTTTTATCGATGTCGGTTCCAAACCAACCCGTCATGCTATAGGGGTCACCGGGATTGGAAGCATAGGAAAGTATCCAGTACAAAAGAAGAATCAATAAGGCGAAATAAAAGGATTTACTCAGTTTGAAGTAATATATAATAACCGATGAAAAAAAATAGCTCAGTGCAATTCGTTGTAATACGCCAAAAATCCGCACACCATTTTCGGGATTTTCTGGATCAACCCAATGTCTGAATACAAGGGATCCCTCCTCCCACCGGAAAAAAGGCCACCAGTTAAGAAACAGCCCGATCAAAAATATAATGGCTGTTCTCTTCCCAATTTTTTTCCAAAACATGGAATCTCCGGCTGCCTCCAGTTTGGGCATCACAAATGACATGGCATTACCAACCGCAAATAAAAAGAAGGGAAAAACCAGGTCGGTGGGTGTAAGGCCATGCCATGGTGCATGTTTCAGTGGCGGATATATATGTGCCCAGGAGCCGGGGTTATTAACCAATATCATGAGGCAAACGGTAGCGCCCCTGAAAACATCGAGGGAGTAAAATCGATTATTCAATTTTCTTGAATTTAGTTTTAAATGTAAGATTTTCAAAAGTATAGATAGACATTATCTAAATATTCAGGTAGGGTATATCTCGGTGTTTTTGTGGAAATTCAGCCCCGGTTACGGTTCTTTTTTGACAACGGGCATGTTTTCATTGGTGCATTGACAAAACATTCACAATCTGTCTTTTTTATTCTTTTGCCACTCCCATTTTGGCCGTTATATTTGCACCCGAAAGACAATAGCCGCCAGAGAAAGCCGTTATAGTGGCCCTATTTACCGGTCATACTGAAATTTATTTATGTGACCGAGGTGGCGAAGCTTCTAAAACCTATTCATATGTCCCGTAAATGGTTAGCAATATATAGTCGTCCCCGTTGGGAAAAAAAAGTGACGCATCTGCTTTTAACGGAAAAAGGGTTGGAAAGCTATTGTCCATTGAATAAAGTGACGACGAAAATGGAGCGACAGGGTAAAAATAGTGGAGGAGCCTCTTTTTAAATCCTATGTTTTTGTAAAGGTTGATGATGCAGACCGGACAGCAGGTTAGAATGACGCCCGGGGTTATCAATTTTGTTTACTGGGATGGCAAGCCAGCGCTGTAAAAGAAAAAGAGATCAATGCCATCAAGCAATTTCTAAATGAATATGAAAATGTAGAAGTAAGGCCAATGAACCTCGAGTCTGAACCAAAGGGTGAAGATAACAACCGGCCCGTTGATGGACCAGGAAGGCGAGGTGGTCGGGCCTCAACCGTAAAATGGTCAAAGTTGCCATCGATAGCCTCGGGTATTTGTTGGTGGCCCATATTGACAGAACTAAATTAACTTCGACAGAGTACTTATAGGGTCAAATCTTATTTTTGCAGCCCAACTGTATATTATAAAGCCGTTTAAATGAAATTCCTTCGCTTGTTTTATTTCTTGCTATTGCCTTTCTATTTTATTTCCTGTACACCGCAGCAAAAAATTCCCAATTATCTTCAGAATGTAACGGATACCACTGTGACTGGAGAAGTGCGGATATCGGAATTGCGCATTCAGAAAAATGATCTGCTTTCTATACAGGTTTACAGCGCCAGCACAAAACCGCAAATTTCTGATGCTCATTTATAATTTACCCTCCAGGGAGGTCAATCGGAAGGATCAGCGTTAACCGGATCTTCATCAGGAGGATTTTTAGTGGATGCCAATGGAAATATTGAATATCCACAGATCGGATTATTAAAGGTTGAAGGACTTGACCAAACTCCAATTGGCAGATTCGATCAAGAAGAAAGATCAATGAAAAAGATTCGGTTTTGACCAATCCTTCCGTCATTATCCGCTTTCAAAATTTAAAAGTGACCGTATTGGGCGAAGTGAACAAAGCCAGGGACCGATTAGGGTACCCGGTGAAAAAGTAACGATCCTGGAAGCAATTGGATTGGCGGGTGGCGTAAAAGAATTTGGATTGAAAAATTCTGTTAAAGTGATGCGGGAAACGGATGGAAAGCGACAAACCGGGTATGTAGATATTTCCTCCAAATAGTTATTTGAATCCCCTTATTATAATCTCATGCAAAATGACCTGGTAGTGGTGGAGCCCAGTCAACGGAAAGCAAAGAAAGCTGACCAGGAAATTGTTATCCGCCAGGTAGGTTTCGTATTAAGCCTCATAACAGCGATCGCTATTGTTATCAGGGTTTTCCAGATATGAACTTCGAAAATTCGATACCTGATATAATGGATGAGCAGATTGACAATAACAAAACTGAATAAGGCCAACCTGAGTGTAAGGGATCTTGTTTTATAAATATATCCGTTTTTTCCCTTTTTTCCTTTTATCAGTTGCCCTGGCCTTATTGATTGCTTTTACTTATCTGCGCTATGCCAGACCAGGTTTATAGTGCCGGTGGAAGCATGCTGATCAAAAGTGAAGCTAATACCCGGGGCGGGGATAAAGTGGAGGATCTATCATGGGTACCAACCGGTCAGATAATATTCAAAGCGAGATTGAAATATTGAAGTCCCGTCCATTGATGACAAGGGTTGTTAAAAAACTAAACCTCCAGTATTCATATACGGCTAAAGGAAGGATCAAAGATCAGAATGTTTATAAGCAAGCTCCTTTTACTCTCGAAGCATTTGAATTAGCCGATTCTGCCCGGCCTTTTTCTATCACGATCAATTTCATAAATGAAAGGCAGTTTCATGTAAATAATGAGAATAAAAATTTTGAATTTGAACCAGGTTTTTGAAAATGCAAATGGTGTTTTCAGGCTATTAAACCGAGTGGATCCCTGTTGCCGGTACTGAATACACGGTTACCTGGCAACCGGCTGAAAGATGTAGCCGGCGTCTTGGCTGCAAACTGTAAAAGTGCAACCAAAAGCAGGTGGTACCGGCATCCTGTTGATTGACCTGGAAGCCACCAATCCTCATATGGCAGCCGATATTGTAAATAGCCTGATGGTCCAGTATGATTCCATGACCATCGAGCAGAATAATTTTTCTACGGACCAGATGATGGGTTTCATTGATAGTCGTTTGGATAAATTGAAAGGGAGAGTTGGATAGTATGCAGAATATCATTGCTTGCATTACCGGCAGACAAATAACTTGATCAATGTAGAAACCCAATCAGATGAATTCCTTTCAAAAAATAAATTCAGCCGACCTGATAACTCTAATGAGCAGCAGATGAAACTGGCGGTAGCCGAAATGGTGAATGAATACCTGCGGGATAAATCGAAATCAATACAATAAAGTGACGGTACCATCTTCACTGGGTCTTGAGGATCTTACGCTGAATGAATTGGTAAGTGGTTACAATAAAGCGCAATTAGAAAGAAAGGCATTACTTGGAATCAAATATTCCTGCAGACAACCCTGCTGTAAAGGAGGTAGAAGGAACCATCGAATTGCAAAGGCAGATGGTATTGGAAAACCTGAACAATATCAGTTCTTCTTATAACCCGGCCATCGCAAACCTGAGAAGAAGAACAGCAACAGAACAAACAGAATTACAGACCATGCCTTATAAAGATGAAAGAATTGATTGAATTGGAGCGACAGGTTACCACCAAACTGGCACTATATAGCTTGCTGGAAGGTAAACGGGAAGAAGGTGCCATTTCAAGGGCATCCACCATTTCCAATTCCAAGATCATCGACAGAGCCAGTCCTTCACTCAACCCGGTAAAGCCGGATAAAAGTATGATCCAGACTACTGGCTGTTCTTTTCGGCTTAGCCTTACCGGCACTTATAATTTTCCTGAAAGAAGTCCTAAATGATAAAGTAACAACTCGTTTTGATATTGAAAAGATAACCCAGGCACCCATTATGGGCGAAATCGGTCATTCGTATTCTGAGAATACATTGATGGTTAATAAAACCAGCCGGGGTATGGTTGCTGAACAATTCCGGATCATCCGGTCAAACCTGCAATATGTTCTCAACAAAATAGATAAACCCATTATCCTGGTTACTTCTTCTTTTAGCGGTGAAGGAAAATCATTTGTCAGTACCAATATGGGAGCCGTCCTGGCGCTGACAGGTAAAAAAACCATTATACTTGAATTCGATATTCGCAAACCAAAAATACTGTCCGGACTGGGTATTGGGACGTAAACCCGGCATTTCAAATTTCCTTGTCGGTAAAGCGGAACTGGAAAATTTAGTAATACCTGTACCCAACCAGGAAAATCTTGTTTGTATTACCCTGCGGTCCCATTCCACCTAATCCTGCTGAATTATTACTTGATCAAAAAGTGACCGAATTCTTTGCCTGGGTCCGCAAGAATTTGATGTGGTGTTAATTGATACGGCACCCGTAGGAATGGTAAGCGATGCCATGACCCTGGGAAAATTTGCTGATTGTACCTTGTACCTGGTCCGACAGGGGCACACTTTCAAAAAACAAGTGGCGTTGATCGATGATCTTTACCAGTGAAAAAAAATTACCTAAAGTGTCCATCGTTATCAATGATGTAAAGATCAAGGGCAGGCTATGGCTATTACGGATATGGCCGTTATGGTTATGGCTACGGTTATGGCCAGGGACAGGTAGCTATTATGAAGAAGAAAAACCGCCGCTTTCCACTCTTGATAAAGAATAGCTGCAATGGATTTCAGAAAGTGGTCTTCCAAAAAAAAATAATTCTCATTTAATTATTGTTGATATGCGCATTTTAGTTACCGGCGGAGCCGGTTTTATCGGTTCCAATCTGGTTGAAAAATTATTAGCAGATGAAAGAGTAAGCGGGGTCCGTGTGCTGGATAACCTGGCCACCGGTTCCCTGGAAAATATGGCCTCTTTTGCTGATCATCCCAAATTTGAATTTTTTAAAGGCGATATCCGGGATTTTGAAACCTGCTTAAATGCCTGCGAAGATATTGATGTCATTACACACCAGGCGGCCCTGGGTTCTGTTCCCCGGTCTATCAAAGATCCGTTAACAACCAATGAAGTCAATATCACGGGTACGCTGAATATTTTTACAGCAGCAAAAGAAAAAAATATAAAACGGGTAGTGTATGCAGCCAGTTCATCTACCTATGGCGATCATCCCGGCCTTCCCAAAGTGGAAGATAAGATCGGCAATCCGCTTTCTCCCTATGCCGTTACCAAATATGTAAACGAGCTATATGCAAAAGTGTATGCAAGTCTTTACAAAATGCAATTTATCGGGCTGCGTTATTTCAATATTTTCGGACCAAGGCAGAATCCGCAAGGCCCTTATGCCGCTGTGATCCCTCTTTTTGTAAAAGCAATATTAGAAAATAAACCTCCTGTCATCAATGGCGATGGAAGTCATAGCCGTGATTTTACTTTTGTTGAAAATGCGGTTCAGGCCAATATCGCCGCCATGTTTACGGAAAATGAAGAAGCCGTGAACCAGGTTTATAATATTGCCTGTGGCGACCAGACTTCTTTACTGCAACTTTTTAATGCATTAGCAGCAGAAGCGTCCAGCTCCTTACAACCCGTTCATGGTCCCGACCGGCCGGGTGATGTAAAACATAGCCTGGCTGATATTTCAAAAGCCAGATCACTGTTAGGTTATGATCCCGCCGTATCTGTAGATGCAGGTTTGCGGACCACTTTTACCTGGTATAAAAACAATTCTGATCGTTTATAATTTTTTGAATAATGTCCAAACAATTATAATTACAGGCGGCGCCGGTTTTATCGGCTCGCATGTTGTTCGTTTATTTGTTACCAAATACCCGGATTACAAGATCATCAACCTGGATGCACTGACTTATGCCGGTAATCTGGAAAACCTGCGGGATATAGAGAATGCCCCAAATTATTTTTTTGAAAAAGTAAATATTCTCGATCCTGCAGCACTGGAGCATGTATTTGCAAAATATCAACCCGATGCTGTTATTCATCTAGCCGCTGAGTCTCATGTTGACCGTTCTATTTTATCACCACTGGATTTTGTTTACACCAATGTGATAGGAACTGTCAACCTGTTAAATGCCGCCAAAGAATCCTGGAAAGGAAACTATGAAGGGAAACGATTTTATCATGTTTCTACCGATGAAGTGTATGGAGCTTTGGGAAGCACGGGATTTTTTACAGAGGAAACAAAGTATGATCCTCATTCACCTTACAGTGCATCCAAAGCATCGTCGATCATTTTGTAAGAGCTTATGGCGATACATATGATTTTCCGGCAGTGATCAGTAATTGTTCCAATAATTATGGTCCTAATCATTTTCCGGAAAAATTGATCCCTCTTTTTATTAATAATATTATTACTAAAAAACCATTACCTGTATATGGCGATGGTCAGTATACCCGGGACTGGCTTTTTGTAAAAGATCATGCTATGGCAATTGATCTTGTTTTTCATAAAGGGAAGAATCATGATACCTATAATATTGGCGGTTTTAATGAATGGAAAAATATTGACCTGGTCAAATTGCTTTGCAAACAAATGGATGAAAAGCTGGGCAATGCTGCCGGCACCAGTGAGCAATTGATCACTTATGTAAAAGACAGGCCCGGCCATGACAGGCGATATGCAATTGATGCCACAAAGATCAATAAGGAATTGGGATGGAAACCTTCGGTAACATTTGAAGAAGGGTTAAGCCAAACCATCGATTGGTATCTTGAAAATAGCGAGTGGTTGAAGCATGTTACTTCAGGTGAGTATCAGAATTATTATGAAAAACAATATAGTAATGGGAATTAAGAAGAGAAGAGAGGTTAAGAGGTGAGAGTTTAGTAGGGTTGAGAGTTTAGAAAGAGTTTATAAAATGTATCTGCAAGTTATTTTAACACCATTCTTTAGTCTCCAGCTACTAATCCATAAACCCTAAACGCTAAACACTCATAGCCCATGCATATTTACTCATTCGAAAAATTACAGGTATGGAAGGATGCGAGATTATTAGTAAAATGGATTTATAAAACTAGTTCCGTTTTCCCGGCTGATGAAAAGTTTGGGCTGGTGATGCAACTACGACGTGCCGCTGTATCGGTTGTCTCAAATCTGGCGGAAGGTAGTAGCAGGACGTCCTTTAAAGACCAGGCTCATTTTTCACAAATCGCTTATAGCAGTCTTACGGAAATTTTGAATCAACTAATTATTGGCAATGATTTAGGGTTTCTTCCTGATGAAATGCTAACAGAAGGTCGTAACCAAATCGAACTATTGACCGCAAAAATTGCCTCTTTGAGAAAGACTCAATTGGCAAAATCAACTAAACCAAAACTCTATCGCTAAACCCCTAAACCCTAAACCTAAACCCTAAACCCTAAACCCCTAAACTATAAGCCCCTCAATGAAAGGAATCATTCTTGCCGGCGGATCGGGAACCCGTTTGTATCCAATTACCAAAGCGATCAGTAAACAATTAATGCCTGTTTATGATAAGCCGATGATCTATTATCCGCTTTCCACGCTGATGATGGCGGGCATCCGGGAAATATTGATTATTACCACGCCGGAGGATCATGCTTCGTTTAAGCGGTTATTGGGTGATGGCTCCCAGCTGGGATGCCGGTTTGAATATGCGGTGCAGGAAGTGCCGAATGGACTGGCGCAGGCTTTCGTAATCGGCGCTGATTTTATCGGTACAGATAAAGTGGCTTTGGTGTTGGGGGATAATATTTTTTATGGGGCAGGGTTAGGCAGCCAGTTAAAAACCCTGGCTGATGTGGAAGGTGGTTATGTATTTGCCTACCAGGTCAGTGATCCGGAGCGGTATGGGGTGGTGGAATTTGATGACCAGATGAAGGCCATCAGTATAGAAGAAAAACCTGCAAAACCAAAATCAAATTATGCCGTACCCGGTTTATATTTTTATGATAATGAGGTAGTGAAAATTGCCAGGGAATTAAAGCCTTCACCAAGGGGCGAATATGAAATAACAGATATCAATAAAGAATACCTGCAGCGAAAGCAGTTGCATGTAGCGGTATTGGACCGCGGCACTGCCTGGCTGGATACAGGTACGTTTGATTCTCTGAGTGATGCCAGCGAATTTGTACGGGTAATTGAAAAAAGACAGGGAACCAAGATCGGCTGTATAGAAGAAGTGGCTTACAGAAATGGGTTTATTGATAAAAAGCAAGTGGCAGCCATTGCCGGGGAACTGGCAAAAAGTGGTTATGGAGACTACCTGAAGCGAATGATTAATT
>CAWDXH010000006.1:0-13110 GCA_963806275.1 uncultured Bacteroidota bacterium
AAAGAAAAATGGATCCCCTGGATTACCATATGTAACCTGCCGAACAAATAGTAAATTGAATAGAAAATATATAAGTAGAAAAACCCTCTTCATTGTAATAAATATTAATTGAGAAGCAAGGCGGGAAGTAAGATAAGCTTATTATATAATAATTTTAGTTTATTTTATTGTTAGTTCTACATATAACGGTAAATGATCCGAAGGATATCTTAGATCTTTTGAATCAGATAAAACTGCCTATTTATTAACTGTTATTTTCTTCCTTTGTGATATAAAAATATAATCAATCATTCTGGTTACCGGTTCATGGTATTTAAAATCATTAAACGTACCGGATGGGCCAAATCGTTTTTCTTTTGAAAAGTCGCTACACTCATTCATCTGCTTTTTCAAATCAAGAATTCTTTTGGTATTAGGTTCGGAGTTAAAATCGCCCATAAAAATAACCGGGTAATTTTTAATGTTGACCATACCTATTTTTGATAGTATAAGTTGTATTCCCTTCGTTCTTGCTACTTTACCCAAGTGATCCAAATGTGTATTAAAAACCCAAAATATTTTTTGCTCTTTTTATCTTTAAATAAGCCATACGTACACACCCTTCTGTAAGCCGCATCCCATCCCTTCGAAACGGTATCCGGTGTTTCCGAAAGCCAAAAAGTAGTTTGTTCCGTTAGTATAAACCTGTCTTTCTCATGATAAATATTTGACGACTCGCCTTGTCCGATTCCGTCTCTTCCGGTACCGATATGGCTGTAGAATGTAAGCGCTGCCGCTATATCAGTTACCTGTTGTGGCATTGCTTCCTACACTCCAAAAATATCCGGTTCGTAAAATTGTACCTGTGAAGTAAAAAAATCTTTCCTGTGAGTCCAGTCGTTTTCTCCATCGCTGGCAATATCAAGGCGGATATTGTATGTCATTACCTTAAGTGACTGGGCATATGCCGGGTAAAGAGGTAAACTCAACAAAAAAAAAATTATCCATTTTATTTCAAGCTTATAATATATCATTTATACCGTTGCTTTTTTTAAAAGGCTCAACTTCTAAATTTTCCCTGATTTATCTTTAACCAATTTTCGTAGGCAGCCGATAATTCTTTTACTTTTTCAGGATATTTTTCTGCCAGGTTATTTCTTTCACCTGGGTCTTCTGTTACATTAAATAATTTTATAGAAAGGTCATTGGCAATTGGTTTGATATATTGGGCTGATGGCCTGCTTTTCCAATGATCCTCGTTTGTATTGGTTAGTTTCCAATCGCCCAGCCGTACCGCCCATGTTTTTTGCCATTTCCATACCAGCAGGCGATTATTATCCGGCTTAAACAAACTGATACCATCAAGCGTTGGATCATGCAATTGTATACCTGCGGCCGCAACAACTGTAGGTAAAATATCCGTCGCTGAAACATATCTTGATTCTATCGTTCCTCCTTTTATTTTCCCGGGCCATACCATCGCCATGCGAACTTTTATACCACCTTCCCAAAGAGAATACTTACCTGCAGTAAGTGGAGCATTGTCGGCACCGGTTAGTGGTTCGCCTCCATTATCAGAAATAAAAATGATCAGTGTTTCTTTATCTAACCCTTTTTTGTTCATGGCATCAAGCAGTCTGCCGATATTATCATCAAGGCAATTAAGATTGGCGAGGTAATATTTGCGCATGTCTTCATCTCCAATGTCACCCATACGGGAATATTTATCATAATAGGCCGAGTAGGAACCGGTGGGATGTTTTCCGAAAGCTTCCATATTATCAGGATCATAATTGGGTATCGGTTTTACGTTAAATTTTGTTAAATACTTTTCCGGCACTTCATGAATAAGATGATGAACGGCATTATATGCCAGCGTAAGAAAAAATGGCTTGTCTCTCTTTTGTGATAAGTAAGTAATGGCTTCGTCTGTAAATATATCTGTCAGGTATCCTTCCTCATAACTTTTTTCGCCCATATTATGCATCAATGGACCAAGTGCAGCACTGGTGCCATTTGGATCCGGCGTTCTTTTTTTAATGCTTTCTGAATTCAGCCAAAAATCATGGGCATGTGCATTAAATCCTAAGAAATTCATCGTAACCATGCATAAGCGGATATTCTCTTACATTGTTTTTATGAAAATTTCTACCCAGGTCATTTTTGCCGATACGGGCTGTAGCATATCCTGCATCCTTTAAATATTCTGCAATTGTTTTAACACTGTCTGGCAGGCCAGGGCCCCAGCCAGCCGGCTTATCCCATCTAAATTGATTTTTGCCGGTTATGATTCCTGCGCGGGATGGGCTGCAAACCGGTGCCGTGGTATAAGCCTGTGTAAATATTTTGCCTGCTTTTGCAAGTCTGTTCATATTAGGAGTCGACTGCCTGCCCGGCACGATTTGAGTAAGGATCAAAATCAGCATAACCCAAATCGTCAATTACAATCAATAAAATATTTGGCTTTTTTACTTTGCTCTGCGACCAGGAAGCAGCACTGCAAGTGAAAAAGAACAAAAGAAAAATAATGTGTTTCATCAGCTTATTTTTTGAATACCTGTTTATTACTTTGACGGAGCGGGATTCTGTTGGTACACTCTTAAATAGTCTACTTCCATCGTAGCAGGAAAAACGTTTTCATCTATTCCCTTTTTACCACCCCAGTTACCACCTACGGCCAGGTTAAGTATCAAATAAAACGGCTGATCAAAAGGCCACTCTGCCGTAGAAAGATGTTCATTCTCGATATGATTATAAACCACATCATTCACCAGGAAATCAATTTTTTCCGGTGTCCATTCTATGGCGTAAGTATTAAATTCTGAATAAGGGTTTTTAATAAAAATCGTTTTTCCCTTCTGCGTTCCTTTCATGTGGTTATAAGCTTTAGTATGAATGGTTCCGTGTATACTGTCAGGATCGTAACCTACATGTTCCATAATATCTATCTCCCCGCATTCAGGCCAACCGAGTTCCGGCTCTGTTCTTTCCTAACATCCAAATAGCAGGCCATGTACCCCTGCCAGCCGGCAGTTTAGCGCTTACTTCAATTCTACCATAGGTAAATTCTGCTTTGTCTTTGCTGAACAGTCTTGCTGATGTATAACTATTTTTTTCTTTGGTTTGTTTTAATGCAGTGATGAATAGTTTTCCATTTCTCACCACAGCATTGCTGGTATCAGCCTCTGTATAATATTGCAATTCGTTGTTACCATATCCCTTTCCACCAACTGCATAGTTCCAGATTGAAGTATCGGGTAATCCTGTATAATTAAACTCTTCGCTCCAGGATAACTTCCATCCTTTTGCAACCGGGCTTTTTTTGATTCTTTCAAATAGCAGTTCGGGTTCGTTTGTGGTAATAAAATCAAACCTATTAGCCAGCAACCAATCCATATCTTCTTCTTTATTTACCGTCCAGGCATTAAGTATGGTATTATTCTTTTTTGCCTGAGCTATCCATTCGGGATGTTTTTTAAACGCTGTCAGGATATAGTCAATTCCGCTTATCCCATCTTTTTTTACATCATCCGGAGATTTATAAGCATCCAGAAATTGTGTAGATACTGAAGGATTTAATTGAACTAATTTTTTCAGTATATCATAATCAAAACTGATATAAACCACCATATGCTGTGCCCCTAACTCATTTACCAATCGATATACTTTTTCAGCAATTACCTGTCCTCTTTCCTTGGTTGCAGACGGCTTTATTTCACAAACCAGCCTTGTGGTGGTATTGTTTTTAAGCCCAGCCAGTATATATTCTCTCAGTGTAGGTAGTTTTTCGCCATTAGAAAGTTTGAATTTTTCGAGCTCTGCATAAGTCGTTTTTTCAACCAGTAAATTATTGTAGTGCGGATCATGATTAATGACCAGGGAATCGTCAGCTGTCATCCTTACATCAAATTCAGAACCGGTACATTTTAATTCGATGGCATGCTTTAAAGAAGCAATAGAATTTTCTGGCAGATTATTTTTTTTCCATGCACCCCGGTGAGCTACAACCACATTATTTGCAAAAACAGGACTAGTTGTAGCGACTTTTTTACTGGTGCTGCAAGATGTTATAATAGAAGCTGGAATAAGTAAGAGAAAAAATCTAATAATCATCATTATAAAACTTTCTAAAAATTAAGAAAATAAATCTTTGCCAGATTAATAAAGGTTTGCAACTGCATGCTGACCCCATTTTTCATTTATATTATTAAAAGTATTATTAATCCGAAGAAACAAAATTTGCCTGTAAGGGTTGTTAAGGTGAGTAAAACCTGCCAAAACAATCACAAGTTTATGATACTTAATTACGCATGAAAAACGAATTAATAGCCCCCATTTTGCGGATAGTTGGGTCCTAATAAATTTATTTCTGCTAATGGAATGGGCCAGTTTATCATGTACGGTTTCATATTTCTGCGGGCATCTGTTTTATAAGGCAATGGTTTTTCAGGCGTGTTGTTTGCACCACCCGCAGTAGAGTTGTCGGGACTAAGATCGCCTGCCATGCCATAACCTGCATGATCTGTTACATACTCATAAAGCTTCCCTGTCCTCTTCAACATATACATCCTTCTACCCTCAAAAGCCAATTCTTTTGCCTGCTCATTCAAAATGGAATCTAATGTTATCTCAGCAGCTTTTGGAATACCGGCTCTTGAACGCACCGCATTTAACTGTCCTAATGCAGTACCTGCTAACGGGCCATCGGCTAAAGTGCCAATATTATTCAACATCAGATTGGCTTCCGATGCAAACAAAAAAGTTTCTGCAAGCCTTGCCAGCATTATATTTACTGCATGGTTATTTTCTGCAGGAATGCCAGTATCAGGAAAATATTTTTTACACGAAGTATTCAACCGTATGAACCAGAAGTTACGGTTAGCAGCAGTGGCTGCAAACTCCTGCCATTGCGTATGAACAATCTTAGTACCCAATAATGCCGGATTTGGAACTTTTGCCGGATCGTTGTAGTAATAATCTTTTATATAATAAGTTCCATTTACCCTTATATCGTCCGGATAAGCATTTAATAGATTACGTATATAATTATTCATAGTCAACCAGGCAAAACCTCTGCCGCCTTGTGCTACTGAGTATTGTGAACCAGGAATCTGCTCTGCATAATTACACATCAGGTTAAAGTTAATTTTTGATTGGCCGCCATCAACACCATTCTTAAACTGCAATGCCCATAAAGTTTCTTTATGATTAAAATCTCCGGTAAAAACGCCGGCAGGAGATGAAACAAGATTGTAAAACCCTGAATTCAAAATAGCTTCCGATTGTGTTTTGGCCTCTGCCCAATTTTTTTGCCATAATGCAACTTCCGCTTTTACGTGGCGGGCAGTAGCTTGTGTTACCCTTCCAAATTCTGTAGTGGTCCATGCAAGGTTGGCGATAGAAAAACTAAGATCATCATTGATTAATTTATAAATATTCGCTTCGGGAGTTTTATCCAAAATTATATTATCTACATTCTCTGGTGTAGTGGGCTCTGTGGTTACATAAATATTGTTGAATAATTTAAACAAGGTAAACACAGCATTTGCCCTGAAAAATTTCGCTTCTCCCAAAATCTTATTTCTTTTCAACTCATCAATATCCGTAATTTCCTGTGCCCCTTTAATGATGGCATTGGAACGGTCAACAATGCGGTAATAAGCTTTCCAGTAGGTACTGAAAACGCCGCTGTTATCGGGTCGGGTGCCATTATTTATTTTTCCATAATTGCTAATCTCACCTCCACGGGGAATAGTAAGGTCGTCCCGGGAATCAATTACAATAGGATCGCTACCATTGTTAGTGTTTACTTTGGTATAAAAATCCCGTTGCAGGTTATACAATGCTATTACACCCGATTCTAACCCTTCCGGTGTATTATAAACAAAATCCTGTGTAAACTGAGTTGTAGGATGTTCCGTGAGGTATTTTTTGCAACTACCTAAAAGTAAAGCAGAGCAGACAATCATCAAACTTGCTTTATATTTTATTATTAATGATTTGCATAAGTTATTTTTTTACTTGTTAACTATCAGATAATTTAGAATCCAATATTCAATCCGAACGTAAATGATTTTGCATCCGGGAAATCATTTGGATTATTTTCCGGGCTATACGATTTGTAATCCGTTATCGTAAATACATTCGTGGCAGTTACATATAATCTAACAGCACTGAGTTGTATTCTGCGGAGTAGTGAAGATTCCAAATTATAACCCAGCGATAAAGTCCGTAACCGCACATAAGAAGCATCTCTTAATCCAAGTGAACTTACATTTTGCGGAGCTGCACCATAATTTGGCCGGGGAAAAGTATTCGATGGATTTTCCGGTGTCCAGTAATCAACTTTAATACCATTCCTTACACTTTGTAGTGTGCCACCTTGATTGAATGAGGACAGGTACGGATTACTTTTCATTGAACCTTCCACAATAAACAAATCAGCCAGCAGGTCAAAGTTTTTATAATTCAATGAAGTTGATACAGAAGCAAACCATTTGGGATCACTGGCTACTATTACATTGTCGTCATTCGTTATTCTGCCATCACCGTTTACATCTTTTAACCGAATGGCTCCTGCCACCAGTGTTGTTATGTTTTGAAAAGGAGTTACGGTACCACCTAATGTTCCTTGTGCAGATTCTATGGCTTCTTTATCCGACTGAAAAATTCCATCAAATATATAGGTACGTATATTATTGATTGGCTGTCCTACAAAACGATTTCTACCCAAATCATCTTTTTGCTCAGCATCAACACCTAATATACCTGTTTTCACAATTTTATTTCTATAGCTCGAGAAGATAGTCGTTACATTCCATTTGAAATCACTATTACGGATAATATTTCCACTGAGCATAATTTCTATTCCTTTATTCTCTGACTCTCCACCATTGGTAATAGTATTACTGTATCCACTTGATCCGGAAAGTGATTTGTCAACCAGCAGATCTGTTGTACGAGTTTTAAAATAATCCAGTGATCCGGTAATCCTGTTTTTAAACAATCCGAAATCCAGTCCCAGATTGAACGTGGTAGAGGTTTCCCATGTAAGATTTACATTATTCAATTGTGTACCCGGTAAATAGCCCGAAAATAAATTACCATTAAATATATAAGTATAAGGATTTACTACACCCAGTGTAGTGTAGGGATCAAGCGACTGGTTACCAACTGATCCATAGCTTAGTCTCAGTTTCATTTCATTGATGGCAGCAACATTTTTCAGAAATTTTTCTTTATGCATCTGCCATCCGATTGCCATTGCAGGAAAAAAAGCTGACTTATTATTTTCTGAAAAAACAGATGCGCCATCATACCTTGAAGTAAGCGTAAGCAGATATCTATCTAATAATGTATAACGTAAACGACCCATAAAAGAAGCTAACCTGTACTGCTCCTCGTCTCTTGTAGTTTTAGAATTAGTAGCATTGGTAATGCCATCATAAGTTAATAAATCGTTTGGAAAACCAGTACCAACTGTTTCTGTTCTAGATGAGTTACGCTGGTTAATGGACTGTACCAATGTAACGTCAAAACGATGATCGTTGGAAATGCTTCCTTTATAATTCAGAATATTTTCCAGCAAATATTCTTCCCTAAGTGTATTACTTACAGTTGCTATACCCATCAGACCATCACCTGCAGAATGTAAACGGGTCAGGTATTGACCCACATCATTATTACGGCGGGACAACAGGCTATTTAATTTATACGAGAAATTCTTTGTAATCTTATAATTACCAACAAGGTTAAGATTGAACAAATTTGTTTTAACATCGTAGTCTGACTCCCTGATATTCCATAATGGATTGATTGTGCTGCTGCTTGCATTGGCACCTGCAACATCCCGAATCATGTTACCATTATCATCATACGGGCCGGTAAAAGGTGAGATGGTGATAAAATCAAGATTGTTGGTTTCTCTTTTTTGTTTGTCAGTAATCAAATTCAAGTTTGCTTCAAAACTTAATTTATCATTTATCTTCTGATCCAGGTTTATACGAAAATTTCCCCGCTGATAGCCAGAAGTTGGTATAAGACCAGATTGATTGAAAAGGTTGATGCTGGTAAAAAGCTTAGTGAATTCCGTGCCACCTTGCCCTGTAATAGTATGACTATTAATGATACCGGTTTTCAACACCTCATCTTCCCAGTTTACATAATTTGCCTTTTACAAAATTCAAATATTCAGGAGACAAAGCACCATTAAAGTTTATTTCATCCGGCTGATAGGTTTGCGTAGGTGTGTTTGAAGTTCGTATCGCTTCTCTTCTCAGTTGTGCAAACTCTTCCGGGCTATACAGGTCAAAGTTCTTGCTGAGCTTTTGTGTTGTAAGATAATTATTAAGCCCCACTTTGAATTTACCCGTCTTACCTTTTTTTGTGGTGATTAATATTACACCATTACTGGCTCTTGCTCCATAAATAGCCTGCGATGCTGCATCTTTTAACACTTCAATAGAAGCAATATCATCAGGATTCACATCATTAATATCTGGAATTGGAAACCCATCTAATACGATCAAAGGAGCATTACCACCTGTAATAGAATTTCTTCCCCTGATTAAGATATCTGAAGTACCACCCGGTCTTGCAGAACCAAGCGTTACTTGTACACCTGCTGCCTGTCCACGAATCATTTCTGCCACGTTGGTTGTTGGTATAGCAGTTGCCTTTTCTATTTCGACTTTTGATACAGCACCGGTTACATCACTTTTTTTCTGTGTGCCGTAACCAACTACAACAACCTGTTCACCCTGTGTAACAGCAAGCTTTAATTCTACAGAAATAATTGTCCGACTACCTGTTTTTATTTCAGTCGTTTCGTATCCTACATAAGAAATTACCAAAGTAGAATTTGGAGGAGCCTCAATACTGTAATTACCATTGGCATCAGTTTTAGTACCGATGTTGGTTCCTTTTAACAGCACTGTGACGCCTACCAAAGGTTGCCCATTTTCATCAGTAATTTTTCCATTTACCTCAATAGCGGTGGGTGCGGTTGGTGGTAAATTAACAGCAGGAATGACGGCCTTTCTTTTTATCACAATAGTTTTTTCAGAAATTGTATAATCCAGTTGCTGATCTTTAAAACAAATATCTAGAACAGCGCGGATGCCCGCATTTTTTATATCAACATTTACAGGCTTCGCCGTTGACAATACTTCATCAGCATAAAAGAACTGGTAGCCCGTTTGTTTTGTTATTTCTTCAAAAACCTTAACAAGAGAAATATTGTTCTCTTTTAAGGTTACAGTCTGGGAGTAGCTTTTAGCACTAACCTGCAGGCAGGTTGCGATTAATAAAACTGTGGTAAGTTTCATAATCTTAATCGTTTTAGTTAAAAATCTACTTTTTATGTAGCAGAGTTTTGAAAGAGCAGCTAAATACATAGATTTGTATTGTTTGGGTTTAATAATAAGCAGACGCTGAACAGAAATAGTTTATTAGGATGCTCAAATATTCGCCGGGTTTCGCCGCAAACGGAATCCGGTTTTTTATTTTACATCATTATTGCTCTTATCCGGCTCTGCTGTGAGCAATCAATAAATTAAAAAGTAAAATCATTTTATTGTTTCTTTATGGTGTAACAATTATCTTTTCTCCTTCAATTTTAAAATGTACTTCACCTGTTAACTCCAGCTTTTCAAATACTTTGGATACATATTCATTTTTTGGGAGATGCCCGGTAAAATGCAGGCTAACATTGCCCCTGTATTCAATATCCACATCATACCACCTGGCTATCTGCCGAAGAATCGATTGCAGATCGGAACTCTTAAACTGAAAACGGCCATTCCTCCAGGCCATCACTTCTTTTATGTCGGCATTATCAATTACATTAATTTTTCCTGATTTCAAAATGGCAGATTGCTGACCGGGTTTTAAAAACCTTTGCTTTTGATCAGTTGTAGAAGCCGGTACAGTTATCTTAACAGCACCTTCCAGTAATGTTGTTTTTATTGAAGGTTCATCATCATAGGCATTTACATTAAAATGAGTACCGAGTACTTCAATTTCGGATGAAGAAGCTTTTACCCTGAAGGGCACGGTTTTGTTTTTTGCAACCTCAAAGTAGGTCTCTCCTGTAACCTCAACGGTACGTGAAGTACCGGTAAATACAACCGGAAACCGGATGGAGGAAGCTGCATTAAGCCAAACCTGGGTGCCGTCAGCTAATGTAACTCGATACTGGCCTCCCCGTGGTGTAGAAATCGTATTATAAAAATCCTCATCATTTTCTGAGATCTGTTTGCCATTCACGGTGTAGGTGACCAATCCGTTATTCAGTTTTTGTATTTTAATATTTCCCTGCTGGCTAAGCGTTCCGTTTGAAGCACTATCTAAAACGATAGTAGTGCCATTCGCAAGCGTAAGCATTGCCTTGTTACCACCCGGGGCCACATCATTTTTCGGAATTGGGTTTGCAGGCATTGCTTTTGCAAGTTCCGGTTTTTGAGATTTTGGAAAGAAGAAATAGATACTAGCTGACAGCAGGATAAGTATTGCCGCAGCAGCAGCGGGAAGGTTCCACCTGCGTCCGGCTGTTTTCAGTTTGGGTTCTCCTCCATGGCGAATGGTTTCAAGTAACCGTAATTTAATACGGTCTGCCAATTGTTGCTCAGTCAGCTCTTCACCTGACTTTAAGGTTACCCAGGCATCATCAAATGATTGGTACCACTCATCTAAGCGACGTTTTTCATCTGCCGAGGCTGTACCTGATTGATACTTTTCTATCAGGGCTGATATGTTTTCGGGAATCCTCATCTGTAAATAAGTGTATTAAGCAAACACAATCACCTATACCGGTGTAAAATATTTTTGGAAAACTAATGGTACAGCTAATAAATCTGATCAGAACAGGCTGAGGAGGGACCTGGTAGCCAGCTTTAATTGCTTTAAAGCCCTGTTCAATTGATTTTCTACGGTTTTGGGAGACAAATGAAGTTCTTTTGCGATTTGTTTCACAGGCATGCCCTCATTACGGCTATATTTAAATATAAGTCTGCATTTTTCAGGTAATTTTTCTACTTCATTTTTTACAATTTCCAATATACGTTTGTAGTGCAGTGCTTTTTCAACGGTCATTTCTATAACCGGTGCCTGCAGGCTGGCAGAATATGTACGCTGTTTTTCTTTTTTCCTTATTTTGGTTAACACCAGGTATTTAGCAGCAGTGGCTAAATAATTATCAAGTGCATCAATTTCAACTTTATTCCTGTTGGCCCAAAGACTGGCAAAAACATCATGCACAATATCTTCTGCTGTTTCAGTTTCCTGCAATCTGTTATATGCAACAGCAAATATCTTTTTCCAGAAACGATTATAGATTTCTGTAAAAGCAAATTCATCATTTTTAGAAAGCAATTCTAAAAGCAATGAATTATCATATATCTGATATTTTTTCATATTACAGGCTTACCGAAGTTAGGTTAAACTTACGATTATAGCAAAATGGGAAGCATCATAGAATTCTATAATTATTTTCTTAAGTAAATTTTTATTGGCAATATTTACTTTAATAAAACTGACTATTAATCAAATAAAGAAAAATAGAACAATAAAAAACAATCTCCTTTATCCCGATTTGACTGCCGGAATAATTAAAATGATATTGAGGCGTTGCCTAGCATCGGCGACAATAGAAAAAACTAAAAATGAGAATTAACAATTTTCCTAAACCTTTGATACTGCCACAAAATTATTGTTGGAAATTTTCACTTCATCTGCACCTTTATGCAAGCAGGAACCATCGAACTTTTCAAATAATTCTTTGAAAATATTTTTAGTAATAGCTTAAAAATCTCTTTGCATGTCTGATATCATGGCACTTGTGAAAGCTGCACTGTGACCAGGTATTTCAATTTCAGGGACAAATGTATTATGCCGCTCTTTGCAATAGCCAATCTCCAGGCAATATCTTTAGTACATGAAAATGAAATACATTCAGTTTAACGGCCCACATAGACATCGTTTTTTATAAGCTGAAACAATGTTTGCAGCCCGTTAAAAATTCCGTGAGTAGTATTTGCTGTAATTGTAATGCTTCCTGCATGCACTTCCTGGGCATAGGCTTCTGGAGTAAGCTGTGTTGATTCAACTTTTCCCAATTTCAGGTAAATATGGTTTTGAGATTCATTATTACTGTTTTTCACTGCAACTTATATTCCTATTCTTTTCATTTCCTTTTGTAAAGAGATGCAGACTGGCGCAAAGCACTGTCATTAATAAGAATGGTCTTGCAATTAAACAATGCAAAATCCCCTTCGTTCCATTTTATTTGCTGTGGCAATGGAATCAGTGCCGGCTTTTGTTGCAAATCATAGAGGAACGGATATATAATATGCTTCCACAGGAGATAACCTTCGCCTTTGAAGTGCAATCCATCATTGGTAAATCTTTCCTTTAAGTTTCCCTTTTCATCACTAAGGGAAGAATATAAATCAATATAGATATAGCCCTTTTTAAGTGCGTTTTCCTGAAGTTGATTATTTACCCGCCTAATTAGTACATCATTTTTGTGTGGCTACTGAATTTTCCAAACGATTTGTTAACAGGTAAAGTACTTTGCAGATTTAATCGGGTTGAAGGGCTTTCCTGTTTTACATAATCAGCTATAAGCATCAGGTTTGCAAACAAGCTATCCGTACTGATTCCTCTTGCCAGATCGTTGGTTCCAATAGGCAGGAATATTTTTGCCGGCTTCCTGCACACTACTTCATTTAAACGATAAAGAACCCTTGCGGCGTTTTCACCGCTGATACCCCGGTTCTTTATTTTTGTATCATTAAACAATTCACTCCATTCGGCACCATCTGTAATACTGTTTCCCAAAAAGATAATATCATCTTTTGTTTGAGGTAATGCATTAAAAAATGAAACACGTTGATGAAAATAGGTTGGAAATAAGGAATCGGGATCGGCGGGTAGTAGCTACTGTACAGACACAATTGAAACCGGTACAATCAACAGGCGTAACACTAATACATTAAAGAAGTGCTTTTTCATATTAGTCTGGTGTTTTTTCACTATATATCTTTTTTGCATACTTATCATCGTATTGATTGATTAATAGAAGCAATCCATTTTTAAATTTCTTAGTAAGCTTTTTGTATTTTCTATTTCCAT
>CAWDXH010000007.1:0-305116 GCA_963806275.1 uncultured Bacteroidota bacterium
TTCGACCGCTACACTGCATTTAGTGGTGAACAATAATGTAACGGGTGAAGAGACCATCACCATCTGTGAAGCGGCATTGCCTTATTCCTGGAACACACAAAGTCTTGCAGCCGCCGGTGATTATACCGCTACATTAATAAGTGCAGCCGGTTGTGATTCTTTAGCCACACTGCATTTAGTGGTGAACAATAATGTAACGGGTGAAGAGACCATCACCATCTGCGAAGCGGCATTGCCTTATACCTGGAACACACAAAGCCTTGCAGCCGCCGGTGATTATACCGCTACATTAATAAGTGCAGCCGGTTGTGATTCTTTACCGCCACACTGCATTTAGTGGTAAACAATAATGTAACCGGTGAAGAGGACCATTACCATCTGTGAAGTGGCGTTGCCTTATACCTGGAACACACAAAGTCTTGCAGCCGCCGGTGATTATACCGCTACATTACTAAGTGCAGCCGGTTGTGATTCTTTAGCCACACTGCATTTAGTGGTGAACAATAATGTAACGGGTGAAGAGACCATCACCATCTGTGAAGCGGCATTGCCTTATACCTGGAACACACAAAGTCTTGCAGCCGCCGGTGATTATACCGCTACATTAATAAGTGCAGCCGGTTGTGATTCTTTAGCCACACTGCATTTAGTGGTAAACAATAATGTAACCGGTGAAGAGACCATCACCATCTGCGAAGCGGCATTGCCTTATACCTGGAACACACAAAGCCTTGCAGCCGCCGGTGATTATACCGCTACATTACTAAGTGCAGCCGGTTGTGATTCTTTAGCCACACTGCATTTAGTGGTAAACAATAATGTAACGGGTGAAGAGACCATCACCATCTGCGAAGCGGCATTGCCTTATACCTGGAACACACAAAGTCTTGCAGCCGCCGGTGATTATACCGCTACATTACTAAGTGCAGCCGGTTGTGATTCGGTAGCTACACTGCGTTTAGTGGTGAACAATAATGTGACCGGGTGAAGAGACCATTACCGATGCTGCGAAGCGGCATCTGCCTTATACTGGAACACACGGGGTGATATCGTAACAACCAGAATGATTATACTACATACCTATACTTCCGTGCACCGGTTGTGATTCGGTAGTGACGGCGCATATCACGATCAACACCGCTCTGGCATCCGAGTTCACTGATGCCGGTTGTATCAGCTATACATTACCATGGGGAGATATCGTAACGACCAGCAATGATTATATACATACCTATACTTCCGTCAACGGTTGTGATTCGGTAGTGACAGCGCATATCACGATCAATACGGCCTGGCATCAGAGTTTACTGATGCCGGTTGTATCAGCTATACATTACCATGGGGAGATATCGTAACGACCAGCAATGATTATATACATACCTATACTTCCGTCAATGGTTGTGATTCCGTAGTGACTGCGCATATCACTATCAACACCGCCCTGGCTTCTGAGTTTACCGATGCCGGTTGTATCAGCTATACATTGCCATGGGGAGATATCGTAACAACCAGCAATGATTATATACATACCTATACTTCCGTCAACGGTTGTGATTCGGTAGTGACGGCGCATATCACCATCAACACCGCTCTTGCAAGTGAGTTTAGCGATGCCGGTTGTATCAGCTATACATTGCCATGGGGAGATATCGTAACAACCAGTAATGATTATATACATACCTATACTTCCGTCAATGGTTGTGATTCCGTGGTGACGGCGCATATCACCATCAACACCGCCCTGGCTTCCGAGTTTACTGATGCCGGTTGTATCAGCTATACATTACCATGGGGAGATATCGTAACAACCAGCAATGATTATATACATACCTATACTTCCGTCAACGGTTGTGATTCGGTAGTGACTGCGCATATCACCATCAACACCGCTCTCGCAAGCGAGTTCACTGATGCCGGTTGTATCAGCTATACATTACCATGGGGGGATATCGTAACGACCAGCAATGATTATATACATACCTATACTTCCGTCAATGGTTGTGATTCGGTAGTGACGGCGCATATCACGATCAATACCGCCCTGGCTTCAGAGTTTACTGATGCCGGTTGTATCAGCTATACATTACCATGGGGAGATATAGTAACAACCAGCAATGATTATATACATACCTATACTTCCGTCACCGGTTGTGATTCCGTAGTGACGGCGCATATCACGATCAACACCGCTCTGGCAAGCGAGTTTAGTGATGCCGGTTGTATCAGCTATACTTTACCATGGGGAGATATCGTAACAACCAGCAATGATTATATACATACCTATACTTCCGTCACCGGTTGTGATTCGGTAGTGACAGCGCATATCACCATCAACACCGGTACACATACCACCGTGGATGTAACGGAATGCAACAGCTATACATGGACGGGCGGTGACGGTAATACATATACAACAAGCGGTCTCTATGATCATATCACTACCGCTGCCAATGGTTGTACCGATACATTGACACTGAACCTGACCATCACAACCGGTACACATACCACCGTGGATGTAACGGAGTGCAACAGCTATACATGGACAGGCGGTGATGGTAATACATATACAACAAGCGGCCTCTATGATCATATCACTACCGCTGCCAATGGTTGTACCGATACATTAACACTGAACCTGACCATCACCACCGGTACACATACCACCGTGGATGTAACAGAATGCAACAGCTATACATGGACAGGCGGTGATGGTAATACATATACAACAAGCGGTCTCTATGATCATATCACTACCGCCGCCAATGGTTGTACCGATACATTAACGCTGAACCTTACCATCACAACCGGTACACATACCACCGTGGATGTAACGGAATGCAACAGCTATACATGGACAGGCGGTGATGGTAATACTTATACAACAAGCGGCCTCTATGATCATATCACTACGGCTGCCAATGGTTGTACCGATACATTAACACTGAACCTCACCATCACAACCGGTACACATACCACCGTGGATGTAACGGAGTGCAACAGCTATACATGGACAGGAGGTGATGGTAATACATATACAACAAGCGGCCTCTATGATCATATCACTACTGCCGCCAATGGTTGTACCGATACATTAACACTGAACCTGACCATCACAACCGGTACACATACCACCGTGGATGTAACAGAATGTAACAGCTATACCTGGACAGGCGGTGATGGTAATACATATACAACAAGCGGTCTCTATGATCATATCACTACCGCTGCCAATGGTTGTACCGATACATTAACGCTGAACCTGACCATCACAACCGGTACACATACCACCGTGGATGTAACGAGAATGCAACAGCTATACCTGGACAGGCGGTGACTGGTAACACATATACAACAAGCGGTCTCTATGATCATATCACTACTGCTGCCAATGGTTGTACCGATACATTAACACTGAACCTTACCATCACAACCGGTACACATACCACCGTGGATGTAACAGAATGTAACAGCTATACCTGGACGGGCGGTGATGGTAATACATATACAACAAGCGGTCTCTATGATCATATCACTACTGCCGCCAATGGTTGTACCGATACATTAACACTGAACCTGACCATCACCACCGGTACACATACCACCGTGGATGTAACGGAATGCAACAGCTATACCTGGACAGGCGGTGATGGTAATACATATACAACCAGCGGCCTCTATGATCATATCACTACAGCTGCCAATGGTTGTACCGATACATTAACACTGAACCTGACCATCACAACCGGTACACATACCACCGTGGATGTAACGGAATGCAACAGCTATACCTGGACAGGCGGTGATGGTAACACATATACAACAAGCGGCCTCTATGATCATATCACTACTGCCGCCAATGGTTGTACCGATACATTAACACTGAACCTGACCATCACAACCGGTACACATACCACCGTGGATGTAACGGAATGCAACAGCTATACCTGGACGGGCGGTAATGGTAATACCTATACAACAAGCGGCCTCTATGATCATATCACTACCGCTGCCAATGGTTGTACCGATACACTGACACTGAACCTTACCATCACAACCGGTACACATACCACCGTGGATGTAACGGAATGCAACAGCTATACCTGGACAGGCGGTGATGGTAATACATATACAACCAGCGGCCTCTATGATCATATCACTACGGCTGCCAATGGTTGTACCGATACATTAACACTGAACCTGACCATCACAACCGGTACACATACCACCGTGGATGTAACAGAATGCAACAGCTATACATGGACAGGCGGTGATGGTAATACATATACAACCAGCGGCCTCTATGATCATATCACTACCGCCGCCAATGGTTGTACCGATACATTAACACTGAACCTGACCATCACAACCGGTACACATACCACCGTGGATGTAACGGAATGCAACAGCTATACATGGACAGGCGGTGATGGTAATACATATACAACAAGCGGCCTCTATGATCATATCACTACCGCCGCCAATGGTTGTACCGATACATTAACGCTGAACCTTACCATCACAACCGGTACACATACCACCGTGGATGTAACAGAATGCAACAGCTATACCTGGACAGGCGGTGATGGTAATACATATACAACAAGCGGTCTCTATGATCATATCACTACCGCTGCCAATGGTTGTACCGATACAGTAACACTGAACCTGACCATCACAACCGGTACACATACCACCGTGGATGTAACGGAATGCAACAGCTATACCTGGACAGGCGGTGATGGTAATACATATACAACAAGCGGTCTCTATGATCATATCACTACTGCTGCCAATGGTTGTACCGATACATTAACACTGAACCTGACCATCACAACCGGTACACATACCACCGTGGATGTAACGGAGTGCAACAGCTATACCTGGACAGGCGGTGATGGTAATACATATACAACAAGCGGCCTCTATGATCATATCACTACGGCTGCCAATGGTTGTACCGATACATTAACACTGAACCTGACCATCACAACCGGTACACATACCACCGTGGATGTAACGGAATGCAACAGCTATACCTGGACAGGCGGTGATGGTAATACATATACAACAAGCGGCCTCTATGATCATATCACTACCGCTGCCAATGGTTGTACCGATACATTAACGCTGAACCTTACCATCACAACCGGTACACATACCACCGTGGATGTAACGGAGTGCAACAGTTATACCTGGACAGGCGGTAATGGTAATACATATACAACAAGCGGTCTCTATGATCATATCACTACGGCTGCCAATGGTTGTACGGATACATTAACACTGAACCTGACGATTATTCTTCCGGTAATTGGCAGCGAGACCATTACGATCTGTACCGCTGCATTACCATACAACTGGAATGGTCAGTCCATCGCTGCGGACGGGGATTATACCGCTACATTAATAAGTGAAGCAGGTTGTGATTCCATTGCAACATTGCACCTGGTGGTGAATCATGTATTAACCTCAACAACCACTATATCGATTTGTACCAGTGAACTACCATTTACCTGGAATGGGCAAACTTATGCGGATGCCGGTTCATACAACATAACTCTGACCAGTGCGGCGGGTTGTGATTCTATTGCAACCTTAGTATTAATTGAAAGTCCCTTACCACCGGTTCCAATTGCTGCAGTATCGATGGCAACCTGTATGTCACCAACCGGAATTATAGAGGTTACTACCCCGCAGCCCGGAACAGGCATAACCTATAGCATTGATGGCATAAATTTCCAGGCAAGCAATATATTCTCAAATCTTTCTCCGGGAAGCTATACTGTGTCATCAAGAAATGCCGGTGGTTGTACCTCATCAACAACGGTAGCCGTGATAGCAGTTAACAATGTCGTTGTTCTGAATTCCACCGTTACAGACGCTACCTGCACGTCAAAGAACGGTTTCATAAACCTGGCTGTCACCGGCGGTAATGCGCCATTTAGTTATAGCTGGACAGGACCTAATGCATTTACATCTACCGATAAAAACCTGGTTGATCTTGCTCCGGGTGTATATAATGTAACGGTAGCCGATTCCAATGGCTGCACCGCCAGTACCACCGAAACGGTAAAACAGGTTGATGAACTACCCACTCTTGTTACTCATCCGGTTACTCTATGCTCTCCTGCCAATCTTACTGATCCTTCTATAACATCTGGTTCTGATACTGGTCTTTCATTTACTTATTGGAGGGATGAGGCTGCTACGGTTTCTTTATCAAATCCCACAGCTGTATTTGATGGCGTCTATTATATTCAGGCTACAAATGTTTCAGGTTGTTCAATTACAAAGCCGGTATCTGTGAAAATTGAAGCCACTCCGAAATTTATTGTTACCAACCCTGCTCCTGTTTGTTCACCTTTAACAGTAGATCTGACGGCTCCGGCCATTACAGCAGGAAGTGATACCGGATGGATATTTACCTATTGGAATGACGCTGCAACAACATCGCCTTTAACTAATCCAGGCGTGGTTAATACAAGTGGCAATTATTATATTCAGGCTTCTGCAACAGGTGGATGCAACCTGGTACAGGTTGTGGAAGTTAAAGTAATAGTTAATGAAGGCAAATCATCTCTGCGTTATTCTACAATAGTAACTAACGCAAATGCGAGTGTACAGTTAAATGCGAGAAATTTTGGAAACAATAATAGTTACACATGGAATCCACCTGTTGCATTAAATTCATACAGCATTCAAAATCCCGTTTTCAACCGGGACAGAAATACGGAGTACACCATAAAAATCAACTTTGCCGACAATTGCGAGGTAATTGATACAGTACAGGTATTGGTATTGCAAAATATTCCTAATGGATGCGAATCCGATTTGTTTGTTCCGAAGGCATGGTCGCCAAACAGGGATGGACATAATGATAAATTATTTCCAATAACTATTTGCATTAAAGAACTTAAGTACTTCCGCATATTTAACCGGTGGGGTCAATTAGTGTTTGAAACAAATATCATTGGACAAGGTTGGGATGGAATGTTCCATGGACTACCACAGGTAATGGATACGTACACCTGGACAGTAGAAGCTACCGGTGAAGACGGACGATATTTCAAACGAGCAGGCAACTCAGTTTTATTACGTTAAATTTTATGTTATGAAAAAAATGAATTGTGTAATTATTAGTTTTTATTCCCAGTTTGTCATAAGTGTTCTAAACGCACAGGACCCCAGCTTTTCACAATTTTTTTCATCTCCATTAAATATTAACCCGGCGCTAACGGCAAATATTAATGCGGACTGGCGCCTCATTTCCAATTTCAGAAACCAATGGATAGGTCCTGCAAGCCCTTATGTTACCGGCACTGTTTCGTATGATTCAAAAATTTTCCAGGAAAAAGTTCCTAATGTAGAAACGGAAAATAATATTATGGGAGTGGGTGGAATGTTAATGTTTGATTATGCAATGAGCGGCGTAGTAAAAAGCACTTACGCTTCGTTTAATTTATCTTATAGTATCAAAATTGTTGAAGATGATTTTCATAAGCAAAGAATAGGCCTTGGATTTGGCGCCATTTATGGCAGGAGGCATATCGATTTCGGCAGAGTTAATTTTGAAGAGCAGTTTACCGGCCTTGGTTTTAATACTAACCTTCCAACAGGTGAACCCGCTTTATCAAATATGAAACCCTATGTTTCTGCCAGCGCGGGGATCGTTTATAGTTTTACCACGGAAAAAACCAACATCGATTTGGGAGTGGCGGGATTTCACCTGAACAAACCTAAACAGACATTTCTTGAGGACGATCAGCAGGTTCTGGCAATCAGAAAGGTAGCTCATGCAAATTTCGAAACATTTATCAATGAAAGATTGGTGTTGAACTCAAATGCCATCTACCAGTTTCAATCTGAGGCAAATTATTTATCAGCAGGGGTGGCGCTTGGATATTATTTAGGTGACGCAGCTGAATCACTATTTACTGCTGGCCTTTGGTATTGGTCAAAAAACGCACTGGTTCCTTACGTGGGACTGGCCTACAAAAACTTCCAGTTGGGAGCCAGTTATGATATAACAACTTCAAAATTGAACCAGGCAGCAAGAAAGCCAAGTACATGGGAACTATCACTTATCCTTCGCGGTATAAGAAAACCAGGCAATGTCATTCCTTGTCCATGGAAATAATATAAAACATGTAACACTAACATGGATCCGCTACAGAATGCCATATTGATTTTATGGTCAAAAAATAAAAAAGCGCCATAAGACCAATCTTATGGCGCTTGAATTACCGGTATAAATTGTCTAGAATGATAAAATATCCTTGTATTATTTTCTTATACTCAGTAATTCGGCTGGTGTAATCATAGTAATCAAATGATCAGGAACGTTCATTTCTTCTAATGTAATTGTAGTTGGATATTCAAATGAAGTGTTACCACAATTACCAGCATCCCAACCGTTATTTCTGCTACCGTTTTTATCAATCCAGTTTACCCTGTTACCTTTTACATTTATATTGGAACAGGATGCTCCGGCCTGTGCCCAAACATACAGCGGGTTATTTGTGAAAGGTTGTTGTTTCGCATAAATCTTATTATTAATCAGGGTGATATTACTGCCACCTGCTGAAGCTATACCATACTGACCCGGATCAAGCAATGTATTGTTCTCTACTATCTGGTAGCCCCCGCCATAGTCACCTGACATAATACCACCACCGGAAGCGGATGGCCCTCCTCCCCTGAACATATTGTTGCGAATAGAAATAGGACTTGCCGCTGTACCCGAACTGTTAAACATAGAAATCAAATCTTCCGGATCACTTTCTCCCGCAAAATTTTCTCCTTCGTTATTTTCTACTGCACTTCCTGCTCCTGTCACATTATTGAATTGAACAAACTGACCACGACCCCCATTAGCCCGCTGTCGCACATTCACAAACTGATTATCTATTACTTTAATTGTCTGCGATTCCAATGCATATACACCGGTTATTACGCCATTGAATAGACAATTCTCAATTGAAATATTGGCTGAACGCTCAATGCTGATAGCTTCTGCTGTAGCCTTATTAAAGAAACAGTTTCTGATCGTGATGTTGTTACTTCCGGTAACATTTAAAGCGATACCATCAATGTTTTCAAAACGCAAATTTTCAATTACTACATTTGATTGATTGGAAACATTCCTGGCTCCGGAAACAGGCAAGCTCAGGAATTTGGTTGAAGAAGATGGACTCGCTGGAGTTGGCTCGGGGCTTGGTGTTGGTGAAGGTGCTGGTGTTTCAGCAATCGGCTGTCGTCTTCTTTTATATTCCAGATCTCCTTTGCTGCAACTGGTTATTAACGATGCGCCGATTACAAGTGTGAATACGGCTTTGCTGCTAAGCAGCTTTGTGTTTAGTTTCATAAATATTGAATTTTCGGCAATGTAGCCAACAACTGTGCCGCAGAATATTCACACAAATCAATAATTTTTTAAAAGAACATTTAAGTAATTAAACAACAAGACAAAATCACTTTCATTGAAATCAAAACTATAAGAAAAATGAAAATAAAATCATTGCAAGCCGGTAAACGTTCAGCTTACGTGGTTCATGCAAAATAGAATGCCACGGAAATAATTTTCATAAAAAGGGAGCGATGCTTTTTGTACATATTACTAAGGAAACAAATTTATATTTCTAATCAATACTTTTTTTTATTCATACCATGAGAAAATAACCACCAAGTAATATTTGATATACCTATGCCGAAACCCTTTGCCTGACTTAATTACAGGCAAAACCAAAAATGGGAAGGAGTTGTTTTAATGAGTGGTTTATCAAAACAATTTTTTCCAATTTTCATTTTCTTGTGGTAACAAAATTAAATCTCAATTAAAATACAAATTAAAATTAAAAAGCTCTGGAAGGAACATCAGAGCAACACGACGATTATAAAATAGGGTGGCTGAATTGAAAAGCTCAGTGGAGAATGGCGATCAAAGTCACCATAAACATTTTACATAAGAAAGCTGACCGGTGCTTGATTGCTACTATTTTGCCGGGCCAAAAAAGAAAGCCATGCTGCAGAATATATAAAGCGAAGTTTTCGCAAAAAACAAAAACGCTATAAGAAAATATCTTATGGCGTTCAACTGATTTATTTTTTCCAATTATTTTCTTATTTCCAAAAGTTGTTCCGGTGTCACCATGGTAATCAAATGTGCCGGTACATTCATTTCTTCCAGGGTAATGGTTGTTGGATATTCAAAGGAAGTGTTATCACAGCTTTCTGAATTCCAGCCGCCATTAACTTCCCCATTTTTGTTGATCCAGTTAGCCCGGTTACCTTTTACAAAAATATCTGAGCATCCGGCACCAGCCTGGGCCCAAACATAGAGCGGGTTATTGGTGAATGGCTGTTGCTTTGCAAAAATTTTGTTGTTTATAAGCGTTATATGGTTTCCTCCTGCTGAAGCAATACCATACTGTCCCGGATCAAGCAATGTATTATTCTCAACTACCTGGTAGCTTCCACCATAATCGCCGGTCATTATACCACCTCCGGAAGTGGACGGACCACCTCCACGGAATATATTATTCCTGATAGAAATCGGACTTTCAGCCGTGCCGGAACTATTGAACATGGAAATCAAATCTTCCGGATTACTTTCTCCCGGAAAATTCTCTCCTCTGTTATTCTCTACACTATTGCCTTCCCCAGTAACGCCATTGAATTGCACAAACTGCCCGCGACCACCATAACTCCGCTGGCTTACATTGACAAACTGGTTGTTGTTAACTATGATCGATTGCGATTGCATAGCATACACTCCCGTGGTAACGCCGTTGAATAAACAATTTTCTATCCTGATGCCGGATGAAATTTCAATGTTGATCGCTTCTTCCTTTGCTTTATTGAAAAAACAATTCCGGATAATGATGTTATGGCCACCTTTAATATTCAACGCAATACCTTCTGCGTTTTCAAACTGCAGATTTTCGATGACTACATTTGATTCGTTAGTTATACTTATAGGATCTGATTTAGTCAATAGAAAGTAATTAATTACCAGTGAGTCAGGATTCAATTCCGAATATTCAGTTGAATCACCTGACACAGGTAAGTCCAGGTCCGTTATTTCTTCTGACTGGGATCTTTTATACTCAAGATCCTTGGAGCAAGAGACCAGCAAAGACATAGATGTAACTAAAGCAAACACAAAGTGCCTGCCGGCAAATAAGGATTTCCGATCCATATAGTATTGAATTTTGACCTTTGTTGCCAACAACTGTGCCGTTATGTATTAACCCTAATCAATTCAAATATTTAAAAACATTTAAATCATTATGGAACAATCTCTTTAAGCTAAATACATACTATTCTTTAAAATTAAGTATGTGGAATATTTTTCCCCATAGGTTTATCGTGGGGAATTTTATGCATGGATATTTTTATATATAAACAAATATGTATAAACCAGAACATAGTACCAGAGGAGCATCTCTGCTGTTTAGATGTAGGAAATTATTGAATTCTTTATTGCTTATGGCACTGAATTTTGCGAATAGAAATGCAGTGATACTGATCAGTAAATTAAGATGAATGACTTATCCAGGAAAGAGAAAAAGGGTGAGATTAATAAAACAACAATTCCATTAAAATATAAAATAAATAGTGCGGCGTATAGTAGTCCAGAACAGGATAAGTAGAGTAGAATTACTTTATAGATTTGATGGTAATGGCACATTAACTTTTGTAATGGTTCCTTTGCCTTGTGTGCTTGATATTTCATAATTGCCACCCATCATTGCCGTTCTTTCCCGCATCCCTACAATACCTAAGGTTTTTTTAAGAGCAATTTTTTCCGGGTCAAATCCAATTCCATCATCTTGTATGGTTAACAACAGGTTCCCGTTGTTTTTTTCAAGGCTCACATCTATATTTTTTGCCTTTGCATATCTTGCAATATTGGTTAATGATTCCTGCACAATTCGAAAAAGCCCTGTCTTTGAAACAATGGGTAATAACAATTCATCATTTATTCCTTTATAGTGCACGGCGATACCTGCTCTTTTTTCAAAATCTGAAAGATGCCACTCAATTGCAGCTCCAAGTCCAAGGTCATCAAGAAGACTTGGCCTCAGGTCGGCTGCTATTTTACGAACAGTTTTTATAGTTTCATCTACCATGGCGTTTAATTCCACCAGTTTTTCGTTTGCCACATTATTTTTAGAGAGGTTCAATTTTTTATTTAACCAGCTAATATCCATTTTCATTACTGTGAGTTGCTGGCCTAACTGATCATGTATTTCACGGGAGATGATCAACCGCTCTTCCTCCCTGACCTCTTGTAAATGGGAGGCGAGTCTGCGGATTTCCTCATATGAATGTTGTAATTTTTCTTCATCCTTTTTCCTGATTGTTATATCGCGGATAAAAGCGCAAAAAAATTTATCCCGGCCCTTATTAACAGGAACAATGGCCAGCTCAACAGGAAATTCTTCCCCTGAAAATTTAAGGGCAGAAATCTCAACTACTTTATTTAAAACAGGGCCTTCCCCTGTTTGCAAATAATGGTTAAATCCATGCCTGTGTGCCTCCCGGTAACTTTCGGGAATAATCGTTTCTTCCAGCCGTTTTCCAATAATTTCATCTTCCTTCCAACCAAACATTTTTTCTGCCTGGGAATTCCAGATAGTAATAAATCCCGATGGATTGATGCATACAATGGCATCAAGTGCAGCGTTCATAATCAGCCGTCGCACATCCTCGCTGTGTTTTACTGCCGCTTCAAATCTTTTTCTATGTAAAGCAGAATTTATAGCAGCAGGCAATCTGGCCAATCTGTCTTTTAATATATAATCATCCGCCCCCAGGCGAATTATATTCGCTGCGAATTCTTCTGATACGGTTCCTGTTACCAGGATAAAAGGGATGTTCAGCGAACGTTGCTGCAGTATTTCCAGGGCTTCCTTTGCATTAAACCTGGGCAAGGCATTATCGGCAAGAATAAGGTCAGGAGAAAATTCATCAAGGGCAGTACAATAGGCTTCCTTGTTCACGGCAACATTAAAAATACACTCCTTGTTTTCTACCAAAGCCCATTGAATAATTTCCGCATCAATTGGATCATCTTCCAACATTAATATTCTCAAAGGATCTGACATGATTATTTTTTTTGTTGTGATAATTTTACTTTTTCTATTAGTAAGCCTTTCACCTCATCACATCAAATTATTTTCTGGAGGAGAAGTTAAATAAAAAATTCTTCTTAGTAATAGAAAAAAATGAAAGATGATCATTTTTCCTTCACCTTGAATGGGTAATAGTTTGGAGAAAAGTATTGTTTAGATTTCAAGAAAATAAGAATGGTCCCTTGTAATTAGTATAATGAAAGCCAAATAGACTTTCATTTGGAAACAATATTTAGATAATTGAATAATAGTTGGCAGACATCTTTTTTGCTTTTCCCTATTGCCCTATTGCGGATTTCACCACCCCCGACGAATGTTTGAGAAATGCAGACCAATAACAACCTAAGGAACACTAAAGGGTATATGAAATATTAAGAAAAAATGCAAATAACCATTCCGCTTCCATTTTTTTAAATAGTAAACCAGGTGTGGAGCTGAGGGGAATCGAACCCCTGTCCAAACATATTCGTCAAAAGCTTTCTACATGCTTATTTCATTATTGCTTGTCGGCGATGAACAGGAAATGAACAAACCAATTCATTGCTTAGCTGGATAGTCTTAAGCAACCGTCACAGCCTTCGGTTGCAGCATCCTGTATTTGTTTTGAGTCGGCGGCGGAGCTGGTAACAGAACAACCTGCTCGAGCGGCCCTAATGACTACTTAATCACTGATTAGGCAGCCATGGCATACTGAGTATTGCCATTTGAAGTTTGAATATTCAGATTAACGTGCTAATTATCCAACGCACGGCATGCTTACACTCTCAAAGATCTATGCTGTCAAAACCGGTACAGCCCCGTAAAATAAATTAAATACAACGAATGATTTAGATACTTCCTGCATTCAATTTAAATCTATTATCAGTTCTTTCTTATCTTCAAATAATCATGAACTTATTTTCCCCAACCAAACCAATCGTTTCCATTGGCGTATAACATCAACAACAATAACAAAATCATGCCAGCCACCTGCGCATATTCCATAAATTTTTCATTCGGCTTTCTGCCGCTTACCATTTCATACAACGTAAACATTACGTGACCTCCATCTAAGGCAGGTATCGGCAAGCAAATTCATAAAGGCGAGAATGATCGACAGAAAGGCCGTGATATTCCAGAATGCTTCCCAACTCCATTCCGTAGGAAACACCGATCCAATCGCCTTAAATCCACCAACACCTTTATAAGCACCCGTATCGGGATTCAGGATCAACTTGAAACTGATCTATATAAAATTTCAGTTTTTCAATTGATTTTTTTACACCCGCCGGAAAGGCTGCAAAGAAATCCATATTTCCGTGTCTCTGTATTATACACTCCCAAGCTTTTGATACTGTCATCATCTAAGACAGGGATTCCAATCTTGCCCTCCCCTGTTACTCTTGAATTCAATTGCAGCAACTCTCCATTTCTTTCTACTGTAAGAACAACCTGGCCATTTTTATGATCTTTCAGGATGGCGGGCATTTCATCATAAAATTGCACCGGAATTGAATCGATAGCCACAATCTTATCCATTTCTCTTAACCCTGCTATTTTTCCATAAACCGTATCATCCTTTATTCCATATTTACCAACATAGGTTGGTAACCGCAGTTGCAATAACAACCCTTTTTTTCTTTTGCTCTCAATTAACTTTTCTATCAGGTTTACCGGCAATTTTATATCCTGCTGTTTACCATCTCTTTCAATCAATATTTCGTTTCCTAATAATTACCTGTGCGCCCAGGTTTTCAAAATAATCGACAGGTTCGCCATTTACCGCCAATAATCTTATCACCATTTCTCAGGCCTATCTCATTCATCAAACTATCAGTCGTCCAAATACCATATTTCACGGAATTGCATTGGTGTTTTCCTTTCACCCCAAATCATCAGACACAAAAGCATAAATAATAAATGCCACCAGCACATTCATGATAATACCACCCAGCATGATGATCAGTCGTTGCCAGGCCGGCTTACTTCTGAATTCCCATTCTTTGGGAGGTTGCTTCATTGCTTCCTTATCCATGCTCTCATCAATCATTCCGGATATTTTCACATATCCTCCCAATGGCAACCAGCCAATTCCATATACCGTGTCGCCAACTTTTTTCTTCACCAGGGCAAACCAGGGATCAAAAAAAAGAAAGAATTTTTCTACCCGGCAGCCAAACCATTTTGCGGTAATATAATGGCCAAATTCATGAAGTATGATCAAAAGTGATAAGGCCAGCAACAACTGTCCTACCTGCACACTTACCGACGCCCAATTAATTGCTAATAAATACATATTCACTCAGGATATTTTTTAAAATTTAAAAGAAGCGCAAATATCAGCTAAATATGATCCTTTTAGAACCCACTTCTCAATTATTTGATTTTATTAAGACTATCGCATTCCGCAAGAAAGATTGCAGTTGAAGGAGCTTACAATTTAATAAGATCAGCGGCGATAGTTCCGGGCCACTCCATCACTTTCAAAATATTCTTCCAGGGAGGGCTTTTCAATAAAACTGAACTTTTTGCATCGTTTTCTCTATCACATCAGTCATATCCAGAAAATTTACCCTGTTGCGCAGAAAGGCATACACGGCAATTTCATTGGCTGCATTCATCACAGCAGGAAGATTTCCTCCTTTATTCAATGCATCCATCGCCAATCCAAGATTTCTGAAGGTTCGCAGATCAGGCTCTTCAAATGTCAGGGTATTTACTTTTTTAAAATCATACCGCGGAAAATTATTTGCGATTCGTTTTGGAAATGCCAAGTGCATATTGAATCGGCAATTTCATATCGGGTAATCCCATTTGCGCTTTAATACTTCCATCTTCAAATTGCACCATGCTGTGAATGATACTTTGCGGATGGATGACCACCTGTATCTGTTCAGGCTTCAGATTAAACAGCCATCTTCGCTTCGATCATCTCCAGGCCTTTATTCATCAGCGTGGCAGAATCGATCGATGACTTTGGCGCCCATGTTCCAGTTGGGATGTTGCAAGGCATGTTCTCTTTTTACATTCACCAGGTAATTTGGTTTTCTTCCCAAGAAAGGTCCGCCGGAAGCAGTAAGAATTACCTTTTCAATCCGGTTCCTGCGTTTCTCCAACGAGGCATTGAAAAATGGCTGAATGTTCTGAATCAACCGGAATAACCGGAACCCGGTTCTCCACTGCCTTGCGCATTATGATATCACCGGCCACTACCAGTGTTTCTTTATTGGCCAATGCTACAGGTTTGCCATTTCCAATTGCTTGCAATGTTGGTCGCAATCCTGCATAACCAACAATGGCCGCCAGCATCAGATCATAACAATCCATTGCTGCAACTTCTTCCAACGCTTTTTCTCCTGCAAATACTTTTACTGGAGCAGAGGCCAAGGCTTCTTTTACTTTCTGGTATTTTTTTTCATCTCCAATAACTACAATATTGGGATTGAACCGCAAGTGCCTGTTCTATCAATAACTCTTCGTTATTGTAAGCTGTTAAAATTTCAGCAGAAAATATAGAGGGATTGCCAGCAATCACTTCCAATGCCTGTGTGCCTATTGATCCGGTAGAACCAAATAGGGCAATACGTCTCTTCCCCGCCCTTCAGTATTGGCTGATGCCTCCGTCATTGGGGATTTTTTATATTTTTCTTCGCTCATAGGGTTATTCATTGTTAAAAAAGGATCGTCATGATTTTTACTTTGAATTTTACTCAATTCTCAGTCCATTTCACCAGTTCATCGGCTATTTTTCTGTCATTACTCAATCGTGGCACTTTATTTTGTCCACCCAGTTTACCAACTGATTTCATATAATCAATAAAGCCATTTTTCCGGATCGGCTGTCAATTTCAGTGGCTGTCAGAATATTACCGCTGATAAGATCATCATAATAAACATTTTTGTTCCGAAGGTTCTCATCAATCTTTCAGCGCAAATGCCTGCATATCGTCTGGCTTATTTTCAAATTCAATAAACCATTCATGGTAGGATTTCCCATCTCCTCCACTAACAAAGGGAGCAACGGTAAATTCAGTGATCTGAATATTTTCTTCCTCGGCTGCTTTCAACAGGCTATATTCTACTTCTTCACCAATCACATGCTCTCCAAATGCAGAAATAAAATGTTTGGTTCTTCCTGTTACCACGAATGCGGTAAGGATTAATTGAAACAAATTTTACCGTATCACCCAGATTATATCCCCACAAACCTGCATTGCTATTTATGATCAGCGCATAATTTTCTCCGAGTTTTACATCTCGCAGGGATAAGCCGGGTCGGGTTATTCATTATATATTTCTCCAGCCGGAACAAATTCAAAAAATATACCGCTGTTGGTATTTAGCAATAATCCTTCCGCATGCTGCGAATCCTGGAAAGCAAAAAACCCTTCGCTTGCCGGAAACAATTCAATAGAATCAATTTTTTTCCCAATGCTTTCAAACAGTTTTGCTTTATATGGTTCAAAATTTACGCCACCCTGTACCATCACGCTGAAATTGGGAAAAAGATCCCTAATCTTTTTTCCACTTCTTTTCATCAACTCATCAAAATACATCTGCATCCATGGTGGTATACCACTGATGAGCGTCATATCCTTGTTTATGGTTTCCTCAACAATTTTATTGAGTTTTGTTTCCCAGTCTTCTATGCAATTGGTTTCATAAGATGGAAGTTGATTGGTTCGAAGATATCCCGGAACATGATGGTTTACTATCCCGCTCAGCCTGCCCGTAGGTATGCCCCCTACTCGCTCCAGCACGGGAGAACCTGAAAGAAAGATCATTTTTCCATTTGCAAAAAGTGTATTCTCTGTTTCTGCCATATAGCAGAGCAATGCATTTCGGGCTGTGTTGATATGATTGGGAATGGAATCCTTTGTAATAGGAATATACTTGGTGCCACTGGTAGTTCCGGATGTTTTGGCAAAATAAATAGGCTTACCCTTCCATAAAACATTATGTTTTCCTTCTTTTATCTGCTCAATAAAAGGCTTGAGTTGTTCATAATCTCTTATAGGCACTGCCTGCCGGAATTCCTCGTAAGTATTTACTTTGTCAAGATGAGCCAGTTTTCCAAATTCCGTGTTTCGGCCGTTTTTACAAGGTCCTTAAGTATAGTTTCCTGGTCGGCAACGGCGGTAGCCATTCCTTTGCGGATACCTTTATATATATATGATGCAAATGGTTTTGCTAAGAAAGACTTGATTTTCATCTGTATATCTCTGTTTACCAAAATGGCAGATGGCCATAAAACGAGCTACTTACAGCCGTAAATCGCAAAGATAAAGGAAGGCAGGCCAAACAAGGGACTGATTTTGGCATTTAAAACTTTGGAGTTCTGTTTGCTGGTTGAACATTTCCCCTTACTTTTGCATCCCTAATTTCAGATTATGATAGCAGTAATAAAAGTAGCCGGTCAGCAATTCAAAGTAGAAAAAGATCAGACCTTGTATGTTCCTCACGTGGAAGGTAACGCCGGGGATAAACGTGGACCTGGAAGTGTTACTGGCTGAAGCCGATGGCAAACTTTCTCTGGGTTCAGCATCTGAAAACAAAAGTATCGGCAGAGATCCTTGACCAGGTAAAAGGTGATACGGTGATCGCCTATAAACAAAAAAGAAGAAAAGGCTTTCATAAAAAGAAAGGACATCGTACTGCTTATACAAAAATCAAAGTAACTGATATCGCTTAAGCATATTCAACCAGCAATTAGTGAAGAGTTGAATATGAACTGTTATTACTTTAAACTAATAAATAAAATATACAATGGCACATAAGAAAGGTGAAGGAAGTGTAAAGAACGGCCGCGATTCACAAAGCAAACGTCTTGGTGTAAAAATTTTTGGTGGCCAGCCTGCTATCGCAGGAAACATCATCATTCGTCAACGCGGTACTGTTTATCATCCTGGTAAAAATGTTGGTGTTGGAAAAGATTTTACGTTGTTTGCATTGAACGATGGTAGTAGTTGAATTCCGAAAAGGACGCAACGACAGAACATATGTTTCTGTTACAATAGCTGAAGCCTAATCTTCCGGAATTGTCATTTTTGTGGAAAAAAAATTTGGGTAGTATAAAATAATTATTATTTTTACTAACGATAACCCATATTTCACTAAACATTAAATTCTAAAAAAATGGCAACAAAGAAAAAAGCAGCTAAAAAAGCAGCAAAGAAAGCAGCTCCTAAAAAAGCAGCAAAAAAAGCAGCTCCAAAGAAAAAAGCAGCTCCAAAGAAAAAAGCAGCTAAAAAGAAATAAGTTTAATTTCTTAGAAGTTTATAAAAAGTCTCCGATAATTTTCGGGGACTTTTTTTTGCCTTACACCACCGACTGATTCAACAAAGGTTGGATTCTCATCTGGCAAAAACAAAATCCTCCGGTAGTATCGTGCTTTTGATCATTAAGTATGAACTAAATTGCAATCATGGATAACAGTGCCATAGCAGATAATTTTTCCCTTCTTTCCAAACTGATGGATATCCACGGGGAAAACTCATTTAAGACAAAAACCTATTCCATAGCGGCTTTCAATATTGACAAGCTTCCTTTGCAATTAAAGGATACGCCCCGTGAAAATCTATTTAGCATACAGGGAATCGGAAAAAGTGTTGGTGAAAAAGTGATCGAAATGCTGGATGAAGGGCACCTGTCATTATTGAACGAATACATCGCTTCGACACCTCCCGGTGTAATTGAAATGCTGAACATAAAAGGAATTGGTCCAAAAAAAATACATACGCATCTGGAAAGAAATGGGATTGGAATCGGTCGGTGAATTATTATATGCATGCAATGAAAACAGGCTTACTCTATTCAAAGGCTTTGGAGAAAAAACACAACAAAATGTTCAGGAAGCCATTGAATATTATCTTCTGAACCAGGGCAGTTTCTTATATGCACAATTGGAAGAGATCTTTCCTCAAATAGAATCATTACCTTAAAAAAATATTTTCTCCTGAAAACGTTTTTGTAACCGGGGCATACCGGAGGCAGGAAATTACAATAGATGAATTGGAGTTTGTTGTGCTTGAAACCAATGAATACTATTAAGCCAAAATTTCAAACAGCACAACCTCCTGAATTATTGGAAGAAACAGAAGTAAGCCTGCTTTATAAATTAAAAAATGGATTAAAGCTTCGGCTTTATACCGGTAAAAAAAACAGGGCTGAACAATTATTTCAAACAACTGGCTCACCAGATTTCATAACGGCTTTCCGTAATGAATTTTCAATAGTGGCACCAGAAGATGACAGGGTAAATGAAGATGAAATTATTTTTAATCATTCAAACATTCAATACATCCCACCCTGCCTCAGGGAAACTGCCGGGATAATCGAAAAAGCAAAGAAAGGAATTCTTCCTGATCTCATTCAACCAAAAGACATAAAGTCCCTGATACATAGCCATAGCAACTGGAGCGACGGCGTAAATACAATAGAGGAAATGGCAAAAGAATGTATTATCAAAGGATTTGAATACCTGGTGATTTCCGATCACTCCAAATCCGCCGTCTATGCCAATGGACTTTCTGAACAAAGAATCAGCGAACAGCACCGGTATATTGATGAACTGAACCAAAAAATGGCGCCGTTTAAGATATTCAAAAGCATCGAGTGTGATATACTTAATGATGGCAAGCCTCGATTATTCTGACGATGTACTCGCCAGGTTTGATCTGATCATCGCATCAGTTCATAGTAATCTGAAAATGACAGAAGACAAAGCAATGGCAAGATTGCTTACTGCCATTTCAAATCCGTATGTAACTATTCTTGGTCATATGACGGGCCGGTTGCTTCTCAGCCGGAAAGGATACCCACTTGATCACAAAAAAATCATTGATACTTGTGCTGCCAATAATGTTGCAATTGAAATAAATGCGCATCCCACGACGCCTTGATATGGACTGGCGCTGGATTGAATATGCAACGGAAAAAAATGTTTTACTGTCAATTGACCCTGATGCCCATAGCCTGGATGGATTTAACGATATTAAATATGGTGTGCTGGCTGCACAAAAGGGAGGTTTAACCAGAAGAACAAAACCTCAGTAGTTTTTCTTTGAAACAATTTGAGGAACACCTTGCGAAAAGGAAAATGCAAAAGACCCTCTAATCGGCCAACGGAATTCCTACATGAAAAGTAGTTCCTTTCCCTTTCTCCGTTTCAAACCAAATTTTTCCTTTTACCTGTTCAACAATTCCTTTGCACATGGCAAGGCCAAGACCTGTACCGGAAGATTTGGTGGTAAAATTTGGAATAAATATCCGTGACTTGCATTTCTTCAGGTATGCCTTCACCATTATCTTTTATGCTTATCCTTACCATTCCATTTTCCAACTCTTCATTTACCTCCATTATGCATGCCCTGTCTTCACAGGCTTCTACTGCATTAGCAAAAAGATTAGTGAACAACCTGTTCATTTGTGTTTTATCCGCATTTATAATAAGTCTTCTTCTTAATGGTTTCCACGTCAGTTCTATGTTTTCATCAGACCGGTATAATTCCTTTAATGAACGAATCACTTCATGCAAGTCAAATTCTTCAACATTCGTATAACTGATATTGGCAAATTGAGAAAAATCAGCCGCAATTTTTGAAAGGTGATCTATTTGCTCAACCAGTGTATTGGCCACGTTGCTGGATAATTCTTTTACATTGGGATGATTACTGTTTATCGACTTTTGCAAATATTGAATACTTAGTTTCATTGGGGTCAAAGGATTCTTTATCTCATGTGCAACCTGCCTGGCCATTTCACGCCAGGCTCCTTCCCTTTCTGTTTTTGCCAGAGCTTCAGCACTTTCCTCCAATTTTGCTACCATCTTATTGTATTCTTTTACCAGGTCGCCAATTTCATCATTTCTGTTCCACACTATTTCTTCATTCATCCTGCCAAGGTTTACTTCCTTCATTTTATCGCTGATGATTGAAAAAGATCTTGTGATACGATTGGTGATAAATAATGCAATTAGTCCTGCTATCAATAAGATGAATGCATTAAGATTAATTACTGTAACAATAAAGTTTGATATCTCCTGGTCCAGTTCTGGCTGGGATGTAAAATAAGGGATACTTAAATATGCATATGCCTTCCCCTCTTTATCTCTCACCGGCGCATATATACTCAGATAGGAAAGATCGGCAATATGCTCTTCCTGCACATGCTCTATCTGGTTCAGGCGGCTTAGCCGGTAGTAGGCAACCGGATCAATTTTTGTGCTTAATACGCCCTTGTCATACACGTTGGATTCAGATGAGACCTGCAAATCTCCATTAAGATCATAAATAGTAACATCTACCCCGTGAATGCCTGATACTTCTGTTACCAGGTCCTGCAAGCTATAATTAGAAACGGTGTCATGCAACTGCGTAACAATTCCAAACGGCTGATCACTGTCTATACGTTTTTCCATTTCATTCACCATTATTTTCATCGTCCGGCTTAGCTTGTCGCTATTATTCCTGTTATGCCGGTTCTTAAAAAAAGTAATGGTGGCAACACCAATAATAATAAAAGAAAAAATGGAAATGAAAATAATAGTACTATGTACCTGGTTGCGGATATTAAAATGAAAAAAGTTTTTAAACCCCTGCCAGTCATAAACGGCTTTCAATAACAAAGACAGAACCTGCACTATAAATACAAGAAAAAGAAAAGAACAAAAGATATAGGAAAAGAGGGTGATCGACTCAATCAGTGTGTCCTCCTTTCTCGCCATTACCACTACTTTTTCATTGCCAGCCCTGTACCACAACTCATCAAAATCGCCATTCATTTTCCTTTCAAATTCTTTATTGCCGGGAACATCCTTTACGTTCAGACTTAGTAGCAAAGGGATATTTATTTGATAAGGCTATCAATTTTTCCTGGCTGTATACAGCGTAAGAATAAATCGGTGAATTTTCAGGATCGTTCTTTTTGTATTGTTTAAAAAATTCAGGAAACAGGGCATCACTGCTGTACTTTTTGGGATTTGATATCAGGAAGAAATTTCCCAGCTTGTTACCTGCCGTATCAGTCACCACCCGGTTGGTTATATAGGTATATTTATCAAAAGCTGTTTCATAATAATACAGGTCCTGTGTACTGGTACGATGCGATTGCAGGGTAACAATTGTATTCAACGCATCAAAGGTTGTAGGGTCATCATTATGAAGGGAATGGCCAGAGGAATCATAGGCATAGAGCCGGGTATCATACTTATTTAAATAGGCACTATAGTTACTGGCCATTATACTATCACGCAGCTGCCTGCTGCTGGCACTATCAGCAAACCGGTGAAAGTTATCCTGCAAAAAATCGTTATCAAGATATTTGAGAGCGATATTCATTAATCTTTCACTGGAAGGATCAGTCTGTTCGGCCAGTTTCTCGGCATAAAATTTTCTCCGCTCCCATTCTGCTTTACGGTTTTCGGCCAGCATGATAGCTGCAATAGATAATGAAAACATGAAAATCCAAAACAGGATACCCGCAATATTTATCCGGAATCGGTTAAATATGACCCCATCCCGGTTTACCATCCAGGTATAAAGAAGTAACCAGCCTAACACAGGAATATAAAACAATACCGAAGGATTTCCTGACTTAATACTTAAATAAATTAGCCCGGAAAACGCAATTGCAAAATAAACAAGCCAGATATTATTCCTGAACAAAGGAAATATGATCCTGAACAATAGCTGGGTAAAATAATAGTAGGATAAAGACAGGGTAGCCAGCACGATAAAACCTACAACTGTATACCTGTTAAGGCTAAAAAAATTTGTAACATCAAAGGAAATTCTTGAATCAGCAACGATACTCCGGATAACAGATGATAAAATAAAAGTAGAATAGATAAGCAGGCAAAGAGAAAATATACCTGCTACTATAAAAAGCCACCGGGGTACCTGGCCAAATACATTTTTTATGTGGTGAACCTTATACCAGGTAAATAAAACAAGCCAGCAAAAAAAAGCAGAATTCATAAACAAATCACCAAGCGATCGCTGTATAAAATTGGAGCCATAAATGGAAGGATCAAACAATTCAAACTGGCGGAGATTTAATAATTGCGGGAACAGATAAATGATCAATCGCATTACTACCAGGCTGCCTCCAAGAAATAATATGCCCGTCCAGACTTTTCTCCTGCGACAAAGATTCTGCCACCAAATGAGTAAATAATAACAAAAATAAAAGACCACCGAACCTAAGCAGAATTGTAAGCCTGTTGTTGTAGGGAACTGCTCCTGATATTTTCTTGTCGAGATAAAATAAAATATTCCCCGATAAAGATTTCACAGGGAATTCCGTAACAGACTCACTAAGCAATACTCTGTTATCTGCCGTATTACTGTAAATAAACTCCTGGGGCAGGTATTCCGTTTCCAGGAAAAAATCAGACCGAACGGGAATCACCGCATAAGCCACAATGGTGTTAGCAGATATGTCCAGCGTTCGTTTGATTACTAAATAATAACCATTCGAAAGGTGCATGAATTTTTCCATCTCACCTAACCAGAATGTTTCAGGAGGAGGTAAAACAAGTTGATTGCTCCAGAAACTCATTGAAAGAGTTCCTGAACTACTTACTGTATATAAGAAAACGCCATACTTCTTATTTGTTACCCTATTTAATTCACTTATTGTTTCGGTTTTATCAACCAGGCGTTTTATCAGGGAAGTATCGGCCAGGAAATCATCAAAATTTCTTTGCTTTTGATGAATGTAATTTTCGGCATGTTTAACTTCTTCAGCAACCGAAGACCGGTTAGTATATAATGTATTGAAGATAAAAGAAAGTACAAACAGTATTATGGCTCCTAAAAGCAAACAAAATTTCCAGAGCAGGCTATTTCTTAAAAGCGGCTTCACGTATCCCGGTGTTGTTTTATACTATTCCAGATGTTATCCATTTCTTCAAGGCTCATATCTGTAAGATCTTTTCCTTCATTTAAAGCCTTTTCTTCCATCTGAGTAAAGCGGTGGATGAATTTTTTATTGGTCAGTTCGAGTGCATTTTCAGCATCCACCTGCAAAAACCGTGCATAATTAATCATTGAAAATAATACATCACCAAACTCCTCCTCCACCTTCGATTGCTGACCAGTATCGGTCACTTCTTTCAATTCTTTTATTTCCTCTTCAACCTTTTCCCAAACCTGCTCTTTATTCTCCCATTCAAATCCTGTTTGCTTTGCTTTTTCCTGGAGACGCATTGCCTTCACTATTGCAGGTAAAGATTTAGGTACTCCGCTTAATACAGATTTTTTACCCTCTTTTAATTTTAATTTTTCCCAATTTCTCTTTACGTCTTCTTCATCTCTTACATTTACAAGTTGGTCGTCGTTTGCAGTATCACCATATATATGTGGATGACGAAAAATCAGTTTTTCGCTAACTCCTTTTATCACATCTTCCAGTTCAAACTGCTTTTGTTCACTTCCTATTTTAGCATAAAAAAGAATATGAAGCAAAATATCTCCTAATTCTTCCTTTATCCCCGTCCAATCTTCTTCAGTAATTGCATCTGTGAGTTCGTATGTTTCCTCAATCGTTAGTTGCCTGAGACTTTGAATGGTCTGTTTCCTGTCCCAGGGACATTTTTCACGTAAATCATCCATAATGTTAACCAGCCTCAAAAATGATTCACTTAATGATGAGTCCATAATCAAAAAATTTTCTAAAAATAAGTACAAAAGGGCAGGAATGGGTGTGAATTTGCCCTGGTCAAATGATCGGGGTGTGCAGGCAAAGTCAATTCAAGAATCCAATATGAAATTTTTTGAAGAGTCTTTCGTTACTGTATAATTCAATATTTTTAGGATTCTTTACTCATATCTCAAATTCAGAATGAAAAATTTCTTCCTCGCCGTTGCCCTTTTTTCCCAAATCACAACTTTTTGCCAAAATTATTATAACGACATTGTAGATGCGCATGCCATCAGTGAAAAGATGAAAACTTATTTAAGTCAGGACATCAAAACCATAACCGCGGCAGGCTATGACAATAGGGGAATCAAATCCAGTGATTTTAATGAATGGCAGGAAATTGACGCCAGTAAAAATGTTCTAAAAATCACATCCCGTAATGGTCAGCAAGTGGTCAGGCAATACTACCGGTTCGATGACCAATTCAGGTTGACGGGAATCACTGATTCTTCAGGCGCTATCCAAAGTAATACGGTATATAACTATGATAACAATAACAATATTGTGCTAATAGAAACCAGGATAAAAGATTCGCTCCAGGATTTTACTGAAACTATAGTGCACCAGTATCTTTATAATACGGTTGGGCGGCCAGCAAAATTGTGGAGCATAGTAAATGGAAAAGACAGCAGTGAATATCGGTTTACGCTTGATGAAAAAGGAAATGTGGCAGACGAGCAGCTTTATCGCAGGGGTACTGGTATGGATCCGGTTTATTATTATTACGATGAAAAGAACAGGTTGACAGATATTGTTCGTTATAATAAAAAAGCTAAAAAGTTACTTCCATCCATCATGTTTGAGTATGATGAGTTGAACAGGGTGATACAAAAAATGACTATTCTTTCTTCAAATAATCCTGATTACCTGATATGGCGTTATATATATAATACCAGGAATCTAAAAACAAAAGAAGCCTTATTTAACAAGCAAAAAGAACTTACAGGCAGAATAGAATATACCTATACGTTTGGAAAATAAAAATGAAAGAAGTCTGAAGTAACAGGAATCTGATGCCCCGGTTTTGTCGTGATTAATTTTACTAAATTCCGTGATCACTTATTTCAAAAAAGATTAGAATTCTCTTCAGGAAAATTCCTTTAATAGCTTGATCTCATTGCGGTACAACAATATTTTTCCGTCATTTTCCAATTGTTTCAGTAGCCGGGATACAACTACTCTTGAAGTGGCCAGTTCATCTGCTATCAGGTAATGGGAAGCCTTAATAACACTGGACCCTGATAACCGTTTTTTTTCTTTCAGGTAGCTTATCAGTCTTTCATCCAATTTATGAAAGGCAATGGATTCAATAGATCTCAATAATTCTAAGAAGCGTTCATTAAAGCTACGCATGATATAATTTTTCCAACTGGGGTATTTGCAAAGCCATTCATCAAGTTTGGTATGCGGAATAGCTATTAACTCAACATCATCCTCTGCAATTGCCTTCACTTCACTTTTTTTCGCCTCCACACAACAACTATAGGCCATGGAACAGGATTCACTGCTTGACAAATAATATAATAAAATTTCTTTGCCACTTTCATCCATTCTAAAAACTTTAATGGTACCTTTTATAATGATTGGCATCATCCTGATATACTTCCCGTAATCCATAATAATATCACCTTCCGCGAAATTCATTATTTGCCCATATGTATCCATTTCTTCAAGCAGATCGGGTTCAAAAGTTGAGTCTAAGGTTGATTTGCCATTCATGTTTAATAACTGAATATTCTTACTTTTTTTTGTCGCGGATCATAAATTTTTTCAGAAAATTTCCGGAAGCTAAAAAATAATTAACTTCTCAAAGGTATCCAATAAATACCCTTTACTTATCAGCACATAATAAATTGAAGAGAAATGAAGGAAGATTTTCAACATCCGCTTTCTCCGGAATGTATAAAATTGAAAATCAAAAACCCGCTTTAATATAACTCCAACCTGCTTCCTGTTTTGTAACAATTTCTACCAGGGCAGATGGAACAAAAAAGGCTTCCGCTATTATCTGGTCTTTAGAAATATTTTTTTCTTTAAGAGTATTTTCGCAAGCGGCGAACTGAACACCTCTTGATTTCATTTCCTGTATTTTTTCATGAACAATGGTTTTATCCTTCATCAAAAAATTAATGCCGGGACCGTGGCATACCACTTCAAGTGTAGCTCCGGGAGCAGCTGTTAACACATTATTCAGTTGCCGCAATAATCCTTTGTGTACTACTGTATCATCAGTAGTTAATTGAAATACGACCCTGTGCTGACCGGATTGTTTTGAAGTTTGTGCCTGGGTAAAAACTGAGAAGGATAAAACGATGAGGGCAAATAAAATCTTTCTGTTCATATTTTTAAATTTTATGTAAACTGATAATCAACACCGGTTACTTGCGTGAGCAGTGTTTGTGGTGCATCTAAAATTTTTGCGTTCAGGGGTGGCGCCGGCGTTACAGGCGAATTAGCGGCAAGATATTCCTTTAAGACTGAATGAAGCGTATGTGGAGTGTTCCTGGCATTGGCTACATTTTTTAACCTGCACAGCATATCCTTGGGATCCCCTTCCCTTTCACAGGCACTGATATTGTAATTTTTTTCCAGGTCCAATGGTTTACCCCCAACACTTACATCCTGTAACCGGTCGCCCTTTTCACCAAAAGCATTAAATGATATTTTCATCCCTTTGAATTTTATCACCCACCCGCCTAATCGCTCTGCTGCATTTTTTGCAAATACATTGTGTAATTCTTTTTCCAACCAGTCTTTTATCTGCTGTCCCGTAACGGTCCCTGTCCTTACTATGCTATCAACTGGAAGCATATCATAGATAAATCCGTTTGTAATTGGTATGTTACCCGTATGATCAGGAGTAGTTCGCGGTGGACAAAAGCGAAAGCCATTGGATAGTACGATGTCGACTTCCTTTATTTTCCATTTCAGTGCGTCCAATACTAAAGTATCGATAGGATTTTCAACGACAAAATAACGATAAAGAGGAATGGTACTATAACCCGCAATTTTATAAATATCGTCCTGGAAGGGTTGTTCATTGGCCTTGATCAATGCAGCCATTTCGCCTGATGGCTTGTATTTATTGGCAGATACTTCTATTAATTCATACTCATCCTTAACAACTTTTCCATTTTTTATTGTTAAATCAAGTTTGCCCACAAAGGATCCAAATGCACCGGGTTCCACCACTTTGGCATATTTACCCTGAATAGGTTTCCGTACCCTTTCATGCGTATCACCACCTAGATATATAATCAACACCCTTGCATTCTTCCATGTTGGCTAAATGTAATTGTTGCGACAATCCCAGGTGAGCAACAATAATAACATAGGCGCATTGTTCCTGGTTGCGTAACACATCCACAAAATGCGCAAGGTTTTCTTCAGGTTTTGTATAAATAATTCCTTTGCTGTAATTGGGCGACTGGCGAATGGGAACCAGGGGATCGGTATAACCCAAGAAACCAATTTTCACTCCATGAATGTTCCAGATATAATAAGGCGGAAAAATCAATTCTCCCTTTTGATCATTACCCAAATCATGATACATATTTGCACAAACTTTGGGCGCATGTAATGATCCCAAGTAAATGTTGCATCATTTCTTTATAATAAACCACTTCCCAATTTCCGGGGAGGTACAGATCATAACCCAAAGCGTTCAAAATAGGGATCATGGCCTTTCCCGTTGTTTTTACTGACAATTCACTTCCCTGGAACATATCGCCGGTATCTATCAGAAAAGTTGATGGGTTTTTCTTTCTTTCCTCCGTCAAAAAGCTAGCCAGGTGCGCATATCCTCCCGTTTTACGAAATACGGGTTTGTTATTTTCCCAAAAAAGTTCATCGTGCGGATGTACCTGGCAATGAACATCAGTGGTTTGAAGTATGGAAATTGTATGAGTCTTCTTGCCCGTATTCAATTTCGTCCAGCTCATTTCAGTGGCTGCTGCAATACCTGCAACCGGCGAAGTAGCCAGCAATCCAGCACCACCAATTGAACTTATTTTTCTTATAAAATCTCTCCTGTCATTTTTCATTTCGCAAACCTGTTTATTTGATTTTACTTAAATGAGATTTCTCTTTTAACGTCCTCTTCATTTTTCTTTCTCGCTTCTTCTATTAGGTTTAAAGGGTCCATATTTGTGTTGGGTTTCGGAAAATTTATCTGCATAAGGACCAAATGGATGATCGATCGGTTTCTTATTTATATCAGGCCAGTCTTTTGGCACATTAATATGTGGCCTTTTTTGTGAATTAACATAGGCAGCAACATCCCATGCTTCTTCATCTGATAATTGGGGGTTTTGATAAGTGACACCCTGTGGCATATTGTACTTTACAAACTTTGCAAAACTGCTGATGCGAAATAATCCGGCGCCATCATTATAACTTTGATTTCCCCATAAGGCCGGAAAAATAAATTCATTCTTTTCCTCATTCAGAATACCCTGGCCATCCTGCCTGGTGACAGGTCACACATTTAGCTGCATAAACCATCCGACCTTTCATTGTATCCGCCGCACGGTCTAAATATGCAAGATCTTTTAATCCTGATCCCTCCGCCTTTTTTCCTTTTGCAACATTACTTCCCAAAAATTTTATATAGGCAACGATAGATCTGCATTTCCTTTCCTGCAGTATCCAGTGGCTTGCCGTTTAAACTTCTTTCAATACAATCATTCACTCTTTTAAAAATATTTTCTTCTGTTCCGCTTCTTGCCCTGAATTTTGGATAAAGAGATGCAACCGAACCATAGTTATTTCCAAAAACAGCCGTTCCGGCCTGCAAATGACAATTTTGGCAATTAAGCCCATTACTTATTTTAAGTACAGAGCCGTTGGGCCCAAGATATTTTGAAGTATGGGCTATTAATTCTTTCCCATAGTGAAATCAGTTCCTTTTCTTTTGTGTCTGTGATGGCGTTAATGTCAGGTGGTATTCCAATAAGATGCAGGATCTATTTTTTATCACGGCCTGCGGCTTCACTATGCAGCTTTTTCTTCCAACTTGCCGGATGATCTGCTATTGTAAAAGGCAAACAATAATGCAATGATTCCGATAATCAGAACAAAAATTACCAGAATCAACAGTTTAATAACAGAATACAGATCCCTTCTGCTTTTTGTTTTCCTGCTGCATTTAGGCAATCGATTAAAATTATATTAATGTGGAAGTTTTTCCCTGAAATAACCATACACCCAGGTACCTGCAACCGCACTTAGTAAGGTAACTGCAATTACTGTAGCTCCTGTCCCTATTTGTGCATAATAGCGGGCCGGGGCAGGCTCCGGTAATAGCCCATCCCAAACCAAACAATAACCCACCATACACCTGGCCTTTGTTAAAAGTTTTTGCGATGAAATTCAATTGCTTCGCCATAAATGGTTTTGATATTGAATTTTTTGATCAGCCAAAACAGAAATCATACCCACTACCACAGCACTGCCAATGACTCCATACATGTGAAAAGATTGCAGGCGAAACATTTCCTGGATCCGGAACCAGCTAATCACTTCCGCCTTTTACAAACACAATTCCAAATGCAAGTCCCACAACCATGTATTTAATATTATAATACCATTTATGGGTTAAATGGCTTTCATTCATGCCTAAAGTATCGAGGGATCTTACTTCAAAATCTGTATTCTGATCGACCAATGTTTGCATAAGTATAATTTTTTAAAGAGATAAAATAAAAGGAAGAATTAAATTGGCCATAATAAAGCCACCAATCATAAAACAGCAGGTGGCTACCAAAGAGGGCCATTGTAAAGTTGATAAACCCATTATGGCATGCCCGCTTGTGCAACCACCGGCATATCTGGTACCGAAGCCCACCAAGAAACCGCCAACAACAATCATGATAAAGCCTTTTATTGAAAACAGACTTTGCCAGTTAAATAATTGATCTGGCACCATGCCACGAATAATCGTTGATCCCGTATCCGGCAAGATCGGCGGCCAGGTTATTGTGTACCTGTATCGGTTCCGGATCGGCCAGCAAACTAATGGCAATCATACCACCCAAAAAAATTCCCAACACAAAAAACAAATTCCACATTTCTTTTTTCCAATCGTATTTAAAAAACTTGATGTTGGCGGGAATGCAGGCCGCACAAACATGGCGGAGAGAAGAACTGATACCAAAAGATTTATTGCCAATGATGAGCAATATGGGAACTGTCAATCCGATCAAAGGACCCGCTACGTACCAGGGCCAGGGTTGTTTTATAAAATCAATAACACTCATATTACTTCCATTTTTATTTTACTACGTTCTTTATGTTTTGCAAACTTCCTCCATTTATAACATTGGTAAATCCATTTTGTATTAAAATGGACCGGGCCTGGCCACTCCTGTTTCCACTGCGACAGAACACTACAATACTTTTCCGTGTATTAAATTGATCGAGATTCCTGTTTAATTTATCTAGTGGAATGTTGATTGAACCTTTTACATTCCCTGCTGCAAATTCGGCTTCAGTTCTTACATCTACCAAAAAAGCGCCTCCTTCAATTGTTTCCTTTAATTGTCCGGATGGGTCCGTGGTACCAACTGCACCAAAAATTTTTTTTATAATACTCATAGTTCCTGGTTTATTTTACAAATTTTTTGATTATGCCTATTAACCCTTCTTTTGGCACCACACCACTTTGTCTCCACAGCGGTTTTCCTTTTTGAAATAATATTAAAGTAGGTACACCCTGCACCTGGAATTCATTGGCGGCCTGTGGACTTTTATCTACATCCACTTTTATGATGGAGACAGTATCACCAACTTCCTGCTTTACTTCTTTAAGAATAGGGCCCATCACTTTGCAGGGACCGCACCATTCCGCGAAAAAATCAACCAGCACAGGTTTATCAGATTGTATAATTTCATTAAACGTCATAATTATATTTTTACTTTATCGTTGAATCTCTTTTACTCTCCTTTCTAAATATTCCGAATAAGAAGGCCCCCATAATGGCTCCATATATTGTACTATTTACCGGTTTGGAAGTAATGAGGCATGTACCTGTATTGCAACCTACCTGTTGCCAGTATAAAAACCCCGCAAAGGCACCCACTACCATTCCCAGCATGTATAGCCAATTTTTATAAACCCAATTTTTCATATAAAGTTTGCTTTTTAGTTTAGTTATTGAATTCCGAACCAGGCCTGCAATAACCACCCTTCTTTAATCAATCCACATTTAAATAAAACAAAAGGACGAATTACGACACCAAAATTATTATACAAAAAATTATTTTTAGGTAACAAAGGTTACAAACGAAAAGCAGCCTGTAGCTGCTTCTTCATTATTATGTTGCCAAATTTTAGAGCTGGCTTACAAATTCATTCAATTCCGTTAATCCCTCCTTTCTCCAAACTTCCTTCCCTTCCTTATAAATAATGAAAGTTGGTAATGCATTTATATTTAACTCTTTGCTAATATCCGTTTGATTTCCGCCGTTGATTTTTACCAGTTCAAACTGAGCTCCGTTTGTTTTGACCAATGAATCAATTACGGGATCCATTTTTTTACAAGGCGGACACCATTCTGCTCCAAAATCAACCAATACAGTTTTATTTTTTGAAATTCTTGCCCGGTAATCTTCCATTGTCATTTGTTGTACTTTTTCAATTTCTTTTACCGGCTTACCAGCTTTTTTCCAGGCACTTATTCCCCCGGTTAAATTGAAAGCGGTAAATCCATTTTGATTTAACCATTGAGTTGCAGCTCCACTTCTTCCACCGCTCAGGCAGTAAGTGTAAACAGGGATTTTTTTATCTAATGATCTCACTCTTTCCTTAAACTCTTTTTCATCATTCCAATTGGCGAGCATCGAATTTTCAAGATGTCCTGTCCGATACTCTCCGGCTGTGCGAACATCCAGGATTTGAATTTTATCTTGCTTTATTTCCATTTCAAATTCAGCCACGGATAGGTTGGTTTGTTGCGCCTGGGTATCGCAGGCCGACAGCAGACTAAGGCAACACACAGATAACCACAAACTATATTTTACACTCATATTTTTTTCTTAAAAAGTTTAATGAGGATTAATTCAGACACAATTAAAAAGAAAAACAATCCCCCCGGATTGTTCAATTTACCTGCCAAAACCGAAATGGAACATAGGTAAATTGAAAATTACCCTCCTTCCGGATGATCTTACCAAATTTTTAGAAGATAACAAAAGGCTCCCTTGGTTTTCAATTAAACGAATGATCGGATATAAATTAAAATTTTATTCTTTCATTACCTTAGTCTGACAGACGAAATCGGTTGTAGGTGCATTTGTTTTACTAATATCTCCAAATCCTCCTTCTACTTCTGTAAAATTTCTATAACCCCTTGCCTGTAATATTGAGGCGCCCATCATGCTGCGATATCCGCCAGCGCAATGAATGTAAAAATGCTCAGAAGGATTAATATCCTTTACCCATTCATTTATAGCTGCAAGCGGCCTGTTGTATGCTTCCTCTACATGCTCCGCAGCATATTCACTTTCTTTGCGCACATCAATTACCTTGTCTTCTCCAATTTTCAATTTTTCTGCAAATTCTTTAGCTGTTATCCGGTTAACAGTATCCACTTCTTTACCCGCCGATTGCCAGGTTGCAAAACCGCCTTTCAAATGACCCATCAAATTATCAAATCCCACCCGGCTTAATCTTGTTACTGTTTCTTCTTCCTTCCCTTCATCCGTTACCAGTAACAATGGATGTTTTACATCAATGATCAAAGCCCCTACCCAGGGTGCAAAATCGCCCTTCAACCCAATATTTATTGACTGGGGAATAAATCCTTTATAAAAATCAGAATTGTCTCTTGTATCTAAAATCAGCGCTTCGCTATTTTCAGCAGCGGCTTCAAACTCATCTGCTGTCAATTCCCGCATGCCATTGTTTAGTACTGTTTCAAAACTTTCGTACCCTGTCTTATTCATTGCCACGTTTAATCCAAAATAAGCAGGAGGTGGGAGTAATCCGTCTGTTACAGCTTTTATAAAAGAATTTTTATTGGGTTGGTTAAGCGCATAATTTACTTTTTTCTGGTTTCCTAAAGTATCCACTGTTTCTTTCATCATGTTTTTACCACAAGCGCTACCGGCTCCATGAGCCGGATAAACAATAACATCATCCGCCAGCGGCATTATTTTATTCATCAGGCTGTCATAAAGTAAGCCAGCCAGATCTTCCTGCGTCATGTGTGCAGCTTTTTGTGCAAGATCGGGACGGCCTACATCACCCAGGAATAAAGTATCACCACTAAAAATGCAATGATCCTTACCTTTTTCGTCCTTTAACAAATAGGTAGTACTTTCCATTGTATGTCCGGGAGTGTGCAAAGCCTTAATGACAATATTACCAATTTTAAATTCCTGGCCATCTACAGCAGAAATAAATTTAAATTCCGGTTTTGCCGTGGGTCCATAGACAATGGAAGCTCCTGTTTCTTTGGCAAGGTCCAGGTGACCTGAAACAAAATCCGCATGAAAATGCGTTTCAAAAATATATTTAAGTTTTACCTTGTCTTTTTTCAACCGGTCTAAATAAGGCTGCACTTCCCGCAACGGATCAATTATAGCCGCTTCGCCATTACTGGTAATATAATAAGCTCCCTGAGCCAGGCAACCGGTATATATCTGTTCTATATTCATCATATTTTTTTATGTTTCTAAATGCAAATATGGGATGTTTATTCTCTATTGTTGGTAACAAAAGTTGCACTCCTTTGTCACAACATCTATTGCTTTTTAACAAAGTTTATAAACAATTCCGTGCCTTGTCTTTTTGCAAATGAATTATAACAGGGCTCAATAGTTTTAAAAATAAAATCATTTTCAAAAAGCCGGATATACTCGTCCTTATTACCCCCAAAGGGAGGACCCGGCTGTTCAAATTCTTTATCAAACAAAACACCGGCCAGCTTACCCCCGGGAGCAAGTAATGCTGATATTTTATTTACATACTTTTTGCGCAACCCCGGATCAATGGCGCAAAAAAAAGTTTGTTCCAGTATTAAATCATATTTACCCTGATGGGCAAAGAAATCACCATGAATAATGTGGATATTGGGATTGTTCTTAAATTTTGCCTTCAGCCGGTTCACTAATGTGAGAGCAATATCGATCAGGGTAATATTTGTAAATCCCTTTTTTAATAAGTAATCAGCTTCATAAGAGTTACCACAACCAGGCACCAGGATACTGATACCCTTATTCGATAACTGATCCACATAATTTTTAAGAGGCGGTGAAACCTGCCCCAAATCCCATCCCATATCTCCTTCCGTATAAAGATTATTCCAAAATGATTCAGCAGGTACCCCGCTTTCCCCATGTATGCTTTTTACAGACTGATTTTTATCCATATTATTTTATCCTCCCATTGATGAAAAGAATATTTCTTTAACAACTATATAAAAACCCATTACCAAAACAAACCAGCCAAACGCTTTTTTTAATTTTTCACCCGCTATTTTCTTTGATAATATTATTCCTATAAAAATTCCTATTAAGGCAAAAGCGGTAAATCCACCTAATAATTTCCAGTCTATCACCTGGCTTCCCTGCAAATCTCCGATAAAACCAATTAATGATTTCAATGCAATGATAAAAAGAGAGGTGCCTACCGCCAGTTTCATGGGCATACGGGCTAATAAAACAAGGGCGGGAATTATTAAAAAGCCTCCCCCGGCACCAACCAAACCGGTAAGTGTTCCTACTACTAGACCTTCCAACAGTATCATAGGATAATTATACCTGATAGCAGAATTTTCAATTGCCCCATTTTTTCTTTCAGGCATTATCATACTGACGGAAGCAAGGATCATTACAATGGCAAACAATATCATTAAAGCAAAAGGCTTTGTTACAACAAAAGAACCTATTGAAAATAATTCCTCAGGAATTACAGGCATCAGCCACATGCGTGTTGCATACACAGCGGCTAAAGAAGGAATACCAAAAATCAACACGGTTTTAAAATCAACCTTCTTTAGTATGGCACTTTGAATACCCCCTGCCAATGCCGTAGAACCTACTATAAACAATGAATAGGCGGTGGCCAGTACGGGGCTTACACCTAATACGTATACCAGGATGGGAACAGTTAAAATGGAGCCACCACTCCCAATTAATCCTAATGATAAACCAACCAAAGCCGCCAGTAAAATGCCTGTTATTTCCATATTACCCATTAATGTGTGAATGCAAAGATGCCGTATGCCAAAGGGAATGATGGTGACAAAAGTTACATTGAAGATTCGGCTATGGTTACTATACTATGATATTTTATATAAGCAAATATTAAGTATAAAATTTCTATGACTACAGATTCTAAATGGCCGGGAAAGGACCGCTGCCAAGCAAATTGAAGAGGAAGGCAATTTTCAATTATTGGTTTAATTGCTTCAATCAACAGGGTTTGATTGGCAACTATAATTTTTAAATATGCATGTTTTCTTCGTCGAGACTTTCATTCTTTTATGTCGGTGACCTGAATGTTTGCATGCCCTGCTGGCAAGTTGTGGCAAGCAACATCGCCATTCCAGTTCACGAATGATGTATGTAATAATTTGCAGCGTCCTGCCTGGGAAGATGGTTGACGAACTGCGCTTTCCAGATTTTAGCTGACGCACGGTTTTCATAAAATTTTTAAAAAAGATGAATTTGGCTATCCAGCCTAAAAAGATGAACTTTAAACATGATTGTTTAACTATATACGCCTATCTAAAGTAACTGTCGTTTTTATAGGCTGAATATTTTAGGATAACATATTGAGGTTTGTCATATGAAATTAGTATTAAAAAATCCCGACAATATTGTCAATCAACGATTAATGATTACCAAGAAAGAGATTCCATGTTTAGATTCTTCATGGCATTATCATGCGCAATTGGAGTTAATTTATATATCACAAAGTACAGGAATCCGATTTGTTGGAGACAGTGTTTCACATTTTATTCCAGGTGAGTTAGTTTTAGTTGGCTCATATTTGCCGCATTTATGGCGAAACGATCCTTCTTATTATAAAGAGGGTGATGAAAACAAGGTTAATACAATCGTTATAAAATTTACAAAGGATTTTATTGGAGAGGGAACTTTTAATAATCCCGAATTTTCTGGTATTAATAATTTGTTTGAACAATCTAAATTTGGTATCAGCTTTGGCAGGAAAGTTAGCAAAGGTCTGCACAAGGAATTAAGTGGTATTGCTGATTTATCTTCTGCAGAACAATCCATCAGACTTTTAGATATACTATACCGGCTTTCAGTAACAGAAGATAAAAAGTTGTTGTCATCAACTGATATGCGTCAGTTTACAGAGGAAAATTCCCACCGTATAGATGTTGTATTAAAATATATTTCGGACAATTACAGCGAGGAGATCAGTTTAAAAGATGTAGCCGACATCGCCTGTATGACGACCAATTCCTTTTGCCGCTACTTTAAGAAAATGACCAATAAGTCGTTTGTCCACTTTTTAAATGAGATCCGTATTCGCAATGCATCGCGACTTTTTAAACAAGATGATTTACTCGTTTCTGAGGTTTGTTATTTGGTTGGATACAAATCGATCACCAACTTCAACAACCAGTTTAAAATGATAATGGGGACAAACCCCAAATCTTACCGGGATTCAATTTTAACCTCTTCTACCAACTATGAATTCCAAAATTGAATCGGAATTTTGGTAAACTTATGACGGTCGGTATGCATTTTAATATCGAACTTAACACCTGACAGGCTTTTAAAATTAATCATCAATCCAGAGGATTTTACAATTTAAAGAGTATTGATTAGCAAGAAAATAATTTATCTCTGAACGTAACCGTTAAGGCTTCCCGATGCTACCTTCAATAATTCCTCTTCTGTAAAGTAGTTTATATCGCCATGAATAGTTTGCGACATAGCAAAGGCAGCTGTTGCAAAATTTACAATATCATAAGCTTGCCAATTTTTCAAAATTCCATGAATAGTTGCAGCGGCAAATGCATCGCCACCTCCCAACCGATCAATAATATTTGTTGGAATTGATTCACTAAAACAATAATCATTTCCTTTTCTTATCATCCCGCCTAACTCATTATTATTGGCATTCGATTGTAACCGCATTGACATAGCTATACATTCAAAATCTCCCAATTCACTCAATGCGACTGAGGCTTCTTTAGTAGCTGTTGTTAAGGAATCATAATCATCAATATTAGTCGTTTTGACATCGAACACATCGTATGCAGAACCTACATTGGCACAAAGCACGTCCACGAAAGGCAGAATTGAATCAAAAGAACGCCTTGCTTCTTGCTTTTCCCAAAGTGAACGCCGATAGTTTAAATCAAAAACAACTTTTATGCCTTTGGATTTGCATAATTCAAGCGCTGTTTTAATATTATCTCTGCAAGTTTGTGAAAGCGCCGGAGTAATTCCTGTCAAAACAAAAATTGCGGTTTCAGTAAAAAAGGCATCCCATTGTTTATCTGAAATTTTTGTTTTCGTAATTATGGAATCTTCCCTATCATAAGTTACCCGGGATCCACGTATGGAAGAACCATGCTCAATATAGTAAGTTCCAAGCCTGCCCTTGTTCCATATAACCGAAGCAGTTGCCACTCCAAAGCCCTGCAGGAATTGATTTGCTTTTTTTCCTAAAGAGTTTTCAGGTAAAGCTGTTATAAACGCAGTTTTATGTCCCAGTATGGCTAAATCGCAAATGATATTGGCTTCAGCGCCAGCATAGGCCATTTTTAAAGCGTCTGACTGCTCAATTAACCCACCATATTCAACAGGAGTCAATCGTAACAATAGTTCACCATATCCAACAATTTTTTGTTTCATTACTCTATTGTATTCGAATACCCAAGTATTATACTTGCCAAAATCAATACTGCAAGCCCGGTTAATAATAATTGAAATGGCTTTTTAGCATTTTTCCATTCGCCTGAAAAGTAACCCCAAACATTACTAATAATAAGTGAAAGGCCAAGTAGAATAGGCCAACCTACAATGGGGCCCATTTCTCCCATCAGGGCTGAGCCCTGTCCATAAATTCCCAGTGCTGCAAACCAACATAATCCGGCAATAATTGACCAGCGATATGCTTTTTTAGAATGGGCAACTTTAAAAGAACTCCAACTTTTATTTTTGATTAATAAAAAGATAGCATAAACGGCATTCATGGCGAATGCACCCAAAAGCACTACCACCCAGGCAGCCAAACTACTGTTTCGGGTAATTACACCGGCTGCTTCTGCTGTTTTGGCCACTGGGGTTGCATTCGCAAAGCCAACATTGAGTAATGCAGATAATACACCCGAAGTAACGGCAATTAAAATGCCCTTTGTAATGTTTGCTGAATCAGTTGTTTTTTCTTTTAAAGCATCACGTTGTATGCCGGCTTTTGCTGTGATAATAACACCTACAAGCATAACTGAGACACCAAATAAAATATAAGGAAGTGCAGGATTTGAGGAAACGTTTTCTGTCTGGAAAAGGGGAATCAAAGATCCTGCTGAAGCAGCAAGGCCCATTACAATTCCATATGTAAGTGATATGCCAATGTAAGGAATACTCTTTCCAAATAATATACCGCCAACTCCCCATAAAAAGCCAAACAAAACGCCTAAATAAATGGCGTTCCTTGGTGAATCGGCAATGATGCCAAATAAGTTTGGCACTGCTGTTAATGCCCAGCCAATTGGAAAAATAATCATGGCTATAGTAACGTGTACTAACCACCATGCCTCCCACTTGAGTGGCGACATATATTTCATACCTACTCCAAAACTTCCCTGAAATATACTGGCAACTATAACTAGCAGAAACGGCAAAAAGACTTCCATAAAAGCAATGATTTGATTTAAATCAGGTTAAGTATTAAATAGTGGTTGTAACTCTTTTTTTGACGAGATAATCTTCCAGGGCTAAATGAGAACAATCATAGCCAATTCCGCTATTCTTAATTCCACCATGCGGTAAATAGATGGCATATTTAACACCATTGAAGTGTATTTCTCCAAACTGAAGTTCTTTTGCAAATTTTTCTGTCCGCTTGTGATCATTTGTGAAAACATAAGAGGCCAACCCATATTCCGTATCATTAGCTAACGCCAATACTTCTTCTTCGGTTTCAAAAGACATAAAAGGCGCAATAGGCCCAAATGTTTCGTCTTTATAAACTTTCATGTCAACCGTTATATTGCTTAGTACCGTTGGTTCAAACCAGTATCCCTTATTAAAGCCTTCAGGAATTTTTCCACCGGTCTCCAGCTTAGCACCTTTTTCAAGGGCATCTTTAATTACCATTTGCATACGTTCCCGTGCAGCCCTGCTTACCATTGGTCCCATATCAGGTTTCTCATCTGATCCGAAACCTAATTTTAATTTTTTTGCCCTTTCCACATACGACGCCAGGAATTTGTCGTATATATTTTTGTGAATAAAGAACCGGTTAGCAGCTACGCAAATTTGCCCGGCGTTTCCGAATTTAATACCAATTGCCAGATCAAGGGCGGCATTGATATTTGCATCATCAAAAACAATAAATGGTGCATTGCCACCCAGCTCCATACTTAACTTCTTAATTGTTGTAGAGCTATCAGCGATAACTTTCTTTCCTGTGTTGGTAGAACCTATCATTGTAACAACACGTGGGATTTTACTTTTTGTCATCGTGGTGGCCACTACCTCAGGAGGGCCTGTTAAAATATTAATTACACCCGCCGGAAATTCAATATCGTGCAGAATTTGTCCCAGCAAATAAGAAGAAACAGGAGACAATTCCGATGGTTTAATAATCAAACTGCAACCAGCTGCCAATGCAGGGCCTATTTTAAAACCAACGTTAAGTAATGGAAAGTTCCATGCCAAATAAGCTACTGCCACACCTGCTGGTTGGTGAACCATTTTGTGTGTATGTGAATTTTCATAATCAGGAATTTGTTCATCACGTAAATGTTTCATGGCTGATGGGTACCACTCGAGGCCGTTTACTAATGCCTCAATATCCTCCCAGGCGCCGGTATAAGTCTTACCCATTTCATGGATGATACCTTGACGTAAAAGCTCTTCCTTTGCTAAAATTGCTTGCCTGAGCTTTAACATCCATTCAGTTCTTACAGACAATGATAGAGTTGACCAGTATTCAAAGCCCTTTTTAGCTTCGTCCAAAGCAAGCAACGCATCCGTTGCTCCAGCCCAGGCTATGTCTGCTACCTTTTCTTCGTTAGCAGGGCAAATGATTTCTTTGCGTTGTCCATCGGCAGCATCTACTAATTTGCCACCAATATATAATTTGAGGTATCCAAAATCCATGTGGCTAAATGATTATAAATTTTATACAAGTATTTTTTCTGAAAATTGAATTAACGCTTCTTCATTTATTTCTATTCCCAATCCGGGCCTTTGCGGAATATCAATGTATCCATTTTTCATGGTGATGGAGGGAAATGTCAGGGTTTCCCGTATTTCATTTTCTGTGCGGTCGTATTCAATATAAAGGTCTGGATTGAATAGCCTTCCGGGTACAGGTTCTAAATTGGCTATAAAGTGCAGGGCTGCATGAAAAGCAATGCCTGTTCCCCAAACGTGAGGTATTATTTCAACACCATAAGTACTGGCCAGTGTGGCAATTCTTTTTGCCTCTGTTAAACCTCCTGCACCGCAAATGTCCACCTGTAAATAGTCAACACAATCGGTTTTCAACAAATGATGAAAGCCATATCGTAAATACTCACATTCTCCACCCGCAATAGGGATAGTTGTCCGGCTCCTTAGTTCACAATATTGATCATAAAATTCCGGAGAGATGGGTTCTTCAAACCAACCAATATTAAAAGGTTCTATTAATCTTGCCAGTTCTTTGGCTTCCCGTAAGGAATAGGCATGATTGGCATCCACCATTAATTTAATATCATCTCCAATGGACGCCCTTACAGTTTTCACCAATTCAAAATCTTCTTTGATGGAAAGCCCCACTTTCATTTTAATAGCTTTAAATCCCTGCGCTACATAGTCTTTGGCTTCTGCCGCGAAATCTTCTGCCAGTTTCTCACTTTCAGAAAAGTACAAACCAGTTGCATAGGGTACTACCCGGGAACGATGTTGCCCCCCCATGAGAACACTTACCGGTAAATTCAGTGCTTTACCTTTAATATCCCAGAGTGCTACATCCATAGCGCTGAGTGACGCGGTTAAAATACCCTTGCGGGCAAAATCAAGCGTCTTTCTATACATCTCAAACCAAAGAGTTTCCTGTGAAATTGGATTTTTACCTATTAGGAGCGGCGTTAATAATTTGATGCCGGCCTCCAAAACATCAGCGGGACCATATCCTTCACCCCATCCGCAAATTCCACTATCAGTTGTAATCTTTACTATGCAAATGCGCCTTTCATTATATGCCCATTGGGAAAAGAAAAAACTGTTTTGAAGTTGGTCGGATAAAACAAATGTTTCAATCGTTGTTATTTTCATGATAACCGTTATTTGGTTTTTTTGGTTGAGTTGGTCATAATTTTCATATAGCAGTAATCAAAAGTCCAACACAGCTTAACAAGCTTTGAAATTTTTTAAATACTTACTGTTTGCCTGCACTCTTTATAACATTTATCGGTTGAGTTATAAAAATTTGAAACAAAGGCTACTAAAGAATTTAGATGGCAACCAACCCTTAACAACATCAAAGAAAATTCAATTTAACGGCTTTGAGGTATCGAAACTTACCCTCTACTTACATTATTTTACCTGTAAAAGGTTTTTTAAAAAGTCAATACGGTAGTAGGGTAAGTAAATGTAAGCAAAGGATAATATTCACTAAAGTATTGCAGGGCTATTCTGTTTTCTTTGCTGCAGGACCAGGCTCTGATTTCTTTTCAAACCAGACAATACCAAATCCTTTATAACAAAAAATACTCAGCAATAAGTTTTTATAGAGCGAAAAAAAAATAATGCAGCAAAATGAAAACATTAATCCAACGGGCAATGAAGCCTGAGATAATTAATAAAATTTATGATTCTGGTATCATAGCGGTTTTAATAATCGACGATTTAGGTCATGCAGTACCAGTTGCAAAAGCATTGCTGAAAGGTGGTGTCAGTATCATAGAATTAACACTACGTACACCGGTGGCATTTGAAGCTGCATATGTCATTAAAAAAGAATTACCGGAAATAATTTTAGGTTTTGGAACAGTGATAAATACTGACCAGGTTAAAGCTGCAATTGACGCGGGCGCCGATTTCGCAGTGGCGCCGGGTTGCAACCCAAAAATTATTGCTGAGGCCTGCAAACAAGGTTTGTCTTTTGCACCAGGCATAATGACACCAAGTGATATTGAAATAGCCATTGAGCAAGGGTGTCAATTAATGAAATACTTTCCAGCCGAATCATCAGGTGGTATTGATCTTCTTACGAACATGGTAGCGCCTTACCAGCATTTAGGATTAAAATTTATTCCTCTCGGGGGATGCAATCCCGGTAATGCAAAGACCTATCTTCAGTCACCTCATATTTCAGCCATTGGTGGTTCCTGGATTGCAAACCGCTCACTCATTCAAACAGAGGACTGGGATACAATAACTGAAAATGCTACGGCAGTAAGCGAGCTCATAAAACAAGTTAGAAAAGCAAACAACAATTAATAAGCAACCATCCCAAAACAAGCGAAGATGAAATATCCATTTAGTCTCATAGGAATCCCAACTACTAAAGAAATAAATTGGGATGGCTTTTATGAGTCCGGTAAAATTCACTACACAGATTTTAATAAAGATCAATTTGCTGTTGAATGGGTTAAGTTTGATCTGGACAGTCCTATGCCGGAAATGATAAGAATGTTGCCACACGTGGCTTACCTGGCAGATAATATGGAAGAGGCATTTGAAGGGAAAGAAATTCTTTTTGATACTTTTTCACCGGGAGAGGGTGTTCGGGTAGCATTTATTATGCACAATGGTTCACCAGTTGAATTCATGGAATTGTCCCAAGGAGAGTTGGCAGATAATTAGAGACGATCAACTTAGGATTTATGATTAGGTTGGTCGAAATAGAGAAATTCTTCCCAACTTTTATGAAGACTTTCTATTTCAATTATTTTTAAAAGATCTTTTAAAACTATTAGAATTAAACTTTTTAAATAATTATTTTGTTTCTTAATTTATCCATCCTGTTATTTTTTCTGCTGCTCCTGATTTTTTCCATATCAAAGTGGAAAGTACACCCGTTTATTGCTTTAATTCTGATAGCCCTGGCTTTGGGAATTTCATCGGGGATGGGTGGCCAACAAACTGTCGATGTACTGTTGAAAGGATTTAGCGAAACATTACGCTGGATTGCCGTCATCATTATTTTGGGAGCATTTATTGGTGAAGTGTTGCAGGAAACAGGTGGCGCATTTCGTATTTCCGACAGGATCGTAAAATGGGTGGGAGAAAAGAAATTGCCGTGGGCAATGGGAATAACGGGATACCTGGTTTCGATACCTGTATTTGTTGATGTTGCCTATATTCTTTTACGACCCGTAACAGAATTTTTGTCTGTAAAAAGTAAAAAACCCGTTCTGTATATCGGGCTTGCCCTTGCGGCCGGATTAACAGTATCGCATACCTTAATTCCACCAACCCCAGGGCCCATGGCAGTGGCTTCCCTGCTAAACCTGAACATGGGTAGAATGCTCTTGATAAATGTAATCGTCGGCATTTTTGCATTGGTGGGTGGCGTACTTTGGGTGATTTTTTTTGTAAAAAAATCATGGATTGAATACGATAATAAGATAAGTGACGCTGTCCTTCTGAGCCAGCCGGACCCTTCGGCTACTCAGATCTCAAACAAATACAATTTATTTTTGGATATATTACCTATTCTGACGCCGATAATCCTGATTGGGTTGGGTGCCTTTGTCAGCTTTGGTACAGATAGTATGGTTGGCAAAATTTTCAACTTTGTTTCTTTGCCTTTAGTGGCTGTTCTTATTGGAGCTTTTATTTCTTTATTTCAAATTAGGACAAACGACAAAAGAAGTACTATTAACCGGCTAGTAGAACAAGCCATAATAAAATCAGCATTGGTTATTATGATTACAGGTGCAGGCGGTTCTTTAGGGTATGTAATAAAAGAAACAGGAATTCAAAATGATATTGTACAAGTTTTTTCTGATTTTCCTTTTTTGGGTTTCATGCTTCCTTTTTTTGTTGCTTCCATTCTCACTATTTCAACCGGGTCCATAACAGTGTCATTGGTGGGTACAGCATCAATGGTTGCGCCAATAGTAGAAAGTCTGCCCATTTCGCCCGAAATGGTTGCAGCCATGATTGGGTGCGGCTCCTTTTGTGTATTTCATGCCAACTCCAGTTTTTTCTGGTTACTAAACCGTTTACACGAAGTTCCTCCTTCTACTCTTTATAAAACCTACACCATACAATCTTTGATTATGGGCATTTCCGGATTAGTAGGCGTATTCGTTTTGAAACTCCTTGGGTTTTGATTGTTGACTTATAAATTGTTTCAGCACAATATTATGTTTCACTTTATACCAAAATGACAACGATTTATAGTTGTCAAATTTAAATGTGCGAAAATTTGAATAGGGTAAATTCCTGCATATACAAGATAATTTTCAGAAATACCTCCCCGCCTAATTCAATCATCTTTGTGTAAGAGAAAAGCGACTGACTAAAAAGCTCTTTGTAAAAATACCTGGGGATAAGAATTTAATAACCTGACAATTCTTGTCAGACCGTAATAAGGGAGTATTATCAGCTTTAATATTATTTAACGGTCAATCATCTCTAAGGTTTTTTTTCTAATGTATATATACCTATTGATTGGAGTTAAGCAATGTATCCATAATGAAACTTAATGAAGCAAGTTGAATTTGTTAGGCTTTATCGTTTGACAAAAAATATTTCATAAGTATTATTTCAGTGCTTCATAGATACAAGTCGGATGGACTTCTACCCTGTAAAAAATAACGACGACAAGTAAATTAATAAATATTTAATAACCATAACAACTCGCTATTATGAAAAAAATCCGAAGGTTTAAAAATAGAACCAGCTTTCCTGGATTAGCTGGCTTCAATATAGCTAAAGAATTCAGGCTGTTAGGACTTTCATTTTTCTGCATTGCCATTTGCCAGCTTGAGGCTCTGGCTCAAAACATTGCTGTTTCCGGTAAGGTTCAGGATGATGCCGGTAACCCGTTATCAGGTGTAACAGTAAGTGTAAGAAAATCAAATCTGAGTACTACCACAAATACTGATGGATTTTTTTCTATTTCTAATGTAGCGCAAAATGCTACGCTGGTTTTTTCTTATGTGGGCATGTCCGCGAAAGAGATTTCAGTTGGCGGCAAATCAAATCTTGATGTATCGCTGGAACGGGAATCAAGGAGCCTGGAAGATGTGGTGGTGGTGGGCTACTCTACTAAAAAAAGAGGAGAACTTACCGGATCAGTAAGTACCATAAGTGCATCAACAATTGAAAAATCATCAGGTACAAATCTTTCCAAATCTTTAGCGGGTTTAGCACCGGGTTTAATAATCAATGACAGAGGTGGGTATCCCGGAGCAGGTGATGCTGACGCTGTTTCAATATTGATCAGGGGAAAATCTACTCTCAATAATAATGCTCCTTTGATAGTTGTAGATGGAGTTCCCACCAATAGCTTTTCTTTTTTGGCACCCGGAGATGTTGCAAGTATTACCATATTGAAGGATGGTGCAGCAGCAATTTACGGAGCCCGTGCTGCCAATGGTGTAATTCTGGTAACTACTAAGCGAGGCAAAACAGGTAAGCCGGCATTTAGCTTCACAACTTCTCATACATTTTCATCATTTACCCGGGTTCCGGAGTTTATGGATTCATGGCAGTATGCAACTTACAGGAATGAAATTGATGAGCGTTATGGAAACCCATTGCAATTTTCAAATGATGATATTTCAAAATTCAAAGCAGGAGGAGATCCGATAAATTATCCAAACACAGATTGGTATGATTTAACAATGAGAAACCGGGCGCCGGAATCACGTTACGGTGTTTCAGCATCGGGAGGTAGCGAAAACGTTAAATATTTCTTTAGCGCCAATACATTTAATCAGGGAGGAATGTTCGAATCAGGAGACTTAAAATTTATTCAACATCAGCTGCGGGGTAATCTTGATATTAAAGTAAATAAGTTCATAAATTTTGGTGTTGACCTGTCAGGTATAAGCGGAAAGAGGGAAGAACCAGGTTCAAACATAGGTCGTATCTATAAACATTTAACGGTTAATTTGCCTACCAGTGTTGGACAATTTCCTAATGGCTTATATGGTGTAGGAGCCGAAAATGGTAATAATCCAAGACTGATGTCGAGCAACGCTTCGGGATTTAATAAACGATCAGACAGTGAATTACGATCCCGCTTTACAACCAAGGTAGATTTGGGCTTTTTGGCTAAGGGCTTAAGCGCCAACGGCACCGCTACTTTTACGCTGCGAAATAATGACGGCAAGCTATTTCACGATACATGGGATACTTACAGATTTAATCAGAATACTAGTGAATATGACTATGTTCCCGGATTTGACTTCACAACAGGAAATTATTTAAGCGTAGAGGAATCATTTAGCAAGTACAGTGAAGAATATTATAGTGGTCAGCTAAACTATTCCCGAACATTTTCCAGGCATTCAATTGGAGGTTTTGTAGCGTTTGAACAGATAAGTGGAAAAAACAGGGATTTTTCTGCTTACAAAAGAGATCTAATATCTGCTGATCATCCCGATTTATTTGCCGGAAGTGATATTGGTGCATTAAGCAATGGCTTCTCTGGTGAATTTGGAAGAGTGAATTATTTCGGTTCATTTTCCTATGATCTTGATAAAAAATACCTGGTTGACATCACGATCCGGAGAGACGGTTCAGGCAATTTCGCCGAAGGAAATCAATTTGGAACCTTTCCTGGTATTTCTGTTGGTTGGGTCATCTCTAAAGAAGGTTTCATGCAAAATACAGGTAGCTGGCTAAACTTCTTAAAGCTCCGTGCTTCATGGGCTAAAATGGGTAACGACCGTGTACCAGCCTTTCAATACCTGACGAGATATAATTATGGAGGAACTCCAAACGCACTTTATGGCAATTATTACATCTTTGGCGAATCTCCATCGAGAACAAATACTTTTCTAAGTGCGAATGTCCCTAATCCGGATATAACCTGGGAGAGGGCGGATATGAAAAATATCGGATTGAATTTCACAGTCCTTAATAATAAACTTACAGGTGATATCAATTACTACTACCAAAAGAGAACGGACATATTAGTACAACGAAATGCATCTATCCCTGCGTATGCAGCGCTGACTCTTCCGCAGGAAAACATTGGTAAAGTAAATAATTATGGCTTTGAAGTAGAGTTGACCTATAAGGATAAGGCTGGTGATCTGAGTTACTATTTTGGAGGAAACATTACTCAGGCAAAAAACAAGGTCATTTACCTGGATGAAGCAGCGAATGTTCCGGCTTGGAGAAAACAAGAAGGCCGCCCAATAGATTCTTATGTAATCTGGCCATCCGCCGGCCTTTTTAAAGATCAGGCTGATGTAGATAAGACCGCAGCTAAATTACCAGGAACCAAGCCCGGAGATGTAAAATATCTCGATACAGATGGTGATGGGAAAATAACTTCTGCTGACCAGATCCGGAAGTATACTTCCGCAATTCCGGAAATTCAATATGGTGTTATGGGTGGTTTGGAATATAAGGGATTTGAGTTTAGCGTATTGTTCCAGGGCCAGGCAAAGGCAGAGATCCCGGTTCTTTTTGATGGAGAAGGAAGCAGACCGCAATTTCTTTTCGATGATAGATGGACGCCGGAAAATACAAATGCGAAGTACCCCAGGGCATATATTGCGCAAGATGTGTTCAATGCAAAATTATCCGACGTGTGGATGCATAATGCTGCATTTATCAGGCTCAAAAATGTAGAACTTGCCTACACGGTTCCAACATCACTGATCAAATATGCAGGAATCAGGGTATTTGTAAGAGGAACCAATTTGTTTACTGTTTCCAGGATTAAGCACCTGGATCCTGAAGCATCTACATATCAAACGGCAAATACGTTCAGTAATGGTGACTACACCCCATTGAAGACATTTAGTTTTGGCGCAAATATTAATTTTTAAAAAATTAAATAAAAGAGAAATGAAAAAAATAATATTAATAACAGGGATAGCACTTTTTACAACTTTTCTGGGTTGTAAAAAAGTCCTGGATACAAAACCGGGAGATGCTTATTCAGAGGCGGATCTGTTTTCAAATATTGACCTGACGGGAAAATTACTTTTTTACAATTACAATGTAACCGATAGCTGGGGAATGAATTTTGAAGATTGGTGGACAAGGAGAATGGGTATTGAAAACGCTTCCGATGAAAGCTGGTTCCATTTTGTTCCTCAAAATTACAAAATAACACGGTCCGCCATTACTCCTAACGACCAGGGTTTTTTTCGAAACCTGTGGGATACTTATTACAGATTTATTGGTAAGTCAAATGATTTTCTGACTAATATCGAAGGATCTCCGGTAAGCATTTCAAACCCGGAACAAGTTGCGGTTTTAAAAGGTGAGATGAAATTTTTGAGAGCTTATGCTTACATGAAACTTATCAACTTTTATGCAGGGGTCCCTATAATAGATAAACCATTTTCTTTAACAGATGATTTTAAGCGGGATAGAAATTCTTATAAAGAATGTGTTGACTTTATTGTGAAAGAATTAGACGAAGCTGCAAATTTAATCCCACCGGGAACAAGAGGTGGTGCTGAGTTTGGCCGGGTGTCAAAAGGTGCCTGCCTGGCTTTAAAATCCAGGGTATTGCTATATGCTGCGAGTCCGTTGCACGATCCGGCCAATACCTCTGCACCAAGAGGGGCTTTATACGACTACCCGGTAACAACTAAATGGGAGGATGCAGCAAAAGCTGCAAAGGCGGTGATTGATTTAAATGCTTATTCGCTGATTCCGGTTACTACCCCAACTGATTACCAAAAAATATTTTTAGCGCCAGGTTCAGAACTTATTCTTGGACGCCCCTACAGTCCCGAGTTTTCAACCACTCCCAACGACTTTAATACATTGCCCGACAAATCCCTTGGCCCTGTTAGTGCAAATGGTTGGGGTCTTAGTAATCCCAATCATACTTTTGTGCAGGAATTTAAAATGGCTAATGGTTTGCATATAAATGAAGCAGGTAGCGGTTATGATGATAACGATATGTATGCTAACAGAGAACTACGTTTCTATGCCAATATTCTTTACCAGGGAGCTAATTTTAGAAACAAGCCTCTGGAATACTGGACTCCGGGCGGGTTAGATAGTAAAGATATCGGACCACCAAACCATTATGCGGCTACTGGGTATAACCTGCGAAAGTTTATGGACGAATCTATAACTGTTGACTTGCAACAGTCTCCCAAAAGACCTTATCCATTAATCAGGTTGGCCGAAATCTATTTGAATTATGCTGAGGCGCTTTATCACCTGGGGAATGAAGCAGAAGCAAGAACTTATGCTAACAAAACAGCTCAGCGAGTGAACTTGACTGCTATCAATTCAACAGGAACAAATCTACTGAATGACATTAAATATGAAAGGCAGATGGAATTGTTTTTTGAGGGCCATCGTTATTTTGATCTAAGAAGATGGACTGATGCTAGCAAATTGGGTCAGGACGTTATGGGTGTTCAATGGAAAAAAGTAAACGCAGCAGGGCAGTTAGATGCAAATGGCACACTTACCCGTATCAATGGGGTGCTCATTGAAGACAGGTCATTTAGTACCCAGAATTATTATCTGCCAATTCCAACCGCAGAAATTGAAAAAGTAGGATTGGCCCAAAATACAGGGTACTAAAATAAGGGCCTTGCAATTTGTAAAGCAGCAATCTTTTAATTAAGCAGTATCAATACCGGGGATTTCTATCTTTGGTATTTTTTTTCTTTGAAAAAAATATGGAATCAAATATTTTTCGCTAAACCTCAATGCTTAAGTAAGCTCCTCCTTTTAGTGCCAGGTTCAGGAAGAGCTATCATTATAATTTTAATTCGCCCTAAAGCTGATTAGTGAAATTGCCAAAGGTAATATTTAGCATGTATGAGGTAAGAATTGTCAATTCCGTAGCGGCTTTATTTGGTAAACTTGCATCTCTGTCCTACTTGATTTTTATTCTAAAGTTTCAATTTTAAGGTAAACGATTTAATAATTTCTATATGAAAAAAACAATTGTTGCAGTATTTATTATTTGCATGTCATTAAATAGCCTTTCACAAAAAAATGGAGTTATAAATAATGGTGAAAGCCCTTATATAAAACTAAAAAGTATCAACATTGGTGATTGCAGATGGACCACCGGTTTTTGGGCTGATAAGTTCAAATTATGCGAAGAAGCAATGCTGCCTTACATGGGTAGTTTACTGGATGGCGATATTGGTCATGGGTTAAATAATTTTAAAATTGCTGCAGGCCTTAAAAAAGGTGAACATAAGGGCTTTGCCTGGCACGATGGCGATTTTTACAAATACATGGAAGCATTAACTTATGTGTATGCTCAAAATGGAGATAAAAATATTTTAAAAAAGCTAGATGAGTATATTGATATAATTGGAAAAACACAGGAGCCAGATGGCTACATCCACACTAAAATTCAAATAGACCCTAAGGTAGACCGCTATGAAAACCGCAAGTACCATGAAATGTATAATTGCGGGCACCTGTTTACAAGTGCCAGTATTCATTACAGGGTAACCGGGCAAAAAAACTTTTTAAATATTGCTCTCAAACAAGCCGATTTGCTTTATGCGGTTTTTATGCCTGAAAGTAAATTTTATGGCCGGTTCGGTTTTAACCAAACACAGATCATGGGCTTAGTAGAATTATACCGCACTGTAAAAGACAAAAGATACCTGGAGCTTGCCGTGAAGTTCATTAACAACCGCGGCAAATATAAAGTAGAAGAAAATCCTGCCACGGTTGGATATCCCATTGGAGATATGGTACAGGAACGTACACCGCTACGTCAATCTACGGAAGCTGTAGGACATGCTGTACTTGCCTTATATTATTATGCCGGTGCGGCAGATGTATATGCTGAAACTGGCGAAAAAGAATTAATTGATGCATTGGACAGGCTTTGGGAAAATGTTACAGATAAAAAAATGTATGTAACAGGCGCAGTGGGGCAAACGCATTACGGAGCATCTACAAACAGAGACAAAATTGAGGAAGGATTTATAGATGAATATATGATGCCCAACATGACCGCTTATAATGAAACCTGTGCCAATATTTGTAATTCTATGTTTAGCTACCGAATGCTCGGTGTACATGGGGAAGCTAAATATGCCGATGTAATGGAATTGGTATTATATAACAGTTCTCTTTCCGGTATAAGCCTCGATGGAAAAAAATATTATTATGGTAATCCATTGCGTAAAATAGAAGGGGCACGAGATTATTCAAAAATGAATACAGAGTATCCTGAACGACAAGACTATTTGGATTGCTTTTGTTGTCCGCCAAATTTGGTTAGAACCATCGCATCTGTTTCTGCCTGGGCCTATAGTCTTTCTAAAAATGGAATTACCGTTAACTTGTACGGTGGCAACAAATTAAATACACATTTATTGGATGGTTCTGCTTTTCAATTAACACAGGAAACACAATACCCCTGGAATGGTGCTGTAAAATTTACTGTACAAGAATGTAAGAATACTTCATTCGATATTCAATTTCGTATTCCCAACTGGGCTAAGGGTTCAAAAATAATGGTAAATGGAAAAGATGCCGGTGTTAATGCAATGCCAGGTGAGTATGCGGTTATCGAAAGAGCTTGGAAAAAAGGAGATGTAATTACATTGAACATGCCAATGGAAGTGCAGTTAATAGAAGGCAATCCTTTAATTGAAGAAGTACGGAATCAAACAACTATAAAGAGAGGTCCTGTAGTATATTGTTTGGAATCTGCCGATATTCCAAAGGAAAATAAAATACTGGATGTTTATCTTCCTGTAAAGTCAAAATTAACTTCAACTTATAAACCCGAATTTTTAGGAGGAGTAACAACTATTTCGGCTGATGTATTCTTACATCCTACTACCACTAAGAAAATGTATCAACCGATGGCAACAACCGGATGGAAAAAATACAAAGCACAGTTTATTCCCTATTTCGCATGGAGTAATCGTGGAAATGGTGAAATGACTGTTTGGTTACCAGTAATCTGGGATAAATAAATCTGAATATTCCTAATTCGGAAAGATGAAAAAAATACTAAGCATAATTTTTCTATTCCTCGCGACTGTCTTCAGTCACGCACAAAAAAAACCGAATATTCTTTTCATTGGCATTGATGACCTTCGTCCGGAGTTAGGATGCTATGGCTCTACAATTGCTATTACGCCAAACCTTGATGCAATAGCTAAAAATGGATTACAATTCAACAGGGCTTATTGCCAGCAGGCCATTTGCAGTCCCTCCCGTGCCAGTTTAATGACGGGTGCAAGACCGGAAACAATTCATATTATTGAGAACTATAGTTATTTCCGCGATAATAATCCAACTATCGTTACGCTGCCGCAACAGTTTCGTGCCAATGGTTACGAAACAGTTTATACCGGTAAAATATTTCATCCCGGTTATACCGATGAGGAATTATCATGGAGCCGCCAACCGGCCACTGATAAAGTGGGTATAGAGCATCCCCCGCTTCCTGGTGGATTTGCTTTAAAAGAAAACCAGGAAATGTTTAAGAAGGATATGAAAGACATGGTTGCTAAATATGGCGAAGCAGCAAAGTTTGGTTTAGCAAGCGGCCCTGTTTATGAATATGCTGATGTATCGGATCATACCTATGATGACGGGTACAATACCGATTTGGCTATTGCCACTATGAAGGATATGCTTGCAAAAGGAGACAAGCCGTTTTTTTTAGGTTTGGGTTTTAAGAAACCACATCTTAACTGGCAAATGCCAAAGAAGTATTGGGATATGTATGATGAAAGTAAAATTCCATTAACCACACAAGTAAATGGCCCGATAGGTGGTGCAGCAATGGGGCTTCATGCATCGTTTGAGTTGCGCACAAGATATGGCGTACCTAAAGAAGGGCCGATTAACGATGAGTTGGCAGTAAAACTAAAACATGCCTACCTGGCTTGTGTCACGTATGTAGATGCACAAATAGGTCGTATGATTGCTGCGCTGAAAGAAGCAGGTGTTTATGATAATACCATTATTATAGTATGGAGCGATCATGGGTGGCACTTAGGCGAAATGGGTATTTGGGGCAAAGCAACCAATTACGAAATTGCAACAAGGGTGCCCTTGCTTATTCAAACACCAGATATGCCCGATAAAAATCGGGGCAAAACAACAGAAGCGTTGGTAGAGTTGGTAGATATTTATCCTACGCTTTGCGACCTGGCCGGAATTGCAACACCCGGTACAGTAGAAGGACAAAGCCTTGTACCTTTATTAAACAACCCAAAACTAAAATGGAAGCAAGCAGCATTCAGTTTATTTCCTGATCCTGCATTGAGGGAATGGGCTGCTAACCCGCTTTCTCCCGGCATGCGGGAAACTTATTTTGGCCCACTCATAAAAGAAGTAGAAACAAAAATTATCAATCAGCAAAAAGATAAATGGGACAGGGATCTATTTGAAAAACGATTGATGGGTTATACCATGAAAACAGATCGCTATCGCCTAATCGTTTGGAAAGATACAGCCAATCTGCAGTTATCTCCAATATTTACAGAATTATATGATCATAAAAAGGATCCAGCGGAAACGATAAATATTGCAAACAAGAATCCAAAAGTTTTAAAAAAACTTTTGAAAATGATGGATGCGGGATGGAGGGGGAACTTGGCTAAGAATCATTAATATCTGGTAAACACTTCAATTTATTTATGATCTCAAATGATGATGCCAATAAAATCATAAAGGAATTCACCATATTCTTACCGTAAAATAATGTTACATGATTATTGAAAGTGGTGGACAAAAACGGGAAGTCCTTTTAAAAGAATTAAGTGGCGATTTGGCTATTACCGGTGGTGGTTTGGCAGGCGTATGCTGCGCCATTACTGCTGCAAGAGCAGGATTAAAAGTAATACTGGTGCAGGACAGACCCGTGCTGGGCGGCAATGCATCCAGCGAAGTAAGATTATGGATATTAGGCGCCACCTCTCACATGGGAAATAACAATCGCTGGGCAAGAGAAGGTGGTGTAGACATTGGAATTCTTGAAGTAAAGATTCCTTCGGAAATAAAGCTGAGCCCTAAGAATTTGTTAGCAGGAATTACTAAAAAGAATTCAAACAAAAAAATGAGCGGTTTACCCGTGCCGGCGATCATGAGTTTTACAATTTTGGTCACCTGATGACGGCAGCCTGTGTGCATTATCAGAATTACGGGTAAAACCAATTTTCTGGACATTGCAAAAAAGGTGAGCAACATGCTATATGAAAAATTTAAAGTATCTACCCCCGAACTGGCAGGACTAAACCTGAACGATACACACTTGATGGGCCTGGTAGAAATGTACCGGACAACCGGCGAAAAAAAATACCTCGACCTGGCAGTTACATTCCTCAATGGCCGCGGTACAGCAAAGGATGGCGGACCGGATGGTTTTGGCCTGGATTATGCACAAAACCGAACACCTTTTCGTAAAGAGACCGAAGCGGTAGGACATGCGGTGATGGCAAATTATTTATACGCAGGGGTAGCCGATATTTATGCCGAAACGGTGACAAAGAATTATTGAGCTGTGCTTGAAAAGATCTGGACTAATATAGTAACGAAGAAAATGTATGTAACCGGAGCCACAGGTACACATCATTTTGGATTATCAAAAAACCGCGATAAGGTTGCTGAATCGTTTGGAAAAGATTTTGAATTGCCCAGTATTGGCGCATACAACGAAAGCTGCTGCAACATTGGTAATGGCATGTGGAACTGGCGTATGTTTCTTACCAGTGGCGAAGCCCGCTTTGTAGACCAGATGGAACTGACGTTTTACAACAGCGCTATTGCAGGTATGTCGCAGGATGGCGAACATTATTTTTATACCAACCCGCTGCAGGCATTTAATTGGCAACCCCAACAACACAAAAGACAGTGGTATGCGCAGCCCGTGGCTGTCTGTTTTTTGCTGCCCGCCTAATATTATTCGTACCATTTCTGAAATGAGCACCTATGCCTATACCACTTCGGAAAAAGGTGTTTGGGTAAACCTGTACGGCAGTAATGATATTGAATACAAAATTAGCAGGATGGAGTCAGCAATAAAGCTAACGCAGCAAACTGATTATCCATGGAATGGATTGGTGAAAGATGGTTGTTGATTTTGCTGATCAAAAAAGATTTCTCATTAATGCTGCGTATTCCTGGATGGGCAACAACCGCTTCTGTAAAAGTAAATGGCAAACCTGTTGCAGGTACGCTTAAGCCCGGCGATTATTTCGATCTAAAACGAACATGGAATAAAGGAGACGTAGTTGAATTGAATATTCCAATGAATGCTATACAAATAGAAGCCAACCCTTTTGTGGAAGCGACACGCCAGCAAGTTGCCATTAAACGTGGGCCGATTGTGTATTGTTTGGAGTCGGTGGATCTGCCAAAAGATATTGGCATACTTGAGGTAAATATTCCTTCAGATATTAAGCTGATGCCCCGGTATGATAAAAATCTGTTAGGAGGAATTACTGTTCTTTCTGGTGAAGCAATAGCTGTAAAGGAAAAAGATTGGTCTGATCAATTGTATCGCCCGGTAGCCAAAGAAGTAACAACGAAAGTTCCGGTTCGGTTGATTCCATACTATACATGGGGCAACCGTGGTAAAACCGATATGACTGTTTGGTTGCCGATGGCTATGAAATTAAAATAGTTTTATAATACCGAATCGTAATAGCTGAACTGACTAGTCCTCTTATTGTTGCAGAATTCCTTTGCTTTTTAATTCGCCAAACTTCCACAAGGCAAATAAAAAGAAGGTAAAATACTGTTACTAAAGGATAAGTACCACAAGCCTGGATCTGAATTTTTGGTTTTATTTTAATGCGGATGAAATTCTTTTCATAATAAAATCACCAGCGGAGCAAGATTGACCGGTTGATAATGAAATAGCAAATATCAAGTTGTGGCAATAATAAGGGATACAATTTTTTCGGATTTTAAATTAAACGTACACACTGTCGTTACATGTTTAGTTTTCACAATTACGCAATAATATTATCATGAATACAATTAAACGCCTTAGCCTTTTTATACCAGCCTTTATTTTATTGCAATTTTCTGATCTTTTAGCACAAAATAAGAGGCCAAATATTATTGTGATTATGTGTGATGACCTCGGTTATGCCGATGTTGGTTTCAATGGGTCAAAAGATATAATTACTCCTAACATAGATCAATTAGCCAATAACGGAACCGTTTTAACTTCTGCTTATGTTGCTCATCCTTTTTGCGGACCAAGTCGTTCAGGTTTTATTACTGGCCGCTATCCGCAGGTTACCGGCACACCATATAACCTGCATGATGGAAATAAACTGGAGAAGTTTGGTTTACCGGTTACAGAAACTTTCCTGAGTACCACCTTGCAGGAAGCTGGTTACTATACCGGAGCAATAGGTAAATGGCACTTAGGTTTCACACCTGAAAATCATCCGAACAACCGTGGCTTTGATAACTATTACGGATTTCTTGGAGGAGGTCATCAATATTTCCCGGAGAAGTATAGCAAAGCCTATGCAAACTTAATAGCCCAGAGACATACTAAAGATGAAATAAATGTGTACCTGACTCCCCTGGAGCACAATGGTAAAGATGTGGTTGGTGAAACCGAATACATGACGGACGCCTTATCAAGAGAAACAGTAAATATGGTAAAAGATGCAACAGATAAAAAGAAGCCCTTCTTTTTATACCTGGCTTACAATGCCCCACATGCACCCATGGAAGCAAAGGAAGAAGACCTTAAAGTATTTAAAAATATTGCCGATAAAAAACGCCGTATTTATGCTGCCATGGTGTACGCAGTTGACCGTGGGGTTGGGAAAATAGTACAGGCATTAAAAGACAATAAGCAATTTGAAAATACTTTAATTGTTTTTTTGAGCGACAACGGTGCCGAGCCAAATCATGGCGGTAGCAATGCGCCACTGAGAGGAGTAAAAGGCGATACCTGGGAAGGTGGATACCGGGTGCCCATGTTTTTTCATTGGCCAGGTAATGTGCCGGCAGGAAAGCGTTTTGATTATTGGGTTTCAGCGCTTGATTTTTATCCAACATTTGCTGCTTTAGCCGGAGCTAACATTCCAGCAGGCAAAAAGCTGGATGGAAAGGATATTATGAAAGATATCATAGCCGGGCAGAACCCACACAAAAATGATATGATCTATGCGTTGCGTTATCGCTTTGGTTATTGCGATGTTGGCGCAAGAAAAGACGAATGGAAAATAACCCGTATGGGCAATGAGCCATGGCTTTTGTTTAATATAAAAGAGGATATAGAAGAAATGAAAGATCTCAGCAGCCAGTATCCTGAGCGGCTTAAGCAGATGATTTCTGAAACAGAGAAATGGAGCCGCACCCATATTACCCCATTATGGTTTTATACAGAAAAAGATGCGGAAATGTGGAAAAGCGGTAAGATGCCAGACTACTCGCAAACGTTTGAGATGGTGAAATAATATCTCCCCGGATACAGAACTAATGAGGAGTGATTTAAGTATGAGACTTGAGTTGCCGTTGTGGTTAATGCACAAAGGATCAAAGAATGGTTATTAAAAATAACCTTTAAAAAATTATACAAGCAGATCATGAGTCTAAAAAGATACTTTTTTCGATTGTTTATTTTCTCAATTATATTACTGGTAACCTGCTATCCGGTAAAAATTTGTAATGCACAAAAAAAAGCTGTTGCTCAATCTCACCCCAATATTATTTTTATTTATGCAGATGATTTAGGATATGGCGATGTGGGTGCTTATGGGGCAACAAGGATTAAGACACCTAACATGGACAAACTGGTTAATGGTGGTTTAAAGTTTACAAATGGCTATGCTTCTTCTTCTACCTGCACCCCAAGCAGGTACGCTTTATTAACAGGAACCTATCCCTGGCGTAATAAAGATGCAAAAATACTTCCCGGCACTGCACCTCTTTTAATAGATACCAATCAGTTGACCATTCCGAAAATGCTCCAAAGCAAAGGATATCATACCGGGATTGTAGGTAAATGGCACCTGGGTTTGGGTGATGGAAATGCAGATTGGAACAAGCATATATCTCCCGGCCCCAATGAAGTTGGTTTTGACTATAGTTTCATTATGGCGGCGACCCAGGACAGAGTACCTACTGTCTATATTAAAAATGGAAATGTGGTGGGCCTCGATCCCAATGATCCGATTGCTGTTGATTACACTAAAAACTTTGAAGGTGAACCAACCGGATTAGATAACCCGGAATTATTAAAAATGAAATGGCACCATGGTCATAATAACAGTATCGTAAATGGTATTCCCCGTATCGGTTTCACGAAAGGTGGCAAGGCCGCTAAATGGGTGGATGAAGAAATGGCAGATGTTTTTTTGTTGGAAGCACAACAGTATATTAAAACCAATAAAGAAAAACCATTTTTCCTCTATTATTCCATGCAACAACCGCATGTACCCCGAACTCCCAATCTACGCTTTGTTGGCAGCTCAGGAATGGGACCCCGTGGCGATGTGATTATAGAAGCAGACTGGTGTATTGGTGAATTATTGAAAACCCTGGAAGCTGAAGGTATAATGGACAATACACTAATATTTTTTTCAAGTGATAACGGTCCTGTGTTAAATGACGGATACTACGATAATGCTGTAGAAAAACTGGGTGATCACCGACCGGCCGGACCACTCAGGGGTGGTAAATACAGCCTCTTTGAAGCAGGCACCCGTGTGCCTTTTGTTACTTATTGGAAGGGGAAAATTAAACCCGGTAAATCAGATGCTGTTATTTCACAGGTTGATTTACTTTCTTCACTGGCCTCATTAGTTGGAAGCGATTTTTCGGGACCTGACAGTAAAAACCTGATGAATTTATTGTTAGGTAAAACCCAAAAAGGAAGAAAGGAGTTGATATTGGAAGCAACTTCTAAAACGGCTTTACGCAAAGGAGATTGGGTATTGATACCCCCGTATAAAGGCCCGGCAATAAATACAGATGTAAATATTGAACTGGGGAACAATGAAAAATACCAGTTATACAATTTAAAAACGGATTTAGGACAGCAACACAATTTAGCAGACTCAAATCTGAAAAAATTAAAGGAAATGATTGAAACCTTTGAGCGAATCCGGGGGAAAGATTATAAAGATGTTCAGCAACTAAAATTAGAATAGTATCGTATGATTTTCTGTATAAAGTAAATTGAAAAAATAAGTATTAGTTGCAATATTATCTGTTAACGGGTTAACGAACCGGTATTGAAAACATCAATGTTTTCATAACTTTTCATCTCCGATGGGCCGGCATACTGGGGTTACTTTAATTCTGGAAAATTCAAAAAGATATTTAATTGGTGTGAATAATGAAAAAATCACTTTTTAGCATTGCTTTGTTAACCATTCTAATAAGTTTTTCATTCTGGCAATACACAGCCCAGGAAAAACCTAAAAGACCCAATATATTATTTGCTAAGAAATAAAGTTACTTCTCATGAAGTTTAAAAGAAGGAAATTTTTAATGGGATTGAGCATACTGGCACCAACGGTTTTTCCGCCATTTAATAAGTTACTGGCGCAGAATATGTTTCTAGAAGCACCTCGAAAAAATAGTTTCAAAAAGTCGTTTAAAAACATGAATGACCGTGTTTGGATAGGAAAAGATTTTTGGAGCGTACCGATGGAAGATTGGGAAATTAAAAATGACCGTTTAGAATTTTCGGGCATAGAGAAAAATTCGCGATTGCATTTACTGACCCATGTTTTGAAAAAAGAGGATGGCGATTTTAAGTTAAAAACGGAACTGGGACTTTTTAAAAATAAAGACAACAGAGGCTCTGCAGGCTTTACCATCGGTATCAAAGATTTTACCGACCCGGAAAGTGTGAAGGCGGCCTGTTATTTCGGGCAGGGCATTTCAGCAGGAGTTTGTTTAGATGGTACACTGTTTATCGCCGATAAAAAAGTCTCTTTGCCAGCTTCCTTCAATTTTCAAAAGTTTACACTTCAATTAAATGCAAAAACTCTTGAAGGTAAAACAGAAATCACCCTATTGGCGACCGACCTGCATAAACAAAACAAAAAAATTACTAACTCACATTCAGGCGAACTGGATGGATTGGTGGCTTTAGAAAATAATATGCGCCAAGAAAATGAAAGTACATTTTGGTGGAACAGCATAGAACTGGATGGCAACAAGATACAACACCAACCAGGTAATAGTTTCGGGCCGGTATTATGGTCAATGTACACCCTGTCGAAAGGTAAAGTAAAATTGACAGCCCAGTTGCCGCCGGTAGGATTGAAGGATCCAAAGAAAGTGGAATTACATATTTTGAAAGATGGGAAGTGGAAGAAAGAAAAAGAGGAAGAATTGGACCCAAGGTCGTTTACAAGCATTTTTGTTCTTGATAACTGGGTAGGTGCTGCTGATGCATCTTATCGCCTGCAATACAAAATAGATGGAGAAATACATTATTACGAAGGGGTGATAAGGCGGGAACCGTCGAACAAGACTTTAAAATTTGGAGGACTAACTTGTCAGCATGGATCTGGTTTCCCATACAGGCCATTGGTTGAAAATCTTGGAAAAATGAACCCTGATATTTTATTTTTTTCTGGCGATCAGATTTATGAAGAAAATGGCGGTTACCCAATCAAACGACAACCCGGGGAAAAAGCCATCTTGAGTTATTTAGGCAAGTGGTGCATGTTTGGCTGGGCTTTTGGAAATGTGATGCGTGACAGGCCAACCATTTGCACACCGGATGATCATGATGTTTTCCAGGGTAATTTATGGGGAGAAGGCGGAACAGGAATTTCCTTTGAAGAATGGGAAAAAGTGAAAGATGCCCATGGTGGTTTTGTGCAAACACCAAAAATGGTCAATGTAGTTAACCGCACTCAGTGCGGCCACCTACCCGATGCTTATCATCAACAACCGCTGCCTTCAGGCATTACCACGTGGTTCACACAATTGAATTATGGAAGGATAAGTTTTGCAATCATCAGCGACCGGTTATTTAAATCTGGTCCTGAGATGGTACGTGCTGGTGAAGGGCGTATTGATCATATAAAAGAAAGGGCTAAACCCGGAACACTTGAGTCTAAAGAATTATCATTTATAGGAAAACAACAGTTAAAATTTCTAAATGATTGGATCGTTGATTGGAAAGATATAGACATGAAGGTGTTATTGAGCCAAACTTTATTTTCAAATACAGGAACACACCATGGCCCGCAAAAAGAATTTTTGTACGGTGATATGGACTCCGGCGGTTGGCCAAAAGCTCAACGTGACGAAGTAATAAAAACCATCAGAAAAGCAGCGGCATTTCATATAAATGGGGATCAGCATCTGCCTTTTTTGGTGCAGTATAGTGTAGATGAACCAAGAGATGGCGGATGGACTTTTTGCACACCGGCTATTTCGACAGGTTATCCGCGATGGGGGCAGCCCGACCTGGTAAATATCCCTTTTACCGACAGGCCCAACCATAATTTGCCTAACACAGGTTGTTACAGAGATATATTTGGCAACGATAATTATATTTATGCAGTCGGTAACCCCGAAGACAATTACCAAAACAACAACAGGTATATAACTTCCCAAAAAAAAGCATCTGGTTTTGGATTGGTGACATTCGATACAAGTGAACGAACCATTAAAATGGAAGCCTCCCGGTTTTTAGCGAATCTTGAATTTTCATCGGCAGAAAATACTTATCCCGGCTGGCCCTTAGCCATTAGCCAGTTTGATAATGACGGTCGTAAACCCTTTGGCTATTTACCAAAGATCAGGATCAATCAAGATAACCAGGTAGTGAAAATAATCAATGAGAATACAAATGAAATAGTTACGGCTATTCGTATAAAAGGTAATCAATTCATTCCCCCCGTTTTCGAAATTGCTAAATACACCTTATTGGTCGGTGAGGGACAAAATGAAAAAGTTTTGAAAGGAATTGAGATCAGTGACAATCCGGATGAAGAGCTGGTGGTTTGATTAAGATATCACTATCTCTACAACAAGAAAGAAATTCTATGATTTAGAGGAGTGTATCCAAAACGTAAAAAAGCAAATAACAAGTAAAGTTAAATTTGTTGAGTTATTATTACCCGGTATCAAATGATCATTATATATATGAAACAAAATATTTTATTTATTTTTTTTATTTCATTCCTTTGGCTGGCTTGTGATGATAATATTAAAGTTGCAGAAGAAAGAGTAGAAAATGATTCTGTTCATTCATGTATGAGTGTTCCATCTCGTTTTGGGATTAGTGAAGATACTTTTTCAGTTCAGATTTACGGCGCCAATTCTATTGACGGGATGGTACTAATCCCTGGCGGCGTTTTTGAAATGGGTGGAGATAATGACCAGGCCAGTGCGGATGAGTACCCTAAACATAAAGTAGAGGTATCTTCTTTTTATATGGACGCAACTGAAGTTACCAATGCACAATTCAAAAAGTTTGTCGACGCAACCGGTTATATCACTACTGCTGAAAAAAAACCGGATTGGGAAGAATTAAAAAAATCGGTGCCACCTGGTACACCCAGGCCGCCAGATAGTGTGATGGTTGCTGCATCATTGGTATTTAAACAAACAAGCCTGTCTGCTGATTTAAATGATTATTCAAAATGGTGGGCCTGGGTGAATGGCGCTGATTGGAAACATCCTCAAGGGCCCGCTAGTACTATAAAAGGAAAAGAGAATTATCCGGTAGTGCATGTTAGCTGGGATGATGCGATGGCTTATTGCAAATGGGCAGTTAAGCGATTACCCACCGAAGCTGAGTGGGAATTTGCAGCTAGAGGCGGATTGATAAATAAAATTTATCCCTGGGGCAATGAACATATAAATTCGGGTAAACCAAAAGCAAATAGTTGGGAAGGTAAATTTCCCTACCTGAATGAAAAGAAAGATGGATTTATTACGGCGGCTCCGGTAAAATCTTATACACCTAATGGTTATGGATTATATGATATGGCAGGCAATGTTTGGGAATGGTGTTCCGATTTATATAATTATAGTTACTATAAAGAGTTAGAAGGAAAGGCAACTTTTAATCCTAAAGGTGCTGTAAAAAGTTATGATCCTGATGAACCTTATACATCCAAAAGAAGTTTAAGGGGCGGCAGCTTTTTGTGCAATGATAGCTATTGCAGCGGATACCGGGTAGCGAGGAGAATGAAAAGTAGTGCGGATACCGGTTTGGAGCACACAGGGTTTCGGTGTGTGAAAGAAAAAGAATAAAATAGTTTATTAAAGAATTTGAATGAAGCTCTGGGGCAAGCCCCAGGATAGTTCAATTGTGCTATCCAGTCTTTTTAAGATCAACTTCCGTAATAGGTTTCCAGTTCTTCCATCATATTCATACTTCCGATAAATAATGGAGATCGCTGGTGCAATGATTCAGGTTTGATATCGAGAATACGTTGCCGGCCATTTGTTGCTTTACCTCCGGCTTGTTCAACTATATATGCCAATGGATTGCATTCGTACAGCAGTCGCAACTTTCCATTAGGCTTACTGGTGGTACCAGGATACATAAAAATGCCTCCCTTAATAAGATTTCTATGGACATCTGCTACCATACTGCCTATGTAGCGTTGTGTATAAGCGTCTCCTTCTGTTTCCTCTTTTCTCTGGCAAACGTTTATATATTTTCGGATACCTTCATGATATTGCCAGAAATTTCCATGATTAACCGAATATATTTTTCCTGTTTCAGGACATTTAATATCCGGATGACTCAGGGTAAATTCGCCAATTGTCTGATCAAGTGTAAATCCATTTACACTAATCCTTGTGGCATACACCAGCATAGTGCTAGATCCGTAAATGATATATCCTGCTGCAACCTGTTTGTTGCCAGGTTGTAAAAAGTCATCAATTGTAACGGGTGTTCCCTTTTCGCTTACCCTCCTGTAAATACTAAAAATAGTTCCTATCGATACATTTACATCTATATTACCGCTTCCATCCAAAGGATCCATCAGCATTACGTATTTACTGTTATTGCTTAACGGATCGTCAAACACAACAATATCTTCATTTTCTTCACTTCCAATACCTGCGCAGCTAACGCCATGTCTTGTAACTCCAATAAACTGGTTGTTCGCAAATACGTCCAGTTTCTTTACATCTTCACCTTGTATATTTATTTCTCCCGCCTCGCCCAGGATATCAACCAATCCTGCTTTATTTACTTCTGAATTTACCCGTTTTGCAGCCAGCGCTATATCTTTCAACAGCATACTAAGTTCACCAGTAGCCTGGGGAAAATCACGCCGCTGCTGAATAGTGAATTCATCAAGGGTTTGAATTTCCCTGTTAATTTTCATTTTTATAAATTTTAATGTTGTTAAAAATATGATAGCTGATAAAAAATCTATTACTTCTTATTGTAAGTGCTTTTGCCGACCATCAATTAAATATTATAGGTACTGTCCCTATATCCAGGGCTCAGTTCAGTTTAGAGGATTTAGTATTACCGCAACAAAAAACTCTATCAATTAACCGAAGTGTAATCCTTTTTATCCTGCAAACCCGATTGCAATGATTTGATCTGAGCTTCCAGTTTATCATATTTACCCAATTCTATTGATTGCAAGGCTCCTGTTCCAACTACGTCAGCCCCATCAGTTAACCATTTGTTCATATTATCCTCATCAACACCCCCTGTTACCATCAATTTAACTTCGGGTAAAACAGCTTTTACAGCTTTAACAAAGGCAGGGCCCAAAACATTTCCGGGAAAAATTTTTACCATCTCACATCCTGCTCTATTTGCATCAAAGATTTCCCTGACGGTCATACAGCCGGGTAAGTAAACGATCTTATTATTTTTGCACACTTGTAACACATCACCAACAAAGCAGGGAGAAACAATAAAGGAAGCACCTTGTGCAATAAAATCTGTTGCAGCTTTTTTATCAAAAACAGTTCCCGCTCCCAACATCATTTCAGGGAAATTTTCCTGCTGAAATTTCTTCATTTTTGAAAAATTGGATAAAGCATATTCACCCCTGTTCGTAAATTCAAATACCCGGATGCCGTTTTTATAACATATGTCCATTACCTCCACGCACCATTGTGCATCGTCATTGTAAAAGACCGGAACCAGTTTGTGATTAATTAGATGGTTGATTGATTGATTCATTATATTATATTAACGGCTGATTCTTCCGGAGATATTGCCCGCCATTAAAGCCTCTACTTCGCTTCCGGTCACAAAATTTGTATCACCGGGTACGGATGACTTTAAGGCTGATGCGGCTATAGCAAAATCAATTACGGACTTAGCGTCATCCTTATATTTATTTATACCATAAATTATCCCGGCCATCAAAGCATCTCCTCCGCCAAGCCGGTCTACCATTCCCTTCATATTCATAACAGGAGACTCAATAATGGAATCACGGTGCAGGTAAAAAACGCCAATACTGTTGTTATTGGCTGACATGGTTTGCCTGAAGGAAAAAATGATGTGTTTAAGGTTGCTGTATTTTTTTTGCATTTGCAGCATACAATCTTTGTAAGCGTCATTCTCATCAGCTTCCTCACTGAAAATGCTGAAATAATTATTTACCGTTCTCTGATCACCCAATACCACATGGCAGTATTGCATGATTTCCGGCATTATATCGCCGGGTTGTTTTCCGTATTGCCACAACTTACTCCGGTAGTTTAAATCAATACTAACTGTAAGCCCAAGTTTATACGCTGTTTTTACCGCTGTTAACGTTTCTGTAGCAGCAGCCTGTGAAATTGCCGGCGTAATACCTGTGGTATGAAACCACCCTGCATCTTTAAGAACATCTTCCCAATCGATCATGCCCGGTTCTATTTCGGCTAAGGAAGAATTTTCCCTGTCATAAACTACTTTGCTCCCCCGCATGACAGCTCCCTGCTCCAGGTAATAGGTGCCCAATCGTTTGCCACCATAACAAATATTATTTGTTTCAACATCATACTTTTTCAAATGCTGTACCGCGGCAACACTCAAATCATTATCGGGTAAACGGGTTACAAATGAAACCGGCAACCCTAATAGCGACATGGATATTGAGGAATTGTATTCTGCTCCCGCATAATAAATATCAAATGAATTGGCCTGGCCAAACCTTATATAACCAGGAGGAGATAACCGAAGTAAGACTTCTCCAAATGCGACAATTTTTTTCATATTTATATTATTAAATTCAATTTTCCATTAAAATGATGAACCTGTTTTTTACTTCTTACTATTTTCTGGCAAAGAACTTTAATGACAACCACGACAGAGGTACTAATACAGCCGCCAAAACGAAGAAGGAAACATAACTGGTTTTAGTGAGTACCGGAACCATCCAGGTAGTGATTAAAACACCCAGGATGGCGGCCGTTCCTCCCATGCCGGATACAACACCAACATTCTTTCCGTTAAAATAATCACTTGGCAATGTTTGAATATTATTAATGATAAACTGAAATCCAAACAGGGTAATTCCAATAAGTGCAATAGCCAATCCCGGATTATCTTTTAAACCATCCAGTACAAAGGCGGTGACAGCCAGTGAGGCTAACATAATTATTGAGCCGATTGTAATTGCAAGCCTTCTTGCCTTTACAGCATCAACACCTTTTTTAATCAGGTAAGAGGAATAGTATCCGCCTAACAATCCACCAACAGCTGCCAGCAGGTAAGGCATCCAGGCAAATGCTCCTATTTGTTTCAGATCAAATAAAAATTGTTCTTTTAAAAAGGTGGGTAACCAGGTAACAAATAACCACCAAACCGGATCCACAAAAAATCGTGACAGTATAATGCCCCATGTTTTTTTAAACCCCAATAACTGCCGCCAGGTATATACGTTGGTTTCAGGGATTGTGTTTACATTATCTGTACTGCTGTGCGTAATGTGATCCTGCTCCTTTTTAGTAATCCATGGGTGCTTGTCAGGAGTAGTTTTATTTATAATTATCCACGGAATAATCCATAACAGCCCCAACGCTGCAATGCCAATAAATGTTCCCTGCCAGCCGATAGACAGGTATAACATGGCTATAAAGGGGGCAGCTATCACTGACCCCAGTGAAGCACCTGCACCAAAAATTCCCTGGGCAATAGCTCTTTCTTTTGCAGGAAACCATTCAGCATTCGATTTGGTGGCGCCGGGCCAGTTGCCCGATTCACCAAAGCCCAATAAAAAACGAAATACACTAAATGAGGTGAGTGATTTTGCCAATGCATGCAAAGCAATAGATATACTCCAGATGACTATTGACAGTACAAACCCGATTTTGGTTCCCAAGGCATCCATAATTTTACCAAACACAGTTTGTCCCAATGCATAGGCAAGCATAAAAAAGCTGGTAATTAACGCCAGTGCATTTTTGCTTTCAGCATCTGAAATACCAAAATCTTTATAGATGTAGGGCCATAAAATATTGATAGCACTCCTGTCTATATAATTGATAATAGTGGCTAATGATACTAATCCAATAATCCACCAGCGAAGTCCTTTTATTTTCATACCCGTTTTTTAAGAATAAATGAAACTATTATTTACCTGTTGATTCTATTTTTTCGAAAACCAATCCAATTAAATACTTTCCGCAATGGCTACTATTCCATTATAGGAGATTAGCAAAGCGAATATTAAGGCCAGCACAATTCCTATATTTAAAAGAAATCCTGCCTTGTGCTCAGCCATTAAGTTTTTTTTGTTTATTAATACCAGTATGCCAATAATCACAAGTGGTAAAACGAAAACATTAAAGACCTGCGACAAAATTTGAGTTTTGATCGGGTTAAACCCAAAAACGGGTACTAACAAACCAATGACACAGGCGATACCTGATATAATTTTAAATTGTTTTGAAGAGGTATCCAGTTTTCCGTCCTTATAATCGGCAATCATTAATGGAGCAATCATCAGTATAGGAAATATGGAGGACAAGCCAGCGGAAAGCGTTCCTAAAAAGAAAATGGCAATGGCCATTTTGCCGGCGATAGGTTCTAAAGCATACACCATATCCAATACTTTATCTACCACTTTTCCATTTCTATACAGAGCACCGGAGGCAACAGCCATTATCGATGCGCTAATAATAAAAATCAGGATGGCGGCCCATATTGCGTCTCTTCTCTGATTTTTCAAATTAGCAATAGTCCATCCTTTTCCTTTTATGAAGAGAGGCCGGGAAATAAAGGTAGCTGCTGCCATCGTAGTTCCTACAAACGCTGCCACCAGCATTTTGCCGCCAGGTACTTGTGGAATAGATGGAATTATACCCTTTGCCAGCTCTGCTGCACTTGGGAGCATAATAAACATGGAAAGAAAAAAAGACAATCCCATAAAGGTGACAAAAATCACCAGGAGTTTTTCGAAGAAACCATAATTGCTTTTCCACAATAAATAATAGAAGAACAAAATAATAACCAGGGAAATTAATAATACACTCCAATATTCATAACCCTTTATGGCAGGGATAAAGAGTGAGCTGGTCTCAAAAATTGCATTAGAAGATATGCCCATTATTCCTATCAAAGAATTCCACTGTCCAAAAGTGATACCGATGATGATAAGTATGGCAATGAGTTTACCATATTTTAGATGTTTACGAAACCCAAACAGGGCCGTTTCCCCGGTTACGAGGGCAAATCGTCCATAGGCTTCCATCAAAACCCAGGAAAAAAAACAACTTAAGAATAATACCCACAGCAGTTGCATACCAAACCGGCTACCAGCCACAATCATTGATGTTACGCTTCCGGTTCCAATGGTGTAGCCAATGGCAAAAATTCCGGGTCCAATCGCTAATAAGGAAAGGAATATTTTCTTTATAAATGATGGACTCTTTTGCATATGTGTAACAGGTTTGTTGTTATTAGTACCGGATGATGCTCATACCCGGTTTGTTAACAGATAAACACAAGTAAATAAATTATTATTTTTTTCGAAAACGCTTTACTAAACTCTCCCCCAACTGTTTTTCACTTCCTATCACTTACGCCTTTTTCAACTTATAAAGTATGCTAGAAAAATTTCGTTCAATATCTCTCCCTGTGCCAATTAACCCTTTGTTCAAATACTTTGCACATTGATAAACTACAATAACCAATTATTCAAAAAATGAGCTTATTACTTCTTTGCTTTTTGCAGTGAATAAACTCCCTTCCATTTATACAATTCATTTCCGGCACGTACTGAATGATTTGATTCACCTGAATTATCGGTATTGGCCAGCATTAAATCCCATTTTTCGCCAGCCATATTGCTGAATTGAATAACTGTAAAATCTTTGTCGTCATACACCAGTGAAAGCTTATCAATACTTGTAAAAGGTGAATGCGCAACTTCGTCAACAGGGTTATAATGCCCATGCGGTTCGATTATGGATACGAATGTAGCTTCCTTCGCATTTTTTTTCCTGGTAATAAATGTTGGATCAGGCCTTACATTATATTCCGGGTCGCTGGCACCCAGTCTTGCAAAAATCAAATCATCTTCCTCGTTTACCAAGCTGGTCATGGAGTAGAATTTTTTATTAGCAAACCAGCTTATTTTAGCATTATCGCCTTTTGAATGCCCGACAGCTTCTTTCCATAAAAATTCGTAGCCATCGCTTTTGCCCAGTTGTTGTAAAGAGGTCGTTTCTTTTTTATATTCAAAATTGGTTTGCATCAGGTGGCCCTGGAACCACAAGGGTAAATCGTACTGATTTTTATTCTCCGATACTACTTTAAAAATATCTATTACCAGGGGTTCAGCAAAACTGGTATCCTTCAATAAGACCATTGTCCGGTGAAGTTCACTGCCGGGATAGGCGTTATTTGTTTTGGCACTTACCACCTGAACATTTCCTTTACCCTGGAAATAATAGAGATCAGGATGATAATTCTCAGCAATTTTTATATCACCTTCATAATTTGATTTCTCATTTATCACTAAGGTATTATGTGCGATGGTTTGCTTTGCCCAGGTATCATTTTCCGGCAGATAACGACCACCGCCCTTTTGATCAATATTTACCCAGCGTGCAGCGCCATAGTCTTGCAAAATTTCTCCTTCCTCATCATATAAGGAGTACGACAATTTATCAAAATGCCCATGGCCCATACCTTGTGCAGAATATTTCATTACCAAACACAACTCGTTGCCAGGATTAGTTGATGTTCTCAGGATGCCGACACCGCCTTCTGTTCCCTTTGCACCGTCCCGATATTCAATTGATGTATGTTTAAAGGGTTTAGCCAAACCCTTTGCTAAATCTCTTGCGACGGAAAAACCTGCTTCATCCAAAATGACTTCCTGTTGCTTTGCTGCTATGGACAAAAGCATCGGATCACGACCATACTGATGATAAATGATATCAAGAGCATTTACTACTTCCCGTGCATTCCATGACATTCCTTTTTGTGCATCATTGATCGGGAAAAAGCGTCCCTGGAAATCAGTTTGATTTAAGAGTGCATATACTGATTTCTTTAAAATACTATCCCTGTATCCAAGAATATTCAGTTCAGGCCGGTTATTGGCTAATGCCTTTGAAAATTGCAAAAAAGGGAAAATAGCATAACGCAAATAATAGGGCCCTTCTGTAAAATATCCGTCGGGTGAAAAAGATTCATCAAGTTGTGCCAGGAAACCGGCTTTATCCTGCCCCTCTTGTCTTATCAATCCTCCATCATTATCTCTCTCATTCATTTTGTTTTTATCGATAGGCAATCCATACAGGGCCCTGTCAACAAGTTCCTTGTCATTCATCACCAAACCAATCATTCCCACTGCCGCACAACCCCATGTGCTATGATTGTGTATCCGGTTAAAAAATTGAGGATTGCCTGTTGATAAAAAATCAGCATAAGGTCTGAATAAATTCTTCTCCAAATAATCCCTGTCTTTTTTATCCAGCCAGTCATAGATACAATCATAAGCCTGGCTAACATAAACCAACCAATTTGCATCATTCAGGCATTGCCAGAATAATTTGCCGGTGGAATAAGATCTATTGGTAGGATGCAATCCCAATGTGGGGTATAGTTTTGCATAGGCCATCAGCATATCCCTGGTGAAAACTCGCATATTTTTTATCCCCGGTTATTTGAAAAAGTACACCTGCTTTCTGAAGTGCAAACCAGTTTTGTTTATGCCGCTCATGGGTGTAACCGCCTGACATATCCTTGGGTACAGGCACATCGATACCTGACTTTATTTCTGCCTCCACCATTGCTTTGGCTTCCGACAAAGCCTTATCAAACAAAGGCGCTTTACCCAATGCACCTTTCATTGCCACAACACCTTTTTTTGTTAGAATTAAGCTGGGATGATTTTGGGCATGCAGGATAGTAATCCCCAAAAGAAAATGCAGCAAAAACCCTGTTATTCTTAGTTGAACATCCAATCTTTTTTTCATCTGGTGTATCATTTGTAATTCAAATTCTGTGTGTAAAAGGGTGCATCGTTCGCTATAATTTTCGGGGTATTTTCAAATTGACAATTGACTATATTGGTTACAGGATCACCATTTGTCATATGTAACTTTACCGGCCGGCTATCCTTAAACAGATTGTTCTGAACATTCGCCAACTGTACGCCATGCAGGTAAATGGAAGCCGCTATGGAATTGTGTTTATCCATTCCCACTTTTTCGAAAGTCGATTTTTCAATAATCAGCATGGGTCCAAATGTGCTTTCATCGCTGCCACCCCGGTATAAATTCAACACCGTTTCTCCAATTTCTTTAAACACACAGTTTTCTATGATTACATTTTCAGCATTATAAATTCCAAAATCATCCAATTCTTTGTTCAGGGCAAGAACTGAACCGGAGAGGTTTGCAAAACTTGAGTTTTTTAATACAATAGAGTCTGCAAATGTATTTTGAAAGACCTTCAATAAATCAAAAGCATAATTCACATCCATCTCTTTGAAATCGCAGTTATCAATAAACAGCTTATAATTTCGGTTCATTGAATAGCGGCTGGTTCTAATGACCGCATTACCTGGTTTGTCGTCTGCTTCCTTACCGGAAACAGTTATACCATTTAGGGATAAAGCGCCGCCATTCTCAATATTGAATAGACTGGATCTTCTGAATTTCAATACCGGTTTTGCACTCAGCCCCTGAGCCATTTTAATAGAAAGGGGATGAAGAATATCAATTGATTTTGTCATGAGGTATTCGCCTGCGTCCTGCAATTCAATAATATCTCCTGCCTTTGAATTCTTTATGGCATCCGCCAGGGTATTTTCCCCGGCTTTGACCGGTATAGTGTTTCCTGTATTAAACAACTGCTCTTCTTCTTTCCGGGGATACCAGCTTACACCAGTATTTTCAGGAGTGGCAATTTCACCGTTGTATTTCATTCCCATACCCGAGTTGCCTTTAGGCATCAAAAGCCCATCTTTATTTCTTTCAAAGCTCAGCGCCTTTTGAATAAATCCATCTTTTTGAAAAGCCTTTATACCGGGGCTTAACAGGTTATTTTTAAAAGTAATACCGCTTATGTCATCGTAAATGGTAAATACATCGGTTTTGTCTTTATTATAAAAGACGTTGTTGGCAATAAGTGTACTTTCCGGAGTGGCCGTCCGTTCTTTATCGCTTCCCGCACATAATTGGATATAGTCGCAATTAATGAACGTATTGCCGGAGGCTTCGGAATTTTTCACCTGGCCATACCTGTTGAGCGGCGAATTGGGTACACCATTCATTATGACCAAAGCTCCCCGAAAACGGTAACCCGTTAACCCTTCACAATAATTATTAATTACTTTTTGGGATTCGTTGATAATCCGAATGCCTCCTGTATTAGGTTTTCCATTACCAAAGAAGTAATTGCTTTCCACCAAAGTTTCATTGCCATGACGCATCGTCAACGTACCCTGGCATTCAAAAAAGGTGTTATTCCGGAAAGTATTCTGACAAGATTTATTAGAGATGATTTCATGCTCGCCGTTGCAACGATCAAAATAATTATTCTCAACAAGTGTATTAGAATTAGTAAGAGAATAATGACTGGTACCGATACGAATGGTTTCACCGCCATTAGATCCTAAAACGGGCCGGTGTCCAAAATAGTTATGATCAATCCGGTGATAATTTTCTCTGCTTGCCTCCGTTTCCAATCTTACGGCAAGCGTAACACCCTGGTTTCGTTTTCCTGTCAGGTAGTTATGATCAAAGCGGTTATTTTTCCCATATATGCCAACCCAATAATCTGACTCAAACCGTTCGGGGTTACTGTAATTGTCAATTACGCATTCGGTTACCCTGCAATTATTACAAAGTTCATCATCATTTTTCCGGAATGCAATGACTTCTTCAGTTGCTGTATATCCATTTTTAAAAACCAATCCTTCCACTACTAAATACTCACCGGCCATTTTGAGATTGGACTGTCCTTCTAATGTCACTTTTCCCTTGGTTTCCACAGATAAAATAATGGGAGCTTCTTTAGTACCCCTGGCATCAAAAATTAATTCCACATCTTTCCATACACCATTAGCGAGGATAATTTTATCACCCGGCTGTGCATTTTTTACAGCTTTATTAAACTCCCCTAAATTTTTAACCACGACATTCTGTGCCTTACAGGATAATACCAACTGGAATAGCCAAAGGGTTAATAAACCCACCAGAATCCGGTTTGAAAATAATATGAAATTTTTTTTCATGATGACGTTTTAAAACTGTCCCAAAATTTGTTTAGCCAATTAAAATCCATCCACTGGAATTTTGCTGTTCTGCCTTTCCTTATAATTTCCCCTTACATGCCATGGATAAATATTGATCCTATTTTGCGTTTAATTACTCGCTATAAAATCTTCCCGCATTGGACTGAATACATCAATCAATACTCCATCCTCCAGGCAAACACAACCATGGTCGGCGTTAGGAGGAATATAAAAAGCATCTCCGCTTGTCAATACCTTTTTTTCATTGTTTATAGCTACTTCAAACTTTCCACTTTCAACATGAGTTATCTGGCTATGCGGGTGCTGGTGTAAAGATCCAATACTGCCTTTTTCAAATTCTACCCTTACTACCATCAATTTATCATCATAGGCCATAATCTTTCTTTTTACACCCTTGTCCCATTTCCCCAATCAACATCGCTGTTTTCAACAAACAAGTTTTGTTTTTTCATCTTTTCAATTTTCATTTACAAATAATAATTCCCAAATTAATACCCGGGATTTTGTGCAATTCTCAATTGTGTATTGGTGTCAATTTCACGTTGAGGAATAGGTAACAAAATTCTTTCCGTTGTTACATCTCCCTGTAGCTTTGCCAGCGTAGGTACAGGCGCAGTATAGGTACTATAATGTGCAGCATACTCATATGCAAAATGATCCTTTAAAATTTGTAATGGATTTATAGATGTCAATGTACTGCCATATCTAACCAGGTCAAACCAGCGGTGATTTTCAAAAGCAAACTCTGCTCTGCGTTGGTCGGCCAGCTCTTTTTCAAATTCGGCTACTGAAGCAAAGGCTCCGGAAATTGCCAGCAATCCTGCCCTTACCCTTATCTGGCTTATATAACCTACACTTGAAACGGTATTTCCCTGTGCTTCCGCCAGCATTAATAATACATCGGCATACCGGATAACCGGCCAGTCACTTTCACCATCATCGGTAATTACAACAGGCGTAAGGTATTTTTTTACATAAAGTATTTCATCAGGTACTGATGGATTCGGTTTATACCTGCCAATGTTTACAGCCTTTCTGGTATCAGACAGCAGTATAAAAAGAATCAATACTGCTTGTAGGCGTATTCCAACCACGGGGAGAACCATTAATTACTCCAATACTTCCCAACGGCCCAAAATCATTTCCAAAACTTGAACCCAAACCTAATCCACCAGCCTTATACCGAACTGGTAAAAAGAATTTCGTTATTTACTTCATTGGCGATTGAAAACACACTGGCGTAAGTTGATTGCAAACCATATCCGCTGTTTAAACGTACATCCTCCAATGGAGCGATGGCTTCTGTTTTTTTGTTCTGCGTTAAATAAACTTTACCCAGCAATGCTTTAGCCGCCCATGAAGTTGCCCTTCCTTTATCGTCTGCGGCTATCTGGCTAAACTTCAAAGCACTCATATAAGTAGAAGCAGTAGTTAAATCCGACTCAATGAATTTATAGATATCTGCTACGGATGACCGGTTCATTGATTTTGATTCCAGCGGCGAAATAGGTGTATGCACCAGGAAAACACCGCCAAACAAACGAACCAGGTTAAAATAATGATAGGCCCTGATAAAAAGCGCTTCGCCGCCATATTGCTTTCTGTTAACATCGCTTATCGGTATATCAATATTCGCCAAACTGATAGTGCCGGAAGCCGGTTCGTAGATTACTCCTAACTTTTGCAATAAAATATTGCAATTGCGGATATTATAATAGGTATCCAGCCAATACTGGTAAATGGCATCCTGTGTAGTGGCAGGAATAAACTGATCGAGGTCACTTAAATCCCTGTTGAAAGAATTGGTGCTGCCCGGGTTTCCCATGTACGAATTGTCAGAACGCAATTCTGTAAACTGCCATTCCCGATAATTCGGGTGCCTGCATGCCATTGTAACAAGCAGTAAGACCTGCTTTTACTTCCGCATCATTACTATAATAGGTACCGGTATTTAAATTTGATTCAGGATAGAGATCAATGGTTTTCTTACAGGAGCACAAGGCGACGTAAAAAAAGACGATTATATATTTTATTTTTTTCATGACAAATCAATTTGAGAATTAGAAATTAAAATCAATACCAAACAGGAATGCTCTTTGTACCGGGAAAGCTCCTCTTTGGTAGCCATCAACCAGGGGTGTAGAATATTGGACGATGATGTACTTCTGGCTTCCGGATTAAGCCCTCTGAAACTTGCTGCTTTATGGTAGAAAAGATTCTGACCAGAAAAATAGACCCGTAACGAACTTATTTTTGCTTTTTTAGTCCACCTGTCAGGCAATGTATATCCTACTAATACTTCCCTTAATGCATAGAAGGATGCATCTTCTACTACATAATCAGTCAACATCCAGTTTAATCCCAAAGTTGAATACGGTGTTTTTCCGTCACCAGGAAATGCAGGGCTCACCCATCTGTTAGAATTGTAGTTTTTATTGTAACGTTTGGTTTCATTGTAATTGGCATCGCCACCAATAACACTACCTCCCTGAACACCCTGGAAAAAGAAACTAAAATCAAAATCTTTATAGGTAAAATTGTTGGTGATACCCCAAATAAAATCGGGATAAGGATTTCCGATTACTGTCCGGTCATTTGCATCAATTCTGCCATTGCCATCTGTATCCACAATTTTTAATCCGCCCGGCACCAATGTATTGGCAATGCTGGCTGGTAAGACCAGAGGCTACGATGTCACTCCTGCGATTTCCAAACTCCATCTGTTCGGTAACCATAGAACTGAACCAAGGGCCCACCAACATTGTTTTGATACACTTCATTTCTTTCGCCCAGGTTCTGCAATAAAGACTCATCACCCAATTGTAATATCTTGTTTCTTGTACGGGATATGTTGGCGGTAGTTGTCCATTTGAAATCCTTATTTCTAATATTATTTGAGGTAATTTCAAATTCGATCCCATCATTTTTAACTTTACCGATATTATTAATAAAGCTCGGAACTCCGGCGAATCCCAATGTTGCTTGTTGTAATAATAATTGATCTGTTTTAGATTGGTAAACATCGAGCGAGAAAGAAATGGCGTTTCTGAATAAGCCTACATCAAGCCCTGCATTAAACTGGTTGGTCAATTCCCAGGTAATGTCCGGATTGGAAAGAATTGCTCTTGAAATAGCCTGCCCGCTTAAGACAGTACTGCTTGAACCAAAAGGATAACTGGTAGCAAACAAGCTGATCTACAAACAGGTAATCGCCGATATTATTATTACCGGTTGCACCGTAACTACCTCTAAATTTTAAGTTACTTAACCAACTCATCTGATCAAGAAAATTTTCCTTGTTTGCGATCCAACCGATGGAGGCGGAAGGAAAATATCCCCATTTTTTACCTGGTCCAAAATAAGAACTGCCGTCCGCTCTGAATGAGCCGCTAATAAGGTATTTGTCTTTATAACTGTATAATACACCGCCCAAGACCTGAAAGCAATCCCCTGCTTATTTTATTATTGTAAGTCTGAAGCGGATCCTGCACAACGGTACCTGTATTCAGCGAAGTAATATTATCGCTTGCAAAATTTGTTCCCGTTGTTTGCTCGTTTTTAATCTTAGTTTTTTGAGCGGTAAAGCCAGCCAGTATATCAAAACTGTGATCATTTATACGTTTGTTGTATGATAATGTATTCTCAGATAATAAGTCAATAAACAATGTGCTGGTATAAACACCTTTACTTACATCACCATCTCTGTTAGAATTTGATCTGGCAAAATCTAATCCTGATGAATAACGAACAAAAGCACTGGCCAGGGTTTTAAAATCAAGCCCTGGCAGTATATTAATAGATAAATCGCCGGAAGTTAATGCCCTGTAATCATCAGTCGTTATTTTTCTGGTTGCCAGTACAGATTTTGGCGATTGGTTTGATGTAGCAAAGGGATTACTCGTGGATGTAGTTGTCCAGGTGCTGCCATCAGGCATAAGGCCAGAATAAACCCTGTCCATTAAACATGGCCGCCTGAAAAAAATCGCCTACCTGTGCATTTTTAAATTGACCATTTGGGTGCTGGCGTACAAAATCAACAAGAGAGGCATCTACATATACAGGGAAAGCCGACTGCAGTCGGAAAAAGTCAGTATAACTTGTAGAAGGTCGTTCTCTTTTAATATAAGAAGGATTAAAGTTGAAAGAAAGTTTTACCTTTTTACTCAACTGCGCATCCACTTTTGCTTTTACCGTAAATCTTTCGTATTCGCTGTTATACATCATACCCTGGTCGTTCTGGTATCCGCCGGAGATGTAATATTTTAGTCCACTGTTTCCACCGGATACATTCATCTGCAGGTTCTTTACATTTGCAGTCCGGATGGCCTCTTTTTGCCAATCAGTTGCTACCCCACCCCTGATCTGATTTTCAAAAACATAAGCTGCTCTTTCATTATTTGTAAGAATTGCGGGCTGAGTAGTAATACTGGGATCCTGTTAGTCTTAAACTGGCTTCGTCAAAAAGAAGATTGGTGTATTCAGTAGTTGTCATGATTGGATAAAGCTCATAAGCATCTTTAACCCCTGTTGAAAACTTAACGCCGTATTTTGTTTTATTAGCTTTGCCACTTTTAGTGGTAACTATAATGACTCCATTCGCTCCTCTGGATCCATATATAGCTGCAGACGAGGCATCTTTTAATACTTCTACGGATTGTACATCGGCCATATTTACAAATGACAATCCCTCATATAACGGATGTCCATCTACAACCACTAATGGTTGGGCTCCGGCAGAAACTGAGGATATTCCCCGAACCTGTACTTTCGGGTCTTCTCCTGCTTCGGACGAAATGTTTTGTACCCGCACACCTGCAATTTTTCCCTGTAAAGCCTGGTCAAGTCTTGAATTTGGTGTTTCTTCCAACCGGTCATTACTGTACTTGGCAACAGCACCTGTTACACTTGATTTCTTCTGGGTGCCGTAACCAATGACTACCACCTCACTTTCAAGAGTAGCTTCTGGCCAAAGAGATATATTTATTACCGACCTTCCGTTTATTAGTATCGTTTGGGTTGCATAGCCAACATAGGAAAATACGAGAGAGCCGGTGTTGGAATCTACGGAAATCGAATAGGTGCCATCCTTTTGCGACGCTATTCCATCCTTAGATTTTTCAGCTACTATGTTTACACCATTTAACGGTAAGCCGGTATTTTGATCAATCACTTTTCCGGTGATTACTTTTTTTTGCCCAGATGCAAAGCCGCTAATCAACAGCAACGGCAGCAGCATTATTAAGAGGCTTCTAATTTTTTTCATAATAGCAGTTTTTTAAAAAGTATAAAAATTTAGTAAAGGAGATTAATGAGCAGGCGGGGCTCTTTGTCTCCAACTATTTCTCTTATGAAATCTCTGCAGTTTTTACATCCCAATTTTGCATATGCCAGGGCCAGCAGACGGATACCTTCTTCGAAATTAAATTCTTTAATCTGCGGCCCTTCCCATTCCTTTTTCTTCGATAGATAAGGCAATAATTCATCAAATGCTTTTTGTAATGATTTACCAGCAGGATTTTTATATTCCCAAAAGTCAACCCCTGTTTTGTCTGCCATCAAGGCAATATTGAAAAATGCATCCATCACAAAAACGGTATAGTGTAAGGAAGTGGTTCTTGCCATTTCTAATGGAAATTTCCCTTCCACATCCATTTGTTTATCCAGGCGTGCCTGGGCATTGTAAACAATTTCCCTGGCCAATGCCATACTATCCACAAAAAGTGAAATCGACAATCTTAACGCATCGTACCAGGCACCATGATTATTAGGAGCATTCATTTCATCCTTACCGTTCTTACTGGTATGCATCCAGTTTAAAAATTCAGTAAACCAGGATTTCATTCCGGATTGATCAGATGTTTTCCAGTATTTTGTTCCCTTCAGCAAACCCACAGCGTCGATAACTTTTATTAAATGTCTTACATCGATCATACCAGCACCACGTCCTGTATTTACACCCTTAATGGCTTGTCCATAATTTAAATTAGGATTCATCCTGGTTGCCGTGTCCAGAAACCACACCCGAATTAGCCGGCCTGCGTGTTCAGCATACTTATTATCATCTGAAAAGTAATAAGCCAGTGACAGCTTATTAATTTTGTCGCAGAGTTGCGGCATATATTCTTTGTCTTTGTACTCCTTTACCTCAGGATTTGTTTGCCCATCCTTCCGGATGTAGGGTAAGCCGTCAACTTTTGAAGGGTCAGGCCAATGGTAAGGAGCAAGGCTCATATAATCGTGTTTATTGCCACTTGGCGGATAATTAGTTTTTTCCATCACACTAACGGGGCCAAATGCTAAAGCCTTATCAGCTTCCTTTAATAAAGTTTTGTAAGCCGTCATTAATTCGGGATCACCGGCCTTTATTTTTCTTTTACTGGCAGCAAGTGTTTCTACCTCCAGTGAAATGACATGAGGCTGACTGGTATTACTTTTTGTTTGAGACAGGCCAACCTGGCAACAAAACGCTAACATTAAAATGTATATGAATCCTTTTTTCATCATCATTCTATATTCATTATTTTTTTTAACCCTGCTACTAATTCCGGATATCAATAACCAGGATTTTGTTTGATTACTCCATTGCTCGCCAACACCTCTGAATTTGGAAGGGGAAATACATAATAATTCGGATTAACCGTTTGTCCCATCTCAGCGTCTACAGTACCTGTTCTCACCAAATCAAACCATCTGTGTCCTTCCAATGCCAACTCTACCCGTCTTTCTCTCTGTATAGCCTGGCTAACCTCTGCCTGAGTATCATAATTAGGATCATTTTCGTCCAAAACTGACAATCCGGCTCTGGTTCGAATAGCATCCAATTGATTAATGCCATTCCCCTGGCAGCAGGATTATCTGCAATTTCATTTAATGCTTCAGCATAATATAAGTAAACGTCTGATAATCTTAGTTCAATCCAGTTCTGGTTATCACCACCCGTCTTATGTTTTATACCATCATATTGGCAGTCAGATAGAGTTAGTGCTTTTCTTTTATCAGTACGCTCCACCCGCAGCACTACTTGCGTCAAAGGCCGCAGTTAAGTCTGGATCTAATGGTGTACGGGATTTTGTATCAACACCGTCAAACCAATTAGAAAATTCGGTAAATCCATATGGATCGGGAATAGATGTTGACATCTTAGTTGAAAAAATAATCTCTTTACTTGCTCCTAAAGTTTGCTGGTCATCTCGTACTACGTTAGCAAAATCAGCCTCCAAAGTTACCCCTGCAGCCGTTGCCGTGGATATAACGGTTGCCAGTAATGGTGCAGCGCTGGCAAAGTCGCCCCTATACATATACACTTTTGCTAGGATTCCCCGTGCGGCCAATACAGTAGCTCTTCCACTTGCAACGGTATTACCTGCTAAGCCCGCTATTGCATCGTTGCAAATCTGGAATTATTACAGTGGTATAAACTGTGGCGGCAGGCTGTCTTGTTAAATCAAAGCCTGCAATTACATCCAGGTTTGGTTGAGGAATCAGGATTACGCTTACGTCTCCAAAAACCATAACTAATTTAAATAGGACAATGCTCGCAAAAATTTAGCCTCTGCTATCTTCTTCTGGCAATCGATGAATTTGCTATAACGACTATTCGCACTTAGTATTGACTTGTACAAATTGGAATAGAATGGTTGCATAAACTGCGCTGTAATATTTCCATCCGCCAAATTCGAATTGTATCTGTCAAATGCGGGAAAGGCTCTTCAGCCATAAGCATATTGTCTGCCCTAAAATCTCCCATTATCGCCATTGGTGTGGCTGCTCCGGTATGATAGTGATAGGCGATCTTCAAAACGCCGGCAGCATCTGTCAAATTAGCTTCCAGTAAAGTCCTTCGGTGGAAGTTGATTCAAATTATTTTTTTTGCATGCTGTAAATAAAAACAGAGAGGCTATTACTATATTATTTTTTTCATGTTTTTTTCATTTTTGTGATGACTTCAATTAAAATTTAAGATTCACACCCAATGTAAAACCTCTAACTATCGGGCTTGCACCTTCCTGGTATCCGTAGGTTGTGGGTCCCAGGTAGCCTGTATTGGTAGTCTCAACTCCTTCAGGGTTAAATGAGGTATAATTATTAGCCATTCTATAAAACAGGTTAGTGGCAGCTGCATATACCCTTGCGGAGCTAATTCCGGCTTTCCTCATCCAATCAGGCTTTAGTGTATATCCGATAGTCATATTTCTCAATGCGATGTAAGACGCATCTTGAACACCTGCGCCATGTGCATCTCTGGTTTGTATATAGTGCAAACCATTATGATCAGCTTTTCCATCGTTATCCAAATCAAAACTTGCTCTTGTGCGGTCAGCAAATTGCGACTTCCAGTAAATCGGATCGAGGTTGTACACCTCTGCTCCCTGTGATCCTTGAAATTGTAAGGAGACATCGAAGTTTTTGTAGCTAAACTGAGAGTTCAGTCCCCAATAAAAATCAGGTTTATTTGAGCCTAATTTCACCCAATCATCCTGGTTGATGACACCATCTTTGTTTTGATCGACCACATACCATACACCACTATTAAATCCAATATTTAGGGTTGGATCAGCTATGTATATAGATTCAACCTCTCTAACCACTTCCAATCCCCACATTTCACCCAACTTCTCCACCAACATAATTTCTAAATTGAGGTCCTCTACCGGCTGGTCCACCATAAACCACACGAGGTAATTCTTTCAGGTCACCTAAACTTGTGATTTTGGTATTAACGGTAGATAAGTTAGCACTCGCATTCCAACGGAAATCACCTTTATTGATTATTGCTGCACCAAGCTCAAACTCCCATCCGGAACTTGTCACATCACCCCGGTTAAGTATGACGGAAGGAGTACCGAAAACTTCAGAGACACTTTGATTAATCAGCATGTCTTCATATCTGAAGTATAGTAATCCACACCCAATGTGAAACGGTTGCTGAGGAACCCTAGATTCAAACCATAGTTGGTCTCAGTATTTCTCTGCCATGTTAAATCAGGGTTGGCTACATTTTGCGGGATATGAAATCCGTACCAAGAGCAGTCGGTGCAGGAGACAAAATATTCAATGCATCGTAAGAACCAAGAAAGGAGGTGGTTCCTAATGAACCTCTGCTAAACCTGAGTTTCAATTGACTCAACAGGTTTGAGCTAAAAAAAGACTCGTTATGCACATTCCAACCTACAGAAACCGCAGGGAATGTTTGGTATTTGTTATTAACTCCGAAACGAGAATCACCGTCTCTTCTTATTGAAACCGAAGCCAGGTAGCGATCATCATAAGCGTAATTAACTCTCCCAAACACACTCCTTCTTGTCTGTGTCTCATCGATCTCCCTTGTAATTACATCTGCGGGATTAAATAGATTATAATTCAATGGCCGACCATATGGGACATTCGTTGATTGTGATGAAATTCCCTTGAAATAAGTGTTCTGAAATTCTATTCCGACTACTGCTGACAGATCATGCTTACCAAATGTTTTGGCATAACTCAATGTGGTTTCACTCAACACAGTGGATTTCTTCAAATTTCCAATATTCAGATTCGTTTGATTGGACCGTTGCAGACCATCCGCCAAAACTCCATGATAGTTATAGTCACGGGTATCTCTTAGGTCTGCACCAAAAACGGTCTTCAAATCCAGGCCTTCTAAGATGCTGTATTGCAGATAAGCGTTGGTATTTGCAAAATATGTCTTTTGCCATATTTCTGCATAGTCAAACTTGCGCGGCAACGCCGGCATCTCCTGTTCCTCCAATACCATTTTGATTTCTACCGTATTGCCAATCGTGCACTATATCACCTGGTTTCAAAAGATTGATACTTGTAGGATCAAGACCGATACCTCTATAATCCTGATCAAATTTTCTGTTCATATTGGCCAGGTTCCCCAATCCCCCTGCAGATAAAGCCGCTCTCTGAGCATCCAATGCCTGAACAAATGCAATAGAAGCTGCTGTATGGTAGATAGGACTGATGCTATATGCTCTCAAAAGATCTCTCATGTCATGAGGAACAATTTCCTGTTGACCGTAGTATCCATTGATGGTTAATCCGGCTTTGAGCTTTTTGTTCAGATTTGCATCAACATTCATACGTGCGTTATATCGTTCGAAACCTTGCTTCCTTACAATTCCTTTAGTATTTAAAGTACCAAGTGAAGCAAAGACTTTTATGTCTTGATTTCCACCTTGAATACTTACATCATGGCTATTTGTAGAACCATTTCGGAAAAGCCAATCTTCCATGCTCACTACATCGGGAGCATCGCGATAAGCATTTAACCTGTAATCCCGCAGCTGCGGATTAACTTCAGAAAGATCATACTTATTTGTTTGCAATTCATTATACCATTCAGGAGCTGTATATAACATTTCAATATCCTTAACATACTTGCTTGAGGTGCCGGTGAAGGCATTATAATTAACCCCGACTTTACCTGATTTTCCTTTTTTGGTTGTGACCAAAATTACACCATTGGCTCCCCTGGATCCATAGATTGCAGCAGAAGCAGCGTCTTTCAACACTTCCAAACTTTCAATATCATTTGGGTTCACCGTTGCCAAACTTCCTGAAATCGGGTAACCATCCACAACGATTAGTGGATTTGCATCACCTGAAAGCGAGGAAGCTGCTCTGATTTGAATCTTTGGGTCAGCACCAGGCTCACCACTTTGATTTTGGATTAAAACCCCTGATAACTTACCTGCCAGGGCATCATCTACACGGTTAGCCTGAATGGCTGCAATATCCTTTCCCCCTACCTGCGCAATCGCACCCGTAAGGTGTGACTTTTTCCGTGTACCGTATCCGATTATCACTACTGCTTCGCCTAACTTTACATCCTGATTTAACTTTACGGCTAAATTACTTTCTGTTCCTACTGTTACTTCTAATGGTAAGTAACCGATAAATGATACAACCAGTACATCGTTTTCAGCAGCTTCTAGTGTAAATTTCCCGGCAACATCAGTAGTTGTTACTGAATTGCCTCCTTTAATTGATACGGAAGCTCCTCGCAAAGCTTTTCCGTCATCACTGGAAGTGACCGTACCGTTAATGGTACGTTTGGTTGCCTGTGCCATCACATCATTGGAAATAAAAAATCCAACAGTGAGCAAAAGCACCATCGTAAAAAACGAACTCTTTCTCATAATCTTAGTTTTTGATTTTTAAGATAAAAAACGATTTATATAAAATAGGTTCCTCCATTAATGTCAATGGCTGCACCTGTAATGAAAGAAGAATTATCAGAAGCTAAATACAAAACCAAATCAGCCACTTCTTCCGGATTTCCTTCACGCTTTAGCGGGGTTGCTCCTGCTACTTTTTCTCTTACTTCGGTTTTAGTAAATGTGTTATGGAAAGTTGTGTTTATCATTCCCGGACAAATTGCATTAACACGAATTCCTTTTGGACCCAATTCTTTAGCCAAACCCCTTGTCATAGTGAGGACTCCTCCTTTGGCTGTTGAATAAGCAATGGCACCCGGACCTCCACCATCTCTTGCTGCCTGGGAAGCAAAATTCACAATGGCTGAATCTTTGGGCATGTGTGGCAATACTTCCTTTGTTACCAGGTAAACGGATTTAAGATTAACATCCATTACTGCATCCCAAAAGGCTTCGTCAATCTCCTCCATTGTTTTCCGGCCCATCAATCCACCGGCTACATTAACGAGAATATGAATCTCATTTTTGAAAGCGTCAATACATGCCTTTATTACCTTCTTAACATCTGCTGCTTTTGTCATGTCGCCTTGTACCAAAATGGCTTTCCCGCCTTCATCTGTTATCATCTTTAAGGTCTCATCAGCTAATTCCTTTCCATCAAAATAATTAATACAAACCAGTGCCCCAGCTTTGGCTAGCCGGATGGAAGTATGACGGCCGATATCTCTGCCACCGCCGGTTACTAATGCTACTTTACCTTTTAATGTGTTCATTTTGTTTTGTATTTATAGATTTATAATGTTAATTGCCCGTTTACGTAAATAGCTCCCATATCCTTTCCGTCATTTCCTTTTTTCTTTAAAGGTGAATTTGGTTTTAAACTGAAATCCTTTGTAGAAATATTATTAAATTGAGGGTCAGCTGTCAGCATCATTTTGCCAACAATATTGTTATTAAATGATTCTACTCTTCCTGCCATATAACTATTGCAATAACTCATGCGGTTCTTTGTCCAGGTAAAGTCTTCATAATTTACTGTTCTGCCGCTTTTGCCGCTGTTATTAAAAATGCAGTTGGTAATATGTGGAATTTTGTACACCAACTACTCTAACAACACTGCATAGAGCCGCATTTCCCACTTCATTAAAAGTGCAATGGTCCATTGTAAATTCATACCCGGTGGTGCTTTCATCATTTCCGCCCCGGTATACATCTATAGCTCCCAATAAAACTTCATTGAAAACGCAATTGATGAACCCTACATACTCGGCATTATAAAAACCCTTATCTTCTTTCTCTGCGGCTATGCTGATTACTTCTCCGCTTTGATTATGGAACAAACAATTCTTAAATTGAATGGTATCAGCAAAACTTCCTTTGTTTACTTTCAGGGTATACTTCCGGTTATCAGTAATATTCATAAAATCGCAACCATCAACAAACAATTTGTAGTGGTCAATCATCCCCTTAGTACTTGTTCTTATAAAATTTTCGGCCACTCCATTTTCTGACAAGCCATTACATCTTACGTTACTCAGGGAAAGTGTTCCACCATTTTCAATACTGAAAAAAGAAAATCCATCATGCTCACCGGTATATTGAATCAAAGGCCTTTGCAGATTAGTACCTGTGCCGTTGATGACAATTTTTTTATTGATCTCTATTATTTTTGAAAGCGGGTATTCGCCGGAAATAAGTTGCAACGTGTCACCATCATTGGCAAGTAATGCTTTTTCATAGAGTGTATTTATGCCGGGGGCTACTTCTATTTTTTTGCCAGGTGTTATTTTTTTTATGGTTGACTTATCATAAAAATCAGCGCCGGTATTTGTCGGAGTAGCATAAGCTTTATAAGTTTTGCCATTTAGCTGCCAACTATTATTTTCACCGCTGTATTTTATAGGAGAAATTTTGAATCCTGCAGCGGGCAATGGATGGATACTTTGCGAAGAGATATTATTTTCAAATTTTATTCCTTTGATATCATCATTTACAGTAAAAGTTGTATTAGCAGAACTGGAAAAAATGGTATTGTTGGTAAATAAAACATTGGAAGGTTTGGCAATCCTTTCAAAATCTTTGCCTCCGCAAAACTCGACATTCTTACAGTCGATAAAAATATTACCATCTATCGTTGCATCTGTTACCTGATCATAACGATGGATAGGAGAATTGGGCACGCCATTCATAATGGTCAATGCAGACCGAAACCGTTCGCCATCCAGTTTATAAAAAACATTATTGGTAACTTTTTGACCTGCATTTATAACCCGAATACCGCCGGTATGTATTTTATGGTTTCCGATAAAATAGTTTTCATCACAAAGATTTCTATGGCCGTGGCGAAGTACCAATCCTCCTTCACATTCAAAAAAAGTATTACGGCGTAAAATATTATCGCAGCTTTTAACAGATATAATTTCAACTTCCCCATTGCACCGGTCAAAATAATTGTCCTCTACTATTGTTTTAGAACTGGTTCGGGAAAAAGTAGAATTGCCCACACGAATGATTTCGAAACTATTTGATCCGCCCCTTTCCAGGGGTCCAAAGTAATTATGATCTATCCGGTGATTATTTTCCTGGTTCCGGATATCGTTCAACTCTACAATTAATGTGGTACCCAGGTTTTTCTTATTGAGCATGGTATTATGATCAAATCGATTATTCTTTCCGAATAAGGCGATCCAGTTACTTTCACTTAGCCTGTTAGCCGGATTGCAGTTATCAATTACACAATTGCTGACCCGGCAATTATTTGCCAGGTTATTTTTGTCTGTTCTATATTCAACAATGACAGCTGTACTGTATATATCCTTGAAAACGAAACCCTCAATTCTTAAATATGAACCGGAAAATTTTAATGCGGATGCACCGGAAAAAATGACTCCACCCACCGTTTGTGGCAATATCCAAATGGGCATGGTTTCGGTACCGGAAACCGTTAATTTAATTTGTGCATTCATCCAGGTTTTATTGGAAAATAGTATACTGTCACCAGGCTGTACGTTGGGCTGAATTTGATTTAATTCATCAACGGAACTCACCAAAAAGGATTTTGCATAACCATTGGGAGAATTGAAAATGGTCAGCATTATTAATAATATGAAAGAGGACTTTATCATGGCAAGAATCGTTTGAAAAATGAATTTCAACTTTATAATCCCGCTTCAAACAAAACTTATATTAATATTTATCAATTTTATTCGCCATATTCTAGATATTGATTAAAAAAAATGGATTAAATGAGCTAATTTTTAGACAATTGTTTATCGGGAACGTTTCCGGGAACGCAACCGGGAATTGTGTTAGAAAGTGCTATTTTTTGCGGAAATGCATTACTTTAAATGCCTGAACAGGTAAATAAATGGATAAAGCTGCCACCATTAAAGACATTGCCCGCCAATTACACATTTCAACTTCAACGGTGTCAAGGGCATTAAGAGGACAAGCAGATGTAAGTGCGGAAACAAAAAATGCAGTGCTAGCTCTGGCAAAGGAACTCGAATACCAACCTAACCAGATAGCCAAAAGTTTACAATCCCGGCATTCCAATATGATCGGTGTGCTTGTACCCAACCTGGATTATTTTTTTGCAACAACCATCAAAGGCATCGATGAAATGGCGCTGGAAGCAGGTCACACCGTGATGGTTTGCCAGAGCAACGAGTCATACGGCAGGGAAGTAATAAATACCCGGCGGTTGATGGAAAGCCTCGTGGATGGTTTGATCATTTCTGTATCCAGTGAAACTAAATATTTCGACCACTTTAAGCGGTTACAGGAAAAAGGCGTTCCCATGATTTTTTTTGACAGGGATATTTCCGGCCTTGATGCCCCCAGTGTTGTATTAGATAATTATATGGGAGGCTTTATTGCAACCGAACACCTGATAAAACAGGGCTGTGAACGGATAGCATTTTTGGGAGGGCCGGAAAATTTATCAATCAGCAATAAAAGAAAAGAAGGTTATCTCGCAGCACTAAAGGAAAATAACATTAAGCGTAATGAGGCATTGATCGTACACTGTGATTTTGATCAGGAGTATGCCCAGGTGGCTACAGAAGAATTACTGCGTCTTAAGAAGAAACCAGATGGCATCTTTGCCATCAGCGACCGCATTGCTATTGGTGCTTCGCTGGCTATTAAAGAGAAAGGCCTTCTAATGCCAAAAGATGTTGCTTTGGTTGGATTTAATAACGAACCCATTACAAAATTGGTGTCACCAACGATAAGCAGTGTGGATCAACCGGCATTTCAGATGGGAAAGGAGGCGGCCAGGTTGCTGATTGAAATGCTGCATGGAAATGAAAAAGCCAATGACACCCTGATAAATCTGAAACCAAGCCTGATCATCCGGCAATCTTCAAAAAAGTAAAAGAAAGAAAAATTTCATTCCAAAAGAAGTGCCTTATATTATCACTAAAAATTGCAGAAAGGATTTAGACCAGATATAAATTTATCCTATTCAATAAATGTTGAAATATTTGATAGGAACTTATAAATCTTAACAGGACGAAAATTATTCTTCAGAGCGTTCAATTATAATTTATTTCGAACAACTGATACTTCTTTTTTTTCTATCCCTTTCCTTTACCGATCCAATTACAAATGGATTTCACTTAAAAAAGAAAATGGACAAACCAAAGCAATTTTCGATTTATCCATTTGTGCCCAAGACTGGATTCGAACCAGCACGCCGTTTCCAGCGCTACCACCTCAAGGTAGTGCGTCTACCAATTTCGCCACCTGGGCAGAGGTTTGCAAATATAGCGGAAAGTTGAAAAGTTCATAAACTTGAATGATTCATGAAAAAATTCGGGATATAAATTTGGATCATTAAAAAATTATTTAGGCTGCAATTACCTTTAACTATTCAACTGTTTTCCTAATACAATTCTGAAAGTAGTTCCTTTTCCCGGGTCAGACTGCTTTACAAAAATTTCACCTTTGTGATATTGAGCAATGATTCGTTTGGACAGACTAAGACCAAGCCCCCACCCTCTTTTTTTGGTTGTAAATCCCGGCTTAAAAACTTTTGAAAATTTTGGCTTTGAAATTCCTTTACCGGTATCCGTAACATCAATGATCACTGATTTTTTTTCATCCTTTATATCCACCTTTATATATCCTTTCCCTTCCATTGCATCCAATCCGTTCTTTAATAAATTTTCGATCACCCAATCAAATAATGGAGCCGAAACCATCGCCATAACCGGTTTACCCCCATCAGTATTCACAACAAAACTTACTGAACCCGGAGATCGTTTGCGGATATAGTCAACCATATCTGTAATCTGTTTTACTATATCTATTTCCTCCAACCGGGGTTTACTTCCTATTTTGCCAAACCTGTCGGAAACCAGCCGCAGCCGGGATACATCTTTTCCCAATTCCTGGACAATATTTTCATTGCCCGGTTTTTCTTTCATCATTTCTATCCATCCTTCCAGGGAAGAAACGGGTGTACCCAACTGGTGAGCCGTTTCTTTTGCCATGCCAGCCCATACCTGGTTTTGCACGGAGCGGTAATTACTTCGCAGGGTGATCAGTGTGACTATAATAAACAAACCAACAATGACCAGCTGTACCAAAGGGTAATAACGTACTTCATTTTGCAATTGAGATTCCCCATAATAATATTTATTGTAAGCAAGCGGCTCCGGGGTTATTTCAACTACTACAGGTGTATTCAATTCTCCAAAATTCTTTACCATCTTTCTCAGGTAGTTTGTATCGGAAGCAACCTTTGATGAATCCAGGTTTACATATAATCCGGAAGGCTCGTCCCTTTCGTTGGTTTCTATTATTGGAATATCCACATTGTCCCCGGCAATCTTGTTGGTAAAAAACAATACATTCGGATCATCACTCAACGCCTTAATTTTTAATGATTCGCCAAAGGCGGTAACCCGGGCCCGTTCTTCCTTTGCAATTTTCCTTGACACATACTGTGAATAAAAAACAGTACCCGTTACAATGAGAATTGCTATACCCGCCAGGCCGGTACGCCAGGTTAAAAGTTGTCGAAACATGCGCCGAATTTAACAAGGATAAACCGGCCTGCAACATTTTTCTTATTCGCATCACCTTAGGTGAAGTGACAGGCTTACCCGATGAATCAAAAATGAAGATGGAAAACTTTGTGTACGTTTGAATAAATTTATAAATAAGTTTTGAAGCCTTTACCCAAAGTAGCTATCGTTATCTTAAACTGGAACGGCAGAAAATTTCTTGAGCAATTCTTACCTTCTTTAATGCAATCCAATTATTCAAACCTGGAATTCATTGTTGCCGATAATTTTTCTACAGATGACTCCATCCTATTCATTGAAAAAAAATTTCCTGTTGTTCGTATCATTCGTCTTAAAAATAATTGGGGGTTTGCAAAAGGATACAATGAAGCAATCAAAGAAGTAAAAGCGGATTACCTGGTACTGCTTAATTCCGATGTAGAAGTAACTTCCGGGTGGATTGATCCTATGGTGAATCTCCTTGAAAATGATAATTCGATCGCCGCATGTCAGCCTAAAATTCTTTCCTGGCATAATAAGAAAATGTTTGAATACGCCGGTGCTGCCGGTGGCTGGATAGATAAATATGGATACCCGTTTTGCAAAGGACGGGTGTTTGATAATTGTGAAGAAGATAAGGGGCAATATGACGAGGCCGAACCCATATTCTGGGCAAGCGGAGCTGCTTTGTTTATCCGGTCATCCGTCTTTCATGAAATGAATGGCCTGGATGAATATTTTTTTGCTCACCAGGAAGAAATAGATCTTTGCTGGCGATTACAACTTGCAGGTCATAAAATTTATTCTTGTCCATCATTCAGTTGTTTATCATGTAGGTGGTGGTACTTTGCAAAGGGGCCATTCACGCAAAACTTATCTCAACTTCAGAAACAACCTGGTGATGCTGGCAAAGAATTTACCCAGGCAAAAAAAAATAACGGTATTGTTCATTCGCTTTATTCTTGATGCAATAACGGCATGGAAAGGATTATTGTCTGGTGACGGTTCTTATTTCGCAGCAATTGTGAAAGCCCAATTCGCTTTTTTAAAATGGAGCCTGTTTCATCCAAAGGTCAAGAGTAATTCGCCAGATCCTGGACTAATATTAAAGGGCTTTCTGCAAAAGAGTTTGGTCTGGCAATATTTTATAAAAAAGAAAAAAACTTTTTTAGAAATTGTAAGTGAAACAAACTCAGATTATTTGGGTTGAACCCCTATTTTTGCATTACAAAATTTAAACAATGGCGACTTCATCCCCATGAATATCAGCAGGAATTACAAAAAGTAAAGGACCAGGATTTCACTCACAATTGGGTATCATCTTCTGCCTTTTTATTTTACCTGCAGATAGCATGCGTTGTGGCTTTTGTATTAGGTAGTTGCTATATGTTAGGAACTAAGCGTTTTCATAAGCCTGAAGTGCCGGTACAGGAAAGCACTTTATACACACCAAAGTATAAATAAGCCAGCCAAAATTTTTTTGCAAAACTCGTTATCCTTATTTTTGCCCCCCTTTAGTTCTTTGCAGCTGGATAATATGTCGGTTTATGGTAAATAAGCGGAAGTAGCTCATTTGGTAGAGCATCCCGCCAACGGCGGGACCAGGGTCGGGGTGGCCGACAGATAAAAAGTTCTTTAAATAATTAATGCGGAAGTAGCTCATTTTGGTAGAGCATCCCGCCAACGGCGGGACCAGGGTCGGGGTGGCCGACAGGTAAAAAGTTCTTTAAATAATTAATGCGGAAGTAGCTCATTTGGTAGAGCACGACCTTGCCAAGGTCGGGGTGGCCGGTTCGAGCCCGGTCTTCCGCTCCAAAAGTCCTCTTGCCCGATAGGCGGAGGATTTTTTTTGAATATTGCCGATATAATGGAGACGACCAATGCATCGAGGTGACCAACACCGAAATTCAAGCATGTAATCTTCAAATCATTAATTGCCCCGGTGGTGGAATTGGTAGACACGCCCCGATATAATCGGGGTGGCCCACAACTGATGGATAGGCTAAGTATTATTAATTTAGTTCTTGTTATAATATAAATAATTGCCCCGGTGGTGGAATTGGTAGACACGCCCCGATATAATCGGGGTGGCCCACAACTGATGGATAGGCTAAGTATCATTAATTTAGTTCTTGTTATAATAAAATAATTGCCCCGGTGGTGGAATTGGTAGACACGTCCCGGTATAATCGGGGTGGCCCACAACTGATGGATAGGTTAAGTATTATTGATTTAGTTCTTGTTATAATAAAATAATTGCCCCGGTGGTGGAATTGGTAGACACGCCCCGATATAATCGGGGTGACCCACAACTGATGGATAGGCTAAGTATTATTAATTTAGTTCTTGTTATAATAAAATAATTGCCCCGGTGGTGGAATTGGTAGACACGCAGGACTTAAAATCCTGTGACCCGCAACGGTCGTAACGGTTCAACTCCGTTCCGGGGCACAATCATAAAGCGACATTTGTCGCTTTTGTTGTTTCATGTATTGGGTCTATATTCTTTACTCCGAAAAATGTGATCGTTTCTATATCGGTTTTAGTGCTGATGTAAATGCCCGTGTTGCAAGACACAATTCAGGTATGGTAAAAGCTACCAGAAATTGCAGGCCCTATCAAATAATGGCGACGAAAGAATTTAATTCGACTAATGAAGCAAGAAGTGAAGAACTGCGGTTAAAAAATAAAAAAAGCAGTATTTATCTCAAGTGGCTGATTGCAGGAAATTGGTAGATACGTCCCGATTCATTATCGGGATGACCCGCAACGGTCGTACCCCGATTCATATCGGGGTACGGGGCACAAACTTAAAGCGACATTTGTCGCTTTTGTTGTTTCATGTATTGGGTCTATATTCTTTACTCCGAAAAATGTGATCGTTTCTATATCGGTTTTAGTGCTGATGTAAATGCCCGTGTTGAAAGACACAATTCAGGTATGGTAAAAGCTACCAGAAATTGCAGGCCCTATCAAATAATGGCGACGAAAGAATTTAATTCGACTAATGAAGCAAGAAGTGAAGAACTGCGGTTAAAAAATAAAAAAAGCAGTATTTATCTCAAGTGGCTGATTGCAGGAAATTGGTAGATACGTCCCGATTCATTATCGGGATGACCCGCAACGGTCGTACCCCGATTCATATCGGGGTACGGGGCACGATTAAAGCGACATTTGTCGCTTTTGTTGTTTGATGTATTGGGTAGATATTCTTTATTCCGAAAAAAGGTATTCAGTTAAAAAACATCCGCTCCACCGTCCAATACGCAGCCATAATCCCGATTAAAACAGACAGAGGATAAACGACCATCTTCCGATAATTTATTTTTTTTCTGAAGGGAATAATTATCAATAAAAACATAGCTGCGATCACTGCAATCTGTCCTAATTCTACTCCAACATTAAACGAAAGAATTGAGGTATAAAATTTATCTGGTGGCAAACCAATCTCATTTAAAGAACTTGCAAAGCCCAGTCCATGTATTAATCCAAATAAAAAAACGATGGCTATCCGCCAGGGCTTCAATTCTTTTAGTATTAAATTTTCGACCGCCACAAATAAAATAGATAAAGCAATAATGGGTTCCACAATGGCCGGCGGTGCAACAATAATATTTTTCATACTTAATGCCAGCGTAATGGAATGTGCTACCGTAAAAGCTGTTGCCTGCCATAAAATGGTTTTAAATCTTGTACTTAACAGGCACAGTCCCGCAACAAATAATATATGATCAAATCCCTGAGGGATAATGTGTGCAAATCCCAGTTTCAGGTAATACCAAACCACGACCCCATGCGGCGCTTTTTCCAGTGCATAATTTATGGTATGTGCAAATGCAGAGCTGCAAATAAGGAGAAGGAAAATAATACATACTCCCTTACTATATGTCCTGTTTGTTTTGTTACCCATGCATCTCAACAATCAAAATAAAAATGAAATATGTGTTTTAAGAAAAAAGGGAGTTCCCGGGGTAAAATGGATTTCAGATACAGGAGCTGTTTCGTTTTGCAACCTGCTTTCGGTATCAAACTGGGTTTCTTTCCAGCGAACATTAAACAAATTCTGAACAGATAAACCTATCTCCATTTTTTTTCTTTCATAGCTTATCACTCCATCTACAACAAAGTATCCTTTTGCCGTTATGCTGTAATCTGTATTAGCCGGTCTGTCGCCCATATACCTGTATCTCATTCCTGCATTCAACCCTTTATTGCTTTTATACCTGATACCTCCAATGCTTGTAAATACAGGAGCAAGAGGAAGGTAGTTATTTCCTTTTTTCTCATCGATTGCACGTCCTTTGGAATAATTGGCATCTATATCCAGGAACAACCATTTTACTGGTTGATACCTGGCTGAAATATCCAGACCCAATCGGCCTGATCGGCCCGCCGGTTCTACTATCCCTTCATCTCCTACATACACAAATTCCTGTTCTGATTTTAATAACCATACAGCACCTTGCACTAACAGATCAGATGCAGGTTTGAGCAATATGCCCAGGTCAGCACCATAAGCAGCGGGCACTAATTTCTTTTCCTCCTGTTTGTACTACCACCCTGGTATCGTTGGAGTGAAACCCCTTACCGGTAGTAAGAAATAATTGCGCTTTTTTATTGAGCTGATAATAGAAATTTAATTTTGGACTGATGATACCGGCATTGGCTTTATCTAATTTATTATTGAGCAGTTTATTTTTATAGCTAACATCGAAATAATCCAAGCGAACACCTGTATTGATACTCAATTTATCATTCCATTGGATCGTTTCATTTATCCAGATTCCTGTGTTCAATTCATTTATATCTCCCAACTTAAGCGGCTCAATCAACTGTTGGCGATTTTTAGTTCTTGAAAGTTCACTGTCTCTTGTTTTATCAATACGAAAACCCAATCCAATATCGCTGGTTATTTTTTTGTTTCCTGCAAAGGCGATATGTGTATAGCTGCTATTATAACCAAAAAGGTCTCTCTTTTCTTTTTGCCTGATCTGGTCTCCATCCAAATTATTTTTTAAGAAAAATGTAAAATTTGAATAAAGTTCAAAATCATATTGGGTATAATAAACCTGGTTCCTTAAGAAATCACCATTACCGAGGCTGGTCTGTAATTGCAAATTGATATTGTTTCGCCCGGTGTTACCACCTTCGTTAGGATCTATGGCGCCAAAATAACCAATTAGTCCATTATGCAACGCTCTTTCCGGTATTTGCCCTGAAGCTTTCCATTTACTTGAAAAGGTGGAAGCAGATACACTCAGATCATTGTGCTTCCCGATTTTACCATAATACTTACCAAAAAGATTAAGCCGATTAAAATCCTGCGGATTATCAAAGTATCCGTTGCTGTACATATATTCCGATGCAATAAATGCATGCTGACCTTTTTTCTCCCTTTTTTCCGGCAACAGGTTCATCATGCCCAGGGCTCTGTAAGTATTGAACTGTCCGGCCTCCAGTTTTATCATATTGGCAGGCAGCATTTTTTTTGTTCGGAAATCAACATACCCAGCCGTGGTCATATTTCCTTTTTCCGCATAATAAGGACCTTTATTAAATGATACATTCTCTATTAATTCCGGAATAAGGAAATGCAGATCCGCATATCCCTGCCCGTGAGCATGTGAGACCATATTGACGGGCATACCATCCACTGAGATATTAATATCGGTACCATGATCAATGTCAAAACCACGCAGGAATAACTGCTCAGCTTTTCCGCCACCAGCATGTTGCCCTATAAACAAACCCGGAACAAGCCTTAGTACTTCCTGCGAATTAGTAACGTCTCTTGTCTGTATGTCTATCTTACTGATGATTTGATTTTGATTACCGGGATTTAATGAAACAGTTACGGCATTCAGCTCAATCACATCTTCGTAAAGTTCTATGATGTGATTTTGATTTGAAAAATCCTTGTAGCTGATTTTCTTTTTCTGATAACCTATCGCAGAAATGGCCATGCTGTCACCGTTATCATTTTCGGGTTTGATAAATGAAAACCTGCCCTGCCCGTTGGTAGAAGTTACTTGCAAACCGGGATAAAAACTAATGGTGACAGCTTCTACGGGTGACTTTTTTTGTTCAGTAATTATGATCCCCGTTTCAATAACAGATGTTCTTTTATTTTGGGCAATGGCAGTTAACGATATAAATAATACAGGCAATGCTAAATAAATATAAGATCTGAATCCTTTCATATATTTAGATTGATCCCTCATTTGTTATTAACCGGTACTATAAACTTCGCAAAGCAATGGCACCTTCTTTTCTCAGCGATTCGTTAATTGTGGCATGGGTGGCTAATGCATCGTCCAATAACATTTTTGCTTTCTCTTTATCTGGTGTTTTTGCATAAATCAAACCGGCCCGGCAAAGCAACTCTGGTTTTTTACTTTCCGTTTTCAATGCTGTTTCAAGATAAGGCAAAGCTTTTTCATAATCACCTTTGAGGTAATAAGCCCAGGCAATCGTTTCGTTTACATCAATATTGGCCGGCCGGCGATTATATTCGGCAAATGCATGCTCAAGGGCCTTATCATAATTGCCGGTTTTAAAATAAACATGAGCCAGTTCCTTATCAGCATAATGTCCTATCATTTCATCATCTTTTCCTTGCTGGGCGTCATTGTTCATGGCCTTAATTAACCAGGATATGATTGAATCTGATTTATTTTTTTGTCCTGCCAGTAAATAAGCATCGGCAACTTCTTCCTTTAATGAGTAATCGTTAACAAGTGAATCGGCGTGCAAGAAAAAGCCAATGGCTTCATTAAATGATTCTTTGGCCACAGCTATCCTCCCCTGCCCTGCGATGGCATAAGCATATTCCGGTCTTCGTTCCAATGCAATCAGATAATGCATTTCTGCATTTTGAAGATCACCGGTTATTTCATACAACTGACCCAGATGCACCCGGGCCCATTCAGTTGCTTCATCACCGGGATATCCTGCTTCCACCGCCAGTTTCATAGCCTCTATGGCGCCGGGGTAATCTCCATAGATTTCTCTTAAATATGAAACCCTTGAATATGATCTTAGATCAGGACGAATGGAAATCATTTTCTCAGCCTCATCCACAGCTGCATCATAATTACCTATTTCAACATTACCGTCTACTAATATGCCGTGAACAAATGCATTTTCCGGAACGACAGCTCTTGCTTTTTCCGCAATAGCCAGACCTTCTGCAAAATGGTGCTGGGAAATATAAAGAAGCGCTTTATAAGTCAATGCATCAAAATGATTGGGTTCTTTTGCAAGCACTTCATTGACATATTTCATAGCGGCAACATCGTAATACATATAGTTACCTGTGATCCTGGCTTCTTGTATATAAAGAGATGCCAGCGCAATTCTCGACTTGGTATCGTCCGGGTTTGTCCCTATTATTTTCATTAAGTCAGCAAAATTTTTCTTCACACTTTTTTCTTCGGGGGAATTGGCCATCTTACCCAACCGGTCTTTTAGCGGGTAAAATGTTGCTGCTCTGCTTTTTTTATCGGTTTTATATTTTACAATAATAAATCCCCCGGCAATTACAAATATGCCAACCAATATCAAATACAAATAACTCTTTTTCATTTGATTATTTTTTAATGCTTTTTGCCAAATGGAATTCGCCGGATAATCATCATTGTTGATGATCAGCATTATCATAGCTCATTTCATGACTGCAGGTTATATAGTGGTTAAAAGAAATTAAAAAGAAAGCCCGCAGTTGTTCTGCGGACTTTCCGATATCACAAGTTTAATTCTTGATCAATTGAATAGCCTGTCCCTGTTTTCCATTCTTCATAATTGAAATGAAATAGGTACCTGCTGCTAATTTTTGTGTATTCCAATCTACTGTATATACACCGGCATCCTGTTTTTTATTTACCAATTCTTTGATCTGCCTTCCTTGCTGATCCATTACCACTATTCTTATCTGTGATGCAGATTCAAGCCTGTATTTTACCGTATTGGTATTGGCTGCAGGGTTAGGAAAAGTTGAGGCAAATACAGAAGGAGCTGCAACACCTAAACTACTGGTAACCGGCATACGCATAGACGTAGGTGGATTAGTTCCTTTTGGTGATGTTGTTGCATCGCAATCGCAATTATCAGTTCCGGCAAATGGTTGCTGAACAAAGGGAAACTTGTTTTTGAATGGAACATCATTTGCATTAACACCTGTTCTGTATGTCAACACATCAAGCAAGTCCTGCGAAAGTGGATTCATACCATCAAAATCATCATACCACAATCCAACAGCGGCCAGAACGATTCCACTTACAGCCTGCAATTCAATAAGAGTAACATCATCTTCCAGTCTTCTTCCATTAGGAAATCCATCCATGTTTGGAATAAATTCGAGGTTTGCATTTCCATTATAAGCAGGATCTGTAAGACCAAGAACGGCTGCCTGTACTAAACCAAGGGAACTGAATTTAGGATCATCACGCGGTGTTACTGGTACAGCCAGGTTTAGCCTCAGCATATCTCCACCATTCGGTAAAATGTTATTGATAAATGGTTTTCCGGCAGCTAAAGGATTGCCACCTTTGCCTGTAGCTAACTGATAAGGAATCAGGTTAGGAACACCTGTATGGAAAATGGGCCAGAGGTCAATCGAACGCGGAGAGTTCTTTTTAAGCAACAAATCTCCAAAATTATAATCTGCCAGTGCAGTACCATCCAGGGCATCGCTACCTTTTAATGGAAACAGACCTTGCTGATCATTTCCAAATCCAAAAGCGCCCAGGGAATTTCTTTGTATACGTAGTGGTGTCAGAGCGGGAACTGCTGCACCAAAGAAAGTATCATCCATATAAAGCGCCAACTCGGGTTGATAGAAATATTGACCGAATGTCTGAATGTTAGCAAGATCTTCATAAGGCGTCATTGAATTCCATAGATCTTTTTTACCAATGGGAATAACAGCTTCATTGGTGAGAGGCATTCCTAACCTGGAAACCTGTACCCACGGTCCCTGGTGTGATTCTGTGCCATTCTTATTTAAAACTCTGATCTTCTTACGACTTGCAGAAGCCCAAACGCCTATTACATAGTTAGGATCAAGTATGTTCTTAGCATCACTTGGTTTATCCTGGTGTCTTTGAATAACAGGAATATCAATTTCCAACGCAATGGTAGAAACATTAAGACATTTAAGTCCATCACGGGATTTAGAACCCGTAGTGCGGGGAGCATCACCCAGGTCAAAAATTCCACCCAGGTCTACAAAGAAAGGATCATCGGAAGTACCGCAAAAAACTCTTTCACCAGTAGTGGCTGTTTTGATAGCACCATCAATCAGTGAATTGTAATTAGGAGCGTTTAAACCAACTGGCGAACTGATAGAGCGTGGACCGATATTTGGCGGAGGAACCACTCCATTTCTTATAATCGTTTCCCAGCTTTTATCTGAATACCTGAATCTTTCAAGCTTGTAGGTAGTTTTCAGATTTTGCTTTCCCAACCGGATATTAAAAAAAGTGGTGGGATCTTCATTCTCTTTAAAAAAAGTAAATCGGTAAATAAAATCGTCACCGGGTGTTTCTACCGTGTTGTCAATGTGAATTTCATAGCGGATGTTTTCACCAAAAGAATAATAATTAGGACCACCCTGGGGCAATTGACCCGGGATGTAATTGGCGATGATGATCAGTTTTTCGGGATTTTCCGGGCTTCGGAAAGCATACAGATCGGTGTTGTCAGCCAGTGGGTCATTTGAAATCAGCGGAGCTTCCCGGTGACTTGATGAAGTGAGGATAATGGAAAAAACAGTCAGCACAGCGCAAGCTACTGCCAGTTTTAATCCGCCCCGGTAAGTAATTTTTTTTGGCATAAAACTTTTTTAAAAAGGTAAAAAAATGGATGATAATAAACCTTTTGGTCCTTTAGTTGGTGCTGAAAACTGTAAGTTTTAATAGGAAGGAAAAGGCCGTAGTTTGAAAATTTGGCCCTGTGTTCTTTATTAGTTACGAGATTATATTTAACACAGATTTAGAAATCTTATAAATATTTAATAGTTAAATCCGATTCATATCAAATATTTCTCACATTTATCATTGACTTAAGCTTTTATAAAATTGGCCGGTTGTTAGACCATAATTTTTTATCCCGCCCAGCATACTTAATTTTATAAAAACAGATTATGCCCGATATAAAATGTCCCAATTGCAATTATGAATTTCCCCTGGAAGAGGCATTAAATGATGAATTAAAGGAAGCCATTGAAAAAGAAAAGCAGGATCTGCGGCAAAAATTAGAATGATCACTTCGGAAAAAAGATGAAGAACTGGCCGCAAAGAAGCAGAATGGAAAACCCTGCAGGAAAAACGAGAAAAAGATCTGAGATCACAAGTAGAGACCAATCTCCGGAAAAACATCTCAGCCGATTTTGAGCAACAAGTCAAAATGCTGGAACAAAACAACAAAGACAATGAAGAAAAACTAAAATTGTCAAGGCAAAAAGAAGCTGAATTTTTGAGAAAAGAACAGGACTTAAAAAATAAAGAAGCGGAAATAGAAATAACAGTACAAAAACAATTGCAAATAGCCAGGGAAAAATTATCTGAAGACATCAGGAGAATTGAGGAACAGAAAATAGCCACAAAAGAAACGGAGTTTCAACTCCGCCTGAAGGAACTTGAAAAACAATTGGATGATCAAAAAAAACTAGCAGATGAAATGAGGCGCAAGGCCGACCAGGGTTCTATGCAATTGCAGGGTGAAGTACAGGAACTGGCGCTGGAGGAAATGTTGAAATCTTCTTTTCCGTTTGACCTGATCAGCGAGGTAGGAAAAGGTGTACGTGGGGCGGATTGCATTCAAACAGTGCGTAACCAATTTGGACAGGAATGCGGAAAGATCATTTATGAAAGTAAAAGGACAGAAAACTTTGGAACCGACTGGATTGAAAAATTAAAAGCAGATATGCGCATCCTTGGTGCTGATGTGGCCATTATTGTGACCCGTGCAATGCCTAAAGGAATGGATCGATTTGGAGAAAGAGAAGGTGTTTGGATTTGCAATTTTACTGAATTAAAAAGTGTTGTTTTCATGCTGAGAGATGGCATCGTAAAAATTTTTAATGCCACAAAAAACCAGGAAAATAAAGGCGATAAAATGCATATGCTTTACGACTATCTGACAAGTAATGAATTTGCAGGACAATGGAAAGCAATTCGTGAAGGATTTATGAGTATGAAACTTTCAATACAAAAAGAACGGGATGCCATGGAAAGATTATGGAAGGCAAGGGAAAAACAACTTGAAAAAGTATTGTTGAATGCGGCTCATGTACGGGGGTCAATTGAAGGAATTTCGGGCCTGGATGCTGTAGATCTGAATTTACTGGAATCGGGTAATGAAGATGATATGGCACATTGATTTTTAATTTTCCACCCAGGCGAGAATCAAATGATCAAACTGGCGATATTGAATTGATAAATCAGATTGATTTTTTGAAAAAAAACATTTTATGTATTGCTGGTCTTTGTCCTGGTTGATCAATTGAATATGTTCGCTGAAGTCTACATTTCCTTCACCATACCATTTAAAAACGGATTCCTTACAACTCCACAAAAGCGTAAGCATTTTTTTATCCGCATTTAAACTTTCAACAGAAAAATTTTCTTTTTCAACGGGGCTCAAAAATTTATCCTTTATTCTTAAAATTTTATCTACGGGTATTTCAATATCAATACCCACTCTTTTGTCTTTACTGACAATAGCTGCTGCATAGTCTCCGCAATGTGAAATTGAAAAATGAAATGCTTCACCCGGTAAAAATGGTTTGCGGGTATCGGCAATTTGAATCAACCGAAATGGGAATTCAGGAAAAAGAAATGGCAAAAGAAATCGTCCGGCCAGGTGCTGAAGTCTCTTATGCGGATGGCGTCACCTCCCGGTGCTGTGGCACATGACTTTCAAAGAAATCTGATGTTTCTTCAATTTTCCATATTCCCAGCCGGGTGTTTTCGTTGATTTGATGTTGAAAAAAAAGCGGCATATAAACTCAAGTACGAACAACGAAGTACGATATTTGGCGGCTATCAAAAAAAGTAATTGCAAAATATAATCATCTTATGATTTTATCTGATACCCGGATACTGCAGGAAATAGAAAAAAAAACGATCATACTAAAACCATATAACCGGGAAAGCCTGGGTAGCAATTCTTATGATGTGCATTTGGGTAAATGGCTGGCTACCTATAAAGAACATATCATTGATGCAAAAAAGCATAATGAAATAGACTATTTTGAAATTCCTGAGGAAGGCTTTGTTTTATATCCCCATATTTTTTACCTGGGAGTAACTCATGAATATACAGAGACTCATGCACATGTTCCCTTCCTGGAAGGTAAATCATCTACGGGTCGCCTGGGTATTGATATCCACGCCACGGCAGGCAAAGGTGATGTGGGGTTTTGCGGTCACTGGACCTTAGAGATTTCAGTAAAGCAACCGGTGAAGGTTTATAAAGAAATGCCGATAGGTCAGCTTATTTATTTTCCCGTTGATGGAGATATTGAAGTAAGATACAATGAAAAGAAAAGTGCCAAATACAGTGGCCAGGGTGATAAACCAATTGAGAGTATGATGTGGAAAAATCAATTTTAATTTTGTCGTCTTATAGCCGGCTTATATTCCGCCATTCGAAAAGTATCCTCTCTGTTCTGTGTTCTTAATTAACGAGCCTATATTGACTGTATACCAAACTTTTTGTAATAAGCTACCAGCCACGCTACTACTTCATTATAGGACTGTTTTCCTCCCGGTTGATTATTAGCTTTTAAGAAATGTCCATAAAACCAGGCAATAACTGGTTCCACAGGGTTTTTATAACTCGCATAAAATTTTCGCATTGTTTTTATGTCAGTAACTACGCGGGGATGCAATTTTTGGTAAAATGACCGTGCATGAGCCGTATCTCGTTTGGATAATTCGTTGATCGCATAAATATAAATATCAAAATACATTGAATATTTAAAAACCGGCGAATCATAATTTTTGCAGGCCAGAAAAGCGACAAAATTGGCCTCATTTTCCTTTCCGTAGCCAAGCTGGTGTGCAATTTCGTGAGCGGTTACAAAGGGCTCCAGAAACCGGGGTATGGTGGTGTTTACTTGTGCTTCACCTGAAAACGGGTTATAATAACCCTGGAAACCCAAATAATTACCTGCATAGCTAAAAAGTGAAGGTTTAACAGATGATGGTTGATAGGTGAGGTAGGAAAATTGTTTAGCCACATGCTTATAGGCAAGTGTACTTTCCCTGAATAAGTCCTTTTTTTTTGCAAAGGAATCCCGCTGCGCTTCTGTTACAAAAGCTGCATAGGCATTTAATTTCTTTTGAATGCCGGATGTAAGCGTATCCAGGTCGGCAAATGAATAGGCACTAACCACCATTCCTAATTGGGAGGAAAGACCCCGGCGGTTATAATTTAATCCCCACAATAAATTAAAGAATACATAAACAAAGAGGAAAAAAAATATAGCTTGTTGCAGGCCAATGACAAAATAGCGACGATTCAGTTTGTTTTGAAAAAGCATCTTAAAAAAACGATAACTCCTGAAAATGATCACCACGAGCAGAAATCCGTAAAAAAGGTCCCCAATACTAAAAGGAATCCAGCCAAAAAGAAATCGTTGCGTCCGGGTAATTACGGGATAAACTCCATAAGTATAGTTATTCTCCACCCATTCCGGGTACCATGAAGCCCACTTAATCAGGATAGTGACCACAATCAGCAAAACCCAACTCCAGCTTTTCATAAGCCGGTCAAACAAACGTGAAAGAAAGCGTTGCAAATAATCTTTTTTAAAAGTATTTATCAATCAGGGCGTTAAATTATGAAACTAGCGATGAAAATAATTAAAAATGAGGCATAATTTTAAAGGCAATACCCTTACCTTTGCCTCCCGAATTTTTCGGGATAAAAAGTAGAGCAATGGGCTATAGTCGGGAATTTGAGATAGCTTTTGTAGGACTTAAACCCGGTATCCATGAATATAATTATGAGATAACCGATAAGTTCTTTGAGCAATTTCAGCAGCAGGATTTTAGCAATTGCAATGCCAATGTAAAGCTGACCCTTGACAAAAAGAATAGCTTTATGCTATTGAAATTTGAAATAGGGGGAAGTCTACTGGCTAGTTGCGACCGTTGCAATAATGAATTGATGCTTGATTTGTGGGATGAATTCAATATTGTGGTCAAAATAGCTGAAGAACCGGAATTGATGAATAACCAGGAAGATGACCCGGATGTCTATTATATAGGCAAGGGAGCCAGTCATATTGATGTGGCAGACTGGATTTATGAATTTATCAATTTAAGTATACCCATGCAGAAAGTATGCGGACTTAATGACAAGAACGGAGTTGCTTGTAATAAAGAAGCGCTGGAGGCTTTGAAAAAACTTGAACCCGAGGAAACTGAGAGAAAAGAAAATCCCATTTGGAAAGGGTTGGAAAAATTTAAAGATTTAGATAACTAGTTTTAATAATTTTTGATTTTAATAGTTGAGATATGCCAAATCCCAAACGCAGACACAGTCAGCAAAGAAGTGCTAAACGCAGAACGCATTATAAAGCGACTTCCGCAACATTAACTACCGACAGTACCACCGGTGAAACACATGTAAGGCATCGTGCCCATGTAAGTGAAGGGAAGCTTTACTATAAGGGTAAAGTGGTTGCCGAAAAGTCTCCGGTGAAATAATACATTATATCCATTTCCGGCCTGGAAAAGATAAATTCCAAATTGATTAGGTTAATAACCTGGTTGAATTTGGAATTTGTTTTTTAGAATCAGTATTTTACGCTTGCAAATGAATATCGGACTCGACATGATGGGTGGCGACTTTGCCCCGCAGGAAGCGGTAAAAGGCGTTATGCAATTTTTTGAAGAAACTAATTCCTCCTCTACCCTTTTTCTTATAGGTGATAAAACCCAATTAGAACCTCTTCTTGCCGGAGGCAAAACGGAAAGTAATCGTATTAATATTGTTCATGCCGATCAGGTTATCGACATGCATGAGCATCCTACCAAAGCGCTTAAAGAAAAAAAGCAATCCTCTATAGCAATTGGGTTTCATTTACTTGCTTCGGGGAAGATAGATTCTTTTATCAGCGCAGGTAACACGGGTGCCATGCTGGTAGGTGCCCTCTTTAGTATAAAAGCCTTAGAAGGTGTGCTGCGACCCACTATTTCTACTATCATTCCCAAAGAAAATGGTTCAACCGGATTGTTGCTGGATGTAGGTTTGAATGCTGATTGCAAACCTGAGCAATTAAATCAATTTGCTATTATGGGATCAGTTTACGCTCAATTAATTTTAGGAATTGAAAATCCAAGAGTAGGTCTCATAAATGTTGGCGAAGAAGAGGGTAAAGGAAATATTCTGGCACAGGCAGCCTATCCATTGTTAAAAAGTAATACACATATTAATTTCATTGGCAATATAGAAGGCAGGGATCTGTTGATTGATAAGGCAGATGTTATGGTTTGCGAGGGATTTACTGGAAATATCATACTTAAAATGGCCGAGTCATTATATGATATCAGTCAGCGCCAGCACTTTGGTCATGAATATTTCGAAAGGTTCAATTTTGAAAATTACGGAGGCACACCCGTGCTGGGAGTATCCAAACCGGTTATTATCGGCCATGGTATATCAAAAGCCAGAGCCTTTAAAAACATGATAATGGTGGCTCAGCAAATGATTGAAAAAGACGTGCTGGGAAAGATGAAGGAAGAATTACAATAGTTGAATACTGGGATTGCCTTTAACTTAAAGGGCAACTGAAGCTATGAAACAAGAAGGATTATCTGCACTTAAAAAGGAATTGGAACAAACCTTTGGCCGAAAGATCGTCTCCTACAGGGATTGTGTTCAGATGGTTGATGATATATACAGAAAAACTGATTATACAGTTAACGTAAATACCCTGAGGCGTTTTTTTGGCCTTGTAAAATCCAATTATACAGCCTCCCGGTCCACCTTACTCATTTTATCAAAATATTGCGGATTTCAAGCTCCGGAAGAGATAGAAAAATTTGCTGAAAAGCAGGAGACCGATAACAGTATTCAAAAGAATGAAATTTTACACTATCTCATTTCCCTGTTTACGCATACAACAATTAGAAACCCGGAAGATGATAATTTCAATAACATTATTCAACAAACTATACTTTTCCTTGAGCGCAATCCTGGTCTGATAGACAATTTTCAGAGAGAAATAGCCAAAACACCTACCGGTCAATATTATTACTATGAAAAGTCAGTAAATATGGATCGGCTTACTTCTTATTATGGAAAGGGTCTTTTTTATTACCTGAAAGCAAAAAATACCAGCGAGGCAAAGGCATTCTATTTTTCCATCCAGGTATTAAAGGAATGGTTAACCGATAACCCGGAAATGATTGAAAAGAATATCCGGGAAATTACAGACATCAACATCAGCAAATGCCAGCCTCATGTTGCCGGAAGATATTTTGCAGCTAATATTTACAATGCAAACTGGAAACAGCAGCCTATCGATCATATATGGACCGAAGCTGCACAATACCTGACAAGGATAAATAAAGGACAAAATCTTACTGACTTTGGTGAACCGGTTTATGAAGCTCTTGTATTGACCAATCAAAAAACAGAAGCGGAAGAATGGGCAACTTATTTCCACGGTACCATACATACTATAAAGTTCATTGATAAACCCTCCAATAATTTCATAAAGGAATTAACCAGTAAAAAATCTTCCTCCAAAACCAAACAAACTCCGGACAATATTCTAACAAAAAAATATGATCATTTATATTCACTTACTGTTAATGATTTTACTTCCCTTAATAAAAAATCAACTCAGCGTATACTAAATGAATTGATCTCGGAAACAGGATTTACCCGGTTCGCTTCAGATCTTAATAAATAAAATGCAATGCGGCAGCAGCCCGACTGAAGTTAGATTATTAAAAGGCAAAGGCCATGGATAAATCTCCGTGGCCTTTGCTTGTGAAAAATTAATTGAAGAACTTCTTATTTATTTTTTATCAGTTTCTGGAATGTAGTACCCGCTATTTTATCGGTAATCTCAACCAGGTAAACACCTCCTGGTAATTGATCGAGGTTATTCATATTAACTAATGATATCCCCTTTGGCACTTTTTGACTACTGCTCCTTAATACCCTTCCGTTGACATCTATTATATTTATTTCAATGGTAGATTCCTTTTCGTTGGTAATGCTAATAGTAATAGCAGACTGGAAAGGATTTGGCCATATGGTTACTCCGGGTTTTCTTGATATCCTTACGGCTACAACATTGCTATAAGTAATCTTACCGTCCGCGTCAACCAGTTTTATCCGGTAATAAATAACATCATGCTGTACCAGGGTTTTAACATTGTCATTCATGTCGTAATCCCTTCTGCTCTCACTACTGCCTGCGGCCTGTATTTTAGTACTTACTGTTTGAAAGTTTACATTATCAATACTGCGCTCAACCAAAAAGTAATGGGTATTTTGTTCGGAAAGAGTACTCCATTTTATCAAAGAGATATTATCCTTTTCATTGAGGCTTGCAGAAGCAGTAAGCCCAACAGCTGGTAAGGGAACCAACCACATCAGTGTATACGATGCAGGAGTAGGATCCTTAATCTGTGCAGCATCAACAAAAGAATAACGGAAGGATATGGAAATGTCTCCCAATGTAGCCGCTGTCATTTTAACCTGGAACAGGTCTGAATTGAAATTGGCAATCACCTGCCCGTTAGAAACCAGTGCATTATTATAATATAATTCTGAATTGTTCGGTACGGTGTCGATGATGACCCTTCGCCCGGTAAGATCACAACCAACTGTACAATCTTCAGGATCTGTACCACTTAAAATAGGTGGATTCAATCCCTGTCCGTTCAGCGTTATATATTGATTGACCTTTGGTTGATTTACAGACCGGATATGATTATCAGAGTTGGGCAAACGTTCAATACCAAAATCCACGTTGGTTACATTTACTAACCCGGTTCTGACAGCTATAGAGGCATTCGGCAAACCGGTTTCAACACCTGTTCCTGCTGCATTGTTAGTTCCGAAGGCATCTCCTACAATTGTCCATGTAGTGGGCCCGCTCCATGAAGAAGGTGGTGTATTACCCAAGGCCACATTAATAGTTGACAAAAGCAATGTGTAACTAGTATTTATTTCCGCCAATGGAAACGTATATACTCCTGTTGAGCTATTGACAGTAGATTTTAGAGCTACTTTACCTGAAACGTCAACCAGGTATGCATACACTACTATCCCATCGGGAGCGCCTGATGCAGTACCGTTAACTACTCCGTCGGTTAATCCATTTGCGTCATTACGTAAGGTTCCTCTTACGGTTACATTCGGTTTACTAAAACCAAAATCAAACTGAGAAGTACAGGTACCACCACTGGTTATTGTTGTTGCCCGCTGCCCAACTGTGGTTAAGTTGTAATCTGCAGGCTTTGAAACCAGGTCTACACTGGTAACATAACACTGTGGATATTTAAGGAAAATAATAGATACATTGTCAATGTAAACAGTATCCGCATCATCCACGCTTGAGTTGGTTAAAAACCGAATGGCTGAGTTAGTGTTTGCATAAGCCGTAATATCCTGGTTATAAATCGTTACATAATTTGCATCGGTGGTTCCATTGCCAGCAATTGTATAAACGGTTGTAAAGCTCGTTCCATTTGAAGATGCTTGCACATATATATCTTCTCCTGAAGTCAACGTTGCACTCTTTCGCCGGTAAGAGAAAGTTAAGAATGCCTTGGTGGCTCCATTCAGGTTGACGGAACGCCTTGCTGATACATCATTATCCTTAATGCGAAGAGCATATCCAAAGGCTCCGTCCTGTGTAATCTCAACATCTGCATTGGAAGATGACTGGCAGAAACCTGATGATCCGTCACCCGCATCAGTCCAGTTCGAGGACCATGGTGTATCACCATCTGTTCCATTGGCACAACTCCGGCCCCCACTTCCATTATCAAAATTATCTGATACTGTTTTTTCGGGATACTTGGTGAACTGGTAAAATCCGGAGCTATCAACCGTAACAGAATCTGTCAGTTCATTTGCGCTCATAGTTCCGCTACAATTACCATCAGTATACAAATAAACTTTAACGCCTGCCAAGCCTGCTCCCCCGTCGTTATTCACAGCATCTTTATTTCTGTCAATATATACCTGGCCAGAGATGATATTTTGGTTACCATTGGTAGGGCAAGTACTTATCCTTATTACGACCAACGCTATATCACACACTATTGGGGAAGGATTAGAACAAACCCGGTACTCGAAGGTGTCCAAACCCGAGTAGCCGATATCTGGTCTGTATAGTATAGTACCATTGTCATTAATACTTGTGGTACCATGACGTGGTTGTAATAAACCCAGTGTAGCCACAGTAGAAGGATCGATTGTACACAGGAAGCCAAAATCATTATTCAAAATTGAAATGGTAACCGGCTGGCTTACCAGTGTAGTAGCATAGTCATCAGCAGCAATAACAATCCGCTGTTTACAAAAAGGCTGAATCGTTGCGCCCACATCCCAACTTGGAGAACCAGGCACAGCAGTAGCAGGATCTTCACCATAAACTGCAGCGATCTTTGCACCATCACAGGTATAAACTGCCGTACCACTTTGATCATTATCGCTCAGGTCCTTTATCTTGGTATAATTTAAAGCGTTTAACGGAATAGCCACATTGTATTTTAATCCGCAAGGACTCGTGTTTGGTCCATTAGAAACATCACCATCATATTTTACATACACAGTAGTATTTGCATTTGGAGTTACCCAAATAGGGTTATCATTTCTTGACCCATCAAGGGAACCAGGTGCCCAGGCAATGGTGGCAAAATCCGTCAACCGTGGTTCAGAGATCAGGTTAAAAGCCCAGTCATACTCCATGCCCCCGTTTCCACCTCCTCCGGGAGTATAAGAATCCACAATTTCAATAGCCGTGAAAGACTCACCCGTAAGGTTAACGAATTTGTAGGCGGCCGTTGTTGAATAGGCAAGTGGGAAACGTACGGTTGTTTTAGCGGGAATATTTATAACACCATTAGCAGGAGCACCAGAATACCAATTAATACTGATCGGCCGGCTTAAACTATTATACAGCATTACCACCGATGTATCTTTTGGATTGTTGCCCGCAACATCTGAAGTAGGAACAGGTGTATAATACACATTCGAATACCATGTGGCTGGGAAAATAGGTGCATTCCGGATTGAAAAATTATCCACTCCTCCTGAATTTAATTCTACACCAACCGGCTTATCACTGGCAACTGTTGCCCCGGCAAATACACCACCATTCACAAAATAGGAACCTCCCTCATTTAGAACCACGGTTGTTTCAAAAGATCCGTTGTTGTCTTTATCAATACTTACGGTAGTGTTATTTTCCGAAGCCCGGATAAATAATGCAGTATACATGAAATCACGGCTGTTAAAATTTTCGCCCAAAGGAATGGTGAAGGATTGACCGAAATCATAAACAGATGTAATATTTGTTTTAATGGCCTGCACCGGAATGCGAGATGGTTCTCCTGAAACCTGGGTCATGGCTATCTGGCCACTGGCAACAATTTTATCCTTTCCATCATAGTAAATTGTAGCCGGATTTCTTGGATTGGCATTCATCGTATTGTCCATCACTATGCTGGCGCCTGCAGGAATAATATCATTGCCATAGCCCGGGACAATTCCATTAAAGGGATTGCCATCACCCCACACTTTGGTTGTAGATTGCGTAGGGTTCAATGGATTTGTTTCATATCCATCCTCCCATTCATCCCATACAATCGTCATACCCGGGTATGGAACCTTTATGCTTATGATAGTTCTGATATTATTACTTGGCATACCACTATTACTGGAAGCTAGTAAGGCAGTGTATGATTGATTCTCCGGATAAGGTATGTAATATGTATGAGTTTTTGCCGCATCGGCACATATATCAATAATCAATGGGTCAATATTAAAAAACACTTGAGCAGTAGCGCAAAGAGGCGTTGGGGAAGTCAAATCACAAATCTGGTACGTCAATGTATCCCGGCCCTGGAATGTACCATTTGGCAAATACACAATGGTATTGTTTGAAATGTAGGCAGAACCGTTAGCTGGATCCACAAGTATTGAAAGGGAAGATGGGTTAATATTACCATTTGGATCGTTGTCATTGGCCAATACATCAACAACAATGGGTGTACCACCTGCACCGGTTGCACTATCATTTAATGCGATCGGGCTACAAGTTATACATAGATCGAAATTGATGTTCCTTGTGTTAGTAACAGTATTTTCGAAACCTTCCTTTGCAGTTACAGAAATGCCATAAGTGCCTGATGAAGCAGGCGTATTCCATACATATTCATAAGTACGGGAACATCCTGATGCAGCCACTGAGGTGGCTGCTACTGTACTTCCCGGTGTTATCTGGATATTCATAGCGGTTATATCACTGAATCCAAATGGATCGGTAACGGTAGCTCGTATGTATTTGGTTGTACCTCCTACCGCGGTGGTAACAGGAATGCCCCCAGGATAAGCTGCATTGTATATGTCTAAAGATGTAACATCAATAAATGTGGAAACAGGCAGATCAATCCTTGAAGGTTTAGTCTGGCTATCATAGTCAATTCTGAAGTTTACGCCTGCCAGCGTTGTGGTCACTTGAAGTGAAATAGCTTGTCCCGCTGGTATAGTGATATCCGCACCCAGTGTTCCCGTCCAGGTCAGGAGATTGGTACCGCTATTGTATGTTGGATTTGTTAGTGTAATAATTGTTGTAGCGCCATACCTTAAAACCGCAGTGATGGTCGGGTTAGCCGGCATTGTTCCCGTTGAAACAGTAATATAATTGCGAACGGTAATGGTACCTGCTTTTATCGTGAGTGGACTGCACAAAACCGGAGCCATTGTAAAAGTTGCAGATGTGGTACCCGCAGTACTTAAAATAGTTGTACTTGCTGTTGTGTTGTCTGCCGTGTTAACCGGGTCTACACGGTCAAGTACCTGGGAAGGATCGGACAAGTATAATTGTTTTATAACAGAAGTAGAATTGATAGTAACCGTATGCGTAGCTGTTTTTGGACCACTACATCCGGCTGCGCTGGCTGTAATCGTCGTTATCCCACTCCAGGCTGAGGTAAACGTCACCGCACCTGTAGCTGAATTGATGGTATTACCACCTGAAATACTTGTGGCGTCCAAACTGTATGTAATACCAGAAGTGCTTACCGCCGTCGCAGAATAGGTTATTGTAGCTGCTCCCTGGGTACGCATTGAAACCGGACCTGAAGCAAATACAGGTGTACCAACTGTTGGAGTAATGGTAACAGAATGTGATGAACTTGAAGGCCCATTACACCCTGTTGCACTGGCCGTAATGATGGTGGTACCGGTCCATGCTGCTCCATATGTTACCACACCAGTTGAAGCATTGATGGTATTCCCACCTGAAATGGCTGCAGCATTCAAAGTATAGGTGATCCCTGTATTATTTGTTGCTGTGGCGGAGTATGTCACGGGGCCTGCACCCTGACAACGAACAGAACTTGCTCCCAAACCAAATATAGGAGTGCCAACCGTTGGTGTTACATTTACTGTACGTGTAGCGGATGATGGACCATTACATCCTGCTGCTCTGGCAGTAATTATGGTTGTACCACTCCATCCTGCATTATAGGTAACAGATCCTGTTGATGAGTTAATTGTATTTCCACCCGCTAAACTGGCGCCATCCAAACTATAAGTAATTCCTGTGGTAGTGGTTGCAGTAGCCGCATTTGCTACGGTTCCTGATCCCTGGCAACGGGTACTGGTGGCTCCGGATGTAAATACTGGTGTTCCCACGGTAGCGGTAGTTGTAACAACATGTGTGGAAGTTCTTGGACCGTTACAACCGGCTGCACTGGCTGTTATAGTTGATGTTCCGCTCCATCCTGCAGCATAAGTTAAATCACCGGTAGCTGAATTGATTGAATTGCCTCCGGCAAGAGAAGAAGCATCAAGACTATAGGTAATTCCTGTAGTATTTGTAGCACTGGCAGTATAAGTTACATTACCTGAACCCTGGCACCGGGTAGAACTTGAACCCATTGCAAAAACAGGAGTACCGACAGTAGGTGTAATTGTTACAGAATGAGTAGCCGTTATTGGTCCGTTACATCCCGCTGCACTTGCAGTAATCGTTGTTGTTCCGGTCCAGCCTGCTGAATAAGTTACTACACCAGTTGAAGAATTTATTGAGTTACCTCCGCTAATTGCGGCTGCATTTAAACTATAGGTGATTCCTGTTGTGTTGGTCGCAGATGCATTATAGGTAACTGTTCCGGATCCCTGGCAACGGGTAGACGTAGAACCTAAAACAAATACGGGTGTGCCTACTGTTGGGGTGATGGTAACCGTATGCGACGATGTGGTTGGTCCATTACAGCCGGTTGCCGTAGCTGTTATTATAGAAGTCCCTGTCCAGCCAGCTACATAGGTAACGGCACCCAGGGTTGTATTTATAGTATTGCCGGCTGCTAAAGTCGTTGCATCCAGGTCATAAGTGATTCCTGTGTTTGTTGTAGCAGTAGCGGTATAGGTAACCGTACCAGCACCCTGACACCTGGTTGAGCTGGCTCCTGATAGAAAAACAGGATTACCGACAGATGCAGTTGTAGTTGCCGAATGAGTTGCAGTCCTCGGACCATTACATCCGGCGGCACTTGCCGTAATTGTTGAAACACCGCTCCATCCGGCTACATAAGTTACATCACCAGTTGTAGCGTTGATGGTATTGCCTGCTGATAAACTTGCAGCATTCAAACTATATGTAATACCAGTCGTGTTGGTTGCAGAAGCACTATAATTTACAGTTCCTGTTCCCTGGCACCGAGTAGTTGCGGGTCCTGACGCAAAACCAGGTGTTCCTACAGTTGGCGTTATTGTTATTGTATGTATTGAGGTTTGCGGCCCACTACATCCTGCTGCACTGGCTGTTATAGTTGAGGTTCCACTCCAACCAGCAGCGTATGTAATTGCACCAGTAATTGTATTGATAGTATTGCCTCCGGCTAAACTTGTAGCGTCAAGGCTGTAAGTAATTCCGGTAGTCGCGGTGGCGCTTGCAGTATAGCTTACCGTTCCACTTCCCTGGCACCGTGTTGAACTAACGCCAAGAGTAAATACAGGAACACCTACATAGGCATTTGTTGTGGCTGTATGAGTTGCCGTTCTTGGTCCATTGCATCCGTTAGCACTCGCCGTAATTACAGAAGAGCCTGTCCACGCAATATCATAAGTAACTTCCCCGGTTGAAGAATTGATTGTATTACCTGCAGCTAAGCTTGTTGCATCCAGGTTATAGGTGATTCCTGTATTATTTGTTGCGGTTGTTGTATAAGTTACATTTCCTGCTCCCTGGCAACGGGTTGAACTTGCACCCATTGAAAAAACAGGTAACCCAACAGTAGGTGTTATCGTTACTGTATGTGTGGCGGTTAATGGTCCGCCGCATCCTGCAGCACTGGCCGTAATTATTGTTGGTCCTGTCCATCCGGCTGCATAGGTAACGACACCCGTTGTGGAATTTATTGAGTTGCCTCCGCTGATAGCGGCAGCATTTAAAGTATATGTAATGCCCGTTGAATTGGTGGCAGTAGCGTCATAAGTTACAGGACCTGCACCCTGGCAACGGGTTGATGAACTACCAGAAGAAAATACAGGTGCTGCAATTGTAGGATTAATGGTTACGGTATGAGAGGAGGAAGAAGGACCATAACAACCAGATGCAGTAGCTGTGATCGTTGAAGAGCCAATCCATCCTGCATTATAACTAACAGCTCCGGTTGCAGAGTTGATTGAATTACCTCCTGCCAGACTCGTAGCATCAAGGCTATAAGTAATGCCTGTATTATTTGTTGCCGTAGCAGTATATGTTACAGTTCCGCTTCCCTGGCAGCGGGTTGAACCTGTACCTAAAGTAAATGTTGGTGTACCAACTGTTGGTGTAACTGTTACAGTATGATTCGCTGTCCTTGGACCGTTACAACCGGCTGCGCTGGCAGTTACCGTTGTGGTACCAATCCATCCGGCAACATAAGTAACCGCTCCTGTTGCTGAATTAATAATATTTCCTCCAGAAAGACTGGCTGCATCCAGGCTATAGGTTATACCTGATGTATTGCTTGAATTAGCTGTATAAGTTACTGTACCTGCACCATGACATCGGGTTGAAGAATTTCCCATTGTAAACACCGGGGTTGTAACAGCTCCATTAATAGTGACGGTATGCGTCGCTGTCGTTGGACCGCTACAACCGGCTGCTGTAGCAGTGATTGTGGAAGTGCCCAACCAAAGAAGCGAATAAGTTACTACACCTGTTGTGGAATTGATCGAATTTCCTGCTGACAAGCTTGTCGCATCCAGGCTATAAGTAATGCCTGTACTGTTGGTGGCAGTTGCAGTATATGTAACTGTTCCAAACCCAAGGCAACGGAAGGATGAAGTTCCCATGGTAAATACCGGAGTACCTACCGTTGGGGTAATAGTTACTATATGAGTTGCTGTTTTAGGACCGTTACAACCCTGTGCTGTAACAGTTATTGTTGCAGTGCCGGTCCATCCTGCTACGTATGTAACCGTACCTGTGGAGGTATTGATAGAATTACCAGCAGATAAGCTGGAAGCATCCAGACTATGGGCAATAGATGTTGAGTTGGATGCAGTAGCTGCGTATGTTACTGAGCCGGCTCCCTGGCAACGGGTTGTGGTAGCACCTAATGTAAAAACAGGTGTTCCCACCGTAGGTGTAATAGTTACCGTATGTGTAGCTGTTTTAGGCCCGCTACATCCTGTAGCTGTGGCTGTAATAATTGTTGATCCGGTCCAGCCCGCAGTATAGGTTACATCTCCGGTAGATGCATTTATAGTATTTCCAGCTGTAATAGCTGACCCGTTTAAACTATACGTAATTCCTGTATTGAAGGCGGCTGATGCTGAATAATTCACTACTTCTGTTCCCTGGCACCTTGTAGAACTGGCTCCCATGGCAAATGCAGGTGTAGCCAAGGTTCCATTTGTAGTTATTGTATGTGTCGTTGTTAATGGACCATTACAACCATAAACAGTTACTGTAACTATTGATGTTCCTACCCAGCCAGCTGTAAAGGTCACTTTACCTTCTGTGGGATCTGCGGAAATGGTATTACCTGCCGCTAAACTAGCAGCATCCAACGAAAATGAAATTCCCGTTTTATTAGCGGCATTTGCTTTATAATCTATCGTTTCACCTTTCTGGCAGCGGGTTGATGAGGTTCCCAAGTCAAAAGCAGGTGCCCCCACAGAAGGAGTTACGGTTACATCATGTTCTTTTTCTTTGATATTTCCGCATACACCTGATGCTGATGCTTTGATTTTGGTAGTCCCGCTCCAGCCGCTCACATAGGTTACTTCACCTGTGGTGGCATTGATGGTATTACCGGCAGCTAAACTGTTAGCATCTAAACTGTATATTATAGAATTTGAATAAAGTGCGGTGGCGGTATAGGTAGCATTACCGGCTCCCTGGCAACGGGTGGAATTGCTACCGATATCAAATATAGGATCTTCCACATTGTCAATACTAGTTACAGTATGGGTTGCTGTTTGTGGCCCACTGCAACCTGCAGCAGAAGCAGTGATCACACTTGTACCTACATAATTGCCCTGATAGGTTACTGCACCGGTTGAGGCATTAATGGAATTTCCAGCCGCTAAACTGGTGGCATCTAAACTATAGGTAATGCCCGTTGTGTTTGTGGCACTGGCAGTATAAAGTACTGTCTCACCCTTTTCACACCGGGTAGTATTTGCACCTAAAGTGAATGCCGGTGTACCTACGGGAGGAGTAACAGTTACCGTGTGACTGGCCGTCGTTGGACCATTACATCCACTTGCAGTAGCCGTAATAGTTGTATTACCTGTCCAACTTGCATTAAATGTAACATCACCGGTTGAAGAATTTATGCTGTTTCCGGAAGAAAGACTGGTTGCATCTAATGAATAATTGATGCCGGTATTATTGGAAGCATTGGCAGTATAAGCAATTGTTGACGCACCCTCGCATCGGCCAGAAGTTGTACCTAAAACAAACACTGGTGTACTAACATCTGGTGTAACCGTAATTGCCAGACTACCTGCACCACTACTCCATGCTAATGTGGTATTGTCCTGGGATCGTAAATAATAAATACCGGAAGTGTTCACCGTATAGGTTGATGAAGAACTAGCCGTGCTGGTGCCGGTTGCACTTGTTTGCCAATACCAGGTTTCACCAACGGGTGGTGTTCCAACAGCTGTTAATGTAACACCTGGATTAGCACATTGAGGTGAATTAGATGTTGGATTGGCTGGATTAGCTGGATTAATAACCAGAGAACCTGAAAGAATTACATTGTCTAATGACCAGCGGGTGCCCCCTCCCTTTGCGTTTATTAAATAGAGCCTGAAAGTCACAGTGCCAAGGCTTGAAAATGCTGGCGAAGGAAAATTTACAACCGGGGTCTGTATTGTAGTTGTGGCACTTCCACTTGCGATGTTAGTGGAGTAATTGTCTAGGCTGGAGCGCAGTACCCAGGAAGTAGTTCCTGAAGATGGATTTTCATCTGTGTATTGAGTAAAACTTAATGAACTTAGGTTTAAACTATATCCGGCATTTGGAGAAATAGTGAATTGGGTATACTCTGAAAGATTGATAGTGGTATTATCATTCCATTTATCAAATACATATTCGTTGGCAGTTGATTTACAATCAGCATTTACAGTACTGAAACTACTGAAAATAGCATTGGCAGGTTGGGCTGTTACATTAGGATTTTGATGAGGACAACTGCTCGATCCTGTAAATTCAAATATTCCTAATTGTGCCTGGCTTTTCGATGACAAAGAAACAAACAGAATTAATAAAACAAATCTTAGAACCCGGTTTATTGAAAAAATAAAACCGGGATTGTCCCATTGTTGGTTTGTTGTTAGATTTTGGTCCGTTTTCATTGTTTTCAATTCAGGTATAAGATTCTAATTCGATTAATCTTTCGATTAACTCACCCTTCGAATACATAAAAAACGACTTGGAAAACTTAAAACAAGCTGGTAAAGAATATACCTGGTGTGGCTTGATTCATGATCGGATTTATTTTTTTCTTAGGGTTCGATTTAGCGACAAACATAATACTCAGATTTATTAATTGCAACTTTCCTGCGCAATTATTCGCAAAATTTACCGTATTTTCTGTAGTATTAATACGATGGCTATTGCTATTCAACTTTCTACCGTATCAATTCATTCTTAACTAAGATCAAATACAAACGAAAGTGGTGGATTAACTATTATATGTAAACCCTTATTTTTTTAAATTGTAGTTTGTAATGATTGAATGTAACTAAACACGATAAATACCTTAACATATATAACGAAGAGGAGCACACGATATTATAAATCCATGAGCGTCAAAGAAGAAGTTTGAAGGGTTTTTTTGAATTCGAAGTCTCCTGCCGGGTAATTATCCGGGGAAAATACGACTACCCCTTTTTAGAGAAATGAAATGGAATGACTGTTATAAAAAAATTTATGCTTTAGGGAGAATACCATCATTTTATCAGATGGTTTTTTTTGCATCTTCTAAGAATTTGGCTAACCCGATGTCAGTTAAAGGGTGTTTTAACAGTCCTAAAATAGAATCTAGAGGACAAGTACATACATCAGCACCGGCCTCAGCACACTTAACGATATGCAACGCACTTCGGATAGAAGCTGCTAATATTTCTGTTTTATATCCTTGCAAATGGTATATCTGCGCAATCTGTGCAATCAACTCTACTCCATCCCAACTACTATCATCAATACGCCCGATAAAAGGAGAAACGTATGCGGCTCCTGCTTTTGCTGCTAGGATAGCCTGGCCGGCAGAAAACACGAGAGTACAATTAGTGCGAATACCATTATCAGTAAACCATTTTATAGCTTTTACGCCGTCTTTGATCATGGGCACCTTTACCACGATATTGGGGTGAATGGCTGCTAATTTTTTTCCCTCTTCCACTATAGTAGCAAAATCGGTAGCAATAACTTCTGCACTGATATCGCCGCTTACTATTTCGCATATTGCTTTGTAATGATTGACAACGGCCTCCTGTCCTTTTATTCCTTCTTTAGCCATTAAAGACGGGTTAGTAGTAACACCGTCCAAAATTCCTAATTCATTTGCTTCTTTAATTTGTGCAAGGTTGGCAGTATCAATAAAAAATTTCATACAAATAATTTGATGCAAAAAAAGAGAAAATTAATGAGCCAATCAGAAACTTGTTTCAAAATTGGCTCACTATTTAATAATTTAAAAAGGCAGGCTACTCACATCGCACCGCTCAACCACCTACTCTTGCTGCCTTCCGGCCCTGGGAGGGTTCAGCAGGAGCTGGTCGTGTAAGACCTGCCCGCGCAAAGATAAGGAAGCTGCACTAATATGAATTAATGAATGTAGTGACGAAGCAAGTTTTCTTTTCTGAATTACTCCCATTGGAATAAAAAAATATTTCAGGAAAATTAAAGGCAAAGCCTAATGTCAATTGTTTATCTTATAAAGCCTTTGCTTTCCATATTCATTAAATCCGGAATTCAATCTGTTTGCTTATTTTTCAATAATAAAAAGGATGTCATGGATTTCCAAAAGATTTTTTCTAATCTATAAAAAACTGTTTTATCACCTGCTGATTTTTGCAATTTTATTTTCCTGTAAAAACGATAACCCCAAACTCATACAAGTAAAAAAATTACATGATTATTCTTCCGGTTCCGGGCTTTCTTTTTATGATGGCCATCTTTATATAGCCGGCGATGACGCTTCCTATATTTTGAAAACAGATTCCGATTTTAACCGCCCTGACAGTATTATTCTCTTTCCTTCGTTAGAAAAAAGAATTCCGAAAGAAACAAAAGCCGATATTGAATCAATAGCTTTCTTCAAAAAAAACGAAGAATCATTTCTTTTTCTTGCCGGGTCGGGTTCGCTTTCCCCTTACAGGGATTCCTGCTGGATTATAAACCCGCTAACCAAAGAAAAAAAAGCATACCCGCTTGATACTTTTTACAACCGTATCAGGAATGAAGGCATTCGAGACCTGAATATTGAAGGCATGACCGTTATTCCCTCTGGAATGGTATTAGCAAGCCGCGGGAATAAAAGTTTTCCAAAGAATTATTTAATCTTTACTTCAAACCGGTTTTGGGAGCAACAGGAAACATCAAAAATAAGAATAGTGAAAGCTGGTGTCAATAATGATACTTCATTATTTAATGGAATCTCGGGGCTTGATTATTCACCCAAAACAGATCAGTTGCTGCTCACAGTTTCTACAGAAAACACTTATAATAGCTACCAGGATGGCAGCATAGGTAAAAGTTATTTATGGATTATCAATGATATTTCATCAAAGAAAAGATTAACTGCCATTAATCCCGACCGGATCATAGACCTGGAGCAATTGGATAGTCGGTTTAAGGGACAAAAAATAGAATCCGTTTGTATCATTTCAGAAAGCAGAAATAAAAAAGAACTGGCCCTTGTAGCAGATGATGACCAGGGTGGAACAGTTCTGTTCAGACTCGTATTATAAAGTAACGCAGTTAGTTCCGGAACCATGTGCTTTTCTTATAGGACCATAAGAAATGATTCCTTTAATGAAAGATTAACAGGATATATTTTAGCAAATCATTCCTTATTTACCGCAAATCACCATTTTTGTTGTTCGTATGTAAATAAATCCTCTGATTGACCTTAAGGTTTTATTTTACATCCTATACCATTAACCAACTATGAGAAAATTTCTCATTACTATTTTTTCCTCTGTAATTCTTTCCTTTGGTGCATCCGCACAATCGGCAGTGATGAAAGGAGTAGTAGTAGATAACAATGACCATAAAAACCTTCAGCACTCCGTAATATCACTTCTGCGCTCAACCGATTCTGTGTTGGTAAAATTTACACGTGCTGATAAAAACGGAAATTTCCAAATAGCCAATTTAAAAGAAGGCGAATATATAATAATGATCACCCACCCTTATGTAGGCGATTTTATTGATATAATACAAATTAAACCGGGTAAAGAAAATGATTTGGGCATTATCAATATGATCCCAAAAAGTAAATTATTAGCCGAAGTGATCATTAAAAGCGGCTCACCCATTCGTATAAAAGGCGACACCACTGTTTACACGGCGGATAGTTTTAAAGTAAGAGAAGGGGCCAATGTAGAAGAATTGCTGCGAAGGCTGCCGGGCATACAGGTTGATAAAGACGGAAAAATTACGGCCATGGGTGAAAGAGTAAAAAAGGTACTGGTGGATGGCGAAGAGTTTTTTGGCTCCGATCCCGGAATAGCTACCAAAAATCTGCGGGCTGATATTGTAAAAGAAGTTGAAGTCTTTGATAAAAAAAGCGACCAGGCAGAATTTACAGGCATCGATGATGGGGTAAAGGACAAAACCATTAACCTGAAACTAAAGGACGACAAAAAGAAAGGCTATTTCGGCAAAGTGGAAGCAGGAGGTGGCCCAAAAGACAAGTACGATAATTCTATTATGCTAAATGCCTTTAAAGCGAAAAGGAAATTAGCAGCATACGGAATTATGAGTAATACCGGGCAAACCAACCTGGACTGGCAGGATGCCAATAATTATGGAGGAGGTAGTGGATGGACTTGAGACCGGTATAACCGATGATGGCGGAGTGTATATGATGTTCAATGGAAATGAAGATAATAATTACAGGAATGGAATCAATGGAATACCCCGAAACTGGAATGGCGGCTTGCATTACAACAATAAATTCAACAACAATAAGCAGAGTATAAATGCGGGTTATAAATTTTCAAAAGTGAATGCACCGGGCGTTACTTCTACTTTCTCCAAAACATTTTTACCGGATACCAGTTGGTCAACAAATAGTATAAGTAATAATTACTCTTCTAAAAACAAACATGCTTTCAATTTAACTCTTGAAAGCACATTAGATTCAAGTAATACATTGAAATGGACAACAAAAGTTAGTAAAAATAATGCGCTGACACGCAATAGCTATTTTACAGAATCTTTTACCGATCATGGAGATTCTATAAATAACAGCTTTCGCCAAAGCAATAATAAAGGAGTTAATGATGCTATCACCACTACCCTTTTATGGAGACATAAATTTAAAAAGCTATCCCGAACATTGTCGGTCAATGCGGACCTTACCTGGAACCAGTCGGAGAATAATGGTCTTTTGTATTCATTAAATAATTATTATAAACAAGGAAGGATATTTAACAACGATACCATCAACCAGCAAAACCTCCTTAATAATGAAGGAAAGAGTGTCAGTACAAAAATTGCTTATACTGAACCCCTGGTCAAAGACATGTATATGGAGATAAGCTACTTATTCAGCTTTAACTCAAATAGTAACGAACGCATCATAAATAAAGCAGATGGATTTGGGAAATATTCCGACCGTATAGATTCCCTGAGCAATGCCTTTGAATTTAACCGGCTGGTTCATACACCCGGTCTTAATTTCCGGATCAATAAAAAGAAATATAATTATTCATTCGGCAGTACTCTTGCCTTCAGCCATTTTATTCAAAAAAATATTACAGAAAACCAGCGATACAATTATGATTATACCAATTTCTTCCCCCGGGCATCTTTTACCTACAAAATAAAGCCCAGTGAAAATCTTAGGTTCAATTACAATGGATCCACCCAGGCTCCTTCCCTGGAACAGTTGCAGCCGATCCGTGTTAACACCGATCCGCTCAACATTTATAATGGTAACCCCGATCTGCAACAAGCCTTCCGTCATTCCTTCAATCTTAATTACAATTCATGGAATGCCTTGAAAGAAAAAAATTTTTGGGGAGGATTTAATTTCAATATCGCAGAAAATGCTTTTACGCAATTTAATAGTGTAGATAGTGCCGGCCGCAGGGTTTATCAAACCGTTAATGTAGATGGCATTTACAATATAAACCTGTATTCCGACTATGGTTTTAAAATACCCGGCACAAAATGGAGGCTGGGTTTCGGGCCCAATGCCATCATCAACAGGAATATTGATTTTGTAAGAGATGCAAATACAAATACTACGGTAAAAAACAAAACGGATTCAAGGGGATATGGTATCCGAATCAATATCAGTCAGTATGAAAAGGATAAATATAATTTTCATATTGGCCCGAATTTTACATGGAACAGCAGTAAGGCATCTCTCAACTCAGCAGCAAATGCCCGGTACTGGCAAATTGAGGGCTGGGCCAGCGGCAACATTACCTTACCCGCAAAATTTGAATTGGGTTCCGATATTAATTATCAAATGAGGCAAAAGGATCCCAGGTTTCCGGCAAACAACAGCTACGCTACATGGAATGCCAGCCTGGTAAAAAGAATATTAAAAAATCAACTGGAATTCAAAGCAGGGATTTATGATATTCTGAACCAGAACAGGGGTTACAACCGGAGCTTCAGCAGCTATAATTTTACGGAAAGTTATTATAATACCTTAAAACGATTTTGGTTGCTGACCATAACCTGGAACATTTCCAAAAATGGCAAACCGGCAGGCTTCTGATGAAATGTTTTAAATGACTCAACAATGAAAAAAATCATATTGATCTTTTTAGTTGGATGTACTATGGTTGTAAATGGCCAGCAATTTATCCATTCAGGTATTATTGAGTTTGAGGTGCGAACCAATAATCACCGGGCCCTTGGGGAAGGTATGTGGGCAGACATGTTTAAAGATAAAATTCCTCCATTTTCAACAACTTATTATCAATATACATTCAACGACAATAAAGCCATTTATAAATTTGACCGCTTTGACGAAAAAAATAAATTACCCAAAGGATTTGGAATGAGTGATCCGGAAGATGAAGTATGGTATAATGATTATAATTCCGGAGCCTTTACTAATTACCGTTTTATATTGGGAGATAATTATCTGCTTGCAGGTGAGCTAATGAAAATTGACTGGAAACTATCACCGGCAGAAACCCGGGATATAGCCGGCTTCAATTGCCGGAAGGCAACCGGTATTATTTTCGACAGTGTTTATGTTTTTGCATTTTATACGGATGAAATAACAATCAGTGGAGGGCCAATGGGATTGAATGGACTGCCTGGAATGATATTGGGCCTTACCATTCCCCGGATGTTTACCAGTTATATTGCAACCAGACTCCAGGTTTCAGGAATTGATACAAAAAAAATAGCAGCACCTCAAAAAGGAAAGAAAAAAGATTATAACGTCATCCGCCAGGATGTACAAAAAGTGACCAAAGACTGGGGTCAATGGGGACAACAGGCATTGTGGAAAATGGGTCTTTAGTAAGAATGAAAATCCCGTAACAGGATGCCATTTTTATGATCAGGCACAATTGAAGTTTTCATACATATCAACCTCTAATGGCAAAGTGCATTTACTTTACCTGACTTTCATTTCACTTTTGCTCTTTTCCCATATCGTTAAAAAGGCGCAAGTGAAAGATTGAAACTATATAAATAAAACCTTTCTATCTTTATTTATATTTATTTCCCAAACCATATTTGCATGATAAAAAATATCCTGGCTGCTTCCTGTTACTTTTTATTTATTAATGCTTCTCTTTTTTCGCAAACTGATTACAGCAATTATATCCAACAGACAAACAGGCTCACATCTCTGGCCAAAAAATATCCACAACTCACCAAGCTAAAAAGTATTACAAAAACGGCAGGTGGAAAGGATATATGGATGATGACCATTGGCAACGGAAATACAGAATCAAAACCGGCAATAGCAGTTGTGGGAGGTGTGGAGGGCAGCCACCTGCTTGGAACGGAGATGGCCATAGGTTTTGCAGAAAAACTCTTGCAGGCAAGCAATACGGACAGCATAAAAGCCTTAATTGGAAAAACAACCTTTTATGTATTTCCCAATATGAGTCCTGATGCTATGGAACAATATTTTGCATCCTTGAAATATGAAAGAGATGGTAATGCAGTTGCTACTGATGATGACCGGGATGGTAAGACAAATGAAGATGGCTATGATGACCTGGATGGAAACGGAAAGATAACATGGCTACGCATAGAATCACCCATTGGAGATTATAAAATACATCCGGATGATGAACGGGTAATGATAAAAGCCGATCTGACTAAAGGTGAAAAAGGAAAATATATTTTAATCCGTGAAGGAATCGATAATGATAAAGATGGTCAGTTCAATGAAGATGGAGATGGAGGCGTGGCCTTTAATAAAAATCTCAGTTTCAAACATCCTTCCTTTAAACCCGGCGCCGGAGAATTTGCTGTATCGGAAAATGAATCAAGAGCTCTGTTAGATAATCTTTACGAGCTTTTCAATGTATATGCGGTTATCAGCTTTTCATCTTTTAATAATCTATCTGTTCCATTTGCATATTCAGCTTCAGCCACAGCAACACGTGTAATCACCGGCTGGCTGGAACCTGATACGAAAATAAATGCGATCATATCGGAATTATATAATAAAACAACAAAAATGAAGGATGCCCCCAAAGCTAATCCAACAGGCGGGGATCTTTTATCATGGGCCTATTTTCATTATGGTCGTTATAGTTTCAGCACTCCTGGTTGGTTTATACCTAAAATTCAGCCGGATACATTATTAAAAGAAAAACCATTGAGTGTTGAAGATGGTACTGTTCAATATTTGCGCTGGGCTGCCAGCCAGGGAATTACGGATTCTTACACAGCATGGAAAAAAATAGAGCATCCTGATTTTCCCGGGCAATCGGTAGAAGTGGGTGGCCTGGCTCCTTTTGTATTGATCAATCCACCTTACAAACTGGCAGACAGCATTACGAATAAACACACCGATTTTATAATTCGCCTGGCCGGATACCAGCCAGAACTCGATATCGTAAATATTAAAACTGAAAAATTGGGGAATGGGCTCAATCGTGTGACTGCTTCCATAATTAATAAAGGAGTTATGGCATCTCATACCAAATTAGGTGAACGTTCTTATTGGGTAAAAAGAATAAATGTAAAACTTGATCTTTCCGGCAACCAATCTTTGATCAGTGGAAAAAAGATTCAGGTATTAAATTCATTGGAAGGTTTAAGTTCCGTAGAATTAACCTGGCTTATAAAAGGTGCCGGAAAAATTACACTAAATGCCGGCAGCCCTACTACGGGTTCAAAACGATCAGAGATCAATTTATAAAAAAACAGGTCCCATAAAAAAGTTATTATGAAAATTATTATTAAAATTATTTTTTTCTGCATCCTGCTTTTTAGCATTGGCACCGCTTATTCACAAACCAGTGAGCAGATATACAAAGCGGCTGGTTCTCCTGTTAATCCAAAAGTAGAAATAAGCTGGAACCGGTACAATGATCATGCAGGCATCACTGATATAATGAAAAAAATTGTAAAAGCATATCCCAACCTGGCAAAACTGGAATCCATCGGTAAATCTTATGATGGCAGAGATCTCTGGTGCATTGCCATCACGGATTATTCAAAAGGTGATGCAACAAGAAGCCGGGCATGTATATTGACGGCAATATCCATTCCAATGAAGTGCAGGGAAGTGAATTTGCATTATACACCGCCTGGTATTTAACAGAAAGTTTTAGTGACAATAAATTCATCAAAGAATTGCTGGCCGATAAAATATTTTATATCGTTCCCACTATCAATCCGGATGCAAGAGATAGTTTTTTTAAAAACCCAAACAATGCCAATTCTCCACGGTCAGGTGTAGTACCGGTTGACAATGATATGGACGGACTAATTGACGAAGATGGTTATGATGACCTGGACGGTGATGGCCATATTGTGACGATGCGCCGTAAAAATGTGAATGGCCGGTTCAAGATTGACCCTGCCAATCCTAATCGAATGATAGCAGCCGGTAACGATGAAAAAGGCGAATACGAAATTTTAGGATTGGAGGGAATAGATAACGATGGCGACGGGCTTATTAATGAAGATGGAGCTCAATTTGAATATGATCCCAACCGCGACTGGGGATGGAACTGGCAACCTAATTATGTGCAGAACGGCGCATATAAATATCCCTTCTCATTACCTGAGAACCGGGCGGTGATGGAATTTGTAATGAAGCATCCGAATATTGCAGCCGCTCAATCTTTTCACAATGCAGGAGGTATGATCCTTCGCGGCCCAGGGGCACAGGAAGATTCCATAACCTATAATGCAGCCGATGTACAAGTGTATGATGCCATCGGAAAAAAAGGAGAAGAAATTATTCCCGGTTATAAATACCTGGTTGTTTACAAAGATCTTTATTCTGTTTTTGGCGGTGAACTGGATTGGTTTTATGGTGGCCGCGGTATCTATACTTTTTCCAATGAATTGTGGACCCCTTACCTGATGTATAATACGGATGCTACCCGGAATGCGAATGACAATACCAGTTTTCAATTTGACCGGTATCTTTTATTTAAGGATGCTTTTGTAGAGTGGCATGAATATGATCACCCGCAATATGGCAAAATAGAGATCGGTGGATTTAAAAAAAATTTTTCCAGGATGCACCCCGGTTTTTTACTGGAAAGTGATGCACATCGCAATATGGCTTTTACTATTTATCATGCTTACCATACACCCAAGCTGGAGATAGATACCATTATCGAAAAAGAATTGGGTGATGGATTAAAGGAAGTGACTGTTGTTATTGGCAACAAACGATTAATGCCCACTCATAGCAGCCAGGACTTAAAATATAAAATCGAACGACCCGATTATATTACACTGAGCGGTGCTAAAGTAATAGCAGGAATGACAGTTGACAACCGTAACTCTGCAGCTGCTATTGAACAAAAAAATAACCCTCAGACTATTGAACTGGATAATATCCCGGGATTAGGACAGGTAACAGTAAGATGGATCATACAGGGAAACACTAAATATAGAATTACCGTGGATAGCAGGAAAGGCGGATTGGTAAGCAAAGAGAATTAATTTTTGTTCCTTGTTTATAAAAAATCCCGGGCCATGGAATCAAGTAATATACTTCCCAACTAAATAACTTTTCGCTATGAGACGAAATTCGGGAAAAGGACTTCCACTGGTGAAATTTCTATAATTACGGTCCTGATAAAAATCTTTCATATAAATTGACCCCTGGAAAATATCACAGCTTTTTCTGCAACATTTTAAACGATGACCCGTCTGCTGACTAAGTGACCAACAAAACCGACAATAATTTTACAGACCAATACCTGGTCACTAAAATTTTGAGTGGCCATGCCAATATGTTTGGCATTATTATAAAGCAAACAGAGAGATTGGTTACGCAAATTGTTTTTAAAATGATCCCTGTTGCAGAAGACCGGAAGGATATAGCGCAAGACATTTACCTGAAAGCATTTGACAAATTGGATGGGTTTAAATTCGGGTCAAAACTTTCAACATGGATTGCCCGGATAGCCTATAACTCCTGCCTTGATTTTCTGGCAAAAAAAAAATTGACATTACCGGGTGATTGGAACGGAGATGAAGGGGCTGAAGAAAACGGATCAGACAATCCTATACAACAAATCACCTCAAATTGTAAAGGACGAATTTGAAAAGACATTGAACCGAAAAGAACTTCATGCATTATTGCAGGCTGAAATAGAAAAATTGCCTCCACAATATAAAACAATTATTACCCTGTATCATAACGAAGGACTGAGCTACCAGGAAATAGAACAAATTACTTCTTTACCCGGCGGGACAATAAAAAGTTATTTATTCAGGGCAAGAAAATCATTAAAAGAAAGTTTGTTATTTAAGTATAAAAAAGAAGAATTATGATAAAAAATCATCTTTCAGAAATTGACCTCCAGCAGTATGCTTTGAGCCCGGCAGAGAGTGAACCTGATTTGATCAGTCATATTTCCATCTGCAGCAGCTGCAAACAGAAAGCTGAAACCTACCAACAATTATTTTCCGCCATTGAGCAACAGGCCGCGCCATTTTTTGATTTTGATTTGGAAAACATTGTTTTATCGCAAATTGCACCGAACCGCCGGGTTTCTAATTCTGTCTTTTATGTTTGGTTGCTTATTCTGCCAGCCGGATTGTTTATTTCTGTTTTAGGTTGGTTTTTTGGTGATTATTTAGTCAACTTGATTACTGCTATATCTTCTATGGCTCTTTACCTTCTTTTGACTATAACCGCCACATTTTTATCATTCCAGGCATTTGATATGTATAAAAAATACCGAAAGCAAATGGATGCTTTAAATTATTAGTGGAATTTTTGCAACAATAATTTTCTATACCCGTCAGATAAAGAAGTAACCAAAAAATAAAACCAATGAAAAAAATATTGAAGGCAGTAACTTTTCTGTTAGCGCCGTTTACTCTATCAGCCCAGGGCAGTGATGGACCCTACCAGGGTTTCCATATCAACATGGAAATATTTAATATTTGTGCTGCCATTTTTGTTACTATTTTATTTATGGTTTTTTTTCTCGCCATCCTTAGATGGATACTTGAACATCGTCTCAGGAATAAAATCGTTGATTTGGGAGTACCAGAAAATCTTGTTGCCTCCCTTTTGCAAACAACTACTCCCAAACACAATGGAAATGTAAATATTAAATGGTTTATGATACTGACGGGTATTGGTGCTGGTCTAATGCTAATTAGGTTTACCCTACCGCTGGGTATTCATTCTCTTGCCATTATGGTCTTTAGTGTTGCCGCCAGTTTTTTAGGTTATTATTTCTTTTTGAAAAAAACGGAAAAGTAATGGGAAAGGATTCAGTTTATCATTCAGTATATAAATAAAAATGTAGCTACTTATAAATTTCTACAACTTGCTTCCCGCCTTCCTTTACATAACCCCTGTACATGCCTGCCGTACAAAACGGCATGGCAATATTTCCATCTTTATCCACGGCTATTAATCCACCGTCGCCACCCAAAGCCGGCAGGCGCTTCATTATCATTTCATCCGCCGCCTGTTTCAGTTTCATTTTCCCAAACTCCATCATGTCGCTGATGGTTTTGGCCATCACCAGCCTGATAAAATATTCACCCCAACCGGTACCGCTGATCGCCACCGTTTTATTGCTGGCATAAGTTCCGGCACCAATTATAGGAGCATCCCCCACCCTGCCAAATTTTTTGTTTGACATACCACCCGTACTGGTGGCAGCCGCAAGATTACCGTGCTGATCCAATGCCACCGCACCTACCGTCCCGTATTTATTATCGTGGTTCCCGGTTTGATTCACATGGCTTTTATTTATTGATTTGTTAGAAGAATCTATACCGTTTTCAGCATCATCTTTCTTTGCCTTCTGAAGTCCCTCCCACCTGTTTTCCGTATAGAAATAGGAAGGATCTACTAACTCCAGCCCTTGTTGATTTGCAAATTGCTCTGCTCCTTTTCCCACCATCATGACATGCGCACTTTTTTCCATGACCGCTCTGGCCGCACTTACCGGGTTTTTTATTGTAGTAACACCGGCAACAGCTCCGGCTTCCAGTGTTTTTCCATTCATTATCGACGCATCCAATTCGTTTTTTCCATCGTTTGTAAACACGGCGCCTTTACCGGCGTTGAACAAAGGATTATCTTCCAGTAATCGAATACTCGCTTCTACCGCATCCAGAGCAGAACCCCCTTTGTTCAGTATAGCCGATCCCTTTTCCAATGCCTCATTCAATGCATCGGTATAGGCTTTTTCATTTTCCGGAGTCATCTGGCTTTTTAATATAGTGCCGGCTCCGCCATGAATTACGAGTACAAATTTTTTGGATGTTGTGTGCTCTTGCGCATTTGCTAATTGAAAAAAGGAAATGGAGATCAAAAGGATAAAAAATATTTCTTAAAAAAAGAAAACCGGCTCCCTCACCTGCGATCCAAAACGCACTAAGAAAAGTAGAATTCCGTCTGCCTTTAATTTTCAATGTACCTGCCGAAGAAAAGGGAAAAGGCAATATTACTTTGTTCATATCAGACCTTTTTTAAGCAAATTAGCGATTCTAATCCGGTGTTATTACGTTTATGAAATCATAATAAAAATATATAACACGGTGGCACTGAACTTGCTTAAGGGGGAATGCCTATTTTTACCAATCGAAAAAAACTGACCCTGAAAAGATTCAAGAAAATATTATTGTGGCTTTTTGCCTCCCTGCTATTATTCCTCATAGTTCTGTGGATCTTTATTCAAAGCCCGTTTGGGCAAAACTGGATTACTCAACAGGTAACGCAGCGACTTTCCAAAGATCTGCATACACGTATAGAAATTAAACATGTGGATTTTTCCCTGTTCAACAATATGCACCTGCAGGGGGTATTGATTGAAGATCAAAAAAAAGATACCATACTTTCTGCCGGCCAGGTCAGGCTAAGAATAACAGACTGGTTCTTTTTCAAAAAAAATATTATCCTGAAATATATTGGACTGGAAAATGCCGTGGTAAAAATGCAGAGAGATAATGCCATTTGGAATCACCAGTTTCTCATTGATTATTTTTCGTCGCCATCTTCAGGCAAATCGCAAGGGGGCACTCAACTGAGCCTTGACAAAGTGGACCTTAAAAATATTTCCTTTCTGAAAAGAGATGGCTGGTTGGGGCAGGATATGACCATTGCTGTTTCCTCACTCAGCCTGCAAACAAAGGATGTAAACTTCAATAAAAAAATAATCGACCTGGGTTCACTCACCTTAAATGATCCGTACTTCAGTTTATATAATTACCAAAAATTAAAACCGGCTTCCACCGAGATTAAAGCTATTACACCCTCACCGATTGATTCTGCACTTAACTGGAATGAAGATGGATGGATAGTGGTGATCGATAAATTAGACATAAAGAATGGCACATTCCGAAATGATGCCTATACGTTTACACCTACCACCACTTCTTTTGATGGCCAGCATATTCATTTCAAAAAAATAAACGGAAGTTTTACTGATGTACTGTGGAAGAGAGATACCGTTACTACGCATCTCCAATTAGCAACAAAAGAAAGAAGCGGGTTTGAAGTAAAAAACCTGGAAGCAGATGTAAAACTGACACCAAAAGAAATGGCTTTCAGCAATCTTGAAATTGAAACCAATAACAGCACTATCCGCAACTATTTCCGGATGAGCTATGACGATATAAGCAGCATGAATGATTTTATTCACAAAGTAAAAATGCAGGCCAGTTTTGAAGACTCACAAATTGACAGCGATGATATAGCCTTTTTTGCACCCGCAATGCAATCATGGAAAAAAACAATCCGCTTGCAAGGATTGGCCAGGGGTACGGTGGATGACCTGGTAGGTAAAGACCTGTTTATACAAGCCGGTAAGCATACATTACTGAGTGGAGATGTAAGCATGATGGGCTTACCAAATATAAACCAAACCTTTATTGATTTTAAGGCCAACGTTTTCAGGACAACGTATGATGAGGCTGTAACTTTTATTCCTGCTATCCGCACAGTTACAAAACCAAATTTGCGAAGTCTTGAGTATATCCAGTTTACGGGGAGCTTTACCGGTTTCATCCGCGACTTTGTAACCTTTGGCACATTTCAAACTAAATTGGGAATAATAAAAAGCGACCTGAACATGAAATTGCCGGCTGGACGGGACCCTGTTTATTCAGGCACTATTGCTTCAGATTATTTCCGGCTTGGGGATTTTATCGGCGATCCCAATTTAGGGGCCGTAGCATTGAACGGCTCAGTGAAAGGAAAAGGATTTAATGAAAGCAGCAGGCAGGCGGCAATAGATGGCCGCATTATTTTTGCCGACTTTAATGGATACCGGTATGATAATATAAAATTGAAAGGACAACTGGATAAAAAACGCTTTGAAGGAAACGCTTCTATAAATGACGAGGAGGCCGAACTGGAGCTGAATGGTTTGATCGATTTTAATAGCAAAACGCCCACATTTAATTTTTTTGCTGATGTTAAAAAAGCCAACCTGAAAAATATGAACCTTGGCGAAGAGGACATTAGTTTCAAAGGAATATTTAACCTTGATTTTAGCGGAGATAACATCGATAACTTCCTGGGCAGTGCTAAAATATCCGAAGCTTCTATTACAAGAAACGGAAGCCGTTTGCCATTTGATTCTCTTGTACTTTCATCAACCTTTACCAATGATATAAAAACATTACAGGTAAGATCGAATGAATTTGAAGCAACCGTTAATGGAAATTTTATTATCCGCGATCTGCCTGATGCTTTTAAACTTTTTCTCAACAAATATTATCCTGCGTATATAAAGCCACCCGGCAAACAACCAGAAAATCAATCATTAACTTTTGATATCTCAACTCAATATGTAGATGATTACATAAAATTAATTGACAGCAGCCTGGCTGGGTTTAATAACAGTCATATTTACGGCAGCCTGGACACCCGCAACAGCCAGCTAAGTCTCAATGCAGAGGTTCCGCAATTTAAGTATGCCCGCTATAATTTTGATAATGTTAACCTGGATGCAAAAGGAAACCAGGATAGCCTGGTACTTTCTGGTGGTGCTTCTAATATCAATATAAGTGACAGCCTTAATGTACCTATCGTTCTTTTCCGGATCAACGCTCATGATGACATTTCTAAAGTACAGATCAACACGGGTTCAAACCAGGCTATCAACAAAGCAGATATAAATGCCCAGGTGATCACGGCAAACAATGGAGTAAAAATAGAATTTGATCCCTCTTCCTTTGTTGTAAATGGCAAAACCTGGACAATAGAAGAAAACGGAGAACTCGAATTCAGAAAAAATATTCCGGCAAGCGGCCAGCTGGTGCTGCGTGAAAGCAACCAGGAAGTAAGGGCCCGAACCCGGCCTTCAGAAACCGGCGACTGGAATGATTTGGTAATAGAACTAAAAAAAATAAATGTCGGCGATTTTGCTCCCTTCTTTTTACCCAAGAACCGGTTGGAAGGATTAGTATCGGGTAACATTTTGGTTGAAGATCCCATCAATAATCTTTTTATAACTTCCAATGATATAATGGCGGAAGGCATCCGGCTCGATAACGATTCCATTGGTGATCTTAAGGCAAATTTTGTTTATGACAATAAAACCAAACAACTGAAGGCAAAAGGAAATACATTGGATACGCCGGGTAGCCTTGCATTTGATCTTGATCTTAATGTTGGGAGTGTTGAACAACAAAAAGATAATCTCATATCGCTTCAAACAAATCAATTTCAGGTTAAGATACTTGAACGCTTCCTGGGCACTCTTTTTTCAGATATGCAGGGATACGTAACCGGCAATTTTGATTTGCGAGGCGCTTTTAATAACCTGGTGGTAACAGGTAAGGGGCGGTTGAAAGATGCAGGATTAAAAGTGAACTTTACGCAATGTTTTTATAAAATACAGGATACGGAAATTGAATTAAAACCCACAGAAATAAACCTGGATGGAATTATTTTAACTGACCCGGTTTCGGGAAATCCAATATACCTGACCGGTGGCATTCAGCACACGGCATTTAAGAACATGTTTTTTGGTCTCACGGTTTCAACACTAAAACCCAATACAAAAGGCCCGGAATTTAATAAGCCTGTCTTAATTCTTAATACCGGCTTTAACGATAACAAACAATTTTATGGCAGGGTAAGAGGTACGGGTTCTTTCTCCCTTTCGGGCTACCAGTCGGATATGTATATGAAGATCGATGCCATCGCATCGGCCACCGACAGCAGTATGGTTACGATCCCCTCCTCTATCAGCCGCGAATCAGGTATTGCCGATTTTTTAGTGGAAAGAAAGTATGGTCGGGAAATGGTGGACAGTACTTTATCAGCAGGAGCTTCAAATGTTACATATGATGTGGATGTAACCGCTAATCCCATGGTTACAGTAAGAGTTGTTTTAGATGATCTAACCGGGGATGAAATAAAAGGTAAAGGATCGGGAACCCTGAATATTCATTCTGCCACAAATGAAAAGATGACCATGCGTGGCCGCTTTGATATTGAAGAAGGAGACTACCTTTTCACCTTCCAGTCATTTTTTAAGAAACCGTTTGAAATAAGAAAAGGAACCGAAAATTTTATTTCCTGGACAGGAGATCCTTACGACGCCAGAATAAATTTTGAAGCTATTTATACTGCGGAGAATGTAAGCTTTGCACCGCTGGTAAATTCACTCAATTTCGATCCTGCTTTTGCAAGGTTGAGAGAAAACGTTTACGTGGTAGTTAATTTAACCGGTGCTCTATTTAAACCCGATTTTAAATTCAGCCTTGCCTTCCCTCCAAATAGCAAAGTAAATGGGGATTTTTCTGTTGCCTCCAGCCTTGAGCAAATGGAAAAAAACCCCAATGAAATAAATCGCCAGGTAACCTACCTGATCGTTTTCAACAGCTTTGCACCTCCAGAATCAGGCCCTACCAATGTTGGCTTTGGTTCTACAATCAATGAACTGACCTATAACACAATTTCCAGTATCTCCGGTTTGTTTTTTAATGAAATAAACAAAAAACTAAACAGTGAACTTTCCAAAATATTAAAGACGGATAATATCAGCATCAACTTCAGCGGATCTGTATATAACCGTAACCTGCTGGATCAGCAAAGCAGTAATAATTTTAACATCAACCAGAGCAACTTTAATATAAACGTGCCCATATCAATGTTCAAAGACCGGTTTATCGTTACGCTTGGAAGTACGCTGGATGTACCTCTGCAATCTACAATACAGCAAAATGTTCAATTTCTTCCTGACGTAACTGCAGAATGGCTGATCAATCAAAGCGGATCTATCAGGGCAAGTTTTTTCTACCGTCAAAACCTGGATTATCTTACTACCAGCACTACCGGTGCAGCCAGAACAAAAAGATCAGGAGCCAGCATTTCTTACCGGAAAGAATTTGAAACACTTGCCGAATTTTTTTCAAGAAAGAAGAAAAACATAATCATAGAAAATGATACAACAGAAGTTGAGACTCCTGCTCCCGGGATCGTAAACCAAAAGACAAATACGGTAGAAAAGAAAAAAGAATTATGATTTAAGGAGGCCAGATAAGGATCCGATTTCCCTTCCCATTCTCACTTCATTATTATTATTTCCCAAAAATAAAGTTCACAATTTGCTGGCCTGGCAAACTTTAATAAAGCAGGGCTGACAAGCAATATTTGTGATGCCGGGAAATACTTTTCAAATTCTGCATAGTTTTTTCAAATCTTATTATTTTTACTATCCTTCAAGCCACTTTAGCGTAGCTGGTAGCGCATTTCATTCGTAATGAAAGGGTCGCCGGTTCGAATCCGGCAAGTGGCTCCGCATTTGAAAGAAAAGTTTTATCGCACCAAAAGGAGGCTGTTTCATATTTCAAAAAGCAAACAGGCTTGACGCTTAAGCCTGAACCGCGGAATAAAGGACTTTATTTCGTATCTTCATCCAAATCTGCCGAAGATTCAGCATTTTCTTCAGATATCTAATTTCCATTTTTTATCAACTCACTATTTTAAACACACAAGAAACAAGTATGGCGGAAACCTGGAACAAAAAAGAAAGAGAAAAGAAAAAAAAGCAAGAAAAAAAAGAAAAAGCTGAGCGTAAACTAGAACGCAAAGAAAATTCTAAAGAAGGTAAGAGCTTTGAAGATATGCTCGCCTACCTTGATGAAAATGGAAATCTATCTTCAAAACCACCTGACCCCAGAAAAAAAATAACGGTAAAATTAGAGGACATCGAAATAGGTGTTCCTAAACAAGCCCCTATAGATCCGGCTGACCTGATCAGAACCGGTACTGTTACTTTTTTCAATGATGCCAAAGGATATGGTTTTATAAAAGACCTGGAAACGCAGGAAAGTGTTTTTGTACATATTAATTCATTGAGGGAAGAAATAAAAGAACAAAATAAAGTAACGTTTGAAATTGAAATGGGTCCAAAAGGCGCCAATGCGGTAAATGTAAAAAAGGTTAGTTAATATTTACACTTTTCATAATTTACGTTAACGATCAATTTCCTGATCGTTATTTTTTTTATCAGGCAAGCCTGCAATACTGTTTCTCCTGCCAGCCTGTAGTGCAAACCATAATTTACAAGTCCTGATTTGCAGTCCGAATCAATGGATTTAGAGTCATCCAGTCTTAATATATAAAATTTAATGCCTGGGGTAATAATTCAATTTCTAATGTGGAAGCTTCCCGGTATTCACCGTCCAAGTGGAATTGAATCAGCTGATCACTCTCTATATAAATTTTATTTGCCCGGAAATATTGAATAAACGGTAATTGCAAGTGATTTCCCTTTTCAATAACCGGCAGAAACCTTAACCTTTGAATGGAAAGTAAAGCATCAGCAATCACTATGTCAAATAATCCATCGTTCGCTTTCGCCAGGGGGGCAATATGAAATCCCCCACCAGCCCGTCGTCCGTTACTGACGTCTATCAATAATTTTTTACCCCGGAGTTCCATTTCACCTGATTTTATAAAATAGTTTTTTGAACGGTAGGTAAATATTTTCTTCAAAGTGGTAATTAAAAAAGATGCTTTACCGGGACGTTTCTTTTTCCCCGCAAGGGCTTTAGCTACTTCACCCTCAAAGCCAATTCCTATTCCGTTTATAAAAAAATGTTCATTGCATTTCCCGATGTCAACCGGTTGGGATTCTTTTGCCAGCATAGTATGCAGTTGTTCCTTCCATCCTAAATTCCCATACAGGCACCAATGAAAATCATTGCCCGTTCCTCCATTAAAAATAACCAGCGGTATGCTGATTCCCGGATACTCATTGATAAAATAATTCAATGTTCCGTCACCGCCAGCAATTAATATATCAGTAAAGCTTTCAAATTGATCGGGCCACATTGTTGTAAATAATGTATGCTGAATATTCATTTTCTTCAATTCGCCTGAAATAGATCCGGCCATTTCTATGGCTCTCCCCGAACCTGCAAACACGTTACATAAGACGGCAATATTTTTTTGTAGAACTGGTTGCATGTGTATTATTATAACATCCTGTCAGCTTTATTTTCGGATAAGCGATCTACACTTATTAATGGTAAATGCTTAATTTATTATTCTGAAAAGTAATCAACTATATTTGAAATGATATTAATCTTTTGATTCAAATCCCGGGCTTATTAATATGTACCGATTTATCAAGATAGCAGTTAAGTGGGTTGTAGTTATGTTAACGCTTGGTTTTGGTTTGGAAATAAATGCTCAACAGGCAGAACCAAATTTTAAGGTGATTGCTTTTTATACCGCTAAAAATGATCAGGCGCATATTAGTTTTGTCAATGAAGCCAACCAATGGTTTCCTTCTATCGCAAAAAAATATGATTTCGTCTATGATACTACAAGCAACTGGAACAATATGGAGGAATCTTTTCTAAGACAATACCAGGTTATTCTTTTTTTAGATACAAGACCCGAAATGCCTGTCCATAGAGATGCTTTTAAAAAATATATGCAAAATGGCGGAGGCTGGCTGGGTTTCCATTTTGCCGGTTTTGCTCTAACACCTTCAGCTTTTAACCAGGACTGGGACTGGTATCATAATACATTCATTGGTGCTGGTCAATATAAAAGCAATACCTGGCGGCCCACAGCGGCCATCCTGCGTGTTGAAAATACTACTCATCCGGCAACGAGGAATTTACCTACGGTTTTTCAATCCTCTCCTAATGAATGGTATTGTTGGGAAAAAGACCTTACAAAAAATGATGATATTCATATCCTTTTATCCATTGACCCTGCAAGTTTCCCGCTGGGAACCGGCCCGAAACAGCATGAGATCTGGCATAGCGGGTATTACCCTGTTGCATGGACCAATACGAAATATAAAATGATCTATGTAAACATGGGACATAATGATATCGATTATGAACATGGAACCAATAAGGAATTATCTTTTCAATTTGAAAATGAAATTCAGAATAGATTTATCATTGATGGATTATTGTGGTTGGGCGGAATAAAGAAATAAAGTATATTATTTCTTGAAATAGAATTCAATTCGTGTTTTTTAAGTTTAAAAATATAAAAGGTTATTGGCACAGCCTGATCAATTTTGAAACAGCATGATAACTGCAAGATCTGTGAATAAAGATTAGTTTATTATCATCAAAACTGCTCCTGATGAAACCCATCGCCCATACATATCAAATTTTCCCGCTTGGAGATACTGCCATGACAATAGATTATGGAAACATAATTAATGAAAGTATAAACCGCGAAGTGATACAAAGAGCAAAACAATTAAAAAACAATCTGACTGCTGTTAATGAAATAATACCAGCTTATAGCTCACTGACTATATATTTTGACTTAATAAAAATTAAAAAGTTGGCACTCCCTGGGATATTGGTCTTTGACCATCTTAAAGAAAGGGTAGATCAATTATTGCAACAACCTTTAGAACAAGAAAGCAAGCAAGAGAGATTCATGAAAATTCCGGTTTGTTATGCCGAAGGATTTTCAAAAGACCTGGAGGAAGTAGCTTTCTTAAAAAAAATTACGAGGGAGGAAGTAACTTCTATCCATTATTCAAAAGTTTACAGGGTTTATATGCTCGGTTTTTTACCCGGATTTTCTTATATGGGTGTATTGAGTGACAGTATAGCCATGCCCCGGAAAAGCCATCCACAACACGTTGCTGCAGGCAGCGTAGGAATTGCGGGCAATCAAACAGGGATCTACCCTATGGCAACGCCAGGAGGCTGGCAGATCATAGGGCGAACCCCATTAAAACTTTTTGAAGCCGGAGCTGTTGAACCTTCCTTATTCAGAGCGGGAGACAGCGTTCAATTTTTCCCCATATCAAAATCTGATTTTTATGCAATTCAAAATTCCTCGCTTTCCCCGGAGGGCGATGGGGAGTAAAATATGAATTTAAGAATAATTAAAAGCGGTGTTCTGGACACAGTTCAGGATATGGGCCGTGCAGGATGGCGGCACTTCGGTATCAACCCCGGAGGCGTCATGGATAAATTTTCAGCCCAGGTAGCCAATATATTAGTGGGTAATGACAGAAAAGAAGCTGTCATTGAAATTCATTTCCCTGCTTCCTCCTTTTTCTTTGAGCAACCTACACTCATTTCACTTAGTGGCGCTGATTTTTCAGCCAGTATCAATGGAGATGAGGTACCACTGCTGCACCCGATATTAGTAAGCAAGTATAGCATATTGCAATTTCATGAATCGGTTACAGGTTCCAGGGCCTACCTTGCTGTTCATGGCGGGTTAAATCTTTCAAAATGGTTAGATAGTTACAGTACAAACATAAAAGCCGGTGCCGGCGGGCACCAGGGAAGGGCTTTACAAAAAGATGATGAAATAGGTTTCAGGTTGTCAAAAGATTTTTGCCCGTTTATCAATAAACAGGAATTTATAGTATTGCCCTGGAAAGCTGGCATTACATGGAATGTTGTAAACCCTGGTGAAATTTATGTTCTTCCGGGTAATGAATGGAACTGGCTTACAGAAGACTCTAAAGAAAAAATAAAAGAACAATTATTTATTGTTACCATTCAATCAGACCGGATGGGCTACCAGTTATCTGGCGACCCTTTGTTAATGAACAAAAACGAAGAAGTAGTTTCTTCCGGTGTAGATTTTGGTACTATTCAATTATTACCCGACGGGCAATTGATCGTATTAATGGCCGATCATCAAACTACAGGTGGTTATCCCAGAATCGGACATGTGATTTCAGCACACCATAACATACTAGCCCAAATGAAACCAGGTAGTACTATCCAATTCCGGATGACCGATTTACTCACAGCTGAAGAACTTTTTCTAAATCAGGAACAGCATTTAATGCAACTGCAAAATGCCTGCGCTTTCAGGATGGATAATTATTTTAAGGAATGAAATAAGAAACTATGGACAACGGCAAGGATACAGATTTATTAAGCACTTATCCGTTTAGAGGCCGGTTAAATGGATTTGATCTTAACTGTGATATGGGAGAAGGTTTAAATAATGAAGCATATATTATGCCTTTTATCTCTTCGGCTAATATTGCCTGTGGCTATCACGCAGGTGATGTGAACGCAATGTATGAATGTGTTGATCTGGCTGTAAAGTATAACGTCTCAGTTGGTGCACATATCTCCTATCTTGATAAAAAAAATTTTGGCAGAACGGAGATGAATTTATCCGATGCTGAAGTTTTTGAGCTGGTACAGCAACAGCTGATCATTCTAAATGAAATAACTGATTTATTTAAAATAAAACTCAGCCACATAAAACCACATGGTGCATTATATAATCAATCTGCAAAAAATAAGGCAATGGCTAAGGTCCTTGCAAGTGCAATAAAAGATTATGACTCCCAGCTTATATTATATGGGTTGAGCGGCAGTCATTCAGTAATAGAAGCGCAGCGTTTGGGTTTAAATACCGCCAGTGAAGTATTTGCTGATCGCAGCTACCAGGACGACGGCTCCCTGACTACAAGATCGCAACCGGGAGCTTTAATAGATTCAGTTGACGAAGTACTCGACCAGGTTAAGCAAATGGTAGATACAGGCAACGTTACAAGTGTATCGGGTAAATTGATTCCTGTAAAGGTTGAAACAATCTGCATCCATGGAGATGGGAAAAAAGCCGTTGACTTTGCCAAAGCTATTTATGATACTCTTCAAAAGAAAGAATAGGTAATGAGAAGCAAATCTCAGCTAAGGCAAAAATTTCAAAATTTCTTTGAACAAAAACTCTGGAAGGGCCCCGTTGCCGGAGCTGCTTTCCTGATGGCCACTTCCGCCATCGGTCCAGGATTTTTAAACAACACAACCTTGTTCACAAAGGAATTACTTACCAGTTTTGGTTTTGTAATTCTTGTTTCTATCCTGCTTGATATCGGGGCGCAATTAAACATTTGGAGAGTTATAACAATTGGTGAATTGCGGGCACAGGATCTTGCAAATAAATTATTACCAGGACTTGGTTATACATTGGCCTTCCTGGTGGGTTTCGGTGGACTTGCTTTTAATGTGGGCAACATTGCGGGTTGCGGTCTTGGATTTGAAATAATGACGGGGATTGAGGCAAAATGGGGAGGGGTTATAAGCGGAATGGTCGCCCTGTTTTTTTTCTGGACAAAAGAAGCCGGGAAAGCTATTGATATCCTTGTAAAGATTTTGGGCATTGCAATGATCGCTTTGACGATATATGTAATGGTTTCCTCGCACCCACCGTATGCAAAAGCGATTTATCATAGTTTCTGGCCCCAGAAAATAGATATAAAAATAATCGTTGCTATTGTTGGAGGTACTGTTGGTGGATACATAAGTTTTGCCGGCGCTCATCGTTTGCTCGATGCTAACATAAAAGGCAAATCATCAATCAAGCAGGTAAACCAAAGTGCAGTAACAGGGCTCGTCATTACTACTATCATGCGGTACATATTATTCCTGGCTGCATTAGGCGTAATTTGGAACGGCGCTATCCTAAATGAAAAAAACCCGGCGGCATCCGTTTTCCAGGTGGCAGCGGGTAATGCAGGTTATCGATTTTTTGGCGGAGTAATGTGGGCTGCAGCTATCACTTCTGTAATTGGGGCTTCCTATACATCGGTTTCATTTTTAAAAACCTTTCATCGTTCATTCGAAAAAAATCACCGGTGGCTGGTTACTGCTTTTATTTTTATTACCACCACCATTTTCATAGCCCTTGACCAGGCCCCCTCTTATATTCTGGTAACGGCCGGTGCTTTGAATGGATTAATATTACCATTCTCCTTAACCATCATGCTGATAGCCGTAACGAAAAAGAATTTATTTCCTCACTACAAACACCCGGTATGGATGCAGGTGGCCGGATGGTTTGTAGTAGCTGTTATGGGTTGGATGGGTGGAATTCTTATTAGTGAAATTTTAAAGAATATTTTTTAAACAGTAAACTTATATTTCACTAAAATATTATTTCTTACCTGTAGCAGCCCAATAGATGCCGGCATATAAATGATTTAGAAAAACAGGGTCATTAAATATAGCGGGTATATGCCCGAGAGCCGTATAAAAAGAGCGGCCACCATCATAATTATGATACCAGGCCACCGGATGCATTTTACCCATGCCCACGGTTTTTTTCTCACCCCACTGCACTTTTGGATTATAGGAACTTTCGTCTACCGCCAGTATGGTATTCAGCCCAGAAATCTTTTCAGGCCCGAATTCATACCACTCATCTGTCCATAATTTATTATTTGCAAATCCCTGCAACCCGGGAAAACTGGCATCGATAATATTTACCCTTGCCGTTTGTATGGCAGGATGAATATGAAACATTCTCCCTACCAGTTTGGTATACCACTCCCAGTCATATTCGGTATCAGATGCACTGTGAATGCCAACAAATCCTTTTCCGGACTGAACAAAACGTTCCATTACTTTTTGCTGGGCCGTATCGAAAATATCTCCTGTGGTATTTAAGAAAATAACCACCTGGAATTGTTCCAGGTATTTATCGGTAAAGCCATTTGGATTTTCAAATAATACTACATCAAAAAAGTTTTGAAAACCCATTTCTTTAATTGCCACCACGCCGGAATGCAGCGATTCATGATGCCAGCCCTTTGTTGTGGTTACCACCAATGCTTTAAATTGTTTTTGCTGAGCAGTCGCCGTAAATACTGAAACTACCAATACCATGAATAAAACAAAAAATAATCGGAAGGTCTTCATTTTTTAAATTGTTTAATAGTTGATCTCATGAAGATAATTGAATATTCGTAATCACCTTCAGATAACAATTAGATTTACTTAAACAGATTAATAAGATTTTTCCTGGCTCAACATTGTATCAATTGGTATGGATCGCATAGGCAATAAAGAAGGCGAGAATAGTTGTAATAAACCCATACATAAAGACATTATATGCTTTACTGATGTATTTAAATTTCCAACTTAGTACCAGGCCCTGGTAATAAATGTCCTTGATCAGGCTATCGTATAACTCGGTACGGTTTTTATAGGTTTCCTTCATTCGCTTTTTGTATTCTGCCAGGGGCAATTTGGCAAAATCTCCAAAAAATAAAATATTTATTTCCTCCCCGCCTTTTTGATCAGTGGAGTGGGAATTAATTATTCTGGGTCTTGTAGAAATGATAGATAAAACAATCGTGACACCGCTGGTTATAACCAAACACAAAGTAGGCAGCACCAAATAGGTATTGTCCTCCAGTTTGGTTACTAATACAGATAGAACTATTGACATCACTATAGCATTCACACTGATAAGTAAGCTTGCCTTGTCATGAGCTTTATTGGCCAGGTCCATATGCCGCCTTTCGGTGATACGGAAAAAGGATTCCACACCGCGTTCTAGCTTTACGTCATCATCAGCCCCTATTTTCTTTTCTGCCGCGGGTAAATGATGCGCAGGGCCTCCATTTTCTTTTTGTATTACATGCAGCAGTTCTCTTTTTGCCTGGAAGGCAGCCAGCGTTTTTTCTTTTCTTTTTTGAAATAATTCCCTGGCACAGGTGGTAAAATAAAAATGATTACTGATCGTCCTGATATTTTCATTCAGCCATTCCTCATCAGAAAAATCCTTTCCGGCTATTACAGAATTTTCAACACGTAAGGCATCCAAATTTTGAAGGGCCTCTTTTTCTGCAAGGTGATACATACCAGCATCGCATACAAGTTGCGAAATAAGCGACACCGGTTGTTGGGGAATGCGGGTGGAGAGTATACATTCTTCTATCTTATCGAAAACACCGGCTTCCAATTCTTTTGTTTTAAAATAGTCTCTTGCAAGTTCTACTGAAATAACCTGGTAATCATGATAATCCCGGTGAACACCCAGTTCAAGGAACCAGGCTGCCAGGTGAGCCATTTTCAATTCCTGTTTTCCCAGGTTCATGTTGACAGCCAGGGCATCTGAGTTTCTCACAATATTCATAGTCCGGTTGTAATTATGAAAATAGTGGTGCTCACTAAAATGCCTGCTATAATAATCTCTTACATATAATGCAGTTTCCCGCAAAAGTTCTGTAGTAAGCTTCATAGTTCATCTTGTGTTAATATGGGGAAGGAAAGTCATTGCACTAAAGCATTGTCAACAAATGTTCTTTTAAGATTTTTTTTACTACTGATTTCATCAAAAAAATCGTCCAGGAATTTGATCATTTCCTTTTTGCTCCTGGCATTTAAAGGTTCAAAATTATTTATTAATGAATAGATCGAATCTTTTTTGTCAAGAAAGACCTTTGCGGCCGCTTCAATTTCTTCAGTCGATCGTTTATATCCCCTGTACAACCGTTGGGTTACACTTTCAATACCCAGGCCGGGCGGAGGTCCGCCATACGATGGGTTTACAAACCCTGTAATATCAAAATCATATGCCACCGGAAAAGGTTTGGAGAGAGTATCTTTTCTATCCACCATCAGTTTGATATTATGATAAAATGGAATGGACCAATCTGTGTTGCCGATCATATATTGAAATAAGTATACAAAAGTGGCCTGTTCGCGGTTAATATTATCGTGGGAATAAAGAACGTTCTCTTTTTTCTTGCATTGGTTTCTTTTTGCCAGGTCATCCATATCTTCTATAAGAAAAGCGTATTGTGAATAGCTCTTTATTTTCCCTTTCGTATCATTGTAATTAACTCGCAACAGCCGTACACGAAAACTCTTATCCGTTAAAATATTATACATTTTATATACAAGATACTCCTGCAGCAGGTCTTCATCATCATCACCTTTCATATTACATCCCACCACCATTTTCAATGCGCCCAGTTTTGAAAAGGGCTTTGAAGTTTCATTTTTGAAATTCACGCTAAGAGGAGCAGAACGGCAATTATCTTTTCTGAAATGGCCCCTGGGTTTAATTCTCACCTGGCCTTCTAAAACCGTACTATCCGGCATTTTGCAGGTAATCTGGGCATTTACATAATTCAAACTGGTTTTCTCAGCGAGTAAGGCCTTGATGTCTGTAGATAAATTCATTTCAACTGGCTTCTCTTCAGTAAAAAATTCTTTATCGTTTATACTTTTTTGTTGACCAACTACTTGCTGCGCAAGAAGAAAAATGACAAAAACGGCTGTCCATGTTTTTATTTTCATAATCATTCGTTTTGGTTGATGGATGTAATGGAATGAAGAAAAATTGCAAGCCATTTCAGGCAGGGCAGTATGACCCGTATGTTTTCTCATTCTGAACAAATATATATTTCTAAGGTAAGTTGATTTTGGTGGATTCCGGTATTCAAAATTAATATGAAGGAGCTGTATGAAAAAAAAGGCAGACCCATAAAAAAATTATTATTCTTTTCCGACCCGGTACAGCATATCAGCCAAAAGAATCAGGGGTTTATTCCTCATGGGTATGAATTGAGTTACCTTTAAAAAAATTGGTTTGGATAACCCGAAAAGCTTTTTATGAAAGCATCCTTAAATACCGCAGCTATTTTCACTTTTTTTGTTTTAATTATTGTTTTTGGATGCCGCAGGGAATTCAGCTTTGAAAACCAGTTAGCAAAAGGAACTTTAAAAAATGAAGCCGGTGCCTGCTTTTTAGCTTTAATACAGGGCAATTTTTATAATGGAACATCTGCGGACAGGAACAAGAACTATATTGAATTGAAAGTAAATGTTACTTCAAAAGGCAGGTATTCAATTTTCACAGATTTTCAGAATGGGTTTCGGTTTGCGGATTCGGGAATTTTTACTACTGTAGGAATACATTTTGTAAAACTGAAACCCACAGGAACACCGGTTCAACCCCAGCTAATAAATTTTGAAGTAAGATTTGATACCAGCATTTGCAATATCACTATAAATGTACTTGACAGTTCATCGCCCGGCCCGGGTAACCTTCCACCTGCTCAGCAAGAATCCAACTGGAAATTTACCGACACAAAAAGAGGAATCACTTACAAGGGTATTTTTGAAAATAATTATATATTAAAACTTGGCACCTTACATGTATTGGTGCTGTCAACCAAGCCAGGGCAAGCCCCCGGTGATTCAACTCTGATGATCAATATTGGTTTGCCTGATGGCATTATTACTAAAGGTGATTATAGTACAAACGACCCTCCCACCGGAATTGTCTTCAAAACTTTTAGTGATGCCTGCGTGAATTGTGCCGGAGGAGGTTTAATACCCCGCTCATCGGGTGCTGTTGTCCAGGTTTATTATTACCAGCTATGACCAGGCAACCAAACGTGTAAAGGGAATTTTTAGTGGTAGCACAATTGATTGGTTTAATGAAATAGCCACCATAAAGGATGGTGAATTTTCTGCAACCATAAAGTGACGGCAAGCAAATTGAACGTTCTCATTAAAATGAGAAAATCAGGAGGAAGTTTTTTAAACCTGCGGGATAACGTATGTAAAATTAATTTTCAATATTGGTGGGTATTTCCACAATGAAATGAGCTCCAGGTTTCCCAACATTGTTTTCTGCGGTTACATGTCCGCCATGGGCCTCCACAAGAATTTTAACAATGGAAAGTCCTATGCCTGTAGAATTCTCACCGGCTGTTGGCCTGGCACTTAACCTGGTAAAGGGCAGAAACAATCGTTTCTTATCCTCCTCTGAAAATCCAGGCCCCTGGTCTGTTACTTCAAAGACCGCCCTTTGATTGAGAGCTTTAAGCTTTACCGAAATTTCTGAACCAACCGGCGAGTATTTTATAGCATTACTGATGAGATTATCAAAAATTTCAGCCATTTTAGTTTCATCTGCATGTAACATTATATTATCGGCAATATCAAGGTATAATTTCTGCTGTTTCGCATTGGCCAGAATCAGGTTGATGGCCGTAACCCGGGCAACGATAACTGCCAGATCTAAATGTTTTTTCTTAAGATGTATTTCATTAGCCTGAAGCCGTGCCGTCTCCAATACTTCATGAATAAGTGACTGCATACGCTTACTGGCCTTTTCAATCTGGCAACACATCTGTTCCAGGTCTTCTTTGCCCTGCAATTTTTCTTTTAATAATCCCGTATATAGTGGAATGGTGGTTAAAGGATTTTTCAGTTCATGAGCCACCATCCCAAGCATTTGGTTTTGGCTTTCGCTGGCCTTTCTTGCTTCCAGGCGAAGTTCCAGCTGATCAACGATAATTTCCGCCAGGTCGGTCAGGATATCTTTTTCGGCTTTACTGATCGTCCTTGGTTTTTTATCTATAACACATAAAGTGCCCAGGTTAAAACCTCCACGAACTTTAATTGGAACGGCTGCATAAAATCTTAAACCAAACTCGCCTGCTACTAATGAATTAGAAAGGGTCCGGGGATCCGTGATAGCATTTTCTACCACATACAACTCGTCGGATAAAATAGCTGATGAACAAAGACCTGCCTCCCGGTCTAGTTGATGAACATCCAGTCCATAATGCGATTTAAACCAGATACGGTCTGTATCAACAAGGCTCACAATGGCAATAGGGACGTTTAAAAACCGGGAAGCCAGTTTAGTAATATGATCAAAGCATCCGTCTGGGGGAGTGTCCAGGATATCATACCTTTTTAAGGCGTTTATCCGCTCAGTTTCCATCTTGATAGATTCGGTAGGGACGTCAATCATGGCTTATTTTTTAGAAATGGTGGTATTCTGAAATTTGTGAAATCGACTAACTACTTAAATTATAATCCTGATATTTTCTGCTGAATTTTTACACAAAATTATAGCTAACTACAGTCATTTATGATCTCAATTAGCCGGGAATATGCCATATTGGTTGCCTGATAAAACGTGAAATTAGAAAAAGTCTTCTAAAAATAAGCGCAAAGTTTTTAAAAAATTTTATACTTGAAATGAATGCTATAAATGTTGGTATAGTGGCGTGCTAATGTATCTCAGGCCGGAATCAACAATTATGGTAGCAATGGTTTTTCCGGGCCCCAACATTTTTGCTATTCTTAAAGCTGCTACAATATTTGCCCCGGTTGAAGTACCGGCAAAAATGCCTTCTTCCCTGGCTAGTCTTCGGGCCATATTCATAGCTTCATCGGTAGATACAGTTAGAATTTCTGTGACTATTTCCGGTTGCCATAAAGGTGGAATAAACCCAATTCCGATGCCCTCAATTTTATGAGAGCCTGAAGGACGTCCCGATAACACCGCAGATTCATCGGGCTCTACGGCGTAAGTTTTTAAAGCAGGGTTATATTTTAACAGGGACTTAGTTACGCCATGAATGGAATGAGCCGTGCTTACCGTATGTACAAAAGCATCTACGTTTTTACCAGACTCTTTCCAGATTTCTTCTCCCAGGGGATAATAACCTTGTTCAGCGTCATGGTTGTTTAATTGATCAGCCCACCAGTGGTTTTCCTGTTCACTTAAACCTTTTGATAATTGAATCATTTCCCTGATAAGATGCTCTGTTATTTTTTTATTATCGCTAACAACATCTGTTACAGTAGCTCCAAATGCTTTCATCGTAATTCTTTTTTCATTACTGAACGCATCGGAAAAAACGGCATGAAAATTATATCCCAGGGACGCACAAACAAAGGCCAGAGAGATGCCGGTTGTTCCTGCCGTATATTCTACAATAGTATCAGCCTCTTTTTATAAATCCTTTTCTTTCAGCTCCCTCAATTACCGCCTTTGCCATTCTGTCTTTCATACTTCCGGTAGGGTTTGCACTTTCCATTTTTGCCAAAATCCGGGCGCTACCACCTGGTACTATATTTTTTAATTCCACCATAGGTGTATTACCAATGGCACTTTTAATGTTCATTTTTGATGTATCCATCTGCCGCATTAAAGGGAAAAATATTCCAGGTATATAATTATTTTGCAAAATAATTATTACAAAAGAAATGGAAAAAAATTTTTAATTCCGGCACACTTTAAATTTATACAAGCCAGCTCCGCAACGGATACTGTTCCTATTTCAGGTAAAAGTGGGTGAAAGAAAGCAAATAGTAACAAGGACGAAGAGAAATTGAATTGTTCCGGTGCCTGGAAAAGTTAGTGGTTAAGTTGGATTCAATACCGGGAACCTATGGATTTAGCACAAATTCTTTTCTTGAAGGTTGCGTGAAAAATTTATGTGTGGAAAATGAAACTAATTTGTAAAGCAGATCTATAATTTCCTGATAGTTGCTCGGTTTTTTTATGTAAAAAGTTGCGCCGTTCAGGTAAGTTCTTTCAATCTGGTCGGGATTGGCAGAAGTGGAATATATTACCACCGGTAGTTTCTTTAGAATTAGGATACTGTTAAGCTCCGTCAGACATTCAAAGCCGTTCTTGCCCGGCATATTCAGATCCAGGAAGAGCAGATCCGGAAGAGAAGGCTGCCTGAGTTTTTCCATTAACTCCATTCCGTTAGAAACAGCGCTTAATTTAATGTAGGGGGAAATTTCATAAATAGCTTCCTGGAACAATTCTTTGTCGTCATCATCATCGTCTGCAATTAATATTTCCAATTCATTGTTTTCTGAAAGAAGATCTCTCAATGCCTGGCTGTAATAATTTACACCACCCGTATTTTGGAGTTCCCTTAGAAAATTACTGAACAACAGGAGTATCCTGGCATTAATTGCCGTTACCATATAAGCAGGTATTGAAACATTGTTTAGTTGGTGATTTGCAGAACTTAAGGAGGTAATTTAAATTTTAGAAGTGTTACTGCCAAAATTCTTTTGTGAAACCGGTACCGTAAAAGAGAACAAGGTTCCCTGCTCAGGGTTACTTTCCGCATAGATGATTCCATGATGATAATCCACTATTTTCTTACAAATGGCCAGCCCGATACCCGTTCCCTCATAATTACTTGAATTATGCAGTCGCTCAAAGGCATTAAATATCCTCTCTTTGAACTCCGGTCCGAAGCCGATCCCAAAATCCCGTATCGTAATCCTGCAAAATTTTTCATTTACCCAATACTGATGTTCACCCCAAGCGGCAAAGGGGAAATGCGCATTCAGTTGTGTGGATGAAGCAAGCGACCTTCCTGAAATAATTTCAGCCTCTATCTGAATTTGGGGCTGCGTGCCAGGTTTTTTAAACTTAATTGCATTCCCAATCAGGTTTTGAAATATCTGGCCCATTTGTGTAGTGTTCGCCTCTATTACTGGCAGTTGTTTCAATTGAATATTTGCCTTTGTGCTATCAATGATAACTTCCATGTCTGAAAGCACTTCCTTTATCGTATTGTTCAGATCCGTTTGCTGGTATGTAATAACAGTAGAAGACAAACGGGAAAAGTTTAAAATATCGTCCATTAATCGCTGCATTCTTGAAGCCGCATTCGCAACTTTAGTAAGATAGATCTTGCTTTTTTCATTGGTAACTAACAATTCGTCTTCACTGGCAAGCCGCCCGATAAATGTTTTTATTTTTCGCAAAGGTTCCTGTAAATCGTGAGAAGCGATATACGCAAACTTCTGTAGTTCGGCATTCATTTTTTGCAACTCGGTTGTTTTTACCAATAATTCCTGCTCTACCTTTTTTTGATCAGTAATATCCTGCCCGGTTCCGATCATTTTTATTATCCCGCCGCTTTCATCAAGTATGACTTCACCTTTTGCCTGCAAAATTTTTATGTCGCCAGAGGGAGTTACAATCCGGTGATAATAATCATAAAATTTTTTGTCAGCAAATGATTGGTTCAAATTCTTTTCTACAAAGCCCCTGTCTTCAGGATGCACCCGCTCCATAAATTTTTCATAGGTCAGCCCCTCTTCCACCGGGGGGATATCGTATACATTAAACAGTCCGGCCGTCCATGAAACTTTATTAGTGCTAACGTCCCATTCCCAGGAGCCCATTTTAGCAATTTCCTGGGCTTCGTTAAGCTGTTGGTTTTTTAATTTGAACTCTTTGATTCCTTCCTGGATTTTTTTTTCTAATTCTTCAGATTGAGATTGTATCATCTGGTTTTTTACCTCAAGTTCCTTCAATAAAGCTGCCTTCTTTTGTTCTTCTTCCTTTATTGCTGTTATATCCCGGGTAAAACACCGGGTATGAATAAACTTGCCATCTTTCATCAACACATTTGAGTTGATCAGAACGTGCTTAATAGATCCATCTTTGCATTTTAGCCGGGCGGGGTAATTTTGAAGAGTTTCGTTATTTGTAAGGCGGGTTAAAATATCATTGATAACGGGTCCATCTGCATGAAAATCACCAATAGGCTGCCCTATATATTCTTCCTTTGTATATCCCAGGGATTCAAGTTCGGCCTTGTTGGCCCAAATAATAATTCCATTCCCGTCTACCCAGTGCAGGGGCAATGAAGCGTTCTCCACGAAATCGGTAAGCTCTTCAAGCTTTAATCTCAATTCATTTTCTCTTTTTTCACTTTCAGCAATGCGGGATTGCATATTCCCAATGTCGTTCATCCTGTTTTATATTAAAAAGTAAATGATAAAGGAACCGCCATCTTATAATCTCCAACAAAACCAGCCAAATTAGATTTACTCACTCCTAAACACCTGGTTAGAATATACGATAGCAATATAAACAAAATGCAAAGATTGATTGAAGTATATTTAGGAAATGCCTGAACAAGATCCTGAAGATTATACTTGCAATCAATCTGAAAGAAGGCGGGAACTTCTTTTATAATGATGGGTTTTACCGGGTTGTTTTTCCCACTAACATATCCTTGTTTTCATCTGCGCCATCTCTTTTTACTTTTTTAATAATAGCATCGGCTACCCTGGCTCCCATTTCCAGTGCTATATCATTGTCAGTTCGAAAATGAATACCTCCCTGGAAACGGGATTCTGCTCCTTCTTTGGCCTTCTTATGAAAATAGTTTTTTTCGGCAGGGAAAAAATATGAGTACAATCCTGCCATCACACTACCAATCATGGCATGACCTGAGGGATAGCCGGGAAAAGGCGGAGAATAAAACAAAATGGGATGATACGTTGTATCGTACTGATCAGGGCGGGTTCCCCAATAAGCATATTTGGCATCCCAGCAGGACACAAAGCCGTCGTGATATCCAATGGCGGTAATGGCATATAAACGAGCTGCACGGGGCGCATCCAGGTGAATATTATACTCAAAGATTTTTTTGTTCAATGTCTCGGACCAAAAGTCCTGGCTGGCCCAATAAAATGCATTTGCTGTAGAACGGAAGGTGGGCTTAAACTTTTTAAGTTCTGCCATATCCTTTGCAAAATCCGGTGGAGGTCCGGGACGAAACTGACTACTACTGTCGAGTACTACTGTTTTACTAAAGCCTGCAAGAGGTAACATGGGGTTGCCTTTCCACATCCCTGGTTGTTGTGGCATCTTTCCATCCCAGGTTTTATTGGGCACGAAATCTTTTGTGTAGTTTATTTCATCCCTGGCTATTTTTTTTCCTAATTCAAACCCAACTCTTGTGTCTTCCGGAAAAGCAGCACCCGCTGCAATCCGGGAATCCATAAGCTGAATGGCCATCCTGTTTACCGAATCAGCCAGCTTAGGATAAAAATGAGAAATAACGGTAACAGCAACACCTGCTGTAACGGAATATTCACAAGGATAAGATGGACTTTCTGGTTTTATCAACAAAGCCTTTATTCTTGTATCAGCAGTGAATGGCCTGGGCCGATTAAAAGCATACTTTGTTTCCCATGCAGCAAGCGTTGCATCATAAATACATACACTAAGCAACATGTTAGCCAGTGCACCCTGGCCCGACATATCTGTTTGCCATAGGTTCGACATCATATCCACCCACCGGTACCCGGGTGCACCTGCATTCCAATAAAAGATCTGCTGCATAGCGGCAGAATCTAGTTTTTGCTGCCGTATTATCACTGCATTCAATTCCTTTTTGTATGAAGCAGGTGCAGGCAACCGGTAATTCATTAGTCGATTTAATAAACCAGGTTCCCCAATGGCGATATGAATTTTCCTTTTGCGCTTGCAATTGAAAAGTCATAAAATAGGACAGCTACAGTTTGTATTCCTTTTTTCATAATCTGAATGTTTTCAGCAAGAATATCTAATTAATAAAAACATTGAAAGCGACTGTCAATAAACAACTGGTTTTAGTAAACCAACAACAGGAGGAACCCAATCATCCCGATATCGTTCTAAAAAAATAGTATTGATAAATTGACGAGGACTTTGCCGCTTCAGGTTTTTTGGTTGACACTATTTTGCAGTATATATACCACAACCTATGTTATGAAGACATGGAAATGAGAACGGAAAGATTTGCCGACATTTATCTTTAAATAGAAGAATGAAACTATCAATCAATAAGAAGCAGTTTAGATTTTATGCCTGGGTGGGACTTGCGTATTTATTGATGCATGTGTTCAGCGTTTTGATAAATTATCCTGAACAATTTATAATAAGGACGGTTAATTATATCTGGCTTGTTCTTTACGTAATTGTTCTCAATTACATTCTGTTTGAGTACACGCTGAAGCAGGCGTACCCTGAAAAAGATCTTTAAGTTTCTCCTGCTTTTGTTCGCACATCTTATGTTGTATTCCTTTGGCCTATATGCCTGGAGAGCCATCGGAATAGGCCTGCATATCTATACACCTTTAAAAATCTTTGAATCGGTCGAAAAAGCAGTTGAATTTCATTTTCCATTAAGCGTGGGATCCATATTCTTTTTTGGAATTATCCGGCATATTTATAATTATATCAAATTGAAACAAGCAGCACAACTCCTGCGTATAGAAAAACAACAGGCCGAGCTGAATTATCTTAAATCTCAGACCAATCCGCATTTTTTGTTTAACACACTAAATAATATTTATTCCCTGAGCAGGGATAAGAGCGACCTGGCACCGGAATCTATTTTACGCCTGTCTAAAATATTGCGTTATATGCTGTATGAAACCGGGGGTGAATATATAGCCATAGAGCAGGAACTAAAGATCATGGGTGATTATATTGCTCTTGAAACATTGCGATACGACGATACTTTACAGGTTATTTTTAAAAACGATATTGAAAATATGAAACAGGCCATTCCTCCCTTACTACTGATTCCGCTGGTGGAAAATGCATTCAAACACGGCGTTTCAGAAACAAGGAACCGGCCTTTTGTTGATATATTCCTTTCGGTAAACCAGCGGCAACTAAAACTGGTTGTAAAGAATTCAACGGATCTATCCATGGAAGACAGAAATATTAAAGAAAATATTGGTCTTTCAAACCTACGGCGTCAATTGGAATTATTATTTACAGATTACCAGTTAACTGTTCAGCAAGCAGATTCTTTATTCACAGCTACCTTACAAATTAATCTTGCCAGCCATGTCACAAATTAATTGCATTATAATTGAAGACGAGCCATTAGCAGTAAAGGTTTTGACAGACTATATTTCACAGGTACCCTTCCTGGAATTAAAAGGAGCATTTAAAGATGCCATCCTGGCCACCGATTATCTTCGGCAAAATACGCCGCACCTTATTTTTTTAGATATTCATTTGCCCAAATTAAAAGGAATGGCGTTTTTAAAAACACTTACTCGTCCACCTGCCATCATCATAACAACGGCTTATCATCAATATGCGGTGGAAGGTTTTAACCTGAATGTTACGGATTACCTGCTTAAGCCTTTTGAGTTTGAACGCTTTTTGATAGCTGTCACTAAAGTAAAATCGGACCAGGATGATAAACTGCGACCTGATGAGGGCTTTGCAGTAAAAGATTACTTGTTTGTCAATGTGCAAAAGAAAAAAGTAAAAATATTGTTTTCAGAAATCCTGTATATCGAAAGCCAGCGGGAGTATATCAAAATCACCACCACAAAAAAAGATTTTCTTTCAAAGATGAGCACCCATGAAATAGAGGCTCTTTTACCTGCTCATCTCTTCAGGCGGATTCACCGCTCTTTTATTGTTTCAATCAGCAAGATAGAATCATACACGGCTGATATGGTTGAAGTGAATGGCATATCAATCCCCATTGGCAGAGGCTACCGGGATATGATGGATAAATGGTGACCAGTTAGGTTTCACCATTATTTTGTTGTTTCCCCACCCATACTTGTAAATACGCTGTCCACCGGTTCCCAGAGTTCTATTTTGTTTCCTTCCTGGTCCATAATGTGTACGAACTTTCCATATTCAAAGGATTCAATTTCATCTACTACAGTAACGCCATTTTCTTTCAGGTTTTTTACCAGGCCTTCTATATTTTGAACACGGTAATTTATCATAAACTCCTTTTTGGAAGGAGCGAAATAGGAAGTTCCGCTTTCAAACGGACTCCATTGCAGATAATTGATCTCATCCGGCCGGTTCGCATTTCTGAATTCAAATGACGAGCCATAATCATTTATAGCCAGACCCAGGTTCTTCGCATACCATTCTCTCGACTCCTTCGGATTTGCTGAAGTAAAAAAGATTCCTCCAATGCCAGTTACTTTTGGTGTACTGTTATTGACAAAATCCTCGTCCAGGTTTGGTTTTTGTTTTTCTTCTTGCATCGTTTAATTTTTAAGTTAAATGTCATTAAACTTTTCTGTCAGGGTAATAAAGATGTCGGCAAAGCCAGTTGTAATTGCATATAAATATACTTGCTTCACCTTGTAAAATGAGAACCTAATAAGAAACTACTTTTATAATAATATGAACGTGCAAAATTTATTTATTTACAAATGTCAAACTCACCCCCTTCACTTCCGCCACATTTTCATTTTTCACCTTCAATGCTTTTAGTTTCAAAACTTGTCTTCCTGGTTTTACATTAAAAAAACCAATATTTAATTTCTTCCATTCTTTCATTTCATACGCTTCTTTCCTGGTTACCCTATCAGGGCTTGGGATGGGTTGGGAATAAAAATATGGATGTATAGTAAAAATCTTTTCTTCATTACCGACGCTACACCTCAACCTGTGAACCAACATCTTCCTTCTTGGCACAGATACTCCAATTCAATCCTGGTATTTTCCTGGCTTTATGCAATCAATTTCCCAATACATGCTATCTTTTGTATCATTCCATTTTTCAACCCAATCATGAGCCCAGCCATGACCCTCCTTGAAATTTATTCCGGCCGATAAGCTGGCTTCATAAACGGGCAGTTCCACGCCTTTCTCTGATAAGCAGAACGGGCCTGTCAAGTGATATATTTTCTACGCAATTTTGAAACCATTGCAGATAGTCTGTAAGATACTGGTTGCTGAGTATTTTGTTTTGCCCTGAAATATCTTTTAGTTCTCCAGGGTCTTTTGATAAATCGAACAAAGATTCAAGTTTCCTTTTCCAAAACGAACCGATACTGATCATTACGAAAACCTCCTGCATTTGCAGTTATCAGGCAACTCCATAAAGTTTACATGTGTATATAGTTTCCTTCCGGTAGCTATACTGTCTTTTGCAACAAAAATTAATGAAGCCATACTTACGCCATCAATAGGTTTGCCGGGTACCGGTTTTAAATTGCATAATTCTGAAAGCGAGGGATAAGATATCAATATGTGCCATTGGTGTGTCCTGGTTTTTACCAGCCGGAATATGATTCTTCCAACTGATAAAAAACGGCACCCGGACACCGCCTTCATGCACAGATCCTTTTATTCCTTTCATACCGCCGTTATACCGGATACCGTTAGGCCCGTTATCCGACATAAAAATGATAATTGTATTTTCTTCCAGCTGATTGGTTTTAAGAAAATGGACAAGGCGGCCAATATTATCATCTACATTTTCTACCATTCCATAGATGCTTGCTAACTCATTGTCTAATCCCTTCGCCTTATACTTATTGAAATATTTATCTGGTACCTGGTGCGGTGTATGCGGAGCATTATAAGGTATATAACAAAAAAAAGGGGTCTGCTTATTTGCTTCTATAAATTTCAGGGCGGCATCCGTTAAAACATCCGTGATATATCCCTTTGTTTTTACATCATTACTATTGTGATTAAGGTCTGTATTAAAATAATTGGATAAGTGCCCGGCACAGAAACCCAAAAATTCATCAAATCCCTGATCATTCGGACGGTTTGGATAATGCTCACCATTATGCCACTTACCAAAAATTCCCGTATTATATCCGTTGGCCTTAAACAACTCTGCCAGGGTAGTTTCATCCGTATCCATTATTTCAAGACCTTTTGAAACCGAAACCACATTTGTTTTTAAATGATAGCGTCCCGTTAATATACTGGCCCGGGTGGGTGCACATAAAGGACTTACGTAAAAATGATTAAAGCGGCCTCCACTTAGGGCAAGCTTGTCAAGATTTGGAGTTTCAACCCAGGGATTTCCATGTAAACTCAAATCGCCCCAGCCCTGGTCATCTGTAAGTACAAGTATGACATTGGGTTTTTTCTGAGCAAAGACCGGATTTACAATTAAAAAAATTGCAAAAAATAATATCCTACAGGTTTTCATCTAAAAAGAAGTTTTTTAATCGTTTTTTTTTCCGGAATAATTAAATGTATTCAGAAAACCGAAAACGAATTCAAAAAAAATACACTGCTCTGTAAAATGAAATTGATGCCCCATAAATTGGCGTGAATCAAGGCCGAACCTCATCATCACCAAATAATAATTATGTGATCATTCATCCTAACCCGGTTATTCAGTTAATTGCGATTTTGTTTCCATTCCTTGTAAAAAAGGCAAATCATAAATTTGTGGCATCACGGTTGTATATATAGTAATCTAAATTAATCTTTACTATACATTTTGAAATTATTTACAGATGAAAAAGATCCTGCTCAAATGTAGTTTTATTGTCTTTAATTGTAATTTCTGTCTCACAATGTGCCAGAAACCCGGTAACGGGTAAAAGGCAAGTTGTTTTAATGTCAGAAGCACAGGAAATTGCAATGGGTAAAGAAGCAGATCCGCAGATCATTGCACAATTTGGATTGTACCCCGATTCTTCTCTTCAAAGATTTATCCGCGAAAAAGGCAATGAGATGGCTATCATTTCCCATCGTCCTAAACTGGAATACGGATTTCGCTTACTCGATTCGGAAGTATTGAATGCGTTCGCTGTCCCTGGTGGATATGTTTATTTTACCCGTGGAATTATGGCCCATTTCAACAGTGAGGCAGATTTTGCAGGAGTGCTTGGTCATGAAATTGGTCATATCACTCACCGCCATGGGGTAGAACAACAGCGCAATGCCATCCTGGGACAATTGGGAATTATTGCAGGAATTATTATAGCTCCTGATCTGGCACGGTTCGCTGAGGCAGCTTCTTCAGGTTTGCAATTATTATTATTAAAATATGGCCGCGATGCAGAACGGGAAGCTGATCAATTGGGTGTAGAATATTCTTCAAAAATTAAATACGATGCCCGGCAAATGGCTATGTTCTTTAATACGCTGGAAAGAAAATCAGCGGGATCCGAATCTGCTCAGTTGCCGGAGTTTTTATCAACCCATCCCAACCCGGGTGATCGAAATGTAACCGTAGCCAGGCTGGCTGAAGAATGGCAAAAAAAATTAAATCTTACTGACCCGGAAATAAACAGGAATAGTTATTTAAGACGGATTGAGGGTATTATATATGGGGAAGATCCGAAAGGCGGTTATATAGATAATAATGTATTTTATCACCCTGTATTAAAATTTCAGTTTCCTACTCCGGCAAACTGGAGTTACCAAAATTCACCCCAACGGGTACAATTTGCCCCAAAAGATGGAAAAGCATTACTAATGATGACGCTGGTACCGGGTAAATCACTGCAGGAAGCTGCCAATTCAGTAATGGAACAATACAAATTGCAGCCAAGGGAATCCAGGAATACGACTGTGAATGGATTACCCGCTATTTACGTTATTGCCGACCAGCAGCCGGAGCAACAGGGACAGGCAGCAACAATCAGAACGATGTCCTATTTTATTGAATACAATGGAAACAATTATCATTTGCTTGGGGTTTCTACAATCAATGAATTTAATAACTATGCAAATAGTTTTAATAACAGCATGACTGGTTTCCGCATCCTCACTGATCCGGTTAAATTAAATAAAAAGCCAGAACGTGTAAGAATAAAAACTGCCGGTTCCGGCATGACCCTGGCCGAATTTTTTCGTCAGCAAAATGTATTGGAAAACAGAAGAGAAGAGTTCGCCATTTTAAATGGAATGAAACTAACGGATAATGTTTCTAAAGGAACGCTGATAAAAATAATTGCAGAGTAAGGGCTGCAATTATTTTTATTATTAAGCCTATCCACGTCTTTCCTTTTAAATCTTTGGGAATAACTCCGGAGGCAATATTATAATCTTTTTCCAACGGTATTAAAAACAGTCGCACTCCAGTAAAGCTCACGGCATTTTCCATCTTCCAGTTTTCCGAATGATAGCCAGGGTTCAAGCCCGGGAACATAAAATGTTTTTAGATCTACCTGGTACATATTGTATTCCATACCTGAAGGAAGTTTTAACAGAAGGTGATTATCATTTATATAAATCTCAACCCTGCCATATTTTTCCACCTCATAAAAACCGGTAATTTTTTCTTTTTCATCTTTTTTTATTTCTTCTGCATCCTGTTCTTTTATTACCGGTGCTTGTTTGCCTTCCATGATATCGATCAGTGCATTGGTTAACCGGGGTCGCAACCATTGGGGAGTATTAGTATTCGAAACAAAAGCAATTGTGAATTTTTTTTGCCTGTCCCAATATACCCAGGTATAAAAACCCTGCAGGTCTCCCCAATAATAAAAAGCATTTTCATTTTTACCCTGGTACCAGGCACCTAACCTTACAGCAGATGGTTTGCCACCGATTTTGACCGGGGACATAACTTGCTTAATAACTGCCTCACCTAAAACCGGATGATTATAAAAAGAAGTACCCCATTTATAAAGATCGTTAGCAGAAACCCAAATATTACTGCCCCCATAAAAACCTTCACGGTCTGCAATATCATATAGCTTAAGAGAGTCACCCTGGTACCGGTATCCTTTTACTCTATTCATCTTCCAATCACTGATCCTGGCCGGGCGAACAAACGCCGTATTCATTTTAAGCGGTGCAAAAAAATGTTTTGCCAGAAATTGCTGATAGCTATGACCACTCACTTTTTCTATAATAGTAGCGGCTACATCAAAGCCAGGACTGTCATAAAAAAAATTGGAGTTGGGATTATAAAGCAGTTCAGGTTTATACTGGCTTAAAATTTCAATTATTTTTCCAGTAGTGAGCACGGCTGTATCCGGTATTTTTTCAAAATATAAACTGTAATCCGGCAATCCACCCGTACTATGTGTAAATAAATTCCAAACGGCTGTGTTGTTGTAAGGATAGGAAGGCAGGAATTGCTGTACGGGTTTCATCCTGTTTATTTTTGATTTCGATTCCAGCAACAATATGCTTGCGGCGGTAAAGGTTTTAGCATTCGATCCACCATCACAAACTGTATTGGGGGTAAAAGGACTAGCATTAGAAAAGTCGGCAAACCCGTAGCCTTTGCTGAAAAATATTTTTCCGTTTTGCCCGGCTACAACAGCACCATTAAAAAAATGGTTTTTTGTAAGGCTGGAAAACAGGCTGTCAATAGTATTAGCCTTTATTGTTTGCCCGGCAGCCACTTGCCAGGTTAGTAAGGAAATGGCAAAAAATAATACGGAATTATTTTTCATACAAGCGGATATCTTGTTTTTGACAACCGGTAATTTATAATGGTCAAAATTCCATGGGTTCCGGATACTGCATATGTAAAGTTAATGAACGGAAGAAATTATTTCAATCTGAACCTTATCCTTCCGGTGGCTGATTGATCAAATAAAATCACGCAAATAATCCTATTCTATCTCAAGGATCATGGCCGTTTTTGCTTCAATAACCAGGGTATTATTTACAGAGATCTGCCGGCCAGTAATAATATCCTTTGCTTTAAAATTTCCGGGTATCATATCTTTATAGGTATCCATATCAAGCGTTACTTTTTCGATGTTCTTATTCAGGCATATCATTATTTTTTCCTTATCGTTAAACCGGAAATAAACGTACACATCATTCTTGCCGGGAACAAAATGTTTCAATTTACCGGTATGTATCACCTCTTTATTCTTTCGCCAATTGAGTAAATGAGCGAAGTATTTTTGAGCTTCCTTTTCTTTTTCTGACAGGCCCAACCCCGTCACTGCATTCTTTGCATCGCCGGTCCAGCCTCCATAAAAATCTCCGCGACGCAAGCCATCGTTTCCCGCTTTTTCATTGGTAAAAATCAGTTCGGTGCCATAAAAAAATTGGGGAATACCCCGCATGGTCATATATAAGGCAATACCTAATTTCCAACTTTCAAAATCCTTATTAAGCCGGGAATAAAACCTGTCGATATCATGATTATCAGGAAAGATCAGCAGGTTTTGAGGATCGGGATAATGATAATCCTGCCCGATACTCTGGTAGGTCTCCCGCCAGGTAGAATACCAATTATTTGAAGTTGACAGTGATTTAACCAGGTTGTCATTTAAAGAAAAGTCCATTAAGGATGGCAGGTAGGATTGATAACCGTCGGCATTTACTTTTCCTTTTTGCCAATAGGCCGATAATTCAATCATGTTCGTCATTTCCTCACCAACAATATTAAAATTGGGATACTCATCCAGGATAGTTTTTGTCCACCGGGCCAAAAAATCTTTATCAGCATATGAATAGGTGTCTTCCCTGAATCCTGATAGTCCTGAATATTCAACCCACCATATTGTATTTTGTATCAGGAAATTTGCCAGCAATGGATTTTTCTGATTCAGGTCCGCCATATGATCGTCAAACCAACCGCCGGTATATTCCTCCCTGTCTTTGACCGTGGCATAGGGATCCAATAAAGTGGATTTAATATGATTGGACCGTATCCGGGTGTCAGGAAAATTCAACCAATTTTTGGTTGGCAAATCCTTGACAAAATAATATTCCAATCCACAGTGATTAACCACTACATCCCATATCAGTCCAATATTTCTTTTCCTGGCTTCCTGTACCAAAGTTTTAAATTGTTCATTAGTGCCGAACCGGCTGTCTATCTTATAGAAATCCGTTGCTGCATAACCATGATAGGAATATTTGGGCATATTGTTTTCAACCAGCGGCGTATTCCAAATTTGTGTGAACCCCAAAGATTGTATATAGTCAAGGTGATTAATAATACCTTGTATGTCTCCCCCATGTCGGCCACTCTCATCGTTCCTGTTTAATTTTTCCAGGCTGTTTTGCGTATTATCATTGGTACTGTCTCCATTGGCAAACCTATCGGGCATTATCAGCAGTATAGCATCCTTTGATGAAAATCCGGTCCTGACGGCGCTATTTTTTTCCCGTGCCAGTAATGGAAAATCTTTAGATAGGACTTTCTTATTACCTTTTTTAAAATTGATCTTTGCGTTTCCGGGAGCTGCGCCGGCATCAATGGCGATTGTGACGAATAAGTAATTTGGATTATCAACTTTTTCCGTTTCAACAATGTTTACACCTCCATACTTTATATCAGGCTGTAAGTTTTGAATATCCTTGCCATATACCAGCAAAGTGATCTTGTTCAATTTCATTCCTACCCACCAGTTTTCTGGTTCTATCCGGTCAATAGTTTGGGCGGCTGCCTGCAGAGGTAAAACAAGCAGGGCATAGTAAAGTAAAATTTTTTTCATTTTAATTTTAATGACATATTTTTTTGATTTTGAAAAATAGGGTTGCATTAGCAGGCATACCCGTTGACAGTTTGTAAACTTTCCAGCTTTTACAAGTGGACAATATAATTACAAATATTTAGAAACATTTTGCCAGGGTTTACAAGAACGTTCCAATTTTCCTTAAACCAGTTAATATTGGTAAACCCTGAAGGTTTCTCCCCATGTTCCGGGTTATTTTTAGCCTTTACAGCACATTTTTAAATCTTCACAGAACATGCTTCCAAAAAGGAGGTAATTACTTTTACATGTAAACCTAATTTTTCTATTTATTTAATAACAAGAGGTATGAAAAATTTAACTACCAGAGCAGCAACCGGGCGATCCGAATTAATTGAAGTGGAAAAAAATGTTCGTCTGCATGTGAGTGATCTGGGTGAAGGCAAGCCAGTAGTATTGATCCACGGCTGGCCGCTTAGCGATGCTATGTATGAATATCAATACACCGATTTATTAAAAAATGGATTCAGGGCTATTGGCATTACATTAAGGGGTTTTGGTCTGTCGGACAAGCCTTATGGAAAATACAGTTACGATGTGTTTGCTGAAGATATAAAAGTTGTTCTTGAAGAATTGCAAATTGAAAATGCGGTGCTTGGAGGCTTTTCGTTCGGGGGTGCCACGGTAATACGCTTTGCCTCAAAATACAATAATGAACACATCAGCAAATTAGCCTTGTTTGGAGCAGCGGCACCTTGTGAAGTTCGGAAAGATGATTTTCCTTACGGCCTTCACCTTGATGTACTGAACAGCCTGATTGAAATGAATGCAACAAACCGGCCGCAGCTGATAGAAGAATTTGGAAAATTATTTGCGGCTACGGAAAATGCATTACCCAAAGGGATTGCCGGCTGGCTGCAAAAAATTCAATTTCAATCTACTTCTTATGCTATGGAACAGGGACTCTGTATGATCAGGGATGCCGATCTGCGGTCTGACCTTAAAAAAATTACGTTACCCACTGCTATATTCCATGGAAAACTGGATAAGCTTTGTCCTTTTGAGCTGGCAGAGCAATTACACAAGGGAATTACTAATTCAACATTGATTCCGTTTGAGGAAAGTGGCCATGCCCTTTTCCTGGAAGAGAGGGTAAAATTCAACGGGGAATTAATAAAATTTATCAATGAGAAATCTGTTGATAGAAAATTACAGCCTGACACCTCAGCGTATTATGCATAAATACATTTTGAAAGGGAACTAAGACTCCTCTTTCCTTCTGGTAAAAGGCAGGAAAATCGTTACCTTACCTTAAACGAAATGCAACAATGTTCAACTTATTTGAATTTGTTAGCGGCAATAGCCTTTTCAAACAATTTAAAGTTAATGATCTTCTTTTCCTGGAATATAAGTGCGTTGCCGATCAATCCGCTGTAAAGGTTTGGTCAAAGTATAATTATTTTTTGTTTGTAGTGCGTGGAAAAAAAATGTGGCAAAGTTCCCGTGCAAAATACTGTATCGGGGAAGGCGAAGCCATCTTTGTAAAAAAAGGCGCCAATATCATTCATCAGTTTTTTGAAGAAGGATTTTGTTCGTTAATGATATTTGTTCCTGATGATTTTATTAGCCGGGTGATTAAAGAAAGTAATGAACCGCAGCCCCCATGCGATATGGAGAATACAGATTCTGTTATTCGTATTAACCTGGATAAAGTACTGACGGCTTACTTTCCTTCTATTTTATCCTATTTTGCCCAGGATAAACAACCCTCCGGAAATTTATTAGTAATAAAATTGAAAGAATTAATTCTAGATATTTTATTATCCTCACATAACGAGGCACTATGCAATTATTTCAGATCCTTGTGTCATAAAACCAAAACCTCCTTAAGGGAAATAATGGAATTAAATTTTATTTACAATTTGAAGCTGGAAGAATTTGCCTGCCTGAGCGGAAAAAGTATTACTTCATTCAAAAAAGATTTTATTAAAACTTTTAATTGCACGCCGGGCAAATGGCTAATGAAACGAAGGCTGGAGCATGCAAAATTTCTCCTGGAAGTAACCGATAAGAATATTAATGAACTTGTTTTTGAGACTGGTTTTGAAAATGCATCGCATTTTATCAGGGTTTTCAGGCAAGCATACAGCCTCTCTCCTCTTCAATACAAAAAATCAATAATAAAGGAAAGCCCGGATACACTTAAATATAAAACAACAGCTTTAATTTAATAAGCGGAGCAAAACCTTTATAATAATTGTTTCGGTGCTTATTCCTGTAAGTATGCCATAAATCCTTTCACCCTGTCAACGGACCACTTCCGGATTTGAAATTCTCTAACAAAAATGTTTAACAATAATGCGGATGGCATATATTTAAGGATATAAAGATGCTTGCCCTTGTATATTTAATTATAAAAAGGGAGAATTTGGATAATATTGAACAAGAGCGACTGTCCCGCTCAAATAATAATAAAAATTGGAAAAAGTGGGGCCCATATCTTTCTGACCGCCAGTGGGGTACTGTAAGAGAAGATTATAGTCCGAATGGAAATGCCTGGAACTATGTCAATCATGATCTTGCCCGAAGTTATGCCTATCGCTGGGGCGAAGAAGGTATTGGCGGCTTTTGCGATAGCGACCAGATCTTATGCCTGGCTCCCGCATTTTGGAACGGCAAAGATTCCATTCTTAAAAGAAAGGCTTTTTGGATTGACCAATGGAGAAGGCAATCATGGCGAAGATGTGAAAGAGCTTTATTTTCATCTTGATTCCTCACCCACTCATTCGTATTGCAAGTTTCTTTACAAATATCCGCAGGAAGCATTTCCTTACCTGGAATTGGTGCAGCAGAACAAAAAAGACCGCCTAGAGCCCGGAGTATGAATTGCTCGATACAGGCATATTTAAAGATAACCGATATTTTGATTGTTTCATTGAATACGCAAAAGGTGACATGAACGATATCCTGATGAAAATTACCGTTTATAACCGCGGCCCTGAAGTCTGCTACCATTCATGTACTGCCTCATCTTTGGTTTCGTAATTTCTGGAAACACAATTCCCGTTTCATCAAACCCGAAATTTCTTCGGTCTCACCCAATTGCCTGCAAACAAACTCTTCCCGCAACGGAAATTTTTTTCTTTACCACCAGGGTGGTGAACAATTGTTTTGTGAAAACGAAACCAATAACCAGCGGATGTATAACCGGCCAAATGATTCTCCTTTTGTAAAAGATGGTATCAACAACTATATTATAAATAAAGAGAAATACAGTCAACCCCAAAAAGCAAGGAACCAAAGCAGCTATCTGGCTAAAGGAAAAGATTCAGCCAGGAGCATCGACAACTTTTCAAGATCAGGTTAAGCAAAAATCAACATAGAGGATCCCTGGGCAGAGTTTGATCAAATTTTTGCTAAACGCGCTGGCAGAAACAGATCAATATTATGATCAGCTTACACCCCAAAAATCTGATCACCGGAACATAAAGCATTACTGCGGAGTACACTTAGCGGCCTGCTATGGACCAAACAATTTTATTACCTCGATGTATTTAAATGGCTTTTTGGTGAACCCGACGAAACGCCGCCTGACCGCAATGATAAAACGAAATTATGACTGGCAACATCTTACCTGCCGCAATATTATTTCAATGCCCGATAAATGGGAGTATCCCTGGTTTGCAGCCTGGGATCTTGCTTTTCATGCCGCAACTTTTGTTCATGTTGATCCCTGATTTTGCCAAGCAGCAATTATTGCTGGTTCTCCGCGAATATTATATGCATCCCAATGGGCAAATTCCTGCATACGAATGGAACTTCAGCGATGTTAATCCACCCGTACATGCATGGGGTGTTTGGTATGTTTATGAAGCAGATAAGAAAAAAACAGGCGTATCTGATTGGGACTTTCTTGAAAGAGCTTTTCAGAAATTGCTGATGAACTTTACCTGGTGGGTAAATCAAAAAGATGCAAATGGAACAGATATTTTTGAAGGTGGCTTTCTTGGCCTTGATAATATTGGTGTATTCGACAGAAACCATATGCCGCCCGGGAATTAAAAAACTTGCAGCAGGCCGATGCTACCAGCTGGATGGCTATGTATGCAATTAATATGTTGCGTATGTCACTCGAATTAGCGCAGCATAACCAGGCTTATGAAGAATCAGCAGCCAAATTTTTCCGGCACTTTCTTAAATATTGGATGGGCGATGCATCATATAGGCAAAAAAGATATTTCTCTTTGGGATGACCAGGATGCATTTTATTACGATGCCATCCAATTTGAAAATGGTACAAGTCAGCGTTTAAAGATCCGCTCCCTGGTAGGGATCATTCCATTGCTGGCTGTAGAGATTATCCATGGCGATGTATTTAAAAATCTGCGTCAGTTTAATACCCGGCTTGAAGTGATCAGGCTTACACGGCCCGACCTAACCCGCATTATTTCAGATATTGACAAAAAAAACAAAGATGGCAATTATTTATTTGCCATTATGATTGATGACCGGTTGGAAAATCTGCTTAAAAAGGCTTGTTGGATGAGGCGGAATTTTTATCCGATTATGGTATCCGTTCCCTGTCAAGATGCCACAAAGAAAAACCCTATGTTTTTGGATACCAGGGCAGCAATTATTCTATACAATATGAACCTGGTGAAAGTTCCAGCGCTATGTTTGGCGGCAATTCCAACTGGCGCGGTCCTATCTGGTTGCCTTTAAATTATTTGATCATTAATTCGCTCAGAAAATATTATGAATATTATGGCGATAAATACACGTTTGAATTTCCGGCCGGTTCAGGAATAAAACTTAACCTGAAACAAATTGCCAATCAACTTACCAAAAGGCTTTTAAAGATCTTTGAGAGAAACGATGCCGGACAATTTCAGTATCATGCCAGTCATCAGTCCTTTTGGTCAGAAGATGATTTCAAAGACCATCACCTGTTTTATGAATTTTTTCATGGTGATACCGGGCAGGGATTAGGCGCTTCTCATCAAACCGGGTGGACGGCTTTAATAGCTAATTTATTGCTGGAAATGGATGAGGATTAAGACAAATGGAATTGCCGGAATAATGTCTTTTTAATTCTATCAGGATAAAATGGAAGTTGATCTGACCTTTACAAAATAAGCGAGGAGAAACCCTGAAAGAAATTTAATTAGTACAAAAGCAGTGTTTCTTTTTGTCGTATCATTCTGCTTTTAAACCCTGCGTAAAATTTATCCAATTATTCGCCGGTCAAACTATGCAACCCGTAAAATTTTCTCCATCTTACGACCTTTCGCCAATTCATCCACCAACTTATCAAGGTACCTTACCTGTTGCGTTAACGGATTTTCAATTTCCTCCACCCGGTAGCCACAGATTGCACCAGTAATGAGGTGAGCATTCGGGTTTAATGTAGCATGCTTAAAGAATATTTCAAATGTTACTTTTTGTTCAATGAGTTCCTGTAGCTTTCTATCATCAAAACCAGTTAACCACCCAATAACCTGGTGCAATTCTTCTTTCGACCTGCCTTTCTTCTCCACCTTTGTAATATAATGTGGATATACCGAGGCGAAAGTCATTTTTGCTATACGCTCATGGTGTTTACTTGGAATGTTCATACCTTATATTTTATCCTTAATATCTAAAATTATTTCAATCTTTCTAATTGACCTTTTCTTTTCACTATGTTTTTATAGTCCCACTGAATTTCTTTTGATTTTTTCAGCCAGCGTTTAAGGTCATTTGTATTGATTTGTTCTACTGATGTGTAAAAAATTGAAGCATCTTTAAATTTTTTTCCCGCCACATTTAATTTTTCTTCTTCAAAACCTGCCCCGCTCCAAAACATCAAACGCAAACCTGCTTTTTGTTTGCTGTAGCCAACAATTGGATTTCCGTCCAAAAACCAAACAGGATGGGCGTGCCAGATTTTGCTTTCTGCTTCAGCCAGTTCCTGGTCAACTGTAGTTGCCAGAAGATCACAAATTTCTTTGTCAACCTTTGTTTGCTTGTCGTTATATGCTTGAATTTCTGCGTTCATCTATTTTACAAAATGTTGGAGTGGACTTCATCTAAAGTATTGATTAGTTCGTGCCGATTCATAGATTGGATTTTGTACAAAAAAAATCATTTGTGCAGTTAGGTACTTCATCTATGTAATTTATTTACATCGTTATTACTACTTTTCCTTTGTGCTCAGCTTTACCATAAAGTCTGAATGCTTCCACAAATTCGTTTAGTTTGAAAGGCCCATCTATTACAGGCTTGATTTTACCAGCTTCGAAAAGTTCGTTGATATACAATAAGTCCTTGTTAGTCTTCAGGGCAACTATACGTATGTTCTTTTTACTGATCATCGAAATCCATGGCCCCAGGAGCAAAGCCTGGAGAAGCCGGCTTATGGAACCACCAACCGTCACATAGGTTCCATTAAGACACAATGCACGGGTATAATCAAACATCGATCGATTTGTTTTAACATCAAGGATCAGGTCGTAACACTGACCATTTTTAGTGAAATCTTCCTTTGTATAATCAATGACATGATCAAAACCTATGGAGCGCAGCATATCCTGTTTACCTGTACTGTCAACAGCAGTAATTTCAACCCCGTATAATCTGGCAATCTGCACAGCAAAAGTTCCAACACCTCCGCCTGCGCCATTGATCAATAGCTTTTGTCCGGATTTAATTTTTCCTTTATCAATAAGACCCTGTACAGCGAGCATGGCCGCCTGTGGTATTGCTGCTGCTTCTTCAAAACTCATGGTAGCCGGTTTCAGGGCTAATGATTTTTCACGGGCACAGGTATACTCAGCAAAACCTCCCCAGTAACCACTCAGATCACCATACACTTCATCGCCTATTTTAAACCTGGTTACATTTTTACCAACAGCTTCAATTCGTCCCGCTATATCGGAGCCAAGTATTTTTCTCTTCGGTTTCAGCAGACCGTTTAGCATGCGGTTGATGAAGTCACCTGTGAGAAGGCCAAAATCCCAATCATTTATTGATACCGCATAAACTTTTACCAATACCTCATTGTCCTTCGGATAAGGCTTTTCTATTTCTTTGATTTGAAGAACTTCAGGACCTCCGTATTTTGAATAAACAATTGCCTTCAATTTATTAAGATTCATTTTTAAAAGGACGTACAACTTCAGGACCACTTGATTTACCGGTAATCTTTGCTCGTTTCCATCCATTAGCCTCAGGAAAATCACTGAAGCTGAAGGTAATTACTAAAGTTAACAACATAGTGGCCGGTCCGGGGTGTATTTCAGGCACAGTAATGCTCATCCTTTTTAAGCTAAATAGCAAAGCTTCTACTATGCTGCGGGAACCGAGTTATGGAATTGAACAAATACCCATTTGCCATTCCGTTTTTCTAAAACACCCGTAAGTCTTTGACCGTACATTTGAACTGGTTCATTGTTAATTTTCAAATCCCAATTCCATATTTCCGAAAACCAGGCTACATCGCCGGAAGGAGCCATTTTTATGACCTGATCACTGACAGATATTTTTGTTTCCTGTAAAGATGGCAACATTTTTTCTACAGCTTCTTTGAACATATTCCACCCAATAAAATGTTCGGAAGCATCTGAACCAAAATTTACAATGTCAGGATCATGTGCCATGATTTTTGAAAGTAATTCCATATTATGTGTTTCCCAAAACAGGGCAAACTCATCAACTGTTTTTTTTACATTATTTTTTTCCATTTTTAAACTTATTTTTTCTTGTACCCTTTGCCTGGAATAGAATAAGGTGAGGGCCCAATAAAAGGATACAAAATGGTTTCATGAGCTGATATTTTCATTGTGTGAGTGGCATAAATTGAAAAAAATCCACAATTAATATGGATTTTTTTTCAAAGTTGTAATGCTGCTAAAATTTAAACGCTTGCTACCTTTTTATTCAGCAGCTTTTCCAATCCTTCCATGATGGCATTATAAAACCCCTCAAAAAGCGATTTCATCTCAGCCTCTGCTTCTGTATTAAATTGGGATCCCCATGAAACCTCGCAATGTGAATCATCCACAGGTTTTACAGATACGTTACTTACATAATCGGATAATGGGAACGGACCGGATAAAATAATATACTCTAAATTCATGTTAGAATCATCCAGCTTAGTTAACCTCTCTTTTATTTCGGCGTTGTCAGGAAGGAAACAACTTCTTTTAGCTCCTACCCCCCGCCCTTCAACAACCGATCTTGCGATTGGGGAAAAATCTTCAATTCCCTCAAAAGCAGAAATTTTCTTCCAGACTGTCCCGGCAGGAACAGCGATTGTTTTTGTGACATTAACTTTTGTCATAGCATTAATTTTTGGGTGAATAAATAATCTGGTATAAAGTATTCCGCAGGAACGGCAAAAAAGAATGATTTGTTTAGATTCCACAAGGAGAATTAGTGCAGCGAAAAGATTAATCAATTCCTAAGGAGAATGTAATGTATTAAATTGTACTGCCTGGATATTTAATAAAGGTAAAAATTATGAATGAAAACCGGGTTTCCGCAGTTGACTTTTTTTACCTAAAATTAAATTAAGAATTTATTAATAGCACGGCTGCCTGGCAAAATTCCCAGCCCGATATAAGTTCGCCAGTATATGCTTATGCAGGTTAATACTTTATCTATTGTTTACTTCAGAAAGTAAATGTGAATTTATGCGGAGGGTTACTTGCAACAGGTTTTATCGCCGGCATTATGCTTAGATTTATTCTCATACTCATCATGACGCTGCATCCACGCACCCCTTTCATTCCTTCCCAGCGGAGCCCGGTCAAGCCATTGGTAAAGCCCCCAGAGCCCATCAAGGCCACGTGCATATGTGGAGTAAGTATGATAAATAATGCCGCTATCTAATACAAATGCACTCATACCCGGTGCTTCTTTTGTATACGTTGCCCAATCGATGCCCACAGTGGCTGCAATTTTTACTCCTTCAGGTGGAGCCGTGTCTTCTTTTTTAATGTTGCTGTCACGGGATGTAATGCTACTTTGGTTGTAGTTGTAATCAACGTCTCCTGAACGTTGCTGTTCTTCTGTAAATGAAACGTTGAAGTCGTAATTAAATTCACTCTCAAATGAAGAAGCCCAGGGAAACGTCCATTCCATGCGTTCTTTAAAAGCTTGTAGTTTGGGAAACGGCGCCCGGGATACGGCCCAGAGCATTACGTCGTGCTGTGCCAGGTGATGCCAGAAACCATTGAAGCCATCAGCAATAGCCGAACAATGAGGACAACCGGCATTGTAATCAGGGCTAAACATGAAATGATAAATGAGCAATTGCGAACGCCCTTTAAAAAGATCTGCAAAGGGAATTTTTCCTTCATTGGTTTCAAAACTTTATTCTTTATCAATTTTTACCCAGGGCAGATTTTGCCGTTGCCGGGCTACTTCGTCACTTTGGCGTGTCAATTGTTTTTCCGCTTCCAGTAGCTTCAAACGGGCTTCAAGCCATTCTTCACGGGTTCCGACTTTATCTTTTATTATTGCGGAAGCTGTATTTTGATCTTTCATGTCAATAATTAAATTATTTTAAAAAAGTTTATTTGCACACATTATAATGTGTTGAATTTATTTATGATCATGCATAGTTGCAGGCGGCTGATCTTTTGACTCCGGCAAACACCATTCTTTATTAATTGCACACAGCTTTGCAAGCATTTCTTCATACTCTTTCTTAATTGTATTTCTTTCCTCCTGACCCAGCAATTGAATACTAAATCCATGTGTGCCTTTGTTTATGATAAAAGGATATTGTCCCCCAGGGGTTCCTCCACCTATGTCTTTGTCGGAAACATTGGGGGCATAATACATGATATGGGGAATACTTAATGTCAATACATTGTCTTCTGTATCCGGATTAGTGTAGGTTCTAAGTATGGGAGATAGCATGTAGGATACACCAGCTTTTTCCGGCGACTTATAATATTTTGTATTGTAACGATTTTGTATAATTTTTTTTACTTCTTTTGAAGAAATGCCTTTTGCCTGCATGGCAGCGATGTCAAAAAATACAGGCATTATTGCCTTTGCGCCAGCCTGGTCAAAGGAAATTGGATAAAGGATATCATCCCTATATTCATCAAACACCCAACTGCCTCTCATTGCATCGTCGCCGGTTCTGGCTACAAATGCATGAAACCCGTTGGAGCCTTTACGGGCCACTTCAAAACCTTTACCAGGATTTAAAATATAAACAGTTGCACTATCCCTGAGATGTGGCGGCAAAGCACTTAGTGCCAATTGAATTTCCAGGTCAAGGGGCAAGGCGCTTACTTTATTTCCTTTCGCATGAGAATGCGTTGTTTGACCACTTGCAGATAAGACCAAAAATACGTTTATAATTATTGAGAATTTCACAACAGTTTTCAACTGCTCCCAATTTACTTTTGAAACCATCAGTGTAGATATTTTTGCTTTCATAATGCATGGGGTCTCAAAAGTTAGGCCATAGATGCAAGCATTAAGATGCTGCCAGTGACTAAATATTTGAACAATAATTAATAAGCCATGGGGAAATCTATTGAAAATTAATTACCTGCCTAATAGAATATCCGACAAGCAAACTATTGCCGATATTGGGGAATTTTTGCGTCCTCACAAACCCGCTGTCTGGCTTTTTGATAAATAAAAATTAAATAAAGGTTATGCTCTTGTAAAGCCCGATCGCAGTATCATTGAGTATAACCGTTAATGTTACATTCATCGGGCCACTCTTAAATAGATACTTTGCGTTATTAATTCAAATTACTTGCAGTAAGAAATTTTAAATTAAAAGAGATTATTCAGGAACCCTGATTTATCAATTTCATTGTGGCAATTACTGTCAGCAGAAATGCAAGCAGGCTAAACGCAGCTGCAAAAGGGAAAAAGAAAATCAATTCGCTAATACCCCATAGTAGCAGAATAATAGAAGTGATAATAAGAATGTTAATGGCAATTCCTGAATTTTGTAAGGAAATGTTGGATGCAATCCAAAGAATAGCAGCAATGAAAAACATAGCCAGCGCAGAAATAAATCCATACCCGTCATAATATTCTCCCATGCTGCGCACGGCACCCATAAACGGGAATTTATTACCGGTCATTTGATTTATCACTTCTTGCATAACAGGGTCCTCCGTTTTTTTCCAGGTCAAAGCTCCGAATGTATGCCCCATGTCATGTAATAGCATTAAAACAGACGCTGTTCTTAAAAGTAATTTTGGTTTCATATAATTACAAATGTTGTAGCCCGATTTTATTTCCTTCAGTGTCTATGAACATACCAACATAACCTGCTTCCTTTCCTGTGAAAGTTTTGGGCATGATGATTTCTCCTCCAGCCTTTTCCACATGTGTTAGAATCTTGTCCATATCCTTACCGCCATCTAAATAAACTGCTATTCCATCAGATGAAGGTTTGTAGTACTCACCCTGTACCAGGGCGCCGGTATTAAAACTGTCTTCTGCCGGAAAAATGGCATAATGTGTTTCATTCATATTCATGTCCTGAAATTGAATGCCTCCGAGAATGGTAGAATAAAATTGTTTTGCTCTTTCAATGTCAGTGGCTGGAATCTCAACCCAATTAATTAAATGTTTCATGGTGTTTCTTTTAAAATTTGAAACAAAGTTAATTTGCAGGCCGGCGGAAGTATTGTAAAAATCGGAAGTGCTATCCCTTGTAGAAAATATGTCCGAATTCGTTGCCAGATTTAATGAATGTTGAAGGCGAAAGCCCCGTAAATCGTTTGAAATCCTTGATAAAGTGGGCCTGGTCGTAATAGAAGTTATAAATTTCTTTTTTGAAAAAATCAGCATTCGGATTTTTGGCACTCTCCTCATAAAACTGCATGAATCGTGTTACAGATGAAAGGTTTTTAGGACTTAATCCAACCTTTTCTATGAACTTTTCATAAATCCATCTGCTGCTATAACCCGTTTTCTTTTCTAATTCAGTAACCGTTACCAGTCCTTTTGATCTGGCAATCTGTTGCAGGCAATAGTCAAGAATTAAATCGGGCTCTGAGTGCGAAAGCAGGTTAAGTAAATACGACTGGATGATTTGTATTTTTTCGCCAATGAGTTCAGCATTGGCTATACGCTCATTAATGTGTTGAGCTGATTTGCCGAATATATCGGTTAAAGGAAATATTTTATTTTTCAGTTCGGAATGTCTTATGCGAAAAAAGCGGTAGGCTCCTATAGGCGAAAATTCTATACCAATGTTTCCATGTGGTGCATCATCCACCACATCAACAATGGCTGGGCTGTCGGCAATACCAATTAAAGTAATGGATGCTTCCTTTGATAGATGATACCAGTTTTTGTATTTACCCAAAAGTCCGTTACGATATGGAATGACAAGTTTAACCATACCATTCGGAACAATCAACTTCATATCCTCATCGGGCAGTCGACCGTTATTTTCAAAAACCCACATCTTGCCTATATACGGCTTTAATTCAGGTGGTGGTTGTATGTGTTCAAGTTTCATTTTGTTTCCCAAAAATTAGCAGTCCGTTTGTTTGCCTTGTCATTGCGTTACTATCCAACAATCCTTTCCATGTGTAAGGAGACTTTTAGCATTACGCCTACGAATAGGTATTTCTTCCTTAGACTTTCAACTTTTTACCGCAGGAGAACGATGCCGAAAGCAAGGTTCTAATGTAGAGAATTTCATAAAAAATTAATTGAAGTATTATGCAGCCGGAATAAAAAACTGATCAGCGAACAAAATTAAGTTCAGACTTCGAAGCCTCCTGAAGGACTGGTGTTTTTATTTTTTGATGTCTAAGAAACTACCAGCATTCCAATTTTATCTTTTGCTGATGCAGTTTGCCTCTTTTTAATTCAAAACTTATTGCTTTTCGTTTCCGGTCGTGCACAAATTTTAAAAGATAGTCTCTGGTTCGGGTGAAACTGCATCCTTGTTTTATTGATGAAGTTAAAAACTATTTCATGTTTTATCCGGCAGTTTGAATGAAGCTGAAAGTAGTACATACTGGTATATTTATTTCCCGGGCCTCTTGCTGGTATTCACTTATGATGTGCCGTTTTAAATTTGTAACTTTCAAAAAAAAATTCGTGCAAGTACTGTTTTATACACCGCATCTTCTTTTGCAGGAATTTATTAATTGCATCATGGTTGTTCATGCAGAAGTAAATGAGGATGAAATTAGTGTTGTTAGTTACCCACCAACACCTCAAAGCTCTCTATTTTTTTATATTAATGATCGTATAAAAGTTCAAAAAAAAGGAGAGGTTGGTTTTTTGTTGCAGCCAAAAGCTGTTGTCGTAGGTCTGCAGTCATCCAGTGTTGTGCTGGATGTCAGCAAAAATCATAAAGCAGTTCGGGTAGGTTTTCATCCGGGCGGAATGTACCGCTTGTTAGGATTTTCCATGGCTGAAATGATCGATGGTAGTTTTGATGCTGCTGATATTTTTGGAAATGAGATACAGGAGATAAATAATAAATTGCAGGAGGCCGAATCTTTTTATGAAATAAAAGAAGTAGTGGAACAATTCCTGCTTGGCAAAATGAAAGGCCTGAAGAGAGCTTTACCTTTCGATAATGCTATGCTGGAACTTTTGCGGTTAAACGGGAATGTAGCCATTGAAAAGATCGCATCACTGGCTTGTCTCAGTCTCCGGCAGTTTGAAAGACAAAGTAAAGAACGCATTGGGCTGTCGCCTAAAGTATATGCCAGGCTGGCCCGTTTTTCAAAAGCCTACAGGTTACGGGAGAACTTCCCCCTTTTAAACTGGACCAGCATTGCACATCAATGTGGTTATTTTGACCAGATGCATTTCATCCGTGATTTTAAAGAGTTCGCCGGTATTACACCCGGTGTTATTGAAAAGGAATTGGAGAATACTTCGTTGCGAATGCAGGCCGGTATGCGGCTATAAGTTGTCGTTTTTATACTATTTATTCAATGCTGCATCTTCCATTTTTGCTTTAAATAAAGCAACAATGAAATATTCTATTATCACCTCCCTGGTATTTGCCTTAACGATGCCTACAACAGGTAAAGCACAGTCATTTGATTCACTCTATCAATTGAAAGATCATGGTTTCCAGGTGTACTACAGCCCCGGCCATCAGCAAAGAGCCGAAATAATTGCAACGCGGATAGAGAGGGCAATATCCTATCACAAGCAATTACTGGGGTTTAAGCCCACCGTAACTTTGGTGATCCTGAATGAAAAGGATTGGAATCTTTATACCTCCAAAACACTGGTATATGGCATGCCGCATTATAATGAAAAGAACAAAAGACTTATTGTAGCGGCGGAGGATAATGCTTTCTGGAAAAGTTTTTTGCCTTCACCGGATCAATTACCGGAAAGTTTGCGTCAGCCCATTCAAACAACTTACATCAGCAACAACGGATTTTTGACCATGCAGCCTTTTTTTGATTTGCTTGCTATTCATGAACTGGGCCATGCTTTTCATATGCAGGGAGGCCTTACTATGCAACGAAATTGGTTGGGCGAGTTGTTTGCTAATATTTTATTGCACACATATATCGCCAGGCAGGAACCGGAATTATTACCGGCTCTGACACTTTTTCCAAGAATGGTGGTTGCCGGCGGAACCGGGGGATTTAAATACACAAGTCTGCAGGATATCCACGAACGGTATGACGAAATTACCCGCCAATATCCAAAAAATTATGGATGGTATCAATGTCGCTGGCATTCAGCAGCAGCAGGTATTTATGAAGCCGGGGGTAAAAATGTGCTCAGGAAATTATGGGATGCTTTAAAAACGAAGAAAGAAATTCTTACGGACGAGGAATTAGTCGCTTTTCTTAAAACCAGGGCTGATAAAAGCATTGCAGATATGGTAGAAAATTGGGGTCGGGATATGATAAAATAGAAGCAGGAGTTACTATAAATTTAAAAAGTTTGGTAATGACACTTAATATGCAACTCCTGCAGCTGTGTTTGTATTGATGATTCTTCCGGCTTAATCCTGAAACCGACCCGAAGTTTCGTAAGAAATAATTAAAGTAATCGTTTACTATGAAAGTTTGAAATTTATTGAAATCCCGAACCAGGCCCGCTTACTATTATCACAAAATTATTATCGCCTTCGTATATATAAGAATAAGCAATTAAATCAGCTTCCCGTCTTCCAATTCAATAATACGATGGGTGCGTTTTGCGAAATCAAGGTCGTGGGTGACAATCAGCAATGTTTGATTAAACTCTTCGGCAAGTCTCTTAAAAATATCAAAGACAATTTCAGCATTTTTTTTATCCAGGTTGCCGGTAGGTTCATCTCCCATAATAATATGCGGATCATTTATCATGGCCCTGGCTATCGCCACCCGCTGCTTTTCTCCTCCTGATATCCGGTTCGCATTTTTATGAGCGAGGTGTTCAATACCCAGCATATTTAATTTCTCCATCGCTTTTTGTTTAATTGCTGAAGCAGACAATTTATTTTGCTTTAAGCCGGGTAACATCACATTCTTCAATACAGTAAATTCATTCAGCAGGTAATGGAACTGGAATACAAAACCAATTTTTTCATTCCTGATCATGGCCAGTTCTGCGTCTTTTTTTTTACGCATGTTTACACCATCAATCAGCAGATCACCTTCATAATCGGTATCGAGTGTTGACAAAATGTATAATAGCGTAGACTTTCCACATCCGGATTTGCCGGTTACAGAAACGAATTCTCCTTTGTTCACTCTGAAACTGATTTCAGATAACACTTTCAATTTAACGGGGTCGAAAAAATATTTTGAAATATTTCTTGCCTCCAGTATACAATCTGCCATATAATTATTTTCCCCGGATAATGATCACCGGGTCTATTTTACTCGCTTTGCGGGCTGGAAACCAACCGGCAAAGTAGGTGGTGATTAATGAAAACAGTGCACCTATCAAATAAAAAAGCGGGTTATAATTCACCGGGTAGGTTTTAATAGTTGGCAACGCTGAAGTGGTAAATGGAATCTGGTCGATAATCAATGAAAGTAAATAACCCAGAATCAATCCGGCTATGCCTCCTGAAAAACCTATGCCAATGGCTATCAATAAAAATATCCATTTTACATCCTTGCCCGAAAAGCCGGTGGCTTTTAAAATAGCAATGGCATCCATTTTTTCATAGATCATCATATTCAGGATATTGAAAATGCCAAAACCGGCCACAATCAATAGCGTTATTCCTACTGCATAAGAAATCAATGTTCGGATAAAAGAGCCGGTTTCGTATTGTGCATTGGCTGATTGAATATCCTCGGCATCAGTTTGAAATAAAGAGGCGTATTCCCTGGCCAGGACAGGGGCCTTATTGATATCGTTTAGTTTGACCTGGATATCGGTAATATAATTAGCCGGTTTCCCCATGATTTTTTGAACCGTATTCAGGGAAGCAAAACTTTGCACCTTATCATAATCAGCTAAACCGGACTGGTAATAACCAACCACCTTAAGCGGAAATCTTTCGCCACCAGCAGTGGTGAGTTGTACTACATCTCCTATATTCACAAGTATTTTTTCCGCCAGCCCCTTTCCAAGTATAATGCTGTTAGCTGTGGTTCCAATATCGGTTGCTGTACCCGTTGTTACGTAATCTTTATAATGAAACAACTTTATTTCTGATGTTACATCGATACCATTGAGCACACCGGTAATATCATTGGTACCTGCATTGAAAAATACCTGTGCCGTAATTTTTGGAGCATAACCCAATACCCGCTCATCTTTTTTTAAGGCAGATTGAATGGCCGAACTGTTATACAATTGCAGCCGGCTGCCTCCTGCTTTTACAGATTGAATAAAATTGTAGGCAGAAGAAAAATCACGATGATGGTTGACTGGCTGGTTGCTATTGGGTTTTATTTCATTGTATAAACGAATATGTGGTGTACGGTTGAGTACCAGCCCATCCAGCAGATCGTTAAGTCCGTTCATAAAGCCCAGTAAGGCAATGAACATAGTAATACCGAACATCACCCCTACCGCAGCCACCAGCGTTTGCTTCCAGCGGGCCAGTAGTAGTGAACGGGCTATATCGGAGATTAATTTGATATTCATTCTTGTGGTTTACGGATGATGTCGGTTGTAGTTAATCCTTCTATGATCTCCACCTTCTGGTAGTCTTTTAAACCGGTCGTTACTTTTCGTTTATCGTTATTTTCAAGCAATACAAAATCTCCCCCGAGCAGATAGTTACGCGGAATAGTCAAAGCTTTATCTTTTGATTGAATTACAATATTTGCTTCGCAGGTTAAATTGGGATATAAAACCTGCGGCCGTTTTTCGAAGTCAGCCTCGATGGTAAATGACTTTGTTCGTTGATTCATTAACGGGTTTATTTTGGTAACCTTCGCTTCAAAAACCTCTCCTTTATAACTATCCATATTAATCAATACCAGCTGCCCCGTCTTTATCTTCGCAATATCATATTCATCTACCTGTAGTTCCAGCATAAAATCATTTTCATCGCCCAGGATGGCTACCGGGCTTTGCATATTCACCATTTCCCCCTTAGAAACCAGCAACTCATATACCTTTCCATCCAGTTCACTTTTGACCGAATAATTAGCAGCCAGGCTTTTGCTGATATTCAAATTCTTTTGAGCCTGATTATCCCGGAAGCGGAGCTGTTTTTGCAGATCCACATAGTTTAGTTGAGCCGTATTATAGGCATTCTTTGAATTCTTGTATGTCAGGGCGAGCCGGTCCAGTTCATTCTGGCTGCCAATATTCTGGGCCCATAATTTTTGCTGGCGCAGCAATAGCGAGGAGTCGTATTCCATTTTTTCCCTGGCCAGCCGCATGGCATTTTGCAGGTCTCTCAGTTTTTCGGCATTATTTAAAACCGTGGCATTCGTTGCAGCCAGTGCCGCACTTTCCACATTCAGTTGGGCCGTTGTATTTTCCAGGCGCATGATCACTTGTCCGCTTTTGACCTTGTCACCTTCTTCCACCATCAATTCGGTTACCACCCCATTGGCAGATGAAAATACCTGGTATTGGTTTTTGCTTTTTACCAGCCCCGACGCATAAATTGATTCAGAAATTTTTTCTTCAACCGGGCTGGTGGTAATTATCTTTTGATTACAACCAGTGAATACAAAAAAAAGAATAGTGCATATATATCCGGGGATCATCATGGTAATACTTTTAATGGTGAACATCGCTAAACGTCTCTTACCGGTTGTGGAAATGACAACCTGTTAAATTTATAACTAAATGTTAAGTTAAGAACCTCCCCGGCAGATTTCGGTCCGCCGAAAGACTTGCCAGCAAGCAACCAGAGACATATTTTCAGCGGTTGTTATCTTTATCAATATATCGTCACCCTATTTATTTATAACGTAAAATATATAAGGCAAAAGAAAAAGACAAATAAGAAACACTATCCAGATATGACCTGAACTTATATCATAATCTTGTAAAAGGTATGCCCATGTCTTGTTTGTTAATCGTCCCAAAGAAAATTCAAAAAGAATGGTTAGCACCAGCCACATGGCACCCATCAAAAGTGCTTGTTTACTGCTTTGAATATTAAGCATTGGAAATACAAATCCAACATAACCAGTGCATAGTATAATTAAAGCGATGGTTGATAATTGATATGCCCGTAACTCATTAAAATACCTGACAAAAACCAATTGTCTTAGTGTTGCATTTACAAATGCAATTACTATCATCGGTAACCAAAATAAAAATTGATTAATAGCCATAGGTCTGCGTTTTCCAGGTTATAAAAAGAATTAAGAAAGCTGCAACTGTTGCTGTGAGCTGCATCCATGAATCGTAGCCTATAATGACTATTTGAACACAAAACCAAATGATAATAATTGAGCAACACAAGAAAGAAGCTTTACGTTCATACTGCCTCACCATATCATTTAAAAAGGCACCGAAAATTGTTGTTGTAATAACAAAAACCAAAATCAGAAGGATAAGAATAGTTAACGGATGTGTATAGAATTGCTCTTTCATGTTTATTTCGGGGTGGTGATTATCACATCAGTCCATGGTTTCTTTAAACTATATTTTGCTTTGTATTGTAGCTTTTCTAAACATCAATGCCAGTAATAACATGGCTATTGGTGCGGTAATTCCCCAGGGAAAACCAATCATAAGTAATTTTTCAGAATAATTAGGGTAGAAATATACAAATGCTATTAGAGGCGTTACAAGAGCATTGGCTAAAAAAGAAAGTCGTACCCATTTTTGAAAACCATGTTTCTCAAAAACAGGAACAGCAATTAACATTGCTAATCCCATGAATATATATCCTAAGGCATCAAAGTCCCAGAACATTGAATGAGGAGTTTGTTCAATAATACGAATTTCGTTTCCCATGCCCCTGACTTTCATGGGAATTACTGTTGCCAGTTGAACGACATAATTTGCTGTAACAAATACGGCGTAAATAATAGAAAAGATTAAAGCCCCATGACTCCAAAATTTCTTGTGGTCTGGTGTGACATAATGAAGTGAAAGAATTGCAAGCACAAAGGGTATAACAATGCAAAGGGAAGTTCCATAAATTAGAATTTCATCTGTCGGGAAACTAAAAACACCAATGATTTGCAATAACTGTACAATTACAAAAGCCGTTGTTGCACCAAAAGCAATAAGTCCTGACCAAAAACCTATTTTGCATATTGTTTCGCTCATGAATATGAATTCAATCTTCTATAATTCAAATGTCGTTGTCCTATAAATTTTAGCGTATGATTTTCGTCACAGGCAGAACTAATTTCTGTCAGGTTTAAGTGGGGAATGTTCTGTAACAGATGCTTAATACCCGGCTATTTATGCAGACGATGTCTTCTGTGCTTCGTTTGCTCATATCTGAAGATGAGCAGTAATGCAATACATAATGTTATGCAATTAACATGTCTCTAATCCTCCAAATTGAAAGCCATCCGAAGATTCAGGAGAAAAAATGAAGTTGTAATTAAATGTGAGGCCCGAAGCGGTGCGGATGTTTGCTTATAACTGAGGTTACATAGTTTACCCCTGATTTTGAAAGTACTTTGGTTAGCTCCCGAAATTTTTCTAATTGTTTCTTATCCATTTTGTCTGCCATTTCATATTGGGGTCAGGGTCTGCACTTCTTAAAAACAATGTATCTCCATTAATTTGAAAAGCCCGTTTGTAAGTTGTTCCTTCTTTTTCAGGTCTAAGGTTTCCGCCTATGGTATGTGTAACAATTTTATTTTTCCAATCAACAGAATAGTCTCCAAAATAAGCATCGTAAGTATCAATGATTTTTCTTGACTGATCAGGTGTCCAACTGTTGTTTCCTAATCCCACCCCGAAAGATTTCCCATCCTGGTTCATAATGGTATCATTCATCAATGAAGCCCGGCTTCCTTGCCATAAAAGATGAACACTCATTTTTCCATCAACCGTATAAATTAATAAGCCGCTAACGCTTGTATCCTCATTTTTTACCTGGTTATTATCATCTACTTCCTGGTCTGCAATAAATTTCCATGAGCCTGATAAAAGTTTATCATTATTCTGTTGCTTTTGATGGACCGGCTCACAAGAATATATGGTTACCATTAAAATAAAAAGAAATATTATAGTTTGTCTCATGGTAAATATTTGGTACTAAATATAAGGCCTGGCGATGGGCAGGCATTTGAAAGTTGCGGGCCTCCACCTGATACTTTAGCGAGTTACAAAAGTGCATGTTTTATGCAGCACCTCAGCGGTTTTCATTTGCTGAAACCGAAGCCGAAAGCGAACGGAAGCCGATTAGTTTTCCCTTACCGCCGTATAACCCATGAAATGCAAGCTGCTGTGTATTTCAGAACTTAACGCTATCTGCATTACCAGACAGCTATCAATCAATCTTTATTTACTGCGAGGCCTGTAAATATCAGCCACAAGAAATTTTATTGTTGTATTCCCAATGTTCCTCCCTGAATCTGTTAGCGGACCGCTTATTAATCCCATTCCTGTAGGAAAAGTAAGAGTATCCTGTTTTCCTGCTTCCCGCATATATAAAGCCACTTTACCACCCTGAAGCATATAAACTGTGTGATCAGGATGTGTATGCAGCCCCCATGATTGACCCGGCTTCACTGTAAACTCATACATCTTAACATCTAATGTATCACCCAGCTTTTTAGACATCTGTGCGCCTACTGTTAAAGGTTCCATTGCCGGGTCATAGGCTGGCATTGAAGCAGCGTCTGAGGTGGGGGTAACGGGAGTTGTGTCATTATCATTTTTCTCTGAATTGGTTGCAGGCTGGTTACAGCTAATAAAAAACAATACTGAAACCAGTACCACATAGCGAATGTTGGTTGAAATTTGTCGCATTGTTTGATTTTTTTAAAGTGAAGAAATAATTGCTTTAGAAAAGTTTTCAGCGGGATGCCTCCATAGGTGTTTAAGTTCGGATACTTGTATTATTGCAAGCTTCATCCGATAGTCGCCCCGGCCACAGATGCCGAAGGAAGCACTAATGTAGAGATTTTATTTAGAATCCAAATAGTAATTGTTAAAGCCGGAACAAAAGCAGAGAATGTAAAATGTTATCTGGTTATTCGCTGGTCAAATTACGCGACACGTAATTTTCTCCATTTTACGACTATTAGCCAATTCACCTACCAACTTGTGCAGGTACCTTACTTGCAGCGTTAACGGATTTTCAATTTCTTTCACCTGGTAGCCAGAGGTAACACTAGTAATGAGGCCAGCATTAGGGTTACATACTAATTGTACCAATGTCTCCGTATTGGCGGTCATGCTTTAGCCACACCCCCACCTGTCTACGAAAGACTATCAATACTTGTCGTATTCAGCCACCGATATTGTCGCATTTACACTTCGAATGCATGGTCTTTGTTAGCGATATTTGTATCGTAACAAAAGTAATTTTGAGGAATTTTTTATAGAATACATTATAAGTATAACTGAAATAATATGAGAAAAATAATTGTTTTATCAATGATCACATTGGATGGAGTGATGCAGGCACCCGGCGGACCTAAGGAAGATACATCCGGTGGTTTCAAATATGGCGGTTGGGTGGCTCCGTATTCTGACGAAGTTTATGGTAAGGTGGTGCAAAAAGAACTAAAACCCGCAGATTATCTTTTGGGCAGTAAAACATTTAAGATTTGGGCCGATTACTGGCCTGAACATGGAGACTTTTGGCCAGGTATTAATGAAGGCACAAAATACGTGTTTTCCAAAAGCATAAAAAAGTCGGACCCACTGGTTACAGGTTGGAAAAACTCAGTATTAATAAAAAGCCTGGCAGATATCAAAAAAGTCAAAAATTCAAAAGGCTCAGACATCCAGGTTTGGGGTAGCAGTGAGCTCGTTCAGCTACTATTTAAGAATGACCTTGTAGATGAACTCAGGCTCAAAATTCACCCCTTGACTTTAGGTAAGGGCAAAAAGCTTTTTGACAATGGAACGATTCCGGCAGCATTTACATTAACAGAGAGTATTGTTACACCAGGTGGAGTTATTATTGTTAATTACAAGCGAGCCGGAAAAGTTAAGACAGGTTCTATTGGATCTTAAGAAGAAATAAAATGAGTAATAATTGTTTAGAGGAAGAAGGAAGCCAAACCACGAGTACAACAGCAACTTGTAAAGGTATCTGATCGACTTTAACTTCAGTTTTTCAATCATCTTTTGTTCGGACTCAACGCAACACCTTATTCTATTTTAATAATTGTAGCTTGCCGTGCTATGATGCTCCACGAATTATTTTTATTCAGCCAGACATGTATAAACCGTCTGCTCACCGTCTTGCCTGCATTAACCTGGTTCCCTTGTGGTTTGATTACTTCGCCGCCCATGACAATGGCAACATTATCATGAATCGTGATTTTTTCAATGTTTCTTTCAAATGAAATATAGTTTAGGCCTCCCGATCTGAGATGAGCTTTAGTTGCCTTCTACCGTTACAACCACATTGGCAGGTGTATTGACTATCATATCCGGCGACCAGATTTTGTCAAACAATACGGCAGAATCACCTTTCAATACAGACTCTCTTTCAAGATTTTCTAATTGCCTTATTTCAGCTTCTCCCGGATGCTGAGCTAATATCCCGTTAGTAATGAATGTCAAAGAGAGGGAAAAAACCGAAATTGTAAAAAACTGTTTCATATATTGATGTTTATTATTTGTCTATTTAAAAAAGTAATATCTATGTTTTTAAACTTACCTTACTTTATATCACCAAAAGAGTTATGATATTCGGCAATCCATTTGAATTTATCATAGAATATATAAATATTGAAAGCTTTTCAAAAAACGATCATTGAAATTTAAAGAAATTATTTAACTATTCACTTAACAATAAAACATACCGGCAATACAAGCTTTATATTCCTCAACTTTTTATTGTGATCTTATCCCCATAACCCATAAATTGGATTAATACATTTTTTAGTTTTTCCGGTTTGTTAACTTTTTTACCTGCAGGATCAATATGACTAAGTATAATATTTTTTGGTTTTAGCTGGTTTAAATAATGAATAGCTTTGTTATTCAAAAACCAGTCTGGCATTACTACTACATCCGGTGCCTGATTTAGTCCTTCAATTGCAACAGGTTGTATATCGGCATCACCCAAATGAACAAGATGAAAACCATTCCATACAACTTCAATCCTGTAATTCTCAACGGTTGCATGCCTGGCAGGGTTGATATGGGGTATTTTTTTTAGTACAATTTTTATGTTGGAATTAATCACCTGTGAAAGGTTGTTTTCAGCAATTATAAAACGCTTTTGAATGCTGATGCCCAGGAGGCTTTTGGTTTGATTGCCTCCAATAAGTTTTGCAGAAGTATTTGAATTCGCAACGTTAGTTACAAGCAAACTATCAAAATGATCGCTGTGTTTATGAGTAAAAGCAATGGCGACTATTTTTTTAAATGGCTTTTTCTTTTGCAAAATCTCACCTAAAGCAATCGTATCAGTGGGCAGGTAATATTTATCGTAATAGTCATGAAGTCCGTCTATAATGATCGCACTGTCTTTATGAATAATGGCAACACCCATATTACCCAGGTAACGGATCTCAAAATTGGTTTGGGCCATTGTTTCTGCTCCAACCAGGAGTAATATAATAAGTATGCATTTATAAATACTCATTGCTAAATTAGAGGATCATAAAATTATTGATTTTCAAGTTTTTTGCCCCCCATAAACCAAAGAATTTAATTCTGCTTGAGGGATTGTGGCAATTGAACCTTCAAAGCCAGGCATTGCCGGGATATTTAAAATACGGCATCGACATAGCAAGCCCTGTATTTTAAAAGTTGAAGTAAAGACCTAAAGCTACATTATTAACGAAGAGCCGAAACTGAAGCTGGTAGTGAACTAAAGCCAGCAACGTACCACCCCTATAACGCCAGACACAGTTCATGTAAGCGGTTGTTGTTCTTTGTCACTAAGCAATTGTATTTTAGTTGATGAGCGTTCCTTTAAATACCAATAAGCTAAAAGTGGCACTGAAAAAACTTGAAAAAGAAAAACCGCTATTGATAAAAATCCACTTAATTCTTGCCCATATTCATGAATTAAAAGCTGGTTTCCCAACGAACCTTGCGAAAAAACAACTGTACTAGCCAGGTTCCATCCAAAATGAAGTCCAATGGGCAAATACAATGATTTTGTTTTTGCAAAAGCCAACGCAAACATAAATCCCCAAATACCCGTCATAAAGAATAGAAAGACCATTTGCACAGGATTTCCTAAAGCCCCCATTGAAAACCAGTGATACACTCCAAAGGAAACGGCAGATATAAGGCAGGCCACCTTTGTTCCGAACTTTTGAATGGCAATGTAAAGCAAAGCACCTCTGAAAATAAGTTCCTCATACAAAACTGACTTTAAAGTCCACCAGGAACTTTCTGCCAGTATCTTATTGCTGATTTCTTTGTTTAAAGTCCAGCGACTATTAGCAAAGGCTGTAAATGATAAAAAATAAATAGTACAACAAATAGCAGCTGTTAAAAAGCCAAATAAAAAATTGCCAAATCTTGTTTTAGTAGGTATAAAGCCTAAAACAACAAGATGTTTTTTACAGATGAACCAAAGTAATAACCATGAAATGATTAGTTCAACTAAGATTCCAACCATTCTGTCAGGATTAGGTTTGTAAAATAAAGAGAAGTGTCACTTTACAATTATCGTTAACATCTGATATACACTACTGTTCCCACTATTTTATTCAGTCAATGCTATTATTCTTATTATTCCTCATATGGTCTACTCCTTTATTTCTACTTTCTTATATCACGCAACTCCGGGTTCAGTATACAAGCAACTATAACAAAAAAGTCTTCCTTCATTTAAAATAAAAAATACATTCAATATCGGGGGATAACTATTTCCTGGAGGAAATGTGTAGCCACCAAAACTGTTACCTGCAGGCATGGATTACTTTTGATTCAGCATCCATTTTACTACATCTTTAGGTTCAACAATACTCCATGAATGTGGATGTCGTGTATTACCAGGCTTTCTATAACCTTTACCGCTTGTAATCATCAACTCAACTTTTTTACTTCCCATTCTTTTTAATTCATTGGTCATAGCTGCAAAATCAAAAGCATTCATTAAAGAATAGTCAACACCTTCGGTAATCCACCATAAAATATCGGGCTCGGTATATAGGCGAATTGGTAAATTAACCAATGGCTTTATGGCTTGATGCGTTGAATCATTAAATGAATAGGGAGATTTTTGGTAATAGCCGGATAAATTATCTGATGGGCTGCCACCAAATTCTTGCCTGCAACGTTTTAGAATGTAGTTAGATTCGGCCAGGCCGTCTTCAGAGCTATTAGGAAGCCTTATTTCACGTAACATACTCATATACCCTCTTTCAAAGTCGAGGGGTGCATCAATAGCAAAGACAGCAGCAGGCTTAACAGGATAATTATTAGCTAATGCCAGTTCCGAATATTTTATTGCACAGGTACCTCCAATGGAAAAGCCTCCTAAATAAAAAGGAAGGCCCTCCAGTTTATAAGTAGTTGTTACATGTTCAAGCATTTCAAGGAATGAAGCTTGTGTAGCAGTGTCAAACCCAAGAGAAGATATACCAGTCTTAAAAGTTGGAATAATAATTAAAATTCCTTGTTGTGCTGCGTATTTTGGTAATTCTGTTTGAACCAGAACATCCTTTGCTTTTTGAAACATACCCGGGATTAAAAAGGCAAACCCTTTATATGGGAGTTTAGCCGGATAGACAACTACATACAAATTCGAAGTGCTGTCTTTTAAATTTAGATATACTGTTTCAATCTTTTGTCCAATTGAAAGCTTGCAAATAAAAAGAAGCGCTAAGAAAAAGTTGAATTTAATCATGATTTTGTTTTTACAGGCAGCCAACTCTTAAATATACGATACGCCCCCACTTTTATTTCCGTATCAATATTAATTATTTATCCTGCCAGCTCCTGCAACAACGTAATACGCTAAATTTGCAAGACAATTATTGCCTCAAATTTTCAATAAACTTTGCCATTATTACAATCTGTCCGAAGTGGTAATAAGAATGCTGGATGTACCCGTGCAGGTTTACATAAATACTGGAATGGTCTTTTAATATGGGTTCGTCCAGGCTTTCGTCAGATATATTTTGCAATTCCCTTATTAGCTCATTCTTATTTTCTTTAAGAGCTTTTACAGTGTCCGTCCATTTGAAATTTATCTGGTCTGCAGGTATCCAATTTTCTTCGGGTGCAATTTTATAGTCAATTCCCTGTAGTCGTTTTATGACTACAAAATCGGTAACCAAATGCCGGGCAATCTGATGAATAGTATGATTGAAATTAGGCAATTCCAGGTTCGCGGTTTGGTCGGTGATTTCGTCTAAAATCCCGTAAAGATTAAGCCCCGCCCAATTTTTATTGTGCAGTTGCTCTAAAAGATCAATTATTCTGTTTATTTCTGGGTTTCCCATTTTTTTAATATCATGTTGTCTAAAGGTTTTGACAGCTTAAGCGGACTGGTTACGCTGCAACTTCAGATGAATGCACTCAGCGGGGCGGTATTTATCTTCTTCAATAAAAAACGTAACCAGGTGAAGTTGTTAGTATGGGAAGGTGATGGGTTTGCGATGTATTATAAACGGCTGGAGAGAGGAACGTATGAATTACCTGCAATGGACGATACCAACACCAGTGCATCCACCCATGCCCGGCAATTGCAATTAATACTGCAAGGCATCTCACTGAGCAGTGTCTGCAACAGAAAAAGATATCAACACGGGGGTGAAATCTGTTGATAACGATTAGTCTGTAATGCTTGCTGCCACTGTGTTTCGCTATCTTTGTTTTGGATGACGAAAATCGGAACGGATATAGATTATAAGATGTTGTATGAGCAATCACAGCTTAGCATTGCATCCTTACAACATGAGTTAACTCAGCTCAAAAAAATGATCTTCGGCAGTAAGCATGAACGTTTTATTCCCACTAATAATAATCCTTCACAACTGAGTTTAGATATACAGGCAGCAGCAGTGGCACAGTGCAGTATCATCGATACTAAAAAAATCAGCTACACCAGAACGACTACACAGATTACAGAAATTAAGAAAGATCACCCGGGTCGAATGAAATTACCGGAGCATCTGGAACGCCGTGAATGCATCATAGAACCGGCTGGTAAAATGGCAGGCTGTAAAAAGATCGGCGAAGAAGTAACCGAAGAACTGGAATACGTACCAGGAAAACTTTTTGTCAACCGCTATGTTCGCCCTAAATATGCAACACCGGGAAATGAAGCCGTGATAATATCGCCCATGCCAGAAAGACCTTTACCCAAAGCGATAGCAGGCCCTGGACTGCTTGCACAGATAGTGCTTGACAAATATGTTGATCATTTACCACTGTATCGCCAGATGGAACGTTTTAAAAGAGAAGGCATCAACATCCCTTACAGTACTATTACCGATTGGGTAAGTGCTACCTGCAAACTCATCACACCTTTGTATGATGCGCTGTCAAAAACAGTCCTGCAAAGTGATTACCTGCATGCAGATGAAAGCCCGATCAAAGTACTGGACAAAGATAAAAAAGGTGAAACGCATCGCGGTTATTTTTGGGTATACCACAACAGTATTGAACGACTTGTATTATTCGACTACCGGCCAGGCCGGGGACAGGAAGGTCCACTTGAAATACTAAAAGATTTTAAGGGTCATCTGCAAACGGATGGCTATGTAGTCTATGACTTTTTTAAAGACAAAGAAGATATAACAGTGCTGCACTGTATGGCACATGCACGCCGTATGTTTTTTGAAGCGCAGGGCAATGATCTTTCCCGTGCCAGTTATGCTATGGAGCATATCCAAAAACTTTATAGCATAGAACACAAAGCAAAACAAACCCATCTTGATGTGGAAGAGGTATTACATCTGCGCAATGCCGAATCAGTACCCATACTGGAAGGGTTAGGAAAGTGGATGAAAGAACAATATGTTCACACCCTGCCAAAAAGCCCTATCGGCAAAGCGCTGGGCTATAGTATACAAAGATGGAATGAACTAATGCTTTACACCACAGATGGTAAACTGAACATCGATAACAATCCTGTAGAAAACAGTATACGGCCCGTAGCCATAGGGAGAAAAAATTATTTATTTGCCGGCAGTCATGAAGCTGCACAGCGAAGTGCTATGCTTTACTCGCTTATGGGTACTTGCAAACTTAATAATATCAATCCTGCTGTATGGCTCAAAGATGTCCTCAAAAGAATCAGCAATCATCCTATCAATAAGATCACCGAACTTTTACCTCAGAACTGGAAACCTCTTATATAATCTTTTATTTTAGTACAGCATTGATGTACTTAGACGGAGGGGTACGTTACAATGATAACCGTGCAGGTAGATATGAAAACAGGGAATTCATTGCTTGTCCAGCCCGAAAACGTTACCTGGCTTTTTTATAAAGTTAAATAGTAAGACCTAAAGCCGGGCCTTATTCGTTCTTTAAGTTTGGGTTTTTTGTTTACCTGTCTGTACGTTTGAATGAATGCAGGGCTGCATCTGCCATATATAACTCTACTTTTGGCCCTATCAATTTCAGAGGCATAGACTTTCTTATGTGGCAGGGATCGTCTTATAAACAGAATGTTTCACTACTTTATATAGCATAATAAAATTTATTATAGCCAGTAAAAACATGGGAATCCTTCTATAAATAAAATCAGTTGATATAAGTCGTTCAATTAATTCTAATGAAAATTTTTTATCGAGCTCAATTTGAATAGGGATTTGAATAGCTATAGTGGAAACAAGGGTAATAAAATTAAAAAGTAATGCCAGCCAGACTAACCACCCGGGTATAACCATTGGTCGAAACCAAAACAATAAAACCTGGGGAATGAAGGATAAGAAAAAGAAAATAACAAATAGCGGAATGATCAGCGTACTATCAATATGATGAACTTCAGGAAATTCTTCTGCGCCTACCGCACGCCATGTCCTGTAAGCAACCAATGAATTTACAATCCCTCCACCAAAAACATAGAAGGCCAGCAAAATATAGACAGAGAATACAATCGTTGAAATTTTGTTTTTATTATTCATTTTGAAAATTTTAATACACTTTAGATACTAGTCCCTGCCTAACGAATTCTCACGGACTTGTCGCTAACGAAATTTATTTGTTGCTATTGGGTTCTTCATCTAATTATCCCGGCGACCCATGCCGAGCGCAATACTAATTTGGCAGCAACCTTTTGCCCTTATTCTTTACTCATCATTATCAGAGACTTCTTTATATAAGAATCATCTTTTATCAGCTTAATCATAAAGTCTGCTACATCAGCTCTCGGAATTTTTGGTACCCCTTTCATTTCCATATGTTCTCCCACTTTGTACTTTCCGGTCCACGGACTATTAGTTAGTAAAACGGGATAAACTAAAGTCCATTCAAGATTGCTTTTCTTTATTACCAATTCAGCTTTTGCCTTGTCAGCATACAGGTTGCTTAATATGAATCGAAAAATTAGCTTTTGTATGAAACCCGACTGATTGAATGTTTCACCAACTCCAATGGCAGAGAGAAAAATCAGGCGGGAGACTTTAGCATCAGTCATTACCGGAATTAATAAATTGACAGCGTTTGAAATCAGATTTTTGGATTTTAAAGATTTACCCACGCCTAATGCACTTAAAACGACATCTTTATTTTCAACAGATTGTGCCAAACAAATTTTGTCCAATACATTTCCTTTGATAACAGTCAATAATGGATGCTTGACAGTAAGTTTTGACGGGTCTCGTGCAAGGGCAGTTACTTCAAAATTCTGTTCGAGTAATTGCTTTACTATTTCCTGACCAGTTCCGCCGGTGGAGCCCAAAACTAATACCTTCATGATCTGTTGATTTAAGAAGTGTCTGATGTTCTGCCTGGCTTTTGATAAAGCGCTGTATTTTTTACTTTATCCTGTTATATTTTTTCAGTAAGTCAATTACCAATTTATGTGGAAGTCCATACGCTTTGTTACCATTTATGCCTTCCATTGTTTCTGCTGCAACCATCGCATTAATGATGGCTTCTTCAACAGCCTGAACGGTTGCATCAAATAAAGGATTGATTAAATCATTGGGCAATTCATCAACTTTTGTAAAATCTTTCTCTTTGAAATGCTGATGGGTTAGCAGTAGAAAATGCAATGAAATATATCACCCGAACCATTTTCACCACGTCCGCCAACTATGCCTACGCCCAATGGAACTCTTGCAGCAATTCTTTTTAACTGATGTGGTAATAATGGTGCATCTGTTGCAACTACAACAATGATTGAGCCGTCACCTTCTTGTCTGTAAGATGGTGCTGCTTTAAATTCATAATTCATTGTATCTTTTAATTCTTTTCCAACCGGCACACCTGCAATCGTAAATTTCTTTTTACCTCCAAAATTTGATTGTACTAATACACCAACTGTATAGGTCGAAGTCTTTTATTTTTACTACCCTGGAAGATGTTCCTGTACCTCCTTTAAATCCTAAACACATCATTCCTGTGCCGCCACCAACATTACCTTCTTTTATAAAACCTGATTTGGCACTATCCAACGCTTCGTAGGCATTGCTTTCTTTTACATGAAAGCCATAAATATCATTTAAAAAACCATCGTAGGTTTCTGCAACAACAGGATAAGTGTACCAAAAATCTTCTTTATACCAACCTGTTTTTACAAACCATTTCAATACGGCATCTCTTACAACACCCACACTGTTGGTATTGGTTATCATTATTGGTGTTTCCAAAAAACCTGATTCTGTTATCCAGGTGGTTCCCGTCATTTCACCATTGCCATTTAGTGAATACCAATTTGCATAAACAGGATTATTAGTTTCTGCCTCTTGGCAAGATGGCTGTAACTCCTGTTCTTACAGGTCCTTTTCCTCTGATGTTTTTGCCTTGTCCGGAAATGATGGTGCTATAACCCACTTCAACACCTTTCACATCTGTTATAGCATTAAACTTACCTGTAGTTCCGTTAAAAGGAATTCCAATATCTCTTGCTCTTGGTTTCTGTCCAAAAATGGATGATTGAATAAGTAAGAGGAAACAGAGTAATTGAAAATATTTCATTATTGCCGAGTATTTGTTAAAGGGAGATATTATATCAGCCGACTCTTAAATATACGCTACTCATGCAATTCAAAAAGCGCAACAGTAGCATTTTATTTCCTGGCCATCCATGTCCATCCACTTAAAACTGCGATTGATAATACCGGCATAAAAAAGACACAAGTGGCAATCAATGCCGGATTAAAATCCGGGTAAAGCAAACAAATATTATCTCGTTTTACGCCGTGGTTAGAGGAAATACTTCAATGGACTCCGTGTACCAACTAATTGATCTTTTTATGAAACACTTGCCAGTGCGGAATTTCAATCAATAGCTTTAATCATCTTAGCAGGAATTCCCCCGACAATGGTGTTGGCAGCAACATCTTTATGAACTACTGCTCCGGCCGCGACAATTGCGTTCTCTCCCACTGTAACACCAGGTAGTATAGTTGCTGCTGCCCCAATCCAGGCATTTCTTTTTACAATAACTGATTTAAGGTTAAGCATTTTTCTCTGAGACGGGTCAGCAGGATGGTTTTCTGTAATAATATTCACCCTGGGGCCAATCTGCACATCATCTTCAATAGTTATTCCTCCTAAATCTAAAAAATTGCAGGCATGATTGATAAATACATATTTACCGATTCGTATATGCCGCCCAAAAAATTTATGTAGAAAGCACAAACTGAATTATTGTTCGACCTTGGATTGCAAAATCAAAATGCCGGGATCACCCGATTTTGTGTACATCCAAAAGAATATTATCACCTTAAACGCCGTGTTGGAGGTAAAAAAAATTAAACTTAGACAGCATTCATCAATTGCAACCAGATCTCATCATAGCCAACAAAGAAGAAAATGTAAGGGATCAGGTGGAAGAATGTGCGATACATTATCCTGTGTGGATTAGTGATGTAAAAAATCTTACCGATGCGTATGAAATGATCTCGCAAATTGGAAGCATCACGGACAAGGTTATCGAAGCCAGTCAAATGATATCAACTATTAAAGCATCATTTATGCAACTTTCCGTTCAATTACATTCTGTAAAAAAAATGAACTGCTGCTACCTCATTTGGAATAATCCTTATATGACGATTGGCGGAAATACCTTTATTCATTCCATGCTAGAAATAGCCGGATTTGAAAATGCTTTTAAAAAAGAAAGACGGTATCCTGCAATTACAATCCCGGAAATGAATGAATAAAAAATTAGAGAGTGCTGCTTCTGTCTTCAGAGCCCTTACCTTTTAATGAAAAACATAAGGTCTTATTGCAAGTCATGCTTCCTCAAACAAAAATTATCCTGGTAGATGGTGAAATGTTTAGCTGGTATGGAAGCCGGTTGTTAAAATCAGCTGCTTATTTTGAAACAATTATTACCACAAATCAGGAAATAATAATATTTCAACTACCCGCGCCCAACTCATTAATAAAAGATAGTCTGTTTTTTATTGACGGATATCCCTTCATTCAGTCTTTAACAAAGGATTCGTAACTTCCAACTATGAGTTTCGCTGATGATACAAAAGAGTTGGAACATAATGAAAGTGACAAACCCTCCAGGAAAAAACCGATGTTCCCGGTAAGACCGAAATTACGGGCTTATCTGCGCCATCATGGACGCGAGGTAAAGTTGCCTGTATTATATAAGGACCTGTTGAATTATACTTTTTCGGTACCTATAAAAGATAAGAACGGAAAAGACACCCTTTGGGAAAAAACCATTTACGATAAGCGGGAATGGGATTTCATTCGTGATGGCCTTGTAAAAATTTATGCTATTTTAAAAACAGAAGGTGATTTTAGCTTTACCAATCACCTGGATGTAGCCCGCATTGACTATTGCACCTTTGGCAACTCCCACCCTTTCCGGATACGGATCGTCAATAAATACAACGACAATTATGATCACTATTACATTAAAATTGCCGATGCTTCACGGATCTATGGCCTGGAACTGGAACATATACTTTCTCCCAACCGTATCATTTTTTTTACCTGCGATAATACACTGGTTGAAGAACATATTCCCGGAATTCCCGGAGATGTTTTTATTCAACAAATGAAGAGCGATCCCAATACCAATAAAATAAGGCTTGCAAAGGAGTTTGTAAGATTTAACGAAAGATGTTTTGTTCGCCTGCTGGGCGATATGCGTAGTTATAATTTCGTGATCGACATCACTCCGGATATTGAAGATTATCAATACCGCATCCGCGCCATTGACTTTGATCAGCAATCTTATGAAGGAAGGAAAAATCTTTACCTGCCGCAATTCTTTAAAGAAAATTATCCCTATGTCGATCTCTGCTTAAAGCATCTTGACAAAGAATCTATTGAACAATACCAGGCCGAAGAACGGACACTGATTACTTTCCGGCTTGCTTCTTCAAGGTACCGGATCAAAGAGTTGCTGGATATTATGTCCAGTGATGAAATATCTCTACCAGCCAAAATTGACCAACTAAAAAAAGAACTGAATGAACATCTTAATACCGAGGCCTTCAGCAAATGTCAATCAATGGGCCAGGTGGTAAAACGACATCTGAAACAAACCTTACAAAGAAATCTGTTGCTGGTTCAAAAAAACCTGGGAAAAAACAGTGATTAAATGATCTGGCTCATTCATCCTTTGGTTCAAAACATACAATTGTTAGGAAATAATACAACAAAGTCTCCGATCTCATACTAAACATAAATAAAGTATATTGCCGCTCTTTTAACGGTTACTGCCCCTTTTTAAACCACATTTATTATCATTAAAGAAGTAATGCTGAAATGAAAAAGTACAAAGCCGGGGTACTCTTCGGAGAAGAACTGGAAGCCCTTTACAAAGATGCAAAAGACAACCAGTTTGCCTTACCTGCTGTAAATACCATAGGTACCAACACCATCAACGCTACATTAGAAACTGCGGCAAAGGTAAATTCACCGGTTATTATCCAATTTTCAAATGGAGGTGCACAGTTCATGGCCGGAAAAGGAATGCCGAATGATAATCTGCAGGCAAATATTTCCGGAGGTGTATCCGGTGCACTTCATATTCATAATGTAGCCAAATATTACGGCGTTCCTGTTGTATTGCATACTGATCATGCCGCAAAAAAATGGCTGCCCTGGATCAGCGGATTACTGGATGAAGGCGAACAATTTTTTAAAGAAAAAGGACAACCCCTTTTCAGCTCACATATGCTGGATCTTAGTGAAGAACCTATTGAAGAAAACATTCAAACCTCGGTGGAATTCTTTAAACGAATGAAGCCATTGGGAATGGGAATAGAAATTGAACTGGGTGTTACCGGTGGTGAAGAGGATGGAGTTGATAACAGCGACGTTGAAAATGAAAAATTATATACCCAACCAGAACATGTAGCATATTCTTATACGGAATTACATAAAGTCGGGAGCCTTTTTACTGTAGCAGCTGCTTTCGGTAATGTACATGGTGTATACAAACCGGGTAATGTGGAATTACGTCCAGAAATATTGAATAATAGCCAAGTTCATATTGAAAAAACTTTGAAAACAGGACCTAAGCCCGTGTTCTTTGTATTCCATGGTGGAAGCGGTTCGCCACAACACCAGATTCGTGAAGCAATTGGATATGGCGCTATTAAAATGAATTTAGATACCGATCTGCAATGGGCATTTTGGGAAGGAGTTCTTTTTAACTATAAAAAGAATGAAGGATATCTGCAGGGCCAATTAGGAAATCCGGGTAGCCCGGATTCCCCCAATAAGAAATATTACGATCCGCGGGTATGGTTACGAAAAGGTGAAGAAAATTTTATCAAACGCCTTGAAGTAGCTTTTGATGATCTTAATTGCATCAACCGAAATGCGTAAAGAAATACAAAAAGCCCTGCAAAATTTGCGGGGCTTTCAATTTATGTTGCTTTGCTTTATAATACGGACAGTCCTGGTTCCTGAAAAGGAATTTAAAAACTTATTCCAATTCCCAGGCTTCCAAATGCATATAATTTAGGATCCATATTCCAAAAATCGTCAGACGGAGGATCAAGAAATACGCCGGGTCCGGCTGCCACACGAATAAATAGTCCGCTATTGCTTTGCTGATACCGGTATCCCACTGTTGAATTAATATAAATATACTTATCTGAGATATCCAGGTTATTTGATGACTTTTTGTAATGATCAATGTAAGGAATAAATCCCAGAGCAAATTCTGCATGATGTGCTTTAGATCCCGTTATCAGGCTAAACCCAAGAGGCATGGAAAAAGCATCTTTTTCAAGAGAAAGTCCCACGCGGAAACTATATCCAAATTTGGCGGACCGATAAAAGATCCTGTCGTAATTAATAGAATACACTGGACCACGAGAGGCCAGGTCAACATATATTGCATTTTTTGAACTGGCTGCCGGAATACCCTGGCTTATAGCATGATTGGAATAAAAAATCGCTATGCCAGCATAAAAAAACATACAGAATGGAATATTTCTTAATTGGTAACATAAAATAAAATTCTTTTTTACATTCCCGGGAAGGCAGCTAACCGCCCTTCTTTTAAAGATCGTCATAGTAAGATTTTTTATTTACTAAAATGAAACATGGATTTTTTTGCTGAAGACTGGAAACGTCTTGACACAACCAAAGGCCACTAAAGCTTCCCTAAGGAAAAAGGATTGATAAAAGGAACTAAGAATTGAAACTGTGAATATACATACTGAATTATTGTAATGCAAGAGTAGCGACAGGTTATTTTTTAGCAAAAAGGAAGGCGCAAAACTGCAAGCGAATTTATTTCAATCAAACTCCTGCTTTTTTTTTATAAAGAATAATGGCTGTTTTAGTTCTGCAATACCTTTGCTACCATTTTTATGCTAAAAGCTACAGCACAAACTTATCGCAGCGCTTATGCTGGTTTATCTCGTTCTACCTGGCTTTTATCCCTGACCATGCTGATCAACAGGAGCGGAACAATGGTAGTCCCTTTCATGACTCTATATCTCACGAGTGCGAAAATGGGATACACCATCGGGCAGGCAGGAATAGTTTTTGGCCTGTTTGGCGCGGGTGCATTTTTCGGTGCTTATTTAGGTGGCAAACTAACAGACAGTATTGGCTATTATCCGGTACAAATGATCACCCTTATTGGTGGTGGTATATTATTCATTGTCCTTGGTCAAATGAGAATTTATTCATTGATCTGCTTGTTTACTTTCCTTGTCAGTTTTGTAAATGAAGCGTTCAGGCCGGCCAATAGTACAGCAATAGCTTTTTACAGTAACGAAGAAAACCGAACCCGATCTTATGCGCTAAACCGGCTGGCCATTAATTTAGGTTGGGCTTTGGGTAGTGCAGCAGGCGGTATTCTCGCCAAAATAAATTACGAATTGCTTTTTTGGGTTGATGGAATCACTAATATTTTCGCAGCTCTGTTGATGTTTATTTTTCTCAAACCTGTTGCCCGGAAAATACACAATGATCCATTGCAAATAAACAGCAGTGTAACAACAGCATTCAGAGATAAACCGTTTATTATTTTTATTATTGTTACTACGTTGTTCGCCAGTTGTTTCTTCCAGATATTTACCAACCTGCCGGTTTATTTTAAAAAGAACCTCCATCTTTCAGAACCTTATATTGGACTGTTAATGGCTATAAACGGAATCATTATTGCCATTATTGAAATGGTACTGGTATACAAGTTAGAAGGTAAAAGAAAAAGTATGGTCTATATCACTTTCGGTGTAGCCCTCACAGGAATTTCATTCTGGCTATTAAACATTCCGCTTAACGGAGTGGTGATAGCACTATTCATGATCATCCTTATTACGTTTGGTGAAATACTATCTATGCCCTTTATGAACAGTTACTGGATTAGTCGTACCCAGATCAATAACCGTGGTCATTATGCTGCTCTCTACACCATGGCATGGTCGGCGGCACAAACACTCGGACCAATGGGTGGAGCACAACTGGCACAGCACTTCGGATTTAATTTTTTATGGTGGATAGTTGGTGGCGTATCAATAGCAGCGGCATTTGCTTTTAAAAGATTAATTTAAAAAGGGATTCTTTAATTAAAGTAATTCTGATAAAACTTGATATTTTTCTATTTCTTGTTTTCGTATTTTATAATGGACAAGCTAATTGCAATCAGATACGGATCTTATTAAACTTCATAATCCCCTATTTTTGCTAACTAAAATAATTAAGGATGCATCGAATAGTAAAGTTGTTTGTTATATTCCCTTTTATTGCCTTTAATATTACACAGGCTCAACCCTTACAACGGCCCAAATTAGTAGTAGGAATTGTAGTAGATCAAATGAGATGGGATTATCTCTATCGTTATTATGACCGCTATGTTGCTGATGGATTTAAAAGAATGATAAACCAGGGATTCAGTTGTGAAAATACTTTTATTCCATATACACCAACTTATACCGGGGCCGGCCACGCCTCTGTATATACCGGATCAGTTCCTGCTGTTAATGGTATCATTGGAAATTATTGGTATCGCAGGGATCTGAAGCGTATCTGGTATTGTTCTGAAGATACTTCAGTTACGTCTGTTGGCAGCAACTCAACTGCGGGGATGATGTCGCCCGGGAATATGCTGACTACCTCCATTACTGATGAATTAAGGCTGGCAACTAATTTTCAAAATAAAACTATTGGGATTTCTTTAAAAGACCGCGGTTCCATTTTACCGGCTGGTCATTCTGCCAATGCTGCTTATTGGTTTGATAACGCAACGGGAGGTTGGATAACGAGCACTTATTATATGAATGAGTTACCAGACTGGGTCAAAAAATTTAACGACAAAAAATTACCTGATTACTACCTTAAGCAAAACTGGAATACTCTTTACCCGGTCAATACTTATAAACAGAGTACAGCAGATGATAAAGAATATGAATCTTCTATCGGCGGGGAAGACAACACATTTCCTCATATCACCTCGGGCATCACTGTCAACAGGTATGAATCGTTTCGTCAAACACCCGGAGCTAATTCATTTACAATTGACATGGCGAAGGCAGCCATAGAGTCGGAAAAATTAGGACAACGGGGTATAACAGATTTTCTGGCTATCAGCTTTTCAACACCGGATTATATCGGTCATGCATTTGGCCCCAATTCAATAGAAGCAGAAGATGGTTTTTTGCGGCTCGATAAAGATATAGCCGCTTTCCTAAAATACCTGGATGCGAAAATTGGTAAAGACCAATACCTCATTTTTCTTACAGCCGATCACGGAGTAGCGCATGTCCCCGGGTTTATGAAAGAAAACAAAATGTCTTCCGGCACCGTGAGTGATGTTGAAATCAGGAAATGGATAAATGATCTTGCCGAAAAAAAATATGGAGTAAAAGACATCGTGGAGTTCGTAATTAATTACCAGATTTATCTTGACTATTCTGTAATTGAGAAAAATAAATTAGATCTGCCTGCCATAAAAACAGGTTTGATCAGTGAACTGATAAATCATCCAGCCATATTGAATGCGATGGACTTGCATCAGATCAGCAGTATTACGATTCCTTCAAATATAAAAACCATGGTGACCAATGGCTATAACCAAATCCTGGGTGGTGACATCCAGTTTATATATAAACCCCAATGGTTTGACGGGTGGAATAAAGGCACTACCCATGGTTCCTGGTATCCTTATGATTCTCATATTCCTTTACTTTGGTTTGGTTGGAAAATAAAACCAGGTAAAACAAACCGGGAAACATATATGACCGATATTGCCCCTACAGTAGCAGCCTTGTTACGAATTCAGATGCCCAATGGAAATATTGGTCATGTGATACCGGAAGTAACCCGCTGATTAAATATTAAAAATACCCGACCTGGATTGATTTTAAAATGATATTTTAAAAATTACAAGTATGGAATTAAAAGAAAAATTTGAACTGGCGGTTAAGGAAAGCAAGGAACTGTCTTCAAAACCAGATAACGATTCCCTATTGAAATTATATTCACTTTACAAGCAAGGAACAGAAGGTGATATTACTACGGAGCCGCCATCCAATCCTTTTGACTTTGTCAATAAAGCCAAATATGAAGCGTGGGCTTCGCTGAAAGGAAAACCCCGTGAGACAGCTATGCAGGAGTATATTGATTTGATTGATCTGCTGAAAAAAAATCAGTAAGTTAATTGACCCGTTTTTGTTGTAATAAGCAGTTCTTTTTTTTCACTCTCTTCTACCCTGCCAATCACCCGTGCTTCCACACCAAAGCTTTTTGCAACACGGATCATTTTTCCTGCGTCCTTTTCATTTGTATATATTTCAAGCCTTGTGCCCATATTAAAAACCTGGTACATTTCCCGATCATCCGATTTGCTTGCTTCCTGTATCAATTGAAAAATAACCGGAGGTTCAAATAGATTATCCTTTATTATCCGGACTTTTTCCGGAATATATTTTAAACATTTGGTCTGGCCGCCGCCACTGCAGTGAATCAGCCCATACACCGAATCAAAATGCTTCCCGAGTAATTCCTTCATAACAGGAGCAAAAGTTCGGGTAGGTGACAATAAAAGTTTACCTATTTCTGATTGTCCTTCACCTGTTTCCACTTTATCTGTCATTTTATATGGGCCAATATAAACCACATCATCACTCAACGTAGTATCAAAAGATTCCGGGTATTTTTCCCCATAGGTTTTATTCAGTACATCATGCCTGGCACTGGTCAGTCCATTGCTGGCCAGACCACTGTTGTAAGAGGTTTCATAATTAGCCTGACCAAACCCCGCCAGACCAACGATCACATTTCCTGGTTTTATTTTTTCATTGGTAATTATTTTATTTTTCGGCCATCTTGCTGTCATGGTTCCATTCACTGCAATTGTTCTTACCACATCACCCACATCGGCAGTTTCTCCACCCATAAAATGAATATTTACACCAAATTCTTTCATAGTATCAAAAAACTCCTGTGTTCCGTTAATAATAGCTTCCAGAACATTTGCCGGAATAATTTTTTTATTCCTGTCGATGGTAGAAGAGAAAAGAAGGTTATCATAAATACCCACACACAACAAGTCATCCAGGTTCATCACAATGGCATCCTGGGCAATTCCTTTCCAAACAGATACATCACCGGTTTCTTTCCAGTACAAATAAGCGAGTATGCTTTTGGTACCTGCGCCATCTGCATGCATTACATTTACCCAATTATCATCACCGCAAAGAACATCGGGATAAACTTTGCAAAACGCATTGGGAAAAAGACCCTGGTCAAGATTTTTTGTAGCAGCATGAACTTCTTCTTTCTGAGCTGACACACCTCTTTTTTCATACAAACCCCCTTGTTCTGCCGGAGAATAAAAAAACGATCCTTTCATAATTTGCTTCATCTATATCAATTAATATAATTCACAAGGCAATTTTGAGTATGATCTTGTTGCGGATGATTTTTACGGGGCAAAAGTAAGTTATCAGAACTGAAGGATTCCATTTTTATTATCCTGTTACGTTACGGGTCTTATCTTCGTAACAAGGAATTATGGAAGTATCATTATAATATGGATCAATTACCGGCATTTAATAATGCAGTTATTACTATTGGCACTTTTGATGGGGTTCACATGGGCCACCGGAAGATCATCGATAAGCTAAAAGAGGAGGCGTCAAAATTTAATGGCGAGACCGTGATAATTACTTTTCATCCGCATCCGCGTAAAGTTGTATCTTCCACTATCCTGGGTATCCGGCTCATCAATACCCTGGAGGAAAAAATTGAGTTGCTGTAAGCAATTGGGTATTGATCACCTGGTAGTGGTACCATTTACAGATGCATTTGCCAATCAACAGGCGGAAGATTATGTGCAGCATTTCCTTGTTAATAAATTTCATCCTCACACCATTATTATAGGCTATGATCACCGATTTGGAAAGGAAAGAAAAGGAGATTACCTGCTTCTTGAAAAACTAGCCCCTGTATATAATTACCAGTTAAAGGAAATTCCCAAGCATGTTTTGGATGAAATTTCGATTAGTTCTACCCGCATAAGAGAGGCTTTGCTAAATGGACAAATTGAAATCGCGGATAAATTGCTTGGCTATGAATTCTTTTTTTCCGGCACCGTGATTCATGGTGATAAATTGGGCCGTAAACTAGGATATCCCAACAGCTAATCTGAAAGTAGAAGATGAAGAAAAGATTATATCCGGGCAATGGAATTTATGCGGTATATGGTAAATTACTAAGTGCCGGAAAAGCTACGCAAAAGACAGCGACCGGCTGAAAGGAATGATGAGCATAGGCTTTCGGCCTACCGTTGATGGAAAGAAAAGAGTAATAGAAGTCAACCTCTTTGATTTTAATTCTGAAATCTACGAAGAGACCCTTCGCATATACGTAAAAAAATATTTACGGGAAGAGGTAAAATTTGATACGCTGGAAGAACTTGTAAAACAAATTGACCAGGATAAAATAGATAGCCTGAAAGTACTGTAGAAAATACCAGTTACTAGTACTATCCGAAACTCTGGCAATCAAAATTTATCGGAGAATTCAAAAAATTGATTATGCGTCTTAATACTCGATTTTGAATTCCAGTTTGGTCACATCGTCAAAAAAATCATCAATACTGTTGGTTATTGTCACTTTCTTTTTATCTTCAGATAGTTTTACATTTTTTCCCTTCTGCTTTTTTTACCGGGTTGGGAAGATTAAAAATGAAAGTTGTATTCATTGGCATTCCCTCGCCACGCCATTTCTTTCATGGCCTGCATGCTTTTATCATCACTCGACGGCGGCGTATTTTTCAGGAATATGTTTTTTTTCAATCAGGCCTTTTGTATAAGTCGTAACAAAATAATCATCCATGTGATCCTTTGGGCATTTCTTCATGCAGGGATGGAAGGAGCATCTTCCCCGCCCTCTCCAGCTTGCTTTTTCATGGCATCCTGCATCACTTTGGTAGATAGCTGATCCAGTTTGCTGATTTGCCCGCCGTTTGAAAAAGGAAAATCAAGTTTTGTAATTAATTTTTCTTCGCCCATGTTCAAATTGTAGACCCAGTTTTCCATTTTTTACCAAGTTCTTTTTCTTCAGTTGTCAGATCAGGTATGCTATCCACCATTTTATCAAGAGCTATAGTGGTATCAATAGCTTTTAGCATCTTCTTTTTCCATATCCTTTCCCTGGCCCGACATTTTCGCAATGCCAATCAGGCCGCTCATATCGTAGTGGTTACCATCGTGCCGCTACCATCCTCGTTAAACGAAATTTCCCTGGTGGTTTCACAACTGGTCAATACCCAGGATACCACCAAGAAATAATAGGCCAAATAATTTTTTCATATTTTTATTATTTATTCTTAGATGAATATTTACAATACAAAAGTTGTGCAAAGTAAAGGCAATTGTCAATCATTATTTTAAGCGGTCATTTTACAGACCATTTCTCTTAACAAGTGATCCATCTTCTGTGCCTGCATTATTGATCCCAATGCTTTTCAGGTTATACTGGTGTAATAAGAAGCAGAATCTTTTCTACACCCTGGTAGTCATAATTTTTGCTGCCAGCAGATAATCCTTTACAAAAAAAGCATTTACCCCAATAGCGTCCGCTAATTGCTTTTTCATCCTGTCGAGCCAGCACCAAAAACCATAAATACTTTACTAAAAAAACCATACAGAGAAGGAAGAACTAATTGTATAGGGGCAGCTTTGGGATTCGATCTCAAAATATTGTATGATCCGAATGCATTTTGCCAGATCTTTCCTGGCCAGTGCCGATTGCAATTCAAATACATTAAAATCTTTGCTGACACCTACAAATTCTTCAATATCTTCTTCCGAAATAGTTTTTCGCTTTCCCAGGTTGATGGATATTTTTTCAATTTCATTTTCGATCCGGGTAAGATCATTGCCAATATGATCTACTAATAAGGCAAGCCCCTTTGGAGAAATCGTCAATTCTTTTGACTCGCAACAATTCCTGTGTCCATTCAGGTAGCTGGTTATCGTAGATTTTTTTTGTTGTGATCAAGCACTGCCTTTTGCTTTAAGCAATTTTGCCAGCTTGGAACGACCATCTACTTTTTTATCCTTATAGGAAACAACAAAAATGGTTGAGCTAAGCGGATTTTCAATATAGCCTTCCAGTTTTTCAATATCCCGCATTTGCTGCGCTTCTTTTAATAATCACAACCTGTCTTTCAGCAAACATCGGGATAACGCCGGCAGGCATTTATTACATCTGTCCAGGAGGTATCTCGACCATAAAAAATGGTGAGATTAAAGGATGCTTCGCTTTCATTCAAGATATGATGTTCTGCATAATCAACTGCCTTATCAATGAAATATTCTTCCTCACCTTCCAGCCAGTAAACCGGTTTGAACACCTGCTTTTTCCAGTCTGCAATATCTTTTCAATAGCCATAAAACGCTAAGATACAGGCTTTTGCCGTTGTGAAAAACTGCAGTCAATTAGTTCGTTTTGAGTCACATCACCAGATTTTCTGGCACGGTTTTCGGAATTGTGCATGTCGAATGATAATCCGGCCGATGTTAAACCCTTGAAAACCGAATAAAATTAATTTAACATAGTAAAACCCAAACTCATTTTAAAAACCACATGTATGACAAACACAAATTATCCATCAGCGACTCCACAAAGTCAACCACCAACTCCCAACAGAGGCAATAAGAATCTGTTAATAGGTATTCTTGCTGCTGGCCTTCTGGGTACATGGGGTTATCTTTTGTATGATAAGAACAAATCCGGAGAAGTAATACAGGTAGCACAAACTCAGTCTGAAAATTATATGACTCAGCGTGATTCATTGAAAGTTATTGTATGATGACGCTGAAATGCGTTTGGATTCAATCACTGGAACCAACAATAACCTTGCAGGGTGAAAAAAGCACTTTGCAAAAACAAATTGAATGCAAACAAAGCTGAGATCAAGCGTATCTTGAATGACAAGAATGCTACTGCAGCTGATTTGAAAAGAGCAAAGACAATGATCTCTGATCTGAATAACCAGATCGTCAACCTGGAAGCTGAAGTATCAAGATTAACTGGTGAAAATCAGGAGCTTGACTGCAAATAACTACTCAGCTTGTCAACTGAAAAACAAGTCTTGGAGCAAAATCTGACTACTTCTACTACTGAAAAAGAAGCACTGGCTCAAACAGTTGACGTAGGTTCTACTTTCAGCGCTTCTAATATTCAGATCACTCCGGTGAATGAAAAGAAAAATGGTAAAGAAAAAACTACATCTACTGCAAAGAGAGTTGATAAATTGGTTGTTTCTTTCGATGTAGAAAATCGTATTGCAAAATCAGGTCCTGCTGATATGTATATCATGGTTACAGCTCCTGACGGAAAGTGATCTCTGATGCTGCATTGGGTTCTGCTACTTTGACTACTCGTACAGATGGTGACAAGATCTTATACTACAAAAGTTCCTGTTGAATACGAGCAAGGAACACGAAAAGCATTACAGTTCCCTATTCGCCAGACTGATTTCCAAACAGGTGATTATAAAATTGAAATTTATCATAACGGGTTCAAAATCGGTGAAGGTGTAAGAACTCTGAAAAAAGGTGGTTTATTCGGTTAAAAGCAAGTTGCATCCAATGCGACAAACCGTCTCATAATAATGAGACGGTTTTTTTATTTATGGCCAGGTGCATCCGTCCAATGCCGGTACAGTTTGCAAACAATTTGAATATGCTTTATCTTTCGGAAAAGACTGATGTTCTCAGAAATGAGAGATATAAAGCCACTTCTTACTGGTTCTGCTTTCCATTGGCCTGGTCAGTACCTGGGTATACCATATTTATGATAAGACTATGTACAGCCAGAGGAGAACAGAAATATTTATAAAAGATTCTGCTGCAGTTGCTGATGCAATTAAAGATTCCCTGAATAAGATTTATGCTTCCACAATAAATGATCTTGACAACAGGCTTAATGAATCCCGGTTTAATGCCGCTACATTGCGGAGCAGCTTAAACAATAAATTAAATGAAATTAACAATCTGAAGGCAGAAATAGGTGGCATTCTTAGGGAAAAAGGATTTTTCAAAAAAGGATCTTGGGGATGGCCAGGAAAAAGATTGAGGAATTACAGGAAAAAGTGAATGACTTAAGCAGTCAGAATATCACTATGGAAGAGGAAAGACAGGAATTAAATGTAGTGTTGGAGCAATTATCACAAAATGTGGATACTCTTCAAATGAATATCCGACGACTCAATAGGGAAAATGAAGCACTGAATGAAAAGGTAAGACTGGCTACGGTTTTTATTGCTTCCGAGATTAAAATTAGAAGCTATAGAAGTAAAAGGTACTAGTGAAGAAACCACTTCACAGGCAAAAAGAACAGATAAATTTGTTGCTTCTTTTATCGTTCAGAACCGGGTTAACCAGTTTTCAAACGCGGAAGTAACTACGGTTTTGATTCAGCCGGATGGACAGGTAATGCAAAGCACCGTTTGGGATTCGGGCACTTTTGATGCAAAGAACGAAGGAAAGAAAAGCTTTACCCGCAAGATAAAATTCGATTATGAAAAAGGTGAACAGAAAAATTTGCTTTTTACTGTGGATACGGAAAAATGCCAGAAAGGAACCTATACTTTCCAGGTCTGGCATAATGGTATCATGATCGGGCAGGCAACTAAAAAATTGAGTTAACGTCCATTTACTAGTAACCAAAACTAATGAAAAAGCCTCTTCTGAAAGAGGCTTTTTCATTTTTAATCTTATTGCGGTATTAATACCTGGTCAATTTTATGAAGTACACCGTTTATATAATGCTGATCACTTGTACCACCGGGTGCCGGTGTTGGGTTGATCTGAACATTGGAAGCGGTGGCATTGCCTACACCTTTGGCAGTAGATGGCAATGACTCCTGAAAAGCCATAAGGTGGCTTGTAAGGCTAACCCCGGGATGAGCAGCGATAGCGCCGTTTAAAAGAGTTAGGAATGGTTTGCCTGACGGTATGTTGGAAAACTTATACCCTGAAAAGTGCCCGTGTTCACGCTAATAAATGATAGACTACAATTCCCTTTACCGTCTGCGGTGTAAGTACAGCTGGCCAAGGCCGGGTTTGTAAAAACAGCTGGTGTTGACGCAAGGCCGCAGCCTGCCCCTGGGCAATAGCCGGAGCCTGTGCAGCAGCCAACCCGGGTGCTGCAGCATCGCTTCTTGCCTGGGTGGCCCCTCCGGCAATTAATTGTTGTGTGATCACAGGGATCAATTGTTGAGTAACTATTGGAATCAATGCCAGCCGTAATTTGGCCCGTTAATAATTGCTGAAAGGCAAGATTAGATGGCGCAAAAACAGTCAGGTTAGCAGCAGGGTTTTTCAAAGCTGATTCGCAATGCTTTAGTCGCATCCCCTTCATCCGCTCTTTGAATAGCAGCCATCAGGTAGGTCAGGTCGGGATCGGCAGCTATCCTTTGCCACAAAACCTGCGATGGTGGCAAGAAAGAATAAAGAACTTTATGAATAACTCCATTTGCGACCTCAATATCGGGCTGTATCAGGGGAATATTATTTGCAAAAAGTACGGGTCCCTGCTTACCAAGAAAAATGGGCATCCTGTAATCCGGGTGGCAATGATGCTGAAGGGGCGTGATAAAACAAAAGAGCTTTGTAAATAAAGATTTAATGCGGAGTGTACCGGAGAGATTTTTGCCGATGTGAATTTTTGACCACCTATCAATATGATACTTCAAAATCGAATCCAATTGGCCGGGTCTGAAAACATTTAAGGTAGATACTGCTGTCGGCAAACCCAATGCCTGAAACGAACGTTTGAAAGCATTATTGTCGGGTGCAAAAAAGGTAAGTACAGCGACTTATTATCAGCAATAGGGTCGATAATGATCCGGTGGCACTGGGTTACTGAACTGGCCCGGGTAATTGCGCTTTCAAAAAAGAATAGTTAGGATCATTAGCCTGATCGTTTCTAAAATAGATGAACCAGTTGGTGCGGGGTGGTAACAATGGGCTCTGCAACGGGCAAATCTTTATTGCAGGATGTCAAAACAGCCAAACCCACAACGGCGATAGCCACGGTACATCTGATCCATTTATTTGAAAATAGTTTCATATAGCTCGTTTTTAAATCTTGTAGAAATTGAATTAAAGTACATTGTAGGCAAAACTTACATAATACAAGACCTCCAATGCTTGGATTACCTACTGCAGTACGATAATACTGATTCAACAGATTATTAGCACCTAATTTTAAACAGTGATTTGATCTTTGGTCTTTTTAAACTTATGGCAGCATCTACTGTATGATAATGCCGGCAAGATCTCCCTGGTTAAAATCATTTTCATAAAAGAAACCATCCTGCCAGCGCCAGTTTACATTAAAGCCCAATAATTTTTCAGGGCCAAATCCTGTATTGCCAAATGCGAAAACCGTTCTCAGTTCCGGGGTGGCAAAGAATGCACTGAAACCAGTGGGCACATCTTTGATTTTATCTGAAGATGCATTGCCGGCAATAGTAAAATTAGCCGGCAACTAGCCATTCAATACTGGCTAGCCCAACCATATGGTTTTAACTTTTTCAGGAGAATTAACCACAACCGAAAAACCTTTGTAATGTTGCGATGAAGGTGAACACCCCCGGCAAACTGAATCACATCACGCCGGGTTAAAAAATCTTTATAGGCTCCAAAATAAATATAGGCATCAATCAGCACCTTTTTTGCTAATAAGTGATTTGTAACCTACTTCAAAAGTCGTTACTGATTCTGGTTTCACCTCCTTGTAAGGTTGATTCTTTCGGAAAGATTAGATGGATCATAACCCTTATTATTGGTCAGGTCATATTTATCCCACAAAAACTTATTGGCACCAATCAGGCGACCAGAACCTACATCCAGATCGATCCATTGTTGCTGTGTACTGGGAAAACGATAAGCTGTCTGATAAGAAAGACGGATATTATGATCTTTGGCGGTTTTAACCAATGCAGTTAACCTCGGTGTAAATTTTCCTTTGAAGTTTTCATTTTTATCATACCTGCCGGAAGCAGTTAGTTTGAGGAGATCTTTGATAATTTCCTTTCCTACCTGGGCATAAGCTCCAACTTCATTTATCTTAATCGGTTCTCCTGGTTTGTCAGCAAACAAAGTGCCTTCACTATTCAATTTGTATTGTTTCCAGTTACCACCTACCAATACATCAAAGACTTTAACAGCACTGGAAAAATTATATTGTCCTTCAACCATCCATAGATCTGTTTTATCAAGAAACAAACCCCCAATGGGAATTGGTTTTCTTCTTACCGCATCAAAAATAGTTTGAATTGAGCTGTGCCCGAATACGGGCCGGCTCCTGCGTCAGCTACTCTCCGGGCAATATTATGTGCTTCCAAATCCGGCCGTCCGGCCAGTTTTGCATTCATATAGGCAAACGCATATTGCTGGATACCAGGTAGTGACTTGGTTTCCATGCTTCATTAAATAATTGTGAAGTAATAGTAAGGTTATGCGATTGACCTGCATTTTCCTGTGTAGTGTAACCACGTACAAACCATTTATCGTGATCTTATTTCTAGTTTATATTGTGCCATCTTTCAAATCTTTCAGCGAATAACGCTGGCTACCGGTATACACCGTATTTCCTGTTCCCCAATGGCCTGCAACAATGGCTTCAATATTTTTTGTCAGCTTATAATGAAGCGCTCCGGAAAATTTAAAATTTAAGCGTATTAGGATTGACCACTTCATTTTCTGTATAACCTGTTCTGGATACAGGAATATTTGCGGGAAATGAACTGATATAATTTTGCCAGAAAGGAACCTGAGCACCGATAGCGTCCAATACCCTTGTTTTGAGATTTATCGACGTTTCATCTCCATAAACATTTACCCCATCATAATTGGGATCTGTTTCCCGGGTTCCCGGAACAATCGTTCCCTGTTGTACCTAACCGCTTATAATTCCTGTAATCATCAGCCAGCCAATCCTTGGCCTGTATTAATTCTGCGCCAATTTTAAATGCAAACTTCTCAGATACTTTTTGAGCCCAGCGAAGTGACCAGTTATAATAGGGAGAAGTATTTCTTTCCCGGCTATCCGTATGCATGATACCGGTTTTTACCTGGAAGGAAAGGCCCTGGTATTTAAAAGGATTTTTGCTATTGATTAGAAGTGTTCCGTTCATACCACCAGGTCCGTACAATGCAGAAGATGCACCGGGTAACAATTCCATGCTTTCTACATCCAGTTCCGTTAGCCCAATCACACTTCCTACAGAAAAATTTAACCCGGGCGCCTGGTTATCCATTCCATCTACTATCTGGTTAAATCGTGTGTTACCACTACCACCAAATCCTCTTGTAGTTGGTGTTTTAAAAGTTAATGAAGATGCAACAACATCTACTCCTTTCAATGTACTTACGATATCATAATATGAGGAGGACGGTGCAATTCGAATGGTGGACGACACTTACTCGTTCGATAGAAACCGGTGATTCTAAAATTCGTTCCGGCAACACGGGAAGCAGATACTACTACTTCCTGTCCCAGGGATGAAGCCGGTACAAAATCAACTATAGTTTCTGCACTCTCCATTGCTGACTGTTACTTCCTGCATTTCATACCCAATGGAGCTAAAAAATAATTGAACCGGAAGTTTTTCAACAGAAATTTTAAACTCTCCATTTTCATTAGTGAATGTACCAGTAGAGCTTCCTTTGACCACCACAGAAACGGAAGGCACAGGATCTTTAGTAATACTATTTCGAACAGTACCTGTAATCGTAACGGATTGTGCAAATGCGGAAATAGCAATAAGGTTTACCACCAGCAAAACAAGAATCATTAAGCGGCAGTTTTTTCTCATAAAAGGCATTTTAGTTTGTAATTGGGAAGTAAAATAAGAATTGTACTGATTATCCAAAAATTTATTTAGTCCGGGACAACAATTACCCGAAGAACAATTTGTTGAAATCTAAAATAGATCATTTCAGCTTCGTATTTTAAGCCTCCTTAATTTCGATTATGATTCCATTTTCCTTTCAAGGACAGACCGCATTTTACAGTGGAAAAGTCCGTGATGTTTATTCGATAAACGATCGGATTATTATGATTGCTTCCGATCGTATTTCTGCATTTGATGTTATTCTTCCAAGGCTGATCCCCTTTAAAGGACAAGTGCTAAACCAGATTGCTGCATACATGCTGAAAGCAACAGAAGATATATGTCCGAATTGGTTAGAAAGTGTACCAGCCCCCAATGTTTCTATTGGTAAAAAATGTGTCCCTTTCAAAATTGAAATGGTTGTTCGCGGTAATTTGACCGGTCATGCCTGGCGAACTTATTCCGAAGGAAAACGGGTATTATGCGGCGCAATAATGCCTGAAGGAATAAAGGAAAATGATTATTTCCCCTCTCCTATTATTACCCCTTCAACAAAAGCTGAACAGGGTCATGATGAAGATATTTCCCCAGAGGAAATTATTGCCAAGGGAATAGCAACTGAGAAAGAATGGGATATACTCAGTGAATATGCTTTACAACTTTTTGAACGAGGGAAAGAAATAGCAGCCAGGCAAGGATTAATATTGGTCGATACCAAATATGAGTTTGGAAAAATCGGGAATACCATTTACCTGATGGATGAAATTCATACTCCTGACAGTTCACGATATTTTTATGCAGATGGTTTTGAAGAACGACAACGATCAGGTGAACGTCAAAAACAATTAAGTAAAGAGTTTGTGAGGGAATGGCTGATTGCAAATAATTTTATGGGAAAAGAAGGACAGATAGTGCCGGAAATGACAGATGATTGGGTGAACACTATTTCAAAAAGATATATAGAATTATATGAAAAAGTTATCGGCGAAACATTTATTCCTCAGCCTTTGACACCAGATCAAACATTTAAAAAAATAACAGAGGCCCTGGATGAATTAAAATAAAAAATGCCCCCGCATATGTGCGGAGGCATTGGCATGTTTTCATAGTTTAATTTTTTTAATAACAAAGATTGTCAATAAGGTATTGAGCTTCTCCATAGCTTAACCAATAATCGGTTATTTCTCCGCGTATAATTGTTCCGTCAGACCGGTTATACAAATCCCTGTATCCCCTTCTGCTAAGATCACCGTAGATTGTGCTTCCCTCATAGGGAGTAAACCCTCGCTGATGCCTTTACAATAGTATATCCGTTATACGTTTGTACAACAAAAAAGGGACAATAGGAATCACTATACACCACTTCTCCCCTTTCCTTACTCAACCAGTAATTTTCATCATACCCATAATCGGTACCACTTTTGGAACATCCTGCTAAAAAGAAGATACCCAAAATCAAAATTGCGGAAATGGTAAAAATTTTTTTCATTGGTTATTTTTTATTGTTTTTAACCAAATAGAATTCGCCAGTTAATCATCACGGTAGCTGATCAGTATTTATCGTTACTTTTTTCATGTACTTGATTTATAAATAATATTATTTACTCCACATATTCTTATTGATAAGACCGTGCCTTAATACGATAGGTTGAAACCCTGATTGTTAAAATGTATTAAAAAATCATAATTTGCGTTCCTTACTTGTTAAAGAAAATATATACGGATGTTAAGTATTGCAAAAATTAGTAAAATGAAAAATTGGATTTTAACCATCGCCATTCCCATCTTTATGTTGCAGGAAGGTAAAAAGGAAAATTATCTGATAGTGGGTACCTACACCGGTGGAAAAAGTGAAGGCATCTACGTTTATAAATTCAATAGTGATGATGGGAGCTACAAGGAGGTCAGTCATGTTAAAGCATCTAATCCTTCTTTTGTTGTTGTTTCACCTGATGAAAAATTTGTTTACTCCGTTCATGAAAATGGTAAAAATAACGGGGGTGGTGAAATCTCCTCTTTTTCATTTAACAAAGAAACCGGAACATTGACTTTTCTTAACAAGCAAACTACAGACGGAGATCATCCCTGCTATACAGAGATAGATAAAACAGGCAAATGGGTGTTTGCAGGTAATTACAGCAGTGGAAGTTTATCTGTGTTTCCTGTAAACGCGGATGGAAGCCTTGGTGCTGCCAGTACCCATATCACTCACACGGGTTCCGGAAAAATAAAAGGCAGGCAGGATAACCCCCATGTGCATTGCACAAAGATATCTCCGGATAATCGCTGGCTATATGTTCCTGACCTGGGAATTGACAAAGTAATGATCTATGCTTTTGATGAAAAAACAGGCAAGTTAACTCCCGGTACTCCGGCATCATGCTGCCTCAGAGCCTGGTGCAGGTCCCCGTCATATCACATTTCATCCCAATGGAAAATTTGCTTACGTAATAGAAGAACTTTCGGGACATGTAAGTGCCTATCAATATATAAATGGCAAATTAAAATTTTTACAACGAACAAGCACTTTGCAAGCTGGTAATACAGGTTACCCAGGTAGTGCGGACATCCATGTTTCGCCTGATGGCAAATTTCTATATGCATCAAACAGGGGCGACTTTAACAATATGGCAATTTTTAAAGTGGATCCCAAAAATGGGCGTTTAAGCATAATAGGTTTTCAACCCACACTGGGTAAGACACCGCGCAATTTCAACTTCGATCCAACGGGAAAATATTTATTGGCTGCTAACCAGGATAGCAATGAAATTGTCATTTTCAGCAGAAACATGAAAACGGGATTGCTTACTGATACCGGAAAAAGGATTGAAGTTGGAAAACCAGTTTGTATGAGATGGATAGTAGAATAAGCGGGAAAAGGTTGAGAGCGCTTTCAAATTCTTATTGAAACAAATTTAATTTTCAATCATCCATTCTTTTTAATTTTAAAATTCTGTCCCTTGATTTATTAAATACATTCCTTCCTTTGTCAATCCCCTTCCGTAATTCTTTTTGCTGCTCTTCCGGCAAATGAATAAAATTCTGGCATTCTTTGCTGCAGCAATTTTCAAATTTTTCTCTGCATTCATCACATTGAATAAATAGAAGGTGACACGCATCATTAATACAGTTGACATGTGTATCGGCTGGCTTGCCGCATTGGTGACAACGGGCAATGATCTCATCTGTGATTCGTTCACCCAACCGCTGGTCAAAAACAAAATTCTTCCCATGAAATTTATTAACTAACCCCTTTTCTTTTACCTGGTTTGCATAATGAATGATGCCTCCTTCTAGATGAAAAACATTTTTAAACCCCTGGTGCAACATAAAAGCTGAAGCTTTTTCGCACCGGATGCCACCGGTACAGTACATGATGATATTCCTTTCCTTGTCTTCCTTCATCATATCTACAGCCATAGGTAATTGTTCCCGGAACGTATCGCTGGGTACTTCGATCGCTTTTTCAAAATGTCCCACTTCAAATTCGTAATGATTACGCATATCAATCACAACTGTATCCAGGATCATTGGTCAATTCATTAAACTGTTCAGCATTGACATACTTTCCTTTGTTTTCCATATCAAATGACGGATCATGTATGCCATCAGCTACAATCTTATTACGAACCTTTATATCCAAAACATAAAAAGATTTACCATCATCGTCAACAGCGATATTTAATCGCAGCCCATTCAGTTCCTTAAAAGAATAGAGGAAATTTTTGAACCCTTCTATATTGTTCCACTGGCAAACTTACCTGGGCATTGATACCTTCATGAGCAACATAAATTCTGCCAAGCACTCCAAATGAAGTGAGGTTTTTGTAAAGCGTATTTCGAAAATCGACAGGGTCATCAATTTTAAAATAACAATAAAAAGAAAGTGTAGTGCGTGGATTAGGATCTTGTTTAATTCGATCTTTTAGCTCCTGCCGGGAGACACGATTATGTAATGCCATCGTTGTTTGAAATTTGAATCCCGCCAGAGGCGTGAAAATCTTAATAATTGGTCAGTTGCAGGCTGAACCAAATTTCATGGCAAAGATAGAGAAAAGCAGGTAGGCGATAAGAAGAAACCAGGACATTGGTATTTGAAAAATTTTAAAACAATATACTATTACAATTGCCTTCTTTTTTTTTCTAAAGTATCAGAAAATTATCTATCTCCTTACTTTTAAACGAAAAATTTTTTTAGAAAAAATCAGACCTTTTTACTTCTTAAAAAGCTGCCGCTCATAGCCGCGAAGCCTGCTATTAATGCTCCAATAGTTGCAGTAATGAAAATTAATAAAAAAGGATTATTACCAATCCCAAATAATTCGCCAATCCTGGAGGATAGAATATTTTCGTTTTTGCTGTTTATCAACCACGCCAGTCCCATCCATAAAAAAAACAAAGCGGCAAATGCGGCAGCAAAGGCTTTCCCGGCTTTTTGGTGTACCAGTAAGGACACTATAAAGGCGGCTATGGCTATCCCCCACCATGGCAGGAATAAGCCAGAAATAAATGAAAGCAAGGCGGTTAAAAGTAAGGAGGCGAAAAATTTCATGATCACAGTTAAGTTTATTTTATCGTGAGGTATGATTTTTAGATTTTTCAAAAAATCCTTTACCCTAATCTCCGGGAATAATATCCAATTATTTTTTATCAAATACCATGGTCCATTTTACTTTTTCATCAATTTCATCTGATTTCTTCATCACCCATAAACTATAATATTTTCCTGCAGCCCAGGTATCAATAAAATTGTCATAATATCTACTGCCGGGATTTCCACTTTGTCCGCCCGGATAAACTCCATATGCTTCTGTAATTGTTGAAAGATGTACAATCATGCGCCAGCTCGGTCCATTACTGTGCGATGTAGCGTTAATAATTTCTTCACCCCCTCCATTCGATATGCCCTGTATCGCGAAAGGCAAAGCATTATTTTTTAACAAGTGATAAACTGTGGTATTTTTATAGGCGGCCCAGGTCAATTTGTTTTCTCTTTCTTTTGTCAATAGGAAAGGCGCCACTGATTTAAAACTGGCCGTCACCATATCCGAAACAGTTTCCACCTGGGAAGTATTGATATCGTCTGCATAAATAAATGATGAATCCTTTAATAAACCATCAATCAGGGTTGACAGTTCCGGGAATATTGGGTTATTTACTCTTAAAAATTCATCGCCCCATATCTTGCTCCTCAGGCTGTCTATCCAATTGCTGAAAATAGCCGGGCCACTTTCATCCGGGTTGTTTTCAAGGTTCCAGTTTTTAAAAATTTGAAATAGTTTTCTTTCCGCTGTCGTTAACTTGCTTTCATCTGTTTGTTGAATGAGTAAGGGACGGATGATCTCTGCTCTTGTGTTATGGTTATCGTTCTGCAGTTTCATCATGTCTTCAACGGTTACCCTGTTCATATTACTCAACTGCCGGTTGATCCGGTATCCCCTGTATACAGCAAAATCACCCGGCACATAATAAGGATAGGTAGAATCTGTAGCCCGTTGGTTGGCGCTGCTGACAAAACCTTCTTCAGGATTGATAACATGCGGGTTGGCTTCACGGGATATAATTCCCTGCCATTTATACTCGTCATTTTGCCCGGGCATAACATACACGCCTTGTCTTGGCCACCTGAGTGGAACCTCTCCTTGTTGCCAGATAGCTATGTCTCCGCGTTTGCATGCGAAAACAATATTTTGTACCGGGCAGGTGAAATATTTTATCGCTTCATAATAATCCTCATAATTTTTTGCCCTGTCAAGCCACCACCACATCAGCAATTCATTCGACGGATCATGTGCTTTCCATCTTACCGCTATTGCTTTATCACCTGATGACAGGCTGGTAAAACTTTTATCATACATTACGGGACCGAATATGGTATAGGCCACAGTATCATTAACTGACTTACCGTTTCTTGTTTTTATTTCCTCAATTCTGATTTTACTATCTGTCCATTTATCATTATACCAATATTGTTTTTTTGAATCATCTTTAAATCTTATTTCATAAAAATCCATTACATCAATACCACCATTTGTGAATCCAAATGCTATGCTGTCATTAAACCCGATCACCACTCCGGGGATACCGGGAAAGGACGTACCATAAGCATTATATGATGGCGTGTTTATCTGCAGTTCATACCAAATGGAAGGAACAGTGAGATCGAGATGAGGGTCATTGCATAATATGGGAAAACCACTTTGAGTTTTGCTTCCGCTTACTGCCCAATTATTGCTTCCCGTTCCCGGTGTCGTTCTTTCCGTTTGGGTAATGTCAATCAGATTTTTCCGGTGGAGATAAGCTGAATCATAGTCAAAAGGAACGATAGGAGTAAACGGCGCAGGATGGTATACGGTGCTTTTAGGGATTATTGGAACCAGAGAATCCTGGAAATAAGGAAAAAGAATTTTAATTTCTGCATCGGAAAAAACAGTGAGCAGGTTGCTGTATTGAAAATCGTTAGCATACGAATATCCTGATAATGTCTTTGTCAATTGCTTTATAAAAAGGGCTGTCTTTAAAGTACTCCACTTTTCAGGCTTATAATCAAGCAATTTATACTCAACAGGCAATTCACTTTCCTTCATATTTTCTATAAATGAATTAATACCGGCGGTATAGCTATGAACAGCATCCCGGGTTTTTTCATTTTCTTCAATCGCCTGTGCCATATTCTCCGCAGCAAATGTTAATCCCATGCGGCGTTGCTCCCTGTCGTAGTTAACAGCCTTTTCACCCACTATTTCGCTTATTCTTCCGGCAGTGGCAAGTGTTTGAAACTCCATTTGCCATAACCTGAATTTAGCATGCAAATATCCTTGCACGAAATAGGCATCGTCATCATTAGTTGCAAAAATGTGGGGCACCAGTCTTTCATCAAAAGAGACATGCACTTTATCTTTCAGGCCAGTAAACTTCAGGTCTTCACTAAAATCATGATCAGTTGCTTCTGCATTTTGCCAAAAGCCATGCTGCGGACTCATGAATTTACCTATCGGCGGCACAGATCCCCATTTCTTGTTACAAACAATTACCAGACCCGCGGTAACAATGGTGGAAATGATAAAAGGGATTACTCTCATAATGCAGTTAAATAGAACGAAAGATAAAAAAGAAATGGCTTTAGAGAAAATGTTTTAGACTTTGCGATCAAATAGGTTCAAATTTTATCGTTCGGTGCAGGGATTCTGGTATTTTAGCCGGCATCTATGGTATTACTTCAAATAATAAAAATTGTGTTTTTTCTTTAGGATTAAAATTATTGTCGGTTACAAAAATCATGCTTCGGTGGCCATTGGAAAGTTGTGGACCAAAACAAACACCTTCTATATTGTATATAACCTGTTTCAGATTCTTATTCATGTCCAGTAATAATCTTTTGTTCATTGGCTTTTTAGGAGGATCAGTTTTGAGCGACGAAACAGCCGCTATATTTTCAGCCCGGCTTGCATTGGCCAGGTAAATCCGAACATCAGAAGGAATCCGGCCTGTTGAAAAAGCTCTTTCAATAATAAGAAAGCTATTATTGCCTGTCGTTAATATATCCGAAACGCCATTCACTTTAAAAGCCCCCGGCGGATCTGCAGGATAGGGAACTGAAGAAAGCTGGTAAGCATATTGCGCCACCTGCTTTTTTGTTTCCATATCAAATTTGAGGAACCTAACCCAGGCGGTTGAATCACCAGTGCCGGCTTTCATACCATCTTCATACAATGGTTCTTCCACGCTAACAAAAAGAAACCGGTAATTATCGGAAAAGTCCAGGCCTTCAAACACACTGTTATGACGTGGCCCCATTTCATCAGAAATTATTTGAAGATTAGCTGGCAATTCAACACTGTCAATATATTGGCCCTTTCTGTTCATAATAATAATATCAGGGTTTTGTAATTCCAGGCTTTTTATCACCCTTTGTCCTTCAGTACTTCTAATCATTAAGTCTTTAGAAGGGTCATATCGCAAAGCTTCAAGGTCGGCTGAATGGATACGATCTTTTGTAATATCAGGATAAGGGACTCCCGCCTTGTTTAATATGAATGTGACATCAGTGAATATTACACTATCAATACCCATTTTGCTTATTAATAACTTAGCAGTATAATACCTGGCAGGGCTTTTCGCTGAAGGATCGTCACAGATCATATAAAATACATCCCGTGATTTATCATAATCAATTCCTGAAATCCCTCCTATAGTAGTTCCTTTAAATTGAAGATTGTGAGGCACTATATATTCATTGATGAACCGCAATTCTTTAATGCCGCCGGCATCATTATAATTTATTTTTTTTGATGGGGTGCAGCCGGATATAAATAAAATACCAAAACAAAAAAGAGAAAATCGATTTATCCGCATTGCGATAGATTTGCGGGCAAAACTACGATGCTGAAATTTGATTTGAGTAATAACCTGCCGGTAAATCAAAAAGGGAATGTCAATTTATAAATCAGTTTAACCAATAACAAAATGAGTGAGGAATTATTAACGATACAGCAAATTTTAAGAGCGAAAAGCAGCCCGGCTGCCACCGCAGCGCATGAAAAGTTTATTCCGGGAATAGAAAAAATGTATGGCGTAAGAATGCCGGTAATAAATGAACTTGCCACAAAATATAAAAACAGCGGCATGAGCCTTACTGAAGAACTTTGGAAGGCCGGAGCCATGGAAGAAAAAATGCTTGCAGCCAAGTTGTTGGGTAGGATGGCAAAAAAAGATCCCGAACATTCTATTCGTAATTTCCGGCTTTTTGCCAATGACATTGGCAATTGGGCAGTATGTGACACCTTGGGAATGCAGGGTTTAAAATCGATAATTAAAACCCATCAAGACGAAATTTTTGAATTAGCGAAAAAATATAATCAATCACCTGATTTCTGGCAACGCCGCCTTTCATTGGTAATGATAGAATGGTATACAAGACAAAAAGAATGGCATCGAACGATTAAAAAACTAGTGGCCTCTTTGAAAAAAGATGAAGAATATTATGTAAAAAAGGCAGTTATCTGGATCAATAATAATTTCCAAAAGAAAAAATAGAAAAGGCAGGCACTGATCAAAAAAAGGATGATCAATAACTACTCCATGTTTATAAGGGTAAGAAAATAAAACATCCTTCCCTGGACGGCGGGAAGGATGCTGAGATCTCCGGTTATTTAAACGATCAGGGCAGCAAAATAATTTGCTCTTTATTTTTCCATTTCAATAGTGCTTTATTATCGCAGTCTCCGTTATTCGGGAAAGTATAATTCAGCAAAAATTCATGATCTTTAATTTTTACCGCCAATTCACCTTCACTGATCCATGCACAGCTAACTTTTTTGATTAATGCTTCTTTAATATTGATGGCAATGACAACACCATTTTTATAAGTGGTTTTGGAAAAACCTTCTATGGCATATACATCATCATTGATTTCAGTTGTAGTGCTTCCGGCAATTTGCTTTACATATTTTACTTTTTCATAAGCATAGCCACGGCCATTTGGAAAAATCACTTTACCTCCGGTAACTAAAACAGAAAATTTGACAATTCCGTTTTCACTAAGATTAGTTATCACCTTGGTACCTTCAATTTTAATACGGCCAATCTGGAAATCAACCAGCGTTATGGTGACAACAGAGCCAGGACGACGAACAGGACCTGTAAAGGCCATAACGATTTTTCCTTTCCTGTATTTACCATCAGGACAATTATCACCTGCACCAAAATCTATAGTGACTGTTTTGGGATAAGTATTCTCATTAGGTGTTACGGTAATAATAGCTTTGGCTCCTATACGTAAACGTAATCTGGAAAATGGAAATGGGCGAACATCTTGTCCTCTGCCTGCGCTTATAATTCCTTCTTCATCAGCAGCAGACATACTTATGTCCTGGATATCATCATAGCTAGCCTCTGTTTCCATACTTTCTGCAGAATATTCCTCGGCCTCGGCCTCAGTAACAACAGGCTCGCCTGAATCTGTATTTTCTTTTTTGCAGGAGAATAGAAAAATAGCCAGCAATAATGCAAAAGCGGTTAATGTATTCTTGTTAATTGACTGAATCTTCATAATTATACTTTTTGGTTTACGATATTTAATAACGTTTATTTGGAGTTGTTAAAATCATTAAAGTTTAATGCTCCTTTAATTATTTTTTTTCCAACACAAAATGAAGGAAATCATAGGTATAATAAAAGCGTATTATCACGAGGTAAATAAACTTATCCTTTTATTGTGTAGTCTGTTTACCGGCATTTTAATCTGGCTTAATTACGAGCATCACCTTGAATATGAGCTGGTAAAAAATTCAGCTCTCCCGTTTGCGGGTTTTACTGGTGACCTTTTGATCTTTCTCACAGCTTTCTTAGTACCCTACCTGCTTTTGATTTCAAGAAAGAAATAAAATGCCTTCCCCGGCTTCGGGTTTTTGGTTTTGCCTCTTTGGCGCCCCTGTAATTTTTGCTATTAAGGTCAATATGAATACCAATATATTCATTTCCTTCGACCGTCATTGGAATGACTATTGGAATGTTATTACCTACTGGCCGCTGCGCTTGATAATAATTGGTTCCATTTTAATAATTTGTAAGGAGCTGTTTAATAAAAGAGATCCACTGTATGGTCTTTCAGTAAAAAAGATAAATTATACTCCTTATTTTATTTTTTTGTTGATCATGGTGCCTTTAATATCAGCAGCATCAACACAACACGATTTTTTATCCACCTATCCTAAAATGAAATTGATACTTCCTTTACCGGAAAATTCAGATCCGGGCTGGTTTTATAAATTGCTTTTCCAGCTTTCCTATGGAAGTGACTTTTTTACGATCGAATTATTCTTTCGTGGGTTCCTCGTCCTTGGATTTATGAAATGGGTTGGGAAAGATGCCATCCTACCCATGGCATGTTTTTATTGTACTATTCATTTTGGAAAACCAATGGCCGAATGCATAAGTTCTTATTTTGGAGGTATGCTACTTGGAATAATCTCTTATCATACTCAATCTATTTATGGAGGGCTTCTTGTGCATCTGGGTATTGCCTGGCTGATGGAAGCAGGAGGCTACATCGGGAATATGAATCTTTAAATCTTTTGTTGTTGGTGAGCAAAGGAGGCTATCCTTTGGCTTATGAAATTTTTGAAGGCAGGAAGTTTGAAGGCCATACCATGTTGCCCATCATCCAGGCTTTTAAAGAAAAGTACAAGCTACACAAACTTATTATTGTAGCCGATGCAGGGCTGTTATCAAAAGAAAATATTGAACAACTTCAAACAGAAAAATACGAGTACATACTGGGGGCAAGAATTAAATCGGAGAACAAAGAAATGAAGGCTAAGGTACTTGCCCTACAGTTGGAAAACGGGCAGAGTGCCGTCATACAGAAAAATGAAAACACCAAACTTGTGGTAAGCTATTCTCATGCAAGGGCCACCAAGGATGCGCACAACAGGGAAAGAGGAATAAAGAAACTGGAACAGCATATCAAATCAGGCAAACTCACCAAGAGCAGTATCAATAACAGGGGATACAATAAATTTCTAAATATTGCCAACCCCGTAAGCATTTCTATCAATACCGCTAAAATTGAAGAAGATAAAAAGTGGGATGGGCTCAAAGGCTACCTTACAAATACGCAATTGAATAAAGACGAGATCATCGAAAACTATAAAAGTCTTTGGCAAATAGAGAAGGCATTTAGAATAGCCAAAACCGATTTAAAGATCCGCCCCATCTTCCACCGTACAAAGTGCAGAATAGAAGCCCATATCTGCATAGCCTTTGCAGCCTACAAAATTTACAAAGAGCTCGAAAGGCAACTAAGAGAAAAGCAATCAAATCTAAGCCCAGAGCAAGCCATAGCTATTGCAAAAACCATATTCACCATACGAGTGAAACATCCCATATCAAAGGAAGTGACATCCCGCACATTACTGATAACCGAAGAACACCGTCAACTGGCCAATTTATTCAAATTTTAAATTTGGGTGTCCCGGCGACGAAAACAGGAGCCTTTTTTGCCCGCCTTTCATCCATTTGTTTTAGAATCGCTTGCTTATCACCCACCATTACAATCATCATTTTCCTGAAAGCAAGGTGTTTATTTATAATAGCTGAGACCTGTTCAGGTGTTATACTATGAATATTTTTTACAAAATTGGTCAGGCAGGAATCTGGCAAACCATGTTTATCTAAAAATTGGACTGGCCAATTATTCCTGAAGGGTCTGAATTTTGAAGAAAAAAAATGCCGGCCAGGTAATTTTGAATTCCTATTAGTTCTTCTTTAGAATGTGGCTCTTTTCCTGTTCGCTTAATTTTTTTTTTATCTCCTGCAAACGCATCTAAAATATGCTCACTGGAAATATAGGCAGCTTCAGTCCAAACAATAATACTACTCCGGTTTTAGAGACCGCTATATGAATAAGTATATTTAATTGTAAAGTCTTAAAACCGGGTTCCTAAATAATGCGGTAACATTTTTCGCCAGGTAACCCAATCATGCGGCCATTCGGCACCCCATATATCTAACTCATACCAGATGTCTTTATCATATAATTGTTTTGCAAAACGACCGCTTGCAGCCGGATCCTCATAATTACCAGCTCCGGTAAGAATATGTATATGACTGCTCTGCCGTATTTGTTGCAGGATTCCATGATCTGAAAGATTGGCAATATAGTGCGCCGGGCTGTTGTAATAAACATTATCATCATAATGTCCTTTGGTATATTCTGTAAGATCATACACGCCGCTCATAGCTATTACGCCATTGATGATATCCGGGCGTTTTAAAAAAAGATTCATACTATGTAAGGCACCAAAGGATGCACCACAAGTAATGATGGGTGTTTCCAAACTGCTGTCGTTCCGGATAAAAGGAACTACTTCATTATATACATAATCATTCCAGGCCTGGTGCCTTACCGATTTATGCCATGGATCCATTTCATTATTCATCCAGCTTTCTTTATTGATACTCTCTATTGAATAAATCTTCACTTTGCCGCTATCAATAAATGGAGCTACGGCATCCATGAGTTGAAATCGCTCATACTCCAGGTAATCAGCTGCCGCCGTGGGAACAAGTAACAAAGCAAATCCATAATTACCATACGTAGCTATTGGCATATCCCGGTTTAATGAAGGACTGTACCAGGAGGTTAACTCTCTTTTCATTTTTATTATTATTTGAGTGCCGGAAAGTAGGTCTGTAAACAAATAGTAATCGTTCAATCCCATGTTTATTGAAAAGTAGCTGCTATCAGTCACTTTATAAACAGGTCCGCAATCACCTGGGTACATTACATTTTACGAATATAGCTGGAATTCAGAGGTAAAGTTTTAAATGTATTATTTCAATCTGAAATAATATTAAATAATAATTCGAGGTTGAGGAAAATCAATAAGTGGTCAATTCTATCGCTTTTTCATTAAAATAAAGAAAAGTACTAGGTGGTTTAACCAAGTAGTATTACTTTAACATTCTAGTATTTTTACTGGATAATTTTAACCAAAGATAATACCCGATTTCTAAAATAATCAGATATCATTTCAGTCAATCCAATCTTCTTGTAATATCTAATGCCTTTCCAATCCCATTCAATCATTTAGTTCTATTTAAAAAATATTAATGCAAAGAGGCCAGGAGCAGAAGAAAATCAGGATCATATTGGTTGACGATCACAAGGCAGTCCGCGATTCATGGAAAGCCTTACTGGAACAAGACAACCGATTTCTTGTAGTTGAAGAATGTGAGGATGGCAGTGATGCAATACAGGCTGCCCACCGTTTGATACCAGATATTATCCTTATGGACATTAATATGAAACACGTAAATGGTTTCGAGGCTACAAAAATAATCTCAGAAAGCTTGCCTTCCGTAAAAATCATAGGACTTTCTGTAAATAATCATCCCGGTTATGCGGCAAAAATGCTCAGTCTCGGAGCAAGGGGTTTTGTTACCAAAAGCTCACCCTTTTCGGAATTAACCAATGCTATTTTAAAAGTTCAGGAAGGAAAAAATTATCTCTGCGAAGAAATAAAAAAACACTCCGGTAATGGTCAAATAATTTGATTCTGTTCTCACAGGTAATTTCATGTCAGCCTCATTGTTTCGCGGTATTGCCAAAAGCCGGTAAATTTGCCGCCTTATGGAATTAAGCAAAAACTTTGAACCAACGGCCATCGAGGAAAAATGGACCAAGCACTGGAAGGATAAGCGCTATTTCAACAGCCAGCCCGACGGAAGGCAGCCCTTTACAGTTGTCATTCCTCCGCCTAATGTGACCGGTGTACTTCACATGGGACATACCCTGAATGAAACAGTTCAGGATATCCTGGTTCGTAAAGCAAGAATGAGTGGTTTTAATGCCTGCTGGGTTCCTGGCAGTGATCATGCATCTATTGCCACGGAAGCGAAAGTGGTGCAGATGCTGAAAGAAAAAGGCATTGATAAAACAGATCTGTCCCGTGAAGAATTTCTTGAATATGCTTTTGAATGGAAAGAAAAATATGGTGGTATTATTTATAACCAGATAGAACGCCTGGGCTGCAGTGTTGATTGGGATAGAGTTTCATTTACTATGGATGCTGATTATTATAAAGCAGTAATTAAAGTTTTTGTTGATCTGTACAATAAAGGATCCATATATCGTGGCGCCCGGATGATCAATTGGGATCCGGCGGCAAAAACGGCCTTAAGTGATGAAGAAGTGGAATACAAAGATATTGCCGGCAAATTATATTATGTAAAATACAAAGTTGTTGATGAGAATGGCAGATCCGTAAGTCATGCTCCGGATTCATTACTATTGCCACGCAACGACCCGAAACGATCATGGGTGATACAGCGGTATGTGTAAATCCTACTGATGAACGATATGCTCACCTCAAAGGGAAATTCAGTTATCGTTCCTTTGGTAAACCGGAAAGTGCCAGTGATCTTTGATGAATATGTAGATAAAGAATTTGGAACCGGTGCATTGAAAGTTACTCCGGCACATGATATCAATGATTATAATCTCGGATTAAAACATAATCTCGAAATCATAGATACACTCAATGAAGATGGTACACTTAGTGAAGCTGCGCAAGTATTTGTTGGCCTCGATCGATTTGCAGCAAGAAAGAAAGCTGTTGAGCAATTAAAGCCGAAGGGCTATTAGTAAAAGAAGAAGATTATACTACCCGACTTGGTTTTTCCCAACGAAGCCAATGCAGTAGTTGAACCACGGATTTCTACCCAGTGGTTTGTAAAAATGAAAGAACCTGGCTGAACCTGCCTTGAAAGAAGTAACTGAAGGAAGAATAAAAATTCATCCCGGTGAAAAATTTTTGGCCACTTACAAATATTGGCTCGAAAATGTAAAGGACTGGTGCATCAGCCGCCAGCTTTGGTGGGGACAGCAAATTCCTGCCTGGTATGATAAAGATGGAAGATTTGTAGGTAGCAGAATCGGAAGAAGAAGGCGAAAGAACAATTCACAGGAAAAATATTCAAGGTTACCAATGCTGCAATTGACCCAGGATGAAGATGTATTGGATACCTGGTTTTCTTCCTGGCTATGGCCTATGGAAGTTTTTAAAGGCATCAGCAATCCCGGCAATGAAGAAATAAAATATTATTATCCTACTTCTGTATTGGTTACGGGGCAGGATATTATTTTCTTCTGGGTAGCACGAATGATCATGGCGGGTATGGAATACATGGATGAAAAACCATTCAGCGATGTATATTTCACCGGAATGGTACGGGATAAGCAGGGAAGAAAAATGAGTAAGCAATTGGGCAACTCGCCTGATCTGCTGAGTTGATTGATAAATATGGAGCCGATGCTGTTCGATTTGGTATTATGATTTCTTCTCCTGCAGGCAATGATCTTTTATTTGATGAAAGCAGTTGTGAACAGGGACGAAATTTTAATAATAAGATATGGAATGCCCTTAAGCTGGTAAAAATGTGGGAGGCAAATCAAGTTGGAGTCTCCGCTTCAGGAACCCAGTAAAAATTTTGCAGTCGAATGGTTTGAAAACAGGCTGAATGAAGTAAGAGCTGAAGTTGACCGCTTGTACTCAGAATTTCAGATTAAGTGAAGCATTGAAAACAATTTACTCCCTGATCTGGGATGATTTCTGTAGCTGGTACCTCGAATGGGTGAAGCCGGGATTTGAACAACCTATAGATTCAAAAATCTATAATCAAACAGTCAGTTATTTTGAGCAACTGATGCAAATGCTTCATCCCTTTATGCCATTTGTTTCGGAAGAGATATATCACCTGCTCAAACTACAGGATGATGATTTAGCTGTAAAACAATATTCTGCTATAGGAGATAAAAACGAAAAAATATTAAAAGCAGGAACTGTATTAAAAGAAGTAATCACCGGTATCCGGGATGCCCGGAATAAGGCTCAACTAAAACCCAGGGAAGCCATCAAGCTCCATATTCTCAGCCAGGACCATAAAGTTTATACAAGGATAGAATCTATACTGGCCAGGCAGGTAAATGCTGATTCTATAAATTATACTGAAACCCCGGTAAATAATTCGATAAACGTCGTTATTCAAAAAGATAAATTCTTTATCGGCACAAATACTCCTTTGGATACAAGCTCCCAAATAGAACAACTGCAAAAGGATCTTGAATATTATAAAGGTTTCCTGGTTTCGGTAGAAAAAAAACTAAGCAACGAACGATTTATTCAGAATGCAAAACCGGAAGTAGTAGAAATTGAACGGAATAAAAAAGCAGATGCGGAAACAAAAATAAAAGCAATTAAAGAAAGTCTTGAAAACCTGAATTAAATCTGCTTTTACTTAATGCACAATTTCTATCCTGATATCACTTTATCTTGGTAAAATACTTACGGGCAAAATAAATTCAAATACCGTTTGTTTTGATTTTGAAAAAAGATCCTCATCAAGAAGCCGGCTGATCCGGAAACCAAAAGTGAGTTCGTATTGATTCCACCACTTGGTATCAAAATAAATTTCGCCGCCTGCACTTCGTTGATCGGCCGTATTCAATTTATCTCTTGAATACACCCTGGTAAAATCAAAAAAAGCATTAGCCCTCAATCGCTGGAAATATAAAATATTAGCAAACCCCCAATCAGGGTATAATAAAGGAAAATGATAATTGGCAGAGGCTCTCCACATTCTTGCAAAATTACCTTCGTTGTATCCCCTGGAATATGAAAACTGGTTGCCAAAAAGGGCATCAAGCGTATCTCTTTCCTGGAACGCACCTGTCAATACCAAATTATGTGTGGAAGCAAAGCCAGGCAGAAACAAAGATGTATTTCCAAGTAAATGCCAGCTGTCATATTTCGTAATAGCATGATTATATCGCCCGGACACTGTATAACCTAAGCGAGGATATATATGTTGCAAGGCGGATTCAATTTGCTGGCTAAATGATAACCTGTGTGAAAGGTAACTGAAATTGCTATTGACGAAATCTAATTTTGCAGGTCCCTTTATCCGATCATTCCTGTAAACATAATCGGTGCCCGCCGTAAAACTTTTAATTGTTCGTCCGCTGGTAAAACGGAGAGGTATACTTAACCCGACCCTGGTATCCAGCTGATCCCATACGCGTAATTTATTAGCAGAAACCTGTGACCTGTCGAAAGTGTATTGCGTTCCGGCATTTATATACGGGAAAAAACCTCCATATACTGTTCTGAAACCAACTGCGTTGGTATTGTCATTTTGATTGTACAAATAGTATAATTCAGTTTCTAATGTATTCAGTATATTTTGACCATATAATGAAAATGTAAATTCAGGGTCTTCATAATAAGGTCGCCAGCTATGAAAATTTAACAGGCGGGTTGCTTTTTTGTATTTGCCAACAGGAAACTTGCGGTTTGAAAAATCTTTTGAAAGAATATCGGTAATGGTCTGGCTATGGCTTACCGGGTAAATATTCTCCATCTGCATAGTATCAGTAAAACTATTCTCGCTAAAGATTTCAGTCCCATTTTCTCTTTGCTTTAATTGAAACCCCTCAGCGGTAAAATTTGACCAGGTTATTTTACCCTCAGCAGCATTTACAAAATAGTCTCCTCCTTCACCGGACGTGACCTTATATATCTTCCCATCATCCAATTTTAATGCAAATACGTTATTGTTACCGCCGAATGATGCCGTGAAATAAACCTGGGTATTATAAACGGATGGGTAACCTACCACATTATAGGAAGGAGGAGTGATCCGTACCATTTTATCTTCTTTCAGATCAAGAACTATCAGCGCCATGGTTCCATCCCTGAAACGAGCAGCCGCTACCAGCGAATCTTCACTTATGAATTTTGGATCAGTAAACAAACTAATTTCATTGTTGTCTATCTTTTTATCAACTTCACCAGAGGATGCATCCAGTATATGTATCTCGCTTTTTCCATTAAGAGCTATTTCCACAGCCGCAATCTTTTTTCCGCTGGCTGATATATCGGGCGAAAAATATTTTGACTTTTTTGTAATGGTTTTTTGATGACCGCTTTCTATATCCAGCAACCTGATAACGCTATAATCTCTCCATCGCCAGCGGGCATCATTTTCATAAGCAGCATAAACTATTTTGCCATTCCTGTATGAAAATTGGTTATCTATTGAAATATCTTTTACCCGCAGTTTATGATTCCCCTTGTCATCCTTAATATAAAATGCAGGACGGTGCCTGTAACTGGATCTCAGGTACAATAAAGAATCTGGTGAAACAGAATAAGGGAATGTATAATTTGTAACATATTTCCGGTTTAGCGGAGTTATATCTTTTTCCTTTCTATCGTTGGGGTTTAACAGTTCCGGACTGGTTAATGAAGTCTTTTCATTTGTTTGAGTGGACTGTCGTTCGCTATTTAATTTCTTGTAATAATCAAAGGCTTCCTTACGAAATGTTTGATAACTCACTCCCGCATGTTTTTTTACAGCATGCTGAAAGGGATAAAATAAACCTTTAAATGAGCTGGCATCCTTCGTCACTTTCGCCCAGAAATCCAAACCATATTTTTCGTAGCCATAATTGACCAGTACGTAACCCAGGTTGTAGTGATCCGGTACATAATCTTTAAATGATCCGTTTCGCAGTTTCATCCAGGAATAATTTTTATCTGCATTCCAGATTGCAGGATACGAATTCATAAAAAGTGGCAAACGCCCTCTTCCCTGCTTTGATAAAACGGTTTCATTATAGACGGCATCTCCTTCAAAAAACCAATCCGGTACGCTAGCATTCATGGCAAGTGAATACCCTTCCTGCCCAAATAAAACAGCCATTAATTTGCTGATACCATTTCTAAAATTATTGAATTGTTGTACGTGCCGGTATTCGTGAAGAGACAGACCATCTGCCCAGGAAATACTACCCAATTCAAAATTATTTACGGAAGGTGTAAGGTAATATTCGCTGCGGAATGGACCCATGCCTGCGTAGCCATTAGCGATCGTTGTTTGATTTTGTAATACGATATCGATCTTTCTTAATTGATCGCCCAAAGAAACCGGGTTTTGACTGGCCTGGTAATGTACTAATGCAGCTACCCGCTGGGCCTGGCTATCGAGACCGGAAGGGAAAATAATTCTTGCGGAATCCGTGTTGATCTGTTTCCATTTAACAGAAGGAGGCGTACCTCCAAAACGTTGTGCAAATAAAAAATATACAATGAGAACACAGGAAACGGTTAATACTAATCTTCGCATGGGAGCAGATATTTCCGGAAAGTTACGGGTTAAACCAATGCATTGAAAAAGCAGCCTGGTTATACCTGATTTATAATCGAAAAAGTTATAAAATAAAAAGGATGTAATTCCTTGTTCGTAACATGGACTTAACATATAGCAAGCCAGATAGGTTTCCTGGCAAATCAAATACAATGAATAATAAGAACTAAATCTTGTATCAAATAATATATAATTTCCATCCGTTACTCTCCTGCACTATTTGCATCAGAATTCGGTAGAAAATTTATAGTTGCAACCTGATCTTTAATTTATTTAATCCCATGACCATGACCATAACCAGGATGGAAAAAAATAAAGACCATGCAATTCCCAATATTCCCTGGTGAAACGCAGCCGGCATAAAATGCAATCCTAGCAAGATTTGCAAATACATTATTATAGCCGGAAGAATATAAACGAGTAATGGATTTGAAGCTGCCGGTTGAAAGAAGCGGGTCCACTTATTTACTTTTAAAATATCAGTGTACCAATATAAAAAACCATACAGAACACAGCAAATAGCGGCGCTATAAAGGCTCCATGATGGCGTTGCATAAATTTTTGAAATAGTGTAGTAAGGCCTGAGCATATACCCGGCAATGGCTAAAGCCAGCGCAAATAATCCCGCATAAAAAAAACGGGTGGCTATACTATAATCAACCTTTTTGTCAAAGAATAAAAGGGATAATACTATTCCGCATAATACTATGCATGTATGAGAAGCATGGCCTGCTCTTTTTGCCATCCATTGCCAAACAATTATATCTTTCACATCGTCTGACCTACTGATTGCATACCATGCTATGCAAACTGCTATGGCCAACAATAAAAGAATAATATGTCCCCGGGATAATTGATAAATAATACAACTGAATAAATAAGCCCACCCGATAAGTCCCAGTATACCCCACCATTGAGGTGTCAATCCCTGCGTACCATCCTCGCCCCCGCGGTAAACAAACGCCAGAAAAATCAACCCGATTGCTCCTGCCGACCTTAACAAGTAAGCCCAACGTTTATTCTTAAAATAATAAACGTTCCAAACTAAAATGACGCATACATAAAAAAGCAATGACCAAACAGCACCAGACATGCCCATGGCCTCTTCATTAAAACCACTCTCGCCATTTACCATAAATACTCCCAGTACCAGTAAGCCCAGGGTTCTCCATAATATATGCCCCTGCAGCTTTAAAAAAGAATCTCCCCTGGCCAGCCGGTTATTAATACCAAAAGGAATTGACATACCTACTATAAATAAAAAGGCAGGGAAAACTATGTCAACAAATGTCATGGTATCAGCATCTGCCGGCATATGTTTCATCCAGGCAGGAATACCGGCAACTCCTGCTACATCATTTACAAATATCATTACCAGGATTGTAATACCCCGGAATGTATCTATAGACAATATGCGTTGGTTGGTTAATACATTCTTCATGAAATAAATATTTTCAAAAACACCTTCTATAAGCCCGCCAAATTTCTAAAAAAAAACATCGCAATTTTAAATATACAAATCAATTGAGCATGAGTAAGTATGAAAGTATATATACAACTTATTAAAATAGACACTCAATAAATGGCTATTTTCTATCACTACCAATTTTTATAGAACAGAAGGTAAAGACATTTGCAACAACTTTATTATTCTAATCTCACCCTGGGGTCTATAACACCATATAAAATATCAGCCAGTATATTGATCAGAATAAAAAAAGTGGCTGAAATCAATACGGAGCCCATCACAACGGGATAGTCTAATTTCTCTAATGCATCAACTGTTATTTTCCCAATTCCCTGCCACCCGAATATATACTCTACAAAAAAAGCGCCGGCCAAAAGCTCGGCAAACCAACCGGTAACTGCAGTTATTACAGGGTTCAATGCATTTCGCAATGCATGCTTCCATATTACTTTTCTTTGACTTAATCCCTTTGCATAAGCTGTGCGAATATAATCCTGGTCCAGTGTATCCAGCATGGCGCTGCGGGTAAGCTGAGTAATGATTGCCAGGGGTCGTATGCCCAGCGTAATAGCGGGCAGAATAAGATTTTGCATGGATAAATTTTTCTGTCCCGTCACATCATCAATTTCGAACCAACTGCCGGAAATATGCAGGCCGGTCCAATCACTTAATAAAAATCCAAACAAATAGGCAATGATAATTCCCATAAAGAATGACGGTGCCGATATACCTGCAATACTTGTAAATATGGCTGTAGTATCTATCCAGGTGTTTTGCTTTATGGCAGCCAATACTCCAAGAGGAATTCCAATCATCACAGCGATCAGCATAGCTGCGAATGCAAGCATCAGGGTTCCTGGCAATACCTGCATCAATATGCTGCCTACTTCTCTTTTACTTTGATAGGATTTGCGCAGGTAAGGAATTTTGAGACCAACTTTCTTTTCATTTCCAATAAAAAATCCTTTCAATTTTTTATTCAATATTTCTTCCTTGCTATGAATGCTTATTGGTGAAACGTCGTTGAGATAATAAACAAATTGTTTCCATTTCGGCTGATCAAGGTATAATTCCTTCCTGATATTGGCCTGGGTAGCGGCATCCCCCGACTGTCCCATGATTAACCTGGACGGATCGCCGAAACCCTGGAATAAAAGAAAGACCAGCACCACCACCCCTACCAGGACAAGGGAACTATAAATCAACTTTTTTATAATATAGAATAGCATGAATGTAAGTTAAGTGTTATGCTATAAGTGTAAAATTTTATGACCCGGATTTTTACGTAGTAACAAATTCCAAAATGAAATAACAAGATTTTTTTTATCCAAAAAATTCAATTTTAATTTTTAGGCGAGAAGATGTGCCGCTACTATTTTAAAATGTATTCTATTACCGAAAAGAACCTTTTGGCGGAAACTTACTTAAAAATAACAGGTACAAATACTCGCAGAAAATCATGATTGAATTATTACATTTACGACGAAAATCGATAAAAGCCAAGTATTTCCGCCTAATTTCCATTTTCTATGAAACCAATATCCCGCTCTATCTTCATTGCATTATTGTGCGTTGTATTCTTCTGTATTCAATCCCGGGGTCAAACATTTGGAACTGTTTCTTCTGCCGTATGGTTGACGGATTGTAATCAAAGTAACTTTTTTAATACATCAGGTAATGCGGCTGATTTATCAGGACCGCCAGCAAATGTATTTAACAATGCCAGCCTTGGAGTGCACACAAGAAATTCAAACAGCCTAATATTGAGCGGTGCAGAAGTGAAGACTTTTAAAAACGCTGTGATCGGAAATGTATGTAATGTTCATTTGTATTATCGCATCTATCCTCAATCAGGTGCACCAGGTTCCTTCAATTCGATGGATATTCCGCTGGTAGATAACTGTGATGTTCCCAGTGGTCAATACGGATCCGGTGGTACTTGCCAGCCTGGTGATCAAAAATGGAATCGTGTAATTCCTAATGGAACAACTACTCCTTATTCTCCAGTAAACCTTACTGCATTTCCTCCCGGAAATTATGTGCTTGAAGTATATTATGATGTAACGGGCTCTTCAGTTACACCTTTGTTATGCGATGAAACGGTGGTTTTGAATAATAGTGGTAATAATTACAAAGCTTTTTTTTCCATTCAGGAACCAGATCTGGCTAGCTATAATCCGACAACCTGCAATGGAACGGAAGGCTCTGTAACCATAAGCGGATTAGTAGCCAACGCGGCTTACTCCCTTTCCTATACCGATGATGGAGTAGCTGTTGGACCTGTTAACCTGCTTGCAAACGGAACAGGCCAGGTAATCTTAAGTGGCTTGAATGCCGGTGTATATTCCGATTTTGAATTGCTGATTAATGGCTGTACTACCGACCTTTTTACCGGTATCATTTTATCGAACCCGGTGTTTACACCTACTTTTCCACGTGTAGCGGCTTTTTGCGCAGGCACCACCCCCCCTGTACTTCCCGGCACTTCCATCAATGGAATAAGCGGAACATGGAACCCGGCTGTAATTAATAACCAATCTTCAGGTTCATATACATTTACTCCTGGTTCGGGGCAGTGCGGATTAACAAGCACAATAAATGTTACAGTAATACCCAGGACAATTCCAAGCTTTGGATTTGGCACTTCTCTCACCATTTGCGCAGGAGGTTCAGTGCCCAACCTACCCAATTTATCAACAAACAATATTAATGGCACGTGGAGCCCTGCAACAGTTGACAATCAGAATCCGGGAACATATACATTTACTCCTGCTTCCGGTTTTTGTGCAACCATAACTACTTTTACCGTTTCAGTAAATCCAAATATTCCACCAACATTCAGCTTTGGAAATTCGCTAACTGTATGTGCAGGCGCTCCGGTTCCTGCGCTTCCCGGTACTTCTACAAATGGAATTACCGGCACATGGAGCCCATCAACTGTTGACGATCAAAATTCAGCAACTTATACTTTTACGCCTACAGCAGGTTTATGTGCTACCACGGCAACTTTTTCAGTTACGGTAGATCCAAACGTACCGCCAACGTTTAGTTTTGGCACCTCGCTCACAATTTGTGCAGGAGAATCAGTACCTACATTGCCTGGAACTTCAGATAACGGCGTTACAGGAAATTGGAGTCCGGCTGCAGTTGATAACCAAAATTCCGGAACCTACATTTTTACACCTACAGCAGGATTATGTGCAACGTCTTTTTCTTTTAGTGTTACAATAAGTCCAAATATTCCGCCCAGCTTTAGTTTTGGAACATCTCTCACTATTTGTGCAGGAAAAAGTGTTCCCCTGTTGCCTTCAACGTCGGATAATGGTATTGCCGGCACATGGAACCCGTCAACCGTTGACGATCAAAATTCAGCAACTTATACATTTACTCCTACACCTGGATTATGTGCAACCACAGCAACTTTTAAGGTAACCGTGAGTCCGAATATACCGCCTTCATTCAGCTTTGGAACTACATTGACTATTTGTGCGGGAGAGGCAGTTCCTGCTCTGCCGACCACTTCAACCAATGGTATAACTGGCACATGGAGTCCGGCTTCAGTTGACAATCAGAATTCAGCTACCTACACATTTACCCCAACATCGGGATTGTGTGCTACCGCAGTTACTTTTTCTGTTACCGTTAACCCGAATATAATTCCTGCGTTTAGTTTTGGCACATCTCTAACTATTTGTGCAGGAGAATCAGTACCGGCATTGCCTGCAACTTCAGACAATGGAGTCAGTGGCACCTGGAGTCCGGCAAATGTAGGAAACCAAAATTCCGGAACCTATACATTTACACCTGTACCATTTCAATGTGCTTCTCCAATTACATTTAATGTATCGGTAACGAATAATATTAAACCCGTTTTTAACTTCGGCACATCCATGTCGGTTTGCGCAGGTGGTCCTGTACCTTCCTTACCGGGCATATCAGTAAATGGAATAAACGGAACATGGAATCCGGCGACTATAGACAATCAGAATTCGGAAGTATACACATTTACTCCTTCATCTGGATGTTTTTTTACCGCCACCTTTGCTGTTACCGTAAATCAGAATATTACACCAACTTTTAGTTTTGGAACTTCGCTGACAATTTGTGATGGTGGTTCTGTGCCCGCTCTTTCCACTACCTCAACAAACGGAATCACAGGCACCTGGAGTCCCACAACTGTAAAAAATTATAGTTCGGGGGTTTATACCTTTACTCCTACTCCGGGATTGTGTGCACCATCAACTACTTTTTCGGTAACAGTAAATCAAAAAATAACTCCCACTTTTAGTTTTGGTACATCGCTTACTATTTGCGCGGGAGAAATTGTACCTGCATTACCCGGTACATCAGATAATGCCATTACCGGAACATGGAACCCAGCAATTGTTGATGACCAAAGTTCCGGCACTTACACATTTACTCCCACTTTAGACATGTGTGCAAACTCTGAAACATTTTCAGTTACCGTAAACCCAACTATAACACCTGCCTTTGGTTTTGGAACTTCCCTGACTATTTGTACAGATGGTAGTGTACCCATACTTCCGGCTACTTCAAATAATGGCATTAACGGATCCTGGAGTCCTTCATCAGTTGACAATCAAAATTCAGGAGTTTACACATTTACTCCTGACCCCGGATTGTGTACTTCAACGACAACATTTAGTGTAACGGTCAATTCAAACGTAGCACCTATATTTAGTTTTGGTACTTCATTAACCATTTGTGCAGGAGCTGCTGTGCCGCCTTTAGTAACTACATCAGTAAATGGTATCACTGGTTCCTGGAGCCCGGCCTCTGTTAGCAATCAAAATTCAGGAACTTATACATTTACTCCGTCAGCCGGGTTATGTGCCACTCACAGCAAGTTTTTCAGTTATAGTCGATCCTAACATAATACCCGTATTTGGTTTTGGCACTTCATTAACCATTTGTGCAGGTGCTTCTGTTCCTTCTTTGCCTTCTACTTCTGATAATGGCATTACGGGTTCATGGAATACCTCCTCAGTTGATAATCAGAATTCGGCTGTTTACAATTTTATTCCATCATCCGGATTGTGTGCTGTTGCTGCAACATTTAATGTTACCGTAAACCCTAATATTCCGCCAACCTTTAGTTTTGGCAATTCATTAAGTATATGTAAAGGTGGTACTACTCCGGTATTACCTGCCCGTTCAACTAATGGTATTTCAGGAAGCTGGAGTCCTTCTGCTATTGATGACCAAAATTCAGCAACATATATTTTTACTCCTTCATCCGGTCAATGCGCTATTAGTGCCACATTAACTGTTACGGTAAATCCGATTGTAACAACAACATTTGACTTCGGCACTAGCCTTACCATTTGTTCCGGAAATTCTGTTCCCACTTTGGTCACTACCTCAAACAATGGAATAACCGGTACCTGGAATCCCGCAATTGTCGATAATGAGGCTTCGGGAACATACACATTTACTCCGGCACCTGGTCAATGCGGCTCTATAGTAAACTTTAATGTAACGGTAACTCCAGGTATAACACCAAATTTCACCTTTGGCACTACCTTATCAGTTTGTACCGGAGGAATTGTTCCACCCTTACCTGCCACATCGGAAAATGGATATGATGGTAGCTGGAGCCCGGCTATAGTAAGCAACCAGGCCAGTGCTATATATACATTTACAGCATCGGCACCGGCGGATCAGTGTATCCGGTCAACTACATTTACAGTAACTGTAAATCCTATTCTGACACCGGTATTTAGTTTTGGAACCACATTAACCGTTTGTTCCGGCTCGGCTGTTCCTGCTTTACCAACAACATCTACCAATGGCATTAAAGGTACCTGGAGCCCGGCAACGGTAAGCAACCAGGTCTCTGGTGTTTACACCTTTACTTCTGCCGCAGGACAATGTGCAAAACCAACGGTCACATTTACCGTAACTGTTTCGCCCACTCCTTCTGTTAATGCGATTGCAGATACTTCCGTTTATGATGGGTCAGTAATACCTGCCACATCTCTTTCAGGAACGCCTGCAGGCGCAAACTTCAACTGGAATAATACAAATTCATCCATAGGCTTAGCATCATCCGGTTCAGGAAATGTTCCTTCGTTTACAGCAACAAACAGAAATGACGCAGATGTAATGGCTACCATATCTGTCACTCCATCCTTGAACGGTTGTGCCGGTGCAGCCAAAACGTATAATGTTTCTGTGAAGCCTCTGAGCAAAGATGTGTTTGTTCCCAACATCTTTTCACCCAATGGCGATGGAAAGAATGATGTGTTGTATGTATATGGCAACTACATAGTAAAACTGGAGATGAGAATTTTTAACCAATGGGGAGAACAGGTTGAATTAATAAACAACCGCACAAAAGGATGGGATGGAAATCAACGCGGCAAGGCCCAGCCGGTCGGTGTATATGTTTATGTGTTAAAAGCAGAATTACTGGATGGAAGAAAAGTAAATATGAAAGGTTCAATTACGCTGGTAAGGTAGGATTACAAATTCCTCAAACACCAGTAACAAGAATATGTAATCAGGAAAGAATATCCTGCTATGAAAAAGCTAATGGTTATTGAAAAAGAAAATAAACTTATGAAACTAACTCTGCTCACCACTTGTGTCGTGATCCTGTCATTGCAGCAGGCAGTAGCTCAAACAGATCCACATTTTACCCAAAATTACACATACCCTATGTATGTTAATCCTGCAATGGCCGGTGGAAGCGACGGCGATTACCGCGTTTCATCTATATACAGGAGCCAGTGGGGAGGAATTGATAAACCTTATAAAACAACCGGTATATCTTTTGACACCCGAACAAATAAAAATATATCGTTGGGTGTAAACATGATGAACCAATCAGCCGGGGATGCCGGGTTTAATTATTTCAATACCTATGCTTCTGTTGCCTATACAGGAGTAAAATTCGGAAAAGAAAATAACCATCGACTTGTATTTGCAATGCAGGCCGGAATTATTAGTCGCCGGGTTGACCAATCGAAATTTAAATGGGGTGAGCAATGGAATCCGATTACCGGGTATAATGCCGGTAATGCGTCTACTGAAACCTTTGCCACCACATCTGCCACTACACTGGATATGGGCACCGGCGTTTTATATTACGATGCCACTCCTGGAAAAAATGTAAATGCATTTGGTGGCGTATCCTTTTTTCATATTAACAAACCAAAGGATCCCATCATCAGCACACAGAGTTCCGAATTGAATACGATACCCCTTCGGTATACTATTCACGGTGGCCTGAGTTTTAATATGTCAGACCGGTTCAGTATAGTACCGCATGTATTATATATGCAACAGGGTACGGCCAGAGAAACGATGCTTGGAACATATGTTCAGATGAATGTAAATGAAGAAACGGATATGATGATCGGCGGTTATTATCGCTACAAGGATGCTGTTGCTCCTTTTGTTGGTGTTGACTGGCGAAATTTATTAATTGGTTTAAGCTATGATGTAAATACCTCAAAGCTGGGAGCCATGTCGCGAAACGTAAACAGTTTTGAGTTAAGCCTTTCATATATTAAACGAAAAGGAACCAAAAGCATTTTTGATTTTATCCGCTGTCCCCGTTTGTAAAAATGATACTGAATAAATCGGTAAACAGCATTACATAAAAGTTTCATTATAATAATATGAACACTCTTCAAACCATAAAAAAAACTAAGATAAAATTCCTGCATTACGTTGTATTTAAAAATACCGGGAACTATTTCTTATTATTCATATTAGCAAATATCGCTATCATACAGGCCCGGGCACAGGCAGACAGCCGGTTGTTATTGGCCGACAAATATTTTTCATCAGGCGATTATTTTACAGCGGCCGGATTGTATGAACAATTTCTACATCCCCCGGTGAAACAAAAGGCGCCAACAGGCTTCCCCCTGAACAGCAAAAAAAACAGAACGGATGTCATTGGAAACAACATGAGTAAATATGATATTCTTTATAAACAGGCTGAAAGCTATCGTATGGCCAACTACTGGCAGGAAGCAGCAGACCGGTATAAAGAATGCTTTGAAGCTGATCCTGAAAAATACTGCTTCAGCCATTTACTGGTACTCAGTATGCCAGAGAAGCCTGGGCAGTTATAGTGAGGCCGAAGAAAACGCTACCCAATTTCTCAGCACAATTGCTGGTACAATCAATCCTTATCAGCAATCAGCAGAAAACGAGTTGGAAACAATTCGATTTATAAAAGGACAGGTCAACCGGCCTGATTCTATATTATTTGATGTACACAAAATTGTTTCAGCAGGTGGACAGGAAAAAGGAATTTATGCACCTGCCGCTATACAGGGAAGTCAATTAATGATTACCAGTACAAAGATCGATTCTATTGTAACGCCCGGTGTTAATCCTTATCATAATCGTTTATTTTATTCTACTCTCGTTGAAGGCAATTTGCAAAATGTAATACCTGTTACGATAAACGGGATGGATGCTTCATTAAACCAGGGGACGGCTTGTTTAAGTGCTAACGGGGATTATTTATATTTTACCCAATGGAAAAAAGTAAAGGGCCAGTCTGTATCATCCATATATTATTCAACAAAGACAGATTCGGGTTGGGGGATTCCTGTAATACTTCCTTTAGTTAACAATGAAGTGTATAACAGCAAGCAACCATTCTGCTCAGCTGAAGGAAAGTATTTATTCTTTTCCTCCGACAGACCCGGAGGATCAGGAAACTTTGATATATGGGTATCTGTTTTACAACCTGATGGCAGCGCAGCTGAACCGGTGAACGCTGGTGAAATAATAAATACGGCCGCCAATGAACAAGCGCCTTTTTATCATAGTTCAAGTCATTCTCTTGTTTTTGCATCAGATAGAATACCAGGTATGGGTGGTTTTGATCTTTTTACTTCAAAAGGATGGGATATGAATTGGGAAAAACCAAATAACATGGGCTATCCCGTCAACTCCTCACGTGACGACCTTTACTTTTTTGCGCCGGAAAAAGGCACTTTACTGAGTAAGGCCATTATTAGTTCAGACCGGGGATCTGATTGTTGTCTTGAAACATACACGATAACCAAAACACCAAAGAAAAATTTAATAAAAGGGATTGTACAGGATTGCAAAAACAATGAACCTATTGCAGATGTGGAAGTAATAATGAAGAGCGTATCAGGCAAAGTAGTATCTACAAAAACAGCAAGTGATGGTACTTACCAATTTGAAATTTCCGGTTATGCAGACGAACAACAATTGATCCTGGGCAAGGAATTGTATAAGGAAAAAATAAGCAGTGTTACCATCACCGGAAATGATGATACCGGTTGGTTGGTTGATGTTTTTTCAAATGAACCTATTTGTATGGAAAAGAAATTGGTTATTAAGCCGGAAAATGTAGTTACTCTTTATTTTGATTTTGATAAAAGCAATCTGAAAGACAGGGGAATGATGCAACTCGATTCTATCTATTCGGTTCTTTATGAAGATAGCGTTGCTACCATTCAGATATCTGGCTATACAGATGGCCGGGGAACAGAAGAATACAATAAAATTTTGTCTGATAAACGTGCCCGCGCCTGCGCCGATTACCTGGTTGAAAAAGGAATTGATCCTAACAGGATCAGTTTTGAATCATTTGGTGCTTGTTGCCCTATAGAAATGGAAATGATCAATGGCCGGGATAATGCCGATGGCCGCAGCAGGAACAGGAGAGCCTTGATCAATATTAAGAAAGACTAAACAAATTACAACTCAACTGTCCGCCTGATTTGTTTAATGCAAGTCAGGCGTTTTTTTTATTATTTATTTACTGATATCTGAACTAGTTTACTAATTCTCCTATCATTCCCTTTTTTGCAGGAATAAGGGATATTTGATTAAATTAATGCCATTTGAAAAATAATGCAATGAAGGACAAATGAATAGTCCTGATCACTTCCATTTTGTTGAAAAAACTTTTATCCTTCTGAATACGGCAACCTCTGATCAATGAATCCCGATTAAAAAAGGGATACTAATAACAATCATCAAGGCTAAGGAATTAAGCTTTATCTTTATTTTCACGACCCTGGTAAACGCAGTTTTATTTTTTATTCATTACTGGAATAATATGCGGTTACATTTTACTTTTTCATTTCTTCTTTTGCTGGGATGCATTTTTAGCCCGGGTTTATTTCATGTGCAGGCACAAAATTGCCCTGAGAATATAGATTTTGAGTCAGGGACTTTCAATGGCTGGAATTGCTATATCGGAACCTCAGCAGTTTTTAACAGGGAAAATGAAATTTCTTTATATCCCTCCGGTGGCCCCATTGCAGGACGCCATACCATGTATTCAAAAAACTCGGCGAATGAAAGGGATCCATATGGCGGATTCCCGGTCAATTGTCCAAATGGCAGTGGTAAATCCATCAGGTTAGGTAATGACCTGGCTGAAACTGAAGCGGAAGGTTTATCATACGAATTTACTATTCCGGCGAACCAAAACGTTTACTCACTAATTTACCATTATGCCGTAGTATTCCAGGATCCTCACCACGAAATTTTCCAGCAACCCAGGCTGGTGATTGAAATTACAAACGTAACGGATAACACGCTGATAGAATGTTCTTCATTTACTTTTATTCCTTATGGCTCCTTATTACCCGGGTTTTATTTATCACCAAATCCAAGCGGAAATACTCCGGTGTGGTGCAAAGACTGGTCAGCAGTTTCCATCAATTTAAACGGGCATGCCGGCAAAAAGATCCGCCTTTTTTTTAAAACTGCCGATTGCACATTCAGGCGCCATTTCGGGTATGCCTATATAGATGTAAATACAGAATGCAGTAGTGAGTTTGTAGGTGCTGCTTATTGTCCCGATGACAAATTTCTTAATGTAACAGCCCCATACGGATACCAGAAGTATACATGGTACAATAATATTTTTACCCGGGTAGTCGGCTCACAACAAACCATTTCGTTTTCTCCTCTTCCGGTGTCGGGTACTACCTATGCTGTAGAAGTAGTGCCATATGATGGCTATGGATGTACAGATACATTATACGCCAGGCTTGCCGATACTTTAACCCTTAGATCACGTGCAGGTGAAGATAAGATCTCCTGCAACGGCGAATCCGTTCAGCTCGGAGTTAATTCCATTCCCGGTTTAGCGTATAGCTGGAATCCGGCTACAGCATTATCTGATCCCAAACAATCAAATCCCTTTGCCGCCCCGGAAATTACTACCCAATATGTTCTTACTACCAGCAATGCCGGAGGTGGATGCGTAGATAAGGATACAGTGATTGTACAGGCCCTTTTTCTGGATAGCACCATCCAGGTAATAGGCAGCGCTTTATACTGTTCCGACAGCAAGGATAGCAGCATACTACGTGTAGGTTCAGGGGACATCATAGAATGGTATAAAGATAACCAGCGGATATCCGGCGCTGGCAACTTTGATTACCGGGTTAACCAAAGCGGTATCTATCATGCAATACTTTATAATGAAGAAGGATGCAGAGTGTCAACTTCAAAGCAAACGATAAGGATTGATAACCCTGTTCCCGGCATCAGATATCCTGTTCAATATGCTGTTATCGATCTTCCGTTTGATTTAAAAGCAAGAAAGCTTGGTGATAATATTTTATGGCTTCCCGGCACTTCCTTAAATACCAGTACAAGTTATACTCCAGTGTTTAATGGACCTTCCGAACAATTATATACAATTGAATTAAGAACGGCAAGTGGATGCCTGACTGTGGATACACAATTGGTAAAAACGGCCAGGAAGGCTGAAATATATGTACCTAATGCCTTTAGTCCGAACAGCGACGGTCGGAATGATTATTTACGCCCCCTGTTAATGGGTATAAAAGAGGTGCGTTATTTCAAAATATTCAACCGCTGGGGTCATTTATTATTTGAATCGAAGACGGACCTGCCTGGTTGGGATGGCACCTTAAACGGGACTCCTCAATCAGCACAAGTGGTGGTATGGGTGGTAGAAGGCCTTGGAGTAGATAATTATTTATACAGGAGAAAAGGGACAACAGTTTTATTACGATAAAGAGGCACTATTATTCTAACATTTCCATACTTCAGAAATTTTATTTATCCTCTCTTTAAATATATTACCGGCTATATTTCGAATTATATTCTTTGCAGGAAAAGAAATATTCATCAAAGCCTGGTTTACTCATTAAATACAACTTGTGACTGGACAACTAAATGGGTTTGAAATTACCTGAATACATTTCCTTTTAATTACAAATAATACTATCAGGTAAACCAGCAAAATGCACCAACCTTTATCCTTTAAGAAGATAACCCAAATGGCGATTTGGGCTAAACTGTTTATAAGTTGTTGATTATTTATTCTTTGGCCCTAAATCAAGGTTATAAATTGTAATTAGCTTTAAGGGTCTTATTACTACCATTCCCTTATCCGGTTTGATATCAGACTTTAACTTTTGGTTTTGTCCGGAGTAGTTTGTTCTATTCTATCGATTACGGGAAATACTAAGTTTTGCTCCGCAATAAAAATGCGGATCAATTTTATATGTAAAGATGTACCCTCCTTTATACCATGTGATTTTTTTGCATGTCATGTTTTAAAAATAAAACATCAACTTATTAAAAATTTAGATCGAAGGATCATATAAAATTAGCGGCACTTTAAAATCCAAAACTGATGTCAATGTATTTTCTGTTACGAAATAACAAGCAATCCGGGCCTTTTACAGCCCAGGAATTGATAGCCTGCAAACTTCAACTTTATGACCTGGTATGGATAGACGGAAAAAGTGCAGCATGGCGCTACCCGGAAGAAATTCCCGAAATAAAAACATTATTGGCGGCTCAAAAAGATCAGTCAGTTAATTCCGACAGGCAAGTTGCCAGAGAGACCAGTAATGTCGGCAACAGAAAACAGCTGGAAATTAATTCAGGCTATAAGCCTGTTGCGGAACAACAGTATAATGAGCAAGAACATAATTCCTTGTTTGTCGCAGCCCGGGGTGGAATTAAAAATCCGCTTTCTCACGAAGGAATAAGAAAGGATTTGTTCACGAAAAATAAAACTTTTCCTGAAAATATTTCGGCAGGCAATGACTATGATGCCAGGGAAAGTGCCATTGAAAATGATGTAAGGGGTTCCGGAATAAGACCGGACAAAGAAAAAAGAGAAGAGAACAAAACCTTTTCTCCGATGGATAAAAAACAAAGAGTCGACCGTTTGATCAAGGTTATTATAGCAGATGATCATGCCATCTTCAGAGCTGGAGTAAAGGCTGCCCTGGCTTATAAGAATGATGTTACGTTAATTGCGGAAGCAGATAATGGGAGGCAATTGCTTAACCTGCTCAGACATACGGAACCAGATGTGATACTACTTGATATTCAAATGCCGGTTATGGATGGCATCACCGCCTTACCGGAAATAAGAAAAATTTACCCTGAAGTAAAAGTGATCATACTTTCCATGCATGATGATCACTCTATGATCTCTAAGTTGATGGAAACAGGCGCTAATTCCTATCTTACAAAAACTGCAGGTTCTGATGCAATTTACCAGGCGATAAAAACCTGCTATGAACAGGAATATTATTTTAATGATACTACACAAAAAGCCCTGCTGGATGAATTACGGACTATCAGGTCAGCCGAAAAGGAAAAGATTTCATTTCGTGAAAACGTAGTTGCAAACACGGCACTAAGACAACCTCAAACAAATTTAATAGAGAGACCAGTAGCTCCGGCAAGCCCCCGCAGGTTACATCCGTTCTGGATGCCAGCAGGCATAATTGCATTAGCCGCCATTGGAATACTGACAGGTTATTATTTCATTAAAAACTCTGATAGCATTTCTAAGGATACTTCAGGGGTATCTATCAGCAGCGGCAAACCAAACACGCAACAATCATCCGGTGAACCGGAAGGTGGGAATCTGGACGAGATCAATAGTAAAATGGACAAACCTCTTCCGTCTCCCAAAACAGTGGCCATTCCAGTTGAAAAACCTATCGCCAATAGCATAACCAATCAAAACACAAGTAAAGAAAATATTAAATCTCCAGTTTCTTCCAATTCTTCAATCATTACATCTAAGGAAGTACAAGCAACAAATGGTAATACCAATGATCAGAATACACCTGATGCCATAAATCAGGACAAAGAACTCAACAGGGTAAATATCCTAAACCAGATATCATTACAAAATAATAAATATTCCAAAAGTGCTTTTGGTGGAGTTTCTGGTATTGAATTGACATTAAATAATAATTCTTCCTATAAGTTGGATATGGTAGAGGTGGAAGTAGACTACCTGAGAGGAAATGATAAAATATTAAGAACTGAAAAATTGGTTTTCCGCGATATTGCTCCCGGCGCTACCATCATGCAACAAGCACCTGATAATCCCAGGGGAGTTAAAGTAAAATATAAAATAGTTTCCGTTCGGTCCAATTCACCGGGTGTTTCTTTTCCCGGCGGATGATCTTTGCATCACTCACCCGTTTATAAGAAAGCAAAATAAGAAAATCGCTATTTTGAAGAAACCGGAATTTCTTCATGCAGTATTCTATCATCAGGACAGGTTTGTGAATTTTGATCGGTAAGAAAATAATTGCTAAATAAATCTATAATGAAAAAAACCAGCGTAGCCTTTTTATGTTTTCTTTTTTTAGTACTGATAGGTGGTATCCAGGGCATTGGTCAGAATAGTAAGGAAAAAGTTCGTGTCATTATGATCGGCGCTCATCCGGATGATTGTGACAATGATGGTGGTGGTACTGCCGCTCTTTTTGCAGAACTGGGTTATGCAGTAAAATTTGTTTCTGTCACCAATGGTGATGCAGGCCACCAATTAACGGGAGGTGCAGAACTGGCCAAAAGAAGGCTGGCCGAAGCACAGGAAGCTGGCAAAAGACTGGGTGTAACATACGATGTATTGGATAACCATGATGGCCAGTTACTACCCTCACTTGAAATACGATTGCAGGTAATCAGAAAAATAAGGGAATGGAATGCGGATATAGTTTTTGCACCAAGACCGAATGATTATCATCCCGATCATCGCTATACAGGAGTACTGGTGCAGGACGCAGCATACATGGTAGCCGTACCCAATATAGCGCCTGAAACGCCTGCCCTACAAAAAAATCCGATTTTCCTTTATTTCCCCGATCATTTTCAGCGACCCAATCCTTTCCGCCCGGATATTGCAGTTGACATCACGTCTGTTTTTAATAAAAAGATAGCGGCCCTGGATGCACATGAATCGCAAATGTATGAGTGGTTGCCATGGATTGGACACTATGCTGATAAGGTACCAAAAGATAAAAACGATCGCTTAAAATGGCTGGCAGAGTTAAGAAAGGAAAAAATCAGCCCTCAAATAAAATCCTCTTTAGAAAAATGGTATGGGAAACAAAGGGCATCAACTGTAAAACATGCAGAAGCTTTTGAAATATGCGAGTACGGTACAAGACCGGACGAAAAGATGATAAGAAGATTGTTTCCGATGTTAGAACTATAAGGGAACTTATTATTAGCAACTTCTTCCCAAATAAATATTTACACAAACAAAAGGAGAAAATTATTTCAACCTTCCGGCAGGAATTCTTTCAATAGGTCTTATCCTGATATCTTTATAAAACACTTCTGCTCCTTCTGATTGAATCTGCAGTTTACCTTTTACCAGTGGAATTGCCTGGCCATTTTCCAGTTGCTGTGAATTGTATAAAACCATCACAGTTTTTCCGTTTACAACGTGGATACTTGTATCCCCATGGCAATAAAGATCTATCGTATTCCATTGCCCCGAAGGTTTTTCCGCATCCGGGTCTTTTATACAATGTCTTCCCACCGGGCTGGTTTCTCCAAATGTATATAATGTACCCTCCGGATCATACACGTATTCGTCCTCGGTATTCTTTATGGCTTTAATATCCTGCATGCCTCCTGCTACACCCCAATAATCCCCACAATCCCCTTCCTGTATTTGAAATTCCTGGCTGCGCATCCATGCTCCATAATCAGCACCGTGTTCTCCAACAGCAAAATATAAAAGACCGCTATCCTTTTTCTTTCCCCTTTTTTGCCCCCACGATAGATCGCCCCATTTAAATTTTAATTGCAAATGGAAATTTTCGTATTCCTTAGCGGTTGATATGCCGCCCCATTCCTGCCCGGAAATCCGAATTACTTTCTGGCCTCCATCTGTTGCAATGCTGAATACGCTATTGGGATCCTTATTTAAACCAACAGGTATATCATTCAGCTTTTTACCCTTCTCATCAAGTGGGGGACCCAGGTAAGTATCCCAGCCTCCCAGGTCTCTGCCATTAAATAATATTTCCCAATCCCCTTCCGGATAAAAAGTTTTGGTGAACCCTGCTACCAGTATATATACAGCCAAGCAAACTATTAACCTGCTAATAATTTTCATAAAAACTACTTTTAAAACAATATTAATATCCAGTACCAGTCAATAAAAAAATCACTAGATCCTGAAAAATATTTTTTTCCTGTAAAGAAAATAACACAATCCCCACTCCAGGGTAAATATACAAAGTGATGCAATGATACTTGCCAGCATGCCGGGTGTATTTATCATTTCCAGCAATCCTTTTGCTATCGCGGTTATATACTCATTAAACCATCTTGATCCAACAATCTCGAAAAATAAATATATAAACAAGGAATTCATTCCCACAATTGTAAAGAATGCCAGGTATCGTTTGTGGCTTTTGATATCGATCCACCAGTAACTTAGTGCAAGGCCAGCCAAACACCATCCAAGTGATGCAAGCGTAAAGGAGCTGGTCGCAATGCGTTTGATTATGGGAGTAATACCAGCCACATCCAACGCATAACCTGAAACCAGTGCAATAACAGTCCACGTGAACAGGATCTTCATTTTATTTTTGGCAAGTCCCAATAATAATTTTCCAGCCAGAGCACCGGCAATGGTGTGTACTGCTGTTGGAATACAGTTAATAGCAACCCAACCACCACTATTGATTTTATTCATCAATAAAAGGTCAGCATAATTACCAAAATTATGCTGGTCGGTGAAGGGCTGATCAAAACCAGGCACATTAGTAAACCGGTACAGGCTTTCAGTAAGTAAAAGAAGGAATACGCAAAAACCTATTTGCGCCGGCACACTCCAGCGGAAAACCAGGAAGGCAACAAGAGTTGTAAATGAAAGTTGGGTTAATACATCCCACAACTCAAAAGATAAACCCGATGGTCTTACTGCATAATCAAGTACTCCCCAGAAAAACAACCAACCGCTTCGTTTCAATGTCTTTTTAAACGATTCATTCCAACTCATTCCCTTTTCCCTTTGCCTGTGTAAAGAATATGCAAGTGATACCCCGGCAATAAACATAAATCCTGGCTGAATTAAATCCCAGAAGCGCAAACCATTCCAGGGATGATGAAAGAATTGCAGGAAAAAACTATTCAGGAAATTTCCTTCTGTGGCTTTAAAAAGATGCTCGTATAATCCGGAACTTTCCAGGGCAAGTAAAACCATTATCAGGCCACGCATAAAATCAAGGGAAAGCAGTCGTTCTTTTTTAACGGCCTGGAAAGGCTGATCCATATATTTTTTTGGTAAAAGATAATTATATTTTTTTGTCTGTTTGCATATTTAAATTCACTAAATCTCCTGCTATAGGAAATGAAATTCTGATACCTTGTCTTCAGGGTAAAAAACGCAAGGGTATACCCTATTTTTTGTTACCTTGGATTTCTAAAAACATACTGTATGAATAAGAAAATATTATTAGTAACTATCTGCATTATTTCATTTGCGTTTTTAATTCCCGGGGCTGGCCAGGCTCAAACCTTAACAGATATAAAGGCCCAGATGATAAAAGATTGGGAGCGGGCAAAAGCATATACCACTGATTATTTAAATGCGATGCCGGCGGATAAATATTCTTTCAAGCCAAATGACAGTATAAGAAGCTTTGCCGGGCAGATGCTGCATATTGCGCAGGCAAATGTATTCCTGATGTCTAACGCAATTGATAAGCAACCTCCATCCTGGTTGATGTCGAACCCGGAGAAAAGTACAACTGCACAACAAAAGGATTCCGTTGCTTATTATTTAAATGCCAGCTACGATTATTGCCTGAATGCTATCAGGGATTATGATATGAGCAAATGGAATGAAAAAAAGAAGATCTTCGGCTTTGAGGAACCCAGGTATGTTTTAATGAATAAAGCATTTGAACACCAGGCACACCATCGGGGTCAAACCACCATTTACATACGCCTGCAGGGAATAAAGCCTCCCGACGAAAGATTGTTTTGAATAGGAATTTAATTAGTAATTGTTCTATTGATTTAGATAAATCAAGTGGAAAGTCATTGTTATGGCTAAAAGACTAAACAGAAGAAAATTCATCCGGCAGTCGGTCACTACACTGGGGGGATCCCTTTTAGTTTCCAAATTGCCCAGGTACAATACTGGCAGACTGATGACAGTGAACGGATGGACCCCGTCTGATAAAACAGGCTTTATCCTTTCCCATGAACATATATTAGTGGATTTTATTGGAGCCGGCAAAGTAACCCCTGCCAGGTATGATGCCAATGATGTATTTAAAATTGCATTACCCAAACTTCTGGCTATTAAGGAAAGGGGTTGCAACACAATGGTGGAATGTACCCCTGCATGGCTTGGCCGGGATGTGAGATTGCTAAAAAGACTCTCCGTTGCAAGTGGTCTGAACATCATTACTAATACCGGGTATTATGGTGCGGCAGGCGAAAAATATTTACCTGCCCATGCATTTACTGAAACAGCAAGCGGGGTGGCAGCAGGATGGATTAATGAATGGAAATACGGCGTTGAAAACTCAGGCATTAAACCCGGCTTTATAAAATCGGGGGTGGACAAATTTCCCTTGTCAGGTGTGCAGCGAAAGATGGTGGAAGCTAGTGCAATTACACATCTGGCCACAGGCTTAACTATCGGTATTCATACTGGTGACGGGGCGGCCGCTATGGAAGAAATGAAAATTTTGGAAACCAATGGAGTTAATGCAGAGGCATGGATATGGATACATGCCCAGAATGAAAGTAACAGGGATTTTCATTTCCGTGCGGCAAAATCAGGCGGATGGGTATCATTTGATAATGTAAATAAAGACACCCTTTCCTCCTGCCTTGATTTTTTACTTGATATGAAAAAAGAAAATCTTTTACATCATGTGCTTTTGTCTCATGATGCCGGTTGGTATCATGTAGGGGAAGTGAATGGAGGCAATTTTCGGGATTATACTTTCATTTCAGATAAACTGGTACCGGCCCTGATGGAAAAAGGCTTCATTGAAAAAGAAATTCATCTTTTGTTTTTTATTAATCCTGCTAAAGCTTTTACCGTAAGGATAAGAAAAACATAGTTCATTGTGTTGCCTCCCTGATAACAAGGATTGCCCAAATTAGCCCCAGTGTGCAAAATAAAAATTAATTTTATACACGCTGCTTTATGTTGGGTTCAAAACGAAAATATAATAGAAAACTGCTTATCCTGTTGTTTAGTTTGATAACTGTTACGGCCAGCGGACAATTATGTAATGGAAATACCGGCGAGCCCGTGTTTTCAATCAATTTTGGAAATGGAGATAATCCCGGCCGTCCGAACCCAAATGTATCCCCATCATACCAATTTATTTCTTCAGATTGCCCGGATGAAGGATATTATACAATTCGAAAAAGCTCTGGCTCCTGCTTTACTGACAGATGGTACAACCTGGATTATGATCATACCGTTGACCCGGATGGATATTACCTCCTGATTAATGCTAAAAAAGGACCTTCGGAAATATTCAGCCAGCGAATTACGGGGCTGTGCAGTAACCAAACTTTCCAGGCAGGGGCCTGGATCGTAAATTTATTAAAGACAGATGCCTGTACCGGTAATGATATAGATCCCGATCTTACATTTACCATTACAGACTTATCCAATAAAATACTGGCCACTTACAATACAGGCATTGTAACAAAAAAAACACTCGCTGTGTGGGTTCCGTATAATTTTACATTCAAAACACCTGCGGGGGTGAATGAAGTTATATTGCGCATCACAAGTAATTCCCCTGCGGGCTGTGGAAATGAGTTTGCAATAGATGATATAGATTTCCGTCCCTGCCTGCCAGCCATAAATGCAAGTATCAGCGGATTTGCTACATCACAGATTGGAATTTGCGAATCTGAACTTAAAAATTTCTTATTAGTTGGCAGCTATGATCCTTCACTGAATAATGTAACCATACAATGGCAGGAAAGTAATGACCTTGGGTTTACCTGGTCTAATATACCATCTGGCAATCAAAATAATCAGCCAGTTTTTCCCAAAACAATTGGAGAACACTTGTACAGGTACACATTGCAACAAGCACCTAATATGAATAACCCGTCCTGCACTTTTACATCCAATAATATTAAGATAAAAATATCAGCAAAGCCTTTTGCCCAATCTACCAATTACGTGTTTGGTTGTTACGGATCAACGATAACAATGGGAGCAGCAGGAGGAATAGAATATGGATGGACGGGACCAAACGGATTTTCATCGAGCCTTCAAAATCCGGAAATACCGAATGTAACAAAAGCCAATACCGGCTTGTATGTAGTAAAGGTGATTGATCATAATGGATGCGCTTCTGCCGATTCAACTACATTAACAATCTATGATGCACCGGTAGCGGGCATCTCCGTAAAGGACACCAGCGTATGCGAAGGAAGCCAGGTACAAATATCTGCTTCTGGAGGACAAAATTATGAATGGTTTCCCGCGCAGGGTTTATCCCACAATAAAATTTTTAACCCGGTTGCCTCTTTATCCGAATCCACAGTTTATACGGTTCGTGTTTATAATAAGTATACATGCTTCGACACCATTTCTGTAAGTATAAACATTTGGAAGAAACCAAAAGCCTTTGCAGGACCTGATAAGTTTACATTAAAGAACAGATCCATTCAGCTGGATGGAAAAGTGACGGGCAATGATATCAATTATTATTGGTCGCCTCAGGATTATCTTGATAATCCGGTTTCAGAAAGACCCAAAGCCGCTCCCCCATTTTCACAATCCTATTCGTTAACCGCAGTATCAAACAAAGGATGCGGCAGCAGCACGGATGAAATGAAAGTGGAGGTGATCAGTAAACTATATGTACCCACAGCCTTTACTCCCAATGGAGACGGGATCAATGATAAATGGAACATCATTTTGTTTGAGGAATATCCGAAAGGTACAGCACGGGTATACAACAGGTCGGGGCAATTAGTTTACACGGGTTTTGCCGGAAATTATAATCCATGGGACGGAAAAATGGGTGGAGAAATGGCTCTGCCTGGTACCTATGTCTATTATGTTGATCTTGGTGATGGAAGTAAGCTATTAAAAGGAACCGTTACCCTTGTTTATTAAACTCATAAATAACTATAAGGGAAGGTGAATCATTATCTTTATTTCTGGTTCCGGTCATCCGGATTAAATTGAGCTGTTGTTCAAAATAAAGTCTTTTAAAAAAAATAATACCCACAACCATGAATTACAATCGAAGAAAATTCTTACAAATAGGTAGCAGCATTGCAGCTGGATTGGCAGTAGTCCCGTTTGGAAGTTCTTTTTTATTAAATGAAGAATTGACTGACTTGCGCAAAAAACAAAAAATTTTTGGACTTCAACTGTACTCATTGAGAGATGATCTTCCAAAAGATCCAAAAGGAATCTTAAAACAAGTAGCTTCTTTCGGATATAAACAAATTGAAGGCTACGAAGGTCCCCAGGGATTGTTCTGGGGAATGAGTAATACTGATTTTAAAAAATACATGGATGACCTGGGAATGGAATATATTACCAGCCATTGTAATATTGACAAAGACTTTGAAAGAAAAGCGGCTGAAGCAGCGGCCATAGGGATGAAATACCTGATTTGCCCCTCCCGGGGTTCCTATAAGACGGTTGATGATTTCAAGAAAGTGGCAGATGATTTTAATAAGAAAGGTGAAATATGCAAACAGAATGGCATCCGGTTCGCTTATCATAATCATGAATATAGTTTTAAAGAAGTGGATGGTCAGTTTCCTCAAGATATTATGATGATGAATACAGATCCTTCAATAGTAGACTACGAAATGGATATATATTGGGTGGTTACCGGCAACCAGGACCCGATCGTCTGGCTGAATAAATATCCTAACCGATTTGTACTTGGACATGTAAAAGACAGGATAAAAGGTGCAACAGAAAGGGGCGCAAGCTGTATATTGGGAACAGGCAGCATTGATTTTCCTAAAATTATAAAAGTAGCTAAAGACAAAGGAATGAAGTATTTTATTGTGGAACATGAGCGGTATGATAACAGTACTCCTCTTCAATGTGTACAGGCAGACGCCGAGTATATGAAGAAATTGAAAATTTAAAGCCTAACACCGGAATCAAATAAAGAAGCCTTTGCCATTAGCAGAGGCTTCTTTACTTTTTTAATATAGCCAGGGTCTCTTTCTCTTTTGTTAACCAATAACAAAAAGCTGAGCAATATTATTTTCCGGTAAGTTGTTTAATCATCACATCTGTTAACATATAAACCCTTCCACTTTTGATCAGACCATTTTCCAAATCATACATGACACAAAAGGGCACTGCTACTTTTTTATTAGTAGGCTGTATGCCTGCGAATGCGCCAATATGAGTACCCTCAAAAGTTGCTTCTAAAACAGCCTTATCTCCCGCAACAATTGTATTTTGATTGGTTGCCTTTGCTTCAAAGGCAACATGATACATATAATGCAGCATTTGCCTGACAGCCTCTTTTCCTTTTGTTTCTTCCCCACTGCTCATATGAATAAATACAACATCATCGGTCATGTACTCTACGTCATGGCTTTTAAAATAAGCCTGCATGTTTTTGCGGGATACGGAATCTGTTTGAGGTTGAAGTGTGACATTTTCCATAATAAAAATTTTTAAAATGAAGAAAACTGATTTTTCAGAAGGCAGGAATACTTATTCAGAGAGTATCGATAAAATAAGGGTAGAAATTGCCAATACTAAGGTAGGTTTTATATTGATTTTGAAAAAACATCACTTATAGGCAGAGCATGAATTTCCAATGCTTTTTATAAAGAATAATGAGGAAGGTTAAAAACTGAAAAACCACATGGAAGGATGTTATTCTCAGGCATTGAGATTAGCCGGTAGCAAGATATTTCCCAGGCTTCAGGACCAGGAGATTATTGGTCTTCAATCTGCCACCATAAAAAAATAAGGTGGAAAACTCAGGCGTTAAAATGGGATTTCATAAATATATCTTCATCCAATTGCCATAACCTGGCGCCTCCCTTAATGCCATCTTTATTTTTTATAAGCGTTATATTATCATCCAATTTGAAATTGATTTTATCTGCATTTCCACCTCCAATATAAAGCCTGTCATAATTAAATACTGTTTTTAAATGACCGATTAAATCTTTTATGCGATTATTCCACTTTTCTAATCCTGCTTTTATTAATCCCCTGTCCCCAACAAAATCGTCATAAGTTTTACTCTTTCTTACAGGAAGATGCGCAAGCTCCAGGTGTGGCAACAAATTTCCATTGAGCAAAAGTGCTGTTCCAAAACCGGTTCCAAGTGTAATCACCAGTTCCAATCCCTTTTCACTCACTACTCCGAGCCCGTGCAGATCAGCATCATTGACAATACGGACTGGCTTGTTTAAAACATCACTGATCAATTTATTCAGATTGACATTTTTCCATAGCTGGGTGCCCAGGTTAGGTGCGGTAAACACAATGCCCTTTCTTACAAATCCCGGAAATCCAACAGACACCATTTCATAACCATGAAAATCCTTTGTCAAGCTTTTTATGGCATCCAGTACTTTATCGGGCTCGGCAGGCCTTGGTGTTTTTACTTTTATAAAATCCTGTAACATATTACCCTGCTGATCCAGCACGGCTGCTTTAACAGAGGATCCTCCGATGTCAATAGACAAGATATTTCCAGTGGGAAAATTATTTTCCATATTAGAATTTATATAACCGGTAAATTAACGAAATCATTGTAGAACCCATTGATTTAATATTATTTTTAAAGCAGTATTACCCAGAAAGCAGCCTTAGTTTAAAAAATTGTGGTGAGTTAATACATATTATTTGATGGTTTCATTTAATTTGTTACCGAAAGATGATTATCTGCTGAAATATAAATTCTGACAATAAATCTTTATTATGCTTATTCTGATAACTATTGCATTTATAGTAGGCTATGCTGCCATAGCGTTTGAACATCCATTAAAGATCAATAAAACGGCGACTGCCTTACTGACCGGTGTAATATGCTGGGTATTTTATATAATGGGGACTTCGGATACAAATCATGTTACAACCCAGTTATATGAACACCTGGGACAGATATCCGGCATCCTGTTTTTTTTATTGGGAGCAATGACAATTGTTGAATTGATCGATGCCCATGATGGATTTGAAGTTATTACAAGCAGGATAACTACAAAAGATAAAAGGAAATTGCTTTGGGTCATAAGCATTGTTGCATTTTTTCTTTCGGCTGTACTTGACAATCTTACCACCACTATTGTAATGGTTTCACTATTAAGAAAATTAATCACAGATAAAGAAACCAGATTGTTTTTTATCGGTATGGTAGTCGTTGCAGCCAATGCAGGAGGTGCCTGGACACCTATAGGAGATGTTACTACTACCATGCTTTGGATTGGCGGACAGATTACTTCCGGAAATATTATGGCCAAGTTAATCGTTCCCAGCCTGGCTTGCCTGTTGGTTCCACTTATCTTTCTTTCTTTCCGGATAAAAGGCAAAATTGAAAACACGGTTGTTGTTGAAGAAGAGCAATTAAATCCCACTCTCCCTTTTGAACGAAGACTGATTCTAGGGCTGGGGATAGCAGCACTTGTTTTTGTTCCGATTTTTAAAACGGTAACACACCTTCCTCCATTCCTGGGTATATTATTTGGATTGGGAGTATTGTGGGTAGTAACAGAAATAATACATAAAAATAAAAACGATGAGGATAAGGATGTTTATTCTGTGGTGAATGCATTACAAAAAGCAGATGTTCCCAGTGTACTATTTTTCCTGGGAATACTGATTGCTATATCAGCATTAGAGTCAACCAATTTGCTGTCCGATCTTGCCGTGTATATGGATAGCACGATTGGAAATATTAATATCATCGTTATCTCCATCGGTTTGCTTTCCGCTATCGTAGATAACGTGCCTCTAGTTGCAGCCACTATGGGTATGTATGATATGCAAACATTTCCAACTGATCATTACTTCTGGGAGTTTATTGCCTATTGTGCCGGCACAGGTGGTAGTTGTCTCATTATTGGTTCAGCGGCCGGAGTGGCTGCTATGGGTATGGAAAAAATTAATTTTTTCTGGTATGTGAAAAGGATCACTTTATTAGCCTTACTGGGATATTTTTCAGGAGCAATCGTATACATGCTCCAGCATTACCTGCTGCACATGTAACAAAAATAATTATACTATATTCTGTAGATTCTAATTAACAAGGGCCGGCAAAATGGTTTTTCGTAAATTTGCATATGACTCTGGCATTAATCTCCATAATATTTGTAGCTATTGCTTTTGCAGGAATTGCCATAAAAATACTTGTAAAAAAAAATGGCCAGTTTTCCGGTACCTGCAGCAGCAATAATCCCTACTTTCAAAAAGAAGGTGGCACCTGTGGTATTTGTGGTGCAAAAGCAAATGAAAAATGTAAGTCCTGAGCAAAACGGATATTAATTTTTCTCAATTTTCCTACTCTCATATTATGCCATCAGTTCTATAAAATCTTAACAAATACATTCAGAAAAAAAGTTCAGAGATGCTCCGACTGGCTTTCAGGGAATTTCTTCTAACATCTTTTTTAATTTCCCGGAACTGTATGTTTTCCAACTGCCTTTTTCATCATAAATAAAAAAAACGTCCAGTTGTAATTCAGGGTGGCCAAACAAAAAGTGTTTTACCTCATTCATACCCATAACCATAAAAGCTGTTGCATAGGCATCTGCGGTCATACAATCTGGAGCAAGTACCGTGGCGCTTAACAAATTATGTTTGGCGGGATAACCGGTATGCGGATCTATGATATGTGCTCTTTTTTCTCCGTTTGCTATATAAAATTTACGGTAATTTCCGGAAGTAGCCAGTCCCCTGTCGCGCATTTGAATTATCGCTTTCAACGGTCTGCCATCAGCAGGTGTTTCATTGGGCTGATCTATACCAACAGTCCAATATTTATTCTTCTGTTTTTTACCTTTAGTTTTTATCTCGCCTCCCAACTCTACCATGTAATTATTTATTCCCTTGCTTTCAAGAAAGGAAGCCAGCACATCCACCGTATATCCCTGTGCAATGGCATTAAAGTCAAGCATGACCTGTGGTTTTTCTTTGACCAGTTGTCTTCCATCCATACGCACAAGATCATAACCTGTGAATGTAAGCAGGCTATCGATCATAATGCTGTCAACCGCTGCCTTATTTGTAAACCCAAATCCCCAGGCATTGATCAGCGGAGCAACTGTAACATCAAAAAGGCCATTTGTTTTTTCTGATACGTCTTGTGCTTTATTAAAAACCTGAATAAAATGATCATCCAAAATAACAGATGTATCATTTCGGTTGATCCTTGAAATAATAGAAGATGGAACATAAGTTGAAAGTGAAAGGTCTATAACTTTTAGAATGGAATCTATAGCTGAGTTGTAATCAATCCCGGTCTCAGAGAGCCAGGTTAATTGGTAAGTGGTTCCCTGTGCTTCACCGGTTATCCTGATAATATCCCCCGATTGGCGGTTGCAGTAAGAGAAAAGAATAACAACTATAAAAACAGGAAATATGAATTTCATGTATGCTGAATCTTATCACGGTTATTAACCACCAAAATCATCAAATGCAATATTGGCAGGAGGAACACCTAATTCATCCAGCATTTTGAATACAGCTGCATTCATCATGGGAGGACCGCAGAGATAATATTCAATGTCTTCAGGTTCCGGATGATTTTTTAAATAATTCTCAAAAAGCACCTGGTGAATAAATCCTGTATAACCTGTCCAGTTGTCTTCAGGGAGTGGCTCTGATAAAGCGATGTTATATTGGAAATTTGAAAACCTGCTTTCTATTTCCCTGAATTGTTCTGTATAAAAAACTTCTCTTAGAGACCGGCCTCCATACCAAAACGTTATTTTCCGGTCTTTTTCCTTTTCAGTATGAAACAGATGAAATAAATGCGACCGCAGTGGAGCCATACCTGCCCCGCCACCAATATAAACCATCTCTTTTTTTGTAGGTTTTATATGAAAATCGCCAAATGGTCCTGAAATGGAAACCTTATCGCCCGGCTTACTGGAAAATACATATGAAGAACAAATACCCGGGTTCACATTCATAAAACCACCCGCTTTTCTGTCAAATGGTGGCGTGGCCAGCCGGATATTAAGCATTATGATATTTCCCTCGGCCGGGTGGTTAGCCATTGAATAAGCACGAAAGACAGGTTCCGGGTTTTTCATGGTCAGGTCCCATATTTTAAACTTATCATAATCCTCATGAAATCGATCATCTATCTTATACAGATCTTTCTTAAAATCAATTTCACAAACCGGCACATCCAACTGAATATAACTTCCTGATTGAAATTCTAAAAATTCTCCAACGGGCAATTTAACAACAAACTCTTTTATATAGGTAGCTACATTATCATTTGAAACTACTTCACATTCCCATTTCTTAATACCGAAAATTTCTTCCGGTATTTTTATTTCCATATCCTGTTTCACTTTTACCTGGCATCCCAACCTCCATTTTTCCTGTATCTGTTTCCTGTTAAAATAGGGTTTTTCTGTTGTTAATATTTCACCACCACCCGATAACACCTGGCATTTACACATGGCGCAAGTGCCTCCTCCGCCACATGCAGAAGGAAGGAATATTTTTTCATTTGATAATGTTGTCAGGATACTGGAACCAGCAGGTACTTCCACCGTCTCTTTTCCATTGATCAGAATCTTCACCAAACCCGATGGTGTCAATTTTGCTTTAGCATACATGATTAGACCAACCAGCAATAAATTGAAAGCCAGGAATATTGCTACGCTGGTAATGATAGTAGACGTTTCAATTGATAATAAGATCATAATTCAATTTCGGGTGATTATACTTTGATCCCCATAAAACTCATAAAAGCAATACCCATTAACCCGGTGATGATAAATGCAATACCTAATCCTCTCAGGGGAGCAGGCACATTGGAATATCTTATCTTTTCACGAATAGCTGATATAGCTACAATAGCCAGGAACCAGCCAACTCCTGAGCCGACTCCAAAGACTGTGGCTTCTCCCAGGGTGGCATATTCTCTTTCCTGCATAAAAAGAGCACCACCGAGTATGGAGCAATTCACAGCGATCAGTGGTAAAAAAATACCCAGAGCAGCATAAAGTGCAGGTGCAAATTTTTCAACGATCATTTCAACCAATTGAACGATGGCTGCAATAACTGCGATGAACATAATAAAACTAAGAAAGCTCAGGTCTACATCAGCAAGATCTTTTGATAACCAGCTCAGCGCACCGGCCTTTAATAAATAATTTTCCATGAGATAGCAAACGGGAACAGAAACCGCCAGAACAAATATGACCGCCACACCAAGTCCAACAGCACTCTTTACTGTTTTGGAAATAGCCAGGTAAGAACACATACCCAGGAAATAGGCAAAGATCATGTTCTCAATAAATACCGCTTTAATAAAAATATTTACATGTTCCATAGTAAACCCTTAATTGGTTAACTGGTTTCAATCAATTTTGGATTCTTACTTCTTTGAATCCATATCAGCACGCCTACAACTATCAATGCCATGGGTGGTAATATGGAAAGCCCATTATTAAAATAACCCATCCTGTAAAAAAGATCAGGCACCAACTGAAAACCCATCAACTTACCCGAACCAAAAAATTCCCTTACGGCAGAAACAAGAACCAAAATCAATCCATACCCTAACCCATTGCCAATACCATCTAAAAACGAAGGCCAGGGTTTATTTGCCATGGCAAATGCTTCCAGGCGGCCCATCACTATACAATTGGTAATAATCAAACCTACAAAAACTGAAAGCTGTTTGCTTACATCGTAAACAAATGCTTTTAAAACCTGATCAACCAGTATAACTAATGACGCAACTATAGTTAGCTGTACTATTATCCTGATCCTGTTGGGAATGATATTGCGGATAATTGAAATAATGAGGTTGGCAAATGCGCAAACTACCACAACAGACAGAGCCATTACAATAGAAGGCTTCATTTGCACCGTTACGGCCAGCGCAGAACAAATACCAAGCACCTGCACCGTAATAGGATTGCTATCGTTTAACGGATCACTCAATAGCTTTTTATTCCTGGCAGAAAAGAGCGGTTCTCTCCTCTCCTTTATTTTTACCGGCGCTATGGGTGCTGTTGTACTCATACTGCTGAATTAAATTGATTATAACCGGTAGATTTTAATTTTAATATCCGGTTCTATTTAAATAATACCGTTCATTTTTTAATGCTGCAAATGCGGATCATTCTGTGTAGAATCTGCATGTGCTTCATTTACCAGGGAAGAACCTGCTCCCGTTTTATTGATGGTTACAAAATATGGAATATAGCTTCCCAACGTTCTTTGCAACATTTCACTTACACCGCCACTTGTAATAGTACCTCCTGAAATACCATCTACCTGGTGCTTATCATCTGGTGCTGCACCCCCCTTGATCACTTTAACCGAAACAAAATTTCCCTGATTCATCCAAAATTTTTTTCCCTTCAAATTGCTTTTGAAATTGTTCGGTTTCAATTTCAGCGCCCAGGCCGGGTGTTTCACCCTTATGGCCGAAACTGACTCCATGAATTGTGTTTAAATCTTCTTCTAAAGCAATATATCCCCAAATGGGGCCCCATAGTCCTTTTCCCCTGACCGGAATTATGTAATACAATTTACCATCTTTATTAAAGACAAACAAGGGAAATAATTGCTTGTCCACATTGCCGGTCCTGGCCTTGTCCAATTCCTTTTTAAGATCAATTTCAAATGCAGAAATTTTTTCCTTAACAGGAACTCCTTTTGAATTAAGAACCACTTGTTCCTTATTATACTGTGAAAATAATTTTTCCGCCTCTTCAGGAGTACTGTTAATACCAATGCTTGCAAGAATATTCTGCATTTTTTCAAGCCGAACATTTTTTGCCTGGTAAGGGCCCAATACTATAGAAGCAATAGCTAAAAGTACAGCTACCACCACCACCATAACGGAGGAAAAAAGAAATGTAAATTTGCTACTGTTCTTGTTCATAATATCAGCTTTTTACCCGCTTTAATCTTCTCCTGATATTTGCTCTTACTACATAATGGTCAATTAAAGGAGCCATTACATTCATAAACAAAATGGCAAGCATCATGCCCTCAGGATATGCAGGATTAAAAACCCTTATCATGATTGCAAATAGCCCGATCAAAAAACCATAAATAAATTTACCCCTATTGGTTTGCGCTGCAGTGACAGGATCTGTAGCCATGAAAACAGCTCCGAATGCAAATCCGCCCAATACTAAGTGATGCAATGGAGCAATTTGCATCAAGGTATTGGATCCAAACAAATTAAATATAAAAGCCATCAGTAAACCTCCTGCCACAACAGAAATCATAATGCGCCAGCTTCCAATCCCGGTATAAAGTAAGATGGCAGCACCCAACAAACAGGCTACTGTCGATGTTTCTCCAATAGAACCCGGAATAGTCCCGATAAATGATTCCCAGAATCCCGGAATTTTATCTGCAAACCCGGCAGCCGCTTCGCCCAATGGGGTGGCACCACTAAATCCATCTACTATATGCTGACCTTTTGATACGTCGGTATTGATCCATACCTCGTTGCCAGACATTTTGGTTGGATAGGCAAAGAAGAGAAAGGCCCTGGCTGTTAATGCAGGATTAAGAATATTCATTCCTGTTCCCCCAAATACTTCCTTTCCAATAATTACAGCAAAAATGGTAGACACAGCAACCATCCACAAGGGAACATCTACAGGCATTACCAGCGGTATCAGCATTCCTGATACCAGGAATCCTTCATTAATTGTATGCTTACGTATAATTGCAAATATGAATTCAACCGTTAATCCGGCAGCATAAGATACAATCACCACCGGCATCACTTTTATTGCACCAAAAATAATCTGATCAATAAAAGACGTGCTTAAATTTCCAATGGCCTTATCATGCTGGTAACCTGTATTCCATATGCCGAATAACAAGCAAGGCACCAGGGAAATGACAACAAGGATCATCGTTCGTTTCAGATCAATCGCATCCCGAACGTGGGAACCATCAGGCGGAGCCGTATGCTCGGGAACAAACAGAAAAGTTTCAAATGCATTAAAAGCCGGATAAAATTTTTCGAGTTTTCCACCCTTTTCAAAGTTGGGCTTTATTTTATCTAATAAGTTTCTGATTGGCTTCAAATGAAAAAATTTTACTTAATAAATGTCAGGCGGCTGATATCTGATTTGTTTACATTTCTAACTGATCAATATAAATTTAACCTGAATATAATGAATAGTTTCCCATCGGGTAAATGAAATATAAATAATGGCCGAGTTAACTATTAACTAAACTCTTTTCGCATAAGATCAATTCCCTTGCGTATAATATCCTGCGACTCAATTTTAGAAGTACAAACAAATTCACAAAGTGCAAAATCCTCTTCTACCACTTCATAAATTCCCAGGTTTTCCATCATTTCAATATCTTCTATCAGTATAGATTTTAAAAGATGCACAGGATATATATCCATGGGAAAAACTTTTTCGTATTCGCCGGTTACTACAAAAGGTCTTTCTTCACCATGGAGATTTGTATTAAGCTCATGTTTTTTACCTGGTGTAAGCCAGGAAAAAAAAGTACGTGAATTGCTGAATTTATTAAAGCCCGGGGCCAGCCATCCCATAAACTCTGGTTCATGACCTTCCGGTATTACGGTTATTTGTGAATCATAAAAATTTAAATAACCGTCGGCGGAAATTTGCTGACCTGTTAGCACATTCCCGCTAATGATCCGGTTTTCACCATTCTTAGGTTTTCCATCTGCCAGTATATTCTTAATGGCGCAGCCTGCAACAGTTTTATAATATTTTGGATTCGATATTTGAGAGCCTGTTAACGCCACTATTTTTGAACAATCAAATTTACCTTCCAGAAATAATCTTCCTATAATAAGAACGTCTTGCGGATTAATACACCAAACCGATTCCCCTTTATTTACCGGATCGATGTGATGGATTTGCACTCCCACATTTCCGGCCGGGTGCGGTCCCGATATTTTATTGATCTGCACACCCTTTGCATTAGTAAAAATGCCTGCATCTGTTTCCTCATTAATATTCAAATGCACTTTACCGGAAGTTAATTTTTGAATGGCATGCAGGCCGGTTTGAAATGTCTCATCCTGTCCGCTCATGATAAATTCATAATCTGGTGAAAGCGGGCTGCTATCGAATGCAGATATAAAAATCGATTTAGGCTTTTGCCCGGGGTTAGCAATGATCCCAAAGGGCCTCTGGCGGATGAATGGCCATATACCACTATTTAACAAAGCTTCTATAATTTCTTTTCCGCTTAAATCGCCGGGTTTAGTTTTATTAAAATCTATATACTTAGTTTCTTTGTCGGCCAGTATTCTTATCTCCAGTATTTTTCGTTTTTCACCACGAACTATTTCAACAACTTCCCCGCTTACCGGCGAACAAAATTTAATGGTCTCATTATTTTTGTCGTAAAATAAAACTGTACCGGCCTGTACTTCATCTCCTTCCTTTATCATCAATTTTGGTATTACACCAATAAAATTGGGTGGTTTTATAGCAATAGTATCAGGTATGGGTAATTCGGATATAATCTTATCAGCCTCTCCTACCAATTTGATATTCAAACCTCTTTTTATTTTTATGAATTTTGACATACAAGTTTAATTGATCAATAAATAGTAGTTAGCCAAATTTAAATTACTATGTATAAGAAGAAAATCACGTACCATTACCCTGGTATAATACTACACACCATTACTTTTACAATTTCAGTAAAAAAATCTAATCCTGTGCATATACTCACATAAAATATTAACTGCATTACCATAAATTATCAACCCTGGCAAACAAGCCTTCCGGCATTTGAAAAAAGTCTTGTTTTTTTTATAATATTAGAATAACTTACTGGTAAGACGAGATATGATTATATGATGGGAATCCGGGATCCCGGTCAGGAAACCTGGCTAAATAAAAATGAATAAGGTAAGGATCATGGAAATATAAACTTTTCATTCGTAAATAAAGATCATATAATCCACTTTAAAACAATTCTTTTATGGGTACGGTAAATAAGATCATAAAAACTAAAGGCAGTTCGATTTTCTCAGTATCGCCTGAGACGATGGTTTATGAAGCGCTTGAATTTATGGTTGAAAAAAATGTAAATGCTCTGGTTGTAATGGAGAACGAAAAACTTGCTGGCATTTTCACCGAAAAAGATTATGCCCGTAAAGTTGTCCTTAAAGGAAAATCTTCCAAGGAAACAAGGATAGGCGAGATCATGACTAAAGACCTGATAACCGTAACTCCTGATAGCACAATCGATAATTGTATGCGGTTAATGACCGGCAAATTTATACGGCACTTACCAGTAGTTGAAGGAGAAGAATTAGTTGGCATTATTTCTATAGGTGATGTTGTGAAATATATCATTGAAGAACAAAAATTCATCATTGAAAATATGGAACACTACATTACAGGAAGATAACTACTTGAAGTTAAAAGCCGGAATTTCATCTGACCATATAAAAAAAAATCGTAACACACTTCTTTTATTTTTCTAACTCCAGCACAAAACTTTCTTTTGGCTTTATTTCAAATCCACCAAGAGCTACCCTATTTCCTGATACTACCTCTTTCCCGTGTGTAAATCCTTTGATCATTTCAATATAATGATTCCAGTCGGGCTTAACAGGTTTTTCACCTGTATTTGTAATAACCATAATGGTTTGTTTTGGATCATAACGGAAATAAATATATAACCCGTCCTTAGGAATAAATTGCATCGTTTTTCCTCCTGTAATGGCAGAAGAAGTTTTCCGAAACCGGGCTAATGCGCTGGTATAAGTTAAATACTTCATTTTCCAATTCAGTTCTTCCGGCTGCAGTAAACCGGTTTACAGCATCACCTTCCCACCCTCCGGGAAAGTCTTCTCTTACTGTAGCATCTGTATTTACTTTTTTATTTTTCATCAATACCTCAGTGCCATAATATAATTGAGGTATTCCGCGCAGGGTCAATAACCAGTTGAGTCCTGCCTTTAGCCTGCTCCAATCCTCATCCACCACTGAATACACCCGGTCCATATCGTGATTATCCATAAAAATGCAGTTGTTCATGGGATCCTTGTATAGTACATCCTGCGCCAGTGTATTGTAAATTTTATTGACTCCATTTCCTGGTTCATTCATCCCGGCCAGGATAGCAAAGCTGGTTTGAAAATCAAGCATCCCCTTTGCATTATGCTTAAAAGGAACTTTCATATTATTCCTGGTAAAATAAGCATTGGCAGTAATTGAATTGACCCACGATTCCCCAAAAACGGTCAGATGGGGAAATTCTTTTTCCAGTGCTATGTTTACATTATTCATAAACTGTTCATCGCAATACTTATATGTATCCACCCGCCAGCCATCAATACCAAATTCTTCGGTGGTCCATATAGCATGCTGTATAAGAAAATTAGCTACATATGGGTTTCTCTGGTTCAAATCAGGAAGATGAGGAACAAACCAACCATCAAGCATGATCTTTTTATCTATTGCAGACACATAGGGATCGTAAAATACTTCCTCCTTATGGTTGGGGCCCTGGAATGACGGCCACACATTTACCCAATCCTTCATCGGTGGATCCAGGATAAACCAATGATGATTGCCGACGTGATTATAAACTGCATCCTGGATAACCTTCATGCCTTTTTTATGCACTGCATTACAAAAATCTTTGTATCCTTTGTTACCTCCCAGTCTTTTGTCAACATTATAGTGATCCGTAAACCAATACCCATGATAACCTGCCACATTATTTCCCCATTCGCTCATCAAAGGCATATCATTTTCAATAACCGGTGTTGGCCATATTGTAGTAACACCCAACTGTTCTAAATAGTCAAGGTGATCCACAATACCTTTCAGGTCGCCGCCATGCCGAGAGAATTTATTCTGCCTGTCGCTCATTTCATCCCGATAACCTTTTATGATATCATTTGAGGGATCTCCATTTGCAAAACGATCCGGCATCAACAGGTAAATAAAATCTTTTCCCGTAACACCCTGCACTCTTGTTTTTCCATTTTCTTTACTTCGGGCATTCAAAAAATATTTTATTTGAATGCCGGATTCCTTCGGGCCAAAATTAAATGTGCGTTCGCCTGGTTTTGCATTTCTATCAATCACCAGGTCAAGAAAAATATAATTTGGATTTTCGACGCGATGAATTTTTTTCAATATAATTCCATCAGTCAGTTTCATTCCGCCAGCCTCCAATTTATACATGGGCATTCTGCCTGCGATATTTTCCTGGTGAATCATCAATTGCAATTTAGGATTCTGCATCCCCACCCACCAATTAGAAGGATATATATTTATTTCCTGGCTGGTGGCTATAAAAACCAAAACGCAGCTAAATAATAAGACAATAAAATTTTTCATAATTAAATCGGTCTTTGTTCTTCTATTTCAAGTTTTGTTGTTTCTGTTTCGTCAATAAATCTTGATTCCCTAATAAACACGAAACAAATGATGGCTGCCAGGATCATTAATGCGCCACCGATCTGAACAGCAGCGAGCCGATCATTATTCAAAACATTTCTCATCAACCATCCAAATCCAAGTGAGGCTATAATTTCAGGAAGAACGATAAAGAAATTAAAAATGCCCATATATATTCCCACTTTATCCTTAGGAAGGCACCCGCTAAGCATAGCATAAGGCATAGAAAGAATACTTGCCCATGCTATTCCCACCCCGGTCATACTTCCAAATAATAAATATTTATTTTCTACCCAGCTTACACTTATCATACCAAGAGCACCGCATAGCAGGCAAAGGCTATGTGTCAATTTTCTTCCCAGTTTATCTGCAATAAATGGCAACACCAATGCAAAAAGAAATGTGATCACACTATAATACGCTAATGTGAGGCTTCCAAAATCAGCTCCTTCTGCATATACAGGATCACTGGCATCCTGGCCGCCAAAAACATTCACAGCAACAGCAGTTGTATAATAAAACCACATCAAAAAAAGGCCGGGCCAGGTAAAGAATTGTACCAATGAAACAATCCGCATCCTCGGGGGCATATTTCCCAAAGCACCAAATATTTCCCTGGCTCCACCACCAAAGCCTTTATTGGATTCCCGTACCTTATTTTTGAAATCAAGATCTGAAGGAGGATATTCTTTAGTTGTAAATACGGTATACAGAACAGCCGATAGAAAAAAGAAGCCCCCCAGGTAAAATGACCATTTTACATTTTCCGGAATACTTCCCTGCTCTGCTGTGTTAGCAATATTGAAAACGTTTTTCATCATCCATGGCAATGCAGATGCAATGCTTCCTCCCAGGCCAATCATCAGGCTTTGCATAATAAAACCCCGGTTTACCTGTGAGTCAGGAAGCTTGTCTGTAACAAATGCACGAAAAGGTTCCATAGCCACATTCCCAAATGTATCTAATACCCAGAGTAATCCGGCTGCCATCCACAATTCACTACTGTTAGGCATAAACAAAAGCGCTATAGAACTCAGGATAGCCCCGATCATAAAATAGGGTCTTCTCCTTCCCCAACGCGGATGCCAGGTTCTGTCGCTCATATAACCAATGATGGGTTGCACAATTAAACCCGTCAATGGTGCTGCAAGAAATAAAAATGGAACCTCGTCAGGATTGGCGCCCAGGTTTTCATAAATACGTCCCATATTGGCTCTTTGCAAATCCCAACCAAACTGGATTCCAAAGAAACCGACGCTCATATTTATTATCTGGCTAATACTTAGTTTAGGCTTAATACCTGTATAGGCTGTAGACATATGCGGTCGTTCTCCCTTGAGGTGCAGGAGTTATTTATTTAAATTATTAAGGAAACATTCATTAAGGGAGTCTGCAATGATCAGAAATAAAGAAGGAATTCTTAAATCACAAATCCGTTAGGAATGATCGCTCCTTTTTTCACCACAACAATTCCATCTTTTATAGTATAAAGTGGCTGATCCGTATTTTCAAGATGTGTGCCGCCATTAATGCGTACATCATCTCCGATCCGGCAATTCTTATCAACGATGGCATTTTTGATATAGCAACGGTTGCCGATACCCAGCAAGGGAATACCCTGTGATTTATCATTTTCAATATCCAGCAAGTGTTTCATAATAATCGTTTCCCATCAGGTAGGTGTTGACTACAGTAGAGCCATGACCAATCCGGGAACGAATGCCGATCACACATTTCTCCATTCGGGAAGCATTGAATGATGGAGCCTTCTGCAATGATTGTTTTCTCCAGTGTAGTGCCGCTTACTTTTGCAGGAGGCAGCATACGGGCACGGGTATAAATAGCTTTGTTATTATCAAATAAATTAAAATCAGGAAGATCGTCAGTTAATCCAAGATTGGCTTCAAAGAAAGAATAAATATTTCCGATATCTGTCCAGTAACCATCATACTGATAACTTGCTACTTTGCATTTATCAATAGAATGAGGAATGATCTCTTTACCAAAATCTGTTGCATCCAGGTAATTATTTTGCAAATAATCAAACATCAACTGGCGGTTGAAAATATAGATACCCATTGAGGCGAGATAATTTCTTCCTGCTTTTTGCATTTCTTCACCGGTATCACTGTCCCAATCACCCAAAATTTCCTTTTTGGGTTTTTCAATAAAGGAAGTGATAAAGCCCTGTCTCATCTTCTTTTAATATCCCAAATTCCGGTGCTTCCCTGTCGGCAACGGGTATGGTAGCAATTGAAATATCAGCACCCGATTTTTTATGATTGTCCAGCATTTCCTGGAAATCCATTTGGTACAACTGGTCACCGGATAAGATCAGTACATATTCACTTTCAAAAGGTGCAATATGCCGGAGGCTCTGCCGAACCGCATCAGCCGTGCCCTGGTACCAGGTTGGATTATCCGGTGTTTGCTCTGCAGCCAGTATATCAACAAAGGCAGAACTGAAAGCACTGAAATGATAAGTGTTCTTGATGTGCCGGTTGAGAGAAGCGGAATTAAATTGTGTCAAAACAAACATTCGGTTGATTCCCGAATTCATACAATTGGAAATAGGTATATCAACCAGGCGATATTTGCCGGCAATGGGAACGGCAGGTTTTGAACGACTTGCTGTTAAAGGATATAATCTTGATCCGGCACCGCCACCTAGTATTACACTGAGTATTTCTTTTGAGATAGACATAAGGCAATCTAGTTTTAGAAAATAATACAGAAAAGTTAAGGAACAATTTGTATAAAAATTCAGACAAAATATTTTTGATAAATTATTTTCAATTATTTCAACGACCTGTACATATCGATATACTGTTGGGCTGATGAATCCCAGGAATGATCGATCGTCATCATATGGCTACGCATCCATTGGTACAGATCAGGTTTGTTGGTGTACAGATCAATCGCTCTGCCTACAGAGTAGGTAATATCGCCAACACTTGGCTGGTCGAAGCGAATACCATATCCCTGCCAGTCTCCAAAATCTTTGACCGTATCCTTTAAACCTCCTACACTTCTTACCATGGGCACGGTGCCATACCGTAATGCATACATTTGGTTTAATCCACAGGGCTCAACCCGGCTGGGCATCAACAAAAAATCAGAGCCGGCATATATCTGGTGGCTCAATGGTTCACTGTAGCCGATATAAGAATTATAATAACCTCTGAACTGGTGCTTCATCTGATCCAGCTGTTCTTCCAGGTACGGTTCACCAGAACCCAGAACCAAAAAGTTAGCTTTGCCATGATGTTGATAGATTGATTGACTGATTGCTTCAGGCAAAAGATCGGCGGCCTTCTCACCTACCAGCCTTCCTATAAAAGCAACCAGTGGTTTTTCAGGATCAAGACCAAACTGGCCGCAGATCTCTTTTTTATTTTTTTTCTTCCCTTTTTCTACCAGGTCCTTATCATAATTTTTTACCAGGATAATTATCCGTTTCCGGATCCCATACATCTGTATCTATACCATTTAAAACACCAAAGCTTTTTCCTTTTTCATACTCAAATAAGATTTTCAAGACCATTGGCAGAATGTTTTAATTCTTCAAGATAACTATGACTTACTGTTGTTACTTTCCAGCACATTTTACAGCAGAGGCCATCGGGTTAATTGTATTGTTCCAATCAAGCAATCCCCATTTCCAACTATCGTAGGCAGGTATAAGGTAATATTTATCCCAACCTATCCAACCCTGGTATTGTCCATTATGAACGGTGAAAACAGTAGGCACTGTTCCCAGTCTGTTTCTGAATGCGTAGCAATGTTTCATCATAAAAGGAATAAGACCTGTATGATGATCATGACAATGTACTACATCCGGTTTATGTTGCCATTTACTTATCCAGTCACAAACCGCAATCTGGAAAGCCATGAAACGTTCGGTATCATCATCATAGCCATAGATTTTTTCCCTGTCGAGCAAGCCGTTGATATCAACAAGATAATAGATCAAAACCCAGTTTGTTTGTTTTTTCTCTGATAACACTATAATGAAACCATTGCGGTCCGATGTTCTGGCCACCTTCATGTACCAGTTCCCAATTATTTTCATAGAGGAATTTAGTGCGGTACATGGGCATCACCACTTTGGTAACATGACCCAGTTCTGCCTGGTATTTTGGTAAAGCACCTACTACATCTCCAAGACCACCGGCTTTTGCTACAGGATAACATTCTGCTGCTACATGAACAATTTCCATTCAAAATATATTGTAATGAATAATCTATTTGAAATTAAGCTGTTTTTTTCATTAGCGACAGTTTAATAATTAAAAATTTTTCGCTAACTGATTTCTGTTTATTTTCAGCCCTCAAAATTAAAACCCACGATTGCTATGAGTCAACAGGCAAAAATACCTACCAATTACGGGGCACTTGGTACATTGGTAACCGTATTCTTTTTTTGGGGATTTATTGCTGCAGGAAACAGTGTGTTTATTCCTTTCTGCAAACATTATTTTCATCTTGACCAGTTTCAAAGCCAGTTAATTGATTTTGCTTTTTATACTGCTTATTATATAGGTGCATTGGTCTTGTTTGCCTATGGAGCATTTGGTGGAAAAGATCTGGTGGGTAAATGGGGTTATAAAAAAAGTATCGTTTATGGTTTGCTATTTTCTGCGCTGGGTGCTGCCGCAATGATCATTGCTGTTAACGGAAATAGTTTTGCCGGCATGCTGATTGGTTTATTTATTGTTGCACTTGGATTTTCACTGCAGCAAACAGCGGCACAGCCTTTCGCCATTTCGTTGGGTGATCCGGCTACCGGTACCAGCCGTGTAAACCTCGGCGGCGGTGTTAATTCATTTGGTACATCTATCGGTCCTTTAGTTGTTGCTCTTGCATTATTTGGAACTACCGCTGCCATTACGGATGAAAAAATTGCCTCACTAAGTTTATCAAAAGTGATAATACTTTATATCAGCCGTGGGTGCATTATTTCTTTGCTGCTGCTGCCATGTTTCTATTTTTCAAAAAAAGTTCCTTCTGGTATATTACTGGAAAAAACAGAAAAAGCAAATAAAGCACTTTATACCCTGATAATTATGACGGTATTGCTGATCGTAATGTTTGTCCCTGTTTTTAACAGTTATAAAACAGACCTTACCAATGCAACCGTTGATGAAAAACATGCCATGGAAGCATACCGGTTAAAATGGCTGCTGGGCGCATTGGCTGTAGTTGTAGTGCTGGGTTTATTACTTATCTCTTGCCAGTGCACAAAAAGAAAGCAGAGGGCTGGGGTGCTATGCAATATCCACAGCTGGTATTAGGTATGCTGGCCATCTTTGTTTATGTAGGAGTAGAAGTAGCTATTGGAAGTAACCTGGGAGAATTATTAAAGCAGGAAGATTTTGGATCACTTATCTGCTTCTGAAGCTACTCCGTTTATTGGCATGTATTGGGGCAGCTTAATGATCGGGCGATGGACAGGAGCCATCAATGCTTTTAATCTATCGGAAAAAACAAAGATCGATTTTACAATTCATTGTTCCACTTGTGGCCTTTGGAATATTGATCGGAATCAATACCCTTGCGCAATATGACATGACCCCTTTGTATTATTATGTTGTTTGTGTATTAATACAGATTGTCGCTTTCTATCATTAGTAAAAACAAACCTGCAAGAACAATGCTTATATTTAGTATTATTGGGTGTTGTTGCTATGATCATCGGGTTGATGACAACAGGAACTGTTGCCATCTATGCTTTTTTGAGCGGAGGTTTGGTTTGTTCTATTATGTGGCCTTCTATTTTCAGCCTTTCAATCGCAGGGTTAGGAAAATATACTTCGCAAGGCTCTGCATTTCTTATTATGATGATCCTTGGCGGTGGAATCATACCACCCATTCAGGGTAAAATTGCTGATATTATTGGTATTCACAGTCTTATATAATAACCGTTGTTTGTTTTGCCTACCTGGCCTTTTTTGCTTTTGCAGTAAAAGGTATTCTCAGAAAACAGGGTATTGATTATGATGCAGAAATAGGTGCAGGAGGACATTAATAAAAACATTTTTTTTCATCCAAAACAAGTACCTGTTTATTCGTAGCACCAGGATTCATTTTTTAAAATAAATACAATGGCTGCAAAATCGATAGGTAAACCGCCTGCAAATGCAACGGGTAACACATCTGCAAAAGCGACGGGTCAACCACCTGCAAAAGCATTAGAAGCTCTTGCGATTGGAATTGATATTGGCGGAACCGGTACAAAATTTGGAATTGTTGACCGGGATGGAAACGTTCTTTTTTCCAATGAGAATATCAACCAAAAAACATACAGAAGTAAGCACTTTTATTGATGAATTATACACTGCTTTATCCGTTTTGATCGAAAAAGCTGGCGGCATTGGCAGAATGAAAGGTATTGGTGTTGGTGCACCTAATGGAAATTATTATACCGGTACAATTGAATATGCACCAAATCTTCCCTGGAAAGGAATTATTCCCCTGGCCAAACTGATTGAAAATAAATTTAAACTTACCCGTAACGCTCACCAACGATGCCAATGCCGCCGCTATTGGCGAGATGATGTATGGCGCTGCAAAAGGAATGAAGGATTTTATCATGATCACCTTAGGTACAGGAGTGGGCAGTGGCATTGTTGCTAATGGACAATTGATTTATGGCCATGATGGATTTGCCGGAGAATTGGGACATACTATTGTTATTCCCGATGGAAGATTGCACCCGGGAACCGGCAAAAAAGGATCACTGGAAAGTTATGCTTCGGCAACGGGAGTACGCAATACTGCATTGGAATTGCTTGAAAATACAGAAACACCAAGTAGTATTCAGAAATGATTCCTAAAGAAGAACTGGATTCAAAAAAAGTATATGAAGCTGCTATTAAAGGGAGATGAACTGGCCAGATATATTTATGAATTTACCGGAAGAATACTGGGACTTGCCTTAGCCAATGCGGTTATGTTTTCAAGTCCGGAAGCCATTATACTTATTTGGCGGACTGACCAAAGCCGGTGACCTTATCTTAAAACCCACCAAAGAACATATGGAAGCTAACCTGATCCAGGTATTTCAAAACAAAGTCAAAATACTTGATCAGCCATTTAAAAGAATCAGATGCTGCCATCCTGGGTGCCAGTGCCCTGGTATGGGAAATGAAATAGTCTACTATTTTCTTTCAATATTAATTTGACTGTTTTAATAAAAGCCGGGTTAGTCATTTCACCAACCTATTGCATTCGCAGAAAAATAGTCAGCTGCCATCGGTTATAATTCCACCATTAGCCACCAACTTTTTTTCATGTCGCAATAATAAGTACAGATGTATGATCAGGGCTGTTGCTATAACTGCAAAACCGGCATAAAACCATTTACTCAGCAACTTATTTTCCTTATAAACTAAAAAGGCCAGTAATATTCCATACACAGGTTCCAGGTTGTAAGTCAGATTAACTGTAAAAGCAGATAACCTTTTTAATGCATAAGAAGAAAATTGAAAAGCAATAACAGAACAAAACCAGGCCAAAACTAATAACCACAAAAAGTCTTGTATGCCAGGAAAAAAACTTTTTACGGGAAATTGTTGCAGATAAAACGGAAGCAACACTGATAATGTAATTAAGCCGCCTGTTTGCTGCCAGGTTAACAAGGTTTCTACATTCATCCTGAAAAGAAACTGCCGGTTATAAATGGGGAATAATGCAGCAAGCACTGCCGAGATCAACCCGATAATAATCCCTGTTTTATATTGTGAATCGAAGTGAAAAATGATATAAATTCCCCCTAATGTCATCAATCCCAAAAACATTTCCATCCAGTTTGTTTTTTTCCGGAGTATAAGGGGTTCAAATAACGCGGTAAAAAAACTGATAGAAGAAAAACAAACCAGCGCAACGGATACGTTGGAGTATTTTATGGAGCCATAAAATGTTACCCAATGCATGGCAGCAATAAATCCAACAGCGCTAACCTTCAATTTATCGATAAGAGGAATTTTGTGAATTTTTTTCAGGATGCCGAATAAAATCCACATGGTAACTGAGGTAAACAGCAACCGGTAAAAAACGATCATTCCTTCATTTAATGAGATGAGCCGTCCCAATATACCCGTAAAACCTGCGAGAAAAACTGCAATATGAAGTTGAAAAAAGGCTTTTTTCATTTATACTGCAAACTAAAGAAATGCGGTAGAATTAACGAGCAGTAGATTAGATTCAACAAGAGGGAATACAAATGAAATGTTCCGGGAATATTTACTTTCCTTCAGTAACCATTTCATTTTTGTGCAGTGGAGTCATGTTGATTGTTTCGGAGTTTTTAACTCTTTTGCGATAATTGGTAAACCAGCTATGCCAGCGAAGTTTTAAAACACCCCATATACCTTCTTTTACAATTCCTTTATTCATTTTAGAAACCCCATAAAGCCTGTCCTGGAAAATGATGGGAACTTCTTTTATTTTGAAACGAAGTTTCCAGGCAGCAAATTTCATTTCGATCTGGAAGGCATAACCTGTAAAACGAATTTCATCGAGATTAATGGTTTCAAGTACTTCTTTTTTGTAGCAAACAAAACCTGCTGTTGGATCTTTAACCGGCATCCAGGTAATAAGTCTCGTGTAATAGGAAGCTCCTTTTGATAAAGCGATTCGGTTGGCAGGCCAGTTTACTACACCTCCACCTTTTACATACCGGGAACCAATTGCCAGATCAGCACCTTCATACTTACAGGCATTGTATAACCGGACAAGGTCACCAGGATTATGTGAAAAATCCGCATCCATTTCAAAAATAAACTGATAGTCATTTGCTATTGCCCACTTGAATCCGAAGATATAGGCTGTTCCTAATCCTAATTTACCTTTTCTTTCTTCAAGAAATAATTGCCTTGAAAATTTTGGTTGAAGTTCCTTGACAATCCGGGCAGTACCATCTGGAGAACTATCATCAATTACCAGCACATGAAAACCTTCGTTGAGGTTAAAGATGGCATGAAGAATATGACGTATATTCTCTCTTTCGTTATAGGTTGGTATGACTACTAATTTCTCCACAACAATAAAAAAAGGCTTGTAACGAATTTACAACAATCGGTAAGATTAGAATGTTAATTTGTACACAGGAGGATATAGCGAAAATCAGGCCTTTTTCAGCATTGTACGGGTATAAATTTCGGTAAGCTTTTGCTTGGTGTGCTGGGGAAAATCTCCTCTCATCATCCAGTCATAATACTGAGGTTCAGCTTTCAATACATCGGAAACAGGCCGCCCTTTAAATTTGCCAAAGTTAAAAACTTCTACACCATTTTCCATAACGAACCGGCGGGCAAAATCCACAATAACTTCTTCTCCAATAGCTTTCAGAATGGAATCCACAGAATTTCCAAGAGCAGGATATCTTTCAGTTTGGGCTTCTAAAATCTCATAAGTCGCCGTAGCATCTACTTCCGCACCATGAGCGCCTTCCAGGGTTTTATTGCAATAAAATTTATAGGCTGCGCTTAGCGTGCGTTGCTCCATCTGGTGAAATATCTTCTGAACATCAACCAGTTTTCTGCCCTTCATGTCAAATTCAACCTGCACCCGCAGAAATTCTTCCATCAACAGGGGAATATCAAACCGGTTGCTATTATAGCCGGCAATATCACAGCCATCCAGAACTTGTTTCAGTTCGTTGGCCACCTGTTTGAACGTAGGAGCATCTTTTACCATTTCATCTGTAATGCCATGTATATCGCTGGAAGCTTTGGATATCGGCATTTCGGGTTGATCAGTTTTCTCTTAACGCTCCTGGTGCCGTCCGGAAGAATTTTTACAATGGCAATTTCTACTATTCGGTCAGTTCCAAGATTGACTCCGGTGGTTTCCAGGTCAAAAGAGGCAAGTGGTTTTGTCAGCTTCAGCATGAATTAAGTAATTTCTCTTAGTATTGAGGGGTAAAGGTAACTTTTTGATAAGCCCGTCAAAATCAAATTTTCCTGGTAATTCCAGACCTTTTAACAGCTTTTAATGAAGCAGCAGAAAATTAAAATAGAAAAGGCCTTTACATTTGCAAAATAATTATTGTTTTATCGTTATTCCGAACAATAATACACCATGAAAATGAAAAATTTTTCTTTTATAGCCCTTTTTCTGATCATTCTTACTCATATTCACTTCCTGTTATTCTTCCAGGAAAACCGGATGCCCTGGCAATCCCCAGGCAAGTTACAGGTTTAAGGGTTAATATTCATGGAGTGCTTTTCACCTAGGATTATAATCCCTTTGTATTGATGAAATTTACCAGGGCAGCTGTATTCTTCAATTTTAATTTTTTAAGAATATTGTAACGATGCACTTCCACCGTTTTCAAAGATATATCAAGTTGCAATGCAATCTCTTTCGAAGAAAGTCCTTCTTTGATCAATTTTACAATATCTAACTCCCGGCGCGACAAAGTATTCATATCGGCACTTTCTCGCCTCCTCATCCAGTTCCTGTTGTGCAAGAATAGTTTTTACTTCTTCACAGATATATTTCTTACCATTGCTCACTTCCATAATGGCCTTCATCATTTCATCTTTAGAAGAATTTTTTGTTACATAACCCATAGCCCCAAATTGCAACATTCGCTTTGCATAAGCAGGCATTGTATGCATGGAAACGGCAATAACTCTTGAATCAGGAGATAATTTATGGATTTGCTGCGTTGCATCAAAACCATTAACCGGCGACATGTTAACATCCATCAAAATGATCTTGGGCCTTTTTTTTCTGGCAATCTCAATTGCTTCTTCACCGGAATCTGTTTCTCCCACCACATTAAAACGATCGTCCAGTTAAGAATAAATGACCAGGAATCTCTAATCAGTTTGTGATCATCAACAAGAAGAATAGTTATTTTTTCCATGTGGTTTGTTGGTCTGTTTTTCAAATTTAATAAGGAAAAACCTGGCAAATAAAATTACTGAATTTGAACATCTGCAAATCAATCAACCTCAATAAAACTTTTTATAAGTAGATACACTTAGCAAGCACAAAGTGCCTTTACAAAGATACCTTGTTCAAATGAAAGTCAGATCTTATCATGAAATTACCTTGTAATAAACAAACCATTTACATTCATGTCTCTATAAATGAAAGTATTACTACCACAATTAATGAAATTTATTTTCAACCGGCTAATGATAAAAAATCAGCATGATCAAATGAAAGAACTTATTCACGGTAATTTAGTATGAAATGATAATATAATGAACATTTGCTTTTTACAGATCCATTATGAAAGACAATAATAGAATGCTGAAGCCGCAATTTTTATTACTTAATTATTTTGTGACGTTCTGATAAAACTTTTTTTACATCCTCCAAAGAAAACCCTTTAGCCTGCAACAGCACCATGTAATGAAAAAGTAAATCTGCTGCCTCATTAATGAATAACTCCTTGTTATCATCTTTTGCTTCTATTACCAACTCCACCGCCTCCTCACCTACCTTTTGTGCGATTTTATTAATGCCTTTATCGAACAAACCAGAAGTATACGATTTACCCGAGCGATCTTCAAACCTGCTCCTGATAATTTCACTGAGTAATTGTAACAGATCCTTTTGATTTCTTTCATTAAAGCATGTATCGGCTCCTGTATGGCAAACAGGCCCGGCAGGAATTGCCTTTATCAAAAGGGTATCATTATCGCAATCGACAATGATCTTTTCCAATTTCAAAAAATTCCCACTCTCTTCTCCCTTGGTCCACAATCTTTGTTTGCTCCGGCTGTAAAAGGTTACCCGTCCAATCGATTGTGTTTTCTCCACTGCTTCTTCATTCATAAAACCAAGCATCAGCACTTTGCCCGTTATATCATCCTGGATAATGGCTGGCACCAAACCATCACTGTATTTTGAAAAATTAATATTCATTCTTATTTTATATTTATGATTTTCTGATTGGAATATTTTTTTCAATCAAATAGTCTTTAAGATCCCGTATATCAATTTCTTTAAAATGAAATATGCTGGCTGCCAGTGCAGCATCTGCATGGGCCTCATTGAATACATCTGCAAAATGTTGCATAGTGCCTCCTCCTCCGCTTGCTATTACAGGCACGGAAAGATTTTCCGATAATAATTTTGTTATACTCTTCGCAAATCCCGCTTTTGTCCCGTCATGATTCATTGATGTTAATAATATTTCACCAGCTCCTGCATTCACTCCCTGCTGTGCCCATTCAAAACATTTTGCTTCGGTTTTTGTGCGGCCGCCGTTGAGATACACATACCATTCCCCGTCCTCTTCCTGCCGGGTATCAATGGCCAGTACCACGCATTGACTTCCAAATTCTTTGGCCAATGCTTCAATTAACCCCGGATTTTTAAACGCAGCTGTATTAACAGAAATTTTATCTGCTCCATTTTGCAATAATAAATTGACATCCTCCACCGAACTTATACCACCACCCACAGTAAATGGAATATTCACCTGGTGTGCTACCCGGTTAACCAGCTTGGCCAGCGTTTTTCTTTTCTCAATAGTTGCAGTAATGTCAAGAAAGACTAATTCATCAGCTCCCTGTTTTGCATAAAGGGCAGCCAGCTCAACCGGATCGCCGGCGTCTCTCAGATCTACAAAATTGGTTCCCTTCACCGTCCTGCCATCCTTTATATCCAGGCAGGGAATGATGCGTTTAGTAAGCCCCACCCGGCCGGGAAGAATATTTTGTTTTTGTATATTATCATCCGGGTGCATCATATAAAATTTTTTAGTTCTTGTAGTGAAACTCTGTTTTCATAAATGGCTTTACCTACGATGGCAGCATGGCAACCTGCTTCATCTAATTTATGCAGATCACTAATGGAGGCAACGCCACCACTGGCTATAAAATATAAGTCCGGGAATTGGGTAATAATCTCCGTATACAGTTCAACAGAAGGCCCTTCTAATTTTCCATCCTTACTTACATCGGTACAAAAAATCTGTTTTACTCCTTTGCTGATATAATTTCCTATGAAATCAACTACACTCTTATCAGAAGTTTCAAGCCAGCCATGTATAGCAATCATTTTATCTTTTACATCAGCACCCAATAAAAATTTATCCGGTCCGAAAGTCAACAACCATTTTACAAACTCTTCTTCATTTTTTACAGCAATACTCCCAACGGTTGCCAGGGCAGCGCCGGATTCAAATACAACTTTTACATCCTCCTCTGTGCTGATACCACCGCCAAAATCGATAACCAGTGACGTATTACTTGCAATAGTCTCCAGCACCTTCCAGTTCTTAACTGCTTTTTGCCTGGCTCCATCCAGGTCAACTAAATGCAAACGCTGAAGGCCGGCATCTTCAAACTGCCGGGCCACTTCCAGCGGATGTTCATTATAAATTTTTTTCTGATTGTAATCGCCCTGCGTTAACCTGACACATTTACCATCGATAATATCAATTGCAGGAATAATGATCATAAGGCTAAAAAATTTTTTATTATTTGCTCGCCTGCATCCGCTGATTTCTCAGGGTGAAACTGAACACCATAAAAATTATTTTTTCGCAGCCCTGCCGCATAGGGTTGAATATAATTACATGTAGCAATGGTTTCATTACTCAATTCTGCAAAGTAGCTATGCACCAGGTAGACATAAGCATTTTCCTGCACGTCATTAAATAAAGGTGAATTCAGGTGGAAGATATTATTCCAGCCGATCTGGGGAATTTTTAAAGCCGGGTCCGTGGTGATAAACTGCTTAACATCCACATCAAAAATGTTCAGACAGCTGGTATCATTTTCCATACTATGCCGGCACATCAATTGCATACCCAGGCAAATACCCAGAACAGGCTGTTTCAGGTTAACAATCAATTCATCCAATTTTCTTTCCCGCAAATATTGCATAGCCGTACTGGCTTCGCCTACACCCGGAAAAATAACTTTGTCAGCCTCTTTAATTCGTTGCGGATCATCTGTCACTTCAGCTTCAGCACCAATTCTTTCCAATGCGTATAAAACAGACTGGATATTACCGGCATTATATTTAATGATTACTATGCTCATTTAATTTTATGATTTAGTCACATCCGGGAAAACAAAACGACATCACGATTTTCAACTTTAGCCTCTCAATTCGCTTCATTGCTACAGCACTCCCTTTGTGCTTGGCAAATAGTTACTGAATGGATCTTTTTTGACCGCCATCCGTATGGCTTTGGCAAATGCTTTAAATATAGCTTCTATTTTATGATGCTCATTATCGCCTTTGCATTCAATGTTAAGATTACATTTAGCTGCATCACTGAAAGATTTAAAGAAGTGAAAAAACATTTCCGTTGGCATCTCTCCTATTTTTTCTCTTTTAAATTCTGCATTCCAGACTAACCAGTTTCTGCCACCAAAATCAATCAATACTTTCGCTTCGGCTTCATCCATAGGCAAGGCAAATCCATACCGTTCCATGCCTGTTTTATCAGCAAGTGCTTTTGCAAACGCTTCGCCCAATGCTATCCCGGTGTCTTCGATTGTATGATGCTCATCAATATGCAGATCACCTTTGCATTGAATAGTCAGATCCAATTTTCCATGCCTTGCAATCTGCTCCAGCATATGATCAAAAAAACCGAGACCGGTTTGTATAATAGATTGTCCGCTGCCATCCATGTTGAGATCAATACTGATCTTTGTTTCATTTGTATTGCGCTGGTGAGATACTTTTCTCATTCCATTTTTCAGGAACCGGTAAATTTCCTTCCAATCATCGGTGGCAAGAACGATCACGTCCTTATATTCTTTTAATTGTTCTTCGGTTAACGGCAAATACGGAGACTTGATTAAAATCGCTTTTATTCCCAGGTTTTTTGCCAATTGAATATCCGTCCACCTGTCCCCGATCATAAAAGAATTCTCCAGGTCATATTTTTCCTTGTCAAAAAAATGAGTGAGTAAACCTGTGCCTGGCTTACGGGTTGGCAACTTTTCTTTTTCAAAAGATTTATCGATATGAACTTCATCAAACACAAATCCTTCGCCAGCCAGTGTGCGAATCATCAATTCCTGGTAAGGCCAGAAAGTATTTTCCGGAAAGGCAGCCGTGCCCAGCCCATCCTGGTTTGTGATCAGCACCTTGTAATAATCCAATGAAGCAGCAACATTCCCAAGAGCTGTTAATACTCCTTTCATAAAATGGATCTTCTCCACACTATCCAACTGGTAATCGGGAGGCTGCTCCTGTAATATCACTCCGTCCCTGTCTAAAAATAAAACCCTTTTTTTCATACAATATATTTAAACCTTTTATAGGTCAAAAATTAAAATCAATAAGACGTTCCTTACTCTTTTCATTTTTTCCCTTTTCCATTTGCTTACTTCGTTTTTTAGCAAAAAGGAATTCACCTGTTAATCATCATGGTCGATCATTTCATATACTCAATCAATGCATCAATAAGCAAGGTGTTTTCTTTTTCTGTTCCAATGGTGATACGCAGACAATCTTCACATAATTGCACCCGGCTCCGGTCTCTTACTACAATTTCTTTGGTCAGCAGGTAATCATAAACAGCAGCAGCATCCCTTACTTTTACCAATAGAAAATTGGCGTCGGACGGATACACTTTTTGAACGAGTGGTAATTTTTCAAACACCCTGATCAGCTCGTTCCGCATAGCAACAATTTCTGTGATCATATCGTTTACCTGCTGCAATTCCTGCAATGCTTCCAGGGCAAAATCCTGCGTGGCCTGGTTAATATTGTAAGGAGGCTTGATCCTGTTAAGCAAATCAACAATTTCTTTTGATGCGAACGCCATTCCCAGTCGAAGTGCCGCCAGTCCCCATGCTTTACTGAACGTTTGCATTATAACCAGGTTTGGATATTCTTTCAGTTCTTTCAATAAAGAACGCTGCCGCGAAAAATTAATATAAGCTTCATCAACTACCACAAGGCCATTGAAATTATTCAGTAATACTTCTATATCCTCATAGTTTATGCTATTACCGGTAGGATTATTGGGTGAACATATCCAGATCAACTTTGTGTTTGCATCTGTCAGGCTTTCTATTAATTCAAGATTTAGTTGAAAATCCTTTAATAGTAATGCCTTCCTTATTTCAATATCATTAATTGCCGCACTTACTTCATACATGCCATAGGTTGGAGGACAAATGATCACATTATCTTTTCCGGGTTCACAAAAACACCGGTATAACAGATCAATACATTCATCACTGCCATTACCCAAAAAAATATTTGACGATTCAATGTTTTTTATTTTGCTGATGGCTGCTTTTACTTTTTGTTGATGCGGATCGGGGTATCGGTTATACCATTTTTTCAAAGGAGAACCCAGGCTATTTTCATTTGCATCTAAAAATACTTTAGCGTCGCCGCTAAACTCATCCCGGGCAGAAGAATAAGGTTTTACCTTTTTAATATTTTCTCTTACTAATTTATCCAGATCAAAACTCATTGTATTTTTCTTTACTTTTTTTCAATTATCTCCCTGGGTTGTTCAACCAGTGAAATTATTATTCATAAACAAGAGTATTCATCCTTATACTTACCGCATTTGCATGCGCATCCAGTCCTTCAGCTCTTGCCATCGTTTCCACAGTTTGGCCAATATTTTTTAATCCCTGCTCACTTAGTTTCTGATATGTTATCTTTTTTACAAAACTATCAGTACTTACACCACTGTATGACCGGGCAAATCCATTTGTAGGTAAAGTATGGTTTGTTCCGCTGGCATAGTCCCCTGCACTTTCCGGGGAAAAATCACCAAGAAAAACAGATCCGGCATTTGTAATCCTTTCAGCAATCTCCTCATCATTTCTGCAGGCAATTATCAGATGCTCTGCGGCATATTGATTCACCAATTCAATGGCCGCTTCCATATTTTTCATGATGATGGCTTTACTGTTTGCCAAAGCCTTCTGCACTATTTTTTTTCGCGGCAATTGGTCCAGCTGTTTGTCCAATTCAATCTTTACCGCTTCCACCAATGGCTTCGAAGTAGTGACCAGCAGCACCTGGCTATCGGCGCCATGTTCCGCCTGCGACAAAAGATCTGCTGCTATAAAAGATGCCCGGGCCGTATCATCAGCCAGCACACAAACCTCACTGGGCCCGGCAGGCATATCAATTGAAATATTTTCCGATTGTATCAGTTGCTTGGCGAGAGTGACAAACTGGTTTCCGGGTCCGAATACTTTATATACAGCAGGAATTGTTTCCGTACCATAAGCCATAGCGGCGATGGCTTGTGCACCACCTGCTTTAAATATTTTTGTCACCCCCGTCAATTGAGCCGCAAACAAAATTACAGGGTGTATACTGCCATCTTTTTGTGGTGGCGTACAAAGTATTATTTCTTTACAACCCGCCAGTTTTGCAGGAATTCCCAACATTAATACTGTAGAAAAAAGAGGAGCTGTTCCGCCGGGAATATACAAACCCACTTTCTCAATACCCACTGCTTTGCGCCAGCATTTTACACCGGGCATTGTTTCTATACTTTCTTCATTCTGTAATTGTGGCGAATGAAATGCAGAAATATTATTTTTTGCAATTTGAATTGCAGCTTTTATGTCATCTGGTACGATTGCAATAGCTTCTTTGATTTCCTTATCACTCACCAGTAGTTTTTTAATCTTTACTCCATCAAATTCCTTTATCATTTTTAGCAGGGCTTTATCGCCTCCCTTTTTCACTTTCGTCAAAATTTTTTTTACTCTTTTCCTGAGGGATCCCTGCTCCATTTCAGGACGTAAAAGTAATTGTGCCCATATATCTTTTTCCGGATATTCAATAACCTGCATCATGCTTTTCTTTTTAACCAGTATTAACTTTTAGCAACCAATAATTTGTTATCCAACAGTTTTAAACAATCATTTTTTCAATAGGCACTACCAGTATACCCTGTGCTCCCGCTGCTTTTAATTGCTCAATAATATCCCAAAAATCATTTTCATTAATTACGCTGTGAACACTGCTCCAGCCCGTTTGCGCAAGTGGCAACACGGTCGGACTTTTCATGCCCGGCAGTAACCCGATGATCTGCTCTAATTTTTCATTGGGGGCATTCAGCAGAATGTATTTATTGTTCTTTGCTTTTCGAACCGATTTTATGCGGAACAATAATTTTTCAAGCAATTGCAATTTTTCCTCGTCCAGGTTCTTATTGCGTATCAAAACAGATTGTGATTCCAGGATGGTTTCCGCTTCCTTCAGGCCATTGGTAAATAAGGTGGATCCGCTGCTTACCAGATCGCAAATGGCATCCGCCAGGCCAATACCCGGTGCTATTTCCACGCTGCCGCTGATCTCATGTATCTCGGCGTTATATTGTTTTTGTCGAGGTATTCCTGCAGAATAACCGGGTAACTTGTAGCAATCTTTTTCCCGTTCAAACTGGCCCTGCTAAAAGTTTCACTTTTTTCTACAGCAAGGGAAAGGCGGCACTTTCCGAAACCCAGCTGTTCCATCACTTCCACTTCTTTTTTCTTTTCATACACCACATTTTCTCCCACTATACCGGCATCAGCTACTGCATCTTCTACATATTGAGGAATATCATCATCTCTCAAAAAATAAACTTCGAGAGGGAAATTGGCCGCGGTTGATTTCAGCTTATTTCCACCGTTGGAGATATCAATTCCGCATTCTTTTAACAGTCGCAATGAATCTTCGTGAAGCCTTCCTGATTTCTGTATCGCAATTTTAATTCTCATATCTTTTAATTATCCCTTTTTTTGAGCGGTGCAAAATAAAAAAGGCTTACTGGTATGGTAAGCCCTCTTAACGTTAATTATGTTGTTATTCTACATAAAAACATCACAGCTTACCCGGTGGGTAAAATGATGATGATGTATATGCAGGTTTAAAGTCATTTTTTGTTTTGAGTGCAAAAATAGAGACCTTTTTGAAATAGCAAAATTTTTTATTCCATATTAAATTTTTGATTTCTTGAAAAATACCCGCTACAGGGTATTGCATTTCTCAAACATTCAGTATAATATTGTCTTGGTTTTTCATAGGATATTGGATTTTAAAACGGGGCTGGATTTCTATCCGGCCCTCATTTTTTTAGCCTGCCACAGGTAAAAGTCAAGCCTGGTCTAAATTTCAGACGATAACCCGGAAAATCCGGTATTCCAAAAAATTCCTTTTTTTGCCAGCAGGAGCCCCTCTAGGGAGCAATAACTGATCTTGTCTGTACGGTATGGGCGCTGAAATAGCCTAATGCCCCTCCTGAGATATTGCTGACTGCATTGGCAGGCGAAGCCGACTGGCTGTTTCCGGTGGCACTTTGATTCAAACTATACCAATATCTGTACACCGCCTCATCTATACAGAGCATATCCAGCATAACGGTATCTCCGCTTTTTATCTTTTCATCTTCGTTGTCTTTATCATCCACAATGTACCAAAGCTTGGATTCAACATATTTCCCGTCTGAATAATCATCATTATTTGCAAAAATGGGCTTACTCTTTTTACCATTGATATATTGAACATACCGGTAATTCTGACCTTTGCCCGGTGGATCCTGGTAAGCGATATTCAATAATTTCGTGTTTCTGCCCAAATAATATCTCATCACTTACAAAAAGGGTATCCAGGTTGATTTTAGGTGGCATCGTTGATCGGGCAGTAAATGTTTCTCCATTTACTTTTACCAGCAGCGAGTAGGTTTTTCCTGTTTCGCCTGTAAAGCCGGGAGCAGTATAAATGCCTGCCGATGTTTCTGTAAATAAAGTGGTGATTCCCTGATTGATCCGTAATTGTAACAATGGCCCCGCTCATGCCGGGAAAACTATTATTTTCCGATACATTTTTTGTAGTAGTCAATAATACCTTGCTATCCCCGGTTTTATCTGTTACTATCGCTTCCACCACATATTTCTTTTCGGCATTTTTTATATCCACATCGATCACCTTCTGGCAGGAGGCAAAAAATACTATTGTTGAAATAAACAAAAAGTACTTCAAATGAACTGCAATCCATTTTGAGGAAGTTGCTTTAATTGAATCTGCAGCTGAATGACTTTTCATCCCCTCCCCGTCATTGCGACTGCGAACAAAGTGAAGCAGGAAGCAAGGAGGGGCTGTATAGATCTGGATAAAGAATTATCCGATGGGGGTGGGTACAGGTATGTTAATTTGAATACATCTTTTATTTTTCGCCAATCCAAATATTTATATTTTTTTGAAAACATCAATCAGAATTTAAAATTGTAGGAAACTGAGGGTATATATTTAAATAAAGCGGTCTGTACCGCTTCTGTTTTATCAGGATCATCTTTATTATCCCGGAACTCAATGGTATAGGCATTCTCCCGGCCATAGGCATTGTATAAACTGATGGTGAGTTCCGAGGAGAATTTCTTTTTTTGTTTTAATAACCAGGTAGCGCCGATATCCAGCCGGTGATAGGCCGGCATACGATAGGCATTTCTTTCTGTATAATAAAAAACCGTCTGGTCATCGATCCTGTATTTGCCTGCGGGAAAGGTAACAGCACTGCCGGTATAATAGATCCAGTTGGCGGAAAAGGTCCATTTTTTATTTAATTGGTAAATGCCCACCAGGGCTATATCATGCGTTCTGTCCTGTTTTGCATTATACCAGTTATCATTACTGATCCCGTTAATTTTTCTTTCCGTTTTAGACAGGGTATAACTGATCCAACCATTAAATTTTCCGGCTTTCTTTTTTATCAGCCACTCCATACCATAGGCCCTTCCCTTTCCAAAAAGCAATTGTGTTTCTATCGCATCTGAATTGATGAACACATCGGCGCCATCTTTATAATCCACCTGGTTTTGCATGGTTTTATAATAGGCTTCGACTGAAATTTCATACTGATTATTGTATAGATTTTTATAATAACCTAAAGAATACCTGGTCGGAAATTTCGGGCTTAATGATATTCGTGCTGGCCAGCCATTTATCGGTGGGACTTGATGTAGTAGAATTGGAGATCAGGTGAAGGTTTTGCACATTGCGTACATAGGATGCTTTTACGGAAGAAGTGGGATTGTACTGGTAACTGATGGCCAGCCGCGGTTCTGCATTCAGATAGGTTTTTACTATTTCCCCTTTTTTATAGCTGAATGTATCGGTAACTCACCCCAGCATTATCGATGCGCATAAAAATCGCCTTTGCCTAAAATGCTGAAATGCGGTAAGCCTGATAGCCATAGGTAATATTTACTTTATCGGAAGCCTTCCAGGTATTGGTGGCAAAGACCGCATTCTCCAATGAATATCTTCTTTGCAATTGGCTGCTGTTGATACTGGAAGCCGCGGAAGCCGTTACTTCACCGGGACGAATGCTATGATAAATGGCATTAATACCAAAACGTAAGATTGTTGCGGCTGTTGACATAACCATTGCATTTCCTCTTTTAAATTCCAGTCTCTTATCTGTGAAAAAATATCAAAGTCCGTTGCACCGCTTCGTATGGAGATTTTATAATTATAATTGCTCAGGATAAGGGAGGTGTTGGAGAAAAGTTTTGGGCCGAAAATATGATTCCATCTGCACGGTACCGGTTCCATTGCCCCAGGCAAGACCAAAAGTGTTGCCAACACCAAGGTTGATCACGTCCAAAATAACCGGAAAGATATAGGCGGTCTTTTTTTCCTAATGATATAATTCGCCTTGGCATTAAAATCATAAAAGGAAAGATTATTGCTGTTGACCGTAGAGTCTTTTGATAATTTTAAAAATGCATCCACATAGGTTCTTCTGCCGGTAACCAGAAAAGAGGATTTGTCTTTTTGTATGGGGCCTTCTACATTCAGCTTGGTAGAAATAAGACCGATGCCGCCGCTTACATTATAATCCTGGTTATTGCCTTCATTCATTTTAATGTCGAGTACGGAAGATAAGCGACCGCCGTATTGCGCAGGCATGCCTGCTTTATACATGGTCATATCTTTGATAGCATCTGAATTGAACGTAGAAAAGAAACCCAGTAAATGTGAAGCATTGTACACCGGGGCTTCATCCAGTAGGATCAGGTTTTGATCGGCGGCGCCACCCCTGTACATAAAAACCACTGTTGCCATCACCGGCTGATTTTACTCCCGGGCAGCAGTTGCACTACTTTCAAAATATCTCTTTCACCCAGCAATACCGGAATATACTTTATTTCTTTGGTAGATAATTTTTCGACACCCATTTGCGGGCTGCTCAGACTGCGGCTGCGGGAGTGAGACGAATACGATCACTTCATCGAGGTCTCTTACCATATCTTCCAAGGGAAATATTCAATTGCAATGGTTGCGGTCGGCGATAATTTTTTGCGAAAAGGTTTGCAGTCCTACAGCACTTACTTCGATCGTGTATTCGCCTTTTGCCACGGTGACCGAATAAAATCCATAATCATTACTGATGGCAGTATGGCTGCCTATTCTTATCGTGGCGCCAATGATGGTTTCTCCTTTCGCCTTTGAGGTAATGGTACCGCTGATGGTAAATTTTGGTTGAGCTATAACAGGAAATTGGAAAATCAGCATGACTCCTGTACAAAGAAGAAAAAAATATTTATTGTTCATGAACTCTGTTTTGGCAACCGGTAATTTATTACAACCTAGTAACCGGCTTGAAATGTTGCTATGCAATATTAGATCAGACTTGCGCGGGATATCAGTGAAAAAAATTGTTAACAGTTTTATTACAAATGGCGGGTGCAAAAGTTGCAAGTGCATTCGTTTTTATTGAAGTTGATTCAGAAAGCAAAACTCAGGGCAAAATCAAGTGGCAGGCGAAGAAAATTGAACAAAAGAGTGGTAGAATTGCAGCCGACTAAACCATCGTCAAACATAGGGGAAAGAACTTAAAAAAACAATTAAATTTTTAAATTTTTCCCGTTCCGGCAAAAAAAAGAAAAAATTTCTATTTATTTCCTCTTCAGAATCAATGGATACAGATCAAGTTCACTACATTTAGGTCTCTTCTTTCCATCCTATCGGACCCAAACTACATTCGTTTTGCATACCAGCCAATAGTTACTTTGGAAGCCGCATTTTATTAACCTTAAACTAATGCCGATGGAGAAGGAAATTCTACACTACACGATTTTTATCTTTCCCGGAAAAAATACATAGCAATATGTTGTGATGATTTTGTCTTTATGATCAACAGATCATCTGCGTTTTTTATTGTCACCATCCCTTTAAAAACCCCAAGCTTGTTTGTGCTCCTGATGATAGCCGGCAACACCCGGATCAATAATGCCTGACCCCACGAATCAACCTTTCAGTTTCAGATTATTAATCAAGGCTAAGGAATATAAACAAGAATGAACTATAAGGTTCAAAATATTTTTTCATTTATAACTGTTCAGATAAACAGGGGGCAATGCCTGTTTGTAAGAGTGGGGAAAGTGTTTGTGGGATTGTTATTTTTATTAGCCTTTCATTCAACTTTAAAGGCACAGTGTGTTTGTACCATTACCGGTGGAACTGATGAGGTTTGCGAAGGTAACTCAACGACATGGAGTGCACCATCTGGGATGACTACTTATTCATGGACTGGGCCAAATGGATTTACGGCAACGACTAGAAATATCACAATAGGAGATGCAGGGACATATACTGTAACTATTACTGATGATGCTAATGCTTGCACAAACAGTTGCCAAAGAGAGCTTACGGTCAATGCTGTTCCCAATGCAGATGCAGGAAATTATCCGGATGTCTGTGAAAATGCGTCGAATGTTTCATTAAGCGGAAGTCCCGGCGGCGGCACGTTCTCAGGTACTGGTGTATCTGGTAACTCATTCAACCCCGGAAATGCAGGACCAGGAACTCATACTATTACCTATACCGTTAATGTCAATGGTTGTACCGACAGCGACAATACAACCATTACCGTTAATGCTGTTCCCAATGCAGATGCAGGAAATTATCCGGATGTCTGTGAAAATGCGTCGAATGTTTCATTAAGCGGAAGTCCCGGCGGCGGTACGTTCTCAGGTACTGGTGTATCTGGTAACTCATTCAACCCCGGAAATGCAGGACCAGGAACTCATACTATTACCTATACCGTTAATGTCAATGGTTGTACCGACAGCGACAATACAACCATTACCGTTAATGCTGTTCCCAATGCAGATGCAGGAAATTATCCGGATGTCTGTGAAAATGCGTCGAATGTTTCATTAAGCGGAAGTCCCGGCGGCGGCACGTTCTCAGGTACTGGTGTATCTGGTAACTCATTCAACCCCGGAAATGCAGGACCAGGAACTCATACTATTACCTATACCGTTAATGTCAATGGTTGTACCGACAGTGACAATACAACGATTACCGTTAATGCTGTTCCCAATGCAGATGCAGGAAATTATCCGGATGTCTGTGAAAATGCGTCGAATGTTTCATTAAGCGGAAGTCCCGGCGGCGGCACGTTCTCAGGCACTGGTGTATCTGGTAACTCATTCAACCCGGAAATGCAGGACCAGGAACTCATACTATTACCTATACGTTACAATGTCAATGGTTGTACCGACAGCGACAATACAACGATTACCGTTAATGCAGTTCCCAATGCAGATGCAGGAAACTATCCGGATGTCTGTGAAAATGCGTCGAATGTTTCATTAAGCGGAAGTCCCGGCGGCGGCACGTTCTCAGGTACTGGTGTATCTGGTAACTCATTCAACCCCGGAAATGCAGGACCAGGAACTCATACTATTACCTATACCGTTAATGTCAATGGTTGTACCGACAGCGACAATACAACCATTACCGTTAATGCTGTTCCCAATGCAGATGCAGGAAATTATCCGGATGTCTGTGAAAATGCGTCGAATGTTTCATTAAGCGGAAGTCCCGGCGGCGGCACGTTCTCAGGTACTGGTGTATCTGGTAACTCATTCAACCCCGGAAATGCAGGACCAGGAACTCATACTATTACTTATACCGTTAATGTCAATGGTTGTACCGACAGTGACAATACAACCATTACCGTTAATGCTGTTCCCAATGCAGATGCAGGAAATTATCCGGATGTCTGTGAAAATGCGTCGAATGTTTCATTAAGCGGAAGTCCCGGCGGCGGCACGTTCTCAGGCACTGGTGTATCTGGTAACTCATTCAACCCCGGAAATGCAGGACCAGGAACTCATACTATTACCTATACCGTTAATGTCAATGGTTGTACCGACAGTGACAATACAACCATTACCGTTAATGCTGTTCCCAATGCAGATGCAGGAAATTATCCGGATGTCTGTGAAAATGCGTCGAATGTTTCATTAAGCGGAAGTCCCGGCGGCGGCACGTTCTCAGGTCACTGGTGTATCTGGTAACTCATTCAACCCTGGAAATGCAGGACCAGGAACTCATACTATTACCTATACCGTTAATGTCAATGGTTGTACCGACAGCGACAATACAACCATTACCGTTAATGCATTACCAACAGTAACTGCTGAAGACAAGCAAGTTTGTTTTGGCAATAACTCAGTGGCATTGACCGGAACCCCGAATGGCGGAACCTGGAGCGGAACTGGAGTAAGCGGACCGAACTTTAATGCCAACGGTCAGCCAGCCGGAAATTATACGGTTACTTACACGGTTATTGTAAATGGATGCACCAACAGCGCAACGGCAACGGTTACCGTTAATGCTTTACCAACAGTAACTGCTGATGACAAGCAAGTTTGCTTTGGCAATAATACAGTGGCATTAACGGGCACACCACCAGGTGGAAACTGGAGCGGAACCGGTGTTAGTGGTTCAGACTTTATTGCAAATGGCCTAGGATCAATAAATACTAACACTAATTATACAGTAACATACACTGTGACAGTTAACGGATGTACAAACAGTACAACCGCTAATGTACTCGTACGTTCTTTGCCTCCGATCACTGCCGATGATAAACAGGTTTGCTTTGGCAATAATACGGTTGCGCTGACTCCTGATACATATGGAACCGAGCCTGGTACGGGAGACAGGACCAACATTCATTGCAAATGGACTTTCAACCGGAAATTATACCGTTACTCATTCTTTTACTTTGAACGGTTGTACCAATACTGCAGATGCCATTGTAACGATTAATTCCACACCTCCTGCTCCTGCTGTAAACGTGGTGGATAATTGCAATGGCACTTCAACTCTTACGGCATCCGGTTTTACAGGTTCATTATTGTGGAGTACCAATGAAACAACAAATTCTATTATTGTAAATACTGCAGGAACCTATACCGTTAATCAAACAGTAAGTGGATGTACCAGCGCAAATGGTTCCGGTGTGGCTGCTCCAAAAACAGCTCCTGCTGCTCCGGGTGTAGGCGTGGTGGATAATTGCAATGGCACTTCAACTCTTACGGCAACTGGTTTTACAGGTTCCTTATTGTGGAGTACCAATGAAACAACAACTTCTATTACTGTAAATACTTCAGGAACCTATACCGTTAATCAAACCGTAAGTGGATGTACCAGTACAAATGGTTCCGGTGTGGCTGCTCCCAAAACGGCACCTGCTGCTCCGACAGCAAACTCTAATCAAACATTCTGTAATACTCCCCCTCATACTGTTGCTAATTTAGTGGCAACTGGTATAAATATTCAGTGGTATGCCGCTTCTTCAGGTGGTTCACCACTTTCGAGCTCAACTATACTGGTTGCAGGAAATTATTATGCAAGCCAAACAGTTAACGGATGTGAAAGCTCAAGGACACAGGTAAATGTTGCTTTTTATCCATCGTTAAATGCAGGAGCATTTAATACAAATCCCGTAACAGCTTGTGCTGGATATAATCCCCCAGTATTGATTATAGATGTCCCCTCTCCTTCTGGTGGTTTGGCTCCTTATAGTTATCAATGGTATGAAAACACTAACCCTGTTGGAACCAATTCATCTTCTTATGACCCGCCGGTAATATCTTCAGCAGGAACCTATGATTTTTATGCCGCCATAACAGATGGATGCGGCACAGTTGTTAACACCACAACTAAAACCATTACCATCGTCAATGATCCGGTTGTAAGTATTTCTGGTGGAGGTCCGGTTTGTTTAAACGGAAGTATCACATTAACCGCAAGCATTTCCGGTGGTACCGGTGCTATGAACTATCAATGGCAATCCGGCACGACATCAACTGGTCCGTGGACGGATATAGGCGGTGCCACATCTTCAACCTATTCTCCTCCTACTTCATCAACAGGTCCATTTTATTATCGGGTTATATTATCACCAAATGTGGCATCGTGTAATAATAGCAGTTCTACTGAGACTGTAACAGTTATTCCATCACCCACAATAGCTAATGCAGGACCTGACCAAACTGTTTGCGCAGCTACTGCCACACTTGCTGGTAATACCGCAACAACAGGCGCTGGTACCTGGACTTTGATTAGTGGAGCAGGAACAATTACTACGCCAGGCAGTCCCACATCAGGAATAACAGGTCTGGGTGTTGGAGCTAATACTTTCCGATGGACAATTTCAAATGCTCCCTGTGCTTCATCGACTGATGATGTCATAATTACAAGAAGTGCTGCACCAACAACTGCCAATGCAGGTCCTGATCAAAGTGTTTGTGCCACCACAGCCACACTTGCTGGTAATACCGCAACGATAGGTATTGGTTCCTGGACATTGATTAGTGGAGCAGGAACAATAACCACCCCCGGTAGTCCCACTTCAGGAATAACAGGTCTGGGTGTGGGAATTAATACTTTCCGCTGGACTATATCAAATGCTCCATGTGGTTCCTCAACAGACGATATCATAATTACAAGAAGTGCTGCACCTACAACTGCCAATGCAGGTCCCGACCAAACTGTTTGTGCCACTACTGCCACACTTGCTGGTAATACTGCAACAGTTGGAACTGGTATTTGGACTGTGATAAGTGGAACTGGAACAATAACTACTCCCGGCAGTCCTAATTCAGGAATTACAGCACTTGGTGTTGGTGCCAATACTTTCAGATGGACTATATCAAATGCACCTTGTACTGCTTCTTTTGATGAAGTAGTAATAACAAGAAATGCTATACCCACAACTTCCAATGCGGGTCCCGATCAAACGGTTTGTGCTTCCACAGCCACGCTTGCTGGTAATACCCCAGCGGCAGGCACAGGTACATGGACACTAATAAGCGGCGCAGGAACAATTACTACACCAGGCAGTCCAACTTCAGGAATAACAGGTCTGGGTGTTGGTGCCAATACTTTCAGATGGACTATATCAAATGCACCATGTGCTTTATCAACAGACGATGTCATAATCACAAGAAGGGCTACACCAACAACTGCCAACGCCGGTCCAGATCAAAATATTTGCGGAACATCTGTAACACTTGCTGCTAATAATCCGGTTGTGGGAACAGGCGCATGGTCAGTTACCAGCGGACCAAGTACGTCATTAGCACAATTCAGCAGCACGACAGCTCCGAATGCTACGTTCACAGCGGCAGGCGGGGCAGGAAACTATGTTTTACGATGGACAATTTCAAATAATCCATGCACGGCCTCTTTTGACGAAGTAACAATATCAATTACTCCACCCATAATTGAAAGTTCAATAGTTTGGGAACAATTACCCACCTGTCTTGGAAACGGGGTTCTTTTTTCTTTAGTCGGCACTCCAACAGGAGGAAATGGCACTTATACCTATCAATGGTTTAAAAAAAATAACTGTGGCATTGCAGGAACTTCATTTTTTATTCCAGGTGCCACAGGTACAACTTATGTTCCCGACGATAATGATTGTTACTGGTTGCAGGTAAGTTCCGGTCCTTGTACGGCTCCTTTGAATATTGTTAGTACTACTCAACGGGAAAGGCCCAAGTCTGACATGGGAGGTATTACTGTAAGTGCTGCACCCGCAACAATATGTGTAGGTGGCAGTACAACTTTATCTGCAACCAGCCAGGTAGGCTATAACTATTCCTGGAGTCCCGCTACAGGATTAAATACAACCACTGGTTCTACCGTCATTGCATCCCCTACGGTTACGACTACCTATACTGTAACAGGAACTTCGATCAATGATCCTTCATGTTCAAGAACAGCAACCATTACCGTTACTGTAAGACCGATACCAACTGCAACAATTAGCGGTACGGCAACCGTATGTCAGAATGGATCTTCGCCCAATATAACCTTTACTAATCCTCAAGCATTACCGGTTACAATTACCTATAATATAAATGGTGGCGGAAATCTAACTATAAATGTGCCCGCCAATGGTACTGCAACCGTTGCTGCTCCAACAGGTACAGCAGGTACTTTTGTTTATAACCTGGTTAGTGTAGCGTACCAGTCAGGACCATCCTGTTCTAATATAATCACCGGCTCAGCAACTATAACTGTAAGGCCATTGCCTTCAGCAACAATCGCAGGGGCTGCCACGGTATGCCTGAATGATGGATCCCCTGTTATCACACTCACTAATGCGATGGCATTGCCGGTAACGGTTACATATAATGTTAATGGGGCTGCAAATACTACAATTAATATTGGAGCTAATTCAACTGCAACAATATCAGTTCCCACTAATGTAGCCGGTACGTTTAATTATAACCTGGTAAATGTTTTTTACCAGGCAGCGCCATCATGTACAACTTCACTAACCGGGACAGCGGCAATAATTGTAAGACCGTTGCCTGTTGCAACAATCAGTGGAACTATAAGTGTTTGTCAAAATGGCCCCTCTCCAAATATTACTTTTAGCAATCCCCTGACCTTACCTGTCACCGCCACCTATAATATTAATGGGGGAGGAAATCTCACGATAAATGTTCCGGCCAGTGGTACAGCTACAGTTTCCGTACCCACAGCTATAACCGGAACATTTACTTATAATCTGGTGAGTGCTGTTTATCAATCGGCACCACTTTGCTCCAATCCAATTACCGGCTCTGCTACCGTTACTGTAGATCCTATTCCAACCTGTAGCATTTCAGGACCCGCTCTTGCTAATGCAGGATCAACTGGTAATGTATATACTTCAAATGTTTTACCGGCAGGAGGGACAGTTACCTATGCATGGACTATTGGCGGGAGTGGTACAATAACAGGACCCGCCAATGGTCAAACGGTAACAGTAACGGCAGGAGCTTCCGGTTCTTACACTCTTACCAGTACGGTTTCCCGCAACGGATGCCCTTCCACCTGTATAATTACAGTGTCCATTAATGCAGCTACTGCGGTACTTAGTGGTGGTTCTACTATTTGTGCCGGAAGTTCTGCGACACTTACGGTAACATTTACCGGCACCTCCCCCTGGTCATTCACTTATACTGATGGAACAACTCCGGTTACAATCAGCGGGATTAATACATCTCCATTTCCTTTCCAGGTGACGCCTACAGTTACTACTACCTATACTTTGACGGGAATGAGCGATGCAAATGCTCCTGGTACAGTTTCGGGTACAGCTACTGTTAATGTTAATCCACTGCCGGCATGCAGTATTACTGGTAATAACAATGTTTGCCCGGCTTCCACTAACACCTATAGCGCACCAGCGGGGATGGCAAACTATTCCTGGTCAATAAGTGGTAATGGAACTATATCCGGTGCAACAAATTTGCAAAATGTTTCTGTAATAGCTAGTGGAACATGCGGTACTTATACGCTCACTCTTACCATTACAGATGGTAATGGATGTATTAACACTTGCAATCAAACGTATACTATTAGTGATAATATTAACCCTACAATTTCATTGACACCCAGCCGCCTCCCTGGGTTGTAATCCAACTGCGGTGCAGGTAGCAGCAGCTTTCGGAACGGCTACCGTTTCAGATAACTGCACTGCGGCGTTAACGGTAACCAGCGTAATTCAACCGGAAGTGATAACCGGCTGTACAGTTTCTGTAACCAAGAATTGGACAGCTACCGATGCATGCGGTAATACAGGAACACAAACACAAACACTCACCTTTACAAGAGATACAGAAGCTCCTGTTATCACCGTAACGGCAAGCACCGCTGTTGTATGTAATCCAACTGCTGCACAGATCACTGCTGCTTTTGGTACTGCATCTGTTACGGATAATTGTTCCACCGGATTAACAGCAACATTTACTGATGGTGCAGAGACAGCAGGCACTGCCTGTCTCTTCTCTGTTACCCGCACATGGACGGTAACCGATGCATGCGGTAATACAGGAACACAAACACAAACACTCACCTTTACAAGAGATACAGAAGCTCCTGTTATCACCGTAACAGCAAGCACCGCTGTTGTATGTAATCCA
>CAWDXH010000008.1:0-888847 GCA_963806275.1 uncultured Bacteroidota bacterium
TCAAGACCGTTATTACCTAGTTTACGTTTTTGCATTTTTGCATCCATGACATTCATTTTTAAATTGGATACAAAACTAGACGGATGCCGGAACGGGAACTAACAAAAAGGAAACAAGTATTTACGAAAATCAAATATTCCTGAATTTCAACGGGCTTAGCTGAAGATGTTTCTTGAAGAAATTATTAAAGTGAGTGGTTTCAGAGAAACCCAGTGCAAAGGCAATTTCAGAAACATTCCATGCACTATGCTTTAACAGGATCTTTGATTCCCGTAATATCCGCTCAGCTATAATCTGTGATGTGGTTTTATCCGTTGTTTCTTTTACCGCCCTGTTCAAATGATTAACATGAACATTTAACTGTTTGGCAAAATCGGAGGCGTAACGCAAGTTCAATGTTTGATGGTTGTCATCAATCGGGAATTGCCGTTCCAGTAATTCTAAAAACAAAGAGGAAATTCTTTGCGATGCATTCATCGGCTGCTTTTCCACTTTTGCAGAAGGTAACTTTAATGCAAAGTGCAACAATTCAAAAAAAAGATTGCGAAGTACATCGTATTTATGCTGGTAATCAGAACCGATTTCTTCAAACATGTTTTTATAAATGCCGGTTACCTTGTTCACCTGGTCATCGGTTAACTCAAATACATGCGTTCCGCCGGGTTGAAAAACGGCATATTGATCCAGGTTACCGAACCGGTGAAAAAATTCAGGTGTAAACAGGCAAAAAAATCCACTGATAATTCTGTCCGTATATTCACAGCTATAAGGTATCTGCGGATTAGAGAACACCAGTGCCTGCTTTTTTATTTCAGCTACTCCATCAGCAAAGTGCATCCTGTAATGGCCAATGACAAGCATGATCTTAAAATAATCTCTCCTGCCATATGGTACTGGCCTGGCGTTGTCGCCAACAAAGGGATCTAACTTAAAAACGTTAAAATGACCGATCTCCTTACGAATATCCTCAGGCATACCGCCGAATTTCTTTGTGTAAAATTCTTCTATGGTTTCAATCGTTCTCATTTGCCACAAACTTACCAATTTCATAACACATGTTATAGTTTTTGACCTATCGTTTACTGAAAGAATAAACGAGGCTTGCATTCCATAAAAAGTCTTTGCTCCCCGCAATATTTGAATCAATTTCTTTGTTAATAATAGCTGAAACAGAGAATGGAAAATTTTTCTTTGCCAGAGTAAATGACGAAGTAAAGTAAATACCATCTTCTGCATCCAGCTTTAAATAATAAACCTGGGGATTGACCCTGAAGAAAAACTGGTCTGTTATTTTGATGTTTGAAAAATGGGTGTTAAATGTAATAAAGTGTGTATTACCAATGGTGCCCGCATCCAGGCCGTGTGAATACAGGTAATAAATACCGACGCTAATATTTTTTGTAAGTAAAACCCTGGGAAACAGTTCTCCGGCCAGGTATCGTCTTGCAACGGTAGTATTACTCGTGTCGCCGTTGATCAGTTGTGGTGATGTTCTAAAATTCATACCCAGATGCGTACCAGTATTTATCTGAAATCTCTCGTGGGTTACTAATTTGTACCGGGCCCAGAATAGCATGGACCAGGGCTTTCCCGATAAAGAGAATCGAATATCCGGTTCGAAACTTAACTTGCTTTTTCCCATCGACAGGTTGATTATTGCCGCAGGTTTTCCTAACGAAAAGCTGGGTACAATTGAAATGCCGTTATTGGTAAGGCTGACCGCACCTGAAAAAAAAGGAGCCGTACTGGTTGAACTATCCCTTACTTGCGAATAAGAAAGGTGAGCAAGCAGAATAAGGATAAAAACCAATAAAACCGTTTTTTTGTGCATCGTGTTTAAATAATTTTTTAATCATTTCAAGATGCAAAGGAACTTTACTCAATTCCATTTTTATAACGAAGTTCAAACTGATCATTACGATTTTCAAACAATTTGAATACGGAAAAATTTTGCCCGGCTTTCCAGGATAAGTGACGCAAATAAAATGCAGGGTCAACTATTGAAAAAGGAAATGAATATCGTTCCGGAACGAATACCATGATTGTTGTATGATATTAAACCAACCCCTAAAGACTTATTCATTTCCTTGCTGATCTTTTTTTTCATTTTCAGCTTGCTTTCCCTCATTCTTTAAATAATCAGAAGGAATAGTGGACATGTTGCCATCCCGCATGGCGCGGTAGTGCGGAGATAATATTTCAATGCCAGCCTCATTGCAGCAATCCTGGATATTTTGATGCAATTGAGAATAGATTATGGCCAGGTTATTAGCTTCTTTTGTATAGGCATTAACCTGGTAAGAAACATAAAAATCATCCAGGCTGGTTTGCAATACAAATGGCTGCGGGTCTTTCAATACAAATTCGGTACGCAGGGCGGCATTGATCAGGGCCTGGTTCATATCTTTCCAGGGTATGTCATAGCCAATAGTAACGGTGGTGTGAATGATCAAACCCTTGTCTTCGGGTTTTGTATTACTTGAGTAATTTATGGTGTTGCTTAATAAAACGGTTGAATTCGGCACCGTGATATCTTCATTTTTAATCGTTCTTATTCGTGTAACCAACATTGTTTTTTCAATCACATCACCTGTTATTTCGCCAATTTTAATACGATCCCCGATTTTAAAAGGGCGCATGTAAGTGATAACAAGACCGGCAACCATATTTGAAATAGCACTGGATGAACCCAATGAAAATAATACACCTATAAAAACGGAAACCCCTTTAAAAATATCAGACCCTGATCCGGGTAAATAAGGGAAAATAAGGACCATCATAAATGCATACAACAGGAATTTTACAATGTTCGCAGTGGTTTGAGCCCAGTCGGGATGGAAGCCGGATAATTGAATATGCCCCCGTTCCACCTCTTTTGCAAAATATTTTAACCCCTTGATGGCATACCGAAAAATAAAATAGATGACAAGGATAGTAAACAAGCTGGGTAAAAACCCAAGTATACCCCATAAGGCTGATTTAGCTGGTGTCAGAATCCATTTTAACAAAGTGCCTGTCCAGGTTTTTGTTTCAGGAAATATGCTGAACAATAAAGGCAGTGCAAGATATACGGCCAGGATAATGACCAGGATACGTATAACATTATTTACCCTTAAAATAAAATGCTGATGCTGATCAGCCGTGAATATTTTAATATTCCTGATTTTTAAACCGGTAAAATATTTTTTTTCGTTTTCAACCAGGAACCGGGTGATCCTTTTAAATATTTTGTTGATGGAAAAAATTAATAAACTTAAACCCAGGATGATCAAAAGCACCAGGGCTATCCGTTTTACCCAGTTTCGGAAACTATTCGCATCTCTTTCATCCGCTATCGCTTTTTTTATTACAGCAAGGTATTCGTCAGCCAGTTGCCTGCCGTCCTTATCCGTCCAGAGTGCATCCAAATTGGTAACAGATAAAATGATAATCTCCTTATTATATAGAATATCAAACCCATTTTCAGTTTCATTAATTTTTAATGAATCCCCCCGATAAAAGGGTTCATTATATAAATTCTGTATTCGCTGGGAAATGGCAGCAGCCCTTTCTGCTGCACTGAACGAACCGGTTTTTGTGAAAATATAAAATAAGGTGTCGTTAAAAGGAGCTACAGCATAACCCGTTGAATTTTTCTTAAGCTCGGTAATCCTTTGCAACTGGCCGGCCTTACGAACAGAATCCTTGATCGCAATTTCTTCCAGTTTCTCTTCCAGTTCCCTCGTTTTTCTTGCATTGCCCTCGGATTGTTTTAATTCCTCCTGCAACTGAATCCGGATCATTGAGTCAATATGCTGCTGTTGTTGTTGCTGAATCAGCATAGTTTCCGCCACCCTGCGCAAGGAATCATTTTGCAAACTATCTGCAGGCGGCGCTTGTTGGGAATATGCTGCTGAATGACAAATGAAAAATATAGCAAGTAAAAGGATAATTCTTTTACTTACATAAGCAATAGCCTGGTTCATTGTTTTCTGTTTTTAAACATGGGTAAAACAACAGGTACAAAGTAATAATTTCTCAAACATTCACATTCCTGCCTTTTAATATTTACCTGCTTAATCCTGCTGGCAAGATAGGCCAAACCGCTCTTAATGCTTATAAAAATCGGGTAGATCAGCAGGATAGAAACCAGGGAATTGAAAAGCAGGGGAAGATTATTAGAGACATTACTATTTGAAGCAAAATCTGATAGTAGCATTAACAGGAAATCAAACTTTATGTATATCCTGGTAGCAATTGGCCAGCTGAATGGTAAACACGGTTCCGATATCCATATTTGATTCTACCGCGATGGTACCTTTGTGAAGGGAGAGAATGCGCCTGGCCAGGGTAAGTCCTAAACCAAACCCCGGTTTCAGATGCGCAGAATGGGTTCGGAAGAAGGGTTGAAATATATTCTGGATATCTGCTTCTGAAATTACATCGCCCTTATTGGCCACTTTCAGAATAATATGAGTTTTGCCAAATACCCCGGTTATGGATGATTGATTATTATCTGAATATTTACAACCATTTTCAATTATGTTTTTAAGTACAATATAAAGCAGGTTGGCATTTCCAAACACCGTAAGCATTTTTTCATCCTCAGGAAAAGCTTCCAAATCCAGGTGCACTTTGTATAGATGTATTTTGCTTTTGAACATCAGACATTACTTTAAAAAGCACTTCATCCAACCTGACCTCATTGAGATCAATGCTGCCATGGGATCCGGCCTTAGCAATGTCAAGCAAACTGCGTGTCAATAACTGTACTTCCCGGATATCTTCATAAACGCTTTGCAGCACATCTCTGTAATCTTCTTCCGTTCTGTTTTTTTGCAAGGCCACTTCTACCTGGCTGGATATAGAGGTAAGCGGCGTTGATAATTCATGAGATGCATTGGATATAAATCTTCGCTGCATGGCAAACGAATCCTGCAAGCGGTCAAGCAAACTATTGAATGTTTGTGCCAGGTAGGTCAGTTCATCGCGGGCATCATTTATTTTTATCCGTTGCGAAAGATTATTCGAACTGATCATGTTTACTTCCCTGCTGATTATTTTGACCGGCCTGATAATATTCTTTGCGAATATGAGCCCGGTAAAGAATGAAAGCACCACGGCTAGCAATAAAGCACCTAAAAGAATTTTTTTTAATTGCCCCAGAAACTCTTCTCCATCTATATCAGATGAAGAAACAGCTGTTATAAAATCCTTGTTATTGCCCTCGTAATACAAGGCCACTGCCTTTTTATTTTTATAGGTAAAGTAGTATTCGGCATCCATTTTTGCCTGGCTGATAACTTTTTCATTGAGAAATAACGAATCACCCGGAATATCTGAAAACATATATCCCGGAGCATTATTGAACCTGGCTATGGTGATGCTTTTTTTATATAGGGATGCAACTGCAGCCGTATCCATTCGCCGCAGAATTGAATAATCATCTCCCTGAATATCCGCATATACTTTTGCAGTACTTAAAGCACGATTTTTTAAACGTCTCTTAAATGTATCTTCCCTTTCTTTTACGTTTAAAAAATAAATGGAAAGACTTACAATAGCCAGAATGAGGGTAACCAATAAGGCAAATAGCAAGGCTATTTTATATTTAATGCTCATAAAGCTTACTTCTCTTTCATCATATAACCCATCCCCACTTGTGTATGAATCAGCTTGGGCTCAAAATCTTTGTCAATTTTTTTTCTAAGAAAATTTACATACACATCAATCACATTGGTTTTGGTATCAAAATCCAGTTCCCAAACCCGTTCTGCAATGTCGGCCCTTGATACTACCCTGTTTCTGTTGCGCATCAGGTATTCAAGTAATTGAAATTCTTTGGCGGTTAAATTGATCGGCGTGCCTTCTCTTGTTACTTCTTTGCTATCCACATTTAATTCCAGGTCAGCCACTTTTAATATATTACCCGAAGGCAATTGTTGGTTCATAGTTCTTTTCAGCAGCGCCCTGATGCGCATCAATAGTTCTTTAAATTCAAAAGGTTTTACCAGGTAATCATCCGTACCGGCATCAAATCCCTCTATTTTATCATCGGTTTCGCTGAGAGCAGTCAGCATAATGATGGGTACATGCTGATTGCGACTGCGGATCGTTTTACATAATTCGTACCCATTAATACCGGGCAGATTTATATCGGTAATGACCAGGTTGAAATTGCCCGATTCAAAAAGCCGTAAGCCGATCTTACCATCATACGCTGTTTCCACGTGATAATTTTGTTCCTTCAATCCTTTTGAAAGGGTGTCAGCTATCTTCTTTTCATCTTCTATTAATAATATTTTTATTTCTTCCATATATCATTATTCTCTTTAGTAAGTGGTATTTCATCATTGATTGTTTCCAGTTTGGGCCGGCCATAAACTATGGAGCCTATCATCATAACCACACTGGTGATCAGTATCACAAAAAACAAAATTCCTTCATTGAATTTGGATAATTTATAAAAATCAGGAATACTATAAAATAACAGAATGGTGATCAATCCCCTGGGCATAAAGAAAAGCTCAGGAAAAATATGGGCATGAAGAAAAAAGCGTAAATAAATATAACGGATAACAAATAAAATAACTACCAGCAGGCTACCGGCCATTATTACCTCCTCATCCCACAAAACCCGCAGGTCTATAGTAAGGCCAAATATAAAAAAGAAGAAAGTGCGGATCAGGAAACTGCTCTCTGCCGTAAGTGCATGCAGGAGTGTTCCCACATCACTAACCTGCCGAAACGATATCCATTTATAAATTCTATGGAAAAAAGCCAATTGCCAGTTACTTACGATCATACCAAAAATCAAAATGATGAATAAGGCAGGCAGATTAAGCATTTTACCTCCTGCATATAAAAATATCAATACGGCAAAAACCAGGAAGAAACGAATTTTAGTGGTTATCCGGGTCAGCATGAATATAATAAGCAGGGAAAGTAGAATACTTAACAAAACAGCCAGTGCAACAGAACCAAAGAAAATGGCAATATTTCCCGGATGCAGCAAATTGCCTGCGATCATATAATTGAAGAACATGATTCCCAGGATATCCGAAAAAGAAGTTTCGTAAACCAGGAACTCTTTTTTTATTTCCTTTAAATGAGAAATGCTGGGAATAACGATGGCGCTGCTCACTATAGAGAGAGGCAGTGCATAAATAAGGCAACGGAGATAATCTTCCCCGAGATAATTATATAGCAATGCCGAACAACCGGCTGCCGATAAAACTAAAATGATCAGTGCCGATAAAAAAGCATTTCGTATCAAGGTTAATTTCTTCCGGCTTACCTGGAGATCGAGCCCTGCTTCCAGCATAATCATGATCAACCCAATGATGCCAAGTAATTCGACGATCTGCGGAGGTACACGGATAGACCCGGCCCGGTAAAAAAATATTTCCCGGACTGCCATCCCAGATAAAATAAGGAGTAAAACAGAAGGAATTCCGGTTTTTTTTGAAAAAAGATTAAAAAGATAGGAAAACATAACCAGCAGGCAGGCCGCCAGAATAAAGATATATGTACTCACTCCCTGCATGTTACAAAAATAGCCGAACCGCCGTGGTTTTAAGCATTTATGTTTCTTTAATCCCCTTTTAATGTAAATTTTAAATGCGGTTAATCTCCGTTGTTTATTATTGTTGCATTATGTTTCTCCCAAATTAAATTTTTATGACAACCTTCCAGATATTTAAAAGAAACAATGGCAGATTCTATTATAAAATCATTTCTGACACGGGTCACAATATTATGGCCAGTGACGGATACGAAAGAAAAAGGGATTGTATCCATGCCATAGAGCAAGTAAAAAATACCATAAAAAACAGCCCGAGTATCCATATTGAAGAAATGAAAAATAACCAATACCGGTTTACCCTTATTGGCAATGATCAGTCCATTGTAGGTTATAGTATGCCTTTTAATTCTGAAAAACAATGTACGAAATGGATCAAGCTGATGCAGGAATATATTCCGGCGTCGGAAATCATAGAATTAAAGAATTACAGGTAATGACAACATTCAAAATACAACAATCCCAAAATGGATTGTTCCACTTTCATTATACCCTGAATATCCGGATAAAACCTGTTATACTATTTGGGACAGATGAAAACAGTATAGAAGATTGCCTGGACAATATAAATATGATTCAAAAGCAGATTTTTCTTCCCCAATATTTTTCATTTACCTGTAATCAGACCGGATACAGGTTCACCTTGTATTCAACGGAAGGAGACGTTCTGGCTTACAGCCGTTATTTTCCAACACAGAAAATAATGAAGCGGATGTTATCTATTTTACGGAAACACATATCCTATGCTAAGGTGGAACAAAAAATAAAACCAACCCAGCCAAATCATGCGGCGTGATTTAATTTCCTTTTAATGCTCTTTTAATACCGGATGCGTAAATTGTCATTATAGTAAATCACACATACGCCAAACGTAAAAAAAGATTGAAAGCAAAAAATAGCCTACCGGCTTTTTATTTAATTACTTAAACTATTTTAATATGATGAAATTTGAAACATACAAAGGAAACAACAATGAGCATTATTTCCGACTAACAGACAATACTGGTAAAATCCTTTTATCCAGTGAAGGCTATAAGCAAAAAGAGAGTGTAATGAACGGAATAGAATCCGTAAAGAAAAACCTCCCTATGCCAGCTGCAATAGAAAAAAAAGAATCTACGCATGGCAAACATTTTTTTAATGTAAAAAGTACAAATGGCCAGGTAGTAGGAACCAGTACTATGTTCGACACTCCCGAACTTCGTGATCAATGGCTGTACGAACTTCAAAAAGAAGCTTCGCAGCTGATGGTAGAAGAAACTACCAAATAATCCTACCGTTAGTCTTATCCTAAGCATTCGCCCCACAAGCGGATGCTTTTTATTGAGCATTCCTTTTTGTTTCAGGTTTAGCTTCCTCTCATCCGTAATATTCAGACCTTGCATCCCCTCCACCGGTGCGGCCGCAGCGATCTCGCATAAAATATTTTCAAAAGGGGTGGGGTATTTATTTCGACAGTTTGGAATGCACCGTTTTTGTTTTTTATAAAGGATATTTTTAATCTTTACAATACAATAAGAGTTAGCACAAATGAAATTTCGAAATCATGCCAGTGATATAATGACGGCTGCAATTGATGCCGTTCAGCCCCGGGCCCTGATGAAAAAGAATTTGTTCATGGATATAAAAGGACTTCATATCAATGAATATATCGTTGACACATCCTCTATACAAAAATTAATTGTTATTGCTGCCGGCAAGGCGGCATCGGCCATGGCGGCAGAAGCTGAAACTATTTTAGGCAAACAGATTTCCGGTGGCCTTTGCATCACCAAGTACAATCATTCGCTGCCATTAAAAAAATTCAGAACAATAGAAGCGGGCCATCCCCTCCCCGACGAAAACAGCATCCGGGCCGGGGAGGCAGTACTAGGCATGGTCCATAATCTTTCCCCCGACGATATTGTCCTTATCTTCCTCAGTGGTGGAGCCTCTTCATTATTAGCTGATATTCCTGAAAATTGCAGCTTAGCGGATCTTCAGGAAACATTTGAAACCCTCGTTAAAAGCGGCGCATCGATTGATGAAATAAATATTGTAAGAAAACATTTGAGCAGGATAAAAGGAGGTCAGCTTGCAAAAGCAGCTCAACCAGCCAGGGTTTATACTTGCCTGATCAGTGATGTTGTAGGCGATGATATGAGTAGTATTGCTAGTGGGCCAACCGTTCCCGATAGCTCATCATTCCTTGATGCATTTGAAGTGCTTCAAAACTATAATGCGTGGCAGAATATACCGGCAACAATCAAAAGTCATATTGAGAAAGGAATAAAAGCTGAGCTGGCAGAAACGCCTAAACCCGGTGATCTCTTCTTTCAAAATACCTTTACAAAAATCATCGGCAATAACCGGCTGGCATTATTGGCCGCAAAAGAAAAGGCAGAACAACTGGGTTATCACACAATGATTTTAGCCGAAAACATTACAGGGAATACAGAATCGGTTTCCCGGAAATTTGTAAATGAATTATTACAATATAAGGGTCCGATTCCTGTATGTTTTTTAACAGGTGGTGAAACAACATTAAAGGTAACCGGAAATGGAAAAGGCGGCCGAAACCAACATTTTGTTTTGTGTGCATTGAATGAATGGACAAAACATATTCCTTCAGATTTTAACGACGACATCACCATTCTGAGTGCAGGTACCGACGGCACCGACGGACCCACCGATGCAGCAGGTGCTATTATAGATATGAGTACGCTGTCCTTTGCCAGATCTAATAATGAAATGATTGAAAGTCATTTGGCCCGCTTTGATGCCTATTCTTTTTTTGAAATAGCAGGTGGTCTTTTAAAAACGGGTCCAACGCAAACTAATGTAATGGATATTATTATCGGGTTGGTCAACGAAAAACAAATGGATTGATCAAAGTATTAACCGCACACCTCCCAATTCTTCCACCCGGTAGCTGAATTTTTCACCCGGCGAACTGATAAACATAAAGTTTTTAGGGACATTCCATTCTTTACTCAACTTTTCGATTAATTCCGGACCAAATTCGCCAATGATAGTTATATATTCCATTTTAATATCAGGATAAGCTCTGTCCAGTACTTCAAAATCTGTTAGAAATTGTTTGGGCGCAATCTGGTGTTCTGCCAGTACCGTTACAATTTTAATTTTGCGGGTAATTTCATTTTCCTGGACATAGATCATTACTTTATTCAGGGTGGCAATATCATCTCCCTTTGAAAAAAATACAAATTCCTGCTCATGTAGTTTATTGATTAAGCGGTTGATCTTGATGCGGCTTAACAAGGCCATCTTTGCGGAGACTTTCAGTAATATTTTTTAGTATGCCTAATAATAATTCCATGATATGATTGCGGTTCAGCATGGCATAAATAAGCAGCATGGCAGGAATAAAATATTGAAGAAACACTACCAGGTATTCCGGTTTCATCTTTACATTTCCATACAAGGCAACACCTACCGCCAGCAAGGCTACTATCACAATAAAAGGTGTGGCATATTCAGGCCTGGGCAACCGTTTTCTCCTGATCTTAAGAATCAGGTTTCCCAAAGCAAAAAATGCCATTACCAAAAGAAAGGATATAGTATAAACGCCGGCAAGCGGAGCCAATTCACCTTTGGTAACAAACAATACAGAAACGCATAATAAAAAAAAGGTGATCAAAATCCGGTAGCTGCTGCCACGTTTGTTCTCTTTTAAAAAGAATTGGGGTAATATCCTGTCAGTGTCATTCGTTTAATTAAACCGTTTACACCAACAAATGAAGTGAGAAGAGCACCGCTTAAGACGGTTACTGCATTGATAGAAATTAACATGGCCAGCCAGCCTCCACCGTCAACGATGCCATATGACTTAACAATGATTGCTGATGGGCATCCACTTCCCGCACAGACATTACGGCGATGGCCAGTACAGCGATCAGGGGATTTAAAATAGAAACAGCGAGCCACATATTGCGCAGGGTTTTTGGAAATACGCCTCTCTTCTGTTCTTCTACAAAATTGGCGGAGCTTTCAAATCCGGAAATACCAAGCATAGCGGCGCTGAAACCAAAAAACAAAGCAGTTGCCAGCCCTCCACCCCGTATGGGCAAGGAAAAATTTTCCTGGAAAACGGACGTACCGTTTTTAAAAACGAAAAACATGGCGGTTCCTATCAATAGGGCCATAGCGGCAAGGTGAAAAATAAAAATCACCAGCGCCACAACAGCGCTTTCTGAAATACCAAGTATGGATAAACATAAAAACAGAAAAAGTAAAACAAGTGTAGCATAGAATACATGCAATGAAGCAATGCTATGATGCAGGTAATGCATGGCTTCACTGGCAGAAATTACGGCCGTGGCCATATAGGAAAGAATAGTCAGGCAGGCGGCTACAGATGCATTACTCTTGGTCGTAGTATTTAATAATACATTGTAGGCTCCTCCGTTTAGCGGTAACGCACCCACAACCTCACCATATATTTTCCGAAATAAAAAAAGAACCCCTGCTACTATCAACAGGGAAAACCAGGCATATTGCCCTGCCATGGCTATTGTTAATGCGGACACATACAAACAGGAAGACGTAATATCATTACCACAGATAGCAGTGGCAAGCCATGTGTTTAATTTATTTTTGGTGGCCATGTAATTCAGGATTGAATAATGTGGACATCCCTTTGGGGGAATGGTATAGTGATGTTATTATCACGAAAGGCTTTGAATATTTTATACCGAAGCTGGCTCTTTACATGTTCTACCCGGAATATATCCTGTGTCCAGAACATAAGATAGAAGACCAAGGCACTGTCTCCAAAATCATGGAACCTCACAGAAGGCTGGTGAGCTTCATCCCTGATCAATTCCTCCTGCTGCTCGCTGCAATGCAACAGCACTTTAGTTACCAGGTCCACATCACTGTTATAGCTTACGCCTACCTCAACCTGGAACCTGCGGTGAAAAGACTGGTGGCTCCAGTTCACCACATTTTCAGTAATAAATTTATGGTTGGGCACTATAATATTAAATCCATCACGGGTTAGTAGCACGGAGGTACGAAGGTTAATATCCTGCACTTTGCCTACGATATTATCCACTTCCATTACATCTCCCACTTTTACTTTCCGTTCAAAGAGCATGAACAAACCTGATATGAGATCACTGAAAATATTTTGTAATCCAAAACCCAATCCCACCATTAATGCGGCCGATCCGGCTATTAATAACGTAATATCAAAACCAAGAATAGTGATACCAAATGAAATAGCAAGTACCCAGCTAAAATATTTAATGAGTTGATAAAGGGATGTTCTCCTGCCTTTTTCATTTAACGTCAATTGACGTTTGTTAAGTAATATTTTTTTAAATATAGAAAGCAGCAACCAGGTTAAAAATAAAACCAGGAATAGACCGAACAGTTTTGCCGGTGTTACAGAAAAATTTCCCATTTTGAAAATTACCTGTCTCCAGAACTCATTCATTTTTTATCGGTTGTTTTAACAGGGTTGGCTCGTTGCAACCAAACCGTATCCGTTTTTAATCTCTTTTTTAGAAACTGTTGAATTTTTCCTTCTGATTCCGGTATATTGATATTTTTCGCTTGTTCACTCCATTGTAAATAAGCTGTCCATACCGTATCGGTTTTGATGCCGCTTTTCATTTCTACTGTACTTATTCCCAGGGCTGCAATATCAGGATAAAACGCTTTGATTTCCTCAAAAACAATTCCCTGGTCTATACTGGCGTTCATTCGTTGAAGAGAATCTAACAATTGGTTATTCTGAATCTCCACATTTCTCATGATGGTTTCTGTCATCTCAGAACTCATTTTATCCAATTCGTTTTTTGAAATGTTCATTCTGAAAAATGAAATTCGATATTTAGATAAACCCAGTTTCTTTAGTTTGTAATCGTAAAATACCTTTTGCGAATCCGGCACCTGGTCACCTGAAAAAAAAGTTTTAACGAAGTATACCGAATCCTGGTTTTGGGTTTCCCATTTTAATACTTCATTCCCTCTTTTTTTAAAGTCGTCAATAATTTCATACTGAATGATCCGGTTGGTTCTGTTTTTCTGATAGACGGAGTATAAAAATAAGAAGCTGGGGATACTAATCAGAATTGTAACTACGAAAGTGGCCCGGCCAACCTGCTTTTGCTTCACTTTGTCTACGTAGGTTTTAAAGGGAAAACGAAGAAATTTTACAATTAAATAAGTAGATACGGCTATGAAAACGGTATTGAGAAAATATAAATAAATAGCTCCGCCAAATATATCCCAGTTGCCGGTAGCCAAACCAAATCCGGCAACACATAAAGGCGGCATTAATGCGGTAGCAATGGCTACGCCTGGTAATGCGTTGGTTGCCTCACTCCTGGATCCCGATACAATACCTGCCACTCCGCCAAAAAAAGCCACCCCGATGTCAAGTAAAGTAGGTTGGGTTCTTGCCATTATCTCTGAGGTGGCATCTCCTAAAGGAGTCAAAAAAAAATAAATTACGGAAGTCAGTAAACTGAAGAAAGTTACATAAGCAAGATTTCGGATGGCGCGGATAAACAGCTCCATATCATGAACACCGATTGAATAGCCCACACCCAAAATGGTTGACATAAGGGGTGAGATAAGCATGGCGCCGATAATTATGGCAGCAGAATTTGTATCTAATCCGATGGAGGCCAGCAACGCAGAACATATCATTAACCAGGCATTGAAGCCTTTTATATGTATGCCGTCAGAAATCCGCTTGGCAGTGCCGTCGAAATCGGTTGTTTTCCTGATATCAAAAACCTTTCGAAGCCAATTCATTTAAAATGAAAATTTTTCCAAATCTACTGTTTTACAAGTAAAGGTTTTTCCAGGGGCATGGGCCTTTCATAATCTGGTTCTGAATATTGTATCTGGTATAAATCAAGTCGCCTGTCTTTGAGTGTTTGCACACTGCCATAGTTATGCAGTTCGGTCAATAATGATAAATCCACATCACTGACCACAATCATTTCCGTATTAGGCGTAGCTTCTGCTTTAATTCCTGTAACCGGGAAAGCAAAATCTGAAGGAGTTAATACCGCCGATTGAGCAAATTGTAAATCCATATTGGTTACTTTAGGAAGGTTACCAACATTACCCGCTATAGCAACAAAACATTCATTCTCTATGGCCCGGGCCTGTGCACAAAAGCGGACACGGTTATAAGCATTCTGTGTATCCGTCAAAAAAGGAACAAATAATATCTGCATCCCTTCTTCAGCCAGTTTCCTGGTCATTTCGGGAAACTCAACATCATAACAGATCTGTACGCCAATTTTACCGGCATCGGTTTCAATCACCTTTATTTCATTACCTCCCTGTATATGCCAGTCGTCTTCTTCAGAAGGTGTAATATGAATTTTACACTGACTGTCAATTTTTCCGCTTCGTTGCAAAATATAGGATACATTATATACTTTTCCGTCCCTTACTTCGGGCATGCTACCGGCAATAATATTTACATTGTAGGATACAGCCATTTTACTCATGGCATCAATAATGGGTTTTGTAAACTGCGCCAGTTCCTGAATGGCATGCCGGCTATCCATTTCATTAAATTTACCCATCAGCGGTGCATTAAATAATTCCGGGAATAAAATGAAATCTGATTCATAATCGCTCACCGCATCTACAAAATAGTCAATGCTCTTCAGCAAATCTTCCGTGGTATCATAAGGTCTCATCTGCCATTGAACCAATCCAATCCGTACAATATCTTTTTTTCGGAGAATTATACTTTTTTCTGCATCATGATAAACATTGTGCCAGATAAGCAGCGTAGCAAATCCCTTGCTTTCTTCATCCTCAGGCAAATAATTTTTTAAAACTTTTTTCACCTGGAAATCATTGGACAATTGGAAAGTAAGAGTAGGGTCATAAATTTCCCGGTTTTTTACTTTATCAATATATTCCCTGGGCGACAAGGTATCAGCATACATTCCATATTTGGGAATACGGCCACCGGCAATGATCATTTTTAAATTGAGCCTTTCACAAAGATTTTTCCTGGCATCGTACAAGCGCCGGGCCAGGCGCATACCCCTGTAATCCGGATGAACAAAAATTTCAATACCATATAAAGTATCGCCTTTGGGGTCATGTGTTTCAAAACTGAAATTACCTGTTATGTCGCGGTAGGTATGATTATCACCAAACTGTTCGTAGTTTACAATAATAGATAAAGCACAACCTATTACCTTATTATTATGGGTTAGAACGATCTGGCCATTCGGGAACTTTTGCGTTAGCTTTCTTAAGGCCTCTTCTTTCCAATACTGGCCCCCCAGGCTGGCATAAGCCTGCATCATTGAATCCTTTAGCGTCAGGTAATCTTCTATTGTTAAGCCTCTCACTTCTATCATGTCTGTTTCCATATAAAAATATTTTTTATTGTTAATGTATTTCAATCCTCCGGTAATCAACCAGGTATAGCTTCATGGATACTGTATTGCCAGCCTCATAGAATTGACAAAGATATTATAGCCAAACCGGAAAGACACAAAATAGATAAGCTGAGGTTAATGCATATGTTTACGGGTTGCCTCTCTTTGTATTTTGTATAGTGAAAGTTTTATCTGATACAGCTGCTATTTTTAGAAAGCAAATTTCATGGGTGCCATATTTATCGTTTCCTCCTTTACTGCTTCTTCTAATTCCGATTCAGCTTTTTTATTCCGGATAGTCAGCACGGGTATTTTTGAATGATTGACAACCTGCTGTGCATAAGGACCCACAAAAAATTGCCGCCAGTTATAATCCAGTGAAGCATTAATTACAACCAGGTCCGCCTTTTCCTTTCTGCCAATTTCCAAAACCTTTTTTGCATAATTTTTACAAACAAAGAATTCTGATTTAAACTTCGTTTCGTGAATACCCAGTCTCCTGCCCAGCTCAATGATCTCTGCTTTCTTTTCATTGGGATTAAACATTTCGCTGCTTAGTGAAAGGCCGAGTACAATAAGTTCGGCGTTATTCTTTTCTATAATGGGTTCTATAAATTCATATTTATCTAAAATGCCACCGTTAGCCCTGATGGGAAATAATATCTTTTTAAATTCTTTTATTTTCTTTTTACCCGGAATAGTTAATATCGGGATGGTTGTGTTTTTTATGACGGCATAAGCATTGCTACCAATAAAAAATTCGCGGAAACCCGAAGCTCCATGTGTTCCCATTACGATCAAATCACATCCTAACTCTATCCCCTTTTCTCTTATCGCATCCGCCGGGTTATTAAATTCCAGATGTGTTTGTATTTTGATAAGATGTTTGGTCTTTACCCTCTCCGCCAGATCACCTAGTCTTTCCGCAGCCGATTTTTCCAATTCAGGAATCAAATAGATCGCCGCATTATAAGCTTCCCGCGGAACAATAAGAAAACGGTTTTCTACCACATGTAATAAATGCAGAGTAGCCTGGTGCCTTTTGCACATAGCAATAGCTGTACCTAAGGCGTTAGTTGACAGTTCTGAAAAATCAGTTGGCAATAAAATATTCTGTATGTTGGTATTTGAATTCATTTTATATATTTTTTGTAATGAGATTTCATTTTTTCAATCATATCTTCATCAAAATTTGCTTATTTCAAAAGCTTTTGACCCAGGATTCTTTTTTGATCATTCAAAACATGAAGAATAAATAAACCGTTAGGTATTCCATTCACATCGTATTCTATTAAACTCTGAGGGCCCTGTTGATATTTGTGATCGGAGATCAGCCTTCCTGCCAGATCATATAATTGGATTGTAAACTGACCCCCATAGTTTCCGGTATGAATAAATGCGTTTCCGGAACCTGGGTTATAATATAAACGGGCCTCCTCTTTTTTTCCGGACACTATACCAATCGTTTTTGTAAAATTCATTCTGCCATCCAAACTTTTGTATTGTATCCTGTAATAATTGATGGACGCCAGGTGCCCATAATCGGTAAAGCTATAGTTGACCTGTGTTCCGTTTTGTGAAATCGCATCAACTTGTCCAATTGTTGTCCATGCAGAACCATTTTGAGAACGCTCAATGAAATATTTTCCGGGATCAATATCATCATTATAGGCAATCCAGTTCAAACGGGCTTGCTGATCATTTATCAACCGCCCTGTAAAACTTATAAATTGCACGGGAAGGATAAAGAGTGTATTATCCTCCCGGAAAAAACCACCTCCGGCCATAAGATCCAAACCCCCTACTGCACCACCGCTTGTAGTTGTTGAAACATCCGATAATCCAATCAGGTCATTTGCCGCTGTTACATCATTGGGAAATAACGATACACCTTTGATCAGCGAATCCCCGCTTATTCCCAACTGCAAAAGACTTATAAATACTCCGGAAATCGGTTGTGAAGATATATCTTGCTTGGGCCGCAAGTAAAGATCAGATTCTTCCTTGGACATAACAACAGTATTAATTGAGGTTAGCGAATTGCCCCAGTCGGATGGAGTAACGCTTATAAGATTGCCCAGTGCGGTAACATTTTTGGAACTGTCTATACCTTTTATTGCAGCTATTTTGAAGTAGTCATTACCTCCTCTTTCATTAATCAAAATGCCCACCTTTGAAAGGTCCGCGGTAGCCGCTCCTATTCCTTTTGAAAATATCATGTCAAAACGTTCAATGTTATTGGTGGTCGCAGCGTCATTAACAAATGTGTTATCAGAGCCAATATTTATAAATCGTGTATTGACCAGGTCTTCCATTGTGGCTGAGTAAGAAGGTTGGAGGTATAGTGAATTGGATACGCTGGTAAAACTTCCAATTTCATAAAGTGCATTTACCCTTCTTCCTGTGGCTGTTGCATTGTCAATTCTCTTAACGATCACCGTATCAAATGGCTTATCCGTGGAGTAAAGTATAGGAATAAAAGTTCCGGATGATGGTCCTGATGCTATGATAAATGAAGTTACAGAACGGTCAAGGCCGGTTGTGATCACATCCGTCCTCCCATATAAAACATTGTACGTTTCACTACTGCTGTAAGGAGAGCTGGCTTCGGTCCATCCTGCCACCACGTGAGCTGACGAAGCAGGCGGGTTTTCGGCTATAACATAACTTGATACAGGAACCTGTCCTTGCACTGTATAAATGAGCGGTAACAACAATAAAAAAATGTAGTATTTCATATGCGGGTGATTTCCTGAAAAAAAATTGAACTTGTCAACCAGGTTGCAATTAATAAAAGTAAAGCTGAGCCGGAATTTTAACCGATGTGTATCGGTTTAGAATTATACCTGATAGCAGCATTTACCAATATACCTAATATGCAACATGGATATAAAACTGAGGTTAATAAAGGATTAAAATCCGGTTAAATTTTCATTGTTTCAGAATTTCACGAACACCCATCTGGCGAAGATTTTAAAAGACAGGCCATAGGTGAATGGCGAACCTGCAGGCTGAGGAAACTGGTTCTGTGCACACTACTTATTTTAAATGGTCATCTCCTTCTATCTTTAGTCAGCCTTTTCATACCAGACCATAGTAAGCCGCCGGTAAACATGCCCAATACATAAATGGCAATTGTTGTAAATGCAAGAGGAAGCGTAATCCCCCATTTTAAAAATGCGATGGTCACAACTCCAAAATTTTGAAAAGTAAAAATTATTATGGAAAGAATAATGATCATCAAAAGAATCATCCTGACGTATTTCATTTTATTATTTTTAGATTATTGAATTCATACGGAATTCTTTCATCCCTGCATTATGCCCCGCTGCTTTTGTTTAATATTTTCCAACCCATTTTTCAATATTTCTATTTTTTTATAAGCAAGCTGTATATCCATATTCAGGGCATTATTCTTTACTTCCAATGCTGAGGAACCCGCATCAGATAATTTATTTGATTTTTTGTTGTTTTTGCTGATCTGTTTGTCCTTGTTCTTAATATCTCTTTCCAGTCCTTTGATCTGCCTGGCCAGCTTTGAGGCTTCATTAGAATAATAATCACTCAGGAATTGAATACTAAAATCGTCCAGTAATTTTTTCATACTACCGAATTCTGCAGCATAATTTTCTGGACCAATAAAAAAATCATATCCGAAGGACATAAAATATTTCATTTCAGATCCATCGGCCACATCCGTTATCCGGGTATATAAATCCATTCTCTTATCGGTAATAGCGGCTATCCTTACATCCTTAGCACTGATAAGATCTTTATCAGAAAACAGGCCCACCCCTTTCATCCTGATATCATAATTTTTTTTAAGAAACTGATCCCATGCTTTTTTTACCGTTCTGGCTTCGGCATCATAAGATACAAAGAGGCAAGCCCTCAGCTTATTTTCAAAACTGATTTCACTGGTATCTATCCGGTAGGTTTGCCCTATAGCGTTATATGAAATTAACACGGCAAACAGCAGTAATAATTTTATCTTTCTCATTGTATCGTTTTTTCTTTATTGCCTTCAGCAACAGGTGTTGCGCCAGCCATCCTGTTGCTGAAGGCGTCAGTTTTCTTTGGAATAAACTATTTTCTTTTTATTTCACATTGATAGATTCAGATCTCAATACAACAAAAGATCCGGGCCACTGAATATCCGCATCATCCTCTGCCGTAATAAAAATTTCTGTGGGCTTAAAAGAAGTCACTGCCTTCAATGAACCTTTCAGCGTGCTAGATATCAGGCTGCCTGAACTTTTGATCTGCCCCAGGTTTTTATTGCCATTATTCTCCGTAGCCATCCACACCACATAATACTTCCTGGAAGGCGAAAGTTTGTCGGGTTTGGCCAGGTGCTTCACATCAAGATCAATAGCATAATTTTTATTCTTATCCTGTTTCACCTTTGCAACTGCCACCGCAGCTGGAACTACAACTGATCCTGGAAAGGTTATTTTTTTTGCACAGGAATTTAAAACAACCAGAGCAAAAATTACTACCGGTACTACAAGAAGCTTTTTCATTATTTTTAATTTAATTATGGCGCTTACTCTATACGGTTTTCAGCAACCCCGTTCATTATTTATAACTCCTGAATTTACATTTTATCAGAAGCTTTACTAGTTATCAGTTACTTAATTTAACCTTTAGTTCCGGCGCTTCCACCAACTGGAATGTAGCAGAAGCAAATCGTATTTCGCCATTTGCCTGGCTTACTGCAGTAAGAATTTTTGTAAAAAGGGCATCCTTTGTCAAACGCCTGCTTTTATAATCTACTACATACCTGATGGTATATTCAACCCAGTTATCATTAGCCACTACCGTTACCATTGATTCAGTTTGTGCATTTTCGATCATGTATTTACTCACAAGCTCGTTCCATTTTTTTTGCGAACTTTCAGTAAGATCTCCGGCCACTTCTTTAGCAACTGTTTTAAAAAGTTCTTTTGCCATTTCGTAATTGCTTCCATATTGAACAGGAATTTTTATTTCATCCCATAAAAAAGGAAAATCTCCGGAATAATTAAATACAGGCTCCTTAAATACAAAACTGTTTGCTATTAAAACAATACGTCCGTTATACAAATCTCCATCTACCCACTGACCGGTTTCCATTAATGTAGTCCGGAGTACGCCAATGTCAATTACATCTCCTTTTATACCACCTAACTGAACCCGGTCGCCGGTTTTGAAAAAACCACCAAACATAATTGCCATCCATCCGGCAACGCTGGCAATTACTTCCTGTAGGGCGAATGCGATGCCGGCTCCCGCTACACCCAATGCTACTGTAAAGCCGCCCAATTTATTACTATAAATAACCATGGCCAGCACAATAACAAGCAGGTAACCAAAAAAAACTGAAAGTTTTTTAGCCTTGTACTTTTGGTTATTGTCTTTGATTAACCGGAAGGCCTTTTTTTGAATAAACCGGACAATTATCGAAACAAGAATAATACCCAGTATTAAAGCCACTAATTTGCCAATGGTATCATCAAAGAGCCATTTTTCAAGAAATTCTTTCATAGCTAAAGTTTACTTCTTTTAATTACCAGCTACATTCTTTTTTGGTTCATCACTATTCCCGCTAATAAATTTTTGAGGCGCATAATTGATAACCAGTATTGCAAGCTTTTTATCATAGCCCATCACCGGCGCTGCCAGAGTAAGTAAATCGTCGTCCCTTACTTCTACTATCACGGAATCCGTTTGAACCAATTTTGCATCAAACATACCAATGGCGGTTTGCCCTTCCAGTTTTTTATCTGTTGAAATAATAATATCGCCACCGGGTTCTATAAGATATATAAACTGAAAATTTTTTTCGCGGACCAGGTCCGTAATAAATATATTTATCTGTTCCATATTGCCCCGCAGCATTTCCGACCGGATGCTCCAGATAAGTGGCTTGGCGATCAGCTTCAACATATCCTGGTTATTCTGCATTATTTGTGTTGTTGCCTGCTTTTCTACTTTTTCCAATTGCATGACACTTTCCCGATCCTTCCAGAAATAAACTATAACAACAGCAATTATACCGATAAGAGCTGTAAAAATTACAGGGTGCTTTCTGATGAAATGAAAGAAAGATGATTTATTCCTTTCATTTTTTTCCAATCCCTGTTTACCATTTTCCGTTGCGGGTTCATTTATTTTTTCCTGATTATCCATATAATTTACATTTTTTTATTATCGGGTCAATAATCTTATTACAACTTTTCTGTCATTTTCGTTTATCCTTTCGTCTGCCTTCATGCTGCCAAAATATCTCTCAATGAAGAAATCATTTTTCACTCCGTATTTTATGAGCTCTTTCTTAACGGCTTTTACTCGTTTTTGAGATAACCTTAGGTTGTATGTAGCATTCCCGCTTTTATCTGCAAACCCGGAAATTAAAACCATTTTATTTCCCAAATTCATTATACTATCAGCAAGATTTTGCAAAACCGCCTTGTATTCTTTTTTAACCTCTGATAAATTGAGTCCAAAATTTATTGTAGTGACTCTCTCCTCCTTCCCTGCTTCGGGGATAGAAATTAAAGAAGTCTCTTCTTTTTTTGAAAGGCTATCAATAATGCCAGCCAGTTTAAGATTTTGCTGACCAATAATCCGAATCTTTTCTTCAAGCTCCGCTTGCTTTTTAGTCAATTGATTCAAAACAGAATCTTCAGTACTTTTTTGCCGCTCACTTTCAATTCCCTTTATTTTTTCAATATCGTGCAGGATCTTATCCAGATTATTCTGAATCCTTACAATTTCTTTCTGCATTTCATAGTTGCCTGAATTATCGCCTTCCTGGCCTTTTAAGTTGCGTTCATTTTGAAGAGCAGACATAATGTTTGAAAACTCAGCCAGCTCCTTTAAGGCCATTTCATTTACTTCTGCCCGGTGCAATAAATCCTGTCTCGTTCTGTTTAATTCTCTGTTCAGGTTCCGAAACTCTTTTTCATAATTGTCTCCATGATAATTTCTGTTTTCCATCTCTTCCAACTTATTGTAGACTTGCTTTAATTTGTCTACGACAGGTTCAACGTACAATTTTTCTTCCGGCATTCTAACGATGATTGTATCTTTTGACGGGACCGGCTCTTTATCCCCGGATATCTTCATATTATTAAAACGCTTCTCAAATTGTTTGATAATTGCCATTAAAGAATCCATTCTTTTTCCGTATGCGTTGTTTTCCTCCGTATTTCTTTCCGGATAAATAACCATGTTAAGTTTTGAGCTATCTGCTATGGGCATATTTCCCTTAGGTGTTTTATCGATGTTACTTAAACTATCAAATAAAGGAGTGGATTTAAACCCCATAACCTCCTCCAGGCTGTCTTCCTGAAATTTATATATACTACTACGGATATCACTTTCCGATATGGCCACTTCCATCCGGGTAATATCTGGCAGCGTATCGATAACCGCTTTTTCAAAGGACAACAAATCTTTTTTCTTTATAACAGCAATGGAAGGTTCTTCCTTTTTTTTATTTATTAAAGATTTATTTTGAACTATCGCCTTGTCTGTTTGTAACCAGGGATTAGTATAAACTACCGGCATCTTTGTAATCCGGTTCTTTTTTCCAAAATGCCAGGCCAGGGAAATTCCGGCAGTATTTACAATATCCATTCTGTCACCATTGTTATTAATCCACTCTTTAACATCACCTGCTGAGGCGATTTTAAATTCTGAAAAAATCCCAATTGACCACCTGGAATTCATGTTATATAAAATCCCGGCTTCCAAAGGCAAATAAAAATTCGAAAATGTAGTATCAGGTTCGGATGCTTTTTTCAACCGATGTCTTTCCCTTCCCAACCCTACACCTGCATAAGGAGTAAACCGGTTTAAACGCCAGTTGGCTGAAATACGTTTTGCGTGCAATACCCACATCGCCTGAATGGCATAAGTTTTCAAATCAGTTCCCTCTTTAAGATGCCATTCATAATACCGTCCTGTTACATTAATACCGGACACCCTGCCCAATTGATGACGGTAGGCAAGCCCGATACTTAAAAAGTCATTATTATCCTTTCCGATAAATCCGGATTGACTATTATTAAATTGATACAAGCCATATTGCACACGCAGACTGTTACTCAGTCGCAGGCCAGATTGAGAATGGGCTGATATTGTAAAAAAGCAACCCACCATCATCCATACAATTATTTTATAGCGTTGTTTCATTTCGTAACTGTTATTTCTGGCCCATACCCAGCCAGAGATTTACTTCCAGGCTAAGACCAACAAATGGTTTCAAATAAACTGATTTACTGGTATTCATTTTCATGTTTTCTTCCAGCACTACTGCACCAGCATGAAGTTTTAAAAATTTAAATATTTTATATCCAAACGCGGCATAAAGAGGCCTGTCGATAACAGGACCCGAGGCTTCAATTGTGTCCGATATTTTGAAATTCTTCAGGAACACTCCAGCCGATATAGAAGAATTATTCCAAAAACGTCCGCTAAAAACACGGTTACCAAGTGGAAAACTAACACCTGCATAAGGTCCGGAAACATAATCCAGGTCAGAAAAACTACCGCTATTGTAAACGCCGGCATAGCCAATATTGAGTGCCAGTGTATTTTGCTTTCTTTCTACCGGGTAGTCGGGAATAATCAGGCTTTCCCTTAGTACATACTGGTAATCGTTAGCAATCATTTCAATTTCACTATTTACCTGGTTGATCAGCGAGGCAACAATAGGAACCGACGAAGCATCAGTTTGCTCCTCCTTTATTTTCACTTTGGTGAGAGTACGCAGCATGTTCTCAACTACCCCGGAAAAAACCGGGCTACTAATTCCTGATCTCGTTTCATAATTCACCATGCCGTCTTCAATAATATCATTCAGAGAATAAAAAAGATCCGAATGACTCACCAGCAGTCTAACCTTATCATCGTCTATCTTTATATTGCTTACCAGGAGGGCCTTTGCCGTATTTTCCAGCATCCTTACAATTTGCCGGTGCTCCGTTTCTTTCATCTTTACATAATAAAGAAATTGGAAACTATATTCATTACCGCTTCTTAATTTGTAATGATTAGGTAAAATAGCAACAGAGCTATTATCATTCTCATTGCGCTTCCAGCTGACCTCGTATAAATTTTTACTTCTTTTAAAATCTCCCATTGAAATCTGCATTTTTATCATAGCAATCATGTCAGCGGCCTCACCGGTTATAATAAATGCTTTTTCTGCAGGCAATTCTCTGCCATCATCAAACTGGAGCTTTTTGTCATTAAGCTGCACTGTTTGCATTTGTGAAAACAGTCCGCTACATATAGCAAGCAAGACCATTATCATCGTTACTCTTTTCATTTTTATTTTTGTTTTGAACTTCATTGTACACCTCTTCTTTTTTCTTCTATTAATTTTTTACCAGCACTGAAACAGTGTGCCCACCTGTTTTATTTCAGAGGTAAAACGCCGGCCATGTCCCCGATTACATTCACCAATTCAGTACCAGAAGGAATTACGATTTTTGTATTTGTTTTCAATGAGGATTCCAGTGTTTCCAGCTTTTTTAATAATTGTGCATTACCAGTAAAGAATTTGTCCGCTGCCTCGTTCACCAGTTTGATCGCTTCGGCTTCCCCTTCTGCATTTAATATTTTCGATCGCTTAACTCCTTCGGCTTCCTTGATCTTTGAACGTTTAACACCATCTGCCACCGTTTCAGCAGCAGTAGCATAGTCAACCGCTGCAATTTTTTCATTTTCCGCTTTAACAACTTTATTCATTGTTTCCTGCACATCGGAAGGTGGATCAATTTGCTTTAGCTCCGTTCTTACAATAGTAATTCCCCAATGTTTTGTTTCTTCGGCCAGGGTTTTGTGAAACTCAGAATTGATCTTGTTTCTTTCACTGTTCGCTGATTTTAGCGTAAGGGTTCCAATGATATTTCTTAATGTGGTTCGGGCAAGATTTACAATCTGTGATTTATAATTATTTACGAAATAAAGTGAATTCTTTACGTTCTCTTCTTCCTGCAATACTTTAAAATAAACCACTGCATCCACGCTTGCATTCAGGTTATCGTTGGTAATGATCTCCTGTGGTTCGGCATCCACCATTTGTTCTGTAATGTTGACCAGGAACATTTTATCAATTACCGGTATGATCCAGTGAAACCCGGGATTTGCAAACTTGCTGTATTTACCCAGCCTTTCAATTAAACCTCTTTCGGTAGGCCTCACGATCCTTATTCCAAGAAAGAATATAAAAAGCAAGCCGGCGAGTATATACAAAGTGATGTTGTCCATATGTGTTTTTTTAAATTTTGTTTTTTGATCAGGTTCTTCAATTAATTGACCCCAATACCATTTTTGTCAAACAGAATTTCTTTATAAGAGTTAAACTTTTACGGGAAGGAAATCGGATGAATTGAAAGTAATTATCTTTTCAACTTAGGTCTGATTCATTCTAAGATAGGATACTCAAATAAGGGAAGCATTAAAAGCAAATTAAAAGGAGATTAAAAAGATAACCCGCTGTGGTAAAGGAAAGAGTAATATAATATCATTGACCGTATATATCAAAAGAAAAAAATAAAGTGAATATGACGGACAACCAAAAAAAAGAAAATACAATGTTTAATCAAACCCTGAATGGCTGCCAGCCTTTACTATTTGCGCATTCAAAACACCCCAGCGACTTACATTGTTTTCCGTATATTGAACATATGCCACGATCTTACAATGGTTGATATTAAAAGATGCTGCATTAAAGCTGTAATTCTTTTCCCATGTTTCATTCTTATTTTGAAATTCAACCGGTATCCTGTCACCGAATATATCGGTAGCAGCCAACCGCAAAGTATTGTTATGCCGGTAATCCTGTATGGGATCACCTAACCCATAAAAGGGGCTGTTAATTGTATTGTTATAAAAATTTGCCTGCGGATAAACCAGGCTGTCTTCCAAAAGCAATACAACTATGCTCAGGCGTTCCGATGTAGTTACATCAAATTTTACTTTTACGCTGGCATTAATGATATTGTTATTAATAGTACTATTGATGGCCAGTCCGAGTTTTGAATTTTTATTTAGTAATCCTGTGACCATCGCAACGGATTCATCCCATATTTGTCCGCGATTTAAATAACCAAACGGAAAACTTCCCACTCCGAATTTATTTCGCATAGCCTGCACATGCTTGTACTCCAGCAAATCTCCGGAATGAACCTGCACTGGTATAATCTTACTGTTTGAGCGAACCATGGTATCGATGAGGTAAGTAAACCGTGTACAGAAGCTGCACCAGGTTCCGGCAAATTCTTCCATGATTATTTTTTTGCTGAAATTATTAACCTCATGACGGGTTGTCTTAAACTTTTTAGATTCAGTTTCCTTCCCGTTTACTGATGCTTTTACTACAAAGGTTTTTAATTCCGCGGTTTTAAAGCGGTTGCCACTTATGAGATTATCATCAATAAAAATCCTGCTTATTTCAGTAACATTTTTATTTTCTTTATCAAATACCGTTACCACTAATTCATCCATTAAATCTGCGTAAATGGAAGAAGTATTAATTTCAAGCCTTAATTCTGAAGGAATAACATTATCCTTGTTCTTTGAGCAGGAAAGAAAAAAACAAGCAGCGATAATCAAAAACAAAAGAGGACGAATTTTCATACTTTAAAGATATTATTAAAATACAGCACGGGTAAGCATTTCAGTATTTAAATTTATGGTCGTACAAGCGACAACCTCATCAAAATAAATATCGTAAAATTCAGTTTCGTACTATAACCAGCCTTCTGTTAAACGATGATTACATCCAGGTATTTTTCAATCTTATTTGCTGTTTTTATTTCAACAAATGCATGGGCTCAGTCAGGCTTACCCTCTATGTTCATAAAAAATATAAATGGTACACCTGTTTCATTTTCTTCAATAATTGACACCAGCAAAGTAGTAGTAATCAGTTTTTGGGCCACCTGGTGTGTTCCCTGCATTGACGAGTTGGATGCCCTGCAAGAAAAACTGGACGATAGTCATCAACCTGCGTTTGAATTAATCGCCATTTCAACAGACGAGGCCAGGACTGTACAAAAGGTAAAACCAATGGTAAAGTCAAGAGGGTGGAATTTCGGAATATACCTGGATGAAAGCAATGAAGTAAAGAGAGCATTCAATGTGAGCATTATTCCACATGTTTTAATATTATACAAGGGAAAATTGATATTTCAAAAAACAGGCTACCTGCCGGGTGATGAGGATATTTTACTTGAAAAAATAAAGCAGGTAAGTTTAAATGATAATGAATGAAAAATATTTTTATTATCATTTTATTGATGCTATCATGCAGAGGTTGGGCGCAGATCGATTTGGGCAGGTATGGTCATGTGAGTGGTTCATTTGAAAGCAATAATCAATGGTATGTAAAGGATGATATAACAAATGCAGTTTTTCCCCAGGACAGGATTGGCTCTAATAATTACCTGAAAGCGGATTATCGTTTACAAAAATTTTCTGCCGGTGTTCAATACGAAGCTTACCTGCCTTCGCTCCAGGGTTACCCGTTTACTTTGAATGATGCAAAGCTGGTTCAAAAATATATATCATACGAGGGTACAAAACTGGGTTTGACCGTTGGCAATTTTTATGATCAGCTAGGAAGCGGTTTAGTTTTTCGAAGCTGGGAAAACAGGCCTTTAGGAATTAACAATTCAATGGAAGGAGTCCGGATCAATTTACGACCCATTCAAAATCTTGATCTGAAATTTATTTACGGTAAGCAGCGAAAGAACTTTGAAAAAAGTGAAGGAATAATCCGGGCCGCTGATCTTAACTGGCAAATCATCAATCCGTCTCCGGCAAATAATGAGAAAAGATTATCGGTGGGTGCAAGTATTGTGAGCCGCTACCAGCAATACACCGGCCCCGATCCTGATTTTAAACCAACCGTAAATGCATTTAGCGGAAGATGGGAGTATACCAGTATTAATCATACTATTTCGGCCGAATACGCAGGTAAAAGCAGGGATCCTCACGTGGCCAACCAGCAATATACAAATGCAGGCAAAGCTCTTTTGATAAACTATGCTTGGTCAAAAAAGAATGTGGGTTTTAATCTTAACCTGCGAAGATTAGAGAATATGGATTTCAGAACCGACCGCAGCGCTGATCAAACCCTTTCGCTGATAAATTATATTCCTGCGCTCACTAAACAACAGGAATACTACTTGTCTAATATTTATGTTTACAATGCCCAGGGCTTTGGCGAAACCGGTGGCCAGGCGGATCTCTATTTTAATTTACCAAAGAATACAAGGTGGGGAGGTAAATATGGAATGACGTTCTCTTTCAATTATTCCCGTTACCATTCCCTGAAGATCATTTCACAAACACCCACCCGGATTAAAAGCGTCTTTCTTGAAGCCGGCAAAAACTTGTACTACAGCGATATCAATCTTTTAATAAAAAAGAAATTATCTTCCGCCTGGACTACTTCTTATTTATTGCAACATATTTTTTATAACAAAACAATAGTAGAAGGCGGAAATTATCCTGACATAAGATCAACTATTGCAGTGGCTGATGTATTATTTAAATACGCAGCTACTAAAGCTATTACGAACCGGGCTGCAGCATTTATATACCCGGCAGGATAAGCGTAATTGGATGGGCGTAATAATGGAATGGACCTATGCTCCCCACTTTAGTATTTTTGCAAGTGACATGTATAATTATGGTGCGGTGGATGTAAAAGTTCATTATTACAATGCCGGCGGTAGTTATACGTCAGGGCCGCATAAACTTTTGCTTAGTTACGGAAGACAAAGAGAAGGCCTTGTATGTGTCGGAGGGGTATGCCGGCTTTTACCTGCAGCTACTGGTTTAAATGCATCCCTGACCAGTAATTTCTAAATTTATTTCAGGATCTGCTGCAAAGCTTTACCCACTTCATTCACCGGTTTTTTACAGGTCTTATCCTGGCAAACATAAATGGTAGTTTGGCCCGCAACCAGTTTACTTTCCAGTAAGGGAAGGCTTCCTTCCTGCAGACCACCCGAAAATAAAATATTGGGCAAATAATTTTCATCCATTTTTTGTCTCATGCCAGCTGCCTCATTACCCAGGATGGCCACTTCATATGGAGGTGCCACAAAGTATATTTCAAGGGATCCCCAATTGGAATAAAATGAAATATTGCTTTGCAAATCGTCCTTTACATTTACCAGCATTTGCCTGGCCTTAGTTATATAATCGTCATTATAAAAATATTGGCCAATTATAAAAAGGTTCTTTGCCATTTCAGAATTGGAAGCCGGTATCACGTTATCGGTGATCTCCATTTTACGGGAGATGAGATCAGAATATTCATTATGTGTATAAAAAAACATTCCCGACTTATCATCAAAAAAATGTTTTAGGGTATAGTCACATATCTTATTTGCTTCTATCAGCCATTTTTCATCAAAGCTTGCCTGGTATAGTTCAATAAATGCAGAAGCTGTAAATGCATAGTCGTCGAGCAATCCATGTATAGAGGATTTCCCATTTTTATAATTACGGGCTATTTCCCCGTCGGCTCCCAGCATTTTTTGTAAAATAAAGTTAGCGTTTGTCGTGGCTGCTTTTAAAAACGCTTTATCACCAAAGGAGCGGTAGGCCTGGGCATATCCTTTTAGCATTAATGCATTCCAGGAAGTCAGAATCTTATCATCCAGTCCCGGCTTTATTCTCTTACTCCGGAAACGGAGCAATTTATCTTTTGCAATATTTAATTGATTGTTTAGCTCAGCAATGGAAATATTAAATTTTTTAGCGACAGCTTCATCCGTACCATTTCTGAAGGGAATATTTTTTCCATGCTCCCAATTTCCGTCCTTATCAATATTATAAAAAGCTATGAATACCGGAGCATCCTCCTTCAATACATGATCAATTTCCTCTTTCGTCCAAACATAATATTTCCCTTCCTCTCCTTCACTGTCGGCATCCAGCGAGGAATAAAAACCGCCTTCGGGAGAAGTTAATTCAAGATTTACAAAGCCCAGTGTTTCATATACCACTTTTTTATACAATGGATTTTTGGTAAGCTGAAATGCATGTGAATACAACCCGACCAGTTGCGCATTATCATAAAGCATTTTTTCAAAATGCGGGACCAGCCAATTAGCGTCTGTAGAATACCTGGCAAATCCACCACCCAGGTGATCATAAATACCCCCGTATGCCATATTATCTAAAGTAACAGTTACCGCCTTCAGCGCCTCAGGGTTTTTTGATACATGATAATACTGCATTAAAAATTCCCAGTTGGCCGGCATAGGAAATTTAGGTGCCCTGTTAGGACCTCCTTTTTTGAAATCTATGCCCGTTTTCATTTTGTTGAATTGCAAATCAAGATCCTTATCAGTAAAGGTTTTATCTTCTGCCTTAAACGATAAATTCTCAGCTGAATGAATTCCCATGGTAACCTGGGAAGCCTGTTTTATTAACTCCGACGGATTTTGCTCATTCATTTCAACAAAATAATTAAGCATTTTTATCCAGGCAGTTTTAGGGAAGTAGGTGCCTGCATAGAATGGTCTGCCATCTGGTAAGGCTAATGCGTTCAAGGGCCAGCCGCCACTCCCGGTTATTAATTGCGCAGCCGTCATATACACCTGGTCCACATCAGGTCGTTCTTCCCTGTCTACTTTAATAGAAACAAAATGTTCATTCATTATCCGGGCAACGGCGGTATCCTCAAAGCTTTCGTGTTCCATAACATGGCACCAGTGACAGGCCGAATACCCGATACTGATGATGATCATTTTATTCTCATCTTTGGCTTTCTTCAGCGCCTTCTCACCCCAGGGATACCAATTAACAGGATTGTGTGCATGCTGTAATAAATAGGGACTGCTTTCATGCACGAGTTCGTTGGTATAGGTATGTTTAGTATTCAATTTGTCAGATTTATTGTTATGAAATTGTCCACAGGAAACACTGGAAACTAGCAGGAGGATAAAAATTATAAACGGTAATCCATTTTTCATTGTATTCATTCAGTTAGTCGGGTATAGTAATCTTTATTCTTCCTCTATCGAAATACACCTCTTAAATCAATATTTATTGCAGTGTATTCGTTATTCATCAGGTTTGTGAACGGAATCATTCAAAATTAAGAATATAATACAGGAAGCTGCCCGGGATAAACAAATTATCACCGAAAAACAAAAGCCCTCCAGGGGTCAAAGGCTTCTTTATTTTCTGCCATATGTATGGATGGTATAAATGAAAAAGAGCTGTACTTACATGCAGGTACAACTCAATTGTATAAGAACAAACAACGAAATTGAAAAACAATTTATTCAATCCGCTTAACTGTATCGACCGGCTTTGCTATAAGTGCTATTACTATTCCAAAAATAATATGACCGGTCAAACTGGCGATCATCATCATCAGCATCGATCCCTCCGGGGCTGCTGTTCCCTCATCTCCGAAAATAGCTTCTAAAACCGGTAAGCTGATTTGTGCCAGTATAAATACAATAACACCGTATACGGCACCTCTCAGCACCCGGTCTGAAATTTTTTTCAACCAATTATTAAAAAGGAAAATATAGGCAGCTGCAAAAATTATCCCAATCATAAAATGCAATACCCAACCTACTGCAATTGACACACCCATCATTTCAGCCAGCATATCCGGCGGCCTCAAAGCAGGCAAACCTATTGCCGTGCCCAATACCATGAACAGGGTCATTGCAATGGTTGCCACTATACCAATCAATAAGGATCGCAAAATTTTTGTTTGCATTTTTTCTAATTTAGTTTTCTTTATTGTCAATAACTTACAATATCGTCTAAATAAATATATAATTCCTATTTATTCAGACCATCCAAACTAAAACGGGATCAAAATGTTGTGAAACCAACTCTACTTTTTCTTTTTAGAAAGTCCATGTTTTCCAAAATCGATGAGTTGCCTGGGCTCTATATATCCCCGGGTGAAGGTAACGAGGTTACCATCTCCATCTGCAATGATCAGGGTGGGATAAGCTGTGACCTGAAACTTTTCGGATAGTGCAGGCCCGTCGCCCTTTTCCATATCGATAGCGACATTTATAAAATTCTTATTAAAAAATTCACCTGCTTCACTATCCGGGAAGGTATTCTTCTTTAATAATTTGCATGGGCCGCACCAGGTTGTATATGCATCAAGAAAAATCAATTTATTTTGCTTTTTTGCTTCTGCCAAAGCTTTACTCCAGTTGGGCTCAATAAACCTGATACCTTTTTCATCTCCGCTTAAAGCACTGCCATTGATTAATGTTTCACCCGACCGCGGAACAAATGACATTAAAAGCGTAACCGCGACGATTACTATTCCGGAAAATAAAATTTTCATGCGCATAATTATTTTTTACTAATGTCTTTTTATTCCATCCATCCTTACATGCAATGGCCGCTTTAACAATTTATTCATGAATGCAGCCTCAAAGCCCATTGTTTAAACAAAGGAACGTAAAGACTAACCCAATACCCGGGAAATTTCATATAAATAAATCACATTTTTATTTGCTGCAACCAATACCTTGCTGTATAGACGGACACTTTACTGAGCCATAGGAACAATAAACGCAGCAGTCACCTTCTTTAGGTTTGATTACCCGGGCACATTTCTCACAGGTGTAAAAAAAACGGCAGGAATCAAGGGCCATCTCTTCCATCTTTTCATGTCCGCAAAAAGGACAGGTAATTAACGATTGCAGAATAACCTCCATAAAATTTCTTTTTAATGTTTATTCCTGTTTTATCAAGGACGTCCTGCTTAAATATATGCAAGAATAATTCAAATACATCTGCATTTATTCCAAAAAATTGGAATAAGTACATTTGTTATTGAAACTTTATAATTCCTGATGAAAGGCTCTCCCGATATACCACTTATTCTTGAAACTCATTACAGGAAGGATTCGGGTCAACTTGTTTCCATATTGACAAAAATTTTCGGACCCGCTAATATAGAAATGGCGGAAGATGTAGTGCAGGACGCGATGCTGGAAGCGCTAAACCATTGGAAAGAAAAAGGTGTTCCTGATAATCCCTCCGCCTGGCTGATGCAGACAGCAAAAAACAAGGCACTGAATATTCTGAAAAGAGACAAATACAAATTTGAGTATGCAAGCAACCAGCTTTACCTGCTGCAAGACGAGTGGAGTGACGAATCCGCAATTGAACAAATGTTTTCCGATGAAGAAATAAAAGATGATCAGTTACGGATGATGTTTGTTTGTTGCCATCCCGAAATAGGGAAAGAATCCCAAACAACGCTGATCCTTAAAACGCTTTGTGGCTTTACTATTTCAGAAATTGCCAGGGCCTACCTTAGTTCCGTAGCCACCATTACAAAAAGATTAGTAAGATCAAGACAGACTATCCGGGATTTGAATATTCCATTTGACCTGCCTCCAAATGAAAATCTTGCTGAAAGACTGGAGTCAGTTCTTGAAACTATTTATTTATTATTTAATGAAGGGTATAGTGCTTCTGATGGTGATGAGCATATAAGAATGAATATTTGCAGTGAAGCTATCCGCCTATGCAGGATCATTAGCGAACTTCCTTCTGGCAAAAATTCAGCTACTTTTTCATTACTTGCCTTAATGTGCCTCAATGCTTCAAGGTTCGGTGCAAGAATTTCTAAAGATGGCGATATCATTCTGTTAAATGAACAGAACCGCTCATTATGGAACCAGGCATTAATTCAATCGGGAATAAACTATTTGCAGAAGGCCGCTGACCAGGGAATGATCAACACGTATTATATTCAGGCGGCCATCAGTTCCTGCCATTGTATTGCTCCCAGTTATGATCAAACCAACTGGGCAGAAATTCTGAACCTGTACAACCTGTTGATCCGGATTGACCAAAGTCCCGTGGTACAACTTAACCGGGTAGTGGCTTTTTCAAAAGTGTATGGGCAGGCAGATGCACTTAAAGAACTGGATATTATTTCAAAGTCGGGATCGCTTGAAAATTACTACCTATTTTATGCTGTAAAAGGGGAATTACTGATGGAACTTTCAAACTGGGCTGACGCCAGGATAAACTTTGAAAAAGCTTCTTCGCTTACATCTAACAACAGCGAACTAAAAGTGATTTCTAAAAAGATAAGAACCTGCCAGGTACAATAAATCTGAATCCAAAAGGCAAATACTTCCTCCGTATTTAATTTTCAATAAAAAAATTTATTGAAAAAGTCTCCATTCCTTTTTCCCGATTGTCATTACCTGAAAATTGTGTAAACCAGCCAGGCATCAAAGGCTTTTTACTACCATTAATTCATAAACTAAAATTTTAAAAAAATGAAAAAGATATTTTTTCTACTGTTAATGTTTGTTGGATACGTTGCTATTTCCCAACCCGATAGAGCAAAGACCCTGTTTGGTAAAGACATGGCCGGTATAATGCAGCACCAAAAAACATACACACTTCAAATTGCGGAGCTGATGCCTGCGGATATGTACAGCTACAAACCAACAGAAAACATCAGGTCGTTTGCCGAACAGCTTAAACATATTTCCATCACTATGAACAGGCAAACAAATTATTTTCTGAAAAAAACACCTGTTGATATCGGGGTGTTGGTACAGGATTTAACCGATTACGAAAAAAAGAACCTGACAAAGAAAGAAATCATGAAAGATCTCTCAAAAGAATTTGATGATGCCATAAAAAGATTTGAAGCCATGACCGAAGAAGACCTGCAAAGCAATTATGAATTACCGGTTCCCGGAAATCCGGGTGCCTCCTTAAGAGCATGGTGTATGGCGCTCAGGGATCATATCACACACCACCGGGGGCAGGCCATTATCTATTTAAGAATGAACGGAATTAAAGTTCCGCAATATCTCCCCTTTTAATCTTTATTCAACATTCATCTATAAAAATTAAAAAACATTTTATGCAAACTCTTACATCAACAGCTTCTGCATACGCTGAAATGCTCAGCATGCAGGCCGGAATTTTCAACAATGCATTCGATGGCATTACAAACAAGGACGCCTTAAAACGTCCTAACAACCAGGTGAATCATCTGAACTGGTTATTAGGTCACCTGGCAACCTGCAGGTTTATGTTACTGAACCTTATTGGTGGCAGGGAATCAGATCCTTATTTTAATATCTACTTTAAATCCATATCAGGTGAAACAAACTACCCGAACCTGGATGCCATAAAAGAAAACTGGGAAAAGGCAACCGGATTGTTAATGGAAAAAGTAGCCTCTCTTTCCGATGAACAAATGGATACGGAGATCCCCGGGAAAGGTGGCAAGCCAAAAGATTTTATTTCATTTTTTATATACCATGAAGCCTATCATCTTGGACAGGCAGGCTATGCAAGAAAGTTTCTTGGGCTGCCGCCATTGAAATCAAATTAGTCATTTGACATCTTAAAAATTCTAAAAGCATAGATTTGATACAGCCTTAAACTTCAAAAAATAAATTATGAAAGATTATATGTTGTTTTTCATGACCGACCAGCAATCAGAAGCCTCGCCCTGAAGAAATGGCGAAAGTTGATTGCATCGCCCTTATATCTGATTTTGTGAAAGGACTGATGGAAAAAGGACAAGTTAAAAGCTGTCTTGGACTCGATACCAATGGTTCTCATTTTGTTTCCCGGAAAGGAAAAGTTATTGACGGGCCTTTTGCAGAAACAAAGGAATTGGTATTGGGATATATTGAAATACGAGCCGCTGATGATGAGGAAGCCAGGAAAATTGCGGCATCAACGCCAACAATTCCCTATGGATTTAAGGTTGAGCTGAGGCCCATCGTAAGGATATTAGATTTTGAAATATAAAATTTAATAGCAGGTAAGACTTATAAAAAAAATTGCCTGCTATTTTTCAGGATGCCCCGGTTCCAGCAATCTCCCGATTTTTTCTCTTGTAAAAAAAGGTAATTCTTCCTCTGCCTGCACATGCTTAGCCTCTTTAGCAATATCACGACTTTGCTTTTCAAATTTCTTGCACAGTACACACATAGAGGTATGCCAGGATAGTTTTATAATGGACAGAAAGGATAATTTGCCTTCTTCCCTTTTAGCCATTAACAGGGTAGCTTCATTGCAACTGATCATCAAATATTTCATCATCAACTTCTTCATATATTTTCAGGATTTTAACCATTTTTTTTCAACGCACTCACGCATTTGCAGCCTGGCCCGGTGAATCAATATCCAGTAGTTAGACGGGGTTATATTTAATACCTTACAGATCTCGCCGGAGTTCATATCCTCCATATACTTCAGGATAAAAACATTTTTTTGCATGGTTTTCAAATGATCTTTACACCCCGATATGATCTGCTGTATTTCTTTTCGCTCCGGCAGGCTGCTGGCGGGCTGCCAGTCTTTAGGCATTTTTGTTTCCACCCAACTTCCTTCTTCATTAAACCAATCATCATCCATTATATGCATGTCGGGAATAGCTATTACAGTTTGCTCCGTTGATTTTTTCCTGTAATGGTCTATTATTTTATTTTTCAGAATGGCAAAAAGCCAGTTCTTTTCCGAAGCTTCTCCCTTATAATTTTCCAAACCTTTTAATGCTGATAAAAAAGTATCCTGCACCAGGTCTTCTGCTATCGCCGACTCATTCACCCTGGGTAAAGCATATTGATACATCAAGTCGCCATATTGCTCCAACCATTTTTGGGGATCAGCTTTGGATTTCAATTTTTCCATTTTCTGAAGCAGTGATTTATTGTAAATATACCAAAATTGAATCCTGCCATAACTACGGATTAAAACCAGGATAAATGTTTCATTGCTGATTTTGTAAGGTACCTGCCGGTTTACCGTCTCAGTACATATCGTTCGGCATTTATTACCTGCGGCGGATAAATAGTAAAACTAATGTTCAACATTTTTTACCTGGTAACCGGATAGAAGAATAAATTTTTTAAGATGAACACCACACTAATAAACACAAGAAGTTCAGAACTGTCATTGAAAAGAAATTCAATGAATGAAACTATTACCGGGGAGCATATACTTAACCTGCAGGATTTTGGTGTTACAAGACATATTACCCAAAACAAGATCATCCAGGTTTCTGATGCTTCAATCCGGTACGTTTACTTACTGAAGAAAGGCCTGATCAAAATATCAAACATCAGCGAAACCAATGAAGAAGTAATAAAGTATTTCATTAAGCCGGGAGTTATTTTTGGTGAGCTCAATATTTTGGGCCATGAAGAAAAAAGACATGAAATAGCGGTTGCCCTGCAAGATTCCGAAGTATGCTTTATTCCCGCCGAAACAGTAGTGCAACTGATGGAAACAAATAAATCCGTCAATACATATATTCGCGGGGTAATTGGAGAGCGGTTCAGGAAAATGGAGGACCGGATGTTTTCGTTAATGCTGAAAGATGTAAAGGACCGGATTCTGGATTTCCTGAAAGAGTTTGTAAAAGAATTTGGTGAGCCGGTAAATGGCGGATACATGGCCAGGAACTTTCTCACCCATGAAGATATTGCAAGGATAACGGCTACCAGCCGGCAATCCGTTACAGGATCACTCGTAAATCTTAAGAAACTTGGATTTATTGACTACGACAACAAAAGCGTAAGCGTATTTCATTTCCCGAAGGCCTGATGAATTTGCGTTTTCAATAAATTGAAAAGTGCAGATATGAAGACCTTCCATTATTCTTCGCGTTGAAAATTGTGAAGAGCTTCGTCCCAATTGTAGGATTTGAATTTTATAGCATACCCGCTTACATCCCTGTGAAGAACTTCAGTAATAATTCGCCTGATCCCCTTTTTACCTCCGAAATCACCAATGAACCAATCCATGATCTTAGTAACCCTTATTTCCTTTTTGCTATCATCAATTTCTGTATCGGCAGCAAGAAAAGATCGGGTGGCCAGGTCTAATTGCTTGTCAATATTCTGATAGGTATAAAAAGCAATGGGAGGACAACTTTTGGCTCCGCAGTTAAGTGCAAAGTGAATGCGGTAATCAATTTTTGATACAGCCAGTTCTTTAATGAGTTTGCCAGAGAATAATTCCGGCAAATAGCCCTTGCTGTATTTCCAACGGTATTTCCTGAGAATTCCATGTTCAATATCATCTAAACTGAATTTCTTCCCTGCTATCAAAACCAGTTTTCCCCTGAATATTTCCGGTCTTTTCTTTTTCTCCCTTACTGCCAGTAGCTGAAACCAGGCATTGTACATATTCAGCCAAAATGTTTTTTTTGCCTCGTCGGTGTTTAATCCCCCTGTTAATCTATTCAGATCCAGCCCTGCCAGTTCCTTTTCAATTTCTTCCACAGGCTCGCCTGTTTTTACATGATAAAGAAGTTCGCCCGAAAGTTTTAGCAATAAAGTATCCGGTAGAATTCCATTTGCAGATTTTGATACAGAATCGGCATATGCCGGCCCGGTGGAGATCCATATCGCCAGCAAAAGCATTCTTACACATAAAACGGTTATTTTATTTTTCTGAAATTGAATCATTGTATTGTAAAAGATTGCAGACGGATGAATATACAAGTGCTTACAGAAAAAATCATGAAGCCAGAATTTTTTGGAATAAACGAATTAATTAAAGAGTTGGATCTTAATTTCTGATTGTTGAACACTTATAATTTGCATAACGCTTGCCGGTTTTTTATCAACAAACAGCTTCTAATTCAAAAAAAAAAAAAACAGAACGCCCGGCGAGTTTTATATTGTAGTGTTATACGATACAATTCAGCGAGTAAAAGTAATTATCATAACTATTCAAACTACTACTTATGCCTACCAATAGACGCCAGTTTTTGAGCACTGCAATCCTGGGTGCTGCGGCAGCCACTTTGCCAACTGGTTGTAAAACGCAGGTACTGGCGCAAGGGCCTGCTGGCAATTATGAAAAACTGGATGCTGTTTTAAAACAACCCGTATTTAAAAGGGAATTATTCACATCTCCCGTTATTATTGAAAACCTGGAATTGCTCCGGTATAAGGATAATTTTATTTGCAGGGTAAGGTCCGCGGATGCTGTTGAAGGTTTTTCATTCGGGCAGAATAACCAGCTAAAGTCATTGCACCCAATTTTTGTCAATCGTATGCAGGACTTTTTTATTGGCAAAGATGCCCTTGATATTGAGCAGTTGCTCGAAGAAGTATTTGTTCACCAGAGTAATTACAAATTGCAAAGTGTAGCGTTGTGGGTGCCGCTGGCTACTATTGAGTTTGCAATTCTTGACTTGCTGGGCAGGATGGTTAAAAAGCCATTGGGTGATCTTGTTGGAAAGGTGGAACCCGGGGCCATTGCAGTGTACCAGGCAAACAGCGAAAGGGATATTACTGCTGAGTTAACCATTGAACATTTAAAAGAAGAGCTTGCCGTTACAAAGGCCAGGGCTATAAAGTTTAAGGTAGGTGGCCGGATGAGCCACCCGGAATTCCCGGTTGGAAGAAGTGAAAAGCTGATTCCGCTGGTACGTAAAACTTTTGGTGACGATATGGTGATCTCAGCCGATTCCAATGGCTCTTATGATGTAAAGGAAGCCATAAAGATTGGCAGAATGATGGAGGAGTATAATTATGATTTCTATGAGGAACCAGTTCCGTTCGACTGGTACGAAGAAACAAAACAGGTGGCCGATGCATTAAAAATTCCGGTGGCTGGTGGCGAGCAGGAGCCCAGCATGCATAACTTCAGGTGGCTGACTGGTAATGATGCCTTGCAGGTGATACAGGTTGATATGTTTTATTTTGGGGGTATGATACGATCCATGAAAGTGGCAAGAATGGCTGAAGCAATGGGAAAAATAGTTACTCCCCACGTTTCAGATATCGGCTATATCTATATGATGCATTTTGTATCTGCTATCAGGAATGCGGGACGATTTCATGAATACAAATCTTTCAAACTCGATTTTCCTTTTGAATGTAAAACATCATCGCTGGTTCCGGAAAATGGGTTGGTAACGGTGCCCACCGGCCCCGGACTTGGTATTGATATCGACCCGGATTTTATTAAGAAGCATATTGTTTTGACGAAGTAGAACCGGGAAAACAATCTTAGCTGAATTATTTGATTTTTCTATTTTTTAATTTGCAGCCGGGTTTCAATCCGGATTGAGTGTGGTCTTGGACCCGGCGTTAACCTGAATTATTTTTCGTCAGATCAAAATCTTCCAATTCAAAATAATTCTATAACGGATACATAGCTTTTTTTATAAAAGGCATTTATCAAAGCACTAAACATTTGCTTTGTAGAACAGCGAGTAACAGAAGGCTAGCGCACAAAACCGCCTGACACATCGCCTGTGAAAGATGAGACACTTGGCTAGGAAAGAATTTTTTATTATGGACACGAACGCAGATGGAGGTATATCATGATAAATTAGCCATTAGCATAGCGATATTCTTTTTCATCTTAGATACTGATTACACTTATATAAAGCTATCTTATATGCCAGGGTATTTTTTATCGGGGACAAATAATCAAATAGATCGCCGCAGAAGTTAGAGAAATAATATTTTTATAGCCAGCGGTATTACTGCTATCTTCGTCTGTTGCAGCGCTCCATTCATGGTTCAGTAATCCTGTAGTACATTATGCAATGTTGTCTTCCACGTTTTTAAATGTCTAGAATTCAAATATCTTATATGCCTCTCATCTACTTAATTCAATGGTCACAAAATCATCATTAAGAAAATTAAACTTTTGAGCGAATAAAAAAGCTAAATTTTCATTTGCGGTGGCAAAAAATATTTGCCGCTTTCCATTAATCGCAACTTCTCTCAGATAGTCAAAATACGACAATACGTTAAGGTCATCTACATTAATAACTGGATCATCGAACATTAATATGTCCGGCCCATTTTTAAGTTTCCTATTCAAGGCAGAAAAAATTGAAAGAGATAATGCTGACCTTTGACCGGTACTGATTTGTGTTAATGGAGCATTATTATTGGTTTGCTTTCTTCTTAACGACACATTCCCGGTGTTACTGAAATTAAGGTCGTCAAATTCCTTTGGCGCATGGATCATCTTAAATATTTCCACAATTTCATGCTTATTTCGGTCGATAAATTTCTTTAAATAGTCTGATTTGCTATTCTTAGTTAGCAGGTGTTCTATATCTCGACAGGCTTTCGACGCACGGCCTGCCAGAACCTTATTACTTTTTTCTTTTTGGTTTAGTCCTTTTAACCTTAGGTTCGCCGATTTCAGGCGTAAGTCATGCTCTTGTTTCTGTTTTCTCACCCCTTTGTATTGTGCAAGTAATTGTTGAATCTTTTCAACTCTTGTTTCAAGCGTGGCAATTCTTTCTGATTCCTTAAACGAAAGCAATTTTTTCGAAAGCAAGAAATTCTCCATTGCTGCTTTTAATTTGCCTAACCGTTCGGACAATTCAGATAAATTTCTTTTGGAAATACCCAATCCAGCAAAAAGGTCATTTTTCCTCTCCTGCAATTTCTCAAGAATTGTCTTTATTTCACCGGCCTTTTTCTGAAACCCCTGAAGATCAATTTTGTTTTTTGTTTCCTTTATCCTAAAGTCATCAGCATTTTTTAATTTGATACCAACCGAAGCAGCCTCTTCTAATAAATCTGAAAATGTACCTTCGCGAAGTCCATACTTGTCAAAATAATCGTTCAAATCGGTAAGTTTTTTACTGGACTCTTCCTTCTCAGAAAGGCTATCAATCATTTTGTTAATACTTTTTCTTATAGAAGTAATCGTCCCGACAAGTTCTTTCTCCCCGAAAAGAAGTTCAGCTACTTGCGTGAATTTATTAACATTTTTATTCTTTATTTCCAGTTCTTGAAGTTTTATCTTCTCGTCCCGGATTTGCGTTGTCAAGTCACTCAGTAATCGGGAAGAATGAAGATTATTTTTACTTTTCGTTATTAGCTTTACAAGCTGAGCATAACTGTATTCTGTATGACAGAGTGGACATTCTGTAGCTTCAGAGTTTAATTGAAGGAATTCTTTCCCTTTAGATTTGATCTCGTTGACAACTTTTTCCAATTGATTAAACCCCACTGTTAATTTCATTTGCTGCTCAGTCAATTTTCGAATGTCAGCTGCTTTTTGTTTAATCTGATTTGTAAATAATGCTTCTAAATCACTTAATTTAATGTTAGATGGAATTTCTTTTATGACTCCTTCATCTATTTCATTATTGATTTTCATCGCTTTCCGCAGCGTAACCAGCTCAGCTTTCAAATGCCGAATATTCTCATTCAGGCCTTGCTATTCATTTATCCTTGAGTTTTTATAATAAATTGACAACTGTTTTAATAGATCTCCAATACCCTTTGCTCGTAAGATTTTGCTGTCGTTTTGATTTTGCTGCTTTTCATTAGCTGTTAACTCCTTTTCAATATTAGTCAAATCACCGTGTCCTTTTATATAATCATTTAATAACTTCTCAACACCGGTTTGTGTATCTACGTTACTCCATTTAAGGTTGGCACTGATAGCTTGTAAATATGTTTTGGCTACGATTAAATCCTTTTCTAAAGATGGGACAAGCTTTTCCTCGCTTGTATTCTTTTTTACGATCCATTTATTCAGTTCTGCTTCTTTTAATAGCTCTTTTAGAAACCGTTCAGGGTCCCGATCCTTTCCGGATATTTCTTTGAGTAATTTTTCTTCTCTATCCAGATCTACTTCTGCTTCTTTAAGAGATTTAGAATATATTCTGTATTCTTTATTAAAACTTTCTTTAAAACTTTGCAGACGACTTTCGATTCTATTCACATCTTCTCCCAGTGCTATATCTTCAAATGCTCTTTTTACATCTGCCTTATCCGGATTATTTGTCAAAAGATAGGCTGCATCACTATTATAAAAATTATACTTATTGAAACTTATATGTATTCTATTGAATTTTTGTTCTGCGTTGTTGTACCATATTTTGTCTCTGTTTTTATAAACTTTTAAATTGTCATATGTATATTGAAAAACCTCATTGCGGTCTTTAATCCTTGCATGTAAGATATAATCTGATGTATCTTCATCAGGATTTCTGAAAGATTTGCCACACAACAATAATTCGATGGATTCTAAAAGGGAAGTTTTACCTGTTCCATTAACACCCTTTATTAAATTTACTTTGCCGAAATCGTATTCTTTTTTTTCAGGATATGGTCGGTATTTAACCAGTTTGAGATAATTAATAAAAGAAATTTTATCATTATTGTCTAGTTTATTCCCATCCTTCTTTCCCTTTTGAGTGACCATAGAAATAGGCTTTCCATCCATATAATGTTTAACTCCTGCAGTTACTGGAATATCTAGGAAAATTGCATCAAGTTTGTTTTCCTGTAATTTCTTGATCCAGGCTGATCCTAAATCCATTTCAATCGCACTTTCTGAAGGTTTGCTTAAATCTTCGAGCCTGGACAACCATTCATCTAATTCTTTAGGCGAAAGAACCAACTTTCTTGAGTATAGTTCATCCGCTTCAATGATTTTCTTTTTTTCTTCCTTTCCTCTTATTTCTTCTGCTTTTGAAACGAATGCGTAATAATAGTTCCATTGCAAGGATCCGGGCAGGCTATAATAGTCTTTTAATAAAGTTTTCCCTTGATAGTCTTCTAATTGCTTTGCGCCAAAATCATTGCTAAACCAAACATTACTGCAATCGACATACAATACCTGGTAGAGATGATGCTCAAATTCTTTTGTACACCGGAAAATACCGGTTCGTTCATCTACAAATTGAACCGATTGTCTTCCTAGATGCCTTTCTAATATTTGTTTAGCTTCCTGTATAATCATTTACGTACAATTTTTCGGATTGAACGGGTAGATTTTGTTGTATCATCTGTTATCCTTGGTCCCTTATCGGAATATTCATTTTGAATTGCACCTGTGTGGTCATTATACCAAATCACCACGCGTTTGCCAAATTGATTTGCTTTGAATAAGGCAACCATTCTTGACAAAATATCCTGTGCATCTTCCTGTGTATTATTGCCGATAAAAATACCGGTAGCTGGAACGCCTTCCCCGTTCTGGGGGTATAAGTTCAGGTTATACTCATTTACATAATCTCCGTAGCGATAATTTATCCGGCAATTATTTTTAAGATCAGCTATGCAAGTAGGAATATTGTCTGCATTCGCAATAATAACATACTCCAAGGTCCCAAAGTTTAATAAATAATGCTTTCTTCTCGCTTGGGTATCAGCGGAGGGATTTTGAGCAAAAGTTATACGCTCATTAATTTCATCGTCTTTAACCACGAAGAAAAAATTAACTTTTGGCAAATACCAGTCATCGTGAATTCCTTTTCCAACGGATAAACAAACTAATCTTTCCGCATCTATCGGGCTAATATCATAAAATCCTATCAGGTTGTTATAGCTCCCGATCGCATGAAGTGTTGAACAGGTATTTCCGAATCCACTGTCAATATTATTCTTTGATTCCCAGATACCATTTTCCCAACAGAAAACTTCCAACATTTCAGGCCCGGTTCTCCTTCTAAGTGGGGGTAGTGAGGCCTGCTGAGAAGGCTTTGTAGTCCTTAAAAGAAAGACATGTTCATCATAGTTCAAAAAATAAATATTTGCGTACCGATTTGCCCACCTTGTATAATAAAGGCCCAGTTTGTGATTGGTATTTATTCGGCCATCTGTTGTATTTAAATGGGTTTCATTTTCAGGTTTTAGATATAAGGCAGATTCTCCGTAACTACTCCATGGGTTTATATTCCCAAGACTTATGTTTCTGCTCCAGTTAAGACATATAAATTCTTTATTTTCCCTGCCCATACCATAAGTGTCTCCCCTGTATCGGCTAAATGTAATATGATTGGGTGACTGGTTAAGTTGTATATGGACAATTACGTAAGGAATATTGATAAACCCAGGCAGCTGGTCAATTTGAATATTATGATTCAATATATCCGAGCAGATTAAGGTTATTAGCCGTGAGGAATCTGCCCTGTTTTCTAGCACATATATTCTTTCACCTGGGATAAAATTGTCTCTTTCCCATTCTAATGCAACACCCCCAAGTGGCTGCGTTTTAAATTGGATGACAATAACCGTTTTGAGTTCATTATTTGACTGACTCCTAGTTCTAAAAATGTAGCAAACAGGATTAAAAAAATGGTCATTTTGTATGTTATCATTTATTTTTTGGGTCTCGGTTATCCATTCTATAGCATTATGAGTATTGATTAGATTATTTAACGACTGAGCTTTTATGGATTCACACCCAATTATCCATAACTTGTTCTCGTTTGGAAGTAGTTCCTGTTCAATCAGCTCACCTATCATTTCCCACGAACAAGAATATTCAGGTGTAATAGCCAGTTCAACATTTTTTACAGCTGCGATGTGAAAAAAGGACCTGAACTTTTCTATTCCTCTTTCCCGGTTTGCTATCCTGACAAAATCATTTCCCCAAGCGATTCCTTCTCCCGGCTGGAATAAGATTGTATTATACAAACCTGCATCCTGACTTAAAATGTCAAGAGTCGGATTTTGAAGTCCCACTGGAGCCAGATAAGTTTTTACAAATTGAAACATTAAAAGTATTGATTTGAAGACTGAGAATTGATAATCCCATTTATCTTTCATGTAAAAAAGAAATAGGGCATTCGCTTCCAAAAAGTCATGGATATAACTTTTTGAGTGGTATTTCTAAAGATGAGAAAAATATTTGATTCAAACAATGAGATTAAACCCCTATTTTAAATTCTTTTTAATCTTGTGGCAAGTCCGCTATTCTAAAAATTACATTTTCTTTTACGTAGTTATTTTACCATCGGAAAAGCTACTATCTTACTTCTTCACCTAGTGTCCTAGTTATTCATAGGCAATTGTCTAGACCGGCAAACTTTGGAGACTAAATAAACTTAGCGGCCGGACTCGCCATAAATACAGAGTAGGAGAAAGAATCATCTTAAATTAATGCATGGTCCACTCCACTAACAAAGCTGTGCTGTAAAACTCGGCTAAAAGGTCAATATAAAAAAGGTGGAATATTTTCTGCCTCTTTTATTATACTGTCGTCTCAGGCTTTATATAAGGTGCCTTCCGCCCTTACAGGTGTTCACCAAAAGAAGCAAGCCATGATTAGTGTTTCATTCAACTACCACACAAACTAAAAAACAGGCGGACATGAAGAATGATGAAAAACTATTCCTTATTTTTCTTTTCCGAAAATTCGATATAGGTAAAACATTCCGGAACATGTGAATCCCATACTCCATGCGAACTCCATGCCCAGCCACCAGAGTCATCAGTAGATCCTTTCTTTACATTAAAACGGGAAAAGTCCATACGCCATACATCTCCTTCCAACGGAGGTAGCGATCTTTGATCGCCCTCAGCCAGTATTTTAAGTGAGGTCCATGGTATCGCTATTTCAACAGTCCATCCCTTATCCTTGTCCTGGTTATTATTGATGGTTCCTTCTACATGAACCGCCGACCGCAAACCGGGCATATCCCATTTCCAAAAACCAATCCTGCTTCCGCGGGGATGTTTATAGCCTACACCATTAAATATCCTGGCTCCCGCTGCATCGCTTCTGAATTCCGGCAAAAGATGATACCCTTTTTTCTCGTATGCATCCAGCCAGAAGAACAACACTTCGTAAATGGTGCCAAATGAATTGATCTCAAATTCATAATAACCATCTTGTCCTGCAATGAACAGTTCTACATCATTATCCTGGTATATCGGCGCATCTCTCTGGGTGTGCTTAGCTGCTATATGAGGTTCCTCAATCCAATAACCCACATACAGGTTCTGATCGTCCCACAATACAGCAGCCCTTGTATCCAGGTGGGTTTCCGCTCCTGAAATAAGATCGGTAAAGCGGTTCGACCGCGAGGCATTTTGCCAGATCATTTCATCCAGCTTTCCGTCAATGGTCAGCTTGTCGGTGATTTTACAGGCAGTATAATGCGGTATATCTTCTTCCCTGCACCGGTCCTGTGTTTTGTAATTGGGTTGGCTATGGATGGTGGAAATGATAAGCGTAAAAGAAAAAACAATTAAAATCAATGAAGTTTGTCTCATGCCGGAATTTATCATTTGAATCTTTCAAATATAGTTACGGAGTGGTACATTCAAACATTTCCTAAAGCAAACATTTACAATAAGAGTGTTAGCGGTAATTTTAGGAGACCACAGCGTTCCTTACAAAACTTTAAGAGCCATAAAATGAAATCGAATTATATTACTGAAAGGCTTTCACTATGCGAATTGAGCTTAGCTGATACAACATTTATCAAAGACCTGGTCAATACACCTGGGTGGATAAAATTTATTGGTGACAGAAATATCAGAACAGAAGAAGATGCCAGTAATTATGTTCAAAAAATAATGAACAACTCCAATATTAAATATTGGGTGGTGAAATTAAAAAGTCAGCATATCAGCATCGGAATTGTAACGTTTATTAAAAGAGATTATTTGGAACATCACGATATTGGTTTTGCCTTTCTCCCAAAATATGCCGGAAATGGATATGGCTATGAAGCTTCCATAACCGTTTTGGAGGATGCCATCAATAAAAATAATCATCGCCGGATTCTTGCCACAACTATAAAAGAAAATATTAATTCAATAAAACTGTTAGAAAAATTAGGGCTTAGTTTTGAAAAAGAAATGGAAGTTGGTAAAGATTTATTAATGATATATTCTGTTACAGATGATAAATTTTTTATTAACGAACTGTCTTAGACTTTTTTTTAGCTAATATCAATTATTTGCAGTCCATCATTGCAAACGAAGAACAACCTTACATCTTCCTTTTATCTAATCAACATTCTCGGAAGAATTGGGCAGCATTCTACGAAGAACGGAGTAAATACATATTTTACGTATCTATGTACTATCACTCCTGGTTATATTTGCAATATATGATCTACAAACTTTTGCTTTGCTTTGCTTTCCTATTATCTTCTTTTAAATTTTTTGGTCAATCTCAAAAACCGGTATCCGTTATTTTCGACAGTGATATGGGACCCGATTATGATGATGTGGGCGCCATCGCATTATTACATGCATATGCCGACAGCGGTTATATAAATATTTTAGCTACCGTAGCCAGCACGAAATACGAAGGGGTGGCAGCTGTATTTAATGTATTGAATACTTATTTTAACCGGCCTGAATTGCCCATCGGCATTCCGAAAAAAAATGGACTGGACCTGCGTGACCGGCAGTATTGGAGTGATACTCTTATAACCAACTACCCTCATGCCATTACAAGCAATGAAGAAGTACCTGATGCAGTTGATGTATACAGAAAAATTCTTGCAGGCCAGCCGGATAAAACGGTCACCATTATAACCGTTGGTTTCTTTACTAATCTGGCTAACCTGTTACAATCGCCCGCCGACCAATTTTCCCGTCTAACCGGAATGCAACTGGTGCGTAAGAAAGTAAAAACGCTGATTAGCATGGCGGGAAAATTTCCATCCGGAAAAGAATTTAACGTGGAGAAAGATGCGGCCGCATCACAAATGGTTTTTACGCAGTGGCCAACGCCGGTAATACTAAGCGGTTTTGAAATTGGTCAAAAAATAAAAACAGGCCTTCCGTTAATTCATAACGACCAGATCAGCAACAGCCCGGTTAAAGATGTTTTTCGCATTTCCATTCCCATGGACAAGCAGGATCAAGGATGGCCGGATGAGCTGGGATGAGACAGCCGTTTTAATTGCAGCAAAAGGATATGCACCTTATTATACGCTTCGCAAAGGAACCATGGAGGTAGCTGCTGATGGAAGCAATACCTGGAAGGATTCGGGAAGCCGGCATGCTTACCTTGTAGAAAAAATTCCGGCAGAACAGGTACAGCATATCATTAATACAACGATGATGCACCAACCGGTGAAGCATTAAGGTTATCGAATTCCAAACAGGCTGCAACAAATTAATTCACTTCCAGTTTATCATTGGTAGGCAACACCGGAAAAGAAGCATGAGGTTCCCGCTGGTACCAGTAGGCAACAGTAATGATATCTGATTGCTGCGGCAGGTAGCGGCCACCATGGCGCCAGCCGAGATCCTGTATCGTAATCTTCAGTTCATTTTCAAATCGAACCGGATCCTGTATATGCCAGCGATACATGCCAAACCGTTCCTGCGATTTATAGACACCATCCGGCCGGATCACCTGGTGCAAACCGGCATAAGCGGTAGAGAATTCCTGGTATTGCTTAGTCGTCCTGTTTTCAAAATTATAAGAGCCGCAAAAATAATCCTCCGTGCCCGTGCCCACTATCGTAGCATGATCTTTATCTCCATCCATGAAAAATTTTATTTCTCCTTCGCCCCACCAGCCATTGTTGCGAACACCCAATGCCATATAGGTACCCACATACTGACCCTTTCCTTTTACTCCATCCAGTATGGTATGTAATGAATTTGATAGAAGCACCGGAACGCCTGTACTGCGCATGAAAATAGGCTTCATCATTTCCGATATCTGTCAACGTATAATTAACCTGGTAATACAATCGCATCGACTCAGAAGGATTGATATTCTCCATGGTAATCCTGCATTTTTTCCGGAACGGCATTTTCCAGTAACAATTAAATGCACTGCCGGGATTTACAGTTACCGCTAACGAATTCAAATGCGCATATTCATTCCAGCCCATGCCAAAGAAGGCGCCAACCGGTGCTTCCACTGATGGCGTTTTTTCATCGTCCCAATAAAAACGGATAATGGAGAATTGCCAGTTTCCTGTGGGTGTCATCCATATTTGCTGAATAGCTCCGGGTCCTTCCATCTCTGCAATGGTGATCGTTTCACCGGCATTAATAATAATAAACGGGTTTACCTTCCAACCCTTTCCCAAATCCCTTGCTTCATTGGCTGCATTAGCTACATTTCGTTTGCCCTTATCACTCACAGGGTCTGCCATTCCGCCCATACCTTTTGCACCTGTAAAATTTTCAGGACTAATGGATCTTGTTTTTGCATCGGACAGGCGTGACAAGTTACTCATGTTCATGTCCAGGCCATTAAATTTTTCAGACTGACCAAAAAGTGAAGAGCTCAGGAAAAGAAAAAAAAGTTTTAATACATTTTTCATAAAAAAATAATTAAAGTGTAAACCGAATAGAAATTGAAACGAAAGGCCCCTGGTATTTTTTCAACAATTCCCTTGCAGGCAGGTATCGCTCCTGCGAAAATATTTTCAATAAATGAATGCGCAGAAATTATTAATACTCTAATCTCTTCCGAAGTTAATTGAAACAGCCTGTCAACTGGATGACAGCGGCAAAAAAGACACTGAATTAGATTTCCACAATAATTACCTTTATAATAGTAAGAAGGACCATCCATGGGCAAGGCATCTTCATATCATCCTGAAAAAAATCTGCTGCACATTATTTCCGAAGCCACTTCGGGTCTTACTGGTCAGGATCTGTTAACAGAAATAGCAAAACAAGTAACAACCGGCCTGGGTATGCGGTATTGCTTTATTGCTGAATGCGCCAATGAAAACAAAACCCGGTTGCGTACCATGATTTTTGTGGATGGAAAAAATGTGCTTGATAATTTTGAATACAATACCGAAGAATCAGGTTGCCGGATGATGATGAAAGGAGATACTTTTTTTCTGCCTGCCGGGGCACAAAAACTTTTTAAAGCCGCAAAGGGAATTGAAGCCTATGTAGGTGCCCCGATCATCAGTCCTGCCAATGGAGAGATCCTGGGCCATATTGCCGCCACCGATCCTCACCCGGTATCAGACGACAAAGATCAGACAGCTGTCTTAAAAATTTTTGCAGCCCGCATCGCTGCGGAGCTGGAAAGAATGCGAACAGAAAATGAACTGGAGAAAAAAGAATATTGAATTACACCAGCGGTTGAATGAAATTGAGCTTTATGAAACAACAGTAAAGAATCTTCGTGAACAAGTGTACTGGTTAGACAAAAATGGAAAATTCATCCGCGTTAATGCAGCTGTTGCCAGGCAAACAGGGTACAGCGAAGAAGAATTAACTCAAATGACCGTATTTGATATCAACCCTTCGCTGTCAGAAGAAGAATGGGATATACATTGGGAAGAAACCAGGCAGCTGGGTCACCAGGTGCTGGAAACGGAACATAAAGCAAAAGACGGCTATGTTTACCCGGTTGAAGTAACTAATAATTTTCTTGAGCATGATGGCCGCGAATATTTCTGCAGTACCGTCCGGGATATCAGGCAAAGGAAAATGGAGGAAGAGTTATTACGCACCGTTTCAGAAGCTACCTCCGGATTAACAGGAGAAGATTTCCTTGTAGAACTGGCGAAACATATTACGGTGACTTTGAAAATGAGGTATGCATTAATTACCGAATGCGCCAATGAGGAAAAGACCAGGCTGCGGACTCTTTGTTATATAGATGGCGAAAAAATTCTTGATAATATAGAATATGATACGGCCGGCATTCCCTGTGAGATTATTATGCAGGGGAGAAGAATTTTTCCAGGCAAAAGGTGTTCAGGACCGGTATCCGAAAGAAGAAGGTATTGAATCCGCCGTTGGTGTACCTATCTACAGCAGCAAAAGCGGAGCAATTATAGGCCACATACTGGCCGTGGATCCCAACCCGGTTACAGAAGAAAAAAATCAAACAGCTATACTCAAAATTTTCGCTGCCCGCATCGGAGCAGAAATGGAGCGGATGAAAGCGGAGGAAAATTTAAAGATTGCCAATGCCCAGTTAGAACTGTTATTAAATGAAAGCGAAAAACGATACCGCGATCTTTTTGAAGAAGCGCCGATAGCATATGTACATGAAGGAGTCGATTCAAAATTTATAAGAGCAAACCGTGCCGCCTTAAAAATTCTTGGCGTAAGGCCCGAACAGGTGTCAACTACCTATGGCAAATCTTTGGTTCCTGATACTCCGGATGCACAACGAAGATTAAAAGAGGCATTTGATTCCATAGGAAGAGGAACGGATACCAGCGGTGTTGTTTTGGAACTCAGGCGTAAAGACAATGGTAAACCTATCTGGATACAATGGTGGTCAAACCCGGATCCCGGGGGCCAGTTTACAAGAACCATGTTTGTAGATATTACAGACAAAATATTGATGGAAAAGGAGCAGGCAAGATTGCAGGCGCAAAATAAATACTTGCAGGAAGAAATAAAACTGAGTTACAACTTTGAAGAGATCATCAGCAAAAGCAAAGATTTTCAAAAAGTATTGCAACAAATAGAACAGGTAGCTTCCACCGATGCCACCGTATTGATATTAGGGGAATCGGATACGGGAAAAGAACTGATAGCAAGGGCGGTTCATAATGTAAGCAACCGGAGCAAACGTCCGCTGGTAAAAGTAAACTGCGCCACACTGCCTGCCAACCTGATCGAAAGCGAATTGTTCGGACATGAGAAAGGAGCTTTTACCGGAGCCATGGAAAGAAAGATCGGCCGTTTTGAACTGGCTGATGGAGGATCCATTTTTTTGGATGAGATCGGTGAATTGCCGGTAGAGTTGCAGGCCAAACTTCTTCGTGTATTGCAGGAAGGAGAGTTTGAACGATTAGGCAATCCCAAAAACAATGAAAGTAAATGTTAGGGTCATTGCGGCTACCAACCGAAACCTGCAACAGGCCATTGAGAAAAAAGAATTCAGGGAAGATCTTTATTACCGGCTCAATGTGTTCCCGATAATCTGCCCGCCGTTACGAAAAAGAAAAGAGGATATTCCACTACTGGTAAAACATTTTTGCCAGAAGCATGAAGGGAAGATTGGTAAAAAAATTATCTAATGTTCCCGATAACGTAATGAATGCGTTAATAAATTATGATTGGCCGGGTAATATCCGGGAACTGGAAAATATAATGGAACGAGCCATGATACTTAAGTCGCAACGGAATTCTGGAATATGGCGAATGGATACCTACAGAAAAAATGCCAGAACCCGGAACTGAAAATAATACGCCGGCTTCTAAACTGGAGGATGTGGAAAAAGAACATATCATTGAAACCTTGAAAGAAAACCAGTTGGAAAGTAAGCGGTGAAAAAGGAGCAGCAAAAATATTGGGACTAAACCCTACCACGCTGGAGGCAAGAATGAAAAAGCTGGGAATAAAAAGAGAAGTGGGATAAACGCTCCTGCATTATTTTATTATTGCTTCAGCTGCAGCAACAATTTTCATATCACTTATCCCTTGTACAAATGCAATGCACTTCATATTTGCAATAGCCAGGCCTTCGGGTATCTTAAACCGTAATTCACTTTCGGGCTTTTGGTTTAAGGAAACACTATGAATTTCCCTCACCACGTTGATGTGTTTTAACGTACGGCCATTATTCTCCCCTCTTTTCACAGGCGTTTCCGCATTTAGTTGCACCATGATAATTCGTAGAATATAGTTACCTGTGGCTGACGTTTTGTATGAAACTTTTATTTCCTGATCAACAGGTGTTGCAGCAAGTTTAATTTCAAATTCCGGACTAATGCTTAGTTCCTCTCTGATGGTTTTGCTTAGGCGGATTTGATCAGAACCAACAAATTCCTTTTTCCCGTTTATGATTACTTGTGGCGTGTAGATACTTTTTAAATTAAACAAGCCTGCATATTTTCTTTGCCGTTCAGTATAATCGCTCTTACTGAATTTATCTTTCCAGCCCAGGTAATTCCAGTAATCAACATGGTAACCCAGGAAAAAAACATTTTCCGGGTATTCCTTTGAAAATTTTATCGCCAGGTCATCTGCAGAAGGACAACTGGAGCATCCCTCCGAAGTAAATAACTCAACTACAGCGAAACCGGGCAAAACTTTTACATTACTATTTTCGGGTTTACTGCCATTGATGCTAAATGAAAGTCCGGCCAGTATTACTAAACCTGCAAACGGTATGGTGCATATCGGTCTCATTATAATTTTTCTTTTGTAACACAAATACACAGACAAGGTGCTAGGCTCTTTGCTGCAGATCACCGCTTATTAATTTCACATACCGGCTATTCGCTTTCAGCATGCGCAGCCCGGCACTTATATTCATGTAGGGCTTGTTAAGCAGCCGGTGATTGATGCGGCTGATGCGGACCAATATATTTCAAGTGCCGTATAATTTCTTTCCAGGCAAAAAAGATGGAATGCTTTGGATCATACATATGCGTAGGTTCGCTGCCGGCGCCATTCAATTCAATGATTGAAAAATTTTTCCCCTGTTTCAATTCCTCCCAATTATTGTAGCGTATATCAAGTCTTCCAAAATAAAAACCTTCCACCTGCTGGCAAATCTGGTCAATCATGCCTGTTAATTCTCGTCGATCAGGTGGCTGGCATCAATGAATTTAGCTCCCCGCACATGATTGCCATAAGGCACCAGCAAAAACTCTTCTCCCTGTTTCAGAATCCTTTTTAATTCTTTGCCATATGTTTTTCTCAATACAGGTAATTGGAGAATATATCGTTTGTCTTTTTGCAATAATTCTTCCATGCTCGGATACTCCATCACCTGTTATGGCCAGGAATTCTTTTTCCACAATCCCGGAAATATGACCCTTTGCCTCATCGGGATAACGATAATAAAAAATGCCCACCTCATTTTCATAAGGAACAAATTCCTGCACCAGGAAATCAACTTTTGAATTCAATGCATAATCCAGCAATTCATTTTTATCCTCCAGTTTTTTAACCGCATTTTCCCTGCATACCAATATCCGGTTTGCCGATCAGCGGGAAATGACATTTGATTTTCCTGTATAGCAGCCATTATTTTTTCAATACCTGTTCCCGCTTTAAAAAATAAAGTAGCCGGATAGTAGGCATCAGGAATCAGGTCATAAATATCCTTTTTGGATTCCATCAGGAAACCGCCGTTGATTGATGGTTGGATTGGCGGTATTAAAAAAGAAAAAAGATCCTGACCGTGGCACAAAGCCAGAGCCAGTATAGATAAATGGGGCCATATACAATATGAAAGGGCCAGTATTCCCAATGAAATAATCTGATAAAAAAAGGATGGTATAAAATTTTTTGATCATATTACCTGGATAGGATGATGCCAAATTCAATTTTCCTTTCGGTCAGCTTTTTATCTTTCAGATCCAGGTATTTCATGCTTCCTCTTTCTGCGGTCAATAATATACTGGTAATACTTACGGTAGAAAAAACTCCATTCGCGATCCATCAACAAGATCATTATGCCTATCGCCATCACCTGTAAACTGGTGAAAATCCAAAATATCTTTTTGTGTGGGATTGCGGATTCCGGCTAAGAAATGCAGCAAACCATTGTCTCTCTTTTTTCAATCACACTCTTGTCATACAAGGTGGCTGAAGACCAGATATAGGGACGGTGTTTTTTCAATGGCTTGCAATGTTTGCTTCTGCCATCCCAGCGGCATTCATAAAGATTGTTTTTTTCCAGCAAAATAAGCGTGAAAGGTTCAATTTGCTCAAGATCGATCTGATCGAAAAGATTGACCGGTTGATTTCGTCTGCAATGATTTTCAAAAATATCATGCCCCGGCTTTTGCGATAAGGAGGTGTTGGCAACATGTTTTTCAAAAGCACCATTCAGCAATACAGCCGCATTGCCATTTTCATGCACCGCAATCCAGGTTCCACCAGCATCCGCATCTTTCGGAAAGATCAGTTTCTGTCCTGTTAATCTCATATACCAGCGGGGCAATTGCACTGACTGCGGCTATTTTTTTCATCCCGGTTGGATGAAATAAAATATTTATCATTGACAGGAATAAATGTTACTGTGCACATTGCTGCCGGTATTTTATGGTTGAATAAGCTACACCAAATTCATCGGGCAATTCAATGGATGAAACTTCATTAATACCCACACGGATCAGGGCCATATGATGAATGGTATGCTCCAGGTTATAGGCAATCTCCCGGTAATAGTTACTGGGTATCGTCACCACACCGGACTGTATCTTCATAATTCTCCGCTTCCATTACCAGGTCCGCATTGGGTCTGTCGAGACGATGATAAATCTCCTTTAGCAATTGAATAGCGAAATCTTTATTGGTTTCTATTTGGTAATCTCTTTTTCTTTTTTCATAATTCACCACGCCGCTTTCATATCCCTGTTCGAGGCAAAGAAAAAGTTCGATGATATGCCTTACATGCTGGCCGATACTTGCATTGAATAATATCTTGCTCGGTTGGGTATACTCGCGTCCGACAATTGATTCAGCGTTTCGGTCAATTGGACAAATACATTTTGAATAGGTTGTTTGAAGCAGCATATAAAAAAGTTTATGAGTTATTGCAATTTGGCACTGCCAAAAAGATGATTAAATTTTTTACAATGGACCAGGGCATATTTATACTGCGAAAGATCAGGGTTACCCGGAATATTATACAGCTGATTGCCCTTTGACGGATTGCAATGCACCCAGGTCAATGAAATTCACCGGTTGAACTTCCTTTGACAGGTACACATGCAATTGGGGTCCGTTTGAGATCATCATATTTTCCAAAGCTAAGATTAAGCTTCCATTTTGTTTATATATGGTGGCCATACCCGAAACGGATCCAAAAGGTCCGTTCATAAAGGTCCCTTTGTTTTTCGGGATAGCAATCGTAGTATCTACTGTATCATCCAACGGAATAACAGGAGTATTTTCCTTAACACAAGATATCAAAACGGCCGTTGCTGTTACCAGTACAAATAAACTTTTTTTCATTTTCTTTTTAAAATTTTTTTTATGAATAGAATTAGATAAACAATTTAAGAGGGCATAACCTATTTCCGAATTTCTTTATGCCCCATTTAAGAGCTAATTATTTTTACCTGCCAGAAATAGCAAAAAACTACCCAGGTCTTTTCGTAAAATAAACAGTAACAGGATACATGAAATAAAAACCAAAAGGGCATAAATAAAAAGTTGTCCTCCGTCGCCTCTTACAGAAATGCCCAGGCTGGTAAAATGAAAGAACATGGCCCCACTCATCAGGCCGGCACCCAACGCTGCTCCAAGGATGGTTGTGCGGGGATACAGAATAAGAACGGAAGCGATCAATTCCAATACCCCGCTTGCTATACGACCCCAGGGTTCCATACCGATTGTTGAAAATATATATACGGATTCTTCCGCGCCGGAAAATTTAAAAAACAACGTTTGTAAAAGGATAAGTGCAGCCAGGATGCGCAACACCCATATTCCTATAATTTCCCAATTTAAAATCATAGCTATTTTTTAATTAATGAAAATATTTCTTCCAGCTTGCATCCGCCGCTGTTTTTAATTTAGCTTCATCCTTATTCCAACTCTTCAGCGTATTATTAAAAAAGCGGTTGTAAAAAAGATATAGTTTGCCATTCAGTATCTTAAATGTAGCCGGATCAATACTTACTTTTTCACCATCCGCTCCCATGGCATAGGCGCACCAACCGCCATATTCCGGTTCATATTGCGAAGGACTCTTTTTAAATTCCTCTTTATTTTCAGCAGAAGAAAAATAATAAACAACACCCTGGTTTATTAGGGTCAAATCTTTCTTTCCCTTTACTGCTTTGTTCATTTTAAAATAAGCTACAGGGTCGTACCCCTCAATAGCGACATTACCATCCAGGTTAAATTGCTTTTTTCGTAAACTGGCTGCATCCTGCCCAAAAGCCATAATAAAAAGCAAGTTGCAAATAAGGGTTATTAAAATGGTTCCTGATTTCATTCACTATATATTTTGATATTCAAATGTAAAATTGATAGAGCCGGAAGGCTGTCGGCTTATTGACAACCTGACGTTGTTTATTTTTTTTTAACAGCAAGATAATTAAGGCCACCAGGATCTATTAAAACATATACGTATGGAAACCGGCCGGCGTTCCCAACCTGGTCATAAAGATTAAAACAAAGATCCTTCCCAACATTTCAGGATTCTCCCAAAATGTTGGGAAAGTTCAGGACGATATAATTGATAAACCAGTGGAACCAGGTTTTTTTTAAAAGCTGTACAGTAAAGGATTTCAGAGGATTTTTCGGACACTGATATTTTTCTGGCACGACGGTTGGCTAACAGACTTTATCAAAAAGAAAAATATGAACCAACCGATCTCAAAAAATGAATTCAAAAAGGAATTAGTAAACAACAGAGGTTTGATACTTGTACATTTTAAAAAAGAATGGAATGGTGCCTGCCAGATCATTTCTCCTATTTATGAAGAGCTTTCCAAATCCTATAAAGGCCAGGCGAATTTCTTCACTATAAACGTGGAGGCGGAACCAGGAATCGATCACGAATTTGGTATCGTTGAATTTCCAACGATCCTTTTTTTTAAATGTGGAGATGTTGTAGACCATGTGGCCGGGCTCACCCCAAAAAATGTGATGATCACCAAAATTGAAATGGCGCTAAGCGAATTGAATTAGCCTTTAGCCTGCAGACGAAGTTAAATAAAAAAGAATGGGACATTTTAAATTGAATGAGACTTTAAAGCCTACCCTATTCAAATCATATAGCAAACAATATTTCAACTAAACAAAAATTAAAACCTATTACCATGTCTGAAGAAATGAAATACTTCTATTTGAAGAATCACCCCATGCTGGCTTCATTGCCTGAACAAAAATTAGTAGCCGCAGCAGCTGTAGCTAAAATGAAAACTGTTTATCGCGGTGAGATCATTAGTTACGGAGAACCCGGGTATACTAAAATTCATTTCCTGGTGAAGGGAAAAGTAAAAATAACCGACACCGGTGGATTGGAAAATGAATTGATAAAAGACATATTAACCGAGCCGGACATTTTTGGAGACCTGGGGCTGGAAGGCCAGCTTAAAAATTATGAATGCGCAGAAGCCCTTACGGCCAATACCATTATCTGTTCATTTCATATCAGTGATTTCAAAAGAATACTGGAAGACAACCCGCAAATGGTTCTGGGATATGCCCGGAAAGTAAATAGCAAATTGCAGCGACTGGAAAACCGTCATGCAGATCTTGTTTTCCTCGATACAAAAGACAGGCTGATCCGTTTTATAAAAAATTGGGCCCGTACAGACGGCAATCAAATGGGCGATAAAATTATTTTCAACAATTATCTTACCCATAGTGATATTGCCGGATTCATCGCCACCTCACGGCAAAGCGTTAATATGCTTTTAAATGAATTAAGAAGTTCAGGTCTTCTTTGCTATAATCGCAAAAGTATAGAGCTTAATAACCCCGTAGCGTGGAACTAAAAGATTAATGAATTAATGGAAACCATGCCTAAGTGTAATGAAAGCGACAGGATAAGCTTTTACAGTTTCGTAACTTTATATCCGCGGAAAAGATAGTTGTATCAGTTACAATGATTTTTTGACAACAATATAATAATCCCCGGTAAAGAAAACTCTTTTCCTGCGTCTTATCTAAAATGGTATGTAATGATTTCCGTTTGTTTATACTTTAAGATTCATCAGCCTTACCGGTTAAAAAATTACCAGGCAAAGGATATTGATGTTAGCCATTGCTACCAGGATGAGGAAGCCGACCGGGAAATGATAGACCGGCTTGCAGACAACTGCTATTTGCCGGCAAATGAAATAATATATCAGCAGATCATCAAGTTAAAAGGGAAATTCCGGATCAGTTTTTCAATCAGTGGCATTGCCATAGAATTACTTCAACAATACCGGCCTGATGTAATCTCCTCATTTAAAAAATTAGCTTCCACCGGTTGCCTTGAATTTCTTGCAGAAACCTATTATCATTCGTTGAGTTCACTCTATTCTGCCAATGAATTTCAACGCCAGGTTTTAAAACATGCCAGGTTGATAAAAGATCTTTTTAATTTGGAACCGGTTGTTTTTAAGAATACCGAATTCATCCATAATAATCGCATTGCCCGGTTGATCGCTGGTACTGGTATGAAAGGAATTTTATGCGAAGGAGTAGAAAGAATTTTGAATGGACGTACCAGTAACCAGGTTTATTCTCTTCCGGATCTGAGACCGACCCTTATTATTGCTTCGTAATGCAACACTTTCTGATGATATAGCTTTCCGGTTTGGTGATCCCAATTGGTCAGAACATCCACTAACCGCAGACAAATTTGCTGATTGGCTCCATCAGCATCCTGAAAACACCGAAGTGATCAATCTTTTTATCGACTATTCAACATTTGGAATTCATAAAAACAAGGACACCGGTATTTTTGAATTCCTGGAAGCTTTACCATCAGCCGTATTAAAATATGATGGTTTCGATTTTTCAACTCCATCAGCTGTAATTAACCAACATGTTCCCACTGAAATTTATGATGTATCTAAAACTATATCCTGGGAAGATCACTCAAAAATCAATTGCGCCTGGTGTGAGAATGTAATGCAGAATAATACATTGAAAAAAATATACAGCATCGAAAACCTGGTTTTACAATCTTCTGATAAAAAAGCTACGGATACCTGGGGACGATTACAGTCTGCAGACTATTTCTATTATATGGCCGATGACGTAAGAAAGGAAGATGCTAATAAATATTTGAATCCGCTTACAGCCCGTGAAGTTTTTCAGCATTATACCAACCTGGTGGCCGATTTTGAGATATCCCTGATCAGGAAAGCGATCGAACAAAAAAAGAAAAATTCATCATCACAACGTATTCCATTCAATATTTTGAACAATTAAACTCATAATTATAAAATGAAACAAAAACTAGAAGGACAGATTGCCATAGTAACCGGGGCAAGCAGCGGGATCGGTGCCGGTTGCGCAAAAGAACTGGCAAAGGCAGGAGCTACGGTAGTCGTCAATTATCCTATTCCCCAGGGTAAAGAAATGGCTGAACAAGTAGTAGACGATATTGTTGCAAATGGAGGAAAGGCCATTACTTACAAATGTGATGTAAGTAAGGAAGATGAAGTAAAACAAATGTTTGCCGATGTGATCGAACAATTTGGCACCGTTGATATCCTGATCAACAATGCGGGTTTACAAAAGGATGCTCCTTTTACAGAAATGACCCTGGACCAATGGAATTTTGTTATTGGTGTGAACCTGACCGGACAGTTTCTTATGTGCCCGGGAAGCTATTAAAGAATTTTTACGCCGGGGTGTAAATGGCAAATCAAGGGCCGCGGGTAAGATCATTTGCATGAGCAGCGTTCATGAAGTAATTCCCTGGGCCGGCCATGCCAACTATGCAGCAAGTAAAGGTGGCGTAATGCTGATGATGAAAACAATTGCACAGGAATTTGCACCCAAAATGATTCGCATTAATAGTATTGCACCCGGGGCTATTGCCACACCTATCAATCACGATGCTTGGGATACGGCGATGCATTTACAAGGAACTTTTAAAATTAATTCCTCAAAAAAGAGTGGGCCAGGTGGAAGATATTGGCAAAGCGGCAGTATGGTTAGCAAGTGATGATTCTGATTATGTAAATGGAACTACTTTATTTGTTGATGGAGGTATGACGTTGTACCCTGGATTTGAGGACAATGGATAAGAATATAAAATGCATACAGCCGGCAATAGGTGAAAGCACAAAATACCAGGATTCGTTTCACTTTAAAATTCTTAATCAATGAATGCAGAACAAATAAGATCAGGACAACCCAATTGGAAAAAATGGGGACCTTACCTCAGCGAAAGACAATGGGGTACCGTACGGGAAGATTATAGTGAACATGGTGAATGCCTGGGATTATTTTCCTCACGATCATGCCCGGTCAAGAGTCTATCGCTGGGGCGAAGATGGTATAGCCGGCATTAGTGATGACATGCAACGAATCTGTTTTGCGATTGACATTGTGGAACGGAAAAGATCCCATATTGAAAGAAAGACTTTTTGGATTAACAGGTAATGAAGGCAATCATGGGGAAGATGTAAAGGAATTGTATTATTACCTTGATAATACGCCTACGCATTCATACATGAAACATTTGTATAAATATCCGCAGGCGGAATATCCCTATGCTGACCTGGTACAAACCAATCGCAATCGCAGCAAGTTTGAAAAGGAATACGAATTACTGGATACCGGCTTGTTTAATGAAGGAAAATATTTTGATGTTTTTACTGAATACGCAAAGAATGATACGGAAGATATTTCTATCCGCATTACCGTGCACAACCGGGGAAACGAGGCAGCTTATCTCGCCGTATTGCCCACATTATGGTTTCGCAATTTGTGGAGCTTTGGATTGATGAATGAAAAACCAATAATGCAATTGACGAGATGATGGAAATGTGAAACTACAGCATCCGCAACTGGGTGAATATTATTTTTCTTTCGACAACCCGGAGCATACCCTGTTTACAGAAAATGAAACAAACACAGAAAAATTGTATGGTCAGCCCAATTCAACAGCCTTTGTAAAAGATGCTTTTCATACAGCTGTCTTGCAACAAAAGTTTGACTGGCTTGAAGAAAAAAAAGAAGGGACCAAATTCGCCCCTCATTATGAATTTTCAATTTCACCAAAATCTTCAGTAACCATACGTTTACGCTTAAGCAAAAAACACCGGGAAAATCTGTTGACAAAAAATTCGATGCACTTATTTGAACAACGGATATTGGAGGCCGATGAATTTTACAATGAAATATCCACTGTGGCCGGAATAGATCAACGTAATATTCAACGCCAGGCCCTTGCCGGAATGTTGTGGAGCAAACAATATTTCAATATTGATATTCCTCGCTGGCTGAATGGTGATCAGGGACAGCCGGCGCCACCGGAGGCAAGAAAAACAGGCCGCAATCATCACTGGCATACTTTGAATAATGAGGATATTATTTCTATGCCCGATAAATGGGAATATCCCTGGTATGCCGCCTGGGATCTCGCTTTTCATTGTGTACCTCTTTCTATGGTTGATCCGCAGTTTGCCAAAGACCAATTGATCTTGTTTCTGCGGGAATGGTATATGCATCCCAATGGCCAGCTGCCCGCATATGAATGGGCTTTTGGCGATGTAAATCCACCCGTACATGCCTGGAGTTGCCTGCAGGTATATAAAATGGAAAAAGACAAAACCGGAAAGGGTGATATTCAATTTCTTGGAAAAAGTTTTTCAAAAACTACTGATCAATTTTACCTGGTGGGTAAACCGAAAAGATCATAAAGGAAACAATGTTTTTGAAGGAGGATTTTTAGGCCTGGATAATATTGGTGTATTTGACAGGAGCAATATGATTCCCGGAGGCGGACAACTGGAACAAGCTGATGGCACCAGCTGGATGGCGATGTATTGTTTAAATATGCTGGAGATGGCTATTGAAATGGCTCAGCACAATCCAACCTATGAAGATGTAACCACAAAATTCTTTGAACACTTTGTTTATATAGCAGAATCAGTTTGAACCGTATTGGTGAAAACTGGACAGGTAGCTGGGATGAAGAAGAAGGATTTTTTTATGATGTACTGGCTATGCCCGATGGACGATACATTCCATTAAAAGTAAGAAGCCTGGTTGGCCTTTCAACCTTGTTTGCCGTATTGGTATTAAAAAAAGATCAGTTGGAAAAATTACCAGAATTTCATCGCCGGCTGAAATGGTTTCAAAAATACCGGCAGAGACAACGAACAGTATCTGGTGATTGAAGACCTGAAAGAACATGATGATATATTATTATCCCTGGTACCCGAAAAAAGGTTAAGAAAATTATTAAAAGCTTTGCTTGATGAAAAAGAATTTTTAAGTACAGGTGGAATTCGCTCCATTTCAAAAATCCATGAGCAAGGTTACAGTGTACATATTGACGGGCAGGAATTTCGGCTTGAATTATCAACCTGGTGAAGGAACATCTTCATTATTTGGTGGCAATAGTAACTGGCGTGGCCCTGTGTGGATGCCGATGAATTATTTGCTGGTAAAAGCGCTGAAACAATATGCGGCATTTTATGCTGATGAGTGCAGAGTTGAATTTCCAACCGGATCGGGAAATAAATTGAACCTGGGTCAAGTGTCAGATGAAATTGCAAAACGACTGATCTCTTCTTTTGAAAAGGATGAAAATGGTCAGCGGCCGGTAAATGACCACTATTCCATATATAATGAGGATTTGAATTTTAAAGAACTGGTACTCTTCTACGAATATTTTCATGGTGATACAGCAAGAGGAGTTGGCGCCTCCCACCAAACGGGTTGGACGGGTGTGGTGGCAGAACTGATAAACAGTATGAGTGCCGGTCAATTAAAAAACAAGAAAGTATTGGCGGAAGAAGTTGGAGTATAAATTAACTCACCCTTTAAAAATGATGCATGCTAAAAAAAGATGAAACGGTTCTTCAAAATTTTCCTGAAGCCATACAACATGAATGGCTTGAGACAAATGGGTTGGGAGGATGGGCCGGCTCTTCATTGATTGGCTGTAATACCCGGCGTTATCATGGCTTGTTGGTGGCAGCTATTGTTCCTCCAACAGAAAGAATGAACCTGTTATCAAAACTTGATGAGACCATTATAACGGATGATCAGCGCATCGAACTTGGAGTAAATCTTTTTCCAGGCAATACTGTACATCCCAACGGGCACCATTCCTTAAAGAGTTTTGAAAAAAAATTATTTCCTGAATGGGAATATGAGGCAGCTGCTGTCCGGTTAAAAAAGACCATTGCAATGATCCATGGGGAGAATACAGTGGTGGTGATGTATGAAGTAATAAAAGCAGAAAAACCTTTTACTCTTGAACTATTGCCTTTAATGGCAGCCAGGGGATATCATTCATTAAATCATGAAGGACCCGGAATGCATTGGGATGCTGAATTCAAAAATGATACATTTTATAATCAGCCTGATGGAAAAAATAACGTGTTCATCAAAGTGCCCGGCGCATCCTACCATCATTCGCCACGGTGGTTCCGCAATTTTCAATATAGCATTGAACAATACCGTGGCCTTGATTTTACAGAAGATCTTTTTAACCACGGAACATTTTCAGTAGAGTTAAAGCAAGGCGATTTGCTTGGCATAATCATTTCAACAGAAAATACGGATGGGCGGAATGCACAACAACTCCTGGCGAAAGAAACCAAAAGAAGAAAACTATTGTTGAGCAACCAACCGGATAATGAAATGGTAAAACAACTGGTACTGGCAGCGGATCAGTTTATAGTTAAAAGAACCATTTATTCAGGGGATGCTCAGGTCTCCCTGACCGGTGAAAAATTTAATGAAACCGAAGCAGGTGCTACTATTATCGCCGGCTATCATTGGTTCACCGATTGGGGGAGAGACACGATGATAAGCCTGCCGGGCTTGTGCCTGAGCACAGGTCGTTTTGATGATGCAAAGAAAATTCTCAAAGCGTTTGCACAGAGTGTTAGCCAGGGTATGTTACCAAATCGCTTCCAGGATAATGGATCGGAACCGGAATACAATAACGTGGACGGCACTCTCTGGTATTTTATCGCTGTTTATAAATATCTGCAGGCAACCGGCGATAAAGAATTTGTACTGCATGAACTATTGCCGGTATTGAAAGACATTATTGACTGGCATTTTAAAGGAACCCGGTATAATATACATGTTGATGAGGATGGATTATTATTTGCAGGAGAAGAAGGTCAGCAGTTAACATGGATGGATGCAAGGATTGGCTCCTGGGTGGTAACACCACGGATGGGAAAGCCGGTAGAAATCCAGGCACTGTGGTATAACGCATTGAGAATATTTGCAGCCTTACTACAAATGAATAACCAGGAAGATGATGCCCTGGTAGTAAATGCAAGCGCAGTAAAAGCAAAAGCCAGTTTCACCCGTCAATTTATTTATAAGGACGGCTATTATTTGTATGATAATATTGATGAAAATGGCAATCCCATTGCCGAGTTAAGGCCCAACCAATTATTTGCCTTCAGTCTGCCTTATGCATTGATCGAAGGTGAAAAAGCAGCTGCCATTTTGCAGATTGTTACTGAAAAACTTTATACGGCTGTAGGGTTAAGAAGTTTGCCACCTGAAGACGTTCATTATATCCATCAATATGGGGGAGATGCATGGCACCGTGATTCTTCGTACCACGAAGGAACGGTATGGAGCTGGCTGCTGGGTGCCTATGTCGATGCTATAGTGAAATTGGAGGTTAAGGATTTTAAGGTGGTGGCACGGAAAGTAATTGAAAATTTCAGCTACCATCTGAATGAAGGATGTATTGGTTCTGTTTCAGAAATTTTTGATGCCGATTCGCCTCATCATCACAGAGGTTGTATTGCGCAGGCATGGGGCGTGGCGGAAATATTACGTGTTATTAAAGAATATGGTTTATATGAAACGCAGACAGAAAAAGCAGAGATAAAAACGGAAGTTCTGGCGGTCTGATGATCGAATTCCAATATTGTGTACCGGACTCTAAAATGATATCTTATTAAACGGTGCTTATGCTATAAAATGCTTAGCGCTGAAATAAAGCCGCGAACATCGTATCCGCTTTTTTACCATAGCCTTTCATCAATTCCATTCTGATAAATTTAAGACTGGAATTATTCTTTATATATTCAACCACTTCTTCATTTTCTTTTTTAAAAACGGAACAAGTTATATAAAGAAAATAACCTCCCGGCTGCAAGTAAGGAATGGTATTAAATGCAATTTGTTTCTGTAAAGAAGCATAATGATCTAATTTCCCTTTATCAAAAAAATACAACTGTTCCGGTGTGCGGCTCCAGGTGCCACTGCCTGTACAAGGCGCATCGTAAATAATAAGATCAAAAGATGATTGAGAAATATATGCAGGTGGGCGGCTAAGGTCAGCAACAAAACTTTTATAATTTGTAATGCCTGCTTCTTTAAATCGTTTTTTGAGATTAATAAGAATAGATTCCCTCATGTCCGAAACAGTAAGATCAATATGGCCCAAAATATCTTTAGCCATTATTGATTTGCCTCCGCTGGCAGCACAGCAATCCCAAACCTTTACAGTTTGTTCCTGCCTGAGCGGTAAAAGAAACTCACCTACCCGTTGTGAATTAAAATCCTGAACAACGGCCTCTTTGTTCAAATCAACTATCTTATCCACTCCTGAAGAATTTGATAAAGCGAGGCAATCGTCTTTTATTATTGTAAATTCCGTTACTGCTTCCTGTAACTTTTGTTTTACTATTTTTTCTTTACCCGGGCGCAAGCGCAAAAACAAATCCGGTTGAATAAAAAAAGATTTACAGAAAATTTTATACTCAATTCCTTTGTTCAAATCATCTTTCCATGGAAATACATCCTCTATTGATAATCTTGCTTCAGGTTTTTCGCTATTGAGCAATAAAAATTTTTCTTCCGGGCTTTTTCCCACCCATTCATTCCATCCGGGGCGCAGGGCCTTTAAAATTTCATTGCTTTCATCAGAACAAAGAAACAGGCCGGTCAATATCGCTTCATCTACCGGTAATGTTGATGCAGCTTTTCCCAGCCTGAAAAAACAATAACATAAATGGCTAATAAGTTTTCTGTCTCTTGATCCATATTTTTTATGTCCTGAAAAAAAATTCTTAATAAATAAGGCAAATACGGTATCCCCTTTATAAGAAGAGATAATTTCAATTGCTGTATTCAAATATGAAAAATAACGACTCATATTTTAGTCCCAATGTTGATGCTTCCGGGATTTGATAATGGATAAATAATTAAAAAGCTTGTACCGGTTGATACAAGCTCTATTTTTATTAAAAGATAACTAATGAATAAGTATTTTAAACCTCCAAAAGCGTTTTCACCGGATCTTTTCCAATTAATAATTGTTCAGGATTTTCCAGCAATTCTTTTACTCTTACCAGAAAACTTACTGATTCACGGCCATCAATAATGCGGTGATCATAACTCAATGCCAGGTACATCATCGGTTTTATCACCACCTGGCCATTTATAGCCATCGGTCTTTCCTGTATCTTATGCATTCCCAGTATGGCACTTTGCGGAATATTGATGATCGGTGTGCTCATCAACGAACCAAATACACCACCATTGGTAATGGTGAATGTTCCGCCTGTTAATTCTTCTGCAGTCAATTTGCTGTCTCTTGCTTTGCCTGCAAGTTCAACCACTTTTCTTTCTACTTCAGCCATACTCAGGCTTTCAACATTGCGCATCACCGGCACTGTCAAACCTCTTGGTGTACTTACAGCAATACTGATATCGGCATAATCGTGATAGATCAATTGATCACCATCGATATAAGCATTTACTGAAGGCCATTCTGCAAGAGCAACAGCACAGGCTTTTGCAAAAAAGCTCATGAAGCCCAGACCAACACCATGTATTTCTTTGAATTTGTCTTTGTATTTTGTTCGTATTTCCATGATGCTGCTCATATCCACTTCATTAAAAGTGGTGAGCATCGCTGTTGTATTCTTTGCTTCTACCAATCTCCGGCAAATCGTTTTGCGCAGATTGCTCATTTTTTCATTACGTACATTTCGGCTGAATACAATTCTGCACCCGCAAAAGCTTTTTTACCCGGATTAGATAAGGCAGCCAGCACATCATCCTTCAATATTTTTCCACTGGCAACCTGATGGGGATACTGGTTTGAATCTACTTTTTTATCAGCAATAATTGCTGAAGCAACAGGGGTTGCCTTTACATCAGCGGCAGCAGGCTTGTTGACTTGAAACTGTTGCATCAGGTTTTGTGTCATGTTTTTCCTGTCCGTTTGAACCTGTTTTTTCCGGGGTCTTTCTGGTTTCTTTACTTTGCTCTGAATCATTAGCTGGCTTTGCAGCCGTTTCATCAATGCTTGCCAGCAGATCACCAATTTTCAACGTATCTCCTTCCTGTGCTGCTGTTTTTAACACGCCTGCTTTTTCTGCATTTACTTCAAAAGTTGCTTTTTCACTTTCCAGTTCTGCAATTACTTCATCTCTGTCAACATAATCTCCATCTTTTTTTGTCCATTTCAACAAAGTTACTTCACTGATGGATTCTCCTACTGTTGGTACTTTAATATCAATCATAAAAATTGTTTCGGGTTTGTTGTTTTAGTTTTTATTCTGTTTAGCTTTCCCAACCTGGCCACATAAATCCTTTCTTGGTTCGATAATCAATTTATATTGAAAAAGCTGTTTCAATAATTTCTTCCTGCTCCTGTTTATGTACTTTCGCATAACCTGTAGCCGGTGAAGCACTTGGCTGCCGGCTGATAACTCCATAATTGATACTCTTCAAATTCATTTGCAGGAAAGAAGCAGCACCCATATTCAATGGTTCTTCCTGTACCCAGAACCAGGTTGCCCTGTTGTATTTTTTATACAATTCTTCCAATTGTTTTACATGGCAACGGATATAATTGTTCAAGTCTGTATGATGGCAATATCTTTCCTGTTTTCTTTTTGCTGTCGTTCTGCCAGATCAAAATAAATCTTACCACTGCAGAACAAAACTTTTTTCACTGTTTTGTAATCAGCAAAAGTATCATCAATTACTTCTTTGAAACCGCCATGTCATAAATTCTTCCGTAGTGGAATAACTTCCCGGGTGACGAAGATTTGCTTTCGGTGAAAAAACAATCAATGGTTTTCGGAAAGGCCAGGCTAGTTGCCTGCGCAATGCATGAAAGAAATTGGCGGAAGTGGTAATATTGCTGCTACCATATTTAATTCTGCACACATTTGCAGAAACCTTTCCATTCTTGCACTGCTATGTTCAGGGCCCTGTCCTTCATAACCATGAGGCAACAACAATAGTGACCCCATTCATCCGGTTCCATTTTTGTTCACCAGCAGCAATAAACTGATCAATCATGATTTGTGCACCATTAGCAGAAATCACCAAACTGTGCTTCCCAAACTACCAGTGCATTTGGATTTGCCAATGCATAGCCATATTCAAAACCCAATACACCATATTCACTCAGGAATGAATTAAATATTCTGAATTTTCCTGTTGCATCCCGGTATCCTGCTCAAGACGGTTATACGCTTCATCTGTATTTTCATCACGCAAAACAGCATGCCGATGAGAGAATGTACCCCGCCGAACATCCTGTCCGCTCATCCGTACATCTTTCCCTTCCAATAATAAACTGCCATAGGCCAGTAATTCACCTGTTGCCCAATCAATTTTTCCTTCTGTTTCAAATAATTTTATTTTATCCTGGATAATCTTTTCCACTTTACGCAATGGCTTAAAATCTTCAGGCCATTTCATCATTGCTTCAAAAATCTTTCTTAAAATCATCCTTCGCTGATAGCTGTTACAGGAGATTGATCAAAATCTTCATCAGTTGCTTTGCGCAAGATTCTTCCACCATAATTCAGGTTGCTGATAGTGATAAGGAAGTGGATTTTGTTTTACTTCATCCAATCTTTCCTGCAGATCGCCCCAGAATTTCTTCTCCATTTCTTTTGCCAGTTCCTGTGCATCCGCTTCTCCATTCTCCAGCAAATATTTTATATACACTTCTCGCGGATTGGGATGCTTATCGATCAGAGCATACAAACTGCGGTTGGGTGAATTTCGGATCATCACCTTCATTATGTCCATGCCTGCGATAGCAAACCATATCAATAAAAACATCGACTGTTAAATTCCTGGCGGTAACGTGTAGCTATCTCTGCACATTTTACCACGGCTTCCGGATCATCACCATTTACATGAAAAACCGGTGCCTGAATTGCCGCTGCAAGCGAAGTACAATAATCAGAACTTCGTGCATCATCAAAATCAGTGGTAAATCCAATCTGGTTATTAATAACAAAATGAATTGTTCCACCGGTATAATAACCATCCAGATCACTCATCTGTACAACTTCATAAACAATTCCCTGTCCTGCCACCGAAGCATCACCATGAATTAAGATCGGCAATATTTTATCATAATCACTTTCATACATAACATCTGCCTTAGCTCCTTGCAAAACCAACAACAACAGGATCTACTGCTTCCAGGTGTGAAGGATTAGGCATTAATTTTAAATGAACCGTTTTATCCTTCAGCCGTTGTCACTTCACTTCCAAAACCCATGTGATATTTTACATCACCACTTCCCATTGTCTGATCCAACTTTGCCAGTGCCTTCAAATTCACTGAATATCTGTTCATAGGTTTTACCCATGATATTGGCCAGTATATTCAGCCGGCCACGATGCGCCATTCCAATCACCACTTCCTGCACACCATGATCAGCAGCTGTATTGATGATGGCATCCAATGCAGCAATGGTTGTTTCTCCACCTTCCAGTGAAAATCTTTTTTGCCCAACATATTTTGTATGCAAAAATTTTTCAAACATTACACCCTGGTTCAATTTTTCCAGTATTCGTTTTTTCTTTTCAAGCGGAACCGGATTTGTAAAATTTCTTTCCATTTCAGCCGTTAGCCAGTTTACTTTTTTCTGATTGCTGATGTATTTAAATTCAATGCCCACATGACCGGCATATACTTTTTGCAGGTGCGTCCAGTATATTTTTTAATGTAGTCGGTCCAAGCCCTATGCGTTCACCTACCTGGAATGTTTTATCGAGATCTCCTGCTTCCAGGCCAAAAAATGCAAGAGTAAGATTTGCATCCCTGTCTTTTCTTGTCGCGGATAGGATTTGTTTTGGCGATCAGGTGGCCTTTGTTGCGATAGCCGAGTATCATCCGGTAAGCGCCTAATTCTTTTTTCCAGCCTGCACTCTCCGGTTCACCGGACTTTTCGGCCACCATGTGCTGCTTTATAGAAGTATCAGGAACGATTCCGTTTGTGGCCTCTTTTGTTTCTGTGGCCCCATTTCCAACTGCAAAATCAAATCCCTCGAAAAATTTCTTCATATCCGGATCAACACTATTCGGGTCTTTTAAAAACTCCCGGTACATATTTTCAATAAATGCCGGAGAAGAACTGGTGATATACGAAAAATCTTTCATTTGAAATGAGCTTTAAAATGGCAGTTTTAAGGGCCGACAAATATCGCTTAAAAATCTGAAACCTTGTATTGATATAACTGGACATATGTTTTCCGGGTATTCTCCACGGCTAAAACCCGATTTTTTAAATAATTTGGCGTCACATCCATATCCAGGGTAGTAAAAACAGGTATTTGATTACGAAATCTGGTCTTTTAAAATAACTTAATAATATTTGGCAGGTAAGGGTCACCGGCCTTACCTTTGCCCTCCTTAAAATTGATAGGTATGGCTAATCACAAAGCAACAAAAAAAGATGTACGTCAGGCTGCTAAACGCCGCGACAGGAATAAATATTACGGAAAAACTACCCGTAATGCTATCCGAGATCTGAAAGCTGTTGCCAGGTAAAGAAGCAAGTGAACAACTTCCATTAGTTGCCAGCATGATCGATAAACTGGCAAAACGAGGTGTTATTCATAAAAACAAAGCTGCCAACCTGAAAAGCAAATTGACCCGGAAAGTTACCTGCTGCATCTGCAAAATAACTTTTAAGATAAAATATATAGAAGGCACCCTATTTTATGGGTGCTTTTTACTTTAATGAGGTAACCGCCTCCTCACTCCTAATGCTTTGTGGCACCCTTTAACCAGATGTGCTTTTTCATGAATGCATGGGGCCACAATCCGGTATTTTATTTTGAACATTAATTAAAAGTGGATCTGGAATTAAATCCAACTTCAAAAGGTACTTTTTCAAATTACTTTCGGTATGCTCATAAGCAGTAAATAGTTTTATAGCCTCTTCTCTCCACTATGTATTTATGAAATCAAAAAAGATTTGGCCCATTCTCTTCTTGATAACTTCAGAAAGAACTTTTTCATTTACTGATAACCTGGAAGCCAGTTGTCCAGGTGAAAGTTTGGGCTGTAAAATAAGGCTTGGCTTTCCTTGATTTCAATAATGGACAAAATCGATGGCTTAATTTTTCAACGGTTATATTAACCTGTAATCTTTCCCATTCTTTCAACAACAGGTAATTTTTGCTGATATTGCTTTATAAACTGCAGCAAATAATTAAAACTTAATCCCACTTTAATCTCTTTACCTTTAGAAGTGGTGTTAATTAATTTTTTAGCGGGATACGTACCGAGGAACAAAGAAGAGTACGATATAACCGAAGCTATCTAAGTGAATTTTTTTTTCTGCACTATCGTTTCACAATCGTAAGCAACATCTGGCCTTTTCGAAACATTTACTATCACCCGGCAAGTATATTTCATAGCCTTATTTTTTACACGAAAGAAGAAACTATAATAGCAATCAATAGAAAACTTTAATAACCCTGAGGAATGCACTAATATTTTATATGCCGGAACAAAGAAATCAAGAAAAAAAATAAGGATGTAATAAGTATCCAGCTAATCTGTTTCCCGTGGTAGGTATTGGCGCCTCAGCCGGTGGCCTTGATGCATTTAAAAAATTGCTAAAAGCCATCCCGGAAAATTCCGGAATGGCCTACGTACTGGTGCAGCATTTAGACCCCAAACATGAAAGCCTGTTACCTGACCTGCTTCAAAAAGTAACCAGTATTCCTGTGAGAGAAATTTCAGATGATCTTAAAGTAGAGCCAAACCATATTTACATCATCCCCAGCAACAAAATGATGATTGCTAACGATGGGGTATTACTACTCAGCCCCCGCCCACCAAAAAGTAAAACCGAACGAAATCTCCCTATTGATCTTTTCTTTACTTCACTGGCAGAAGTGCATCAATCGCATGCGATAGGAGTCGTTTTATCAGGCACTGCATCCGATGGCACTCTTGGATTGAAAGCCATTAAAGATCATGGCGGCATCACCTTTGCACAGGACGAAGAATCTGCAGCTTATGAAGGAATGCCCCACAGTGCGGCGCAGGCAGGTGTGGTTGACTTTATACTTCCCCCGGGAAAAATACCGGAAAAATTACTGGAGATTACCAGAATTATTAATGGCCTTGGTCCTGAGGAAAAATCCAGACCTACATCGGAACCGCTGCAGGATGAGGACGTATTCAGGCAAATTCTTGCGCTGCTCCGCCTGCGCAAGGGAACTGATTTTTCATACTACAAACAAACTACTATCCGCAGAAGGATGCTTCGAAGGATGGCACTTAACAAAATGGAAGTACCTGCCAGCTATCTTACATTTCTCAGGGAAAATAAACAGGAGCAGAATGTTTTATTCCAGGATCTATTAATTCCTGTTACCTCGTTTTTCCGGGACTCAAAGAGCTTTGATAATTTATGCGAAACCATTTTTCCAATCATTACAAAAAGTAAAACACCGGGTGAAGCCATCCGTGTGTGGGTAGCGGGCTGTAGTACCGGGCAGGAGGTTTATTCAATAGCGATTTGCCTGAAAGAATTTTTAGGTTCAAACGGCTCTCCGGTCACAGAGGGGAATGTGCAAATATTTGCTACCGATATAAGTGAACCAGCTATAATAAAAGCCCGGACGGGCATTTATACAAAAAGTGAGGTGGATGGATTAACCCCTCAACGCCTGCAGGAATTTTTTACCAAAACCAATGGCGGCTTCCAGGCAAATAAATCCATCAGGGATATGTGTGTATTTGCCACTCACAATTTTTTAAAAGATCCGCCTTTCGGTAAAATGGACTTTGTAAGCTGCCGCAATGTGCTTATTTATTTGGAACCTTATCTTCAAAAAAAGGCGCTTACTTTATTTCATTATGCTTTAAATCCTAAAGGATTTTTGCTGTTGGGCAAATCGGAAACCATCGGCAATGTACCCGAACTTTTTTCTTCCGCCATAAAACATGATAAAATATTTACCCGCAAAGATGTGCCCGGAAGGTTCATACATACTGCCAGCCAGCGCAGCGAACAAAAATATACCGACATGAATTTGACGGTTAATGGCGAAAACATCCTCACTGACTTTCAAAAAACGGCTGACGAAATAATACTCGGCAAATACTCTCCTGCCGGTGTAGTAGTAAATGAAGCCATGGACATAGTGCATTTCAGAGGAAGTACAGGCAACTATTTAGAACCATCACCCGGTAAAGCCAGTCTTAATTTGTTAAAAATGGCCAAAAGACGGATTAGGTTTTGAACTGCGCAATATTTTGCATAAAGCAAAAAAAGACAATGCGGCGGTTATAAAAGAAAATATTCCCGTGCAGGCAAACTTACCTGACGGAAAGCCAGGCAGACAAATGCGAAACATCAGTATTGAAGCAATCCCATTACCCAATATGGTAGAGCCGCACTATTTAGTTCTTTTTCACGAAGAGTCTGAGGGCAATAAGCAATTGGCTACAGGTAAAAAGTCCCGCAAGGATGCGGGAGCAAAGCAAAAAAATGATGAAAAGGATTTACGAATATTACAATTAGAAAAGGAGCTTGCGCAAACCCGTGAAGATATGCGCAGCATTACTGAAGACCAGGAAGCCGTGAACGAGGAACTCCAAAGCGCCAATGAAGAACTTTTGAGCGGCAGCGAAGAATTGCAGAGCCTTAACGAAGAAATGGAAACCAGCAAAGAAGAGTTGCAAAGCACCAATGAAGAGCTGATGGTGGTAAACCAGGAAATGATTGGTTTGAATGAACAGGTATCCGATGCAAAAGATTATGCAGAAGCAATTGTTACCACAGTACGTGAACCCCTATTGGTGCTTGATAAAAACCTGCGGGTAAAATCGGCCAATAGCGCCTTCTATAAAACATTCCAGGTAAATGAACTGGAAACAGAAGGACGCCTGATTTATGATCTGGGCAACAGACAATGGAACATTCCGGAACTCAGAACACTCCTGGAAGAAGTTTTGCCCAAAAAAACGTTGTTTTCCGATTTTGAAGTCACCTACAATTTTGAAAATATCGGAGAGCGGGTAATGCTGTTGAATGCCCGTGAAATAACCAGAGAAAAAGTTGAAGAAAAATTAATTCTGCTCGCTATAGAGGATGTAACAGAAGACAGAAAACATCAGCAGAAAGAAAGGGAACTTTTGGCCAGGTTTGAAAATTTAGTGTTGGAGGCTCCGGTGGCTATTATGGTTTTAAAGGGAAGAGATTACCTGGTGGAGATAGCCAACGATACCTATTTGGAAATAGTTGATAGAGGAAAAGATTTTTTAGGTAAGCCCATCTTCGAATCATTACCCGAACTAAAAACCCAGGGAGTAAAAGAACTGCTTGACAGCGTGATGCAGAGTGGCGTTCCCTATCATGGCAACGAACTGGAAATACACATGCATCGAAATAAGAAAAGAGTACAGGGTTTTTACAATTTTGTGTATCGTCCTCTGCGTGGTGAAGAAGGAATTATTACCGGGATAATAGTGGTAGCCAATGAAGTAACCGAGCAGGTGTTATCACGAAAAAAAGTGGAAGAAAGCGAGCAGCGCTTCCGCAACCTGGTAGAAAAGGCGCCTTCTCCTATTTGTATTTTAAAAGGAGAAGATATGATTCTTGAAGTAGCTAATGAACCTGTATACAAAATTTGGAATGTTGGGAAAGAAGTGCTTGGAAAGCCATTTTTGGAAATTATTCCTGAAATGAAGGAGCAGCCTTTTATGGGATGGTTATTGGATGTTTTTCATAACGGGGTTACGCATTATGGTATTGAAGAACCCGCTTATTTTACCCGTGAAAACGGAGAAATACAAACCATTTATTTCAACTTTGTTTACCAGCCCTATAAGGAGAATGATGGAACCATTTCCGGGGTGATGGTATTAGCGACTGATATTTCGGAGCAGGTTATTGCACGCAAAAAAATGGAAGCCCAGGCATTAATGGTGCAAAACCTGCTATTGACAGCGCCGGCTTTTATATGTACACTGACAGGACCAGACCACGTTTATGAATTGGTTAATGAACGTTATCAACTATTGTTTGGAAGGCGAAAAATACAAGGCTTGCCGATAATGAAGGCTTTGCCTGAACTGGAAGGGCAGGGATTTGATACCTTGCTTGATAAAGTGTACAATACAGGTGAACCTTATGTTGGCATTGATATTCCCATTACATTAGCCCGTGATGAAAACTTATCTCCTGAAGTAAGGTATTTCAATTTTAGCTACCAGCCCATGTATGATGAGAATAAAAAGATTTATTCTGTTTTGGTTTTTGGTTATGAAACAACCGCAGAGGTGATGGCGAGAAACAAAAATCTTGAAGTCCAGTACATACATGCAAAAGAATTAGAAGAAAAAGTACTTCAACGCACCATTGAACTGAGTGAAGCCAACAAAGAACTGGTGCAAAAAAACCAGGAGATTGCCCTGAGCAAATACAACAAACGGTTTCTTACCGAATTTTCTGATAAGTTTTCTGCTTATAAAGGCCATAATGAATTTTTCAGCTCGCTGGTACAATTTATCGCCGACACTACTTTTATGGATTATGTTTTTGTTGGCAAATTGGTTGAAGATGAAAAAAAACAAATAACCATACAAACCATTGCCCTAAACGCCTTTGGGAAACCAGCTGAAAATATCCACTTCCACTTGCCTCATAGTCCCTTTGAACAGATAATAAAAGGTACCCTTTATTCAGACCCCACTCTGTGCAGGGAAACATTTCCTAACAATAAAATGATCGAACAATATAAAATACAAGGTTTCCTGTCATGCCCATTGAATGATGATAAGGGAAATGCGGTGGGGCTAATAGCTGTTATGCATCAAAAAGAAATTGAAGATGCAGAAACAGTATGTTCTGTATTAAAGATTGTGGCTAAGCGGGCAGAGATAGAATTGGACAGAATTAAAAATGAAGAACAACTGGTGCAGCACAATATAATTCTTGCTGAAAAAAATGAAGAGCTAATAAAAATGAACACAGAATTGCAGGCGTTTACTTACGTATCCAGCCACGACCTGCAGGAGCCTTTGCGTAAAATACAAAACTTCATTTCGCACCTTCTTGAAACAGAAAAGCAAACACTATCTGAAAAAGGAATCGATTATTTTCAGCGCATACAGGAATCGTCCAAACGCATGCGAACACTTATCCAGGACTTACTGGCCTTTTCACACGTAAACAATACCGATCGCATATTTGAATACACAAAACTGGATACAATTATTGACCAGGTAAAAGTTGATTTAGCCGAAAACATCAAAGAAAAAAATGCTACCATTGAAGTTGGCGAAACGGTTGAAGCAAAAATTATTCCTTTTCTGTTTCACCAGCTTTTTTATAACCTTATCAGCAACTCAATTAAATTTGCCATTCCCGGAAAGCCCGTAGATATAATTATAAAAAGCAAGATTGAGGAAGGGCTAAATTTAGACCACGATAAACTTTCCAGGCAAAAAAGGTATTGCCACATCAGCTACTCAGATAATGGAATTGGCTTTGACCCACAATACAAGGATCGAATCTTCGGATTATTCCAGCGCCTGCATAGTAAGGAAGAATACCCCGGTACGGGTGTAGGACTGGCTATAGTAAAAAAAATTATTGATAACCACAATGGCATCATCACGGCCAAAAGTGAGATAGACAAGGGTGCCACTTTCGATATTTATATTCCGGCAGAGTAACAAACAAGCCGGAATTTACATTATGTCATATAAACGTTCTCCAGTATTCATAATGACCAGGTAAGCTTTTAACCGGAAGTTTGATATCCCTGGTACCTATATTTTATTTGGTTATTACAGACCGCTCAATTCTGAAATGATTAGCTGAGGCAAATTTTTGTTGAGCCACCTGGAGGCTTTTCGTGGCTTTTTCTTTATCCTTAACGATTTTTATTAGTCGCAATCGTTCCTTTTCTTTTGCATCATCTGTTTGCGCCATGGAAAATTTTTTAAAAGCGGTATATATACTTTTTAAATAAGAAAAATACTGTACAGCTTCTTTTTTGAAATTTCCGGCTTCCTCCACATCCGGGGCATCCAGGTTTTGCACTTCCTTCAGCCTTTTATCAGCCTGCATTTCCATTTCATGGCTCATTAATTCAGCGCTGTCATTTTTTCCTTCTGCAAGAAATCTGCTTATTTTATTGTCTGCTTTCCCGATGGCTGCGGAAAATTCGGTTTCAATCTTTACAATTTGCTGGTTATAATCAAAGGCTGTTTTTGATTTACAACTAAACAATAATAATATGAATGCAATAGTAAGAACGGGTTGCCATTTCATAATGAATTGAAATTAGTTTACTAAAAGCAGGTTAATGTACCTGGATTAAATATACAAGTAATAAAACAAGAATTCAAGGGCACCTATTGGTCAATGCCCATCTCTGGTATTGGTAGAATTGATTTTTTATCCATACCTGAAAAAAGATGCCGGCCCAGGAATAAGCTGGCCATTAAAACAACAATACTTAAATACCCCAACCATTCATAATGCTGAATTCGTCCGGCGTTGTCCCTCACAACAATCAATCCTGCAGCCACGGAAGCTATGCTTGTTCCTAATTGTTGTACACTTCCGTTAAAACTCATAAAGCTTCCGCGTTGTTCTGGTTTTACTACTTCGCTGATCATGGCCTGTGCTGTAACAGCCCGGCCGGTTGCGAAAACAAACCACACTGCAAAAAAAACAAGCACTACCGAAAACGGTACGGTTGGCATCCGGGTGATCAATACAACCATAAAAAGTGAGAAGAATACGGAAAGCGAAAAGACTGGCAGCTTGCCTTTTTTGTCTGATATGCGACCCAGGTAAATGGCAGCAACCAGCGAGGCCAAACCACCTACCAGGTAAATGAGAGGAGTAAGATCTTTCGAAAATCCTTTATTGAATTCCAGGTAAGGATTGATAAATGGAATAATTAAAAAATGCCCCATCATTAACAAGCCTGAAAATATAAGGGCAGAACGTTGCGCTGGTGTTCGCAATACTTTCATTAAAATAACCCAGGGCTTTTCTCTTTTTTCAATGTTTTGAATATGACTGTCCATAGCCGGGATATATTTTATTATCAGAGGAATCAATACTATACCCACTACACCCACCAGCAAAAAAGGTATATGCCAGTTATCCTGGAACATATTAGTAAGATATAGAGAGAACGGAACGCCCAGGATAGAGGCAACAGCAAATGCACTCATAACCGATCCCATGGCTGCACCTCTTCTTTCATACGGAAAAATATCTGCTATAATGGAAAAGACCTGCGCCCCGATTATTCCACCAAATATGCCGGCCAGTATTCTCGATATAAATAACAGGCTATACGTATCGGCGAAACCACAAGCTATTGTACCCAAAAGAAACCCGACATAACAAACTACCAAAACTTTTTTCCGGTCGAAACGATCTACATAAAAGGCAGCTATAAAACCTGAAACGGCGGCACTGATGGAATAGGCACTTACTAAAAAACTAAATTGCCGGGGTGTAATATCAAAATAAGGCATCAGGTAATTACCCAATGGCATCATGATCATAAAATCGAGTATATGTGTAAAGTTGAGCCCGGCTAACAGAACTACAATGATTCTTTCTTTTCGAGTCATATTTTGTAAAGATGGGCAAAGGTCGGCATTACAGCATAAAATAACAGCTATTATTCCGCTGCATTATTTCCTGTAGAATAATCCAGGGAACTCTTTAATTATTTTTGGAAAGAACAGAACAAGCGCCGGGAGATATACAGTATCTTAGAAATTAAATTTATTACTCAAAATATATTTTATGGTAAAAAGTAAGCCGGAGGCAAAAATCTTTATTACAAGAGATATTCCATCTACCGGACCAGACCTTTTAAGAAAAGAAGGATTTTCAGTCACTGTATGGCCACACGATCGCCCGATACCCGCTGATGAACTTTTAAAAGAAGCAAAAAATGCCACTGCAGTCCTCTGCCTGAGCACCGACATAATTGATGCAAATTTTTTGACAACGTGCAGTCACCTGGATATTATTTCTCAAATGGCCGCCGGGTTTGATAATATTAATATTGCCGAAGCCAATCGGTTCGGAATTCCTCTTGGCTATGCGCCGGGTGCCATGAGCGATGCCACGGCTGATATTGCTTTTGGTTTAATGATCTCTGCATCAAGAAAGTTTTTCTATATGCATAAAAAGATCAGCAAGGGGGAATGGGGATTTTTTCGTCCAAAAGCAAACCTGGGAATGGAATTAAAAAATAAAACGTTGGGCATATTTGGATTGGGAAGGATTGGAATAGAAATGGCCAGGCGATGCAAGGGAGCTTATAATATGAACGTTCTTTATACAAACAGGAAACCGAATGAGGAGGCGGAGAAATTACTAAACGCACAACGGGTTAGCTTCGACGAATTACTGCTACAGAGTGATGTACTATCCGCTCATTGTGCATTAACAGATGAAACAAAAGGAATTTTTAATAAAAATGCTTTTGCGAAAATGAAATCCTTCCGGCATTTTTATTAATACAGCAAGAGGCCCGGTTCACAATGAAGAAGACCTTATAGAAGCATTGAGATCCGAAACCATCTGGGGTGCCGGGCTTGATGTTACAAACCCCGAACCCATGAATGCAGATAATCCTTTGCTGGAAATGGAAAATGTTTGTGTTCTTCCCCACATTGGTTCTGCCACTGTAGAGGCAAGAAACGAAATGTCAAGGCTGGCAGCTATAAATATTATTGAGTTTTATAATGGCAATAAGATACCGAATATTATTAATCCTGATGTAATGAAAAGTTAGCCCAATAATTTCTTCTGTTTAATACTCAAGAGCTAAAATTGAAATGGCTCATCAGGGTTCCAGGAGAATCCGAAAACGTTTGGTTACCGTGTCAGCAATCGTTCCATCATTTTTTCTGTAAATAAAGTGAGCGGCCAGATCTTTTCTTTTTTCAACAAAAGCGATTGCATTTTTCAATCCCATTGCCATCAGGGCATTGTCATATCCGTCAGCCGTGATCGCATCCTTTGCAAATACGGTAACACTTATTAATTCATTCTGCAAGGAATAACCTGTCTTTGGATTAATGAGATGAGAAATTTTGTTGCCTTTATTTTCATAGTAACGACGATAATTACCAGATGTGGTAATAGCCCCTTGATCCAGGTAAACCACTTTTTCAATTGCGGAAAATGGCCCTTCTTCCCCCGGCGTTTCAATGCCTACTGACATTTTTTTATACCCGGGCTTGCGCCCTTTAATTCTTATTTCGCCTCCCAATTCTATAACATAATTCTTTATTCCCTGGCGCTCAAAAAATTCGGCCAGTACATCTACGCTGTAACCCTGTGCTATACCATTTGCATCCAGTTGTACACAAGGTTTCTTTTTCATTAATTTTTTTCCTTTCCAATAAAGTAAACCGGAGTTCACACAAGGCAAAATATTTTTTATTGTCACACTATCAGGAATGGTAGTTGCTTTGGCCGGACCAAATCCCCACAAACTTGTAAGCGGTTCCACGGTTATATCAAATAACCCATTTGTCTGATGATAAATTTCAATAGCTTTTTTTACAACTTTTGTAAAATGGAAATCGACTATCATTCCATTCTTTGAATGGTTAAACTGGTTGATGAGTGAGTACGATTTATATAAGGAAAGAGAGCTGTCTATTTTATTCAGAATGCTATCGACCTGTGCTTTGTAAACCAAACTGTCGCTTGCATAATAAATAATGTGGTAAGTGGTTCCCTGGGCCAAACCATCTATTTGTATTTTTTTAAAACCGGAAGGTTCAGTAAAAGAAATTAAAAATGAGGCAAAGGAGAAATAAAGAAAAAAGCGGTTCATGCTGCAAACCTATTTCAATTGAAGAGAAGTAAATTCATAAAACAGAAAAGCCTTTCAAAGATATTTTCACTGTCCTGCTAAAACTCCAGTTTCCACACCTGGTTGAATACAACGCTATTTACATATCCACCTGCTACATAAATTGTATTGTTTACAGTAATGATTGAGGCGCCAACAATATTCAGGTTTAGCGCTCCTATTGACCAGGTATTGGTTGCTATATCATAAATGTCGAATTTGTTTTTTTCCAGACCCCTACCTGTAAAAAATACTATTTTATTATTTTTGACAACTGCATCAAAATGGGAATTGTGTTGAAATAAACAGGCATATGTTGATGTATGGGTAGTCTCATCTCTTATTACTACCTGATCGGTGGTCTGGATATAAGTAGCAGGCGAATAATATTGGCCACCAGCCCAATAGTTTTTATTTCCTACAGCAATACCTGTTGGCGCCCATCCCTGATCAAAGGGCGGATTAAAATAATCTACTGTCCAGGTATTGGTAGCTTCATCATATATATCAATATTGCTTACGAGGCGATCTATATTAGAATCTCCACTAGCAAAGAAAATCTTACTACCTATAGTTTTAACTGCTGGCACCCTCCTCGAATCGCTAAGCACAGCGGTTGACCAGGAATTGCTGGTAGCATTATAAATATCTGCCACTTGTGAAGGCCAATTATAATCCCCCCCCTCCTGCAAATACAACCTTATTATCTACTGTAGCTCCCCTGGGGGCCCGGGGACTGCTCAATTGGTCTACTGTCCAGGTGTTGGCAGATGCATCATAAATATCTTGTGTGCTGCTTGCAGTTCCATCTAATCCCCAGGTGCCAGGAAATGGGAATTTGGCGGAAGGAGTATTTACAACGGAAAAGTAGCACACATTTTTTTTGGAGCTCTCAGAAGCCGGGATCAATTTTTTCACCTAAAATAATTTCCTCCTTTCATCTCAGCTACTCGCTCAAGGCATCGATAAATATTGGGGCAGGCGCTAACAATATTTTCAACGTGTATCCCGACAAAATAAGCCATAGAGCAAATTCACAGGGTGGCCTTTTAATTTATGATGGAAATTCTACCCAAATTGGATTCAATGGTGGGTATTATTATTTGAATATGAGTTTTAATTTCTAATTCGAAATTTCTATTTCAATAAAAACAAAAAAGCCTCTCAGAAATTCTGAAAGGCTATTTAATAAATATGGCAGCTACCTACTCTCCCGCATTGTTGTGCAGTACCATGGGCCATGAGGGACTTAACTTCTCTGTTCGGTATGGGAAGAGGTGAACACCCTCGGCAAAACCACCATAAGAATTTAGATAAAGTCGAATGTAGCAAACAAATCCATCAGAGCCGTAATAAATGTACATATTGGGAGTGTTAGAAATAGTATTTAAAAAAATTAAAGCTTACGGGCAATTAGTACTACTCGGCTTTGATGTTACCACCTTTACACCTGTAGCCTATCAACGTCATAGTCTTTGACGGCCCTTAAAAGTAAACTCATCTTGAGGTAGGTTTCACGCTTAGATGCTTTCAGCGTTTATCCTGTCCGTACATAGCTACTCAGCATTGCACCTGGCGGCACAACTGATACACCAGCGGTACGTACGACCCGGTCCTCTCGTACTAAGGTCATGTCCTCTCAATTTACTTGCGCCCACCACAGATAGGGACCGAACTGTCTTGCGACGTTCTGAACCCAGTTCACGTGCCACTTTAATCGGCGAACAGCCGAACCCTTGGGACCTTCTCCAGCCCCAGGATGTGACGAACCGACATCGAGGTGCCAAACCTCCCCGTCGATATGAGCTCTTGGGGGAGATCAGCCTGTTATCCCCGGAGTACCTTTTATCCTTTGAGCGACGGCCCTTCCATACAGAACCGCCGGATCACTTTAGCCGACTTTCGTCCCTGCTCGGCTTGTGTGCCTCACAGTCAAGCACCCTTATACTAATGCGCTCTTCGTACGATTACCAACCGTACTGAGGGTACCTTTGCAAGCCTCCGTTACTCTTTAGGAGGCGACCACCCCAGTCAAACTACCCACCATGCACTGTTTCCCGCAAGGGATTAGACTCTAAATCAAAGAAGGTTGGTATTTCAACGACCGCTCCACCCTACCTGGCGGCAAGGCTTCGTAGCGTCCCAACTATTCTACACATCCGTAATTCAAAATCAATGCAAAGTTGTAGTGAAGGTTCACGGGGTCTTTCCGTCCCGTGGCGGGTAACCGGCATCTTCACCGATACTACAATTTCACCGGGCTCGTGGAGGAGACAGCGTTCAACTCATTAGACCATTCGTGCAGGTCGGAACTTACCCGACAAGGAATTTCGCTACCTTAGGACCGTTATAGTTACGGCCGCCGTTTACTGGGGCTTCAGTCAGAAGCTTTGGCTTGCGCCGAACATCCTTCCTTAACCTTCCAGCACCGGGCAGGTATCAGGCTCTATACGTCATCTTTCGATTTTGCAGGGCCCTGTGTTTTTGTTAAACAGTTGGTTGAACCATTTTACTGAGACCATCCGAAGATGGTACGCTTTATCCCGAAGTTACAGCGTCAATTTGCCTAGTTCCTTCTCCACGGCTCACCCGAGCGCCTTAGAATACTCATCCCGTCTACCTGTGTCGGTTTGCGGTACTGGCTGCTATACTCGCTTTTCTTGGAAGAGCTTTTACCACTTCGCTTTGTCCGAAGACTCCACTCAGACGTACATATCCGTCAGTACGTAGCGACCACGGCTCTCCGTCACTTTCATTGTATAGCAGGTGCGGGAATATTAACCAGCTTTCCATCATCTACCCCTTTCGGGTTTGACTAAGGACCAGACTAACCCTGATCCGATTAACGTTGATCAGGAACCCTTAGACTTTCGGCGATAAGGTTTTTCACCTTATTTATCGTTACTTATGCCTACATTTTCTTTTCAAACCGCTCCAGCATACGTCACCGTACACCTTCGATGCAGTTTGAATGCTCCCCTACCGATCATCCGCTTAGCGGCGATCATAGAGCTTCGGTTCATAGTTTGATGCCCGATTATTTTCCGTGCAGGATCTCTCGACCAGTGAGCTGTTACGCACTCTTTAAATGAATTGCTGCTTCCAAGCAAACATCCTGGCTGTTATAGAAATCCCACCTCGTTTGATCAACTTAACTATGTATTAGGGACCTTAGCTGCTATTCTGGGTTATTTCCCTCTCGGCCACGGATCTTAGCACCCGCAGCCTCACTCCCGGAGAATATCTGTTAGCATTCGGAGTTTGTCAGGGTTTGGTAGGCGGTGAAGCCCCCTAGCCCAATCAGTAGCTCTACCTCTAACAGACTTCATAATCCGAGGCTGTTCCTAAAAACATTTCGGGGAGAACGAGCTATCTCTCAGTTTGATTGGCCTTTCACCCCTATCCACAGGTCATCCCAAGACTTTTCAACGTCAACGGGTTCGGTCCTCCAGTTGGTTTTACCTAACCTTCAACCTGCCCATGGATAGATCACAAAGTTTCGCGTCTGCCCCCACTGACTAAACGCCCTATTTGGACTCGCTTTCGCTACGGCTCCGTTAATTACGAACTTAACCTCGCCAGTGAGGAGCAACTCGTAGGCTCATTATGCAAAAGGCACGCCGTCACCCATTGCTGGGCTCCGACCGCTTGTAGGCACACGGTTTCAGGTACTATTTCACTCCCTTGTTTAGGGTGCTTTTCACCTTTCCCTTACGGTACTGGTTCACTATCGGTGTCTGAGGAGTATTTAGCCTTACCAGATGGTGCTGGCAGATTCAGGCAGGATTTCTCCGGTCCCGCCCTACTCAGGATACTGCTCGTCCTTGTCAATTTGTGCTTACGGGGCTATCACCCTCTATGGCTCAACTTTCCAGAAGATTCAACTTGATGACAATTTCTAAATGCAGTCCTACAACCCTCCAGCGGCACGCCGCCGAAGTTTAGGCTCTTCCCTTTTCGCTCGCCACTACTCAGGGAATCATTATTATTTTCTTTTCCTCTCCCTACTTAGATGTTTCAGTTCAGGAGGTTGGCTTCCTGCTTTCTGCAGGATACTATACCTTCAGTATAGTGGGTTGACCCATTCGGAGATCCAGGGATATAATGCTTGTGTGCAGCTTTCCCTGGCTTATCGCAGCTTACCACGTCCTTCGTCGCCTCTCAGACCCAAGGCATCCACCATGTGCCCTTAATTGCTTTAAAAAACTTAAAAACTTGAATTTTTCAATTCTCGTAGTGGTGTGTAATTACCTAAATAATCACACGTTTAAATACATATTCTAACAACTTTTCCCAATATGTCAAAGAGCTGATCTACATAAAATGCAGACTTGCATGATGTGTTGGACTTGAACCAATTGATCCGCCTGAACGAATCACATCATGATAAATATCTTAAAGAACTTCCTTGTGGAGGATATCGGAGTCGAACCGATGACCCTCTGCGTGCAAGGCAGATGCTCTAGCCAACTGAGCTAACCCCCCAGGTTAAGGCTGATTAGTTTATCAATTAATTAGCCGATAGGTTAAACCTAATCAACTCAGTCAACTAATCAACTAACTACCAGTATTAGTAGACCCGAGCAGATTTGAACTGCTGACCCCTACATTATCAGTGTAGTGCTCTAACCAGGCTGAGCTACGGATCTGTGTTTGTAGCCCCCGAGTTATCGGGTTACTGTTAAAAAGAACTTTTTTAGTCATCGCCTCCTAATGAAGCGAATCCAAAGAATTGAATATTGCTTCAATCTGCTCGTGAAACAATAGCAGTGAAACAATGAAAGACATGGGAAACAATAGCGATAAGTGTTGCTCTAAAAAGGAGGTATTCCAGCCGCACCTTCCGATACGGCTACCTTGTTACGACTTAGCCCCAGTCACCAGTTTTACCCTAGGCGGCTCCTTACGGTTACCGACTTTAGGTACACCCGGCTTCCATGGCTTGACGGGCGGTGTGTGCAAGGTCCGGGAACGTATTCACCGTATCATTGCTGATATACGATTACTAGCGATTCCAGCTTCATGGAGTCGAGTTGCAGACTCCAATCTGAACTGAGAAGAGGTTTTTGGGATTAGCTTCATATCACTATGTTGCAGCCCTTTGTCCTCTCCATTGTAGCACGTGTGTAGCCCTGGGCATAAAGGCCATGATGACTTGACATCATCCCCTCCTTCCTCACGTCTTACGACGGCAGTTTCACTAGAGTTCCCAGCGTTACCTGATGGCAACTAGTGATGGGGGTTGCGCTCGTTGCGGGACTTAACCCAACACCTCACGGCACGAGCTGACGACAGCCATGCAGCACCTTACTGGCAGTGTATTGCTACAAAGTGAGCTTTCACCCACGGTCTCCCAGCATTCTAGCCCAGGTAAGGTTCCTCGCGTATCATCGAATTAAACCACATGCTCCACCGCTTGTGCGGACCCCCGCCAATTCCTTTGAGTTTCAATCTTGCGATCGTACTTCCCAGGTGGGATACTTAATGCTTTCGCTCAGACACCAACAGTGTATCGCTGATGTCGAGTATCCATAGTTTAGGGCGTGGACTACCAGGGTATCTAATCCTGTTTGATCCCCACGCTTTCGTGCCTCAGTGTCAATATATGTGTAGCCAGCTGCCTTCGCAATTGGTGTTCTATGTCATATCTAAGCATTTCACCGCTACATGACATATTCCGCTAACCTCCACAATATTCAAGACTGATAGTATCAATGGCAGTTCCCAAGTTAAGCTCGGGGATTTCACCACTGACTTACCAACCCACCTACGCACCCTTTAAACCCAGTGAATCCGGATAACGCTTGCACCCTCCGTATTACCGCGGCTGCTGGCACGGAGTTAGCCGGTGCTTATTCATCTGGTACCGTCAGTTGATCTAGAAAGACCCTTTTTCGTCCCAGATAAAAGAAGTTTACAATCCAGAGGACCTTCATCCTCCACGCGGCATGGCTGGTTCAGACTTGCGTCCATTGACCAATATTCCTTACTGCTGCCTCCCGTAGGAGTCGGGCCCGTGTCTCAGTGCCCGTGTGACTGGTCGTGCTCTCACACCAGTTACTGATCGCAGGCTTGGTGGGCCGTTACCCCGCCAACTACCTAATCAGCCGCACAGCCATCTTCAAGTGATAAATCTTTAATATTAAAAAGATGCCTCTCTCAATATACTATGGGGTATTAATCCAAATTTCTCTGGGCTATTCCCCGCTCGAAGGAAGGTTCTGTACGTGTTCCGCACCCGTTTGCCGGTCGCCACCAATGTATTGCTACAGTGCATGCTGCCCCTCGACTTGCATGTATTAAGCCTGCCGCTAGCGTTCATCCTGAGCCAGGATCAAACTCTCCATTGTAAATGTTTTGTTTGATACTGACAGTATTAATCTTAAAAAAATTAATGTGTCAATTCGAAATGTTATTCGCTTGACTTACCTTTTGTTTCTCCTGCCACTCAAGGCAAGAGAAGTGCTATTGTTTCCCAACTTTCAAAGATCTTTTGGCTTTACCTGCCACACCGTTTTTTCGAACGGAGTGCAAAGGTAAGGGCCGATTTATTACTACCAAAATTTTTGTCGATATGAATTTCCGATATTTCTGGAGTGATTTTGCAATTCTGCTTTGTAAGAACTAAACCGTTTTTAAATAACGGGTAGCAAAGATAGGGGATGCGATACTTACCACCAAACTTTTATTCAAATTATATTGGCCACTTCAACCATATTTTACACAACCTCAGAGAACTGATTTTCCTGTTTTATCCGAACGGGCGGCGAAGATAAGGACTGTATTTTTTTCTACCAAATCTTTTTTGGAATTAAATATTTTAAAATCTGTAGAATTGGCTGTGATCAAGGGTTTCTAAAGATAAAAAAAATCCTATGTCACTTAATTGCAAAATCGATAATGTACACAAATAAGAAAAAGTCCGTGCGGAGGGACGGCAAAACTAGCCCGGGTACAATCTTTTGCCTCTATTATTTGTATAAATTCCTGCAAACTTATATTGCCCCGACCCACTTTAAGCATGGTAGAAGTTAATGCCCTGACCATACCTCTCAAAAACCTGTTGCCTTTTATATGGTATATTAATTTTCCATCCTGAAAGTACCACTCACTTTTTTGCATCGTGGCATTCAAAGGACTTTACCTGTGTATTGCGTTTTGAAAATGAAGTAAAATCCTTGTAATTTTTGATTAATTCTGCCGCCTGGTTCATTTTATCCAATTCTATCTTATAGGGGAAATAGTAAGCCATGTCCTTTTGAAAAGGATCTTTAGACTGGTAAATGAAATATTTATACTCTCTGCTTATTGCATCAAACCGGCAATGCCTGCTGTCTCCAACTTTTACCAGGTTTCTTACCACGATTTCTCCAGGCAAAATAGCATTGACTTTGTAAACAAACTGAGGATTTATCAATCCTTCATAGTCGAAATGTAAAAAATTTTGTATAGCATGAACACCTGCATCTGTTCTGTGAAGAACCGGTCATATGAACCTTTTCTTTCTGAAGAATCTGGAATGCCTTTTCAACTTCTTCCTGTATGCTGTTAGCGTTTTTCTGCGTTTGAAAACCGCTGTAGTTGGTGCCTTTATAAAAGACTTCAATAAAATAACGAGGCATATTAGGTTGAGCTTAATCGAATGCAGAAAATTTCACTTATACAGTTTGCTATTTGGCCAGGTTTTTTAACCGGTGGACGAAATAGGTGTCTTTAAATTCATCTTTTAGCAAAGCTGCAAAATTGCTTTTATCATCACTAAATGGATATATGGCCTCAAAAAAATGGAACTTTGTTGCTTCGCTCAGGAACAAATTTCCCATACTTTTTATTTGTATAATTGTATAGCACTTATTTCCAAAGTCTTCTTTTGCTCTAAGGATCCGTGAGGTTTCTGTCTTTTGGTTTACCATCACTTTTCTTAGCTTCTGGAAATCTGCATCAGAAACAATTATTGAGCAATTATTTTTTTCGATTTTTTTTTCACCGTTTGATTTAACTCCACTCAATGGCTCATCAAAATCAATAAACTTCTTTTCTTTATAAGACTGGGCGCTGGTTTTATTATTTAAAGCAAAAGGATTCGAAATGAATATCCGGATGGTATCCTTTTGGCCGTTCTTATACTGATCCACATACATTATACCCAACCCATCCGTAGTAGAACTTTCCGATTTTTTTTGAATTGAAGACTTTTCATATGGAAAATTGCCTGACGACTTTACTTCCGGATTTACAGAATTACTTACTTCACTCCTTTCTGCAGTTAGGGAAATGGTTTCTTTAAGGGCATTCTTTTTTTCTGAAACCGTATCGCTTTTTTGACTTGTCAATACCCCGGGTGCATCCGTGTTTTTGGGTTCCGTGTTAGTAATGGAAGAGCTTTCTTCTTTAACTACTGCATACTGAGGATTAACTTTCTTTTCATCCTTATTTCCAGAAGTAAAGTCAGGCTTAATCAACAGCGAAGGATCATTAGCTGCCTTTGAAAGTATCAGTGTAAATGGCGACACTTCACCCGGCGTCAAATTCAGCCTTTTATCATTTGCGTGACTTTCTTCAGGCATCTGGATATTCAAGGTTTCCATATCAACCAAACCCCATCCCTTTTCTCCAAAATTTTTCAGGAAATATCCTTTATCTTTTGATTTCACATTTATCAAAAATTGCTGAGATTTCCATTTATTTTGGGGAAAGCCAATATTCAGATTATAAGTGCTATCCTTTAATTTGGACAGGATAAGATAACCTGAAGGCGATGAACTGAAAGTCTTATCATTTATTTTTACAAAAAAAGATTGTTCTGCGTCTGATTGAAGGTAAATGAAATAAACCTTTTGGGAGAACAGGCTGGAATTGAAAATTGCAAAAAATATTAAACAAACTATTTTGTTCATTTTCCTGATTAGTTATATGTCAAAATTAAGATTAAAACGTTTCTTACGCATCTTAATTGTATTCACCCGAAACTCCTATTTCCTTCCAAATACAGGAACTACTTATAATCATTAACAATTAAAAAAACTTTCTTAACTAGGATAACATACTTAATAAGCATGCTTTGCATTAGCTTTATTTACCCATTACGGTAATATCCACTTTTATTAAAATTTTCTCGCCAAAAAAAACAAAAAAAAACAGGTATGAAATTAAAGGTATTTAAAGATTACAACCATTTATCGGAAGCAGTAGCTAATGAAATCATTGAACTGGTGAATAAAAAACCTGATGCGGTTGTTTGTATGGCTTCAGGCGATACTCCGCGCCTGGCCTGTAAGTTTATGGCAGAAAAATCAAGTGATACTAAAAACAGATCTTACCAAATTAACCTTTCTGGGGCTGGATGAATGGGTAGGCATTCCACCTGAAAATGAAGGCAGCTGTCATTATTTTTTTCAAAATTTGATAATTAATCCTTTACAGCTATCTCCCGGACAGTTTCATTTGTTTGATTCTCTATCTACCGATAATAAAATGGAATGCGAAAAAATGGATGCCATCATTTCCGATAAAGGCGGAATTGACCTGATGATAGTTGGTATTGGAATCAATGGCCACATTGGATTTAATGAACCAGGGGTTTCGTTTGACAATTATTCGCATGTTATCGAACTTGATAAAACAACGATAACAGTTGGACAGAAATACTTTAAGACCCCTGTCATTTTGCAAAAAGGAATCACTATTGGATTAAAACATTTATTGGAATCAAAGAAAGTATTGCTGGTAGCAAACGGAATTAAGAAAGCACAGGTAATTAGTAAAACAGTAAAAGGAGACATAACGAAGGAATTCCCGGCCAGTATTATGCAAGTGCATCCCCATGGCTATATAATGGTAGATGAAGAAGCAGCAGCCCTGGTAAATAATAATTAATTCAGCCGGAATAATGACACTCAGCGAAGGCAATAAATTAAGGATCTTATACTTCCTTGTATTTTGTTGCACCGCTGCCTGGTTACCCATTTTTGCTGATTATTGTAAAGAAAGAGGATTGGGCGGCATCAGGACAGGCATTATTTTAAGCATCACTCCGGTTATGATGTTTTTGATTCAGCCTTTTTATGGCATGCTGGCTGACCGCTTTGGTTATAAAAAAACTTTATTATTTTCCTCTTTCCTGGCTCGCTGTTGCTTATTCACTTCTATCTTTTTGATGGCGGCTTTGGCTATTTATTTCTTATCACCATTTTCATGGCCATTTTTTATAACACACTTCAGCCTGTACTGGATAGCCTTTCTCTGAATCTGGTAAAGAAAAATCCCCAGCTTTTCTTATGGCACTTTACGAATTGCCGGTGCTGCCGGTTGGGCCTTTACAGGCATCATTACTGGTCAACTGATTGACGCCTGTAAGCACAACCGTGATCTTTGCTATATCGGCTGTGTGCATGCTGCTAACTTTTTTATTCGCATTTTCTCTTGAGCCCGATAAAATTCATGAATCCAGGAAATCCACACAAACCTTTAAAAAGGTAAATGTTGTTTTTACCAATAAAATTTTATTGTTTTTATTGTTCTGTATATTTCTTGTATCCTCAGGTGCTACAACCATTTGGAATTTTTATTCGCTTTACATGAAGGAAAATGGCGCATCGGCTTCGCTGGTGGGGTACGGTATTTCATTCCAGGGCCTCTGCGAATTGCCATTATTTTATTTTTCCGCCAGGATAATTGGAAAATTTGGAATGAGAACGACATTATTGATTACTGTATTTGCGACAGCCTTGCGTATGTATTTGTACAGTATTGTAAAAAATCCACATGCCGCTTTATTAATCGAAGTGCTCCATGGAATCTCCTGGTCTTTATTTTGGGTGGTGTGTGTAGAATATGTAAACATGCTGGTTCCAGCCGATTGGAGAGCAACCGGCCAATCCCTTTTATATGCCGCTTATTATGGAGCTGGAGCTATTGCCGGAAATTTCTGGACAGGATATTTATACGATGCAAATATGAAAATAGCTGACATCTTTTTTTTAAATGCGGGAATTGTGTCAGTTGTAGGGGTGCTGATATTTATTTTTATGAAGAACAGAAAGATGGAGCCAACAATAAAATAATGAAAAAATAATTCCACGATAATTTCTGTTAATCTGATCATTATTTAAGTTGAAGAAGAAGCAATTATTACCAACAACGGGAAGTTGACCTAATAAATCAAAATTAAACAATTTGTACATCCTCAATTCCTTCCTTCATCCGGGATATATACCAGTCAATAAATTTAGCTACATCAAATTCTACCGGAGCGTAGGGTCCGGGCTGATAATGTGTGGATTCAATTCCTTTGAAATTATTTTCGCATAATTTCCAATCCTGTTCCCCGGTTATTCTCCAAAAATCGGTAAGGTGTTCAATTGAATAATCTATCCCTTCATTTGCCTCTCTATCCACCAACCAGGCCAGGTCGATATAACGTAAGAGATGGAGAAACAGCAGTTAGCCGCATGGTCCACATATAATCACTTACGGCATCCATCCAAAAATTTGGGTACACCACTAATCCCAGTACACCCGCATCAAAATCTTTATGATCACCCATAGGAGTGGCGACGGATTTTCCATCCAGGCTATAACTTATTACCCCAGGCCGCAGTGGATAGCGGATTGCAAAATGAAATGAATCATTTTCAAAATCAACATTAGAGATAGCTAATCCTTTTTGTTGCCAATCCACCCGCCGTAAAGCCAGTTCTCCATCTGCAGATTCCTTTAAATTAGCCCCTATAACTGCATTGCAATATTCAGGATGTGCCGGCCCGCAATGATAGCACTCCCGAAAATTTTCTGCTACCAGTTTCCAGTTGGTTCGAAGCTCATACCTTTTTGTAAAGGCGACCTTTGCTTTATCTATCTTGTATGGTTTTAAAAAGGGAGTATAATCTTTAATCACTTTCGTAAAATCAGGAGGATGCTGAGCCAATGAAATGAATATTAATCCTTCCAGCACCTGTATATGTACAGAATGCAAACCAAACCGGGACCGGTCAAAATCTTCCGGCATTAGCCTTGACTTTAATAATGTACCGTCTTTATCATATACCCATTGATGATACGGACATATTAATTTAGGAGTATTTCCTTTTTCTTCAAGACAGATCAATGAGCCCCGGTGCCTGCAAGTATTATAATGGGCAAAGACTTCTCCTTTGCTTCCCCGAATTATAATTATGGAATCGTTGTGAACATTGTAGAGGAAATAATCACCTGCGTGGGGAATAGCCGCAACAGTGCCGGCAAACAACCAATATTTTTTCCAAATAAATTCTTTTTCCTGGTTGAATATCTGTTGATCTGTATAAAATGGCTGCTCCAGCCCCCAACCTGACCGGTAATTCTTTAATAACTTTTCCAGATAAAAGGTATTCATATGGGTTGGTGATAATAATATTAGTTAAAGTAAATTTACAATTTATCAAGAACCGGCTGATGCGTTAATTGAAGATAAATATAAAATATCCACTAATACCTGAAGCGATGAAATTGGAACACGTTGCCATCTGGACTAATCAACTGGAAATAATGAGGGAATACTATCTCAAATATTTTAACGGCAATTCAAATGAAAAGTACACGAATAAGAGTAATGGATTTCACAGTTATTTCCTCAGTTTTGAAAATGGCGCAAGATTGGAGCTTATGACAATGCCGGATATTCCGGGCAATCTAAACGATACAATACATAAGCAGCACCTGGGAATTATACATCTTGCCTTTGGTGTTGAGCACATTGAAGAAGTAGATGAAAAAGCCAGACAAATGAAAATGGATGGCTTTGCTATTTTGAGCGGCCCAAGGAAAACTGGCGATGGCTATTATGAATTTGAAACACTTGACCCGGATAATAACAGAATTGAGGTCACCACCAAACATCCTTCCACTCATTTTAATAATTGATGCAAGGAAAGAAGAATGTAAGGAGCTTCATTATACTTCAGCCCTGTTAATTACCAAAAACAAAGGAGACTGAAAAATTTAACCATGTAAAAGGAATCTAAAAAACGGATACGAAAGAAACCTATTCTGGAAATTTTCACATCTATAACTGGAATGAAATAAACAACTATAAAAGTGCCTGCAACTAACAAAATATTTTTTCGCTTTGCAATGACCAAAAACCGAATTAGACAGCTGGCTGTTTGACAAATAAATGTTTTTGCAGCTCATTAATTCGGTTGTGGTGACTGAGCCGACAAAAGGAGTTCATGCAAACATAAGGTCGCAAAAAATGGAAATTGATTAATTAAGAGTAAATCAATAAATCGGGATAACCAGAATATTCTTAACCATCCTCTAACACCATATTTACGTAAATTGAAAAAGGAGGATCAGGTATATGAAAAAATTGCTTTTAATTATTTTAATTCTGGCATTCCAAATTCCCGCCAGCAGCCAGAAAAGGCTTTCACAACCCCTATCAAAGGGAGAACTATTGAATAAAACCTATTGCAGTGGATTATTTAATACACAGGACGCACAATATTTTGATTTGGTGGGTGATCATGCAAATGCTTCAGTGGTAGGTTATCAAAACGTATTGGATTGGCTTAAAGGAAGAGTGGCGGGCCTGCAAATTTTTATCACCGGAGACAATATTCGCATTCCCTTTATACGTAATCAGCGTGCCGCAATTTATATAGATGAAATCCCGGTAAATTATGAATATCTCAATTATTTGCCAGTTCCCGATATTGCGATGATAAAAATTATAAAAGGCCCGTTTGCCGGCAATTGGAATGGAGCGGGAGGCAGCATTGCGATTTATACGAAGTCTGGAGAAGAGGATACCGATCAATAATTGGATTTCTCACCATTTATTAAAATTACTAATCCAAACCAAACATACCCTTGTTCAATTGTTGAAGGATCTGGGTTTTATATTGAGCCGAAATCAATAGTGAAATATTATGGGGACTGCCCCCGTAAGAAACCATGCGCACCGGAATGTTCATGATAGAACCAAAAAGTTTTTTAACAATATCAGTTGTTTTTGATATTTCATTTCCTACTACGGAAATGATGGCCTGGTTGTAATCTACCTCAGTATTTCCCAACGGTTCCAGTTCCTTTAATATCTCTTTTAAAAAAACAGGATTATCAATAGTAAGGGAAACCGCCACTTCGGAAGTGGTGATCATATCAATTGGTGTCCGGTATTTTTCAAACACCTCAAATATTTTTCTTAAGAAACCATAGGCCAGTAACATCCGGCTGCTTTTGATCCGGATAGCAATTATATTATCCTTTGCCGCCACCGCTTTTACTCCTACGCTGCCTGCTTCCTGGGTAATCAATGTTCCTTTTGCTTCCGGCTTCATCGTATTCAGCAATTTTACCGGAATCTTATACGTTTGTGCCGGCCAGATGGAGGCGGGATGTAGGATTTTCGCTCCGAAATAAGCCAACTCAGCTGCTTCATCAAAACTCAATTGTTCTACCGGTACAGTTCTTTTAACTACCCGGGGATCATTATTGTGCATACCATCAATATCTGTCCATATTTCGCAAACTGATGCATTAATAGCGGCAGCAATTAAAGATGCGCTGTAATCACTTCCTCCTCTTTTCAGGTTATCTACTTCACCTCTCGCATTCCGGCAAATGTACCCCTGTGTTACAAATACTTTTTTGTCCTTATGAAGTTGTATCATCTGGTTTAGCCTTATCCTGATGCTTCCAATCTGAGGTTCATCGTAGCTATCTATCGTCATGAATTCCAGGGCAGGTAATAAGGCATGATGTATTCCTTGTTCTTCCAGGTAGATAGAAAAAATTTTTGTAGAAAGTAATTCACCCTGAGCCAGTATATCTTTACTTAATGCCTCACTAAAAGAAATTTTCAATATAATATTAAGAAACTCGAAATGTTCAGCCAGTATATTTTTTGCTTTGGCAAGCGTTTCTGGTTTTTTCAATAGCTCAGTAATAAAATTCTGGTAATGCGCTTCCAGTTGATCAATTAATTTTTTTGCATCCGCCCGGTCACCCTTTGCAATATTTTCACCAATGTTAACTAATGCATTAGTAGTACCGGACAAAGCTGATAAAACAACTATGACTGGCTCCGCTTCCCTGGTTACCAGCGAAACGATCTGGTGCATACGTTCGGGCTTACCTACACTGGTACCACCAAACTTCATTACTTTCATACTTTTTTAAATTAGGGTGCAAAAGTATTTGAAGGACAGATTGAAACCAAAAGAAAAAGAGTGAGTTCCCCGGAGATTTTTTAATTAGTGATTCGACTAATAAAAGTAGTTTACAATCGGTTGGTAATTTAGAAATAATTGTTGCTTTGTTTTCTAAAATACTAAGTCAAATTTTTTGGCCAGTTTTTTCAAATCATCTACAACAACATCTAATAATGAAAGCCCATTTTTCAATCGTTCATCTTGCATCTCCCTCTCAGGATCACCCGGAACTAATACTCTGTTTTCACCAGGAATTGTTTTACAGGATCGAAATCCTTGTATCCAATGATCCATATCTCTTTTAAATTCATGAGCTGGCCGAAATGCATCTATCCGCATAGCTCCCAAAAAATGACCTATTCCTTTGCCTGGTTGTTGTGCAGGCATGGGAACAAATGCGGGAAAAGGAGGAACCCATGGAGCATAATTGGCCCCGCTCAAAAGGCCTGAAAAAATATCAACGATCGCTCCAAGTGCGTAACCTTTATGACTTCCGTGATCACGATCTCCACCCAGGGGAAGCAAGGCCCCTCCCTTTTTCAGAACATTAGGGTCATTTGAAGGATTACCCTTTTCGTCCTGAACCCAACCATCCGGTGCCAATAGATTTTTACGCTGAAGTATTTCAAGTTTTCCATTAGCCGCTGTTGTCGTTGCTAAATCCGCTACAAATGCAGGTTCGGTGCCAGCTGGGGCGGCAACACAAATCGGATTGGTGCCAAGCATTCTGTCAATAGAAAAAGTAGGAGCCACCAGGGGACTGGCATTGGTCATGGCAATACCGATCATATCATTTTCCAGAGCCATCATGGCATGATGTGCTGCTATTCCAAAATGATTGCTGTTTTGTACACTTACCCAACCTGTGCCTGCCTTTTTTGCTTTTTCTATTGCTATCTGCATAGCATATGGAGCCACCACCAAACCTAATCCGCTATCTCCATCTACAACAGCAGTAGAAGGAGTTTCATGAATTACTTTCACGTGTGGTTTAGCATTAACCCTGTTTACTTCCCAAAGACGAACATATCCACTGAGCCGGGCCACACCATGGGAATCAACTCCACGCAGGTCTGCAGATAATAAAGACCGGGAAGCTGTAATCGCATGCTCTTCGCTGCAACCGATTTTCTGAAAAACTAATTTTGTAAAATCAAATATAGATTGGTAAGAAAAATTCTGCTCTGCCATGCGACAAATATAGCCCAAGGTGTTGGAGGCTTATAAAAATAACTTTGTGCAATTTGCCAGAACCTTTTCTATTTAATTTAAAAATATTTTCATTTACTAAATAAAAAATGCTCCGGAAATCCGGAGCATTTCAATTAAAAACATTAATCAGAAAATTAAAAGGGAAGATCATCAATAGGCTCCGTTACTTCACTCGCAGAAGGAACACTTGCGTTTGAAGAATAGCTGCCGGAAGATGCTCCACTGTAGGAAGGTCCGCTAGATCCTGAATCACTTTTACCTCCCAATAGTTGTACCTCCCTGACCCGAAGTGATAATGATGCGCCCCCAGTACCATCCTGCCTTGTAAAACTTCTGACTTCCGGAGTTCCCTCAACAAAAACTTGTTTGCCTTTTGTCAGATAGGGAGAAATGGCCGTCCGGTCTGTCCAATAGGCACAATCTACCCAGGTTGTTTTCTCCTGGTTTACACCCTGGCTATCTTTATACTTTTCAGTATGTGCAACGGTAAAATTGATAACATTCTTACCATTTACTGTGTTAACCACGCAATCTTTGCCGAGGTTGCCGATAACTTGCATTTTAATCATAGTGCTCATTTTTAATTTGACGTAATTATTATAATGGAGCAAATTAAGATTATTCTATAATTCGCAGAATTCTACTTCTGCAATTTTTCTTCACATTTTAAAATATTTAGCTAACCCTTGTGGGCACTCTATTTATCTAACTACGAATTACCTGGATTATTAAAAAAAATTAATAGTATCAATACGGGTCAATGCCTTGCAAGTAAGTTTTTTTTTAAAAAGGATCGTAAATCATCCAGGGTTAAACAGTGGTTATTTATGTTACTGTTTAAACCGCAAATTATATCCATAAAGAATTGAGAGGTCCGTACCTGATCCAACACAATCATTGCTCAAGTAAAAAAAATACTCTTAAAAACCTCAAAACAAAAATAATATTATATTGTATATTAAATTAATATGTACACTTCGAATTTTTTGACCTTGCATATATTCTGTTATAAATCAACAATTAATATAATTAAAATCATATTATCACCTCATATTATGATTTTTTAAACTATAAATAATTATTGATTAAAGACACATTTTTTCTACTTAGTTGTCTTGATAAGTTAAATATATTCTTTAATTCCCTAATTTAGCGCTGCGATTGCTGCATACACTTTTTATTAACTTTAAAAAACATTTCTGATTATGAGCAAAACTAAAGTGAAACAAGTGGCTCCATTTCTGGTATTGCTGTTAATAGCAATTGCAGCAATCTTTGTGAGTCCCGCAGCTTCATTTGACCCCGCATCGGTTTTAGGCGAAGATGGCAAAACACCTAAATACGTTTATGATAGCGGAGACATAGCATGGATGCTGGTATCCTGTGCTTTTGTATTTTTGATGACACCCGCACTCGCTTTTTTCTATGGTGGTATGGTAGGACGCAAAAACGTTCTTTCCACTATGATCAAGAGCACTGTTTCTGCAGGTATAATTTCGGTTTTATGGATCGTTGTTCAATTTAGCCTGTGCTTTGGTGATTCTCTTGGGGGATTTATAGGTGATCCCAGGACATTTTTGTTTTTTAAAGATGTTATGAACGGGGAACCCTGGAGCCTCGCAGCAACTATACCACTTCCTCTTTTTGCTTTTTTCCAGCTTATGTTCGCCATTATTACTCCTGGGCTAGTTGTAGGGGCTGTTGCAGAGCGAATTCGCTTCAGTTCATATACCTTATTTATAGTATTGTTTGGCGCCCTGGTTTATGCACCTCTTGCACATATGGTATGGCATCCTGATGGACTAATGTTTAATTGGGGTGTTTTGGACTTCGCAGGTGGTACAGTAGTTCATATTTCAGCAGGTATGGCTGCATTGGCCGGTGCCTTAGTTCTTAAACCCAGAAAATCGACTACCGCCACTTCCCCTGCTAATATTCCGTATGTACTTATAGGTACGGGTTTGCTCTGGTTTGGTTGGTTTGGTTTTAATGCAGGTAGCGCAGTAGGAGCCGGATCTCTTGGTGTTTATGCTTTTGCAACTACTAACACTGCTGCCGCAGCAGCCGGTTTATCATGGATGTTTTGGGATGTAATCAGGGGGAAAAAACCATCAGTATTAGGTTTTTGTATTGGCGCTGTAGTTGGCCTTGTCGCTATTACTCCTGCCGCCGGATTTGTAGGTGTTCCCCAGGCGATTTTCATAGGTTTTTTAGCCGCAATCATATCTAATATTGTCGCTGAATTCCTAAAAAGCAAAACCCGGTATGATGATCCCCTGGATGTATTTGCCTGCCACGGCGTTGGCGGTATTACAGGTATGCTGATGACTGGAGTATTTGGAAGCAATGTTGTAAACTCAGCTGTATTAGATGGACAGTTTCTCATTCAATTGAAAGGAATGGCAGTAGCAGTAAGTTATAGTTTTGCCGTTTCTTTTATCCTGTTTAAAGTGATCAATATGATATTACCCATGAGGGTGACCCAGGAAGAAGAAGCCGAAGGACTTGATGCTTCTCAACATAACGAAAAATATCTTCAAGGTACTTTATTGGTTCACAATAATGGAGTCGAAGAAGAAAGAACGCTTGCCGACTAATTTTTTAGTTGTCCCAATCTTTTAACCATAATTAATAGGAAAAGGCACAGATAAGATGGTAGAAACTTCTTGCAAAAGTTTCTACCGGCTGTGCCCTTTCTTTAAAATCAAAAATGTACTACAATGTTACGTAAAAAAATCTTTGCTGCCTTGTCAGCGTCTCTATTTGCTTTAGTAATTTCTTTCTCAGGGCATGCGCAGGACTCCACTGTGGCAGAGGAACCACAATTAAAAATATCCGGCTCCGTTGACGGGTACTATAAATATGATTTTGCAAAAACGGCTGCTAACACCTTTACGAGTTTTACCCAAACTCACAATTCTTTTTCTCTTGGAATGGCCAGCGTAAAGTTGGAACACACAGGATCCAAAGTGGGTGGCGTAGCGGATCTTGGGTTTGGTCCCCGCGCAAAAGATTTCTCTTATGCTGATGATGGAATTACCCAGGCAATAAAGCAATTGTATGTAACTTATTCGCCTGCTGACTGGGTAACCTTTACTTTAGGTACCTGGGGCACGCATGTTGGTTACGAAGTTCTGGATCCTCAGGTAAACAGGAATTATAGCATGTCGTATATGTTTACAAATGGTCCGTTTTCTCATACGGGTGTAAAGGCTGCAATAACCAAAGGCAAACACGGATTTATGCTTGGAGTATCCAATGCTACGGATTACAGAATTCCACCAACTGACCAAATCAATAAGAAATTCTTCCTTGCTCAATATAGTGTTGCTACGGAAAAGGTAAGCGCTTACCTCAATTTCGTAAGCGGACAGTCACCTGACACATCCAAATCTTCCCAGGTAGACGCCGTTATTACGGCTTCTGTAAGCGATAAATTCAGCATTGGCTATAATGGTACTTACGCCTCCGTAAAAGGATGGGATGGAATAAAAAATATTGATGCAAAAAACTGGTGGGGCTCGGCTCTTTACCTGAATTTTGATCCTCAATCCTGGTTTGGTTTGACGCTTCGCGGAGAATTATTCAGTGATAAAGATCAATTAAAAGTATACAGCGGTGCACCGGTAGGTGGAAGTATTTTCGCTACTACACTATCTGCAAATTTCAAGAAGGGCGGATTTACTTTTATCCCGGAAATACGATTTGATAACGGAAGTGAAAATGTATTTGTTGATAAAGATGGCTTTGCATCTAAATCTATGGGCAACTTTTTATTTGCAGCTATATATTCTTTCTAATAAACCTGACCTCATAAAATTTAAAGAAGAATGGCCGGTTCAAAACCGGCCATTCCTTTTGCCAATGGTATAAAGTTAATCAGGCTGAATTTCTACCTGCGTTAATTATTCCGAATGAACAACGCATCACCAGTTTTTCATAGGTAGCTTTTATCGGAGCATTCACAAGTTGTTCTTCCATCTCTCTTATTTTGGTAAGTGCATATTGTTGAATGGTCAGCAAAGGCAGTACAATTCTTTCTCTCATCTGAATTGAAAGCTGATCAACCGGGTAGTCGGCCATCAATTCTGCATGCCCGGAAAGTTTGGTAATGTATTGTCTCGTCAATTCATATTCATCAAATATCATTTGCCAGATTTCACCAAATTGCTTATGCTTACTGAGGTATGATGTTAATGGAAAAAATGATTTCAACATTGCCATTTCGCAATTATCCAGCAATGTTTTAAAGAAAAGTGAGTTCTTATACAATTCTTTTACTGCCATAAATTTTCCCTGCTCTTCTATTTTTTTAAGAGCTGTACCCACTCCATAAAACCCGGTTACATTTTGTTTGAGCTGGCTCCAGGAACCAGCAAATGGAATAGCTCTCAGATCCTTCAATGTAAGCCCGGAAGATGAACCCCGTTTTGCCGGGCGGCTTCCGATATTTGTTTCGCTATAAAATCGTAAAGGACTTGCCTGCAAAAGATAGTCAGCGAGATAGGGATGATCCCTGAGCTCCTTATAGGAACTATAGGATAATGCGGACAGCTCCTGCAAAAGTTTGTCTTCTTCTTTTGTAAAAGTTAAGTCTAATTCGGAAAACAGATCATTTGTAATGCCTGCATTTAATAATTGCTCCATATTATATTGGGCAGTGTCAACAGTTCCAAAATTAGAACTTACTGTTTGCCCCTGAATGGTCAATTGTATTTCTTCATTCGAAATATTTTGACCCATGGAGGCATAAAATTTATGTGTTTTACCTCCCCCTCTCGAAGGCGGCCCGCCACGGCCATCGAAAAATATAACCTCTACATTGTATTCTCTTGAAATGGCCGTTAATTCTTCTTTGGCTTTATAAATACCCCAGTTGGCCATAAGGTAACCGCCGTCTTTTGTTCCATCTGAAAAGCCCAGCATAATGGTCTGTCTGTTCTTTCTTCTTTTCAAATGTTGCTGATATACGGGGTTGAGATAAAGCGTCCGCATGACTTCCGCAGCATCCTTAAGATCATCAATCGTTTCAAACAGTGGAACTATATCAATATTCATTTCCTCCGCTTTCCACCCACTTAATAAAAACAGACCAAATACTTCCATTGCATTCAACGCACTGTTACAATGGCTGATAATATACCTGTTACATCCTTCCGGTCCATTGAATTGCTGAATTGTTTTAATTCCTTCAATAGATTTCACAGTATCCAGGTGTATTGGATCTTCCAGGATATCAGGGTCAATCGTCTGTTTTATTGAAGTGAGAATCTCTATTTTTTCATTATCCGGAAGGGTGGCATAATTGCCCGGGATAATATGATTTTTTTCTGCAAGGGCCTCCAGTAAATTACTATGCACCGAACTATCCTGCCTGACATCCAGGGAAGCAAAGTGTAATCCGAATACTTCAATTTTATTGATCAGATTATTTACTGTATGCAGAAATAAACCGTTGTGCTGGTGAATAATAATATCCCTGATCTGATCAAGCGTATTTAATATCTCTTCCTTTGTAAGTCTTGTTTTAAGACCAGGTATAAACAGGTTATTATATAATTTGATTTCGAGTCCTGCAAGTAGTGTATCAACGCCGGCAAAAGTCAGTCTTCGTTTTAACCTGCGCACATCCAGATAATAACACTTAATGATACTTCCACGCAATGCGTCTGCCACCTGGAGGGTAATTTCAGTAGTTACAAATGGATTACCATCCCGGTCGCCTCCTGGCCAGAAACCCATTCTTATCACGGGGTTATCATCACCAACTGCATCAGGAAATTGCGATTTTATTGAAGACAATATTCGCCCTGCAGCAGCATAAAATACGTTTTCCAGATACCATATCAGGCTTATTGCTTCATCATAAGGCGTGGGCTTCTTTTTATTAAAAAATGGCGTTTTACCTAATTGTTGCAAATAGGTATTAATCTGATTAGTATTATTTTCCGCTAAGGCTCTCGCCAGGTCATTAATAATGCCTAAAACTGACCCCGGATAAAATTGTGTAGGATGAGCTGTTAGCACTAACCGGATAGAAAAATCTTTTAGCTTCTTAGCTAATTCTTCTTCTTTGTTATTTTGTATCACTTCAGATTCAATATGCTTCAGTGTGCCAACACCATTCATATCATGTACTTCTCTGAACGCAGCATCTTCCAATGCATCAAATAATACCACCTGCCGCTCCAGGTATTGTACAAACCTGAAGAGCAGATCTGTTCTCTCCTTTTCATTAATGTAGGATGTGTGCTTGGTAAAAAACTCATCGATTATCCGAATAGGACTTAGATTTTTTTTATATCCCTCTTCGCAATTGCTGGACAATAATGACAATAGAATACCTGTCTTTTCAATGCGATGGAAAGGCAAAGAAGTAAACAGACTGTTATAAAGTTGAAAACGTATACCTACTTCATTCCTGTATTTCTGCAATGCCCGGTTATTCTGATAGTTCATGTTTAGAATTTAAAAAAATATATTTAAAACCGGCAAGTAATCAATCTTGCCTGAAAATAATTCTTTTTAACCATGCAGAAAAAACTATCCCTATTAGTAAAAAAAAAACCCGCCAAACAAGAAGTAAGACGGGGTACTTTATTACTAAGAGAAGATTAGTCCTCAGCTTTGGCTTCAGTTGTTTCTTCCTTTTTCACATCTTCTGTAATGGCTACTTCTGTTTTTTTAGAGCACCCCCGGCTACGACGGGTTTTCTTAGCTGCATCCTTTGCTTCGCCTTTACCTTTTCCATATATTTCATTGAAATCAACCAACTCGATCATTGCTTTTTCAGCATTATCACCAGGACGGGTGCCCAATTTGATGACACGTGTATAACCACCGGGACGGCCACCCACTTTTTCAGCAACAGTTCCAAACAATTCTTTGATAGCTTCTTTATCCTGCAGGTAGCTAAAAACAACACGACGTTCGTGTGTAGTATTTGTTTTACCTTTTGTGATCAAAGGCTCAACATAAACACGCAAAGCTTTTGCTTTTGCTAATGTTGTTACGATTCTTTTGTGCTCGATCAACTGGCAGGCCAGGTTGCTCAGCAAAGCATCCCTGTGTGCTTTTGTTCGGCTTAGATTTTTTATTTTGTCTCCGTGACGCATGACGTTTAATTTGAAAATCTGAAACCCGGGTATTAGAAAATTAAATCCCTTTATTCAAATTCTTGTTACAAAATATTCGATCGTACCGTGTCAGGAATTACGATCTACTATTTAATAAACTTTGATAGGTTAATGTGCCCTTTACTCAAATTTAAAAGCAGCACCTATCCCAATTATTACAGTTCATCTTTATCAACACCCAATTTCTGCAGATCCATTCCGAAACCCAAGACCTCTTTCACCCAGCACCTGCTCAATTTCAGCCAGTGATTTCTGACCGAAGTTGCGGAATTTCATCAGGTCTTCCTGCTCGTACTGAACCAGCTCACTCAGTGAATTGATCTTAGCTGCTTTCAGGCAATTGAATGCACGTACAGAAAGATCAAGGTCTTCCAATGGTGTTTTCAATACTTTACGCAGTTGCAAAGTTTGTTCATCCACCAGGTCTTCTTTCTTCTCTTCTTTATTATCAAAAGTGATGTTCTCATCAGTGATGATCATCAGGTGCTGGATCAGGATCCTTGAAGCTTGTTTTACCGCTTCTTCAGGGTGAATCGTACCATCTGTAGAAACTTCCATGATCAGTTTTTCGAAGTCAGTACGTTGCTCCACACGGGTATTCTCAATCGTGTATTTCACATTCTTGATCGGCGTATAAATGGCAGTCAATTGGAATATAACCAAGTGGTGCATCTTTTGGCTTGTTGTCTTCAGCAGGAACATAACCACGGCCTTTGCCAATAGTCAGTTCGATATCCATTTTTGCAGATGAATCCAATGTGCAGATCAAGCAGATCCGGGTTCATGATCTGGAAAGAATGAGTAGCCTTCACCAATCATACCGGCTGTGAATTCAGTTTTATTTTTCAGAGACAAAATGATCTTCTCATTTGCCACTTCATGATCAACACTCTTTTTGAAACGAACCTGTTTCAGGTTCAGGAAAATTTCTACCACATCTTCAGAAACTCCTTTCATGGTGGCAAATTCATGCTCTACACCTTCTATCTTCACACCAACGATCGCATAGCCTTCCAATGAATTCAGCAATACACGGCGTAGTGCATTACCAATGGTTACACCATAACCAGGTTCCAACGGACGAAACTCAAACTGAGCTTCAAAATCAGTTGCTTTTTGCAGGATGATCTTATCAGGTTTTTGGAAATTTAAAATGGCCATATTTTAGATTTAGTTTTTAAATGATAATGATCAATCAATTTACTTTAGTACAGTTGTACTGCCAGTCTTGTTAATTCTAAGCCGTTGAAACCGAGATCTTCAATTTCTCATTGTTTTAACTTTTACTTAGAATACAACTCTACGATCAGTTGCTCCTTGATATTTTCAGGAACGCTTTCTCTTTCAGGATAAGTAATGAAAGTACCTTTCATTTCAGTTTCATTCCAATCAAGCCAGCTGAACTTTGGATTTTTGCCTCTTACCACACTGGTAATAGAAGTTCTTTCTTTACTACCTTCCTTAATAGTAACAACATCACCTGGCTTTAATTGGTAAGACGGAATGTTTAATACTTCACCATTCACTTCGATGTGTTTGTGACTTACCAACTGACGGGCAGCAGGACGGAGGGAGCAATACCCATACGAAAAACTGTATTGTCCAAACGGGCTTCAAGCAATTTGATCAGGTTTTCACCGGTTACACCCTTTATGCGGGATGCTTCTTCAAATGTTTTGCGGAATTGTTTTTCCAAAACACCGTAGGTGTACTTGGCTTTTTGTTTTTCACGAAGCTGCAGGGCATATTCGCCTAAGGTTTTACGCTTGCGCTTTTCACCATGCTGACCGGGAGGGTTGCTGTTTTTACCCAACCATTTACCATTGCCTAAAATAGGCTCACCGAAAATGCGGGAGATCTTGGTCTTTGGACCAGTGTAACGTGCCATAGTTTTTATTCATTTCGATTTTTTTTGAAACGGTGCTACGATCGGTAAAAAATCGTAAAAAATTAATCGGGCACCCTTTGTAATAAATGAAACCAAATTGGCTCAAAATATATGTAATTGTCTGGCTTACTTTATACTGAAATTCCAAAACGGAAAATCCGTACATCGCATGCCGTACTTTAAACTCTTCTTTTCTTTGGAGGACGGCAACCATTGTGTGGCAATGGAGTTACGTCTTTGATCATCACTACTTCAATACCATTTTGAGATAAAGAACGGATAGCACTTTCTCGGCCCGAACCCGGACCTTTCACATACACATCTACTCTTTTCAGACCTGCATCCAATGCGACTTTGGCTGCATCAGCTGCTGCCATTTGTGCTGCATACGGAGTGTTCTTTTTAGAACCCCTGAAGCCCATTTTACCGGCACTGCTCCAGGAAATAACCTGACCCGTCTTGTTGGTTAAGCTGATGATGATGTTGTTGAAAGTTGCAGAGATGTGGGCATCACCGTAAGCATCAACTTTTACTACTCTTTTCTTCGCTGCCGCCTTTGGGCTGTTCTGTGCTTGTGCTTTTGCCATAATTTTCCTTCTGAGGTAATCTTTAAGTTTTAAAATCTATCCCTTTCTACACCGGGATACCTGAACCAATCCTCCTGCCTGCTACCAGGCTATCCGAAATTGATTCATTATATATAGGTGCATTATACTCCAACTGCACTTCTTGCGCTATGACAAAACCTGTCATTGGCGAGCAGGGTAAAGCAATTATTTCTTAGCTGCCTTCTTCTTACCGGCAACTGTCTTACGTTTTCCTTTTCTTGTACGGCTATTGGTTTTGGTACGCTGACCACGAACGGGAAGACCTTTACGGTGACGAAGACCACGGTAACAGGCGATATCCAGCAAACGCTTGATGCTCATTTGCACTTCAGAACGCAACTGACCTTCTACTTTCAATTCTTCCGTAATAGTATTACGGATAGCATTCAGATCATCATCATTCCACTCATGCACTTTCTTGTTACGATCAATATTATTCTTATCCAGAATATACTGGGCAGTAGAAGGACCAATACCATAGATATAGGTAAGTCCTATTTCGCCTCTTTTATTTTTTGGTAAGTCAACACCGGCAATACGAGCCATATTCTAAATTTATTTTTTGTTTATTAATCGGGCCAAAAGCTTGAAGCTGAGAGCCACGAATGAAATCCCGGGCACCACTTTTATCCCTGGCGCTGCTTAAAGCGGGGATTCTTTTTGTTAATAACATACAGTTTGCCTTTACGACGAACGATCTTGCAATCAACGCTGCGTTTTTTAATGGATGCTCTTACTTTCATAATCTTTCATTTTAAGTCTCCATTCTCAGGAGACCCGTACTTAAAGCTATTTATACCTGAAAATGATTCTTCCCCTTGATAAATCATATGGCGACATCTCCACTCCCACTTTATCACCCGGTAAAATCCGGATGTAGTGCATCCTCATTTTCCCAGAGATGGTAGCCAGTATTTCGTGGCCATTTTCCAGTTTTACCCTGAACATAGCATTCGATAAGGCTTCCAGAATGATACCATCTTGTTTAATAAGGGGTTGTTTCGACATACAAATTTTAGGGGTGCAAAGATAGGAGGATGAACCCGAAAAAAGAAAAAACCCTGTTTTTTTTTCAGGGTGTGTATTAAATATAATAATCAATTAATTAAATAAGGAGAAAAACAACTCTTTTTAATGCTTTTCCAGCGTTACTTTGGTCATATCAAGGTACAAGTTTTGAAGATCATGAACCCCGATCGGGAAATCAAAATGCCTGCGGTCTTCCCTCCACCACATTTCTACTGATGAAAAGTCACCCTCCCGGGGAATGACAAGCCGAAATGAATCCCTTTTATATTTAATGGAGCCATTTGCTTCTTCTTTTGTGAAACCAAGATTCAATAATTGATTTTCGTCAAGTGGAATAGGATTTATTTCTTCTAAATCATACCAAAATTCCTGAACACTGTTGTTTACGAGAGCCTGTTTTTCTTCATTGCTTACTTTAACTACTGTTCCCACCTTTTGTTCATTATCGTGGTTTATATAAACGAGATTTCCTTGTTTTAAGTCGCCTGATTTTATCATAGCTTTCGTTTTTTGTTTTCCGAATATATGCAAAAAGTTGAATAGTTGATTTGATTGAAAGCACCTGGATTCAATAATTCATGTTCCCAGATTTATGCTCGTTTCCGGTAATTCAATATGGCCCATCCGTTTAGAACAACAGCAAAACCCGACATAATTAACAATTGAGGTTTTATATCTTGAAGCCGGCTTCCTTTTAATACTACCATTCGCATCACTTCAATAAAATAGGAAACGGGATTGAAACGGGTGATCCATTGCGCCCATTCCGGCATGCTGTCAATAGACGTATACAATCCGCCCAGCAAAATAAATACCATCATCATAAAAAAGGAAATCAGCATGGCCTGTTGCTGTGTGCTGGTATAGGTGGAAACAAGTAATCCCAATCCTAAAACTGCAAGCAGGTATACTGCGGCAAATACATAGATGGTCAATAAACTCCCAGCGGAATAATGCCATAAACAAACCTGGCAATCACAAAACCAATGGTCATAACGAGCAATCCGAGTACCCAGAACGGAATCAGTTTGCCAAGAATAAACTGATGCTTTTTTACCGGTGTTACATTGATCTGTTCGATGGTGCCAATCTCTTTTTCTTTTACAATATTCAGTGAAGCAAGAAATGCACCTACCATGGTTACCAGTATCACCAAAATTCCCGGCACCATAAAATACTTATAATTCATCAGCGGATTGAACCAGTTGGAAGATAGCGATTTCAATAGTCAACTCAGGACTGAAACCGCGGAAGCTGTATCCATTCCAATGCGAACCTCACTGTTAAAATCTCTGATGATACTTTGCAAATAAGCACTTCCTAAGACCGGCTTTTACTCCATTGATCGCATTGACAGCTATGAAAAGTTTAGCTTCATCTTCTTTAACCAGGTTCTTTCTCAAATGATGCCGGAATTTCCAAAATGAGATCCGACTTTATCTGTTTCTATCTTCATGCAACGCATCGTTTCATAATGCATCTGAATAATCCTTCAGCTGAAAATATCCTGAAGAAGTTATTTTATTAGATCAGTTGTCGTGAATAAGCTGAATGATCATGATCAACCACGCTTAGTTTAATATTCTTCACTTCATAATCCGCAGCCAATGGCAAAATAAGCAATTGAATCATCGGGCATGACGAAGATGATGCGCAGAATAGACGGATCACGGAAAATCTGCCTGAATTCTTTTTGCAATAAAAATCGTAAGCTTCTCATGCCAGCCGGATTTTAAATTTTTTAATACTCAAACAGCAGCAATACCAACGGTCATTCCAGCCAGGATCAGGGTTTCTTTCCAAATCGTTTCAATGCCCACTCCTTTTATCATCACATCTTTTACAATGGCATAAAACCATTGTGCAGGTACAAGATTCGAAACGATCTGTAACGGCAAGGGCATATTTTCAATCGGGAACATAAAGCCACTTAGCATAATCGTTGGCAGAAACATCCCTGTCAAATGAAATGAACATGGCTGTTTGCTGCGAATCGGTTGATGAAGAAATCAAGCAATCCAAATACAAGACAGGTAAGAATAAACAGTATACTTTCCGCTATCAATAACGGCAAACTTCCATTGATCGGCACATCCAGCACAAATACACTCAGCAACAAAATGCTGGCGATATTTACCAGCGATAACAACAAGTAAGGGACCGCTTTTGCCAGAATGATTTTTAATGGCTGCATCGGTGACACCAGCATAATCTTCCATCGTGCCCATTTCTTTTTCGCGCACTATTGTGATAGCAGTCATCATCGTACAAACCAGCATCAGCACCATTGCCATTACACCCGGCACAAAACTGTAAGCGCCTTTTAACTGCGGATTGTACAACATCCGGATTTCCGTATTGATGGTATAAGGCAATTGCCGGTCTTTGAGTGATACGGTTCTGGTAATCCATAATGATGGCCGTGGCATAATTGGTCAGTGTATTGGCAACATTGGGATCGGAAGCATCGGCTATCAATTGAACCTGCTGCTTTATTGAAATGCTGCAGATTCTCATTAAAATGCTGCGGAAAAACAACAGCCAATTTTATCTTTCCTTTCTTGAAAAACACTTTCAACATCTTTATACGAATGGAGCGATTCCTATCCACTTCAAAATAACGACTTGCATTCCAGTTCGGAAATGATGGAAGCAGTGGCAGCATCCTTTGATTGATCAAGCACTGCGATTTTTGCATTCTTCACTTCATTGGTCAGTGCAAATCCAAAGATGATGATCTGCACAATCGGCATTCCGAGCAGAATGAACATCGTCCGCCTGTCACGAAAGATATGATAAAATTCTTTTTTTACAAATGATAAAAACTGTTTCATCATCTGTTGCTTGAAAAGTTGACCTGTTTAAATACGAATAGAATAGTTGATCATTTGTTACTTATTCTCTAGTACATAACTAATCAATCAGCTCTTGTAGCTTTCCTCGCCAATTTCAAAAACACTTCATCCATTGAAGCTGCTTCAAATGTTTCTTCAATCTTCCGGGCGTATCCAGTGCTTCAATTTTTCCATCTACCATGATGGATACACGGTTACAATACTCCGCTTCGTCCATATAGTGTGTCGTAACAAAAATGGTAATTCCAGATGCCGCTGCTTCGTAGATCATATTCCAGAATTCTCTTCTTGTTACCGGATCAACACCACCGGTTGGTTCATCCAAGAAACACAATCTGCGGTTCATGAAAGATGGCTACAGAAAACGCAAGCTTTTGTTTCCAGCCCAAGCGGCAATGACTTGACCAGTTTATTTGCTTCATTTTGCAAATGCAGTTGCTCAATAATACACGTTGTTTTATCCTTGATAAACTCATCGCTCTTTCCATAGATACCTGCATAGAAACGAATATTTTCTTTTACCGTCAGATCTTCATACAGCGAAAACTTCTGGCTCATATAGCCAATATTTCTTTTGATCTGTTCCGTTTCTTTATACACATCAAAGCCTGCAACCGTTGCTTTACCTGAGGTAGGAATCGAAAGTCCGCAAAGCATCCGCATCGCGGTTGTTTTACCTGCACCATTGGCACCAAGAAAACCAAATATTTCTCCTTTATTTACTTCAAAGGAAATATCATCCACAGCAGTAAAATCTCCAAAGCGCTTGGTGAGTTTCTCTGCTTGTATTACTTTTTCATCATTCATTTCATTTCTTCATTAATGCCATAAAACAATCTTCAATATCCGGGCGAACAGGTTTCATTTCAAATGAACCGAATCCTTGTTGGTTCAAATAATTAACCAGGCCCTCTTGCTCATTATCCTTCTTCATTACCACATGATGATATTCACCAAACGGATAGCAATCTTCAATTTCCTCATATTGTTTTACTGTCATTGAGCAATCGCAGCATATTATCGGCCCGGATCGCCCATAATGGTTTGCCAAAAGCTTCAACGATGCCTTTTGGTGTATCGATTGACAGCATTTTTCCATTCTGCATCAACGCATACCCGGTCACAAAGACTCGCTTCATCCATATAGGGTGTAGAAACCAGAATAGTGATTCCCTGCTCTTTCAAAATTGTTCAGCATTTCCCAAAATTCTTTTCTTGATACTGCATCAACACCCGGTAGTTGGTTCATCAAGAAACAATACGGAAGGACGATGAATCAGTGCGCAACTCAATGCCAGTTTCTGTTTCATACCACCGGATAATTTTCCTGCCCGGCGGTCTTTAAATGGTTCAATCTGCGAATAAATATCTTTGATCAGATCATAGTTTTCTTCAATGGTTGTATTGAAAATAGTGGCGAAGAATTCCAGGTTTTCTTCAACGGTAAGATCCTGGTACAGCGAAAATCTGCCCGGCATATAACCAACACTTTTTCGGATCTCTTTATAATCTTTTACCACATCCAGTCCATCTACTGAAGCCTTCCCTCCATCGGGCAGCAATAAAGTAGTCAGGATGCGGAACAAAGAAGTCTTTCCTGCGCCATCCGGACCAATGATTCCGAACAACTCTCCTTTCCTCACTTCAAAGCTTATATCCTGCAAAGCCAGCTACCGGCGCTTTTTTCGTCCCGTAGTGCTTCCAGAAGGTTATCTGCTATTACCCGCCCATCACCCATAATATTACCTGAAGATTTCACTTTTTCATTATTTGATAAACCTTGAATTTCTTCGAAATCCTGATTCAGGGATTTGTATTAAAATTTAATCCGCCATACATTCCGATCTTCAGAAAACCATCATTCTTTACTTTTACTTTAACAGCATATACCAGGTTGGCTCTTTCATCTTTTGTCTGAATTGTTTTAGGAGTAAATTCCGCTTTATCAGAAATCCATGTAATAGTTCCAGGCAATTCCTTGTATTTATCCGCGCCATCATCCACAAGCACCTTTACCTTTTGCCCAAGCTTTACCTGTGACAGCTGGGTACCGGTGATATAAGCCCTTAACGTAAGAATTGACAGATCAGCAATTTTATAAAGTGCTTTTCCAGCAGATGTGACTTCGCCTTCTTCCGCATATTTTGTTAATACCGTACCGGTAACGGGATTAACAATATTTGCTTTTTTTAATTGGTTCTCTAATTGAGCTACTCTTTTTTCCAATGGTTTCCCTTCGCTCAGGATACTGCGGTTCTGTGTAGAGATATTACTTTTTTGAACACGGATCTGTTGCCTCGTAACATCCATTTCTTTTTCAAGTGACTTTGCCTGGAAATTAATATCATCCAGTTGTTTTCCGGTAGCGGCATCCTGCTTAAACAGATTTTCTATCCTGGTTTTTTCATGGCGCAGATTTCCGAGCCTGGCTTGCTGGACGGCAAGCTGATCCTGTAATAACTTAACCTGCGGTAACACATTGGAAATTTTTTCACCCAGGGATTTTATACTCGCTTCCACCTGCTCTTTTTGAAGAGAAAGGTTCTCAGCATCTATTTCGCCAACTATGCTATCTTTTCTACATGACCTCCTTCATCAATATTGAATGACAATAATTTGCCGCCGATCTCTGAGGATACCACTACTTCATCCGCTTCAAAACTGCCGGAAGCATCCGGTTCCCCGGTGTGGCTATTACATGCAATCAACATAAGCAGCAACAGCGGCACGATAAAAAAACTTTTGCTCATATACATTTTATTAGTTTCCTGAAATTGTTTGATAATTGATCCGGGCCTGCATTAATTGCAACTCATGTGAGATGAGTGATTGCCTGGCCTGGTCTTCAGCATTTACTTCCTTCAAATAATCGTTAGCGGTTATAACGCCATTTTCTAACTGTGCCTTCGCTGCTTCCGTGATCATTTTTCTTAATTCAATGATCTCGTTATCCGAAACGATCAGCCGGTCCCATTTATCAATCTCCGATAGTTGTTGCCTGAGTTCTGCATTAGTATTTAAAAGAAAGGCATCCTTTTGTGTGTTTACAGTTTGCTGGTTTATTTTCACCAATTGCTTTTCTTTTTTCTGTGTATAAAAACCACCCAGCGACCAGTTTAATTGCACACCTCCGATATAATAAAAATCAAATTGATTGTCCAATAAGTTTAAGCCAGGACGGCCATAACCGCCCTGTACAAAAAGACTTGCCTTGGGAAGATTCTTTGACCTTATCAATTTATTTTGCTGTTCAAGCCAACCAACCTGCTTGTTGTATAAATTTATCTCCGGTCTTTTCATAGCGGAAATAAGGGTAACCGCGGCCAAAGTTGCCGGAGGTTCAAATTGTACATCTTCGTTAACAGGCTGATTTAAAAACAAACTCAGGGTTTCTAACAATCCTTTACGTGAAGCTTTTAATTCAATAGTGCGCTGACCAGCCTTTAGCAATTCTGCTTTCAATACGTTTAGGTTCGATTTAAATGCTACGCCATTATTTACCTGGGCTTCCACACGCCTGATGCCGGTTTGAATATCCTGTTTTACAAGATCTGCCTGTTTCAACTGTTCATTCAGAAATAAAGTACCCAGGAATAACTGGTTGATTCTTTCTTTCAATTTGTGCAATTCCACTTCAACTTTTTGTTGTTCTACATCCTGGTTCAATTCCTGCAATTTTTTCTGTTGCCTGATTACACCGCCATCAAACACCAGTTGGATAACTTCTGCTACGATCTTGTACTGATCTTTTTGAGGCGCCGCAATTTTGAACCCGGGCAACGGAACATCTACTTTTGTTACATCCGACTGATAAGTGAGCTGGCCAGACACGGAAAATTGAGGCAGATAACTTTTCGATAAATTTCCGGAAATCAAATCAGCGGTTTGTCTTACCAAATCCCTTTGTTTTACCAGGGGATAATTCTTTTCTGCCAGGCTATATGCATCTTCCAGGGTAAGATTACCAGTAACCTGGGCCACCACCAAATTGGGAATAAGGACTGCTAACAGCCACCCGTTCATTTTGTTAACCATCTGGTTAATTTTTGTTCAAAAAAATTTATTTCTTAATCGCATCAATGATAAACCGGGGTACTTCCTTTTTTCGTTGTTCCATCAGGCTGCTGAATTGCAATTCATCGAGGCCCAGGTTTTTCCGGAACATCGGCTTACCCACAAATGGGAAAATGGTCATCGATAAAAGGTTCATCAATAAATGCACGGGATTGATCCTCTTAATCGTCCCTTTTTTTACTTCTCTCTCAATTTGTTCAAGAAATTTCTTTGGGTCGGGTTTACTTTTGCCCACCCATACTTTTTTTAGAAAATATACCGGGTCCTGGTTTATCTCATTCAATACAAATAAAGGCAGATACGGATTTTCCATAACTACTTCAATATAATCCTCGCAAAAGCTTTCGATCTTTTCAAACAGGGGCTGGTCCGAACTGAATATCGCATTGATCCGCGGAAACAATTTAGCAGCAGCCTGCAAAAAAATCACCTCAAATAATTTTTCCTTGCTACGGAAATAATAATGAAGCATCGCTTTATTGATACCGGCTTCATCAGCAATATCCTGCATCCGGGCGCCGGCCATTCCTTTCTTCACAAATACCTTTTTAGCTGCTGCCAGGATTCTCTCTTCTGTAGTATCGTCTTTTTTATTTTTAACCATATAATTTAACCAAATGGTTAACAAAGATAAATTCTTTCTGTTTTCATCCAAATTTTTTTTCGCACATCCTATATTTCAGATCAACGTGACATAAAAAAAGGCTCCCGGATAAGGCGCCTTAATAATTAACCTGAGAACCTAACCAAACTATTCAGCCCAGCTCATTACGTAATCTTTGTTTTCGATAGCCAGCGCTTCTTTTGTCAGCATCAATGGATGAAAGGTATCCACCATTACTGCCAGTTCTTTTGTTTCCTTTGCACCGATACTTTTTAGCACAGCTCCCGGGTGTGGACCATGTGGAATTCCGGCCGGATGCAAGGTGATCATACCCCTGGTTACATTTTTCCTGCTCATAAAATCTCCATCCACATAATACAATAATTCATCACTATCAATATTGCTATGATTATAGGGAGCCGGGATGGCCTGCGGATGATAGTCAAACAAACGGGGGCAGAAAGAACATACAACAAAATTGTTTGCTTCAAATGTTAGGTGCACAGGAGGCGGCTGATGTACCCGCCCGGTTATGGGTTCAAAATCATGTATAGAAAATGCAAAAGGATAACAACATCCGTCCCAGCCCACCACATCAAAGGGATGCGTGCCATAATGAAGCCCGTATAATATTCCTTTCTTTTTCGCCTTGATCAGGAAATCTCCTTTTTCATCGAATGAAGGCAAATTCATTGGAGGACGAATATCTCTTTCGCAGTAAGGAGAATGCTCCAGCAGTTGCCCGTATTTGCTTGTATATTTTTTGGGATAACGGATGGGGCTGAATGATTCAACAATAAAAAGCCGGTTGTTGCTTTCTGCAAATTCAATTTGATAGATGGTGCCCCTGGGTATCACCAGGTAGTCGCCATAATCAAATGGCAATTCGCCATACATCGTTCTCAGTATACCTTTCCCCTCATGCACAAAAATCATTTCATCGGCATCCGTATTCTTATAAAAATAATTTCGCATACTCTCCTGCGGCGCGGCCAGTACTATATGACAGTCGTTGTTTACAAGAATAGCTTTGCGGCTTTGCAAAAAATCTTTCTCAGGCTGCACCTTAAAGCCTTCAAAACTCCGGTGCTGCAACATCTTCTCTTCCGCAATAACAGGTGATACATCAACCTGGGGTTCCGTTTTTATGATCTGCGTGGGCGGATGGTAATGATACATTAAAGAATAATCATTGGAAAAACCTTCAGTAGAAAATAGCTGTTCAGAGTAAAGCCCTCCATCCGCTTTTCGAAATTGTGTATGACGTTTATGCGGTATGCTTCCAAGTTTATAATAGTGCGGCATAAAGATTTGAGATTTATAGTTTTTCTTTTTGCTCCATGCATTTATTGTTTCATTCTTTGAACAGATCCCGGTGAATCCCGAAAATAATTAACTGTTATTCCGTAAAACCTCAAGAGTGGCAAGCAGAAAAATCGATTTCCATTTTCTTTTATCGATCCCGTATATAGAATTTCTGTGAACACACTTACTCAAATTTACAATTAAATTCGCTGGGCAAATGACAACAATAGGATTAATATCAGACACGCACAGCTACCTTGACGAACAAATCTTCAAACACTTTGATCATTGTGATGAAATTTGGCACGGGGGTGATTTTGGAAATTTGGAACTGGCAGAAAGATTGTCGGTGTTTAAACCCATGAGAGCAGTTTATGGCAATATTGACGAGGCGAAGATCCGCGAAATTCACCCGGAAAATCTTTTCTTTTCATGTGAAGAAGTAAAGGTTTTGATGACCCATATCGGCGGTTATCCCCCTAAATATAATAGCCGGGTGATACCATTACTTAAGCAATATAAACCTCAACTATTTATTTCAGGGCATTCTCATATTTTAAAAGTGATATACGATGAAAACTTGCAATGCCTGCATATGAACCCCGGTGCGGCAGGCAACCAGGGATGGCATAAGGTAAGAACCCTGATCACCTTTGTTATTGATGGAAAAGATATGAAGGATTGCAAGGTTATTGAATTAGGCAAAAAATAACCGTTCATCAAAAATTGCTTCACCCAGGAAGTTTACAATATTATCTTTTAAAAAAATATAGCCATGAAAAAATTATTGTTGTTACTGCTCCCTGTTCTCTTCTTTTACATTTCACAGGCACAGCAGGTACAGGAAGAAGCCGGGGTGAAAGCCTGTCTTGAAGATTATATGAGTGGAAATGGCGACAGGATGGAAAAAGCATTTCATCCATCGGCAACAATGAAATATATTGACGCAGCCAGCAATGAATTTAAGGATGTGCCTATTGCAGATTTTATAGCCCGTGTAAAAGCAAATACAAATAACCAGGAGCGTAAGATCGAAATCGTATCCATGAATGTGGAAGGAAATGCGGCCAATGGAAAAATCAGGATTGAAACAGATAAAGCCATTCTTTTCGATTACATGAATATGCTAAAAATAAACGGCGAGTGGAAGATCGTCAGTAAGATATTTACGAGAATAAACAAATAAAAAATTGAATAGCCCCTTGAAGCTGCCGGCAAACAAGATTAATTATATTTTTATTTTGTTACATGCCCGGAAACCAGGGCCTGCTGATATCAGCCCTGAAAGGCCAGGGCACGGCCACCATGATCATCATCAATGCAATAACAAAAAACCAAAAAGCTCTTTTATATTTTATTAGGTCCGGCAATGGCTTTTTTGCCATACCGTATCCCAGGGTGATCATAACAATGGCGATGATCATGAACGTGGGGTGTTCTACCCAGAAAAAACGAAAGACCTTATTTTTCATTACTGTTTCACCTTCCGGCAAATCCACTTTTAACATACCAAAGCGACCCCAAAGCCACTGGTACAAACCCAACACCAACGTGATATGGGAAGCGATCAGGGTAAACAACCAAACCTTTCTGTCTGCATTTGAAAAAACTTTCTTGTGCCGCCAGCCAGAATAAGCTTTGTAAATAGAAAGAAGCAATAAGAATAGGATGACCCAGCGAAGCAAATTGTGCAAATGAAGTAAACCTGTATCCATAAAGTAATTGATTGAAATTGAATTTTACGAGGCTCTAAGGTAAAGGATTCAAAGCAATCATTTACTTTCCAAAAAACTTACTCTACCCAATCAGCGATAAATATATTGGTATCCCTGGTGCCCCCATTATTCCTGTTGCTGCTGAATATTATTTTCTTCCCGTCTGGGGAAAACATAGGAAACGCATCAAACCCGTTATCCCGACTCACTTTTTCCAGCCCAGACCCATCTTCATTAATGGTATAAAGATTAAATGGAAATCCTCTCTTGTATTCGTGGTTAGATGCAAATATGATCCGCTTGCTGTCGGGCATAAATACAGGCGCCCAGTTAGCCTGGCCAAAATGAGTGACCTGTTTTACATTCGTCCCGTCTGCAGTGGCCACAAACACTTCCATATTAGTGGGTGCCACAATATGTGCGGCAAGCAACTCTTTATATTCTTTTATCTCTGGTTCCGTTTTTGGTCTTGATGCCCTCCAGATGATCTTTTTACCGTCGGGGCTGAACCAGGCTCCGCCATCATAGCCTAATGTGTTGGTTATTCTTTTTTCCTTCCCGGTTTCCAGATCCATAATATAAAGGTCAATGTCTCCATCCTTATCGCTGGTATAGATCATTTTTTTGCCGTCGGGGCTCAGTGTAGGTTCGGCATCATAGCCCTTTGAATGAGTAAGCTGCTTTACGATTTTTCCATCCAGGCCTGCCATAAAAATATCATAGCTATCATATAAAGGCCAGATATATTTATTTCCGTAATTCTTTCTGTCGGGTACTGGCGGACAATCATCGCCGCCCAGGTGGGTTGATGCATAAATGATATGCCTCCCGTCTTTCGTAAAATAAGGACAGGTTGTTCTGCCTTTGCCACTACTGATCATTTTATATTTAAATGCTTCTCCCGCCTGCGGAACTTTCCCTATAAAAACCTGGTCACAGTTTATTCCTTCAGCAGCAATTGTCCGTTGAAAAATAATATGCTTTCCGTCAAAACTCCAATAAGCTTCCGCATTATCACCACCAAAGGTTAGTTGCTGAATATTCCTGAAATGATTTTCATCCGGATAAAGAATGGTATCGATTAGTGCCGGTTTGGAATATTGCAAGTCAGGAAGAACAGAAGGCCTGAAAGAATAAAAAATAAAAAGGAATGATAAAATCATCGCCGCTGAAACAAGTTTTCTCATGTTATTCCGTTTCTTCATTACCGGTAAAATTATTTATAGCAAACTTATACTTTGTCAGCAAATTGTAATTCTGCCGCAATCAAATCCATTAGTTTTGATGATTGAACCGGAACTGCGGCCGTTCAGAATGTGATAACAATGATGAAGTTTATCAAGCGGACGATGTTATCAGAAAATAAATTTTACCTGGCATAAAAGTAATTAATAAGAAATGATCAGATATTTTTTCCTGCTTTTCCTTTTCCTTTCCGGAGCTTGCAATAACAATACTGTTTCTACTCCCTATGATGAAATATTAACTCAACCCCCCTTTGATTTAATTACAGATAGCATCAGAAAACAGCCGGGCCGGGATGATCTTTATTTTCGCAGGGCCATCTTATTGAATAAAAATAATTTTCCGGAACCCGCCTTAGCTGATTTCAGGAAAGCCTGGTCATTAGCAGAAAGAAGAAAGTTATGCAGCAGGTGTAAGTAATATCCTTTTGGAAAAAAAGCCCGACTCAGCCGTTACTTTTTTAAAAGAGGCAATCGGGGAAATACCAAACAGTATTTTTTTACCAATTAGCCTGGCCCGCTCTTATGACGCATTGGGTAAAACCGATGAAGCTCTGGCTGTTTGTGATCAACTGCTGGAAAAAGAACCGGGACAAGTAAATGCATTATTATTAAAAGCTGATTTGCTGGAAAAAAAAGGAGATACCAAAGGAATGATCACCTCTCTTGAAAAAGCGTATAGCATGATTCCATTTAACAGGGAGATCAGTAACAGACTGGCCTACCAGTATGCAGAATTCAAAAACGCCAAAGCCATTCAACTGGCAGATTCATTGATTAAAAAAGATTCCGCAAAATTGCACCCAGAGCCTTTGTATGTAAAAGCCATGTATTATTCCAATACCGGGGAGAAATCAAAAGCCTTACAATGGTTTGATGCCACTATTAAAAGAGACCATCGTTTCCTTAATGCATATATAGAAAAAGGAAAAATTTTGCTGGATCAAAAAAAAATAGCTGAAGCGTTGAAAACATTTCAACTGGCCAATACCATTACTCCATCATTTCCTGATGCCTGGTACTGGATCGGCCGCTGCCAGGAAATAATGGGTGATAAAAAAGAGGCAAAAGAAAATTACGAAAAAGCATTTGAATTGGATAATACGTTTACAGAAGCAAAAGAAGCAGCGGAGAAAATTGTGATTTAGTTTATACGATTACTTCTTCCAATAATCCGCCCGGCAAAAGCAAAGAAAAATGTGTCATTTTTCATTTTTGAAATCCTGATTATTTATTGAAATACTCAAAATGTTTTTATTTTCTTTTTTTCTTGACAAAAAAAGAAACAAAAAAGTCAAGGAAAAAAGAATGCTCCGCCTTTTTTCCTTGCCAGCACACAAAGAAATATCTTGATTGTAAAATGTTTATTAAAATGATAGTGATAGTTTCAGACTCCGCTGCGTGTTATCAGTACAAACGGGAGGCACTGCTTTTTCGCTTGCCTTGCTATAGAAGTGGTGTATTATAAAAGGCGAAAAAGAGGTGCTGGAAATATGTTTAAATGGAAGACAGGTCAGTTTATTTCATAAAATGAGAATAATCTGCAACCCCTGACCAACTAAGCAAGTTCCCGTATCTTGCGGCCCAAAAATTGACCTTTTATAATTGCATTTCTAATAATTAAATATGCCCATCATTGCTCCTTCTCTCCTTGCTTCCAACTTTTTTAAAATGGAAGACGAATGCAAAATGCTCAATGAAAGTGAAGCCGACTGGTATCACCTGGATGTAATGGACGGCCGCTTTGTTCCCAATATCAGTTTCGGCCCCATGATCATTGAATTTTTTCGTAAAGCCACTACCAAAATCTGTGATGTACACCTGATGATTGAGGAACCGGGTAAATATGCAGAGCAATTTAAAAATGTTGGAGCTGATCACCTGCATGTCCATATAGAAGCCTGTCCCCACCTGCACCGGAATCTGGAGCAAATAAAATCCCTGGGCATGAAAACCGGTGTGGCTATTAACCCGCATACCCCTGTATCCATGCTCAGCGATATTTTGCATGATACAGATATCGTTTGTATGATGAGTGTAAACCCCGGTTTTGGCGGACAGGAATTCATTCCTTATACCCTGGAAAAAATAAAACAGCTACGCAAAATGATCGATGAAAGAGGATTAAAAACATTGATCGAGATCGATGGTGGCGTTACGGTTGAAAATGCGCCCTCTATAATTTCTGCCGGTGCCGATGTACTGGTAGCCGGCAATACTATTTTTAAATCCGCGGACCCCAAGGCTACAATTCAACAACTAAAAAGAAGCTAACAAAATATCAGATCAGCTTCCGTTTTATTTATTGATACACCCGCACATAATCTACTTCCATTTCAGCGCTGCTGAATGCCGGATCTACAGGCCCGCCAAAGTTGCCGCCCATGGCCACATTTAAAATCACAAAAAAGTTTTGATTGAAGGGCAGACCAGGTGCATTGGAAAAAGTGTAAAATAGCATATTATCTACCGTGAATTTAATTGATGATTCGGTCCATTCGGCTGCATATTTATGAAATTCTGTTGAAGCATTAGCAATGGTCATCGTGCTGCCATCTCCATTGGCACCGGAATGCCCGGGATGGTGAACGGTGGCATAAATTTTATTCAGTTCTCTTCCTAAATGTTCCATAATATCAATTTCCCCGCTGGCCGGCCAGCTTACGGAACTGATATTATTACCCAGCATCCAGAAAGCCGCCCAGGTACCCACACCTGCCGGTAATTTGATCCTCGCTTCTATTTTACCGTACTTGAATGAAAATTTATCTTTTGTCAACAGCCGTGCTGAAGTATATGGACTGCCATTATAATTTTCTGCCTTTGCGATTATTTTTAAAGTGCCGTTTGATACTATTGCATTATCCGTTCGGTTGGTGTAGTTCTGCAATTCGGCATTGCCCCAACCACCGGCACCCAGGTCGTATCCCCATTTGGTGGAATCCGGGGCACCCGGTTTATCAAACTCATCGGCAAAAATCAATTTCATCACTACTTTAACGGTCACCTGTGCGGTGCCGGTGATCGTTTGCCCGGAGGCGCTTTTTGCAATTACGTTTACGGTATAGGTTCCGGAGGCAGGATATTTATAGGTTATCACGCCAAAAGTTACTTCCTGGCTAACACTATTGCCAAAATCAAAAAAATAAGAAACCGCATTGCTGGCAGTAGCTGTGAATGCTACGTTACCACTGCTGTCATTAACAACATTTGCATTGATCACAAGATTGGTGGGAGCCAGGTTGTTATTTTCACTGCTGCTTTTTTTACAGGAAATAATACTGGCCGGTAGCATCAAAAACCAAATCAAATGTTTCATGAGGGAGTTAATTAATTTTAATGATAAGGGTAAAAGATTTTGTCATTTTTGGTTGGGCATCAGAGTAAACTAATACCCGGAATCTTCCGCTGCATTCCCGTAAAACCGAAGATAAGGAATTCGTTTTGGTGAAACGATTGTCCATTCCAAAAAGGAATTCGCTTAGAAATGACAAGCTTATTGCATTGCAAAAACTCCGGCCTTTATTTCCCTCCTTAACAATAAATGCAGTCCGGAATTTCAACAGCATCAAACAATTCGTATCTTGTCGCTCATTCTCTTATGAAAATAAAAGGTCGCCAAATACTTCTGTTTATTACCTGCCTGTTTTTTACATGCATTTCTTTTTCCCAAAAAAAATCAGCTTTTGTTTCCGGTAAAGTGGTGGATGAAAATGAGAATCCTTTACCAAATGTTTCCGTTGTTATCCTGGGCAGGCAAACCGGCATCACCACCAATGATACAGGTTATTTCCGGTTAAAAGTTCCGGCAGAAAAAGCATTTGCCATTGTTTTCAGCTATACCGGATATAGTGAAGAACAAAAGAATTTCCTGCTGAATGAAAATGAAGAAGAGTACATCACCATCCGTCTGGAACGGGGCAGTACTGTTTTACAGGAAGTAATTGTAACCGACCAGCGCGACAGAACAGAAGCCGGTCTAATTCGTCCCAATCCCAAAACCATTCTCAATCTTCCTTCCGTTACCACCGGCGTTGAAAGCCTGATCAAAATATTTGTTGGTTCCAACAATGAACTGACCTCGCAATATTCTGTTCGCGGTGGCAGCTATGATGAAAACCTGATCTATGTAAATGACTTTGAAGTATTCCGTCCCTACCTCGTAAGCAACGGGCAACAGGAAGGATTGAGTTTTATCAATCCTGAAATGGTGCGCAATATCAATTTTTACAATGGCGGTTTCCAGGCAAAGTATGGCGATAAGATGAGCAGCGTGCTGGATATTCAATACAAAAAACCAAAACGCTTTGGCGGTTCAGCCTATGTGGGTATACTGGAACAGGGTCTGCATCTGGAAGGTTTATCCCGCAATAATAAATTCAGTTATCTAATCGGTGTACGAAACCGCAGCAACCGAAACTCTTAAGCCGCCAGGAAACACAGGGAAATTATGTTCCTTCCTCATCCGATCTGCAGGCTTAATTAATTATCAATTGACCAACAGGTCAACGCTGAATTGTTTGGCAATATTTCACAAACCAAATTTTCTCTGCAACCAGCATTCAGCCAACTGACATCTTCTGTCTTCTCTCCTTTCTTTACGGCCAACCTGGGTCTGGATATTTTTTTTGAAGGACAGGAAAAAGATGAATATAGTACCAATATGCTTGGCCTTTCACTCACCAACCAGGTAAACCGGAAACTAAAATTAAAATGGATGGCTTCCCGTTTTGAAAATGATGAAAGAGAAAATGTAGATATCACCGGTGCTTATCTTTTTGGTGAACGTGATTTTGATAAAAGCAAACCAACTTTTGGTTTAATTGTAAATCCACTGGGTGCCGGTGTGTTTCAGAATTTTGCCCGCAATCAACTGAATATTGAGAATTGGAATTTTTCGCACAAAGGAAATTATGATCTGGGAAACATGCTTTTCAATGGGGACTGAGCTATGATAAAACACTGATCAAAGACAAACTGAATGAATGGGAGTTCCAGGATTCTGCCGGTTATTCATTGCCATATCATCCCAATATGCTGCAGCTGAGCAAAGTGCATTAAATCAAAAGCCGATCTGGACATCAATAAATTTTCCGGTTATCTGCAGGATAATATCCGCTTTGGTGATTCGCTCAATACCTATACACTATCGGCAGGTGTTCGTTTCAATTATAATTCTTTGAATAAAGAATTTTTGATCTCACCACGTATCGGTGCCAGCTGGAAACCCAACTGGAAAAGTGATATTATTTTTCGTGTAGCAGCAGGTGCTTATCATCAGCCTCCTTTTTATCGGGAACTAAGACGATATGATGGCACGGTCAATACAGAACTGAAAGCACAAAAAAGCTGGCAGGGCGTGGCGGGATTTGATTATAATTTCACCGGCTATGGACGACCCATGCGCTGGACCACGGAAGCCTATTATAAAAACATGACCGATGTGGTTCCTTATGATATTGACAATGTTCGTATCCGTTATTTTGGTGAAAATAATGCAAAAGCCTATGCTGCCGGTATTGAAATGCGGTTGTATGGTGAGCTGGTAAAAGATGCCGAAAGCTGGATCAGCCTCGGGCTGATGAATACCAAAGAAGATATCAAAGGTGATACCTATAAAAATTATACACTTAATGATCTGAATGAACCTATTGATAGTGTAACACTAGAAAAAGGTTGGGTACGCCGCCCTACTGACCGCCGCATTACATTTGGTATGTTCTTCCAGGATTACCTGGCTACCAACAAGAATTTAAAAATGTATCTGAACCTGCTGTATGGCAGCAATCTTCCTTATAATATTCCCAACAATGTAAAGTACCGCAATGGACTGGAGATACCCGCCTATATCCGAGTGGATATTGGTTTCAGTGCATTGCTGCTCGACAGCGACCGCAGCAAGCGCCGCAGCCATAGTCCTTTTCTTGGATTTGATAATATCGAATGGGCTGGAGATACCTGCCTACATAAGAGTTGATATTGGTTTCAGCGCCCTGCTGCTCGATAGTGACCGCAGCAAACGGCGCAGCCATAGCCCTTTCCTTGGTTTTGATAATATCTGGGCCAGCCTCGAAGTATTTAATCTGATCGACCGCGACAATACCATCTCCTATTTATTGATCAAAGATTTTTCCAACACTACTTATACTTTGCCACAACGGTTGACACCAAGGTTGTTGAATTTTAAGATTGTGGGGAGATGGTGAGGTAGTTGTTGTGCTACCTTGTGTGATTATGCAACCGGTATTTATTCAGCCGCATCGGAATCGCAGAAATTATCCACTACAATAATTATTTAAAAAAGCTCTATACAGGAAAGCCTTATACTTCCAAAATATTTGCTCTTAGGCGCCAATCTCCGGAGTAAACCAAAATGAATTATTTTTGATAAAACCCTAGTTATTTAAAAGATTTTATTACCAACATCCTTTAATTTATTCCCTTTACATAAAATTAATAAGGATTACAAAAAAAGAAATTCTATCACGATTTATATAAACAAAAATGTATCCTTATTCGGTAATCCAAATAATTTTATACATAATTGCTGCAATTTTAGCAGTTGTTTCAATTTTCAATAAACCAAGAAATACGAGCGAAACCATCGCCAAAAATGACAAATTTTTTCTGGTAGGTATAATTGTAACATTGGGCCTTTCAATATTATTGGAAAAGTTAAGAGCCGACGAAGAAGTTGAAAATTCCTCTAAGAGAGAAAAGGAATACTTGAACCAACTAGATTATTTAGACACAATCATTCGAAAATCAGATAGTACCTTAGTTAGGGTTGACTCAACACTAAAAACGCAACATACCTTACAAATAGCTTCTGACAGTATCATCAGATTAAATGGCAACTTATTAGTTCGAAGTCAGCGTCAAATTTCACTTCAAGATGAAATAATTAACAATATAACTGGAGGTGATAGTTATCCTCAAATAAATTGGCAGGGTAGAAATAATTCTACTGACTTTTTTTAAAAATTATCTAATCTGGGAAAATATGCCCTGTTTCTTACAGCCGCATCGGAGATTTAACCGAGTTTGACTATTTCAAACACGGTATCAAAGAATCGTATTTGATATAAATCTTTTGCCAAAGCCCACGATTGCGGTTCGAATGATCTCATGCGCTTTCAAACTCTGGGGAATTATGGTAAGGGATAATTGAAAACTTCTTGTCCTGAAATAGGTTTACACAAATTTGTGTAAAATGACCTATCAAAATGAATTAATAAAAAAGCACAATACCTTCTGAAGAAAGTATCGTGCTATACAATAAAACTATTTTCGAAGATTTGTCCCGGCGCAACAGCCCAATTATTCCCAATGTTTATTACTTCACACAAAATTTATTGCAACGGCCTGGTTACTTCTATTAAAACTCCTTTCATGGTCTCTTTACCTATGTTTTTCACACTGTGCGTATCCGCCGGTGTGAAGAAAGACATTCCTTTTTTGAATTCCGTGGTAGCTTTGGTGCCATCTTTACCGGTAAACTCAGCAGTACCATTCGTCAACGCATAATGCAGCATCAGGATGTGAATGCGTTGCAGATTTTTCACCGGCCTTGTAACTGATCTCAATAATTCGTACACCGAGTGTGTCAGCAACCTTTTTATAATGTTGACCTGTGAAGGTCTGTAGTCAACAAAACGATCAAACTTCCGCCTTGGTAATTATCCGCCAAAAGAAGGCCCCGGTGTATGTCTCCACACACCTGAACTTTCGTTGTTGATGTTGGTGCGAGAATGCACGCATGCCATCGCAATAAAATTTAAACACAAAGACCACACCACGCCGTTTTCCTCATGTTGCTTGTTGACTATAACCTGTTGTTTGTTGACCACCGCTTTTAGCATATTCATTTATGCTATATTCTTGTGAACAGATATGCGACAGAACATATTTCTATCAACTAAAATTTATTATTATGAAACTGTTCCTTTTTTCTTTCGCCTTTATTCTTACCACTATGCTCTTTTGCAATTGTTAAGCCTGGTTGCCCTGAAGAAACATAACAACAAATTGAGACTATAAGTACTCATGTGTGTGTAAGGGGATGTTTCGGCATCCCCGTTCTTCATCGTTTAAAAATTTTCGATCCTGACTACCTGTAATAAAAAAAAACAAATGAATAAGATCATACAATTTGGAGAGCATGCAGAAGGTCATAACATGCGTGTTTTAAATGAAAGAGAAATAAGAGCTGCAGCAGGTATACTGTTTTTAGCCACCTTCCTCTCCCTGATGTTTATTCTTTTTAAGAATAATTTCTTGCCAATCAAATATGTTGTAACCCTATTCCTTGCTGATTTCATTATCCGGGTTTTTGTGAATCCAAAATTTTCTCCCAACATTGATAATAGGACGTTTGATCGTACATAACCAGTCACCCGAATATGTCAGCGCAAAGCAAAAAAAATTTGCATGGACTATTGGTGTGTTGCTTTCAGCCACCATGTTCATTTTTATGGTGATCATTAATTCATTTAGCCCGGTAACAGGCATCATCTGCTTTATCTGCCTGCTATTCCTGTTCTTTGAATCTGCATTTGGTATTTGCCTGGGATGTAAATTTTATCCGCTGTTTTTTAAAGAAAAAACACAGAAATGCGCCGGTGAAATTTGTGATGTACGATCAAAACAGGATATTCAAAAAACATCCGTTGTGCAGTTACTTATTGTGTGTGTATTTGTGGCATCCGTTTTCCTTATAGCCTGGTTATTTAATGATCAGCTTAGCAAGAAACCATATGACTTGTTTGGAATTAATTCCTCTTCACAATCAAAATAGAAGATATTCCGTTTGCCGCGGTAAATATACGTTCATAATAAAGCCCGGTGTATGTCTCCGCACTGCGGAATTCATAAAATAGTAACAGGTTACATTCCCTCCTTCCGCGACTTTGAAGCATAAGGTCCGAATACTGCTTTCACCGGAATACTTACTTTGCTGTCATCCAGAATAATAATATAATAGGAGGCACCACCTGGCATTACTCTTACAACAATATGGCCCTGCTGGCTTTTATAACTTTGATCAATCAATGGCCCGATCACCAGCTTATTTGCTTCCAGCATATTGGTAGCAAACAAATCTCTGGGCCCTTTATAAATATGCTGATTCACGATCCGCCGCAATACTTCCTGGCCGGGATGGTCTGAGGACCAGGTTTGCCCGATCCATACCGAAGGCCGGAATGTCTTTATCATAAATTCATTTACTGCATCGCGGTTGCCGTGATGATCCATAGTGGCAATATCTACCTCACCAATAGCCCGGGCCATCGGTGTTTCCACATCACGCAAGGGATTATCTCCGGTGAATACATTGCCGGGATTATCACCGCCGGTATAATAGGTGAAGGCTCCATAGTTAATGGTAATAGCAAGGCTCAAACTGTTTTCATCCGGTGCCGCATTACCACTACCCGGATCAACGGGTGGAAAATGTTCTATGGTGCCGGAATCTTTCCCAGTCCATATCCATTGATTTGCTTTTACGTTCTGCACAAAAAATGAAGGAAAGGCTTTTGGATCTTTTAAAAGAAGGATCTGTTTATTGCTTCCTGCTTTCAGTTCCGACATTCGCATACCCCGCTTTTGTCTTTCCTCAATAAATTGAAAATAGTTATACAAGTATTGCCCGGTTTCTACCTCACCTCCGCTATAAGGTTTGGCTATACTCTTCATATCATAGGGATAATTATACCCAGGATAGCCGCGGTCAAACAATACATGAACAGGCAATAGTTCACTTACGCCGGTAATACCACTTAGTGCAAATTTTTTAGAGGCAGATAAAGGTGCACCAGGATACCAGGCGCCAAAATGATCATCATGAAAATGAGTGATCAATCCATAATCAATGGAACGGTTATTGACCGATGGCGCTACCTGCTTTATATAATTTACGATCCACTCATAAGGTTTTCTTGACGAATCGGGCCTGATCTCCGAATTACGTTTACTAAACGTTCTGGCATTTACCGGCGACATTTCTCCCGCATCCAGTAACATCGTAGTGCCATCCGGAAAAATATAAAAAGCAGAGCTCCCTCTTCCGGTATTGATATGGTGCAGGTCAAGATTTCCTTTTTGCCATGCAGGCAAGGGCTCCCCGATAGTTACGGTTTGTGCAATAACCTGGTAGCCTATAAAAGGTAAAACCAATAACCAACTTGTAGCTTTATTCATTTTGTTAGTTTTTCAATGCCTGGTAAACCAGGACTTCAAATTTTTCTGACAGGTCTCCATGGCTGTTGGGAGTGTGCTGGGTAAGAATCAGGCAAACCAATTTTTTTTCAGGATCGGCCCAATAAGTGGTGCCATAATAACCACCCCATGCAAAGGTTCCCTTACTGCGAGCACTTACAGCCGCTCCCGCTTCAGTGGTAATTGCAAAACCAAGTCCAAACTTGTTTTTTCCCAGTGCCAGGTCACCGATCTGGTTTTGAGTCATTAATTCCACGGTGCGGGGAGACAGGATCATGTGTCCCTTATAAGTGCCGCCATTCAGCAACATTTGTAAAAACACTGCATAATCGAAAGCGGTGGAGGATAAACCGGCACCACCTGAAAAAAAACTTGTATTCATCATGGGGTAATCGGGATCAATGTTTCGAAATGTATGGCTCCATTTAATTATCTTATTCAAAGAATCTTCAGTATAAACTGTGGCCAGGCGGTTAAATTTCTCCTTAGGTAAATTAAAATAAGTGTCTTTCATCCCCAGGGGATCAAATATTTTTTTGCGGAGGAAATCTTCCAGGTTCATACCACTGATCACCTCAACCAGGCAACCGAGTAAATCCGTATTTAAACCGTACATCCATTTTTCGCCGGGTTCAAAAGCCAGTGGCAATGCTGCAAGCATTTTCATGCTCTCCAGCAGCGTTACATCCATATGCCCGAGGCCGGAGGGAATATTAGCTTTGGCGTAAATGGCATTCATTGTTTCGGTACCAATGTCCGCATATCCAATTCCGGATGTATGTGTAAGCAGGTCCCGAAAGGTGATCTCTCTTTTGGCCGGCTTGCTGGTGTAGGTGGTATCACCAGGATGGTATTGATCCACAACCACCGGGTGCCTGAATTCGGGAATGAAATCTGAAATGGGTTGATCCAGCAAAAATTTTCCTTCTTCATACAACATCATGACGCCTACACTTACAATAGCTTTTGTTTGCGACATGATCCGGAAAATGGTGCTATTGGTCATGGGTTTTTTTGTTTCCGCATCAGCCAGACCATACCCTTTGTATTGTATCAGCTGATTGTCTTTTACAACAAGAGTAACTACGCCTTTTACCCAGTCTTTTTTGATATAATCATTGATAACATGGTCAATTCTTTTTAACCGGTCATAGTCCACCCCGGAATTGGGCCCGGCATTGGTCAGTATAACCTGGGCATGTAATAGTGCAGGAAAAAATAAAAGGATAATGATAGAACAGATACCGGGCAGCAATTTTCGTTTCATAATATTTTTTTTATGGCTTTAATGAAAAACAATTTGCAATAAGATCCGGCAATTTTTTCCCGGTGATTTATTTTCATGAGGAAAGATAAAGTTAATGAGGACTTCGTAGAATATTTCCAAAGAGAACTTCAATTCATTCGCTGCTTGGTTAAAAAGAATTAGATTTTGCCTGCCCGGTTTATGAACCCGAAGGCATCATATTCCTTATGGCACTGATCTTCCATTTCTTCTTTTCAAAAACTACCAGGAACGTACTCCACATTTTCCGGACGGAGCCGTCTGTATTTTGTATTTCGTACCGGCAGTCAACAATGGCAGCTGCTGGGTTTAGCATCCGGATATTTTCAATGCGCAGTGTGCGGGTGCCGGGATTACTACCGGAACTTTTCATCATACCCTGCACTGCTGCATCCAATCCATTTCGCCATTCACCGGTGGAAACTAGTTGGTCAACATCATGAGTGAGAATTTTTTTCAGCAAAATGGTATCGCTTTTTTCCCTGGCTTCCGAATATTGATCAATTAGTAATTCAATTGCTTTTTTCGTGATGATCATGGCATGTTTTGTGCTGGCCATATAAAAATAAAACACCGCAGATTCATTGGTAAAAAGGAAAATGTTTTTCAGTGATTATCTTTAGGCATTGCTAAGGAAACAGTTTTACACTGACATTCTACGAGTAAACTTAATCTTTTTGGAAAATAAAATGATTTGTCAAATGACAGCAAGCAGTTTTAAAAGCAAACGCCGGAAAATGAATTCGGATTGGTTTAAAACCAACCTGAAATTTTATTCCAGGTTAAATCTAGCATTATTTCTTTTCACTGCAATTAAACATCCACTGCACACCAAACTTATCTATGCAGGATCCGAAATAATCACCCCAGAACATGTCTTGTAATTCCATATCTACCTTGCCACCTTTGGAAAGTTTATCAAACAATTGTTTTGTTTCAGCCCGGGTATCTGGCTGCAAATTGATATAAACATTATTACCAAAATTTAATTTGAAGCCCATGGACTCCGGTGCATCTGTACCCATTAATGAATGACTGTTAAGGATACGTAATTCTACATGCATCACCAGGTCTTTATCTGCATCCGCGGCTGCCGGCATATCAGGGGAGGGCGGAACGTCGCTGAACCGCATAATGCCATTGCCAAAAAATTCACCACCGAAAACAGTTTTATAAAAGTTGAATGCCTCTTCTGTATTCCTGGAAAAATTAAGATAAGTGCTTACGCTTGCCATGATTTAAAATTTTGTTGATTAATAATTTTTAATGTTCGGTATCAAATACAAATGTAGAATGAGTTTATAAACTACCTAGTGGCCGAAAATGACAATAACAGGGGTGTAATGCGACAACAGAAATATTATTTTTTCAAATAAATAGCCATACATTTCACTACAGTATCAAATTTCCCAATTTTGTGCCTATATGATATTTATTATTTCAAAGTGGTTCATTATTTTTTCCGGCATCTGGCTCCTGGTGGTTAGTATAATTATGCTTACCCGCCCTGCCAGTGCTATAAAAATTTTAAAAAATGCCGCCAGTACTAACCTGGTTAATTATTCAGAACTGGGTTTGCGTGGTATTTGGGGAATTGCACTTCTTTTATACGCAAGCCATTCTTTGTTTCCCGCTTTCTTCCATGCCCTTGGAATATTAATATGCATCAGCACATTAATCCTTCTCGTCATTCCAAGGAAATGGCATGCCGGGTACGCCGTCTGGTGGGCAGGCAGGATGACAATATGGATGGTCAGGCTGTGCTCCCCTTTCTCTTTTTTGTTCGGATTATTTTTAATCTATGCTGTTATTTAGGAATGTGCTTGGGTTTATCTGTATAAAGTTAATTTTTGGGGTCTGGATCATGAGTTTTTTGATCAAAGGGGGTCTGGCTCATGAGTTTATTGATCAATGATGCGGAGGTCTTGAAGCAAATTCAATTTATATAAATAAAGGCTGGTATTATCCTTTTCAAAACTCAACCCAAGCCATTAATTTTCTTTCGAATACTTTCCCTACACCGCAGTGGCTTTTACTTATGACTATTACTTCAACATCCGTTGAATTGAAGAAGATGGCCCGGAATGTTATGACAAGTTGGTTTTAGTCATTAGATTCAATTCGTGAAAAAGATTGCCTTATATAATATCAAAGGAGGCGTTGGAAAAACAACCACTTCCGTTAACCTGGCCTGCTTCCTGGCAAGCAGTGGTCTTAGTGTTTTGCTCTGGGACCTGGATCCACAGGGAGGCAGCAGTTTTTTCTTCAACCGGCAAAACACAAATAACAATACCCATGGCCGTTTATTCGACAGGTATATCACCATTTACGATGTCATTCATTCTACCGAAAGTTACCAGATTGATGTGATCAGTAATGATGCTTTGTTTTCAGACCAGTTTATGAACCATGCTTCCCGGATTACCTCGGTCAATTTCGCCAATAATGAGCTAATAAAAATTACGCTGAAAGAAGTAAAAGATGATTATGATGTATGTATCATTGACTGCTCGCCCGGCCGTTTTCTTTTACACAATAATATTTTTCATGCAGCCGACCTGTTATTGGTACCCAATCTTCCCGCCCCGCTATCAATTTATTGCAACAATATGCTGATGAATTCCCTGCAGGAAGATATGACCATGGCAAAAAAAGTGCTTAGTTTTTATAATATGGTGCAGGTGCATAAAATTCTTCACAAGCAATACCTCGACAACAGGAAGGATGCTTCCTGGATGCTGGACAGCTTTGTACCTTTTTATAGTGATATAGAGTTAATCACTCTCACCAAAGAATCTCTTTTCCATCAACCAAAAGAAAACAAGGTTGCCGTCAATTACCTCCGTCTTTGGTTGGAAATATGCGAACGAATGCAGTGGCAGGGATTAAACCATTGCAAAGGCATTCTTGTAGATCTGGCCAAAGATCAACCAGACCCTGCTTCTGTAAACTGGGTTGAAACATATGAAGTACCCAAATTAAAGACAGGTATGTAGAGATCAGTTATGAAAATCAAAATTGAAACACCTACTTTTTATAACCTATTTTTTTGCCGCTAATGCAATTGCAGTTTTATAAATAAATCCTATATTTATTATCTCTCCGGTCCCCCGCTAACTAATTAATTTCCTTTTCGCTTATTAAACTTATTGCAGCCGGTTTTGGCAGGAAGCTTTACAATAAATGCATGGCTTCATTTTATTTATATACCCATCCATTTTTTATAAATATTAAAAAAAACATCAGTTATGAAAAAGTTCAACTTTCTTTTTGCCTTGCTTTTAATTGCATCCATTGGTTTTGCACAAAAAGGTATTTTTTTACAGGTTGGCGCCCTTCCTGCTGACCAGCCCGAGGGACAACCGGTACTTGCCTATTCACATGGTTTATCTAATTCCGGAACGACGCATACCGGCGGAGGAGGTGCCGGAAAGGTGAATGTGCAGGATCTAAATCTTACGATGTTTACGGGTAAATTAACAAGGGAATTTTTACGCGGAGTTACGCTGGGCACACACTATCCCGAAATAAAATTGAAGTTTTATAATTCTTCTAAGACCCTCTATTACCAAATCACCATAAAAGATGTCATTGTAACATCAGTAAGCTACGGAAGTAGTTGCGGTGCCAATAACTCCTGCGAAAAACAAACAGAAAACGTCAGCCTGAATTTTTCTGAAATAAAATGGGAAGATTTCGGGAATAACACCAACTATGAATATGATATTAATTGATCCGGAAAATTATTCAGGATGAAAATTTAAAATTATGAAAATAAGTATACTCTTATTTGCTGTGGCCCTGCTCATTTCGGAATGCGTGCAGGCACAACAAGCAAAGGAATCCAAACAATACGCTGACCAAAGAGCAACAATGGTTGTTTGAAAAAACCAGGCAGTTCATGATGGCCAAAGGGGATAATGCATCTACCCGGTTGTTTCTTGATAATTATAAAAAATTACTGGCAGCCAATATTAATTGCAAAATTGAATTTACACCGGAAAAAAGAATCAACCTGGATGGTTTGAGGATTAATGATGCCATCACTTTGCTCAAATGGGAAGTGACCGGAGAAGCTGTTGGAACCAGGTATATATTGGAAAGGCGTTTTGGTAACCCGAATGGTAAGTTTGACAGCATCGGAATTATAGAAGGCCGGACAGTACCCGATCTTTCCCAGGATTATAGCTTTTCTGATCAGAATGATTTCCCGGGTACTTCCTGGTACCGCCTTAGGGCATTAAACAGGTTGGAAGAAACGCATCAGCTGGTCAAAATTGCAGGATATGACAATAAAGTGAAAGTTTATCCTAACCCTGCCACATCATCAAATATGAGGCTTGAACTATTGCGGTTCAAAACAAATGCTCCCACTTCACTCATTATTCGTGATGCAAAGGGCAGTATTGTTTATACCCGGCAACAGATATTTTTAAATAATAATAAATATTACCAGCTGCAAGATCTGCAACTTCCTAATGGAGCTTATCATATACAAGTCTCCAACAAGTTTAATTCAGGTGTAACAACTTTTGTTATTCAATAGTTTTATTACAAACTTTTTTGTTCTGGATTTTTCTTTGTTATCAGGAACAGTCAAACCATGGCCGGTAAACAATTACCGGCCATGGTTTAAAATCAACTGCGATACCAGCGCCGGAAAATGATTTTACCCTGTGGTAATCGATTACTCTTCACTCCGGGTCTTCATATTAATTTACTAATGTATTTGGAGACTCAATTTTGCAAATAATTAATATCTGATTAATGGCATACTGCAGTTATCATTCCCGGTTGGGAAGAATATAATTCTATTGATAACTAAACTAACCCTCCCGGACAATAATCAGCCCAACTCGTCCTTAACCATACTTATTTTTACTCAAAGATTTTTACTTTGAACCAGCAAATGGCAATCATCAGATAAACCGGGAAGAAAGCAAAACTTATATTTCCGGATTTCTGAATCCACCAATTAAAACTGTTTTAAAAAGGCATAAAAAGTTAATGCGTTCCGGATATTTTTTGTGGCAAAAAACAGGATATCTGTAATAGTAACCTGGTAAAGTCTGAAGTAAAAGCTATGAAAAATGACTCCATAATAAAATAAAATTTTTTAATATGAAGTAAAAGAATCCTCGTGGGGGAAAACTTTGCAAGTTTTATATTTTACATTATTATAAAATGAAAGAAATTTGAAGACAGAAGTCTGGCAACTTATCCTAAATTCATAAAACATTATTAAAATTGTTTTTTTCTATTATCTTTATGCTAAGGGATAATACCTAGTTATAAAATATATCCCCGGATACATTAAGGATGTTGCCACACTTCCTGAATTTCATATCTTAAATAAGTATTAACCGCCAGCAACCAGACTGAATTTGTAAAGTCTGCCGTTTAATTTTAAAAATTCATTATCCATCTGAGAATTTTAAGAACTTCACATTCTGTTGAAACCCGTTACCTGATCCCCGTACTCTCCATTTAAGAAATCCAATATTACACCAGGCTCCGGGCATGTTGCCCGAGGTTGTTTGAATAAGTTCTGGTGCCTGTCAATTAAAAATTAAGAACGGAATATTTAAAAAGAGTTGCAATCTTACCATTAAACTATTGTACCATTCTAAACTGCGTAATTATGTGGAATTTTACCTTGTCTTATCAGAGAATTGTTTTTGTGTTCTTACTTATCTGCCTGGTTTCTGCGAACCAAATTAAGGCCCAGACACCTCAAAATCTCAAGATAACCGATTTCGCTGTTTGGGGCGGCGGAGCAGCGGCAAATCCTTATAATAATACACAGGGAGTCTTTCTCGACAATAAGGTCACCATTACCGGCAACATAGGAAGTAATCACCTTGTTGACATCAAGGGAAAATCCAACATTATAAATGGCGGTATTTATAGTGGCAATGGAGTTGTACTTAAAAATGATAATTCAATTATTGGCAATATATTCGGAAACAGGGCGGGTGCTAATTATCCAAATCCCGTTATTTCCGCAGGAACAAAATTTGCAATAACCGGCAACCTCACTGCCAACGGAATGATCGATATAAAATCCGGAACCGTTACCGGCCAGGTGGCCGTACCTGCACCTTCAGGTACAAATTATACCGGTCCCACACCTACTGCAGGTATAATAAATAATGTGGTCCTTCCGGTGCTTCCATTAATGCCCAATAACACACCATTTGATAACCAGGTGGGCACCACTACGATTAGCAATACCCAAACCATTCAACCGGGTAAGTACAAAAAATTGGCGTTGTCCGGGAAAAAAACACTTACACTAAATGGACCGGGTAATTATATTTTTTATGAAGTGGATAATGGCTCAAATGAAAACGAAATTGTTTTTGATTTTAAAAATACCACTACGGGTACTATTAATATTTTTATTATAAAAGATGCCCGTTGGGGAAATCTTTCAGTAAGCACAAAAAATGGAAACTTTCCTGCCCGCATATATACTGAGGTGCATGGCAATGGTTCTACCTATGCCGGGAATTCATTTGATCTGAAAGGATCAAAAGATAAGGTGGCCAACAAATACGCCTGGCTGGGGAATGTATGGGCACCAAACGGTGGCATCTTTGTAGGCAATACAAAAGCCTCTCCCGATGGTTCTCCTCATATTATAGGAGCTTTGTGGAGCGGCAAACAAGTTAACATAAAGGATGACTTAATACTTAACTACCAGGCACCGGCTGCTGATCCAAGCTATATTGCTCCTTATTATCCGCCCCCAGCATCAGGAAAAGTGGATGCGCCTAATAATGTGATCGGTGCTGAACTATTATCCTTATCACTTAATCCAAATCCAATCACTTCAATTCCTCAAAATGAAATCTTTCGTTTAGACGGAACGGGCAATGTGATGATTGAAGTGATCAGCAAGGTAGCAAACGATAATACGTTGAAAACGGAACTTCAGAATTTAGGTATGAGCGGTTTCATCGATAACGGTCCGCATATTTTTATAATCACTGGCTATTTCCCTATCAACCAATTATCGCAACTAAACGGAAATACAAGAATTGAATATGTACGTCCGCTTTATCCGCCGATTAATAATGTGGGACAAGTAACCTCCCAGGGAGACTTAACGATGCGATCCAACAATGTAAGAGAGCGGTTTGGACTAGACGGAGAGGGTGTAAAAGTGGGAGTTCTTTCAGACAGCTATAATGCACTCGGTGCGGCACAGGCTGATGTGAATGAGGGTGATCTTCCTGGTTTAGCTACAGCGGGACCTGTTAATCCAAATCCGGAACCCGTTCAGATAGTTGCTGATTTAACAGGATCGGGCCATGATGAAGGAAGAGCTATGTTACAAATTGTACACGACGTGGCACCCAAAGCAAAACTGGCCTTTCGTACCGGGTTCTTAAGTGCAGGTGATTTTGCAAGAGGGATTGAGGAATTAGCTTCCACTTCCCTGGCAGGAGGACCTTGTGACGTTATCGTGGATGATATTACCTACGTTACAGAACCCTTCCTGACGGATGGCAGAGTTGCGCAGGCTGTAGACCAGGTGGTATCACAAGGAGTTACTTACTTTTCTTCAGCCGGTAATTTTGGAAGCCGGTCTTCCGATGGAATTTTTAATGCCATTACCAATACATCCATTATACCGTTACCAGGTAAAATTCACCAGTTTGGTCCTACACCGGCTGATATTTATCAAACCGTAAATCTTAAGCCAGGCTCTTATACTATCGTACTGCAATGGGATGAAGGCTTTCATAGTCTGGGCAGTCCGGGTGTGCCAACGGCGGATTTGGATTTATATTTAGTAGGTTCCAATGGTTTTACTTTGTTTGGATTCAATCGCAGCAACTTATTTGGTGATCCATTTGAAGTTTGTCCCTTTACAGTTACTGAAGAAACGAATGCAAAGCTGATGTTGGTAAGTGCCACCGGAACTTCCAATGTACGGTTCAAGTACATTATTTTCCGCGGTAACGCAACGATCATGAATTACCAGAACATTGGCTCCACTATTGTTGGCCATCCAAATGCAGCAGGAGCTATAGCAGTAGGTGCCATGTTATATGATAATATCCCCACCGTTACCCCGGTATGGCCGGGTGTGGCTTCTTTTTCTTCCAGGGGGGGAACACCTACCCTGGTAGGAGGCACTTTTACAACGCGTAATAAGCCAGAGTTAATTGCTCCGAATGGTGTTAACACCACAGTAAACCTGGGAGGTGCAGTATTTGATGACGGAGACCCTTATCCCAATTTCTTTGGCACTTCAGCTTCAGCACCACACGCTGCTGCAGTGGCCGGATTACTTATCCAGGGTCAAAAGAAATTCAATTTGCAAACTGTTGTTTCACCCACTACAATAAGAGAACAGTTACAAACATCTGCGGGCAAGTTTTCTCACCTGTCCGGCAATCACACATTTGAAGGCGGTTATGGGTTTGTACAGGCTGATTCAGCCATAAGCCAGATCGCCAATGCCAGGCCAATCATATCAGCCCTGGAAACGGTAGTACCCGGTGCCCAAAATGGTACCGAACCTTTCACAGTAAAAGTAATTGGGAAATACCTGACCAGTAGTACTGAAATTTATTTTAACGGGGAACCGGTTGAAACAACTGTTTCACCTGGCAATACTGAAGCCACTGCAACTGTGCCGGCCATCCCTAACGGTGAAGATCCCCCGATACAATTATATAATCCGCCCAAGAGCCCAAGTGAATTGGATGGAGGCCTCTCTGAAGCTTTACATTTCTTTAGTTCAATAACGGATGTAACCATACGTGCAGAAAGCAAGAGCCGCAAGTATGGACAACCCAACCCTGAATTCACTGCAGAAATTCTGATAAATGGTGTTCCCATTAATCAAACAGACCTTACGTTGGAAGATCTTAAACTGGACGGAGAAAATTTAAGCTTAAGTACATTGGCTAACGCGAATAGCAGGGCAGGCCTATACGGCATCAGACCTTTCCGCACTACAGAACTAAATAACGAAGATCCACTGTTAACTCAATATGGTTTCACCTTTGTTTCCGGTACACTTTCTATTGGAAAAATGGCATTGAAAATTACCCCGGAAAATAAGATCGTCAAATATGGTGAGGATCTGGGAGAGGTCACCTACTCTTACCAATTTGAGGAATCTGAAAACCCAACCACTGAACTGGAAGCACAGGTTGCCGTCTTACACAAAAAGTTTTTGGCTGATAATGCACTTGTGGTGTTAAACAGGAATAACAGTGAAACAAATGTTTCTGTTACCGATCTGTATAATATGAGCATGATGGCCAGTTTCCAGGCCGTTAGAAATGCACAAAAGTTTGTATTACAAAACGGACAATTGGTACCACTGGCTAATGAACTGGATATATCTCAATTGGGTGAACAGCGGTTTATTGTAAATGCATCAAGAAATTCATTAGACAATTACAAGCTGTATCCTGACTCCGCAAATATGGAACCCACCTTCGGGGAAGGAAGTGCCCGTGGCTTCCTCAATTTAAAATCTCTTGCCAACGGCACTGCAAAAGCCACACTAAACGGACAATTGCAACCGATGGTCAACGGCCAGTTAATGGCCATGGTCAACGGTCAATTGCAGGCGATAGTTAATGGACAGCTGCAGGCCCTGGTAAACGGAGAATATGTAAGTGCTGAAGATATTGTATTTCAAAATGGACAATTGCTTGCATTGGTAAATGCTGAATGGATGGTCATTACCAATGGACAATTGCAAGCCATTGCCAACGGAGAAAATGTTACCATAGAATTATCTGTGACCAACGGGCAATTACAAGCTATAGCAAATGGTGAAATAGTAATGCAACCCGTTGCTAATGGTCAGTTACAGGCAATAGTCAATGGCCAGCTACTGGCAATCGCCAATGGGCAATTGCAGGCCTTGGTGAACGGACAACTGATGCCGATGGTGAACGGGCAATTGGTAGCAATGGCAAATGGTCAGCTGCAGCCCATGGTCAATGGGCAATTGCAGGCTATTGTAAATGGCCAGCTGATGGTAGAGATTGATGATACATTGCAGGTGGTAACGGATCTGTCCATTCAGAACGGGCAGTTGCAGGGAATCGCTAACGGACAATTGCAGCCTATTGCCAACGGCCAGTTACAGGCCATGGTGAACGGCGTGATAACACCTGTTCCCGATTTCACATTAGTCAACGGGCAGTTACAGGCGATCGTAAACACTGAAACCTGGGTATATGCCAACGGCCAGTTACAGGCAATGGTGAATGGGCAATTGCAGCCTATTGCAAATGGCGATGTAGTTGCTGTTGAAAGCGCAAGAAAGCTGGCCAATGGACAGTTACAGGCCCTGGTTAACGGAGTATACATTCCAATAGCAAATGGTCAGTTGCAGGCAATAGCCAACACCGGGCAATATTTGTCAATGGTAAATGGCCAGCTGATGGCCATAGCAAATAATGGTGAACTAAACTTCGTAGTTTTCAGCAACGGACAATTGCAGGCTATGGCCAACGGACAACTACAGCCGATCGCCAACCAGGAGGATGTTTTAGTCAACGGGCAATTGCAGGCGATGGTCAATGGACAACTACAACCAATAGCCAATGGACAAATTGTAGGCGATGACTTTACATTTATGGTTAACCAGGTTAGTTGGAATTATACCAATGGCCAGCAACTGCCAATTGTAAACGGACAGTTGCAACCGATAGCTAATAACTTTGATGTAAGCGGACCGAATAACAATGCCAACACGGTGGTGCTGGTAGATGAAGATGATATCAACCTGCAGGGTGGCGGTATAGGTGGTATGTTTGCTATGAACATGATCACGGGTTTGAATGTGGGAACACAATACCTGGTACCGGGTGCCTTTGTCAATGAGAATTTTGAAGTGACTTATGGATTGGGTGAGGTAACCATATTGCCTTCCTTACTTATAGCAAAAGCGGATAGTGCCACTAAAGTTTATGGAGAGGATAATCCTGACTTCACTATTTCTTATTCAGGATTTGCTTATGATGATAACAGTGGGGATATAACAGAACCTGAAGCGTCATCTGTTGCAGACAACTCCACAGGGGTTGGCCATTATCCAATTGATTTTAAGTGGAGGCAGTGCTGCTGATTACACACTCTTGTTGCAGGATGGCAATCTGGAGATCACTAAAAAAGCATTGCTGATTACGGCTGATGATAAAAACAGATTACCTGGAGATCCTAATCCACCATTAACGATAACTTATGATGGATTGGTTGGGGACGATACGGAAGAATCTGTTTGTGTACCATTTGAAATTCCACCATCACCAAAGAGTATGAACCAACTTGAACAGAACTACCACTTATACCAATGTATCAATAAATAATGGGACGAATGTTATCAATGCCACCCCAGGCCAATCCATTACGCTGACGGGAGATTACAACTCAGTGTATGATCCCATTTATGATGAGTTTGGTGAAGAATATTGCCCGGGATGTATAACTCAGATTCATCTTGGAATGAATAATGGTGCGGAAGCCAATACTTTTAACGCCTGTTTCGAAGCGAATGGGGGTTCGGGCACCTTCAATCTGAATTTTACTGCACCAACAACACCGGGTGTTTATTATATCACACAGGAATCCACCTGGTGGTATTATTGCTGGACAGTTTGACAGACCCTGTCCACAACACCAATCCTGACTACGCCATTGCTGTAGTCGCTGTTAATATTGCTCCAACTGGAGGCATTATAGCGAGTTCGATAGCAAACGAAGAATCAGAGCCAGGCGATTATCCTATTACCATTGATGGTTGCGTTGGTTATAATCCCAATTACGAAGTGACTTTACAGAATGGTACGTTAACTGTATCCGAATATCCATGCGACATTACCGGACATATGTGGACCGGCAATGAAACCTTCGATGATGCTATAGGAAATGGAGACGGAGAACCCGTTGGAGAAGTATCAGCTACTGGTGAAGGATTAATAGGTTCTAATAGTTTTGAGTTTGACGGAGCCGGTTATATTGCAACAGGAACAGGCGGATCCGTTTCCGGAACCGGAGATTTTTCTGTAAGTGCCTGGGTGAGGACGACCTCCGATCAACCTATGGTGATCATTAACCAGCGTAGAATGAAAACATCGATCGATGGGAATATATCCTGAAGATCGGCGGTATTCATTCCTATCCTTATGATGAGGTAGGAGCAGCTCCGGGCAAGGCGTATTTTATGATGTACAGCGGGGCTGAAGGATTCAATATAGTAAACCTGTTGTCTGAAACTTTAGTAAATGATGGTGAGTGGCATTTTATTAAGGGAGAAAGACAAGGCACTACTTTAAGATTGTACGTGGACGGAGTTTTAGAAGCCACCGGCAATACGCAATATGTGGTTAGTTTAAATGGCTCCTTACCTACAGAAATTGGCAGAGACGCAAAGGATGATAACGCATATTTTATAGGTAATATTGACAACGTACGGGTTATCATTTGTGAGACAGTCGAACTTATTGCAAGGCCGGCTATTGGCACACGCTCTGTACCTGTTGCAACACCAGACTTAAAGAACACAGAGGATAAAATGTATCCCAATCCTGCCACTAACATGTTAAGACTGCAACTGAAAAATGAAATGAAATCAGTTAATGACCTGCAGGTGTTTGATATGACAGGAAGAATGAGCCCGGTACACGCCAGGAAACTAAATAACAATTCTTACGAACTGGATGTATCCCGCCTGGCAAAAGGAATCTATTTCATAAAAGCCAAAACAATCGCCGGCACGATAACATACCGGTTTATGAAAATGTAACATCTATGCAGGAAAGTAGCCAGGCTACTTTCCTGCATTTTTATTAAATTCGTACCAGCCAGTTTTTTCAAAGTAACCCGCTAATGAATCGGAAGAAACCACTTTTATGGATCCTCTTTTTAATCTCCGGCTTTGCATTAAACGGGCAAATGAACCTGTCGAAGGATACTTCTGCCGTCAATAAATTATTGGATGAAAGTAAACGCCTGGTAGGCACCGACTCAGCCAAAGCAATCAAACTTTCCGAGCAGGCAAAAAAAATAGCTGAGGAAACCAACTACCCTTCCGGCGAAGCCTATGCCCTGAAGAACATAGGCATGGTTTATTATATCAGGGCAAAATATGTGGAAACCCTGGATTACTGGAGCCAGGCCCTACAGGTTTTCGAGAAAATTAAAGATGATGTTGGCATAGCCAATATGCTGAACAATATAGGGGCCATTTATTTTAACCAGGGAGCAGATGCAAAAGCACTTGAATACAGTTTAAAATCGCTCCAGATAGCTGAAAAAATCGGGGATACATTGCGCATGATTTCAGCCCTGATAAATGTCGGCAGCATCTATCACAATAAAAAAGACCCTGTAGCCCTGGATTATTTCCTGAAAGCATTACCGTTGGTAGAAAAAAACGGGAATACAGAAGCTTATATCGTTATCACCGGTGATATTGGTGAAATTTATTTCGATAGCTATAATGATGAGAAGGCGATTGAATATTTTCACAGGGCAATAAAAGCTGCCGGCAATAATTTCTCAGCAGCATTTTCCTACAACGGTATAGGAAAAGTATACCTGAAGGAAGGCAAGTTTTCTGAAGCATTGCAAAGCCATAATAAAGCGCTGGAACTTGCTCAAAAGTTTGATGATAATTTACAGATCATCCGAAGCCTGAGAGGAATAGCAGATGTATACGTGAAGCAAAAAGACATCCCACTCGCTATTACTTATTACAGCAAAGCGAAAGTAATTGCCGAAGGATTGGATGATGTAAAGATTGAATTAAAAGACCTGTACCAGGATATGGCCACAGCCTATTCAAAAAAGAAAGATTTTTCCAGTGCCTTCCTGTACCAATCTCTTTATTCTGACATTAAAGACACTCTTTATAACATAGAAAGCAAAAAGAAACTTAACCAGCTTCAGTTCGATTTTGAATTGGGGAAAAAAGAAGTAGAGATCAGTTTGAAAGAAGCCAGGATTGAATCAGAAAGGCAAGCCCGGATCGGTGTCACCATCGGCCTGGGACTATTACTGATCATCGCATTTATAATCTATCGAAATTATTTACAAAAATCAAAGATCAACAAGATATTGGACAAACAAAAAGATCAGATCGAGCATTTGCTGCTGAATATACTTCCCAAAGAAGTGGCCACTGAATTACAAGTCAGCGGCAAGTCGAAGCCCCGTCATTTTGAAGACGTTTCTATTTTGTTTACCGACTTTAAAGGATTTACAGCTATTGCAGACAAGCTATCTCCAGGGCAATTGGTGGAGGACCTCAATGAATGTTTTGTTGCATTTGACAGTATAATGGAGAAGTATGGTCTTGAAAAAATTAAAACCATCGGTGACGCTTATATGTGTGCCGGCAATATTCCGTCACCCGACCCTGACCATATATATAAAATAATTAAAGCGGCCATGGAAATACAATCCTTTATGCAAAAACATAATGCAATGCGGTTGGATAAAGGATTACAACCATGGGAAATAAGGATTGGCTTGCATGTTGGGCCTGTAGTGGCAGGAGTTGTAGGAAAGAAGAAATATGCTTATGATATCTGGGGTGGCTCGGTAAATATTGCCAGCCGTATGGAAAGCAATGGCACTCCGGGCAAGGTAAATGTTTCAGCATTTATGTATGAGAAAATAAAAGATCGTTTTCAATGCACCTACCGTGGAAAGATACATGCAAAGAACCTGGGCGACCTGGATATGTATTATGTGGAATATGAAAAAGATCAGGGAGATGGAATACCCGATGAAGTTACTACTGTCTTAAAAGAGCCCACCTTTCAACCCTAATCATCATCGTCTCCTGGTTGCTCAACAACAAAACTTTTATCTCCCTCTGTACATTTATACTTCTGAAATTCAATATGAAAAGATAAAACCCAGAATTTATTCATTGTTTTATTTCCCGAGAAGCATTGGAATTCCATGGAGTAAATCACTTTATCTAGTTTTCGTAGGGAGCATTATTGGCCAGTGCTTTAAGTAACAAGGATTCCCCCTTCTCCCCGAATTTAAGCGTTCCGGCCGCTTGTTTTCCGGGCTCTGTCATTTTTTTCCAGGTTTTCTGTAATATCCGGATCAGCATCGGTTCATCATGTTTTGTAATAAATTCTTCGTATTGAAACTGGAGGAAAACAAGACACAATGCATTTTCCATTACCTGCACCACTTCATCATTGCGCAAGTCTTCTTTCAGCAGTATGTGCTGAACGGCCTTAATTTCTTCCTGACCGTAACCAGCCCCGCTTAATAAATTACCTGCAATTTCCGAATGGATTCTGGCCAGATCATTTCTCCATTTGTAATAACCCGCCTTACCGGATGGATACTGGCTCCTTGGAATTTTCCATCTTCCAATATGCTGGCACCTGGAGGCAAGCAGTAAATCTTCTCCCGCCGCGGGTTCCAGTTTCTTTACCCAATTATATAATTGCAATGCATAAAAGTATTCAGCCGGATAATCCATATTATCCCATTTTATCAGGTTGGGATCCTGCCGGTTATAGTTATCAAAAAGCTCAAAGGCCTTTTCTATTCTGTTATTACTCATTTTTTGCTTTACATTTTTGAACTATGTAACCAAATCTGAATCTTACCGGAAAAATCATTCACCTGTTTTTTTACTAAGCCAAAAATATATTTATAATAATGATATCCCCTGATCAGACAATAAAAATAAAATGTTTTGTCCTTTTAGGCAGGATCCTACGCCGATTCCGGATCCACCTATTTTTTGTTATTTGCATTCAATGAATATATTAAAACGCACGAGGGCAAACTTGCTTTTATACAGGCAGTAGATGAAGTATTAACTTACCAGTTCAGATGTATTAATGTTCCTCAATCGGTTTACAATTCTCTGAATTTAGATTGGGACAATTACCCTGAGGTTGTGGCAACTTTAAAAATCGAACCCTGAACATTTTCCAAATTACAGGGATACTACTCAAACAAAAATTTACAAAGGCGTTGCAATTGTAACAGAAAGATTTTAAACTACGGAATCATCAATCGCTTCCAAAAAATCTTTCCGCTTACGCTGAGATACTTCCAGGTGTTTATTGTTTTCCATAATAACATATCCCCCATCGTGGCGCTGGAATTCTTTTACCTGGTTTAAATTGATGAGATAAGAATGATGAATGCGAAAGAATTGATGACTGGTTAGCTGGGTTTCAAAATCCCCCAGGGATTTAGAAGCCATCAATTTGGTTCCATCCTTCAAAAAAACATTTGTATACGAGCCAAACTGGCTTCGCAATACAGGATATCCGGAATATTAATAAACACAATTTTATCGGCCATTCCTATTCCAATCTTTGTACCGGCGGATTGAACGTTTTGCAGGAATATTTTTTCAAGATGCTGCAACCGCGAACTGATTGGGTTTTGATTTTTAATAATATCTGTTTTAATTTTATTAACCGCTCTTACAATATCATTTCCTTCAACCGGTTTTAATAAATAATCAACAGCACTCAACCGAAAAGCTTCTACAGCATAGGCATCATAAGCTGTGACAAAAATCACCCTGAATCCGGGATTTTCAAAAGACCGCAGCAGGTCTACGCCGGTCATACCCGGCATTTCAATATCAAGGAAAACGAGATCGGGCTGCTGCTGCACAATTAAAGCTCTTCCTTCTTCCGGTGAAGTGGAGGTGGCTATAACTTCTACATCTTCCTTACACTTTTTTTTCAGCAAAAGCGATAACACATTGATGGCTGAAGGCTCATCATCAATAATGATTGTACGTATCATACTCCCGTTATTTTAATTTCTGTGGAAAATACCATCGGCACCCTGATCGTTACCCGGGTACCGGCTATCTCATCCTTATTCATCACGTCGGTATATTCTGCCCTTATATCTGACCCGTATTCCCTTGCCAGTAGCTTAAAGCGTTTCGATAAAAGTTCCATCCCCTTTGATTTATGTTCTTTACGAAAAAGACTTTTCAATTCTGCCGCCTTTTTTCTTCCCACACCATTGTCCTCAATTACATATTCCACCATTCCATTTGGTTTTGTAATTCGGATGTCCAATTTTTTGTTGCTTTTCTTGTGAGATAATCCATGCCATATCGCATTTTCTATATAGGGCTGCAGGATCATGTTGGGGATAATGGCTTTTTCAGTATTGATTACAGGGTCAACCGTTATGGAATATTGGAGATCGGGAATTCTCAGGTTTTCCAGGGAAAGATACAGTTGAAGAAAATCAAGTTCTCTTTGTACCGGAATAAAAGGACGCTCTGCATTTTCCAATAACATCCGCAACAATTTGGCGAACGCTGGCCAGGTAGGATTGTGCTTTTTCATTTTCATCTAGTAGTATGAGCTCCTGTATGGCATTAAAGGAATTAAACATAAAATGAGGATTCAATTGAGCCCGCAGGCTTTGTAGTTCCAGTTCTGGGTTACATAATTAATGATCAAATCATAAAACCTGATCATTTTTTATGAACTGGCTAATTTCGACATTGCTGCATGTTATTCTTCTATAATTTTTTTAAAATTCCTATGATTCCAATCCTATACATTTGATAATCGAAAGTTTCCATTCCTAATATTTATGAGTATGTACTATTCTTCATCCCGCCTTTTCCTGGTCACTTCTTTTATTTTCTTTTTACAGAGTTGTACAACAAATAAAATGTCGTTGCCATCGCCGGAAACTTTTTTCAATGGTGATCCGCTGCCCGATGCACCGGAGCTGGCATACAGGGGTAAATATCATGTGGGTGTGCGTACATTAAATTTTGTAAACAAGGGACAGATAAATATTTTGAAATCAAAAGAGGGAGTCGACCCGCTTTATGATCGTCCGCTTAAGGTGGAAATTTGGTACCCGGCTATCCTGGCTGACGGAACAAAAGAAATAACAACCTATAAAGATTCCTTTGGAAATCCTCTTGATTCTACCCGGCCTGTAATTCCGTTTACTTTTTCCGGAAGAGCAATAAGGGATGCACGTCCTGTATCTGATTCTTCTGCCTTTCCGCTGGTAATCGTTTCGCACGGGTATCCCGGCTCCAGGGTTCTTCTTTCCTACCTCACAGAAAATTTAGCTTCCAAAGGTTATGTTGTAGCCGCTATAGATCATACAGAATCCACGCACGGCGACCAACAAGGTTTTGCCAGTACTTTATTAAACCGGTCGAAAGACATTTTATTTATATTGAATCAATTGGCAAATGCCGGAAATGCAAACAGCAATCATTTTCTTTCGGGTATAGCAGATGCAAAGAACACGGCACTGATCGGTTATTCCATGGGTGGCTATGGAGTAATGAATGCGGCCGGTGCAGGCTATAGTGATCAACTGACCACTTTCTTTTCTTCTATCGCAGGCGGAAGTAAAGCCATTGTGGTTCGCACCACAAATAATGCCGACTACAAGAAATCCATGGATGATCGCATAAAAGCAATAGTGGCATTTGCGCCCTGGGGTATGCAGCGGGGTGTTTGGGATTTGGAAGGATTAAAAGCAGTGAAGGTTCCTGTATTATTTGTTGCCGGAAATTTAGATGATATCTCGGGATATGAAAAAGGAACAAAAGCAATGTTCAATGGCCTTATCAATTCCAACAGGTACTTACTCACCTATGAAAATGCAAGACATAATACAGCGCCAAATCCGCCGCCGGTTGCCACCCTTAAACCTGGTTCTTTATCGAGGGATTATGATCATTATGCTGAACCTGGCTGGAATGAAAGGAAGATCAATAATATTAACCAGCATTTTGTTACGACCTTTCTTGGTATTTATTTGCAAGGAAAAGATTATAATAAATATTTGGACCTGCCGGAAAAATCAAATGAAAAACCATGGACAGGTTTTAAACCACGTTCATCAACTGGAATGGAACTTTTACATTTAGTACCAGGGGAATAGAACTTTATTGATCTTTAAACTAACCAAAGTCTGAAAGTTTTAACGTCGAAAAGAGAAATATTTATAATAAGGAAACACCAGGTCATGGCAAAAAATAAATTAATCCATGGTTTCAAAAAAAGGATTACCTAAACCCAAAACTATAGCAGCTTATATTGCAGAAGCACCGGAACATGCTCAGGATAAATTAATTGAATTGCTTGATTGCATAAGACAGGCAGCTCCTGGAGCAAAGGAAAGTATTAAGTGGGGTATGCCGGCATTTTCTTATAAAAGGATCCTGGTCACATTTGCAATATTCAAAAATCATATCGGGTTCTACCCTACTCCCTCCGCTGTTAAAGCTTTTGAAAAAAGTCTTTCAAAATATAAAACCGCCACTGCATCCATTCAATTTCCATTGGATAAACCACTGCCCCTTGCACTCATCCGAAAGATCACCCTATTCCGTGTAAGACAGAGTATGGAAGAAGATATAAAATGGAAAAGACTGATCAATTAAAATATTCGGTTGCCATCGGGAAAAAAAGATCACCCAACTATTTATTTATATTCTTAAATAGTACTACAACATTATTTAAATGCCTTTATCTGAATTAATTTATTATTCCGAAAAAATTAATTCTTCATCTTGAATAAAATAATAATACCAATAAATATTTCCCATTATCCAATTTATTGAAAGCCTTAAAATACAGTCTGGGCAGGGTTTTCATCCATAACGACTAATACATTATTGAAACTCATTTTTTTTAACGGCTTTTTTTTAGTATATTCTATATAATCGTGCAGTATATGCTATAGCCTGCAAATCAGCCTCAAAGGCCAGGAAAGATCTCCTATTACCCCGAATAAAAACATTTAAGAATATGAAAGTATATGATTCAGCTATTAAAGCTGAAAAAAAATTGAGCTTTCGAAAAACGGAAGCATTATTCAAAAGACGAAAAGCAATTGTTGCTGATGGTGTGGGGATATTTTGTCCAACAACTGTAGTGAAAGCCAGCCAGGATCTGATAACAGATGCTGATGGAAATAACCTGATTGATTTTGGAGGTGGTATCGGTGTGCTTAATGCAGGGCATTGTCCTGAACCGGTGGTAAAGGCTATTCAGGAGCAGGCAGAAAAATTAATTCATTCCTGCTTTCACGTATCTACCTATGAAGTATATATCCAACTCTGTGAAAAACTCGCATCCCTTTTACCACATGGCGACGCAACTAAAGTAATGCTTACCAATACCGGCGCTGAGGCCGTGGAAAATGCAATTAAAATTGCAAGGCAGGCCACCAGGCGTTCAGCCATAATTTGTTTCACTGAAGCATTTCATGGTCGTACTATGATGGCGATGTCACTTACTTCTAAAGTAAATTATAAAGCAGATTGCGGACCCTTTGCACCGGAAGTATACCGGATACCTTTCCCGGACTATTACCACTTAGGAATGGGATTGGATGAAGACGAATTTATTAATCAGCAATTAGACCAACTGGAAAAAATAACACATTCGATGGTGGCTGCTAACCAGGTGGCTGCTGTTATTATTGAACTGGTGCAGGGTGAAGGGGGCTTTAATGTTGCCTCAAAAAAATATATACAAGGGTTGAGAAATTTTTGCGATCGCCACGGCATCGTTTTAATTTTTGATGAAGTGCAAAGTGGTTTTTGCCGTACCGGAAAATGGGCAGCCTTTCATCACTATAATGTAATTCCTGATCTTTCTACCTGGGCAAAATCCATGGGATCGGGAATGCCTATCGGCGCCGTTATCGGTAAAATAAACATAATGGACGCCGCTTTACCAGGCACTATTGGTGGCACTTACCCTGGCAACCCTGTATGTTGCGCTGCATCCCTTGCTACGATTGACTTTATGGAAAAAGAAAAATTAAATGAAAAAGCAATGGCCATCAGCCACATAGTAAAAGAACGGTTTTTAAAAATGCAGAGGCAATTTTCCTGTATAGGAGATGTGAGAGGATTAGGTGCTATGCAGGCTATTGAATTAGTAAAAGACAATGATCCTTCAAAACCAGATGGAGAATTAACAAGCAAGCTAATTCACGCCTGTTTGCAAAGAGGCCTGTTATTGCTTAGCGCCGGAACATATAAAAATGTGATCCGTATACTAAGTCCGCTTGTTATCTCTGCCGAAAGGTTAAATGAAGGACTGAATATTATAGAACAAGAATTACAAAAAATAAATAACAAATTATGACGCCATTTTCAATTGCAGGAATACAGATGCAAGTGTCTGCCGCCCATCCAAACCTGGAGCAGATGAAACATAAAATTGAAGTACTTACTTCGGTTTATCCCTGGGTACAAATGGTTATGTTCAGTGAATTATGTACATACGGGCCTTCCACAGTGCATGCCCAGTCCATACCCAATGCGGTGGAGAATGCATTTTGCGATATAGCAAAAAAGCACGGCATCTGGATAATACCCGGTACCATATTTCAGAAAAAGGAAGATCAGATTTTCAATACGGCAAGTGTCATTAATCCTTTTGGGGAAATTACCGGCCGGTATAATAAAATGTTTCCTTTTTATCCTTATGAAACAGGTGTTTCCGGGGGAAATGAATTTTTGATTTTTGACATACCTGATGTTGGCCGTTTCGGAATTACTATTTGCTATGATATCTGGTTTCCGGAAACTTCACGTACGCTGGCAGCCAGTGGTGTTGAAGTTATCCTTCATCCAACAATGACTGCGACCATCGACCGGGATGTGGAATTAGCTATTGTGCAGGCTACCGCTGCTATCAATCAATGTTATGTTTTTGACATTAATGGATTGGGTGATGGTGGAACGGGCCGCTCTATTATTTGTGGTCCCGACGGCAGAATATTGTACCAGGCCAGTACCGGTGAAGAAATAATACCAATAGAAATTGATCTTGAACGGGTAAAAAGAAGTAGGGAAAACGGGATACTACGACTGGGTCAGCCGCTTAAAAGTTTCAGAGACCGCAGCGTTGATTTTACCGTATATCAAAATAAAGTAACGCCTTACCTGGAAACGCTGGGACCGCTTATAAAACCTACTCGAATAAAAATGCAACAGATCACAGAAGTATTGCAATATAATGGCATTGATACAGACACCTGGCAATAACAGCTAAAAGAAAAATTATGACAAAAAATATAAAAGAAAATATTACCAGCAACCATTATTACAATATTAACCAGTTCAGGATGGCTTTGTGGACTTCGCTGAAAAAACAAACAACAGAGATCACCAGGATTAAAGATAAAAGCCCTGAGTTAAAATTGCTGATTGAAAAAAATCTGAAGGCTCTTAAATCAATAGAATGCTACTGGGCTTTCCCCGGAATTGATACGGTAAATGGCTTAGGCAACCTGCTGAAACAGGATGACTATGCACTGCTTTCAAAGGCCATTACTGATATTACACGTGCTATGGTCAGCGAAGATTACCGGCAACACCCGGATTCATTAAAATACATGGGTTCCCTCCTGAATCAAAAAGAAGGCGAAACCCAGGCCAGGCGATTAAAGAAAAGATATTTTGAAGTTGTTTTTACAGACAGGTTATCCTATAACGAAGAGCAGGAGATGAAGGAAAAGTTATCAGAATTGAGAGAGGATAAGGATCCTTTTTATTACAATACCATTTTTGCAAAATCATTCCAGGACACGTTGATCGCCCTGTTGTTTAATCCCAATATACAAGTGTGCGTTATCCGCTATGGAGTAAAATTCAAATCCAAAAATATAAATAACACGATCAAGCCATTTATTTCGCAGGTACTTGACCTTTCTTATGAAGATGTAAACGAAGAAAACCTGAGTGCTCTACTGGGAGAAGCCATAAGAAAAATAAGACCCGAACTTGATGTATATTATGTTACAGACACTCCGATCAACGGTTTATCAGATAGTGTATTGCAAAATTTTAACCGCATATTTTATCGTATGGAAGACCTGCAGGAACTACACCTCAGTATCTTAATGGGAATAAAAGAACGTTTTGAGACACCGTTTTATACGGCATTGAAAGAATATAGCAAGAAACCAACCGGTGTATTTCATGCCATGCCGGTATCAAGAGGAAACTCTGTTTTTAAATCAAACTGGATTGATGACTTTGGTGAATTCTATGGACGAAATTTATTTTTGGCAGAAACATCATCTACTACAGGTGGCCTTGATTCTTTGCTTGCAACCTACCGGGCCATTAAAAAAAGCACAAAAACTGGCAGCAAAAGCTTTTGGTTCCCGTCATACCTTTTTTGCTACTAACGGAACATCTACATCAAACAAAATTGTTTTGCAGGCATTGGTTGAACCGGATGATCTTGTTTTAATAGACAGAGATTGCCATAAATCTCATCATTATGCCATGGTGCTTGCCGGTGCCAATGTGGTTTACCTTGATTCCTATCCTCTAGAAAAATATTCCATGTACGGCGCAGTGCCTTTGAATACTATTAAAGACAAAATTGCTTTTACTTAAAGAAGCAGGACGGCTGGATAAAGTAAAAATGGTTATTCTGACCAACTGCACTTTTGATGGTTTGGTTTATAACGTTGAGAAAGTAATGGAAGAAATTCTGGCCATCAAACCTGATATGATTTTTCTATGGGATGAAGCCTGGTTTGCTTTCGCAGCATTTACACATACGTACAAACAAAGAACGGCCATGTTTGTAGCCCATAAATTATGCGAGAAGTACAGCAGTGATCAATACAAGGATGCTTATAAAAAACAACATGGCCTTGATGAAAAAGCAGGAGAAGGACCCGGTAATTCCGGGTATGCCGGATCCGGCGAAAGTAAAGATCAGGGTCTATTCCACTCAATCTACCCATAAAACGCTTTCCTCTTTCAGGCAAGGATCTATGATCCATATCTATGATGAGGAGTTTGAAAGAAAAACAGAAGGAAATTTCCATGAAGCGTATATGACTCATACATCCACTTCAGCTAACTACCAGATCCTTGCTTCGCTGGATGTGGGACGCAGACAGGTTATGTTTGAAGGATATGAACTGGTTGAAAAAAGTATTGAGATGGCCATGCTGCTAAGAGCCAGGATAACCGATCATCCGAAACTGCATAAATATTTTTCCATACTTGACCATCAAAGATCTGATTCCCGATGAATACAGGCAGTCGGGGCAGGAAGAATATTACCACACCGATAATGGGTGGAAACGATTGGAAAATGCCTGGGAACAGGATGAATTTGTTTTGGATCCTACCAAGATCAATTTATACATAGGTAAAACAGGTGTGGATGGAGATACATTCAAGAATAAATTTTTGATGGATCAATTTAGCATACAGATCAATAAAACATCCCGCAACACCGTACTATTAATGACCAATATAGGAACCACCAGGAGTTCGGTAAGTTACCTGATCAGTGTGTTACTTAAAATAGCTGATCAGTTGGATAGCCAGTTACATTCATTCAATAAAGAAGAACTGAAAATTCATAATCAGCGCATTCACTCACTTAACATATGACACGCCACCATTGCCCGATTTCAGCTATTATCATGATTATTTCAGGCCTGTGTCCGGCATACCCGGTGGTAATATCCGCAAAGCTTATTTTCTGGCATATAAAGAAAACGCCTGTGAATACATTAAGCTGGAAGATTGTGAAGCGCATATGAAAAAAGACAGAAAAATAATTTCCGCTTCGTTTGTAATTCCCTATCCACCGGGCTTTCCTGTGCTGGTACCCGGCCAGGTAATGACGCATGCTATACTTGATTTTCTCCTGGCACTTGATGTAAAGGAAATACATGGCTTCAGACCTGAATTAGGGTTACTGGTTTTTAGAAATGAAATCCTGGAACCGGAAACATCGTCTCCGGAAATGCTTTTGCTAAATAAAACCGGTATTGCAAACCTTGCTAAGCCCCTATCGAAAAAGAAAAAAGATTTTATCCATTCATCTTAAAAAATTAAAAACATGACTACTCAAACAGATAAAAAAGAAAACACAAAGCAATCCCTTTCAGATACACATGTTACGGCTGCGCCTGAAAAATTAATTAAACAGGGAAAAAAATTAAAGGGAATCTCTGATATTAAACGTTACTTCTATACAAACAATACACCCATCTATTTTATAGGTGCCACTAACTTCAATTTGCTGGGAGCTGATGAATGGGTAAAAGGCCTTAAGTTTATTACCTATATCAATTGTTTCGACAACCAGCATCCAAATGTGTTTACGCCAAAAGAAGAATTACCACATGAAGAATTTCAAAGTATAGAAGACATCAATAATTATTTACTGGAGCATAAGGAAGTGGTAGACTATATACGCAGCCGTGGTAAAGGAGGAAAAGCCATGCTTTTGATGTTTGATAAAAAAACAGAAGAGCTTGCAAAAAACCTGGGCCTTGAAATATGCTTCCCTTCAGCTGAGATGCGCAGTTATATGGACAACAAGGTTAATACTAACCGCATTGCGGAAAAGGCCGGAGTTCCTTGTGTGCCCTATGTATTATCGAAGGTGGATAATTATCAGCATTTGCGCAGTATCAGCGAACACCTGGGCAATGACCTTGTAATTCAAACACCATATGGTGATTCAGGTCATACCACTTTTTTCATTTCTACAGAAGAAGATTTCAATACTCATGCTAAGGACATTATAAAAGAAGAAGAGGTCAAAATCATGAAGCGCATCAACTGCCGGGGAAGTGCCATTGAAGCATGTGTTACAAGACACGGAACCATAGTAGCCCCGCTGATGACTGAGCTGGTTGGTTTCAAAGAACTGACTCCTTACAAAGGCGGTTGGTGTGGTAATGAAATTTATCCGGAGGCATTCAATGCTACCATCAGGAAAAAGGCAAGAGAATACACTCAGCTCTTCGGCGACCAGTTACGTAAAGAGGGATACAAAGGATATTTTGAGCTGGACTTTTTAATTGACCAGGATACAAAAAATATTTATCTCGGTGAATTAAATCCAAGAATTACAGGTGCAAGTTCTATTACCAATCATGCAGTATTCGCCTTATCTGATATGCCTTTATTCCTGTTTCATCTTTTGGAATGGATGGATCAGCCGTATGAGCTGAACGTAAAAAGCCTGAATGCAAGATGGGCCAGAAGAGAAAATATCGATAGCTGGAGCCAGCTGGTTATAAAACATAATTATAAAACGGTAGATAAGATCACCGAAGCTCCCCGGAGTGGTATTTACAAAATGAATACGGATGGCACGGTTGTCTTTTCAAGAATGGATACGCACAGACGGGCGGTTGAAACGGAAAACGAAGCCTTTTTTATGAGAATAAGTGACAAAGATAATTATCGTTATGAAGGTGCAGATTTAGGCATACTGGTATTGCGCGGAAGATTGATGACAAAAAACTTTAAACTAAATGGCCGTGCTGAAAAATGGATCAGTGCCATGCGTGGAAAATTTAACGCAGAACCCTTACAACAAAATACGGAACAAAAAAATCTGCAGCCGGAAATAGGTGGATTTAAAATGTTGTAAGTTTGATTATATGGTTTTATCGTTTAATTGTGTTGAGGAAAACAGCCCGGGAAAAAAATGGCAGGTCTTATTTAATAAGACCTGGCCTTTTTATAAGCAATGGTTTTTATCAGAAGGAGTTATGGCCCGCAAAGGTTATCTTAGTTCGGTTACCAACCTGCAAAAATATATGCCGGAATTAATGCCGGTATATGAAAGCCTGGTATCATTATCCGGAGGTGGTGACCTGGAAGCAAGATTTTTAAGCATGTATTGTCCACCGCCCTATATGGCCGGCTGTTCTCTACTGGCCTGGAACAAGGAAAATACTTTTCTGATCCGTAATTATGATTACAATCCCAATTTATTTGAAGCAGTATTGTTTCATACGCATTGGTTGAAACCAGTAATCGGCATGAGTGATTGTAACTGGGGCTTACTTGACGGCATCAATGGAGACGGACTATCTGCCGCACTGGCTTTTGGAGGAAGAAAAGCATCCGGGGATGGTTTTGGAATTCCCCTGGTGATCCGTTACCTGCTTGAAACTAGTTCTACCGTTAGGGAAGCAGTGATTAAATTAAAGACCCTGCCAGCTCATATGGTTTATAATATCACCCTGGCCGACGCTACAGGTGATTATGCCACCGTATACCTTTCACCGGACAGGGCGCCGGTAATAACCCAATCACCACTTGCAACTAATCACCAGGAAATGGTGGAGTGGCCGGAATACGCCGCCCTTACATCATCAGTGGAACGGAAACAATTATTGCAATCCATACATGCCCGTTCAACGGAGACAGAAGATTCCATAACGAAAAAATTTCTGCAACCGCCTTTGTTAAATTATAATTATGAAAAGAATTTCGGCACCCTGTATACGGTGAGCTACAACATAACAGAAATGCTGGTGCATGTACACTGGCCCGGTAATAAACCGGTCAAAAAATCTTTTGATTTATTTACTGAAGAAGTAGTAACGGTTAATTTGCCTCCGGTAATACAAACCGGTGCCGCTATTTAATTCAATAAACGAACAACTGCCTTTTAGAGGTTCTGATCAACAGAAAAAAAATTAAAACATTTTCCTGATCAATTTTCCTAAGGTCAATCCCTGGATTATAATTGAAAACAAAACAACAACATAAATCATAAAAACAAATTGTTGTTTAGGTAGCGGCGCTGTTAAGGATAAGGCCATGGCAATGGAGAGCCCGCCCTTTAATCCCCCCCATGTCATCAGCTTAATTGTTTTATGGTCAGTATGGATATATTTTTTAAACAGCGTGGCCGGTAAGAGTAAAGACAAATAACGTGCTATTAAGGTGATTGGAATGGCAACTAAACCGGCAATTAAATAATTGGAATTAAATTCCAGAGTTAATAATTCAAGACCGATCAAAACAAACAGGATGGCATTCATCAACACATCGATTAGTTCCCAGAATCTATAAATATATAGTTCCGTTGTGTCACTCATAGCATCTCCTTTGGATCGGCTTCCGGTAAAAAGTCCGGCTACCACCATAGCAAGAGGGCCTGACAGATGCAGTGATTGCGCCAGCGTATATCCACCCATTACAATCGCTAATGTTATTAAAATTTCTGACTGGTAATGATCTATTTTTTTCATCATCCGGTAACCGATAAGTCCGAGCAACCATCCAAATAAAATTCCACCACCTATTTCTTTTACCAATAATAAAGTCGTGTCCCCAAATGATAGATTCTCAGTTCCCATGGTTATTACCTCAAGAAGAAACAAGAAAACAACAACGCCAATACCATCATTAAACAGCGATTCTCCAACAATGGTGATTTCTATATCCTTGGGCGCACCCGCTTTTGTCAATATGCCCAGGACTGCAATGGGGTCAGTAGGCGCTACCAAAGCGCCAAACAATAAACAATAAAGGAAGTCAACCGGGGTGAGAAATAATTGCAGAAATAAATACAATAATGACCCCACCAAAAAAGCAGATAATAAAACACCTAATACGGCAAAAACAGTTATAGGCCGGCGTTTGGCCTTTAACATTGAATTATCGGTATGTAAAGCCCCCGCAAAAAGGAGGAAGCTCAACATAATGTCTAATAAAACTTTACTGAAATCGATACTGGTTATAAAACGGGTAGCAAACTCTGAAACTGAAGGAAAAACCGTACCGGCACTGATCAGGCATAATGAAAAAATAAGTGCGATGATCATCATCCCAATGGTTTCCGGCAGCTTAAGAAACCGGGTATTTAAATAAGCAAAGACAGCTGTTATAACAACAAGAATGGTAATGATGACAAATAAACTCATAAATACAGGTTGTCTTATGAAAGGATATCAAAATAAAAAAATGTTGCAGTCTGGCCAGCCAGATTAAAAATCATAATATCCGGGTCTTTTTTCTGTTCTCCCGAAAGAATAAAAATTACATGAAGTATGCCGAAGTATTTTTAGTATAAAAGATTTGCTTTTTTACTTTGTCTTCAATACTTCCTGTACCTGTAATACGGAAATGGCCTCGGCCTTATTTCCAAAACTGTTTCGGATATAAGTTAACACGTCAGCCATTTGTTGTTCATTCAATACTTTTTCAAAGGAAGGCATGGGGTTTGAAAACGTTTCCCCATCAATTTCTACACCACTTAAACCTTGTTGGATAATTTTTATTAATTGCGCCGGATCACCTAAAACATAAGAAGTTTGAATTAACGAAGGGTTTAAATGCGGCACACCACTTCCATTTTCCTGGTGGCAACTCAGGCAGTATTGCCCATACACTTTTTGCCCCCTTTCTACTGACGCTTCCAGGTTAGCTGAGGAATTTTTACAGCCCGTAATAACGGAAATTGCGGCTACTAAAACCAGCGAAACAACAACTACAATTTTCTTCATGTAAAAATTAAATTTTTATATGATTCAACAAAACATTCCAGGGAAAGGGAATAATCGTTAGTGTTATCCTTTCTTGTTATTTTCCTTTGTACGTAATCCGGTATATCGTTCCCTTTACATCATCTGTTACATACAATGAACCATCAGGGCCCTGGGCTAGTCCACAAGGCCGGTGTTGGGCATCACCCGGTGATTTAATGGTTTCAGATCCTGCAAAGTTGTCTGCAAAAGTTTCCCATTCGCCGGAAGGCTTGCCATCGCTGAAAGGAACAAAGGCAACAAAATATCCTTTTTGTGGCTCAGGTGATCGGTTCCATGATCCATGAAATGCGATGAAAGCTCCATTTTTATAACGGTCGGGAAACATATTACCTGTATAGAATAATAACCCATTTGGAGCCAAATGGCCGGGAAATGCAGCAACAGGATCAATCACTTTTTCTCCTGATGTTTTTTTACCATCACCCCCATATTCCGGGGCCAGTATTTTTTTCTTTTGCAAATGGTCGTAATAAATATAAGGCCAGCCTGCATCATCCCCTTTAGTGATCGCATACATGGTTTCGGCAGGAAGTTCAGCCCCCTGCTTTTCATCAAATAATTTTGGATACAATTGGAAAAGCATATCCCTTCCATGCGGCATCACAAACAACTGGTTCTTGTCGTTGTTCCAATCAAGGCCCACCACATTACGTAATCCAGTGGCATAACGAACTCCATTGCCATAGGATTGGTTGAGTTGATTCGCCTTAAACTGCCAGATGCCAGCAGCTGAATCTAAGATGGGGCAAGGCTGCATGCCGGGTGAACCATCTGTACGATCCTGCTCCTGGCAGGCGTTAGAATACGCTCCGATATTAACATAAATATTTCCATCATTATCCAGCACAAGCGATTTTGTATTATGCTGATCCCGGTCTATCAATCCGGTTACGATCTTTTCAACCTGGTTGGTATCTTTTACTTTACCATCATTGTCCAAAGCATACCGGTAAACTTCTTCATTGGAAGCTGCATACAGGTAATCATTCTTAATGTATATGCCTGTTCCGCCATAATTTCCAAACCCGGTTTTTTCATCAGCAGTTCCATCCCCGTTTGTGTCATGCAGAAATATAATCCCGTTGCCATCCTTTAATCCAGCCAGCTTCACATATATATCTCCTTTTGAAGTAACTGCTATATGCCGGGCTTTACCCAGGTTGTCAGCTACAATTGCAGCACTGAATCCATCAGGTAATACCAGGCTTGCTGCACCGGCAGATGTTGCAGTTTCATCAATCGTTTCTTTTTCCGAAGGGCCCCCACAGGAAGATAAAATGATTATTGAAAGCAGGATCATTATAGACGGGAATGTATTCATTCGTAACAGAAGGGTCTTTCCGTATCTTTTTTCTGTATGGTTTTGGTTTTTATTCATTCGTTGATTTTTTAAATGCTGCAAATTAACGTATTTAATTGTTGCGCCGATCATTACATTCGATGATAGATGGGTTGAATCGTTGCAGTCCGATGGTTTAATCCGAAATGGAAAACCTGCAGTGTGATTTCAAAATGAAATCAGCAGGGCCAAAAAAAATTTCATCTTCCGTTTCGCACATTTATTGATCAATTGTAACAATTCATACATTTTGATCCAATTTTTTTATGAAGTATTGCCTAATTTATGCGGGCATTACTTAATATCCTTTTATCACATAAAGCTTTATTTTTACCGTTCGGCACACATGAGAATAAGAATCACATTTTTTTTGATATTGATCTGTTCGATAGGTAAGCAATCACTTTACTCACAGAAAATATATAATACCTGGTTTTTTGGGTACCATGGCGGTATGGACTTTAATACATCGCCTCCTACTCCGGTTACCAATAAAGTGATAGAAGGAAAAGAACCTCCTTATTACACCTCAACCATTTGCGACAAAACGGGCAAACTTCTTTTTTTTACTGACGGTATTAAGGTTTGGAATAAGACGTCCCAGGAATTACCCCGAATACAGGGAAGATGGCCCTGGCTGGATCTTGACACTGTTTTACCCCTGGTATGTCCCAAGCCGGGTAATGATTCACTATACTATTTATTTACTACAGGCAAGGGCTATAGTGTTAATGCAGGGAAACTTCTCTTTACAACAATCAATATGGCTGGAAATGGCAATACCGGAGAAATTGTATACCCGCAACCTTCCACCATCAACAATTATTTTACGGTGCTAACAAACAACACCTCATTTCTGCTTGCAGGCATGGCTCATTGTAATGGAAACGACACATGGATAGTTACTATTTCCGATGGAGTATTAAAAAGCTTTTTGATCAATGCAATATCGGTTAGTACCAATCCTGTCATTTCTCCCCTGGCTATTCCTCATTCAGCTCTTAATTCCGGCCATAGCAATATCAAATTTTCCGCGAATGGTGAAAAACTGATTATTCCCATTATTAGCAGGAATGAAATATTGGTATATGATTTTAATAACCAAACGGGATTATTTTCTAACCCGGTTCTTCTGCATTTGCCCCCCAAAGAATTATTGACTGATATTGAAATATCGCCAGCCGGCACCAAACTGTATTATGGATCCTACGAAAATCAAATGGATGGCAATGAATATACGGGTGTAGAATTACACAATATTTACCAATTGAATCTTGAAGCCGGGTCGTCAGCAGAAATTGAAAAAAGCAGGTATGTTATGAATTCCTTTCCTGACAGAGGCGGCTGTCCTTTTCGTTGCTATATCATACGCCGATCGCTTCAATTAGGACCGGATGGAAAAATATATATCAGCCTTCGTGACCTGGGAGGAATACCCCTGGATAAAACCGTTAACGCAATAGAGTTTCCTGAAAAAGACAGGGTGAATGCCGGTTACCGGCGTAATTATTTGAATGTTGGAAATGTGTACAAGTTTATCAATGTAAATTATATACGGTCCGGCAGTTTTTCTACGAAGGAAAATGGAATTTCCTTTAAAAAGAAATTGTGCCTGGGATTGCCCGCTGAATTCTCTCTTTTTTCAACCCGGATTGATTCTGTAAAATGGGATTTCGGTGATCCTTCTTCCGGTACTAATAATTTTTCAACCAGCATTAATCCCACGCACAACTATAAAACAGTTGGTGTGTATACTATAAAAGCTATCGTTTATAAATATTGCAAAACGGATACAGCCGTCACTCAAATTTCCATTGATCCCGATCCGATTGTCCGCATCCCGGAATATATTAAGGACACGATCGTCTGCATCGGTACTAAAATTAAAATAGATGCGGCTGTTTCATCTGCTACATCTTATTCATGGAGTGACGGACTAATCTATTCGTACCGGGAGATCAGCGAACCGGGCGATTTTCGTGTTCAGGCATTTAACGCCTGTTCCCAGGATCAAAAAAGTTTTTCAGTACGGTTTGAAGAATGCCCCTGCGAGGTATTTACACCTACTGCTTTTACACCCGACAATGATGGCCTCAATGATGACTTTAAACCATTGGTAAAATGTAATGCAAAGGATTTTCAATTTAAAATATTCAACCGGTTCGGTAATCTTGTATTTACCACAACAGAATTAAATAAAGGCTGGGATGGGAAATTTAAAAATATTTATTCTGAAATGGGAGTTTATATCTGGATGTTACAATACAGAAATCCAAACAATAACCAGGTACTAAGGAAACAGGGAACTGTAACACTTATCCGGTAAAATATATAATGAAATTGGTTTGAAATACCTGCTCAGAAAATTCCTTTTTTCTTTTCTTTATCAATCTGTTTAAAAACAACGCTGGTAATAAAAGACAAAAGCAAAGCAAAAAGTAGCCCCCACCAAAAATTATCAATACTAAATCCACGAACAAAGTGGCTGGCCAGTAATACAACCAGAGCATTCACTACAAAGAGAAATAAACCCAGCGTAATAATAGTTAAGGGCAGCGTAAGTAATAATAAAACAGGTTTAACAAACACGTTTAATACCGCCAGTATTAATGCAAATATGAGAGCGGTCCAGTAAGTATCAACATGAATACCATTTAAGAAATGAGCAAGGCCAAATGCCACCAGGGCTGTAATTAATATGCGTAGTAAAAAATTCATGACGGTAAGATAGCAAAACTTAATTACTCTATGCAACATTCCTGGTTCTGACAATCATAATCTATTTATATTTCATTATCTTTTTTCAATTCATCATTTCTTTACAACTGTTTTTCATTTTAAAAATTGGAAAGCATTAATTTCGGATCTTTTAAATTTTACATTTGCCTTTATAGATAAAAATTAAATTGGCAGTTATTCTTAATCCTTTAAATAAATGCTATTATGAAATGTACATCGGTAATTATTCTATCAGCTCTATTATCAAGTTGCGGAGGAAATCAGATTAACATCAAAGAGGAAGGAGAAAAATTAATGCAAACCAGCAGGGAATGGTCAAAAGCAGCTGCTACCGGTGACATGGAAAAAACACTTGAGTATTGGGCCGAAGATGCAGTAGTTATGTCTCCCGGACAGCCGCCTTTAAAAGGCAAAGCGGCCATCCGTGGAATGATTGAAGGCACTTCAAATATTCCGGGATTCAGGATTAGCTGGGAGCCGATAAGTGTGGAGGTTTCGGAAAGTGGCGATATGGCATATATGATAGAACAAAATCAAATTACTATGAACGATTCACTGGGTAATCCAATAACAGAAAAGAATAAAGCCGTAACGGTATGGCGCAAAGAGAAAGATGGCTCGTGGAAAAATGTAGTTGATATGTGGAATGCGGTGCCCACAGCTTCAAATTAAAAAAATATAGAAATTGCTTTTAAGTCCTGTTCTGTGTCCCTTACCATGGCTGGCAGGAATGAAATCCATCCAACTTGTTTTCACTCTTGTTGTTTACCTTTAAAGAGCATTTTCTTATGGGATAACAATAATTTTTTTAAATTAATTAATCATGCACAGACGTTCCTTTATACAAAATTCTGCATTTACAATAGGTGCCTTAACACTTGCCCAACATAAGATGATCACTGATTTTTTTGAAGATCCGTGGAAAATTACCATGTTAAGGAATGATGCGGGCATCTTTACTGAAAGAGGAGGAACGATTGCCTTTTTGCTTTCAAAACAAGGAATTGTTGTTGTGGATTCTCAATTTCCAGAACAGTCGCAACACCTGGTTGATGAATTAAAGAAAAAAAATAAAGCCCCATTTAAACTTTTGGTCAATACTCATCATCACGGTGATCATACTGCCGGAAACCTTACATTCAAAGGTATAGCGGAACATGTAGTGGCACATGAAAATTCAAAAAAGAACCAGGAAGTATCAGCAAAAAATCAAAACTCAGAAGACAAACAACTGTATCCTGATAAAACATTTACAGATTCCTGGTGTGAGCAGGTCGGCAGTGAAAAAATTTGCCTGTCCTGGCATGGAGCCGCCCACACGAATGGTGATAGCTTCGTACACTTTCAACATGCTAATATTGTTCATTGCGGAGACCTGGTTTTTAACAGGCGCCATCCTTATGTAGACCGGGGGGCCGGAGCGAATATAAAAAGCTGGATAGACGTATTAGATAAGGGCATCAATAAGTTTGATAATAACACTATTTATGTATTTGGCCATTCAGGCACCGGTTATGAAATCACAGGCAAAAGCGATGATCTCAAAAAATTCCAGGATTACCTGGGCAATGTTTTGAAATTTGTTGATGGAGAAATAAAAGCCGGTAAAACAAAAGATGAAATATTAAAAGCAACTGAAATTCCAGGTGCGCCTGAATGGAAAGGTGATGGTATCAATCGCCCGTTAACGGCGGCCTACGAAGAGCTCACGGCAAATTAATCTGGGATACTTCGTATTTATTTTTCATTTTATTCTTTCACCTTCGTCCTTCTTTCCATTAACTCCTTCCACGTAGTAAGAATAATATGTTCATTTATTAATGCCTTTTTAAATTCTGGATCCATCATGACCAGCATATCTCCTTTGCGCACCGGACCTGAATCGGATATATGTTTAAAAACTTCCGTAGGTGAGGTACAGTGCATGATCATCATCGTAACACCAGGCTTTAATGATTTTATGGCTTCAATATATTTTTTTGTTTTCCAGGCCTGCAATTTCTTATCATCCTTATTTATTTCTTTTGTTGCGTTCCAGCCATAGGTCTCGTTATGCAAATCATCGAGCACAGGCAAGCCTGCATTCCAGAGTGCAAGTCCTGTTTCTCTTATCTGCTTAACCTGCTCTTCAGGCATTTTCATCTGCGCAGCAATAAGGGTGTTATGACCTGCCGGCATCATGACTGGAATACGGTTATCAATGCCCAATTTTATATATTCCTTCATGAATTCAGGGGAAGCAAACAAAGTACCCATATGACTATCAAAATGAGTGGGTTCAAATCCCATAATACGGGCCCGTTCCAGTTGAGCTTTTATTTCACTAAAAACTTCTTCAGGAGCAGCATGCTGTACTACATCTGCAACAGAAGGCCACATAGCCCCCTCTTTGTCTGTTAAGCCGGGGACAGCAGTTCTTCCCATCAAAGGACCCCAACGGTATTTTTTCCATTCTGATGTAAGCGTCAGATGCAAACCTGCATCCACTTCAGGATTCTTTTTTAAAAATTCAACAAAGGAAGGCACCCAGGGACAAGGCATCATAACACTTACCGAATTAGCCACTCCTTTTGTGAGAGCAAGAATAGCACCTTCATTGGAATCGTAGCTCATACCCGCATCATCTATATGCAGTATCAACACCCTGGCCCCTTTTGGATATCCCATCTTTTCAGCATAGGTGGTTACCGGAGACTGCGCATTTAAAATAGTAAGATGAGCCACAAGGATAAAAATTAGCGGAAATTTCTTCATGTTATAATTACCAGTTTAAGTTACTTTTTTAAAAGTTATGGATTCCGTATAACCGAAAGTTGCAGGCACATATTATCTTTCACGGGCTAAGATATATTATTAACATTTGAAAAATGCTACCGAAAAATCCATAAGTATTTAAATAAATTTACGGAGATAATATTTTTGTTTGAGATAAGTTATCATTTTTAGTATCGTTGTCTTTTAATTATATCACCATGATAAAATCTATTGCTTGCCTGGCATTACCGTTTTTGTTGCTGACATCACCTTCCTTATCTCAAACCTCATTGCAAAAACTTTACCCGGTTAACTATTCACAGGTAATCATAACTGATCCTTTCTGGAAAAACCGCCAGGCAACAGTAGCCGGCCCTACTATTCAGGCTTGCGTATTATATACAGAAAATAAGACGGGCCGGATTCGGAATTTTGAAAAAGCAGCCAGCCGCTCCGGTAAACATGAAGGCATTTATTTTGATGACTCGGATGTATATAAAGCTATAGAAGCGATCGCTTATTCATTAAAAAATTATCCTGATTCAATACTGGAAAAAAAGACGGATGAATGGATTGATAAAATTGAAGCCGCTCAATTACCCGATGGCTATCTGAATACGTATTATGAACTGACCGATATAAATAAACGGTGGACAGATATGGAAAAACACGAAGATTATTGTGCAGGCCACCTGATAGAAGCAGGAATAGCTTATGCTAATACAACCGGTAAGGGCAAATTGCTCCAGGTGGGTATCCGGTTTGCTGATCATATTGATTCTGCATTTCGCCGTGGCAGTCAAAATTGGGTAAGTGGTCACCAGGAAATTGAACTGGCTCTTATGCGTCTTTACCATCACACCCAACAGCGAAAATATCTTGATCTGGCAAATTGGTTTTTGGAACAAAGAGGTCATGGCTACGGTAAAGGCGTTATATGGGACCAATGGAAGGATCCGGAATATTGCCAGGATAAAATACCGGTTAAACAGCAAAAAGAGATTACGGGCCATGCCGTAAGAGCGATGTATCTGTATACCGGTGCGGCTGATGTGGCGGCTGTAACCAACGACAGTGGCTATGTACAAGCAATGAACCGAATATGGGATGACGTCGTTCACCGGAATATGTATATAACCGGCGGCATAGGTGCCCAGGGAAAAAATGAAGGGTTTGGCGTGGATTATGATTTGCCCAACGAAACAGCCTATTGTGAAACCTGTGCTTCTGTAGGGATGATTTTCTGGAACCAACGAATGCATATGCTCTCAGGGGATAGCAAATTTATTGATGTGCTGGAAAGAAGTTTATATAACGCGGCATTAGACGGTTTATCCCTGAGTGGCGATCGGTTTTTCTATGGCAACCCACTGGCATCAAAAGGAAATGATCAGCGACGTGAATGGTTCGGAACAGCCTGTTGCCCTTCCAACATTGCCAGGCTGTTAGCATCACTTGGAAATTAGGAGAACAAAAATTAAAGAAAAATTTTTCATGTTGTTATAAGAAGTTGGAGTTACAGTTTTAAAGATAGGCAATTGAGTTATTTATGGGTTAAGAAAAATAATTCTTAGGGACATTTGTGTTGCAAAGGGAAGCGGATAAATAAAATATTATATGCAACAAAAAATAAGCTTCGTTAAAAACTGACTTCTAAATATAAATTCACATAATCAAATATTTATTGAACATTTTATGTATTAACTGAATCAGAAGTCTAAATACAATTAGTTTAATCGTTATGGTCTTTCGGTTCATTAGACCGTAAGAATGGCATGCATATTCAGTCTCCTGCGTGTAAAAAGGAAATATGGATTAATCCATTAGTATTAAATAAAAAAACTGCTTTAGCATCAGCCAAAGCAGTTTTCCCGAAAGAAAAATATTAAACTAAACAGGTTGCTCAAATTCAAATCTGTCTTTGCCCTGGAAGGATCTAAAAGCTTCCGGATCTCCGTAAGGACCCAGATACCTGGCACTTCCAAATCCAAGAATAGGCCAGAATATGAATCCAAGGATTACAAGTCCGGCAGTAAAGCCTTCATCTTTCCCAAAACTTTTCGATACCATATTGTATAACCAGATCAAAAATATTAAATTGACAAAAGGAATGAGAAACATCAAAACCCACCACCCCGGTTTACCGGCAATTTTGGTCATAATGTAAAGATTATAAATTGGAACAATAGCGGCCCAGCCGGGTTGCCCGGCCTTTTCAAATACTTTCCACATGGCGGCAATGATAAATACCACGAAAGCCAGCCAGATAATAATCACGGCAGGAGAAAATTCATTTTCCATTTTAATTGGTTTTGGTGTAGTACAATAATAATATAAAGAATATCAATTCCAAAATTACCTGACCGTTGAAACATTCAGGGATTAGGCGTAACCGCCCCAATATATATTTACTCCCGGTGTAGTTTCAAAATATCTAATCGATTTTTTTCTTGCAGGTTAATTGATATTCCGAACTTTAAAATATAATCAGGAGCCCTGTTTCCCTCCTGCTTATTCTTAACCTGATCTTCAAACCAAAACATGACTTGCCATGCTTACCGAAGAAGAAAAAACCAGGATATTATCAGAAGAACAATACAGAAATGAAGTACGCAAAAAATTTAAATCAAAAATAGATCTGGTTGAAACAGTCATTAAGATACTACAGGGAATGGCCATCATCGCAGGTATATGGGCCACTTATTATGCCTATAGAAAGCAGAGCAATGAAAACAGGATGCGGGAGATGGAACAACTGCATCAAACGGCCAGGGAATTCAGGAAGAGTTTTTATGAAAAACAACTTCAATATTATACTGAGGCAGTGGAAGCTACTTCCACTCTTGCTACCGAAGAAAAAGGTTCTGAAGATTACCTGAAAGCAAGAAAAACATTTTACAGATTGTTCTGGGGCCGGCTTTCCCTGGTGGAGGATAAAACCGTTGAAAAACAAATGGTCCATTTTGATAACCTGCTAAAGGATTATGAACGGGAGAATGGCGATATTTCCCCTGAAGTTTTAAAACAAGCTTCCTTGCGATTGTCCCACGACGCCAGTAAATATATAATCAATGTTTGGCTGGATAGTACGGAAAGAAAAAATTACAACCGGTAAAAGACCCATTAAAAAGATGTTCAATCAAATGATATTTGAGCGCAACGAAAAGAATAACTAATTGCTTAAAATAAATTAGACATCCCAAAGATGATAATAGCCAGGGAACTGATTACATTTAAAGCAAAGACCGCCCTGTTGTTCCGGAAAAATTTCTTGAGCACATTCCCAAAAAGAGCCAGAGATAACTGGATTATCAGGCTACCTGCAAAAACCCCCAGGCCGTTTAAAATAATGGAGGGTAAGCCACTTACTACCGAACGACCCGCAAAACCAACAAATAAAATTATCGTTAGTGGATTCACAATAGTTAAAGCAAAAGTGCCCAACAGGGGTCTGCGGCACTTTGTCTCATGCTGTCCCGCCGCAGAATGATTTCTTTTTTTCCATGCCTCCATAAACATCCATCCACCAAATGCCAGCAAAACCAGTGAAGCGATTAATTCTATCAGGCTTTGGTGTTGAGCAAGTACCACGGCCAGACCAGCACCGGCAGAAAATGCTATAAGGCTGTAAGCAAAATCTGCCAGTGCTGCACCCGTACCGCTCAACGCAGCCACTTTAAATCCGCAATTCAAACCATAGTTAATGATGAGCAGTGCGATAGGACCAATTGCAAGTGCTATGGTTAAGCCAAACAAAAAGGATTGAACAAGTTCCATATATAAATTTTATTTAGCAGCAACTACTGCCAGGTTCACAACAATTACGCTCATCCTTAGAAGGTTTTTCTGCATAAACCGTTATACTGGCTAACCGGGTATTACTGTTTTTAAAATCAGAGATATCCTGATCGCTGAGATAGGTTTTTAATATTTCATCGGGGATAATGATGGCCTTGTCTTTTTGAATGGTAATATTTTTGAAGCCGGCTTCTTCAATAATTGACAGGTATTCCTTTTTTTGAATAGCTCCCGATACACATCCGGAATAGAGTTCAGCTACATCCTTCCATTTAGCCGGAAGAAAACCTTCCAACACTATATCTGAAATAGAAAAATGACCTCCTGGTTTCAGTACACGAAATATTTCTCCGAATACCTTATGCTTGTTGGGAACCAGGTTCAAAACACAGTTGCTGACTATTACATCTGCTTTATTAGCAGTGACCGGCATATCTTCAATATCGCCCATGCGAAATTCTACATTGTTGAAACTAAGTTTCTCCGCATTTTCCCTTGCCCTTGCAATCATTGGTTCTGTAAAATCTATTCCTATCACCTGTCCTTTTTCCCCGGTTAACTTTCTGGCAACGAATGCATCATTACCTGCGCCACTTCCCAAATCAATGACTGTATCGCCTTCCTTTATTTTTGCAAACTCAGTTGGCAGCCCGCAACCCAGGCCCAGGTCTGCTTCAGGATTATAGCCCTCCAGCTTTGAATAATCATCGGCCATTATATTATATACATCATCGCCACAACAGGATGTAGCTCCGCAACAGGAAGACTGATTCTGGCTTTTGGTCTGGCTGGCTATTTCAGCATATTTTTCCCTGACCGTTTTCTTAATTTCTGCATGAGTATTCATAATTGACAATTTTGATGTTTGAAAAATTGATTTTATATAATGATTCTAACTAAATTTTCTTAGCAGCATTTCGCATTTTGCTCTTTTAACTTTGTAAATAAAGAACCAAACTCCAAATTGAACTTTTCAAAGGCTTTCCAGTTAATGCAATAACAACTACGGGGACCATCAATCGATCCATTGATCAACCCTGCATTCTTTAATTCCTTTAAATGCTGGCTTACCGTACTTTGTGCCAGTGGTAAAATATCCACGATCTCACCGCAGATACATTCGTTCTTCTTCGCTAGTACATTCAGGATGGCAATACGGGCGGGGTGGCTGATGGCTTTGGCAAAAGCTGCCAGGGACTGCTCTTTGGTATTAAACTCTTCTTTTTTATTAAAGGCCATATATTAATCTTATATCGCAAATATACGATAAGACTATTTGAACTTCCAAATTTTTTCCCGACAATTTTTGAAAATTGACGGGTTAAGCTGACTTATTTGTCAGCCAACTGACATATAGAGTTTTTGAAATAATGCCGGCGGGGAATGATGTAATTAAATGGAGAACCGTACTGGACGGGTCTTTAAAAATTAAACAAACAGATTATATTACCAGGCTAATCATTCAATGATGATCTTTTCAGTAGCGTTAATCATGTCTCCGCTTATTTGCAAAAAATATACACCGGTAGAAAGATCGGGACTGATCCGGTAATGATGAAGTGTATTCTTTTTTATTGATTCAAACAACTGGCGGCCCCACATATCGTATACTGAAATTTTTATGGGTCGTGTTCCTGGTTGCGGAAAATAAATATTAATATCAGCTTTTCCTGAAACTGGATTTGGGTAAACAACAAATGGCAACGGATTATCCACAATTACTATGCTGATCTTTGAATATTCATGACGTCCGTCTACATCTACTTGTTTCAGCCGGTAAAAAGTTTTTCCATTTAAAGGTTGATCATCATTGTAAACATAGTTCTGAATGATAGCTGAATTTCCTTTGCCGCTTATCGCACCAATTTTACGGTAATTGGTACCATCAGATGATCTTTCAATCTCGAACCGGTCATTATTTAATTCATTAACTGTTTTCCAGGTAAGTTTTACTTTATTATTTTCAAATTTTGAATTAAAATCAAGCAATGTGAGCGGAAGGGAAGGCCCAACCGAGGTTGTGAATCTCCAAAGGGGACCCATCGTGATATTCTGACCATCATAAAGTTCCATTCCCCACAGGTATTCTGTATCGTATAAAAGATCTGGCCAGGTATAACAGGGTGTGGAACCTGATGCAACTGCATTCATTTCACCAATCGCGGGCAACATATTAAAATCCAGGATAAACTCGCTACTGGCATCTGTTTCATAAAGCCCTGTATATGGCGAATAAGTTTTAGCAGATACTTTATTTAAAGCAGGATCAAATTCATAGATGCGTAGCAGCCCGCTACCTCCGCCGGGTCTTGCCTGGTAATCAGTAAGAATTGAATGGACCTGGTTTCCATTGTAAATATCCTTTCTTCTTGCTTCCCCACCGTTTGCGCTGCTTACATGGGCTCCCATTAAGAAAGAGAAATTAGCATATCCGCGCAATTTGTTATAGATGGCCTGTCCCTGCGGACCAAATGATGCATCTTCATGCAGGGCATAATGCGTCATTACAATCACTTTCCTGGTAGGATTATTTTCAACCAGTTCTTCTGCCCAATCTAAAGGACCTCCGGGAGCTGTAAACTGGCCTGATAAATCATACTCCAAGGATATGACTAAAAAATCAATACCGCTTGCACTGAATAGCTGGTAATGATTATCATTATTAGAGCCATAATGCCCGCCATAATAGCTTCTGCCTGCAAAATGGCTGCTTCCATAATATTGGTTATAATAAGTGGTAGTACCATTTACATCGCCAAAAGGTGACTGTTCATGATTACCCACACAAATGCCAAATGGAATTCCTTGCGGTAAACCCGTTTGTATGGGACTTTCAATTACTGATAACGCTGTTTGTGCCCTTTGCCATTCTATTTCTTTATTAGCTACCGGAGGGTTATCGCCATTTTGTACGCAATCACCTAGCTGGCCCACATAAACTATGTTCATTGATTCCCGGTTGGCAGCAATCCAATTAGTTTGAGCAGTAAACATGGCAATATTACCTCCATCATGATTTCCCTGAGGCTCTTCTGTATAAAATTGAGTATCCGGCAACATGACGATAGTAAACTTTTTTGAGGTGCTGGTATTCTTTATTCTTCCGGAATATTTCACCTTTAAAGTTTGCCCATTAGGGTCGCTGACTGTTGCGCACAGGCCGGGGCTCACTGAAACTGAGCCACTTTGATCAGAAGGCAGGGGATTTACAGGCTGGGCAGGCGCCTGGCAAAAACCCGTATATGCAATTATTGAATACGTAAGAAAAAAAACCAGAAATAGTCGCATGGATACCATTTAAAATGAAAAGAAATGGATTCAAAGGAAATTTCGAAACGGTTTCTTAGAATTTGAAGATCGAAGGCAGAATTGTGCAGGATATAAGATAAACCCTGTTGCAGATCGGGTACTAAGATAATAATTATTTGCAGTAAAGAAAATCCCGGAAAAAATTAAAAGCAATTGAAGGGAAAATGCAGAGACCGCAATTCATCCAAATATTAGAAAGGTTGAAATTAAACTTAAGAATAGTAGTCATTAATAAATAATTTTTCCCCACCCGAATTTTAAAATCTGGCAGAAGTATCTTATTTATTGGTACTTATATAAATTCAATCCTTTTGATCTTCTAATTTAGAATTTTGAATTGAAAAAGAGCTGTCTTCTTTGGCGGGGATGCTGTAACTTTAGTAAAAGCAACTAACGAGGAAATACTTTTTCTTTTTTTTTAACCAGGAGCCAAAGATGTAGTTTTTTAATTGCGGATTTGTTTCAACTAAATTATCAGAAAATGGAAACCAACATGTATCCGGTAACAGAAAGTAAAACACGGAATCATTCTGAAAAAAGAAAGGATGAAAACATAAAAGTCGTTGCTGCTCATTATCTCAATGATTTTTCAGTGGCAGTCACTTTTTCCTGTGGCAGCACCCAATTAATAAACTTTCTTCCTCTTTTTGAGAAACATGTGGAGGGAGACAACCTGAAATATTTTTCACCAGAACGTTTTAAGCAATTCATTGTGAAAGATGGAAATATTTCCTGGGGAAAGAATCAGGATATTATTTTTCCTGTGTCTCTTTTCTTTAAAGTTGAAGCCTTGCAGGCTAAAGCACCTGAAGAAATACTTTATGTTACCTGATCTCATATTCTCTTTAATACTTCTTTTATAATTTCATTGTGCGATTCAAAAATAATTTTGGAATCCTCTCCCATTTGTATCCGCCAATAGATACACAAAACAGGTCAGGGCAATATCCAAATGCATAATTGCGTTTCAGAAAGGATTCTTCAACGAATTAGAAGCAAAGACAACATAAATTATCCGGCCGGTTCAATCAATAAGAGAATAGGAATTAACGATCCATTATTTGTATTAACACTTGTTAATAAGTAACTTTAGGTTGGAACTATCATGATAACATATATTTGAAACGAGAGGGTAAAGCTTCTGAAAATGGTCAGAAGACGCAAAAGAACCCGGTACCTACCCTACGCCGGTTTTGATATACAAAATAAAATAATCCGCATTGACTGACACAATTATTAACCTCGAAACCGTTAATCCAATTGAGTTCTTCGGAGTAAATAACGGCAAACTAGACATTCTCAAAAAAAAATTTCCCCTTCTTAAAAATTCTTTCCCGCGGTAAACAGATTAAATTAAGTGGTGCTCCGGAACAGGTAGAAAGCGCCAGGGAAAAAATTTCACTGATCATTTCCTACCTGGAAAGAAATGGCCACATGAGCCAGAATTATTTTGAACAGGTTGATTGGCGGCGATGACGCAGAAACTATTGATCAATTTTACGGAACGAAACCCCAATGAAGTATTGGTATTTGGACCCAATGGCAAATCCGTTCGGGCCAGGACAGCCAACCAGAAAAAAATGGTACAGGAAGCCGAAAAGAATGACATTCTTTTTGCCATCGGGCCAGCAGGTACCGGTAAAACCTATACGGCTGTGGCCCTGGCTGTACGGGCATTAAAAAATAAACAGGTAAAAAAGATTATTCTAACCAGGCCTGCTGTAGAAGCCGGTGAAAGCCTTGGTTTTTTGCCTGGTGATCTGAAAGAAAAAATCGATCCTTACCTGCGACCTTTGTATGATGCGCTGGATGATATGATCCCGGCAGATAAGCTGGGTTATTATATGACAACAAGAACTATTGAGATTGCCCCTCTTGCCTATATGCGTGGCCGTACATTAGATAATGCATTTATTATTTTGGATGAGGCGCAGAATGCCACCGATCTGCAGTTAAAAATGTTTCTTACCCGTATCGGCGCCAATGCCAAAGCAATTATTACGGGTGATATGACACAGGTTGACCTTCCACGTAACCAGCGCAGTGGATTGATAACTGCTGTCCGCATACTGCAAAATATTGAAGGTATTGCTCATATTGAATTGGATGAAGAAGATGTGGTTCGTCACCGGTTGGTAAAGCAAATACTTAAGGGCTTATACCAAAGAACATGAAAAAGAAAATCCGCAGGAAGTATCGGCGCATCGTTCCTTGGGAATAATAAAGAAAAACCAGGAGAAAGAAAAGGAATAACAAGACAGGATATTTTATATTTAATCACGCAATTATAAGTTTCATTACCGCAAGGAATGAAACTTTTTTTATGGAAAGTTGCCATCCCGTCAATATTTATTTAATAACTACATTTACGCATGCAAAAATTGTGTTTGGTGTTACTTTATTTATGCTTTTATGTTTAACAGCCTGCAATAGTGATAGCAGGCAGAGGACTTCCACCACTTCAGACAGTGATATAGATGCTGCCCGAAATTTTATCCAGGCTGCACTGGTGGGAGATTTTGAAAAAGCAAAAAACTTTATGGTAAATGATTCGATGAACCACGAAGATATGAATGCTATTGAAAGATTAAATGAAAGACTAACACCCGAAGAAAAGCAAAAATACCAGGAAGCTTCTATTCGCATACATCAAAACAGGAAGTTGAATGACTCAACCAGCATTATTTATTATTCTAATTCTTTCAGGAATAAAACTGATTCGCTGAAAGTGATTAAAGCCGAGGGGAAATGGCTGGTAGATTTTAAATATATTTTTCACAAGAAAGATAGTTTGCCATGATCAGGAATATACTCTTGATCGGATTGGGAGGTGGCCTGGGCAGTATAGCCCGTTACCTTTGCCAGAAATGGTTTATGAATTTCCATCCGCATGCTTACCCCTGGGGCACTTTTGCAGTGAATGTGACAGGTTGTTTCCTGATTGGGATTTTCTGGGGTATCGCCTTCAGATCATTTGAAGGCAATGAAAGCTGGAAATTATTTTTGATGACCGGAATATGTGGGGGATTCACCACTTTTTCCGCTTTTACATTCGAAGGTATCGGATTGATAAAAGAAGAAAGGGCTGGTACCTTTTTATTATATATAGGGGGAAGTGTTTTGATAGGATTACTGGCAACTTATGCGGGAATGAAAATTTCCCGGGGTTAAATATGATAATCAATCTTTCAAAATCTTAAATTATTTACATGATAACAGTCAATCATCCCTGGCATGGCGCCCACTATGGAGAAAATGTTCCTCAAAAAGTAAATGCCCTGATCGAAATACCGCAAGGCTCAAGAGCGAAATATGAAGTGGATAAAGCAACCGGTCTACTAAAACTGGACAGGGTGATTTATTCCTCTTTTCACTACCCTGTCAATTATGGATTTATTCCTCAAACCCTGGGACAGGACAATGACCCGCTGGATATACTGGTCCTTTGTTCCCAGTCTATTCAATCCCTTTGCCTGGTAGAAGCCAACGTGATTGGTAACATGCAAATGATTGACAATGGTGAAGTGGATGATAAGATCATTGCTGTGGCCGCCAAAGATCCTTCCGTTAACCATTACCATAATATCGAAGATCTTCCCGATCATTTCCTGCTGGAGTTAAGAAATTTCTTTGAGCAATACAAAGTACTGGAAAATAAAAAAGTGGAAATTGATAATTACCAGGACAAATACACAGCCTGCAAAATCATTGAAGCAGCTATCGCTTTTTATAAGGAAACATTCAAACATTCATAGTGAACCCGCTTCAAAAAAATACTATGACATCCCAATTGGTGATCATTATCCTCCTCATAGGGCTATTTGCCGGTATACTCAGCGGCCTGGTTGGTGTGGGCGGCGGTCTTATTATCGTGCCGGCTCTGATCTTTTTCCTGGGTTTCAATCAACACCAGGCGCAAGGCACTTCGCTGGGTTTATTGCTGCTTCCGGTAGGCATCCTTGCTGTCATTAATTATTATAATAAAGGCAACGTAGATATAAGAGTGGTAGCGTTCATGAGCGTTGCTTTTATTATTGGAGGATGGTTGGGAAGTAAACTGGCTCTCAGGTTGCCGGAAGATGCTGTAAAAAAAATATTCGCAATTTTTCTTTTTTATTCCGCATTCAAACTTTTAAAATGGGACAAAGCGATATTTAATTGGGTGAGAGACCTATTCAAATTTCAAGGATAAAATACTTCTTGTTTTAAAAAATTCTTTTAATTAACCGTAAACGATGAGACCGTTTGCCTGTATCACTGTTAATGATCCCCTTTTTATCTATTGTATCTATCCTTACTTTGCCTGCAGAATGAATGATTTGGTCGCTACTCAATAAAATACCCACATGAACGATCTCCTCATTATCATCAAAAAAAGCAAGGTCACCGCAAACAGCTTCCTTTAATTTTTTTACCGTCCTTCCTTCCTGCGCTTGCTGCCATGCATCCCGGGGCAAATCTATACCCATCATTTTGAAATTGACCTGTACAAAACCGCTGCAGTCAACTCCAAAAATAGTTCTGCCACCCCATAAATAGGGAGCGTTTAACCATTTCATTGTAAGCTCAATGATCAATTCTCCGTTTGGTATGTTGGCACTTCCTGTCAATGGAGTTCCCCTCGTAATAAATGGTAATATCTCCCATTCTTCCTTTACCTTCTTCAAGGTCTGGAAGAGAGGAAGCCAGCGGAATATGCATATCCAATATTCCGACCTTAATGTTATTTATAAAATGGGAACTTACCCGGCTGCACTAATGTTTTTGCTTCTTCTTCCTTAATTTCCTTCAACAAGGTATTTGTCATCCATCCTTCATAATTATCATGCAGGCTTCTGATCTTTACCCAGAGACTCCCTTTTACCTTTATTACTTTCACTTTTTCACCAAACAATAATTGATTGCTCATTTCGCTGCGGTGATTGGGCTTTCGCCGCACCGGGGCGGCCGGTACAATCACAATTGCATAATCCATAGAATAATTTTTTGAAAGCTTTAAGAAAATTGCTTAACTCGTTTTATGAAAATTTCCGTCTTTTGCATCCCAACTTATATACAATCGGATATAATTGGATATAAGAAGTGGCCGGGCTGCAATAGTATTCATAATTAAACCAAAATCCCTATTTTTCCTTTGTGAACACAGAAAAATATAACCATATCTCTGATCAGGAACTGCTTCAAAATTACCAGGCAAGTCACAATAATGATTGGCTGGGCATATTATTGCAACGCTATACCCTGCTATTGCTTGGTGTGTGTATGAAATATTTGAAAAATGAAGAAGAAGCGAAAGACAGTGTACAACAGATATTTCTCAAAGTGATTCAGGAATTGCAAAAATATAAAGTAGAATATTTTAAGTCCTGGTTGTACATGGTAGCAAAAAATCATTGCCTGATGAAACTCAGGAGCAGGCCAGGAAAGATACCGGCTGAACTAACAGAAAAACAAATGGCAGCTCCTGAAGAAGAAACCAACTGGCAGACGCTGGTGCAAACGGATGAAACACTTGATTTGATGGAGGATGCCTTAAAAGAGTTAAACCCGGAGCAACTGCAATGTGTAACTTTGTTTTACCTTCAAAAGAAAACCTACCAGGAGATCAGTGACCATACAGGCTTTACCATGTTGCAGGTAAAAAGTTATATTCAAAACGGAAAACGTAACCTCAAACTAATGATTGAAAAAAAATTAAAGTTGAAATGAACAATTGACATGCAGGAAAATTTTAAAGACATAATATCCCATCTTTCAAAGGATATAGACCAGGAAACCCTTTTGCTATACCTGCAGGATAAATTACCTGCTGATAAAAAACATGCGGTAGAAAAAACGCTGAACGAAAATGAATTTGCCAATGATGCTATGGAAGGATTACAACAAATTACTGATAAAAAGCAGATCGCCTATATGGTGGAAATGCTGAACCGCGACCTGAAAAAGAAAATAGAAAAGAAAAAACTTCGCCGGGACAAATTGAAATTAAAAGATCAATCCTGGTTGTACATTGCTATTTTTATTTTTATACTTCTGATCGCGCTTAGTTATATGATCATTCACCGGCTGTTGCAGCCCTAAGTGTTCCTGATTTATTTTTTACCCTTTGAAAAAGTTCGTAACTTTTAAGAGCAAACATTCTTCAGCTCTTTATAATCATTTTTTATGGGTACGCTACAGCAACTTGAAAAATGGAGTTCCACCCATCATCCCCGGTGGTTAATATTTTTAAGGGTGATCTTAGGCATCTGCCTTATTATAAAAGGCATTTCCTTTATGGATGATTCAGTCACTCTTGAATCTATGTTAACTGAAACGAAATTGGGAACGACCAATGGCTGGCTGCCCCTCATCATCACCTGGCTGCATTTATTGGGAGGGTTTTTTATTATCCTGGGTCTGTTTACAAGATGGTCCACCTTATTATTAATACCCGTATTGCTGGGTGCTGTCCTTTTCATCAATCTACCCCGGGGCATATTTGCACCCGGGTCAGAATTTGGCTTTTCACTCGCTATTCTTTTATTGCTGATTGTTTTTTTTATTGAAGGCGGAGGGCCTTTTTCAATGGATAACTACTTCAGGAAAAATCCACAAGCGTAATTTGACTTGACACCCGTAAACAAATTAGTTTAGACTTAAAATCAATACAATTTTTTTCCCTCCCATGTTTTCCATTGCTCAAAAACTTCTTTAGCTGATATATGCGGGAAATGAATAAAAGGAATTTTCCGTTCACTCATGGGCATATTGATTTCTTTATAAATAAAATCATCATCAAATTGAATGCCCGCAGCGTCTAGTTTTGTATTGGCATAAATTACCCTTTTCGGCCTGGCCCAATAAATAGCTCCTAAGCACATAGGGCAGGGTTCGCAACTGCAATAGATATCACAATCAGTAAGCTGGTATGTTTTTAAATGACGGCAGGCATTGCGGATAGCCACAATTTCTGCATGGGCTGTAGGGTCATTTGTGGATGTAACCATATTACAGCCTTCCCCTGCAATAGTATTATTCTTTACAATCACACAACCAAAAGGACCTCCATGGCCATCCTGCATCCCGCTGCGTGATAATTCGATTGCCCTTTCTAAAAATTGTTTTTCCTGTTCATTAAACATATAGCAATTCCAGGATTTAATGGGAATGAGAAGCTGATTAGATTTTAGTTTTGCACAGGTTATCACCGAATACCTGTTCCAATATGAAGTTAATATTAATTTTAGGTTAACTCAACTGTACATTCTCAAAACTGCTTACTTTTTACCTGGATTACAAAAATTAATACACTTAATTATGAAATGGGAAACAGTTACTTCGACCATCGGCCAGACAGTTTATACTTTATGGAATAATGGCAAGAAATTGAGTACGCTGGTTTTTAACTCTTCTTCTAATGCGGCCAGGATAGAATATGCAAGACGAAAGAAGAGTGTACCTGATACGTGATGAAGGTTTCAGAAAAAACAAAACGGTATTGCGTAATGAATATGGTATCCGTATCGGGCATACCGGCTCAGAAAACAATGCAAATTATATTGTGCTTAATGACGAACGTTATTTTTATTCGCTGGATAATAAAATGGATAACGAAGTAACTATTTATAAAGAATCGATCGATCGTCCTCTGGCTGTTTGTGGTCTCAATATTCAGGATGACCTGCTTACAAAATCAGGAGTAAAAAAACCATTGCACCAAAAAATGCTTTATAGTTTATTAATAGGTCTTTGCTTTCATTTGTTTAAGCCGGTAGAAAAATCAATTGAATTTATCTTTGTAGTGTGACAGTGCGTTATAAATCTTTCCACAACTGAATAGCGAAATGTTCCAGGGAAGGATCCCTGGCTCCCATTAGCAAAAGAACACAAGGAGCCTGTCAGATGCTCCCTGATTTCATTAAGAAGTTCATTTCTGTTTTCAACAAAGAACGCATTCTTGTCCATTTGTTTCAGATCATTGACCAGGTCGTTGGCTGAAATATCTTTTACTGCAGTTCCCCCGGCATAAAATATTTCACTCATCCATATTTCATCATTGGGTCGCAACGCTTTTGCTATTTCATTTACAAAATCATAGCGTAAAAATTTTGTTGGTCCATAGCCATGAGGTTGAAACCAGGCAATCACTTTTGGCGCTATAGGTTGACAAGCCTCTATAGCGGCTGCACATTTTACCGGGTTATGTGCAAAGTCATCAATGACCCAAACACCGTTTTTATTTCCCAATACCTGGTGGCGGCGGTAAATGCCTTCGTAATTTTTTAATGCCTCGGCACAAGTTTTCAAATCTACACCCAGCTGATTAGCCACGGCGGTGGCCGCCAGTGCATTTTCCATATTATGCCTGCCTACCTGGTTCAGATAAAAAAGAGTTTCATTAATTGTGAAGGAAATGGCAAGGCCCTCCTGTTTGAAATTTGAAGCCGTATAACCTGTATTCATATTTTCATTGACCGAAAAATCCCGGGTGATATCCTGCGAAAGATGCTTCGCCTGGGGATGAGACTGGTTGACGATAAATCTTTGACTGTTATTTTTAAAAGTTGTGAACACATCCATCAGCACTTCCATTTCTTTGTGATCTTTCTCTATGTTTAATAGCAATCCTATTTCAGGTTTATACTGAACAATGGATCCGTCACTTTCATCAGCTTCAATAACTAACCACTCTCCTTCTCCTACTTTTGCATTTCCTATTTTTCCTTTTTTGATGATACTAACTAATCCCGCTCCACTTATGATGCTGGGTTGAAGTCCTCCTGATTCCAATATATCAAAAAGCATGGCGCTGGTTGTGCTTTTGCCGCTGGTACCGCCTACAGCAATTGTTTTTTTGCTTGATGCAATAATAGCGAGTAATTCGGAGCGCTTAATAATTGGGATATTGAGTTGCTTGGCTTTTACCACCTCGCTTACTGTATCCTCAACAGCTGTTGAAACAACTACCAGGTCCGTTAATTCATTTATTCCTTCACCATTTTGCGGAAAACATAAAATATTCTCTGCTTCCAGTTTTTCTTTTATATCATTAGCTTCATCTTTCTTAAAAAACCGGTCGCTTCCCGAAACGTCTTTTCCGATGCCTTTCAGGTATTGGGCAATAGCACTCATACCTGAACCTGCAATGCCGATAAAAAAGGGACGTTGAAAATCGTTGATTGAATTAATCATGCTACAAAGTAAAAGGAATAATCAAATTGAAGAGTGAAACATTATCTGGCATCATTTATTCCATATTTTTCTTTTGCTGTGATCTAATCATTGCCTGGTAGTTCATACCCTTTGCCAGGGTAGAAACTGCCTGCGCAATCCGCTTTACCCGGGTAGGCTCTGTTTTTGCACTTTCTATCCATTTGCTGTAATAATTCTGATGGGAATTGGGCATAGCCTTAAAGAAGGCAAACGCTTTTGGCTCATCTGCCAGGCATAGTATAAACTCTTTATTCAACTCATAAGGTTTTTCATCTTCTACTAACGATACCTTTAACATAGCGCCATGTTTCTTTCCAATTCCTTTTCTCATATTGGCATTAAGAGCCAAAATGAATGATCCTCCTCCCATGGGCAATAAGGCAACGCCGGCAATCTTATGATCATCCAGTTTACCTTTTACCCGGAATGATTTTTTATTTCCGGGTTTTAATTTTTGCGCCAGGTCTGCGGGTATCTCAATATAAGTCCATCCCGTTTTTTCTCCCTGTGCATCAAACCTGTGTATGGTTGTTATAAATTGGATCATGGTTTACCAAAGTATTAAACTTATGATTTATTTGGTAAAAAGAAACTACCATTCCCTGCCGATATACTGACAGTATCCGTAACTTCCCTTCCTGATGATGGCAAAAGAAATAAAGAAAAAGTCATCGGGTAAAAATAAAAAATAACCATATGCAACAATACATCATGCATGCCTGGGATAGTACGGGTGAAGACGCCCTTGAAAGAAGGATGAAAGTGCGTCCATCGCATTTCGAGAGTGCACGCAAATTAAAGGAAAATGGAAATTTTGTTTTCGCAGGTGCCATATTAAATGATGAAGAAAAAATGATCGGATCAATGATGGTTGTGCAGTTTGAAACAAAAGAACAATTGCAACATTGGCTGGATACAGAACCCTATATTTCAGAAAAGGTTTGGGAAAGGATGGACCTCCGTCCCTTTCGGACAGCCACAATATAGGAGCCGGCCTCAATCCATCTTATTACTAATTATTTTTGAGGTAACTATTAATTGGCCTGTATGGCGTTGCATATGCTCGGCGGCATGGAATAATAATCCCAACACATTAGACGGTATTTTTTTGCGGCCAACATATCTTGTTTGAAAAACAGATTCCTGATTTGTATTTTTTAATTGGTCTATTGCCCGATCTACCTGTTCATTCAGCCGCTTCAATAGTTCATTTAGGTTCACACTCCCATCTTGCTTGCCTTCTTTTTGCAATTCAATTAATTGATCGTTTGAAAGCTCCTCTCCACGGGCATAAGTTAATAAGCGGTCGGCTACACCGGCTATATGCTGCAAATGAAAAGCAACAGATGCTACCCCTGCAGGTTGTTGCCAAAGGAGTACGCTGGAAAAATTCTCCATACTGTTATTCACTTCTCTCTGTGATTGCAAAATAGCGTGGGCAACGGGTTGCAACACGGAAGCAATTCCTTCTATCGGGCCCGAAAGCCAAAATTCAGTTTGTATTCTTTCAGCCATTTTTTATGATTTTGCTTCAAGGAAAATAATAAAATTATTTTGGCACTGATTTACTAATCAGGAAATATTCAATTTGAACAAGCTATCTACAAATTCATGCTTGTCGAATACCAGCAGGTCTTCCATTTTCTCACCCACTCCAATAAATTTTACCGGTATCTTAAATTGATTGGCGATCGCCAGTACCACTCCGCCTTTGGCGGTACCATCCAATTTTGTAATAGCCAGTGCCGTTACATCTGTAGCGGCTGTAAAATGTTTGGCCTGTTCTACAGCATTTTGTCCGGTACTTCCGTCCAGTACCAGCAACACTTCATGCGGTGCATCAGGAATTACTTTCTGTATGACTCTTTTAATTTTGCCCAATTCATCCATCAGGTGGGCTTTATTATGCAATCGGCCTGCTGTATCTATCAACACAACATCAGCCTGTCCTGGCCACTGCGCTTTGTACCGTATCAAAAGCAACGGCTGCAGGATCGCTGCCCATATCCTGTTTTATAATCGGAACACCTGCTCTTTCGCTCCAGATGGTTAATTGATCAACAGCAGCTGCACGAAATGTATCCGCAGCACCCAACAATACATGTCTTTCCTGCTTTTTTAAAATTATAAGCCAGCTTGCCAATCGTAGTCGTTTTTCCAACACCATTCACTCCCACCACCAGGATGATATAAGGTTTGGTAGGCAGATCGGAATCAAAAGCATAGCTATTGGAATCAGGGGCATCTACCAATATGGCTTCTATTTCCTCCTGCAACATTTTATTCAGCTCGCTCCGTATTGAGGTATTTATCTTTGGAAACTCTGCTTTCGATCCGGTCAATGATCTTTACCGTTGTTTCAATACCAACATCAGCGCCAACCAGTGCTTCTTCCAGGTTATCCAGCACTTCTTCATCAACCGTGCTTTTTCCGGCAATAGCCTTTGGTTATCTTTGGCAAGAAACCCTTCCTTGGTTTTTTGCAAACCCTGGTCTAATGTTTCTTTTTCTTTTTTGCCGAATAGCTTATTAAAAAATCCCATAGTATTTATTAGTTAAACTATTTCAAATGCTTTCAAATTCTATAATATTATGTAGTGGAATTGCAGCACACCGCTTACTGTCAAAAATAAACAGCCATTGCGAGACTCTAATTTTCACAGAAATTAATTTCATATAATCGACTTCTTTATAAATGAAAAAAGCCATCACACCTATGGACATGATAGCTATTATCATTATTCCCCTACTGGGGATAGGATTTATTTTTGAGCCAGGAAATCCTTTACTTTATCCTTGTGCAGTATCTGCTCTTTAAAAGTGTAAGCGCCGGTTTTTGGGCTGCGAACAGCCTTGATCACTTTGGTATAAGTTCTTTGATTCTGCTGCCTGCTTTGGGTCTTTTTTCTGGGCGGTTTTAGCTGCTTTTGCCATGATGTGCTAATTTGAAAATTTGTTTATTCTAATTTGAAAACGTGTACTATTTTTCTAATCAGCACATTTCCCCATTTCCTGGTTAATTACTTAATCTCTTTGTGAACAGTCACTTTCTTTAAGAATCGGGTTGAATTTTTTCAATTCCAATCTTTCAGGATTGTTCTTTTTGTTTTTTACCGTGATATAACGGCTGGTGCCAGGTTTACCACTTGTTTTGTGCTCAGTGCATTCCATTATTACCTGTACACGGTTTCCTTTCTTTGCCATTTTCTTTTAATTGAAAATTTGAATTCGAAAATTGGATAATTTCTGCGCTTTTTCAACCGAGAAATCAGCCATTTGCAAATGATACTTATATTTTTTCTCCGTTTGCTCTCAGTTCTTTACCACACTGAAAAGACCATTCTTATTGATAGTACGGATCGCATCAGTAGACAACTTCAAGCGTGATCCATTTGTCTTCTTCTGCCAGGTAAAACCTCTTCTTCTGCAGATTGGGCAGAAAACGACGCTTAGTCTTGATATTCGAGTGAGAAACCTTGTTTCCACCGATCGGTACTTTACCTGTAACCTGACATACTCTAGCCATGACAACCGAAATTTAGTCCCGAAAAATTCGGGAGGCAAAGGTAGGGAAACAGGGTTAATTAATACGGGGATACATAAGGTTTTTTTGATTTTTTTTGCATGTATACTTTAAATCGGCCCGATTTAACCTGAAAAGATAAAAATAAGTAGAAGTCCGAAGAGTTTGAATACTGAAACATGGTAATAAAATTATTCATTTCAGGGAAGACTATTTCTTAGATCTTCCCGGGTTAATATTGTCAATTGCCTCATTTCAAATACCTTCGCTCCTCATTTGCACCAACATTCATTAATCAACCAATTTACAAAATATGGCATACGATGTAGTGGTTATCGGTAGCGGCCCCGGCGGATATGTGGCAGCTATCCGGGCATCCCAGTTAGGATTTAAGACAGCAATCATTGAAAAAGAAAGCCTGGGTGGTATTTGCCTCAACTGGGGCTGTATACCCACCAAAGCCTTACTTGAAAAGTGCACAGGTATTTGACGATATCAAAGCATGCAAAAGACTTTGGTATTGAAGCTACCGGCACTCTCAATTTTGAAGCAGTTATTAAAAGAAGCCGTGGTGTTGCTGATAAAATGAGCAAGGGCGTTCAGTTCCTGATGCGGAAAAATAAGATTGATGTGGTAATGGGTTTTGGCAAAATAGTAGCCAAAGGAAAAGTAGAAGTGACTGCCGCAGATGGCAATAAAAAAACAGTAGAAGCCAAACATATCATCATCGCTACCGGTGGCCGCAGCCGTGAATTGCCTGCCTTAAAACAGGATGGCAAAAAAATAATCGGCTACCGCGAAGCCATGAATCTTCCTCAACAGCCTAAATCAATCATTGTAGTGGGTAGTGGTGCAATTGGTGTAGAGTTTGGCTATTTCTACAATAGCATGGGTACCAAAGTTACCATCGTTGAATTTTTGCCAAGGATAGTACCGGTAGAAGATGAAGATATTTCTAAAGAACTGGAAAAGAACTTGAAGAAACAAGGTATTGATATCATGGTAAGCAGTGAAGTAACTTCTGTTGATACTTCAGGCTCATGGCGTAAAGGCAAAAGTAAAAACAGCATCAGGTGAAGTAACGCTGGAAGCAGATATATTATTAAGTGCAGTAGGTGTAGCTGCTAATATTGAAGGTATTGGACTTGAAGAACTGGGTATAAAAACTGATAAGGGCCGTATTATGGTTGATAAATATTATCAAACCAATGTACCCGGTATTTATGCAATTGGTGATTGTGCTCCCGGCCAGGCACTGGCACACGTGGCGAGCAAAGAAGGTATTATCTGTGCAGAAGCTATCGGCTTACAACGAAAAGAAATATAATCATCAGCCAGAAGCACTGGATTATAACAATGTACCGGGTTGTACCTATTGTTACCCGGAGATTGCATCTGTTGGTTATACAGAAAAACAGGCAAAAGATGCAGGTTATGAAATAAAAGTGGGCAAATTCCCGTTAAGTGCAACCGGTAAAGCATCTGCCGCCGGACATACGGAAGGATTTGTAAAAGTGATCTTTGATGCCAAATACGGTGAATGGCTGGGCACCCACATGATCGGTTATAATGTTACCGAAATGATTATTGAAACTGTGGTGGGACGTAAATTAGAAACCACGTATCATGAAGTACTAAACAGCATTCACCCTCACCCAACGATCAGCGAAAGTGTGAAAGATGCGATTGAAGTGGCTTATGGGGAAGCGATACATTTATAACCGATGAACCGGTAATTATAAAATGAAAAAGGATTACTGGGAAACTTGTAATCCTTTTCATTTTTTTTAGGAATTGTAGCTCGTTGATCCGGGAAAAGCGAAACCTGGTTTTAATTATTTTTTCCACCCAGCATGGGTACAAACGAAAAATTATCGAATAGTTCTTCCTTAACCGCACCATTCTCTAACTTGGTAATGCGCATCATCCGCTGCACCTCTCCCACGCCAACAGGAATCACCATCATGCCCCCGGGTTTCAGTTGTTCCATCAGGTGAGGTGGTATTTCAGGAGCGGCGGCAGTAATAAGCACCCGGTCAAACGGAGCATATGTGGGTAAACCTTCGTAACCATCGCCATAAAAAAATTTAATGGACCGGTATTTTTTCAAAAAATCAAATGTCTTGTTCTGATCAAATAATTTCTTTTGCCGTTCAATGGTATATACCTGTGCTCCCAGTTCCGCCAGTACCACTGCCTGGTAAGCACTACCTGTACCAATCTCCAGTACTTTCAGAAAAGGCTTCAGATCCATCAACTGGCTTTGATAGGCTACGGTATAGGGTTGTGAAATGGTTTGACCTTCACCAATAGGAAAGGCCCTGTCTTCGTAAGCCAGTTCATCAAAGGCCGAATCTAAAAAAAAGTGGCGGGGGACATTATTGAGTGCATTTAGAACTTTCTCATCGGTAATGCCTTTATTTTTTACTATTTCCACTAATTTTTTTCTCAATCCTTTGTGGCGATAAGTATCTTCAGTTGGTCTTCTCATAAGCAGCATGCAAGATAATAATCCAACTGCAAATGGAATAATCAGGTCGTTCTTTTTAGCTCAATCAAGAAAAACTAATCTCCTGTTCATGATACTTTGTTGTTTCATCTGCAATAAATCAATTGAAATCCCATTTAAGGCAAATTGGAAGAATAGAAGAAGCTTTGGTATAGCAGAAGGTTTCTATTTCCGGATGCTATTCCTTATCTCCATACTATCCGTTTTTACTATAGTTTCTCCACTGCAATTAGTGAAATACACATAATTACTCCTGTCATAAAAACGATATACTTTACAACCATCATGTTCAAAAAGATAATCAACCATATAGGTTTTATTATTTTCCGGCTTTTTGGTTTGTATCGGAACTTCTATGGCGCAGCCGGATGCTGCAATGAATAAAACAACGGGTATAAAATATTTTCATGATCTGATTTTTCAGAAAAATTAATCTGGAAAACCGAAGGGCAGAGTGAACAAATTGGTAAGATTATAAATCCCAACCTAATTTAAGAGTTTGATAAGATAAAATAAAAATGGTTGCCAGTTCTTGAACCGGCAACCATCACTAAAAGGAATTTACTATTTCAATTTCATATCCGCAATGATCGCTTTTATCTTTTCATCCAGCTTCTTATTCACCGCATCAAATTCCGCAGCGCTATTTAACTTTTCATTGATACTGAAATAAAATTTGATCTTGGGTTCCGTACCACTTGGCCTTGCAGATATAAGCGTCCCATCTGCCAATACAAATTGCAACACATTTGATTTGGGTAATGTAATAGCCCACTCCTCTCCTGTTTGCGGGTTCTTTCCTTTACTCAATTCATAATCCAGCAATTGAACGACAGCCGAACCATTGATCGTTTTGGGTGGATTGCTGCGATAGCTTTCCATCATCGCAGCTATCTGCTGCTGACCATCCATTCCTTTTTTTGTAATTGAGATAAGGTCTTCTTTATAAAAACCGTTCTCCACATACAGATTCAACTAATTTTTCAAACAGGCTTCTTCCCTTATTTTTTTCATAGGCCGCCATTTCGCACAATAAGGCCACGGCGCTTACGGCATCTTTATCTCTTATCTTGTCACCGATCATCAGTCCAAAACTTTCTTCCCCACCAATCACATAGTTTTCCTTCCCTTCTTTTTCTTTGATCATTTCAGCTATCCACTTAAAACCGGTCAGCACATTATAACAAGCCACATTGTTTTTCTCCGCTATCCTGTTGATCATACCTGTAGTCACGATGGTAGTGATCACCATATCGTTCGGCTGAGCAATACCTTTTGCTTTCCTGGCTTCCATCACATAATTAAAAGCCAGCACGGCAGTCTGGTTGCCATTCATCAAAACCCATTCTCCATGATTATCTTTTATACCAATACCCACACGGTCGGCATCAGGATCCGTACCCAATAAAATATCCGCATCCAGCTCTTTTGCCTTATCCAGGCCGATGCTCATGGTTTCTTTTTCCTCCGGGTTGGGATAACCAACTGTTGGAAAATTACCGTCTGGTTTTTTCTGCTCCTCTACTATATGTACATTGGTAAATCCAAATCGTTTCAGCACATCCGGTACCAGCGTAATGCCTGTTCCGTGTATGGGTGTATAAACAATTTTAAGATCATGCTGTTTTGCAATCACATCCGGGTATACGCTCAGACTTTTTACCATGTCCATGTAGGCTTCGTCAATCTCTTTTCCAATGATCGTAATATTATCTTCCTCCCCTGTCCATTTTACATCATCTATAGAAGGTATTTTGTCTACTTCTTTTATTACATTTTTGTCATGCGGAGGCACTAATTGCCCACCATCATTCCAATATGCTTTGTATCCATTGTACTCTTTGGGATTGTGTGAAGCGGTACAAACAACTCCGCCCTGGCATTTAAAATGGCGGATAGCAAAAGAAAGTTCAGGCGTTGGCCGCAGGTCTTCAAACAAAAAAACCTTAATGCCATTTGCAGCAAAAACATTGGCTGTAGTTTCGGCAAAAAACCGGCTGTTGTTGCGGCTGTCATGCGCAATGGCAACCCGGATCTCTCCGCCATCACTTGATGATTTCAGGTAATTGGCATAGCCCTGTGTGGCCATACCAACCGTATATTTATTCATCCTGTTGGTACCCACTCCCATTATACCACGAAGACCACCCGTTCCAAATTCAAGATTGCTATAAAAAGCATCGGCCAGTTCAGCCGGGTTTTCTTTTTGCAGTTTTATTATCTCATCTTTTGTATGCCTGGTCAAAACTTCCATTGAGCCATTTGTTAATTTTGGTTTGAATTGTTGCTTCCATATAGCATATTTAGTGTTATTGAAATCCTTTACTTGATATTGGAATGAAGTTATAGATTTTTAACAAGCAAATCTACTTAGAACAAGGAAACGTATTTTTGTTTTATGAACCCAGCGCCTGTGCAAAACTCATTGGTTGACCTATCACTCAATTTATCATTCAGAATAAAATTCCTGCTTTTTTTATTCTTTGGCTGTACAGTGATTTCATCACCGGCCCAGGATTCTATTAAGAATAGTGGCAGGATAATAATCCCGGAACAATTGATTGCACCTGCAACTGAAAAATCAGATTATAGTCATGAAAAAAAGCGAATCTGGTTAATAACCGGTCTTAATATAGCGGGATATGGCGGGTCACTTATCGCATTAAATAACGCCTGGTATAAGGGATATGCAAAAACATCATTTCACACATTTAATGATAGCAAAGAATGGCTGCAGATGGATAAGGTTGGGCATGCCTGGGGTGCATATAATGCAGCCCGAGGTTCCACGGCTATGTGGAAATGGGCCGGCCTTTCACAAAACAAAGCAGTATGGATTGGTGGACTGAGCAGTTTTGCTTACCTGACCACTATTGAGTTTTTCGATGCCAGTTCGGCCAAATGGGGATGGAGCTGGAGTGATATTGGAGCTAATATTATTGGATCAGGACTCTTTATGGGACAGGAATTTTTGTGGAATGAACAGCGTTTACAGTTCAAATTTTCGTTTCATTCAAAAAATCATAATGACCCTCAATTACAAAATCGGGCCGATGATTTGTTTGGAAAGGTATGGTTAGAAAGAATGCTTAAAGATTATAATGCACAAACCTATTGGCTTAGTGCTAACCTCAAATCTTTTTTTCCTGAAAGTCATTTGCCTGCCTGGTTAAACGTTGCAATCGGTTATGGTGCCGATGGAATGTTTGGAGGATTTGACAATAAATGGTCAGATGAAGCCGGCAATGAAATATCGAGATTTGACGTGACCAGAAAAAGACAGATATACCTGGCTCCAGATATTGATTTTACCAAAATAAAAACAAAGAGCAAATTCCTGAAAACCACTTTTACGGTTCTAAATTCTTTCAAATTTCCCAGCCCTTCCCTTATGCTGGATAGTAAGGGCAAATGGAAGGCCTATGCCTTATATTTTTAAAAAGTCAATTATTAATCAGAGTTCACTGACCCATTTGCGAAAACAGGGAGCCGTTTCCTGGCTTACTATTATCTGGTGATGCAGATCGCACATAGACAGATCGATTTGCAACTTCACTTTTTCATAGGCCTTATAACTTTTTACAAAACCAATATTGACAATATACTGCCTGTTGACGCGGAAGAAAATATCATGATCCAGTTCCTGGTCCAGTTCTCCCAGGTGTTTATCCGCTATATATTTTTTACCATCCTTATCTATTACATATACCAGCTTGTTTTCTGTATAGATCAATACAATATCACATGTTTTTAAAACGATATTTTCAATACCCTTACGCACGAGCATCCGGGTTTTATTTTTTTTCAAAAAGGATTGAACAAATGGAGACTGGCCGGCGAAGTGATTTTGTAATGTTTTATATTTTAAAAGAGTTTTTTCAATATCCTTTTCATCCACTGGCTTTAAAAGGTAGTCGATTCCGTTATGTTCAAAGGCATTCAGGATGAAACGGTCATAACCGGTAACAAATACGACCGGACTGTTTACTTTTACCTGGTTAAAAATTTCAAAAGAAATACCGTCTGGCAATTGTACGTCTGAAAAAATAAGATCGGGTGCGTTATGGGTGGCCAAGTAGGCAACACTTTCCTTAACAGTTGAAAAAGAACCCAGTACTTCAGTTTCTGATGAGGCCTTTAGTAACATACGCCTGAATTCTTCAGCAATTAATTTTTCATCTTCTATGATAACTGTTTTGATCATGGACCTCTTGCATTATTATCCAACTATTCCTGGCTTTTACATTGTAAAATTAAACAACAACCTATTAAAATTCTAGTGGCAATCGGTTAACTTGACGAATGCTATACAGAAGCCATATAAACAACAATTTTCTAAGGATGAACAGCGATAAAATCAGTAAGATATTCCTTGGCTTTTGTAATTTTTGTTTGAAACCTCAGTTCCCAATTTTTTTCATCATAACTTTTTTCGCTGATTCGAAAAACGGTTCCATCCGGTTGCTGAACAAATCCCTGCCGGGATAAATACTTTTCGCCATTAAATCAAACGATTTGTAGATCAACCATTGCCCATTTATCTTCCGTGTATCCCAAACCTGGTATAGTCCATTATCACTTATCCATACAAAACCCCATTTTGAATTTGTTTTATCCCATGCCCTCAGGGCTATGGATTTGTTTCCGTTGCCCAATTGCCATTCTTCAATAAAAGAGGCAGGATGCACACTTCGCCTTACTTTAAAGTAAGAGGTAGCTATCAACCTGGTTATTTTCCTTTATTTCAAACCAGGTTCCCTCCCAAAAATCAAAGTAATGAGCATCCTCAGTTAATACAAGGGAATGGGAATCCTGCGCTCGAGTATCCTGATTAAATAGTAAACCAATTAAGAATAGCAGGAGTATCGTTTTCATCAGACCGGGCTAATATTTAGTTACATTAAAATTAATTCCTAATCCCGGGTATCCCTAAATATTCATCCCAAGGATTGACCATTCATACCAGAATTAAAACATACCTTTTTTACATCTTAATCGTTCCAGCCTTGCTAATCTGATTTACCATCAACTCATTTTGCACTCAAGTGATCAAAGAAACGCAGATCCCGACACGTAATGGCAATCATGTACAAATTGATTTGCTCATTTCTTTGCTAATTATATTTTCCCATTCATTTTTCCCAATTATCCCGGCTATATTCTAAAATATCATTGAAAATTTTCCTTACATAGTTTGCCCAATCAACAGCATCAATTTGCGCATTCGCAATCAAAAGGATAAAACAAATTAAACTAACAATAAGGCTATATTTCATAGCTACTTCAATTTTTTCAATAGTAACTTCCATTTTGTTTCAGATCTGAGTGGTACAAGATCAGGATCCGCTTCATAATTTTTTCGTTCATTATGGCCAAGGTCAGCTGCTTTGTTCAGAGCTTCAAAGGCTTTGTCCTTGTAGCCCAAATGTGTATAACCACAGCCACGTTTGTACCAGAAAACGCCGTGGGCACTTATGGCCATTGCTTTTTCAAAATATTCATCACTTGGTTTGAACTTTGCCATATCAAATAATGAATTTGATAAATAGAGATACCTTCCACGCAATTGACTCCCCTCCTTGAGAATGGGAGCCAAAAGTTTGTTCGCTTCATCATCCTTTTCTGCGGCAAATTTTATAAGCGCCTTCTCCATAATGATGTTTGCATTTTCATTCCAACTGCCTACGTTCTTTGCAAGCAGTTGCTCAGTTTCTGCATAACGCTTTTGTTTTCGTAGAAGGGAACTATAAATTACGGTGGCGTCCAGGCTGTTGGGATATAAGTGAGCCATTGATTTAATAAACGGGACGAACCTTCAGCATCATTTTTATATAATGCATTTATTATTTCATCACCAAGCGGCTGTTTAATTTTCGTTTTAGCGCTTTCATCAGTTCTCAATTCATCTATCACCTTTGCATCAATCCAAAAAATATCGGCTCCGCGATTCGCGGCAGACTGTTCCGGAAACTACCGAAGAAAAGGTATTTACCATCGGGTGAAAGTCTTGCAAATCTTTCCCCTTTTCCTGAATTGATTTTCGGTCCCATATTAACAGGCATTCGCCAATTACCATTTTCATCCCGGAACGAAATGTATAAACCAAGATAGCCGTCTATTCCTTCCGGTCGTTGCGATTCAAAGATCAGGAAACTTTCGTCGGGAGCAACATACGGACCATCTTCATAATCCACGCTATTAATACTGTAAGGAAGTAAAACTGATTGGGTATTGCCACCATTTATTTTTTCTGATTTCCGGATATTAAAGTTAGTTGCACCTTCTTCCCTTGAGGAGAAATAGAATGCTCCCTTTTTCCGTGACTGAATGCGCATACTCATGTCCCTGAGAAATGGTTGTGTCAAATGGTTCGGGCTTCCCCATCCCTTCTGATTTCTTTCTACTTCCCATATCCGCATATCGTTGCGTTCAGGATAACCCGGCGGAGCTTTTCGTCGGGAGCTAAAAAATAATTTCTTCCCGTCAGGTGAAAATGAAGGATAGTAATCATCAGCAGTAGTATCGGCAAATGATGGTCTTGCAGGATTTGACCATTTACCGTTTTCATATTTCATTTCTAACAAATAACCACGATAGGTACTATCCATAACCGTCCAGAGAACAACGCTGCCATCCGGTGAAAAGGTAGGTGAACTATGTTCATAGTTATTGGTGCTTATAATACCAGGCGCAAAAAGTTCGGCTACCATACCCGGAGGCATTTGACCCAGATAATTAATTGAACTTCTTTTTGGGATTTGCAGTTGAGTACAACTAAGTCGCCAACAGGCTGGTTAAGATATTAGCATATCATTGTACAGAAAAGTAGAGTTCATTTATTTATTGTTTTGTTAATTGAGTTTCTCAGGATAATAACTTGAATATTGCATCTGATTTTCGTTGAATCAAACCCTGAACATCTCCGATAGATTTTATGTCGCGTTAATTTTGAATCTTCCTGTTCCTCTTTCCTACTTCCGTTACTGAATTTTTAGCTGCTTTTATCCAAATTTCTTGCGTTGCCCTCTATTGATATATCGGGTTAAATTAATCAAGTGTTTCGCCTTTTGAAAAAGCCAATATGCAATGACAAACCTGATAATTGACTGAAAAATTTATTGCAGGCATCTAAAATTATTTCCATCCATTTTGCAGGTAGAAATCGTAATAAAAGCCACGATGTTCACCGGAGCCAAAGAGTAAGCCGCTTTCAGGTAAAGGGCAAGGCCTTTATTTTTAGTCATGGCTAAACCATAACACACATTGCCTAAAGAAAATGCAATTTAAATATCAATAAATACCCGATTGCTTGTGTTAGCTGTTTTTGATTGAGCAATGTGCGGGCATAAAAATGTACCTCCTGCACAGTACCATAGGGGATTGCCTCTTCCATTATTTTTTTTGCCTCGTCCATCCTGTTCATCTTCATTAACACAGCAGCTTTGGTGCTTAATGTCTGGAAATTTTTTACTCCCATTATCCGGAAATTGATCGCACGATCCATCCAGGCAAGGGCCTGCTCCAGTTCAATAGAATTCCTTACACAATAATTAGCTGCAGACATAAAATCATAATATGGCCGGGTAGTTCTCAACTCGCTTTTAAAAGATTCCATCTGCAATTTTTGCACATCGGCCCCTACTTTAAATGGAACTCTTTTTTCCCACGACATCGCAATTACTGCTGAATTATTCGTTTTCTGTAAAAACATACTCCAGCCATTCTACGCTTTTGTCAAGGCTCTCATTTTTTACTTTTACCCTCAATGCATCCTGTGTTGAATCGTAATAGAAGCTTCCCCATGAATTATTCACTTTTGAAAATATCAGAGTGCTTTCGGTTTCTGCCAGGGCTATAAAAAAACCGTAAGACCCTGCTGCCAGATCATGGCCTTCTATTTTAACTGGATGAGAAAACGATATGGTTGTATTTTCATTTGCTCCAGCCCTCCACGGCGCCGCATAACTGGTGCCGTGCCCCTGGTCGGCAAATCCATAATGAGCCACTGGTGTATTCCATATCCTTCCTTCCCGCCCTTTTACTCCCGGACGACTATACTGAATAGCAATTTTTACAATACCTATCTGTTCTGATAAACTTGCTTTTTTATTACCTCCGTCGGGCTCAAGTGTCAGGGGCATGATCTGTGAAAAAGAAATAGTAGCAGAAAATAAAAAGATAAAGACAAGCAGGAAGGTTTTCATTGTTTGATCAGTTTTGGTAAGTGTTGTTTTTTTGCAATGCAGGTATCCTTCGCTAACATGACGACGGCATTATAATTCATCCTCAATTTGGTAATAAACTTTGGTAAGCAAGAGTCCATTTATATAAACGGTAAGAATGTTGGGCAGGCAAAAATTTCAGGTGCTTATTTTCACTTTTCGGAATTAGCATGAGAGGAGATTGCCGTACTTTTTCAACAAAGCATATTTTTAAATTCGACAGGTGTAGAAAAAAATAACTCTTTAGTTTGGGATGCTATATTGCAATTAAAAAATAAAAAAGTTATTTTGGAAAAAGATCTTCTTTGATAAAACCTAACCGATGTATAAAGATTACGAAACACCCCGTTTTTGGTTAACCTACCAGGAGGCGCTGAAGAAATACCTTCAGAAAAGACTAAACGACCCGTCAGCTATCAATGATATTCTGCATGAAGTGTATATTAAAATTTTCCTTTATTGTAAACGATATGATTTTTGCTGTGAAAAAGCAGGAGTAAAAAATCTCCGGTCCTGGGTTTTCCAGGTTTGCCATAATACGATGCTCGATCATTTGAAAGAAAAATCCAAACACACTTATCGCCACTATATATTTTCATCCGATATTGAAGATGTAAGAAGTAGTGAACAAATAAAAGAATCAATTAGTGCGGAAGAGTTAATTCGAAAACTACCTTCAAAATATGCCGATCCGGTATATCATGATACTATATTAATGATGAAACAGGCTGATATCGCACAAAAACTAGGTCTAAGTCTTTCCGCCACCAAATCCCGCATTCTGCGGGGAAAAAAAATGCTAAAGGAATTGTATTTGTTGCGGGAAGGAAATTAATTTTTAATTTTTTGCATCTTTTTATTGTTTTCTCAGTCTTGGGTAAAAATAATTGCCCATGAAAAAGAGAATAGCCGTTATGCTAACCATTTTTATTGCCGGACTAAATTTGGTTAATTCACAAACAAGTGTTTCTGGCAACTCATTTGCCAACGAATCTTACAGCCATTACAAAAAATTAGGGATGCTTGATGGCCGTCCTGATCAATTAAGATCCTGGATGGACACCATTTTATTTCCTGCCAGGGAAAATGCCAGCGGCACTTTAGCTGCCACAAAACTTCGTACCGTTTACCTGGTCAACGATGTTCCTGCTTTATTCGACATCGCGCTGCCTCCTGCCAATAGTTCTGCGCAAACAAAGTCCGAACTTGAATTTTTACTACAACTACAGGAAAAACGTACTCAGCAAGATGTTGAGCGATTTCAAAACCTTGCAGGCATCTTTCATAGTCCTAATAACTTTAATCCATACGATAAAGATTACGACCGCAATTTCTCCAGTCTTTTTCATGTAGGCGGTCCGCTTGGGAAATGGTACAGCTATAAAAATTTGCCTCTTACAGCACAATTATTATCTGATGCATACCGGGATGCCACCTATTACTTTTTCAAATTGAAAGTGCAGATTGCAAGGGCAAGACCTTATATGCTGGAACCAAAATTGAAAAACCTGGAGAGGCCACCCCATGCCTCCTACCCCAGCGGTCATTCAGCAGCATCATATGTAAACGCATATATCATGATGGAAGTAGCTCCGGAATTACGCATTGAATTTCTGCAAATGGCTGCCGAAATGGCTTACTCACGGGAAGTGTTGGGTGTGCATTTTCCCAGTGATTCAGAAGTTTCCCGTGTATGGGCACGAAATTTTGTAAATGAGTTGCTTAAAACAGAAAAATTCAGTCAAGACCTTGAAAAAGTCAAAAAAGAAATTTCAGAAATACAAACCCACCTAAAAAAAAGCAGTTCAACAATAAAAGCGAATGGGGCTCTGTGAATCATCCTGTAGCAACTCCTGCAGCAGTTCCTGTAATACAGAATCATCCTGTTGCAAGAATAATTAAATAGAATGGTAACAATATCGTAACCCATGGAAAGCCATATTGGATAATTGTCAAAAAAATGACTGCTTTACCATATCCGGATATTCCGAAATACCAGGTTGGAATGTGGATGTAATGATTATAGGGTGACCGATTAAACAGTATCAATAGTTTAATTCATCTATACACGTTGCCTTTTTGAATATTCGGCTGGATACCTCCGAAATTGTGAAGGTGTGCATCCGGATAATTTCTTGAATACTTCGTTGAAAGTAGAAAGCGAATTGAAACCAGCGTCATATCCGATGGAAGCAATTTTATTATCTTTTCTGCTTTCGTCTGCCAGCAGCATTTTTGCTTCTTCTACCCGGTAGGTATTGATGTATTCATAAAAGGATTGCTGCATACATTCATTTATAACCTGTGACAAAGAGTGCCTGCTGCATTTTATTTTTTCCGCAAGCCTTACCATGGTAAGTTCCGGATCCAGGTAAATCTTATCGCTTTTAACAGTTGCATTTAATGCTTCACAAATACGCTTCTTTTCATTTGTATCCAAGGTGGAACTGGCATATTTTTTTACCGGTTTGTGCGCCACAAGTTTTGGAATATGATCATTGTCTATTTCAGCATGTCCTTTGATAGCTGAAAAAATAGCTGGCTGTTTCAGGGCAGAATAACTGATCCAGTATATAAATAATGTGAGACCTGAAAATCCAAACCGGTATTGATGGCCGTAAGGATAGTAAATATATAAAAGGTAAAGAGCTGTTGTAACCAGTAATCCTGTAATAAAGGAAAACAAAATAAAAGGGCGAAGCCAGCGCATCTGGATAAAATGACCTTTATAAAAATGGTGATTTAACGATATAGTGAGCCGTTGCCAGACAAAATATGAAAGCAAGTGATAAACAGACAGGCTAAACAAAAGTATACCCAGGCGGAAATAAGGATTGTATAACACATTTTCAATAGGTGCCGGAATCAGATCAACCTGCCCCAGGTAAATGGCCAGGGCAATAAAAAAAAACGGCAGAAAGTGTAAGCTGGCTTTTGAAGTCTGTTTGTTGAGATAACCAAAATTTTTAATGAATAGATAAGCCAATGGGCCTGATAATAGAGGCAGGTAATGAGACATTAAATATAGCGATGACCAATTATCCATCAACCACATTTTATTCATCACCTTGAGGGTCAGTTGAAGCAATATGACTCCCATATACAAAAGCAAATAAATATACCCGCTCTGGTAAAGTTTTTTACGAAGCATGAATAAAGTAAATAACAAGCCCTGCAGTCCGCCAAAAAGCAAAAGAAAAATATTCAGTTGTGCAGGCATGAATGATAATTGATGGTTTTAAATTCCCAAAAATTATCAAAATTTAAGGCGGATTTTATATGAACGGCATCAGAACTTTTATGCGAGGTATGCTCCCGATATTACATCGCCCGACACCTCTACAAATATGTGTTCCTGGAGGGTGGTTGCCAGGGATAAACCGGAATAATCTGAATGGACAGGGAATGAAGCATGGCTGCGCTCAACCAATACAAGCGATTGAATTTTTTTAGGCTGGTATTCCAGGAAAGGCTTCAACGCAAATAATAAGGTTTTGCCGCTGTTGGCTACATCATCAATTATGATGATGACTTTACCATTACAATCAGGAACAGGACTAAGTTCAATATTTTTCGGTGCCTTCTTATCAAGGCTTATGGTGATCAGCGTTGTTTTTATATCTGCTATTTCGGTTATCAGCCGCTGAATGACCTTTGCTACTACCAGACCATTTTCCCGAATGCCGGCTAATATCAATTCCTTTTCTCCCTGGTTGTTTTCAATAATCTCCAACGCCATGCGCCGCATTTTTTTCTCTGCTACCTGCTGATCAAGAATATAATTTTTTGTATTTATCATAAACAATTATGGCATTGTCAGGTTCTGGTGGATATCCAATTAAAGGTTAGTGGATGAAAGGAAGGCATTAAACTTTGATTCCTTTGCCCAACAACCCGTAAATTAGCGATTGTATTTAAACACTATGCAAATAGCCCAACAAATTTTATTCGTTTTATTAAGCATCTCTGCCATTGGATTATTTTCCGGGAAGGCCAGGGAGATCATACGCAATATAAAATTAGGGCGGGCTGAAAGGATCAATGATCATCCTTCGCTACGTTGGAAAAATGTTTTCCTGCTGGCCTTCGGTCAGAAGAAAATGTTCCGGAATCCACTTGTCGGCGTACTTCATTTTCTTGTGTATGCCGGATTTATTATCATTAACATTGAAGTGCTGGAAATAATGCTGGATGGTATTCTTGGAACCCACCGTTTATTCGCTCCTTTGATGGGCAGCCTGTATAAAGTATTGATTAATGCATTTGAAATACTGGCAATATTAGTCATAGTTGCCTGTGTCCTTTTTTTGATTCGCAGAAATATCCTCAAAATCAAACGGTTTATTAATAAGGACCTGGATGGCTGGCCGCGAAGTGATGCAAATTATATCCTGTTAACAGAGATTGTTTTAATGACATTGTTTCTGATGCTGAATGCAAGCGATACCCTGCTGCAAACCAGAGGTGTTGAGCATTATTCAGAAAACACTACCGGAGTTTTTATTTTTTCTCAATATTTACATCCGGTCCTGGGTGGAATGAGCAATGACGGACTGGTCATGCTGGAAAGAGCCAGCTGGTGGCTGCATATTATTGGCATTTTTGCTTTTCTCAATTACCTGCCTTATTCCAAACACCTGCACATAATTCTTGCTTTCCCCAATGCCTGGTATGGACGATTGGGGCCATTGGGTAAAATGGAAAATATGCCATCCATACAGAATGAAGTATTATATGCCATGGAACCAGAAAAGGTACCAGCAAACGGAGATTCTGAACCACCGAAGAAATTCGGAGCAAAGGATGTAGCTGATCTCAGCTGGAAAAATATTTTAGACGCTTATAGCTGTACGGAATGTGGACGTTGCTCCGCTGCATGTCCTGCCCATATTACCGGTAAATTATTATCGCCAAGAAAGATCATGATGGATACCAGGGACCGGGCACATGAAATGGGCAAGAATGTAAAATTGAATGGTGCTTTTAAAGAGGATGGTAAAAGCTTACTCCACGATTATATTTCGGTTGAAGAATTGAGAGCCTGCACCACCTGCAATGCATGCGTAAAGGAATGCCCGGTCAGCATCAACCCGCTTGATATTATTTTACAATTGCGCCGCTACCTGGTAATGGAAGAAAGCAATTCTCCACAGGAATGGGCAGCGATGTTTGGTAATGTTGAAAATAATTTCGCTCCATGGAAATTTTCGCCAGACGACAGGGACAATTGGGTTAAAGAAATGTGAGTAATATAGTTTGTTGTATTGGACCCATATGGATTTGGTTATAACAATTTTCCATTCTTCCTCGACCTTTAGATCATAAAAAAGTATGTACGAAGTACTCCTGAACAATATAAAAAATAAAGAAGTTGATCTGACCACAGCAGAGCAGGAAAAATTGAAAACCTTTTTTCATCCCAAAAAAAATAAGAAAGAAACAGTTCTTGCTGCATGAAGGTGATGTGTGCCTGAACACTACTTTTGTAGAAAAGGGTTTGCTTCGTTCCTATACTATCGAAGAAAAAGGAAATGAACATATCATTCAATTTGCCATGGAAGATTGGTGGATATCGGATATATACAGTTTTCTTACCGGCGAGCCTTCCACTTATTCTATTGAAGCAATGGAGGATTCGGAGATACTGATGATCAGCCGTAATTCCTATGATGAAATGCTGCATGTCATTCCCAAAATGGAACGGTTCTTACGAATCATACTTCAAAACAGCCTGATAGCTACACAACGCCGCCTGACAGGTAAAATAACTTTATCCGCAGAGGAAAATTATAAAAACCTGGTTGCAGGTTGCACTGATATTGTTCAACGGGTACCGCAACATATGATCGCCTCTTACCTTGGTATAACGCCTGAAACCTTGAGCCGGATTCGAAAACAAATGGCTACAAACAAATAAAACCATTGACATACATCAATGGAATTAGTTATTATTCATCAATGGACCAACCCTGAGTTTCGTCATAGCTTTGTGCAACAAAACAAAGGTCATGGCAACAAAAAAAACAGTGGCGATCATTGGAGCAGATTCGGGAAATATTGGCTGGAGACTTGCTAAAAGCCTGAATTCCCCTGAATATCGTTTATTGTTGTTGTCATCAGGATTTGATAGTCTGGATAACTTATACAATGAAATTTTAGCCTCTCATCCTGCTACCGATATTGAATTGGTTCCTTGCCCTGTCGATGCTTCCTGGGAGGCAGATATTATTTTATTGAACATTGCCTGCTCTGCAGAAAATGAAATGTCAGATAAAATAAAGCAAGTGGCTACAGGAAAAATCGTGATACATGTAACAGATAAACCGGCTATTGATTTTACGGAAGAAGATCAGGAAAAACAGGCCGGAAAATTTCAAACTCTTTTGCCTCATTCAAAAGTAGTGTGTGTTTACAATACTCATTTTTCAAATGCCGGAGAAAAAGGGGAAAACGCTATTGTAGTGTTTGATACCGAAAATGCTGACGCCAGGCAAAGCGTTATACTATTGTTGTCAGCGGCAGGTATTAATGCCATTTCTGCCCGGGAAAAAGAGGTAAGCCTTATTTAAGTAATCAAAAAAGCATATTAACCAATCTGTCTTTAATCAGATAGGCGGCAGCATATTGATATATAAAAAACCGGTTTTCATTATTCCAATAAAACAAATTCCGTGGTACTGATCAGAAGAAAGCCGGAAATCCTGAAGAAATTATTTGAAATCAGTTTACTTATCAAAAAACTAAACAGTAACTAAAATTCTTAACGAAACAACAATTTATAAAACAAAAAACACGTAAATCAATTTATGAAAAAGTTATTATCACTCACCGTAATTGCCTTATTAACTACTACCCTTTTTGCTCAAACTACATGGAAAGTGGATCCTATGCATTCAAAATTAACATTCAGCACTACGCACCTGGGTATTTCGGATGTAGCGGGCTTGTTCAGGAAATTTGATGTAAATGTAGTAACCAGTAAAACAGATTTCAGCGACGCTATTTTCGAACTTTCTGTCGATATTAATTCAATTAATACCGAAGTAGAAATGAGAGATAACCACCTGAAAAGTCCTGATTTTTTCAATGCTGAAAAATATCCAAAAATGACTTTCAAAAGCACTTCCATAAAAAAAGTAGATGATAATAAGTATACACTTATCGGCGATCTTACTCTTATGGATATTACAAAACCTGTAACGATGGACTTATGGTACAGGGGAACGACAACCAATCCCATGTCTAAAGCGGATGTAAGCGGGTTTCAGTTAACCGGCAGCATCAAACGTTCAGATTTTAACCTGGGTTCAGGTTTTCCATCAGCCATGATCAGTGATATAGTGAAAATAAAAGCGGATGGCGAGTTTGGTAAAAATTAATTTCGTAAACCTATAATTCCACTGAAAAAAAATAAAATGAAAAAGTTATTAAGTACAAAACATAATAAGATAAATACAGACATAGCAGTTCTGCTACTCCGGATTGCGATAGCATCACTAATGCTGGTGCACGGTATTCCCAAATTGGTAACCCTGGTTTCCGGCAATGTGCAGTTTCCCGGACTGTTCGGACTAAGCCCTGAACTCTCCCTTTCATTTGCTGTATTTGCAGAAGTGATCTGTTCCTTGTTTTTACTATTCGGTATTGGAACAAGACTTGCCGTGATACCGCTGATCACTACCATGCTGGTAGCCGTATTTTTTATTCATTCATCTGATCCGTTTGCAAAAAAAGAGCTGGCCTTATTATATCTGCTGCCCTATATTATTCTATTTATCACTGGCAGTGGTAAGTACTCCCTGGACTATTTAATACATAATAAATCATTTAATTCCATCTTTAAAGGAAAATCGGTCAGCGTTTCTGCATAAGGATTCAGAAGGCAGCATGAAAAGAAAAAGATTTATAAAAACAATAGTTACAGGAGTAACAGGTATGACAACCTTAGCAGCATTTAGAAACTTTACAGATGGTCTTGATTATGAAGAAAGATCCATGCCCGTTCTTTTTATCGGGCATGGATCACCTATGAACGGTATTGAAGACAATGAATTCAGCAGACGATGGACACAAATAGCTAAAGAAATTCAAATTCCGAAAGCCGTTTTAGTTGTATCAGCTCATTGGTTTACGAATGGAACGCATATCACTGCGATGGATTTTCCAAAAACAATTCATGATTTTGGCGGGTTTCCACCTGCATTATATAACGTGCAGTATCCAGCACCGGGTAATCCTCAACTTGCAAAAGAAACTGCGTCAATTATTCAATCAACGCATGTAGAGCTGGCTCATGACTGGGGATTAGATCATGGAACATGGACGGTTATCCGCCATATGTATCCGGAAGCCCATATTCCCGTTTTGCAATTGAGCATTGATTATACAAAGGGTCCCCAATATCATTATGACCTGGCGGGAGAATTACACGCCTTACGAAAAAAAGGAGTTTTGATCATCGGCAGCGGCAATATGGTGCATAATCTGCGCATGATTGCCTGGGATAAATTAGAGCAGCCTGAATACGGATACGACTGGGCCAAAAATATGAACCAAACCTTCAAACAACTGATATTGGAAGGCACTCACGACAAATTGATTAACTACTCTACCCTCGGTAAAGAGGCAATGCTGGCCATTCCAACCCCGGAACATTACCTGCCATTATTATACACGCTTGGTTTGAAAAATAAAAAAGATGATGTTTCATTCTTTAATGATAAAGCGGTGGGGGGCTCACTCACTATGACATCTGTCAAAATTGCTTCTGTGTTTTAATAATACTTTCGTTTTTTGTCCTGGATCCGCCGTGCTTACAATTTATGAGGGCCTCTATGCGTCATTTTTTCAATTCCTCCTTCTATCATTCCCATTTGTTCCTCAATTCTTTTAGTTACATCTTCAGGATGGTCCAGTTGATGAACAGCATCTTTCTTTTTAAATATCCGCCAGAGTTGAATTAATGCCGTTATAGCGAAAATGCCACCAATGATCCAGTTCAGCACATGCTGGTTATTCCTGATCTTACTGGCAATAAGCAAGCCGCCAAAAATGAAAACACAATTACCAATGAAAGTGCCTATACCTATCCCAACGATATAAGAGTTGTAATGATCTTTCCTGGGCAATAATACTTTTTTGGTAAATAATACGGTACTCCATCCAAACCAGAAAGGTATTTGCACCGGGTTTACCGCACACATCAGCGCACCAAATAAAAACCGGTTCATAGCAGGAAGACTATCTCTTCTGGCATCGCCCACTGTAGGATGCAGGGCAGCATAAAAACTGGCGACTGCCAAGTGCCAGAACGATAACCAGCGTAACCCATTCTAATATTCTGAATATTTTTTCCTGCTTCCGCACCCAGTCCATCGCAACCAGTGACAACCGTACATATACGATCTCAACCAATAAGGAACCCAAAGGAAAAAAGCATGGCCGCTGTAACTGTTTCCTCAATCGAGATCTTCATCGCCAGTATATTCAGTGTACCCAACGGCAATGAACCAAGAAAACTTACAAGCATGCCGGTAAAGAAAATTTTCAACAAAGGGTGCATAAAACGAAAATACGAAAGGGAAGTTCGAAAAAAGATCACGAAGTATATTAAGGCAGTTATTTCAGGTTAATATTCAATACAGAAATTGTTCCGGTCAAAAAGAAAAAATTTAACCCGGTAATTACTTAATCATAATTTCTCCAGCATCTTAAAATGCTCACTTGATTTTTTCAAAAAGTCCAATCCTCTTTTAAAAGACCAGTAAGGAATTCCGTTTTTATGATTATACCGGCTGATCTGATATAATGCTTTCCAATGTGTAAGCAAAACTCCATATGCCTTCCATCAAACTCATACCACAATCATAAATATGATTGGGTTCCGCACCACAACCATTAAATTCAAGGATCAGGAAATTTTTGCCTTGCTTCAGATCTTCTACCGAAGTTGTTTTAATATCATAGCGGCCATAATAAAAATGAAGTGTAATGGCTTAGCTCATCAAATACGTTATGCAGTTCTTTCGTCGATCTCATTATGCAGGTTGGTAAAATGAGCGCCGCGGTTATGATTACCGGCATAGGATAAATAGAATATCTCACCGGAAGGCAGTATTCTGTTAAAACGATGCCCATGGCGATGCTCCATTTCCTCCATCCTGAATTTGGCACGTGGATGTTGCTCGATTAACTCTTTTAGAGTGGATTTACCATCTCCCTTTACGTGAAGAAGTTCCTTTTCAATAAAACCGCTGACTACTCCTTTTTGTTCGGCCGGATATCGGTAATAAAACACACTAACTTCCACCGGCAATTCTATCAGGTCCTGTACAATATATTCTACTGGTATTCTCTCATGATATTTGAGCAGTTGATCTTCATTCTCAATTTTCCGGAATAAAATACCTTTCATTCCAACATCCGGCTTCACTATAAAGGGGATAAACAAACCCAGCCTCTTCAATTCTATTCTTTACTTCTTCAAACGGCCAGTCATGCATAATATAAATGGTGCGGGGAACCAGATTCAGGCGGCAACTGGTCATACATTTCCTTTTTTCCTTCTCCTTCAAATCCACCAAATGTGATAGTAGGATTAGACGAACTGAAAAACCACATAGACCGGCTTCGCAAACAATACCAGAACCATACCGGGCTGATGGGTGCATACAGAACATAAAAATTCCACAGTTCCCAATTGGTCAATCGTTGAAAAAATTTTTTTATCCTCATCAATACAGACAAAAATAAGCATGGATATTAGGATTGAAAAACAATTCACTTATGCACCATTCCTTAATAATAATCATAATAAAAAATGACGATGATTCTGATAACAGTCATGAATAATAAAGGCTAATGCATTTCACAAAACCCATTAAATTTCTTTAGTCATCGTTTTGCTTTAGATTTGAAATAAATTCAAATTGCATGAATGTTCCAACAGTTGCTGAATTATTTGCTAAAGGACAATCACCTGAAATACTTTTTTGGGTTGGATGTGCCGGCAGTTTTGATCAGCGGGCACAAAAGATCACCAAAGCATTTGTTACAATTTTGGATAAAGTGGGTATTCAATACGCTATTCTGGGCAAGGAAGAAATGTGTACCGGTGATCCTGTTCGCAGGGCCGGAAATGAATTCATGTTCCAGATGATGGCTTACCAGAATATCCAGGTATTAAATAATTATGGTATAAAAAAAATTGTTACTGCCTGTCCGCATTGTTTCAATATCATTAAAAATGAATACCCTGAATTGGGTGGAAATTATGAAGTGATTCATCATACAGTTTTTCTGCAGCAACTGATTGATGAAGGAAAAATAAAATTAAAAGAAGGTGGCGCGTTTAAAGGGAAAAAAATAACCTATCACGATAGTTGCTACCTGGGCCGTGCCAATAATATTTATGAAGCACCGCGAAAAGTATTGGAAGCATTGGATGCTGAATTAGTGGAAATGAAACGTTGCCGGAGCAATGGCTTATGTTGCGGTGCTGGTGGTGCGCAAATGTTTAAAGAAGAAGAAAAAGGAATTACCCGCGTTAATATTGAACGAAGCCATGAGGCTATTGAAACAGGTGCTGCTATAGTTGCGGCTGCCTGTCCTTTTTGCAATACCATGATGACCGATGGTGTAAAACTGGCGGAAAAGGAAGATTCAATACAAGTAATGGATATTGCCGAATTGGTCAGCCAATCTATGTTGTAAAGAAATAATTTTCCCTTTTTTTCCTTCACTGGCTTATTACCTCAATGCTCAGTTTACCTGTTTTCTTAAATACGTAATTTAGCACCATGAAATTTGAATATAAACACCTCCTCGACGAACATTTTCATCCTGATTCCCGAGTTTGGATTTACCAGGCCTCAACGGTTATTTACAATGAAGGAAGCCCTTGAAATTGAAGAAACTGCTTAATGAGTTTGCAACACAATGGAAAAGCCATGGCACACCCGTAAAAGGTGGAGCTTATTTATTTTTTGGGCAATTTATCATTCTGTTAGCCGATGAAACAGCAACGGGTGTCAGCGGATGCAGCACGGATAGCTCTGTAAGGTTGATAAAGGATATTGAACAACGATTTGGAGTAAATCTGTTTGACAGAACCAGTCTTGCATTTGTAGTAAAAGATAAGGTTCAATTGTTACCCCTTTCACAATTGCAATATGCAATTGACAATGGATTTATCAATAAAGAAACTTCATACTTTAACAACCTGGTACAGACTAAAGAAGAATTGATGAATAAGTGGATTATCCCTGTAAAAGATAGCTGGTTAATGAAGAAGATTTCATTGTCTGATTCAGTGTCATAATTTAATTTTATAGGGAAAGTAAACGGTTAGTAATCCTCCACAGGGGGATCCCAAACTGACAATAAATGAAGGATGATGACTTTTATTGCGGCAGTAGCTCAGTGGTAGAGCTTCAGTTTCCCAAACTGAAGGTCGTGGGTTCGATTCCCATTTGCCGCTCAACTGTGTTTCTACTGGCACTTTTTCTACCATTATCAAAAGACTGCTGACAGACTGTCACAGTTTGTCCCCATTAGATTGTATATTTGCCCCCCATTATAATTAGTGCAAATTTTGGCAAATGATTGATCTGGCAACAATAAAAGGGCATGATGAAACGAAGCAGGGGGAAGCTTATGCCCCCTTTTTAAATGACACTTCCTCCTATAAAAAGAAGTTTTATATAGAAAGTTATGGTTGCGCAATGAACTTTGCTGACAGCGAAGTAGTGGCCTCCATACTGCACAAGGAAGGATTTGGTGCTACACGAAATGTGGAAGAAGCCGATCTTATTTTTGTTAATACCTGCTCTATCCGTGAAAAAGCAGAACAAACTGTCCGTAAACGCCTAACTGAATTTCGGAAACTGAAAAAGAAAAGACCGGGTACACTTGTTGGTGTACTGGGTTGTATGGCAGAAAGGTTAAAAGCCCAAATTTCTTGAAGAGGAAAAATTGGTCGACATTGTGGTGGGCCCGGATGCATACCGATCATTACCAACCCTTGTAGAAGAAGCAGAAACCGGCCAGAAAGCGATTAATGTATTGCTGAGCCGCGATGAAACCTATGCTGATATATCACCCATCAGGCTTAACAGTAATGGCATTTCTGCCTTTGTCAGCATCATGCGGGGATGTAATAATATGTGTTCTTTTTGCGTGGTGCCTTTTACCCGGGGCAGAGAACGAAGCCGTGATGCAGAAAGTATTGTGAGGGAATGCACTGAACTATTTGAAAATGGGTACAGGGAAGTAACCTTGCTGGGACAGAATGTTGATTCATATTATTACACTGAAAAAAATGATGATCAACCTGGCATCGGGCAAGAAGAGCGGTCCATGAATAGTAACAGGGTACAGGAAACGGAGAAGGCTATCACTTTGCCCGGCTTTTAGAAATGGTGGCCCTTATCTCGCCCCTGCTCAGAGTTCGTTTTTCTACTTCTCATCCAAAAGATATTACTGATGATGTATTGCACACCATCGCCAGTTATGAAAACATTTGTAATTACATTCATCTTCCGGTACAAAGCGGATCAAACCGGATTCTTCAATTGATGAACCGTACCTATACCCGAGAATGGTACCTGGCCAGGATAAATCGCATCAGGGAAATTATACCCGATTGTGGGATCAGTTCAGATATTATTGCCGGTTTTTGCACAGAGACGGAAGAAGATCACCAGGAAACCCTGGGCATTATGGAATATGCAGCCATTTCGATATGAGCTATATGTTCTTCTACAGCGAAAGACCCGGAACCTTAGCGCAAAGAAGATATACGGATGATGTACCACTTGACGTAAAGAAAAGGAGACTGGCTGAGATAGTGGGCTGCAAAACCAACTTTCACTGGAAAGCAATAAAAAAGATTTAGGTAAAACATTTAAAGTATTAATTGAGGGAGAAAGTAAGAAAAGTAATAACGACTGGATGGGCAGAAGTTCCCAGGGTAAAGTAGTCGTTTTCCCAAAAGATAATTATGAATTGGATAAGGGAGATTATGTGAAAGTAAAGATTAATGATTGTACCCAAGGCACATTGCTGGGGAATATAATCTCCGGTAATTCATAAATTATTTGCATACTATATTCCATGTTTGAGAATATCTGAGCTTAAAAAGTTTTCATTTAGTCCTTTAAGGTTGAACGATCTTATTAAAAAAAATGTTATTACTCTTTTACGTGTCCGGGTTAAACAGGCAGGAAAAAAAGAGGGCAATTAATAGCTGGAAGAAAAATTTTAAAAGGTTATAAAAGTGGAAATACAATCAATAAAAAATCGCTTTGGCATCATTGGCAACTCACCGGCATTAAATTATGCTTTGCAGGTAGCAGTACAGGTAGCCAATACCGATCTTACTGTATTAATCAACGGGGAAAGCGGTGTAGGTAAAGAAGCTTTCTCCATTATCATTCATTCTTTATCCAACAGGAAACATAATCCTTTTATTGCTGTTAACTGCGGCGCCATCCCCGAAGGAACGATTGATTCTGAATTATTCGGTCATGAAAAAGGTTCATTTACCGGCGCTGTTGATTCACGAAAAGGATATTTTGAAACGGTGAATGGCGGAACTATATTCCTTGATGAGATCGGTGAATTACCATTGGGAACACAGGCCAGGTTGTTACGAGTGCTGGAAGCGGGTGAATATATCCGGGTAGGTTCAAGCAAAGTGCAAAAGACGGATGTACGAGTAATTGCTGCAACCAATAAAGATCTGCTGCAATTGGTACAGCAGGGAAAGTTCAGGGAAGATCTTTATTATCGCTTAAGTACCGTTCCCATCCGGGTGCCTGCGCTTCACGACCGAAAAGAAGACATCCATATTTTGTTCCGGAAATTCGCTGCTGATTTTGCTGACAAATACAAAACAGCATCTGTTCAACTGGATGAGGACGCAAAAAACCTGTTAATTAATTATCCCTGGCCCGGCAATGTGCGGGAATTAAAGAATATTGCAGAGCAGATTTCAGTTCTTTCACAGGATAAACAGATTACGTGCCAAAGATCTCAATAAATTTTTACAGACCCTATTCCAATAACCGGTTACCGGCTTTGACAACACAGCATGGAGCTGCCCAGGATTTCGGCAACGAAAGAGAGATGCTTTACAAACTTTTTTTTGATATGAAAAAAGATGTAACGGAATTGAAAAGAATGTTCCTCGATGTATTGCAAAATCCGGCCATGGCTACCAAGGATCATGCTTTCATCAACGAAGTGAAAGAATTGAGATCCAAATGATACGCACCAGCCTTTTCTTGTTCCGCAGGTGCAGCATAGTCCGCAGGCAATGCAACCTGCTTCTGTGTCTATCGGAATGAATAATGATATTCATGATCATGAAGAAGTAGAAGAAAGCCTTAATATCATGGACAAGGAAAAAGAACTGATCATAAAAGCCCTTGAAAAAACATAAGAGCAAAAGAAAAGATGCGGCTCTTGATCTGGGCATCAGTGAAAGAACACTTATACAGGAAATTGAAGGAATATGATATTGATGAATGATAAACCAGGGCCGGGGAAAAATATACAGTGTATAAAGGTGAAAAAACAATATTTTCAAATAGCACTTCGTATTTCGTATTATATACTTATTGTTTCGGTACTATTTTTTATAGCAACGGGCAATAGCAGTTGCAGTGTATATAAATTACGTGACATTTCGATACCAGATAGTATCCGCTCAGTAAAAGTGAATTTTATTGAAAATAAAGCCCCTTACGTTAACCCCCAGTTGAGTCCTCGCCTAACAGATAAACTCCGCCAGAAAATTGTAAGCCAAACCAGGCTGTCACAAACTAATAATGATAATGCTGATTGGGATATCAGGGGATATATATCGAATTATTCGTTCAGTACTACGGGCATTTCAGCCAGGGCAACCAACGCGATGTTACCACCAACCGCTTAACAGTTTCAGTACACATTACACTCAATGATCAGAAAGCAAATAAAACACAGGAGTATGATGTAAGCAGGAATTTTGAATTCTCCGCCAACCAATCAATTCAACAGGCTGAAGCAAGTCTGGGTGATGAAATCATCCGGGGACTTTCTGATGATATTTTTAACAGGCTTTTTTCTAATTGGTAAATGGCTAAATAATAACTTCTCTTTTAAAAATCGTAAACACTTTAGTCCGGTTCAAATAAAATATTAATCTGAGTCTTTTGCCCGATGAAGTATTTTCTTAACTTGTGTTCATGAACTCTACTGTCAATGAAATAACCAAATCCAGTATGGCCAAATTATCTCTGTACGAAAGTGATACAGATGAATTGTTGCAGTTGACGAATCAATTTCCTTTTTTTGGGCCTGCTCAATTTCTATTAGCCAAAAAACTTAAGCAGGAAAATTCTCCGCTGCTCAAAAGGCATATACACAAAGCTGCCCTTTATTGCCAAAACCCGGTTTGGTTTAATTTTATTTTGAATGATCATGGGGTTAGCAGAACACAAATAACCAGCAAACCTGACAAAGAATTTTTTCATCCTATGGTGGAGATGGAAAAACCTGCCACGCACGAGGAAGTTCTGGATCAATCCAACATAGACCGGTCTTCAGGTTCACCGGATAGTGACTCAACAGGAAAAAATAAGTTAGAATTATTTATAAAATTTCCAAAGTTCAGGTTTGACCCTGTTGAAGCCCCGACGGCAAAGACTCCGTTTACTGATGAAAATCCTGCCAGTTTATCAGATAATGATAAATTACAAAATGACTTTCCGGAAGATGAAACCAGCCAGTTAGAACCCCCATTACAAATAAACTCAATCGAGCCTATAATACAGGAAATTAATGAACCTGAAATCAGAACTGCAGAGGAGGAAATAAGTGATCTGGAGAAATTATCGCCGGACACCAATGAGAACACAGGAGAAGAACCAGGGCACAATCAACCTCCTTTACCACCCTTTCCAAAATTTACTTTTGAAGCTATTGATCGGTCCAAAGCGGAATTGACATTTGAACCATATCACACAATCGATTATTTTGCTTCACAGGGCATACAAAACAAAGAAGAAGAAAAACCAAAGGATCAGCTCAGCCGCCAGTTGAAGAGTTTTACGGAGTGGTTAAAGGTAATGAAACGGTTACCTGCTACTGAAATTGCTTCAACAATAAGTGCTATGGATGAAAAGAATGTAGAGAAAATGGCAGAAATATCAATAAACGACAGGGAAGTGGTGACTGAAGCAATGGCTGAGGTATGGGAAAAGCAGGGAAATAAACCAATGGCCATTAATATATATCAAAAATTAAGTTTGCTCAATCCCTCTAAAACCTCTTATTTTGCAGCCAGAATTGAACAATTAAAGAATTTGTGAAATGACAATTTTATTCGTAATCCTGATTATTCTGGCTTCAGTTGTTTTGGGCCTTATTGTATTGATACAAAACCCAAAAGGTGGTGGACTTGCCGGTAGTTTTGCCGGTATTAGTAATCAATTTATGGGCGTAAAGCAAACAACGGATGTTCTGGAAAAAGGAACCTGGGCTTTTGCAGCAGTTGTTGGAATGCTGTCACTTTTTTCCGCTTTTTTTATTTCCCAGTCAACATCTACACAATCAACCAACAAAGCAGGTGATGCTACTGTGCCTGCTGCTCAACAACCTGCTGCTTTGCCTGGTCAATTACCTGCCAACACAGTTCCATTTGATACCAGCAAATAATTATAAATTATTAATATTTATGGGCCCTGTCTTTGAGACAGGGTTTTTTATTTAAATTGGTTTATAACCCTTTGAATACTTTTTTTCAATTTTTCGGTTTTAAAGAAATCCGGTCATTTATTTTTATTAAGAGGTTTCATGATGAAAATCCGAAATTGTAGGTTCATGGGTTACTAAAATTCAGAAATGAAAAAGAAAATATTATTGATTTCGCTTGGAGTTATTTTATTAATTTCTGCCATTACAGCCTGGAATTTTTTCGGTCCTGGTGTGCATGTTCCGGAAAAGAATTTTTTTTATGTTTCAACCGGTTCCACGTTTGAAAAAGTAAAAACAAACCTGGTGCAACAAAAAATAATTTCGGGCGCAGCCACCTTTAACAGGGTATCAAAAATACTTGGCTATAAGAATATTAAACCCGGCCGGTATGAAATAAAAAAAGGCATGAGTGTGGTAAAGCTGGTAAGAATGCTAAAAAACGGGCAACAAACACCGGTTAATTTTGTGATAACAAAAATCAGAACCAAAGAAGTTCTTGCATCCCGGATCGGCAATGCCTATGAATGCGATTCCCTGCAGATGATCCGGTTTCTTAATAGTCCCGATTCACTGAAAGAATATGGCCTTGATACCAATACCGTGATGGCGGCGGCCATGCCTTTTACCTACTCTATTAAATGGAACACCAGCGCCGGGAATATATTTGAACATTTTTATACAGCCTATAAAACATTTTGGAATGATGGAAGAAAACAAAAAGCAGAAAATCTTGGGTTAAGTCCACTACAAGTTTCTACCCTGGCATCCATTATAGATGAAGAAACAAATGCAAAAACAGACAAACCAAATATCGCCAGCGTATATCTAAATCGTATTGACAAAGGAATGCCCTTACAAGCTGATCCTACCGTAAAGTTTGCCATGAGAAATTTTGGTTTGAGAAGAATTTTAAGGGGTCACCTTCAAACCGTTTCACCCTATAATACCTACCTCAATAAAGGACTGCCTCCCGGCCCCATCTGCACCCCCCAACAAGAAACGATTGATGCTGTGCTGGATTCACCAAAAACAGATTATATCTATTTTGTGGCGAGCAGCGATTTCGATGGCACACATAAATTTACTACCAACTATCCTGATCACATAAAATATGCAAGAATATACCAGCAAGAGTTGAACAAACGAAATATCAAATAGGTAATATGCATTTTTTCACCCAATTAAAAAGAAGATTTCTTGTTTCTTCACCCGTCAGTTTCCTGATACGAAAAAGCAAGAAAATTTTTCTTCCGGGTTTCCAGGGAATTCCTCTTTTTGATGTGATCCGATTTCTGTTTTTGCAAGCAGGAAAAACAGGGTTTACGGAAAGGGCTTCTGCTATTGCTTTTAATTTCACAATGACCATTCCGCCCACACTTATCTTTTTATTTACTTTAATTCCTCATCTGCCCATTTCGCAGGCATTTGTCAACCAGATATTTTCCCTTATAAAAGATGTAATGCCGGGTGAAAAAAATTATAGCGTAGTAATAAAATTCATATCTGATATTCTTAATAAACCAAGAACAGGCTTGTTGTCTACCGGTTTTTTACTGGCCCTGTTTTTTTCTTCCAATGCGGTAATGGGTGTTATGCGTTCATTTGACAAAAAATATATCGGCTTCACAAAAAGGAAAGGCCTTCATGAAAGATTTGTAGCCCTGCGCCTTACACTCATTCTGTTTATTCTTTTTTTTTTCGCGATCCTTTCTTTGATCATGCAGGGATCAGTACTTCGCTGGCTAGGCATCAGCAATTCTTTATTAATAACGCTGATCGATAACCTGAGATGGGTTCTTATTATCTTAATGATCTTCTTTTCCATTTCTCTGATATACCGCTACGCCCCTGCAGTACATAAGCGATGGAAATTGTTCAATCCCGGCTCTATAGTCGCTACCTTTATGATGATCATTTTTACGGCATCATTTTCGTACTGGGTAAGTAATTTTTCTAACTATAATGAATTGTACGGATCTATCAGCACTATATTGATCCTGATGTTACTTATTTATTTTAATTCTTTGGTTTTATTAATAGGTTTTGAGTTAAATGTAAGCATCAATTCACTGAAGCACGAAGTGGATGAAAGGAATAAAACCCGTGCAGGCGGCATACATTCCCTGTAATCTTTTTCCGAAATTTGTAATAACATTTTTTGAAAACGGCTTTGCATAAAAGGATATCAGCCTCCAGCCATTTGTTTACTTCTTTCAAAAATTAACAAATGAAATGTGCATGACCGAATTTTCGTTCACAAACCGGGATGATTATTTTCTTGGACATCTTGTGTGGCTAAAAAACAATGAAAAATAAACTCATGAAAAAGATATTTTATTCCATTTTGCCTGTTATTACAGTTGCACTCCTTTCGCTTCAAATTTTTTCTGAGCCTCTTCCTATAGGATCTGCTTTGCCAGGTGCGGATAAAAAAATGAAGGATATTTCAGGACAACAAATTTCATTTAACGAGGCTATGAAAAAGAACGGCTTGTTAATTATGTTTAGTTGTAATACCTGTCCCGTGGTCGGCAGTTATCAATCCCGAACTTTAGAAATTGGGAAATATGCCGTGTCTAATGAAATTGGCATCATCCTGCTTAATTCAAATGAAGCCGCCCGGGGTCGTGGCGAATCTTTTGAAGATATGAAGCAATACGGGAAGGAACAGGGATATAGTTTCAACTATGTAGTGGATCAGGATTCCTGGATGGCAGATGCATTCGGAGCTACCAGAACACCGGAAGTATTTTTATTTGATAAAAACGGAGTGCTGGTTTATCATGGAGCCATTGATGACAACCCAAACGGTCCTGACCAGGTGAGCAGAAAACATGCGAAAATTGCTATTGAGGAAATGGTTTCAGGAAAAAAAATATCTACTTCCAAAACCCGCTTTGTTGGTTGCACTATCAAAAGAAAGTAGTACAGCTTATTTGTTTAAACCTGTGGATGGTAACTGCAGGTTTATAGGTAATTCATAATAATAAATTTGGAGTTGCCTGATAATTTATTGGCTTTTCCCCAGTAATATCCTGACTTCTTTGTTAAGTTCATTTTCGGATAGTGATTCTTCTATGAATTTCCTGTATTCATTTTTGTTGAAAATAAAAAGAGAAGCGGGAATAGCGCCGGACCAGGAAGGATCAACGATAGGACAAAAATAATCGGCATTGGTTTCATCGAGCCAGTAAGTTGAAATCTTTCTTTTTTGAATAAAAGAATTCACCTTATCAGGAAAATCATTCTGCATATCAAGACTTACAAATAAAATCTGCAAGCCGTCTTTTTTGTAATCAGCATTCAGCTTTTGGAAATAAGGTATCTCCTCCATGCAGGGTTTGCAGAAAGTGGCCCAGAAATTAATGATCAGCGGTGTTTTGCTTTCCGCAATAATTTTTTCAAGCCCGGTGATTTTTATCTTCTTTAATTCCTGCCCTAATACAGGAAATGAAAATAGAAAAGCAATAAGTATTAAAATCTTTCCTTTTCATCTCTTATTAAGTTGAACATTTTTATTCATCTCTTTTTGAACTCCATTCTAACAAAAGCTCATTATACCTTGAATCTTGTAAACTAGCATTTGCCGATAATGACCCGCTATATTTTTTTGCCTGAAGGCTTCATATAAGGTAATAGCGCAGGCTACACTTATGTTCAGCGATTGAATAATTCCTACCTGGGGAATCATAAAATTACCATCAGCCATTTCTCTTATCTCATCGCTGACACCACTGTGTTCATTACCAAAAATAAGAGCGATGCTATTGGTAAAATCAACCTGGTATAAACTTACTGCATTGCTGCCTAAATGTGTAGTTAAAATGGATGAATACCTGTTTCGTAATGACAAAAAACATTCCTGCGCATTTTCATATTGATGAACACTTAACCATTTGGCAGCGCTGGAAGAACTCCTGGGTCCCCATTTCTTATGCCGGGCGATCTTTGTATTCAGAATATAAATATCCTGGATGCCCACCGCATCACAGGTTCTCATAACGGCAGAAATATTATGCGGATCAAAAACATTTTCTAAAACGATCGTCATATCCTGTTGCCTTTTTTTTAATACAGCACTCAGTCTTTCCAGTCGTTCAGGTGTCATAATTCAATGGCTTTAAATTGTAGTCCTGCTCAAATTAAGTATATTTATAAGACTGCGATTTGTTATTAAACCTTATGGCATATTTTTTAAAACAGACAGTCGTATTGATCTATAAATAATGAAAACAGTAATAAAAAAAATTAAAAAGAACGTAAAAATCTAACTCCTTTTTTTGAACCAAAAGAATAAAAACAATTAAATGAAATACCCTCTTGTTCAAAATTACATTAATGGGAAATTTATCAATTCTTCTTCATCACGATCCCTGGATGTAATTTCTCCCCTGGATGGCAATCCGCTTTCCAAAGTGCCCATGTCAACTGCAGCTGATCTGGATGCAGCAGTAAGAGCAGCCAGGGCCGCCTTTCCTGCATGGAGTAAAACACCTATAAAAGAGCGGGTGCAGATTTTCTTCCGGTATAAGTTTCTTTTAGAAAAACATTCGCGGGAGCTGGCGGAGCTTGTTCAGGAAGAAAATGGAAAAACCTATGGCGAGGCACTTGCAGAAATTGAAAAAAGCATTGAATTAACTGAGTTCGCTACATCACTTCCGCAATTGGTGACGGGCGAAGTACTTGAAGTAAGCAAAGGAATAGAATGCAGAACCGAACATGTTCCGATTGGCGTAGTGGCCTCTATTGTTCCATTCAACTTTCCAAGCATGGTGCCTAACTGGACCCTGCCAAATGCCATTGCACTTGGAAATTGTATGATACTTAAACCATCGGAAAAAGTGCCGCTGAGCGCCGGAAGACTGGCAGAACTGTTAAAAGATGCCGGCTTGCCCGATGGAGTTTTAAATATTGTGAATGGTGATACAGAAATTGTAGAAGCTATTTGTGATCATCCGGGAATTGAAGCCATTTCATTTGTAGGTTCCACCAAAGTGGCAAAAATCGTTTACCAGCGGGCAACATCTCATTTTAAAAGATGCCTTGCGCTGGGAGGAGCCAAAAACCATTTGATGGTTTTACCCGATGCTATACCCGGCATGACAGCGCAAAACGTGGTTGCCTCCATGAGTGGTTGCGCTGGCCAGCGTTGCATGGCTGCATCTGCTATGGTGGGCGTTGGAGATATTGATCATATCATAGATAAGATTTGTGAAGAAGCATCTAAGATTATTCCGGGCGAAAACCTGGGAGCTGTAATCAATAAAGCCTCCCGGGAGCGAATTGAAAAATATATAACAGAAGCTGAGCAACAGGGTGCCAAAATTTTAGTAGATGGAAGAAATACAAAAGTGAAAGGAAAAGAAAACGGAACCTATGTGGGGCCAACCATTATTGACTATGTAAAACCAGAAATGAACGTGGCCAAAGAAGAAATATTTGGACCCGTTATTTCTATAATGAGAACGAATACAGTAGATGAAGCCCTGGCGATAGAGAATGCCAATCCATACGGAAATGCAGCATCAGTTTTTACACAAAATGGTGGCATGGCCAGGTATGTTATTGACCGGGCAAGTGCAGGGATGATTGGAGTTAATGTAGGTGTACCTGTTCCCCGTGAACCTTTTTCCTTTGGTGGATGGAATGAAAGTAAGTTTGGTGTTGGTGATATTACCGGAAAAAGTTCAATCGAATTTTGGACAAAACTCAAAAAATCAACTACCAAATGGAATCCGGAAGCAGGAGTGAATTGGATGAGTTAACCCCTGTCTCCACCGCGGCCGAGAAATTGGATCAAAAAGTTTTTATTTGTTTGGCATTGTACTAAAGTTGAAGAGGAAGTTATACCGTTTGACTTTGTTGGATGAGTTTGAGATGCCCGTCATCTAAATAAACTAACAATAGATACCATCTAAAATTTGAAAATAAACATTCCCTGGAAAATCGCGATAAATATTGGAGTGACTATTCAGCATTTATTAAAATCACGGAATCAATTACGGGTTTAAGTCCATCGGAATTGATAGAAAAGTATGAGAATTTGATAGCTGAGTTAGAAACTAATAATTACCTGGAATGGATATATGAAAATATGGAAGACGAATTCACCATTACAAAAATTCACAACCTGGTAGATCATGCTCTTTTAAAGGATAATATTCTCAAAAATGAATTCAAAGAAAAAATCCTTGAGTTAGATATCCGGATGAAAACATTTTTAATTCCCTCATTATTAAACAATGAAAACTGGTGGGTAGATTTTAATTTCGATAAAATTGTTTGGGCAAGTAATAATAGCATAGAAAATAAAGATGATTTAATAAAGTAATTAACAATTCTACGGTTGACGAAAAATACACAATAATGAAACAGTTTAAATAGAGCCGTATCAAAATAAAATAATCTATGAGTACAAAAACAATCTCCAAAGAATCAAACACTGAAATCCCCCCTTCGGGGGGTGGGGGGGCCGAAATAATACAAAACAGCCAGGACTATACCTTATTTTCCTGGAGCAAACAAAAAGGCTCTAATCCAATAGCAGTTAAAAATGGTGAGGGTGTTTATCTGTATGACTATGACGGCAAGCGTTATATTGATTTTTCCTCGGGCTTGATGAATGTAAACATTGGCCATGGCAATCAACGGGTGACGGAAGCAGTAGTAAAACAAATGCAGGAGGTGAGTTACGTAACTCCAGGTTGTGTTACAAAAGTGCGGGGCGAGTTGGGAAAAAAATTAGCCGAAATATGTCCTGGTGATCTCAATAAAGCTTTTTTTACTTTATGCGGAGCTTCATCTATTGACAATGCCATCAAGCTGGCCAGGCTTTATACAGGCCGTCATAAAATATTAAGCCGTTATCAATCTTATCACGGCGCCTCCTATGGAGCACTTAGTGCAAGTGGTGACCCTCGGCGCATTCCTATGGATGCACAACAAGCTCCAAATTTTATTCACTTTGATCTTCCCTATTTATACCGCTGGGAACATGGTGAAGAAAATTTGCTGAAAGAATCCATTGCATCCCTGGAGAGAATGATTAGCTATGAAAGCCCTTCTAATATTGCTGCCATTTTATTGGAAGGCGAATCCGGTTCATCCGGTTGTTTGAAATATCCTGCAGGTTATTTGAAAAAAGTAAGAGATATCTGTAATAAGCACGGTATAGTTTTGATTATGGATGAAGTGATGAGTGGCTTTGGCCGTACCGGCAAATGGTTTGGTTTTGAAAATCATGATATCGTTCCCGATATGATCGCCATGGCAAAAGGGCTTACTTCCGGTTATTTACCATTCGGTTGCTTAATGGTCTCTGATAAAATTGCTGCGAAATATGATGACAATGTTCTTCCATTGGGTCTTACCTACTCCGCCCACCCGGTAAGTTGTGCAGCTGCTTTGGAAATGCTAAAAATATATGAAGATGATCACCTGGTTGAAAATGCGGTGAACATGGGAAAATACATGGATATGCAAGTGGAGAAGCTCAGGCAAAAACATTCCAGCTTTGGAGATTGGAGAAATACGGGGTTGTTAGGTTGTATTGAAGTAGTGAAGAACAAAACAACAAAAGAACCCATGGCACCATTTAATGCCAGGCCGGACGAAATGACTATTATGAATAAAGTGGCAGCCAGGATCCGGGAATCAGGTATGTACACTTTTGTAAGGTGGAGTTACATTTTTATTGCACCACCCCTGATTATTACAAAAGAACAAATTGATGAAGGGTTGGGCATCATCAGCGAGGCATTAGAGATTGCCGACGAAGCAACAACTTCATAAGAATTATTTAATTTTTGTTTGCCGGTCTGCACTATTTATTAAATGAAATCAGATAGCACTCAATTTTTTTAAGCTGTCCAAATCTTATCACTACAAAACTGAATATGAACTCAGAGATCATCGAACTCACAGAAGACGTCTCGCATTCCAGTTTATATAATAAGGATCTGGCCCCTGTTCCTGCTATTTTGCGAACCTGGAACAAATGGCATATTGCTGCCATCTGGGTTGGAATGGCAGTTTGTATTCCTACTTACATGCTGGCAAGTAGCCTGATTAGCCAGGGCATGAATTGGTGGCAGGCATTGGTTACCATTTTGCTGGGCAATTTAATTGTACTGATCCCGATGATTCTGAATGCACACGTAGGAACCAAATATGGCGTGCCACTCCCTGTTTTTTTAAGATTAAGTTTTGGTATTAAAGGCGCTGTGCTTGCTTCACTACTTCGGGGGCTTGTTGCCTGCGGATGGTTTGGCATACAAACCTGGATTGGAGGAGCTGCTATTTACCAGTTATTATTAATTGTATTACCTGGCATTGCGGCATCACCTTTTTTAGGAAATTTTATTGGCTTAAACCTGGCACAGGCTGCTTGTTTTATGTTCTTCTGGTTTATTAATATATGGATCGTTTATAAAGGCATCAATTCCATCAGGGTTCTGGAAACATGGTCGGCTCCTTTTTTATTACTCATTGGATTATTTTTATTGATATGGGCCTGGCAACGTGTGGGATCCATGGGCGCTATATTGAATGCATCTTATACTCTTTCAGCAAATCCTGATGTTGATTTCTGGAAAATATTTTTTCCCGGTTTAACAGCTATGGTAGGTTTCTGGGCCACACTCTCATTGAACATTCCTGACTTTACAAGATATGCCCGTTCGCAAAAAGACCAGGCCTTGGGCCAATTGATCGGCTTACCCGCCACTATGGTTTTTTATTCTTTTATCGGAATTGCTGTCACCAGCGCTACTATACTTATTTATGGAGAAGCTATCTGGGATCCTGTAATATTGATGAGTAAATTCGATTCACCGGTCATTATCGCTGTTTCTATGATTGGATTAACGATTGCAACTTTGTCAACCAATATTGCAGCAAATGTGGTAGCCCCTGCCAATGGTTTTGCCAACATCGCTCCCAAAAAAATAAGTTTTAAAACAGGAGGCTATATTACCGGCATTATCGGAATCCTTATTTTTCCATGGAAGCTGCTTGCCGACCCGGAAGGATATATTTTCCGATGGCTGATTGCATATTCTGCTTTGTTGGGTTCCCTGGCAGGCATTATGATCTGCGATTATTACCTGGTTAGGAAAACAAAGTATCCAATTGCCTGAATTGTTTAAAGAAAAAGGAATTTATAAAGGATGGAATCCTCCGGCATGGATCGCTTTTTTTCTTAGCCTGCTACCTGTTATTCCCGGTTTTCTTGTGGCAGTGGGTATCAGCAATGCAGAACAGCTTTTCAGAATTTCTTGTTACCTTATATTCCTATGCATGGTTTGTAACATTCTTTCTTTCTTTTTTAATTTATTGGGTATTGGTAAAGAAGAAAGAAGATTAAAATTTTATAATAATGTCTTTACTTATAAAAAACGGAAGAATCATAACGGCAGATTCAGATTACCACGCAGACATTTTTATTGAAGGAGAAGTGGTAAAGACTATAGGTATAAACCTTACAGAAAATGCAGAAAAAGTAATAGATGCTACCGGCAAACTTATATTTCCGGGCGGTATTGATCCGCATGTGCACCTGGAAATGCCTTTCATGGGAACCTTCAGCAGTGATACATTACGAAACAGGAACCCGGGCTGCTTTGTTTGGAGGCACAACGATGGTTATCGATTTTATTTTGCAAAAACAAGGAAACTCGCTTCGGTCAGCACTGGAAGAATGGAAAGGAAGAAGCGAGCAATAATTGTGTAGGAGATTACAGTTTTCATATGGCTGTAACTGATTTTAATGAAAACACAAAAAAGGAAATCAAAGACATGATCGAAAATGAAGGGATCAGTTCTTTTAAAACATTTATGGCTTACAAAGGTGCATTAATGATCGATGACCGGCAGATGATCGGCCTGATGGAAGAAGTAAAAAAACATGGCGGGCTGATTAATGTACATGCTACCAATGGTGATATGATCGATTACCTAATTGCTAAACATAAATCCGAAGGAAAACTTTCTCCTCTTTACCATTACCTGTCACAGCCCGAAGTAACCGAAGCAGAAGCCAGCGAACGGTTTGCCGATATGGCTCATTATACCGGTTGTCCGGGTTATATCGTTCATCTTACCTGTGAAGGAGCCCTGAATGCAGTACGAAATGCAACAAAAAGAAATCAAAAAGTTTTTGTAGAAACCTGCATACAATATTTACTGCTGGATGCATCGTTATATGAAAAAGATTTTGACGGCGCCAAATGGGTGATGAGCCCGCCGCTGCGTGAAAAGAAAGACCAGGAAACTTTATGGGCCGGGATCAACCAGGGGTTGGTACAGGTGGTAGCAACAGATCATTGTCCTTTTAAATGGGAACAAAAACTGATGGGCAAAGATGATTTTTCAAAAATACCGAACGGACATCCGGCAATTGAAAACAGGATGGAGTTATTATTCAGCGAAGGTGTAAATAAAGGAAGGATCACCCTGAACAAATATGTGGAAGTAACCAGTACCAATCCGGCAAAAATCTTCGGTATGTTTCCGCGCAAAGGAACTATTGCTGTTGGCAGCGATGCGGATATCGTCATTTTTGATCCAAATGAAAAACATACCATTGTCGGCCAAAACACATCATATGAATGTTGATTACAGCGGCTACGAAGGATGGGAACTAACAGGAAAAGTAAAAACAGTTTTACTGCGAGGACAGGTGGCAATTGAAAATAATCAATGCCTGCTTCAGAAAGGAGATGGAAAATTTATAAAAAGATCCAAAGTTACTCAGGTCATTTAACCCTTCAATAAAGCATAGAACCAAACCGTTGGAAAGATCTATATATTCAAACTAAAATTTTAACTGTATACCATGCCAAGAATTATTAAATCAGGATTAATCCAAATGAGCTTGCCGCTTACAGAGGGCGAAGGAACCATTGAGGAAATCAAAGAAGCGATGGTACAAAAACATATTCCCTTGATCGAAGAAGCAGGTAAAAAAGGAGTACAGATTCTTTGCCTTCAGGAAATATTCAATACACCATATTTCTGTCCCGGCCAGGACAAAGCCTGGTATGAATCAGCCGAGACGGTTCCCGGTCCTACTATTGAACGAATGCAGGAGTATGCAAAAAAATATAGTATGGTAATGATTGTACCGGTATATGAAAAAGAACAGGCCGGTGTTTTATATAATACGGCTGCTGTAATTGATGCTGATGGTACTTATCTTGGCAAATACAGGAAAAATCATATTCCACATACCAGTGGATTCTGGGAAAAATTTTTCTTTAAACCCGGCAATCTTGGGTTATCCCGGTTTTTCAAACCCGTTATGCCAAAGTCGGCGTTTACATTTGTTATGATCGCCATTTTCCTGATGGAGCAAGATGTCTTGGTTTGAATGGAGCAGAGATCGTATATAATCCTTCTGCTACTGTGGCCGGTCTTTCGCAATATTTATGGAAACTGGAACAACCGGCGCATGCAGCCGCCAACGGATATTTTATGGGGTGCATCAACCGGGTTGGAATTGAAAAACCATGGAATCTTGGTAAATTTTATGGTTCTTCTTATTTCGTTGATCCCAGAGGACAAATTTTTGCACAGGCAAGTGAAGATAAAGATGAACTATTGATCAGCTGAATTTGATCTGGAAATGATTGATGAAGTAAGAGCCACCTGGCAGTTTTACAGGGACAGAAGGCCGGAGACTTATGGTAAATTGGTAGAACTATAAACATACTGAATTTTCAAATGTAATCGAAACCCACTAAATTCTAAAATCCGGATATGCCAATTAACAACAACAGGTTAACAAAAGAACAATACGAACAAAACTTCGCTGACATTCATCCGCCATTTGAAAATAAAACGGCAGCCGATGTGGATGCGAATCGTTGCTTGTTTTGTTATGATGCACCCTGTACTAAGAGTTGTCCTACTCAGTATTGATATACCAAAATTCATCAAGCAGATCACAACGGATAATATAAAAGGTTCTGCTCACACCATTTTTTCTGCTAACATCATGGGTGCTGGTTGTTCAAGAGTTTGCCCCGTTGAGAAATTATGTGAAGGCGCCTGCGTTTATAATTTGCTGGAAGAAGAACCCATACCTATCGCAAAGCTGCAACGTTTTTCGACAGAAAAAGCAATGGAAAATAACTGGCAGTTGTTTGAAAGAAAACCGTCAATTGGGAAAAAAGTGGCTATCATCGGTGCAGGACCTGCCGGACTTAGTTGTGCTCATACATTGAGCCGTGAAGGAATAGATGTAACCATTTTCGAAAAGGAAAGTAAGGGTGGTGGATTGATGACATATGGTATAGCAGCGTATAAGGTAACACCACAGTTTTGTGAGGATGAAGTAAATTATATTACGGCTATAGGTGGTATCGAGATTAAATACAACCAGGAATTTGGTAAGAATATTTTCCTGGATGAGTTGCAAAATAATTATGCTGCTGTTTACCTGGGTATGGGTGTTGGCATAGCACGACAATTAAATATTCCCGGGGAAGAAATGGAAGGAGTGGTTGATGCAATTTCATTTATCTATGCGTTAAGAAAAAATTATTTTCATGAAATTCCGGTTGGTGACAACGTAATTGTTATCGGTATGGGGATGACAGCGATTGATGCAGCCACGCAAGCCAAACGATTAGGAGCGAAAAATGTCACCCTTGTTTACAGGCGTTCAGAGGAAGAAAAACCCTGTACCGATGTTGAATTAGATATGGCAAAGCTTGATGGTTGCAAGATCATCTGGCTGGCTGCACCTAAAGAAGTAAAAGGAGAAAACGGGAAAGTGACCGGGTTAATTTGCAGCGTAATGAAATTGGGAGAACCGGATGCAAGCGGCCGCAGCTCACCTGTGGATACCGGGGAAACATTTTCTCTGCCGGCAGATATGGTAATCAAAGCGGCAGGCCAGGTTCCGTTTGAAGCATTAATAAATCACAATAACCTTCAAAATAAAAACGGGAAACTTATCATAGATAATAATTGTTCAACGAATATTAAAGGTGTTTTTGCCGGTGGTGACGCTGTTAACGGAGGGAAAGAAGTGGTAGATGCGGTGCAGGCCGGGAAAGATGGAGCTGCTGCGATTTTGAAATACCTGGAATTATGTTGAATGGTAAATGTTGAATGTTGAATGTTGAATGAAAGAGGACAATAAAATATTAAACCTGACCTTCGATTTCTCAATTCAGATAATTGGCTTATATAAAATATTAAAGGCTTTTAGACAAGAGCCAGATAGTAAAACTTGATTATTCTGTTTATCTGACTACAAATGAACACATAATAAACATTCTCACAAAAATCGTCAAAACATCGCAGGAATTATTGAATAAGTAATTCAACATTTAACATTCAAAACTCATCATAAATAAACAATGGCAAACATATCATCAGAATTCCTGGGTATTAAATCTCCCAATCCCTTTTGGTTGGCGAGTGCACCGCCCACAGATAAAAAGTATAATGTGCTCCGCGCATTTGAAGCCGGATGGGGTGGCGTGGTTTGGAAAACGTTAGGATCGCAGGTGAAAAACGTCTCATCACGATATTCAGCGGTTGACTATGGTGGTCAACGGGTAATGGGATTTAATAATATTGAATTAATATCAGATCGTCCCTTGGATATTAATCTTAAAGAAATAAAAGAATGTTTACGATTATTTCCTGATCGGGCAATGGTTGTTTCCCTAATGGCAGATAATGACAAACAAAGCTGGCATGAACTTATAAAAAAAGTAGAAGACACCGGGGCACATGGATTAGAGTTAAATTTTGGCTGCCCGCATGGCATGACGGAAAGAGGCATGGGAGCAACGGTTGGGCAAGATCCTGAAATCGCCTGCATGGTAGTGGAATGGGTAATGGAAGCCGCCACTATTCCGGTTATAACAAAGCTGACTCCTAATGTACATTCTGTAGTGCCTACCGGCAGATCGGTAGTAAAAGCAGGTACAAATGGGTTATCATTAATAAATACCATTCAATCCATAACCGGTGTAGACCTGGATACAATGGTGCCAAATCCTTACGTAGCTGGCAAATCTGTATTTGGTGGTTATTGTGGCCCGGCTGTTAAACCAATAGCATTAAAAATGCTTACCACGATAGCCCAGGATGATTTGACAAGAACTGTTCCTGTATCCGGTATTGGTGGTATCAGTACATGGAAAGATGCGGTGGAATTTATGTTATTGGGAGCTGCCAACGTTCAGGTGTGTACGGCTGCTATGAAACAGGGTTTCAGAATCATTGAAGACCTGTGTGAAGGATTAAATAACTGGATGGATGAAAAACAATTTAAAACCCTGGATGATTTTATAGGTAAATCCGTAAACACGATCACACATTGGGAAGATCTGGACATCAATTATCATCATATAGCAAAAATAAACCAGGATAAATGCATCCATTGCGGTCTCTGTTATATTACATGTGAAGATACCTCTCACCAGTCGATCCGCCTGGATTTCGGGCATCCATATAATACCTATACAATAAAAGAAAATGAATGTGTGGGTTGCAATCTTTGCGAGCTGGTTTGCCCGGTTGATAATTGTATTACAATGGAAGAACACCGCGTGGGGGATGAATATATTAATTGGAAAGAATGGCAGAAAAGAGGTCTCCCCCTTAATGATCATTAGAATTTTCTGATCCTCATTTACTTTTACATAGACGACCCTTCTTTTGAGTAAGGTCTTTGGAATCAAAGCTATATAGGTTGATGGATACCTTATTCTTGCCTTTCTGGCTTTATATTTGCATTTTTGCAGTCCGAACTTTTAATGACAACTGCTGTTAACCCAATATCAATACTATGAAAAAAAGCCTCAAAATCATCGGAATTATATTTCTTACACTTATTATAGCGGCTTTTGCTGTGCCCATATTATTTAAGAAACAAATCACCAACCTGGTTAAAGAAGAAATCAACAACAACCTGACTGCAAAAGTTGATTTTAGTAATGTTCGCCTTTCACTATTCCGGCATTTTCCAAAATTATCTATCAGCATAAAAGATCTTTCTGTTGTTGGCACCGGGGAGTTTATCGGTGATACTTTACTTGCATCAAAAATTTTAGATGCTTCGGTCAATATTATCAGCGTTATAAAAGGGGAAAACATAAATGTATCAGGCGTATTTCTTGAATCACCCCGGATTCGTGCCCTTGTCAATAAAGAAGGAAAAGCCAGCTGGGAAATTGCAAAAGAAGATTCAGTAAAAACACCCGGCCCAGATACTACTACTTCGGCTTTCAGGATGACACTTCAGAAATATAAAATAAAGGATGGCTATATTTATTACAATGATGTAAGCAGCAATATGAGTGCTGAAATTTCAGGATTAAATCATGAAGGTAGTGGCGATTTTACGCAAGATGAATTTACACTGTCAACCCTTACCAAGGCAGAGTCCGCCAGTTTTACATACGCAGCTATTCCCTACCTGGCCAACACGAAAACTAATATCGGGGCAGATATAAAAATTAATACCAATACAAATACCTATACATTTAAAACGGATGATATTATCCTGAACAATTTAAAAGTATCTGCCGATGGTCTTTTTCAATTGGTGAATGACAGCACCTATAACATGGACATTACATTTAAATCACCATCCAATGACTTTAAAGATATTTTGTCGCTGGTACCTGCTGTTTATAAAACCGATTTCGACAAAATAAAAACAAGCGGCTCCGCTCTTTTCAACGGATTTGTAAAAGGAACCTATAGTCCACAGCAAATTCCTGCTTATGATTTAAACCTTGAAATTAAAGATGGTTTTTTTCAATATCCTGATTTACCCAAGCCGGTTAAAAACATCCAGGTAGACATGCATGTGAGTAATCCGGACGGCAAGATGGATAATACCATTATTGATATTTCAAAAGGTCACCTGGAAATGGATAATGAGCCTTTCGATTTCAAACTCATATTTAAAAATCCTGAAACTTCGCAATATGTAGACGCGGTAGCTAAGGGAAAATTGGACCTGGCGAATGTTTCTAAGTTTGTAAAACTGGAAGGAAATATGAAACTAGGCGGCCTGGTGTGGGCCGACATTTTTGCTAAAGGAAATCTTTCAGCTTTACAAAATCAACAAGGCGCTTTTACTGCCGGTGGCTTCCTAGATATCAAAAATCTTTTCTTCTCTTCCGATGATTTTCCGCAACCGATGCAAAATGGCAATATGAAAATTCAGTTGGAAAATACGGGCGGTATTGCGGATCAAACAAAAATTGACATTTCATCGGGTCATATAGAAATTGGTAAAGATCCCGTGGATTTTTCCCTTCAATTGCGTAAACCGGTATCCAGTATCGATTTTGCCGGTGAAGCAAAAGGAAGGTTTACACTTGACAATGTAAAGCAATTTACAGAACTGGAGCCTGGCACCAGTGTGGGAGGAGTATTAAGTGCTGATCTGAAATTTAACGGAAGTAAAGCAAGCATTGACAAAAAAGAATATGATAAGATTAATATCAATGGCAATGCAGGATTAACCAACTTAAGTTATGTCTCAAAAGATTACCCGGGAGGAATCACTGTTTCAAATACGCAAATTACTTTCAATCAAAAATCGGCTGAGCTGAATAACCTGAATGGTAATTATCTCAATACTAATTTTTCTGCAAACGGAGCATTGAATAATATGATCGGTTATGCTATGCAGGATCAAACCCTGTCGGGCACACTTAATGTTTCAGCGGATAAAATGAATCTGAATGATTGGATGGGAACAGATACGGCACTTCCTCAACAACCGGATCATCTTCTGAACCCTTTTTAGTGCCGGATAATATCAACTTCACCATAAACGCCAAAGCAGGCCAGGTAAAATATGATAAAGTGGAGTATAAAAATATTATTGGCGTGTTGGTTATAAGCGATCAGACCGTAAAGTTGCAAAATGTAAAAACAGATGCGCTGGAAGGAACCGTTTCGTTCACCGGATCCTATTCTACCAAAACAAATAAAAAAGAGCCGGCCATATGCCATGAGCTATGATATAAAAGACGTGGACGTGCAAAAGGCATTTTTTGCTTTCAACACCTTTCAAAAGCTGATGCCTATAGGGCAATTTCTCGATGGGAAATTAAATTCACAGTTGTCTTTGACCGGAAGTTTGAACGGTAATATGATGCCCGACCTCGGCAGCCTGACCGGGCAGGGAAATCTTTTACTGTTGGAAGGTGTTCTAAAAAAATTCGCCCCGCTTGAAAAACTGGCCAGCACATTTCAAATTGATGAACTGAAATCCATTTCAATAAAAGATATTAAAAACTATATTGAATTCGCAAATGGCAAAGTGCTGGTAAAACCATTTAATTTAAAAGTAAAAGATATTGATATGCAGATTGGCGGCATGCATGGATTTGATCAGTCAATGGATTATGTAGTCGCTTTGAAATTACCCAGAAAATACCTGGGCACGCAGGGCAACAACCTTGTCAACAACCTGGTAACCCAGGCCAGTAATAAAGGAATTTCAATAACACCCGGGGAAACAATAAATCTGAATGTAAAAATGGGTGGCACCCTTACCAATCCTTCCATATCGACAGACCTAAAAGAAGTTGCCGGTGATGCAGTTGCAGAACTAAAACAACAAGCTGTGGATTTTGCCAAACAAAAAGTGGATAGTGCCAGGCAAACACTGAAAGATTCAGTTAGTGCCGTAAAGAACCAGGTAGTCAATGACATAAAAGAGGATATTACGGCCCGGATCTTTGGAAATAAGGATTCATTACAAAAACCCGGTAATATCGACAGTACAAAGAAAAAAGCAGAACAAACTATTAAAAATACGGTTGGTGATCTTTTTAGGAAAAAGAAAAAAGTTGCAGCAGATACGACAAGTAACCAATAATTAAGCAGCCAACATATGGGAGTGGCTTTTTAAAATCAATAGTATCCTCCAAAGAAATGGAAATATGAAAAGCTTGTAAAAACAACCACCCAGTTGAATTAAAAAGGATTGTGCATTTAAATTTTCATATTCACTGATTATCCAGAACTAATTTAATACTTCAATTGTTACCTTTTCAGGAACGGTATGTGATTTACCAGTTAAATTCAGGTTGCAGCATATTTTGCATCATCAAATACATATTGGTTTTAATGTATGTTAATTTGAGAGAACTCCATCTGGTAAAAATTATTTAACCTAATAGATAGCAGAATTATGGAATATTATTTTAGCAAAACAATTACAGGTAGTTTCGAAAATGCCATTGAAAAAACGACGGTGGCATTAAAAGAAGAAGGCTTTGGCATATTGACAGAAATTGACATAAAAGCCACTCTAAAGAAAAAACTGGATGTGGACTTTTACAATTACATAATCCTGGGCGCCTGCAATCCTCCTTTTGCCTACAAAGCCTTAATGGCCGAAGACAAAATCGGAACCATGTTGCCCTGCAACATAATTATTCAGGAAAAAGTAGCTGGTCAGGTAGAGGTGTCCGCTGTTGATCCCGTGGCTTCAATGCAGGCAATTAAAAATAAAGATCTCGCAGATATTGCTGATGAAATAAGAGGCAGGTTAAAAAAAGTAATCATGAACTTATGATTGCTGGACCTTTTAATAAAAAACTGCATCAGGGAGATTAATCACCAGCTTCACCCGCAATAAATATCCTAAAAATTCAGATAAACTACTACTGTTCACAATTAAATTTTTATATAACAAATTTAAAAAACAATATGACAATTCAATTTAATACGGATAAGAATTTAAGTGTACATGAAGCTTTTGGCACTAAGTTAGACGACATACTATCAGATGAATTAAGCAGGTTTAGCGAATATATAACCCGCCTTGAAGTTCACCTGTCTGACGAGAATGGATCTAAAGGAGGATTAAATGATAAAAGATGTATGCTTGAAGCCCGTCTCAAAGGAAAACAGCCCATTGCAGTAACGGAACAAGCAAATACGTATGACCTTGCGGTAACTGGTGCCATTGATAAATTGAAGACTTCTCTGGATACAATAGTTGGACGAATGAGTAATCATTCATAGGGCTTCACTTGCGTATACTAATATAAGAGGTAGGTAAATAATCAGACGTTACTGGACATCAAAACTTTTTATCTTTTAAGAAACCCTTTGGCCAGTCGGGATGACCCCGATTTAATCGGGGCGGCCCTCCCGCCTCAAGCGGGATGCGCTACCGGGCTGCGCTACATCCCGAAAATTTGAAAGTCAAAAATAAAAAAAGACTCCTGAAAAAATTCAGGAGTCTTTTTTTTGGTCGGGACGACTGGACAAATGTCGAACCATTTCATAAAAGATTTAAAGGCTGTTGACGAGTTTTACAGGCAAATAGGCAGCTTGTAATTTCTCCAAAATCTGCCAAACATTTATCGGTGCTATTGATAATATAAACTTAAATTAAGATGTACTGGCGCTAATTATTAATCACACATTTCAATTTGTTTTACACCTTTTGGTTTTTAATTGCTATCTATTCAATAATAAATTTGTAACCCCTGCCGGGTACGTTAATAAATTTAATGGAGTTATCGTCACTTAATTTCTTACGTAATTTAGACACCAATACATCAACATTTCTACTGATTACCACGATACCTTCATCTTCCCAAATTTCTTTCATCAGTTTTTCCCTTTCTACGATTTGATTTATATTTTCTGCAAATATTTTTAGTGCTTTTGTTTCTTTTTCCGAAAGCGTAATACTTTTATTCTCCGTTTTAAGAACATTATTATCTGCGTAGAATTGAAAGCTTCCTAATTGTATGTAATCATTATTATCGACAATTGATTCTTTCTCTTCTTTTTTCCGAAACTTATTTTTTACATAAAAACCAACAAAACTCAAAGGAATAATCAATAGCAGCAACCAAAAGAAATTAAACTTATTTTTCTTCAAAAGCTCAATTTCAATAACATAACAACCAACCTCCAGCGTACGACCCCTGCAAGGTGTTAAATCGCCTGTTTGGCTATTTATTTCAAATGCAAAGACAGTTTCCTTTTGTTTACAATTCTTCAAACTCACTATATAATCTTTTGCCAGGGCGTTTTTTTGAAATGTCTCGTTGAACTAAATTGATGAGTGTATCTGAAATAAAACCAAAGTCATTTTGAAAGGAGATTTGGTATGTATTTTCATTTAATTTCTTAACCGGCAGCACCCGGGATGAAGAATCTTTAGCTGTAAGCAAAAGCTGATGTCCTAAATCACGCAATACAACTTCTAAATGCTTTTCAGGGATTTCATTCTTTTTATTGATAAATGCAACAGCAGAAATCAAAATAACAATTATCATGATTGAAGATCCAAACAGAATAAATGGCTTCATGTGTGCAAAATAATCCATTAAACCTCAGTTTTAGGTGGTTTTACAAACGTTTTACGTATCTTTTACAACTTTTTACTACTAAAAAGCTTCCGGATAGTTGACGCCCGATATCTTTACTTTATTGTTTCACCAAATAATTTATAGCCATGAATATTTATATCCTTGCTTTTTTGCTCCTTTTCACCGTTTCCACAATCATCTCCACTTCCGGATAGTCAGCCAGGACTCAAAAAGAGAGATAGGCCGGACCTGCAAACATCGTTTTTAAATCTACAGATGGCGGACAAACCTGGCAGGACATCAGCAAAGGGCTGCCAGAAAATTTGCGGGAAGATGGTATCCGGGGAGATAGCATCTTTGCAAATGATAAAGGGCTGTTTTTAAGGGTTGGAAACGAACTCTATCACAGTACACCAAATGCCACAGCTCCTTTTTGGACCAAAGAGATTTCACCTGACGAACATAGCAGCATTGCCCCCGGTAAGTCCGGGATAGTTGCCAACAATTACTGGGGTGATAAATTTGAAAAAAACAAACGGAACGAAGTGTATGGTCGCCGATATTCGACAATTTTTCTGAGCCACGAATACGCAGCGTTTTTGAAACTGCCGGAGGTACAATTTTCATCGGCACCGACAGAGGCCTTTTTAAAACTGCTGACAGTGGAAAAACCTGGAAACATGTCTATGCCGGAGGCTGGGCAGGGCATTTGGCAGAGTCGAATGGCGTACTGGTGGCGACCAGTAAGAGAAGGATAATAAGATCGACCGATAATGGCGAAAACTGGGCGCTGGCGATCAGTGAGGACAGTGTGGTTTTCGATGTAAAACAGATCAAAGGCGGATTCGCTGCTATCACTTCCAATTCAGAGTGAATACCCGAAAACCAGGAGGCTAAGTACATCCTACGACGGCGGTAAAACCTGGCAGCCCATTGATGCCGGCGACAAAGTTCTTATTGATTCAATAAGGCGGACCTGGGATGATCGCCCTTTTTTGCAAGCCTTCCAGACTTCAATTATCCAGATTGGTGAAAACTTCTTTTGTACTCATCCTCACGGCATTTTCAGATCATCAGACAAGGGAAAAACATGGAAATTATTACTTCCTTCTGTAGAAGATAAGGTCTTCAATTTATTTGTTTCAGGCAACGTGATCTATGCCATACCCAGCAAGGGTGGATGTTGAAAATTCAGATTAACATTCATGCATTGTTTAAAATTACCGCAGGTGGCGGATATGATTAGTTGTGCACAAGCTGAATAAAAAAATAAAAACATGAAAAAAAGTATAATGATATTGATGTTGGTGACAACAGGATTTTTTTGCTCCGCGCAAAGCAGTACAGATTCCGTTTATACAGGAACTTTGGATTCGGTAAAAGCTATAGATGTTGTTCCACGCGAACCTAACGGCCCAACCAAAGCCGGACTTGCTAAAGCAATCGAGACCGGAACGATTTATAACTCTACGTCGCCTTATCACAACGTTTCGCATGAGTTTACTTATTTGGTGGCTATGCGGGATTTTTGTAATAAGACTTTATTGCAAATGCGTACCAATGGTGAATCCGATAGCAATCGGATGAATAAGAAGTTTTCTAAAGAATTGAAAAGGGAATCGTCAAACGCTAAGGCAAAATTAAATTCTTCAAAATATAAGGTTTTAAAAATTGAATCTGGGCAATATGAAGTGTTTTTGAAACAGATTAATGATCGATTTAAACATTAATGTAGTGGCGTCTTACATAGATGTTGTGCGTCATACAAAAAAACACCGTCAAAATGAAAGTAAAATCAGATAGACAAAACATATTTATCCTTTGCTACACATTCTTGATTCTTGTAACAAACTCTTGCATCAGTCAAGGTCAATCAAATAAGGAAAACCAGGTAGTACTGACTAAAACTGGCAGCAAATTGTTGAAATACACGACAGGAGTTCGTTCAATCTTAGAAGACAGAAAAGGAAATATTTGGTTTGGTAGTTACAACGAGGGAGTGTGTTTGCTTCATAATGGGGAGCTCCAATATTTCACAACAGAAAACGGGTTAAGTGACAACCAGGTAAGGAGTATTTATGAAGATAAAAATGGCATAATCTGGTTTGAATGTGGCCAGGGACTAAGTATTTATGATGGTCAAAAAATGACTATATACAAAGAAAGAAATTATAATTCAAAAACCGGGTGGAAATTAACTGGTAGTGACCTTTGGTTTAAAGGCGATGAAACTGTTGGTTACAATAAACTTGAAGGGGATCCTGGAGTGTATCAATATGACGGAAAAAACCTTTATTACCGCAGCTTCCCAATAAAACCAAAATCAGGAGAGGAAAACAGCTATTCAATTTCAACACCTTTTGTAAAAAGTAAAAATGGAATGGTTTGGTTTGGAACTTATAGAGTATTGATTGGATATGATGGTAAGCAATTTAAAATGTTTAATAATGATTCATTAGGATTAAATGACACAACCGAAGCTTTGCATATTCGATGTATAATGGAAGACAGCAAAGGAAATCTGTGGTTTGGAAATAATGCTGGTGGCAGTCCAATTGGTGGCATCGGAGTATTAAAATATGATGGTAAAGAATTCATCCATTTTACCAAACAACATCAATTAAGAAAAGAAGACACCAACGGTAATTCCCTTGACAGAGTTTTTTCCATTGGGGAGGATGCTTCAGGGAATATTTGGTTTGGGACTGTAGAATCTGGTGTATGGAGATATGATGGCAATTCCGTTAAAAATTTTACCCAAAAGGATGGTCTCGATGGTGGCTTAATTTGGATTATTTACAAAAGCAAATCAGGTGAATTGTGGTTTGGCGGAGGTCCGAATGGTGTGTATCGATTCAATGGCAAGTCTTTTGAAAGAATATATTAACTATAAGTACGAATGCACAAAATTAGGCTTGGTTTGTTGCTGATTTTAAAATCATTTGTCAATTATTATTAATCAAATTTATTTCTGTAGTATGAAATACTTACCCGTCTATACTTTATTCTTGATGTTTGTTTTTCACACCTCCTGTGGACAAAACCAAACAAACCCACCACAAGATAATATCAGTAAAGGACTATACTCCGAGTCTCAACTTAAAGAGGCGGCCACCTCCAAGGTGCCTATGAGTATGGTTCGGAATGTAAAGCAAGCCAGGAACGGAGACATTTTGATTGCTTCTTACTTAGGCGTGTTTCGATACGATGGAACATCTTTTACCAATCTAACAAGTAAAATAAGTTCGCCCCGCTTCTCCAGCTTCTGGGATGTTCTGGAAGATCGAAAAGGAAATCTTTGGTTCGCTTCCAGAGATTCAGGTGTTTATTATTACAATGGGAAATCCTTTCAGCATTTTACAACAAAGGATGGGCTTGCCAGTAATATGGCGCTGTCATATTTATGAAGATAAAGCCGGTAATATTTGGTTCTGGAGCAAGCCGTTACGATGGGAAATCTTTTCGAAATTTTACCACAAAAGATGGATTTCCCAGTAACAGTATTCGTTTACTCCTTGAAGACAAAACCGGCAAATTTTGGTTTGGTGCACAAGGAGAAAATATGTTCGTTTATGATGGAAAAACATTTACCGTTTTAAAAAACAAAGATGGCAAAGCGTTTAAAAACGTTTGGTCAATAATCGAAGATAAAAAAGGAAATATTTGGTTCGGTGACGTTGATGGTCTTTGGCGCTATGACGGCAGAACCTTTACTAAGGTATCGCAGAGGGGGGCTTATGCTATAATCGAAGATAAAAAAGGAAACATCTGGACTACTGGTGACAGTAAATCCTAATGGGAATGTCTGGGCACTTTCCCGTTATGATGCAAAGTCCTTGTACAATAAAAAGCCCACTGTAACCGAAATTAAGTCAGAATCAGTAATGCTTTTGGGGATTTTGGAAGCTAACGATGGAAGTATTTGGTTTGGCTCTGGTGGTGGCGTGTATCGTTATGATGGAAAGACCATCACGGACTTTAAAAGTAAAGAGGGTCAGAAATAATGTGTATAGCCGACAATTTTAATATGGAATTATGCTTCAGGCGGTACATTTTTCGGCATCGACTAGTGGCCGACATTTTTACTCGGCGGACTTTTTATTTTAGATTTTAGAAGTAAAAAAATAACAAACAGATTAACAATAACTGAGTGCTGACAAAAGAGGAATAGCTGCGTACAATAGCAGAAAGCCGTAACCGTTGTGTGCGTCTCCTAAAAGCTATGCCTGACTGCTGGATTCGAACCCACACAAATTATTCCTTCACAGTACATTGACGATTTAGAAGCTTAAAGAAGTGAAATTGATTCGAATTAAAAAGGCTTTAAGTTCAATGACTTAAAGCCTTTTTAATTTCAGTCGGGACGACAAGATTCGAACTTGCGACCCCTAGCACCCCATGCTAGTGCGCTACCGGGCTGCGCTACGTCCCGAAATGGTTGTTCAGTTAAATATATCAGCGGGGATAGCAAAAGTAGGGTTTTTGCCATTTTTCCGAACCAAAAACAACCTTTATCTTCGCCGCTTAATGAAACTACTCATTAAGCAAGCCAGGATCGTTGATCCAAACTCTCCTTTCAACGGGCAAATCATTGATATTTTTATTGAAAATGGAATCATCTACTCAATTGAGTACTGACCTGACAGCAGTTGCAGACGAGGAAATAGATATTGACGGACTTCATGTTATCTCCCGGATGGATGGATGTGTTTGCCAACTTCGGCTGATCCCGGTTATGAATTCAAAGAAACACTGGAAACAGGAGCAGCAGCAGCAGCAGCTGGTGGTTATACCGATATAATGGTTATTCCAAATACCAATCCTTGTATTCATAACAAATCAGGCATCGAATATATCGTTCAAAAAAGCAAATCGCTGCCGGTAACTATTCACCCTATCGGGGCTATTACAAAAAATACTGAAGGTAAAGACCTGGCAGAAATGTATGATATGCGGGCACAGCGGCGCCATTGCTTTCAGCGATGGAATCAATTGTGTGCAGTCTTCCGGTTTGCTTTTAAAAGCTCTGCAGTACATAAAAACTTTTCAACGGAACACTGATACAGATTCCCGATGATAAAAGTATCAACCCCCATGGCCTGATGAATGAAGGGATCATTTCAACCCAACTGGGATTACCGGGCAAACCTGCCATGGCTGAAGAACTGATTGTAGCAAGGGATATCAAACTGGCCACGGTATGCTGAATCTAAATTGCATTTCACCGGAGTGAGTTCAAAAAAATCGTTGGAATATATCAAAAGGGGAAAAGAGTCAGGGATCGCAATCAGTTGCTCCGTTACTCCTTATCATCTTTTCTTTTGTGATGAAGATGTGAAAAATTATGATACTAATCTGAAAGTAAACCCTCCTTTGCGGACCCGGGAAGACAAAATTGCATTACAAAAAGCAATATCGGATGGCACTATTGATTGCATCGCATCTCATCACCTGCCACATGAATACGACAGTAAAGTATTAGAATTTGAATATGCTAAATATGGGATGATTAGCCTGGAAACTGCCTATGCCGTATTAAACACGGCTGTGCCGGGAACCAATTCGGAAAAATGGGTAGAGTTATTATCCATTAATCCCCGGCGATTATTTGGATTGGAAATAGCAACAATAAAAGAAGGAAAAAATGCGTGCCTGACCCTTTTTGATCCTTCAAAAAAATGGACCGTTACAGAAAAAGATATTTTTTCCAAATCAAAAAATTCTCCATTTATCGGCAAGGAACTAACAGGAAAAGTGATTGGCATTGTCAATAAAGCTAAAACTGTACTTAATTAATATTTCATCTTCATTCATGAATAAATTCACACCTCTTACCAAAGGAATTATTACCGGCCTATTGCTGATGATTGTCATATCATTGACCTTATATTATTCCAAATATAGCCGTTGATTCAAAGCTTCACTACATCCATTTATGTTTTTTATGCAGCTGGTATTATATGGACACTTATCAGTTATTCCCGGTCACCATCCTTCACCGGAAAATTTACTGAGCATATTTGGACAGGGCTTCCGGTGCTTTATAGTAGTTACGCTGATCATGGTTTATTTACAGCGAATCTTCAGTATGATGCATCCCGAGAATTTGCAGAAGATTCTGCCAGGTATTATAGAGAAGATCTGATGAAAGAAGGAAACAAAATACCTGCGGAAATTGATGACATAATCGACAGGGTTAAAAAACAATATACTACCAGCCTTGTTTCCCTTACAATTTTCGGATATTTGATTCTTGGCACTGCAATCACAGCTGCCGGATCAGCATTACTAATGAGAAGAAAATAAAGCATGGATCTATCACTTGTTATACCCTTGTTGAACGAAGAAGAATCTTTGCCCGAACTTTCGGCATGGATTGAAAAAGTGATGTGTGAAAATAATTATTCTTACGAAATTATTTATGTGGATGATGGAAGTACTGACAATTCCTGGGAAGTCATTGAGCAACTGCGGATCGAAAAATCAAAATATCAAAGGAATAAAATTTCAACGCAACTATGGCAAATCGGCCGGCCTGAATGAAGGTTTTCGTGCCGCACAGGGCGATGTGATCATTACCATGGATGCCGACCTGCAGGATAGCCCGGATGAAATTCCCGAACTACGAAGAATGATTGTGGAAGATGGATATGATCTGGTGAGCGGATGGAAAAAGAAACGATATGATAATAAGCTGACCAAAAATCTTCCGAGTAAATTATTTAATGCAGCGGCCAGGCAAATGAGCAATATAAAATTGCATGATTTTAACTGCGGACTGAAATCCTACAGTAAAAAGGTGATAAAAAGTATAGAAGTATATGGCGAAATGCATCGCTATGTTCCGGTGCTTGCCAAATGGTCAGGATTTAAAAAGATTGGCGAGAAAGTGGTCGAGCACCGTCCAAGAAAATATGGCGTCAGTAAATTCGGATGGACTCGTTTTATCAATGGGTTTCTTGACCTGATGACTATTTTCTTCATGGGTAAATTTGGCAAACGACCTATGCATTTTTTTGGATTTTGGGGAACCGTATTCTTTCTGATAGGCTTTGGTATTTTCAGTCTATCTAATTATTTCGAAGCTCATTCTTAATACTCCCCTTACCAATAACCCCGGGTTCTATATGGCCATGACCGCCATCATCATTGGTATCCAGTTATTTCTCGCAGGATTTATCGGCGAATTAATTTCGCGAAATGCCGCCGGAAGAAATTCTTACCTGATTGAAAAGAAATCCGGACTTTAATGAAAAAGGTTGTCATCATAGGACCGGCTCATCCATTGCGGGGTGGCCTGGCTACCTTCAACCAACGACTGGCAAAGGAATTTATTAGACCACGGAAACGATTGTACCATCTATTCCTTTTCCCTACAATACCCTTCTTTTTTATTTCCCGGAAAAACACAATATACCGATGAAGCTGCACCTGCCGGTATACCCATTCATCCTGTCATCAATTCCGTTAACCCGTTTAACTGGATAAAAATCGGCAACCGGCTAAAAAAAATCAGGCCGGATATTATTGTTGTTCGCTACTGGCTTCCTTTTATGGGCCCGGCTTTGGGAACCATATTGAGAAGAATAAAAAAAAATAACCATACAAAAATTATTTGTATTGCCGATAATATACTCCCGCATGAAAAACGCCCGGGGGATAAGCCTTTTACAAGATATTTTTTGAAGAGTTGCGATGCATTTATCACGATGAGTGAAAAAGTAATGACTGATCTTCGGTTATTTGAAAAAGATAAACCGGCCCTGCTCATTCAGCATCCATTGTATGATAATTTTGGCCCCATTATTTCAAAGGCAAGTGCAAGAAATCATCTTGAATTACCGGGTGATGAAAAGATTATTTTATTCTTTGGATTTATCCGCCAGTACAAAGGACTTGACTGGCTGATGGAAGCAATGGCTGATGAAAGAATTAAACAATGCAGGTATCAAATTGCTTGTAGCCGGTGAGTTTTATGAGGATGAAAAACAATACCAGGAACAGATCGATAAGCTGGATATCAGAAAACAATTGATACTGAAAACAGATTTTATTCCCGACAGTGAAGTGCAATATTATCTCTGCGCTGCCGATGTAGTTATTCAACCTTATCGCAACGCAACACAAAGCGGTGTTACTCCTCTCGCTTATCATTTTGAAAAACCCATGATCGTTACTAATGTTGGTGGATTACCATCCCTGGTACCAAATGAAAAAGCAGGATTGGTGGTAGAGCCGAACCCGGGTTGCCATTGCAGATGGCATCCTGAAGTTTTACCAATTAGGAGAGAATTATTTTATTCCTCATCTTCGCAGCGAAAAACAAAAATATAGCTGGGCGAACATTGTAAAAGCTATTGCTGTTCATGCTGATAGCATTGCAGAACTAGCTTTGCTTGCCTTTTTGAAAATGTTGACTTCTTACGAACTATGCATAACAGCCGAAAATAGGTTTATAAAAAAATTAGTCAACATATCCCCATCGTTTCTGACCAGATAAAAACAGCACTGGCAAGAGTATTATCAATTGAAATATGATCTACAGAAGTAAAGCTCCCTTACGAATCGGACTGGCCGGTGGCGGTACCGATGTTAGCCCTTTCAGCGATCAATATGGTGGCGCTATTTTAAATGCAACGATTTCACTAGCTGCGCATGCCAGTATTGAATTACTGGAGGAAAAAAAAATTATTATAGAGTCGCTTGACCAAAAACAATCAGAAGTTTTTGAATGGGCAAATAATCTTCCTGTCAATGGAACTCTTGATCTGCTAAAAGGTGTTTACAACCGGATCAGGAAAGATTATCCATTTCCTGAAACCGGATTTAAATTATCCACCTTTGTAGATGCTCCCGCCGGTTCGGGATTAGGCACTTCTTCTACTTTGGTAGTGGCCATCATTGGCGCCTTTACTGAAATGCTCAACCTGCCTTGGGCGATTATGATATTGCACACTATGCATATGAAATAGAAAGAAATGATCTGAAACTTGCCGGTGGCAAGCAGGATCAGTATGCGGCTACTTTTGGCGGTGTCAACTTTATGGAGTTTTATGAAGATGATAAAGTAATTGTAAATCCTTTACGTATTCGCCCCGAATATTTACATGAACTGCAAAACAATATTGTTTTATACTTTACTTCTACCAGCCGTGAGTCCGCTACCATAATTAAAGAACAGCAGAAAAATGTAAATGAAAAAAATGCAGGATCAATTGAAGCCATGCACCAATTGAAGGAGCAGGCGAAAAGGATGAAGGAAGCCCTGCTGAAAGGAAAGTTAAATGAGATCGGGGAAATACTGGATTTTGGTTTCCAGCAAAAAAGATTAATGGCACATAATATTTCCAACAACAGCATTGAAGATATTTACACACGGAGCAAAAAAGGCAGGAGCCACAGGAGGAAAAATATCCGGCGCCGGTGGTGGTGGTTTTATGATCTTTTATTGCCCTGGCAATACCCGGTATAAAGTCATTGAAACACTAGAATCTTTTGGCGGCTATTGTAAGAATTATCAGTTTACTAAACATGGTTTAACTACCTGGAGAGTTTGATATAATGTAACTAGCCACAAAAAAATTGATCATATAGAGTTAGAACATTTTCTGATGAAAGCATTTTTCTTCTTTGCACGAAATCTTAAAAAAATCTTTTTATGGCTAAGGCTACATATTATCCTGGGTCCTTTCGAAAAGATGTTCCTGAATCTTGCCAATATGTCGAGGCTCTCTCGTTGGGCCCATCAACAGAAAAAGACAAGTTCATTTAATGATTTTTTTTCATACAAATTTGATTACAATAAACGCCTGTTGCTCTATAAGCACATCACTGAATCAGAAACTCAAAACAGCTCAATCGAATATCTTGAATTTGGGGTAGCTGGCGGAAGCTCTTTTAGATGGTGGGTAGAAAATAATACCAATCCTTTATCAAAATTTCACGGCTTTGATACATTTGAAGGACTACCAGAAGCGTGGGGGCCCTTTAAGGCTGGAGACATGTCGGCCGGTTCCAAAACACCTGAAATAAAAGATAGCCGCGTTACATTTTATAGAGGCCTGTTCCAACAAACCCTTCCGGGTTTTATTCAAAATTATAAAAGCAATAACCGAAAGGTGATCCATATGGATGCTGACCTTTATTCATCAACATTATATTCTCTTACCAGCCTGGCCCCTTTGTTAAAAAAGGATGATATTATTTTATTTGATGAATTCCTGGTGCCTTCACATGAGTTCCTTGCATTTAATAACTTCATAAAGTCATATTATATTAATGTAGAGCTTATAGGCGCAGCAAATAATTATCTTTTTACTGCTTTCAAAATCATCTAAGCAAAATGAGAGATCAGATAATCAGTATCATTAAAAATTCAATGGAAGCTAAACAGCAGGTATTGGAAAATGAACTGCTGCTGCAAACAATAAACAGTTGTATCCATAAAATTGTACTGGCTTTTAAGAATGGAAATAAAGTTTTGTTTTGCGGCAATGGTGGCAGTGCTGCGGATGCACAGCACCTGGCAGCGGAATTCTCCGGCCGTTTTTATACGGACCGGAAAGCTTTACCGGCAGAAGCTTTGCACTGCAATACCTCCTATCTAACCGCAGTCGCTAATGATTACAGTTTTGACGTTATTTATTCACGCATGATAGAAGGAATCGGCCATCACGGCGATGTGCTGATTGGTCTTTCCACATCCGGCAATTCAACAAATATTATCAAAGCATTTGAAGCAGCTAAACAAAAAGGAATGATCACTATCGGGTTTACAGGCAGCTCAGGTGGTCAGTTGAAAGCAGTAAGCGATTATCTTATCAATATTCCTTCTGATGATACACCCCGCATTCAGGAAACCCATATCCTTATCGGCCATATTATTTGCCAGTTAGTGGAAGAAAAAATATTTGCATGAACAAGGAAATTAAAACAATATACCGGGAATTGAAGAATTAACCAGGCAATAATATTGGCAGGCGGATTAGGAACCCGACTTCGGACTGTAGTAAGTGACTTACCGAAATGCATGGCCCCTGTTGCAGGACGGCCTTTCTTGTTTTATGTTATCAACTACCTAAGACTACAGGGTGTTGAAAAGTTTATTTTTTCACTTGGATATAAACATGAAATCATTGAAGCATACCTCAAAGATCAATTTTCAACACTCCGCTACCAATGTTCCGTTGAAGATGATCCTTTGGGAACCGGTGGAGCCATTCAGCTGGCTTGTAAAATGGCCACAGAAAAAAATGTGATCGTGGCTAATGGAGATACACTGTTTAAAATAGATGGCAAAGAGTTGATGTCATTTCACGGGGAGCATGATGCCGATTGCACCATGTCTCTTAAAGCCATGAATCAGTTTGACCGCTATGGTGTAGTGGAATTAGATGACCGGGGTGTTGTAACCAATTTTAAAGAAAAACGATATTATGACCAGGGGTCTTATCAATGGAGGGCTTTATGTGTTGCATGTTCCGAATTTTCTTTCGAAAAAATTACCCCATGCCTTCTCCTTTGAAAAGGATTACCTGGAGAAATTTTATCGCCAGCGAAAAATAGCAGGCCTGGTTCAGAATAATTATTTTATAGATATAGGTATACCTGAAGATTATAAACGTGTACAGGAAGAATTAAAACAACCACACTTTGACCTTACAAAGATTGATAAAAAGTGGACCTTATTTTTAGACCGCGATGGCGTACTTAATGAGGATAAGATCGGAAGTTATATTTTCAACCCTGACGAATTTATTTTTTATGAAGGCGTACCGGAAGCATTGCGTTTATTCAAAGAAAAAGTTTGGGCGCATCATAATCACTACAAACCAGCGGGGTGTTGGCAGGGGCATGATGACAGTAAATGACCTGGAAAATATTCATAAAAAGATGCTGGAAATAATTGAAGCCAATGGTGGTAATATTGATTCTATTTTCTATGCCGATTCTATTCATAATGACGACCCTGTCCGTAAGCCAAATCCCGGTATGGCTGTCCTGGCAAAAGAACAATTTCCTGAAATCGATTTTTCACATTCCATTATGATAGGAAATAATATTACTGATATGGAGTTTGGACGGAATGCAGGAATGTATACAATCTTTCTTACCACCACTTCCCCTGAAATAACACTTCCGCATCCGGCTATTGATATGGTTTTTGACTCCCTCCCTGATTTTGCCAAAGCTTTATGACAAACCGCAAAATTTTACACAGATTTTACCGTTATCAGCCTTCAGCAGCCTTTAAAATTTAACTTATATAAACCTTTTGGCCTTATACGCCGTCTTGAATAAAACTTATTTTTGCGATCATTAAATTTAATTCTGTGAAATTAACCACCATAAAGACTTTCCTTATTACCGGACTTATACTTGTTTTTACCCAAGCCGCATTTTCCCAAACTATAATTGCTGCTGATAAGAAAAAGCTGAAGGCAAAAGAAGATACACTGCAACAATATGCCGAATACCTGATCACCGATACACTGACGGCAGACAGGATGATTTCCGATAGTATTTTTACCCGCACTTTAGTAAGGGCATTACAAATAAAAAATTCGTTTTATTATCCTTTTGATTCTGTACGGGGCATTTCCAAATTATATGCTCCGGACAGTACCTTCCGCATTTTTACCTGGGGGATGCAGTTTGATGAATTTTATTCACGGCAGAAAGGGGCTATTCAATTAAGGACAAAAGATGGTTCCTTAAAATTAATACCGCTCCGTGATGTTTCTGAATTTACAGAAAATGCAATGGATTCGGTTCGAACAAAAGCTAACTGGATCGGCGCCATATATTATAACATCATCAAAACAGAATATAAAGGGAAAAATTTTTATACCCTTTTTGGTATAGATTACAATAGTGTAAGAAGCACAAAAAAATGGATAGAAGTGCTCACATTTAATGAAAAAAATGAGCCTGTTTTTGGCGGTCCTGTTTTTAGCTATGAAAAAGACAGCACCAGGAAGGCACCGCAAAACCGGTTTAGCCTTGAGTTTAAAAAAGATGCAAGGGTGCTGGTTAATTATATTGATGAGCTGCAAATGATACTGGTGGATCACCTGGTTTCCGAAAATGATGAACCAGAAAATAAATGGACTTTAATCCCCGACGGTGACAATGAAGCTTTCAAGTGGGAAAATGGTAAGTGGGTTCATATAGACAAAGCCTTCGATTACAAAATTGATATGAGGGGCGTAGATCCATATATGGGAAAGCCTCCTGTAGGCGAACCCATCCTCGATAACAAAGGAAACAGGGACGAAAAAAAATTACAGGAAAAATCAGATAAAAATAAATCGAGGGAGACAAGACAGATCGAATACAATAACTGATTTTGAAAATTACGAAAACAACAGAAGATAAATTTTTACAGCGTGGTAGTTTTTATTTTATTTCTTAGTGCCGGTTAATCATCCAGTTTCAACACCGCCAAAAACGCTTCCTGCGGCACTTCCACATTTCCTATCTGCCGCATACGCTTCTTACCTTCTTTCTGTTTTTCCAACAATTTACGTTTACGGCTGATATCACCACCATAACATTTGGCGGTAACATCTTTTCGCATGGCCGCTAATATTTTCCCGGGCAACTACTTTTGCTCCAATAGCAGCCTGTATCGCAATCTGGAATTGCTGGCGCGGCAACAATTCTTTTAATTTTTCACAAAGCTTTCGGCCAAACTCCTGTGCCCGGCCGCGATGGATCAATGCACTTAATGCATCTACTTTTTCACCGTTCAATAAAATATCCATCTTCACAATATCACTGTCGCGGTAACCAATCGGATGATAATCAAAAGAGGCATAACCACGGGTATGAGCTTTTTAATTTATCATAAAAATCAAATACAATTTCTGTAAGTGGCATTTCAAAAACCAATTCCACCCGTGTGGTGGTCAGATAGCTTTGATTGATCAGTATACCTCGTTTGCCAAGGCAAAGCGTCATGATATTGCCAATATATTCCGGCTTGGTAATGATCTGTGCTTTGATAAAAGGTTCTTCAATCCGGTCAATCTTTACCGGGTCGGGCATTTCGGTTGGATTATTTACAATGACCTTTTCTCACCTTTGTGGTATAAGCAATAAAACTTACGTTGGGAACGGTGGTAATAACCGTTTGATTAAATTCTCTTTCCAGCCGTTCCTGTATGATCTCCATGTGCAGCATTCCCAGGAATCCGCAACGGAAACCAAAACCAAGTGCCTGCGATGTTTCCAGTTCAAAGGTCAAGTGAAGCATCATTCAACTGCAGTTTATCCATGCAATCCCGCAGTTCTTCAAAATCATCTGTATTCACCGGGAAAATACCGGCAAATACCATCGGCTTCACTTCCTCAAAACCTTTGATCATTTCCGGTGTTGGGATTAGTGGCAATGGTGATCGTATCACCTACTTTTACTTCCTTTGCATTCTTGATACCGGTAATGATATAACCCACATCGCCCGCATTCCACTTCATTTTCTTCTCAGTCATCTTCAAGTTTCAGAATACCCACTTCATCGGCACCATATTCCTGGCCGGTAGATACAAATTTTACCTTATCACCTTTCTTTAATCGTTCCATTCAAAATCCGGTAGTAAACAATAATACCCCGGAAACTATTGAACACGCTGTCGAATATCAACGCCTGCAACGGTGCATCCGGATCGCCCTTCGGTGCAGGAATTCGTTCAACAATGGCATCCAGTATTTCTTCAACACCCAATCCTGTTCTGCCACTGGCCAGTAAAATATCTTCCTGCTTGCAGCCAATCAGTTCAATGATCTGGTCCTGTCACTTCCTCTATCATCGCACCATCCATATCAATCTTATTGATGACCGGAATGATCTCAAGATCATTTTCAATGGCGAGGTAAAGATTGCTGATGGTCTGTGCCTGTATACCCTGGGTGGCATCTACCAAGCAGCAAGCGCGCCTTCGCAGGCGGCCAGTGCCCGGCTCACTTCATAGCTGAAATCGACGTGGCCGGGAGTATCAATCAGGTTCAGGATATACTCTTCCCCATTCTTATGTTTGTAATTGATCTGGATGGCGTGGCTCTTAATGGTAATGCCTTTTTCCCTTTCCAGGTCCATATCATCCAGCACCTGGTCCATCATATCGCGGTCGCTGATGGTATTGGTACTTTGCAGCAAACGGTCTGCCAGGGTACATTTACCGTGATCAATATGTGCGATGATGCAAAAATTTCGGATATTCTTCATGTATGCTTTACTTCATTTTTCAGGTGGGCAAAGGTAGGCGTTTTAACCTGTAAAAGGAGGATTGTTTAGCCGGCAACTGAGCCCTGATCATCGTCCCTTGCGACGCTCCTTTCAGGGCCCGGAGCACTGATGATCTCTCAGAAAACAAAACTATTTTCGCCAGGTATGTATAATTTATTGCTATTAAAAAAATTGCTTTTCCCCTATTATTGACATGATCACCTTGCTTCTGAATTTCAATAAAAAAACAAACCGATGTCTGTACAAATACTAAAAACTTTATTCCTCAGGGATCTCTATAAGTTAAAACAGGAAATAGAATTTTACAAAGATGAAAGCAACTTATGGATTACTGATAAGGGTATTGCCAATTCTGCCGGCAACTTATGTCTTCATCTCACCGGCAATCTTAATACTTATATCGGGAAGGAACTGGGCCACACAGGCTATATCCGTAACCGGGAACTTGAATTTTCACAAAAAAATATTTCGCGGAAAGAATTGCTTAAAGGGATCGACGAAACGATCAGCATCATAGATAAAGTTCTCGATAATATAAAAGATGAACGATTGAAAGAGGATTACCCGCTCGTTGTATTTACAGAAAAAATGACAACCGGCTTTTTCCTGGTTCATTTAGTCAGCCACCTCAGCTACCATTTGGGACAGATAAATTATCACAGAAGATTACTGGATAACCGGGCATAATTTGTTCCATTCTGGATTAATCCAACAATTTATTGTTAAAAAGGCTTGCATAAACAGTAATTGCAGGCTATTTTTATGCATCCCTCCTATATCTAAAGCCTCACAAAAATTCCCCGTATCCTTTCCTGATCCTTCCTTTTCTGTGTAATTACCGCCAGGTTTTATACCTGTTCAGCCATCACCTTAATTTCTGTTTATGAAAAAGAGCGGTATTGTTTACACCCTTATCCTGCATGTTATTTTTTCTATAGCACCCACCGTGGCCACCTTTCCCCTGCATGGTCAAATGAGTTTTGCCCTGCAGCAAAACATTTCCCCGGGAAATAAAGATCTTGATCTTGCAACTGATTTAAGGCTACTGTCTTCTGCGCCGGAGGGTACATATCATAATTCCAACCCGGCTTATTTTATCAATTCCTTATCAGCACGAACTATTTATTCAGATCAACTCAACTATAATGACTCCGATTTAAAAAAGGGCTGGTTACTTAAGAGGAATAATATCGAAACAAATGAAGAAAATCAAATCCGCATTAAGGCTACCTCTTTTGTATATCCCAAAAATTCAAAAACTGAAAAAGGAATTACGCAATTTGCCAATGAAAAGTTGGTCCTCTATGCCAGGATGCTAAAATATTATGCTAAAAAAAACGGGTTCGATACAACCTATGCATTTCTTAGCAATATGGGCATGCGTTCCAATAAAAAAAGATTTTTTGTGATCAACCTGGTAACGCTTGAAGTAGAAGAGTCAGGACTGGTAGCCCATGGAAAAGGCCAGGGAAAATCCGTATATGATAAGCAATATAGCAACGAACCCGGCAGTAATGCCACTTCTCTGGGACGCTATAAAATTACTGGTAAATATAGCGGGGAATATGGCGAAGCTTACCGGATGACTGGCCTGGACTCTTCAAACAAAAATGCCGGAAACAGAAATATTGTTTTGCATTCAATGAATTGTATCCCCGATACAGAAAATAATATGCCGGCTTGTGTCAGTGAAGGATGCCCTGCAGTATCCGCAAATTTCTTTTCCAGCTTAAAGGGGATCATTGATTCACGAAAAAATCCCATTCTTCTCTGGATATTTGACTCCAACCTGGAAGAACTGGTAGACGAAAGTCATCTTAAATATCGCATTTTTAAAACCCCAGAACCAAATAATGAAATTTGGAATTTTGTTTTCCAGGCCAGCCCTGAAACGCCATTTCCGATTGAGGACAACCGTGACAAACTGAAAGTGAAATTCAGATCAGACCTGGCCGGTGATATTTCAATTATGGAGAATATTCCCGGTTCCAAAAAAGAACTAAACTCTATACATACCGAATCCAATAAATTGAATTCCCCTTCTCTAAATACACAGGTAAGCCTACCCAAAATCCGGCAAAATACTACACCAGAATTGCTGAATGTATACCCGGTAGCTAACCGCACAATTTATATTCCTGTTGATTTGAGTTATGGTTTTATAAAAGGTAAAAAAACTCAATACATCACGCACTGATCTTACCAGCCTGTTCCAATTCTTTTTAGATCAGTTTTCTCAAGAAAATAGTACTATAAATTCAGAGTGGTTTCTGATTTATGAACCACCCGGTCATTTTCCTTCTTAAGTCAATCATCTGACAGATATTTTCCCGCGATCTTTTTCTTTTTGCATAATGAGAGCAATGCCAATAAGGATCGTTACCGGAAGAAGTGACTTGATGCAAATGAAGGCCTCGTTTATAAAAAACAGGGTGCATTACCTGCAGGAGGCGTTGGGTCTTGCTATTTTTATGATCTCTGCCTGTTTTTTTAGCGCTATGATTTTCTCTGAAAAAAGTTTGTGGTACCAGTCAATACCTTCGCAACTATACAGGAACCTGCTGATGGGCGCAGCTATGGGAATAACAGCTCTTTTTATCTTTTATTCTCCCTGGACTGCACCAAGCGGATCACAGATCAATCCAGCAGTTACAATCACTTTTTTGAGAATAGGCAAAATGTGCCGTTATGATGCCATGTTCTTTATCTTCTTTCAAATTCTTGGTGGAACGATTGCCGTTTATATAATGCAGGCTGTTATAGGAAACTTGCTAACAGACGAACCAGTGAAATCAGCCGTTACGGTTCCTGGCAAAGCAGGAATAGCCTGGGCATTACTAACGGAATTTGCCATAGCGTTTATCACTATGTGCATGGTGTTGTTTACTTCTGAAAATAATAAATTAAAAAAATATACAAGAATCATAGCGGGATGCCTTGTTTGTACCTGGGTAATACTGGCAGGTCCCGTATCAGGTTTTGGGATGAACCCCGCCCGGTCCTTTGCCAGTGCATTGCCGGCAAATACCTGGACCGCATTCTGGATTTACCTCCTGGTACCTGTTATCTCCATGCTGCTGGCTGCTGAATTTTTTTTATTTGTAAAAAGAAATAAAGTGAACGGCAAAAGAAAACGCCCGGGTAAAAAAATCATTCCCCTGAAAAAAATACCAGAACCGTTTGAATTTGTTTTATAAAAATTAATTATGAAAAATTTTTTAAAAATACCGGCCATTATATTGTTAACAACTTTTATTCAGCTACAGCTGGGGGCGCAGGTTTTGAAGGTGGATGCCATCGGCATCACGGTGAGTGAAATGGACCGGTCAGTCAAATTTTACAGCGAGGTTCTTGGCTTCAAAAAAGTAAGCGATACTGAAGTTTATGGTTCAAGCTACGAACAACTACAGGACCTTTTTGGTATCAGGATGCGTATCGTAAGAATGCAACTGGGAGATGAGTATATTGAATTAACAGATTACCTAACCAGTGGTGGCCGTAGTATTCCCGAAGATGCTAAAAGCAACGATCTGTTCTTTCAGCATATTGCAATTGTGGTCAGTGATATGGAAAAAGCATATCAACTGCTAAGAAAAAAAATGGTAACGCATGTTTCTACCGGTCCACAAACTATTCCGGCCAGCAATAAAGCTGCGGCCGGGGTAAAGGCTTTCTATTTTCATGATCCGGACATGCATAACCTGGAACTTATATTTTTTCCAAAAGAAAAAGGCCAGCCCAAATGGCAACAGGCAAAGGGTAAACTATTCCTGGGCATAGATCATACAGCTATAGGGGTTAGCAACACCAATAACAGTTTAAAATTTTATGAAGACATGTTGGGTATCATGCGCAAGGGTGATAGCTGGAACATGGGAATGGAACAAGCTCATCTCAATTTTGTGGAAGGCGCCAGTTTACATATCACCGGTCTGCGTGCAGCTAAAGGGCCGGGCATTGAATTTCTGGAATATCTTTCTCCCGGTCCCGGCAAGCCCTACCCAAATGATTCAAAAAGCGATGATATCTGGCACTGGCAAACCCGCCTGGTAGTGGATGATGCTGAAAAATTATATACCCGGCTGAAATCAGGTCCTTATAAGATTCTTTCAAAACAATTGGTGACATTAAAAAGCAGCAATGGAAAACGGAGCAAAGGATTTATAGTAAGAGACGGTGATGGTCATGCTTTGCTGATTATGGAAGAATTGGCATAAGATAAAATTTTTATAAAAGTATTGCACAGAAAAAATAAACTCATTCAATTAAAAAAAACTCATTAATCCATGTTGCGGGGGAAGATGAGTTGAACAAAAATAAAAAGATGAAAAAAATATTCTTCACTACGGCCACCAGTTTATTTATTCTTTTAAAAATAAATGCACAAGGTTGCAGTGATGCCGGCGTTTGTACTATTCACTCCTTTAAAAATAATACCGAAAAATATGATAAGGATGATAAAAATAACAATGAAATAGTATTGGGTCTCGCATTTGGAAAGGGTGAAAGATCCACATCCAATTTTACTCAATATATAGAATACACGAGAAGTCTCAGCTATAAAACATCCGTAACGGGGAAGATCAGCTTTTCTGAAATATCCGGTGAGCTTGCAAATACAAATGGCCCTGGCGATCTTTTTGTGTCAGTTAACCATGCCTTCGACACTAAAAATAAATGGCAGAAATCATTTGTTGTGGGTTTGAAGATCCCTTTTGATAAAGCCGATATTGTTGAAAAGGGAATTCATCTGCCTATGCCCTATCAAACCAGCCTCGGTACAACAGACCTGGTACTGGGGATAAATTATGGGCTTAAGTCTTTTGGCGCCACTCTTGCCGTACAGCAACCATTAAACCCGGCTAACGGCAATCGGTTTCTGCCTGAGGAATATACTTCGGTTCCAAAGACAAACAAATATTTCCCGACTAATAAATTTTCCAGGAAAGGAGATGTATTACTTCGGGTATCCTATAATTATGATTTGAATGAAAAATTCTCTGTTCGCCCCAGCCTGCTTTCTATTTACCATGAAGGCAACGATACTTATCTTGATGCAAGTAAAATACGAAGGGAAATTCCAAAATCAAGCGGGTTGACTATGAATGGAAATGTTTTTGTGGATTACAGGCTAACAAAGACCAGCTCCTTTGAACTTTCTCTCGGTGCTCCCTTCATTATAAGGAGCCAACCGGCCGGATGGATTGACCCGTTCATTTGTGACATCGCTGGAATATAAGTTTAGCTTTTAATGCGATGCATTTGAAAATGGAAATACTTTCAATTGACCTGAGAAATTCTTTTACTCCTGGTAACTTTCCTTTATTCTCCTGCGTTTTTTTGTCTATTCCGTCACTCACCTGACACCAAAAAAAATGAACCCTTCGTTGCTTTGCAGTAGAATGAATACGGATGCAACTATAATATGTCCTTTATGCAATGATGAAGTAAACAAATTATTGTATCGTTATCATTTGGATGGCGAAAGACTGGTGATAGAAAAAATTAAAGAACAAAACCCCGGCTGGACGGAGCATGATGGCATCTGTGGCCGTTGCGTAGATTATTACCAAACTGAAGTGATCATGCAACATAAATTGTTACCAGAAATTGGTCCCTATTTCCCTGTTAAGTCTGTTGATGACTTTATTATATTACCAGCGGCCCTTCGTCTTGATGCCAACCAAAGCTTTACCGGAAAAGGCATCACCATCTGTTTTATTGATAGTGGATTTTATCCGCATCCTGATCTGAACGCCCATAAAAACAGGATCAGGAAAATAGTTGATATTCCGAATAACCGGACCCTTGGCCCGGTCTCCTGTTATTACGAAGATCAGACGAAGGCCTCATCCCTTTGGCATGGAACTATGACTTCTGTAGTGTGCGCCGGTAATGGATTTTTAAGCAGACGGTTTGTATAAGGGAATTGCCAGCAATGCAGAACTTGTTTTATTGAAAGTGCAGGACAACAAGGGAAAAATAACCACCGCCAATATAGTAAAGGCATTAGAATGGGTATTGCAACATCATCGGGAATACAATATTCGTATTGTTAACATGAGCGTTGGAGCAGACGAAGCCATTTCCTATAAGCAAAGCGCAGTGGACATACTTTCAGAGCAATTGATTGAAGAAGGTGTTGTGATCGTTGCCGCTGTCGGCAATGATGAAAAAGGCATTATAAAACCACCAGCCAATTCTTTGAATGTAATAGCTGTTGGTGGTATTGATGATGGTAATAAACTGGCCGAAGCAAAAACTCTTTATCATTCCTCCTTCGGGATAACAATGGATGATTTGATGAAACCCGAATTAGTGGCACAGGCCATTTGGATCGCTGCTCCCATTTTGCCCGGAACAAAAGAACAACAGGAATCGGAAGCATTGCATTGCCTGGTAAAAACAAATGACAATGATCTACCTGAAAAATTTTCGGACTGGTGCAAAACCTTTTCTCCTGGAAGCAATTCGGGCCATGAAAATGATGTAACTTTTATACGGAATTTTATCAGCAACCGTATAAAGGCCTGCAAATATATTTCGCCGCATTACATGCATGTTGATGGTACTTCTTTTGCCGCACCCATCGTCAGTGCTGTTATTGCTCAAATGCTCGAAGCGGATCCGCATCTTACACCTCCTATGATACGGCAGGTTCTTTTCAGTACAGCTAAACGAATCAATGGACTGGCAGCAGAACGACAGGGCTTTGGTGTTATTCAACCAGGAAAAGCATTATTGAAAACCTTAAAAAGCGAAAACATCATGAAACCACATGTATCGCCGTATGTAAATGGCCGCAAAAAAATGATCGAATTTTATGTGCATCACGATTGTGCTTCACAAATATCACTGGCGGGAAGTTTTAACCACTGGGCCACAGATGTGCTTTTGATGGAGCCAGGCAAAAAAGGGGTTTGGAAAATTGCGATCCCCATGCTACCTGCGGGCAAATATCATTACAAATTTTTTGTAGATGATAAAATGTGGCTGGAAGACGTGGATAATCCTTACCGGGTGCCCGATGGTTATCATGGTTTCAACAGTATACTGGTCATAGAAAATCAGAACACATGATAGCAATACAATTTGTACTGATGATATTGGGCATCTATTTATTGATGGGCGTTCTGTTCGCTATCCCATTTATTTTTAAAGGCGTTTTAAAAATTGATGAAGGAGCCCACGGTTCGGGCTGGGGATTTCGTATCATTATTATTCCGGGTACAATTGTGTTCTGGCCGTTCCTATTAACGAAATGGATCCGGGCTATAAAAAAAGAAAAGTTTATAAACCCGGCTGAAGAATAACTTTTGTTTTTCCCGCTGATTAAAAAAATAAAAAACTTCCGGTAAGAATAGTTACAGGCTCATGAACAAACAATTACGAAAAAGACACAGGCAGGCTTGGTATTTAATAGCATTAATGCTTCCAATAGGAATTATTTTTTCCTGGCTGGTAATTCCCAACTTCGTTCCTGTAAAAACACTAAAACAAACAAGTCCGGAACTATTACCTATGATAAAATATGCAAGGAACAAAAACGGGTATTGCGTCAATATAAGAACAAATAAAGAAAATACGGAATGGCAGGTAGAATGGAAAAATATACTGCCACTTTCTGTTCCTTCCGCAGTTGTCTATAAAAATTCTCCTGAATTCAATTCGCAAACTTTGCCAGGCGGAGCTGTATCCGAAGCAGCCACTTCGGTATTTATACCCGGTAATTCACAATTGATCGGCAGAATAGAGGCAAGAGGAAATTATATTTTCCCAATGCATCCAGATTCAACAGACGGGCAGTGGCAACTTACTCTATACGATTTTATACATCAGCAAATTATTGACACGATTAATTTTCAACCATGAGTGCTTCATATACTGCAGTAGGCTGGAACCGGCAAAAAAAAATATACGACTGGCTGATCGCCGGCTTTTGTATCAGCTATCTTTTTTTGTTTATGTCGCTGACATGGATATTTAATGAGGAAGTTACTTTTGAAACCCTCCTTATACGCAGTTCATCTACACTGGCGGTATTGTTATTGCATGTGATACTGGCCATCGGTCCGTTATCCCGCCTGAATAAAAAATTTCTTCCCTTATTATACAATCGCAGACACCTGGGTGTTACTATGTTTACTATGGCATTAATTCATGGCGTGTTTAGTATTTTCCAATTTCATGCGTTAAGTAATACTCATCCGCTGGTATCCTTATTTACTTCAAATACAAACTTTGGCTCCCTTCCGGCATTTCCCTTCCAGGCATTGGGCTTTTTTGCTTTAATCATCTTTTTTTTGATGGCCATTACCAGCCACGACTTCTGGCTGCATAATCTTTCACCAAAAGTTTGGAAGACATTGCACATGTTTGTTTACCTCGCCTATTTTTTGGTAGTGATGCATGTAATGCTGGGCGTGATACAACTGGAAAAAAACCCGGTATTTGTGCTTATGATCCTCACCGGGGCTGTTTCACTAGTCTCATTACACCTGGCGGCCGCCCACAAAGAAAAACAGATTGACAACATGAACTTTGCTTTGCAACAGGAAGGGTTTGTTGCCGTATGTGACGTGAATGATATTCATGAAAGCAGGGCTAAAATATTTTGTATAGATAAGGAAAGGATCGCTGTTTACAGGCACGAGAATAAACTTTTTGCCATCCACAATGTATGCAAGCACCAGGGTGGTCCGCTTGGTGAAGGGAAAATACTGGATGGCTGCATTACCTGTCCCTGGCATGGATACCAGTACTTGCCGCATAACGGGCAGTCACCACCACCTTTCAAAGAAAAAGTAAATACCTATGATCTTAAGATTGCCGGAGGCAAAGTATGGCTGAATCCAAAGCCATTCCCGGAGGGAACCGAAAGAACAGGAGCAACAATCATGAATAAGAAAACAGAAATAATAACCCAGGAATAAAAGGCTATGAAGGATAACGAATTTTATATCGGATGGATGCCGAAGGCGCCGGATGGCTTTGCAGCCCATATTCGTAAAGTGGTTATCGCTATACTTATTCTTGTCGTTACAACCGGAATTGTATTAGCGCTGCAGCAACGAAAATTTTCCACTTCCGGTTTTGAATTTGGCCAGCTAACAGAGGTAAAAGGAATTTACAGGCAATTCCCTGTGCCATCGCTAAAAGTAATGACGCAACAGGATGCTTTTGGTAATTCCTCATTTATTACAATGCCACTAACTGGTTATGGAAAATTTGGAGCAGAAGCAGCCATAGCTGAATTGGAGAAAACAAATAATACCATTCTCGATAAAAAGGAAATAACGATCAGGGGAACTCTTTTGTACAGCGATGGAAAAACATTGCTCCAGATAGATAAAAATGATGATCCATTGATAGAGGTAGGAGAAACAGAAGCTGTACATTCTATTCCCTTAATAAAAGAATTGGGAACAGTTCAGTTAACAGGTGAAGTACTGGATCCCAAGTGCTATTTTGGAGTAATGAAGCCTGGTCATGGCAAGCCCCATCGCGATTGCGCCATCCGCTGCATAGCCGGTGGCATGAGTCCTGTATTTTGGGTAAAAAATGAAAAAGGCGAGTCTGATTACTATCTCCTGTTAGATGAGAACGGAGAAAAAATGAATGACGCATTAAAAGATCATGTAGCTGAACCAGTATCCCTTGAAGCAAGAGCCGTACAATTTGACGACTGGATCATTTTATACGTAAATAAAAATTCAATCAAAAGAACTGGTGGCTTAAGTTGGTTTAAACTAAACGATGAAACCATTTCATGCGGGCTGGTTGGAAAATAATTTTCAATAATAACTACTTATTGCTCACAGGTAATCATTTTTTTCAGAGAACTGATCTTTAAATATTTTTCAATATGAACATAACGCTTCTGAATAAGAAAACGGTAACAATAAGATCACTCATGCAAAGTGACAAAACATCGTTATACAACTATCTTCAAAATTTATCTCCTGAAAGCAGGTCCCGGTTTGGTCCTCATTCTTTCGACAGGACAACCATTGATAATATTTTTGAAAAACCGGACAATGACATTTTCCGTTTTATAGCAACGGACGAATCTGCTCATGATACGGTGGCTTATATGCTTATCAAAAAAGGAATGATTGAAGAAGACCGCCAACGGTATGAACAGCGAAATCAAACCTACCCAAAAGATAGCACCGTAACATTTGCACCTTCCGTGGCAGATGACTGGCAAAGCTCCGGGCTTGGCACTGCTATGCTCAACTTTATTGAAAATGAATTAAAGAGTAAAGGAATTCGCCATATCCTGCTTTGGGGCGGCGTTCAAGCTTCAAATACAAAAGCAGTTCATTATTATAAGAAAAACGGCTACCAGTTTATCTCCACTTTCTGGCATAATGATATGGAAAACTATGATATGGTCAAGGCGTTAACCTGATGCCTGTTTTATTGAAATTTCGAATGGTGCTCATATAAAATGATATCAGGGAAATACTACCAGGTCTTGCTGCCATTTATGCAATAGTAAAGAAGTGATTTCATGAACAATATCAACAGCCACTTCATCCTTCGATTTTAATGCAAAATCTTTTCGTTTCAGATCAGGGCCTATCAGGCTGACTTTATTAGTATCATAACCAAAGGTAGCCTGGTCATCATTCATTGAATTTAATACTATCAAATCAAAATTCTTCTTCTTTAGTTTACCCATGGCATGGGTAAGTTCATCATGGGTTTCAAGGGCAAATCCAACAGAGAGTTGTTTCGGGGATTTTATTTTTCCAAATGCAAAAGCTATGTCTGTATTCTTTACCATCCTTATAATAAAAGAAGCATCCTCTTTCTTGATTTTTTGCTTTGCTATTTTTTCCGGCCGGTAATCCGCTACAGCTGCTGCAAAAACGGCTATATCAATTTCCTCAAAATAACCACAACAGGCGTTATACATTTCTAAAGCAGAACTTATAGCTACGATCTTCAACCGGGGATGTTGCAATTGAATATTTACAGGACCGGATACCAGGATCACTTCTGCACCCTGACGCAAGAATTTGCCGGCAATTGCATAACCCATCTTTCCAGATGAATGATTGCTGATATAGCGAACAGGATCAATCGCCTCACGGGTAGGCCCCGCAGTGATCAATACTTTTTTATTTTCTAAATTGGGAAAGCTCATTACCGGCGATTAATTCTATAATTTTTCCCTACACTAAGAATTACCATAAACTTTGATCACGGGCTCCCTCAGGGCACCGGCCTCTTCCGTACAATGATAAAAAATTGCACCGGCAATTTCTTCAGGCTTCACCCAATTTTTGAAGTCTGCATCCGGCATAGACTTTCTGTTTTGGGGAGTATCAATGGTGCTGGGCACTACCACACTGGTAACTACATTTTTTCCTTTTGCTTCATCATTCATTAATTCAGCCAAACGGAATATTAAAGACTTGGCTAACCCGTATGCTACCATGCCCTTGCCATTTTTTGCATCCATTCCGGGCCTGGAACCAACAATAAATATCCTCCCGTTTTGTTGTTTCATCATCTGTACAAAAACGGGTCGTGCCACATTATAAGTTGTCTCAAAATTTAATTTGTATTGCTTTACCATATCTGTTGTTGAAGTGTCAGCAATTTTACCCATGGCAAATCCACCAACTGTAAGCACAACAGCATCAATATTTTTGTGCTTATCAATAATGGAGTTTATAAATTTAGCCGAATCCTCTTCATTCATTAAATCCACTATTATTTTTTCAAAACTGTCAGGGGGAAAATCCATAGGCACGGGATCGTTGGGTACCACGGTGCCTATAACTTTATATCCTTCATCAATAAATTTTTTAACTACGGCCTGGCCCATGTTGCCGGAAGCCCCGGTTACGATTGCAATTTTTGACATATGCTTTTTTTATGGTAAATATCTTCCCTTTCTAAAAAATTCTGCTTTCTATACAAAGTTGTATCGGTTATTTTTTCATTGTCATTCTCACCCCAAGAAAAAGAGACACACCACTTAACCTGGATCCCTGCACTGTCAATGGCGATTTCCACCATGAACCGTCAAAGTAAATTGTTTGCAACCATTTTATTTCCGTCTTATATCCCAGTCTGGTTCCGGCTTTCGCAAACACATTTCCTTTTCTTGAAACCTCCTGCCTGATTTTATTTTCGCTAAGTTGTATCAACCTGGGTTCTCCAATATTCAAATAGCCAACCCCTGTATACACCGAGGTAAACCACCTGGCCTGACCAAAGATAAAATTCTTACCTCCATTTACCGCTCCCATTACAAGGGAACTGTTAGTGTTTGTAAAAAGATAAGGAGATCCGTCTTCCTTTATTCGCTGATTATACTTTAACGAATTAAAATCAAGGGTGCCCTGAACAAACCAATTTTTACTGTTCTCAAGCTCAATTCCCGAATTAAATGCAATGGAAGGCTTAAAAACATGGTGCAACGATCCCGGCGATTTTATTAAACCCGCACCAGTGGTAAAGTACACCCTGCGATTGTCCTGGGCTATTATTTCTGTAACACTTCCTGTAAGGACAATAATCAAAAACAAAATCAATTCTCTTTTCATGGTTTGTTTGTTTGTTTACCTAAATTCATTCCCATTTTAAATCACCTTCTGTATTATTGCCAGGAGAATTTTCCCCCGGTATTCACCCTGACTTTATATAAACTACTATGAGCTGTCATGTATAAAGTCTTTCCGTCTTCATCGCCCCAGGCCATATTGGCGGGTCTTTCTGGTGTGATCATTTTTCCAAGTAATTTCCCTTCGGCACTCAATATCCAAAGGCCTCCCGGAGCGGATATAAAAAGATTTCCCTGTTTATCCACTTTCATTCCATCCAATGCTTCCTCATCTTCGGTAAAACTGAAATCATAAAATATTTTTCCATTTTTCAGCCTTCCATCAGGCAATACTTCATATCGCCATAATGTTTTGGTTTGATGAATGTCCCTGATATCCCAGTTGGTGACATACAAATATTTTTCATCGGGGGAGAAAGCGATTCCATTGGGTCCTCCCAAATCTTTTGATACCACCTGTACCTTTCCATTTCTGATCATAAAGACGCCCTGGTAATCGAGTTCTTTTTTGGAATCTTTAAAAAATCCGGGAAGGCCATAAGGAGGATCCGTGAAATAGATGGTGCCATCACTTCGTAATACAATATCATTGGGACTGTTGAAACGTTTGCCATCTATATTATCAGCTAGTATGGTAACAGGCCCTTTCTTCTCTATTCGTATCACACGCCTGTTACCATGCTGATCAATAATCAACCGTCCCTCTTTATCAATAACCAAACCATTGCTCCCCGGTTGTCCGTAGTCGCCTATATCCGCTCCGGTATATCCGCTATGACTCACATAAACCGTTACATTGTGATTGGCCGGATTATACCGATAGATCGTATTTGTATTTGGATCACTGAATAATAAATATCCATCCGGGTGCCAAACCGGTCCTTCTGTAAAAGAGAATCCGTCAGCAATCTTTTCCACTTTTGTTCCGGGAAGAATAATAGAATTCAGTCTTTCATCAATCGTATAAATTTTACCAATGTCTTTCCAATTCGGATTAACCGGTAAGCCGTTTTTGTAAAAATCGACGACTGCATTTCTTATCCAGATATAATTATCAGGTAATTTTCCAATTGCTCCGTTGATACCTAATATCGCTATGTTGAATTTTTCACCTGGCTTTGCATTTTCGGTAAGTATCACCCGGTTTCTTGTGTTATATCCGGCAATGGCTCCATCGCCGGCCTGGCCAAAACCGAGCATTTGTTTTCCATTTACCCAAATTTCGCTGTAATCATCTACCACTATTTCAAATACTGCTGTAGTGCCTGCTGTATTTAATTTCCCTATTTGGGCAGGAATTGTTAACTCAACTTTGTACCACACGAAGGAAAACAAACCGGTCCCCTGCCTGCTCTCCAGTTCGGTGGATTTAATTTCTTTAAACCCGGCGTCAAAATCTTCCGCTCCTACCTGGGGGTGTAAACTATGAGATGGAATAGACCGGCCAGTCGGATATAATGGCAAAGCGTCCCCTCCCCCTTTTTGCGGGCCGGGCAAAAAAAACTCTTTTTCCAAAATATGTGCGGGTTGCACGTACCACTTCGCATTGACCAACGAAGTTCCCTCATCAGTACGCAGATCAGCAATGGCCTGTGGCTTATCAACGGCAAGTAACCTCGTTTCCTGCGTAAAGGCAAATATTGCCAGCATCAATAAAATAAATATTAATGCATAAATTTTTAGAAAAAAATATAACCTGCTCATGATGTTAAAACATTTTTGTAACTCCTGATCTTTTTAGTAAAACAACACCGCCTGATTATCCCTGCCAGATGGAAATCTTTATTGTCCTTATGTGGAAAAACCCTGCGGTATAAATAAAGACTTAGCAGCAGCAGCATTAGTCAATCTTTATTTTACTGCCGGCAATAGCAATTTCTTCATCCTGCTGTGCACTGGCAGCCCCGCTTACCCCAATTGCGCCGACTACCTGGCCATCAACCATGATGGGAATACCACCTTGCAAAAAGGTGTGTCCCACTGTTATCAATGCCTGCCTTCCTCCGTTAATAGAGTTTTCCAACTTAGCAGAAGGTGCTTTGAACAATGCGGCTGTATTTGCTTTTTTGATTGATACTTCCGAGGAAGCGGGAAATGTTCCGTCCAATCTTTCCAGGTAAACGAGATTTCCGCCATTATCCACTATGGCAATAGCTCCACCGGGCGAATTATTTGCCCTGGCATATTTTACGGCTTCCGTCGCCACTTTTTTTGCAGCTTCAAGTGAAATGTTTTTTGCAACAATTGTTTGCGCCTTAGTTTCAGATGCCAGCATTACCATGGCAGTAAATGAAAGGACGGCTGCTATTTTATTTGTTATCATAAATCCATTTTATAAATGATTATCTTTTTTATTTCCCGTTTTTTTGTTTCAGCACTTCAAATATTCCATTGGAATAGAATTTCAAAATATCTCTTCTTTTTTCTGTGCTCGTTTGAATAAAATAGTAACTCGGATCTATCCCATTATTATATTCCTGTATCCCAATAATATCATTGCGGGTATATTTTTTTGACAAAACCTTCGCCACAGGCAAAGGCAATTGCTCATGGAAAATGATCCTGGCAGTAACTAATAATTCACCCTGCTCTGTGTAGTAAGCTGCATAACTGGTATTGTTTTTTGTAAAGGAAACCTTGAATGCTTCATTTGCCCTGGTCCAATATGCGTTTACAGCATCGCTGAAATCTGTACTAAAAGCACGTTGCACTGCCTTATTAACAGGATCATTTATATTACCTGCAAATACATTGATACCAAGTATCAGCAAAAGCGAAATGGTAAAAAGAAATAACTTTTTCATTTTTAATTTTATTTTTATTATTTAATTTATTATCAAAAAATGTCCGGGTTAGCTTTTTTCAGGAGTGGCCGGCTTGTCAAACTTTACTTTTTTACCTGCATGCTTTTTAATCTGGCCAGGCCAGTTTGTATCGGCCTTTGATACAAACCCATTAACATCCTTGTGAAATCTCATATAGGCGTCTTCGGAATGTTGAAGTATCAGTCGGCCCTCAACTATATCAAATATTTCAGGATTGATGGGACGAAGTTTATTCAGTGCCATAGCATATCCGCAGAAGGCTCCATACTGTGGTGCAAACATGTCAGAATGATCTTTAAACATGGCTGCATTTTCTTCAGAAGAAAACCAATAAGTTGCTCCATTATACCGGGCCATGTATTTCGGGTCGCCCTTTACTGCTTTCATTTGGGTAAAATAAGCTACGGGATCATAACCCTGTAATGACACTCCCTCCGGGTCTGTATTATTCAGAAAATATTTTTCAGCATCCGTTGTAATTTGTTTGCCTCCTTTATCCGCAACTTTTGGCCAGTATTTATCAGCAAGGGCCAGGTTGCCCTGCACGTCTTTGTTCCATCCATTTACCGCTCTTTGATTATGCTGAATAACCAAACGGTTATTGACAATTGAAAATGTATTTACATCGATAGGCGCCACTCTTCCCAATGAAACTGCATAAGCGCACCAGCCTCCAAAATCCGGTCTGTACTTTTCCGGCGCAGCTTTAAAAAGATCGAGATGGGCCTGCGAAGTGAAATAATAAATTGCTTTGTCATAGGAGTATTGATATTTAGCATCTCCTTTTATTGGTTTGTTGTCTGTAAAAAAAGCGACCGGATCATACCCGTCAAGAATGACTCCTTCATTGTTTAGATTATTAAATATCTTTTTTTCCTGCTGTGCATGCGCACTGATGACAGTAAACAGTATAAATAATAAAACCATCGCCGTGAATACAAATTTGAACAGGCTGTATTCCCTGGCCTTTTCTTTTTTTATCTGCTCCACTTTCAGAGCCTTCACTTTTGTTTCCATTTTATTGTTTTTGTGAGAACAAAGAAACTACATCAAGGCTCCGTTCAATGTCCATTGCATTACAAATGAAACAGTATAGAAACAAAAAAGCCCGGCATCTGTCGGGCTACTTACAAAAACCAGCATAGTAAAGAACTGTACTTAATTGACTGATACCACCGGTTGGGCAGGTTTGTCATAATCCAGCCTCCTGCCAACATGAGTTTCTACAATGCCGGGCCAGTTCTTATCAGCCTTAGCTGTATTTCCTTTAAGGTCTTTATTGAAAAGATCATAAGCCTCACGTGTATGCTGGAGAATCAGGCGACCATCTTCTACCTGGTATATAGTTGGATCTACCGGTCTTAATTTACCGATGCTCACAGCATACCCGCAAAATGCACCATACTGCGGTGCATATTTTTTTGGTTCTTTTTTAAATAATTCTGCATGCTCTGCTGAAACAAACCAATAAGTGGCTCCTTCGAATTGAGCAGAATATTGTTCAATCCCCATCACTGGTTTGTTGTCTGTAAAATAAGCTACGGGATCATATCCTTCTATGATCACCGCTTTATCATTCAGGTTTACGAGGAAACCATCGGTAGCTTTAAAAACGGGTTCCTTAATAAAAAGATACCAGGCGGCAAAGGCCAGACCTGCTACCAGCAAGGACAATAGAAAAATCTTTTTCATAATTTTTTAGCGGTAAAGAAAGCACTGCTTTTAATAAAATAGTGTCTTTCAATTTACAAAAAGGGTAAGTAAAAAAATATTTTTATTGGCGTGGGAAAACTAAGGAGCTAAAACATTTCATTCAACCCATTCTTATACGGATGAATGTTAATAGCAGATATAAAATTGCAAATAATAAAAAAGCAGAAGAAAATATCAGTTTACACTTACAAAATCAGGTCTCCTGATAATATCCTGGTTATATTTAAACCGGATATTGGTATTCACTTCTACTCTCCAGCTCTCATTACGAAAATTTTTCCTTGGAAAATACATGCCCCGGAATTCCGTGGTGCCGAATATCAGGCTTTCATTTCGGATACGAAGGCCACCACCTACCGCGGCATATAATTCTGGTGTGGATATATCCTGGTTTTTTAAATTAAGGTAAGCCGCATGTCCGAATACAAAAGGAGCAAACCTGAAAAATAATACAGACCATGGACTAAAAAAAACGGATTCTCCTTTCAGGGTGAAACGTAAATTTCCACTGGCACTATCACTTCTTAATTCGCGGAGACCAAATTCGCTGTCAAGCCGCAGCGGTTCATTTAATAAACTATTGAACTGCCTGGAGGAACTTCCGCCGAAAAAAAAGCGTTGTTTCCATTTTTTATTCAGGTGGTGAAGCCGGCTAAAATATTCAACCCTTGCCACCAGGTCTATATCTTCCATTTTATTTTTATAGAAAAAACTGCCGGCCCGAAACGTGTAATTGAAATAGTGTTGGTTAACGGTAAAATAATAACGCTGGAAATTGAGGCCGGCGAATGGCCTTTCACGACCTTCTTTTTTTGTTAACCCGGCAGTGAAAGAACCTTCCATACCTTCGGGCACATCCTCATTTCTTCCAAAACCATATACGTATTGCGTTTTATAAAAATCCTGTCTGAAAATTGAAAAAGACCCCAATACTGCTTTCAGATCGGCATACATATAATTATACATACTGGTATACTTTAAAGGCTTCTCCTTAAAATTTTTCTGCACTACCCTTAGACCAATTAACCGGCGCAACCTGGTTTTATCAGTATAATTATCCTCCCTGGCGGCATCAATGTTTAGTGCAAGCCATGCGTCCACTATATTATATTTATATTTTAAATCCCTCAGGTAAATAGAATCACTGTTGTAAAAATTTTGTGTTCTATGCAATTCCAGTTCTGATCCATAGGTCCATCGCATGTACCGGCTGACCATCGGCCTGGTAAGTCGCAGGTAAGCCACCCGTTCTTCCCGTTTTCCGTTATTGATCGTTTTGTCAAAATTCGTAAACCCTGCTTCACCGTTTACAAAGGATCCCAGTACATTCCTTTTTATGAAATCAAAGCCATATCCAAATTTTTCTGCCCTTTTTAAATCAACCAGGCTTTGAACTCTTATCCTGTCTCCATATCCTGCAAAATTATCTTCGCGTAAAGCCAGGGATACGCTTTCTGCATTATGCATTCTGAAGCTACCGCCTATAGACAGAACGTCATTTGTAACAACAATTATATCCACAGAATCCCTGCTTCCACTTACCGGCACCGCCCTGATGTCTGCATCCCGGATAAAGGGAAGATCCCGGAGATGCCGTTCATTATCCCCCAAAATACTGGATACTAATTTTTCATTGCTGGAAAAAAAAAGATTATTACGGATAACAAAATCCCTGGTTCTGTGATGAAGGGCATTAGAAATTTTTCTAAGCCTGTTTCTTGTTTTATTGGCTGTATCTTTTTTTGATGGCCCAAATTCTAACGCATCAATATTAATTTTCCGTATAATACGTCCCTCATATCTCTGAAATGGTTTATCGTTGCGTAACAGCACCCTTATACTTTCTGTTGCGGAATCGGATAATAAATTTTGCGCCAGCCTGCGTATGATCCCCTTCTGTCTTAAGATAATGCTATCAATAGATAATTTTTTACCGGCGTCAATCTGTGCGTGAAGCGAAGTGCCCAGGACAAATAAAACAACCAGTAGAAAAAAATGACAAAAGGGTTTGATTCCTTGCATGAATGGCTGTTTTTTTGTTTGAACTGCAAAGCAAATGCCTGTTTGCTAAAACAGGAATATACTGAGTTAAAGTAAAACCAGTAACATCTCCGGTAATAATATTCCTGCATTTTTTTCCGGATAATATTTGCCCCATCCCTCTCCCTTATTATTAGCACGACATTTGTTTAGGTTGCCTTACTTACTTTAACCCATTCCTGTTCGCTATAAAAATTGTAACTTAAATTAATAAAACAGGGGAGTTGGTGTTATGGGTTAACCGATAAACAACAACAGATGAAATCACTACGGTTAGTTTTTTTAATATTAATTTTTCCTGTAGCCGATTGCCTGGCTCAGTCTGTCAATGATTCCATTTCGGTAGCTGGTTCCCCGGACTTCAGGATCAACAAGTCCCGTTCATTCTGGATGGGTTCTAACTACAGGAAAGAATGGACTACCCCTATTCGTGTACCGGTTGTAAACCTGGCTACCGAAAAAGGCGGACTAAAACCTGAAAAAAGGGGCGGCGGAAAACAGACCCGCTCTCTACGAATGGTAGACCCTCAAGGCAACGAATATAATTTCCGGTCCATACAAAAATTTATAACAAGTAAAACATTGCCGGGTGACTTGCAGAGTGAAGCAGCAAAAGACCTGGTGGCCGATGGCATTTCGGCTTCCTATCCTTATTCTGCGTTATCTATGCCTGTTCTGGCCGAGGCTGCAGGTGTACCCTATCTGAAAGTGAAACTTGTTTTTATACCCGATGATCCGCGATTAGAAGAGTTCCGAAAAGATTTTGGTAATCTGCTTGCCTATTTAGAGGAAAAACTTCCCGATACTGTGCAAAAAGGATATGACACGGAAGATGTGGTAAAAAAGTTGAGTGAGGACAATGATAATTCCGTTGATCAGCAAGCATTACTTCGGGCAAGAATACTGGATATGTTTGTAATGGATTTTGACAGGCATGAAGGACAATGGGAATGGGGTGCTATAGATAAAGAAAAAGGAAAAATGTTTTATCCAATACCAAAAGACAGGGACCAGGCCTTTTATGTAAACCAGGGTGTAATACCTCACATTGCACAATGGCCATGGTTGGTTCCTCAACTGGAAGGGCTAAAACCCCACACAAAAAATATAATGCGTTTTAATTTTGCCGCCCGAAACCTCGACCGCTTTTTCTTAAACGGGCTCAATGAACAGGATTGGAAATCTGCTGCCGATAAATTTTTATCGCAAATGACCGACAGTGTCATTGAAAATGCAATGGCCCAACAGCCTAAGGAAATAAAACATTTTTCCGCGAACAAGATCAGTGACATATTAAAACAACGACGGAACTATTTGAGTAAGGAAGTAATGGAATATTATCGTTTCCTTGGCGAAAAGGTGGATGTGCTGGCAAGTAATAAAACCGAATTATTTGATATTACCCGCCACGATGATGGTTCGGTATTATTAAAGGTTTATAAATTAGGTAAGGACGGAGATAGCTCTTTAAAAATGTATGAAAGAACTTTTGATCCGCAGCATACAGAAGAGATCAGGCTGTATGGCTTTGGCGGGGATGACAAGTTCTTCGTCAATGGAAGTAATGATAAAATAAAGATCCGCCTCATCGGCGGAAAAGGGAATGATGAATTTAAGAATTCCGCTTCATCAGGTGACGGAGTCATTGTGTATGATGAAAAAAGAGGAAATAATACATTGTCAGGGCCTTTTAAAAATAAAATGGCCAATGACTCCATCGTCAATTCTTATGATCCTATTTATTATAAGTATAACCAAATAATTCCTTTTATTTCTGTTGGGTATAACCCCGACGATGGGATTTACCTGGGAGGATATATGAAGATCATTCGCCATGGCTTCCGGAAAACGCCCTATAAAAACAGTCATACCATTACCCTAAACCAGGCGTTAGCCAGCAAGGCATTTACCTTCAGCTATAATGCGGAATTCATCAGCGTATTTGGTAAAAATTCTGACCTCTTATTTGAAACAGATATTAATTCTCCGACTATCACCAACTTTTTTGGATTTGGTAATGCTACCATCTACGACAAAACAAAACCCGGCAAATTCAGGTATTACCGCACCAGGTATAGATTAGGAGATATTTCGCTTTTGCTACGTAAAAATTTTTCCGAAAAAGTGATCATGACACTTGGCCCAACATTCCAGTTTTATGATATGGATTCTGCAGACAAAAATAACAGGGGACGCTTTATAGTGCAATCAGCATCATCCAGTGGTATTGATCCATCAACTGCATTTGCAAAGCAATCCTATTTTGGAGGACATTTTACATTGACGGCCGATACCAGGGATAACGCAATTATTCCACAAAAAGGAATTTATTGGCATACATCAGTTCGCCACTTGTCCGGCTTAAAGGATAATCATTACCAGGTAACACAGCTCAATTCCGGTATTAGTATTTATTTATCACTAATCAAAAATATCCTGGTGCTGGCCAACCGCACAGGTGGTGGTCATAATTTTGGCGACTTTGAATTTTATCAGGCCCAATACCTGGGCAGCGAAGACAACCTTCGTGGATACCGTAAAAATCGTTTTGCAGGGCATTCTAAAATTTATAATAACCTGGAGTTAAGACTCAAATTGACTAATTTCAAAACTTACTTATTCCCAGGTTCACTGGGATTATTAGGTTTTTATGATACCGGCCGTATATGGTCAGATAGTGACGCCAGCGATAATTGGCTTACTGGTTATGGAGCAGGCTTTTGGATTTCTCCACTGCGTAGACTTGTCCTTACTTTTAGTTTTGCTGCATCGGAAGAAGATAAAATACCATTGATTGGTATCGGGTGGAAATTTTAACCAGAACATTCGTTTGAAAACAATAACCTTGTCAACTCAATAATAAAAAGAATACTGATTGATTCTATAATATACTTCCCGCTAGTACCTGGGTACTGAAATCAACAGAAACATAGTACAATTTCCGACAACAGGTTTTATCAGTTAATCGTAAATTTAGTGAAAGCTCATCCGTAGTAAATACATGCTATTTGAGAAAAAAATTTACGATAGGGTTTATTTTCATTATCCTCTCATGTACAGCTTTTGCAGGTCATATAAGCGGTGGTGAAATGCTATATACTTTTGTGAAGGTATCTAATGGAGAATACACATATGATGTCACTCTTAAATTATACCGTATATGTGACGGTGGCAGGGAAATCAACAATAGTACTATTATATCTGTATTTAACCGGGGAAATTATGCCAGCATAAAAGATGTAAATGTTTCGTTAGCTTTTAAAAGAATTTTAAGTTTATCCCAATTTGACCCCTGCATTTTAAATCCTCCCGCTGTATGTTACGAGGTTGGATATTTTAATGTCACTATTACACTTCCCGGAAATATAGAAGGATATATACTAAGCAGCCAGGTAATTTACAGAGTACAAGGCATAAATAATCTTGAGCCCGGTTATGGAAATATCGGTGCCACATATACTGCTGAAATTCCGGGTACGCAGAATATGATAAACGGCCCGACAAATAATAGTGCAGCATTTACCGGAAATGACCTGGTATTGGTTTGTGCAAATCATCCTCTTAGTTACAGTTTTGCAGCACAGGATGCAGATGGAGATCATTTACAATATCGTTTTTGCGAGGCCTTTAAAACCGGCACTATAGCTGATGCTGATAATTTAAATCCTCCTACTGCCCCACCCTATTCTACCGTACCATATGGAAACGGATACAATGCCAGCTTTCCCCTGGGGCAACGAATATCAATTAACTCCGCAACAGGACTTATAACCGGCATAGCTCCGGGCGAAGGAATCTATATTGTTACCGTCTGTGTAGATGAATTAAGGAATGGAAAAGTTATTGCGACACAGCGTAAAGACCTTCAAATAAAAATTACCGGCTGTGAATCCGCTTCTGCTGTATTACAGCCCGAATATCTTCTCTGTGGTAATTCATCAACATTAACGCTCACCAACTTGGTACAAAATAATTTGATCCGTTCGCAATATTGGGAAATAACTGATGAACGTAATAACATTTCTTTCTCTTCCGCATCGCAATCACCAGAATATACATTTCCTGACACAGGAATTTATTTTGTAAAGCTGGTCATAAACCGGGGGCAGTCCTGTTCTGATAGTACTCAATCCATAGCCCGTGTGTATCCCGGAACAAAAGCCGGATTTTCAAATAAGGGAGTTTGTATAGAACAACCTTCTTTTTTCAATGATGCTTCCATTACGAAATATGGTTCCATTCAATCCTGGTTATGGAATTTCGGAGACCCTGTTTCTTTTGCTGATACCAGCAATCAACAAAATCCTGCTTATCAATTTAATTCAGCAGGCAGCAGGTTAGTAAGGTTAACAGTTACCACCTCTAAAGGATGTGTGGATACTGTAAGTAAAATAATAACCATTACAGATAAGCCACCATTACAATTAGCATTTACGGATACATTGATCTGCAAAGGAGACACTCTGCGACTTCACGCAGATGCACCTGGTAAATACCAATGGACGCCAACAGCTTTTATATCGGATCAAACTTCATCTTCTCCTTTCGTCTTTCCCGGCAAAACAACCACTTACTATGCTTTTCTTACTGATGAAGGCTGCCGGAATATAGATTCAGTTGTGGTGAGGGTAACCGATTCAGTGCAGTTAACAGTAATGAAGGACGCCATCATTTGTCAAAATGATTTAATTCAATTATCGATTAACTCCGATGCATTAATTTATTCATGGACCCCCGCTCATTTGTTTGTGGATCCTTCTGAGAAATCTCCCTTTGTAAAAGTTCCCGCTTCAACCTCATTTACAATAAATGCTATGACGGGTGGATGCAATCAATTAAAAATTATCCGGGTAACTGCGCTACCTTATCCTGAAATAAATGCAGGAAAAGACACCACTATTTGCTATCAGTCTGTAGTACAGTTAAATGGTTACACCAGTGCTCAAAGATTCGACTGGTCACCTCCGCAAATTTTATTAAATGCAAATTCATTATCCCCCTCTGCAACGCTTACGCAAACCACTCAGTTTATATTATCAGCCATCGATCCGCAGGGATGCCCTAAGCCAGCCACAGATACGGTTATTGTTTATGTATTGCCAAAAGTAAATGCCTTTGCAGGTAATGATACATCTGTTGTGATGAACCAACCCCTGCAATTACAAGCAAAGGGCGGAGGTTTTTATACATGGGATCCGCCAGACTATTTATCCAAAGCGGATATATTCAATCCTGTGTCAGTAGTTCCATTTCCTGTCGATAAAATTTCCTATACGGTTACAGTGAAAAATGAAGCAGGATGTACGGACACTGCTTCGTTATCCGTCACGGTTTATAAAGGCTCTCCTAACATCTTTATTCCAACTGCATTTACACCTAATGGTGATGGCAGGAATGACCAGCTGCGATTAATAACTGCCGGCATTCTGCAAGTTGAATACTTCAGGATATTTAACCGGTGGGGGCAAATGATTTTTACAACAAACAATTTGGATAAAGGATGGAACGGAAATTTCCAGGGGCAGCCCCAGGCTACCGGAGCATATGTGTGGATGGTAAAAGGAATAGATTATACAGGTAAAGACTTTTTTCTAAAAGGTTTGGTTACTCTTATAAGATAAACTGTCTCCAGTGTATTACTGGCCAGATCAATCAATAATTAAAATGCGAAAGGAGTTAGTATGTATATCCCACTAACCGCCAGGAAATGTAGTGGAGAAAGTCCGGCTTCTGATATCAAATCATTGATCCTACTTTTCACTTTTTAATTTCCTTTTCCCCCATCCCCATTTCAAAAATTCAGGAAAAGCTTTACCCCAGGTTGCAAAATCATGCTCCCCGTCAGGGATACCCAGGTAATGAATGTCTTTTTCGCGGTAGCCCTTTGCGATCAATTCTTTTATCAGATCCAATGTATCATCTATGGAGTCGATAATGCCATTATTATTTCGGTCTTCTGTTTCATCTTTATTACCGCATTGAAAAAAGAATTTCATCCCGCGGTTATAATTTCCATTTTTTATTTCCTGGTGAATGATCCGATGCAGGCTATCATCATAATTTTTATCTGCCTGGTCTACACTTCGCCACCAGAAAGAGCCTGAAAACAAACCGGCCTTTGAAAATTTTTCAGGGTGATGGAATACTATGTCCATTGCCATCAGTGCCCCCAGTGAAAAACCGGCAAAAGCCCTCTCTTTGAAGGTGATCAATTTATAGGTATCTCTTATAAACGGAAGCAATTCCCGGAGTACAAAGGATGAATAATTTCCTGCCTTTGCGCCCCGGCCTGCATAGTCAGCTTGTGAAGCAACTCCATATTCCATTTTACGATAGGCACCGGCATGGATAGCAGCACAAACTAAAGGTGATATTGAATCCTCATTATATAAATTTTGAAGGATATCCGTCAGCCCCAGTTCTTTCATATTCTGACCATCATTAATCAGCAACAGGCTCATTTCAGAAAAATCGGCTGCATTTTTTGGTATGTAAAAATCAATTTTGACCTCCCGGCCCAGGAATACTGATAACATCGATCTGCTTTCTATCACAATACCTGACACATTTACCATCTGCATAATTTCAAAAATAAGAATATACACCGGAATAATAATTTAATCATGCATTACATCGCCGCGCAAGCCATTTATTAATTTGTTTATGTGCTGTCGAAAAAATAAATTTGATAAAGGCTATACCTTTTACCTGCCAGCCATTCACAAATAGCCCCAAATCAATTTATAATTTCAAAAAATTGTTTATGAAAAAAATCGGAATCCTGCACGGTAAAGAACGCTCTTTCCCCGAAGCATTTGTAGCAAGAGTAAATAGTAAGAATGTGCATGACATATCTGCAGAGCCGGTTCTTATTGACAAGGCTATGCAGGGTGTACATTGTGGCTATTCCGTGATTATTGACCGCATTTCGCAGGATGTTCCTTTTTACAGAACATGGTTGAAAAATGCAGCTGTTACCGGTACCGCAGTTATTAATAACCCTTTTTGGTGGAGTGCGGATGACAAGTATTTCAATAATTGCCTGATGACAAAACTGGATGTACCTGTACCAAAAACTGCGATCATTCCTTCCAGGGATTTACCCCATGATACTACGGATGATTCATTCAGCAATCTTGCCTACCCTATGGACTGGGATAGTATTTTTAGTTATGTGGGATTTCCCGCTTATATGAAACCTTTTGCAGGCGGCGGATGGAAACATGTATACCGGCTTGACAGTGCCGATGATTTTTTTAAAAAACATAGCGAAACCGGGCAGCTGGTTATGTTGCTGCAGGAAGAAATAGTATTTGATGAATATTACCGCTGTTATTGCATTGGGGGTAAATATGTCCGCATCATGCCATATGAGCCACGAAATCCTCACCATCTGCGTTATGTAGCGGATTTTGCTCCTTCACCGGAACGACTGCAACAAATGACCGACATTGTATTGCGGATCAATAAATACCTTGGATATGATTTTAATACAGTGGAATTAGCCCTTCGCAACGGGGTACCTTATGCCATTGATTTTTGTAATCCTGCACCGGATGCAGAAAGAACCAGCGTGGGTGAAGAAAATTTTGAATGGGTAGTGGAGACAGCGGCTAATTATGCTATTGAAAAAGCTTTGAGCAACAACGAAAACAGCGACAACCTGACCTGGGGTGAATATGTAAAAAGAAGCAGCACAAAAGTTCCTTTGGTATAAATGTTTACAGTATACGATACCAATAATGATCAATACACAAAAGTAGAAGAACCAGATCCATCTGTTTCCTATACCTATGCCGATTACCTGCAATGGAAATTTGAAGAAAGATTAGAACTTTTTCGCGGAAGAATATTTAAATTATCTGCTCCAAACACAAAACACCAGGTGATAGCAGGTAACCTTTTTTTTTCATTGAAAACTTTTATCGGAAAGCAAAAATGCCAGGTTTTCATTGCTCCTTTTGACGTAAGGCTGCCGGCAAAAAATCATAAGAAAGACACAGAAGTTACCACCGTAGTTCAACCAGATATTTCTGTTGTTTGCGACGAATCTAAGATTGATACCAGAGGTTGTTGCGGGGCACCGGACCTGGTGATTGAAATTTTATCCCCCGGTAATTCTCATAAAGAAGTAAAACTAAAATTTGAATTATATGAAGAAGCAGGTGTAAAAGAATACCGGATCGTTTACCCTGAAGAGGAAAGCCTTGCTGTTTTTATATTGAATGAAAATGGCAAATATCCGGGAGCGACATTGTATTCCGGGAAAGATAAAATTTATAGTGCATCCTTACCCGGATTGGTCATTGATATGAAAGAAATTTTTACCTAATAATTGCTATGATATTAAATTATAAAACCTTTACCCTTGGCGTAGAAGAAGAATATATGGTAATGGATCCTGTAACAAAGGAATTAAAGAGCCATGAACAGAAGATTGTGGTGGAAGGACAGAAGGTGATAAAAGACAAAGTAAAAGCTGAAATGCACCAGGCCGTAGTAGAAGTAGGCACGGATATATGTGCTGATGCGGATGAAGCTTTTGCCGATGTATCCCTGCTGCGAAAGACAATTTCGGAAATAGCAGGCAGTCTTAACCTGGCCATGGGCGCCTCTGGTACACACCCTTTCAGCCATTGGGAAAGCCAGTTGATAACCGATCATGCCCGCTATAATGAAATTGTAAATGAACTACAGGAAGCCGCCCGCAGCAATCTCATCTTTGGTCTGCATGTACATGTAGGAATGCAAACCCGGGAGATGGCCAATCATATTGCCAACTCCACCCGTTATTTCCTGCCGCATATTTTCGCACTGAGTACCAACTCGCCTTTCTGGGAAGGAAGAATGACGGGTTACAAATCATTTCGTACCAAAGTATTTGATAAATTTCCCCGCACCGGTATCCCGGATGCATTTGAAAGCATAGAAGCATATGACAACTATGTAAAATTGCTGATCAAAACAAATTGCATTGACAACGCGAAAAAGATATGGTGGGATCTTCGGGTACATCCTTTTTTTAATACGGTTGAGTTTCGCATCTGTGATATACCAATGACGGTTGATGAAACGATAACTATTGCTGCCTTATTCCAGGCCATCTGTGCCCGTATTTATATGCTGCGTTCCAAAAATCTCAATTTCATCCAATATTCCCGCGCCCTGCTTAATGAAAATAAATGGAGAGCCAGCAGGTATGGTGTTGATGGATATATGATCGATTTTGGAAAAGAAGAGGAAGTGAACACGAGGGCACTAATCTATGAGCTGCTTGATTTCCTGGAACCTGTCCTTGATCACCTGGGTAGTCGTCACCGGGTAGCTTTTGTACATAAAATGCTGGAAAAGGGTACAGGAGCTGATCGCCAGTTAGCTGTGTTTGAACAAACAAAATCACTGGCCAGCGTAGCTGAATATATACAGGGACAATTTTTGCAATGACATAATTGACATGATCCATCTAAAAAATTAATGACCGCAATATGCGTTTATCCATTCTTTTAATTTCTTCTGCCCTCTTTTTATTTTCCTGCTCGCAACAACAAAAAGCCGATTGGTTAATATATAATGCTACTATCTATACGGTAGATTCTTCTTTTTCCAAAGCCAGCGCTATGGCCTGGAATGACGGAAAGATAATTGCAGTGGGAACACTGGCAGAAATTGAAAGAAAATATTCTGCAAAAAATAAATTAAATGCAAGGGGCGGTTTTATATATCCGGGATTTATAGATGCCCATGCCCATTTTGCAGCCTATGGATTGGGCTTGCAGGAAACCAGCCTTGTGGGCACCACCAACTGGGAAGAAATTATTCAGATCCTGGGAGATTTTGAAAAAGGATTGGAAAAAAACCAATGGCTAATAGGCAGAGGCTGGGACCAGAATGACTGGAAGCAAAAAGATTTTCCCGTCAATGAAGAACTAAATAAATTATTTCCTGACCGCCCTGTAGTCTTAACAAGAATAGACGGCCACGCCGCTATTGTTAATCAAAAAGCTTTGGATATAGCAGGAATAAAACCGGGGGTGAAATTGACAGGCGGTGAAGTGGAGGTGAAAGAAGGAAGATTAACGGGAATTCTTATTGATAATGCCATTAATCTTGTTTCAAATAAAATTCCTTTGCCATCCAAAGAACAATTCAACAAAGCATTACTTGCAGCACAAAATAATTGTTTTGCTGTTGGTTTAACGACAGTTGATGATTGCGGCCTGAATGCGGGAGACGTGGAAAGGATAAAGGATTTGCAGGAAAAAGGTGATTTGAAAATGAGAATGTATATCATGCTCAGTGATTCCAAATCTAATTTTGGTTACCTGGAGAAAAAAGGCATTATAAAAACGGATCGCCTGCATGTAAGAAGTTTTAAAGTGTATGGTGATGGTGCATTAGGATCAAGGGGAGCCTGCCTGTTACAACCCTATAATGATAGACCCGGGCATTTTGGTTTTTTATTAAGCAACCGGGAACATTTTGATTCGGTGGCATCCTGGATATATCAAAAGAATTTTCAAATGTGCACGCATGCTATTGGTGATAGTGGAAACAGAACCATGCTCAATATTTATTCAAAATACCTGAATGGCCCAAATGATTTGAGATGGCGAATAGAACATGCACAGGTTATAAATGAAAATGATTTTAAATTATTCGGAGAAAATTCAATTATTCCTTCTGTACAACCCACCCATGCTACCAGTGATATGTATTGGGCAACTGATCGTTTGGGGAATGAACGAGTAAAGGGTGCCTACGCCTATAAACAATTATTAATGCAAAATGGATGGTTACCTCTGGGCACGGACTTTCCTGTAGAAGATATATCACCCTTTAAAACCTTTTATGCTGCAGTTGTACGCAAAGATGAGAAGGGCTGGCCCGAAGGCGGTTATCAAAAAGAGAATGCATTGACGCGGCAAGAAGCACTTCGAGGTATGACCATATGGGCAGCGAAAGCAAATTTTGAAGAAAAGGAAAAAGGAAGTCTTGAACCAGGGAAAATGGCAGATTTTGTTATCCTTGATAAAGACCTGATACAGGCAAAGGATTCCGAGCTACTTCAAATAAAAGTTTTGAAAACATTTTCAGGTGGTGAAAAAGTATATGAAAAAAAATAATTAATTACGCTCTTTCAATCTTGAAATATATTACCAAAACGATCTGGGTCTTATCCATTGTTAGTTTGCTTACTGATACGGCAAGCGAAATGTTATACCCGGTGATGCCTATTTACCTGAAAAGTATAGGCTTTTCAATTGCCCTGATCGGGATACTGGAAGGAGTGGCGGAGGCAACCGCGGGTTTAAGTAAAGGTTATTTCGGCAGGCTTTCAGATAACACCGGCAGGCGGGCACCCTTTGTACAATTAGGGTATGCATTGAGTGCCATCTCCAAACCGATGATGGCTTTTTTTATTTATCCGCTGTGGATATTTTTTGCCCGGACTATTGACCGGTTTGGAAAAGGATTAAGAACCGGAGCCAGGGATGCTATCCTTTCTGACGAAGCGACCTTTGAAACAAAAGGAAAAGTTTTTGGCTTTCATCGGTCCATGGACACCTTAGGCGCTGTGGCAGGACCGGTGGCCGCATTGATCTACCTTTATTATTACCCGCAGGACTATATAACTTTATTTTATATCGCCTTCCTCCCCGGCATAGGGGCCGTACTGGCTTCATTCCTTATCAAAGACAAGAATCGGTTTATCCAAAAACAAAAGTCACCCACTCCATTTTTTTCTTTTTTAAAATATTGGAAAACCAGCCCCCCTGCATACCGTAAGCTTACCATCGGGTTATTAGCCTTTACATTGTTTAACAGTTCAGACGTTTTCTTGTTGTTAAAGCTGAAAGAATCAGGAGTCAATGATACCCTTGCCATTGGTGCCTACATTTTTTACAACCTTGTGTATGCTGCATTTGCTTTCCCCGCTGGTATTATAGCTGACAGAATAGGCCTGAAGAAGATTTTCATTCTTGGCCTTATTTTATTTGCAACCGTATATGTTGGCATGGCCGCCGTTAATAATATCTATTTCTATTTTGGATTATTCATTCTTTATGGAATTTATGCTGCAGCAACGGAAGGAATTTCAAAAGCCTGGATCAGTAATATCACCCATAAAAAAGATACTGCCACTGCTATAGGAACGTATTCCGGATTTCAAAGTATCTGCGCACTGATAGCCAGTTCTATGGCCGGATTGATCTGGTTCAAGTTTGGAGCAGCAGCCGCGTTTATGATAACGGCGATAATAACTATTTTAATAATCTTTTATTTTATTTTTAGGATTCCGCCGCCGGGTAAAATAATGTTAAATGAAAAATCTTAGCAACAATTCTTTACTGTTTACTTTTTGAGTAAAATATTTCTTAATCAAAATCATTTATCCTTTATTTATCCCGGTTCTGTATACCTGCAGACAGATCGTCGGTGAAAAATTCGCTATGTTTGCGCTATGATTTGGAACGAGAACCAGTCGATCCGTATAGCCATTCTTGATATGAATGATGGATTCCCAAACCAGGGCATGCGTTGTATCCGGCAGATTATTAAGGAATGGTCAGCCACGCTGGATAAAAAGATAGAGTGTACAGAATTTGATGTGAGACAAAAGAATGTACTTCCCGATACTTCTTTCGATATTTATATTTCGAGCGGCGGTCCCGGCGATCCGTTATCAAGCCGGTTCGACGACTGGGATATTAGCTGGTGCAAATGGGTAGATGAGATCCTGCGCTGGAACAGTAACCCTTCTACCACTCAAAAAAAATTCGTCTTTTTTATCTGTCATTCCTTCCAACTGGCCAGTCGCTTTTTTAATGCGGGTGTAGTGTATAAGAGAAAGTCCACCTCCTTTGGTGTTTTCCCTGTTCATTTGCTGGCAGAAGGTAAAACGGAACCGGTATTTCAGGGCTTGGGGGAACCGTTCTATGCAGTGGACAGCCGGGACTACCAGGTGATCCAGCCTAACCATGATTTACTTAATGAAATGGGTTCATCTATTTTATGTATCGAAAAAAATCGCCCGCATGTTCCCTATGAAAGAGCTGTAATGGGTATTCGCTTTAATGAATACATGATCGGTACACAATTTCATCCGGAAGCAGATGCTGAAGGCATGAGCATTCACTTTCAAACTGAAGAAAAAAGAAAGACGGTTATTGAAAACCATGGCGAGGAAAAATTAAACAGCATGCTGGAACATTTGAATGATCCTGACAAGATACGCTGGACCTATTCGCATATTCTTCCCAATTTCCTGAATCAGTCAATACGTCAGAATGGAACACTCTGTGCTGGAGCAGGCAGTGTAAGAAGTTTCAAAATGTAAGTTCGAAAATAATTGGAACAACTTTAAAGTTCATAAGCTCCCATTCCCTGAAAGTAAAACTTTTTCTCTAACCTTCTTGCTGTAACTTGACTTAGCTTAAAACAATAGCCAATGGTCCCAGCGATTACGCCAGCAATTCAATGCGAATTTTACCGATGAAAAATACGAGGCCTTTTTAAAAGAACTGCATGCGGCACATCCCGGCGCTATTGATTTCAGGGTAGCAGAAACACCCATTTTTATCCCAAAAGAATTTACAAAAAAAATGCTGGATGCCTGTGAAAGCATTGTAGATATTATTATTGATCCGCAATTTAAAAAGCTTACGCAAAATGCAATCCCTCCTAACTTAATTGTTCCTGGGGAAAATGAGCCAACTCATTTTATCGCTTTTGATTTTGGCATCTGTACCAATGAAGATGGTGATTATGAGCCACAACTTATAGAGATGCAGGGTTTCCCGACCTTGTTTGCCTATGAAGTATTAATAGATGATGTTTGCAGAAACCATTTTGACCTTCCCGGCAATTATTCTGCCTACCTGGGTGGCCATAACAAAGAAACCTATATCCGACATTTAAAAGAGATATTACTAGGCGACCATAATCCGGAAAACGTAATACTGCTGGAAATTTTTCCTCATCAGCAAAAAACAAGAATTGATTTTTATTGTACGCAGGATTATACCGGCATCAAACCGGTTTGCCTTACTGAACTTATAAAAGAAGGTAAGAAATTGTATTACCTGAATGATGGAAAAAAAACCGAAATAAAAAGAATTTATAACCGCATCATCTTTGATGATCTTTTTCATCAAACAACAGAAGTGCAGGAAAAAGGTAAGCTTCTTTTTGAGGAATTAGATGTTGAATGGGTGCCTCATCCTTCCTGGTTTTACCGTATCAGCAAATACACATTGCCACTGATCCGCCATCCTTATGTACCGCCAACTTTTTTCCTGCATGAAATAAATCAGCTCCCTTCCGATCTTGAAAACTATGTATTAAAACCCCTGTTTTCTTTTGCCGGACAGGGAGTGATTATTGATCTGACAAAAGAAGACATAGAAAAAGTAAAAGACCCTGAAAACTGGATACTGCAACGAAAAGTAAAATATGCTGATGTGATTGAAACTGCGGATGTGCCAGCCAAAGCAGAAATAAGAATATTTTATTTCTGGAAAGATGGAGAGGCAAGACCAGTTCCTGCTAATAATCTTGCACGATTGAGCAAAGGCAAGATGATCGGTGTACGATATAATAAGGATAAGGAATGGGTGGGTGGTAGTTTTTGTTTGTTTGAAAAGTGATTAATTATTTTTTAAATAAATCATAAGGGCACAAATTTTTACTAACCGGTTACCTGGAAGCAAAACTGAAAACAAAAACATATTTTAACTCGGGTAAACTCTACTATAGTCATAAAACATTTCCCATGCAACTCATAAAAAATATCACTCCTAAAGAATTAGTTCCCGGTATTGCTGGTCATTATGCCCATGGCCAATCTATGACCCTTGGATATGTAGAAATAAAAGCCGGAAGCGACCTGCCAGCTCACCATCATGTACACGAACAAATTACGTATGTTATCGATGGCCAGTTGGATATGATGATTGGCGGAGTTCCCTGTTCACTAACGGCCGGAATGTACTATGTTATTCCTTCAAACGTTTCCCACGGAGCCATTGCAAAAACGGATTGTAAAGTGATTGATGTATTTAACCCTGTAAGAGAGGATTATAAAATCTGATTCATATCAATAATTCTTCTTCCCTCCTGTCTGAAAAAATTAGTCTTTAAAATTTTTCTTTAATTCCATCAGTTTAGCCTGGAACGGGTTCAAAGTTTGGGGTTTTTTATTTACAGGTTTTGGGGTTCTGCCTTCATTTCCATTTCTTTTTCCTTCGGCCTTTTCAATTTTGACTGCAGGCTTTTGAGCGGGTACAGGTCTCTCCCCTGCTTCTTTTAACGAAAGCGAAATTCTTTTTCTTGGAGCATCCACTTCCAAAACAGTTACCATTACTTTCTGATTCAATTTCACCGCTTCATTCGGATCGGTGATAAAGCGATTACTGAGGTGTGATATATGTACAAGACCATCCTGCTTTACTCCCACATCAACAAAAGCACCGAAGTTGGTAATATTGGTGATGATACCGGGTACTTTCATTCCGGGTTTCAAATCGTCCATTTTACTTACGCCATCGGCAAAACGAAATTCCTCGATGGGTGAACGCGGATCACGACCCGGCTTTTCTAATTCCTTTAGAATATCTTCAATCGTGTATTGACCTGTTGTTTCGGAAATAAATTCTTTTACTTTGATTTCTTTCCTGATTTCTGTTTTCTGAATAAGATCAATCACGGAACAGTTTAATTTAGCGGCCATTTCTTCCACTATTTTATAACTTTCGGGATGTACCGCTGAATTGTCTAATGGATTGGATGCATTTGGAATTCGCAAAAACCCTGCACATTGTTCAAATGCTTTTGGACCCAGCAGGGAAACTTTTTTTAATTCCTCCCGGTTTTTAAAACTCCCGATCCTTGCCCGGTACTCTACAATATTTTTTGCCACCGAGTGCACTAAGCCCCGAGACATAGGCCAGTAAATGTTTGCTGGCAGTATTCACATCCACGCCTACATAATTGACACAGCTTTGCACTACCTGGTCCAGGGATTCTTTTAATCTTGTTTGATTGACATCGTGCTGGTATTGACCCACGCCAATACTTTTGGCATCAATTTTTACTAGTTCGCTCAAAGGATCTAAAAGTCTTCGGCCAATACTGATAGAACCTCTTACGGTTACATCTTCATCCGGAAATTCTTCCCTGGCTACTTCGCTGGCAGAATAAATGGAGGCGCCACTTTCATTGACCATAAACACAGAAACTGTTTTGCCAAAATTAATACTGCGAACCAACTGATCCGTTTCTTTGCTGGCAGTTCCGTTTCCATAACCGATGGCTTCAATATCAAATTTGGTAACAAGCTCTTTTAGTGTTTGACTTGGCTTTATCCCAATCGTTTTGAGGGGCATGCGGAAAGATGGTAGCATAATGTAAAAATGTTCCGCGTTCGTCGAGGCAAACCACCTTGCATCCTGTACGAAATCCCGGATCGATCGCCAGTACTTTTTTGGGACCCAATGGCGATGCTAATAACAATTGTCTCAGGTTCTCTGCAAATACCCGTATGGCTTCTTCATCCGCTCTTGTTTTGGCAAGCATCCTGAATTCTGTTTCTATGGAAAATTTTAAAAGTCTTCCGAAACTGTCTTCCACCGCTGATTTTACAATTGGTGAAGCATTCATTTGATGATTTAACAAATAAAGTCCTGCAACAATCCAACTGCTGTTTCTTTTTCAACCGAGATCTCCATGATCAGGAAGCCTTCTTTTTCACCACGACGGATAGCCAGAATGCGATGAGAAGGACTTTTTGATAATGGTTCACTGAATTCAAAATAGTCCCGATATTTTTGCGCCTCTTCGTCCTCTTTTTTTGAAGTGAGCACTCTTGAAGAAAACAAGGCGGTTTCCTGGAAAAGTTTACGCAATAGCCGTTCGGGCCTGTTCATTTTCCGCCACCCATTCAGCTATTATATCTCTTGCACCCTGCAAGGCATCCTGATTATCTTTTACCTGGTCCGTTATGTATTTTACCGCTTCTTCAGATACATTAACATTTTTCTGTTCGAATAAAAGTTTCGCCAATGGCTCCAGCCCTTTTTCAATAGCGATAGAGGCTTTTGTTTTTCGTTTTAGGTTTATAAGGCAGATAAATATCTTCCAGTTCGGTAGCATCAATACAGTTGTCGATACGCTGCTTTAATTCAGCGGTCAGTTTTCCTAAACCTTCAATTGTTTTAATTACGGTTTCTTTTCTTTTTTCAAGCTCCGTAAAATATTTGATCTTATCAATCACATCCGCGATCTGTACTTCATCCAGGTTACCGGTCGCTTCCTTACGGTAACGGGCAATAAAAGGAATAGTAGACCCCTCACTGTGTAATTGCGCGATGTTATCAATTTGCTTCTAGAGATAGTCCTGAAGTACCGTGCAATTTCCTGGGTATATTTTATATCCATAGGTTTTTGTTTGGGAGTGCAAATGTAAAGGTAGCGGGAAAAGAAAAAAATTTGTTTATCCACTAAAACCTAAATAGGTTTTTCAATGAATGCCATTGTTCTTCTGCCTTGAGAAAACAATATTGTTTATGAGGTTTGTATTACTTTATTTTTTAGGAACCGATGGATAAATGGTATTTCTTCTTTGATTCCAATAAAAATTTTGAATTAAAAGATGGTGATGAAGAAGCAGGTATAATAAATCGATTAAAAATAGGTTGAAACACCAAATTGAAAACCGGCGAGCCTGGAAGGAGGATTACCCAAAATATCTTTTTGCCAGTTATACCTGTAATTGAATCGTAATACGGTTTGCGATGTGGGTCGCCAGCTAATGGCAGGAACAATAGAAAATAATTCATCCGAAATAGTAGTGCCGGTTGATTTAAATTTACCCAAATTCCAATCCACATATTCCAGCCTAACACCGGCATTCAAAACAGCATCTTCAAAACCAAACATAGGTCTTTTCAAAACAGGCTGAATGATGTCCATAAATCCACCCTGTTGTTTTCTTCCAAATTGTTCGGAATAGGTATCGGGCACATCCACTTTTACCCATGCCCATTCACCATTAATTCGTGTACCCAAGGGAATGGTTGTATTAAAATCAACAGCGAATACATTCACCTTTCTCTTTTTATCGAACACTAATCCATCCTCTTCAAATTTATTATAGACTCCTCCCATATATGAAATTCCTAACTCACCAACACTTCTGTTGCGCACCGCCACTTTTGTTGTCAGCAACATGCTTCCATTGAAACTCTCCTCAAATCTTTCTTTGTTTTCTTTTGTTGCCGGTAAAAAGGTTTTGTTCTCAGCGTTGGAGATAATTTTGTCATCAAATCCATTGGTCAGGTAAGCCTCATATCCATAGACCCAGTCGCTGTCAAATTTTTTTCCATAAATACCAAAACCAACATTGCTGAAAGTAGCCGGAAGCAATTGCGTAGCGGAAACCGGACGGTCAACAAATTCCCATTTAGGTCCGTCGTGATTCTGATTAAAAGCGCCAATGGGATTCATTACAATACCACCCCGGAAATTTAGTAAAGGAGAAAATTCAAAATCGATGGAAGCGAATTCTATATTGATCTCTTTGGTACCATCTTCAAACTCTATTTCTGATAAAAATTTAATACGTTTCGAAACAGAAGAAGATACAAACAAGGTCATCCTCCGCATCTGGAACTGATGACCTTCTGTTATTCCATCTTCCTGCAAATATTGATAATTTGCTTCGGCATATCCGCCAATGGCTACCGGTAGTTTACCGACTTGAAGAAAGGGACGGTTATAAACAGCATCCATATTCATTTGCAAACCCGAAGTATCATTGGGCCGTTTTCGGAGTAGTTCCGGATCAATCTGGGCAAAAAGCCTGACTGGCAAAAAAAAATAATCCAATAAAAAATAAAAATAGTTTCATGACTTTATTTTGTGGCCCGCTTATACAACTTTTCTCAGGTCAATGAATAATTCGTTTTTATTAACCGTTACTGGAAAAGTGCGCAGATCCCTATCAGCCGGACCATTTGTAAATTTCCCTTTATTATTGAATTCACTACCATGCGCAGGACATTGTAAAAAATCGCCGGAGGCCTGTAATTCTGTTCCCTGATGTGTGCACCTCATCCATAATGCTGTGTATTCGGTATCACTGAACCGATAAACACAAAGCGGGTATTGCAGGGAATCATTACGGATAATAATAAAAGAGCGATACTTATCTCCAGCTCCAGAGATCTTAAATTCTTCGGTATTAACCAGTAAGCCATCCGTGACCAATTTACCAGATGCATACCTTGTCGTTTTACACGATGATAAAATAACGGCCACTGCTGAAACAGACAGGCAGGCTGTGCAACTGGCTTTAATAAATTTTCTACGATCCATCCTATTTTTTTAAAGTGATTCCAGGAATTTAATGAGATGCCTTTTTTGTTCCCCATTTAGTTGCTGAAAATTGTTCCTGCTTCTGCTGGCTTCACCACCATGTAAAATAATGGCCTCTTCAATGGATGAAGCCCTTCCGTCATGTAATAAAAAATATTTTCCGCCTTGCGAGTTTTTTGATAAACCGAGTCCCCAGAGTGGTGGTGTTCTCCATTCTGCCGTAGTAGCGGATCCTTCCGTATACCCATCGTCTAAACCCGGACCCATATCATGTAACAACAGATCGGTATATGGGAAGAATGTCTTGTTTGATAAAGCAGCTACAGGTGATGTGCCCGATACAAGCTGTGGAGTATGACACTGGGCGCAACCAGTATTTGTAAATATTTGTTTGCCACTTATCACTTCAGGATCATTTTGCTGACGCTGAACCGGCGCTTTTAATGTTTTTAAATAAAAAACAACATCCTGGACAATTTGTGTAGATATTTCCGGGTCAATTTCATGACCACTGTAGCTATCATAAGGTTCGAAAACAGAGGTAATGCCGATATCCTGGTTGTATGCATTAGCGGTTTGATGCAACAGATCATAAGCTGCCGCTTTTTTACCGAAACGGCCAATATACTTTCCATTTTTTTCTATTGATGCGGGACGTTGCACAGCATAGTGCGGTATTCGCAGCCAATTGGGGCGCCCGGAAATTCCATCCCCATCTGCGTCTGCCTCATCAGCTAATGCCAGTATTGCTGCATCAGGTACAGCATCTAAAAAACCAAGACCGGTATTAGCTGGCGGCATGAACCTGGAGAAAGTAGCACCTGCAGGAATTTGTTCTGGCGCAAACCCGGGGATTGCCCGGTGTTGCAGCTGAGGCCCGCCCATTTCCAAAAATCGATTGCCTGTTGAATCAATCTGTCCAAACCGGGTTAGCACCGTAAACGGATGTCCCTTACCATCTCCTGCATGACAGGTGCCGCAGGAGGTGGCAACAAATACAGGTCCCAAACCAGTTAGGGGCGTAAATACTTCATCATTAAATGCAATATCACCGCGCAAGAAAATCAGGTTTTGTTCTCCGGTTAAACCCGGTACCGGACCGTCCAATAATTGATCATCCTGCTTTGCGCCAGGCAGCACTTTATTACAAGCAGCAACAGCAATCAACAAACCTAGTATCACAATTGCTTTGTTCATTTTTTTGGGTTGATTAATTTATTTTTTAGTTTCGTCTAAATTTATATTTAGACAAATGTAATAATTGCAACCCGCCCCGCCAAATGGAATAGGCGAAATAACATTCCGCCCGGCAACGATTGTGATGGATCAACTTATTAATCAGTCTGTGAGGGAGATGCTTGACAGCTTAATTCTTTTTTCCTTTTCATCGGTCCAGGCAAAAACGAGATTACTACCTGAACGAGTCATTTGCGGGAAACCGGCTGACCTGCCAGCACTGGAGTTTGCAATATTTATTGAAGAACGCTTTATCCCGTTTCTGAAAATTTGGACTGCTTTTATGGTAGCTCCTTCCATCCAGCTTACCATGGCGCTTTTTTCATCCAGCATAACAACATCAACCCGTCCAATAGTTGTTCCTTCATCCACTCGAATCGGGTTGTCAAATGTTTCTCCCCCGTCACCAGAGAAAATAATATGAACCTGGCTATTCTTATCAGGTGAAGAAAACCATACGATAGCAAGATTATTACCTATTGCATCGGCCCGGGGTCCATTAACCGGACAACCTGCTATTTTCCAATTATCTTTAAAAACTGGTTTGGGTTTGGTCCATTGGTCATTCAACAGCCTTACTATGGAAATGTCCCTGATCTCATCTTCTGATCGGTCGCGGTACACTACTACAGGTCCATTCGTTGTAATAGTTGCGCTAGTCTGGCAGCAATCACAAACCCGGTTATCCAATTCCCACTCCCGGGTTTTGACATTTTGCTTATTGATCAAGGCACCGCGAATACTCATTTGCCCATGATGACCTTCATGATCCGTTCCACCTTTCTCTGCAACCGTATTTCTTCCGTCGAGCCAGGATACAAAAAATTGTTCACCAAAAGGCGTTATGGAAACAAATCCATGTTCCGCTTTTTTTCCATCATCATGAAGTATTTGGGGCTGGCTCCATGTTTTTCCCTTATCAGAAGAAGAAGTCAGCTTAACATCATAATTATAGGTTCCTTTTTCACTCTTCTCTAAAAAATGAGCCAGCATATTTTGATTGCCATCCGATGCCAGCAAGGGATAATCGGCCCAATTAACAAACCAACTATTGCCGGAACTGATCTCCACGGGTTTTGACCATTGTTCTCCGGAACGAACGGAAAATTTCAGCAAACTCTGATCAGCTTTTTTCTCGATCCAGGATAAGTATACCAGGCCGTTATTGTCGCTGAATAAATTGGGTTCGGCGCTGAGTGAATCTCCTGGAAATTGTAAGCTGCGCAACTGGCTACTTTTTTCCACCCGGTTATCGCTTGATACCTGGTCAGGAGCTTTTGCATTATTGTTACAGGCACTTATCAAAACAACAACGAAAATATTTCTAATAATCTTATTCATTATTACCCGCTGCTTTTTGTATTATGTTTAAATTACTTTCTTCATCCCATTTCCGGAAACCCATTTCAGAAAATACAAGGACGCCATTGGTGTTATAAATAAACGTAGTAGGCAATGCCTGTATATTTAACTCCTCGCTGTTTTCCACACGGGCATATTGAAAATTATAAGGATTATTTTTTTTGAATGCTTCTATTTCATCCACATTTTCGGGAGAGGCCAGTATAAAAATAATATTTTCATTCTTTAACCGATCCTGTGCGCTAGCAATGGAAGGCATTTCTTCCTTACAGGGTTTGCACCAGGTGGCCCAGAAATTAAGAAAAATAATTTTCCCCTGGTATTGTTCCATCCGAATCGAATTATTTTCCAGGTCAGTTAAACTTATCTTTTTAACTGCAGTATCTGTATAAACAACAGCTGGCTTTTTAGTCTCCGTATTATTGCAGGCCACCATCCCAAACCCACAGGCCAAAATAACTATATACTTAATCTGTATTCTCATCGTTGCTGTCCTTTTCTGTATTATAAGTGTATCTCCATTTACCTGCAATTAATGCCGCTCCATATGCAATCTAAATAATCGGTGGCCATATGGAGCAATAACCCCACGGATACTATCCGGAACTTTGGAAACAGGAACATAATGCAATATCCCAATATAGCCGGATAACTGTGCAATGGATGAAAACCAATACTGCAACGGCAGGCGCTGAAAACAGGATTTGAAAGCAAATGATCTGCATCAACCAGCATAGTAAGCAAAAATACCAGCCAGGCGATCTTCTATTTCTTCCGAAAAAATAATACAGCTACACCCAGCGGTAAAACTAAATGAAAAATATAATGAACAATTTGCTGAGCAATTTCCATTGTTAATATAGTTGCATTATTCTATCGTCATTTTGTTATAGCGCATTTTTAATAGGTTAATGTAATACCGGCTCCAACACCCATATCGCTGTCGTAGTGCGTTGATATGGAAACATACTTGGTTATAATATACCGAAGGCCTGCCATATATTCTTTATCGGTGTTGCCCATCATATTGAGCCGGAGTCTGGGCGTTAAGGGAATATCCTCCCGCATTAACTGGAAACGCAATTTGGCTTTACTATCTACTCTTGCTTCTGCAATGAACAACATAGGCAGGGTGTATTGAAATCCAACTACAAACGCTTTCCTGTTTTTTTGATTACTCAGCTGTCCTAATATATTTTTTTCGGATTCGTTTCTTTCTTTGTTGTAATGATAATCAAATCCAATAAAAGGGAGGAACCACTGCATTCTTCCCAGGTATCTGCCGAAATAGGTCTCACTCTCATAACCATGATGCGATTTCAATCCTAATCTCCATTCTGTAGAAAGCCGATAGCGGGTATTTGCCAGCATCAGTTCTCCATCACTGCCATTACTTTCAAGGCCGATTGAACCCATCGGATGAAACATCCTGTCGTCTCTGAAAAATTTTCGTTGGGCATATCCTGGATTGGGAATTTGTGGATTGAGGGGCGAATTTTCATAACTAAACACTTTACCCATTCCGCTCATCATATGATAGAGTATATGACAATGAAAAAACCAATCGCCACCTGGTTCTGAGGCTGCAAATTCGATGGTATCTCTTTCCATTGGCATGATGTCAATAATATTCTTCATAGGCGCATGTTCGTCCTGGCCATTCAATAACCTGAAATCATGTCCATGTAAATGCATCGGGTGCCGCATCATGCTATTGTTAAAAATAATGATCCTTAAATTTTCTCCTTTCTTAATCATTATTTTGTCACTTTCAGAAATGGTCTTATTATCCAGCGTCCATACATAACGATTCATATTTCCCGTGAGCTCAAATTTTAATTCTCTTAACGGGCCAGGTGGTAAGACTGTATTTTGCGGATGGCGAAGCATGCCATAATTCAGTGTCGTGATATCAGCAGTGGCATTTCCCATATTCATACCCTGCATTTCTTTGTTATCCTCCATCTGCATGTTACTCATGTTATGCATATCATGACCCTGCTTATTTTCTTTTTCACTTGCAGCTTTCTTCTTTTCTTCACCGGTTATTTCAGGATACATTACGGTGTTCATATCCATGACCTGGTTTTGCATTTTCATTCCTTTCATTTCAATCATGTTTCCTTGCATGTCCATCATTTCATTCATCATCTTCATGCCCGCAAAATATTTTAAACGAGGAAGTGGTGAAGCCAGTTGTTTTATACCATTTCCCAGCCATAGCGAGGCTGATTTGGTCCTGTCTTCCGATGTGGCCAGAAATTCAAATGCCGTACTGTCCGCAGGAAGAGTAACCACCACATCATAGGTTTCCGATACAGCGATAATCAGCCTGTCCACCTCTACCGGTTCCACATCATTACCATCAGAGGCAACCACCGTGATCTTTCCACCGGCCCAGGTGAGCCAGAAATATGGTAGAGCCTCCTCCATTGGCAATTCGAAGTCTTACTTTATCACCTCCTTTAAACTGTGAATATTTTTTTTGATTTTCTCCATTCATTAAAAATTGGTCATAGTACATGTCGCTCACATCCATTGCCGTCATCCGCTTCCATTCATTGTTTACTTTTGTTTTAAAGTGTCCCTTCCGGATAGCTTCGGAATAGCTTTGTGTGGCTTTTTTTTGAATAGCAAACCAATCTGTTGCTGCATGCAGACTTCTGTCTATTTCTTTAGGATTCATATCCGTCCATTCACTAAGTACAACCGGTATGCTGGGAATATCCCATTCTTCTCGTTTGTTCATGATAAAAGCACCATACATTCCTATTTGTTCCTGCAAGCCTGTGTGGCTATGATACCAGTGTGTACCATGCTGAACAATAGGAAATTTGTATACATAAGTAGAACCGGGTTCTATCGGCATCTGCGTCAGATACGGTACTCCGTCAAATTGGTTTGGTAAAAAGAGTCCATGCCAGTGAAGAGAAGTTTCTTCCTTTAGTTGATTATGCACATATATTTCCGCTGTATCACCTTCAGTAAACGTAAGAGTGGGCATGGGAATTTGTCCGTTAACCGCTATGGCCCTTTTTGATTTTCCTGTAAAATTTACAATAGTATCATGAACATAGAGATCATAACGAACGGTACGCGGAGGTTGTGTTGCTTTTATTTTATTTATGGGTCCTAACGACGCTTTGGCTTTTTTTATTTTCTCCATCAGTTCCATATCTCCTCCCATTTGCATTCCGTCCATTCCTCCCTCTTTTTTGTCGTCCATGTTCATAGATTTTTCCATTACCAGTTTCATTCCGCACTTCGGACAATTTCCCGGCTTATCGGAATGAATATCCGGATGCATGGGGCAGGTATAAACAGCAGGGTCTGTATGATCTTTATGTTTGTTTGCATTTAAAGAATCATTCATCTTCATATTTTCTGCATGCTGGTGGGTAGGCGATTCCGGCATTTTCATTTCCTTCTTTTGTTTGACCGGTACTGGCTTTTTCTTTTTTTGTTGTTTTTCAGGAACCAGTTGCATGCCGCATTTCGGGCAGGTGCCCGGTTTAGATGCATGTATTTCCGGGTGCATGGGACAAGTATAGCTTTTTGCCTGTTGGGCGAATGCAAATGAATACACAGACAAAGAGAATATTATAAAAAAGAATTTTTGCATTTTAATTTTTTATTTTTTTACGGATAACATACTGGCATTTATTGCTACAATTACTGTGCTTAATGTCATTAATACGGCACCTGCTGCCGGACTTAATATAATTCCTTGATTAAATAATACCCCGGCGGCTAATGGAAGAGCTACAACATTGTACCCGGTGGCCCATATTAAATTCTGGATCATTTTCCTGTAAGTCGCTTTGCCAAACAAAACCAGGTTCACTACATCTTTTGGATTACTGTTTACCAAAACGATACCGGCCGTTTCAGCCGCTATATCACTTCCGCTGCCTACAGCAATACCAATATCGGCCTGCGCCAGGGCGGGGGCATCGTTGACTCCATCACCTGTCATAGCAACAAACTCTCCCTTACTTTGCAGTTCCTTTATCTTTTCTAATTTTTGATGAGGTAATACTTCGGAAAAAAAATGGTCCAACCCCAGCATTTTACTTACTTCAGCCGCCACTTTATTATTATCCCCGGTAAGTAAGATGGATTTAATATTATTTTCTTTCAATGTTTGAATGGCGTCTGCCGATTCCGGTCTTATTTCATCAGATAAAGCAATATACCCAGCCAGGCTCCCATCAATAATTACGAATACAATAGTTGCAATTTCACTTGCTTTGAATTCCCCGGGCAGGTTAAGATTATTATCTTTTAAATAACCGGGGCTAACTACTACAATCTTTTTTCCTTCCACAATAGCTTCCACTCCTTTACCTGTGATGGCATTGAAATTTTCTGCAACAGGAATATTGACGGAAGATTCCTTTGCTTTTTGCATAATCCCGGTTGCAATAGGATGTTCTGAATTTTGTTCCAGTGCGGCAGCAAGCCGTATGATCTCTTCCTGGCTTATATTTTTTTGAAATGACCCCACATCAGATACTTCAAATTTTCCAACCGTTAGCGTTCCTGTTTTGTCAAATACCATGGTCGTAATCTTCCTTGCATTTTCGAAGGATGTCCTGTTTTTAATAAGGAGTCCATTTTGTGCTGACAATGCAGTTGATTTTGCAACAACAAGTGGTACAGCCAAACCCAGAGCATGCGGGCAACAAATAACAATAACAGTCACCATTCTTTCCATGGCAAACGAAAGAGATTGTCCTGTTACATACCAATATAAAAAAGTAGATACCCCTGCAAGCAGGGCTATAATTGTTAACCATTTTGCTGCCTTATCCGCCAGTAACTGCGTGTTTGATTTAGAATTCTGAGCGTCCTGCACCAGCTTAATGACCTGGGATAAATAGGAATCAGCTGCCCTGTGAGATACGGTAACCCGGATTGCCCCATTTCCATTTATTGATCCTGCTATCACTTTATCTCCTTTTGCTTTTTTTACAGGTTTACTTTCACCCGTCAGCATACTTTCATTCAGGAATGTTTCACCGTCAGCGACAAGACCATCTGCGGCAACTTTTTCTCCTGGTTTTATTAAAATGACATCGCCGGCAATCAATGATTCTGTTTCGACATCCTCTGTTTTATCGTGCAAAACCTTATGCGCTTCAGAAGGCATTAGTTGCACCAGCAATTCCAGTTCTCTTGAGGCACCCGCAACGGATTTCATTTCTATCCAATGGCCCAATAGCATGATCAGTATCAGCGTTGCCAGTTCCCAAAAAAAATCCATGCCCTTCAAACCAAACACTATCGCCACACTGTAGATGTATGCAACACTGATAGCAAAACCAATCAAAAACATCATACCCGGATTTTTGGCTCGGGCCTCATTTACCAATCCTTTCAGAAATGGCCAGCCACCATACAGGAAAACTATAGTGGATAAAGCAAGTAATATAAAATCAGAACCGGGAAAAGCAATATGGATATTCAACCAATGCTGAATCATTTCTGATAAAAGCATGATAGGAATAGTCAATACCAACACCACATAAAAACGCTTTTTAAATTCATTGATCATGCCACTATGATCCGTATGCTTCCCTTTATGCCCGGCAGTAGCTTTGCGGGCAATGGGTTCCAGCGCCATCCCACATAAAGGACATTTGCCGGGACTATCCTGCACAATTTGAGGGTGCATGGGACAGGTATATTTTGAATGTTGATGATGTGTATCCATGATTTTATTGGTTTTCTTCTAAAATGGTATTGACCCAATCTACGATAGCTTTCTTTTTTTTATTGTAAGCTTTGAATTCTTATGATGTAGAAAAAAACAGCGTTGCCATTAAAGAACCAATTATGTTTTTCATTTTTGATCGATTTTAATTTGAGAATAAATTTTACTTATAACGTGGAGTTCCTTTTATTCCGGATAAAAGGTCATTTACTGATTGTTTCCACTGTATTACCACAGGTCATCATCATAGATCCGTAATAAGGATTTTTAATGGCCTGCTCTTTACTCAACCAGTTTGCGCCTTTACCATTATTTGCCATAGGGCAAAACTGGTAGTAAACCGTATTGGAGGGTGCTGCCACCTTTATCAGCTCATACATATTCTTAGAAAGAGACATGAAATATTCTCTCTGGTTATTGATCGCCTTTTTATCTTTTATTTGCTGCGCATCGGTCTTTAAATTTTTTTGCACTTTCATCCAAACATTATGTTCCTCCATTTTTAATTTTCCCATATCCACCTCCTTCAATGCCTCCAGCATGGCTGATGCATGAGTTGACGCCTGGGCAGCCTCTGTTTTTACCAGGGCATCCTTCAAAGCAAAATAGTGGTCGAAGACCCGGCTTAACTGGCTGATTTGTTGGGGGGAGTTTTCTTTACTTTCCATTTTATGATCCGAATGCTCCTGCATAGTGGGCATAGTATGGTCCATTGAATGTTCCATTTCCTTTTTCATCATCTGTTTATTTTCTCTTTTGTATTTACAGCATTCTTCTAATTTGTTATAGGCTTCGTCCGGAGCCAGATAGGTATCGTTGTCATATCCTGATAAAGCGATGCTCTTTAAAACATCATCGGGTGCGGCTTTGCTGCTGTTATAGGTAATGGTTGCCATTTGGGTATTTGCATCCCAAGCCGTTTTATAAATACCCCTCTTTGTACCTGCTTTTTCTATATTGGTTTTACACATAGCGCAATTGCCAAAAACTTTTACGGTTTCTGTGCTGGCATTATTTCCCTGGGCGTTTAATGAAATAGCTGAAAGCCAGGTAAGGCCGGATAATAAAATAATTGTTTTCATTTTTTTACTGAGTTTGATTAATTAAAAATATGATGGGCGCACAAAGGCGAATCGGCTGATGCTTTAAATCAGGACCAGCGTATCCATATCAATAAAAATCAAATCAGAAACTGGGAGTGAAGAATATTCAATGATGGCCATCGTATATCTGGAGGAGGAAGAGAAACATAGATACCAGAAAGATTTTGTATTACAGGATGTATAGCAATTTCAAATTGCGGAATTGCCAAAGGCAGCGGAGCCAATTTGTTAAAGAAAGAATTATCTGTTTTCTGCTGATCGATCTTTAGTTTAATCAACTTATGCTCATCCTTACAGCATCCTTCTTTATTCCGGTCCTGCATTCCGCATTTGCCACATTTGTTGTCTTTATTTTGAAATAAGCTCCAGCCAACAAATTCATTCATACAAAAATGAAGGTGAGCCGTAGCACCCATAGTTGCGGTGCCATAAATAAGCATTGATAATATGATAATTACTTTTTTCACTTAATCAAAGTTAGCCCATACAAATTTCTTTATCCTTTTATTTTACAGGTAAAATGGTTGCCTAAAATTACATTTTCCAATAAACTAGTTGCTTATAAAATTCAGACAATAGTTTATATAATTATTTGCTTATAAAAACAACATCCTCTTAAAGTTTGCAGGATAAATTTGACGCAACACGAAAAAAGGCCAGATAATAACTGGCCCTTTTTCAAATAACTTAATTTATCAGGCATTTGCCATTTCGCTACATGCTTCCGCACATTTCCGGCAAGCTTCGGCACATTCCCGGCAATGTTCCATTCCATGCTTTGCATGTTTTTCGCATTCATCAGCGCATGCGTTGCAAAGGTCGGCACATTCAGCAAGTACATGACTGGCATGTTCTGATCCCCTGGCTACAAAACCGGCCGCTAAACTGCAAATTTCTGCACAATCAATGTCCAGTTTAATACACCTGGCCATCATTTTTACATCCTGCTCATCCAGGCAAGCGGTAGCACAATGATTACAGGCTGCCGCACAATTGTTCAGTGATTCAATCAATGACTGATTTTCTTTGTGACTCATAACTAATGATTTTTAATGTAAAACGGATTTTAATTTTCGTTGTAATCAGCCCGAAAAATAATGCCGTTATCGTTTTGAGTAGTAAAATTTAGTCTGAACTTTTAATGTCAGGGAAAAATTGTCCCATATCATGGAACTAATTGCAATTTTTTCTGCGTTGTTTAAGTAATATTTGATATTGAACAGATATTAATTAGAAAATATCTTGAGTGTTGGTACAATTATTAATGCACAGTAATTATTTCATATATCTGATTTTAGCGAACATCAAAAACACCCTTTCAAAGGCCAGCCTCTATGAGTAAAAATTATATACTTATTTCAAAATGAAAAATACTTATACTTCTGAATTATTTATTTGGTTTTATCAACAACTGGTTCTAAACTAATTTCTTTACTTCTGGCTGCAGACGTTATTATTTTTATTCAATTATTTTTTCCACTGTGCCACATGTGGGCATTCGGGTGCCCATATATGGATTCTGAATAGCAGCCGTTTCATTTAACCAATCTGCTCCTTTATTATCCAGGGCCATTGGGCAATGACTATAGTAAACTTTTTTCCCAGCACCAAATGCTTTTACTAATTCGTAAGATGGCTTTGATAATTCTGAAAAATGCATTCGCATATTATCTAAATCAGCACTTTTTACAATTGCGTCTGCGTGTTCCTTTATTGATTGTATCTGCTTTGCATATTCTGTTTTCTGTTCTGCAGGTAATAAGGATTGGTCAAACCTGCTGAGCACTTTCAGCAACATAGTAGCTCCGTTTTTTGCTTCTGTGGCATCATCCTGTGTCAATGCATGCTTTACATGAAAATAATGGCCTAATACCTCATTGATATGTGCGGATACATCCGAATTCACATTGGAAAACGATGCCTGGATAACCTCCACATCTTTTTTACCGGCGGAAATTGTTCCTGTTGATTCCATCCCCATATCTGCATGACCGTTACTTTCATTTTTGTTTGCAGAATCAGATCCATTGTTGCAGGCAACAAACGATACCGTTGCTACTGCCATAATTGCAATTACAAACTGTTTCATAATTTCTGATGTTTTGTTGTTAACGATTAATAATTTTTAGGTTCGATTGATTGATAACCTGCGCCACTTTGCCACAACCTGGCATTTTAATTTCGCTGTATATATAAGGACGCCCCATTCTTTTCTTCACCTTCTTCCCCGATAACAAGTGATTTTTTTATCGGCATATAATGAAGCAATACATTATTAATTCGGGCATCCACTTCCGCATTAAGCTTTGTAAATCCGGCATGGACATACGGTGTATCATGGCTACGAATTGATCAGAACTCATCTTAACTTTTTCAGACGCACTTCCAATTCCATTCAGATCAGATTCTGTTTTGTCAAATCCATTTTCCAGACAGGACAAAGAAAGCGACGATCCTGAATTACGGTGGGATGCATATAACAAGTATATTTAGCGGTTGCACTTTTGTTATTCCCGGAGCAACTTAAAATTGAAAATGCACAACTAACTAATAAAGCAATTAGTAATATTTCTCAGGTTCTTTTATTACTCATTAAAAATGGTTGATTCCAAAAATCGATTGATTCCAATATTGGCTTCAACTGAATTGAACGGGGATGTCCCTGAATTGCATCTAAACCTGGCTTCTAAAAATCCATGAAACAATTGATTGTTAGGGAAAGATTTCTTCAGATTATAAATGGTCATAGGAAGTATTTCACTCTCGCCCGATAAGGAATAAAAATATTTTCTTTCTTTTTTTATTCCCTTTCCCCGGGTGGGATAAATGTCCCTGGAATATAACCAGAATACTCCTTTACTAACCAGGTTATATGTTGTAAAATTCCAGGTACGAATAATGTTTTTTTTATTCTTATAGGCGAAAATTTCATCTTTGAAAAATTTCTCCTTAGTTCCATTCTGAATAACAGTAATAAAGGGTTTCTCAATAAATTCATGGAACCTAATTTTTGTTGTTCGGGTGTTTTTTTCCCTGACATAGCTGAGTATGTTATTTTCAAAATCTGCCTGGCTGAGATATATCCCACTGGCATTCTTTTGGGAATGAACCGTTACGCCAGATAAAATAAACCACACTAATAGACAGAACATGCTTTTCATTTCAAAAACTTTTATTTTATAAGCAACAAGTGATAACACCTTGGCCAGGTCATTCAATTCAAATAAGCCAATAAAGGGTACACAAACCTAAACAAACTAATCCGGCAAATATAAATGCTGATAGGCCGTTAAAAGAATAAAAGGGAAGATTTGTAGGAGGTATTATATGCGGAAAACACAATTGAGCAGAAATAAGGACATAGCGGGGGGCGGAGGGGAATTAGCATAAGGATTTTGCTCTTTGCTTGAGGAAAGAATACCAAAAGAGTAATCGGAATAAACAAGACTTTCATCTTCAATTCTTACCGGTACCTGGTGAACTGAGCCTCTGGCGACCTTTTGGTCATTCGCTAACTTAACAAGTTTCTGTTCATCTTTGCAACAACCTTGGGATTCATAATCACAATGTTTGTCTGCGTCTGTTTTTTCCATGCCGCAGTTTGACCATGATTTTTTCTCAGGAGCATTTTTACCTAAATCCCAAGCCACCAACTTATCCATACAATAATGAAAATTTACAGTAGCCCCCATATTGGTAGTCATGTAAACGATAGCTAATATGGCAATCAAAAACTTTTTCATCATAGACACCGTAAAGGTATCATTAATTTGAAAAACAAATTTGGGGTAGGATAAACTTCCTTAATGACAACCAACTGACAGATGTTCAAACCTCTCTAACTTTCATTCCTGATGCATGCAAATTATTACTACCGGCAGCGAAAACCGGTAAATTGAAACAGATTTGATTAAATTGTTCGGCCAATGATTAATTTGCATTCAAATCCTGCTTAATTGAAATAACCGGGATATATATTTAAGATCTCTTATCCAAGAATATCAACATCTTCTTTAAATACATACACGAAACAAAGTGGAGACCTGAAGGGTTTGTATATTGTTTTGCAAGATAGGGTGCTTGAAATAATAAGGTAAAAAAATTTACCCTATTGTGTTTCTAAGCAGCAGTTCCTTTCCGCCCTTTGTCTCCTTTTGAATATGTAAATTGTTATTGCAACTAATTCCGAAACCCTATCACATGAGCAGCTGGTCACAATTGTCGCAGATACAAAATTGATACCTGAAATATTCAGCAGCGAAACTTCCTTATGCGACTCTTTCTGATCAGATCCTTTTTTATTTATTATTATTATTCACATTCAAAAATCAAAAGCATGGAAAAGTCAAAACTCCGGCTATTTCAGTTTTTATGGTTCCTTATTGCTCCCTTATGGGTAATCGGACAACTAAATGTTTCAGGAACTGTTACGGATGCGAAGGCGAAACCCGTTCTGGGCGCATCTGTAAAACTTTTAAACTCCGTGGTGGGCACCTCCACAGATGCCAACGGCAAGTTCAGTTTAATTGTACCCGCAGAGGGGGGAATTTTGGAAATTTCTTTTATAGGTCTTAAAACGCAGACGGTGCCAGTGAGTAGCAGTGTGAGTGATCTTTTAATAAAGATGGAAGAAGATGTAGGAAACCTGGATGAAGTAATAGTAACCGGCCTGGCTTCTTCCATCAGGCGGTCTAACCTGGCCAATGCGGTTGGAACGGTTTCTGCAAAACAATTAGTAGGCACTACCACACAGGCAACAGTTGACGGAGCGCTGTATGGAAAGTTTGCCGGCGCTAATATATCCGCTAACTCCGGTGCACCCGGAGGCGGCATCTCTATTAAATTGCGGGGTATAACATCCCTGGTAGGAAATTCCCAGCCCCTTTTTATAGTTGATGGAATTTATTATGACAACTCGTCTATACAGGCAGGGTTAAATTCTGTTTCCAAGGCAGCCGGCCAGGGAAGTACAGATTTCCAGGACAATCCATCAAACCGGGTTGCAGACCTTGATCCGGAAGATATCGAACGTATTGAAATTTTAAAAGGAGCCTCTACTGCCGCTATATATGGAGCCAGGGCGGCAGCCGGTGTGGTGATTATTACAACAAAAAAAGGAAAAAGCGGTAAACCCAAAATAGAAATTGGCCAATCGGTAGGCTGGCAAACGCAATTAAAAAAATTGGGCCAGCGGCAATGGGATACGGCTAAGGTGCGGGCCGCTTACGGTCCAAATGGTTTGAATGTTTATAATGCTAACGGTGGAAAAATTAATGATTATGAAGATGAATTATATGGAAACAATGGGTTCATGAGCAACACAAGATTAAGTGTAAGCGGGGGAAATGACAGAACTTCTTATTATGCCGGTTTTACGAGGAGAGATGATGAAGGAATTGTAAAAAAAACCGGTTATGAAAAAACTTCTTTCCGGCTGAATCTTGATCAAAAACTCACTAAATTCCTTGACCTGTCACTTAATGCTAATTACGTTGAATCGGATGCGAATCGCGGATTTTTCAATAATGATAATACCAGCACTACATTGGGTGTTTCCTTTGTATCAACTCCATCCTGGGTCAACCTGTACCCGGATGCCAACGGAAACTATCCAAATAATCCCCTGGCTCCATCAAACTTTGTTCAAACGCGGGACCTGATCACTAATAATGAAAAAGTCAATCGTATATTATTAGGAGGACGTACTACCCTCAAAGTGTTTAACAAAGGAAAACATGATGTAAAAATTATTGCACTTGGCGGTATCGATTATTATACGTTGAACACCCTGGGTTTATTTCCTGCTGTTCTTCAGTTTCAAAAGGACGGCAATGGTACAAACGGTGCTTCCATTGTAGGAACCACGGTAACCCGGAATTCAAATATATCAGCGCTGGCTGTATATGAATATAGCCCTGGCAATAATATCAAGTTCATTACCCAGGGAGGTATTAATTCTCTCAATATAGATTTAAATACTATAGTCAACACGGCAACGCAATTGATAGGAACACAAACTAACATTGACCAGGCAGGATCTATACAGGCCGAACAGAACCGCAACATTTCAAAAGACCGTGGTTTTTTTGTACAGGAGGAGCTTAATTATAAAGACATCGTCATTGCAACACTGGGTTTGAGAGGCGATAAATCGAGCCGAAATGGCGATGCTGATAAATTATTCTATTATCCAAAGGCATCTGCCGCCTTTAATATTCTTCCCCTTACACAACTGAAGACTATCAGTCAATTGAAATTGCGTGCCGCATACGGCGAATCCGGAAACTTCGCTCCTTTTGGTGCTATCTATACATCACTGGTGCCTGCCAATTTTAATTCGACGACAGGTTCCATAGTAGATGTAACAAGAGGTGATGAAAATTTGAAACCAGAAAGGCAAAAGGAACTGGAACTCGGTTTTGATGCCGGTGCATTCAGAAACAGAATTAGTTTAGAATTTACCTGGTATGTTAAAGATGTAGAGGATCTTTTATTGAAAGTGGAATCGTCCAGCTCATCCGGGTTTCAAAATGTATGGAAAAATGTGGCCGCCATTCAAAATAAAGGAATTGAAATAGGGATCAATGCAGCTCCTGTTGTCAATAATAATTGGAGATGGACTTTGCAGGCCAATTGGTGGAAAAACAAAGCAAAAATTACCAGGCTCGATGTTCCCGATTTTAATGATGGGGCATTTGGCGCTACACTGGGAACCTACCGGATTGCAAAAGGGAAAAGCCCCACTCAGCTCGTAGGCATAGGAGGTCCCGGTGATAAAGTAGATCCTGTTACGGGATTAGCAGTTTATGGTAATGCAGAACCTGATTTTAATTTATCATTCAGCAACAACGTAAACTGGAAAAATTTTGAATTATCTGTGCTGACTCATTGGAAAAAAGGAGGAGAAAATATTAACCTGAGTACTTTACTGAGTGATATTTTTGGCACTTCCCCTGATTATGATAGAAAATCATTGGACCCAACAGGGCAAAATGCAAACGGAGCCTACCGCCTTTCAATCTTAGGTACTTCTGCACGTCCCTGGGTAGAGGATGCATCTTACTTCCGCGTAAGAGAAATAGGTTTATCCTATACAATGCCGGGAACTTGGTTCAGGGATATTGCCAGGGTAAAAGTTGGTTTTTCCGGAAGAAACCTGATCAATGTTTTTGATTATAATAGTTATGATCCGGAAGTATCAAATTTTGGAATTGATGCAATTTCCAGTAACGTGGAAGTAACACCATTCCCCTCGGCAAAAAGTTTTCATTTTAATGTGTCCGTTACTTTTTAATCGTCAACATTTAAAAAAGATGATCATGAAATATCCAAATAATATTAACCGGTTCATTCCAATATGGATTTTGTTTTGTGCTCTGATGGGTTGGTCTTCCTGTAAGGTGGATCCCATACTTGATCCAAACAATCCCAGCGTTGAAGGCATTACTCAAAATGCCTCTATTGGTGAATTACAAAACCTGGTGGTAGGTATTGAAGCTACTATGCGCAGCGATATGAACTTTTATTTTGACGGAGTTAGTGTGATCGGAAGAGAATATTATCGTTACTCCACTTCAGACCCTCGTTTTACATCTGACTTACTGGGTAAAGGAAGTGCTACGCTTGATAACAATACTTTTTATACCACCAATACATTTGATGCCCGATACAGGGTAGTCAAAAACGCCAATATACTTATTGAAGCTTTGGGAAATACAAAGGCTGCCATAACCGATGCGCAACGGAAAGCATCTATAGCCTATGCCAAAACCGTGAAAGCTCACGAACTCTTGCTTGTGTTTAATCAGCAATATGATAATGGCATCCGGGTAGACGTTGCTAATCCTGATAACCTGGGCCCTTTTCTTTCAAAAGATGAATCGCTTAATGCCATTCAAAATTTATTGAATGAGGCCAATGCAGATCTGAAAGGAAATTCGGTTACGTTTCCATTTAAAACAACTCTTTACAGCAACGTGGCCAGCGAATTTTCCAAATTCAACAGAGCTCTGGCTGCCAGGGTGGCTGCTTACCGCAAAGATTGGGCTTTGGCTACTACGGCACTTTCAGAATCATTCTTAAATCTGACCGGAAGTCTGACTGATGGTGCCTACTACATTTATTCCACGGCAGGCGGTGATTTATTAAATCCCATGTTTTTCCCTCTTAACACACCTCCCGCTGAAGTCCGTGTGGCGCAACCAGCTTTCATAACCGATGCGTCAGCCGGAGATACTCGTTTGAGTAAAGCACCAAAACGCACATCTTCTGCAGCGCAGGATGGTTTGACAAGCGACTACGATTTTTTTGTTTATAAAACGAATATTGATCCTATACCCATAATCCGCAATGAAGAATTGATATTGTTATATGCCGAAGCACAGGCACAATCAGGAAATCCAACCAACGCTGAAACAGCTATTAACAGAATTCGGAGAGCCGCATCATTGGGAGATTATGCAGGACCGACGGATCTGAATAGTCTTATCACAGAAATATTGAGGCAACGCCGGTATTCTTTATTCGGTGAGGGTCACCGATGGATAGATATGCGGCGTTATGATCGACTGGCGCAACTGCCCATTGACAGAACGGGTGATGATGTCTGGATAAAATTTCCGAGACCGGCAACTGAATTATAAAACTATTGACAAAGCCCTTCAGCAATGAGGGGCTTTTTTTTTGCATTCCATTTCGATTAATGATTTAACAGGCAGCCGTCTGATTATTTTTTCTTTTTTAGCACATTAAAAAAAGTATGCTCATAACTAACATAAAAACTTTTATCCATCAGCCTGTAAATATCCCCTGCTATCTGGAAACGGTAGCCTAAATTTAATTTGCCGTTGCTGTTAAATATTAATTGCAAAGCAGGTGCCAGGTCAACATAGTATTTACTTCCCTGCCAGTCAAGGTTTCTTGATCCCAGCATTTCAAGGTAGATATTGAGATTCAATTGTTCATAACTGGTATATTCAACCGGCAAAACAAGAAAGCCTGCCGATAATGAATAATTTAAGGAACGGTACACATGCTGTTGAGGATCCACTTTTTTTCTTCTTCCCTTATCTAAAACTTCATTCAAACTGGCCGTACCCGACACAGCCAGTTTGTTCCATAATTGGGTAGCGATTAATCCGGCTTGCAAACCACTTTGATCACCCATCAGATTAATTTCATTATGGTCAAGTTGATTACGGCTATAGGTTGCCGCACCAAAAGCCGCCATTCTGAAATGTCTATGAATTTCATCAAGAGAAAGAAATCGCCATTTGGCATACAACCGTGCAGATTCAAAATTAAAATCAGGCTTGTGCATATCTGAGAAAGTAAAAGTGGAATGTATCATCCAGTTTTTACTCAACCCCAACATCAATTCAGGAGTATATCTCTGCAGGATTCGGCTGCTATGAACGCCCTGACCATACATAGCACCTAATTTTACGGAAACCGATTTAGCAGGCATATTAGATGCCGGCTCCGAATATACATATAGCTCCTGGCCATTACCGGCCATAAACGATCCCGAAATAATTATCAATAAAAAAAATTGTTTCATACCAAAATTTTACAAATACGTATCCGGTACAAAGGAATTAGTAGCATATTCATTTTACCGGGCTTTTATTCCTGTAAAAGTTCATTGATCCCTTTCTCCAATTCTCTGCCTTCCGGATCAATAGCTACCACGTCGCCCTTTTTATTAATAAGAAAAGAAGTTGGCAATACCGAAATATTCCAATCAGCGGCTGTTTTTGCATTCCAGCTTCCGCGAGGATCGTTTACCTGCAACCAGGTTATTTTATCTTTTATAATTGCCTTTTGCCAGTCTTTCTTGTCTTCGTCAAGCGACACACTGAATATTTCAAACCCTTTCTCTTTGTATTTATCATAAATCTTTACCAGTCTTTTATTGGCAGCCCGGCATGGCATACACCAACTTGCCCAGAAATCAAGTAACACAACTTTGCCCTTCAGTGAGGCAAGTGTGATGGAATCCCCTTGAACAGTGGGAAGCTTGATCTGAAGCCTGGGGTCTGCAATATTGGCCACTTCCTGCTGCGCAAAAGAAAAATGAACAGCGAAGAGACAAATAATAATAGCGGCTGTTTTTATAAAATTCATTGGATAAAGTATTAAAATCCTTGTTTAAAATAGTACATGCAAAATAAAGTTGAGCAATGAAAATTATCAAATTCACAAAAAAGAACCTGTTCAATTGCCATTTCTGACAAAATCTATCCAAATAACTTCCATTGCCCAACTAATAAGCTCCTCCAGACTTTCTTATTAAATGGTAACATGATACACTCTAGCTTCTACAGGTACGCCTTCTTTCAAACAATCTTTATCCGTTTTACCTGTTTGCACACATGTCATCCCGGAAGCGCCGCTGATCTTTCTAAATTGCCTGGCCGATAAAAAATTTTTATCAACCACTGTGATCGTAGTTTCTCCATTCAAAACCTGGTCCCGAACCCCAAGAAAATGAAATACGTCCCTACCCAACACTACATGTTGATCATTCTTAATTTTCAATTCGTGGAAATTTCCGGTCATCTTCAGGCTTCCCACAGAAAAACCTGCGTCTTCAACGGCATTCCGCAAGGCATCAATATTGACTTCCTTATCATTCCTGAATACCATATTGAAAGCTGAATTTTTAATATCCGATTTTACGGATTCAATGAATGGCACTTCAAGCAGGGCCTTATGAATAGCGTTACTGCACATGGCACAGGTAAGACCCGTAGCCTGCAACGTGGCTCTATTAAACTGCGCATCCGACGTTGTAACAATTGTCATTACCATTACTATAAAAAACAATTTTTTCATTGTTATTATTTTATGTGATTAATGATCTTTTTTACAGCAATTGTTACCATCGTGCCCGGGCATACTGCATTTACCATCCTTACAGCAATCCATTTTAGAGTCAGCCTTTTGACAACAATTTTTACCATCATGGCCAGGTTTACTACATTTTCCATCCTTGCAGCAATCCATTTGCTGATCTTCATTTCCTGCGACTTCCGTACGGTCATATTTGCAGCAGCCATGTAACTTATCATATGCAATTTTTGTGGTTTTTACATCCCGGGTATCATAACCAACAGCGGCTATGGATTCCTGGATTTTAGCTGCATTAGTTGTTGAACTATTGTATTTAACAGTAAGTGACTTGGCTTCCACATCCCATTCCGCTTCAGAAGCTCCTGCCTTTTTTGCGGCTTTTTCAATATTGTTTTTACACATGCCACAATTTCCGGAGACCGGAATTGATTCTGTTTTTGCTGTTTGTGCAAATGACATGGCAGTGATGGCCATTGAAATGGTAAATAAAGAAAATAATTTATACGTTTTCATGATTGATTTTTTTTGAAAGTTGAAAAACAAAAATTTAAATTGATATGTATTAAACGAATACAACAAAGGCTTTTTCCTGCTATTCATAACTTTAGCCTGGTTTTAACCGGCCACTGTTAAACAGGAAAAGCATGCTGAAAAATAAATGATAACATACCGCCTGTTATACATTTATAGAAATCTCAAATTCTGAAAACACCATTTTGCAGGTATCTATCCTGCTCAGATAATAAAGGAGGGGAATGACTGATAAAATATTTTGCCGCAGAAATATTAAATATCGAAACAACAATAAAATTGGAAGGCAAATGAAGCAGGGTGCTTAAAGAAGGAAGAACATAAGATAAAGAGGAAGATGGCTGCTGGTCATTCTGCATCTTTACCATCTTCGATTCGTCCCTGCAGCAACCGTTTGAATCATCGGTATGCATTCCGCATTGACCACATTTTTTGCTTTCCGGCTCAAAAATACCCGTAGAAGCCAGGTTGTTCATGCAATAGTGAAAATTAATGATGACCCCACTGCTGGCAACCAGGTAACTCAATAAAACTATAGATAAGATTATTTTTCTCATTAACTGTACAAAGATAATCGCAATAACGGATAATAAAAGTCGCCCGGAAGACGCTGTCCAAATTTCTCAATCAGTTAACAAAGCTCCAGTATACGCCCAGCCTTATCAATAAACCCGGATAGGGATAACCCGGAGCGGCAAAATTGTTTCTTGTAAATCCAAAGCCATCATTGACTTGCGCTGTATTTAAATTTTCGGCTCTGAAATAAAGTTTAAATGACTTGATTCGAAAATGGACATAACCAGCAATATCCGGCATCGGGTTCTTGATCTGAATGCTGTCCTGGTAAAAAAACTGGCCCAAAACAGGAGAATAGCCATCTGCCTTATAGGGAGTATGATACCTCATTTCAGCTCCAAAAGCAATATCCAGGTTTTTAAATCCCAGGTTGCCCTCATATCCTATCCGGTTTCGGGTAAAGACCAATGGGACATTAACCGGCGCATTTCCAATTGTTTTTTGGAAATAAATATCAGCATGCCAGTTCCACCTTTTTCCAATCTTTATTGTCTTTTGTAAATCAACTTGCAGCATATTGAACAAAGTGGTTTCCTGCTGAAATTGATAATAATTTCTTAGATAGGTATAATTTGTTAGCAGGTAATAATGCCCGGATAATTTAAGCCGCAGTGCAGGTTGAAACAATGAAGCAAACAAGTGGGCTGTATTTTCTTTCTTAAAATCATTACCGGTTTTCAAAAGATAAAAACTACTGCGCGGGTCAAAAATAAAGGAAGGTGTCCGGTTGACATTTTCAAAACCCACCTGTGCATAACCCAATCTTTTCCCTACAAATCGCTGCAAACTGGCATACGCATGATAATCTCCTGCATTTAACCCTGTAAAATATAATTTGCCATTGGCCAGCATATCCCATTTTTGGTTGCGGGTCCGGTTTCTGTATTCCGCATGACCAAAAACATTAAAGAAATTTTTATTTCCTTTACTATTCACCAGCGAAATATTTTGAATGGCCGCACCTACTTTAAAAAATTGGTGAAGATTCCTGGCATCAGGATATTGATAAATAGAAAAATCATTGATCATCTCCTTCCATTGATCCTTTAATTGAAATGTATCCTGGCTGCCGGCAAAAGTGGTGTCATAATTATCTTTGTAATATGCGGAATCGCCATACATAATCACGAAACTTATATTTTCGCTGGCTGTATTGAAATGTATGTTCAAAGCGTAGCCTGGGATAAAATAAAGGAATAACCGTAGAATCCGTAACAATAGAATCCTTTTTTACCAAAATCATATTGCTGGCGAAGCAATACAGTAAACTCACTATACCTGTTTCCCGTACCCACATCCGTACTGAAGAAATTGGTTCCAAATTCTGCGGTCACCACCCAGCTTTGTAGATATATTGAACCGGTCTTTCAAATCAGGATCCTTCAATAAACTGTCCTTCTGAATTCCACCATTCTCACCAGCCTGCAATTTATTTCCCAGCAAAACGAAATAGGCATTATATCGTTTGTTGACTGATTCATACCGGGAGGTAAACAGGTAATTATTGTGATTTGTTTTTTGGTTTTTAAAAAAACCCGGGGCATTGATCAGCCGGTATTGAAAGAAAAAATTGAAATTGGGTTTTATATTCTGTGTATGCATCAGCTCTATCACCTGTTCTGACCGGCTGGCCAGCATATAATTCAATTCAGAATAAGGCCTGGTGGTATTAAAAAACCTCACTTTTTCCAATGTACCATTTATAAATATCAAAAGCATGAAAGCCCGGATCCCAACCCGGTTGCAGTATGGGGGAAAATAAAATAGACCGGGAAGCTGATCCGTTATTTCCTAAATAAATATTAGTGGCGGGTATCGGAAACCTCCGGGTAAAATCATCAATGGATGAATCCAATAAATAGTTACGGGTGGAATCAAGATAGCGAAAACGGACCGTAATGGAATCTTCGTTTTTGTCTCTTCGTTTTAGACTGTCTGTATTGGCGCCGCCTGACATTTTACCACCTAATTGTTTCAGGCGTCCTCCTCCTTCCCGTATCAGGCCACGCTGGGAAAAAGCCTGCACAGAGAAATAGAAAAGCAAGATCAGTAAGAGGTATATAATTTTTTGTGCCAGCCTGAAATAGATTTAAAAGTTGAGCAGTTTCTATCTTTCATAAAGCATTACATAAGAAAGTTGGACAATGCTTCGTAATTAATAACAATCATGTTTTGAATCCGCTGCAAATTAAGGCGACCTGCGTAGATTTTGGAATTAAAAATGTTAAAGGCCTTCTTTAAAGTAATTTGTTTTAATGCAACGCATACCCTTTCAAAAAATTTCATTCATGAGTGTCCGTTGAATCCATAGAATTATCCCCGGTTATAAGATTCCGATTTATTGCATTATTTGACATTCGGGCCCCTGGCTCCCGCTATCTCTTTATCCCTATCTTCGCAACAAATTTTTTTAACCATGAATCTCCACGAATACCAGGCCAAGGAATTATTGAAAAAATACAATGTTCCCGTACAGGAAGGTTTTGCCTGTACCTACCGTGCATGAAGCGGAAGAAGCCTACCGCCAGATCAAAACACAATACGGAAGCAATTTCGCCGTGGTAAAAGCGCAGATACATGCCGGTGGCCGCGGTAAAGGAACAGTGAAAGAAACGGGTATCAATGGTGTGAAAGTTGGCAAAAACCTGGAGGATGTCAGTTGATATTGCCAAAAAATTATTGGGCGGTACACTGGTAACAATACAAACTGGTCCTGCAGGAAAAGTGGTGAATAAAATATTGGTGGCGCAGGATATGTATTATGATGGACCCAGCGACAGAAAAGAATTTTACTTATCTATTCTTCTCGATCGCAGCAAAGGACAGAATGTGATCATGTACAGCACCGAAGGCGGTATGAACATTGAAGATGTTGCACATGATACTCCGGAAAAAATATTTAAAGAGTGGGTACATCCTTCCGGTGGGTTGCAGGCTTTCCAGGCAAGAAAGATTGCTTTCAATCTGGGCCTGAGTGGTGAGGCATTCAAAAACTGCGTAAAGTTTGTTACCAATTTGTACAATGCCTATGTGGGTCTTGATTGCTCCATGCTGGAAATAAATCCACTGTTCAAAGCTGCGGATGATAAAATCAGTAGCGGTGGATTGTAAAATGAACCTGGATGATAATGCACTGATGCGTCATGCGGACCTGGCATCGTTGAGAGACGTAACGGAAGAAGATCCTACAGAAGTAGAAGCCGGAAAATACAATCTGAACTTTGTAAAGCTGGATGGCAATGTAGGCTGTATGGTAAATGGTGCCGGACTTGCCATGGCAACCATGGATATGATCAAACTCAGTGGTGGTGAGCCTGCCAACTTCCTTGACGTAGGTGGTACAGCAAATGCACAAACAGTTGAAGCAGGTTTCAAAATCATCATGAAAGACCCCGCAGTAAAAGCTATCCTGATCAATATATTTGGTGGTATCGTTCGTTGCGATCGTGTAGCCCAGGGTGTTATTGATGCCTATAAAAATCTGGGCAATATCAATATTCCGATCATTGTTCGTTTGCAGGGTACTAATGCTATAGAAGCAAAAAAATTAATTGATGAAAGTGGCTTGAAAGTACAATCCGCTATTTTGCTGAGTGAAGCAGCGGAGTTGGTAAAGAAAGCAGTGGCCTGATAATAAAACTAAATACAGAATACAGAACCCGCTACTCCTGAGTACGGGTTTTTTTGTGTTCTGATTAATAATTAAATTCGTTCCACTTACAATGAGGTTTAATTGGTCATATTTTATTTTTCTTGCTTCGGCGCTGGTTTTACTGACACTCAGTATTTTTTCTTATCACAGGTTTGAACAGCAGAAGATATCTTCTGAGTGGGTAAATCACTCCTATCAGGTAAAATTAAAACTAGAGATGGCGATGGGCACACTAATTGACGCCGAAGGAGCTCAAAGGGGCTACCTGCTCACCAGGGATAGCGTTTTCTTAAATACTTTTATATCATCAAAAAGGGCTATTCCAAAAATAATTTCATCATTGGATTCTTTGGTATCTGACGACCCGGAACAAATTCAGAATCTGAACGCATTTGTTGGCCTGGTTAATAATCGCTTCGGTTTATTAAGTAGTGTTATAGATACCGTGCAGGATATAAGCACAGGGCAACTGGAAAATTTTTTATTTTATGGCAAACAAGTAACCGACTCTGCAAGAGATCAAATCAGCATGATGGAAAAAAAAGAAGACCATTTGCTAAGCCAGCGAATCAGTGTAAAACATAAAGAAGAAAAAAGAGCTTCGGTATTCATTTTAATTTTTTCATTTTTCTCGTTAGCTGTATTGATGTTTTCTTTTTTCAGGCTGCAAGCCGAAAGTAAATTATTAATCAAATCAGAATATAATGCCGAAGTATTGGAACAAAAAGTAAATGAGAGAATAGCAGAAATAAAAACTATCAATGATCAACTCACAGAGCAAAACCTGGAACTTGAAAGGAAAAATGATGACCTGGCTTCTTTTTCTTTTATAACCAACCACGACCTGAAGGAACCTTTGAGAAAAATAGAAATTACTGCGGATAAGATAATGAGAACGGAACAACCCCGCTTATCTGAAGAAGGAAAAAGTTATTTTAATCGCATCATTGCCTCGGCAAAAAGAATGCAAAACCTCATTAATTCTGTGTTGCAGTATGCTCAAACCAACACCATAGCAAGGGATTTCCAAAAACTTGATTTAAACCTTACGGCAGCTGTAGCCTTAGAAACATTAAACGAAAGTATCCAGGAAAAGGCCGCTGTAATTGAGTACTCTGATCTTCCTACCATCCAGGCAGTGCCGTTTCAAATGGATCAATTATTCACCAACCTGATAGGAAATGCTTTAAAATATTCAAAATCCGGAGTAAAGCCTCATATAAAAATAGCGGCACAAACATTAAAAGCCGGGGTAAAGGAAAACCTGCTTTCATCTGATGCATGGAAAATTGAATTTGCCGATAATGGTATCGGTTTTGATGAAATTAATTCAGATAAAATATTTCAAATGTTTCAACGGTTACATAATAAAGATGATTACTCCGGCACCGGGGTCGGCCTTGCCATATGCAAAAAAATTGCAGAGAATCACAAGGGCATTTTAACTGTCAGATCAGCCCCGGGTATAGGTTCTGCTTTTTCAATTTTTCTGCCTCAGCCCGTAGCCTAAGGGATTTACCAACCTTTTTATTTACAAAAAAATATCAATAAGATAGTCTGCTTTACATTTCAAAAATTTAAAAAGCGATATTCGTAACCAATTTTAAAAATATAAAATTGAAATCACCGATTCTTGTTATTTTACTATTGTCTCTTACTTTTTTTGGATGCAAAAACGAAACAAGTATATCAGATCATTCCGACTGGCCTGCATATGCCGGAAATAAAGACGGAAACCGTTATTCTACTGTTGATCAGATCAATCCTGAAAATGTTTCAACACTGGCCGTGGCCTGGACTTTCAGCTCCGGCGACAAAGACACAGGAAACCGTTCACAGATACAATGTAATCCCATCATGGTGGATGGCATATTATACGGTGTTTCCCCATGGTCAAAATTATTGGCGCTCGATGCAGCCACCGGTAACCTGAAATGGCAGTTCCATCCTTCCATGATTGACGCAGAAGGCATAAATAATCCGTCGTCCTTTTATAAAGTAATGAGAGGTGTAATGTACTGGCAAAGTGAGGATGGCAAACAAAAACGGATTTTCTATAGTCCCGGCTCAAAAATATATGCCATTAATGCTATAGACGGCAAACCCATTATGAGTTTTGGAGGAAGAGGATACATCGATCTTACTGAAAATGTAGACCGGGAGCCGGGTACTTACAATCCTTATATTGCAGGTACAACGCCAGGCGTTATTTATAAAAATTCCCTGATCATCAGTGGCCGCGTTTTAGAAACTGCAGATGCTGCACCAGGGGATATAAGGGCATTTGACGTAATAACCGGTGCTTTGAAATGGACATTTCATACGATACCGCATCCCGGTGAAAAAGGTTATGAAACATGGCCCGATAAAGATGCCTGGAAAAAATTGGGTGGTGCCAATAGCTGGGCAGGAATGTCAGTTGATGAAAAAAGAGGAATCGTATATGTTCCTACAGGAACTGTAAGCGGTGATTTTTATGGTGGCTTCAGGAAAGGCGAAAATCTTTTTGGAAATTCCCTGATTGCTTTGGATGCGGAAACAGGAAAATATATCTGGCACTACCAGGTGGTACATCATGATATATGGGATCGTGACCTTGCAGCTAATCCTAACTTAGTTACTATAAATATAAACGGAAAAACGATTGATGCTGTAGCACAAACAACCAAGCATGGTTACATTTTTGTGTTTGACAGGGAAACCGGTAAACCTGTTTTTCCAATCAATGAAATTCCTGTTCCCAAATCGGATTTACCCGGCGAGGAGCCATGGCCTACTCAACCTATTCCTGAATTGCCGGAGACTTTTTCCAGGCAGGAATTCACATCCAGTGATGTTTCTGACAGAACGCCCGAAGTACATGCTGATCTTATGGAGAAATTTAATAAAGTTAAATACGGCGCCAAATTTACTCCGCCCAGCAAAGAAGGAGTTTGGATTTTTCCTGGATTTGATGGAGGTGGCGAATGGGGTGGTGCGGCGGTAGATAAAGAAACCGGTATTATGTATGTTAACTCCAGCGAATTACCCTGGTCCTTAACCATGATTGATGTACCTTCTAAAAATCTATCCCTTCATTCATTAAAAAGTACCGGCCAATCGGTTTATATTAAAAATTGCTCTTCCTGTCATGGTCCGGAGTTAAAAGGTAATGGCAGCTCCTATCCAGCTCTCTTAAACCTTGAAAATAAATTTAGCGAAAATTCATTGGGTGATTTTATTGCAAATGGCCGCAATATGATGCCTGCCTTTAATCAAATTAAAGGAACTGAAAAAGACGCCCTGCTGGCCTATCTTTTGAAAAAAGAGGAAAAGGAACCGACTGGTACGCCTGTAAAAAAAGAGGTTACTAACCCCGTAGTTCCTGTTGTAAAAAATATCCTGGATGAAGTGCCATATGATTTTACCGGGTACAATCGTTTTTTGGATAAGGATGGGTACCCCGGCATTAAACCACCATGGGGTACACTAAATGCAGTTGATCTTAATAGCGGAAAATTATTATGGAAAGTACCACTTGGTGAATATGACGAATTAACAAAACTTGGAATACCTGTTACAGGAACTGAAAATTATGGAGGCCCGCTTGTAACAAAAGGCGGATTGGTTTTTATTGCTGCTACTAAAGATGAAAAAATAAGAGCCTTTGATAAGAAGACCGGCAAAGTGCTATGGGAGCACAAACTTCCCGCCTCAGGATTTGCTACCCCGGCAACCTATTCTGTAAATGGCAGGCAATATGTGGTGATTGCTTGTGGAGGAGGAAAAATTGGCAACAAGTCGGGTGATACTTACGTAGCATTTGCGTTGCCAACTGAATAAAGGAATACGCCGTCAAAAATATATAATAACGCTTTGCTGAGAGATATATTTTTTTACCCTGGCTATTCGTTTTCTTTTAGATTAATTTCCACCCGCAAAGCCTTTAAACCACTCACCCCCTGCAATTCCTCCAATTCAAGATTTTCGAAACCAGGATTTAATACATTTTTACTCTGCAAAAAGGAAATGTACTCCTGGTATTCCTGTGCTTCCTTAGGATTGGAATAAACCATAGCTATTTTGCCGGGTTGTGTTAATCGTTCATGCGTTTCTTTGATACACACTTTATCCAATCTTTTTTTCATTACTTCATACCGGATGTTGTAGGACCCTTCAACATCAAACCGTCTTTCATCTCTCCGAAAACTGATGGTGATCGGCTGGCTATGGATCAATAATAACTGCGTGGTCTGTAGTGGAACGGCGAGTGAAGGCACCAGCTTGTGGGTGAGGCGGGCAATTTCTGCCATTGATCTTAATTGCCATAGGCGGATGTTTTTCAGATACAACATATCAAACCCATTGTTGGGACAAATAGACTGACCGATATAAATATTGTATTCAACTCCATCCGTTTTGTATTTTTCAAAATAATGCGGATAAGATTGTTGCAGGCTTTCTTCTTCTTTTTCCAGGTATTGAAGAACAGCTTCGTTAATAGTAGTTAAGGTGTTTTCATATTCATTCCTGTACCGGTACAGGTAACTGTTATTATCGCTAACTATGTCAAAATATTTATTCGCAATATCCCGCACCTGGTTACCACCTTTCTGCAAGTGCTGAAAGACCGGTGCCACTTCGTTTTCAAAAAATTCATTGATCCGCACTTCATCCTCTGCCTGCATTGTATTTTTTTCTATCGTATCCCTGAAATTTTGATTTTTGAATTTTAACTCCTCCAGTAACGGCAACTTCATCAAAGGTTGTAACTGATCCAAAACTTCATCAATGAGGTTGAGATGCGCTTTGAGATCCTTTTGAATGGTCATGCTACGCTGAACAGATGAATTGCGAATATCCACCGCGCCATATAAAGGATATACTCCTTCAAATTCTACGTTTTGTGTTTTTGCTATACTGCCGTTTTCATCCAATCCGTTCATATATTCCCAGGCGCTCCTGGCAAATTTCCATTCCACAGAAGGCTGCAATGCAGTAAATTTTTCCTTGATAAGTCTTTCAATCTTCGTATTAAAAGCATCCTTGTTTTTTAAAAGCGCAAGCGATATCAAAGGCATAGCAGGTTCCAACCGTGCCATTACATCCGATGTAAGCTGGTTGGGTATGGGAGATGCAAGCTCCACAAGGCCTAAAAAGCCATCAATATTTCTTACAGGATAGATGAGGTAACTTCTCATTCCTTCCTCCCACAACTTTCTTAAAAAAGGGGCGAATTTTGTAATCTGCTCATTTAAAATTGGAATGGGCATAGGTTCCGGCCGTTCACTCAAAAATTCGATACTCCCCCGGTATAATTGCATACTTTCCTCATCATTTGCTTTCCATGTTTTTCCCATCAGGCCATGTTGGGTACATTTTTCGTCCAGAACAAATTCACCATTGAGTTTTACATAAGGCATTAATCCTACTTCCACTTCATTCAATCCTACCAGGGCATGAATATTTTCTTTTATTTCGCTGATAATACTTGTATCGCAGGTTTCCTGTCTTAATAAAATCTTTTTTACAGATTCAAGCGATTCTTGTATGGTCACATCTTCTGCCACCCACACACCAAATCCTTCCGCAGAAAATAATTCAAGCGGCATTGTTTTTAACTGTTGATCGAGATCTAATATTCTGAAAGTATTCAGGCAAACAGCGCAGTTTTGAATTGGAGGCAATTCTCCTTTTAATTGCAAATCAATAAATCGTCTGTCATACCTGAGTTTATAATATTGTTTCATTCCTGTACCGGCATCTGTTATCGTATAAACCAGGTTTGTATTTGCATTTAATTTAATTCCATAAAATTTTTCCAGGGCATGCTCATAGATAAGTGCACTATGAATTTGTTTCAGGTGTTTTTCCGAGACATTTTCCGGCAAAATAAAATGCTCATCGTTTTTCACAAATAATTTTCTAAACAATGAAGAATCGCTGAAAATGGAAAATTGATACGGGAGAGCCAGCGTATATATATTTTTTTCCGACTCCGATATTAATGGGAAAAGGCTGGTGCCAAGCAGTTCAAGCAAATCGCTGTGATCGCTAAGCATACTGCTATCAATGACCGGACCAAGTAAGGCCGGTTCCGATTCAAATCGTTCTACCAGGTATTTATAGAATTTTCCTCTTGTACCGGTGCTACTCACCGACCTGCTCTTCAAAAAATTTATGAAAGGGAGGAAGGAAATATGACTGTCAAAAACAAGATCCCTCGTTGAGGCATGTTGCTTTGTTGTCAGCAATTGTATTGGCTTCGAAGATGGGATGGCGGGAGCGATATCTTCCATCATGAGCTTTGGTTTTAAAAGTTACAACCAGATTAATGACCTGATAAAGTTAATATTAAAAAAGATTTAAAAATCCCGCGGTCCCCAAACTCACTCGTAATAATAATTAATGGAAACAGGTTTTTTCTATTATTATTTTTGCTTTATGAATGAAATAAACATAAGAGAAATACAACTTGCTGATAATGCAATCATAGCATCAATCATCCGGAATACACTAAGTGAATTTGGCGCTAACCGGCCTGGCACTGTCTATTTTGATACAACCACAGACGCCTTGTTTGAGCTGTTTCAAAAAAGAGGTGCGGGATATTTTGTGGCCACATTAAATAACCAGGTTGTTGGCGGAGCCGGCATTTATCCCACAGATGGCTTACCGGCAGATACCTGTGAATTGGTAAAAATGTATTTGTTGCCTGAAGTAAGAAGTAAGGGATTGGGTAGAACGCTTATTGAGAAGAATTTAAATTTTGCAAGAGAAGCGGGCTATAAAAATGTGTACCTGGAAACCATGCCTGAATTAAACCAGGCATTAAAAGTATATGCCAGGTTCGGGTTTGAATTACCTAAAGGGGCCGATGGGAAACAGCGGACATACGGGCTGTAGTTTATGGATGTTGAAAAACCTGGATAGTTTGACCGGCACCAGTTCAAACTTCATGCATTGGATAAATATAGCTTGATGGTAATATCTTTCTGAAGTAATTATTTACTTCGCAATCTGTCTACCTGGTGACTTAAAAGGTATATCTGGAAACCTACAGTAAGTGCAAATCCTCCGTTGCCACTCGAATTCTTGACCTTGCTGTTTGCGTATCCCATCAGGCCGTCTATAGAAACCTGGTCGCTAATAAAAATAGCAGCACCCCCACCAAGGAAATAACTGGTAACATTGTTTGTAGAAGAAGGGAGTCCAATGATTTTTGTTTTTTGACTCAGGAAATTGAGATTACCATGCAAAATCGGTCTTATCCTGGCATTAGTAAAATAATATCTTGCAAAGGGTCCAATACCAAATGAAGTAACTTTTGCATCTCCATATTTAGAATAAATAAAGCTGATATTTCCACCAAACGCCAGGTTGTTAATAATAAAAATACCGGCATCCGGTGTTAGTGCAATTTCAGTACTATTATCTGAGGTATTTAGCCGCAAACCTCCTCCAACCATCCAATCCCCTTTTTCTGTTTGGGCAAACGCAAAAATAAAACCTATGGATAAGGTTATTGTAAGTAGCAACTTTTTCATATACATTTAGTTTTTGGTGCTACAAATCTAATCAAACCAATGAAGGTTATAAAAATTCTTATAGATATAAAACTATCAGATGCTTGCTACCTCATACACCGGACTAAATAAATAAACCCTGCCTGTTTTAACTTCAACGCACTTGTATCTTTTACGCAGTTTCTCACCTTTCTTAAACACCCTTCCGTCGCTTGTACTGAACAAATCATGAAGTGTCAATTCTTCCAATAACCGGTGCTGGGTTCCCTTTGTATCATATTTCCGAAGTATACGCAACAAACCATCTTCAGCACAGGTGCTGGCTGCAGGATTATGTAATGACCTTATTAATTCAGTTTCTATATCCGGCGGAAAAATCTTTTGTTGTATAAATTGTTCCAGCATTTTACTATAGATCATCTTCCATTCTTTTCCATGAGCCAGGATATTGTTTCCAAATTTTTCAAAACTTAATAAGTGAGCCAGTTCATGCAACAAGGTGATCAGGAATGAATAGGTATTCAGATTTCCATTTACGCTTATCCTGTGATTGGCGTGATGGGTGCTATGGCGATAATCGCCCAAAATACTTTTTCTTTCCCTGGCGATTGTCAGGTGCACTTTATGCAGGCGCAGGTAGTTTAATACGGCATCATAAGTACCGGGAGGCAAATAATCATTTAATTGAGCGATGGGAACTTCTTTTTTAGGCATTCTTTTTTTGCTTCAGTATCCTGAGAAGAGTATTTACTTCAAAAAAAGTATAAACAATATACAGTCCCATGCACAAAAAAAGAGCAGGTTTGTTTACATTCTTTTTAACGGTAATGATGTAAACAAACGCCGCAATAGCCACAGCAAAAAACTTGATGATAAATCCCCCGTACATTGCCCGGATAAAAACGTTGGGATTACTATGCTTCAGGCCCCGGTAGGATAATAAAAAAGTAATCAGCGTAACAGTAAACAATAATACATTGCCTGCAATCAATACTTCCTGGTCAATATTTATTTTCATCAGCCAGCCTCTTTCCACCAGGAAAAAAGCATTCAGTAAAATAAATACGAGGAAAATCGGGCGAAGAAGCTTCAAACTGCTTGAGTTCATCTTTGAGTCATTAATATTGAGAAGGTGCTTATTTATTACCAGTTTGCCGCATTAATTTATAAAAAATGGCAGCCAGAGTGAGCAAAGGTAATATACAGGCAAATACTGGCAAGCTGTTGAGCCATTTGTCTGCCCTCAATCCAAAATAGATAGCAAAGCTTATGGCCAGCATCATTTGAGTGCCCAGTCCTGCATAGCGAAGTAAATCCTTATTATTGGAGAAGAACTTCTTCTTCTTCTTCATCTACCTTAACTTTTTCGTTTGTTTTTACGGCCCCCATGTGGCATTGCCCGTTGAAGGTAGCAGAAGGTTCTACCTGTAGTTTTTCAGCGTACAAATTTCCGGTTACAGTAGAATCACCCCTCAATTGGAGCAGATCCTTGGCTTTTATATTGCCAGTTACTTTACCTATTATATCTGCCTGGTTGCCGGAGATATCACCTTCCACTACGCCATTGGCTCCAATAACTACTTTGGCAGAACTATGGATATTGCCGATGACCGTACCATCAATCCGAAGGTCGCTGTTGCTGCTGATATCTCCTTTAAGTGTAGTGCCGGCACCTATTAATGTGGTGCCGTTTCCGTTAGTTGGTTTTTCCTGCGCCATGTCGGTTTTGTTTTTAGAGTTAAACATAGATACTTGATTTAATTCATGCAAGCCTGAGTTAATACGAATCGATACAGAAAATATTGAATGGTCTAAACTAATATTTTCTTTTAAGAAATACTACCCCCTTTCTAATCATCAGAAAATTCATCTTTGGGCACCTGCAACTTTGTGGTATCCAATATAGTAGCTTCTCCACCATTTAATACTCTTTTTATATTGTCAATATAAATAGCCTGATAATTAACCTGCGTTTCCAATGAATCGACCCGGTATTTCATATTCCTGTATTCCCGGCCAACTTTCAAGTCATCATAACCTGGTATATAATATTTCAGCGGAGTAAAAACAATCAGAGCCACTGTCAGGCCAACTAATACAACAAAAATTGTGCTCAAACCAATATAAACGCTGAGACGTGAGAGTTTAAATGTCACCACTTCTTCATATGTGTCATCATTCATTACTACCAGCCGGTAGCGGTTTCGCAATCGTTTCAGCGTAGAACCTGTTTCCAGATTTGTCATGCAGATATTTTATATAATGGCTAAGATATGAAATGAGGTTTGTTTTTGTTCTTTGTCTAAAGCGTTCAGTATGAAGTAAAAAAATTGCACAATTTTATACTAAATTATTTGAAATTCAGTTAATAAGAGTTTAGTTTGGGCCGCATAATGTCATTGACCAGATATATTACAATCATTGTTGCGTTTTTTCTTCTTAGTTGCCGGGTTGCTGTGCCAGCATTTGGTCAGTTAGGCATTGCCCTGGATATAAAGAAACCAAAGGAATTTGAGAACAGGATTTTGCGGTCAGAAAAATCAGATCAGAAAAAGTTTTCACTTCCCAAACGGTTTATTCAAAATACTATTACACATTACAATTATTTTTTCAACGCCAGTAATAAGCTGAATGAAGTGCTGGAAAGGGCCAAATCTTCCTTTACAGATGATTATTCGGAATTGATTCCATTTTATAATTATACGCTTGATGCAACTGCTGCCGACAGCATTCAATTAGATTCAATTGCAAATAAAGCAAGGACAGGTATTGTATTACACGACCTTCGGGGCGATTGGGTTGATAATCTTTACTTATTATGGGGCGCATCTTATTATTTAAAACAACAATTTGATTCTGCTCAACTGATGTTTCAGTTTATCAATTATGCTTTTGCTGAAAAAGAAAAAGATGGTTATTATAAAACGATTGGCAGTGCAATGGATGGCAATAGCGCATTAAGTATATCCACTAAGGAAAAAAATAGTTTACCCCGCAGGGTATTTTCCGAGCCGCCAAGTCGTAATGATGCCTTTTTCTGGCAAATCAGAAATTATCTTGCCCAGGATCAATTTACCGAAGCATCCGGATTAATACTGACATTGAAAAACGATCCGCTTTTTCCCGGGCGCCTTGCTAATGACCTGGAAGAAGTACAGGCCTATTCGTTTTATAAGCAGAAGATGTGGGATAGTGCGGCAGCGCACCTGGAGAATGCATTAAGCAATGCTACAAACAAAGGAGAAATGGCAAGATGGGAATACCTGCTTGCCCAGCTTTATGAAATTACATCTAAGACAGGCGAGGCAGAAGACCTGTTATGCAAAATCTATTGGCCATACTACAGACCCCATCATGGATATTTATGCAAGGCTTGCATTAGTGAGGGTAAATAAGGATAGCAGTAGAAATTATATCGAAAAAAATATTGCTACATTGTTGAAAATGGCGAGGCGGGATAAGTACCAGGACTATCGTGATATTATTTACTACATGGCGGCGCAGATGGAACTGGAAAGAGATAATATAGATGGTGCTTTGCCTTTATTGTTAAAAAGTACCAAATACGCAAGTAATAATCCTTCGCAACGTAATAAGGCGTTCTTACAATTAGCAGAACTCTCATTTGAAAAAGCGAAAGTACCGGCAATCGTATAATTTTTACGACAGTCTTCAATTAGGCGATCCGATTATTAAAGATCCTGATGCCTTATTAGCCAGAAAAGATATTCTATCAAGACTGGCAAATAATATTGAAATAATAGAAAGGCAGGATAGTTTGCAACGGATAGCTGCTATGCCTGAAGATGAAAGAAAAAGTTATATCAAAAAATTAGTACGCCAGCTCCGTAAACAACAAGGGTTAAAGGATGAAGGCGCTGAAACCACCTTAAAGAAATTTCAATCAAGCGAAGAAACGTCTCCACCTCTTTTTGCAGATAATAATAAAAAAGGAGACTGGTATTTCTATAATAAAAATTCAAGGCAGAAAGGCCTGGCCGATTTTACATCTAAATGGGGCAAAAGGGTAAATACAGATGATTGGCGACGAAGCGATGTATTCAGTTCAGGAGGCGGCAGGTCGCGGTCGGATCAGCAACCAGATTTAATAAAAGGAACTACGCAGGCTACAGCTGGTGAAGAGGTAGAAATTACTTTTGAATCTCTCTTCGATAATATTCCATTGACTCCTGAAACGCTTCAGCAATCCAATGATTCAATACAAAATGCCTTGTTTGGGCTGGGAATGATTTACATACAGCAACTCGAAGATTGCTCTTCAGGTACAGAAACAATGGAAGATCTGCGCAAACGCTTTCCGGAATTTATAAAAATGGATGAAGTTCTTTTCAACTTATATTATTGTTATAACAAACATGGAGAAACCGGCCTGGCCAATGAAGTTAAGAAATCAATGGGCCAGCAATTTGCAGACAGCAAATTAACAACTATAGTTATAACGGGAAAAAGCCAGGATGCAGAAAATAAAGAACAGGAAGCCTCAGCTACCAGAACATACGAAAAAATTTACGATCTTTTTTTAGAAGGAAATTTTAGTGAAGCAATAGCACAGAAAAAATTAGCTGACAGTACGTATGGAAGCAATCATTGGACCCCCCAACTTCTTTATATTGAAGCCGTATATTATATTAAACAGCGGGAAGATAGTATAGCTGCAGTTGTTTTGAACAACATCACCATGAAATTTGAAAGAACTCCCATTGCCAATAAGGCAAGAACATTATTAAATGTATTAAACCGCCGTGAACAAATAGAAAACGAATTGCGCAATATGGTTATCAATACGCCTGAACCAGATACTACCACCAGGTACAGGCAAGTAGCTATTATTCAGTCTCCCGTTAAAGATTCGGTGAGAGTAATTCCGCTTCCCGTTGTTGTAAAAGCAAAACCGGTGACAGATTCCTTAAGTAAACAACCACCGGTAAACCCTGTATCGGCAAGTCCCTCTTTTGGCTTTGATTCTGAAGCACCACATTATGTAATCATATTATTAACTAAAGTAGATCCCATTTTTGTGAACGAAGCAAAGAATGCGTTTTCCAGGTATAACCGCGATACTTATTATAATAAACAAATGCAGGCTGAATTGATCGAAATTGACACCGACAACCGCGTATTACTTATAAGTCCGTTTAAAAATGCTGCAGATGCATTGACATATATTGATCAAACCAGCCCCAAAACAGCCAGTGAAATTATTCCATGGCTCAAAGGAGGAAAATACAGCTATTCAATTATTACAGAAAAAAATCTTGAAATCCTGAAGAACAACAAGGATATCGATAAATACAAGCAGTTTCTGGACAAGAATATTCCCGGGAAATTCTAGACCACATTTAATAAGGTTGTAAATATCAATTGTGCACCGGGTAATATTTCTGTAGAAATAACCGTGAAAACTCCAGGAATGGTCCTTTTGCTGAAAAAACGTTAATATAAAAAACAAATACTCTCTGCTACAAACAGGTCATCTTTGTTTCCATTAATTTCGGTTTGTTTTTTGCTGAACATAATCATTAATATTTATGAAAAAATCAGTCCGAATTTTCTGGCGCATTTTTTTCTTCGGTTTTATTGCCCTGGTGGTATTGATAAGCATGGCCAGCTTTGGTGTGTTTGGCAATATGCCTTCTTTGCAGGAATTAGAAAATCCTTCTATTCAGCAAGCCTCTGATGTAATAGCTAATGATGGCACTCTGATGGGAAAATATTATACTGAAAGAGGTAACCGAAGCAATGTAAAATACAGGGACATCTCTTCCAATGTTACCAATGCATTAATCGCTACCGAGGACGAACGCTTTTATAACCATGCAGGAATTGATTTTAAATCCACCTTAAGAGCAGTTTTTTCACTCGGCAACCAGGGAGGCGGAAGTACCCTCACACAACAACTAGCGAAAGCCCTGCTTGACCAGGGAAGTAAAAATAAAGCATGGAGGGTGATAGAGAAATTAAAAGAATGGATCATTGCTGTAAAACTGGAAAGAAATTTCACAAAAGAAGAAATCATTACCCTTTACCTCAATGCCGTTCCGTTTGGCAATAATATTTATGGAATCCGGAATGCCTCACGAACATTTTTTCAAAAAGAACCTGATCGCTTGAATGTAGAAGAAGCCGCTTTACTAATAGGGATGTTAAAAGGCAACAGTATTTATAATCCTGTTCGCAATCCCAAAGCAGCCCTGGACCGCCGCAATGTAGTGATTAGCCAAATGGAAGTAAATGGAAAGATCAATAGCGCCGAGGCAAAGAAGCTAAAGGCGTTACCTATTGACATGACGCATTATAAAAAAATGGATGAAAATACTGGCTATGCGCCATATTTCCGGGAGGTTTTAAAAGAAGAGGTGCGGGAAGTTCTGAAAGGCCTGGAAAAACCGAATGGTGGAAAATATGATATTTACCAGGATGGTTTAAAGATTTATACTACTATCAATCCCCGCATGCAGGAATATGCAGAAGAAGCAGCCGCTTCTCAATTACCCGTTCTGCAAAAAGCTTTAAATGCTCAGTCAAAAATAAAAAATGGCTCCGTTTGGAAGGGTCATGAAAATGTGCTGCAGGCAGAAATGAAAAAAAGTGACCGCTGGAAATACCTGGCAGATGACGGGCTTTCTGATAAAGAAATAAAAGCCACTTTCTTTAAAAAAGTTCCCATGAAAATTTTTGCATGGAATACTAAGCGGGAAAAGGATACGGTAATGACGTCCATACGATTCTATCAAATATCACCGGCAAATGGTGCAAACTGCTTTTATGGTGATGGATCCTATAACAGGTGAAGTGAGTGCCTGGGTGGGTGGTATTAATTTTAAAACTTTCAAATTTGATCATGCAAACCTGAAAACAAAAAGGCAGGTTGGATCTACTATCAAACCTTTGCTTTATACCCAGGCTATGGAAGAAAGAGGCTTTACCCCCGAAACCGAGGTGATAGATCAGCAGCAGGATTTTGGTAATAATCAATTAGTACCTGCTACAAGTAAAACTTGCAGCGGAAGAACGATGACAATGGCTTCAGCCCTTGCCTGGTCAAAGAACTGCGCTACCGCCTATATTATGAAACAGGTTGGAGCCAGAGCAGTTTGCCGACTTTCTGGCCCGTCTCAATATTCCTACCAAGGTAGAAGCGTATCCTTCTATTGCACTGGGTGCATGTGATCTTTCGCTTTTTGAAATGCTTTGGGGCTATTCCATATTCGCCGGCCGTGGATTTTCTACCAAACCTTATTTTATTAGCCGCATTGAAGATAGAAACGGTAATGTGATCAAGCGATTTGATTATAGTGTAAACCGTAAGGAAGCGATCAGCGAAGTAACCGCCTATAGAATGGCCCGTATGATGCAGGGCACGGTTGATGCTGGTACTGCCAGTGGCTTGAGAGCCCGATTGGGAGCATCAGAAATGGCTGGTAAAACCGGTACAACCAATGATAACGCTGATGCATGGTTTATGGGATATACCCCCCAACTTTTGGGAGGAGTATGGATCGGTTGTGATGATCGCTTTATCCGTAATGAAAGTGCAGGGGGTTTTGGTGGAGCAGCAGCCAGGCCAATCTGGGAAGCTTTCTTTAAAAAAGTATATGCTGACAAAACACTGGGTATTGACAGGGATGCAAAATTTGTGCAGCCTGCCGACTATGATAACTTGATTAACAGTGCTGATTTTATACCTACAGAATCTGATCCAAATCCTGAAGCTGAGGGAGAAGACCAGGGAGTTGGAACTGCGGATGATTATAATTATATCGGGCCGGAATCAAAACCCGTAGTGGATGATGAAGTAAAGGGATCAAAAAAAGACACCACAGATAATCAGCCTTCCAACAAAAAAAAGACGGAAGGAAAACCAATAGGTTCTCCTGCTGAAGCACCTTCAAAGAAAAAAGGAATATTCAAAAAGATATTTGGAAAGAAGGAAAATTGAGGTGTGTCTGCATAAAGAAGAACCGGCTTTATTAATTAATAAGAAATTAGACAAGCTTATTCCTTTACCCAAAATTTTAAAAGGTTCCCAACTTCATTTCCTCCTTCAAGATATTCCGGCGGCAATATCTCATCTCTGCCGTGGAAGGTAGCCAACCGAGTACCTCCAGGTTTATTTTCAAGTTGTTTGTACAAATAATGAGTGTATTCATTATATAGTTTTATTGAATAGGTGACGGCATCATCGATCTTCTCCGTGTGGGCCAGATTTTCATAAAACGAATTATAAAAATAAAAATGATCGTAATTCTGAAAATCAATTTCCAAAAAATTCCCGTGAATAAAACTTACGTTTTTTAATCCTAGTACCCGGCGGGCTGCTTCGGCATATTCTACAAGGTCTTTTCGTTGTTCTATTCCCACAAAAAAAACATTGGGTTTATAATAGGCGGCAGCCAGGCAAAATTTTCCAATACCGCTGCCAACATCCAAAATGCGGGTTTTACTTTCTACGGCAAGAAAGTCTGCTGCTTTCCTGGCTACCAATAATGGGGTCCAGTGGTTTCTTGCCAGGGAATGCAGCCGGGCGGGATACAAAAGATGAAAATGGTTTTCAGAACTAAACCATTCCTTATTTTCCGGAGACTTAGAATCATTCATACCCTGCTTCAAATTTCATGCTGCAAACTTATCAGATTATCACTAACTTTCCATCCAACCTGCGGACATAAGGAATTTCCTCATTATTTCTTTATTTTCTGTTTCTTTGTTTCATTAAATCAAGCCAATATGAGAGATATTATTATACCTATTGATTTTTCTGAGACCTCTTTAAATGCAGCACGTTACGGAGCTGCCATGCTAAGTAATAAAGAAAATGTGCGAGTTATTTTGTACAACATGTTTAAGGAAGAAGATGAGGCTTCAACAGCTGAACAATATCTTCTCAGCCTGAAGGCAGAATTGGAACAAAAAGGTGTATCCAATATTGAAACAGTAAAAGAGTTTGGATCAGATCTGATAGATAACCTGAGCAGACTTGCTTATCAGAAAACTGCGGAACTGATCATTATGGGTATTACGGAAAAAGATGAGTGGCGGCAATTCCTGGTGGGTAGTAATTCTATAAAAATGGCGGATGCCAATATCTGCCCGGTTATGATCATTCCGCCTACAGCAAGATATAATGGCATTACCAATGTAAGCCTGGCATCCGACTTTAAGAATGTAGAAGAAACAACGCCTATTGGGGCTATCAAACCCATATTGGACATGTTCACCGTCAAAATACATATTGTCAACATAGATAATCAACATTATGTATCATTGACGGATGATTATCTCTCTGAAAGAGCTAAGATGGAGGCCATGTTTTCGGATTATAATCCTGAATTTTATTTTATCGGGATGAATGATTTTTATGAAGCCATTGAACAATTCTCGATAGACAAGAATATAGACCTGCTTATCATCATTCCAAGGAATCACACGTTTATGAATAGTTTGCTGAGCAGTAGCCATACAAAAAAACTTGCCTTTAATACAACTGTCCCGTTATTAGCAGTACACCAGTAAAGGTTTTTTTAGAATACAAATTGACCTCTTGACCGGAGAATATCATTGGTAAGGCCTATAACCAATAATGCTTATCATCCGGTAACTGATAACCTTATCTTTAAAAAATATGGCAAAGGCTAGCAATAAAATTACCGTTACTTCAGAAGTAGGCACTCTCCGCCGATTATTGGTACATAGCCCCGACAGTGGGTTAGGAAAGGTAGTTCCCTCTAAGGCGCAGGACTGGTTATTTGAAGATATTGTTCACCTGGAAACCATCAGAAGAAAGGAATACGATTATTACACCAAACTCCTCCTCTACTTCCTGGATCCTGAAAAAATAAAGGGCCGCCTGGCAGAATGGGATAATAGCAAAAACAATTTTAAATTTTACAAACCTGATCATGAAGATTTTTTTAAATCAGATAAGGTAGTCGAATTACAATGGCTGCTGGCTGAAATATTAGAGGATCACGAAATAAAATTAAAATTAGTAGCCTCTGTTTGTGCTATTGAAAATTGCTCATATGAACTCCAGGATGAACTGGCGGCATTGAATGGGAAACAGCTGGCAAAAGTATTTATCAGTGGCACAACCGATGAAAAGGAAATGCTTTTTCCCCCTATTCCTAATTTCATATTTACCCGCGATATAGGCATAGTAATTAATGATCATATCCTGCTCAACAAACCCGCAAAAAAAGCAAGAACAAGGGAAGCGCTGTTGGTTAAATATATTTTTTATTGTCATCCGCTTTTCGCTGATTACCGGAAAAATATTATTGAGCTTCCCGACACCTCACACCATTTCCTGTTACCCCGCGATGGAGATGAAAAAAAAGTAACATTGGAGGGGGGAGATATCATGGTTGTAACCAAAGATCATTTACTGGTTGGTATCAGCGAAAGAACGACTATGGAAGCAGCTCATCAATGTATTAAAGTTTTATTTGAAAAAAATATAGTTAAGAAGATCACCGTGATCAAGATTCCTAAAAAACGAGACTATATGCACATTGATACTGTTTTTACACAAGTCAGGAGAAACGTTTGGGTTTTACTGGGCGCCTTTTCAAAAAAGGCAATTAAAATGGAAGATGCAGACCCTGTGCAGAGGGTATTGGAGGGATCGAAAAAAGAAGATAAAATAAAAATCACTCAATTCAGAAAGAAAGATCCATCCCAACCCGAATACTTTGATAACCTGGAAGAATTATTAGCGGATATCAGTAAAAACGACCTGGATTCAGATGAAAAAGTCCAATTTATTTACTCTGGAAATAATGAATTTCCATATGATGCCCGGGAACAATGGACAGACTCCTGCAACCTGCTGGCATTGAAGGAAGGCGTGGTGCTTGGTTACGATCGGAATGATAAAACGATGGAAGCTTTTAAGGAAGCAGGTTTTACCATCATTCATGCTCAGGATTTATTGAAGCAGCTGGAGAATGACGAAATAAAAGTAAAGGATATTGAAAATACAATGATCACGATGCCTTCAGCTGAATTGTCAAGGGCCAGGGGAGGATTTCATTGCATGAGCATGCCGCTTTTAAGGGATGATATTTAATGAATCAGTAATTCAGGAATTAAGATTCATTTTGGTGACGATTATTAGAATAAGCTATTGATCATATTTCAATTTCTATTTTCCATGTCTCAAACTACTTCACATCTGTTAATGATAAAACCAATTCATTTTGGTTTTAACACTGAAACGGCGGTGAATAATGCTTTCCAAATTGAAAATGCTGATAAAAATGTTCAGGCAAAGGCATTAAAAGAATTCAATGACTTTGTAATGTTACTTCAAAACTATGGCGTAGATGTTACCGTAATTGAAGACACTGCCATTCCCCATACCCCGGATTCCATTTTCCCAAACAACTGGGTCTCTTTTCACCAGGATGGAACCTTGTTGCTTTATCCCATGTATGCAGAAAACAGGAGAGCAGAAAGAAAAGAACATGTGTTAAAAAGGATCGCGGAAAAATTTGCTGTCACCAGGCAGATTGATATGAGTAATTATGAAGAACAAAATTTATTCCTGGAAGGCACCGGGAGCATGGTGCTTGACCGGGAAAATAGTATAGCCTATGCCTGTCTTTCACCCAGGACACACGAAAAGTTATTGGCGGAATTTTGCCAGAAAATGAATTATACGCCTGTATTATTTAATGCGTCAGACGGTAATGGAAAGGCGATATACCACACAAATGTATTAATGTGCGTGGCTGACCGGTATGTCGTTATCTGTCTTGAAAGCATCACCACACCTGCTCAAAAAGAATTAGTAATAAAAACGATAAGTAACACTAATAAAGCGATAGTACCCATTACCCTCAATCAAATGAATCATTTTGCCGGCAATATGCTGCAAGTGGAAAATGATAAAGGAGAAAAATTACTTGTTATGTCAAGCCAGGCATATGAGGCATTAACAAAGGAACAAATACATCAGTTAAACAAGTATAACCGGATCATACATTCACCCCTGCCTACTATAGAAACAAATGGTGGAGGCAGTGCCAGGTGCATGATGGCAGAAATACATTTACCTATACATTAATAATTTCTTGTTTGCTTTTAAATGAAAATAAAACAAACTCTTCTTAGTTTCTTGATTGTCGCTTCAGGTACGACATTAGTTGGCCAGGTAACCTATACAGACTCACTGACCAGTTATATGGATTCCCTGGATCAATATATATACAACTATGTTAACAACCATGAAGTGATAAAAGGTGATGACACACAATACTTCCGCTTTTTTCCTATTGACGAAAAATACCGGGTGTTAGCCAGGTTTAAAAAAACCAACAATAGTAAATGGTTTAGCATGGAAACGTCCGGAACCATACGGAAAACTTTCAGAATATTCGGTTCTTTACATTTCAGTATTAATGATACGGCTGTTGCTTTAAATATTTACCAGTCTCAAAACCTGATGAATATGGATGAATATAAAGATCAGCTCTTCTTACCGTTTTCGGACCTGACTTCCGGAGAAGAAACCTACGTATCAGGAAGATATATTGACCTGGTAATTTCCGACATTAATGAGGACAAAGTACTGATTGATTTTAATAAGGCCTATAATCCTTATTGTGCTTATGTCAGCGGAAAATATAATTGCCCCATTCCTCCCTTCGAGAATCAATTAAATGTAGCTATACCAGCCGGTGAAAAAAATTTTGAAAAAGATCATTAATTCATTCAGGAAAAAGTTTTTCTCAACCCTTCTTCAAATGAAACAGGCTGGAAGCCTAATTCTGAAAAAGCCTTCTTAATATCAAGACCCGTTTTTTCAGGTCTTTTTGCCGGCTGTTTGAGGTCAGAAGAGGTTATTCTTTTTATCTTTTTTTTATCCAAACCAAGGAAATCGGCAGTTTGACAAGCCATTTCGTAGGGCGATAAAATATCTTTACCGCAAATATTATAAACTCCGATTGCTCTTTTTTTAATTACCAATACAATACCTGCCACAAGATCTTCAACATAAGTAGGCGTTCGAAGTTGATCATCAAAGACACTATACTCCTCTCCATTTTCCAATTTTTCTTTAACAACAGTCAGGAGATTTGAACGGCTTAAGACGGGCTTACCATATACCATCACCGTTCGTATAATAGCCCAATCATGTTCGTACTCTCTCACCGCTTCTTCAGCTTCAAGTTTGGTTTTGCCATAATAATTAACAGGGCCGGGCACATCTTCTTCCTTGTACATACCTTTTATCCCGTTAAATACAAAATCAGTAGAGACAAAAAGGAAAAAACTTTTTTGTTCCGTTGCATTAGTAAGCAGGGTAACGGAACCTTCTACATTTATCAAAAAAGCGTTCCATTGATTTTGCTCACATTCATCGGGCTTGCTCATTGCACCGGCATGTATCACTACCCCGGGTTTGAATTTTACAAACACATCATGAACAGCAAAAGGATCCGTAAAATCCATGGGTACGTAAATAAAATCACTGTACATCGGAAACGGGTTTCGGCATTCTCCCTTACCAGTAGCAATAACAAAATATTCTAGTTCGAGTAAACGGCGTATAAGATAAAATCCCAAAAATCCGTTTGCGCCAGTAATTAATATTTTCACAATTGAAGTATTCGGTTTTATTGAAATAAATAAAAATAAGACACTAATATTAATTACTTGTCCAATTTAATATAACTAAGGATATGCGATTTCAGAATATTCAGTAGTAAGTATTACACTATACTTCATTAAACGTTCCTGCGTTTCAATTCAACTATCTTCACCTGATTTTTTTCCGGGTGATTCAAAATCCAGAATACTTTTCACACACTAACACCTATTCGTATAAATATCATTGTGAATGTGTATTCTAAATTGACAATGCAAACAAAACCTTACTTTTGATGCGCTTTTGAAGGAATTTTTTTACTCATTTCTTCTCATATAAGTACCTAATTAATTTAAAAACAGTTATTAAAAAATATAATGACAAAAAAAGTCACAAAAATCGGAGTTCTTACATCAGGAGGTGATTCACCGGGAATGAATGCTGCCATCAGGGCAGTTGTACGTACAGGCATCCATCATGGCCTTGAAGTATTTGGCATCATGCGTGGATACCAGGGAATGCTGGAGGACGACATATTCAAAATGGAATCAAGATCAGTAGCTAATATAATACAGCGGGGAGGTACAATTTTAAAAACGGCCCGTTGCAAGGAATTTATGGAGCCCGAGGGTCGCAAACTTGCTTTTGAAAATTTGCACAAAAGAGGAATTGACGGGCTGGTTATTATAGGTGGCGACGGCAGCTTCCGGGGAGCGCAAATATTCAGTAATGAATTTGATATACCCTGTGTTGGTTTGCCCGGTACTATTGATAAGGATATGGCAGGCACAGATGTTACTATTGGTTTTGACACCGCGGTAAACACAGCAATCAGTGCTATTGACAAAATACGGGACACCATGGATGCACATGATCGTCTTTTCATTGTAGAAGTGATGGGGCGGGATGCCGGATATATTGCATTGCATAGCGGCATTGCAACCGGGGCAGAAAACATACTTATCCCTGAAACTAAAACTGACATAGAGTCCATCATAGCTTCGCTTACCGAAAAAGAAAAAAGAAAAAAATTAGTTAACCTTATTGTGGTGGCTGAAGGTTATGACGGTGCCGGTGGAGCCAGTGGCCTAGCTGAAATTATTAAAAAAAGATTGCCGTCTGCCGATGTAAGGATTTGTGTGCTGGGCCACATTCAAAGAGGTGGCTCCCCTACTTGTGATGACAGGCTGGTTGCAAGTCACATGGGATATTATGCGGTAGAGAGTTTGCTGGTTGGTCGAAAGAATGTAATGGTTGGCGTTATTAATAATAAAATCCACTATACACCCCTGGATAAAGCGGTGAAGGAAAAACAGAAGATCGGGCAGGAATGGATGAAGATCGTTAAGATACTGGCGACTTAATTAAAATTCCCGGCTTTCTTTGCTTCTGTAATTAAGGAAGTAAGAAAATCTGTTTCTTTTAACAGGCATCCGTTACCTTTCAGGTAATTTATTAATAACTTTTAATGATAAATACAGACATGGCCAAAACCGCAGAAAAATATTTTCATTCAGATATGGACAGAGATGCCGGCAGGATGCATACAAATCACAAAACAAAGATCGTAGCTACGGTGGGCCCTGCTTGTGATACCTATGAGAAATTGTTGGAACTGGTAAAAGCAGGTGTCAATGTTTTTCGCTTAAATTTCTCACATGGCTCCCATGAAAATAAATTGAATATTATCCAGCTTATCCGCAAAATAAATGACACCCAGCCGTATAATATCGCTATCCTGGGAGATTTGCAGGGACCGAAACTTCGCGTTGGAGAAATGGAAAACGGTGCATTAAAAATTGATGCCGGCGACATTCTCACCTTCACTTCCAAAGAAAAAGTAATTGGAAATAAGGAGAGGATTTATATTTCATACCCTAACCTGCATAACGATGTAAATGTGGGAGAAAAAATATTAATTGATGATGGGAAACTGGAAGTGGTAGTGGAAGAAATTACTGACTCAGGCGACGTAAAAGTAAAAGTAACCTACGGAGGTATACTACTTCCAAAAAAAGGGGTAAACCTTCCGGATACCGCCATTTCTTTACCCTCCATGACTGAAAAAGACATGGTAGATTTTGAATTCATTATCGAACATGAGCTGGACTGGATGGCATTATCATTTGTACGAAAAGCAGAAGATATCATAAACCTCAAGAAAATGGTAATGCAGAGGCAGAGCCCGGTAAAAGTGATGGCAAAAATTGAAATGCCATCAGCCCTGGCTGATCTGCGCAATATCATTCTGGAATCAGATGGTGTGATGGTAGCCCGGGGTGATCTGGGTGTAGAGTTGCCGGTTGAAAAAGTTCCCATGGCGCAGCGGGATATTATCCGTAAATGTATTCACCGGGGAAAACCGGTTATTGTGGCTACACAGATGATGGAAAGTATGATTGACAGGGTAAAGCCCAACCGGAGTGAAATTACAGATGTTGCCAATGCGGTACTTGAAGGAGCAGACGCCGTAATGCTTAGTGGGGAAACAGCCACGGGCCAGCATCCTACTTTGGTGGTTCAAACCATGCGAAGAATTATCATGGAAGTAGAACGCACTGAATACCGGTATGACCGGGAACAGGACCTGACGCCACTTGCTCACTCTCCTTCCTTTCTGAGTGATGCGATATGTTATAATGCATGTAAGATCGCAAGTGATATTTCTGCCAACGCCATCATTGGGATGACACAAAGCGGATATACAGGATGGATGCTTAGCAGTTACAGGCCAAAGTCGCCTTTGTATATTTTTACAAAAAAACGTTCCCTGGTAAACCAATTAAGTTTAAGCTGGGGTGTAAGAGCATTTTATTATGATGAGGAAGACAGCCTGGATGAAATTTTCTATGATCAGATTGTTGTTTTAAAAGAACGAGGTTTCTTAAAAACAGGCGAAATAGTTGTAAGCACTGGAAGCACACCCATTCATTTGCATTTACCTACCAACGTTCTAAAGATTACAAAAGTGGAATAAATAAGTAAAGGAAAAAATAGCTGACAGGGCCGGCCAACCATGGTATTATTGACCATTACTATCAGCTATTAAACGCTAATCATTATAAGTTTATCTCCACAGTACCAGAATGATCGCCGCTACCAAGTGTCCGGCCAGGTGATAACCACAATCAATATAATATAAGGCGGCCGGCCGGCTTTCATAAATAAAAGAGATAGAAACAGCTGTTGTTGCAAAACAAATTCCGGTAACAAGGCCTAGTTTAATAGCGGATAGAATGACCGACAGATCTAGCCGGGTAACAAGCATGGCAATACCAACACATGTAACCAATATCAACACAAAGGTACCTATCATCATTTTTGCCATGCCTTTGCTCTTATCGGGGTCGCTCATATTCAATCCCACTGCAGCAGCCCATTTGGTGCCGAATAATGTTTTTGAATACCACAAAGCTCCGAGCATAAAATAAGATACAGCTGCAACTAAAACAGCAATCCAGTTGATGTTTGAAAAAATTTCTGTGTTCATAACAGTTGGTTATTTTGGTTAAAAAAACAGGTAAATAAGCAAAAAAAAGAGACTGTCTCAACCTTTGGAGACAGCCTCTCTGGAATGATTTAAATAAGCAAATCACTTATAATTTTTTGATCTTAATATTCCGGAACCAAACCACATTGCCATGATCCTGCAAACCAATCCTGCCTTTTTTAAAGGTGCCAAACCCTGCCATACTTTTAAATTTACTACCTGCAATTAATTTTTTCCAGTTATCATCCCAAAGCGTAGTGGATACCACATTTTCATCATTGAGATAAAGATCGAGTTTGCCATTCACAGATTGTATACGAGCCTGATTCCATTCAAGTGCCGGCTTTACCGTTTCCTTTGAACTCGAGATCAGGTCATAAAGATCACCGGCGCGGTGTTTAATTATTTTGGCATCCGGATGTCCGTTATTATCGAGTACCTGCATTTCCATTCCTGTATGCCAGGACCTTTCGTATTTCACACTGTCTTCATGAATATAAAATATAATACCGCTATTACCTGAAGTATCAATTTTCCAATCAAGTTTTAATTCAAAATTTTCATACTCGTTGTCGGTAACTATGTCGCCTCCGTCTTTTACCTGCCAGTTTTCCTTATTGGCAGCATCCAGGTATAAATTGCCATCGGCAACTTTCCAGGCAGAACCCACAGCTCCATCTCCATATCTATGCCATCCTTTGGTAGATACTCCATCAAATAAAAGCTCCCATCCATCTTTTTTTTCATCCTCTGTTAAAGTATTGTACATAGTTTCCGGAGTTGAAGAAATTGAATCTTCTGCCGTTGTTTCTGTATGGCTGCTTTCGTTGTTGCATGCAAATAACACCACGGATGTAAATCCCATTAATAATTTCCTGATCATCTGATTAATTTGTTTTTAATAAAAGAATGTATTTAACCATCGTTTCAGCATCGGCCTGTGACAAAGCTGGATGTGGTAACATAGGCACCTCGCCCCATACTCCCGTTCCCCCTTTAATTATTTTTTCTGCAAGCTGAGGAATGACTGCCGGAGCCTGGCTGGCATATTTATTTGCTACATCCCTGTAGGAAGGCCCGGTTAATTGTTCATCTACTTTGTGACAGGTTAAACAGTCACTTTGCGCTATTAAAGCCAAACCCGCCTGGTAATCAGGATTGTCAGAAATAGACGTTTCCTTCTTTGGCTCTTCCTTTGATTCTGTGGCTTCCTTCTTGTCTCCGTCATTACTATTACAAGCTATTAACGCCGTAAAAGCTATTGCTGTAAAAATTATTCTTTTCATATACCTGTTTTTTATTTTTTATATTGATAAGAAATTTGCTTGTCTTCTATGATAATAACCAACCTGGTTTATCTGATCATCAGTTAAAACTACTAGCTTAATCCTAAAAGTGAACGATTGAAATCTTCATCTGCAGCTACGCCAGCAAAATCATCAAAAGCTTTCTCTGTAACCCTGATGATATTTTTTTGAATAAACTCTGCTCCTTCTTTGGCACCGTCCTCGGGATGCTTCAGGCAGCATTCCCACTCCATTACCGCCCAACCTTTGTAATCATATTCAGTAAGCTTGGAGAATATAGTTTTAAAATCCACCTGCCCATCACCCGGTGACCGATAACGGCCTGCCCTGTTAAGCCAGCTTTGATAGCCTCCAAATGTGCCCTGCCTGCCGGTAGAATTGAATTCAGCATCCTTTACATGAAATGCCCTTATACGTTCATGATAAAAATCTATGTATTGAATATAATCCAATTGCTGCAATACAAAATGGGAAGGATCATATAACAAACAGGCACGTGAATGATTGTTTACTTTTTCTAAAAACATTTCGTAGGTGATCCCGTCAAACAGATCTTCGCCCGGATGTATTTCATAGCAAACGTCCACACCACATTCGTCAAAATAATTTAGTATAGGCATCCATCGCTTAGCCAGTTCAGTAAATCCGGCATCCACTAAGCCTTCCGGACGTTGCGGCCATGGATGAAAGGTATGCCAGAGCAAAGAACCACTAAATGTTGGGTGAGCTGTTAAACCCAGGTTTTGGGAAGCTTTGGCTCCGTATCTTAATTGCTGAATGGCCCATTCTGTTCTTGCTTTTGGATTTTTTTTATATGCATCAGGAGCAAAGGCATCAAAAAGATCATCATAAGCCGGGTGTACCGCGATCAGTTGTCCCTGCAAGTGGGTGGATAGCTCTGAAATTTCTAAACCACATTCGTTGATGACACCTTTTAATTCATCAGCATATGTTTTGCTTTCAGCCGCTTTCTGCAGATCTATGCAACGCGGATCCCATGTAGGAATCTGTACCGCTTTAAAACCCAGGCTCTCCGCCCATAGACATATGGAGCGCAGGTTATTAAATGGAGCTTTATCACCAAGAAACTGTGCTAAGAAAATTCCCGGACCTTGTATAGTTGTCATATCCTGAACCCTCAATTTTTTATATTTCGTAAAATGATTGTGAAATAAAAATTACGAATTGGTTAATAAATCTATTGAAAATTATTTCTCAAAATTATAATGCTATCCATTTTGTTTCGCTCTTTCCGCTTTCAATTACTTTTTCCACAAAGGTCATTCCTCTAACTCCTTCATCAACCCCGGGAAAATCCAGCCACTCCGGTGGTGGTTCGATGCCTTCCATCTTCGCTTTTACGCACAATGCAAAATTTCTGTACAAGTTCGCAAATGCTTCCAAATATCCTTCAGGGTGACCAGCGGGTACACGGCTATTGTGCCGTGCAAAACTACCCAGGTATGGAGTACCTGTCCTGAAAATTTCCGCAGGTTTATCAAGCCATTTTACTTTTAGCGTATTAGCGTCTTCCTGCATCCATTCTATACCACCCTTTTCTCCGTATACCCGTATCCGTGTATTATTTTCTTCCCCCGCTGCAACTTGAGTGGCATATAAAAAGCCACTGGCTCCATTATCAAATTTTAATAATACGGTGCCGTCATCGTCCAATTTTCTGCCATCCACTACAATATTAATATCGGCACATATGTGGGTTACATTCAGGCCGGTAACATATTCTGCCAGGTTAAATGCATGAGTGCCTATATCACCCATAGCCCCTGCTATACCACTTTGAGCCGGATCCGTTCTCCATGTGGCTTGCTTGCGTGAATAATGACTGCTATCATTTGCTTCCAACAGGTTGGTCAGCCAACCCTGGGGATAATCAACATAAATTTTCCTGATCTTACCAAACTTACCACTCAATATTTGCTGCCTTGCCTCCTTTACCATCGGGTAACCAGTATATGTATGAGTAAGACAAAAAAGTAAATTGCTTTTACCGGCAATCTCCTGCAACGATAAAGCTTCATTTAAATCAAATGCCAGAGGTTTATCCAATACGACATGAAATCCGCTTTCAAGAGCAAGTTTTGCGGGTTCGTAATGAACATGGTTTGGTGTTACAATGCTTACAAAGTCCATTCGTTCATTCTGGGATAACGAATTTTCAGTTCGTATCATTTCTTTATATGAATCGTATACTCGTTGCGGCGCCAGGTTTAACGACAGTCCTGCTTGTTTAGATTTTTCAGGATCGCTGCTGAATGCACCGCACACTAGTTCTATTTCTCCATCCATTAAAGCAGCGCTGCGATGTACAGCACCAATGAATGCTCCTGGTCCACCACCAATCATTCCCATTCTTAATTTCCTGTTCATACTATCACCCGTTTGATTTTGATTTGTTTTCAATTAAAATGTTATTGCAATATTTATGTGTGCTTAAAAATAGTACATTTAGATTTTACAACCATCTTAAATACAAATCTAACGACATGCAAGCCGTAAATAAAAATCAACTTTTTATCTCAGGTTGTTTGGCCACATTAGTCATGTCGCTTCCAGATGGCACCCGGGGAGAAATACCAAGCTTCCGGAAATATGAATTTGCCCTTTTACAGATACAAATCGACATTATTTTAAGTACGGTTTTTAAAACAGTATAATATTAAAGATGAAACCAATAATTCGTATTCAACTTTCTTTAATGATGTTCCTGGAATTTTTTATCTGGGGAGGATGGTTTGTTACGCTGGGCACTTTCCTGGGCACTAATCTTGATGCATCGGGTGGCGAAACGGCTCGGGTCTTTTCAACCCAATCCTGGGGAGCCATTATCGCCCCTTTTATTATTGGATTGATAGCCGACAAATATATCAATGCAGAAAAAATTTTAGGAGCTCTTCATATTGCCGGAGCATTTCTCATGTACCAGATGTTTAATGCTACCACAATCAGCAATTTTTATCCTTATGTTTTGGTGTACATGATATTGTATATGCCTACATTGGCCCTGGTCAATTCAGTTTCATTTAACCAGATCAAGGATCCTGAGAAAGAATTTTCAAGTATCAGGGTTTATGGAACCATAGGATGGATAGTTGCCGGTTTACTTATCAGTTATCTTTTTCATTGGGATTCCGAAGCAAATGTGACTAATGGACTATTAAGAAATACTTTTTTGCTATCTGGTACAGCTTCCCTTGCCCTGGGTATATTAAGTTTCACATTACCGAAGACACCGCCGGTAAAAAGTGCAGACGAAAAAGTAAGCCTTAAACAAATACTTGGTCTGGATGCGCTCAAACTTTTAAAAGACAAAAATTTTGCAATCTTTTTTATTGCTTCTATTCTTATTTGTATACCTCTTGCATTTTACTACCAGACTGCTCATGCTTTTTTAACAAATATCGGGGTAACAAACCCTACAGGGAAAATGACGATCGGTCAGATATCTGAAGTTTTATTTCTTCTGGCGTTACCCGTTTTCTTTTCCCGCTTTGGCTTTAAGAGAACGATTCTTATAGGTATGCTTGCCTGGGCCGTCCGGTATGCTCTTTTTGCTTTTGGCAATGCAGGGGAACTCAGTTTTATGCTTATTCTGGGTATTGCCCTGCACGGCATATGCTATGATTTCTTTTTTGTATCCGGATATATATATACTAATTCAAAAGCGGGTGAAAAATATAAGAGTTCGGCTCAAGGTCTCATAACCCTGGCTACCTATGGTATAGGCATGCTTATAGGCTTTGAAATAGCCGGCATGATAACGGATGCCTATAAAGTTTCTGAAAATGTTTTTGATTACAAGATGATATGGCTTATACCTTCGGCGATAGCAGCAGTTGTATTTTTATTATTTTCTATTTTCTTTAAAAACGAGAAAAAACAAATTTGACCTCCGGCCTTTTTATTTATTCTATCATTCGTAAATTGAGGACTAGCTAATATGAAAAAACTATCATCCCGCCGAACAGTAATTAAGCAATTGGCCTCCGGCACCTTAGCAGCCGCCATTATGCAACCAATAACTTCTCTTGCATCAAAAAATATGGAAGAACAAAAATTAAAAGGCCGGGTAAATCATTCCGTGTGTCAATGGACTTATGGTTTCCTGCCCCTGGAACAGCTATGCAAAGAGGCAAAAAAAATAGGATTGAAAGCCATTGATCTTATTGCACCTAAAGACTGGCCGGTTCTTCAACAACATGGCCTGGAATGTTCCATGTGTTATATCGGTGGTAAAGTAAGCCTTACCGAAGGATGGAATGATCCCAAATATCATGAACAATTGATAAAAGATTTTACAGAAACAATTCCACTGGTGGCTAAAGCGGGCTATAAAAACCTGATTTGCTTTAGCGGAAACCGTAAAGGGATGGACGACGCAACCGGCTTAAAAAATTGTGCGGAAGGGTTAAAGCAAATAATGCCGTTGGCGGAAAAAAATAATGTGATTATCCAGATGGAATTATTAAACAGTAAAGTGGATCACAAGGATTATATGTGTGATAAAACGTCATGGGGAGTAGAATTATGCAAAGCAATTGGTTCACCTAATTTTAAACTATTGTATGATATATACCATATGCAGATAGACGAAGGAGATGTGATTAGAACGATACGTGACAATCAACAATATATAGGGCATTACCATACAGGTGGTGTTCCGGGGCGGCATGAAATCAATGAAAGCCAGGAACTGTTTTACCCGGCCATCATTAAGGCAATTTTGGAAACAGGACATACAGGTTATATAGCACAGGAGTTTATTCCCACAGGAAAAACAAATGAAGAGAAAATTGATTCCCTGAAAAAGGCAGTTAAAATTTGTGATGTATAGAGCAACTTTCTATTACTTACCAAATTTTCATTGGAAATTAACTGGGGTTTCCTAAGATGGGTTCAATAGATTAAGTATGTGATTTAAAAATTAAGCATTCTAAGAAAACCCTTCCCTTCACATATCTAAAACATACTTGAATAATTCTTCGGTATAGACTATAAAAAAAACAATAAACTTCAAACTTTTAATATGGCAGACAATGTTTATGATGCAATTGTAATCGGCTCGGGTATTAGCGGGGGCTGGGCCGCAAAAGAATTAACCGAAAAGGGACTTAAAGTGCTGATGCTGGAACGTGGCCGAAATATCGAACACGTAAAGGATTATGTAAATGCAAATAAAGAAGCGTGGGAATTTCCTCACCGTGGCACCCGGACACAAAAAATGATTGAAGACTACCCGGTATTAAAAAGAGATTACCCTCTTAATGAAACGGTACTTGATATGTGGGTAAATGAAAAAGAAAGTCCCTACACTGAAATAAAACGATTTGATTGGTTTCGTGGTTATCATGTAGGAGGCCGTTCGCTTACCTGGGGTCGGCAAAGTTATCGGTGGAGTGAACAGGATTTTGAAGCGAACGCAAAAGATGGATATGGCGTTGACTGGCCCATCCGTTATAAAGATCTTGCGCCCTGGTATAGTCATGCTGAAAAATTTGCCGGGATTAGCGGTTCCAAAGAGGGGCTGGATGTACTACCAGACGGCGAATTTTTACCAGCAATGGAAATGAATATTGTTGAAAAGGATGTAGCGGAAAGAATAAAGAAACATTATAAAGGAACAAGGCATATGTTCATTGGTCGCACAGCCAATATAACCGAGCCTAAACCAGAGCAGGGCCGGGCCAATTGTCAATACCGTAACCGGTGCTGGCGCGGATGTCCGTTTGGAGCTTATTTCAGTACCCAATCTTCAACTTTGCCCGCAGCTATGGCCACTGGCAATCTTACACTACGACCTTTTGCAATTGTAACCAAAATTTTATACGACAAAGACAGTAAAAAAGCAACAGGCGTTGAAATAGTGGATGCCGAAACAAACAAAACTTATGAATATAAATCTAAAATTGTTTTTGTCAATGCATCTGCCCTCAACTCCGCCTGGATATTGATGAATTCGGCAACAGATATATGGCCCGACGGATTGGGAAGTAGTTCTGGTGAATTGGGACATAATGTGATGGATCACCATTTAGGCGTTGGCGCATCGGGAGTGGTGGAAGGATATGAGGATAAATATATTTTTGGCCGCCGGCCCAATGGAATTTATATTCCCAGGTTCAGAAATATTGGTGCCGATAAAAGAGATTATGTCCGTGGTTTCGGTTACCAGGGAGGTGCCAGCCGGCAGGGATGGAGCCGTGAAGTTGCTGAATTAAATATCGGCGGGGACTTTAAAGATGCCATCAGTGAACCGGGAACATGGACTATGGGTATGGGTGGTTTTGGTGAAATGATACCCTTACATGAAAACAAAATATCCCTTGATAAAAGCAAAAAAGATAAATGGGGATTGAATATTCTCGCTATAGATGTAGAACTCAGGGAAAATGAAAAGAAAATGAGGATTGATATGCAGAATGACGCTAAAGAAATGCTGGAATCAGGAGGCGTGAAAAACGTAAAAAGTTGGGATGGTGATGGCACTCCCGGTAGAGGCATACATGAAATGGGTACGGCACGCATGGGCAAAGATCCAAAAACATCCGTTCTGAATGGAAACAACCAGGTGTGGGATGCTAAAAATGTATTTGTAACAGATGGAGCCTGTATGACTTCAGCATCATGCGTAAACCCATCATTAACTTATATGGCATTAACAGCAAGGGCTGCTGATTTTGCTGTTAGTGAATTAAAAAAAGGAAACCTGTAAAATATTCTTTGCAGAATACTTGAGAAATAAAGGAAATGTTACTACGGGAAAACTTTTAACTATTAAACATTTTAAACTATTTATATGGATCGCAGAGAACTTTTAAAAATGATTGCGTTGGTAACAGGCAGTGCTTTTATCGGGGGAGAATTTTTGCTTTCAGGCTGTACCAATACTCCTGCTACAGGTGGCACCACCTTTAGTGAGGAAGATGTTACTTTTTTAGATGAAGTGGCCGAGACGATATTACCGAAAACAAATTCCCCGGGTGCCAAAGATGCGGCCGTAGGGTCCTTTATGACCGTAATGGTAAATGATTGTTACGATAAAAAAGATCAGCAGATCTTTCATGAGGGTATAAAAAAACTGGAAGAGGCAAGTAAAAAAGCAAATAACACCAGCTTCATGAAATCAACCCCGGAACAACGCACCAGCTTATTAACTGCGCTTGATAAAGAAGCAAAGGAGCATCAAAGCGGCAAAAAGAAAGACGATCCATCGCATTATTTCACCATGATGAAGCAATTGACCTTGTTTGGCTTTTTTACCTCCAAACCTGGAGCTACACAGGCCCTGCGGCATATTCCTGTTCCCGGAAAATATGATGGCGCCTACCCTTACAAAAAAGGTGATAAAGCCTGGGCAGAATAAATTAATTGATAACCCTTCAAGAAAAACAAAATGGATTTTAAACGAAGAAAATTTTTAAAATTAGGTAGCCACCTTGCAGCCGGGCTGGCTCTTGCACCTATTGCATGCAATCTATCATCAAAAGATAAAACCAGTGAACAGGAGACTTCCGATTCATTAAATTCAGCTGATAACAACACAGTATCCCTGGCCGCAATTCCTGCCTTCGGACTACAATTATATACGCTTCGCGACGACTTACCCAAAGATCCGAAGGGGGTATTAAAACAAGTTGCTTCCTTTGGTTATAAGCAAATAGAAAGTTTTGAAGGTACAGACGGTATGTTTTGGGGAATGAGCAATACAGATTTTAAGAAATATATGGATGAACTGGGCATGGTCATCGTATCAAGTCATTGTGATATCAATAAGGATTTTGAAAAGAAAGCGGCGGAAGCGGCAGCTATTGGAATGAAACACTTGATTTGTCCTTATAAAGGACCCCAGAAAAAGTTGGATGATTTTAGAAGATTTGCTGAAGAGTTTAATCAAAAGGGTGAGGTATGTAAAAAGAATGGGATCCGCTTTGCTTACCACAATCACGATTATTCATTTAAAGAGCTGGAAGGCCAGTTTCCGCAGGATGTAATGATGAATAATACGGATCCTTCTTTGGTAGATTATGAGCTGGATTTATATTGGGTAGTTGCTGCAGGGCAGGATCCGGAACCCTGGTTAAAAAAATATAAGTCCCGGTTTCCGCTGTGTCATGTAAAAGATCGGACCAAAGGGGCAACGGAAGCAGCTGATTCCTGCACGCTTGGCGAAGGCAGCATAAACTTTTCTAAAATTCTGAAAACGGCTAAAGAAAATGGCATGGAGTATTATATTGTTGAGCAAGAAAAATATGCCGGCACTACTCCACTAAAAGCCGCGGAAGCCGATGCGGCTTATATGAAGAGCCTGAAAATATAACTTACTGACTATCGCATATTTCTGGCAATAATTTTTGTAATGCATCTTTTATGCAGCCCCCGGAACTGATTTTTTCCGCAAGTGGCTGCATATTTTTTTTCATTTCATTATATTCTTCTTCACTAATACATCTTAACCTTTCGTCAATTTCATACAGGCTATTTATAACAATACCGATCTTGTACTTTTCTACAAGGGGTGCTGTGCCTGCTGAACCAGGTACTATTAACGGTAAACTGCTAAGGATATATAACGATACTTTGTGGGGACTTATAAATTGGATATAATTTCCCAGGCTGCCAGCGGGCTTATCTATTGAATCGCCATCCCATACTAAACCGAATGACCCTTTTAATTTACCTGGAAGATCATAAGGTTTTTCAATACCGAACCAGGTGACTTTTTTCTGCATGGCCATTGAGGCTGTATAGCCTTGCCCGTATAAATTAAACTGAAGAAAAGATGCCGGATTATTTGAAAGCAAGTACAAAGATTCCAGGAATTTACTTTTTTCAAGCAATCCTGCAAAAACAATATCAGAAGATAACCTTCCTTCATTATGAACAGGTGTAGCCAGAAAATCAAAGAATTCAAGAACGGTACTTTTACTTTTTTTAATATGGCGTTGCAGCCAAACCTGCATAGCAACATTGTGAACGACAAAATAACTGTACCGTTGTAGATGTTTTATATCTAACCGAAACTTTTTATCATTGCCATCCTTTATACCATCAATATCCCCGATAATACAAATAAGCCGAATACCGGGTTTCCATTTCAGGAGGCGCAATAATAATTTGGACATACCCGCATATGCCGGATAAATAAAAACTATCCGGGCCGGAGCTGAAATTGAAAATAATAGGCTGGCCAAAAAAAACAACCGTTTCAATTTCGCCTTTATAGAAAACTGCTGGTGGCAAGGAAACGCTATTGGTAGAAACCCTTCTCTTTCCAAAATGGTTTCAATGTCAGTAAATCCTATACCTCCATGTTGGTATTCGTCATAAGAATATTGGCGAATAAAATATTTCTTTATTGATTTCTTCATTTTAAAACCTGCTAGCCGGAATAGAATTTACTCTTCAGAAATCTTAACGCCGCCAGTTTTAGATTAATAGCAAATTCGTTCCTGGCGATAAACAATATGAATATAGCATAAGATGCTATACAGGCAACAATACTACATATTAAACGCAAGAGTTCCTGGTGGATAAAATTTCGGGCAAAAATTACAACCGGGATAAAAATCAAACTGCCGGTCAACGCCTGATAAGCAGTTCTGGTGTCAAATATTTGTAAATGTGGGAGCTTCTTTTTTACAGTAAAGTAATTTGACATCATCAGGAAAAATTCAGTAGCAATGAGTGCAATACAAATCCCGAAATCCTGATATAGATCAGAAAGAACCAGGGCGGCTGGTATAAACAGGCTGCTGGTTACTATAAGATTTTTAAGAAATGGTTTTTCATGATGATGGGTAATTAACACAGAATTACTGAAAAATAAACTCATTCCTTTCAGGAAAGGAAAAAAGGAAAGCAGACGGAGATCATGGGCCGCTGTAATAAACTTAGGTCCAAAAAAAACAAGTGCCAGTTCGCCGGCTATTAAAAAAAGGCCGACACCCATTGGAATGGAAACGAGTAAAATTAATTGCACATTTAGTAGCAACTTCCTTCGTAATTGTACAACCTCATTATTATTGGCGAGAGAAACGATTCTGGGGAAAAAGACAAGAAACGAATCCGCCAAAAGATTGGTGCTTATCCTCACCACTTTTATAGAAAATGAATATATGCCAACGGCAGAAGCTGTGCTAACCAGGCGCAACATTACATTGTCCAGCATCAATGGAATTGAATAAAAGAGATTAATTAAATAAATTACCCATACCCGCTCCAGGTGTTTTTTCCAGTTTGAATTTTTGAAAGATGGTTTTACTTCCCTGAACAAAACATAATTATTCCAGATGCCGGTAATCACAGATGATGCCACAATGATACCATAATAGATATAATAATCTGCTGGTTGCTTTACCAGGATAAATATAGAAAACAACCCTGCTACCCGTATAATGAGAGACCTGGTAGTAATGAATCCAAATCTTTCATTTCCCAAAAAATACCAATCACAGGAAAAAAAACTCACCAGTAAAAAGGAAATTGAAAATAGCAACAACCGAACATCCCGTATCCTTTCCCACAAAAAATATACAGTAACTGCATAAAATACTAACGTAACCAGTGAAGTGATAAGATGTAGCAGGTATAGCTCCGAAACCAGGTTTGCCAGCCTTTCCTTATTATCCCTGACTTTGGCAATCTCCCTGATGCCATACACTGTAATGCCAAATTCTGCAATCACAACAAAGTAATATGAAAAAGAATCCATGAAGCTTACGTGGCCAATTCCATCAGGATCTAATATCCGCGAGATATAGGGAATGGTTAAAAGCGGAATCATTACCTGGCTAAAGGACAACATGAAATTGTAAACAAGATTTCGCTTTATATTTGCCAAAATTCAGTAGCCGTTATTTTACTACGGTAGTAATACAAACATAATATATTTAGTTTCAATTACATTTTATCCAGATTGCTCAAGAGAATTTTGTCCTTCCCGGCTTACAACTATTGAGGTCAAGGGTATTCTGAAAAGAATGCGAATTAGAAATGGATATTTGAATAACTAAATAAGGCCCGGCTAGCTTAGAAAAGGTTTAATATAGCGAATTCCCTTTTTATTTTTTTATCATTGTGATGTGGAAAATAAAGTTTCATATTTATCAGGCAGCAGGTTTAATCAGGACAATACTATTATGAAACGCAGCTCTTCCAATAATTAATATCCCGTATTATGACGAAAGATCTGCTTTCATTATTATGTTGCCCTGTAACCAAAAGCCCATTTACATTACAGGTCATTACATACGGCAAAAAAATATATGATAACGAAGAACACGAGATCATAACTGATGCTATTTTATTCGCACATGAATCATGGTTTTATCCAGTAATAGACGGAATACCCAGATTACTGGTTGAATCCTTTATAGACCACATGGATTTTCTTAAAAAACACCTCCCGGATTATTCAATTAAAAGCCAGCACCTGCACAATAAATATAAAGATCTGTTGGAGCAGGTTACAAAGAAAAACAGAAGAACAAAAAAAAGTTTTGAATATGAATGGCGGCTTTTTAACTATGATCAGGATAAAACCTGGAATGCAGATAAAAAGGAAATGATGGATAGGTTTTTCAAGGAAACGGGAGAAGACGCAGAATCACTATCTTCAAAATTAATTTTAGATGCGGGCTGTGGCAATGGAATGCTTGACAGTATGATTGCCGCCCATGGCGCTACTATATTAGGTATGGATATCAGCAAGAGTATTGAAAAAGCTTTTCAGAATAACACTCAACCAACTGCTTTATTTATACAGGCTGATATTCACTTTCTGCCGGTAAAAGAAAGATATTTTGACCTTGTGCATTGCAGCGGAGTTCTTATTCATACCCCTCATACCCAAACATCCTTTTTTAGAGTTGAATCCTGTGTAAAAAATGATGGCAAACTAAGTGTTTGGCTATACCATCGGCGCAAGGATAAGATACATAATTTGATTCTTACGATAAGAAGGTTTACTTCCAAATTACCCCTGTCATTTCAATATTACCTTTATAAAATCATTTTTCTACCGCCTTTTTATTTAATCAATTTGCTGAAAGGCAAAAAATTCAATACGAGGGAATTGCTGATTGCACTGATGGACCAGTTCAGTCCCGAATTCCGATGGGAGCACGAGCCTGAAGAAGTAATCAAATGGTTTGAGGAAAAAAACTATACTCAGATAAGGGTAACTACTCTGGAATTATTTGGTTATAATATGACGGGAATAAAAAAACCTGAAGAATGAAAATAGCTCTGTTTGAAACTTATCATTTCGAAGTGGCTAATACTATAATATCCCTCTTCGACAGGCCGGAAAATGAAATTACAATATTTGTTTATCCTGAAGCTCACAGGCAATTACTTTTCCTGCTTCAAAATAAAGCAACAAGGTTTACCTGGATTGTAAGAACCAATGATGAAAGCAACCGCAGTTTTATAAGAAGAATATTCCATTATACTTCAACCGGTTCATATGACCTCCTTTTTTTTAACACCATTTCTGATAATTTTATTACCTATGTATATCACTTTAATAAATTAAAAAAAACACCTTCAGTACTTACCCTTCATGATATAAACGGACAATTTCAATACAAACCGTCGCTAAGTTTTACCAGGCTGGTAAGATTCATTGGTAAAAGATTATTGATAAAAAAAATAATTGCATTTAATGTTTTAGCTGATTCAATGGTTCCTTATTTAAAGAAAAAAATATCATCTGGAAAGAAAATTTATTCATTACCCGGAAACTACTTTGATCCTAACCAATCCTATTTATTGAATTTTGATAAAAAACAATCAGTAAAAATTGTAATACCGGGTACAGTTGATGAGAGAAGAAGGGATTATTCTCAAATAAAAGATTTATTAGAGAAAGCAACACTCCAAAATATTAAAATCGAACTTTGCCTCCTGGGAGCTTTTAAGACCAGCTATAGTGAAAACACCCGCCAGTTTTGCCAGGCTTATCTTCAGAATCATGATAATCTGAAAATATTTGACGTAGAAATTGTTGACCAGCCAGAGTTTGATAAAAATATGCAGGATTGTCACTTTATTTGGATGCCGGCTCAACCAAAAATTTCTATTGCTGATGGGATAATTGAAGAATATGGAAAAAGTATTTGCTCCGGTAATATGGGCGACGCCATCAAATACGCCAAACCTTTTTTTGTCCCTGCAATAATACCGCTTGATGAACCACTTTTGAATAGTGCTATCCAATATGAATCGTTAACCGACATTCTTAACCTGATAAAACACCTCGACTCCGAAACATATTCAGACCTGCAACAAAAAGCATTGGAATGTTCCAGCCATTATACTAAGGAGAAAATTATAAGCCGAAATCTTTCCTTATTTGAGTAACCGGGCGATCGCCTTTCTGCAGCTTCAAAAAATTATTTCGGTTTATGTAATAATAAAATAGAAACCAGGCTATCGGAATAAAACTTAAAACCCTGAATATAAGAAACCCGGTAAAAAATCCTAATAGGAAAAGCACCACTAACAAAAACAAGCCACCCATTAAATGCAAATCGTCAAGAACACAGGTAACCTCCAGGTTATAATAACCAGGTTGCTCGTATTCAAGCTTAACTGACTTAGTAAAATGAAACCCATCTGTCACTACAATTGTCAAATGATTTTTTTCTGAAAAAATGAGGATTGGCTTCGAACTTAACAATGGATAAATTTCATTGTCATTTACAATAACCCGGGGGCTGAGAAAGCTCAGCATGAGTTGTTTCTTCCTTGTAATAATAATATAATTCAAAGTTCCGGCCAACGGTCATTTCAGTGCCTTAAGAATTTGAATAAAGTCATCTGCAATTAAGGAAGCGCCGCCCACCAATCCTCCGTCCACATCCGGACAACTGAATAATTCTTTTGCATTGTTTGCTTTTACACTTCCTCCATATAATATAGATATTTGTCCCGGCTATGCTCTGCCCATATTGTGCAGCCAGTACAGACCGCAGATATGCATGTATTTCCTGGGCCTGCTCTGTAGAAGCTGTTTTGCCTGTACCTATCGCCCATATGGGTTCATATGCAATTACAATATCTTTTATAACGTCTTTATCTAAATGGAAAAGAGATTCCTTTAGTTGTGTGGATACAAATTGATTTTGTGTGCCGGCCTCACGAATATCCAATGGTTCACCACAACAGAATATTGGAGTTATAAAATTTTCCAGGCACAGGTTCAGCTTTTCAGCTAACACATCATTTGTTTCTTTGAAATATTCACGTCTTTCGCTGTGCCCGATAATACAATAAGGAACGCCGACAGAATGAAGAATTTCCGCGGAAACTTCACCTGTAAAAGCACCAGATTTTTTATTGTAACAATTTTGCGCGGCTACATAATAATTCGCAGCGTTATCCACTTCGCTCCTCGCCATTAAAAGGTAAGGATAAGGCACGGCAAAGATCGCCTGCTGATGAGACTCAAGAACAATGTTGGCGTTCAATATATCATCTAATAATTTTTCTCCCTGTTGAAAGGTCATGTTCATTTTCCAGTTGGCCGCCGCGATCTGTTTTCTCATAAGTATTTTGTTGTTATTAAATAAAGTGGCTAAAATAAATCAAAAGCGGTTAAAGATATATTTTAAAATGCTTTTTTCATTATCAGTAACGATTTGAGATTTTAGTTTTTTCCAACCAGCAATATCCTGAATAGCCTTATCAAATTCATATCGCTTTACACCTTCACTGCCCCAGGAAAAATTAGGGATATATTTTGGCGTTAAACCATTCCCAAATACATTACATGATACGCCAATTACTAGTTCCTGTATTTATTGATGTATTGATGGCCGTCCTGGAATAATCACCCATCATTACACCACATTTCAACCCTGCATTTACCTGGCCCTTAGGCGTCCAGACTTTTACATCTCCCGCATTATTTTTCAGATTGGAATTAGTTGTACCTGCACCTAAATTGCACCATTCGCCTACAACAGAATCTCCCAGGTATCCATCATGAGCTTTATTTGAATATCCAAATAAGACAGAATTTTTTATTTCTCCCCCGGCAACGCAATGAGGCCCCAAACTGGTAGCGCCATATATTTTTGCGCCCATTTTCACGCAGGCACCCTCTCCCATTGCAAAAGGTCCCCGGATAATAGCTCCTTCCATTACCTTAGCATTTTTTCCTATGTAGATAGGCCCGGCAGATGCATTCAGTATGCTATGCTCTACCATGGCACCTTTTTCCAAAAAAATATTTGATGCATTAATCAATTTATTGCTATCAGGAATGGCCTTTGATTTTCTGTCTTTGGTTATCATTTCAAAATCTTGCCGTATGGCCCAGTCATTTAAATGAAAGATATCCCAGGGATACTGAATTGATTTTACTTCTTCTTTTAAAGCAATCGATTTTGATATTGCTATCTTATGTTTTTCCTTAATTTCCTTTTTTGTAAACCTGAATACGATGCCGGTATTATCCATTTACAGATAATGAATTCTCCATTATTTAATTTATGTATGGCTTTTACTAATTCTGAAGAAGGAAGAATATTTCCATGAATCATTATACAAACCCCATCATTTGCTGCATCCTCAATTGTTATTGAACGGTCCAGGTCTTTATAATCATCTTCATTCCTGTCAAAAGATGGTAATCCCAGCACATCTTCCCATTTTTCCCTGATAGTGAGAATACCAACCCGTATATCCTGAATTTGCCTGGTTAATGTAAATGGAAAAAGGTTTTCAGGCTGGCAATATTCCTCAGTAAATATGATTTTGTTCATGGATATAAAGGGCTGTAAGTTGTATGGAAAGATACTTTAAAAAAACGCGGAATTTTGATTGTAGACTCATTCAATAAACCAAAAAGCCTCCTGGAATATCAGGAGGCTCTTAATTGACAATTATAAAGTTTTAATCTGCTTTTTTAGCGTATTTCCGTTTGAATTTATCAATACGACCAGCCGTATCAACCAGCACATTTTTTCCGGTAAAAAATGGATGAGAAGTATTAGAAATTTCCAGTTTAACCAGGGGATATTCATTACCATCTTCCCATTTTACTGATTCTTTAGAAGCTGCAGTAGTACGACTTAAGAAAGAGTAATTATTACTCATGTCTTTAAAAACAACCAGCCGATAATTATTTGGATGAAGACCTTTTTTCATAACTCTTTGATTTTTAAGGTTGCACGGATTTTGCCGTACCAATTGTGTAAATTTTAGGATGGCGAAGTTAGTACGGTCATCAATTTTAGCCAAATCTTATTTGAAACTATTTTAGACATTTGAAAGTAGCAAATCAGCAAATATTTTGGGTAAAGGGGCTGACAATAAAAAGTGTTCCATAAGGGTATTAAAAACGAAAACATCAGACTTTGTTCCTACACTCACTTACGCAAGTATATTCACTTTACCTGATGTTTTCAGGAGTTGTTTCTAATCCATTACAGATTTTCTACCCCTCCATGCTGCATTTCTCTCTGTTTCCAAATTGTTCTGCAGCGTTTGTAGATTGAAGATACATTTTGAAATAGCCTGTTTCCAATTTTTTGCCCATCTTGTTTATCACCCGTTATTCACTTGAATTTGTTATAAATGCAGGTATTATCAAGATTATTTTAAAGGATATCCACATCAGCTTCTCATATTCTCATGTTGCAATGGAATTCCTATTTCCCAACTTTTAGACGCCTGTATTACCTCCTGTAAATCATCAATTTTTTTTCCTGTCACTCTAACGATTTCGTCATTTATAGAGGCCTGTACTTTTAATCCGGAGTCTTTTATTTGCTTCACTATTTTCTTAGCATCTTCCTGTTTCAATCCATTTCTGACCAGCACTTCTTTTTTCCATGCTTTCCCGCTCTGCCCACCTTCCTTTGAAAGATCAAATGCTTCCGGGGCTATTCCCTGTTTGTGGGCCCGGCTTATCAATACATCCATCAACTGGCGCATCTTCATGTCATCTTCAGTTTCAAGGTTTATCTTAAATTCCTTTTTATCTAATTTAATAACAACATGGGAGCCCTTGAAATCAAATCGGTTCGTAATTTCTTTGGTTACTACGTTTACTGCATTTTCCAGGGCCTGTGCATCTACTTTACTTACAAAATCAAATGAAGGCATAAAATTGGTTTTTGATAAAAGCAAATATAACAAGTCTGGTACTTTAAGAAAAGGCAGAATTTAATTTAAGTGTTGGTTCTTCAGCCTATTTCGATTGAGGTGCCGGACCATGATCAAAACTCAATATGCGTGTCATTTTCCAGTTATTGTCCTTTAATATCCATAGATGGGTAAATCTTGCAAGACCATCAAGTCTTTCCTTTTTTCCTTTTTCATTAATATAAAATACATGACTGCCCGAAATAATAGCTCCGTAGATTTCATTGGATTTTTGGAGAGGATAAACTTTCACCGTACCCTCTACTTCTTCTCTTCGTAATCTGAAATTTGCGTCGCTGCATAAATTTTTTTTCATACTTGTTGTTAAATTTTCCAAGCCGTTTGTAATTCCTCCTTTATCATGATAAAATTCAAGGTCATCTGTAAAAAATTCACTGAATTTCTGTACATCGCAATCATTGTAAGCTTTCCAGAAAAGACTATCCTCATGTAAGATGATCGCCTCCAATGAATGTTGGTTCGTTTGGCCAAATGACTTATTAAAAAACAAAAAGGAAATAAGAAATATCAATACCTGGCTGTAATGTGTTAAAATAAGATTCTTAATACTCATGATATATAATTTAATGGTTGCAAATATTATCAAGTATGGATAGCGGATAAAAAACATCCCCGCATAAAAATTAGCGGGGATATAATTTTCATTTTCATTTGGATCAGGTTCAATAATCAAGGTTCCTGTTAGTTGCCTCCCTCTGTCTTTACTCTGTTTTGTTCTTCTCCTGCTCCACCTACCTTCCTTCGGGCCGGGGCGATATTCTTTTTACCAAACCGGTAGTTAAAAGTGAGATTGAATTGCCTGCTGTCGCGTTTACTTGCAATGTTTACATCCACATCACTGTATTTTGCATAACCACTGAATTGCTGCGTATAAAAAATATCCCGTACCCCCATTTTAATGGTTCCTTTTTTATTGAACACGGTTTTGGAGATGGCAGAATTTACAGCATACATTTCATTGGCAACTAATAATCCATGAGCGCCTTTGCTCCGATACCAGCCACTTATTTCTGTACTCCATCCTTTACCCAGTGTAAAACTGTTTGTAACATTCGTCATGAAACTGGTGAACTGCACATCAATAGGATCGTTCTTAATACCATTTTGATATAATCCCGTGTAATGGTTATTAAATATATTGGTATAAATATTTGTATTCCACCATTTGGTTACAGGAATATTTGCTGATACTGCAATACCTATCTGTATCATTTTGCTGAAGTTTTCCTTTGTCTGAAAAGTTACCTTTTTCTCTGTGTTTTGCTTCAGCAATTGAGTGATGATATCATCCGTTTGGGTATAATTTAAAGTAGTTGTCAAAAACCGGTTAAACGTGTGACTTAACTCAACATTGTTCGTAAACTGAGGCTGCAGATAAGGATTGCCCTGACCATACGTTAATGAATCTAAAAAGAAAACAAAGGGATTCAGATCGTCATAATCAGGCCGTGTTATCCTTCTGCTATAACTAAGGTTGAACTGATTTTTTTCATTTGCATTATATCCTATTCCAACATTAGGGAACAAGCTTGTATAATCTCTTTTAAACGATGAATCACTTTTTATCTGGTGGCCTTTAGCAATTGTATTCTCCATTCTCAAACCGCCGGTTAGTTCCCATTTCTTTAGAGTCTTTGAAAAGATGGCATAAATTGCGTTAATATTTTCTTCGTAAATAAAATGATTGCTTCTGTCATCTATACTCCACTCTGTACCGCTGTTTCGTAAATATTCAACCTGGTTATCGGTTTTTACAAAACTTGTTTTCAATCCAGTTTCCAATTTCAATCCACTTTTAAAAGGATGAACATAATCTACTTTGGCGCTATAAATGTTTATTTCCGAAGGAATGAAACCATTTAATAAAATGTCGCTGCCTTTTTTAATATCATATTTATCATAAATCCGGGTGTTAAGGCTAGTATGACCTTTATTGTTATAAAAAGCCTGGTCAAGATCAGCAGTAATTTCCCTACCTGTTGAGTCAAATGTATGTTTGTAGTTTAGGTTTGTAGTTAAATTAGAAGACTTTCTTTCGTTTAATCCAATGGACCTTATTTTGTAATCTATTTCACCAACAGCATTTCGTACGTTTGACACACTCATAGGGTCCTCATCACCTGTATTGAAATTTCCATTCACCACGATTCCTAACACATCTTTTTTGGTAAAATAATAATCCAGACCTGCCTTCAAATTATGATACACTCCTTTAAAATGAGGCCGTGATACCTGGTCAGATGATCCTTTTAAGGTTGATTTGTCATCTTCATAAAAATTTCGATCTATGGTAAGTTTATTATATCCTTCCCATGTACCGCCGTTATAACCTCCAAAAAGGTTTAGCTTGTTGTTTCTATAATTAAGATTAAGGCCTCCATTTACTCTCCCATAAAATCCCTGAGAATAACCGAGGTTAGCAGTCCCATTCATCCCTTTTACAATACCTTTTTTTGTTTTGATATTAATGATCCCAGAATTACCGGCTGCATCATATTTTGCCGGAGGGTTGGTCATTATTTCAATCTGGTCCAGGTTGCTGCTTTGCATATTTTTCAATAATGCGGTGAGATCTGCTCCACTCATATATGTAGGCTTACCGTCAACAAGGATCAAAACTCCCTGCTTTCCTTTTAGGCTAATATTACCATCATTATCAACTGAAACGCCGGGAGATTTTTCCAATAGCTCAAGGGCGTTTAGCCCGCTATTTGTCGGCGACGCTTCTACATTTAAAACGGTCTTACCTGGTTTTTGCTCAATGAACGGCCTTTTTGATGTCACAATAACACCAGATATGGCTTTAGCCACTGGTTTTAGTTCAATGGTTTTAAGTTCTATAACTTTACTTTCTGGCTTTAGATCTATAACATCAGAATATCCCTTTTCGTGACCAATAGCTGTTATAGACACAACGTATTTACCCTCTGCTATTTCCTCGAATACAAATCGACCCGTTTTATCTGCTATACTCATTTTTACAACCAACGAATCCTTAAATCCAAGTAAAGAGATAGTCGCCGATTCTATTGTTTTCGTATTCCCGTCTATAACCTTACCAATTATTTTTCCTTTTTCATTGGAATTCACGGTTCCAATATTCATTTTTTGCCCATAACCTCTTGAAATTAATAGAAATAGAAGAGCGAAGAATGTCAATATTTTTATCATTGTTGCTGTTTTTTTATTTTAGTACTTGTTGTTGACAATTACAATTTAAAGATAGGTACTTTGTATTACATAGAACATTGTTTTAAATCGAACGGCTTAATTTCTTGATGAACGGCTTATAAATATTCAATGACCATTGGACGCTTTACCATGCTCTGGGTTACTGGTTAGGCTTCATTTTGGATAAGTGGAAGGATTTTTGGTTGAGTGGCGCTAATTCTAAAATCTTATAATAGGATTTTGATAAAATGTGGAGTATTAAATATTTATTGGATAGTTTGATTTCCCTTTCCACCACCATCTATAATTATATTGCATGAAATTTCAGACATGACCATTGATTACAGGTCAGATACGGTTACCAGGCCTTCGCCGCCTATGCTTGAAGCGATGATGACAGCTAAGGTCGGAGATGATGTATTTGGCGAAGATTATTCTATTAATAGTTTAGAAGCACTAACGGCTACAATGTTTGGAATGGATGCGGCGCTTTTTTGCCCATCCGGAACAATGACCAACCAAATTGCAATTAAATGTCATACTCAGCCAGGTGATGAGGTTATTTGTGATGAAAGTGCGCATGTTTATCAATATGAGGGAGGTGGAATAGCTTCCAATTCAGGAGCTTCCGTGAAATTAATACATGGAGACAGAGGTAAAATAAATGCTCAGCAAATCAGAGACGGTATTAATCCGGATGATGTTCACCGGGCCCGTACGAGCTTAATTTGTCTTGAAAATACCAGTAACCGGGGTGGCGGTAGCTGCCTTGAATTTTCCGAAATAGAAAATATCCGTGAACTCTGTAATGAAAAAAGGCTAAACCTTCATCTGGATGGAGCAAGACTTGTAAATGCATTAGTGGCAAGAAACGAGACTCCCCTTCAATATGGAAAAGTATTCGATAGTATTTCTATTTGCCTTAGTAAAAGTCTTGGTTGTCCGGTTGGAAGCATGTTAATAGGAAATTCCTCCTTCATTTATAAGGCAAGAAGAATACGCAAAGCATTTGGCGGGGGTATGCGGCAGGCCGGATTTCTTGCTGCCGCAGGTATTTACGCCTTGCAAAATAATATTGACCGGTTACAACAAGATCATGACCATGCAAAAGCAATAGCAGCTGCCCTGGCTGATAAAGTTTTCGTAGAACTGGTGTTGCCGGTTGAAACCAACATTATCATTTTCGAATTAAAAAAAGGAATATTGGCTAGGGAGTTAGTAGAAAAATTAAAAGATTTTGATATCCTTTCGTATGCCATTGCTCATAATCGAGTAAGGTTGGTTACCCACCTTGACATTTCTGCGGAAATGGTAAATAAAACAATTAAAATAATTACAACTTTATAAAAAAAACATGTTCCCAAAAATAGATCCCACAACCACGCAGGCATGGTCTGCACTGAATTCCCATTTCGAAGAAATGAAATCCACTAAAATGAAAGATCTTTTTGCGGGAGATAAGGATCGCTTTAAGAAACTACATATCCGATTAGATGATATTCTTTTCGACTATTCCAAAAATATCATTACGGATAAAACTTTGGAATTATTACTACAATTAGCGGAAGAATGTAAAGTTAAAGAAGCGATGACAGCCATGTTCAATGGCGATATGATCAATGAAACTGAAAACCGGTCAGTATTACATACTGCCTTACGCAATTTTTCAGAAAATCCCGTTTTTGTGAAAGGAGTTAATGTGATGCCGGAAGTAAAAAAAGTATTACGCAAAATGAAAACCTTTTGCGATACTGTACATGAGGGTGGTCATCGGGGATATACGGGCAAGCGAATAAAGTACATTGTCAATATTGGCATTGGAGGTAGTGACCTGGGACCGCTGATGGTTACCGAAGCATTAAAGCCATACGGAAAGAAAAGCATCGAAACTTTTTTTGTTTCCAATGTAGACGGAACGCATATTGCAGAAACTTTGAAAAAGGTAAATCCCGAAAGAACTCTTTTCCTTATAGCTTCTAAAACATTTACAACCCAGGAAACTATGACAAATGCTCATACAGCCAGGGAATGGTTCCTAACATATGCAAAAAACGAAAAACATATAGCCAAACATTTCGCAGCTTTATCTACTAATGAAACTGAGGTAGTAAAATTTGGAATTGATAAATCGAACATGTTTGGGTTTTGGGATTGGGTTGGTGGCCGATATTCTTTATGGAGTGCCATTGGCTTGTCTATAGCTTTAAGTATTGGTTATAAAAATTTCGAACAGCTTTTAAAGGGCGCACACAGTGCTGACATGCATTTTCAAAGTACCAATTTTGGAGAAAATATTCCTGTGCTTATGGGAATAATGGGACTTTGGTATACCAATTTCTTTGGCTCTCAAACGGAAGCGATTTTGCCTTATGATCAATATTTAAGTCGTTTTTCAGCCTATTTTCAACAAGGAAATATGGAAAGTAATGGAAAAAGTATCGACAGGAATGGCGAAGCAGTTGAATATGCTACCGGGCCGGTAATTTGGGGTGAGCCCGGCACTAATGGTCAGCATGCTTTTTACCAATTAATACATCAGGGAACACAGCTAATTCCGTGTGATTTTATAGCACCGGCCCAATCGCACAATCCTTTAGGGGACCATCACAAGAAATTATTATCCAATTTTTTTGCTCAAACAGAAGCCTTAATGAACGGCAAAACGGAAGAGAATGCTCAATTAGAATTGGAGAAACAAAATATTAATCCTGAACAAATCGCCAAACTTCTACCCTTTAAAACGTTTGAAGGAAATAAGCCGACAAATTCCTTTTTAATAAAGAAAATTACTCCATTTACCTTGGGTCAATTAATTGCTTTATACGAACATAAAATATTTTTACAAGGGGTTATATGGAATATTTTCAGTTTTGATCAATGGGGGGTGGAACTCGGTAAGCAGTTAGCAAGTAAAATTTTACCAGAACTTCAGGATGAAGACCCGGTAGCGAATCATGATTCCTCCACAAACGGCTTAATTAATGAATATAAAGCGATGAGAAACTAAAAGTTTTCGAATCACAAACACAAAAAGTTAGAGTTTTATTCTCCTCATACACAGAAATACAAGGTTTGTATTGGTAAAGGGCTCATGTTTATCGATCCTAAGACTCAGTAGGAGAAATTGGCGTGGAGCGAATTAAAATCAATGAAAACTCTTAAAAATAAAAATCCAGGAAAAGCGTTTCATCATTGACCTTAATTTTCTTTTGGATTCACTCAAGATATACTTATCCAAATAAATGTAATCAACAGGAATTAGATAAGGAAGATTGGCGAAACTATTTTGGTCTTTAGAGTTTGTATCTGGTAAATATTGAACAGGTTAGTGCATTGTGAACAAGAAAGAACAAAAATAGTACATGATAGTATTTTACTTTAGTACCACGATTTATTCGGTCCTTCCTCAAGAAGTCCGTACCAAACTCTTTTCTTTCCAATTCTTCTGAAACAAGCAGTTATTGTGGTCCTGATAAGTGAAAATACCTGAAAGCACTTTATCGATTATTATTATATACCTATTACTAACTCTATGCAAAAAAAAATTATTTTATCATCCCTATGGAATAGTTATTTCTTCTCGTGGATACTATTCTCTCTCCTTTTTACTTCTTGTGTTAACACTAAAAAATCAACTTATTTTTATGGCTCTACAGATGGAACAATAGCGTCAAATGAACCTGTTCCTCAATCTTTTATCCAGAATAATGATATCTTGAGTATTTTGGTTACAAGTCCTAATCCAGAAGCTTCCGCTATGTTTAATCCTCAAATTTCAGGGGGAAATAACAACCAATCTTTAAGTACTGACCAGGCAAGCAACACGGGATATCTTGTTAATACTGAAGGATATATACAATTTCCTATATTAGGGAATATAAAAGCTGCAGGTTTAACAAAAACTAATTTAGAAGAAAGCATTACTAAAATTCTTCTTCAAAAAGGACTTCTCCGTGATCCTGTTGTAAGTATCCGCTTTCTAAATTTCAGAGTTACCGTTTTGGGGGAAGTTAATAAACCGTCGGTTGTGACAATGCCAAATGAAAAGCTTTCGCTATTGGAGGCTTTGGGCCTTGCTGGTGATATTACAATCTTTGGTAACAGGCAAAATGTAATGGTTATTAGGGAAGAAAATCAACAGAAAATTCTTAAAAGACTTGATTTAAATTCCACTGAAATATTTACATCTCCGTATTATTATTTAAGATCCAACGATATAGTTTATGTAGAACCCAATAAAGCTAAAGTAGCTAGCACAAGCCGATCCTCACAGTGGTTACCAATTTTACTGAGTGGCTTATCATTTGCTGCAATCGTTGCTGATCGTATAATTAAATAAAAAGAAAATGGCACAACTTATATCTAAAAATATACATTCAAGGAATTCGGATAACAAATCAGGTTTTAATGATATTTTATTTAAATATCTCCCCTATTGGCCCATCTTTATCCTTATTCTCGCAGCCTGCATTGCAGGGGCATGGTTTTATCTTAAAATAACTCCTCCCCAGTATGAAATTTCAGCTTCTGTCATGTTAAAGGACGAGAAAAAAGGTTCTTCCGACGGGCAAACGGTCAATCAACTCAATGCTTTGTCTGAAAAAAGGATTGTGGAAAATGAAATTGAAATCTTTCAATCAAGGACACTTATGCAAGAGGTAGTCCGTAATTTAAATCTCTATGTTAACTTTTTTGAAGAAGATCGGTTCGGACCAAAGCCTGCTTATTCCACCTCCCCCGTTTACATTCAACTGGCTGATCCTCAAAACATCAGAAAAGTAAAAAAAGTAGGATTCAGCTTTTCTGGAAAGGACAGTATGGTTATTATTGGTAAGAATAAATATCCCCTGAACCAATACCTGAATACACCTTATGGGAACATGAAATTTATAGCCAATAAGTTTCAAAAAGCTGAGCCTGAAAATCAAATGTATTTCTCTTTTTCAGAAACTCAGGCGGTTACCGCTTCTTTAATATCTGCTTTAAAGGCCAGCCCATCTACCAAACTTACCTCTGTTCTCCTTTTAAAAATTCGGGATACAGATCCAAAAAGAGGGGAAGACATTTTAAATGAACTTATTGAAGTATACAATAGAGCTTCCTTTTCTGAGAAGCAAAGGCTGGCCGATTCTACATCTGCTTTATTATCCAGCAGACTAAAACTGGTGGAACAAGAACTGTCTGATATTGAAAAGAAATCAAAAAACTACAAATCCTCAAGAGGTGCAGTTGATATTGGAACCCAGGGAAGACTGTTTCTCGAGAACGTAGTAGCTACTGATAATCAATTAACAAATATTAATTCTCAACTCTCTTCACTTGAACAGGTTGAAAAATATGTCCTTTCGAAAGATAATGCTGCAGGTACAGTTCCCTCTACACAAGGGTTAAATGATCCTATGCTTCCGGATCTGATAAATAAGAAGTACCAGTTGGAATTGGAATATGAAAAATTGAAAAAAACGACAGGGGAAAACAACCCGATACTTACTTCAATTAAAGATCAAATCAATAAAATAAAACCTAGTCTGCTGGAAAATATCCAAAACCAGAAAAAAAATCTGGAGGCTACTAAGTTGAATATGAACTCCGCAAATAATAGTTATTCATCCATGCTGCATTCCATTCCACAGAAAGAAATGGAATTAATTGAAATTAGCAGGGAACAAGCAATAAAGAGTAATCTCTATGCCTTTTTGTTACAAAAAAAGGAAGAAAGTGATTTAGCACAGGTTTATAACATCTCCGAGACACGTGTCATAGATTATGCCGAGGCTTCTGCCTTACCAGTTTCGCCCAACAAGATGATGGCGTATGGTTTAGCACTAGTACTCGGGTTAATTTTGCCTATAGGCCTACTTTCCTTTAAAGAATTGTTTAATAGAAAAATATTATATAGAAAAGAGATAGAAAAATTAACTGATGCCCCTATTATTGGTGAAATTGTCCATGATAATACAAAAGAAGCAATAGTTATCCAGGAAGGAAAACGAACTTTTATTGCAGAACAATTTAGAAGGCTTCGGGCATCACTGGGATACCTGGGAGGTAAATCCGGTAAGAAAAAGATCCTGGTTACATCATCTCTTCCTAAAGAAGGAAAAAGTTTTGTTGCTCTTAACCTTGCTTTAAGTCTGGCTTTGACAGATAAAAGAGTTATTCTTTTAGAGCTTGACTTATCAAATCCTTCATTGAGCAACAAGCTGAATACAAAATATGAAAAGGGAGCAAGTAACTATCTTACAGGAGAAATGGAACCAGAAGATGTTATAAAACGAACAGCTGTTCACAAAAACCTTTTTTTCCTGCCTGCCGGTACTCTTCCTGAAAATCCTTCAGAATTATTGCTGACTGAAAAATTAAAAAAGCTTTTAGTTTACCTGGAAGATATATTCGATGTAATCATTATAGACTCAGCACCTGCTAGTTTGTTATCAGACGCTTACGTCTTATCTCCGATGTGCGATACTACACTATATGTAGTAAAACATGGGTATACTCCTAAATCTTATTTAGAAAGACTAGACGAGGAAACAGATTCAGAAAATCAACTCACCAACATGAAAATTATATTCAACGGAATACGGTCAAGAGGATTCCTCAAAAAAGGATATGGGTATGGTTATGGATATGGATATATACACGACAATAGTTTAAAAAAGATGAAAAGGCCTTTAGCAAAAAATTCGTTTAACTGATTTTTTAATTTTTATCACGTTTTCTTAATATAAAAAGTTTAATTTCTACATACCGCATGAAGGTATTGAGATAGATGAAGACCAATCCTGAAAAACCATAGTTAGATAATAGTTTTTTTAACACTGATAACGATCATAACTGTGGAGCCAAAAAAACAATGGTCTGTCATATATACCCGTACGGGGTGTGAAAAAAAAGTTTCAGGGCTCTTGGAAAAAAAGAAAATTGAAACCTATTTCCCGATTAATCTGGTTCACAGACAATGGATGGACCGGAAACGGATTATTTCAGAACCTCTTTTTCCTTCGTTCGTTTTTGTAAAAGTGTCTCAAAATGATTTTTTAACAGTAAAAGAAACGGATGGTTTTGTCAATTTTATTTATTGGTTATCAAAACCCGCTTTAATATCAGATGAAGAAATTAGTACGATAAAGAAATTTTTATCCGAATACGATCATGTAAGTATTGAAAAATCGGAAGTACTGCCAAATGACAGGGTCCGGCTTCTTAACGGCCCTTTGGTATTATGGGAAGGAAAAGTGGTAGAGGTAAGCACTAATACGGTAAAAATACTTTTGCCATCACTTGGTTATTCTCTTGTGGCAGAAATAAGAAAAGAAAATAAAATAATCAATAAAACTCCAGCACAAACTGACATAAAAAAAGTTATATAATTTATTATATTTTTACCAATATTTATCCGCCTTAACCCTAATCCGCTATTGACTTATTATGTTAATTTTTACCCCCGAAAAAAAATTGAAGAGCTTTATCAGTGACAATCATGAAAGAACCCGCTTAGCTCAAAAAAATATACTCCTTTCTTTTATTATCAAAGGCCTGAGCATAGGTGTCAATCTTGTTTTTGTTCCGCTGACAATAAATTATATTGATGCTGAGCGATATGGTATTTGGCTTACATTAAGTTCAATAATCATCTGGTTTAATTTTTTTGATCTTGGACTGGGAAATGGTTTACGAAATAAACTTGTAGAGGCGATCGTAAAAAAAGACATTAACGAAGAACGAAGGCTAATCAGCACAACTTATGTTTCTTTGTCTGTTATTGCATTATTAATAACGGGGATTTACATAGTTTGTATGCCTTTTATCCATTGGGATTCGTTATTAAATGTTTCTGCTGTATACCGGGAAGAATTAAGTATGCTTGCTCTTATTATAGTAATCATGTTTTCTATGCAGTTTGTACTGCAGCTTATTAACACTATCAATCTGGCCCATCAAAAGGTATTTCTCACTTCGTTTGTTTTTTTAGTAGGTAGTATTTTTTCATTACTTTTTATACTAATTCTGCGAAGTACCATACCAGGAAGTATCTTATTGGTTGGTACGGCCATGTTTGCGGGTAATCTCTTGGCGTTAATTTTATTCTCTGCTCACTTTTTCTTATTTGTCAGACCAGATTTAATCCCTCGTCTTAAATATTATTCCCATTCTTCCTCCAAAAATTTACTGGGACTTGGCGGGAAATTTTTTATAATTCAAATTTCTGCAATCGTACAATATCAAACGACTAACGTACTGATTAGCCGGAGTTTTTCCTCCACCCAGGTAACCGAATATAATATAGCCTATCGCTTATTTAGTATTTTAGTTATGGTTTTTTCAATAATCGTAGCCCCATTGTGGAGTGCGGTTACTGAAGCACAAGGCAAAGGGGATTTTGAGTGGATAAAAAAGACTGAAAAAAAGCTTTTATTTATTTGGTCTCTTCTTACCCTCGGTGCCATTGTTATTCTTGTTTCAAGTAATTTTTTATATAATATATGGCTGGGAGATGCCATTAGAATACCCTTAAATATTAGTTTGGGCGTAATGCTCTACATTGTTTCGCTAACATTTGGAATGATCTATGTTTATATTCTTAATGGTTTGGGTCGATTAAAGACACAATACTATTTATCTATCGTAACCATGATCTATTTTATTCCGCTATCCTACTGGTTGTCTGTAACACTAAATTGGGGCGTGTTTGGAATATGCATTGCTCTTATACTTGCTAATGTAAATGGCCTGATCGCCGCACCAATAGAATATTATAGATTTATCAGGAGAAAAAGCTGAAAGTGATAATTTCTAAGGATCATTTGTTTAGAAATTATTTTAACTAATGTCTAATACCCAAAATAATAATCAAAACTAATAACGAATTTTAAATGAGAGTCCTCTGGTTTACACCTACTTCTTCGCAATATGATAAAGGTTCTCATTATTATCATGGTGGTGGCTGGGTTGAGTCTTTAGAACAAACATTCCGGGATCATTCAAACTCACAACTGGGCATTTCATTTTTTCACGAAAAAGATTCCTTAAAGAAGGATAGCGGCAACGTAACTTATTATCCCATTAAAATAATAAAAAAAGGAAATGTAAATAAACTGGTCACCAATTGGACCTGTCAACTTGAATCAGGAAGGTACCTGAAGAAATGCCTGGAAGTAATTGATGATTTCAAACCTGATGTGATCCAGGTTTTTGGCACTGAAGGCACCTTCCCGGAAATCCAGTCTTTTACCCCCGTACCAGTTGTAATTCATTTACAGGGTATAATTAATCCTTATGACAATGCTTTTTACCCACCTGGTATTAATAACTATAATGTATTGACCTTTCCGCCTTATTATAAAAACCATATTCTGGGTAACAGCCTGCTTTTTGATAAAAAAAGATTTGAAAAGCAGGCGAGTCTGGAACTTGATTATTTTAAAAAATCTAAATTTCTAATAGGAAGAACTTGCTGGGACAAACAGATTTCTTCTTTATTGGCGCCCCATGCACAATATTTCCATGTAGATGAAATACTCAGGTCATCATTTTATGAGGCTAAGCCCTGGGGGCCCAATCAAAATAAGCGGTTAAAAATCATTTCTACTATTTCAAACACGATTTATAAAGGCCTTGACCTGGTCCTGAAAACTGCCAATTTATTACACAATTCATTAGGTAATGATTTTGAATGGCACATTATTGGCCTTCAAAAGGATGCCAAGCTGGTTCGCTTTTTTGAGCATGTTTTAAAAAAGCGGTTCTACGATCATAATGTTACTTTTTTGGGTGTATTTTCTGAAACCAAATTAATCCAATCGCTTCTGGACGCAGATCTGTTTATTCATCCTTCATACATCGATAATAGTCCAAATAGTTTATGCGAAGCTCAAATGTTAGGGATGCCGGTTATTTCATGTAATGTAGGTGGTACTTCAACGCTGATAGAGCATAATCGAAACGGCGTACTTATCCCCGCCAATGCGCCTTACGAATTGGCTCATTCCGTTATATCGCTTTATAATAACAAGAATAAAGCAATTCTTTTAGGAAAACAGGCCCGGGAATCCGCACTAGAAAGGCATAATCGTCCGAAAACATTTAATGATCTTATGAATGTATACAAAACTATTTCTAAAGTATCCTAGTTATGCAATACATCATTGTAATATTTTCTAAAGGAATAAAGCGAGTGGTTCGATCTGTTTTTCATCCCATAGAACATTTAATCACAAGTTTTTTGTTATACTCCAATAATATAAAATCCGGGTCATTTAATACAAGCGGCCTGCCTTTTATCTCGGTGGCATTAGGTGGAAAATGTACCATTGGTAACAACTTCCAGATGAACAATTCCATTGCCGCCAATCCAATAGGAAGGATTCAGAAATGCAGCTTTTTTGTTGAAAAAAATGGCAACCTCATCATTGGCAATAATGTGGCCATTAGTTATACTGCCATGTATTGCAGTCACAACATCATTATTCAGGATAATGTGATGATAGGCGGTGGTACCTGTATCTACGACACCGATTTTCATCCTTTAAATTATGAAGACAGGATTAATGACAGGGAAGAAAAAACTGCTTTTGCAGCCGTAGTAATTGAACAGGATGTGTTTATCGGGGCCAATTGCACTATTTTGAAAGGAGTAACCATAGGAAGAAATTCTATTATTGGAGCTTGCTCAGTTGTAACTAAGAACATCCCACCAAATCAAATTTGGGCAGGTAATCCGGCTAAATTTATCAAAACTCAAATTACTCAATAAATAATTCCCGGAAAATTACGTTATTGAAACTGCGACTATAACTCACCGGGGTGGGTTGATTTAAAATATGTATTGACAAATGATGCATTTATACAAAATTTCAAATGAATCCTCTAAGTTCAAATTATTTGATGCAATTAATCTGTTTCTCTTATTAAGCTTATCCGGGATAAACTTTTTTAATGCCAGTGATAATTTTCTACTATTGGTTTTCTTTTTAAATGTGGGTATTTTCATATACAGAAAAGAAAAAGTGGATAACGGTTTTTTGGGCTTCTTTTTATTTTTTATTTTTTTGTCACTGGCCCAGGTAATTTGGTTTTCCGATGGAAATATAAAAAGTTTAATAGGATTTTTAGTCCGAATATTAATTGCCTACCTCGTAATAAAAAATAGTGCGTCATTTTTAAACACTTTTCTTCGGTTATTATTTTTCTTAACTGTTGTCTCCCTCTTTTTTTATCTGTTTTTTCTCCTGTTTCCTTCAATTGAAGAAACATTGTTTGTTAATAAGCATATTTGGGATAATCCCGCCACGCATGAATACAAAAAGAGCCTTATTATATATAATATTTTCCGTGAACCTTTATTCGGAATAGAGGCCCTGGGTCTTTTTGGGCTTCCCCGCAATTCAGGACCGTTTTGGGAACCCGGTGCTTTTGGGGGTTATTTAACAATAGGCGTAGCTTTTGAATTAATATTATTCCGGAGATTTTCAAGAAGAATGCTTGTTTTTCTTCTGGCCCTGGTGACTACATTCTCTACAGCAGGTTATTTGGCTGTCTCCGTATTTTTCCTGCTTTATTTTATTTTTCTTGAAACCAATAAGAAAAGGAAAATTCTTATTTTCCCCGTGTTGGTAGCCATATCCATATTTTTATTATTCAATGTAGAATTTATGGCCACCAAAATGGCTGCCCAGATAAAAGGATTTGAAGAAGGCCAGATATATGACACCCAATCTGATGACGACACCAGGTTAGGCAGTACCATTCTAGATTGGAAAGATTTTCAACGATCTCCTATATTTGGCACAGGGCCGTCGGATGAAACGAGGTATGGAAAAAAGGAAGCACTTTTTATGCGAACAAATGGATTAACAGACTTGGTGGTCAGAATAGGACTTCTGGGCTTTTTGTTCATTTGTATTATATATTTTCGGTCACTGAAAAATTATTTCCAAAAAATTGAAATTTCAAAACCAAAAGCATGTGCGGTTATTTTGCTATTTATAACGTTTTTAATTTCGACTTCCGAGACCTACTTCAATATGCCGTTTTTTTGGTCACTTTTCCTATTGCAATATGAAGAATTCCTTCCTTCTGCAAATTCATATGAAATAATTGACGATTGATTCCAGCTCACAAAAAATATTTTTATTTTCAGTCCTGAGGAGAAGCTATTATAATTGCCTCTAAAAACGACACATCTTTTAATAGAAAACGATCACCAGACATTCCAATTGCTTACATGAGATAGTTGTTGAAAACCAGGGAAATTGCGAAGTTTAGTAATTATAATAATCCTATAATAGCCTTAATTTTCATAAAATAGAATAGAATGACATACCTGCCCACAACTAAAGAAAATGGTTTGACAGTATTGATGTATCATAAAACAATTAGTTCCGGCCCAATAGATTCTTTGACTGTAACCAGCCGCCAACTCGAAGACCAGTTTCAATTTTTAAAAGACAGAGGCTATAATTGCGTTTCTGTTCAGGAAGTAATTGATCATTTAGAGAACGGAACTACGTTAAAAAAAAGACCTTTGATTTTAACTTTTGATGATGGCTATAAAAATAACTATACTGTTTTGTACCCATTACTTATGAAACATAATTTAAAAGCCATCATATTCCTGGTACCAGATTTAATTGACATGTCGGAGGGGGATGACAATTTGGAGTATATGAGCATACAAGACCTTCGTTCTATTGATCCTGCAGTAATTGAATTCGGCCTGCACACCTTCGACCACAAGAGTTATAATAAACTTGAGCTGGATACAATTGAAGAGGATATAATAAAGTCAAAGAATTGGTTTGAAACCAATAATATTAGCTATGTACCGGCACATGCTTATACATACGGAGAATTCCCAAAAGGAAATACAAACAAACTAAACGCATTATTCAATATTTTTAAATCGCATGGAATTAAAGCCGCATTTAATATCGGCAATCGTATTAATACATTACCGTTGACATCAAATTACGTTATCCAAAGAATTGACGTCCGCGGAACGGAATCTCTTTCTAAATTTATTTCAAAGGTTAAAAGAGGAAAAGTAATTACCGGATTTATTAAAGACATTCTGGGTAAACCCTGATTAGAAATCTGACCCCTTACTTATTTTTTTATTAATCGACATTCCATTTGAAAAAAAGGAACTCTGCACTTATCTCCCCAATACTGTTTTGTTGTAAACCGGGTGGATAATTTCCCAATATTAAATATCTCTTTGTCATAATCGTAGGATAAAAAAGTATTCCTGCAAATACCATTCAGGTGTTTTACAGGAATACTTACGTTTACGAATTGATAGCCTAATCTAAATTTATCGCCTGTCTATTATCATTTAAAGTTTTATAAATTTCGACGTTATCTTTTCTCTATTATCCAATATTACTTCTATTAGATACGTTCCCGGTTTTAACTGATCTGTTACTATAGTTTTTGTAAACCTGGATTGTAATCCAGATACCTGAATTGGGGCCATTACCTTCCTACCCATTACATCATATATAGAAATTTCTGCCTTGCTATATTTTTCATTATACAGGTTAAGGGTGATCTGGTTGCTGGCCGGATTTGGATACAGCATCATGTCGCCTGTAAACGACCGGAAATTATTAACAACCGCGATAGAGACGGTGTCTTTTGCCGTCGCATTCAGGTTATCGGTTATGGTTAATTGGAAGATATAATCTCCTTCTATGAACCCGGTGACTTTTGTTTTTACCAGAGATATGGAAGCAATAGTAGCATTGGACGGGCCGCTGATTTGTTCCCACTTATAGCTCTTTATCGTTCCATCGGGGTCCCTGGATAGTGAACCATTTAAAGTAGCCTCATTTGAAGATAAAGTTATGGCCTGGGAAACACCTGCATTAGCTATCGGCGCCTGGTTGGGCACCGCATTAACTGTTACAGTTTTATCATCTGTCGCAGTAGCTCCCCTGTTATCAGTTACAGTCAACCGGAATACATAAGTTCCCTGAACCAGGTTGGTCAATGTGGTTGTCGCTGCATTTGCATTTCCTAAAGTGAAAGTTGCCGGTCCGCTCACTCTTGTCCACACATAACTTGCAATGGTACCATCTGCATCTGTTCCTGTTCCCACTAAGTTGGTTGAATTTGTCGGCAAGGTCAACACAATATTATTTCCCGCATTGGCTACCGGCGCCTGGTTGGGAATAGGTGCGGCATTAACTGTTACGGTTTTATCGTCAGTACCAGTTGCTCCCCCATTATCAGTTACCGTTAATCTGAATACATAGGTTCCCTGCACCAGGTTGGTCAATGTGGTTGTCGCTGCATTTGCATTTCCTAAAGTGAAGGTTGTCGGTCCGCTCACTCTTGTCCACATATAACTTGCAATGGTACCATCTGCATCCGTACCTGTTCCTGTCAGGTTTGTGGAGTTAGCCGGTAAGGTCAACACCGTATTGTTACCAGCATTGGCTACCGGAACCTGGTTTACAACTGGTGCTGCATTTACTGTAACGGTTTTGTTATCCGTATCCGTAGCACCGTTATTATCTGTCACGGTCAACCGGAATGTGTAAGTTCCCTGCACCAGGCCGGTCAATGTGGTGGTAGCTGCATTTGCATTTCCTATTGTAAATATTGCTGGTCCACTAACCATCGTCCATGCATAAGCTGCAATGGTTCCATCTGCATCCGTACCCGTTCCTGCCAAAGTTGTGGAGTTAGTTGGTAAAGTCAATACAACATTATTACCTGCGTTGGCCAAAGGTGGCTGATTTACAACCTGTGCTGCATTAACCGTAACGGTCTTATTATCCGTATCCGTAGCTCCATCATTATCTGTTACTGTTAACCGGAAAACATAGGTTCCCTGCACCAGGTTGGTCAATGTGGTTGTTGCTGCATTTGCATTTCCTAACGTAAAGGTTGTTGGTCCGCTCACCCTTGTCCATGCATAACTTGCAATGGTACCATCAGCATCTGTACCTGATCCGGTCAAAGTTGTAGAGTTAGTTGGCAAAGTCAACACAACATTATTACCTGCATTGGCTAGCGGTGGTTGATTTACAACCGGTGCCGCATTTACAGTAACGGTCTTATCATCTGTATCTGTAGCCCCGCCATTGTCTGTTACTGTCAATCGGAAAACATAGGTTCCCTGCACCAGGTTGGTCAATGTGGTTGTTGCTGCATTTGCATTTCCTATCGTAAGGGCAGTTGGTCCGCTCACTCTCGTCCATGCATAACTTGCGATGGTGCCATCTGCATCCGTAGCTGTTCCAGTTAAAGTTGTAGAGTTAGTTGGCAAAGTCAATACAATATTATTACCTGCATTGGCTAGCGGCGGCTGATTTACAACCGGCGCTGCATTTACCGTTACGGTCTTATCATCTGTATCTGTAGCCCCGTCATTATCTGTTACTGTCAAACGGAAAACATAGGTTCCTTGTACCAGGTTGGTTAAGGTGGTTGTAGCGGCGTTTGGAGTTCCTAAAGTGAAAGTTGCCGGTCCGCTTACCCTTGTCCATACATAACTTGTAATGGTACCATCAACATCTGTTCCTGTTCCCGTTAAGTTAGTTGAATTTGCAGGTAGGGTTAATAGAACATTATTACCTGCATTGGCAACGGGTGGCTGATTTACAACAGGCGCTGCATTTACTGTTACGGTCTTATCATCTGTATCTGTAGCCCCGTCATTATCTGTTACTGTCAACCGGAAAACATAGGTTCCCTGCTATCAGGTTGGTCAATGTGGTGGTAGGGCGTTTGGCGTTCCTAAAGTAAATGTCGTTGGTCCGCTTACCCTTATCCATGCATAACTTGCAATGGTACCATCTGCATCCGTACCGGTTCCCGTTAACGTTGTTGAGTTTGAACCGGTAGGTCAATACAACATTGTTACCTGCATTGGCCACCGGGGGCTGATTTACTACCGGCGCTGCATTTACTGTAATGGTCTTATCATCCGTAGCTGTAGCTCCATCATTATCTGTTACTGTCAAACGGAAAACATAGGTTCCCTGTACCAGGTTGGTTAATGTGGTTGTCGCGGTAGTTTGGAGTTCCTAAAGTGAATGTTGTCGGTCCGCTTACCCTTGTCCATGCATAACTAGCAATGGTACCATCTGCATCTGTACCGCTACCTGTTAGGGTAGTTGAGTTTGCCGGTAGCGTCAATACAACATTATTACCTGCATTGGCTACCGGAGGCTGATTTACAACCGGCGCTGCATTTACCGTTACGGTCTTATCATCTGTAGCTGTAGCTCCATCATTATCTGTTACTGTCAACCGGAAAACATAGGTTCCCTGCACCAGGTTGGTTAAGGTGGTTGTTGCGGCGTTTGGAGTTCCTAAAGTAAATGTCGTTGGTCCGCTTACCCTTGTCCATGCATAACTTGCAATCGTGCCATCTGCATCTGTACCGCTACCTGTTAGGGTAGTTGAATTAGCAGGCAGCGTTAATACAACATTGTTACCTGCATTGGCTACGGGGGGCTGATTTACAACCGGCGCTGCATTTACCGTTACGGTCTTATCATCTGTAGCTGTAGCTCCATCATTATCTGTTACTGTCAGCCGGAAAACATAGGTTCCCTGCACCAGGTTGGTTAATGTGGTTGTTGCGGCGTTTGGAGTTCCTAACGTAAATGTTGTTGGGCCGCTTACCCTTGTCCATACATAACTTGCAATGGTACCATCCGCATCTGTACCGCTACCTGTTAGGGTAGTTGAATTTGCAGGTAGCGTTAATACAACATTATTACCAGCATTGGCTACCGGAGGCTGATTTACAACCGGCGCTGCATTTACCGTTACGGTCTTATCATCTGTAGCTGTAGCTCCATCATTATCTGTTACTGTCAGCCGGAAAACATAGGTTCCCTGTACCAGGTTGGTTAATGTGGTTGTTGCGGTGTTTGGAGTTCCTAACGTAAACGTTGTTGGGCCGCTCACCCTTGTCCATACATAACTTGCAATGGTACCATCCGCATCTGTACCGCTACCTGTTAGGGTAGTTGAATTTGCAGGTAAGGTCAATACAATGTCGTTCCCTGCGTTTGCAGTGGGAGGTTGGTTTGGAGTAGGTTGGTTATTATTTACTGTGACTACAACCCAGTCGGCGTCGCCCGCACCTTGTGCATCATGTGCCTCCAATCTAAAAGTATAGGTACCATTTACAAGTCCGCTAATATTAACAGTGTTAGAAGTAGCATTGGCCATTGTTGAGGTATTTGGCCCGGAAACTTGCACCCATCTATAATTATTACCACCACTTCCTGTTAGGGTAGTTGTAGTAGATGTAACTGTCTTGTCATTACCGGCGTTTGCGGTTGGTCTTGAAAGCCATGGTGGCATTTCTCTAACCTGGGTGTTTACAACAAATTCCCTCGATTGGTCCCGAACCTGCCATAGTTCATCTTCAGATACAACGGTAATTAGTTGTTTCGGAAAATTCATTGAAGCAAGACTATGACCACTGGTGTTAGAGCTCCAGTTTATGTTCCCGCAATTTCCACCATCCCAATATGGATTTGAAAACCCATCTTTATGTGTAAAAGTTACTTTATTTCCCGTTACTGATACATTTGAGCAGGAGGCTCCTTGCTGGGCCCACACGTACATTCCAACATTTGACCAAGCTTCTCTTTCTGCATAAATTGTATTGTTTCGTAAGATAATATTATTACCACCTGCCATGGCAACACCATAATTACCCGGAAACACCAATTGATTGTTTTCAACTGTAACATATCCTCCGTCAAAATCTCCGCTCATTAAGCCTCCTCCAGATGGACTAGGACCTCCGCCTCTGAACATGTTATCCTTAACTATTACAGGGCTCTGGGAGGTTCCATTTGTACGGTACATATTTACAAGATCTTCAGCGTATGATTCTCCTCTAAAACATTCACCACGATTTCCGCTTACAGAATTTCCAGGTCCACCTACAGTATTAAACTGCACAAATTGCCCTCTTGGGAAAGGTCCCTGGGCGTTAATAAATTGATTATTGTTAACTTTTATGCTTGAACATGAAGTAGCATAAACGCCAGTCATATTGTTAGCAAAAAAGCAATTCTCAATAGTAATATTATTAGCATATTCAAGTTCAACTCCCATACCTTGTGATACTCCAAAGTAACAGTTACGAACAGTGATGTTACTGCTATTCAGAATTGTCAAATCGTTACCTGTAAGATTGGTAAAGGCAAGATTCTCTATGACCATATTGGATCTTCCATTAATGGTTAGAGGTGCACTTTTAGGAAGCTTCAGATAATTAGTCTGGGAAATTGAAATTTGGCAACACAAAATAAATAGTAAAGTTGCTACATAGGCAGGGGTAACGTTGCGTTTTGCAACGTAGTTTTTCGTAGGGTACATACGTATAAGATATTGGATTATAAGGACTTCTGAACATACCGAATACAAATGATATGCCAAAAGGGTTTCTAACTATTAACAATAACTCCTACAATTTATTTCTTGTCTTGAATCACTTTTCCTCTTTAAAAAACAGGCAAGAAGTTATCGCCATCTAAACTATATATAAAGTTTATAAAAAGCAACAATCTGATAATTTGTAATTGCTTTTTTTTAAATTGATAGTATAATGTGAATATTATTTATATTTTTACGTGCCTAATCTACTGAAGAATCTTGAAAGAGAGTATTAGTTCTAAATTAGTATTCTCCGTGCCAATTCCTCGTCATACCAGAATTATAATCCAACATGCCTTATTATTAATAGCTGGTAAATGAACTTATTTTGAAACCTCTTGCACCTATCGCACTTTTTTGTTACAAGCGCCTGGATACGCTGAAGCAAACCATTGAAGCTTTGAAACAAAACCAACTCGCTGCTGAAAGCGAATTGTTTATATTTTCTGATGGACCTAAAAAAGAAAGCGATAAACCTGTAATTACAGAAATCCGGAATTATTTAAAAACAGTTACAGGTTTTCGAAATCTACAGGTAATAGAAGCTGAAATTAATAAGGGGCTAGCAGCTTCTATCATAAGTGGTGTGTCCGAAATCATAAATAAATATGACAGTATAATTGTTCTTGAAGATGACTTGCTTACAAGCAGTAATTTTCTTGTATACATGAACGAAGGGTTAGATTACTTTGAAAGCAATCAAAAAATTTTTTCCGTTTGTGGTTTTAGTATTCCTATCAGAGGACTTAAAGAAAACGCTATTTATTTTACCAGACGATCAGATTCGTGCGGATGGGGTACCTGGAAAAACCGGTGGAATGTAATTGATTGGGATGTGAAAGACTATCCATCTTTAATGAAAGACCGGACGGCCAGGCATGCTTTTAACATGATGGGATCCGATATGACAGGTTTATTAATCAAACAAAAAAACGGAAAAATAAATTCATGGGCCATTCGTTGGTGTTATCACCAATTTAAACATGATTTATATTCTGTACATCCAGTGGTTTCCAAAATAATCAACATAGGGTTTGCTTCACCTGATGCAACACATACTAAGGAAAATTTTAACCGGTTTGAAACCAAACTAGATTCTAATGTCAATACAGAAACAGATTTTAACGTCCCGGTAAAACTAGAGAGAAAGGTAATCCGGCAATTTATTCATCCGTATACTATTCCTAACAGGGTGTGGTATAAAATAAGAACATTATTATCTGTATAATCAGTAAAAAGAAAATCGTCTTTATTTGAACCAATATATGTTTTTAACATACCTCTATTAAATCCATATCCCGTAGAAAAAATTTTCGTATCAGATATAAAAACTATTGAAATGATTTCGAATTCATCTGTAACAACCAGTTGGGATGACGGCCATCCTCTGGATTTTCGAATAGCCGAGCTGTTGAATAAATATAACATGGGTGGAACGTTTTATATTCCTAAAAATAATTTGGAAAACCCGGTTATGAATGAGGAAATGGTTGTACGCTTGTCCAAACATTTTGAAATTGGCGGTCACACTATGAATCATACTCCTGTTAACAGGGTAAATCCAAATAAATGGGAAGATGAAGTTGCTAATTGTTATGAATGGTTAACAGATCTAACCGGAGAAGCCCCGGTAAGTTTTTGTTTTCCCAGAGGAAAATACAATGCTGTTGCTGCTGCCGCTGTCTTTAGAGCAGGTTTTAAAATTGCCAGAACTACAGAGATTTTGAGTTATACCAATCCGCATGGACTTTCAATCATTCCAACCACAATACAGATCTATGAACATTCCAGGCTAACCTATTTAATCCATTTATTAAAAAGAAAAAAAGTAGCCAACCTGATTTTTTGGATTAAAAACAATAGCGAGAAAGACCTTGAAAGGATGGTTGAAAAATACCTTTCAGAAATAATTGCCACGAAAGGATGCTTGCACATTTGGGGACATTCCTGGGAAATAGACAATCATAATCTCTGGAATAAATTAGAAGCTGTTCTTAAAAGAATAGCAGGAATTGATGAAATTGATTATGTACCTAATAAATGCCTGGCCGGAATAAGCCAGCCAAAATATTCTGCCCTAAGTATATGAAACCAAAAATCTTATTTATCCTGCATTTACCCCCACCGGTACATGGTGCCGCTCTCGTTGGCAGCTTTGTAAAGAGCAGCATTAAAATAAACAATACTTTTGAATGTGACTTTATCAATCTATCCGCTTCAAAAAGCATCGAGTCCATCGGTAAAATGGGATTAAGAAAGGTGTTTTTCTTCATTCAATTACTTTTAAATACTTTGAAGGCATTGGTGAAAAAAAAATATGCTTTTTGTTATGTCACTATTACAAGCAATGGAACAGCTTTTTATAAAGATTTCTTCGTTGTCCTAATCTTAAAAATATTCCGGAAGAAAATTTTATTGCACTTTCATAACAAAGGTGTAGAAGCAGGATCAAAAGCCAGTAAAATAAATCGCATTCTGTACAAAATTCTTTTTGGAAGCAGAAAATTAAAAGTTATTCTTTTGTCCAATTATTTATATTATGATGTGAAAGAATATGTGGATCAAAAACGCGTTTATTATTGTGCAAACGGTATTCCGACTGCAAGTAATTCCTGCATACCTGAAAGGACCACTGACCAGGTACCCAGAATACTTTTTTTATCAAATATGATGGTGGCCAAGGGCGTTTTCGTATTGTTAGAAGCCTGTAATCTGCTAAAGCAAAGAAATGTTCAATTTGAATGTCATTTTGTTGGCGATTGGTTGGATATTAGTGAAGCGTTTTTCCATCAAAGAGTGAAAGAGTTAAACCTAACTGATCATGTGTATGCCTATGGTAAAAAATACGGAAAGGAAAAAGATGTGTTTTACATGCAATCAGATATTTTTGTTTTACCTACCCTCAATGAGGCTTTTGGCTTAGTATTACTTGAGGCAATGCAATCAGGCCTACCGGTAATTACAACTGATGAAGGAGGTGGACCAGAAATTGTAACTCATAATGAAACCGGTTACGTCATACAAAAGAATGACTCCAGGGATCTGGCCAGCAAATTGGAAACCCTGATCACTAATCCTTTGTTGCGCCAAACGATGGGTCAGGCAGGAAGGGAGAAATTCGAAGAAAAATTTACGCTACCCCGATTTGAAGATAGAATAACAGGGATATTTAATGATTTTGCCGGAGCTGCTTAAAGAAGCTGCGGTAATTTCATTTTCAGAGTAGATAGGAAATAAAACCAGATGTACCTTACCCAGACAATAATATTTTAATAAATATGTCTAATATGGAAACAATTTCATCTTTAAACATTCTTGGATACAATGTATTCAATTCTACATTAGCGAAGGTTTCTTTTGATAAGAAAACACTGCTTAACACTTTTAGCCCAAACTCATACGGCCTGGCTACAAAAGACCAGGAATTTCAGAAAGCCTTAAAAGGCACTGATATTCTTGTTTTAGATGGTATTGGAATTGCCCTGGGGTCAATTTTATTACATGGAAAAAATATCAATAAAATAGCCGGACAGGACTGCTTTGATTATTTTGCGGCACAAGCCAATAAACACAATCAAAAGGTCTTTTTTATGGGTTCTACTACGGAAACATTAAATAAAATAGTGACCAGGCTAAAAAAGGAATATCCCAACATTCAATCTTCATTTTATTCACCACCCTACAAACCCGTTTTTTCTGAAGATGATAATAAGGCAATTATTGATGCCATTAATGCGTTTGAGCCAGATATTCTTTTTGTAGGATTAACGGCACCAAAACAGGAAAAGTGGGCTTATCAAAACAAAGAAAGAATAAATGCCAGGGTTATTTCTACAATTGGAAACGTATTTGACTGGTATGCGGGAAACAGTTCCCGGCCTGCAAAAATCTGGGTTAAGCTCCGGCTGGAATGGCTGGTACGGATATTTTTGCGTCCTGAAATATTCAGGCGCAATACCGGCAATCAATTAAAATTTTTAAAAGATCTATTGTTACACATTACGTATATAAAAAGAATTAAAGATTAAACTATGTTAAAAGTCGCATTGATAGGAGCAGGTAAAATGGGTATTTCTCACCTGGCAATAATGGGAGCATCTCCTGACGCTCAGGTAGTCGGTGTTTGTGATACATCGAAAATGGTAAATGATTTCTTATCCCGGTATGGAAATTTTGAATGTTTCACTGATTACAAAAAAATGATTGACCAGGTAAAACCAGATGCTGTTTTTGTAGCTGTACCTACCAAGTTCCATTATAATGTAATTAAAGATTTGCTGGAAAAAGACATCCACGTTTTTGCAGAAAAACCATTTTGTCTCACGGTCGACCAGGGCAAAGAACTGGTAGAACTTGCCAATAAAAAAAATCTTATAACTCAGGTAGGATACCATAATAAATTTATCGGCACTTTTAAAGAAGTTAAAAAACTGGTAGCTAGCGGTACTCTTGGCGACATTTATCACTTTATAGGGGAATCTTATGGCCCTGTGGTGACCAGGAAAAAACAAGATACCTGGCGGTCTGATCCTTCAGAAGGAGGAGGATGCTTGCTGGACTATGCATCACACGTAATTGATTTAATTAATGACATCCTATCACCTGTTAAGGCTTCCAAAGGGACCTTGCTAAAATCAATATATTCAAACCAGGTTGAGGATGCTGTTTATTCCTTATTGGAGCTCAATTCAGGTGTTACTGGTGTATTATCGGTAAACTGGAGCGACGATACGTACAGAAAGATGTCCACCTCTATAACTATCTCGGGTACAAAAGGAAAAATAATTTCAGACGCCAACGAATTAAAAGTTCATCTGAAGGGCGATAATGTGCCCGAGGGATATTCAAAAGGATGGAATGTTAAGTATATCACCGAACTGACCGATGAGGTGGATTTTTACCTGCGCGGAGAAGAATATTCAGCCCAGATCGACTATTTCATAAAAGCAGCTCAGAAAAAAGTACCTAACACAATTAATACTTTTGCAAGTGCTTATAACACCGACAACGCTATAGCCATCATTAAAAAAAGTACAAACTCTATATAATGGAAAAAATTCTTTTTGGAGATAATCAATTCTTTGCTGTCAATCATATCTCCGACGAAAAATCCCGCGCCCAATCAATCAAATTCAAAACTGATGAAGCAATTATTAAAACACTGGATGATGCCAGGGCTGAAGGTATTAATACGTTTATGTGTACCACGCACGACAGGATTGCAAATATTTGCGATATTATTCGCAAGCAACCTGATAAATACAGCGATTTTAAAATATTTCCGTGTATGCCCTATGCCCATAAATACGCAAATGCTGTAACAGAATTAGGAATTGCAGGTACGCTGAAGCAATATGTGCCGGGTAATTTTTTGGGTTCTCTTTTTAAAGGTGGAGTTGCTTATCTATCTAAGGATTATACTTCCATTATGGAATTGTTGATTGATTCTGAAATGAAGATGTTTAAAGGGATCAATACACCCGTTATTTTTCTGCAAAACGTAATTACTGACTTGCTGCTTGGGCTGGGAGCGAAAGACATATTTGTAGCCTATCATAATTATATAAGAAAAAAATACAATGCCGAAGCTGGCTTTATTACAATGAATATGCCTCGCCTCCTGGAAGTGTTGGAACAAGGCGGTATTGAAAACCCGATCATTTGCTCATCAATTAATAAGGCGGGATTCAGGATGTCCGGAGGAAAAGAAATTTATGAAAAAACATTAAGAACAAAACAATTGAGAGCTATTGCTATGCAAGTTTTGGGTGGTGGAGCTATTTCTCCCAAAGAAGCAATCGAATATGTTAGTAACTTACCAAATATTGAATCCATTTTATTTGGGGCCTCTTCAAAAGGGAATATTCACGAAACGGCATCTTTGATACGGTATTATAATGAAAAGCAGGCTGTAGTTTAACTTTATTAAATTATTCATAGTGGAAGGAAGGCGGCCCATTGCCTGAAAACATCAATAGAACAACATGAACCAAAGACTAACAAATTTACTACGGCTCACTTTTGTCGTATTAGACCTGGTTGTATTAAACCTGGTTTTTTCAATTTGCCAGTATGTTTTTAGTGATAGTATTCAGCCTAATAAAATACATTATACCTATCTGTGGTTTTTTTCCAATGCAGCCTGGGTTTTTGCCAGCTGGGCAACCCGCATATACCAGAACGAGTATATACATTCATTTGAAAAATTTTCCAGGCGGACAATGTCAGCCTATGCTTACCTGCTTATCCTGGAAATGATGTATTTCTTTTTTAATAAAGAAGCCAGTATCTCCCGGTTGTTTTTACTCAGTATTCTCTCTTCATTTGCATCCAGTTTACTGATCAACAGGTTTCTGCACCTGGCGATGCACCATTTTTTTCAAAGCAAGAATCATATTGTAAGAAAAGTGCTGATAATAGGATATAATGAAAGAGCAAAAAAACTGGCCTCCTACCTGGAACAGGAACCACTTAAAACAGAAATTGTGGGATTTTGTGAAGAGGATAAAAATATAACGGAGCTTTCAATTTATCCTATTGTAAGTACAATTAATGATGCCATTGAAGTATCCAAGCAGCATAAGGTAACAGAGGTATTTTCTACCATAGCACCGGAACAACAAACCGGTATATACAATCTTATTAATGAAGCGGACCAGGCCTGTATCAGGTTCCGCATTATTCCCGACTTTAACCACTTTATCCGCAAACCCGTTCACCTGGATTACCTGAAAGATATTCCTGTTCTATCATTGCGTAAGGAACCATTAGATGACATAGGCAACCGAATCAAAAAGAGGCTATATGATCTTGTAGTGAGTTCGCTTGTAACTGTCTTTATTCTTTCATGGCTTATTCCAATAGTTGCATTGCTGATATGGCTCGATTCCCGCGGCCCGATTTTCTTTGTTCAGCAAAGAAGCGGTAAGGGAGGAAAAACCTTTAATTGTATCAAGTTCAGAAGCATGAGGATCAACAAGGAATCGAACGATAAGCAAGCCACTAAAAACGATACGCGGATTACCCGGCTGGGGAGTTTTCTAAGAAAATCAAACCTGGATGAAATGCCCCAATTCATTAATGTATTGATGGGCGACATGAGTATAGTAGGACCCAGGCCACATATGCTTAAACATACAGATGATTATTCCAAATTGTTAAACAAATACATGGTGCGCCATTTCCTAAAACCGGGCATCACCGGGTGGGCACAAATACATGGATACAGGGGAGAGATCAAACACATGCAGGATATCAATAACCGGGTAGAATACGATCTCTGGTACCTTGAGAACTGGAATCTATGGCTGGATACAAGAATTATTCTTTTAACGGCATTTAATATGGCTAAAGGAGAAAAAAATGCTTACTAATCTCAATTCCACTTCTTAAAAATAGTCATCAAAAGTTAGTGATCGCAGCGAAATGTAATGGTAGTTTAGCAATTATCATAGTCACACTATGTTTGCTCTCTGGCCAGGTTATTCTTTCATTTCCAAAACAACAAATTCCTGCTCAAGCGCCAGGGAATGTTCGTATACCTTTTGAATAAATGAACTCCCCCACATGGCGTAATAGTATAACATGTTATCATAGCGTTCCTGCAATCCGTTTTTAGGAAACAATTTTTCTTTTAGGATATGTATCTGCCTTTGCTGATCTGAAAATTTTCTTTTTTCGGCCCGAAGCATTTTCTTCTCCAATTCTTTCAGCCGATGCATAGTTGATGATTTGAGCGAATCCACATGTTTTTCCAGGGTAACGTCAATGGAGACTGCCTGCTTTTTTATCTCCTCATAGATTTGCTCTGTGGCAGACAAAGTTCCGTTGAGCTCTGTTTTTTTATCACTGTGCCTGGATACTAAAAGGTTTATTAATTCCTGTTCACTTTGAAAAATTTCTTCAATACTCAATCCCAGTTTATCCATTTTTTTTCGCCACTTATCTTCAATGATCAAAAATGAATTTCGCACCAACTGCACAGGATAAGGAACCTGGTAATGGTTGAACATATCTTTTAATTCCAGCCAATACGCCAGTTCTCCTCCCCCGCCGATAAATACAATATCCGGCATAATGAATACCTGGTACAACCCGCGAAGTATTACATTGGGACTAAAACGCTCCGGGTGATTTTTCAATTCCATCATTAATTCCCCTTTGCTGAATGAAATGCCGGTATTAAGCACCTGATATTTTGTATCCCGTAATTCGATCCTTTCCCGGATATTATCCAACAAATAAAACAAATTTATTTCTCTTGGGTGCACCTGCACTTTATAGCTTTCTCCCAACTCTGAAGATGTTTTCTCTACCAATTTGGAAGCAGTCTGGTTTAAAAGATCATCTTCAAAAACCGGTAACAACTGCTCTTTTAATTTTGCATTGTCGGGAAGTAAAATGATCAGGCCATATTCAGAAAATAACGCATTGACCATTCTGAATGTAGCCATTTGAATATCTTCATCCGGGCGATAGCAATCTTTTATTAATGAAACCGTTTCTTTTCCAAATGGCAAAACACCCAATTGTCCTTCAATAGCACTGATTAACTTCAAAAAATCCTTATCTATTTTCATACGCCCCACAGCCCCGGTTTGCTTTGTATTCCAAACTAACTTTTCGCCATTCAGGTAAATATGATTTAATTCATCCAGGTCAGCATCTTCAGATCCGATATAATATACAGGCACGAATTTATTGGGTGATAATTGGGTATTTAAATGTTCAGAAAGTTTAATGGCATGAAGTATCTTATAAATAAAATACAGTGGCCCGGTAAAAATATTATTCTGGTGTGCGGTCGTTATTGTAAAAGTATCAGGAGATAATAAGGCATTTATGTTTTTTTGAACAGCCCGGGAAGTCCCGATATCATTATACTGAGTACTTAATTCGTCTACCAGTAATTTGCGGTTTACAGGTATGTTTTTCCGGGCAGAAATTGCATGCTTAATGCCTTCCGGGATAGGCTGGTGTGCAACAAATGGCTTTAATGCCTCTGCCTGATCTATATAATCTATTACAATTTTGGAGAAAACTCCTGTCTGGCGGTAAGGTATTCGGGTTGATGTGCAATCCATAATGGGTATAAAAATAAGCAGTTGCCTGTGATACTTTTCAACACCCAACAAAATTTTAAGGTTTTCGTTCAATTTCACTGTTCGCTATAAGGGATATCTTTTGACTTATCCAATTTATTCCCCTTGTCACATTGCTTTGTAAAAGGCAAAGCTTTTGTAAATTCGTATTATATCGCTTGCGTCATGGAAACCTACGGGAAAATATTATTGATAGCTATGCCTGCTTTTCTTTTGCTCGTTTTATTTGAAAAATGGTTGGGGTGGATAAAAGGCAAAGACACTGTCAGAAACATGGACATGATCAGCAGCCTGAGTAGCGGAGTAACGAACGTAACAAAGGATGTGATAGGCCTTTATTTTATTATACTTTCTTATCCCTATTTTCTTCATCATATGGCTTTGATAAGTATCCCGAATGTAATCATCACATATATCGTTGCATTTATTGTATTAGACTTTGCAGGCTATTGGGTTCACCGTCTACAGCATGTAACCAACTTTTTCTGGAACGGTCATATTATTCATCATAGCAGCGAAGAATTTAACCTGGCCTGTGCTCTCAGGCAAAGCATTTCCGGTATTGTAAAAACATTTGCTATTTTTCTTTTGCCTGCTGCCCTGTTAGGCGTTCCGGCAGAAGTTATTGCTGTGGTAGCTCCCCTTCATCTTTTCGCACAATTCTGGTATCATACGCAACATATCAACCGCATGGGATTTTTGGAAAAGATCATTGTTACTCCATCGCATCACCGCGTACATCATGCCATTAACCCGGAATATATTGATAAAAACTATGGCCAGATATTTATAATCTGGGATAAATGGTTTGGAACTTTCCAGGAAGAATTATCCGATATTCCCCCCGTTTATGGAATCACCAGGCCGGTAAGAACCTGGAACCCGATCCGGATTAATTTTCAACATGTATGGTTACTTCTCAAAGATGCCCGGAGAACCAGGAGTTGGAAAGATAAGTTTGCTTTATGGCTTAAACCCACGGGGTATCGCCCGCCTGATGTTGCGGAAAAATATCCTGTATACAAAATTGAAAACGTTTATCAATTTAATAAATATGACACAAGAACTTCTCCGGCATTAAATAGCTGGTGCTGGATACAACTTTTGATGATCCTTTTTTTTGTCAGTTTTATGTTTGCGAATATCCCCCTGCTCAACCTTTTAGACAATACATTTATTTTCTGGTATGGGGGCTTTATTTTCTTAAGTGTGTATGCCCTGACAGATTTAATGGATAGAAATTTATCGGCCTTTGGATGGGAGTTGCTGAGAAGCGGTACCGGTCTTTCTTTTCTCTATATTCAAGATGATTGGTTTGGAGCTGCCAATTATTTTCCACCTGTTAAATACATAATTGGGGCTTACTTTATTATTTCAATATTTATAACCGGTTGGTTTGTTATAAAACACCGGAAAGAAGACCGGGCAACCCTGGTATCAGTATAAGAAGTTTTCATTGCTTTTATTGCCGGATGGAATCCAGTACGCATTCACTTTAGCTTTTCAGCTATATATTTATCTACCATCTGTTCTAAAATGTGAAGTGTAACGGATCCCTGCGAAAGAAGGACGCCATGAAAATCTCTTATATCAAATTTATCTTTCAACTTTTCCTCTGCTCTTTTCCTTAATTCTTTTATTTTTAATTCGCCTGTTTTATATGCCAGGGCCTGCCCGGGCCATGAAATATAACGGTTGATCTCCGTATTCACTTCATGTAATGACAAAGCTGTATTTTCTGAAAGATAAGTAACCGCCTGTTCCCTTGTCCATCCTTTTGTATGCAAGGCTACATCTAATACCAGCCGGCAGGCACGCCACATTTCATAGGTCAATTTTCCGAATCGGGAATATGGGTCCTTATAAAAACCCATTTCAGTTCCCAGGTATTCGCAATACAAACCCCAGCCTTCTCCAAAAGCATTTACATATATATCTCTTCTGAATTCAGGAAGCCCGGTCATTTCCTTTGCCAATGCAATTTGCAGATGATGGCCTGGCATTGCTTCGTGAAGCGTCAATGCCTCCAGCGCATATAAGGGTCTGCTTTTAAGGTCGAAGGTATTAACCCAATAAAACCCGGCTCTTTTGCTATTGATTGATGCCCCTGAATATCGTCCCGCGGTATAGGTGGGTGCCAGGTGTTCCGGTACCGGTTCTACACCGTATGGCTGTCTTGGTAATTGGTTAAAAAACCCAGGTAACTTACCATCTGCTTTCTTAGCTATAAAGGAAGCTTCTTTTAATAATTGCTCCGGCGTGGTAGCATAAAATTTCGAATCAGTTCTCAGGCTGGCTATAAAATCCTTTAAACTTCCCGTAAAATTCAGTTCCCGTATTATCTCAAACATTTCCTGTTTGATCCTTTCCACTTCATTCAACCCTGTTTGATAAATTGTTTCATAAGACAGATTGGTACTTGTAAAATGGTTTACCCTATCCTGGTAATAAGCCAGCCCATCTGGAAAATTAGAAACTCCAATAGTATTTCGTGTTCGCTGAAAGTATTCTTTTTCAAAAAAACTCCTGATCTTTTTATATCCGTCTATGACATATTTCTCAATAGCCACTTTACCTTCTTCCTTTATCTTTTCCCAATCACTTTCACTGATTCCGAAAGGCTTTTGCATAAACGGTTTCCAGAATACACTTTTCCTGTAATCAATTACGATATGCTGTCCATAGGTATTTTCATAACCAATTAATATGGCCCCTGGCTGGCATATTCCAAGCTTCAGGCCCTGGTCCATTAAAACCAGTTGTTCTTCCACATAGCGGGGAATATCTTTAAGCCGGTTTATATAATGATCAAACTCTTTTTTTGTGGATAAAACATCTGAGGACATATGTGCAAGACGAGTATGAAATCCCTCATCAGCTAGAATGGGGTTCAGGTATGACTTAAACTTGTATTGTGAAAGATGATCATTAACGCTGTATTGCAACAATTCAAGGTTGACCAGGTCATCACTTCCTAATTTACTTTTATTGATGCTTTGTAATTTTGACCAGGTCTTTTTGTAAAATTCAAAACGCCGGAGAAAATCTTCTTCTTTGTTTGATCCCAGGGGATGGCCGGACACACTATCTCTATTTGTTTCGCTTTCCCTGAATTTTTTTATTTCATTAAGAACTTTTTCAATTTCCTGGTTAAGCGCCGCCGTTACTTTTTGTGCATGAATAATGGTAACAGCAAAAAAGAAAATTAAAATAAGCCGGCATCGTTTCATCAGGAAGCGATTTTTTCCTTTGTCAATTCATTATTAACTGTTCGCCATATTTGCAGCGGGTTCTCATTTTTTAATTCCTCCGGTAAAAATTCATTGGTCCAGTTTTGATAAGCAACCGGCCGGGCAAATCGTTTGATTCCATCAGCACCCACAGAAGTAAATCTTGAGTCTGTAGTGGAAGGAAATGGGCCTCCATGATGCATACTTAAACAAACCTCCACACCGGTAGGTACATTATTTAAAATAAACCGGCCGCAAATATTTTTCACTTCATCAATCAATGCTTCATGATAACTGATATCATTGGGGGTGGCCATCAATGTAGCGGTAAGCTGGCCTTCCAGGTGCCGGGTTACTTCCACCATCTCCGTTGCGTCCTTACAACGAACAACCAATGAATAAGGACCAAAGACTTCCTGGTGCAATACTGGGTTTTTTAAAAAAGCTTCACCCGTAGTGGAAGCAAGTGTGGGTGCTGCTTCATTCAGGTGCGGCTCTTTCTCAGAAACAGCCACTGTATCCACATGGTCCTGAGATAAAGCATTGCCTCTTTTTTCTACATAACTTTTAAAGATGCCCATGTGCAGCATGGTTCCGGGAGCTACATCTTTTACAGCCTGACCTAAAGCGCTGATGAATTCCTGCAGTTCTTTGCTTTCTATACCGATTATCAATCCCGGGTTGGTACAAAATTGACCAACACCCAGGGTAATGGAAGAAGCATAAAGTTTTGCTGTTTCAGCAGCCGATTCCCTTAATTTTTCAGGTAATACAAACACCGGGTTGATGCTGCTCATTTCAGCAAAAACAGGAATTGGCTTTGGCCTCTGGTTGGCCCAGTCAAATAATTGCTTACCGCCCAGGAAGGAGCCGGTAAAACCAACTGCCCTTGTATTTGGATGGTCAACTAATGCTTTACCAATTTCAAAACTGGCGCCGTGAATATGTGAAAAAACTGCATCTGGCATTCCTGTTTGTTCTGCGGCCTTTAAAATCAGTTCGGCTACTTTTTCACTGGTTTGGGGGTGGGCAGGATGTGCTTTCACCACAACAGGGCAACCTGCTGCCAATGCACAGGCTGTATCACCGCCGGCTGTTGAATAGGCAAAAGGAAAATTACTGGCACCAAACACCACAACAGGACCCAGGGGCACCATCATTTTTCGCAGATCCACCCTGGGCGGATTGCGATCCGGAATTGCGGTATCAATCCTGGCCTCCAGCCAGTCACCTTTTTCGCAGGCATCAGCATAGTTGTTTAATTGAAAAACGGTCCGGGCCTTTTCATTCCTCAACCTTGCTTCAGGCAGATTTGTTTCCTGCATGGTAATATGAATCAATTCTTCGCCAGCAGCATCCAATTCTTTGGCAATGGCCCGCATAAAACCGGCTCTTTGTTTTGTTGACAGTTTTCCATAGGCATTAAAAGCTTTCCATGCTTTTTGCATCACTTCATCTACTTCCTGTATCGTTGCGTCCTGAAATTCCATAATTAAATTTTTTATCAAAAAGAATAAATAAAATGAACCAAATCTATTTCAACCAGGAAAGCTAAAGTTATGAAGGAGTGAAGAAGTAAAAAAAGTTAAATAGGCTAATCAATTATAACCTCTGATCATTCCATACAATAATAGGAGCATGGAGGTTAAATAAATTTTATTAAGAAAATTATACAGAATCTTATAATTCATCACATCCAATCTAAAATATTAGGTTCCATTTATTCATACAAACCTAACTTGTTCCTAAGGATATTCATTTCCTGCTGCATGGTTTTTATTTTATGCAGTAAATGGTTGATGGCTTCTATGCCCTCCAGGTTAATATCCATTTCATAATGAAACTGCACCCACCTTTCCAAGTCAGGCAATTGCTCCCTGTAAATAAAAACATTCTCTTCTTCAGTTATCATCTCCAGTAACCCGGATTCGCATAAAGCATGCAAAAAAGAAATCTCCACATTATGTGACATGCAAAATTCCCGGGCCGCTACCCTTTCTTCATTTGTCATAACATCATTTTTTTTGTGACAGATCAGATAATTCGGTAAACAGCTTTTTTTGTTCCGCTGTCAGGTCAACCGGAATTTGAATTTGATAGGTAACATACAGATCCCCAAACTGGCCTTCCACTTTATATACAGGGAATCCCTTTCCCTTCAACCTGACCTTTGTTCCGTTTTGTGTTCCTGCAGCTACCTGCAATTTCACTTTTCCGCTGAAAGTATCTACTACCACTTCACCGCCCAAAACAGCCGTATATAAATCGATTGTGGCAGTTGAATAGAGATCGTTACCTACTCGTTTAAATAGGGGATGCTCAGGAATAGTAAACGTAATATAAAGGTCACCTGCAGGACCTCCATTGACTCCCGTGCCTCCATATCCTTTTAATTTGATCACCTGCCCGTTCTCTACCCCTGCCGGAATAGTGATCCGTATATTTTTCCCACTAACTGTTAAAGTTTGCTGATGCGTTTTATAAACATCATTTAAGGTTAATTGTAAGGAGGCCTGGTGGTCCTGCCCCCTGAACCTGGTTTGTTGTCTGCCTCTTCCGGAGCCGGCCCCGCCAAACATTGATTCAAAAAATTCTGAAAAGGCGCCTTCATCATCACCTGAAAACGGGTGGGAGCCACTGCTATAGGAACGCTGCCCGGTTGGCCCCGACTGCCTGGCTTGTTCAAACTGCTCCGCATGTTGCCAGTCTTTACCATACTGGTCATACTTCTTTCTTTTTTCCGGGTCACTTAATACTTCATTAGCCTCATTAATTTGTTGAAATTTTTTATGCGCTTCCTTATCATCAGGATTCAGGTCCGGATGCATTTTCCTGGCCAGTTTCCGGTAAGCTTTTTTCACCTCGTCCTGAGTAGCCGTTTTTGCAATACCTAACACCTTGTAATAATCAACAAACTCCATTTGAAACTTTTTTAATGCAAATATTTATGATGCCCGTTAAGATAATGCATTTATTAAAACAATTGCTTTTCAAAAACCATCTCTTAAATAATGAGTTTATCTATTAGCAATGAAAAAAAATGAATTAAAATTTTCCCGGGAATTCCGGAAATAAAATTTTTTTCTTTAAAAGGGGAAAATAATAAATGAATAAATAATTATTACTCAATAGAGGAGCTGTAGAAAAAAAAAGTAGACATTAAGAATTCCATTCACCGGAAAAACTCTTTATTATACATAATCCAGTCTGCCGAAAGCCCTGAATAAAAAGTTTTTTGTCCTGGTAAACAGGGTCTTCTCCAACCAGGTTCCGCTTACATGATGAATGCCTTCTGAAATTCCATTTTGAATAATATTAATATATTTTTTCCTGTTACCGGGTGTAGGTGGATGAAACAGGATCCGGTCTGGCAGGAAAGCATCAGAATAATTGCCTTCTTCAAATATCCTGGTCAAAAAGAAGGGTCCGGTTGCACCTAATACCTCCATATAATGTTTTACCTGGGGTGGGTTTTTTTGAAGGTCATCAATCATATTTTTCCAAAAGATATGATTGGGTGCAGAAGCAAAAATACAATTACCTAATAAATCCCTTTTATCACCCAAAGCCATTTTTCTGCTAAAAGGTAGTACAAGTTCTTTATCGGTATATTGAAATGGTTTTAGCATTTCATAATCCAGATCTAAATACAGGCCGCCGATTTTATACATGATCAGGTAGCGTATCACATCGGCCCTCATGATATTTTTAGAGAATCCTTCAAATACAGGATAAAATTCAGGAAATTCTTTTTTTACAAAAGCATTATTATCATCATCCGTCCATAATTTATACTGCCAGCCGGGGTGTAATTCTTTTACCCTGTCCACATATTTTTGCATTTGGACAGGCACATCATTATTTTTCCATGTTTGATGGATTATTCGTGGAATAGGCATAATTATTTCGTTGGCCTATTTATTACGAATACTGTTAGTATTTATTTTATCCGGATTGTAAATTTTACCTATTTCCTGATGGATGACGCAAAAGCCCCAAGGAAAAATTCATCACCCGGGTAGTTGTTTAATCTTAATCTTTTTCCACCTTACTTTTATTCCTCCGCCATCATGTATCTGCAAGGCAATAAAACCTTCTCCCTGCCCTATCTTCTCATCTTTAAAGTTTACCATTTGCCGACCGTTGAGCCAGGTTGTCACCTCATCATTGACTACTTTTATTTTCAGATCATTCCACTCACCTGTTTTTAAATATTTTTCATCTTCTGGCTTAGGATGTATCAGCCAGCCACGGCCATACGATTCATAAATGCCTCCGGTATGCTGTCCTGCCGGTGCCACTTCTATCTGCCAGCCGCTTATTTTCACTCCGTCAATAGAGGAACGGATAAATACACCACTGTTGCCATTGGCTTCTTGTTTGAATTGAAGGGTGAGTTCAAAATTTTTATAATGCTTGTCAGTTGATAAGTATCCATACCCTTTATCCGGACCACTTTCACAAATAAGTTCTTTATTTTCCACATACCATTTTTCAGTTCCGTGAACGGTCCATCCGGCAAGATTCTTACCATTGAATATCTTTTTTTGTGCAGGAAGCAAACCAGCGGTACCCACAAGTACAAGCAATAGGGCTATTTTTTTTACCATAGAAGTTTTCGGGTTAAGTTAGGTAAATTTTGTAAAGCAAAACAAAAGGACAGCTATAAAATCAAATCTTTTTTAAAGTAAGTCAGTATATAATGGTTAACAGGCCAGAACAAATATTGTTTTCAATGGCAGGTAACCTTTATATTTTTACCCGTATGAATCCGGTATAAAACTTTGATACAGGAAATAGACCATCAGGCTGCTGGCCGGATGGAAAAAGTAAATGATACGATTTCGTATTTTAAATTAACTATAAACCCTTGTTACCGGTTTTGAAAAAATAGTGCCCGACTAAGAGGTGTATCGCCGGCGATTATAAATATCAGAAGATATTTTATGAACAATACATATATTTGATTGTTTGCAATATCCAACTATCAACCAACGCCTCGAAAATTATTGCAGAATATAAGCGTCCGGTTTTTAAACCACATCGCCTTCAATATCGTAATCATAAGCTTTGGTGATCCTGACATTACAAAATTCCCCGATTGGTAATTTTTTTTTGGAATGGATCACTACTTCATTGTCAACTTCCACGCTATCGAATTCGGTACGGCCCAGGTAGCGACCCGATTCCTTTTTATCAATTAAAGTTTTAAAAACTTTTCCTATTTTTTGCTGGTTCAATTCATAAGAGATTTCCTGCTGTGTTTCCATAATATCCCGTGCCCTTCTTTCTTTTTCGTCCTGAGGAACATCATCTGGTAGCCCATGAGCAGATGTACCTTCTTCATCTGAATAGGTAAAAACGCCAACACGATCAAACCTTTGCCGCTCCAGGAAACCTTTCAGTTCTTCCACGTCATCCAATGTTTCACCGGGGAAACCTGTTATCAGTGTAGTCCGCAAACAGATGCCCGGAATTTTTTGTCTTATTGCGGCCGTCAGGTCTTCCATTTCCTCTCTTGTTATCTGACGCTTCATCGCCTTCAGCATATTATTGGAGGCGTGCTGCAGAGGCATGTCAAGATAATTACAGATATTCTCTCTTTGTTGTATAGCGTCCAGAATTTCCAAGGGAAATTTGGAAGGATAGGCATAATGTAAGCGGATCCACTCCAGCCCTTTGACATCAGCCAGGCGATGCAGTAAATCAGGTAACATTCTTTTTTTATAAATATCAAGGCCATAATAAGTCAACTCCTGCGCTATAAGCATTACTTCTTTTACACCTTTTTTTACCAGTATCTCCGCCTCTTTCACTAATTCCTCAATCGGCTTGCTTACATGGCTGCCACGCATAAGAGGAATGGCGCAAAAAGAACAGGTTCGATTACAACCTTCCGAAATTTTCATATACGCATAATGACTTGGTGTGGCCAAAAGGCGTTCACCAATTAATTCCGTTTTATAATCTGCTTTAAATTGTTTAAGGATCTGTGGTAATTCCATGGTACCGAAATAGGCATCAACTTCAGGTATTTCTGCTTCCAGGTTACTTTTATATCGTTCGCTCAAACATCCAATAACATATAATTTATCAACCCTTCCCTGACGCTTTAATTCTACCTGGTTTAAGATAGTATTGATGCTTTCTTCCTTTGCTTTGTCAATAAAACCGCAGGTATTCACCACAACTATATTGTGATCCGATGAATTATTTTCATGTACTACATCTATATCATTCGCCAGGAGTTGACCGCTCAGCACTTCGCTGTCTACCATATTTTTGCTGCACCCCAGGGTGATGATATTCACCTTGTTTTTTTTTATAGTTTTTGTCTTCATTTTGAACCGTCAAAGGTAACTTAAGCCAGCCATCTATTTTTAAGAGTTTCATCAAAATAATCATTGCGATTATAAAATCATGAAAACAGCAAGAAACAGGAAATTCATTTTGTATAAACCCATCGGTCATTAATATATTCAGAGATAAGGCATTAACTTTTTAATAGATGAAATAATCGGAGTGAATAATAAAAACTGTATTGTTAGTTGAATACCTTACATTTGCACGGTTAATTTGAGTAACACAGTATTTTGTAAGTGAACGATTTTTTCTGCTACGCATTTTTCCTGCTAATAGTTAGTCTTCTTTACTCTGCGGTTTTCTCAAGTATTATTTATTATTTAATTTTTAAGATGAACATTTACGTTTCAAATTTAAGCTTCGCCGTACAGGACGAAGATCTTAAGAGAATTTTTTGCAGAATATGGAGAAGTTATCTTCTGCTAAAGTAATTATGGACAAATACACTAACCGCAGCAAAGGTTTCGGTTTTGTGGAAATGCCTGATGATGCAGCAGCTCAAAAAGCAATTGCAGAACTGGATGGTGGTATGGTTGAAGGCCGTGCCATTAAAGTAATGGTGGCAAAACCCAGGGAAGAAAGAAGCAGTAACAACAACAAGCCTTCTTATTCTAATAGCCGCTGGTAATTGATCAACAGATACAATTATTAAAACTAATAGAAAGGAGGGCTCATTTATGCCCTCCTTTTGTTCTTTCACCAAAAAAATCAATTTTATGACAAACGAATTGATTGAAAAATATGTAGCCCCAAGACAGGCAGGTGAAAAAGAAATAAAGATCTTTTTTAAGCAGCGCAGCACCTTAACAGGCATATTCATCAAAGGAAATGATTATGATGAATTGCGTTCAAAAAATTTCTGGCGTATAGTAACCAATGCTAACATTGGAACCTGGAAACAAACAAAAGATATCAATCTCGCCAAGATTTTTAATGGAATGGAGTTTACTAGGTTGTCTGAGGATTGATGCGATTTAACAGCCCGAATCTTTAAGATATCATATAACATATTATTGCAATAATTAAGAATCCCGATCAGGTTAAAACCAGATCGGGATTAAATTTATACAACAGCTTATCTAATTAAACCCGCTGCTTAGCTAAAGTTTTCTTCTTTGTTTTTTTCAATGCCTGACTCTATTGCTGCACTTAGATTTGCAAAAGTTGGCTTGCCAACAAAAGGTTCATCATTAATAAAAAATGCAGGAAGTTCTTTGACACCTCTTCCAATCCCTTCCTTTAGATCGTCTTGCACCTGCCATCCAAATGTTCCGTTTACCAGTTCGTCCAAGAAACTTCTTATTATTCACACCTGCTTCTTTGGAATGCAGTTTTAAGCTGGTAGTACCCAGGCTCCGCCTGTTGCCGAAAAGCACATTGTGCATTTCCCAAAACTTCCCTTCCTGTCCAGCCGCTACTGCAGCTTCGCTAGCCTTCATACTACGCTGGTGTACCAGTGTCAACGGGAAGTGGCGGAAATTAAATCTTATCTTTCCTTCGTATTCTTCCAGGATTTGCTTTACAACTTCGTTAGCCTTAGCACAATCTTCGTTTTCATATTCGCCAAATTCCATTAAGGTAACCGGGGCGTCAATATTTCCTACAAAAATGTCTTTAGGTTCAATAATTTCTTCAACCTCTTTTTTGAATGCCATTTTAAATCTCCTTTTTTATTAGTCGTCCAAAGCTCTTAGGCTTTGGTATTTATCATCTATATAACAAACTTCAGGCTATTTGGTTGAATGGTCAATAACAATTCAATTTTTTAAAAATAGACCGAAAGCGGTTGAAGATAGTGTTTTTTTGTAACCACTATATAAGTGAAAAGCTAATTTTATAAAAAAAAAATCAAGGTGTGATTTTCAATAGGTTACGCCGATATTTTGATCCAAAATATGTTCAGAATCTGATCTTCTTTAAAATAAAAATATGGCATAAGGTTTTTTTCTGAATTGACAAATCAATTCTCTGAATAACATAAATCTCAGGGATTAGCTATCCATCTATATTATTGAAATATGTTGAGGAGTGTTTGTTAATCTCAAATTAGAAGAGCGGTTGCCTGGAAATTAAAACTGGTCTTGCTGCATTATTTACAACCTGTTGATCAGTTATTTGTTCTGACTCTTTTTTTGAGTTGCTTTGCCATTTCAATGCCTAAGGCTGAGATCCGGATGACCAGGGTATCCTGTTGCTCCATATTTATCAATTCTTCTTCCCTCAATAATTGAAGATGCTGATGAATTACGGACCATTCCTGTAATTGGCGCAGGATAAGTTCACGGGGCCTGCATCCATAATGTTCAGGCTGGGGGTCATTTTTTACAATCTCGTAAATGGTCAGAAGAAGCTGATAATGTTCTTGCATTAACTAAAAATATCGGAAAAACAACTACGGCGCATAAAAATTTATCAACAGACATATGAATAACTTTTATTTCAAAAAAGCAGCTTTTTTTAAGGTTGCAATCAGAAAAATTCTGAATTCTCCTTTATTTAATATACCACCGCTCTTATTCGCCTCTCCCTTCAAATTAATTATTTTTTTAAAGGCGGGTGGTTACATACCTCAATTAAAACGAAGAAGACGATTTCAAAGATGAGGAAGGTAACTGTACTTGTCACCGATATTAAAAAAGTAATATACGTACTAGGTATTTTTCTCCATACAAGCCTAAAAATAAAAATAGGACATATGGTTAAAACCGGAGCATAAGTAAAACCAATATAACCTCTACTTTATAAGGTTAATTGCAGGATTGGCAACTATCGTCACTTCAAATAGCCTGATAAAGGAAAACGTCTCAAAAACAAGAAAGACGATAAAAAAAAACAAGAGTACCAATAAACTGAACCGGATCATAAAATGAAGAAAGCCGGGATTAGATGCACGTGTTAAATGGTAATTCATAAGGCATAATTTTGGATTATTCAGAATCAGCATTATGCTATTCCTTATAAGAAATAGGATGAAAATAATATGCCAGATGCTGAAAACTCCCCTGTTTCAGGGATCAAAATCGTGAACAATAGGATATATACCTGCCAAATCAATATCCCCGTTCATATAATTTCCGTGAAATTTGAAGGGATATTTTCCTTCAGAAGATCAATGAAAGAAGACTTTCTATTCACCTAAATTTACCATCTCAAAATATTCAAGAATGAAGGTATGTGGATTCTCATTTGTCCGTAACGGTATAAATTTCGATTATCCTTTTGTAGAAGCTATTCGTTCCATACTTCCGGTGTGTAACGAAGTGATTGTTGCTGTGGGGAACTCTGATGATAATACACTGGAACTGGTAAAATCCATTGATCCAAAAATAACGGTGATTGAAACCACGTGGAACGATAATTTAAGAGAGGGTGGAGAAGTATTTGCCAGTGAAACAAATAAAGCTTTCCAGGCTATCCCTGCAATATATGATTGGGCCTTTTACATACAAGGAGATGAGGTAGTGCACGAAAAATACCTTCCACTTATTCAGAAGGAAATGGAAGCTAATTTGAATAACAAAAACGTAGAGGGTTTACTATTTAATTATACTCATTTTTTTGGCTCATATGATTATGTTGGTGCCAAATATTCATGGTACAGGAGAGAGATTCGCATAGTGAGGAACAGGAAGGACATATTTTCTTTCAGGGATGCGCAGGGGTTCCGCAATGGTGAAAATAAAAAACTAAAGGTAAAATTAATTGACGCCAGTATTTACCATTATGGGTGGGTAAGAGAACCTGTTTCACTTCAGAAGAAGATTAAATCAAATAAAAGCTTTTACTCTAAAGATGCGGCAATAGAAGAACAAACAAATACCGTGTCAATTTATGAATACGAAAAATCATCTGAACCCGTTATCAAATTTGAAGGAACTCATCCTGCACTGATGAAGGATAGAATACTCAGGAAAAATTGGTCGTTCCATCCTAACCCCGCCTTAAAATATGCATCACTTAAAGATAAATTCAAACGCATTGTGGCAAAGTGGACAGGTTGGTATCCCGGTGAATATAAAAATTATAAGATTATAAAATAGATGAACAGCCAGTGGCGTAACAGCCAACCCTGGTATATTCCGGCATCAACCTATCATTGATATTGTATATAGACTGGTTGAGGTTTCAGCGCCAGAATTTCCTTCGGCGACAACAACCTTCCCTTATTTTTCGTGTCATTTTTATAGAACACCTTGAAGCCGGTATATTCAACTGGCTCTTTATATATAAATTGCCTGTAGGTATTAATCTTTGAAGCAGGGTGTCCCCAACCGTCCATATCCATCACAATCTGTACTTCAGATCTTAGCTTAATTTGTTTATAATTAGTTACACCGTTTTGAGTAAACCGGTGTATTACAAAAACTTTTGGCGTAAGATTGTTTTCTTTTACAAGTTTAGCCAGGTATTCGGAAGCATAGTTAATATCTGCTGCATCAAATGTACCTACGATCTTGCCGGGAGCATGTCCCCGCTTCATTGAAAATTCAGGATCAATACCAAGATGTACATTGGGCATTTTTAAATATTTTTCCAGGGCAGGTAATTCTTGTTGCAATGTACTATGACCAACCTGCACATCAATAAAAACAATTGCATTAATTTCCTTTGCCATACTTAATACCGAATCTATTTGATGGAACGGCATTCTGAGACGATAGGTGTTACCCTTTCCCGGACTTTGCTGAGCCGTAACTGCTATATAATGCAAGGCTGGTATTACTTCTAAAACGGTATCCGCTTTTTGCCAGGCGGCTACTTCCTGCTTCAATCTTGCCAGCATCTGGGGGCGTGGGAGTTCACCAAGTATACCCATTTGTTTTGAATAAAGATTGCCATAATAAGAAACAATTCTTTTAAAAGGAAGAATAGATCCTTCAAGAGGATAACCAGTTTTCACCGGCCATTTACCAGATGAATCGCCATTCACGACATGTTTAATTTTCCTGTCATATTCTTCAGGTGATGCAATAACCGGGGCTGCCACTTTTTTTTCCTCCTCCTGTTGAAGGGTTGTAACACTTCTGGCAGGAGAGGGTGACGGAGATGAATATGAAAACACAATCTTATATCCGCCAAAAGCAATAGCAAATACAAGTACAAGGACTAAACTTAAAACGATATAAAGTCTGTAGGAGCGAATATTTGAAGAAGAAGCAGGATAGTTCATAAGGTTGCGGTTTAAATATAGAATCTGAATATATTTTCTTAACGTGAAATTAATTAAAATAGTATGACAAAGTGTGTGCCGGATGCCGATATCAACCCTGAATTATTACGTATTTTTTCCAGGGGATATTACGCAGCTTAAAATAATCTAAATCCTCTTTCAAGATTGGAACTTTAAAATTCTTCATTTAGCATGGGTATCCTGGTTAGTTTTCTGTTACTATAATAATTATTCTATTTTTTAAAAAGTAAAGATTAATAATTTCGTTATCCTTAATAAGAAGATGTAGTATTAAAAAAGCTGATTTTTAAACATCCTGTTTCAAATTGCTGGCGCTATCCAAAAAAGTAACAAGCCTTGGAAATACTTTCTTTTCTGATAAAAACCCTTTGGAAGTCATAAGATTATCACCAGCATTCCAAGGTTGGCTATACCTTAAACTCTGAAAAGATGATTTGATGTGACAGCATGCTGGCTCTAGTTTTGCTTTATCAAAGCAGTTGCTCCTGCTATTTATCCCAGGCTTTTAATTATCACTGCCGGGAAAAATTTATCCGACACTTGCCCTTTTGCTTGTTTCCCATTTTTTACTATTGCTTGTGTATGACAAATTTTTTTTGTTAACACGTATTATTAACCTAAAACAAATATCATGGAGAAAGTATTCAGAAACAATCGCGTCATTGTTATTGCCTTCTTTACCGCGTTTTCAGTAGCATCTACTGCTGCATTCGCAAATAACAATATCACGCCCATTCCTGTAGAAATGAAATTTATGGGCTACATCAAAAACCAGCTATTATTCCAACTGAATTTTGCCGGCAATGCAGACCATAATGATTTTACAATTATCATCAGGGATGAAAACAACAACACCCTTTACAGGGAGAACATTAAGGGTGAAAATTTCTCAAAATCATTTTTGCTGAATGCAGAAGAGATCGGCGATGAGAAATTACAATTTGAAATCATTAACAAAAAATCAAAAGAATCAGTGGTGTACGAAGTAAACCGTAACATCCGCGTAGCTGAAGAAATGGTCGTAAGCGAAGTGAAATAAATTTGCTCCCGGTTATCACTCTAAAAAAAGCATGTCCTTTTTCAAGGGCATGCTTTTTAACCGCTAATTCTAATGAAACAAAATCGAAGATTTCAGTGAAAAATTAATCTCCAACTTCAACTCAATCTATTTTTTTATCTTAATCACACGGATAACCGGCATGCCCAAACCTGCAATTCCGCAATGGAATTTATCAGCTTTCTCTTCATAACAGATCTTTACGTTCAAATCGTTTTTCTTGTATTCTTCTTTCAAATTCTCCGGATGATAATACTGATCCGCACCAACTTTAACCACCCATTCGCAACCGTCTGATGCGAGAGGCCCGGTATAAATGATGGTCGCATCTTTATACCCTGTTTCAATATTACATTGCTCACATGCTTGATCCTTTCTGCAGGAAAAAAATAATAAACCAAGGGCTAAATACCACATTTTCATAATATTCATTTTCATCCTTGACTGCAATAAATAAATAAACGTTGCGCCTTAACAAAAAATCAACAAATAATTGCCTTCTCGTTCTCGTTAATAGCTCCTATACAAAAACCTCAACAGTAATATTGAGGGTTCCAGTTCTATTTTTTCCTGCCATTCGACTTTGCAAGTTCCGCCTCCGGCGCTTCATTTCTAAAAACTACTGTATTATCAAACACGTCTACCAACACCGGGTGACTCTTATCGATATCACCAGCCAGCATGCGTTTGCTTAACTGGTTTATAATTTGTTTTTGTATTAGTCTTTTCAGAGGTCTGGCTCCAAACTGCGGATCAAAACCTTGTTCGGCCAGGAAGTCCAGCGCATAATCGGTAAATACCAGTTGTATACCGCTTGGCTCCAGCATTTTTTTTAACCCTTGCAATTGTATGTTAACAATAGAACGTATCTCTTTTTTAAGCAAAGGCTGAAACATGATGATCTCATCCACCCGGTTTAAAAATTCCGGGCGAATCGTCTGGCGCAACAAATTCATGACATCCACTTTGGCTTTTTCTGCCGCATCTTCAATCGCCTCTTCATTGATATTTTCAAACGCATCCTGTATTATATGGCTTCCGATATTGCTGGTCATGATGATGATGGTATTCTTGAAATTGACCACCCGGCCTTTATTGTCCGTCAGCCTTCCATCATCCAGTACCTGCAGCAACACATTCCATACATCCGGATGCGCTTTTTCAATTTCATCCAGCAACACAACACTATATGGTTTACGACGAACTGCTTCTGATAATTGACCGCCTTCATCATATCCAACATATCCGGGAGGGGCTCCCACTAATCTGCTCACTGTATGTTTTTCCTGGTATTCACTCATGTCTATTCGGGTCATCATGCTTTCATCATCAAACAGGTATTCCGCCAGGGCTTTTGCCAATTCTGTTTTTCCCACACCGGTTGTGCCCAGAAATATAAATGAACCGATCGGTTTTTTAGGATCATGTAACCCTGCCCGGCTTCTCCGGATAGCATCAGCTACAGCAGTAATTGCTTCTTCCTGTCCCACCACTCTTTCATGAAGATGATCTTCCAGGTTCAGCAATTTTTCCTTATCACTCTGCAACATTTTTGTAACAGGAATTCCGGTTGATTTTGCTATAGTTTCCGCAATATCTTCTGCATCTACTTCTTCCTTCATTATACGGGAATTTTCACTGATAGAATCCAATTGCCTGGAATACTCCTGTATCTGGGTTTCCTGCTCCTTCATTTTACCATAGCGGATCTCAGCCACCTTTCCATAATCTCCGTTGCGCTCTGCCTGCTCAGCTTCCAGTTTCAGCTTTTCTATCTGCGCCTTCGCATTCTGTACTTTTTCTACAATATCTTTCTCTTCTTTCCATTTTGCTTTAAACGTATCTCTTTCTACAGCAAGGTTTGCAATGTCGGTATTGAGCTCCTTCAATTTCACTTCATCATTTTCTCTCTTGATCGCTTCCCGTTCTATTTCCAATTGACGGATCTGCCGCTCTAAAGTATCCAGTTCTTCAGGCATGGAATTCATTTCCAGCCGCAGTTTGGCTGCGCTTTCGTCAATCAGGTCAATCGCTTTATCGGGAAGAAAACGATCAGAAATATAGCGGCTTGATAATTCCACCGCAGCAATAATCGCTTCATCTTTTATGCGAACATGGTGGTGCGTTTCATAGCGGTCTTTTAATCCCCGCAAAATTGAAATAGCGTCCTCTATATTTGGTTCATCAACCATCACTCTTTGAAAACGTCTTTCCAGTGCCTTATCTTTTTCAAAAAATTTCTGGTACTCATTTAACGTAGTGGCACCAACTGCTCTCAGTTCTCCTCTCGCCAGGGCAGGTTTTAAAATATTGGCGGCATCCATGGCACCTTCTCCCCCGCCTGCACCAACCAGTGTATGTATTTCATCAATAAAAAGAATGATTTCCCCATCGCTTCCTGCTACTTCCTTTACTACGCCTTTTAAGCGTTCTTCAAATTCTCCTTTATACTTTGCTCCTGCAATCAGCAAACCCATATCCAATGCATAGATAATTTTAGATTTCAGATTTTCCGGAACATCTCCATTTACAATACGGTGGGCGATACCTTCAGCAATGGCCGTTTTACCTACGCCTGGCTCACCAACAAGGATTGGATTGTTTTTGGTACGACGAGACAGGATATGCAAGGTTCTCCTTATTTCATCATCACGGCCTATAACGGGGTCCAGTTTCCCCTCCCTTGCCATCTCGTTCAGGTTCTTGGCATATTTGTTCAATGCATTATACTCCTGCGATTGCGTTTGAGAGGTTACTTTATCTCCTTTACGTAATTCTTTTACTGCTGCCAGCAATCCTTTTTCGGTAAGACCTGCATCTTTCAAAAGTTTTGCAGCAGCATCATTTCCCTGCACAATTGCAAGCACAAGGTGCTCGGGTGTTATAAACTCATCATTAAATTGTTTTAATGCAGCACCTGCTCTTAATATAACGCTGTTCACATCACGACTTACCTGCTGAGCTGCCTCTCCCGAAGTGGTTGGCAACTTACTGATCAGCTCTTCTAATTTTGAATCAACCAGGTTAAGAGTAACATTGTTTTTCTTGAGTAAATATTCAACAGGTGAATCTTCCTGCTCAAGCAAAGCCTTTAAGATATGCTCTGTTTCAATATTTGGATTCCTGGCGTTAAATGCAAGCTGTTGCGCCTGTTGAAAAGCTTCCGCTGCTTTTATGGTAAAATTTCCTAAGTTCATTTCTTAATTTCCTTTTATGTTAATGATTTTTTTTCCGGCCACAGAATCTCTATCATCGCCGGTTGTGCCACAATCTTGTACTTCCGGTAATTCTATTCAGCAATTCAGGTGCCATAGATAATATGTCAACTGTTGCATCAGACCGGGATGTTAAAGTGTTAATGTCCATAATTAAAACATATAACAAAATGATGCAGAGCTACCGTTTCCCGGCTTCGAAAAATTCAAATAACTTTATTCCTGTTTTGCAAATCACAATCCAAGCTAAAATTCCAGTAACAATGTCATATAAAGTTAAGTTAACCTGCCTCAAATGCAGTATCCTCGCTGTTTGTCTGCTATTGTTGCAGCCTTCATTTTCCCAATACAATTGGACTGAATTGGAAACCGAATTACAGGCAAAGCAAAAATTGCTGGGAAACGATTTTGTAGTCATGTTATGGAAAAAAAACGACACCTTAATTTTTAAAAAAGAATACGGAACTTTTAATAGTAAAACATCAGCTCCCATAGCCAGTTGCAGTAAATGGCTAACGGCTGCACTGGTAATGCAGTTTGTGGATGAGGGTAAATTATCGCTTGATGATAAGATCAGCCAGTGGATACCGGAATTTGCCAGGTATGGAAAAAATTATATCACAATCCAACATTGTCTTTCTCATTTTACCGGCGTTTCGGATGAAGGTAGTTTTCTGAAAAAGATCTTTCAGAGAAAAAAATTTACCTCGCTTGAAGAAGAAGTCAATTCATTTGCAGCAAGGGAAATACGGACCAACCCCGGAACTGATTTTTGGTACGGGAATATTGGTTTGAATATCGCAGGTCGTGTATTGGAAGTGATCAGTAAAAAAAGATTTGATGTGCTGGCAAAACAAAAATTGTTTAACCCTATGACCATGCGCCGCACAAGTTTTACTTCTATAGACGGAAGTCTTGTAAATCCATCAGGTGGTGCTTCATCCACAGCTGAAGACTATATGAAATTTTTGGTAATGCTTATAAATGAAGGACAGTATGGAGGCAAGCAAATTTTAAGTGAAAAGTCCGTGGAAAAATTGATGGAGATACAAACAAAACAAGAACAGATCAAATATGCTCCAAAAGCAGCTACAGGTTTTAATTATGCTTTAGGTAGTTGGGTAATAGATGAACAAAATGGAGTAGCCGGTTCACTTGCCTGTCCCGGTTTATTTGGAACCTGGCCTATGATAGATCTCTGTGGTGGCTATGCGTATTTGGTTTTTGTAAAAAATTTGCTGGGCGAAGAAAGAGCAGCTACCCACCTGGAATTGAAAAACATTGTAGATGCACAAATAAAGCAGCCTTGCAAATAAAGACTTTCATTTGAAGATCCTTTCCGATCTATAATAATATACTTTTTCAATTTAAACCCTTTCTATGCATGTATGAACACAGAAAACAGCAACTGGCGTCTATGTCAACTTTTTATCAGCGGGTTTTAAAACACCTGCTAATTGCGTTTTCGGTGATGATCATTTGCCTGCTTTTTGGCATCCTCGGCTATCATTATACAGCCGGCATAGCGTGGCTTGATTCAGTTCATAATGCATCTATGATACTAAGCGGTATGGGACCCGTAGTAGAAATAAAAACAGTAGCAGGAAAATGGTTTTCTTCTTTTTATGCACTCTTTAGCGGCGTAGTATTTATTACCAATGTGGGCATTATTCTGTCGCCTGCTATGCATCGCATGTTTCATCGCCTTCACATTGAAGACAAAGGATAATTAAAAGGCCTTGAGGTTTTCATTTTTTACCAGCACTACCTTATTCCGGTCTGCCTTGTATATTGTTTCATAAAACTTAACCAGGTCAGCATATTCTTTTGCCGGATAGCGGCCACTATTCTGCTCAATCACCCGGTAATAAAATAATTTGTTATCCTTCAATTTTACAGAACAAAAATAATTGCCAAACTGACTGGCGATTGTTACGTCTTTAGGAATAGATTCCGGCTCATAACCTACAGGCAATTCTATTTCTACAGAATCTACGTCTTTGTATGCAAGCCCCAGTTGAATATCATACTTCCTGGTTGAATCCTGGCTTAGTTTACGAGTTGATCTTGTCATCACATTAGGGATTATAAAAAGACGTCTGCCGGTGATGGTTGCATAATTGCTGGCTGTAATATCTAATAATTCATTGATTGAAGGAAGGGCACTTTTTATTTCTTTATAATTGAATTGGTTTATATCATATGTGGAAAAATCCAATTGCTCCTGGAGGTATTCTTTCATCTTGTTCTTTGGATAAAGTGTTGATCCTGCCATGCAATGTCATCCTGTTGCATACCATATATTGCGTGCTTAGCCACTATATTCAGTGTACCATTATCCTCCAATATTGCCTTTATATTCTCGTTTTGCAGATTTTCTTTCATTCCGTATTTAGGTGTGCGGACCAGTTTACCACCTTTTCATCTACCAGCAAGGCATACCGGTTGAAGTAAAATCACCAAGGTAACCCGCCGGCATTGTTTGACTTGTACATTCAAGCCATACGGTATCATTTTTGGCCAAGGGTACACAAAGAATTACATGGTTAAATTGTGAGAAGGAAAATCATCGGTAATATAATTGGCATTTTCATCCTGCTCTTACTAGTGATATAATACGGAGATGATGCCGGCTTCCTTTAATAGGCTATACATATAATTTGTCAAGGCCTTACAATCCCCATATCCTTTTTGTGCTACAAAGGTTGCATCAAATGGTTGCCATCCTCCAATTCCCAATTGAATACTTATATACCGTGTATTCTTTTGCATGTATTCATATAGCATGCGAATTTTTTCAACTGGATCTTTAAGTTTCATCAGTTATCCTGTGCACAGTCTGTTTTACATCTTCAGGCAATTGATCTCTGTCCTTGCTTCAGGGAATAAACGAATTTGCCAAATCCTGCCAGCTTTGCATATTTCCTTTGTAATCATCCATCTGAAATTCAGTAGGCCCAAATATCACGGTGGTTGCAAATTCATGCCACATGGAGAGAATAGCTCCGTTTCAATGGCCGGCAAATTATTGCCAGCCCAGGTTATAATAGTATTCCTTTCTCCTGTGATACAATGGATCCTTTTCGTAATTATAAGATTTGATATCGGAATATTATAATCTGCCGGGCAAACAACACTCATTGAACTTTTCTCCACTGATAATCTTTCACTTCCGCTGAGGTACCCACATCGGAAAAAACAGCGTTGCTTTTATATTATCTCAACGTGTATTCAATGGTATATGGATATACTTTGTAATAAAAATTATGACAGCTTTACCCTGTTATCATCCATCAGACTATCCGTCAGAAACACCACTCAGATCTTCAAGATCTTTTTTCTTTACCTTTTTCAATTGCTTTCCGCTGGCATCATATAATATTCCTTCAACAGATTCAATCTTCCCTGATGCTTATCATAATATTCTCCAAATTCAGCCCACCTTTCTCCGTTTTCATTTAGAATGGTAATAACATAATGATTCCTTAATACAGTTTGCTTTAAATTATTGATCTCAAATCTTTCTTCATCCACTCTCACCACTGCATTTGCTTTTTTAATAATCAGGGCGAAATCCTTGAAACCGCATATTCGCCATCCCCTGCCATCAAAAAAGAGTGAGATAAAAAAATAAGTACCGGGAGAATAATGATTTTTTTCATGTATTAGCTTTTCTTTTTGAAAACAATCTGTTCGCTTTGTTTCTTAACAACTAGGTTGAAAAACTCCCTCAGCATCTCATATTCATCCGGCAAAAAGTAGGCTCTGTTGAGGCGAAGCACCGATCGTAATGAAATGGTACCCCCCGACTCAGATAAACGGTATTCAAAACGGCCATCATCCTCTTCATTCAATTTTACAATCATGGGCTTGGGTAATTCATCAATTACGTACCCGGCGGGAATATCCAATTGCAAAATATACGTTTCATCAATGGTATATGGCATTTCTACCGGATAAACTCTCTCTGCTGATTTAAATGGATTTTCTTTCCAGGCTTCGCCAAACATCGGGTTAAAATATATGATATCTTCCTTATCGGTTTTCAAATTGAACTCGTAGTGAATATTAAGTGGCTGCTCATATTTATCAAGGGAATCTATTTCAGGTTTTATCACGTCTATTTCTGCGTTAAAAGCTTTTTTAATGTCACTGAATAATTGGTCCTTTCCTTTTTCCTGGATGCGGTTTCGCAAGCTGTACGATTCATAATACCCCGGCATCTGCCTGAGGCTTCCTGTCAAATTACCTTTTTCATCATTGATGATGAACACTGCAGTTGCCTTTCGTTCTAATAAAGAATCAGCTATCAACTCAAGCGGTGTAGCAGTTTGATTAATCACCCTGGCATGTCCGTTATATGAATCATATCCCAACTTGCCAAACCCCAAACGAGGCCTGCTTGCATCCAGGTAATAATATTTCCCTTCGGCCTCCATGCGGGATATCACATAATTGAAACGATCCAATATCGGATACAACTCAAAAGCATAACCATGGGATCGGGTGCTCAGCATAACAGGTTCTGCCTCCAAATCTGCCTTTAGAAGCATCGCTGTTAACAATAAATTTATTTCAGCTTCATTACCGCTTCTGTCCTTCAACACATTCCTAATTGATTTGTCAAGGCTCGTCCTGTTATAGTTAGTGCAGGTCATATTGTCCCTTACATAAGCAAAAATATTTTTAGCCTTTTCTAATTTGCCGGTAGCACCACGAGTGGCCTCATTTACTACATCACTTAGCCAACCATTATCCCTGTTTAATGCAAAACCAAAATCTTCGTCTTTCAACAATTCAGTACAAACCTGCTGCCAGGTACCCATTATATTTTTTGGAATGAAGGGATGCCTTAATTCAGATAATTGAAACTGGATCCGCGCCAGGTGGTTGTTGATAGTAGATGTATAAGCTTTCTTCCTTTAATGCCGGTACATCTTTCATTACCCATCGGTAATCGGTAATATTTGCCTGGAAGGAGCCACGTTCCGTTCTGCTTGCCGTATTAACATCCGCTACCGTAAAATTGCCCAACCTTGCTTTTTGCTCCCTGATAAAAAACGGTAGGTATCCCTGCGATAAAGTAACATAATAATAAAATTCAGGTATACCTACATTGTATTCACTCCACAGGCAGGGATATTCACTTTGAAAATCCCAGGGTTGCAAATTAAATGTAAAGTCAGAATGAAGTTTATACTCATATTCAATAATCGACCCTTCCTTGATATTGGGGAATGTGAATTTTTTTATCAATAGGTTCTTACTGATCTTATCCTTAAAGACTGCTGATTTTGCTTCCAGTTTGGTTTCAACTACTTTTCCATTTTCCAGGTTATAGGTCACTGCCTTCAGGCTTTGCAATTCTTCTTCGGCCCGGCCATCCGTATAAATTCTTATTTCTACATTGGCAATATCATATCCATTCTTATTCAGGATATGCGCTCTTCTGTAATTTTTAAATTCAAGCGAAAAACTATTTTTATTGTTACCAACCATTTCGGTGGAACCTATATCGGCAATTACAACTGCAGAGGCATTACTATCAAGACTATAAACGGTTTTCGAAAAGTCTGTCGGGAGTTATCTTTACCGAATTTTATTTTTGATTTTTCCTGTGCAAAACTGTGTAAGCTACAAATGCAAAACAGGCAAGAAAGCAGGAGTTTGAAATTCATAGATAAAGTTTGGTTAGTTTGGTTTGATTAAAGCAACAACAATTTTACATAAAAAAAATCGGATTTTCCAATAGTACCTTTGCATTTAATATACACATTTTTCGAAATATTTAAACTTGAACTCCAGGGAAAAACATACACAATTCATAAAGCAAACCAGCGACAGGCTTGGGTTTGATTATTGCGGTGTTGCAAAGGCCGAACGGTTAGATGCTGATGCCAACCGATTGGAAAACTGGCTCCATAAAGGTTTACACGGCACAATGAAATATATGGAAAATCATTTTGAACTAAGAGTAAACCCCTGCAAATTAGTGCCAGGAGCAAAGTCCGTGATCACCTTACTCATAAATTATTTTCCGGATAAGCAACAAGAATTGGCTGCACCAAAAATATCGAAGTATGCTTTTGGTAGCGATTATCATGAAGTGATCAGGGCAAAAATGAAAACCTTTCTTGAATTAATAAAAGAAGAAACAGGAGAAGTGAATGGCAGGGGCTTTGTAGATTCTGCTCCTGTTTTAGAAAGAAGCTGGGCGCAAAAAAGTGGCGTAGGCTGGGTGGGTAAAAACGGAAATCTCATCACAAAACAAAATGGTTCTTTTTTCTTTATTGCCACACTGATCACCGACCTGGAACTTGAATATGACGATCCTTTTGCAAAAGATTTTTGCGGTACCTGCACCAAATGTATTGATGCTTGCCCCACAGAAGCTATACTGCCCGGTAAAGTGATCAATGGCAGTAAGTGTATTTCGTATTTTACTATTGAGTTAAAGGATATGCTGATACCCCAGGAAATGAAAGGAAAATTTGATAACTGGGCCTTTGGTTGTGATATCTGCCAGGATGTGTGCCCGTGGAATCGGTTCAGCAAACCTACTAATGAAATGGATCTGGCACCACTACCAGAAGTATTGAACTTATCCAGTAAAGAGTGGGAAGCTATGACCGAGGAAACATTTAAGAAGATTTTTAAAAATTCTGCCATCAACAGAACTAAATTGAAAGGAATACAACGGAATATTAAGTTTTTAAAATCCTGATCAAATTTGCTATTCGTTATACACCAAAAAAATAAAGGCTGCTCATCGCAACCTTTATTTTTTCTCTTAAATATTTAAATTAAACTTTAGAAAGCAGGATCATCAGGAAAGCCGGGGTTCTTATTATTATCTCTTTCCCTGAAAGGATAAGGAAGCAGGTTGCGGGTTCTTTCAGAATTAGGCCTGTTAAACCTCCGCATATCTTCCAGTTTTAAACCTGACATATATAATTCGATACTCCGGTGCCGGTAGATCTGCTCCAAAATTTCTGCTTGGGTTAAACCAACATATGGTGGAAGACCCGCCCCAACTCCAAATGGATCTGCTGATGGTTGTTTGGTAACCACTTTATTTAATTCAAGCAGGGCATTCGCCAGATCAGGGGTGGCCTGCCTTGCATATGCTTCTGCTTTTATCAATGTTATTTCGCCTGGCAAATAAATAGGAAAACCAGTGGTGGTAGAAGCTGCAAATCCTTTCATTAAAAACCGGGAAGCTGTTGATCCGCTAAGTACCATATAAAATGGAACTCTTTTGTCAGCAAGATCTGGTTTAAGACTGCCCAATAAACCCATTGTAGAATCTATAGGCTGGTACACATTGAAATTAGATCCGGCTACATCATATATCGGGTTAGGATTTGCTGCCTCAAAATTCAAAACGGATTTTTTGGTGAGATCCACTAGGTTAGCAGCAGATAGTGCCATAGCATAATCACCGGCAAATAAGGCATACCGTGCTTTTAATGCCTGGAGTGTATTGGTAATATCAATCCCCGCAGGAATACTGCTTGTAAAGGTTGCACTTACCGGATTAGCCCCAATGGCAGCTAATGCATTATCAATAACAGTGATCGCTTTTTTAAAACCATCTATCCTGCTGATGAAAGAAATGTTTTCTCCAATACCTGCCGGTACCTTTTCCCAAAACATGGAAAGGTTGCCGATTGACAAAGCTTTAAAAATGGATGCATACCCAATTAGTCCGCTGGCAATTCCTTTATCAGCCAGGCTGGCTGCACCAGCTATTACCTGGTCTGCATCATAGATGATCTTATTGCTGCTGGTCCATAAACCGGATAGCATGGTATTAGTACCATCAACAACTGTTCCGCCCTGCACTAATTGAAATTCCGGTAAGTTGCCCTGGTTTAATAAAACAAGTTCGCGGGTAATAAAGCCATTCATTGAAACCACATTATACAGGGAACTGGCCCTGCCCAAGGAATACACACGTTGCAGACCCACCGATACACCCGTTAAGCCACTTGCCGCTCCCAACACCCGATCGCTGGTAGCACGATTGGGATCAACGAAATTTTTTTTGCATGAAAAAGTGGTAACTGCCAGAAGGACTAAAGCAATTACCGCACTCCGGTTATATTTATTTATAGCTAACATAATTTTCAGATTTTAAGATTTAAAATTTTGCCTGGATACCTAAACTAAATGTTCTTGGGATTGGAACAGACCCAAAATCAATGCCCCTCAAAATGGTACTCTGCCCACCGGCATTAACTTCCGGGTCATATCCTTTGTAATCATCAAATGATATCAGGTTTCTTCCACTAAGCGATACGGTCAGGTTATTAAAAATGTTCCTGATCTTTCCAAATTCATAACTTAATGAAAGTTCCCTGAGTTTTACAAAAGAGCCGTCATCAATTCTCCATTCTTCAATTCCATAAACGCCCAATATATAGCCACGGGGTATTTCACCTCTTTGTTCCTTTTCGGCTTCTTTCCCATTACCAACACCCTGCCTTGTTCTCCAGTCAGCATTAAAAACATCTACACCTTGTACCGCATCAAACTGGACCCGAAGGCTTAATTTTTTAAAACTAACCTCATTAACGAGCGAGGCAGTGTAATCCGGGTTAGGATCACCGATTACTTTGCGCAATACTGTTCCGGCAGGCAGCCCGTCGGCACCTCTTTGGGTAGTATAGGATAGAGGAGCCGACTGCGTGCCTCTTTCAGTAACTGGTATGCCACTGGCATTCTTCAGCAAGTTGCCACCCGCATCTGTTGCAAAAAAAGTTCCGTAGAAAACACCAATGGGTTGCCCTTCTAAAATAGCAACCGGTGCACCACCATTGGTGCTTAATAAGGTTAAGGCCTGACCAATGCGGACGGCCTTATTTCTATTGTGATTGTATATACCTGTAATATCCCATTTCCAATCATTCTTCCTGACTACACCAAGATTTAAAACAACTTCAAATCCTTTGTTTTCAAGCGAACCAAAGTTGTCCAGCAAACTGGAGAAACCTGTTGTTGGTGCGATGACTCTGTTAATAAGAAGGTCGTTAACTTCCTTGATATAGTAATTAAACTGAACACCTATACGGTTGCCGAGGAAACCGAGATCCGTTCCAAATTCCAGTTCTGTCTGCCTTTCTGGTTTTACATTCGTATTCGCCAGGGTTGAACTTGAGAAGAATGAAGTTTTACCCAAAAATGCAATGCTTGAATATGAATTAAACCGATCATACGGGCCAATCCCTGTCAGGTTTCCAGATTCGCCATATGCCATACGGAGTTTAAAAAGGTTCCACCATTTTGATGCACCAAAACCTTCCCAGTAATCAGCTCCTGATAACACATAACTTCCGCTGGCTTTTACATATACCTGGTTACGCTCATCCTCCCCAAATACAGAAGATCCGTCAACTCTTACCGCACCCGTTACAAACAAGTGATTTTTAAATTTAAAATTCTGCTGCAGGTATGCTCCCGAAACAGATAACTCACCGCGGCTATCCGTACCCGGCAATGCCGTACTTGCGCCTGTTGCTACTTCTACAAAAGGTGCCAGTCCCCTGCCCTGCAATAAACTATAACTTGACTTTTCATATTGCAACGAATAACCCACCTGCGTAGTTGAACTCAGATCGTTAGTGATGCGTGCAAGATAGGTTCCGTTTATTTCATTGTTGATCTGGAAATAATTGCTATTCGCTGTACTGGCATATCCATTCTGTGCCGGATCCAATGATATTCCTCCTCCATAAAATGCCGTGTTTACAGGATATGGAAAAGGCGGAATAAAGGTTTTTCCATTTTGATTATAATTATCAATACCCATCGTATAGTCGAATGTCAGGTTATTGATTGGCTTCCACTTTAATCCCGTTGTCGCCAGTATACGACTGGTTTCCTGGCGCTGTTTTATATCCTCTATAACTGAAACCGGATTTGCTCTTTGTCTTTCACCCACCACTTTAATATTTCCCACTGCATCCCTAGTCCATAAATCATGAAAATTACCTATGATATTAATGGAGTTCAGCGGGGAAAAGAATGAATTGCCATCAGGTTTTTCATTTGATGCACTGTTTATATAGTTTAATCCCAGGGTAAAACTCAGTTTATCGTTAATAGCCTGGTCAATATTACTCCTGAAACTGTAACGCCTGAAATCCGTATTTTTTACAATTCCCTGGTTAAAGAAATAAGATCCCGAAACATAATACTTGGTTTTGTCTTTACCACCGCTAACTGATACGGTATTATCAGTACCTAGGGCGGTATGAAAAATATAATCGTTATAATCGTACCTGGTCACCGGCGTTTTATTGGTCCAGGCCAGGGTTAAAATATCCTGTGTTTGCGTATCGGGTGAGTCTCCAAATTTGGTAGGAGATTGGTTAACTTCTACTGACTTTCTTAATTCGCTAACCATCATACTGGAAGAAAAAGTAACCACGGGAACGCCGGCACTTCCTCTCTTTGTGAAAATTTGAACAACTCCTGCGTTGGCTCTTGACCCGTAGATAGCCGCCGCTGCCGCACCATTTAATACTTCTATTCTTTCAATATCAGCAGGGTTTATATCAGCCATTCGGTTTTGCCCGATGGTTCCAACGAAATTCTGTCCATCATAATTACCTGAAGTATTAGTGACACGTGTAGTGGCATTATTTACTATAATTCCATCCACGATATATAAAGGCTCAGACGAACTGTTAATAGAACTGATTCCCCGCAATCTCACAGATATTCCACCCGCCGGATCTCCTGAGTTTTGTATGATCTGGGCTCCGGCAGTTTTACCCTGCAAAGCGGCCAGGGCATTCCCGGTTGCTCCTTTGGTAAGCTGGTCTGCTTTTACTGTACTTACATAGCTTCCCAATTGCCTTTTGGTGGTGCCTTCTGATGTTCCTGTAAGGATTACTTCATCCAGGCTCAAGGCGTCAATCTCTAATTGCGCATCGACTGTGTAAGTAACAGCACTGCCAATCTGAATGGATTGCTCTTTAGTTTTATACCCCACGCCAGAAAAAGTGAGAATATAATTACCAGCAGATAAATTGCTGCTCAAGCTGTAACTACCACTTTCATCTGTCGTAGTACCTACTGTTGAATTTTTTATTGAAACAGAGATCAGGGAAGCTCCCTTTCCATCCAGTTCCGTTACCTTACCACTGATAGTAACCTGTGCCCAGGCCATGACACCTAAAAGCTGGAGAAAAAGAAAAAAAGAAACAGGTTTCCATCTCCTTTGTTTTAGCCTTAACAGATTTTTCATAATGCAGTTTTTTAATGAAGCGATGTTGTTTATTATAATAGTTGATTAATAATTAAAGAATTTCCAACCCTGCTTTTATATACGACTTCAATTGTTCATCATCAGGATCCAGTTCCGTTATCAACGTATCTACTTGTGCCAGGTCACATATTTTAATACGCTGACAGGTATTCAATTTCTCGCCAATGGCCAGTGAGATTACTTTTTGAGATGAATCGATCATTGCTTTTTTTACCTGCACCACATCCCAGTCATTATCGGTAAGACCATTAACGGTATCAATGGCATTGGTGCCTAAAAAGCAGAGATCCGCTTTTATATTTTTAATTTTTGAGATGGTTTCTCCTCCAATAGCAATCTGTGAATTTTTCGAAATTTTATCCCCAATAAATATTACTTCTATATTGGGATGGTGAATGTATTCATATGCTGCAGGCAAACTGACTGTAATGAAGGTAGCCTTTAATTCCGGCGGAAGTGATTTGGCAAGTTCAATGATAGTAGTGCCACCGCTGGTAAGCACAAACATGCCGTCTTTGATCAGCTGTGATGCTTTATGAGCAATCGATTTTTTTCCGCCCAGGGCATAAACATGCCGGGAATCTATTGACAAATGAAACGATTTTGAAAGCGCACCACCATGCACTTTAATCAACTTGTCCAATTGAGACATTTCATTCAGGTCACGCCGTATGGTATCTTCGGATACCTTCATTTCCTGGCTAAGGTCAACCGATAAAACCTTGTTATGAAGATTTACCTGGTGAAGAATGAATGTTTGCCGCTCTTTTTTAAGCATATTGTTTTGGAATTCCATTCCAAGGCAAATTAAGTGTTTTCATATAAACCAGCAAAAAAATGCATACTTTCATAATTAGTCATGCATATACCTGCAAAATTTCATCATGAACCATGAAAATATCTAGTTATGAACAAAAACATTTTCCGGTTGCATTCCATAGCGTCCAAAGAAAAGAGAACCATTATCGGGTTGATGTCAGGTACATCAGTTGATGGATTGGACATAGCTCTTTGCACCTTTTCAGGAACCGGAATGAATTCTAAGTATGGAATTGAAACAATTTGAAACAGTGCCTTATGACGAAGACTATAAAAACGAAATTGGATCCGTTTTTTCAAAGAAGAATGTGGACCTGGAAAAACTTTGTCTTTTGAATGGATGGATTGCCCGGCAACATGCCAGCATGATTCTTAAAAGTCTCGCCGGCTGGAATATCGAACCTGCATCTGTTGATATCATTGCAAGCCATGGGCAAACTATTTTTCACGCACCAGAAAAATTACATGGCCTTAGCAAATTTGGAAATGCAACTTTGCAAATCGGTGACGGAGATCACCTGGCCTGCCATACGGGTATTATAACTATTAGTGATTTCAGGCAAAAACATATAGCTGCAGGTGGTGAAGGTGCGCCATTGGCTGCCTATGGCGACTTCCTGATCTTTTCAAAAAAGAATGAGAACAGGATCATGCTGAATATCGGTGGTATTGCCAATTTCACTTACTTGCCTGCATCCATGAATGCTGATGAAGTTTTTTGCTACTGATACCGGACCCGGCAATACTATGATGGATGCATTTATTCAAAAAAATTATAGCGGGAAATATTACGACAAAGAATGCTTCAATCGCTACCAGGGGATCGGTAAATGAAAAATTACTGGAAGCACTGGCCAACCATTCCTTTTTTACCCAACCCTTTCCAAAAACTACGGGACCTGAATTATTTAACCTGCATTATTTGCAGCAGGCACAAAAAACATCGGGAACAGAAGACTTGTGCAATGAAGATATTTTAGCTACGCTCAATCGGTTTTCAGGCGATACCATTACCAAAGCCATAAAGAAATGTATTTCGGGAAAACATGATTTTACTTTTTTTGTAAGCGGCGGAGGTATGCACAACCCTTTGTTGATGAAAAACATTTCCGATCAATTACCCGGTGCCATCTTCCGCAGTACAAAAGAAATAAATTTGGACCCGGATGCAAAAGAAGCTGTCTTGTTTGCCGTATTAGCCAATGAAGCACTTTGCGGTAATGCGATTAATTTCGGCGAAGGAAGAAATGGAATTCCCAATGTTTCCATGGGCAAGATCAGTTTTCCGGGATAGAATGCCTGGTTTATTTAAATTATAAAAGAAAAAATAAACTGAAGAAATGCTGCATTGCTCAATACCACCTGCCTAATTCCCAACTCAGCTTCGCAACGATGCGTCCTAAACTATATTTGTAATCATGAATATTTTCAGAGCAATTGCCGGTAAAACAGGGATAATTAAATACTTTTTGCCGCATGATATTTTTACGACTATATCCTGCACTGAGGGATAAACGATGTAATCCTGCGACAGGTATCCGGTAACCCATTCCGGCATCCATAAAAAAACCTCCTTTCAATTTATCTCTTGTTTTGGAAAATTCGAATTCATCTTCATTTTTCCCGGGAAAATTATATCCGCCACTCGCATACAAAAAGGTTGCATTTTTTTTTCCGAAGCCCATGTGCAAATCCGCAAATAACGGAAATGAGTTAAACTGATACATATCATACCCTATGCCTATGCCGGAATAATAACGCCCAAATACCAGGCCACCTGAAAATTGAAATACGGGTTTATTGTTTGATTCACCCGTTACTAGTCCAACTGATGAAATCGTATTCCACCCGGATTTTGATTGTTTTTTGTTTTGCGCCAAAAGGCTCAAAGGAAAAAATAACAAAATAAGAGCTGCTCTTTTCATAGATCCATTATTTAGTTACAGTTATTTTACTTAATAACCTGATATCACCTGTATTTGCATAACTATATTGGTAAAGGCCATCATTTGCGGAAACCAAAGCAATTTTATTCATAGCGATCACATCAAAGGTTTCCATTCCACCTATTGTTTTAATGAGCCGGAGTTTCATAACATCCGAAGCGTCATAAACCTTTAATCCATCTTTTCCATCGCAAATGAAAAGAAGGTTATCATCCTTTCCTAATCCAAGTGGTCCGCTCATTGCATATGTTTTTACCAGGAAAGGCTCCTTCAAATTTTTTATATCTATTATCTGAAGTTCGTTGGCAGTGGGTCCGCAATTGGTACCGGCCCTCAAGGTTACATAGGCATAATCATCATCGGCAATAACCGGATCACAGGCCCTTGCATGAACAAAATTTCCCTGGGAAACGGGTTTAGCCGGGTTGGAAATATCGAATATAAACATGCCTCCCATTGATCCCAGGAATAAAGTGTTTTTAAAAGGATATATCGTTTCAATATCAAATCCGGCATATATGTTTTCTATCAACACGGGGTCTCCTGCATTGACTATTGATATAGATTGCAAACTGTGCCTGTCAACCGTATATAAATAATCATTGACAATTGTAAACCTGGCCATGGATCCTCCAACTCCTACCGGGGATACAGATGCTTTGGAATTGGAAGCCATGGCTAAAAAGAACACATCACCCCGGCCGGAAAAAACAGGATTTTGTGCCTGGCAACTCTCCGTTACTGTAATATCTGTTTTGATCCAGTCAACAACCACCTGGTTGCGATTATTTGCCGTAAACCCATTCCCCCAATTTCGCTCCGGAAAAACATCATTAATAACCTTTTTCACTTTTACAATGGCAGGATCAGTTATATCCAGGGCCAACAGGTCGCCATACATATCAGCATACAAAATATTTCCTTTTACGGCCATATCCATATTGCCGGGTATATCAATAAAGAATTTATTAACCGGAAGTGAAGGGTTGGTATTATCAATCACGTGAATACCCTTGTCTATTTCATTTAAAAAAATATAATTACCAATGGTATAAATTTTTCCGGGGTTTTCGAAAGCACGGAAGACGTTGCTTTTTATATTTTCGAGTACAGCTGTTTTTGATTTATAAACGGGTTCATACACCGTGTATGTTCGCTTTTCCCGGCAATTGTCCTTTACGCATGCACTTAATACGAGCATGAATACAATCAGCAAAAAGTTGGCTATTTCAATCGATAATTTTTTGTTCATAACAGTGGGTTTGGTAGGTTGACAACGATGCCAGGAATTACGTTGCGCTATTTATTTTTTCTTTTTGGGAAAGATTATTTTACCCGCAATTCCGCTATACAATAAATATTGCCGTTTAGTATATTCCGTCTTTGTTAGTTTATTTAAGCCTAATGAAACCTCGGGCCCTACGGACCATTTTATTTTGCTTTTATGTCCAAAAACAAACGAAAATCCGGTATGGAGATCGAGTTGAACTTTATTAAATGCTTTGTTTGTTTGAAAATAAATTCCATTTGCAACTGTGTCATATACCAACCCATTTGTAGCAAATAAGTAAGCCGGCGTTATTCCAGCTTTCCAGATGATGGGGACCTTAACGCCCCTATTTAACTGCAACTGATATTGAAAAGGAACCTGAATAAAATGAAACTGGTTTGTATATTCCTTTTGCTGTGCACCTCTGTAAAAATTGTTTACACTGCTGGCAAAGGAGAAAGAGCTGCTACTTACAGCATTTTGTGAATAGGAATAAGTGCCAACACGAATCTTGTTACTGTTATATGCATACCGGACGCCCGAAGAAATACTGCTTCTTTTCGATACGTTCATTTCAGCCGTAATTCCAGCTCTGAATGCAAAACCGGGTTTAATAGAAGAAGGTGTATAAAAAATAGCCTGGGCGCCGCCACTATTTCCCGGGGAAGAAAATAACCTATCCATACTTTTCTGACCGTCATTGATTGAAAAAACTTTGTCCCTGTATGCGGACATCCCGGCGGACAGTTCCAAAGCCCAATTTATTTTTGCTACTTGCTTTACTTTAATTTTTGCTGCCGGAATTTCTTCATTTATTTTGACATAGTCCTTTGATATACTATCCCCGGTGTTTTGAACAGTATCATCCAATATCGTTGACATTTTATTTTTATCTGAATTAATTCCGGCAAAGCCAGAATCTGAAACAGGAAATTTACTTTCCGGCTTATTTTCAGAATCCTTATTTTTATTCAGGAGGTAGTCGTTGATTTGCACTGACTCGTCTATAATGGCATCGTTATTCTTATTTATCAATTTAGTGGACGGTACTTTGTTATTTATTTTCTTATTACTGCTTCTTCCCTGTTTGCTTACATCATATGGCTTGCTAATTGTTTTCTTTTTTGTGTTTTCATCAGCTACTTTTTCAATTGAAAGATTTTTATCCGTTGGACATTGATTGCTTCTCCCTGGTCACTTTCTCTGGAAATCCCCGTTTCCGTTTTCCAACGTTGCCGATGCAACATTATCTTCGACGGCCTCTTTTTTCACTTGCTGTGTATTGGTAGCAGCATGCTGAACAATATTTGAATTTGAATAATTATGAATAAGCAATCCGGAATAACCTATGAGGCCAAGCCCGGCAAGAAGAAATAAATAAAAGACAACCCTTCTTTTCTTTTTCTTTCTTAGTTCTTCTTCTACTTTTTCCCAAACAGAACCGGAAGGACGAATCCTGAATTCGTCCATCTCCTGCTGAACCCTGTTTTCAAATTTATTTTCCTGCATACCTTGAACTTTTTTTGTCAATTGAATATTTTTCTATCCAGGTAATGAGCAGATTCCGGGCTCTTGAATATTGAGACCTGGACGTACCATCACTGATGCCCAGCATTTCCCCGATTTCCACATGCGAAAACCCTTCCACCGCATGAAGATTGAAGATCACCTGGTATCCTTGTGGCAACTGGCGGATGAGGTCAGCAATTTCTTTTGCCTGCAGCCGCACATTCGGATCGTCCGTTGCTACGGGGTGCATATACTCTTCGGTAAAAAACATTTCTTCCTGGTATTTGCGGTTACGCTTCAAATAATTCAACGCGGTATTTACCATAATACGACGTATCCATGCGCCCAATTCGCCTTCCTGCTTTATATTGCCTGAGATTATGGAATACCTTTATGAATCCTTCCTGTAGTACATCTTCCGCATCCCGAAGAGACCGTGTATAGCGATAGCAAACACCCAACATTTTTTCAGAAAAATGCTCATATAATTCCCGTTGCGCCTGTGGCTTGCCCTTAAGACAATCATGTACAAGTTTCTGATGATCCATTTTATTCAGATGTTAACCCTGACAAGAAGCGGGTGAGATTCGTTGCATGTACAGGACCTGAAAGGCCAAGATAAATAAATGAAATGTCCATGACTGAATTTTCGTTCACAAACCGGGATTATGATCTGGCAAATTCCATATGCCCAAAAACAATAAAAATAAACAAATGAAAAAATAAAATCATCCTCAGGTGTATCAGAGCTTTAAAACCTTCGCCAATATGAAATAAAAAAGCCGTCACGTTAAAAACGAGACGGCCTGGTAAATACTTTATTTGTTTATCCTACTCTGAAATCAACCTTTGTATCAGCCCAAAGCAAGGTAACCGTTCCATTTTTATCAATATTAAAAGTCATTTTCTCAGCAAACTGCGGCGCTTTGGCCGGTTTTACTTTTACCCGTAGCGCATCATCAGCCTCCTTATAATCATAAGCACCCCATTGATCCGCTTTTTTATTAAAGATTATAGTCCACTCGCCTTCATTGGCTATGGTAAACAACGCATACTTACCAGCAGGCAAGTCCTTGCCTTCAACCTTAACCGCTTTGTTTACTTCAAAAACGGTAGCTTCATTTGCACCTGTACGCCACACTTTTCCATCTTTTGGTTCCAGGTCTTTACCAATGGTTCTTCCTTTTACAGAAGGCTGGCTATAGTCAATAGTAACAACAGCACCACTGGCCAGGGTTTCTTTGGCCTGTGCAGGAGGACTTGGCCTTTTTGATTTATCATCCTGACCGCAGGCTGAAAGCATATACGAGCAGGCAACTGCTAAAAGCAAAACTGATTTCATAATAAGATTTTTTAATAATTAAAAGTTCGCATGAAGCTACAAATAACCTGCCAGAAGGCCATCAATTAAATGATGCACGGTCAGCCTCCACCAATTTTTTTATATTGTTTAATCCCTGTTCCATCTGTGGGCCATATGTTGGTTCCAATAAGAGACTTCTGAACTTGTTCCAGGGATACCAACCCAATTTAAAATCGATATACCATTGCAAAGTAGTGGAATCTGTTTGCGGATAGCTGATCGTTTTCCAGCCGCTTATTAATTTTTTCTTCCCGGATCGGATTTCTGCAACGACCTCATCATTCCTATTTTGAATAAACGAGATATGCTGCCTTGATCCGTCCTTATTTAAAAATCCGGTAACCACACCGGATTCATAAAAAAACCCGGAGGAATCTAAACCCGGATACCAGTCTTTCCATTGACCGATATCATCAATATGCCCGATTATCTTTTCCGGGGTAGCAGCCAGGTTAATCGCTTTGGAGATACGTATGTCCGACGGAAATAAAAGGGAGATTGCTGTTGCAAGCAGTAAAAAAAGGATGATACTGATAAAAAATAATTTAAATAACCGCATAAATAAAAATTAAAGTTTCCCGGATTTTTCATTTTTATAATAGTAATACCGGGCGGATCAGAATGGAAAGTTAATAGCAAACGGTAATAATACACCGGAACTATTCCCATCGAATCACTTTGGTAAGTATTACATAAATAATAATTATCCAAATACCCAGGATGCCTACTTCCCTCCATGTATCATACAAATGAAGTCCTTCAAAGGAAATTTTTCTCATAGCATTATTAAACTGGGTAAGCGGCAGGAAATAACATATGTCCTGCAGCCATTGAGGAAACACAGTGATTGGGAAAAAGGTGCCTGATAAAAGCATTTGAGGAAAACCAAAAAGATTGATGAATAAGGGAATGGATGCATCGCTTTTTGCCACACTGCTAAAAATAAGACCCACACCCATCAGCAGGAAAAGCATAACTACCGATAATAAAACCATTTCCAAAAAAGTAAGAGCGCCATGTTGCAAAGTGAAATGGAGAAAAAAGTAACCGAATAAAATTAAAATGACAATATTAACCAATTGAAAAAACAAACGGCTTGTGCCAATACCAATTAAAATATTGATCCGCCTGACGGGTGATGCATAAAATCTTTTTAAAACCAACTGCTCCCGGAGGGAAAAAAAAGTAAAAGATATTCCGAACAGTGTGGCGAAAAGAATAGAAAAACCTAACTGGCCGGGTAATATAAAATCTATTTGCCTGTATTTTTGCCCTTCTATTATTTCTGGTTGAAGGATATACTGTTTACCAGCCGGAGAAATTTTAGCCATTTCAATTTTATTGGTCAGGCTTTCCAATGTTTGTAAAAAGAGATAAAGCGAGGTACCACTTGCTGAACTTGACTGCACATGAACCAGGAATTTTTTTTCACTTGCGGAATCCCGCAAAGGTTTGATGAAAATAATACCGGTTAGTTTACCTTTTACTAATTCCTCACGCATGGCAGCGGTATCATCAACTCTTACCAAGCGAACAAAAGGATTTGATCGCAAACTGTCAAATACAGCATTCACTGTATCAGTTCCGGGCCGGATAGCTATTCGCTGCACCGCCACGCCGCTATTTTCAAAAGCGCCAAAAATCAAAATAAAAATAATAGGGAACAATAAACTGAATACAATTGAAATCGGTTGTGCAAAAATGGCCTTAAAACTTGCACTGGTAATAGCCCACAAGGCTCTTGACTGACTATATGGTTGAGACATTTAATAAAATTGGTGAGCAAACCTACGAGAAAGGGTTTGAAGTGCAGGTAGAGCTTATTAAGGAAACATCAAGAAAAAAATTTGAATTGAATTCTTTTTGTCAAGAAAAATTTGATATCGGCTGTTAAGGATTACTAACGTATAAAAAACTGGAACGGCAATCTGGCTTGTACGGTATTGCTCATTTCTTTTACCCTTTTCATTTCCAGGTATATTTTAAAATTCTCTTCTCCTAATTCCATTTTCATTTTGTCAGTATAATTCAACGGATCCTGCTTGCCAAATAATTGTTCAAAAATATTCTGTGGTTCGGGATATTCTACGAATCCTGTAATCAGTGAGTTTGGCCATAGAGGCTGCGGAATTTATGGCATCCTCAATACCGCCAAAGCGGTCTATCAACCCTATTTCTTTCGCTCTTATTCCCGGTCCATACACGTCCCTGGGCAATACTGTCAACATAGGCTGTATCCTTTTTCCGTCCATCAGCTACCCGTTGTTTGAACTGGCTGAATAGATCATATCAACGTTTGCCTGTATCATCTTTTTTTCCTTTTCATTCAGCGGACGATAAACATTACCTGCATCCGCAAAGGGAGCCGTTTTTACTCCATCAAAAGTGACACCCAGTTTATTTTTAAAAAAGGCCTGCATATTCGGAATAATTCCAAACACACCAATAGAACCCGTAATGGTTGTGGGCAAGGCAAAAATGCTATCAGCGGCACAGGAAATATAATATCCCCCGGATGCAGCTACATCACCAAAACTTACTACTACCGGTTTTTCTTTTTTTGCAAGAGAAAGTTCACGCCAGATCGTTTCGCTGGCCATCGAACTACCACCACCAGAGTTGACCCGGAACACGATTGCCTTTATCGATTTATCCAGTCTTGCCTTCCGGATCAGATTACGATAGGTTTCACCGCCAATGTTCCTTCATCTGATTTTCCATCAACAATATTTCCCTCTGCGTAAATCAATGCTATTTTTTCGCCGCCATTTTTATGAAGATTATTGGCCGCCAGGTAATGTATTGATGGTTATAAAATTGATCTTATCATATTTACCAATTCCGGCTTTCGTTTTGATCTCATCTTTTAATTCATCATCATATTTAAGTGCATCGACTAATTTATGATCCACTGCATCATGTGCATTTTGAATTTTTGCTTCATTGGCCAGTTGATGAAGAGTTGCTGTATCGATTTTTCTTGCTTCGGCCGTTTTTAACAACAGATCGCTGTACAGATCATTCAGCCATACAGCTGTCTGAAATTCATTTTCCGGCGTCATCTCATCGGTACGCAGAGGCTCAGTGGCACTTTTAAATTTGCCGGCATAAAATATCTGAGGCTCAATCTCCAATTTTTGTAAAGTGCCTTTTAAAAAAGCATATTCAACACTATATCCAGCCCATTCAACATAACCCTGCGGGCTTACGTAAATCTTATCTGCAATATTAGCCACACTATATGCCTTTTGTGTAATGATATCGCCATGTGCCAAAATAAATTTGCCGCTTATTTTAAAATCTATCAATGCATTTCTTAATTCTTCACTGGCAGCAAATCCATTGGGATTGTTATTAGCTATTATATAAATACCTGCAACGTTTTTATCCGTCTTTGCAATTCGTAATAACCGGATCACATCATATAAGCCGGGTACATCTTTTTCATCTCGCCGCTAAGAAAGGATAAAGGATATTGCTTCACCTGCTCTTTATAATGTTGTCCAAGATCCAATAGAATATTGATTTGGCTTCCACCCTGGGTCTGTCTTTTGAAGCCATACCTCCTACCATAGAAACCAGGAAAAAAACAGCCAGGAGGGTAAAAACTACCAGGGCCAGCAAATGAGGCAAAAAATATTTTAAAAAAATTCCGCATCAGTTAATAAATTGTTGAATTCCAAAAATAAAGATATTTGATCGTCGGTTAGTAAGAGACAAGCTGGCAGGTTAATGGGCAAAATGAAGAACGTTTCATTGTATTCAACTTATCCATTTTATTATGAATAAAGCATATTTATTGACAGGCGGCAATTTGGGCGCCAGGGAAGAAACCTTGCACAGGGCTTATAAGAGAATCCAGGAGCAATGCGGCAATATTACAGGTTTCTCCTCCTTATATGAAACGGAGGCCTGGGGCCACAAACGATCAACCTCCATTTTTAAACCAGGTACTGGAAATACAAACTATCTGTAATCCTCAACAACTTATTAGAAAAATTACAGGATATAGAAATACAAACCGGCAGGATAAGAGAAGGAAAAATACGGACCACGCCTGATTGATATAGACATTTTATTTTCAACGATGAGATACACGATTATGCCCCGGTTGAAAATACCACATCCCTGAAATTCAAAACCGCCGGTTTGTGCTTGTTCCTTTGGCCGAAATAGCTCCAACAAGGATACACCCCATACTAAAAAAAACAATTACAGAATTGCTCATTATTTGTCCTGATAATTTAAAAGTATCTAAATTTTATTGATCCAAACCTATTGGAGTTGAGTAAAAAATTGTTGAGAATATTCCTGTTAATCAGAAACACACGCATGGATTTATCCACAATATATCCGGCCAACGGACCATCCATTTTCATTTCATTTACTTTGCCTTTTAAATAAGATTCGATTTTCTTATCACCAACATGAAGTATAATTTCATCACTATAGAGGGAAATATAGGCGCAGGCAAAACCACGCTTGCGCACCTGCTCTCCAAACATTACAATGCCCGGCTGATTCTTGAAGAATTTGCCGACAATCCTTTTCTTGCCCAAATTTTACGAAAACCCGGACCAGTATGCCTTTCCGCTGGAATTATTTTTTCTGGCGGAACGATTTAAACAATTAAAAGAATTGTTGCAGCAAAAAGATATGTTTCAGCACCTGACCATTTCCGATTATCTTTTTACCAAATGCCTGTTGTTTGCCAAAGTAACTTTACCGGAAGATGAATTTCGGCTTTACCAGCGGTTGTTTGATATCATTCACCAGCAATTGATACAACCTGATCTGCTTATTTACCTGCATGCACCCAGTAAACAAATTGCAGGCAAATATCAAAAAACGAAACCGCTCTTATGAACAAAAGATACCCGACTCATACCTGCTCAACATCCAGGAAACCTATACAAATTATATCAGGCAACATAATGTTAAAACACTTTTTGTAGATGCAACCAATGCTGATTTCTTAAGCAACGAGCAATCATTTGAAAATTATTAACTGAGACTTTGAGACAGGAATTTGATAACAGGCAACAATACATTACATTAACCTGACCGCACATTAATTATAAAATGAAACTATCATTCTTGTTACAAACTGTATTATTTAATCAAATACATTTCTGCTGGCTTTATTGAGGTTTGTGTTTAAGATGCCTGTTAGATTTTCTATTTACCACCCTGGCTTTTTTCATATTTTCACATTCCAATGGATGATAAATCTATCGACCTCACAGGTTACCAATGATCCTTTTGCAGCCGTTCGGATTCCTGAATATAAAAACCTGGTATTGGGCAGGTTCACTTTTCATTACGGCACTTCGCATGATGAGCACCCTGGTAGGTTGGTGGGTGTATGAATTCACGAATGATCCATTTGCCATCGGACTGATCGGTTTGTCAGAAGTAATTCCTGCTCTGTCCATGGCACTATATTCAGGTCATATAATTGATATCAGTGAAAAAAGAAACCTGTTGCTTAAGTGTATTTTCTTTTATATCTGCCTGGCATCCAGTTTTACTTTTCCTTTCAACTCCTCTTATCCATGATCAGTACAAATCCACAGCACATCACTTATTTTATTTATGCAGTTATTTTTTGTACGGGTATTATACGCTCCTTTGCAGGACCCAGTTTCAGCGCTTTAATCGCTACATTGTACCCAGGCAGCTATTTGCAAAACGCCACTACCTGGAGCCAGGGAACCTGGCTTGCAGCCTCTGTAACCGGTCATGCATCGGGCGGATTTCTGATTGCTCTCCTGGGTAATATGGGAACCATGATCGTTATTTGCTGCCTCCTGGTGGTGGCATTCTTTATTCTTACCCGGCTAAAACCAAAACCTGTCACTGACAAAAAAGTCTGAAGTAGCGTACCTGGGAAAGTGTAAAAGAAGGATTACGTTTTGTTTTCAGAACCAAGGAATTATTTGCCGCTTTATCGCTGGATATGTTTGCCGTACTTTTTGGCGGAGCAGTAGCCATGGTACCGGTGTATGCAAAAGACATTCTTAACATAGGACCGATTGGTTTTGGCTGGCTCAATGCAGCATTGATATCGGCGCTATCACGGTAGTTGTAATTCTTACTATTTTTCCCATAAAAAATGCACAGGGAAAAAAATTATTATTATCAGTGGCCGGGTTTGGAATTTGCATTATTCTTTTTGCATTATCCAAATGGTTTGTTCTTTCATTTTTTGCACTCCTGATTGCCGGTATGCTGGATGGGATTAGTGTGGTGGTACGCGGTACGGTAATGCAATTAAAAACACCTGATCATATGCGGGGCCGGGTCAGCAGTGTGAGCTCCATGTTTGTCAACTCCAGTAATGAACTCGGGCAATTTGAAAGTGGGTTAGCAGCCAGGCTAATGGGAGTTGTTCCATCTGTGGTTTTTGGTGGTTGTATGACATTGGCCGTAGTCATTTTTACCTGGATAAAGCGCCATCATTGAGAAAATTTGAGTATTGAAGAATGGTAAAGTGGCCTGATTAAAAATGAGGAACAAAAAGATATGGTCTTAATTCAGTTTTAAATTCCCTGTTCATTATAAACTATTTCCCGGCACTCAATCAATTTTTCCAAAACATAATAGGTAATCGGGCAAAAAGTTGAATTTTTTAAAGTCAGAGCTGGCGTTTATAGATCACATCTTCATCCGTGTAAGGAAAACGCCGGCAATCCGAAGGTCGCTCTTCATAAATACTGCAATAATTATCGGGGCCTAAAAAAGGACAAGGTTTGGTTTTGACCACAAAATCTCCTTCTTCATCTACCCTCAAATAGGTATCAATAAAAACGCCTTCCTTCATTTCAAGGAGCTTGGCAATCCTTTTAATATCTGTTGTTTTAAACCTGGGCGAATAATTTTTACAGCAATTTGCACATTGCAGGCAATCAATTTTTGAAAAAGCTTCTTCATGTAGATCAGGCAATTGCTTGAGCACCTTATTTTTATCTACCCGGTGCAGGTATTGCTTATAAAGTTTCTGCCGTTCACCCGATTTTTTCTGCCAGTTTTTTAACAGGTTACTGCTCATACTGCAAAGTAAGGTCAATTCAATTTTAAAAAGTCCAAAAGTTAATTAGATATTGTCCGTTTTAGCAAATTGGTAAACTATTATCCAACCTATTTTCCACAGTTTTGTGCATACTCTTTTTTTATCCTCTTCCTCCCGTAACTTTGCCCGCATTTCACAATTAGAAAAGTCAAGTTATTACTATTTAAGTTTCCTGAATGTGACCATATTAAGAATAAATTATAACTGACAATGACGCTTTTCGAACAACAATCCACACGAATTTATTCCCCGCCATATCGGTCCCGATGAAGCTGATTCAAAAGGCATGCTGAAAACGATGGGGTTAAACAGTCTAGAGGAATTAATTAACAAAACGGTACCGGCTTCTATCCGTATGAGTCATGAATTGAATTTGCCGGCAGCTATGAGTGAACATGAATACTTGAAGCATATCAAAGAAATTTCACTAAAAAATAAAGTTTTTTCCAATTATATCGGCCAGGGATATTATGATACCATTACTCCTTCTGTTATACTGAGAAATATTTTTGAAAATCCGGGATGGTATACCCAATACACTCCCTACCAGGCTGAAATATCCCAAGGACGTTTGGAAAGCCTGTTGAATTTTCAAACCATGGTCAGTGATCTTACCGGCTTACCCATTGCCAATGCATCATTACTTGATGAAGCAACTGCTGCAGCTGAAGCCATGACGATGTTTTTTAATTTTCTGAATAAACAGGATCACATTGAACGTCCCAAATTTTTTGTTGACAGCAACATGTTTCCGCAAACAAAAGATGTATTGAATACCAGGGCAATACCTGTTGGAATTGAAATTGTAGAAGGGGATTACAAAACTGCTACAATTGATAATTCTTATTTTGGAGCTATTGTTCAATATCCCAATGATAAAGGATCAATAGAAGATTATCGTGAATTTATTGCAAAAACGCATCAGACCGGGGCAAATGTTGTTATGGCTACAGATCTTCTTGCCCTCACTCTACTTACACCTCCCGGCGAATTGGGTGCAGATGTAGCCGTTGGTTCATGCTCAACGTTTTGGTGTGCCCCTTGGGCTATGGCGGTCCACATGCCGCTTTCTTTTCAGCCAAAGATGATTTTAAAAGAAATATTCCGGGCCGCATCATTGGTGTAAGTATTGATGCACAGGGAAACCGTGCTTTGCGCATGGCATTACAAACAAGAGAGCAGCATATAAAAAGAGAAAAAGCGACTTCCAATATTTGTACCGCACAGGCATTGCTGGCTAATATGGCTGCTATGTATGCCGTATATCATGGAGCTGAAGGTTTAAAAAATATTGCGAAACGGGTGGCCATGCTAACTCAAACAGTGGCCGAAGCAATCGAAGCAAAGAGGTTTTGAATTGATATCACAAAATTTCTTTGATACAATTGTAGTAAGGACTGATGAGTTGGAACCTATCAGAACAAAGGCCGAACGGCAACATATAAATCTTCGTTATATTGATGATAATCATATTGGGATTTCGCTGGATGAAACAACTGCAACGGAGGATCTTTATGATCTTATCAATTGTTTTGAAAATGACATAGATGCTGTCGCATTCGATATAAACCAGGATGAAGAGTTGCTGCACATTCCGGAGCCTTTGACAAGAAACTCTCTTTTCTTAACGCATCCGGTATTCAATACTCATCGCAGCGAAAGCCAGATGATGCGTTATATCAAATTGCTGGAAAACAAAGATCTTTCCCTAAATACATCCATGATTTCTCTTGGAAGCTGTACAATGAAATTAAATGCCGCTTCTGAAATGATGCCACTAAGCTGGGCACATTGGAGCAGGATCCATCCCTTTGCCCCCAATGATCAAACAGAAGGTTACCAGTATATCGTTAATGAATTAAGCAAATATCTTTGTGAAATAACGGCATTTGATGCCTGCAGCCTGCAGCCTAACAGTGGTGCACAGGGTGAGTATGCTGGTTTACTCACCATTAAAGCCTATCATGAAAGCCGTGGAGATCATCATCGCAATGTAATGCTGATCCCAATTTCTGCACATGGAACCAATCCGGCATCGGCAGTGATGGCCGGTATGAAAGTGGTAGTGGTAAAAGCTTTGGAGAATGGATATATTGATGTTGACGATCTGAAAGAAAAAGCACAGCACCATAGTGAAAATCTTTCCGGCATCATGATTACCTATCCCAGCACATATGGTGTGTATGAGGAATCAGTAAAAGAAATTAACGCTATTATCCACCAGCATGGCGGTCAGGTTTATATGGATGGCGCAAATATGAATGCACAGGTTGGTTTAACTGCACCTGGATTGATAGGTGCCGATGTTTGCCACCTGAATCTGCATAAAACTTTTGCCATACCTCATGGTGGAGGTGGTCCGGGTATGGGACCTATTTGTGTAAAAAAACATCTGGCTCCATATTTACCCGGGCACGTATCTTTACCCGGTTCAGAACCAACTCCGGGAAATACCGAACAAAAGAAAAACCAACAATGGCATGGAGCTGTTTCAGCTGCTCCTTATGGCTCTGCCAGTATTCTTCTTATCAGTTATGGATACATAAGGATGCTTGGCAATGAAGGAGTAAAAAATGCTACTGAATATGCCATTTTAAATGCCAATTATATGCGGGCAAGACTGGAAGAACATTATGCAATATTATACACTAATCATAATGGCTAATGTGCACATGAATTTATTGTGGACCTGAGACCTTTTAAGAAATCTGCGGAAATAGAAGCAGAAGATGTTGCCAAACGATTAATTGATTATGGCTTTCATGCCCCAACAATGAGCTTTCCCGTACCTGGCACAATCATGATAGAACCAACAGAAAGTGAAGATAAAGCAGAACTGGATCGTTTTTGTAATGCCATGATCTCAATACGTGAAGAAATAAAAGCAATAGAAGATGGTTCGGCTGACAAAAAAGACAATGTCTTAAAAAATGCACCTCATACTCAATTTGTGATTACTGCGGATGAATGGAATCATACTTATTCAAGACAATCAGCCGCATTTCCTAAATTTTTCGTTACTCTCAATAAATTCTGGCCATCAGTAGGCAGAGTTAACAATACGCATGGAGACAGGAACCTGATATGCACTTGCGAACCTGTAGAAAGCTATTTGGAAAGTGAGGTATAGTGGTTTGTCAATTCAAATGACATGTGCGGGAAGATGAGATACTTTTTGACGGTAAAAGAAAAGCTTTACTTTGTTATTTGATAAGGAGCGTTGAAAAGGAAATGATATTTTATTTGTAATTAGTTTGCTTACTTTATGGGGTAAGCATTATATAAAATACATGAAGGGCAATGCGATTTTCTACAGCCTCTTCTGCACTGATTTTCGTTTTATTTAATAGTGCTGGTCCGGTACCATCAATGCTTGTCAGCATAATTCCAATTTTCTTAAAATCGAGGTTGCCGGTAATTTCCGGTTCCACCATCAACGAAAATTCAGTATCAACTCCATAGAATTTGAAGTTATTACCATTTAAGCGGAGTAGATCCCTTATACTCATGCCAGAATATATGCCGCTTCTGAAAGCCCATTTATTTCGGCTGATGTTATCATTAAACGGAAGATAACTTTCAGTGGGCAAAATGCCACTAATCAATATGTAGGACAGCTTACATAAATTATTTTCATCGTCCCACACAAATACTGCCTGCTGGTTGCTATTGCCATACAGCACGGAGCATTTCTTGACTTTTTTCTCAGAAAAATAATAAACATCTTTCTTTACATTCTGCTCTCCAAAATAAGCCAGAAGGTATTCATGTGAATCAAAGCCCAATAAGTCTTCAGCAAACTGAACATTATTCGGTAATTGCTGCTTCTTTAATGTAAATGAATATACAGTACAACCATTTTCAATTTCTGTATTTATTTGAACGGCGAGGTTTCTCTTCTGAAACAAACTGGGAACTATATTGGGATCTTTATTTTCTCCATAAAAGAAATTGCCTTTTTTTAACCTTTCAAGGCCCTGTTGATATTCATCCCGGGAAGTTGTTTTATAGGAAAAACAAAAGGCGTTATCCTTTTTATAAAGACCTACGCTCCGGTTTTGAATGATAGTATCTTCCAGGCTTAATTTAATTTTTTCAAAAAAGGTAAAGGCCATCGCATCATCCTGCAATTTCTTGCCGCCGGATAAATATCCCTTTTCAGTCATGTAATTATCAAATTTCTTTGGAGACAAAGAAGCCAGGGTCATCAAATCATCAACTGTAAAAGATTGTGCATGAATTGAAGCCAACAAAAAACCCTGTAAAATGAGAAATAGTAAAATTCTCGCCATAATTAACTCTGGTCTTCATTTTTGTTATTTGAGGGTTTTTTAAAGGAATCCCAACGGGAGTATTATAGCGCTTCGGCTGTGCAGGATACGAAACTAAATATTATTGTTAAAAATTCAAACGAAAACAGAAGTTTTATTAATTGAACTATTAACCTGAACGGTAACTGCATTTAATAGAAGAAGAATAATTGGAAAATATATAAAAAGATGAATATATCAGGGTTTTGGTAAGATAAATGAAAAAACGCTTCCTTTTCCCGGTTCACTTTGAATAGTAAGCTGCCCATTATTTTTTGCTAAGAATTCTTTGCAAAGCATTAGTCCCAGCCCGGTGCCCTGCTCCTGGGCAGTTCCGTTACTACTATAAAATTCCTGTCCACCAATCTTTTGTAATTCTTCCTTGCTGATTCCCTTTCCTGAATCCTTTACATATATTTCAGTAAAATGAGATTGGTCAAACGTACCTATTGATATTTTTCCGCCCGAAGGAGAGAATTTTATTGCATTGGAAACAAGGTTGCGTAATACAAGATTGATCATGTCGCGGTCGGCCCAGGCTAAAAATCCGTCAGAAGCTTTATTTTCAATGTGTATTTTTTTTGCCTCAGCCTGCAAAAACAATAATTTCATCACCTCTTCAATCATCTCTTTTACGTTTATAAAATCAGCATTCACTTTGTGAGCCTGCATCTGGCTTTTAGCCCATTGTAACAGGTTATCCATCAGGCTTACGGTAAAATTCAGATCATTTTTTACATCGGGAATCATGGACTTAATTTCTTCTGCGGGCATATCTAGTTTCTGCATATCATCAAACAGGTTGCGTAGCGCATACATGGGTGCCTTAAGATCATGGGAAATGACAGAAAATAGTTTACTTTTTAACGAGTTTAATTCATCCAGTTCCTGTGCCTGCTTTTGTATCTCCCCGTTATTCTTTTTTAGAACCGCATTATGTATCTGCATGCTTGCCTGGTAATTTGCATTTTCCTTTTTAATGAGGTAAAGCCCGTAAAAAATATAAATAATGGCCAGCGCCTGATTTATTAAATATCCTACGTAATTGATCTGCTCCAGCTGATAGGGATATTTTTTTAAAACTACGGTTAAAATGAAATAGCTGATCATTGAGAAACTGATGGAAAAGATCATATAACCAATATCACGAATAAAAAAAACTGCTAATACTCCATAAAGAATAAATGATAATTCAATCCCGAAATTTATCCCGTTAATGTAACTGAGGCATGTAAAAAAAGGATAGAATATAAAATATACAACTAACGCATCCTGGAATTTTTGTCGCTTGTTAAGGTATAAAATAAAAATGCTTAATAATGGGGGCAAACAGGCAATCAACCAACCTGAAATGGGTATTTTTCCTCCCTGAAAAATTCCTAATACAGGTACTATGATGCCGGAGATGAGTTGAAAAAAATTGAGGTAATTAAAAATCCCTAACCTGCTCTTTTCATATTCATTCATTTCGTCAGAAACTCCTATCCCTTTCACTTTATGTAAAAACAACACCAAATTATTATTTATTAAATTCAGAAACTCTGTTAGCTTCGAACGAAAGGTCTTAAAATATTCACTGCGGGGTTGCAAAATCTGAATATAATTCATACGGCGGATGTTTTGGTTGCAAAAGGACGGTTCCTGACAAAATAGTAATTATTTGGGTAATATTATATACACTCGGAAAATTTATCAGGAAAAACCCCTATGCAGAAACCAAACCAAAGAATTTAAAGATTGAGGAATTTTTACAGAAAACCCTGAAATACAACTAATACTTTATTTTGTTTTCTTTACTTTCTTTAATTTAACAGCATGCGACAGCGCCACCTTAGCTTTATAGTTCTGACTTTATCCTTTTTCTTGTTTTCATGTTCTACGGATACTCAAAAACCGGAAAACCAGGATTGGATCCAGCTTTTTAATGGCAAGGATATTAATGATTGGATGGTTAAAATCCATCATCATGAGACAGGAGACAACTTGGGCAATACTTTTCGGGTAGAAGACAGCATTCTAAAAATCCGTTATGACTACTACGACCAATTCAACGAAAGATTTGGACACCTTTATTATAAAACGCCTTTTTCATATTTCCACCTTAAACTGGAATATCGCTTTGCAGATGAGTGGAGAAAGGATGCACCGGTTTACACCAAACTGAATAGTGGAATAATGTTTCATTCCCAGGATCCACGCCAAATTCTTAAAGAACAGGACTGGCCCATATCTGTCGAAATGCAGCTACTTGCTGGTTTAGATGATGGTAAACCCCGTCCTACAGGTAACATGTGTTCACCAGGAACTCATGTAGTGTATGAAGGTAAATTAGATACGCGGCATTGTATTGAATCCAGCTCCAAAACCTTCACAGGCAACCAATGGGTTAGCGCCGAATTAATTGCTCTTGGTGATTCATTGATTATACACATCATCAACGGAGATACAGTTTTAAAATATTCTCAACCACAAATTGGAGGACCGGTTGTTAACCGGTTTGATCCGGCTCAAAAACCGGATGGTAAAATTTTGAAAGAAGGATTTATTGCCCTCCAAAGTGAAGGTCAGCCAGTTGATTTCAGGAACATCAAACTACTAAACCTGGAAGGATGCATGGACCCTAAATCAAAAAAATACAGATCGTATTTTGTAAAGCAAATGGAATCATCCTGCAACTAGAACTCCTGCTAAACAGTCCTTGAATTGGATCTGCAGTTCACTTATAAGATTAACATTTTCCAAATACTATGTTTTCTGTTTATTTGTTTTCTGTAAGTCTGCATGAACTGTGAAGGCATGTAATTTGTTTTATTTCTATATAAATTTTAGCATGAACTGGGTTGATATTTCATTGCTTCTTGTCATAGTTTTTGCCACTTGGGCCGGCATTAGTCGTGGATTTATATTAGGCTCATTGGATCTGGCTGGCTGGGTCGGTAGTTTCATACTGGCTTATTTATTTTATAGCTATACCGCCCGTGCTTTGGATTCATTCCTGAACCTTCCTGTCTGGCTATTGCCAGTTTCGTTTCTGCTCACTCTTTTTGTTGCCCGTATTGCCATAAATGCAATCACTCATTTTGTTACACGGTCTGTTCCCGAACATAGCAATCATAATATGGTCAATAAATTTCTGGGTATCATACCGGGAGCCTTTAACGGTTGGATAATTGCCATAATTCTATCAGCACTATTACTTGCTCTTCCTTTAAAGGATAATATAACCCAGGAAACACGAAATAGCAAATGGGCTACATCACTTGCCATGCAATCGGAATGGGCCAATAAAAAACTTGCTCCCGTTTTTGATGAAGCCGTTCGTCATACCATGAACAGCCTGATGGTGAATCCGGCTTCAAATAAAAAAGTACCCCTGGGATTTACATATAATAAAGCAGTGGTTCGTCCTTTTCTGGAAGAAAAAATGCTTGAATTGGTAAATATTGAAAGGACAAAAGAAGGACTTCCGCTATTAAAAAATGATCCTGAATTAACGAGAGTTGCCAGAGCTCACTCAAGGGATATGTTTGTCCGGGGCTATTTTGCTCATAATACGCCTGAAGGCAAAACACCCTTCGACAGAATGAGAGCATCCGGTGTTCGGTTTTTAAACGCGGGAGAAAATCTTGCACTTGCTCAAACATTGGAAATTGCCCATACAAACCTGATGAACTCCCCGGGCCATAGAGCAAATATCCTGCATCCCTCATTTGGTCGCCTGGGTATTGGGGTCCTGGATGGAGGATTTTATGGACTTATGATCAGCCAGGAATTCAGGAATTGAGCTTTTTAAAATTTTATCCTTATCCATTTTTATCTTTCTTAAAATTTACCAGATAGGAACATCCGCTGTTCCTGAGGTTACTCTTTTCCCCGTTTTTTCTTAAAATTATTATGGTACAATAGTTGAATTTTTATAATTCAAAAAAAAATAACAAATGAAATTATCTCCCTTTTTATTTATCCTGTTTTTTACTCTTTTTGTGTTGAGTGGTTGTGGCGCAGTGGAAACCATTTTCAAAGCAGGTATGTGGTGGGCCTTTTTTTTAGTAGCTCTTGTCGTTGTGCTTATTTTCTGGATAGTATCAAAAACAAGAAAATAATAGTTGGCTAATTGCCATGAATTAGGTTTTAAAGGCATCTTTGTGTGTTATCAGGACTACACGAATACGCCTGAATAAAAGTTTATTCTTTTTATAGGTAATAGTTAACTATGTTCTGATAAAATTATTATCAGCATTGGAATCGCAATTACAATTTTAAAACCTGAAACAAATTGAAATAATTCACTATTTAAAGATGGAGACAAGTTTTATATGACAATGCAAGAATTGCGAGTATAAATTTTTTCTATTTAAAAATTTGTATCAGGGTATCAGAGTGGGGAGAAGATTCCCCAAAATAATTTAACTTAAGAAGATCATGGCGAAGAGAAAAGAATCCCGGAGCTCACAAAGAAATGATATTAATCCAAAACCTGAAATAGATATACCGGTGAAACCCGAAAATATCGATGATCAGGAAAAGAAGGCTGATCAACTCAATGCAAATATTACTAAGGATGAAAGGAAGTTGCTCGATGAAAAAGATTCCCGCGAAGTCAATAATGACGATCACACTTGCTAAAACTGCCGGATTAAAAACCGATAAAAATATAAAGCGAAAAAGTAATTAAAATTATCTCGCCTCCGGAATGCTCTCATGCATTTTGTTGATGATACTACATCCTCATTGACATACGAAGGTTGGCGGCTTTTCCTATAAGGATTTAACCAGTATATTTGTTTTATATTTTTTAAAAAAGATAATATTAAGTTGCTTGCCATTCATAAAATAAAGCAGCTGAGATGAAGACAGGTATCGTTGATATTTATAAACTTTTCCAAAAAATAGTTACGCCATTAAGGCCTGTATTTATCAAATCTAAAACGGAAACAATCCACACTACTACCGTTTATTCAAAAAGGCAAATTCGAATAGCCGTTTCTACCTTCTTCTTTTGCCAGGGACTTAGTTTTGCTACATGGGCCAGCCGCATTCCTGATCTGAAAACCACATTGAATTTGAGCGATGCCGCTTTGGGAAGCATATTGCTTGCTTTGCCTTCGGGTCAGTTGTCCGCCATGCCTTTCTCCGGAAGATTAGTTACCAATTTCGGAAGTAAAAAAGTTCTACGCATTTGTGCGGTGTTATATACGCTATGCCTGACTACAATGAGCCTGGCTACACAGCCATGGCATCTGGCTTTGAGCTTGTACTTTTTTGGTGTATTTGGAAATATGTGCAATATTTCTGTTAATACCCAGGCAATCAGAGCTGAAAAAATATTTGAACGGCCGATCATGACTTCATTTCACGGAGTATGGAGCACTGCCGGATTTACCGGTGCAGCTATCGGATTATTAATGATGGGACTTCATTTTTCTCCATCTATCCATTTTTTAACCGTAGCCTGTTTCGTTATTTTGACCGTGATGGTTTCACAAAAATACCTGCAAACCGGGAAAGCCGCCCCCTGGCCAAAAAGGCCTTTTTTCTCAAAGCCTGATACCATGCTTGCGCAGCTGGGTACGATAGGGTTTTTCAGTATGGCAAGCGAAGGGGCCATGTTTGATTGGAGTGGCGTTTACTTCAAACAAATAGTGCATGCCCCGCCATCGCTTATAGCCCTGGGATATATGACCTTTATGATCGCAATGGCCAGCGGGAGATTTGTTGGCGATAAATTGATTACAAAACATGGTAGAAAAAAAATGCTTCGCATTAGCGGTATTCTGATTTCTACAGGATTGTTTACTTCTGTATTATTTCCTCACATCGTTCTTGCTACCCTAGGTTTTCTGCTAGTGGGTTTTGGGGTTTCTTCTATTGTACCTATGGTGTACAGTGTAGCAGGAAAAAATTCAAAAATTCCACCCGGCGTAGCATTAACAGCCGTATCAAGTATAAGCTTTCTTGGTTTTTTAATGGGTCCGCCACTTATTGGCTATGTTTCTGAATTGCTTAATCTTCGTTATTCATTTGCATTAATTGGTTTTCTGGGGTTGGCAATAAGTTTTATGGTATCCAAAATAAGAGCGTTGGATTAACAGGTGGAAAAAAATACCACGTCTTAGATTCGTATTATTTTCAATCTTAAATTTTGATAAAAATTTCATGAGGACAAGAATCATCTCCGCCATTTTATTAATGTTATCATGCAATGATGTAAGACTTTTAAAGAAGAACTTTTGTTATTTTCACCCGGTGAAATTTTTATCATGAAAAATTGCTGGCTTACTGTTATTTTCCTGCTTACTTTTTGGTTCTGTAAAGCAACAGATACAATTGAAATCTCTTCGCCCAACGGAAAAATAAAAGCCATTATTAGTGGGGGTAAAAAACTAGCTTATTCAGTTTTATATGATAATAAAACAATCTTACTTCCGTCTGATATCAATCTCTTCCTGCTGGACGGAACAAAAATATCAGGTCATATCACTCTTAAAAAAACAACGAAAAGAAATAATAACTCTGTCATTATTTCCCCTGTACCGGAAAAAAGAAAAAATATTCCCGACATTTATAATGAACTCACCATTCGGTTCAGGCAACCATTTAGCATAGTTTTCAGGGTATATAATGACGGGGTAGCCTATAGGTTTGTTTCGCATTTTAAAGATAGCATCCTTGTTAAAGATGAATTAGCTTCTTTCAATTTCCCCGCAAATCATCTTCTCTATTTTCCCGAAGTGGTAAAAAGGGAAAACGTGGATATTTATCATACAAGTTTTGAAGAACCTTACCAGGTAAAATCATTGGATAGCCTAACTAAAAACAATTTATGCTTTACACCCGTACTTCTATCTCCTGAAGCGGGACCTAAGATTGTAATTACCGAATCTGACCTTGAAGATTATCCAGGGATGTTTGTAACCGGAAATGGAAATAACACCCTGTCTGGCCAATTTGCACCTTATCCCCTGCAAGAAGAAGTTTCCGGGGGAGAATTTACCCAGCGGGTGGTTACTAAAAGAGAACAATATATTGCCAAAACAAAAGGAACAAGGCAATTTCCCTGGAGAGTAATATTAATTGCTTTATCAGATAGAGAACTGCCGGAAAACGATATGGTATACCGTTTAGCCTCTCCTTCCAGGATAAAAAACACCTCCTGGATAAATCCCGGCAAAGGAACTGATGAATGGATTATTGGCATTAATCTTTTTAATGTCCCTTTCAAGACCGGAGTTAATACCGCCACCTATAAATTTTATATCGACTTTGCAAAACGATTTGGTTTCGACAGGATCATGATGGATGCCGGATGGAGTGATTATAATGATCTCTTTAAACTACATCCTGACATCAACATGGAAGAAATTGCGGCGTACGCAAAAGAAAAAAATATTAAACTCAGTATGTGGACCCTTGCCATGACCCTGGACCGGCAATTAGAACCCGCATTGGATCAATTTAATAAATGGGGAGTGGATTTCATTATGACGGATTTCATGGATCGGGATGATCAGCAAATGGTAAATTTTTACTTTAAAGTTGCAGAGGCATGTGCCCGGCACCAGATTATGGTCATGTATCATGGAGCTTTTAAACCGGCCGGTTTTAACCGCACCTATCCCAACGCTGTTACCCGCGAAGGAGTGTTGGGCTCGGAATATAATATCTGGAGTGAAAAGGCAACACCTGAACATAATTTGCTGTTACCATTTATTCGCATGACGTCGGGACCTATGGATTATGAGCCCGGTATTTTGGATAATGCAACCCCAAAAACATTTCGCCCTATCGGGGATAAGGTGATGACTATTGGAACCAGATGTCAACAGGCAGCCATGTTTATCATTTATGAAAGTCCGATCCAGCTTTTCTCCGGCAATCCTTCACAGGGTTTGCTGGAACCTGAATTTATGGATTTGATAGGTGGCATTCCCACTACCTGGGACACTACAATAGTTCTGGATGGCAAATTGGGCGACTTTATTATTACAGCAAGAAAAAAGGGAGACGACTGGTTTGTTGGAGCTATGACAGACCAGGCTGCAAGAGAAATTACGGTTGATCTTACCTTTTTGGATGCAGGAAATTACACTTCCACTGTTTGCGAGGATGGAATTAATGCTGACCGATATCCCTCGGATTATAAAATCACTTCCCGGTTATTAACAAAGGCAGACCCTTTAATAATTAAAATGGCGCCGGGAGGCGGATTCGTATTAAGGCTTCAAAAAAACAAGTGATCCTATTCTACTTTTATTTTTAAATCAAAATCGCTGCTAACCGGATCTCCTGCCATTTTATTTGGGGCGATATATAATTTGTAATTACCTTTTTGTTTAAGATCGTATTTCAACACATTTCCAAATGGTCCATCTGATTTTCCATCAGGAAGAATTAAGTGACTGAAACGAAAGTTTGCTTTTGCTTTATCAGGAATAATGGTCGCAGATAATTTTTTGCCACGTTTTACCGGTAAGTAGCAAATGACCGGGTCACCTCTTTTATTTAAATGGCCTTTCACCATAACTAATGTACTATCCTGTTTAAATGAAATATAAATCACACTATCGATTTGGATATTGGCTGGCACACTATCCTCAGCAAGAACTTCTAAATTTAATTCTTGCCGGGAATTACTGCTTTCGTTTGATTCTTCTGCATGATGTTCATCCACCGGCATTGAATCATTACAGGCTACCCAAAAAAACAATGAAATAAAAATGGGGAATGCTGGCTTCATATCAAGATGATTTAAACAGATACTACAAATACATTGCCCGTTTTAATAACCCCATCCTGGCCAGGCAATTAATTTAAAAGCTTATTCAGGCCCGCGCAGTTTCATGGTACAGGCAATAACACTTTTCTCATTACCTTCTTCTTGTTAGCATGGCCTTCAATACACCTGATACGTTTAAAATGGATATAGGGAACTTTCATCTTTAAAAAGATTAAATAAAGATTCGGCCTATCAACATTTTTACGACGAAAATTCCGGCTTTCCGTACCAACAAAGCATCTGGTTAAAAAATCCCTTAAAAAAATATGATTACAATTCTGATTCCCTCCTGGTTTTTATCTTTGCAACCTTGTGAACCTAAAAGACTATTACTCCATATTAGAATTACCGCCCTCTGCTTCTTCAAATGAAATAAAAAAAGCCTTTCGCCGGCTTGCGCATCAATATCATCCCGACAAAAAAAATGCAGAATTTAGTCATTCAAAATTTTCAGATATTAAAGAAGCATATGAAACCCTGACCAATCCGGTAAAAAAACATAATTACCTTCAGCAAAGATGGTATGCTCAAAGCAGGGGAAAAAAGATGATGAAGAAAACGCTGACCCCAGATGCAATTCTCAGGCAAATGCTGGATCTTGAAAAATATGTTTCGGGATTGGATATACACAGAATGTATCACCAGGGATTATACGATCAAATTTTTTTGATATTGTCCGATGAAAATATTAATACAGTGAATACCATAAATGATCCTGGTATCAGTAATGAAATAATATTGATCGCACTTAAAACCAGCCAGGCACTTCCATATCATTTTTTATTACCTGTTTCACACCAATTAAAAAAATTGGACGCGGCTGATGGACCTATCAAAACAAAAATAGACCGGTTTATTATTCAGCAAAGGCAAGATCAATATTGGGAAAAAAGAAAGATATGGATCGTATTATTAATCGCTTTTCTGATTTGCCTGTTAATATTCCTTTTTGGTAACCGGCCATAGTATGTAAAGCATCATTAAAATCGCTCTTCAACATAATATAAATAGCCTCCTTGAGATTAAACCATTCATTTGGATTAAATTTTACCATTGCATCTTGTAATACCCACTTCATTTCATCCATGCAATTTCATTTTCCCAGCCTTTATTAAAATCAAAACTTCGCACCCTCATAATTATCTTTGCAAAATGCATTATGTTTCAGTAGAAAATTTGACAAAAAGTTATGGTATACAGCCCCTGTTCGAAAACATTTCCTTTAATATAGAAGAAGGGGATAAAATTGCCCTGGTGGCCCGCAATGGTTCGGGCAAATCAACTTTATTAAGAATTTTATCCGGAAAGGAGGTTCCGGATAGCGGAACCGTATGGATCAATAAGGATGTTGATGTGGCATTGTTTGAGCAGGAACCCATTTTTGATGAAACAAAATCAATACTTGATAATATTTTTTTTCATGACCACCCTGTGATCAATGCCATCAAAGAATTTGAGGCTATCGATGATAATACCGACCCGGATATATTAAACGCTGCAATAATTAAAATGGATGACCTGGGTGCCTGGGATTTTGATACCAAAGTAAAACAGGTTTTGGGCAAACTAAATATTCACCAACTTGCACCAGGTCTGTTAACTCACTAAGCGGTGGTCAGCGAAAAAGAGTGGCGCTTGCAAAAACATTGATTGATATTGGATTTGAACATAAACATGTTTTGCTGATCATGGATGAGCCTACCAATCACCTGGATGTGGAAATGGTGGAATGGCTGGAACATTATTTGAATAAAGAAAATGTAACACTTTTGTTGGTTACCCACGATCGCTATTTTCTGGATGCTGTTTGTGAAGAAATCTGGGAAATGTCCGGATCGGTGGAAGCGACAGTAGCCTGCATATTTATAAAGGCGATTATCAGAATTACCTGGAAAAGAAAACGGCCCGCATTGAAAGTGATGCAGCAAGTATTGATAAGGCAAAAAATACATACCGAAAAGAACTGGAATGGATGCGCAAGCAACCAAAAGCACGAACCACCAAAAGCAAAAGCAGGCAGGATAATTTTTATGAAGTAGAAAAAAAGGCAAAAAAGAAAATTGAAGACCAGCAGGTGGAACTGCAGATGAAAATGAACCGGCTGGGAGGCAAGATCATTGAGCTAAAAAAAGTATATAAAAGCTATGGCGATAAAATTATCCTGAAAGGATTTGATTATACTTTCAAAAAAGGCGACCGCATAGGTGTTGTCGGAAAAAATGGAGTCGGCAAATCCACCTTTATCAATATCCTGCAGGGAATAGAACAGGCAGACAGCGGCAAGATAAATATAGGAGATACGGTGATCTTTGGCAATTATTCGCAGCAAGGGTTGGTAGTAAAAGAAGATATGCGGGTGATCGAATTTGTAAAGAATATTGCTGAACATTTTCCACTGGCCAGTCGGAGGCTCTTTAAGTGCGGCCCAATTCCTCCAACTTTTTCTTTTTGATCCCGATAAACAATACACTTATATCAGCAAATTGAGTGGAGGTGAAAAAAGAAGACTGCATTTGCTTTCCATCCTTTTCCGAAATCCGAATTTCCTGATACTGGATGAACCTACCAATGACCTGGATCTGCCCACGCTGGGTGTTCTGGAAAATTTTCTAAGTGGAATTTCCCGGATGCCTTATGATCGTATCGCCATGACCGATATTTTATGGACAGGCTGGTGGATCATCTTTTTGTATTTGAAGGAGACGGTATTATCAATGATTTTCCCGGCAATTATTCGCAGTATCGGGAATGGCTTAAAGAAAATGATACTACGCTTTTGGATAAATTTAATATGAATGCTAATGTTGCTAAAGGTAATGACCCAACGCGGGCAGGAATTGAAAAAAAGAAGCCTTCCTTTAATGACAAAAGAGAGTTTGAATTATTGGAAAAAGAAATAGTTGTCTTAAACAGGGAAAAAGAAAAAATCAGCATCCAGTTAAATAATGACAAAACACCATTTGAAGAATTGCAAAAACTTTCTATCCGCATCGGGGAAATCACAGAGGTCTTAGATCAAAAGGAAATGAGGTGGCTGGAGTTAAGTGAATTAGTTCAATAATTTCTGAAATACTTTTCATACAAGTGATAATTCAGGTGAAAAAATTAAAAAAATTATTTTAGAAATGTAATAATAATGTTACGCACATTGTTTTTGTATCTATTCGTATAGTACATAGTACCTTATCTGATTTATCGTAAAGTTCCCATGTTGATAATTATTCCTTCCAAAAATATTGCAGTGTAGAATTAAGATGAGTAGTTTAGCATTCAATTCAACCAATTCTGAGTCTATCGGGATTGATCCTTTGAGAAGCCTCTTCCCTGATTTCCATTCCTGTAAAAACCGATTCCTTAAATTCCATCTCCTCCGAAAAACGATTCCTATATCCTGAATTGTTTAACTATTAAAACGTACCCTAATGAGCCGGTTCTTATCACCTGATCAATTATTAATTGATCGTATCAGCCTGAACGACACAGAAGCTTTTGAAAAGATCTATCACCTTTACTGGAAAGGCTTGTATTTATATTGTTTGAAAAAAATTGAGTCTTCAGAAGACGCAAAAATAATTGTCCGGTCAATTTTTACCGATATATGGGAAAAAAGGCATTCATTGCCTGTCTCCTTCTGCCTTTCAAAACATTTATACCGGGAAGTTAGAAAAAGAGTGATCAAATGCATAAGCGAAAAACTGGCTGGCCAGGAAACCCGTACATCTATCGAAGAAAGATTGAAGGTTGAATTTAGTGTTCTGTCATTACAAGCGGCCAGGAAGCCGGTATCCAAATCCTTTACTATCATCAACAGACCATCTGAATTGATCAGGCAACAAACCGGTGAGGCAGGAACTGAGCATCATAATACTTTTGAAACATTAAGATGGATGTTTCAATCCTTAACTGATAAATTTTCTATCACCAACCTTTTATCTTATTCTAAAAATTAAAAAGAGATGAAATCTGAAATTTTACTTCGAAAACTTGAGAGATATGTAAATGGAGAATCGATGCCGGCGGAAACAAGACAAATCCAAAACTGGCTATCCTGTACTACGAAAGAAGCCCAGTTAACTCCGGAAGAAAGGTCCCTTTTGGAACTCGAAATATTACAGGAAATACAGTCTTATACGGCCTATCCTCTATTTTATCCAAAAGAGAAAAAAGCCTGGTGGCAAAAAATAACTGCCATGTTTTAATCCTGTTTGCCTGTTAGGTCATTTTTTTTTCACTATTTTAATTTTTATTATTTTATATATGGCTTTTTACAAAAAGATTTTTCGCTAACCTTTGTTTGTATTAAAAAGTTGAGTACATTAGCGTTCTATTCTTTTCTTTCAATACCTGCGATACAAATCCACCCGATCCACAATTCCATTAGAATTTCTACCTTTTCTTTTCAATTCCTGCGAGATACAATTCCGAACCCAAAATTTTTAAGCCTAAAATTGTACCCCAATGAGCAGGAATTTTACTGTTGTTCAATCTATCACGGACCGACTTATTATTAACGACACCGCAGCGTTCGAAGAATTATACTATACCTACTGGCATAGCTTATACGTCTTCGGGCTTCGTAAACTTCATTTCACTGAAGACGCCAGGCAGCTTGTGCGTGACATTTTTATGGATGTATGGGATAAAAGGCGCCAGCTACCTGCCTCTGTTCCATTATCAGAGTATTTATATGAAGAAGGAAAAAAAGGCATTATAAAATGCCTGAGTAAAAAGATAACTTCAGAGAATAACTTAGAGATTAATACTGAAGAATTAGTTCTTAAAGAACAAGATTTGCCAGCATCAGCTTCAAAAACCATTCAAATCAGCGAAAAGAAAGATCTTTTTATGACTCATGGGTTAAACATGCTGGAGCACCGTAAGCTTGTAAGATATGTTAACGGCGAAGAGGTACCCCCGGATAACTGGAAGATGAAAGCCTGGCTTTCCGATACAAGGCCCAATACGTATTTATCACCCCGGGTTAAAAAGCAACTTGAAAAGGAAATCCTGGTTGAAATACAAACGGCAACGGAGTACTTGTTGTTTTTCCCTAAAAAAGAGAAACCCTGGTGGCAAAAAATCGCAGCTATGATTTAATATTTATCAGAATTAAGCGCTTTAAATATTCTGCCTGGTTGTGTATAACTTCCAGGCTTTTTTTATTACCTGAGGGATAGAATTGAAATTCGGATCATACAAAAATGTAAACACCGGTAAACACTTTTTGGGTTATTCAATCAATGACCAACCTGGAAACATTGGGTGTTGTACCTTTACCTTACATTCTTAATTGGCAATTACCAAAAACATTTTATGATCAGTTCGTTGTGCATTAGCGTGTTTGAAGAAAGCATCAGCCACTATCATTTAACTGATAACGTTGATACGCCAATCACCAATTCATATCCCCCAGATAACTTAAATCACTTGCTTTACCTCAAAAATTGGATAGACACAGTTCAGTGGCATCTTGAGGATATTATAAGAAATCCTCTTATTGATCCGGTTGAAGCCCTGGCCATAAAGAGAAGGATTGATCAATCAAACCAGGAAAGAACAGATGTAGTTGAATATATTGACAGCTTTTTCCTAAAGCAATTCTCCAAAATAATTCCGCAAAATGAGGCACAAATTAATACTGAAAGCCCGGCCTGGGCCATTGACCGACTGTCTATTCTCGCTTTAAAAATTTATCATATGAAGGTTGAAGCAGATCGCCCGGATGCAGGGGAAGATCACCACATAATCTGCCGAAAGAAATTATCTATTCTTTTGGAACAGCGGAACGATCTTTCCCAGGCCATTGACACCCTACTCCTGGATATTGAAGAAGGAAAAAAATATATGAAAGTATATAAACAAATGAAAATGTATAACGACCCTTCGCTAAATCCTGTCTTATATCAGCAATTAACTTTCCCGGAGAAATGAAGCATGGACACTATTTAGTAATCCGGCTTTCCGCATTAGGTGATATAGCCATGTCAATACCCGTATTGCTCCAATTATTAGAACAAAATCCGCGAATTGAAATAACGGTTCTTACTCAACAAAAATTTGCACCCGTTTTTGATTCCATAGAAAGAATAAAAGTTTACGCCGTTGATGTAAAAGGAAGGCACAAGGGGATATTTGGATTGATCAGATTATTCCGGGAATTAAAAAAACAAAATAAGTTTGACGCCATTGCAGATCTGCACGATGTATTACGTTCGAAAATAATTAGATTCTTTTTTAAAATATCAGGTACCCCAACAGCTGCAATTGACAAAGGGAGGAGTGAAAAAAAAAATCTTACCTCCAGGAGAAATAAAGAATTCTATCAGTTAAAAACAACTTTCCAGCGGTATACTGATGTATTTAATTCCCTGGGATCCGGACTTACATTAGACCCAACTTCTCCTCTCCTTCCAAAAAAGAAAATACCTGAACAGGTCATTCCTTTTTTTTCCTCAAGTAAAAAAAATATTTGTATTGCTCCCTTTGCCAGGCACTCAGAAAAAATGTACCCGCTTGGAAATATGAAGATTGTAATAAAACATTTATCTGAACATTCCGGGATTCAACTTTTTTTATTAGGCGGCGGCAATCAAGAGATCGCTGTTTTGGAAGAATGGGTGAAAGAATATCCTTCTATTGTTAACCTGGCAGGTAAATTTTCGCTAAAAGAGGAACTGGATATTATCAGCAACCTGGACTTAATGGTAAGTATGGATTCGGCCAATATGCATTTAGCCTCTTTATTTGCTGTGCCAGTAATTTCAATTTGGGGAGCTACACATCCATTTGCCGGATTTTATGGATGGGGACAATTGCCGGGGAATGCCGTACAAATAAATTTGTATTGCAGGCCCTGTTCAGTATTTGGAAACAGACCTTGCTATCGTGGCGATCATGCCTGTATGCAATTATTGCCAGCAGAACAGATTATTGAAAAAATTTTGAAGGTAATAAGGCAGAACTGATTTCATTCCAATTTATTTCTCAATAAAATTCAAATCTTTATTAAATGTTTCTTTTGATAAAATAGCGGCTGCAATGGCTATTATCATAACAAGAATGCCAGTATAGATTCCCCCATTAACATAGCCAACACCCTCAATATTTCTAAGACCTTTAAAAACCGGAAGAATAAATATCGCCAGCATACCCCGAACCATATTAGGAATAGTGGTAGCTGCTGTTGCTCGAATGTTGGTGCCGAATTGTTCTGCCCCCATCGTTACAAAAATGGCCCAAAAGCCAGTTCCGAAACCAAGCCCCGCACACAACCAGTACATTTGAGCAGCGGAACCATTCCATTGTATTGTAAAAAATAGTATCATAAAAATGGCTGTGATAGCATAAAAAAGGTACAGCGCCTTCTTCCTGCTTCTCAACCACTGGCTAACAAATCCTATTAATATATCACCTAAAGAAATGGCGGCATATGCATACATAATTGCTTTCCCCGGATCGACGACTTCTCTGATCCCAAACTGCCTGCCAAACTCACTTGAAAAGGTAACAAGAACACCAATAACAAACCAGGTAGGTAATCCAATTAGAATACTTAAAATGTATCGCTTTAATCTTTCTGCCTTATTAATGAGCATAAAAAGATTCCCCCTTTGGACTTCCATTTTCTTAACCTGGTGAAACATACCTGATTCAAAAACAGATACTCTTAATATCAATAATAACAAACCTAATCCGCCACCGATGAAGTAACAGGTTCGCCAGTGAAAATTTTCCTTCATAATGAAAGCCACTACAGCACCTGTTAATCCTATGCCTGCAACCATAGAGGTGGCAATTCCTCTTTTTTCCTTTGCAGTTAATTCAGATACCAGTGTGATACCGGCCCCTAATTCCCCGGCCAGGCCCAAGCCGGCTATAAAGCGAATCCATTTATATTGTTCAACTGTTTCAACAAACCCATTAGCAATATTGGCGATTGAATACAAAACAATAGAACCAAATAAAACACTCAGTCTTCCTTTTTTATCACCCATTACTCCCCATATAATACCCCCGATCAACAAACCCCACATCTGCCATTGCAATATGGTTTCTCCCTCCGTAAGTACTTCCAATTCGGAAAGCCCCAGTGATCGCAGACTTGGTACCCTTATTATGCCAAACAATAAAAGATCATAGATGTCAACAAAGTAACCCAACGCGGCAACGATTACGGCAATGCTAAAGACAGAATTTGAGGGAGCAGATCTGGACTGCATAGCGTTTACGATTTTACATTGGTATCTGCCGGAGGGTGAACAACTTTTTTCTTTGCAAAAAACAATTTATATAATACCGGCAATGTAGTTACAACTATAATAATAATAGTAATAGCCTCTATGTGATCCTTTAAACTCAAACCAAATTTCCTCTCAACCCATGTTTGAAGGAAAAAACCTCCCAGCATCATCGAACAAACCCAGGCAATGCTACCGGCAATATTATAAAAAATAAAATGCGGCCTTGACATTTTAACAATGCCCGCTACTATAGGAGCAAATGTGCGAATGATAGGAAGAAACTTGGCAAGGAAAATAGTAGCCTTACCATAATGATCATAAAAATCTTTTGCTCTGAACAGGTGTTTCTTTTTAAAGAGCCATGTATCTTTTTTTTCAAATAATAAAGGACCCGCCTTATAACCAAACCAATAACCTGCCAAATTTCCCAGAACCGAAGCAAGGATCACCATTAAAATAATAATGATATGGTAAAACCCAAAAAGTTGTTGCGTTTCTCCGGGTAGGCCTGCAAGTTCATTCACCAGGCGGCCCATAAAAATTCCGGCTGCAAAAAGAAGAGAATCGCCTGGCAAAAAAAAGCCAACAAAAAGCCCCGTTTCTGCAAATACAATGAACAACAAAAAATATAATCCGCCATTTTCTATGATCCAGGTAATAAACTGCTGAATAATTCCACCGCTTTGCAGCAGATAAATTTGTAATAAACTTTCCATGTTAATTCAAATCTCTTTTTTAATCTTTAAAATTCTAATATTAGTCCAAAATCGCATCTGCATCTTGTTCATTAAATGCTAATGCTTTTTCATCATCAAATTCTCCTTCCCATCTTGCAATTACACAACTGGCCAGTGTATTACCAATAACATTAACCGAAGTACGGGCCATGTCCATTAATTCATCTATTCCATATATTGCCATAATGGGCCATAAAGGGAAATTAAAAGTACTGGCAGTTGCAATCAATATAACCAACGATGCCCTGGGTACAGCCGCTACTCCTTTACTGGTTAGCATTAAAGTAAGACCAATAAGCAATTGCTCTCCAAAGGACAGGTTCATACCGGCAGCCTGTGCTACAAATACTGATGCTAGTGAAAGGTATAACGTAGTGCCATCCAGATTGAATGTATAACCTGTGGGAATAACAAATGATACAATCTTACGGGGAACACCAAATTTTTCCATATTCTCAAGTGCTTTGGGCAAAGCAGAATCAGAACTGGTAGTTGCAAACGCAATGGAAACAGGTTCTTTGATAGCTTGTATAAATTTTTCAGTGGCACTTTGGCTACCCACAAAGCGATAGGCAATAATACAAGTAATAAAAAAGCGATCAAAGCCAGGTATAGTGTTATCAATAGAAGACCAGATTCTTTAATATATCAATTCCCAAATGGCCAACCGTAACAGCTATAGCAGCCCCAACCCCAAAAGGCGCAAAGTACATGATGATGTTGGTAAATTTAAACATGGTTTCTGCCAGGCTTTCTGCAAATTCGAGCATTGGTCTTTTCTTTCTCTCACTTAGCAGAGCCAGCGCAATGCCAAATATGACACTAAATACAACAATAGGCAACACATTTCCTTCATAAATTGACTTAATAATATTTTCAGGGAAAATATCAATAATATGATCCTGCCAGGTCATCACTTTGCTGCTGGTAATTCTTTCAAAAGATCTTCAGGCACAACTATTCCCACGCCGGCTTTTGTAATATTAATAAATATTAATCCAATGATAAGAGCAATGGTAGTTACAATTTCAAAATATAAAAGTGATTTCCAGCCCATCCGGCCTACCTGTTTCAAATTAGAATGACTGGCAATACCAACAACAAGTGTTGCAAATAATAAAGGAGCCACAATTGTTTTTACCAGTCGAAGGAATATCTTACTCAGAAATTGAAGGTTTTGGGAAAAGGCCGGAAAGTCTAGTCCAATTTCAACACCAATAGCCATAGCAACCAGTATCCATGTAGTCAGTGATCTTTTATATAAGGCAAATAATACCAGTGCTCCAATAAATATCCATCGGGAAACGATTAATAAATCATCCGGAGACAGTGCGCCCATTCTTCCAAATGCAAAAAATGGAGAATAGCTACAATCGTAAACAAATATAAGAGAAAGCAATCCGGCTTTGCGTTTATTCATATCAGATGCTGTAGTAAGTTTTCAAAACTAAAGTTTTACTTTCAATATAATTTATGAATTGTAAAATACTGATTCAGATATAACGCAATTAATAAATCTTTTTGTTCACTTTTGGCGGAAATCACTATTTTCAGCTAGCCTTTAAAAAACTCTTTAGATATATTAAAATTATAACCACACTAACTTATGAGTTTATTTGTAAGAAAACCAATGGATGCCTTGATGAATGAGGCGGCAGAAACGGGCACTCATACATTAAAAAGAACCTTAGGAGCCGGCGGTTTAGTGGCCTTAGGCATCGGTGCTATTATCGGTGCCGGTTTATTTTCTATTACAGGTATGGCAGCCGCCAACCATGCCGGTCCGGCCATTACCATTTCATTTATTGTAGCGGCTTTAGGTTGTTTGTTTGCCGGCTTATGTTATGCGGAATTTGCATCTATGATCCCTGTTGCAGGTAGTGCCTATACTTACAGTTATGCCACCATGGGTGAATTTATTGCCTGGATCATCGGTTGGGATCTTGTGCTGGAATATGCGGTAGGTGCAGCCACAGTTGGAATTAGTTGGAGCAGGTACCTGGTAAAATTTCTCGAAGGATTTGATATTCATCTGCCAAATGAACTAACGGCAGGTCCATGGGATGGTGGTCATCATTAATCTTCCTGCTGTTTTCATCATTGTATTAATGAGTTTGCTGTTAATTAAAGGAACAAAAGAAAGTGCATTTGTTAATGCTATTATTGTTGCATTAAAAGTTCTGTTGTTTTAGTTTTTATTATTCTTGGATGGAAATATATTCAAACAAGATAATTACAATCCTTACATTCCTGCTACCGAACCCGGCCATGAAAATTTTTTTAACAATGGATTCAGTGGAATCATTCGGGCTGCTGCTATTGTTTTCTTTGCCTACATAGGATTTGATGCTGTAAGTACCGCCGCACAGGAAACAAAAAATCCAAGAACGAGATATGCCCATAGGTATTTTGGGTTCCCTGGCTATTTGTACAGTTCTTTATATTCTTTTTGCCCATGTAATGACAGGTGTTACCAGTTATACTACCTTCCTTGGAAAAGACAGCAAGGATGGCATTGCTCCTGTGTCTGTAGCTATCGAACATATGGGACAGGCAGATGCTGACGGAGTTATACCAGCCAGATTATCCCTGGCTGAACCGGGCTATTGTTGTTGCTATCCTCGCCGGCTATTCCTCCGTCATATTGGTGATGCTGATGGGACAAAGCCGGGTTTTCTTCAGTATGAGTAAAGATGGTTTGATACCAAAAATATTCTCCTCCATAAATCCAAAAACACAAACACCTGCCAAAAGCAATTTATTATTTATGTTATTTGTTAGCCTTTTTGCTGCTTTTGTTCCGGCAAGGGTTGTTGGCGAAATGACAAGTATCGGAACATTATTCGCATTTATTCTTGTGTGTATCGGTATATTGGTAATGCGGAAAAAAATGCCGGATTTACCAAGAGCATTCAGAACACCATTTGGTTCCCCTGGTTCCGATACTCGGTATAGCGGTGTGCCTGTTTATGATGGTATTTCTGCCAATGGATACCTGGATACGTTTATTGGTATGGATGCTGATTGGGCTTGATATTTACCTGGTATATGGCGCCAAACACAGTCATTTGGGGGATGGAACTATAACAAGAAAAGGTATGAGGATCGCAAATATTACCGGGCTTTCACTGACCGGATTATTAATCATTGTGGGACTGCTCCACCAGGTTTCCGTTGGTTTTGACGCAGACAGGACCTTGCTTTATATTTCCATGATTTTTGCGGCTTTTCACCTGTTCTTTTTCATAAAAAAACTTTCCTCAGACAGGGGCTATTAAAAAGTGATTTATAATATTGCAGGCGGCACTTATTAAAGTGTCGCCTCTTTTATTTTCATTATCCTAAATTTGCAACCCAACTTATCAAAAAACAAAAACATATAAATTTTCAAGATGGGAAGGATATTTGAAGTACGTAAATCATCCATGTTTGCCCGCTGGGATAAAATGGCAAAGAACTTTACCCGTATTGGTAAAGAAATAGTAATTGCTGTAAAAGCAGCGGGTCCTGATCCCAATTCAAATGCTGCTCTTCGCCGTTGTTTTCAGAATGCCCGCAGTGTAGGTATGCCTAAAGACCGGGTAGAAGCTGCCATTAAAAGAGCACAGGGAAAAGAACTGGTAAACTATGATGAAATTTTGTACGAAGGATATGCACCTCATGGCGTTGCCATACTTGGTAGAAACAGCAACCGATAACCATGTAAGAACAGTGGCAAATGTAAAATCTCATTTTACTAAAGGCGGATGGCGCAATGGGTAATAGCGGAAGTGTAGCCTTTCAGTTTAATAAGATGGGTGTATTTAAATTAAAACCGGAAGGATTAAATGCGGAAGAACTTGAATTGGAATTGATTGATTTTGGTTTGCAGGAACTGGGTGAAGGAACTGGTGAAAATGGCGAAGATATCTTAGTGATTCGTTGTGGCTTTACCGATTTTGGCAATATGCAAAATGCACTGGAAGAAAAAAATATTACTCCTATCAGTGCAGAATTGGAATGGATACCTACGACAACAGTACCGGTAACTGATGAACAGGCTGAAGATGTAAGCAAATTGATTGATCGTTTAGAACAGGATGAAGATGTGCAGAAAGTGTTTCATAATATGGGATAAAATTTTATTCACATTAATTTTTTGAATAAACAGATCGAAGCCTGCAAAAATATGCAGGCTTCGATTTTTATATTAGCAATGTCCTTTCATTACTCCGAAGGATGGGTTTCATATCAGGCGTTTCAATATATATTGAATTTACTTTGGTCCTATCTTGGCAAATTTTTCCCTCATTTCTTTTAACTGCCCTTTTATTGATTTAGCTGAACCTCTCTTTAAAAATTTCATTGGATTAATTTTACTATTACCAACGGGTGAAAATTTTTGAGCAGGTTGTGCCTTATCTCTGTCATCCTGTGCACAGTTTTCATACCCAAACCGGAAATGAAAGTATTCCTGGCTTACCACATCAAAATAATCGGAAGCAGTTACGTAATTACGACGATTAGCTTCTACGATAGTCTCGTAAGGATCCTGATCATAAAGAACCTGGGGATTACCATTTTCGTCATAATAAATGAACTTTTCACTGGTTGGGTACCATTTATTCTGAAATATCGCACCATTAGTATACGCAAACCCATAATCTAAGCCTGGGATGGCCAAATAGGGATTTTTATGATGATGAAAAAAAGTGTTTTGTGCGGTATAGAGCAGGCTTCCCCCAAAATAAAAATTCCATTCTGATACATTTCCGTCAGAGGTATAATCATAAAGAGTGTAATAATCCAACATAAAACTCTGCATCTTCAGCATCTTTCCTTTCCTGTTATATTGATACAAGACTTCATCTGCTTTTTCTTCCGTATCCATATTGTACCAGATTTCCTTTACAACTCTATCATCCCTGTAAAGGAAAATTATAGTATTCACTAATGCACCACCGGAATAGAATCTGGATTTTATCAAACGCCCTTTTGAATTGTATTCCATTATAAAGTAGCCGTCATAAGCAGAAATGTTCCATTCTTCCACCAACCCTCTATTATTGTACTTATAGGTGTCTGTTCCGAATTCACTTGCGTCGCTTACCAACCGGCATTCATTCCTATGATTTCCTTTCGCTTCTGCAGTTTTTAATTCCGTTTCAGGTTTTGCAGTCCCGTCCTTTTGCAATTCTTTTTGACAACCGGAAAATAATAACATCCCAAGCAATAATATGCCGTTGGCATTGATCAGTTTTCTTTTCATAAAAAGCTTTTATTGGTAAAAATTTAGAATAATCGGAACATTTAATTAATGTGAATCGTCCCTTTTCAATCTTTGCCACATTGCTCGTTTCTCCGCTAGTTGCTGCTTTAGTTGACGGCCTCTTAATAATGGCATATGAAGCTGAATAAGATCCCTGGTGCGTTGATCCGTTTTAGGCATTGATTTATTGGCATGTGGACCTCCACCATGGCCGCCTCCGCAATTTTCGTATTCCCAGTACTGATAATATTCAATAGCATTTGCCTCGTCAAAAGTTGACTTGGTGTTAACAAAATGCCTTGAAGTTGACGTAACAGATGTTTTATTCGGGTTTTCGTCATAAACTTTAAATTCTCCGCCGACCCCATCACCCACAAACACATCTCTTGACCAATCTACCAATGGACCCGATTCTATAGTAGTGAGATACCAAAAACTGAATGGAATTCCTGGCCTGGCCGAAGCAGCAAGTCTAATGGGTTTGCGATAACTATATTCTTCGCGGAATGCTAACTCTCCACTGGAAGTTCTGGCTTCACTTTTGGTGAGGTTACCCAATATATCATATTCAAAGGTTGCAAAATAGTCGAAAGGAGGATCGTCCCTTTTGATGATCTGGCCTTTCCAGTTATAGGTATTTATAACAAAATCGTACACAATAGATGTACCCTGCTCATAATAGGTTTCCTTAACGATCCTGTTGTGTTTATATTCAAAAACAAAATCATAAACAGTAATGTCATCATATGAAAGAGTGCCTTTAATTAACCTGTTCCAGTGATCATACTGCATAGTGATATGGTTTAATAAAAAACCAAAACTTTCAATCTTCAAATCTTTTACCAGGCCTTTTGCATTGTAACTGTAAGTTTCAGTATAAAATCCATCGCCATAATCTGTGAATGTTAATCTGCAATTATGCAATGCGGCCTTATTTGCCTCATTAGCTTTAAGATCCTGGGGTATACTTGTAAACTCAACGTCCCGTTTACAGGAGACGCCTAATAATATTGCTACTATTGTAAAGCAGCAATATTTTAAAATGGTGTGCATAAAAAAAATTATTTAGGATGAGAAAAAAATGAGGGATCGAATCGTATTCAACTTTTTTTGCAAAAAACCAAGACGATGAATATTAGGAAAGCTATAACCTGGGAAAGGAAAAAGCAATACCTCATTGGGGTATATTAAGTGATAAAGCCGTCCGGGTTCTTATCCTGAGACGGCTCTATAAAAAAGATACTATTTAATTCGTTTTAATCATCTTCCCTGTTCCTATTCTGTAATTGCCTTTTCATTTCTTTTCTAAATTCATTTATCCGCTTTTTTAATTTATTCCTGGAGCCGGAAAGAATAGATCGAATAGACAATGGGCTGTCCAATGAAGCAGCAAAATTCTTATTCTTATTCTTATTAAGATTGATTTCTGTTGATTTATTGTGGTGACTGTTACCCCGGTCGCAATTTTCGAATTCAAAACCAACAGACAAATGGGTGCCGCTAATTACATCAATGTACTCAACATTTTCGGGATATTTATGAGACCCAATCTGCCATTGCGTTTGGTGAGGATCCTCGTCAAAATAAACAGATGGATTACCGAACTCATCATAATATGTAATTTTTTCACTTGTGTACCACCGCTTAGTGATGGTGAATGCGGCATTTATATAAGGGAACCCATAAGAAATACCGGGCGTTCCTTCAACTAAGGGATTCTTATAATGAGCATAATGAGTGTAATCACCTGATACAAACGGGCTGCCGCCAACATAGAATTTCCAACTTGCCAGGTCTCCTTTGACTGTATAAGTATTTGCAGTATAATAATCACTCATAAAACTTTCGCCCCTTGTCATCTGGCCCTTTTTGTTAAAAGTGTAGATAACTTCATCAAAAACTACATTTGTATCGCCAATATACCAAGTCTCTTTAACTACCTTATCGTTTTTATAGAAAAAGTGGATGGTGTATAAAAGGACGGCACCCTCAAACACTTTTGATTTTTTCAATCTTCCCATGGCATCATACTCCATTTTATATACCCAGCCATACCAGACCGCCCATTCGTCTACCAGGCCTCTTTTATAACTATAATAATCAATTTGATGTTGATCGGCGATTCCATCATAATAATCAAATGATGTCAGCCTGCATCCATCCTTGTCTCCTTTGTGATAGCCCTTTGCCTGCAGTTCCGTTTCGGTTTCGGAGTTGATTGGTTGATCTTTTATTTGCTTCTGGCAACCGGGAAAGAACAATCCTGCCATCAATAGAATACTCCCGGTAATAAATAATTTTTTTTTCATAAAACAGCTTTTATTGATTAAGAAAATGTCTGACTATTTAATTGAAAGTTCAACTGAGATAACTATGAAAACAATACCTCATTAGGGTATTTTAGAATGAAAGACAGAAATGTAACGGATAGCAGAAATGATCATTTCAGCATGATTGAAATAACCGGGTGGCGATAGTCCGCCCCTCATAAGATCATTTATGTCCGGTTTTAGATTTCGATAAAGAATAATTAGAGGAGCGGAGAATTAAATAAATCCGGGAGTATAAAAAGCTTATGGAAGAAAGTAGTTGTGATCGTCTAGCTTAGCCCCTGTTGTACCGCTTTCATTACTGCTTCGCTGCGGCTGGCTACGTGGAGTTTTTTGTAGATATGCTTAACATGTGTTCGGACAGTTTCATAGCTTATAAATGCCTTCTCAGCTATCGTCTTATAATTATGACCCTGCACCATCAATTGAAGAATGTTTTTTTCCCTTTGGGTGAGCTGGTAGTCTGTATTTCCGGGTGATACCAATACTACATTCTGGTTTGTAAAAAAGCCAAGCATTTTTTTTGCAACAACAGGACTTATAGGTGCACCACCATTATATACTTCATTGATCGCATCAAGACATTTTTGCGGAGGATCAATCTTCAAAATATAACCTGATGCGCCGGCACATATGGCCTGAAATATTTTTTCGCTATCATTAAAGACCGTCTGTATCAATATTTTTAATTCCGGAAATTGTCTATTAATCTGTCGGCTAACCTCTATTCCGCTCAGCCCCGGCATCTCAATATCCATCAACACAACATCCGGGCGGCTTACTTTAATATTTCTTTCCCAACTACTGCCGTCACTAAAAACCCCGCAGCAGGTATACCCGGAAGTGCCATTCAAGATAGCCTCCAACGCATCCCTTACCAGTTTATTATCCTCAAATATGGCTACTCTTATTTCCATGAATATTTAAACAAATTTGTGACTTTATCTCTGCCCTGCCAATACCCCATCAGGTGATTCTGCATTGCAGAGAAACTGAAGTCCCATCATTTTTATTTGATTGAAAAACCATTATTGTCCCCAGTTCTTCAGCTCTTTTATGCATATTCTCCAAACCATTTCCCTTTCTTACTATTCCTGCATCAAATCCTTTTCCGTTATCGCTTATTGAAAATTCCAGCTTGCCATCAATTTCTTTAATACTTAATTCCAGCAAACTCCCATTACTGTATTTAACAGCATTGATGATTGCTTCTTTGCAAAACAAGTAAATATTGCGACGGTTCTGCACAGGTAAACTTAATTCAGCTATTCTAACGGGTAAAGTGATTTTAACCTGCATATTCTTAAGTACAGCCATCTCCCTGGCATATTCCTCCAATCTTTCAGTTAACTTCAGCAAACTGTCCTGTTCGGGATTTATTAACCAAACAATTTCATTGAGCTTGTTGACCATTTCACCCAAAGATCGTTGCATGATACTTAATGATGCTTTAACTCCAGCCTCATTGCCATTCATAATTTGATCTTTGATCAGGTGGCTGTACATTGCTATGCCACTGAGTGTTGCTCCCACTTCATCATGCAATTCGCGGCTGATGCGTAACCGCTCATTTAATAAAGACTGTTCTCTTTCCTTTTTTAATAAAGTTATTTCATGTTCATTCTTTTCCGTTTCGTATTGTAAACGAAGTTTAGTGATATCCTTAAAACTTTCCTCGTTTACCAACCTCTCATATAATTGAATATACTTTTTACTATATTGAACAACTTCGCTTAAATCACCCATTTCTTCAAAGTATGCTACCATACTTTTCAATGCATTGACTTCTTCCCGCAAATTTTTTTTCTCTTGTGCCAGTAAAAGATACCTTTTCAAATAGTAATACTGCATGATGTTTCGCTCTTCGGGATTTAATCCTGCTTTCCGGAAAGCAGCATCGCTTGCCCTGGCAATCGAGGAAGCATAGTTTCCATTGTCCTGCATATTCCATTCATCGCTATTGTTAGCACTGTCGAATAGAATTTTAAAATCAAACAGCGCACTGTCAAATTTACCTTGCTGATAAGCAAGCTCTGCCAGATGCCTTTGGGATCCAATTATATTCAACCGGTCGTTTGCAAGTCTGGATTCATGCTGGGCCTTTTGAAAGGTTTTGAAGGCCTCATCGGTTTGTCCCAATTTTAAATAGACTGCTCCCATAGCATTTAATGCCATAAGATATTTATAAGAATCTTCAATTTCGAGTGCCGCTTTAATAGCCTTTTTGTAATAAATTAAAGAGTCCTGGTAATGTTCCTGATCTGCACATATATGTGCCATTACAATAAATACAGTGATATGTCCATGAATAGAACCCAGTTTTTCAGAACATTCAACAGATTCCAAACAGGCATTCATGACATCTCTATCCAAATGCTGAAGACGATAACAGTCAGGAAGCATCGCTTTTGTCATAGTGTAATCATGATAATTTCCATTAGCCAAGGCAATTTTTTGCCACTCAATCATACAATTCATAAACGCGGTTACATCCTGTTTAATGTACATGCCAATACTTAACTGCATATGGGCGAAGCAAAGTAAGTGTTGTTGCTGAGGTAAGGAAAGCTCCTTAATCAAACTTGTAGCCATTTTAACACCTTCTTCAAATTGGGTTTTAAGAAAATATTGATGAATTTGCTGAATACGCACCAGGTAGACTCCGGTTTTATTCTTCAGCGATTCATGTTTTTTCAGCGCAATCTCTAAATAATTGGCTGGGTTTCCTGGTCCCTGGCTTACATAAGGAATTAAGCCGAGTTGAAAACAGGCATCGCATTGTCCTTCCTCATCATTTGTATTATTAAAAATAGAAAGTGCTTGTCGGGCAGTCGCCTGAGATTTAGCAACATAACCGATACGAAATTCATTCATTGCCTTCGCACAAAGGGCATTAGCTTTCATGCTTTGATCGCTCAGCGTTTCCGCCAGAATAATGGCTTCATCTGCGGCAGCGACTCCTTTTTGCAGTTGCACATGTGCATAACAATAAGCGAGCTGCACTAAAGTCTTTAATCTTCTCCGGCTTTGGGTTTTAATAGTATTTAATTTCTTTTCTAACTGCACTATACTATTTTCGAAATGAGGGGTCGTTTCAAGTAGGTGGGTTAGAAATGACATAGCACTATGATTTTATTGAACATGGTATTGCTGGCAATTATAAACTGGAATATGCTACTTGAATCGCTGCCTTAAAATTCAACCAGAATTGTTGGATGCTAAATTCTTATTTCACAAGGGGGAGACTAAAAAAAGACGAAGTTTAAAATTGGGTGCAGAGGAAACTTATATGGGTTTACCGGTACTATGCTTCTATATAAATCTCATAAAAGTAAAAACTATTACGCCGAAAGCTGAGCAAAAGCAGAAGTTACGAATGTAGCTGATTTTTGATTATAAAATCTTTTCACTTAAACAGGAATAGGGCCTGTTCCAAAATACTAACAAGCTTTCCTTTATCTTTATGCAAGTCCAACTGCCAGGTTGGTCTTTTTTATGAATATACCTGACGATAAAATTGTATTGTTTGACGGGATTTGTAATTATTGTAACTCCATGGTAAACTTTGCTATCCGTAATGATAAGAAAGCTGTTTTGAAATTTTCTCCGCTACAATCCCCATCCGGAATTTTTTTAAAAGAAAAATATAATATTTCTTCAGCCATTGACAGTGTCATTTTTTTAGATAAAGGGAAAGTATATACATATTCTGATGCAGCCGTTCAAATAGCCGGTAATCTGCAGTGGCCTGCAAAAGCACTATATGCATTCAAAGTTGTTCCAGCATTTGTTCGTCAGCCCTTTTATAAATGGATTGCCCGCAACCGGTATAAATGGTTTGGTAAAAAAGAAACTTGTATGATACCTACAAAGGAAGTAAGAGAGAGGTTTTTGGAATAATGTACTCTTCATCGAGCTAATATCATTTTTCAATATTGGGTATATCAATTTCACCTTTCATATAAAAAACACAATTGCCTCCCATGATTACCCGGTCGCCATGGAGTTCACAATAAATGTCACCACCTCGTTCAGAAATTTGTTTTGCTTGCATAATTGTTTTATTCAATTTCTCGTTCCAGAATGGTATCAGTTGAGAATGAGCAGAACCGGTTACCGGGTCTTCATCAATCCCTGCAACAGGAGCAAAAAACCGGGAAACAAAATCAACTGATTTCGCCCGGGAGCAGTTATGATTATTTTTTCACCCATCTTTTTCAGGTTGTAAAATCGGGCTTGCGCATTTGCAACATCTTCTTCATGCATCAGCTCAACTACAAGATCCCGGTTTTTATATACCGCAACAATTTCTTTCACTCCTAGTGCTTCTTTTAATCCATCGGGATATTCAGTTATCATTTCCGGCTTCCAGCTTGGGAAATCCATAAGCAGATTATCCTTCTTTTTTTTTACAGAGAGCAGGCCGCTTTTTGAATAGAATCTCACCAACTTTTTCTTTTCTTTTAAAATGTTGAATATGACATAAGCTGAAGCAAGTGTTGCATGACCACAAAGGTTGATCTCCAGCACAGGAGTAAACCAACGAATATCATAATCTGCATCCTTTCTTTTTGAAGGAACAAAAAAAACGGTTTCAGCCAGGTTGTTCTCCATTGCCAGTTGTTGCATCAGATCATCGGGCAACCAATTCATTAAGGGAATAACTGCAGCAGGATTGCCGCCAAACAATTTACCGGTAAATGCATCTACCTGGTAAAGTTTAAGTTTCATCTTCTTGTTTTTTATAATTACCAAATAAAAAATCCCGGAATGATCCGGGATTATAAAAAGATTTTATATGCTTCAATCAAGCCGGAAAGAAATTTTGCAAATCACTCCATAACTGATAACTTTTTCATTTTTTACATGCGCCTTAATATCTTTCACAAAGACAGAATCAATATTTCTAACTGTTTTGGATGCTTCTGTTACTGCGGTTTGAATAGCGTCGTCAATTCCTTTCTCAGAAGATGCAATTACTTCAATAACTTTTACAATAGGCATAATTTTTAATTTAAAAATGAAAAAATAATTTTTGGATCATGGTATATCCGTCCTATTCTGCCATCATTTGGTTGATTACTGTCTCAATATCTTCTGCATTCGGTTTACTAAAATAATCTCCGTCGCTCCCATAAGCAGGACGGTGATTTTTGCCGGTAATTGTTCGAGGTGCTACATCCAGATATTTATACCCGCCCTGTTCTTCCATCACTTTATTATACATATACGCTGCAGCGCCGCCCGGCACGTCTTCGTCAATAAAAACGATACGATTGGTTTTCTTTAGTGAATCCAGAATAGTATGATGAATGTCAAACGGCAATAAAGTCTGAACGTCTATGATTTCGCAGCTGATGTTATTTTTTTCTAACGATAAAACAGCCTCATTAATAATCCGTAAAATAGAGCCATAGGACACTATAGTAATATCTTCCCCTTCTTTAATAATTTCCGGAACACCAAGAGCAACTGTCATATCACCCAGGTTGGAAGGAAGTTTTTCCTTGAGCCTGTAACCATTCAGGCATTCTACAACTATAGCAGGATCGTTACCTTTTAATAAAGTATTATACATTCCGGCGGCCTGAACCATATTTCTCGGTACACATATATAGATTCCGCGAAGTGAATTGATCATCATACCCATTGGCGAACCACTATGCCAGATTCCCTCCAGACGGTGACCACGTGTACGCACAATTAAAGGGCAACTTTGTCTGCCGAATGTTCTGTAATGAAGTGTAGCTACATCATCACTCAGGGGCTGCAAACCATATAGGAGGTAATCCAGGTATTGAATCTCGGCTATCGGTCTAAGGCCTCGTAAAGCAAGTCCGATTCCCTGGCCCATAATAGTTAGTTCCCGGATACCTGTATCAAATATCCGGTCGCTTCCATGCTTTGCCTGCAACCCGCTAAAACCCTGGTTTACATCTCCAATCTGGCCAAGATCTTCTCCAAAGGCTATTACCTTTGGATTGCTGGCAAATAGCTGGTCAAAATATTTATTTAATATTTCATATCCATTAATTGAAGGAGCATCCGTTTGCAGGTTTGCTTTTATTATTTTCACATGTAATGCGCTCTTCGGGCCTTCATTATATAAATGGGAATTATAGAGCTGCTTGCTCTCCTTTAGCAGATCACTATAATAATCTTTTGTCCAAAATATTTTATCATTGTTACCGGCTAAATCAATTGCATCATGCAAAGCCTTCATTATATCTCTTCTTAAAGGTTCCCTGTTAAGTGAAAGCTTACCAGCAATTTTTTTTAATTGAACAGATAGGTCGGGGATACCTTCCGCCAGGTTATTCAATAGTTCGGTTGTCTTAGTTACCTGCTGTTTTATAGGACCCAGGTATTTTTGCCAGGCCTGAATTTTACTTTCCTTCACATGCCCTTTGGCCCAGCGCTCGGTTACAGATAATTCTTCCTCATCGCTCAACGCATTTTCAATGATCCACTCTCTCATCTTTTTTAATCCATCCCATTCTCTTTCCCAGGCCAGCCTGTCTTGCGTTTTATATCGCTCATGACTGCCCGAGGTAGAGTGACCCTGAGGCTGAGTTATTTCTTCTACATGAAATAAAACGGGGACATGTGTTTCCCTGGCCAGTCGGATACCTTCTTCAAACACTTCACACATACCGGCATAATCCCATCCTTTTACCTTGTAAATATTTATTCCATTAGTATCTTCTTCTTTCTGCATACCACCCAGTGCAACAGAAATTGAGCCTTTTGTTGTCTGTATTTTTTTTGGCACCGAAATACCGTAACCGTCATCCCAAACAAAAATGGCCAGGGGCACCTGCATTACTCCGGCGGCATTTACCGTTTCCCAAAAATGACCTTCCGTGGTGGCAGCATCGCCAATGGTACAAAAACACACTTCATTACCGTTATCTGAAAGGTTTTCCATTTTTTTTAACCCCTCTACCTTTCTAAAAAGTTTGGAGGCTAATGCAAGTCCCAGGGACCTGGGCATTTGGGCAGCTGTAGGAGCCATATCGCTTGCAATGTTGTGGGTCTTTACCAGGTCAAGCCAATTACCCTGTTCATCTGTAAGGGGCGTACTAAAATGGGACACCATTTGCCTTCCCGCATTGTTCGGGTCGTTTTTGATGTCCGGATCGGCGTATAGCTGTGAAAAAAATTGTTCCACTGTTGATTGACCTATTGCAAAATGAAAAGTTTGGTCACGGTAATAACCACTCCTAAAATCACCTGGTTGAAAAAATTTAGCCATTGCCAGCTGGGCCACTTCCTTACCATCTCCAAAAATTCCAAATTTTGCTTTGCCGGTCAACACTTCCTTTCTTGCTAACAGGCTGGTCTCCCGGCTTACACACGCAATCCGGTAATCGCTTAATACTTCCTCCCTGAATTTGTCAAAAGACAATTTTGCATCGGCAGGCATCGTTAATGGAGTAGCATTGTCCATGTGGCAAAAATAGGAGATTACGATCATTTGAAACTTTTCTAAAAAACCCGTTTCATGGACTGCAACCAATGTTTGCAATCTTCCATCTTTCATGTAAATTTGAAATTCCGAATTAGCTATTTATGAAACAAATACCCTTTCTCCTTCTTTTACTTTCTTTAAGTTTTTTTGCAGGAGCCCAGGCTGTTCCTGAATCATCGACCGAAGAAATTCTTAAGCTCAAAGAAACTGAACATGATTTTGGTAAAATACCCCAGGGTAAGCCTGTTTATTACACGTTTGAAATCGTAAACGTTGGTTCCCAACCATTAAAGTTGGATGATGTACATGCCTCATGTGGTTGTACCACTCCAGAATGGAGCAGGGAAGAAATTGCCCCCGGCGCTACTGCCCATATAAAAGTTGGCTACAACGCTGCTTCTGAAGGCGGTTTTGATAAGGTGGTAACAATTACTTACAATACTAATCAGAGCAAAATACTGAAGATCAAGGGAAATGTATGGCGGGCTCCAGAAGGTTCAGCTCCCCCAAATTCTTCAGTTCAATTCTTAAAAAAACAAACACTATAAATTAAAACTTTTCCAAATGAAGAAATTCTTCCTTTTAGCCTCTGCAATGGTAATTGGCTTTGCTGTTATGGCCCAGTCAAAAAAAGATGATAAAATCAAATTCAACACGGAGATTCACGATTTCGGAAAAATAAAGCAAGGAACTCCGGTAACCTATTTTTTTGAAATTCAAAATAATAGTGATAAACCCATTGTAGTAGAAAATGCTTCTGCAAGTTGCGGATGTACTGTTCCCGAAAAACCCGAAAAGCCAATTAGCCCTGGCGAATCCGGCAAACTAAAAGTTCAGTACAATGCGGCTACGGTAGGCCCATTTAAGAAAGACATTTTTATTAAGCTCGCAGGTGTAGAACAGCCTAAAACCGTTCAGATAGTTGGTGAAGTGTTGGCGGCTAATTGAACTTCCCCGCTTAATAAAACCGGTATTATTAATTAATTATTCCTTTTAAATTTTTCTGCCCCTTCAGTTTTTCTGAAGGGGTTTTTTGATTTCAGCTCTATCACAACCATATTGCACAGGTTTACATTCCCGAATGTTATAAGATGGCGATAAATTACCCGAAGGTTCGAAAAAGAAAACTGACTGTGGGGAAAATTATTACCATGACCCATATCTTAAGGTTAAAGATTTTTATTATAAGAAAAGCATTTATACACAAAAAAAAACTGAACTAAATGATTTTCAGTTGGTCTTTAACACCTTAAATAATCCGGCATGACTTTTTACTATATTTCTAAAATTGCCATTATGAATCAAACCGACATTCTTTATTTTGAAATTCCTCTTTCTCATCAAGAAAGTAAAAAACCGGTTGTATCCGGTTCACTGGGAAAAATGATCCGTTTTGAAAAAGACCTGGGATCTACAATCAACAATCACTTAAAAACCCCTGAAGAAATTGATGCGGAATTCACGTTGGAAATGACAAACAGTAAAAATGGTTTTACAAACCATAAGGATCACCTCGATTCATACGGAAGAATAATTTATAACATCAATAATAATAAGTACAATCCCGATTATACCCATTCTGGATTTATGGAAGAAAACTATTGATTTTCCTGGTTTGAATAAAGACAGTAATAAGGCACCTGAAGAAACAGCTGCCTTTTTTTATTTGCCCGCATGCATATATTTAACAAAGGGAAATGTATTTTTCAAATACTCAATTACCTCAGCCTGGAACTCTTCATTTTGACTGGGTGGGCTATTTTGAGAGGAAAAGTATACCGTATAAAATTTATTCTCCCGAAAATTGAAATCCGGATCGGTCACATTTTTTGAGGATATAATAACAGCCAGCAATTTTGATTTGGTTTTCCTTTCATCATCACCCGTAGTCCCGGTTTTTGCGTAATAATAATAAGGAGTTCCATCCTTCAGCCTATTACCCAGCTTTGACGCGGTTCCTATAAATAGTGCTTCTCTCATTCCCAAAAAAACATTTTGCCTGATAATAGAAAGATAGCTATTGTATGAAAGAGTAGGATCAACCTCAAACGCGGAGAAATTTAAAGATTCTGCCCATGGATTTAAAGTAAGGCAATAATTTCTGTTCTGACTTATTAATTTTCCAAAAGCTTCCGCCATTTTCGCTGGAGATATCATAACCTGGCTGCTGCCTTTTACATGTCCGCGGAAACTAACGGAAAACAAATCATAGGGAATGCGGTGGTTCACCTGATCTCCCTGCTGATCAAAAAGGGAATATTCCGGTAAAATAAATCCCGATTTCCGATAAGCATTTAAAAAAAGAAGAGAATCGTAGCTGGATGAAAACATATCAAAGCTCTTCCTGGCCTGGTGCGTACAAATATTGAAATTATTTAAAAGCCCTACAGAGGTAAAAGAACTGTCTGTTCCAAAATTGGCTTTGCCATTGGAATATCCCGGCCAGTTTTGAAATCCGTTCAGCCAGTACTGTTTTCCGGTATAAGTAAAATAGGGCCATTGCAAACCAGCTGCCTGTTTTTTTTGATTGAAATGATCGGCCAGCAGATGATCAGGATCCTGCTTTGGATAGGAACCCAATAACAATACATTGGAATGATAATAATTATCTGAATAATCTCAGGTAATCTTTTACATTATTTACCCGACCATTATTTTTTTCAAAATCATACTCTTTCACCTTTTCACCACCAAAATAATTCTGTTTTTCAGAAAACCCTGTAGTAGCAAATTCATCCCAGTTTAAGTTAAGTTGTGACGCAATAGCTGAAAACACAATTGGCTTGAAAGTAGAACCAGGTCCCGGGTTCAACCGGAGCAGGTTGATATTTCCCATCTGCTTTCTTAATAAAGATTGCGTCACAAAACCATTTTCTCCAAGCAATATTTTATTGAATGCGGCTTTATCATTTGGATCGGGCCGGTCAACTCCTTTTATAAAATCAGCCATCGCAATTAATCTTCCATTCCCATCCGCCACAGATATTCCATATTCAGCACCTCTTTTATATGCCGTGTCCCTCAACATCATAAATTTAATTTTTGTTGTGAGCGAATCCATTATTTCAAAATCAAGGGAAACAAAAGCATTTCGGTTCTTCGCACCGGTAGCAGAATAATCTGAAGAGATCGCTTCAGCAAAATTCCTTGCCCACACAAAACGTTCCTTCAGTGGATACATGTAATACCTGCTGCCATTTACAAAATAATTCTTCATAAAGGCGTCAGGTTCTATGGTCAGCACTTGTTTCACCTGCGCAGCGGAATCTAAAACAATAAATTTACCAGGATTGCCCAATTGAAAACTTTCGCCCTGCGGAACTACAACACTTGAGTTACCCGATTTTAAAATGATGGCAGACCTGGAATTATTATGAAGATAGAGTTTGCCTGCATGACTATCACCATTCATCTTTTTAAATGAAAGTTGAAGCAGGTCATTATGGAAAACGCCGGATTCCATGGAAAGATGGCTCATCCTTTTTTCAACAACGGAACCATCATTTGCATTCCACAGGGAAATATTATAAACAGAAGTATCTCCATAAACATTGCCAGTCCAAAGCTGCTGCAAGTGAGGTGGCGGATCTACCCTGAAATAATTTTCATTGACGGATAATTGCAGACTTCCCGAATATACATCGAGGTATAACATGCGACGCTGATCCCGGTGGCGGGCGAAGCCTGAACGGGAGTAATTTTTTAATTCGCTTGCATAAAACGAATTGCCGCTATTAATTGTACCTGCCGAAATCATTTTTCTCAATGAATCACTGAATAACCCGTCTTTTTTAGCAATTGTATATTTTTTGAAGGCGGAAGCCGTATCAAAATATTCCAGGATCGGTTGTATTTCTGATTGGATGTATGAATTCATTTCTTTTGCCAGGTTGCCCACAGCAAAATCTTTGTTCTTATTAAATGCAGGCTTGAATAAGAATAAAAATATGGTCAGTAATAATAGGATAAAAAACCCTGGCACTATTTTTTTTCTGTTTGCATAGTATTCCTGCGGAATATTCTTAAAAAAGAATATCACAGCTATTATAAGCAGGCAGGGAAACAAAATGGATTGCTTACTTAATATACTTCCAAAAGGAAGATCCTGTCCAAAAAATATATATCTCCCGGTTGCCGCCAGGATGACTAGCAAAGCAGTTATGACTAAATAATTCAAAAGAGAAAAGCCAACCGTGATAGAAGGATAATGGTTATTGGTTCTGTTTGTGAAATCCGGGTAAAGCTGATAAAAAGAGGCAAGCATAAGAACAGGAAGCATTAATAAAAGCATATAAAGGATTACCGACCCTTTACCATGTTCCGCTATCAAAAACCGGCTGGTTACAAGATCTGTTGCCTGGGCGTTGTATTTCGCTCCTTTATTCTGGGGTGCATGTGGCAACAAATGAAAGCCGGCCGTCTGTACATCCGGGTTGTTTTTTTCATAAATAAACGTATTGATGAACCATTGATTCTGTGCTGCCCTTATAACCGGTTCATAGGTTTTTCCTTCTTCATATGCTTTGCCAATTGCTTCGTCAACTGGTACAGTCAGTACATCAATCCTGTACTTTGTCATGGCGGCTTTGTCCAAAATTCTTTCTTTTGGAAATAAGAAAAAAGAAAAACAGAAGAGGATGCCCGCCGTAGCAAAACCAATAAGTATTTTCTTTTTTAAGTTAAGGGCGGGTATTAGCCGCACGATAACGCCAGGCCAAACCTATCCCTAATATTACAAATCCCGCAGTAAACATAGACTCCGGCATTTGCAGCAAATATTTAAAAACATAGGGAGCATAAAACAGGTTCATCACAAAAAACACGAGGTAAAACATACCTGCAAGACCGAATAGTCTTGAGTTAGTTTTACTCCCAGCAGATAATCCTGCTATACTATAATTGATACAGAGAAAAGCTTCATTAAATAATAGAAAATTCAGAAAGACAATAGCAAAACCAATATCGATAAAACTGAATAAGGCGAGCAGACTTACAGATAATAATTATTTTTACCGGGTTACTAATCATAATGTCTAAAAAATGCACCGTACTTATTTTCCACCAACTATTTTCTGATTGGGCAACCAGGGGCGAATAGGTATATGAATAAAATAGAAAGACAAAATAAGCTATCATCAATACGATAGCAAGGTGACGACAAATACCAGGATTAAACTGACTGATTGCTGCTATGGCTCCGCATATGATTAAGACGAGCGCCCAGGTGAAAAAAAACAATATTCTTTTACTTCCGCGGAATAAATTGTATTTGTTTAAGAAATTATGAATAAACTTTATGTCTTGCTTTTTCTTGTGATCACTATTATAAATGGGCTTACTTAAAAAACGATTTTTGATTTTTGACAAAATCCTGCCCCCGTATTTTAAAAAAGGGAACCCAAAAATCAACCCCATTGAAATGGTAGCGAAAATAATAATTCCAAAATTTGAGAAGCTTTCCAGTTGTTGCTGAGCCGGATGATCCATTCCCTCGTATGGCGGAAAGCTTTTATAGCGCCAGTACAGAAAAAAGCGGGTGGTAAGCAACACTAATGTAACACAGGATAATAACTGTCCTATCCATTTTCGTTCCGTGGCCGGTATTACCCATGAAGAAAATAATACCAGCAAAATAAAAAATACCAGGCTTCCAAAAATAAGTCCCTCCCAGGTATGGGATGAAAGTATTTGGTTTTCAAATTTCCAGCTATAGGTATTATTCAATGAAAAGGACCAGTTAAATTCTTTGGACCTTGCAGGCAAAAGAAACTTAGCATTTTTTAGTTCAATATTTTTTGTTCTGCCTTCAACGGATTGCACCTGTATTTGCAGTGAATCATTTCGGCCTTTGTTTTTGTAAAAAAGTAATAAAGGTGAAAAATAGTTCGATTGGTCATTTCCAAAACCGGAAAATAAAAACCCTTCCCGGAAAACAGCCGGTATCTTGTGAATATCTTTTGCATCTGACAATAAAAATTTGGTAACATAGTGAAGGCTCCAATCATTACGATTTTCTTCACTCATCGGATAGGACACCGGGTAACGATTGATCAATGAAAAATGATCATTGCTGTCATACCTTATCTTATATTGGTTTCGGTTGCTTTCCAGAAACCCTACTCCCCACGTAACAATGCTTTCGTCAGGTAAAGAGACCTGGAACTCCTGGTCAGTCAACTGTAAATCTGTGTTGTTATACTTAACATTTCCTGCATATTGAAACAATCGGCCGGATAAAAAATAGTTTAGTTCTTTACCCAGCTTTCCGGATATATCATCCCGCACCACCAATATGTTTTTCAAAGAAGAAACCAGCTTCTCATTATTAAGATATGCGGAATTAATAAATCCATCTTCACTTTGGAAAATATTCCAGCACGAAACGCCTCTTTTTACAGGCATATTACTTTTAAAAATCTGCGGCCCAACTTTTAGTTCAAAACCCTTATCATCCGTTGCGCTTATACTGATATTTAATCCATCGCATGTAAAGGACATTGAATGCCCAACCGCCGGATAATTTGGAGACAAAATCTTATAAACGTCATCCGTCTTACCATATAATGGTTCCTCAGAATAAACGGACTTAACTATAACTGCACCATCTTTTTTTGAAAATAAGAACCGGTTATAAGATCTGTTTACATCATTAACCGTATCGGTGCCACCCAGCTCTATTTTTTTTAAAACATCAAATCCATCATGCCGGATAAAATGATGATCCAGGATGCTGAATGTTTTTAGCCTTAGGGGAGCATGAATATTTATCCATAAGAAGGACAGGCAAGCCAGGCTGATAAAAATAAAAACCAGGGGAAATCGTTTGCCAGGCAACATGCCTTTTTTAAAATCCCTGTAATAGAAAAATCCATAGATAAGCAATACCAAAATGGCAATTGCATACAGGAAGGAAAGACTTGTCAGGATCTTTAACATAAAGATTAGGATAAATTCAGGTTGGTTTCATCAAAAACAGGATAGGATAAATTCTCTATAGAAGAATTACTCAAAACCAGGCGCAGTACCAGGGCCCTGCTTCCATGTTCTGTACTCAATTGTTTTAATAAAGCCGTGTCAATGTTATTACCGTTTTTCAGGCCGCCTATACGTTCTGCTATTTTGCCACCAATTGAAAGATCACTAATCCTCAGGTAAAGGTATTCGCTGTACAAAAGAGAAAGTGATATAAGCAGGTTCAATAATTTTTCTCTCTCCGCTGTACTGATCCTGGCAGGATTGTTTTTGTTTGCATCAGTTATAGCCATGATGGGTTTCAAAAAATGTTCATAGGCATACAAAGCCACAGATTGCTCCGTATCCAGCATACTCTTTACAATTTCTGTTTCCGTCTTCTCCTTATTAAAACCCGGATAATTCCGGATCTTATACACTTCCATCATTTGTTGTTTTACTAATTCAAAATCGTGGCGGATCTGCCTGTTCTCCGCAAGAGATAATTCCAGTTCTTTGTTTTCTTCTGTTGCCTTTTCCAGTTGCGCTGTTAGAAGCTGGATTTTTTTCTCCAGGCCGGGAATAGAAATTTTTCTTTGTATTTTATTGCCGGGATTACCATCAACAACACTTCCCGAAGAAGACCAGGCAGCCAGTTCAAGTTGTTGTATTTGCCTGGTCAATACTGAAATGCTTTTATGAAATTTTTTTTGCTTGAAGAAAAGAAGGTAAAGCAAGACAGCAATGAGGAGTAATGCTCCTATCCCGGTAGCCAACAGGTAGTCGCGGTTCTGGTTATCTGCTTTTACCAACGGTTCTTCCTGCATGGTATCTACCTTACTATCATTGTACAAGTGCACCAGGGAATCAACTTCAGATCTAAGGATAACCGGATTCCGGCTTTCCTTATCCTGGGCAGATAGTGTATCCACGATACGAATATTCCGTCTACCGGTCCCCTGAGCTGTAAGGATAAAGGATGCCAGGCAAAAGAAAATCAAATTGATAAGTTTATGCTTCATCGGAATTTTTTTTAGTACTAATTGTGATCTGTCTAAAAATGAAGAAACCGGACAATTCCTGTTTTCTTTTTCTCCTGTTTTGTTCTCCAACAAATTTTTTTCTTTTACCACATCTTTATAAGTGGTATTGATAGAAACCAATTCGCCGGCATAACCCGGAAACATCGAAATCGCCTTCATGTCCTGTACAGGTGAATATGCTTCTGCTACAGAAGTAAGAATACTATACAAGGATCTGACATCTTTTACCTTTTGATTTTCCATCAGGCGGAGGTAAATATTATCCCGGGTAAAAAAAATATCAATTGTTTTATTCTTAAACGAAATCAATTGCTGATCATTTCTCCTGACAACAGAGGTATTGTATAAAATGTCATTGCCCGGCTCTACTTTGATACCACGGTACAGGTACATGTTATTATTCAATACATCATTATTTTTTGACAGTCCTTCTTTTTTGTCAATGGGAATACCGGTAAAGTCAGTGATCTTGTATGCTCCGCTGAACGCACCGTGAATGGCTACGTTTTTATTATTTAGTGAACGACCCGGTGCCACAGTATTAATTTTTACATCTTCATTGAGGATACCCTTTAATTCTTCTGAAAGCCTCTTTCTCAGATCATCAAAATAAAAAGCTCTGCCGCTCAGCATCACCACTTTGATCCTTTTCTTAATATCCCTTGTAATCACATCCCTGATGCTGTTGATAATGCAATGCACAATACAGTCCGTAGCCTTACTGATCAACCCGGTTACTTCTTCATCCCATCGGATACTCCTATCCTTCAGTATAGTTTCAGCATACTGAAGAAGGGTGGACTGATCCTTGTGCAAGTTGCCAATCTTTCGTTCGGTGCTTGTGGACTGCTCGGCCATTTCTGCAAATTGAGAAATACTTATTGGTTGAAGCTCTTATATTTCTTTTTCAGGTTCTCTGCAAGTTGAATAAAATTCAGTACATCCACTGTAAGGTTTTGATCCAGGATATGACGACCGATAAAATCTTTCACCAATATTTCATTATTGCCCGGAATCGCCCGCAATACCAGGGTTAAAAAATCTTCCACAAATCCATAGGTGAGCACATTACCGGCTCCTGCAAAACCTGTTCGGAAAAAACTGGAATAATTTTCATTATCATCCGCCATTAGAATAGAAATATCGGTAGTTCCTTTGCCACAATCGATCACCAGCGCCATTTCACCGTTTGACAACGCGGACATCGGCAGTATTGGTTTGCTGATAACCCATAAATGCTGCATCACTTTCTGAAATGGTCTCATATTCGATATATAAAGAATCCGCGGGGATATGCAGTGATTCAAGAAGATTTTCAGTTTGATTGCGCAGTTCATTCAGCATTTCAAATACATCATGTTGCGTATATATATTCGGAACCAGCAGCGTAACGATTATACCTCCCTGCTGAAAATCGGGTTTAGTACTTATCATCAATCGTAGTATTCTGAAGCAATACCGCACTTATCAATTCTTTTTTGTGTGATCGGATACTATAATCTTCGGTATGATTATCGATCACCAGTTGCAGGCTTTTTTCAATGCCCAGTTTCAGATTGGGAATGATCTCATATTTATCCCGAAATGTAAATTGCGTAGCAGCTACTTCCTGGCGGGTAATAAATAACCTGACTTCATCATGTAACCAATCATCGGTAAAATTGAAAGGGAATTTTTCCCTTTCCTTTTTGCTAATATTTTTCTTAACTGCATAGAATGAACGATACAACAAAGGCTGCCCGGGCTCATTGTTCAAAAAATCTTCCCGTTTCCAGATCTTGGATTTATCTCCCCTGTTTAATTGGCTGATGACATTTTCCAAAATATCATACTGTACTATGCCCGATTGAGGACCACAGTTTTTATAACCCACCTGGCTGGCTTCACTACCAAAATCAATTACTACCCGATGACATTCTTTACAAGGGACAATTGAGAATTGAAACTTTCCCGACTATGTTTCGGTATCACCCTGGGCCAGTGTTACATAAATGTGAACAGGATATACCTGCACTTTATGCTTATAATAATGTACCGTAATTCTTTTTTGTATGGTTGAATAATCAAGACGAATTCCCGATTCTTCGTCATTAAAAGAGGTGACCGAAAAATCATTTGCTTTCGTAATCAGTAATTCGAAATCATTACCTTTTTTTATCATGGAGATATGGCATTCCCTTAACAGAATATCCTGCTTGTCGGAAGGCGCCATCTGGTTCAATACAATCTTGGCAGGATCTTCAATAGTGATCAACGGAGTCATCACCCTGTCGTCAGCATAGGCTACGAAATTAAATTCTGTTTCTTCCCTGTTGCCGGTAAAAGAATCATGGTCAAGCTTTGCAACAAAATAACGATCGCTGCGGATAAGTAAAGGCAGATAATAGAGGGCCATAGTTAATTACTTTTAAAAATGATAAGAATGCAACGTCCTTTGTTGCCACACTAACAACCTCCATCTCCCCTCTTTCTAAGAATATCAAAATTTAAATATTGAAATCAGAATGCTTTCAAACCTTGAATAGAACGACGTTTTATATACACAATTTCACCTTGATCACCATATTCGTTCTATTCCTTACAAAACCACCTGTCATTCAGATTGCCATAATTGCTTTCCTTGTCGAACGAATAACAGAAATTAAATGACCTGGCCTTTATATTAAGGAAGGATACAGAAAGGCTATCACCCCGGTATTCATTTTTCAGCATTCTGTTCGACAGCGCCGCATAACCTATATTGTTTAAATGGAAAGTATCTGTTTTGTGAATGATTTCATTTTGCCAGTTCTTTAATTCAATTACCACGTTATCAATTTGATAACCGGTAGAATTATCAACAGAGAGTTCTATGTTTTTATATTTAATTCCCGCTGCGCCGGAATCACGGTCACACTTTATTTGAAGTTTTATCCTGTCTGGCCAGGTGTTGCGTATGCGGAGATTAGTGAGTGTTGTTTTATCCAGTTTTTGTCCTCGTAAAGTTTCAACTACCCCTATTAATGAATCAACACTCATAACGGGAACGTTTGCAGGTCGCTCAGCGGTTATTTGCAGAGGGGCAAGGCTTGTCCATTTTACCCTGGTAAAATTATAAACAAGGAAAATTGCCAAGGCGGTTGCCAATGAGAAAAATAATTTTACTGCACCCGCATATTTAGCTTTTTGCTTTTGCTTTTGGGGTAACGGTCACCGGCATTATTTTTTCAGCGGGCTTAACTATATTTTTTTGAGGAATGATCTTTGGCGTGGATCGTTTGCTGAATTCTGAATAAGGAATCCATTCGCAGGTATTGGCAATCCATATCCTGGCTTTTGCAGTATCGCTGCATAATTTAATTAATGTATGTAACTCTTCCTTTGACTGCACCTCCCTTACCACATTCGTTCCATCTGTGAACAAATATTTTTCCATCAGGGAAATTATTGTGTTGGTTTATAAAGAGTAGATAGCAGTCAAATAATGGTGTTTAATTGGTGAGGTGAAAAATAATTTCCTGAAAAGATATGGTCATAAAACTCCGGCATCATCAACAAAATTGTGTTACAACATTTTTTTATGATTTCATATGCAATTCAAAAGACACTGAGTTTATTTGTTTAAAATTTCACAGTGCCTGCATACTAAAAATTAAATTCCCTATTCCGCTTAACTTTGGCCCATGTTAACTATATCAAAAAGAGGAGAACAAATGCCTGCCTCCCCCATTCGGAGATTGGTTCCGTATGCGGAATCAGCAAAAATGAAAGGAATAAAAGTGTATCATCTTAATATTGGACAGCCAGATATAGAAACGCCACCTGCCATTTTGGATGCAGTCCGAAATACTGATATTAAGGTGCTGGAGTATAGTCATAGTGCGGGTAATGAAAGCTATCGTCGCAAGCTGGCCGGATACTATAAAAAAGTAGGTATTGAAATCAGCTTTGATCAGATCATGATCACTACTGGTGGAAGTGAAGCGATTCAGTTTGGATTTTTTACCTGTCTTAATCCCGGAGACGAAGTCATTATTCCCGAACCCTTTTACGCAAATTACAATGGTTTTGCATGTGCAGCCGGAGTAAACGTGGTGCCGGTTACGTCCTATATTGAAAATAGTTTTGCATTGCCTCCCATTGAAGATTTTGAAAAATTGATTTCTTCCAAAACGAAAGCGATCGTTATTTGCAATCCAAATAATCCCACCGGATATTTATATAGCCGCCAGGAAATGGAGAAGATAAAAGACCTCTGCATCAGGTACGATTTATATCTTTTCAGCGATGAAGCTTATCGTGAATTTTGTTACCCTCCTGATGGAGAGCACAGCGGCGGAGAATATGTCAGTGCCATGCATCTTAAAGGACTGGAACAACATGTAGTGTTGATGGACACGATCAGTAAAAGATACAGTGCCTGCGGTGCAAGGATCGGCGCACTGGTTACCAGAAACAAATCGGTTTATGATGCAGCAATGAAATTTGCACAGGCAAGGCTTAGTCCTCCGGGTCTTGCACAAATCATGGGTGAAGCGGCAATAGATCTGCCGGATCATTATTTTGATGCACCCAGGGCAGAATATCTTTCTCGCCGAAACTTGTTGGTACAGCGACTAAACTGCAATGTCCGGGGTATTTTGTCCCAACCCCGGTGGTGCTTTTTATGCAATAGCCCGTTTGCCTATTGACGATTCGGATAAATTTTGCCAGTGGTTGCTGGAGGAATTTTCCTTATAAAAACCAAACAGTGATGCTGGCTCCTGCCACTGGTTTTTATGGTACAAGTGGTTTGGGGAAAAATGAAGTTCGCCTGGCTTATGTATTAAACCTGGATTCCATTGGGGCAGCCATGGATTGTCTTGAAAGAGCATTAGAAGAATATCCTGGTCGTGTAACAAATATGCTTAAGAGCGAATCAATGGAAAAATAGTGTACTCACATATCCCGGAGCAGAAACATTTTCTTTATTTGTTTTACACTTTTATCTAACTTCAACTTACGCCACCAACGATTGCCCACCCGGCTAAAAAATCAAGATCAGGAACGAAAAAACAATTAAAAAACTGTTTATGAAAGATCAATTTTTATTGATTGCAGCAATACTGCTATTGGTTATCTCTGGCTATTCACAACAAACGGTAACAGGAAAAATAACGGATAATAATGGTACTCCCCTTTCCGATGTTTCTATCAAAGTAAAAGGAACTAACCGCGGAGTACAAACAAATTCAACGGGTGATTTCAGTATACAAGCCGGTTCCGGGGATGAATTGGAAATATCTATTATTGGATTTAAGAGCCAAACCGTAAAAGTAGGATCCGCATCTTCTTTGTCCATTAGCCTGGATTCTGAAATTACTGAACTCGGTGAAATTGTTTTTGTAGGAACAAGGGGAAGTGGCAGAGCAAAAACAGAAACACCGGTGCCTGTGGATGTTATCCGTATCAACCAGATCGGTTTACCTACAGCCAAAATGGATTTGACTTCTGTATTAAATATGGCAGCACCTTCCTTTAATTATAACAAACAAAGTGGAGCCGACGGAGCTGACCATATTGATATGGGCACACTCAGGGGCCTTGGACCCGATCATACTCTTGTTCTTATAAATGGGAAAAGAAGACACCCCACAGCATTTGTGGGTTTGTTTGGAACCCGCGGCCGTGCCAATTCAGGAGTTGATATGAATGGATTTCCTGAAGCTTCAGTTGACCGAATTGAAATTCTGAGAGATGGAGCTTCCGCCCAATATGGTTCTGACGCCATTGCCGGCGTTATAAATATCATATTAAAAAAGGACGTAAATCACTGGACGGTTAATGCCGGGTGGAGTGGCTATTATGATACTAAATTCAACACCGAAAAATTCAATGCAGGCAATCAATACTATTCCGGTAACAAAATCGATGGTAATACATTCACCTTTTCCGCCAACAATGGTTTTTCAATTGGAAAGAACGGCGGTTTTATCAATGTATCATTGGATTTTCTGACACAGGGAAAAACTTACAGGCAGGCAGATACCACCAGTCCCTTTACCAATAAAAATTCATTGGTATACATAAACACAGGTCGCCGTGCCTTTGGAGATGCATCCCTTAATACGGCAGGCGCTATGTATAATATGGAAATACCATCGGGAACAAATGGCAAAACAACTTTTTATTCTTTCGGGGGATATAATTATAAAGCATCGGATGCCTTTGCTTATACCCGAAATTTAAGTGCAAGACCTGACCGCTACCCCGCCGACCTTAATTACGATCCTATCCTGGTACCATCAATTATGCGAACAGCTACGGATGGTGAAGTATATTATAATCCGCATATACAAACTCATATTACGGATGTTTCATTTGCAGCAGGAATAAGAGGAACTGCGGGAAAAGATTGGAACTGGGATTTAAGTAACAATACCGGTTATAATGACTTTCATTATTACGGAGATAAAACATTTAACGCATCCATCATCGGTCAATCAACACCCAATCATTTTGATGATGGAGGATTTAATTTTTTGCAGAATACAACCAATCTTGATTTCAGCAAATCATTCGCTGATATAGCTGACGGTTTGAATTTAGGACTGGGTGCAGAATTCAGGTTTGAGAATTACAAGATTTATAGTGGTGAAGAACGCTCATATAAAAATTACGACCCAACCGGAGTGCAGGCATCCGGCTCACAGGGATTTCCCGGTTTCAGTAATACAGATGCCGTAAAATCAAACCGGACAAATGTAGGTGTGTATGCCGATGCCGAATTAAATATCACAAAAAAATGGTTGGTTGACGGAGCCGTTCGTTTTGAAAATTATTCTGATTTTGGCTCTGTGTTTACCGGTAAATTTGCTACCAGGTATAAGGCTACCAACAACTTTAATATAAGAGGTTCTGTAAGCTCCGGTTTCCGGGCACCATCTCTTGCGCAAATACATTTCAGCAACACCCTCACCTCTTTCAGCGGAGGTCAATTGGTTCAATCTCTTATTGCTCCCAATACAAGTAAGATAGCAAGAGCAGCAGGTATACCTGAATTAAAAGAAGAAAAATCGGTTAATGGCAGCCTTGGCTTTTCATGGAAACCTGCACCTGGGTTTACATTTACAATGGATGGTTATATTGTAAAAGTAAAAGACAGGGTAGTACTTTCCGGTCTTTTCAGTAAAGATGATCCAACACTGGATCCTTCTTTTACTTCCCAGTTCCCGGCCGAAGTATCTACTGCCCAGTTTTTCGCCAATGCGGTCAGCACAACCAATGTGGGCCTCGACATTGTTGCAGATTATTCAAAAAAAATCGGCAAAAATACTTTGAAAATATTACTGGCCGGCAATCTGCAGGACATAACGATAGATAAAATAAATGTACCGGATGTTCTTAATGATACCAGGCTGCATCAAAAAACATTTTATAGTGACAGGGAAGAAGCGTTTTTAAAAGCATCTGCACCTAAAAACAAATTTTCATTAGGGTTTGATTACGCAATGGAAAAATTTGGCTTTGGTGCACACTTTACTTCTTTTGGTAAAATAGTACTGTTAGGTTTTGGTGATGGTGCGGCTCCGGATCCTTCTAGTCCCGGCGGATTTGATAATCCTAATTATTCAGGTATTAATCCAAGAGTACCCAGCGATGCAGACGGCAATGTTTATGTACCGGAAGTATTTAATTACAATGGAAAAGTAACGACTGATATTTATGCCTCTTATAAATTTTCAAAGAAGGTCAGTCTGTTTTTAGGTGCAGATAATGTATTTAATGTACATCCTGACCTGGGTGTAAGTCCGCTGGCCAAAGGATATGCCCAGGATAATGAATCGGGTGGTGCCTGGGATTCTGTTCAAATGGGATTTAACGGAAGACGTTTATTTACGAAGCTGGCTTTTAATTTTTAAATCAATTCTATCAGTACTACTATAAAAAACTTCCGGCAATACGGGAGTTTTTTATTTTGACTCAAGTAATTCTTTCAGTATTTCATGATTCATCGTCTGAAAATTTTACAGGCACCGGTGGTTCCTGCAAATATTCATTCAGTTGCAACTGCCACCAGCCTACATTTTTCCATTTACCTAATTTATATCCCACTTTTTCATAAGTAGCGAAATATTGAATCCTATTTTTTCATGAAATGCTACACTTCTGTTCATTTGGCAGGTTGATTACCGCGTAGACGGTAGTAAATCCTTGTTTTTTTAAAATAGCAAAATAGACGCTGTATATAAAGCTATTCGCAATTCCTGGACCTGAAGGTAATCATCATGAACATAAACGGAGCATTCAACACTCCATTGATAAGCTACTCTTTCCCGGTATCGCGAAGCGTAGGCATAACCTGCAATCTGTCCATCTTTTTCATAAACCAGCCAGGGCCAGTTTTCAAGATAGGAACGTATCCTGTTGGCAAAATCGGCAACCGATGGAACCTCTGTTTCAAAGGTGATGGAAGTATTCCGGATATAGGGTGCGTAAATAGCAAGCATAGCTACGCATCAGTCGGAGTTTGCCAGGCGAATCATGGCATTAAAATTAAGGCAGCTCTGCGTTTCAGAAAGGCTAAATTTGATTTCAGGTGTTTAGGCCGGAATCTTTATTTTTGCCGCCCGATTACTGGGAGTCCGCCGCGGCGGACGGAAGTTCAAAGCACTGGTACTTCATTGATAATAAAATATTTGCCGGGGTAGCTCAGCTGGTTAGAGCATCGGATTCATAACCCGAAGGTCGGCAGTTCAAGTCTGCTCTCCGGTACAATTAAAAGGCTTCCATAAGGAGCCTTTTTTATTTTGTGAATTTTTCAGTTTATATATTATTCTCTCCGAAGTTTAATAAACACTATACCGGCTATACTTCAAATCTTCCAGAAAGATTAAAATCTCACTTTGCATTAGGGAACGATTGGACTGCCAGGTACCGGCCATGAAAACATATTTTTACTAAAGAATTTCCATCAAAAAATCAGGCTATGGTTTACGAGAAATGGTTAAAGGACCTATATACATAGGACCAAATGTTAGCGGTAGTTGCTCCCTGAATCTTTTGGAATTTCAGAATAGAAAGCAATCCATGCAGATAAAAGTAAAACGTCTCCGGCAACCAATGATATCATATACCCCAGAGCATGTCCTACGGGGAAACCAATTGCTCCTAACAGTAAAAGTATTATTTTCCACACTGGTTGTTTTCTTGCAATGAATAGCGCAATACACAATAAAATAAGTCCTAAAGGGAAAAGTATGCCCGGTACCATTGTTGTAAACGCTAATGAAGGATTATTCGACAAAGCCGCAGACGCATCAGAGAAATTTTCATTGTCCAATATTATTATTGTTCTAAAGAAAACTTGCATACTTGCTCCGGCTATTGCGCCAACAAGCAAGAACATATTTATTATCGGTCTAAGCGTCCTGTTTGATGTATAGATAAATGAGTTAATAGCTGGTATACCTCCAACAAAAAGTACGAAGCTAAGTGCAAGGCAAACCGTCCAAATTATACTATCATGATTTACTACTTGCAAAACATCACCTATCAACAATAAAATTGATGAGGCAATTAGTGAATATCGGTTATACTTATTATCTGCCGTCATGCAATTGTTTGAATAAATAAGGCCGCCAGCCAATGACGCTTACAAAAGGCATTTGTAGCTGTGAGGGGCTTCATCCATTCGTCGCCCCTGCTGACAATAGCTGAACGGAGTACTAATGTAGAGATTTTATTTAAAGCTTTATAGTAATTGTTAAGCCGGGACTTATGCACGCAGCGAACTGAAAGAGGAAACACGGGAATCATTAGCCCTCATAGAACAATGCTTATGTTAAGAGCATAGGTTCAGTTGGGAAATATTTTGTCGCTGGCAGTTGACAGAATTCATATCTCTCTGTGTCAAATTACTTTCCGTTCCTGTTCACTTTTCCATATCAGGATATTCAATTTAAATATCGGGTTGCTCAAAGCCATTTAATTTATTCTTTATCTTCCCAATTAATCGAAACAAAAATTCATCTTAATGTTAAAACGTTTACTGCCAGCTATATTCGCTTTAGAAATTCGAAATTCTCTTTTTATTTATTTAACAACTTATCCGCCGCCAGTACCATGAACATAAAATTTGAGCTACCACCTCCCAATACATATTCCGTTTGCTGCCACAGGTATGGCCATTCCAGCAATTCGGGAAAATCAGGTCTGATGAGTGCTGTTCCTGATCCCACACCGCCGGGTATATAAGACCAGTCGTCAGATTGAATGCCGTAAGCCACGGTCAGCGAATATGAATCCGCTATCAGTGAGGTAATGATTTTACAAAATCTCTTCCTGCTCCGGTCTTCAGCCATTTCTCGAATTCCATAGCCTGTTTTTTTGGTTCAAATTCTTTTGTGAAAAGAAGTTTCCATGGACGGTACCTGGCAGTCCAATCATTTCCCAATTCTAAATGTGATTTAAGTCGTTGGCTGATATTTGAAGAAGATCCTGTATAATGTTTATTAAACTGTTGTGAGAATAATATGTAAACAGTATATGGCATTAAACAAAAAAAGCTCCTGATGGAGCCCTTTTGATTGTACCGGAGAGCAGACTTGAACTGCCGACCTTCGGGTTATGAATCCGATGCTCTAACCAGCTGAGCTACCCCGGCAAATATTATTAATCATTTTAAAGAACCAATGTCTTGAACTTCCGTCCGCCGCGGCGGATATGAATCCGATGCTCTAACCAGCTGAGCTACCCCGGCAAAAATTATTAATCATTTGTAAGGAGAACCAATGTATCATCAAAATGAATTCCGATAAGCGCCGGCGGACATCATCCGATGTGGCACAAGCCATGCGATACACGGGAACGGTTGTTGATACGCATGTGACACATTTGTACCGGCAAAAAATATTCTAAAACCGGCTGCCGTACATGACGCTTGTACCATCGGCACTTACCTGGAAAGGCGGCGTAGAAAATCGCCATAACGACCTGGTAGATTCCCGGCCTAAAGGGCGAAATCAAACTGCAGGTAATGATAACGAAGAAAATTACCCCATTCTTTAGGTGTCGATTCCATCACTTTATCAGGCCGCCATTTCTGAAAGGCAGCGTCTTAATGTTAGGCCACGTTGATTCGCCTGGCCAAAACCATCATAGCGACTATTTCCTGCGCCGGATGATATACCACCTGCGACTGTACAAGGGACGTACTTCCAACCACATTTGAAACAGAAATTCCATCAATAACTGATTTTAGCAATCGCATTCAATCTTATCTTAAAAACTGGCCCTGGCTGGTTTATGAAAAGGATAATGAAATAGCCGAATATGCTAACGCTTCGCAATATCGGGAAAGAATAGCGTATCAATGGAGCGTAGAATGCTCTGTGTATATTCAGGCAAACTATTTCAGGTCTGGTATAGCAAGTGCTTTATATAAAAAACTTTTTTCCATTTTAAAAGCCCAGGGGTTTACTACTGTATACAGTTATTACCTGGTTAACCCGATCAACCATCCTTTGGCCCACCTTCGGTTGTGCATGACCGGGGCCCGGTGCTGGTTCCAGGCGTATATCCCCATTAGAGCCCACTCTAACTCCATTTTGAATTATACTTATACCACTTTGATGTCCTCCCGGATAATAATCATGTGCCAGCATCACATTTAGTCCGGGCATTTCCAGGTATTCAAGTTCATTTATTTTGAGTGAATGCGTGTCTTTCTGTTGCTGGCCATAGCATTCTGTGAAAACGATTTGAACTAATAAGATAACTGTGAATAAAAAACTGATTTTATAAAATTTCATGCCGTCTAAATATTTTAAATATTGGAGAACATTTTACCTGGAAAGAAATGTTGCTAACAATAGGGTTAGCCTCATTTAGTTCAATGTACGATTTTTGGTAATTAAAGAAAAAAACCTTCAGGGTCACCAACACTTCATAATTCCATGAATTGGCTTAACAATGATAATGTTGGTCGGAGTCGTGACAACCTATCCCAAACTCATCAACAGGCTGGTCTTCGGTACCATAAAGGTGCTCCATTTGGAGCCTTTTTTAGTTGTATGCTAATTACATATTATACCCTCAACTATTTTATGATAATTATACAGGATCCACTACAAATTTCAGCCAGAGACTTAAATCACTTTTCGAATTGGGAAAGGCTGGACAGCCAGTAACAGGTCGTGGAAAACTTATTTAAACTTTAAGACGCTTTCAAACATAAATAATTTTTTAAGGCCTGAAAATGAATGAATGCCTTTAAATGCTAAATTTATTCCATTATATTGCCTTTAATCTCTGACGAATGCGAAAAACACTTCTTACCTCTTTAAGATTTTCCACTTATTGCTACACCCGTCGTAACCCATTCAAAGTTGCCAATTGCCAAAAATTATGAAATATAGTTGCCAAAATTCATTGCTTATTATTTCTGCACATCTTTACTGTGTACAAAATATTTATATCAAGGCGGCTCCTGAATACAAACGATACCAATGAAGCATATATGCTTTATTAAATATGTTTTCCACCAAATCGATTTTAATTCTTAAAACTCAAAACCTAAATTAAATGAACGAAAACGTTAATAAAAGCGCTTTGTTTAACGGAAGTTGCTTTGCACTCATCACCACCGCTTTTACTTTTTCTATCCGCGCAGGAATTCTGCCTCAATTAGGTGAGGCATTTGGCCTTTCTGCCGAACAATTGGGATTTATCAATTCCATGTGGTTTTTAGGATTTCCTATTTCGATGATTATCGGCGGCTTGGTTTATCATACGTTTGGCCCTAAAAATATTATGATGGTGGCGTTTGTATGCCACACCATTGGAATTATAATGACCATTTTCGCCGGCGGATATACCACCTTACTTATTTCCACACTTTTAATTGGCATTGGTAATGGATGTACAGAAGCTGCTTGTAATCCTATGATTGCAGACATGTATTCAGGTGTGAAAATGCAAAAAATGCTGGGCCGGTTTCATATGTGGTTTCCCGGTGGCATACTGGTCGGGTCGCTCATTTCCTTCTTCATGACCCACATGGGTCTTGGTTGGGAAGCACAAATGTGGGTCACTATGGTTCCAACCGTTATTTACGCTATTTTATTTTTCGGAAAAACTTTTCCAAAACCAGAATTGGAAGCCGCCAATTCTCTTGCAGAAAACTTCAAGGCAATGTTGAGCCCTGTTTATATCTTCCTGTTCTGTTGCATGGCCCTTACGGCTATTTCGGAGTTTGGTCCGAGCCAGTGGGTAAGTGTTGTTTTAGGTAGCCAGTGGAGCAGATGCCATGCTGATATTAGCTTTAACATTCGGCGTGTCAGCTATTGGAAGGTTTTTTGCCGGACCGGTTGTTGGCACATTGGGTCAAACAGGTGTTTTGCTTGTAGGAGCTATATTGGCCACCATCGGTATTTATATGTTTAGTACCGTAACCGGACCAATGGCCTATGTAGCAGCAATCGTCTTCGCCCTGGGTATTTGTTATTTCTGGCCTGTAATGATTGGTTCGGTGGCACAAAGGGTTCCCAAAGCAGTGCCCTGGGTATGTCTATTGTTGGTGGAGTAGGTATGTTTTCTACCTCAATCTTTCAACCCTTTATTGGTGGTTGGATTGACAGTGCCAGGACAGAAAATGCTGCTGCAGGGCTTACAGGAAATGCACTGGAACTGGCTACCGGTCAGCATGCATTGCAGAAGATGATGATATTCCCTGCTATATTGATCGTGCTGTTTCTCATATTTTTCTTCTGGCAGAAAAAATTCAAAGGTGGCTTACAGAAAGTGAAATGGCCGTACAGATGCATTAATCGTGTTTTATTCCATAATTTCTTACCTACATCCAATGTAAATCTTCATCCGGTTTACATTGGATTTTTTTTAGATAAATAGTTACAATCATGGAATGTTGGAGGATATTGTTTAAAAAATATTTTCTTTCAATAATCAGAGCCTATGTTTTAAGCATTGTTGTTTTATAAACGACAATCCATTTATGGCTATATCCCATGGCTTTGAATATTCACGCCACACATTAATGGCATTGGCAAAATCCGGATCATTGCGGGAAAAGGCTTCAATAGTTAACCAGCCTTTATAATTTATTTGTGCAAGTGTTGAAAATGTTTCATCCCATAACACATGGCCATCACCGGGAGTTCCCCGGTCGTTTTCACTGATATGAACATGTGCCAGCACCGGAGCAATCGTGGTGATGGCCTCCCTGTTTATTTTCTCTTCAATATTAGCATGGTGAGTATCATACATAGCCTTTACATTTGGGTGTGATACACTTTTTACCAATCTATTCAATTGTTCCATTGTGTTACACAAATAACATTCAAAACGATTCACGGCCTCCATTGCCAAAATAATATTTGCCTGCGCTGCATAGTCGCCTGCGGCATGTAATACCTCTGCACTCCATTCGTATTCCTGGTCTTGTGGTGCATGCTGCGCAAATACGCCATGAGCCGAATGAAATGGCCCGGCAATCACAGTTGCCCGCATATCATGCGCCCGGTCAATCGCCCATTTAATCCGTGTCAAGACCTTTTAGCTCTTATTCCGGCATCAGGACTAACCGGGTTTTCATCCTTACCCAATACAAAAACAGTAGTTGTTTCCAGGCCCAAACTGGCTGCGTGATCGCCAAAACGCTGGTAGGCTTTTTCATCCGGTGAACCTATCAGGCATTCCACACCATCATAACCGATCTCTTTCAATTTATCCAGTACAGGAAATAATTCATCCGACACAACAGCCGACCATACCAGCGTATTGAATCCTATTTTATTCATCTAGAAAATTGTTGATTTTTTATTGCTAGTCATGGTGTCCGGTAAGGCACATTGATCTCCATTTTGCCTGCCCATTTTTTGGGTATGGGCTTACCGGATGCCCAATGAATAGCATTGATGATAAGACGTTGAAAGGGTTCCAGCCTGAAATCTTCAGGATGCCCGAGTGTTGTTATAAAGAACCTGGCCCCATAAGAATTTTTCCCCGTCCAGGCCACCGGGTTATCAAACGCATCAGCTCTGTTAGGATCAACTGAATGCCCCATCAGCAAAGCGGTGGAACCATTTGACGGATAATCAGGCAACACCTTGTAGAGCCATGACCTGGCATGAAAATTATTTCCTACACCAGTAAGAATTGGATTTTTTGCCTGCTCCGGAATAATGGTTACATCAGTTGAAGATTCATGTCCATAATGCGTATGATTCGCTTTTCCTCCCCAACCCGGAGGCGCATTAAAAGCCATTTCGCCAAAAGCATTCCATTTCTCCAGCGGATGTCCTTTTGGATAATTAAAAGCATGCGTGGTGGTGCGAAAACCAATAAGTGGCTTTGCCGTTTTTAAATAATCCTCTATGTATTGAACCTGCTCTGCAGGCAGCCGGCGCCAGCGAAGATAAAATACAGCCAGGTCTGCTTCTTTTAAAGCTTCCAGTCCCGGAATGTTCTCTTCCGCATTATGATCCGGAAATGCTTTCAGGAATTTTGTCCGGAACCCGTAGTTCTTTTCTAATTCTGCCGCTATGAATTGAAGCGTTTGTTCACCACTGTATTCATGATCGCCGGTCACAAATACAATCATCGGTTTTTTAGAATCATTAATTGCTGTTTTTTGTGCGGTACAAGAACCTAAAAAAGTTCATGATCAGGAACACAAAAAAAAGTGGCTTTATTAGGGTTGATTTTTTTCATAGACAAAGAATGGGTTGATAAAATTTACACAATCACTTAAAATTACAACTATCTACTTTTCCAATGGATGTTGTTTTAGCAATTCTTCCGGTGAATAAAACCCGGTTTTATCTTTTACAGCAGCCCGCACTTCCTTCACTTTAGCAGGAGTAACAGCAGGGGCACTATTTCCAAATGAATTCCGCAGATAGGTAAGTACGGCGGCTATTTCTTCATCTTTCAGCATGCCCTCAAATGGTGTCATCGGTACTTGCCCGGGATAATTTTTTCCGTTTACCTCAATGGGTCCATGCATTCCTTTTAATACCAATTTAATTAAGCGATCCTCGCTGCCCAATACCCAAGGAGTACCGTTGAGGGGTGGAAATCCTGATGCTTCCAATCCTTTCCCGTCTGGTTGATGGCAGGTGATGCAATATCCTTCCCTGGAATATATTTCTTTTCCTGCAATGAGAACCGCTCCTTTATTTCCACCATAATTTTCTTCTTCTTTTTTCTCTTTCAGATTTCGGCCGTTAAGGTGGGCCAGTGAAGTTTCATAAGCAGGCGTCATCCATTTGTCAAGGGGCTTTTTACCGGCTTCCATTACAATGGGTAATCCTTTTTCTTTGCCCAACCAGGAGGCGGCTACGATTGCTTCCAGTCTTACCCGGCCATGCTCATCCCTGGCTGCATCCATTAATAATTTGGACTGGTCAGAAATTTTGTGACCGTTAAAACGAACCACTTCAACAGCAGCAGCTCTTACCCTGGGATCTTTGGCAGCAAGCAATTGCCGAAGCAGGTTTTGATCCACCTTATTAAGCCCCCAACTTACCCACAAAGCCTCCAGGAGATAAAGTTCATAGCTGGGGTGAATTTTTATCCAATTGTTCTATCCATTTTTTTAAGAGCCGGCAACACTTCCGATGATTGGTGTGCACGAATCTCCCGCCGGCTACGGTACCGCGTTCTGTATTCAGGAAGTTTCAGGTTTTCTAACAACTCATTTATACTGGCGCCTGCTACCCGCGCCGGCACTATTAATGGCCGGGCAGGATAAGTAACCCGGTAAATTCTACCGTGCTGGTGATCTCTTAACGGGTCTCTTGCATTGTGCTGCATATGACCTATAAGAACATTATGCCAGTCCGCTATATAAAGTGAACCGTCGGGTGCAAACTCAAGATCCACCGGTCGGAAATTTAAATCAGAAGATTGCAAAAGGTCTTGCCGGTGCAGACTTTTATATCCGGTGCCTTCATCACTAAGCGTATGCTGCTTGGTTCCTAAAAAGCCAATGGTATTATTAATAAGCATATCTCCCTGCACTTCATCAGGAAAGTGCCGGCTTGAAATAAATTCAAGCCCGGATGTTGGCCTTACCCGGTGTGCCTCTTCAATCAGGCTGGCCGACTTCGGAGTGTATTCGCCATACCTGGGTTTGACGGTTCCCGGCATCATCCAGCTTACATCCGGCCCGGAAGTTTCTGCATAGAAAACCTGTCCCCATTCGTCAAATGCAATGCCCCAGGGATTTGGAATAGACAGTTGTGCTATCCGATCCAGTTTTTTCCGGTTAATATCGTACCGGAAAAAACCGCCATTTGTTCCCCGAACAGGTCCGTACGAGGTTTCAATATCATTGACCAGGAAAACTCCCTGCCCCATATAAATGGCTCCGGAAGGATCGGTAGTGTAGGCATGGTGGGCATGATGAGTATCATGATCATCAAATCCACTTAACAGAATTTCTTTGGTATCGGCCTTATCATCTCCATTGGTATCTTTTAATAGCATAAAATTGGTACCCTGCGAAAGATAAACACCTTCTGGTGCAAGCTCAAAGCCAAGGGGCAAATGCAAGCCATCCGCAAACGTAGTTTGTTTATCTGCTTTGCCATCAGCATCTGTATCTTCCAGAATGATAAGCTTATCGTTAGGTTTCTTATCACCGGGTTTCCAGTGAGGATAGGTTGGCATCACGGCCACCCAAAGCCGTCCTTTATTATCAAAAGATATTTGTACCGGGTTGGCTAAATCAGGAAACTCTTTTTCTGATGCGAACAGGTCAATTTTATAACCCGGTGCCATTTTAAATTTATTCAAAGCCTCCTGCCCGTAAACGTATTTCAGGTTGTTGTTTTTTGCTCCTGGCTTATAATTGGTTTGCACTGCAGGCAATGGGGTTGTCATTTTATCTGCTGCGTCCAAATCCATTTTTTCTCCTTTCACTGCTTTCCAGATAGCTTCATCCCGGATCAGGGTCATTTCCCTGATCTTAACCAATTCCGCCGGATAATTGTCAGGACCGAAGGGATCGTAACGACGGCCATAAACATGCACTCCATTAGGAATTTTAAAATCATTGTGCCACATCCAGTTTTTTTCTAAAACCGCCTGGCGAACCAATTCCCGATGAGCCTCTGCCCTGGTATCAGCCTTACCAAATACGGCATTCGCCAGGAAGGGAGCAAACTTTGCATAACCGGCATCAGATAACTGCGAACCGTCAATCGTCAGTGCCGAGGAGGCATCCCCGTACCAATCTTTTGTAATGGAAAAGGCATCGATAAAGTGAACTTCATTTTTTGCTGACACTTCCTTCATTGCATTGGCATAAAGTTGCAGGTTCTTATTTTCTTGCTGTGCCATCGGGCAGATCAAATTTTTTAGAAAGATTCTCAAAGGCAATGGGTGAAACAATGGCCAGCTGGGGTGGGGAGCTGCCATTATATTTTTGTTGCAGCGTATGTTTTATAAATGAATCCAGCTCGGCTTTAAAATTCTGCAACCCGGCCTCGCCCTGGAAGGATTCATTGTATCCAAAAAATGCAATGATAATATCGGCCTTATGACGTGTGATCCATTGATCGGGTGATTCGTTAAATCCTTCTGTGTGGGCGTTCTGAGCCAGTTCAGTTTGAAATTTTTCAGCTCCGGGAAATGCCCAGGGTGTATTGCGGGCAGAGTGAGGTCTGAAACCAGGGGTATTTCCTCCATCGCACATATTACGGATATACAAAAGACTGTCGGGATAACGAAGTTGTAATTCCGTTTCAAAATAACCAAAGTTCATCATCCGCGAACCCAGGTTATTACCAATTAAAATAATATGCGCATCTTTTTTAATGCTGAGATAAGTTTCATCCGTTTTACTGCTGCAGCCAGAAACAATCATTAACAGGATTCCAAAAAATGTCCATACGAGATTGCTTTTTTTATATATCATATTGCCGGTTCTATTTTTTATACTTCAATAACTAAATCGGACTGAGCTACCGTTTACATTACAACGATTAGCACGAATGAAACTAATGAAGGTTACACAATTATCAACTATTAAAATCTATAACCACTGAATTGATCGCAGGATGAACAGGTGATGCTAAAATAAGCAGCCTTGCGCCAATCCCCAAGAAATTTTAAACAGTGGTTATATTGAAAGGCTGTGATCTCATTTTGATTTATGTTTTACTTGTCAGGAAGTAAAAAATAATAGTAAGCGGTTATCCTGTAATGAAGCGATGTCTGTTCTGGTTTTGCGGCATTATAATTTTTTGGGGGTTTATGATTATTTTTACAATAAATGTTACAGATGATACCCGAAGTAAAATTAAAAATATCACTGAAGGAGTTATCATTGAAGGGCAGCAGGATAATTGCACAGCAGTCAGAAATCTCCTTTGCGCAGGCTTTCCAACAAGTACAACGGTTAAGACAGACTTCGAAGGTAAAGCACTCGTTAAAGAAAAGCAGGCAGTACTTTTAGAAAAGTACAGCACCGAAAAGAATTTATGGATTACTGATCTTCCGGGAGAAGACAGGTATTTGACGAGGGGTGGCGAGGCCAGGGTATATCTCGATGCTGACAACAAAAACGTAGTCAAACTAAATGATGCAATATACTATGCAACCTGGTTGGAGTTTTTAAACAGCATTCTATTGCATAATCTTATTTTTGAAAATACCGCTTATACTCTCCTGGGATTTGCAAAGGCAAAACAATGTGCTATATGCTATATTAAAACAGCCCTTTATTACATCGGATGCACTTGTTGAACTGGAAGATATTAAAAAGCTATTGCGCTTTAATGATTTTGAGAACAGCAAAAGAAATGACTATGTCCACTAGGGAGCTAGGCCTGATACTGGAGGATATGCACGATGAAAATGTAATTGTCAATTCTGATACATTATTTTTTATTGATACTGTATTCTATACAATAACTCCCGGGCAGGTCTGATGACTTTATTATAGTATCAGGGACTTTTTCCCGTTTCAAAAAGGATACTATTGAATTTTCAAAGTAGCATTATACCCGATTAATTTCCAAAAACTTTACCGTAGTATTCCTGCAATGGATTATTTTCAAATAAATAAATTATTATGAAAAACAAATCTGACCGCCGGAAATTCATCAGGAATATCGGCATAGGTGGTTTAAGTGCAGGCTTGTTGCCGGGCACTCTGATACACGCCACCGAAAAACAAAATTTATCACCCAATAATATGGACCGGGATACACATGAATTTATTCCTAAGCATCAATATAATGGACCTTATGCAGGTGAACAACTGAACCGTATAGCCTTCCCTATTGGCGGCCTGGGCGCCGGCATGTTTTGTCTTGAAGGTACCGGGGCTATTTCCCATGTGTCAGTAAGGAACAAACCAGAAATATTTAACGAACCAGGATGGTTTGCGGCCATTTGCATAAAAGGAAAAAAAAATAATGCAAAGATTCTTGAAGGACCCGTACCGGATTGGAAAAAATTTGGATTAAGCGGCGCCGGCAATGGATTGGGTGGCGCCACTACAGGGCTTCCACATTTTCAGCAAGCCGTGTTTAAAGCAAGATTCCCTTTTGCTACCATTGATCTTACTGATACTGATCTTCCTTTACATGTTCAGCTCACCGGCTGGAGCCCCTTTATCCCAACAGAAGATGATAATTCTTCATTACCCGTGGGTGCCATTGAATATAAATTCACCAATAAAAGCGCAGGCAGCACTGATGCCGTATTCTCTTTCAATGCAAAAAATTTTTTAAAAATTCAGAACGGATCTAATTCCATTTACTCCATATCAAAAGGATTTGTGCTGCATGAACAGGGAACGAAAGAAAAAAAATTACCCTCCTCTTTTGCCATTTTTACGGATGATGAAGAAACCGTTATTGATCATTGCTGGTTTCGGGGAGGATGGTTTGATCCGATTACCATGGTATGGAATGCCGTAAAAAATGGGGAGGTAAAATCGGTTGACCCTGTAGAATCCGGAGCTCCTGGTGCTTCTTTATTTGTACCATTTAAACTGGCACCCGGCAAGTCAAAAACAATAAAAGTAATGATGGCCTGGTACACACCTGAATCGGATTTTGTTTTTGGAAAAAAGGGTGACGCAAAAAGAAAACTGTGATCCTGGTTCCGGTTGTTGTTCTTCCCCGGATGTTCTGAACCTGGATAAATATGATAAGAATTTCGATGGAAAATTTTACAAACCCTGGTATAGCAGCCGTTTTAAAAATATGATGGAGGTAGCTGATTACTGGAAAGAAAATTACCAGGAGTTAAAAAGAAAATCTGGATTATTCAGCCAGGCTTTTTATGCAAGCAGTTTGCCGGCAGAAGTGATGGAAGCCGTTGCGGCAAATCTTACCATTCTCAAATCACCGACCGTATTGCGGCAATATGATGGCCGTTTATGGAGCTGGGAAGGTTGTGGTGATACAGGAGGTTGTTGCCACGGTACCTGCACCCATGTCTGGAACTATGCACAGGCTATTCCTCATTTGTTTCCGGCACTGGAAAGAAGTTTGCGCCATACGGAATTTTGTGAAAGCCAGAATGCTGACGGTCACCAGAATTTCCGGGCCACCTTGCCCATCAACCCGGCTACCCATGATTTTCATGCTGCAGCAGACGGGCAATTAGGTGGTATCATGAAAGCTTATCGTGAATGGCGCATCAGCGGCGATAATGAGTGGATAAAAAAAATGTACCCGATGATAAAAGCCAGTATGGACTATTGTATCCGTACCTGGGATCCCCGCAACAATGGTGTTATAGAAGAACCACATCACAATACCTATGACATTGAATTCTGGGGACCCGATGGCATGCATTCAAGTTTTTATCTGGGTGCATTGCAGGCGATTGCAGCCATGGGAAAATTTTTGGGAAAGGATGTTTCTCTTTATGAAACCATTTTCAAAAAAGGAAAAGACTTTATGGAAAAAGAATTGTATGACGGGGAATATTTTATTCAGAAAATAAAAGTGGATGGGTTAACGGCACAAAATCCTGCTACCGTACCATCCTTTGGTGGTGAGTATTCAAAAGAAGCAAAAGAATTACTGGAAAAAGAAGGTCCGAAATACCAATATGGAAAAGGCTGTTTATCCGATGGTGTATTGGGTGCCTGGATTGCCCGCATGTGTGGCCTGGATGATGCCATTGATGCAAAAAAAATAAAAAGTCATTTATCGGCCGTTCACAAATACAACTTAAAAGATAATTTAAGTGACCATGCCAACCCCCAGCGTCCTGCTTATGCATTGGGTGATGAAGGTGGCTTACTTTTATGCTCCTGGCCAAAAGGCGGAAAACTTTCGTTGCCTTTTGTATATAGCGATGAAGTATGGACGGGTATTGAGCACCAGGTAGCCGCCCACCTGATGCTGATGGGCCAGGTAAAAGAAGGTCTTGATATTGTAAGAATATCCCGCAACAGGTACGATGGCAGGATCAGGAATCCTTTTAATGAATATGAATGTGGCAGTTGGTATGCAAGAGCCTTATCAAGCTATGGTTACCTGCAATGCTTAACCGGTGTCCGGTATGATGCAGTTGATAAAACATTATTCATTGATTCAAAAATCGGCGACTTCACCTCTTTTCTTTCAACCGAAACCGGTTTTGGAACAGTAAGCCTGAAGCAGGGAAAGCCATCGCTGAAAATTGTACATGGGAATATTACCGTTGAAAAAGTAATAGTATCCGGAAAAATTTCTTCACTTAACTAAAGTATGATCTATGAAATTATCAATTCACAGAACTTTTCATTTCAATTGATGAAGAATAAAGGATAAACAATAATTCCCAGCCGGGTGTCCCTCAGCTTTCACTGGCGACGTCTCGGCCAACTGACTTTACAAACAAAATAAATCTGACAGCGGGACTCGTCGTACTAGAGGAGATAATATGCAATTTATACGACGAGTCCGCCTATACACATACCCACGCATTGAGACTCGTCTGAGTAACAGATGAAATTTAAATATAATTGTGCGGGTGAAAAGTCAGACTTTGCAGTCGATGCTGCCGTTCAGAAGTTGGCTTCATGTTTTTTATATTTTGCATTGACTGTCGGATCAAATGTTAACTATTTGACTGTAAAATCAATAAATAAAAATTAAATAATTTTTATTTAATACACATCACCTTGTTAACATATGGGAGTAAAATTATGCAACACGGATTTGGAAATAATAGGGCGCCGGCCTTAATATTGTACTTATAAAAAAGCCCCGTTCTGAAAAGATCAGGGCGGAGTCAAAAGGTAGCGAATAAGTGCGTCGGGAGGTTTACGAGTTTGGACCTCTACTCCATAGTCACTATCACTCTTCCGAAACTAAAAACAAAGAGCCTATTCTGTTACAGCCGGATGGGCTTCATTGTTTAAAGCACTCTGTCGAATATAACATCAATTCATAGAAGATTTCCTAGGTAGTTTTTCACAGAATGTGCATAGATTTTTTTGTGAGCCATCAGCGTGCTGTTGACACCTGTTAATGGTAACTTTTTCGTTTTTTGGGGAATATTTTTTTTGACAAATCCATTTTTTTGACGGCTGCAAGCATATACAGATGTATATGTTCAACATTAGCTAATCAAACTAGGATTTTGTAAAAGAGGTCAAATCAAATGAATGTTTTGCACGGTTTTTAACGTTCGAATCCTACACACCCGTTGAACGACACTCATATTGAGCCGATAATCAAAATAATTTTTATAGAAAGATTGTGTTTGTAGTTATTAATATAGAAATTGAATTGAGTTGTAACACCCTTTTACTACATTAATAAGGTTTATAGGCAATATAATTCAGAAATTTGCCGAGGATAGAAATTGCTTCCTCTGCATTTTCCCTAGTAACGATTCTATTTTCATGAATGACATCATTTCTAAGTTTCCTGAGCTTATTCATTTCAGCAATTAAGTCTTTTAATCTTTGATCATTTACATCAGCAACTAGCTGCAGTTCAATATTGATAAGGTAACTAATGCCAATTTCAGTCTCAAAACTTTCAATCTTGTTTTTCGAAACTCCCTTTTGCAGTTTTTTTTCTTTTAGGAAATTTACGATTGCTATTTCCAACCCGGTCCAACTTTCCAAGAAGGAATATTTGAAATTGCCATGAACATGTAGCTCCTCGTAAGCTTTCAGTACAAACTCTGAAATCTGATTTGGTCTTTTATTCTCTCGAAAATAAGATTTAAGCTTCTGCGGAAACTATCGATGGATCTGCCTTCAGTGTTACACCTTGTGTTGGCCAATATGGAGCGTGAAAACGATCAATTGAAAGAATAAAATCCCGAGTGAGCATGACTCTTTTTTCAGGCGTCATGGTCATCTCTTGTTCGTTGTATAAATGAAAATAAAACTTGTAAATTCTGCTAAACATTGAAATTTTTTCCGGCCGTAAGGTGATGGCGTCGTTAGAAACGACCCTGTAACTATCTATGAAAAATAAAAGAGCCTCCGAAGCAATCTTGTAATTGTCCTTTTCTATGGCCGTATCAAACAATATAATTACTTCTGTATGACTTATTGTAAAAAACTCTTGATGCAAATGTTTATTATGATCAAGTAAATAGATTCCTTCATCCTCTACATTTACACATAGTGTTTTATCGCTTAATTCTAACTCTTTCTTTTGAAAAGAATATGAGTGCCTCTCCTCCTTTGATGTTACTATCACTTTATTTCCAAAATCATTTGTTACTAGTGATTTTAAATGCCTGAGGATAATTACACAAAATTTTATAGAGTCCTTTTCAAACAAAAGGATATCGTTGTCTGGCAGCTTAAAATTCGCCGGATAAAAAGTGTGTAAATAATAGCAGCCTTTGGTTTTGTTTTGAATATTGTTATCCATTTAGTATTGATATTTCAAAAATATGAATTGGAAACTTGATCCTTTTTTACAATTTAGCCTTTATCAGCATAATTATTAAACGGTTTTGGTCTCCCCTCAAGGTAATAATCACTTTGATCCTGGATATTCATAATATACCGGTATTGCCTTTTGGATCCTCTGACATTTGAAAATTTATTTCTTTTATCTTCCATTTTATAATTCACCCTACTTCCCCAGCGAGTGTCCCCTACTCTTCACAGGCGACGTCTCGGCCTAGAAACTTCTGCCCCGGTTCGTGTATGTAACAAGTGAGGCATCCCGGTTAAATGAAATAAGTGACGGATGAAGACATCCATCACGGCATCAGATTTAATGCAAGTGCGGTTCTGACTTTCAATAGATATTCTACTTCCCTGCCGGGTGTCCCCTGCTCTTCACAGGCGACGTCTCGGCCAGCAGATTTTACAACCAAAATAAATCTAACGGCCGGACTCGCCGTCCCCACTAAGAAGAATTTGTAAATTAGTAAATGCCTTTTCTCCCTACCTGATCTTCTATCCTAACCATCCATAGCCCGCGTCCCGGCGGGCATACCCGTTTTATCATACTCACTTGTAAAGGGTGCATTGCAAACTGTCGCAAAAATAAACCCACCCCTTTGAAGATCCTTTATGCGAAATCGCTGAGGCCCCTCCGGTGGAGGGGATACGAAGTCTGAAAATTGCAGATGCGGGGCAGCTATACCTGCGACAAATCGGAATGCACCGTTTGTAACCTTGTTACGATTGATGTTGTCCGATATTCGTACTTTCCCAAAAAATAATAGCAAGCATGAAAAGATACCTGGTGGTTGCCGCCACCTTTTTAATTTTCCCCTATTGTTTCAGCCAGGACACGGCTAAGCTAAACGAGCTGATGAATATATATGCCACGCAATATAAATTCAATGGGTCGGCGCTGGTGGTTCATCATGGAAAGATCCTGTTGAATAAAGGCTATGGGCTTCGCCATGCAGCGGACAGCAGCAGGAACGATGACAACAGTATTTTCCAGGTTGGGTCTATTACCAAACAATTTACTTCGGCCATTATCATGAAGCTGCAGGAAGAAAAGAAGCTGAATGTACAGGACAAGCTCAGTAAATATTTCCCGGGCTTTCCAAAAGGCGACAGCATTACGGTTGAACAATTGCTTACTCATACTTCAGGTATTTATAGTTATACCAGCGATGATGCATTCATGAAAAACGAAGTGACCAAACCCTCCGACCGCCAAAAGATGATGGCTTTGTTTAAAGACAAACCGCTCAACTTTTCACCGGGAACCAAATGGGATTATTCCAACTCGGGTTATTCGCTGCTGGGATATATCATTGAGGATGCAGCCAAGATGCCGTATGAAAAGGCCGTGCATCAGTATATTTTTCAAAAAGCCGGCATGGTGCATAGCGGGTTCGACTTTACTCACCTGGTCAACCCACATAAAGCGACGGGTTATTTCAGTTTGAATAAGGAAGGAAATACGCCTTCGCCCATTGTTGACTCATCGGTTTCTTATTCCGCAGGTGCTATCTATGCCAGCACAGGTGATCTGTATAAATGGTTCCGGGCTATGCAGGCGAATACTATTATTTCTAAGGCATCAAAAGAAAAGGCGCAAACACCGGTGATGAATAAATACGGTTATGGATGGTTTATTGACAGCCTCGCAGGTAAAAAAACCGTTGGCCATAGCGGCGGTATCCATGGGTTTAATAGTAATATGATCAGTGTACCCGAAGACAACAGTACAGTTATATTACTGGCAAATGCAGGCACTCAATCCCTGGATAAGATGATGCAAAGCATTTACGCCATCCTTTATAATATGCCTTTTGAATTGCCGAAAGAAAAAGCCGAAATAGTGTTGGCCGCAGAAGTGCTGAAACAATATGTGGGTGTGTATGACCTGAATCCGCAGCTGATTATTCATATAAGTTTCCAGGATGGTAAACTGATGGGGCAACCCGAGGGACAAGGCATCATACAACTGCGTCCTGAGAAAATGGACCTCTTCTTTTTAAAAGAAGTAGAAGCAGACCTAACGTTTACCCGGAATGAAAATAATGAAGTGGTCTCCATGACACTTCACCAGGGCGGACAAGAAATAACAGGAAAGAAAAGATGAGTGACTGGTGTGACAGTCTCTGTCGCCTTAGTGTTCTGTTCAATGGGTAGCTAAGCAAAGTAAAAAATGATAGGGTTGTTATTCGAAGATTGCGACTTCAGAAATAAAACATTTTTTCCCTGATGAATACCTGCTTTTTCGCTCACTCATAAGTATCACAGCCACTAGCATCCATCAATAAAATGAATGAAACGGCTGAACCCGCCGTACATACAAAGAAAAATGAAACAATAGTTATCGGATGAAGCCGGGTCTGTCTGCTGAATGAAGAAGCTAAAGAACCGGTTTATTTTCATTTTTGTAAATTACAATCAGCATAAAAACCTAAATCATGGTTTTAACTATTAATGGTGTAAGACACGAAGTAACGGTGGATCCTGATGCTGGAATTATTGACCGTATTGCGTGATTACCTCGATTTAACCGGCAGCAAATATGGCTGCGGCGAAGGAGCCTGCGGCGCCTGCATGGTGCTGGTAAACGGTAATCCTTCACCATCATGTATTACACCTGTACATTCCGTTATTGGCAAAGAGGTGACCACTATTGAAGGCCTCGAAATAGATGGAAAACTCCATGCAGTGCAGGAAGCTTTTTTAGCTATAGATGGTTTTCAATGTTCCTATTGTGCTTCGGGCATGATCATGTCTGCCGTGGCATTGCTTAAGAATAATCCTTCCCCTTCTGAAGATGCCATTATAAAAGCAATGAACAGGAATATCTGCCGTTGCGGAACCTATCCATATATTGTAAAAGCCATTAAACTGGCTTCAAAATCATAAATAACTCACAATGGAAAATCCGGATTACATATCACATCCATTTGAGCCGACAAAGGATGAACTGCCGCCTGAACCGCAACCTTCATTTTGCACTTGACCGGCGTAAATTTCTTAAACTCACCGGTGGAGGGTTAGTCGTTGCCTTTGTGTTGCAGGATATGTTTTCATTGAATGGCGAAACTTTATCCGCTGAAACATCCGGAGTTCCCGTAAGCGGAGTAGGCGCATGGATTCATATTGGCGAAGATGGAAAAGTGACCGTGTACACCGGTAAAGTGGAAGTGGGACAGAACATACGGACATCATTGTCTCAAATGGTTGCGGAAGAACTGATGGTGCCTCTCTCATCTGTTACCATGATCATGGGCGATACGGATCTTGTGCCTTACGACAGGGGTACTTTTGGCAGCCTCACCACTCCACAAATGGGAACACAATTGCGTAAAGCTGCTGCTACTGCCCGTGAAGCACTGACTGGAAATGGCAGCAAAAAACTGGAAGACTCCGGCTACGAATTTAAAAGCAGAAAACGGAATGATCGTTGATAACACTGCCAATAAAAAAATAGGTTATGGCGAATTGACAAAGGGTCAGCAATTGCTGATGCCAGTTTCAGAAAGAGTGCAGTTGATCGCGGCAAAGGATTGGAAGGTGGCAGGAAAAACAGTGCCCAGGGTAAATGAACGGACTTTTATCACCGGTAAACATGTGTATGTTTCGGATATGAAGTTGCCGGGTATGCTGTATGGTAAAGTGTTGCGGGCACCTTCTTACGGAGCAAAATTGCTTGAAGCGGATATTACAAAAGCAAGCAATATGCCAGGTGTAATTGTAGTAAAGGATGGAAATTTTATTGGCGTAGCAGCACCGGATACAAAAACTGCCGGAAAAGCATTGCAGTCCATTGAATGCAAAATGGGAGGAAAGTAAAGAGCATCCATCCAATGAAAACATATTTGACTATCTGGTAAAGCATGCTTCAGGTGCAGACGGCGGCAGAAATTCGGACAACACAAAAGGAGATATCGAACGTGGTTTAACCGAAGCTGACTTCAAACATTCCAACACATATAACATCCATTATATAGCACATGTACCACTGGAGACCAAGAGCTGCGGTGGCAGAGTGGGTGGATGGAAAGCTTACTGTTTGGACCGGTACACAACGTCCGTTTGGCGTTCAGGAGGAACTGGCCGAAGTTTTTAAATTGAATAAAGAAAAGGTACGGGTCATCATGCCCGATACCGGATCGGGTTATGGAGGAAAGCACAGTGGTGAAGCTGCTATTGAAGCTGCACGTCTTGCACAGGAAGCAAAGAAACCTGTTAAAATTGTCTGGTCAAGAGAAGAAGAATTTGTCTGGGCCTATTTCAGACCGGGTGGCGTAATTGAAGTAAGTGCCGGTGTTAATAAAGATGGCAGCATTACTGCCTGGAAATTTAATAACTACAATTCCGGTGGCGCCGGTCTCGATACGCAATATAAAGTCAGTAACAAGCAAATAGCGCATCTTCCTTCCGATACACCATTAAAACAAGGCTCATACCGTGGATTGGCTTCAACAGCGAATGTTTTTGCACGGGAATGTCATATGACTGACCTGGCAAGATTGATTAAAATGGACCAGCTTGCTTTCCGGTTAAAAAATTTAGAAGACGATCGTTTTATCGCAGCTGCTGCAAACGGCAGCTAAAGCCTTTGGCTGGAATGGCTCCAAAACTCCCGGTCATGGATATGGTATAGCAGGAGGTTTTGAAAAAGGCGGTTATGTTGGTTGTTGCGCCGAAGTAATGATAAATAGTGATAAGGAAGTAAAGGTGGTTCGCATCACGCAGGCATTTGATTGTGGCGCTATCATTAATCCGAATCATTTGGAAAACCAGGTGATAGGTTCCATTGTTCAGGGCCTTGGCGGCGCTTTATTCGAAGCTGATTGAATTTGCCAATGGCAAAATCCTTAACTCCGGACTTTCTGCCTACAGGGTTCCCCGCTTTAGTGATATGCCAAAAATTGAAATCGTTTTAATAGACCGTAAAGACATGCCATCCGCCGGTGCAGGCGAAGCTTGTATCATTGGTATTGCCCCTGCCATACGGAATGCCATAGTGGATGCCACGGGCATAGCCCTGAATGGTTTGCCGATGTTGCCAAACGGAGTGCTGGCTTAAACTTCGGTTGACGAATTTCAAATACCAATTCTTCACCAGGCTCTCCCCCACCGGGTTTGTGGCTTTTGTACAACACTTATATCACCAGGCAGCCCAGGCGTGATGGGGTGCTTGCACTTACATGGAATTTTGGAAAGCTCACCGAAAATGTATCCAAAAAGAAAGGGGTGAATAATGATGATATTCTTACCATGCCTGGGCACCTGCGGTAATTAGGTTGGGTCCTGTCCCCGCCAAAAGTTGAGTTTCCATAAGGATCAAGATATTTTATTAGTTTAAATTGTCCTGAGTCCAGGTTGTCAAAATTCGTGATATCAAATTCGTCAGAGAGTATTATTTCTTCTTGTCCTTGTCCATCAATCTTGATTACATTCATTCTAAAGTCATTTAATCAATCTGTCCTGCAGCGCTTGCTGCTATCACTTGGATAGGTACAATATTGCGCCTGTTTCCACTATTACGTTAGTGCTTCAATTTCAATAAATATCCTTGAATACTCGCTGATTTAAAGGATATTTATTTTGTGCACAACAATTTAGTTGGGCATAATCCGGAGAATCTTTCCGCCATCAACGCCTATATATAAATAACCATCTGGTCCTTGTTTCACTGAGCGCACACGCCAGTTTTTACCTTTGAGTAAACGTTCTTCTTTTATGACTTTATTGTTTTCAATGACCAGTCTGTTCAAGTGTTGCAGCGCCAGGGCGCCAATGAATAAATTGCCTTTCCATAAGGGTATAACATCAGAAGAATAAAACTGCATGCCGCTGGGCGCAATAGAGGGTTTGTAATAATAAACGGGTTGCTCCATTCCTCCCTTTTTTGTTATGCCTTCGCCAACTGTTGTGCTGTCATAGTTTAGTCCGTAGGTTATTACTGGCCATCCATAATTCAATGTTGGTTTAATGATATTTACTTCATCGCCACCCATGGGGCCATGTTCGTGTTCCCACAATTCTCCGGAAGCCGGGTGTAATGCTAAACCATTTGGATTGCGATGCCCGTAACTCCAGACTTCTGGTTTGGCGTTAGGGGTATCAACATATGGGTTATCCTTAGGTACTTGTCCATCTTCATAGATGCGCAGTACTTTGCCCAAATGATTATTTAATGTTTGTGCGGAATCCTTCAGATCTGTTTTTTCACCCATGGCTATGAACAGGTAACCATCTTTAAGCACCAGCCGCGAACCATGATGAAGCGGTTTCTTATAGTATGGCAGGGCAGTAAATAATCTTTCCCGCTGAACCAGTTTTAGTCCGACTAACTTAGCCCGATCAACCACCATGGTATTAGAAGTGGTGTCGCCCTCGCTGTAAGAAAAATATATCCAGCCGTTATTTTTATAATCAGGGTGAACTAAGATGTCGAGCAGGCCGCCATCACCCTGACCCACTACTTTAGGAACGCCTTGAAGTACTTCTTTCTCTCCTGTTTCTGTGTTAACCATTATCATGTTTCCAATAGCTCTGTCAGTAACCAGCAATCGACCGTCGGGCAAAAAATCCATACCAAAGGGAATGGTGATGCTATCGGTAACCGTTTCTACTTTCAGTTCGGTGCCCTCACTTTTTATGATAAAGAATTCTTTCTGCTTTGTGCTGCACGATGGTATCAAGCAGATCAGAATTAATATTACGATTATTGTTCTTAATGAGTGGAAGGCTTTGATGATTATCATAGTTTGTTATTGTGTTTATTTTATTTGTCCTTCTTTCAGCTGCTAACGTTTTGCATTGCCGCAGTTTGGGATATTTGAAAAACGTTACCCCGGTGGAAATGCTTTTAAAAAATATGATGATGAAATTACCTTAAAGTTTTTTAGAAAGAGTCGGGCCCAAATCCAAATCTGAAAGTTTCGCACAACAAAAAACCGGGCAACCGTTCAAAAATTTGACGTTTCCCGGTGAAGTGGAGATTACCGGATAAAAGTCGAACCTTTTTATTGAAGGCCTTAGTGTTCTAAACACTCTGTTTACATGACTTATAGAGGTTTATAATAGTTCGATTCCAGTTTTTGCACGGGAATGTCATATGACTGACCTGGCAAGATTGATTAAAATGGACCCGCTTGCCTTCCGGTTAAAAAATTTAGAAGACGATCGTTTTATGCAGCTCTGCAAACGGCAGCTAAAGCCTTTGGCTGGAATGGCTCCAAAACTTCCGGTCATGGTTATGGCATAGCAGGAGGCTTTGAAAAAGGAGGTTATGTTGGTTGTTGCGCCGAAGTTTTTATAAATAGTGATAAGGAAGTAAAGGTAGTTCGTATAACACAGGCATTCGATTGTGGCGCCATCATTAATCCGAATCATTTGGAAAACCACGTGATAGGTTCCATTGTTCAGGGTTTTGGCGGCGTTTTATTTGAAGCAGTTGATTTTGCAAACGGCCAAATTCTTAATTCCGGGCTTTCTGCCCACAGGGTTCCCCGCTTTAGTGATATACCAAAAATTGAAATAGTTTTAATAGACCGGAAAGACATGCCATCCGCCGGCGCAGGCGAAGCTTGTATCATTGGTATTGCCCCTGCCATACGGAATGCTATAGTGGATGCCACGGGCATAGCCCTGAATGGTTTGACGATGTTGCCAAACGGAGTGTTGGCCTAGACTCAGTTGACGAATTTCAATTCCTATTCTTCACATTGTTGTACAAAAACCGGCTAAACAAATCCCGCATACATTCATCTTTAAGCAAATTTTCTTCGGGTACTGTTTCTGTATAACTTAAAGCTGAATCAACATCTTTTATTAATTACCATTCATACGTTTTCCTAAAAATAAAATCAGGGTTTTGGGTAAATTTAATAGAACTGAATAGGGGATTTTGAAAAATCTACTTTTTTTAATGTTGATGTTTCCTTTCGTCTTCCAGGCGGAAGCGCAATTGCTTAACTGCACATTAAAAAAACCTGTTATCACGATAGATTTTGGATCGGGAAATATTCGCGATGTAAATATGGCTTTGTTGTCCAACTACAGAAGGGTAGGAAATTATTGTCCGACCGATGGTCATTACACCTATACTCCTTATACCAGCGATTGTTTCAGAGGTGATTGGTTTACTTTAAAAGATGATCATACTACCGGCGATGCAGACGGAAATATGATGCTCGTGAATTCATCATATGATCAGGGCGATTTTTTCGCGACAACCATAAACGGTTTAAAAAGCAGCACCAATTATGAGTTCGGAGTATGGATGATGAATGTGTGCAAGATCACCGATAAATGCCCCTATCCCTTATTACCCAATATTACCATCCGCCTGCAAACATTAACCGGCAAATTCATAGCCCGGTTCAGCACCGGGGAATTGCTGCGGCGTGCGGCACCGCACTGGACACAGTACAGGGCGCCGTTTAAGATGCCTGCATCAGAAACAGGCCTAACCCTTGTCATGACCAATAATGCGCCGGGAGGTTGCGGAAATGATTTTGCATTGGATGATATTACTTTTCGTGAATGTATCATTCAAACACCTGAAACAACCGCAACAACTAAAGCACCTGTCGTTGTTAAAAAACAACCGGCAGCAGTAAAACCGATACCCAAGAAAACAACTGCTCCTGCAGTAACCAAAACGGCGCAAAACAAACCAATTGAAAAATCTTATCCCGACTCAAAAGAAACGGTAGCTCCACTTTTAAAAAAGAGAAATCCTATATTTCCACCGGCACCGGCCGTTCTGTCAACACGAACCAATTTATTGGTCAAACAAATTGAAACTGAAGCCGGCGAAATCAGGATTGACCTCTACGACAATGGTGAAATAGACGGAGACACGGTTAGTATTTACCATAATAATTCCCTGGTTGTCTCACAAGCCAGGCTCACGGAAAAACCAATAACGATCCGTATACAGGTTAGCTGCCGGCCCAGCCACATCATGAGTTGATTATGGTTGCAGAGAACCTGGGTTCTATTCCACCCAATACTTCAATGATGATTACTGACCGCCGGCAGCAAAAGCCATAAAGTCTTTATTTCCTCCACCGAACAGAAAAATGCAAAAGTGGTTATAAATCTAAAAGAATGAAATTCTTAATTGATGTGAGAGAGCGGACAGCTTTAATCCGTGTGATAACTGCATATATATTTTTTTCTGACGAGTGTCCGCCTCTTAGTCCTTTCCGGGGCTCTCTTCTTCAACCATTTCAACCAATAAGCATTATATACTAATTTCAACACAACACGATTTACTATTTATTATTAAAGAAAGTTGGCAACATCTACAGAGAAATTAGCCCATTGCCCGGTTCGTTTCTCTACGCAGCTAAACTTTAATAGCAACCGGCTTTTTTATTTTTTCACTGTATTTGAAATTATCTTTTTGATTTCAATTGCATTCGCGGTGATCGCATCCCAATCTTCTTTTTGAATTAGTGACCTTGTTGCTATCCATGAGCCTCCTATCGCAGCTATAAGATTTGATCCGAGATACAAAGGTGCATTTTCAGGATTGCAGCCACCCAATGGAATAAATTTCAAACCCAAATGCTGGTAGGGCGCCGCCATGCTTTTAAGGTGATCCATGCCTCCTGAAGTTTCGGCAGGAAAATATTTCATAAGCCGGCAACCATTTTCTATAGCGATCTCAATTTCTGATGGTGTCATAATCCCCGGTGCAAAGGATAAACCAAGCTTTTGTGCCTCGGCAAGGATGCGTGGATTACATCCCGGTGCCACTGCAAAATCAGCACCCAGGTCAACGACTTCCTTAACCTGTTCTGTATTTATGACTGTTCCAAATCCCAACGTCATTTCCGGCACTTCCCTTTTGATCAAACGGGCCGCATCAAATGCTACGGCTGTACGAAGTGTTAATTCAATGATATCCACCCCTCCTTTTAAAAGGGCATTGGCAAGCCGAACCGCATGACTTAATTCGTCAATAATTAATACCGCTATAACGCCGGAATCATTGATCTTCTTTATTATCTCCGGAGCCATGGCCTGTTGTTTTACAGATAGCATATGTTTTTTTTCTCTTTAAATCCGGTTGTTAAAAATATTTTTAGTACCCGCTTTATATTTCAGAAACCGGGATGAGCAATAAAGGTAAATGAAGAAACATGGAATACTTTTTATAGAAGAAATTTATTATAAAAAATTCATCTCCTGCATCAACACAATTTTTATTTATGGATGTTTTTTGATTTATTTCTTTCCTCCAAATAATTTTGAATTCCCATTCGTATATCCGGTGATGCTGTATGTATTGCTTTTTTAAATGCCGGCCCTTTAAATGACCGTTTTTGCTGATCGAAAATGGAAGCAGCCTGAATACCGGTGGCTTCATCAAAGCCATCCAATGAAAAAATAAATTTTCCGATATCGTTGTTTGATTTTTTCCATGCTTCTGTTGCATATTGATAGGCACTTGATCTGATCCCGTCACCATCGCTATCGATCCAGACCGCCCCAGTCAATCCCATCACCTGCGGTGTCCACATTATGGAAGCCGGCTGAAAAGGTTTTACTAAAGGCCAGTAAGGTAAAAAAGAATAAGGTCCTTCTGCAACCGCCACAAGAAATACATCGTTTTTAAACTTGGGTAAGATCCATGTGCCCTCCCACTTTATTCCGGGTATATTAGTTTTTATATCGATGGCTTCCAGGATTTTTTTACCATTGGCATAAAGTGATACACGGTTGACGTTTGTCCATCCTGGTCCTAATACTTTTACGGATACTTTGATTTGATCAGTTTTCGGAACAAGATCACCTGCTCCATACTGGTCGTTGACTGTTATTTGCGGCAGCAGTCCCATACTAACAGCCACTTTACCTGCTTTAAAATTTTTTATGGCTTCATTTATATCAAGCTTGCCCGGCATTTCATCATTGCTTTCAATATAAGTTCTTGCCTGTCCTACGATGTATCGGCTCACATCATGTGAATCCGATGAACCAACCGGTGTCAGATAATAATCCCTGTTCATCATTCCAAACCAATCATGCATTAATTGAAACATATTTGTTTGCAGAGACCCCGAATTAATGACCTCCATAGCGTTAGCAGGCATCGACCATCCATCCAGGTTGTAACCGGCAATAGACACATGATGCCCGGGATCAAAAGGTCGAAATTCTTTATGTATATCTCTTGCATGATTCAGGATCACCACATGATCATCGGAAGGATTAATCCCGGGTATAACACTATCCCAATTTTTTAATTGGTAGCCGGGAACCTGCGCTCCTGCTATTTCAGGAAAAACATTAAAGTGCCCAAGGTTGGTTGTGAATTCCATGCCCGTAACCGGAGTATAATAATTACCCAGATGTCAAAGAATCCATTACCGGCGCAATACTTACTTTGATATTATGATCTGTCATAACCGGCAGTTCAATTCCTTCACCTGCTATGCTCATCGCCCGTTCTCCAATCGTTGCATCACCATGACCTGAATAAGTGTATGTGTGAATATGCGTATCACTACTGATCCATCCTTCCGTATTTACTTCACGACTAATGAATAATTTTTTATTGATCATTTGCCCCGGACGAACTTGAAAATGGAAAGAATCAACACTATATTCAAAACCACGGGTGGCGTATATGGTATATTCCCCGGATGGGAGGCCCACAGAAAATTTTCCATCTGTTGTATAAATATTACCGGGACGAAAAGCAACAGGACCTGCATTTGCAATAGCCATTGTTTGTAATGATCTTTTCGAATTTATGATGGTAAGTCTGCAGGGAACCGGAGTATTATTTTCCTTATCAAATACTTCTACCTCCAGGTTTGATTCAAACATCATTTTGCTGTATGCATCCGGGTACAGAATCAATTCGCCAATCATTATGTCATCCGGTTGAGGTGAAGCGGGTATAATATCCAACTTATTTATTCCATCAATTAATTTCCCCGGAGGAACGGGCAGGTAAATAACCATGTCGTTCATATCAGCAATTAATGTTCCCAGGTTATTCCCGTTAAGTAGGACCACCCAGGATTGCTTTACATCATATTGTCTTATACGCTAGCGTTTGTTCTGAGGCATTTTTACTGGCATTAAATTGAATTGAAAATGATTTGACGGGAGTATGATGATCAAACTCCTCCCATTCGGGTTTGTCCCCGCTTCGCACATAATGCATGGCACTATCCAGTATCTGTCCCTGGCTTTTTGCATTGATGACAAAAACTGCCAATAAAAAATATAAGAAGCTTTTTTACGTTTTGTTTATTGAAATAATAATGGCGCATTCAGAAATTACTAATCTTGATAAAAATTAATTGAAGATATTTTCTTAATTAAAATAGATGAATCATTTAGATCCAATTCATTTTTATTCGATTGAATTGAAACTTGAATTGGATCGTTGACCCTTGTTCTTATGGTAGTAGCAAAAGCATCAGCGAATTTTTTTTCCTCATGCCTTCTTAATTATTATCCTCTGATTGGATAGCCAAGCTTTTTCTCTCCCCAGTTAGAAATTCCGTTACAAATTCATCATCAGTTAAATGAAAATATGCCATAATCACCCGGTTTATTTCCTCCTCCTGCCCTGCAGATAATTTCTCCTCCGGATCAAGGCAAAGCCGGTGTTGCATCAGCCCCTGCCTGTATAATATTTCATGTATACCGGATATACATCCTTTAAAGAAATGCTGAGGATCAAAAATCGCAGCGTTCATATCCGTGACTTCTATTCCTTTCGCCAGTAATTTTTCAACACCTGCGTAATCATTATTGACGCATTTTTTAATTTCTTCTAAAAGTTCGACGGCTTTTTTTGTCCATACAGACCAATGGCCCAGCAATCCTCCTGCAAAACTCTTTTTAATCTTTTGCCCGTTCACGGTAAAATGGTAAGGCGTCAGCAGATCAGCGATAATATTATCATCATTGCCGGTGTACAAAGCAATTTCATCTCTTCTTGAAGAAAAACAAACAGCCCTTACTACATCCAGGGTCTGGTATCGGTTAAAAGCAGCCACTTTAATAGCATGCACATTCGGAATTTCAACAAATGCCCGCCAGAATTCATAGCTCAATATGCGGCCTCCGGCTGGATGGTTGAAGATAGAAGCCAAACACAGGAATTATTTCTGCAACAGCTTGTGTTCGCTTTATCAATTCTTCTTCTGTATAATCCTGCAATCCGCCCATACTGAGTAACCCTAAATGATATCCATACTTTACAGCCAGTTTTGCTTCCTGCACTGCGTTTTCCGTTGTTCCGCAAATACCGGCCACTTTAACAAACCCATTTCGTTTCGCTGATCGCTCAATTTCTTCTGAAGCAATTTTTAATACCGGTTCCAGCAAATTAAATTCTGCTTTCCTGATTTCAAACTGGGTAGTATGTACACCAACAGCTATACCCCCGGCTCCGCTGGCAATATAGTACCTCGTTAACATTCGCTGACTGGTTTCGTCAATCGCTAATCCTGGTTGCAAAGCCAGTGGGTGCGCCGGAGATAACAATTCCCTGCTGCAACATTTTTTTTATTTCCGGGTTCAATTGATTTGAATGCATAATAATTAAAATTGTCCTTCTCTTTCCTGGAAATGAGTGGCTTTGTTTAGTGTTTTTCCTCCCTGGTTAATCCATTGCACCAATAATTCCATCACCTTTTTCACCGGAGTTTTGGGATAACCAAAAAGACGGAATGAGGCTGCTGCATTACTGAGCAAGGCCGTTGATTGTTCTTCATTTGAAAACAAAGGAGTTTTTCCCAGCATCTTTCCAAATTCAGTTGCCAGCCAGCGAACAGATAATATTTCCGGACCTGTTATATTCAAAACTCTGGGCGGAACAGAACAATGGAGCAGGGAACGTATAGCAATCTCGTTTGCATCTCCCTGCCAGATCACGTTTACATTTCCCATTTTCAAATCAATGGGCTTACCTTCTTTTACTGATTTGGCAATTTCCAAAAGAACTCCATAGGTCACATCATTTGCATAATTCAACCGGTAAATCAATAAGGGTGTATTATAAATAGAAGCCTTATATTGAAAAATTCTTTCCCTGCCCAGGCAGGATTGGGCATATTCGCCTATTGGTTCCGTTGCATGGTCTTCTGCTGCTCCACCCATTAACACGGGTGTTAAAGGATATACATTGCCGGTGGAAAAAACAACAATTTTTGATTTCCTGAATTTCTCCGCCACTCTTCCCGGCAAATAGGTATTCATGGCCCAGGTAAATGACTCATTACCTTTCGTGCCAAACTTGGTTCCTGCGAGGTAGAGTACATTTTTTATTTCAGGTAATGATTGCAATTGTGCATCTTCCAGCAAATCCGCAGAGATCGTTTCAATTCCTTCACTATTCAATTTTTGTTGCAATCCTTCTTCCGAAAAACGGGATACAGCGATTACTTTCTTATTTATACCGGATTGTTCAATCGCCAGCCTGGCCAGAAGGGAAAGGGATGGTCCCATTTTACCACCGGCGCCCAGGATCATGATATCCCCCTCCAACTTTGCTATATCTGCAACCAGCTCCTCTGAAGGCTTTAATAAATCCCTGTACAGATTTTCAATTTCATTCTCCATTTTTAAATTGGTTTACAAAGTATATTTTTTATTATATAGAATTCACGTTTTGATTTTTTTCATCCATTATTTTAAAAAAACAACTTACTCATTAGTCACCTTACTTTTTTTACCCGGGAGAAAAATCACGGCAATAGTGCCGACAAGTGCAAGAATGATCAATGATGCAAATCCATTGACATAGCTTCCGCTCTGGTCCCTGATCCATGCAGCCATCATGGGACCAAATGCTTCTCCCAATCCATCCGCAGCTATGATGATTCCCATTACACGGCCCATAACCCTTACGCCAAATAGTTCAGCTGCCATTAAAGGTATGATCATATAATCTCCGCCTAATGCCATACCAAAGAAAAAAGCAAACAGGTAAACAACCCAGGCCGAATCAGCCGCATACAACATCGGAATAGAAACGGCGACCATTGAGTAAATAAGGATCATCACATATTTTTTTTGAATCTTATCTGCAAGCCACCCCATTAGTAAACGACCCAATATGCTGGAGCCAAGCACTATTGATAAAACATTGGCAGCCGCTCCCTGCGTATACGCCAGATCAAGGCTAAGAAATAATTTCAGATTCTGACTGGTACCCGATACAGCAGCGATGGAACACATGCTGCCTATTAATAAAAGATAAAAGGATCTTTTCTTTAAAATTGAAGTGAAAGGAGTTTTCGGAGCACCCGCTTTGTTTTGCAATGCAAGATGTTCGGGGTTCTCCTTTACGAACCAAACCATAGGCAATGCAATAACTATCATTAATATTCCCAGCCATAATAAACCTCCGCGCCAGCCAAAATTTAAATTGAGTGCCCTTGCTATCTGCGGAACCAACATACCACCCACCCCGATTCCCAGGTACGCTATTCCCATAATCTTACCACGGGATTTGTCAAACCACCTGGAAATTAAAACCTGGTTTGGTAAAGGACCGCCGAATAAATAGCCCAATGCATTAAACAGGTAAAATAAATAGAATTGCCAGAGGGATGTCATCATACTTAAACCGATCAGCGCCAGTCCGCCCATCATGATACCAAAAAGCATTAATCGTCTGGGACCAAACTTATCTATAAGCCAACCGGCAATGAAGCCGAACACAGGACCCACCAGCACTTTACCCACCGCATTACCGGAAGTAATAGTTGCCCGCGACCACCCAAATTCTGTTATCCAGAAATCATAAAAAAAAGGCAGGCCATAAAACATAATGCCCACCAGGGAAAATAAACTAAGAAAAGCCGTTGCGGCCACTTGAATCTTCCATTTTTTTATCTTGCCCGGTGGAGTTTCTATATGTTGAGCAGTGGTACTTTCCAATGAATCTTATTTTTATTTAAATTATATAAAATATACCCAAACCAATAAATAATTTATTTTCAATATTACCATGGAGTAAGATAAATGGAAAAAACAGAAGTAACTTTTAATTCAGGCTCATTTCTTCAGTGGATAAAAGTATATTTATAATTATAGACATCATTTATTTTTTCGTGAAATGACAAATACCAAAACCAGGAATAATAATAAATTATAATGATCAACATTAATTCAGGTCTATCAGCAAATTCGCTTGCATCCAAACTGGAAAAATTCTGGCAACTTTCCGGACAAAAAATTAAACTAATTGAAAATAATTATGATCCGGCAAAAGGTTCTCCCGTATTTACCATAAAAGGAAAATATACCACCAGGGGATGGACGGAATGGACACAGGGGTTTCAATATGGTTCGGCCCTTTTTCAATACGATGCGACTGGAGAAAAATGGTTTTTAGAATCAGCAAGAAAAAAAACGGTGGACCTGATGGCACCCCATATCAGTCATACCGGTGTTCATGATCATGGATTCAATAATGTTAGTACCTATGGCAACCTGCTTCGTTTGATGAGGGAAGACAAGATCCCGTTCAACGAATGGGAAAAATCTTTTTATGAACTGGCATTGAAAATTTCCGGAGCTGTGCAAGCCAGCCGCTGGACAACGATTCCATCCGGTGGATTTATTCATTCATTTAACGGGCCGCATTCTTTATTTGTTGATACTATCCGGTCCTGCCGCTCATTGGTGATCAGTCATTGCCTGGGACATGTGCTGCAGGCAGAAGGAGATGTACGTATTAATTTACTGACCCGAACCATGCAGCATGTACAGGCTACCGCAGATTATTCCATTTATTATGGTGAAGGACGTGATAGCTATGATATTCGTGGACGCACTGCCCATGAAAGTATATTCAATGTAAAGGATGGAAATTATCGTTGCCCTAATTCACAACAGGGTTATACCGGGTTTACAACCTGGACAAGAGGGCTTGCCTGGGCTATCTGTGGCTTTGCTGAAGAACTGGAATGGGTGAGTAGCTATGATGAAAAAGAATTTGAATCAGTTGGTGGCAAAAACAAAATAATATCCCTGTTATTAAAAGGCGCAAAAGCTACCTGTGATTTTTATATTGACAATACCTGCACTGATGGAATACCTTATTGGGATACCGGCGCACCCAACCTTCATAAACTAGGTGACTATCTCCAAAAACCCGCTGACCCTTTTAATGCACATGAACCTGTTGATAGTTCTGCTGCTGCTATTGCTGCGCAGGGATTATTAAGATTAGGCAAATATCTGCAACAAGAAAACGATTCATCAGGTGATCGTTACTGGCAGGCTGGTCTTAAAGTTGTTGAGACTTTATTGGATGAGCCCTATTTAAGTTTTACAGAATCACACGAGGGATTGTTGTTGCATTCCATATATCACCGGCCTAATGGATGGGATCATATACCGGAAGGAAGCATGATACCTAACAATGAATCAAGCATGTGGGGCGATTATCATATGCGGGAGGTATGCCTGTACCTGCAACGAATTATAAATAATGAAAAATATTATACCTTTTTCAATTGCCTTCCATGAGTGCAAAAAAAATAAATGACCTCTCTCAATTATGTGTGCATACCATCACAACAAAACCATGGAGCATAGAGGAAGCAGCAAAAAATTATTCGCAGCAGGGAATAAAAGGAATAACCGTATGGCGTGATGCACTACAGAACAGAAATATAAAATCGACAGGCGATATGTTACGGAATGCCGGGCTGACCATCGTTTCGCTTTGCCGTGGTGGATTTTTTCCTGCCAGGGACAGTAATAAAAGAAAGGAAGCTATTGATGATAATCGAAAAGCCATAGAAGAAGCAGCGACACTAGGCGCACCCATGATCGTATTGGTATGCGGAGCCGATCCTTCTCAATCTTTAGTTGATTCAAGAAAACAAATAGAAGATGGAATAGCATCTATTATCCCGGATGCAAAAGCAGCAGGTATTAAATTGGCAATTGAACCTCTTCATCCTATGTATGCAGATACCCGATCGGCTATCAACACAATGGCACAAGCAAATGAAATGGCAATAGCATTAAATTCACCATCCGTTGGTGTGGCCGTGGATGTTTATCATTTATGGTGGGATCCTTATCTTGAATCCGAAATAAAACGTTGCGGGCAAAACGGGCATTTATTTGCTTTTCATATCTGCGACTGGAATTCACCAACAACAGACATGTTAAATGACAGGGGCCTTATGGGAGACGGATGTATACCTGTAAATACTATCAGGTCATGGGTGGAAGCCACAGGCTTTAATGGATTTTATGAAGTAGAAATATTTTCCAACAAATACTGGCAACAAGACCAGGCAACATTTTTAAAAAAAATAATTAAAGCTTACCAGGAAAAATCATAGACAATGAAAGAACATAAAATTGGTATTATCATGAATGGCGTAACCGGCCGTATGGGAACAAACCAACACCTGTTGCGCTCCATAGCTGAAATAATAAAACAAGGCGGCGTAAAACTGAGCCCCGGTGAAACTATAATGCCCGATCCGGTGCTGGTTGGCCGTGATATAAATAAGTTGCAAAAACTAGGTGTGCTATCCGGGATAAAAAAAATGACAACTGATTTGGATGAGGCGCTTGCCGATCAAAATAATAGTGTTTATTTCGATTCGCAGGTAACGGGAAGAAGGGCCGATGCTGTAAAGCAGGCCGTAAAAGCAGGAAAGCATATCTATTGCGAAAAACCAATCGCTGTCGATACAAAAACAGCGATGGAACTTTACCATTTATGCAAAAATGCCGGGGTAAAAAATGGAGTGGTGCAGGATAAATTATGGCTTCCCGGAATCATAAAATTAAAACGATTGATGCAGCAGGGATTTTTTGGTAAAATATTATCTGTGCGTGGTGAATTTGGTTATTGGGTATTTGAAGGTGATTCAATACCTGCACAACGTCCTTCCTGGAACTACCGGAAAGAAGATGACGGCGGAATAATTGTTGATATGCTTTGCCACTGGCGTTATGTTCTCGACAATGTATTTGGAAAAGTGAAAGCGGTATCCTGCCTGGGCGCTACGCATATTTCAGAGCGAATCGATGAACAGGAAAGCCTTATAAATGCACAGCGGATGATGCGGCCTATGCTACATTTGAACTGGAAGATGGAATTATTGCACATTTCAATTCATCATGGACAGTAAGAGTGAGGCGTGATGATTTGCTTACATTACAGGTTGATGGAACAAAAGGTTCTGCAGTTGCGGGCTTACGGGAGTGTAATATTCAGCATTATGGAAATACACCCAAGCCGGTATGGAATCCGGATATTGCTCAGCCCATTGATTTTTTTGGCGGATGGTCGCAAGTGCCTGAACAGGAAACTTATGATAATGCATTTAAAGTACAGTGGGAATTATTCTTAAAACATGTTGTAAAAGATGAACCTTTTCCCTGGGATCTTATGGAAGGAGCAAAGGGTGTACAGCTGGCAGAGAAAGGAATAGAAAGCTGGAATAAACGGTGCTGGGTTGATATTCCTGAATTATAAAAGCCGAGAAAATGGAAGCCTACAATCATTTTACATATGATACAAAAAAGTAGTTCTGTCGTTGAAATATTTTTATGAAAAAAGTAGCATTAATTACAGGTGGTAGCCGGGGAATTGGTTATAGCATTTCAAAGCATCTTGCTGAAGCGGGTTTTGACATTGCAGTCAACGGTATTCGTGATGAAAATTCCGTAAAACCAGATTTAGAAAGGTTGCGTCAAACGGGGGCAGATGTCTTGTATTGCCAGGGTAATATTTCATTGACCGGGGAAAGAAAAAAAATTCTTCAACAGGTAGAAGATCATTTCCAAAAGCTTCATGTGCTGGTCAATAATGCCGGAATGGCGCCCAGGGAAAGAAAGGACGTTCTGGAAACAAGTGAAGAAAGTTTTGATGAAATAATTTCCACCAATTTAAAATCGGCCTTTTTTCTCTCGCAACATGTTTCCAATTGGATGATCAAACAAAAAAAAGAAGATGTTTTATTCGAAGGATGTATCGTCAATGTATCATCCATGTCGGCTACAGTGGCATCAGTAAACCGGGGCGAATATTGTATATCCAAAGCCGGGTTGAGTATGGTTACTAAATTGTTTGCCGTACGTCTCGGTGAATTTGATATTCCAGTGTATGAAGTTCGCCCCGGTGTGATATATACAGATATGACATCGGGTGTGAAAGAAAAATATGACCGGCTGTTCAGCGAGGGTTTATGTGTACAGAATCGCTGGGGCCAGCCAGATGATGTAGGTAAAGCTGTGAGCGTCCTGGCTACCGGGTTATTTCCTTATTCAACCGGGCAGGTGATTATGATAGATGGAGGGCTCACTTTATCCCGCTTATAGTTTATGTCATTTATAATTTTTACGATTGCAAAGCAAACTTTTAGTTAAACTGGTCACCATTTCCATTCTTGTGTTTTTATTTTCCTGCAAAATAAGAAATACTGCAGGAGAAAATCTTATTGCCGCAGACACCACCAGCATTGCAAAAGGAGAAAAGATATTCAATAAAAACTGCAGTGGTTGCCATAATTTCAAACGGAATGGTATGGCCCCTCATTTAAGCGGGTTAATTGGAAATGTTTCATTGATTTGGATCCGGCATTTTATTAAAGACCCCAAAGAGGTTATCGCTTCCGGCGATAATAGAGCACAGCAATTAGTTGAAACCTATCAAACGGTAATGCCCTCATTTCCCGCCCTCGGTGAAGAAGATATCAATGCTATTATTGCCTATATTAACTCGAAACAGGGATCATTACATCCGATTAAGGAAGTGCCTGGCTCCATAAAAAATCCTATTCCGGAACCCATCCAATTTTCAGGATTGGTTGCCGGCCTTGAGCTGGTAACCCAAATGCCTCCGTCAGGTGACAGCGGACAAATGCCATTAACAAGAATAACAAAAATGGAAGATCGTCCATCGAACGGAGGACTGTTTATTCTTGATCTTCGTGGTAAATTATATAACCTTCAAAATAGTAAGCAGGCTGTTTACATGGATATGGCGAAACTTAAACCTGCTTTCATCCATCAACCAGGGCTGGCCAGTGGTTTTGGGAGTTTTGCTTTTCATCCGCAATTTTTAAAGAACGGTTTATTGTATACCACACATACAGAACCGGGTCGTTCTGCCAGGGCAGATTTTGATTATGCAGATACAATTAAAAGTGCGTTACAATGGGTTTTAACCGAATGGAAAACAAAAGATCCAAATGGTTTTCCTTTTAGAGGCACGGGCCGGGAAATACTAAGGGCCGATATGGTTAGCCCAATACATGGTTTCCAGGAAATTATTTTCAATCCATTAAGCAAACCCGGAAGCGAAGATTATGGACTTTTATATATCGGCGTCGGCGATGGTGGTGCCGTAGAAAATGGATATGATTTCCTGACGCATAACAAAGGAAAAATATGGGGCGCTGTTCTTCGTATTGACCCGGCCGGAAGAAACAGTAAGAACGGGAAATACGGTATCCCTGAAAAAAATCCTTTTGCAAAAAATAATCCGGGAGCTCTTGGTGAAATATATGCATATGGTTTCAGAAACCCGCACCGGATTACCTGGAGCCGGTCAGGCCAAATGCTTGTCTGTAATATCGGGCAAAAAAATATGGAGTCCTTGTATATTGTTTCACCGGGACAGGATTGCGGATGGCCGATAAGAGAAGGAAGTTTTGTAAATGAACCCAGGACCAATTTAGAATCTGTATTTCCATTAAAACAAGATGACAGTATTCATCACATTACCTACCCGGTAGTGGAATATGACCATGATGAAGGACTGGCTATTTCCGGTGGATATGAATACACGGGTAATGCAATACCCCTGCTAAAAGGAAAATACTTCTTTGGCGATATACCAACCGGCCGTTTGTTTTATACGAATATGAGTGAAATAAAGCCTGGAAACAGGGCTACCATCAAAGAATTGAAAGTAGCCTTTAATGGCGTGGTTAAAACCTTTCATCAACTCAGCGGATCCAACCGGGTAGATCTGCATTTTGGAAGGGATCATACCGGTGAATTATATTTCCTTACCAAGTCTGATGGTAAAATTTATAAGATTATAAATGCATCTATAAAACCAGTTGATCATCCTTAGAATTTATTTACGGTCCCTTACCACAATGGTTTGCCCTGGTAATAATCAAGGATTTTCGTCCTCAATACAAAATCATATTTTGCAATGATTAAATTGATATTAGACCTGTCCAGGTTATTCTTTGCCGTCAGGTAATCAATAGAGTTTCCGACACCCTGCTGAAAACGGATTCCGGCAGCACGGAACGATTCACTAAAAGCATTCACCTGTTCCAGGGTTGTTTTATACCGGTCCGAAGCGGAATTCATATTTATATACGCCTGGTCAATAGCCTGGCTCAATTGCGTTTTGGTGGTAGTAAGAGCCAGTTCCCTGGTTTTTAAAATGATCTTTGCCTGCTTAATACGATTTCGTTGCCGCAATGAATTGAAAATGGGAATATTTAAATTAAACCCAACGGAAGTATAGAGATTATTATTGAGCTGATCATTATAATTGATCTTGCCCGCACTGAAATTATCTCTTTTGTAAATGACCGGGGATGGTGCCCCATTGACCAGCACATAATCGGATGATGTAACATCTGTGGTATTGACATATTTACTTTGCATAGCCACACTGGAATAATTGGTAAATGCAGAGCCGTTAAATTGTAAAGTTGGGAAAAGCTGACCCCTGGCTACTTTAATAGCCCGGGCAGCACTTTGTTGCCGAAGGTCAGCAGCTTTGATCAATGCTAAATGTTCCAGGGCTTCCCGGTATATTTGATCAGGTGTTTCTTCATACCGGGTGGCATAAGATGCGGCTTCAATTCTTTCCAGCAACATGTCTTTATTATAGGGCACATTCATCAACTGGCTCAGGTTGACCTTCGCAGTTTCCAGGATATTCTGAATATTGATGATGGCTAACTGGTCACTTGCATATTGCCCTTTTAAATCAAAAAGGTCAGAAGGTTTTATAGCGCCTTCGTTATTCAGTACATTCAGCCGTTCAACTTGCTGCGATGATAAATCAGCCTGGCTTTTCGCCTGCTCCAATTGATCGGCATTGCTCAACACCTGGAGATAGGCCAGGATAATATTGATGGTAAGATTATCTTTCTCCTGTTGCCAATCCAGTTTAGAAGCCTGGTAGGTCAATGAATTTTGTTTGATATTATTCTGAATAGCCAGGCCGTTAAACAAAGTAACAGCACTGCCAATACTGTAATTAGATGAATTGAATGATTGGGTTACCGGTGAATTGGTAAAGGGGTCAATACTTCGTCCCTGGTTAAAGCTGTGGCCGGCGCTGGCATTCAGATCAGGAAACATATTCAGTCTCGACTGCTTCCAGTTTGCTTCATCACTCTGTGCCTGCAACAATCTTTGCTGTACATCAAAATTATTGGCTATCCCGGTTTCAATGCACTGCCGCAAGCTAAGGGTTTGCGAAAAGACCGTTACCGTAAAAATGGTTAGAAATAAAGCACTAAAAAAACTTTTGTTCATTATTATTCAATTCAATTGTTTAAGCCATATAATATCGAAGACGGAATTTAACTCCGCTCCACCATACCATCCAGCAAATGGATAATGCGTTTGCCATAACCTGCATTTTTTTCTGAGTGAGTCACCTGTATAATGGTAACCCCTTCATCATTGAGCTGTTTAAAAAGCTCCATGATCTCCTCTCCCTGTTTTGAATTGAGATTACCGGTAGGTTCATCGGCCAGCAATAATTTAGGTTTGGCGATCAATGCTCTTGCTATACCTACCAGTTGTTGCTGCCCTCCTGAAAGCTGGGCCGGAAATAGATCTTTCTTCCCTACTATCTGGAACCTGTCGAGCATATCGGCTACCAATGCCTTTCTTTCTGATCCTTTTACATCCTGGTATATCAATGGTGTTTCTATATTTTCATATACCGTCAATTCATCAATCAGGTGGTAGGCCTGGAAAACAAATCCAATGTATTGTTTATATAGTCCGGATCGCTGTTTTTCTTTCATCTTATGCACCGACTCATGCAGAAAATTATATTCTCCTTCATTGAATTCATCCAGCATACCAATTACATTTAATAAAGTTGACTTACCCGAGCCGGAAGGCCCCATGATTGAAATAAATTCTCCTTCTTTTATAGACAGGTTAATGTCTTTTAAAATAAAAGTCCGGTTATTGCCGGTGTTCACCCATTTGTAGATATGTTTTAATTCGAGCATAATTTGCTTTTTTATTCTGTTCGTAAACTAGTAACAGGATTTCTGGTGGCCGCTTTTGCTGTTTGAATAGTGATCAATAGCAAAGTTGAAAAAATAAGTAAAAAAGAAACCATTATAAATGGATAGACATCTATCCCGATACGATAAGTATATTCATTAAGCCATTTCTCTAATATAAAATATGAAGCTGGCCATGCGATTAAATTGGATGCAAGCATTACCCAGAAAATATCTTTGACAAAAAACAGGATAATCCCTGAAACAGATATTCCCAGAACCTTCCGAATACCAATTTCACGGGTTCTTTTAACAATACTTAACGAAACCATTCCAATGATTCCCAGCATCACTATTGCTAACGCCAATATGGTTGCAAAGTAAGACGCTTTTTTAAGTTGTATTTCCGATTTATAAACAACCGCTATAGTTTCGTTCATAAATGAATAATCAAAGGGTGAACCCGGCACCAATGTTTTCCATTTTTCTTCAATACCAGATATGGTTTCTTCCATATTTGAAGGATCTAGCCTTATTGATATAAACCGGAAAATCTCAGCGCCTTGTATATGAAAAAATGCCAATGGATTTATTGCCTCATGTTTTGATTCAAAATGATAATCTTTAACCACACCGCAAATAGCATAGCTTTCATTATTATCTTGTCTTATTAACTTTCTGCCGATTGCCTCATTAGCTGAACCCCATTTCAAAGCTTTTACAAACGCCTCGTTCACAACAATTGTGGAGGAATCATAGTGTGTATTTGCCGCACTGAAAAAAGAGCCTTCTATAATATGAATCCCAAAAGTTTCTGCATATTTTTCGTCGGCAACAATTGCGGCAGGCTCTACTATATTTGAAGGATTACCTTCTGACTTATAAAAAGCCGGGCTCCCTGAAGTATTACGATTAGGAATCGAATAAGAAACTGAAGCCGCTGCTACACCCTTTAACGCAGCTATTTCATTTCTTAAGGTCTGCATCTTCTTTACACCGGCCGCTGTCCAGTTGCGGGGCAATTCAACATTCAATATTTGGTCTTTATCAAAGCCAAGGTTTGTGTTCAGGAAAAAATTGACTTGCCTGGCAATAACAGTTGCGGAAATAAAAACTATTATGGCAATAAAGAATTGGAATCCAATTAGCGATTTTCTCAGGAAAATATTTTCCTTAACTCCTTTTAGTTTTCCTTTTACTGATTCTGCTGTACTGACAGAAGATAATATAAGAGCAGGATAAATTCCGGAGAGCAACCCCATACAAAGAGCGAGGAGAACAGGTATGCAGATAAAATAAAATGGAAATGAAGATAATTGCGGAAGCTCCTTTCCCAGCAATGTGAAAGTCAATGGTTGAAAAAATTGATAAATAAACAATGAAAAAACAACTGCACTAAAAGAAATTATTGTTGCTTCGATAAGAAATTGCAAAATCAATTGTCTCTTCATTCCGCCCATTACTTTGCGTAACCCAATTTCTTTTAACCTTGACATTGAACTGGCAACAGACATATTAACAAAATTCACAATTGCCATTATTAAAATAAACAAAGCTGTTAGAGTAAGTGCATAAACAATTTTTCTGATAATCCCATTGTTTGCGTCTAAATGATAACTAGATAAAGGTATGAGACTGACTTGCAGCCCATCTTTACTTTTTGCCGGAACACGGGAGTCTATGAGCTGACGAATCGGCTGTACCAGGTTGCCAGGATTAAGCCCTTCTTTCAATTCTACATAACTATTGCTTAACGCCTGCCAATTTTGAAAATCCTCCCCTTTATAAAATTGCTTTACTCCACTAACAGATAGAAAAACTGAATTAACCGATACCTTAGCATTTGCCCTGACAGTATTTATAGAACTAGCGGGAAAATCCTTCAATACGCCAGTCACAACAAAGTCTTGTTTTTGTTCTTCGTTGTTTTGAATAGTAAGGGTTTTGCCTAAAATACTTGTGCTCCCAAAAAATTTCAATGCTCGTTCAGCAGTAATTACAACAGCACCGGGATCATCAAACAAAGTGGCTGGGTTACCATATAGTAATGAAAACCCAAACATTTCAATTAATGTACTGTCCCCTACCTGCACATTATCTCTGAAATGTTTTTCTCCGTTCGAGATAATTGTACTTTTCCAAAACGATCGATAAAAATTGGATACATGGTCGGGATATGCCTCTTTTAATTCCTGCGCAAATGGTGAAGGCGCTGCAACCGTACCCACGGAACCATGATGGCTGGTTTGTAACAAAAATATCCTGTTAACATTTTTAATATTGCTATTTACCTGTAACTCTTGCCATACATAACTGCTTATCAAAAAAACGAATGCTACACCTAACGATAATCCAATAATATTTATCGCCGAATAAAATTTTCGTCGTAACAAATTCCGCCAGGCTATTTTTAAATAATTTTTAAACATTGAAGTTTTATACTGTTCTTAATGGTCGTACCGGGTTTTCAAAAGCCGATCTTATAGTCCGGATACTCAAAATAAGCAATGCAAACAAAATCAAAACAGCGAATGTTATTATAAGACAGCCAACCGATCTTAGAAGCCAGGTAAAGAAAATCAGGTATCCCGTTATTCATGAGCCACCATGCGGCAGGCAATGCAATTAAAAAAGATCCGATAACAAATGCGATAAAATCCTTAGCCATCAGGCAAACTATTAGCGATACAGAAGTATCTATTAGTTTCAGAAATCCATTTGTAATAGTCTTGAAATTCCGAACCACTGCCGTAAAAGTTTTTTGAAACATAGCTATAGGTTTAGTTCAGGGTTTATTTATGCCATCATCACCCAACAGCCATGCCAATAGATAAAATTATTAAAACCAACTCTTTGTAATACGATGATTTACCCGGGTGTACGAAAACGAACACCTTACTTTTAAATCCGTACACTTTTAATATTTAAGATGCGAATTAAAACTCCGATGCTTATTCTAAATATTTATTGCTATTCCGATCTCAACGATTTTGCAGGATTGTTCATTGCCGCTTTTATTGTCTGCGAACAAATGGTAACCAGTCCCAGCAAACCGGTAATTAAGACTCCGGTAAGAATTAACCATAATACATTTGAAATTCTGTAGGCATAATTTTCCAAAAAGAGATTACCCAACAGAAAGCTTAGCGGAATGCCAATCACAATACCAATAGCTATTAGCCACATAAAGGAACGGCTGAGTAAAAGAGTTACATCCTTTACGCCAGCCCCCATTACCTTGCGCACACTAATCTCCTTTATCCGCAACTGGGTTTGGTACATCACCATCCCCAAAATTCCCAGGCAGGCTAATACTATAGAAAGAAACGAAACATATTGCATAATTTTCAGCACGTCTGTAAAGCCGGAGACTTCATAAGCATCTGTTATTTCATCATGCATCAGGCTATGCTGCAAGGGATGAACCGGATCTATTTTTTTCCAGATGGGCGACAGAGCTGCTACTAATCTCTCCTCAGCTCCGGGTTCAAATGCAATACTCATAATCTGGAAATCGGCCGGCCGGTAACGAAATGCAAGAGGTCCTATTTCATAATTCATTGGGCGGAAATGAAAATCACTCACCACCCCCACCACCTGCAGGCCAATAGAATCACCTGCATAAATTTGTTGACCAATCGCTTCGCGGGCAGAAGAAAATCCGAATTGAAACAGGGCTTTTTCATTTATAATTGTTTCTGATTCCCTGTCTTCAGGCAAATCCGGAGAAAAATTTCGTCCGGCAATAAACTTTAGTTGAAGATTAGAAATGTATTGAGCGTCGGCACGAAAATCCCGCATGACAAAAGGACCGTCGCCGGGTTTACGTTTGTAATCATCCGAATAATCCTGGAATGTACCCAGGCTATGCGAAACAAAGCCAATTTGTTTTACTCCGGGTACTGATTGTAGTTCCATGGCAAGTTTCTTATAATCCTGCCCCCCTGTTCGTACATTCATCAGGTTTTTATCATTGAATTTATAATCAGCATTCAACATAAAATTCATCTGGAAATAGACCATCAGCACCGTAGCGATAAATACCATACTGAAAGTAAACTGAGCTACCATCAAAGCTTTGCGGAGCCATTGCCTGGTATTTACTTTTTTACCGATCATATCTTTCAAAACCAATACGGGCTTAAATCCGGACAAATATCCGGCAGGCAACAAACCGGCTAAAAAACCAACCAGAAGAGCAAACAAAATAAAATACAAATAGACGCTACTACTTTCTGTGAGTGAAATAGAAAATTCCTGTGTGAGATGCAATTGGAGAAAAGCTGTTTTTAAAAATTGAAGGAGGAAATAAGATGCAGCAAGGGAAACCAAAGCAAACACAACAGACTCACCAATAAATTGCCAGAACACATGACTGCGGCTGGCACCCATCACTTTGCGTACGCCTATTTCACGGCTTCGCTTTAATGATTTTGCAATCATCAGGTTGGTATAATTTAAACCCGCCATCAACAAAATAACAAAAGCAAGTATAGCTAAAAACAATAAAACCAATTCCGGCAAAGCCTTTCCCATATTGTTGGACAGAATGGGCCCGGGAGAAATTTTTTGTAAGGATTGGAGATAGAACTCATAACCCTTATCCCTTGTTTCCAATTTTCTTCCGCTATAATTCTTTTTAGATATGGCTGCCAATGCAGCGGTTACTTCCCTTTTGTTTATTCCTTCTTTTAATTTTACATATACATAACTTGAATAATAATTGTTCCAGTTAACAAGAGTGTTCATGATGGCCCCTCGTTTTTCCAGGCCGGGTAATGCTGCTGGGGAAGCGATAACTTCAAAATCAAAATGGGTGTTGCCGGCAAAGGGCTCGATAACACCATTTACCGTAAACTGGCCATAGCCTTTTAACTCTACTACCCTTCCCATGGGATCCGCATTGCCAAATATTTTTTTAGCGGTACCGGCAGTAAGTAAAATACCGTCTGGTTCATTTAATGCAGTGGATGGGTTGCCTTTTTCCAGCTTGAAATTAAAAACCTCTAAAAAATCCGGGTCGGCAAAAAAACCATAAACAGGAACGGTCACATTTTGATATTGCACATCACCATTCAGTTGTCTGTTGATGCGTACTACATTTTCCGTAAAGGAATATCCATCTTTTACCGCAGCACCCAGGACATAGGGAGTGGATGCATAATTTTCCCGTCCTCCTCCTTCTCTTATGGCGCCGGTATTAATCCGGTATATCCTGCTTGCATCCAGGTGAAAATTATCATAGGAATATTGGTCCTTTATAATTAGTATGATCAACAATCCCAATGACATGCTTACGGACAATCCGAAAATATTGATAAAAGAAAACAAAGGATTTTTTGAAATATTCCGGAGCGATGTAAGGAAAATACTTTTTATCATGGTGCTGTTAATTAATTTGTACCAGATGATTTATATTTCAAGTGCACAATTCCGAATCATTTTTTTTTAGTTATTCACTTCTCAATGCTTTTACCGGATTAGCAATGGCCGCCCTGATAGCCTGTGTACTTACCGTTAATGCAGCAATGATTATTACCAACATGCCTGCTACGATGAATACCCACCAACCAATTTGTACCTGGTAGGCAAAATTCATAAGCCATTTGTTCATGGCCAACCATGCAAGTGGTGATGCTATTATCAAGGAGATAATGATCAGCTTCAAAAAATCTTTTGACAGTAAACCAAACAGTGAAATCATACTTGCACCCAGCACCTTGCGTATACCAATTTCCTTTGTCCGCTGCTCAGCAGTAAACATAGCCAGGCCCAATAAACCAAGACATGAAATTAATATGGCGAGAAAAGCAAACCAGTTTGATAATTTACTTACTACCTGTTCACTCCTGTAAAGTTTCTGGTATTGCTCATCAGAAAAATAATAGGTAAAGGGAAATTTTGGATTCATTTGTTTACACAATTTCTCCAGGTTTTTTAAAGCCAGCTTTGTCTTACCGGGTTCTGTCCGAACCAATACATTTCCATACCCTTCGTTTTCACCAAATCGTAAAACAAGCGGTTTGATCGGATCATGCAGAGACGAAAAATGAAAATCTTTAACAATACCAACAATAGTTCCCTTTCGCCCCCAAAACGTTAAACGCTTACCGATGGGATCTTTAATTCCTGTTTTTAATAAACCCGTTTCATTCAGAATATATCCCACGGAATCGGTGATAAAATCGCGGGACAGATCGCGGCCTTCGGCTAATGACAGGTTCATCGTTTTTGTGAAATCATAACCGATGGACGCCTGCGTAAACTGGGGTGTAGTATTGGGTTCTTTACCATCCCAATCCACACCACCGGTACCATTGCTAATTTCTGTGGGAGCTTGGGTGATGCGGGTGATGAATTTTATTCCCGGCATTTTTAATGCCTCCTGCTTGAAAACAGTGTACTGCTTTGTGATATCTCCTTCAAGTGGGATATACAACAAGTTCTCCCGGTCGTATCCAAGGTTGGTGTTTTGTACATAATCAATTTGCCGGGATACAACAATGGTTCCGATGATGAGAACAATGGAAAGCACAAATTGAAAAACAACCAATCCCTTTCTGAAAAGCGTCGCACTGCTACTGAATTTCAATTTCCCTTTTAATATTGTGATCGGCTTGAATGAAGACAGAAATAAAGAGGGGTAACTTCCCGCAATTAACCCGGTAATCAATGTCAACACAATTAATCTCATCCAGAATTGAAAATCATCAAATGGCAGGCTGATGGCTTTACCAGTGAGCTGGTTAAAAGCAGGTAGTAAAAAGGATAATAATATCAATGATAAAACAACAGCGAGCATGGTAATAAACAATGCTTCACTCAAAAATTGCCGCATCAATTTTGAACGCACAGCACCCACAACTTTTCTTACACCGATCTCCTTTGCTCTTTTAGCTGACCGGGCGGTAGTGAGGTTCATGAAATTAACACAAGCAATTAAAAGAATAAATATAGCTACGAGGCTAAAAAGTTTTATATATTCTATGCGGCCGCCATCAATTTCTCCGTTGCTGAACCTTGAATATAGATGCATATCGCCAAATCTTTGCAACCCCAATTCTATTCTAAAACTCGAACTTTGCTCTTTATTATAGCCATCCAGAAATTTTTTGATCTTGTTACGCACTAATACCGGGTCAGCATCCGCCCGAAGCAAAAGATAGGTTCGCGGTCCATTATTACCCCATTCTTTTGCCCAGCCATTTCCATCAAAAAAAGTTGCCCAATTAATAAGGAAACTAAATTTAACGGAAGCATTCTTCGGGATATTTGCGAATACGGCGGTCACAGTGAGGTCCTTTTGATTTTCCCACCGCATCGTTTTTCCGATAGCTGCGTCAGCGCTGCCGAAAAACTGGTTGGCCATATCCTCAGAAATTACCAGGCTCAACGGACTACTTAAAGCCGTGGAGGCATTACCTTTCAGCAATGGATAGCTGAACATTTGAAAAAAATCTTCGCCGGCAAAACAACCTTCCTGCTTTATAATTTTATTGCCGGCTTCAAAAGTAAAAAGATCAGGTGTATCCCAGGCAAATCCCGAAGCTTTTTCCACTTCAGGAATAACTTTTTTCATTTCTTCCGCTAACAATCCTGGTGTATAATAACCCGCATCAATTTTTCCATCAATATATTGTCTTTCATAAACAGTAAAAAGCCGGTTGCCATTTGCATGAAAATTATCTATGCTTCGTTCATCCTGCACCCAAAGCATAATCAGCAGGCTGCAGGTAATGCCCAAAGCCAGGCCAAAAATATTAATGAACGAAAAGACCTTGTTTTTTTTAAGTCCTCTTAATGCTACCAAAAAATAATTTCTCCACATGACAGATCATTTAATGATTAATACAATTTGATTCATTTCTCATGTGATTATTTTATCAGGTTTTATTTCTCTAATTTCTGTTCTTAAAAACTTTTGTTTCCTGCTATATTTTGCTCGTAGATGCAGTCACACTATTCCGTTCGCAACGAATTAACCGGATTCGTAAACGCTGCTTTGATTGTTTGTACACCAATGGTCAGCATAGCAATTACCAATGCCACTAATCCCGCAACGAGGTAGATCCACCAACTCACTGAAGTGCGGTATGCAAAATCCTTTAACCAGTCGCTGATAAACCAGGCAGCGAGGGGAAAGGCAATAAATGCAGCTATAATAATCATCCATGCAAAATCTTTTGATAATAACCCGACAAGATTAATCACCCTGGCACCAAGTACTTTCCGGATGCCTATTTCTTTTGTTCTTCTGGCAACGGCAAGTGTTGCCAATCCAAACAATCCCATACATGCAATAAAAATAGAAAGAGCGGAAGCAATTTTCACAATGGTACTTGTGCGTTTTTCTGTCCTGTAAAGCGAGGCAAGGGATTCGTCCAGGAACTTAAATTCAAAATCCTGCCCCGGCGCAATGCCGCTCCAGCTTTGCTTTAGTGCATCAATGTCCTTTCCGATATCGCCGGCTTTCAGGCGAACCGATATTCGTGGTTGTGGGGGCATTACAAAAGCAATATTCTCCGTTCGGCGAAAAATAGAATCGGGTTGAATAGTCAGCAGGAGTGGTCTCACTTTATTGTGGAGTGACATATAATTAAAGTCCTTTACCACCCCGATGATCTGTTGATCAAAAGGCCCGGGAAGTTTTTTACCAACTGGATCCTCTAATTGAAATTCCTTTACAAATGTTTCATTAACGATTGCACCTGAAGAAATATCAGCCATATTGCCTGCGGCAAAAGCCCTTCCGGAAACCATTTGTATCTCCATAGTTTCAAGGAAATGCGGATCAATCGAATTATACTGAAAACTCCGGTACACATTCTTATCATCGGTAAATCCTAATTCTATCCAGGGTGTTTCAGCAAAACTGTAAGCGGAAACTGCAGCGTCAATTACCTGTGGATTTTTCAGAATCGCGGTGCGGTACAGATCAGCCAGTTTGGTTCCTTCTCTTAATGGCGTGCTGGTTTCTATTACCACTCTTTTTTCTTTCTGGTACCCCAGATCTTTTCCGGCCAGGTAATTCATTTGTTTAGTAACTGCAATAGTGCAAATGATCAGGGCGATAGAAGCGGTAAATTGTCCCACTACCAGGGAGCGTCTTAACCAACCGGTAGTCACATTCATTTTCAATTTGCCTTTTAATACTTCAACAGGTTTAAAACCGGAGAGAATGATTGCCGGATATATACCAGCTATTATAGCAACAAGACCAACCAGCAATAAACAGAAAATAAAAAAAGAAGAATCCAATTGCAAAGTCAAATTACGCTGAACAATTGCGTTGAACGGTTTTAGTAAAACAACAGCACTTAATAATCCGATGATAAATGCTGCCAGCGTCATAATAAATGCTTCACCCCAAAATTGCCTGATGAGTTGTTGCCGATCCGCACCCATTACCTTTCGTACGCCTACTTCCAAAGCCCTTGTTGCGGAACGACCTAAAGAAAGAATAATAAAGTTGATACAGGCAATCAACAAAATCAAAATGCCGATCGTTCCTAAAATGTAGGAGTATTTTGAGTTGCTGATGGGTTCATTACCCTCCGGCAATTTATTATTTAAATGAATATCTGAAATAGGTTGCAGGTGAAAAAAGAAACTTCCTTCCTTATAATTTTCACCCAGGTATTGTTTTATCATAACCGGAAATTTATTTTCCAGTTCTGAAGGATCTGAATCTTTTTTCAATAAAACATAACTCTCGGCTTGCACATTGAACCAACTTTTGAAGGCATTTGGACCAAATATTTCCTTTGCATTGGCATATGAGATCAGCAGGCTGTATTTTATGCTGGATTCTTCCGGCGCCTTTTGTACTATTCCGCCCACTGCAAACAATACTTTATTATCACCTAATTGAATCTCCATATGCTGACCCATTGGATTGGAAGAGCCAAAATATTTTTTCGCCGTTTCTTTAGTCAGTAAAACGGTATTGATTGAAGGAAAAGGATCTTGCTTATTTCCTTCAATCATTTTAAAATCGAACAGGTTGAAAAAGGAAGAATCAACCATACGAAGGGCGTCAGTAAAAGAATTTTGCCCCACTTTGATGATTGGGTTGGTAGCAAAAACCCGGCAAGTCAATTCTACCTCAGGATAATGTGCCTGGATAACACCGGCAGCCGAGAGTGGAGTAACCGTATTAATAAAATCCTGTCCTTCATATTTCTCTTCCTGCCACAAGCGATAAATACGATTGCCTTTTGAATGAAATTTGTCATAGCTCCATTCACTACGTACAAATAACATCATCAGAACACAGCAAGTAACACCAATAGCCAGGCCGGCAATATTAATAGTTGTATATCCCTTATTGCGCAGTAAGTAGCGAAAAGCGACTTTAAAATAATTTTTTATCATGGCAATATTTTTTAATCTTTTTTTTTCTTCACTCTGTTCGCACCGACTTCATCCCGATATGCGCCGGGATTTTATCACTCCGTTCGGAGTGATTTCACCGGATTTGCAAGGGCCGCTTTAATCGCCCGGTGTCCAACTGTTATCCATGCAATGATAATTGAGCTTACAATAGCCAGCATAAAAACCGACGCACCCAGGTTAATGCGATAGGAATAGTTCTGAAGCCAGCTATGCATTATATAATAAGCCAGCGGGCCAGCTATTGCAAACGCAATAATTATTAATAATGTAAATTCTTTAGAAAGCAGGTACACGATATTTCCGGCATTTGCCCCCAGCACTTTTCTTATACCCATTTCTTTGGTCCGCTGTAAGGCCATAAATGATACCAGCCCATAAAGCCCCAGGCAACTGATAAAGATGGCTATGGCTGCAAATAATTTATAGAGTAAAGACAACTGGGTTTCCTGTTTGTAAAAATTTTGTATGGTTTCATCCAGGAATTTATATTCATATACATAGTCAGGATAAGCCTGGTTCCAGATCTTTTCAACAAAGGCAAGAATTGCTTTTTCTGCGCCGCGATTTATTTTTATGTTGATGGTTTGGTACACATTTTTCCAGGTGCTTAGTACAACCGGTGCCATCGGCTGGCGCAAGGAATAAGAATTAAAATCTTTTATCACACCGACAATCAATGCCACTTTACTTCCATCCCAGAAACTGATTTCTTTACCCAAAGCTTCCTTCGGGTTTGTAATTCCCAATTTTTTCAACAGGGTTTCATTAACCACAAATTCCCGAACCGTATCTGATTCCTGATAAGGTCTTCCGGCGACAAACTGAATGCCGTAGGTTTTAAAATATTTAGTATCGGCCCATTTCAGGTTGGCGCTAAAGTTGGTATTTTTTGGATTATGATCAAACTGAAAATCGCTTTGCCAGTTGCCATTTGCAGATGGGCTTGAGTAACTAAAACTGGCACTTATTATTCCAGGGTTTTGCAACAATTGGTTTCGCAAGGCATCAATTTTAGTATGGCTGATGCTGTCACCAGGAATCGGAACGTTAATAATAGCTGCTTTATCAAAACCAAGAGAAGCGTTTCTGAAAAAATTCATTTGAATAATAACAACTACGGTTCCTATAATTAAAATATGCGCAATAGCAAATTGAACAATCACCAACCCTCTTCTTAGTGAAATACCGCCCACCATTTTTGCGGTGACCTTACTTTTTAATGCAGCTATGGGATTGAATCCCGATAAAATAAGTGCCGGGTATATACCGGATAAAAATGTAACAGCAATGATTGTTGCAGCTAAAAAAAGGATTAATGCAGCGTCGGTGGTAAAACTCATGTTCATATGCACTTCCAATAATTTATTAAGAAATGGAAGAGCGGCTTTTGCCAGGACTACAGCCACAAGAACAGATGCGATGGTAATAAGGGCTGTTTCGCTTAGGAATTGTAAAGCCAGTTGCAGACGATTTCCTCCCAATACTTTTCTTACTCCCACTTCTTTGGAGCGATTGACAGCCTGGGCTGTGGCAAGGTTAATAAAATTAACACAGGCAATAAGGATCAGAAAAATGCCGATCAGGGTTAATGCAGTAATTAACGAACGGCTAAATGTATGGTCTCTGAAATTTCCATATTCATCATTAAAGTGAATATCAGAAAGAAGCTGAACAGCATAAGCATCTTTTGCATCTTCCGGGTTTTTATGCCTTTTGGCAAAGGCTTCCAGTTCCGTTTTGAATTTGGCTGGTGAATAATCATCCGGCAATTCAACAAATGTATAAGCCTCGCTATAGGTGCTCATCCAATCGTTAAGGTTTCTTTTTATATGAGTACCAGCCAATGTAGAATAAGAAACAACAATACTTAATGGAAAATCCGTATTGGCCGGAACATTTTTAATAATGCCGGCGATCTTGTACAGGTATTGATTATCGTGCTTAATAGTTTTTCCAATAGCTGACTGCCAGTTACCAAAAAACTTTTCTGCTATCTCCTGTGTTACCGCTGCTGTATTGGGTTCTTTTAATACACTTTGAGGATCACCGGATAGCCATTTAAAATCAAATAATTTAAAAAATTCCGGCTCCGCATAATAAACATTATCGCCATTGAATTTTTTGGGGGTTTCATCTTTTTCATCTTCAATGGTTATTTGACCTTCCCCCATCCGGTAAATAGAAGCTACTCCTTTTAACCATGGATAATCAATGCGCAAACCCTTACCTACAGGAAATGGAATGCCAGCAGAATGGCCGATACCATCCTGTGTATGAAACTCACTGCATACCCGGTAAATATTATCTTTTTTAGAATGAAAATTATCAAAGCTGGATTCAAATCGAATGACCAGGAAGATCAGCAGGCTGGCTGCGATTCCAATAGCCAGACCGGCTATATTTATAAAAGTATAACTACTGTTTCGTCTTAGATTTCTAAAGGCTGTTTTAAAATAGTTCTTTATCATGATGATGAATATTTTTCTGTTTTAAACTATTTACATGAAGGAGATCATACTATTAAATACTATTCTGAATTTATTAGTTAGTGGCAGTAATTCTAAAATTCTTAAACCACCCTTCTGAACCATTGCCCACCCAAATCCCAATCATACCACCCTTCCGCATACTGATCTGATCTATTTCTAATGAGGCTTTCTCCGATCTATTCACATAGACACTTACTTTTGGATATTTCACAACAATTTTAGCATGAAACCAACCATCAGGATCAGGTACAGGGTTTATACTATTTTCATATTTACCAGGGAAAGTATTTCTCAATTTGGACCAGCCGTAATCCGGCTCTGAGATGTATTGAACGGAATGGGAATGTCTTTCCGGGTTTTTGAAATTAAATGGACGGAAATAGACAGCATCAAACGTAGTATTATCAAGTCCATGAAAAGCTAATCCAACAAAACTCCGGCCCGGTTCATTTTTTCCTTTGATGTCTAATTCGATTATACCATTTTTGAAATCCGCAGCGTTAACCCATAGCAGGCCATCATTTTCCTGTGCATTTAAATGAATGACACCATCACTATAAGTGACATTCCTGTTAAAAACAGTCCAGTTTTCAGAACTGCCGTTAACAGGCCTATTATTGTTTTGAGTGATTGCCTTGAAATTTAACAAGCTTAAAATGAGACTAAATAATATGATGGTTCTCATGTTTTCATTTTTTTATTTTTATTTTAGCCGTTCATTTCCATTTTTTCGTTTCTTACATTTGGTTAATGCACACTTCCTCCATTATTTATTATCCTTCCCAGGAATTTCGAAATAATTTTTTGGCATCCAAAAATTTTATTCAATTCTTTGCGCCACTCTGCTCGCATTGACTTCATCGCGAAATGCATCCTGAATTCACCACTCATTTCTAAATGATTTCATCCCGGTATGCAACGGGATTCCATCACTCCGTTCGGAGTGATTTCACCGGGTTGGTAATCGCCGCTTTAATAGCCTGGAAACTCACCGTTAACATTGCAATAGTAATAGCTATTAACCCGGCTAAAGCAAACATCCACCAGCTAATATCTATCCGGTAAGCAAATGCCTGCAGCCAGTTATTCATTGTCCACCAAATGATCGGGATAGCAATTACAAAAGCGATCAATACCAGTTTTATAAAGTCTTTTGAAAGCAGGTTTACTATGCCTGCCACATTTGCTCCCACAATTTTACGGATACCGATCTCTTTTTTTCTCTGTTCGGCACTGAAAGCCGCTAAACCAAACAACCCCAGGCAGGAAATAAGTATAGCCATCAGGGTAAACGAATTAATGATCTTTGAAAGAATGATCTCCGTTTCATATTGCTTTTGTATTTCATCATCGGGAAAAACAAATTCAAAAGGCGCTGATGGAATTTGTTTGTTCCATATACTTTCTATTTTCCCTAGAAGAACCCCCGTGTTCCTGCTATCAACCGATGCAATTACATTGGATAAACCATCACGTTCTTCCTGGTAGATAAGCATAAATGGTTTTATGTTATCATGCAGTGAAGTGTAATTAAAATCTTTCATTACTCCCACTATCTCCACAGACAAGGGAGTAGGATTATTATCGTTTTGTTGTGTAAATATCCGGGTTCCCGGCGCCGTTTCATTTTTCAATCCAAACCGCCTGACCACGGTTTCATTAACCAGCACACGGCCTGAATCATGCATCCTGAAATCCCTGCCGCTAATTAATTGAATACCGCTGGCTTTTACAAAATGCTCGTCAGTTACCATAAACCTGATGTCCTCTGCCGTGGACATATTACCTCCGGCAGTGTAATAATTCATGTCATTAAATACAAACTGGCTAATATAATTATTGGCCCTGCTCACCGCCTTCACTTCCGGCAACCGACGCATTTCATCCATAAAAGCAGGAATACTTTTTTTGGAATCTTCTGTATGAAAGTTAAATACGAATTGCTGCTCTTTACTAAAACCCAAATCTTTACTTTTTATATAATTCAGCTGGCTATAAATGATGATGATGCCATTAATCAGGATGATAGATAATACAAATTGAAAAACAACTAAAGACCGGCGCAATCCTGATGCAGAAATATGATTGGTAAAATTTCCCTTTATCACTTTAATAGCCTGGAATGCAGATAGGTAAAATGCAGGATAGCTGCCAGCCAGGATGCCGGTAACAAAAACAAGGCCCGCTAATACCATCCAGAGTCTATAATCCGTAAAGAAAGTAGTTTGAATATTTGCACTGGTTAGGTGATTTAGCCAGGGAACCGCCAGCCATAATAAAGGCAGTGCAATTAAAACACTGACCAATGATAAAATAAAAGACTCACCCAAAAACTGCCTCACCAGGTCCGCTTTTCCAGCACCGATTACTTTCCTCACTCCTACTTCTTTTGCCCTTTTAGATGCACGGGCTGTAGATAAATTCATAAAATTGATACATGCAACTACCTGGATAAGGACGGCAATTAAAAAAAGAATCGAAAGAAATGAAGGATTAACCGTTCGGGTGGGTTCATGCTGAAAACCAATGGTGGTATGAATAGAAGTTACCGGCTGCAATTGCAATTGCTTTTCCATACCCAGGCCGCGAAGCTGTTCCTGGCCATACTTATTTAAAAATGCGGGAAGCTTTTTTTCCAGGGCTGAAGGATTAGCACCTGGCACCAGTTTTATATAAGAAGCCGTAAAATTATTTCCCGCCCAGGTATTATCGTTATGAACGAATTCACCTATACCACCACTGTTCATGGTAATAAACAGGTTAGATTGTATTTGAGAACGGCCCAGGCTTTCATTGATAACGCCAGTTACTTTAAAATCATGTTTGCCATATGCATTGTCGATCTCTATCAATTTTCCGACCGGGTCATCGCTGCCGAAAAGTTTGGAGGCAACAGACTCCATAAGCACAATTGAATAAGGTTCAGACAACACCTTGCTTCGATTTCCATGCACAAAATGATACGTGAATACATCGAAGAAAGTGGAATCTACAAAACTGACATCCTTTTCATAAATCGATTTTTCTTTAAACTTCAGCAGGTGTTTCTTTACACCGATGGCCCCTACTACCCGGGTAAATTGCTGCACCTCACCAAAATCATTTTTCAATGCCGGCGCTATTGGTGGTGAGGCCGTGGCATTGCTATTTTGATCTCCGGGCAGTTTAAGGATGGAGTTAACACGATAAATATTTTCTGCATCCTTATGATGTTTATCATAACTGTACTGTTCCTGTATATATAGCAAAATATAAAGACAACACAGTGTACCGACAGCCAGGCCGATAATATTTATAAGACTAAATGTTTTATTTTTCCAGAGATTGCGGAAGGTTGTTTTCAGATAATTTTTAAACATGAGTATATTTTTCAGTTTACTATTAATTATTCAGTCCGCATTGACAATTGCTTCCTTCTTTGTAGCATTCGCATTGACGCTATTCTGTTTGCAATGACCTTATCCCCACATGCATCGGGATTCCATCACTCTGATCGGAGTGATTTTTTGCTTCACTCTGTTCGCAATGACTCAACCGGGTTGGCAATGGCAGCTTTCATAGTATGGATGCTTACTACAATTAAAGTCAGGAGCAGGATGATTATACCTACTGCGATAAATAATCCCATTCCAATTTCTGTGCGGTAAGCATATTTTTCAAGCCAGTTATTCATCAACATCCAGGTCAATGGCACGGCAATGATGAATGCGATCATGACCAACTTCAAAAACTCTTTAGAAATAAGCAGTAACAGTTGCTGGATATTTGCGCCCAATACTTTCCTTATCCCTATTTCTTTAATTCTTTTTTCAATAGTAAAAGAAGCCAGGCCTGCCAGGCCTATACAACAAATAAAAATGGCAAGGAAAGCGAAAATGTTAATGATCCGGCTAATAAGATCTTCAGTCAAAAATTTCTTGCCAAATTCCTGGTCAGCAAACTGGTACTCGAAGGGATAAGCCGGATTGTATTTTTTAAAAATGCTTTCAATACTTTGCAATGATTGGTGCAAAGAGGCAGTATTATTCAACCGGAGACTAATTGAATTGGAATTATTGGGATCATAGAATACCATCATGGGGTCAACCGGGGTAAAGGGTGAACCCATAACCACGTTATCAGTAACGCCAATGACTGTAAAAGTTTGACCATACTTCATTTGCATACCAACCGGTTGCTTTAGTCCCATGGCATCAACAGCTGCTTTATTTAATAACATAGCCAGCGTATCAGAAGGGGTACCGGAAAAATCTTTTCCCTGCAAAAGAGATATGCCCATTGTTTTTGTAAAATCTATATCAGAGGAAAGACCGGCCATAATAATTTCAGCATTGGCTGGTTTTCCTTCCCAGTCCGGCGCCGGCGATTTCCACCATATATCGGTAATCGGTGAAGAGGTTTGGGTAACAGAGTTGATATATCCTGTTTTCAGCAATTCCTGTTTGATGACGGAAAAATTTTTTCGGGTGTCTGGTGAAGCCGGTACCATGATCAGGTTATCGGGATCATAGCCCATATCTCTTTGCTTAACATGTTGTATTTGCTGGTAAACAATAATGGTTGCAGAAATCAACAAAATAGAAATGATAAATTGAGTCACCACCAGTATGCGCCTTGGCAGTACAGCATTTTTTCCTCCGCTAAATGTTCCTTTCAATACACTAACAGCGTTGAAAGAAGAAAGATATAAAGCGGGATAACTTCCTGCTACCAGGCCTGTAAATAAAATAATAATTACACTTCCTAACCAGAAATAAGGATGGAATAGTTGTAAGAATAAACTTTTATCGACCAGGGAATTAAAAGCGGGCAACAGAAGGAAAACTGCTGCTATTGAAAATACAAAAGATATACAGCCAAGTATAATTGATTCAGAAAAAAATTGCAGAATAAGTTGTTTCCTGCCCGAACCAAGTGTTTTTCTGACCCCCACCTCCTTTGCTCTTTTTTCTGCACGGGCGGTAGAAAGATTCATAAAATTGATACAGGCTATCAATAAGATGATCAAAGCAATTACAGAAAAAAGTTTTACATATTCTATCATGCCTCCGGTATTTCGTCCATCTTTGAAATCGCTGTACAGGCGCCATTTCTCCATAGGAAAAGAAAAATAGGTGCTTATCTTTTTATCTGTGGGATCATGCTGTTGTTTGATTTCATTGATCATCTTATCCATCCTTGCCATATCGGCGCCAGGCACCATTTGTATATATACATTCCAGGAGGAATTGGTCCAGTTGGTCAAAGCCCGTTTTTCAAAATCACCGGAGAAGTTAAACCGGTTTATAAAATCAAACTGAAAAGTTGAATTACCCGGAACATCCTCCATAACGGAAGTTACTTTTACATCATATTCATTATCTATTCTTATCGTTTTATTGACAGGATCTTCATTTCCGAATAAAGCTTTTGCCGTTGACTTTGTTAATACTATGGAATAAGCATCCGGAATAGCTGAGGCCGGATTACCGGAAATAAATTTCCAGGAAAACATATCGAAAAAGTGTTCGCTCACGGTATACCCGTCTTTTTTCAATTTAGCATCCCCATAAGCAAGTACATGAGATTGCTTGTTAGTAGTTACCACCGCGTTCTTTATTTGGGGAGAAACATTCTCCAGCGAACCGGCAAGGGGCAGCACCATATTCCTGTCAGTAAATACCTGGTTATTGAAATTGCGATGAGCAATGACCTGGAAGATATTATTATACCTGTCATGAAACTTATCATAGGAGAGTTCATCCTGCACCCATAAAAAGATCAATATCGTACAGGTCATCCCAACCGTGAGTCCAAATATATTCGTTACAGAAAACCCTTTGTTCCGGAGCAAGTTTCGCCAGGCTATTTTTAAGAAATTCTTTATCATACTTTACTTTTATTGTATTCTGTTCTTAATGATCGCATCCCGATATACCCCGGGATTACATCACTCCGTTCGGAGTGATTTCACCGGGTTGGCAATCGCAGCTTTGATTGCCTGGAAGCTAACGGTGATCAATGCAATCATTAAAGCCACTAACCCTGCAACTGCAAATACCCACCAACTGATCGTATTCCGGTAAGCAAAATCTTCCAGCCATTTATTCATAGCAAACCAGGCAACCGGTGTGGCAATGAAAATAGCAATGATCACCATCTTAATATAAGTTTTACTAAGCATGATTGTAAGCGAATACACAGAAGCGCCTAATACTTTACGAATACCAATTTCTTTTACCCGTTGCTGTGCTGTGAAAGCTGCTAAACCAAATAAACCTAGACAAGCGATGAATATGGCCAGTCCCGTAAAAATGAGTGATAGTTGTTCCTGTTTTTGCTCAGTGGCATATTGACGGGCAAAATTCTGATCAAGAAAATGAAATTCAACTGGGTTACTCTGGTCAAACTGCTTATACACTTGTTCAATATAAGCCAGTGCCTCTGCTGTTTTTGCTGTATTTATTTTCACATACATATTATCTTCCATAGAAGCAATGGGGGGCATCATCAGAACCATAGGTTCAACTTTATGTTGAAGGGAAAATGTATGAAAATCCTTTACAACACCCACTACCGTTCTTTCACCCACCTGGTCCCCATCATACTTAAACCGTATTCTCTTGCCTATCGGTTCTTTCCAGCCCAACTCTTTAGCAAGTGTTTCGTTTACGAGTGCGGCCGTATATTTATCAGCTTGTCCTGCATCTGAAAAATTTCTTCCGGAAGATAGTTGAATGCCCATCGTAGGAATATAATCCGCATCAATCATTAACTCTTCAGCCAATTTGGTACTGGTAGAAAACGAACCGTCTGTTTTTTCAAAAACAAAACCATGTGTTCCGAGGTCATTATTACCAATAGGGTTTCCACAAGTGGCCACCCCCTGTATCAACTGATTCTTTAATAATTGAGTTTTAATCGCTCCAATCTGCGACCTGACATTACGATCATGTATATGAAAAGTAAGTACCTGGTCTTTGTTAAATCCAAGATCTTTTTGCGATACATATTTCATCTGCCGGTAGATCACCAATGATCCTGCGATCATAATAACCGTGATGACAAATTGAAAAATCACTAATGCCTTTCTGAACAGAATACTGTCAGACAAATTTCCCATCTGGCCCCGCAATGCGGGTATCGTTTTAAAACGTGAAAGAAAAAGAGCCGGATAACTTCCGCTGATAATGCCTGTCAGCAAACCAAAACCTGTTAGTGCCAGCAAAGTATAAAATGTACCGAATCTCCATACCGTCAAACTTTTATTTGCCAGGGTATTAAAATAAGGGAGTAATAATACCAAGAGGAAAAAAGCAATCAGCCCTGCAAAAAATGTCATCATCAATGCTTCAGTAATAAACATGCCTATAAGATGGCGGCGCCCGGAACCCAGCACTTTGCGTACACCTACTTCCTTAATCCGGATAGAAGAACGTGCCGTGGAAAGATTCATGTAATTAATGATGGCAATGATCAATATCATTGCCGCGATGGTTATAAAAACATAAATGCGCTTCATGCTGCTGTTGGCGCTGATCTCAACCTGTAAATCTGACTTCAGATGAATATCTGTTAGGGGTTGTAACTCTACCCGGTAATCATCGATCCCCATCAACTTCTGAATGGTCTTCTTTGCCCATTGCGGCATTTTACTTTCCAGTAGTTTGTAATCAGTTCCCTTTTTTAATAACAGGTAGGTATAAGCATTAAAATTCTGCCATTCATTTGTATAATTTTCGGGTAACGAACGCAAGGCGCTGAATCGGAGCTGTGAATTTTGGGGAATATCTTTGATAACACCTGTAACTAAGTTTGGATAATTGTTTTCAAAATGAATAATCTGGTTGATTGCTTTTGCGGGATCATCAAACAGTTTCCGGGCCAGGGATTCGGTTAACACTATACATTCTGGTTTTGCCAATGCTGTCGCCTGGTCGCCATATTTAAATGGATAAGTAAATACATTGAATATATTCTTATCAGAAAAAAAAATATCGTCAGCCGTCAAAGTTTTTTCTCCATGTTTTATAATACCCCCGCCCTCAGGAATAATTCTTGTTGCTTCCAGTATTTCCGGAAATTCCGCTTGCAATGATTGAGCAAAAGGAGCTGAACTGGTAGCCTGGCTAATATTGCCACCTTCCCAGCGGGCATGTTGAGCCACCCGAACTATCCTGTCAGCATTTTCATGATAACGGTCGTAGCTCATTTCATCTCCTACATATAAGGCTATCAGCCAAAAAGCAGTTAATCCTATGGCAATACCGCCAATACTGATTGCGGTAAAAGTCTTGTTGCGAAATAAATTTCGGAGGGCAATTTTGAAATAATTTCTCATCATAATATTTTGTTTTATTCCGATCTTAAACTTTTTATCCCGAAATAATCGGGATTTAGTCACTGCTCACTCTGTTCGCAATGATTTTACCGGGTTTGCGATCGCTGCTTTTATGGCCTGGAAGCTTACGGTAAGCAATGCAATTAATAATGCCATCGTTCCTGCAGCAATGAAAATCCACCAGCTGATATCTATCCTGTATGCAAAATCCTGCAGCCACCTGTTCATTAAATAATAAGCAACCGGTGATGCAAGTATGATGGCTATGCATACTAGTTTTAAAAAGTCTTTTGATAAAAGTGCAATAAGATTTTTTGTATTTGCACCCAATACTTTGCGAATACCAATTTCTTTTGTGCGACGCTCTGTATCAAATGCAGCTAAACCAAATAATCCTAAACAGGAAATTAAGATTGTCAGGAAAGCAAAATATTTGGCGAGGGTAAGGGTACGTTCCTCCGTTAAATACTGCGACTTAAAAGTTTCATCCAGGAAGTTAAGGCTTAAGGCATAACCTGGATTTACTCTTGAATAAAAGGAAGAAAGATTATCAATTACTTTTCTTTCCGAACCTGCTTGAATGCGAACCATAGCCATTCGCACACCATCTGGCTCACATCTGAATACCAAAGGCGAGATGGGCTGGTGAACAGAAGCGGTATGAAAATCCTTCATCACACCAAGTATGGTTTTTTCTTCTCCCCACAATTTTACTTTGGTTCCTACCGGGTCTTTTAGCCCCATAACCTTTGCTGCAGTTTCATTCAACAATAAGTAAGAAGAATTACTGCCCAAACTATCTGAAAAAGATTTCCCTTCCTTTATTTGCATACCAAGCGTCCGCACCAAATTTTCGTCAACAGTCCTGATGACGAAATCGATATTTTTACTTTCGATCTTTCCCGGCCACTCTACACCGTAGGTTGATGAGCCACCATCTTCCCGGATCAGGGTCTGATTTATTCCCCCCGCCTGCACTACACCCGGCACTCTTCTTAGTTCCTCAAAGAAATTTTTTTTATTTTCAAAAATCTTCCCTTCCATGTCGAAATAAACTACATTCTGTTTAGCATACCCAATAGGTTTGGTTTGAGCATATTCAATTTGCATGTAAACAATAAAAACAGATACGATCAAAACAAGGGATATTATAAATTGAAATATGACCAAGCCTTTTCTTACAAGAAGCTCACCTACCTTTCCCTGCAATTTCCCTTTTAAAGTTTCCAATGGTTTGAAGCCTGAAAGATAGAAAGCAGGATAACTTCCGGACAGAATGCCTGTTACTAACGCAATCAGAAAAAGCATCGAGATCTGACTGACGGAAAAATGAAAGGACAGTTGCTTACCAGTAATAAAATTAAACTGGGGGATTAACAGAGCTACAAGCACTAATGCAATTATTGTAGAAAGCGCCGTTACAAAAAGTGATTCTCCAAGAAATTGAAAAATAAGACTGCGCCTGCTGCTGCCAACTGCTTTTTTAATGCCAATTTCTTTAAGTCTTCCCGAGACTTTTGCAGTGGATAGATTCATAAAATTAATTGAAGCAATTATTAGCAACAGAATAGCTATCACAGAGAATAGTCTCACATTGGTGATTCTGCCGCCTGCCTGCTTACCTTCTTCATACTTCCCATACAAATAGGCATCAGAATATTTCCTTACAAAAAGAGAGAAATGATTTTCTTTATCATATTTATCAATATATCTTTCGATCTTTTTATTAAAGGCCGGTATATTAACTCCTTCTTTCAATAAAAGATAAGTTTCAGGGCCTGTGTTCCCCCATTGCTTGCCACCTTGCCATATGTCTTCTAACAGCTTTTGTTTTGTAAGTACAAAATCAAACTTCAGTGTGGAGGCGCTGCTTACATTTTTAAAGATGCCGGTTATAGAAGCTAAATGGTCGCTCCCAAATGCATTCCACTGCAAAGGTTTTCCCAATGCTGCATCAACAGTACCGTATAATTTCCGTGCAAGATCTTCTGAGATCACTATATTGTTTTTTTCTTTTAATACGGTTTTGGCATCTCCTGAAATAAGAGGAAATGTAAAAATCTTGAAAAATGCTTCCCCTGAAAATATACCACTTGTCTTAAAAGTCTTCTCTCCATTTTTCATCGTAATATCCATGCCTTCTTTAGACAGATTCATTACCGTAACTGCATTTTCCACTTCGGGGAGATCTTTTTCCATGGCTTCTGACAAAGGGCCTTGTGTGTGATCCTGTATTCTTATTATACCGTTTTCCGTACTTTTTACCATTGCCTGGTAGAGCCTGTTATCATTTGCATGAAACTTATCTATGCTTTTTTCATCCTGTACCCATAGATAAAGAAGAAAAGCAAAGGCCAACCCCGTAGAAAGGCCCGTTAGATTAATAGCAAAAGAAGATTTGTGTTTCTTTATACTACGAAAGGCAATAGTAAGTATGTGCTTTAGCATAATTTATTTTTTTACCTTCTCAACATTTGTGATCTGGCAGATAATTACCAATCATTTTTTTTATTCCGTTCTTAAACTCTTAACAGGATTAGCAATCGCTGCTTTGATTGCTTGAAAACTCACCGTCAATAAAGTAATAATAAGGGCAGCTAATGCAGCCATTACAAATACTTGCCATTTTATATCAATCCTGTAATCATAGTTAGTAAGCCAGCTGTTCAAATAATACCAGGCTATGGGTGCTGCAATAATGCAGGAAAGAAGAACCAAAATGAAAAATTCAGTTGAAAGCAAACGCCAGAGATTGAGTACACCGGCACCAAGAACTTTGCGGATACCAATTTCCTTTGTTCTTTGTTCTGCAACAAAACTTGCCATACCAAATAAACCCAAACAGGAAATAAGCACTGCGAGAATGGCAAAATAGGAAGAGAGTTTTCCAATACGTTCTTCTGCCAGGAATTTGTTTCCAAATTCTTCATCTACAAATTTGTAATCAAATGGCACACTGGGTGTATATTTTTTGAAAACTTGTTCGACACTGCTTAATGATTCTTTCACATTCTTCTGCGGATTTAATTTCAGAACCAGGTTATACATGTCTTCATACTGACCTATATGATACAATGTTGGACGCACAGGATAAAAAGGCGATTCCTGCATAATATCATTAACAACACCAATGATGGTGAACGGTTGTCCGTTCCATTTCAATACTGTACCAACCGGTTGTTTAAATCCTAAAAACTTAGCTGCTGATTCATTTATAATAAAAGCAGAAGAGTCGGTCGCAAATTCTCTTGAGAAATCACGGCCTTCTTTAACTTTCCAATTCACTGTTTTACCAAATTCATAAGACACCCTGTTATTAGGAAAATCAACCGCAAGGTTGGGGTCCTTACCTTCCCATTCAAAACCACCATTTGTATTCCATACCTGTGTTAATGGGCTATTGGATGCAGCCATTTCTTCAATGGCGCCTGAATTCTTTAACTCAGTCCTGATAACGTCATAATGTTCGCTTATTTCCTTTTCCATACCCAGCTTGATCAAACCATTACGACTATAACCTATGGGGCGATTTTTTGCATGTTGGATCTGCTGATAAACGATGATGGTTCCGATTATCAGCATTACTGAAACCGTAAATTGAGTTACTACCAAAACCTTTCGTGGAATGGAAGCGAACTTACCTACACGAAATGTTCCTTTCAATACTTTCAATGGTTGAAACGAAGAAAGATAAAGTGCAGGATAACTTCCGGAAAGTAATCCTGTTATTAATATAAATCCAAGACTGAATATCCAAAACACCGGGTTTTGCCAGGGGATTTCAATTTTTTTACCAGCAATTTCATTAAACATTGGCAGTAATAAAACCACTAAGATCAAAGACAATACAAACGCAATCAATACCACTAAATAAGATTCGGCAAAAAATTGCTTGATTAATTGCCAGCGCAATGATCCTATCGCTTTACGGATACCTACTTCTTTGGCTCGTTTCTCACTTCTCGCCGTAGTAAGATTCATGAAATTGATACAGGCCAGCATTAAGACAAAAATGCCAATGATCCCAAACAACCAGACATATTGAATAGCTCCTCCGGTATTTTTTCCATTTTTAAATTCATTATATAAATTCCACTTACTCATGGGTTGCAGAAAAACTTCCCATTGATATTTTTTTTCTTCAATACTTACATTGTTCAATTTTGCATTTTTAATTTTTGCGGAAACCTTTTCCATGTCTGCATTGTCTGCAATCTGACAAAGGTTTGGGAGAAATTACTTCCCCAGGGTTCTTCCATTTGTCTGGCCCATGGATTTTGAATTAACCACAATTCCCATGGCATTATGATTTTTATTTCGCTGAATGTAGTATTATCAGGCAGATCTTCATAAACGCCGGTTACTTTTACATCCATGTTCCTGTCAACCTTTATTGTTTTATTAATCGGATCCTCATTACCAAAAATGGATATAGCCGCAGATGCTGAAAGCAAAATAGAATAAGGATCTTTTAAACCGGCCCTTGTTCCCTTTAGCATTTTAAGTGAAAGCATTTCGGGAGCATCGGGTTCAAAAAAGATTCCCACCTTAGTAATGTTTTTGTTTCCAACCGAAAGCAAATGCCCGCCTGCCCAGGAGGATTGAACAACATATTTAAAATTGTCTCCGTATTTATTCCGTAATTCGGGACCCATCAACGCAGGATTAGCAACCTGCGTTTCCATTTTCCCATTAAAGTTTGCATGCTGCATCACCTGCGCAATACGGTCGTAATTCTTGTGGTATTTGTTAAAAGAAAGTTCATTAAAAACCCATAATCCAATAAGCATGGCTACGGCCATGCCAACGGCAAGACCACCAATATTGATAGCACTGTAACCCTTGCTCTTAACCAAGTTGCGCCAGGCGATTTTCAAATAATTTTTTATCATGGTCATTCCTTTTATCCTGTTCTCTAATTTCTTAGCCCGATATATCCCTGGATTCCGTCACTGCTCACTCCATTCGCAGCGACTTCACAGGGTTAGCGATAGCTGCTTTTATTGCCTGGAAACTCACTGTAATAATTGTCACGATCAATGCGCCTGCGCAGGCCAGTATCAGCACCCACCATGAAATATCAGTTTTGTAATCGTAATCCTGCAGCCACCGATGCAAATAATACCATGCTACAGGTACAGCGATGATACAGGATATCAGTACGAGCAATGCAAACTCTTTCGACAGCATTTGCCAAAGATTAAATACCGTTGCGCCCAATACCTTCCGAACGCCGATCTCTTTTTTGCGTTGCTCCGCCACAAATGCAGCGAGACCAAATAAACCAAGGCACGAAATAAATATGGCTAAAATGGTGAACAGCGTTGCAAGGTTTCCAATACGCTTTTCATCTGAAAATTTCTTTGCATACTCTTCATCTGTAAACTGGTACTCAAAAGGCGAGGAAGGATTGTATTTTTTTAGCACATTGGCAACTTTACTTAGCGCCTGCTGTGCAGGAACTCCCTGCTTCAGCCGTATGGTAATCACGTTTGCCCAGTAGGGATCGTAAAGGAAAATAGTAGCCTTCACCGGTTTATAAGGGTTCTCCATGACCATATCTTTCACCACGCCAATCACGCTATAATTTTTATCATTACTCTGAATGATTTTTCCAATAATATTGCCTTTGATGCCAGTAAGCTTCACCGCTGATTCATTCAGAATCATTCCCAGTGTATCTGTTGCAAAGTCCCTGGAGAAATCACGGCCTTCTTTTATCTGCCAGCCGACCGTTTTTCCAAAATCTCTTGAAACGGCAATGGTTCCAAACGAAGGCAGGGCATTCGGATCTTTACCTTCCCATTGATAACCGATGGAATTTGAAGACACGTTAGTAACAGGACTTGAAGACTCTGCCATATTTTCTACAGCACCAGTGTTCAGCAGATCAGTTCTTATCGCATCATAATGGCCATATAAATCCGGCGAATTCATTGGCACAGCGATTAAGCCTTCACGTGAGTAATTTACAGGCCGGTTTCTTGCGTGTTGAATTTGCTTAAAAACAACAATGGTTCCGATGATCAACGCAATGGAAAAAGTAAATTGCATCACCACCAAAATCTTGCGTGGAAGTGAAGCAAAGCGACCAGCCTTAAAAGTGCCTTTTAAAACGCTGATGGGTTCAAACCTGGAAAGAAAGAAGGCTGGGTAACTGCCGGAAACTATACCGGTGATCACCGTAAATAGAATGATGAGCAGCCAGAAATAAACATTACCCAAGGGAAGTGAAATACTTTTATCAGCAAGACTATTGTAAAGTGGCATTAACAAAAGCACCAGCACAATGGCGAAAATTAATGACAGAAAAGCCACTACAACAGATTCGCTCAGGAACTGGCCAATCAATTGCGATTTTACTGAACCTACTGTTTTGCGAATACCAACCTCCTTTGCACGTTTTTCGCTGCGGGCCGTGCTCAGGTTCATAAAATTGATACAGGCAAGGCATAACACAAATACCCCGATGACAGCAAAGAGCCAAACAAATTGAATTTTTCCTCCAGCTGATTTACCATTTTTGAATTCGCTGTATAAGCGCCATTTGTCCATCGGGTGCAGCAGGAGTGATTCTTTTCCTTCTTTAGCAGCGACTTTATGCGCCATAGATACATCTTTGATCTTCGTTGAAATTTTTTCCATATCTCCATTGGCTGTTACCTGTACAAATGCCTGCCAGGAATGATTGTTCCACTGCGTGGCGGCATTTTTCAGCCACACCTCTGTGGTGATATATTTTTTCCATGGAAGAAATAAACGGGCTTCGTTTAAAGTAGTATTGCGTGGCAGATCTTCAAACACGCCGGCAACATTTAAACTATACTGGTTGTAAAACTTTACCGTTTTATTGATCGGATCTTCATCGCCAAACAGCGATTTTGCCAACGACGCACTTACTATAAATGAGGACGGATCATTGAGTGCATTGATGTTTCCTTTAATCATTTTTAAAGAAAACATTACAGGAAAACTTGCTTCCACCCACATACCCTTTGCCATCAACTTTTTTTCGCCTGCAGCAACCAGGTGATCAAAGTTCCATGAGGCCATTGATACCGCCTTAAAATCGCTGGCAAATTTTGTTCTTAGCTCTTCACCCAGTGGCATCGATACTGCGTCACCGGTTGATATTTCATTGTTAGTATTATAATAGCTTGTTTCAACCTGGGCCAGGGTTTTGTGATTCAGGTGATAGTTATCATACGTCAATTCATCCCATATCCACAAACCGATCAGCATGGCAACAGCCATACCCGTAGCCAATCCCATTATATTGATGATGGCATATCCTTTATGCCTTACCAGGTTTCTCCAGGCGATTTTCCAATAATTTTTTATCATGGCTTATGAATTATATTCTGATTTTTGTTTGCCCGTACTATTCCGTTCGCAAGGATTTAACAGGATTAACTACCGCTGCTTTCATAGCCTGGAGACCTACTACCAGTAAGGCTATTAATAATGACATTCCTCCTGCAAATGCAAATACCCACCACTCAATACTTATTTTGTAAGCAAATCCCTGCAGCCAGTTATTCATAATATACCAGGCTATTGGTGATGCTACCAAAATAGAAACAATAACTAATTTGAAAATCTCTGCCGATAATAGTTTTACAATTCCCGTCACGGAAGCTCCCAGTACTTTCCTGATCCCGATTTCTTTAATTCGTTTTTTTACTGCCGCAGTTGTTAATCCATACAATCCCATACAGGCTATAAAAATGGCAAGCAAAGCAAAAGCACCAAATATTTTTGAAAAGCGTCGCTCTGCATCATACTGCGAATCGATCCATGAATCAAGAAAAAAATAATCAAACGGCATGTTACCTGTTACCTGCTTCCATTTATTCTCAATTTGTGTGATCAGGTTTGGCAAATCTGCGGATTGATAGGAAATGGTCATTTTTTCAAACATGGCGGGGTTCACCTGGAAACTGACCGGACCTATACTGGATTGAAGAGAATGCTGGTTAAAATCTTTTACTACTCCAATTACTTTACCCTTGCGGTCCCATTGTGAAAAGTCCTGGCCAATAATGTCTGCCGGTGAATCAAATCCCAATTGCCTCGCTGCCGTTTCATTAACGATCAATGCACCTGTGGTGTCTTCAGAAAAAACAGGAAGGAATTTTCTGCCGGCAATTATGTTTAACTGGTACAGGTCAATAAAATTAAAATCCACGAGGTCTAGTTCCATCTCTGCATGGGTTTCTTTTCCATCCAATCTCTTTATAGTAGTTCCTACTCCATGTAAATTTTCTCCGGGTATATGAGATGACAAGGCCGCATCCTGAACACCCGGAATATCCAGCATAGCCTGCCTGATAGTAGCCGGTGGAATCGGCTGGCTGCCGGCATTTCCTAATTGAACAACTATCCTGCTTTTTTCTGCAAAGCCCATATTTTGACCAGCCATATAGTTATGTTGTTGCCATATGAGTATAGTACTTATGATGATGCCAATTGAAATGATAAACTGCAAAGAAGTGAGAACACGACGCAATGGAACTTTAGAAAAACCCGAAGGGATATTGCGGAAAAGTGAATTGGTTTTTAGGGAAGCAAGAATCATGGATGGATAAAACCCGGCCAAAGGACCTACTATAAAAACACCAATAAACAAAAGGCTGATAATAAAAAGCGGGGACAGAAAATTCAATGCAAGGTTTTGTCCAATTTGCTCGCTGAACCAGAGCATTAATAATTTCGCCATTAAAATGGAAATGAAAACAGCCATACCTGATAACATGATACTTTCCGTTAAAAACTGGAAGGATATCTGTTTACGGCTTGCTCCAAAAGTTTTTCTTACTCCGATCTCTTTTAACCTGTCCGTATATACAGCTGTTGCCAGGTTTACATAATTAAATAATGCAAGTAATAAAATAAAAATACCTGTCAATGCTAAAAGCAATACCTGGGTTTTATTACTATTGGGTTTAAAGTCGCCGAGGCGGGGCATATTAAAATGAATTTCTGTTAAAGGTTCAAGTGAGAGAATAGTTGCCACTCCGGGCTCTGCCGGATTTTGTTTTTCCAGCCAGCCTGGTAGCCGGGAGGTCAGTGCCGTGTGGTCAGCTGACTTATGTAAAGTGATATAAGTGGATGTAGGTGTCCATCCCCAATTTGTTTCTGTGTATGGAAATTTTTTTATCCAGTGAGCATAAGAAATGATGGCTGCAAAATTCAGATGAGAATTGACCGGAGGATCAGAGGCGACACCTGTTACCTTAAATAATTCTTTATCAATTTCTATGGTAGCATCCTACCGGGTTTTGATCACCAAAATATTTCCTGGAAAGGCTGGGGTCAAAATGATCTCGTTTGGATCCTCCAATATAGTAAGGCGATTACCAATGGCCAGGTCAAAATCAAATACTTTGAAAAATCCTGTATCAGCATAAATAATATTCTTTTCAAAAAAGGAAATGTTTTCCTTTTGAAAGGTTAATGAAGCCGGTGCCCGGACGATCCTCGTAAAATTCCTGATCTCAGGAAAATCACTTTTCAATTTGGGTGCTGCTGCACCTGAAGCCAGGGATAAATGCAACTGCTGTTCAGGAAGGATAAGGTCAGTATTTATCCGGTAAATACTTTTCCTGTTTGTATGAAAATTATCATAGCTGAATTCGTTGTATACATATGCAGCCATTAACAGACAGGTTGTAATTCCAAATATCAATCCGGAAAGATGAATAAAGGCATGCATTTTATTTTTAAGCAGATTACGCCAGGCAGTAATTATATAATGTTTTATCATACCCTATATTTTTTTATGTTTATTTCTCCGCCTGTTTCAATGACCCTTAACTCTTCATATATATATCCGTTTGGTTATTACCTTCATTCTGTTCTCAATGACTGGACAGGATTAGCAATGGCCGCTTTTTGCTTCGCTCCGCTCGCAATGACATTTCATTCTGTTCGTAACGATTTCACGGGGTTAGCAATGGCCGCTTTAATCGCCTGGAAGCTGACGGTAACAAATGCAATTGCCAAGGCCAGGACAGCAGAGAGTATGAATACCCACCAGCTAATGTCTGTTCTGTAAGCAAAATCCTTTAACCAAACTTTCATGAAATACCAGGCAACAGGCATCGCGATAAAAAAAGATAATACCACCAGATCTAAAAAATCCTTTGATAAAAGATTAATTATGCCGGTTACCGAAGCGCCCATTACTTTACGTATGCCTATTTCCCTGGTGCGCTGCATGGTGCTGTAGGATGCAAGACCAAGCAAGCCAAGGCAGGAGATAAAAATGGCGAGTATGGCAAAATTTAAAAACAGATTTCCAAACCTTTCTTCGCTCCGGTATTGCCTGTCAAAAAATTCATCCAAAAGGAAATAACTGAAAGGCCTGTTGGGTACCATGGATTTCCATTTGCCTTCAATAGCTGAAATTGTCGCTGATAAATTTGTTGCCGACTACATTTACTGAAACCAGGTCGCTGCCACCTGGTTCAATGCGCATGCTTAGTGGTTTAATGGGTTGCTGCAATCCTCGAAAATGAAAATCTTTCACAACCCCGATAATTTTTCCTTCACGGCCCCATTGTTTGAAGCGCCTGCCCACAGCCTCTTCCGGGGAACTGTATCCAAACATTTTTACCGCCGCTTCGTTAAGTACCATCGACTGTGTAGTATCTGTACCAAATTCTTTTGAGAAAGGACGCCCGGCTGCCATTTTGATTTTATAGAGCGGGATATAATCAAAGTCAACAAAATAAAGATCAAGATTAGCAATTTGCAGGTCGCCTTTTTTATTTTCAATTTCAGAGTAGGCACCCGGATTACCGGAACCCGGTACACTGGAGGATAAGGCAGTTGCCTTCACAGCAGGGATTCTGGTGATCGCCTGCCTGAAAGCTTCCGTTGCCGGGATCGCCATTTGTTTTAATCACCATTACCTGGTCTTTGCTAAAGCCAAGTTCACGGCTTCGCATATACTTCATTTGATTGTAAACAACTATGGTACCTATTATCAAAGCAACGGAAATGGAGAATTGGGCCACCACTAATCCTTTTCTTAGTAATACACCACGGGTACCTGTCGTAAACCGCCCTTTTAAAACGATGACTGGTTTGAAGGATGATAAAACCAGGGCGGGATAAATACCTGCAAGTAAACCAATACCAATAGCAGCTAAAAAAAGAATGAAAAGGTATTGGCCATTTTCAAAAATACCATGGCTGACTATTTTACCTGCTAACTGATTAAAGAAAGGAAGCAGTACAACTGAAAGAATTATTGCTATTAAAAAAGCGATCAGGCAAATAATAATTGATTCACCGATAAACTGCCTGGCCAGTTGAGTTTTTGCGGCACCTACTACTTTTCGGATCCCAACTTCCTTTGCCCTTCCGGAAGAACGGGCCGTAGTCAGATTGATAAAATTAATACAGGCTATCAATAAGATAAATATGGCGACGATAGAAAAAATATAAACATTATTAATGTTTCCTGTTTTACTTCCATTTCGGGTAGAATGGAGATAAACGTCTTTCAGCGGTTCCAGTATAAGGGTTGCAAACATCTGGCTCTTCTTCATTTCAGTGCCATTACGTTTTTCCAGGAACGCTGGAAACTTAGATTGAAGTTTATTGGGATCAACACCTGGCTTGAGCAATAAATAGGCTTGTGCTCCATAGTTTCCCCATTGGCTATCCAGTCCACGGTTCCATTGTTTTATAATGGTACTTATTGAAAAAATGACATCGCCTTTTATCTGGGAATTTTCAGGTATGTCTTTCATAATGCCGGTAACAGTAGCCGGATAGGCATCACCGGTGATCAATAAAGTTTTTCCTAATGGATCTTCCTTACCAAAATATTTTTTAGCAGCCGTTTCTGAGAATACAACACTGAAAGGTTCTTTCAGCGCCGTTTCCGGATTACCTTTTACCAGGTTAAAATCAAACACTTTGAAAAAAGAAGAATCTGCCCACATGGCATTTTCTTCCTGGAATTTTATATCTCCCTTCCTTACCAGCACATTATCGCCGCCGGCTATCCTTACAAAGGATTCCACTTCTGCAAATTCATCTTTTATATTGGGTGGCGCTGCCCAGGATGGACCACCGGCATTTATTACTTCCGTTGGTGTTTTAATATCACTTACCACCCGGTAAATGCGATCGGCTTTGCTGTGAAAGGAATCATAGCTCGTTTCAAACTTTATATATAAAAAGATGAGAAAGCATGCTGTCATACCAACTGTGAGGCCCATGATATTGATGAACGAAAAAACCCGGTGTCTCCAGAGATTGCGAAAGGCGACCTTTAAATAATTTTTTATCATTTGCTGTTATTTATTCAATTCTTTATTTGTCTTTGTTTCCATTTATGTTGCTTTCCTATACCAATCCTTATTACCCGCTTACTGACTCGTTTTACTCGCAGTTGCAATGCTACTATTCCATATGGAGTGATTTCATCACGATATGCATCGGGATTCCATCACTCTGTTCGGAGTGACTTCACAGGATTGGCAATAGCGGCTTTAATGGATTGAAAACTTATAGTTACCAGGGCGATCAATATGGCCAATATACCCGCAACAACAAATACCCACCAGCTGATGTCAATGCGGTAGAGCAAAATTCTGCAGCCACCTGTTCATTACCCACCATGCAGCCGGTGAAGCCACAAGCAATGAGATCATCACCAGTTTCAGAAAATCTTTGGTCAATAATGAAGCGATGCTGGCTGCCGAGGCACCCAATACTTTCCGGATCCCGATCTCTCTTATGCGGCGATGCGCAGCCAGGTGAGCCAGACCAAATAAACCAAGGCAGCATATGATAATAGAAAGAACAGCTGATATGCCAATGATCTTTTGCCATCGTAGTTCCTGTTCGTATGCTTTTGCATTTAATTCATCCAAAAAATCATATTCATACAGTGCTGTTGGCATGGCCTTTTTATACGCGACTTCAATTGCTTTCAAAGCCCGCTGCTGGTTTTGTTTTTCGATCCTTATCCATGTGCCGCCGGAATCCCAATCGCATACCAGCATCACCATAGGCTTGATCGCCTCATGCAATGAACCACTATGATAATCTTCAATGACACCAACAATTGTTTTGAGTTCTTTGTCAAATCTGTCACTGGTGTATAGCTGTGTACCGATAGGCGATTCCAAACCTGCCGCTTTCACAAATGCTTCATTCACGATTACGGAATGATGTTTATCGGAAGGTTTTGCAGAGGATATATTTCTTCCTGCTTTTAATTTTATTTGCAGGGCCGGTAATCGATACTCATCAATCACCTCGTGCAAGGCTTCAATTACTTTATCGCCAATTTTAACATTATAGAGCATTCCCCAGGCACCAAATGAAACATATTTAATGGCCGGTTCCTTTGCCAGCTCGTAACGCAATACATCCTGAACCGGTTTATACTCCCGGTTGCCCCGGATAAATGTACTTACCACCTGGTAAGGCTCATAACCCAAATCTTTGGTACGAATAAAATCCATTTGCCGGTAATAAATTATAGTAGCAATGATAAAAAACACAGCCAAGGAAAATTGCATGACCACCAGGGAACGACCTAACAGATTACGACCTGACAATTTTTGCTTGTTATACAACACTTCTTTGGGCTTAAATGCAGCCAGGACATATGCAGGATAAAAACCGGTAACCATAATAATGAACAGAAAGATGCCGGCAAACCATCCAAAAATATTTGTGTTGATTGATTCTGAAAATATGAGTTCCTTTCTTACAAGTTCGTTGAATACAGGTAAACTTATATTCGTTAAAAGGATAGCGAGCAAAAAAGAAACAAGACAAACTATAGCTGACTCCAATAAAAATTGAAAAATGATCTGTTGCTTACTTCCACCCGTTATTTTCCTCACTCCTACTTCTTTTGCTCTTTTTAATGAACCGGCAATGCTGATATTAATAAAATTGACCGTTGCCATGAATAGAATAAACAATGCAATACCCAGAAAAAGCCAGGAGAAGACAGGATCACTCTCATTTACGATGCCTCCCTCACGCATGCTGCCGGTTGGCTTTGGATTGAGATGCATATCTGTAATCAACTGCAAACTATAGCTGATCTCAGGATCATAGTTATATAGTTTTTTATTTTCGTCTACCTGTTGCCTGGCATGAATAGCATATACCTCGTTGAATTTCCGGCTAACTTTATGGAGGTCAGCACCCGGTTTAAGAATCACAAATGTTCCTAGATATTGATTCAACCAGTTATGGTCCGTAAATGCCAATTGCATATAACGCATCGGTAACAGGATATCAAAGCGGATGGATGAATTTCTGGGAATATCCCTGGCAACACCAGTAATCAGCATAGGCTTTCCCAATTTGTCTGCTGAAGGACTGGCGTCATTATCCAATGTTTTGCCAACTACATCAATACTATTAAAAAATCTTCCTCGCCATCGTTTCTGTAATTACTACAGCGGAAATGTCTTTTAGCGCTGTTGATGCATTACCTCTTATTAGAGGAAAGCTGAAGATGTTGAAAAAACTTTCATCTACAAAAAGCATTTGAAGATTGAATGTTTTATTGTTGGCGACTACATCGCCTCGTATGTCACCACCCATTAATCTCGTATAATCTACTATTTCAGGTACAGCTTCCTTAAATGCAGATCCCTGCGGTTGGCCGGTACCTGCTACCGTACCTCTGTTGCCTTTATCATCTGTCCTGGATGTAAGGATGCGATAAAGATTTTCTTTTTTTTCATGAAATCCGTCATAGCTTCTTTCTTCTTCAATATATAATACTGCGAGTAAGACACAGGCAATTGCAATGGCCAACCCACTTATATTAATAATGGAGTATAATTTATTTTGCCAGAGATGGCGAAGAGAAAATTTGATATGATTAATGAACATACTCATTGTTGAATACAATTTTATTCAGTCCGCAATGACCGGACAGGATTTGCCACAGCTGCTTTAATGGATTGAAAACTTATAGTGAACAGTGCAATAAATAATGCCAGGATACCAGCTACCCCAAATACCCACCAGCTGATATCGATCCGGTATGCAAAATCCTGCAACCAGTTGTTCATAGCCCACCAGGCCAGGGGGAAAGCGATCAATGCTGAAATAGCTACCAGTAATAAAAAATCTTTTGACAACAACCCTGTAATTCCTGTTACTGATGCACCCAATACTTTCCGAATGCCGATCTCCCTCGTTCGCCGCTCGGCAGTATAAGCAGCCAATCCAAATAATCCAAGACAGGAAATAATGATAGCCAGGATGGCAAACACTCTTGACAACTTGCCGATCAGTACTTCGCTTTTAAAAATGTTATCGAAATTTTGATCTACAAACTCATACTCCACCGGGTAGGCGGGGTTATTTCTTTTTATAATATCTTCTACTCTGGCTACAGCCTTTTCTATGCCGGCATGAGGTTTTAATTTTACATATAGATAATTAAAATATTCAGGCCAGGTAAGAAAGACCAGCGGATCATTTTTTGCATATACATCTCCAAATACAAAATCTTTAGCTACGCCGGCAATTGTATATTTTGTAGTATCCCTGGTTAATATCATGCCTACAGGATCTTGCTTCCCGATTAGCCTGGCCAGGGCCTCATTGATGATCACACTGGAACTGTCATTTGCAGCATCAGGATAAAAATCCCGTCCCTGCTTCATCTTTATCCCGGTTGTTTTAATATATTCAGGGCTTATGAAATCCAGGGTGATCAATACTTTTTTTGAAATATCTTTTCCTTCCCAGGCAAAATCTGTTGTCTGGCTACCCATCTGCAGCATATCCAGGTTAGCCATGGCAACATTTTCAACTTGCCCGGAGGATAGCAGTTCCTGCCTGATGACGGAATACTTTTTTTGCATATTACCCTGCAGGTTTATTTGCAGAAGATTGTCTTTATTATAACCCATCTCCCGGTTCTTAATATGCTGTATCTGCTGATAAATAATAATAGTGCCGATAATCAACACAATTGAAATAGTGAATTGTAATATCACCAGGCCCTTCCGGATCAGCGCAGGTCCTGATCCTTTTAATTTTAAGCCCTTGAAAACTAAAATTGGATTGAAGGAAGATAAATACAGAGAGGGGTAACTTCCCGCCACTAATCCACAAATAAGGCCGATAGCTAATAATGTCAAGAGATGAAAAGGGTTATCAATACCAATAGAAAGCTCCTTTTCAACCAGCATATTGAAGGCAGGTAATAGCAGGTACAGCATGGCCACTGCAAATACCAGCGCCACCATGGACATGAATATGGCTTCCCCGATAAACTGCAATACCAACATATTTTTTCCTGCACCCAACACTTTTCTTACGCCCACTTCTCTTGCTCTTTTTTCAGATCTTGCCGTGGCCAGGTTCATAAAGTTGATACAAGCGATCAACAAGATGACCCAGGCAATAGTTGAAAACATTCTGACATACTGAATACGACCTCCTGCCTGCTTTCCATCTTCAAACTTGCTACGCAGGCGCCAGTCTTTCATGGCAAACAAAAATGGTTTTGCAATGGCATTTGTATCCTTAGACTGAATATAATTTTTAAAATTTTTATTGAAAAGATCCGGATTGGTTTTGTCGTCCAGCTCAGCAAATGTCTGGATACCGTTATTGCCCCAGCTTTGCAGCCATTCGTTTTTATCAAAATAAATTTTAAACGGGGCGATCCATTCGAACCGAAAAGAGGAATGTTGAGGAATATCCATAAAGACACCAGAAATAACAAATTCCTCCATATTGTCAACCTTCAATGTTTTGCCAACAATATTCTTGTTTTCACCAAAGAATTTTTTCGCCATCTTTTCAGAAATAACCAGGGAATGTAGTTGAGTAAACAATTGTTTCCGGTTACCTTCTATCAATGGCAATGTAAAAATGTCGACCAACGAAGAATCTGCAAAAAAACCTCTTTCATAAATAGCTTTATCACCCAAACTAAATAATAACTTTTGCTGCCAGGTAGTACGGGCTGTGGTTTTTACACCGGGCAATTCATTTTTCATGGATGGCCCTAATAACCCAGGAGTAGCAGCAAACGTATAGTTTTTGCCTTCATAGGATTGATGCTCCATCACCTGGTAAACCCGGTGAAACTTTTCATTGAAAAGATTATAACTTTTTTCATGTTCCACCCATAAAAAAATAAATCCTGCGCAGGTAATACCGACAGCTAATCCGAAAATATTCAGAAAACTGTATGTTTTATTTTTCCAAAGATTCCGAAACGCTGTTATCAAATAATTTTTCAGCATAAGAATTTCTCCTCTTTCGAGAGATTTTATTTAAATAAACTACTCCCTTCAGAATGACTTCATCCCGGTATGCACCGGGATTCCATCACTAGGTTCGGAGCGATTTTTGCCTCACTCCGTTCGCAATGACTGAACCGGGTTAGCTATAGCAGCTTTTATTGCCTGGAAACTTACAGTAACCAAAGCAATAACTAGTGCCAGTAAACCAGCTATAATAAATACCCACCAGCCTATATCAATACGGTAAGCAAAATCCTGCAGCCATTTGTGCATGGCCCACCAGGCTAGCGGAAAGGCGAACAGAGCAGAGATACCTACCAATAGTAAAAAATTCTTTGACAGTAACCTGGTTATTGTCGTTACCGATGCACCCAATACTTTCCGGATACCGATCTCTTTTGTACGTTGCTCTGCCATATATGCGGCCAAACCAAATAATCCAAGACAAGCGATCAATATGGCAATGATGGCCAATCCAAGACCAAGCTTACCGGTGCGCAATTCGTGACGGTACATATTATTATACGATTCATCCACGAATTGATAGCTGAATGGCATTCCGGGGGCCATCGTCTTCCATTTGGCTTCTATGCCAGCCACAAGATTTTTAATATTGGTTGTATTCACCTTGAAGGAGGTGGACCAGCTGCTGTTGCCCAACCGGAAACATAATGGGCCAATGGTTTGTTTCACTGATTCAAAATGAAAATTTTTCACTACTCCAATTATATCGTAGGCAATAAGACGGTTACTGAACTCGTCCTGGAAATAGGTGTATATTTTTTTTCCGACAGGATCTTCATAACCCAATAAGCGGGCAGTGGTTTCATTAATGATGAGGCCGGATGAATCCGTGCCGAAATCCCTTGAAAAATTTCTTCCCTTTACTATTTCCATTCCCATCACATTGATATAATCCGGGTCTATGAGCCAGGTTTGCATGTTCAAACCATTTTTTGAATCCATCACGGATTCTTTGGAGTAGGTGTTATCGCTTCTTGAAGAATTTGAAACTGGCAGGAAGCCACTGAAAGTAGCGCCAATGACACCGGTCATTTTTGAAACTTCAGTTTTAAAGGCTTCGGGACTGCTTAAAGCACCTGTTCCATTAATCGTTAGCAGTTGATCTTTATTAAAACCCAATTTTTTAGTTTGTATATAATTCAGCTGCCGGTATATAACGATGGTTCCTATTATTAGAAAAATGGATATGGTGAATTGAAATATCACCAGTATATTTCTCAAATTACTTCTCTTAAAACCTGAATTGATCTTTCCTTTCAATACAGCTATGGGGCGAAAAGAGGATAAATAAAAAGCGGGATAACTTCCGGCTAAAGCGCCAACCGCAAAAGGAAGGATTAGCAGGAATAATAAATATTGAGGTTTTAGTAATTCTGCAATAGCTAATTCTTTGCCGGAAATATCATTGAAATAGGAAATAAATAACGCAGTAAGAACTACAGCTATAATTAAGGAAATACCTGCCATAAGAATTGACTCGGTCAGGAACTGTCCGATCAATGATTTTTTCTCAGTTCCTAATACTTTACGTATACCCACTTCTTTTGCCCTGTTGGAAGACCGGGCTGTAGATAGGTTCATAAAGTTGATACATGCTATCAGGAGAACAAATAAGGCGACGGCTGCAAAAATATATACATATTGAATATTACCATTAACTCCTAATTCAGGAGTACGATCGGAATACAAGTGAATATCTGTTAAAGGCATTAAACTAAACTCCAGGTTATTACCGGCTTTCCTGAATTCATCCATGGAGCTGATGTTCATAAACTCTTTCGCCTGCGGAAGAACATACTTATCGATTACCTGTGTGAAATTTTTTTCGAAGGCTTTGTAATCCGTTCCCTTTTTTAATACGATATAGGTCTGGTGATTCATGCTCAGGTAATTGCCCCATTGATAATTCACATTGTCCATTGAAAAGATGAAATCAAAATGAAAATGAGATGTACGGGGAATATCCCTGATAACCGCCGTTACTTTATATAAAGTGCTGTTGTTATCGTTTGTTTCAATTGTTTTGCCTATAGCGTCTGTTGTACCAAAATATTTTTTTGCTGCCGATTCCGAAACTACCACGGTGTTGGGTTCATTTAAAGCCGTTTTCGTGTCGCCGGCTATAGCAGGTAAAGTAAATACATTAAATAAAGTGGAATCAGCATGCACCACCTGGTTTTCATTTATAAATTCATTTCCTTTTTTTATGAGCTTGCTTCCACTGGAATTAAAAAAGCGAACATATTCTTCTACCTGGGGATAATCTTTTTTTAGCGTAGCACCCATTGGGTCGCAGGCAACAGCCATGTGCAATTTATTTCCTCCAAAAACTATATCAGAATTGATCCGGTAAATGCGTCCGGCTTTTTCATTATACCGGTCATAGCTTAATTCATCGGCTACGTACAAAGCCATGAGGATAAAACAAGCCAGGCCAATCGCTAATCCAATAATATTAAGAAGGGAGAAGGTTTTATTTCTCACCAGGTTTCTCCAGGCAATCTTCAGATAATTCTTTACCATAAAAATTCATTTATCGGAATTCAACAATTTTTAAACTATTTCATTCATCATCCTGTTGCATTCTCCGGTTCACCATACCTTCATCCCGATATGCCTCGGGATTCCATCACTCCGTCCGGAGTGATTTCACCGGGTTGGCAAGCGCCGCTTTTATGGCCTGGAAACCGATAGTGACCAGGGCAATGATGGCTGCCAATATACCTGCCAGGATAAAAACCCACCAGGGCATACTGATCCTGTAAGCAAAATCCTGCAACCATTTATCCATATAATACCAGGCCACCGGAAATGCCAGTAATGCCGCTATACCTACTAACTTTAAAAAATCTTTTGACAATAAGGATACAATGGTGCTTACATCAGCACCGAGAACTTTGCGGATACCAATTTCTTTTATTCTCTGGGAGATGGCAAAAGCTGATAACCCAAATAAACCCAAACAAGCAATAAAAATAGCCAGCGAAGAAAATAGGCCGAGAATCATTTTCTGTTTTTCTTCCGTCTTATATAAGCGGGCAAAATTTTCATCAAGAAAACTATATTCATATGGTATCTCCGGTAAAAATGTATTCCATGTTTTTTCAATATGCTTTAAAGCGTTACTCATATTTCCCCCACCAATCTTTATGGATATTCTTCCATAGTTATCAGGGCTGCGGGGAATAAGCAATACGAGTGGAACGATTCGCTGGTGCAGAGATTCAAAGTGAAAATCTTTAAATACACCGATCAATTTTCCATTTCGGTTGCCGTAACCAAAATTCTTCCCAATTACATCTTCGTTAGAGTTAAAGCCTAATACCCTGGCGGCTGATTCGTTGATAAGGAAAGCAGAAGTATCCAAACTAAAATCTCTTGAAAAACCTCTGCCGGAAATTATATCAACTCCATAGGTAGAAATAAAATCCTGGTCTGCAGAAACAAATTTTATATCGGCACTGATTGGAGCCAGCGTATCACCGGAAACTACTCTTGATCCCATGGCATCAAGTAATCTGCCTGTAGGAATGCGTGAGGAACGTCCTGCGTTTTTTATTACTGAATTTGATAATAACTCCGTACGGAATGGTTCGAATTTATTATTCAATTCTGAATTATACGGCAATGTAATTATGCGGTCCTTATTAAACCCAAGTGATTTTGTTTGCATAAAACGCATTTGGGAAAAAACAACAGCCGTACTTATAATAAGAATTATGGAAATAGCGAACTGGACTATCACCAATATTTTGCGAAACGAAAAACCACCACTTTTTACCAAGCCTTTAAGCACATTAACCGGTTGAAACGAAGACATAAATAAAGCGGGATAAATGCCCGAGATGATGCCTACTACAAATGGTGTCAGAATTACCGGAACGATAATCTGCCATTTTAATAAAATTGACATCCCCAATTGCAGCCCGGATAAACTATTGAGTAATGGAAACGAAAGCCAGGTTAATCCAAAAGCTAACAGCATGGCTATCCAGGATACCAATACAGACTCACTGAGAAATTGCACCATGATCTCCTTTCTTTCTGCACCTACGGTTTTCCGGATGCCAATTTCCCTGGCTCTCAATGCAGACCTTGCTGTTGACAGATTCATATAATTTATACATGCAATCAATAAAATAAAAAGGGCAATGGCAGAAAATATATAAACTCTTTTGATGTCACCATTTTCTTCCGCTTCGTAGTCGGTATGTGATGTTAGATGGATATCAGTAAGCTTTTGCAATGAGAGTTTTGTGCCCTGGGAAGGCTTAAACTTGTTATTGGCTTGCACGGGCATGATCCTGTTTACAAATGCCGGAAATTGTTTTTCTAAATTAGCAGGATTATAATTTTCCGGTAAACGGATATAGGTAAAAAAGGAATTATTTCCGAAACTTGTTCTCATATTTTCAGCTCCGTAAATGGCAGAATCATTTAGTGTGGGGAGTGAAATCATAATATCGGGATGCAAATGCGTATTGGCAGGAAGGGGTTTGTAAATACCCGTAACCTTAAAATCAAAATAGATTCCCAAATTGATGCGCACCACTTTATTCATCGGATCTTCATCAGCAAAATATTTTTTTGCCGTTTCTTCTGTCATCATTACTGAATAAGGGCCAGCCAATCCTTTTTGAGGATTTCCTTTTATCACATCCGTTTTAAAAAAATCAAAAAATTTATCATCAGCAAAATATACATTCTGTTCATTCAGCATCTTATCGCCATATTTCAGGGTGGTAATATTATTGGACAACAACCTGGTCATGCTTTCGATCTCTTTAAAATCGTTTATCAAATAAGGACCAAAAGCAGGTGCAATAGTGCTGAGATTTAATGATTGGGCACCGGTTTGAGGATTATTGAAACTTCGGGTGATTCGGTATACCCTTGAAGCATTAGGTTGGAATTTATCATAACTCAATTCGTGTAAAATATAAGACAGTATCAGCAGGCAACAGGTAAGACCAACCGTTAATCCAAAAAGATTGACGAAAGAAATAAACTTATGCCTGGTAAGATTGCGCAGCGCAATTTTAAAATAGTTCCTGATCATGGCAATACTTTTGAATTGAATGATTATACTCAGATGTGAACAGCCAAATAAGTAAGCCTGATGAAAGGCAAAATTTTATACCATAATATTTTCAATCACCGCCTGTCCATCCAGCATCCGCACGATGCGATGACTGTACCGGGCATCATGTTCGGAGTGCGTTACCATAATAACCGTAGTTCCCTGCTCATTCAGGTCGGTTAACAACTGCATTACTTCATTACCGTTCGATGAATCGAGGTTACCGGTCGGCTCATCGGCCAGTATTAGTTTGGGGTTGTTAACAACTGCCCTGGCTACAGCAACACGTTGTTGCTGACCACCTGATAATTGTTGGGGATAGTGATTACGGCGGTGCATGATCTGCATTTTATCCAGCACTTCTTCTACCCTCTTTTTCCGGTCGGCGTGATTTTACACCTGTATAGATCAGTGGCAATTCTACATTTTCAAATACGGTCAGTTCATCGATCAGGTTAAAACTCTGGAAAACAAAACCGATATTTCTCTTTCGCAGATCAGCTCTTTTGCGTTCATTGAATTTGGCTACTTCAATTCCGTTGAACAGAAAACTTCCTGAATCCGGATCATCCAGCAGGCCAACAATATTCAGCAGGGTAGATTTGCCACAGCCCGAAGGACCCATCACTGCTACAAATTCTCCTTCCTTTACTTCAAAGGATAATTTATTAAGTGCAACCGTTTCTACTTCTTCGGTCCGGTAAATTTTTTCCAGGTTTGAAATATTAATCATGGTAGTTTATTTATGATAAAAATTGTATTTAACTTAAATATTGAAGAAATAAAAATGGAAAGGGCGTACTATTCGCGGTGACATTTTCTTTCTCCTTGAGCGGTTTCTTTTTTGATACACGGAGTTGCATTCAATTTCCTGGTATTCCTTTAATACAAGCCATGCCTATTTGTTTGGCTGATGAAAAAAGGCTGAGTCCGCAGATCAGCACCATCAGGTAAAAAAATTTCTTTGTCATAGCCAGGTTATTTAAGTTGAATGTTAAGGTTATTGGTCTTCATTGGTTATCACATGTTGTTGAGGCTTAGAATAATCCGGAATAGCACCTAATAAAGTCCAGTACTATTTCTTTAACACCAGTTCCTGCATGTTTCCATAATTCTCATAGCTGGAAGTGACCACTTTATCTCCTGGTTTCAATCCTTCAAGTCACTTCATAAAAATCAGGATTCTGCCGCTGCAATTGTATATCTACTTTATAAGCTGTCTTACCATCATCACTTACTTTAAATATCCAGTTTCCACCGGTTTGCTGATAAAAACCTCCTTTGGCTACCTGCATGGCCTGTACTTCATCACTGAATGCCAGGCGTATCTGCAAGGTCTGGCCACGGCGGATACCTTGCGGCACTTCTCCTTCAAATTCCATATCCACCTGGAAGCGACCATTGGTGACCTGGTGTATACACTTTTTTGATTTTCAATTTATAATCCTTGCCGGCAAGGGTAAATGCAACCCAACAAGCCGGTGTAGATCCGGGAGATATAATGTTCATCCACATCTACCCTTACTTTAAATCCACTCAGTACATCGATCTGTCCGAGTCTTTCACCTTTATTCTTTGATTGACCGATTTCCGCATCAAGGGAAGTCAGTTGTCCGTCAACAGGAGCCCTTACAATAAGGTCGCCCACTTTTTTGCGCATTACATTCAACGCATTTTGCGTACGCTCATAAGATAGACTGGCCTGGTTCACTTCCTGCCTCACAGAAATAGAATCCTGTTTCAATACTTCTGATCTGCCAGCTTTTTCTTCTCCACCTGGTAATTATAATTATTTTCCGACTGTTTAAATTCCTGTAGCCCGATCACTTTTTGCTCGTAGAGTTTTTTGTTGAGATTGTAAATCCGTTCAGCTTCTTTGAGCAAGATTGTCTACATCGGTTCCCTGGTTCAGTTTTCCAATTGTATTCTGCCGGGCTGCATTTTGGGATATCTGCATTTGAGTAAGCAGGTTATATACGGAAGTTTCCTGGTTTACCAGGCTCAGTTCAAGATCTGTATTTGATAAGCGAGAATGGGTTCGCCTTTTTTCATTGTGGCGCCATCATCTACATATTTCTCTTCCACCCGGCCACCTTCCACCGCATCCAGGTAAATGGAAGTGATAGGTAAGACAACACCGTTTACCGGAATCGTTTCCTGGAAAGGGCCGGATTTGACTTCACTAACAGATGATCCTTTCAGTGTCAACATTCAACCTGCTTTTGCCGGATGTAAAATAATAACTGGCTGCAGTTAAACTAAGCACAGCCATAATAGCAGCAATGGTGAGTATTCGCTTTTTACCCCATCTTTTTTTTGCGACAACTCTATCCACCTTTTATAACTTTAATGATTTTAATTGTCCATTTATTTTAAACGGCCGATCAACTTTTACGTTACAGTCGGATGAAAAAATATGGAATGTGATTCAAATAGGCTTATAAGCATGCCAGTTACCCAACAATTTAATTATGAGGATTTTAGTATTTAATTCATCTACGAAGACGGTCGTTAATGATACAGCAAGTGTTCGATTTTGATACACCTTGTCAATGTCAATAAAGGGGCTAGCTATCCAATAAAAATAAAAGACAACATTTGATTCGCTATGATACCTTTAGGAATTTTAATCAACTTATAATCTTATTTATTATTCCTGAAAAATTTCTTTTAGCTTACTTCAAAAAATTCATCAATTCCAATCAAAAAAAGGTAATTACAAGTATGAAAGCAGTGATTTTTATTCTGTCTATTATTATGAGTCCATTTATTATGCAGGCACAACCGGCCATAATAAACCGGGATCCCCAAATAGTAAAGATGGTCAGTGAAGTATCAAAAGATTCGTTGGAGATGTATGTAAAAAAATTGGTGAGTTTTGGCACAAGGAACACTCTAAGCACACAAGTTGATCCAAAAAGAGGAATTGGTGCTGCACGCAACTGGTTATTGAACCGTTTTCATGACCTGGCTAAATATTCCAACGGGCGATTGACATCAAAAATTGACACGATTACTTTACAACCAGATGGACGCCGGGTTGATACAACTCTTTTATTGGGTAATGTAATAGCCACACTGAAAGGCACAAACCCTGATGATAAAAGAATTTTTATAATCAGTGGCCATATTGATAATATGCGAAGCCAGGTAATGGACAGAGTGGGAGATGCACCCGGAGCAAATGATGATGCAAGCGGAGTGGCTGCTGTATTAGAATGCGCAAGAATCATGTGTAAATATTCTTTTCCTTCAACGATCATGTTTGTGGCATTCAGCGGGGAGGAGCAAGGTTTGCTGGGTGCTAATTTTATGGCCGGAAAGGCCAGGAAAGAAGATTGGAACATAGAGGCTATTCTAAATAATGATATAATGGGCAGCAACAATAGTAATGAAACCAATATCATTAGTAATACAAAAATACGTGTCTTCAGCGAAAGTTTTTCTGTACAGGATACTGGGAAAGTAATATCTGAAATTCGCCGCCTGGGTCTTGAAAATGATGGCAGATCAAGACAACTGGCACGTTATGTAAAGGAAGTTGGGGAAAGATATATAGACAACCTGGAGGTCGTTATGATCTATCGTAACGACCGGTTTCTTCGTGGCGGCGACCACACTCCATTTGTAAACCGGGGCTATGCTGCCGTAAGGTTGACAGAAATGAATGAAAATTATTTTCATCAGCACCAGGACGTAAGAATTGAGAACGGTATTCAATATGGAGATCTGCCTGAATTCATGGACTTTGAATACTTGCGAAAGAATACCGCGATGAATCTTTCCAACCTGGCTAACCTGGCCAAATCACCTCCTTCACCAAAGGACGTAATTATTGAAACAAAACGGTTAACCAACTTTACTTCTATAAAATGGAAAGCTCCCGGAACGGGAATTACAAAGGGTTATTATTTGATGATAAGAGAAACCACCAGCCCTGTGTGGCAGAAGAAAATTTTTACATTGGATACAAAAATGGATCTGCCTTATTCTAAAGACAATTATTTTTTTGCTGTACAATCAGTGAGTGAAGCCGGAAACGAAAGCTTGCCAGTTATATCTATACCCGCTGCGAATTGATATTAAATGAAAAGTCAGCCTATATAATTTTAATAAAATAAAAATCTATTAATTTTTTATGACCTGGATTTTAAAATATTTTGACACCCTTACGGCAAAAGAATTATATGCTATTCTCCGGTTGAGAACGGAAGTTTTTGTTATTGAACAAGCTTGTATATTCCAGGATATGGACAATAAAGACCCTGATTGTTTTCATCTCATGGGCTGGCAAAACGATATACTCCTGGCTTATACAAGACTGGTGCCGCCCGGAGTATCCTATGAGGAACCATCCATTGGAAGGGTAGTTACTTCCAAAACTGCAAGGAGAACCGGTATAGGTAAACAGCTAATGGCAAAAAGTATTGAAGAAATAAACAGGTTATATGGGAAATCTCCTATCAAATTGGGTGCGCAATGTTACCTGAAAAGTTTTTATGAATCATTCGGCTTTGTACCAGCGGGCGACGTATATGAAGAGGATGGTATACCTCATATTGAAATGGTAAAACCATAAGAGCGTTTCGTAAATACCCTAAGTAGAATGGCTGTTTCTTCATTAAAGATTTAAGAAATACTTCTTAATATTCTTTCCTACCATTTTTCTTTTTCTATTTTGTTCCCGAAATCCAATAGAAGAAACCAGTAATCTGAATCTATGAAAAACAAAGTTGCATCTGCTGTGCATATCCTTGCACTGATTGTATCCCTTCAATTATTTACAAATTTTTCTTATTCTCAATCTATCACAACCGGCAATGGTAAATTTGAAGCAGGATTCGGATTTGGACCTATGTTTTTCTTAGGTGACCTGGGTGGAAGTGCCGGAATAGGAAGAGACTTTTTAAAAGATGTTGATTTTCCCCTGACTAAAATTTCAAAAACATTATTTGCCAACTATTATCCCGCTGAGTGGCTTGGCTTCCGGCTGGCCTTAAATCATGGTGTGGTGGAAGGAGATGATGCAGAAGCTCCGAATAAAGGTGGCAGAGAAACATCACGTATAAAAAGAAATCTTGAGTTTCAAATCATCTGTGATGGAGGCATACGTTGCTGCTGAAATTTATCCTACTGTTTTCTTTGAACAATATGATGGTTTGCAAGGCAAACTTCGCCCTTATGGTCTCATCGGGATCGGTGCATATAAATATAATCCCAAAGCAAAACTCGATGGTCAATGGGTGGAATTACAACCTCTTCACCTGGAAGGCCAGGGCATGGCTGAGTACCCGGAAAGAAAGAATATAAACTTACCCAGGCAGAAATTCCTATGGGATTCGGCTTTAAATATTTTATAAAAGAAAATATGTATGTAGGCATGGAAGTATTACATCGCCAGCTTATTCACTGACTATATGGATGATGTAAGTACTAGCTTATGTCGATCCGGTTATATTTCAATGCACTGCCACCGGCAGATGCGGCGAAAGCAAGAAGATTATATTATCGTGGTGATAGTAGGACCTGGATCCCGGCCCTATGTAAATGAACAACGCGGTGACCCTACTGACAATGATGCATTCTTTTCTACCATCCTTCGTTTTGGCTGGAGATTGAATGGGAATGATCCAAACAGTATGGCAAGAAGACAAATGAGATGCCCGGTATTTTATTATGATTAATAAAAAAGAGAAATGATTTAATATACCCAAACCTTATGAATCCAAAAATTATCTTATCAATTACTGCAGCCATTTATTTTAGTGTAGCTGGCTATTCAACCTGCACGCAATTGATAAATTCTGATAAACCGGTAAAGGATCCAATAAGCAAAAAAAGTTTCCACCTATTCATCCAGGAATAACCATGCGGTAAAAATTTATCCTGATGTATTAAAAAGAACGATGCATGTGGTGGCAAAAGAAAATGATGGAAAGACAATAGATTTTTTTGTTTTTGACCTGCGAGGGTACATTGATGAAACATTACAAGATGGAATGAAGGCGATCATGAAAAATTAACAGGCCTCGAAAGAGGAAAATATGTTTATCATGTATTCTGCGGAGATGAAGAAACCGCTATCGGAAAATTTAATATTCGCTAAAGTTCTTTTACAAGTACAACAACCTCTGTTCCAATAAGCAGCAGGGAGCTTAATAGAATCTGATACCCTGGTTGATAAAACCTAATCCGTTCTCTATTGGTACTCTCATTAGTATAAATTTTATTAAACACTCTCTGCACTTGCTTATTGGACTTTTTAAACCTGAGCTCTTTTTATAATCATAACTAAGAACCCGTAAGACAGGGAAATTGCATAAATCCCATATCCGGATGAAAAACCAGCTAAACTCTGGCCCTGGAAAAGATTTTTACAAACACTCCCTGTTATTACTTACGGGCTAAAACCAATCACACCCTACCCAACTTTTTTTATTCTATCTTATTACACAACATGTGTGTATTTCTGATTTCGCCAATTCCAAACTCTTTCGGTATATTAGTTTACTAAAACCAACGAATATGAATTTAATTGAAAGAGCAAAAAACATTATCATTTCACCAGCCAGAGAGTGGGATGTAATAGCCACTGAACAACCTGATACAGGTAAAATCATTACGGGATACGTACTGCCGCTGGCCGGTGCAGCGGCATTAGCCGCCTTTATTGGTTACGGATTGATTGGTGTAAGTTATTTTGGAGTGCGGGTTGCCGGCATTGATTGGGGCATATACCAGGCTGTTACTGTACTGGTAGCAGCTTTAGCCGGGGTCTTTATCAGTGCTCTTGTTATTGATGCGCTGGCACCCAGTTTTGGTTCGGAAAAAAATATGGGACGATCCGTTCAACTTGTTGCATATTCTTATACACCAGGATGGGTAGGCGGTTTGCTGGCAATTTTACCGGCTATTGCATTAATCGGGTCCCTCGCCGGACTTTATGGATTGTACCTGCTCTATATTGGCATGCCTAAATTAAAAAAGACACCAGCCGATAAACACGTTGGCTATTTTGTGGTTTCTCTTTTAGTAATGATCGTTGTTTATTTTATCGTTGGATTAATCATGAGCAGAATCCTCATGCCAGTCATGGGTCTTTCCTATGGAGGAGGCTCCCTCAATCTCAGATATTAATAGGATAAATAGTAATATACTAATAAAAAGAAGGTCCTTGCTTTGCAGAGACCTGCTTTTTTTTACACTTTTCATTTCAATATTTTACAATTTCATATATAAATATATTGCCTCATCGATTATCAATCTAATTCCATTTGTAAAAATTGAGCAGTATAACTTTCCTTATTATTTATAAGTTCTTCCGGAGTGCCTTCAAATAATATTTTTCCTCCTCCGTCACCTCCTTCGGGTCCAATATCAATAATATGATCCGCCACTTTGATCACATCCATATTATGCTCTATTACCAAAACCGTATTACCCCTGTCTACCAATTTGTTCAATACGTCAAGCAAATGTTTGATATCTTCAAAATGTAAACCCGTGGTTGGTTCATCCAGTATATAAAATGTTTTTCCCGTATCTCTCTTTGAAAGCTCGGTTGAAAGTTTTACCCGCTGCGCCTCACCTCCACTAAGGGTTACGGCTGACTGGCCCAGAGTAATATACCCCAGCCCCACTTCTTCCAGCACTTTTATTTTTCGATAGATATAAGGGACCGCCTGGAAAAATTCAACAGCTTCCTCTACGGTCATTTCCAAAACATCAGATATTGATTTTCCTTTATACCTTATTTCCAGTGTTTCCCTGTTATATCTTTTCCCGTTACATTTTTCGCAATGCACATATACATCGGGCAAAAAATTCATTTCGATAACCCGCATACCACCGCCTTCACAAACCTCGCAGCGGCCGCTTTTTACATTAAAAGAAAACCGGCCGGCAGTATAGCCTCTTATTTTTGCTTCAGGTATTGACGCAAACAAGGTTCTTATTTCCGTAAAAAAACCGCAATAGGTGGCCGGGTTGCTCCGGGGTGTACGTCCGATTGGGGATTGATCGATCTCTACCACCTTATCTATATTTTCCAGCCCTTTTACTGATTTATATTCCAATGGCGTTCCTTTAGAACCATATGCATGCTGTGATAGAATGGGATATAAGGTTTCATTTATAAGTGTTGACTTACCACTTCCGCTTACCCCGGTAACAACAATCAATTTTCCGAGGGGAAATTTTACATTTACATTCTGAAGGTTATTTCCTTTTGCACCTTTTAATTCTAAAAATTTACCGTTTCCTTTTCTTCTTTCTAACGGAACTGCGATTTTTAAATGCCCGTTCAGATAGCCCGAAGTGAGTGTATCTAATTTTAATAAGGCTTTTAGGATCACCTTGTGCTACTATTTTGCCGCCATGATAACCAGCCTTAGGACCAATATCAATAAGATGATCGGCAGCCAGCATAATGTCCTTATCATGTTCAACCACCAATACGCTGTTACCAATATCACGTAAGTTTTTTAATGCATCAATCAACCGATGATTATCGCGTTGGTGCAAGCCGATGGAAGGTTCATCCAACACATAAGTAATGCCCTGCAATTGAGACCCAATTTGGGTGGCGAGGCGTATTCGCTGTGATTCTCCACCGCTCAGTGTTTTAGAACTACGGTTAAGAGTTAGATAGGTCAATCCCACATCGAGTAAAAATTGAAGTCGTTCCCTGATTTCCTTTCAATACATCTTTACCTATAATTTTTTGTTTATTTGATATTCGAAGTTCAATACCATCCAACCAGGCCGCCAGGTTATCAAGATTCATATTGCTCAGCTCGGCAATATTTCTCCCGGCTACTTTAAACCAAAGACTTTCTTTTTTTAACCGGGCTCCACCACAACTTTCACAAGGTTTTAGTTGCATATATCCTTCCGCCCAGTTTCGTAATTCTTCGCGGTGACCGTTATTAAACCAGCGGTTCAGCATGTTTACTATCCCTTCATAGGTATCCTGGCGTTCATCACTCAAATTTTCAAAATCAATTTCAGTTTCTACTCCTTCCTCGTTGCCATATAATAAAATATTCAATGCCTTTGCCGGAATATCCTTAATGGGTTTTGTTAATGAAATTTTATTTTTCTTTGCTACTTCCTGCGCCTGCTTATAAACATAAGCTTCTCTTTCGCCACCCAAAGGCGCAATGCCACCTTCACCTATGCTGATAGCCGGATCAGGAATAACAGCTTCCATATTAATATGAAAAGTAGTGCCCAATCCCCTGCAAACAGGACAAGCTCCATAGGGAGAATTAAAGGAAAATGCATTGGGAGAAGGCTCTTCATAACTGATGCCAGTGTCTTCACACATCAGTAATTTAGAATAGGAAGCTTCGCTTTGGCCTGAAAAATTTGTTTGAAGAGATTCTTCAGCTTCAAATAATTTTTTACTCCCGGATGCAGATTGCCTGACTTTAGAAGGATTGACAGCAGGCGAAACAAACAGGAGATCTTTTCCCAACTTCAGTGCTTGCTGTACACTTTGGCTCAACCTGACTTTCAACTCATCAGTTACCTGCAGCCGTCAACCACCAATTCAATATCATGAATCTTATAACGGTCAACCTGCATTTTTGGAACTATGTCTTTTACTTCACCATCTACTCTTACTTTTAAAAAACCCTTCTTTCTTACATCTTCAAACAGTTCCCGGTAATGTCCTTTTCGTCCCCTCACCAAAGGCGCAAGCAGGCTGATTTTTTTTCCATAAAATCTTGTAAAAATATTTTCTACAATTTCTTCTTCGCTCCACTTCACCATCTTCTTACCGGTATTATAAGAATAAGGCTTCTCCTACTCTTGCAAATAATAAACGTAAAAAATCATATACTTCGGTAATAGTGCCTACTGTAGATCGTGGATTTTTATTCGTGGTCTTTTGTTCAATGGATATAACGGGAGAAAGCCCGGTGATTTTATCAACATCCGGTCGCTCCATATCCCCGATAAATTGCCGGGCATAAGCTCCAAAAGTTTCCATATACCGACGCTGACCTTCGGAATAAATAGTATCAAAGGCCAGAGATGATTTACCACTTCCGCTTATACCGGTTATAACCACCAGCTTATTTTTAGGTATGGAAATATCTATGTTTTTCAGATTGTGCTCTCTTGCGCCAAACACCTCAATTACATCTTCTCTCGGTTTCTCCATTTCTTTTCAGAATTCTGTTAAGGTTTTTGAAAAAGGGGTAGCGAAGATAAAACAAGCATGGGTGTTAAAAGTTATAAATCAATACACTAATCAGGGAAATATTTTAAAATGAGGGGTTTGTCGGATGATTCCCACCAGTAAATCGAAGTTTTTTGCGGGTTTTTTCCCCAAAAATCATTTCTGGCACAATATTTAACTAAATGTGGCTGAAACAAAGTATAAAACTTTTAAACTAAAATATCATGAAAAAATTCGCAATTATCACCAGTGCAGTATTAATCATGTTCTCTGCTGCCGTAAACGCCCAGACTGATACTGTACCGAAAGCCCCTACTGAACAACAAGTACCTGTTGAAACAACCGAGCCTGTTCCTGCCCAACCCGCTACCACAGAAAAGCCAGTCAATAATGATAAATATAATAACTGGAGTGCTGATACTTATAAAATGCAGCCGATGCCAGAAGCACTGACCACTGAAAAAATATTTCCGGTTGTTGGAGCTTACCAATTGACCAATAGTGAAGGCGCATCTGCTACAGTAACTGTAATGTTGGATCCTTAAAATAAAGGAATTATTTGGATTGAAGGTTTACCTCAGGGTAAGATAAAAGCTACCTTAAGAAAATCACCCGCTACTTACAAAATCCCTGCTCAAAAATTAGGAGAAGATGAAGTATCTTCTGATATGGATAGCAAGGACAGCAAAACTGCAAAAAATGCTAAAGCAAGCAAAGAATTACCTGAAGGTGTTTTAATCTACGATAAAGATGCAAATGTGTTAAATGTATGCATCGGTTGTAAATTTAATAATGAAGATCCTGCCATAGCATTTTTATCATCTGATGATGCAACTGCAAAGGAAGATATGGAAAAGACACAGAAGAAAGAAGTTGCAAAATCAAAATCAAAAAGTGCAAAAACTTCAAAAATTAAACCCGTTCATTATACCGGAACTAAAGTAATTGAGACTACTGCATCTACTGCAACACAATTACAATAAATAGTAAGTTTCGTTAAATTATATCGAAAGAGGTTGCTCAAAAAGCGACCTCTTTTTATTTTCAATACCCGATTATTTTCAATACCCGAAAAAAATTTGGTTAACTTAAAGGTTGCCCTTTATCTTTGCCCAAGTTCTTTGCAACCCGAATAAATTTTGGGAAACTTATCAAGAAAGGCGGAGGGTAATGGCCCACTGAAGCCTTGACAACCTGCAATAAATAATAACCAATTTATATGCAAGGTGCCAATTCCATCCGCCCGGCGGAACGATAAGTCAGATTCAAAGCTTTAAATATCTGCGTTAACATATTATAAGCTCATCTGATTTTAAGGATGAGCTTTTTTCGTGCTCTATCCCCCATTCTGCCTGGAAAAGAAAACAATAACATCATCGGAAGTTTTTACAGGTTTTACTTTTAAGTCGCCTGTTAATAATTTCAATTTTATAGATTAATAATTTTTGTCCTTTTTGAAAAAAAGTTAAGGAATCAATATCCAGGTCAAATCACCCATACCTGTACATATGAACCACCTTACCGCTTGTTTAAAAAACACTAAATAATAAAATCATGAGCAACAATCTTCATTTCGAAACATTGCAGCTCCATGCAGGCCAGCAAATTGATCCCACCACAAAATCAAGAGCTGTTCCTATTTATCAAACCACATCTTATGGCTTTAACAGTACAGAACATGCGGCCAATCTTTTTGGTCTGAAGGAATTTGGAAATATTTATACCCGGATCATGAATCCGACGACCGATGTATTTGAACAACGTATGGCAGCCCTGGAAGGTGGTGTAGCGGCATTGGCAACAGGCTTCCGGACAGGCAGCACAGTTCCTTGCATTAAATAATATTCTGCAGGCTGGTGATAATTTTGTTACCACTACTTATCTCTATGGCGGTACTTACAATCAATTTAAAGTAGCATTTAAACGCTTGGGAATTGAAGCCCGTTTTGCTGATGGTGACGATGCTGAAAGCTTTTGTACCACATATCGATAAAAATACAAAAGCCATTCTACCTGGAAACAATTGGTAATCCCCGTCTCAATATTCCTGATTTTGAAAAATTTGCTGACCTTGCCAAAGAATATGATCTGCCGCTGATCGTAGATAATACATTTGGTGCCGGTGGTTATTTATTCCGTCCACTGGAACATGGAGCAAATGTTGTAGTAGAATCTGCTACCAAATGGATTGGCGGACATGGTACCACCATTGGTGGTGTAATCGTTGATGGTGGAAATTACAATTGGGGCAAATGGAAAATTCCCGCAGTTCACTGAGCCATCAGTGAAGGTTATCATGGATTAAAATTCTGGGATGTTTTTGGAGAAGGCAATCCATTAGGTCTTCCCAATATTGCTTTTACCATCCGTGCAAGAGTGGAAGGTCTTCGTGATTTTGGACCTTCCCTAAGTCCTTTCAATTCATTTCTCCTTTTGCAGGGATCTTGAAACATTATCATTGCGAGTACAGCGTCATGTTGAAAATGCATTGGCATTGGCAGAATGGCTGGAGCAACATCCTTCAGGTTGAATTTGTACAGTATCCTGGTTTAAAGAGCAGCCCTTATAATGCATTAGCCAAAAAATATCTGACCAATGGATTTGGCGGTATTTTGAATTTTGGAATTAAAGGCGAAAAGGAAAATGGCAAGCAAATTTATTGATTCATTGAAACTGATCAGTCACCTGGCCAATGTAGGTGATGCAAAACACTGGCTATTCATCCTGCATCTACCACACATGAACAATTAAGCGAAGCAGAACAAATAAGCAGCCGGTGTACAACCTAACCAGGTTCGTATCAGTGTAGGTATTGAACATATTGAAGATATCAAAGCAGATTTTGAACAGGCATTTGAAAAAGTATTTTCAAAAGAACTGGTAGGATAATATGTTATCTGTTTTTAAATTCAGATAATCCATTTACGTTAGAGTCAGGTGTAACCCTTCCGGGTTACCACCTGGCTTATACAACGCATGGGAAAATTGAATGCCGCATAAAACGAATGTAGTTTGGATCTTTCATGCACTCACGGCCAACAGCAATCCACTGGAATGGTGGCCCGGCCTAGTCGGTGATGGTAAGTTCTTTGATCCGGCAAAGTATTTTATCATTTGTGTAAATAAACCTGGCAGCCCTTACGGCAGTATTTCTCCGCTGAGTACCAATCCTGACACCAGTCAACCTTATTATCACGATTTTCCCGTTATTCACCATTCGTGATATGATCAAAACTTACCAGCAATTAAAAAATCACCTGGGTATTCAAAAAATATTTATGGCACTAGGTGGCAGTACCGGGGGCATGCAGTTGCTGGAATGGGCTATTGAAGAACCGGAATTATTTGAACACATTGTTCCTATTGCTACCAATGCCGTTTTATCTCCATGGGCCATTGCCTTCAATGCATCGCAACGTATGGCTATAGAAGCAGATAGCACCTGGCTGGAAAAACGACCTGATGCCGGGCAAAAAGGATTGGCTGCAGCCCGTTCTATTGCCTTGCTATCCTATCGACATTATAATGGATATGATATCACTCAGGCCAGAGATAAATCTTTTGTATCATTAACAAATGAGGTACTCTATGCATCAGATAATTACCAGCGCTACCAGGGTTTGAAATTGGTAAATCGTTTTAATGCTACTTTGTTATTATCGGCTAAGCCAGAGTATGGATAGTCATGATGTAGGTTAGAAACAGAGGTGGTGTTGAAAAGGCATTAAAAAAAATTACAGCAAAAACATTGGTAATAGGAATAAGATCGGATGTTCTTTACCCCATTGAGGAACAGGAATACCTGCAAAAAATGATCCGCGGAGCAGATTTACTTAAGTATTGCAAGCGATTTTGGCCATGATGGATTTTTGCTGGAATATGAAAAAATTGAAACAGGCATTAAATAAATTTATTGCAGATCAAATCATCCCATCATTTAAAAGTAGTCAACGAGTAAATTCAGCAGATTCAAAAAACGAAATTAATATTACAACTTAGACTGCAATCCTTTTTGATAAAAGAAAAATTGAACCGAAAAAGAATAAAGATGGAAACACATAAGCAATTAACCATCGGTTTATTTGGATTTGGTGTAGTTGGTGAAGGCCTGTATAAAGTACTTACAACAAACTCCATCGTTAAATGCACAGCTTAAAAAAAGTATGTATCAAAAATCTCGGAAAAAGAACGCAATGCCCCTGAATCACTTATTTACAACAGATAAAGATGTATTGCTTAACGATCCTGAAATAAATGTGATCGTGGAAGTAATTGATGATGCAGATGCAGCTTACCAGATTGTTTCTACTGCATTGAAAAATGGAAAAGACGTAGTAAGTGCCAGCAAAAAAATGATTGCTGAACATTTGCCTGCCTTACTGGAACTACAAGCAACAAACCGGGCATTCTTTTTTATATGAATCAGCGGCCTGTGCTTCTATTCCTGTCATTCGAAATCTGGAAGAATATTATGACAATGATCTGTTGCATTCCATAAAAGCTATTGTAAATGGTTCTACCAATTTTATTCTTGACCAAAATGTTTGAAGAAGGTCTTGATTTTAAACAGGCCTTGATGCTGGCACAGCAATCGGTTTTGCAGAAAGCAATCCCAAGCTTGATGTGGAAGGTTATGATGCCGTAAACAAATGGACCTTCCTGCTCACGCATGCATACGGTATTATTGAAACGCCTGAAAATATATTATTCAATGGCATTCAAAATATCAGGGAAAGTGATGCCCTTGTTGCTAAGGAAAAAAATCAGCAGATTAAATTGGTAGCACAGGCCAAAAAACTACAGAATGGAAAAGTGGCTGCATTTGTTTTACCACAGTTTGTTAAACAGGATGATCACCTTTCTTTTGTAAAAAATGAATACAATGGTGTGGTAATCGAAAGTGGTTTTGCGGATAAACAATTTTTTTATGGTAAAGGAGCCGGCAGTTTTCCTACCGCTTCGGCTGTATTAAGTGATATTTCAGCATTACGCTATCAATACAAATACGAATACAAAAAATTGTACCATCATAAACCACATGAACTAAGCCAGGATGTTTTTCTTCGGGTCTATGTTAGTTTTGATGACCTTAAATTTATTCCCCGGGATCATTTTGAATGGCTGGAAGAATGGCATGCACAGGAAGAAAGGAAATATCTTGTAGGTGTAATTTCATTCAGTGAATTAAAAGAAAATAATTGGTGGAAGGAAAATAACACTTCCCTGATACTGACACCCGATCCGGTTATTGAAGATGTAGAAATAAGAAAGCTGAAGAAAAAAAGTCTTGAACTGGCCGGTCTTATCTGATTAAATCCTGAAGGTCCTTTTCAAATTTTCCTTTCAATTGAAGTTGGAAATTCTACCGGCTATTTTCCTTTGGCATTATTAACTTACTTTAGCCTGCCAGAATTAATACGTCTTTCCATTTATCAACAAAAGAACATTACCGTGCAAAGCGTACTCCTTACCCGGGTTTATAAGAATATACATTTAGAATTATTTTGAAAGATTCGATTATGAAGGAACTATCTGTTGTCATTACTGTTCTGAATGAAAAAGATAATATAAAGCCGTTGACAGAAGCGATCCGGAATGCATTAGAGGGAATTAACTATGAAGTGGTCTTTGTTGATGATGGATCAACAGATGGAACCCAGAACCAAATAAAAAAATATGCTGATGAACGGATGGTGTTGGTAGAGCTAAGAAGGAATTATGGGCAAAGTACAGCCATGACAGCAGGAATTGATTATGCTACCGGCACCTATATAGCTTTGCTGGATGGAGATCTTCAAAATGATCCTTCCGATATTCCCTTCATGCTGAAAAAACTGAAAGAAGAAGATTGGGATGTAGTTGCCGGCAATCGAAATAAAAGGCAGGACGGTTTTTTCCTGAGAAAAATTCCTTCAAAAATCGCCAATTCTATTATTCGCCAGGTAACAGGTGTTTATATCAAAGATTATGGATGTACGTTAAAAATTTTCAAACATGAAATAGCGGAAGACCTGGGCATTTATGGAGAATTGCACCGGTTTATCCCCGTGCTTGCAAAAATGCAGGGTGCTAACATTACGCAGGTAGATGTAAAGCATCATCCCAGAACTTTTGGAAAATCCAAGTATGGAATAAACCGCACTTTTAAAGTTATGGCCGACCTGGTAACCGTGATTTTTTTCCGGAAGTATATTCAAAAGCCGATGCATTTATTCGGCATTATGGGTTTCATTTCATTCGGATTGGGATTACTTATTAACCTTTACCTGCTGATAATAAAAATTATGGGACATGATATTTGGGGAAAGCCTTTACTTATTTTAGGATTAATACTTTTATTGGGCGGAATTCAACTTGTTACCATCGGCATACTTACCGAAATAAGCATCAGAAATTATTTTGAAGGATCAAACAGAAAAACATACCAGGTTAGAAGGATAATAAATGGCACAAACGAAACGCTGGAGCGTCTTTAAGCTTTTATTGAAACTAGTTTTCACGTCGCTGCTTGGTTACTTTGTTTTTCAAAAAATAGATTTCCAGCAGGTGAAATCTATATTCGGTAAAAGTGATCCATGGTATATCCTGGCGGCAGCATTGGTTTATTTTATTTCGCAGGTTGTTTCTTCCTGGCGATTACTGGGTTTTTTACGATGTATTGGTCTTCCTCTCCGGTTTGGATTTAATATCCGGTTATATATGCTGGGAATGTTTTATAATGTTTTTCTTCCCGGGGGAATCGGCGGCGACGGATACAAAATTTATTTTCTGAGAAAAAAATTTCAGCGACCTACGCGGAAAATATTTTTATCCCTATTGCTTGACCGCGCCAGCGGTTTATGGGCTATTTGTATCCTGGCTTTCTTTTTCATGTTATTTATTCCCCAATTTCAGTATTGGCATTGGTGGCCGGTTCTTATTATCATTTCTATAACCCTGATCGATTTCATTATATACAAAACCATTTTTTCAACCTATATAAAAAATTTTCTGCCAGCCCATGGTAAAGCCATACTGGTTCAATCTCTGCAACTCTTATGTGTTTTCCTTATTCTATCATCGCAGCAACATTCGGGTAATTTATTACCTTATCTTTTTAGTTTTTTGCTTACTACGGTGGCTACAATCGTTCCATTAAGTATTGGTGGCCTGGGTATCCGGGAATATGTCATCATGAATTGTGCAATATTTTTTGGACTTGATGAGACACTGGCTGTCTTTACTACACTCTGTTTTTATTTTCTGTCAACACTAATAGCGCTGCCAGGAGCCTGGTTTGTCTTTCGTCCGGGAGGGTTTGATCCTATGCCGGGGGAAGACCAGGCAAAAGCAGTTGAAAATGATGCGGAGAAAGTCATCCATTCCCATCAGCATATTCCTTAAACCATTTATAAAAGGCGGTGAGACCATCTTGCAGATCAGTAGAGGGATTATAATCCAGCAGCCGTTTAGCCTTAGAAATATCGGCGAAGGTAATGGGTACATCACCGGGTTGCTCAGCCTGCCGGTCAATAATGGCCTGTTTACCACAAATTTGTTCAATAGCCCCGATTAGTTCCGCCAACGTTATGGTTTTATGATTGCCAAGGTTGATGATTTCGAAACCCGATCCCTTATAATTCATTGCTCCTGTAATACCCTTTATTGTGTCACCTATAAAAGTATAGTCTCTGCTGGTTGACCCATCACCAAAAACAGGGATAGGAATATTGTTTATAATGGATCTAAAAAATTTATGAATCGCCAGGTCGGGTCGCTGAGAAGGACCATATACAGTGAAAAACCTTAGGGCAAGAAATCGGATTCCATAAAGGTGGCTATATACATGACCCAACATTTCTCCTGAGAGTTTAGTGGATGCATATGGACTAATCGGAAACAAGTTGTCTGTTTCCTTCCAGGGTACATTTTCATTAATGCCATATACACTGCTTGACGAAGCGAAAACAAATTGTTTAACCGATCTTTCCCTGGCAAATTCGAGCAATGCCTGGGTGCCTCCTACATTCACATCCTGGTATAAAATAGGGTCTTGTATACTGGGCCGAACACCTGCTTTGGCTGCCAGATGGATAATAATATTTAAATCGTCGCTAATTTTCCGGAGGCCGTTTATGTTACGTATATCACCTTCAATCAACTTAAAATTTTTATTACTAACAAACCTGTTGATGTTCCATTTTTTTTGTTGCAATGAATAGAATCCATCAAAATTATCAAGGCAGGTGATGTGGAAATTGCCCATTTGAAGCAAGGCATCAATAAGATTACTTCCTATAAATCCTGCTCCACCCGTTACCAATACATGATTCATTTCTGTCAATGGTTAAAAAATATATTATTCCTTTAAGATTCAGATTTTCTAAGTTAAACAACAAATAATCAAAGTGAACTCTGTATTTTCCAACAGTATCTTTTGTTAACAACCTTACCTATCGGGATAGCTCTAAAGCAAATAGCAAACCATCAGCGAATGTATTTTACTTTGTTCATCCCGCACCGTATTCAATTTATTGAAACCTGTATAATCTCTTTAATTTTTTTTACTCCCAGAATAGATTACCCTTTTTAAAAGACATGGCCTGACATTTTTCCAATAAAATTTCATTTTAACGGGAATTAATTAAAAAGCAATAACCGGGGTACAATTATTTTTAGAATTAGATTTGCCACACAAACGTTCAATATGTTTTCGAACTCATATGGCCCTATTAGAAATGACAACCGGGTTGAATACATCATAGGGATTTTTTGTCTGGTTATTTATTCCGGCACATTTTTTTTCCCGCTACTGGATAAGGATGCGGCACATCATGCCAATATTGCTCTTTATATGTACCAGACAGGCGATTATATCAGTCTTGTAGATCGTAGCCATGATTACTTAGATAAACCACATTTATTATTCTGGGCATCATTGATCAGTTTCAAAATTTTCGGGATCAACACTTTTGCACACCGGCTTCCTGCTATGCTTTTTGCTCTTTTATCTATATACAGTACTTACAAACTTACGCGGTACCTGACAGACCGTACCACAGCAAGAATAGCAGCCATTATCCTGGCTACTGCCCAATCATTTGTATTATCCATTACTGATGCCCGCATGGAAACACCCCTCACAGCGGGAATAATCTTTGGCTTATGGCATTTGATAGTTTATACCGACAAGAAAAAATTTACCAACTTGCTTGCAGGAGTAGCTGGAGTTGCACTTGCCTTTTCAACAAAAGGATGGCTGGGACCCGTAATTGTATTTATTGCTCTCTTCTTCCACATACTCCTTAATCGACGATGGCGGATATTTGCTATACCTCAAACCTGGCTTTTTATTCCTTTATTCTTTGCTTTAATCAGCCCGGTTCTTTATGCATACTATATACAGTTTGATCTTCACCCGGAGAAAATAATCCGGGAGAGAAATAATATTTCCGGCATCCAATTCATTCTATGGGGTCAGCTTTTTGAAAGATATAAAGGTTTTGATGAAGGTGGCCGTTACAGCGATCCGCTCTTTTTATATCACACTTTTCTCTGGGCATTTTTTCCATGGTGCATAATTGCATATGCTGCATTATTGTTTTGGCTGCGGCGGATGGTTTGGTTTAAAAAATGGTCCCACCCTGTAAATTTTGCTTCACTTTCTTTTTTGCTCATTATGGTGGCGCTATCCTTTTCGAAATTTAAGATGCCCCACTATATCATTATGCTATTTCCGCTGGCCACCATATTCACAGCTTCTTACTTGCGGCACATTTTGTCTTTCAGAAAAGGTATAAAGTTATTTTTCCCCGTTCAGGTAGCCTTCGCTATAATCGCAATAATACTTGCTATCGTACTGAATTTTTATTTTTTTAAGCCTGCCTCGTTGATAGTAATAATTGCCTCCTCCCTATTACTTGCAGGAATGATCTGGCTGTTATATAGCAAGACATTAAATAAAGGAATTAAAATTATTTATATCAGTGCTGCAGCCTCCGTGTTTTTTAATTTTTTATTGAATTACAATTTTTTTCCCCAATTGCTAAAATTCCAGGGCGGAAATGAAATGGCAAAACAAATGCAAAAGCAAAAACTAAGAATTAACGACAACCAGATTTTACTAATTGAAACGAATGCTCACAGTTACGATTTTTATCGGGGTTATATTCATCCTTTAGCACCACCTATTATGGATCTGAAAAAAGAATACCCGCAAATAAAAGAGAGTTATTTCCTTATAAACAGGGATATCCGAAACCAAATAGAGGAGCAGGGATTTATAGTAAAACCCATAATCCGTGTAAAAGATTATAATGTAGCCAAAGTAAGCCTGAAATTTTTAAACCCTGCAACACGCTTCCAGAGAATGGATACACTGATGCTGGTAAAAATATATATTGAATAAAAGCAGTTGATTACGCCGGATAGAAAATCTTCCTGTTCCTGGGGTATCCCATAATAAGAAAAAACAATATTGCACCTCCGCATTCAAGCAATTCGGCACTTTTCCCGTGTGGTATCAGGGATGTAATAACAAAAACCAATATAAAAGCAATTACCTGGTATAGCTGTGGAATGGGTATAGCTGATGAATCTAAAAACTTTTGTACGCTTTTATTTCTTCTATATATAAACGGAACTACTACCAGGAAAATGGCTAACCCAATACTTAAGATTGCCGAGAATATTAATTTATTTATTTTAACGCCATCCACCACAAGGTTGTGTAAGTTTGTTTCCTGCTGGGCATTATGCTGCTTAAAATATTCAGGAGTTTTAATTCCGAAGATCCGCTGCCCCCATGATATCTCCTCTCCGGCTGCAAAAAACAAGAACAACCCCATGCAAAAAGTAACGAATAGAAACCATTTACTTTTTTTATGCCGCAGCCTGGCCAAACGATAAAAACAAACAATCGACCCCATCAATAGCCCCGCAACTGTCAGCCATTCTGCAATTCCATCTTCCTGCACAAATATTTCATACCGGCTGGCATCAGTGATGAAAAATAAAAAACCGGAAATTACAATGAGGAAAACAAGGATCAAAACGATCTTTTCCAAAACTGACAATTTAGAATAGAACATGAGACTTAATCTTTTAAAAATATCAAGGCTAAATAGCTATAAGTTTCTGAGTTGACCATTTTTTGACTACATAATTATCCGGAATTTTCAACAACAGTGTGCAAAGTACAAATGGAGTATAGATTTTCCTTAATTTACTTTTATTATAAGTCAAGAGAAGGATAATTGACATATGGACAATCAAGGTCTTTAAATTTAAGCGAGTCTGCAAGATTTTTCTTTTAAACCATAAATATTAAATACAAAAATCTTCCTGCTTAATGCAGGGAGATTTTTGTAAATGGACGTTCAAAGTTGCCAGGGCCCTGGTCCCAAACCAGGTGCCCCGCCGCAGGCGGGGCTACTTCCCTGCTATTAATTTTTTAAATGCTTCACCGCCTTTCCATTTCTTTATTTGCTTCTCTCGTTTCAATGCTGTTGCTTTCGATTCATATTGTTCAAACAATACTAATCTGAATGGAATTCTATTCTTTGTGGATCTTTGCTGCCCCGCGTTATGAAAATTCAATCGTGCTTCCACATCGGAGGTGCTTCCAATGTAATACTTATTATCTTTCAAACTTTGTAATATGTATAGGTAATAAGGCATAAAAAAATGGCCCTTTTCAGAGCCATTTAGTTGTCGGGAAGACAGGATTCGAACCTGCGACCCCCTGGTCCCAAACCAGGTGCGCTACCGGCCTGCGCTACTTCCCGAATATCCGAATGCACAATATACCGAATAAATAACTGGCGGTGAGGGCGGGATTCGAACCCGCGGTACAGTTTAACCCGTACGGCAGTTTAGCAAACTACTGATTTCAGCCACTCATCCACCTCACCACTGGCTGTCCCTTTTTTAAGGGGGTGGCAAAAATAAAGATAAGTGGCTACAAAACCCAAAAACAAATAAACAAATCGCACCTGCCAAATTTTCGGCTTTAGAAGGCTTTCCTTCACAATAAAATTTAACGGCAAATAAATGAGGCTTACATAGCAGCTAGCTGCACTTTTTGCTGCAGTTCAAGTACATTTTCTCTGAAATACCGTATCTGTATCCATCAGGTCCTTTACGGTCTGGCAGGAATGAATAACCGTAGTATGGTCACGGCCTCCAAAATGTTCACCAATAGTTTTCAATGAATTTTTGGTAAACGCTTTGGCCAGGTACATCGTGATCTGCCTTGCCTGTACGATTTCTCTTTTGCGGGTCTTTTGCAAAAGCTTATCGTATGACACATCAAAGTACTCACATACCATTCGCTGAATGGTATCAATGGTGATCTCTTTGCTGGATGATTTTATAAAATTTCGTAACACTTTTTTCGCTAAGTCTAGGTCTATCTCTCTCCTGTTAAGCGAAGATTGTGCCAACAGCGATATCAATGCTCCTTCCAATTCCCTGATATTACTGTTAATATTATAAGCGATATACTTTACTACTTCTTTCGGCATTTCAAGACCATCATTCTTCATCTTCTTTTCCAGAATCTCGATGCGGGTATCATAATCGGGAATCTGCATATCTGCACTAAGCCCCCAGCGAAACCGGCTCAGCAATCTTTCCTGTACACCATCCAGGTCCTTTGGCGATTTATCTGAAGTAAGTATTAGCTGCTTGTGTGACTGGTGCAGATGATTAAAGATAGCAAAGAAAGCATCCTGTGATTTTTCTGCCTTGCTGAAAAACTGAACATCATCAATGATCAGCACATCGATCAATTGGTAGAAATGGATAAAATCATTGATCGCATTATTGCGGCCATGATCCATGAACTGGTTGATGAACTTTTCAGAGCTCACATATAAAACCACCTTATTGGGGTGCAGCTTCTTTACCTCATTTCCGATGGCCTGGGCAAGGTGGGTTTTACCCAAACCTACACCTCCATAAATAACCAGCGGATTAAAGGAATTGGCACCCGGCTTTTCTGCAACCGTTTTTCCTGCCCTGCGGGCTACCCGGTTACAATCACCTTCTATAAATGCATCGAATGTATAAATATGATTCAAGCTGCGGGTCTATCTGCATCTTTTTCAGACCCGGTATAACGAACGGATTCTTAACAGGGTTATTTATGACAAGCGGAAAATCCATTTCATTGTTTGAAAAAGTTTTATAATCCCTGTCCGGTTACATCCATTGTCAATGGCTTGTTCTTGCTGTTTCCACTGTCAACCATGATCCGGTATTCAAGGTGTGCTTCTTTTCCTAATTCTCTCTTCAAAGTCTTTGCCAATAAATTTACGTAATGCTCTTCAAGGTACTCAAAAAAGAATTGACTGGGAACCTGGATAACAAGTACGTTATTTTTTAATGAAACAGGATGGATCGGTTCAAACCATGTTTTGTAATGCTGCCATTCAACAATATCCTTGATGATCTTTAAACAATTAGTCCAAACTTTTTCAGCATTTTTCTCCATCAGTAACGTAAGCAGTTTATAAATCGTTTTATACTAATAGTTGTTTGAAAAAATGTCCAGAATAAACTTCTCCACACATGTCAATAAAAAAAGTTGGACAGGATGGCGAATATCAACATTTATTGGATAAAAAAAAATTTTTATTCAGTCCTTTTTTAACTAACTGATATAGTATAACATTCCATACATTTTTCTGCCTGAAAAATTTGGAAAATTCCAAAAATTGTTATCGAAAATTTGCTTTGGTTTATCAACCTTTAAGCGGAATGGCTAAATGGATTTTTGCTTCCAGAAAGTAAACGGGTGCATTGAAAAAAAAATTCGTACGCCACTAATTCAATAAGCTATTTTCATTCAGAAAAATTGCTAATAACACTTGTATTTCGACTTATTGCAAGTCGTACAACCATTTGAAGGTATAACTATTTATTTACTGTTACAAGAAAAAAATGACAATTAATTTGTGCTTTTTATTTAAATCTTAAAGGCGTTGATTTTTTTGTAATTGCAGATGATAGAAACCGTGCTATGATAAGTGTGGCAAACAAATCTTATTTATCCCCCTGCCCTTATCAAAAAAATGAGTATCACATTCAATTAGACTGAATTAAAAACTAATACAAGTTCAAACCCGTAATTTTGCCCTTTCTGATTTTTTTCAGGATAAAAACCTGACCAAATGCAAAAAGAATATTGCACTTAGGCTGCTTCCCTTCGGAAGCCGCAAATGAACAATTGATAAAGCAGTACATTGCAAAAGCCGAAGCTGTACAAGCGGCAGATATTTCCGGCTTTACTATACTAAAAAAATCAATTGATGCAAGGGGAAAACAAGCTTGGATAAACCTTACACTTACAAGCGTTTATTAATGAACCATTTCAGCAACGAGAATTTAGCTGCATTTCAATTCAAAGACGTACATAATGCTAAAAAGAAAGTTATTATTATAGGTGCCGGTCCTGCCGGTTTGTTTGCTGCTCTAAAATTAATGGAAGCGGGTATAAAACCCATCATTCTTGAAAGAGGGAAAGATGTACGAGCCCGGCGACGGGATCTGGCTATATTAAATAAAGAAGGCGAAGTTAAATCCGGAAAGTAATTATTGTTTTGGTGAAGGTGGCGCAGGTACTTACAGTGATGGAAAATTATATACACGAAGTTCAAAACGGGGCGATGTAACTCGAATTCTAAACCTCTTTGTTCAATTCGGCGCAGAAGAAAAGATTTTATATGAATCACATCCGCATATCGGCACCAATAAATTACCGCAGATCATTACAGCCATGCGACAACAAATATTGCTGATTGCGGTGGCTGAGATTTTGTTTGAAAAAAAAGTAGTTGATTTCAAAATGAATGACGACAGTATGTCAGCGGTAACTACAGCTGATGGAACAAATTTTGATGCTGACGCAGTTATTCTTGCTACCGGCCATTCAGCAAGGGATATTTTTCAGATTGCTTTATTCAAAAAAAATAAAAATTGAAGCAAAACCCTTTGCGCTTGGCGTAAGAGTTGAACATCCGCAAGACCTTATTGACAGTGTGCAATATCATATGCACACGGACGAGATAAGTTTTTACCTCCTGCTTCGTATAGCCTGGTGCAGCAGGTTGATGGCAAAGGTGTATTTTCATTTTGTATGTGCCCGGGCGGCATTATTGCCCCTGCAGCCACCTCTCCCGGAGAATTGGTTGTAAACGGATGGAGTCCTTCTAAACGAAATAATCCATATGCCAACAGTGGAATAGTGGTTACAGTGGAGAACAAAGATCTGAAACAGGTTGAAAAATACACTGATTTTGAAGAAGTCTGCAACCAACCCGTTAATGTGCTGAAAACAGAATTAGGGATGATGTATTTTCAGCAATATGTAGAACGCAAGGCTTTTCATGCCGGGGGAGGAAAATTTGTAGCACCTGCGCAGCGACTGGTTGATTTCGTTGACACAAGAATATCATCTTCACTTCCTGATTGTTCCTACCTGCCCGGGCTGCAGTCAGTTTCTTTAAAAGAGGTATTGCCAGCCTTTTATTTATGCGAGCCTGCAGACAGCTTTCAAAACATTTGGTAAAAAAATGAAGGGCTATTTTACCAATGAGGCTGTTGTAGTAGCAACAGAATCCAGAACATCCTCCCCGGTTCGCATTCCAAGGGATTCGGATTCATTGCAACATCCGCAGATAAAAAATCTATATCCCTGTGCTGAAGGTGCCGGTTATGCAGGAGGTATTGTAAGTGCGGCCATGGATGGAGAAAGGGTAGCTTCCAAAATCTCAGCTGCCTTGATTCAGTAATTGACACATGTTATTACATACAGACTTACTCCCTGTCAGGACAATTTGTCGAAATTATTACTCCTTATCTTCACGAACGGCTATTTTTGCGCAATAATTTTTTACCATATGCCATTACTGGAATTACAACATCTGAAAAAATATTTTGCCACTCAAAAAGCAGTTGATGATATTAGCCTTACAATTGAAAAAGGTCAGATATTCGGATTACTCGGACCCAATGGCGCTGGTAAAACCACACTGATCAGGATGATTACCGGGATCTTTTATCCGGATGAAGGAGAGATCATTTTTGATGGTAAAAAATTTGATCCGCGTAAGGATATTGGCCAATATCGGTTATATGCCGGAAGAAAGAGGGCTTTATAAAAAAATGAAGATCGGCGAACAGACAATGTACCTGGCCCAATTAAAAGGATTAAGTAAAAGTGAAGCTCACGACAAAAATAAAGGACTGGTTCCTCAAGTTTGATATGGAAAGCTGGTGGAATAAAAAAGTAGAAGACCTTGTCAAAGGGCATGAGCCAGAAACTTCAATTTGTGACCACCGTATTGCATGAACCTAAACTGATTATTCTTGATGAACCTTTCAGCGGCCTTGACCCGGTAAATGCCAATCTGATTAAAGATGAAATTTATAATCTGGCGAAAAACGGAGCTACTATCATTTTCAGTACCCACCGCATGGAACAGGTAGAAGAAATCTGCGATCATATCGTTTTGGTGAATAAAGGTCAAAAAATATTGGACGGCACGGTTCAAAATATCAAACAGGATTTTAAAGAAAATCTTTTTAAAGTAAATTTTACAAACCACTTATCGGCAGAACACCTGGCTATTCATCTATTTGAAGTAAAACAAAAAAATGATAAACGAAGTAATTATTAAACTGGATCCGGGTTATTCAAACAATGATGTGCTTGCAATACTTCATCAACAAGGGATTGGGTATTGAATCATTTAATGAAATACTTCCATCGTTAAACGAAATATTTATCCGGCTGGTAGAAGGCACTCCAACCGCCAGGCAGTTCCAGGAAGTTAACAGCCTAGAATAGCCTTTTAAACAAGAAAACAAATTCAGGATTTACTATGAACAAGATATTACTCATTATAAAGCGGGAATACCTGACCGGGTTAGAAAGAAAACATTTATCATCAGTACTATCTTGTTCCCGGTACTTATACCTGGGTTTAATATTTGGTATGGGCTATATCGGTGAAAAAGCAAAACCACGCCTGCATGTGGCTATTATAGATTCTTCGGGATATTTTGACAAGGGAAAAATAGAACGGGAAAACCAAAAAGACAGTTCCTCCGTTCTTTCCCTTGTTGCCTGCCAGAACAGATAGTGTAAAAAATAATTTTTCAGACCTGGGCTATGATGGATACGTTTTCATTGCCGAGCAACCCCATTGGGAAAAGGGAATCAAAGACATCTGGTATTGAATTCCGACAGAACCACTGGGCGACAGACGCTTCCGAAAAAGTAGAAAATAAATTAAATAATATCTGGAATGAAATAAAAAATGAAAAACTGGGAATTGATGAGGATAAAAAAAATATCCTTAAAAACAGTACGGTAAGTGTACGATCAGTTAACGTTAATGATGAAAACGCCAATTCTTAAATAGCCAGTACCATCGGCTATGTTGCAGGATTCCTTATCTATTTTATCCTCCTGGTTTATGGATCGCAGGTAATGATGGGGGTAATGGAAGAAAAAACAAACCGTATTGCCGAAGTAATCGTTTCCTCCGTAAGGCCTTTTCAATTAATGCTTGGAAAAATCATCGGCATAGGCCTGGTAGCTCTTACCCAATTTTTTCTCTGGGTTGCTTTTATTTTTGTGATCTATAATATTTCGAAGGCATCAGGTAATAATATCAGTGATATGAACGGAATGGTAGGTGGTATTCAAAAGGTATTTGGTAGCATTAATGTTCCAATGATATTATTTGGGTTCACTTTTTATTTTCTTGGCGGATTTTTCTTTTACGCATCCTTATATGCAGCCATCGGAAGTGCTGTAAATGAGGATATGCGTGAAGCGCAATCCTTAAGTTTCCCCATTACTTTACTGGTCATATTCTCCATTGCCATGATGCCAGTAGCCATGAATGATCCTACCGGACCAGTTAGCTGTTTGGGGAAGCATTATTCCCTTTAGTTCTCCTATTATTATGATGGCAAGAATTCCTTTTGGTGTACCAGGTACAGTACCCTGGTGGCAATTAGGTCTATCCATGGTCCTGCTTATTGCCGGATTTATTTTTTCAGTGTGGCTTAGCGGCAAAATCTATCGGACCGGCATCCTTATGTATGGGAAAAAACCCAGCTGGAAAGAAATGATAAAATGGGCTTTTAAGAAAACTTAAAATGATAAAGCCGATTACCCAAGCTGCTGTTGGTCCTGACTGATTGATGTTAAAAAAATGTTTAGTTATACGGGATAATGGCTTTATACGAAAACAATCGTATATTTGATACGAAGCATTTCGTTAACTAATAATCAACTAAAATCATCACAAATGAAACCAGGATCAATCACGGCAGACAACTCTTAATTGTTGTTTGCATCATTGGAATTTCGGTTGCTTTATCATCATGGGGTCAAAAGAAAGCGGTAACCAATTTTCAAGAAAAAACCCTTTACCATGATACCATACCACAAAAGAAAGACAAAAAGATCCGGGACCTGGACGAGGCAATTGCTGAATTGGAAAACATAGATTTACAAATTCACCTGGATAAGGCAATGAAGGAAGCTACCCTGGCATTAAAAGAAATTAATACAGAAAAAATCCGGCTTGATGTAGAAAAAGCAATGAAGGAAGTAGACTTCCAAAAGATCAAGGTCCGACGTTGAAAAGGCGATGAAAGAAGTTGACTTTGCAAAAATAGAGAGAGAGGTAAACGAATCACTTGCAAAAATTGATTGGGAAAAAATGCGACTTGAACTTGAAGCAATGAAAAAAATCGATCTGTCTGAGATGGAAGCAGATTTGGCTAAGGCCAGGGAAGAAATAAAAAAAATAGGGCCTGAAATTGAAAAGGAATTAAAAAAAGCTAAAGTAGAAATAAATAAAGCCAAAGCTGAAATGAAAGAGTATAAATCATTTGTTGACGGGCTACACAATGATGGGCTTATCAATAAGGAAGATGGTTATTCTATTATTTATAAGAACGGGAAACTCCTCATAAATAATAAAGAGGCCTCTGAAAAATCTTATGAAAAATACCGAAGCTTCCTTAATAAACATGATAAATTCAATATAAAAAAAGATAAAGACGACTTTAATATTGACATCGATTAAATTGTTGATCATAAACTCTTTGAAAAATGGCCCCGGTAATTTGCCGGGGTTATTTTTTTACCCGTCTTTTTTTTAAGGCCGCTATTTTTGAGTTTCTGAAAATCTTCTAAAATGAATGAATTATACTGAAAGTACTTTTATTGGAATAAAAATGGATAGCTGCTAAAATCAACCGATACCATTAATCAGGAAACAAGGCTATAGGAAAAAATAAAAAACCGGCTACTTTAATAACCGGTCAATATCATACCTATGTGGGTTCCGGATTTTTCAGAAATCCGCAAAGAGCAATGCAGAAGGAACCAGATCAAAATCCTTACTTTCTATCATTTCTATATTTAACAAAAACCCTTCCTCCGCTTTAACAACCACTTTTTCTTTTGTAACTCTCCTGTAACCTGATTTCTCAAAAACAAATTTATAAGTACCCGGCTTTAATTCTTCAAAACCATAATTTCCGGATTCATCGGTTTGCACAGCTTTTTCCTTTTTTGATACCAGGTAGGCTGTAACAATTACATCCTTTAAAGGCTTTTTACTTTCACCATGCAGGATAATTCCGGCCAGGTCATTTTTCTTTCCTTTTCCGTCAGAAGGTCGATGGTTCAGTATTGGCCTTTGCAATGGCAAAACTTAAAAGGGCTATTGACAGCAGTAGTAATTTTGGTTTCATACAATCATTCTTTATTAATTTGACAAATTCATCAGGCACGGTTACCCTCATTAATTTGATCTGAAACAACTTATTAAAATTACAGTTTTCTTACCGGATTTTGCAAACCTTCAACAAATTCCTGCCACACTTTTTTTACGATTTCACCTGCAGGTAAAATACCATTCAAAAGACAACTTACCTGCCCGATTTCCAGTTCTCCTTCGTCGAGGTTTCCTTCAAACATTCCTTTCTTGGCTCTTCCTCTCCCTAATAATTCTTTTAATTCATTTACCCCTGCCCCCCGCTCCTCCGCCTCTTTTATTTGATTATAAAATTCATTTCGAATCAACCGGACCGGGGTAAGTTGCTTCAGGGTTAAAACCGTATCTCCTTCACGGGAAGTAATAACCTTATTCTTAAAGGAAATATGGGAAGAAGCTTCTTCACTGGCCACAAAGCAACTGCCCATTTGTACTGCTTCAGCTCCCATTACCATAGCTGCCAGCATTTGCCTTCCTGTAGCTATACCACCAGCGGCAATTACCGGAATTTTTACAGCATTAACTACTGCCGGTACAAGCACCATTGTTGTGGTTTCTTCTTTTCCATTATGCCCACCCGCTTCAAAACCCTCTGCTACCACAGCCTCACAGCCTGCCTCCTCAGCCTTTAGAGCAAATTTACTGCTGCTCACTACATGCACTACGGTAATCCCATTTTCGTTTAGTATCCCCGTCCAGGTTTTAGGATTTCCGGCTGAAGTAAAAACAATTCTGACTCCTTCTTCAATAATGATCTTAATGTGTTTATCAATATCAGCGTACAGTAATGGAACGTTTACCGCAAAAGGATGCTTTGTTGCGGCTTTGCACTTACGGATATGTTCACGTAAGACATCAGGGTACATACTTCCGCTGCCTATTATACCTAACCCCCCGGCATTACTTACAGCACTGGCAAGTTTCCAGCCGCTTGCCCATATCATTCCCGCCTGGATAATGGGAATATCAATTCCGAAAAGCCTTGTGATGCGATTGGTGAAGTTTATCATTGGCCTGAAGTAATTGAAATTTTACTTTAGCCGGTTAAAGTTGATATGATTTATAGCGAAGATTTGTTATGGAAAATTCCGGCAACCTACCCCAAATCAATATTTGTATTATCCCCAATATTCAGCGTACGGGTTTCGCCTCTCAGGCCTGTGTCACTACCGATAATAGAGGCTTCTAATACGATATCAAACAAGTTGGAAAAAGATCCTATAATGGAGTTCCTGATAATGGAATATTTGACTTTTGAATTATCCCCAATGGTAACATTGGGTCCGATGATCGAATTTTTTATATCGCATCCTTCTCCAATGCTTACCGGCGGTATGATCACCGTATTTTCAAAATGATATTCGCTTTCAGCTTTGCGGGTGAACTTTTTTAAAAGAGTGGCATTGGATTCCAATAAGGTTTCTTTTCTTCCACAGTCAAACCAACTTTCTACTTTAAATGGTTTGAACTTAATTCCCATTTTCAGCATACAGTCCAGCGCATCAGTAAGGCTGTATTCACCATGCGTCCGAAGGCCCTGTTTATAATTTTTTTCAAGGCATTCAAATAACTGGCCGCTTTCTTTGATCTTATAGATACCAACCAGTGCCATATTTGATTTAGGAATTTGCGGCTTTTCAACCACATGGTCAATAAATCCATCTTCGTCTATTTCAGCAACACCAAATTCTCTGGGATCATCCACTTTTTTTACTCCCAGCATGGAGCACGGACTATTTACCACTTCCTGTACATCATATTCGCAAATTGTATCGCCCAGAACTACGAATACTTCATCGTTATTCACTACCTCTTTTGTAATTTGAATGGCATGACCTATCCCCTGCCGGTCAATCTGCTGAACATAATGGGCTTGAAGATCGGGGTATTTTGCCTTTACATAATCCCGGATCTTATCACCCAGATAGCCAACAATAAAAACAAATTCACTGAATTCCGGCTTCCTGCATCTGGTCTATAATAATACTTAGTACCGTCTTTCCAGCAAGCGGAATAAGAGCCTTTGGTTGTGTATAGCTATGGGGGCGAAGTTTAGTGCCTGCGCCTGCTACTGGTATGATTGCCTTCATTAATAACCGCCATCCGACGAAACGGATTTTTAGCCTAAACCATATGGCTCAGACATGATTAAAAAATTCAAATTATCTAATCCTTTGCATTTACAGGTTAACTGCTGCTTCCATTCCTGCCAGTCTTCCCATTATTTCTTGCAGGAATTATGACAAAAGCTATCGAAAGTAAGGAATTTTAGCACAATCAAAAACTTATACTACTCACGGAATTTTCAATTACTCACCAGCCTAATTTTGCACCCTGTATTTGTTTGCACTGTTTGGTCCTTGCTAACTATAGGTTTAGATTTTGGATTATAGTGATGAAACATCAGGTAGTAGCAGGTAAGTGAAAAGTTTTTGGTTGCAGAGATTGTTATGTAATTCTTTTTCGTTTACGTGCACAAGCCCGCAATAAAACACAATATTTTAAAAAATACATTTATTTCATGCAAAAGGACACTCAGATTTTCGACCTCATCAAAAAGGAACTTGACCGCCAGCGTAATGGTATCGAACTGATCGCTTCTGAAAATTTTACATCACTGCAGGTAATGCAGGCGATGGGTACAGTTCCCACCAATAAATATGCAGAAGGTTATCCGGGCAAACGATATTATGGTGGCTGCGAAATAGTAGATGAGATAGAAACTCTGGCTATTGAACGATTAAAAAAAATATTTAACGCCAGTTGGGCCAATGTGCAGCCACATAGCGGAGCTCAGGCAAATGCAGCTGTTTTCCTGGCTTGTCTGAAACCAGGGGATAAAATATTAGGACTTGATCTGAGTATGGGCGGACATTTAACACATGGCAGCCCTGCCAATTTCAGCGGAAAAAATTACCAGGCGTTATTTTATGGAGTGGATAAAGAAACCGGTTTAGTAGATTATGATCAATTGGAAGCAACCGCCCTGAAAGAAAAACCAAAAATGATCATTTGTGGAGCATCTGCTTATAGCCGCGATTGGGATTATAAACGCATTCGTGAAGTAGCGGATAAAGATCGGCGCTGTTATCATGGCGGATATTGCACACCCTGCCGGTTTAATAGCAAAAGGATTGTTGAATGATCCTTTTGATCATTGTCATATCATTACTTCTACTACTCATAAAACATTACGGGGACCAAGGGGCGGCATTATTATGCTGCGTCATGATTTTGAAAATCCCTGGGGCATAAAAGATCCTAAAGGGAATACACGTACGATGAGCCAATTGCTTGACCTGGCCGTATTTCCAGGTACACAGGGCGGACCATTGGAACATGTTATTGCTGCCAAAGCCGTTTCATTTGGAGAAATTCTTACAGAAGATTTTACGATTTATGCAAAACAAGTTATTACTAATGCACAGGCAATGGCTAAAGCATTTGTAAGCCGTGGTTATGATCTGATCAGCAGAGGCACGGACAATCATTTAATGCTGATTGACTTGCGCAATAAATCACTGACTGGTAAAAAAGCACAGGAAACCCTTGATAAAGCTCATATTACGCTGAATAAAAATGCTGTTCCTTTCGATGACAAATCACCCTTTGTAACTTCAGGTATTCGTGTAGGCGTACCTGCAATTACTACCAGAGGTATGAAAGAAAAAGATATGGAAACTGTTGTTGCCATGCTGGATAAAGTTCTCAAAAATGCCGAGGATGAAAAAACGATCCTTGATGTGAAAACCGAAGTCAAAACTTTTATGAAGCACTTTCCTCTTTACCCGCAATTAGGATAACAAATTACCTTTATTTTAGTAAGGCCGCTCCCACAGAGCGGCTTATTTTTAGTGTAATACTACTTAGAAAATAAAATTTGGTTATACAATTTCAAATTTCTACAACATTATAAATTGTTTCGAAAGGGTATGGAACCCGGTTTAGTTTTATGTTTTATTATAAACCTTTTTGTAACCAAAAAAAATGACTGCCCCCATAATTAGTGAAAAAATTATCCAATACCAAATGCTATGTTTTCTTAATTCAATAATATCTGTTTTGCCTACCAGCACCTGGCCTGCCCAATAGTATGGCAATAACTTTTCTTTAGATGCATTCTGCATGAATTCAAGTTTACCTTTTTGCAGAGCTATATCAGTTGGTAGCCCCTGGGCGAGATGTTTATAAAAAAGTTCGGTTAGCTGGTAAGTCGATTCGTTTTCAACAGACCACAAGTTTGAAATAGCCGCAGGAATTCCCAAAGCGGCAAATCCCCGGTTGAAACTAAAAACTCCTTCTCCCTGGTAATTTTTTCCTGCTCCTGTTTCGCAGGCAGATAGTACAATAAGCCGGGTCATCGGTTTATATGCATTGATAAGATCAGACAAGTATAATGCAGAATCGGAAAAATAAATAACCGGTTCATTATTGCCGCTGCTATCAGAAGCATGAGTATATAATTGTATGATCCGGTATTTTGAAAACTGTTGCAGAAAATTATTGCGGGAAGCATGGGTGGTTACCTTGTTCACGGCATTATCAAAATAGCTGGCAATTTTTATAAGCGAAACATCGCTTCCCGGCAGGGCAGTCAATGAAAAAGTGGAAGGATAATTAACAGGGGCAATACCCATAAAGTTTCTGCCACCTGAAACTGATCCCGATTTAAAATCATTCATCAGAAAACGAGCCGAATAGGTATAACTTACTGCATGATCGTATAAAAAATATGCCGGCTCACGATTAAATATGTTGGTTATTAAAGATTCGAAAGGGAAATATTGTCCGTCGGGAGAAATTATGATACGATTTCCTTGTAAAGATAGATTTCGAAATAACAGTTTATATAAATGATTAGACACACTGACAAAATCGTCAAATTTCCTGTTTATCAAATCTGGATTGGATAAATATAAAATGTATTTAGTGGCGGTTTTTTCATAATCCTGCTTATTTATTTTAGTTAAATAACTATTCTGCCTTGTTATCAGCAAGGCATAAACAGCACTGTCTCCAGAAAAAATTTCAAGCAGGGCGTCATGCTCCTTCAACAACTTTTGTTGCACATACTGCATAGTGATCGAACTAGTATCCAGGAAACTTTGATAATACAAGGGATTTCCGGCTTTTATTGATTGTTCCAGGCGATCCAACTCCTGTTTGGCTGTAAAAATTTCTGTCCTAAGTGATTCAAATTGGTCAGCAGTAGTTGCATCTGTATTCAGTTCTCTTTCTAACCGAAGTATTTTTTTCTTTAGTTGTGTTTGTTTCAGAATATCGTTTTCACCCATCCACCGTTGTTCATTTAGTTGGTCATTGAGCAAAACAGCCCGACTTTTTTCAAAAAAGTAAAATCCACCCGTCGTGTTGCCCTGCAAATAACAGGCATCAATAGCGTGCTCATATAAACGACGGCTGTCTCTTCTCCAGAAAAGTTTGGATTGCAAATCCGATTGTTGCGATTTGATTTTATCAAGCAACCTATCGGCCAGTTTATAAATACGCCCGGCTTCCCGGAGATTCTTGAGATCTTTACTCGCCAGGTATTTATTAAGATACGCATCTCCTTTATTTATCACGAGAGCTGTGAGGTAATGTATTTTTTTAAATTGTATTATTTCATGCGGTGGGCTATCGCCAATATCTGTCTCATTAATACCAGGTTTTATCTGGTCAAAAGCAAGTTGAAAATACCAGAATGCGGAATCATACAAACCTTTCTGAACGTAAACATTCGCGATATTTGCCAGACTACTTAAGGATTCAAAGACGTCAGACAGGTCCCTTGATCTTTCATTATTTACATAACTAAGCGCTTTTTGGAAATTGAACAGCGCTTTATCAGCATCCTTATAATGTTTAAAATATATTTCAGAACCTATAGCATTTAATACTTGTTTACAATTAAAATAGTCCCTGATTTCCTGATAGTATTTGAGGGAACGATAATAATTTAAGATTGCTTTCTCATAATTACCCTTTTGTAATTGCATTTCTGCCAATTGCCCATAGGTAAGGCCCAGGTAATCCTTAAGGCCTGCTTTTCTGTATTCTTCCAGTTTTTTCGTAAGTACTAACTCAACTTTTTCAAATTTTTTTAATTTTAGTTGCGCCTCAATATACCAGCCTAAATTACTTGAGGCATAATATTCTCCTGCACCTTTTTCTACGCCAGTATTATTATTAGCATATTCCCGGGCAAGGGATTCGCATTTCAGTGCATAATCACTGCACCGGTTATAATCCCCAATGTCAAAATAATACTCAACCCATGTACCCAATGCACTCAAACAGGCCCGGTCCACATATTTTATTCTGATAGCAATAGCAGAACAACTGTCGAGAGCCCTCATTTTCTCATTAAAATTATTTAGTGAGTCAAAAGCTACAGATAGCCAATAATAATTTCCAGGCAAATTTATAAGCTTGGTAGATGGTTTACCGGCATTGGCAGTAATGATGTTAATGGCCTGGCGGCGATATTGTACAGCCTTTATATAATCTTGTTGTTGAAAATATATTTCGCCGATTTTGCGGAGTAAAAGTACATGAGTAGAATCGTTTCTGTATGGACATTTTTTCATTCCCTCAACGATGGGCAACAATTCAGTCAATTGATCACGGGGTGTGAGTTTCAAAGATTTTAGATTCGTCAACCGGTTCCACAAAACACCCTGATCTGGGCACTGCCCCTTCAGTAATACTGAAAAAAGTAATACAGCAATAACCAAGGCACCTACCTTTTTTCTCATAAAAGAGATTTGGTTGAATTCAAATTTATTACATATCACAACCCCTGCAGGAATGTCTTTCTCCCTTTCTTAAATTGAAACTCTCCATACCCTGAATAAAGTGGGAATGGAGAGTTTAGAATAGCATGGGTAATTGAGTAAAGCCATGTGCGATACATTTTAGGCTTTTAAAAATCATCTTTTGCTATTGTCGTATAAAACAAGTTAAATAACTCCTTTTCATTTATTAATTGCTCGACTCAGGAGGCGGCGGAGAGGGCGGTATGGGTGGATCAGGATTACCTGCAGGAGGATTAATGAAAATTGTTACATAGATTTTACCCTTGTTAGCTTCGTCATTCCCCCAATCAAAATATATTTCATGAGTTTTGCCAATTCCTACGATTTCAAAGAAATCCTGCAATTTTTTATAGCATTCCGTACCAAATTGCTGACCTGCAAATTTTTTAGGATATTCATCAACAATCTTTTGAGGATATTCCTTCAACTTATCATCGTAAAAATTAAGAAACCCACCAACAAAAATTTCATATTTTCTTCGTGCCCGCGGCTTGAGCGGATCCAAATTATCATATGTAACCCATTCAAAGAATTCTTTGGGAGGTTGGGGTCCTTTTTTGTTTTTGTAGGCATAAGCCTTTTTCCCTCCCTTGGGAAGAGAGTCATCAACTCGTATTCTTTCATATGCTTCAAACGAAGTCTTATCTCTTGCTGGTAAATTCTCATCGTCTAACTCGATGGAAGTTTTTGCCCATTTCATAAATTTGGTTTTAATGGTGAATAAATAAGAACAGATTTATCATTATAAGTATTATTTATAAGCTTTATTAAAATACATAGTTGTTTATTTATCTTCTGAGGATAGTGTCTTTAAAGGGATGGAAAAATTTCATTTTCCAGGATAGGAAAAAAGAAAAGTTAGAAATTAATTATTTCAGGTTGCACAGATCAATTGTAGCTATACATTAGGTAAACGGAAATAATAATTTCAAAAAAAAATGACTTCGGAATTTGAAAGAAGCGGATTGAATACTTTTAATAACAGAAGAAATGGCACATGAACTCATAAGCTGTTCTCATCTCTAATTTACTTAATATTATAATGTCTTTACAAAAGACTTCAGGTAATTTTTTAATTGCTACTGGCAAGCTTTTTTAAACACATTCTATATTCTGACAGAAATTGAGCTATAGTCAAGGTTTACCATTTCTGAAGCCAACTTTCAGCTTCTTTCTTACCCTCCAGATCCTGGTCTACTACCTGTTCCAGGAGTACTCTTGCTTCCTTATCATCGCCGGGACTGTTCCGTTTCAAAAGGGCAATGGCATGATAAAATTTTCCGGGGTTTGCATAAAGTTCGGTATGACTTTCTAATAAGGAAAAGTAATTGATCGCTTTTTCAAATTGTCCCAGCCGGAGGGAGATAATTCCTGCATATTTTTTTGCCTCAAATGAGCTGGTATCGTTCAGGGCCATCATTTCAAAGTGCTCCAGGGCTTCTTTTTGGCGGCCCTGGTTAAATAGTTGAAGGCCTGTCTGCAAACTGTCCTGAGCATTGCTCATTGTAACCGACAAGGTTTGAAAATGAGTCTGTACATATTTATCCGCCAAACGCCCTGGAGAAGCTTGTCCAAACCAAACATTCCAACCAAAAATAACACCCGCAAGAATGGCCGCTGCCGCTATCCAGGGCCACAGCTTTCTAATTATGATCGACTTCCTGGTAGTTTCTTTCGGAATTTCCTCCTTGTATTGTTCGTATATAGGTTTAAATCTTTCTCTTTCTTCTGTTATCACACTGGCGGCCGCTTTTTTAAGGGTTAGGTAAAAAGCGACTTCTTCTGCAAAACCCGGATCGGAGATAATCTTTTTTTCAAATTCAGATTTACTTTCAGAAGAAAGGTCCCCGTTAAAATATGCCTCCATGTATTCCAGGTTGTCCATGCTTCTATTTTAAATTCATTTTATATAATCGTTTAAGTTTTTCCAGGCATCGCAGACGACTGGTCTTTACCACATCGCCAGACTTATAGTCCATAGCCAGCGCTATTTCTTTATCATTAAAACCATCCGCCCATAACAGCAACAAACGACGGCAACTCTCTCCAGTCTCCTTTAATTTTTGCTTTACCAGCTCCAGGTCCGTCTTTTCCATCATTTCCTGAATCACCAGTTTTGCCGAGTCCGCCATTTGAAAAAGAAAATCAGAAATGGATTGAACATGATTTACACTGTTCTTATTAGTCGTATTTTTTCTAACAAGGTCAACACATTTGTTATGAAATATCTGGTAAAGCCATGTTTTCAGGGAGGAACGCCTTTCAAAGGAACCGTCCCGGATCCGGGTTAAGGCGGCCATAATGCTGTCTGAATATATATTAAAGGCATCATCCTCCTGAAAAGAATACTTATGCATTGCCTGCTCTATAAAATAGGCATATTGACTAAAAAGCTGTTCCTCTGCTTTTGTCCGGTCAATTCCATCGTGCAATAAATTATTAATGATATCCTGGTCGGTGAGTTTCTTGGGAGATAGGTAATCAGGCATAACCTTCTATATTCAAATTAAGTTACAGCAAAAAAAAATGATATGAAAAAATCAATTTCTTTGTTTCCCTGGTTTCGTTTAGTCCGACTAATGCTATAATCGCCCATTTCCGGAAACGATAGCCAGCTGGTTCGTTGCTTCAAGACCCAAGTATTTTGGAGAAGGATGAACCAACCGGCTGGTATCTTAAATTCCTTTTTCTTATGATCAAATACCATTAACCATTAAACAATCAAAAACCGTTAACCATTAAACCTTAAAACATGAAAAAACTATTTTTTCGCTATATAAGTGGTTTTATCCCTTTTATAGCCATGTGCACTTGCACCTTTGCGCAAACAAGCAAGTTTAAAACAGATTTGAATAATCAAGCCTCAAAAGAAATTGCCTATGAAGACAACAGCAGGTTCAGGGAAAAGCATTCAACTAAGGTCAGCACAACTTCTGGCATAAATACTAATGCCATAAAGGATTTCACCAAAACTTTTAAAAATTCGGCTGATGCCCGCTGGTTTGTAATTAAAGATGGCTTCCTGGCAGAATTTAATTCCGATGGCATCACAACCAAAGTTTTTTATGACCGCAAAGGAAAATGGATAGCCAGTATTCGCAATTACCGCGAAAATAATTTGCCCCGTGATGTCCGTCACCAGGTTAAAAGCCATTATTATGATTACAACATTTATTATGTGCAGGAAGTAACAGTGGGGGACAAGATTGCCTACCTGGTAAAAATAGAAGATAATGCATCTATGAAAACGATCCGTGTTCTGGACGGTGAAATGTCAGAAACTGAATCTTTTGAAAAAAGTAAATAAGTTTGGCCGCCGCACGGATTGAAAAGAAAGCAATCATTTCTCAGGCAAGCCCACCCCAAGGGAAATTATTGCTGCAAACCTTTGAAAGCCCTGTTACCGTGTGACAGGGCTTTTTTACTATCCAGATGAACATCATATGAATCAGATAAGATTATTTGTTTTCAAAAACCAGTGAAAAGAATTTTTTAGTAATGGAATAATACTAATTTTTAATTCGTAATAGGATATTAATACACCCCCTGGTCTTTCATTTAAAAATTTCATAACAACCCCTTACCAATTTCTATACTGCGATAAATTTCTAGTCATAACAAATGGATGGCTAGTTTATAATACACTCTGACTACAAAATTGGGTTAGGGTGGAAAAATGCCGATATTTAGTCTTTAAACAGGAATTATGATCCAACGCCAGCAAAGCCTGTGGTTGTTATTAGCAACCATATGTTCAATTTTAAGTTTTCGTTTTCCCTTTTACGGAGGAGCCAGCCAAAATGAAGCAGCTACCAGTGGAATAATGTCGACTTTAAATGCCGGAAGTAATTTATATCTGATGTTGATCACCGGTTGTTCTATTGTGGTTTCCCTGATTACCATTTTCCTGTTTAAGAACCGAAAATTACAATTACGATTAACCGTTGCAGGGCTTATTTTATCCCTGCTGGCCATTGTTCTTTATTTTTTGGAAATGAAAAAAATGGACGGCGTGATCGCATTATCCTCCGTATTTGTATTTATTGTTCCCATTAGTTATTTTATGGCTGCCAGGGGAATATGGAAGGATGAAAAGCTGGTAAAAAGCCTGGATAAACTCAGATAAATATTCCACAACCATTTAAATTGTTCCGCAGTCAGCATTTTGTCGGTTATCACTTTACTCATTTGGCAAATTACTTGCTGTTAAATATTATTTTTAAAATAATAAAGGCCGGCCCAAAAAAAGGCCGGCCTATCCCTAAAGGTACACTCTCTGCTATTGAACTACGAACATCTTATTTTCATGGTAATTATTTCCGGAAATTATTAAATTATAAATTCCGGGTTTGATAGAAGAAGGCAATGTCAACTGTTGCACGGCCGTATTTCCATTATTTGTGAAATTGCATTGATACATTTGCTGGCCCATCGCATTTATTACATTAAGGCTATATTCTCCCTTTACTATTCCAGAAAGTCCAAGATAAATCTGTGGACTGATAACAGGATTCGGAAATAAAGTAAATTTATCCGCCGTCTTCGCAGATTCTGTTCTCATTACTTTGCTGAATATGATCTTTGTGTTTTTTACAATTACTTTAATCCTGTAATAATTGTCTTTTTGCCGGGGGCTGGCATCAAAATGCGTATAACTGGCTTTATCATCATGATTATTGGTAGGGAAATACTGCCCGATAATTGTGTAATCCATTCCATTGAATGAGCGTTCTACATAATAAATAGCAACATCTCTTTCTGTCAGGTTGCTCCATTCTATTTTGACACCACTGTTTTTTTCATATGCCAGTACATTATCAAACATAACGGGTAATGGATCCCTGGCCGAAGTAATATTACCCAGCGTAAAATATTTCTCCTTTGAACTGATTGAGACACTACTATCACCGGCAACCAGGTATCCATTATTGGAATCAAGGCTGTCGCTGGTATTGCCAACCTGGGTCCATGAGATTCCATTTGAACGAGCAACGCGAATGGATTTAAAATCATGAATATCATAACCAGGGTAGCAGGCACTATGCACATTACTATATAAGGTTACTATACCTGATGTATTACCATTTATTGGAAACAATTCCCAGTAATCACAAAAACTGATATGATGTAAAGGAGCATTGATTGTGCTGCCTTTTTCGACAGCAGATGCCCGCTTATATTCTGCTTGTATAGTGGATACTTTGTCCATGTCAGAAATTCCTATTGGAATGCGTCCGCCACCAATTCCTGCCCATCCGGTTGGAAAAAGGAATGAAGTGTTTCCTGTTTTTCGGATGGGGCCCGCTACAAAAGCATTACTCGCCGTAGTGGAAATTCCCTGGGCACCTATAGTCAGTAAACTATTTTCAGTAGTCTGCAAAAATCCGTTGCTTAAAACAAGCTCTGTGGTAATAGTTGTTTGCTTTGAAAGTTTTACGCCCTTTCCTTCAAGTATTCCCGCTTTATTATCAATGACCAGTCGCCTTATTATTGAAGGCAACCCGGTTCCGGTAACCTGAAATGCAGAACCTGAATAAACATAATCAGCGTTGCTTGCAAAAACTCTGGATCCTGTAACTTGTACAGACCCCGTTGCACCAGTTAATGCTATACCACCCTGATGAGACGTTATTAATTTGCTTCCCTCCGATAAAATAAAATCTCCTTCTCCGGATAAAACACTTTCCCCGAAATCAACTTCAGCATTTGTGTTAACTGTAAACTTTTTTATTTTGACAACTCCTCCTGTTTTTGAATAGGATTGCCTCGCAGTCCCTATAAAATTAAGTTCAATCCCTGCTTTTGAATTTATTTCATTTGCTTTAAGACTGCCTCCGCGGATAATAAAATCACCGGCTATATCCATTTTCACATTGCTTTGTTTTGAAAAGCAAGCTCCGGAAACTAATATAAAAGATCCGCCAATTTTTATTGAGGAGGGAAATGAAAGATAAGCGGCGGCATTTTTTCCATCACCTACTTTATTTATAATTAAGTCTCCTTTTATTTCCGACGGAATCGCATTACTTAATGCGTCGCCAACTATTTGATTTGGACAATCCCATTTAAAATTTCCGAAAAGCTGGGTTGTTCCTGCAGGTGCATTTGAAATAACACCTGTAATATTACATGTAGAATTCAGGTGCCAGGAGGCAGCAGGTATTTCGCCTTTATCCCGGGCATGCTCATATTGTGAACCACTTTTAAATTCAAGATTTGATAGGTCCGAAATAATATTACCGCCATTGTTTTGTATGACACCATTAACTATCGTTCTTGTCATTTCTCCCGTGTTCGTAAAATAATTTCGGTCCGTGGTAAGTATTAAAGTACCGTCAATAATCGAACGGGAATTATTGGCTAAAGTAATATCCAGGTTATTTCCAATAGTGAGACTTGCATTTGAGTGAATGGTAATCGCTGTATTTAAATCCGGATCACCGATGGTTAAGGTTTTGGCACCTTGCCCGGATCCATTTAAAATTATGTTGCTGTTAGTAAGAATAATTCCGTTGAAGCCAGGACCCGTAACATTTGAAATAGTGGCTGAAACGCCATTGAACTCTAAAACATCGGAAGGCACAGGAACCCCTGCAGGCTCCCAATTTGTGATATCAGTCCAATTTCCGCTTCCTCCAATCCATTTCCGTGATTGTGACCAGGCAGCTATAGTCAACAATAGAATAATAATAAGGGAGTAAAATTTTTTCATCAGGGCGAAATATTATTTGATCTGCCTTTTGTTTAGCAGGGAGACCATTAAAAGAAACGGATCGGTTTTTTAAAAGGAGTTGGAATAATAAGCAGGTAAGCCTTTAAAATAACAGGCTTAATTTTTCAGTAATGCTGCGCAAAGAATTAAAAAAATGGTATTACGGTACGAATTTCAGAAGACTTGGATGGGATCTTGATGATGCAAGGGCAACACAAAACTAAACCGCTATTTCGGTATATGCAAGTAATATCACAGAAATACTTCTACGTAATCATTAGTAAAATTACTAAGTTGTTATGATCACCATACTTTATAATATAAAAAAAGGCCGGCACAAATAAATGGCCGGCACTTGCTCTATTGGTAATCCCTGTATACTCTTTATCTCACAACAAACATTCTGCTTTCCTTATAATCTGTACCGCCTGAAACCACGAGACAATAAACACCTGGTTTTATTGAAGCAGGTAATTCTAATGTCTGGGTTAAATTACTGCCTTGAATGCTGACCGTTTGTTTATATATATCCAGGCCGGCGGTATTTATTATCCGTAGTTTATACCTTCCCTTTTCAATATTTGAAAGGCTGAATGTAACCTGTGTGCCGCTTACAGGATTAGGATAAACTTTCAATCCTTTATTCGCTTTATTAAGGTTAATGGTCAATATCTTGCTATAAACTTTTTTGCCTGTTGTTTCTTCAGCCATAATGCGATAATAATTAATTCCTACTACAGGAGCCGCATCAAATGCACTATAGCTTGCTTCATCGTTCTGATTATTTGCAGGTAACCTTTTGCCAATTGCACTAAAATCACGACCGTTGACAGAATGCTCAATAGAATATTCCACAACATCTCTTTCAGTCAGGTTAGTCCATTCAATTTGAACTCCATTATTTTTTTCGTACGCTTTTACATCAGCAAATAGTACAGGTAGCGGATTAGTTGCTGCGGAACTGCTAGCTAATGCAAATGGACTAAACGTACTCAGGATATTTCCGGAAGTGATAGTACCCGCTGTGTTGTTTCCTGTACTGGATAGACGACCCTCATTCATCCAGGTACCAGCAGTTAAATGGGCAACCCGTAATGTACTCGGGTCGGTGACATATGGAGAACTTGCCCCACATGCACTTGTACTAGCCCAGGAGAGTATAACACGGGCCGGCGAACCGGAAGGACGTGAAAGATCCCAATATTCGCAATTACTTTTTTGTGTTAATCCTGCACCCATGGTACCTGCAGGAGCAGCTACACGGAAAAACTGGGCGGTAAATGTTGAAGCCGTGTTGGCAGTGGTCATAATACCGATCTCACGCAAACCTCCTGCAACATTACCAACGGGAAACATGAATGCAGTACCTAAAATACTGTTGGTCATTTTCGCTAAAGGTCCATTTACATATGCACCGTTTGTTGTGGAGGCAGTGCCTGCCGTACTTAAAGTAACCAGGTTCGTTGCAGTAGTAGTCAGGTGTCCGTTTGAAAGCGTTAATGCACCGGTAACTAAAAATGGCCTGGCTGCAATAACCTCATTGGTTGTTGTGTTATTAATAATTAAATTTCTTACCTGATTAGTAGTAGTAGAAAATGTACCTGTTGAAGCTCCATGAAATTCATAGTCTGCCCCATTGCCAAATGTCCTGGTTCCTGTAACCTGGATGGAACCAAATGCACCAGTTGACCGCAAACCGTCGGCATGTGAGGTAATAATTTTACCACCGTTTGCTAACGAGAAAGTTCCGGCCGATCCATTTAAAATCGAATTACCGAAGTCTACTATTGCATTATTGTTGATTGTAAAATCAAGAGTATTGGAAATAGTTGCTGCAGGTGTTTTTGTGAATTTTTGTATAGCCGTTCCAGTAAAATTTACATCGGCAGTTCCTGATCCATCTTCATAAAGTGAGCCCCCATTAAGTTCAAAATCACCGGCTACATTTAATTCGCTTCCGCCATTATCATGATCTAAAACAAATCTTCCAGAGGTTAAAGTGAATTTTCCGCCTACGTCTATTGTTCGGTTTTGATTACCGTCGGTGCAACGGAAATCATCGCCTGAACCTGCTAAGATTGCTATAGTAAGATTTTGCAAACAATTTAGATCTTCAGACATTTCCACATCATCCGTTAGTGTGCTATTAAATAATACATTTTGAAAATTTTGATCCATTCCACTTGGATAGGCGCTCGACATACCTGAAATTTCACAAACAGAACCTGCGATCCAATTACTGGTAGGCAAAAATCCGCCGTTCTGACCATGAATATATTTTCCTGTGCTTTGGAAAGATAGTTTGGCTGTTGAACCGCTAAAAATGCTACCTCTATTATCTATTGTTCCGGCAACTGTAGTATTTACATTACCGTTAGAAGTAGTATAGGTCCTTCCTGAATTAACAGTAAAAGTGCCGGCAATGCTTGCTGTAGTTTGGTTTGCTCCGTTTGCACCTGCAGCCAGGGTAATATTTACACCATTCCCCGTTCCAGTTAAAGTAAGTCCGGAGCCAGCCTGAATAATAAAGTCTGTTCCGGCTAAATTGGCAATAGTAAGTGTTCGGGAATTAGAAGTATTTGTAAATGTGATATTGGAATTGCCTTCAATTCTTAACCCGCCAAGGGTTACACTCCCTGCGCCAGCAACATTGGTGATAGTACCTGAAATACCGGTAGGAATAACAACAATATCATTCGTGGTAGGAGCTACAGCCGGAAGCCAGTTTATACCTGTTGTCCAGGATCCCCCGTTAGCTGGGCCATTCCAGGTTTTGATCGTTTGCGACCATAACGATACACCGATCATCATAGACATTAAAAGAAAGTAAATTTTTTTCATTGCTCAGAGTTTTTAAAGATTTATAGAGTATAAGAATACGCTGCTTGCGGTATTCAAGGGCCGGGACTTACTGAGCTTTAAAATGGATTGGATGAAAAATAAACAGGCACCTGGCTTCTTAAGAGAATATAATAGTCGTCAAACTCCAATGGAATTTAAACCAGTAAAATATTGTGTGCTGGACTTTGGGTACGGAATTCAGAAGAGATTTGGATGGAGATAAACTGTTTGGTAACAGTCAGACAACAAATCTATACTTGCAATTTGAATAATACAAGTCTTTATAAAAATAAACTTTTCCTCAATGCATATAAAATTATTCTATCTGTGAATGCCGCCTGTAAAAGAATACGATGTAAATACTATTTGAAACTAAAAGACCTGCCGCGATAAAGCAGACAGGTCTTTATTATTTATTTTTACCATAATCAGCGAATGATAAGCATTTTGCTTTCCCGGTAATCATTTCCGGCAATGATTAAATTATAAACTCCTGGTTTTATTGAAGCCGGCAGGTTAATGGTCTGGCTCAAATAAGATGAAAAGCTGGTGATAGTCTGCTTATATAAATCCTGACCTGTGCTGGTAACAAGCCGCAAATTATATGGGCCACGTTTTAAATTGGTAAGGCTAATAGTAACCTGGTTGCTTGTTGCCGGGTTGGGATACAACATTAATCCCCCTGCTAAATTATTTTTGTTTATGCTTAGGATTTTGCTGTAAACAATTTTACCCGAGGTTTCTTCAGTCTTTATCCGGTAATAATTTATTCCGGAAAGTGGCGTAGCATCATAAGCAATATAGCTTGCCTTATCATTTTGATTACTGGATGGCAACTGCTTGCTTACAATTGTAAAATCTCTTCCATTTGATGAACGTTCAACTGTGTATTCTACTAAATCTTTTTCCGTCAGGTTGGTCCACTCTATTTGTACTCCATTGTTTTTCTCATAAGCCTTTACATCTGCAAAACTCACCGGGAGCGGGTTGGTAATAGCAGAACTGCTTGCCAGGGCGAATGGGCTGAATGTAGGTTATCCACATTCATTAGACGTTATAGTTCCTGATGAATTATTTCCAGATGCTGACGACGTTCCAAAATTCCCATCATTTTGCCACAATTCCTCCTCCAATATCGGGCCACTCTCAGTGTTGCTATATCTGGTTACATATTGGCCGGGACATCCGCTATTATTATCCCAGGATAAAATAACCCGAACTTGATTTGTACTTGTTCTGTCTAGTGTCCAATATTCGCATGACGATATTCTGGCAAGACTGGAAACTAAAGAATTGCTAAGATGTTTGAGGATTTTGCCTGATAAATTCTGCTGTGAAATGCGTTGTTGTGTTTTGCCCGAACAGGTGTCGGGAGAAATTCCAATTTTCGAATACCTAGAACCTACTTTACCCACTGGAAATATCAAATGCATCATTACCCACTTTTCTTAAAGGGCCTCTACAAAGGACGCAGGGCTATAATTATTTGGCTTGTAATCCAGATACACCTGTTGCCTGTACCTTATCATTCAAGGTCAATAATATTGGATGAGGTCGTGATCAATGGGCCATTTTGCAGATATAATCTGCTGACTTCCTCCTCCAGGGCCCAGTAATGGTTATTGGTTTTGATAAAGTTACAGAGCCAGAGGTATTATTTATTGTAAGGTTTCTTACTAAGGATGGTTCAGTTGGTCAGAAGTCCGGTATGAAAAATACCGGTTTTTGAACCTCGAAATTCATAATCTGAAGAAACATTGAAGACCCTGGTCCCAGTTTGTACGGAACCTAAAGCACCTGACGAATTAATCCATCCGGATGAGAAGTTATCAGTTTGCGAACTTTTCAAGAGTAAAGATGGCAGCAGCCCCATCTAAAACAGAAGTTCCAAAATTAACCGTTATTATCAGCAACATAAAAATTCAATTTTTCCGGAAATAATTCCCCCTGTTTTGAAAATAAATGATGGATGCAGTACCTTGAAAAATTTACCTTACTGAATCTTCCAGCTAACGAATATGTTTCTTGCTAAAACACCACCGGTCATATTAAAATTGCCATAAATACATCAGTTTCCCTTGCCACCTCTCTGTTTAAAACTAATGTTCCCCCACTCTGAATATAATTGACCTCCAACGTGTAGCGTTATAATCTCCATTGTTTGACATAAAAACGGATCCGGTTCCAGTGCTTGCCATCAATAAAATTCCACCAACATGCTCCAGGTTCTCCATTGAAAGAAGGCATCGTATTAATCGGAAAGGGAATCTGTGCAGGATTGTTCCATTCAAAATTGCCAAAATGCAATCCTTTTTTGATCCCCGCAGGCATGGCATTTATTACCCCGGTAATTATGCAATTGGAATTATTATCCCAATCAGCATCAGGTATAGTTCCCCCGTTTTGAGAATGGATATATGAACTCCCATTTCAAATATAAGGCCTGTTACCATTGGATTTAGACACTATTGCTCCTTTATTATCAATGGTACCTGTAACGGAAGTTTCGCTGTTTCCTTTATCAGTATCATAAGTTCTGCCACTGTTGATATTTAATACACCTCCTATACTGGCTTTCACTTTATCAAGAGTAATATTTACATTGGTTCCCATTGTAAGCGAAGAACCAGCATTTATAAGCAAGCCTGTGGATTGGGCTACGTTATCCAGGGTAATCAGTTTAGCACTCCCGGGTGATTGTAAGGTAATAGATGTGTTTCCTGTAACCGTTATTCTTTTAAGTGTAATAGCAGGTACGTTTGAGATAATACCTGCGGTTCCGTCATTAAAGACAACACTGTCATTGGTTACCGGAATGATTGCTGGGGTCCAGTTGGTTGCATCGATCCAGGAGCCATTTCCTCCTTTCCATGTTTTTGTTTGGGACCATAGTGTTATTGTGGTTAAGACTGTAAATAACAGTAAGTAGATTTTTTTCATTGCTCAGAGTTTAACTAGTAAAATATTAGGGTTGCGTGGCTTTGCTATGGAATGGATGATCTGAGCTTTTAAGAGGATAGGTGTTTAAAATAGCAGGATCAATTAGTGACCAGGGAGTCTGGAAACTTTATAATCATTCTATCAGCTAAAATTTTAAAGGGATGGCGGAGAAGGGAATTTCGGCAGGATTGGTAAAACCAAATATAGTTATTCCATTTACATTTCAAAACAGGTAATGCAAAGACTTAGCCAGAAATGATATTAAAGTTAAAGAAAAGGGCCGGTCAAAAAAAATGACCGGCCCTTTTTCTGATTTTCCAATAGTTATTTATCTGACAATAAACATTTTGTTTTCACGATATCCATCACCCGTTATCACCATATGGTAAACCCCTGGCTTAATTGTGGCCGGCAAATTTAACGACTGGGTAAGTGTGCTTCCGCGGTTAGTAATAATTTGCCTGAAAATGTTCTGACCTGCGGTATTAATTACCCGAATTGTGTACTGGCCCTTATTCAGATTTGACAAACTGATTGTAACCTGGTGGTCCAAAACGGGATTTGGATACAATTCCAATCCATGATTTTCCCTGCCCAGGTTTATGGTTAATACCTTACTATATACAATCTTGCCTGAAGTTTCAACCGCTTTAATCCGGTAAAAATTCGCTCCTGTATTTGGATTTGCATCAAAGGCGTTGTATTCTGCTTTAATGCTCTGATTGCCTGTGGGAGATTGCTGATCAATCGATGCAAAGTCCCTGCCATTGGAGGAACGTTCAATTGAATAAGATGCAATGTCCTGTTCTGTAAGATTACTCCACTCTATCTGTACCCCGTTATTCTTTCCATATGCTTTTACATCCGCAAAAACAACTGGCAGTGGATTATCAGCAGCGGATCCACTGGCTAGCGCAAACGGACTGAATGTTGTTGGAGAATCGGCAGATGTAATAGTACCCTTAGTGGCGTCGCCGGTGCTTGATAAACGACCCTCATCTACCCATACTCCTGATAAGAAATGTGCCACTCTAAGAGTAACAGGATTGGTGACATAAGCGCCACCACAGTTACTATTTGCTTCCCAGGAAAGTACAACATTCGCCGAAACTCCTGAGGCACCCGCTGTTTTAGATAAGTCCCAGTACTCACAGGCGCTTACCCTTGTTAGTGTGGGCTCCAATGTACCAACCGGTGGAGATGCCCTGAAAAATTCAGCTCGGAATGTTGCCGTTGCAGAAGGCGTGGTGATTCCGATATTACGAAATCCAAAACCTGCCTTACCAACCGGAAAGGTAAAAGCTGTAGCTCCTGCTTTTGCCAATGGACCGTTGACAAAGGAAACCAGGGTAGCGGGTGATGCGGTTCCTGTTGAAGTAATAGTAGGAAGGTTGGTAGTGGTTGTTGTCAGCAGCCCATCAGTAAGTGTTAGGTTGCGGGTAATATTCAGGGGCATGGCCAGGGTTACATTTCCGCCCGACCTGTTGACAATAAGATCCCGTAAAGTATTGGGAGTTGTAGTAACAAATACACCAGTTGAAGCTCCCTGAAATTCATAATCCGCACTGCTGCTCAGGCTGGCTATCAAATTATTAACCGTGCTTATTGATCCCTGGACTCCGGTAGGGTTTGCGGTAATTAATTTACTACCGGCCAAAAGATCAAAATTTGCAATAGCGGATGCAGCTGGCGTAACGTCAGGAGTTATTTGAGAAGATATTATAAAAGTAGAAGCATCTAATGTGCCCCCGGAATTTATTGTCATTTTGCCTACCCAGTTTGGATTTGTCACAGGCAGGTCCCTGCTTATTCTAAGCGCTGAAGCTAACTTTAAAGTAGTGCCATTTGATATGATGTAATTGACATATGAAACATTGGTTGGGGTAGAAACATTATAGGTTTGAATTCCGGCTTTATTAAAAGTTATCAGACCATTTGGAATTACATTGTCTCCAACCGTTGTGCGCAAGGTTCCGGCAGTTTGGGTAAAATTGCCCTTTATTGTCATACTTCCTTTTTGTCCGATCGGACCATTATTACCACTTGTAAAATCAACATCTCCCCCGGATTGTACAAAATTACCTGTCAAATTCAGAATGGCAGTTCCATCATTATTGTTGCTGTTTACGTCCACAAAAACCAGGTTGCCGCCAAGATGGGTATAGTTTCCTGCTACATTAATAATAGCATCCCCATCACCGTCATTTATGAATGCAACATTAGTAGTACCAGGAGCAGTACTTTCTATGATAAGATTTCCACCTACATTCAAAGTATAATTGTCATCTGAGGAAAGACTTAAGAACCGGGTCGCCGGCTGGCCGCTTGTTGTAGTTATCCTGAGATCACCGGTAATATTCTGCAAGTTTCCTTCTAAATTGATGTTATTATTTTGTTCTGCGCTCCAGGTAAAATTGGAAAACGTTTGGGACAGAGCAAAGGGAGCCGTATTGGTAACACCGGTAATTAAAGTTTTGGAACCTGCATTCCAACTTGCCGTAGGGATAGATCCTCCGTTGCGGGCATGAATATATGTTCCGTTATTCTGGAAGATCAGGTTAGAAGTCAACAAGCTCGTTACACTTCCGCCACTATTATTTATTATACCACCAGGTGCTACTGTTGTAATTCCGGTTGTCGTATAGGTTTGCCCGGCGCTAACATTTAATTGCCCTGCTATACCGCCACCTGCCAATAGATTCAAAATAATATTCAAATCATTGCCGATAGTTAGTTGCGCATCGGAAGAAATAACAAAATCATTTCCTGTTATACCATTTGCAATGGAAATGATTCTGGCCCCTGATGTCCGCAATTCAATATTTGAATTACCCAATACAGAAAGACTATTAAGAATTAGGTTACCTCCAAACGCTACCCTGGTTATTGTTCCCGAAATATTGGTCGGAAATACCACATCGTCATTGGCTGCAGGTACACCATTATCCCAATTGAGTGCATTATCCCATTGAGTATTTGTTCCTCCTGTCCAGGTTGTTGTTTTGGCCCATCCTGCAATAGCCATAAAAATTGTCAATAATAACAAGTAAACATTTTTCATTGTTCAGATTTTTTTTTGAATAGAGATTACGAATACCAGTTTCCAACTAACAAGGGAAGGGATAAAGGGATTTTGAAAGGATTGGATGAAATCGAACGGCTCATGGCCTTTAATCAAATATTTGCCTGTTTATAAAACAGGGCCAAAAGATTAAACTCCTTGCTCCTAGAATAAAAGTTGTGGAAGATAGTTTGGTTGGATGGGTGCTTGTTACCAGTGAGAAACAAATCTATGTATTTTTCGTTAACCGGCCGTATTTCATTTAAAAAAAAGTTGCATACAGAATTGACCTATATCAGTAATTATAAAAAAATCGCCGTTTTACTTTCTTTTACATTTTTTATCCCTATTGGAATTCCTGCATAAACAAGGTAGCCGCCAGCATCCCCTGCTTCAGGGCCAAGGTCTATTAGCCAGTCGGCACTTTTGATCACATCTGAGATTATGTTCAATTACGATAATAGAATGTCCCTGTTCTATCAATGCATTAAAAGATGTGAGCAACTTTTGAATATCATGAAAATGCAGACCCGTTGTTGGCTCATCAAAAATAAAAAGCACTTTATTGTTACTTCTTCCCTTACCAAGGAAGGAAGCCAGCTTTACCCGTTGCGCTTCACCACCGGAAAGTGTATCGGAAGATTGTCCAAGCTTGATATATCCCAAGCCCTACGTCACTTAATGGCTGTATGGCCCTTGCAATAGCCGATTCTGCCTTTTGATTCTGAACAGAATTAGTAGAAAAAAGTCGATGGCTTCATCAACACTCAATTCCAGTACATCATAAATGCTTTTATCTTTAAATTTTACTTCCAGTACTTCTTCTTTGAATCTTTTACCTCCACATGATTCACAGGTAAGATGTACATCGGCCAGGAATTGCATCTCCACTACCTGCTCGCCTTCTCCTTTGCAGGTATCACATCGGCCACCATCTACATTAAATGAAAAATGCTTGGGTTGAAAACCCCGCATTTTACTTAGCGGCTGCCTGGCATATAATTCTCTTATTTCATCATATGCCTTGATATAGGTAACAGGATTACTCCGGGATGATTTACCAATAGGATTCTGATCTATCATTTCAATTTGAGCAATGCTGTCAATATCACCCGTAATTGCTTTATGAAACCCAATCTTTTCTCCAAACTCTCCTTTTATTTTTCGTAACGCAGGATAAAGTATTTGTTTTACCAGGGTGGTTTTACCACTACCACTTACCCCGCTTACCACACAAAGTACATTCAACGGAAATTCCACCGTAATATCTTTCAGATTATGTTGCCTGGCACCTTCTACTTTAATCGATCGGTTCCATTTTCGCACTGCTTTAGGCGGATTCAATTTTCAACGTACCATTCAGGTATTTACCGGTCAGGCTCTGTTCATTTCGAGATGATGTCATCATAATTTCCTTCAGCAATTACTTCACCACCGAGATGGGAAGCCAAGTGGACCCATATCGATGATATGATCCGCTTCCCGCATCATCATTTCATCATGTTCTACTACCACCACCGTATTTCCCAGGTCACGCAATTCCTTCAATACACGTATCAGGTTGGCCGTATCCCGGGAATGAAGACCAATAGAAGGCTCATCCAGAATATATAACGAATCGGTAAGATTACTTCCGAGACTACGGGTTAATTGTATCCGCTGACTTTCTCCACCGCTCAGGCTATTGGCCAGGCGGTTCAGTGTTAAATACCCAAGACCTACATCCAATAATGTTTTCAACCGATGATGTATTTCCAGCAATATCCGTTTAGCTATTTGTTTATCATGATCAGACTAAATTTTTCTCCATCTCATCAAACCAGCGTTTAAGATCTTTGACCGGCATCTCCTCAAATTCACCAATATGCTTTCCGTCCAATTTTAACATACAGTGCTTCCTTTCGCAACCGATATCCTTTACAATCCGGGCAAATTGTACGACCCCGATACCGGCTTAGTAAAACACGGTATTGAACTTTATAAAGGTTTTGTTCTACTTCCTTGAAAAAATCATTGATCCCCTCTACATATTCATTTCCTTTCCATAGGGTTTCATATTGTTTTGGTGTAAGATCAGCAACAGGCTTATGAACGGGAAAATTAAATTTCTTTGCCTCTTTTATAAACCGTTCTTTCCACAATCCCAGCTTTTCTCCTTTCCATGGCGCAACAGCACCATCATATACACTAAGTCTTCTATCAGGAATTACCAGGTCACTATCAATTCCCAACACCTGGCTGAAACCTTCACAGGTGGGACAGGCTCCAAATGGATTATTAAAGGAAAATAGATTAGGTACAGGTTCTTCAAACTGCATTCCATCCACTTCAAACCGGTTGTTGAAATGGATCAGCGTACGTTGAGCTGCCAGTTGTTTTGACTGCGCTTGATTTTTGCTTCCCTTCTTATTTATCGATTTATCCGATAGTTTTCCATTGCTATCTTTTGCCGTGCACTTCAAGATATACATCTCCTTCTCCTTCATAAAATGCAGTACCAATGGAATCAGAAATCCGGTGAATATCATCTTCATCAAACTCTTTTACGACAATCCGGTCAATCAGGATATAAGGACTGCCTGCTTTATTAGCCGATGAAAATTTAGATCTTCAAGTTCTTTATCACTTAATTCCAGCAGGTCTTCAATCCGTATAGCTTCCAGGGTTCCGTCCCTGTCGACGAATCCGGAAAAGCCATCCTGGAAAAACCTTTTTGCACCAGGATATTCAATTCTTCTCTAATATCTCGGTTCTTATGTTGCTTGAAAAGGCGAGTATAAAAACTTTGTCTCCTTTATTGAGTTCGGTGATTGCTTTTACCACATCCGTTACATCATCTTTTTTTACTTCTTTTCCGGAAACCGGGGAAATAGTTTTACCGATCCGTGGCAAAAAGTAAACGCAGATAATCATAAATTTCCGTCATACTGCCCACCGTACTGCGGGGAGTGCGGGTAATCACTTTTTGTTCAATGGCAATGGCAGGGCAAAGTCCTTTTATATAGTCTACATCCGGTTTATTCATCCGGTTAAGGAACTGGCGGGCATAAGCACTCAGACTTTCTGCATAACGGCGCTGACCTTCAGCATATAAGGTATCAATGGTTAGAGAAGATTTTCCAGAACCGGAAACACCGGTGACCACAATCAGCTTATTTCGGGGAATTTCTACAGTAACATTTTTCAGGTTATGTACCCTGGCACCCTTGATCAGGATATTTTCTGCGGGATTTACGGTCGTTTTTCACTAAGGGCTTTTTCCCTATTATTTCTTTTTCCATTTTCTGTCAATCAAAGGTAAACCCTTATCCAACACAAACTTCAGGGATTATGATTAACATTTTCTTTGCAATAATTTTTGAATCTTCTTTAGAACTAGGTGCTTGTGAGGTTCAATGAAAAACTATATTTTTAATGTCCAATATCCAAAAAAATGATTAACCACAAAATTACCCCGCCTATCGTACTATACTTCTACACTTTGCTATTCACTGATTTACTCGTTTTTATTTTTTAAACCGTTATCCATTTCGCCACCACCTAAACTGTAGAAGTTTTATGAAAGCTTTTAACGAAAAAACTGACCATGAATTAATCCATCTTTTCAGAGATGGCAATCTTGATGCACTTGAAGCACTGGTGCTCCGTCACAAGGATAAACTGTACACGTCTATCCTCTTTCTGGTTAAAGACAAGTACCTTGCCGAAGATATTTTCCAGGATGTTTTTATCCGCATTATTGACACCATGCGTGGTGGCCGCTATACAGAAGAAGGAAAATTTCTTCCCTGGGCTATGCGTATTGCGCATAACCTTTGCGTGGATCATTTCCGTAAAGTAAAACGGACTCCAACTATCCGCAACAGCGAAGACAAAGACATTTTTGAAGTGCTCAATTTCGCTGATGACAGCGCTGAAACAGTTATGATCAAAAGACAAAGCCATCACCGTGTACGTGAAATGCTCGAAAGGCTTCCGGAAGATCAGCGTGAAGTGATCATTCTGCGTCATTATGCAGACATGAGCTTTAAAGAAATTGCAGCTACTACTAATTGCAGCATCAATACTGCACTAGGACGTATGCGTTATGGTCTAATTAACTTGAGAAAATTGATGGTGCAAAAACAAATTGCCTTATAGGTTTTGCGGTTTGATTTTTATCTTTATATCTTTGATAGAAATTTCTAAAATAGAGATAAGATATTGTCATTCTGTTTCTCCCGCTGCACCTGAAAAGTTCGTACTAAAAAGAATTTTTCCATTGCTTGCCCGGCAGCAGGCTGTTACAGAATGACACCAAATTGAGCAGCCCCGTCACTTGACGAGGCGTGTTTTTATTTATGCCTAACCATACATTAAATTCTGGATTATTTTTTATCCTTATTATTAAAAGCGTCGAGTCCACATTGAAGCCATTCGGCAAATTCGATGGCATCATCGGTGTATAAAATTTTGTTTTTGTCAGTGCTTTTTCATCTGCACTTATAATCGCATACTGAGGTTGTGATGTAGCACCGAAATTTTCTGTTTGAAAAGTTGACCATTTATCTCCTACTGTAATAATGGATTTTTCGACACCGCTGGCAAGTTTATAAACGGTTTGGTCTGCTAGTGGTAATTTCTTCCGTTCATCTACATAAAGGGAAACCACCACAAATTGAGTTCGCATTAAACTATCCACCAGGGGATCGGGCCATACCTTTTCTTCCATTCTGCGGCAGTTAACACAGGCCCATCCTGTAAAGTCAATCAAGTACAGGTTTATTCTCCTCTTCGGGCTTTAGCTAAAGCCTCATTATAATTATTATGAATTGGGACTCAAAACACTTTTCTTATCAGTTCCTAAATCATACAGGCTATAAGTGCGGGGCGGTGGAAAACCACTGATCAATTTCAAATCAGCCCATTTGGAATTAGTAAGTCCCGGAAGAAGGTAAATGGTAAACGAGCGAAAATAATATGATAAATGCTATCCTGGTAAATGAGAAACTGCTTAACCGGAGAGCTATGGGAAAATTTTAGTATCCCTGACAAATATAATACCATCAGTATACCAATCAATATCCAGAGAACCAATAAATATTTCTCTTTTCAGCAAGCCCCATTGCTCCACCAGGTCAGCATTGGACAAAAATTTAATTGCTAAGGCAATTTCAAGAAACCCAAGAATTACTTTTACGTCTGTCATCCATCCACCTGATTTAGGAAGTGACTGTAACCAATGAGGAAACATGGCAAATAGTGCAAAAGGAAGTCCCAGCGCTATGCCAAATCCTGCCGCACCTGCCGTCAACGGCCAGGCACCCTGGTCTGCAACACCTACCAATAATGTTCCGAGTATGGGACCAGTACAGGAAAAAGAAACGATTGCTAATGTAGCAGCCATAAAAAAGATACCACCGATATTTCCTAGTCCCGATTTTGAATCCATCTTATTAGCCAGACCAGCAGGCAATCCGATTTCGAAAAGTCCAAAAAAGGATAAGGCAAAAAATACAAAAACGGCAAAGAATACCAGGTTGAGCCACACATTCGTTGAAATATTATTAAATATTTCAGGGCTTATCGTTTTATTGGCAATATGAAATGGAAGAGTTATTAAAATATAAATCATAAAAATAAACAACCCGTATAGAATAGCATTGGTAACACCCTTTCGCTTATCCTGTGATTTCTTTGTAAAGAAAGTAACTGTTACGGGTATCATCGGAAATACACAGGGAGTCAGTAATGCAATAATACCACCCAGCAATCCTAAAAGAAATATGGAAAGAATACTTTTACCAGATGTGCCATCGTCACCACAATTATTAACAGGCTTTTTGATATCGATTGATGGAACTAATATTTGAGTTGTTGATTCTACTCCTCCTTCTAGAGAAATGGTAAAGGGAAAGGAAGTGGCCGGATAAAATTCATCGTTTTTCCCATAGGTATAAAGCATAGTTCCCTGCAATTTTGCCGGCACAGTGCCCATTTATTTGAACAACCACTTTCCATTGGACTTCCCCGGGAAATATTCTCACTTTTGTATTTTCAAATATAGTACTGACCTGCTCTTTTATCAGCCCGGCTTCTGATGATAAAATCTCCCTTCCTGTTTAATTGACTGAGTCAACAAAAATTAACTCCGTAGTCTGCACATCAAGCAATGCCTGATCAGGGGCGTAAATTTGCCACTCACCAGTTGAGGGAGTTGAAAATGTCAACTCATACCTTGCTTCACCAATTTTTTTGCTTTCTGCTTTCCAATTATGGACTGGTGCGGGAGAATCCTGAGCTGTAACGGTAGTATAATAAAACAAAATGAACACAAAAAAATGTGGTAAAGTCTTAAAATCCGGAGCATTGGTCTTGTTTGGTTTAATAACAAACGGGTTCTCGGTAAAGAACCCGCTATATATTGAATTAAGTGATCATTATGTTATTTAACAGGCAATACTAAAATTAACTGTTTTTGGAGGTAAACATTTTTTATCATCACATGTCTGGTACTCAACACTGCCGGTGAGATTAGTTTTCACGTTGGCTTTTAATTTTACTACCTGAACAAAGTCAACTTTGCCGGAATATTGATTGGCCGATACTTCTAATTTGGGATCATGAAATTTTTTCATCTTTCCCACCTCTTTGATTTTTCCCTCCAAGGGAAAGAAGGGGATTGCTGTTTAAACTTGAACCCAGTGGGAATGGCGATTGCATCGTCAGGCTGTGTTTGAGAATACAAATGCCAACCGGATTGCATAGATGCAGTAAGATGAATCTCGTATGTCTTGTCAGCAATCTTTTTCGAAGAAAACGCCCAGCTAACCGGATTAAGCTGTGCATTGACAGTTGAAACGTAGTACCACATTACCAATAAGAATATTAAAGTTCTTTTCATTGTGTCATTTATGTTTTATTATTCAGGCAAATTTAAATCAACATGTTCTTTCATTTTGTCAATCAAATGATAAAAGACTGTAAATATACAGACGGGGTTATCATTCCACCAGTTGCCCCGCCATTAACAGATCTCTAATAATCTGGCGACCATCGGTATTACCCAATAAGCTTCTGAACAGGCCCTTTCAGGATGTGGCATCATTCCAAATACGTTCCTGTTTTCATTACAGATTCCTGCAATATTGTTAACAGCACCATTGGGATTGGCAGCATCGTTAATTTTACCATTTTCATCACAATACCGGAAAATAACCTGTCCGTTTGCTTCCAAGCTTACTTAAAGTTTGTTCATCTGCATAATATCGCCCTTCACCATGTGCTATCGGAATTTTATAAATATCATCGGATGTCACCCTTGAGATAAATATTCTTACAAACAAATTGCTGATTGGCATTTCTTAATAATGCTCCCGGCAAGCAAATGTGACTCGCATAATATCTGGAAACCATTGCATACTCCAAATACCTTACCGCCTGCATTGGCAAATTCAATCACACTTTGCATCATATGGACTGAACCTGGCAATGGCCCCGCAACGCAGATAATCGCCATAGGAAAAACCGCCCGGGCAATATGATACAATCTTCAGTATTGAACTGGCTCAGATCCCTGTCCTTATGCCAGAGCATAGATAACATCCTGCCCCAGATCATAATGCAATGCATCATACATATCCCTGTCACAATTAGAGCCGGGAAAAACAACAACGCCAAATTTCATGTATTTGATTATTTGACTGTTATAGATGTGGCAAAGATAGGAAAGAAAGGTATTGGCGTCGGATTCCCAAAGCCCGAGATCAGCTTTCATTTACCCATTGTAATGCTGATGAAACTGCACCTATATGGATCAACAGTTTTAGCTTCATGTTACCATCCTGGTCCAAGTACTGATAAACCAGTATAAAAACCGTTGTTAACCAAAACAAAATACGGGGAAATAGCCTCCAGTTTAGTATACAAATAGGCAAACCCATGAAAGGCCGCCATCGGAACCATTGCCATTATCCAGTTTTCAAACGTGTCACTGCTATTGACAAAAGGGAGCAATAATGCCGCTAACAGATACAACAACAAGAAGACTCCATCCCTTTCTGACATTTATCAGCATCCGCCGCAGATTTTCCTGTACATAATAACCACCGGCTAAGAAAGGAACCATGATCAGAAACACACTTCCCGCAAGCCATGCTGATTGTTTTAGCAGATGGGAAACCCAAGTTGAATTGCAGGTACAAATTGCTGCCAGTTCCAGTTACCGTTAATAACGATATAAATGGCATAAAAATAAAAAGGGGTGGTAATCCCCAACAGGCAAATCAACCACTCATTGATCCTGAAGGGACGCATTACTGCTAAAGCCAGCAGTACCCAGATTATAAATGTGAGGGAAGAAATAAATAGAAATCCAGAAATACCTAATGCCAGACCGATATTAAAAATAGCTCCTCTTGCATTTGGTTTATTATAAATCCCGAACAATGCGGATAAAATAAATAACAAGATAGTATTGCAAAGCAAGGGCGCAGAAAAATAATTCCATTCCGGCAACAAAGAAGTGATCAGCATATAAGCCAGTCCCGGCAGGTAGGTAGGTCTTGTTCATCATCCGCTGATGATTGATAAAGCGGGTAAGTATAATGGCCTGGAAAAACAAGCAGGACAAACGTCAGTAGCGGATAAAAAAGAGGATATGATTTTGCTGTTGCCGGCAAATAGCTTGATAATGCCTTCATACAAGTATTCCATCAGATGGACGTATAATGCGGCCATGTGGATTCATGAACATAGGCATCTTAATAAAGACGCCTGTTAATCAGCAGTAATAAAAGATTAGCTGGGTTTTTCTGTTTAAATATTGCAATCACGGATAATGGGAAATATTACATGGTTTAATTATACTCAAGTTTGGCAAAGCAAATATAATTTCTGTAAATACAGGGAATGATCACTTGTCTTGAACTTACCTGTTTGGCATATTTTGGCATTAATTCATATCCTCTGTCCAGGTTTTTTAATGTAGGATTCCGGTTTATCTTTCCATCTGGTTGCACACTAAAATCGTTAAGCAGGTTAGCCCTTTTTTCCAGGTTATTAAAAAGAAAATGTAATTGACCACCCGTATTCATGATCTGGTAAGATAATAGATCATCTGTCTGGTCATCAAACTGTTCTTTTGCGATGACGCTGCTCCATTCTCTTTTCCCATTTTTATCAAATGATATTATAGCGATATTATCTGCCTGGTAACGCACATTCTGACCGGTATTCCACCGGTTGCCCCATAAACTGTTGTATGAATACGGTGAATAATAATAATAATCATAGGATCGCATAAAAGGGAGAACCATACAGATTATTCCAACGGTTCCAGCCTCCACCGCGGGAAGTAGTATAATAGGCTTCGCTGCTGATAAGAAATCCGCCATCCTTTCGGCTAATGATATTGCGGATAAAATAATCATTAAAAGCTGTTCTGGAATTGGAATTTCCTCTCGCCTCTCGCCTCAGCTCGTCGCTGAAAGTCAGTGTATCTTCAACTAATGGCTTTCCGGTTTCCTTGTCCCATACATAAAAATAATAACCATTCACATTTCCCCTGCCGCTGTTTATAATAAAAGGAAGTAATGAAGATACCGTTTATTATAATTATCGGGTTTGATTCGTATTTCATCAAGATAATTCTTTTCAGTATCCAGTTTTTTTATCATAAACGAATCTGCCTGGGCATACTTAATAACAAATGAGGCATCACCGATATTTTCATTATTCACCCGGTCAAATTTGGTGAATACAAGATCTCCATCGTTATCCAGTTGAAATTCGTTCAGGTAATCATCGCGGTCTTTCATCGGCATCGACAAGCGGCTTTTCTTTATTAAGTTGAGTTGATCATCCAGCAGCAGCGTGGTAATTATATATAATTTTTTATTCTTGCTATTGATCTTGAAAACCATGATCTTGCTTTTATCTTCACTGGTCACTACCGAATATATTTTATTATCGGCCCCGAAATTGACCTGTGTGGTATCCAATTCTATCAGATCACCCACTTTATTTCCATTACCATCAATTTTAGCCGCAATACAATGAATAATATTTCTTTTCCGGTACTGGATAGATCATATAAGCAAAATCAGGGTAGGGGAAAAAATCTACATTGATCACCCTGTCATTATCCGGCAAATAGTCCTGCTCTACGCTTCCCGTCTGCTTCATATCATTGTCCAGCATAGCAATCCAGTTTTTGTTACGGATATTTTTATAAATAAGGAAATTACCATTGATCTTACCAATTATTTCAAAATTCAAGTCTGCGGGTATCGTCTTTTTCAGGCTCAGAATATACCAGTCTCTGGCCAAATCCCACTAATCCCGCTGATAGCATTACAACAAAAAATAACCAACTTTGTCCAAACCATAATCATTCTGATTTTTTGCGATTTAAAGTTACAGGTTGCCTGCCAAAATTGAGCAGATTAATCTTTAGCCCAACAGACAAAACAGATACAATAACAGGGAACGAATTGTCAGTTTAAAAATTGCCATTTACACGGCAGGACTATAAACTTTTAACAAGCTGTTCTTTGTAAATAGTATTTTGCATATACCTTTGCAGGCGAAATGTTGACAGAATTTATACTCTGTAACCAGAATAACAACAACAGCAGATAGTGAAAATACCGACTAATAAAGTCACCGCCGCAGGACTTCTTATAGCATTAGGAATTATTTACGGAGATATAGGTACTTCACCTCTTTATGTTTTCAATGCAATTATTAATGACCGGCTGATAAATGAAGATCTGATACTTGGGGACCTTATCCTGTATTATCTGGACACTTACTCTTCAAACCACCATCAAATATGTAATCCTTATCCTGAGGGCCGATAACCGCGGTGAAGGTGGCACATTTGCCTTATATGCATTGGTAAGACGGAGAAAAAAATGGCTGGTTACTACCTGCCATGCTCGGTGGCGCCGCATTACTCGCCGATGGTATTATTACTCCTCCTATTTCCATCACCTCTGCTATTGAAGGTTTGGAAGAATTACCTGCACTACGCGGAATGGCTACAGATACTATGGTAATTATTGTTCTGATCATTTTGTCGCTGTTCTTTTTTCTTCAGCAATTCGGAACCGCATCTATCGGTAAAATTTTTGGACCGGTAATGCTTATCTGGTTTACTATGCTGGCTGTTTTGGGAGGAATTCACGTGTTTGATGACCTGACCATTTTCAAGGCAATAAGCCCACACTATGCCATTGAATTTTTGCGCACCTATCCGGAGGGATTCTGGTTGCTGGGTGCCGTATTTCTTTGTACTACCGGAGCTGAAGCTTTATATAGCGATCTGGGGCATTGTGGCCGGGATAATATCCGCAAATCCTGGATATATGTAAAAGCTTGCCTGCTTATCAATTATTTTGGCCAGGGTGCCTATTTATTATCCCACAGGCAAGGACTTCAAATCACGGATGAGTTAAAAAAATCGATGGGTATTAATGCATTTTTTGACCTGATGCCCCAATGGTTCATCATACCTGGTGTTGTGATCGCAACTACGGCTGCAATCATTGCCAGCCAGGCCATGATCTCCGGTGCTTTTACACTGATCAGTGAAGCCATGCGATTGAATCTTTGGCCAAAAATGAAAATTCGTTATCCTTCTGAAGAAAAAGGACAGCTTTTTATTCCGGGCATCAATTTATTGTTGTTTATCGGTTGCGTGGGCATTGTATTGTATTTCCAAAAATCTTCTGCAATGGAAGCGGCATATGGTCTGGCTATTATCGTTACCATGCTTACTACCACTATTTTGTTTGCCAATTACCTGGTGCTTCACCGGTTCAAGTCTTACAAAATCTATGTTTTCCTTATCGGCTATTTGATTGTTGAATCCGTATTCTTTGCTGGCCCTGATGGACAAATTTATTCATGGTGGTTATATTACTTTACTGATCGGTGGTTTTATGTTTCCGATCATGTATGTATGGTACCGGGCCAGGAAAATCAAGAACCGTTACGTGGAGTTTGTACGAATGGAACATTATATTCCAAAAATACAGGAACTAAGCAATGACAAAGCGGTACCTAAATATGCTACCCACCTGGTATATCTTACCAGCGCCAACAATCCAAAAGAAATAGAACATAAGATCATTTATTCCATCCTGAATAAAAAACCAAAACGGGCCGATATCTATTGGTTTGTGCATGTGGATACGATGGATGATCCTTATACCTGCGAATACAAAGTAGATCATATTATTCCTAACGATATCATCCGGGTCGATTTCAGGTTGGGCTTTCGCATGGAACCACGTATCAATCTAATGTTCCGAAAAGTGGTGGAAGACCTGGTAGCAAATAAGGAAGTAAATATTATCAGCCGGTATGAAAGCCTGGCAAGCAGCAATACCGTGGGTGACTTCCAGTTTATGGTAATGGAAAAATACCTGAGCCAGGATAATGAATTACCTTTCTTTGAAAGAGTAGTCATGAAAATCCATTTCTGGTTAAAAGAACATAGCCTTTCTGAAGAAAGAGGATTTGGTTTAGATGCCGCCAATGTAACCGTTGAAAAATTTCCGTTGATTGTAGCTCCTGTTACCAACCTTCGAATTGAAAAGAGTGGAAGATTAAATCTTGTTGCACTTCAGGTGTTTTTCCGATTTTCGGCTATCTTAACTTCAAAAATCAAAACAATAAACTTTTTTCTTTGCCCCTTTTTATCTGGTATATTCTTGCAGGTATTGCTGGTTTTATCTGTAGCAGCTTATTTTCTCCAGGAAAAATTTATTTTCAAACCGGAAAAATTAAAACAGGATTTCCAGTTCAAATACGACATTCCATTCAGGGAATATTTCTTTGACATAGCCCCAGGGGTGTCGCATCAATGGCTTTACATTTCTACAGGGAAAACCCTGCCGGCCTCATCCTGTACTTTCATGGCAATACCCGTAGTATAAAAGGTTGGGCAAAATATGCTCTCGACTTTTACCGGTACAATTATGATGTGATATTAGTTGACTATCGTGGCTTTGGCAAAAGCACGGGCAAACGAAGTGAGAAGGAAATGCTAAGTGATATGCAGTTTGTTTATGACACGCTTCTTAAAAATTATGACGAACATCATATTCATTGTGTACGGCCGAAGCATTGGCAGTGGTTTTGCTTCAAAAATCGCATCGGACAATAAACCCCGTTACCTGATACTGGATGCACCCTATTACAGTTTTCTGAAAGTGGTAGAACGGTTTTTGCCCATACTACCTGTTCGTTTTGTATTGCGTTTCCATCTTCGAACGGATAAATGGATTGCCAATGGTAAAATGTCACACCTATATTATTCATGGCACCCGGGATTGGCTGATACCCATCCGGCACAGTGAACGACTGCAAAAGATCAACCCACAAAAAATTACCCTTATCCGTATTCATGGCGGTGGTCATAATAATCTGCCAACTTTTGATGAGTACCATAATTTTGTAAGAGACATTTTAAAATACTAAATCACGGTTTTAAACTTGGTGTTAAGGTTTCTCTAATTCGTCATCTTGTTTATAACATCCTTTTAGTATGAACGTCAAATATTGAAATGGAATTATATGAAACTGAAACTTTACTCCTTCTTATTTTTTACCGGCGTTTTGTTTTTTTCTTGCAAAACAGCCGGCAAATTGTACCAGGCCGGGCATTATGATGAAGCGGTTGCTATGGCAGCAAAAAAGTTAAGCAAGAAACCAAACGATGAGTCAACCCTCAATTTATTAACAAACGCTTATCGTTATGCAGTAGAGGACCATGAAAGCAGGATACGAAATTTATCTAATAGTAATTCAGACCTTCGGTGGGAAAATATTTATCACGAGTATATCAGTCTGCAAAATTTGTATACGGCAATCCGGCGGTCACCGTCTGTATTCGCCATTGTTAAACCGACGGATTATTCTTCTTATATAACTACCTACAAAGAAGAGGCCGGCAATGCCCGCTTTGAAAGGGGATTGGAGTTACTGGATGAAAATAATAAACAAAGTTCCAGGGCAGCATACTATGAATTTCAGAAAGCTCTGGCTTTGAGACCCGGTGATCTTTCTATAAAGAGAAAATTAGACGAAGCTTATACAAATGCAGCCACCAATATCATTGTTCTACCCCTTACCCGGTATGGGTATCAATATGGTTCATACAATTTTGATTATCAAAATTTCAATTATAACCTGGTTCGTTATCTTAAAAACAATAACCGCAATTCGTTTGCCCGGTTTCAAACACAAAACGATTTGGATAACGGAGAAATAAGGCCCGATAATTTTGTTGAAATGAGATTTAGTGATGTTAATATTGGCCAATACCGGGATCAACGAAATACGAGGGAAGTCTCAAAGCAAGTGGTTGCGAAGGAAATAGTTATTAATAAAGATTCAGTTATTAAAGAATACATTACTGTTAAAGCCAAAATAACCACCACAACAAGAGCGATCCTGGCAAATGGCCTTTTACAAGCCACCATACGCGACGGAAATGAAAGACGGCTGTGGAGTGATACCTATCGTGGCGAATATAGCTGGTCCGCCTCCTTTGCCACGTATACCGGAGATGAAAGAGCATTGAGTGAGGATGACAAAAGGTTGATTTCTCAAAGAGAACAATGGCCGCCGTCCAATGATGAGATCATCAGGATCATCATGGAGGATATACGCAGAAAAACGGAATGCGGTATCAGTGATTATTTTAATCTTCGCAGCTGACCATTGTTTCCTGGCAGAAGGTTTTTGCATGGTGCTTGTCTTTATTTTTATCTTCAATTATATATCTGGTTCATATAAACCCTGATTTCCTTAATTTCATACTTCTTACTTTTAAAATTTATGAAAGAATATAATCGCCGCCAGTTCATTGCATCCGCTTCCGTTTTGGCCGCTGCTCCGGCCGTTATCGGCCAGGCCGATGTAGAAGCCAAACCAGCCCCGCTGGTTCATCATGTTTTTTTCTGGTTAAAGAATCCCGGTTCTGAAGCTGACCGGAACCTTTTAATAGAAGGGCTTAAGACTTTAAAAGCGATAAAAGAAATAAAACAATTGCTTATCGGCACACCGGCCTCCACTGAAAAAAGAGAAGTAGTGGATAATAGTTTTGATGTGTCAGAGCTTATGTATTTTGATAATGCCGAAGCTCAACTCGCTTACCAGGTTCACCCAGTACATAAAGCATTTGTTGAAAAATACAGCTCACTCTGGGAAAAAGTGATTGTATATGATATGCAGGTTATCTGATAACGAAAATTCTTCTCCATTACGCTGGTTTTATGAATGGAAATGCTGAGCATGCAAAAACCCACATTCCGGAAAATAAAAATAGGGCTTGCTATTGCTGTAACTGCTTATCTGCTGATCGGTGCGGCATTGTATTTTTTACAGGATAAATTTTTATTTCATCCTCAAAGTTTATCTCCTGACCACCGCTTCAATATTTCTGTTCCGCATAAAGAGATCTTATTGCCGGTAAATAATAACAAGATCCTTAGCATCGTTCAATTTACTGTTCCTGATTCTCTTTGCAAAGGCGTGGTGCTCTATTTTCATGGTAACAAGAAAAATATTGAACGGTATATTCCTTTCGCCAGCAATTTTATCCGAAATCATTATGAAGTATGGATGATGGATTATCCGGGATTTGGAAAAAGTACGGGCAAACGTTCGGAAAAAATAATTAAAGACGATGCTTCCCTGTTTTATCAAATGGCCAGGTCAAGGTTTCCAAAAGACAGCATCATCTTATATGGAAAGTCTTTTGGCACCGGTGTAGCTGCATGGCTGGCTTCCGTAAAAGATTGTAAGAGCCTGGTATTAGAAACTCCTTATTATAGCATTGAGGCCCTGATGCATCATTATACCTGGATTTATCCTGTGAGCTGGCTGTCCAAATATCACTTTCCAACATATCAGTATCTTGAAAAAATTGAAGCACCCCTTACTATATTTCATGGAACCGATGATGGCGTAATACCTTATGACCAGGCCGTAAAACTTTCAAAGATTAATGAACGGGTAAAATTGATAACTGTTGAAAGGGGAACACACAATAACCTGAATAGTTTTGCCTTTTTTCATCAGCAATTGGATTCTTTATTGCAGGCACCCTGATAAATCAGATAGGCAAAATATGAACGGCTTTGTTTTTCCGGATTTTATCAGGAACGGCTGCAATGATTTCCTTTTTTAAAATTTCTACTAAGTTTTTTTTTACAAAATCACGATGCACCACCAGGCTTACTTCCCGCATGGGTGCGGGCCTTTTAAATTGCCTTAACTGTCCCTGTTGTTTGCCTGTGAGTTCCATACTAGCCAGCTCAGGCAAAATGGTAAGGCCGTCACTTAATTCAACCATTCGCCGCAGGGTTTCAATACTGCCTGCCTCGTATTCAAATGAATGACCTTCTTTCCCGGCTTTTTTTAATTCGCATAAGTTCATGATCTGGGAACGAAAACAATGCCCCTCTTCCAGGAGCCATAATTTATGGGGATCAATATCCTGGGCAAGAACATAATTTTTTTTAAAATCATTATTTCTCTTTGATACAAACACCAGGAGCTCCTCATAAAAAAGTATATGCTCCTTTACGCCAGGTTCCAGCAGGGGCGTAACCAGAATGCCGGTGTCTATACTTCCTTCCCGCAGGCGGTTTACCATTTGATCCGTCATCATTTCATTCACAATTAATTTTACATGAGGATACTTTTTAGTAAAGCGCTGAGCAAAAAGGGGCAAAAGATAAGGAGCCAGCGTGGGAATGATACCCACTTTTAATTCCCCGCTGATGATTCCCTTTCTTGTATGCAGCATTTCGTTCATACTATCCCTTTCTACCAATATTTTTTTAGCATGTTCAACAATGGACAACCCCGCTTCCGTTGGCACAACAGGTTGTTTGCTGCGATCAAAAATCTTAAATCCCAACTCCTGTTCCAGTTTATGAATCTGCATACTTAGTGTAGGTTGCGTTACATAACAATTGGAAGCGGCCAGCGCAAAGTGCCTGAACCTGTCCAATGCTACTACATATTCCAGTTGTACCAATGTCATGATATAGATTTTGACTATGAGATTATAAAATTAATCAAATAGGTTTATAGATTCAGTTCCCGCAATTTGGTAAATTCCTTTTACATCTTAAACACCGAATATCATGAGATTTGTAGTCAAACTTTATCAGGACGAGACATACAAAAGTTTGGCTCGACCCCGTCAGCCCCTGCTGAAGCAAAACTGCTTGTTATAGGCCGTATTTCTTCGTCAAAGTATAATGAGCCTTATTGTTTTTGTCAAACCCAACTAAACCACTTGATTTGCTCCAGTAAATTTTAAATGCTGATAAGCAATTAAGGTTAGGTTCTATAATAAAAACATCTTGGTATTTGTGCAATGGAGTTTCGAATACTGTTAATTGTAGTTTGTCAAGGTGCCCGATTTCAAAATACTTTAAACCACAAAAGTCAGTGCCTTCAGGCAGTGTAGAAAAACCAACTTTAGTTACTTTGTCTTTTGTTCTTTGCAAAATTATTAATGGAAGCACTCTAAAGTTCTTTAATTGCTGAACAGTGTCGAAGAAATTGTATTTATACGAAATATCGAAGGTTTCTGTACTGTCTGGTGGCTTCAGACTTAATGGGTCAACCTGATACTCTCTATATTTCTTACCATTTCTTAAGAAAAAAGTGTCAGTGTCGCCAGTGGTAGACGTGAAAACTAAAGTGTCTTTTCCTCTGTAAGGTATCCATTTAAAGTCTGTGTCAGAAAGTTTGTAAGTCTTGTTGCCACAAGACGTAAGAATTAACGCAAAAAATATTGTAATGAATAATCGCAAGGTGTCGGTTTAATATGGCCTATAATTGGTATTTAAAGAAACCGCAGGGCTTTAAACCCGGGCAGTTTTTTATTCTTCCAATAGAACTTTATTCTTTCCCACTTTTAATTTATAGCCAGCGCCGATCTTCAAAGCGTAATTCTCTTTATCATGACTGACCGGGAAACCAAAACAAACCGGATAATTATATTCTTTCACCACATCCTGAATAAGTTCATATACTGCTTTTCCAAAGGGCCGGTCTGTATCCTTCATATCAGTGAATCCGCCAATGATCAACCCGGCCAATTTGGATAATTTACCGCTACGTTTCAGTTGATAAAACATCCGGTCCACATTATAGAGGTATTCGCCAATATCTTCAATAAACAAAATACGGCCTCTTGTTTTCAAATCAGAATCCGTTCCAACAACATTCGCCAGCAAAGCCAGGTTGCCCCCCACCAATTCACCAATAGCTTCGCCGGTGCGGTTAAGTTCATGTGGTTCACAACTATATTTTGCCCACTTACCTTCTAATGCATTTTTTAAGGATTGTACATACTTGTTTAAATACCCGGCATCATTAAAGGCAGCCGCCATAGGGGCATGCAATGAAGAAATATAATAATTGGAATAAAGATGTGTATGTAAAACTGTGATATCACTGTAGCCAATGATCCATTTCGGTTGTTTTTTAAATTTTTTAAAATTGATCTGATCTATGATTCTTCCCATACCGTAGCCGCCTCTTGCACACAGTACAGCCTGCACTTCGTCATCATCGATCATTTGCTGAAAATCATTCAATCGTTCTTCATCCGTTCCGGAAAAATAGGTGGCAGAATCACCACCTAATGTTGTACCCAATTTTACTTTGTAGCCCCATTCATCCTGCAATACACGGATGCATTCGGACGCTTTTTCCATGGCCATATAACCGGCAGGGCAAATAATTCCAATAGTATCGCCTTTTTTTAAATACGGTGGAGTTTTGATCATGAAGTAATTTTTGTGCCACGAATTACCCGAATTTTCACGAATACTGTTTAAAAATTTTCATGTAAAACCCTATTTTTCCATTTCCGAAAAATCAGGTATGAAATTTAACCGGCAATTGTTTTTAAAAATTTTGGAGCTGCTCTTTTTTTTGATGCCTGTTCATACGCATAAGCGATTGTCAGTAACTCTGCTTCTTTATAAGCGCCGGCAATAAAAGAAAGACCGACAGGAAGTTCATGCACGGATCCCATTGGAACAGTAATATGAGGGTAACCCGCCATAGCAGCAGGAGGACAAAAATAAAATCCCGTTCCATAATCTCCATTGACAAGATCAGTACAATTTGCCGGTCCGATACTGGTGCCGGCTATTGCATCCAGTTTGTGTTCACTCATCATATCATCAATTATTTTCCGGGACCCAAGAGTTGACTTCAATGCATCAAGGTATTCTTTACTATCCAATCCGCCCTTTGCTTCACTGCTCTCCAATGTTTCCTGCTTAAACCAGGGCATTGCTTTCGCTTCATTGTTTTTATTGAAAGCAATAACCTCTGCTAATGATTTCACTCCTGCACCGGCAGTTGTGAGATATCGGTTAAGACCATCTTTAAACTCATACTGTAAAACGGCAAACTCAGCATCACCCAATTTATTAGTTTGCTTTAATAATTCTATTTCAACAATCGTTGCCCCTTTACTCTTTAATAATTCTATCGCCTGTTTGTAAAGGCTTACCACCCCTTCATGTCCTTTCAAAAAAGATTTTTCAATGCCGATTCTTTTTCCCTGCAAACCATTACTATCCAAAAATTGTGTGTAATCTTTTTTTACCTTATCCCTGCTTTCACTTGTTATAGTATCCGCTTCATCAATACCCGCCAGCAACGCTAATAATATGGCCGCATCTTTCACCGTTCTTGCCATAGGGCCTGCCGTATCCTGTGTTTTCGAAATAGGAATAATTCCGGAGCGACTCCATAAACCAACGGTGGGTTTTATACCAACAATACCACTAAAAGAAGAAGGAGCAATGACAGAGCCATCCGTTTCGGTACCAATTGCTATAGTGCAAAGATTGGCAGAGACGGCCACTCCGGAACCAGAACTGGAACCACAAGGATTACGGTTGAGTACACAAGGATTTTTTGTTTGCCCTCCCCTGCTGCTCCATCCGCTGGATGACCGGTTTGACCTGAAATTGGCCCATTCACTCAGGTTTGTTTTTCCTAAAAGAACTGCGCCTGCCTCTCTTAATTGTTTTATAATAAATGCATCATACTTTGCTTTATGACCATCCAACGCCAGGGAACCTGCTGTTGTCATCATTTTATCCGCTGTATCAATATTATCCTTTATTAAAACCGGAATACCGTGGAGTTTACTTCGCACCTTGCCTGACTTTCTTTCTTTATCCATTTCATCTGCAATGGCAAGTGCATCCGGGTTTATTTCTATTACTGGCATTTAAAGCGTAACCATTTTTATCAATAGCATCAATACGTTTTAAATATAATTCCGTAACTGACCTTGATGAATAATCCCCGCGTTCCATTTTTTGCTGCAATTCATCAATCGTTATTTCATTTAGTTCAAATACATCGGCACTGGATTCACCTTCGGTGCCTTCGGCTATCCCACTTGCCGGTTTTACAGCCGGCTGGCAAGATGCCAGGCCGAATGATCCTAAAACAAGTCCGGTTGCCGTACTATTTATTAGAAACTTTCTCCTGTTTATCATAATTAGTCTTTATTAAAAATTGCAGATCCCAGGTAATTAAATAGCGGATCAGCTCAAAGTTATTTAATTGAAACCCTCTTTTTAAAATAAAACAAACATCGGAGAATTTATTGGTGCATTTCAATCTGTCGGAAAATAAACCCACCCTCTTTAAAGATCCTTTATGCGAAATCGCTGAGGCTCCTCTGGTGGAGGGGATACAAAGTCTGAAAATTGCATGTGCTGCTTCAAATTGTTTTTTGAAAACTCACCCAAATCTTCTTTTTATTATAAGAATGTAAGCAGGTACAGCTAGTTGCATTACTCCCGGCTTTCTATTATTTTGTGGTTATTCTCATCGTAGTCCGATTGCCTTATTTCCAAAACGCCAAAACTAGCTACCATATGAAAAAAAGCGATTTTCTTGCAAATCTCCATGAAGTAGGATTAAATGATCTTGACCTTGTAGGTGGTAAAAACGCCTCTTTGGGTGAAATGCTTCAAAACCTTACTAAGCTGGGGATTCAAATTCCCGGAGGTTTCATTATCACTGTTGCCGCTTATCAAACATTTATTCGTGAAAACAACCTGGATGAAACTATTCATTCCATTATTAATGGGATCAACTTTGATGATATTGAATCCCTGAGAAGAGGTGGATTACAGGTACGCCAGCTGATCAAAAACTCAAAATTTCCCCAGGAGCTGAGCAAGATGATCATTGCAAAATATTACGAATTGTCCAGGTTATACGACCAGGAAGAAACCGATGTTGCCGTTCGTTCTTCAGCAACCGCGGAGGACCTGCCGGATGCTTCGTTTGCGGGACAGCAGGAAACCTACCTGAACGTGAGGGGTCCAGCCTCGCTGATTAATTCAGTACGAAATTGTTTTGCTTCCCTGTTTACAGACCGGGCCATAAGCTACCGCCATAGCTTTGGATATGATCATTTTTCTATAGGACTCTCGGTCTGTATTCAAAAAATGGTCCGTTCAGACCTTGGTGCTTCCGGTGTTGCTTTTTCTTTGGATACCGAAAGTGGTTTTAAAGATGTGGTCGTTATCAATGCTTCCTATGGCTTAGGTGAAATGATCGTTCAGGGTTCCGTATCTCCCGATGAATACATTGTATTTAAACCCACGTTAGAAAAAGGCTTTGAAAGCATCATTGAAAAAAAATTGGGTATAAAAGATAAAATGATGGTGTATGGAGATAACCCGGACGAAAGAGTACAGATTATCCAGGTGGAAAAACCATTGCAGCAACGCTATTGTTTGAAGGATGATCGAATACTGCAATTGGCAAAATGGGTTTCACAAATTGAAAAATATTATACTGAGCTAAAAGGTCATTGGTGCCCCATGGATGTGGAGTGGGCGGTTGATGGATTGACAAAAGAATTATTTATCGTTCAGGCCAGGCCAGAAACTATCCATTCTCAAAAAGATTTTTCAAAAATTACAGAGTATATCCTGGATGATAGTTCACCACGTAAAATCTTATTTAAAGGTATTGCGGTAGGTGATAAAATCGGAGCCGGAAAAGCTTCCATTTTATTTTCATTGGATAAACGGGTAACCGAGGGGCATGAATTCCAGGAAGGCGATGTGTTAGTTACAGATATGACCGATCCCGACTGGGAGCCCATTATGAAAAAAGCTTCGGCTATCATTACTAATAAAGGTGGCCGTACTTGTCATGCTGCAATTGTAGCAAGGGAACTGGGTGTGCCTGCCATAGTAGGCTGCGGCAATGCCACCGAAATTTTAAGCAGTGGACAGGTTATTACAGCATCCTGCGGTGAAGGAGATGAGGGTATAATTTATGAAGGCATCATTCCGTTTAAAAAAATAGAAACCGATCTGAAAGATCTTCCCAAAGTGAAAACGCCTATTATGCTGAATGTAGCCTCGCCAGGTATGGCTTTTCGATTTTCACATTTACCTAATGCGGGTGTAGGCCTGGCCAGGGAAGAATTTATCATAAACAATTATATACAGGTGCACCCGATGGCTTTGTTAAAACATACGGAACTGAATGATGAGGAACTGAGTGCTTCGATAAAAACACTGATCCGGGGATTTGATAATGAAGAAGATTTTTTTATCCAGCGATTAAGCTATGGCATTGCGAAAATTGCAGCTGCTTTTTATCCTAACAAAGTGATAGTGCGTTTCAGTGATTTTAAAAGCAATGAATATTATAACCTGCTCGGGGGAAAATATTTTGAACCACATGAAGAAAACCCAATGATCGGATGGAGAGGTGCCAGCCGGTATTATTCTGATAAATACAAAGAGGCATTTGGCCTGGAATGTAAAGCCATCAGGAGGGTCAGAGAAGAAATGGGTTTAAGCAATGTAGTAGTGATGGTTCCTTTTTGCAGAACAGTGGAAGAATTAATAAAAGTGCAGGATGTAATGAAAGAATACGGGCTGCAGCGTGGCAAGGAACAACTGGAAATATTTTTAATGGCAGAGATACCATCGAACATTTTACTTGCCGAACAATTTTCAAAACATATTGACGGGTTTTCTATTGGTTCTAATGATCTGACACAATTAACCCTGGGCCTCGACCGGGATTCATCACTGGTGGCACATTTATATGACGAACGAAACCCGGCAGTAAAAGCCATGTTGAAGATGCTGATTGATACGGCTAAAAAGAATAATGTAAAAGTGGGTATCTGCGGGCAGGGGCCATCCGATTTTCCTGACTTTGCCCAATTTTTGGTTGACCTGGGTATTGATAGTATTTCGGTAACGCCGGATTCATTGGTAAAAACAGTAAAGGCGATATATGAGGTTGAAAAAAAGTAATGAATAATTATAGTTTACCCTGAATACATTAAGGTAAACAAACAACTAAATAATAAGCCCTCTGCTTCCCAGGGGGCTTCATTCATTTTATAATAATAGTTTTGTATGGCTTTATTTTAATTGAATATATTCTCAAAATTGCTGCCATGAAAAAAACAATAAGCTGCATCATCCTGATTGCATTATTGCTACCAAATTTGATTTATACTCAAAATCAGGATAAGGATTCAAACGGAACTATTTTATATGCCGCGAATAAAGGCTACCAGGTAATAGGTTATTCCACTACCTCTGGTGTTAAACTGCTCAGGGACGGTGACTTTGAATTTAAGGACCTGAATAAAAACGGGAAGCTGGATAAATATGAAGACTGGCGGTTGCCTGCTGACATTCGTGCAAAAGACCTGGCATCTAAAATGTCGGTTGAACAGATTGCCGGTCTTATGCTGTATAGCCGGCATCAGCCCGTTCCTGCCGGTGCCCGCGGGCCATTTGCCGGCACCTATAACGGAAAAGTGTTTGCAGAAAGCGGGGCAAAAGCATCGGACCTGAGCGACCAGCAAAAAGAATTTTTGACAAAAGACAATCTGCGCCATGTGCTGGTTACCTCCGTACAAAGCCCGGAAATAGCTGCCGTATGGAATAACAATATGCAGGCCTTAACTGAAAGTATTGGCCTCGGCATTCCTGCCAACAACAGTTCCGATCCTCGTCATGGCACCGTTGCAAATGCAGAATTTAATGCAGGTTCAGGTGGTTCTATTTCCATGTGGCCTGGCTCACTTGGAATGGCTGCCACATTTGACCCGGCTATCGTAAAAACGTTTGGATATATAGCCGCCAGTGAATACAGAGGGTTGGGAATTTCAACAGCACTTTCTCCCCAGGTGGATATTGTTACCGATCCACGATGGAACCGTGCAAGCGGCACTTTCGGGGAAGATCCTAAACTGGCCGCGGATATGGCCCGTGCCTATATAGATGGATTTCAAACATCAACCGGTACAAAAGAAATAGCGGGCGGTTGGGGGTATAACAGTGTAAATGCTATGGTAAAACACTGGCCTGGTGGAGGCAGTGGAGAAGGTGGCCGGGATGCCCATTACGGTTTTGGAAAATATGCCGTTTATCCCGGTAACAATTTTAAACAACATTTTATTCCTTTTACCGAAGGAGCCTTTAAACTAAAAGGAAAAACAGGCATGGCTTCAGCCGTGATGCCGTATTATACAATTTCTTATAACCAGGATAGCAAGAATCATGAAAATGTTGCCAACAACTACAATTCATATATTATTAATGATCTGTTGCGGAAAAAATATAAATATGATGGTGTTGTATGTACCGATTGGTTGGTTACCGGAGATGAGACTGCCGTTGATGTATTTATTACCGGCAAGCCCTGGGGCGTAGATGATTTATCCATTGCAGAAAGACATTATAAAGTATTGATGGCCGGCGTTGATCAATTTGGTGGCAACAATGATGCAGGTCCGGTAATAGAAGCCTACAATATGGGTGTAAAGGAGCATGGTGAAAAATACATGCGGGCTAGATTTGAAAAATCGGCTGTACGATTGTTAAAAAATATTTTCCGTACCGGTCTTTTTGAAAATCCTTATGTTGATCCTGAAATATCAAAGACCACAGTTGGCAGGCCTGAATACATGAAAGCCGGATATGATGCACAGTTGAAATCAATGGTCATGCTAAAAAATAAAAACAAGGCCCTGCCTCTTCAAAAAAATAAAACGGTTTATGTCCCTAAGAAATTTACACCTGCCGGCAGAAATTTTCTGGGTATGGAAACACCTGAAAAATTGGACTACCCGGTAAACCTGGATATAGTAAAAAAATATTTTACAATAACAGATAATCCTGACGAAGCAGATTATGCATTGGTCTTTATTAACAGCCCCAACAGTGGACTTGGCTATAGCGCTGAAGATGTAAAAGCCGGGGGGAATGGTTACCTGCCCATTAGTTTGCAATATGGGGAATATACAGCTACTGATGCAAGGGATCCCAGCATAGCCGGTGGAGATAAATTTGAAACATTTACTAACCGAAGCTATAAAGGCAAGTCTGTAAAAGCTATTAATATCACGGACCTCGCCATGGTGACAGAAACCTTTACAAAGATGAAGGGTAAACCAGTTATTGTTTCGGTAAACATGAGCAACCCGATGGTATTTTCTGAATTGGAGAAAGAAGCCAATGCCATAGTAGTCAATTTTGGAGTACAGGATCAGGCAATTCTTGATATACTTACCGGCGCTGCAGAGCCTTCCGGATTATTACCATTTCAAATGCCGGCCGATATGAAAACCGTAGAAAATCAAAAAGAAGATGTACCGCATGATATGAATTGCTATAAAGATTCAGAAGGGCATATTTATGATTTTGGGTACGGACTTAACTGGAAGGGAGTGATAAATGACCCAAGGACTTTGAAATATAAAAGGAAAAATTAAAACCCCCATTGTGTTAATAGTTGCAGCTTCTTATCATGGTTGAATGAAGTAGCGGCGTAACAAATTTTATATATATTCTTTCAATATTAAGCACCTGCTCCTCATTATAGAGTTTGGGCAATGCCCTCTATTCCGGTATTTTTGCGGGCTAATCATTACCGTATAGTTACATGACTGATTTTAAACGATACTTAGTTACTGCTGCCCTCCCCTATGCCAATGGCCCTGTTCATATCGGCCATCTGGCCGGAGTGTTATATTCCTGCAGATATATATGTCCGTTACCAGCGGGCACAAAAAAGAGATATAAAATTTATATGTGCGCAGCGACGAGCATGGTGTGCCTATTACCATCCGTGCGATGAAAGAAGGTATTACTCCGCAACAGGTAGTCGATAAATACCATGCGATCATCAAAGAGAGCTTTGAACAGATGGGTATCTCGTTCGACATCTATTCACGAACATCTGATAAAGTTCATCATGAAACCGCAGCGGCATTTTTTAAAAAAATGTATGATGACGGCTTGTTTGAAGAAAAAGAAACAGAACAGTATTATGATGAAAAAACAAATACCTTTTTAGCCGATCGATATATTACCGGCACCTGTCCTGTATGCGCCAATCCAAATGCATATGGCGATCAATGTGAAAGATGCGGCAGTACCCTGTCAGCCCGAACAACTGATTAACCCGCGCAGTACATTGAGTGATGCCGTACCGGTGAAAAAGAAAACAACACATTGGTATTTTCCTTTGCAGAACTATGAAGCCTGGTTAAAGCAATGGATACTTGAAGATCATAAAGAGTGGAAAAATAATGTGTATGGCCAGTGCAAAAGCTGGCTGGATAGCGGCCTGCAGCCCCGTGCCATGACAAGAGACAGCAACTGGGGAATTAAAGTTCCCAGCCCACTGCACCCGAAGGCGGAGGAGGTAAAGTTTTATATGTATGGTTTGATGCGCCTATCGGATACATCAGCGCTACAAAAGAATTGACAGAGAAATGGGCGGATTATTGGTGTAAGGAAGATACCAAACTGGTTCACTTTATTGGTAAAGACAATATCGTTTTTCATTGCATCATTTTTCCTGCCATGCTCAAAGCACATGGTGGATTTGTATTGCCTGACAATGTGCCTGCCAATGAATTCTTAAATATAGAAGGAGAAAAAGTTTCTACCAGCCGCAACTGGGCTGTTTGGGTAAATGAATTTATCAAAGGATTTCCCCGGATGTGAAGATGTATTACGGTATGTTCTGTGCGCCAATGCACCTGAAACAAAAGACAATGACTTTACCTGGAAAGATTTCCAGGACAGGAATAACAGTGAACTGGTTTCCATCTTCGGCAATTTTGTCAATCGTACCTGGGTGCTGATGCATAAACTTTGCAACGGTAAAGTGCCCAGGCTCCATGAAGATATTTTAGACGATAAAGACAAAGCCGATCATCTCAGAAATTAAGAATGCAAAAGAAAAAGTTGAAAACTTACTGGAACAATATAAGTTCCGCGATGCCCTATTTGAAGTGATTGACCTTTCCCGGAAGGGTAATAAATATATGCAGGAAAAAGAACCCTGGATCGTTGCCAAAAAAATAGAACCATTAGGCGCTCCTGCTATAACCGGTGGTTTAGGTGAAGTGACAGCACAGAAAAGTATTGACAATTGCCTTCACTTATGTTTGCAATTAACGGCCAATTTAACTGTACTGATCAATCCATTTTTGCCGGCCACGGCGCAAAAAATGCTGCACATGATGAAAGTGGTGGATAAAATACTGGATTGGCAAAATGCAGGTCAGTTAAAATTACTGAGCGTTGGATACAGCTTAAGAGAACCACAATTATTATTCAGAAAAATTGAAGATGCAGAAATAAAAGCGCAGGTAGATAAATTAAGATCGGGATTGGTGAAGACGGATAATGCAAATCAGAATGCGAATGTCTCAGGTAAAAACGAGGAGATTGCAACTTCTGCGGCAAATCTTTCCGGCGAGGTTCAGGCGCCATCAGGCAAGCCTGAAATCCAGTACGATGATTTTGCAAAACTGGATCTTAAAGTAGCAACGATTACTTCAGCAGAGAAAGTGGCTAAAGCGGATAAACTCCTGAAACTTGAAGTTGACCTTGGATATGAAAAAAGAACGATCGTATCGGGAATTGCCCTGCATTTTCAACCAAAGGAAATAATAGGCAAACAAGTAGTAGTGGTAACCAATCTTGCTCCAAGAAAAATGCGGGGTATAGAAAGCAATGGAATGATCCTGATGGCGGAAGATGCAGGAGGCCATTTGAAATTTGTTAATCCTGATGAAGCCGTAAATAATGGCTCGGCAGTAAGCTAGTTTATTCTGTATTAATTTAAACAGGACATAAGAACTTCTGTTTTTAAACCCGTGCCAGGCGGAAGATCAGTTTACAAATAAAGAATTAATTAAAATATAGCATGTCAACGATTGAATTTGCCCGGGCATATATAGGTCGGTTATGCAGAGACATTGGCACTACCGCCGATGCCATATATAATGGAAAAACAAATGCCTGGTACTTTACCAGGGGTTCCAGTACTATTGAAGTTTTTCTTACAACTATTGAAACCGGATCGAATATTAAAAGGACTTTTATTAGATGCATTGCCCCCATAATGGATATTCCCGGAGACGAAAAAAAGAAACTGGCTATTTTTCAAAAGGCCCTGGAATTAAATAATTCCGAAATGGGTATTAAGGTTTGTTCCAATACCGAAATGGGATTATTGTGCGCTATTGCCGAAAGAGATATTGAAGGAATGGACTATGATGAATTTATAAACCTGATAACAGATATCAGTTTTTGGGCCGATCATTTGGATGATAACTTTAAATAGAAAGCTGGGATGGGGTCTATAATGAAATCCGGTATTGAAATTGCGTACATCAATAAACGGGTCCATAAACTAATAACCAGCAATATATTCTTTACCCCGTGAAATTGTAGTAAATTCACAGTTAATTCTTCCGGACCTTGACTGTAAAACGCATATCTACCAAATTTTTAAAAATCACCGCTTTTATACTGGGCGTCATCCTGGTTTTAATGACGTCGTTTCATTTCTGGTTTATTAATCATGCGGAGCATTTAATAGAAGACATAGTTAGCTCCCAATCGAATGATAAACTAAAACTGAAAATCCATAAATTCAAGTTCAACTGGTTTAATTATGACATGCAATTGCGGAAAACCATTTTTTATTCTGCCGATACCACCGCAGCCACCTCATACCAGTTCAGTGTTGACAGAATAGATATCCGGATCAAAGAAATTCTTCCGCTAATTTTTGAAAAGCGGATATTAATTGATTCCATCCACCTGATGCATCCTGACATCAGTGTAACTAGATTACGTTCCTTAAAAGATACAAGCGGAGCATCAGACACCAGCCTGTCCATTCCCCAGGAAATGGGTAAGATCTACAATTCTATCCAGGAAGCCCTTGATGTACTGAAAGTAGATCGATTCCAGATTGACAACGGCAAGTTTTCCCTGATCAATAAAATGAGACCGGAGGAACCTCCTTTAGTTATCACCAATATCAGCCTCCACCTGGATAACCTGCAGGTAGATACAACCAAACCGGCTAGTGAAAGAAAAATATTATTCAGCGATAATGTTGCTTTACGTACCTATAATCAAAACATTCTGTTTCCGGATGGCCGTCACCGTTTAAGCTTTAGCAATTTCCGGATTAATATTTTGAACAAAATGGTAGAATTTGATAGTTGTACTATGGTGGCTACCAAAGGAGACAGTTCCAATAGTTCTTTCAGTATTTTTTTCGACAAGCTTCAAATGACAAATATTGATTTCGCAACGCTTTATCATAATGAGATCATTAAGGCCGATTCAGTTTATTGCATCAATCCGCGTTTCCGGCTCGATGTGGCGCTCGAAAAAAAAACAGGACCTATCAAATCGCTTCCCAAGCTTAATGACCTGATACAGGAATTAACAGGAGAAATGCAACTTGCTTTTGTGGTAGTAGAGAACGGATCATTTGATATCAATACCATGAGGGAGGGCAAACCCAGTTCGTTTACTTCTGATCATAATAATTTTGAATTGCAGGGTCTGCAAATAAAAAAAGATGGTCCGCAACCATTAACCGTAGAAAAATTTGCAATGGCCATCCGGAATTATGAAAATTTTCTGCGGGATAGCAGCTATTCAATTCAGTTTGACAGCATCATTCTGAATAATAACAGGATAAGCCTGAGCAATTTTGCATACCAGGAATTGAAAAATAATAAGGTTACAAACAGCCTCCGAATGCCCTTATTTGAACTTCAGGGACTTTCCTGGGATGAATTGGTGCTGGAACAAAAACTAAAAGCCCGGGAAGTCACCTTGTTTAGCCCGGTAATAGATTATAAAATGTCCCCTGACAAACGAAGTGCCTCCCAGGATATTTTTCAAACCTTGTCGGGAATCGGCAACTTTATGCAATTAGAAAATCTGCATGTCAACAATGGACGAATCAATCTTGTATTTAAAAATAATGCCCGGCTACAATTAGAAAATGCAAGCCTTTCAGTGCTTGGAAAGCAATTGGTGGATGCCAGGAAAATAAACAGCATTCACCGATCCGTAACTTCTCTTTTCTTTAAGAAGGGCTCTTTCAGGATGGGAGATGTTACTGCCAGCCTGACCAATGTAAACTTTACAGGAGGAGGAACAGAAAATAAATTTGTAGCAGGATACCTGGAGATAAAAGATAAGAATGCGCTTGACATCAGGGCCGAATCTGTGAACATCCAATCCATGATAGTCAATGATGATATACAGCATACAAGCATTGGCGGAATAACCTGGCAAAAGGCCAACATCCGGCTGTCTGCGTTCTCTGCCCGGGAAGGAAAAAAATCCCCCACTTTTACACTGAAAAAAATAAAAGGCTTCAATACCAGGTATTATAGCAGAAGATGGAAATAAAAAATTGTCTTTATCGCTGGCCAAACTGGAAGTTGATGAAATTTCAACTAAATCCGGGAAGAAACCATTTATTTCCGCACTGGCTGCGATGGGAAACAATTTTCAATTTTCCAATGGCCCAAACCAGGTGGCTATCCGGTCTTTTTCTATTGCCGACCACCAGCTTTCGTCATTTGAACATTTAAGTTATAAAAATACCCGGGGCAATGATTCAATATTTATCACAATACCTCAATTAAAAATTTCGCCTGATATCAATGGAATAATAAATGGTAAGATAAACGCTGATGAAGTTCTTGTTTTTAATCCGGATGTTAAGATCAGCCAAACAAAGGGCGATAGCTCCAAAACTAAATGGCCTGAAGGAAAAATTGGTAAATTATCAGTTTATCAACCCCTGTTTCAATTCAACTTCAAAAGCGATCATGGCGTTTCCAGTTTATACTGGGAAGGCAATGACAAAGTATTAGATATTGCCGGTTTAAGCATTCGTTCCCAATCTGCCTCTGTCGTTTCTGCAGATAAGCTTCATTTAGCGCTCCATAAATTCAGGTATACCGATATACACGGAAAAACTTTTGATGCCGGAGATGGGAAACTAATGATTGATTTAAATAACCTGGAATTGCATCCCGGGGATACAGGTGTTATGAACTGGAAAGGAGTAATAACAAATCTTGATGCAGAAAAATTTGTTGTTGACAGCCTGGGAAAAAAAATGGGAAAGCTGGTCATTCATTCAGGAAAGTTGAACAACCTTTCAATCAATAGCTCAACCCTTTTGAATCTTCGTGAGCTGATTACAAAAAATGCCGGGTTTCGCCTGGAAAACCTAACAGGCAGTTATCATGATGCAGCTGACCAGTTCAACTGGTTCAACACTTCTTATGATAAAAATTCAAGAACTTTTACCACCGATTCTTTTTATTATCGACCAACAATGGATAAAGATGCATTTATAGCAGCTTCAACTTATCAAACTGATTACCTGACCTTAAAAACAGGATCTATAGGCATTGGCCCGTTTAACATTGACAGGTATATAAAAGATAGTATCCTGGATTTGGGCGTTCTTAAAATTTCACATGTTTTATTAACGGATTTCAGAGATAAACGGCAGCCCCGCCGCCAGGGTACCATCCGTTTATTGCCGGTGAATATGCTTAAAAAAATTCCGGTTCATTTATTAGTTGATACCATAAAGCTGAACGATGCCAGGGTAGAGTATGAAGAGTGGAATGAAAAAACAAATAAGCCCGGAAAAATAACAGTTGCCAGGTTAAATGGACGAATAACAGAAGTTAGAAACTATGATCTCAGCGATACAGATAGCCTGTCTATCCGTTTCACAGGGTATATCGAGGATAGCATCCACACCAAATTATCAGTCAAAGAATCTTATACTGATACGCTGGGTGGTTTTATGATGACGGCGCAAATGAGCCCCGTTGATCTTACCGTTTTAAATCCGGTACTAAGGCCTCTGGCTTCAGCCGAATTAAAATCAGGACAATTAGATACGCTGACCATGCGTGTAGTTGGCAGAGAGCAATTGGCTTTTGGAGAAATTGACATGTATTACCACGACCTGAAATTGAGGGTACTAATAAAAGGAGATATTGATAAAAGGTCATTTTTTTCAGGTATTAAAAATTTTTTAGTCAACACCATTGTAAAAAATAAAAATAGCGATAAGAGCAGTCCTGTTTTTTTTATACGATTAAGAGATCGCTCTGCGGTGAACTACCTGGTTAAAATAACACTTAACGGAATTTTGAATACTGCCCTGGGGAAAAAAAATAAAAAACAATTTCGAAAATTTAAAACAGAAACCAAAAGACGCAATTTGCCTCTTGTTGAATTTTTGGAAAAAGAAGAATTTATTAATAATAATTAATACATCCCCTACCTCACTCCCACATTCCTTTCATCCCGGGGTTCGGATTATTTGATTGGTTAAATCAGTCTAAAAACCATACAACTGAAAGCCAATTCCTTTTTTTACCTTCGCGGCCATGACTGAAAAGATATTGATCCTCGATTTTGGTTCCCAATACACCCAATTAATTGCCCGTGCTGTCAGAGAAGCCAATGTATACTGCGAAATCATCCCTTTTAATAAACCGGTTGAATTTGAATCGGGCTTACTGAAAGGTATTATTCTCTCCGGTTCTCCCTGTTCTGTAAATGAAGAAAATGCACCTGATGTAAACGTACAGGCTTTTATTGAAAAGGTTCCGGTGCTGGGTATTTGTTATGGTGCGCAACTTGACAGCTAAGCGCTTTGGAGGTCGGGTAGAAAAAAGTGATAAACGGGAATATGGCCGTGCGCAGTTGCACCTGAAAAAAGACGGATGTCTTTGCTGAATAAGTGTTTCAGAACAAAGCCAGGCCTGGATGAGCCATAGCGATACGATCAAAGAATTACCGGCATGATTTTGAACTGCTGGCTGATACGGAAAGTATTCCCGATTGCTGCATTTAAAAAGTTGAAACGGAATCCGGCAATCAGAAAATGATCGATTCCGAAACTGGCCTGATTCATTTCCCCTGTACGGTGTGCAGTTTCACCCGGAGGTATATCATACTACGGAAGGAAAAAAAGTGATCAATAATTTTTTGGTCAATATCTGTGGTTGCCAGCAGGATTGGACACCGGCTCATTTTATTACGGATACTGTTGAAGCACTAAAAAAACAAATTGGTGATCGCAAAGTAGTAATGGCGTTGAGCGGCGGAGTGGATTCTACGGTAGCAGCTACCCTGATTCATAAGGCGATTGGTGACAGGCTCTACGGAATTTTTGTTGACAATGGTGTATTGAGAAAAAATGAATTTGAGAATGTATTGAAAATATATGGCCAGTTAGGCTTGAATGTAAAAGGTATCGATGCCAAACAACGATTTTATGATGGACTGGCCGGCAAAGACGATCCGGAAGCCAAACGAAAAGTGATCGGCAGTTTGTTTATTGATATTTTCCAGGAAGAGGCAAAAAAAATTGAAGGGATTGGTTTACTGGGCCAGGGTACTATTTATCCTGATGTGATAGAAAGCGTTTCGGTACATGGACCATCTGTGACTATCAAATCACATCATAATGTGGGTGGACTTCCCGAACACCTGCACCTGGAATTGGTAGAACCATTGCGTTCTCTTTTTAAAGATGAAGTTAGAAAAGTGGGAAGAGAATTGGGAATCCCGGCTGAACATGATTGACCGTCATCCGTTTCCGGGCCCGGGACTTGCCATTCGGATACTGGGAGAAGTAACTGAGGAAAAGGTACAATTGTTGCAAGCAGGCTGATCACATATATGTTAAAGGCTTAAAAGACCATCAATTGTATGCAACTGTTTGGCAGGCTGGAGCAATCTTGCTTCCGGTAAAAAGTGTGGGTGTAATGGGCGATGAAAGAACATATGAGTTTACCCTTGCACTGAGGGCGGTAACTAGTGTAGATGGAATGACGGCGGATTGGTCTCATTTGCCTTATGAATTTCTGGCAAATATTTCCAATGAGATCATCAATAATGTAAAAGGTATCAACCGGGTGGTATATGATATCAGCAGCAAGCCACCTGCTACAATTGAGTGGGAATAATAAAAAAACCTTTGTCGGTTTGATTTATTGGTTTGCCAACGGTTAAAAATAAAAATGATGAAGAAATTTTTCCTGGTATTGTGGGTTATTTTATTGGCGACTTTTATTTCAAAAGCGCAAAAGGATTCGGCTGTTGTAAAACATAAAATCGCCATTTTCGCTCCTATTTATCTTGATTCCGCCTTTGATCAATACAATGAATACAAGTATGCAAAAAATGTTTTTCCAAAATTTATAAATTCCGGTCTTGAATTTTATGAAGGAGCAAAACTTGCTCTTGACTCTCTGAGTAAAGAAGGAGCACAACTGGAGGTATTTATTTATGATACCAGATCGGCCACCAAAACATTGGAACAACAATTAAATAGTCCGGAAATTGAAAATGTTTCGATCATCATTGCTAATTGCAGTACCAATGAAGTAAGATTATTATCTGAAATGGCTTTGAAGAAAAAGATCCCGATTATAAATACTACGGTACCCAATGATGCCGGCACTTCCGGCAATCCCTATTTTATAATGCTGAACCCAACCTTGAGAACCCAAAGTGAAGGCATCTATGTTATGTTCAAAAATACTACTCCATTAATCCTGTTGTTGTTTTCAGAAGAAAAGGTGGAATGGACGATCCGATAAAAGAAATCTTTACTGAGTACAGTAAAAGAACGACAGGCGTACCATTAAAAATAAAATACGTAGAACTTAATAATAACTTCACGGCGGCTCAATTAATGCCTCACCTTGCTTCCGACCGCCGCACCCTATCTATAGCCGGAAGCCTGGATATGAATTTTGGGAGACAACCTTGCCTCCCAACTTGCTACCATCATTAAAGATTACCAGGTTACATTAATAGGGATGCCTACCTGGGAAAGCATAAAAGATTTTTCGAAACCGGAATTTAAAGGACTTGAAATAATTTATAGCACACCCTTTAACAACATTAAAACAGACAAGACAAGCCAGGGCATTGCTACACATTTTAACAACACCATGTATGCAAGACCCAGTGATATGGTTTACCGGGGCTATGAAGTGACCTGGAAATTTGCAAAATTGTTATTAAAATACGGAAACGATCTTTCTTCCAACCTGGGTAATAAGCAAGACAATGTTTTTACCGACTTCGACATTCAACCGGTCATCAATCGGAAAAACCTGGAACTGGATTATTTTGAAAACAAAAATTTATATTTTCTTAAATGGCAGGATGGGATTATCAGGATAGTAAACTGACCCGATCAATTTAACCATGTTCCGTAGTTTTATTGTGTTATTCGCACTTCTCCGGCGCCATGGTAAGAATGATATTCCCCGTTGTACATAGCATCTGCGCTCACGGGTCCCATTTTGAATTTACCTGGTGACACCGCCCGAACTGCATAATAATACGTTTGTTTATTTTTTTGAAGATCAATAAAAAGATGAATCCTGTCATCCCTCACATCCAATGCCGTAGGCGTTGAAGCGTCTTTTATCCAGTCCATACCCGGAATATCTTTTGTCCTGGGATTTTCAATCTCAAATCCCGCAGGCAACAAATCAGTAATCACTATATTTTCAATAATGGTTGAAAATGATTTTTCCAGGGTGATCCGCACAATGATGAGATCATTTTGCCTAAACTCATTACCAGGAAGTGGTTTACCAAACCGGTCATAAAAACTTTTTCGCACTTTCAGGTAACTGTCTTCTTCTTTGTAGCTTCCAGACGCACTAATACCTTCAGCTTGCCAGAAATAATAAATTCTGCCATTTCCCGTGGTTGTTATTTCAAGACCGGTTCCTTTCAATGTCTTCTTATCACCTTTCCACTGGCCTCCTTCTACTTTAGCCACCCTCTTTCCATCTACTTTTATTTCCGCGGTTGCTGTTGCATTATTCGAAGTTCTTGCCAGTTTACCCAATGCCAGGAAGGCGAATGACCTTTCCTGTGTACTTAACCACTGGCGTGTCTTTAATTTATTGCCTACATGTTTTGCCATCACTGGTATTTGCGCATTGCCAGGATCCACATCTATCAGGGCATTTAATGCAATGGCTTCATCCCGCACATCAGAATAATAACTTCCACCGGTTTGAGGCACCGACTCTTCCCCTGCAAATGTTGATGGCAACAAGGATACAAATGATTTTTTATCACCGGCAGTGGCATAAGCAGCAGATAGTAAATACCGACTGTCCAATGCGAGTATTTCGGGTTTGGCTTTATAATAATTCATAGCCGGAACATTGGTACGGCCGGCCATAGATAATACATACAATCCATACGCTACTTCTTTGGGAGCTATTTTCTTATTCTGTGTGCGGTTGTAATAATAGATTATTGTTTCTTTATTTTTTAACCGGTTACTGATATAACTCAACATGGTTTCCAATAAACTATTGTCAACATCAAAACCTGCTTTTCTTGCTTCCAATAAAAAATGAGCAGAGTAAATGCTGGTCCACCAATCTTCCTTTCCTTCCCCATCCCATTGCGAAACGGATCCATTATAAAGCTGCCGCATTTTTATTTTTCTTATCGCTTCAAGTATATTGCTATTCGCATTTGTTTCATTCCTCCTGGTCTGCGATACCAGGCTGGCCATATCTCCATAATATAACTGGGGAAAAGCAGTTGACACTACTTGCTCAGTACACCCGTAAGGATATTGTAACAGATACCGAAGTTGCTCGCCCCATTCCAGAACAGGTGACCGACTTACCGACAATCTATAATCAAAACTTCCTGGTAAAAAATCACTTAACCCAATGTTCACTTTCTGCGAGGATCCACCGGTTACAGATCCGCTGCCGGTTATTTTTTGAAGGGTTGAAGGCGGACGGACGGAAATTTCTGTGGCGTCATCAAATTTTTCACCCAAACCATTTACGCTGATCTTCACATTACCAATACCTATGGTTGAATTAGCTACCACACTAAACATTGCTTTCCCTTCACTATTCGCATTCAATGTTAAGGCCTGGCTGCTTGTGCCTATTATTTTTAATGGTCCATCAGTACTGATGGCGACTGTAACATTTCCGGCTTTTGCTGTTGTGTTGCTAAGAGATACCGGAACTTGTACAGTGTCACCGGGGCTTAAAAACCGTGGTAGTGCAGTACTGATAACAATTGGATCTGCCACCGTCATCGTTTCGTCTGCAGCGCCAAATTGCCGGCCTTTGTATGAAACAGCCATCAGGCGGATCTCCCCGCTAAATTGTGGCACATCAAATTCAAAGTCAACATCACCATTTCCATTTGCTTTTTTAATGCCGCTCCAATAGCTTACTATTTTTATTCTTTTCGCCGGCATAGGGTTTACTCTTTTTTCCATACTTAACTCTCCATCACCCCCTGTGCTGCTTAGCCTTGCCCTTACTTCAGCAAATAATAAGGGATAAAGATCATAAGCCGTTACCTGCAAGGCTCTTTTCTGATAAAAATATTGGTAAGGATCTGGTGTTTTGAAATCCGTTACCTGCAATACGCCATTATCCACTGCCGACAGGGTTACATAACTTCCCGGGGCTGATTTTACTTTTACTTTCTGCTGTGTTTTGGAACGAACGGATTTTTGAAATACGATCTCCATTTCTATCTTTCTATTTTTCTCTTCAACGTTTATATTCTTAAAACCATGTGCTACGGTTAGCGGAATGTCTGATACCTCGTGTGGTTTTATCAGGGTGGCGGTGATATATACATTCGGCACATGTTCACCGGTAAGTTTTAGGTCAAGACTTGTATTCCGGTTACTCACATCAGCATATTGATAAGATACTACATGATCTGTTTCCATCGTCACCAGCATTTTCCCATTATATGGTGTTTTAAATAATGCCTTTACTACCTCTCCACTGATGTATGATTTTTTATCCAGCTCAATTTCAATATTCCCTTCATTGTTTACTTCAAATGAATTGTTGTTGCCTCCCCAATTACCGTAACTGTAAAAGCTTCTGCTTACATAACTATTGGACCCGGGACGGTAAATTCGGAGTTCGTAGTCGCCCGGCGACCGGGGAATAAATGAATAAACCGTGTTGTTGCCAATGCTTACCTGGTTTTCAATCATCATCTTATCCTCCTTCTGAGATTCATACCGGAAATACCTACCACTTTTTGTAAGCACAGTTCTGTATTCATGTTTGATCACCTGAATTCTTGCTGTAGAGTTGGCAATATTTCCTTCTTTATTTACCGATACCAGTTGAAATTTGACAGGCTGGTTGAGCGGGTAATAAAAAAACCAATCGTATTTTATTCCGTAAAAAAAATCCTGTGTAAATATATCAACCGAAGTAGCCCGGCTCACCGGCCGCCCGGTTTCATCAAAAACCGTGGTATAAAAATTAGATTGCAAAACTCCCATATTGCTATATATAGCCGGCACAGTATATGTATGGGACGCATTGCCTTCTGCATCAGTTTTTCCTTCCTTTACTTGTTTATCAAAAAAACTATTCTGATTGGCCAGGTTAAATTCATACTCTTTGAATTTTTCGGGTGAAAATGATTTTTGTTTTACCTGTATTTCCGATTCATAATTCCTGTTAGCAGCAGGAGGTCCAAAGAAATTCATCGCATTAATGGATAATGTTGAGGACTCTCCCGGCTTGAGCAACTCCTTATCCAGTTTTGCCTGCACACGGATTCTATCAGGAACAAATTCTTCGATTGAAAAATTTTTTGATGCCAATAAAATATCATTGGATGTATATACTTCCAGGGTATAACCACCCGTGATAGCTGAACTAGCAATATCGATATTTCCTTCTACAGATCCTTCTTCATTCAGGTTTTTTCGAAATGATTTTAATTCCTTTCCATTAGGCATCAGGAATTTCATTTTTAAAGGAATATCACCCGGCGTTTGCCATTGCCTGTCGCGAATTATAACCGAAAAATTTATTTTCTCCCCCGGGCGATAAATATCTCTTTCTGCATAAATAAAAGCATCCAAACCTGTGCTATTATTTCTTTTACCACCTACTTCAAACCGGGAAGTATTAACTCTTGTATTATTAAATGGCAAGATAATTAAAATCATCGGCGGTTTTTAGCAATTACCATGGCGGGTCTGAAACCGGCATAAATCTCTTTTTGAATAAGCGATCTCAGCTACACCTTCTTCATTGGTAGCCCCTGTACCAATCAATTGATTGTTGGCAGCATAAACGGAAATATTGACCCCATCTATTGCTGAAGCTGTTTTAATTGAATTGGCAAATACAAATATTTTATCCTCTCCTTCTTTAGCTATCAATCCAATATCTGATAATGAAATAAACCGGCTATCTTTTACCCAATAATCTTCAATTGAGCGGATCACTATATGATAAATTCCTTTAAAATCCGGAAGCCGGTCTTCAAATTGTGAAAGGTTAAATAACCTTCCGGCCCCGCTTCTTGGTAATGATCCTGTATCAATTTCCTTTTCATAGATCACATCACCCAGCATAGCATCACTAATTATCTTGTTCATAATAATCACCATCATTCCCATCCTGGTAACTGCTTTGGACAGCTCTTGTTTCCTGCGGATAATAACCATATCGTTGAGACATCAGCAGGTTATTTTCATAGATTTTTGAAATGAATGATTTTCACCTTCGGCACATTGGTGATTTGCACTTCAATATTCTTACCCCCTTTCTTAGACAGGTATACCGCTTTGCTATTGGTAAACCTGATATTGGCTTCCAACTCACCAAAAGCAACACTGCCGTTGTAATCTTCTTTTAATACGCCGCCTATTTTTCCGCGCAGACCCTTTGAAATGATAAGCATATAACTTTTTTCCATATCAAACTTATCGCTGCGAATAGTAAAACCATTTTCATTGAATTCAGTAGTGAATGGTAACTTCTGTATCAAACTTCAGAAATGATTTAAGCTTTCACCGGTCAGTTGCTGACTGGTGGTTACTTTTACAGTTCCTTCCATGCCGTCATGCTGGGATTCTATATTTTGTATAATCAGCACATAGGGTGAAGGAATTGATAAGGAAGCAGTGATAGGATTGGTTAACGGATTATTTCCATTTTCAGGTTTCAATCCTTTGTCAATAATGATTCGTGTTTGAAAGTCCCTGTCTTCATTTTTCAATCCCATGATCCGGACTGATATTTTATTACCGGGTGAAATGGTAACCAGGGAAAAATCCATCTTTTTCCCTTCTACCTCTATTTTCAATTTATCTTTTAGTTCCTGCGGATTAACAGGATAATTAAAATAAAGATCTACCTGCGGTATGGCTGATGTGCTGGTTTCTCCTATCCAGATTACACTGGAATTTTCAAGTGAAAGATCAGGTGTGTGAAAATCGATTTTATCTCCATCCTTTATATCATTGTATTTGCTGAATTTTAAAACGGACCTCGTCACCTTTGCCCTGTAATCCGTAGCAGGCCTCAATGGTTCGGAAGGAGAAAAAACCAATTGATCAGGACTTTCCCAGCGAAATTTCCCCTTTATTGCAGGGTTCAAAGGACATATAATCCGTCGAATCCCAGGCATTCAGCATGGAATCCTTTACCATACTTTGATTAAATCGGAAAATAAGATTACCCAATACAGGTACTTCTTCTTTGGCATTGGTATAAGAAAGGCTTACGGCATTTTTATTACAGGCAGATAAAAAAGATTATCCCGGCAATCAGCGGAACAAGAAATGGATTTGATACGCATATAAAGTTTTGGTTAGCGGTCGTTTATAAAACGAGAAGATAAAGAAATTAGGTGAACCAAAAAATTTGAGAATGGATCCCGATACGCAGATAACCTGTTTCTAAAAAACAAAAACAGTTTCTTTGAAACCAAATAAGCTAAGGAGGTATGTCTTTTGGTGGCCGGGAGAGGTCTGCGAATTCCATAAAAAGACCGTGAGGAATTTGAATATTAAATTAGCACAGAAATGAATGTGTTGACTAATCAGGTAGATAAATATTTGTTAAGTGCATCTTTAGTGGTATGGCATACTTCTAAAGTATGGCATACCTTCAAGGCATGGATTTTTTCCCCTGCTTAATCCTACTACCCATTTACCTAAGCCAAAATGAAATATAAAATAACCAGGCAATATTTCTTTACATCCCTTAAACGAACAGGCATTGGATTTCTTAGCCTGCTTTTATTTTTTCTTTTACTCAACCTGGTTTTTCCCTTACCTGATAAAATTGAATATTCCACTATTGTTACTGATAATAAAGGCGAGCTTATAAATGCCTATCTCACCAGAGATCAGAAATGGCGAATGAAAACAGAACTGGAGGAAATATCGCCTTTACTCCGAAAAACGATCATCGCCAAAGAAGACAAATATTTCTATTCCCACCCGGGCGTCAATCCCTTGGCTGTTGCAAGGGCTTTTTTTAAAAACATATTCCGGATGAAACGAACTTCAGGCGCCAGCACCATTACCATGCAGGTGGCCAGGGCCCTGGAACCACGAAAAAGAAATATCTGGCGAAGATCAGGGAAAGTTTCCGTGCTTTTCAACTGGAATGGAAATATAGCAAAGATGAGATACTGCAGCTGTACCTGAACCTTGTTCCTTACGGCGGAAATATCGAAGGTGTAAAAGCAGCGGCTTTCATTATATTTTAAAAAGAATCCCGATCATTTATCAGCTTGGCGGAAATAACAGCTTTAAGCATTATCCCCAACCGGCCTTCTTCGTTGGTTATCGGGAAAAATAATGATCGGATCGTTACAGAAAGAAACAGGTGGCTTCAAAAATTTGCTGATGATAAAGTTTTTACCAAAAAAGAAATTGAAGATGCACTGGCTGAACCTTTGACTGCTATCGAGAGGAATAGTTCCTCATTATATTCCGCATCTTGCCTATAAACTTAAAAAAGCAAGGAAGTCATCTTATAAAAACAACTATTGATCTCAATACCCAATTAAAAACAGAAAAAATTGTTGAAGATTATGTCAGAGCACAACGTCTACGAAATATTAAAAATGCTGCTGTTGTTATTATTGATAATAAAACCCAACAGGTAATTACCTATGTGGGTTCTTCCAATTTTAACGACACAACCGATGGTGGCCAGGTAAATGGCGCCAATGCTGTACGCCAACCGGGAAGCACATTAAAACCCTTGCTATATGCCATGTGTTTTGATGAAGGCTTGTTAACACCAAAAACCATTATGACGGATGTTGCTGTAAATTATGAAGGCTATGCACCGGAGAATTATGATAAGAAATTCAATGGCTATGTAACTGTTGAATATGCACTGGAACATTCATTGAATATTCCGGCTGTAAAAAGTTTGAAACTATTGGGGCATGAAAAACTGATCCAAAAACTATCCGATTGCAATTTTAAGCAAATACAAAAAGACCAGCGAAAACTTGGGTCTGTCAATGATCCTGGGTGGATGCGGTACTACACTGGAAGAATTAACAGGTTTGTTTTCAGCATTTGCCAATAATGGCATTTATAGTGCACCTTCTTATTTACAAGGAGATACAGTTCATGCAAAAAACTACGGTAATAAGTCCGGCAGCTAATTATATGATCAATGAAATATTATCGAAAGTAAACCGTCCTGATTTTCCGTTGAACTGGTCGGCTACTGAACGGATGCCAAAGATTGCCTGGAAAACCGGAACCAGTTATGGACGAAGGGATGCCTGGAGTATTGGCTATAATAAAAATTATACGGTTGGTGTATGGGCTAGGAAATTTTTCCGGTGTAGGTGTTGCTGATCTGAGCGGTGCTAATATTGCTACACCTTTATTATTTAAAATTTTTAATACGATTGATTACGACAGTGATGAAGAATGGTTCAGTCAACCGGATGATTGTGATATACGGCAGGTATGCAGTGAAACTGGTTTGGCACCTTCAGACCATTGTCACTAACCTGGTATCACTGATTATTTTATTCCGCTTATTTCTTCAACCAAGGTTTGCAATAACCGGCAGGAGATACATGATAAGCCCTGATGAAAAAATTATCTTATTGTAAAAGCTGTGCGCCGGAAACCGGTTATAAAAAGAAATGGTATAAAATGATAGAACCTGATATGCAGGCATGGTATGATGAAACAGGAATTGCTTATCAGAAAATACCGGCGCATAATCCGGATTGTGAATTGATCTTTAAAGGCAATGCTCCGGTAATTATTTCGCCCGTCAAACGGAACCGAATATCTTATCAGTAAAAAAGACCGTGAACCTTTACAATTGGTTTGTAAAACAGCCAATGATGTAAGCAAGGTGTATTGGTATATCAATAATAAATTTTACAAAAGCTGTAATGCCGGGGAAAAACAATTTTTTATGCCGGAAGAAGGGCCGGTAAAAATTTCCTGTACGGATGATAAAGGAAGAAACAGGGATATAAAGATCACGGTGAAGTATGTGAATCTTTGATAGAAATATTTTTTCTCTTTTGAAAGTATTACCTGCCTTTTTTACCTAAATTTTTCCCGCAGCCTCTTCTCCTGTATTGATAGCTCCTTCCATAAATCCCTGCCAGTCGGCCAAATGTTCACCGGCAAAATGTGTATGAATATGCGAACGCTTTAAGAATTGGCATCACACGAAACCATTGCCCCTTACCATATACAGCATATGCGCCATGGGAAAATTCATCATTGCCCCAATAATAATTAGCCTGCTTTTCCAGTAAACTTTTTACATCACCAAAATGGGGTTGCAAAGTTTGTTGTATCATATCCGCCTTCCATTCATCAGATTGATTGGCAACCACAGCAGCTTTTTCTCCAATCGTATAGGAGATCAATACTCCTTTTTTTGAAGGTTGATTTTTTGTAGCATGATAAAAATAATGGGGAGACTGATCCGTTATCATATCAAAATTTTCGTCTTTCCAGAACCGTTCTTTAAATAACAATGGATTTTTATTGATCCGCGCATATTGCAATTCGTTCATTGCATTCACCTGGTCTGCCGGCAAACCAGGTTCCCATTTTATTTTTTTTGCTGCAAATGTGGGTACCGTACAAATGATTTTATCGCCGGTGAAAGACTGCCCGTTTTCACAAAATACTTTCACAGCACCTTTTGTATTTTGTACAATACGCTGCACCCGGTGTTCCAATTTTATTTTATCATGCCCTATCTTCTCTGCGATTTTTTTCGCCAGCATACTATTGCCGCCTTTTATCTTCAGGTCCATTTCATTCTTCTCACTGCTTTCTGCATACTCCGCCAATGCAGCAAAGGCAGATACACTACGGATCGTTTCACCAAAATCGGTACTGTCCAGCAATTCCCGGAGATCAAGATCTCTTCCTTCACATCCATTGTTGACCAGGAAACGCCACCAATCCATTTTATCCAGTTTGATTTTATCGGCCTGGGTCAATTTTTCATATCCATCAATTATCAATTGAAATTTCTTTTTCCACTCTTCACTGTAATCCCATTCATTTGTTTTATAATACTTGCCCTTGTAAATAAGATGTGATTCAAACTGGTTGTTCTTCAATTCAAGTCCAAATTCATTACAAAGATTTTGCAATCGTGATATGCGAATTACCTACCCATTCTGCACCCAGTTCTATCACCAGATTTTCCTGCGGATCGATGGTATGAGAAAAAACACGGCCACTGATGCGGTTGCGGGCTTCCAGTATTACAAAATCAATTTTCTTTTTATGCAAATAATAAGCAGCAGACAGACCTGCAAATCCTGCACCGATTATGATAACTTTAGGTTTTTTACCAATAAAAAAATTTCCAAAAGAGGAGGAGGCTACTAATATTCCCGCTGAAGCCAGCGTGGATTGTTTGATAAATTCCCGGCGTGAACTCATAAGTAGTTTTGGTTTGACCCTAAGTTCGGATAATTATCCTACCGGTAATTAATATTCGTGCATAAAAAAAGCCCCGGCTGAGGGCTTCGTTTATTATTCGTAATAAAATTCAGTTTACTTTCTTTACACTGCTGGCCCCACTTACGTCCTGGTTTGCTGAAGCATTCCCCTTGTATTTCACACCGGATGCGCCGCTCGCCTGCACATCTAATTTTACGCTTGCAAAAACTTCAGCAGAACAGGCACCGGAAATATCGATCGTTGTATTTTCTGACATCAGGTCAAACGACTTAATATCACTTGCCCCGGAGCCTTCAATATTCAGATCTTTTGTTTCCCCACTTAATACAATTGAAGAAGCTCCGGACAGTTCTGTATTTATGCGTGGTGATTTTACATCTACCCTGGCTTCTGAAGCTCCGCTCAGTTCAATATCAAGAGTGCCGGAAGAGACTAACTTATTTTCACCAAAAATGCGGCAGGCACCGGAAGCTCTCAACCATTTAAAATCCGTAGCGGAAACATATACTTTTATTCTTTTGCTTGGGTCCAGGTTGTGATTATTCCTCGGTGAAATATATAATACCCCATTGTTTTCATGAATATCAATATATTCCTGCAGGTTGTCGTCCGTTTCTACTTTGATATCCTGTTGAACGGAATCCTGCCTGACCTTTACTTCAATAGCACCGCTTACATCAATGCTGGTAAAATTCCCGGTGCTGCGGTTTTGCGTAACGATATTGCCACTTCCACGTACCCCTTTCCCGCCTAAATAACGGCAGGAAGAAAAAATCAGGATGCCAAAAAAGGACAATAAAATAATTCGTTTCATGCGTTTTGGTTTAGTGACAACAAAATTGTGGCAATTATAGCCATTTCTAAAATATATCTGACAACAAAAAAATGAAACAGGTTACATCATATTATAGGAATGTTTAAAAACAGGTTCCTAAAATTTCAATAAATGCTTTTTTGTTATTTACAGCTCTCTAAAACGCTCTTTATTTCTGCTTTTTGCGATATCTGGATTTTAATATGATTTACTCTGCGTCAAGTTTTTACTGCCAATCTTTTTCTCTTACCTTCACATTTAATAGTTGTTTAGCTAACTATTTGAACCCGGACGGGCTTCCACATTCAAAAACAAATAATTAAATATACATGAACCGCACAATTAAAAAAGTAGCTGTATTGGGAAGTGGTGTCATGGGTTCACGTATTGCCTGTCATTTTGCAGGAGTTGGCTGCAGGTATTATTGTTGGATATGGTGCCAAAGGAAGCTGCAGAAAGTACAAAGCCAGCCGAAAGAAATAAGATGGTCAATGATGCATTGGCTGCAGCTATTAAAAGCAATCCCTCTCCTGTTTATAATAAAGATGTGATGAAAAAAATAACCACCGGCAATTTTGATGACAACATGAAAGATATTGCCGGTTGCGACTGGATCATTGAAGTGGTGGTGGAAAGACTGGATATCAAGAAAATGATCTATGATAAAGTAGAACAGTTTCGCAAACCTGGAACATTGATTACTTCCAATACTTCCGGTATTCCCATTCACATGATGACTGAAGGCCGAAGTGAAGATTTTAAAAAGCATTTTTGCGGAACACACTTTTTTAATCCTCCACGTTATTTGCGATTACTGGAAATTATTCCTACTCCAGATACTGATCCGGAGGTAGTTGATTTCCTGATGCATTATGGCGATCTGTACCTGGGAAAAACAACTGTGTTGTGCTAAAGACACACCTGCATTTATTGCCAACCGTATTGGTGTATATGGCATCATGGCCATTTTCGGTTTGGTTGATAAATTAGGATTGACCATTGATGAAGTAGATGCATTAACAGGTCCAATCATTGGTCGTCCAAAATCGGCCACTTTCCGAACAGCTGATGTGGTGGGTATTGATACACTGGTAAAAGTGGCAAAAGGTGTTTATGATAATTGTCCCGATGATGAAGCAAAAGAAACATTTGTCATTCCTGCCTGGTTAAATAAAATGGTAGAGAATAACTGGCTGGGTGATAAAACAGGCCAGGGATTTTTTAAGAAAACAAAAGGAATGCGGAAGGCGAAAAAGAAATATTAACACTTAATTTAAAAACGATGGAATATGGACCACGGATAAAACCAAAGTTTGCAACAGTTGAAGCAGCCAAACCAATTGATGATCTTAATACAGCGTTTGAAAATGCTGGTAGCCGGACAGGATAAAGCCGGTGAATTTTATCGTCATTTTCATTATGGCTTGTTTTCTTATATCTCTCATCGCATTCCTGAAATAAGTGATGAAATATATCGTGTAGATGATGCAATGATGGCGGGCTTTGGCTGGGAGATCGGTGCATTTGAAAGCTGGGATGTATTGGGTGTGGAAAAAACGGTGAAAGCAATGAAAGATGCCGGTTATAAAGTAGCCCATGGGTAGATGAAATGCTGGCAGCAGGTAACAAATCATTTTATAAAATTGAAGCTGGAAAAAAATATCAGTTACGATCCTGCATCACAAATCATATAAAGCTATTACCCGGTGGTGAATGCCTTTATTGTAATGAGCAACTACCAGGATAAATTGATTTGGAAAAATGGAAGTTGCCGGCTATACGATCTTGGGTGATGATGTGCTGGGTCTTGCAATGGTTTACCAAAATGGGAAGCATTGGTGGCGATGTATTAAGCGGAATTCAAACAGCAATTGATAAAGCAGAAAAAAATTATAAAGGATTGGTGATTGCCAATGAAGGAACCAATTTTTCTGCCGGTGCAAATGTAGGTATGATCTTTATGCTGGCTATCGACCAGGAATATGATGAACTGGATATGGCAATCCGTCTGTTCCAGAATACGATGATGCGGGCAAGATATTCATCTGTACCGGTAGTAGTAGCTCCACATGGTCTCGCATTGGGCGGTGCTTGTGAATTGAGTTTGCATGCAGATAAAGTTTGTCCTGCTGCAGAAACCTATACCGGTCTGGTGGAATTAGGTGTTGGGCTTGATTCCCGGTGGTGGTGGCACCAAAGAATTTGTATTAAGAGCTTCAGATGAAATGCATGAAGATGAACCGGAAACAATTACTTTAAAAAATCGTTTCCTTACCATTGCTACTGCCAAAGTAGCCACATCTGCAGCCGAAGGTTTTTCAATTGGGTATATCGAAAAGGGCTTGATGAAGTTGTTATGAACCAGGGCCGCCGAATTGCAGAAGCAAAAAAATCAGTTATCGAAATATATGATAGCGGTTATACCACACCCGTTCAACGAAAAGATATAAAAGTGTTGGGCCAATCTGCACTCGGTGCTTTGTATGCCGGTATACATGCGATGAAGACAGCTAACTATGCAACGGAACATGATTCATTGGTAGCAAAAAAACTAGCTTATGTAATGTGTGGTGGTGATCTGAGTGAACCCACCTTGGTTTCTGAACAATATTTACTGGATCTTGAAAGAGAAGCCTTCTTATCTCTTTGCGGCGAAAAGAAAACGCTGGAAAGAATACAAAGTGTATTGAAAAGTGGTAAGCCGGTAAGGAATTAATCAACAGGGTTGCTAAAGAAAGATATGCAGCTAGTTCCGTAAATTCTTTTATAAGCATACCTGAACAGATCAACATTAATGGGTAAAGCAGAATTAGAAAATAATCTACTTACTATTTATTCCCATATCATCACTTATGGAAAAGCGGCCAATAATGCTATTACCGAAAGTATAAGAGATGAAATTGAAACTATGTGGAATGAACCGCGAGGAAAAATCCAGGTAGACGATGAAATTTTCCAGGTTGTTTTTAAGATCACAGCTTCTTTTCAGCCTGGTATTGATGCTATTGAAATTTATGAAAACACCAACCCACTCAATAACTATTTCAGGATAGAAGAATTTGCACATGGCAATATTTCGTTTGTAGATGGATTGGGCTGCAACAGCGGATATTTTAAATTGGAAAATTTGTATAAGGGCTCCACTACTGCGGCTCATGAATACGGGCACACGCTGGGGTCAGAACACCCGGTTGATCTGGACATCAGGGGAAAGGGCATACCGGGTATCATGTATCCCCGTGGCACTATAGCAGATCCGCAATATCAATATAACCCGGCTGCTATACCCGGTGATAATACCAACGGAGGTACCATGAGCCCGGTACACCGCAGAGTAAGACAGGAAGATATAGAACAGTTAAGAATACAGAAGCTCCGGTTCGAAAACGGGAAAGCAATTATAGGAGAATTTACCAGCGTATGGCATCCCAATCATGCTGATATCCATACAAACGATTATCTTTTGCCCGGAATTTTTGGATAACTCCATTTGGACCTATTATGATTAATGTTTATAAGCCAGCAACCTCGTAAAAAATTCCTCCCTAAATTATTATAGATTCTATTGCTGGATATTCACCAGGTTTTGAAGGGCGGCTTCAATAGTAGGGTGAAGAAAAATAAACCCGGTATAATGAATTTTATCAGCACTGACGGTAGCGCTTTTTAAAACCTCAATACTCATTTCTCCCAAAATTGTTTTCAAAATAAAAGAAGGAACATAAACGGGTATAAAAAATTTCCCTTTTTGAATCCTGGCCATTTCCATAACCAGTTTCTTATTGGAAACAGGTATCGGCGCAACAGCATTATACACGCCTTGCATGGTTTCATCTTCAATAGCTGTGATATATAAACGCACCAGGTCTTCAATATGTATCCAGCTGATGATTTGTTTCCCATCGCCTAAAATACTCGCCACTCCCCATCGCAAAGGTTTTTTAAATTCTTTTAAAGCCCCTCCTTCATTACTTAACACAATACCTGTTCGCAGCTTCACCAGCCGTTTACCTGATTTCTTTACCGGCTCTATACTATCCTCCCACAACTTGCAGGCTTCGCCAAGAAATGTTTTGTCGTGTGGGTCATCTTCCCTGAAAGGCCTCGTTTCGGAGTTTGCAGCATCGGTGCCATACCAGCCAATGGCTGATGCACTGATCAGGGCTTTCACTTTATTAGGATAAGTCTCTATCGCCCTCACCAGCAATTCACTACTTTTTACCCGACTATTTATTATTTCCTGCTTACGCTTTTTTGTCCACCGTTTATCAGCCACGCCGGCGCCGGCCAGGTGAATAATATAATCTGCTCTTGCAATGGCTTCTTTATCTATTGTTTGTTTATTTATATCCCAGGCACCATAGGTAACATTTCCCGGATCATGGGACAATAGTTTAGTTTGCCTGGTAAGAATAATGACCTTATAATTTTTTTCAAGGAGTGCAAAAGTCAGCGCTTTACCAATCATACCTGTGCCACCGGTAATAAGGATCGTTGTCATATTATTCCTTTATAAACTTTAAAAGTAAGCGATCCTTTGTAACCATGACTTTTGTTATTTTCTTTTACCCGGTAAAATTTTATGCAGTTTTTGCAAATGTTCTACCCCGAAAAATTAAAATGGCTCCCGGCCTGTACTGCAACTTACAAAAAGTAATAGTTAATGTCTGCCTGCTGCCTGGCTTTCGGTTTCCGATAAAAATAGTTGAAAGGCGTACCTTCAATTACAATAACCCTTTTAATGAAAAGTTTACCCGCTTCCTTCCCTTTAATACTGCAATATGAAAAATAAATGTACATCCTTTCCCCTTGCTCTTTTCGTCCTTTTCTATTTGAATATCCACGCACAGAAAATTAAAACGGAAATCATGTCGGGCAACCCGGTATTCCAGGGTTGGTATGCCGATCCGGAAGGAATCATTTTTGATAAACAATACTGGATCTATCCTACTTATTCCGCTCCATATGATCAGCAAGTTTTTTTAGATGCTTTCTCATCTCCCGACCTGGTGAACTGGACAAAGCATGAACATATCCTTGATACCTCTTCGGTGAGATGGGCCAGGCGGGCCATGTGGGCTCCTTCGATTGTAGAAAAAAAAGGGAAATATTATTTATTCTTTGGCGCCAATGATATTCAAAGTGATGCTGAAACAGGCGGCATTGGAGTTGCAGTTGCCGATAAGCCGGCGGGTCCTTTTAAAGATCTTTTAGGAAAACCTTTGATCGATAAATTTCATAACGGCGCACAACCTATAGATCAATTTGTTTATAAAGATGGAGGTCAATACTATTTAATTTATGGTGGCTGGCGGCATTGTAATATGGCAAAACTGAATAATGATTTTACTGGTTTTATTCCTTTTGAAGATGGGAAAATATTTAAAGAGATAACGCCCAAAGGTTATGTAGAAGGACCCTTTATGTTTAAACGTGATGGCAAATATTATTTTATGTGGTCTGAAGGTGGCTGGACCGGGCCGGACTATAGTGTGGCCTACGCTATTGCCGATTCTCCTTTTGGTCCTTTTAACCGGGTAGGTAAAATATTGCAGCAGGATCCAAAAATTGCAACAGGTGCCGGTCATCATTCAGTTATTCACAATCCAAAAAAAGATCAGTGGTATATCGTTTATCATCGCAGACCTCTGACTGAAACAGATGGCAACGCAAGAGTGACCTGTATTGACCGGATGTATTTTGATGACAATGGATTTATAAAACCGGTTAAGCTTACCAATGAAGGAGTGGAGAAGAAATTAATTAAATAATTTACCCGGTTTACCACATTCTTATATATTGATTTTTCTGCTTCTCAGCCGGGTCTCACCCAGGATTTGCGCCTGGCTGTGGACCCGGCGTCAACCGGAGACAGGTTTCGTCAAATCAATATCTCCAGTTCAAGATTTCATTACAAGACAAAGACCTTCTTTTAACAGGCATCAGTTAATTATAAAATTTTTGCTTCGTATGACGGCGAGTGCCACAGCCCAGCCGCACAAGGCCATTTGACACTTCGCCTGGGAAGGTGGGGACACTCGGCAAGGAAGGAAATACTTCACCGATTTCAATGTATGATTTTCGTTTATATGTAAAATATCTTCTACCATGTTTAAAGTTAATAATTCCGGTTCGTGAGACACGAACCGGGGCTTTCTTTTATTTGCGGACACGAACGCAGGCGAAGGAAAAGGAATTTTATTATTTACTAAACACTACGACAACAGGGGAAAAACAATGCTAATCTCAATAAATTAAAAATGTACCAATATCTATGATAGAACCATCAGACATTTTATGTAATAAAAAATGTAAGGTATCTATTTTATCATTTTTCGGATATCTCAACATAAATACTCCGTTACCTGAACCTAAATCTCCATAATGTTTTTCCTCCATTCGCCATTCTAAAAAATAATTACTTTTCTCAAACTCCTTATTGGTCTTTTTTAGCTTCAAAATAATTTGATTGTTTGATAAAGCAATTTTCTTCTTTTCACCCTCTATGACCTCATAACGCCAAACTCTTTCATTCCAAACTGAATCAATAATATCCAATACCCCAGGCTGAAGCTTATGCGCAGTCGATAGGTAAAACCCATTTTGCTTCGAGGATAAAATGGATGAAGAGGCTTGAGGTGTTGCTATATTAAATTCATCACCACAACCGCCAATTAATACAATAAATAGGATCGATAAAAATTGTTTAAGCAACATTTTGTTTCGAAGCCGAGTCGCACTCCGGGTTTTCGCATGGCCGTGGACTCGGCGTCAACCCAAAAGTATTTAATTTGGCTTATGTTACACTAAGCCAAATGTCCCATGACTTTCGCAGAGAATCCCGGATTGAGACATCGGCGAAAAAGTTAAGGAGAAGAGAATACGGACGGGAACAGTAACTAATCATAACCAATAGGAAACCAAATTCCACGATGGTTTGGAGACTTCATGTTAGGCATGACATGTCCTTGGTCAAGTTCACGAATATCAACATTTGGAACATGCCGTTTAATTTTGGGCATTTCGGTATTTATAAACATTTTATTTTTTATAATTTCAATTGCATCTTGGTAGTTGGTTGCAGAAACGCCACATCCATAACCAATTCCTGGTGGGTATTTTCTGTTATTTTCTAATTCAAATTCAATCCAAAATCTTATATAAAGGCTTTTCATATCTTCTTAATAATGCCTGGGTACTACTATTGTTTTGTTTCCCACAGCCCGGATTTCTTTTAAACCGACACGAACGCTGGTGGAGAGAATTAAATACAACTTCTTTATACTCGTCCTGCAATAATAATTTCTGCCATTGATTAATTGTAGCTGTCCAAAAAAATACTTCACCGATTTCAATGTTTGATTTTCGCTCATACTTAAAAATATTTTAAGCCATGTTTAAAGTTAATTATTCCGGTTCGTGAGACCCAAACCAGAGCTTTCTTTTTCAACGGATACGAACGCAGGCAGAGGAGCACTGTGCATAACCGCTGTTGAAAACAAATTCCCACTTTCCAACTTTGATTCTTCATACATTCTTATTATTGCAAAGATTGAATAACATTAAATAAAACAATCTTTTTTGATTTCATTTTTTGCTCTCGTAAGTCTGAGTGTTTGTTTAAAAATCGTTCAAAAGTCAACCGTTTTTAATGGTAAGTGTAAACCATAAATCATTAATGTTGCACTGTCCTTTTTTAAATTAAAAAAGCCGCAATTGCGGCTCTTAAATAACTGTCGTGCAGTAAAAGAGAGGCGTTAAAGATTTAGCCAGCATGCTAAAACATCGTTTTTAGGCGATGGCGCCCTTTTTTCTTCTTCAAATAACGTGAAAGATCCTGTTGATACAAAAAAAAATTTATCTTTTTAAATCAGCTTTCCTTAAGTATTATAAATGGTAACCCATTAAATATTTATCCCTTGACAAAAAAAACCCCGGTGCACAAACACCGGGGAACAACTAAAAACGGAGCCGTTATACCGGACTCATTGAAAAGATCGTATTTCTATATAACTGGTATATTTTGAAAGCTTGATTAATCGGGTTTTTTTCCGTCTAAAAAAGTATTGATCGTGCTGATATGTGCCTGGTTATTGTCATCGGACTTGACCTCGTAGTTGCTATAGAAATTTTCAATATGGGAATTGCTGTTATACAATTCCATATTGCGGCGGATATAGGCCGGCACAGTTTCAAACTCATTATTCGGGTCAGCCGAATTGACATTAAACGACAAGTTGCGCAACTTGTGCAGTCGTTCGGCCGCCCTACGTTTTTGCTCGTCGGCTTCGTCCTGCAGGGCAGAATCCTCAACCTCGGTAGACAAAGGTGTTTGAGCATGGTGGGCTAACGGCATATCCGCCGCTGGAATGTCTTTTTCTACCAGTTGCATTTGCATGTCAGGGAGTTCGTCTCCTCCGGTTTTGCGGCAACTTTGGCAGAGACCGGTTTTTCAGCAGAAGGCATTGAGGTATAGACCTCTGCTTTTGATTCTGCGTAGATATTGGATGGTCTGGCCAGGATAACCTCCCGACGCTGCAGGCATCAGGCTGGTACCCGTACTTTCTTTATTTACTTGTTCTTTTTTTGAATCGGTGGATAAGGTGAGTCGGTTCGCTGGAGGGATATGGAAGTAGCTTCGTAAACCGAATATAGGTCTTCTTTCTTCTCAACAGCTAACATTTTTCCAACAGTATTTTCACCTTCTTCAACCGTGTTCTTACTTAGTATGTTTCATCTTTAGTCTCAGCTGGCTGCACTTGTTCCAATTCCCAAAATACAACCGGTTCTTCTTCTCTTATAGATTCCGTTTCCACCATATCATTCATCATCCGGCATGGGAGCATCCTGCATCATGAAATTCATCAACCAGCTTTGGTGCCAATGCAGATCAGGCTTTCTCTGCTCATTTCCAGGTCTTTTCCACTTTAGTTCTCTGCCAGTTCGGCTGACAGTAACTTCCTGCTTCTTTCACGGCTTCTTTCATCCGGTTGACCCAAGCACCATTACAATCTTTTCATCTTTCTTTACTTCTTCTTTCTTTACGTCTGGTTTGTATAAACGGATCTTATGCTGGAAACCTGTAGCGATTAGTGTAATGCCCAGTTTATCACCCAGTGTATTATCATAACCAAGACCCAGGATCACATCAGTGCCTTCACCTGCCTGTGACACCAGATAATTTTGTATTACTTCTACTTCATCCATCGTAAACTCATGTTCACCTTCCGCAGAATTGATATTGATAAGTATCCATTTTGCTCCACGGATATCATTATCATTCAGCAATGGTGAATTCAATGCTTCTTCAATTGCCCTGTGTGCCCGGTTTTCACCTGCTACTGCTGCACTGCCTAAAATAGCAACACCACCATTGCGCATTACGGTGCATACATCGGCAAAGTCAACATTGATCTGGCCGGTGCTGTTGATCACATCGGTGATACATTTTGCAGCAGTTGCCAATACATTATCTGCTTTTTCAAATGCTTCTCTCATTTTCAAATTACCAAACTGGTGACGCAGTTTATCATTGCTGATCACCAGCAATGTATCCACATATTCTTTCAGCGTTTTGATACCTTCTTCTGCCTGCAATTGTCTTTTCTTTCCTTCATAAGCAAATGGAGTAGTAACAATACCTACTGTAAGTATACCAAGGTCTTTACAAATTTTTGCAATGATGGGTGCACCACCTGTACCTGTACCACCACCCATACCGGCAGTAATAAATGCCATCTTGGTATTTACTTCCAGTATGCGTTTTATTTCTTCCAGCGATTCTTCTGTTGCCTGGCGGCCGATTTCAGGATTGGCACCTGCACCCAAGCCCTGCGTAAGATGCGGTCCCAGTTGTACTCTGTTGGGAATACCACTGTTGGCAATCGCCTGTGCATCTGTATTACAGATAATAAAGTTTACACCTTCAATATCCTGGCTAAACATGTGGTTTACCGCATTGCTACCGCCACCACCAACACCAATTACTTTGATGATGGATGATTTTTCTTTTGGCAGATCAAAATGTATCATAGTTTTGAATTTTATGGCCCCATCAATCTCTCCGTCATGGCGGAAAGCTGATCGAAGCTCGTTTACAAATGAGTTAGTATTTAGTATTTACAATTAATAAAAGAACTTTTAAAATTTCAGACTCTTCCAATGTCCCCTTCGGGGAATTTAGGGGGCTTTACAAATGTTTATCTTCTTCTTCTTTAAACAGATCAATGATGCCATCTTTGAATTTTCCCCAGAAATTGTTCAGTCCTCTTCTGTTGTCTTACTCTTTCGGTGACTCACTTCTTCTATTTCAATTTCTACTTTCTTCTTCTTCTATTGCTTTCTTCAATGCATCCGGCACTTCCACTTTCTTATATTCCTTTTCAAACTGTTTGCGGTTATGTTCATAATCATCATAACCTTTCAGTATAAGACCGATACAGGTTGAATACGTTGGCTTGGCCAGTTCTTCAATATGTCCAGCAGCAAGATGTTCATTCGGAAAACCAATTCTTGCAGGCAATCCTGTTACATATTCTGTTAGCTGGATCAGATGTTTCAATTGTGAACCACCACCTGTCAATACCACACCGCCATTCAATGCCTTATTATCCAGACCAACCTGTTTCAAATGATAGGTAACAAAATCCATGATCTCACTCATTCTTGCCTGTATGATATTGGCCAGGTTTTTTACACTGATCTCTTTTGCCGGCATACCACGCAAACCGGGAATAGTGATATAGGCATTTCCTTTTGCTTCATTGGCCAATGCACTACCAAACTGCACTTTCATTTGCTCAGCCTGTGTTTTCAAAACACCCAAACCGGTCTTGATATCATTGGTGATATTTTCACCAGCAAAAGGAATAACAGCAGTATGTTTTAAAATGCCTTCATAAAAAACAGCAAGGTCAGTTGTACCACCACCAATATCAACAATGGCAACACCTGCTTCCAGATCTTCCTGTCGCCATTACTGCTGCAGAAGAAGCCAGTGGTTGCAATACCAGATCTTTTGTATGCAATCCTGATTTTTCAACACTGCGGTTGATATTGCGGATCGCATTTTTATCACCGGTGATGATATGAAAATTGGCACCCACTTTTACACCACCATAACCGATCGGGTTAGGAATATTCTGAAAATTATCTACTGTAAATTCCTGCGGTATCACATCAATGATCTGGTCACCGGCAGGAATATATGTTTTGTACTGATCGCGATCAGCTGATCGATCTCACGTTGCGTGATTTCTTCTTCAGTTGCCTGGCGAACAATATCACCACGGGTTTGCAAACTTTTTATATGATGACCTGCAATACCAACATATACTTCATTGATCTCCAGGTTAGGATTAGAAGCAAAACAATTTTCCAGCGCCGTTCGTATGGCTTTGATCGTTTCATCGATATTCAACACCTGTCCATGTTTTACACCATTGGAGTTGGCTTTGCCAAAGCCAAGTATTTCCAGTTTGCCGAATTCATTTTTGCGTCCGGCAATTACTGCAATCTTGGTTGTGCCAATGTCAAGACCTACAATAATGGGTTGTTCGTTGTTCATAAAATGTTGTTTTTAGTTGTTGTTTTTATCGAAAGAGTTCTGTTAATTTTTTTTCCGGCTTCCTGATCTTTGAGCAGCTGCATTGGCGACGCTCCGTTCAGGGTCCTGTTCGCTACTCATCACTTCATTCTGTATATTATCAATTCTATTATCCTTACAGCCTTTCCTTTTCCCGGCTCTCTTAATTATTACTCGTTTTTTTCATCACAGCTTTTGGTCGTTTTGTTTCCTCTTTGGCTTTTGGAACTAGTTGGTTGTTTTCGGCAGGATTTGGATTGGGATTATTCACAGCAGGTTCACCGGATGGTAGTTTAGATTGGGTCAGATTATTTTCAGCCATTGATTTTTCCAGGGCTTCATTTTCATTTTCTATTTTTTTTATTTGTTGCAACAGATTCTCAACACTTTTTCGGAGTGCCACCGAATCTACTTTCGGATTATCACTTTTACCTCCAATGACCTGTCCATCATACCGGACATCAATCGTCTTATACTTATCAAAGCCGCTGCGGCCAAGCACCTGTTTGTAAAAAATAAACAGGCGGTTGAATTTCTGATCGATGTTTTCACCATTACCCAGCTTTACAATATGATTTCCAATCACGGGCACCATTTCAAATTCCCACTGATCAGCAGCATCGGAAGCCACCATATCGATCTGTGCTACCTGCGATGTCCAGAAAGAATCATTGTTTATGAATATGGCCGTTGTTTCTAACATCCTGCAATAACAGGCTGTCTTTTTTAGTCTTTATTTTTTTATCCGGAAAACCGGTGAACACAGGAACCTTTGCCCTACGTCTTGTCGGATAACTGCATGGTATGGTCATACTTCATCAATATAAAAAGACTTACCACCCGGCGTAAAAATCCTGGCCACCGGTTCTCTTTCTTCCACGGTTACATGCAATACATCTTTGTTGTCAAAATAAACCTGTGCATCTTTTATCCATTCATTACTCTTCCAGCAGATTCTCCATTTTCTGAAGGTTGAAGGAAGACTTTAGCCTGACCTTTGATATTTCCCTTTGTTGCCGTCTTTCAACAATTTTAATTATTTCGGATTTACCCAAAAAATAACTTTCCTTCTTTTCTCCTTTAATGGTAATAGCATAATCCTTACAGGTATTTTTTTTCTGTTTTCCCATAGCGGCAATCAACAGCGTAAGCATACCCGCCGCCTATCACCACCCACATGGCAACAAATAGAATTTTTCGTATAGTTTTTTTTGTATTCACTTTTCTTTTTCAGTTAATATTTTCTTTATTGCCGGGCTACCAATGTATCAATATCACCTGCGCCTGCTGTTATCAATCAATTCCGGTGTCATTTCCAATTCTTATCCATATTCTTCCAACTTGCTTATTATTTCATCCTTACTGGCTACTCAACGCTTTTCCGGGTCTCATTTTTTTTACCAGATCATCTCACTGCTTACTCCTTCTATCGGTAGTTCTCTTGCCGGATAAATGGGTAAAAGAATAACTTCATCAGCCATATCAAGCACTTCCGCAAATCCATCTGCAAAATCTCTTGTTCTGCTGTAAACAGATGCGGTTGAAAGATCAACCGTGCATTTTTTATCCTTAAACAAAGTCTTTGCTCCATTGATCAATGCTCTCAATTCTTCCGGGTGATGTGCATAGTCATCAATAAAAACCAGCTTTTCATTTTTCACAATGTATTCAAATCTTCTTTTTACTCCGCGGAAAGAGGCCACTGCTTCTTTGATCTTTTCATTTTCTATTCCCAAAGAACTGGCCACTGCAATAGCCGCTAATCACATTTTCTACATTGTGCAATCCTCCCATATTCAGTACTACATTTTCAAACTTATTGTCTTGCATGCTTACATCCAATCTCATAACTTCCATTCTTCATCCTGATATTTGTCAGCATACACATCTGCATTTTTATTTTGCAGACTATAGGTAAGCTGACGCCCGGTTGCTAATTCATTTCCTCTTTTCAAATCCAAATTGCCTGATCAGCAATCCACCCGGTTTTATTTTTTTGCTGAAATCAATAAAAGCCTGCTCCACTGATTCTGCCGTACCATATATATCCAGGTGATCAGCATCCATCGCAGTGATGATGGCTATATCCGGACTCAATTTCAAAAAACTTCTGTCGTATTCATCCGCTTCTATTACACATACATTCTTCGGATCGCTCCAGAAATTAGTTCCGTAATTAACGGAAATACCACCCAGGAAAGCATTGCAACCAAAACCAGTATCCCGCAGCAAATGAGCAACCATGGTAGTGATGGTTGTTTTGCCATGCGTGCCGGCAATACAGATATTAAAAGAACTTTCAGATATCAATTGCAATACATCACTTCTCTTTACCACTTTAATACCATGCTTGCCGGTAATAAACTAACTCCTTGTGATCGCTCGGTACAGCCGGTGTATACACTACCAAGTTTCGGATCCTTTGGTATCTGATCAATATTTTCTTCATAATGAATAGCAATACCACTTGCTTCCAATTCTTTGGTCAAGAGCAGTAGGCGTTTTATCATACCCGCTTACTTTTACTCCCTTTGAATGAAAGAACCTGGCAACGGCACTCATACCAATTCCACCAATCCCAATAAAATAGATTTCCCCATCTAATAACGAAGGGATCTTAAATTCATCTATAATTGTGGTTTCATTCATCTCTCTTCTTAATATTTTCCATGTTAGTCCTATACTCAGCACATGCCAACAGATTCATAATGCTTTTAAAATTTCGTCGGCTATTATTTTATCAGCATCCGTAATAGCCAGCGTCGCAATATTTCTTTTTAACTCTTCCTGCCTGTTTTCATCTTTTGCAAGATCAATGGTCATGGGCACCAACTTCTCAGCTGCTTCGCTATCCTTAATCATCAATGCTGCATTTTTATTTCACCAGCTGCATAGCATTTACTGTCTGGTGATCTTCTGCAGCAAAAGGATAGGGTACAAACAAAACGGGCTTTTTTACTACACATAATTCTGCTACTGTCATGGCCCCTGCACGGGCTACCACTATATCAGCAGCAGCATAAGCATATTCCATTTGCGTAATAAAATCATTCACCCAAACAGATGCTTTTCCTGCTATGTGTTCTTTTGCTTTTGCTGCATAAGGTTTTCCTGTTTGCCAGATCAATTGCAAACCTGCGTTCAACAATTGATCCAGATTTTTGTCAATCGCTTCATTGATTGATTTTGCTCCCAGGCTTCCTCCAACTACCAGATACCGTTTTTTTATTTTCATCCAGTGAAAAAAAACGAATTCCTTCTTCTCTTGATATAGCGGTTTGTGACAATGGACTAGCCGAACCGGGTTACCCGTTACCATGATCTTTTCTGTTGGAAAAAATTTTTCCATTCCATCTGTTCCGGTAAAAACTTTTGTCGCTTTTTTACCCAGCATCATATTGGATTTGCCGGCAAATGAATTGGACTCATGAATAAAAGTTGGAATTCTCTTTGCCTGTGCAAACCGCAATACCGGGAAACTGGAATAACCACCAACACCAATCACAGCATCTGGTTTGAACCGGTTAATGATCTTCCGAACCTGGAAAAAACTTTTTACCAGCTTAAAAGGCAAACCAATATTTTTTATCAAAGAACTCCTGTTGAATCCTGCGATATCCAATCCTTCTATCTTATATCCTGCCTGCGGTACTTTTTCCATTTCCATTTTTCCCTTCGCACCTACAAATAATATTTCAATATCTCATCCATTTTTTTCAGTGCATTGGCAATGGCAATGGCCGGAAAAATATGTCCACCTGTTCCTCCACCTGCTATTATGATCCTTTTTCTCATCCATCATGTTGTGAACCTAATAATTTCATATTTTCTACTTTAGTTTCATTCATATCACTTTTCTTTCTATGCCGTCTCCTCCGGTATGCTTGCTGGGCCTTCCAATTGCTCCACATTTCTTGCCACACTTAATATAATTCCAATCGCCAGACAGGTAAATATGAAACTGCTTCCTCCCATACTTACCAGTGGCAGTGTAACACCTGTTACCGGAAACAAATTTACTGTCACCGCCATATTGGCTATTGCCTGTATCACCAGCGTAAAACTTAACCCCAATGCCAGGAAAGCACCGAATGCATACGGACATCGTTTGAATATCCGGATACATCGGTACAGAAACACCAGGTAAATAAATACAATGAATGCACCACCAACAAAACCATACTCTTCAATAATGATGGCAAAAATGAAATCATTGTATGCCTGTGGCAGATAATCCCTGTGTGGTACTGTTACCCGGCCCAACTCCAAACAGACCACCCTTTGCAATAGCGATCTTTGCCTGGTTTACCTGGTACATCTCATCATTATCCGCTTCTTTTCCACCATACATAAAATTTTCTACCCGGCCGATCCATGTTTCCACCCTCGCAAATAATGCCTGAAGAAGATTTTTTTGCTACCAGTGTTTCATCATCTCCTGCCTTATGACTGGCTACAGCAGCTATGATAAGAAATAGAATCGGTATCAATAGCAAGGCCCATCGTTAACAAAATATGTTTTGTACTTGCCCGGCCGATAAATAACAGCATCAGGCAACTTGCTCCCAGTAATAAAGCTGTTGAAAAATTAGCCGGTGCAATCAGCAAACAAACAATAGCAACCGGGATCATGACCGGTAAAAATCCTTTTTTAAAATCTTTGATCACATCCTGCTTTTTACTTAACAGCCGGGCCAGGTACATGAATAAAGCAAGCTTTGCCAGGTCGGATGTTTGCATGGTCATATTGATCAGCGGCAACTTGATCCAGCGGCTTCCTTCATTCATTCTCACACCAAAAAATAATGTATAGATCAATAAAGGAATCACCAGCAGGAATATAATGGTCGCAACTCTTGAATAAATGGTATAATTAACCAGGTGCGCAAAATAAATAACCAGTATACCAACAATGATAAATGCAACCTGTTTGAAAAATAAACTTCTGTATTGCCTTTATAATTTTTATAGGCCAGTGATCCGGTAGCGCTGTACACCGCCAGCAAGTGAAACCAAGTGCCAGCAAAATAACCAATGCCCAAATCACTTTATCACCTTTCGTTTTACTAAGCAAGATTGCGCGGTACTGAAATTGCCCATTTCACTAAATCGTATGTCTCTTGTTACTTCCATTTACTTATCATAATTACTTTGGTACAACTGCATCTGTCACATGCCTTAACTCAGCTTACAATTCCTTCACCGCTTGCTTAAACTGGTTGCCCCTGTCTTCATAATTTTTAAACAAGATCAAAACTTGCACAGGCCGGGCTTAACAAAACCACATCTCCTTTTGTTGCAAAATGAAATGCTGCCTGTACCGCATCCATCGCGTTGCCTGTATTCACAATCGTGCTCACTATATTTCCAAATGCTTCATGTATCTTGCTGTTATCTGTTCCCAGGCAAACAATCGCTTTTACTTTTTCTTTTACCAGTTCAGCGATCAGCGAATAATCATTGCCTTTATCCACACCACCCAGAATAAGTATCGTTGGCTTTGTCATGCTTTCCAGTGCATACCAGGTACAGTTTACATTGGTTGCTTTGCTGTCATTGATAAATTCTACACCCCGGATTGTTGCCACAGGCTCCATCCGGTGTTCCAGGCCCTGGAAATTCTGCACTGCTTCTCGGATCTTTTCTTTCCGGATATCCATGGTGGCGCCGGCCACACATGCTGCCATGGTGTTGTATTGATTATGTTTTCCTTTCAGGGCAAAATCATAATACACTCATGCTGGTAAAGTCTTCTCCCGTTCTTACGTACATGTCCCCGTCTTTGATAAATGCTCCTTTGGATAGTTCTGTTCTTCATGCTGATTGGCAGTTGGTTTGATTGAATATTGATATTCGATTGATATATTTCATCGTTACTTCATCATCGGCGCAATAAATGAAATGATCATCTGGCCTGCTGATTCATTGCGATCCGGAATTTGCTGCTGATATAATTTTCAAAATTGTAATCGTACCGGTCCAGGTGATCTTCGGTAATATTGGTCAGTATCGCGATATCCGGCCTGAATGTTTTGATATCATCCAGTTGAAAACTGCTGATCTCTGCTACATACAACGGCTTTGGGATCTTCAGCCACCTGCCTGGCAAATGAATAACCGATATTGCCAACCAGCGCACAATCCAAGTCCTGCTTTTTTGCAGATATGATACATCAGTGCTGTAGTGGTTGTTTTACCATTGCTGCCGGTGATCGCAATGATCTTGCTGTCTCCTTTGAACCGGTAGGCCAATTCAATTTCACTGATGATGTCAATTCCTTTTGCCCTGATCTTTTTTACCATTTCATTCTTTTCAGGAATGCCCGGGCTCTTCATCACTTCATCAGCAGCCAGTATTCTTGTTTCATCATGCTGACCTTCTTCAAATTCGATACCTGCCTGTTGCAGCTCGTTACGATAATTTTCTTTCAAAGAACTTCCATCAGAAACAAATACATCATATCCCTTTTGCTTTGCCAGCAAGGCGGCACCAACACCGCTTTCTCCTCCTCCTAGTATGACTAATTCGTTTACTCATAACCTCACTTCCTATTCTTCCACTTCATCCGGAGGACGGGTTAAAACATTTTACGTTCTGCACACATTGCATGGCAGAAATAACATGATTCAATGTTAGTTCTCACAGGGTACGGAATAAAAATGGTTCTTCACAAGTATCAACTTTGAAAATTCTACAAATAATTTACATCAGAGTACTATTTTCATAGAGGCCGGTAGCGTTGGTCGGTTTTTCAAATAAATCTGTTCGCAAAACTTGTATCTTCTATCTTAATTTCAACGTTACAATACTCAACACCACACACAATACTGTTACGATCCAAAACCTCGTTACGATCTTTGCTTCATGATATCCCTTCTTCTGATAATGATGATGCAACGGACTCATCAAAAAGATCCGTCTTCCTTCACCATATTTCTTCTTCGTGTATTTAAAATAACTTACCTGTATCATCACACTTAGATTCTCTACCAAGAACACACCGCAGAAAATTGGTATCAGCAATTCTTTATGAACAATAATCGCCAGCGCTGCAATGATACCACCCAGTGTCAGACTACCGGTATCTCCCATAAACACCTGTGCCGGGTAAGAATTGTACCAGAGAAACCCAATACATGCCCCAACCATCGCTGCAATAAAAATGGACAACTCACCCAGGTTGGGTATGTACATGATATTGAGGTAATCGGCGAAAATAGAAATTACCACTGGCATAGGCGAATATGCCCAAGCAAGACCCCAATCAATGCGGACGTACCCGTTGCCAGTCCATCCAGCCCATCTGTAATATTGGCTCCATTCGATACTGCTGTAATAATAAATATCACAATCAGTATATAAAGTACCCATGTATAATCTCTCAAGCCTTCGGGCAATAGTTTTGAATAATTAAATTCATGATTCTTTACAAATGGAATGGTTGTAATCGGCTCTTTTGTTTCAACAAAATGCTTTGTCCTGTCCATTTACCGTTCATTGTCATTACAGTTGTATCTGCCGGCAGCAGGTGTTCCCATGATATTCTCTCCAGATTTTTACATCGCTGTTGAAATAAAGATGTAGCTCCAACAATAATTCCCAACCCAACCTGCCCCAGTATTTTAAACCAACCGGCCAATCCATCCTTATCTCCTTTTTTATAATTGCCACCCTTTTGCTGTGCAATTCTTTTTGCTCTCAGTTTTAAATAATCATCAACAAAACCAATAATACCCAACCAGACCGTAGCCACCAGCATTAACACGGATATAAACTTTATCCAGGTTTGCCAGCAATAATGTAGGTATCAGAATCGCCAGGATGATGATGATACCTCCCATTGTTGGTGTCCCTTTCTTCGTTTGTTCACCTGCCAGACCAAGGTCACGAACACTTTCACCAACCTGTTTTCTTTGTAAAAACCGGATCAGTTTTTTTCCATACACCAGCGTGATAACAAGCGACAATAACATGGCCAGCAGCACCCGGAAAGTGATGAACCTGTAAAGCTCACTTCCCGGGAACTTTATGTCCTGTCCTTATCAAGCCAATCAAATAAATGATACAACATGTATATTGCTGGTTTATTGTATGCAAAAAAGTTTGCTCTGCTTCGTGCTAATTCATTATTTTCTTTCTTACTGATCCTGCTTTCTCTAGCCTCATCCTGTTCTTATTTATCCAACAATTCAAACATTTCTTCACTACTTCCTTATCATCAAAATGATATTTCACTCCTTTTATCTCCTGGTACTTCTCATGTCCTTTTCCTGCTACCAGTACAATATCTTCCGGCTTCGCCAGACTGATCGCTGTTTTTATTGCTTCCTTCCTGTCGGCAATCGAAATATATTTTCTTTTGGCTGCAGCTGGCAATCCTGCTTCCATATCCTTTATTATCTGCTGCCGGATCTTCACTTCTTGGATTATCACTGGTAAATATCACTTTGTCACTATGCTCACAGGCTACTTCTGCCATCACCGGTCTTTTTGTTTTATCCCTGTCGCCACCGCAACCCACCACCGTGATCACCTGTTCAAATCCCTTTCTTCAATTTTTTTATCGTTGCCAGCACATTCAACAAAGCATCCGGTGTATGTGCATAATCAACAATAGCAATCACTTTATCTTTTGGCGACACCATATAATCAAACCTTCCTTCTGCACCGGTCAGCACACTCAGGCATCTGCAATACTTCCTGTTTATCTTCTCCCAAACAAACCGCCGCACCATAAACTGCCAGCAGGTTGTAGGCATTGAATTCACCAATCAACCTGAAATGAACTTCCTGTTCATTTACCATCATCACCAATCCCGATCAAACTATTTTCAATGATCTTTCCTTTAAAATCAGCCATCGTTTTCAGGCTGTACAAATACTTTCCGGCATTTGTATTCTGCAACATCACCGCTCCCCGTTTATCATCTGCATTGCTGATCGCAAATGCTGAGGAAGGCAATGAATCAAAAAATGATTTTTTTACCCGGATATATTCATCAAATGTTTTGTGATAATCCAGGTGATCATGCGTGATATTGCTGAACACGCCTCCGGCAAACTGTAAACCCGTGATCCGATGCTGGTGAATGGCATGTGAACTCACTTCCATGAACACATGTGTACATCCTTCATCCACCATCTGCTTCAGCAATTCATTCAAACTGACGGCATCCGGTGTGGTATGTGTGCCGGCAATTATCGTATCACCAATATGATTTTCCACTGTACTCAGCAAACCACATTTATATCCCAATCGCTGTAAAGAGCTTATATAATAAAGTGGCAATAGTTGTTTTGCCATTTGTTCCTGTTACACCCACCAGTCTTCATTTTTTCAGATGGCTGACCAAAAAAATTATGTGCTATATATCCTGCTGCTGCTGCACTGTTTTCTACCTGCACATATACTATATCCTTCTTGCGTGCCAGCACTGGCATGTTTCACAAACAACAGCTACTGCTCCATTCTCAATCGCTTTTTCAATGAACTGATGACCATCTGCTGCTACTCCTTTTACCGCTACAAACAGACTACCTGGTTTTACTTTTCTCGAATCAATCTGTACATCCTTTATATCAACTTCAGTGCTTCCGGATACTGACCTGATCGCATACCTTATATAATATATCTCTTAATAACACGATAATGTATTAAACCTTTTTATTCTCAGCTCAATTCTAACAACTACTGTCATTTCCTTTGCTAAAGTACTTCCCGGCGCTCAATGGATTGATGCAATCACTTTTCCTTTTCCTTTCACTGACACTTTCACTCCCATATTTTCCAGCAGATACAGTGCATCTTTCAATCCCATTCCTTTTACATTTGGCATCACCTGCTTCCTGACCGCACTTGTTTTTACCACCGGTTGATAATTGGATGCAAATACATTACTCCAATCATTCTTGCAATGCCGAATCCGCATATTCTACATTCAATGTGGTGATACACATTTTTTATATCAGTCGTATTTCCTGCATAGAAATAAGTTGAACTATCTTTTTTGGCAGCATACATGTTCGGGCGCTTTTTGATTCACATACATGGCATACAGTTTTGTTGCCACTTCCTTAAACACCGGCCCTGCCAGTGTACCACCATAATGCAATGCTGCATGTGGTTTTGATCCGAATCACCACGATACAGGAATACTGCGGATCATTAGCAGGAAAATAACCAACAAATGATGCCTGGTATACACCCGCACCATATTTTATATTTCCATCTGCAACGTGTGCCGTTCCTGTTTTTCCTGCTATGGCAAATGGCATATCCTTAAACGCAATTCTTCCGGTTCCTTCTGTTACCACCGCTTCCATACTTTCCTTGCCGCCTGTATCACTTCCGGCTCTGGCAATACTTTCATCCAACACTGTCGGGTTCAAATTGTTTTATCATGATACCATCCTGCTGAATACTGTTGACCAGGTAAGGCTTCATCATTTTCCCATTATTCGCAACAGCATTGTATAAGTGTAAGTGTATGCAGCGGACTTACCTGGATGGCATACCCAAAACTCATCGTGATCATATTCATCACACCGCCCCTGTTTTTATCCAGCGGAGCCAGTTGCGGCCTTGGAATATTAGAAAGATCAATCAGGCGACCGGGTATCCATATGATACCTGTGTAAGTAATCCCTGAACTCTTGCGGATTTTGTAGCAAATGCTTTATAAGCCAGTTTGCCCATTCCTACATTTGAACTATGCGCAAAACATTCCTTTACTGTTAATACTGGTTTGGGAGAACGTTCTGCATCATTTACATTCCTCGGACCTACCACCATTTGGCCTGCACTTCCTACTTCTACCAGGTCATTTAATTTGGAAGATCCTTTTTCCAGTACTGCTAAAAGTGTAACCAGTTTTATTGTTGAACCCGGTTCTGTAACCCGCAACGCATAGTTATCATCTTCCCAATAGCTTCCATCCGGTCTGCGACCCAGGTTGGCAATCGCTTTGATCTTACCGGTTTTTGTTTCCATCACGATACAGGTACCATACAGGGATTCACTTGTTTCCATTGTTTTCAGCAAGGCATTCTCTGCTATATCCTGTATGTTTACATCGAGCGTTGTGAAAATGTCTTTGCCATTTTCTGGTTCTATCTGGAATCCTTCAACCGGTATGGCACCACCGGCTGCATATCTTACCAGCCGTTGACCTTTCTGTCCGGTTAATAAAGTATCATAGGTTTTTTCAAGACCTACATTTTGTTTTTTCAGCTTTCCATTGCTGGCAATATGTTCCCGGGAAAGCCCGATTGTCCTGTTTGCCAGCAAACCAAACGGAGATAATCGCTTACTGCTTTCTTCTACGATCACTCCGCTTTTGTTTCTTCCCAATCTTACCAGCGGAAACTGTCGGAAATTTTTATACTGTTCAAATGATAATTTCTTTTTTAACGGATAATACCGGCTCTTCTTTCTTATACCCCTCCTGTAATTCCTTTTTATATTGAGCCGAGCTTTTATCTCCAAAATACAGCGGCCATTGCCCTGGCAAATGAATCCACATTTTCTTTGAATACTTTTCCATTTTTATCCCTCAGGCCATCCGCCCGAAAGTCAAGATAGATATCAAATTCAGGAAGGAAGTGCTGAGCATTTGTCCATCTTCACTATAGATCGTTCCCCTTTCAGCATCCAGTTCTACTATGCGCTGATGCATACTGTCGCTCATACTGCGCCAGTGCTCTCCCTGGAAACGCTGGATATAAAAGGCTTTGCCCAGAATCAGCATGCCGAGCAACACCATGCCGATAAAGCACAGGTAAACTCTCCATAATATGTCACGTCTTATTTCCATTAAATCTTATTCGCTTCAACCTTAGTTTTTATTTATAATCATAATTTTATCTGCTTCCCTCTGCAACCGGGGCTTAACACCACAGGCGATTCTTCCAGTTCTTTTAATCCTAGTGGCTCTACTGCTTTGGACAAGTTCACTTTGTTTACTGCGAAACATAACCTCACTCTTCACCGTTTTATACTCATGTTGCAACTCTCTTACTTCTCTTGTTGTGCGGCCGATATTTCGTACGGTTTTATCAGCCAGGTGCCCGTTGTATATATAGATAACCGCCAGAAGAGTGAGAAAGAAAAAAAAGGGCACCTGTTTCACCACCGATTGATAGTTGAGCCATTTCTTCCACCCGACCGTCTCCTTCATCGATTCATCTGTTGTTTTCTGTTCTTCTATTGGATTATGCTGTATCGTCCATTATTTCATACTTTGAGTCTTTGTTCATTCAATGGATATAGCTTCCACTATCTTATGATTGCCAGGTGATTGCTCTTCATTTCAGGTTAACATATTACTTTCTCGCTATTCTCAGTTTCGCACTTCTTGACCTCGGATTTTCTTTCATTTCTATCTGCTGAGGGCAGAATCGGTTTTTTGGTAATAATTTTCAACTCATTTACTGTTTCTCAGTATTGATAAAAGGATTTTCCTCCGGTTCATCAAATGAACCACGGCGAAAAAAATTTTTTACCAACCTGTCTTCTAAAGAATGAAATGTGATGATGGCTACCCGGCCTCCGGGTTTCAGCAGTTTTGGGATTTGTTGCAGCATTTCTTTCAATGCACCTAATTCATCATTCACTTCAATGCGCAATGCCTGGAAAACCTGGGCAAAATATTTTTTGGGATTTCCTTTTACCATCTCACGGAGTGCATTTTTAAAAGCATCAATAGTTTTTAGCGATAACATGGTCCCTGACTGTTACAATTGTTTTTGCCAGAGTTTTTGAATTAGTCACTTCCCCATATTGCTCAAACATTTTATGCAATTGCTCTTCGCTATAGGTCTTTACAACATCAAAAGCTGTCAGGCTCTGCCGCTGATCCATCCGCATATCCAGGTCTGCATCAAAACGAGTCGAAAAACCTCGCCCTGGCTTCATCAAACTGGTGACTGCTAACTCCCAGGTCGGCCAAGAATTCCGTCGACTGCTGCAATTTGATGCAGGCGAAGAAATCGCTGCAAGATGGCGAAAATTATGTGGCACAAAAACTACTCTTTCATCTGCAGGCAAATTTCTTTTAGCATCTTCATCCTGGTCAAAGACTACCAGTTTGCCACCGCCGCCTAATTTTTCAAGTATTGCGTTTGAATGTCCACCGCCGCCAAACGTGCAATCCACATATATTCCTCCAGGTTGAATAGCTAACCCTTCTATTGTTTCCCGGAGCAAAACAGGAATATGATAGGAGGATCGCTGGTAAGTCGCCTTGTTTACCTGTTGCAAAGGTTTCGTCAGTTTTCAATTTTTTTTTCATGTCAACTAATTAACTTTTACACCAGCAGGCCGGCTATGAGGCTTTACCCTGTTAAGCCATCACCTCCTCCTAAAACTTTATGCACCATTTTACTTAATGCTTCCGATGAGAATGAATCAAAGAGCTGTTTGTACTTATTACTATCCCAGATTTCTAATTTATCATCCGCCCAATGCATCACCAGGTCTTTTTGCAAACCCGCATGTTCTTTCAGATGGGGCGGAACTAAAAGCCGACCTGCACTATCCGGTTCCACATAAGCCGCACCGTTTAAAAAAAAGCGGCGTACCGGTCTTTCCTCTTCATTAAAATCATTCAAAGTCCTGATCTTCGCCGAAAATGCTTCCCAGTTACTCACTGTGAATAACGTGACGCAATTGTCAAGCCCCCTGTTGAAAACAAAGCGGGTACCCTCATCCTCCGAAAGCTGCTTTTTGAAAGCAGCCGGTAGAAGAAAGCGACCTTTTGAGTCCAAAGTCGCCTGGTATTCGCCGAGAATTTCTATCATTATCAGAGTCTTGAGTCAAATTTTTTCTATATTGACACAAAATAACACTTTTTCCCACTTCGCTATCCAAATTTTATTGCTTTTTATTTTGTCCACAATAAGTTTTGACTTGTAAGCTTGTACAGCATTGAGTTTGGAGAAATGGGAGCCTTTATATCAGATAATACCACGTGGATTAAATGTGAATTGCGGTGGATAACAAGTTAATTACAATTTTATTTCTGTTTTTTTGAAGGCTGCTTCGACGATAGGTCAATTAAATTTTACTCTATATTTTTTATTCCGGGTTAACTTATACTTCTACTTCAAAATTCAGAATCCTTTGTAGTTTGCATTATGCCAAAAGCAGGTTATTCCGGAACACCATTAATTAAAAAACTGGATATTAAGCCGGAAATGAAAATATGGTTGCTTAACCAACCTGATAATTATTTTGATTTGCTGGAGACGAATATAGGCGACCAGTTATGTAAAAAAAATGAAGCGCCTGACTGGATACATCTTTTTGTAGAAAACAAACAGGAATTTGAAAAGCAGATGAAAAAACTACAAACAGTTATCAGGAAAAATCCATCCGTCATCATTTGGATTTCCTGGTATAAAAAAAGTGCGAAGATCCCAACCGATATTAACAGAAGACAGTATCCGTAATTATGCACTGCAAAAATGATCTGGTAGATATAAAGGTTTGCGCTGTCAGCGAAATATGGAGTGGATTAAAATTGGTAGTTCCATTAGCTAAAAGGAAAGTGATTAAATAAGTTTCCCCCGATAAAGCGATATTTGCGATTCAATAAATACAGCAGTTAGCTGTACTCTTATGCACCCGAAAAATCTGTCCATTTCAGACTTTACTTATTCACTGCCCGAAGAAAAAATAGCTACCTATCCACTGGCTAAAAGGGATGCTTCCAAATTGCTTGTTTATAAAGAACAAAAAATTACTGAAGATATTTACAGAAATATTGCTAACCTATATTCCAGCAGATTCCATTTTGATATTTAATGATACACAGGGTTGTAGAAGCCAGGTTAATTTTTCAAAAACCCACAGGAGGAATTATTGAAATATTTTGCCTGGAACCTCATGAACAATATCCGGATATTACAACCGCCATGCAGCAAAAGGGAATAGTGTAGTGGCAATGCCTGGTGGGCGGCGCTTCTAAATGGAAACATGGACAGGTGCTTGAAGAAAATCATTTATGCTTTTGAATAAAGAAATTATATTACAGGCTGTTTATACCGAAAAAAGAACAGATAGTTTTATCATCGAACTTTCCTGGACGCGATACCGAAATGAGTTTTGCGAGTTTGCTTCATCATGCAGGTGCCATTCCCTTACCCCCATACATCAAACGAAAAGCGGAACCGGATGATAAAGAACGATATCAGACGATTTATGCCACGGCAGGATGGCTCTGTGGCAGCACCTACAGCGGGCTTGCATTTTACAGAAGATATTTTTGAAACACTTGAGCAAAAAAAATATTCAAACAGATTTTGTTACACTTCATGTGGGTGCCGGAACTTTTAAACCGGTAAAAGCTGAAACACATGGAACAACATGAAATGCATAGTGAGTTTATAGATGTTTCAAAGAAAACAATTGAACAAATTATTTCCAAACTCGACAAAACTATCATTCGCGGTTGGTACAACATCACTGCGAACGATTGAAAGTTTGTATTGGCTGGGAGTAAAGACCATTGCAACTGAAAAAGGCATAAGCAATATATGTGACCACGAATTTTTTATGTTGGGGCAATGGGAAGCTTATGAAATGCACTGACCGGGATATCACGGCCCAAGACGCACTACAATCACTGCTGGAATGGATGAAGACAAATAAAATGAAGAGATTAATAACCAAAACACAAGTATCATCATTGCACCAGGATATAAGCCACGAATTGCAAAAGCATTGATAACAAATTTTCATCAACCCCAATCCACTTTATTGTTGATCATAGCCGCACTGATTGGTGATGACTGGCGTAAAGTATATGATCATGCCTTGACAAAATGAGTTTCGTTTCCTGAGCTATGGAGATGGATGCCTGGTTTGGGAAAATAAAACCTGAGTATAATGTCAGCATCATTTCGTTGGTAAACGTATCCCGAGTATGGTTTTCCATTTTATTTATGAAGCAGTTTTTTTCAATGGCAGATCAATAGTAAAAATGCTACCCTTGCCCAACACACTTTCTACTTTAATACTCGCCACCCTGCGCTTCAACAACTGTTTTTACATAACTTAACCCAAGGCCAAATCCTTTTACATTATGAAGATTTCCCGTATGCGCCCGATAAAATCTTTCAAACACTCTTTTTACGGTTTCTTTATTCATACCGATACCATTATCCTCTACCCGTATCATCAGGTTTTTATCCATTTGATTGAGTAGTTATTTTCAATAACAACCGGTGTATTTTCTTTGGAATATTTAACGGCATTATCGATCAGGTTATTGATCATATTTGAAAAATGTACTTCATCTGCCATCATCAAGATCATTGGTAGCATTGAGCACCAATTCAGCTTTTCCTCCTTTCTCCTCCAGTTGTAACGCGAAATTATCCACCACATCTTTGATTACCTCATGAACATGCAGGGGCTGCAGATTCAGATCCAACTTCCTGTTTTTCCAGTTGTGAAGCTTTCAGAATCGTTTCCACCTGCCGGTTCATCCGCTGGTTCTCCTCTTTGATGATAGAACTGAAATAATTCATTTTAGTCCTGTCCTGCAATACTTTTTCATTCTTCATACGCATCCACCGCCAGTGATATAGTGGCAATTGGTGTTTTGAATTCATGCGTCATATTATTAATGAAATCATTTTTTATCTCACCCAATTTTTTCTGGCGAAGCATAGTCCGTACGGTCAGGTAAAAAGCAGTAATAATAATAATCGTAAAAAGGATGGAAGTGAGGATTCGTAACCGTAGTTCTTTTATAGCGGCATCTTTCCAGTCCAGCGCCGACACGACAAGGCGTTTCATCAGCAGCCAGGTTTTCAGCTGCCGATCCACTGGGCGCAAATAACTGGATATGCCTCTTGAAAAATTATTGATACTATCTTCATATTCAGTACAGAAAATTTTTTGATCTGCAATTCTATCTTGCCGATGGTACCGGTTCGGGGACTAATCGGTTGCCAGCATAAATTCAAATTCTACTTTATCAAGCTCAAGTGAATTAAAAGCCTTTCTTATCTTCTCCTGTAGTTCTGTTGCCGTAAATCGTTTACCAATTGTTACAGGTCGTAAGAACTCCATGGCAAAATCATCCGGGAAAATGGTATTGGAAGAACTGATCTTATTGCTTAAGATAACTTCCTTTGTACTGCGCCAGTTCTTCTCCTACTGTTATCACCGCCCTTTCCACTTTTCCTTTGATCTGTTCTTCTTTCAGTAGGATCATATTTTTCAACCAGGATAGCTGGATAAAGATGATCCCTATCAAAGAAATGGTGATTAAGTACAGTAATAATTGTAAAGGTTCTTTTCACAAATGGAGATATTATTTAAGCTGAAAGATAAAAGGTTTTTATCATACAGTGCAATCTGGCAAAAATACGAATGGCCAATAACCGCAATATACGACCTGGCAATGTCTACTTTTTAAACGTGTCTATTTTAACGATGGCTTTAAACAGGATACCAGAAATTCATATCAATTTAAAACAGGAGTTTTTTTAAAAAGATTTAATTATTAACTTGAAGTATGATTGATCCCGGACCAGGCATATTATTAATTGCAGATCCATTTCTGAAAGATCCCAATTTTCTTGCGGACAGTGGTGTTTCTTTGTGAACACCGGGAAGAAGGCAGTTTCGGATTTGTGCTAAACCGCAAATATGAAAATACGCTGGATGAATTGATCCCTGATGTGGAAGGTTTCAAATTACCGGTATATTATGGCGGTCCTGTTCAAATGGATACGATCCATTTTCTGCATCAGTATCCCGGTAGATATTCCCGGCGGTGAAGAAGTAATGAAAGGAGTATACTGGGGAGGTGATTTCAGTAAAGTCGTAGAAATGATCAAAAACGGAGAAATGGATTTTAAAAAGATCCGTTTTTATATTGGCTATTCCGGATGGAGCGATGGCCAATTGAATGAAGAGATAAAAGAAAAATCATGGATCACCGTACAAGCCAACCGGAAACTTATTTTTCAAACCAGCGCCGAAGATGTATGGAAAGAATCTCTCAAACATCTGGGTGGAGATTATGAAATGATGATCCATTTTCCTACCGATCCCCAATTGAATTGAATATTTATCCGGGAAAAATCCTGGATATTTTAACGGCGAACATCCAAAATTATAATGAAGCCATGATCTCCTTTCTTCTACCCAATTTGCAACTCAATCTTACTTTTTAACCATCCATTACAAAACATATACTATGAAACGAATTTATGCCTGGTATCCTGTACTGAGCTTTATCCCTGTTTCTTTCCTCCTGCGATTCACTTAAAACAAATTGCGTCACAAATTGGCATTTCTGAATTTGAAATGGCAGCCGGTTTGAAAGATGCTTTGTCACAGGGACTTTTCCGTGGTTTCAATGCCTTTGCCGATCCAAATGGTAATCCGCTTGTACGATTTGCATTTCCGGGTGATGCAGCCAAAATCGAAAAAACTCTACAGGATATTGGAATGGATAAAATGGTGAACCAGGTTACCGGCAAAATTTACCCGGGCTATGTCATCAGGCTGTTATTGCCGCCAAACCCATTTTTCTGAATTCTGTAAAACAAATGTCAATCCGGGATGCAGCCGGTATTTTGGTGACTGATAATTTACATGCTGCTACTGATTATTTTAAAACAACCATGTCGCCAGAACTGATGACGGCTTTTCGCCCTATTGTTGACAGCACGGTAAAAACGGAAGGTGCCAATAAAGACTGGAACAATCTTGTGAATATTTATAACAAAATTCCCTTTATCAATAAACCCCTGGAAAGTAATCTTACCGATTTTATCGCAGCCCGTGCTATTGATGCAATGTTTGTATCGGTGGCCAAGGAGGAAGAAAATATCCGGACCAAATATGAATTTCGCAAAACGGATATGATGAAAAAAGCATTCGCTTATGCGGATGAACAATTAAAGAAAAGAAGACAGCAATCTAATTAAACATAGATTACCGGTACATGTACCCATTTACTTTATACGGAGTTTTTTCCTGGCATACCAAAGATCAATAGCAGTACAATAATCAAAATTACCAATCCAAAGAATTCCCTGGTTTCTTCTATCCAGGGTTTGGTGGCTTCATGCTGCCGGCAATATTTTCTGCATTATGTTTTTCCATCCAGTCTAGTACTCCATCATGCCGTAAAAAATAAATAAAGAGCATAGCCAGAAAAAATTAAATATTCCTGCCAAGTATGCCTTTGGATAAAATTTATTCTCGGAATGCCAGCCAGCAAAGTGCAGTTCCATACAGATAAATGGGTATCCAGATATAAGGGTCAGGATCGTTGTATTGCAAACCCGCTGAGACAAGAAAAAGAAAACTGAAGAGCAGATTAAAATTTTCATTTATCAAACATACAAATAAGCACTAAAAGAAATATAATCAAAAAATAAACTGAAAATGCGGGAACCAGTATCCTGTATTTTTTATAGACAAAAGCCCCCCGAATAAAAATCAGGAGGGCCATGAACAGTTTTCACAATCCGGATAGGCTGGTTTTTCGCCAGTCTATTTATCTGCCCCTGTAAGATCTTTACTCAGTGGAAGAGGCAACTAATTAATCAGGCAGCTTCTACCGGTATTGCTCCTTCAGCTAATACAGTCACTTTATTGTTGAGCACTTCAACAAATCCGCCCTGTATATCGAAGTATGCAAAATGATTTTGTTTATCTTTTAAAATTTTTACCCGACCGGCTTTCAATGCACTCACCAGCGGTGCATGTTTGTCCAGCACTTCAAAGCTACCACTGATACCCGGCATTTGAACACCGTATACCTCGCCGCTGTATAATTTTTTTTTCTGGTGTTAATATTTCAAGTTCATAATCCCGGCTCGAAATCCCCTCTAGAGCGGACCGCCACTTACAACCTTTAAGCAGTAAATGAACTTTGTTAAAGTTGATAAGAACAGAAGTTGAAGGTGCGACGCATCAGCGACGATAGTAGTACTGAAGGCGGTAAACAATCATGCAACTTACTTTAAACTTTAGTAATCAAATCTTCCTCACTAAGCCATGCACAAGTAAGACGGGCGGATTCTTATCCTTGTGCCTGCGCCGTCAATTTCTTGCCCTTTTCAATCGCATCATCAATAGTACCCACCAGGTTAAAGGCTGCTTCAGGCAATTCATCTACTTCGCCATCCATGATCATATTAAAACCACGGATCGTTTCTTCAATGGGCACCAATACTCCTTTCAAACCCGTAAACGCTTCCGCCACGTGGAAGGGCTGGGAAAGGAAACGCTGTACTTTTCTTGCACGGGCTACCAGCATTTTATCTTCATCGCTCAAGTTCATCCAAGACCAAGGATGGCAATAATATCCTGTAATTCTTTATAGCGTTGCAAGATAAATTTCACACGGTTTGCACAATCATAGTGCAGATCACCTACAATCTTCGGAGTAAGAATACGTGAAGTGGAATCCAAAGGATCAACCGCAGGATAGATACCAAGATCGGCAATTTTACGGCTCAAAACTGTTGTTGCATCAAGGTGTGCAAAAGTTGTTGCCGGTGCCGGATCGGTCAGGTCATCCGCAGGCACATAAACGGCCTGCACAGAAGTGATCGAACCATTTTTTGTAGAAGTGATGCGTTCCTGCATTATCCCCATTTCGGTGGCCAGGGTAGGCTGGTATCCTACCGCTGAGGGCATACGGCCCAACAATGCAGATACTTCTGAACCTGCCTGGGTAAAACGGAAGATATTGTCAACGAAGAAAAGGATATCACGTCCTTTACCTTCTCCATCACCATCACGGTAGTATTCAGCTATCGTTAAACCCGAAAGTGCAACTCTTGCACGGGCACCGGGAGGTTCATTCATCTGCCCGAATACGAAAGTAGCTTTTGATTCAGCCAGCTCTTTCATATCAACTTTACTCAGGTCCCATCCACCTTCTTCCATACTATGTTTAAAGGCATCACCATATTTCATGATGCCTGCCTCAATCATTTCTCTCATCAGGTCATTTCCTTCACGGGTACTCTCTCCTACACCGGCAAATACAGATACACCGGCATATGCTTTCGCAATATTATTGATCAATTCCTGGATCAATACGGTTTTTCCAACTCCGGCACCACCAAACAAACCGATCTTACCACCTTTGGAATAGGGCTCGATGAGGTCAATTACCTTAATACCTGTAAACAACACTTCGGTGGAAGTACTCAGGTTTTCAAATGCAGGAGGTTTGCTGTGAATTGGTCGACCATTGTGCTTTGGACACTGCAGGCAAGCCGTCGATCGCATCACCTGTTACATTAAACAGACGTCCTTTAATTGCTTCACCAACCGGCATAGCGATTGCCTTACCAGTATCAATTACCTCGGTGCCGCGAACAAGACCTTCCGTTCCGTCCATCGCAATAGTTCGTACACTATCTTCCCCAAGGTGCTGTTGCACTTCAAGAACAAGCGTGTCGCCATTTTCTTTTTTTAGTTCCAATGCATTATAAATATCAGGAAGAGAACCGTCAAACTGCACATCAATGACGGCGCCAATGATCTGCTTTACTTTACCAACATTTGCCATATCAATATTTTTGGAGAGTTCCGGAACTACCGGTATTATTTTGGCCGCAAAGGTAAGGGAGCGGGATGAATGTGCAAATTTGATAACCATGTAAATTTAAAAGTGAGCAGAACGATTATTTCACCAGCTTCCAGGCCTTAATTGGGTTGTGGTTGTGTCCACCACGGCGGATCAGGATCAGGTTCGCCACTCACATCACGCATAATCAGAAAACATTTTTTTCATTGAGTCAGGCAAGGCTACTACTTAATTTTTTTGATATCACCTGTGTTTCAAACTATCCAAACTTTAATTAACCTGATTATTTTAAACATTAAATTTTAACTTCCCCCTCAAACCAACAACTATTATTTATGAAACGATTAATGGCAGCCCTCGCAGTTATCTTATTATTTTCCTGTGCTGATAGTGATAAAAAAGAACAACCACACCGCGATGTAAAGCAATACAGTATTGAACAATTTTACAAAAGTTCCGAAGTCTTTGGCGGCTCTCTTAGTTCCGATGATGCAAACCTTCTTGTAACCAGCAATGAAAGCGGCATCTTCAATGCCTATAAGATTAACCTGGCATCGGGCAATAAGACCCAACTGACCAATTCGGATAAAGAATCCGTTTTCGCAGATAGTTTTATTCCGGGCACTGAAAACATTATTTACAATTCTGACAAAGGCGGTAACGAGAATAGCCATCTTTTTCTCCGGAAAGCAGACGGTACCATCAAAGATCTTACTCCAGGTGAAAAGGAAAAAGCCAGCTTCTGGGGCTGGAGCCGGGATAATAAATTTTTATACTATACTTCTAACAAAAGAAATCCCATGTTTTTCGACATGTATAAAATGGATACCAGCAACTGGACCAGTATCATGATCTACAAGAATGATAATGGATTTGACGCTGGCGCTATGTCTGCGGATGAGAAATACCTGGCACTTGTAGAACCGGTAACTACTACTTTTTCCAATCTCTACCTGCTCAACCAGCAGACCGGGCAACTGAAAAAGATCAATCCGGATAGTATTGAATGTAACAATAGACCACTTCAGTTTTCTCTCGACAATAAGACGCTTTATTACCTGACAGATGAAGGTGGTGAATTTACCTATATCTCGAAGTATGATATTGGTACCGGTGAGAAAGAAAAATTATACAGCGATAAATGGGATGTGGTATGGATGACCAAATCATTCAATGAAAAATACCGGGTGATCTATGTGAATGAAGATGGAGCCAACAAACTTCACCTCTTTGATCATCAAACAGGGAAAGAACTTGAATTTCCGAAGATTGAAGATGGAAATATACAAGGTGTAAGTATCTCCCGAAGTGAGAACAAGATGATCCTGAATGTAGGTAGTTCCAAAGCGCCGGGCAACCTGTATAGCTATGATTTCAATTCTAAAAAACTAAAAAAACAGACTGTAACCCTCAACCCCGATATTAATGAAGCTGACCTGGTATCGGCACAGGTAGTGCGTTACAAATCCTTTGATGGATTGGAAATACCAGCTATCTATTATAAACCTCAGCAGGCCACAATTGAAAACAAAGCACCCGCAGTGGTATTTGTACATGGCGGCCCGGGCGGACAGGCTGGTCAATATTATTTTTCTTTGATCCAGTACCTCGTTAACCATGGATATGCCGTCATGGATGTGAACAACCGTGGCAGCAGCGGTTATGGAAAAACCTTCTTCAAAATGGATAACCGTAATCATGGCGACAAGGACCTTAAAGATGTGGTATGGGGTAAAAAATACCTGGCTTCCCTTACCTATATTGATTCTTCTAAAATCGGTATTCTTGGCGGGTCCTATGGCGGTTATATGACCCTGGCCGCACTATGTTTTCAGCCAGATGAATTCGATGTTGGTGTTGACTTGTTTGGTGTGTCCAACTGGCTGCGCACTTTAAAAGAAGTACCTCCATATTGGGAATCGTTTAAAAAAGCATTATACGAAGAGATTGGTGATCCTAATTCAGCAGACACTGTCCGGTTAAAACAATATTCACCATTACTGCATGCAGCTAATATCAAAAAACCATTGATGGTATTGCAGGGAGCCAACGATCCGAGAGTTTTGAAAATAGAAAGTGATGAAGTAGTAGCTGCCGTTAAGAAAAATAATGTACCGGTAGAGTATGTCATCTTCCCCGACGAAGGACATGGATTTATAAAAAAAGAAAATGAGATAAAGGGTTATGGACAAATATTAACCTTTCTCGATAAATATTTGAAAGGGGAACCATCAAAAAATAAAAAAGACTAATTTTTCTTTTGCATGGAAAAAGGCGCTTTAAATAATGCGCCTTTTTTTTAAATCTCTGCCTCGTCCTGAAATACCTAAAGTAAAAAATGATTTAAAGATTTTCCTTCAAACCAGTCTACTGCTTTTGGCGAAGTTCTCAAATTCATTCGCCTTCCGTCCCGAGGAAAAATAATTTCCACAGGCATAATCTTTGCAAACGATGACACATGAAAAAATTATTATTTTACCTGTCTCTGGGTTTGCTCCTGTTAACGTCCTGTAAAAATAACAACGATAACAGCCGTGGAACTGAAGTAAAAAAGAAAAAGATCACGGCCAGAAATAATTATATAAATGCTTCTAATTCATATAGCGATCTTTTTATGGACAGTGGGGCAGTCGAAAAATATATAATTGAGAAAAATATTCCCGATTCCATCAGCCACCGCTTACTTAGTTTTTACAATAGCCGCAATTTTCAATTTGCCTGGTTTTCCAGTGACGGCCTTACAGAACAGGCCAGAGGCTTTTGGAACCTGCATAACCATCACACCTCTTCCAGTGACGATACTACTTTAGATAATAAAGAATTAAAAAAAAGAATGGATTACCTGATCACGAATGATAGCATTACGCCTTCAGCAAAGAATAAGTCATTTATCAACACAGAACTACAATTGACCGCACAATTTATCCGGCACACATTACTGGCTTATGAATCCGAATACGTAAAAAGAAAGGAAATGGAGCGTTTTATTCCATCTATTAAACAAGATGCCCTGTACCTCGCAGACTCCTTATTGAAAAAGAAACATAAGGATGATAAGTATTACGAGGATGTAAATCCATCTTATGGCGCACTTAAGAAAAACCTGGCTCTTTATTATGATATTCATACAAAAGGTGGCTGGCCGCTAATTCCTGATGACAAAAAAGTTTTAAAAAAGGGAATGACCTCGCCAGAAATAATCCTGATTAAAAAAAGATTACAATTAACCGCCGATATGGATGCTACGGATACCTCCATGGTTTTTACTGATACGTTGGAAACGGGTGTAAAAAAATTTCAGCGACGACATGGATTAAAGGCAGATGGCCTTGTCAATAAAACTACTCTCACGGAAATGAATGTTCCTGTTTCGCTTCGAATACAACAATTGTTGATCAATATGGACCGTATGCGCTGGCTTCCCGTGCAACCACAGGGTGACCTTCTCCTGGTTAATATTCCGGCTTTTATTCTGCACGCCATTGAGAATAATAAAAAAGTATTCGACATGGAAGTGGTGGTTGGAAAGGAGGGACATGATACCCGTGTATTTACCGGCAACCTAAACCAGGTTGTTTTCAGTCCCTACTGGAATGTACCGGTCAGTATAGTAAAAAATGAAATTTTACCCGCCATAGAAAAAGATCCCGGCTATCTTGAAAGCCACAACATGGAACAGACGGGTGAGAACAATGGTGTGCCGGAAATCCGGCAGCGCCCCGGCGGCGACAACGCTTTAGGTAAAGTGAAATTTCTTTTCCCCAACTCTTTTAATATTTATTTTCACGATACCCCATCCAAAAGTTTATTTGCGAGTAATAAGAGAGCGTTTAGCCATGGTTGCATCCGGCTGAGTGATCCCGAACGCATGGCGAATTACCTGCTACGAAATAATAAAGAATGGAATGCTTCAAAAATTAATACGGCTATGAATAGTGGGGAAGAAAAATTTGTACCCTTAAAAAAACCGGTTCCAGTCCTGATCACTTATTATACAGCCTGGGCAGATGAAGAAGGTGAACTCAATTTCCGGGAAGATATTTATGGACACGATCGGCAATTAATGAAAAAAATGTTTACCCGAACTTTATAAAATACGTGCGGCGACTCCGTTATCATAAACCTTTCCGGGCGGAAAGGTTTTTTTGGTTATCTTGGTATGAACAAAATCCGTCTGTTTATTCAGACCGTTCTTCACTACTGCTCTATTAAAACAAGTTTCTGTCTGTCACTGGAAAATTCGTTACCGTTCACATCACATTTTGAGTAATTCTTTAATAATTTTTTTTCATTTGTCCGGAATGAAGAAAATCAGTCGTTATATACCTGAAACTATTATTTAATCGCAAAAACAAATTATTATGAAAGATTACTTGCTCCTATTCCGCGGTGGAGACGCCGGAAGAATAGATGAACAAAAAAATCCGGAAAAATGGAAAGCCCACATGGCCAAATGGAAAACATGGATGGAAAACCTGGGGAAAGAGGGAAAATTTGTATCAGGGCTTCCTCTTGGCAAGGAAGGCTCAGTAATAAATGGAAGTAAAAAAAATGTAACCGACGGACCCTTTACTGAAGGAAAAGAAATAGTAGGTGGTTACCTGATGATCAAAGCAGCCGATCATTCGGAAGCAGTACAATTAGCAAAAGGCTGCCCGCTTCTTGATCATGAAGGCACGGTTGAGGTGAGAGAACTTCAGCAATTGAATATGTAAAAACATTTATTTCTAAAAAATTAATACAATTCATTATGGAAAAGTTTATGCTCATTTTTCAAGGCGCACAGATGAATGGCGCAAGCCCGGAACAAATGCAGGCACACATGGGGAAATGGATGGCCTGGATAGATAAATTAAATAAAACACATCAATATGTAGCCGGCGAACCATTGATACCCGGTGGAAAAATAATAAAGGGCAAAGGCGGAAAAACGGTGACAGATGGTCCCTACACTGAAGGAAAAGAAGTAGTGGGAGGCTTTTTCATTATAAAAGCAAAAGACATGAATGAAGCTGTAGCTATTTCAAAAGATTACCCTGATTTTGATGCGGGAGGAACAGTCCAGCTCAGGCAGGTAATGAAAGTTGAAATGTAAATTTGCAGAAAGGTCGCATAAGAACAACTGGCCGCTGATTCACCCATAAAAAGTCCTATAGGTGACTTTACCAATGGAGGAACTTTAGCATTTCTAACTCAACATGAAAGTTATGATCTGGGACAATTGGGTTTATTAAAAAAATATTTTACCGGGGAAGCTATGAGTTATAATTAATCCTGACTAAAATGAAAACTGTAGATGTCATTAGCGAAATAATAATTTCAGCAAATGCTGAAGAAGTAGCAGCCTTTGCTTCCAATCCGGATAATGCGACAGCCTGGTATAAAAATATAAAATCCGTGGAATGGATTACCTCAGCACCTATGCATCAAGGAACTCAAATTGCTTTCAAAGCACAGTTCCTGGGCAGGCAATTATCATATGTATATGAGATTACAGAATGGGTACCCGGAGAAAAATTAGTTATGAAAACAGCTGATGGACCTTTCCCGATGGAAACGACTTATACCTGGAAAGAAATGGATAAACAAACAACCCGCATGACATTAAGAAACAGGGGTATTCCAACAGGGTTTTCAAAAGTTTTTGCTCCTTTTATGTCTTTTATGATGAGGAGAGCCAACCGAAAAGATCTGCAACTGTTAAAAAAAATTATTGAAAATAAAATCATTTAAACATGGCAGCGATAAAACACTTATTTCATATAGCCGCATCAAGGGAAAAGGTTTTTGATGCAATCACCCATACAGACCAACTTGCCAGATGGTGGACCATACAAACCAGTGGAGACAGCAAGCCGGGTGGAATTATCCAATTTAGGTTTGGTGAGTTCGGAAACGACATGAAAGTAACCGAAATGAAAAAAAATGAATTGCTAAAATGGGAGTGTGTGGCAGGGCCGGAAGATTGGATAGGAACAATTATTCAATTTCAGTTGGATGATAATGATGGAAAGACCCGGATTCGTTTTGAACATGATAACTGGAAAGCGACCGACGATTTTTATGCCAGTTGTTCCTTTAGCTGGGGCAGATACATGGAAAGTCTTCGCCAGCTATGCCAAACGGGTAAAGGCCAGGCTTACGGCTCAGAGGCTTACAAGTAATAAAACTACATTGCGTTAAAGAAATGTTGTGAGGTCTGCAGAAACCATTCATCAAACTATAGATCATCTGTTCCGGCATGAATCGGGAAAAATAATTTCCGTTTTATCCCGGTTACTGGGTTTGCAAAACATGGAAACTGCCCAGGATATTGTTCAGGACACCCTGGTACAGGCAATGAATACCTGGAGTTATAACGGAATCCCGGACAACCCGACCGCCTGGTTATATCGTGTTGCCAGAAATAAATCCATTGACTTTCTGCGTCGTCAGAAAAAGTTTAAGGACATCAGGCCTCAATATATCCGCCTGCTGGAATCCGAATGGACATTAACTACGACCGTTCACCAATTTTTTATGGAAAATGAAATACAGGATAGCCAACTAAGAATGATGTTTGCCTGTTGTCATCCGTCAATTGCTCCGGAATCACAGATTGCACTTACACTAAAAACTCTTTGCGGGTTAAGCGTAACCGAAATCGCCAACGCTTTTTTAACAACGGATGAAACTATTGCAAAGAGAATTTACCGGGCAAAAGAAAAAATTAAATCCGAATCAATTGAACTGGAAACGCCTGAGGGAGATGATTTACAAGGCAGGCTGGATGCAGTATTAAAATCTTTATACCTTCTGTTTAATGAAGGATATAATTCATCGCAGCCCGACCATCTTATCCGGGAGGACCTGTGTGAAGAAGCAATGCGGCTTTGCTTCCTTTTAACACAACATCCGCTAACCCGTTTTCCAAGAACAAATGCATTGTATTCCCTTTTTTGTTTCCAGGCTTCAAGGTTGCGAACCCGTCTCGACAAAAACGGCAATATCATTATTTTAAAATTCCAGGACAGAAGTAAATGGGATCAACAGTTGATCCAAAAAGGATTTGATCACCTTGACATGGCGGCCGAACCCTTTGAAGTATCTGCCTACCACCTGGAAGCTGCTATAGCATCAACTCATGCAGCTGCTTTATCGATAGAACAAACGGACTGGAAATCCATTTACCATTTATATGAAATACTTTATCAATTGCAGCCGAACCCGGTTGTTGCTATGAACAAAGCCATTGCGTCAGCTTATGCCATTAATAAGCAGCAGGCTCTCAGGGAGCTCAGAGAAATTCGAGGTCTCGAAACTCATCATCTTTATTTTGCAGCGTTTGGAGAATTATACCTGGAAATGGCGGAATATTTGAAGGCAAAAAAGTATTTTGAAAAAGCATTGCGACTAACCACATCAGTTTCAGAAAAACAATTTCTGACGGAAAAGATCAACCTTTGTAAAAATTGACCACCTCTATTTGTTTAAAGAGGTTCTGTTACTTTTGCTCTTCAAAGATTTTTATATGCAGCTTGAGGAGGTAAATGACAGAAAAAAAATTCGTGATTTTTTAAGAGTGAACATTGTTATTAATGGAAATAATCCTAATTATATACAACCACTCAATAAAGACATTTCAGATGTATTCGATAAAAAAAGGAACAAAGCTTTCCGCCAGGGTGAGGCAATAAGATGGGTATTAAAAAGTAAGGAAGGAAAATTGATTGGCCGTATTGCGGCATTTACCAATAAAAAATATAAAAATAAAGGAGATGATGTTCCCGTAGGTGGCATTGGATTTTTTGATTGCATCAACAACCAGGATGCTGCCGATATTTTATTTGATGTGGCAAAGCACTGGCTGCTGCAAAAAGGGATGCAGGCAATGGATGGGCCTATAAATTTTGGCGAGCGGGATCGTTGGTGGGGTTTGCTGGTAAAAGGATTTGAACCGCCCGTCTACTGCCTCAACTACAATCCTCCGTATTACCAGCAATTATTTGAAAATTATGGTTTCATGGGATTTTATAACCAGGCCTGTTTTGCTTTAAACACGGTAGATAAAGTAAAACAAAAATATTACGACCGGCATGATGCCTGCGAAGCTGATCCTGATTTCTCTGCGGTTCACATCAAAAAAAATCAGTTAGAAAAATTTGCCAGCGACTTTACTATTGTTTATAACAAAGCCTGGGCTGGGCATGGCGGGTTAAAACAACTTGACAAAAAAGTAGTACTTAAAATGTTCCAGTCCATGAAACCAGTGTTGGATGAAAAGATTTGCTGGTTTGCCTATTATAAAAATGAACCGATTGCTATATGGATCAACCTGCCTGACCTTAATCAGTGGTTTAAACATCTTAAGGGACAATTCGATCTGTTTCATAAACTTAAATTCCTTTGGTTAAAAAAGACCATCAGGCCAGACAAATTTGTGGGCCTGGTATTTGGCATCGTGCCGGAAATGCAGGGACGTGGTGTCGATTCATATCTCATCATGGAAGGCGCCAAACTGATACAACCGAAACCCTTGTATCATAAATATGAAATGCAATGGATAGGTGAATTTAACCCCAAAATGATCAATGTAGCAGAGGGTTTGGGCACCTATCGCAGCAGAAAGCTGACTACTTACCGATATTTGTTTGACAGGACAAAAGAATTTAAGACACATCCGATAGTATAAGCCACGTAGTATAAAATAATTACCAACTTATCAACAGGAACTTTTTTCAGTGACCGATCAATCATGCTTTCTTATCTTGCACTTTGGTTGATTACAAATAAAATAATCGGTTATTACGGGGGTTGAGGTCTATGGATAAATTTATCGTTTCAGCAAGAAAATACAGACCGCAGACTGTTTGATACTGTTGTCGGACAGTCGCATATTACCACTACTTTGAAAAATGCGATCAGGCATAATCAACTGGCCCATGCATTTTTATTTTGCGGTCCAAGAGGAGTTGGTAAAACAACCTGTGCCAGGATACTGGCCAAAACAATCAATTGCGAAAACCAAACTAAAGAAGGTGAAGCCTGTAATACCTGTCATTCCTGTGTTTCTTTTAATGAAGGTACATCGCTGAATATTCATGAACTGGATGCAGCCAGCAACAATTCGGTGGATGATATCCGAACATTGGTAGAACAGGTTCGTTTTGCACCGCAGGCCGGTAAATACAAAGTGTATATCATTGATGAGGTACACATGCTGAGTTCTTCAGCTTTTAATGCTTTTTTGAAAACACTGGAAGAACCACCACCTTATGCGATTTTTATTCTGGCTACAACAGAAAAACATAAAATCCTTCCCACCATCCTAAGCCGGTGCCAGATATTCGATTTCAAACGCATTACTACCAATGATACGGTGGAGCATTTGCAGGAAATTTGTGACAAGGAAGAAATAAAAGCAGAGAAAGCTGCCTTGCAGGTGATTGCCCAAAAAAGCGAAGGCTGCATGCGGGATGCGCTTAGCATAATGGATAAGATCGTAAGCTTTACCAATGGAGAACTGACTTATACCAATACACTGGAACATCTTAATATCCTGGATGCCGATTATTATTTCAAAATGCTCAACTGTATGGAGGAGCAGGATCTCGCCGGCGCCATGCTTCTTTTTGATGATATCAACCAAAAAGGTTTTGAAGGAGACCTGGTGCTAAATGGTTTTGCAGAATTTATCCGCAATCTTTTAGTATGTAAAGATGAAAAAGCGGCTATCTTGCTTGAAGTGGTGGAAAGCTTTAAGGACAAATATGTTGAAACCTCCAGGAAGGTTTCTATCGCTTTGCTGATCAGTGCATTGAATATCCTGAATGAAGCAGAGATCAATTATAAAGCTGCCCGCAATAAAAGACTCCATGTTGAATTGGTACTGATCAAACTTTGTTACCTACAACAAGCTATAGATCTTAGCTCAGACGGAAATGGAATAAGTAAAAAAAAACTAATTGATTCAGCACGACCGGTAGCCTTCAAACAGATAATACCCATTGAAATCAGTCCGAAAAAAAAATCTTCTTCCGGGACTGAGGATGTAAGGAAAAATATCACAACAAAGGTTCCCGGGGCAGAAACAAAATTGATAATTGAGACGGAAGATGCAGAAAAATTAAAAGTGGCAGAAGAAGGTACTAATTATAAACCTGAAATACCCAGCCAGAAGAACCCGATTTCAAACAGACTCACTGCTCTCAATAAAATTCGTAAGCAATATAAAAACAACGGTGCGCCAACCGGGGGCCCTGACAATCAGCCTTTACTTACTGACACCTTACTTACAGCCTGGGCGGGTTATATTCAAAAATTAAAAGATGCCAGGAACCCGGCCGCTCAACCTTTTGAACTGGCTGAAATATTAATAAAGGATGAAAACTCTTTTGAGGTGATTACAGCCAGCAACATTGAACAAAAATTTATTGAGCAGGAACGAAATCAACTATTTTCTTTTTTGCAGGAACGATTGTTAAATAAAGCACTTCAGTTTAATGTAATGGTTCGTGAAAACCAACTGAATCGGCCAGTTGAAGATGCTACACTTTCATCGAAGGAACAGTTTTTGAAAATGGCTGAACAATATCCCTTGTTAAAAGAGCTGAAGGACCGTCTAAAACTTGACCTTGATTATTAAACTACTTCAAAGAAAAAATATACGACAGATGGGATTTATTTGGTATCCTGTTTAATTTTTACAAAATTCCTTGTAATGACTTATTGAAGATTCAGCCGTTTATCATTCATCAATTTACCTTAATTTCGACCAAAATTAAAGCTACATGGCTGAAGTGATATTGATGCCCCGCCTAAGCGATACGATGACCGAAGGTGTTATTGCTGCCTGGCATAAAAAAGTGGGTGATACTGTAAAAAAGGGTGACTTGCTTGCTGAAGTAGAAACGGACAAGGCCACAATGGAACTTGAAAGTTATAAAGACGGCACTTTGTTGCATATGGGTGGAGACAAAGGAAGCAAATTACAGGTAAATGACCTTCTGGCCATAATAGGTGCGGAAGGTGAAGATGTTTCTTCTCTTGTAAGTGCTGGTGGCTCTACAGCTGCCAAACCAGAACAAAAGGAAGAAAAAGCTCAACCTGAAAAAAAGGATAAACCACAGGCCGCACCTGAAAAGGCAGATCCAAAATCCAAAGACACAAACTTCGCCTGCAATTGACATTTCAAAAATGGATGAAGTGGTGTTGATGCCACGACTCAGTGATACAATGACTGAAGGTGTTATAGCGGGTTGGAATAAAAATGTTGGAGATACAGTAAAAAAGGGCGAAGTACTTGCTGAGATTGAAACGGATAAAGCCACTATGGAACTGGAGAGTTATAAAAATGGAAAGCTGCTTTACCAGGGAGCACAAAAAGGAGAAAAGATTGCAGTGAATGATTTGTTATGCATTATTGGAGAAGAAGGAAAAGTTGATGTTGAGAGCATTGTAGCTGCATCAAAAGGTGGGGCTTCTTCGTCGGCACCGGACTCCGGAACAGACGCAAAGGAAACTTCTTCTCCTGATAAAGAAAAGGAATCGGCTGGCGACAGTCATCAGGAAATGACCTCTTCAGAGAATGGAAGAATAAAAGCATCGCCTCTTGCTAAAAAATTAGCCGCTGAAAAAGGAATTGATATAAGCAAAGTGAGTGGCAGTGGAGATTCGGGCCGGATTGTGAAATCTGATATTGATAATTATAAACCTTCCTCTACCAGCAGAGATGAACAAAATCAGGTTGCAAAAGGTGGTGGAGAAAGGTCTGAAGGTTTTAAGGACGTTCAGGTATCTCAAATGCGAAAAGTTATTGCCAAACGACTTGCCGAAAGCAAATTTTCTGCCCCGCACTTTTATCTTACGATGACGATCGATATGGATGCTGCTGTAGCAGGCCGCGCTAAAATGAATGAATCAGGCAAAGTAAAAATATCTTTTAACGACCTCGTTCTGAAAGCATGTGCAGTAGCCCTGAAACAACATCCAGCCGTCAACAGTAGTTGGCTGGGTGATAAGATACGCACCAACTATGATATAAATATCGGTGTGGCAGTAGCAGTGGAAGATGGTCTATTGGTTCCCGTGGTTCGATCGGCCGATACCAAATCATTGTCCCGGATAGGTGCAGAGGTAAAAGAGTTTGCACAAAAAGCAAAGGATAAAAAATTACAGCCTTCAGACTGGGAAGGAAATACATTCACAATTTCCAACCTGGGTATGTTTGGTATTGACGAATTCACGGCAATCATTAATCCTCCCGATGCTTGTATTTTAGCAGTAGGTGGTATCAGCCAGGTGCCTGTAGTGAAGAATGGTAACGTAGTGGCCGGAAATGTGATGAAAGTGACACTGAGTTGCGATCACCGGGTAGTGGATGGCGCTACAGGTGCTGCCTTCCTGCAGACGTTGAAAAGCTTACTGGAAGAACCATTGAAGATGCTGGTATAATAAAATTGAACTTTAAAAAATAAAAAACCATCTCTTTACAGAAGATGGTTTTTTTATTTTGATTATATTTTGATTTTGTTACAGGTAATTATATTTTCAGTATATTTTGAAACTTCAATATTCTGCTCTATTTTTGGTTTATGAAATTAACTGAAGCCAAACAACAATTCATCGGCAGCTGGGGCGCCTTTGGCACCAATTGGGGAATTAACCGAACGATGGCGCAGATCCATGCTTTATTATTGATCAGCCCCGATCCCCTAACGCAGGACGATATGATGGAGGAGTTAAATATCAGCCGGGGTAATGTAAATATGAATATCAGGGAACTTATCAGTTGGGGCCTAGCAGACAGAGTGATACTGACGGGAGAAAGAAAAGAATACTTTTCAGCTGAAAAGGATATCTGGAAAGTAGTAAGACTGATTGTGAAAGAAAGAAAAAAAAGAGAACTGGAACCCATGTTGAAATTGCTGGATCAATTGGAAGAAGTGGAAGGTGACAGGAGAGATAAAAGCATCAAATCGTTTGTAGACACCGTAAGTGGTATTAAGAAATTAGGAAACCAGGCGGATAAAACTTTAGATACCATGATCAAAGCTGAGGAAAGTTGGTTTGTTGGAAACCTGATCAGGATGTTTAAATAAACCTATGAGAAATAAAAAAATCATAATAGCTGGCGGCTCTGGTTTTATAGGAGAGGAAATAACGAAACATTTCAGCAGAGAAAATCAAATCATCATTCTCACCAGGCAACTAAAAAATATTAGAAATAACAGGAATCAATTTAATTTATTTCATCCGCCTGATTTTAAAAATGTTGAATTTATAAAATGGGATGGAGTAAATCCGGGGGAATGGACAAAAAAATTGAACAGAACAGATATTATTATTAATCTTACCGGCAAAACTGTCAATTGCAGGTATACTAATAAAAATAAAACAGAGATTCTTCAAAGCAGGATCAATTCTGTAAATGCAATTGGTAGGGCAATAAACCAAATTAGCAACCCACCAAAACTCTGGGTCAACGCTTCTTCCGCAACAATTTACCGACATGCTCCCGAAAAACCACAAGACGAATACTCAGGAGAATTTGGCGAAGGATTTTCTGTTGAGGTTTGCAAAACCTGGGAAAACGCTTTTTTTTCTCAAGCAACTTCTGCAACCAGGAAAATAGCTTTAAGGATGGCTATCACTCTGGGACCAGGTGGTGTATTAATTCCATATTTTAATTTATTGCGATTTGGATTAGGAGGAAAGCAAGGCAACGGGAATCAGATGTATAGCTGGATCCACATTCTGGATACATGCCATATTATTGAATGGTTAAATGATCATCCATCTATGGAAGGTACTTATAACTGTTGCTCACCTAACCCTGTTACCAACGCTGAATTCATGAAATTATTAAGAAAGGAAACAGGTAAGAAAATAGGATTGCCCGCTTACGAATGGATGTTACGACTAGGTGCAAAATTGATTGGTACAGAAACCGAGTTGGTTTTGAAAAGCCGCTGGGTAATTCCCCAAAAAATAGTTGAAAGCGGATTTAAATTCAGGTACCCAAAATTGGAGGAAGCCTTTACTGATATTATCAGCAGGGTTCCCAGAAAACAATATCAACTTTTTTAAATCCTAGCTTTGCGTTATGACAGAAAAAAAAACACTTGTTTTGGGAGCATCCGACAACCCGGCACGCTATAGTTTTCTTGCCATAAACCGGTTAAGGAGCATGGGTCATCCTGTTGTTGCCATTGGCAGAAAAAATACGATGGTCGCTGATGTGCCGGTCGATAAAGCAAAAATCCCCTTGCAGGATGTTCATACAGTAACTCTCTATCTCAATCCCAAAAATCAGCAGGAATATTATGATTATATCCTGTCAGTAAACCCAAAAAGAATCATCTTCAATCCAGGCACTGAAAATAATGAGTTAGTTATCCTGGCCAGGAAACAAAATATTGAAACGACAGAAGCCTGTACCCTGGTTATGCTAAGTACAGGCCAATATTGAATAACTAAAGGGCGGTTTGAAAATATACGACTTCCCCCAGAGTACTAATCCTCTATTTATACTTTTCATTAACCATCAACCTTGGTATTGTAAAAAACTTTTACAAACCTTTGAGCTCCGTCCCCCCTGATAACTGTTGCAGATCCACTACATCTGTTAACCGATTCCCTTTTTTTCTTTAAAAATATCCAATGATTTACCTTAAATGGTGCAGCTTCTGGCTGGCCTTTAATTTCTTGTTCACTTATAGTTTTGCCCAACAGGTGGAGGGTCTCAATTTACATGCCCCCGGCAAACCTGCCCTTTTCGCTAACCTTCCTGATAAAATTCAATTTGATATTACCGGACTACAAGAGCTCTTCAGCAATGTTGCAGCCGCAAAGGAAATAAATGCCGGTTTTATTGAAAAAAATATACCCGGATTTAATGGAAAAATAATTTCCGCTACCAGTAAATATAACAATACACTCCACAGTGTAGTTGTTAGTTCCACCCGATTCAACGGCGCAACGTTGACACTTTCATCCACCACCACTACTGATGGTACGGTCAGATATTCTGGCCGTATCGTCAGTTTTAATCATGATGATTTGTATGTTTTGCAAAAAGATGAACAACAATATTTTTTAATAAAGAAAAAATTCAGAGAGTTGGTAAATGAATAAACGATTTTGAATAGCCGCTTTTCAGTTAGATGATAACGTCCTTTTGAAAACTAAATCCGCCCCAGATGAAAATCCAGATATGGTCATGGTGCCTTGTCTTGTGCCAGGCAATGCAAATTTTTGCGGAAGCACAGGTTCCCGTATTGAACAGTTACCCTTCGGCTTCTGCAGCAATTTTTCTGGACTTTGACGGGCATATAGTAGAGGGAACCAGTTGGAATTGGAAACTCAGTCCAATTAATTGTGCCGCATCCGGTTTAAACGCGGAACAAGTATCGCAAATTTTCAATAGGGTTTCCGAAGATTTTCGCCCATTCAACATCAACATCACAACAGATTTTTCAAAATTCCGCGCTGCTCCAATTGATAAAAGAATGAGAGTTATCATCACACCCACTTCGGGTTGGTATGAAAATAATACAGGTGGAGTCGCATTTGTTGAATCGTTTACCTGGGCAGATGATACTCCATGTTTTGTTTTCCCGGCAACATTAGGATATAATCTAAAAAAGATCGCAGAAGCGATCTCTCACGAGGCCGGACATACACTGGGTCTGTATCATCAATCTGAATACGATGGAAACTGCAATAAAATTACAGATTATAATACCGGTCGTGGAGTTGGTGAAATAGGCTGGGCTCCGATTATGGGATTGGGTTATAGCCGCAACTTTACTTTATGGAGTAATGGTCCAAATTCATTTGGATGTACCAGTTACCAGGACGATCTTTCTATCATCAGTTCTGTAAAAAATGGATTTGGTTACCGGTTGGATGATCACGGAAATACATTTGATCGTGCTACAATTATTCCTTTTCTGAATAATCAATTTGAAATTAAAGGAATAATAGAAGAAAATAATGATGCGGACATGTATCATTTTACCATACCAAAAAGATCCCGCTTTCAATTAAATGCTATTCCTTTTAATGTAGGTGCAGGAAATGCGGGTTCCAATCTTGATCTTGAAATTTCTTTATTTACTGAAGCAGAATTCCTTCTCAATACTTATAATCCGGGTACCTTGCTTAAATTGCAACATCGACACTATTCTTAAAACAGGAAGTTACTACCTGAAAGTAGAAGGGAAAGGAAATATATATGCTCCTTCCTATGCAAGTCTTGGCTCCTACTCCATAACCGGGAGCTATATATCAGGTAGCACCCTTCTCCTGCCAAAATTCAAATTAAGCGGATTACAAATACGCAACATACACCAGTTCAAATGGGACATAGATGCTGCTGAACAGATAGCTCAGCAAATTTTGCAAATATCACAAGATGGAAAAGATTTTATTCCCCTGGTAAAAACTACCATTGATACCCGGTCTTACATATACCATACTTCCAATAAAACGATAAACAAATACAGGTTAAAAATCATATCCAATGAAGGCATAGTTTATTATTCAAATACAATAACGCTGAATAGCAACTACGAAGATCCACGACCAAAATTGTTAAGCAACCTTATCCACTCAAATAACATCACTGTAACCAGCCCCGGGAAATTATACTTATACCATCATCGATTTTAGTGGTAAGATTATTAAACGCGGACAACTTAATAGTGGCATCAATAATATCAGTACAGGTAATCTTGTTAAGGGATGGTATATGGTATTCTTTAATGATAATAATCACCAATGGACCGATAAAATACTTCGTCAATAAACTCTTCTCTGTTCGTACTAACAGAGCAATAATCCGTGCCCCTTTTGTTTAAATGAAGGTTTTTCTATAACTTAGGAAAACCTTTTTTTATATGCGTTGGAGAAAATTTAATGGCGATACCATCGATCTTCCTATTATAAATGCAGTTGAAAATGCAATCAAACGTGAAACTGCAGCCGGTTTCAGGTTAAAGGTTTGCATCGGCACAGACTCACAGGTAAAAGGAAAAGAAACGGAATTTGCTACAGTGATTGTTTTCCTGAGAGAAGGCCATGGCGGTTTTATGTTCATTCACAATGACAAAACCCGGCAACAATTCACTATCAAGGAAAGAATGTTGATGGAAGTGGCCAAAAGCATTGAGATTGCATACGAATTGTGCAATCTTTTTACTGTTTACAATGTAGATATGGAAGTGCATGCGGATATCAATACCAATCCGCATTTTAAAAGCAACGATGCATTAAAAGAAGCGATGGGTTATATCCTGGGAATGGGGTTTGCCTTTAAAGCCAAACCGGAAGCATTTGCAAGCAGCAGTTGTGCCAATAAAGTGGTGAATTGATTTTTTTCGGTTCACCTTTTTCGGGAAAGACCTGCTTCATATACTTGCTTCAAATTAAATCCCTCCTGATCCATCTCTCACCTGCAACTCTTGAATAAAAAATTTACTATTTGCCGTCCAGCTGATGAAGGTTATTCAACTAATATTAAATTATACAGAAAATAGGAACTAAAGGAACGTGAGCTTATTTTTCCAGCAAATTAAATTCTAATGGTTTATTAGAATCTAAATTTCCCGCTGTTTGTTTTGGGGAACCAATTAAAGAAGAACCGGACAATCCAGCATCCTGATACATTTTTTCAACTTTTTTAGCGTCTTCTTGTGCAAAGGAAAAAACGACAAATGCCATCACAAATAGGAAAACAACAAAATTTCTTTCGGAAAGGATCTTCTTCATATATTAATGCCAGATTGGCTGCAAAGAAAAGCAATAATCTGATACAGAACTAATTTGAATTCTTGGTACTCTTAATAGAAAAGCCCTGGTTTAATTTTCCAATATACGCCAGAAGGGATTCACGGCCTTCTTTGTTAGTGCTGATGTGACAAAATATGGAGGTAACTCCTCCCAGTATTCCATCATTCCATCTAAAAAAGCTTTTACATTTCGCGATGTGGCACCCGGTTTATTTTTGTCACTTTTGGTAAATACCAGAACAAAAGGAACTTCCCATTTTCCCAATTGATTCAAAAATTTGTAATCCGCTTCTTGAGGTTCATGGCGACTATCAATCAAAACGAAAATACAAACCAGGTTTTCTCTTTTCCGGATATATTCTTCTATCATTTGCTCCCAGCGCCGGCGACTGCTCTGCGATACTTTGGCATATCCATAACCGGGCAAATCGACCAAATACCATTTTTTTTTATCCTGAGGAAAAAACATCAAAATGGTTGATCAATTGTGTTTTTCCCGGTGCTGATGAAGTTTTGGCCAATGCTTTTTTATTACAGAGCATATTGATCAGGGATGACTTACCCACATTACTTCGGCCAATAAATGCATACTCCGCTCTGTCTGGAGGAGGACATTGCCTATAATCGGCACTGCTGATCATATATTTGGCATCTAATTTCCATAGAGGTGCAAGATAACGGAAGAAGAGAAGAATCAGCATATGGAGAATATGATCAAAATGAATCTTAAAAAAATGGTCATAATACCAGTTTAAACAGGATATAAATAAAATACAAACCCCCTTACCTTTGCCGCCCATGTCCAGAACATTACCCCACGATCATATCATCCCCTTAAAGAGATTCAGCAAAAAGCAAGAAAGAACAGGTAGCCGAGAATGTTTGACCGCATTGCCAGTCGTTATGATTTTATGAATCGCTTTCTTTCAGCACGTACTGATATCGGCTGGCGAAAAAAGGCCATCAGGTTGCTTGAAAAAAGATAATCCCAAAATCATACTCGATGTTGCTACCGGTACGCCGACATGGCAATCATGGCCTGCAAATTGCTCAACCCGGAAAGAGTGGATGGTATCGATATTTCATCTCAAATGCTGGAAATTGGAAAAATAAAGATTGAAAAAGAAGGACTTGCAGGTAAAATCCAGTTACAGACAGGAGATTCCGAAACAATAAATTTTGGGGAAAATACGTTTGATGCGGGAATGGTGGCATTTGGTATCCGGAATTTTGAAAACCTGGAAAAAGGATTGGCCGAAATACTCCGGGTATTAAAACCCGGAGGACAATTGGTCATCCTTGAATTTTCAAAACCTAAACAGCCTGTACGCAGTTTTTACAACCTGTATATGGGAGTTATGGCACCCCAGTTGGCTCGTTGGTTCAAGCAAAATAAAGAAGCCTATCGAGTATTTGTGTGAATCAGCCAATGCTTTTCCTGATCGCCAGAACATTGTTGAAATTTTAAACAAAGTTGGTTATCCCGATACCCGTTATAAATCGCTAAGCTTAGGAATATGTTGTATTTACTCAGGAAGAAAGCCCGTACTCACCGAGAAGATTAAGTTCTGGAATCTGTTTCCTTATTGGGTGCTATTGTTTTCTCAAACAATTATTGGCCCAGCCCAGGGAGATGAACCAGTATGATCATGATAGCAAGCCTTATTATTTTGGTATTACGCTTGGGGCTAATATGTCAAGGTTTCAAACAGCCCTTGCATTCCAGATTTTTGCAAAACGATAGTATTTTTGTAGCCGAACCTGTCAATTCAGATGGCTTTGCATTGGGCTTGTTGGCCACGGCAAGATTATCTGACGGTTTCAATTCCGTTTCAATCCTCAGTTGATGTTTACTGAACGAAGCATCTTATTATAATCTCAAATATCCTGAAGGCGGAGAAACGGAAATTAATAAAACAGTAGAATCTGTAATTGTCACTTTTCCCGTCCAGGTAAAATTTCAATCAGACCGTATTGGAAATTTTCGTGTTTACATGATGACCGGTGTTAAAGGAGATATAGACCTGGCCAGCAATGCCCGGGCAAAAAAAGCAGAAGACCTGGTCAAGATCAAAAAATATGATTATGGCGTGGAACTGGGTCTTGGCTTCAATTTCTTTTTTGAAAGTTTTATCTTTTCTCCTGAAATAAAAATCAGCAATGGTCTTGGAAATATTCACAGCCGCGATGAAAGCTTGAAATATTCCAGTGTATTTGACAAAATACAGTCAAGAATGATTGTATTCAGTATTCATATTGAAGGATAAATAAAAATCCTCATATAAGAATTTTAGTTGTAACCCATTTTAAAAAAATGGCTTCGTTTTTCTCCCAATTGTTTTCATTGGTTATTACATTAATACCGGCTTGTTTTGTCTTTGATTAAAAATCAAATTCCCTTCTGTGCATATTCCATCTTACACCAAATGAAACCACTGTACTTTTCTGAGAGTTACTGGTGCTGTTTTAGTTTCCTGTTTTCTTGATTGCGCCAAACAATTCCAGGAACAGATTTTCTTTCCATTCATACGACAACAGAAACGATCCATACATCACATTCGTCTTCCAGCCCGAACCAATACTAAATCCATAATCACTGGTTCGGTACGGTGGAGCACTCGGCAGAAATATATTACTGCCATAGCTTACACTGTCTCGTATCTCTTCCCTGCTGGTAAAAAATCGCTTTTGCCTGAACCATCCATTTGGGGGCCGGTTGGTAGCGAGCAATACCAATAATTTCTCTGAAATTGGCCATCAGCGGATGCGCCAGGGGCTGATTATAATGGGTATAGTTTGCAACAGAATCACGATGCGAATAAGTAAATGGACGAACCCGGTTATGTTCTATCTGCAGGTCAAGATTTTTAATACCAAACGCATCAATGTATTTAGCACCTATTTGTAATCCAAATTTATTGGCCCACCAGCCTCTGTTAGCTTTTATTTCAGATAATTTGAATTCATCCAGCATTAATTGTCCGTATACCTGGAATCGCTTTGCCACATTGGCTTTAAGATCAAGACCCGCCACAGCATTATCATGACTTCCATTTTGCTGTTCTATAGAGCGGTAAAAAATGATCGGGTTCAGGTAAGAAAAATCAAACCGGTTCTGCCTGCCAAATACAACACCTTCAAACAATCCAATATTCAGCCATTTGGTAATATTGATATCCAGGTGATGCATCACTGCATATTTCTTATCCAATCAGTTTATCTCCTACCCTCGCATCTGCATTATGCAATTCCATGAACAGGTTCTGGTAATTGAATTTCCATATCCTGGTATTCAATTTCAGAAAAAGATTACTGTTACCAAAATCACTCAGGAATAAACTGCGATGCCCATTACCAATAAAATTTTTATCATAACCAAATGCTACATCAATGTATTTGGTAACATTAAAAGTAAAATAACCTCGTGCATCAAAATAATCAACACCACCGGCGCTTTAAATCTTTGTAAAAACCAGCTCCCGGCACAGCTCTCCTGTCGCTGATCCAATTGCTGCACATAGGCTGGATCTCTTTCCTGGTTATCGGTGAGGTAAGCAGCAGAAACCAATTTTGTTGGCAATCCTTCCCCGAACAGTTAGTCCCCTGGTATTTAGAAAAAAGATGCTGATCATTATCACTTTCTTTTGAAATAACATATTGTATAACCGGGTTGATGACAAGGTCAAAATCCTTTACATGTACTTCATACAGGTTGGCAGGCGTTGTATAAAAGTTTTTCAGAATGGGTTTTTTGCTTTAATATTGCATCTCTTTCCTCTGCAGTGAGCTATTCCGTATTATTCAGGTAAAGCTCGTTGCAGGTTATAAGCATCTACTTTTGACAAGTCACTGTTCATCCGACATTCCTGCAGATAACTTTTCACCCCATTCATTACATACTTGCTACGGCTAAAATATTTTGTTTTAGAAAAATTCAGTACGGAATCGTTCCTGCCTTTATTTCCAGTCTTTCCAGCAGAATATTTTGTTTATCACCCTGCGGAAAATAGGTAGTTTGTGACCAGCTTGCAATGGGAAGCAGAATAAAGAAGCCCGTAATAATTGTAAACTCAGCTGAAAGGGACGGGAAAAGAAATAAGAGCAGTCTTACAAGGGTTTTTTTAAATTGCATAGTTAAGTATTTTAGGATAATCGATCAACAAATTATGCAAATATATCTGATAAAAAACATACAGGTCGTCAATGAAGGAAGGATTCAGAACGGCGATGTACTGATAAAAAATGGACGTATTGAAAAGATAGGGACATGCTATATCAGCATACTGACACACAATGTGATTGAAATAAATGGTGAAGGAAAATATCTTGTTGCCCGGTGCTATTGATGACCAGGTTCATTTTCGGGAACCGGGACTTACGCATAAAGCCACTATCTATACAGAAGCAAAAGCAGCGGTTGCCGGTGGTGTTACCAGTTTTATGGAAATGCCCAATACCGATGCCACCTGCATTTACACTGGAACTGCTGGAAGAAAAATATGAGATTGCTGCCGCAACACTTCACTGGCCAATTATTCATTTTATATGGGCACTTCCAATGAAAATGCAGATGAAGCACTGAAGGCCAATGAACAGAAAGAAAGATATCTGTGGTATAAAAATATTCATGGGTTCCTCTACCGGCAATTTGCTGGTAGATAATCCCCTCACACTGGAAAAAGTTTTCAGCGAAAGCGAATTGCTGATTGCCACCCATTGCGAAGATGAAAGGATCATCAAACAAAACCTGCGAAAGCATAAAGCAGAAAACAGGGAATTGACAGCGAAGGATCATCCCACTGATCAGAAATGAAGAAGCTTGTTTTGAATCTTCATTCTATGCTATTCAACTTGCAAAAAAATATAATACCCGTCTGCATATTCTGCATATCAGTACAGAAAAGGAATTGCAGCTTTTTGGCAATATGCTTCCGCTAAAAGAAAAACGGATCACTGCAGAAGTATGTGTGCATCATCTTCATTTTACCAGTGACGATTATGACAAACTGGGCAATAAGATAAAATGTAATCCTGCTATCAAAGCACCACATAACAAAGAAGCATTATGGAAAGCATTGCTGGATGACAGGCTGGATGTGATTGCTACCGATCATGCACCACATACCTTGGAGGAAAAAAATGAACCTTACCTGAAAAAGCACATGCAGGGCTTCCCTGGTGCAGCATTCCATTGCTGCTGATGCTTCATTATTATAAGCAAGGCAAATATCACGCTGGAAAAAATAGTAGAGAAAATGAGTCATGCCGTAGCTGATTGTTTCCAGATTAAAGAAACGAGGTTATATCCGGGAAGGATATCATGCAGACCTGGTTATTGTGGATTTGAACTCTACATCAAAAGTAACCAAGGAAAATATTTTGTATAAATGTGGCTGGAGTCCGTTGGAGGGATTTGAATTTCCGGCTACCATCACCCATACTTTTGTAAATGGTCATCTTGTGTTTTCCCGGCCTCAGGAGCAAATAGCAAAAGGTATATGGAATCCGGTATGGGATGAATCTAAGAAGGGCGAAAGATTGAAATTTGACAGATAAAGACAACTTCTATTTATTAATTATCCTTCAAAAAAACTAAACTGTTTAAAACAATTTGCGTTTTAATGATTAAATCAAAAACATCTTTCGGGGGGCAAGGGCATGCAGATAGATAATATTTCATTTAACGATATTTCCATCTTTCACCGGAAGAGGAATTTTCCATTTTTCATAAATTGAATTTTACCCGCACCAGCGGAGGTAAAGAATGGCTGCGCAAATTTTTCACCGAGCCACATAATGACTTCAAAAGAATCATCGGCACACAAAAGGTCATCCGCACCCTTATGGACCATGTAAATGACTGGCCGGAGGATATTACCAATGGAACGATGCTGGTGATGGATAAGTTCCTGGATTATTCCCTGGACCCCATCAGCGAAAAACCCAATACCATTCAATAATTTTTTATACAAATGGCTGCATAGTGAAGATTATTCCATGGTAAAATATTCTGTTCCTCATTTTGCTGATTTTTTCAGGGGGATAAAGGAGATACTTCGCTTTACTGGGCGACTTGGAACTTCCTCCGAAAATCAGCATTTATATCGACCGTATAAACCAGATCATAAAACAACAACCGTTACAAGTTTCTTTCTGAAACAAAGAGGTCAGCAAAATTTACTATCCGGCAAAATCTTTATTTCGGACATTATCTGCGCAATAGGTATAAAACCAATACCCTTGAACTAATAGATATTTTTAGCCGCCTTGATGCATGGTATTCCATGGCAGTGGCTGTAAAAACGTTTAATCTTTCATTCCCGGAATTTATTGAACAGGAGTCACCACTGGTAGAAGCAAAAGGACTTTACCATATCTTAATTCATACTCCTGTAGCGTATGATCTGCAGATGAATCCGGAACATAATTTTCTTTTTCTTACCGGAGCTAATATGGCAGGCAAAAGCACATTGATCAAATCAGTAGGCTCCTCCGTTTTCCTGGCGCATATTGGTATGGGAGTACCTGCAGCAATCCATGCGTCTTACATTGTTTGATGGCTTGCTGAGTAATATCAATGTAGTGGATAATATCGCGAAAGGCGAAAGTTTTTTCTTTAATGAAGTACAACGAATAAAAAACACAATTGAAAAAATAAATAATGGAAAAAAATGGCTGGTATTGATCGATGAACTTTTTAAAGGAACTAATGTACAGGACGCAATGAAATGTTCACTAACGGTTATCAAAGGGCTTGATAAAAATGAAAAATTCACTATTTATTCTCTCCACCCATCTTTATGAAATTGGTGAAGAACTTAAGAAGTTTCCCAATATTTCCTTTAAATATTTTGAAACGACAATCGATAACGATGACAGCTGCAGTTCAGCTACCAGTTAAAAGAAGGCATAAGCAATGACCGGATCGGATATGTCATTTTGAAAAGGGAGAAAGTGGTGGAAATGCTGGAAAACTTGTAGGTTTCTGAACTTATCTTTTACCAAATACTTTTTATTTACACGTTTCTTAATGCATTTATGAAAAATATTTTTGCCTTATTTACTTATTTTTTATTAACCTTATTCGTAAGCGCCCAACCAAAAATTGATGTAGTTCACTATCGTTTTGAAATTGCACTAACCGACCAATCTGACAGCATTAGCGGGAAGGCAATTATCCTTGTAAAATTCTTAATGCCAATTGATCAATTTAACCTGGATCTCAAATCAGTAAGATCCGGCAAAGGCATGATCATCCATTCTATTAAAGAAAATAATACTGAAATAACCTATTTACATCAGCAGGATATAATTTCAGTTAAGCTTTCTAAAAAGGCAAAGCCCGGGGAAACCCAATCTTTTATTATAGAATATAAGGGCGTCCCGGCGGATGGCCTGATCATTTCTAAAAATAAGTTCGGTCATCGTACTTTTTTTGCAGATAACTGGCCCAATCGTGGACACAACTGGATACCCTGCATTGATGATCCTGCTGATAAAGCTTCCGTAGAATTTGTAGTAACTGCTCCTCTCCATTACCAGGTTATAGCAAATGGCATTATGGTTGAAGAAACCAATATCCAAGGAAATAAAAAATTGACACATTGGAAAGAAGAGGTTCCTGTGGCTACCAAAGTAATGGTAATAGGAGCAGCAGATTTTGCCATACAACTTACGGGAACGATAAATGAATGCATCCCGGTTTATAGTTGGGTATATCCGGAAGACAAAGAGCCCGGATTTAAAGATTTCGGATTAGCTATGGACATATTACCCTTCTTTATAAATTATATTGGTGAATATGGGTATAAAAAATTAGCAAGTGTACAATCCAAAACCAATTTTGGCGGGTTAGAAAATGCCAATACTATTTTTTACAATCAGGAACTTGTTGATGGCTCAGGCCGGTCAGAAAGTACGCAGGCACATGAAATAGCTCATCAATGGTTTGGCAATATGGTTACAGAAAAAAGCTTTGCTCACCTCTGGCTCAGCGAAGGGTTCGCTACCTATCTTGCTATAATATATTTTGAAAAAAAATATGGCGCTGACACTGCCAGATATATGTTGGAGCAAGACCGCGACCAGGTTATTGAATTTGCAAAAAAATCGAACAGGCCGGTTGTTGACAATGATACCTATTTTATGGGCTTGCTGAATGCCAACAGTTATCAAAAAGGAGGTTGGATACTGCATATGCTGCGCCGTCAACTTGGTGATACTCTTTTCCATAAAGGAATTAAATCTTTTTATGCTGCCTATGCTGGTAAAAATGCAGATACAAAAGATCTTCAAAATATTTTTGAAAAAGTATCAGGCAGAGATCTGTCTGTATTTTTTCAGCAATGGTTATATACCGCAGGTATTCCCAGGCTTGCTGTAAACTGGAATTATTTAACCCACGAAAAAAAAGTATCTGTAACAATAAAACAATTACAAAAAACTTCCTTTTTCTTTCCTTTGGAAGTACAATTAACTAATTCATCCGGTGGCAAACAAATAAAAGTTATCCATGTATCAAAACAGGAAGAAACCTTTCTATTCCCTATAAAAGAAAAAATAAGTTCATTAACACTGGACCCCAATACGTCCTTATTATTTTCAGGAAATGTAACGGAGAAAAAATAAATTATTTACCGCTCCTTCCATATTGTACATCTTCTATTTGCCACCCAACTTAGTTCAAACATTTTCTCTATCTTCAAATCATGCTTGTAAAAACCTTTGGCAGTGCGGTGTATGGCGTGGAAGCCATCTCTATAACTATTGAAGTAAACTGGTTGCCTTCATCAGGAAAAGATCCTATGATCGTGGGCCTGCCTGACAATGCAGTAAAGGAAAGTCTTCAACGAATCGAAAGCACTTTTAAAACAAACGGCTACCAGATGCCGAGAACCAAAGTAGTTGTAAACCTGGCACCTGCCGATATCAAGAAAAGCGGTACACCTTTCGATCTGCCGATTGCTTTGGGTATATTGGGCGCTTCAGAACAAATGGAAAATAAGGATGCACTTTCCAATTATGTCATCATGGGTGAACTAAGTCTTAATGGTGAAATAAGAGCTATCAAAGGAGCATTGCCCATTGCTATCCAGGCGAGGAAAGAAGGATTCAAGGGACTGATCGTTCCATTGGTAAATGCAAAGGAAGCGGGCATGGTCAACAACCTGCATGTATATGGAGTAACACATATAAAGGAAGTGATCAATTTTTTTGAAAATGAAGAAACGGGCCTGCAGCCAGTGGTAATTAATACCCGTGAAGAATTCTTTCATTCTCAATCTGATTTTGAACTGGATTTTACTGATGTTAAAGGACAGGAAAATATAAAAAGGGCATTGGAAATAGCTGCTGCAGGCGGACATAATGCCATACTGATCGGTCCGCCCGGAGCCGGAAAAACAATGCTGGCAAAAAGATTACCAACGATACTTCCCCCGCTCAGTTTGCAGGAAGCATTGGAAACAACCAAGATTCATTCTGTGGCAGGCAAACTGCCTGAAAATTCAACACTGGTTTCTAAAAGACCTTTTCGTTCACCGCATCATACCATTTCAGATGTAGCATTGGTTGGCGGCGGAGGTATTCCTCAACCGGGAGAAATATCACTGGCACATAATGGGGTATTATTTTTAGATGAGCTTCCTGAATTTAAAAGAACGGTACTGGAAGTAATGCGTCAACCCATGGAAGAAAGAAGAGTAACCATATCGAGAGCAAAAGTAGCTGTTGATTTTCCTGCCTCTTTTATGCTGATCGCATCTATGAACCCCTGCCCCTGCGGATTTTATAATCATCCCGAAAGAGAATGCACCTGCCCGCCCGGTGCTGTTCAGAAATACCTGAATAAAATTTCAGGGCCTTTGCTTGATCGAATTGATCTGCATGTAGAAGTAACACCGGTTGCTTTTAATGAATTATCCGGTTCCAAATCGCAGGAAAATTCTGCATCTATCCGCAATCGTGTTATAGTCGCAAGAGAGATACAGGCAGAACGATATAAAAACAATCCCGGCGTATATTGCAATGCACAAATAAGCAGTAAGATGTTAAAAGAGATTTGTGTTATAAGCCAGGCAGGAGCCAGTTTATTAAAAGCAGCTATGGAAAAATTAAATTTATCAGCCCGGGCATACGACCGGATTCTGAAAGTTTCAAGAACGATCGCCGATCTGGCCCAGTGCCCGGATATAAAACCGGAACACCTGGCAGAAGCTATTCAATACAGAAGCCTTGACAGGGAAGGATGGGCAGGCTAAAAATCAGGATACTACCTTAGTTAATTTTAATTATCCTGGAGATATGTTTCCCGGTATTCGCGGGTTTCTTTCTTCCAATTTATATATCGCTCCGGCATTTAACAGTTTTCTTTGGATGTATGGCACCTGCTATGTTGTCATTTTTAGCGAACTTGTATACTATTTGATTGTTAATACTATTTTATTCAACCTGCATCCTTTTTATGAATTTGTTATTCCATTATTTAAAACCATATAAATGGCTGGTAGCATTTGTATTATTTCTCGCAGCTATCAATATCAGTTTTTCTTTAATTGACCCTTATATATTTGGTAAGCTTATTGATCTCGGTTATAAGTACCATGATAATTCAGCCTCTTACCAACCTTTTTGGTGGAGGTTTGCAACGCCGCTTCTAACACTTTTGGGAGCATCTGTTGGTGTAGCCATGGTGAGCCGGATAGCAAAAGCCTTCCAGGATTATTTTCAGAATCTGGTTACTCAAAAATTTGGCGCTGCAGTATTTACAGAAGGATTAAAACATGCCATGAGTCTTCCTTACTATCAATTCGAAGATCAACGAAGCGGGGAAACACTTAGCATATTACAAAAGGTTCGTATTGACACAGAAAAATTCATAGCAAGCTTTGTAAACGTGCTATTTCCTGTAATAATAGGGATTTTATTTGTTGCGATTTTTGCATACAGCATTCACCCTACCTTACCTCTTATTTATTTTGGTGGTATCTGTTTATTAGTTATCATTTCCAACCTGCTGAGTAAAAAAATAAAACTGGTTCAAAAAAATATTGTCAGGGAAACTACTTCACTTGCCGGAGCCACCACCGAGTCCTTACGGAATATTGAATTGGTAAAAAGCCTGGGACTTACCAACCAGGAAGTAGAACGTCTTAATAAAAACACGTATAAAATACTGGGATTGGAATTAAAAAAAGTAAAACGTCTTCGCAGTATCAGCTTTATACAAGGCACATTTGTAAATACCCTGCGGCAGGTTATCCTTTTTATGCTCATGTGGATGATCTTTAAGGATAAGATGTTGCCATGGGAATTAGCCACTATGCAGATATATTCATTTTTTGTTTTCGGTCCTTTGCAGGAAATCGGCAATATCATTCTTACCTACAGAGAGGCTCAGGCTTCTCTTGAAAATTTTGAAAACCTGATGAAGAAAGAGCCTGAGCCAAAAGCCGATAATCCCAAACACCTGGGAAAAATTCAAACGCTTGAATTTGATCATGTGGCCTTTAAACACTATACGGCCTCGCATAAAGCCATTAATGATATCAGCTTCAAAGTAAAAACTGGTGAAACGATTGCGTTTGTCGGTCCATCAGGTTCAGGTAAAACTACCCTGATGAAATTATTAGTAGGTCTTTACCGGCCCGCAGGAAGGAAAGCATCTTATATAATAATATTGATGAAAACAATATCGACTTTGAAGACCTGCGAAACCAGATTGGTTTTGTAACCCAGGATACACAATTATTTTCCGGTACGATCAAGAGAGAACCTGATGTTTGTAAATCCAGCTGCTTCGGAAGAAGATCTGAAGGACGTAATTGAATAAAGCATCCTGCCAGAATTTACTGGCCAGGGCAGAAAAAGGATTGGATACAATGATCGGGGAAGGTGGACTAAAATTATCCGGGGGAGAAAAACAAAGAATCTCTATCGCAAGAGCCTTGCTTCGCAGACCCAAATTATTATTGTTCGATGAAGCTACTTCTGCCCTGGATTCATTAACAGAAGAAGAAATCACGGATACCATCCGGGATATTTCGATGCAGGGAAACCAGATCACAATATTAATTGCACACCGGCTTTCTACCATCATGCATGCAGACAGGATATATGTACTTGGAAAAAGGAGATGTGGTGGAAACAGGAACCCATGAAGCATTGCTTCAGGAAAAAGGTTTATACTTTGCTATGTGGCGCCAGCAGATCGGCGAAAGAAAAACAAAACTATTGACTGCATAATAAATTCTGATGTCACTTTTTTCATTGTTCGGATTTGGGAATAGTAAAATCAAAGAAGCATTATACAGGGGTGCAATCATTATAGATGTGCGATCTGCTGCGGAATTTGACCGGGGAAAAATTCCTGATTCCATTAATATCCCGGTAGACCGTATTCCGATTAATGTAGTAAGAATAATAGAGATGAACCGTCCGGTTATTTTTTGCTGCACTTCTGGCGACAGGAGTAACCAGGCTGTTCAATTAATGAAAGAAAAGGGATTAAAAGAAGTATATAATGGCGGAAACTGGCACAGGGTTTTGAGAATTCTGAATAGTGAATAAAATATATTCCAACCAGCATCCATTTCAGAATATTATTGTTTTCGGAAAAGGAAAACAATTCTACCACCCGGACCCGGAACTCTCAAACTAACATTATTGCAAACCATTCTGCCGGGAAATTTGAAATCAGATCATCCCTTTTTGTCTTCCTTTCCTTTCCACAGATCAGTAAAAAAATTGGATTTCTCTAATTCCTCTATATCACTCAATTCTAGTTCAAGAGCTTTCGTGCTTTTGGTTATCTCAACCAGTGAAATGATAAGGGAAGCTAACAGGCTGATCAGGCTCAAAGCAAAAACATATTCCGTTACAACCGTCCATTGCTGGTAAACGCCGTACATAGTAACCACACAACACAAAAAACTAAAGACGCCCATCCCCTGCATGTATCTTACTAAATTGATACGCTCCCTCAAAATCCTTATCTGGCTCAAAATAAGATGGTTCTTTTCGCCCCGCATATATTCATCATGTAGTTTGCGTATCAGGTTAGCCAGGGCCAGGTACCGGTTAGTATAAGCCAGCAATAAAAGACTGATAGCCGGAAATAATAAAGCAGGTGTATTGAAAGTAATTTCCATATTCAAAAATCATTAAAATTTTTCAAATCATGATCGCTGAAAGATGATAAGAAAATAAATAGTAAATTGTTATTTCTATTTAGCAGTCATAGTAAGCCATCCAGCCCTTTATGAAACAGCAATTAAATAACGATTCTTTACCTGTATTCTACTCTATAGACTTATGTCAACAGATTATAAAAACCCTGGCATGTATATCGGAGAAATTGAAAACGTCCCGGCTATTGTTGCGCTGGAAACAGCTATTCCTGCCTTTATCGGCTACACTCAAAAAGCAAGAAATCTTGAAGTAGGTGACCTCGTTTTTACACCTACCCGTATTACTTCCATGGCGGAATATGAACATTATTTTGGCGGGCTGGTCAGTGAAGCAATTACCATCAACATTGATGATATTATAAAAAAGACCGGTAACCACTCCATCCTGGATGTTAGAAAAATCACAACACAAATTGGGTTTCTAAAAAATAATATGCATTACCAGTTGCAATTATTTTTTGCAAACGGCGGAGGTCCGTGTTATATTGTTTCATCCGGGAAGCCCAAATCACTATTGAATAAAAAGGATCTTCAAAAAAGTCTTGATGAAGTGTATCAATATGCAGAACCTACTTTGCTGCTGTTTCCGGATGGGTCCAATTTTGCAAAACCAAATGATATATATGAATTATACAACGAAGCATTGATGCAGGCTTTTGAACTAAAGGACCGTTTTGTAATAATGGATATAAATGAGAATATCCCGGGCGATAAAACAGCCATCGGATATTTCAGGGAGAATATTACAGGAGGAGAAAATGCCGCATCTTTAAAATACGGTGCGTCTTATTATCCCAAACTCATTACCGCGATTCCTTATCATTATACAGACAATTATGTAACCATTGTACACAATACGATAACAAAGGAACCTGGCAAAACTGATTTAAAAGCTAAAGGTGAATTTGATAAACTAAAATTGAATAATTCAAGATTGAGTGGTACAACGATTTACTCCAAAATTAAAGATGAGATCGATAACCAAACAGTTTTATTACCTCCTTCCGCCGCTGCCGCCGCCGTATACGCCAGTACAGATAAAAACCGCGGAGTATGGAAAGCTCCGGCAAGTGTTAGCCTTTCGTTGATAAAAACACCGCAACTTACATTAACAGACCAGGAACTTAATTCTTTAAATTCAGATCCGGTGACCGGAAAATCCATTAATACCATCCGGTATTTTACAGGTAAAGGCACTGTTGTATGGGGGGCAAGAACAATGGCCGGCAACGATAATGAATGGCGGTATATTTCAGTTCGCCGCTTCTTTATAATGATAGAAGAATCCATAACGAAAGCGACCACACCTTTTGTATTTGAACCCAATGATGCCCGAACATGGATAAAAGTAAAGTCCATGGTCGACAATTTTTTAACAATGCAATGGCGTGCCGGAGCATTAATGGGTACTAAACCGCAGGAAGCTTTTTATGTACGCGTTGGAGTTGGTCAATCTATGACGGCGCAGGATATTTCGGATGGTAAAATGATTATAGAAATAGGGATGGCTGTTGTGCGCCCGGCGGAATTTATTATTCTAAGAATTACACATAAAATGCAACAAGTTTAAAATTTCACACTGTAATAATTCCTGGTTTAATGTTTCTAAAACAATATTGCATATTTAATACTGGTGCCGGATGGCGATCAGCTCTATTAAAGATTTTCAATTATTCCTGCTATTCCCTGTCCTCCGCCCACACAAGCAGTTACCATTCCATATTTCTTATTTAATCGTTTCATATCATTCAATACCTGTATGGTAAGTTTGCCACCGGTACAGCCCAGCGGATGGCCCAATGCAATTGCTCCTCCATTGATATTGACTTTAGTCGGGTCAAGCCCTACTTTGCGGATTACAGCCAATGCCTGCGATGCAAAAGCTTCATTTAGTTCAATAAGATCAATTTCATCCAACTTCATACCTACCTGCTTCAATGCTTTTGGAATGGCGGCAACAGGGCCGATACCCATTACCCGTGGAGGAACTCCTGCTGATGCACAAGCTACCAGCCGGCCAATAGGCTTCAATCCTAGTTCATTCATCATCTTTTCTCCCATCACAATAACAAAAGCTGCACCATCTGATGTTTGGGAAGAATTGCCTGCAGTAACAACTCCACCTGCAGCAATAGCTGGTTTTAATTTTGCCAATACTTCTACCGATGTATCCGCACGGGGACCTTCATCAGTATCCACGGTATAAGTTCTTTTTTGCTTTTTTCCTTTTGCATCTAGATATATTTCATTCAACCGTAATAGGCAGAATACCTGATTTAAAATGACCACCCTTTATAGCGTTGATTGCTTTCTTATGTGAGTTATAGGAAAATTCATCCTGGTCTTCACGGCTTACATTATATTCTTTCGCAACAGCCTCTGCTGTAAGGCCCATACTGAGATAATAATCCGGGTCATCTTTTGCAATGGAATAGGATGGAACGGTTTTCCATCCAGCAGTAGGCACCAGGCTCATACTTTCTGTACCACCGGCAATGATGCAATCGGCTTGCCCTGTCCTGATCTTTGCAGATGCAATAGCGATCGTTTCCAAACCGGAAGCACAATAGCGATTAACGGTAACACCCGGCACATCAAAACCCAATGCCCTTGCCGAAATAATACGGCCAAATTGCAAACCTTGCTCTGCCTCGGGTACGGCATTACCAACTATCACATCATCTACCCTGCCTGCTTCCAGTTGCGGAACCGATGCCATCACACCTTTTATAACTTCAACAGCCAGGTCATCGGGGCGATAAAAGCGAAATCCACCTCTTTTGGCTTTGCCAACGGCGGTTCTGTATCCTGCTACTATATATGCTTCCTGCATGATTAAAATTTTATAAATTAAATACTGTTTTGCGATTTCCGGATAATAAATGATGCGATAGGAAATCCAAATTCTCCGAAAAAATCATATAAGCAAAAATCCCATTTAGTTGTTTATGCAACTTTGAAATCAAATTTAACCAGAAGTCGGCTACCATCCAAGCCATCATTAAACTTCATTTATCTTCGCACCATATGTATAACGTAATCCGGCGCATACTGTTCTTTTTTCCTCCGGAATCGGTTCATTATTTTTCTATGAATTTCCTTAAAATATTATGCAGCGTCAGAATAATCAGGAAATTAATATCTCTTACTTTTTCCGTAAAGGGAAACCGGTTAAGAAAAACAGAATTTCATCTCGATTTCAGAAATCCGGTAGGCCTTGGAGCTGGTTTTGATAAAAATGCCAGGTACCTGAGGGAACTGGAAGCCTTGGGATTTGGATTTGTTGAAATCGGAACCGTAACTCCGCTGCCGCAGGCCGGAAATGATAAACCACGATTGTTTCGCCTGCCAAAAGACAAAGCACTCATCAACCGCATGGGTTTTAATAATGATGGAGTAGATGTAATTGCAGAACGATTGAAGAATTGGATGGAAAGATCCGATGCTAAACTCAATTCAAAATCCGACAATCGAATCCCGACTTATCATCGGAGGCAATATTGGAAAAAACAAAATCACACCGAACGAAGATGCCTGGAAAGATTATGAAATATGTTTTAAAGAACTGCATCCTTATGTAGATTATTTTGTTGTGAATGTAAGCAGTCCTAATACACCGGGTCTCCGCGAATTACAGGAAAAAGAATCTTTGCGCAAAATATTGAGACATCTGCAAATGATCAATAACGGTAAAGCCAATTCCAAACCCATTATTATTAAAAATTGCTCCTGATCTTACCCAGGAACAAATTGATGATGTGGTTGACCTGGCCCTTGAAATAAAATTGGACGGGTTAGTATGCAGCAACACTACCATCAGCCGAAACGGTCTAATAACACCAAAAGATGAAATTCAAAAGATGGGAGCCGGTGGATTAAGTGGCAAACCTGTAAAAGCAAGATCTACTGCAATCATAAATTATATCCATCAAAAAACCAATGGGGAAATTCCTGTAATTGCAAGTGGTGGTATTTTTACCGCAGAAGATGCAAAAGAAAAATTAAATGCAGGTGCTTCACTGGTGCAGGTATGGACCGGTTTTATTTATGAAGGCCCGGGATAATTAAAAAAATTTGTAAAGAATTAAATTAAATCCGTCACTCGTATTTTTCACCATATTCGCAAAAATTTAAGTTAGCCTGATAATTATGGAACATTTATTTACCAGCGAAAGTATCATCAGTTTTTTTATTCTTGTAGTATTGGAAGTGGTATTGGGAATAGATAATGTGATCTTTGTAAGTATTATCCTGAACCGGTTGCGCTGATGCAAAGACCAAAAAAAGGCACGCCGTATCTGGATGATCACCGGTATTCTTTCACGAAGCTTGCTATTGCTGGGATTAGGATGGTTGTTATCTCAAAAAGGAAAATCCGTTTTTGTAGTTGCAGGTAAAGGATTTGACCTGGCCAGCCTCGTGATGCTTGCCGGTGGTATATTTCTTATTTATAAATCGGTGATGGAAATACACCATAAGCTGGAAGGTGAAGATCCGAATGCAAATGCATCAAATAAAAAACCGTTAACCCTGGGAAAAGCCATCGGGCAGATCATGCTGATCGATGCGGTATTTTCTTTTGACAGCATCATCACTGCCGGCGGTACGGCCAAACATGTGGAGATCATGATCGCTGCGGTTGTAATTGCTATGACTATCATGTTTTTATTCAGCCCAAGAATTTCAGCTTTTATTCATAAACATCCTACATTAAAAATGCTGGCTCTTTCTTTCTTGGTAATGATTGGGCTTAAGCCTTGATAATGGAAGGTTGGAATGCTGAAGCAGCACATCAACTACACCTGAAAAATTATATTTATTTCGGAATGGCTTTCTCTTTCTGGTTGAACTGCTGAATATGGTGATGCGAAAAAGACAAGCTAAAAACAGGGTGGTTGAATTAAATGAACCCGTGTTACAGGAATGAAGAAGAAGAGTATTCAGACCAGGCGAAGTAAGGTGGCTGCAACCATTCCGGCAGTTTCAGTTCTTAACCTGGTATCGCCAAGTGACAACAGCACTAAAATGATGTTGCAAAGCCAGGTCAATTTCTTCAGGCGTAAAATCACCTTCGGGCCTATCAGAATGATTTTGGAAGAAAGGATGCCATTGATCAGATCGTGATAAGTTTCTTTTTGCATCATCTATACAATGGGCAATAAATTTTTGTGCTGTGTCAGCTGACTTCTTACAAGCTGCATTAATAATTCATAGCATGGGCTCATGCAAAACCGGCAACCAGCATTGTTGAGATTGAAGCATGGCACTTACCAAAATATTTTTCATCCTGTCATGACTTAAAATTTGTTTTTTCTGTTCTGTCACAGACCAGCGGAATAATTTCTGTTACTGCCAATCTCTGTTGCTTTTTCTAAAAACCATTCAAAGCGGGTGGCATTTTTTAAAGGGGAAATGGCAATTGAAATTTTGAATTTTGAATTTGTGAGTTCATGAATTCCTCATTACTACTTTAACCACACATGTTTTTTATTATCATCAGTTATATCAGCAGTAAATAAATTCCCTTTCCCATCGGTAAGATTGAGCGGCTCACCTTTCTTCATACGCAACACCTGCACCATATGGCTGGAAGTATCTTCATCCAACACAACTTCTTTACTTGAATGCAATCATAGTCTTCTTATATAAAAAAATGGTAATGCCATAAATAAAAATAAAAAATGTCCAATCTCAAAATAAACCGGACATCAGTATATTTATATTTTCTTTATTAAAACGGAGCTTCATCATCAAACTGGCCGTCATTCATTTTACTGCCTTTCTGGATATATAGTTTTTCACCACCACCACCATCTTCTACCGGCCGCCAGCCTCCCGCAGGTAAGCCCGATACCGCTGTACGGATCTTCATCCCAGTTTGCAAATTTCTGAATATGCAGTAATGCTTTCAGTTTAACTGTTTCTAAAGTACCATTACGGTGCTTGGCAATTTTTACTTCTGTTTCACCTTTATTATTTTCTCCTTCGGCATTGTTGTTAATATCATAATATTCCGGGCGATAAAGGAACATAACCATATCAGCATCCTGCTCAATGGCACCTGATTCACGCAGATCACTCAATTGCGGAATTCGGCTGCCTTCTTTGCTCCACGTTGCTCTACCTCACGGCTCAACTGTGATAAGGCAATGATGGGCACATTCAATTCTTTGGCCAGGCCTTTCAGATTCCGGGAAATATTACTGATCTCCTGTTCACGGTTTCCATTGCGGTTTTCACCTGTACCACTCATCAATTGCAGGTAATCGATGATGATCATGCCAATATTATGCTTATTCTTTAAGCCGGCGGCATTTTGCTCTTAATTCAAAAATATTTAATGCCGGTGTATCATCAATAAAAAAGGGTGCTTGTGATAAACGTTGAATACCTCTTGCATACAATTGCTTCATTTCATGCTCTTCCAGTTTACCCCGGGCAATTTTCTCCAGCCATATTTCACTTTCCGCTGAAAGGATACGTTGCACCAAGCTGACCGGCACTCATTTCCAGAGAGAAAAAGAGCAACAGGTGTGGGCTTTGGTCGGATGCATGGCAGCATTGCGGGCAAGGTTGAGTGCAAAAGCTGTTTTACCAACTGAAGGTCTTGCAGCCAGAATGATCAGATCAGTATTTTGCCATCCATAAGTAACTCTGTCCAGACCAGAAAATCCACTGGGTACACCGGTTACATCTTCATTCCGCTGGCGCAGGTCTTCAATACGTTTGATCGTTTTTACCAAAACCGTATCTATTGAATTATAATTCTTTGCGAAGGTGATTATTGGTGATCTCAAACAATTTGCTTTCAGCATCATCCAGCAGATCAAATACATCGGTGTGAATCTTCATAGGCATCACCAATGATCTCGCCGCTGATGCGGATCAGTTCCCGTTGAATAAATTTTTGCAAAACGATCCTGGCGTGGGCTTCAATATGGGCTGATGAAACAACGGCATTGGTCAGCTTGGTAACATAATAGGGTCCGCCTACCATTTCCAGTTCTTCCCGGCTCCTTAATTCTTCGACAACGGTAAGTATATCGATCGGCTGACTTTTATTGGCCAGGCTTTGCATGGCTCTGAAAATGCGCTGGTGCGCTTCTACATAAAAACATTCAGGCTTTAAGATTTCTACTACGGTATCAAAAGCACTTTTCTCCAGCATGATGGCACCCAATACGGCTTCTTCCAGGTCTTTTGCCTGTGGCGGCACTTTGCCATATACCATTGTTCCGAGGTCTAGTGAGGATCTTCTTTTTTGCTTTCTGTCTTTGTTTATATTGGTCAGGTCCATCGTTCAGTTATAGCGATAAAAAGTTAAACCATTGATTTTACACCAATGACCTTAGGAGAAAGTGCCCAGTCTTATATTATGAAAAAATTACTTTTTCGTTATCCGAATGTTTCTTTCCGTTCAGTCAGATGGCGAAAATAGAATTGTATTATCAATCAAAAACGATTTTAAAAAACTTTTTCTTTCTACACTAATTTTCACCACGTAAATGAAGGTTATCCACAATCATTATTAATACTCTCAATACTCTCTAAGATCGTTCTTTCAATTTAATGAAAAAATATGCTGCTATATTTAAAAGATAAACACAGAGGTGAATAAATAATTAATAAACCTTAACTCAAGTCAAAAAAAGTTGGTTCTAAAACTATTTCAACCGGGTGAATTAATTGCTATAAGATTTTTTGGTCATCATAAAAACACCTTTTGTTGCTGAACAAAAGTTCGTAAAAATCAATTGAAGTAAATATTACGAAATACTTCCTGATAGACACCGTTTCCTTCCCCCATTATATTATAATTCGTGACGGCCAATTGGTTTAAAGGGATTATACCGGTTAATTTTTTAAACTTATATAATTACCGTCATCCCTTTAATCCTGTGAATCCTGCTTCCCTCCTTTCATTATCTTCGCAGCCAATAAAGAATCAAACAAAAAATGACGATCTCTTATAAATGGTTGAGTGAATACCTGCCCGTAAAAATAGAACCGGAAAGATTGAGCCGCATCCTGACGTCTATAGGGTTGGAAGTAGAAAGCATGAATAAATATGAGGAGGCCAAAGGCGGATTGAAAGGCTTGCTGATCGGAGAAGTATTAAGTACAGAAAAACATCCTAATGCCGATAAACTTACACTGACAAAAGTATATATCGGGAATGGCGAACCTCTTCAAATAGTTTGCGGCGCTCCTAATGTAGCAACAGGTCAAAAAGTAGTCGTTGCTCCCGTTGGGTCTACAATTTATCCAACTACCGGCGAACCGTTGACAATGAAAGTGGCAAAGATCCGGAATATAGAAAGTTTTGGTATGATCTGCGCAGAAGATGAAATTGGTATGGGAACATCACATGCCGGTATTCTTGTGCTACCGGATAATGTACAGGCTGGCAGTACCGCCATTGACTATTTTAAACCTTATGATGATTGGATTTACGAAATCGGTCTTACACCCAACCGTATGGATGCTATGAGTCATTGGGGTGTTGCAAGAGATGTTTGTGCTTACCTTAGTTATCATGACAAAAAGGGAATAAAAGCCAGCTTGCCGGTAACCAATGGTTTTAAACCAGACAATAACTCGCTTCCGGTTGAGGTAGAAATAGAAAATGCAGAAGCCTGCCCACGCTATTCTGGTGTAAGTATTGGAAATGTTACTATAGAAACCTCACCAATATGGCTGCAACAAAAATTAAGAGCTATTGGCCTCAGGCCGATCAATAACATTGTAGATATAACAAATTTCATACAGCACGAAACAGGTCAGCCTCTTCATGCTTTTGATGCTGATAAAATCACCGGGAGTAAAGTCATAATAAAAAATCTAACGGAAGGAACACCATTTGTAACCCTGGATGAAAAGCAAAGAAAATTAAGTGGCGAAGACCTGATGATCTGTAATGAAAGGGAAGGAATGTGCATTGCTGGTGTTTTTGGAGGCCGGCACAGCGGGGTAACTGAAGCTACCAAGAATATTTTCTTAGAAAGCGCTTTTTTTGACGGACTTTCAATTCGCAAAACTTCTTTCCGCCATGGCTTGAGAACCGATGCCGCCAGCAGGTTTGAAAAGGGCACGGATGTTTCAGCCACTGTAACTGTTTTAAAAAGAGCAGCGGTGATGATAAAGGAAATTTGCAAAGGTGAAATTGCTTCTGAAATAGTTGATATTTATCCGGAAAAAAAAGAAAAGACACAGGTAACCCTAAAATATCATTATTTGAAAAAACTGAGTGGCAAAAACTATCATCCTGATGCGGTAAAAGATATTTTGGTCAGCCTTGGTTTTGAAATAGAAAAAGAAGGAATGGATGAAATGAGGGTGGCCGCGCCATATCATAAACCCGATATAAGCCTGCCAGCTGACCTTGTAGAAGAAATTCTCAGAATTGATGGTCTCGATAATATTGTTATTCCCGCAGCCATCACTATTACACCATCGGTGGAAGAAAATTATGCTGCAGATTTGTATAAAGAAAAAATAGCCAATATCCTTGCAGGCCTTGGTTTTTATGAAATATTGACCAACCCCATCACTAATTCTGCTTTTTTTTCGGAAGAAGAGCTTTTCTCATCCGTAAAAATGCTGAACAATCTCAGCGCCGAATTAAATATACTCAGGCCGTCCATGCTGGAGACGGGATTGGAGGCTATCGCTCATAACCTCAATAGAAAAAATAATGATCTCCGGCTTTTTGAATTTGGCAAAACTTATAAGAACGAAGAGCCGGGGATTTATAGGGAACCCGAACACCTTTGCCTTTACTTAAGTGGGAAAAACATAACAGAAGGCTGGAGAACAAAACCATCTGATTCAGATTTTTTTGTTTTAAAAGGCATTGTTTCCAAACTGATTGAAGTCCTGGGAATTACTATTGAAGTATTTGAAACACCTTCAAATGAAAATTCAAGTTCTAAATTTGAAGCAAGTCTCCAGGGAAAGATCGGAATGGAAGTAGTATTGGAGATAACTACTGTAAGTAAAAAAGTGACGGGCCTTTTTGATATTAAGCAGCCGGTTTTCTTTGCCGACTTAAACTGGGATGCGTTATCCCATATAGCCGTATCAAACAAACAGGTATTTACCCAAATACCGAAATTTCCAACTGTCCAGCGGGATGTTGCTGTAATCGTTCCATCTCAATTGCCCTATAGCGAAGTGGAAAAAACTATTCATAAAATTAAGTTGGCCAAATTGCAGGGAATTAAATTGTTTGATATTTTTGAAAGTGAAAAATTAGGTCCCGGCAAAAAATCCATAGCCATCAATTTGACGTTTCTCGATGAAGAAAAAACACTTACAGACGCAGAGATAGATGTTTGGATGAATAAGATCATGACTACTCTGGAAAAGAGCCTTGATGCGGAGATACGAAGGTAAAATTCAGGAAATCAAATTGGAGGAATGATGCAATTTTTTATTCCCGGTCGATACGAAAAGGACTTATTATAAATTCGATACAAGATTGAAATAATGACGGAATCAGAAAAATATCTGAAACGCATACAGGATAAGGTTCAGCATTTGCTGAAACAGCATATCGCATTGCAAAAGGAAAATCATTCCTTAAAAGAAGAATTGGAAAGCATTACTATTGAGGCTACGCAATTCAGGGAAAATTCAAATGCCCTTAAGCAGCAGGTTGAAATTCTGAAATACACCAACGGAGAGATGGAAGAAGAGGATAAAAAACATTTTGAAAAGCGCATCCAAACCTATATAAAAGAAATTGACAGATGCATAACCATGCTCAGCAGGTGATCACACTCTTTTAACCAGGTTCATTTTCATCTCCTCTTCGCCATGCGATAATACCAGAGTGTACTGACCGTAAGGCAAATCGTTTAATCCGGTCCAGTTAATTTGCTTTTGATTGTGTGGAAGTTTTCTTTCCATAACACTACAAACACTTCCTTTATCGTCCTTTAAAATTCCTTTCAGGGAACTATCCTTAAACAGGATCAATTCAAACTGGAGAGCATCAATAAAATTGATTGACCTAATTTTGGCAAACATAACTGGTTAGTTTTTAGCATGAGCGGCTTTTTCAGAACAGGAATTTGTTGATCTTTTGACAAGGATAGGGGTTTTGGAATAGAAAGAGTTACAAAATAAACAGAGTTTTTTAAAAATGCAAGCTATGGATCAATTAATTGCAGCAACTATTATTATCGGTGACCGGAGTTATAGGATTAAATTAAACCCAAAGGATGAGGAAGTAGTGAGACGGACAGTAAAGATCATTAATGATAAGATCGTTGAATATAAAACACAATTTGCCGGGAAGGATATGCAGGATTATATTGCCATGGTTCTCATCTGGCTGGCAACAGAACAGCGAGCTGCAGGCTCAGCGGATATTCAGCAAGATATTTTAATGGAGAAACTCTCTGCAATTGAAAATTTATTGGATAACTCTATTGGTTGAGATGAACACGGGTTGGTGATGGCCTGCGTTCAGTCTACTTTTGGTTTACCAGATTGGCTTTACCCGGAACTTAGAAGTTTTATTAGTAAAAGTCATCAATCTATCCGGTAATCTGTGCCTACTTATTGAAAAGCTCTATTCATATTACTATTCTTATTTAAATGGTAGGCAAATACTTATTGCAATTTTATCCATTAGTTTCGCTTTTGTATCTTCGCCTGCTGCCTGATAGAAACAACTGCTTTTGCAGGCTGATTGACCTAAAAATATTTCATTTTGGAACATATTAAACAACAGATTCATGGATCCCAACATAATATCAATAATAATTGGTGTAGCTGCCCTTATTGTGGGCATCATAGCGGGTAAATTCATTTTTGCCAAAAACACTCAGAAAATTGTAGAAGAAGCCGAACTTCAATCCAAAAACTTATTAAAAGAAGCCGAATTAAGAGCTGAAACTATCAGAAAAGAAAAAGAACTGGAAGCAAAAGAAAAATTTATCCAGTTAAAGTCCGCTCACGACAAAGAGGTAAATGACCGCAACCGCAAGATTAATGAAAGCGAAAACCGTATTCGGCAAAAAGAACAGATCAATTGGACTCAGAAAGAAAGCTCATCTTGACAAACAGGTAAAGGAAAATGAGGCCATCAAAGAAAACCTTAACCGCCAGATCGATCTTGTAAATATTAAAAGAACCGAACTGGAAAAACACCAGGAAGAACATATCCGCCGCCTGGAAAAAATTGCCGGACTTTCTGCTGACGAAGCAAAATCCCAATTGGTAGAAAGCCTGAAAAAGGAAGCGCATACCCAGGCGCTGGCATTGCAGCAGGAAATTATTGATGACGCCAAACAAAAAGCAAATAAAGAAGCCCGTAAAATCATTATTCAAACCATACAGCGTACTGCAGCTGAACAGGCCATTGAAAATTCGATTACTGTTTTCAACCTGGAAAGCGATGAAATAAAAGGTCAGATCATTGGCCGGGAAGGTCGTAATATCCGGGCCATCGAAGCTGCAACCGGTGTGGATCTTATCGTAGATGATACTCCGGAAGCAATTCTTCTTTCCAGCTTCGATCCGCTTCGCCGTGAAATTGCCCGGCTTAGTCTGCAACGACTGGTTACCGATGGTCGTATTCACCCGGCACGTATTGAAGAAGTGGTAGAAAAAACCCGAAAACAAATTGATGACCAGGTAATGGAGATCGGTGAAAGAACTGTAATTGAATTGGGTATTCATGGTCTTCATAAAGAATTGGTAAGAATGGTAGGCCGTATGCGTTTCCGCTCTTCTTACGGTCAAAACCTGCTTGATGCATAGCCGTGAAACGGCCAATCTTTGCGCTATCATGGCTGCTGAACTGGGTCTGAATCCAAAACTGGCTAAACGAGCCGGTCTTTTGCATGATATAGGTAAAGTGCCTGATGAAGAAAGTGAATTGAGCCATGCTTTGCTGGGAGCAAAACTGGCTGAGAAATATGGTGAGAATCCTGCGGTGGTGAATGCCATCGGCGCTCACCACGATGAAATGGAAATGCAATATGTGATCTCGCCTATCGTACAGGCCTGTGATGCCATCAGCGGTGCAAGACCTGGTGCAAGACGTGAGATCATGCAGCAATATATTACAGCGTATCAAAGACCTGGAAAACCTGGCCATGGCCTATCCCGGCGTTGAAAAAGCCTATGCTATACAGGCAGGTCGTGAATTAAGGGTAATTGTGGAAGCAGATAAAGTAACCGACGGCGATTCTGACAAACTTTCTTTTGAAATAGCCCAGAAAATACAAACAGAAATGACTTTTCCGGGCCAGATAAAAGTAACTGTAATCCGGGAGAAAAGAGCGGTGAATATTGCCAGGTAAGAAAGATCAATGATTGTTTGTCAACGCTATTAGGAATTTGAACACTTGATTTGTCAGTTAATTTATGATCCAAAACAGGTAATGGATTAAATTTGGTAAAGATTTCCCCCTACCTTTGCCATCCTTAAAAACAAGAGTTATGAACGCTATTGCATATGTACATGAGCAGTTGAGCAACAAGAAAGAATTTCCTGCCTTTAAAGCCGGAGATAATATTACTGTAAACTATAAGATCATTGAGGGTAATAAAGAACGTATCCAGTCCTTTAAAGGCGATGTGATCAAAAGGCAGGGTACTGGGTTTACAGCCAGTTTTACTGTTCGTAAAATATCTGATGGTGTAGGTGTTGAAAGAGTATTTCCTTTTTCTTCACCAAATGTTGACTCAATTATTTTGAACAAGACAGGTAATGTTCGTCGTGCCAAACTGTTCTATCAGCGTAAACGTAGTGGTAAGAGCGCAAGAATCCGTGAAAAACGTATGGCGGTTGCTACTGCAGAACTTGCAAAATAAATAGCAATAAATATTTCATAAAAATCCTGCGTGAAAACCGGGATTTTTTTTTGCTTCAACATCTGATTGCTCTCTAATAATCGTATATTTCTGCAGATACTAATTACTTATCTTTGACTTCTAATTTTTATTATTATGATACATGCAGATCTATTAGGAATGCTGGGCACAAATGAAATCATCATCATCCTGATCATTGTACTGCTGCTTTTTGGTGGTCGCAAAATACCTGAGCTGATGAAAGGCTTGGGTAAAGGTGTTCGTGAGTTTAATGATGCAAAAACCAATGTGAAGAAAGAAATAGAAGAAAGCGCCAACGAACTAAAGACTCCATAAGTTTAAATCTGTTCCGCCTTTTACCTTCTTATTTCTGTTATTGAAAAAGAATAACCGCTTTTGTTTGAGTTTTCTTCTATTGAGCAATATCATTCCTCATTACAGGAAGGAACGAGTTACCTGTTTGCAGGCTGTTGAGCATTACCTTCAGCAGAATAGAGAACACCCGGCACCTAAATGCGTTTATTCATGTTTATGGAAATGAAGCTTTAGAAAAAGCAAAATTTCTGGATGAGTGAACGAAATGATGGCAAGCCTATGGGCAAACTCCACGGCGTTATCATAGGAATCAAGGATGTCATTGCTTATAAAGATCATCCCCTCTCCGCCTCTTCAAAAATATTAAAAGGTTTTACTTCCATTTATTCAGCAACGGCAGTAGAAAAACTTTTGGCAGAAGATGCCATAATTATTGGCAGTTTGAACTGTGATGAATTTGCCATGGGATCTACCAATGAGAATTCAGCCTACGGAAAGGTGTTGAATTCCCTAGATGAATACAAGAATACCAGGAGGTTCCTCCGGAGGTTCAGCGGTTGCTGTTCAGGCAGGCCTTTGTATGATCTCCTTAGGAAGCGATACCGGGGGCTCAGTTCGGCAGCCGGCGGATTTCTGTGGTATTGTGGGCTTAAAGCCCGACCTATGGCCGCATTTCACGGTATGGACTTATTGCCTATGCTTCATCATTTGACCAGATTGGCATATTTGGCTACAAACGTTCCCGATATAGCTCTCGCACTTGAAAGTAATGGCCGGAAAAGATGAATACGACAGCACAGTTTCTCAATTACCTGTGGAGGCATATTCGCTCAGAATTAAAAAAGGATGGAAAGTACCGTATTGCATAGTTTAAAGAGGCTCTGGATCATCCCAGTCTGGATCCTGAAATATCTGACTCAATAAAGGACTTGATGGCAAAACTTAAACTGGATGGACATCAAGTAAGGCCAGGTTGAGTTTGATCTTTTGGACCATATTGTTCCGGCTTATTATGTTCTTACTACAGCTGAAGCCTCTCTAATCTTTCCCGGTATGACGGAATAAAATATGGTTTCAGAGCGGGATCAGGCAATATCCGAACTAACAGAATTATATAAGGAAACAAGATCTGCAGGTTTTGGAAAGGAAGTCAAGCGACGTATTATGCTAGGAACCTTTGTTCTCAGCGCCGGATATTACGATGCCTACTTCACAAGGGCACAAAAAGTTAGAAAATTGTTATATGATAAAATACAATTGATTTTCAATGACTTCGACTTCATTTTCCTACCAACATCCCCCACTGCAGCCTTTAAAATAGGAGAGAAAATGGACGACCCAATTTCAATGTATCTGGCTGACATTTATACCGTTATGGCTAATCTTGTGGGTATTCCGGCAATTTCTCTTCCTCTTTTCACACACAGTAATGGCATGCCTTTTGGCTTGCAGGTGATGTCAAATCGGTTTAATGAGTTAGCTTTGCTCCGCATTTCGAACAGCTAATGCGATATAAAAGAGTAATAAACTCCTGCCGAACCATTCTTAGGGATTGATTTCTTTTATTTTAGATCAATCTCGTGAAATTTTAAATTCGTTGTGATGTTAAAAAATTTAGGAATCTCTTGTATTATCGCATTTTCCTCAATAGGATATGCAAATAGTGAACCTGGCTTTATAAAAAAGCCTGTTTACAGTTCTTTTTTAAATCAAACCCAGGATTCCTTACCCCAAGTACAGGATTCTATTAAAGATCCAAAAAACAATTTTATTGATCTGTTTGAAAATACTTCATCTGTTTCTTCAGGCGTCAGATATCGCTGACCTGAACCCATTCGTGTTAAGTTTTGTCGAAGACTACAAGGAAAGCATGGTAAGATGATGGAAAATCTGAAAGATAAGGCAAGACCTTATTTTAATATGATGGATGAAGTTCTAAGTAAACATGGGCTGCCCAAAGAGCTAAAATATCTTGCTGTTATTGAATCTAATCTAAACACAAATGCAAGATCCTGGGCGGGGGCGGTAGGTCCCTGGCAATTAATGCCGGCTACAGGGCGTAACCTTGGACTAAAAATTGGACGTTATGTTGATGAAAGAAAAGATGTCTATAAAAGTACTCATGCAGCTTCACGCTATTTAACCTCTTTATATTCTATTTATGGCGATTGGTTACTAGTTATCGCCGCTTATAATAGTGGACCGGGTAAAGTAAATTCTGCCATAAAAAGAAGTGGGTCCCGTGACTTCTGGACCCTCCAAAAATATTTGCCTGCAGAATCAAGAAAGCATGTAAAGAAATATATTGCTACTCATTATATAATGGAAGGTGAAGGAGGTATAACTACCCTTACTAAAAAAGAAACCGCTAACTTTTTAATGAACCCGGACAAAGAGATTCCTGCAAACATAAATCCGGCAAAGACACTATCTGTTTCTCAATTAATAAATGGCCGTTATAACGGATCCACCTTAGCTAAATTTATAGAAATGGATTTGGCGGAGTTTCAGAAAATAAACCCAAGGTTTGATAACCAGATTGCATCTACAGGCAAATATGAATTACACTTGCCTGCAGAAAAAATGGAAGTTTTCAAAATAAAGAAAATTGATATTTTAAAGGAATCAATTCAAATCTTATTAAATCCCGGAACAGCCTCCACTGGTTCACTTTAAATAATTACATAGTTAAAACTCCAGCCGGTTTAAATTTATTAAGCCGGCTTTTTTATTATAAAAAAAGAGGCACAATATTTCCTATACATTCCATAAATAATTTTTCATTTAAAATAACTAATTATGATCCCAATCTCATTCAAGCATTTTTTTCTAATCATTGCAGGTACTATTGTAATATCGGCCTGTTCTTCCTCTAAAAAGGCCGTTGCTACGGCAAACAGGAATGATGTAAAAGGAACCTGGGTGCTGGATAATATCAATTATGAGGGAATTCCCGAAGGACAAAAGCTTAAGCTCACCCTTTTGGATGAAGGAGACGAAAACTGTCTAAAAGGCAGCACGTGGATATTCCCAAATAATGGAAACGGATCTTATACAATTGCTCATAATGCAAGTACTGGCTGTACTCCAGGCGAAAGAAACATTGTATGGTCCTACAGAGTTGAGAACGGTCAGACGATCTTACAATATAAAAGACTTCCAGGAGGAGTAAAAGCAAAGGATATAGCCGATGGATATAAATTTAATATTGTATCCGCAACAGATGCCAGTCTTTCCTTACGCTCTGATGTTTTGTACGAAGGAAAAACTATTTACATTAATTATTTATTTTCAAAAAAATAGACTGCAGTATACTTAAAAAAAGGGGGTTGTTAAATTAACAACCCCCTTTTTTTATTGATCTTTTTTTTAGAATCTATATCCAAGCGATAGTCCGAATCCGGTATTCTTTAATGTCGATTTACTATCGCTGGCAGGGCTATTATGGATATCAAGTAATCCAAGTCCGGCATTTAACTGAAAAGATAATTTGTTGCTGAATTCATAACCTGCTACGAGGTTGGCGCCTGCATCAAAACGCTTTAATTCATCAACCTTATCGCCAAATTCAATATCTGATTCGGCGCTTCCATTTTTATATTTTGCATTTAATCCGTAACCAAGGTAAGGACCAAATCCCAGCACCATTTTACCTTCACCCAATTCTGGTTTGTAAATAAAATTTACTGGCAATTCCAGGTACGAAATGGTTGTTTTACCATCACCCACTTTATCAGCAGCTCCTTTTGTACTATATAATAATCCAGGCTGCAGGAAAAAGTCGATACCTACAGGTATTTCTGCATTTACACCTGCATTAAACCCGGTTTTCAATTTATTTTCAAGGTTTTCACCGGTACTATTCTTTCCGTTCAAATTATAAAAGTTAATTCCCCCACGTATCCCAAAAGTAGTTTTGGATTGAGCCATTATTGTAGTAGAAAATAGCGAAGCTATAGCCACAAATAAGAATGTTGTTGTTTTCATTGGTTATGTTTTAGATAAAATGTTTATGTTATTATTATTAATTTCCTGCTTCTTTTTTTGCATCTGCTTTCATCTTTTCATTAGCAGTAATTAAAAATTCCACACGCCTGTTTTGTGCTCTGCCAGATTCATTGTCATTGCTGTATTTAGGAGCAGATTCTCCAAAGCCTACGGTCTTTACTCTTTCCAGGGCAATGCCATGATTGGTGAGATAATTTGATACAGTAGATGCACGTCTTTCAGACAGTGACTGGTTATATTTGTCAGTTCCCGTGTTATCTGTGTGACCTTGAATTTCAAGGTCAGTATCAGGATATTTATTTAATATTTTCACCAGGTCGTTCAATGTTGTCTGCGCTCCTGAGGTAATATTTGATTGATCAAATCCAAACAGAACAGCACTGCTAAATTCAACAACTATACCCTCGCCTACTCTTTCTACCTTTGCTCCCGGTACTTCATTTTTTATTTCCTCTGCTTGTTTATCCATTTTTCTACCAATAACGGCACCGGTAACACCACCCACTGTAGCACCAATGATGGCACCCAAAGCAGTATTACCTGCGGCCTTCCCTATAACACCACCAACAGCTGCCCCTCCGGCAGTTCCAATTACTGCTCCTTTCTGGGTCTTATTCATGTTTTTACATCCCATTGAAAGCACACTTACTGCAAGAATACCAATAAGCCAATTTTTAGTTTGTTTCATTTTTATTTTATTATAATGCCCATTATTCAAACATCATACCAATAGCCTTACTCATAAAAGTTTATAGAAGTTTACTCAGGTGATATTCAATAATTTAAAATCAATACGGTCTGTCAGATGGGGAGATATATTAATACATCAAAAATATTACTATGGGTAAATCAATACGGATTTACCAACTCAAAAAATTAATATGAATATTAAAACAATTTAGAGCTAATCGGGCTATAACTTGAGGTTTAGATCAATAATTTACATTTTTGCGCAATACTTGTTTCATAGCTTCGGCTTTTAATAAACATTCTTCCCATTCTTTTTCGGCATCACTATAAAATGTAATAGCTGACCCTGCCTGAAAAGACAGATAACCTGACGCATCATTATACAAAATGCTCCGGATTATCACATTAAAATCAAAATCACCATCGGGAGAAATATACCCAATTGCTCCGGAAAAAATTCCCCTTTTTGTTTTTTCATATTGCTCAATTAATTCCATTACTCTTTTCTTGGGTGCACCCGTCATTGAACCCATGGGAAAAGTGGCCCGAATGATATCTGAAAAGTTAATGTTTGGCTTGAGAGTTCCGCTGATAGTGGAGATCATTTGATGGACCTGCGGAAAAGAATAAATGCCAAATAATTCTTCAACATTTACTGTACCTTCTTTGCAAATTTTTGACAGGTCATTTCGCACAAGATCAACTACCATTACATTTTCGGATCTATCCTTTTCACTACCGAAAAGATTCAACCTGTTTTCCTCATCTTCACTTTCATTACCAGGCACCCTTTTGGAAGTTCCTTTTATTGGTTGGGACAGTATTTTATTTCCTTCCTTTTTTAAGAATCGTTCTGGGCTTGCGCAAATCATCCACTTATCTTCTAATTTATATAATGCAGAAAAAGGATTGGGTGAAATGTCACTTAATTTTTTGTAAATATCCAGTGGATCAATGGTTACCTGCTCTGCATAAAATTCCTGGCAAAAATTTATTTCATAACAATCCCCCCGAAGAATATGTTCCTTTAATTTCTGTACTGTAAATAGATATTCACCTTTTTCAATCCGGTTTCTTATTTTAATTGTACCGGTTGATATTTTCTCATCCTTCAAATTCAACGATTCCTTAGTTATTTCCTTGAATATTCTATCAGGATTATCAGCTTCAATGATTATTTGGTGCTCATTCAATCTTATCAGGACCGATGGTTCAAAAAAGAAAATTTCCGGAAAGCCTATATTATCGGGATGTTCCGACTTTAAATTTTCCAACTCATTTTTGAGATCATAATTAAGATGACCAAACAGCCAATTATTCCTATTTAAGAGAATGAACTCCTGCAATTGCGTCAAAGTATCACCAGGTTGTAATAGAAACCTGGTCTTTACTCCGGCTGCCAGCCAGGCATTCCTGCGTATGGGGTTTTATATGATACTGATGATTATCTAAAAAACAAAAAGTGTCGAACTGTTGTACCCAGTTCAACACTTTTTCTTTTATCACCCGGAAATCAGTTACCGGAAATATGGAGTTATTCAGAGTAGTATATCTTGATCGAATGAAGGAAAATTAATAATCATCATCCTCTTCACCGAAATCATCACTGTCATTAAACATATCCTTAAATTCATCATCTACTTTAAAATCATCTTCATCATCCACTGCTCCTTTTTTTGCCAGGTGTAGCTGCTTTTTTCCCTTTTGATTTTGGTACATCAAATTCGGCAAAATCAGGATCCCACTCATCGTCTTCTTCTACTTTTTCCCAATCATCTTCTTTCTCATCAGCTACATCGTCATCGTCATCATCTTCATCTCATTTTTTCCTTTTTTCGAAGACGGCGGCGCTTTAGCTGATTTTTGCTTTAGGAGATAGTTTCTTCTACTTCATCATCAAAATCTTCATCTTCATCATCATCCTCCTTCTTTCTTAGGTTTTGAAGATTCTTTTTTTGCTGATGCTTTGTCTGAATCAGCAGATAATTTTTCCTGTTACTTTTTTTTCCTTATCGGATTTAGATGCCATAGTCAGGTAGGGTTATAAGTGTAAAATTTCAGCGAAGTTTTTAATTGACCAAATTTTTTTACATAAAAATTTATCTGCCCTGTTTTAATCAATGGAAATGATCTGGTTACGTCCTGGTCCGTTTGAAATATAGCGAATATTTACGCCAAGGTATTCATTAATAAACTCTACATATGTTTTCATTGTTTCAGGCAACTCTGCAGCTGATTTTGCTGCACTACTTGGAATATTCCAACCTGGAAATTTCTTATATACAGCTTCAATAGCCGGACCGGTCCAGCCGAAACGGTATTTCCGTGCTTTCTTTTCCATTTATTTTATAACTTGTACATACTTCCAGCTCTTTGAATTCATCCAGTACATCTGCTTTTGTCATGACAATTTTTGTAACTCCATTGATCATACAGGCAAAACGAAGTGCTACCAGGTCGATCCAGCCACAACGACGTGGACGGCCTGTTGTGGCTCCAAATTCATTACCTGCCTTTCTCAATTCTTCACCCAGTCTCATTTTCCAGTTCTGTGGGAAAGGACCGCTGCCTACACTTGTGCAATACGCTTTGGTAATGCCTATCACATCCCTGATCTTTTGTGGCGCTATACCTAATCCATTGCAAACACCGGCAGAAATAGTATTGGAAGACGTAACAAATGGAAAGGTTCCAAAATCAATATCAAGCATACTTCCCTGTGCACCTTCAGCCAAAACTTTTTTTCCATCCTGCAATTGCTCGATTGATAAAATATTCGCCATTTACAATATTAAGACTCTTTAAAAATTCCAACGCTTCAAAAAATTCTTCTTCCCAGGCAGATATATCTTCATCAAATGAATAATTATCCAACAAACGTTGGTGTTTCAATCTTAGCTTGATATAGGCTGTAGTAAAATTTTTGTCCAGCAGATCACCAACTCTCAATCCATTTCTTCCCGTTTTATCCATATAGGTTGGGCCAATTCCCTTTCAAGGTAGATCCTATCTTCTGATTTCCTTTTGACGACTTCTGATGCCTTATCCAACGCCCGGTGAGTGGGCAGAATCAGGTGGGCTCTTTCAGAAATAAAAAGATTTTTTGTAAGATCAACACCAAAGGAAGCAACCGTATCACATTCTCTTTTTAGGGTAACCGGATCCAGTACTACGCCATTTCCGATCAGGTTAATTTTATCTGCATGAAAAACACCGGAAGGTATCTGGTGCAAAACAACTTTTTTATCTTCTACATATAGTGTATGCCCGGCATTTGGCCCTCCCTGGAAGCGGGCTATGACATCATAGTCTTTTGCAAAATAATCAACAATCTTTCCTTTTCCTTCATCGCCCCACTGGAGGCCAAGTATTACATCTACCATTATTTGGTTTGTTATATTTAAATCCTGGTCCTTATTGACCCGGCGCAAAAATACGTTCTCAGATACGAAGAGACACAATAAATTCAGGATGTTTAATTTTTATTTATTCCCAAATGAAGGGAAATTATTAACGTTGACTGCTGACCTTTCGATAGGAATAAATAAATTCATCCTTCCCCTAATTATTATGCTCAAATGAATTATTGAAATTACAGTCAAAAAATGTTTGGAGGATGCAGTTGGTCTGTTTCCAAACTACAATAAGGCGTTCAAAGTTTTAGGGAATATCTTCCGTATCATATCTTTCAACTGATTCAATGCCAGGTAAGCTTTTTAGGCTTTGAACTAGTTTTTCCAGTTCTTCTTTATCATGTACAAATAGTTTAATATTCCCTCTGAATAATCCTTCTTTCGCTTCTATGGTAAGCGCTGAAATATTGATCCGCAGATTCACCCGAGATCAGGCTGGTGATTTTATTTACAACCCCCACATCATCCATTCCTACAATTTTCAAACCAGTAAGAAAGGATATTTCCTTATTCTTGGCCCATTTGGTTTTCACTACCCTGTGGCCATAGTTAGCAAGTAATTTTGTTGCATTGGGACAATTAGTGCGATGAATGGTGAGTCCTTTACCAGTTGTAATAAATCCAAAAACGTCATCACCAGGTATTGGCTTGCAGCAGTTAGCCAGATTATAAACTATTTTATCGCTGCTTTCACCAAAAATGATGAGCTCTGCATCTTTCCTGGCTATAGACTGTTGGTGGGGTATGATATCCTGTTTAAACTCCTGCACCGTTTTTATGGGTTTGGGAGCTTCTATTTTATCGCCAGTGACTTTAAACTCCTTTAATCTCCTTCAGATCAATATTTTTTACGGCTACCTGGTAAAAAAGATCAAGATGTGAAGTGAGCTTATACCAATGCACTAATTCATCAATATTATGCTGATTTATTGCGGCTCCTATCCCTTCTAATTTCCGTTGAACAGTATATTTTCCTTCATCACCGATTTTCTTTTTTTCTTCTTTCAGCGCATCCTTTATTCTTCCCCTTGCTTTTGCGGTAACCACAAAACCCAGCCAGTCTTCAGAAGGTTTTTGTTTATTGCTTGTAATTATTTCTATCTGGTCCCCGCTTCGCAGTTTATGACTGATCGGGACTAATTTATGGTTGACTTTGGCACCAATGGTTTTTACACCAATAGCGCTATGTATGGAGAAAGCAAAATCAAGGGCCGTAGAGCCAATGGGCAACATTTTTACATCGCCCTTCGGCGTGTATACATAAATCTCTTCGGCAAGGAAACTGGTTTTAAAATCCTGGAGAAAATCCACCCCATCTGTTTCCTGGTTTGTGATCACTTCTCTTATCTGCTGAAACCATTTATCAAACCGGCTCTCATCCCCGGCGCCTTCCTTGTACTTCCAATGTGCGGCCAATCCTTTTTCAGCAATTTCATTCATTCTTTTTGTTCGAATCTGTACTTCTACCCATTTACCCTGCGGACCCATAACTGTAGTATGCAACGCTTCATAACCGTTTGATTTGGGATTGCTGAGCCAGTCCCTCAATCTTTCCGGCGAAGGGGTGTATTCATCTGTAATCATGGAATAGACCTTCCAGCAATCTTCCTTTTCCCGTTCAGGAGGAGAATCCAGTATAACACGAATAGCAAAAAGGTCATAAACTTCTTCAAAGTCTACTCCCTTTTTCTTTATTTTATTTGATATAGAATGAATACTTTTTGGCCTGCCGTATATCTCAAATTTGAAGTTGCTTTTGTCCAGCTTCTCCTTAATAGGCCTGATGAATTCGTTAATATATTTAGATCTTTCTCTTTTTGTTTCTGCCAGTTTTTGTGCAATATCCCGGTATATCTCTGGTTCCATATATTTCATGGCCAGATCTTCCATCTCCGTTTTGATGGTATACAAACCCATCCGGTGAGCCAGTGGAGCATATACATAAACCGTTTCTGAGGAGATCTTTAATTGCTTTTCCCGTTTCATGCTTTCCAGCGTCCGCATATTATGCAGCCTGTCGGCAAGCTTGATAAGAATGACCCGGGGATCATCCGTAAGGGTCATCAATATTTTTTTAAAATTCTCCGCTTGTTGTGAACCATTTATGTCAATTACATTGGATATTTTGGTCAATCCATCCACTATCCGTGCAATCTCCTGTCCGAATTCCCTTTCCACATCTTCCAAAGAGATATCGGTGTCTTCAACCGTATCGTGAAGCAGGGAACAAATTGTGGACCGGACACCAAGGCCTATCTCCTCTACACAGATCTTGGCCACAGCAAGTGGATGCAGAATATAAGGTTCTCCACTTTTGCGGCGCATGGTTTTATGGGCATCAACAGACATTTCGAAGGCGGTGCGCAATAATTCCTTGTCTCCGGGCTTAATTTTAGCCTTTAGCGACCGCATGAGTGAACGATATTCACGCAGGATCAGCTTTCGTTCCTGCTCCTCGTTAAGATTATATTTGGGCGTTTTTGCTACGGTTTCCATTCCCTCTAACTTTCGCAACGAATTTACTGAATTACAAACAGTAGCGTAAACATCAAATAGATAAAAATTCCATGAACATTCATAATAGTAGAATGATTGTGTTTCCGGTGAAAATAAATGCCCTACATTTGCTGCCCCAAATGAGGATCAGTTGATATGAAAAAAATTCCTAAAAGCTATGCAGAACGCTGTGGGCAAAATGGGAATATTCAGAAGCGGGTGTGGTGAAATTGGTAGACATACCAGACTTAGGATCTGGCGCCGCAAGGCATGGGGGTTCGAGTCCCTCCACCCGCACAAATGAGATTTAAGGTCAGTAATTCAGGGCCAGGTCCAAAAAACACTATTGACTCTTTTAGTAAATAATGGCAGGATAATAACCCTGAATTTTGAAAACGATTATACTCTAAACTTTTTTTATGGCAACAGTTACTAAAGAAAATATCGGTTTATTGCATGAAAAATTAACCGTAAAGCTGGAGAAGACAGACTACCTGCCTTCTTTTGAAAAAGCTTTGAAGGATTACAGCAAAAAAGCAAATATTCCCGGCTTCCGTAAGGGTATGGTGCCTGCAGGACTGATCAAGAAGATGTATGGGCCATCATTGTTTACTGATGAAGTTCTCCGTTCAGTTGACCGTGAGCTGATCAGTTACCTGCAAAATGATAAAGCTTGACATTTTTGCACAACCACTACCCCTGGAAACCGATATCCGTCAGCTGGATGTAAATAATCCGGCTGATTATACTTTTCATTTTGAAGTAGGAATGAAACCGGAATTCCAGCTTGCCGACCTGGGATCAGCTAACATAACAAAATATGTAGTTACTGTAACTGATGAAATGATCAACAATGAAATTGCCCGCCTGCAAAACAGGTATGGCAATATGAACGATCAGGATACAGTAACAGAAGAAGATAATGTTTTGAATATAATTTTTACAGAAGTAGATGAAAATGCAAATGAAATAGAAAATGGCATAAAGAAAGAAAACTCTTTACTGGTAAAATATTTTAAAGAAGATTTCCGTGCTAATCTGTTTGGAAAAGTTACTAATGACTATGTCATTGTACAATTGAATAAAGCGTTTGACGAAAAAGAACTCGAATTTATATTAAGCGACCTGGGTCTCGATAAAAATGATCCTGTCGCTTCGGAAAAACATTTCAAAATTCAGATCACCAAGATCGGGCTGCTGGAGAAAAGAGAATTGAATGAAGAATTATTCAATCAGCTTTACCCGGGTCAGGATGCACAACCTGCCAATTCTGATGAGAATACCGAAGAAGTAAAACCGGAGGCACGGTAAGAACGGAGACGGATTTTCGTAATAAGGTTAAGGAAGAAATACAGGCTTATTGGAACAGCCAGGCCAGGAACCAGATACATGACCAGGTCTTTCATGAATTAACTGACCACACTACAATACAATTTCCGGAAGGTTTTTTAAAGAAATGGATAAAAACCCAGGGCGAACCAGGCTGCAAAATCCGGAAAGTGAGAAATCGGATGAGCAGGTTGAAAAAGAATTCCCTACTTTCCTGAATCAATTGAAATGGACTTTAATCACAGATAAAATTGTACAGGAAAATTCAATAAAAGTAGATCCTGATGAGATCCGTCAATTTGCGAAACAACAATTATTCGGGTATATGGGTAATATGGGCGCCGATGCTGCCGATCAACCCTGGGTAAATGACTATATTGAAAAAATGATGAAGGACCGTAAATATGTAGAAGATGCCTACACCCGATTACAAACACAAAAAATATTTGACTGGGCTGAAACAAAAATAAATCCGGTAGATAAAGAAATAAGCGCTGAAGATTTTACTAAAATGGCGGAGGAACATCAGCACCATCATCATTGATGGGTTTAAATGCGTTTATTATTTTATTATTCCTTTATTTTCCATTCCTCAAAGAAAAATTATTTTTTTTTGATCACAATTCTTTGCTGGTCGTCCATCAACACGTCGTCAAAAAATCGTTTCACTTCCGCATATTTTGCTGCAGGAATTTTATGTTGGTTTAGCCGCAGAAATGCTGTAGAATAAATAGCATTCTCAGCAGCACTGTACCAAAAACTGGTTGTATATTCTGAGTATTCGCTTTTCAGGTCTTTTGCCTTTGGTAAAGCATCCATTGTATAACCTTCGGGAATTTTGAAAATGCTGGTATCGGTTTTTATAAAAGGGAATGAAAAATAATAATCCAGTTTCCGGCTCTCTCCCGGAGGTAGCTTTTGTGACCATAGTTTATAAATCCGGGGATTGATAAACATTTTATTACCGGCAACAAATTCCGGAATTTTTTCTATTTCCATTTCCAGGGCAGTCATCAAATTTTCAGCACCATATTTTTTTGTAATAGTAAATTCATCCGGTTGCTTAAAGCCAAAATAATTAACGATAATGCTTTTCTGGTTATCTTTTTTTTCATCAATTACATACTGCATTTGATCCTTATATTCCCCCTCCGCATTTATCGAAGACATTGTAAATCCGGAGCCATCATCTTTAAGTTGAATGTGAGTAACCGTTTCAAATATATTTTCTGATGCCCGGCTCCGCGGAGTAGGAACCAACACACCCCCATTCTCAGTAATCAGCAAGGCATTTTTATTTTCGGTAGTTATGTCCAGTTTTCCTGGTGAAAGTGTATTGCTGGTACACTCCAGCCAAATCGTATCTTTTTTCAGCGGCACACAAAGTATAACATGGTTAAACTGGTTATAAGAGAACGAAGGATCAACAGGTTCATCATTATATTGCCTGTTTATTAGTGCCTGGTAACTTTTTATACCAACCGCATTCAATGCAGCTTGTGTATAATTGCTGAGTCCTTTACAATCTCCATATTTCTTTTGATCAGTAAAAATGGCAGGAAAAGGTTTAAACCCGCCAATACCTAACTGAATGCTTACATAGCGAAAATTCTTTTGCAGATAATCGTATATCCTTTTTAATTTTTCGGTTTCATCTTTTGCATCCTTTACCATTTCTCTGAAGAATATACTTTCTGTCTTCCGACAATACGTCAATTCCTTTTTTTAATTCACCATACCATAAACCGAATTTTGTCCAGGATGACATATCACCTACATAATCATCCATTTTGAAACGATTGGGTGCTATAAAAATGGATGGGTAACGATTCCAATAATTAACCGCTCCTTCTTCATAGGCAATGGGCGCCAGTCCGTTCACTACCCATTTATAATATTTGTATTTTCCATCATCATTGATAGTGGGAGAAAGGGAAATATTTTTTTCTTTATATCGCAGGTCAAGGTTCCTGGGCACTTTGGCTGTATAGCTTGAATACTCTACACCTTCCCCCGGCACCATAATCTGATACCGCGGATAGTTTAAAATTCCCTTAAAACGTATTTCATATTTAAATTCAAGTGTTACCGGATAAGTAGTTGCGGAAACATTTAGAACATTTGTTTTTACGTCATCAACTAACCCATCCCCAAAAGACATTAAAATAAAATCCTTCTTTTTGAATTTATACAGTTGCTTCCCATTAGCATCAAACACTTTTACGTCGGCTTCTTCAAGAGTTTCAAATTTGGAAGTATACACTGAAAAGGATAAGGCGCTTTTCCCCTCTTCGTTCATTACGGTAATCACTTTGTGAACTTGTAATGATGCCCTGTCCAGGTCGGTTACTTCAAACACAATATTTTCATACCTTTTTATAACCGAAGCATTTTTTTTAACTGGCTCGGAAATAGAGGACAGATCATAAGAAATATTCTGTGTAATTGCCGGGGAATGACAAATAAGAATGGAAAAGAAAAAAAAGAACAAAGGCCTCATAGAACTAATTTTTCTTAAAAACAATTTGTTCATTTAATAAAACGAACATTTTTTTATAAATCTCCTTTAAAGGCTCATATTCATCAACGGTATACAGACTTTTTTTCAGATCAATGTTTATCCGGACCAATAACTTACTATTGGCCTCATCATTTATTATCTGCCGGGTAACGGTGATTGTATTGTCTTCGTTGACCATTTTTACCGGCTTCGGCAGGGCGTCAATAACCAGGCCCGGCGGAACCTGAATAATAGCATTAAGGCTTACCGACTGTTTGTATCCAAAATTAATATTGGAAAACCGGTTAGTTGCCACAAAAGGATTGGTCTCAAACCCGGTAAACAAATTAGCAGGCAAAAACATATACCCTCCTGTTTGCTGCAAGGCGGATTGAAAAGTAAACTTGTGAATCAGCATGAGTGAATCATCCTGCTCATTTTGCAATGCGAAACTATCAATGAGCACACCCGGCATGTTCTTGTGGAAATTTTCATCAATGTATTTTTCCTTGTCCTGCCGGTACTTTTTTAATCGCTCTGCCCGGGCATAATCATTACTGCTCATAAATACATTGCCTTTTAACTTCCCCTCTTCCGTAACTATCGCCGATACATTAATATAATCCTTGTATTGAAGAGACTCATCCATTATACTGATTAGTTCGCCCGATTTTCTGCTGACTAATAATCCTGTAGTATTCAGTATGTCAACCGGGATGATCCCTGTGGGAGTAACCCTGTCATTGGCATTTAAATAATAGTTTTTGTTATTCACTTTCAAAAAAGCATATACAGTATTGAACTGGTCTACGGAAGGATAGTCTTTATTTACTTTCCCGTTTTGTCTTTCGCTAACTAATAGGGGATGCGCATCCAGGCCGGCAGCCTTCAAAAGATTGATCAATATCAGGTTGATTTCTCCGTTGGTTCCACTTTTCTTATTCCATGCGCTTTTTATTCCATCCGGAGACATTCTACTGTTAATATAATTCCAGCTCATATTATTGCTTACATAGTTAAACACGAGTTTTATTTTTTGAACATCGTCGGAATTGTATTTTACCTGCTTAATAAAATCATCAGTACCGTCCAGGCTTTTATTTAGCTGGCTGCCAAAACTATTTTCGTTCAGCATTTCCTGGATAATTTGCTGCCAGGTAGCACTATACTTTGTTTTATTGGAACCCGGAGATGAATATCCTGAGCCGGAAGAAGTATTGTCATGACCCGATAATTTAAATGTCACTCTTTGCAAATAATCTTTTCGTGCATCCATATAAGGTTCATATCCCAATCCCGGAATATTATTCATAGCAAAATAAACCTGGCCGGATTTAGGTTCCGATTTGACTTCTGCCTGGTACATCTTGCTTTTATGAACCAGGTAAGAAAATTCATAATTGGGGATAATACTTAATAAATAAGTGCTCCTTATTACAGGCAGTTCTTCCTGGAAATTCCAATCCTCTAATCCTCCGTAGTGCCTCATAGTACTGCGATATTTATAATCTATAATGCTACCTACTTTAACCGAGGGCAGCGCAAACCGCACTTCACTATGATACTTGGTTACTTTCTTACTATAAACAGATTTCTTGTCAAGCTTTAGTTCAGTCCTGAATCCTTTTTCATCATAGCTAATAACAAGTCCATCTACGTCAGTTATTGATTCGAAATTATTATCGCTGAAATAGGGAATAATAATATCGGCATACCGGATCCCTTTTTCCTTCAAAATTTTTAATCGTATATGATGATCCGTTACAAGGTTGTAGTCATCATTGTAATTTGAAACCGCTTCATGTATCAGGTAAACGGCTTCTGCCTCTTTATCAAACGGGCATTCATTAAGTAACTTTTCTTCGTTGCTGATAATCCCAAAAGTGGGAAATAACTGTGCATTTAAAGTTGACGAAATAACCAAAAGCCCTGTCAACAAGAGTATCATTTTGCTTTTTAGAAAATCCTGGGGTTTTACAAAAAATCCTAACCAACGATTATTGACAGTTTGGAAATTGTTTGAGGAAATAGGGAAAAAGTCTGGCACCAGGAGACTTAATAGAAATAAGGGTTTATACATATACAGTTTATAATGGTAGTTACAATATATATATTTTAAATTCTAAACAGAATAGTCGCAATAAACTTTTAACCGAAAATTTCCATCAGGAAGAATGCTTCTATCTGGGTTCTGTACCAGACTTTTTCAATTCCGCCTCCTCATTTTTCTGGAATATAAAGTCTTTGCTTGCTGCACCAGGGAAATAAACTCCTTTTGCAAAAGGTCGTTGGTATTGGCTGAGGAGGTGGCCAGGAATAACAGGTCATTCCAATTGAAGTCTTTCGTAAACTGGGAAAAGCGGAGCATTGAGCCGAATAGGGCTACAGCTGCTGAGAAACGATAGCTTTTATCTATTTTTTGAAAATCGTGAAGACTAAATTGAGATTGATGAGTAAACATTTCGCTGCCCAACCTGTTGGGTTTTGAATATTGCAACTTTATTTGAGAAAAGTATTCAGCAGTCATAGAATTTGAATCCCTTTTCTCAGGTTCTATTTCAAAAATTCCCGTCATAGAATATCCTGAGCCGATCTCCCCTCCTTCTACAATTGCCGATGTATCATTCAGAGCTCCCACTTTATTATCAAATCCAAGCAAGCGATATCCCTTAACATATTTCGGGTTAAATTCCACATTCATATAAGCATCATCTGCTACTGCATAAAGTGTTTGTGTAAATTCTTTCATCAGCACTTTTTCGGCTTCACTAAAGTTATCGAGGTAGGAAAAATTTCCATTGCCTTTACGGGCTAATGTCTGAATTTTTGAATCTTTATAATTCCCCATACCTACGCCCAGGCAGGTGAGATAAATACCAGATTCCTGGTTGCGTGAAATCAATTCATCCAACTCTTCCTCGGTACGAAGTCCGACATTAAAGTCCCCGTCTGTAGCGAGTATTACCCTATTGTTGCCACCAACGATAAAATGTCTTTTTGCCAGGCGGTAGGCCAGGTTTATGCCTGATTCACCAGGGGTAGATCCACCGGGTGCCAGGTCGTCGATAATATTAATAATTTTTTCTTTTTCGGCCCCGCTGGTTGTATTCAGCATGATACCCGTAACACCACCATAAACGACAATGGACACGGAGTCCTTAGCCCTGAGATTTTGTACCAGCAATTTAAAAGCGGATCTTAATAATGGCAGGCGGTTGGGCATGTCCATGGACCCCGAGACATCAATAAGAAATACAAGGTTACTGGGAGGTAATGTATCCAGGTTAATCTTTCTAGCAGACAAATCAATAAAAAATAAATAATTTGTCGGATTCCAGGGGCAGGTTGTTAACTCTGTTTTTATACCAAACAATTCATTATCCTTAGGAGTGGTATAATTAAGATTAAAATAATTCAGCATTTCCTCTATCCGGACGGCATCCGGTGGAACAATAGAATTACCTGCAAGAAAACGACGGATATTGCTGTAAGAAGCCCTGTCAATATTTAAAGATATATTGGTTGCAGGAAAACGACGGGCAGTAACAAATTTATTCTCGACAATGCTGGCATAGGTCTCATCGCCAGCAAACCATTTCTTCTGATCCTCTTTCGCCATTCCACGTGTAAAAGATGATAATTTATTGAGTCTTGCTGTGGAGCGATTGACAGGAGCCAGTTTCAACTGTACAGAAAGATAATTTTCGGCATTCGCAACCAGGTTTACAGCTATATAACCATCATGGGAAAAATTAAAGGTGTCAATTCTCTGATTGATTGTAATTCCAAAAGTGCCGGAAGAACCACTCTTATATATATAGCCCGTTCTTACATGAAGTATTCTTGCATTTTGCAACGGATTCCCGGCTTCGTCTTTTACCTCACCCCGAAGATAGAATTGCTGGCACCATGCAGATGAAATAATCAGGAGACTTAATATAATACAACAAGCGGCTTTCAACGTTGATATAGGTTGGCGGGCAACCTGCTAAAGGCTACCGGATACAAGATACAGTATACTAAGGAATGGCACAAGGTGAAGTGATCAGGATAACAACAAAGGATTCCTTTTGCTTTGAAAAAATTCCACTGCATCAGAAATTATAAATGCTATACCAGTTGATAAATTTCTTTCAGGTTTCTTCCCAATCCGTCATAATCCAGTCCATAGCCAACTACGAATTTATCTGGAATATCAAAGCCAATATAATCCAGAGTCAAAGGATATTGTGTTGCTTCTGATTTATGCAGCAGCGTAGCTATTTTTAAAGATCGGGGCTGTTGATGCACCAGCTTTGGCAGGAAATTATGAAGTGTCTTACCAGTATCAACAATATCTTCTACAATGATCACATCTTTATCATAAAGATCTTCTTCGAGCCCGATTGAAGTTACCACACTTCCTGATGATCTCATTCCCTTATAAGAAGCAAGTTTAATAAAACATATTTCGGCATTAATGGTCAATTGCTTAAAAAGATCAGAAGCAAACATGAAAGAACCATTCAGTATAGCAATGCAAAATGGGCGTTTGTCTGCGTAATCTTTATTTATAATTTCCGCCAGCTCTTTTACACGGTGAAGAATTTTATCTTCTGACAGGTATATTTCAAATGATTTATCATGTACATTAATTATAGCCATATCAGAATATTTGTGGTTATGCGTTCAGGGCTGAATTTTCTTAAAGGACCAGGCAGAGAAAGAAGATAGTAAAAATAACAAACCCACGGTTTTTCTGAGTAAAAAAATTACTGGCTTGCTTTAACCAATTAAACCTTCTTTATAAAACTATAACCCGCCGGCTATATTTTTCTCTGAAACTTCCGTTTTGGCCAGCCTGGGCATTGCCGGAGCTTTGGTGCGCAAATACAATTGCTCTCCCGGGGAGGGTCGCATATAATTTTGCAAATGATTATACTCCAGTAGTGATTCTAACCGAATGCCCTCTTCGCGGGCAATATCCTTTAATGTTTCACTATCCGCTACAATGTGAAAATCCACATTCCCTGTTTTCCTTTTACGTTGAAGGAAGATCAATTGATCACTCTCCAGGGATTCCGTTTCCTCTAATTCATTAAACTCAAATAATTTTGCTAACGAAACATCGTATTGTTGCGCTATGGCGAGTAAAGAAGTTCCAGCAGGCAGATAAATGACTCTTGTATTATTAAGTTTAAACTCTCCCGGCGGATAATCTCGTTTTACTACCCGGTGATGCGCAACTTTTATAACCATTCCACTTACTTCGCCCTTTTCGCTTACAGCAGATCCTGCCAGATTATTTTCTTTTGGAATTTCCTTGCCCAATGCAATAAGAGTGTATTCCTGCAATTGCCAGGTTTCAATTAGCTTAACCAAAATTATTGGGTATTTAGGATTGGTAGCGTAGCCGGCTTTTTTAAGGCCATAGGCCCATCCTGAATAATCAAGAGGATCAAGCGTCAAATAAGGAAGCATATCGGCCACTTCCTTTTAAAAAATCCGAATGATCCCGATAAGATTGTAAGGGATCCTCGTATTTACGAAAACATTCATTCAATGCATCATCTGTGTGCCTCACTGATTCTCCGGTCCAGTTTGACTTACATTTAATTCCAAAATGGTTATTGGATTTTAATACAAGGTTACTTGTACCTGCCGTAGTTTCATGAATTCCCTGCGCCAGTTTAATGGAGGCGGGCACACCTGTTCTTAACATTTCGGCTATTGCAATTTCTTTATAGGTATCAATATAATTTTGAATGACTGCAGCATTTTGTGCATAAATCGCAGAGGCTAATGTGCAGAAACTAATGAGAAAGGAAAAGCGAAGATTTTTCATGGAAATAAAAATAATTTAAAACAACAAAAGATCTGCATATGATTTTAAAAATTATGAATATTACAATTTTCTTATCAGGTATAAACCATCCCGAAGGGTAACTACCATTTTATCAATATCATTTCTGTTTCGTATAAAATCATTGAATTCATGTATTGCCCTGGCGCTTTTACCTTTTATTGTTTCTGCCAGTACGTCTCCATGAAAAAAGATATTGTCGGCTAAGATAAAACCGTTTTGCCTTACCTGGGGCATCACGATATTAAAATATTCAATATATGACACCTTATCCGCATCAATAAAAACCAGATCCCAGCTTTCATTCAGAAACGGAATAATATCTAACGCATTTCCGGTATGTAAAATTATCCTGTTGCTAAAAACAGAACGGTTAAAAAAACTTTTAGCAATTGCTGCATCATTTTCCCTGAGCTCAATAGTATGTAAAAGTCCATCAGCAGATAAGCCCCTGGCCAGGCAAAGACCGCTGTAGCCGGTAAAAGTACCGACCTCCAGGATGCGCCGTGGCCGGATCATGCAGCTGATCATCTCCAGTAATTTCCCTTGCAGGTGACCACTCAGCATTTGAGATTCCGCATGATTCTCCTTAGTATAATTACTAACTTCTTTCAACAATTCATCTTCCGGAGTTGAAAGAAATTCGGCATACGACTGTATACGGGAATTAATAATTTCCAAAAAAAAATTTATTTAAAGATACTTCTTATGGTGAAGCAGGTAATTCGTGAGCAGCTGATTTTTTTGAAATCATAAATAATCCTAAAAAAGTAAGTATGCCATTAATAATAAGTAATTCTATCCCTATTTGGTATCCGCCCAAAAGAGTTGCTGAATATTTACTGAGGAAGAAGGAAATCAGTGGCGCCATAAGGCAGATCACGGTAACGATAATTCCATCTTTGAAAGTACGGTTTGTTAAAATCCCGAAAGCAAATAAACCCAATAAAGGACCATAAGTATATCCGGCTATGTCCAGGATTACATAGATAATGGATTTATTATCGATCAGTTTAAATATGAGAATACATATTAAAAATACAAGTGTAAATGTAAAATGTACTGTGAGCCTTACTTTTCGTTTTCTTTTTTCATCCCAATCCTCTCTTCTTTTCAAACCCAGCAGGTCAATGCAAAAAGAAGACGTCAATGCAGTTAACGCTCCGTCCGCACTTGGGAAAAGAGCAGATATTAAACCTATGATAAAAATAACGCCGACAGCTTGTGGAAGAAATTGCAGAGCAACAGTTGGGAAAAGATCATCACCAATAATATTTTTGCCATCCATCATTAACTGATTACCATCATAGCCGGCACCATTCTGAAGCATAAACAAATATAATAGACCGCCCAGCAGGAGAAATAAAAAATTGACGAACAAAATAACCGTACTGAAGGTTATCATATTCTTTTGCGAATCTTTCAGATTTTTTACGCTGATATTTTTTTGCATCATTTCCTGGTCAAGACCCGTCATAGCAATCGTAATAAATGCTCCCCCGATGATCTGTTTTACAAAAAAACCTTTGCTCCCGGGATCCATATTAAAAACATCTGTATATCCTTTAGCACTTAAAACATCTAATGCACTGCTCATATTCAGATCAAGGTTAAATAATATATAAATCACACAAACAATTAAGCCGATCAGCATAAAGGAGGTTTGTAATGTATCAGTATAAACTATGGTTTTCACCCCTCCTTCAAACGTATACAGAAGGATCATTATCAAAAAAATAATGGTGGTAACAGTAAAAGGAACTCCCATCCGGTCCAGTATAAAAATCTGCAATACATTAATCACCAGGTAAAGCCGGGCTGTAGCCCCGATTGTTCTTGAAAGAATAAAAAACAAGGCGCCTGTTTTATAAGAAAAAAAACCAAACCGGTGCTGCAGGTAATTATAAATAGATGTGAGGTTAAGCCGATAGTATAGAGGCAATAATACATAAGCAATAACAAAATAACCCAGAAAATAACCGATCACTACCTGGAAATAACTAAACCCTTGAATGCTTCACCCGAAAAATCACCCACCGTTCCGGGTACACTTACAAACGTAACGCCGGATAGAGATGTACCGATCATACCAAATGCTACCAGCATCCAGTTGCTGTTTCGGTTTCCAATAAAAAATGAATCATTGTTAGAATTGCGGGAAGTGTACCAGGCAACAATAATAAGAGAGCAAAGTATCCGATAACAAATGAAAAGAATAACCCTGCTGACATGCTAAAATTTTTATTAAGAATTTGGTTTACATGCGTCCTAATGTTTTGAAGATAACTAAATTTATATTCCCTTTGTGCAAATTTACATTTATGCCCATTCAATCCCTGGCCGTATTTTGTGGTTCTAAAAATGGAAATAATCCGGTCTTTATAAAAACACACCATTCAACTCGGAAAATTATTAGCTAAACATAAAATCACTTTAATTTATGGTGGCGGCAATATTGGTATTATGGGAACAATCGCAGACGAAGTGATGAGCAATGGCGGAAAAGTAATTGGCGTTATTCCGCAGGTTTTGGTGGACTGGGAAAGACAACATAAGTTCCATTACGGAGCTACTTGTTGTTGATAACATGCATGTGAGGAAAAAGAAAATGTATGATCTATGCGATGCGGCCATTATTCTTCCGGGAGGATTTGGCACACTGGACGAACTTTTTGAAATGGTAACCTGGAATCAACTTTCCATTCATGATAAAATGATTTTCATTTTGAATTCTGATGGCTTCTACAACCATCTTATAGCGCATATCAGCCAAATGCAGGAAGAAAATTTTCTGTACGAGGCGGCGCAAAAAAGAATCGTCATTCTCAACACGCCGGATGACCTGCCTGGTCATTTTTAAAATTTGTCCCGGTTTCTTCCCTGGAATAAGGGCACCTGCACTCCGGCTCTTACTATTGGAATAGCACGGTTATATGCGTCTGTATATGGTGAGTATTGGTTTTTAGCAATATCAAATAAAACGGCCACGTAAAAAAATGGCTGACCACTTTCTGCATAGCGGCTGGTGGTATAACCGCCTCCGACTAAAAAACTATTGGCCTCATGGTTCTCCGTTGATGATGCAGCACCTCCGGCAGGAATATATTTTTGTTTTATGAAATTATGCTCTGCCTGGCGCCTGTACAAATAAAAACCGAACAGGGTATAACCGTATAAAAGAACCACCGCCGTATACCGATTGCCGTAATTTATCATTAGCTCCGTAATAGGAAACATCACGATAGGAAGTATAATTATAATTAACTACAAGTCCCGCATCAACCCACCGGGCAAGGCTGTATCCGAATACGGGGCTACCACCTACTAAAAATGTATTGTTATAAAACGCAAGAGAAATACTTCCCCCGGTAAATAAATTCTCTTTTTTAAATCCGGATTTCTTTTCTTTTACTTCTTCTTCGTCCTGAGCAAATGATGCAGTAATCGCCAGGCTAAGCCAGATAAATGCCAATCCAATTTTTTTCATCTCTTTCTTTTTAAATCAATTAATATTTTTAAAAAATTTTAGTTCTTATTATTTTGAAACAACTGCAATTCCTTCGTGCAATTTAGCATCTACTTTATCGCTGATGACTCTGAATTTTATTTTAACAAACGAACGGGTCGGTTTTTTTTGTTTGTAATTGGTATTAATAAAAAAATGTATTTAAATAAAATAATCTGTGGATTTAGTTTCAACCAACATAAACAGCAAAAGCCCTGTTTAATATGTCTTAAAAGAAGGACACATAGATTGCTGGCGATTACCCCGGTAGCGGTCAAACACTCCCTGTTTGACCAATGAAAATTCAAATGCTCCCCGCGTATTATTGTAATTTTTTAGCGTTGAAATAGTAGCATCATAAGTAAAAGTGAAATTAAAATCTTTAAACCCCAGTCCGATCATCGGTATCACCGCATCACTACTCCTGTAATATAAACCACCGATCAGCACATTTTCACCATCACCAGATAAATTATAATGAGCATTGGCCCCAACCAACCATTCATAAGATTTGGCCTGCAAAGAAAAATAAGAATTAGGGTTAAAAATCCATTGATCATTTATCTTAAAACTTCCATTGATAAATGCAGTATGGCGCACAGGTATCCTGTTATCTACACCGGACTGATCAAAAAAAGATTCCCGGGGGCGGTTAATATGTGCAGTAGAAAAACCCACATTAAAGTAAGTATTATTATCAGGGAAATAGGCATAATTCATCCCTGCCTGTATGTCCAGGTAATTGATGTTGTTTGAAGCCAATGCTACACTGGTGGGCAAATGACCATCAAAAAAATGACCGTCAAACTGATCAGGAAATTTGAGATTGGTAACATTTATTTGTTTGTTGGCCAGTCCTGCATTAAATCCCAGGCTTAACAGGCTTCCCAAATTAAGCATCTGGTGATAAGCAACTGAGCCGTATACTTTGGTAGATGTAAGGTTTCCGCTACCTGCCACATCTCTAAGGATAAGACCACCCAGCCCTACCCAACCATCATTATTTTCATTCTGCAAAACCTGAACATCCCCAAAAGCACTCATTGTTTTATAAGGAATGGCCATAACCGAAGACCACTGGTTTCTGTAATTTATACCCAACCGATAATCTCCTTCGGGCATAAATCCTGTATTAGCAGGGTTAGTTGCCAGCGGTGAGTTCATAAATTGTGAAAAATGCAGATCCTGCGTGTATCCATGCATGTAAAAGGAAATTACAAATAGCATGAAACAGGTAACCCTTGTATTAAAAATTCGTATCGTTTTCCTCCATATCATTTTACAATTCTTATCATTTTTATTTTTAAACTCTCCTATTAAATCTAAGCTTAATTTCATTTTATTGCTCCGCTCCATATCCTTTTTCACTAATATTTACCTGGCACCTATCTAATTAACGTTATATCGCCCTTCCTGGTTGTTTTTGTTCCGTCAAAAAATTCTACATCCAGAGTATATGCATATACATCCATAGGCTGTACAGTGCCTTTCACTCTTCCATCCCATCCTTCAAGCGGGTTCCCAGTTTCAAATACTTTTTGTCCCCATCTGTTCCAGATAATGAAGCGCATTTTTGCAATACCAAATCCTCTGACTAATACTTTACTGTTGACATCGTTACTGTTTGGAGTAAATGCATTTGGAACATCCAGGGCAGGAACAACAATTGTGCTTACCGGCATACATAATGTATCGGGACAACCAAGTGTATTAAACGCTACCAGGCAGGCATTAAAAGTTCCTGTCGAATTATATTGATGGGTAATGTTAGCCCTCGATGTAGTAGCCAGGGTATCTCCATCTCCAAATATCCACTTAAATCTTTCTGCATTTGGTGAAGATAAATTGGTAAAAACATTAGGTGTATTTTCAACAGGCACCAGGGGCGTATAGCTGAAATTTGCTTTTGGCTTATCATATACTACAATACTAAGGGTGGTCGCATCCGTTTTGTTACAGGTATTAGGATCATTAGCCACCATCCGTATTGTATAATTACCAGGGTTTGCATAAACATGTGTTGGGTTAGCAAGAGTGGAGGTATTATCGGCACCCGAGGAAGGGTCGCCAAAATTCCAGGTAAATGATTGACCACCTATAGACGTATTTTTAAAAATAGCAGTATGCGGAGCACAACCAACAGGGGAAGTTTCAAACTTTGCCACCACGTTTGCTGCTACGCTGATCACAGTATCCAATACATCCGGGTAATTACAATAAGCAGAATCATTCAATATAAGTTTTACATTGTAAGATCCGATAGCAGGGAAAGTATGTGTCACGCTATTTAATCCTGCTACCACTTGAGGGCTCCCATCGCCAAAATCCCAAATAAATGAGGTGCTGGTAAATGGTCTTACCGGAAGCGTGGTTGAGAGGTTATTAAAAATATAATCAAGAGCGGTGCAGTCCCCTGTTTTTCCAAAGCTTAAACGCAAATTGGCCTTCAGGTCTCCTACCTTAATGTTTATATAGGAAGTATCCCTGACGTTACAACTAGCGGGATCAATAGCAATCAACATCACCCGGTAGGTTCCTACATTAAGAAATGTATGGTTTTGGGTATATCCGGTTGACGCCGGAAGGGGACCCAGCCTGGGTGACCCATCTCCGAAATCCCAGATATATTCCTTTGCATTTCGTATTAATTCCGTAAAAGTAACATCAAGTGGAAAACATCCTGCTGTATCCCGGGGAACACCACCAATAGCTGAAGAAAGTTGCGATCCTACACCCGCCAGGTTGAAAGATAATTTGAACATACCAAGGTTACAATTTGCACTGGCCGGTTTTGCCGTGGCCCAGGCACCCGGTGTGGTTGGGAAAACAGCTCCTCCACCGCAGTTAGCACAAACAGCCTGGTATATCACCCCGTTTTGATCAAACCGGCTTGTACCACCATCCACATGGTCAGTATATCCCTGGTTCTGGCCAAAAAAGCTGGCATATAAAGGGCCGGGGCCAACACCATCCCTTCGCAAAACAAAAAAGTAAAAGTCTCTTCCATCCGTACCGGATTGTAATGCGTCTGCAGTTACCGTCATACCCAGCGTTCCGGCATTAGGATAGGCAGGCCCGGGCTCCGAAGTGCCACTTCCCCAACCGGAAACATATACATTTTCGCAACGATCGACCAGGAAAGCTGTAGGTGAAATATTGGGTCGGGAAGCGCCAGATCCAAATGCAGTTGAATAAACATATGCAGACAAATCTGGTTGGAGTTTGCCTATAAATTGTTTACCTCTTGCTTCACTATAAATACCAGCAGGACTTATGGGCCATGTTCCGGAAGTTTGCCCCATGATATATGGAAATCCTTTTTGGTCAAACTGGATACCATATACCTGGTCAATGCCACTGGTTCCTATAAAAGCAGACCTGATAATAGCATTCCCGTTATTAGAAACCTGGGCTACAAATCCATCAATATTACCATTTGGACCGGGACCAATTGTTCCTGCCTGGCTTCCTGGTAAATTTGCACTTTCTGTTCCTCCTGCTACATAGATATCACCAGTAGGTGCAAGAGCTAATACATATGCTGCATCATTTTTGTTACCGCCGAGGTATGTTCCGAATATATAGGCTGACAGATCAGGTGAGAATTTTAACAGCACTCCATCCTGAACACCCCCTCCAAAATTTGGTTGAAAGACGCCTGCTGTAGTAGGAAATTTTAAAGCAGGATCTGTGCTTGGTGATTGGGAACTGGAAGCAACATAAACATTACCTGCCCCATCCAGGATCACTTCACTTCTTCCATCATCGCCATAATTTTGTTGCAAAGAAGAAGTACCGCCTCTTCCGGCACTAATATTAACACCATCGTCGCCGGCTCCTCCTATTCTGCGAGACCCAATGATGGCTGTACCCGCTGCATTTAGTTTGGTAACCACAATATCATGCCCGCCACCCGAACCAATTGGAATTTTTCCTCCGGGGTAACTTGTATCTGAATTCGTCCTTCCGGCAATTACCAGGTTTCCCTGGCCATCTACCACCAGACTATGGGGTTGCTCGTTTCCTTTTCCACCAATATATGTTGCGTAAATTCTGTTACCACCATTTGATGATAATTTTATAATACCGATATCTGAAGGCCTCATTCCCGTATCATTTGTTCCACCCCCAAAAACAGTTTGAAATGCACCCGGAGAAACAGGAAATGAATTACCGGCAAAAACTACACCACCGCCATAGAAATTCCCGTCTGCATCATAGGTAGCAGTATAACCCCAATTGTCTGCAGTGCTACCGGAAAATGAACAAAACATCAGCGTAGGATCAATAACCAGAACAGCAGAAGGATCATAGCCTTTTACATCAAACCGTATAATGTCATCTTTTACCTTGTACTTACAACTTATCTCTATTCTTTCTTTTTCCCTGGTCTGATATGAATACGGAAAAGATTCTCTTAGCTCTCCAACCGATGTGCTTACTACAAGTTCTTTGTTTTTTACCTGTATCTTATCGGCACCTGTATATTTAAGGGCGATTTGCTTTATATCCGCACCAGGCTTTGCAATGATATCATACTTGAGCTTGCCGTTATAAGTGTAGTACCTGACATCTATACCGGGATAAACTTCTTTAAGAGTTATTGCCTGGTAAATATGGCATTCACTAGCCCAACGAGATGGATCACTACCTAAAAAATAATTGTTATAAGTAGGAATACTTTTATCAGGAATAATCTGCATAGTTGGAGAAGCTCCTATAAAATCAATATTATAAGCATGAGAACGAACCACTATTTTATCATCGTTGTGGAATTTGCAACTGAAGATTTGGATATGGTACCCGGCGGCCTGTTATTATGACCGTGGGTTAAGGATTGCAATGCTTCATAATCCTGTTGATTGTGTTGAAGGATAGTAAAGCCTGTTGACCGAACAAATACAGCACCGGTATTAAATTCGCCTTTAAATTTCACCCGACTATCCCACTGTCCTTTATTCTCTATAAATTCAATATTGTTATAATCCTGTGTGAAAGCAGGAACAGAGAAAGCAGAAAATGCTAACAAGATTATCAGGGGCTTAAGGGTAGTCATTCTTTGCATTAAATTAGTCCAAATTTTCGGTAATAAGGCTGAAAACTTATGTTAAGAATAAAACGGGTTGCGGGAAAAAAACTCTTTTAAATCATAAGATTCATGTTCAATTACAATTTCAAATCCATGTTGTTTATAAATAAATGAATTTTGTCATTTTAAGCTCAGATTAGGTTAGGGCAGGCTTTTATTTTTCCCAGGAATTGTATTGTTGAAAATTTGCATAATCATGATATTTTGCTCCATGCTATTTTTCCTTTTTGTTGGTTCAGGAAATTTTTTACCCTCAAATTCTCTTCCGAATTAAGATCAGGATCTTTTTCAATTGTATCCGTCACCATTGCTTTCGCAACTTCAAGTATAGGCCGGTCACGTACTATGTTTGCAATTTTAAAATTCAGCATGCCACTTTGCCTTGTACCTTCTATATCACCTGGTCCTCTTAATTCCATATCCTTTTCTGCAATTTCAAATCCATTATTAGTAGAAGTTAACACCTTGATCCGTTGCATGGCATCATTTCCCAATTTTGGACCTGACATAAGAATACAATAACTTTTTTCCGCCCCCCTGCCTACCCTACCACGTAATTGGTGAAGTTGCGAGAGCCCGAATTTTTCAGAGCTCTCTATCACCATTACGCTGGCATTGGGAACGTTTACTCCTACCTCTATTACCGTAGTGGAAACCATGATCTGCGTATCGCCTTCAACAAATCGGTTCATATTAATTTCTTTTTGGGCAGCTGGTTGTTTTCCATGCACCATACTTATCCAGTATTTAGGTTCAGGAAAATATCCTTTCACCGTTTCATACCCTTTCATCAGGTTTTCATAATCAAGTGTATCGCTTTCTTCTATCAAAGGAAAAATGATATAAACCTGCCTGCCCTTATCTATTTCGGCCCGCAAGAAACTCATTACCCGGCTTCTTTGGGTTTCGTATCGATGAACGGTAAGTATAGGTTTTCGGCCCGGTGGTAATTCATCTATTACGCTATAATCCAGGTCTCCATAAGCAGTCATTGCCAGTGTACGGGGAATGGGTGTAGCAGTCATTACCAAAACATGAGGTGGTATTTCTGCTTTTGCCCAAAGTTTTGCCCTTTGTGCTACGCCAAACTTATGCTGCTCATCAACGATGACTATACCCAAATTTTTAAATTGTACCACTTCCTCAATTACGGCATGAGTCCCTACCAGGATTTGTGAATACCCTTCTGACAGCTGATTTAAGATTTTTTTACGATCTTTTGCCTTTGTCGATCCGGTTAATAATTCCACCGAAACGGGAAGTTCCTTCAGCAGTTCCTTTAATAGTAGTAAAATGTTGCCTCGCCAATATTTCCGTAGGTGCCATTAAGCAGGACTGGAAACCATTATCAATTGCAAGTAACATGGTTACCAGGGCCACAATCGTTTTACCACTACCTACATCTCCCTGCAATAACCGGTTCATTTGTTTCCCGGTTGCTGTATCAGCTCTTATTTCTTTAATTACTCTTTTTTGAGCTCCTGTCAATTCAAATGGCAAATACTTTTTGTAAAAAGTATTGAATTGCTCACCTACTTTATCAAAAACAACTCCTTTTGAAAAACGATGCCGTGCGGATCTCAGCAGATTCAGTCGCAATTGTGCGAAAAAAAATTCTTCAAACTTTAATCGCTTTACTGCTTTATCATTCTGATCCGGATTGCCAGGAAAATGTATTTGCCTGTAAGCCTCCAACCTGTTCATCAGCCTGAGAGCATTAATGATCTTATCAGGAAGATTTTCGGGAAGTTCTTTTTCATTAAGCATATCCAATAAGCATTAGCGTCAAGCTTTGCTATTTGTCTTCCTCCTAACCCTCTTACTTTCAATTTTTCAGTAGTGGAATAAACAGGTTCCAGAAAACTCTTTCCTTCCTTAGATTCCGGGGTCCAGACTTCTATTTCAGGATGTACTATCTGAGGAGAATTTTGAAAAAATCCTGGCCGGCCATAAACGAGATAGGACTGGCCCGGTTCTAACATCTTTTGAACCCAGCTTATGCCCTGGAACCAAACAAGTTCCAGCACGCCTGTTTTGTCCTTTATTTTGCCCACCAACCTTTTACCTTTCCTATCGCCCACAGTCTCAAGATCAATTAATTTACCTGCCACCTGGATATAATCAGATTGTATTGATATATCACTGATAAGATTGACCCTTGTTTTATCAATATGGCGAAAAGGAAAATGCTCAAGTAAATCCTGGAAGGTGAAAATATTCAACTCCTTTTTCAGGAGTTCGGCCCGTTGTGGGCCTACACCTTTTAAATATTCGATGGGACTTTTTAATATAGAAGCTGAGAATGAAATGGTTTATGCTTTGAGCAAAAATAACTGAAACAATTTATCAAAAAATGAGATCAATATATGGAGTTGATGCTAATAATGCATAGCGAAAGACCTGATTAAACTATTAAATCAGTCCTTTTATTTGTTCCGGAATGATTAAATTCTAATAAAATCTGCGTCTGCACAATAAAATACAAGTTGCATTTTCTTTAAATGCATTATATTTTTGTAAATACAGATCCAACCACCAAGAAAAACCGAAATGCCTGATGAAAAATATCCACCTCTTACAGATCAATCTGCATTTACCCGAATTTAAGTTTGCCTTGTTGTGTTTTCTTACTGCTTTTATTGTATCGCTACTGGCTATTCCTCCAATTGTTAATTTGATTAAGCGAAATAAAATTTATGATTTACCCAATGCAAGAAAAGAACACCGGTTGCCTGTTCCTACCCTGGGAGGTATTGCCATTGTAGCAGGTATGATCGTTTCACTCTTTCTCTGGTTTCCATTTAACAACAGTATCGGCCAAATATGTTTCTTTTTTTCAATAGCTGCTCTTTTTGGTCTGGGTATTATGGATGATCTAAAAGATCTTTCAGCGAAATATAAATTTGTAGTTCAAATAGCACTTGCCATCCTGATTGCTGTATCAGGAATCCGCATCACTACGTTTGATGGATTATTTGGTATCACTCAATTGTCACTTTCAGCACAATACAGTTTTACCGTTCTGGCTATAGTAGGAATAACCAATGCATTTAATTTGATTGATGGAATAGACGGACTGGCAGGCGGTCTTGCCTTTATGAGCCTTATGACGCTGGGCTTATTTCTTACCCTGAGTGGCGATGCCAATACAGCCCTGGTCGCTTTTTCGCTGGCAGGCGCCGTGTTTGCATTTTTATATTTTAATTTTAATCCCGCTAAAATATTTATGGGCGATACAGGCTCATTGATTGCTTGGATTTGTAATTGCCGTTCTTTGTGTTCGCCTGATGCAGGTAAATGAACTTGCTTCCAACCCCGTGGTGAGGAATGTCCCGATGTTTGTATTAGGAATCGTTTTTATTCCGTTTTTTGATACACTCCGGGTTTTTGCCTTGCGTATCTGGAAGGGAGGATCTCCTTTTGATGCGGATAAAACACATATTCATCATTTACTTACTAACCAGGGATTCAGTCATGTTTACGCCGCCCGGGTCATCTATTTTGTACACGCATTTATTCTGATAGAAGTTTACCTGCTGCAACCTATGCGCCAGGAAATAACATTACTATTTCTTTTTACTTTTATGCTCTTTGTTACTTACCTCTTAAAGAATTGCCGGTCATTTTTCCGAATTTCAGCTAAATGGAACACAGCTTCTATCAACGAAAAAAAATCCTGACCAATTCCATTTCTTAGGATTAATGATCCTGGTTTGCCCAGCTGGCAATAATATCTGCAGCTTCGATAACATTGCCACAATACTGTGAAAGAAAATCATCAGGCAGGTTTTCATGCAAAGCCATCCTATAGCTTGCACCCAATGCTTTGGCACCATCAAAATCTACGTACGATAACCGCGCAGATAATTCGCCGGCCGGCCTGTTAAAGTCCACACCGGGTAGGATGGCAATACCACATTCATCCAATAATCTTTCACAAAGAATGCTTCCACTTGTAATACCACGCTTGTGCAATTTTTTTTCATGGTTTGTAAAATCAAGGAAAAGGTAAAAGCCACCTGTGGGATCATTTACCATTATATTTCCGCTTTTTAGTTTAGCGGCCGTTTCATTTCCCAACAGGGATAATATTTTTCTCACATGCCATAAATAGTCTTCTATTTCTGCACCACATAAAAAAGCCTGTATAGCCGCATACTGTATTGGTGCACTCACTGATGTATAGGTTTCACTTGCTACGGCTGCCATTACTTCCATTAACCAATGCAGTTTGGGTGGAAAAGAAAAAGTACCTAATCTCCAACCACCGGCACCACACCATTTTGATAAACCTGAACTGATAATTGTGCCTTCAGGATAATACTTTGCTATTGATACATGCTTTCCCTGGTGATGTAGCTGACCATATATTTCGTCGGACAAAATATAAATATTATTTCTCCGGGCTGTTTCTGCAAGCTGCTGAATACTTTCTGATCCATAAGTAATACCATCGGGATTGCCGGGGTAATTCAGTATAAGTAAATAAGGAGTATTATTTCCTTTTTTATTTTTTTTGCAAAAATCATCAATCTGTTCTGGTAATAGACGCCATTTATTTTCAGGTAAGGTGTGAATGACATGAATAGTGTTTCCTATTATTTTGGCCTGCGGCATATAAGATACCCAACTGGGACTTGGAATGAGGACTTCTCCTTCGAAAACCATTTGAAGAAGAAAAAGCAATTCTTTTGACCCCGGCCCAATGATTACATTTTCCGGCAATATATCAACACCATCTTTTTTTCGGTGAAAAGCTGGCAACGGCTTTCCTTAATTCAAATAAACCCTGTACATGCAGGTAATCTTTCTGGGGAGCAAACAAACGGAGAGCATTCACTACCTGCTCGGGAACCGGAAATGGAGACTGACCTAATCCTAATTTATAAATATGCTTACCCGTTGCTGCAAGTTCTTTACAATTTGATTGATCCGTAAGGTTGGCGATTCTTTTAATCCCACTACATTTGGATTTAAGGTAGAGATGCTTTTTATCATCCGGATGACATTATTTGATTCTTATTCAAAGTTGTCAACTTTGGTTTTGTCGAGATGCTCATTGAATATTTCGTTTAATTCGTTTTCAAAAAAGAATTTTTCTTCACCAAATGCTGGTTTCAGGTCGTCAAGCCAGATGGCCTGGTCATCATATTCGGCAAAAAAAGGCCTTGCCACCCAATCCGGATTTCTGCCCTGCAGAAACCGAAAGGTCATTATCTTTTTTCCATTCACTTCACTCACACCCAGCATCTGCACTTTACCAGGTGTAGCACTCATGCTGGGGCCACGTACTGTGCGGCAAACACCGCTTACATGTTGATAAGCCTCGCTGAAAAATATTCCAGGCTTCCACCAGCGGCACTTTAAAATAATGTTGTGCACCGGTATCCCTGGCTACAAACATATAGTAAGGAATGCAGTTCAGGTTTACCTGTTTGCGCCACATGTTCAGCCCAAACATGGGCGTCGGCATTGATGTTTCGCATAATGGGCGACTGGGTCCTGATCTGTGCGCCGGTTGCCCTTACTCTTTTGATGGCTTCTTTCACGGCATCTGTTGACAGTTCAACCGGGTGGTTAAAATGCGCCATGATGGCCAGGTTCTTTCCGCTCTGTACAATTTTTTCAAAGGTCCGCAGTGTATCATCAGCATCATCATCCGTTAAGAAATTTATAGGGCCAGTAGCCCAATGCTTTGGTGCCTATGCGGATGGTTTGCAGGTTAGGAATATCAGCATCCAATATTGCATCAATATAACGAAGCAAATATTTTATTCTTCATGATCATCGGATCTCCACCGGTAAACAATAGGTCGGTTACCTCCGTATGTTCCTGCAGGTATTTTATCAAGCAGTTCTGTTTCCCTCATGGCAAATTTCCATTCATCCATTCCAACAAACTGCGGCCAGCGAAAACAAAAACTGCAATAGGCATGACAGGTTTGTCCCTGGCTGGGAAAAAATAAAACTGTTTCCCGGTATTTATGCTGCATACCGGTTAACTTATGTCCTTCATCATCGGAACATTATGTTCCAACTGACCGGCCGGATGCGGATTAAGTTCCACCCTGATTTCATGGGCAACTTTTTTTCAATTCGTCTTTTGATGCACCGCTATCCATGGCTGTTTTTCATTTTTCATAATGTCGCGGTATCAACATTTCTTTTCGGGGAAATGTGAGGGTGAAAATGGGATCATCGGGAACATTATCCCAATTGATCAATTCATCAACCACATAATTATTGGATTTAAATGGCAACACATGGCTCACCACATCAATGTCTTCAATTTGTTCCGGGGTGAGATGCGCCATCTGCGGCAACTGGCGGAAATTGTGCTGGGTATAAGATTTATAAACAGGTTTAATATCTGTGGTGGTTTTTGTCATGTCAGGCAATTCTTAAGTAAAATTTGTTTCAACGTCTGAAATAGAACCCAAAATGAATGCTGGCAATTAACAGATCATTCATTTTAATTTTTATGAAAAATATATCCGTGCAGGGGATATACAAGATACAAAAAACATATTAGATAAACGCCCTGGTTCACACTTGTTAACAGGGAAATAAGATTTAAAAAAATAGATTTTTGATCATGAATTTTATTCAGCAACACTTCAATAAAAAGTTTACTATTTATTCTAAAAAAAAAATTGGAAAAAGTTTACAGAAAAAAATTAAATCATGCAGTACCGGCATTAATAGCCTTCATAATCATTAATGGTACTAAAGCACAAAATTGGCTTTTGAACGTTTAACTAAAAATCGCCAGTTTAAAACTCCTTGTATTTCCCCGACTAATGCTTAATTTTCGTGAATGCCGCGATTTCTTATTTATTCATTAACTATCCTGGTTGTTGCTGCCCTTATTATTTATTTAATTCCAAATAAGGAATATAAATCAGATGAGACGACGCTATCAGCAGGAAAAACTATGTTTACACAACAATGCATGTCCTGCCACGGACTTCGTGATGATGGCTTTGGGCCTCCTCTCGGCGGAATCACCAGGCTGCTGTCAAAAAAGGAATTAGTAAATTTTATCACCCACCCCTCCAACGTTCTTGAATCAGTAAATGAAAGGTCCGTCATGATGCAGACAAGATACAAACGCCTGATGCCTTCATTTGAATGGATGAAGGAATCAGATATTGTTTCAATCCTGGCTTATATACACCATGAAACAGAAGTACAACAAATAGAACCGTTGATGCCTGGTGATAAAACAGGGACTGAAAAATTAAGCGGCAAACTGGTACGGGCGGTAAAAAAATCCGCTTTAAAAATTGGAACTGCAAGAAGTCATTCAACTACCCCGGCTAAATAATACTACTGATCTTGGAGTAGTTGCCCTCAGGGCTCACCCCGCCGGAGACGGAACGCTGTTTTCAAATGACCAGCATGGACTTATTTATATCATACGGGATGGTAAAGCAAAAATCTTCCTTGACCTGAGAAAAGTGATAAGCGAATTTCAAAGCGGGCCGGGAATTGCAACGGGGGTTGCCAGCTTTGATTTTCATCCCGGCTTTTTAAAAAACGGGCTTATATACATTACACATGCAGAAAAATATAAAGGGCAAAAAGCTGATTATGCTATCGCCCTTTCTGATACTGGCAGATCTGTTGTGCAATGGGTATTGACCGAATGGAAAATGGACAATGTGAAAGAGGATACTTTCAACGGAACACACCGGGAGTTGCTCCGATTGCATGCACCCAACTTTGCACACGGGTTCCAGGATATGGGTTTTATTCCGGGTTTAAAAACCAGCGATCCCGAATACGGATTTCTCTATTTTGGGTACGGGGATGGCGGATCAAATAGCATTCACCACCCGGAACTGGGCCATCATTTAAAATCCTTTCTTGGCACCATCATGAGAATAGACCCTGCCGGTAATAATAGCCGCAATGGTAAATATGGCATCCCTGCCAGTAATCCTTTTGTAAATGAAAAAGATCCATTGACCGTAAAAGAAATCTATGCCTTCGGATTCAGAAATCCACATCGTTTTTCCTGGGATAAAGCCAATGGAAACAGGATGATAGCCACTGATATTGGCGAAGCGAATATTGAAGAATTAAACATCATTGAAAAAGGCGGCGACTATGGCTGGCCTTTGCGTGAAGGTGATTACGGGATTGCCACCTTGAAGGATCTGAAAACTGTTTTCAAATTAAATCCAAATGAACTCAATCTGTATAAAAGACCATTTGCACAATATGACCATGGCGATGGAAATGCAATCAGCGGAGGATTTGTTTATGAAGGGAACATAACAGCCTTGAAGAATAAATATATTTTTGGGGATATTGTAAATGGAAAATTATTTTATGTAAACATCGATCCGCAACTGAGTGACTCCACAGTATACGAACTAACAATAATGGAAAATGGAAAAGAGACGAGTTTGCGGGAAATGAGCCGGGAGAAAAGATTGCATCTGCGGGTAGGCTATGACCGGTTTAAAAAAGAATTATATGTCATTACAAAAATTGATGGAAGAATCAGGCGGGTGGTAAAAGCCGGCTGATCATTCATTATCTTCTTATAATGTTATCAAAAATCATTGCGGGATATTTACCGCCTGCCTGGCAAGCATTCTCCATTTACCCTCCTCTTTTCTCCATACCATCAGGATGATAATATCAATGACAGGGGGATATCCCACTTTTCTTGAGTCGGCCACTCATCTGTGCCTTACGATCGCATTATTACCGGTTACTTTTATAGTTTGATTTGAAATAGTGGCCTTGCTGATATCGGTCCAACGCTTCACAAATTAATCAATAAACCCTTGTTTGTTTCTTCGGCCACAGGGCTATAGGTTCCACCATCAGTATCCTGAATCGTTCGATAGCCTGCGCTATCATAGCTTCATCCTGCTGTGCGATTGCTGTGACCGATATAAAAATGGTCATGAAAAATCCACAACAAAAATTCTTTATTGAGCCGGTCCAATGATGAAGCATGATTATTTGTTTGAAAAAATATCGGTTGATAAAAAATGACACCCGGTTGTTTTTATTTTCCTCCGGGTTGAATACATCCGGTTAACATTAATGGATAACGGGAAATGATTTTATATGGTCATGATGCAGTGGTTGGTTACATCAAATAGTGAAGAGTGATTAATCCCCCACCGGCACAAACTTCAAACATACCGGCTTTTCCACTTCAATATTTTTTCCGGTGGCCGTAAGCAACCCCGTTTTTGAATTACGCCGGAATATAAAAATGTCATTAGAAACCTGGTTGGCAGCAAGCAAAAATTTTCCGGTAGGATCAATGACAAAATTCCGGGGCATTATTCCAAGCACAGATTGCCGGCCCACCAATTTGAGTGTTCCTTTCCTGTTGATGGAATAGATAGCGATCTCGTTGGCATCCCCCCGGTTAGAGGCATACAAAAATTTTCCATCCGGAGAAACATGAATATCTGCCCCAGATAACCGGCCCTTAAAATCAGGAGTTACCATACTGATGGTTTGTTTAGCCGAAAGTTTTCCATCCTGATATCCCAGCGCCATCACTGAGCCTGTCATTTCAAGTACCAGGTAAGCCCATTTACCATTGGGATGGAAAGCAAGATGCCTCGGCCCACCACCCGGGTCTCCTGCAAAAAATGGAGGATCAACCGGTTTTATAATTTCCTGGCTTGATGCATCTACCTGGTATTGATACACCCGGTCTGTACCCAGGTCGGGCACCAACAGGTAGCGGTCATCCAATGATAAAACGGCAGCATGAACATGTGATTTATCCTGTCTTTCTTTATTGATACTGCTTCCTTCATACTTAATTACCGTGGCATTTTCTTTTACAAACGATCCCTCTTTATCCAGGTGAACAGAGAGAACGCTACCCCCGCCATAATTTCCTGCAAAGACTACCTTCTTGTTTTTATCAACAGAAATATAGGCTGGTCCCTGTGCGGGCAGGCTATTCATAAAAGTTAATACTCCTGTTACCGGATCAAACCGAAACGAATTAATCCCTTCTCCTCCCAGGCTGTATACATTTTTCCTATCCCCGCTCACCGCCAGGTAAGAAGCGTTCTTTAATTCAGTAACGGGTTGGGCTCTTTTAAAATCCCCGGTCTCTGTATTAAAACGGTAAACATGGATACCATTAGGTTTGCCTTCACCGGTAAAGGTTCCAATCAATAAATGATATTCCGGAGATAAAGGCTTTTGGGCCAATGAGCTTAAAGCAAAAATTATATTTAAAAAAAGAAAAAAAATTATTGATTTCATATTAAATATTGTTGAATGAATAACAGATTCACTTTTTTAAATGTAATGCAATTTGAATCCGCAGGAAAAAGAAGTTTGGATAGAGATATAGAACTTGTAAAAAAATCACAGACCTCATTAAATCGGTAATGTAAACCCAGCTAAAGAAAACATGGCAAAGTAGATTGAATGGGGTATTTCATCAAACTGATTATAGCAATAATTATATCAATGAAAATATAAGTAAGTGCCCATTTACACAAGGCTGAAAACCGGATCAATGCCAGGTGAAAAGATAGAATGGCGTTGCAGGTAAGCTTTCATCGCATCCACTGCCTTCACATTTAGGTGATGCCTGTTTGTACCATATTTTTCCGGAATACCCTGGGAAGTAACAAATGCTACTTTGTAAATTCGATCCCTGTTTATCGGTGCATTTGCTGTAAAGATTTGCTGGATGCGATGTCCCTTAGGATTTTCAATTCGCATTTTTACATGTATTCCGAAACATCGTTTAACATAACCGCCCATTTGTTTTAATGGATCAGGGGAAAAAGTTCTTTCCAGGTTTTCTTCCAGCATGTTTATAATTTCTGTACCTGTCAATTCTACCGTTGAAACTACAGGATTCATAGGAATGATATTGTATAAATCCATCAGGGAAACAGGACCTGCCGGAATAGGTGCCCCATACCGCCACCCATTTGAAAAGGCTATTGAAGTTCCGGCAGTTTCTGCAATTGCGGATAGCAACAAATTGTCCATAGAGGAATTTAATGTATTATATCTATGGAGAATCTGGCTTGTTTCACCAACACGGTCTTGTAAATAACCATAAGATTGCAAAATATCATCAACCATATCTTTTACAACCGGGTCAGGTTGAAATCCACTATCTATAGTTATCAGGCTGTAAGAATGATTAATTATTTTCTTTTGCTCCACTTCAAGTTGTAAATGGCCTGCAAAAGAACCGTGACAACCGCATTGAATAATGATTGCATTATTTACCTTCCCGGTTTCATATAACCTGTTATGTGTATGTGCACTCAGGCAAATATCAATGCCCGGTATCCTTGCAAGCAAGGCCAGGTCCTGAGGGAAGCCATTATGGGAAAGCAGAATGATGATATCAACGTTCTGTATTTTTAACTGATTTATTATATGAGGTAATTCTTCTTCGCCCGAGGTGATTTTTAAACCTTCACTGAATCTTCCGGGCATTGTTTTATCAATAATGTTAGAACAAATCCCAATAATTCCAATCTTGATATCTTTCACTTGTTTGATGAGGAAAGGTTGTAACAGCAGGCTCCCGTCCTCTTTATAAATATTAATCCCCAATAACGGGTAGTTGAGTTGGGCAGCTAACTTTATTAATTGCTCCGGGCCATAGGCAAAATCCCAATGCCCCACCATAGAATCAAACCCTATCTCGTTTAAAACAGGTACTAAAACTTCTCCTTTACTTTCAACAAGTGGCAGCGTGCCATGAAAGGTATCTCCTCCATCAAAAAGTAAAGTATCGGGCTGCAATTTTCGGAATTGCTTAATACAAGTAGCAAGAGCCGGATATCCGCCTGCGAGAGCAGTAACTTCATTTCCTCCCTCATAAAATAATTCCGGGTGCGGCTGAAGATAACCATGTACATCGTTTACATAAAGAATAGATAATTGCATATACAATTCTTTACAATTATTCATCAGATTGAGGCCAATCAAATCCATATTTTTTAAAGACCGCCTTTGCTTCCGCACTGCCCAGGAATTTAAGAAAATGTTGTGCCGCTTCTTTGTTAGGAGCATCTTTTAAAATACCTGCAGCAGATACAGATGTTTTATTATACGCATCAGGAATCGGGATCATCTGGACAGTATTTCCTATGCGGTTCTGGTATAATACTTCAGTTGTCCACACGGGTGCTACATCCGATTGCTTGTATAAAATACGTAAAGGCGACTGGCGATGATGAATCTGGGTAATGAAAGTAGATCCATCCTTCACCTTTTGGTGCATGATCGTCTTGTGCAGTTTTTCTCCACCTGCTTTTAGATAAGCGTCCTCTACAACCTCACCAATGCCTTCTATCTTTTTATCTGGCATACTGATACGAATATCATTCCTGGAAAGATCTTTTAATCCGGTAATTTTTTTTGGATTGCCTTTGGCAACCATCAATGCCAGCTTATTAGTACTGTAAGGAAGAATTTGAGAAAACATTTCCATATTTTCTTCCAGCTTTTTTTTTCCTGCTGTATATATATCTGGTTTTAGTGAGATACGCATATTACCCATAACCAATGTCCCCTTTTTTAATTGTTGAAAAAGCAAGCCGGGAGGTAAAGTTTCTACCAATATTCGTTCATACTGCGGATACTGATTTCGAAAGGCCGCCAGCAGGTCATCTAATACCATAAATTGGTTCCCGCCCATAAAAATCACCAATTGCGGGTCATTAATATCGCCGTAAATATCCGGTACATTATCAACTCCTTTTACGGTAAAATAAACATCACCTTGTAAAGCGGGATTCCAGGGCGGATCATAATGATTCTGTTGTGATCCACTTTTTGAAACCATCAGAATGAAAAGTAACCCGGTTAAAATACAGTATTTCATAAAATGTATTTTTCAATATTAAAAGACAATGTGCCATTCGCCGGCAGGAACCTAACCCGCTAAGCCCGGTTCAATGACCACAATCTCCCTTTCGTATGGATTAATCATGAAAAATGTGAAATGTGAAAGGAGCTTTTCCTTAATCTTTTTGATCGCTTAGACATATTATTATAAACAAACTCCATTCAAATCCCGGACCGGATTAAAAAATATTTAGAACAAGTCAATAAAACACTTTTTTGAAAGCAGGGACGCAGAAGGAAAACTTGAATGGGTAAATTTTGGGACGAAGACCGTATGATCTTCCACATTATTACTCAGATAATTCTACTAAACGAGAAAATCATTCCCAGGCATTTTGCCATTTTATTAATTTAAAACCTATCTTTTTTTTTGTGCAGTTATTAAGCTATTCCCATCACGGGAATTTCCATTGCTTAAATCTATTTTTTACGTTAAACGGCAATAATTGTATGGCTGCTTTTAATGATTAGCATCTTATGGGAAATACCCATTGCAACAAAGCCAGCCATTGATTAGGTGTTGATTTTTTTCTTCATCAGCTTTGCACAAATGAGGACAAAATTTTTATTCGTTGTAAGGGAAGGAAAGTAAGGAAATATTTTTTTTATGTGTTCAAGAAATTAAAAATATATTACAAGAACAGTTGATCTTTATGGTTCAGCCGTATTATAGCGAACAAAAACCTGCTTTACCAAATAAGGCCTGTAAAAAAACAACTATTAAAAAATTTTATGGCCAGCATTCATCCGTCCATTATAATCCGATCAATGAAAAAACACACCGTGTTATTTTGCTGTTTGTTCTTATTTTTTATGGGTTGCCGCAACCAGGAAGAAGGTAGCTGGAGTGCCTATAAAGCTGATGCAGCAAGCAGCAGTTATTCGACTTTAAAAGAAATCAATAAAGAAAATGTTCACCGGTTACAGCTGGCCTGGATGTTTAACCCCAATGACGCAGCAGAAGGTTCAAGGTTTGGGGCCAGCCAGTGTAATCCTATTATTATAGATGAAGTCATGTATGTGGCTTCCGCCCGCCGCCGGATATATGCTATAAATGCACACACGGGAAAACAGGTATGGTCATTCGATCCGTTTGATGGTGGACCGGGAGGAGGATCTTTTCGCGGCGTTACTTATTGGGAAGAAGGAAATGATAAAAGAATTCTGTTTACCGGAGGCGATAAACTTTTTGCACTAAATGCGGAAACAGGAAAGCCAATACCTGAATTTGGTATAAAAGGATATGTAAGTATGAATGTGGGAATAAGAGACGATCCTGAAAAAATATCTATAAAACCAACATCACCGGGAATTATTTACAAAGACCTGTTGATTATTGGAAATGAGGTTTCAGAATTATATGGAGCTCAACCCGGATATGTAAGGGCCTACAATGTAAAGACCGGAAAATTGGAATGGACTTTTCATACCGTACCAAAACCCGGAGAATTAGGATATGATACCTGGCCGGAAGACGCCTGGAAATATGCCGGTGGTGCCAACAGCTGGGGCGGCATGAGTGTGGATGAAAAAAGAGGCATGGTGTTTTTTAGCACCGGATCTCCCTCCTATGATTTTTATGGATATGATCGTATTGGAAAAAATCTGTTTGGAAATTGTATAGTAGCTCTTGATGCAAAAACCGGGAAACATATCTGGCATTTTCAAACGGTCCATCATGATTTATGGGATTATGATTTGCCGGCTCCTCCCAATCTTGTAACGCTGGAACGTGATGGAAAAAAAATTGATGCGGTAGCACAAACTTCAAAGGTTGGCTTTTTGTATGTACTGGATCGTGAAACCGGCGCATCTTTATTTCCAATTGAGGAGCGACCCGTACCGGCTTCTGATGTACCCGGAGAACAGGCCTGGCCTACACAGCCTTTCCCCTTAAAACCAAAACCCTATATCCGCCAGTACATGACCATCAATGATCTTTCTGATTTTTCTGCAGCATCACACGATTCATTAGTCAGGTTATTTAACGGGTCAAGATATGAGGGTTTGTTTACACCCCCTTCTGTTAAAGGAACCTGGAATTTGCCGGGAACCATTGGCGGATCAGAATGGGGAGGTGCAGCGTTTGATCCATCAACAAACATTATTTATCTGAAAGCAAATGAATCACCGGAAATAGGGCGACTGCAAAAAGTTGATCCTGCCAGTAGTTCGGCTAACCTCTCCGTTTTTGATGACGGAAAAAAAACCTATACCTCTTATTGTGCCAGTTGTCATAAGGCAGATAGATCAGGTGATGAACCCATTTATCCGTCATTGGTCGATCTTAAAAAAAGAATGTCAGAAGCCGATGTAATTAATAAAATAAAAAATGGCAGCGGAAAGATGCCTTCATTTGCCGCTATTTTAAAGGATCATAAAGAGGGAATTATTGCCTTTTTATTTGATAAGACTGATAAAGATTTGCTGCAAACCGAAAGAGATCTGTCGGAGATAAGGCATAACCGGTCTTCAAACATTGAAGTCAAAAATGAAAAAGATAAAGAGGATACCAGCACTACCTATCTTAATATATCAGCATATGCGCAGTTAAAAGATCCGGAAGGCCGACCCGCCATAAAGCCACCCTGGGGCACACTTAATGCCATCAATCTCAATACAGGTGAATATGAATGGACGGTACCTGTAGGAAATTATCCGGAACTACAGAAAAAAGGAGCGCCGGTCACCGGATCTACCGGCTCTCCAGGACCCATTGTAACCAGCGGTGGGCTTGTATTCCAGGGCGGATCACGGGATCGAAAATTCCAGGCTTTTGATAAAGCCACCGGAAAATTAATGTGGGAAACAACACTTCCTGGTATTGCATCTTCAACCCCCTGCACGTTTAAGAGTAATGGGAAACAATATGTGGCGGTATCGGTTGGGGGAAGTGCTGAAACTCCGGCAGGAATTATAATGGCTTTTGCATTGCCGGATTAAGAATTATGGAGTATTAAGTCATTTTTTCCAAGGCATTAAAAGCTTTAATTCTAATAATCTGAATGGCCAAAAAAAAGCCCAATGTCCGTTAAAGAATTTTTGGCTGCGGAAATTCATGAAGCAACAACTTTTAGAGAAGGCATTAAAATTTCTTACTTTTTCTTATTGAACTGTATTTGGCGATTCATAAAACTGTCATACCCCTGATTTAATTTTAATAGCTTTTTGTCCAAGTCAGCAGTATCCATCATTCCTTTATGCCAAACTCCAAGATTTACCTTATTTATTTCTTTTAAAAGCATCTTCTTTATTGGGGCCCTTTGGAAAGAATACCATGGATTCATAAAAAACACATATAAATTTTGGTACAACATAGTACCCTTTTAAATATATGACGTTAGGCGGCTTGTAAGCCATCCCAAAAATGACATTATTGCCACGGTCTAGGACCTCGAATGTTGAGTCAGTAGAAAACCAGTTTAGGACATTATCAGAAACTAAACTCCATTTATCGAAATCAATTATTCCAACAACCTCCTCCCTTTGGACGTCTTTAAATATTGTCTTGATGAATAGCCGGTTATTCATTAATCGTAACCGTAGATCAAATATTGGGTTTTGCCCATCTAATCTTAAAAATGGAGGATTAAATTCAATTTCTTCTTTTAAAGCAGCTACTTGAATTCCTTGCAGGTTGCCACCAATGCTGATATACAAATAGGAACTATCATCCATAAGTAAATTGTGGAGGAATAAAAACACCAGGCACCCTAGTCTGTTTCATAAAAGTCTCTTTCGAGGAAATTGGTTTATTTTCAGAACACTGTTTACCCACTGATGCAATTGCTCCAATTATAATTAATGATGCGATACCAATTTTTTTTGGGGTTCTCGGCTTTTTAAAAAGATTCCACTTTTCTATGAAAGCCCAAATTAAACCAACTCCCAACGAAAGATAACTCCACCACATAAGTTTGATATTATTAAATGACTCATTTTAGATCAAAGAATAAATTGAAACCTTCATTTACCTCGCAAAACCGCATTTAGCGTGGCCATTTACTTTCCGATACAGAACTTACTGAAATATATAATCCAGCATATCTTCATTGCTCACTTGTCCTGTGATCTCACCAAGATAATGCAGGCAACGACGAATATCCAGGGCCAGCAGATCCCCGGGTAATTTATTATCAAGCCCTTCCCGGATATCATTTAATGATTTTGCTGCTTCTTTGAGCGCATGATAATGCCTGGCATTAGTGACAATCGTATTTTCCGTTTGTAATTTTCCCTGTAATACGGCATCCACCATTTTTTCTTTTAAAACTTCTGTATGCAGGTTTTGCTTGGCAGAAATAAAAATCATCTTTTCAATATCACTGAATTTTTTACGGGCTTCGGCTTCGCCTGGTTCATCTATCTTATTTGCCAGTAATATATAATTCAATTGCAGGTTGTCCAGTTCCGATTTCTTATTTATGATTTCCTGTTTTTCATCCCTGGCATCAAAAAGATACAGGACCAAATCAGCCTGTTTCATTTTTTCCAGGCTTCTTTCCATACCGGCAGCTTCTATTGTATCTACCGTATGCTGGCGGATTCCGGCTGTATCAATAAGCCGGAATAATATTCCATCAATGTTGATTATTTCTTCTATCGTATCCCGGGTAGTGCCGGGTATATCGCTTACGATTGCCCTGTTTTCATTCAGCAATGAATTCAGTAAAGTAGATTTTCCGGCATTGGGCTTACCGATAATAGCAACACTGACACCGTTCTTTATTACATTGCCTAGCTGAAATGAATGGATCAGTTGGTTGGTTGACTGGCTCAATTCATTGATCAATTCATAAAAGGCTGCCCGGTCAGCAAATTCTACATCTTCCTGTGAAAAATCCAGTTCCAGCTCTATCAGTGCTGAAAACCTGATCAGCTGCTCTCTCAACTCTTTTAGTCTTTCCGAAAACCCGCCACGCATGGTATGCAATGCAGCTTTATGCGAAGCTTCTGTATTGCTGGCAATAATATCAGCTACCGCTTCAGCCTGCGCCAGGTCCATTTTTCCATTTAGGAAAGCTCTTTGGGTAAACTCACCGGGCTTGGCTAATCTTGCTCCCGATTCAATACAGGCTTCTATTATTTGCTGATGAATAAAAGGGGAACCATGACAACTGATTTCTATTACATCTTCACCGGTATATGACTTGGGTGAACGAAATAAGGACAGCACTACTTCATCAAGATGCTTATTGTTCTGTTTCAAAAAGCCAACATGCAGGGTATTGGGCTGCTCTATTAAAAGATCCTTTGAAGGAAACAAAGCATTTACAATCTTAAAACTATTTTTTCCGCTCAACCGTATTACGCCAATGGCGCCAATTCCAGGTGGAGTTGCCAATGCAACTATGGTATCATCCCAACCTGTTAAACTATTTATCATATTTAAATAAAAAAAACTTCGATCCTTCTGCTATAGTAAATCATTCCAAAAATAGACCTGATAAGGCAAGCAATAAAAAAAAATCCCCTTACTGGTTGGTAAGGGGATATAATATAATTAAACTTTTATTTGTTATTCTGACATAACCTGGAAAGTAATAGGCTGTTTACGATACGCATTTACACTCCGTCCGTTCTGGATAGCCGGAGTCCAGGCTGGGCCCTTCTTAATAACCTTTACCGCTTCAGCTTCCATACCATATCCGTGGTTGGTCAATGCCTTTACATCACTTATGCTTCCGTCTTTACTCACTACAAACTGAACATATACGGTATAAGTACCTTCAGGAGCTCCGTTATCAACTGGTGCACTTGGATTAAGATTTCTTTCAAGATATTTTCTCCAGGCACTTTCGCCTCCTTTAAAGGAAGCTTCTATTTCCACTTTTTCAAATATCTTATTATCGTCTTCTTTTTTTTCTTCTACAATGCCCTTTCCATCATCAATGACCGCCGGAGCAACGATACCTTCATCTTTTATACCTTCCTGCTTTATTACATCAATTTTTGCTTCTTTCAGTTCTTCCTGTGCAGGAGGTGGTTCCTGTACTTCCTCATCCTTTACAATTTTGGGAGGAGTAAATTTCTGCATTTCAATCTTTGGGGGATCTGGTGGCTTCGGTGGAGGCGGCGGTGGAATGTCCTTTAGGCTTCTCTTCTTCCTGCTTGATATCCTCCAGGGTAACTTCCTTAATTTCCACTTTGTTTGATTTGCCGTCGTCAAGGGTACTTGCAAGTAACAGAACCTAACAAAGCTACCAGGGCAACAGAACCTGTAATTACCAATGCCATGATAATCCGCTTGTTATAGGTTCTTCGAAGATCATAAGCCCCATACTCCTTGTTCCTGTCTTCAAAAACCAGGTCAAGGATATCGGCTGATAATATCTTATTCGCTTCCATGTTTGAGTTTATTTAAAAATTAGATGCAATTTATGGTTCCATTCCATAAATTAATTAGCCGGGGCCGCTCCTCCGCCTTCCGTTGCTGCAATCAATTCATTTTCCGATTCTGCAATCTTAACCATGGCGAAACGTCTGACATTATTGATCGTCATTTCATCCAGGATATCGACCGTATTCTTATAAGTAGCCTCTGCATTGGGCTTAATAACTACTACAAAGTCCTTCATCCGCACATTCCGATTTGGGATCTTTTCCCTTTGCCTTTGCCTTTTCTTCACATGCGGCATTGCCCCTGTAATTGGAAATTACCTCTTTCTTCTTCCTGATTATTTCGTCGCGGATACCTTTGAAGGTCGTCTGCTTAAAATTGCTTCCATCAGGCGCCAGCTCTCCTTCATAATAATAAACCTGGTCATTTTTTCCGATCATGACAGTAAGGGCTCCCGATTGTTTGGCTTTGGTTACTTCTTCATCCTTGTCCGTATCCTTTGGCATATTGAGGTCCATCGTAGAAGGGGAACTCATGGTAGCCGTAAAAATAAAGAAGGTAATAAGAAGAAATCCCAGATCCACCATGGGCGTCATGTCAACACGGGTGGAAAGCTTTTTGGCTTTTTTTACTCCGGGTCCTTTTTTGTGACCACCACCATCAGCAGATTCTAAACTTGCCATAGCCTAGTTGTTTTTAGTTAACTAATATTATTTTTTTTCTTGTCTGCCTGCATTATGCTCAATTCAGAATTTGGTGGCGCATCTTCAGGTGAAGTAATCAGGTTATATTTAAATTCATCATTCCTTTTTAATGCGCTTACAACCGCTTCAAACGTGGGATATTTTGATTTGGAATCTCCTTTAATCAGAAAGGTAAGTTTTTCACCTGCAAATGCATTCTTGGAAGCATGCAACCCACCTTACCAGTTCATTAGTGGCTGAATCCAGAATAGGAATACCGGGCTGCTTTACATTTTTCTGCTCATTGGCAGGAATCGCTAACAAACTTTTTAACTGTGAAAAAGGAACACCAACAGCGGCCGTCTTTCTGAAATTGGTCAATTTCAGCTGGTGTCAATCCCAAATTATTCGTGGTATTTAATTCCTGCATTATTTTGTCAAAAACGGCTACATTTTTTTCAGACAGAACAGAAAAGAAAACCCTGCTTGTCCGGATCAATCGTAACCATGACTGCATCATTTTCAGGCAAGTTTTCCTGCCGAAACAGAATTTGGCGTTTTAATTTCAACCGGCTCTGGTGGTTTAAATTTTGTAGCCATGATGAAAAAAGAAAGGATCAGGAAAGCTATATCCACAAAGGGAGTCATATCCGTATCCGTACTCTTTTTTGGCAATTTTTATACTTGGCATTTTTAAAAAATTTATTAATAAGATGAATCAGGATCCAATTTCCATACCGTTCACCTGCAATCTGATAAAAATTATTTGTAAAGAGAAGCAAAACTTTGGGTCAATGTAAAACCAGATTCATCAATACCATAGGTAATAGAATCGATCTTGGTTGTAAATACATTATACATGATCAGTGAAAGTGCAGACGTACCAATACCTAAGGCAGTATTATACAATGCCTCAGAGATACCAACTGCCAGATCACCTGCTGCACCAGCGCCACCTTCCTCACCAAGAGCAGAGAACGATTTGATCATACCGATTACCGTACCCAACAGGGCGATCAAGGTACCACTGGATACAATAGTAGAAAGAAATACCAGGTTTTTTGAAAGCATAGGGAGTTCCAAGCGCGGTCGCTTCTTCTACTTCTTTCTGGATAGCAATCACTTTTTGTTCGGTATCCATTCCGCCTTCATTGATCATTTCTTTGTATCGACGAAGACCTGCTTTCATTACATTAGCAACAGAACCACGTTGTTTGTCGCACTCAGAAAGGGCTGCATCCACATTACGATTAGCAAGATGATACTGTACTTTACGGATAAAATCAGAAATAGATCCGTTACCCAATGCTTTACGGATAGTCAGGAATCTCTCAATAGAGAATACAATTACCATTAATAACATACCGATCAATAAAGGAACGATGATACCACCTTCATAAATTCTGTGAAATGCATCTTTGGGTCCTTTGTGCTCTGGCCAGAAACCGCCTTCAGACAGAAGGTTGTTCAAATCCACTGGGATCGCCTAACATAAATCGCCAGATGGCATATCCAGCAAGAACACATACAATAGGAGCAATCCACGAAATAGCGTTACTGCTTTTCTTTGCCTGAACAGAGGTAGCCTTAACAGATGCGGATGCAGTTGGTTTTGTGTCAGCCATGATCTTAATTTTTTAGTGTTTTTTTAAATGTTAATGAGCCTTTTATTTGCAGATACAATTCTAGTGAAAAAGTTTATATAAAATTCGTAGAGTATAGTTTTTTTGGATTCTTCATTAAAACAAGAATAGGATTTTGTGATATGTCCTTTGTGGTTATCCTGAAACTATCGTTGACGTAATTAGATGGTTGCCTGTTTACGTTCTCAAATCATGCTCCTTTAAAAAAACCACTGATACCAGGATCAATAAATCTTGTTCTGTTATTCATATTCCGGGATTCACAAGCAATTCACCAATTTCCATTTCACACTAAATAACGGAGATTTTTTTGCACCGGGGTTCAAGTTAAGGATTTTTTTAAATGCAGCAACTCTCTGACAAATAATTTGATAACAATTTTGACTAACATTCATTCTTATTTATTCATATCGCAATGCTTCAATGGGATTAAGCCTTCCTGCTTTTAATGCAGGATACAGACCAGCAAGCAGGCCTACCATACGTAGCAAATGGCAATTCCATATGCTACCCAATTCCAGGGTACAACAAATCCTGTATCCAATACCATAGAAAAGATATTTCCTACAAGAATGCCCAGGAATATGCCAAACAATGCACCCAGTACACTAATGATCATCGCTTCCAGTAAAAACTGACGCCTCACCATTTTACTTTTTCCTCCAATAGCCTTTATTAAACCTACTTCTTTCGTTCGCTCAGATACTGAAACCAGCATAATATTCATCAGTCCTATAGCCGCACCAATCAAAGTAATCAATCCGATTACCGTAGCAGAAATAGTAAGAAACCCAAGACTATTCATTGCTTTTTCCGCTATACTATCGCTTCTGTCCAATGCAAAATTATTTTCTTCGGTTGTTGTTAATTTCCGGATGGGTCTGAAAGCAGCTTCAGCTTCTCCCATAGCTTCATTTACCTGCAGAATATCATCGGTTAATACAGCTACTACAAAAGATGAACCGGAAGGAAAATTGCGGTAGATACTTGTATAGCTGGTAATAACAATATTGTCCCTGCTGAATCCAAAAGTTGATCCCCTGCTTTCCAGCACACCCAGTACCCGGTAAGGAATATTGTTTATTCTTATCATAGAATTGGTGGCCTTCTCTATTCCGGCCTTAAACATTTTCTTTGCTACATCATATCCCAGCAGACAAACATTGGCGCCTGATTGTACATCCACCCTGTTCATGTTTCTTCCATCAACGAGTGAAAATCCATTTAATAATAAATAATTTTCGTCACCTCCAAGTAAGGTTACATTGGGACTTGTTTTCCTGTCTTCATGCGAGATAATTGTATTTCTGTTACCAAAAATGGATATACTGGTAACGGATGGATAATGATAGGATCTTACAAAAAGCTCAGCTTCATCTTTGGTAATCTTTTTATCAAGATTAGATTTTTTTTCTTTTCGCCTGGATTTTTTCGACAGTTCTGTATTACGTCCTCCATCATTCCCGCCAAAATGTATATTTCGTTCTTTAAAACGAATAGTAAAGGCATTGGCCCCCATGGATGAAAAGCTTTCCGAAAATTTCTGGTTCATTGCTTTGATGGCAGTGATGATGCCTACCAATGCCATGATACCAAAAGCAATAATGGCAACCGTTAGTCCCGTTCGTAACTTGTTGCTGCGAACGGTGCGAAAAGCAAGAGAAAATACATCAAAAAAACTCATTTGGAAAGATGACTTATACCGAAATTAAAAAATTGACGGGATAAATAAGTGAAATGATTTCCGGAAGCAGGATATTAAAAATATAGCCAGTTCAATAATAACTCAGGATAAATTCCTAAAAGAAGGATAACCGCGGCAAGAATAACCAGGCAATACTTAAATAGATTGGATGAAACTAAGGTAGCATTCCCTTCCTTGAAATACATTGCCTGTATAACGCGAAAATAATAATAAGCGCTGACAGCCGCCATCAGTACCGCAAATATGACCAGCCACAAATTATTTCCCGAATTCATTGCTGCTTTCAGCATATAAAATTTGGCAAGGAAACCCGCTGTAAGTGGTATACCGGCTAATGATAAAAAGAAAAGGGTGGTAACAGCTGCAATCAGAGGTTGTTGCTTGGCCAAACCATTAAAGCCTTCAAAAGTATAATCATTCATTTTTGCTAAAACAGCAAAAATTCCAATAGTAGCAAGACAATAGGCAGCAGCATATAACAAAATCCCTTCTTTTGCATCCGTGTTCATGGCATATAACGCAAGCAACATAAACCCAGCCTGGGCAATACTTGAATAAGCCAGCATTCTTTTTACGCTTCTGCTGAAATACAGCCGTAATATTTCCTATTAATAAGGTAGCAACGGTTATGACAGCAACCCAAACTTTCCATTGAGCATCAAAAGAGCCGAATGTTTCATCAAACAACCGGATAAAGCCAATAAAAACAGCAGCCTTTACTATCGTAGCCATAAAGGATGTAAATACGGTAGGCGCTCCGTCATATACATCGGGGGTCCAGAAATGAAAAGGTGCAGCAGATACCTTAAACGACATAGAAAATAACAGGAGCAACATACCTGCTACAGGTAAAACTGCCGGCTTATCCAATACAAATTTCATTTGATCCACATTAAAAGTACCCGTAGCCCCATAGATCAGTGCGATGCCCATCAGCATTAACCCGGTAGAAAAAGCTCCCATTAAAAAGTATTTCAATGAAGCTTCATTACTCCTTAAATTTCTTTTATCACTACCGGTAAGAATATAAAGCGGTATGGAAATGATTTCTATACCCAGAAAAAGTATCAGTAGTGATTTAAAAGATGTTACCAGAATAATACCACAGGTTATAAAAAATATCAAGGCAAAATACTCGGCGTAATGTATACCCACCTTTTCCATATCCTTAGCAGATAAAATAAAAAATACCAGGGTAGAAAAAATGGCAATGTTATTAAACAAAAGGGCAAACCTGTCGAACCGCAACATTCCTTCTGTGTTAATTTTAAAAAAGCTGGAGTGGTACATTTCATAAATATTGAGGACAAGCAACAGCACCATACCCACAATAGCACCCATTCTGATAATAGCCTTTTGTTTCAGATAAACACCGCTGAATAACATGATAACTCCAAATAAAGCCGACAATATAAGTGCGTTCATGATTTCTCTACTTCTTTAACAGATGATGTATGTCTGATGCTTTTAAAATACTATCTGAAATATCGTTTGTAATATTTAATAGGGGTTGAGGATAGATGCCGATCCAGAAAATTAAAATCACAATAATTCCCAGCGCCACTTTTTCAATCAATTTAATATCATGGGCAGCTTCCGTTACCGGAACGGTATTACCGTAAAAAATTTTCCGCACCATATTCAAGGTATAAACAGCAGCCAGTATGATGCATATACCGGCCAGCACAGTAAACCAAACACTATACTGAGTAACATCAGACCTAAATATTCCGGTAAACATCAGGAATTCCCCGACGAATGCATTTGTAAGCGGCAATGCTATATTGGCCAGGGCAATGATTACAAATAAGATGGCCATAACCGGGGCCTTTTGTGCCAGCCCCCCCAGTTCCGAAAGCTTCCTGGTTCCAAATTGCCTTTCTATCAACTCCACCATAATCCATAAGCCGATGATGTTAATTCCATGACTGAACATCTGTATCATCACTCCCTGCATTCCAATTTTATTTTCTGAAAAAATAGCTATGCACATGAGACCGATATGCGCAATGGAGGAATAGGCTATCAATCTTTTTATGTCATCCTGTTTAATGGCAATTAATGAAGCATAAATCATCCCTGTTACCGCCATGGAAGAAACCAGGTCGCCCCATGAATAGGAGGCTACCGGGAGGACGGGAAGCAACCAGCGGATAACACCCAATACACCCATCTTTACCATAACTCCGCTGAGTACCATTGTAGTGGCGGTTGGAGATTGCTCATAAGTGTCGGGCTGCCAGGTGTGAAAAGGGAATATGGGCATTTTGATTGCAAAAGCAACAAAAAATAACCAGAATAACCAGGTTTGATCTTTGTGCGCAAGTGAGGCCCCGGCTTTATAAAAGGATTCGATACTGAATGAATGATCCTGCGTCTGAGCATATACATATAATATACCGATCAGCATCAACAAGGATCCGGCAAAGGTATAAATGAAGAATTTGAAAGTGACCGCTATTCTTTTTTCACCACCCCATTGTGAGCAGAGAAAATAAACAGGAATCAGGGCCAGTTCCCAAAAGAAATAAAACAACAAAGCATCCATTGCAAGAAATACACCCATCAGTCCTGCCTGCGATAAAAGCATCAGCGCAAAAAAATGATGCGCTTTTTTATAAGAGGAATGCCAGGTTGAAAGAAATATTAGTGGAAATGATATGGCTGATAGCAAACAAAGCAGCTGGCCCATTCCATCCAGCCTTACATGAAAAACTACTACCCAGGCTTGACAACCACGGTGATTGATGAGTAAGATATTTCGCCTCTGTAAAAACAGTTAATCCCAGCACAGAAACAACCAGCGTAACTAAAGATGAGAATAAAGCCCACCTGCGTACTCCTTTTTCATTGCTAATGAAAAAGGACAACAGACCTGTAAGCAATGGAACTAAAATCAATAAAACTGCGATCATAAGTCCTGCCCTTTTTGCAAAGGGAACTGTTTATTTGTTGTTATTTTATAATCAATGCGCTCATCAAAGAATGCTCCATCAAACACCTGAAATTGTTTTCCTGCCTGCCAGCTTTCTTTCTCTTCCTTTCATTTATTCCCGCCTCAATTCTTTACTTTTTTTATATATCCCATTATTTCCTTACAAAAAATTGGAATACAAAAAATAAAAGCATTCCTAATACCATCAGCAATACATAACTCCCTACTTGCCCGCTTTGCATAAAACGAACCTTACTGCTGCTGTAATTCACCAACCTGCCAACACCATTTACAATACCATCAACAACCGACTTTTCAAATACATTCTTAAAAAAGTCACCTAACCTGCCCAGGGGCTGAACAATTATTTTATCATACATCTCATCCACATACCATTTGTTTGCCAATACTTTTCCAAATCCAGTCGCTTCTTCCGTATCTGGATTTTTACTGAATTTGTTCCATGCAAATATTAAAGTGATAACTATTAAGGCAGTTGATACACCTGTCAGCATCCATTCCGTAGCATGTGATACTTCATGAGCTTCCAATATTTTATACGAACCAGCAAATACAGGCGATAAAAATTCACCCAGCCAGTGAGCACCATGCATCATAAATTCAGGAATGCCAATATAACCACCAATGATAGAAAGTATAGCCAGGATGATTAATGGAATAGTTATGGCAGAAGGACTTTCATGCAGGTGATGTTCCTGGTCTGCAGTACCCCGAAAAGATCCTTTAAAAGTGGTGGCATACAAACGAAACATATAAAATGCAGTCAGCAAAGCCGTGGCCAGAGCAATTATATAAAGCACTGGAGACCTGGAAAAAGCACCGGCTAATATTTCATCTTTGGAGAAAAATCCGGATAAACCAGGTATACCGGCAATAGCCAGGCATCCTATAAGGAAAGTAACATTGGTTATTTTCATGTATTTACTCAAACCGCCCATTTTCCTTATATCCTGCTCACCACCCATTGCATGTATTACACTACCACTTCCCAGGAACAATAAGGCTTTGAAAAAAGCATGTGTCATTACGTGAAAAACAGCTGCCACATAAGAACCTGTACCCAAGGCAAGGAACATATAGCCCAGCTGGCTCACCGTAGAATAAGCCAGTACTTTCTTTATATCATTTTGTTTAAGTGCTATGGTTGCAGCAAGCACTGCAGTAGCTAATCCTATTATAGCTACAATATTCATCGTGAGCGGGGACATGGAATATAAAATATTGCTGCGGGCAATCATATAAATTCCGGCCGTTACCATTGTGGCGGCATGTATCAATGCCGAAACCGGAGTAGGACCTGCCATGGCATCCGGCAACCAGGTATACAAAGGTATCTGGGCACTTTTACCGGTAGCACCGATAAATAATAATAAAGAAATGCCGGTAATATCTGTGCCACTTAATTTTGAAACATTTTCAAAAACATTTGCATAAGAAACGGTATCCAGCCGATGAATGAGCCAGAATATGGCGATCAGGAATGCCAGGTCACCGATCCGGTTCATGATAAAGGCCTTGTTTGCCGCTTTATTATATTCTGTATTCTTAAACCAGTAACCAATAAGTAAGATAAGAACACAGACCAACTCCCTCCCATCCTATAAACATGATGACATAGTTGGCCCCCATCACTAACAACAACATGGAGAAAACAAACAGATTCAGATATGCAAAATATCTTCCGAAATGCTCAGATTTTTCTTCATGCATGTAGGAAGTAGAATACACATGAATCAAAAAACCAACACCGGTAATAATTAAAAGAAAAATAGATGACAAGCTGATCAATCTGAAAAGCAAAAGGAATGTCAGAGTCCCTACTGAAATAAAATTAAAATATTCGGCTACAAGAGTATTGCCACCTTTTACCTGGAAAAATACCCAAACACTTATAAGAAAAGAAACCAACACCGTGCCAGATCCGATAATTCCTATTACTCCTTTTGACAAATGTTTACGACCCAGCCCATTGATAAGAAATCCAATCAATGGAAATAATGGAATCAGGTAAACCAGTTGTAATACATTTTTCATACCCCAAAATCCCTGAATGGAATTACATCATTTTTGTTATTAAATATATCTGCCCTTTTTCTCCGTCTGTGGAGCGGGAAATCTAATGTTTTAACCTGTTTAAAAAATTTACATCTACCGAATGAATGTTTCTGTACATCATAACAATAATGGCCAGACCCACACTTACCTCGGCCGCTGCTACTACCATTATAAAAAATACAAATAACTGTCCATCCATACCTGCTGTTGGGTTCACAATCACTCCATTAATATGATGCATTTTTGAAAATGCTACCAACAATAAATTCACGGCATTCAGCATCAGTTCAATGCACATAAAAATAATAATGGCATTACGGCGTGTCAGCACACCTACAATCCCGATGCAGAATAAAGCGATGGAAAGAAATATGTAATAATTTATTGGCATTGGTTCTTTATGAAAGTTTGTGAATTTGAGAACGATCAGCACATTTATTATGCGACGGAATCATGTCAAATTCTCTGGTTAATCCTTTTTTCCAATCACCACTGCTCCTACCATCGCACTCAGAAATAAAATACTGCTTATTTCAAACGGCACTACATAGGTGGTGAACAATTCCTTTCCCAGATTTTTGATCAGCCCGATATCTCCTTCATTTACCTGGGCCACCTGGCCTTTCAATTCACTGTTGCGTAATGCAGCTACCAGATACCAGTAATAAGCATCCCCCTGATAATGCACCGGCAAACCTGAAGCCAGCGGTTCTTTTTCGGTCTCGGTTTCTTTATTCAGGTTCATCAGCATGATCACAAACAGAAACAGCACCATAATAGCACCGGCATATACAATGATATTTACAATGGCAAGGAACTGCGCATTCAATAAAATATAATGCCCGGAAATAGCAAAGAAGGTTAGGATCAGCCACAATACACTGTACACAGGATTTTTGCTGGTAACCACCATCAGTGCACCAAACAAGGCCATCACGGAAAGAAACCAGAAAAGTATTTGTGTAACGTTCATTTCTCTTAAGCCATTAGTTTAAGTTGCAATGTAAAAATCGGCAGCGGCATTTTGCCCTTATTATTAAATTATTTCATTCCTCACTTCCTGAACCTTTGGACTCTTTTCTCCCAATGCTTTTTTATATCCTTCCGGATCTTCCTTGGGATTAGGTATCAGCAGATCTTCTTTCTTATAAATAAATCCTTTTCTTCCATAATTGGCTGGCGCAAATGTCTGCGACAGATAGATCGCATCTTTCGGACAAGCTTCTTCACAATAACCACAGAAAATACAGCGCAGCATATTGATCTCGTATTTGGCTGCATATTTCTCTTCCTTATACAAATGCTCTTCCCCGGCTGTCGCTCTGCCGCTTCCATGGTAATGGCTTCTGCAGGACATGCCACGGCACATAAACCGCAGGCCGTACAACGTTCACGTCCTTCTTCATCCCGGTTTAGATATCTGCAATCCCCTGAAAACTTTTGAGAAGGTTCTCTTTTGCTCAGGGTATTGGATCGTTGCTTTTCTTTTGAACAAATGAGTTAACGTGATCCACATTCCCTTCGCAATATTCCACAGGTATAGCTTTTCCAGCCAGGTCATTGGCTTTCTGTCTACCTGTTTTGCTCTTTGTGTTAATTGCATATCTATCCTCAACGAGAATTTTAAATTTTCGCAAATATATATTTTAAGTTCAAGCATTTACAAGTGTCACATCTTTCAGTTCTCCACTTATACCCATCACTTCTTCAACCACAAAACCACCGCCGCTGTCACTACCATATTCACCAATGCCAGCGGTATCAATGTTCTCCAACCCAGTTTCATCAACTGATCAAAACGGAAACGTGGAATGGTCCAGCGTATCCACATAAACACAAATACGAAAAAGAATGCTTTGCTCATCAACACCACAAATCCAATAATGGCCATCACGTTTTGATTCCATGCCCCAGGTGGCTTCATTCACAAAAGGAATATCATAGCCACCAAAATACAAAGTGGACATTACCACACCGCTGATGAACATATTGATGTATTCAGCAAATAAATAGAAACCCAGTTTCATGGATGAATATTCCTGGTGATAACCAAAATTCAATTCATTCTCTGCTTCAGGCAAGATCAAAAGGTGTACGGTTACATTCCGCCAGTGCACATATAAAAAAGATAAGAAATCCGAGCGGCTGATAAATGATATGCCAGCCATTGGCCAGCTGATTACTGACAATTGAACTCATCCTGAGATCACCAACGATCATCAATACGGCAATCAGTGCCAGACCCATTGGCAATTCATAAGATACCATTTGCGAAGCACCACGTATAGCAGCCAGTAAGAGAAAATTTATTATTGGATGCCCATCCGCCGATCATGATGCCATACACACCTAAACTGACTACGCCAAAAATGAAAAGGATACCAATATTAATATCTGCTATCTGCATAGGAATTTCCCTTCCGAACAAATGCAGTGAACGTGCTCCATGGAATGACAGCACTGGTCAGCAAGGCAGTTATCATCGCCAGGCAGGGACCTAGAATAAAAAGAAATTTAGAAGACATCAGTGGGAATGATCTCTTCTTTAAAAAATAATTTACCACCATCGGCCAGTGGCTGCAATAAACCAAAAATACCGGCCCGGTTGGGGCCGATCCGATCCTGGAGAAATGCAGCTACTTTTCTTTCGCATAGGTAGCATACATTGCTACTACCATGGATAAGGTAACCACCAATCCTATCAGTAGTAATTTTTCAAGAATGATAAAACCAATCAATTGCCAGTAAATGCATATCTGATATTATTAAATCTTGGTTTTATTAAAGGTATGCTCCTGTTGCCGGTCCGGCAATTTCACTCAGATCAACCAGACGGATCATTTACATCACTTACATCATGAATATCCATCAACAATTTTGGTTGTCTTCCACCCATCACTTCCGCAATTGTTTCCTTTGGTTTTTTCGCTCCAACATAATGGTTGGCAGAAATTACGGAATGACGGTTTATCTTGGTTGGTCCTTCAATCACCCAATCGCTCAATTTCTTTTTATCAAACCGACAGGTATTACAGATCCAGCCGGGTTTGCCATCATAGCTCTGTACCTCTCCCCATTCATCCTTTCTGGCAGTAACGCGCAATACCTCATCACCGCGGTTCCACAGTGTCACCTTTCCCGCAACAGGTAGGACAGTCACGATGCGCATCCACCGGTTTGGTAAACCATACCCGGTTCTTGAACCGGAATGTTTTATCCGTTAATGCCCCAACAGGACATACATCGATCATGTTGCCACTGAAATCATTGTCTATGGCTTTTGAAATATAGGTAGATATTTCAGCATGATCTCCACGGTCCAGAATACCATGCACACGGTTATCGGTTAATTGATCAGCAACATAGGTACAACGGTAGCAAAGAATGCACCGTGTCATGTGCAACTGTATATAAGGACCGATATCTTCTTTATCAAAAGTTCTTCGTGAAAATTCATAGCGGGTACCGGCTTTGCCATGTTCATATCCAAGATCCTGTAAATGACACTCACCCGCCTGGTCGCAGATAGGGCAATCGAGCGGATGATTTATCAAAAGAAACTCTACCACACCGGCCCTTGCATCTATTACTTTTTCGCTGGTAATATTTTTTACTACCATTCCATCCATCACAGTGGTGCGGCAACTTGCTACCAATTTAGGCATCGGCCGTGGATCAGCCGCTGATCCTGCCGCTACTTCTACCAGGCAGGTACGGCATTTACCACCACTCCCCTGCAATTTGCTATAGAAGCACATGGCAGGGGGAGTCACTTCACCACCAATTTTCCGGGCAGCCATCAGGATAGTAGTTCCCGGCTCCACATCAATGGAGATGTTGTCGATGGTTACTTTAAATAATTTTTTTTCTTCCGCCATAATATTTTCTTACTGCTAGCAGTCGCTACTTGTAAAGGCTCGGCATAATGCGCCAAGCCCAAAATTTCTTTTTGAACACTCTTCCGGATTCAACACATGCCATTCAAATTCATCCCTGAAATGCCGGATAGCAGCAGCTACCGGCCAGGCCGCTGCATCACCAAGCGGACAAATTGTATTGCCTTCAATTTTTCTTTGAATATCCCATAGCAGATCGATATCACTGATCTTTCCCTGTCCTTTCTCCAGCCTTAATAATAATTTTTCCATCCAGCCTGTGCCTTCTCGGCAGGGAGAACATTGTCCACAGCTTTCATGACGATAGAACCTGGCTAAGGTATATGTATGTTTTACCACGCACTGGTCTTCATCCAAAACAATAAAACCACCTGAACCCATCATAGAACCGGTAGCAAAACCTCCATCGCTGAGGCTTTCATAATTCATCAATCTTGTATCGCCTTTTGCTGTCTTCAATAAAAGATTGGCAGGCAGAATAGGAACTGAAGAACCACCGGGAATACAGGCTTTTAATCTTTTGCCTTTTGCAATACCTCCACAATATTCATCGCTATAAATAAATTCTTCTACGGAAATCGTCATGTCAATCTCAAAAACTCCCGGCTTGTTGATATTACCGCAAGCGGAAATCAGTTTTGTTCCTGTTGATTTACCCATTCCAATCTTGGCATATTCATCACCGCCTTCATTAATGATGGGCACCACGGCCGCAATGGTTTCCACATTATTTACCACCGTTGGGCAATCCCATAATCCTTTTACGGCAGGGAATGGAGGTTTGATCCTGGGATTACCTCTTTTTCCTTCCAGTGATTCCAGCAGAGCAGTTTCTTCCCCGCAGATATAAGCACCAGCACCGCGTTGTACATAGATTTCACAATCAAAACCACTCCCCAAAATATTCTTACCAAGAAATCCATTATTCTTTGCTTCCGCGATAGCCTGTTCCAAAATATCAATGATCCATGCATATTCTCCGCGGATATAGATATAAGAACGATTGGAACCCAATGCAAATGACGAAACGATCATTCCTTCAATTAATAGATGAGGAATAAATTCCATCAGGTAACGATCTTTAAAAGTACCGGGCTCACTTTCATCTGCATTTACAACAAGGTAACGCGGCACGCCTTCCGGCTTGGCAAGGAAACTCCATTTCATACCTGTAGGAAAACCCGCACCACCACGACCTCGCAAACCACTCTTCTTTACTTCTTCTACAATATCAGCGGGAGCCATTTTCAACGCTTTTTCTACACTGCGATACCCACCTTCACGACGGTATACATCATAAAACCTGATGTTCTCAATATGACTTTTTCTAATAATAATTTTCTTCCCATGCCTTGATCTCTTAACTTATCAATCTAAAAATTTATCTTTTTACTCAACTGTAAGCAAATTATCCAACTTTGATCTATTCATTTTCAATTCAATTATTGGCTGCCGAGCTTGTCCTGCATTCTTCAATGATCTGATCCACTTTTTCTCTCGTCAGGTGTTCCTTATAATTTTTCCCAATTGCATCATCGGAGCATAACCACATGCACCTAAACACTCCACCGTTTTCAAAGTAAACATACCATCGCTGGTTGTTTGCCCCGGCTTAATTCCCAGTTTTTCACCTATATAATCAATGATTTCATCGCATCCACTTACCATGCAGGGACCTGTCTGGCAAACTTCAAACATATACCTGCCAACCGGTTTCAGATTAAACATGCTGTAAAAGGTAGCCACTTCATACACTTCAATAGGTGTAATGCTAAGTAAAGAAGCTACATAATCCATTACCGGTACATCCAGCCAACCGCCAAATTCCTGCTGCGCCAGGTGCAAAACAGGAATAACAGCACTTTTTTGTTTTCCTTCCGGATAAAAAGAAATTATGCGCTGCACTTCCTTTAATTTATGTTCTGAAAACTGAATCATATTCCATCTCGAAACAATATTCTATTTTATATTGAACGGGCTGGCCTGTAAACATTTTATTCTTGCCAGATCCGCAAACAAATTTATCTATCCATCCATTTCCCCTGCAATCAGATTCAAGCTGCTCATTACAATGATCGCATCACTCAACATAGAGCCCTTTGTCAATTCTTCAAATGCCTGGTAATAAATAAAACAAGGTCTGCGAAAATGCAAACGGTAGGGCGTTCTTCCTCCATCACTGATCAAATAAAAACCAAGTTCACCATTACCACCTTCCACACTATTGGTATACTTCACCAGCCGGCATATCAATTTCACCCATGATAATTTTGAAATGCCAGATCAGTGCTTCCATTTTCGTATATACATCTTTCTTTTTCAGGCAAGGTAATATTCCGGTACATCTGCATGATATACTTCTGCCTCTGCACCTTTAAATTCCTGCACTTTTTTAAAAGCCTGTTCAATAATGCTAAGCGATTGCCACATTTCCTGGTTGCGTACAAGAAAACGATCATAACAATCACCGTAGTACCAACAGGAATATCAAATTGAAAATCTTCGTAGCTGCTATACGGCGAATGTACTCGTACATCATAATCCACTCCTGCAGCACGCAGGTTTGGCCCGGTAAATCCATAATTCAACGCCCTGTCTGCACTGATAGCCCCGACTCCCATTGTTCGTTCCATAAATATCCTGTTGCGGGTAAACAGGTTTTCAAATTCTTTTAATACCCTTGGATATTCATCAAGAAATTTTTGCAGTTTCTGAAAAGCGATATCATTGAAATTTCTTTCAAAACCACCGATACGGCCAATATTTGTGTTAACCGTGAACCGCAAACTTCTTCATAAATTTCATAGATCAATTCACGGTATTGCATTACATACAGGAAACCTGTATAGGCACCGCTATCAACACCTACAATAGAATTACAAATAAGGTGATCGGAAATCCGGGCCAGTTCCATAATGATGACACGGAGATAATCCACCCGCTTGGGTGTTTTTACACCCAATAAGTTTTTCGCAGGTCAGGTGCCAGCCCATATTATTGATGGGTGATGAACAATAATTTAACCTGTCAGTAAGCGGAGTGATCTGGTATAAAGGGCGGCGTTCTGCAATTTTTTCAAATGCCCGGTGAATGTATCCAATAGTTTGTTCGGTGGAGACAATTCGTTCACCATCCAGTTCCAGGATATTTTGCATCACACCATGCGTAGCCGGGTGAGTAGGTCCCAGGTTCAGCGTGGTGGTGGTTTTTTCAATACTTCCTTCCGGTAGTTTTATATGCTGTTCAGTCATGATTCAAACTGAAAATTCACTGAATTAATGAGAACTTAAATGACTCCAATTGAATGTTGCACAAAACTATTTTCAAATTAGCGTTTTATACAATGTCTTCTCCTACATTATCTTTTTCGATTCTGTTACGTGTTCCATGATCTGTTTTCTCTGTTCCAAAACCAATCGTACCGCCTCGCCCAAACATTTCATCATCCTTATCTATACGTGATCTGATCTTCCAATGGATATTGCTTTCGCATCGGGAAATAATCCATTTCATCCACATTTAATATCCTTTTCAAATTCGGATGACCGACAAAATTGATCCCATAAAAATCATAGGTCTCTCTTTCCATCCAGTTGGCAGATGAAAATAAACCGGTGGCCGTATACACGTCTGGTTTATTGATATTGGTAAAAACTTTGAACCGGATACGAACATTATCTTCCAGGTTATGAAGATGATATACAACTGCAAGTTCTTTCTCTTTTTGATCAGGATAATGCACAGCACAGAGATCAGTAAGAAACCTGAATTTCAACTCTTCATCATCAAACATAAAATTCAGCACTTTGAGGTTGAGCTCTTTTGGTGCTTCAAAGGTGAGCATACCATAAGGCTCGTCAAATCCGGTATACCTGTTCACCGAATTTCTCCTGTAAGTCTTTGTTTGATATGTTCGTTGGTCAATGCCATTTACTTAATTTAGAAAATTAAAAATATTGAGGAGCTTAATCTTTGCAATTCGCAACCATGGCTCAGATAATTATTGTATTCCGTAGCTTTCCAACAATGCTTTATACTTCTCACCATTTCTTCTTCGCAAACTTTCTCTTCCTACCAGGTCCTGTATTCTCATCACACCATCAATTATAGCTTCCGGTCTCGGCGGACAACCCGGTACATATACATCAACCGGTACTACCTGGTCAATACCCTGCAATACACTATAAGTATCAAAAATACCACCGCTCGAGGCACAGGCACCTACAGCCATTACCCATCGTGGTTCTGCCATTTGCAGGTACACCTGTTTTACAACCGGTCCCATTTTTTTTGCTACAGTTCCCATTACCATCAACAGGTCACATTGGCGGGGTGAAAAACCTACTCTTTCACTTCCAAACCGGGCCAGGTCATAATGTGAGCCCATGGTTGCCATGAACTCAATACCACAACAGGACGTGGCAAAAGGCAAGGGCCAGATAGAATTTTTTCTCGCCAATCCAATGACATTATTCAGTGAAGTGGCAAAAAAACCTTCCCCCTGGTGACCTTCAGGCATATCAGCAATACTGATATCTTTTACCAGCGGTTTTTGCTGTTATATTATATGATACAGGACGTGACATATTTAATTCTCCTCCCCAAACGGGAAATTTAATTGAGTTAATTCAATGGAATAATTTGAATCTTCAGCATTTTCTTGATCTGTGAATTGTGCTTATTTAACAATAGGGATCAAAGAACTGTTCACTTTTCATAACCTTTAAAACATCGTCTAATCTTCCCACTTCAATGCGCCTTTTTTTATAATATATATAAATCCGCAAAGGAAAAAACCAACAAACATCAAAACGGCCCAAAAACCACTCCAACCCAACTCTTTAAAATTTACCGCATAGGGATAAAAAAAGATGACTTCAACATCAAACAACACGAATAATATAGCAGTAAGAAAATATTTAATAGCCATTGGCTGCCGGGCATCACCATGTGATTCTATACCGCTGGCAAAAGTTTGCAGTTTATCGGAAGTTTTACGCTTTGGCCCCAGTAAATGGGTTAAAACCATCAAAAAAACAATTAGTCCAACTGCAAAAATTATCTGTAAAGCTACCGGCAAATAGGAGCCGGCAGTTTGAGGCGGATGGATTTATCTGGAGTAAATGGATCATAGTTTTTTACCCTATGGGCAAAAATAAGGTAGCAAGATCAAATTACCTACAATTTTTCCATCTTACCATTAACTATACTATTTGTAATTGAACCGAAGGTTAAAAACGCAGCGGGTTCATATTATAATCTCATTAGTTGCTATACAAAATATGCCGCCCTTACTTGTGAATAAAGGCGGCATTTCCGATCGTCAAAAGAACTCAGGAATCTTTGGAACCCGATGAGTTGGGACGTATCATAGCCTTTGATAAAATATCTATGTTTTTTTGGATCGCCTCACTGTTTTCAGGATCCAACAGCTTGCCATTTTTTCAAATATTCTATTGCTTTCACTTTGTCACCTGCCTTATTTGCATAATAACAAAGCCAGAAAACTTGCTGCACTTATGTATTGTTTTTTAAACTTAGCCGTATCCTTTTCACTAAAAGCCAAGAAGTTTTAATGCATCTGGAACCGCTATGCTATCTTGTTTAGTAGAATCAATGATTTTTGCATTATTTAATTTCCACTCCCATCCATAAACTTCTTCGGGATACTTTTCGGAGAACCTGGTAAATGCATTCATAAGATTTTACATAGGCTTCGCCAAAATAATAAGCACGACCCACATCAAACATTTCGTTGATAGAAGGTTTTGGTTTTAGGTCCACCAGTTCTGTCAAGTAAATCACCTTCTTTTTCCCGCTGCCCCTTATTTCTAAAAAACTCGGCACCTCTTTTCAGCAGTTCAACTTTATTTTCTATTACCGTGTCAACTTTTATACCCTTCCATGTAGGAATTATAAACTACGTCTTCCTGGCCAGGTATTATGGAATAGGCTGATGCTTTCATCTGGTAGTCGATAGGAGAAAGTTCATCCGGTTTTACTTTTACGAAATACTGGTCAACAAATTCTTTGGCTGCAGCAGTATCTTTTTTCTGCAAATAACTATCTGCAATTAATTTATAAACCCTTGCTTTGGTATTAGTGCCTACCTGGGCAATAAGATTCTTAGCACCGGATATGGCCCCATCAAAGTCTTTTTTTGCCCAAAGAGTCTGCACTCTTAAATAATCATTTTGGGGATCAGGATCAGTAGATTGCAATGTATTTTTTTGCGAAATCTTCTGCTGCATTAAAATCCAGTCTTACCTAATTTAAAATAATAAAGATCATAATAAGCAGGTGCAAACCTGGAATCTTTTGCAACGGCATCATTCAGGTATTTTTCGTATAAATCCCAGTTGCGCTGGTATTGAAAAGATGAGCCATCCGATGATAAGGAACGGCGAAATTCGGATTGGCATCTATTGCTTTTTGATAATTCTGGAAAGCTACACCGCCACCTTCGCCGGGTTTAGCTTTGCGATAAGCATTACCAAGATTTAAATAAATATCAGCCTATTAAATCATCGTCCTTAATTTTTTGCTGAGATGCTTCTTCCAATTTCTCAACAGCATAATTAATATCCCCGATTTTATCTTCTTATCAGTATACACTTCAGTAATAGCACTCCCGACTGCATTAAGAATCACTGGATCGTTTCCCTTTCTGCCACTTGGTCATGGTTATTGCAGCTTCAAAACGCTGGCGGGCTTCACTTACCTTATTTTGCATTCAACTCTACCTGGCCCATGCCCACAATAACCAGGGGCGCATTTGCACTGGCGAGTAAGGCTTTTTCATAAACACTTTTAGCCCCTGTTATATCTTCCATGGCAATATAGAGTTTGACCAAGCCAGTAAGTAGCTTCAATATTATTGGGATTAGCTGCTAGCAATTTTTCAAAGGTTGCTTTAGCACTTTTGTAACGTTCAGCATAAATATCATTTACGCCATCCTGGATAGACTGCGCCTGAATTACACTGACAAATAAAAAGCCAGTTAATCAAAAATGTAATAGATGATTTCTTCATTTTTCTTTCACTTTTTAAGAGTTGTAAATATAACTACTTTGTTTTATTCCCTGAGCCTTATTGGCCTAACAATAAAATCCTTTTGAGCCGGCATCAGGTAGGCACTTTTGAAAATCAATTGACCTATCTCTCCACTCATAAAATCCGCAAATCCTTTTCCCAATCCCCTGTAGCTTCTCTTTCAATATATATACCAAATCACGTACCATGGGATAACGCCGAAGATAAATATTGACTTGAACAGGCAAAATATATTTTCCGGGCAGATCTGTACTTTCCAGATGCGCCATTTTAACTTTCTCTCAAAAAACTGATTTGCTGTTGTCATCTTCCCTGTTTCCAATCCAGCTAACACCTATAAAACCGATGGCATCCGGATTTTTTGCCACATAATCAATTACTCCTTCGCTTGTACGGGCTGCTACAGCTTTGGGAGTTAAGTGAATCATTTTTTAACACTGAATCGACGATATAACGTACCGTACTGGTTGCCTGCACCCCATCAAATACCGGAATTAAATTTTTCCTAAACTTTCCGGTCAGTATTTCTTTGATCTCATCCATGGTGAAAAGAGAATCTTCTGACTGTGGGTTGACAATAACTGCAACAGCATCCCTTGCTACAACCATACTCCTGGGCGAAAGGCGGAAAGAATCAACAATAAAATTTCTTTCACTTTCGCTATATCTCCTGGTTGCAATAATCATCCGCACACTATCCACTGCCATATCCTTTAAACATTCTGCTTCCGGCTTATAAGTAACTACAATTTCGGTACCCGGAAAATTGGCTTCATACACCTGCACATGTTCATCAATAATAGGTTTAAAAGTTTCGTCGGCACTAACATAAATTCTCCCTCTTTCAGGTGTGTCTTTTAATTCATTTTCCTTTTCTTTAAAAGACTGGCAACCATTCACCAAAAACAAGAAACAAAAAAACATTATTATTATGCTGGTGTATCTGCTATATTTCAATATTCCCATCAACCAGTTCTTAATTTTTTTTTATATACCGAAATTTGCCGGCAGCATTTATATCCTTACCTGAAATAATTTTTTTTATACCCTCTGTAGATTCTCCAGCTGCCATATAAAATGCAAATCACGCCAAAAATTTTATCCATATCATTTGGCGGAAAATTTTCATTGAATTGAAGTTTAAATTTATCGCGGATCAGAAAAAAAATACCGGTAGCTGTGATCAATAACCCTATAGAATAGTCCATAAGGGCACGCCTTATGGCAATCTGCCTTCTTTTTTCCTTTTCAAATTCTTCCATTATCAATGTAGCATTCAGTTTGGGCAAATTATCACATTTTATTGATCCATCCTGATAAATGTTACAGGGAGCACATAACTAACGGGTACTGCTACCCCGTTTTGAATAGCCGGTTTCCATTTGGGCATTTTCTTACACACCCTTATTACTTCTTTATCAAACAACTCTCCACCAGATTGCACAATTTCAACCCATGATACAAGACCATCTCCGCTTACTTTGAAACGAGCTTTTACCATTCTCTTTTCATCAGCTTCCAGTTCCGCGGGAATATTAAGATGACGGGATAGAAATTTCATCAGCGCATCGTTTCCGCCGGGAAATTCAGGATTTGAATCAGGCAAAATATTCTTTCCTGGCGCCGGTAAATTTTCGTTTATATAATGTTCCTGAATTCCTGTTCAGCCTGGTTCAATTCCCCGGGCACCATCTGTCCCGTCTGCATTTACAGAAGCCATCTTTTTATTTTTTATATCAGCAGCACTGGCTACGGGCTCCGGGTCTGCTTCATCATCCGGCACTATAACAACAGGGGGAAATTCTATTTTTGCTATGGGCTCTGCAGGCTTTGGTTTCAAGGATCCGGGATCTGCTTTTTTTAGCGGTGGTTTGGGATCCGTTATCTTTTCTTCCGGCCATTCTATTACAGTAACCCTCCCATTGTTATCCGGGAAAGGAGCACTCCCTTTAACAGGTTCACTAAACAAACTACTAGCTACGATAAAAAAAAATCCAATAAACAAACCGGTAACCAATGAAAGCAGCAACCGGTTGTTGTAACTTTTGCGAAGTGCATAGGCACCATATTCTTTGTTTCGGTTATTAAAAATAATATCAAGCAGGCTGGCATGAAGCAATTCATTACTTGTCATGGTGGCAAATTTAAAATTGAGATGCGGATGAAGCTTTAATCCATAACTCTTCATTTTTTTTCATGAAGATTTATTAAATCCATAATAGAAAATTCATACTAAAATGGAATTACAATTTTAACAAGGATCGCTCAAAGGTGAAAGGTCATGGTTATATTTGCCCCATGAAAATTTTAATGGTATGCCTGGGAAATATTTGTCGCAGTCCTTTGGCAGAAGGCATTTTGCAACAGAAGGCATTTCAGGCAGGATTAAACTGGAGTGTGGAAAGTGCCGGTACCAATAGCTATCATACGGGACAAGCGCCGCATCCACTATCTCAGAAAGTGGCCAGGTTAAATGGTATAGAAATTTGCAATCAGAGAGCCAGAAGATTTACGGCAGAAGATTTTGAAATTTATGATAAGATCTATGCACTGGCCGGAGATGTAATAGATGAAATAAAACAAATTTCAAAGAAAAAATTTGATGCTTCCAAAGTGGATTTGCTGATGAATGAATTATATCCCGGACAAGATATGGATGTACCGGATCCCTGGTCAGGACCAGAATCCGGTTATCATGAAGTATATAAAATGATACATGATGTGTGTGATGCCATCGTTGAGAAATACAGCAGCCGGAATAAAAAAGAATCCGGAACCCAACTTAAATTGAAATAGTAAATTAAATGGCAAAACCATCACTTCCGCAAGGAACAAGAGATTTCGGACCCGATGTTGTTCGCAAACGAACTTATATTCTCAATACTATTAAAGATGTTTTTGAAATTTACGGATTTCAGCCGCTGGAAACTCCCGCCATGGAAAACATGGAAACCCTGATGGGAAAGTACGGCGAAGAAGGAGATAAATTAATTTTCAAGATCCTCAACAATGGCTTGAATGATCCAAAAAATATAGACAAAGCCAGGACCGCTTTTGAAAATGTATTGCTGGGCAGGAATGACAAAAATCTGACTGAAAGAGCATTGAAATATGATCTCACTATTCCCTTTGCCCGTTTTGTTGCGATGAATTATACCTCGCTTACCATGCCATTTAAACGCTATCAAATACAACCTGTATGGCGGGCCGACCGGCCACAAAAAGGCAGGTACCGCGAGTTTTATCAGTGCGATGCTGATATTGTGGGCAGTAAATCCTTATTAAATGAAATGGAACTGGCTCTTATTTATGCAACTGTTTTTAAAAAATTAAATGTAGATATAGAATTAAAAATAAATAGCCGCAATATCCTGGTAGCCCTTGCAGAAAAATGTGGTGGAGCTGATAAGATGATGGACATTACAATCGCCATTGACAAACTGGATAAGGTTGGACCTGATAAAGTAAAGGAAGAATTATCTCAAAGGGGTTTAGACAAGGAACAAATAATGCTCATTGAAAGATACCTGGAAATTGCAGGGACCAATGAAGAAAAAATTATGGGGATCCAAAGTTTATTGGGAAACAGTGAGGCTGGAAAAAAGGGAATAAATGAACTGGGATTCCTCACCTCTTCTCCCTTGATGGCAAAGCATACCTCAGTTACTATAGATTTTACACTGGCGAGAGGATTAAACTATTATACAGGTATTATATTCGAGGTAAAAGCCCGGAACGTTAATATGGGAAGTATTGGTGGTGGTGGTCGCTATGATGATTTGACCGGTTTGTTTGGAGTGCCGGATGTACCCGGTGTAGGCATTTCTTTTGGTGTAGACCGGATTTATGATGTAATGCAGGAATTAAATCTTTTTCCTTCAGATGTATTTATCGGAACCCAGGTATTGTTTTTTAATCTTGGCGATGCAGAAAGCCAGGTGGCGTTTGAACTAATGCAGCAACTCAGGAATAACAATGTGCGTTGCGAATTGTATCATGAAACAACCAAATTTGATAAACAGTTCAAATATGCAGAGAAAAAGAATATTCCGTTTATTGTCATTATTGGAAGCAAAGAACTGGAAGAAAAAAATTGCGTAATTAAAAATCTGGGTACGGGAGAGCAACAAAAAATCCTGATCCCCGATTTACTCCGGTTTTCCTTTTCCTGATTCTCTCACTCACCAGGTTACAATTTTTAGCAGGCGAATTGTAATCAGATAAATGAAGCCATTATAATTTACCAGTGATCTCCTTTAAGTGATGTTCCAGGTGCGAAACATAGTCGCAAATGATCCAGCCCAGGCTTTTTGTTTCACCGTTATCATATTGCGGATCTACGGGGTAATCCAATTTTTCTTCGGGAATATCTGTTGACCACATATATGATCTGTTGATTCAATGCTTTCCATAAACCAAGCAAATGATCAATGGGCAGTTCCTGGTAATGATTTACTTCTACCAATTCATTTTGTCTGTAGGATATTACCCTGTAATGTTTTGGACAAAACTGAATTTCTGTAAACCGCTTCAGGTTGTTAAGCGCTGAATCGATCAGGTGTCCCAGTATTTCCTGCTTCGACCATTTGGAAGGAGTAGGTTTGTGCAAGCGCTGTTGTTCGGAAAAACTTTGATATATTCCGGGCATTTCGTTTACATGGTTCTCCAGTTGCTGAATGATCATTTCAATATTGGCTTCTCCCTGGAAAAAACCAGCCTTTTGCCATGATGATATTGTAGTCATTTTATTAAACTTAAAAGTTGAATAAGAAAAATTTCCTGGTTAAAAAGTAAATAGATCTCTTTTAAAATTATTTACTGTTAAGCGGCAGCGACTTCTCTGCTTTCAAAACGAAAGCATCTTCAGATTTTGTGCCCTCTAATATCAGGTCTTCTACTTCAATTCTGACACCGCTTAATTTTGCCTGAGCGTTTCTTTTAAAAAAGGCCTTCCCTGAAAATGCTATGATCTCAAAAATATCTTTGTCGATTTTTTTTAATTCCGAATTTCCTGCTGTTGAACTGGCGTACAAACTCCCTTCCTGGAGAGATACCATAATTTCGGTTACAACACTGCCTTCAGGAAATACATATTTCCCTGCATATTCTTTTAATGAGTCTTGTTGTGGATTTTCCTGGCCAAAAAGTACAATAAAGGAGCTAAGGGTCAGGATGGTTAAAAACATTTTTTTCATATGGCTATCTTAAAAAGTTTATACTAATTACAACGGAAGATACTATTCTAACATGAATCTACAATGCCTCATAAATAATGGCAGCTCCCTGCCCTACGCCTACACACATGGTGGCTAATCCATACTTCAATTGCTGTCTTTTCATTTCATGAAGAAGCGTGGCTGAAATGCGGACACCACTGCATCCCAGGGGATGCCCGATGGCAATAGCTCCTCCATTCACATTTACTTTGGCATTATCAAAACCCAATTCCCGTATACAAGCAATAGATTGAGAGGCAAAAGCTTCATTTAGCTCTACCAGGTCAAGATCTTTTATTTGTAAGCCGGCTCTTTGAAGGGCTTTATTTGTGGCCGGAACCGGACCCATTCCCATGATAGCGGGATCTATACCTGCTACTGCCATTGAAACTATTTTAGCTAATGGTGTTAAGGAAAACTTTTTTATAGCCTCTTCATTTGCTAATAACATGGCCGCCGCTCCATCATTAATACCCGAAGAGTTTCCTGCTGTAACGGTTCCGTCCGAAATAAATGCCGGTTTCAAAGCAGCCAGTTTTTCAAGGGAAGTTTGACGCGGATGTTCATCATTCAGCATCCAGCTTACAAGGCCGCGATCATATAATTCCACCGCCGTGATCTCATCATCCCATTTTTTTGCTTCTTTCGCGGCAAAATATTTTTCCTGCGAACGCAAAGCAAAAGCATCCTGTTCTTCCCGGGATATGTTCCATTGATTTGCCACGTTCTCCGCAGTTTCACCCATTGAGTAAGGGTGATACATTCCGGAAAGTTTTTTATTTGTAAACCGCCAGCCCATAGTAGTGTCGTAGATCTCTGTTTGCCGGGAAAATGAAGAACCTGCTTTTGGCATTACAAAAGGAGCCCTGGTCATGCTTTCTACGCCACAGGCAATAATCATTTCAGCATCTCCGCACATGATCTGCCGGCTTCCGTCCATAATGGCCTGCAAACCCGATGCACATAACCGGTTAACCGTATTACCGGCAACAGTAACCGGCAAACCGGCCAGCAAAGCGGCCATTCTTGCCACATTGCGATTATCTTCTCCCGCCTGGTTAGCGGCACCCGCAATCACATCCTCAATCACACTTACGTCTACCGACTCATTGCGTTTTAATAAGGCAATGATCACATTTGCCAGCATATCATCAGGACGAACATTGGCCAAAGCACCACCATATTTTCCCACCGGTGTTCTTACCACATCAACTATATAAACTGGTTTCATAATAAATATTAAAATAGCCTGTAAAAAAGAAATGCAAAATACAGATTCGCCTGCACTAATCAATTTTGATACGACTGAAAGCATCTATCAGAAAGCTGAATATAAACAGTTCATTCAATTTCGATCCCGGTCTTTGCGAATATTATATGATGCATTTTCAAAGTCTATCTTTGCAGCATGATGAAAGACGTGAAAAGGAATATTCGTCACCTGAATCTGAAAGAAATTGAAGAGTATTTTGCTGAGCTGGGTGAAAAAAAATTCAGGGCCAGGCAGGTGTATGAATGGTTGTGGCTGAAACCGGTTCGTGATTTTGAAGAGATGACCAACCTGTCTAAAGATCTCCGGCAAAAATTAGCGGCAGAATTTGCATTGCCGGCTTTAAGCACAGATCATTTCCAGCATTCTGAAGATGGAACTTTTAAATTGCGGTTTAAAACGCATGACGGCCATTTTGTGGAAGGGGTTTTGATACCAACTGCATCGGGCCGGTATACAGCCTGTGTTTCATCACAGATCGGTTGCAGCCTCAGTTGTAAGTTTTGCGCTACCGGATATATGGACCGCAAACGCAACCTGGAATTTGATGAGATCTATGATGAAGTGGTATTGCTAAATAATCTCTGCGAAAAAGAGTATGGTAAAAAACTAAGCAATATCGTTTTTATGGGAATGGGCGAACCATTGCTTAATTATAAAAATGTATTAAGATCTATTGAGCGCATCACAGCCGAAGACGGCCTGGCAATGAGCCCCAAACGCATTACCGTATCCACTGCCGGCGTTGCCAAAATGATAAGACAATTAGGAGATGACAAAGTAAAATTCAAACTGGCATTATCACTTCATGCGGCCAATGATAACAAGCGCCATGGTATTATGCCGATCAATGATACCAACGATATCCAATCTTTGGTAGATGCCCTGAATTATTTTTACAAGCAAACTAAAAATGAGATCACTTTTGAATATATTCTGTTTAAGGATCTCAATGACTCTTTAAAGGATGCGGACGAATTGATAAAGATCTACAGGCAGGTGCCGGCCGACCTGGTCAACCTGATTGAATATAATCCCATCGATGCAGCCAGTTTTGAAAAACCTGCTGAAGACAAAGTAGAAGCCTTCATGTATTACCTGGGCAAGCATCGTGTGAATGTTCGTTTGCGGCGGAGTCGCGGAAAAGATATTGATGCTGCCTGCGGCCAACTGGCTAATAAAGAATGATTATTCTATCTCCCGGATGAATTCTAAATAGTAAATGCTATAAGGATTTTAATTACCTGGTTATTCTTTTTCTGATATTAAACATCCTGCAAGAAATCAAGTCTCCTTACTTAACCTTATTTGCTAAAGGCTTTCCTTTTAATAGTTCTCATTCTTTTAACAAACCATAGAGGAAGTTTAGCGGATCATCCGGCATCTAACTTAAAAAATATAAACCATGAAATGAGCTTTGATAATGCTGATCACCAACTATGATGATTATCTGGCGAATTCCATTTAGCTAAAAACAAAAAAAAAATAAACAAAATGAAAAAGACCCTATTCGTTGCCCTGGTTGCCTGTTTAGTTATTACAACAATGCAAGCCCAGGAAGTAAAAGACAGCAAACCCGGAAAACACCAGATGATGAAAAAACATCATCGGGGGGAAGAATTTAAAAACCTGGATCTTTCTGAAGATCAAAAAGCCAGGATAAAATCGTTGAATGAAGAGAACCATAAACAAATGGCGGAACTGAAAAAGAATGACAACGTAACAGTGAAAGAGTGGAAAGCAAAAATGGAAGCCCAGAGAAAAGACCATCATGCTAAAATACAATCTGTGTTAACTCCCGATCAACAGGCACAATTAAAAAAATCAAGACAGGAAAAAAATGTCAGAAACCAGGACAGGTCAAAAGCAAGGATGGAAAAAATGAAAACTGACCTTGGGCTTAGTGAAAAACAATCCGCTCAACTGGAAAGCAGCCGGATGGCCATGGTTGAAAAAATGAAGACTATCCGCGAAGACGGATCCATTAATGATGAACAAAAAAAAGAAAAGGCAAAAGAATTAAGGACAAAACAAAAAGAAGATCTGAAGTCGATACTGACTGATGAACAACAAAAAAAATGGGATGAGCAAAGGCAGAAACATTCCTCACATAAAAAAAACGTTTAAGAATTAAGAGATAAGCTCCATTCTTTTCAAAGTAAAATAGTCAAAGCCCTCCTAAAATTATCGGGGGGCTTTTTTAATTATCTTCGCCCTTTATCCATCTACTGTTGTAAAACAGCAAATTACTACACATGAAAAAAAAGGCATCCCATTTCGACAAGTTTACTAAAAAGAAAAGCAACGCCGCTATCAAGGAACAATTCAAACAGGAAAAGAGGAAAATAAAAAAGGAAAGAGAAGAGTATTTTGAGAATAAAAGAAAGGAGAGCAGGAAACCGGCACCGGGCCAGGGAGAGCGGCCACCCGCCGCCCGGATTTCAAAAGCTGAAGGCAGAAAGAAATTTCCCGCTACTGATATTAAAAATGCAGGATCAAAAGTAAATCCGGAAACGGATAAACGCAAAAACCGGGAGGCAGCCTTCCTCAACTACTTCCAAACAACCACAACTTTCCAAAAAGAAAGTAACTGATGCTAATACACAGCCTGTGGTACCATCACAGCCCAATCAAAAATTTCAATCCCAGGCTTCCAAAGAACCAACGGCCAGCCTGCAACTCATGCCGCTAAATAAATTTATAGCACATAGCGGCATTTCAGGCAGAAGAGAAGCGGCGGAAATTGTGAAGCTTGGAAAAGTACAGGTAAATAACCGGGTAGTAACAGAACCGGGGCATAAAGTTTCTGTGCGGGATGACATAAGAGTAAGTGGAAAAAAAATATTTCTTGCAAAAAACCTGGTCTATATATTATTGAACAAACCCAAAGATTTTTTGACCACTACTGATGATCCGCAGGGAAGAAAAACAGTATTGGACATTGTAGGAAAAGCCACACCTGAACGAATTTATCCTGTCGGGCGATTAGACAGAAATACTTCCGGTGTCTTGTTGTTGACCAATGATGGCGAACTTTCTCAAAAACTAACTCATCCCAGCAACAACATAAAAAAAGTGTATGCCGTAACGCTTAACCGCCCATTGGAAAAGAAAGATTTTGATAAAATATTAAATGGCGTGATGCTGGAAGATGGTATGGCAAGTGTGGATGCACTGGCCTATGCAGATATCCAGGATAAAACAATATTAGGGATAGAGATTCATAGTGGCCGCAACCGGATTGTCCGCCGCATTTTTGAAGCATTAGGTTATGATGTAAAAAACCTGGACAGAGTAATATTTGCCGGGCTTACAAAGAAAAATGTAGAAAGAGGCAAATGGCGTTTCTTATCTGATAAAGAAGTGAGGGACCTCAAACATTTTGGGAAAGGGAAATAACTGCTTAGGCAATTCATTACATCATGCTATGGATATGAATCGACAAAGTATAAATGGGTTAGGTGATTACCAGGAGGTAGCCCACGTTTTATATGTTGCACCGTAGCGCAGTGCCATGTTACAAAAAATAATAAAAGAAATAATATAATTAGAAAATCAATAAAAGCTGAATGAGTAGCGTAAATTTAAAAGTTAGCAGTCGCCCTAATGGACACAGTTTTCAAATTCATGCAAACACTTTTCATACCGGACAAAATAAAAATTAATCTTCTTGACAAGCAAGGCAACCCTTTAAGACAAGGAAACATTTTAATTGGAATCCACACCTTTGCGACCCATAAGAACAACATTGATATTTCACCATTCCTTAGCGACACAGCAGGACAGTTTATAATAACAAAAGACCAAATAAAAGAGCGGGCAGACATTTTTATTGACTATGGTATTATGGACTATGGTTCACTTGAATCTGCAAGACCTGATATAAAAATCTATTGTTGGGGTAACAATAGTCTTAACCGATACATTAACTATTGGACAATGCTTCTTAAAAACAAGAAGACGAGAGTGAAAACAGAAATGGAAATAAAACTGTTGGGACACATGGAACAAAGATTTGCAGAGATTACAAAAGGAGAGACCGAAGAATTAGGTATTTACTCCAACTGCTTTAACAAACAAACAAATTTAAGAGACGACAAAATTTTAGTTAATGACCATTGGGACAGACCAGAAAATGAAAAAGTATATACAGCCACACTCATTGTATGACACAGATGGGCGAGCTGCCTACATGGATTTTGCGTAATAATCATATTGTTTTATTTAAAATCCCTTTAACCAAACAGCGGCAAGCCGAAATCTGTCACCGGTCATTGTAAAGCGACCCCTTCAACAGCCAGGAATTCCTTAAATATCTTTCTCTTCAAAAAAAAACGACAAAAATTTTGCGTAGTTAAATAGCTACACGTATATTTGTAGTCAAATAGCTACACAATGAATTTAAGAAGAGATGTATTTCAAGCAATAGCAGATCCAACAAGGAGGGCAATCCTTCTATTGGTTGCTTCACAATCAATGACAGCAGGAGCCATCGCATCAAATTTTGACACAGCAAGACCGACCGTTTCAAAACATCTGCAAATACTTACTGAATGCGAATTACTTGAACAAGAACAAAACGGCAGGGAAATTTACTATCACATTAACGCAAAAAAAATGAAAGAAGTAGCCGACTTTATTGAGCCGTTCCGAAAAATGTGGGACGACCGGTTTAATAAATTAGAAACCGTAATGAAGAAATATAAACCAAAATAATAGTATGGAACGGAAAACAAAAATCAATGCTGAAGACAGCAAACAAGATTTAGTAATTACAAGGGAATTTGATTTGCCTGTAGAATTACTTTTTAAAGCATACGCAGAACCCGAAATTGTAGAACAATGGATGGGAACAAAAGTGCTGAAACTTGAAAATAAAAAGCATGGAAGTTACCAGTTTGAAACTTCGCAAAATGGCAATGTAGTTTTTAGTGCTAACGGAACAATTCACGAATTTGTACCAAACAAAAAAATCATCCGCACCTTTGAAATGGAAAATACGCCTATTAGCGTTCAGCTTGAGTTTTTAGAGTTTGAAAAACTAACCGAGGATACCAGTAAACTTACCATACACATCATTTATAAATCTGAACAACACAGGGCAGAGCAGCTCAAATTACCTTTTGCACATGGCATCAATATGGCACACGATAAGCTACAGGAAATTGTTTACACACTTAAATATATCAAAAGATGACAAAGCGAAATAAAATTATTTATTGGATAGTTACTGTATTTCTTTCATTTGGAATGCTGTCTGGCGGCATACAACAACTGATGCAAACTGGAGGCTTTCTACAAATTGTTACCCAATTAGGTTATCCTCCATATCTTTTAAGCATCCTTGGTGTTTGGAAAATTTTGGGAGTTACTGCAATCTTAATTCCTAAATTTCCTTTGCTGAAAGAATGGGCTTATGCAGGATTTTTCTTTGCAATGTCCGGAGCTGCAGTTTCTCATTTTGTAGTAGGGCAATCATTTACAGAAGCTCTTCCATCATTGATTTTATTGGTGTTGACGGTGTTATCCTGGTATTTCAGACCGACCAATAGAAAAATACTTTTAAATTATTCTGAAATTTGAACTAAACTAAATTATGGAAAAGCTAATCATAGAGAAAGGGGTGGTACATACCGTACCCAAGGATTTAAAAGAGGTATTACTTTCGCGAAAGGGGTTGTTAGAGAAATGGAATAAGCTAACTCCGCTGGCCCGGAACGAATGGATTTGTTGGACAACTATTGTAAAGCAGCCCGAAACCAGAAAACAACATATAGAACGATTGAGTGCTGAAATACTTGAAGATAAGAAAAGACCCTGTTGCTGGCCGGGTTGCCCCCATCGAAACCCCAATGCACAAAAATGGTTTAGAGGAAAAAATAAGTTTTAAAATGATTAAAAATAATATAGTTTGAAAAGCAATAAAAAAGCTGAATGAGTAGCGTAAATTTAAAAGCTGGCGGCAATGGTACAGCCACACTCAACGACTGACAATAAAAGCAATACCAGAAAGAAATTAAATTCATTATAAAATGGCACAAATAAATCCTCACATCAACTTCAATGGAAATGCTGAAGAAGCATTCACATTTTACAAATCGGTATTTGGCGGCGAGTTCGCAAAAATTATGCGTTTCAAGGATATATCAAGTCCCGAATTCCCAGTAACAGAAAATGAAGCAAATAAAATAATGCACATTGCTTTACCTATTGGAAAAAATATTTTAATGGCAAATGACGTTCCGGAAAGTATGGGACCGACAAATGAAAACGAAAACAGAAGTAAAATTTCAATAAGTGCAGAAAGTCGTGAAGAAGCCGACAAGTTATTTAGCGGACTTTCAGCAGGCGGAAACATTGAAGTACCTATTGGCGACAGTTTTTGGGGTTCATATTTTGGAATGTTTAGAGACAAATATGGCATTGAATGGATGGTAGATTTTGACCCAAAGTATAATGGACAAATAGAAAAGTAATAAAGAAAAAAATAAAAGAATGAAACAAGTTTTTATCAATTTAGCAGTAAAAGACCTTCAAAAATCAATGGACTTTTACACCAAAATGGGATTTACAAACAACCCGCAATTTTCAGACGACGCAGGAAAATGTATGGTTTGGAGTGAAAATATTTTCGTAATGATTATGACACACGAAAAATTCACAACCTTTGCTACTAAACCACTTGCAGACACAAAAGCAGGTTTGGCAGGACTTTTTTCATTGTCGGTAGATAGCGTTGATGAAGTAAACAGAATAACGAATGAAGCAATAAAAGCAGGTGGCACAGAACCCAACGAAATGAGAGATTATGGTTTTATGCAACAACGAACTATTGAAGATTTTGACGGACACACCTGGGAAGTTTTTTTTATGGACATTACAAAATTTCCGGCACAACAACCAACCGGATAAAAACAACTACCGCCAGTCGGGTAAGCAAAAGTATTTCAACCCCTGCTCCTCACAGAACTGTACGTGAACCTCCCGATTCTTACGGCACTTCAAGATGATGCTGGCAATTAGTAAGCAGGGCATACACTCTAATGGGCAAACAGGCCCGCAGCATCGGTTCGGGCACGACCGAATACAACTCCTCAATAAATTTTATTTTCAACTTTTGTATTTATATTGAGCTTCGGTTCCTGACAGAACGTTTTCAAATGCCCCGCCGAACGCAAAGCCCGAACAAGAGCGGTCATTGCAGGGTGACCTCAGAAAAGAACAACGACACATATAAATTATTTAGAAAACTGTAAATTGACAAACAAAAAAAGAAGACAAAAAATATGGACATAAAATTTGAAGCAGGAATTAACATCGCAATAAAAATTCCTAAAAGCAAATACGAAAAAACAGTTACTTTTTACAAAGATATTTTGAACTTGAAAGTTGAAGAAAAACCTATAAACAATCCAACCGTTTCCAGAACACACGAAGTGAAATTTGGTAATAATATTATATGGCTAGACTGCGTGGACAACTACACACATTCAGAAACCTGGTTACAGCTTACCGTTCCTGACGTAGAAGAAGCGACAAACTATTTGCAATCGAGTGGTGTGGAGACTTGTGACGAAATTGAAGAACTCCCGAAAAATATGCATTGGATTCAAGACCCGGCAGGAACAGTATTCAACCTGCAAAAGAGAGAAACAAAGTAAAGGCCATACAGTCCCGCTGCATCGGTTCGGGCACGACCGAATTCAACTTATCGATAAAATATATTTTCAACTTTTGTATCTAAATTGGGCTTCGGTTCCGGGCTTGTGCAGGTTATGATGTAAAAAATCTTGAACAAGGTAATATTTGTCTGGTTAAAATAACTGCTTAGGCCATTCATTACACCATGCTACGGAAATGAATCGATAAAGAAGAAAACGGGTTAGGTGATTATCAGAAGGTAGTTGACATTTTATATTGTAGCTCCGTAGCGCAGTGTCACGTTGCAAAAAATATTAAAGGAAATAATAAAGTTTGAAAATCAATAAAAAAGCTTAATGAGTGGCGTAAACAGAACATGGGCTAAGCTGAAGTAATTATAATATCGCTTTCTTATAAACACCCGACCCTAGTAGATATTTTGTAAACAAGTATACAATTCCCTGATAATGAAAAAATCAATTCTTTCAGTTCTTGCAACATTTTATGCTATTTGTGCCTTCGCTCAGAAAGACAATAAAGTAACAATCGGAACTATTGACAGCATCCAATCAAAAATTCTGAATGAACAAAGAAAAATTTGGATATATGTGCCAGAAAACGGGCAGGCTGATTCTAAACAGCGTTACCCCGTATTATATTTATTAGATGGTGACGCACATTTTTATTCAGTAGTTGGTATGATACAACAACTCAGCCAGGTAAACGGCAATACTATTTGCCCTGAAATGATTGTTGTTGGCATTCCAAACACGGACAGAACAAGGGACCTGACACCAACTCATATAGTTGCTGATCCGCCCTTTATGGACAGTACATTTTCAAAAAATTCAGGAGGAGGTGAGCAGTTTGTTTCTTTTATCGAAAAAGAATTGATGCCGCATATTGATTCTTTATATCCAACAGAACCTTACAAAATGCTGATCGGGCATTCATTTGGAGGCCTGACGGCTATTCACATTGCAATGAATCATACAAAATTGTTCAACTCTTACATTTGCATAGACCCAAGTATGTGGTGGGACAAAATGAATTATTTAAAAGCAACAAAGAAATCGCTCACAGAAAGAAATTTTTCAGGTACCACTTTGTATTTAGGAATTGCCAATACTATGGATGAGAGAATGGACATAACTAAAGTGCAAAGCGACACTTCACACGAGACCAGGCATATCCGTTCCATTCTTGATTTGGATAAATATATAAAAAGTCAAAAACAAAACGGACTCAGATACGAAAGTAAATATTACAGTAATGACGATCATGGATCTGTACCCATGATTGCTGAATATGATGGGTTACGCTTCATTTTCGACAAGTATCGTTTTAAACTTTCTTTTAAAGATTTTACCGATTCTACAGTTCATTTAGCAAATAAATTTGAACATCATTTCCGGGAAGTTTCAAAACAGTTAGGCTATAAGGTTTCTCCACCTGAAAATATGTTAAATGGCCTGGGGTATGAATTTTTACAACAAAAACATTATGCCAAAGCGGGAAGTTTATTTAAAATGAATATTGACAATTATCCTAAAAGCTATAATGTTTACGATTCTTATGGCGACTATTTCCTGGCAATTGGCGACAAATCAAAAGCGATTGAACATTTCAAAAAGGCTTTGTCTTTAAAAGAAAATACAGAGTCCCGAAAAAAATTAAATAAGTTATTGGAGTAATATTAAACATCGTACTACAAACGAGTTTGTGCAATGGTGACTTGGCGCAAGTTCAATCATCAACCGTGTCCCGTCCTGATATAATAATACCTGACCTCATAAAGACAAAAAATATTTCACATACTAAAAGAATAACAATGAAGGCACTTACAACATCAATATTATTTTTCCTGGCCTTTATTTTTGTAACGGCACAGGAACAAAATATAACACCAACCCCACTAAGCATTGTAAATAAAAGAATGGCCTTTTACAATCAGCACAACTTTACAGAATTTATAAAACTATATTCTCCTGATGTTGAAATTTACACCTATCCAAATTCGTTATTAGGAACCGGAACAGACAATTTAACTTCAATTTTTAAACCAAAATTTATTGCCAAATCAATTAAAGTTGAAATTATTAGTCAGATGTACAACGGGAATTATGTTATTAATCACGAAATAGTTTCGGAAAATAAAATTCAGACAAAGTACATTTCAATCTATGAAGTAAAGGATGGTTTAATAAGGAGTGTAAAGTTTGTTAGAGATTAATATTGCCTGCACCAGGAAAATAAAATTACTACCGCTACCAAGAGGTCAATGTTGTAAAACCCTAAATTGAAAAACATTAAGCGTAATTTCTTTTTACCTGCTATTTGACGCTTTCAGGTGACTGCTATTTCAGCATTTTAATAGAAAGAGATTGAAGGAATTTTTTTTTCATTATTAGTCTTACGTAATTCCTATCACCTGCCTTTGTAACTTTACCCGACCGCCTCAAAGGTTTAACGATTTTTCAATACCACCCTATCGCCGGGAATTCAACAAAATGAAAACAATAAATAAATAATGAAGCTTTCCGAATTGATCATTTTTGAAGACGATGATTTTGTTGCCTTGAATAAATCTTACAGGCCTTTTATCTATCCCTGACCGGGAAGGAAAAGAAATTTCATTAAAAGGTTTATTGCTGGAAAAATATGGCCGGATATTTACCGTTCACCGGCTTGACAGGGATACAAGCGGGCTGATTGTTTTTGCTAAAAACGAAGCGGCCCACCGAAACCTGTCCATACAATTTGAAGAAAGACAAACTGAAAAAATATATGTGGGACTCGTTATGGGTTCCCCAACGATCACAAAAGGAAGCATTGATCTCCCTATAGCAGAGAACATGGTGAAAAGAGGGACGATGATTATTAACCAACGCGGCAAACAATCACTAACTGATTTTGAACTGCTGGAAAGTTTTGATATTTATTCCTGGATGCAATTCCGGATTCATACAGGACGTACACACCAGATACGGGTGCATATGAAAGATGCAGGATACCCGATTGTTTGCGATGAAATATATGGCGACGGAAAGCCTTTGTTGCTATCATCATTTAAGCGAAAATATAAGCTATCTAAAAACGAACCGGAGGAAAGGCCCATATTAAACCGGCTGGCATTGCATGCATACCAACTCAGTTTTATTAAACCCGACAGCAAAAAAATAACGCTGCAGGCTGATTTGCATAAGGACCTGAAAGCATCGCTGCAGCAACTGACAAAATGGAAAAAAGGAAAACAGAAATAATTGTTTACATCTGATCACCCCACTAATTTTTTCTCCAGGTCTTCCAGCGAAATATTTTTTGTCTCCGGCATTTTGGTCAATACCCAAATCAATTGCAGCAGCATCATGCCCGCAAAGAAAGCAAAGATGATCCACGGAGCATCTTTTAAGAGACCCTTTTTATCATCGAGAAAAACAGGAGTGATCAGCGTAATGATACCTGCAAAAATCCAGTGTACGCTGGCGCCAAAAGATTGTCCTTTTGCCCGGATTTTATTAGGAAAAATTTCTGATAAAAACACCCATATCACAGCACCCTGGCCAATGGCATGGGCGGCAATAAAGAGCAATAAGAATGTCATCAAAAATGTTGGGCTTGCCTGTGAATAAAATGACCAGGCTACCATGGACAGACTTAATATATATCCAAGAGAACCGATAACAAGCAAGGTTTTTCGGCCCAGCCTGTCAATCAGGTAAAGACCAACAAAAGTAAAGAGCAGGTTGGTGCCTCCGATAGCAATTGAATTTAGTAGCGAATCGCTGGCGCCCAAACCACTTAATGATAAAATCTCCGGGGCATAATAAAGAATAAAGTTGATACCCGAAAGCTGGTTAAAAAAGGCGATCATAAAAGCCAGCCAGATAATTTTATTATGCTTAGGACTGAAAAAATCAGACGACTTATTTAATGCCGCCTCATGTTGATTGCTGATGATGATAGATGAAATTTCATTATCTGCGTTCTCAACTCCTATCAGGTTCAATATCTCCTTTGCTTTTACCAGGTCATTCTTTTTAGTAATCAACCAGCGGGGGCTTTCCGGCACACCCATTACCATTACGGTATAAATAAGGGCTGGAACCGCGAGCACACCCAGCATCCATCGCCAGTCATTTTCTCCGCCAACACCGTCGAGAAAATAATTGGATAAAAAAGCGATAAGAATGCCGAATACAATATTAAACTGGTACATGGCACTGAGACGGCCCCTTGTAGCAGGTGTTGAAATTTCGGAAATATAAATCGGCGCTGCCACTGATGAAACGCCGATACCAATGCCACCGATAAAACGAAAGAATGAAAAAGTGTAAGGATCCGGAGCTAAGGCAGAACCCAATGCAGAAACTGCAAATAATATCCCTATCCAGAATAATGTTTTCTTTCTGCCAAATTTCTCCGTAGGTATGCCGCCGAACAGGGCGCCCACTACGGTGCCCCATAACGCCATGGACATAATAAAGAAGCCATGAAACAAGGGAGATGTGTGCCATAATTCTTTGATGGGCTGGTTGGCACCAGAAATGACAACGGTATCAAATCCAAAAATAAAGCCGGCAAGTGCGGCCACTACAGACCACTGAAAAAGTTTATTCCTGTTCATAAGCAATCGTTGATGAAACAGGAAGTTAAATACTATTTATCAGCTTGCAGTATTTGAATCAACATTTTTCCAATGCCTGCAGAATATCATTCAAAATATCATCCCGGATGTTCCAGACCAACGGATATGCGGATCAGGCCGGGAGTAATTCCTACGGCATCCCTCTCCTCATCTGTCAACTTTGAATGCGTAGTAGACGCAGGATGAGAAGCAATGGTCCGGCTATCGCCAAGGTTATTGGTCATGGAAATCATTTGCAATGCATTCAAAAATTTTCTTCCGCCATCAACACCTCCTTTTATTTCAAACGTAAGTATGCCTCCACCATTTGTCATTTGCTTTTTTGCAATTTCGTATTGGGGATGAAGTGATAAAAACGGATATTTTACCCAACTGAGTTTTGGATGATTTTGTAATGCTTCAGCAAGGAACAATGCATTGGCCGCATGTTTTTCCATCCGTATAAAAAGGGTTTCCAGGCTTTTGGTGAGCACCCATGCATTAAACGGACTCATGGATGGCCCTGTATTGCGAATAAAAAGTATAAGGGTTTGATCAGTTCTTTTCTTCCAACTACCACTCCACCCAGAACCCTTCCTTGTCCGTCAATGAATTTGGTAGCAGAATGCAAGACCAGGTCGGCTCCGTATTGAATCGGTTGCTGCACAGCAGGTGTGGCAAAACAATTATCTACTACAAATAATATCTTATGTTGCTTACACAGATCAGCCACCTGCTGCATATCAATTATATCAAGACCCGGATTAGAAGGCGTTTCTACATACAGCATCTTGGTATTAGGCTTAATCAGCGAGGCAATCGTTTCCGGTTTGTTCATATCAAAATAAGAGAATTCAATGCCCCATTTCGGTAAATACTTTGTAAGAATAGTATGCGTGGATCCAAAAACCGCCGAGGCGGATATGATATGATCTCCTTTACTCAAGAAGGTCATGAAGGTGGCAAAAATAGCAGCCATACCTGTGCCGGTAGCTACGCCATCTTCCGCCCCTTCCAGTGCTGCCATCTTATCTACAAATTCATCAACAGTCGGATTTGAAAAACGGGAATAGATATTTACGTCGAGCGTATCATCAGCGAAAGCTTCACCCATTTCTTCTGCAGAATTATAAGTAAAACTGCTTGTCAGAAACAATGGTGTTGCATGTTCTTTTTGACTGGTTTGTTCGGTTTGAAGTCGTATAGCTTTTGTTTCGCGATGTTGTGTCATAATACTGCTGAACCTTTTTAATAATTTGGATTGCGAAGATACGGGCAGAAATTAATTACTGCTATTCAGGATAAGTACAATCCATAACAGGCTCCGGCCAATGATCTGTGGTATGTAGCACTACTAACGATAATACAGGTGAAGAGCAGTTAATGACAATTGTAAAAGTGATTAAAAGAATATAACGAAAGGATAGTAAAATCATCTGGGTATAAAAAATCTATTCCCCATCCCGATCTGTCTTTTGTATTTCGGCCCGCGAAGTATTATACAGATCATACCAATCCTGTTGTTCCAGGTCGATAGCAAATGCCTTTACAATATTTCGGATGCGTTGTTCATTCAATGTGCCTATTAAAGGCAATGCTCCCAGTTTGATCAGCCAGGCTACTGCCATGGATTCCACATTGGCATCATATTTTTTTCCAATTTCATCCAGTTTATAATGAACTCTTACTGCTAGTGGATCTGTACCGTTTTCAATTCTTCCGCCTGCCAGTGGCGCTGCAGCCAGCGGACGCATATATTTTTGTTTGATATAATCTAGTTGCCCGTTATCAAGGGCTGCCGTGTTTAGCAGGTTTAATTCAATATGATTAGTAACAATAGGTACCCGTAAATAGGAAGCTAACAACTGGTGTTGAAATACTGAAAAATTAGCCACCCCGATATTCCTGATCTTTCCAGTCGTTCTTAAGCGCTCAAGGGTAAGGGCTGTCTCTTCCAGGTTGGACAGCGGATCCAGTTGATCTAAAAGAAAGATATCTATATAATCTGTGCGCAGATTTTTTAAAGAATTGTCTACGCTTTTTGTAATATGGGCAGAAGAAGTATTATAATAAGTTACCCTGACATCAGGGCGGTTAGCATGAGGAATATTCACTCCACATTTGGTAAATAATACAACGTCTTCTCTTTTAAAAGATTTCTGCTTCATCACCTGGCCAAACAATTCCTCACATTGATACCCGCCATAGATATCTGCATGATCAAATGTATTTATTTCCAGTTCCAGGCACAGGTTCACAATTTTTTCCATGGCAGCAACGCCTGTAGCGCTGGTATCCTCCCATCGCCAGAAACCATATATAGCCGGGGAAACTTTGGGGCCAGAATCGCTAAGATATATTTTTTGCATAGCCATTGTTGTTTAACAAATAAAATTACCGAAACGATTCTTATCGTGCCGTCAATTCATCAATAAATAAAAATTAATTCTCTGAAACAAGTCTACAGGATCTGAACTAAAATTTTCATACTCCAGAAAATAACCAATGCACCCAACAGGATAAAAGAAGTTTTCCTCGGAAGCTTTCCGGCTAATCTTGCTGCAATAGGTGCAGCTACTAATCCTCCTATAACCAAACCCAATATAGCTTGCCAGTGACTAACGCCAAGAAGTGTAAAAAAAGTAAAGGCACTGGCAAGGGTTACAAAAAATTCTGTAAGACTTACTGAACCGATAACATATTTGGGACTTCTCCCTTTTGTTATGAGCGTGGTAGTAACAATGGGACCCCAACCGCCACCACCAAATGAATCAAGAAATCCACCAGCGCCGGCTAGCAGGCCATATCGCTTAAACTTTTTTTGTTGTTGTTGCTTTCGGAAAGCAAGAATGAGTATCCTTACACCCAAAAATAAAGTATAAGCAGCCATTATGGGACGCAGGTATTCTATATGGGTTTGTCCTAACTGCGTCAAAAAAATAGCTCCGAGAATAGCACCTATAACACCGGGTATCAATAATGCTTTAAATAATTTTTTATTAACATTGCCGAACTTATAATGGCTGTAGCCTGACGCACCACTGGCAAACATTTCTGCTGTATGAATACTGGCACTGATAGCCGCCGGGTTTACGCCGGCCGAAAGCATAATAGTGGCGCTTGTTACCCCATACCCCATTCCCAGCGCACCATCCACCAACTGAGCCAGGAAACCGGCTAACTACCATCAGGGGGAAATTTTTATCCAGCGTATTATACCAACTGATCGTATCGTCGGCTATTTCCTGGAAAGGCAGATATGAAAAAACAAAATGCCCGATCAGCATCAGGGCGAATCCAATCAAAGAATAAGTAGCGATCTTTCTCCATCTTTTTTCCTTATCCGCATTATCCTTTTCTACCAATATTTTAGTAAGCGCATTTAGTTTTTTTACTTTATATGCAAAGTTGCCGTTGAGTTTGCTTCGTACTTTATGAATATTCTCAATAGTTTCATCCAGTTCCCCCGGCAATACCTCATTTAATACTTCTTTTATTCTTTTAGCTACTGTCGGTGATTTTCCATTGGTAGATATGGCGATTTTCAGATTTCCTTTTTGAACAATACTGCTTAAATAAAAATCACATTGCTCGGGTGTATCAGCCACATTGACCAACAATTTTTTTTCTTTTGCCATTTGGCGGATCCGCAAACTTTCCTTTTTTTCATTGATGGCAATTACAACCAATTCTTTCTCTTCCAGATCACCGGGTTGAAAATTTCTCTTTTCAATTAACACATTCGGATGCCTGGCCGCCAGCCTGGTTATATTTTCATCAATGGCAGGAGCAACAATATGAATAAAGGTGGCCGGAGCATTCGTTAATATGGCTGTCAATTTCTCCAAACCTACATTTCCGCCACCCACCAGCAATACTCTCAATTCCTCCAGTTTCAAAAAAACAGGAAACAGGTGATTGTCTGTTTTTGGCAATTCATCATGTTTTTCCAATTCCACAATGCCTTCAGATATCTCACTCATACTTTTCAGATAATTGATTGAATAAAATTTATTCTTACTACAGGTTGATACGTGTGTGTACTAAACTGCATCCTTGTCATCAGTAACAATTGAACTGCGTTATACTTATTAAAATCAAATTCACCACCCACGTAGGTTTGTGTCTGATCCCAATCCTTTCTCAGGCCCCTGCTTTGCCACATTAATTCGGAGCCGCCCATTCCATTCCATTTTTCATTAAAGCGATATTTTCCTGCCAGTTTATATCCTAACCGGAGAGCATTTTCCTCCGGGTTTATCCAATGCCTGTGTTCTACCCGCAGTTGATTTTGTAATGCCCAGCGGTTGATTTGTATATCGTGCCTGATTGCCTCCCAAAGGCGAATCTCATTGGTAACAATTCTTTCCTTCAGGGCTGTATATTGTTGCTGGTTAAACCAGGCTAAACCTGCAGCCACCGTCCAATGATCATTCAAATGATAATACACCCCGCTTCTAAAACTTATTAAACCCACCAGGGGTTTTTTGGCCTGGTTCCTTGCTTGTATATCCGAATTAACCTCCCATTTGTTATTGATGGCATATTTAAGATAATAGGCAGGCCACCAGCTGACATGCTTATTAATTTTGGATTGCCCTTTAACACCTATCACTACTAATAGAAAAAGAACTGGTATGATGACCCGTTTAATTTGCATGGATCCATTTTCTGTTTGAAAAATCACCAAACGTTTCATCGTTTACTCTTTCTTTTGAAAATACCGCAAATAATTCATCCAGTGTTTCCAGTATCTGTTCTTCGTTCAGATTTTCTTTAAATTTCGTATTCAGTCTTTCCCCTATCCTGTCTCCCCCAATATGTAAATTATAATGACCGTAGGCTGTGCCAACAAAACCGATCTCCGCAGCCGGTGATCGACCGCATCCATTGGGGCAACCTGTCATTCGCAAAATAATTTCATCGTTTTGCAATGAATACTTCTCCAGTAGTGGTTCAATTTTAGAAATAAGTGCTGGCAAATAGCGCTGGGCCTCGGCCAATGCAAGTGGGCAGGTATTAAAAGCCACACAAGCTATTGAGTTCTTCCGCAACATCCCTGCCTTGTCTGTATGATCTTCAATTCCAAAATTTTCAAGTATGTTTTCAATTTCTTTTTTATCCGCTTCGGAAATATCGGCCAGAATGAGGTTTTGATTTCCGGTAAAGCGAAAATTAGCTTTCCCTGTTTTTGCAATTTCCAACATGGCCGTTTTTAATGCAGTTGAATTTTCATCCAGTATTCTTCCATTTTCAACAAACAAGGTATAGTACCATTTATTCTCATGATTTTTTGCCCATCCATAATGATCTTTCCGGGAAGTAAACTGATAAGGTTTTGTTTCTTCTAATTTAAATCCACATCTTTTTTCCAATTCAATTTTAAAAGCTTCAACACCCAGCCTGTCAATCGTATATTTTAAGCGGGCCAGTTTCCTGTCGCTTCTGTTTCCATGATCTCTTTGAATGGTCATGATTTCATAAACAGCCTTCAGCACTTTTTCTTCTCCTTCCACATAACCTAAAACAGTTGCCAGCCGGGGATAGGTATTGGAGTTACCATGCGTAGCACTTAATCCGCCACCGGCAGCAATATTGAATCCTTTCAACTTTCCGTTTTCAATAATGGCAATCAGGCCCACGTCGTTGGTTAAAATATCTACGTCATTATTTGGCGGAATGGCAATTCCTATTTTAAATTTTCGGGGCAAGATATCTTTCCTGGTATAACGGATCTTCTTCTTTTATATCGGCAATTTGCTCCTCTCCCAGCCAGATTTCATAATAGGCCTTTGTTTTGGGTAATGCGAGCAAACTTATTTTATCTGCATATTTAAACACTTCTTCATGTACAGGCGATTCGTTAGGGTGTGCACTGCAGGTTACATTACGATTCACATCGCCGCAAGCAGCAATAGAATCCAGGTGCAGCGTATTGAATGACTGAATGGTTGGTTTGATATGCGATTTCAATATTCCATGCAACTGGATCGTTTGCCGGGTGGTAATTTTTATAGTACCGGTAGAATGCTCTCCTGCTATATGATGAAGTCCGATCCATTGTTGCGGGGTCAAAAAACCGCCCGGCAACCGTAACCGTATCATATAAGAATATAGCCATTCCAATTTTTTGGCACTTCTCTCTTCCCGCCTGTCCCGATCATCCTGCTGATACATACCATGAAATTTGATCAGCGACTGGTCATCTTCCCTTAATGCTCCTGTTATATCATCCAGCAAGCTTTCCTTCAGCGTACCGCGAAGCCCCTTGCTGCTTGTTTTAATTTTTTCTACCGGTGATAAATTATTCTTCACATTCATGATTTCTTTCTTATCAAACTTTAAAATATTTTTTATACTAATGCCCTACCTCTTTCAAACCAGGGATTAATAAACATCTTTCTCAAATCTTCCGTTCTTCTTCAATAGTTCCAGGTATAGTTTTGCATCGTCATTTGTCTTCTTTCCTTGTTCTTCTATGATCTGTAATAAAGTGTTTTCAACATCTTTACTCATCGGATCTTTTGTTCCGCTTATAAAAACATAGGCCCCTTCATTTATCCAGGTATATAACTCTGATGCTTTTTCCAGCATCCTATGCTGTACATAAATTTTTTCAGCCTGGTCTCTGGAAAAAGCAAGATCTAATTTGGTCAGCACACCGGTTTCCACATAATTCTGCATTTCTGTTTGGTAGAGAAAGTCAGTTATGAAATGTTGCTCTCCAAAAAAGAACCAGTTTCTGCCAGTTGCACCAGTTGCATCCCTTTCAGCAATGAAAGCACGAAAGGAGCAACACCCGTACCCGGACCAATCATGATAATATCTTTATCTGCCGCTGGTAATTTGAAGTGCTTGTCCTTGTGCACATAAAAAGTGAGCCCGGAATTAACAGGCTTGTCACCCAAAAATTCGCTGCACAATCCAAACCGCTGTTCATCCTGCGCCAGGAAGCGATCCCTGGCAACGGTAATATGCACTTCATTGGTGCCATGCCCGGCAGGAGAAGAAGCAATAGAATATAAACGGGGGGCAATGGGCATTAAAATTTTTATTACTTCCACAAACTGTGCTGCATCGTTGACAGGATATATCCTAAGCAGATCAACAAGGTCCATTCTTGTATCCGGAATTTCCTGTTTAATAATGGTGGCGTATTTTTTAAGAGTGGATGTTAGCAGGAAACAAATACTTAAATGCTTTAGCAGTAATTCCCTTGCCGGTGCTTTTACTTTTGCAGTTTCTATTACCTGTAAAGGGTCGACACCAGTCAAAGAAATGATTCTATCTACAACATCTTCCCTGTTGGCTGGAATGATACCAATGGTATCGCCCGGTTCATATTCAATAGTTTCATCAGTGCCAATCTCAATATGATAGGTACTTTTATTTGATCCCCTGTCATTCAAATTAATATTGGTAAGAATAGTACCCTTGTAATATTTTTTTCCCGTGGTTTTTTTTGTTGCTACAGGTGCAGGACTGCTGGTGGCAGGAGTTTCGGGTTTGGATTCCAAAACATTTAATACTTTTTCAAACCAGTCCAATGCGTCCTCCTCGTAGTCAACATCACATTTTTGCAATGGCACCACTCTTTTTGCTCCAAACTGGCTAAACTGGGTATCTACATCTTCACCGGTCTTACAGTACATAGGATAAGATGAATCACCCAAAGCAAGCACACTAAATTTTAAATTGGACAGATTTAATTTATTCTCATGAATATGATCATAAAACTTTTTTGCAGGAATCGGCGGTTCACCTTCGCCCTGTGTACTGATCACTACAAAAAAATATTCTTCTTTAGGCAAATCAGTTAACCGGTACTGATCTAATCCTACCAGTTTTGCATTCACGCCCTTTTTCTTTGCCACTGCTGCAAGATGGGTGGCCAGTCTTTTTGCATTACCGGTTTCTGTGCCAAAAGCCAGGCTGATCTTTTTTGTTGCTACTGTGTTTACATCATGCCCGTTATTATGAATAGCTCCATTCGTTTTCCCGTTAGATACTAAACCAGACAGGTAGCCATTGATCCAGATAAGCTCTTCTTTTGAATAGCCATCTATCAGTTCATGTAGTTGTTTTAGTTTTATTTCTTCCAGCATACCCGCTTATCTTTTTGCATTAACCAAATTATTAAATACCGAACCTGTTTTATTCGCCTGGAACCAATTGAATTCCTGGTGCAGCCTCACTACTTCACCTACAATCACCAGCGACGGTGAACTGAATTTCATACTGGCAAAATCCATCACACAATCCTTTAATGTTGAAATATGAACCTGCTGATGTTCCGTTGTTGCCTGTTCGATAACTGCCAATGGCGTGAACGGCTTATTTGAATATCGCAACAGTAATTCGGCCAGATCAGAAAGACCTTTAGCGGCCATATAAAAAACCAGCGTATCATCGGAACTGGCGAGACTTTTCCATTTTTCAGCATCGTAGTTGCTGCATGGATTAAACGTGATGAACTGAACACTTTTTGCATAACCTCTTGCTGTTAATGGAATGCCGGCATATGCTGAAGCACCGGATGCTGCCGTTATTCCGGGAATGATCTCAAAGGGAATATTATTTTCCTGAAGGGCAATTAATTCATCCAGCACATTGCTGAAAAATGCCATATCCCCACCTTTCAGGCGCAATACTGTTTTCCCGTTTATTGCATGTCCTACGATCAATTTGTTGATGTCTTCCTGCGCTACAGATCCATCATGAAAACCCTGCTTGCCTGTCATTAATGTCAAAACATTTTTTGGTGCATACAACTCTATGATTTCAGGGTTCACCAGCCTGTCAACAATAATCACATCCGCTTCAGCTAAACGTTTCTGCAATTTCACGGTTATCAGATCTGCATCGCCGGGACCGGCTCCTGCCAATATCACTTTTCCTATTGATACTGCATTATTCATATTGTGCCTGGTAAAAAATTATTTAATTAATACCGCAGCTACAGTGCATTTGACTGTTTCATCTATCAATATAGCACTACCATTACTGCCCAGTTTATCATACGCATCATACACCAGCGGAGAAGCCGTCTTAATAGTAGCTTTCACCACTTCGTTTAATTTTACCCCTCCTTCTACCGGTTGTTGCTGCAGGGTATTTACATCCAGTTTATATTCTATTTTTTTTACCACCGCTTTTACCAACCGGCTATTATGCTGTAATATATATTTGTTACCTTCCTGCAATGGTTTATCATCCATCCAGCAAAGCAATACTTCCAGTTCATTGCTTACCTGTGGCAGGTTATTGGAATTCACAATCGTGTCACCCCGGCTGATATCAATATCATCTGCTAAATGAATAACAGCACTCTGCGGTGCAAATACTTCTTCTACTTCTTCACCACCCGTTTCCAATCCGGAAATGGTGGTTTCAATATCCGGCAGGCAATACTCTTACCTTATCTCCTTTTTTATAAATACCACTTATCACTTTACCGGCATAACCACGGTAATCATGCAGATCTTCTGTTTGCGGACGAATAACCAATTGTACCTGGAACCGCGGATCCGTGAGATTAATATCATTATCAATTTTAATATTTTCCAGGAATTCAAGCAAGGGTTTCCCTTCATACCAATCCATCTTTGCTGACCTGTCAACAATATTATCTCCATTCAATGCACTGATAGGAATATAGGTGATATCTTTCAAATCCAACTGGCGGGCTACTTCTTCAAAATCAATAACAATATTGTTAAATACATCCTGTGAGTATTCAACCAGGTCCATTTTATTGATCGCTACTACCACATGCGGAATCTTTAATAAGGAAGCAATGATGGAATGACGGCGGGTTTGTTCTGCAACACCTTGCCTTGCATCAACCAGGATAATGATCAGGTTGGCATTGGAAGCACCGGTGATCATGTTACGGGTGTACTGCACATGACCGGGAGCATCGGCAATAATGAATTTTCTTTTAGGCGTAGAAAAATATCGATAGGCTACATCAATCGTAATGCCCTGTTCTCTTTCTGCACGCAGGCCATCTGTCAGCAAAGCCAGGTCTACAGAACCATCCGTCCTGTTTTTTGTGGATTTTTCCAATGCTTCCAGCTGATCGATCAGTATATTCTTACTGTCGTACAGCAAACGGCCGATCAGTGTGCTTTTTCCATCATCAACACTTCCTGCTGTTATAAATCGTAATAAATCCATATAAAATATTTATTATCAGTTATTATTTTTTGTCTTCCTATTTATTGAATCAGAAATATCCATTCTTTTTCCTGTCTTCCATGGCTGCTTCTGTTACCTTATCATCGATTCTTGTTTCACCTCTTTCACTGATTCGGGTGGAAATGATTTCATTTATCACTTCATCCAATGTTGATGCATTTGATTCAACAGCTGCAGTACAGGTCATATCACCTACAGTGCGATAGCGAACCTGCTTTTTCAAAATTATATCCGACTCATCCATTTCAATAAATTCCGAAACAGCTACCAATTGTCCTTCATGTTCTATCACTTCTCTTTCATGTGCAAAATAGATAGAAGGCAATGCAATCTTTTCTTTGCGGATATAATTCCAGATATCCAGTTCAGTCCAGTTGCTGATCGGAAACACTCTTACATTTTCTCCTTTATGAATTCGTCCATTATAAATATTCCAGAGTTCGGGTCGCTGCAGTTTTGGATTCCATTGACCAAATTCATCACGAACGGAAAATATTCTTTCTTTAGCTCTCGCTTTTTCTTCATCCCGGCGGGCACCACCAATGCAGGCATCAAATTTGAATTCTTCAATGGTATCAAGCAATGTATGTGTCTGCAGCCAGTTGCGGCTTGCAAATTTTCCTTTTGGCTCGGTAAGGTTTTTTTGCCTGATCGTATCTTCTACTTTTCGTACCACCAGGGTTGCATTTCACCTCTTTGGCCAGTTCATCGCGGAAGTCCAGTGCTTCCGGAAAATTATGACCGGTATCAATATGTACTAAGGGAAAAGGAATTTTTCCCGGCGCAAATGCTTTTCTTGCCAGATGCACCAGCGTAATGGAATCTTTTCCTCCGCTAAAAAGCAATGCCGGTTTTTCAAACTGTGCCGCTATTTCACGAAAAATATGAATACTTTCTGTTTCCAGTTGTTCAAGATAATCCAGGGTCCGCGCCTTTGAATTTGTATTTTGCTCCCGCCCGTTTACGCTGATATTTATCATATATAATTCATTTATTGTCTACTCTTTTGGTAGACTAATATTTCAAAAAAATTTTATACCGTTTCTTTTTTTACTGATTCATGCAGTCCACATTCTTTTTGCGATGCTTCCCACCACCAGCGGCCGGCCCTTGCATCTTCTCCCGGTTCAATAGCCCTGGTACAGGGTGCACAACCGATGCTGATAAAACCTTTATCATGCAACCGTTATAAGGCACATTATTTTCTTCAATGTAATTCATCATATCCTCGTAACTCCAGTTGATCAGCGGATTGAATTTGTATAAATTGCTTTTCTTCTGACCATTCTATCATGGGCATATCCTGGCGGTTATCTGATTGTTCGGCCCGTAAACCTGTGATCCATACCTTTGCTCCCTTCCAATGCCCGGTTCAGTGGTTTTACTTTACGTATATAACAGCAACTTTTCCTGTTTTCTACTGATTCATAAAAACTATTGATGCCTTTTGTAGCAACAAATTCTTCCACATCCGCTGCTTCCGGAAAATAAATCTGTATGTTTTTTTTGTACCGGGCCGTTGTTCTATCGAGCAATTCATAGGTTTCATTAAATAATCTGCCGGTATCCAGTGTAAAAATTTTTACCGGCAGATTATTCTTGAATATAATATCAGTTAATACCTGGTCTTCCTGGCCCAGCGAAGAAGAAAAAACCACTTCGCCCGGAAACAGTTCAGCGACCAGGCTTATTGCTTCCGGCAAAGGATTAGTTTCAATCTTCTGTATCAACTCACGGCTCAGCATTTAATTATAAATTAGGCTGCGGAGTATAACGCAGGTAAGGTTTTACAACTTTAACTCCTTTAGGAAATTTCTTAATGGCATCTTCTGTGATAACGGCAGGCACTACGATAACATCTTCACCACCATTCCAGTCAGCAGGTGTGGCTACACTGAATCCTGCTGTTAGTTGCAATGAATCAACCACACGCAATACTTCAACAAAGTTTCTTCCGGTAGATGCAGGATAGGTGATCATTAATTTTACAAGTCTTATCAGGACCAATAACAAACAAGAGAACGTACGGTTGCCGTAGCCGATGCATTGGGATGGATCATATCATACAGAGTAGCTACATTCCTGTCTTCATCAGCAATAATAGGAAAACCTACCGTGCAATTCTGTGTTTCATTTATATCTTTTCTCCACTCAAAATGTTTATCTAGCGGATCAACACTTACTGCCAATACTTTTACATTACGCTTTGCAAATTCTTCTTGTAAGCAATGCCGTTTTACCCAACTCAGTAGTACATACCGGTGTAAAATCAGCAGGGTGAGAAAACAAAATGCCCCAGCTATCACCCAGGTATTCATAAAAATCAATTTCTCCTTCGGTTGTTTGTGCTTTAAAATTGGGAGCAGTATCCCCTAGACGTAGTGACATAAAATATAATTTTAGTGAGCACAAAAATAAGGGGAAAAACATACCCCACCAAGTTGGTGGACTGTATTAAACAAATAATTTTCTGATCCAAACAATTGTTTGGAAGACAAAGCAAAAATGGAAGATGATCAGATTAGCAGGTCTTTCAACGTGCGGTTTTCAACAACATTGAGGGTGGCATCCCGCACCTCAATCATCATATCATGAAGGCCACAATTGCTTTCATTACAATTTTTACAACGCTCATAAAAATAAAGACTTACACAGGGTAACATGGCAATAGGACCATTGATCAGACGGATGACAGTATGCCACTTTTACTTTATCAGGACTTTTCTTTTAAAAAGTATCCGCCTCCTTTACCTTTTTTACTATCGAGTATGTCAGCTTTTTTTAATTCGAGCAGAATATTTTCCAGAAATTTTAACGGAATCTTTTTCTTCCTGGCTATTTCGGAAATCAAACACAGGCCCTTCATTGAATTTTTCACTGAGATAGGTCAGTGCCTTAAACGCATATTGTGATTTCTTGAAAGCATATATTTATTTCAATATTTCCAATTTATAGTGAATCGGTGAATTTTTTCTTAGCATAGCAGATACACCGCAATATTTTTCCAGGGACAGGTCAATAGCTTTTTTGACTTTATCTTCATTCTCTGTCATCAGTTTTCATTTTATAAGGTGACCCAGATGTCTTTAAAAACGCGGGGATGCTCTTCCGTTTGTTCAGTTTCTACATCAATAACCAGGTCAGAAAAATCGACCTTCATTTTCCCAAGAATTTCTACCACATCAATTCCCGAGCAGGCGGCAATGGCAGACAATAACAAGGCTTTTGGATTAGGACCTTCCTTCCGGTTTCCATCAATTTGAAATATATTTTGTTCTAACCTGCTTTCAAATGCATGGTCATGTTTCCAGATAGTTGTAGTTTTCATTCCATGTTTTTTTTATCAAGGCTATGCTTTTTGATTTCGCGAAATATTCTCCGAGTGTCCAGGTAATTTTCTTTTCAAACCGATGTTGCCTCACAAGGCAGTCTTGTTTGCTGCAAATATGACATTGAAACGTTAAACAACCATCGGAATGCACAAATAGTTCAACTGACTCGTTAAATTCTTTGCGTACCAGGTTGGCCAAAATATCAATTTCTCCGTGGGCCTCATTTACATTAAGATACCAGGGAACCGTTAAATGACAATCCATATGGAGCACACTGCCATATTTAATAACCCGCAGATTGTGAAGATCCACCCAGTTTTCCTGCCTGTTACTATTCAGGATATTTACCATTTCTGAAATAATTTTTTCATCAGCTTCGTCCATCATTCCTGCCACTGAACGCCTGATTATTTTATACCCGGTAAACATAACGAACAAGGAAATACCTATTGCCATTACACTATCTATCCAGAAGTATCCTGTAAGGTATAATAATATCAATCCGGACAATGATCCCAAACGTTGACCAGGTGTCTGTTTGCAAATGCTTACCGCTTGCCATTAAAGCTAAAGAATTATTTTTTTTCCCGTAGCGAAGACAAATGATTCCCATCACAAAATTGGCGACAGCCGTTATTGCGATCAATCCTATTCCTATATCTAATTTTTTTAACGGAACCGGATGTAATAACAATACCAGGGCCTTATAAATAATAATGACTCCCGCTATGATAATCATACTTCCTTCAACTGCAGCAGATAAAAATTCAGCTTTTCCATGGCCGTAAGGATGATCTCTGTCACGGGGTTTTGCCGCCACATACAAACTATATAATCCTATGAACCCCGCTGCAACATTCACAATACTTTCCAAAGCATCAGTGAGTATTGAAACGGAGAGAGTGTAGTAATAAGCAATAAACTTTATGAACAGCAGCATTAACGAAATAGCTGCTACCCATTTTTGAACAGTAAGATTTTGCTGCTGTGTTTTCAAAAAATGTATATTAAAAAGAATTTCTTTCTACACCAGGTTATCACTAAAGGCATAGATAAGAAAAAATTCCCGCGGGGTTTTTATTTTTTTTAATCAGCCTGTTTATACTTATAAATAAATTTCTTGAAGGTCTTGGCCATCCGGTAATACCATTCCTTATTCAATAGTTGGGAATCCCTCATAGCTTTATAGGTAAGAAAAACCCCGATAGGCACCAGGATAAAGGCAGCCAGCCACATGCCGGCAAAGGGAGTAAGCGTATTTTCTTTGGCAAATTTTTCTCCAACTGTTGTAGAAAAATAAAATACCATAAAGAAACTGATGGCGGCGATCAGCGGTGTGCCTAATCCTCCTTTACGAATAATAGACCCAAGCGGAGCACCAATAAGAAACAAAATCAAACAGGCCATTGACAGAACAATTTTCCGGTGCCATTCAATTTTATGCTTGCGCAAGATTTTTTTCTTTCTCCTTCATGATCAGTTCCCTGTTTGCAAGATTGGAATTCAGTGCATTGATCTGGCTTATCGCCCCCAGGTGTACATCAGTACCAGCGGAATCGGGAATCAGGTCATTAAAATTCTTTGCGGCTTCCAAAAGGCTGTCCTTCGGCAATTTTTTACCGGCCGTGGTATCAATGAACATAGCAAATTTTAATGCGGAATTTTTGACCTCATGGTCCAGTTGCTGGCGAATTTTTTTATTTTCTTTTTCCAGTGAATCAATTGCAATATTCAGCTGGCGCATGCTATACACCCGTTCACTGTTCTTATTCACGCTATCATCGGTTTGCACAAACTGGAAAGAGCTCAGATCAAATTGTTTTTTAAATTCATTAAAACCCAACCGTATATAATCTGTTTTACTGGCATCGCGTATTCATTATCCCCCTTTTCTTCGTATCGCCATCCATCTTTCAGGTTAAATTCAAGGTATCGTTTATCTTCCGTTACCCGCATAACCCCGCTTTTAGCAATGATAAAATTATCCTGCACAGGATTGCCCTGCTCATAAACAATAACATCCCTGATGATACTGTCATTAACTTCTTTCTTTCCGATTTTTATGGCAAAACCATTTATCTTATCATAAAACACACCTTCCTTCAGGTCAAACGCCGGTTTGGCATAAACAATATCTGTTAGTAAAGTTCTTGACTTTAGAAAGGCGACTGGTATGATATAATTAGAAAATAAAAACGCAATCCCGCTTACAATAAGAGAGATAAAAAATAATGGCCGCATAAATCGTAACAGTGAAATGCCAGCCGATTTGATGGCTACCAGTTCAAAACTTTCTCCCAGGCTGCCAAAGGTCATTAATGAAGAAAGCAAGAATAGCCAGCGGTAATGCCAGAGGAATCAATACAGCACTTTGATACCAGATAAATTTCAATACAATATCTATCCCTAATCCTTTACCTACAAAGTCATCAATATATAACCAGAAAAACTGCATGACCAATACCAGCACCGTAATAAAAAAGGTAGCGATAAATGGACCAACAAAGGCTTTGACTATAAGTTTATCTAACTTTTTGAACACTTAACTTTAAGTTATGGATTCAACAAAAATAAGGCTTTCACCAGAGGAGGCAGAATTGGTTATCACGGCCCGATTGGATTTTAACAAAGAACAGCGTCCTTCAAAAAACTCAAAAATTATTTGCCTCGTTGCAAGCAGACGAGCAGCAATCTATGGAATTATACAAAGATTATCATGCCCGCGAAATAGTTGAATCATCTCCAAAAATTTCGAAAGGAGAAAATTATAACGGCCTTCCTTATCTTGTTTTAGATTATCCAAGATGTTTTACCAAGGAAGATGTCTTTGCCATCCGTATGCTTTTTTGGTGGGGAAATTTTTTCAGCGGCACTTTACACCTGTCGGGTATCTATAAGAAAAAATATGAGGAGAAAATCATTCATTCATTTGATTCATTAAAAAGCAATGATTATTTTATATGTGTAAATGAAGATCCCTGGGAACATCATTTTGAAGACGATAATTATTTACCCCTCCGCACGATGAACCATGACCTATTTAAAAAATGGATCTGCGAAAAATCCTTTATAAAGCTTTCAAAGAAATTTTCAATTGCAACAATGGAATGACGCTGAAAAAAAATTACTGGAAATTTTTCGTCAATTTATGAATTCGTTGATAAATTAATTACCCAGGCGGTGAAAAAGGTCTTTCACCTGGTGATCCCATAATAGCTCTGATCTTTTATATCTTTCTTTTCAGCAAAATCTTTAACTATCAAGAATGGTTTGATTGGTGATTTCCGATTTTTCAATACTGAATTCAAAGTATTCGGTTTTGGGCGCATCCAGCCAGCGAAAACGAATATGTTTATCTCCTTCACTTTCCACAACTTCCGCTTTTTCAAAAGAACCATTCCATCCAAAATAAAAGATATTATCTCTTTCATCTACTTTTTCTGCGAACCACTCTCCTAATCCTGCCGGTGTGGAAAGAAATTCATACAGAATAGAAGGTGAACACCGAACGGGAAATTCTAAAGTATATAATTGCTTACTCATCTTTTAATTATTAAAAATGCCTCTGTACCTGCAATAATAAATAATAAATCGTCTTATCAAAATAATTTCTTTTAATTTTCCCCATTTTGGCCTTCCCAAAGCTCTCATGCAAAATAAAATCAATAAACCCCCGTTAAAAGAAAGATAATTTTTTTTTGGCCAAATTAGCCAAAAGATTAAATTGCTCTGACATCCAATACTTTCTGCACCGGAGAGAAGTTGTGATGGGTATTTTAGAGGCTGAAACCGAACCAAAATTAAAATCTATAACCTTTAAAATAACCCACTAAAAACCCATTCCTATGAGTATGAGACAATTGAAGATCACGAAGTCTATTACAAATCGTGAATCTCAAAGCCTGGAAAAGTATCTCCAGGAGATCGGCAAAGTAGAACTTAATCAGCTCAGAAGAAGAAGTAAAACTTGCCGCACTGATCAGGCAGGGTGACCAGAAGTCCCTGGATCGTCTCACAAAAGCAAATCTTCGTTTCGTTGTTTCTGTTGCAAAACAGTACCAGAATCAGGGTCTTTCCCTTCCTGACCTGATCAATGAAGGAAATCTTGGGTCTTATCAAAGCAGCACAGCGTTTTGATGAAACACGTGGTTTTAAATTCATTTCTTATGCAGTTTGGTGGATTCGCCAGAGTATTCTTGCAGGCCTTGGCTGAACAATCCCGTATCGTTCGTCTTACCGCTTAACAAAGTGGGATTGACCAACCGGATTCAGAAAGCTTTTTCCCAATTGGAACAGCAATTTGAAAGAGAACCTTCCGCCGAAGAATTGGCTGAATTGCTGGACATGGATCTGGATGAAGTTTCTGCCTCACTTAGCATTTCATCCCGCCATGTAAGTATGGATACCCCAATCTCTGAAGGAGAAGATGGCACCTTGCTGGATGTACTTGGAAAATCCAAATGCGGAAAAAACGGATGGTGAACTGGACCATACTCAATCCCTGAAAACAGAAATCGATCGTTCTCTGAAAACTCTTACTGAAAGCCAGAAAGAAGTGATCTGTTACTTTCTTTGGTATTGGAGTGGATCACCCGATGAGCCTGGAAGATATTGGTGAAAAATTTAACCTGACCAGGGAAAGGGTTCGCCAGATAAAAGACAAAGCCATCACCAAATTAAGAACCACTAACAGGGTAAACCTATTAAGAACATATTTAGGCGCTTAAATTACTGTTTATAAAATTTTAAACTAATATCACTGACATAAATTCTACACTTCTACTTTATCTTTGCCTCTTACCAAAAATGAATGAACCTTTAGGTTACATTCATTTTTTATTTCGTATCATGTATATATTTCCCAACGTATGTTCAACTCATTACAGGATAAATTAGAAAGTGCCTTTAAAAATCTAAAAGGCCAGGCAAGGATCACTGAGCTTAATATTGCCACTACCGTAAAAGAGATCCGCCGGGCACTGGTGGATGCAGATGTGAATTATAAAATAGCCAAAGAATTTACCGATAAAATAAAGGATAAGGCTATTGGTGAAAAGGTGATCAATGCCATCAGCCCCGGGCAGTTGATGACCAAGATCGTAAAGGATGAACTGACTGAACTGATGGGTGGCGAAGAAGCTGTTTTCAATGCAAAGGGCAATCCTGCTGTTATCTTGATTGCAGGATTACAGGGTAGTGGTAAAACAACTTTCAGTGGTAAGCTGGCCAATTTCCTCAAAACAAAAAAGGGCTTATCTCCCTTGCTGGTTGCAGCTGATATATACCGGCCTGCGGCGATGGAACAATTAAGAGTATTGGGAGAACAGATTGGTGTTGATGTTCATATTGAACTGGAAAATAAGGATGCTGTTTCCATTGCACAAAATGCCATAAAAGAAGCAAGAAGTAAAAATAAAAATGTAGTCATCATCGATACTGCCGGTCGTCTGGCTATTGATGAAGTGATGATGACAGAAGTAGCCAATATCAGGAATGCGGTAAAGCCACAGGAGATTTTATTTGTGGTGGATAGCATGACGGGACAGGATGCTGTGAATACTGCCAAAGCATTTAATGACCGTCTTGATTTTACCGGTGTGGTGCTCACCAAATTAGATGGTGATACCAGAGGTGGTGCAGCTCTTTCCATTAAATACACGGTTAACAAACCTATCAAATTTATCAGCAGCGGTGAAAAAATGGATACGCTGGATGTGTTTTACCCGGAAAGAATGGCGCAGCGTATCCTTGGTATGGGTGATATCACCAGCCTGGTTGAAAAAGCGCAGGAACAATTTGACGAGGTAGCAGGCTAAAAAACTGGAAAGTAAGATCCGGAAGAACAAATTTGATTTTGCCGATTTTAAAATGCAGCTGGAGCAGATCAAAAAAGATGGGAAACATGAAAGATCTGCTGGGAATGATTCCCGGAATTGGCAATAAAATAAAAGATCTTGACATCAATGATGATTCGTTCAAAGGCATTGAAGCTATGATCAATTCCATGACCCCCGCTGAAAGAGCGATCCTGATCTTATTGACGGTAGCCGCCGGAAACGCATTGCTAACGGTGCAGGAAAGGATATCAGTGAGGTAAATGCCTTTATGAAACAATTTGAACAAATGCGGGATATGATGAAAGGAATGAACAAGATGGGCATGTTTGGCAAAATGATGCCCGGACTTAATCGAGAAAGAATTAATTGAGTCACATTGAATAAGTCATTGAGCTCGCAGATATTTTGAGCACGACTTTTAGGAAATTTTCAACCCGCATTTGAGAATTACTCATAAGGTTTATAAAACTTGTCGTTTGGCATTTTGCTAGTCGCTCCTTATCTTCGCCGTTCCGGTTTCAACCGGACTTAACAATTATTGTTTAACGCCTTTAAATTTCTATTTAAAATGGCAGCCAAGATCAGACTACAACGTCATGGGTCTAAAAAAAGACCCTTCTACTTCATCGTTATTGCCGATTCACGCAGCACCCCGCGATGGTAAATTCATTCAAAAATTAGGTACTTACAATCCACTGACCGTTCCGGCTACTATTCAGCTTGATCGTCAGAAAGCATTGGAATGGCTGAACAAAGGTGCTACACCAACAGATACGGTTCGCCGTATTCTCAGCTTTAAAGGTGTGTTGTACCTGAAACACTTGCTCCGTGGAGTAGGTCTTGGGTTTGTTTGATGATGCAACTGCGATGGAAAAATTTACAAAGTGGAGTGCAGAACATGATGCCCAGATTAAAAAACGCCAGGAAGATGCTGCACGCAACAAAAGAAGCCCGCCGTCCAATGCCAGGTCGCAGACCTGAAAGAAGGACTGAGGAGGTAGCGGCAGTGAAGGATAAATAATTCCGATACGGTAAATAATCCGTCCTGAAAGTTCATAAAGGCGACATTAAAATTAATGTCGCCTTTTTTTACGCTTCCTGTTATTCCCGGTATTATGAACCCTTTACTTTTATTTGTTCATAGACCAAACAAGCAGATATGGAATATTTCAAAATAGGAAAACTTGTTGCCGCCTTTGGTGTAGGATGGCCAGCTTGTACTTCAACATGAGTTGGGGAAAAAAACTTCTTTAAAAGATCTGCAGGCCACTTTACCTGGAAGACAAAAAAAATTCCTTTCTTCCCTGGTTTATTGAATCCACAAAAATTAAAAGTGAGAAAGAAATATATCTGACTCTTGAAGGTGTTGATAACCGGGAAGCCGCTATAAAACTTACACAAAAAGAGGTATGGCTGACCGAAGCAGATTTTAAAAAATTTGCCGCCAAAACAGCACCTGCCAAGTTTATTAGGCTATTCCATTATTAACGAAAATGATTTACTGGGACAAATTCTGGAAGTGATAGAACAACCCCACCAGTTACTTTGCAGACTCGAGATTCAAAACAAAGAAGTGTTGATTCCCTTACACGAAAATTTTCTTCAAAAAATAGACCATCGAAAAAAAGAAGTCCACGTTATACTACCGGATGGGCTGCTGGATATTTATTTGTAATTTTCTTTACCAGTGCGATATCGTATTTTCTATTTGAACAAAATGGCGTTGTTCATGTGCAATTAAGAAACGAAAAGTATCTCCTACTTTTAACCGGATCAACTTAGAGATAGAAATGGGTGTTCTAATGCTGCTGATATTTTTACATTTGGCCGTCTCCAAAAGTCCAAGCAGGTAATGCTGTTGTTCTAAAAAAGTATTCAGCACTGGGAAGGCATCCGGATGCTCGGACGGCCGGTGATCTTTTGGTGTTTGCATTTTATTTGTGATGGTTCCATTCTCTCTCGGCTTCATCATTTTTGTAAAATAGTCACCCAACCACCCGGGTATAAAAAATTCCTTAGCCGGCCTATCCTGCAATAAGGATCTTTCTATAGCCAGTAGATAATAATTTCCATAGCTATTTAGATGTTCCAGTACCTGTATTACACTCCATTTCCCGGTTGCCGGAGCTTGCAACAATATACCTGGATCGGTTGCTTTTAGATAATTCGCTTCCAGAATCAGCTGCCGCACATCTTCCTGCAGCTGTATCAAGCAATTCTACACTTTTATATTTTTTCATTATCCGTAATTTTATACAAACCTAAAGCACCTTATTGCCTAAAATCTTGGAAAATACCATGATTTTTATCATTTGGGTTTTTTATAACCTTACCGAGCCCAGCAATTTACTGAAAGTGGTGGCATCAATGCCCAGGTAGGAAGCGAGATATTTATGCGGAATCATTTGAAGCACATGCGGGCTGCGCTTGAGCAATGTTTTGAATTTTTCTTCCGCACTGAAACATTGCAAGTTCGATCTGTCTTTCTAGAACGCCCTTTAAAACAAATCCTGTTAATTGTAAAACCATCCGCTGAATATTAGGATATTCATTCATCAGGGATTCTATTTCCTTATAGGTCTTTCGTAAAAAACGACTGTAGGTTAGCGTTTCTAAAAAATATTTTGAAGGTGTTTGTGTAAGAAATGAATCTGCTAAACCCGAAAACGAAGGAGGATAAGTAAAAACAATGGTTGCTTCCTGTTTTCCATTTCCAATATAAAATCCCCGTTGAACTCCTTCCAGTACAAAATACAGGTACCGTTCTGTTTCGCCGGCGGCTGTCAGAATTGTTTTTCGTTTACACTCCAAGGGTTGCCAACCCGATAAAAAGTGTTCCATCTCTTCTTCCTTGAAAGGAAAAGTGGAAGTGATGAATTGCTGCAGAGAAATTGTATCCACAAGATTTATTTTATATCTGAACGAATAAAATCAGCCAGCAATTTCATCCGGTAATACAGGTTGCTTAACATCAGTGACATGTTATTTTTTACATTGTCCACGCTGCCGCCATTCATTTTTTTTATATTCTTCAGTTCTTCTATCTTTTCATCTATCTTATCAATCAGTTTTTCTGCATCCCAGCCAGTATATTTTTTGTTCCTGTCGTCCAGAACATGATAGGGTTCAATACGGCCCGGCTTCAGTTTTTTAAATTTAAAATTTTCTTTCATCGCTTCTTTGATAGCATCATTGCTCAGCATATCGATCATCACATCCTGCGATACGTTATTCAAAAAACCATTGTGAAAAATATTCAGGTTATTGCGCAAGTTCCCGGATGACCTGCTTTCTTAATATATCATTTGTCTTGCTTTCCTTATTCAGAAAAACTATCAGATCTTTCAGCGGGCCAATGCCCGGTTTTTAACCATTCCCATTGCATCATTCAAATATAAGAATGGATAACAGAGCTTAAGCTCTTGAAATAACTATTTAGATAATAAATACCGGAATTTTTCTTTCTTATCTTTTTGTGAATCCCTGTCTTCATCCGGTCTTCACTAACTTTGAACCGTGCCAGAACCGCTCCGCCATATTGCCCATTTTGATCTTGATTCTTTCTTTGTTGCGGTGGAAATAATCAATAATCCTTCGCTGAAAGGAAAAGCCATTATTGTAGGTGGAACCAGCGACCGGGGCGTTGTTTCAACCTGCAGCTATGAAGCAAGAAAATTTGGTGTTCACTCTGCCATGCCGATGCGTACGGCAATGAAACTTTGTCCCCATGCCATTTTACTACAGGGCACCAGGGATCAATACAGTAAATATTCAAGATGGGTGACTGAAATCATTGCTTCAAAAGTTCCCTTATTTGAAAAAGCATCTATCGATGAATTTTATTGTGACCTGACCGGTATGGATAAATTTTTTAATGTTAGTCAATATACAAGGGACCTGCGGGAACATATTATCAAGGAAACGGGATTGCCGATTTCCTGCGGTTTGTCATCTGCAAAATTCATCAGCAAAATTGCCACCAATGAAGCCAAACCCAATGGATTTTTAGAAGTGCCGCATGGAAAAGAAAAAGAATTTTTGTGGCCGTTGAAAATTGAAAAGATCAACGGAGTTGGAAAACAAACAGAACAGCAATTAAAAAATTTTGGCATTTATACCATCGAGGATATTGCCCGCACACCAGTAGAAATCTTAGAAAAATATGTTGGCAGTTGGGGACGAATCACTCTGGCAACAAAGCGCAGGGCATTGGCACAGCCGATATTGAAACAGACTGGGAACAAAAAAGCATGAGCCATGAAAATACTTTTCATGAAAATATTACTGATATTCATTTTTTACATAGTGAATTAGTAAGGCTAACGGAAAAAAATGCTTATGATCTGCGTAGTGATGAAAAACTGACGGGATGTATCACTGTTAAAATCCGGTATCCTGATTTTGAAACCACATCGCGACAGGAAATGATCGATTACACTTCGCTGGATGATCAATTGATTGCTAAGAGTCAAAGATCTGTTTACAAAACTTTATCGCAAGGATCAACCTGTACGCTTCTGGGCGTTCGCTTCAGCCAGTTGATTCCTTTTACTATGCAGATGAATTTGTTTAATAACAATGAGGAAAAATTAAATCTTTATAAAGCCGTTGACAATATTAAAGATCGTTTTGGAGGAATTCCATTAAAAAAGCTATCACAGTCAAGAATAAAAAGGAAAAACCCCGATAAAAACATACTTCTTATCTTCGCAAGCCTGAATATTCAAACATTTAATCTCCTTAAACATATTTTACATGCAAGCTTGGAAAGATTACCAGGAAAAGAATAAAGATCGTTTTTTAAATGAGATGCTCGATTTGCTCCGTATCCCATCTGTAAGTGCTAAAAGCGAACATAAACCCGATATGCAAAAATGTGCGGATGCGGTGAAACAAAGATTATTGGAAGCCGGTTGTGATAAAGCTGAAGTAATAAAAACGAATGGTCACCCGGTGGTGTTTGGTGAAAAAATAATTGATCCAGCCAAACCTACGGTGTTGGTATATGGTCATTACGATGTGCAACCAGCCGAACCATTGGAACTCTGGCATAGCGGACCATTTGAGCCTGTAATAAAAGATGGAAAAGTATTTGCCCGTGGCTCAGCTGATGATAAAGGACAATTTTATATGCATGTGAAGGCTCTGGAAACACTTGCCAAAACCAACAGCATGACCACCAATATAAAATTTCTGATTGAAGGTGAAGAAGAAATAGGATCACCCAACCTCGGAAAATTTGTGTCGGCTAATAAAGAAATGCTGAAAGCTGATGTTATTCTGATCAGCGATAGTTCCATGCTGAGTTTTGAAAATCCTTCACTGGATACCGGTGTTCGTGGATTAAGTTATATCCAGGTAGAAGTGACGGGACCCAATCGTGATCTGCATAGCGGAACCTATGGAGGTGCTGTAGCCAACCCGATCACCATCCTGGCAAAAATGATCGCTTCCTGTCATGATGAAAATAATCATATCACTATTCCCGGATTTTATGATGATGTTGTAACAGCCAGTGCAGAAGAAAGTGCCTTAATTAACAAAGCTCCCTTCGATGAAAAAGAATATAAGGATGACCTGGGCGTAAAGGAATTGTGGGGTGAAAAAGGATATACAACCTATGAAAGAACCGGCATTCGACCTACATTGGAAATAAATGGTATCTGGGGTGGATATACAGGAGAAGGTGCAAAAACCGTTTTGCCTTCCAAAGCTTATGCAAAAATTTCTGCAAGGTTAGTGCCCAACCAATCTTCGGATAAGATTACAGAGAAACTACTGAATTATTTTAAATCGATAGCTCCAAAATCTGTGGAAGTAAATGCAGAACTGCATCATGGTGGTGAACCGTATATGACACCAATCAACAGCAAAGGTTACAAAGCTGCTTCAAAAGCGGTAGAAACAACTTTCGGCAAGACACCTATTCCCGTTCGCGGCGGTGGCAGTATTCCTATTTGCTCCATCTTGGAAAAAGAATTAGGTATTAAGATCGTCTTTATGGGATTTGGATTGGATAATGATAACCTTCATAGTCCGAATGAAAAATATAATCTTGAAAACTATTATAAAGGAATAGAGACCATCCCTTATTTTCATAAATTTTTTGCAAACAACCTGCCTGAAGGCGGAGTTTAATAATACCTGAAAATTGCCGGGCTTATTGCATTGGCCTCATTCTTTTGAATGAGGTTTTTTAATTTTGAATAAAAATATTTTCATTCATTGATTAAACGATCAACACATAATGCCAGGTAAGGAAAAGGTCCGGTTGGACAAATATCTTTGGTCGATCCGTTTGTTTAAAACAAGAACAATGGCTGCGGTAGCCTGCGACACAGGTAAAGTAAAATTTAACGGGCTACATGCAAAAGCAGCAAAAAATGTAAGCATCGGAGATGAATATGAGGTTAAAACAGAAGCCAAACGATGGCGAATAAAAGTTACCGGCTTATTGGAAAAAAGGGTGGCCCACCCGGAAGCCATAAAAAATTATATTGATATAACTCCTGAAGAAGAAATGGAAAGAGTAAAACTTCAGGCGGCCAGTTTTCATACAGGAAAACGCCAAAGCAAAATTGGACGGCCTACTAAAAAAGAAAGAAGGGACCTGGATGAATTTTTGGAAGATGATTAGGCCGGGTATTGCATCGCAGCGGATTATTTTATATTTTCACTTTTTCATTAAACCTTTTACCTGTATGAAATTATTTTCTTTTTTGCTCCTTTCGCTTTTTATTATTCTTTCCTGTTCTAAAAAATCGGAAGATGCAGAGCCACCCGTAGTTACCTTCATTTCTCCAAATAATAGCGAAGTATTTACTGCCGGGCAAATGATTCATATAAAGGGCACTGTTACTGACAATAATTACGTTGATGAAATACATATTGAAATCAGCAATATCATTACCGGTGAAGAATACGAACACATACATATCCATCCCGGTAGTAAAACTTATTCTTTTGATCAATCCTTTACTGTAAAAGCAGCCACCCGTTATAAAATAAAGGTGATTGCAGAGGACCCCTCTTCCAATAGTTCTTCCGGAGTTTTGGAAATATCCTCCAATTAAATGCCGCTTATCTTTGCCTCATGCGCATTGACATTATTACCGTTTTACCCGAACTGTTAAAAAGTCCGTTTGAACACAGCATCATGAAAAGAGCACAGGCAAAAGGGTTGCTGGAAGTGCATACCCATAACCTGAGAAAATGGGCTATTAACAAACAAGGCCAGGTGGATGATTACCAGTTTGGTGGCGGTGCAGGTATGGTGATGATGTGTGAGCCATTAACAAATGCCATTGAAGAATTAACAGCACAAAGAAAATATGATGAAATCATTTTTTTAACTCCCGACGGCGAAACGTTTAATCAAAAAACGGCTAACTATCTTTCACTAAAAGAAAATCTTATTCTAATCTGCGGCCATTATAAAGGCATCGATGAAAGGATAAGACAACATTTTGTGACCAAAGAAATTTCAATCGGCGATTATGTTTTAAGTGGGGGTGAATTAGCAGCAGCTGTTTTGGTTGATGCAATTGGCCGCTTATTACCCGGTGTATTAAATGATGAAACCTCTGCCCTCTTTGATTCTTTCCAGGACAATTTATTAGCGCCTCCGGTGTATACCCGGCCTGCTGATTTTCGGGGATGGAAAGTACCAGAAGTTCTATTGAGTGGAGATCCAAAAAAAGTGGATGAATGGCGACAAGATGAAGCATTAAAAAGAACTAAAGAAAGAAGACCAGGATTGCTGGAAGAATAAGGACATTGCGATTAATGAATCATACCTCAAGGAGCACCGTTATATGTTTTTACACTATCGTCTTTAATCAAGGTCTTTAACTTTTCCGCCATTTCCTGAGTAACCGTAACGCCATGTACTTGAAATGCATGCTGCCCTGGGCGGGTCAATACCTCCTGCTCGGTTTCTGATTGAATTACGCCCTGGCAGTCAAATCCCGCATCGCGGCAGTATAAAGTTTTAATGATATAAAATGTTTTTTTTATTAAAAGGTTCAAAATTGCATTTCCTGTATTTCTCCTTCCACTATTAATTTTCCTGCCGTTTTTGATATTATTTCTTCGACACTAACACCGGGAGCCCTTTCAAGTAACCTGAATCCTTCATTGGTTACATCAAGGACGGCCAGATCAGATACTATTTTCTTTACACATTTTAATCCTGTGAGAGGTAAGGTACACTTTGGTAAAAGTTTTGAACCCCCTTTTGGATTGCTATGCATCATAGCCACTATAATATTTTTGGCACTGGCTACAAGGTCCATGGCCCCTCCCATGCCTTTTACCATTTTACCGGGAATTTTCCAATTGGCTATATCACCTTCCTCACTCACTTCCATGGCACCAAGAACAGTAAGATCAACCTTGCCTGCCCTGATCATACCAAAACTCATGGCTGAATCAAAAAAAGCGGATCCGGGAAGCGTAGTAATTGTTTGTTTTCCCGCATTGATCAGATCAGCATCTTCCTCCCCCTCGATCGGGAAAGGCCCCATGCCCAACAAACCATTCTCGCTTTGCAAAACTACATTCATCTCTTCCGGAATATAATTAGCCACCAGTGTAGGAATTCCGATTCCCAGGTTCACATAATAACCATCTTTAATTTCCATGGCAATTCGTTGTGCTATTTGTTCTTTTGTAAGAGCCATATTATTCTTTTAGAAAATAATTTTAAACTGTTAAGATTTCTTTCTTACTGTTCCCTGCTCAATCCTTTTTTCATAATTCTTGCCCTGAAATATTCTATGAACATAAATTCCCGGAGTATGAATGTAATTAGGATCTAATTGACCTGCAGGAACCAATTCTTCTACTTCCGCTATTGTAATTTTTCCAGCCATAGCCATCAGAGGATTGAAATTGCGGGCCGTGTCTTTATAAACAAGATTGCCTTCCGTATCACCCTTCCAGGCTTTTACTATGGCAAAATCAGCATCAAATGCATATTCCAGCAAATACTCTTTTCCATTAAAAGTTCTCACTTCTTTTCCATTTGCTACTTCAGTGCCTACACCTGCCGGCGTAAATATAGCCGGCATCCCATAACCAGCCGCCATACATCTGGTTGCCAATGTGCCTTGCGGTATCAAGTTCTACTTCCAGTTCACCACTCAGCAATTGCCTTTCAAACTCTGCATTTTCACCAACATAGGAAGCAATCATTTTCTTAACCTGCTTCTGCCGCAACATTAAACCAATTCCAAAATCATCAACGCCTGCATTATTTGAAATACAGGTAAGATTTTTTATTCCTTTTTTTACCAAGGCGGCAATACAATTTTCGGGAATACCGCACAAACCAAATCCACCCAGCATAAGAATCTGATTATCCTGAATATCCTGGATTGCTTCTCTGCACCTGAAACAACTTTATTCATGTTGATATATTAGGAAATAAAAATAACAAACTTGCTGTTAAGCAGAAAGAACATTATGCCCTTTATACTCCTTTCCTCAAAATCCTTCGTTTTCTGAGGGAGTCATTAATCTTTCTTTTGTTTTCAAATGCCGGAGGAATCCTTTTTTGTGCCGGTTCACTTTTTATAATAGTATCCGGAACCGGATTCTTTAAAGGAACTGCTTTTTTACTCAAGGAATCCAAAATTGCTTTCATTAATAATGGATGAGCCTTATAATACGTATAACTTTTTTCAAAACTTGCTTTAGAAATATTATGAACCTGGTAAATCTTAGCGTACCACCTCAGGCTTTCTGCTGCATGATCTACACTGGTATCCCTGTTAAATACAAATCTGTTCAAAAATTCCCCTGCCTTATCATATCCCACATTACATCCTGCATCTTTTCACGGGGCAAAATACCCTTGGGCAATTTATTCTTATCAGTACAAGCAAAGGTGATCGGAACCAGAATGATAATAAGTAATTTCCTCATTTCAATTCTTTATATGCCGCTGCATTTGTAATATCCAATTTTCGTCAATATGTCACTGGCCCTGGTTTTAAGGTCTCCGTTTGCCCGGCTAAAAACTTTTACCAATTCCGCACTCTTTCCCTGGAAAAAAAATTGCATGATCATTGAATTTGGATTTTCAGTATTCAGTGTATTGAGAAAATTTAGACTGTTTATAACACCATTCCTGGCCTTCTTCTTCATTTTCATAAAAAAGATCCATCCCTGACCGGTAATAGGAATATAATGCATCATGTATTAATGCAAAACCGATTGTTATTTAGATTTTCTGCCAGCCAATACCGGTTTCGGATACTTTCAAAGGATTTCCATCCAGTTATGTCACGGCTTTCCGGAGCATTGTTTACAATATTCCATGCCTTTTTAAAATACGGATCTCCACCCCGCAGCGAAAAAGAATCATAATCAAATCCCAAAATAATATTTACATAATAAGCAATAATAGCAGGAAGATTTGCTGCGCTCGGATCATTGCCCTGTACCCTGTTTTCATTGAATTCAACTGGTTGAAATTCCTGGTACCGAAACACAACATCATCGTCTAAAAAATTAATGATCGGAGAATCATACGTAGTATTGAAAATGGGTCTTGCTGCCTGTACTGTAAGTTTTGCCCTATATACATTATTTCCCAGCTCCTGTTCAACATTCAATAAAAAATTGCATTGTATTTTTTCATTGGGTTGAAAAGCATCATTTGTCCATTTGCGGTTATTGATAAAATTTGATAAGTGAAGTTTGCAGGGTTTGAAAAATATTTTTATTCACCTGTGTACTGATCTTGCTGGCCATAACGGTAACCCTGGCCTGGATTTCCTGTGATTGAACAGCAACTAATCCAGAAAATCATAGCTAAAATAGAAAAGCTGTTCTTTTAAGCATAATAAGTATTGAATTATAGTATCAACAATATCTTTTGCCACTTCATCTTTTGATTTTGTTTCAAAATGAAATCTCCTTGCCTTCTTTCTCAAAAATAGTGATCTTATTCGTATCATGACCAAAACCTGCACCCGCATCATTTAAAGAATTCAGTACGATCATATCCGCATTCTTTTTCTCCAGTTTTTCAAGGGCATATTCTTTTTCATTATTGTTTCCAAGGGCAAAGCCAACCAATACCTGTTTTTCCTTTTTTGTTCTCCCAGGCTTTTTAAAATATCTTTTGTTTTGGTAAGTTCAAGTGTCAAGATTATCTTCTTTCTTTTTTATTTTCTGCGTCAGCTTTTACAACGGAGTATAATCTGCTACTGCTGCCGACATAACCGCAATATCCGTTTCTTCAAATAACTTATGACAGGCTTCATACATTTCATCGGCAGAAGTTACCCTGTACCAGTTTAATTCCATTCGCAGAACAATATCATTTGCTGATGGGCCCAAGCACCAGTGTAACTTCAGCTCCCCGTCTATACAATTCTTTTGCAATGGCAATTCCCATTTTTCCGGATGAATGATTTCCGATAAAACGAACCGGATCAATTGCTTCGTATGTAGGACCGGCCGTAACCAACACTTTTTTACCCGCTAGCGGTCTGTTCTAAAAAAAAATGATCGTCAATGAAATCGAATGATCTGCTTCCGGTTCTGCCATTCTGCCATCACCAAACAGTCCACTGGCCAGTTCACCTTTTTCTACCGGTATTAGATGTATTGCCAAAAGATTGCAATTTGTTCAAGATTCTTCTTTGTAGCCGGATGATGCCACATGTCTTCATCCATTGCAGGAGCAACTACTACCGGGCAGGTAGCTGAAAGATAAGTTGCCAGTAACAGATTATCACATTGACCATGCGCCATTTTTGCCAGTGTGTTGCAGCTTAGCGGGGCAATCAGCATAACATCGGCCCATCGCCCAAGCATTACATGATTGGACCAGCTTTGCTCATCAAAAAGATCAGTAAGTACAGGATTCGGCTTAAGGTTGAAAGTGTAAGAGGGGAAACAAAATCTTTTGCTGAAGGTGTCATTATCACTTTTACTTCAGCACCTGCTTTTACCAGAAGTCTGTACAAGGTAAATGGCTTTATAAGCAGCAATACTGCCTGTAATACCTAATAATATTTTTTTCCCTGTCAACATATTACTATCAAAATTATCCATTTACGTTATTAAAATACAAAAGCGATCCAGCCGGGAGCTGGATCGCTCAAATATATTATCATTATCATTTACGTGATTAATCAAATAACTGGTCTTCACCCTTGCGGAAATACACTTTATCTTCCATAAATTCCTGTGTAGCCAGTAAAGCCGGGATTAGGCATTCTTTCATAGGCACTGGAAATTTCTATCTGCTCTTTATTTTCATGAATTTCTTCCAGGCTGTCTGTATGGCTGGCAAATTCTTCCAGTTTATTATGCAATTCTTCTTTTAAGTGAAATATTGATCTGGTTAGCTCTTTTTGCCACAATGGCAATAGACTCATACAGATTACCTGTCTTTTTCCTAAGATCATCCAGGCTTTTTGTTTCAACATTGTTGGCGATACCAGCACTAAGCTGACGTCTTAATTTGCTCATTTTTTATATTTTTAATATTTGTTTGAGATAAATTCAGATAATTTTCAGCTTCTTTTCGCAATTTACTTTCGGGAAAACGGTCAACAAAATCCTGGCATTCATCAATCACTTTTTCAAAACGTTCTGTCTTTCTTTCTTCAACACTCAATTCAGCAAACCGATAATACGATTTTATGATCATCAGTTTGTATTCATCTGCCTTGAGCAGATTCGGGATAATCTATTCAGCAAGCTGGTAAACGCTACACCGGCAGCCCTGATATTGTCCCATATCATAATACAGCTTGGCACTTTTATAATCCTTTGATTTCCAGCTTTCCCCTGCAAATGTCAATTATTTCAGTCGCTTCTTTATTTCTTTCAGAACCCGGATGCGTATTGATAAAGATCTGCATCATACCCATTGCCTTTATCGTATTGGTTTGATCCAGCTCAGGTTTGGGCGATTGCTTATAAAAGCAATAAGCCCTCATATAATCCATTTCTTCTGCCTTGGGGCTGTTTGGAAATATTTCCAGAAAGGTTTTAAACAGATTTTCTGCATTCAGATAATCCTGCTGGTTATAAGCGCAATAGGCATATTTATAATAAATATCCTGAAACTCTGCTCTTGTTTTATAAAAAGGCATTACATCTTCATAAAGCACCTGTGCCTTACTGTACTTTTTTTGTACAAAATACTTTTCCGCCATCCGGAGTTTGTATTCAGGATCAGGGCTCTTCAGTATTTTATTAATACTCTTGCCACAACTACCAGTAAAAAGAACATCAAAATAATAACGGTATATAAAACGCATAAAGGAGTGCAAAGTTAATAGATACCGACAAAACTTACATTAAAAAAGATAAGAGGCCAAAATCATGGCAGTTAAGGTTTTGATAAAGGAGCTGACTATGACCAGTCTGGATGAGATATAAGAACGTGATACACAAAAAAACCCTTCCGCAAGTGCGGAAGGGTCTATTTATCAGCAAAAAGTATTATTCAATCTTATCTTCTTGCGAAGGTTCGGGTGAGGAGGAGCAACTGTATTTGGTCCTTCTTCACCTTCAGCAGCACCACGCAGATCAACTGTATTGCAATCACCACCTTCCTGACCATAGTTGAAGATAAAGCGGTCAGCGCTAATACCTTCTTTTTCAACCAGGTAAGTAATCACTTTGTTTACATGATCCCAGCTCAATTGTTGTTCTTTCTTGCTGGAAGAGCAATAACCAATTACTACTACTTTACATTCAGGATTGTTGCGCAATCTTGAAGCAACAGTAGCCAGTACAGCTTTAGCATCATCGCTCAGTGCATTTGAATTCCGTCTTGAAGGAAACACTTGGCAATGCTCCTAACTTCTCAGCGCAATGCATTGCCACTTTATGATATATCCTTCAAAGCAAGTTGAATCAGGGCAAGGGCATTTACCAACACCATCAGCATCAACAGGCTGGCAATAAGTTGGAGTAATAAGTTCTTTATCCTTATAATCAGGAACACCATCACCATCTGTATCGCGGCTTACACCATGAGTATCAACAGGAACACCTGCAGGAGTTTGTTCCTGGTCAAACTGGTCAGTAACACCATCACCATCAGCATCAGGCAATACTGGTTTTGGAACCTCATCAGGCGTGGGTTGCGGATTTCGCTGTAAGCATAATCCAGTGGATTCAACCACCACAAGTGGTTCAACAGATTTAGCACCCAGATTGAAATTCAAACCAACTGTAGCATAATTGTAAGAATCAAAATCTCTGTAGTAAGATCACCTTGTTCAGCCCAACGCTGACCATCAAGCAAATCATCTTTAATAAATGTCACACGATCTTCAATAGCAAGATTGATTCTGTTGCTCAGTTTAATAGCTAACACCAACACCAACTGTTCCGGAAGGTTTAAAAGTATCACCAAATAATTTTGGACGGGTTACTCCATGATTTTCAGCAGGAGTTTCATAAGAATCATCAAGTAATATCCTTCAATGCCTTTCTGGTATCTTTTCTGTCTTTATAAACGTTACCACTGTGTAATGGTACGAATAGTTATATAGTGCTGCTACCGTTAAGGGCATTCACTTTCGTATCATAAACAGTATCCACCAATACCACGCAAAACCATAAAAATTAAATCCTGTTTTGGATTTGTGAAAACGAATATTATTTAATGTAACCACACCTTGAAGTGAAAGATCCTGAACTTTTGTTTTGTAGTTTGTAATAAATTGTTACCAGTAGTAACCTCCTAGTGCCCAGGGATCATGCTATTGCCGGGATAGATTCGACTATGTTCGTTTCCAGTTCAACCCTTTACCAGTTCCATTCATATATTCAAGCCTCATAGAAAATACATAACCAAATGCTTTTCTTACATGAACACCAAAACCTATTGTCGGGAAAACTGCAGGAACATCACCGCTCACTGTAAATGCACCACCTTTAATACCAATTTCCCACTGGTTACGGGGTTTTGCCGGAAAATTATTTGTTCCATTCAGAAATTCTGTGTGCTGAGGCATTCTTTTAGAAGGAATAACGGAAGAATCTGAGACATCATAGCTGCCGCCAACCTGTCGTCTGGGCAAAGCCATATGATAGCCAGAAGACAGAATAAATCCTGCCAATAATGTGTACTTTTTGCTTACCATAACTAAGGATTAAGATTGAGAAAACAATGTCCTAATAAAACGCAAAAATATGATTTGAACCTTAATAACCAAATTTTTGTGAAAATTATTTCAGGTATTTGCTGTTATTTTTCAATTACTTAGTCAAAAAAACAGCGCCATTTTGCTGCCATGTATTGCCCATTTATTTTTTGCGGCGTAAATTGCCTTTTTTAACATATGAGCCTTCCCGTCGGATTAATAGAAAGTGAACTAAAGATATTTGAATCCCGTTTCAGGGAAGCTGTCCGCAGCCAGACACCCTTGCTGGATCGTATCATGCGTTACATTGTAAAGCGCAAAGGTAAACAGTTACGTCCCATGTTTGTGCTGCTTTCTGCCAAACTTTGCGGCGAAATTACCGAACCGACCTACAGGGCCGCTTCCCTGGTCGAATTACTCCATACAGCTACCCTCGTACATGACGATGTGGTAGACGATTCCAGGAACGAAGGGGCTTTTTTTCTGTTTATGCGCTTTGGAAAAATAAAGTTTCCGTCTTGTTGGCGATTATTTGCTTGCAAAAGGGCTTCTTGATGTCTCTGGATCATAATGATCACCAGATTCTTGCATATTCTGTCAGATGCTGTACGAAAAATGAGCGAAGGAGAATTGTTGCAAATTGAAAAAGCAAGATCCCTGAATCTGAAAGAAGATATTTATTTTGAAATCATCAGAAATAAGACGGCATCTCTACTGGCCTCCGCCTGTTCTGCCGGGGCCTGGTCAACCAGCCAGGATGAGGACGATTGCAGAAAAAATGCGACAGTTTGGCGAAAAAACAGGAATCGCATTCCAGATTAAAGACGACCTGTTCGATTATGCAAGTGACAATATCGGCAAACCTACCGGCAATGACATCAAAGAAAAAAAACTAACACTTCCTCTGATCTATACTTTAAACAATACGGATAAAAAAACCAGGAGAGAGATCATTTATATTGTAAAGAATAAGAACCAGGATAAGGAAAAAGTAAACTGGGTGATCAGTAAAGTAAAAGAAGCCGGTGGAATTGATTATGCAACTGAAAAAATGAATGAGTATAAAAAAGAAGCATTGGACTATTCTTTATGAGTTTCCTGAAAATCCAGCCAGGAAAGGATTAGAAGATCTGGTGCTGTATGTAACAGACAGAAAATATTAATACTAATTAAAGAATCTTGACCTTATTTCCACAGCTCGATATGCAAAAAAGATGGAACATATTACCAGGATAACAGAGCATCAAACTGTTCTATCTGCAAAATGACCTAAACATTCATCCTGTAATTTGCAAAATACTTTTCCAGCGAGGAATTGAAACTTTTGAAAAAGCAAAAGATTTTTTCCGCCCGCAATTAACCCAGCTTCATGATCCATGGCTGATGAAGGACATGGATAAAGCAGTAGACAGAATTCTTTCAGCTATTCAGCAACAGCGAAAAAATACTGGTATTTGGAGACTATGATGTGGATGGCACTACTTCCGTGGCCTGCATGTATCAATTTTTGAAAAAAATATATAATCAATATAGATTTTTATATTCCGCATCGCTACCGCGAAGGATATGGTATAAGTAAAGCAGGAATTGATTTTGCAAAGGACAATGGTTTTACACTGATCATTTCATTGGATTGTGGCATCAAATCCGTTGACCTTATCAGCTATGCCAAAGCATTAGGAGATCGATTTTATTGTTTGCGACCACCACATGCCTGATGATGAACTTCCTCCTGCTGTTGCTATTTTAAATCCTAAACAAAAAGATTGTAATTATCCTTATAAAGAATTATGTGGGTGTGGAGTTGGCTTTAAATTAATGACTGCATTGGCACAAAAATTGAATCTGCCGCAGGAAAATGTATTTGCATTTCTCGATCTGGTTGCTATTGCCATTGCTGCGGATATAGTTCCCATGACCGGAGAAAACAGGATACTCGCTTTTCATGGTTTGAAAAAAGCCAATGAAAATCCAAACAATGGAATTAAAGCGCTCTATGCCAACTAAGTGGTTTGAAAACAAGATTTACATATCAATAACCTTGTATTCATGATTGCGCCCGGGTAAATGCAGCAGGAAGAATGGATGATGCAAGAAAAGCAGTGCAGCTATTTATTGCAGAAACGTATGAGCAAGCATTGAATTATGCCGAAATGCTTCATAGTGACAATACAGATCAGAAAGGAAGCAGATAGCAATACCACACAGGAAGCGCTTGGCATTGATCGCGGAAAATGAACAATGGAAAAACAATAAATCTGCCGTTTTATTCCAGCCCCACTGGCATAAAGGTGTGGTAGGAATTGTGGCTTCAAGAGTAATTGAACATTATTATCGTCCTACTATTATTCTTACTCAATCCGGTGAATTTGCAGCAGGAAGTGCCAGAAGTGTCCCTGGTTTTAATCTTTATGAAGCGATTCATGCCTGCAAAGAACATTTACTTGGATATGGTGGTCATTTTGCCGCGGCAGGAATGACTCTTGAAATTGAAAAAGTTGATGCCTTCCGATACAAATTTGAAGAAATTGTCTGCTTCTACTATAGACCCGGACTTACTGATTCCCGAAATTAGTGATTGATTCTGAGATCACTTTTAAAGATATAACCTGGCCCTTTTATAATATCTTATCTCAAATGGAACCATTTGGTCCCGAAAATCTTCGCCCTGTTTTTATCGCAAAAAATGTGGTTGATACCGGCTATTCAAAAATTGTAAAAGAACAGCATGTGCGTTTTTCACTGCGTCAAAATACGTACCATTTTTACTGGTATTGGCTTTAATATGGCTGACTAGCTATTCTTTTCTGATGAACAAGCAACCGGTAGATATTGTTTTTAAAATTGACATTAATGAATGGAATGGCGAAAAAATCCTTACAGTTAAGGGTGATTGGATTGCAGACCAACCGTATTCGAATTCCTGAATTTTTAAAAAACCTTATCAAAGGCTCCTTAAAAAATCTCGCAAACTATTAGTCTTTCTTTCAGCTTCAAAATACTTCTGTCCGCCTTCCCCCTTTTGACCTCAAATACATATCTTTGCCGCCCCGTTAGCAAAAAATGGAACGGGATTAACCAATTTATAATCACAAAAACACGTAAATGAACAATTACGAATTGATGGTGATTTTTACCCCTGTTCTGAGCGACGATGAGTTCAAAGCAGAACAAAAGAAATATGCTAGCGCTGGTTACCGAAATGGTGGATCTATTGTTGCAGAAAATCCATGGGGACTAAAATCACTGGCGTATCCTATCCAGAAAAAGACCACTGGTCTTTACTGGGTAATGGAATACATTGCGCCATCCGACTTCAATGAGAAGCTGAAGATCCAGCTTCTGCGTGACGAAGCAGTGCTCCGTCATCTTTGTACCAAACTCGATAAATACGCCGTCGAGTACAATGCTAAAAAGAGAAGTGGCGTAAAAACAGGAACCGAAAAAGTAGTGGAGGCTTAAGTTATGGCAAAAAATGAAATCAAATACCTGACCGCAATTAAAAGCGACAAACGGGTAAAAAAATTCTGCCGTTTTAAAAAGTACGGCATCCGCTACATCGATTATAAAGATGTAGAGTTCCTGAAAAAATTTCTGAACGAGCAGGGTAAATTATTACCACGTCGCCTTTGCGGAAACAGCCTGAAATATCAGCGCAAGGTTTCTGATGCGGTAAAGAAAGCCCGTCAGATGGCATTATTGCCTTACGTAACAGATCTTTTAAAATAACCTCACGCCTCACCCTAACCCGTCTTCAAAGGAGGGGACAGTTCCCTGATAAGACTGAACTGGGAAAGTGATGGTGATTAAAAAAGAAAATCATGGAAGTTATTTTAATCCAGGATGTAGATAACCTGGGAGCAGCCAATGAAGTGGTAAAAGTAAAAAACGGTTATGCCCGTAATTTCTTATTACCCCGTCAAATTGGCTATTGAAAGCAGCCCCAGCAATCGAAAGCAACTGGAAGAAAGATTGAAACAGGTCGCAAGAAAGAAGCGAAAATGCTGGCTGAAATCAACAGTGTAATTGCTAAACTGAAAGAAGGCTCCATTGAAACTGGGTGCTAAAACCGGTACCAGCGGCAAGATCTTCGGTAGCGTTACTTCTTTGCAACTAAGCCGTGCTATCCGTGAGCAAAAAGGATATGAAATTGACCGCAGAAAGATCACTATTGCTGATGAAGTAAAAGAACTGGGTACTTACAAAGCAACTATTGATTTTGGCAACGGCCATTCGACAGAAGTGGAATTTGAAGTAGTTGCTGAATAAATCAACATGACACTGATCATTACAAAGATCCCGGAATTACACTAACGGGGATTTTTTATTGACTCAGAAAAGTCCGCCACATTGGTGAACTTCATGCTTTATTACTCCGGCTAAAATACACCTTAAAGCGTATTCTATCGGAATGCATTTGGTAATATTTGTAATCAAAAAAAAATCCGTTATTTTGTATTGTCTTGGTGTTCTTTACAGTTTTATAAGTCCTGAACGTTTCGAAATAAACGTAGAATGTTCATCGGTTACTGTTTACTGTTAGCACTTTTTTTATTTTTTAAATCTCTCAAAATGAACATTTACGTAGGAAACCTCAGTTGGAACTTGAAAGATCAGGATCTTTCCAACCTTTTCGCCTCTCATGGTGAAGTAATCTCAGCAAAAATCGTTAATGACAAATTCACAAACCGCAGCAAAGGCTTTGGTTTTGTTGAAATGGCAAACGATGAACAGGCACAGGCAGCTATCGCGGCTTTGAATGGCAGCGAAGTTGATGGTCGTAATATTGTTGTTAACGAAAGTCGTCCTAAACCAGAAGGTGGTGGAGCAGGCGGCGGTGGCGGCTTCAAGAAAAGAAGCTTTGGCAATGGCGGCGGCGGTGGCGGCGGCTATAAGAAAGGCGGCAGCGGCGGCGGTGGCGGTTACAACAAAGGCGGCGGCGGCGGCGGTACAACCGTGACCGTGGCGGTGGTGGATATGGTAACGATTATTAATTTATATAATATAATATTCAACACTTTTAAAGTCTGGCTATTGCAGCCGGACTTTTTTTATACAAGTATATTGAATGGTAAATATGATAACAAGTACTTTGAACTATCAATTATATCAGGTTCACAAGGTATTCCGCAATTACTTCTATAAAAATAAGTCCTCCAAAATAAATCATTGTTTTTCTCACATTGTTGTTGCGTTATTCAAACAGGTTTCAGAGCAGGATAAATTTTTTTTTAACGCATTTTTAAAAGAGACGGAATCCCATTCCCATTTTCAAATTTGTTACCGATTCTTTCCGTTACAATCGCATTTTTCGCAAGCTCCCGGTGGAATAATCGCAGGGAAAAAACGATTTTTTAAAATAAAAATTCTTTAGCAACCATTACAATTCAGGCACAGGCATTCAAATTGATATGTACCCGATAGCGGAAAGATATTAATCAACTGGAGAAAAAAGTTCTAACAAAATCCTGAAGATTAGCCATCACATTATATAAAATACAAAGAGTATTCCTATCCCTATTGAAATTGTAATCCTTATTTAAAATAAAAACAAACACATATGACTAACCAACTTTACAACATCCTTGTTCCTGTGGATTTCACAAGCAAATACATATGGGCCATTTCAAAAGCCATTGAACTTTCCAATAGTTTTAATTGCAATATCCACCTGGTTTATATAGCAGGAAAAAGAAAATCAATGTTTTCTGCCGAATATAAAACGGAAGAGATATTAAAAAAACTGGAACATATAAAGACGATCTATCAAAACCAGATATGGGGTAAGGGAATTTTGGAGATAAATATATTGAATGGTAACAGGCCAAAACAAATCGCAAAATACATTCAGCAATATCAAATAGACCTGGTAGTAACCGGACTTCCGGAATATAATTTTATTCAACGCACTATTTCTTCAGTTTCTATCAGCCGTTTAGCCAAAAAAATAAATATTCCCATACTCGCTATCCGGGCAGATGGAAACGTTTGTCATTTCAAAAAGATTGTTTTACCCGTATCGGGTAAAATACCCTTGCGCCAGATCCGGCTCGCAGCATTACTCGGTAAAGCATTTGACTCTACGGTATTCTTTGTTTCACTTCGTAAACAAATGGATGAAAGAACGCAGGGTATTTTTGAAACGGCTTTGGAAGTGGTACAAAATATTTCTTCTATTCCTGTGCAATGCTTTTTCCTGGAAGGAAGAAACCTGGCCAAAAGCACCTTGGAGTTTTCAAAAAAAATAAATGCGGATCTGATCATGGTCAACCCGATCAAAGAATTCACTTTACCAGCTGCGTGGAATAGAATAACGAATAAAATATTGTCTTACAGTTCAAGGAACCCAGTCGTTACCTTAGCTTCAGATCCGAATCATTAATAATTTAAAAATATCTTTTCTATTGATTTAATAAATGCGCTGACCAATCATACTATTCAGAAGAATTATTGATTTCAGCCATCAAACAAGAACATTAAAAATACTTTTCTTAAGAATTAATATTTACTGAAAGAACCTATAAGTTTTAATCATTATTCTGCATTACTTATAAAATAAAACTGTCGCTATTATTGACCTGACCAGCGAGTTCATTTTTTTATTTTACCGTCTGGACTTTTCTATCATCCCTGATATGTACGGGACTTTATAAAACCAAAAAAAGACCATTCGTTTTCACGAATGGTCTTATGAAACTGGTTTACCCGGCTCAATGAGCTTTAAGTACTTTAATAGTGGCTTTTTCTTTCAGGCCTGATTGTCCCGCCTCAATTATATACATACCTGCCGCAACACCATCACCGAAGCGCAATACCTGGTCAGGTGCTCCTCTTCTTACTTCTATCACTCTGCCCATTATATCCAGCATTCTAACCTCCACAGTTTCCTTCACCGGACTTGTCACTTTTATATTGAAGTAGTTCTCTGAAGGATTAGGCCATGCTGTTATTTCCAGGTTACCTGACTCAATGATTGGCTTCTCTGCTTTAGCAACTTCTATAGTTCCCCTGTAAGCCGTATTAGTAACCGGAGCAGGAGGACATGAATCTTCACATTTACCTAACCTGTCTCCGCCATGGTTTCCAATATGTGAGCTTACTGCATTCACACTAATTGATAATGTATGAGCATTGGCAGGATTACCCCCCGGTACATGGCATACATAAACCTTCTTACCCTTGCTTCCGGGCTCCCTGATGTCTTTTACACAAATGGTTATAGAGCAAGTGGTCTGGCATCCGTTCACATTTTTCACTACCACAGTGAATGTATACGTTCCCGCTACTGTTGGTGCAAATACAGGCATCGAGCTGGTATAGCTGCTCAGGGTTCCGTTACCAGTCCAGGCATAGGTATATGGCGCACCTCCTGTTGGTGTCACACTCAGTTTCACACTTTGCGGTCCATAGCCCAGGTAAATATTCGTGGGTACACCTCCTGTATAAGTCGTGTTTGCCGGGATGGCTGTTATGCTGCAAGCCGGGATAGCTCCATTCACTGTTACCACACTGGTGCATGTTGACACATTACCATTAACATCGGTAACTGTAAGCGTTACATTGTTGGTTCCGATATTAGTACAATTAAAGCTGGTTTTAGAAAGTACCATGGTTGCTATTCCACAATTATCGGTGCTGGCATTGTTTACATTGGCAACCGTGATTGTGGCCGCACCATTTACAAGTGTTACAGTAACTGGTTTGCATTTGGCTATCGGTAATTCATCATCTGTTACAGTTACTATTTGATTACACTGCGCCATATTACCAGCTGCATCTTTTACCTTCCAGGTTACCGTGGTTACACCAGTTGTAAATGTATAGGTTACAGGATTGATCAGCGTAGCTCCTATATAAGCCTTAACTGAGGTCACGGCACAATTATCCGAAGTTGCCGGCGTACCCAAGGAAACAGTTGTTTTACAATTACCGGTTCCATCGTCGCTGGTATTGCCGGAGGCAGGTGCAGGGCAGGTTATTGAAGGTGGCTGTGCATCGGTAATTGTTACCACAATCGTGCAGTAGGATATTTTATTGCAGGCATCTTTTGCCGTCCACTTGATCGTGTTCGCTCCTTTGTTCAGCACCACATTCGCCATCGATCCTGTGCCACTTGACGGAGTGGCTCCTGTAATGACCCATGATAATACAGGTGTTGAGCAATTATCAGTTGCCGTTGCATCAAACTCCGTTCCCTGTACCTGGTAAGTACAAAGGTTCAGGTTGGTATTCCTGGTGAAAGGCGTACCTGCCGGGCAGGTGATCACCGGCGCCGTATTATCCGTTACGGTTATTATCTGCACCTGGTCTGCAGCAGCATTACCGCAATGATCTACCAGGCTCCAGGTACGGGTTATGATCTTACTGCCCTGGCATGAGCCATTAGCTATAGCATCCGAATAAGTAGCCTGCAACCCGGTGGAGCAGTTATCCGCTTCATTTATAACATCACCTGTAATGGCAGGGCTGGCATCGTATGCACAATTGGCATCCGTATAGATCACCTTATTTGCCGGCCTGGTGAATGTGGGTTTAATATTATCACTTACCGTTATTATTTGTACCTGGTCTGCTGCAGGATTACCACAATTGTCTACCAGCGACCATGTGCGGGTAATGATCTTAGATCCCTCACAAGGGCCATTGGTTACTACATCCGCATAGGTTGCCTGTAATCCTGTTGAACAGTTGTCTGCTTCGTTGGTCACATCCCCGGTTATAGCTACCGATGCGTTATAAGTGCATGTTGCAGTGGTATAGATTGTTTTATCGGCAGGTTTTGTGAATGTGGGTGGAGTGTTATCACTCACTGTGATAGTCTGCACCTGGTCTTCTGCTGCATTGCCACAATTATCAATTAAATGCCATGTTCTTGTAATCACTTTACTTCCCTGACATGCGCCATTTGTTATAACATCAGTAAAGGTTGCATTCAGTCCTGTAGAACAGTTGTCTGCTTCATTGATTACATCGCCCGTGGTACCTACGCCTGAGTTGTAGGTGCAGGTGGAACTCGTATAGATAGTGATGTTAGCAGGACGTGTGAATGTGGGTGCTGTATTATCATCAACGGTAATGATCTGTGTTCTTGTTATTGCTGCATTTCCACAAGCATCCATGACATTCCAGGTCCGGGTGATCGTACCGCCACATGCGCCGCCAACTAATGGGCCGTCAACACTGGTTACCGTTCCGCCTGCATCACAGTTGTCTGTCCATGCAAGATCAGAAGGTGCTGGTACTTCATCAATACATTCTACTGTTATTGGTCCGGGTGCTGGATCAAGTACCGGTGCTGTATTATCATCAACGGTAATGATCTGTGTTCTTGTTATTGCTGCATTTCCACAAGCATCCATGACATTCCAGGTCCGGGTGATCGTACCGCCACATGCGCCGCCAACTAATGGGCCGTCAACACTGGTTACCGTTCCGCCTGCATCACAGTTGTCTGTCCATGCAAGATCAGAAGGTGCTGGTACTTCATCAATACATTCTACTGTTATTGGTCCGGGTGCTGGATCAAGTACCGGTGCTGTATTATCATCAACGGTAATGATCTGTGTTCTTGTTATTGCTGCATTTCCACAAGCATCCATGACATTCCAGGTCCGGGTGATCGTACCGCCACATGCGCCGCCAACTAATGGGCCGTCAACACTGGTTACCGTTCCGCCTGCATCACAGTTGTCTGTCCATGCAAGATCAGAAGGTGCTGGTACTTCATCAATACATTCTACTGTTATTGGTCCGGGTGCTGGATCAAGTACCGGTGCTGTATTATCATCAACGGTAATGATCTGTGTTCTTGTTATTGCTGCATTTCCACAAGCATCCATGACATTCCAGGTCCGGGTGATCGTACCGCCACATGCGCCGCCAACTAATGGGCCGTCAACACTGGTTACCGTTCCGCCTGCATCACAGTTGTCTGTCCATGCAAGATCAGAAGGTGCTGGTACTTCATCAATACATTCTACTGTTATTGGTCCGGGTGCTGGATCAAGTACCGGTGCTGTATTATCATCAACGGTAATGATCTGTGTTCTTGTTATTGCTGCATTTCCACAAGCATCCATGACATTCCAGGTCCGGGTGATCGTACCGCCACATGCGCCGCCAACTAATGGGCCGTCAACACTGGTTACCGTTCCGCCTGCATCACAGTTGTCTGTCCATGCAAGATCAGAAGGTGCTGGTACTTCATCAATACATTCTACTGTTATTGGTCCGGGTGCTGGATCAAGTACCGGTGCTGTATTATCATCAACGGTAATGATCTGTGTTCTTGTTATTGCTGCATTTCCACAAGCATCCATGACATTCCAGGTCCGGGTGATCGTACCGCCACATGCGCCGCCAACTAATGGGCCGTCAACACTGGTTACCGTTCCGCCTGCATCACAGTTGTCTGTCCATGCAAGATCAGAAGGTGCTGGTACTTCATCAATACATTCTACTGTTATTGGTCCGGGTGCTGGATCAAGTACCGGTGCTGTATTATCATCAACGGTAATGATCTGTGTTCTTGTTATTGCTGCATTTCCACAAGCATCCATGACATTCCAGGTCCGGGTGATCGTACCGCCACATGCGCCGCCAACTAATGGGCCGTCAACACTGGTTACCGTTCCGCCTGCATCACAGTTGTCTGTCCATGCAAGATCAGAAGGTGCTGGTACTTCATCAATACATTCTACTGTTATTGGTCCGGGTGCTGGATCAAGTACCGGTGCTGTATTATCATCAACGGTAATGATCTGTGTTCTTGTTATTGCTGCATTTCCACAAGCATCCATGACATTCCAGGTCCGGGTGATCGTACCGCCACATGCGCCGCCAACTAATGGGCCGTCAACACTGGTTACCGTTCCGCCTGCATCACAGTTGTCTGTCCATGCAAGATCAGAAGGTGCTGGTACTTCATCAATACATTCTACTGTTATTGGTCCGGGTGCTGGATCAAGTACCGGTGCTGTATTATCATCAACGGTAATGATCTGTGTTCTTGTTATTGCTGCATTTCCACAAGCATCCATGACATTCCAGGTCCGGGTGATCGTACCGCCACATGCGCCGCCAACTAATGGGCCGTCAACACTGGTTACCGTTCCGCCTGCATCACAGTTGTCTGTCCATGCAAGATCAGAAGGTGCTGGTACTTCATCAATACATTCTACTGTTATTGGTCCGGGTGCTGGATCAAGTACCGGTGCTGTATTATCATCAACGGTAATGATCTGTGTTCTTGTTATTGCTGCATTTCCACAAGCATCCATGACATTCCAGGTCCGGGTGATCGTACCGCCACATGCGCCGCCAACTAATGGGCCGTCAACACTGGTTACCGTTCCGCCTGCATCACAGTTGTCTGTCCATGCAAGATCAGAAGGTGCTGGTACTTCATCAATACATTCTACTGTTATTGGTCCGGGTGCTGGATCAAGTACCGGTGCTGTATTATCATCAACGGTAATGATCTGTGTTCTTGTTATTGCTGCATTTCCACAAGCATCCATGACATTCCAGGTCCGGGTGATCGTACCGCCACATGCGCCGCCAACTAATGGGCCGTCAACACTGGTTACCGTTCCGCCTGCATCACAGTTGTCTGTCCATGCAAGATCAGAAGGTGCTGGTACTTCATCAATACATTCTACTGTTATTGGTCCGGGTGCTGGATCAAGTACCGGTGCTGTATTATCATCAACGGTAATGATCTGTGTTCTTGTTATTGCTGCATTTCCACAAGCATCCATGACATTCCAGGTCCGGGTGATCGTACCGCCACATGCGCCGCCAACTAATGGGCCGTCAACACTGGTTACCGTTCCGCCTGCATCACAGTTGTCTGTCCATGCAAGATCAGAAGGTGCTGGTACTTCATCAATACATTCTACTGTTATTGGTCCGGGTGCTGGATCAAGTACCGGTGCTGTATTATCATCAACGGTAATGATCTGTGTTCTTGTTATTGCTGCATTTCCACAAGCATCCATGACATTCCAGGTCCGGGTGATCGTACCGCCACATGCGCCGCCAACTAATGGGCCGTCAACACTGGTTACCGTTCCGCCTGCATCACAGTTGTCTGTCCATGCAAGATCAGAAGGTGCTGGTACTTCATCAATACATTCTACTGTTATTGGTCCGGGTGCTGGATCAAGTACCGGTGCTGTATTATCATCAACGGTAATGATCTGTGTTCTTGTTATTGCTGCATTTCCACAAGCATCCATGACATTCCAGGTCCGGGTGATCGTACCGCCACATGCGCCGCCAACTAATGGGCCGTCAACACTGGTTACCGTTCCGCCTGCATCACAGTTGTCTGTCCATGCAAGATCAGAAGGTGCTGGTACTTCATCAATACATTCTACTGTTATTGGTCCGGGTGCTGGATCAAGTACCGGTGCTGTATTATCATCAACGGTAATGATCTGTGTTCTTGTTATTGCTGCATTTCCACAAGCATCCATGACATTCCAGGTCCGGGTGATCGTACCGCCACATGCGCCGCCAACTAATGGGCCGTCAACACTGGTTACCGTTCCGCCTGCATCACAGTTGTCTGTCCATGCAAGATCAGAAGGTGCTGGTACTTCATCAATACATTCTACTGTTATTGGTCCGGGTGCTGGATCAAGTACCGGTGCTGTATTATCATCAACGGTAATGATCTGTGTTCTTGTTATTGCTGCATTTCCACAAGCATCCATGACATTCCAGGTCCGGGTGATCGTACCGCCACATGCGCCGCCAACTAATGGGCCGTCAACACTGGTTACCGTTCCGCCTGCATCACAGTTGTCTGTCCATGCAAGATCAGAAGGTGCTGGTACTTCATCAATACATTCTACTGTTATTGGTCCGGGTGCTGGATCAAGTACCGGTGCTGTATTATCATCAACGGTAATGATCTGTGTTCTTGTTATTGCTGCATTTCCACAAGCATCCATGACATTCCAGGTCCGGGTGATCGTACCGCCACATGCGCCGCCAACTAATGGGCCGTCAACACTGGTTACCGTTCCGCCTGCATCACAGTTGTCTGTCCATGCAAGATCAGAAGGTGCTGGTACTTCATCAATACATTCTACTGTTATTGGTCCGGGTGCTGGATCAAGTACCGGTGCTGTATTATCATCAACGGTAATGATCTGTGTTCTTGTTATTGCTGCATTTCCACAAGCATCCATGACATTCCAGGTCCGGGTGATCGTACCGCCACATGCGCCGCCAACTAATGGGCCGTCAACACTGGTTACCGTTCCGCCTGCATCACAGTTGTCTGTCCATGCAAGATCAGAAGGTGCTGGTACTTCATCAATACATTCTACTGTTATTGGTCCGGGTGCTGGATCAAGTACCGGTGCTGTATTATCATCAACGGTAATGATCTGTGTTCTTGTTATTGCTGCATTTCCACAAGCATCCATGACATTCCAGGTCCGGGTGATCGTACCGCCACATGCGCCGCCAACTAATGGGCCGTCAACACTGGTTACCGTTCCGCCTGCATCACAGTTGTCTGTCCATGCAAGATCAGAAGGTGCTGGTACTTCATCAATACATTCTACTGTTATTGGTCCGGGTGCTGGATCAAGTACCGGTGCTGTATTATCATCAACGGTAATGATCTGTGTTCTTGTTATTGCTGCATTTCCACAAGCATCCATGACATTCCAGGTCCGGGTGATCGTACCGCCACATGCGCCGCCAACTAATGGGCCGTCAACACTGGTTACCGTTCCGCCTGCATCACAGTTGTCTGTCCATGCAAGATCAGAAGGTGCTGGTACTTCATCAATACATTCTACTGTTATTGGTCCGGGTGCTGGATCAAGTACCGGTGCTGTATTATCATCAACGGTAATGATCTGTGTTCTTGTTATTGCTGCATTTCCACAAGCATCCATGACATTCCAGGTCCGGGTGATCGTACCGCCACATGCGCCGCCAACTAATGGGCCGTCAACACTGGTTACCGTTCCGCCTGCATCACAGTTGTCTGTCCATGCAAGATCAGAAGGTGCTGGTACTTCATCAATACATTCTACTGTTATTGGTCCGGGTGCTGGATCAAGTACCGGTGCTGTATTATCATCAACGGTAATGATCTGTGTTCTTGTTATTGCTGCATTTCCACAAGCATCCATGACATTCCAGGTCCGGGTGATCGTACCGCCACATGCGCCGCCAACTAATGGGCCGTCAACACTGGTTACCGTTCCGCCTGCATCACAGTTGTCTGTCCATGCAAGATCAGAAGGTGCTGGTACTTCATCAATACATTCTACTGTTATTGGTCCGGGTGCTGGATCAAGTACCGGTGCTGTATTATCATCAACGGTAATGATCTGTGTTCTTGTTATTGCTGCATTTCCACAAGCATCCATGACATTCCAGGTCCGGGTGATCGTACCGCCACATGCGCCGCCAACTAATGGGCCGTCAACACTGGTTACCGTTCCGCCTGCATCACAGTTGTCTGTCCATGCAAGATCAGAAGGTGCTGGTACTTCATCAATACATTCTACTGTTATTGGTCCGGGTGCTGGATCAAGTACCGGTGCTGTATTATCATCAACGGTAATGATCTGTGTTCTTGTTATTGCTGCATTTCCACAAGCATCCATGACATTCCAGGTCCGGGTGATCGTACCGCCACATGCGCCGCCAACTAATGGGCCGTCAACACTGGTTACCGTTCCGCCTGCATCACAGTTGTCTGTCCATGCAAGATCAGAAGGTGCTGGTACTTCATCAATACATTCTACTGTTATTGGTCCGGGTGCTGGATCAAGTACCGGTGCTGTATTATCATCAACGGTAATGATCTGTGTTCTTGTTATTGCTGCATTTCCACAAGCATCCATGACATTCCAGGTCCGGGTGATCGTACCGCCACATGCGCCGCCAACTAATGGGCCGTCAACACTGGTTACCGTTCCGCCTGCATCACAGTTGTCTGTCCATGCAAGATCAGAAGGTGCTGGTACTTCATCAATACATTCTACTGTTATTGGTCCGGGTGCTGGATCAAGTACCGGTGCTGTATTATCATCAACGGTAATGATCTGTGTTCTTGTTATTGCTGCATTTCCACAAGCATCCATGACATTCCAGGTCCGGGTGATCGTACCGCCACATGCGCCGCCAACTAATGGGCCGTCAACACTGGTTACCGTTCCGCCTGCATCACAGTTGTCTGTCCATGCAAGATCAGAAGGTGCTGGTACTTCATCAATACATTCTACTGTTATTGGTCCGGGTGCTGGATCAAGTACCGGTGCTGTATTATCATCAACGGTAATGATCTGTGTTCTTGTTATTGCTGCATTTCCACAAGCATCCATGACATTCCAGGTCCGGGTGATCGTACCGCCACATGCGCCGCCAACTAATGGGCCGTCAACACTGGTTACCGTTCCGCCTGCATCACAGTTGTCTGTCCATGCAAGATCAGAAGGTGCTGGTACTTCATCAATACATTCTACTGTTATTGGTCCGGGTGCTGGATCAAGTACCGGTGCTGTATTATCATCAACGGTAATGATCTGTGTTCTTGTTATTGCTGCATTTCCACAAGCATCCATGACATTCCAGGTCCGGGTGATCGTACCGCCACATGCGCCGCCAACTAATGGGCCGTCAACACTGGTTACCGTTCCGCCTGCATCACAGTTGTCTGTCCATGCAAGATCAGAAGGTGCTGGTACTTCATCAATACATTCTACTGTTATTGGTCCGGGTGCTGGATCAAGTACCGGTGCTGTATTATCATCAACGGTAATGATCTGTGTTCTTGTTATTGCTGCATTTCCACAAGCATCCATGACATTCCAGGTCCGGGTGATCGTACCGCCACATGCGCCGCCAACTAATGGGCCGTCAACACTGGTTACCGTTCCGCCTGCATCACAGTTGTCTGTCCATGCAAGATCAGAAGGTGCTGGTACTTCATCAATACATTCTACTGTTATTGGTCCGGGTGCTGGATCAAGTACCGGTGCTGTATTATCATCAACGGTAATGATCTGTGTTCTTGTTATTGCTGCATTTCCACAAGCATCCATGACATTCCAGGTCCGGGTGATCGTACCGCCACATGCGCCGCCAACTAATGGGCCGTCAACACTGGTTACCGTTCCGCCTGCATCACAGTTGTCTGTCCATGCAAGATCAGAAGGTGCTGGTACTTCATCAATACATTCTACTGTTATTGGTCCGGGTGCTGGATCAAGTACCGGTGCTGTATTATCATCAACGGTAATGATCTGTGTTCTTGTTATTGCTGCATTTCCACAAGCATCCATGACATTCCAGGTCCGGGTGATCGTACCGCCACATGCGCCGCCAACTAATGGGCCGTCAACACTGGTTACCGTTCCGCCTGCATCACAGTTGTCTGTCCATGCAAGATCAGAAGGTGCTGGTACTTCATCAATACATTCTACTGTTATTGGTCCGGGTGCTGGATCAAGTACCGGTGCTGTATTATCATCAACGGTAATGATCTGTGTTCTTGTTATTGCTGCATTTCCACAAGCATCCATGACATTCCAGGTCCGGGTGATCGTACCGCCACATGCGCCGCCAACTAATGGGCCGTCAACACTGGTTACCGTTCCGCCTGCATCACAGTTGTCTGTCCATGCAAGATCAGAAGGTGCTGGTACTTCATCAATACATTCTACTGTTATTGGTCCGGGTGCTGGATCAAGTACCGGTGCTGTATTATCATCAACGGTAATGATCTGTGTTCTTGTTATTGCTGCATTTCCACAAGCATCCATGACATTCCAGGTCCGGGTGATCGTACCGCCACATGCGCCGCCAACTAATGGGCCGTCAACACTGGTTACCGTTCCGCCTGCATCACAGTTGTCTGTCCATGCAAGATCAGAAGGTGCTGGTACTTCATCAATACATTCTACTGTTATTGGTCCGGGTGCTGGATCAAGTACCGGTGCTGTATTATCATCAACGGTAATGATCTGTGTTCTTGTTATTGCTGCATTTCCACAAGCATCCATGACATTCCAGGTCCGGGTGATCGTACCGCCACATGCGCCGCCAACTAATGGGCCGTCAACACTGGTTACCGTTCCGCCTGCATCACAGTTGTCTGTCCATGCAAGATCAGAAGGTGCTGGTACTTCATCAATACATTCTACTGTTATTGGTCCGGGTGCTGGATCAAGTACCGGTGCTGTATTATCATCAACGGTAATGATCTGTGTTCTTGTTATTGCTGCATTTCCACAAGCATCCATGACATTCCAGGTCCGGGTGATCGTACCGCCACATGCGCCGCCAACTAATGGGCCGTCAACACTGGTTACCGTTCCGCCTGCATCACAGTTGTCTGTCCATGCAAGATCAGAAGGTGCTGGTACTTCATCAATACATTCTACTGTTATTGGTCCGGGTGCTGGATCAAGTACCGGTGCTGTATTATCATCAACGGTAATGATCTGTGTTCTTGTTATTGCTGCATTTCCACAAGCATCCATGACATTCCAGGTCCGGGTGATCGTACCGCCACATGCGCCGCCAACTAATGGGCCGTCAACACTGGTTACCGTTCCGCCTGCATCACAGTTGTCTGTCCATGCAAGATCAGAAGGTGCTGGTACTTCATCAATACATTCTACTGTTATTGGT